>NZ_CP109449.1:0-4800000 GCF_035918215.1 Streptomyces sp. NBC_01474
GCCTGCCTACTCACGCATCCCCCTGTGATGAACCGCCAGGCGTCATGAGCAGCCCTGGTCTGGCAGCACCCTAAGGGACTGGTGCCCTCCGCTTCGCCCCAGACCTCCATGCCCTTCCGGCCCCCTGTCTCCCGGGAGGGGGGCGGAAGGGTGACTGGCTACGAGGGGTCGCTCGTTCGTGTCCTGGTTTCGATGCCACGCATCATCAATTTGATGCAGCATGTAGAGTTGGTAGAAATAAGGGATACCCTCTGGCCGCGGACGAGGCTCATGTCAGTCTACGAATATCTTCCGGAAGAAATTGCGCGGCTCGGTGTGACGAGAAAGGCCACCGGGCTCGCCCTCGGCCAGGTGCAGACGCATGTGCGGCTCTCCCGGGAACGCGAGGAACGCGCACGCAAAGGACCGGCAGAGCTCCTCAGCCTGAGTGAGCTGGCGATCGCCGTGTGGGAGCACCTTGAATGGAAGCGTGTCGCCCACGTGATGACGGAGCAGCAGATGCCTGTCTATGCACCGGGGCAGGATCGGCGTGTAGGTCGCCGTGAGGAGCAGCGGATGCAGCGTGTGGCCGCTGACGTAGCCGCGGCAGAGCAACATGGCGGGGTACCGGTCGAGATGCTGCGCCATCGGGTCTGCCGGATCGTTGCCCAGCGGGCCGGCTCCTTGGGTGAACCGCGCCTCACCGTCCACCTGATGGCCTCCTCCCTCAGTGAAGCCGCCCACCGGCCCTGGGCCGTCTACGGACGCCCAGACGGCTCTTACCGGCAGGGCGGATACCGGATTACCTCGGTCGAGCAGGTCCTTCCCGAACCCGGAGAATTGCTGTGATCCAGCTTCGAGAACACCAGGTAGAAGCAAATTCAAGAATCCGTAAATGGGTCGGATTCTCTGCAAGATCATCTGTGCCCGCTGAGGGGCTCCGTGGCACGGTCGTCTCCGCGACCGGTTCCGGGAAGACGATCACGGCCGCTTCGGCTGCGCTGGAATGCTTCTCCGGCGGCCGGATCCTCGTCACGGTCCCCACGTTGGACCTCCTCGTGCAGACCGCCCAGGCGTGGCGCCGAGTCGGCCACCGCTCCCCGATGGTTGCCGTGTGCTCGCTGGAGAAGGACGACGTCCTGGAGCAGCTCGGGGTGCGGACGACCACGAACCCGATCCAGCTCGCCCTGTGGGCCGGGCAGGGGGCCGTGATCGTGTTCGCTACGTACGCCTCTCTCGTGGACCGGGAGGACATCGATGCCCCGTTGGGTCAGCGGAAGGTGCGCGGGCCGCTGGAGGCCGCCCTGGCGGGCGGGGAGCGGCTGTACGGACAGACCATGGCCCCGTTCGACCTCGCGGTCGTAGACGAAGCCCACGGGACCGCCGGGGACCTCGGCCGGCCCTGGGCCGCGATCCACGACAACCAGCGGATCCCCGCGGACTGCCGGCTCTACCTGACCGCGACTCCGCGGATCCTCGCCGCTCCCCGCCCGCAGAAGGGCAAGGACGGCCAGGAGCTGGAGATCGCTTCGATGCTCAGCGACCCGGCAGGACCCTACGGCGAGTGGATTTTCGAGCTCGGGCTCTCAGAGGCCATCGAACGAGGAATTCTGGCAGGCTTCGAGATTGATGTCCTAGAAATTCGGGACCCAGAGCCGGTCAGTGGACTGTCGGAGGAGGCGTTGCGCGGGCGGCGTCTGGCGCTGCTGCAGACCGCGCTCCTGGAGCACGCGGCCGCATACAGCCTGCACACCGTCATGACCTTCCATCAGCGGGTTGAGGAGGCTGCGGCGTTCGCGGAGAAGCTGCCGCAGACCGCCGCACAGCTGTACGCGACCGAGGCGTCCGACAAGTTCCTCGAAGATGCGGCCGTATTGCCGCCGTCCTCGATCGGGGCCGAGCCGTACGAGCTGGAGCCGTTCCGGCACGTCCCTGCAGACCGAGTGTGGGCGAGCTGGCTGTGCGGCGACCACCTCGTGTCCGAACGGCGCGAGGTCCTGCGCCAGTTCGCAGGCGGCATCAACGCGGAGAACAGGCGGGTCCACCGCGCGTTCCTCGCGTCCGTTCGGGTCCTCGGTGAGGGCGTGGACATCGTGGGCGAGCGGGGAGTGGAGGCCGTGTGCTTCGCTGACACCCGCGGCTCCCAGGTGGAGATCGTGCAGAACATCGGCCGGGCGCTGAGGCCGAACCCGGACGGCAGTACGAAGGTCGCCAGGATCATCGTGCCCATCTTCCTGGAGCCCGGCGAGGACCCGGACGACATGGTCGCCTCAGCCTCGTTCCGCCCCCTTGTAGCCGTGCTCCAAGGGCTGCGTAGTCACTCCGAAAAGCTGGTCGAGCAGCTGGCATCCCACGCACTCTCGCGCAGCAAGCACGAGCGCAAGGTGCACGTGAAGCGTGACGACGAAGGGCGGATCGTCGGGGCCAGCGGCGAGGGCCAGAACCAAGACGGGACACAGGGCGCGGTGGAGTCCGCCCTGCTGCACTTCTCCAGCCCGCGCGACCCGGCGACGATCGCCGCCTTCCTGCGCACCCGGGTCTACCGGCCGGAGTCCCTCGTCTGGCTCGAAGGGTTCCAGGCCCTGCGCCGCTGGCGGACCGAGAACAGCGTCACCGGGCTGTACGCCGTGCCGTACGACGTTGAGGCCGAAGTCGGGGTCACGAACGCTTTTCCGCTGGGCAGGTGGGTGCACCAACAGAGGCGGGCGTACCGAGCCGGCGAACTGGACCAGCACCGCAAGGAGCAGCTGGACGACGAAGGCATGGTGTGGGAACCGGGCGATGAAGCGTGGGAGACAAAGCTGGCCATGCTGCGCTCATACCACCACGCTCACGGCCACCTCGCCCCGAGGCAGGACACCACGTGGGGCGGCGCTGAGAACGAGCTCGTGCCCGTCGGTCAGCACATGGCCAACCTCCGCAGGAAAGGCGGCCTCGGCAAGGACCCCGAGCGCGCGGCAGCACGGGCCGCCCAGCTCACCGCCATCGACCCGGACTGGAACTGCCCCTGGCCACTGGACTGGCAGCGCCACCACCGGGTCCTCGCCGACCTGATCGACACCGAGGCCAGCGGCGTGCTGCCCAGGATCGAACCCGGCGTGCTGTTCGAAGGCGACGACCTCGGCAAATGGCTCCAACGGCAGGCGAATTCCTGGACGGAACTGTCCGACGAACAGCAGCGACGCCTGTCCGAACTGGGCATCACGCCCGCTGAACGGCCCGCCCCAGCGGCCAAGGGCGCCGGGAAAACACCGGGGAAGACGTCAGCAGCCTTCCAGCGGGGAATCCAGGCTCTCGCTCAGTACGTCGCCCGTGAGGGCCACCACCGTGTTCCCAGGGCCCACGCAGAGGAGATCGCAGTCAAGGGCGAGGCCGCTCCGGTGGTCGTGAAGCTGGGCGTGTGGATCACCAACACCAAAACCCGCCGCGACAAACTCACCCCCGAACAACGCACCACCCTCGCCGAGCTGGGGGTGGAGTGGGCCAGGGCGTAGGGCATTCGGAGACAGCCCGCTCATCCCCCTGATGAACCTTCATCAGACCAAGGGCCGCGAGGCGGACACGACGATCCTCCTCCTGGGGCCAGACGAGTTCTACGGCTACGAGCAGGAGCCATTCACCGACGGGTCGCGACTGTTGTATGTCGTGTTGATCCGGGCCCGGCGTACAGCGGCGGTAATGCTGCTGTCCTACCTGTTCTCCGATCCGTCCTTCGACGTAGAAGGCGGGCCGACGCCGGGGAGAGTCCCACCATTCGGGCTGCTGGAGGCGCTGCCGGCAGAGGTGCGGGCGCTGGCGTGGCAGCACGCATTTGCGGGAGGTGGAGACCGGCTTCCCCGACACGGTCGGGCAGGGCCGTCCGCGTCCGCAGTTCGATCCGGCGACGCGAAGCCTGGCGCAGCAGGAGCTTGGCGGTGGCCATGGGGTGGTGGCTTTCGGTTGTGGCGGCGCAAATTGGGGGCATTGTGGCATCCGCCCCGGCGGCTATTCCGCGGCTTCGCTCAGCTGAGGGCGGAGACGGGCGGTCCGGCTCGCGGAGTTGGCCGTTGGAGGCCGTCTATGCCGTGCAGGTCATGGATCGGCGGGGAGAACGTTCACAGGTCGTCACGCCATGAGTTGTCGCGTCGTAGCGTCAGCGTTCCGGTGGCTTCCTGGGCGAGCCTGTTCCCGGCGGTGAGGATTTCGGCTACCTGGCACCGCAGAGGGGCCGGCAGCCAGGAAACGCGTCGTTCGGCGGTCAGCGGTTCTACTCGTTTCGGGGCCGGCCCTTGGAGGTTTTCGCTCAGCAGGAGCCGGTAGAGGCCACGGGCGGGTCGGATTGGCGGAAGCTGTGATGCGGTTGCTGACACGTTGGCTCTTTGGGGAATGGTGAGGCCGTCGTCGTCGAGGTCGCCGTAGTAGGCGATGTCCGTCACGCCTTCGAGTTGTGCGATGCGGGTGATCGAGGCTTCGAAGGCGTGACCGCCGCCGAACGCAACATGGCCCACTCGACCGCAGTTGTCGGCCAGGAGTGAGCTGACGGTTTCGAAGGTGTCGCTGTTTTCGATCACCAGGACGGTGCCGCCGTCACCGACGCGGTTGTGGGCCAGGGGTGGCGGGATCCGCTTGGCGGACAGTGTGGCCAGGGTGAGGCGGCGGGGTGCGAAGAGCGTGCTGGATGTCAGTGCGTCTAGGCGCTTTTCGTCACCGAAGATCTCCAGTGAGCGCTCGCGCATGGGGACGACGGTCCGTTGTCGGTCGTCCCCATGCGTGTCGCGCAGCCACCGGTTGATGGTCTTGAGGGTTTCGGTTTGTGAGGTGGTCAGTGTGGCGGTGTTCGCCCAGGAGAGCTCGCGGCGCCATAGCACAGGTGCTGTCGTGCGCGGAGGTCTGCTCTCGGTCGTCTTGGGCAGACGCAACCAGCGTGGCAGCGGTGGCTGTGTGGTGTCCCATCCGTCACGGCTGCGCGGCAGTTGTATGAGCTGGTGGTCGGCGAGTTCGTCAAGCAGGGCGGACAGAACGGGGCGGCCCTGTGTGGTGCCGGCTGTGCCGGGGCAGGCCTGGCCGAAGGCCGTGAGGATCGTGGCCTGTTCGACCCGGTGGTGGGTGGTCGCGGTGAGGGTCGCGGCCAGGCAGGCCGCCGACGAGGACAGCGGTTGCCGCTCGGTGTCGTTGCCGCCTTGGCTATCGTTCATCGGCCCGAGGCCGTCTCGCTGGAGGGGCTGTCTGCCGGGGTCACCTCGACGGGGTCGGGCGGGGTGTGGGCATCGCGTGGTTTCACCAGCAGCCGTGCTGCGGAGAGCCGTCCGGTGACGCCGTCCTCGTCCGGTGGCGTGGGGCGGGTGACGCGGTCGGTGACGTGCAGGTGCCGTGTCCCAGTGCGCTGATCGGCGTCGTTGCGCAGTCGGATGCACAGGGGGAACGTGGCCAGCACGCGGTCCTCCATGTTTCCGGTGGTGTAGATCAGTTGGACGCCGAGGGCGGCGGCCATGTTCATCTGCAGGGTCAGTAGGTAGTCGGCGTTCGCCTTGCCGATCGGGTTGTCCAGGATCAGCATGCCGCCGAGGCGGGTGGTGCTGCGGGTCCCGGTCTGGGTGCTGCTGCGGAGTGCTGCGAGAGTGCAGTACAGCATGATCGCGCCGGTGAGTTCCTGGCCTCCTGAGAACACTTTGCTCATGTCGCTGATGGAGGCGTAGTCGGCGCGGCCGGCGGCGTCAGGCTTGAGGATTTCGACCTTGAAGTCGCGTGGGACCGCGGCCCCGACACAGCGCAGTACGAGGTCACGGCCGGGCAGGCTGGGCTGAGTGCGGGCGGTCTCGTCCAGGGTCTCGGCGATGCGTACGGCTAGGACCTGTGCTTCGGGCTTGCTGAAGCCGATCTTGAGGATCTTCTGTCTGGCCCAAACTCCGGCGCCTTCGGGTAGGCAGGAAAGCCGTTCGGCCTTCTCTAGCAGACTCAGCGCGTGGCTGGTGCGGTGCTTGAGCTGGTCGATGAGCAGGCTGCGGTGGCGTTCGGAGCTCTCCAGGTCGGTGGTCAGGCTGGCGGCCCGGTCGGTCAGTTGGGCCGCCCACTGTGCGGCGCGCTCGACCAGCGACGTTTTGTCGATGTCGGTGAGCTGGTGGTAGATCGGCGCCTTGAGGGCGCCGAAGCGGTTCTGGTTGGCCGTGTCACGGAATTCCAGGATCGCCTCGTCCAGGTCCTGGTTCGCGTCGCGCAGCTGGTCCATCGCATCGCTGTGCGCCTTGGTCGCCTCATCGGCAGCGTGTTGCGCCTCGTCGGCGGTTTTGGCGAACGGTGCGGCGTGGGAGGGGAGGTCCAGTCTGCGGATGGCGGACGCCAGGCCGCGGTGGACGACGGTCATCTCGCGTGCCCCGGCTTCGGTCTTGCGGAGTTTGCGCTCGTTGGAGCGTTCGGCATCGAGGGCTTCCTGGAGCTGGGTCTCGGTGTCCTTCAGCCCGGCACCGGCCCGTTCGGTGAGGTGGGTGCCTTCGGCGGGGTTCGACGGGGTCCATTCGGTGTCGAGACTGGTCCAGGGCAGGCCGCTGGGCTGGCCGGCGGCCTGTGCTTCTGCATGGAGTTGGCCGCTGCGCTCACTGAGCGAGTGGTGTTCACCTTCCAGCGTCTTGACCGTGCGGGCCAGGCGCCGTTTCGTGGCCTCGAGGGTTTCGGTGCTGCCGGCTTGGGCGGAGGCGGCCAGCACTTCGGCGCGGGCCACGATGTCGGCCGGTTGGCCACGGAGTTCGCCGTCACGGTTGGATGCTTCCTGTTGCGCTTCCTCGACGCGCCGCAGCAGGTCCTCGCCGACCTCCACGGCGCCCAGGCCTGCCGCTGCTTCCTCGTAGGCGATCTCAAGAGCGGCCAGGTCCGGTTCGCCTGCGGGAGGGTTCAGGGGCTGGTTTCCGTAGACGACCTTGTCCATCCGGGCGGTGTACGAGGCGGCATCGCGGCGCAGCGACTCGGCCTGCACGGCGCATTCGGTGACCTGGCGCCGCAGGCGGGCGGCGGTGTCGCGGTGGTCCTGGGCTGTTGCTCGACGCTCTTCGGCCTGGGTGTGGAGTTCGCCGCTCTCGGCACGGTGGGTGTCGGCTTCGGCGACCTCCTGTGCGAGCCGGCCGAGGGCTTCGCAGGTCCGGGCAGCGTTGAGTGCGGCACGTTCGGCGTCCGACACGGCGGTGCCATGCTCGTCGAGGGTCTCCAGGGCCTGGGTGTATGCGTTGCGTGCGGCATTCAGCGCGGACTCGGCCTCGCGTGCTGTGGTGGCCAGGGCCTGCGCCGCCGAGCGGGTCTGCTCGGCGTTCCCCGGCGGGTGGTGGCACAGCCAGGTGTCGAGCCAGCCTTCCAGCTGGAAGGCCGCCGTCTGGCGTGCGGAAAGGTCTTCCAGGGGCCGGCGGCGACCGGCGATGCGGGTTTCGGCCTGTTCCCGCAGCGCGGCGGCGGCGTCGCAGTCGTGCAGGGCGGGGGTCGGCTCGACGACGAAGCCGCTGTTCGGTGGGGCCGGCTCTGTGTGCAACGGTTCGGGGGTGGAGACAAGTACAGCTGCTGCCGGCAGCAGCGGGTTCTGCGTCAATACGGCCTGCGCTTTGCGCAGGGTTTCCTGGTCGGTCACCACGATGCCGTCGACCACTGCGGGGTGGGCCTGGATGGCTGCGGCATGCAGGCGCGGGTTCACCAGCTGTTCCAGAGCCCTCCAGCCGGCCATTGCGTCGATGCCGTGGCCGGCCAGCAGTTCGAGGAGGTCCTCGACGGCCTGGCGCGGCGGCATGAGGGCATCGTCCTCGACGGTGAGGGCGGCGATCAGTCGCTGGTCCGCCCGGTCGTCGGCTTTCAACGCGTCCAGCTGCTCCCCTGCCGACGCCTGGACCGAGGCTGCCAGGTGACGCAGCGGGGAGGCGTTGTGCTCCAACCACAGGACGGGGTCGCCGCCGGGCACGTCCTCGCCGTCATCGAGTTCGGCGAGTTCCCGCAGCAGCGTGTGGGAGGTGAGTTCTGCTGCGGCACTGTGGGTGTCCGTGACCGCCCGCGCTGCAGCCTCGGCTGCAGCGCGGGCGGTCACCTCGGGTTCGATCAGCTGGTTCGCCCGCTCCTCGAGTCGGCGGGCGTCCCGCTCGAGCTGCTGGTGAGCGGCGCGTTCCTCCGTCGCCCTGGTGTCGAGGCGGGCTGCCTCGGTACCCAGGCGGGCATCGGCTTCCGCAACGGACTCGTTCTCCTCGAGGAGCCCGGTCTGCCGTGCCTGCTCGAGGCGGAGGTCCACCTTCTTGATCTGTTGGGCGAGCAGCTCGGCCCGGGCTGTGTGCGAGGCGGCCAGTCGTTCGTCCTTGACAGCACGGTCCTCGGCCTCGCCCCCTTGCGCCGTTTTCGTGGCGCTTGTGTGGTCGAGGTCGTCGGCCTGCGTCGCACACTGCTGCGCCCTGCCGCGCAGGCTGCCGGCGAACTGGGCCCCGGCCTGGTCGCGGCGGAGCCGGGCGGCGCCTGCGGCCAGTTCCGCAGCGTCCAGCAGCTCGCTGGCCACACGGTACTTCTCGTGTGCGGCAGCGGCTTTCAGCACCGTGGGGACCAGCATCCATGCGGTGAGCTCGTCGCGTTCGGCGTCGAGCTGTTCTTGAACCTGTGCGGCTTGGGCGCGTGCGGCATGGCGACGCAGGAACAGGGTGCTGCGTCGTACTTCCTTGTGGAGCAGGTCGGCGTGGTCACGAGCCTGTTGTCGTTCTTCGGTGTGCGCCCGGGCGGTCTCATGGCCCGCGCGGTGTTTCTGCACGGCTCCTTCCGAGCGGTGGACGAATTCGCGGATTTCCGCAGCGAGTTGCCCCAAGGTGGTCGCAGCGGTGCGGGCCGCGGCGGCCGCTGCCGTGTGCGCGTCCTTGCGTCGGGCCAACTGCTCGGCGGCTGCCCCGGTGGCCGTGGAGAAGTCGCGGTCCAGCAGCAGCTGCTCGCGCCGACCGATGTTCTTGGCGTAGGCGCCGAAGGCGTCACCCAGCTCGGTGAAGTCATCGGCGTCCAGCGCCTTGCTCAGCATCCATTCCGCGAACTGCCGGCCGGTGGTGGTCTTGAACGCCTCGGCCGCGTCTCCCTCGTCCACGTTCATCGCTTGCTGGACGGCGAACAGGTCCGGCTCCAGGCCGAGCCGGCGCAGGTGCTTCTCCCACTCCCCCTGGCGTTTCTCGATCTCTACGTGCAGTGTTTTGTCATCGGCGTCCAGCCGCTTGAGCGCGTCGTGGAATGCATTCATCCGCAGCCGCCGCCGACCCTCGGCAAACGGGAGCGTGGCCAAGGTCGTTGCTGCGTTGGGATGCAGCGAGTAGAACATCCGGTCGATCTTGTCGTCCGTGGTCGGGGCCAGCACCTGCCCAGTCACCAGGGTTTCGCCAGTGCGGACATTGACCCATTCCAGGGCCACATGGGAGGGGGCCGCCGCGGACACCACGTAGGCGCGCAGTGCCTCACGTCCTTTGCGGGACTGCCGTTCGGGCAGCACCGTGGACAGGAGCATCCGGATGAACACGGACTTCCCGCCGCCGTTCTCCAGGACCAGCAGTGTCGCGGGTGCGGGACGGCGGAACAGCTGCCCGGCCGTGGGGATCAGGGCGTGGGCCGGGATCGGCAAGCCGCCGTCGGACAGATCGAGCGGGACGTCGTCGTACCGGGCTCCCATCGGGCCGATGTTGTACAGGCGGACGCGGTTGAGTTCGTACATCGCTGGGATCAGGCTCCTGGCTCGGCTGCGGGCAGGGAGGCGGGTGCTGCGGCATCGGCCGTGTCCGTGGATTCGGCGTGCGGGCTGTGGAACGAGGGCTCGCCGTCGAGCCCGACGGTGATCCCGAGCTCGGCCAGCTGGCCGAGCATCTGCTGGCCGGCCAGCTCCCGTACCTGGATCTGGTAGCGGGCGGTGGTGGTGTAGGTGCCGGCGTTCTCTTTGCCTGCGCGCCTCAGCATCCCGTTGTCCGCGAGGTACTCGGCCACCCGCTTGATGATCGCGTGCCTGCTCTTGGAGTGGGCACGGTCATCCCCGGTGGAGGCCACGGGGTTGCGTCGCTGGTAGTAGCGCCACAGGTGGATGAGGTCCGGGTGGTCGACCGGGACTCCGTCGTCGGCGTCGGTGTCAGCGGCTTGGCGTTCCAGTTCCTTGGTGGCTTGCTCGACCATCGCGTCGATGTGACGGACGGTGACGCGGCCGACGTGGGATTCGTCGTCCAGGTCCTCGGGGCGGTAGTAGGCGAGCGCGGCGATGGCCAGGTGGGCCAGTGCCGCGATCGGCCGGTCGGCGGGCTTGCTGATGTGGTCGGTGACGCTGACCGCGAACTGTGTTTCAGCGGTCGCCCCGAGCACCAGTCCGGCCCGTGGGTCGGCGGCGATCACGGTCAGGTCGAATCCGCGTGCGGCGGCGTGCAGTTGCTGCACGAACTGCGGATCGGTGCGGCAGCGGCCGATCAGCGTGGCGTACTCGGCGTTGCGCCGGGGTGTCAGGCCGGGTTGGAAGCCGAAGGCGAGCAGTCTGGTGACGGCGGCCGTGTCGTCAATGTTGTTCACGCCGCGCCCTCCTCGAAGTCGGTGCCGATGGTCAGGACGGTGGCGGCGGGGCCCCGGACCACCAGCAGGTCGTGGCCGGCGAACAAGGCGTCGTCCAGTTCGCTGTCGTCGGCCAGCGCCGCCAGTACCGTGCCGCGGTCGGGGGCGTAGCGCGGGGCGCCGAACAGGCCCAGCACGTGCAGGGCGAGCAGGTGGTCGAGGTCTGGCTGCCCGGCCGTCGTAGCGCTGCGGCGTGCCGTGTTCAGGAGCTCGGACAGGCGCACCCCGTCGGTGTCGGCCTGTTCCAGCAATCCTTCGACGGCTGTGTACTGATCGTCGGAGAAGACGCTGGTGTCGTGCGTGTCGCCGAATTCCGGCTCGATGATCAGGCCATCGTCGCCGTCAGGTTCGGCCGGCGGCGTCATGAGGCTGGCGATCAGGTCCGGAAGGTAGATGGTTGCGGGGCGGTGCGGCGGTGTCGCCGCCGTCGCGAACTGGTCCAGTAGCGGATACGCCTGCCGCACCGGCAGTTGCAGGGCCGGCTGGAGTAGTTGGCGCTCGAGGTTGATGTGGGACCGGCTCGGGGGCGGCACGAAGCTCTGGCGTTCTTGTTCGGCGCGGAACCGTTCTCCGATCTCCTGCAGATTCGCCTGAAGTGAGGCGTGCCGGCGCAGGCATTCCTCGAGGATCGCGATCAGCTCGGCGGCCTGGGCCGGGGTGGTGTCCTCGGTGCTGTTCTCCATCATCCGGACGAGGTTGTCCTTGATGGTGTTTTCGGCGTTGATGCGGTCCTCGATGTGCTCAAGCGCTTCGGTCTGCATGCGCTGCACGTCACGGACCCAGTCCACGGAGCGGATGTCGCGGCGCATCCCCTCCAGGCGGGTGCGGATGTGCTCGGTGTATTGCACGGTGCGGCGCAGCGCCATCTCCGCGGCGCGGTGGGCGTCGGTGAGCCGCCCTCGTCGGACCAGGGCTTCCAACTTGGCGTCGGCGGCAACCTGTTCGGAGGCGATGTCGAGGTCCACCGCTCCGACGAGTACGGCGATCGCCTCGTTGGAGGCGCGCAGCCGTGGCCGCCCATCGGGTCCCGGGACTTCGCGCAGCAGCTTGAAGGAGAAGCGGTGCGAGGTGTAGGTGCCGTTGGAGGTGATTCCGTAGACGTGGCTGAAGTCGCGGTCGACGGTGCCGACGTTCAGCAGGCTGTCGAGGACCCAGCGGGCCACGTCGGTGTGTTCGTCGCGGTCGCGCTGCGGTATCTGCAGGCCGGCGACACGGGCCACGGCGGTCACGATGTCTTCGTGTCGTGCGCCGTCGTCGAAGTCCATCTTCAGGGTGACGGTGTCGATGGCGGTGAGTGCCAGCTCCTCCATCTGGTAGCCGGTCCACTCGCGTGAGGTGAGCAGTGGCTTGCGGCGTTCCAGGTCGAGGACCGGGTCGGCTACGGCGAGTGCCTTCACTCGGGTTGCAAGTCCCAGCGTGTCGCGGCCGCGAAGTCCCGCTTCAGACATCCAGTTCCCTTCCCGCCCCATGAACTGCCGTCACGACGATCAAAATGAGGGTGGCCTGTCGGGGGCCTGAGGGCCAGGGGGCCTTGCGTGGATTCCGGACGCGCCCCGGCCCGTCGGCACCGCTATTGCGTTAGTGTCTGCAGGCCGCTGGCCAGGTCGGCTTGTACGAGGTCGTCGCGCTCTGCCGGGGTCAGCCAGCGCGTGCTGGACCCGGTGGCCCCCCGCTCCACCCACAGCACCGCGTCGACGGCCTCGGCGACGGCGTGCAGATGGCTGATCACCATGACGAGGCGGTCGCCGCCGGCCCGGGCGCGCAGCACGTCCAGGGCCGAGTCCAGTGCAGCCGAATCAAGCGCTGCGAAACCTTCGTCGAGGAACAGGGAGCCCAGGCTCGATCCGCTGCGGGAGTGCAGTTCGGCCAGGGCCAGGGCCAGGGCGAGTGAGGCCTGGAACTTCTCCCCGCCGGACAGCCGGTTCGGGTGGTGGTTGACCCCGGAGGTGCGGCTGATGATGTCGAAGTTGTCGGCGAAGCCGAACCGGTCGTCGGACATCTGGCCGAGCAGGTCACTGGCGACGTCGCGCAGCGCGCGGGTGCGCAGCATCGTGAGGTGAGCCAGGAACTTGGCGTCGACCAGTTCCCGGCGCAGTACGTCCAGCGCCTTGGCCCGGGCGGTGCCGGCGGTGACGGCGAAGTCCAGGTCGGCGGCCGGTTTGATCATGTCCTGTGCGGTCTGTTGCTTGTGCCGCTGGTCCGTGGCCTCCATACCCGCCTGTGCGGCGGCCGTGACCAGGGGGTGCAGGGCGTCTGCTGCCGTCAGGTCGGTGGTGGGGTCGAACCCGTCGACCTCGGCGAGTGCGGACGTCTGTTCACGCAGGCTCGCCGTCGCGGCCGCTGCGCGCTGGGCGGCGGCGTCGGCGTGCTCGGCGAGCTTGTCGTTCAACGTCGCGGTGGCCGTGGCCAGTTCGGCGGCGAACTGGCAGGTGGCGGGGATCCCTGGCGCGGCGGGGGTCTGCGGCGCGGGGCATGCCTCGGCTGCGTCGAGGTAGGTGACGGCGTCGGTGACGGCTTGGGCCCAGGCGTCCAGGTTGCCGCGCAACTCGCTCAGCGGGCGGTCCACATCGGTGCGGGTCTCCTCGTCCAGGGCACGCTGCCGGCTGAGCACGGCGTTCTTCTCCTGTCGTGCTGATTCCCGCTGGTCGAACAACTCTTGGAGTGCGGTCTGCCGGGCGGCCACGGCATCGAGTGCGGTGGACGCCGCATCGGCGGTCACCTCGATCGCATCGCCGGGCAGTGTGGCCCGGATCCGCGGGGGCAGCGCGGCCAGGGCGCGGGTGGTCTTGGCCACGGCGCGGGTGTGTGCCGAAAGAGCGGTCTGGTGGCCTTCGACGGCGCGTTGGTGGGATTTCTTGCGCTCGTTGAGCGTCGCGCGGTCCGTGTCGATCCGGGCGGTGCGGTGGTGCACGTCGGCCTGCAGCTGCTCGGCTTCGGTTTCGGCTGCGTGTTCGCATGCGGTGAGCGCGTCGGTGATCGGTGCGATGTCCTGCTCGAGGAGCTCCTCGTGGTGTGCGGAGCCGTCGGCGGCAGGAGTGGCCCGGGCGGTGGTGACGGCGGTTAGTGCCGCCATCGCCGCCGCGTCGTCGAAGTGGCCGGCGGCGGCGGTGGTCGCGAGATCGCTGAAGGCGCTCTTGGCCTTGGCCTCGGTCTCGCGCGCGGTCTGCTGCGCCGTGTCGTGGTCCGTGTCCCGTTCGCGGATGGCTGTTTCGGCCGCCGTCACGGCGGCGCGGGCCCGGGCGAGCTGGTCGGCGGCGTTTTCCTGTGCACGGTTCGCGTGGGTGAGTTGGGTTCTTGCCTCGGCCAGTTCGGCGGCATCGCTCCCGGGCGCCGGTTCGAAGCCGTCCGGGAGTTGCCTGAGGCAGATGGGGCAGTCGTCGCCGTCGTGCAGGTCAGCGCCGATTGCGGCGGCCTGGTCGCGTTGTTGCAGCGTTTCCACGCTTGTCCGGGCGGCGTCACGGTTTCCTTCGGCTGAGGCGTGTGCCTCTTGCATCTCGCCGCACCGCCCGCGGGCGGCTTGATGCTGGCTCGCCGCGGCGCTCTGGCCGCGTACGGCATCGGCGAGGCGGCCGGCTGCCGTGAGGGCCGCAGCCAGATGGGTGCGGGCCGCGGCGGCCTGCTGGCGCACATGCTTGGCCGTTTGGGCGGCGGCACGCGCCTTGTGCGCCGAGGGTTCTATCTGTGCGGCGCGTTCGACGAGTTCTTCTTCGGTGCGGGTGATGGCCTCGTCTTCGTCGGTGAGTTGTTCGTTCTGCTGGGCGAGCCGGTCGCGTTCGCCGCGGTGCTCTTCGGCGTCCGCCGCGAGGGCTTCAAGGATCACCGCGGCCTTGCTGAGGGCGTCTTGTCCTTCGCCTTCCGCGTCTGCGGCAGCGATCGCATCCGTCAGGCCGCTTTCCTGCTCTGCGGCACGGGTGGCCTGGATGTTCAGGGCCTCGCGTCGCGCGGCGATGTCGGCGGCGACCGGTTCGAGGGCCTCGAGGGTGGTGCCCGCGTCGGACACGGAGCGCGCGAAGAGCATGTGGGCAGCGGCGGTGGCCCCTGCGGTGGCGGCCTGTGCCGTGGAGGATTCCTTCTGCAGCTGGGTGATGCGGCCGACGGCCGCGTTGAGGTGCTCGGCGCGGGTTTCGGCCTGTGCGGCGGCCGCCCCGGCTTCATCGGCGGCCTGTGCGGGGTCGTCCGGCATGGCCTCGCGCTTGGTCTTGGCGACCGCCAGGAGGCTGTTGAGCGTCTCGCGTTGGCGGGCGGCGGTTCGCTGGATGGTTTCCAGTGACTCGGCGCCGAACAGTTCCCGCAGCAGTTTGCCGCGTTCTTTGGGGGCCGCGATGAGGAGCTGATCGAACTTGCCCTGCGGCAGCAGTCCCACGCGCAGGAACGTCTCGTAGCTCATCTGCAGCACCGCTTCGAGGCGGTCGTCGACGTGATTGGCGTTGTCGGTTTCCTCGCCGGTGTCGAGGTTCTTCAGATGGTGCCGGCCGGCGTTCGGGTTGGTGGCATGCATGGTGCGGTGGACGTGCCAGCGTTGCCCCTCGTGCAGGAAGGTGAGGTCCACGCTCATGGCCTGGGCACCGTCGGCGATGAGCTGTCCGGGCTTGGTGGCGCTCCAGGAGCTCTTGCGGAACAAGGCGTAGCTGATGCCGTCGAGGAGACTGCTTTTGCCGGCTCCGGTGTCACCGACGACGCCGACCAGGCTTGTGCCGGTGAAGTCGACGGTGACCTGTCCGGGGTAGCTGCGGAATCCGGTGAGGGTGAGCGTCAGGGGCTTCATCGCGTCGTCTCCGCTGCGGTGGTGTCGGTGCCGGACAGCAGGCCTGAGCGGTCGATGCTGTTGAGGGGCCGACCGTCGATGGCTGCGGTCAGCAGGGTCTCCTCGCAGCACGGTGCCGGGTCGTCGAGGTCGGGTTCGGCTTGCAGATGTGCGAGGGCGTTCATGGCACGGTCCAGGGCCAGTCCGGTGGTTCCGTGGCCGCGCAGGTAGTCGCGCAGCAGTTCTTCGATGCCGGGCAGTTCGGTGGGGGCCTTCCGCTGGCCCGGCACGCTCTCGGCGGCCCCGGCGCGGCGTTCGTCGACGTCGACGAGGGTTGCCCGCGGCAGCATCTTGGCCAGGGTGTCGGGAAGGTATGGGTCGGGAACCTCGACGTCCACTACCGCCTTCACCCAGGCGTCGTTGACCCTCGCGGCGCGTTGCGCGATTTCTTCCAGGGTGCCCTCCAGGCGGACCAGGCGGCGGCCGGAGGTCAGGGGAACGGGGTCGATGCGGGGCGTGGCGTCGGGGCCGACCTCGGCCAGCACCACGCTCTTGGTGTCGCCGCTCTCGCCGAAGTCCATCTGCAGGGGGCTGCCGGCGTAGTGGGCCGGGTATCCGGCGCGCTGGACATGCTGGGGTTTGTGGATGTGGCCGAGGGCGCCGTAGGCGACGTCGGGCAGGTCGGCGGCGGCCGTCGCGTACTCGTCGGCGATGGAGATCTTCCGTTCCGAGTAGGAGGGGAGGGCACCTTCCACGAACAGATGGGCGGCGAAGACCAAAATGTCCCGGGCGTCGCGTCCTGCGGCGAGGCGGCGGTAGACGTCGGCCTGAACGGTGCGCAGTCGCTCGGCGTAGGTCGCGGTCGTCAGGGCGGGGTCGGTGAAGTCGTAGGCGAACCGGTTGGGGTGCAGGTACGGCAGCGCGCCGATGCGCAGCGTCAACTCACCGTTCTGGGCGGGGTAGTCGGCCACCAGCAGGCCGTCGGGGCGGGCGTCGGTAGCGAAGCGGACCCGGGCTTGTTCGTCTTCGCCGATGCCCGTGCCGTTCAAGATGAATTCCAGGAAGGCCAGGACGTTGCGGGTGTCGTGGTTACCGGCGACGACGACCACGGGGGCGATCTCGCCGAGGCGGCGCAGCGCCTGCGCGGCGCGGCGAAGGTCGTCCAGTCCCGGCCGGGAGGCATCGAACAGGTCACCGCTGTGCACGATCAGGTCGGGGGCGAAGTCGTCGGCGATGTCGACGATTTCATCCAGGACGGCGTCGACTTCGGCGTCGCGTCGATGGCGGCCGAGCGGTTTGCCCAGGTGCCAGTCGGAGGTGTGGAAGATGCGTCCCGTCACGGGTGCCTCCAGGAGGGCCGGGTGAGGTTCGATGGCGCCGACTGTACACGGAAACACGGGAAAAAGTCTGGAAACTCTGGAACTCTGGTAACGTCTACGGCATGAGCGATCCTCTGGATGCCCTGGAGAAGAGCATCAGCAGCCTGCGCCGTGCGATCCGCGCCGCTTCCGCCGCAGGCGACAGCGAGCGTGCCGGTGAGCTGCGGGCGCAGCTCCGCCGCGCCGAGCGGGCCTGGGACACCCTGATCGATACCGGAGACCCGGTACCCGCGCCACCGCCGCGCACCGTGGCGGGAGTACCGCCGGTTGCGCTCGGATCGCAGCTTCCAGCACGCGAGCACGTCCACCGAGCCCTGATGCTGCTCGGGACGCCGGCCGCCCCCAAGCTGATCGTGGGGGTGCACGAGGCGTTCTTCCTCGGCGAGCTGTCCGCGTCCAAGCTGTCCAGCCTGCGCCGGGACGAAGAGCGTTCCTACAAGTCCAGCCCCGGAGCCCGGCCGTACTACCTCTGCCCGGCGCTGTCACACGACCTGCTGACGCCGGTACGGGCGCTCGTCACCATCAGTACCTGGACGCTGGAACAGCGCATCATCGGCCCACTGTCCCCGCGCGTCGACTTCCTCACCAGCGCCATCCGTGTCGCCGAGGCGGTCCACGCTCCCACGACGTCCACGAAGGGAGAGCCCCGCCCGGCGGCGCTGCGGCTGTTGTGGCGCTTCGCAGCGAACATCCCCGACGCGATGCCGAGGGGCGCTCCCGGGCACGAGAGCGCACTGGACCCGCAGCAGGTGATCGATGCCGCCCAGACCGAGCTGGACGTGCACCTCCATGCCGACCGCGCAACCCGGGCCGAGGCCTCACGGCGGGCCCGCACATCGCTGGGCGACGCCCAGCAGCTGTTCGGCGCGCCCCCGCAGAACGTCACACCGCTGCGGGCCCGGGCCTGACACCCCGTCCCCTCCCCCGCAAGGATCTCTACCACCGTGAAATCACACGTCGACGACCGTCTGAACGCGCTGCGCGGATCCGCATCACGGCGGCCCTACAACGCCCGGTCGCTGGCCGCCCTGGAGAACAACCCGCGCTGCACGCTGCGCGCCCTGCTGGACGCCTCCGGATCCGACAAGGCCGCGATCGCCGCGCGCACCGGCCACCCGTCCCCTTTCGGTCAGTCCGCCTTCGCCTTCGCTCGCGGCAATGCCTTCGAGGCAATGGTGAAGGACAACGGCTGTGCGGAACTCCTGCGTGTCCTGCGCGAGACCCTGGGACTGACCCTGCCCGAGGTGGCGTACCTGGACCTGAACGACGTCGGCGTCGCCGGCGACAACAGCAAGGGCGACCGCAACCGCAACCGCAGGGATCACACCGCCCGGGTCCTCCTGCAGGCGGCCCGGGGAACCGGTGACGGCACCCTGTTCGACCACCCGATGCTGCACCTCCAGGTCGGCGGCGAGGATGCGTTCCTCGAGCCGGACCTGGTCGCCTTCCGCATCGACGGCCGCTTCTACGTCGTCGAGATCAAGAGCTTCCCAATCATCGACGGGCAGGCCGCCCCGATGCAGGTGCGGTCGGCGACGACGCAGGCGTGCGCGTACGTCCTCGCGTTGCGGGCTCTCCTCACGAAGGAGGGGATCGACCCGGAGACCGTGTCCGACACCATCGTGCTGGTCGCGCCGAAGGACTTCACCAACCGCCCGACCGCGGACTTCGTGGACGCCCGCAAGCAGGTCGCCGCCCTGACCCGCCAGCTGGCCCGCATCGGGCGCATCAGCGACCTCGTGGACCTGCTGCCCGAGGGGCTGACCTTCGACCTCGATCTTGACAAGGACCAACGGCCCCGCCGCCCGGCCGAAGAACTGGTCGCGGCCGTGGAACAGGTGCCCGCGACGTACCGACCGGACTGCCTGAACCACTGCGAGATGGCCTTCTTCTGCCGCGCCCGCGCCCGGGCGGAGGCCTCCCTGGACGTACTCGGCCCCGCGGTACGCGAGCAGCTCGGCGGGATCGACACTACGACGATGGCCCTGGGGCTGGCCCGCGGGCAGCTGACGCCGACGGCGGACCAGAGCGACACGGCCGCCGCGCTGCGGCACGCCGCCCGGCTGCGTGCCGAGTTGACCGCAATGTACGGGGGTGCCGCGTGAACATGCTGTCGGCGCTGGCGCACGTGGAGGCGATGGAAACCATGGCGGCGGTCCCCCGGACCGCGTTCCGCCACCACCGCCTGTCGGACCGCCCGCTGGTCATCATTCCGCTGACGATGGCCGGAGAAGCCGGGGCCCCGCTGGCGGCCATGGTCGGCACTGCCAAGAGGGACATGACCCTGCTGGTCGTGCCCCAACCCCGCAACCGGGACCAGAGGTTCGCGTTCGCCGCCGAGCTGGGCCGGGCCGTGATGGACTACATCGACTCCTATCGTCAGGACCGCCGCGGCGAAGGCGAGCGGTCCTGGTACACCGACGTGCCGCAGATCCTCGTCCCCAACCACGGCGGCATCAAAGCCTTGGCAGACCTCGGGCGCATGTGCCGCTTCCGCTCGACGTCCGGCACCTACGCCGTCCCGGACGTCGTCCCCGAGTTCGGCATGTGGCTGACCTTTCTGGTCGACACAGCCGAGATCGCCGGCACCTCCATGCTGCTGCCCCTCACCAAGATGCTCACCGAACACTGGGCAACCGGTCAAAGCTCACTGGAGGACCAGAACCTGGCCTCACTCATGGCCTGGATCGACCCCCCGCCCGGGGTGAGCGTCGCCCAGGCTCTGGAAGATGCGGAGAACCCGGACGTCTGCCCGCCGGCAGGGCCGACGACCTCCCCGGAGTTCGACAACCGCGACCTGGCGCCCGCGATCAAGCGATTCGACACCGCCCATACACTCGGCGATCCGCACGCGCTGGCCACCGCCCAGACCGAGCTGACCGAGCTGATCGCCGAACAGACCAAGCCCACCTGGCGCCTGATATGGAGGGCCGTCTCGATACTGCGGTCCGTCCCCGAAGCGCCTCAGAACGCCGGGCGCGTCGATCGCGACTGCCGGCTCTTCACCAACTACTCCGACTACCGGGACGTCGGCGGCCTGCCGCAACGCAAGCGGGACACCGCGATCGGCGCGGCACGGCGCCTGAGTCAACTGGAGAGTGCGCTGGCCGACTTCGAGGCCGCCGTAGCGTTCGACGACCCGTTTGTGCTCGCCGACCGGCGCAGCGGCGGAGAGGCATTCGCCGGAACGGTCGTGGCGAGCGAGCCCGACCGGGTCGTGGTCAAGAACAGGCCGGTGCCACGTCCGCACGTCACTGTCCGCACCAGCGACCCTCTGCGCCTGGCCGCCGGCACCACGTTGATCAGCCCGTCCATGCCGAAAGGCCACAAGGCCGTCATCGTCTCCGTCCTCCCCGACGGCGACACGACCCTTGTCACGGTGGAGGTCAGCGCCGGCATGGGACGTGCCCGCACCCCCAAGGCGGGCTCCGTACCGGACCTGGACAAGGACATCGCCTACCTTCCCGACCCGGGCTGGCGCCCGAAACCGAACTTCCCGGACTCCGACCACACCCCGTGGACGCACAGCGCCGACCCCGACGGACCGGACGATCAAGCCGTACCCGAGAACGCCGCCGCCGAGGAGTGGGGCCATGACAACTGACAACGACACCCCAGGCGCCGCCGCGAGCGCCGCCACCGCCGCGATCCTGTCCGACCTGGCCGACACCCACCACAGAGCCGTCGTCGTCGACTCCCCGCCCGGCGCCGGCAAGAGCACCCTCGTGGTCCGCGCCGCCCAGGAACTCACCGCAGGCGGCGAACGCCCGATCATCGTCGCCCAGACCAACAACCAGGTCGACGACCTGATCGAACGCCTCGCCAACACCCACCCCGACATCCCCCTCGGCCGCCTGAGCGCCAGCGACTACAGCCCACCACCGGCCCTGAGCACACTGACGAACACCACCATCGGACGCACCCTGACCGACCTGACCGGCTGCCAGATCATCGTCGGCACCGCCGCCAAGTGGGCCACCGTCCGCGACACCACTTTCGGCTGGGCAGTCCTGGACGAGGCCTACCAGATGCGCTCGGACATGCTGCTGCAGATCGTCGAGCGCTTCGACCACGGCCTGTTCGTCGGCGACCCCGGCCAGCTGGACCCGTTCACGATCGTCGGCACCGAACGCTGGATCGGGCTGCCGC
Source organism: Streptomyces sp. NBC_01474 (assembly GCF_035918215.1). Lineage (NCBI taxonomy): Bacteria > Bacillati > Actinomycetota > Actinomycetes > Kitasatosporales > Streptomycetaceae > Streptomyces > Streptomyces sp. NBC_01474. The sequence continues at coordinate 20,794 of NZ_CP109449.1, forward strand.
ACGACCCGACACAAAACGGCGTCACCGTCATGCTGGAACACAACCCCCACATCCCCGTGCACCGACTGCCAGTGTCCTGGCGCCTGCCGGCCTCCGCCGCCCCCACCATCTCCCAGGCCTTCTACCCCTTCACCGACTTCACCGCCGGAACCGGTGCCGGCACCCGCGCCCTGGACTTCCGCACCACAAGATTCGGCAACACCCGCCTCGACGAGACCCTCGCGACAGCCTTCAGCACCGGCTGGGCCCTGCACGAACTGCCCCGCCGCCACGTCCCGCGCACCGACACCGAAACCATCCAGACAGCCGCGCACCTCGCCGAACGGCTGCTAGCCCGAGGCGCGGTCGCCACCTGCGAACGCAACCCCAACGGCCGCGCCCTGGAGGCCGCCGACATCGCCATCGGAGTCGCCCACCGCGACCAGGCCGACCTGGTCCGCGCCGCCCTCGCCCGGACCGGCCACCCCAACGCGCCAGAAGTGGCGGTCGACACCGCGAACCGACTGCAGGGCCGCGAGTTCGAAGTCGTCATCGTCGTCCACCCGTTGTCCGGCCGCCGCGACGCCACAGCATTCCACCTCGAGGCCGGAAGACTGTGCGTGCTGGCCTCCCGCCACCGACAGGCCTGCATCGTCGTCGCCCGTGAAGGAATCGCCGATCTCCTCGACAACCACCCCTCCACCGACCCAGTACACCTGTCCGTGCCGGCCAAATTCCCCGACGGCTGGGAAGCCAACCACGTCATGCTGGCAAAACTCGCCCAGCACCGCGTCGCCGCCTGACCTTCGCACCTGCACCCGTAGCTGCTGCTCTACACCGGTCTCGGCGTCAGAGGGAGTTTCCCGATGCTTCGTCCTGATACACGGCTTTGACGAGGTACCAGATTCCTCGCCGGGTTGGGGTTGATTCTCTGGTGAGTCGGCGTGCCATGAGAGCGATCCTCGCGAGGTAGATCATGGCGGTGGAGCGGGTCGGGAGGGCTTCGTAGTAGCGGGCCGGGCGGCTTGTGGAACATCAGCCAGCCGAGCGTTCTCTCCAGCGCCCACCTGCACGGGAGCACCGTGGAGCCCGCGCGTGCCGGGGGCGTGGCGGACGTTTCGAGATCGATACCGAGACGGGCCGCGTGGTCGACGAGGTACGCAGCACGGGGTGTCCTGCCAGTCGCCCGTCCCTACGCGGGTGGCGCTGGGCAGCCGGTGCGGGAAACGCCGAGGTACTGCTCCAGGGCCTGCTTGATCACTTCGTACGGTGAGCAGTTCTGCCGGTCTGCCTCGGCGCGCAGCCACTGCTCAAGGTCTTCAGGGAGATGCTTGGCGCGGTTGGCCAGGTTCTCCAGCCTGGTCACCCAGCGGCAGTTGTCCGGGCTGTAGCCGAGGTTATTGTCCCTGCGGTCGATTTCTTTGCCGTCGGCGTAGCCGTGGGCCAGGGCCCAGGCACGAAACGTGGCGAAGTCGTTCCAGGCGTCACAGACGGTGATCCCGCGGCCCGTATAGCGGTGTGCGGCACGGATGTTGGGGCTGGAGCAGCGATGACGCATGCCGGCCCAGATTCCGTACAGCCGTGATGCGTGCTGGCCGTGCGTGGTCGTCTTCTCGCGCCCCAGGCAGCCGCAGCTGCGGGTGCGCCCGCTACGCAGGTTGGACAGGCGTACTTCCCGGACGGTCTTGTCGGTGCATGAGCATTGCACGAGGGCGAAGTTGACGCGAGCGCCGGTCGAAGTGGTGCGTACGCCCCGCAGCTCGATGACTGTCAGGCGCTCGTACACGTCGCCCACCTGCGTCGGCGGCAGGGCGGAGGTCGTGCTCACCGGGCGCCGCCAGCGGCCGGTCGAGGGCTGGTGCGGGCCGCTTCCAGGGCGCGGCGGATGACGGTGTAGGTGTCTGCGCCCTCCGCTGCCGCGCGGTCCTCGAGGGCCGTGTGTAAGGGCTCGGGCAAGTAGCGGCTTCGGTTCATCAGGTTCTCCAGGTCGGTCACCCAACGGCAGTTGTCCGGACTGTACCCGCGGTCGTTGTTGATCCGGTCGATGCTGAGGCCCTCGGCGTAGCCGTGCGTGTGTGCCCAGGTGGCGAAGGAACGAAAGTTGTTCCACTCGTCGCAGACGGTGATGCCGCGGCCGCCATAGCGGGAGTACTTCTCGGAATCCGGGTTCGAGCACCGCTCGCGCATGTTCGTCCACACGGAGTGGAGACGAGTGCGGGACTGCCCGTGGAAGCGGTAGCGCTCGTAGTACTGCAGTCGGCCGTTCCACACCCGTGTGACCGCGATGCGCTCCTCCGGGTCAACGTTGACACCGGCGTAGCAGTGGCCGCACGGCGTGGCGATGCGGCGCTCCAGGTCGTCCTCTCGTGCATCGGTTTCCCGGCCGCAGTTGCGGCAGCGCAGAGGAACGAAGTACCGGTTGCGCATCGCTGACTGCCCGCTGCGGCCCAGTACTTGCTTGGCGACCGGCGGGCCGGTGACGGTATAGATGCCGAGTTGGGTACCGGTCGGCAGGGCTTCTCGCTTCCGGGCAGGCACAGGGCGCTCCTTCGGATCTTGGGGACAACAAGGCTGTCTTTGTCACACCTATCGTGCTTTGACTCACCCAGAAGTGAGACTGAGTATTTGAGTTGGCGGCTTGAGGCGTGCCCGGGGAGATCGGCTTCGAGAGCGGTCCTGGTGTCGGAAAGCGGACAGGTCTAGCTTCCTGGTTATGACTGACCAGTTCGACGCCCAGCTCGACAAAGCCCTGGACAATGTGCGCGACATGCTGCCGGAGAGTTCCGTGCTCCGCCTGGAGGCAAAGCTCCGTCAGATCCACGCCGAACGGCCCGACTTGGAGGGGCAGGAGGTTGTGAACATGGCCTTCGACGTCCTCGAGGGGGAGAAGGTCGACGCCCGCCTTGCCATGGAGGAGGCACGTGCGCGGGTCGATGAGGCGGCTTCCGCCAAAGCTCGCCTCGCGTCCATGCAACGGATCGCAGAACGCTCGGCCGAACTGGACGCTGTCGAAGCCCGGTACCCCGGGAGGGCCACCATCGCTGAGGCGCTCGCCGACGCCGGGATCTCGTGGGCCTACCTCGGCCTGAGCGAAGAGGATGGCGTCCTCGCCGAGGAGATCCGCCGAGGGTTTGGAAAGTAGGAACCCTCCTCGACAACGGTGTGACTGAGCGCTTCGGCTCGCCCGGTGTCCCGACGCTCGGGCGCTCAGTCCGCCGACTCACACGCTCATCCGCCATCTGAAGTGCTCAGTCGCAAGAAGGCGGTTCGGGCCCTTGCTGCTGGGAGATCTACAGGTCGAACTCGAGGTGCTCGATGTCCGTGAACCGGACGAGGCCAGGTCCTCGATGACGCCGCCCCACGCGTCCGCACCAGGGGCCAGCGTGGATGCACCCCCGCGGTGCGGGTGCAGGGCCGGTCCTGGCGTCGTCTCCGCTTCTCCTTCGACCTCGGTCTCGAACCGGTCGCCGTGCCGCAGGTCTTGCGGAAGGACGGCTTGAGGCCGGTCAGGGCTCCAGGGACGCGTTCGCACGGACGCCATGGTTCGTCAACGGCCGTAGGGCTGGACCAGGTCCACGAGACGTACGTCCGTCCGTCGCTGTGCGGCCGCGGCAAGATCCCGGGGGAAGCCGTGTTCCGAGATCCGGGCGAGAAACCCCGCACGAAGAACGCCTACACGCCCCGGACCTGGCGGGCGGCGAGAAGGAGACGGACGTGACTGTTCACGGCTCCCGATCTGCGGCGGTGTGCGCGAGATGGGCTCCTGCCGACCGGGGACCGCGCGGCGCGACTCTGCCGGATCACCGAGACGCGGCCGGCCTGCGTCGCACCTTCCTCGGCTTGATCTTCGAGACCCGCAACGTCGACCTCCATGCCGTGCTCGGTCTCGGTGAAGTCGGTACGCGCAGGCAGGCGACCTCGTGCTCGCGGCCGGCGATGGCGAAAGCGGTCAGCCCGATGGAGCGGTCGCGGATGCCGAGCTGGCTGTCGGGCGCGGCCACCACGGTGGCGCGCAGGTGCTCGGCGAGCAGCGCGGGCGCCGGTCCCCGGCCCCGGGTCTCTTCGGTCTTCTCCATCGCCTTCACCTTGGCCTTGAGCTGGACCAGGTGGTGGTCGGTGCGGCCGGTGACGACCACGCCGGACAGGCGGCGGTCGATGGCCGAGGGCGCGGTGCGGGTGCCCTTCTTCCAGCCGGGCTGGAACCACAGCCACTCGACGAACGCGGTCAGGCTGCCGGGGGTGATGGCGGTGACGGGCAGTTCGAGCAGCGCGCAGAACTGAGGTCAACGGGGTCGTGCGGGTCGTAGGCCATACCCGTCAGGCCGTCCACGACGAGTTCCGGGCTGGCCCCTGTGTCGGGGACGATGGACGGGATGCCCGCTCCAGTCGGTGACCTCGTACACCCGTACGGGGCCCGGGTTTTCGGCGGCGCGGCCGCCATGGCGCCACCACACGACCTCGACGTTCGGCACCAGGCGGGCAAGGTGCGTGGCAAGCTCGATGACCGAGTTCTCCGCTCCGCCGCGAGCGGTGGAGAGCCAGGTAATAACGGCGTGGGGGACCACAGAGTGCCTCCTGATGGGAGTTGAGCCGCTGGTGCGGCCGCGCGGCCAGTGCCTGCACCAGCTCGCCAAGGCCCATGACCCGGCAGGACTTGAGCCGGCGGGCGAAAGGGGGTGTGGTGCTCGGACCCCCCAAGCACATCAACTCGTGTCCTGGCCCGGAATGGGAGGAGTGTGTGCCCGGGTCCGGCAGCGAAAAGGCCCCGGTCGCGTAGACCGGGGCCTGCGTTCAGCAACTCACCAAAGCTAAATATTGTTCGCTAGTGAAACATTGATGCTGCGATAGGGCGGCTGGCTTCGACCTCCTTCTCCGCCACGGCCGGGTGCATCAGACCTACGTATTGGGCAATCAGACAAAGTGGATCAAGCTCCGTGTCCTCCCGCTCTGGCACCGCAGGTTCTCTCTCGGGGCACAGGCAGAGGCGATGGACCAGGTCCACGTCGCGGACCACTTCTAGGGCGCAGAGTCCACCGGCATCGTGAACTCGTTCGGTCATCAGGAGGAAGTCCCCGGCGTTGGCGCCAAGGCCGATCAGGGCTCCCGTCAGGCTCAGACAAACGACGATCTTCTTAAGTCGCCTCCAAGGCGGCGAATCTAACCCGTTCCGTTCACACGTATCACTCCTTCGGGCCGAGCCCTCGGACGAGGGCTGCTTCCATCTCGAAATCCGCGCAGCGACGGCATGAAAGATCATTTCCAACTCCTCCACAGGGCGGGTGCTGAACGCAGAACCGACCCCCGAAGGGATCGGCCCTGCGAACAGCACCCACGGCCGCATCACCGGAGTGTGGGAGAGCCTCGCTGCGCCCGAGACTGGCTTACTTGCCACTGAACGTACCCAACTGGCGTCGCCGCTACATCAGTCCCGCGAACGAGCGCACAGCGCCACGCGTCGTACCCCGGAATGACGGCGTCGCATCTCACCGCGCCTGGACGGCCGACAGGCCGAGGCCTCCAGGCGGGCCGGAGGAGGCGTCCGCCGGCCCGCCGCCGGCCACCACGACGAGCAGAGGGAGCGCGTCAGCGGGAGGCGGCCACAAGCGTCCCGAGCACGGCCGCGGCCACGGTCACGGCACCGAACGCCACGGTCAGCGGAGCCTGCAAAGACGGCCGCAGATGGACCGCTACGGCGCTCCCCACCGCGAAAGCCAGAACCATCACGACCAACAGCAGAGCGGTCACGGACTGGGACAGGGGCATGAGCGTTTCCTTCGCCTCAGGCGCGCCGCGGGGCGCGCGTCGAACTAAGCGACGGAGAGAAGTAGCCCGAGGCCTTCACCCTTTGAGAGCAAAAGGGACAAAGCTGCGCCCGCATTCTGTAGGTCATTCCGCAATTGAGCATTTTGCCCGTGGGGGATGTCACATCCCGGGAGTCCAATGGGCCATATTTGACAGGCAGTTCGACGCTGTCGCTCGCTCCGACGGCTCCAGGAGCGAACAGCAGATCGGTCAGCGGATGGCGGCCACGAGTACCCCGAGTACAACCGCGACCACGGACACGGCGCTGGGCTCCCTCTGGAGCGAGGAGATGCGTGTCGTGGACGGGACAAGGTAGACCGGGATTGGCCAAGCTGGCAGGCAGCTACTCGAGGTCCTCTCACGTAGGCCAGCGTGGTGCGGCGGCCCCCCGTCCCCGCACCCTCTGAACCGGCGGCATCCTCGACGACCTACCCCGGCCGGCGAGGCTGCTGGTCCGGCCGACCAAGGTGGGCGTCAACCGCGGCGCTTCGACACAACCTGGCGGCCGTTACTCAGGTCCATCTCCAGACCTCCGTGAAACCACGGGGCTGTGCGCCCCTTCAATGGCATTCACCGACTGGCGGATTCTCCCCGCTCGGGATGAAGGGACGGTCGGGGACTTCTGGAATCCGGGCGCGGCGAGACTTGCGAGCTACCGGTCGTGCGTCGGGATCCGTGCGTGCCGGCAGGGTGCTGGGGGCATCGGACGGCTTCGCGGCGGTGTCGAGCAAGGCGCTGATGTCGTCGGCGAAGTGAGGGCCGGGCATGGGGAGGTCGAGGTCGGGCTCGCGTAGGTAGCCGACGGCGACGGCGGTGGGGATGTAGTCCATGAGTTCGTTGACTGCAGTGGAGTGGGTGCGTTCGCTGTCGCGGGCGAGGTGGCGCAGCAGGCGCAGGATTGTGGTGGTGGGCATCTGGGTGACTGGGTGGGTTGCCGGGTGCCATTCCGTCCCGGGCGTGGGGAGCGATTCCTTCTGCTCGGCGTCTTGTGGTGGGGGCTGGACGTCGTTGGTCTGGCTGTGCCACCAGTTGGCTGTTTCGCTCTCGCCCAGGGCGAGGTGGTGGAGGTAGAGGCAGTAGGCGGCGGCGGGTTGGCCGGCTCCTGCGGCGTACTCCCACCAGAAGCGGGCGCCTTCGCTGGTGTCGGTGAGCTGCAGGACACAAGCCAGGACGAGGGCGCTGCGGGGTTGGGGAACTTGTTCGGTGACGAAGTCAGCGACGTCGGCAGCGGGGGTGTGGGTGACGACGGTTTCGCACAGGGCACGGAGGTCTTCGGCGGCGGCGTTGGGCTCGGTGCTGGTGTCGCCTGAGTGGGGGTCTGGGTGCCAGGGCGGGACGATGTCGCGGGGCACGGTGCGCTCGGGGACGAGCAGGGCCCTGGAGAGGATTTCGTCGATGCGGGTCATGCGGTGTTCCCTTCGGTTTTGGACGGCGGGCAGATGAGGCTCTCCAGGAACCGGCGGGCGTGGCGTTCGTCGGAGCGCACCGACGCCATCGAGACGCCCAGGAGGGCGGACGCACCCCGTTGCGTGAACCCGCACAGGGAGCGAAGCACTGTGACGTCGAGCTGGTGGTCAGGCAGGCGGCTGATGGCCTTGAACAACTCCAAGCTTTCGGTGAACTGGTCCATGCGGTCGGTCAGGGTGGACACGGAGCGCAGGGCGACGGTGTCGAAGGCAACTGAGCCGAGTTCGGGCCGGCCGTCCAGGTGGGGGGTGCGGGACATGACGGTGGCCCGCAGGACCTCCCAGGCGAACCGCCGATGGTCGGGGCTGGCGAGCGCGTCGTTCCAGCGAAGCCACAGAATGTCGAAGGAGTTCGACACGGCGATGTCGCGCGGAATATCCTCGAGGAAGCACTGGGCGTAACGCCTGTAGCGGTCTTCGACCAGCTCGCGGAATGCGCAGTGTTCCAGCGGCGGGGCGGCCGAGGTGGTGAGCGTCTTCTCGCTGCAGCCCTCGACCCACTCCCTGCTCTTGTGGGCCTCCAGGGCGGCCTGGCGCCACAAGGAGTGCAGCGGCCAGTCCGGGAGCTTGAGCTCGGCGCCCAGGCTCAGGACGATCTCCCAGCGCGGGTATAGACCTGTGCCGCGCAGGAGTTCGGAGATTTTGGACTTGGCCACCCGAGCACGGCCGCTGAGGTCGTTCAAGGTCAGTCCGCTGCGCAGGTAGGTCTCACGTACGGGCTCGAGCCAGGCGCGGTGGGCGCTGCCCACGCTGTCTGCGATGGGTCCGAGCTTGCGTCCCGGGCGTGGTCTCCCAAAACCGGGCGAGTCCATGGAGGTCACGGGGCCTTGCCCTCCTTGTCCGGCAGGGACGCGGCGCGATGCCCCGGGCCTGAGGCGCTGTCTGTGCGCGAGGCATGCATGATCTGCTGCACCGTCAGGCCGAGGGCGGGGGCGAGGGTTGCGATCGCCGCGGCCTCCCCGAGGGCCACCAAGGCGATGCTCCATGTGAGAACCCCTGTGGTGGCCACGATGAGCCCCATCTGTTTGCGTTCCATTCCGATCACTCCGTTGTGTCGGCCGTCTGTGGCCCCGCGGCCCATCCGGACGCCGCGGGGACTCTCCGGAGGGCGGGTGCCGGCCGTCTCCCGGAGAGGGCAACCAGCATGGAACGATGGGGAGTTGTTACGCCACGTGATCATGGAATCACGGAACAATGAGTATCGCGTCACGACCGACAATCGATCGCCGATGACCGGATCCAGGGGCCAGTCGGCGCGCCCGAGTGGAAGTTCCCGATTTTCCTTGCAATCGCGGCGCGCACCCCCGTCAATGGAAGCGGACGCCATTGGTGTCGGCCTTCCATCCGGAAGGGCCCGCTCCCGTGCCGAGAAGTTGGGAGCGAGCAATCACCGCTCTCGCCTGGCCGCTGATGGAGGCCAGGCGAGAGCGGGACTCCACGACGCTAGCCCAGAGCACTGACATTGCCGGGCAGGCCGCAGAAGCACTCCCCCAAAACCCGCATCGTCCATGCACTAAGCACACTCAAGAGGTGCCGTGACGAGCAGGCCCTGAGGATCGGCGGGCCTTATCCGTCACCGGCCCTCAGCGCAGGCGAGTCAAGGGCTGGTGGCCGATGCACTCGGCGCGGGTGCGCCGGGGGCGGGGCTCGCGTCGGCGGCTGAGGTGGACACTGCGCGGCGGGTGGATCTGCGGCGTGATCCGCAGGCCGCGTTGGGTGGCGTCGGCCCGTCGTGCACGCCGGCGGGGCGGTGGCCGGCTGAGCCCGGGCATCCGCTGGCGTTGTGCCAGCAGTTCGCGGTGAACACCATGTGGGCCCAGCTTCAGCGTGCGGGCGGGGTGTTCGCGGTGAACGGGCCGACAGACGGCCACTGGATCCCCGAAGAAGGCCGGGCCGTGCGCCGCATCCTGGAAAAGCTCCGCGACCAGGGCGGCGTCGACCTCGCAGGCAACGTGTATGTCATCAGCCCGTTCAAAGCCGTGGTCCACGGCGCCCAGCGCGCCAGCCGCGGCCTGCTGCCCGAGAAGCGCGTGGGCACCATCCACACCACCCAGGGCAAGGAAGCCGACGTCGTCATCCTCATCCTGGGCAGCGGCCCACGCCGCCCCGGCGCCCGCGCCTGGGCCGCCTCACGCCCCAATCTCCTCAACGTCGGCGTCAGCCGCGCCAAACGCCGCCTCTTCGTCATCGGCAACCGCGAAACCTGGCAAGAACAGCGCTACTTCACCCCCCTCGCCGACCAATTGCCCGCCCACACCTGGAAGCTATGATCGACGCCTCCTCGCTGCTGACGGCCGTGCCGTAGCCGTCACACGGTGCGGTCCAAGGCCACGCGCGGCCGGTCGCCTGCGATCCACGGGCGACGGCCAGATTCCAAGTGCTCACAAACCCCACCATGCCCGGGAAATTCCACGCCCAGCTCGTTGTGGAGCGCAGGGAAGAACTTCCTCACCTCGGGCGACTGGAAGGTGGTCTGCCACCGGTAGCCGGGGCCATCAGCCAACGCGCGGCGTACCAAGCGCCGTCCCAATCCTTGCCGGTGATGGTCAAGCACGAGGAGATCTTGCTGATGCTGGCGACCTTCGGGAATCTGCAACGTGCATGAGTGGAATGCACGGGCCCCTACGGCCTCTGACCCGCTACCTGCACACTGAAGGCATCACGGTCACGGAGGTCAATCGCCCAGACCGGCAGCCAGGAGCCGGTGGGCAACGCCTTGATCGGTTGATTCCAGGACGAGTACGCTGACGACCGTTACTGTGCGTCGTGCAACGAGAACAGTCGGCCGAACGCCGCTGGCCGGACTGTCTGCCGGACGTGGGGGTGGCCGGATTGAATAGCTCCATAGCCGTGGCAGCGGGCGTTCCCCCCATCCACTTCGGAGTGCACGAGCTCCGTACCGGAAGCGCGGACGGGGCACGAGCAGACTTCGAGAAGATGCTCGCTCAGCTCGCCAGCGCCACCACTCCGAACGTTCGCATGATCGCGGCTAACCCAGGTGACTGGGGAATCGACGCCTTTGCTGGCGACCTCGGGGGCGCCATCACCGTCTGGCAGTCCAAGTACTTCATGCCTGTCACCACGACCAAGCAGTCGCGACAGATCCGCGAGTCGCTCGCAAACGCGCTGAAGGCAGCAGCGGCAAACGGTCACACCATCGAGATCTGGATCTTGTGTATTCCCTCCAGCATGGACGGCCCTGCGGCGAATTGGTGGGACCGCTGGAAGAAGGAGCAGGAGAGGGAGCACAACATCGTCATCGAGCTGTGGGACGAGACCTCGCTCGTGAAGAAGCTCCAAAGCCCCGAAGGCGACCAGGTGCGCCGCGCCTACTACGAACCCTTCACACCGGCGCCTGCCGCACCCATCCAGGAACAGCTTCGGCTGGTTCTGGACGTGGAAGATGACAAGGCGGCGGCGCTCGACTCGGCTCTTTTCGTGCGGCAGATGACGGAGGCTGGCCACATCGAGCTGGGCTCCGCCAAACAGCAGTTCTTCAATGCCGATCTGGTCGCGCGGGAGATCGCGCATAAGGCTGTACCTGCAGAGGTGGCTGCGCTGCGCTCCGCTGATGCCACTCTGCACGGCGTGTGGGAGATGCAGTTCAACGAGTGCTCTGCCGAGGATGCCATCAAGGCTCTCCATGGACGGGTCTGGCGCGAGGTGCGCAGCGAGCACGACAAGCTGCCGAAAGTACTGCGTCTCGAGTTGGTGCACAGCTGGGGGTTGGTGCACCGGCTGGTCGACAGCCGTCGGGCTGGCTGGGTCAAGCACTGGCGGCAGATCGCGAGCAGTCATCCCGACGTCTGAAGTCTCACGACAGCCTGCCCCCGCTAGACAACTGATGAGGAGCACGTTGTGGAAGCACACCGGCCGGTAGTGATGCCAGAGGACGAGGTGCCCTTCCGGCTGGCTCAGCTGCTGCTGCTCCTTACCGCTGTTACCGAGCAGGACGCGAGCGGCGCGAGCTTGGAGCGCATTGGCTACTACGACTTCCTATCCGCGAACCCTTTCCTAGTGGTCCCCTCCGAGGGCCGAGAGGCCAGCCTCCTTCGGCTGGCCGGGTTCGACCCTCAAGTCTTGGCGTACGCCTCTTCCTCGCAGCGGTTCACCAGTCGTAGGCAGCGCATCCAGCACGACCTCGCGCTTCTGATCGCATATGGGTGCTGCCAGGTCCACAACCGCAATGGTTCTCTCGTCTACTCCATCACGCTGGCTGGGCAGGAGCTCGGAGGACAGTTCACAGCCACCTACGCCACCTCGTTTCGTACAGCGGCCAGGATCGTCGTGCGTCGGCTCCGCAGGCTGAGCGACAAGGGGTTGCGGGAGCAGACCGCACGGTGGCTTCGGCCGGACGGGCACGGCGGTCCTGCAGCCGCCCTCATGAGTGTCCTGGGCCCGAGTCCTCATGCGTCGGCAACGTCTTGGGAGGGATGATCACTATGGAGCCGCTTCCCGGCATTCGGATCCGCCGCCTGCGGCTGGCCGGGATCGACCGGTCCTACGAGGTCGACTTCACGATCGAACAACGGGTGCGGAACCTGTCCGTGATCGCCGGGGCGTTCAGCTCGGGCAAGACCGCGGTGCTGGAGTTCATTGCGTACGGGCTTGGCGCCAAGCGGCATCCTCGTCATCAGGAGGTGCTTCGAAGAGTCCGCTCCTGCCTCTTAGAGATTGAGCTTTCCGGAGAACCACACGTAATCGAGCGGTCGGTGGGTGAGCCCTCGAAGTTCGCCTTCGTACGTCGTGGAACGCTGGACAGTAAACCCGCTAAGGGCGAGAGTAGGCCGATCGATCCGCCGGGGGCACCGGACAGTCTGTCGGCCCTCCTACTGAGCCACTGCAAGCTTGAAGGTGTCCAGCTACGGGAAGCCCCGAACAGCCGTACATCCCGCACGGATCCACTTAGCTTCCGTGACTTGATGTGGTTGGCATTCCTGCCCAACGAACGCGTCGCGGACAAGAACTTCCTCTTCGAGAACCACTACATGCGCAAGCACAAGTTGCGGCAGGTGGTTGACGTCGTCTTCGGCGTCCACGACGACCGTGCCGTCGAGCTCGGCCAGCGGATCAGGAAACTCGGCGACCGGCTCAACCAGGCCAATGTCGAACTCGCGGCAGCGCGTTCCTTCGTCCAGGAACAAGCCCCCACCGCCGTCGCCCACGACGAGACCATCCCATCGCCCCTCACGTTCGAGCGGGAGCTGGCCGACATCACCTCCCAGCTCCAGGCACTGGACCAAGCAGCTCAGGCGGGGACAGCCTTTGCCGCCCAACTACGTCGTGAACACCAGCAAGCCGCACGCAGTTCCCGCCGGACGGCATCGGTGCTTCGGGACTGCGAGACACAGCTCGCGCGCCTGATGCCGCTGCGAGCGCAGTACGCGGACGATCTGCTGAAACTCGGCATGCTGGGCGAGGCACAGCAGCTCTTCGACCCCTTGAGCGTCACCACCTGCCCGGCCTGTCTGAAGAGCCTGCCGGCACCCCCGACCGCCGCGAGCGGGCAGTGCAGCATGTGCAGCCGCGAACTGACCGATGCTGACGGGGCACAGACACTGGGGGCCGCGGACGCCGGCAGCCAAGCCGAGGGCAACCGCATGGATGTCGCGGCCGAGATCCGGTCAACCAAAGCCCGCCTCAAAGAGATCACCAACTACATCGAGGACCTGGACGAATCACTGGTCTCGCTCAAGCTGCAGGCCGAAGAGGCGGCAATTCTTGAGGAGCAGGCTGCCGCCGCGCTGGACGAGGCAACTTCGCCCTCGGTATCGCCATTCCTCGCCGCCCGCGACGACCTCCACCGCCGGCGAGAGCAGGTCCTCCGCCTCATCGACCAGGTCGAAAGCACCGCAAAACTCCAGGAGGGACTCGCCAAGCGCGCCGCCGCGGTGGAGCGGCACGAGGCGCAGATCGCCCGCTTGAAGGAGGAACGCGCACAGCTCGGTGACGCCACGTACGACCGAGACCGGATCATCGCCCAGGTCAGCAGCCGCTTCGGCGACCTCCTGCGTGAGTGGCGCTACCCCAAGCTCAGCCAGCCCTTCATTAAGCCTGACCTCACACCGTTCGTCCGCGGGGGACCGTACCAGGAGGCGTCTTCTGGCGCCCGCACGCTGCTGACCCTGGCCTGGCAGCTGGCCGTCTTCGAAATCGCCGTCGAGACCGGCGCCGCGCACCCTGGCTTCCTCATGATCGACAGCCCGCAGAAGAACCTTGGCCACGGCGGCGGCGGCACCCTTGATGCGTTGATCGCCGATGCCGTCGCGATCGACGACTTCTACCATCACCTCTCTGTCTGGCTCGCGGACCGAGGTACCAAAGCACAGCTCATCATCGCCGACAACAGCCCGCCGCTCCTCACGGAAGGCGACGTGGTGGCCCGCTACAGCCGCAACGAGGACCATCCTCCCTACGGGCTGATCGAGGACGAGACAAGCGCAGCACCGGAAGAGGTCACCCGGTAGAACCTGGCGACGCCACAGCGCACCCGATGGTCGGCGGGTGCACTGGTCGTTCGCAGCCACCGGGCCAAGAGCACGCCGACGCTCGCGGCGCATGCACGACTGCGTTCCCCACCCTGAACTTGGTGTCGCCGGATGCCGGCGCATCCGGCGACACCAGGCAACTGCCCGTTCGGCTCGCCTGACCCAGACCGGGCCGGATTCACCTCTTCGGATACGAACAGGCAGGAGCGCGGCGCGTCCGTGCTCACCGCTGGCCCAAGAATGCTCTGCTGAGGCCTCCGGCGCGCGTAGCTCCGGCTGTGTGCGTGCGGGTCATCTCCCGGGGATGGGCTGAGCGCCAGAGGGTGTGGGGCACCCACTGCGCACTTCTCTTCGCTTCGCTGTTTCAGCTGGATGCTGACGCGTGGCTGGGCTGACCCGGGAGGCCTGGAGGGTCACGCTATGCCGAATTCGCTTCGTCGCCGCACCGCTGCGGTGCGGCGTATGTACACAGGAGAGAACTCCTCCGCTGCGGGGCGCGCAGTGCGGGCGGGCCGGATTGGGCTCGGACTGGACGAGTGCACGGCGCAGCAGCAAAGGCTACGGGCGCTCCTGGCGCTGGGCTGGTTCAACTCCGACCTGGACACGGCACACGGCCACTGGTGCGCATACGGACTGTTTTCCTACACCTTGACTCCCTCACCTCGGAATGATGGGTTTGAGATCGAGACGAACTGGGCTGAGGGAGTGGTGCGTTGGCTCGTCCCCGGAGGCCGCGACTGGCCCGGCCGTATTCCAGGGATGCGGCTCGAGTCAAGCGACGGCTACACGTGGCGTCTGCGGCACCTGCCCACCGATGCCACCCTCACCATCGCCGAGAAGCACCGCCCTGCCCGTCAGCTCGTAGCCCCTGCAGTAGACGCTGATTGGATTCGACCAGCAAGCATTGCCCTCACCGACGCCGAGCACGATGCCCTCCAAGCCGTCCCAGCGATGACCCCGGCCAGCACCACGCTCCTGGCTGCCGTCACCGTCCGCATCTCCCTACGCGACCGCGGCAGAACGTGGGCGATCGGCGGGTGGTGGCAAGACCCCCTCGATCGCGCCCCAGGACGCTCGGTGACACAGGGCCTGCGCCGGCTTGAGGGACACGGAGACCGATGGGAACTGGCCTGGACGGGCTACCCCTTCCCCGACGACCTGGCCATCGCACTCACCCACCCAACCGCTGGCCTCGTCGGTGCCCACCGACACCGCACCCGCAACGGCTGGAACATCCACTACAACGGAGCCGTACTCACGCTGAGGTCCCTGGAGTAGCACGCTGCTGGGCGTCTACTCCGCAGCGACTACGAGGCCCGGTTCGCCGGCCAAGCCACCGCCCGGACGCGCCGCTTTCGAGGCGGCGTGTCTGCAGACAAGTGGGCCGCCACTTCTCCATCGCGCGTTGGGCGATCTGGCGTCCGATGCTCGTCCACGCCGGTTCTACGGAATTGGGGACGGCACTGGAGGTCGGTAGCGGTCCGACCAGACCCGCGAGATGAGCGCCTCCTGAGTGACATACCGGTCCGGGCAGGGGCTTTGGAGGTGGCGCCGCAACAGGTCCTTGTCGACACCTCGTTGCTGCAGGTAGGCGGTGATGGTACCGGCGGCAAGGTAGTTGTACGTGAGGGCCTCGGTGAGTTCGTCACACCGACACTCGATCCCTCGGCACCGCTGCACGAACTGATACTGGGATGCTCGAACTTCGACGCAACCGACTTCGCCCGCGACATCCCCTCCCCTGTACGGGACCGCCTGTCCGTCGGTCGCTCGGGCGACGACCCAGACGACCGGCGAAGGCGCAGCCGGAACACCAACGGAGGCGTACTGCCTACCCAACTTGCCGTCATCGAGTTCGACGACCGGAACATCGGCATCGCCGAACGGGACTATGCGGGACGGCGCGCGCCGGTCAAACGAGCGGGGCATGTGGATGTGCATCCGGCCGGCTGCGGGTCGGTGCTGTAGCACGCGATCGTTTCCTGTGCCCCATGCTGACTGACGGCATCATGACGACTGGGGAATGGTGAAGATGAGGGGGTCTTCGCGGGCCCCACTCCGCCATCTCGTCAAGCTGACGCGAAAAGCGGCGAACTTACGTCCGCCCCCCGATTGGTCTGAGATCCTAGAGACCGATCGAGAGGGGCCGAAGGTATGGAGTGGAAGACTCACGGTGAGCGAGAGATCTACACCAACAAGTGGGTGAATCTGTGTCTGGTCGATGTCCAACAGCCTGACGGACGCAGATGGGAGTACCACGTCGTTCGCCTCCGGCACTTGGCCGTGGCCGCCGTCGTCAATGATCAACAAGAGGTCCTGATGATGTGGCGGCATCGCTTCATCACGGACTCATGGGCCTGGGAGTTGCCCATGGGCCTGGTTGAGGAGGGCGAGTCTCCAGAAGACGCCGCGGCCCGCGAAGTGTTGGAGGAGACGGGCTGGCGTCCTGGGCCCATCAAGCCCCTGATCTACGCCGAGCCTGCCAACGGGATCACCGACTCGCAGCACCACGTCTTCCGGGCGGACGGCGCGACCTACGACGGGCCGCCCACGGAAGAGAACGAGTCTGACCGCATCGAGTGGATTCCGCTCTCAGAGGTACGGGGGATGATCGACCGTCGGGAGATCGTGAGCAGTGGGTCGCTGGTCGGCCTGCTGTACCTGCTTATGGACGAATCAATCCGCTAACACCGGTGGGAGGAACTCCCGTAGTCGCGCCTCAAAGGCCAGGGCTACGGGTTCCTGCCGGTGCGGGGCTAATTGGTCGTAGAACTCGCGGAGATGGCCTGACACTCGCTCGGAGGCTACGGCCGATGCCGGCTCCAGAGCTTGCGTGGCGGTGCGGCACGCCTGGTCGAGCTTTCCCTGGTCGAGCTGTGTACGTGCCAGCCAGAACGCGTGAAATGCCCGCCCGCGCTGGTTGGTACGGTCCTCCCTTCGTAATGCGTCTGCGATCAAGGGTTCAGCAGTCTCTGCTTCACCCAGTCGGCCGTGAGCGATGCCCGTGTCCACTATGAGCTTCGGCTCGTTGAAGTAGGTCACCCAAGACGGGTCCAGGTCACTCGTCTGGATCTGCCCGAACTGATGGTGGGCTTCCCCGATCGCCCGGTGAGTGGAATCGCGGTTGCCCAAAGTGGCATGAGCGAAGGCTTCGCGCATGGACAGCATGGACAAAACGCGTGGGGTACTGCCGAGAGATGACCGCGCTTGGTCCTGAGCGGCGGCGACGAGTGCCAGAGAGTCCGCGGGCCTGTCCTGATACGTGGCCTGCAGGCTCATGCAGGCAAGGACGTTAGCGATGAACTGGCGGTCGTCGACTTCCGTGGCCAGTTGCAGTGCTTCAGTGAAGTAGGCGCGGGCCTGGTTGTACTGGCGGGCATCGAAGTAGGTCCAGCCGACGAGGCACGCGAGCTCGGCTGCGATTTGGTACAGGCCGTTCTTGATGGACGGTGGTCGGCTCTCCTTGAGTAGTCCAACCACGTATCGGAGTTGGCCGACGATTGCTGGCCTCAGCGCTTCGCCGCCATGCTGGTCGTCTCGTCGCCAGTAGTCTTCGATGGACGATCGGAACGCTTCAAGTGTGGCTGCACTGAGGCTTGTTCGGGTGGCCAATGCCAGGATGCTATCCACATCGGGCCCTGGCAGAGAAGCGGGTGTCCGCTGTCCTGACTCTGGCTCTTGAGGCGCCTCGCGCTCTGTGACCACGAGGGCCTGAGGCGTTTCCCACGTCCGCCGGGCAAGCCCAAGCATGTGCCCCGGGATTCGTAATCCGTCTGCGATGCGTTCGATGACGTCCATGTGCGACAACCGACGTTGGCCTGCGATGACTTCGCCAACTCGGCTGGGCGTCAGGTCGCAGCGTCTGGCGATCATCGACGGGTAGATGCCCGCCTTGGTCTTCACCAGCCGGAAGACTCTGGCGAAGTCTCGCGCCCGACATGCGTTGATCATCTCGGGGTCGGTGAGCAGCTTTGCAGGAAGTTCCTGGGGCCGGTCGGCGTCGGGCACTGGGCAAGCTCCCACACTGCGAGGGCTACGCAACGTCGCGGATTCTCTACTTGCCGCAATGTTACCCAAGTTGGGTAATCAGCTGGACCTTTTGGCGCCGGAACCCAAATCGCGATCCTCTTATTCATGGAGAGCAACCAGCAGACCAGACCAGGCATCGGTGAGCTGGCCATGGACAACGCCAGGGACCGTATGGGCGTCGTCATGGGTGAGATCGGCGGCCGTGTGCAGATGAGGCCGATCCGTGGCGGCGTCGAGTGGGATGCCGTGCCGGACAACGTGGTACCGCTCAGTGTGCGGAAGGAACTGAGCGCGCGTCTGGCCGTGAAGAACGGCAACAGGCGGGTTGGGTTGTGATGCGCGCCATCGGCCGGTACGCCGGGCTCCTATTCATCATCTGCATCAGCGGATCGTGCGGCCTGGTGATCGGCATGGTCCTCGCGATGGACCAATAGACCGGTCGCCCGGAGGTATGCCAATCCCTCCAGCACCCCGTCAACGTTCGGCGGTGCCACGCAAACCCGCTTCCCAGTCGTCCAGCCCTGGCCCAGGCGCCCAGGAGGAGGCTGAACGTTCCAGTGCAGGCGCAGTGCAGTCCGGCCCGTGGGGCGGCGCGCAGCTCCGCGACGGGACTTGGATCGGTCTACGGAGCGACATCCCGTGTCTCCATCGACGACCGGCGCCTGCCGACGAGGGCAGCTTCCCCAGCCTCCACACACGACCGAGAGGAAGAGCAACCCACATGTGTCAGCACATGCCCGCCTGCCCCAAGGCCGACGAGTCCGACCGCGATGCGGCCAAGAGAATGGCACGTGACGACATCTCGGGCTGGACGCTGCTGTGCAACGGTGTCCTGCTCTTCGACGACACCGGCGAGTTGCTGCCCAACGGGACGGTCATCGCCCCGCACCGCCCTCTCGCCTGCGAGCGGGGTGCCGCATGAGCGCCTCTGCCGACATCGCTATTCCGTACATCACCCTCCGTCGGGACGAGGAAGCCGAGAGCTTCCTGATGCTCTGCGCCCGCATGGAAGACGACCGACAAATGCGGCTCGCCTACATGGACGAGGGACGCGAGGACCGTGACCTGCACGGTGTGCTCTGGTCCCGTGTCTCGCAGTCTCTCGGCACTGACAGGCTGCCGACGGGAGATCCCCGTTGGAAGCTGGTCCACCCGTCCCGGCAGCGGGAGACCATGCTTCGCCTGCGCTGCCAGGTGTGCTTTGCGAGCACTAAAGCCGTGCGCCGTCAGGCGCCTGAGCGGTCCGGTGTCCTGTTCCTGCACACCGCCCAGAGCGGCCTGGGGCAGCCTGTTCGTACCTGGCAGCCGCCCGTCTGTGTCGAGCATGCGAAGTTGGCCGCCGCCCGGTGCCCTCGCCTGGGCCGCGAGGGGCACGTCGCGCTCCTGGCCCGCCGCTTTCGCCTCTACGGAGTGATCGGAACTCCGCACGCGTTGGCCTGCGACGGGGTGCGCGTCCTGGCGGGCGACGACACCCCGATTCCCTACGGCGATCCGCGGCTGCGCTGGTTCCTCGCCTCCCAACTCGTGCGCGAGCTGTCCGACTTTGAAGTCGTGGACCTGGCGGAGCTCACGCCCGCCACCTAGGCCCCGCTCGGCGTTCTTGTGCTGATGGCGGAACGCCGAGCGGCACCACCTCCCCGAGCACACCCCCTGCCTAACAGCCGCTTTCGGCTGCCCGCTGACCTGGAGAAATGATGCTCACCGCACCCACCTACCGCACCGTCGAGGGCGCCTACCTTGATCTGTTACGGCTGGCCTGCGAGAGTCCCGAGTTCAACATCGTGGCCCGCGGCAACGACGCACGAGAGGTCATCGGCGTCAGCTTCCGACTGCCCAACCCGCGCCAGCGCCTGCCCTACATCGCCGCGCGGAAGGCCAACCCGGTCTTCCAGTTCGCCGAAGCGCTCTGGTATCTGGCCGGCCGCCGGGACCTGGAGATGATCGGCTACTACGCGCCGTCGATGCGCTCCAGTTCCAAGGACGGCGTCACCCTGGGCGGATCCGCCTACGGCCACACTTTGTTCAATCCGCCCGCTGTCGGGGACACATGGTCCCCGTTCGAGCGGGTGCTGGAGTTGCTGCGCACCGAGGCCGACAGTAAACGCGGGTACCTGCCCGTGTTCTCGGCCGCTGAACTGGCTGTTGCCGGCAACCCGGACATGGCGTGCCTGGCCGGTCTTCACCTGTTTGTCCGCGATGGCCGTTTGCACATGGTGTGCACCATGCGGGCCAACGATCTGGACTGCGGCCTGCTGTCCGATGTGTTCTCGTTCACGATGATCCAGGAGTACGCGGCCATTCAACTCGGCCTGGAGCTGGGCCACTACACCCACATCATCGGCTCGGCGCACGTGAACGAGTGCAACGTGGAGCGAGTCCGGCGTGTGCTGAACGAGGCGGAGTTGCGCCGGGCTCCGCACGCGTTTCCGTTCCCTGCGATGTCGGTGACGACTGGCCCTGACACGATCATGCGGCTGCTGGAACACGAGGCGCTGCTGCGTACCAACACGGTGAAGTACAGCGTGGACGAGGTCGCCCGCCTGAATCTCGATGCCTATTGGCAGCAAGCGGTGCTGTTGTTCGAGGTGTACCGGCAGATCAGGCATGACGAGAGCGACGCCGTCGGCCGTGACGTCCTGGACTGTCTGCATCCGGGTCTGCGGTGGCTGTGCGAGAACAAGTGGGAGGCCTGCGCGAGGGCGGAGGGAGCGCGGTGAGCGGCAGGCCGCCGGCGGGCGGTGTGGTCAGGGGTATCGACTTCGAGCGGTGGGCCGTCGTGCTGTGTAAGCCGGACGCTGTGGAACGCGGCCTGGTCGACGCTGTCCTGGACCGGATCGAGAGCGCGGGCGTGTCCATTGTCGGGCGCTTGGAGCTGGTCGCAACGGCGTGGCAGGCGCACGTGCACTACTGGGACCTGCTGGTGGACCGCGATTGGTTTTTGGACCGGGACATCGCTGCGTGCTTGGACGAGGCGTACGTGGGGCAGCGCGTCACCGTTGCGCTCGCCCACGGGGAGTCGGACATGCACGCACGGCTGCGCGACCTGTTGGGCGATTTCGATCCCGCGCACGCTGCCGCAGGGACGATCCGCGCGGACCTTGGCCAGGACAGCCTGGAGGCGGCGCTCGCCGAGAAGCGGCTCGTGCGCAACCTCGTGCACACCTCCGACGACGCGGATGCGGCCCGCCGCGATTTTGGCACCTGGTTCGGTGCCGGCCGTCGCGACCTTCTCACCCCAGCTTTCCCGGCGCAGAGCACATCTGCTGACGCCTGACCTCAGGAGACCGTGATGAGCACTCCCATCATCGGCAATCGCCGCCCCCTGCCTATCCTTCCCGTCGAGCAGATCACCAGCTTGAAGCCAGAACTCGCGGACGTGGTCGAGTACCGCAAGTCCGGACTGTCGTTGAACTGGATCATCGGCTGCCCGCTCAACTGCGGTTATTGCGTGCGGCACTTGTTCGAGAACTACTCGATGAAGGTCCCGCGGCGGCTGATGAGCGACGAGGACGCCGTGAACCGCCTCGTCCGCCACCCGTACTTCCGGCCGCACACGACGCCGATCCAGCTCCTCAACCGCGCCACCGACCCCATGCTGACCGTCGTCAAACCGCACCTGTTCAACGTGCTGCGGCAGCTCGACGAGCGCGGCCTGACCAACCACGTCCTGGTCATCACCCGGTGGCGGGTGACGCCCGAGGACTGCGCCGTCCTCAACAGTTTCACGCACCTGCGCCTGACGGTCCTGGTCACGCACTCCAACATCCAGGAACCCAAGATCGAGCCGGTGAACAGCAACATCGCGGCGAAAAGTCTGCGGACCCTGTACGAGCACGCCGAGCGGTACCGCACCGTCCTGTACTGGCGGCCGATCGTGCCCGGCCTGAACGACTGCGACGCCGACATCGCCCGCGCCCGCGAGCTGTCCCAATCCGCGCACGCGACGGTCTTCACCGGCCTGTTCTTCCGCAAGGAGATCGCCGCGTACTACGAGGCCCACGACATGCCCATGCCGTACGAGGAGACCGCTCGCCGCAAGATCATGCCGGAGGTCGCCGAGCAGCGGATTCTCGCCGCCTTCGAGCGCGACAGCGGATGGGGCGCCCTGTTCCGCAAGACCTCATGCGGCGTGGCCTACGCCCACGGGGAGGCCGACTACAACGGGCACTTCGGCATCCATGAACTGTGCGAGATCTGCCCGCCCGAGCAACTCGCCAGGTGCGAGGCCGCATGGGTCACCCCCGAGCTGACGGCCGTCACCCAACAGGCGCGAGAGCTCGGCGCGAGCGGCCCGATCGCCATCACGGATCGTGCCATCGTCGTGGAGGGACTGGACGAAGCCCCGCGCTACTACCTCCAGCACGGCTTCGGCTACCAGTGCCACGACCGCGCCAAGCCCCACCACCACCGCCAGCACGGCCGCGCAGACATCGGCTGGACGACGGAGAACGGACCCACCACCCCATGAACTTCTCCTCCTGGCCCGAGCTGCTGGTCGTCGACGTCGAAGGCAACGGGCACCACCCGCCCGATCTGGTGGAGGTCGCCGCTCTGCCCGTACGCGACGGACAGCCCGACCAGAGCACCGCCGGCGCCTGGCTGACCCGACCGCGCAGGCCCGTCACGTCGTTCGTTGCCGCTCAGTTGCACGGCCTGACGAACCAGATGCTCGAACAGCAGCCGCGCTGGGAGGAGATCAGCGAAGAGGTGCATGCGCGCCTGGGCACTGCATGGATTGCCGCGCACAGCGCGCACGTGGAATACCGCGTGCTGTGCGCGCACCTGCCGCAGTGGCGGCCGGCCGGAGTCATCGACACGGTCCGGCTGGCCAAGGCCACCTACCCCGACCTGCCCAAGTACGGCCTTGACGCCCTGATCAAGCACGTGAAGCCAGACCTGAGCCAGGCCCCCGCGCAGCGTCACCGCGCCACGTTCGACGCATACGCGACCGCGCAGCTCCTCATCGCCATGGCCCAGCACTACGACCGCTGGGACCACATCGTCGCGGCCGCCGTCCCGCCCGGCCTGCCCGGCACCCCCGAACCAGAACAGGAGCCCACCTTGTGGTGAACGACCCGACTCCCCTGCGCATCGGCGTCATGGGAGCCCATTCGACCGGCAAGACCCTGCTGCTGCGCCGCATCGAGATGGAGCTGCGCGCGAACGGGGTACCGGTGGCCCGCACCGGCAACGTCGGCCGCCGCGCGGCCCTGGTCCCCCTGCCCAAGATGCAGCACCACACGGCGGAATCAACCGCCTGGGTCGCCGCGATGGGCATCGCCGACGAGATCGCCGCCGGCGCCCGCCTGGAAGACGAACCGGTGAAGGTCGTTTTGGCGGACCGGGCGTCCTGGGACGCGCTCGCCTACTTCCGCGCCGCCTGTGAGTGGCGCCGGCAGCCCATCTTGCGAGCGGACCGCGAATCGCTGTACCGGCTCGCCTCCGCCCGCGGGCACTACGACCTGCTCCTGGCGACCGTCCTGGACCCCGAGGCCCCCGTGAAGCGCAAACACGACGACGACGCCCGCTACCGCACGCTGGTCGACCGCCACACCCACGACCTGCTGCGCGAGGAGAACCTGCCGCATGTGCGCGTCACCAACAGCGAGGCCGGCTACGACCTCGCCATCGAGCACGCGCTCACGCTCTGCCTGACGCAGGCACCGGTATGACCAGCTCCCTGCCCGGCGGAAGCATCCGGATCGCCGGGAAGACCGTCTCCCGCCTCGGCCTGGGCACCATGCGCCTGACCGGAGCAGGAACCTGGGGCGACCCCGACGACCGCGGCCAGGGACTCGGCGTGCTCCGCCAGGCCGTCCACACCTACGGCATCACCCACATCGACACCGCGGACGCCTACGGCCCGCACACCGTTGAAGAGCTGATCGCGGACGCACTGCACCCCTACCCGGACGAACTCCTCGTCGCGACCAAGGTCGGCCTCCTGCGGCCGGCGCCCAACGTGTGGGCCCCGCACGGGCATCCGGCCTATCTGCGGGCGTGTGTCGAGGCGAGTCTGCGCCGTCTGAAGGCCGAACGGCTGGAGCTGTGCTACCTGCACCGCATCGACCCCGAAGTACCGCTCGCCGACCAGCTCGGCACGCTCCTCGCCCTTCAGGACGAGGGGAAGATCGGGCACATCGGCCTGTCCAAGGTCACGCCGGAAGACCTTGCTCTGGCACAGAAAGAGACAGCGGTAGCGGCCGTGCAGAACACCCTCAGCATCCACGACCGGTACGACCCCGTCGTCGACCTGTGCCGCGCGCAGGACATCCCGTACGTGCCCTACCGGCCCCTCGACGCCGGCGCTGCGGCACACGGCGGGAATGTGGCCACCGCCCTTGCCTGGCTCCTCGCCCGCGGCCCGCACATCGCTCCGATTCCAGGGACAGGGAACCCCCGGCACCTCCAGGCCATCGTGGAAGCGGTCGACGAAGGCGGCTGGACATGATGCTGGCCACCAAGCCAGACGCCACCGCGCTGCGAAAGCATTCCGGCTACGCGAACTGGCGCCCAGCGATCACCGGAGTCACCGTCCTGGCACTCGTCGGCGTGGACAACCTCGTCCTTCCCTGCCTGATGGGCGGCCTTGTGCTGCCCACAGGCGCCGTCGAGGACGGCCAAAGCCCGCAGCACGCCGCACAGTTGGTCCTGTCCGGCATGCCTGGCGACCTGCCCATCCAGCGCCGAGTCGCCGTAGACGAAGAGCACACCAGGCGCCGTAAGATCATCTCGCACCTCGTTGTGACCGCTCCTCTCACCGTCGAGGAAGCCCAATGCCTCGTCTACCGCGATCCGCGCGCAGACACGGACGTCCTGCGCACCACAGAGGCCGTCTCACTACTGACGGAACCCGCGAGAGCACGCGCCCTTCTCGGCCTCCAAGCCCTCGCCATCAACGCGATGGTCTACAACCACAACGGGGCGATCGAGCACCTCGAATCCGTTCCGGCCCCGTAGACCGGCCTCCTACTGTGGCCTCGGCTGACCCTCGGCGCCGGCGATGCCACCCCATCGGACGTCGAATCCGCAATCGCCGACGCGCACCCCCGACCCGTCAGTAGCGTCGGCACTGTCTCCGACCCCAACACCCCCCAGGGACCATGAACCCGGAAGTCGCACAACCCGTGATCGACACCCATGTCATCCTCCGCGACGGCGACCAGCTGCTCTTCTCCCAGCGCGGCGGCCCCTACGGCCACGGCCGTTGGCACCTGCCGTCGGGCAAGCTCGATCAGGGCGAGCCCCTGCGTCTGGGCGCCGCACGGGAGCTGCGCGAAGAAACCGGCGTCACCGTCGACCCGGACCACCTGCGCCTGGTGCACGTCGTCCACCACCACCAGGACGACACCGTGCAGCGGATCGGGTTCTTCTTCGAGGCCACCGAGTGGAACGGCACGCCCGTCAACCAGGAACCCGACAAGTGCATGGGGCTGGAGTGGTTCACGGTTCACGAACTACCCGAGGACCTCATCGAGTATCCGAAGGAAGGCCTCCTCGGCTACCTCAACGATGACGGTGGCCTGACAGAACACGGCTGGGTCTAGCGCCGGCACACCGCACGAGAGGTCGGCTCCGGTCCGCCTGTAGTTACGGGACCGGAGCCAACTGCCGGGTGAAGTGTCACGCCTGGCGGCGCAACTGCGTCCATCGCAGCAGAGCCGGCCGTGGTGCGGCAGCCGGAGGCGGTGTGCACCCGCATCCGTCCCCTCTTCCCCGCTGCGGTCCGTCTCATCGGGCCGCGAGCGCGGAGGCCCCCGGCCGACGCGCAACACGACACGACGCGGCTCCGACCCCGAGCACGCACGCGCCGGCCTCGCCCTGCCGTCTGCTCTTTCCCTTCTTCTTCCTTCCCCACCTGTGGCCGGGTCGGAGTGTGCGTGAGAGGGGTTGTCGGCACGACCGGTACGCCCGTACCGGCGGGTCTGACCTGCCGTTTTCCTCTCTCCAGCGATGGAGGGTGCACTAGGGAGTTTGAGGCCCCCTTTGCGGGTGACTTTGCTGGGGGTTTTGAGGGGTAGTTTGTCGGCGATGCTGATGGCGGCCGCGGTGCTCGAGCGGGGCGCCACAGGCACTGGGCCTCCCCTGCCCGGGCACTACGGCTCCGTGGTGATCGGCTCGATCCTGACCCTCACCGGTTCCTGGCCGTCTGACCGCCTGACCGCCTGATCGCCGTCGGCTTCCGCCCAACTGCCCAGCCCATGACGGACAGTTGGGGCTATTCATCTGATTCGCAGGCCGTCACACGGCCAGCGGTGAAGGTCAACACAAGTGCCTGGTCCAGAGGCTGGCAACTGCCACCACCGGCTGTGTTCCACCACGTCCTGTTGCACGGTCCGCGCTCGTGCAGGCGGGCTCAAGGCGGCGCCGATGACCGGGAACGGCAAAGAGCAACGGCGAGGCAGCCGGCAAAGACCGAGGAACAGCACACTCCATCCCCACCAGCCAGGCATCGCGACGACGCTGAGGGCGAGCTACACGTCGCCGAAGCCGATCACGCGGGCCTGGTGGCGATCACCAGCCACAACACGACGCTCAGCACGCCGGCACCCCACAGGGCGGCCGTGAACGATCTGCGCCCGGACTACGCAGCGGTGGGCAGGGACGCTGCGCAGCGGGGATCCCAAAGTGCGCAACCCAGCTGGCGATGGCCGGCACAGCGAGTGCGGCAAGGGCGAACGACGCCACATCACCCTCCACTACCGCCGGCCGGTACGCACACCGGTACGCGTCTCGCTGCAGCACGCCGCCGGGCCGCCGGGCCGCGACAGCGCACCGGTTGCGCAGCAGCCAGTCACCGCCCGCGCGAGGGCTCGCGGATGGTTGCGCAGCACGATCCGATCGTCCACTGCGCAACGGTGAGCGCGGACGCTGCGCAGCGGTGGGCGGGGACGCTGCGCAGCGGGGATCCCGGAGTGCGCAGTCAGAGTGCACTGCGACTGCGCATCGTGGGTGCGCAGCATCGTGGGTGCGCAGCATCGTGGGTGCGCAGTCGCGGTCACTGCGCACTCCCCCGCACCGGTACGCGTTGGGTTTCCCAACGCGTACCGGCCGCCTCGGCCCATTCCGCGTCACCCGGCTTCGAGGACGGCACGGCGACGGGCCGCGCCCGCCGCGCTCCGGTGACCGGTACGCGTTCTACAAGGGGCGAAAAAACGCGTACCGAAACGCGTACCGGTCTGCAGAAAGCACAGGTCACAGACCTGCCAGACGTCCCCACGGCCAGCAGAACGCAACCGGTTCGCTCAGGTACGGGTACGCCTTTCGCCGTACCGCTTCAGATGCCCGGCACGCGTTTTGGCGGGCACCGCAAAATGCGTACCACCCGCTCACCGTCGACCGGTACGGGCTGCACAAGTACCTGGTGCGCAACCCGCCCCAGTCGGCACTACGCAGTCGGAGTCCGGGCCTGACAGGCCTGCTGCGCAACACCCGAAGCCCCGTTGCGCAGCGAACCCGAACACCTGCGCACTGCGCACTGGCACTGCGCACTGGCGCTGCGCACTGGCGCTGCGCAACGAGTACGGGTTCCCACGAGGCGCTGCGCAGCCGCAGGCCGTAACCCGGGCACCGGTCGCACTGCGCACCAGGCCGCGGGAAGACTGACCACTCTGCGCCGTTCCTCAGTGATCACAGGCCCGTCATATGTCCAGGCCGTCAGATTTCGGCGAGGCCGCGTGTTGTGGTGCGGGCGGCTTCGAGGAGCACGTCGACGAGCCGCTCCGCCGCGTCAGGCCGCCCGTGTTCGCGGGCGGCCTGAGCCATGCCCGCACGCCGGGCCGGGTCGGTCAGAAGCGGTCCGAGCGCCGCCTGCAGCCGCTGCGGGCTCGTCTCGCCCTCCAGCGCGACGGCGGCACCGGATTCCTGCAGGTGGCGTGCGTTGTGCGCCTGCTCGTTGCCCGCCGAGGAGGCGAGGGGAATGAACACGGCGGGCTTGCCGAGCGCGGTGAGTTCCGCGAGGGTGCCCGCGCCGCTGCGGGACACGACGACGTCGGCCAGGGCGAGTACGTCCGGCAGCTCCGGGCCGACGAAACCCGTCAGGTGATAGCGGCCGGACAGTGCTGCGGGCAGGGACGCGGCAACGGTGCGCAGCTCGTCGACGTTCGCCGGGCCGCACTGGTGGACCACGTTCGCGCGCTCCAGCAGCCAGGGCAGTGACTGGGCGATCACCTGGTTGATCTGCTGGGCGCCCTGGGCGCCGCCCGTCACGTAGAGGGTGGGCAAGCGCCGGTCGAAGCCGGTCAGCTCCAGCGCGGTGACGGCCTTGTCGGCGTTGCCGGTGAGCACCTCCGGCCGGACCGGGTTGCCCGTGACGACGGCTGCTGCACGCAACGTCCTGCGGCGGCAGGGAGAGGGAGGACTCCGAGGACACCGCGATGCGGGTGGCGGACCCGGCGGGCTTCCGGTTGGCCAGGCCCAGACGCACGGTCTGCTCGTGCAGGACCAGGGGGCGCCGGCACAGGCGGGCGGCGAGGCCGGCGGGGACGGCGACGTATCCGCCCGTGGCAAGGACGACGTCCGGGGCGAATTCGGCGATCCGGGAGCGGGCCTGCGCGACGCCGAGCGGTACGCGCGCCATGTCCTTCACGTTCGCCGGGCCCAGCATCTTCAGTGGGTTCGGCGAGCGGCGGATCTTGCCCGTAAGATCGACGCCCTCATGGGGAGTGCGATGCGAACGTCAGGGCGGGGTGACGAGGGGCAGAAGTACGCCCTGAACTCGGACGAGGACGACGACGACTTCTGGGGTTGTGCTCACGAGGCCGAGGGGTTGTTCACGCCGCTGGCGGATGAAGAGGGAGCACGCCGAGTGCGCCTTGCGGGTTGCCTGCCGCAGGGCGGCCTGCTGAAGAGCGTTAATCACGTCGGCGGTCGTCGTGCTGTGGCGGGCAACGCCTGGCTCGACCTCCTCGACGGCGACGGCACCACCATGGGGTCCTACTTCGTCAACGAGGTCACGGTCGTCGGCATCCAGCCATCCGCCCATGGAGTGGGCCTCGTCGACCTCACAGTGACGCTGTGGTGCGAGAACGCGGTGGCTGGAGCGGAACCGGTGTGGGACTTGATCCGCGCGGGGAACCTGAACCGCACCGGCCTGTGGCACGATCTGGCGCCCGAAGACCGACACGCGTGGCTGTCGGTGGCACTGTGGTCTGGCGAGTACCAACGTCAGGGACGGCCCGACACTCCTGCGGGCCAGGTGTTCACCTTGGACGGCCGGCACATCGTTGACAGGGACAGCTTCTACTGCGCGATCGGTGAGGCCATCAATGGGCCGGGCGGATACTTCGGCTGGAACCTTGACGCTCTGGACGACTGTTTGAGCGGCGGCTGGGGCGCCACCGCTCCGTTCGCCTTGCACTGGGATTCCTCGGCCGAGGCCAGGGCGCGGTTGGCAGAGCGTGTGCCCACCGGCGATGGCGAGGTTTCGCTGTTCGACCTGCTCCTGGAGATCTTGGAGGAACGGGGCGTGAGCGTCATCCTTCGATGATCGATGGTCGGTTCCTCGGTTCCAGGCGCTGGCATGGGCAGAGTCATTCCGACTCGTTCGGACAGCGGCGTGCAGGGATGCCGAGGTCGACAGCGGGTCGGCGTGCCATGGGCTGGGACTCGTCGCGCTTGGAGCGCAGGAGGGCGCGGGTGAGGTTCAGTCCTTCGATCTCATCGCAGGTGGTCAGCCGATGGGACGTGGGACAGGATTCTGCGGGCCGTTCAGGCAACGCGCTTTGACAAGAGGGCCTACATTTTCCACGGCACCATCACCGTCGCCGGAGCCGGCTCTGGCGCCTCCCGCGAACAGAGCCCACTCATCACTCGGTGCGTGACGGCCGGCCCACGGGCCGCCAAGCCGAGGGCCAGGCGACAACCCGGTTGACCGGACCGGTCACCCCCAGACTGACCCGTGCGTACTCGAGGTACTTCCGCTGTGCGTCTCTGAACTCCAAGTACGCCTGTTCCCAGCTCTGTTCGGATTCCGTGGGCACGCCCCGCGCCAGGTGCTCCAGCCGCCACAGGCAGTGATTCAGCGTCTTGGACGCCGTGTTCGTGTCAGTGTCTCCCAACAATTCACAGGTCTCCCCCAGCGCAGAACGGCGGGACTCAGCCGCGCCGAGCTCGGCAAGCACTTCCGCGGTGAGCTCCAGCGGCGCCGGACCAATTACCAGCCCGCGACCCGCAGCGATGCGCTGATAGCGCCCCGCGAGCTCTTTGACCGCGTGGATGTACTCGCCATAGGCATCCAGACGCCGCTCGTCCCAGCGAACGGACTGCTCACGCCGCCATCGTGCCCGGTCATTCAAACTGCTCGCCAGGAACGACGTGACGGCGCCCAGCGCAACACCCACCAACGGAAGTATCTGCCCCAACAGACTCACAAAGGCTCCGATCTCGTAGTCAAAACCGGTTCCCCATTCTCCCGACCGGAGCCCGGCGAAGTCGGGGATACCGCCGTCCGCAGCCACTGGTGACTCCTCGGACACGCCCTCGCACCGGCACGCCGCACGCGAGGGCGTCATGGGATCGAGTGACAACACCGCGTCCACGGCGGCGAACGGCTGTGCCGGCGATAGCGTCATCGCGGTGAACACCGACACGCTCACCGAGTCCGAAGCCGAGGCCGCGTCCGAAGCCGAGGCCGCGTCCGAAGCCGAGGCCGCGTCCGAAGCCGAGGCCGCGTCCGAAGCCGAGGCCGCGTCCGAGGCCGAGGCCGCGTCCGAGGCCGAACGGCTCCGCAACGCCCTTGTCGACAAGATCCAGGCCGATGGCCACGCCCGCACCCCGGCGGTCGAGGCCGCCCTGCGCGCCGTGCCCCGGCACCGGTTCGTCCCCGAAGCGCCGCTGGCCGACGCCTACGCGAACGCGACGGTCGACATCAAGTACGACACCGACGGGGTCCCGGTCTCCTGCGCCTCCCAGCCCGGCATTGTCGCCCTCATGCTGGACCAGCTCCAGGCCCAGCCCGGTGAGCGCATCCTCGAACTCGGTGCCGGCACCGGATACAACGCCGCCCTCATCGGCCACCTCGTCGGCCCCGACGGACACGTCACGACCATCGACGTCGATGACGACCTGGCCGAGGGCGCCCGAGCCCGCCTCGCCGCCACCGGCTTCACCAACGTCGACGTGCTGACCGGCGACGGAGCCCTCGGCCACGCCGAAGGGGCACCGTATGACCGGATCATCGCCACCGTCGGCGCGCACGGCGTCCCTGATGCCTGGCTCGAGCAACTCGCCGCCGGCGGCCGGATCGTCACCCCGCAACGGCTCAAGGGCAGCGTCTCGCGTTCCATCGTCTACGAGCAGCACGAGGGCCGTTGGGTGTCCCGCGGCAGCGCGATGAACTCTTTCGTTCCGCTGCGCCGGGGCATCGCCGACGATGACCGGCGTGACATCCCGCTCGCCGCGGACGGCACGGTACGGCTCCACGCGCCTGCGGCCCAGAACATCGATGCCGACGCCCTGGCCGGGGTGCTGGAGCAGCCGCGCACCATGGAGTGGACCGGCATGAGCGTCCACGCCATGGAGTCGCCGGAGTGGATGGAGCTGTTCGTGTCCTGCAGCGTGCCGTCCGGCCTGGTCCGCATGCACTTCCCGCAGGCCGCCAAGGGCACGCTGCTGACACAGGACCCCTACCCCTCGTCCACCGCGGCCGTTGATGAGGGCGCCGTCACCTATCTCGCCCGCCGCCTGTCCGACCACAAGACGTCCGAGGGCGGCACGTTGTGGGAGTTCGGCGTGATCGGCCACGGACCCGGCAGTGATGAGCTGGCCGCGAAGGTCGCCGACGCCATCCGCACCTGGGATCGTGACTACCGCGGCCGGGAAGCCACCTTCGAGCTGCAGTCTCTCGATGCCCCCGCCGTCGAGGAGCGGCCCGGCCGGTTCGTCATCGACACCCCCCTGAACCGGGTCCTCGTCGCCTGGCAGTGACACCCCGCCCCCACGGTCGCTGCCCGGCGGCCACACGCCGACGGGCACCGTCGTTCCCGCACTTCTCCGCTCCCCCCGGGGCCATCTGTGGGGCGGCCGGCTGGACGTGGTGGGGCTTTGTCGTGGTCCGCGATCGCTCTGCGCCGCGCGAGCCCTGGATCGTCACGACGTTGGTGTTCGTCGCCGTCACGTCGGTGCTGTGCACGGTGGCCTCGGCCGACGCCCCGTTGCTCTCACCGATCGTTTCGAAATGGCCACAAGCAACCATCGATGGGTGATCTCGGATCAAAGTTGCGTCAAGGCACCGTTCACCGGGGCTGTGTTGAGACCTTACGGAGGAGCTCTTCAGTGGTACAGGTCTGGTCGGGGTCCAGGACGAGACAGATGTTGAAGCCTTGGTCATCGTGCTGAACCTGGGCTTCGAGGTCGCACCAGCTGTTCGGATCGCCGTTGTTCGCCGACACCGTGAACGACTCGCCTTCGGTCACCGAGTCCGAGGCTGTGAAACTCTGCGGTGAGCCGTCCTGCACCCAGAACTGCCAGCTGCCGGCCGCCATGCTCGTGGAGCACTTGTAATCGGGCACGGCATGGTTGATCCCACTCGCTGTCAAACTGTGATCGGCCGACATGTGCACTGTGGCGCCGGCCGCATTGCCCCAGTCGCCGACCAGGTCGCCTTGCTGGATCACGGCCGCTTCGCCGCCGGCGCCGGCGCACGAAGTGCATGTTCGTTCCGGCGTTGCTGAGGTTCCGTCTGGCGGCTGCGGCGGCGTCCCGACGTTCCCACCGGACTGCGCTGGAACAGGCGGTTTTGCGCCTTGGACCTGAGTCACTGCTGTCTCCGTTACTCACAGTTGCTGGGCGAGTCGGGAGACCCTTGCAGGCATCCAGAGCGCCGGCGGGAGCTTCTACAGAGTCTTCACCCTCGGCTTCATCTCAGCGTGCTGTCGGCAGGTCGGCCCCACTGCTATCCCGAGGTCGATGACGCACTCACGTCGAGGACCGTGCCCGGGCGCATAAGCATGGAGGCCGCCGCGAGGTTGGGCCACACCGTCGTCACGTCCCGCCCGCTGCGGCGAGATGCCGAGCTATCCCCCAGATGAGACAACTTCAGGTGTCTGGAGAACCGTCGAACTCGATCTCGTACCACCAGCCCCTGCCGCGGGGCAGCGTTGGCACGGCCTCGGCAAGGGCGACAGCAACGGGGTACTCCACCTGGCCAGCCTGCGGCGGCCGAGCCGCGGGTGCGCGTTGGCCTAGGCTGCGCGGGCGGCGCTCGCGGCGCGACTCGCCAGTGCCCGAGCACGCGGGTAGGACTTCTCTGTTCCGTCGAGTCAGCGTTTGACACGGTTGCGGACGGCCAGGAGCGCCAGGCCCAGAAGGACGGGCTCGGTCACACGGGACGCCATCTCGATGTAGGTGCCGGAAGTGGTCAGGTCTTGGTCGGCGGAGCGGAACACCACTGAGTTGAGGGTGACGTTCAGGGCCTGTTCGAAGCGCTCGCCGGTGAACCTGTCCCCGGTGGGGTTCTGGGGATCTGCCTTGTCGATCTCGAAAGTGACTTTGCCTCCGCCGGCCGGGACGGTGCCGGTCGCTGCCTGCTTCGGGGCGTCCTTCGGGAGCCCGAGGCCCATCAGCAGCACGATGGTGACGAGCATGGCGGCGCCGAGCCACGCCAGTGCCCGGGAAGCGCGCATGCCGTAGCCAGACAGCGCCCAGTAGGCGGTCAGAAGACCCCGCTCGCTTCGGGGTATGTCGTCGGCGTGGCGGCGCATCTCCATTTCCCCGTAATAGAAGTCAGCGGCCCCAGGCTCGTGCTTGCCATCCTCGAACGCTTTGCGAAGCGCGCGGTACACCGGCGCCAGTTGCAACGGCCCGACGCGCCCGGCGCCGTACACGGCCACGTTCCAGCCCGGGACGGCCCCTGGTTGGCTCGCGCGCCAGTGGTGTTCTTCGGCGAGGGTGCGGCGTTGGGTGAACCGGATCGGACGCCAGCCCCGCCAGTGCATTGCGGGCGGAACCGTGCCGAAGGTGCATGCGCCCTCCAGCCGTATCTGGTCCAGGTGCACGGTCCCGGTGAACAGGCATTCCGACAGATCGACGTCGGCGAGGACCAGATGGGCCGCGTCCACCCCACGCATCGAGGCCATCCGCACCGTGGCGTCAGGCGCGCCAGCAAGAGCCTGTTCTGTCACTGGCCGCCCGTCGGAGAGCACGAAGGGGGCAGCCTCCGCGGCGATCGTGAGGGGGTACTCGAAGACGGCATGGGAGAAGTCCACCGTGGTGTAGCGCAGCCGTAGTTCGGCTGTCGACATCCAACGGGTTCGCCGGCACTCCACCCGACGTGCCACGCACGACAAGGTCATCGGACCGTCGAACACGGCACCAACCAACGACACCCTTCCGGCACACACAAACGGCCCAAGGTCAACGGGACTCTTGAAGGTCGCCGCCCCGAACCAGGCGTCGCCCTCGAAGCTCGCGAACTCGAACCTGGCGCTGCCCTTGAAGGTCGCTGACTCGAACCCGGCATAGCCCTTGAAGGTCGCTGACTCGAACCCGGCGTAGCCCTCGAAGGTCGCCGACCCTAACTCGGCGTAGCCAACGTGGGGTTGTCCGGTGCCAGGGTCACGAAGAGCTCGGAGGAGCTCGTGGAGAAGATGGGCAGTGAAGGACGTGCCGCGGTGGTCGACATCGGCTCCAGGCTGCAGGCCGGCCAGATAAGCATCCCGCTCGGTGTCAGCAAGATGAGCCAGACAAGCGGTGTAGCCACGCACGCGAATGCCGCGACAGCCCACAGGATCGTCCGGGACAGCTCCGTGACCGCAGTGAAGCCAACGCGGAGGCTCCGAGGACGGTGTGGTCATACACCAAGGGACGATCAAGCACGGCCGACAGTTGCCGTCCCCGGCACCCTTCTACATTTGGCAGCCTTGTCGGCGACAGGCCGCCACGGCCGGCGGGGCGGGGCGAACGCGCTCCCCGCTTCACGTCTGGATCCCGGATAATCTCCCCATATCCGGGCGGCATGGGCCCTGAGGGACGGTCAGGTGGTGCTGTCCTTCGGCGGTTCGGGCTGGGTATGGAGGATGTCGCGGGCCTGCTCGGCCGCGCGCGTGATGCTTTCGGAGACGAAGTCGAGGAAACGGGCGATGTTCTCCAGACGGGTCGCCGCCGGAGTACCTGACCCGAGGACGCCGACACCCTGCCGTGCGATGTCGACCATGTGGGCGGTGGAGCGGGCGGACGCCATCATCGACTGGTACATGATGTCGTTGTCCACGACATATCGCTCCCGGCGACGCTCATCACGCTCCCGCCGGACCATGCCCTGACTCTCCAAGAACGCGACCGCCTTCGAGATCGACGCGGGGCTGACCTGCAGACGCTGGACGAGTTCGGCCGCGGTCAGACTGCCCGTGTCGGTGAGGGTCAGGCAGGACATCACCCGCGCCATCATCTTCGGCGTGCCCGACTGTATGAGAACGGTCGTGAACATCTCCTCGTACGCACGCACCGCCTGGGCATCACGCCCATGCGGCTGGGCAGGCGTGCCCCGATCACGGGGCGCCGCCGGCTCCTTGCGGCGAGCCCGCTGTTGCGTCGCCCGGTGCGCGAGGTCCGCACGGTAGGCGGTCGGGCCGCCGTTGCGCAGCACCTCGCGCGTGATCGTCGACGTCGGCCGCTCCAGTTTCCTGGCGATCTCGGCATAGGCCAGGCCGTCGGCCAGCCCCAGGGCGATCTGCTGGCGTTCCTGCTGGGTGAGTCTGCCTCCCGGCATTGCTGTCTCCCTCTTCTTCGCAACCTTGCGCCAGTTGCTGGCATCCCTGTCTCGCGCCCCGTGTCCGACGTCCGCAACTGAGGTCCGCCCGGCCGACTATAGCGTTCACTTCCATTTCATTGCAACGAACGGGGCCCGGGCCGTTGCATTAGAGTCCAAACCATTGCAATGAAATCCCTGCAACTACCTGCGCTTATAGGGTTCTTGCGCAACAAGACTGTTGCTCGATCCTTGAATGCAACGTAGCGTTTCTCCCATCAGAAACAACGGATTCAAGGAGTACACCATGCAGAAGTTCGACACCCCCTCCCCCGTCACCGCCGTCCTGGACATCCCCGCGGGGCGCATCCGGTTCATCGCCGCCGACCGCACCGACACATGCGTCGAGATCCTGCCCGCCGACCAGTCCAAGGGCCGCGACCTCAAGGCCGCCGAACAGACCACGGTCACCTACGCCGACGGCGTTGTGCGCATCGAGGCCGCTCCGGCGAAGAACCGGATCCTGGGCAACTCCGGATCCGTCGAAGTGACCGTCCAGCTGCCCGCCGGCTCCCGCGTCGAGGCGAAGACCGCCGCCGCCGAACTGCGCGGTGTGGGACGTCTCGGCGACGTCACCTTCGACGGCGCGCAGGCCGTGGTCAAGCTCGACGAGACCGCAGGCGCCCGCCTCACCCTCCAGGCCGGCAGCGTCCTCGTCGGCCGCCTGAACGGCCCCGCGCAGATCAGCACACAAAAGGGCGACCTGAACATCGCCGAGGCCACGAGCGGGACGGTCGAACTGCGCACCGAGTCCGGCGACATCACCATCGGCGCCGCCCGCGGCACCTCCGCCACCCTCGACGCCGGCACCACCTACGGCCGCATCCACAACACCCTGAAGAACACCGAAGGCACCGACGCCGGGCTGAACATCCACGCCACCACCGCCCACGGCGACATCACCGCCCGCAGCCTCTGACCCACCCACAGCCCTCCAAGGAGCGCCTTTCATGAGTACTTTGGCCATCGCGGCGAACGGGCTGCGCAAGTCCTACGGCGACAAGACCGTCCTCGACGGCATCGACCTCGCCGTCCCCGAGGGAACGGTGTTCGCCCTGCTCGGGCCGAACGGCGCCGGCAAGACCACCGCGGTCAAGATCCTTTCCACCCTCCTCTCCCCCGATCCCGCCTGTGGCGAGATCCGCGTCGGCGGGCACGACCTCGCGACCAAGGCGCAGGCCGTGCGGGCCGCGATCGGTGTGACCGGGCAGTTCTCCGCCGTCGACGGCCTCATCACCGGCGAGGAGAACATGCTCCTCATGGCCGACCTGCACCACCTGCCCAAATCCGAAGGACGGCGCGTCGCCGCCGAGTTGCTGGAGCGGTTCGACCTCGTTGACGCCGCGAAGAAACCCGCCTCCACCTACTCGGGCGGCATGAAGCGCCGCCTCGACATCGCCATGACGCTGGTCGGCAGCCCGCGGATCATCTTCCTCGACGAACCGACCACCGGCCTCGACCCCCGCGCCCGCCACAACATGTGGGGCATCATCCGCGAACTCGTCACCGACGGCGTCACCGTCTTCCTCACCACCCAGTACCTCGACGAAGCCGACGAACTCGCCGACCGCATCGCCGTCCTCAACGACGGCAAGATCGCCGCCGAAGGCAGCGCCGACGAACTCAAGCGGCTCATCCCCGGCGGACACATCCGACTCCGCTTCACCGACCCCGACGCCTACCAGAACGCCGCCCTCTCCCTGAACGAGGCCCACCGCGACGACGAGGCCCTCGCCCTGCAGATCCCCAGCGCCGGCAGCCAGCGCGAACTGCGCTCCATCCTCGACCGGCTCGACTCGGCCGGCATCGAGGCGGACGAACTGACCGTGCACACCCCCGACCTCGACGACGTGTTCTTCGCCCTCACCGGCGGCGCCGGCATCCCCAACCAGCCCAACCAGCCCAAGGAGGAAGCCCGATGAGCTCACTGACCCTCGCCGTACGCGACTCGACCACGATGCTGCGCCGCAACCTCCTGCACGCCCGCCGCTACCCCTCCCTCACCCTGAACCTGCTGCTCACGCCGATCATGCTGCTCCTCCTCTTCGTCTACATCTTCGGCGACGTCATGAGCGCCGGCCTCGGCGGCAGCGGCGCCGACCGCTCCGTCTACATCGCCTACATCGTCCCCGGCCTCCTCCTCATGACAATCGGCTCCACCACCATCGGCACCGCCGTGTCCGTCTCCAACGACATGACCGAAGGCATCATCGCCCGCTTCCGCACCATGGCCATCCACCGCGGCTCCGTCCTCATCGGACACGTCATCGGCAGCGTCCTGCAATCCATCGCCAGCGTCATCCTCGTCGGCGCCGTCGCCGTCGCCATCGGCTTCCGCTCCACCAACGCCACCGCCCTCGAATGGATCGCCGCGTTCGGGCTTCTCGTACTGTTCGCGACGGCGCTCACCTGGATCGCCGTCGGTATGGGACTGATCAGCCCGAACGCCGAAGCTGCCAGCAACAACGCCATGCCCCTGATCCTGCTGCCCCTCCTGTCCAGCGCCTTCATCCCCACCGACACCATGCCCGGCTGGTTCCAGCCCATCGCCCAATACCAGCCCTTCACCCCCGCCATCGAAACCCTCCGCGGCCTCCTCCTCGGCAGCGAGATCGGCAACAACGGATGGCTCACCATCGCCTGGAGCCTCGGCCTCACCGTCCTCGGCTACTACTGGTCCAAAGCAAAGTTCAACAACGACCCGAAATAGCCCGCATGACCACGCGGACCCACCCGCAAAACCCGCACGCACCACCCCGTGACGGCAGCACAACCCCTACCCCACCACCCCGTGGCGGCGCACCCCGACACCACGTCGGAGTACGCCGCCACACCCGCACACGCAAGGATCAGCAGGCGAAGCGTGACTGCCCATCTGCGGAAACTGATGCTGGACGGACGCCGTAAGCCGATCCAACCGATAGCAGAGCGATGCCGGATAGCCGGAACGGCTTGGATCGGAGGCGGTACATCGTGAAGCAGATCAAGCAACAGGGCGCGGCGCTCGGTGTACGGATGCCCGCAGACGTCCTGGCCGTCGTAGGCGAGGACATCGAACGCGGAACCGCGCAAGTTCGCGGATTCTCGCAGCGGGCGTCCCGGTCGACGTAGTCCACGATAGGTAGGGCTTCCCTGGGCCGCTGAGAAGTGCGACGAAGGCCCTGGCAGCCATCTGCCGGGGCCTTCACGAGCGTTAGAGCTCGCCGCGTTGCCACTGCTTGTGCTCGAAGTCTAGTGCGACCTCGTCGACCGTGCGGTGACGCACCGACTCGACCCAGGCCGCGGCGAGTTCGCCGAAGGCCTGCATGGTGCCAGGGGAAGTCCCGTCGTTCTTGGCGAACAGGGCCAGCAGCTCGGCGGCGGCCGGGTTGTCCTGGTCGCAGGCGGCGCACAACACGGCTTCCTTGAAGCCATGCACGGGTGTGGGTCAGGTAACCGAAATCTGCCATCTGCCGTAGTCGCAGGACAAGGTGACGTACCCGTGCTGCGGGAGGCGCAGTGTGCCCCTCTGGTTGGCATGGGAGGTGATTCGTAGGTTTCTTTCCCCGCCGTTCGCCGGTGTGTAGATGATCGAGCCCGGGTGGTCAATGAAGTCGTAATGCAGGACCGGCGCGTATTCGTAGTAGGGCTTGGGGGCGAAGTAGCTGAACGTCTCGGTCTCTCTGCCCCGGGTCTCGTTGGCGGGGAGCGAAGGCAGCGCGTCCTTGTCTACGACGCGCAGCTTCCATCTGGCCATGCCGCTGGACGCCTCTTCCCCCACTATGACGCGCCGGATGTCGACGGCGTTGCAGTTGGCCGGCAGGATGATGTGCGAAGGGCTACGGCCATTGATCCTGACAAGGGATTCATGGGCGCGTTGGTGATATGGGCCTTTGCGTACGGAAGACAGCTCGAAACTGGTCATGAATCCCCCGCGGATCCTCAATGGGACCGGCTTGCCCTCCCCTGCCCCGGGTATCTCCACGACCCGGCTTCGCCAGCCGGACCATTTGCTGGCCGCTTCCCTGCCCATGACCCCACCCCTTCGGCTGCTCTTGAGCGTGCGAGCGACATGTTGGCACGTGCATGAGCGGCATGAAGAGGGGGCTACGCGGCGGTGCGCTGGCGTTCGGCGTCAACCGCGCGCCGCAGAGCCTCCAGCTTGAGGGGCAGCAGCTGGCGCAGCCCGTCGTACCGCAGCCGGCCGATCCGGTACGAGGTCACGAGCCCGTTCTCCTCCAGCGGCATCCCGGGCGAGCGGATCACGGTGCTGCCCTGATCGTCGAGCACACCGTCGTGGTTCATCCAGAGCGACACCCACAGCCGCGAGGTGCCGTGGGCCCGCTTGGACGTGGTCGGTCTCCCACACCTGATTACGCCAGCACCACGTCGGCAGGATGTCGGCCCGTCCGGCGAGGCCGTCGGTGATCCGTAGGCGATGTGTCGAGGGCAGCTGGAACCGTGGGTGTCGAGCTGTCCTGCAGGGCAGTCGCAGTCGCCCTCAACAGAAAGGGAGCCTCGTCGCCATGTCGTCCACCTCCTCCACCCCGCCCTGGGATGTTCAACAACTGCCGCGTGCCCATGACAGCGTCTTCCTGGTCACCGGAGGCAACGCCGGCATCGGGTACTTCGTCGCGGAGCAGTTGTCCGCAACCGGAGCCACTGTCGTACTGGGCAGCCGGAATCCCGCAAAGGCTGAAGTCGCCACGGCCTCGATCCGCTCGCGTGTCCCTGACGCGCGAGTGCGGGCCGTACGGCTGGACCTCGCCGACCTCTCATCGCTCAGCACAGCGGTGGAATCACTGGATACGCAATACCTCGACGCGGTGGTCCACAACGCCGGCGTCGCGCTCGACGCCCCGCCACGCCGGGTGACTGGGGACGGTCACGAGCTCATGTTCGGCACGAACCACCTCGGGCACTTCGCGCTGACCCACTGGCTGATGCCGCTCCTCTCGGCCGCACCGGCGGCCCGCATCGTGACCATGGGCAGCATCGCGGCGAAGTCCGAGCGGCTCGACCTCGGCGACCTGCAGTCCCGGAAGAACTACCGCCCCAAACGCACCTACGGACGTTCCAAGCTGGCACAGATGTACTTCGGCCTCGAACTCGACCGCCGCCTGCGCGCCGTCAACAGCACGGTGGCAAGCGTGGTGGTCCATCCCGGTGGCGCGCTGGACTCCCTGACCCCGTCACGGCCGCCCGTCCATGTGCGGACCGCTGGTGCGCGGCTCTGCGGTGCACCAGCGGCCCTTCTTGTCCAGGGCAAGCACGCCGGCGCATGGCCCGCGGTCCGAGCGGTGCTGGACCCCACTGTGCGCGGAGGGCAGTTGTGGGGACCGCGTGCCTTCAGCCTGCGCGGCAAGCCTCAACGTCAACGGGCGTGGAACCACCTCACCGACACCTCCATAGCGGCGCGGTTGTGGGAAGCCAGCCGTGACCTGACCGGCATCGACCTCGTCACCATCCCCGGACAACCTCAGGCGCGCTAGGGTGCCTTACCCCTGGCCATTTCGCTCTTCGAACAGGCCCCCGCCGACGTGGTGATGCGCCGAGGACCTCCTCCCCTGTCCTCAAGTATCCCGGCTGATCGTGATCTTCGAATCGGGTCGGCTGCTACCAAGTCGACCTACCATGGCCGCCGTTCACCAGCAGAGAGGGAAATGTCGCAGCATGGCATCCCTCAGGCCGGAGAGCAGAGCCCACGATCTCGGTGCCGACGAGGCCTCTGCATATCGAGCGCAGGGCCCGCGCCAGGGGGCATGGTGTACGAAATCGGGGAGATACCCGCCGCGTATCTCGGCTTCGCGCTCTGCCAACTGGCAGAGCGACACGCGTGTCGGCCCTGCTCTCGTGACGACGCACCCGCGGGCCCTCGCACCGTATCCAGTGGCTACGGCAGCGCCGTTCTTTGCGTTCAGAGAGATCCGCCGATCTCGCGGTGGGGTTTCGTCAGCCTGTTGCCGGCCCTGCCGGGACAGGACCGACGATGTTCGAGGGACCAGACGTTCCTCACTCATTCCCAGCGCGGGGGCGACACCCTGGTGAACTCGGCAAAGCCCTGCACCTTCCTGTACCGAGCCCCAGACGCTCGGGATAAGACAAGGCGCAGGGCGACTGCCGAACCCAACCTAAACGGCCCAACTACCATCCCTGCCACCGGGTTACGCCCCCACACCACGCCCAGCGCCCAGCGCCCAGCGCGAGCATCACACCGCCTTGGTAGTGCCGCATCAGGCATCGTTCGCCCTGGTGAGGAACCAAGCCAACACAGCCACGGCGATGGGCAACGCAACAAGGTAGCCGACGAGGATACCGACGCCCGGATCAGCCAGCGCAGGAAAGGCCCAGTTCACTGCTGCAGCCACGAGCAGGCTCACCGTTGCCAGCGCAAGGAGAGCGGCGACAACAGCAAGCCGACGCGGCGGGCCCGCCCCGCGGTACAACTCAGCCGCAGGCTCGAACGCGATAAAGCCCGTCACGATGAGGACGAAACCAGTGTCGGGCAGCCACCCGAACGGCCACCCCACCAGAGCGACCAACCCGGAGACAGCAAGGCCGCCCAGTTCCGCCGCGACGGTGGCCACTACCGGGTGGTCCCACGAGGGACGTCGGATCGAGCCGCTCCCACTGTCCTCTTCATCGGCCACATCGTCAGAGTAGCCATCGGCAGGGCGAACGTTGCCTGATGCGGCAGTAGAAACGCGGGCTACGCGACGCCAGGCGGTCGAGCAAACCCCTCAGCTGAAGGACTCTCCCTGGGGCGGCTGTCGGCTTCATACCCTCACGGCCATCCCCGCAGGCGCGGGAACGACGACTTCGGTCTCCAGCCCGGCGCCGAAAACGCCGGACCATCCCCACAGGCGCAGGGACGACTCCTCAGCCTTGGTCCGGCCCAGGTTGGCCAGCGGACCATCCCCGCAGGCACAGGGGCGACGGATCACGGCCGAGGATCTCGCCGGCGCTGGCCGGACCATCCCCGCAGGCGTCTGGGCGGTCCAGCCGAAGATTGAGAGTACAGCCACGAGTGCCGCCGTCACTTTGCTGCGCTGAGGGTCACGGTTGGCACTGGCGTAGGGTGCCCGACCCCGTAGGGTGCCCGACCCAGGCCTGATGGTGGGACGCAACGTGTAGTCCCTCGCGCATGCGGCCGCGTAAGACACCGACGCGTGTTCTGCCCTCCACCACCTGTAACCCACTGTCTGACCGGCCCAGGAATCGTCGGTCGATCAGGATCGGCGGGAGTGGCTTTATCGAACAGTAGTGACGTCACTTGTCGACGGGTTTGGGAGGCGCCCAGAACCACGGTCGGGTGATGTTGATGAGTTTGGGAGGCGCTGAGGTCCTTGCCAGGGCAGCACCCGAGCGCGAGCCGAAGAGCCTGCCAAGGCCGGCTGAGCTCAGGGCGACCAGACATACGGTGTCGTCGTGGTGACCGCATGCAGGCCAAGGCGGGTGAGGATCGGGGCACTGTCGGCTGAGGCGTCGACGTAGACGTAGGGGACGTCGCGGGCAGCAGCGAGTTGGGCTCGGTGGGCGACCATGGCCCGGTAGATGCCCTGTCCGCGCCATTCCTTGAGCGTTGAGCCGCCCCAGAGGCCGCCGAAGTCGACGCCGTCCTTGAACACCAGCCAGGCGGCGCAGACGACTTCAGTGCGTGCCTCGGCGACGAGGACGATGGTGTTCTCTGGGGCGTTCTCGATCCGGGCGGTCAGGTCGTTGGCGAGCCAACTCCAGTCCTCGCCCCAGACGGTGCTTTCCATGGCGGCGATGCGCTGGAGGTCTGATCTGGCGGTGACACGGCGGAGGGTCACGCCGTCGGGCAGGACTGGGTCGGCGGCAAGATCTGCGGACTGCCCGATGAGCACGGTCTCGCTGTCCTCGGCGACGAAGCCGGCCGCCGTGAGCCGGTCCGTGAGGTCAGTGGGAAGGTCATGGGCGCGAGTCTTCCATTCGACCGCCTCACCACGGGCAGCGTAGAAGTCACGCTGCCGCGCTATGAGCTTGTCGAGTTCTGCCCCGTACACACCGAGGTCGCGTGGGCCCGTGACGAAGCCACGGTGCCAACCGACGACACGGGTCAACGGGCCGTCCTTCTCGATGCGGGCACTGCCGCCAGGCGGAGTGACACCGCGGAGTTGGGCGTCATAGGCGGTGCGGAGTCCGTCGATCAGAATGTCCTTCACTCGAACACCGTACGGACCGGGTCAAGTGATTAAACGCCGGTCGAAACCTGTCGCTACCTGCCTCGACGGCCAGCCGCCCTTCGGGCAGCTGGCCGTCCCCACATTCGCATCCAGCAGTGCCGTCATTTCTCATCCACATTCCAGGGCCGGTTGATCGCCAACTGCCTTCGGAAGCCGTCGACAAACGCTGTCATTGGAGATCAACGAAGCCAGCCCTCACCGCCGTGCGCGGCCAGCACCGTGTGCCGCAGGAACTCGTCGCCGGCGGACCGCCGTCAGCGGTGGTGGGCGGGCCTGCGGCGCTGCTCGGAGTCGGTCAGAGCCGGCCGCCTATATTCGATGTCCGCGGGATTGAGCGTGACTCCGGGGGCGACGATCTCGTCTATGCGGTCGAGGATCTCGTCGTCGAGCCGGACCTCGGCGGCGGCGAGCTGGTCTGTGAGTTGCTCGGCCGTACGGGCGCCGAGAATCACCGAGGTGACGCCCGGGTGGGTCGTCGCGAAGGCGAGCGCCAGGTGCGTCAGAGAGATTCCCGCC
The DNA here is from genome assembly GCF_035918215.1 of Streptomyces sp. NBC_01474. Lineage (NCBI taxonomy): Bacteria > Bacillati > Actinomycetota > Actinomycetes > Kitasatosporales > Streptomycetaceae > Streptomyces > Streptomyces sp. NBC_01474. The sequence continues at coordinate 65,006 of NZ_CP109449.1, forward strand.
TCGTCCGCCAAGGCCGACAGGTGCTCGACGGCGTCGAGTTTGCGCTGGTTGCCTGGCAGGTCGAGGTTGAACTTGTGGGCGATCGCCTGCCGGAACCAGTTCATCTCGATCGGCTCGCCGCGGCGGAACTGCCCGGTCAGCCAGCCGCTGTTGAGTGGACTCCAGGTCAGCACGCCGAGCCCGTACTTCTGCGCGGTGGGCAGTACGTCCGCTTCGATGCCGCGCACGAGGACGGAGTACGGGGGCTGCTCGGTGCGGAAGGGGATGTGGCCTCGGCGGTCGGCGGTCCACTGGGCCTCGACGAGCTGTTCGGCGGGGAAGTCCGAGGTCCCGATGGCCATGATCTTGCCCGCGCGCACCAGGTCGGACAGGACCGAGAGCGTCTCGTCGATGTCCGTGCTCGGGTCCGGGCGGTGCACCTGGTAGAGGTCGATGCGGTCGGTACCCAAGCGGCGCAGGCTGTCATCGACAGCTTTGGTGAGCCAACGGCGGGAGTTTCCCTGCCGGTTGGGGTCCTCATCTTTGAAGCGGACGGGGAAGTGACCCTTGGTCGCGAGCACGACCTCGTCGCGGCGGTCGCGGATGGCCTTGCCCACGATCTCCTCGGCCTCGCCGCCCGAGTACTGGTCGGCGGTGTCGATGAGGTTGATCCCGGCATCCAGGGCCGTATGGATCAGCCGGGCCGCATCGTCGTGATCCGTGTTCCCCCACACCCCCAGACGCAGGGTGCCCAGCGCGAACCTGCTGACCGAAATGCCGGTGCGGCCCAGCTTCCTGTGCTGCATCACTCACTGCTCCTTGATGTCGTCTCTCCCCGCGGACGGGGTGCGGAGTTGCTACCTATCCGACGCCATGAACGTAGAACATGCGACAAGGATGACGCAAGTAAGACCCCTGAGGGAGTGCAGATGTAGCATGTCGGCGTGACGGTGCAGAAGCAGCAGACGGAACCGCAGGCGAAACGGCCTCTCCGGGCCGACAGCGAACGGACCGTGCAGACGATCCTCGAAGCGGCCGAGCGCGTCCTGGCCACCAACCCGGCGGCGACCATGGAGCAGCTCGCCCGGGCCGCCGGCGTCGCCCGGACCACGGTCCACCGCCGGTTCGCCACCCGTGAAGCGCTCCTGGACGAGCTCACCGGCTGGGCCGCCCGCCAGTTCGCGGCCGCCGTCGACACCGCCCGCCCGGACGCCGCCCCGCCGCTTGTCGCCCTCTACCAGGTCACTGCCAACGTCCTCCGCGTGAAGACCGACTGGTCGTTCGCCATGAACCGCGCGGCCGAGGACGCCCACCCCGAGGCGGCCCGCATCCACGCCGAGGTCCGGGCCACCTGCATCGGGCTCTTCCGCCGCGCCCAGGAGGCAGGCGTGCTCCGCCCCGACATCGACCTCGACTGGACCCGGCGCGTCTACTACGCCCTCATCCACGAGGCAGCCAAGGAGGGAGCCGGAGGCAGCGACACGGACGCGCTCGCCACCCGCGTCGTGGACACCCTGCTGCGGGGCGCCGGGACTCCGACCGGACTCGCGGGGCAAACGAAAATTTAAAGGCAGGCCATAGGAACAGCGCCTCGCCCGTCGAGTTCGACACCCCCAGCGCCCAAACCCATGCGCCAGACAAGGCCCACCGCGGCGTCCTCCCCACGGGCACCACGCGTCGGCATCGTCGGCGCGTCCGCGATCGGCCGCCTCGCGCTCAGGCTGCTGGGCCCTTACGCCCTCGACCTCGTCGTCAGCGACCCCTACCTCGACGAGGCGGGAGCCCGGGAACTGGGCGCACAGCTGCTCGGCCTCGACGAGCTCGTGGCGACCAGCGACGTCGTGTCGCTGCACGCCCCGTCCCTGCCCGAGACTTGGCACATGATCGACGCCCGGCGGCTCGCGACTATGCTTCCCGGCGCGACGCTGATCAACACGGCACGGGGCGACCTCGTCGACACGGACGCGCTGACGGAGGCGGTCATCGGCGGACGGCTCCACGCCGTTCTCGATGTGACCTCTCCCGAACCACTCCCCTCCGACAGCCCACTGCACGGCCACCCCCACGTCCTGCTGACCCCGCACGTGGCGGGCTCACGCGGTACGGAGCTGCTCCGCATGGGCGACCTCGCTGTCGGCGAGGTCGAACGCCTCGCCGCGGGAGCACCGCCGCGACACGCGGTGCGCCGGGAAACACTGGGGCGCACCGCGTAGCCGCCTGCCCTGGCCACGGTCTCGGACCGGGCCAGGTCCTCGACGATGATGCCGAGGCGGTCCGCAAGGCTCGCGCTGATCGGCCCGGCGCCTGTGTCCGACGACGGGCCACCAACAGGTGTCAATCGCCTGGCGCCGCACTTCCCTGTGCTGTTCACCGCGCAGGGAGGGCTCGTCGCGCACGAATGCATCCTCGACCTGCGACCGCTGACCCGGGCGACCGGCATCACCGTGGACGACGTCGTCAAGCGGCTCATCGACTACGGCGTCCACGCGCCGACGATGAGTTTTCCGGTCGCCGGCACGTTCATGGTCGAGCCGACCGAAAGCGAAGACCTCGGCGAGATCGACCGGTTCTGCGACGCCATGATCGCGATTCGGGCCGAGATCGACAAGGTCGGCTCCGGTCAGTGGCCGCAGGACGACAACCCACTGGTCAACGCACCACACACGGCGCAGACGCTGATCGGTGACTGGGGCCGACCGTACAGCTGGGAAGAAGCCATCCGCCCGGCCGCCACATCTGAGCACGACAAGTACTGGCCCCCCGTGCGGCGCGTCGACGGAGCTCACGGCGATCGCAACCTGGTCTGCTCCTGCCCTTCGTTGGACGCGTACGAGAACTGACGCACACCGTCCCTCCCACCAGCACCAGATGCGTGTCCGGAACTACTTTCAACGCGCCAGGTCAAAGGGGCAGTTGAGCAGAGAAGCTGCAGCTCAGTCACATCCGGATGTTGTCCGAATCTCTTTCTGAGGTGTCGCAGCTCAGACGATGCCCATGATGAGGAGATCACTTCATCTGTCTCTGGCCGTGACACCATACGAGCGCCCTCCCAAGACAACCGGGCCCCTGCACCTCCGACAGGTGCAGGGGCCCGGTTTGCGTCCGCCGGTCCGCTACGGGGGGGGCGCGGACCGGCGGGGTTCAGGGATGGCTCAGTGGCTGAGCGTGGGCAGGTGCCAGCTCGGGCCGTCCGGCTCGCGGTACGTGACGGTCTGCCGGGTCGGGGTGATGGTCAGCACGAAGTCGTCGCGGGCGATGTCGTCGGTGAAGGTCTTCGCGAGTTCCTCGACGCGGTCCCACAGGCGGACCGGGCCGCTGTGGCGCACGGTGCCGGTGGTGTCGACGGTTGCGACGAAGCCGTCCGCGGTCCACAGGCCGACGGCCGTGACCTGTCCTTGGTCGTCCTTCCAGGTGCATGAGGTGTAGCCGGGCAGGGCGAGCGAGAGGGGGAACTTCAGGCGCCCCAGGACGTCGTGGGGTGCCACGGACGTCGTCCGGGGTTCCTCGTTGCGGACCGCGTCGAGATTGGGCGGTGTGGCAGGCGAGCGGAGCGCCATGAAGTGGGCGGGGGTGGGCAGGAAGCGGCCGGTGGCGTGTCCGGGGCCGGTCACCTGCGCGCGGACGATGCCGTAGCCGAGCGGGGCGACGATGACCGCGCCGTCGGTGGCCTGCTCCAGCAGTGCGGGCGGGATGGCGTGCAGGCCTGCGGTGGCGATGATGCGGTCATAGGGGGCCCGGCGCGGGTAGCCGAGTGTGCCGTCGCCGGCCGCGAGGGTGGGGATGTGGCCTGCCTGCTTCAGGCGGCCGAGCGCTGCGGCCACGAGCTCCGGGTCGACGTCGACGCTCGTGACGCGTTTCTCGCCGAGGCGGTGCGACAGGAGTGCGGTGTTGTAGCCGGTTCCGGTGCCGAGCTCGAAGACCCGGTTGCCGTCGTGGACGTCGAGGGCCTGCAGCATGGTGAGCATCAGGGACGGCTGGCTCGATGAGCTGGTGGGGAAGCCGTGTTCGTCGAGCTGGGTCGTCAGTGCGGCGTCGCCGTAGACCACCTCCAGATATCCGACGTCGCCCCAGGACACGGGCTGCCATGCCCCGTCGGTGCCCTGCGTGAAGAAGCGCGGAACGAAGACGTGCCGCGGGACGTCGGCGAACGCCTGGAACCACCCGCCGTCGCGGTCCAGGGCGAGATCCGTGGCGTACTTGTGCCGCAGGGCGGCCGACGTGCCGGTGTCCGGCCAGGAATTCATTCGGTGACTCCTTGCAGGTAGTCGGCGTGCGCGGCGGCGATCGGGAGGCCGGTGCGGTTCTCCACCCAGGCCCAGGTGCCGGCGGGGTTGTTCTCGAAGAACACCCACTCCCCATGCGGAGTGACGGCGAAGTCGAAGCTTCCGAAGACGATGCCGTAGTAGGCAAGGAAGCGGCGTACGGCCGTCGCGATGTCGTCGGGGACGGTGATCGTGCCGTACTCGATGTGCTCGTAGTCGGTGCGCCAGTCCGTGGCGGCCTGGGCGGACGTGGTGTGCAGAGTCCCGCCGAAGACCTGGTCGCCGACGGCGACCAGGCGTACCTCGAAGTCCTTCTCGACCCTCTCCTGGAAGTAGTGGGCCGTCAGGCGGATGCTGTCGTCGAAGTCGAGCGGGTCCACGTGGTGGGTCGCCACCATCAGTGCGCGGCCCTCCTCGATGGGCAGGCGGCCGCCCAGGATCGGTTTGCAGATCAGCGGAGCGTCGATCTGCTTGGCGAAGCCGCGTGCGGCGGCGGGGTCGTTGGTGATCAGGCTGCGCGGCACGGTGAGCCCGCAACGGGTCGCGGCGACGAGCTGCTGCGGTTTGTGGGCGGCGACGCGGTCGGCGTGCGGGTTGTTGATCCACGGGACGCCCGGCAGGGCCGCCAGGACGTTCAACAGGGCGGCATCGGCCTGGTTCTGGGCCCACGTGCGGTAAGGCTCGGGGACGGTGTCCGCGATGAGGGGGCGTCCGGGCCGCCTCCAATAGATGGCCCGGACGTCCTCAAGCCGCGCCGTCCGGCGCCCGTCGTCGAGGATCCCGCTCCAGCCCAACTCACCGGCTGCATGGGCGGCGGTGAGGGTGAGCTGCTGAGGGAAGGTCGCGACGTCGAAGCGGATGACCGGGACATCGCGCCGGTTGAGCTGGTCGACGACCATGTCGGCGGACGCGTCCAGCTGCTGGGCGACCACGAGCACCGGGCGGGCGGCGCCGGTCATGACGCGGACGCGTAGTACGGGTCCTGGACGTCGTCGCCCTGCCCGTCGTGGTTGGTGTCCGTCGTCGAGGCGGCCATGTCCCCGGTGTGCCAGGGGCTGCCGTCCGCCTGCTGGTTGATCTGGAGCCCCTCGTTCCAGGCCACGCCCGTGATCGACGTCTCTACGAGGCGGGGCGGGGCCGCGGACCGCGCGGCGAACGGAATGGTGGTGGCAGTGCTCATCGGATCCTCCATGGATGTGGAGCGGATGGTGCCAGGGGCCCCGCTCCCCGGGTGCCGAATGCCTTGCGGAGCTGCCCGGGGAGCGGGATCTTGCAGCCCGCCGCGCCTCGGCCTTCCTGTGCGAGACGCGGCGGGGGCTCAGGAAAGGCTGTGCCACAACGCGATGCCGATCGCGCCGACGCCGGCGGCAGCCAGAACGGTGGTGATCAGTGCCTCGACGAGGCGGATGCGGGCCCTCACGCCGTGTCCGCATCGAGCAGCTCGACAAGCGCGGCGGCGCTGTAGGCGAGGTTTTGCAGGTGCTTCCAGGCGGCCCAGTCCGAGTCGAGCGTCGTGGGCGTGGTCGGCGAGTCCAGGACGCGGTAGGCGGCGCGGAAGATCGACGTCGCGTACGCAGGGCGCTCCGGGCCGTCCTCGCGGATCATGCGCCGCACATGGGCGGCCATGCACCGGGTCCGCTCCTCGATCCCGGGACGTTCGAGCGCGGCCAGCGGCGTGTCGTTGACCTCCGCGATGGCAGCTCGCACGGCCCGGAAGTCGATCGGCTCCTTCACGTCGCCGGGCTCAGTGCCCTCACGTGTTCCGGCGTGGTGTGAGTCCACGATGCTCACGGCGCCCCCTCGTCTGGACTGGCGTGCTTGGCCCACTAGCCTCCCGGCGGGACAGGAGCGGCACCATCCGCCCGGGGTCTCACCTGGGTCTCACGAATTCAGACGGGCTATCAGGTGGGTATCACCTCCATCGTGGGTGGTTCCCGGGCAGTCTGGACGGGCGATATTCACGATGCTGACCGGCTGTCACCACCGGGGCGCGTCCGTCAGGAGGACCTCATGTCGCAGCAGCAGCCGCGCAACCTGCTTCACGCGCTGGTCCTGGAGCGGGCGTGGACCTACGAGGAGGCCGCGAAGGAGTACCGCAAGATCGGTCGGCTCATCGGCAAAGAGCTCGATGAAGCCCGCTACCGGTCGGCGGATGTCTCCGAGCCGACGTGGAGACGGTGGACAAGCGGCCAGCAGCGGCGGGCGCCGAATCCGCCGGCGCCCCTCATCCTGCACAGGATGTTCGGAGCGTCGGTGCTGGACTTATTCGCGCCTGTCCAGGCAGCGGTCACCCTGCACCCAGAGCTCAACGAAAGCGATATCGCCATGACTGCTCGTGACGCCGCCACCCACGCCGGAAACGCCGCCTCGGCCCATCTGCCGGACATGACGCTGGACCAGATCGACGACGACGTGCAGACGCTGGCAGTGGACTACGAGACGACCAACCCCGTCGCGGCGTTCCGGCGCGCGGAAGCCCTTCTGTTGGACGTGCAGGACAAGCTGGAGCGCACACAGCGGCCACGGCAACAAGAGCGCCTGTACCTGGCGGCCGGGCAGGCCGGGGCCCTGTTGTCGGTGGCCGCGTTCGACCTGGGCGTGCTCGGTCCAGCCACCCAGTTCGCCCGGACGGCCGCCATGTACGGGCAGACCATCGAGCACGGACCGCTCCAGGCCTACGCGCACGGCGTACTGGCGTACCTGGCCTACTGGGACGGCCGCCCGACGGCCGCCATGCGCAACATCCACATCGCGAAATCGTTCGGCGGAGTCGGCGCCACGGGACACATGCGGCTGTCCGCGATCGAGGCCCGCGCCTACGCCCACCTGGGACGCCCCCGCGACGCCGAACGCGCCGTGCAGCAGGCACTCGACCCCGGCCCCGACGTGCGCGACGAGCTGCACGACGACGTGGGCGGCGAGTTCGCGTTCGGGCCCGCCCGAGCCGCGATGAGCCACGCCACGACGTACCTCCTCCTCAACGACTCACAGCGCGCCGAGCAAGCCGCACTCCACGCCTTGCAGCTGCTCGACGCCGATCCCCGCGCGGACCGGCCGGTGCAGATGCAGGTAACCGTCGACCTCGCACGGGCCCGCCTGCTGCGCGGCGAACTCGACGGCGCCGACGAAGCCCTGGAACCGGTGCTGGCCACCCCCGTGGAATGGCGCACCATCGGCCTGGTCGACCGGGTCACCCAGCTGCGCGGCGAGCTCGCACGGCCCCAGCTCGAACAGGCGCCCGCGGCACGGACGCTGGCTGAACAGATCGAGGACTTCGTCGCCCGCGCGGCCGCCCGGCCCTTGCCCGGCAGCCGCCTGGCCATAGAGGGCTAACACAGCTCGGCGACGATGCGCATCTCCTTGTCGGGGTCGATGCCGTGGTCATCCCAGCGCGGATGCTCCACCGGCATCGACCCCGACGTAAGCCACTCCCAGGTGTCGGCTACGGTCTGCGCGAGCGGACGGCACACGAGCCCAGCAGCTTGAGCGCGCCTGCTGTCGACGGCCCACGTGCCCTTTGCCGTGCGCCACAACGGGAGCTCGGTCCACTCCCGAACACCGTGCGCGGTGAGCAACTCGTCAGGCGCCCACGCCAGGCGCCCGCGCCTGCCGGTGACGGCCACACAGGCCCCCAGAAGGTCCCCCATGGTGTCCCGGTCGCGCGGCGCAGCCACGTTGTAGGCGCCGGGCGATGCCGTGAGCGCGAACTCGGCGACGTCCCGGACATCGACCGGCTGCACGTGCGTGCCGGGCCCGCCCGGGGCGAGGATCGCGCCTCCCCGCCTGGCCCGGCTCAGCCACCACGGCAAGCGCCCCACATACTCGCCAGGCCCCAGGATCACCCCGGGCCGCAACACTGTCGCCCGGTCCCCGAACTGAGACAACACAGCCGCCTCGCATCCAGCCTTCTGCATGCCGTAATGCACAGTCACACCGCCGCCGTCGCCGTACTCGCGGGACGCGTCCGGCGGCGCCGCATAGACGGGACTGTCCTCCGTGAGCGCCTCATGCGGCCATCCCCGGTAGGCATTGACCGTGGAGACGTACACGTACCGCTCCGCCTCGGCCGCCAGCACGCGCGTGCCGTCGAGGACCTGGCACGGGGCCATCTCGGAGGCCGAGGTATCAACGACGAGGTCCCACGGGCCGTGACCGGCAAGCCGCTTGAGGTCGTCCGCACTAGTGCGGTCGCCGAGCACCGGCTCGGTCCCCGGCAGGTCGGGGGCGCTGCGGCCGCGGTTGAACGTCGTGACCTGCCAGCCGCGCGCCAGGGCGTTCTCGGCGACCGCGCGCCCCAGGAACCAGGTGCCGCCAAGGAGAAGAATGCGCATGGGCCTGATCATTGCGCCTCTCCCCCAGTACCCGCCAGGGCTCGCCCCTCGCCCTAGGCGGGCATCGCTGCCGCCCCTGAAAGAGATACGCACAAATCTGACGCGACAACCAGCTGGATCACCCCACGGCCAGCCAACGACGCGCCAGTGAGGTTCCCCCGAGATGCGGAGGATGCTGACAGCGGTGGTGGCGTGAACTGACGCTATGGAATCCCGGTCGCGGCCTGATGGAGACACTGCCCTTGTCGCCGCACTCGCTGCAATGGATGGCGGGCGAACTGACCGGTCACCCGGTGGAGGCCCACGTCCTGCTGCATATTCTGGGTGAAGGCGGTGTGCCGGCCGAATCGGGCGGTGAGGTCATCCGGGCCGCTCTGACTGCCGACGAGGACGAGCCACGCCACGCACAATTGCAAGTCATGTCGAGCCTGTCGCCCTCATGGGAAGGAGACCTTGCCGCGTCCTCGCACCGTTGGGCGGACTTCGTCCACGGGATTGCCCTGCGCGTGGACCCCACCTTCGGTCACCTGTGTGACGATTCCGTGAACTGGAAGGAAACGGGCAGGGATACCGCTGGGGGGCGTCGCGGTGTCCGGCGGTCGATCAGGTTGGGTCGGGAGATCCTGCGTGGATACTCCTGGGTGACGATCGTGCCCCGGGAGCTGGCTTCGATCCTCGGCGGCGCGAACGCTCTGACTGCGAGCGGCGCCTTTTACCGGGTGGACGAACTCCTTTCTGGTGCAGTGTGGTTGCAGACAGCCGAAACCATCACAGGCTACGACGACGCCGTCATGACACGGGTATTCGAGACGCTGGCGCCCGTGCTACCCAAGGGGGAGCTCAGGCGGAATCCGGGCCTCCGCACGCAACCACGTCTGGTGTGGCGCGACGCAGCGAGTGTGTGAGCCGCCCGCCGTCCGGGCTATCACGGAGTCGGGGGCACAATGGGGCCACGTAAGCGGTAACTGTGATAGTCGACCTGTGGCCCGGGTTGGGTTGCTGCCAGGCTGGCGTTGGCGTTCCGGCATGACCCGAAACGGTAAAGCGGTTACGCCCCCAGATTCATGCTGCACTTCACTGACCCAAAGCCAGTTGGCGAACCCGAGTAAACCCAGCTGCAGGAAGTCTCTGCAGCCAAAGGAACGAGGCGGTGGCCCAGCGGCAACCGCCCCATTCTCCCTCATGATGTCGGCATGGGCTTAATTATCAAATTTCGAGGTCGCAAGACTGAGCCCCGGTAACATTGCCACATGGAAATGAATTCAGTTTTTGATGGTCTGGATTCTCAGCCGTGGGCCGCGTACGACGCAACCGAAATCCCAAGCATCCTGCGGGAGGTGACGTCATCAGACGAGCGTGCGTCGCGGGCGGCCGTGTACGAACTGGCCTCGCACATCTACAACTCTCAGACGGTGTTCCCCTCTGCGCCCCCAGCTGTTCCCTTCATTGCGCGACTGGCTGCGACGGGCGTCCAGAGCGTGATCCTGCTGGACTTGCTCGGTTCCATGGCCGCGACCGAGAGCGAAGACGAGGACGATGGTGTCCCACCCACAGGCGTCAGGGACGCAGTCGCCGCTCAACTACGCATCCTCCTGCCCCTGCTCGCTCACCAAGACCTTTCCGTACGGGAGTTGGCGGTGTGGGCCGTCGCGCAGAGCCGTGCGACCGAGATGGCCCTGCCCGCTCTCCTCGCCCGCTGTCGGGTGGAGACCGCCCCGCGTATGCGGGGCGACCTGCTGTTCGGTATCACGCTCCTGGAGCCGGCACTCGCTACGGAGTTGATTCCCGATGCTCTCGAGGCGCAGGAACCGGTACCGGTCCGGGTTTCCGCCGTGCTGGCCGGTCTCGACGCGGGACTGCCCTGGAGCGGCGAGATGGCCACTGCCATCATCGATTCGCTGCCCGTGGACAAACGGATCGGAGATACCCCATGGATGATGCAGCCCTTCAATGAGGTAGTCGAGCGACTCAACCTGAGGGGGGAGGTTGACGAAGCCATTGATCTCGTGGCCCGCGCCCTGCGGGTACACAGCCAGGCAGACACCGATGCCCACAAGGAGGCATTTGCTGCTGCGGAAGCCCTCGGTGACACCTCCTCCATCGCACGCGTGTCCCTCCTCCCAGTTCTGCTCCCCCTCCTTGACAACCTGGAGGACAGCAAGCACCTGATCGCGATTCTCGACGCATGGTGCCGCTTCCACGACTATGACGCCGTGACACCGCGTCTCACCCACTTTGCTGCGCAGCCCCAGGGCGACCTGGCCAACCTGGCGCGACGCGCCCTGCGACGCATCGAGGACCAACGGCCGGTTTGATCTGGTGGCCAACGCACTGAACGGGTAGCGAGTGAGGGCATCCGGCCACGATTGGCGACCCGCTACCCCCTCGAGGGCGACCTACTGCGCAGTGATCCCAGCGTTGGCCGCCCCAGCGATCTCTCGTTCCATACAGTCCGTGCTCCACGACGGCCCGACCGACGTGGCCGGGCTGTCCGACTTAACTGGAGGCGGGTTCGTGAGTTCGAAGCGTGTGCCCGCACGGCGTTGGACCATCCGTCGTCTGTCGCATGAGCACCGCACGAGCCCTCCAGATCAGCGGTGTGCAGGAGGCTGCACGTGCCAATAGTGGCGCTCACGGTGCCAACTCAGCTGCTCAAGTGCCAACTGGATTGCTCAGTCACGCTTGTCGCGGTCGATGGCGCCGGATTTCCTCTCTTCAGAAGTCGAAATCCATGTAGTCGATGTCGTTGATAGCGACGTCCGAGAGGCCAAGAGCGCGACCGCCGCCGTCCTGGAAATAGATGTCTTTGAATCCTTCGGCGATGATTCCGCGCATCTCCTGGTCGCTGGCCCGGCGTCGCGGGCGTCGAACAGGCGCTGCGCATAGGCCGCGGGGAGGTGCACGGTGAGGCGTCGGAAGCGTCCGTCGTCGGTCGTGCCGACCGGCGCGGTGTACCCGAATCGGGCTCGGGTTTCCACGGTGATCCCGCCGGTGGCGGCGGCCTGGTTGCGCCGGCGCTTGCGCACTTGCGGCTGCCAGCGGACTCGCACCGCGTCGTCGATCTTCGAGGTGATGTCCGTGGGTGGGTGCTTGCGGGCGCCGCGCCGGTAGCGGTTGACGGAGTCGGCGGTGATGCCGAGTTCCGCCGCGACGGCCTTCGCGCTCCCCAGTTGTTTGAGCAGGTAGTTGATGCGGCCCTTGAGGGTCTTGGGCGGCTCCCGGGTGAACGACTCCCGGTCGGCACGCTCGATCGCGTCCTCGATCTCCGCCACGGCCTACTCCCCTTCGTCCAGGACGGCGTCGCCGCCCTTGATGTGGCGGGCCGGGTTGAGGCCCTTCTCCATCAGGTCGACGGCCCACAGCATCGACTGGACGCCTTCCAGCTTCGCCAGGCCGGGCGTGGGTCCGAGGCGGAAGGCGCCGGGCTGCGGCTTGCCGGACGCGGCGTACGGGAGGAAGTCCAGCGGGCTCTCCCCCGGCGAGGGGTAAACAACGCAGTCGGAGAGCACGGCGAGCGGGTACAGGCCCGTCATCTTCACCATGTTGTTGAGCTTGCGGTGCATGTTGACCCGGGCCTTGGAGATGACGGCGGCGCTGATGTCGGGCCGCCACGTGGGCCGTTGAAGGGCCGGCCACGTCTCGCCCTCCTTGTAGTGGCGGCCTTGCGGGCGCTCCCTGAGCTTGCCGACACCGCCCTTGACTGTGGCCTTGATGGCGGCGAGGACGGCGGCCAGGGCCCGGTCGGCCTGCTTGTGCTGCTCCATCGCGGCGAGGAACTGGCGGTCGTCCAGGTCCCGGGTGACGCCGAGGTCGGCGAGGGTGTCGACGCACGCCGTCTTGAGGCGGTCGTGCCACGGGTCCAGGTACGCGCCGGTCTCGCGGCGCAGGTACGCCTCGATCGGCTCGATGTTGTAGCCGAGCTCCTGGGCGTAGGCGAGGGTGTGCGTCTGGTACCAGGCAGGTCCCGTCGGGCGTGTGCCGTCCGGGGTGAACGGGCTGGGCAGGCGCGCATCCAGCTCGATGTGGGAGAGGTCGACCGGCCAGCTCCCGGGGATCTTCGGGTTGAACTTCGGGGCGTTGAAGTGGTCGGGCGCGCTCAAGCCGACGACCAGGCGGGCCGCGGCGGCGAGGAACGCCGTGTTCAGGTCCAGGCCGACCGCGAAGGGCAGCATGCACTCCTCATCGCTGAGCGAGTCCACCGACCGCACCCACTGGTACGCCTCTTCATTGAGAAACCCGCCCCTCCAGCCGGAGTTCACGACGACAGGGTGCTCCGGGGTGGCCTCCGGCGGCGCCGGGTCCATCGACTCCGTCCCCAGCGAGCCCGCGTTGTAGCCGGACACCCAGTTCCCGGTCGTCGGATCCTGCACGGCCTTCGTCGGCGGACGCAGCGCCGTCATCAACTCCAGGCCCGAGACTGCCGTCGAGCCGCGCGGAGTGATGACCCGCTGGGCGTAGACACCGAGGACGCGGGCGACGTCGGCCGGCTCCATCTCACAGACGCCGGGCCAGGACCGCTCATCGAGGGCGTCCCACGACAGGATCGCCAACTGCACGCACTGCCGCTCGCGCCCCTGCACCTTGCGGTAGATCCGGGCCCACGGTCCGAACCCGCGCTGGGTGAGCTGCCACTTCGCCTTCGCGACCTGCTTGACGACCGGGTGGTCCTCCGGGAGGCGGAGGGAGCGGCGCTGCTCGTGGCCCTCCAGGCGCTCCGGCAGGCCGAGCTTCACGGCGGCTTCGGCGGTGAGCACGATCAGCGGGTCGGAGTCCTTGCCGTACCGGTTGAGCTTCGCGGCACCGAGGCCGGACTCCTTGAGGGTCCACTCCACCAGTTCCGGCACGGTGGTGGCCGGGCAGTCCAGCACGATGCCGTCGACGCCGTACGCGGAACCATCCCCGTCCAGCACCGCGAGCGGGCCGTGCGGGAATCCCGGGTCGGTCGCGGGCTTCGCCACCTTCTTCGCCGCCGGGCGGCGCGACATCGCAGCCGGGCGGGCGGGACGCTCGGGCGCAGCCTGGACGGCCGGAGCCTCCACTGGCGCGACAGTCTCCTGCTCGATGCCCTCGGGCGTGGCCGGGCCGGTGAATTTCTCCGGCATCTGCGGCGCAGCCACCGGGGCTGGCGCGGCGGGAGTTCCGTGGGCGGGGTGCTTCGCGGCCCACCCGTTCAGCAGCCGAGCGGGTGTCATCGAACATTGAGTGGCGCACGATGGGCTACCTCGGTATCTGGAAGCTCAATGCATCGGCATGAAGGTCCTTACGGATGGCGTTGCGCAGTGACTGGAGACGGTCGTCGTAGCTCGTCAGGTCTGCCACATAGCCCGGCGAGCGCAGTCCTTGGCCTTGGGCAATGCGGTCGCGCAGTGCGCGCAGTGCCCGGAAGGCAGCGTCCGCAGCCATGACGACCGGCTCTGATGCCGTGAGGACTATGTGCTCGCGGGCCTGAACGAGCCCGGCATCTCGGAAGGCGGCTCGTGCCGCCAGGTCTCGGGAGACCTCCGTAGGGTGATCGCCCAACGAAACCCCGCGTAGAGCCTGATTGACCTCGTGCAGGGCGGACAGATAAGCGACGTACATGTCTCTCTGTGTGGTCAGTTGGCGTTCGTTGCGTTCTCGCCCCCAGCGCACGCGGTCCGACAGCAAAGCTGATCCAAGCCCCACAACGGCTCCAAGCGCGGTGGACACCAGCGCAATCCATGGCATGGACACGAGAATAGGCGTGCTCAATCTTCAATGGCACACGCTCAAGGATCACTGTCACAGGACCGCATGCGCAGGCCCTGGTCACACCACAGCCGCGCACGGCAATGCCCTTACCTGCGGAAACGGAGGGTGGGACTCTCAATCGGAGCGTCACGCCGTATGCTCCAGGCGCTGCGGCGCGGCCACTTCCCGACCCGCCTTCTCAGCACGGCCCCGGCGCCGGACGGCGGGCCCGGTCACCGCGGCCTGGCGGGCGGTGATGAAGGCCCTGTCGGCCCATATGCAACCGATGGTGGTGCAGGCCCTGGTGACCGCGTTCCAGCGGTCGCTCAAAGAGCAGCTGCGCGAGGCGTTCCGCGCCGAGGGCTGAGCCCCCGGCGCGGAACGCCGAGACGGTCAGTCGTCAGTGAAGACCTCACCCTTCTCAGCCTTCTCGACGAGCAGCGGCGCCGGACGCGGGCCCGCTCGCTCGGAGTTGGCGTGTTTGTAAGCACTCATTATGGGACCAGAGTTCCAGGTTCTTTTGGCTCCACTGGCGGGCTGGTGGGGGCGTGCCACCCTCCAGCCACCCGATCGAACTGGGGCCAAGAGAACTTGCTACACGGGACCCTCGTCCATGCCTGGCTGGGCTTCACCTGCCCGTTAGAGGACCGGCAGTCGCTGATCACCCTGGGTGAGGCGCAGGCGGTGGTGGCGTTGTTGCAGCACTAGGCCCGCGTCAAGCGCGACCTGTCGGTGGCGGCACGGGAGTTGGCGGGACGCATCGCCAGCGGGCTGCCTGCCGAGGAGTGATCTCGGCCGCTCCCGGCTACGTCTCTGGCCATGAACTCTGCTGTCTGGCCGGCGGGGTGTCAGCTGGCTTTGCGGGGCACAGCTGTCATGCGCAGGCGTGGAGAGCGGTGAGGATGCGTTCGAGTAGTGCGGTGTCCCGGACGCCGTCGGTGACTGTGTCGTCGGGGTGCGTGAGCGTGATGAGGCCGGACTCGGCCAGGTCGGCGATGAGGACCCGGGCGACGCCGAGGGGGAGGTCCAGGAGCGCGGCCACTTCGGCCACGGACCTCACGTCGCGGCACAATCGGCAGATGTCGCGGTGCGCGTCAGGCAGTGCGCGCACAGCTTTGTCGTCGGCGGTGGTGAGGACGAGTGCTTCGAGTGCCAGCTGGTATCGCGGAGGGGTAGTTGCGCGCCCGTGCATCCCGCGCTCTTCAGATATTCCATACCCCCGGCCGGAGTGACGGGCCAGGTCAGGGACGTGGCGGGACAAGTACGGGCGGCGGGACGCGGGCTGAGTTTTGGGGGAAGGCATCGGGGATTCCCAGGGGCGGTGGCGGGCGGTGGTTTGGTGCAGAACGAGCAGAGGGTGGCAGCGGCGCGCAGAGGCGCGGGCCACGTCGGCTTCAGAGAACCGTGGCTGGGTGCGTCGGCCAGACGCCCGCTGCCGCAACTTGCTGCGGCAGCGGTATCTGGTGCCCAGTCAGCGTCCGTGCGTGGTGCGGTTGTTCACAGGTACTGCTGGGCCCAGTAGGCGAGCAGGCCGGCAACGGCGGTCCCGGCGCCGTAGGCGAGGCCTCGCACCAGATGTGCCAGCACGACCCGGGCCGCACGCCGTCTGCGCTGCGGAGCAGACGGCGGTTCGGAGGGGACGGCTGATGCGGTCATGAGGACTCCTTCTTGGAGCAGGCGATACGAATTGGGCAGGGCGGGGCGGATTTCCTGGTGATGGCAGGGACCTCTGTCGGGCCCTGCCCCTCACACAGGTGGGGTGTCGATGAAGGTGCGCATGATCTGGGGCCAGGGGTAGCTGGTGGCCAGTTCGGCGGCGACCTGCTCCTTGAGGCGTTGGCTGTCCTGGATGAGATGGGGCAGATGCCTGCGGCCCCGGTAGCCGAGGAGGCGGGCGTACCAGCGCCAGGCCCGGGCCTTGTTGAGGCAGGCATCGTCGATGGAGTAGTGGGTGGCTAGCAGGTGAGCGGCGAGCGCATCGTCGGCGCCTGCGGCGAACCCCCACCAGAAGATTGCGCTTGTACGCCGTCCGAGCAGATAGAGCATGCAGGCGAAGGCGCGTGCTCCGTCGCATTCGTAGAGGTCGAACTCGTCCTCTTGCACATCGCATAGGACGGTTTCGCAGACGTCGAGCAGGTAGGCGCGAGTCGCCCTGGGATCGGCCATGAGGTCTCGCTGCACCACGGGGGTGGGCCGACGGCGCCGGGCCCGGCGCCCGCGTGGTCGAACGGCGTCGTGGCGGGCGGTGGTCGGCGGCGCGGTAGGCGCCGTCTCCTCGCTGCGCTCCACAGGGTTCTCGCTGGCCGCGCGGCCCACGCGCGGGGACTGCTCGGCCTGGTCGGCGATCCGGTGCGCCAGGCGTCGCATGAAGTCGTCGGTGTCGTGAGTGAGGACCATGTCGTCGACGACGCGTGCCTCCGCCCGCAGCACCTCCTCGATGTCGGCTTCGTCGGGCTCCGCCGCCCGGGACCCGAGCGAGTCGGGGCAGTGCTGGCTCGTCATCGGTCTCCTTCTTTCATGGTCGGCTGGAGAAGGCGGCGCAGATTCTGGCGCCCCTTGCTGAGGTTGGTGCGCACCGCGGCCGGAGTGCTGCCAATGCGCTCCGCGATCTCTACGGGCGGCAGGTCTTCCAAGTAGTGCAGACGGATGCACCGTTCCTGCGTCGGCGCGGTGCGCTCGAGCGTGGACATCGCCTCATCCAGCTGCTCGTAGCCGCGCAGCTTGAGGAGTTCGTCCACGGTCCCGCCGTCGGAGACGTACGGCTGCAGGTCGTCAGCGAGGACTTCGCGGCCGGCACGCCGGGCCTGGCTGCGGTAGTGGTCGATCCAGCAGTCGTGAACGATCTTGTGGACCAGGCCGAGCGGGTTGGCGCTGGCTTCGATGTAGGGCCAGCGCTTGTACACCCGCAGGGCGGCCGTTATGAGGACTTCGTCGGCGTCGTAGACGGTGCGGGCCCGCGAGACGAGGTAGCGCAGCAGGTCTTGCTTGTGCTGGCGGAAGAACCGGTCGAAGGCGGCATCGTGCGCCGGCTGGGCCACGGGGCCTTCCTGGTCGAAGGCGTCTGCGTCGTTCACCGCGCCCCCTCGCATCGCGACGCTCCCGCGCCGTACGGCCGGTACGTGCCGGTGCGGGCGGGGGCACGGCGGGCTGCAGGCGACAGGGCAAGGCCCTGGGACGGGCTGGCCAGGCGCGTCGTGGCGCCGGCAGCGGTCGCTGCACGGTGTGAGCGCTGGGTGCGGAAACCGTCCCAGCGCCCGAGGCGATTCGGCCTCACAGGTTCTCCTCGGATGACACGCAGGGATCCGCTCGATACGGATGCTCCTGCGAACGCGACTCTGCGTTGTGCCTATAGAACCGATCGCGAGAAGCCCAGAGTTAACCGTTTGGCGAAGCAGGATACGGAAGATGATCATCAACTCAGTTACACAGCGTGTGACCTGCGGGTCACGCTCCGCGCAAATTCCTGGTGTGATACATGCCACGCCGAGGACACGCCAACTCCCGTTTTACCGCCACCGATTCGCCACCCTCCGCCGGGGCACAACCCCCCTGACAAGCCACGGCAGGAAGTTCAGCCAGTCACGGCGATGAAATCAGCCACCGCGCACAACGCCTGCTGCATATATCTGAGGCGCACATACGTCCACGCCTGCCGAGCTGAAGCCTTCACCACGCATGTCGCGCTCAGTAGTGACAGAATTTGATCGAAAACATTCGCGATCCAGAAGTCTGCCTCCCGTGGCGGGAGTTTGCAGATCAAGCGACGGCCGTGGGGGCCCTGACCGCAGCTCCGGCGCCCACGCTGGATCAACGCCCCGGCCACTGTGCAAAGAGCTTCGTTGTCATGCCGCCGGATACGGTCAGCACCATGACTACGTCCTCCCGCACGGCCTCACCCGGGTGGCTGCTGGAGGCCATCTGCCATGCCGCACACGACAACGGATCCGCCTGGCACGCACAGCTCGAACTCCTGTGCTCCGTCGGCTTCTTCGACCCGTCCCGGGACGTGTGGGTGGTGCGCATCGGCGCCCTCAACGCTGGCGCACTGACCGCGCTGAACACTCTGTACGAGGCGGCGTCCCGCTACCGCACCCAGATCAGCCTCGCCCCCGTCGCAGCCCGTTCCGGCTGGCAGGGCCCCACCTTCGAAGACGGCGAACTGGCCCAGTTCGCAGCAGCTGCCACCGATCAAGGGCGCCGCCTGGGCCAGTTGCCCGCCGCCTGAACCGGGACCTCGTTCAACACTCCGCACGACGGCCTGCCAGATGCGCACCGCATCTACCGAGACGGCTCCTGCGTTCGTTGGATGGCGGGGAGAACACGCCGAGGCGGATCGTGCGGGAGGTGGCCACGCTGCACGCCGGGCTGGCGGAGCTGGCGGGCGAGCTGACCGCCGACGGGGCGCCTCGATGTCGCCGTTCGAGGACGACGACTACAGGAGCAGGCCGCCGCCGGCACGGAGAAAGCGCACGTCACACTGCTGGCCCCCCTGTTGTGGCGCGGACGGTCCCGCGCCTCGAGCGTGGTCTGGGCAGGGCAACGACGCCCCGGCCGAGCTCACAGAACGGATCCTCATGCCCGTCGAAGTGCACAACCTCGCAATACCCCACACGTCCACCGTCCCCGCGAACAAGGGGGCTCAGGTCGAGCTCTTCGTGCGGGAGCGTGACGGCACGCCCCACGGCCACCTCGACGAGCGTACGGCCGTTCTGATGCTCCACGGCCGGAGCGTTCCGGTGCTCGCGGGCTTTGATCTCGAGTACAAGTCGTACAGCTGGGCGGATGCGCTGGCGAAGGCCGGTTACGACGTCTTCATGATGGACCTCCAGGGCTCGGGGCTGTCGCCGCGGCCGAAGATGGACGACCCTTACAACGTCAACCCCGCCCAGCAGAGCCTTCTGAAGCCGAGACCTCCAGGTTTCCCGGGAGGCCAGCCGCACTATCCGTTCCAGCTGACCAACTCGAACAGCGACCGGGACGAGCTGAACACCGTCGTGGATTGGATCATCCACAATCGCGGGGTGAAGAAGGTCGCCTTCATCGGCTGGTCTGCGGCCGCGTTCACGATGGGGCCGTACGCGGTCAAGAACCCGGGCAAGGTGTCGAGCCTGTTCCTGCTGGCGCCGATCTTCCCGCCCGACGGCACGTCGAACGCCCCCGCCTCGCTGCCGCTGCCCGGCTTCCCGATGTTCGTGAGCACGAAATCGGGAACCTGGAATGGATGGGGCAACGAGGCGCTCTGCGCTGGCCAGCGCGAACCCGCGATGAAGGACGTGGTGTGGGACGCGATCATGAAAAGCGATCCGGTGGGCAGCACGTGGGGGCCGGTTGGTGAAGGGCTCAACCGCATCAGAAACTTCGTCCGGTGGGGCTGGAACAAGACCACCGCGGCCCAGGGCGGCGTCCTCGGCGGCAGCGTCCCGGTCCTCATCGCGTACGGGGAGTACGACAAGCAGGCAAACACGTCCAGCGAAGATCCGGAACTCAACTTCTCGGTCCCCGCGCTCTACAACGCCATCGCGGGCGACCACAAGCTGATGGTCAAGCTGGACTGCGCCGGGCATTCGGTGGTGTGGGAGATGCAGCACGAAAACGTGCACGACCTCTCAAAGCACTGGCTCAAGCACCTGAAGGTCGACGGCAAGACCCAGGGCATCTTCGACATGGACACCAACGGCGCCATCAGCCCGGCTCCGTAGGACAGCCGAGCCCCCGGCCGTGAACCGTCGGGGGCTCCAGGGGCCGAACATCAGCCCCGCGCCGTCGTCAGGGCCGCCACAAGCACCGGCGATGTGGAGTCGCTGGGTGCACGGACCCGCTGTTCAGCAGCCAGGCAGATCGCCGACGTGCTTTACATCAGTGAGGCTGTCGATGTCCTGCCACGTCAGCGCGTCGACTTCCGTCATCGACAACTCCCGCGCCTTCGCCTCTTCCTGCGCGCGCCACTGCCGGTCGGGGCACGGATCCGTATCCGTCGACCCGATCGGCGTGGCGTACCCGAGCCTGTGCCCATTCGCTGCGGAACCGGCATCATCGTGATTAACGGATGCTCTTCTCCAGGTGGGCGCCGCGGGGTCGCCCGTCTGCTGCAGCAACTCGGCTGCAGCCAGACGCCTCTCACAGGTTAGGCCCAGCACTGACAGCCGGTCAGGAAGTCAGTTGCGGCAGCGACAACGATCCACATGCAAGCTGGCCCTTTGCGCTGCCACGCGACATCGGCTGCCTGCCGATCCGTCTGTCGGGCCGAGCGGATGGGCGAGCTTTCCGCAGGCAGGACCGTTCCCGATAGCGTGCCGCCCAAGCACGTGAGCGGGCCCAGTGCCCCTTCAGATCCAGAGGTCCTCCTGGCTCGACGAACCAGCCGGTACGGCAGCGCTAGCCGCAGCACGCCCGTGAAGCAGACGCCGAAGACGCCCACCATCAAGCAGATGCAATCGGTAAACTGCCCCGCCTGCAGTGCCCCGGCCGGCACGCCGCGCACCCTCCAAGGGCGGGCACCGGGCTCGCGCGGACGAGTATCGGGCAACCACAACCAGCGCAGGACCAGCGCAACAAGCTTCCCCGGTCAAGGCCACTGCCGACGCAGGACGAAAGCCACGTTCCGGCGCCCGGTCCTGCGTGATCTGTCGCAAGCCCCTCGGCAGGCAGCCCACCGCGAAGGCGAAGTCGGGCAAGGCCTGTCACACCTCCTGTCTGAAGCAGGCCACGGCCGCCGGCACTCCGAACGCCAAGCCCACAGGACCCAGGCCGCCGAGGCAGTGGGATACCACGGCCGCTGAGCGGGCTTTCGCCAAGAACAAGACGGCCGTGGAGTCCGGACGAACATTCCGCGCCCATCAGTCTTCCAGGTGGAAGCTGAGTGGCTCGCCCTCCACCGCCGGCGAAAGCGCCCGGTAGAACCGAGTGCTAGAACCTAGACAATGACGACCGCGCCCTGATCGCGCCCCTCCTACTGATCCCAGGTGTCGGAACCGACGGCATTGTCCGCGAACTCGCGGATGGCGTCGTCGACTTCCCACCGGTGGTCCCGGTCGAGCTGCTGGTAGCTCGCCTCGAACTCGTCCTCTGGCATCGTTTCGATACTGGTGGACAAGATCACGACTAGCTCTTCCTGCTCGTCATAACTCAGTGGCTCCGTGGTCATGTGCCCTTCCGGGGCGCTGCCGGCGACAGTGTCACCGGCCTGCCTCGCACGGAGGTAGGACAGGACCACGCCTCCAACCACCGCTGCGGTTACGCGCGGACCTACACCGAGCAGGCCTTGGCAACCAGCACCCACCCAGCGATCGGCGACCTGTGCCGACGAGCCGAGACCCTGGGCTTGCCGATGCTCGGCTACGTCGACCCCTATGACGACACCTGGTTCAACAAGTCACAGATGCGGCTCGTGGTCCCTGAGCTGGAGGCGCTGATGAACAGCGCCTCAGCGCCCGAGGCCGAGGCCGCAGCAGAAGTGCTCGCCCTGGCCGAGCAGCTTGAACCCAAGCCGCATCGCTACCTCATCTTCGTTGGCGACTGAAGATCACTTCTGAAACACGGCCTAGTCGTCGGCGGACTCGTCGGTTGTCGCCGCTACAGGCTCAGGTGTAAGGACGAGGAACTGCGGCCAATCAATACGGTCGATGAGCCAGGCAGACAAGGCCCAAACCTTGTGGGTGTCGTGTAGTCCACTTCCCCAGACGGATACGGGGTAGGCGTCAGGCCCTTGAAAGCCTTCTCGACCGCCCCACCAGGAAGAAGGGTCGTACTCGCACTCCACTCCCACTGTCCCTTCGAGCTCCTGCTCTTCGTCGTTGCCCAACCAAAGGTTGATCTCCGTCGCCCACTGACCGTCGCCGAACCTGCTCGTGCTGAGCTCGACATGGGCCTTTGTGCCCGGGATGTCGATCACTTGGTCCTCCAGAGGGCCGGAGTCCAAGGCGATACCCGGGACTGTGTTCAGCGCCTCGATGAGCGCTTCCTCAAGGGCCTCATCATCGTCAAAGGCTTCCTCAAGGATCATCGCGGTGGCGTCGGTGTCGGCAGCCATGGATGTGATGACTCCGTCAACGAACTGAAAGGTGAGTTGGGCACGCACCAGGACACTGTTGATCGGGACTACCTCCACTTCAGGATCACCGCCGTTCAGCAGGGTCTGCACAGTGGCTTCACCGGTAGCCAGAAAGAACACCGTCGCGTCAGCGGCCTCCAATAGGGCCGTACCGGGGTCGGCCGGTCCGTTTCGGCGATTGTTTGGGGTCGGCGCGGAGGGCTGGTTCGCTTCGACCCTGACGCTACCGATCCCGGCTAGTGCCACGAGGCCCGTTACGCGCGCGCCATAGCTGCTGAGGCTGGTGCCGTCGCCATCCCGCGTAGCGGTGTAGGCCGCTTCGAGGCCTACAATCCGCCCGATGTCGATCCCGTCCCGTTCAACCTGCGCCGGCATCCGCTCGCGGAGGTAGCGGACGATGGCGGAGCGGGCGTGCCCGTCGTCCACAGTGAAGTCGAAGAACGTTGGCCGCAGTTCGGTGAGGGATCGCAACTCCGGTATCTGCTTGTTCCAGGCCTCGAAGGCGGCCGAGACATCACGGTCGCTGGAAACGATCACGACTTCATCTGGGCCAGCAAGCGCCAGGACATCGCGGATCCAGGCACTGTCACTTGCACCGGTCTTAATCCCTGTGACGCCCTTGATTCCCTTCTCGGGGTCAGGGGCCCTTCCGCCCTTGCGCTTGGCCGGATCACGGAGAAGGACTTGGTCCTTCAACCCCTCGATCGCGCTTCGGCCCGAGAGCTCAATGATTTTCACGTTGGGGGTGTTCGCCAGGTTGCCAAGCGCCGCCGCGATCACTTCGTCGCGGGTGGCGTAGCGGAAGATTTCAAGTCCAGTGAGACGGTCGTGACGCTATGAGGTTTGTGGTGCGGGTTCCTGGCGTTTGGCCGGGTCGTTGATCCAGGCGGTCTGGGGTATCTCGGGTGGTCGGGGGCGGCGGCCGAAGCGTTCGGGGTGGCGGGCGTATGCCTCGGCGAGGGTGACCGCGCGCTGGTCGCGGACCTCTTCGGCGGTTCCGAAGTGGACGGAGGCGGGGGTGTGCCAGCCGATGCCCGAGTGCCGGTGCTCGTGGTTGTAGTACGCGATGAACGCGTCGAACCACTCGCGGGCGTGGGCCAGCGAATCGAACCGTTCGGGGTAGTCCGCCATGTACTTCGTGGTCTTGAACTGGGCTTCGCTGTAAGGGTTGTCGTTGGAGACCTTCGGCCGCGAGTGCGACCGCGTCACGCCCAGATCGATCAGCAGCTGGGAGACCTTCTTGCTCGTCATCGAGGTGCCGCGGTCCGCGTGCACGGTCTGGGGCACGATGCCGTTGCGGGCGATGGTCTCGCGGATCAACTCCTCGGCCCGCACGGCCGATTCGGCCCGCTCGACGGTGTGGCCGACGATGTACCGGCTGAAGATGTCGATGATCACGTAGGCGTGATACCAGATGCCCTTGACCGGTCCGGACGCCTTGGTGATGTCCCAGGTGAACACCTGCGAGGGCCCGGTGGCGACCAGCTCGGGCACTGCCTTGGCGGGATGGGTGGCCTGTCTTCGGCGCTCGCCGGACTGATCCTGCTCGCGCAGGATCCGGTACATCGTCGAGACGGAGCAGTGATAGCGCCCGGCATCCAGCTCGCGGGCCCAGATCTGCGCGGGCGCCAGCTCGGCGTACTCGTCGCCGTTCATCAACTCCAGTACCGCGGCCCGCTCTTGGGCCGTCAGGGCCGACGGCTGCACCTGCGGGGCGCGTGCTCTGCGTGGTGGCGGGGGCCGGAGCCGGCGGTAGTGCGTGGCGCGGGAGCGGCCGGTCAGCCGACAGGTGGCCGTGATGCCCAGCTGAGCCTCGACGCCGGTGAACGCCTCGTCCACGACAGGGTCGGCGGCGGGCTTCAGTCCGCGCTCTCGGAGAGCATGTCCAAGAGCGCGGAAGCTTTTCCCATGACTTCCAGCGCGGCCTTGTTCCGGGCCAGTTCCTTCTCCAGCCGTTCCACCTGGCGGCGCAGCTTCTCGTTGTCTGCCTCGGCGGCCGACTTCTTCGGACGGGCCGGGCTGGTGCGCTTGTCGACCAGCTTTTCCAGGGCCCCGGCGTCCCGCGCAGCCCGCCATTCCTTGACATGCGAGTGGTACAGGCGCTCGCGGCGCAGGACCGCGCCCTTCTCGTTCCTGGGTGCGGCGTCGTACTCGGCCACGATCCGCAGCTTGTACTCCGGGCTGAAGGAACGGCGCTTTGGCCTGGGAGCCGGGTCGGATCCGGCGGGCTTGGTGCTGGTCATGAGGGGGTGGTTCTCCTGTCGTGCCCTCTCAGGCTAACCCGCCGAAGCGGAACGTCTCACCCAAGGCTGACAGAGAGGGTAGCCAGTCGGCGCGGGGACTTCGAGACCGGCGTCTAGCAGCCGCTTTCGCTCAGCGGCCGCCGCGTTCTTCAAAACCTGCCAGTCGCTGGCCAGGTGCTCCGCCCACTCCCAAGCAACAGGCTCGGGTACCCAGGTCTCGACGTGTATGCCGGCCAACCGGCTGGCCAGGCGCCCAAGATGGTCGAGGTCAGGCCGTGCCTGTCCGTAGGCGTTCGCGTCGAACACCAAGGCCTTGAGCTTTTCACGGAGGGGGGAGGTCAGTCGGAGCTTCGCGTCGTCCGCAGATCGCGCTCGGGATGTACGTGCCATGGCGGAATTATCTACCTGCAGCGCACGCTCACGGAATCTCGGCTGCGTCGAGCAGCGGCTCGGGCGGAGAGGGAGGGAAGAGGATGGGATGTCCGATGTGGTGGTGCTCAACCTCTAAGACCAGCGAGCCGCCCCGCGCGAGGAAGAAGCACGGGCCCAGTGTGTCACTCGGCAGTCCGGTCAACACCTCGGTGGCGTCCGCCGGCGCACTGCGTACCACGGTGATCGGGGCGCATGTGGGCCAGCACCGCGAAGTCAGCCGGGGACATGCCGCTCCGGCGCACCATGGGTGAGTCGGTCACGGTGCGGTGGCGGGCGGTTCCCTCCGCGACGGCGGGGGCGAAGGTGCCCTCACGTCGGGAGGCGATGGCGCGCGCGGCCCAGGCCCGGGGGGATGTTCCCCGGTGCAGGTGCAGCGTGCGGTCGCGCATGTCGGGTAGGCGATGACCCACCAGTGCCTCGGCGAGGTGGGCGCGCATCTGGTCGACGGTCGGGCCGACGGGCCGACGGGCCAGTTCATGTTCCATCGGGGCCCCCTGTCGTACTCCAGTGAGACTGGCGCGCCGGTGAGGTCGCTGAGCTGTACGGCGAGGAGGGAGGCTTGTCGGCTGCGGTTCATTCCGCGGTCGCCTTCTGCGCGATGCCCGTGGCCTTGGTGGTGGCGCCGCGTAGGACGTCCTGGGCAAGGGCGCGCTGGGTCCCAGCAGAGCGTTTGTGCTCGCGGCCCAGGGGCGCCTCGACGGCGGCGAGGCGGTCGTAGGCGCTGGCGCGGGCGAGCAGGGCGGTGGCCCATGCGGCACGCTTTTGCTCGGCGTCCTCGGTGCCGATGGCGGCCATGCTCGCGTGGGAGGCGTCGTCGGCGGCGCGCCGCAAGTCGTCTTCCTGGGAACGAAGTTCGGCGGCCTGCTCGCGCTTCCCCTGCGCGTGCGTGCGGGCAGCGGGATCGGCGTAGGAGGGCAGGGTGGCGGTGATGGCGTCGGTGCGGTGCTCGGTGTCGAGTTCGGCGAACCACTCGTTCAGGTTCTCGGCGAGTTCGGCGGAAGCGGTGCCCGTCCCGATGCCGGTGCGCTTGCGGCCCATGAGGGCCCAGCCCTCGACGACGACGGGCGACCAGCGTTCATGCGCGGCCTGGCGGGAGACGCCGGCCATCTTGGCGATGTCGGCCCAGCTGGCACCACGCTCGCACTCGACGACGACGGCCTCCCGCACGAGCTGGTCGGCCAGGCGCTGCACGTACAGGGCATCGGCGAGGACGTCGGCGTTCTCGTGTCCGGTGTGCGGCAGGTCGTCCAGGACAGCGTTGACGATCTCGTAGCGGGTGTGGGCGGTGGCGAGGACGGCTTCGTCGAGCGGAGCGAGGGGAAGATCGCGTTCCGTCTTGTCGTCGCCAGATCGGCTTCCGGGAGTCTCAGGCTTGCTGTCAAGCTACCCCTGACACATCGCAATGTCAGGGTTTCCTTGACACTCCGTCCGAATTCCTCCGTCCGCGTGACTCAAACAAATGTTGGTATGGACGGCTGTTGGTGAGGGGTGAATAGCGCCTCGTGGATGTCGGAGCGGGGTGCGACACTCTGTTCGTGTCCGAAGAGCTCTCGCGTTGGTATCGGGGTCGCCTGGTGGGCGGTCCGTTCAGGCCGTTTGACCTGGGTGAGTGCGCCGCGCTCGAGCGGGAGATCGGGCTGCCCCTGCCGCCCGCATACCGCTCGTTCTTGGTAGCTGCGGGCGGGGGGAAGCTGGATTACTCAGTCCGTCTGCCGGCCTGTGGACCGGAACCGGTCCAGAGCTTCGACGACCTCTATCAGTTGGGCCGTGACGACGCCGGTGAGTACGGTTGGGGCACTCTTCTGGGAGAGTACCGGCGCAGTCGCGACGGCTGGCTCGCCGAGAACGTGCCCCTGACCGGCCTGCTGCCCATCGCCCGCAACGGCGGCAGCGACACCCTCTTCCTGGACCTGAACCCGGCCACTCGTGGTCAGCTCCATGCGTTCGTCCACGCCATCGCCTGGCCGCGGTATCTGGGCAACCATGTCTTCACGAAGGTCGCCGACAACTTCGACGCGTACCTCGACAGCCTGTTCATCGACCCCGATATGGCGGAGGACGCCTGGGCCGATGTCGCCGACAGCGATCCCTCGGATCCTTGGCGAAGGACCGTCGAGGAGTGGCTGGACAAGGAACTGCCGGGCTGGCGCGCTGAAGCCTGGGCCACGTCCTGATCTTGAGTCGAGCGCCTCAAGCGCCTTCGGGTCCCTGGAGACTTCGCAGGGTCGCGTAGCCCAGATAGTCCGTTCCGGCTCGCTCGGCATAGCGCATCGCCGTCTGAGGATTCACGCCCAGGGCGTCTGCCAGGACGGCCGGCGGGGCTTGACGGACCATCTGGATCCAGGCTCTGGAGCGTGAGGCCATGGCCGGGATTCCGGATTCGCGGAGAATCGTTGCAACGCTGTAGACGTGCATCGTCCGCCCGGGCATGCGCCCGGGAAACACCAGCGGACAGTCCGGGTTCGCGGCCGTGCTGAGGCCGGGTCCAGAAGCGAGATGCACCCGGATCACGGCGGCTGCCGCCTCCGGAACCCCGATCCAGTCTCTGCCGAGCTTCACCTCCAGCCCGTTCGGGCCTTCACGGAAGTCGTCCATGCGCATCGTCACGACCCTGGCGAGGGGCTGTCCGAAGAGGACGAGCATGATGCCGATGGCCCGGTGGGCTGCCGGCAGGGTTTGATGGAGAAGCAGAGCGCGGAGCGCTTCGATGTGGTCCTTCTCGCTCGCGAGTGGGCCGTTGCCGTGAGGTGCCCAGGGAACGGCGAGCTTGCTGACCAGCCGCTGCTTGATAGCCCAGTAGAGAAAGTTGTTCGCGTGTCCACGCGTGGTGGTGCCGTTACTGAACCAGGCGTCGATGTCATGTTGACTGCACTCGTCCAAGCTCCTTCCGCGGTCGCCGAGCCAACTCAGGAACTGAATGGCGACGGTCGTGTGCTGCTTGGCACGCAGGAAGGCGTTGGCGGTCACGGGTCGTTGGTCGGAGTCGTCTCGTCGCAAACGCCGCATCACGTGCCACCGGGTGTAGCGCTCGATGAGGCGCCGCTGATCAACATCGGCGATCGTGTCGAGCTTCGAGGTGAGCCAGCGGCCGTAAGCGATCAGGTGCTCGTCGCGCCAGGGGAGGCAGCCGTGAGCGACGAGGAGACCCCGAAGGTATTCGATCGTTCTGGATCGTGGCAGTGAATCGAGTGCGTCATGACTAAGCTCGATGTCTCCAGCAGCCAGACCGCGTAAGAGTTCTGGCACGCGCCGGTTCATGTGGATCCAGGCCCATCCGCTGTTCGGCCGGGGCATTCCCGTGATCGCCTCCGCGAGCGGCCGCAGACTCTCGGGTATGTCCCCGTCCGGACCCGCGAGGAGCCTGTTGATCCTGTCCGTGAGCAGGCAGCGCCAGCAGATGTTGGAATCATTGGCCAGGTTCTCCTCGCCGCATCGCTTGCATCGCACGTCGAGCGGCACATCGCAGCAGCGGACGCAGAGGGGACGCGCTTCGGTGTCGAGCCCCGGGAGGATGCCCTCGTGTCCGCAGGCAGCGCAGGTTCCCTGGCGGTTGCGCGCCGCGCGCACGCAGTAGAAACAGACGATGCCCTCAGGCCAGTGCCGACTGGCGGGGTAGCAGGAGCCGCAACGCACACAGGATGGGTGCCTGCTCGGGTCAGAGGTGTACTTCCGGGGTGCAGGCATGGTCAGTCCTCGATGATGCGAGCCCGCTCGGGACGGAAGTCGGTATTGATCTCGATGACGGCCGCCTCACCGGCTGTGCGCTTGCGCCGGTCTGCTTCGACATACGGTTCGATCAGGTCGGCGGGCGAACAGGCGAGGATGTCGCAGAGCGCGGCCAGGACCGGCAGAGAGAGGCGCTCGGGCCGGTCGGTGACCAGGCGGTAGACCTGCGCGGTGGACAGGTTGATGCCTCGCTCGCGCAGGAGAGGAATGAGTTCGGTGGTCTTCCAGATGTTGTGCGCGGCCATGATCCGTCGCAGGTGCCAGTGGTAGCCGAGTCGCCTGATCATCGCGGTCCTTCCCCGGTCGCAGTGCTGATCGCTCGGCCGATCGTGCCGTCCAGGACTTTGCGCAGCGTGCGGGTGCGAAAGTCCGACGACACGGAGGTGTAGAGCGCGGTGGTGGACGCGTAGGAGTGCCCCACCTGCTGCTGGACGAACAACGGGTCGTAGCCGGCCTCGATCAGGTGCGTTACGTAGGAGTGGCGCAAGCAGTGCAACGTCAGCTCCTGCGGCAGCCCCAACGCATCCCGGTAGGAGGCGAACCGGTCCCCCAAAGCCCCCATGTCCAGACGCGGCGACCGCTCACTCGGCCAGAGGGCATCACTCTTCGCAGCGGTGTCGAACACCGCGCGATAGCTGCCGAGCCATTGCTCGATCACCTTCACCGACCACGGGAAGACCGTCAGAACGCTGCGGCGCTTGGGAGTGGAACCCTTCGACGCCTTGCCCCAGCGGACGTAGACCACGCCGAACTCACCGAACTCGGGAGCGTGTGGGTTGTGCCCGAAGTCCGCGAGATCCAGCTTGATCACCTCGCGGCGACGCAGCCCCCAGGCGTACGTGGCCTTCATGGCGGTCGCGTCTCGCATGGCCGGGAGCCAGCCCTTGCGGCCCGAGGTTCGGGCGGCTGCCACCTGGTCATCGGCGTAGTCGAAGAACCGCTGAAGCTCGGCCTTGGTCAGAGCACGGCGCCCGGGCCGGCCTTCGTACTCGGCGGCATGCACGGCGGTGTTCCACTCGAAGAACACCTGGGCCGGATGGTTGCCGAAGAGACGCTCGCTGACCGCTGTCCACTCGTAGCGAGGGTCGGCGACGTACTCCAGGAACAACCGGACGTGGCCGTGATAGCCGCGGATCGTGGAATGGGACCGTTCCCGCCCGTCGCTCCGCAGGTGGCCGGTGTACTCCTCGACGTCCGTAGGGCGCCACGTCCACGGCCACTCGTTGGTGAAGCGCTGGAACCGCCGTACCGCCAGGAGCCGGTCCGCGATCGTGTCCTTGCTCAGATTCCGGGCCAGCTGCTGATCACGCCACCCCGCCAGCATGCCCTCGAAGACCTGGCTCTCCGGGTGCAGCAGCGGAGCGCCGCCCACGATGAACAGTGACGGTGCCGCCCCCGGCACATTCCATGAGGAACCGCCCACGCCAACCCCCAACACGCCGCGAGAAAGGCGAATGAATCGTTCATTAGATGAGAACGAGCGAGGTTGCCGCAGGTCACGCGGGCAGCCTTCAGGCGGTCAGGGCGGATCGTCGGAGTGTCTCCGGACTGCGACCAGCCGATGCCTGCCTGCTCAGGCGCCCCCTACCAGCCAGGGGCGAGTCCTCTCACCTGATGCAATTCACGGCACTTCACACAGGATAATTACAGTTATCCTGTGCCTCACGAAATCCCGCTCGGGGTTCGAACCCAGGGGAGGGCACCGGGTGCTGACGACCCGCCACTTCGACCACGTCCACCCCGGCGGGCCGCCAGGCCCTCCGGGGCGTCTCCGCCCGGCCTGTGGCCCGCTACCGCCACCCCCACCGCGGAAGTCTGGTTACTGGACTGCGAGGCCTACGGGATCGATCTCGAAGGGGAACGGGAGCTAGGCCGTTGCTCCCGTACGGTTCGACTTGTTGCGGGGCGAGCGCCTTAAGCCTGTACCAGTTTCGCCCGCGAACTGCAGTTACTCCTCGTCGTCTGGGTCATAGCGGCCCAGCCTGTCCCGCAACACGCCAGAACCAATACCGATCTGCCCAGCCCTACTGCTGGTCCCTTCACGAAGCGATACCGCGTTCCGCATACCGCCCCCCCATAATCCAGACAGGAAACGGGACTTCGCGAGGGAGACGACGTATGCGGTTGCACATTGATGTCCGTGAGGGAGACTGGTCCAAGGTCACTTACAGTCCGTACGGCGCACGCTACTCGCGGACCCTGGACGCTCTGATCGGTTCTGGGGAATTCGACGCCGGGGCCGATGCCGGACGATGGCTGAAGCTGGATCGGCGCGCACGTGGTTTCGAGATCGTCGTGCCCGACGCCGACGCGCAGGGCATGACCGTGCACCAGCTCCAGTCCCGGTGCTTGAGCGAGGCTCGTCGTCTCGGAGTCGCACGGCCGAAGCCAGCCGAGGCCGTTCGGATCATCCGACCGCTGTACCGGCCCGGTGACGTCCTGGACGAGTGGCTGGCCGACTCTGCGACGGACGAACGTCTACCCGGGCACCTCACCGTGGGCGAGGCCGGATTGACCGACGGCGATCTGCTGGCCCTGTGCATCTTGCACCCGGCCGAGGGCGCCTACATGATGGCCGGGCCGCCCAACCCGGCCGAACTGCTGCGATGGTTACAACTGGCCGAGAACGCGAATGCCCCCGCGGGAGGCCCCCGCCTGTGGGGCATGCTGCTCTACACCGACGCCGACGTTGAGCTCGCGACGTACGTACGCACCCACTTCGACGACCTGAACGTGCTGTCAGGGCCCGCCACTCGGGTCTTCGTCGTGGAACGGCGGGCCGACTGGCCGGCGGCTAAGAAGTACTGGCGACGGCATCTGGAGCCTGAGCTGTACCGCGTCATGTCCACTCTGCGCTGGCTACGCTGGACACCGTACGACCCGCAGGGCGCCTATGAGATCGCCTCGCTGCTCGGTCTCGACCCCGAACTCCTCCCGTGCCTGGTCTTCTTCCATTCGCCGCAGGGTCCGCTCCATGAAGGCGAGAAAATCGTCTTTCGGATCGAGCACACCTCGACGGCTTACTTCCGGTCCCTCTTCGGTGGGATCGACAGGGTCCTGCGTCCGGTCACGGCCTCCGTGCGGACTCCGAAAACCGCAGAGGAACGCCACTGGCTGGCACGGTACGGGCCCACCTCCGACTATTACCGCTACTACGCGGCACCCTTCGAGACCAAGGAACACGCTCCGGCGCCCGACGCCCTCAAGAACCTCCTAGCTCGCGGCCGTGCCGCCGACGCCGCCGCGTTCGCCGCCGTCCGCGAGGCCGAACAGGCGATCAAGTCGGCGCTACGGTCCGTGGTTCCGCCCCCGGCAGGGCTTGCCGTGCACAACAGTCAAGTCGTCGTTGTCTCAAGGACCTCAGGAGCTGAAGTGACGGAGAATTTCTACTTCCAGGGCGAAAACACCACGTTCATCAACCGCCCACAGGACACGGTGATCCGGGACTTCCAGAACACCTACGGCACCGCCCAGCACGCCGACGGCCTCACCCGGCTACTCCAACTCGTCCTGGAGAGCCGGGACGTGGCCGCCGCTGACCGGGACGCCGCGGCCGGCGAGATCCACGACCTTGCCCGCATCGGCGCGGACCCGGAACCGGACCTGCCAGCCGCCAGGACCCGTATCGAACGTCTGCGGGCCCTGCTGTCTTCCGGCGCGGACATTGCCCAGCCCGCGCTGGCGATCCTCGCCTCCCTGACGGCGTTCTTCTCCAGCTAGGGACTCGACCGCGGTCGGCCCTCCCCGCGCGCAGCGCCACTCCCAGTACGACGAACAGGGTCGCAAACCAAGCCGCGCTCACGGGCGTCGAGCCCCCCACCGGAACGCCGTCGGCAACGTCGAGTGCACAGCGGACCTTCTCCCGTTTTTGGCGCGAATGGCGGGCGGCTCGGGGCCCTGGCGGGCGCGGAGCCGGCCGAGCGGCTGCCGGCCTCGCTGCCAACTGGAGTACGCACGGGTTCGTCCATCGCCAGTAGGGCCGTGAGCGGACGAAGTCGGCTGGTGGAGGACCAGTGTTCGAGGCATCCCTCAAGGGTGTGAGATTCCCGTAGTTGCTAGCAGATTTCGCGAGTGGTCTTCGTAATCTGCTGGTTCATGGGGGAATTCGAAACCCGTTCCATGGCCCCTGGGCGTGATGCGGTCGGTTTGGCGGAGGTCTTCTCTCTTCATACCTACCGATCGAGCCGCTCGGGGCAGCGGGACGAGCAGTCGTACTTCTTCGACACGCTCGCGGAGTATCAGTGGGCGAGGGATGCGGCCGGACTGATGCCTGCGTCGATCGACCAGTTGGTCAAGCCAGTGATCGAGCTGTGCGACCACTACGACGTTCTCCCGTGGCAGCTCACGCCGGCGGCGTTGGACCGGTACTTCGCCGGGCCAGGCAAGAGGGCACGGTCGACGGTTCTGGCGAAGATCAACAAGATCGATGCGTACTTCGCGTTCCTGGAGCAGCGGTACGCCGGGGAGATCCACCGGCTGTTCGGCGTGGTCGTGGAATCGCCGGTCGATCCGTTCAACCGGCCGCGCCACCGCGGGGACTTCGGTCTGCGGGTGCCTCCCTCGCAGCGTGCGATGCGGGAGTTCTTCGCCGTGTGGCGGAATGCGTTGCCACAGGCGCGCAAGGAGGCAGTGGCGTGTCGGGACTACGTGATGGCGAAGATCGCCTACCTGTCCGGGGTGCGGGCGGCGGAGCTGTGTGGCGTCGCGGTAAAGGACGTGCACTGGGAGTCGGGACGGTGGGGCCGGTTCGTGGTTCAGGGCAAGGGCGCCCGCGGGTCCGGGCCCCGGCCGCGGGAGGCGTTTCTGTTCGAGGAAGGCCGCGAGTTGTTGTGGTGGTACGTGGAGGAGGTGCGGGGCATGTTCCGGGACAATCCGGAGCATCCGGCGGCCCTGCTGTTTCCCTCCGAGCGGCTGCCGAAGCCGGTGGCAGCGCTGAACATGCCCATCGCGCCGGCGGTCGTCCCGGCGACATTCCGTCGGGCCCTGAAGACGGCGTCGCGGCTGTACCTGCCCGGGCCGGTGGCGGAGCTGTTCCCGCATCTGCTGCGGCACGCGTGCGCGACCCACAACTACGAGCGAGGGATGACGTTGTGGGAGGTGCAGCGGTTGCTCGGACATAGCTGGACGACTACGACGGTCAACTATCTGGCGACGGCCCAGGCCGATCCGGAGCAGGCGGACCGCTCGCGGTCGTCGGCGGCGCGGGCCGGGCAACGGCTGGTCGCGGACATGGGGAGCTTGCGGTGAAGTGGAATCTGCGCTGGGCGGCGGCTAAGCGCGACATCTGGCGGCCGGTCGATCTGCAGGCGGCCTTCGCGAGGGTGGGTTTTACGCCGTCGCTGAGCAAGGTCGCCGCCCTGTGGGGCGGTACTCCGGTGACGGTACGGCTGGATGATCTGGACAAGATCTGCACGGCGTTGGAGTGCACAGTGGCCGATCTGATGGAAGCCGAGCCGGTAGCGAGCGCTGCGGGCCAGGACGAGCAGGAGCGGATGGTCGGCGGCGAGGCGGGGCCGGTGCGCCCGGTTGCGCGCCGGGATGGTCCGCGCCGGCTGCGGCCGCCGAACTGACGGCGGCCGTGGTGGCGGCGCGGCAGTGCGGGCTCTGCCTAGATTGGGGAGTGCACCGCCTGGTTGACGGGCTGTGTTGGAGCTGCGGCGGGTGGCTGAAACAGCGTGCTGTACGGGCGGGTTGTGCGCGGTGCTGCCGGAACGAGTACCTGGACGGCGACGGACTGTGCCGGCCCTGCGTGATCGCAGTACGCGAAGCGATCCGGGACGGCGTCGATGCTGTGTTTCCGGGCCCGCACCAGCTGCACCTGTATGTGCTGGGGCTCGGTCGGCAGGGGGCACGAAATCTCCCGCGCCCTCGTGGTGCGGCCAGCCCTTATCTCGGGCCGCGGGAGGTGAAGCGCCTGGTCGACGACTCGCGGATCTGTCCTGCGGTGATCCGTGGGCAGCAGACGCTGTTTCCCGTCTGGCGGAGCATCGAAGGCGTCCATGCCCAACGCATCAGCGCCCGGACATGGCCAGAGGAAGCGGCCCTGTACCCGCTCGCCGAGCAGCGTGCGGTCAGTGCGGGCCTGACAACGTCGTGGCCGCACACGGTGATGCGGTTGATCCGCTGTGCCCTGGCGATCCGGGACGCCGAGGGCGAGGCCCTGGTTGCGCAGGAGTTCCTTGACCAAGTGCGGCTGCCGCTGAAGGCAGCCGCCGCTGAGATCCTCGCCCAGGCCGGAATGCTGAGGCCCCGCACGGCCCCGCCGCCCGCGCTGTGGCCGGTGGGGGCATGCGCGGACTGCGCCAGCTGGGGCATCTCCACGACGCGGTGCCGGGGCTGCAGAGATTGGTGGTACAACCCAGACCGTTACCCAGTGGGCCGATGCCCGCGATGCCTGTGCGACGAGCTGCCCGTGCACCGCGAGGAGGGCCTGTGCCGTGGCTGCCTGGCGTACGTGCGTGAATGCGGTCCCGAGACGGTGGCGGCGCCCTTCACGCAACTCACGTTCGCCTCACCGCTCGCGCATCACCTCAAACGACGGGCCGGGGAGCTTGGATTCGTCGTGCACAACCGGTCCGGCCCCGTCATGCGCGCCCACGCACGCGCACGTACGTCGGACACCGCAGACGGCCGTGTGATGCCAGCGCCCACCGGCCCAGGGCAGCTGTGTCTGTTCGCGATGCCCCGCACCTGGCGGCGCGAGCACGTTGCCGCCGCCGTTGTGTCCTCCCTGCCGCCCCCGGCACAGGAGTTGCTGAACGCGTTCACCGCCAGCTATCCGCATACTTGGCCCGTCGACAAGCGCAGTGTGCCGGGCTGTGCGGCCGTCGTCCTGCACGCTCTACTGGCTTGGCTGGGGCCGCACGCGGCGATCCCCGAACGGGAGGTGCGCTCCCTGGCCAGGACAGTGCCAGCCGGTGCCGCCGCGATTCGCCGGGTGATCGACTTCCTCGACGGGCGCGCTCTTCTCGCACCGGACGCCCTCTCCGAGACTCCGGCCCAGTTGCTCACCGACGTCCAGAGGCAGGTCCGCTCACACGTCCCAGACCTGAGCGCGGAGCGACGCGACCGGCACGGCGAGAGGGCCTTGCACGAGCGGATCGCACAGTTTCCCGAGCCGATGGCCGAACAACTACGCGCATGGGCAAAGGTCATGCGCGGGCTCGGACGTTACCGGCACGCGCCCGCCGACTACACGCGCATCCGCCGCTACCTGCGCACCGCATCGCCCGCCCTTGCCTTGTGGTCAGCAGCAGGAATGGACCTGCGGCAGGTCACGACCGAGCATGCGCGGACGGAGCTCGCCAAATGCCCCGGCGGCCCGGGGCGCGAGCTGCTCACCGCGCTGCGCAGCATCTTCCGGGCCGTCAAACAAGAACGGCTGATCTTCCGCAACCCCACCGCTGGACTGCGGCTGCACGCCGGGAGCCATCTGCCGCTTCCGCTGTCCAGCGACCGGTTGGCCGGCGCCCTCGAACGGCTCGACGGGCCCGCAGCCCGGCTCATTGTCGGGTTGGTCGCCATTCACGCCGTGCGCGCCGTGGAGGTTGCCCGGCTCGTCCTGGCCGACGCCGACCTCGCCCACCGGACCCTCGCGGTTCGGCGGGGCGAACACACCCATACTGTCTACCTCGACGACCTGAGCACCGATCTCGCAGCCGACTGGCTGCGCGAACGGCGACGACGCTGGCCACAAGCCACCAATCCGCATCTGCTCATCACTTCCCATACCTACCGTCACCCGGCCTCGCCGCCGATCAGCTACTGCGCACGCAGGGCCGCCTTCGACCAGATCGGACTGCTGCCCCGCCAGGTATGGGCCGACCGCATCCTCTACGAGGCCCAGCAGACCGCCGACCCAGTCCACTTGGTCCGTCTCTTCGGCATCCACCCCGGCGTCGCGGTGAAGTACGTGCAGACCGCGCACCCGGACAAGGCCCTGCCCCGCATCCGCTGACCGGGCGACACCGCCCGGCGCCGCTTACTCAAGGGGAAGGCGTCGATCATGTCCTCGACGTGGTCCCTGCCGGAGCCGATGCTCGCCACCCCCACACCCGATCCCACGCTCCACCCGCGGCACGCGGCCGAACCTGAAAGGCATTGAGCAAGTGCTCCCCGTGCCGGAGAGATCCGGGATCATGAAGCATGCTCCCGAATGACTGGCACCTCACCCAAGACGTTGACGACTTCCTCGCCCGAGCCGGGGACTTCCTGCGCTCGCGCCCCGCCCTACACAACACGCCGCTGACGGACATCGAGAAACTGCGGATACGCGGGGCGGCCGAACCCGACGCCGCAGCCCCCGTCTTCGGCCGACTGCAGCCAGGAGGTGAAGTGCACGCGGTCTTCTATCTCACTCCGGGCGGCCGTCTGGGCCTCACCCCCCTTTCTGTCGAGCAGACCGACGCCCTCGCCGCTCACCTGGCCGGCCTCGGCCACTCGCCCTCCCACGTCATCGCGGACCGCGACACTGCCGACGCTTTCGCCGAGGCATGGCAGCGGCACACGGGCGCTGCGCTGGCACCGCCTTTCTGGCGGACGCATCTCTACCGTCTCGGCACGCTCACCCCACCGCAGCCGCGCCCGAAGGGCCGGGGGCGCATCACGGGCGGGCAGGACCGTGAGCAAGTCGTGCACTGGTGCCGTGAGTTCTGTGTCGACGTCGGGGAGCAGCCCTCCATCGACTTGATTGACGCCGGCTCCTGGGACGACTCGCGTTTCGGCGACAGGCACTTCACGTTCTGGGAGACCCCCAACGGCACCCCCGTCGCGATGGCGGCCGTGACCTCGATGGTCGGCGGCATGGTCCGGGTGGATCCCGTCTACACCCCGGCCCACCTCCGGGGCCGCGGCTACGCGGGCGCCGTGACGGTCGAGGCGAGCCGGGCAGCACTGGCCGCGGGCGCGACAGACGTCGTCCTGTTCACGGATCCAGACAACCCCACCAGCAATGCCCTCTACCAGCGCATCGGGTACGTCCACGTCGCCGACTTCGCCGGGTACAAGTTCTCCTATAGCGCACCACAAGCCAGGTGAGGGACATAACCAACACAAACGCACCAGCCACCGCTACCGGCTGCGACCGCCGCGACGCGGCTGACCCAAGTGGTGGCGCGCAAGGTGATCAGCACCCTGGTCGGTGACGGTCAGTCCTGCTCGCCGTCGTCGTTCTCGCCATCGGTGTGCGGATCACGCAGCTGCCGCAGACCGGGCGTGCGGCCGGCCGGGTGAAGGCGTAGCGGCCGAAGAGGTGGCTCCCGCTCAAGTGCCCCGTTCTCGGTGTATCTGCGGTTTCCCGCCGGGTCTGCGATGCGAAGTGAACGAGTCCCGGGCGACCTGCGCAGCAAGCGGCCCCAGCCGAGCCACTGCCCGCGACGTTCGGCCGCGACACAGCGGTGCCCTGTCTACCCAACCGAGTTGTTTAGCCTCCTACCCCAGCAAACTCGTCGCCCTATGGTTGGCTGATGCGTGCACACCAAATTGACCGACCGGCCGATCTCGACGTGGTCCGCGAGTCCTATGACCGTGTGGCCGACAACTACGCCGAGATGGTGGCGACGACAGGAATGGGCGACATCCGTCGCCATCCCTGGCTCAAGGCATCGATCGACGCTTTCGCCGACACCGTGAGCGAACTCGGGCCTGTCCTCGACGTCGGCTGCGGGCCCGGAACGGTGACCGCCTACCTCGCCGAACGCGGACTCGACGTGTCCGGAGTCGATCTCTCGCCCGGCATGATCGAAAACGCCCGCCGTCTGTATCCGCACTGCCGCTTCAGCGTCGCCTCCGCCACCGACCTCAGCCTCGAAGAAGCGTCCCTCGGCGGCGTACTCGGGTGGTGGTCACTGTTCAACCTCCCGCGCGGCGTCCTTCCCCAGGTCCTCGCCCTGTTCACGCGGGCCCTGAAGCCAGGCGGCCACTTCATCACCGGAACGCACGTCGGCGACGAGGACGCGGTGCGCACGGAGGCCTACGGAGGTGTGTCCGTCCGCTGGACGACGCACAAATGGCGGCCGGAACAGTTCGTCGGCTTGATCGAGCAGGCCGGACTGCGCCCTGTCGCCGAACTCCGGCTCCCGGCAGATGAGTTCAGCGGGCCGGGTCTGGTCGTTATGGCTGAGCGCCCCGCCTGAGGATTAGGAGCCTGAGGCAGCACAGGGGCTCGTGCCGAGACTCATGGCCTGGCGAATGGACATCAAGATTCGTCCGGCCCTCCGAGGCACCGGCACCCACACCATGCGGTCAGCCGGTCCGAGCCCACTCGTTCTGGGTCGGAAACACCAGGCTGGCGGACGGGTTCCCCGTTAGGCCGCTCCCAGATTCCACGAACCCGCGCGCTTCCGTGTGGGATCTCCTCGCCCACCCCGAACTGGGCGATGTCCGCAGCCGCCCGTACACCGAGCGGCGCGCGCTCCTGCTCGACCTGCTCCACGACGTGCCGCCCCCGATCCAGGCCGTTCCCGCCACAGATGATCCGGACGTCGCGCAGCTCTGGTACGACACGCTCCAGGGCCAAGGCATCGAGGGCGTCGTCTGCAAGCGCGCCACATCCCCGTACCGGGCAGGGCGGATCTGGAAGAAGGTGCGGCACTCGGACACCGTCGACGCCGACGTCGTCGGGTACGTCGGCCCGGCGTCCCGGCCCCACCGGGTGGCGGTCCGGCTACCTGACGGAAGCCGCGTGCTGTCGCAGGCGCTGACGGCTTCCGTCGCTGCGGAGATCTCCCGTCACGTCCTCGACGCGGGACCTGGGCGTAGGGCGCGGACGTCGGCCGGCGACGCTTACGTGACGACCAGCCAGGGTCTCGTAGTGGAAGTCCTCGCGGGGACGACCCGGCACTCCGTGGTGACGGTGACGCGGGTCAGATAGCGCGGCCGGGGAAGGTGCGGTTGGCAATACGCAGCAGGGGCTCAGCGAGTGCTGAGCCCCTGCTTGTTGAGTCGTCCCCTTTGGCGCGTATCTCGGCTGAACCCCTACTGAGCGCCCGTCTCCTGCGGCCAGGTCTTCACGATCAGCCACTCCCCGGCGGGGCCGACCTGCTCCTCGAGGACGATCCGCGTGTCCTTCAGGCCGCTGTAGTCGCCGATCCACGACCGGAACTTGCGATCCGCGACTGCCGCGTCGCACCAGGTGCCTTCCATGACCATGCGGCCGCCCGAGAGGAGGGTGAGCCGGTACTGCGTCTGATCATCCACAGGCGCACTCTGCCACGGGCCTGCGATGCGCCGACGGCAGCCCGCTACTGCGTGGCGGCGACGATCAGCACGATCGCCACGACCGCGACGAGAAACCACCACGGCGGCGCCGACGAGCCGGGCCGGCGAGTCCACCGGCCCCGATGGTCCCGCGGCTGGACCCCGTCAACGGTCGTCACGACGGCTTTCCAGCGAGCGCGGCCAAGCGCTCCATCCATGTCAGTGCCCCTGGGGGTGCAACGACCGTACTGGGCGTCGCGTGCGGCTGCCCTGTCCTCGTCCCAAAGTAGCCAGGCGCGCCCTCATCTTTGCGCCAGCGGGCTGACCAGAGTCCCAAAGCGGCCGGCCGCAGAATGCCGGCAGGTTGCGGGCTGCGAGTGGGGCTGGAGGACCGGCATCGGCGGGGAGCGAGTCCGAGTGGGCTAGGGCTCACTCCCCGGGGACGGTCTTGGTGTGTGCCGGTGCTACTGGCCCTTGGCGGCTTCCTTGAGCTTGGAGCCCGCGGAGACCTTCGCGCCGTATCCCGCGGGGATCTCAA
Source organism: Streptomyces sp. NBC_01474 (assembly GCF_035918215.1). Classification (NCBI taxonomy): domain Bacteria; kingdom Bacillati; phylum Actinomycetota; class Actinomycetes; order Kitasatosporales; family Streptomycetaceae; genus Streptomyces; species Streptomyces sp. NBC_01474. The sequence continues at coordinate 105,472 of NZ_CP109449.1, forward strand.
GCGGCTCGCCGGTCTGCGGGTTGCGGGCGGTGCGAGCGGCACGGTGCGTGCGCTCGAAGGTCAGGAAGCCGGGGATGGTGACCTTCTCGTCGCCCTTGGCGACGATCTCGCCGACCGTCTCGGCGAACGCGGCCAGCACGGCGTCGGCGTCCTTGCGGGTCACCTCGGCGCGGTCGGCCAGCGTAGCCACCAGGTCACTGCGGTTCATTCGACTCTCCGTATCTCGTTGCGTCCTGGCCGCCGGGCGACCCGGACTAACCGTGAGCCATCCTGCCACCCGGCACTGACAACGCCTGGAAGGCGTTTTGCGGGGCATCCGTCCTGGCTCTGGACGGGGCGAGTCACCGCTGCAGCACCGTGATGGTTGGTCAACTCGTCGACGCTTCGCGTGCCCTTGGACACCTGCTGCTCAACCACGACTCAGCCCGCATCCAGCGTGGCTCGGCTGCATGAGATCCCGCGGAGCCATCGGAGTGCCTGGTTGGGCACGGAAAGCCCTGAGCGGTTCAGCCCGCCGCGGTGCCTCGCTCGGCGTCTCCACGGCGGTGCTGGCTTCGTTCACTATCAGCGACAGCGTTTGTCGATGAGTTTCAGCAGCAGTCGAACATCTGTCGGGGAATGGTCGACGACAGTGCTGTGTCGCCCAGACGGGCGGGTGATCGACGTCCGTGACTGGACCCTGCCGCTCGGGTGTAGTTGCTCATGACCCGGACGAGAGTGCGAAGATGCGTTCGTGGTGACAGATGCCGAGTGGGCTCGGATTCGCCGGGGGTTGTGCTTCGGGCAGGTCTTCGAGGGCACCGTTGTGAAGGTTCCCCGGCCCGGTGCGATCGGGATCTTCGTGGACATCGGCCTGAGCGTCGGAGGCTTCGTCGACGTCCTGTGGCTTCCGGAACAGAGCGATGACTGGCCGGCGGAAGGCACGGTTGCGGATTTCGAGATCTGGTGGGCAGACAGCCGTCAACAGATCCGGCTGCGGCCGTTGGACGCTCGGTATCAGCGGAATGACTTCGCAGACTCCGAGACACGTTTCCGTCCCAATTGGCCATCTGAGGTCGGTCAGCCCGTTCTTGATCCCGGCCCCCCGACCCTCGATGAGGTGCGGTCCGCGCTGCGATCTGACGGACCGCCGGCCAGCTCCCCGTGAGTTCTGGTGAGGTGGCTGACTGTCGTGGCGAGAGCTAGCCGGCCCCGGCCTCGGCCCGAGCACGACTTTCGACATGTGCGGGCATTGAACAGCACCTTTCACCATGAGCATCCCACTGTGGCATCCACGTGGACGGGTCCTGGTCTGCCTTCGACCGGTTCATCTTCGCGGAGACGGCGATCAGCGGTCATCGCCGAGATCGTTGGCGTACTCCTCGCGCTCCTTCGCGGTCCACTGGCTGGCTCCGGAGTCCCAGGCTTCGGCGAGCGGGACGCTGTGATCAACATCCAGCTTGCCGGGGGCGTCGAGGTACTGGTTGTCGTAGGCGGAGTACCACTCGCCGCCGGACAGCTTGCAGTTCGGCCCCTGTTCGGGCGTGATGAACGCTTCCGCCTTGAGGATCTCAGCACGGGTGTTACAGCCGTCCTTGTCGGCGTCGATCCAGTGCTTGAAGCTGGTGCGCTGGTAGCCGGTGCGGTCCTCGGCCTGCACCGGGATCGCCTTCAGAGCGTTCTACAGCGGCAGGGTGAGGACGTCACCACGACTACCGAAGGGGCCGGGTGCAGCCTGAGCAGTGGCCGTGGGGATGGCGAGTGCGGTGACGGCGGTGAGCAGGGTGGCGGTGCGGGGCGAAGATACGCACGGGGCTCCTCGAAGATCACGAAACTGGTCGTGATCTTCGTAGCGAGTTCGGAGCGCAGGACGTGCCGCAGACCGCGCTCGTGTCACCCAGGAGAGCGGTAAGTCGGATCGTCGCAGGGCTGCTTAAGACCCTGGGCGTGGCAGACATCTCCGACGATTTGATGAAGAAGCAGCAGGCAACTGACGAGGCGCACGCGCGCGTGCGGGCGTTGCAGGAACGGTTCGGCCCGCCCTCGCAGGAGGGCGGCTGGAGCGAGGAACAGCACGCCGAGTATGACGCGGCGTGGAAGGCATGGCGGGACGCCGCCGTCGAAGTCCATGCTGCGATCGGCCGGAACGAGAGCGGATCACGCTACGAGGTCGAGGCTGCCCTGAAGAAGGCTGTGCGGTACCCCGACCCTCACGCCGAGGCGGCCTGACACGCACCCTTACCCCCTGGCCGGCTCCGGCCCCTGAGTGTGGCGTTTCCCCTAGCAGCCTGCTCGCCGCCCGGCCCGGTCCTCCTGGTCGCGCGAATGCTTCGGCTCCCGGTTTCCCCTACCTGTTCATGGAGGTCCCGTCCGGGGGGACGCGGCGGCGGGTCCCGGATTACGTGTAGGCCACGTCAGGCACCGGCGGTGGCTCCGCCTTCTGGGAGCAGTTCGGGCATCCCTTCTACCAGCACCGCGACCGCGACCACTTCGCCTGTCTCGGAACGGCCGACCCAGACGGGATAGGTGCCGTCGCCTGTCGTCGCGAAGGCCGCCAGTTCGCCGCCGGTGGCCTGGTCCCGGGTACGCAGCAGGTACATGGAGTCGCTGATGTCCTCGTAGACGTCCGGGTCCAGGTCCGGGTCTCCCTGGATCAGCCCTTTCTCGAAGAGCGCGAGGAGGGGGTCCCAGGCTCCGGCATCGGCGAAGCAGCCGGTGGCGCCGTCGGTGTCGAAACCGGAGATCTGGTTCTCGATGAACAGCCGGAGGTCGTCGTCGGGCCTGAGCGCCATCTCCCAGGTCGCGGCGGGGGCCTCGCTGACGAGCACGCGGACGGCCGTGGTGTCGGTGCGCGTGACCTCGCTCTCCTCCCACTCGCAGTGGTAGGTGTGTCTGGCCTGCGCCTCCTGCAGTACGTACTCCCCGGGTGGGACGGGGACCGTGATGTGCGGACCGTCTTTGTGGTCGATGTCCGGGCCGGAGACGGCGAGCAGCCCGCTGGGTACGCGCAGGGTGCCGATGCGGCGCGGCTCCACGACCGTCATGTCGGGGTGGTATCCGTCGGTCACGCGCACCCCGGGCCGGAACAGCTCACCGATCGGTCCGGGCTGCGCGGGGCGGGGCGGACGCCAGCAGGTGGTGGGTGCGAGCCCGCTGTCGTCGGTGGCCGCCGTGGCCGGCTCAGTGGTCTCGAAGACCGGTGGCTCCGTCAGCCCGTGTGACCGGGCGGAGAACAGCGGCCATTCTCCGAAGGCAGGCCGGTCCGTCCAGCGTTCGTCCTCGCCGGCCCTGGGCACGGTGATGTATGAGCCCCCGCGCTTGCCCTGGGACTCCTCCGTTCGCTGGCCCCTTCCGTCCGGGAAGAGCTCCACGGTGATGCGCGGGCACGCCTCGTCGAATTCCGTCATCTCCGGGCCGGTGTAGTGCCAGCGGACGACGTACCGGCACAGCAGCCGCGTCGGGTCGTCCAGCAGCCGCATGTCGAGCTCGCAGGTTCGGCGGTCCTGCGCGTCGTAGATCCACAGCCCGACATAGTGATCCCGCCAGGAGACGAGCCGAACCTCCAGCGGAGCCTCCTGGCCCGCCGCTTGGTACACCACCACGTACGGGAGCCCGGCGGCATCCCGCTCGCGGGCCTCTTCCACGGATATCGGCCGCCATGGGACGCGAGTCTCCAGATCCCACGCCTGCGCGTACCCCACCTCGACCACCATCGCCGCTCCCCCGCTCGCGTATGTGACGAGCTGCAACATAGCCGCCACCTGTGACAACGCCCTTACCGGGCCAGGCGCGAGCCACCCGCGCCCGCGCCAACGGCCCAGCCAGGACAACTAGAACGCTCAAGGGCCAACTACGGCGCTAAGTGGTCGGCTCCGGAAGTCCTTCGGGGGTTGATCACGCTGCCACCGCGACGGAGGATTCTTCGTGGTGATCGGCGGTGTGCCGGTCGAGCCTGGCCAGCAGATCGTCCAGGTCGGAGGTGGTGAACTTCCACTGGAACGGCTGTGCCGTGGTGTTGTAGCGGTCTTCGAAGGCTCGGCGCCGGTTCCCGACCTGGGCAAGGTCGGTGAAGTCGTTGGGCGAGACGACCTTGCGTTGCACGATGGAGAAGTAAATCTCCACCTGGTTCAGCCAGGAGGCATGGACCGGGGTGTGGACCATCACCGCGTTTGGGAACGCGGCGGCCAGGCGGTCGACCGACTTCTTCCCACGGTGGGAGGAGCCGTTGTCGACGATCCAGAACACGCGCTTGGCGCTGGCATAGGGCTCGCGGCTCATGACCTGCGTGACCAGGTTCATGAACGGGGCGATGCCGGTACGTGGTTCGGTGCGGCCGAACACGCGGGCGCGTTGGACGTCATAGGCGGCCAGGTAGGCCACCGCGCCGCCGCGGCCGTAGGTGTGGTTCACGCGCATGGCCCGGGTCTTGCCGGGGGCGAGGGTGGGATGGCAGCGGCAGCGGGCCTGGATGGAGGTCTTCTCATCCGCGCTGATGACGTACTCGTTCTCGCCCAGCGGGACGCCGTCCCGGGTGCGGGCATACAGGTCCAGCACCTGCTGGGCCTTGGGGCGGAAGGCGGGGTCGGTGACGAAGATCCAGGAGCGGTGCTGCCAAGGCTTGAGCGCGTCCTGGCCCAGCCATCGGCGCACAGTGGAGGCCGACACGGACGGGGCGATCCCCCGAGCCATCGCCTCGCGGGCCAGCTCCGGGCATGACCAGCGGGACAGCGGCGCCCCGGTCTCAGCGGGTAACTGGCAGGCCAGCGCCTTGACCTGGGCGGCCTGCAGCGCCGTGAACGAAGGCGGGCGGCCGGGGCGCCGGCGGTCGGCCAGCGCGGGCATGCCGTCCTCGGCGAACCGGCCTCGCCACTTCCGCACGGTGTCCAGGTGCAGGCCCGTCTGACGGGCGATGCTCGCGTTGGAGCGGCCCCTGGCCGCATGCAGCACAATGTGCGCGCGCATCCGGGCCTGGTAGGGGGTCTTGTGGCCATAGGCCATCTTTTTGAGCCAATGCCTCTGCGAGGTTGTCAGCGATATCGGGCGGGCGGAGGCAACAGGCAAGGCAGGCAGGCCGATCAGCAGAAGTGGATCTCACTGGCCGTCCCTTGCCGCAGCACCCGCCGCCGCGACCGTGTTGCAGGCTTGCTTGAACAGGTCCGGCGGCGCGGATGCTCGGGTTACTTGCCGCTGTCTTCGGCGAGGGTGTGTGCGACCAGCGCGTTGGCGTGGCCGTGGCCGAGTCCATGCTCGGTCTTGAGCCAGGTGACGAGTTCCATGTGCTTGGTCAGGGGCGAGGAGCGGATGAGGTCCTTCCAGTCCGTGATCGGGCGGCCGTACTTCTTCTCGATCGAAGGGAAGTAGCTGGCGGGGCCCTTCACCGGTCCGGTCATTGCGGTGTCCTGTCTCTCTGTAGTGATCTTGATTGTTGTCCTGGTTGCGCCCGCGATCCGTGGGCGGGTGCTGCTACTTCTGTGCTGCAGGGAGGGCCGTCATCAGCCGGGCGGTGACAGCTGTGAGCCACAGGAGGCCGAGTCCGGCTCCGGCGGTGAAGGCCAGCACGGTGGCGGAGGAGCCGGCGAATCCGGCGAGAATCCCCAGCGGTACCAGGCGTGAGCTCACGGCCCATCCGCGCTGCCGGTGCATGGCGAAGTGCCGGGCCAGGACGAGGAACGCCGCGGACAGCGCGAGGAAGCCCACCATGGCGCTGAGCATGTGGACGGAGCCGTGCCAGCTCAGGGAGGCGACGGGAGCCTGGGGGGCACCGGCGGGGAAGCCCGCCCCCGGGTCCGCGGTGAACACCGCGGCGAGGGTGAACGAGACGCCGAACACACGGATCAGGCGCGGCGCCCAGGTGCCGGCGGGTGCGCCGTCCAGTGCGCGGCGGATCCCGGCCGCACCTGCGGCGGCCAGCATGCCGGTCAGCAGGAAGCTGGTCACCTGGATCCAGCCGAGATCGCCCAGGCTGAGCTGGCTGATCGCGTTGCGGGTGAAGTCGAAGCCGTCGCGGGTGAGCCCCTGGACGGCACCGAGGCCCAGGAACAGTGGACCTGCCGTGACGCCGCCCGCCAGCAGAACCCGCGTCGTCGGCCATGCCGGCGCGAAACGGGCCGTGACCGGAACGCCGATGGTCTGGGTCATGCGATTCCCCCATGCGCAGAACTAGACGGTGTGGTACTCGTCGAAGCCAGGCGCTAGATTAGTCACTCAAGAACTGGACTGTCCAGTACTGAAAGGTTGGCGATGGAAGCGAGCGAGCAAGGCCGGTCCGCACGCAAGCACAAGGCGATCCTGGACGCCGCGACCCAGGCGTTCATGGCCAAGGGGTACTCCGGGACCAGCATGGACGACATCGCGAAGCAGGCCGCGGTCTCCAAGCAGACCGTCTACAAGCACTTCGCGGACAAGGAGAAGCTGTTCGCCGAGATCGTCCTGGCCACGACCGACCGGGTCGACGCCATGGTCGACCTGGTGGCCGACATCCCGGCCGACGCCGAGGCACTAGAGGAGAACCTGACCCGCCTGGCCCGCCAGTTCCTGGCCGCCCTCACCCAGCCCAAGGTGCTCCAGCTGCGGCGCCTGATCATCGCCAACGCTGACACCTTCCCCGAACTCGGCGCCACTTGGTACGAGCAGGGCTTCGAGCGCGTCCTCGCCACCCTGGCAGCCACCTTCCAACGCCTCGCCGACCAGGGTCTCCTCCGCGTTACCGACGCGCATCTGGCCGCCAACCACTTCACCGGCCTGCTCCTGTGGATCCCCGTGAACAAGGCCATGTTCCATGGCAGCCCCCAGCACACGCAGAGCGAACTCGACCGCTATGCCGACGCCGGCGTCCGGGCCTTCACCGCTGCCTACCGCTGACCCCAGCGACACGCGCCAATCCGCCCCCGGGCACGCCGGAAGAAGACGCTGAACCAGTTCTCCCCCGCTCTTCGAAAACCGACTCAACACCAGGTGGACCCCAGGAACTTACACAAAGTCACCGACACGTCCACCCCCGAAGGACTTCCGGAGCCGACCACTAAGTCACAGTCCTCCTGTGACTGAGCGCCGTAGTTGGCCCTTACGGCCAAGTAGAGCGCTCAGCGGGCGGGCAGACGAGGCGTCTGGCCCTCGGGAGTCAGGTGCAGCCCAGGCCCCATGCATCGAGTCCACCGTAGATGTGGGCCCTGAGGCAGTGGGGGGCGTCAAAGCCTGAGGCTTCGCCGCGGTAGACGGCGATGAGCGAGTCCTTGCCCCGCCACCAGGCGTCAGTGAGTCCCTGGACTTCAGGTACCGGCTCGAATCCGTCGAGGTCCAGGCCTTCGACGGCGCTGCCTTTGATCTTCGTGATGGTCTTGGCCCAGTAGCCCGCGTGATCGGCCAGCGCCAGGGCTTCCGCCCATCCCTCTGTGCTGGCGTGCAGGGGTGTCCAGCGGTCAGCGTCGATCCCGAACTCGCCTCCCGGCCCGATCATGAACCCGTGAGCCATAGAGACCCGACAGCCGCCGGCCGGGAACCGCCAGCCGTCCGCGGCCGAGCCTTCGGGCGCACGGGCTTCCAGAACGCGCGGGCCGCCCTCGTATGCGGGGGCAGGGGGCAGAGCGATGCCACCCCAGCACTCCTGAAAGGCCACAGCCCGGTCGATCTCCGCAGCGGGTATCCCGCGTTCAAGCCATACCGCCCGACAGAGCGTGAGGTCGCGGCGGGGAACACGCAGCCCGTGCGCCTCAACGAAGTACCGAGCTCGTCGGCTCAAGCCTTCAGGCGCCTGAGGGGTCAGCGGCACTCGGCTGTCCGTCGTCACGGCTCCTGCCTCTCGCGGGAGGAGGCCGGCACCGCGGCGGCGATCTCCCGTTCAGGTCGATGCACACCACCGTATGAGCAGGTGAATCCGAATGTACTGGCCATGACGCGGAGCCTAGTGATCGCCTTAGCCACCCACATTCGGGCCCCTCTTGCAGCGACGACAGCTGTCCGGTCTCAGACTTCTCCGGGCAATGCAGCGCTCTGACCTGCGGTGCCCGGACTTGTGTGAGAGGTTGCGTCCAGGGAAGTGGTGTACGGGTTGGACCTGATCCGGGGGTTTACTCCGGCATCGGGATGGTGCCCGCATAGATGAACGGCCACCGGCTGATCTTCGAAGTGTCGAAGCCTCGAAGGAGATCAGCACGATGACCGCACCAGACAGTGTGCCCCTGCACGCCCTCGCCGAGGACAACCTCGCCGCGGCGAGTCAGCTTCAGACCCCGCCGTTACCAGCGACGCATGTGAGCGCGGGGACGGGCCCTGGACGCTGGCCCGAAGTTCAGCCAATCGATACCTCCTTCACATGGCTGTCCTTACTTCTCCGGAGCGACCTCGTGTCGCACACTGAGCGCTTCAGTTGGCCCGTCGGGCCAGGTGCGTGCTCAGTGGTCCTGCCGGTAGCTCTCGGTGAGTACCAGCGTGAGCTTGCCCAGCCACTCGAAGTCGTCCGGGTACTCCCACTCCTCAGTTACGGCAAGCACACCGGGAAGGTCCTCACGCGGGATCGGAGGACCCAGCTGGTAGCCGACGGCCCCGTCTGGTGCTGTCCAAGGAATGTAGCGGCAGACCTCAACCATTCCGCGATCGACGAGGGCCAGGAGGATGGTCGCCAAGTCCGCCGCTGGCCCGGACGCCATGGGCTCCTCCAGGTCGCCCCGGACTCCTGGAAGAATGTCGATCTCACTCGCATTGAGCACGAAGGCGTACTCGACATCGGACAGCTCGCTCCTACTCACTGGGCGATTTTTGCAGGTCGTGACCTGTCTCAGGGAAACCGTGGGTATGGCGAGTGTGTGACCTGCAGTGCCCACACTTCTGCGGGACACAGGGCGGTGCGTCGTCCCGCTGAAGTGTGGGCAACTCGCCTGACACAACTCAGGCGAGCGAAGCGCTGGCTCACCGTGGCGAGCCCCATCGTCACGGGTCAGGTGCGCTGCGTGGGGCCGGCGCGGGCGGGATGGAGGCATGGCGGGTCGAGTTAGACCGCGCCCCTCTGGTCGTTGCTCCGGCATGGGATGTCAGCTGGTCTCGAAGGGGATGCTGCTGGGCTGGCCGTTGCGGAAAACGCCGGTGGGGCTGTCGGAGGGCAGGGTGGCCGCCCATACAACGCCCTTGCGGACTCGGAGGCCGGGCGGGCGTGCTCCTTGTCGCCACGCTGCCAGGTACCGCAGGCATGTTCGTGACGCTGAATGTGGAGCGGGCGGCGCCTTTGCTGGGACGATTCGGGGTGCAGTCAACTATCCTGCTTCCGCCGAGACTTGGGGGGCCGGTGGGCGAGCAGGACAGAGCCGAGGCCGGGGCGGAGAAGACCGCTCCGGCCGTAGGAAGAACGGCTGTCGCGGCGCAGGACGCTCCGGCCGTGCAGGACAACGCGACGGCGCAGCAATTGGCCGCGTACCAACGCCGAGCCACGCGCACGCTCGCCGCAGGCACGATCATCCTCTGGCTCACCGTAGTCCTGAAAGTCGCCGGCGTCTTCGACGGCGAGGGTTACTGGGTCGCCTGCGCCGGGCCGCTCACGAGCGGCGTCATCCTCACGCTCAACGCCCACCACATGAGGCGGGCCCTGCGCGTTCACCCCTGGACCCGATACCCCGCGTATGTACGGCGCCGGAGGTTCGGCGGGCCCGTGGTCACCCTGCGCACGCCGGACTCCGACCAGTCGGTCCACCTTAGGTGCACGCTCGTCGACTCCCGGACGCTGGCGTCCGACGGCCCCCTGTGGTGGTCCGGCACCCCCGAGCGCGGAGGCGTCGTCCGCGTCCCGGGCACCACCGCCCTCGTCCGGGCCCGTCCGGCGCAGCGGCGCGGGCGCCCAGTCTTCCGCTGGGTGCTGCTGCTCGGTCTGATCGCCGGGGGCCTCGGTATCGCCGGCTCGGCGGCCTCAGAGGACAACCCGCTCGTCGAACTGAGCGTCGTCCATGCCTCGGCATTCCCCGAGGAGCCGTGCAAGGTGCGCTTCAAGGACCCGTTCACCGGTGACCACCGCACCAGTGCGTTCCTCTGCTCGGAAGGCCATGTCGAGCAGAACCCCACGGCCGAGTGGGGCGCGCTCGTCTCGTACGGGCCGTTCAAGGGCGCCCTTTACAACCCCTTCCTGGAGTACCCGACCGCTTCCAACGTGGACGACAGCTTCCTCCTCGCGGGCGGCCTTTTCACCTTCGTCGGCTCCGTGGGCGGCACGCACTCCCTGTACCGCCGCCGCAACCTGCTGACGGCCACGCCCCCGCCCGACAACGGGCAAACCGCGTGCGGCTGAACACACTCGGGCGTCTGCCAGGTCACTGACCAGTTCCAGCCGCACCGGTTCCTCTGGCAATGGAAGGCCGGGAACTGGCGAGCAGAAGGTGCCTGCTCGAATGCCACCGACCAGCGGCTCCTCAAGGTGCCCGCTCACGGAGGCCTTCCACGCTGACGTATTCCAACTCGACACTGTCCGGCGTTGCCTCGCGCGCCCATCCGGGCCTTTGGGATGCCGTCGACTGACGGCACGACCGAAGTAGCGCCCGGCTACTGACACAAGGCCAAGGGCTCAGAACCTGCCTACAGATAACTGAGACGCGACGCGCACTCGCCTACAGAAAAGTGGGACTGCCTACACATCGCCGGGACAGGACACTGCGGGCCACCTACACCGCTCAGTGGGGCCAACTAGAGCGCTCAGGGGTCAAGTAAAACTGTCCGGTCTCAGACTTCTCCGGGCAATGCAGCGCTCTGACCTGCGGTGCCCGGACTTGTGTGAGACGTCCAGCTGTCCCGCGTCTCAGATATCTCTGAGCATCTCCTTGCCCCGTGGTCGGTCGGAGGTGCGTGGCGCGACGCGACCAGGGCGGACTCTGAGTCGTGCCCAGACCGGTAAGGGGCGCCGGACGGATGTCCAGAGAGCTTGAGACTGCCCGGACTTAACTGAGACAGGACAAAAACGCTCAGGCACACCTCCGTCACATGCGACACGCGGGGCAGCAGACTCGCATTGTTCGATTTTTGTTCGATATATTGGTGGCGGAACAAGTCATGTGGCTTGAACTGATGCTCGTGTGATCGGAGGTGGCGGTGTGAAGGCCTCCGGGTTCCCTCACCTGCACGTCGCCTCCGGGTACTCGGCCCGCTACGGCGCCTCACTCCCCCACGACTTGGTCCGCCGGGCCGCCGAGCGCGGTCTGAGCACGCTCGCGCTGACCGACCGCGACACGGTCGCCGGGACGGTGCGGTTCGCCAAGGCCGCGGCCGCCGCCGGTGTGCGTCCCGTCTTCGGCGTCGATCTTGCCGTCGCGCCCGCCGACGAGCCCGATCCTGCCGTGGGCCGGCGCCGCACGCCGGTGCGTGGCGGTGCGCATGTGGTCGAGGCGCGGTGGCGGGTGACGCTGCTGGCGCGGGATGTGGGTGGGTGGGCGCGGCTGTGCCGGATCGTGTCGGCTGCGCATGCAGCGCCCGTCGACGGTGTGCCGGTGGCTGCTTGGCCGGTGCTGCAGGAGCATCTGGGTGAGGGTCTGGTGGTGCTGCTCGGTCCTGAGTCGGAGCCGGTGGCGGCGCTGATGTCCGGGCGGCCGGATCTGGCGGAGCAGTTGCTCGCGCCGTGGCGGACGATCGCCGGGGCGGGCCTGCGGCTGGAGGCCGTCTATCTGGGCCGGTCGGGGACCGGGGCGGGGTCGTTGCGGCTGACGGCGCGGACCGTGCAGCTCGGTGACGAACTGGGTGTGCCGGTGGTGGTCTCCAACTCGGTGCGGTACGCGGATCCGGCGCAGCACCGCCTGGCGGATGTGCTGGATGCTGCCCGGCTGCTGCGTCCGATCGACCGGCGCTGTGTCGATGGCGGTGAGCGGTGGCTGAAGAGCGGGGGCGAGATGGCGGAGGTCGCCGCGCGGATCGCCGAGGCCGCAGGTCATGGCCCTGAGCGGGCGGCCGCGCTGCTCGCCGAGACCGAGGAGACGGCCGCCTCCTGCACTCTAACCGCACAGGACTTGGGAATGGGGTTGCCGCACTTTCCCGAGCCGCACGTGGTGGGCGCCGACCGGGTTCGGGGCGGCGCGATGCGGTTGCTGCGCCAGCGCTGCGAGGCCGGCATGGTGGCTCGCGGCCTGGACTCGGATGCGGCAGCGGTGCGGCAGCTGGACTACGAACTCGACGTCATCGGCCGGCTCCGTTTCGAGGGCTACTTCCTCGCGGTCGCCCAGGTCGTCGCGGATGTACGGGCGATGGGCGTGCGTGTCGCCGCGCGTGGTTCCGGTGCCGGCTCCATGGTCAACCACTCTTTGTTCGTGGCGACGGCGAATCCGCTGACTCATCGCCTGCTTTTCGAGCGGTTCCTCTCGGAGCGGCGGACGTCGCTGCCGGACATCGACCTCGATGTGGAGTCCGCAAGACGGCTCGAGGTCTACGACAAGATCATCGAGCGGTTCGGGCTCGAGCGGGTCGCGGTCACCGGCATGCCAGAGACCTACCGCGCCCGGCACGCCCTCAGAGATACCGGGCTCGCCCTCGGTATCGCCCCGCAGACCGTCGACATGATCGCCAAGTCGTTTCCGCACATCCGGGCCTGTGACATCCGCTCCGCGCTCGCCGAGCTGCCCGAGCTGCGCCAGCTCGCCGCCCGCGCAGAGGAGTTCGGACCGTTGTGGGAGCTGGCCGAAGGGCTGGACGCCCTCGTCCGCGGCTATGCCATGCATCCATGTGGGGTGATCATCTCGAATGCCTCGCTGCTGGACCGGCTGCCGGTGCAGCCGACGCCGGGCGGTGACTATCCGATGCTGCAGGCCGACAAAGAGGACGTCGAGGACCTGGGGCTTCTCAAGCTCGATGTGCTCGGCGTGCGGATGCAGTCCGCCATGGCACACGCCGTCCACGAGATCCGCCGCACCACCGGAAAGCTCCTCGATCTCGACAACCCCGACCACGTCCCCCTCGACGACGGGGCCACGTTCGAGATGATCCGGCGCAGCGACACCCTGGGCTGCTTCCAGATTGAATCCCCCGGCCAGATGGATTTGGTCGGGCGTCTGCAGCCGCGGCACATGCAGGACGTCATCGCCGACATCAGCCTGTTCCGGCCCGGTCCGGTCAAGGGTGGCATGCCAGCGAAGTTCATCGCCGCCCGGCACGGCGCCGCACCGCACTACCCCCACCCCGACCTCGAACCGATCCTGAACGACACGATGGGGGTCGTGATCTGGCACGAGCAGATCATCGCGATCCTCGCGAAGATGACCGGCTGCGACCGTGCCGCCGGCGACGTCGCCCGCCGCGCACTCGCCGACCCCGAACGCTTGCCCGGCGTGGAGACGTGGTTCAAGAAGGCAGCCACGGAGCGCGGCTACCGCGACACCGTCGTCGATGAAGTCTGGGATGTCATCAACGAGTTCGGGGCGTACGGGTTCTGCAGGGCGCATGCCGTCGCGTTCGCGGTGCCGGCCGTGCAGTCCGCCTGGCTCAAGGCTCACTACCCGGCGGCTCTGTATGCGGGGCTGTTGGAGCACGATCCTGGAATGTGGCCGATGCGGGTCATCGTGGCCGACGCCCGCCGCCACGACGTGCCCATACTCCCCGTCGACGTAAGCCGCTCCCAGGAAGCCCACCGGGTCGAGGCCACGGACCATGGTTGGGGGGTACGGCTCGCACTGTCCACGGTGAAGGGAATGAGCGACGCGGAGGGCGCCCGGATCGCGACCCCCCAGCCCTACACATCTCTGCAGGACTTCTGGCAGCGGGCCAGACCCTCGCTGCCGATCGCCGAGCGGCTCATCCAGATCGGCGCCCTGGACCAGATCAAGGGCACGCTGACGCGCCGCGACCTGCTGCTCCAGGCGAGCGAGCTTCACCGGCATGCCCGCAACCGTGCCACCGCTGACGGGCAGCTCGTGTTCGGCGGCGACCTGGTGGGCGCGGAGCCGAGCGGGCTGAAGGAAATGTCGAGCCGGGAGCGGATGAGCGCCGAGCTGGAGGTCCTCTCGATCGATGTTTCCCAGCATCTGATGGAGCACCACCACCGGCTGTTGCGCGAGCTCGGCGCAACCGACGCCACGCACCTCCAGCGCATGGTCCCGGGCCAGAAGGTCCTCGTCGCCGGTGTGCGGGCCTCCACGCAGACGCCCCCCATTCCGAGCGGCAAGAGGGTCATCTTCGTGACCTTGGAGGACGGGTTCGGGCTCGTCGACCTGGCGTTCTTCGAGGACTCCCACGAGGCCTGCGCGCACACGGTCTTCCACTCGGGGCTGCTGCTGGTGCGCGGCACCGTGGAGGCTCGCGGCCCCCGTCGCACCGTGGTCGGCGAGATGGTCTGGGACCTTGAGGCCGTTGCCGCCGCGCGGCGTGACCACGGCCCGCAGGCCGCCCTCGACCTTCTTGGCCAGGTTGCCCCCGCGCCCACTCCCGCCCAGCCCGACACCCCTGTCGACGCCACGGCAGGGAAGCCGGGGCGTGTGCTGACCGACGGCACCGCCGGATCCCAGCTGCACGCCTGGGCAGATCTGCAGCCCGCCGGAACCCGCTCGGCGGACCTGCGACGCCTGGGACACCGCAGCCCAGGGAGCGCAGGATGACCAGATCACCGGCCCCGCGCCCGCGCTCGGTGCGGTGCGTCGCCCGGGTGCATTTCCATCTTGCCGAGCATCCCGATGCCGAGACCGTGTACGCGCAGCTGCTCGGCCTGGTCGAAGACGTCACCCCCCGCTTCCAACCACATCCCCATGACCATGCCGCCGATCTCGAACTCACCGGCGCTCTGGCCTACTTCCGCCGGCCCCCGACCGAGGTCGCCCAAATTCTCCAGCTCCGCGCGGCCGCGCTCCACGGGGTGCGCGCCACGGTGGGGATCGGCCCGAACGGAATCCAACCGGTTCGTGGATTCCTGCAGTTCCCCAGAGCGAAACTCGCTGGCGGCTGCCGTCATTGTGGCGGGGCTCCCGGCCAGTTCGTCAGTCGTCGCGGGACACTCCGGACACCTGGGGGCAGGTGAGCCCCACGGTCTTCTTTCACATCCGCATGCCGAGCGGCGGTGAGCTCCCGGATCTGATGGCGATCATCGAGCGATTCACACCGGTCACGCAGGCCCTGCCGCCGACCGCAGCTGTGGCACAAGTCGGTGGGTCTGGGTCTTTACGGTTGTTCGATGGCTGAGGCTGCAGGTGGTGGCCTGGTACGGCATCAATGCCGTCGTGGGCATCGGCCCATCCTGGACAGTCGCGGCGATGGCCTCCTCACGAACTGGTCCCGGTGGGGTGAAGTACGTGTCTGCTGCCGAAACCGATGCGTTCCTGGGGCACCTTTCGGTCGGCGACCTGTACGGGATCCGGCGTCATCAGACAGAGAGGTTGCGTCGTTTCGGCGTGGCGAGCGTGGGACAGCTGGCGGCGTGCCCGCAGCCACCGTGCTCCGTGTACTGGGCCGCCCACCCCGGCGAGCAGACCGAGACCGCGCACCCGCGCCTCGATAGCGTCGAGGATCGGCCGGACGGCCTCGACGACCAGGCTGGCCGGGTCACCGAGCTGCCGGTCCAGGTAGCGCACGGCGCCCTGCCGCTACCCAAGACCGCGCACTGAGTAAACCCGTTCGTGCTTGAGCCGACGAGTCATCAGGGACGAACGGACGATGGTCCGGTAGACACCGATCCAGGTACGGTCTTCGTGAGATCAGCGGAGACGGCAGATCATCTCGGTGGGAGCAAGGAGACCTTCCTCGATGTTCTGGAGCAGCTTTGCGACCTTGGTCGATGCGTCGGTGCCCATCGCCACGCTGATCGGGGCCGGAGGAGTGTCCCCGCCTGCAGGGTTGTGCGGCGTGCTGGTTCGGTGGTGCGCATCGCCCGCGTCACGAAGCGATTGGACGGCTTGCGAGCGGTGATCGTGCTCGGCGACTATGTCGAAGCCGGCCTTGCGCAGCAGCGACCGGTATTCCTGGGGGTGGGCCAGGAAGCTGTGTTCGGGCTCCGAGGCCCACGGCAGTGGGTAGCTGACGAGGGTGGGATCGCCGAGGAGCATGACGTCGTACACGATGAAGAGGCTGTTGTCGGTCAGGACGCGGCTGATCTCGGTGAACAGGCGGGCTTTGTCCTCGATGTTCATGCCCACGTGCAGCATCCAGGCCCGGTCGAAGCTCGCCTGGGGAAAGGGCAGTGCGGTCACGTCACCCTGCTGGAACCGGGCCCGGCCCGTGAGGCCCACACGGTCGGTGAGCCAGCGGGCGGCGTCGACGTACTCCTCGGTCAGGTCCACGCCGGTGACGTCCGCGCCTGCGTGCTGGGCCAGATGGCGGGCCGGGCCACCCAGGCCGCTTCCCACGTCAAGGACGCGCAGGCCCGCTCTCAGCTCCAGGTGTTCAGCCAGCTCTCGCGTCGCCGCATGGCCGCCGGTGTGGAACTCGTCCACGCCATGTAGGTCGTCGGCGGTGAGGGCGGTATGCCCCGGGTAGAGGAGGTCGAGCGCCTCGTCGATCTTTCTGAGCAGGTCGCCTTGCCGGTAATGGCGGGCTATGGCGGACGGCTGTGGTGCGGTCACGGGAACGTCCTTCAGGTCATGGGTGGTCGAGGCGCGACCGAAGCTTCTGCAGGGCTTCGGGCCGTGGTGCCGAACAAGGCTGATCCGGCGACGTCGTCTCAGTCGTGATCGGTGGCGAGGGCGACGTGCCGCCAGGCGTCCATCTCCTTGCGGAAGGTGTCCAGCTTGGCGTCGAAAGCTTGCAGGGTGTCGGCTCCGAGCGGGAGGCGCAGGGGTGGCTCTGGGACGGCGGCCATCTCGACGATGGCGCGCGCGGCCTTGACCGGGTCGCCGGGCTGGGCGTGGTTCAGGCTTGCGGCGGCTGCACGCATCGTGCCGACGGTGGGTGCGTAGTCGTCGATGGTGTCGGGGCCAGTGTGCAGGCTGGCGGGGTCGAGGAAGTCGGTGCGGAAGAAGCCCGGTTCCACGAGCGTCACGTGGATGCCGAGGGGGGCCAGTTCGGTGTGGAGGGTCTCGGTGAAGCCTTCGACGGCGAACTTCGTGGAGGCGTAGATGCCCCAGCCCGGCGCAGTGGCGAAGCCCACGATGGAGCTGATGTTGATCACGTGGCCGGAGCGCTGGCGCCGCAGTACCGGCAGTACGGCGCGTTGGACGGCGAGCGGGCCGAACACGTTGGTCTCGTACACCGCGCGGACCGCGGCGTCGTCGGACTGTTCGACGGCGGCGAGCAGTCCGGTGCCGGCGTTGTTGACCAGGACGTCGATGCGTCCGAACCGCTCGACCGCCGCGTCTACGGCCGCCTGGATGCTCTGCGGGTCGGTCACGTCCAGCGCCACGGTGAGCAGCACGTCGCCGGCGTCGGGAAGCTGCTGGCGGACGGTTTCGGCCTTCCGCGCGGTCGCGACCACCTGGTGGCCGGCGGCGAGGGCGGCACGAGTGATTTCCAGGCCGAAGCCCCGGGACGATCCAGTGATGAACCAAACGCTCATTGTGTTCTCCAGTGTTCAGGCAGTGGGCAGGTCGAAGGCCGCCCGGTTTTGGGCGACGAAGCCCTCGACGTCGAGAGGCTCGCTGCCGCCGATCGTCTTCACCACGTCGTTGGTGCCGGCGAAGACGCCGTTGCGGTAGTCGACGGCCACGGCGAGCAGGTGCTGGACCAGGTGGTCCGGTGCGCCGCGCCCGCGCAGGATGGCGGCGAATTCGTCGAGTTCGATGGGCACGTAGGTGACTTCACGGTCCAGCGCCCGCGACATCTTCTCGGCGATCTCGTAGTGGTTGAGCTCCACCGGCCCGTACAGCGGGTAGATCTTGCCGGCGTGCGGGGCGGGGTCTTCCAGGATGGCCGCGATCACCTTCGCCTGGTCGCTTTCCGCGATGGGGGCGTGGCGTCCGTCGGCGAACGGCAGGCGCAGTTCGCCGGTTCCGTCGGCCCAGGTGTCGATCAGCCATTGGGCGAAGAAGGTCGGGCGGATGTGGGTGGCGGGGACCGGGGAGCGGTCCAGGACGCGTTCGGCGACCCAGTGCTGGCGTGCCGCGTTGCTGGCGGTGTTACGGCGGGCGGAGACCTGCGACATGTTCACGATCGCCTGGACCCCGTTCTCCTCCGCCGCCTGGGCCACGTTCGCGGTGGCGTCCATCAGGCCGGGGCGGATCGGATAGGTGAAGTACAGGGCGTCGATCCCCTTGGTCGCCTGGGCCAGGGAGTCCAGGTCGAGGACGTCGCCTTCCACGACGTCCGCCCCGAGGGCGGCGAGTCGCTCGGCGCGCCCGTCGTGACCGCGGACGAGTGCGCGGACGCGGTGCCCGCGCTGAAGCAGCAGTTCGGCGGTGTGGCCACCGGTCTTGCCGGTCGCCCCAATCACGAGCAGATTGCGTTCCATGATGTTTCCGTTTCTGAAGAAGTACCGGTGTATGGGGGTTGAGTCCTTTGAGTGGGCGCCGCACTCAGTGAGGGGTCGTGCCATGCCCATCGGGCAGGCGGAACAGTTCGAAGAACAGCCGGGCGGCGTCTGGCTCGCCGTGCACGACGAGTCGCCCCGAGGCCACCGCGTCATCGACGGCGACCTGCCCCTTCGCGAGGGCGTAGAACGTTTCCTTGTCGCAGATCAAGCGCAGACCGGGCTTCAGCGGCGCCGGGCCGGTCTCCACCCGTACCCGCTCGCCGTCGCCCTGCAGCCACAGCGTCTCCTCGCCGACCACCAACTCCGTGAGCGTGTCGAAGCGCGCCGCCTCTCCTGTAGCCGTGAGGCGCATCGCCACCACGGACCAGGCGGCGCGATCGGTGTAGCTGGGCGGCGGGTCTCCCCGACCTGCGCCCCACTCGGCGAGGCCAGCGAGGACCGGCATCAACGCTTCGCCCCGGCCAGTCAGTTCATAGGCGGCTACGCGGCCCGGACCCGGCAGCGTGGTGCGACGCAGCACGTCATGCTGCTCGAGGTGCTTGAGACGTGCGGCCAAAAGGCTGGTTCCCATGCCCGGCAGGGCCGATAGGAGATCCCCGTAGCGGCGAGGGCCCAGGGCCAGCTCCCGCACGATCAGCAGCGTCCATCTCTCACCCAGCACGTCAAGCGAGCGGGCGATGAAACAGGTCTGTTCGTAGGAGCGGCTCATCATGCCACCCCGGCCGGCGTCATCACCGAGCATGCGGAGGGCATTGCCATCCGGTCGGCTACCGGAGCGGACAGGCTGACATGACCCAGCAGGCCACTGATGACTCGCTGCACTTGCACCCGCTGGACGTCGAGTTCGCCGCCACGTCGGCCCGCAGGCTCCGACTCGAACTCGGCCATCCGGGCGGCAGCGCGGCGTGCTTCGGCACTGTCTGATACGCCGTCCACCAGATAGAAGTGCTCAATGATCACTCCCACCCCAGAGCGGCGGCGGAATCCAACCATCCACTTATTGTCGCTCATGGACCTTCTCCTTCCTCGTCGCGCTCACACGCTTGGAATGTCGCCTACTTTGAAAACATGTAGTTGTTACTACTTGTTTTAGAACTGTCAGCCGCTCCAGAGTCTTCCCGATATGGCAGAAAAATCTCGGCTTGCTTCACAGCAAGGCGGAAGCGAGGGCGTTTGCGGCGCCAACGCATCCCCCGCGCGGGAGATGCACCGCGCCCGGAAGGGTGCCCAGGTCGGCCCAGGATGTCCCGGCGGACTTCGAACAATGGGGCTCGGAGTGTCGGGAGCTCAGCCTTTCTCGCCGACCTGGTACACGCGAATACAGCCAGCCGGCCGCCTCATCCCGCCCCCACACAAATCGGGCGGCCCCGGCTCTCCGGTCTGCACCAAGCCCTCTTGCACCCCGATGGCCGCATGCAGTTGTGCGCCGACTGCATAGTGACCCAACTCGGTGGACCCCGGCCGCGTAGGGCCGAGAGGAGGCGCTCATGGGCGATAGCGTTCGCTCCCGAGCGCTTGGGAGGCCGTGCTGTCAGGGCATGCGGCGGGAGTGGAGGGCGAGCAGGGCGATACCGGCGGCCAGACCGGCTCCGGCCTGGACCGACCAGGCATGGTCGAATCCGATGAGCGTGGCGTGAGGCGTGAGGGCGACGAGCACGGCCACGCCGACGGCGCTGCCGATCTGTCGGCTCATGTTGAGTACGGCGCTGCCGGTGGTGGCGCGTTCGGGTGCGAGGGTGCCTGCGGCGGCGAACAGCGGTGCCCAGGCGAGCCCGCCGGCTAGGCCGACCAGGATCAGGCCCGGGAACATGGCGCCCCAGTAGTCGGGGGTGGTGTGCACGGTCGCGAGCCAGTAGCCGGCGGCCAGTGCCATGGCCAGCGTGCCGGTGACGGCGGGGGCGGTGCGTCCGAAGCGGCGCTGGATGGGGCCTGCGTTCATCGCGAAGGCGATCGAGGCCAGGGGGGCCGGGGCGATGGAGACGCCTGCGCGCAGCGGGCTGAAGTGCCAGACCTCCTGCATGAACAGGGCGGTGCTGAGCAGGACGATGGCGAAGCCGGCGGAGAACAGGAACAGGGCCACGGTGGCGGCGGTGAACTGCCTGCCGACGAAGAGCTGCTTCTCGATCACCGGTGACTTGGCGCGCAGGGTGCGCTCGATGGTCGAGGCGGCGGCCAGGGCGGCTGCGCCGAACAGGGCCGCGGTGCGGATGTCCGTCCAGCCCCACGCCGGTCCCTGGACGGTGGCGAGCACCAGCAGGCTCACGGCCAGCAGCAGTGCGAGGGTGGAAGCCGGGTCCGGCACGGCGGCGCCCTTGGGCTGGCGAACCTCGGGCAGGAGCAGCGCGCCGGCGAGGAGGGTGGCGATGCCGACGGGGACGTTGATCAGGAAGATCCAGCGCCAGTCGAGGGTGACGAGCAGACCGCCGACGGGCGGGCCGGCCGAGGCCGCGATCGCGCCCACGCCTGCCCACAGGCCGACGACCAGGGTGTGCTGGCGCTTGGGGAAGCTCGGGTAGAGCAGGCCGAGCGAGGTCGGCACGATCATCGCCGCGCCGACGGCCTGGACAGCCCGGGCCGCGACCAGCACACCGAGACTGGGTGCGGCGGCCGCGACGGCTGAGGTGAGGGTGAAGAGCGCCACTCCGGACAGCAGCATCTTCCTGCGTCCCCAGTGGTCTGCGATCCGGCCCGCGGGCACGAGCACGGCGGCGAAGACGATCGCGTAGGCCGACAGCACCCACGACACGTTCGCGACGTTCGTGCCGGGGAAGGACTGCCCGATTCCGTCGAGGGCGACGTTGACGACGAAGAAGTCGAGCTGCGCCATGAAGGCGACGGCACCGAGCACCGCCATGATGCTCCAGCGGCGCGGGTGACCCGCCTCGGTGGCGGCCGGAGCCGGGCCGCTGTGCGTTGTCGTCGCGACCGCCTGCGGTGCAGCCTGTGTGGACATCCTGTCCGCCTCCAAGGAAATGGGCTTGGCAACCCTTTTTTGATCTGTAGCCAGGAGACACCCTTCAGAATGGGCTGTCAAGCCCTTTTTTGCGTTACAGTTGTCCCCATGACCACCAGCGAAGCGCCGGGCCGGAAGCTCACCGCAAAGGGCCTGGCCACACGCGAACGCATCGTCAGGGCGGCGGCACAACTGATCTACGAACTCGGGGCGCAGAACACCAACAACGATCAGATCCGTCAGGCCGCCGGAGTCAGCGGCTCGCAGCTGACGCGCCACTTCCCCACCAAGGAGTCCCTGGTACGCGCAGTGCTTGCTTGGCAGGCCGACAGCATCATCGCCCGCCACCAGGCACCCGAGCTGGGCGAGCTGGACAGCTTCGCCGCCCTGCACTGGTGGGCCGACTCCTACATCGCCTCGCAGGACATGCTGCGCGGCGGGTGCACGTTCGGCTCTTTGGCCGCTGAGGTCGTCAAGACCGAGCCCATCCACCGGGAGGCGGTGGCAGTCGGCTTCGAGCGGTGGCATGAGCTGTTCAAGCGCGGCCTGAGCAAGATGCGCGAGCGCGGCGAACTACGGCCGGAGGCCGACCCGGCCGCGCTCGCCCACCTGCTCACCGCCGCGTTTCAAGGCGGAGCACTGCTGGACCAGGCGGCCGGCGATTCCACGCCTCTGCGCGACGCACTGTACGGGGCCCTGGACTACGTCGAGTCATTCGCCGCGGAACGCTGACCGCACCGCGGAGTGTGCCCTCGGGCAAGCGGCGCTCAGGAGGCGCCAGAGACGACCGGACCCGGGCGGGGCGCCTGCGGGGCCGGGCCTGTGCGGTGAGCGGGAGCAGGGCGAACGCTTGATCGGCGACGCGTTCCAGCGCGGCCGTGTCGGACCCGGCCCAGGCCATCGCTTCCATGCCCCGGTTGACCGCCATGAGCAGGTGACTGACCCCCTGGGCGTTCGCCTCGGGATCGAGGTCGCCTTGGCGCTGTGCCGCCTGGACACACTCGGCATCGACGAGGTACTGACCATGGATCCGCTGCCCGAACGAGGCATGGACGGGGTGGCCGCGCCGAACTGCGCGGAGCCGCTCGCACGCCGTCGTCGGCACGCCTGGCCGCTTGCCACTCTCACCGAACTGATCGGCGACTGCGCACAAGCCGCCGGGGAGGTGTACCGGCCGGTCGCCGAGGCCCCGCCCAACACACAGACTGATGTCCCCGTGAACCTCGGGGTGCTTGGCGGCCTCTGCCGGTACTCGGGGGGGGCGCGGCGCGCGCTCAGGACGCCGTGCGATGCGCCATAACCGAGGCGGAAGGGGGCTTGGCCCGGGCGGACGGCGCGCTGGCAGATGTCGGTGCCGACTTCCTCACCGAGCTGCTGGACGATCCGGCACAGGCCGTCAAGTGGGTACAGGAACGGGCGAGCACAGGCGAGTTCACCGTAAATCAGATCCTTGGCGAGGCAACCGATTCGGTCGGCTGTCCGGACTGCTCCACGAAGCACAGTGGCAGTCCGACCCGGGCACAGCGGCGGCGAGGTGCCTGGCTGCTACCGGGCACTTCGCCTTGGCCGTCTCCGTGGTCTTGGTCGACGTACCGGCCGCCACGCCCTGAGAACGTGAAGTCGAGCGCGGGTACGGCGGACGTCCACGAGATTTACCCCGTCCCCTGTGCTTGCGTACGTGACTATTGCCCAACCTCGTCGGGAACATCGCGGACGATCTCGGTCAGGTCGCCGGAATCGATGTCGTAGAAGAGGCCGTAGATCTCCACGTGCTTCGGGGTTCCCGGGCTGTTGCGGATCAGGCTCACGTCGTAGTTGAGCGACTTTTCGAAGTCGGTGATGGCGATGCCGTCCCAGTCGTACAACGACGAGATGTCGGCGTGCTGCTCCTTTTTCCACGCAGAGGTGATTCCCTCCGCCGTGAAGGAGGTGGCACCGCAGAAGGAGTGGTGTACGACGACAACTCGCTCGACTCCGAAGAGGTGCTGGGAGACCGTGATCGAGCGAAGAGCGTCCGCCGCGCGTCCACCCCCGACGATCAGGGGGAACACCGTCGCTGTGGAGCCGATCTTCCTGCCGGTCTCGTCGAGGAGAAGTTCGCCGGGATAGACCTCGTCACCGAAGTGATCGGCCACCGCCTGCGCAGCCCCGGCCGCCCTGGGGTCGAAGCAGTACATGACGATCGTCCTGACGGGAATCGAACCGGTGACGATCTCCCGAGCCACTGATTCATCGAAACCCGGCTGCGCTCGGAACGTGAACTCTGCAAAATCCGACACTGCTTGACTCCGGTTCTCGCGGTTGATTCCCCGGCCTTCTTTGGAAGCCAGGTCGTTTCACATATGGAATGGGTACGGGGTACGGGCGGTGAGGGCTCTTCGCTACTCCCCCCACGGTCCGCCGACAACGCCGCGTTCCATGGTGGTGACGCCGTCAGCTGCCCGCTCCTGCGCAAGGTGGAAGGCGAGCGCGTAGGGAGGCGCGGCCGTGTCGGAGCGGGCACCGTGGGCAAGGACTTCGTCGGCCAGATGGCGGGCCATCTGAAGCCGCGGATACGCGGCATGGATCTGCCTCTGTTCCTCGGCCACGAGGTCGGCATTCTTGCCGAAGTCGATCCAGATGCCTTCGTAGGTCAGGTAGGTCAACAGCCCCATTCGTTCGGGGATCTGCGGAGTGGTGTGCAGAGCGATGGCCTCCCAGACCTTGTCGACGTCCCCGGCCGGGGCGCCGAGACCGGTCAGCACAGCGGCGGCGAGATCGGCGCTCTCCATCTCGAACCGGAGCAGGCCCGGTGCGTCCGGCCCGGTTGCCAGGTCGTGCATCACGTTGGCGGCGAAGAGGAGTTCCTCGTTGTAGTCCGCGTCGTTCAGAACCCCCTTGTGGGCGGCGAACAGGCGGGACCAGTAGAAGCCGCGGATGCAGTGGTTCAGCACGGACGGATGCACCGCGGCGCGGGCTGCGGCGAGGCTCGCCTCGACCAGCGGCCCGGAAGGGAGAGCGTCGTGCAGCCTGTTCGAGAGGGCAGGAATGTCGGTCATGACTTGACGCTACGAGAGCGGATCTCGTGCGAAAAGTGGCACGGATGCCAACCAGCGCTACTGTCGTGCCACTATGACGAACAGACACCGTGTCGCCGTGCTCGTACTGCCCGGTGTGCTCGCGCTCGAATTCGGCGCTGCGACGCAGATCTTCTCGACGGACCCGCACTACGAGCTGACCGTGTGCGCCGAGGCCGGATCCGTGCCCGGGTCCGGCTTCGCGATCACTGTCGCAGCCGGCCTCGAAGCACTGGCGGACGCCGACACCGTGATCATCCCGGGTTACGACGACATCGACGCGACCCTGTCACCGGGATTCCTGACGGCGCTGCGGGCAACTCACTCCCGGGGCGCCCGGCTCGTCTCCATCTGCACCGGAGTCTTCGCCCTCGCCGCGGCCGGACTGCTCGACGGGCGCCCCGCCACCACACACTGGCGGCACGCCGAGCAACTGCGACGGCGCTACCCGCACGTCGATGTCCTGCCGAACCAGCTCTACGTCGACGACGGCGACATCCTGACGTCCGCCGGCGTGACGGCAGGGATCGATCTGTGCCTGCACCTGATCCGCACCGACCTGGGTGCGGCGGCGGCGAACACACACGCGCGGGACCTCGTTGCGCCGCCACGGCGACGGGGAGGTCAGGCACAGTTCATCGAACAGTTCCGCCCCGAAGCCAGCGGAGACGAGCTCGCTCCCCTGCGCGAGTGGATACTCGACAACCTCGCAACCGCCTTCACTGTCGACGACCTCGCCGAGCACGCCCATATGTCCCGGCGGACCTTCATCCGCCGCTTCCGCGAGGAGACCGGCACTACGCCGATGGCCTGGTTGACCGATGCGCGTATCGACCGAGCACGCGAACTGCTGGAGGCGAGCGCCGTGCCCGTCGAGGAGGTCGGCCGCCTCACCGGCTTCGGTGCTCCCGCTTCGCTGCGGGCCGCCTTCCACCGGCACCTCGGCACCTCCCCCCAGGAATACCGAACCCTGTTCCGCCACAAGACGGAGCCGGCGCAGACCTGACCGCGCAACTACCGCCAGCCGACCGACGTGCCCCTCCGAGGAGGTCACCCGACGTTGGATACTCACACTCCGAGACCCAGGTGCGCCGGTGACACCCCGTCACGGGTAGCGGCGTCAGAGATGGCCCATCAGGATCACACGGCGGCGCAAGAGGAGGGGGCTCCGGCCAGGGCGGAGCGCGATCCGAACGTCTCCTGACCTGCGCGTGAGCGCTCAGGAAGCATCCGCGGTGGCCGCCTGGGACACCTGCTGGGACCGGGCCCGCGCCGTGAGCGGGAGTCCCTCGAACGCGTGACCGGCGACGCGTTCCAGCGCGACCGCGTCGAGCCCGGCCCTGGCCATCACTTCCATGCCCCGGTTAACGGCCATGAGCATCTGGCTGATTTCGGGGGCATCCGCCTCCGGATCGAGGTCACCATGGCGCTGTCCGGCCTGAACGCACTCGGTCAGTGAGCCCCCGATTCTCGCGAGAGCCTGCCGGACGCGTGCGCGGGTCTGCGGATCGTGGTCGACTCCCTCGACGACGAAGCCGGTCACCATGCAGCCGAGCCCGTCGGAGTCGTCATGGACGACCCGTGCCGACTTCAAGAGATACGCCCGCAGCCGCTCCAGCGCGGCCTCGTCGGGGCCTTCGAGTACCGCCGCCCAGGCAGCCTCGTTGCGCTCGCAGTAGGCCGACAGCGTCTGCCGGTACAGGGTGCTCTTGTCGCCGAAGGCGGCGTAGAGGCTGCCGCGGCCCAGCCCGCAGGCCTTGGCGATGTCGTCAACGCTCGTGCCGGCGTATCCGCTACGGCGGAACTGTCGCTCGACGGCCTGCATGACCTTGGTCCTGTCGAATCCTGGTGGGCGTCCCATGGGGCCACTTTACAGGCCGCATGAGCATTCTTGACACCTCGTTCCAGAACTTCGTAGAGTTCTTGGCGAATCAGTCCAGAACTTTTCTGCCAGTTGCTCACGGCACCCTCGAAGCCCACGGAACGGATAAAAGACGTATGTCTTGGCAAGATCAGATGGCCCCTGCGCGAGCGCAGACGAAAGGCGGGGAGACACCAAAAACACGGCCTGTCCTCATCCTCGCCGTGATGGCCATGGCGAGTTTCCTCGGCCAACTCGACGTGTGGATCACCAATGTCGGTCTGCCGAACATCGGGCAGGGACTGGGTTCGACCTCCTTGTCGGACCTGAGCTGGGTGCTCAATGGCTACGCGATCGTCTTCGCCGCCCTTCTCGTCCCTGCCGGGCGGCTCGCCGACCGCTTCGGACGCAAGAACGGCTTCCTTCTCGGCATGGCCGTCTTCGTAGCGGCGAGCCTCGGCGCGGCGCTGTCCGGCGACGTATGGGTGCTGGTCGTCTTCCGCGCCCTCCAGGCGGTGGGCGCCGCCCTGATGACCCCCGCCAGCCTCGGCCTGGTGTTGACGAGCGCCCCCGCCGACAAGGTGGAGCGGTACGTCAAGATCTGGTTCACCGCAGGCTCGCTGTCCGGGGTGTGCGGACCGATCTTCGGCGGGCTGCTGGTCCAGGCCTCCTGGCGGTGGCTGTTCCTGGTGAACATTCCCGTCGGACTGCTCGCCATCGCGCTGGCCGCCCGGCTCATCACCAACGCCCGGCACGAACAGGACGCCCGCATCCCCGACCTGCTCGGCGGCGTCCTGCTGATCGTCATGGTCGGCGCCCTGGCTCTCGGCGTGGTGAAGGCACCCGACTGGGGCTGGTCGGACACCCGCGTCATCACGTCCCTGGCCGTGGCAGTGGTCGGGTTGGTGGCGTTCCTGTTCCGCTCGTCACGGCACCGGGTGCCCGTGGTCGACCTTTCGCTCTTCCGTGACCGGATCTTCGCCTCGGCGAACCTGGCCGGCATGCTGCAGCTGGCCTCGTTCGCCAGCCTCCTGCTGTCGTCGATCCTCTGGATGCAGAACCACTGGCACTACTCCGCCATCAAGACCGGATGCGCCAGCCTTCCCGGCCCGATCGGCTTCGCGGTCGCCGCCACTATCAGTGAGACCCTCCAGCGCCGGTTCCGGATCCCGGCCGGTGTCGTCGCGGCTGTCGGCAGTGCGATCGCCTCCGTCGGCATCCTGCTCTTCGTCTTCCTGCTGCACGACGACCCGAACTACCTTTCCGGAGTCCTCCCGTGCTGGCTGCTCTTCGGGTTCGGGGCCGGGCTGGCGCTACCGACCGTCGTCTCGTCCGCGACGGTCGGATTGCGCCCAGAGGAGGCCGCCACCGGGAGCGCCATCGTGACCATGTCGACGCAGATCGGTTCGGTCGTCGGCATCAGCATCTTGGTCGCCATGCTCGGCACCGCCTCCGGTGGCGCCTCTCTGGACACTTACCGGCACGCATGGCTGGTCGCGATGGCCCTGATGGCCGTCGCGGGCGTGGTGTCACTGGGCGTGTCTCCGAAGAGGGCGGTGGCGGTCCGATGACGGCGTCCGTTCCCGCTCAGACCTCCCGCGCCGCGGGCCCCGGCAGCGGGCGGTCCCGCTGGCTCGGCCTTTTGGTGGTCTGCCTTGGCGTCATGATGGCCTTCGTCGACGTCACCTCCACCATCTCGGCCCTGGGCGACATACAGACCGACCTGCACGTCACCGCGAGCACCCTGGTGTGGATCACCAGCGCGTACAGCCTTGCTGTCGTGAGCTTCGTGATGTCCGCCGGGACCTTCGGCGACCTCGTGGGGCGTCGGCGCGTGTTCAGCCTGGGTGCCGCCGTCTTCCTGGCCGGCAGCGTGGTCGCTGTCTTCGCCGACAGTGCCGGCATGCTCATCGCCGCACAGGCGATCGCGGGCCTCGGCGGGGCGGCCGTGCTGCCGACGAGCCTGGCGATCGTCAGTGCCACGTTCACCGACCCGCACGAGCGCACCTCCGCGATCGGCATCTGGGCCGCGTGCTCCGGAGTGGGCCTGGCCGTCGGCCCGATCCTCGCCGGAGCCCTGCTCGAACACTTCTCCTGGCACTCCGTCTACATCGCCAACATCGTCATCGCCGGCGCGGCCCTCCTCCTGGCCCCGGTCTTCGTGGCCGAGTCCAAGCACCCCACGCGGAAGCCCGATCTCGCGGGCCTGGTCCTCGGCACTGTGATGACGGCCTCGGCCACCTACGCGATCATCCAGGGTGGCTCCACGGGCTACACCGAGGCACCGATCATCACCATGTACGTGGTCTTCGCCCTATCCCTGTTCCTGTTCGTACGCGTGGAACTCCGCAACCCCGACCCCATGTTGGACCTGAGGCTCTTTCGGAGCGCTTCCTTCTCGGCCGTGATGGGCGTGGCCGCTGTCAGCGTTTTCGGACTGGTCGGTGTCGCCCTGCTCAGCGTGCTCTACATGGAACGCGTGGGACAGACCAGCCCTCTCGACGTCGGGGTGCGCCTGCTGCCGCTGTTCGGACCGTTCCTCCTGGTCACCGTGGTGGCCGCCCGGGTGCTGGTACGCCGGGTCGGCCTGACCTCCTTGATCACCGCAGGTCTGGTCCTCATCGGAGCCGGGTCTCTCGCGCTGCTCGCGACCGACGCCTCGGGAGGCTACGGGGCGATGTGGCCGGGGCTGCTCATCGCGGGCGTCGGTGCGGGCCTGCTGACGGCGCCTTCGACGGCCGCCGCGGTCAACAGTGTCCCGCCACAGCAGGAGGGCATGGCGGCAGCAGCGGTCAACATGGCTCGCCAGCTGGGCACGGTTCTCGGCCCCAGTGTGCTCGGAACGATCGTCACCAGCCGCTTCCCCCGCAACCTGCACGACCGCCTCGTCGAGGCGAACATCCCCTCGCCGCAGGCGGACAAGATCGTGGAGGGTGTGTCACACGGGGGTGGCGGCGCGGACCTCCCCGCTTCGCTTGCCCGCGTGGTGGGAACGGCGGTACCGAGGGCGTTCACCGACGCCGTGCACGTGGGCAACGTCATCGGCGGAGTCGTACTGATCGTCATGGCCGTACCTGCCGCGCTGTTCGTCCGCCACAAGGTTCACAGTCCCCGAAAACCCGCCGAAGCGTAAGCGGTAGACGAACGGGCCATTGCGAGGCCGGAAGGTCTTCTAGCCGAACAACGTCCCACCGAGCAGCCGGTGTTGATCGCTGAGCAGCCCCTCTCATCAACACCGGCACCTCCCGCGAATTCACGTTCCGGGCCATGAGCGCAGCTGTGCCGAAAAGAAGCGCAGCGCCTCTCAACAAGCACTGGTAACGAACCGAAGGAACACAACGCATGACTCGCATCGCCATCAACGGATTCGGCCGCATCGGACGCAACGCGCTGCGCGCACTACTCGAACGCGACAGCGACCTCGAAGTCGTCGCCGTCAACGACCTCGCCGAGCCCGTCACCCTCGCCCGGCTCCTCGCCTACGACACGACGGCGGGACGGCTCGGTCGTCCGGTGACCGTTGACGGGGATGCCCTCGTCATCGACGGCCGTCGCATCACCGTGCTCGCCGAGCGCGAACCCTCACAGCTGCCGTGGGCCGGGCTGGGCGTAGACATCGTGCTCGAGGCAACCGGCCGCTTCACCTCCGCCAAGGCCGCCCGCGCTCACCTCGACGCGGGCGCGAGGAAGGTGCTCGTGAGTGCGCCGTCGGACGGTGCCGACGTCACGCTCGCGTTCGGGGTCAACACCGACGCCTACGACCCAGCCGTGCACACAATCGTCTCGAACGCCTCATGCACGACCAACGCGCTTGCACCGCTTGCCACGGTGCTTGACGAGCTCGCCGGCATCGAGCACGGCTTCATGACCACGGTGCACGCCTACACCCAGGAGCAGAACCTGCAGGACGGTCCGCATCGCGACGCCCGCCGCGCCCGCGCCGCCGCTGTCAACATCGTGCCGACCACGACGGGCGCCGCCAAGGCGATCGGCCTCGTGCTGCCCAGCCTTGACGGCAAGCTGTCCGGCGACTCGATTCGTGTGCCGGTGCCGGTCGGCTCGATCGTCGAACTCAACACCACCGTCGCCCGCGACGTGACCCGCGACGATGTGCTGGCTGCGTACCGCGCCGCCGCGCAGGGCCCGCTCCTCGGCATCCTCGAGTACTCCGACGACCCGCTCGTCTCGTCCGACATCATCGGCAACCCTGCCTCGTCGATCTTCGACGCCGCCCTCACCCGCGTCGACGGCCGCCACGTCAAGGTCGTCGCCTGGTACGACAACGAGTGGGGCTTCTCCAACCGCGTGATCGACACGCTGGAACTCCTCGCCACACGCTGAACGGTCTCTGAACCGCCGCCTGCGCCGCATGAAAGCTGAAGCCACAGCGGCTGGAAGGGAACTACGGATCCTGCATCACATCTGCAGCGTTTACGCCCTGATCGGCCTCGCCGTACCCACCTTGGGTATGGCCACCGCCTCACGTATGCATGTCCTGGACTCCCTGTGGCTGATCGCCTCGAGCGGTCTCACGGCCGTGGCTGCCGTGAACACTCTTCGCGACCCTGGCACTTCGGACGAAGGCGCTGGAGGAGTCCAGCCTCGCATCGCCAGGTCGGCTGGCCGGGAGGGCTGGCGCATTCAACCTGTTATGGACATCGTGACCGTCCTCATGATTCTCCGACCCGGCTCCACCACCGGTGGGACCGACAGCCTGGCTACCGGCCGCGACCGACGACCAGTTGGCCCCGCGCGGAGAGCCGCCCCCACAGACCCGAGCCTCGGCGCATCCCCCGGCGCCGGGGCTCGTGCGGGTCATACATGCAAAATCGGGGTGGAGTTGTCGACCTTCGATCGGCCCACTACGGACCGTCCAGGTCTTGAAGACGGGTGAACCGAAGGGCCACGGACGGCGGATGAAAAGTGAGCCACTCTGCGATCTCTTGATCCTCCTGACTTCACCGTTTCTGGAGTCTGGAGGAAGAGAGGGTGATCCACGTGGAGGACTGGGCTGAGATCCGTCGGATACATCCGATGAGAGGGCTGCCGGCTCGGGCGGTGGCTCGTCAGCTGAGGACCTCCAGGATCACCATGCTGCGGGCGCCGGCCTCGGACCGCCCGCCGCGGTATCGGCGGGCGCCGAAGGGTTCGGCGGTGGACGCGGTGGAGCCGGCCGTGCGGGAACAGCCCGCAAGGACGCCGCACCCTTCGGCGAGCCGCTCCGCGACCGGGAGTCAGGAGCTGCCGGGCGCGTCAGCCCGGAGATTCTTGGCCAGGAGGCGGTGCAGCAGCGCGCCGAGGCTGGCCTGCTCCTCGGCCGTCAGCCCATCGAGCAGTGGGGTCTCGACCGAGCCTAGGGCATGGTCCAGTTCGCGCAGCAACTGGCGGCCTGTGTCAGTGACGCTCAGTTCGGCGGTGCGGCCACGTCCTGCTGGAGTCACGCGGCGGACGGCGCCGGCTTGTTCGAGTTGGCGAACAGTGGCCTGCATGCTCTGCGCGGTGACTCCAGCCCTGCGCCCCAACGCGCTGTAGGAGAGCCCCGGCTCACGCGAAAGATGACCCAAAGCGCTCAGAAGGCGCAGCGACAGCCCCTGGGCCTCGAGGGCGCGCTCGACCTCCTCCCGCAC
This sequence comes from Streptomyces sp. NBC_01474, assembly GCF_035918215.1. Classification (NCBI taxonomy): domain Bacteria; kingdom Bacillati; phylum Actinomycetota; class Actinomycetes; order Kitasatosporales; family Streptomycetaceae; genus Streptomyces; species Streptomyces sp. NBC_01474. The sequence continues at coordinate 137,285 of NZ_CP109449.1, forward strand.
GATCCGCCCCAGGGTGAGCAGCAGCAGCGCGGGGCGCCCTGGGGGTAGGCGCTCGGCCGGGTTGCTCGTCACCTGTCCCACCTTCCAGGCCGGATGCCGACAGCCGGCAGTTCTGGGCTCTTGAAACAGGAATGCTATCGTCGATCCAGTTTAAGTCTGACTGAAACTGTGCACCTGACCCCTGCGTCAGCGTGTGCGCGAAAAGGGGAGACACCGCCATGGCCAAATTCCTGCTCAGCATCCATGTGCTGGCGGCGATCCTGCTCATCGGACCGGTCACCATTGCGGCGAGCCTGTTCCCGCGTTACGCGCGCCAGGCACTGGCCGACGGACCCGAGCAGCAGTCGGCCAGAGGCTCGGTCGAGCTGCTGCACCGGATCTGCCGCGTCTACTCGGTGGTCGGAATCGCCGTCCCGGTCTTCGGTGTCGGCACCGCCGAGGTGATGGGTGTGATGGGCAGCGCCTGGCTCATCGCCTCCATAGCACTGACAGTTGTCGCCGCCGTCCTGCTGGGCATCGCGGTACTCGGCATCCAGGACAACGTGGTCACCCAGCTCGACAAGCCCGAACAGGTGTCGACCTCCGTGGAGCCCCTGATCGCCCGGCTGCCTCGCCTGTCGATGATCACCGGCTTGTTCGCCCTCGCCTGGCTGATCGTGGTGGTCCTGATGATCGTCCGCCCCGGCTCGACGACAGGTGCATAACGGCTCAGCCACCTCAACAAGAGGCGGGCCTCTCGCCATCCGGCGACGAGGTCAGAGCAAGGCCCGCCGCGAGTGATCTGGGAAAGATGCGTGTGCGGGCCCAGGAACCACAGGGGTGGTCCGGTACATGAATACCCAGACTCTGCTCCTCCTCGCGGTCGTCGCCGTGATCGTCAGCTACGCCTCGTTTGCCAGCCCGACGTTGGGCGCAGCCATCGCGATTGCGGCCACCGTCGTGGGCGTCCTCTACTTGATCGTCAAAGACGATTCGCAAGGCAACTGCTGACATGTTCTTGCCGGACAGGGGTGTCGAGATGCCGTCGACCGGGTCAAAGGGTCAAGGTGCGATCACGTCGGGCCGAAAGCGCCCCGGATGCGCGGCGTACAGGTGCGTGATGGCGGTACGGGGATGGATTCCGAACAGCCGCACCAGGTGCAGGGGATCGCAGTTGCTCCGGGCTTCATCCAGGATTCGGTCCCGGGCATGACCTACCTGTTCGTCGGTCATGGCCAGCGGGCGGCCGCGGCGAGCACCTCGAGCACGGGCGGCGTCCAAGCTCTCGTTGTTGCCCGGGACGATGAGTGCACGGATGAACTCCGCCAGGGCCGCAAAGACATAGAAGACCAGCACCCGCCCGGCGTGGTCATATCGAGGGCCTCGTGCAGCGAGGTGAAGCCGATGCCGCGCTTGCGCAGGCCGGACATAATCACGATGGGGCCCTAGATGGAACGGCCGAGCCGGTCCATCGACGGGAAAACGAGGGTGCCGCCCTCGCGGAGGAGGTCGAGGGCCTTCTGCAGGTCCTCGCGCTCGGCGTTTCTTGCCGGACTGCTTGTCGGCGAAGATCCGGATACACCCTGCTGCGTTGAGCGTCTGGATCTGCCGGGCGAGGAGCTGTCCTTGGCGTATTGCCACTCCACGGTCTTGGACCGCCGTGTCGTCCGGGCCGTGCGACGGGCGGCCGCGTGGGCGACCAGACCCGCCAGCAGCGTTGCTGTCGCGGCGGTGAAGGGGGCCCATTCGGTGAGCTTCATGGGGGCCCATCGTGCAACGGGCTGCGGCGCGATGCGGCACTCTTGAGGCACTTCTGAGGTGCGGCTGACCCCCCTGATGGCAGTCACCGCGACCAGGTGCCATCTATCGCGACCAGTCGCAACAGTGCGGCCGCGCGAGACCGGAGCGGCTCGCTGACCGTGCCTCGTGCCACGCTAGGCTCGCCCAGCGGCGTCCGTCACGAAGCCGATGCCGTCGCCGGGCCCCGCATCCCCTCCCCGACACCCGCTCCAGACCGCTACGGTAGGAACAGCCAGACGCGAGAAGGGCCGGGTAATGACCAACAACACGCGGTGGACCAGCGACGAACTCGCCGACTTCGACGAGACCATCACTGCTGCTCGCGAGTCCGGCAACGCGGAGCTCGCCGACTACTGGCAGGGCGTCCGCGACGGCAGTACCCCCACCACGGACTGGGAAGACCTCCGCGTCGACGTGTACGCCCAGCACGGCATCGACGTCAGCGGCAGCGCCGCATAGGTAGTCATGGCATCCCAGCACCGCAGGCCCGGAGCCCGCATCGTTCTCGGACCCACCGCCACGGACCAGGCCTACAAGTTCACGTCGGCCGAGGAAATCGCAGTCGACCGGGCGCTCGCCGCGATTGCGGCGGATCCCACCATCGGTGACCCGCGTCCGCGGCTCGAGCACGGCGGCGTCTTCTGGGAGTACCGGGCGCCTGGCACGAGCGTCCGCATCGTCTACACGATGACAATCCGTCGATCGATCATCACCGTCGCCTATTTCGAGGCATGACCCTCGGCGAAGCAGTCCCGGGTTGTCTGCGTCCCAGGGGTACCTGCGCCATGCACGAACCAGCCTGGCCGAAGCCCGGTCTCCTCCTGAGCAGACCGGGCTACACGGCTGTCCGCGGTCAGCCCTCCTCCTGGTCGCTCCGTTCACCGGGGACGGGTGGTCAGCGCGTTCCCGGCGTCGTCCTTGAGGTAGATCGCCTGCAACCGGCCGACTTCTCCCGCTGATACGCGGTCTGTCAATCTGTTCCAGCCTGGGAGTTTCTCAAGGCCTCGATACTGCCTCGCCCTGTGACTTCCCCCTGTCGTCCATTCGAGCCTCTCGAGAGCGATTCCGGAGCGGAGACCTTCTACATCAACGGATCTGACTCGAGGGCCAGTTGGTGTCAGCGCAGTGGCGTACCGTGCCACTACCCCGCGGCTTCTCGCAGGGCCATGTACTCGCGAGAGGAACGGCGTGGCGTCATACCCAGCCGCCATGCCTCCCACGGCGAGCCAGGCGCGATGCCGCGCTGGAGGATGAGCGACCACTCTGCCGCATGCTCGGCCAGATCCGGGTCGAGGTCGTCGTCCCCCTCGGCGAGCAGCGCCGCGATGTCGTCACGGGCCGCCGTGGCACTCTCCTCGGAGATCAGTGGCAACAGGGTGCAGCGTAGGAAACGGGCCCAATCTTGGCCATGACGGTCGCCGATGCCATCGAAGAGGCGGCCAGCCTCCTCGACCAGTTCCATTGCCTTCGGGATCCGGCCGTTGCCCGCGTCGATGACGGCCAGCTCGATGCATGACCACGCCTCGCTGTGCGGCACGCCGACTTTGCGGAAGTCCTGCCGGGCGTCCTGCAACAGCTGCCGGGCGAAGCCAGTGTTGCGCAGGCTGCCCTGGTGGGCGGCGCGCTGGTCGCGGGTGACGCGGCCGGAGTGGTGGCGGGCGCAGGCGAGCCCGTAGACGTCAGGGGTTCGGCTGAACATGGTGCGGGCGCGTTCCAGGGAACGCAGTGCCGCGTCTGTGTCTCCGGCCTCCTCCTGTGCCTGGCCTAGGTAGTACAGGGTCCACGCCTCGCCGCGGGCGTCCTCGTTGTCCCGGTGCCGGGTTAGCGCATCGTTCAACTCGGCTACGGCGACGGCCGCTTCACCTCGCGCGAGGCGGGCGCGTGCGAGGTGGGTATGGGTCCAGGCGGTGCCGCGGTTGTCGCGGGTGGCGGAGTGTTCTTGCTGGGCGGTACGCAGCGCGTCCTCAGCGGGATCGATGTGGCCGACGTGCAGATAGACCTGGCCGAGCTGCATGTGTGACCACGCCTGGCCGTGCAGGTTTTGGCTCTCGCCGTGCAGTTCCAGCGCGAGCAGCAGTAGCTTGAGGGCCTCCGACACGTTGTCTTGGTCGTTCAGTACCGCGGCGAGGGCATGCAGGGTCCAAGCGCGGTCGGCGCGCAGCTCGTCGGCGCTCTGCAGCTCCACGGCCTCGCGCAGCCGCGTTGCGGCCTCGCGCAGATTGCCCTGGTGGTGCAGGGTGATGCCGAGGCTGCACAGCGCGCGGCCGGCGCCGGCCGGGTTCTGGCCCTCGAGGTCCTGGTTGGCCACCGACGTCAGATCGGAGCGAGCGTGGTCGATCTCAGTTGGCTGACGGTTGGCGATACCAGTGTGCCGCGGCACCGGGTGCACCAGCAGCCCTTGGTTGACAGCCTGCGCCAACTCGCTGATTTCACTCAGCCGGTGTTGGTCACCGCGCAGCAGGCAGTAGTCACACAGTGCGCCCAGCAGGTGTAGCACGGCGGCCTTGTCTACGCCTTCGGTGCCGCGCAGGGTGGCGGTGATGAAGCTCGATTCGTCGTCCAGCCAGCGCATCGCCTGGTCGAGTGAGAGGAAGCCGTGCGAGCCTACGGCGCCATGCACGGATGTGTCGGCCCGCGTTGAGGTCTTGCCTTCGACCAGCTGGATGACGGATTCGGCCAGTACGGAGTACGTGCGGATCAGGCGTTCCTGCGCGGCCGCGCGCTCACCGATCTCCTCCTCGTCGAGCAGTCGGGCCTGTGCGAAGCCGCGTACGGCGTCGTGTAGGCGGTAGCGGCTGTCGCGGACGTGCTCGATGAGCCCGGCCGTCGCAAGGTCGTCGAGTCGACGGGTGGCCTCGCCCTCGTTGGTGGCGAGCAGCGCGGCTCCCGCTGCCGCGCCCAGGCTCGCCCGGCCGACCAGGGCCAGGCAGCGCAGGAGGCGGCGGGAGACCTCGGGCTGTTCGTGGTAGCGCAACGCGAGGGCGCGCTCCACTGGGCCCATCCACCCGTACCCCTCCAGGTCGTCGGCAAGGCCGCGTAGGGTCCGCGAGCCGAGCGATGAACCGGCAACACGCAGCGCGAGGGGCAGACCACCGCACAACTCGATGATGCGCTCGGTTGCTTCTGGGTCCGACTGTGGCACCGGATTGTGTGTCAGCTCTTGCAGCAGTCCGTGTGCGTCCGTCTCATCCAACGCGTCCACTCGCAGGTTATGCGCCCACTCCTCCGGCAGCGCAAGATCGAGCGGATCAGCCGCTGTCACCAGCACCAGGCTCTCAGAGCGCTCTGGGATGAGGGTTCTCACTTGCTCGGGGTCGGAGGCATCGTCGACGATGATCACCATGGGCTGGCCGGTGAGGTGATTCCTGTACCGCTCGGCGAGCCGTTGTACGTGCTGGTCATGCGACAAGCGTCCACGCGTGAGCAACTGATCGCGGGGGGCGCTGAACTGCTCGAGCAGACACAGTAAAGCTTTCTTGGTGGTGAGCGGCTCCGAGTCCACGGCGCCTCCGCCCAGGTTGACTGCGCACACGCCGCGGAACTGTGCGCGCACTTGCCAGGCAGCGTGCAGCGCGAGGGCAGTGCGGCCCGCGCCGATCGGGCCGTGCAGAATGACGACAGTTGGCTTGGTCTCGGTGGACGCGCGGGCCTGCCCCACCCACTGAGTGATGTGAGCGAGGTGGCCGCGCCGCCCTATGAAGGGGCTCTCCGGACGATCGCCCGGAAGTGTCAGTGTGCCGGGGGTGTCGCCCGTTGCAGTGCGGTGAGGGAGGTCGCGCCTCTCGTCGACTACCATGGCCGGCTCTGATGGGGGGTTCTGCATCCCATCCCGCCCTGGCACATCGGCGGAACTCAACGGTCGAAGGGGGACGTCGAGGAGGGAAGCAATGTAGCGGCGCCACAACGGATGACCCTGCCAAGCCCGTGGGACGGGCGTTCGCTCGCCGCGCTTGACACGGTCAGCTTCGGTCAGGGAGTTCCAATAGCGGCGAGCGACGCCTCCCTTCATGCGCTGTCTTCCTCCCCGTGTGGCCCATTGGGTTGGAGTTGCTCCGTTCCGCGGACCTGCCGTTCGATGGCAGTATCCCCCGCGACAACCGCCCGTAGCGTGCGAGCGGTCGCTAACTGACGTAGGAGCGCGGGGGCCGCAGCTCCAACGGCGACGGCGGCCGCAGCCCCGGTGACCTGGCTGTGGAAGACCCAACCAGCGAGCCCGCCCAGGAAGATCCGGGTCGCAGCCACCAAAGAGTCGGCTACGGGATCCATGTACTCCGTGAGCGCAGGCGTCCGGCGCCTACGACGCGCGCGCCGTACGCGACGACGAGCCTCTTGCCAGTCAACCAGGCACCCGAAGACCACGACGATCTCCACAAGACCGCCGCCCACGGCACCGTATGCAACGGCAAGTTGCCACCCCACGTCCCCCGCTCCGTCCTGTCGAACCGGCACGCCCAGTGTTCCAGGAGCCACTACCCCGCGTACAACGAACACGTGACCCACAACCGGCCACGTCCGCCGACGGAAGAAAGAACGGACGTCTCGGTCACCTGAGGCCCTCCGCGTTCTCTGGCAGCCGGAACCGCACGTCCCCGGACTCGTCTGCGCCGTACGGGGCATCCCCAACCGCCCGCAGCGGAGCCCGGAGCCTCGGATAGGGACCCTGCTTCGCTCGGCCACACACACCTTCACGGCTCAGGGCGACCAGGGCGACCAGGGCGAAGGAAGCGACGTTCACGCCCGTGCGCCGGTGCCGGTCGGAGTGGGCCACCGCCTCCGGGTTCTCCACGATGGACATCCCCGCCACCGTCCGCGACGACCCGGGTGTTCGCCACTTTCACCGCCCTCAAGGGCGGCGCCGAGGCCATCCAAGTAGGCCGCTGTACGCCCCTGTTGATGTCAGCTGGCGATGTCAGACGCAGCGACAGCATCGCGAAAGGAGGGTGACCGTAGTGCCGGCTGATCCGAGACGAAGCAGCCCCCGAGGCACCGCTCCGTCCCCAGTATCCGAATTTCGTCGGTAGCCCTGATCAGGACCGGGGTTCCTTCCGGTTGAGTTCCTGGGCATGCTCGGCGCGGGAACGATGTACGCCGCCGCTCGGTGACGCGCAAGTTGCGCCGGGCGGCCTCTTGCAGTCGGGACAGGTCACGTCCAACGTTCGCAGTTGGCGCTTGCGCTGCTTGGCCTTGACCTTGCGTTCCTCCAAGATCGGCTTCAGTCGCTCGCTGTGGGGGATCAGCCGCACCTCACCCGTTCCGGTCCGGTCGTCGTTGACACAGTTTCGGCCCTTGACTGCGTGACAGCGCGGGCACTTCCTCGTGATCCAGAACCGGCGCGCCACCCGGTCGGACAGCGGCCGTGTCCTCTTCTGCTGCCCTGCGGCGTCCTGCTTGTTCCTCGTGCGCTGCGCAGCGGCGGCCCGCGCCTCAGCCAAGGACCCCGCAGCGGGAACCGGCTTGTTCAGGCCCGCGCGCTCCTGCCAGTCGGCGATTTCTGCCGCTTGGCCGGCAGTGACACGGTCACCGGCGTCGGCCGCCGCCCGGATGAGGACCTTCACCAGACTGCGCATCTCTGCCGTCATCACATCGCCGTCGCGTCGGCGAAGATTGCCGAGGATGTTGCGCACGCGCTCGTGCCCGGCCCCCGACCCGTTCGCTACTGCCCGCCCGGCAACAGCCCCTGCTTGCTGCCCTCGAGCGAGAGCAGCAAGGTGACCGGCAGCGGCATCCACGATGGCGTTCTCGGCCTCGGTGCGGTCACGGCTGGCGGCCGCATTGACGTGAGCCAGGAGCCGGCGGACCTGCCTGGTGCGCTGTGAGTTCACCGCCTGGTTCAGGCGGGAGAAGAGATCACGGCGGGCTTCGGTCTGCTCCTCCAGCCAGCGGTTGGCGCTCTCCACGGCGCCGGTCAGCTGTGTCTGGGTTTCCTGCTCCACCCCCCTCAGGACGGCGATCTCACCACAGACCCGGTTCACCAACACCACTGACCCCAGCCTGCGGACGTCGGCCAGGCGGCTCAGCAGGGCCTGCGCGCGCGCCTGCGGCTGCGGCACCTTCTTGGTCTTGCCCGCGGGCCACCGCGAAGGAGGCGGCGTGCGGCGGGCGCGGATGATCCGCTCAACTGCCGGCGTCGACAGCCCCCGCTCCGTCATCTCGCACTCGTCCAGGGCGAACCACTCGGTGGACCGGGCGAACGCCTCGGTGCCGATACGGACCCGGCGAGCTGTGCCCTCGCTGTCCAAACGGACGCGATGGACGTACCAGCGGCGGATCAGCGTGTCCCGGTCCACGGGCACTGACACACCCAGGACCGGCTCGGTGTCCGCATCCCACTGCGGCGTCACCGCCTGGTCCAGGTGCACGCGCAGCCCGCCGCGGCGCCACTGGATGTCCACCACAGAGCCGATCGGCGCTCCGTCGGGCTGGGGGTAGTCGAAGCGGGCCTGCTCGCCCCGGCCGTGAAGCCAGGCGGCAGCAGCAGACTTCACATACAGATGGTCGGCACTAGCCACCCCCCTCGCGTGACGTCCGCACACCTGCGGCAGTCCGTCCGGATCCGGGTGGTGCGCGAAGTGGCACACCCGGTCGGTGTACAGCTTGGTCGTCAACTGACCGCCGCAGCCGCCCAGCAGCAGCCCGCACCAGAACGTGTCGTGCTCGTGCCAATGGCGGAAAGCGTCCAGCTCGATCGCTTCCAGCGGCAGCAACAGCGGCTCCTCCGAGTCCACTCTGCCCAGAACCGCCGTCTGAATCTGCCGCCTATCACTCTGCACGAAACCCCCGCCTTTCACCTCAACTCATCCTGCCACCAGTCGCGTTGGCTCATACAGGCCCTGTTCACGCCGAGGTGACCAGCTGGGTCGCATGAGGGGCGCGGACGGCTGGGCAGCGGCCGGCTGGCAGGCCGACTCGCTGGAAGAGCAGCTGGACAGCGACGGCGCTGATGGGCGGGCCGGACTCGTCGACGGCGGTGTTGCCGTTCACGAAGAGGTGCGGGTTGGAGCTGTCCGGCCAGCGGAGATGGCGCTGGGGTTCCCATGCTGTGGCCAGGTGCAGTGGGCGCTTGGCCTGCCGGATCACGGGGGCAATGCGACAGGCCAAGCGATCGTGACCCTACAGGCCGGCTGTCGTCGTGTCGGTGACCTTGGCCGTGCCCGGACGGGAAGATTCTGGGCGCGGCGGGGATCGGTGAACCCGTTCACGCCCCGCACTGCTCGTTCAGGGCGCCGGCCACAGGCGGAGTTCCGACAGCAGTCCGCTCTTGCACTCGGGGATGCCAAGTGAGCCCGCCCAGCAAGAACGCGGATGGGCCGGGCGGGCCTCTTGCCCAACGATGCCGTCCAGCCGCTCGCGCGCATCTCGGGCGCCGCCAACAGAGTCGCGGCTGTCCGGTCCGTCAGACCGCGGGTAACTGCCCGAGCGGACGGCCCCGGTCGACTGCAGCCGCTGCGAGCCGGGCTAGTTCACCGGTGTCTCAAATGCCTCTCCCCGCCAGCTGTCCGGGGCTGGCGCAGCGTTCCATTCAGCGCGGGTACCGAACCGGCGCGCAGCCTCGTACAGCCTGTTCAGCACGGAGAGCGAGGAGACATCGAGCACCCCGATGCGCCCCGTCCACACCCGCTCATGGCGGTCGTACGAACCAATCGAAGCGAGGAGCTGCCGCTGTTCGTCCCAGGCGGGACTGTCGCAAGGAGCAGACTGACAGGTGGCCTCCAGCAGCCACCGCGGTGAGGACGTACCAGAAGAGGCAGACATACCGCCGACCGTAGCCGCCGCCACTGACAGAGGAGATGGGACCGGCGCACCACAGCAAGGGAGCAACAGGCGCGCCGCGGGCGGCGCTCGGCGCGACGGGCAGGCCGTTGTCCGCCGGACGGATTACTGGGCGGCCCCCTGGGCCTGGTTGTGCACCCCTCGTCTTGCCTGGGCAGCGTGGACCGGCAGGGCGTGCCGGGTCGGGGGGAGTCGGTGGTGGCCGTGCTGAAGGCAAGAACTCGCCATCTTCGCTGCCGGCCTGGCGCGGCATCTCTGCGGATGTTGGCGGAGCCGTAACTCTGCGCCATTAAACGGCGTTGAGCTGGTGAGCGCATCAACGATCCCCCGTGGAAAGCTCACCGAGGGGCCCGAGGACCGGCTTTCTGTACCGGTAGTTCACGCCTTGGGCCCCTCACCCCCTCTTCGTCTCGTACCGCCGTTCCCATACAGGCCAGCCACCTCGCGAGCCCGGTGATCGGTTGTGCGATAGCGGGAGCATCTGGCCGGAGGGGCAGGGAGTCACATCCGTTTCCGGGCCCCGAGCCGCTCTGTCATCGAGGAAGGTGTCCTGGCCGTCTTCCTCGATGCCCGACCGGATCCAGCTGCCTTGCCCTGTGACCGGCCTGAGGCCTGCGAGTACGGGCCTCACGTGGGCCGATTGAGCAGATTGGTGAGTCCAGCGGTGCCGGTGAGGATCAGCGGGACAGTCCGCCTGCGGTCGGCGGCGGTCCGCCAGGCGCCGTAGAGGCACAGCAGGCCGTCCCTACGCAGCACCTGTGCGCCGCGGACCACAAAGACGGGGCGGGCGCGACGCGAGACCGCGTCGATCTCCCGCTCCACCTCGGACCGGCCGGGGAAGAGGACCGCGTCCAAGGGGTCGATGACCGCGGACTTTCGGAGGCTGCGCTCTGGCTCGGTTCGACGCAGCTTGAGCGGCTACGGGGCGGTGGGTGCGCGGACCTCCTTGCGGATGCTCGCGGTCTTGGCCGCGAAGGCCTCAAGGTCGAATTCGGCGGGAGGCCTGCTGGAGTTCACGGCCTGGGAGACGTCGGCGACGGCCGATCCGTCGGCCCAGGAGCAGTTGGGTCCCCAAGTCGTTCCGAACTCATCCTCGTGCCGAACGATCCGGCACGAGACGGGCTCTGAGGAGCCCCGGGGAATGATCGTGCGGGGGCCGATGATCACAGTGGTACGCCTGTCGGGGACTTCGGAGCGGCGGTCGAGGATCTCCCGAAACTCGGCGCGGGCCGTGACCGGGTTGAGCACGGTTCCGTGCACCCCGGTCACTGCTAGCACGGGACCCGAGGTCTCCGACTTTCGCTCGGCAGGCTGATAGGCGGCGAACGCGGTGACGCCGTCCTCGATCTGGCCGGAGAGTTGGGACGCGATGTTCTGATCGGGCTCAGAGTGATCGGACTCAGTGAAGGTGCCCTTTAGTACAGCCGCGGGCATCTTCAACCGGTAGGGCCCTGATGGACTGGAGGCCTTGTCCGGGCCGTTCATCGATGGGTTGCTGCTGTCTGCGCTGCCGCTACAACCGGCCAGCGCAACCGTGACCACAGCCGTAACTGCCGTCGACCTGAGATGCCGCTTCACGTGATTCCCCCGCCGTAGACAGTCCAACGTGATCACTTTGCCATGAGGCAGCTCACCTGGAGCGCCCCGTCGATCAGACGGAGGTCGGTCGGCCGAAGCGGGTTGGCTCGCTAGGCCGCGCACCCAATCAGCCTTCTGTGGGCGGCCGTTCGGCCCGGGGAGGGCGCGGTGGTCTGGTCAGTCCGGGTGCTTGCAGTAGTGGCAGCCTTCGTCAGGTTCGGCTCCGACTAGGGCGGCAGGGTGGCTCCACGGTGTGCCGCGCGGGGCCGCGTTCAGCAGAGCCGCGAGCGCGCCGATATCTATCGCGACCCGTCACAACAATTGCGACTTTTCGAGGTAGGTGACACCAGAGCGACGGGCCGAACTGGTCGGCTCTGTGCACCGGATCGTTCTGCTTGACACCAGAAGGTCGTTCTTTGTTGACACCTTCGCTGGTTTTTCGGTCTGGTTGACACCAGCTTCGAAGTTCGACGTCGCCGGGTACGTCCTCGGCTCTTCCCTGGTGAGGTGCCCTATTTCCAAGAGCGCGTACGTGAAGACGGCCTTCTTGACCCGGTCTCGGTGTCGGAAGGGCGGGTCGGACTCGAATTGGCTCCAGGGTGGCAGCAGCGCTGGTCAGTAGTCTGGCGGCTGGGTGGAGAGGAAGTCTGCTACCACGTCGGAGAGTTGGTACGAGTCGCCCCCACCGGGTTGGAACCGTTGCGGTGGTTCTCCTGGCACCGTGGCCACCGGCATCGTCCCGGGCTGAAGTTCCTGGTCAGCACGGGTCGGCAGCACGGGTTCGAGAGCCTGGAGGAAGCTCAGCTGCTGCTGACGCTCGACTTCGCCGGCGAGGTATTCGAGATGCTGCCGCAGCCGTTACGGCTCGTCTTCGGCAACGAGGACGGGCAGCGCGATCACACGCCGGACTTCCTGGTGCTGACACGGACGGGAGTGTGGTTGATCGATAGCCGTCCGGCCGACCTGATCAAGGAGAAGGATCGGGAGTCGTTCGCCGCGGCTGCCGAGCTGGCCCTGGCTCGGCTGAGCACACGCCGCGTACGCCGTGCCGGCGACGACGACGGGCCCACCGTCGACGTTCGGTGCTCGCTGCCCCCTCCGCGCTCTGTACGCGACCCAGTCATTGAGCTGGGCAGTCTGGTCCGGGCCGGTGGATTCCCGGAGAGCGTGAAGTCGTCGCTCCCGACGAAGCAGAGTCTGGAAACGTCGTCCCTCCGAGACCGGACGATGCCTGATGCGAGGACAACCTACTCCGCCCGGTGCCGGCGCTCGGCCTCGGAGGCCCGGGACTCCTTGAGGGCCTCCTTCAGGCGGACGACTTCCCTGCGCAGCCGCCTTTCGACTTCCCGCGTTTGGTGCGTCTCTGCGCGCACTCGCGGGTAGAACTCCTCCTTGAGGCCAGCATGGCGCTTGTGTAGAGCCATGCGGTGACCATCAGCTTCTGCGGTGAGGGCGACCGCGGTGAGGCTGCCGTTGGAGCGTGTGGGCTGGCCGCCCAGGAGACGGTTCATGGCCGCGCGGATGCGGGAGCACTCGTCCTCGTGCTGCTCGTTCATGTCAGGGCCTCCCGGGCGACCTGTGCGGCGTGGGCGTCGGCGAGACCACGGAAGCGGTCGGCGGCGAGCCGGAGCCGGTCTCCCGGGGTTTGCTGGGCCGTACCTTGATCTGGAGTCAGCGGCACCTGCTGCACGCCCTGCGCGAATTCGAGGACTTCTGCAGCTCCCATCGGCCCCATCAAGGCATCGCCAACTCCCGCCCTGTGCACCTGTTGCCGGTCCCGATCAGCGATCCGGAGCAGATCGCTCGCCTCGGCATACGGAGACGTGGACGGGTCGGCGGCATTTTCCACGAGTACCAACATGCTGCATGACCTGCGCGGATGAGCTCTTCGGCAGGCGCAACGTTGCCGACGGCGGAACACGCCTTCAGCGGTCACGCCCCACTGGCGGGTGAAGATGCGAGACCGTCCGGACGACCAACACGTTATCCACCGCTCTCTGCACGCTTCCGGAAGCCAGCCTGGGGGTCAACCTTCAGCGTGCTCCGCGCCAACCGCGGCGCCAGCGATCCATCAAAGGAGGCAGGGGTGCCACCTCACGATCAGCGGTCCGCGCTCTCCCGTCGGCGGCTCCTTGGTGCCGGCGCCGCGTGCGCCGGCACTCTCGCTGTGCCCTCCGCCGTCAGCGCGCCACCCGCCGCAGCGGCGACGACATACAGCCTCACCGTCACCAACAAATCGGCACAGTCTCAGCATTTCTGCCTGTACCAAAGTGCGGTCGACCTCGGCGTCCCAGGTGCGAGGTCGCTCGCTTGGCTGACCGCGCATGCTAAACCGAATCGAACGGTGACCTTCACATGGGCCGTGGACTACAGCTTCGTCTGGGGGTTGACCGGACAGCTCACGAGCGGCATCCAGTTCGTGACGGGGGAAGTAGTTGCCGCAGACCCGAGCGACCTGAGCGAAAACACGATCACGTTCGAATTTTATGACAAATGGTACAAATTCGGGCCCGTCTCCGGAGGTGTCAAACCGCTGGGCACCCTCGCGATCTACGTTTCTCCCACCGTGCCACCCGAGACCACCTCAGTCGGCACCGGCATGAGCGGCTTCCCAGTCTTCGCGGTGCAGGCGTCGCCCACCGAAGGAAACGCGCTGGTATTCAGGCCGCATCCCGAGTACTGGATCACGGCCGGCACCTTCATCTCCGGCGAGGTACTGAACGTCGAGAAACTCACCAGTAAAGCGGAAATTCCCTACGCCGACACGTTCTCGATGAACGCCACTCTGGAGCCGTCCGGCCTGTGGACAGTGAGCGCCGCCTCGGCGTGACCGGTCGGAGATCCGCCGGATTAGCTAGACCTCCCCTGTAATGCCCGCGCCCGGTGGGAGCCACGCGAAGTCAACTGGCAGGTGGCGTGCATCATGGTCTGGCGTCACGTGACTCATGGCGAGCTGAGGCTGGCGCCTCGCCCCATCCGGGACCGAAAACCGGCCAATGTCGGGACGCAGTGGATTAAACAGGAAGTCTGCTCAGCCGGATACGCAAGGTTCGTTAAAACGACCTCACCGGTCTTCACTCTCCTCCGCCACCAAGTCACGGCCTACGCACTCGAACTTGCTGTCCAGGTCGACACCGGGTGGCAACCCTCACGACCAAGTTTCAACTAGCACGAAAAGTCTCAACAATCCGGCCGCGTGGCCCCGGAACCGCCCGTTGTCAGTGCCTCGTGCCACGCTGTACGTGCCCGGCGGCGCCCATCACGAAGCCGATGCCGCCGCCGGGCACACCCGTCTCACTGGTCCGGATCGTCCAGCACCTTCGCGGCCGCCACCACGAACTGACTCTGAGGCCCCGTCACCGACTGCACCATCCCCGCCCAGGCCTGCCCCGGGATCGGCATCCAACCTCGCGGCCCCTGCAGCTGGCGACGGACACCGTGGAACGCCTCCGTGATTTCCTTGGCCTGCTGCCACATCGCGTCAGGCCCCGCAAGGCGCACACGCGCCTGCGCCGCCAAGAGCTTCTCGAGCGCTGCGACCACAACCGCATTCCCGGCCCGCCCATGCACCCTGTCGTCCATGACCTGCAACGCCTCGTCCGTCACGGCCAGGAAACGCTCGTACGCGTCGAACCGGTTCTGCCGACGCCAATGCCGATGGTCGACCATCCCCTGATCGGCGACCTGCCTTCGTCCGGCCCGGTACGCAATGACGCCGGCACCGATCGCGCCAGGGATACCGACGGCCGCGCCGATCGCTGCGGCGATGATCGCGGCCGTCCCGTCACTCATGCTCATGTCCACGGATCCTCGCGCCCCGCCATCGCCGAAGGGCAAGATCCGACGAATTGAGGGCGCACGACTCGCCTGACACGCCGCCGGGCCGCCCGCTACCGTAGACGGGCCCGGACATTTCCACGATGTTGAGACCCACAGCAGAAACGGAGGCCACGGTGAGCGGCCACGACTGGAGTATCGACAGCATCGTCCACGCCCTGCCCTCCTCCGACCTGCGCCAGCAGGCCCTGCGCGACATCCATCTCGCCCCTGTGGGCCAGCTCGAACAGGTCATCGCCCGCTGGCAGGCCGTCGCCGCCCGCTGGGTCCAGGTTGAGCAGCCGCGTATCGAGGAAGCCCGCGCGCAGTACGACGCTACCGGTGGTCTGCCTGCCGACCACGAGGAGACGGCCGAGTCCGCGGACCGGTTCGACGCGTGGCGGCTGCAGATGCAGCAGCTCCGGCGGCAGCAGCGCGGCGCCGCGTGAGCTGGCACATCTCCCGCACCCCGCACACAGTCGACGCCATCGTCGGCCTGCCCGTGGAAGCGCAGCTGGCGCTCCTCGATCTGTTCGAGGCCCTCGAGGTCGATGCCGTACGCCGTGTCCGGACCGTACGGCATCGACGACAAGGTGACCCGCGAAGCCCCGTTCGGCGAGTACGGAATGCTGGTCATGCTCGTCAACCCGCTCACTGAGCGGATCACGCCGCTGTCGTTCCCCTGGGTGGGCTGAATCCCGGAGAACGTCCGCAGGCACCCCACCAGGCCCGGCAGACTCGGGCTATCCCGGCGTGTGACGCAGCACCGTGCGGCTGCCGGTCTCGCCCTCCTCGGCTCCGACTGAGTTGAACTCACGTCTTCCCTCGACCAGCAGCCAGCCGGGCGCGCATATATTCACGTACTCGGCCGAGTTGGCGGTCTAGTGCTGCCCCGCGCAAGTTCGTGGAGGGGTGTTGATCAGGGTGTCGGGTCGCCGAGGTAAAAGCCGCAGGCGCAGTCCAGGGCGTCTTCGGGTGAGCCGAAGGGCAGTCCGGTGGGCAGGAAGTTGTCCTCGTACTTGCCTCGGCTGGCGAGGTAGAGGGCGAAGCCCCAGGTGTGCAGGACGCCGGTGAAGCGCAGGCGGCACAGCGGCAGCGGTTCCTCCTCGCCCGGCAGTTCCCCTGCCACGTAGGCGAATCCGGAGCGGAAGCGCACCTGGACGCGGGCGAGCTGGGGCCAGCGTTCCTTGGCGCGGACGTTCAGACGGTGGCGCAGGTGATCCTGCATGGACTCGGGCGGATTCTTCGGCACGGGTCCATCCTGCTGGGTTACCCCCGCATACGCCATGATCATCACTTTGGTCGGGGTGGGCGAGGGTGTGGCCGGGATGGTCGAGGCGGTCGTGGTGGAGTTGGACGAGAGGGTGCGCGAGTGTCTGATCCGTACAGCGGTCTCCCTGAAAGCGCAGGTGCGGGCGGTGCTCCGGGCGCGGATTGTGCTGGCGGCGGGTGAGGGCCTGAGCAATGGGGCTATCGCGCGGGACCTGGCGGTCAGCGTGAACACGGTCCGTAAGTGGCGCGGACGGTTCGCCGCTCTGGGCCGGGACGGGCTGAAGGACGCCGCCCGCTCGGGCCGGCCCAAGGCATACGGGCCCCAGGTGACGGTGGCGATCGTGGCCGCCGCCACCAGTGTGCCCCCGCACCCGGAAGCGACCTGGTCGCACCGCACGATCGCCGCCCAGGTCGCCGGCACTGTCTTCGCCACCATTTCTGCCTCCCAAGTCGGCCGGATCTTGGCCGACTTGGACCTCAAGCCGCACCGGGTCCGCGGCTGGCTCACCCGCCGAGACACCCCTGACTTCTGGGACCGTGTCGCGGACGTGTGCGACCTGTACCGCGACCCACCTGAAGGGGCGGTGGTGCTGTCCATCGACGAGAAGACCGCGATCGCCGCCCGCGCCAGGCGCCACCCCGGTCGTCCCGTCAGGCCAGGCGAGCCCGCTCGCGAGGAGTTCGAGTACCGCCGCCACGGCACCGCCTCGCTGGTCGCCGCCCTGGACGTGCGCACCGGCGAGGTCCTCACCGAGATCATCGCCCGCAACGACGCAGCGACGTTCACCGCCTTCCTCGACCAGCTCGACACGGTCATCGCCCCAGACCAGGACATCCATGTCGTGCTGGACAACGGCTCCTCCCACACCGCCAAACACACCAAGGCGTGGCTCGCCGACCACCCGCGCTGGCACGTGCACTGGACCCCGCCGCACGCCTCCTGGCTCAACCAGATCGAGCTGTTCTTCTCCGTCCTGACCCGCCGCGTGCTGCGACACGGTGACTTCTCCAGCCGCGATGACCTCATCGACAAGCTGGAGAGTTACGTCATCGGCCGCAACGAGACCGCGAAGCCGTTCAGGTGGACCTATGACGGCAGCCCACTCAAGACCGCCTGATCAGGCCCAACACCCCTCCACGAACTTGCGCGGGGCAGCACTAGCCTGGAGCGGGTTCTACGATGAGCCGGTGACCAAAACGCTGCCCCCCGTGGGCGTTGACCTCTTGGACGTCGAACGGCTCCTGCTGACCGAAGCTGCGGAACCGCCGCTGCCGCCCGATGACGCTGAGGCCCGGGACCGGGCGTGGGACATGGCGGTCCGAGCCAACCCCACCCTCTTCGACGGGCCTGTGGTGGCGTGTGGAGGGCTGGAGCAGACCGGCCCGTGCATCCTGCACCTCTCCTGGGTGCGTGTGACCTACCGGCACTACGCGCTGCGTCGCGTCCCGGGCGCCACAGCTTTTCCCTCGTTGTTCGTGAACGTCGTTCAGCCGACTGGCGACGGCCGTGTGCTGGCCGCGAGGATGTCGCCCTCTACGGCTGCCCCAGGTCGCTGGCAGCTGCCGGGTGGGTCTGTGGAGCCTCCCCAGGACGGGGCGGTGCTGGACGAGTCGGCACTGGCCGGCCAGGCCGCGCGCGAACTTGCCGAGGAGTTGGGGATCAGCACAGGCCCCGGGGATCTGAAGCTGTGGGTCGTCACCCGCGGCGAAAACGGCAGTGTCGGCCTGACCTACCTTGCCCCTGCCCTTCCCGAGGCGACATTGCGCGCGGCCTTCACCGCTGCCGCGGCAGCCGAGCGTACTGCGGGCCGTGAACCTGAACTCGACGACATCGCCCTGGTGCGTTCACCGGACCAACTGGCCGCTCTGACGGGTCCGCACGCGGACTACCTGAAACCGATCGTTCGCCGCTTCGCCGGGAGCCGCTGAGGTCAGACGCCTGCGAGGAAGTCACGTCCCCGCTCGTGGAGATCCGCCACGCACCGCAGGCCACGGGCCCGGAAGCGTGCAAGGTCACCGCACATGCGGGAGACCGCCTTACGGGTGCGCACCGAGCGGACACCGTCCATGTGGTCGATGGCCCGGTGCCAGGTGGCACACGCCTGCTCGATGCTGCCGCGCTTGAGGTGCATCTCCGCGCCCGCGACCAGGTCCAGGGCGACGATCCGCGCGTAGGTGTCTGCGGGGCGGGCCGTGGCAGCCAGTGCGTAAGCGTCGGTTGAAAGAGCGCTCCCGCCGCGAGCAGCGGCACGTCAAGAACACCAACCACATCATCGCGAAGACGATCGTGACCGAGGCTGAACGCACCTCGGCCGGGATCTCCCTGGAAGAACTCAAGGGAATCCGGCAGAGGGTACGGCTCCGTAAGCCCCAACGGGTCCAACTCCACTCCTGGGCCTTCGCCCAGCTCGGAGACTTCATCGTCTACAAGGCCAAGCGGGCAGGCGTGCCCCTGGTCTACGTCGATCCCGCCTACACGTCGCAGACGTGCTCGCAGTGCCGGCACATCGACAAGCGCAACCGGGTCGACCAGGGGCTTTTCATCTGCCGGGGGTGCGGGGTCGTTGCCCACGCCGACCGGAACGCTTCCCACAACATCGCCCAACGCGGCGAGAACGTGTGGAATGCGGGGCGTGAGTCACGCGTCCCCGCCACCCCATAACGGGTGTCTGGACGGAGGAGCCAACCCAGCAGCCAGCCGGGCACTACCTCCAAGCCCCGGTCCTTCAGGGCCGGGTCAAGTTGACTTGGGTGGTGTGCGGGTGGTGGCCCAGTTGGGTGTCCTGACGGGCGGTCGGGCAGTGCGGGGTTGTCTGGTCACGGTCACCTGCCAGATGGCGAGGAGCAGCAGCGTGCCGGTCTCGGCAAGAAGGCTGAGGACGGCTTGTGGCTCGGGCTGAAGACCGTGCTCGGTAAATCCGAACACTCCTACGGTGCGCGAAGCGGTGAAGCCGGCGAGAGCGCCGAGCGCGACGCCTGCCGAGGCGGTCCTCAGCAGCAGGGGCGGTGTCCCGATTAGGAGCAGGGCGGTGCAGGCGAAGGAAGTGCTGGCCTGGAGCAGGAACAGGGGGCCGATGATGCGGATGAAGCGGTACCCGTCGATGTAGAGCTGGGCGTGAATGTATCCGCTGGCGGCGAGGGTCGCGGCGGTCATCGACCGCAGGGTGGGGGCGAGGAGTCTGTGGGTGTTCATGCCAGCCTCTGTTCCTTGATGGCCAGTTCGCGGTCGCCTTGGCGGTAGCCGACGCTGCGGATGCCGAGTGCCTCTTTGAGCTGCCGGGCGGGGACGACCTGCGGGGTAGGGGCGGGGGCGCGGCCCGGTTTGGGCAGGGGGTAGGCGGTGGTGGTGGCGGAGTGGAAGGTGATGTTGCCATCTGTCTTGGTGAACAGCTGGTGGACGTGCCCGTTGAGACAGGTGACGGAGGAGAAGCGGCGCAGCAGGGCGATGACCTTGAGGGCGTCGTCGGTGCTCCAGCCCCACTTCGGGTACATGGCGAACAGCGGGATATGGCTGAAGACCACGATGGGGGTGTCCGACGACAGTCCGGCGATGTCCTTGCGAACGAAGTCGATCTGGTCGGCGCCGAGGTGGCCGAGCTTCTCCAGGCTCAGGGTGTTGACCAGGGCGATGAAGTGCACGCCGTGGGTGTCGAAGCTGTACCAGCCGTCGCCGAGTGTGCCCATGCCGAAGGTCCGCCGGTAGGCGCGGCCTGCATCGCCGATGGAGTCGTGCTCGCCCGGCACGGTGAAGACGCGGTCTGCCTTCATTCCGGCCATCATCTGTTTGACCTGGTCGAACTGCCCGGCCGTGGACAGGTGGGTCAGATCGCCGCTGTGCATGACGAAATCAGGTCTGAATCCAAGCGAGTTGACCTGCTTGATCGCGTCGGCGAAGGAGCCGACCACATCCGTGTTCGCAGGGCCCTGGAACCCGATATGGCTGTCGGAGACCTGCACGAACTGCAGCGCGCCGTTTGCCGCTGCGGCGGCCCCGGCCCCGGCCGCGGCGCCCGCCTTGGTGTCCTGGGAACCGGCGATGTGGCTTATCACCTCTCCACTGGCCAGGGTCAGCACCACCGCGCCGCCGAACCACCCTGCGTGCCGCATGAGTTGACGTCGAGTCATACCGTGTTCGGTATCGGGCTGACCGGCGTCGTCGGCCAGTGCTCCGTCGTGACTGTCGTGGTAGTCGGTCATCGGGTCACCTCCACGGTGGCGGTCATGAACGGATGGATGGTGCAGAGGTAGGCGTAGGTGCCGGGCTTGGTGAACGTGTAGCTGTAGGTGGCATGGGTGGCCAGGGGGGCCGAATGCAACGGGCCGCCCGATCCGGCGCTGGTGACGGTGTGGGCGTCGGTGTCTTGATTGGTCCACGTCACCCTCGTGCCCGCTTTGACCTTCAGCGTGGCCGGGGAGAAGGCGAAGTTCTTGATCGTCGCCGAGCTCCCGGCCACCGACGCGGCCTGCGCGCCCGTGCTCGAGGGGCTCATGGGCATGCTCATGCCGGGCCTCGGCGAGGCTCCGGGAGCGGAGGCTTTCCCCGGCCCCGTGGCGCCGGGCATCCCCGCCGTCCGGTGCTGACCCGGACCGGGTGTGATGGCGACGGCTCCGCCGGCCGAGGATTGCGACGACTGGCCGCATGAGCTGAGGAGCCCCACCGCGCCGGCAGTGGCGATGATGGCGACAGCCAGCCCGGCCGCAGCGCGTGATCGCCGGACTGGTGTGCGAAAGTTCAGGTGCATGGTGTCTGTTCCTCACTGATCAGGCGGGGACTGCGCCGGCTCGGCGCACGTAACCGCAGGAATATGTGGTGGATGCCGTTTTCATGGGCGCGTGCCCCTCACGGACCCGGCGAACGAGCATGGGTGCCGCCCCGGGCCGGCGGGTCGCCTCGACGTGCCCCGCGCTGCACATCCGCGGTTGCGCGCCGCGAAGGTGCGGGCGGCATGCGGCAGTTCCCCTTGTGGGGAGCCGCGAGTAACTCGGGGCAGGTTGGCGGTGCCCGTACCGGTGGTGCGCACGCTGAGCCGGGCGGAGTTCTGTCCTGTTGGTTGCGTGGCCCTCGATCGCTGTGCGTGGAGAGCCGTCGCCGTGGTGTGCGCTGGGCACGGGCGGAGGCTGCGCGGTGGCGCCTACTTGCATGCACGGGGGCGGGGTGAGCTTGGTCGGCGCCAGGAGCGCGTCCGTCGCGTGGTGTATCTCGGCCATCTCCGATCCATCCTTTGTTGTATGGGGAATTGATGAGGAATTGCGCGTGAGTCGGCTCTTGTCCGGCTCCACGGACGGCGGGAGTCCTACGGTTCGACAGATATGCACTTTTTGTGAGACCTCTTGGCGTCGCCGCAGATCGGTCGGCCTCCTGGGCGCCGCGCACGTTTGGCTCTCCTGGTGTCGTAAGGCCCGACAGGGGCATGCCATCCGCGATGCACGCGGAGCGTCACCTGCGCTGCGCTCTCCGTTGCGGGACAAAGTGGTACATGTGCGCGATGATCGCCCTATGGCCTGGAGTTCCCGAAAACGTGGCCCACGGACTGATCCAGATCGCTCCGCGCACCGTGTCTCTGGTAAAGGGGGGCTTTCGACCGCAGATGAGAATCTGCTGCGCACTCTGTACGCGGAGCACGCAGGAGCCCTGTTCCACTACGTGCTGCGACTGACCTCAGGAGATTGGCAATGGGCGGAGGATGTGGTCCAGGAGACGCTGCTGCGAGCGTGGCAGCATCCCGCCGCGTTCGACCCCGCACGCGGCCCGGCCCGGGCATGGCTTTGTACGGTCGCCCGGCACCTGGTCATCGACGCCCACCGGGCCCGGCAGGCCAGACCGGCCGAGGCCGGCGGCGAGGCCCTTCAGCGGGCCGCCGAGCAGACGCCGGGCGAGGACCGGATCGAGCAGGCACTGCAGAGCTGGGTGGTTGCCGAAGCCATCCGGTCGCTGTCCCCGGACCACCGCGCCGTCCTGCTGGAGACCTACTACCGGGGCCGGACCATGGCGGAGGCCGCACAGGTGCTGGGCATCCCGCTGGGCACCGTGAAGTCACGGACGCACTACGCCCTGCACGCCCTGCGGCTGGCGCTGCAGGAACGGGGCATCGAGCCATGATCGTGGCGGGCAGGAGGTGGCGACCATGAGTGCGGAGCACGACGCCCTCCGGCTGGCGCTGGGGGGATACGTCCTGGGCGCGCTGCCCTCGGCAGAAATGGAACGGGTACGCATCCACCTCGCGGGATGCGCCGAATGCCGGGCCGAACACACCCGGCTGGCGGGATTGCCAGCGCTGCTGGCGACGGTGACCGAAGCCGAAGCCTCAGGCCAGGCAGCGCCGACGTCCGACGGGAACCTGGCCGACCGGCTGGTGGCACGGGCAGCCGAAAGCGCCCAGGCCACCCTGCCCGAACGGCCTGCCGCGCCCGTGGTGTCGAAGGCGCCGGCAGGGGGTGTGCTGGAGAGGCTCCTGCAGCAGGCCGCGGCCCGGCGACGCAGGACCTGGCGTCTACAACTGGCCGGCGCGGCCGCCTCGCTGACGTTCATCGCGGCAGCGGCCGGCGGCACATGGCTGGCGGCCACCGGATCCA
The DNA here is from genome assembly GCF_035918215.1 of Streptomyces sp. NBC_01474. Lineage (NCBI taxonomy): Bacteria > Bacillati > Actinomycetota > Actinomycetes > Kitasatosporales > Streptomycetaceae > Streptomyces > Streptomyces sp. NBC_01474. The sequence continues at coordinate 160,073 of NZ_CP109449.1, forward strand.
TAGGCAGTCAGGCGACGCCGCCTGGGCCGACCGCACCGACTGCCTGGCGCACCTTCTCCGGAAGCGATCCCACCACCGGCGTCTCCGCCTCGGTAAAGGTCTCGCCCTCTGCCTGGGGTAGCGTGCTGCAGGTCTCCGCCGAGGGGGCACCCGCCGGGGTCACCTGCCGGCTGCAGGCGGTCGGACCCGGCGGAGGCAGGGCGGACGGCGCTACCTGGCGGGCAGGCGAGTACCCTTCCGGCACCACGATCCCAGGGGCGGTTGCCATGTCCCCGGGAGCCATCGACCACTTCGAGATCCTCGCAGGCAACGGTCAGAAGATGGTCACCATCAGGGCGTGAGGCGAGGCCAGGGTCGTCATGTCACTGGGCGGCCAGACCGCCCAGTGACATGACGACAACTGTCGGGCGTGAGCGCACGGCGGCACGAGAGGCCAAGAAGACGTCGCCACCGAAGGTCCGGGCCGTCAGCGGCGCGGGGCCGGGCAGTCGACGAGAAGCGAAGCCGCCTCAAGACCGGTGGGCCAGGCTGAAGGAGCGCGCACAGGACGTCCAGCCGATGGCCATCGAGGAGGCCTGTGCTCGTGACATCGGCTGCGCAGGCACGCTCGTGACCACCGTCGTCGACCGATGCCACCAGGTCGCACGGCTCCGGGATCGGCGAGATCGTCCGACAATGGCACCCGGCGGATGAGTGCGGCGGCCTCGGAGGCCGGCACGGGCGCCGCTGTGGCGGAGGGGCTGATCGGTGCCACGCGCGGAGGCGGCCCGTGGTCGAAGCGGCTGCCACTGGGCCAGAAAAGATCACCTGCGCGGCCGGGCTGATCGAGGTCAAGGCCGTCCGAGTGTGTATCAGCGGGTCGAGGGGCGGCCACAAGCGGTCGTCGCTCTGGCCGCTGTGGTGCCATACATCCCCGGGCCCGGTCAGATACTGCGGCTGCTTCGCCCCACAACCTGTCATCGGGGGACTGCGTCGGCACCGGGCAGTTCTGCGGCTCGGTCGCGGCCTCTTGCCCGCTCCCGTCACGCGGCTTCCGGCAGGGGTAGGCCGGTCACCCCCGCGCCGGGCCTTCTCGGGTGCCGGCCGCGTACATGGGTGGGCACGGCTGTGCGGGGCCGACGGCGTACGCCTCAACCTCCGCCGGGAGGAGGCCAAAGCCGGCACCCGGGTCCTTCGCGCGGCGCGCCGACGGTTTCCGGGGGCTGGTGACCCTCACGCCGGCTCCGGCGAACCGGCTGCGTCCTCACCCGACTTGATGCGTGAGTGCGCCGACGGGGCGTGCACTCCCTCCCCGGGTGGCCGGTGGCGCCGCCCTGGGCCTTGCACAAGGGCCGGCCGAAGTGATCCCCGCCCCGCGCGCAAGCAGAGGTTTGCGGTTCACCAAGCGGCCGGCGACCTCCACTCGCCTTTTCCTGCGAAGTCCGGGCAGCCCGGAGGAGACGGCCCAAGAAGTCTGCACGCCGAGGGCCGCGCCCGAGCCGAGACTCGGGCAGGGATGCTCGTCCGGCCCAGCGGCGCGACGTTCCGCAGGGCCTTCCGGAAGGCCACGGGCGAGGGAACGAGCTGCCGGTGCCCGGTCCGACCGAGTACGGCATCGAGTCGTGGCGGAGGCGAGTGAGCCCAGCCAGGCCGCCAGAATTGACGCGAACCGCAAGAAGTCGAGCAAAAAGGGTGAACAGCTCGAACCGTTCGGCATGCGTCGCCCGTGGAACTGAATGAGCGCGCCCCTTCAGGATCCGGCCTACCGACAGCCCCCGAAGTTGTTGGTGCTGGTCTCCCCCGTTCCGCTCTCCGCACATCCACAGAAGAGTCAGAAGACCATGTTTGTGACCGATTCCCCCAGCCCGAGTTCACTGCTCGGCCGGCCCTGCCGCCACGAGGCGCTGCTCACCCTGCCCGCGCAGGAGGCGCACGTCTCCGCCGCTCGTCACTTCGCGGACGATCTGCTGGAGACCTGGAGCGTGCCCGCAAGTGAGCGGGACTCCGCCGTACTCATCGTCGACGAACTCGCCGCCAACGCCGCCCAGTACGGCTGCGAACGCATGACCCTGCTGCTCGTCCTCGACGACGGCACTCTGCACATCGTGGTCACAGACTCCGGCACGCCAGTGGAGCGCCATCGCCCCGACATCGCCCCCGACGAACACGGCCGCGGCACCGGCATCGTCCAGTACCTCGCGCAGTCGACCGAGGTCCACCAGACACGCAGCGGCCGCGAAGTCCGCGCCTGCCTCAGGTGCTCGTCATGACCGGGCCGGGCGTTCCGCACGAACTGCGGCCCGTTGCCAGGGCCGGCGGAGGTGTGAGTATGCACGTCACTCCGAACAGCGGTGAGGCCATCGGCGCCCCGCCCCCGCACGAGGCGTACGCGAATGCGCCAGACCTGCGCCGCGAGATGCACCAAGTGCTCGCTCTCGGAGCCGAACGCGAAGGCCGCCAGGCCGGGCCCGACACCGGCCCCCTGGTCGACGCGACGGCCGCCGAACGCGCCTGGCTGCTACGACGGGCGGCCCTCATCGACCGGATGGCCCTCGACGGCCCCGGCCCCGGCCCGGTCGCAGCCGCCACAGAAACCGCCGAGCAACTCGTCCAGCACGACCGTCGCCATCCCGATCTGGTGGCCGGCCCGCACCACCCCGACGCGATCACGCTCGCCCCCGGCCACCGCCTCTACGTCCGCCAGGAGTACGCCGCCTGGACGGCTGCCGGGCGCCCCGGAATCTGAATCGACCTCGATCCGACAAGGAGAAGGACACATGACCCGCAAGGACATCGACACCCGGCACGCCCCCGCGGCAGCCGGCCCACTCCACTCGCCTCGCCTCACATGCCCGACAGCCATGCGTGAACATCGCGCCGGTCGGCGACAGGAACGGTCACCCCAGGGAAAGCCGAAGAACGCACCGTGGCCGAACGCGAAGACCCATCGGCTGTTCCAGGTGCCCGAACGTGGTTGCTCCCCAAGGCAGCGGCTGGGCGTCCATCCGACCCAAACACCCCCGCACGCTCCGAGGGCCGGGCAGTCGGCGCAGGTGGCCATGCAGGTCACAGGCGGCGAACTGCGCCTCGTCATACGCCTGTTGCCGGTCGAGCTCCCCGTGGTTGCGGCGGCGGGCGACGAATTCACTTGCGATGCCTGGCTGGACGACGCCTTGGGAATCTCCCGATGGCGCGGTCGGCGGACACCGGCGAAACCGCCCTGCCAAGTGCACCGGGATACCTCCTCCCAGGCGCCCGCGTACGAGACCGCGGGCGCGGGCACGGACGCCGGCTTGTCCGGCCGCCTTTTGCGGATCCCCTTCTGCGACGACGAATGCCGGCCATCCGTCGGTGTAGAGCTTTATCGGGGCATGGACATCGACCGCGTCCAGCAGAGTGGTGTCCCGGCCGACTGCGGCCGGGACACGGAAGGGGAGCTCTTCGCCGTATCGCTGTACGGGCAACCGTGCTGGACGCTCCCGCCGGCGGCAGCGGGCCGTCGTCCGCGGCCCAAGGTGTGCGCCTCCCGCCGCGTCAACCTTCCGCAAGGCCCGGTCGTGGGCGGGACGCCTCTTAGGGCAGCGGCCGAGGTTCTGTGCGCGCCCGGAGAGCGCTGGGGGCATGCTCGGGGCGGCAAGACACGAGGCGCCGCGGGCGCTCCCGCTCCCACCGCTGCCGCGCAGCAACAAGCGGCACGGATCGCCGAGGCAGGTATGAGGGCCGACGTGTTCGAAGGGGTGATGTGACGATGTTCCGCAATGCGCTGGAGCCCTGGCACCTGCTGATCCTGGTCACGGTGGTGGTTTTGATCTTCGGCTCGAAGAAACTACCCGACACGGCCCGGGCGCTGGGCAAGTCCATGCGGATCCTCAAGAGCGAGACCGAGGCCATGAAGGGCGACGTCGCCTCAAACGAGCCACGCCCCGAGCCCGAGCCTGCACCGGGACCGGGGACGATCTCGGGCGCTCCCGGAGACACCGCCACCGCACGCACCGCGCCCACGGACAGCACGACCAGTCACGGAGACTGAGCCCGGTCCTGCGCCCCTGGCTCATCCCACTCACGCCGGTGTCTTGGCCGGAGCAGCGCTGCTTCCCGGCCCGAGCGCACAGTGCGTAACAGTGGACGGTCTGAGGACCTTCGTGGGCCTCCCACCCTCGGGCTGGGCAGGGCAGGTCAGCTCGCGGTAAGCGGTGCCGACCTGGACCAACTGCCTCCTGGACGCGCTACCGGCCGCAACCAGCGCCGTGGCGAGCTCGCGCCCCACCGGGTGACGGAGACGATCAAGTACTGACACAGGCCGGTAGTTTCCGGTCTGCCGCACGAGATGAGGACGTGGCGTGCCCCAGTCAGCCCGCAACAAGGAGAAGCATCCCGAGGGGCGGATGCCGCTCGCGCAGCACCTTCGTGAGCTCCGCAACCGGCTCGCCAAGGCCCTCCTCGCCATCCTGGCCGTCACGATCGCCGCGGCCTTCTACTACAAGGGCATCATCAACCTCTTCACCAGGCCGGTGCTGGACTCGGTCGGCTGCCCGACGTCCTTCGCCGCTCTGTCCAGACAGACCGCGGACACCACCTGCGCGCGGATCACGATCAACGGTCTGCTCGCGCCCTTCACCCTGGCGCTGAAGGTGTCCCTGATGGCTGGCGTCGTGCTGGCCTCGCCGGTATGGCTATACCAGCTATGGGCGTTCGTTGCCCCCGGCCTGCACAAGCACGAGCGGAAATATGCCTACGCGTTCGTCGGCGCGGGAGTCCCGCTGTTCTTCGGCGGCGCCTTTTTCGCCTACAAGGTGCTCCCCAAGACCGCGAGGGTGTTGATCGACTTCACCCCGCACGGGGTGGACAACCTGCTGCCGCTGGACGATCTGCTCGACCTCGTCACCCGCATGGTGGTCGTCTTTGGCCTCTCCTTCGAGATGCCACTGCTGCTGGTGATGCTGAACCTCACCGGAGCGCTGTCCGGCCAGCGGATGCTTGGCTGGTGGCGCGGCATGATCGTGGGGATCACGGTTTTTTCGGCTGTGGCGACGCCGAGCACGGACCCGCTGACCATGCTGGCGCTGGCCGCGCCGATATGGATGCTCTATTTCTCCGCCGTTGTCTTCTCGCTTCTCAATGACCGGCGCAAGGCCCGAAGAGAGGCAGAGAGACCCGGCGACGACGAGACCTCCGACCTCGACCTCAGGCCGCAGGACATCGGCGAAGTGGAATCGGTGTCCGCCAGCCAGGCCCTGCCCGCGCAGCCGGACACTGACGACGCCCGTGCGCCGGGTAAGACGACGTGATCTGAGGGGGGCCTTCACTAGGGCACGGACCGCGGAGGCCCCGCCGACGCGCAACACCAGCTCCAGGCCGCCCGATCCCCACCGCGCCGAGCGCTGCCCAGCCCGCCCCCACTCTCTTCTTCCTTGCTTCAGGGAGACTGCGAGAGGCGCATCCTTCCGCGGAATCCCGAGTGGGGCTGCGCGCCGAGTTGTCGCAGGACTGCCAGGAGGAACCTGGCCGACAGGTTCGGCTCCCTCGCACCGACCTGCCCGCCATTGACATCCCGATGCTCGTGACCCACGCCACCGAGGACCGGACCCCGCCCTTGAGCGTCACCGCCGCACGACTGCCGGGACTCGTCAAGGACATCAACCTCATCAGCGCCGAAGGCGGCTCCCACAACATCGGGTGGACACACCCCAACGAACTCAACAAGGCGTTCCTCGCGGACCAGCCATCGAGCCGGGCCGGAAGAAGCTCCCGAGCTGGTGCGTCGTCGCCGGCGCCGACCACGCCATCAACCCCGACGCTGAGCGTGCCGCAGCCAAGCAGATCGGCGCGACCGCCACCGAGATCAGCAACGGCTCCCACGCCATTACACTCCCCCATGCCGACGAAATGGCGTAGGTCACTGAGTCCTTACCAACCTGGCTGCGCAGCAAGGCGGTTGGCCCAGGGAGGCGTTGAGGGAAAGGCGCGGTGACGTATCCGGCGTCCACCACATGCTCGTGCGGCGTCAACTCCCGCCTGGCCAGATGCTGATGGATGGTCGCGGTGACCTCGGTGTCGTTGACGGTGGCGTTCGTGGTCTCCACGTTCGTGATCAGGTGCGGTGCGTCCGGCTCGCAGGTCTCGCTCAGGTGGACTTTGTATCCGCACCAGCCCGAGCCGCGTTTGATGCCGTAGTGGACGTCCATGTCATACGGCGAGGACAGCCTGTCTCTGGCCGGCGGGAGGTCCTTGCCCTCCCGCCAACGCACCCCCTGCCCGTCCCGGTGATACTGCTCTGCCCAGGCCCGGCGCATGACCCGGACCGCGGGGACCTCGCGCAGCCAGACGGGAGCCGCCGTGTCGTCGATAGCGTCCAGGAGAGCGAACCCGTCCCGCCCGACCTGCTCGGCCCATTCCCGGCGGACGTTCTCCCCTTTCGGGAAACGGTAGTTGTCGACCTTGGCCCCGTAGCGCTCCACCCACGCTGGGCTGATCAACGGCGTCAGCCAGTTGGGAGCGGCAGCCGCCAGCACCTCCAGCGCCGCCCGCAGAGTCTCGCCGACGAACTCCATCCGGTTCAGCGTGCGCACCGCGGCCAGCACGTGCGTGGAGTCGGTGCGCTGCCGGCCGCCCGCCCGCAGCAGCCCGGCGTCCGACAACCGGGCCAGCACCACCTCCAGGACCCGCTCCTCCAACCCATGCGTGATCAAACGGGAGCGGAAGTCCCCCAGAACGGTGAAGTCGAACCCCGGATCATCCAACTCCAACCCCAGCAAAAACTTCCAGTCCATCCTGGCTCGCACCTGGTCAGCGGCCTGCCGGTCGGACAGTCCCTCGGCATACTGCAGCACCGACACCAGCGCCAGAGCCCCCGGCGAGATCGCGGGCCGACCCCGATCAGGAAAGGCCCCGGCGAAATCCTCGTCCGTGAACAGCGTGCCGAGGACTTCCCGGATCCGGATAGCCAAAATCCCCTTGGGGAACGAGGCCCGCACCACCCGGGCCGTCAGCTCAGGCACCCCATCGTCCGACCGCGATTCCAGCGACATCCCGCTCTCCCCACCCCGCCAACGACCATAGCCATCAACAAGACAAACGACACAGCACTGCCCGAATCACGAGTTTCCCAACGGAGTCGTGAACGCCCAGGGTTCCGCGCTAGATCCTGCTGAAGGCCGAGGTCGGGGCAGTGCACGGTCGAATGCACCCGGAGGTCGCCGCTGACCTGGCGGGCGGCGGGGGCGCCTCCACGTCAGATAGCGTCCTGTCTATAGGTCACGCGGAGGAGCGAAACTGATGCGGGCGACAGCGGGAATACTGGCCGTCGTGGTGGTCCTCACGGTCGGCACCACGGCCGGATGCGCTGACGGAGGTGGCCAGCCTTCAGGCGTCCCCCGCCCAAAGGTCACCACGTCCGCCCTTGCACCGGGCTTCGCCGACTTCAACGGGGACGGCGTACGGGACAAGGTCAATGGACACCCCGACGCCACAGTCGAGGACGCGCAAGAGGCCGGTACCGTCACCGTCACCTACGGTTCTTCCTCCAAGAAGACGGACGACAGCAGCAACGGCAGCGGCAGACGGCAGCAGTGGACACTGTGGGAGGGCCACAACGGCCTGCCCGAGCAGGCCGAACCGGACGACCGCTTCGGGGCCGGCATACTGACGGGGGACCTCGACGGCGACGGCTGCACCGATCTGGTCGTCAACGCACCGGGCGAAAGCTGGGACCGGCAGCGCGGCGCCGGGCGTTCCATGATCCTTTGGGGCAGTCGGCACGGCCTGCGGGGCGGCACCCTCATGGACCGCGGATCGGCCGCCGCCTACAACGGCTTCGCCTTCATGGCCATCGGCGACTTCAACGCGGACGGCCACCCGGACCTGGTGTCCCCGGCGGTCGCGGGCGAGTCGGCCGGCAGCCACCCCCGCATCTACGACAGGGTGCTCTACGGACCGTTCGAGCGTTCCGGCCGGGCAGCGGGCTCGTCCCACTTCGGCCCGCGGATCTCCGACACCGCCTGGCTCGACACCCCGGTGGCAGGCGACTTCAACGACGACGGCGCAGACGACCTGGTCGCCATCCTCAACTACGACAACGAGCAGAAGCGCCTGATCATGTTCAACGGCAGCCGCACCCAAGGCCTCAGCGGCTCCGGCACCGACCCCTCTGGCCCGGGCTACCCCGAGAGCCTGACCACATCAGACCTGGACGATGACGGCCACCCCGACGTGGTGGTCACCATCGAGGGTGACGGCCACCAGGTCCTGTACGGACAGCGCGGCGGCCTCTCTTCTCACAAGCCGTAGGCGGGTACTGGCCAGGCAGCACGAGTCCCCGAGAAGCGTCCACCAGACCCGATGGCCAAGGCATTCGCCCGGGTCGGCAGTGTCCTGACTACGGGAGCCCGACCAGCCTCACCCCAGAGCAGGCAGGCCCTGCGCGTCTGGCCGAACTCGTCCCGGACCACTGGTCTGTGGAATCTCTCCACACGTGCGAGACGTCACCGACGGCAAAGACAGCTCCCGGATCCGCACCGGCGCAGCGTCTCGCCTCATGGCCACCCCGGGCAACCTCACCATCGGCCTGATGCGACTGGCTGGCCGGCACAACATTGCCGCCGCAACCGGTCGCGCCCCGTCTGCCGGGTCCGGCCCGATACGAGATGTGGCCGCGCAGTTGGCGGGACGCGACCCCAGGTGGCGGGGAGGGCCGACTCGGCTTGGCTGTCGACCCCAGCAAGATCATTTCCCGGTGGGGTCGACAGTAAGGCTAAACGGTGCCGTTCTCCCACCACCACGCCCGGCCTAGGTCCGCCCGACTGTCGACGTGCTGGTGGTCCGCGGTGTACGTCTCCAGGCCCGAGAAACCGCAGGTCTCCGCTCTCTGGTAGACGGTCTTGTTGGACACCCCGGAGACGGCGAGGTCGGCTGCCGTGCCGTAGAGATGCATGCTGTCGCTGGCGCCGCCGACGTCGGCGTTGTGCGCGATGCTGCGGAAACCGGAATTGACCGTGATCGGAACGTTGCCGAGCTTCTTGCGCAGCGCCTCCAGCTTGTACATGGCACGGCGGACGTTCTCCTTGACGTCGGTCGCGCTCAGTTTGCCGCCCGAGAAGGTGCCGCTGATCCGGTCGGTGAACTCGCTGAAGTCGAAATGCGCGGTCGAACTGTCCGACTGCTCAAGTGCGTTGAGCTGTGCCTGGGTCGCGGGCCCGGCGCTGCCGTCGGCGGCGAGTCCGTAGGCGGCCTGGAAGCGGCGCACCGCCGCTGCGGTGCCGGAGCCGAAGTCGCCGTCCACGGCCACACGGCTCTGGCTCGCGCTGTCCGCGGCCCACCCAGCAACTCTGATCTGCAGCTCGGTCACGTCGGCGCCGGTGGCCCCCTGGCTCAGGGTTCGCGACCAGGAGTAGGCCTGCGCGGCACCCGTCACCAGAACGGGGCCCAGTACGACGCCGATGCCGGCGGCCAGCGTCCCGCGCAGTGCCGTACGGCGGTCGAACGGGCGCGGAGCGGAAGAAGAGAGGAACGCGGAAGCCATCGTCGTCCTTTCACGGACCTGTCGCAGCAGTGTTGGTGCGTGCTGATGGATGCCAGTGTCATGGACATGGAAACCAAAGGGAAGAGTGCAGAATCCGCCCCCAACCCCTCGGGATGCCGGCACCCACCGGAGCGATGAGTACGGGCATCGGACCGTCCAGGACAGCTCGGTCCGCCTTGGACCTTGGTCTTCGCCGACATCGCGATCAAGGAGCGGGTATTCCCAGGTCGTTGGCGTTGGCCTTCCCGTTCCACCCGTGACGCCCCCCGAGCCGTACGACTGGACGTGCACCTGCGGCGCGGCCCAGTCCCTCCCCACGACGCACGGCGTGTTCCCCACCGCCTGGCGGCACACCCACCCCACCCGCTTCGACCAGCTGCGGCATTGGGCCGCCCGCCGGTTCCCCACCCGCACCACCCGCACCACCCGCACCACCCGCTGAGACTCCATCCGCTTTCCGAACGTGATCTTTAGATTCTGGCTGATGGCGCGTGAACTTCCTTCTCTGGCACGTTGGTTCGGGTGGTTCGTCTGCTCGTGTCGTTCGCGGAGGTGGCTATGCCGTCGGTGCTCGGATTGCTGGAGACCCGGGAGGGGAACGTCCGGGAGGTGGTGGTCCGGCTGCGGGAGGAGGCCGAGCGGGTGCAGGCCGCGCTCGGGTCGACTCAGGCGGAGTTGTCGCGGTTGACCGACGCCCGGGCGACGGTTGCGGAGGTGCTGTCCCGGGACGGCTCCGCGGGGGCGGGCCCTGCGCCCGGTGCCGTGGCCGGTTCCGTGGTGCCCGAGCGGATTGAGGGCACGGGGGCGCAGGTCCTCGCGGCGGAGTACCAGCAGATTCTGTCGGTGCTCGCCGATCCGGCGGCCGCGCAGAAGCCGGCCCCGGAGTGGAACCATGCTCTGCTGTCCGAGCCTGCGTGACGCGCAGGCCGGCGGTAGGCCGGAACATGGAGGCTCCGTTCGGCGGGTTCAAGCAGAGCGGGGTGGGCCGGGACGTGGGCTCGTACGCGCTGCATGCCTACAGCGACCTCCAGCCGATCGTCTGGCAGGGGTGACCGGCGCCACACCTGCCTCTCATCATCATCCTCCTCCTACTGCGGCGGCTGGCGGTACTGAGACGGTTGCTGCTGCCCGTACTGCGGGGGCTGTTGCTGGTGCTGCGGTGCGCCGTACGGGGGCTGCTGGGGCTGGGCCTGGCCGCCGTACCTGGGTGTCTGCTGCCCGTATCCGGGTGTCTGCTGCCCGTACTGCTGCGGCGGCTGGCCGTACTGCGCAGGCTGCGGCTGCCCGTACTGCTGCTGAGAGCCCGGCGGGAGGTAGAAGACCTGGCCGGGGGACGGCTCGTGGCGCACGAATCCCGCTGTCTGGAGATACACGCCGGCCTTCTTGTGGCGCAGGAAGTTGACCCAGACGCCGACGCCGACCAGGACGACCATGCCGCACAAGTAGCCGAGGGCGAGACCCATGGAGTCGCCCAGGAAGCTGAGCGAGCGCAGGAGCGCCATGAAGAGGACCACCCCCACGACCGGCAGCCGCTTCAGCAGCGCGGACTTGCCGGTCAGGTCGAACAGAACCCGCTTCTTGTTGAGTTCCAGCATCTGCGGCGGGATCCCGGGCATCTGCGGCGCGTACGGCCAGTACTGCGCGGCGCGTGCCTGCGCCTGCGGGCTCGGGTCGGGCATGAAGCGCAGTTTGATGGAGAAGATCTCCTGCCGGGCTCCGGCGTACTGGTAGCCGAAGAGCTCGGCGGTGGACACCAGCGTCGCGAGCCGCTTCATCATCGACATCTTGGTCGTGAACTCGAACGGCATGCCCCTGCGCATGTGGTCGAACAACTGGACTGTCTGGCGATCTGCCATGCGTCTTCCGTCCCCCGTCTCTTGGCGCGCCCGGCACTGCCGCACGCCGCCGCTGTGGCAAACATTCAGGAGGGGCAGCCTAGCCAGCCATGCTGTCCAGGCCGCCCCCTCCCCTTCTGGAAGGCCATGACCACACCAGCCCTCCGGGCTGCGTGACCCAACCTGTCACCCAACCCTGCAGCAGACCCTTCCTTCTTCCCTGTCCCCTTGTGCGTCGTTGATCCACTGGGTGGCGACGGCTGGGTCGGCTCCGGCATCGAGGGCTACTTGGTAGCGGGCAAGCCGTCGCTCGCAGTCCTTGATCGCCTGGCGTGCCTGGGTCTGCTCGGGGGTGCGAGTCTGGGCGGTGCTTGCTGTGGTGCTTGCGAGGCTGAGCGCCTGGACGGGGGCGAAGGCTCGGGCGATCCACTGGTCCAGGGCCCGGCATACGACGTCTTCGCGCAGGTAGACGGTGGAGGAACTCGCGCCGGCTCGAACAGGAGCGACGCGGGGCCGGGCCGATGCCGGCAGCGTGCAGGATCTGCCACACGGTTGAGGATGCGATCGGGTGTCCCGGCCTGGACAGTTCGCCGTGGATCCGGCGATGCCCCCACCGGGGATTGTCGTGCGCCAGGCGCAGGACCGGCTTCTTGAGCGCGGCAGCGGTGGGCGGTCTACCGGTGTGGCGGCGTCGGCCGGAGTAGTCCCCCTCTCTGGCTTTCTGGCGATCAGCCTTCGGTGCCAGGCCAGTAGCGCCCCTGGCGTGACGGGGAAGACGCTGCTCCAGCGGCGGCGCGGTATCAGCGACGGCAGCGCACGGGTGGCCCGGAACAGCGGCGAGGTGATCACCCGTGCAGCATCCCAGCCACTGTCGGGGGCTCGGAACGCAGGCTCCCACCCGCAGCGTATCCAGATCCGGCTACTACGACTAACGAACCCGCCCGGAATCCGCGACCGGCCAACGGCGCGACGAGCCGCTCGCTGACTTGGGACCGCGGTAAAGAGCTGGCCCAGCATGCCCAACTCCGCATCGACACCGGCCTGCAGGTCTACTTCGTCGACCCGCACAGCCCCTGGCAACGGGGCACAGTCGGCCGGGCTGACTCGTACGTACGGGTGACCGCCGATCTGCGTCCACCGTGGCCGTGCCATGCCCATGAGCCGCTCACCTGCGGGTTTCTCCGTTCCGTGAAATCGACGCGGAAACCTCCCGCAGGGGCGGCTTGCATGTCAATACGCACAGCAATTAGCGTCCAATCTCGTCGGACGAATCGCCCAATGGCAATGGACGGGGTTTCGTGTACCCCGAGTACGTCTTCCTGCGCCCGTCACGAAATGGAACCACCATGCTCGACGCGCATGAACTCGGCAGGGAGTCCGTGGGACTGCTGCCGGCCTCGAGGTCTGGGCAGAGGGCGGAGGAAACCGCCGGACATGCGCCAGGTTGTCGCGGAGGGCGCCGTCGCAACGAGCCCTCGTCTATGCACGCTGTCTGACTAAGGGCAAGGCCGCTTCCGGTTGCAGTACCAGGCCAGTTGCAGGGCGCGGGGCACTCGGATCCGCTCGGCCCGCGGCGCAGGTGACGCAGCTCATCGCACCACCACCGGCACACCGAGCCGATTCTCTTCGCTGTACGTCTCGGTTTCCGTCCGGTAAAGCGGTGCGCCCGGCGATTCAGCCGCGTACGCAGGACCACTTCCGCACACCAAATCCGCGGTGACATGCGAACTCCCGTATTTCGCAGGTACGCGCCCGGGGCCCGCGCATGCGCCCGGAAACGAGAGCATGCCCCGATTTCTCGCCGCCGAGTCCGCGACCGACACCACCCCACAGGGATCCATTCACAGCTGTGTTGTTCCACGGCCCGTCTGAGGAGTTCCACTTGCTCTCGGCGCTCATCACCGTCACCTCGCTGACGCTGTTCTGGACGGCGGCGTTCACCCTTTGGTGGCAGATGCATGCATGGCGTACGCCCGCGACGCTGGCGGCCACCCGTTTCGCACGGCCCGACGGGGACGCTTGTCTCTCGTTCTCCCTTCTGGTGCCCGCGAGGCACGAGCAGGCGGTCCTCGAACACACCGTCAACGGCCTGCTGCAATCTGCGCACGGGGACTACGAGATCATCATCATCGTCGGCCACGACGACCCCGGCACCGCCGAAGTGGCCGAGCGGGTCGCGGCGTCCGCGCCCGACCGGGTACGGGTGGTGGTCGACACCAACGAGTCGAAGAACAAGCCCAAGGCCCTCAACACCGCGCTGCTCCACTGCTCCGGCGAAGTCGTCGGGGTCTTCGACGCCGAGGACCAGGTCCACCCCGCCCTCCTGACCCATGTGGACCACGCCTTCCGCTCCACTGGGGCTGATGTCGTACAGGGCGGTGTCCAGCTGATCAACTTCCACTCCAGCTGGTACAGCCTGCGCAACTGCCTGGAGTACTTCTTCTGGTTCCGCAGCCGGCTGCACCTGCACGCGCTCAAGGGCTTCATCCCGCTCGGCGGCAACACCGTATTCATCCGCACCGACGTGCTGCGGGAGGCGGGCGGCTGGGACGGGAACTGCCTCGCCGAGGACTGCGACCTCGGAGTGCGGCTGTCCAGCAAAGGCAAGCGCGTGGTCGTCGCGTACGACGCCGAGATGGTCACCCGCGAGGAGACACCTGGCACGCTGGTGAGCCTGCTCAAGCAGCGGACCCGCTGGAACCAGGGCTTCCTTCAGGTCTACCGAAAGAAGGACTGGAAGCAACTGCCCACCCTGGGGCAGCGGATGCTCGCCCGCTACACCCTCATGACGCCGTTCTTCCAGGCGTTCACCGGGGTGATCATCCCGATCAACATCTGGGTGGCGCTCTTCGTCGACGTCCCGGTCGGCATCACGGTCGTCACCTTCTTGCCCGCGCTGACCACCACCGTCACCTTCGTCTTCGAGATCGTGGGCCTGCACGACTTCGGCCGTCAGTACGCCCTGCGGGTGCGCCTGGTGCACTACGTCAAGCTCATCGTGGGCGGTCCCTTCTACCAGCTCCTCCTGGCCGGAGCCGCCACCCGCGCGGTGTGGCGCGAGCAGCGCGGCCGCAACGACTGGGAGCTGACCCGCCATGTTGGCGCCCACCTCGCCGAGGCGACCGGAAAGGACGTGCGCCGGTGACCGTCACCAGGCTCACCGCTACTCGGCCCACTGAGACTGTCCCCGCGCCGCGTACCGAAGCACACCCCCTCGCGAAGAGCCCCGCTCCACGATTCCGCCTCCGCACCTCTGGCCCGGATCTTCTCCTGTGCGGCGTCCTGTTGACGGTGATCCTGACCGTCCAGGGCTGGAACATCACGCGCTTCCCGACCTTCAGCGACGACGAGGGCACGTACCTCGCGCAGGCCTGGTCGGTCCAGCAGGGCAGGGGGCTGGCCCACTACACGTACTGGTACGACCACCCGCCGGTCGGCTGGATCCAGATCGCGCTCATCACATGGCCAGCCTCGCTGATCGACCAGGATGCCATGACGCTGGCGACGATGCGTTACGCGATGCTGCTGGTCGGCGGGATCAGTGCGGTGCTGCTGTACGTGCTGGCACGACGGCTTGGCCTGCCGCGCTGGGCGGCCGGGCTCGGCATGGCATTGTTCGGGCTGTCGCCGCTGGCGGTCGCGCTGCAGCGGGAGATCTTCCTCGACAACATCGCGGTGATGTGGATGCTGCTGGCGTTCTGCCTGGCCGCGTCCCCCCGCCACCATCTGTGGCACCACTTCGGGGCCGGGTTGGCCGCCGCCACCAGCGTCCTGAGCAAGGAGACGATGCTGGTCGTGCTGCCGGCGCTGCTGGTGACGATGTGGCAGCACAGCCACCGTGACACCCGAAAGTTCGCGGTGACCGGCGCGGTGGCCGCGTGCGGGCTGACCGGGCTGGGTTATCCGCTCTATGCCCTGCTCAACCATGAACTGTTCCCGGGCCGGGGGCACGTCTCGCTGATCGACGGGATCAGATTTCAGATGAGCCGTGAGGGCTCGGGCTTCATCCTCGCCAAGGGCACCAACTCGCACGCCGTCTTCGAGTCGTGGCTCTACTACGACACAGTGCTTCCGCTCGGCGGGCTTGCCGGCGCTGTGCTGCTGCTGGGTGTCCTGCGCTGGTCGGTGACGGCCAGGGCGCTGGCCGGTCCCGCTCTCGCCGTGGCGACCCTCGCTCTGGTCGCCATGCGTCCGTCGGGCTATCTGCCCGCCATGTACGTGATCCAGGTGCTGCCCTTTCTCGCCCTGATCGTCGCCGGGACCGCCTCGAGCGTCGCCCACGCGGTGTTGCTTCGCGGCGCCCGGCGCGGCGCCCGGCACGGCGCCCGGCGCGGCGCCCGGGCCTTCCGGTACGCCCGCGGGACGCTGCTCGCCGCCCTGGGCGCGACCGTCGCCGTCCTGGTCGTATCGCACTGGTACGACGGCGACCGCACCGCCCTGACCGCCGACGCCAACGCGCCCTACCGGGCGGCCGCCGCCTGGATACGGGACGACGTGGCGGACCCGGGCCGCACGCGGGCGCTGGTCGACGACGCCCTGTGGCTCGACCTCGTCCACGCCGGATACCGCCCCGGTGACGGCGCCATCTGGTTCTACAAGGCCGACCTCGACCCCGCTGTCGCCAGGACGCTGCCGAACGGCTGGCGGGACATCGACTACGTGGTCGCCTCCCCTACGGTGCGCCGGGACGCCGTTGACCTGCCGACCGTCAAGGCGGCACTGCAGCACTCCACCCCGGTCGCGGTCTTCGGCGAGGGCGCCGACCGTATCGAGATCCGCCGCATCGCTGGAGGAACCAAGTGACCGTGCTCAGTAGCGGTACGGAAGAGGCCAACGCCCCCGATCTGCACGCCGGAGCGCCCACCGCGCACGGCTCCGTCACCGTGGTCATCCCCACCTTCAACGAGCCCGACAACATCCGCGAACTCCTCGCCCGGCTGGCCGATTCCCTCCCTGATCGGCTGCCCGGCTGCGAAGTCGTCTTCGTGGACGACAGCACCGACGACACCCCGGCGGTGGCCGAGACGGCGACCCGCGACTGCCCGTTCCCTGTCACCGTCATCCACCGCGACACCCCGGCCGGCGGACTCGGCGGCGCCGTCGTCGAGGGCCTGAGGGCCGCCCACTCCGAGTGGGTCGTCGTGATGGACGCCGATCTGCAGCATCCGCCGTCCCTCGTCCCCGCGCTCGTCGAGACCGGCACCCACAAGAGCGCCGACCTGGTCGTCGCCAGCCGCTACACCGGCGGCGGCAGCCGCGCCGGGCTCGCCGGGGCCTACCGGGTCGCGGTCTCGCGCGGCGCGACCTGGCTCACCAAGGGCTTGTTCCCGCGGGCCCTGCACGGCATCAGCGACCCGATGAGCGGCTTCTTCGCCATCCGCCGCGACGCGGTGCGCAACCATCGCGACAGCGGCGCGCTGCACCCGTTGGGGTACAAGATCCTGCTGGAGCTGGCGGCCCGCAGCCGCCCCCGCCCCGTCGCCGAGGTGCCTTTCGTCTTCCAGGACCGCTACGCGGGCGAGTCCAAGTCGACCGTCCGGGAGGGAATGCGCTTCCTCGCCCACCTGGTGAGGCTACGCACCGCTTCGCCGGTCGCGCGGGCACTGGTCTTCGGCCTGATCGGGCTCACCGGCTTCGTGCCCAACCTGGCGGTGCTGGCCGTGCTCACGTCCGCGGGTATGCACTATGTGCCCGCCGAGATCGTCGCGAACCAGTTCGGCGTGCTGTGGAATTTCCTGCTGATCGAACTGCTGCTGTTCCGGGAACGCCGTCGCCACCGCCACTGGGCCGACCGCGTGGGCAGGTTCGGGCTGCTGGCCAACGCCGACCTGCTGCTGCGCATCCCGCTGATCACGCTGTTCGTCGGAGGACTCGGGATGGGGGTGTTCACGGCGACCGCGTTCGCCCTGGTCGTGACCTTCCTCCTGCGGTTCGCGGGCACCGAGACGCTGGTCTACCTGCCACGCCGTGGCCGCCCGGAAGCCGGCCGCCGAGGAAAGATCGAGGAGGCCTGATGACGAGAAGAGCACGCGGCCCCTTCGCGGCCGCCACCGCCTTCATCCTCGCAGCCATGGCGGCCCCCTTCCTCCTGCTGTCGGCCCCCGAGGCGGCCGAGGCGGGCACCAGCCTCATCATCAACCCCGGCTTCGAGACGGCCGGAACCGGCGACATGCCGGCCTGCTGGGAGAAGTCCGGCTGGGGAGACAACGACTTCACCTTTACCACCACCGCCGACGCGCACTCCGGAAGCAAGGCGATGACGGTCGCCCTGACCCGCCGCGTGAACGGCGACCGCAAGGCGATGATGACCGAGACGCCCGACTGCGCCCCGAACGTGACGGCGGGACAGCAGTACGACCTGTCGGTCTGGTACAAGTCGACGACCGCGGACACCGCGGTCACCCTCTTCCGGCACGACACCACGGCCGGCTGGCAGTACTGGACCGACCTGATGAACCCGCCGGTCAGCGCCGCCTGGAACAAGGCCGAGGTGCGCACGCCGCCGGTCCCGGCCGGCACCGACCAGCTCACCTGGGGCGTGTCCGTCTACGGCGCCGGCAGCGTCACCACCGACGACTACACCGCCGAACTCGTCGGCGGCACACCACCGGAACCGGTGTGCACGGGCACCGGCGCGCAGTGCCGGGACGGCAAGTGGGACGTCCTGCCCGCGCAGAACCCGGTACGCTCGATGCACTCCGTGGTCCTGAAGAACGGCAAGGTGCTGCTCATCGCGGGCTCCGGCAACAACACCGACAACTTCGCGGCCGGCAGCTTCACTTCAGCCGTCTACGACCCCGAGGCCGGCACCTACAAGGTCATCCCCACCCCCGACGACATGTTCTGCTCGGGCCACATCCAGCTGTCCGACGGCCGCGTACTGATCATGAGCGGTAACAAGGCTTACCCCGCCGCCGACGGCTCGCACGGCTACGAGGGCTACCGGCACAGCTACGTCTTCGATCCGGACACCGAGACCTACACGCAGACCAATGACCTCAACGACGGCCACTGGTATCCCTCTGCGACCGAGCTGGGCAACGGGGATGTACTGTCCTTCGGCGGCCTGCGCGAGGACTCCACGGGCTCGGTGACGGCCGAGAAGTGGTCGGCCGCGCAGAACAAGTGGCTCCCGCTGTCGCAGGTCAACCAGACCTGGTCGTACTGGGGGCTGTACCCGTCGATGATCCTCATGCAGGACGGCCGGCTCTTCTACTCCGGCAGCCATGTCTTCGGCAACGGCACACCCGGCACCGGCTCCGCGGTCTACGACTACGATGCCAACACCGTCACACCCATCAACGGCCTGCAGAACAAGGACCAGCGCGACCAGTCAGCCAGCGTGCTGCTGCCCCCGGCGCAGGACCAGCGCGTCCTGACCATCGGCGGCGGCAACATCGACAGCAACCCCGACGGCAACCGGCTCACCGACCTCATCGACCTGAAGCAACCGAACCCGGCGTACTCCGCGGGACCGCTGCTGCCCCAGGGCACCGTCGACCTGCCGACGGGCACCGTCCCGCAGACCGGCGCCCAGGGCAAGATGTACGTCTCGGCCGTCCTCCTGCCCGACGGCAAGATCCTGGAGACCGGCGGCGGACTGCACAACCGGGCGGACCCCGTCCACGAGACGTCGATCTTCGATCCCCAGACCGAGACCTTCGCCCCCGTCGCCGCCGACCCCGAGGCCCGCGGCTATCATTCCTCGGCCTTCCTGCTGCCGGACGGCCGCGTCATGGCCACCGGCGACAACCCCGGCAACGGCACGTGGAACCACAATGTGTCGATCTACACGCCGCCGTACCTCTTCAAGGGCCCCCGGCCGCAGATCACCTCGGTCACCGACAATCACTGGACGTACGGCAGCAGCCAGCGGATCGGCGTCGACCGCACCATCGCCAGGGCCGAACTGATCCGCCCGGCCGCGGTCACCCACTCCTCCGACCCCAACCAGCGCTTCGTAGACCTGCCGCTGACCGTCGTCAACGGCACCACCATTGACCTCAACGTCACCAGCAACCCCAATGTGGCGCCGCCCGGCTGGTACATGCTCCTCGCGGTCGACGCCAACGGCGTGCCCTCGGTGGCGAAGTGGGTCCACCTGGACGCCCAGGCAAGCGCCACCGCCCTGCGCTCCACGGCTTCGGCCCGCGCGGACATCCCGTCCCCGCACATCCACGACTTCGCACAGGACCTGGCGAACAAGCCCCAAAAGCCAGGGAAGAGGCGCACCTCGGCCCCGGTCGGCGTCCGCGTCTCCGGCTGCGACAACCACTACGGCACCCCCGACCTCTGTGTCCCGGCCGTCTTCCCGAACACCGTCAAGGCCACCGCAGCCGCCCGCTGCACATGGCTGAGCAGACACGATTTCCAGCTGCCGTTGAAGGTCAACGGTGCCGCCGACCCGCTGCGGCTCGATCCGAACCACAACGGCATGGCCTGCGACCGTACCGACGGCATGTCACCCAGGTGACAGCTGCACGGCGGCGGCTCAGCGTAGGGCGCTTCGTCGTCTTGACCAGCCGCCACACACCTGTAGGCCAGACGAACCCTCGACAGGCTTGACCAGTTCCGCCGCAGCGCCCCGTAGCGCTTCGGAATGGCTTCACACTCCTGTGAGCAACACTCGGGGGAGGGAGGAGCCCGGTGACCCCGGGTGGTCACCCCGGAGAGTGGCTCTGGCGGAGGTGAAGGCCGCACATGCCTTGTCCGCGGTCGCGGCGGTGGTCCCTTCCTTCAGCCACTTGTCGACCTGCCGGTTGGAGTACCAGGTGTAGTTGGTGTCACCTGCTGTGGTTGCCCTCCGGCTCGTCGTCCGGCGTCAAGGACTGACCGTCGGGGGCGACCTGCAGGAAGACGTGCTGGTGCCCCAGGCCGGCGTCGACGTCGACCGCGTCAAGTTCGGTGGCTCCGATCGACCAGACGTCGATGCCCTGATCCCGCTGCGAGGCCGCCGCCGCGACGAGCCGCTTCTTCAGGGAGGGGGGTGCCCCGAGGGCCAGCCGGTAGGAGTCCACGGCGCCGTCCAGCGCGCGGACGGCCGCGGAGAAGTTGGAACGGGCCACGTTGTATCCGGTGTCCCCGGACGGCGGGTGGGCAAGGGCCGCGACGGCCGCCGCCGTCACCGCCTTCCACCGCCCGGCCTCAGCGGCTCCCGCGGCCCTGGGTGCGCGCCCTTCGTGCGGCATCGCCGTCTCCATCTGCCCGAGCACCGGCATCAGGCGTGCGGCGAGGTCTCTCGCCTGTGTGGTGAGCGCCTTGACCTGCTTGGCGTTGCGGGCGGCTTCCTGGGCGCGGGCGCGGTCGGCGAGCTGCCGGGTCGGGTCGGCCGAGGCCGTACGCCCCGCCCCCATCAGGGCGGCCACCAGGCCCGCCAGCAGGGCCAGCCCGAGGACGGCGCCGACGCCGGCGAACAGCCCGTGGCGGAAGGCCCCGTGGGCGGCGGCGCCCGGCCTTACCGGTGCGGTGAGGCGGCGCACGGTCGTTGACGACGGCAAGGTGGGTCCTTTCGCTGTGCTGTGCCGGCGGACTGGCGGGAGCCCGCGTGCCCGGCGCGCCCCCGGCACGGTGGGCGTGCCGGGAGGCGGTACCGCCGGTCAGTCGGTGCTTTCGGGGTCGCAGTTGAACTTCGCCGCGCCGGCCGTCATCTTGATGCCGCCGAGAATGTGCGACAGGAACAGCGGGTCGGTGTAGCTCTCCTTCGTGTGGCCCATGCCGGTGTAGAAGGACCGGCCGCCGTCGTACGGGTGGCACCACGCGATGGGGTGGTCGGCGCCCATCGAGCCGCCGGAGTAGCCGACCGGGTTGTACGTCCTCTCGTCCAACGTGGCCAGGACGCGCACGGCGGAGCGGGGGTTGGAGCGGTAGTTGTACCACTCGTCGGTGCGGGTCCAGCGGTTCGGCAGGTCCTTGGTGGCGGGGGTGCCCCGGCCCGCGACGTTCACGGTCGCCTGCTGGATCGACGGGTGGTCCAGGAAGTACGCGCCGACCAGGCCGCCGTACCAGGACCAGGTGTACCCGGAGTCGGCGGCGGCGTGGATGCCGACGAAGCCGCCGCCGTTCTCGATGTAGTGCTGGAAGGCGTCCTTCTCGGACTGCTGGTCCAGCGGGTCGCCGGTGGTGGAGATGAAGACGACCGACTGGTACTTCGCCAGGTTTGCGTCGTTGAATTGGGTGGCGTCCTCGGTGGTGTCCACCGTGAAGCCGTTCTCCTGGCCGAGCTTCTCGACGGCCGCGATGCCGTCGGGGATGGAGTCGTGCCGGTAGCCGGTGGTCTTGGAGAACACCAGCACTTTGAACGCCGGTGAAGCGGCGTGTGCGGTGGTGGCGCTGGTGGCCGCGAGCGGCAGGGCCAGAGCGGCCGCCGACAGCAGCGCAACGATACCTCTACGGGACATCATCAACCTTTCGTGACCTGATTTCCGGGGACGGGGGTGCTGGATCAGCTGAAGGCGCCGGGCAGGTGCTGGTCGACGTTCTCCTTGGTCACGGCGCCGGCCTCTGGAAGACCACATGGGGGTTCGTCGACTTGTCGATCTCGCTGATCAGTTGGCTCCTCGCGGACGACCTCGGTGAGGAGGCTCCTGAGGGCTGCCATGTTTCGTGGGCGGGGATCCGGGGTCTGAGGCCGGTCGTGGATCCCTGGCGCTTTTCCTCGGGGGAACTGCTGTGGTGACGGTCGGTGTTTACTGGTGAGTCCGTGCGTCCGTGCAGGTTTTCCGGAACAGTCCGCTTCCTGTAGCCCGGAGGGCTGAGAGGAAGGTAGTTCTCACAGCGTTGTTTGAAAAGGGTTCGCGAACCGCTCGTGCCCTTCGTGGCCGGAAGCGGCAACGGGTGTAACAGTTTTGGGCAATGAGTGACGGCGCACGGCTGGAATGTCGGGGACTTCGTATGCGTTCACCGGTGCGGCGGGATGCCGGACCGTCCACCCTCCTACCTCTGGCCTGGAAAGCTTGAGTTCGGTAAGGGTCGGCAGGCCATGCGCCCGACGACTTGCGGGACTCCTCACGCGAAGGACGCGCGAGCCCCGTACCGAGGCAGGCGGGTATTACCGGAGCGCATGGTCGAATGTGCCCCGGCATTTACCGGCGACTGCCGTTCGGGCTGACACCGGTGAGTCGACTCCGGCCTTTTCGGCCGGGGAATGAAAGTTGTTCGACCGGTCGGATTTCCATCAGGAGTTCCTTGGAATCCTCCTTTTCGTGGATGGAGCGTGAACATCGGTTGCGGGCGTCCGGCTATGCGGTCCCGGCCACGCGTCGGTGGGGCCGCGGGGCGGCCGGCTTCGCGGAGCACGGTCAGGGAGCGACCGCGAGGGTGTCGTCGGCACCGGAGGCCAGCGGCAGGTTCTCCTGCGAGACCTTCTCGGGCTCGACGGGCGTCCACACGCTGCCGTTCTCGGCGCTGCGCTCCACCGCGGCCAGCACCCGCTGCACCTGCAGTCCGTCGGCGAAGGACGGCTCGGGGTCCCGGTCCTCGATGATGGCCTGCAGCAGATCGCGTGCCTGATGCACGAAGGTGTGGTCGTAGCCGAGTCCGTGACCGACCGGCCACCACCCCTCGAGATAGGGATGGTCGGGTTCGGTGACCAGGATCCGGCGGAAGCCCGCCGTCGCGGCCGCCTGGGTGTGGTCGTGGAAGTCCAGTTCGTTGAGGCGCTCCAGATCGAAGGCGATGCTGCCGCGGTCGCCGTTGATCTCGATGCGCAGCGCGTTCTTACGGCCGGCGGCGACCCGCGTGGCCTCGAAGGACGCGACGGCGCCGCCGGGGAACCGCCCGGTGAACAACGCTGCGTCGTCCACCGTGACGGGGCCGCGCGGCGTCGAACCGTCGACGACGGCCGCGAGCCCGGAGGACACCGCGCAGCGGGCGTTCGCGGACGAACGTCTCGGTCAGGGCCGACACTCCCGACAGCTGATCCCCGACGAGATACTGGGCGAGGTCGACGATGCGTGCGCCGAGGTCGCCCAGCGCGCCGGAGCCGGCGTGCTCGCGCTGCAGCCGCCGCACCAGCGGAAACTCCGGATCCACGATCCAGTCCTGCAGATACTGCGCACGTACGTGGCGCAGGCTGCCGAGGCGGCCCTCGACGATCAGCCGACGGGCCATGGCGAGCGCCTGTGTGCGCCGGTAGCTGAGCCCCACCATGGAACGCACGCCGCGACGCGAGGCAGTGGCGGCGGCAGCAGCCATCGTCTCCGCCTCCTCGACGGAGTTGGCGAGCGGCTTCTCGCAGAGCACGTGCTTGCCTGCCTCCAGCGCCGCGATCGCAATCTCGGCGTGACTGGAGCCAGGGGTGCAGATGTCCACCAACTGCACATCGGGGCGGGCGATCAAGGCCCGCCAGTCGGTCTCGGTGGCGGCCCAGACCTGACGCCGGGCGGCCTCTTCCAACGCCGCTTGCTCACGTCCGGCGAGGGCAGCCATGATCGGGCGCATGGGCAGGTCGAACGCGCAGGCGACGGCACGCCAGGCATGTGAGTGCGCGCGGCCCGTGAAGGCGTATCCGACCATGCCCACCCCGATCGCGGGCGAGCCGTTCTGACTGTCCATAGGCGCTCCTCAAGGATGCGTGTGGGCGCAGGGAACGGACACGGGAACGCGTCCGTTCGCGGGAACGGATTCCGGCCGCGCTGGCGCGTCAGGACGGTGAGAAGATGTGGTCGCTGATCAGTCGGGTGGCCCCGACGACGCCTGCGACCTGGCCGAGCTCGCCGAGGACGATCGGCAGGTTGCCGGTCGCCAACGGCAGGGACTGCCGGTAGACCTGGGTGCGGATGCTCGCCAGGAGGGTGTGCCCCAGCCCGGTGAGCCCTCCCCCGATGACCACCATGCCGGGGTTGAAGAAGCTGACCAGGCCCGCGATGACCTGACCGGTACGGGTTCCGCCGAGGCGGATCAGTTCCAGGGAGGCGGTGTCCCCGGCGCCGGCGGCTGCCGACACGTCTTCGGGGGTCAGTCGCCCCATCGCCTCGAGCCGCCCGGCCAACTCCGCCGATCGGCCCGCCTGGGCGAGCGCGGTCGCGTCACGCACCAGGGCGTTGCCGCCGAAGTGCGCCTCCAGGCAACCGGTGTTGCCGCAAGCGCACGGCGACCCGTCCGGGTCCACCTGGATGTGGCCGATGTCGCCGGCACTTCCGGTGACACCCCGGTGGACATCGCCGGCGACCACGATGCCGCAGCCGATGCCGGTGCCGACCTTGACGCACAGGAAGTCGCGTACGGAGCGGGCGACACCGGCCTGCTGCTCACCCAGGGCCATCAGGTTCACGTCGTTGTCGACGAGGACGGGGCAGCCGAGCTCCTGACTCAGCACCTCGCGGATGGGGAAACCGTCCCAGCCGGGCATGATCGGCGGTGCGACGGGGACGCCCTCGGGGAACCGGACGGGTCCCGGCACGCCGATCCCGGCGCCGTCGAAGTGCTCCGCCAGCCCCGCCTCACGCAGCTTGGCGGCCAGAGCGAGCACCCGCTCGAACACGGCGACCGGGCCCTCACGCACGTCCAGCGGCTCGGACAGGTGGCCGAGCACCTCCAGCTCCGCGTTGGTGACCGCGGCGTCCACGGAGGTGGCACCTATGTCCACGCCGAGGAAGCGCAGCGAGGGGGCTATCCGGACGTTGTGCGAGCGGCGGCCGCCACGGGAAGCGGCGAGACCGTCCTGGACGACGAGGCCCGTCTCCAGCAGCCGTTCGATCTCGACAGCGAGCTTGGAACGCGACAGTTCGACCTGGTCTCCCAGAGCGACGCGGGACTGCGGACCGAGGTCGCGCAGCAGGCGGAGCAGCCTGGCCTGGTCGACATTGGCCGGTCGAGCCGTCATACGCCTCACGCCGCCCCTCCCGTCGTCGACGAAGTCGTACGCACACCCGGAACTTCGGGGGCGACTTTCCTGAGGACCGTAGCACCGTGGTGCCGAACACGAAAGAACTTGTGCAGCAGTCGGTTGTACTTTCATCTCGCAATGGACAAAGCCGATTTGAAGTAGCCGCCGCCGGCGCGCGTGCCGGGCTCAGGTCTGCACTGTGCCCGCCGGAGAGGGCCTGGCGGCGGCCGCGGAAAGCGGGCAGGCCCGATGGGTTGGAGCCGGCCGGCTCCAACCCATCGGGCCTGCTGCTGTGCTGTCGAGTCGTCCGTGCGGGCGCGGCAGAAGTTCGTTGAGATCTGGCGAGCCCTCACGGATCAGGCGGGGACGTTCGCCCCCGTGAGCACCTCACCGATTCACGGCTGGGTGTGCGGCTTGCCGACGTCGGAACGGCCGGCGGCCTTCTTGATCTGACCCGCCTCCCGTTGGTCGACGACGCCCTCGTGCCGGAGGGCCGCCACGATGTGCTCGACGTGCGAGACGAATCCGCCGTGACTGCTCCAGGACCGGTGATCCTCGATCAGCTCGTTTATGGTGCAGCCGTTTGCCGTGACGCGGTTCGGGATGCCCGTGTTGACCGAGCCGACGAACACCGTGGCACGAGCGTCCGTCTCCGGGCAGTTGGTGGGCGGCTTGCTGTCGACGACGGTGAGGGACAGCGACTTGGCCGTGGACGTGTTGCCGGCCTTGTCGGTGGCCCGGTACAGGAAGGTGTGGCTCCCCGCCCTGTCCACCGCCACCGGCGCGGTGTATGGCAAATAGGGGCCGCCGTCGAGCGAGTACTCGACCTTGTCCACCCCCGAACCGGAGTCCGAAGCCGACACCGTCACCGTCGCACCGGAGACGTAGTCACCCGACGCGTCCTTCGTACCCGACACCGACGCAGAGGTATCCGGCGCAGTCGTATCCGCGGGCGAAGACGCCACCACCGTGAACGACACCGACTTCACCGCAGAGGTGTTACCAGCCTTGTCCGTCGCCCGGTACGCCACCGCATGCTCACCCACGCTACTCACCTGCACCGGAGCGGAGTAAGCCGCAAAAGCCCCACCGTCGACCGCGTACTCGATCTTGTCCACCCCCGACTCCGCGTCCGAAGCCGACACCGTCACCGTCGCACTGGAAACGTAGTCACCCGACGCGTCCTTCGTACCCGACACCGACGCAGAGGTATCCGGCGCAGTCGTATCCGCGGGCGAAGACGCCACCACCGTGAACGACACCGACTTCACCGCAGAGGTGTTACCAGCCTTGTCCGTCGCCCGGTACGCCACCGCATGCTCACCCACGCTACTCACCTGCACCGGAGCGGAGTAAGCCGCAAAAGCCCCACCGTCGACCGCGTACTCGATCTTGTCCACCCCCGACTCCGCGTCCGAAGCCGACACCGTCACCGTCGCACTGGAAACGTAGTCACCCGACGCGTCCTTCGTACCCGACACCGACGCAGAGGTATCCGGCGCAGTCGTATCCGCGGGCGAAGACGCCACCACCGTGAACGACACCGACTTCACCGCAGAGGTGTTACCAGCCTTGTCCGTCGCCCGGTACGCCACCGCATGCTCACCCACGCTACTCACCTGCACCGGAGCGGAGTAAGCCGCAAAAGCCCCACCGTCGACCGCGTACTCGATCTTGTCCACCCCCGACTCCGCGTCCGAAGCCGACACCGTCACCGTCGCACTGGAAACGTAGTCACCCGACGCGTCCTTCGTACCCGACACCGACGCAGACGTATCCGGCGCAGTCGTGTCTTGCCCGGAGCCTGCGGTGACGGTCAGTTCGCCCGACATGATGTGACCCGGCATCGCGCAGTAGTAGCGGTAGACGCCGGGGGTCAGGGTGACCTGGGCCGTGTGCTTGCCTGCGCTCGAGTCCGACGGGCTCGCCTGGATGTTGAGGCTGACGTCGGTGTTGTAGTCGGGGTTGGAGGTGTCGAACGTCAACGTGTGCGGCATCCCCGTCGTGTTGCCGGTCGCCGCGCTGTTCTCGAACACGATCGTCGCCGGCCCGGCCACCGCGGTGGTGGGGGCGGAGACATAGCCCGTGTATCCGTCGCCGGCCGTCCAGGTGAGCACCTGGGCCGTGGCGTCGGCGCGGCCGAGGGCCGCGTAGGCGGCCGGCGCAGCCAACGAGAAGGCCGTGATCAGCACAGCCCCCAACACCACCAGCAATGGGCGCGTGCCGAACCGGCTACGTGGCGCGGATCTGGAGGGAGGCGGATCCGTCTGGGCATGGAGCAGTCTTCTGAACACCGCTGCACCTTTCGCGAATCGCTTGTTGCGGTACCGCGCAGGGGTTGCTTCGCGGTACCGCCGGGTGGACGACCGGCCGCCGGGACAACCGCGTCGGGGCCCGTCCGGCCGGGTGCCGCCGCGGAACTCGGTCCGGGGCGGCGGTGGCACACAGTCCGTCAGCCTGACCGGCGCCCTGAACTCAACGGGGCGATGCGAGCAGGGCGCTGGGAGTGATCACCGGGGCGGGACGACGGCGAACGGTCGCGGTCACACACGAACGAGCGGGGTGCGCTCCACTTTGTGCCGGAGCGGTAGCGCCGCGGGCTCGCGCGTGGTTCACCCACCTCCCCCGGATTGCAGCAACGAGGGGAAGCTAGCGTCCTTTTGATGGCTCGCCAAGGTCTATGACCACAGTCCGACCAACTTTGACCTGAGTCTGGAAAAACTGCAGAAGCCCCGTTACCGTGAGGCCGTTCTCAGGCGCAGTCCGTCTCCCTAGCGAGCCGGTCTCGGCAGGCCGACACATCGGCCGGCCGGACGGCCCGGACCCGAGCCCGATCCACCGGCCTTCTATGTGGCCCCGCGGGGCCGAACGCCCGGCGCACCACCACAAACCGCCGCGTACGGATGCTGTGTTGCCCGGGCGGCACACCTCACGATCACACAAGACTTTCAGGCACCCCCAGGCCTGTCGCGGATTGGAGAGCGATGACCGACTCAGGCGCAGGCACGCGACGCCTCTTCTCCCGGAGATCGTTCGCCACCAAAACCATGGCGGCGGCCGTCGTCCCCGCCGTGCTCGGCAGCACCGCCGCCGCACCCATGGACAAGCCGACCGCGAAAGGCAACGGCGGCGAAGTCCGCAACCTGACGCTGTACATGGAGAAACTGCCGAACGGGGACATGGGCTACGGCCTCAACCCCGGCCAGGCGACGGTTCCGGGCCCGCTCATCGAGCTGACCGAGGGCGACACGATGAACATCGAGGTGGTCAACAACCTCGACGTCGCCGCCAGCCTGCACGTGCACGGCCTGGACTACGACGTCGCCAGCGACGGCACGAAGATGAACGACAGCGTCATCCAGCCGGGCGAGCGGCGCACCTATGTCTGGCGTACCCACGCTCCGGGCAAGCGCCACGACGGTACGTGGGAGGCCGGAAGCGCCGGCTACTGGCACTACCACGACCACAATGTGGGAACCGAACACGGCACCGGCGGTATCCGCAAGGGCCTGTACGGCCCCGTGGTGGTGCGGCGCAAGGGCGATGTGTTGCCTGCCAAGCAGTTCACGGTCGTCTTCAACGACATGACGATCAACAACAAGGTCGCTCCCGACACTCCCACCTTCAAGGCCGTCCGCGGAGAGCGGGTGGAGTTCATCGTGGTCACCCACGGGGACTTCTTCCACACCTTCCACGTCCACGGCCACCGCTGGGTGGACAACCGCACCGGGATCCTGGAGGGTCCGCAGGACGTCAGCCGGGTCATCGACACCAAGACCACCGGCCCCGCGGACTCCTTCGGGTTCCAGGTGATCGCCGGCGAACGGGTCGGCGCGGGCCACTGGATGTACCACTGCCACGTCCAGAGCCACTCGGACATGGGCATGTCCGGGGTCTTCATGGTGACCGAGGCCGACGGCACGGTTCCCGGCGGCATGGCCGGCTCACATGACATGCACGACATGCCTGGCATGTGAGCCGTCGGTGTCGTCCGTCCCGCCACCCCCACCCCACAAGCCACGCCCGTCACACCTGGCCGGACGGTCTTACGGGCGTGTACCACCCTGCCGCCGGTCGGCCGTGGGCCGTGAGGACCCGGGGCGTCCGCGCCCTCACCGGCATCAAAATCCCGGCCATCTCCGGACGTCCTGATGGCCGGTCGGACCCGCCTCACCCGGCGTATGCCGGTCGGGGCCCGTGCGGCAGCCCTGCTCCACCCCTGACCACTCTTCCGTTGTCGGATCGAGTCAAGGAGCACATATGGGCCGAAGAAACCGGTTCGCACTGTCACGACGGAGCGGAGCACCGCCGTCGAGTCCTGTGCGAACCTTCCGTCATGCGCGCCCCTGGCGGCGCGCGGTCGTCCTGCTGTCCAGTTCGGCGCTGGCACTGGGACTGTCACTGCCCGCCATGCAGGCACAAGCGCAGCCGCAGCAGACCGCTGCCCCCGAGGCCCAAAGCGCCGCCGCCGAAGCCTCGGTGAAGGTCCTCGTCTTCCACGGACCAGCCGACAAGCAGGACGACCCGGTCGCCTCCGCCACCTCGGCGATCAGGGAACTGGGTCAGAAGAACGGCTTCTCGGTGGACGAGTCGGATGATCCGGGCGTCATCACCACCGACAGCCTGGCCCGCTACCGCGGCGTGGTCTTCCTGTCGGCCGAGGGTGTGTCCCTCACCTCCGAAGAGGAATCTGCGTTCCAGGCCTACATCAAGGGCGGCGGCGGCTTTGTCGGCGTTCACGACGCCGCGCGCGCGGATGCCTCATCCAGCTGGTTCACCGGCCTGATCGGCACGCGGCCGGCCTCCGGCCTGCCCGCTTCCGAGAAGGTGGCGGAGGTCACGGCAAGCGACGACAACCCGCCGAACGAGACGAAGGCCAATCTGTTCGACGGCAGCAACACGACCAAGTGGCTGGCTCACCAGCCCACGGCCTGGGTCACGGCGAAGATGGACCACCCCGTCGCGGTGGCCCAGTACTCGCTGACGTCGGCCAACGACTCTGCCGGCCGTGACCCCAAGGACTGGACCCTTCAGGGCTCGCAGGACGGGGACACCTGGAAGGCGCTGGACACCCAGAGCGGCCAGAGCTTCGCGGACCGCGCCCAGTCCAAGCAGTACAAGTTCTCCAACACCACCACCTATCAGTACTACCGACTGAACATCACCGCCAACTCCGGTGAGCCGCTTACTCAGTTGGCCGAGCTACGGCTGTTCGGCGCCAACCCGGCGCCCGCGCCGGAGACCAAGGTGCAGCAGGCGGTCGTGGACGTCACAGACCGCCAGCACCCGGCGAACAAGGGCCTGCCGCTGAAGTGGACCCGGTCCGACCAGTGGATGAACTGGGACCCGAACCCCGACGGCAACGTCCAGACGGTCGCCCAGGTCGAGGAGAACTCCTACGACCCCGGGCCGGCGGGCAACGGCGCCTTCCACCCCATCTCCTGGTGCCGGGACTACGACGGCGGTCGGTCGTTCTACACCGGCATGGGCCGCACCGAGGACAGCTACACCTCGGACACCAAGTTCCAGAGTCATCTGCTCGGCGCCATCGAGTGGACGACCGGCATGGTCCGCGGCGACTGCCAGGCGACCATCGCGTCGAACTACTCGGTCGATCGGCTCACGGGCAAGAACCAGGCGGGCCAGCTCGACCAGATCGGCGAGCCGCACGGACTGACGGTGGCGCCCGACGGCAAGAGCTTCTACATCGGCAAGGCGGCATGCCCGAGCGGTCCGATCTCCGACTGGAACGACCCCAAGGTGGGCCTGGGCTGCGGCACGATCCACCAGTGGGACCCCAAGACCAAGCAGGTCAAACTGCTCACCACACTCGACGTGATGGGCAACCGCGGCAGCGGCGACGAGCTGGTCAAGAACGAGGAAGGTCTGGTCGGCATCACGCTCGACCCCAAGTTCGAGCAGAACGGCTGGATCTACGTCTACTGGATGCCGCACGAGTCGGTCGACCGGGACAAGCAGACGGGGCAGCGCACCGTCTCCCGGCTTACCTACGACTTGAAGAGCCAGTCCATCGACAAGAGCACCCGCAAGGACCTGCTGCACTGGACCGCTCAGATCCACAGCTGCTGCCACACGGGCGGCGGCATGACCTTCGACAACGATGGCAACCTCTACGTCGGTGTCGGTGACGACAACTCCTCGCAGGGCGCCGGTGCCGGCTACTCCGGGAACAACTGGACCAAGGACTACCAGGGCCTGTCCTTCCAGGACGCCCGCCGCACGGCCGGCAACACCAATGACCTCAACGGCAAGATCCTGCGGATCCACCCCGAGGCCGACGGCACGTACACGATCCCCAAGGGCAATCTGTTCACCGGCAAGGAGGAAGGGGGCGGCAAGACCCGTCCGGAGATCTACGTCATGGGCGTCCGCAACATCGCGCGGATCTCGTGGGACAAGTCCAACAACTGGCTGACCGCGGCCTGGGTCGGCCCCGACGCGCCGACGCCGGACCCGGAGCTCGGCCCGGCCAAGTACGAGACCGCGAGCATCATCACCTCCGCGGGCAACCAGGGCTGGCCGTACTGCATGGGCAACAAGCAGCCCTACCGTGACCGCAGCAACACCGACGCGAGTGTGCTCACCGGCTGGTACGACTGCGACCACCCGAAGAACACCTCGCCCCGCAACACCGGGCTGGTCGACCTCCCGCCGATCCGCAGCAACATGATCTGGTATTCGCCGCAGGGCGGCGGCGTGGTCTACCCGCAGCGCAGTGACGGCAGCGGACTGCCCACATACGCGAAGAGCGACGAGAAGTACACCGAGCCGTACCTCAAGGGCGGCGGCCAGGCCATCATGGACGGCCCGACCTACCACCGCTCGGAGGTCGACACCAAGAGCGGTGTCGCCTGGCCCGCGTACTGGGACAACAAGTGGTTCATCGGTGACGAGTCCAACGCCAACAACCGTGCCGCGGTCACCGTCACCCCGGACGACGTCAAGGCCCAGTCCAAGCCGGAATTCGGCGAGGACCTGCGCCGGATCCTCCCCGGCGGCATCGGGGACAACAAGATCCAGAGCTGGATGGACGCCAAGTTCGGCCCGGACGGCGCGCTCTACATGCTCGACTACGCCGGCGGCTTCTTCAGCCTGGACCCGAACCAGAAGCTGGTCCGCGTCGCCTACCACGGTGGCCCGGCCACGCCGAACCCGAGCGACGCCTCCGGTCGCCCGGTCGCCCAGAGCAAGCCGCGGACGATCCAGTTCTCGGCCGCGAAGGCGGGCGGCGTCTCCTGGGAGTGGGACTTCGGTGACGGCAGCCAGCCGTCCCACGAGGCCAACCCCACGCACACCTACGCCTCCTACGGCACCTACCACGCCACCCTGAAGGTGACCTACGCCAACGGCGAGCAGTCCACCGGCAAGATCGACGGGACAGCGGGCTGCACGGCGCCCGACGCCCGTGCCAACGTCTGGCTGCTCGACAGCGACACCGGTGTGGCCAACCACAAGGTCGGCGGCGGCTGCACGGTCAACGACCTGATCGACGACGAGGGCGCCTGGCCGAACCACGGCGCGTTCGTCAGCTACCTCAACGGTCTGGTGGACCAGTTCCGCAAGGACGGTGTCCTCGACA
Source organism: Streptomyces sp. NBC_01474 (assembly GCF_035918215.1). Taxonomy (NCBI): domain Bacteria; kingdom Bacillati; phylum Actinomycetota; class Actinomycetes; order Kitasatosporales; family Streptomycetaceae; genus Streptomyces; species Streptomyces sp. NBC_01474. The sequence continues at coordinate 192,829 of NZ_CP109449.1, forward strand.
ACCACGAGGCGGCGACGATCAGCAAGGAAGGCGCCAAGTCGCCCATCGGCAAGACACCCGGCTACAAGTCCATCTTCGACGGATCCGCGTCGAGTCTGGCCGGATGGAGCCAAGCGGGCGCAGGGCAGTTCTCACTCCTGCCGGACGGCACCCTGCACAGCTCCGGCGGCATGGGAATGCTGTGGTACAGCAAGCAGGAGTTCAAGGACTACTCGATCCGGCTGCAGTTCCGGGATGTCGCTCCGGAGGGCCACCAGGCCAACAGCGGTGTCTTCGTGAGGTTCCCCGATCCGCGGACGCCGCTGGACAAGCGGCCTGAGGGCTGCAGCACGACGGGAGCGGCTCGCACCGCCCCGGAGTGGGTGGCGATCTACTGCGGAAACGAGATCCAGATCTACGACGGCGACAGCGGTGAGCCCCAAAAGACCGGCTCCGTCTACAACTTCGATCCGAACGACCTGGCCCACGCGAAGGTCACCCCGAAGGAACAGTGGAACGACTACGAGATCCGGGTCGTCGGACAGCACTACACGATCATCCGCAACGGCGTAGTGATCAAGGAGTTCGACAACACGCCCGGCAAGTCGTCGTCGCGTGCGGGCGATCCGCCCACGGACCTGCGTCAGTTCTTCAGCGGATACGTGGGTCTGCAGAACCACAGTGACAACGACCTGATCGAGTTCCGCAACATCCGGGTGCGGAACCTGTAGCAAGGAGCGACCGGCGCCGGGCTCGGGGCGGCTGTCCCGGGCCCGGTTCTGCGCTGGGCGACGGCCGACGCGCACCCGTGCGGCGGTGACGGGCCTCCCGGGCCGTCCATCACGCCATGGAACGATTCAATGAAGCAGAGGTAATTTTTCGTGTATGGCCCATCAAACCCGGACCCCGAGCTACTTGAAACGTGATAGCGATTTGACGGACTCCGCGGTCATCACGGGTTCTGGCCTCCTATCAGGGCGGTGGCCTTCCCCGCGTTCCCTGCCGACCGCACTCGGCAAAGGAGGACGGAAGTGTCCACGCTCAGCTACGAGACAGAACGGCGGCCCCCCAACAACGCGGGTCTGCACCGAGACGAGGTGCACCTGCTGTCGCTGCTGGCGACCGGTCTGCCTATCGAGTCCGTCGCCCGGCGGCTCAACGTCTGCCCCCGCACAGTGCGCAGACGTTGCCGAGGTGTGTGCGACAAGATAGGCGTCAGCAGCGTCATCGAGGCCGTCGCCTGGGCAGCACGGCGCAGGCTGATCTGACCTCCCCCCGGGGGCTCTTGAAGTCCACGCGCCATACCTTTTCGCGCGCTGCCGCGCCCCTCGAGGGATGCGGCAGGGCGCGAAAAGGTAATGGCCGGTCGCGGGTGGGGCGCGACCGCTTGCCGGACGGGTGCCGCGGACGGGACGATTGGGGGGGTCAGCTCACAGGGCTGCCGTAGGCCAGTTCACTGGCCAGCACGGCGGCGCCGACGACCCCGGCGCGGGCGCCCAGTTCGGACAGCACCATCGGCAGGTCGCCGGTGGCCAGCGGCAACGACCGCTGGTAGACGACGCTGCGGAGCTCAGCGAGCAGGATGTGCCCGAGATCGGCGAGGTCACCGCCGATGACAATCATGGACGGGTTCATGAAGCTCACCAGCCCGGCGAGCACCTGGCCGACCTGCCGTCCGCCGGCCCGGACAATGCCGATGCAGACGGCGTCACCGGCGGCCGCGCCATCGGCGACATCGCGCGCGGTGAGACAGCCCTTCGCCGCCAGCAGCTCCGCCAGCAGCAGGGACCGGCCGTCGTCCGCGGCCGACTCGGCGTGGCGCGCAAGCGCCTCCTGACTGAAGAGCGCCTCCAGGCAGCCCACGTTCCCGCAGGAGCAGACCGGGCCGTCCGCGTCGACCTGGATGTGGCCGATGTCGCCGGCGCAGCCCGCGGCGCCACGGTAGATGCGGCCGGCGATCTGCATTCCGCAGCCGACGCCGCTGCCGATCTTGACGAAGATCAGGTTGTCGACGGTCCGGGCGACGCCGCTGTGCTGCTCGCCCAGAGTCATCACATTCACGTCGTTGTCGACGGCGACGGGGCAGCCATGTTCGCCGGACAGCACATCACGGACCGGATGGCGGTCCCACCCCGGCATGATCGGCGGGGAGACGGGGACGCCCTCACAAAAACTCACCGGGCCGGGCAGACCGATCCCGATGGCGTCCAGCTGCGTGAAGTGGCCCTGAGCGCGCATCTTCTCCAGGATCTGCGTCACCCGTCCCAGCACGTTCACCGGACCGGTACGGATGTCGCAGTGCTCGCTGTACGACGCCACCGCCCGCAGGCAGCCGTCCGTGACTTCGACGCCGACCGAGCGGGCGTCGAGGTCGACCGCCGCGAAGCGCAGGCCAGGGTCCAGTTTCACGAGCGTGGAGCGGCGTCCTCGGCGGGGGCCAGCGGACTCCGCCTCCACGACTCTCCCCGCCTCCACCAGGTGGTCGAGCTCGGCCAGCAGGCGCCGACGCGGCACCTCGAGCCGGCCGGCCAACTGGGCGCGTGACAGCGGCCCGTGGTCTCGCAGCACAGTGAGCAGCTCGTACCGGAGGCTCACATTCGCTCACCTCCTGATGGCAGGCACTGCTCGCCCGCCCACGACGTCGGTGGCGGCAGTGGCATGAGAAACGTCCACCCCGTTCCGCCGCTCGCGCCGGCACGAGCCGGGGAGCGGGAAACGGGGTGGTGACGAGGGGTCAGGAAAGCAGGTCGGCGAGCGCGGTGTAACTGCGCTGCGCGGCCCCCAGCGAGCCGGGCGGGTCGGGCTGGGTGCCGGGGGCGCTGTCCTGCTCCCAGATGCCGTGGTGGTTGCCGAACGGACCGATCGCGTGGATGAACCGCTGGTAGCGCATGTCACCGGCGCCGAACTCGGTCATGTCGTAGCCGTCATCGGCGTTGGGGTCGGACTTGCCGTCCTTCATGTGGAACAGCGTGTACCGGTAGGGGTGCTCGCGCACATAGGCCGCGGGGTCAAAGCCGGGGTAGCGGAACTGGCCGACGAAGGCCCAGTAGACGTCCATCTCGAGGTAGACGTGGGCGGGCTCGGTGTTGTGCAGGAAAACGTCGTACAGACGCACCTTCGGCTGGTCCTGGGCGAAGGCCCACTCGGACCAGTGGTTGTGCTGGTACAGCTTGAGTCCACGCGCCGACGCGGCCTGACCCCAGCCGTTGAACTCCTCCGCGGCCGCCTGGTACCCGGCGACCGTCGGGGTGTCCGAGGGGGCGTTCGGGGTCCCGATGTTCGGCATACCCAGGATCTCGGCGTTGTCGAGCTCCTGCTGCAGATTGCTGCGGAAGGCTCCGATGCCGATGTGGCTGCCGATGGCTCGCAGGCCGTTGTCGTCGAGCAGCGTGCGGATCTCCTGGAGGGTGATCTGCCGGCCGAGGATGGAGGTGTTCTGGGTGTAGCCGGCGAACTCGACCTCCTTGTAGCCCATCCGTGACAGTTCCTCGAAGACGACACGGAAACCGAGGTCGGAGACCTTGTCGCGGACGCTGTAGAGCTGGATGCCGATGGCGTTCTTCGGAATGCTCAAGCTGGCGCCATGGGCCGCGGCGTCCGGGGCGAGCGTCTGCGCGGACGCGGGGAGCGCGCCTGCGACGGACGCCGCACCGATGGCCACGGTGCCGGCGGCTGCCGCACGCAGGAAGCCTCTGCGGTCGAAGTCGGGTGTGAACTGACCCATCATCACTCCTTCGTTGTGGAGCACCGAGCCGCGGTGAGAGCGCGGCGTGGGCCGAACAGGGGGACGTACTCGCCCGGTCGTCGTGCGGGGCGGTCGTGAGGGGCGTTCGTCGGCCGGAACGCCTGGTGGGTGGGAAGTTGGCAGAACTGGCTGCGAGGTGACCGCAACCACCCTCGCGAACGAGGGCGGCGCGGTTGCCGCCACGCGGCTCCCCCGCGGACCGCGCGACGGCAACAGGGTGGCCTCGGCGGACCCCGGAGGACGATGAACGCCTGAGACCGTCGATAGTTGACCACGAACCACCGGTACTTTTCACCAGACGAGCAAAAGATGTGGCCACTTCAGGCCATGAAAAGCAGCTACCGGGCAGTACATCCTTGACAGTCCATTGTCATGGAGCCCACGCTCATGACGCTTCACCAGGGGGCCACAAACCCCTGCGAACCCTCGCCTCAGTCCCACTCCGGACCCGTGCGGCCACACATGCCGCTTCGTCCGCAGTCCGACCACGCCCAACGTCAGTTGCCGGCGGCGCGCACACCAGGACCACCTGTCCCCTCCACCGGCGAACCGGCACACGCCGGCCCGGGCATCCGAGCCCGGCCCGGCACCCCGCGCGACGCGACCGCTCGCGCGATGTCCACCGCAGCGCCCCAAGAGAGGTAGGCAGTAAGTGCGTACACCAGTAAGTCGACTACTCACCGCCACGTTGAGCGTAGTGCTCGGCGTGGGGGTCGCGGTGGCCGGATCGTCGTCCGCGCAAGCGCGGACCCAGGCACCGCAAAGAGCGGCCGCGACCGCCGCTGCGTCGTCCGACTTCCAGCAGGTCACCCTCGCCAAGGGAGCGGACCAGGTGGGCGAGCCCATGGGACTGGCAGTGCTGCCCGACGGCAGCGCGCTGCACAGCTCCCGCGACGGCACGCTCTACCGAACGACCCTCGACGGACTCACCGACGTGGCGGCGAAGCTGGCGGTCTACACCCATGACGAGGACGGGTTGCAGACCATCGCGATCGACCCGCACTTCGCCCAGAACCATCAGGTCTATGTGTATTACGCGCCGCGGCTCGACACCCCCATGACCGACGCCCCGGAGAGCGGAACGGCCGCCGACTTCGCGCCCTACAAGGGCTACAACCAGCTGTCCCGGTTCACCTTCGCCGACGGCAAGCTGGACCTGTCGAGCGAGCAGAAGATCATGCGTGTCAACACCGACCGCGGGCAGTGCTGCCACGTCGCGGGCGACATGCACTTCGACGGTGACGGCAACCTGCTGCTGAGCACCGGCGACGACTCCAACCCGTTCGCCTCCGACGGCTACGCCCCCATCGACCGGCGGCCGGAACGCAACCCTGTCTTCGACAACGAGCGTTCCACGGCCAACACCAACGACCTGCGGGGCAAGCTTCTGCGGATCAAGGTGCACAACGACGGCACCTACACGACCCCGAACGGCAACCTGTTCCCGAAGGGCACCCCCAAGACCCGCCCAGAGGTCTACGCGATGGGCTTCCGCAACCCCTTCCGGTTCAACGTCGACAAGAAGACCGGCGTCGTCTATCTGGCCGACTACGGCCCGGACGCAGGTAGTGCGGACCCCAAACGCGGGCCGGAGAACACCATCGAGTACAACCGGATCACCAAGGCCGGCAACTTCGGATGGCCGTACTGCATCGGCAACAACACCCCGTACATCCAGTACGACTTCGCCACCGGGACATCCGGGAAGCCGTTCGACTGCGCCCACCCGGTGAACGACGCTCCCCTGAACACCGGCCTGAAGGACCTGCCCCCGGCCCAGCCGGCCTGGATCTGGAACCACTACGCGGGCAACCCGCTCTTCCCCCAGCTCGGCGGGCAGGGCGCACCGATGGCCGGACCCGTGTACAACTACAACTCGGCGCTGAACTCCCAGGTCAAGTTCCCCAAGAGCTATGACGGGAAATTCTTCGCCTACGAGTTCGGCGCCCACTGGATCAAGCCGATCACGTCCGACAGCAGCGGAAAGATCCAGTCGATCGACACCTTGACCGACGGCAACGACTGGGCCCACCTGGTCGAGCCGATCGACACCGAGTTCGGGCCGGACGGATCGCTGTACGTGCTCGACTACGGCAGCGCGTGGTTCGGCGGCTCGCTGGACGCCGGGCTCTACAAGATCGAGTACGCGCCGGGCAACAAGGCACCGACCGCGGCGATCAAGACGGACACCTCATCGGGCAAGAACCCGCTGACGGTCAAGTTCGACGGCACGGGCTCGACCGACCCCGAGAACGACAAGCTCACCTATGCGTGGGACTTCGACAACGACGGCAAGACCGACTCCACGGATGCCACCCCGTCGTTCACCTACACCACAAACGGCCAGTACCACGCCAAGCTCACGGTCAGCGACCCGAGCGGCAGAACCGGTGTCGCCGCCACCCTGGTCACGGTGGGCAACTCCGCGCCGGTGCTGTCGTTCTCCCAACCGTCCAACGGGCTGACGTTCAAGGACGGGGACCAGGTCGCGTGGAAGATCGACGCGAGCGACCCGGACGGCACCCCGGTGGACTGCTCCAAGGTCCAGGTCAACTACTCGCTCGGTCATGACATGCACTCCCACAACCTCTCGCAGGCGACAGGGTGCAGCGGTACGTTCACCATGACGACGGCGGGCCACACCGATGCCGACGACTTCTACGCCATCCTCTCCGCGAGCTACACCGACTCCTCCCCGACCGCCGGGGTACCGGACCTCACCGGCACGACACAGATCGTCCTGCAGCCCAAGGGCCGGCAGGCGGAGTTCTACCGCACGCAGTCCGGCGTGCAGACGAGCTCCGACGCCAACGCCCAGGGCAACGAGGCGGTCGAGTCGATCAACAATGGTGACTGGATCGAGTTCGACCCGTACGACCTCCAGGGTGTGAGCAAGATCGACTTCCGGGCCGCGTCGAGCGGTACCGGCGGCACCATCGAGGTCCACACCGACGCGCCCGACGGCCCGCTGGCCGGCACGGCGACGGTCGGCGACACCTCCGGCGCCTACACGACGGTCAGCACACCGGTGACCGACCCGGGCGGAACACACAAGCTGTACTTCGTCTTCAAGGGCGGCAGCGGCGACCTGTTCAACCTGGACTCCTTCACGATGAACTGACACGGCAACAGCCCGTCCCCGCCCCGCCGAGCCGTCATTCACCGACGGCCCGGCGGGGCCTTGTCCATCGCGTGAGGTCTGCCGCACCCGGGCCCGCTCGCACGCCGCCCCCGACAGGCCCCCGCACCCGCATCGCCCCCGCACCCCTCACCGACCCCCTGGGACGCGACCCGGTAGTGTGTACGCAGAAAATGCCTTCCTGCTGTGGTGACAGAAGCCCTAGACAAGCCTCATCATCCCAGCTCAGAAGGCACTTTCGCGTTTCCGCTCAAGATTCGGACGCCACCGCAAGTGAAACGCGGAGGCTAGCTGGCGCGGCAGAGCTCCTGCTCGGCCATAGAGAGCGTCTGCTGGCGCAGCGAGGGCCCCAGAGAGTCAGTGTTCATGAGCAGCGCGACCCGGCGATGGCCGAGTTGCATCACGCTTGAGGTGTACCCGTCGATGCCTCCCAAAGAGCCGTAGGCCGTTCCGCACGGAGTCCATGCGATCATCAGGCCGAGGCCGTAGCTGAGGCCGGGGATACCGGCACCGGCGAAGAACGCATCGGCTCCTGGCGTGGGCCGCTTCATCTCTGTAAGCAGGTGCTGCGAGAAGAGTTCCCCGCCGAGCAGCGCTCCAAGAAACCGTTCGACGTTGTCGCCTGTCGACACCATCGCTGCCGCCGCCCCGGCCGCGCTGGCGCTTGTCCGGGTGGTCACGTCGAGTGCGGGACCGGAACGAGGCGGCAGAGGAGCAGCGAAAACGTAGCCGCGTGCCTGCCGGGGTGCAACCATGGTCGTGGTGGGGAAGGTCGTACTGCTCAGGTGGAGGGCGTGGATCAGACGCGTCTGCACTTCATCCTGGATCGCGTGACCGGTGACCTGATGAACGATCTCGCCGAGGACGATGTAGTTGGTGCTCGAATAGCGGAAGCCGCTCCCAGGTGTGAAGTACGGCGAATGCTCTACGCCCAAGGCGATGAGCTGCGCGGGGGTGTAGGTGGCGCCGGGGTCGAAGTGAGGAGTCTCCGAGTAATCGTAGAGTCCGCTGGTGTGGTTGAGCAGTTCCCGCACGGTGATCTGGTCGGCGTGCGGTACCGGTTCAGGCAGAAGCCCCGCGATCGGCTGGTCGAGTGCGAGCTGGTGCTCCGTGACCAGCTGCAATACCACCGTGGCCACGAAGGTCTTGGTTATGGAAGCGATCCTGAACTGGTCGTTGGGCCGTATCGCCCGGTCCGCGGGGATGTCCGCGAGACCTGCAGCCATCCGCCGCACTGGCTGCCGGTCGTGGCTCGTGACCGCAGCTACGCCGGGAACGCCGTCGACATTGACGAGACTCTGGATCTCTGCCCGCAACCAGGCATCGCGGGACGGTTCACCCACCGCGCGCGCTGACGACGAGGTGGCAACTCCGATCAGCGCAGCGATGACCAGAGCGACACAACGCTTTAACCACATGAGCGTTCTCCTTCATGACGAGGCCTGACCGCCAGCATCGCAACCGCACAGCCAGCCGTCTTGAAGAAATGTTCCGCTCTCGGACCGCCTCGTCGCTGCCGGGGGCTGGGGCCTGCATCCAGGCGACTTCGCGGGCGGCGGCGCGGGCCGCCCGCAGTGCCGCGAGGGCGGCAGGATCGATGCCGGCCAGCAGCCGCGTCCGGGTCGGCGGGTGCGTAGAAGCAGCGGGCCGCGGCCCAGAGTTACTCCAGGACGTGCACGATGTCCAGCACTATGTGGATCTTGATGGTGCGGCGCCCGTCACCAACTCGGCCTGGATCAGGTCGAGTTGGTGGCGGGCGCCGTCGACCAGGACGATCCCCGCGGTGGTGTTCGGGGTCGCGGGCTTCGGCCTGGTCGAAAGCGGAGGCGATGACCTGGGCAGGGTCCTGCTCGACGGATCCGGTCAGCCACTTGTTGGCGGCGACCGGTCCGGGCCTCGGGCGGCGGTTGCCGGTGCGGCCGCCGGGCGAGGCGATCACGTCGTGCGGGCGGCGCACGGCCGGATCTGTGTCGTAGACGCAGGCCAGCGTCGCCATCCGTTCGGGTAACGGTTACGCGGACCCATTGGAGTGCGCCTGCAGCCGCACCGTGTGACCACCCGCGGTGGCAACCGTCCGCGCGGGCCGTCCATGGATGCAAACCGGGCCTGGACGGTGCAGCGAGCCCCCTCCTTGCCATGGTCTGCACCCCGCACGCGCGGATCCGGTTCGCCTTCTCGCCCCCTGCGGCCGCTTCCGCGGTGGGCCGTCGAGGCCCGGAAGGACCCCGCGGCACGGACCGGTGCGGTCCGGCGCATCGCCGACCAGCTCGATGCCCACCCCGAGGCTCTGCGGAGTCCGCGCCCGCGGCCATGCCGCCCACGACGACGGCAATTTCAGAGCTCGCTGACACCGGAAGTTGGCTGGCCTGGGTTTCCGTCGGCCCTCTTTGCGCCTACGCGCGATGCCGCCGGGCCGCGGAGTCGGGTCGGCACACGCGACGGCGCTCCACTCGCGTCCAGCTCGATGGCCAGTGGCGTGGCCGTGAACATCGAGGAGTACGTGCCGACGACGATGCCGATGAGCAGGGCGAGTGCGAAGTCCGTCAGTGAGTCCCCTCCCAGGACGGCGAGGGCGGTGAGGATGAACAGAGCGCCCATTCCGGTGTTGACGGTGCGCGGAACCGTCTGGAGGATCGCCGCGTTGGTGATGTGCGCGAAGCCCTTTTTGCGGTGTGCGGGCAGCGCGGACAGTTCCCGTACGCGGTCGAAGACGACGACCGAGTCGTTCACGGAGTAGCCGATGACGGTGAGCAGCGCGGCGAGGAAGATCCCGTCGACGGGCTTGCCGAGCCAGGCGAACACGCCGGTGAGGATCAGTACGTCGTGTGCCATCGCGGCGACCGCGGACGCGCCGAGTGTCCAGCGGAACCGCATGGCGAGATAGAGCAGTTGGGCACCCAGGGCTACGGCGAGTGCGATGAGCGCGCCGCGGCGGAGTTCGTCGCCGAGGCTCGGGCCGATCAGTTCGTCGCGGAGCTTGTCCGCCGTCCCGCCGAGGTCTTCGACGGCGGCGGTGACTTTGGTCTCCTGTGCGGGGGTGAGCTGGTCGGTGCGGACGGTGAGGTCGCGGTCCCCGGAGGTCTGGACGACGGCTCGCGGGAATCCGGCGTCGGCGAGCGCCTCGCGTGCGTGGTCGACGTCGACGGGTTTCGTGGTGGCGTACTCGATGAGTCGGCCGCCGGTGAACTCGACGCCGAAGTTGAGTCCTCGTACGACGATGCCGGATGTGGCCAGGACGAGGGCGACGGCGGATACGGCGAGCCAGCGGCGTGGGTGGCGCATCAGGTCGGGTGTGCGGCGGGTGAGGCGGTCGCGGATGCGGCCGGTGGACGCGATTCCGGTGATCTGCGGGCGCAGCCGGACGGGCTTGCGTGCGACGGCGAACTCGGCGAGGACGCGGGTGATGACGAGCGCGCTGAGCATCGACGCGAGGACACCGATGCCGAGCGTGACGCCGAAGCCGCGGACGGGTCCGGAGGCGAGGAAGAAGAGGAGTCCGGCGGCGATGAGGGTGGTGATGTTGGAGTCGGCGATGGCGCTGAACGCGTTGCGGAAGCCTTCCCGCAGGGAGGAGCGCAGGCTCTTGACCTTGCGGGCCGCGTACTCCTCCCTGGCTCGTTCGAAGACGAGGACGTTGGCGTCCACGGCCATGCCGATCGCGAGGACGAACCCGGCGAGGCCCGGCAGGGTGAGGGTGGCGCCCAGTGCGGCCAGGGCGGCGTACGAGAGGAGTCCGTAGCAGGTCAGGGCGACGGTCGCGAGGCCGCCGAGGAGGCGGTACACGACGGTGATGAAGAGTGCGGTAAGTGCTGTGCCGATGACGGCGGCCCAGGCGCTGGCCCGGATGGCTTCGGCGCCGAGGGTGGGGCCGACGGTGCGTTGTTCGACGGTCTCGACGGGTACGGGGAGGGCGCCGCCGTTGATGAGCAGGGCCAGTTCGCGGGCCTCTTCGGCGGTGAAGTTCCCGGTGATCTGCGTGGATCCGCCGGTGATGCCGGTGCGGCAGGCCACGCTCGGGTCGACCTGTGGCGACGAGATGACCTTGTCGTCGAGGACGATCGCGACGCGGCGGGTGGGGTCGCCGGCCGGGGCGCACGCGGCCTTCCCGGTCAGGCCGCTCCACAGGTCCTTGCCCTTGCCCTTGAGGTCAACGGTCACGAACCAGCCGTGGGCGGCCTGCTGGTCGAGGGCCGCCTCCGCACCCTCGACGTCCGCGCCGGTGAGTGTGAACGGGCCGAGGCGCAGGTGCTGTCCCGACTCGTCGGGCAGGACGCGTTCCCTGGGACGTTTCGGCAGCGGCTTGGGTTGGGGTGCGTCCTTGTCGGCGATGCCGAGGACAGGGTGGAAGGTGAGCTGGGCGGTGCGACCGAGGACGGCGGCGGCTTCGCGCGGGTCCTGGACGCCAGGAAGTTCGACGATGATGCGGTTCTCGCCGGAGCGGGCGATCGTGGGTTCGGCGACACCGAGGGCGTCCACGCGGCGGCGCAGCACCTCCAGGGTGCGTTCGGTGGCCTCGGCGTCAGCCGTGGCGTCGAGTGAGTCCTTGGTCTCGAGGACGATCTGGGTGCCGCCGCGCAGATCGAGTCCGAGGCGGACGGGAACGGTCAGGACGATGTAGAGCGACAGGGCGATGACGGCAAGGGCGAACAGCGCCCGCAGCCGGGTTGCGCGCGTCAACGGTGCCTCCGACAGGCATGCTGCGGCCGCGAGTTGGACTTCAGGTGTAGGTGTACGGGTGCGGCGCGGCCGGGATCGACGGGTGAGGTGTCAGGTGCCCGGCCAGGCCGGTGGTGCCCGCTCGCTGTGATGGGTGGGGCAGTGGGGACGTACGACGGTGTCGGTGATGTGTCCGGGGCGCTGGATATCAGGCCTGCGCAGGGCCGGGTGCGACCGTGGCGCGGTGGCGGTGCAGTGCGGGGTGGTCGTGCGCTCGCGGTGTTCCTCGCGGAAGGCGCGCGGGGCCGTGCCGTGCGGGGTCGCGCATTCGGGGTCGCCGCCGGAGGCGATCGCCGTGACGGCGTGGAGGGGCGCGGACCACGTGACCGCTTCGGCGCCCGGACCCGAGGCACCGCCCACGACGCACAGCACGGCGAGTACGGCGACGATCAACCTCGCGAGACGGAGGCGGACATGTACGTGGGAACTGGGTGTCGGGCCTCCACGTGCGCGGCGGATCGCCATCGTCAGGGTTCGATCAGTCCGGCGCGAATCGCGTAGCGCGTCAGGTCGAGGCGGTCGCGCAGGCCGAGTTTGTGGAGCAGGTTCGCGCGGTGGCGCTGCACGGTCTTGATGCTGATGAAGAGGGTCTCGGCGATCTCCTTGGAGGAGTGGCCCTCGGCGATGAGCTTGAGGACCTCCTCCTCGCGGGCGGTGAGGATGCTTTCGGGCACCTCGTCTCCCTGCCGGACCCGGTCGAGGTAGTTGCGGATCAGGGCCGTGACCGCGCCGGGGTAGAGGAAGGGTTCGCCCCGCATCGCCGCGCGGCAGGCGGCGACCAGGTCACGGTCGGCGACGGATTTCAACACGTATCCGCACGCGCCGGACTTGAGGGCCTGGAAGAAGTACTGCTCGTTGTCGTACATCGTCAGCATGAGGATGCGCAGGCCCGGGTGGCGCGCGGAGAGTTCGCGCGCCGCTTGGAGGCCGGTCATGCGCGGCATGGCGACGTCGAGGACGGCCAGGTCGACGGTGTGGGTGCGGGCCATCTCGATGGCCTCCGCCCCGTCCCCGGCCTCGGCGACGACCTCGAGGTCGGGTTCGCCGTCGAGGATGAGGCGTACCCCGCGCCGGACCAGCGCGTGGTCGTCGGCGAGGAGAATGCGGATCGCGGTGGTGTCGGGCATGGTCATGCGTCCTTCGCAGGCCTGGGTACGGACAGGGACACGCGGGTGCCGCCCCCGGGTCCTTCATCGATGTCGAGTGCGGCGCTGATGAGCAGGGCGCGTTCGCGCATGCCGCGGATACCGGCTCCCTCGCCGGCCGCGCCGATGCCGCGGCCGTCGTCGGTGATGTGCAGGACGACGGCGGCCGGGGTGTGGCGGAGGTCCACCTCGACGCGTGCAGCCTCCGCGTGGCGGGCGGTGTTGGTGAGGCTCTCCTGGGCGACGCGGTAGAGGACGAGTTCCCTGTCGTGGTCGAGGGGCGGCAGGTCCGGGGTGAACCGGCGCCGTACGTCCAGTCCGGTGTGGGTGGCGAAGTCGGTGGTCAGCGAGGTGAGCGCGCTGACGAGGCCGAGGTCTTCCAGGACGCCGGGGCGTAGGCGGCGGGCGAGGCGGCGTACCTCGTCGAGGCTCTCGCGGGTGATCTCCTGGGCCTGCTGCAACTCGGCCCGCAGCGGTTCCGGGGCACGGTCGGCGGCCCGCTTCAGGCCGAGCAGGACCGCGGTCATGCTCTGTCCGACCTCGTCGTGCAGCTCCTGGGCGATGCGGCGCCGCTCGGCCTCCTGGGCGGACAGGGCGCGGGCGCTGCTGGTGGCCCGCTCGGCCTCCAGGCGGTCGAGCATCGCGTTGAAAGTGCTGATCAGCTCGGCGAATCCGCCGTGCCCGGGGACCGGCAGCCGTTGCCCAGGGCGGAGCAGGTCGACGGTCGTCATCCGGCGCGTGAGCCGCTCCAGGGGCGCGAGGCCGATCCGGAGCAGCGCGGCGTTGGCAACCAGCATGACGGCGAGACCGCCGACCAGGATGACGGCCTCGGTGAGCAGCACGGGCACCGACACGGTCACCGGTGCCCACAACAACAGCGCCGTCGCGGCGCCGAGCACCACAGCGTTCAGCCCGAAGATCCGCCAGAACAACGACACGGTGTGCAGAGCCTCCTCTTTTTCCGCCCTCTTGTTACTTCTGTCCCTCTCACTATCGGCCATGTCGCCGGCCGCCCCGCCACCGGGCCGCAGCCCGTGACGCCGGCCGGCCCCGGACTCCTGCGCCGCTGGTCAGCATGGCGGCGCCGCACGCTCCGGGTCGATGGGGTGCGACAGCCATATCGGCCGGGGCGCGCACCCCATACCCCCTGTCGCCTACACCCCGGACTCCCCCGGAAATGGGTGCCAGGGCCGATGGCCGCGGGCGGCGCGGCCGACCACGCTTGCGGTCATGAAGCACGTGGCCCGTCCACCGCTCCCCGAAGGAAGGAATCCACCGATGTCCCTCGACACGGCACACCCCGACCCGCAGCCCGGGCGTCTCGCGGCGCGCGAGGTCCGCCGGCGCCTTCAGCACGAGCGCGCGTCACGGCTCGCCCAGCTCACGACGTTCGCCGACGCGGGTCACGACCCGGGTGACGCGCTGGTGGTCGCGCAGAAGGACTCCATCGACCGAGTCCTCAAGGACATCACCGCCGCTGTCGAGCGCCTCGACCAGGGCGGGTACGGCGTATGCCAGGTATGCGGCCGCCCCATCCCCCTCGAACGCCTGGAGATCCTGCCGTACGCGCGCTGCTGCGTCGGCTGCCAGCGGCGTACGGCCTGACGCGACGCTAGGCCGCCACAGTGCGGCTGAAGAGGACGTACGGGAACCATGACGTGCACGCACGGAGGGGTGTCGTGAACAGCCATACCACCGGGATCGACAACGCAGGCCTCACCCCCGAGGACCTCGCCGCGCTGCGTCAGGGGCTGCTGGAGCAGCGGGCGTTCCGCCAGGAGCAACTACGGGAGTTCGACCGCGCCTCGCCCGCCCGCGCGGACCGGGTCGCCCACCGGCGGGCGGCCTCCCAGCTCGAGGTCCACGTGAAGCTGGCGGCCTCGGCCCGGATGGTCCTCGCCGACGTCGAAGCGGCGCTGGAGCGCCTGGAGACCGGCCAGTACGGCAGCTGCGAACTGTGCCGGTGGCCCATCCCCCTCCAGCGCCTGAGGATCGTGCCGCAGGCAAGGTACTGCGCGCACTGCCAGCAGTTGAAGGAAGTCGGGCGATGACCCTCTCCAGACCCCACCGAATCATGACGCACCGTCATATACCGTGGCTCGCGGACCGGTTGGCGGGAGGCCTCGCCATCGACCTGGGCAGCGCCCGCACCAGGGCGTGGATGCCCGGCCGCGGTGTGATCCTCGATGTGCCCTCGGTGACGTTTCCCGGCGCCGACCCCGCCACATACCCGATCCAGCGCGGCACCATCGTCGACCCCGACGGCACGGCCCGCATGCTCGACCGACTGCTCGCGCATCGCGTTCCCCGCCGGGGCAGGCCCTTGATCGTTCTCACCACTCCGGTGCCGAGCGGCCCAGGACACCGGGCGGCGGCGCTCACCGCGCTGGAGGTGTTGCGGCCACGCGCCGTGCTGACCGTGCCCACCGCGAAGGCCATCGCCCTCGCCGTACGCGCCGACCTCGGCCGCCCTCTGCTCGTCGTGGACGTCGGGGCCCATCTCACGGAGGTCGCGCTGCTGACCGACGGTGCGGTGACCGACGCGTACCGGACCGCGCTGGGCACCACCGACCTCGACGCCACCACCACGGTCCACGAACTCACCGAGGCGGTGGTGTCGATGCTGACGTCGATGGTTCGCCTGGACCGCACGACGCAGGCGCGGGGCGCGTTGAAACGCGGTGTGCTCGTGGCGGGCGGTGGCGCGCTGCGTCCGGAACTCACCGATCACCTCGCCCACCGGCTGCACACGTCCGTACAGCCGGTGCCCGCGCCCCAGACCGCGGCGCTGCGGGGAGCCGCCGAGTTCCTCAGGTCGGCACAACGCCACCCGGCGGTGCGGGGGTCGTGAACTGTTCGCGGTTGAGTCAACTCTGGTGTGTATTAAAGCCTTTGAGTGGGTGTTATGGTCTCCGTGTGAACCTCAAGGAGTGGGCGGTGGCGAACGGTGTGCATCCGCATACCGCGTATCGCTGGTTCCGTGAGGGCACGTTGCCGGTACCTGCTCAGCGGGTCGGTCCGCGCACGATCCTGGTGAACATCGAGGCAAACTCCTCACCGTCCGTGACGGGCGGCCTGGGCCTGTATGCCCGCGTCTCCTCGCATGACCAGAAGAGTGATCTGGAACGGCAGTTGGCGCGCCTGGTCGTCTGGGCGGCCAGCACCGGTCACCGGGTGGTGCGTGTGGAGTCCGAGATCGGGTCGGGCATGAACGGTGGCAGGTCGAAAGCGAAGCGCCTTCTGGCCGACCCGGATGTGACCACGGTCGTGGTCGAGCACAAGGACCGGCTCGGTCTGATGAACGTCGAACTCGTCGAGGCCGCGCTTGCCGCTTCTGGGCGTCGTCTCGTTGTTCTCGATGACGGCGAAGTCGAAGACGACCTGGTGCGGGACATGGTGGAGGTACTGACCTCGTTCTGCGCCCGCCTGTACGGGCGTCGTTCCGCGAAGAACCGGGCAGAGAAGGCTCTTGAGGCGGCTGCCGCCGATGACTGAGCCGAAGAAGAAGCAGCTCCGTACCATCGATGCGCCGTTCGTTGCCCTCGGGCCGTCCGGTGTCGCGATCCGTGACCGGCTGCGGCGCCTCACGCCCGAGGATGAAAAGGTGTTGCGCCTGGTCGGCGAACACCTCGGACACTTGGCGTCCCGCGACCTCAAGGCCCGCTGCCAGGACGCGGGTGACCATTCCACCGATACGTGGGCGGCGCGTAAGCGGGACCTGACGGGCGCCTCGTCATCGCGGTGGGCCGGAGCCATCACGAAGGCCACGCACGATCAGTGGGCGCTCGCCCGTCGCTGCCAGCTCGCCCACATCCAGGGCCTTGAGGCCGGTGTGCGCATGCTGATGCACCGCCTGTCCCAGCCGGTCGGTGAGAAGGGCACCAAGCGTGCTGCGGGCGGCTACCACTCGAAGGGCGAGTGGTTCCACAAATCGCGCCGCCTGGCGATCCTGGAACACCGCCTCGACGTGGCGCGCGCGGACCGGGAGGCCGGTGTCGTGCATGTCGTGCGTGGTGGCCGCAAGCTGCTGGGCAACCGGCACAACCTCGAAGCCGCGCAGCTCACCGAGGCCCAGTGGCGGGAACGTTGGCAGGCCCAGCGCTGGTTCCTCGCCGCCGACGGGGAGTCGGGCAAGCGATACGGGAACGAGACGATCCGCGTCGCCCCCGACGGCGAGGTGTCCATCAAGCTGCCGGCCCCGCTCGCGGATTGGGCGAACGCCAAGCACGGCCGGTACGTCCTTGGCTCCAAGGTCGCGTTCGCGCATCGGGGCCAGGAGTGGGCCGACCGCATCGACAACGACCGGGCTGTGGCCTACCGCATCCACTACGACGTGGAACGTGGCCGCTGGTACTTGACCGCCTCGTGGCAGCGGCCGGTGGTCCAGACGATCGGGCTGGAGACCGCACGCGCAGCGGGCATCATCGGCGTCGACACGAACGCGGATCACTTCGCCGCCTACCGGCTCGACCCGCACGGCAACCCGGTAGGCGACCCACACCGCTTCTTCTACGACCTGTCCGGTACTGCTGATCATCGTGACGCGCAGATCCGGCACGCCATCACCCAGGTCTTGCACTGGGCGAAAAGCTGCGGCGTCGCCGCCATCGGTATCGAGAACCTGGACTTCACCGCCGAGAAGACCCGCGAGAAGCACGGCCGCAAGAAGCGGTTCCGGCAGCTTATCTCAGGCATCCCGACCGGGAAGCTCAAAGCCCGGCTCGTCTCCATGGCCGCCGAGATGGACCTGTCCCTCGTGGCCGTTGATCCGGCCTACACCTCGATGTGGGGCAACCAGCACTGGCGCAAGCCGATGCGGACACCCCACCGCAAGATGTCCCGCCACGATGCCGCTGGCATCGCGATCGGGCGACGCGCCCTCGGGCACCCGATCCGGCGACGGACGGCACCGCCCCCACAGCACCAGAGTGATGCTGCGGGGCATCGGACCGTCCAGGCCCGACCGGGTACCCCAGGGCGTGAGGGAACCCGCCCACCCGTCACGGACCGTGCACACGATGCACGCCGCCGAGCGGGTACACAACAGGGCACGCGGGAGACCAGTGCATCCAAAACCGTTCGGGACGCGCGCAGTGCCGGGCAGTGGGTCCAAAACTCACTCCTGCACACTGATTAGGAACGGTAGCCGACCGTGACGCCCTCCACGCTCCGCAGGTGGCGGCGGAACCCGCTACGCCGCCGGTCGGCACTGTCACCTTGCCTGGCGGCATGGGACGCCCTTCGGGCCCGCGACAAGTGGCACCTCGACAAGGTCTCCATCACGATCAACGGCGAGCAGAAGTACCTCTGGCGCGCGGTCGACCAGTACGGCAACCTGCTCGACATCCTCGTCCAGAACCGGCGCAACAAGGCAAGCGGTCAGGCGCTTCTTCCGTCGGCTCCTCCAAGGAATCGGGGAGGTGACGAAAGTGATCGGCACACACCAGCTCCGTTGCTTCCAGATTGGAGGCGGCACCGCGGGTCTCACTGATCGGCGAGCCGTTCTCGAGCGTGTTGGTCAACGCCATCTGAGCAGCCCAGGTCTCGACCTCGTCGGCGATGCGCAACCGCAGCGCGGCACGTTCCGACGGCGTGCTCTTGGGCCATGGACCGGTGCGGAACGCCCGGTCGACGGCCGTGAGCGCGGCATCGTTGAGAGCCGTCGCATGACGTAGACCGTCAGATGCCTGCCCGCAAAACGCGAGGCCCCTCAACCCTCACAGAGCTACCCTTCCGGAGATGGCGCCTTCCGAACCTGTCAGCCCAACAGATGAGGGCAACGGCGCGTCCGCCGTCTGGCTCCACTTCTTTTGCGGCCACCCGCAGTTCCTGCGCCTGTGGTCGGCGCACACCGCTACGGCCTTCGGACAGGCGATCACCACCGTCGCGCTTCCCTTGACCGCCATCACCGTGCTGCACGCCTCGCCGTTCGAGATGGGGCTGCTGTCGACCCTCACCCTCCTGCCCCAGTTACTCCTCGGCCTGTTCGTCGGCGTGTGGCTGGACCGGGTGTCCCGACGACGCGCCCTGATCGCCGCGAACGTGCTCCGCGCGGCCGTCCTGGTCACCATCCCCACCCTCGCTGCCCTGCACCTGCTCTATACCGGGCCGCTGCTCGCCGCCGCCTTCGCCCTTGGCGTCTTCATCCTTGTCGCGGATGTCGCCGACCTGTCCATGCTGCCCGATCTGGTCGAAGGCGAGGGCTTGGTGCGGGCCAACAGCGCGACCGTGTTCAGCTTGTCCCTGGCCAACTCCACCGGTCCGTCCGTGGCGGGCGCCCTCGCCCAGGGCATCGGCGCACCCTTTGCCCTGACCGTCAACGGCTTCCTGGCGCTGGTCGCTGCCGCCTTCGGCTTGTCGGTGCAGGAGCCGCCGCGCCCCGCTCGCCCCGACGCCGCGGCCGGCACCTCGTTCCGGGCCGTCCGCGCCGAGGTCACCGAGGGCGTGCGGGAGCTGTTTCGGACTCGGACGGTGCGGGCCTTGGCCGGCTCCGCCACGATCGGCGCCTTCGCCGGTTCCCTCCAAGCGCCCCTTCTGGTGCTCTACTTCGTGCGCTCGCTCCACCTGTCGTCGCTCCTGGTCGGCGTCGCCATCACGGCCTCAGGAGCGGCTTCCGTGCTCGGCGCGCTCCTGGGGCCCCGGGTCACCGCCCGCCTGGGCCTCGGCCCGACCTACGTCCTCGGGCAGGCCGCGGTCTGCGTCGGCGGGTTCACGATCGCGGCCATCGGCGGACCGGGACTGACGGCGGTCCTCCTGGTCGCGCTCGGACAACTGATGGTCGGCCTGGGAACCCCGCTGTACGCGATCCAGCAGCGGGCCATCCGCCAGGCCCTCACCCCCGGCGCACTCATGGGCCGCGTCCAGGCATCCTGGCGGTTCTTCGTCTACGGGGCACAGGCCATCGGCGCGATCCTCGGCGGCGCCCTCGCCACCGCGGTCGGACTGCGAACGGCCATCGCCGTCTCCGCATCCCTCATGCTCACCGCCGTGTGCTACACCGTCGCCTCCCCCCTCCGCCGTCTGGCCACCATCCCCTACCCTGCAGTCCAACACGAGTAGCAGCACGCCCGCATCGCGCAGACGTGTCCGCGTACGAGCTCATCTGCAGAGCCCCGTACAAGCTGCAGTGCAAAGGCCGGGCGTCACTCGTTCGGGGCCGTCCGATAACCAGCCGATCGTTGGACCGGGATGAGCTGTCAAGGGTGACCGTAGGCCAGCGCGGAGCGCCGCCGTAGGCGCCCTTGACCGCTCGGAGCGGGTCCGCGCACTGGCTGATCGGACGGCCCCGGCACCGCCGCGTGTAGGCCAGTTGGAGCCCGTCGAACTCTGTACGTGAGCCCGTACTTGCCTGTGTATGTGAGCTCGTACCCCGACATACGCCGCGTACCACCCGCACTGCAGTTTCCAGGTCTTCCTGGAGTACGTGAACTTCGGCATGAGCTACGACCCGGGTCAGGATGCCCCCGAGGAGAGCATCACGACCTGGGAGTGGATCGACGCGCTCTGCCTGGCGGTCCTCAGGGACAAAGCCAAGTGGCATGGTGAGGCCTTCCACTTCGCCCGCGACAAGTTCGCCGCGCTGCCGATCTTGACCTGAGCGACGAGGGGGCGAGCGACATCGGAACGAAGACCGGTGCTAAAGATTGTTGTATGTGGGTTCAGCGAGTGATCGAACTGACCGGGTGGGAGCCGCTCGGGATCTCTGTCGACTGGGCGGCGATTGAAGGAGAGTTGGGTGTTCCGCTGCCGGCGGACTACAAGGAGCTCTACGAGGTGTTCGGCGGCGGCGTCTTCAGTGATTCCCTCTACTTTCTGGGGCGTGACGAAGGCCCCGCGTTCGACTTCCTGACACAGTGGCGGGTCGACCTGTCGGTCGACCAGGACAGCAAGTTCGCAGACGTCTCCGCCGTCGATCCCTATGCGATCTACGCGCCGGGCGGCAAGGGGCTGGTTGAGTGGGGCTCCACCGAATGGGCCGACGAGTACTTCTGGCTGATCGATGCCGAGCGGCCGGGCGAGTACCCCGTCCTCGCGCGGTCCAATGACGTCGGCGGATGGCACCGGTACGACATGTCCACCTCGGAGTTCCTCTACCGCGTCCTTGCCGATGCCGACTTTCAACCTTTCGGAATCGCGCAGTACGACCTCGGCGCGACGTTCAAGCCCGGCTCCGGCGACCCCGACGGCCAGCCACTCTGACGAGAGGCCGGCCGTCGCACGTTCGTGGACACGACAGCGCCAATCGTTTCTCATCGAGATCCGTGAGCCAGGTGAGCACCGACTGCCGAGGGTCGAACCGGTGACCGCGCCCGTAAGCGAGCGCGCTGGAACGGACCGTAGTCGAGCGTGGCTGGGTTGATGTGGCCGGTGCCGAGACATCTCGGCACCGGTGGTGACGGCATCGTGGATCGCGGCTAGGGAGCGGGCGACGTCGAGAAGCCGGTAGGCCTGTGCGCGGGAGATGCCGAACTCCACCGCGCAGTACGCCTCCCACGAGTTGTGGCCGGGGAAGAGCGGGCGGTGTGGGCGTGGCGGACCCGGGCGGCGAGCGGTGCCACGGAGCGTCGGACGGCGTCCATCGCCTCGCGCAGCTCGGCCGTCACCTCCCGGGCAGCGTCTAGGACAGGAAATCGGCGAGGGTGTCCAAGGACAGCGGTGCTTCAGGCCGACTCAGAGGCTCAGATTGACAGCCGGGCGAAGTCGCTACCGCGCGAGGGACCCGCTGACGTGCCGGCCCTCATCAGAGCTTGCGGGTGTCGCGGGGCTCGGCGTACGGCTCGTCGCCCGGTGGGAGGCCGCCTTCGATGGCACGTCCGCGTTCGAGTTCGGCGTTGAACTCCAGCCCGAGCAGGATCGCGATGTTCGTGAGCCAGAGCCAGATCAGCGCGACGATGGGGGTGGCGAACGTGCCGTAGGTCTTGTTGTAGCTGCTGAGGTTGGCGACGTAGAGAGCGAACAGCGCGCAGGCGATGAGCCAGATGACTACCGCCAGGGCTGCGCCGGGCATCACTCGCCGGACTCGGCGTTTGACGTTGGGTGCGGCCCAGTACAGCAGCATGACGATCAGCACGACCAGGATGAGCATGACGGGCCATTTGGCGATGTTCCACACGGTCACCGCCGTGTCGCCGAGGCCCAGGACCGACCCCATCTTCTTGGCCAGGGTGCCGGTGAAGACGACGCCGACCGCTGTAAGGGCCAGGAGGATCACCACCGCCGCGGTGATGGCGAGGCGGACCGGCAGGGTCTTCCATACTGGCCGGCCCTCACCGATGTCATAGACGATATTGGAGGCGCGCATGAAGGCGGCGACGTAGCCGGAGGCCGACCACAGCGCCAGGACGACACCGATGATCAGCGCGATCAGGGCTTTGCCCTGGCCGCCCTTGAGCTGCTCCAGCATGGTGGTGAGGATGTTGCGCACGGACCCGGGCGCAATGCTGGAGAGGTTCTTGATCAGCGAGTCGATGGTAGAAGGACTCAGCAGGCCCAGAATGGACACAAGAGCCAGCAGGGCAGGGAAGATCGCCAAGACTCCGTAGTAGGTCAGGGCAGCTGCCCAGTCCGTGAGATTGTCCTCTTTGAACTCGCGCATCGTGCGCTTCACGGCGCCTCTGGACGAACTACCGTCCGCGGCATCTTTCCGGGATGCACGGCCGGAATCGCCGCCGTGGCCCTCCTCGCCGCCGTGCGCAGGGCTATCTGCGCCACCACCGTTGCCGCCCTTGTGTGCCTGGGGGTCGTCCGAGGAGGGCGTTGCCACATTGACTCCTTCGTCGAGCGCCGACACCCACGACAGTCGGCGCGCTCTGCCTCGCCTGCATTCCAGCGGCAGATGCCGGCCGTCGAGGCGGTCGACGGACCGCACCCCCATCACACCCGCGGAGCTGGGTATCTGCGACTGGACGGCACCCACATGGGCCAGCCGATCAGCGCCGGAGGCCGCCTCCGCCCGACCGCTTCGTCACGGCGACCCTGCTCAGAGCGCGCGGCCACGTCCCGGTCCACGCGAGCCGCTCCCCCGGTCCGTCCCACGGGATCCCGCCGCCCGGAGGCCGTCAACTTCGCACTGGTTCACCCGGCCGCACGTCCGGGCTGCCCCGGCGCACCCCGGTCGGCGGTCGCGTGGTCGGCCTGGCGGCCAACGAACCGGTGGCCATCGTCCGCGAGTCTGCCCTTGAATCGATCAGCGAAGCGTTCAACCACTACAGCCTGCCTCTGGGCATCGTCGCATCGCTGGCCGCCGCCATGCCGACGATGGAGCCCGCGCTCCTCGCTCATACGCTCTACATCTTCGGCGCGACGCACGCCCCCAGGCCCGCCCACTGATCGAGCCCTTCTTCAACCACCCCGACACGGACGTGCGAGAGGAAGCCGGGCGCGCGGCAGCCGAGATCGCCGCATCCGCCACAGAAGGCCGCAACCACAACTCTTGACTATTGCTCAGGGCGACCTGATGCTCGGCGTTCCGTCGAAGGTGTGCGTCGGGTCATGCCGCGTTGTCACGCCCGGAGGTTGACGACGCGGCAGGCCAATTGCACTGCCAGGCGCTGGTCGGGGTCGTCGAGGTCGACGGAGAGCAGCTGCCGGATCCGTACGACGCGGTTGACGACGGTGTTGCGGTGCACGCCCAGCACATCGGCGGTGACGGTCGGGGACGACTCGTTGTCCAGGTAGGTTTCCAGAGTCCTGAGGAGTTCTTCGTCGCGGTCGACGGTCAGGACGGGGCGCAGCAGTGTGGCGGCGAAGTCCGCGAACTCCTGTGAGGCGTACCAGCCGAAAAGGATGCGTTGCATGCCCATCTCGTCGATGTGCTGTACGGCGGTACGGGTTCCTCCGGCCTGGGCGATCGTGCTTGCCTCCTGCGCTTCCGCCAGAGACTTCTTCAACCCGCTGACCCCCGCGCACGGTCGGCCGATCCCGGCGTACACGCGCATACCCGGGCGGCCCGCGACAAAGGCTCTCAGGACCTCCCCCACTGCCCTGGAGGTCAGACCGTAGGAGGCGGTCTGCGGCTCGGCACCGGAGGTGGCCCAGGTCGTCCAGCCATTCGGCCGCTCCACTATGTGGCTACCGAAGCCCAGTTCCGTGAGCCGGTGCTGGAGTTCGTCGGTGAGTGCGAGCAGGCGTTGCTGATCGGGCTGGCCCGCCACCTGTATGTCCAGGGCGGTGCACCAGCCATCGACCTTCCAGCCGAGCGTGCCGATCTGTCGTACAAGACCGGTCCCGGGGGGCTCCGGCATGGCGATGATCGCGTTGAGTATGCCGAGGCAGAAGCGGGCGTCGCGTTCCCGCTCCAGCCGGTCCGAGATGAGCCGCGTCGCGATGTAGCTGCCGGTGAGCCGCAGTCCCGTGGCGGCGACCCGGTGGTCGGGCGGCTGACGGCTAGGACGGGCGGGCCCTGGGTGAGTGGGGCTTGTCGCGCAGGCGGCAAGAGATGAGCGGACTCAGGGCTCGATGACGAGGCGTTCGATGAGATCGTCGCGGAGTGTGAACTTGTACCGCAGATCGATGGTGCCGCCGGGGAAGTTGCCTTCGAGGTGGTGGGTGGCGACGTAGTGAGTCGCGTCGGTCTGCTGGATATCGGCGAGGTGGATGGTGTAGGTGAATTCGGTGGCCGATCGGTTGAGCCACCCCTCGATCGCCTCGGTGCCCGCGTAGGTGTTGCCGTCGTCGATCACCGTGGCTTGGTCGGTGAACGCCGTGACTGCGGTGGCGGTGTCGTGGGCGTGGTGTGCTTTGAGGTAACGGGTTACCACCTCGGGCAGGCTGTCCGGGCTGGCGGTTCGGGGCTGGTCGTGCATGACGTTCCTTGGGGTGGTGGCGGGTTCAGACGGTGGGGGTGGTGCCGCCGTCGATGACGTGTTCGGCGCCGACGATGGCCGAAGCCCGGTCGGAGACGAGAAAAGCGACGAGTTCGGCGACCTCCTCGGGCCTATTGGGACGGCCGAGCGGGATGCCTCCCAGGGAATCCATGAGCTGGCCCAGCGCCGCTTCCTGGGTGATGTCTGCGTCGTGGGCGATCCGGGCGACGAGGTTGTCGGCGGCCGAGGTCTGGACGAAGCCGGGCGAGACGGTGTTGACGCGGACGCCGTGCGGGGCGACCTCGTTGGCCAGGCCCTTGCTGTAGGTGGTCAGGGCTGCCTTGGCTGCGGCGTAGGCCAGGGTGCCGTTCCACAGCGGCATGCGGCGCTGGATCGAGGTGACGTGCACGACCGCGCCCTTGCCTGCGGCGATCATGTGCGGCAGGAGGGCGCGGTCCAGGCGGACGGCGGCCAGCAGGTTCGTGTTCAGCTCCTTGGCCCAGTCGTCCTCACCGAGCGCCGCGAACCCTCCAGCCGGCGCCTCGGACCCGCCGAGGGTATTGACCAGGATGTCGACACCTCCCACGCGGGCGTCCACCTCGGCGGCGACGTGGTCGGCACCCTTGGCGGTAGACAGGTCGGCGGTGATGAACGTCTTCTCCTCAACGTCGTCAGGGCGGCTGCGGGCGGTGACCAGCACGGTCGCGCCGGCCTCGGCGAGCCGTCGGGCGATGGCGGCTCCGGTGCCCTTGGTCCCGCCGGTGACCAGAGCACGCTGGCCTTCGAGGGATTCGCTGATGGATGTGGTCACGGTGTGTTCCGTTCCCGGGCGCGGGCGCAGAAGGCACCCCTCCCGTCATTACTGCTAAAATACAAGTTACTAACTTCGACTTTAGCAGTAACTGAGAGGATGGTCGCCGTGGCAAGCCGGATCAGGCTGGAGGACCGGGAGTGCCCGCTGTCCACGACGGTGGAGCACGTCGGCGAGTGGTGGACGCTGCTGATCCTCCACGACGCCTTCGACGGCTACACACGCTTCGACCAGTTCCAGGAAAGCCTGGGCATCTCGTCCAGCATGCTCACCACCCGGCTGAAGTCCCTCGTCGCGGACGGGCTCTTGGAGCGCCGGCCGTACCAGACCAACCCCGTTCGCCACGAGTACGTCCTCACCGAACTCGGGCACTCCCTGCGACCGGTGATCGTCGCCCTGGCCGCGTGGGGCAACTCCCGCCTCACGCCGACCGAACGCAGCATGATCCTCATCGACGCGCACAATGGCGAGGAAGTCGAGCCCGTCGTCGTCGACGCCAAGACCGGCCGCCGACTCGACGACAGCGACACCTACGTCTTCACCGCAGGCCCCGCAGCCAGCGACGCCATGCGCCACCGTTACGCGACACGGCCGGCCACCCCCGCGGAGGAGTAAGGCACCCCGGACAAGCACCGAACGGTCTTGAGCAGGGCGGGACGCACAGTCGCACCTGAATAACTAGGCAACACCTGCTCGCCGCCAGTGTCACGCATGCCAATCATCCCGAGCCGTTGAAGACCAGATCAAGTGAGGAGAGGAGCGACACCAGTCGTTTCCAAGAATCGCCATCACGATCTCACCACGCGCTACTCCTCCCAGCTCACCTCAGACCTCGAGAATGTCGTAACGGAGATCGCCGAGCTCGAGCAGCGGCTGGAGACCCTCCGCCGGGACCGGCAGTGGCGGCCGGGCCGATACCGAGTAGCGGGTCGAACGGACCATAAGACGTCGAACACCCACGAGCCCGCCACTGTGGTGGCGGGCTCGTGCGTTTCGTCGGGCTGGTCGCCTACGGACCGGCGATCAGCCGACAAGCTGGGCTTTGCCCCGGCACGGACCGTTGTCTGCGAGGACAGCACCGCGGGGGCGAAGGCCGGAGCCGCGGCGGGCGCCACCATCGTCGGCGTCGGACCGCGCGGACTGGTCACCGACGCCAACCTCGTCATCCGCGACCTGCGTGGCCTGACCTGGCACGACGGCATCCTCAGCCTCAGTGCCGCGGACCTGCTGCGGTTCTGACCGCGCGTACGCAGCAGACCCGGGATCAGTCCCCCGGGCCGGTGTTCCAGGGCACACAGCGGATCTCAGCTGACGCGCCACACCCCATGGCCAGTGGGCGCCCTTGCGAGAAACCAGGGGCCGTGGCAGCGGGCACTGAGCCGCACACGCTCGCAAGGCGCTGTCAGGAGTTGTCGGTCCAGTAGTCGGCCAGCATCTCGCCGGGCCAGGCCGGTTCGTGGACCGTCCCGCGTGGCCCCATCTCGGTGAAGTACGGCGACAGGTCGTAAATCTTCGTGCCCACCACCGCATCCAGATCGGTCACCCTCAAGCTGAGTCCATCGACCTTGAGCAGCCGGGGAAAGCTCTGTGCCAGCTGGTTGGGGCGCCGGTGGTTGCGATGGGCGAACGTGCCCGTAGCCGGCCACTGGGTATTCCCGCGCGGGCTGCGGGCGTGGTACTCGACATCACTAGGCGAGGCCCGGTCGAAGTGCCACACCACAACCAGGTGCGAGAACTCCGCAAGGCCCTGTACAGAGTCGAGGGGAAACTCGGCCTCATCGAGCTGGATCACCGACTCGACACCACCCCAGTAGTCATCAGCGACCTCCATGCGGCCTTCGACCACTTCCCCGATCGGCTTCATCTCCAAAGTCATGCCCCAGCCCTTCGAACCAGCCTCAACGACACGTGTGATCAATCTACTTGGGCCAGGCACGCTGCCGCTCGGGCGCGAGCACACCGACGGGGATGCCGCGCTTACGGCAGGGCGACAGGAGTTGCCGCATGCTGGCCTCGTCCACGAGAACGGACAGCGCTTCGGGACGCGTTCGGCCGTCTCCGCCTGGTTGAGATGCCCGGCACCATCGGCGACCACTGACCCGACACCCAGCGCCTTGTCAGGCCCCACCCGGACACCGTCCCCCTCACCCCACGACGGCCGCTCGTCTCCTCTCAGGACCTCCGCACCGGCATACTCGCTCGCGTAGGCCGAAACGGCCACGAATCGCGTCACACACCAGGGCCCAGGAACTGCCGGGCTCCACGCAGCACAGTGCGCAACTGCCGCTGGGTCGCTTGACTTTGGAGGCGCACGTCGAGGGCTCCTGGAACGGTGCTGTCTGCCCGCAGGCCCGTAGGCAAATGGGGGGCGTCGAGACCGTCGCGTCTGGCGATGAGGGTGCCGAGTTCGTGACGGCTCAGGGCGTCGCTCCCTGCGAGATGGCGGATGCCTGTTGCTCCGCCCGACGCCAGTTCCAGGAGGGCGGCCGCCAGATCCGAGACATGGACCGGGCAGCGGATGTCGTCGGTGAACAGGGCGCCATCGACAGTGCCGGCGGCCAGTTGGTGCACCAGGCGTTCGTGCTCGGAACGCCCGTGACCGATGATCAGCGACGTGCGGGCGACAACGGCCTTCGGGTGCACGGCGAGGACCCCGGTCTCGGCCGCGGCCTTGGCTGCGCCGTACGGGGTGACGGGATCCGGGAGAGCGGACTCGTCGTAATGGACCCGGCCTGCACCGGAGAACACCGCGTCGCTCGACACGTGAACCATGCGGGTTCCGTGCTTCGCCGCGACCATCGCGAGCTGAAGAGGACCTTCTGCAGTAACCGCCCAGTCGGCCCGGCCGCTCGATGCATTGATGACCACGGCCGGATTCACGTCGGCCATGACGGCGTCCATCCTTCCCGCGTCCCGCAGATCGAGGGGGCACCACGCGGTCGGGGATGAGCGACCCGGCCCGGTCGCGTACGTCGCGACGGTCGTGTGCCCCGCCGTGCTCGCTTGCCGGATCAATTCAGACCCCAGGAAGCCACTGCCACCGACGATCAAAATGGTCATGCACGTCACCGTAGCCCCACAGGCCCAACAGTGAAGGCGGTCACCCGGTGCTCGGGTGACCGCCTTCACGGCCGGCCGGCCGGCCGGGCGGGCGGGCGGGCGGGCGGGCAGGGCGACTACGCATGTGGCTGCCAGAGGTAGCGGACCTCCGGCGCACGCTCGTCGATGCGCTGTGGGTAGTGCAGTCAACATGTCCAGCGAAATGCCACAAGATGTCACCAGTTGATGTCATCAGCCGTCATCAAGTCCACCTCATTCTCTGCAGGTCAGAGCATCCTTCTCGATAACTGACGCTGGCTCAGCAAAGACTTCTCTGCGATGACGCTCCAATGACACTTCACACCCTCACACAGCCTCACACCGTGCAGATGTGAGTGGTGCCCGACGACACTGATGCCAAACACCCCAGTCCCGAAGGCGAGTTGCCGTCCGGTGAACTGGCCGATGGCCTCCGGCATTAGACAAGCACCGAGACGCGCACGCTGTTCAGGCCCCGGTCCGGCGCAGCCACTCCTCTTCCTCGCCTGGTTCGGGCAGCATGTGCCCACCCTCGACAGCGGACCTTGCAGGGCCGTCCTGCAGTACCACCATGGTCTGGCTCTCGTCGACGCCGGAGATCCGGGCGATCGCTGAGGACAGCTCCAGGGCCAGTCGGGTCGCCTCCTTCTGCGGGTGGCCTCGCCGCACCCAGCCAGTGAGGATCAGCGTCTTCGCCGGCTGCCCGCCTGCGAAAATGCTGTCCGTAGGCAGCTCGGAGAACACCACGTTGACGTAGGCCGGTGGCACGTGGTTGATGTCCACGTGAATCCGAGTGATCTCGGCTGCCAGCAGGGCCTTCACCTCGCTGGTCAGCGACCCCTGGGTGGTGGTGCACGTGTAGATGGGCATGATGACTCCTCAACTGCCTGGAATTCACGGCTGGCAGGCGGCCGGGCCCTGAGCAAACAGTGATCGTTGACGCGCTTCGAGCCAGGTTTTCGCGTCGTAAGGGCAGGAGATCCGTTTCGATCGGGTCAGCGAGCCGCTGTCGGTCCTGTTCAGACCGGAAGGATTCCTCTGATCTGCACCGTTGCTTGGGCTCCTGGCCCCCTGGGTGTTGAGCCGGTCGTGTAGTTCGCCGGAGGCTCCGTCAAAAGCCTTTGCGCACACCCCCGTCGATCGACAGCATCACGCCCGTCAGGTACGACGCGGCCGGCGAGAGCAGGAAGGCGGCGCTGCGGCCGAACTCGTCCGGCGCGCCGTAACGGCGCAGGGGGACGTCGGCGGTGGCGCGCTCGCGGGCGGCGTCAGCGTCGCCGGTCCGTGCGTTGAGTTCGTGTACGCGGTCGGTTTCGATGTGGGCGGGCACGAGGCCGACGACACGGATGCCCCTCGGGCCCAGCTCGTTCGCGAGGTTCTTGGCATATCCGGCCAGGCCCGGCCGCAGGGCGTTGGAGATCGCGAGGTCGGGGATCGGCTCGTACACGGAGCTGGAGAGGACGAAGCCGATGGCGCCTCCCTCGCCCAGCTTCGCCGCCACCGCGCGGGACAGCCGCACCGCGCCGAGGAAGACCGACTCGAAGGCGGTGCGCCACTGGTCGTCGTCGATGGTGTCCGACGTGCCTGCCGGGGGTCCGCCGACGCTGATGAGCACCCCGTCGAGCCGCTTGAAGGCATCATGTGCCGCGGCGATCAGCCGGTCTGGAGTGTCGGTCTCGGCGTTGTCGGCCACGACGCCGACCGCCTGCCCCGGGCCGCCGAGCTCCGCCTGTGCGGCGGCGACTGACTTCTCACTGCGGCCGCTGACGACCACCCGCGCACCGTCCGCCACCAACTCGCGCGCCGCGGCCATGCCCAGCCCCCGGGTGCCACCGGTGACTATGTACACCCGGTCCTTCAGCCCGAAGTCCATGCTTGCTGTCCTCTCTCCGCTTGTCTCTCCTCGGCCGTGCGAGCCTCGCGGCCTACAACATCGCCTTCTGGGGCTGCGTGGCGACCACGATGACGGTGGTGGTGCCGGCGGTCAGGGCCGACTTGAACTCCCGCTCCAGGTCCTCGGTGGTCTTCACGTCGACGGCGCGGCATCCGAAGCCGCGGGCGACGGAGGCGATGTCGAGCCCCGGCAGGTCCAGCCCCGGTACGCCCGGGGTTTCCTCCAGCACCGCGAAGGACTTGAGGATGGAGTACTCCTCGTTGCGCATGACCACGTAGACGATCGGGAGGTGGTGCTGGGCCGCCGTGTAGATGGCCTGCACGGAGTACTGGAAGGAACCATCGCCGATCAGGCCGACCACCGGCCGTTCGACGCCCCGCTCCTGGTCGCCCAGCGCGACACCCACCGCGGCCGGGGTGCCCCAGCCGATCCCTCCGCTGGCCGTGGCGAAGAACGATCCGCTCCTGACCGTCGGAAGCCACTCGACCTGCTGCGCCATCGTGGAGGTCGATTCGTTGACGATTACCGCGTCCGGCGGCCTGACCCTGCTCAGGGCGGCGTACACCTCCGGTGGGGTGAGCGGGCTGTTCGGCTCCTGGGGCAGCTCACGGGGCCGCGGCATCGGTTCTGGAGCGGTCCGCGCCGGTCCCTCTGTGACCATGTCCAGGAGCAGCTCGATCGCCGTTTTGGGGTCGCCCAGGAGGCTGTCGCCCACGCGGGCCGCCGCGGCGACTGCCGGGTTGCCGGTGATCTGCAGGAGTTCGGTGCCGTCGGGGAGGTAGTCGCCGGGGACGTAGGGGTAGTAGCGGAACACCTCCGCGCCGATCACGACCACCAGGTCGTGCCCGGCGAGCCGGTCGCTGATGGTCTTGACCGACATGCCGAGCGGGCCGCCGAAGAGGGGGTGGTCCTCGGGGAAGGAGGCGCGGTCCAGCAGTGGGGCGCCGTAGACGGCGGCGCGCAGCTTCTCCGCCAGGGCGACGGCCGCGTTCCAGCCGCCGGCGCGGTCGACCTCCGGTCCGAAGACCAGTGCGGGGCGACGGCTGGCGGAGATGCGCTCGGCAAAGGCGCGCAGGCGCGCGATGTCGGGGGCGACGCGGTCGCTCACCGTCCGCACTCTCGGGAAGCCGGACAGCGGCCGCTTCCAGTCGTCCATGGGAATCGACAGGTAGACCGGTCCCGTCGGCGGCTGCAACGCCTCCGCGTAGGCCCGCATGAAAGCTTCGGGGACGTCTTCGGCGCGGGCCGGTTCGTAGGACCACTTCACCCATGGTTTGGGCAGCGTGGTGGCCTCGCGGTTGCCGAGGTACGGGTCCCCGATGACCAGTTCCCGGTGCTGCTGGCCGGAGGTGATGATCAGGGGCGTGCTCCCGTGGTAGGCCGCCACCAGGTTGCCCATCGCGTTTCCCATCCCGGCCGAGGAATGCAGGTTGACCAGCGCGGGGCGGCCGGTGACCTGGGCGAAGGTGTCGGCCATCGCGATGACGGACGCCTCCTGCAGCGCCAGGACGTAGGTGAAATCCTCGGGGAATTCCTGCAGGAACGGCTGCTCGGTGGAGCCGGGGTTACCGAAGACCGTAGTGAGGTTCAGGGTCCGCAGCAGGTCATAGGTCACGCTGCGGACGGTGGACTTCTCAGACATGGTTACAACCGACTTTCTAGCTGGGGAGGCCGGACGCCGTCTTCGGCGTCGTGATGCCCTTGCGACATGGTGGGGAGACCGGACCAGGCGCGGACAATCTGATCCTGCCGGGCAGGGGTCTGCTCGTCGCGACGCGTGGTCCATTCGGTGACGGGCCTGACTGGACGCGTCCGCCATGTGGATCTGGCCCCGGCTGGCCGGCGACTGTCAGGCGAAATGGCGGAGGGCGTCCAGGGTGAGGTCGGCGAGGGTCGGGGAGCCGTCGACGGCCATGATCAGGTCTGCTTCGGCGAGCAGAGCCTGCAGGACGTGAACGACGCCGGCCTCGCCACCGTGGGCAAGGCTGTACGCGTAAGGGCGGCCGACGGCGCTGGCGCCCAGGGCGATGGCCTTGATGATGTCGGCTCCCGTACGGACACCGGAGTCGAACAGGCCGGGCGTGCCGTCGGCGGCCTGGACCACGCCGGGCAGCGCGTCGAGGGCGGGCAGGCCGCCGTTGGCCTGGCGTCCGCCGTGGTTGGAGCAGTAGATGCCGTCCACGCCGCCGTCCTTGGCACGGCGGCGTCGTCGGGGGGCAGATGCCCTTCAGGATCAGCGGCAGATCGGTGATCGAACGCAGCCAGGGCAGGTCGTTCCAGGTCAGCGAGTTGCCGAAGATCCGCGCCCGCCGGGTCATCCTCCGGGCTGCGGGCGAGACGAGGTCGCTGGTGTCGTTGTTTAGGCAATGTCCACACGGCTGAGGGAAGTTGCTGACGCCGAGATCGCGGGCCGCCCCTCCGCGCGGAGTCGATACCAAACCCGCAAAACCACCCACATTCGGTGCGAGCAGCACGCGCGCACCAGGGCGGCTGAGTGGCTGGCAGGACGGCTCGGCGGTACTGCCGGGGGTGTGGTGATCCGTTGGCGGCGCAGGCGTTGTTCTTGAGCGGAGACAGCAGTGACCGGCCGGGGCCTCTCGCGTGCCAAAAAGGGCCACGGAGGCCGACCACCGGCCGGTGTCTGTACTCGGAACCGCCGGGACTACATCGGGTGGATGTCCGGCTTACCGGTATCGCCTGTGTGCTCGCTCTGCTCCTTGAGCCGGCGGGCCTTGTCCTTCAGGCGCTGACGCTCCTGCGGGTCGGTGGCGCGCTCCGCGGCCTGTTCCAGGTCCTGGGCCTTGGCACGGATCTGCTGGGCACGACCGGACTCGCCTGCAGCGCTCATGATCACTCCTTGGGTGACGAGGAAGAGCGGGCCACACCAGCGAAACAGGCCTCAACACCCCCTGCATCTCGAGCAATCACCCACTGCTATCTACGCAGTTGGCAAAGCCCTCACGGAACGACTTGCGTGCCGGACCCTGCTCACGTGATGGGGTGCTCTCGCTCAGAGGCGGGCCCCTGGAAGTCCGGTCGGCAGGACTCATCGACAAGTGGGTCGCCGGAGAAACTGCCCACCCCTCCATGATCGCTGCCGCCTCCGACCGTGGCTACGACCTCACGGGCCACCGCCCTGCCCAGGTGGACAAGACCCTGATCGACTGGGCCGACCTCGTCCTCGCCATGGACCGCTCAGTTCTGGCGAACCTGCACACCATCGGCGGCGCGGAGAGCACCGCCAAGATGCAGCTCTACCTCGAAGACCAGCACGTACCCGACCCCATGGGCAAGCCGGCCGCAGACTTCACCGCCTGCGCTGCGATCATCGAGGCCAGATCCGCCCGCTACCTGCCGTAGCGCATCGTCCTGTCAGCCGCTGGCAGCGGCTGACAGGACGACGTCAACAAGCCGCTCGGCGGCATCGGGACGGCCGTACGACCGGGCCCGCTCTGCCATCGCCTGGCGCTGCGTCGAATCCGTCAGCAGCGGCTCCACCGCAGCCTGAAGCCGGGCCGCGGACACATCATCGACCAGCGTGACCGCGGCTCCGTTGTCCGCCAGGTGCCCGGCGTTGTGCGCCTGCTCATTGCCGGCCGAGGTGGCGAGTGGAATGAATACCGCGGCCTTGCCCAGCGCGGTCAACTCGGCAATCGTGCCGGCACCGCTACGGGAGATCACCACATCGGCCAGGGCCAGAACGTCGGGCAGTTCAGCGCCGACGTATCCGGTGAGGTGATAACGCGCCGCGCTCGGCGCAGGAAGATGCGCGGTGTGCTCACGCAGTCCCTCGACGTGGTCGGGACCGCACTGGTGAATCACGTTGGCATGGCCGAGCAGCCACGGCAGCACGTCGCGCACCACCATGTTGATCTGCTGGGATCCCTGCGCGCCGCCGGTGACGTAGACGGTCGGCAGACGGCGGTCGAAGCCGCCCCACTTCAATGCCTCGACCGCTTTCTCCGCCTGCCCGGTGAACACCTGCGGCCGAACCGGGTTACCCGTCACGGCCGCCGACGCTCGCACCGATTCCGGCAGGAGCGGCAGGGTGGACTCCGACGAGACGGCTACACGGGTCGCTGCGCCGGCGAGCGTCTTGTTGGCCAAGCCCAGACGCACGGTCTGCTCATGCACCACCAGGGGCACGTGGCACAGCCGGGTCGCGGCCACACCCACTGGAACGGCCACGTACCCGCCAGTTGCCAGCACAACATCGGGCCGGAACGCACTGATGATCTTGCGGGCCTGCAAGACACCGAGCGGGACCCGACTCATATCCGCCATGTTCGCGGGCGAGATCATCTTCAGTGGGTTCTTCGAGCGGCGGATCTTCCCCGTGGCCACCGACGCGAACACGATTCCCTCGGCGGCTGCGACTCGGGACTCCAAGCTGTCCGCTTTGCCTGCCCACAGGACTTCCAGCGCACGGCCCTGAGTTGTGAGCCGGGCCGCCAGCGTTCGCACAGCTGTCAGGGCGGGGTACGTGTGACCACCCGTTCCGCCACCCGTGACGATCAAGCGGAAGGCCCGCTGCGGAAGGCGGTCGACATCGGCACCGTTCACAGTGCGTATTCCCATCTGGCTACGCCGGGTCGGCCGGTGCGAAAGTGCGGAATCGGAGCTCTATCGCGTGGCTTCAGCCTATCGACTGGCGGTCTCTCAGATGTACTCGATCACCGTGTACTGCCTTCGGTTCGGCTGACCGACTCGGCAGGCCGAGACGCGAGCCGCGAGGCTTCCTACGGTCCGCGGCGTGAATCCTCCAACGCAGTCTCCGCCACCGGGCGCCCGGCACGGAGCGTTCACCGTCAGCCGCCAACTGGAGGAGAGCGCCGACCTCGTGCCGCGCATGAAGGAGCGCGCCCGCACGGCCGTTTTGCAGGCTGCGGTGACCGGTGGCCTCATCTACCCGAACCGGCTGTATCAGGGGGCCGAACGGCTACTCCCGGGCGATGCAACCAGCATCACACCAGTATCGTCCTATCTCACCGAGCGGGTTTCGTCGTGACGTTGCGGCGAGCAGTCCGCCATAGATGCCGAATAGGACGCCGAGGGATATCACTAGATGACTATTGCTAGCGTGCTGGAGCAGCCCATGGCCAAAAATCGCCACACCTACAGCATCACCGGTGGCGTACCGCTCGAGGGCTCGATCACGGCATCAGGCGCGAAGAACGCCGTCACCAAGCAACTCGTCGCCAGCCTGCTGACCGACCAGCCGTGCGTGCTGCACAAAGTCCCCCGCATCGTGGAGGTTGACCTCGTTTTGGGCATGCTCGCTGAGCTGGGCAGTCAACTTGACCCGGCCCTGAAGGACGGGGCTTGGAGGTAGCGCCCGACTGGCTGTTGGGTGGGCTCCTCCGTCCAGACACCCTTATGGGGTGGCAGGGACGCGTGACTCACGCCCCGCAGTCCACACAGCTACGCCCTTGCGGGCGATGTTGTGGGAAGCGTTCCGGTCTGCGTGGGCAACGACCCCGCAGTTCCGGCAGGTGAAGCGGGCCTGGCTTGCCCGGTTCTTCTTGTCGATGTGGCCGCACTCGAAGCACTGCTGCGAGGTGTAGGCGGGATCGACGAAGACCACGGGGACGCCGGCCCTGCGGGCCTTGTAGACGATGAAGTCTGCGAGCTGGGCGAAGGCCCAGGAGTGCAGTGCGACCCGTTGGGGCTTGCGGAGCCGTACCCTCTGCCGGATTCCCTTGAGTTCTTCCAGGGAGATTCCGGCCGAGGTGCGTTCAGCCTCGGTCACGATCGTCTTGGCGATGATGTGGTTCTGGTTCTTCGCGTGGCGCTGTTCACGCCGGTTGCGCTGTTTCAACAGCCGCTTGGCGGACTTGGTGCCCTTGGCCTGGAGCTTCTTGCGCAGGTCGAGTTGCCGCTTGCGGTGGCGGTTCAGGCCGCGCCCGGCAGATTTGTGGCCGGTGGATGTGCGCATCGAGGTTCGCGGGGCACGCCAGGAGCACCTCGTCACCTACCTGAACACCCTGCGGCACATCGGCGGCGACTTCGCCCAGACCAAGGACGGCCTGGAGTTCTGGAGGGCCCGTCCGCTGACCGCCACCGACATCGAAACTAGTGTCCACCCCGGCTTCATGACGGACTGGCAGCAGCCGCTCACCGTCCTGCTCACCCAGGCCACCGGCACATCCGTCGTCCACGAAACCATCTACGAAGACCGCTTCGGCTACACCGAGCAACTGAGCGCCATGGGCGCCTCGGTGGAGCTGACCACGAG
Source organism: Streptomyces sp. NBC_01474 (assembly GCF_035918215.1). NCBI lineage: Bacteria > Bacillati > Actinomycetota > Actinomycetes > Kitasatosporales > Streptomycetaceae > Streptomyces > Streptomyces sp. NBC_01474. The sequence continues at coordinate 229,375 of NZ_CP109449.1, forward strand.
GTGCCTGGGAGCGGTCGCCTGCCGCTTCCACGGACGGGACTTCCAGCACACCGCCAAGATCAGCGGCCCCCGCCGCCTGCACGGCGCCGACCTCGTCATCCCTGACCTGCGAGCCGGCTTCGGCTACGTCCTCGCCGCACTCGTCGCCGACGGCACGAGCACCATCACCGGAGCCCGCTATCTGGAGCGCGGCTACGAACAGCCCGTCGCCAAGCTGGCCGCGGTCGGAGCCCACATCACCACCCAGTCCGTCTGACGCACTCCCGCGTCGTCCGCCTGCTCCACGGGCACGGCGCACGACGCGGCCCTTCCCCGAAGCGATTGTCAGTGCCCATCCTGCGGAGCCCGGTATGCCTCATCACCAAGTGCGCCATCACCCACAACGTGCTCGCAATCCTGCGCGCCCGCGCCGCCGGTCTGCCTGCCCGTCATCGTCTATCTCAGCTACTGCGGCTTGGGCCCGAGCGTGGAACACGGCATCGACCACGAAGCCCTGCGCGCCAACTCCCCCCGCCTGCATGCGGGCGGCGTACCCGCCATCCACTACTGGCGGTCGCTCATGCCCTCGAACTCCACTCCCACGGTCATGACCGCACTGTGGCCCGAACTCGTACCAGTCGAGGTGTTTGGCGAGCTGGTCCAGGAGCGGCAGGACACGGCCCCGCTCGGGGTTGGGTATCCGTGACATGAAGCCGGGCAGGGGGTCGGAGACCTCGAGCAGGAGCGCCCCGTCGGCCAAGAGGGCCAGGCGCACGCGCAGTTCAGGCCCGGCGGTGTTCGCGTGCCGGTAGGCGTTGGTGACGAGCTCGCTGACGGCGAGCGTGGCGTCGTCAACGTCCAGCCCAGCGCGGGGAGCAGCATCCGGGCGTCCGTGCGGGCATGGCGTGGCGCGGGCACGGTCATCGGATAGGTGCGAATGCTCTCGCCGCATACGGCGGGGCTCGGCTGTTCCGTGGCCGGCCGGGAAGCGCGGGCCGGCGGCACGGTTCTTACGGGGGCGTGCGAGGCGAGTGGGGCCTCGTACAGGGCGCGTCGACGTAAGCGTCCTGGAGGCGTGTGCCGTGTCAGCATGGTCGGCTCCATGAGTGGGGACGCACAGGTGCGGGTCCCTCATGTTGGCGCTATGCGAGAGCCCCAACTGTCAGTGAATTAGTGACGGTTGGGGACAAGGGTTGACTCTCAGTGTGCGCCTGGGCCGAGCCATGATCCGTAGGAGAGGAACGAGTTCGGCAGGCGACGGTGCGCGGCCTCGAGCGCCGCGTACGTTTCGCGCACCGTCGGGTGGTACTTGGCCTGCTGCGGCGCAGCCTTCCGTGCGGCGACCAGGCTCTTGAACGAGGCGTCGATCTGGTTCTCCCGCATCTGCGCCTGCGCCACCTCGGCGTAGTGATGGCTGATGCGGGACTTCGGCCAGTCGGCGGGGAGCCGGAAAGAGCTCGCCTCGATGACCTCGCCATACTTGTCCAGCTCCGCCAGGACCGACACCCTGTGGACCTTGACGTTGGTCGGGCCGAACGTCAGCCAGTAGGTTTCCGCCGCCTCGCCCGTCCCCTCCGCGATGCGCGTCGCCTCCTGCAGGTGCCCCTCGGCGACGTCCTCGTTCTTGGCGCGGCCTGCCATGACGGCAGCGCCAAGGTGAAGCTGACCGGTGACGACCTGCTGCTCCCGGGTCGGCTCCGCCTGCTCGAGCACGCTCAGGCCCAGGCGGACCAGACGGTCGCCCGTACGGTACTGACCTTCGCGCAGGTGGGTCAGGGCACGCATGTAGTGGTACATGCCGCCGACGACAGCATTGGATGCGCGCTGCGCCGTCCAGTCCATCCGCGTCAGCGACAGGGCAGCAAGGTCGGAGTACCCGAGCTTGGTGGTCACGTCGTACGCGGTGCGGAAGAACGAGCCGAGGGTGTTCCATCCCTCGGTAGTCCCGTGCTGGTGCGCTGCCGTGGTCGCTTCCTGGATCAGGCCGGCCACATCCGATCCCGCCCGCCGGATCTCGCCCGCGCGTACCTGCACGCACAGCCGCTTTGCCTCGGAGCTCAGCACGTCCAGCGAGCGCGGGGTGATGTCTGGGTCGGCCCCCAGGTCATACACGTCCAGGGCCTCACGGATGGGGCGCACAAGGACGTCGAGCTCGTCGGCACGGAGCTCTTCCGCGTACGGCTGACCGGTGATCTCACCGACGCCCACGCGCAGCGCGGCGGCCACCTGCGCAATGATGAACGGCGTGGCTGGTTCACGCCCTTGCTCGATCTTGCTGATGATCGACATGGAGAGTCCGGCCAGGTCGGCGAGCTGGACCTGCGTCAGGTGACGGGCGCGCCGCAGACGAGCTATGCGTGCGCCGGTGTGGTCGTGAGAATGAGGGTGCACACTGGGCTCCGTTCTGACTCGACACCAGAACCGTACCTGCGGTTCGGCTACCCAGGTACATGAACCGGACGGGGGCGAAGGGCAGTTGATGCCGTTCGCCCCGGTCGACGTTGGTGCTTATGCCGTGAATCCGACGTGCTCGATGTGAAGGATTCGGTTCGCGTCGTCGATGCGGTAGAGGAGGCGCCAGCGGCCGACACGCAGGCGGCGGTGACTGGTTCCCCACGGAGTGCTGCCCGCCGGTTTCGGGTCCTCGGCGAGCATGTCGCTTGCCGCGAACACTTCATCCAGTGTGTCGGGGCGTTCCTCCAGAAATCGCACCGTGGCGTTGACCGCGGATGGCTCCCAGGTGACGGTCCAGCTCACCGGGCGGCACCGCGCTCGGCGCCCTGCCGGAACAGAGCGCGGGCATCGGTGTCGGCGACAGGCGCTAGCTGCGCCCCGAGCGCGCGGTCGCGTTCGAGGCGGGCCACGGCCAGGGCGTCCTCCATGTCCTCCAGCTCGGCGGGGGAGATGAGGACGGCGGTGGGCTGGCCGCGGTCGGTGAGGACCACACGTTCATGCTGGGCGGCACGGCGGGCCAGCTCTCCGAGCTGGCCGCGCGCCTCAGTGATCGGATATGAAGCTGTCATGTATCTACATTACACCTAGTGCACACTTTGTGTGGGGGGCTCTATACCGTCGGCCGCGCCCGGATCATGCACAGGCACCTTCCGGAACGAGTCGCCGTCGGCCTTCGCCGGGGCGCATGCAGACCCTCCATGGCATTGCGGAACCCTTCACCCAGCGGCCCGCTTCCTGAATCTCCTCGTCCGTCACCCCGTTCTCGCCGAGGTCCGTGGCGGCGCCGGCCCGCAGTCCCTTGCGAGGAGGCCGGGCGCCCATCGGTCGTAAGTCTGGCCGCAGCAAACCATGCACAAGGCGATGAGCGGGGACTGGGCCGAGGTCGTGCACCGCACCGACAAGCGGGGCCGGCGCCGGGTGGTGCGGATGGTCTACGAGGTCGTCGCCTTCCAGGCCCTGCGCGACCAGCTCAAGTGCAAGGAGATCTGGGTGGTCGGCGCCGACAAGTGGCGCAACCCCGACGAGGACCTGCCCCAGGACTTCGCCGAGCGCCGCGAGGAGAACTACCGCGAGCTCCGCAAGCCGCTGGACGCCGCCGACTTCGTCGACGAGCTGCGCGAGCAGATGACCACCGAGCTGACGCTGTTGAACGACCGCATGCCGCGTTTGAGCTGGCTGGACATCGCCGAGCGGAAGTCCGGGGCGATCCGGCTGACCCCGGCCGAGGCCCAGCCCGAGCCGAAGAACCTGCGCCGGATCAAGGGTGAGGTACAGCGCCGGTGGGGCATCCTGCCGCTCATCGACATGCTGAAAGAGGCAGTCCTGCGCACGGGCTGCCTGGATGCGGTCACCTCTGTCTCCGGCGGCGGCTCCCTGTCTGCGGAGGTCCTGGCCGAGCGCCTGATGTTGGTGATCTACGCCTACGGCACGAACACTGGGATCAAGGCCGTCGCCTCCGGCGGCCACGGCCACACCGAGGACGAACTGCGCTACGTGCGCCGCCGGTATCTCACCCCGGAGACGGCCCGGCAGATCGCCATCGAGATCGCGAACGCCGCCTTCGCCGCCCGCAGTACCGAGTTGTGGGGCCAGGGCTCGACCGCGGTGGCCTCCGACTCCACGCACGTGCGGGCATACGACCAGAACCTGTTCGCCGAGTGGCACTCGCGCTACGGCGGCCGTGGGGTGCTCATCTACTGGCACGTGGAGAAGAAGTCCCTGGCCATCCACTCCCAGCTGATCAACTGCACCGCTTCCGAGGTCGCCGCGAGGGTCGAGGGCGCGATGCGGCACGGCACCGCCATGGACGTCGAGGCCAACTACACCGACAGTCATGGCCAGTCGGAGATCGGGTTCGGCATCACGAGGCTGCTGAACTTCGACCTGCTGCCGCGCATCAAGCGGATCAACAAGGTGAAGCTGTACCGGCCCATGGCTGGCGAACCGGACGCCTACCCGCAGCTCACCCCGGCGCTGACCCGGCCGATCCGCTGGGAACTCATCGCCCAGCAGTACGACCAGATGATCAAGTACGTCACCGCGATCCGGACCCGCACCGCGTCCACCGAGGCGATCCTGCGCCGCTTCACCCCCAACGCCTCCCACCCCACCTACGCGGCCATGCTGGAGGCCGGCCGCGCCCAGAAGACCATCTTCGTGGCCCGCTACCTGCGACTTCGGGACCTTCAGCGGGAGATCGAGGAGGGCCTGAACGTGATGGAGTCCTCCAACGGCGCGAACTCCGTGATCGCCTACGGCAAGGTCGGGGAGATCGCCTCGAACCGGCGCGACGAGCAGGAGGTGTTCGTCTTGTGCCTGCGCATCCTGCAATCGGCCCTGGTCTTCGTGAACACCCTGATGCTCCAGGACATCCTCGGCGAACCGGAGTGGGCGGACCTCCTCACGCCCGCGGACCGGCGCGGCCTGACCCCGTTGTTCTGGTCCCACGTCCGGCCCTACGGCGAGGTGAAACTCAACATGACCAGCAGACTCCCGCTCAGGACGAGCTGACCGGTGTCCGGTTGGGGATCCCTTACATACACGGCCTGTGATCCGGCAGGGGTATCACGATCGCCTCGGAACACAGCGCCGCGAGATCCTTGGGCGTCCGAAGCCCGCGCCGATCCGACGTCGAGCGCTCAGCGCTTGGTCTCGTACCTGGTCAGGACCACGCCGTCGGGAAACGTCTGGGTCTCCACTAGGGTCAGGTTCACCCAGTTGTCCAGGGCTGTGAAGAACGGCGTGCCGCCGCCCACCAGGACCGGATGGGTGACGATCGCGTACTCGTCGATCAGCCCGGCCCGCATGGCCGCCGCGGCGAGTGTGGCACCGGCGATGTCCATGGGGCCGCCGTCGTCGGCCTTGAGCCTGGTGATCTCGGTGACCGCGTCGCCGGTGACCAGACGGGTGTTCCAGTCGACCGTGCTGGTCGTAGAGGAGAACACGACCTTCGGCATGTCCCGCCAGCGGCCGGCGTACTCGATCGCCGCCGGTGTGGCACCCGGCTGCTTGTCGGCGGTCGGCCAGTGGGAGCTCATCGTCTCCCACAGCTTGCGCCCGTACAGCGCCAGGCCCGTCGCGCCCACCCGGTCGGACCACCACTGGAACAGCTCGTCGCTCGGCACGCTCCAGCCGAGGTCGTCGCCGGGCGCGGCGATGTAGCCGTCCAGGCTCAGGTTCATGCCAAAGGCCAGTTTCCGCATGGCGTCAGCCTCCCGTGAGTCGGTATTCGGCGTACAGACCAGCACGGCGCGGAAAAATCATCGGTCAGGCCACACTGACGCAGTAAATACCGGATTTACTGCGGCGGAGCCCCTGCCGTGATCATCGCGACCTACGGCGGGTTCTCCGGCCGCCGCAGGCGAGGTGTACGCATTTACTGCGGCAGTGCCGGAAGGGCGAGGCCAGCGTGGCGATCGAACCGGTGACCCAACTCGGAAGCGGGGGCGCGCTCCGGCTGCCGCGCGACCGGGTGGTGCCCCTGTCCGCCCCGCCCTCGTCGTACACCGCGGCGGTCGAGCGGAATCTCACCGGTGCGGGCATCGCGAAGTCCTCCGCGCGGATCTACCGGATCTCGCTGACGACGTGGGGGTGGATGCTCGCCAGCGGACCGGCGCCGACCGGGCCCGCCCGCCGGGGCGCGAAGCGATCGGCTGGTGGCAGCGCCAGGGCTGGATCGACGGCAACCCGACGATCGGCATCGAGCGGCGGCCAGCACCGCCCGACCGCACTAAGGCCCTGGCCGAGAACCAGATCGCCGCCCTGTGGCGCCTGGACGTCGCCCTGCGGGAGAAGACGTTCTGGAAGTTGCTCTGGGAGTCGGCGGCGCGGGCCGATGAGGTCCTGTGCCTGAACGTGGAAAACCTGTACCCGCAGGACAAACGCGGAAGTATCACCGCCAAGGGCGGGGCCACGGAGTGGATTCACTGGCAGTCCGGCACCGCCCAGCTGCTGCCGCGACTCATCGCCCGCCTTACCCGCGGCCCGCTGTTCCTCACCGACCGCAAGGCCCCGGCCGGGACGCCGACATTGGACGTGTGCCCGGAGACCGGCCGGGCCCGGCTCTCCTACCGCCGGGCTGAGGAGATCTTCGAGGAGAACACCCGGCTGCCAGCCAACCCGCTCGCCGCACCCGAGGACATCGAGGACCAGGACGGCTGGACGCTGCACCGACTCAGGCACAGTGCGTTGACACACGATGCGGAGGACGGCACGTCCACGCCGATGCTGCTGGCCCGCTCCCGCCATGCCTCCGTCCGTTCGCTGGAACGCTATGCCCGTCCCGGAGTCGATGCCGTCGCCCGTCATGTCGCCGAGCGTGACCCCGCCGCACGTCGCCGGACGTGACGCCCCTCGTTTGCGGCTGGTGACAGCGTTCTTACCGGCACCACAGGTTGGGGTTGGCCTCGGCTGGCTCTCCACGCCGAGCGCGGCACGGGCGCCGAGAAGCTGCACACCCCGGCACGCCGCGCGGGAGTTCGCCGAATGTGGGCTGTCCGCCGAACTGGTCCACCGCGACCTGGACACGGACGTCATCTACCGCCGAGCGCCGCCTCCGGCGAAGGGGTCCGCAGCCATCCGAACTGGCTGCGTACGCCCTTGGACTGTTCGGGGCCCACCGCCCGCCGTGGACCTTGGTGATGGGCTGAGCCGACGCCGCGAAGGAATCCCACCGGCTCTCCCTACCTCAGGCGGGGCGGCTTCCGGTGCGGCGGGATGGCCGGGAGGATTTCCCGCAACGGACGGGCCCCGCAGGCCCATTACTCAAGCAGCCGCCAGTCGACCAGGCGCGGGCTGCAGGCGAAGCCCTGGGCGGGCTGCGAGATACGGCCATTGGTCACCATCACCACGACGTCGCAGCCGTGCACCGGCCGCCTGGTGCCGTTGAGGGTCTGCAGGTCCGGCGTGCCGACCGCCGCCCCACTGAGGCCCTTCCTGCGGTGCTAGCACTGGATCACCCACAGCCTGCCCAGCGGGTCGCGGTCCTTCACGTCGGCCTTGACCGCGTGCGCCTCATACCGCGCTTCCACCGCGCCGGCCGTCCCTGTCCCGGGCCTCACATCCTCGATGCGACGACGAGGCTGGGCGGCCGAGAGGTGCGCACCCAGAGCCTGGTAGCGGCGCTCGAAACCCGACGCCAAAGACTCCGCGCGCTCGATGTCCCCCACCGCAGGCTGCCTGTTCCCGGCAGTGACAGCATCCTCCAACAGGCGCTCCAGCAAGACCTCGTATGACGGCGCCCCGCCACGACGCTCACGCTCGTGTGCCCACCGCCGGCAGATCCGCTGCTCCACAGCCGCACCAGGTTCGCCCACTTCACCGTCGTCGCGGACAACGACGCCCCCATCGGTGGTCGCGTTCCTGCGGGCGTGCCCTCTCGCCACACTCCCCGGCATCGGACCCGCCACCGCCAAAACCCTGAACCGGTACGGGATCACCACCATCGGCCTGCTCGCCGACGCCCCCGCCGACCCCCTTCATCCGGCTCCTCGGTGCGCACGCCGCCCGCAAGTTGCAGGCCCGCGCCACGGCCTGGGCGATGCGCTTGCCGGGCCGGACAGTTCGGGTGTCCCGGGCTGCCCGTCTGCCGGGACGGATGGTGCGGGGGTTCCCGGCGGGGTGTCCGGTGGGCCGGGGGTCTCGGGCCGGGCGGCGCGTTACCGTTGCGGCGGCGCTGTGTCGTCTGGCATCAGCGCGCAGACTAGCGGCCCGTCGCGAGGTTCGCGCCGCCCGTGGTGTCGAGGACCACGCCCGTGATAAATCCGTTGGTGGCCAAGGAGTGGATGGCCCGGGCGATGTCGGCCGGGTGACCGACGCGGCCCACCGGGGTGGTCGCGGCGAGGCCTTCGAAAAGGGCCTGGCGCTGCTTTGCCGGGACCCGGTCCCACCAGGGCGTGTCCACGACGCCAGGCGACACGGCATTGATGCGCAGCGGGGCCAGCTCCACGGCCAGGGGCGGGACCATCGCTTCGAGGGCGCCGTTGATCGCGGCGAGGCCCGACGTGCCGGGGAACGCGGCGCGGGCGGACGCCGCCGTGATCAGGGTGACCGAGCCGTCGGCGCGCAGCCGGGGCAGGGCCGCGCGCAGGATCCGCACCTGCGGCCAGAACTTCCCCTCGAAGCCGGCGACGAGGTCCGCGAGATCGAGCTCGGCGAAGGGCCCGCTGCCCGCGGAGCCGCTGACGGCGACGACGAGGTGGTCGATGGGGCCTGACTGCGCGAAAAACGCATCGATGTCCGCCGGGTCGGTGGCGTCCATGCGGTGGGCCGTGGTCTTGCCGCCGACACGGGCCGCGGCCTGGTCCAAGCGGGCCTGGTCGCGGCCGGTGATGGTCACCTCGGCGCCGGTGGCGGCGAAGAGTGTGGCGGTGGCCTCTCCGATGCCGGAGCTGCCTCCCATGACGACGACGCGGGCGGTTTCGGTAGATGACGTTGCACAAGCCATGGCGGACCCTGTCCTTGGTAGTTGCGGCGTTCGTTCTGACACGTGCTCTGCCGTTCAACTTGACGAGACCGGCGGTCTCGATAAAGTGAGTTTTGACGAGACCGAGAGTCTCGTCAAGGGGTTCACGAAAGAATTCAGGAGAGGACGCAGACGATGTCGGAGCACGACGCACCCGCAAAGCCGGCGGAGTCCACCCGTCCGCACACCGGCCGCCGCCGTAACGAGGCCGCCCGCCGGGCCATCCTCGATGCCGCACTACGCCTCCTCGCCGACGCGGACGGCGCACCCGTCACCGTCGAGACCATCGCGCGCGAGGCGGGCGTCGGGAAACAGACGCTCTACCGCTGGTGGCCGTCGAAGGGGGCTGTCCTCCTCGACGCGCTCACTGACCGGGCCGAGCAGGACGTCCCCGCTCCCGACACGGGTTCACTGCGGGACGACCTGCGAGCGGTGGTGGCCGCCACCTTCGAGGGGGCCAGCGCCCCGCCGACCGCACCCGCCCTGCGCACGCTGGCGCGGGAGGCGGCCCGCGATCCTCATCTGGCCGACCTGATGCGGGAGTTCACCGGGGCGCGCCGTGCCGCGCTGCGAGAGGTCCTCGAACGGGGCCGTGAGCGCGGTGAGCTCCCAAAGGGCCGCGACCTGGACCTCATGGTCGATCAGGTCTACGGCGTGTTCTGGTACCGGTTCCTGCTGGGCCACGCCCCGCTCGACGAACGAACGGCCACGGACCTCGCGGACTCCCTCGTGCGATGACTGCCGCGGCCGCCGTCCGCGCACTCCCGCACACGGCAGCGTTCGCCCGCCCGGCCCGGCTCTGGTCGCGTACGGCGCGCACCGGCTGCACGAGAGCAAGAACGCCGACGCATCCTCGCGAACCCTTGCTCCGGCGTTCCACACCGGCTTGACCGCAGACCGCCCAGCACCCGCAGGGAGTCCAGCTGCGCCCTTGACCTTGACCTCAAGGCTGGCCTCAAGGTCAAGGTTCAGCGCCCCGGGCCCAGAGGCGGCGGCCACCTTGCCGAGAATCACCGCGTCGTCGCCCGCCTGCGACGAGCCCCTGGCCAGGACCTCCCAGAGGCGATGGCGATCGGATCCCCGTGGGTAGTGCTGCCGCTCGCTATTGGGTTGGTGTTCGAGCCGCTGCTCACGGCAGAGTGGTGCGGTAACTGACGTGTGGGCACATGCCCTGGACTGGGCAGAAGTGGATCGACTGCAGCATCCATTCGAGCTGGATGGAGACACGGCGAAAGAGCTTGCTGGTCTTGTCGCGCCCTCGACGGCAGCTTTTTACGGCCGTCCTCGCCCTGGCCGTGCTCGCCGCCGTCCGAGGGTGCATCGCACCGGTTAGGATCCTGGCATGGCCCTGACCCTGAGTGACGTGGACCGGTTCGAGGCGGCCAGGCCCCGGCTCGAGGCCATCGCCTACCGCATGCTCGGCTCGGCGAGCGAGGCGGAGGACGCCGCACAGGAGACGTATCTGCGCTGGCAGGCCGCCGATGTCGAGCGCATCGAGGTGCCCGAGGCCTGGCTGACGAAGGTGCTCACCAACTACTGCCTCAACCAGCTCACTTCGGCCCGTGCGCGCCGCGAGGAATACGTCGGCCAGTGGCTGCCCGAACCGCTGCTCGACGGGGACCCGATGCTGGGCCCGGCTCAGACGGCCGAGCAGCGCGAGTCGGTGTCGTACGCCGTGCTGGTCCTTTTGGAGCGGCTCTCGCCCAACGAGCGTGCGGTGTACGTGCTGCGCGAGGCGTTCGCCTACTCGCACCGGGAGATTGCCGCGATCTTGGACCTCAGTGAGGCGGCCTGCCAGCAGATTTTCCATCGCGCGAAGAAGCATGTGGCGCAGGGCAGGGCGCAGGCCACTTCGGGCGGGGCTGTTGAGGGGGCGGCTTTGGGTGGGGGTGCCGGCGGGGCGCCGGCCGAGATCGACGAGGCGGCCGCGCGCCGTGTCGTCGAGGAGTTCCTGGCTGCGGCGACCAGTGGTGAGACCGGGCCGCTGATCAGGCTGCTCACCTCGGACGCCATCGCGGTCGGCGACGGTGGCGGGAAGGTGCCGGCCCGGGCCAGCGCCTTCGAGGGCGCACTCGCGGTGGCGAAGTTCCTGCGCGGACTGTTCAAGCCGGCCCAGGCCAAGCGGGATTTGGTGGGCGGTTCGCCCGACCTCTACGCCGCCACCGCCAACGGCGGCCCCGCGGTCGTCGCGGTGATCGACGGACGGGTCTTCGGCATCATGTGCCTGGAGCGGACAGGGGACGGCATCGTCGCGGTCCGCAGCCAGGTCAACCCGGACAAGCTGGAGCGCGCGACCGAGCGGTGGGCCGCGGGCGATTTCGGTACTCCGGTCCTGGCCGAAGCTCTCTGAATCGCCATGTGACTCAGGTCACACTCCTGTTCTGTCAGGAATCCGCGCCCTGCCCGGTTCAAGGGGCGTGACCGGGCCACAAGGCGCCGGACCCGCGCAGACAGGAGCCAAGAAATGCAGCACCGCATCATCGTCCTCGGCGCCGGCTACAGCGGAGCGATCGCGGCCGGCCGGCTCGCCAAGCGGCTGCGCCGCCAGGACGTCGCCATCACCCTCGTCAACGCCGAACCCGATTTCGTCGAGCGGGTCCGGATGCACCAGCTGGCCGTGGGCCAGGAGCTGACGTCGCGCCCACTGCGCGAGATGTTCGCGGGCACGGGGGTCGAGCTGAAGCTCGCGAAGGCCACGTCGATCGACGTGGACCGCAAGACGGTCGCCGTACAGAGCGCCGACGGCCCGGAACAACTGTCGTACGACACCCTCGTCTACGCCCTGGGCAGTCGATGGAACGCGGGCGGCGTCCCGGGGGTCGCCGAGCACGGCCACCAGATCGCGGGCCGCCCCGGCGCGCTCCGGCTGCGCGAGCGCCTGGCCCAGCTCGCCGAGGGCGAGACCGTGATCGTCGTGGGTGGCGGCCTGACCGGACTGGAGTTCGCCACCGAGGTGGCCGAGGCCCGCCCGGACCTCGACGTCGCGCTCGCCGCGCGCGGCGAACTGGGCGACTGGCTCTCCCCCAAGGGCCGCACGCACCTGCGCAAGGTCACTGACGGGCTCGGCATCACGGTGTACGAGAACACGCCGGTGACCGGGGTCGAGGCGGACCGGGTCACGACCGCGGACGGCCGGTCCATTGCGGCCGCTCTCACCGTCTGGACCACCGGTTTCGCGGTCCACCCACTGGCGAAGGCCACCAGCCTCGAACTCGCGGACACCGGCCGGATCGCGGTCGACGCGACGATGCGCTCGCTCTCGCACCCGCACGTGTACGCGATCGGCGACGCCGCTCACGCCCTGGGCGCCGGCGACAAGCCACTGCGTATGTCCTGCGCCTCGGGCGCCCCCATGGCATGGCGGGCCGCGGACTCCATCGCGGCCCGCCTCAGCGGCGGCACACCGGCGAGCTCCCCGCTGCGCTACTTCAACCAGTGCATCTCACTCGGCCGCAAGGAAGGGCTGATCCAGTTCGTCACCGCCGACGACCGCTCCGTGGACCGCACCCTGGCCGGCCGCTTCGCGGCCCGCTACAAGGAGTTGGTCTGCAAGGGCGCGGTCTGGGGTGTCGCCAACCCGACACTGGGCATTCCGGCACGACGGCGGCGAGTGGTGACCGACCAAGATGCGCCGCAGGGCACGGCACGAGCAGCAGCCTGAAACACGCGCCGCCTTGCGCACGATCCGGAAGACCCCGGACCGCTCCGAGGTCTTCCGCCTGCACCCGAGCGCACGGGCAGCCTTCGTCGTGCCGTCGCCGCGTCCGTTCAACGCAATCAGCGTGTCCAGACGGGCGCCTTCGACCCAGGAGCCCAGCCGGCCGCGGTGCAGCGCCACAATGTCCTGCCACACCACAAGGCAGACCAAGGACAGCCTTCTTGAACCCTCCCCCCCTTTAGCGCTTTCTGCCTGCCCCGGAGTCCGAAGGGGCGATCGTTTCCCGGTTGTTCGCGATGACCTCATGCCTGAGCTTCGTGCGATCCGGGCTTGCGGCTTAGCTTCGCAAGGTCCAGTTCGCCCGAAATAGACGAGGCATAGATGTCCCTGCGTCATGCAGTCGCCAGCCTAGCCGTCCTGCCCGTGCTCGCCGTTCCGGCGACCGCCCAGGCGGCCACGGCCCACCAGAATCACCATGTACCGCCCCAGAAGACTCATTTCGACCTGCAGGCCCACCGCGGCGGCCTCGGCCTGACCACCGAGGAGTCCCTGGAGGGCTTCGGTAAGGCTCTGCGCCTCGGTGTGAGAACCCTGGAGCTGGACACCCACATCACCAAGGACCAGAAGGTCGTGGTCAATCACGACCGGCAGATCAGCGCCCAGAAGTGCAAGGACACCGGTCCGGTGACGCCCGGTGACCCGATGTACCCGTATGTCGGTAAGTACATCAAGGACCTGACGCTGGCCCAGATCAAGAGCATGGACTGCGGCTACCAGCAACTGCCCGGCTTCCCCGAGCAGGAGCAGATCAAGGGCTTCCGCATGGTGGAGCTCAAGGACGTCCTCAACCTGGTCAAGAGCTACAAGGCCAAGCAGGTCAAGCTGAACATCGAAACCAAGGTGGAGGCCGGCGCGCCCGAGCAGACCGCACCGCGCGAGCTGTTCGTCCGCCGTGTCTTCGAGGAGATCCACCGTTCCGGGATCGAGCAGCAGGTCACCATCCAGTCCTTCGACTGGGGGTCGCTTAAGGAGATGCACAAGCTCGCACCGTCGTACCCGCTGGTGGCGCTGACAAACTACGACTTCCTCCAGGTCGGCAAGCCCGGCGCCTCCCCGTGGCTCGGTGGCATCGACGCCGACGATTACGACGGCGACTTCGTCAAGGCCGCCGCTGCCATCCCCGGGGTCACCGCGCTATCCCCGAACTACGGTTTCCCGCAGAACGGCACGATCGCGGACCCGGCCTTCCACTTCTACCCCGACAAGAAGATGATCTCCGAGGCCCATGAGCGGGGTCTGAAGGTCATCCCGTGGACCTGTGACGACCCCGCCACCATCGAGGCGCTCATAGACATGGGCATCGACGGGATCATCACCGACTACCCCAACCGCGTGCGGGACATCATGGCCGAACGCGGCATGCGCCTGCCCAAGGCCTACCCCGCGCCGCGTCACTGACACACCACGGACGCGTACGTCCCGGAGCACCCAGCTCCGGGGCGTACGCCGTCACAAAGCCGGTGCGGGTGACGCCGTCACGAGCGGCCCGGCCCGGCGTCACCCGCGCAGTTCGACGTTGAACTGGGCACCGGCCAGCAGAGCCAGATTGGTGCACCAGACCCAGATCAGGACCCGTCGAATCACGGCCAGGCTCATGCCCAGCTCGCGCAGTGTGCGAAGGAGTTCCAGACGAAGCAGTGCGTCGAGGTCGTAGAGCCGATAGCCGGCGGGGCTTCGGGTGGTCGGCGCTTCCACCCCCGAATCGGAGTAGAACCGGATGGTCTTCACGGGCACTCCGGTCCGCCGGGAAAGCTCCCCGATCGAGTAGAGGGTCGTAACGTCCATGTCCCCAACTCTGCTGTCTCCAGTCACTGGAGACTCAAGGCTGTTCCCCAGCTGGGCCCTGCCGAGAAGTCCGTCGAGTTGCTGAGCACGCGTCACGTGGTTTCCGCCGCCAGGACGGCGGGCACGCCTTGCACCCGCTGGGCGAGCGATGGCTGCGACATGTGCCACCACTCGCTGGCGGCCTATGGCTACGAGCCCTTGGACTCAATCATCTAGGAGCTACCCCGCATTTCAGACAGAGTGCTGCGACGCCCGTCTCCCGGGACTACGTGACTGACTTGCTCATCGGTGTCGGTGGCGTGCGACGTCGGGTGGCCAGGAGGGCTATCGGGCCGACTGTCAGAAGGAAGGCGAGTGCGGCGTAGCCGTAGGTGAGGGTGGCCAAGGTGGCGATTGAGGCGACGAGCAAGGGGCCGCCGGCATCGCCGAGTTCGCGTCCGAGTTCGGCGGATCCCATGGCCTGGCCGAGGCGTTCGGGGGATGTGGAGGTAGCCAGGGTGGCGAAGCCGAGTGGCGTGATCAGGCCTGTGCCGATGCCGATGAGTGCCGCGGCGAGCAGAACCCGGGTGAGCTCTGGCAGCATGGCGCAGGCCAGGCTGGCTGCCGTGGTCAGCAGGCCGATTCCGATGCCAGTGCGTGCGGTGAGGCGGCCGGCGTCCAGGGCTCGTCCGGCCCGGGGCTGGACGATTGCGGCGCATGCGGCGAGGACCGAGACGGCCGCGCCGGTGGCCACGGTGCCGAGCCCGGCTGTCGCGCCGGAGACGGGCAGGAAGCCGACGCCGACGGAGAGCGCGGCGGTGGCGCCCGCGAGAGCGGCGGTCGGCCGCAGGAAGCCAGGGCCAGTCAGCCGCCTGGCCAGGTCCGCGACCGTCTGCCTCGCGCGCGGCAGCGGCGGTACACGTGGGACGACGAGGAGCGCCCACGCCGCCACCCCTGCGGCGAGCAGGGCGAGGACGGTGAACGCCAGCCTCAGCCCGCCGGCCCACACCAGCACGCCGCCGAGCAGCGGGCCCAGGGTGTAGCCGAGGGACTTGTAGAACCCGTAACTGCCGAACGCGCGGCCGTGCTTGGCAGCCGGATTGAGCCGGGCGACCAATACGGAGGCCGAGGGGGAGAACGCGGAGGCGGCGGCCCCCTGGCCCAGGCGGGCCGCCCACAGCCACCCTGGGCTGTCCGCCACTGCATACACGGCGGAGGCCGCCGCGAACGCGGCGAGTCCGCCGAGGAGGACCGGGCGGGCTCCGATGCGGTCGGCGAGGGTGCCGAAGACCGGCTTGAGGAGTACCTCCGCCCCGTCGTACAGGGCGAGCAGCCCACCGAGCACCATCAGTGAGGTGACCGCGTCGCCGGAGAGGGCGCCGAGGTTGGCCGCGATGCCGTGTGCGCCGAACGCGGTGGTGAAGGCGGCCGCGTACAGGGGCCACATCTCGGCCGCCCCAGGAGACCTCGTCGACGAACCGGCCGTCGTCGTTACGCAGCGTGGCGGTGTCGGAGCGGTTGTCCCACACCTAGTTGCGGCGGTCCTGGTAGACGTCTCGGTAGGTGTCGCGGCCGATACCGGTGTGCACGCGGACGGTCGAGCGTCCGCCGCGGTAGTGGTTGAAGGTGTAGGTGCGGCCGTCCTCGTCCGACAGCCTCCAGCCGTCCAGGTTCACACGGCAAAGAGAACACCCCGTGCCCTGCGCCTGCGTTGCCCACACCCGAGCTCCCAGGAGCTGCACGAGGAAACGGAAGGGTCCGCCTGTCACGCACCCGCATCAGGCGAGCGAGCCCCGCTTCGACGTGCCGTCGCCGACGTCGGCTGTGGGCCGGCGGCCTCGCAGCTCTTACACGATCAGCACTAGCCGGGTTGAGACCAGCCCGGACCAGCATCACGCGGGCGGAGTTCTTGTCTCTGGGCGAGACGGCTCCGCACATGGTGCAGCTGTAGGTACGTTCTGAGAGAGGTAGTGCGTGCTTGGTTCTCGCTCCGTGCAGTGCGCAGTCCATGGTGGTGTGCGCGGGATGGGCAAGGTGCAGCTCACGGCCGTGTTTGCGGGCCATGTGGGTCAGGGCCTGCTCGCGGGCCGAAGGCAGAGAGTCGCACGGCCGTGCCCGTCGGTTCCCGCGGCCTTCATCGCCCTCGTGTGACAGGTCGCGTTCAGCGGTTGACTGTCCCGACAAGGACGAAGAGCGCGGTGAGGACGGCCGCGAGAGTCATCGCCATCGCAGCCGGGACCCCGAGAACTCGCCGGTCCGTGGGCCGCTGCTGATGGGCGAGTGTGAGCGCCACCCACGCCGCCTGCGCGAGTACGCCGCCGACGAAGGCGAGCAGCAGCGCCATGATGCCGTCCGGGATGGGCGAAGCGCTCGCCACGAAGGCTCCCGCGACCGGGCTCAAGCAGGCAAGCCCGATCCACGGGGCCACGCGCCGCCTCGGTTGTGCCCCCAGCAGAGCGGCCAGCGCCAGGCCCTCGCCGGCCGCGTGTATGAGGAGCGCCGCCGCCACGGCGACCGAGGCGGTCAGTGCCAGGGTCGACCCCTCCAGGAAGCGGTGCACAGCGAGCGCTGATGTCGCGCCGACGCCGCCCGCACGACCTGGCTTGCACGGGCAGCCGATACGGACCACGGCACCCATCACCGCGTACGAGGCGAGCGCGGTGACCGGCACCGCCCACAGCGGCACGCCGGCCTCATGGGCCTCGTCCCACGCGTCGGGCAGAAGATCGAGAACCGCGATGATCAGCAATATCCCGGACGCGGCGGCCAGCCAAAGCGCCGAGCGGCCGGATCCGCGCCGTGCCAGCCAGGCGCCCACTACAGTGGCCACCGCCATCAGCGCCACGGCCACCAGCGTTTCGGTGGAGGGCAGCTGCCACCGGGCTGCGTCGATCGTGTGCGCGCCTGCTGCGTAGAGCACGAAGGACATGTCCCCTCCCTGCGGGGGTGGCGGACTTACGTGCGCAGTGCCCGGGCGAACGGGCTCCGTCGGATGTGCTCGGATGTGACCCGCCGCTGCGCCGATATGTGTCGCCAAATCCTCGGCGCACTCCGTACATAGCGGCCCCCGAGTCGAGTCGGAACAACACGACCTTCAGCAGGCTCTCGCAAAGCACAAGCGGTCAGCTGCGGTAACAGTACGAATCCGAGGAGGCGTCGCCGCCCTGCAGGCGCGTCTGGTGCACGTGCAAGCCCAAAAAGTCCGGGCCGTGCGGATAGAAGCGGCTGTCGACACAGAGCCCGCCGTGCGAGGTGTCGGCATCGAGTTTGACCATCCACGGGTCGATGCCTGCGGGATACAACTGCGCGTCCCAGGAGCTGTACAAGGAGTTCGTCAGGTACACGCGCCGCCCATCGCGGCTGAGCTCGACCATCTGCGCTCCGCCGGTCAGTGGAGTGTCCGGCTCGGCGGGATGCGGCTGCCGGCTGACGATGCCGCCAAGACGCACGGCCGCGGTCTGCCTCGGATGGAACGGGTCGCTCACGTCGTACTGGTGCAGATCGCCGGTCCCCCATGCGGACACGTACAGCCATTGGTCGTCCACCGACAGGTCGATGTCGGTGATAAGCGGGGGAACAGCGCCGAACGGCTGCAACGCCGGCGGCAGGTCCTTCGTCTGCGCGGGCTCGGCAGGGATAGTGATCACCTTGCGGACCACGAAGTCCTCGCCCTCCCGGTTCCACAGCCACACCGACGCCGACAGGTCCTCAACGTTGACCACGGCGTGCGCGAACCCCCACGTTGCCCCGGGGTCGTGCGCGGGACGCAGCTCCAGCACCATCTGGTTCTCGTCCCCCAGATCGACACGCTGCAGGTGCCGGCCGGAGTCCAGCTCCCAAAAGTGCAGCGCGTGGCCGTACTGGCGATCCAGCAGCAGTTCGGGGACGAGGCCGTCCTCATACATCGAGGGGGTGCCCCACTCGCTGGTCACGGCGATGTTCTGACGCAGATGCCACCAGAGGTCATAGGCCAAGCGCTGCGGTCCGCGCTCACTCTCCCAGGCACGCAGCACTTCGAAGCTTTCGTGGTCCAGCAGCGCGACGCCACCAGGCCCGTCCGCACCGTCAGCTCCGCCCAGGCAGGACAGGAACACCCCGTCGGGACCGCAGTGGAGTGTGTGCGGACGTGAATATTCGGCCCTGGCGGCCAACTCCTCGGACTCGACCACCTTGACCAGGCGCGGGCGGGCGGGATCAGGGCCGGTGTCAAAGATGTGCAGCCGGGAGGAGCGCAGCCCCGGGATGATGAGGTAGCGCCGCGCAGCGTGATGATGACCGGCATGGGCCAGCGCGCTCGAGCAGGCGTTCCAGCCAAAATGGTGCAGTTCGTTGCCCAGGCCGGGCAGCTCGGCGTGGGAGATCACGCGGCCGTATTCGGGGGATTCGGGGTCGGTGCCGACGGTGAACAACGCGTCCGCGCGCTGTGCGGCCGGGTCGAAACCGACGACGTAGGCGAGCTTCTCCGGGGGCGCGGCGACGGCATCCGCCGGAGTGCGGTACAAGGTGGGGTCACTGTGGTCGTCGCGATCGTGCGCGTGCTCACTCGCCCTCATGGCTGTTCCTAACTCCCGAACGGGAGCCTGGATCCGGGGGACTTCCGACAGGCAGCCGGACTCAACCGTTCGAGATCGATATGCCGACACGGGACAGATATGCCATAAAATGAGCGTTTCACAGTCCCGGAGCCCTGCCAAACCGACCGTGCAGGGGGCGCGGACCGCCTCAACGCGCGGCTCGCTTCCGGCACGCCCGAGAACGACGGCGCCGAGCGGACACGGGCCTTCCGGCCGCCTTGCCGGTTGACCGTGCCAGATGCCCCTCGCCGATCCGGCCTGATCGGCCAGACAGGACCCGGCAGGCCCGGCAGTCAAGCCAGCGGAAAATCCGGTGATCGTGCGCCGCTGCCTGCGGGGCGCGTCGAGGTCCGTCCGCAGTATCCCGCCGACCACCGACGCTCGAGCTCCCGCATCTTCGTGCCGCCACGGCGATCACGCCGGATCGCCGCGTGCAGCTCGGCCGTCGGGATCCGCGTGACCAGGATCTTTCACCAGAAGCATCCCGATGCCCCCGGGTAGGAACCCCAGCGCCCTCAAAAATCGTGAACATTACCCAGCCGTCGATCTGGGCGCCCCCAACCCCGTGAACAGCTGCCTTCACTACTCGCTCGTGAACAGAGCTATGAGAGCTACTGCGCCTTCTGAGCTGCATCACGGCCGTGCCAGGTGAACGACGCATCGCCCTGAAGGCGCCCGCCCCTCTGCCCTGCTTTGCAGGGGTCCGGTTCCTTCCCGGCCGGAAGGCCGGGGCGTCCTCGGAAATCCGGTGAACGCGCGGCAGGTGGTGACGAACAAGGCGACGTCCGCGCCGTGTTCCGGGCGGGCGGTGCCGACGAATTTCTGCATGTCCTGCGAGGACCTGCTGCGGTGCGGCGCGTACCTTTTGCACTGGACCACAAGTTTGCGGCCGTCAGGAAGAAGGCCATTGACATCTCCCCCAGTTGAAGCAGGGGGCTTCATTCCTCGCCAAGTGAGCTTTCTGCTTCATCGACAGCCGCTGCCCCGAATGAACGGCGAGGGACGTTGGTACGCCCAGCAGTCTTACGCCAGCTCCACAGGCCTGACATCCGGCCGGCCCGGCGGTAGACCCGGCCAGCTTGGTTATCGCCAGCCGGGCAGGGCCGAGCATACAAGTCGCGGACGGTGCGGGGGTACATCACTCCATTGACTCCAGAATGCGGTCGAGTGTCCGGCGCCCCATTCTGCTCATCGTCGGATTGCTCTCGACGTAGTACCAGACCACACCCATCGCCTGTTGGAACGCCCATGCCTTGCCGCGCTCCCACTCCTGATCGTCACAGACCAGTGTCCGCCGGAGCACTTCCCGCGGGCCTGGCTGCAGCAGGTGCCAGGCACTGACCAGATCCAGCGCGGGGTCGGCCGGGCCGAAGCCGCCGGTGTCGAGCACGCCGCTGAGCCGGTCTCCCACAACCAGTACATTGCCGGGAATCAAGTCACCATGGCTCATCACGTCGGCACCCGTGCGTGGCAACTCCCGAAAATGGCTCCACACCTGGCGCAGCCGGGGCACGTCGAGCAGCCCCTTGCTCTCCTCGAAGCACTTCGTCATCCAATCGTCGTGGTGAGCGAGAACGCCGCCACGACCCTCGCCGCTGAAAAGCCGCCCCCGCGTCTTGGCCTCCCGGAGGGCTGCGATGAAGGCCGCAAGGTCCTCGGCAAAAGCGTCCGACCCACTCGGGTCGGCATCGAAGGCGACCGTTCCCGGCAGCCATGTCTGGACCGACCACGGCATGGGGTGACCCGCTCCATGAAGTTCCCCCTCTGAGCTGGACAGCCTGATACTGGGACGACAGGTCCCGGAGGAAGCAGTTCCAGGTAGTGAGTAAGAAGAGCAACACGAGTAAGCGGTACACGGCCGAGTTCAAGCGGGACGCGGTCGCGCTGGTCTACTCGTCGGGGAAGACGGTGACCGAGGTCGCCCGGGAGCTCGGGGTGAGCCCGGAGGGTCTGCGGAACTGGGTGAACCAGGACAAGGCCGACCAGGGCAAGGGGCCGGCTGGTGCGCTGACCAGCGACGAGAAAGAAGAACTGCGTCGTCTGCGGCGGGAGAACAGGGAACAGCAGCAGACGATCGAGGTCCTGAAAAAAGCCGCGGCCTTCTTCGCGAGGGAGTCGACGAAGTAGCCGTGCGCTACGCGTTCATCGATGCGGAGAGGGCCGCCGAGGCGAACCCCGGTGGTCACAGTGTCGCCCTGCTGTGCCGGGTGCTGGGCGTGTCCCGCTCGGGCTATTACGCCTATCTGTCCGGGCGTTTGGCAGCCGAGAAACGAGCCTGCCAGGAGGAGCGGCTGATCGCCGAGATCCGGCACCACCACGACTTGTCACGGCGGGCCTACGGAGCCCCGAGGGTCACAGCCGCGCTCCGTAGGGGCGGGCACCGTGTCAATCACAAGCGTGTCGAGCGGCTGATGCGTGAGCACGGCATCAGCGGCATCACCCGCAGACGGCGTCGCGGCCTGACCCGGGCGGACCGCAACGCGATCGCGTCGCCGGATCTGGTGGGCCGGGACTTCACGGCCGCTGAGCCGGGCACGAAGCTGGTCGGCGACATCACCTACCTGCCCACGCTGGCCGGCTGGTGGTATCTGGCCACGGTGATCGACCTGGCTACCCGCGAGGTTGTCGGCTACGGGATGGCCGACCACCACCGGGCCGGCCTCGTCGTCGACGCCCTGCGGATGGCCGCCGGACGGGGCGCCCTGAAGGAGGGCTGCATTGCGCACTCGGATCGCGGTTCGGAACTTGGACTCAATCGGTCGTCGCAACACCATCGACTGGACCGAGGTGACCAACTCGCGCTGTTCCTCGACCCCGAAGACCGTTCGTGGGGTCACCGGATCACCTATCCGGTTTGTCGCGATTCGGCCAACACTGGCCAATCACGATAGGAACGGTTGCCGGGAAGCAGCGTTGTCAGTGGGCTCTGCCAGGGTGTGCGTCGTGGACGAACTGGTGGAGCGTGTCGACGATCAAGATCGTGTCCTGGGGGTGGTCAGCCGTCGGCAGGCCATCCGGGCGGGTTGGCTGCACCGGGTCGCCGTGGCGGTGTGTCGTGATGAGCGTGGGCGGATCCTCGTTCACCGGCGGTCGAAGCAGCTGTCACGCTTCCCCGGGCTCTACGAGGTCGTGGTCGGTGGCGCCGTGGATGTCGACGAGTCCTATGAACAGGCCGCCGCGCGGGAGCTAGCCGAAGAGCTGGGCATTCGTGTGCTGCCGCGCTTGCTGTTCACGTTCATCAACCGCAGCGGTTTGAGCCCTCACTGGCTCGGCGTGCACGAAGCCGTGGTGCCGGAAGCCGTGGCCCCCGATCCCGATGAGGTCGCCTGGCATGACTGGCTGACGGAGCCGGAGCTGCGGTCGGCCCTGCTGGAGTGGCGCTTCACCCCCGACAGCCACGAAACCTTCAGCCGGTATCTCGCGTTCCGGACTGCGCAGTCCTGACCCCTGGCCCTTCCCGTCGTGCCCGGGATCGGTGGCGTGGGACGGGTCGTCCACATGGGCCTGGACGCCACCCGGCTGCGCCCCGGCGACCTGGTGTGGTGCGACTCCACGGTGCGCTCGCGGGACGACGCACTGACGCCCGACATCACGCTCCAGGGCTGGAGCTCGCGCGGCGAGGGCGGCGCGCGGCTCGCCCGGTACCTGCACGACGGATCGTTCGCCGAGCTCATGCGGGTCCCGACGGAGAACGTCTTCTTGCTGCCCGCAGCGGCAGGGGACGACCCGGCCCGCTGGGTCGCGCTCGGCGTGCACGTCATCCCTTACGGCGGGCTGCTGGCCGGCGGACTCGCAGCCGGTGAGACGCTGCTCGTCAGCGGGGCCACCGGCAACCTCGGCAGCAGTGCGGTCGCGCTCGCGCTGGCAATGGGGGCGGGCCGCGTGGTCGACCCGGGCCGCAACCGGGCCGCACTCGACCTCCTCGCCGACCGGTTCGGTCCGCGTGTGCGCCCGGTCCCGCTCACCGGGGACGAGGCTGGCGACCGCGCGGCGATGTCCGCGGCGGGCGATGGCCCGATCGACATGGTGATCGACCTGCTACTGCCGAGCGCACCCAGCTCGGCGGCGCGCACGGCAGCCATGACCGTGCGCGAGTTCGGCCGCGTCGTTCTCATGGGCGGCGTCGGCATGCTCGGTGGCGACGACCTCGCACTCCCGTACCCAAGTGATCATGCGCAACTCGATCACCGTGCGCGGCCAGTGGATGTACCCGCGTACAGCGAACGTCGGCATCATCCGGCTCCTCGCCTCGGGCACTCTGGACCTCGCCCCCGAACGGGTCCTGTCGTTCGGCCTCGATGCCGTCAACGACGCCGTCACGTACGCCGCCTCACATGGTGGCCCGTTCGACCGCACCGTCCTCACCCCACCGGCTCGCTGACAAGACCGGCTGATCTCCACATGTCAGCGCCACGGCCCACCGCCTCACGAGCGCAGGCCGCCATACTGCTGCTGCTATTTCTCGTGAACAACCATGAACCTCAAGATCACCAACTGCTGCCCGAACGGACGAGCAAACGCTGCCATGTGAAGTGAACGAAGCCCGTGCGCGCCATAGTCCCCAAGCAGACCGGTACAGCGGCACATCACTGCCGAAACGACGACTGCCCCTCCCCTCCCCCGCCCGGACACGGTCGCGGGAAGGGGCAGTCGCAGGTGCGGACAGGGCGACCCTCCACACGACCGCTCATAGCTCGACCGGAGGTTGAGAGATCACTCAAGTGTCCGTCCAGGCTCCACTGCGATGGCGGCATTCCCTTAACTCATCCAGACCCCAAGGACTGCGCCACAAGCCGGGGCTTCACCGGACAACAAGCACCACGCCCCACCGGCCCCACCGGCCCCACCGGCCCCACCGGCCCCACCGGCCTCACCGGCCAGGACGCAGCCAGCGCCTTGCGGGGAGGGACGTCGCACCAGCCGTTCGAGGACCGCTGAGGAGAACACAACCGCGGGTGGCGTCCGGGTGCCCCGAAGCAGCCGCCGCCGGACCCAGCTCGCACCCCCCACCCTCGTGGCCGAGCCCGCCCTGCCCACCTTGAACACCCCCGCCCATGGCGCCAGGCGGGACAGCCACACATACGCAGACCACCCACCATCACCCACGCTTCCCAACAAATCACGGCCTGTCACCTTCGAAACGAAGACGCCGACCCGCACACAAGCCTTCACATCCCAGACCGATGACAAGCGCGGCCGTGTGAGGGTGGCAGGCAACGCTGACACCAGGTCACGAGGCGACCCCCCTCACCACCCCCAAGACCGGCACCAGTCGGCCACCCAACAGCCATACAGGGGAACCGACGAAATGCGGTTCGCGAGGTGACGGAATGCGCGAAGCGGGTCAGCGGGCAGGGCGACCGGCGCGCGTCCGGCATCGACCGCGGTCCCGTGGGTTCCCAGTCTGGGAACGCCGGATCTGCTCCGGGATCTTGGGGCGCTCCTAGAAGGTGAACTCAGTGGCCTTGGTGAGGGCCTGGCGGGCCGCTTCGTTGGTAGTGGATGGCTCGTTGCGTTCCCGAGCGTGCCCGTGAACAGCTCGGACGAAGCTCTCCAGCCATCCGGTGAACCGTCCGCGCTCGTCCGGGCTGTCACGGTCGTCTATGGTCTCCGCGATCTCGCCGATCCAGTACGCGGCCCAGCTGTCCATGACGATGCCATCGCGGTGTTCCAGGAGGAGCAGAGCGATCTGCCGGGCCACGGGAAAGCGCCGTTCCTGCACGAGGAGCAATGCGCGCTCGGCGCGCTGTTCGGCGACTGTGCGGTCTTCGTGCTCGCGGGCCACTTCGGGCGCTCGGCGTTCGCCGGGCTCGCGCACGTCCTCGGCCTTCAGCCGACGGGCCTTCTGGTAAGCGGCTTGTTTCGAGGTGACGCAGAGCGCTTCGGTGAAGTGGTGCCAGGGAACGCCGGCGGCCCGGCCGGTCTCGATCGCTTTGAGCTGCCCGGCGTCGGCCTGCCCGCGCAGGTACTGCCACAACGTCGCGCGCAGCACCGCGGCCTCCCCTTCACGTTGACCGGGCTGTTCTCCGGCTGTGTCAGCTTGTCCCCCCATGTCTGCGCGTGTTCCAGCACGAGGAACAGTTCGAACCGCTGGAGCTCTATCCGGGAAGCGACTAGCGCTCGCCGCCGTGGGCTTCGACGGCGCCCGGGCCCGGGCGCCGTCGAAGCCGATCAGGCAGGGATCACATCGTGGCGCCCGCCATCGCGCGGCACATCTCCGCGCTGCGGCGACACGCCTCGGCGCAGCGCATCATCTGCTGATCGTCCGGCATGGACATACACGCCTCGGCGCACATGTCGCACGCCTTGGCGCACATCGCGCACATCTCGGGCGACATCGGCGAGCGGCGCATCATCATGTCCGCGCACATGCGGGTCATCTCGGAGCAGTCAATGAGCGCGCGCATGATCTGCATCTGGGGCTGGCCGCCCATCTGCATGCAGGAGCTCATGGTCTCCTCGCAGACGCTGTGGCACGACATGCACGCTGCGACGCAGTCCTGCATCTCCTTGCTCATCGCGGTCATGGATCCGGCCTGGGTCATGGCTCCTCCTGGGGGTGAGGGGGCCCGGGGCGGACCCCTTACCCCTGTCTTACGCCCGCCCGTACCCTCCCGCCATGGAGCGGATGGAAGGATTCCGCAACCTTTGCGCCGAAAGCGCACGATCCCGGCATTTCACCAGGAGGCACGTCACGGGTCCATCGGAGTTGTCGACCCACGGCGTCCGGCCACGGACCCGAAGTGCGGGGTCCGCACCAGGGCCGCCGTCATCGACGTGAACCAGGACGCGGAGTCCGCGGAACGCACCGTGAAATTCCTGACCGACCTCGGCGTCAGCGGATCCACCCGGTCGTCCGAGGTGCGGGAGTTCGGTCGCGCGAAGGAACTCCTGGGGCAGGAATCGAGTCTGTCCGGCCTGTGCGGATACTGCTGGAGCGGAAAGCTCGCCGTCGCTCCGGACGGAAAGGTCTTCACGTGCGTCATGGCGCGGGACTGGCCGGTCGGAGACGTCCCCAGCCAATCGCTCGGCGAGATTCTGCACGGTGGCGAACTCGCCCGGATCCGCCGCGAGATCCACGAGACGGTGTGGCTGCCCGCTACCGCCGACAAGGAGCGCTGCCCCCAGACCTGCGGGCCGGACCTCGCCTGCCCGTGCGACCCCCTGCTCTGTCCCAAGTGCTGCGGCCCCACGCGCCTGAGGTGACCGACATGGCCCGTAGCGAAGACGAACCCCAGAGCAACCCCGTTCCCCCGTACGGCCCGCCTGTCCACGACGCGATCGCCACCAACAAGAGCGGGTGAAGGCAGTCGCCGAGGCTGCCAGAAAGGCCCTCTACGGGGTCGATTTCAACCCTCACAGTGGAGCAGTACGACGAGGTGAAGGGCCGGCCGCCTCCGTACCGTCGGCCGCGCCGTACCCCTGTTCCCCGACGCGGCCCGCCAGCTCGCCGAGCACACCGCCGCCAGCCCCGGCCATCCATGGACCGGCGCGAAGTTCGCCTCGGCATGGGGCACTCGCGACGTCCTCGACACAACCCTGGTCCGCCCCGACCTCGTCGCGGAGATCAGCGCCGACACCGCCTCTCCCCGCGGAGAGTCGAATTCGGGTGCGTGCCGACGGCTCAGCTCGACGCGAGTGTGCGCTGGTGATCCCGGTCAGCGGCGGCCGGTGGCCAGGATGACGAGGAACTGCCCGCCGCCCGCCTCGATGTCGGCGGTCACCGGCAGCCCCGGTACCAGTCGGGAGAACCGGTCCACCAGCCAATTGGCCGCTTCTTGGGCGTCCTGCCTGGTCGGACAACGGCCCACCACCTCGCGGCCTCCCTTGCGCTCCAGCCGCGCTGCAACGGCGATCAGCGGCGCGGGTTCGGCCACGTACGGGCGGTCCGGCCAGGCGATGACCACCTTGACCGCGCCCTTGCGGGTGTTGCACCCACGGTGCGCGAGCCGCTCGGCGACCTTGGTCTTCCGGTCGGCGGTCCGGCTGTCAACGCTGGGCCCCCGCGGGTCGTTCACCGACTTGTCGGGGTCGACCGGTTCGTCGCACACCCAGCACCGCCAGCTGTCGCGCTCGGCCACATCATCGAGGAGACTCATCCGGGCAAACTAGCCTGCCCAGCCGCCACCCCGCACACCAGGGCCTCGGCAACCAGGTGAGCCCTGGCCCACGTTGTTGCTGAACATCGTGAGAACGATCAAGAATCTCCGCCCGCCGTCACCATCATCGCTGATCTCTGCACTGTCATGTCCACCGACGGGTGTCACCGCGCCCGACACTGCCGGGCTGCCCACGGCGCTGGCACATCTACCGGATCCACGAGCTCGTCGTGGTGTGCGGCACCGGCTGCCGGTCGTAGTCAGCGCGGCGGTCTGCGCTGTTGTGGCCAGCTACCGCTCCTACACTGCGATCGCCGAATGGATCGACGACGCCCCAGCCGCGACCATGCTCACCTTGGGTATCAACCCTGATCGCAGGCCGTCCGAAACGATGATCCGCCGCCTGCTGCAAGCACTCGATCCTGACCTACTGACCGCGGCGATCGGTGACTGGCTCAACGGCCGGGGCACGACCACAGAGGAGCCGGCCACGAGACAAGCGATCGCGGTCGACGGCAACACTCTGCGCGGCTCACACAGCAGCGGCAACACTGCCCGGCACGTCCTAGCCGCCTGCGACCAGGACACCAGCGTCGTCCTGGCGAGCACCGACGTCGACGGCAAGACCAACGAGATCACCCGCTTCAAGCCTCTACTCGACCAGATCAGTGACCTGCGCGGCACCGTGATCACCGTCGGCGCGTTGCACTGCCACCGCGATCACGTCACCTACCTCGCCGAACGCGGCGCCGACTCGATCCTGACCGTCAAGGCAACCAGCCCACCCTGCACCAGCAATTGGCCGCCCTGCCCTGGCGAGCCGTCCCGGACGCCACCCGCGACACCGGCCGCGGACACGGCCGCCGCGAGATCCGCACCCTGAAGATCCTGACCGTCTCCACCGGCATCGACTTCCCGCACGCCGCCCAGGCCATCCAGATCCGCCCCGGCGGCACCGTTTGGACCAGCCGAGACGCTTCACCACCGAGACCGTCTACGCGATCACGAACCTGCACGTGCACCAGGCCCGGCCAGCACAGCTCGCCGCGTGTCGTTGCCAGCGATGCACCCGTCACCTACCAAATGGTCCGCGCCCACGTCGCCACTCTCCGCGGGGCTCCGGCTGGCGCGGCGCCGCGGCCGCCGTCGGTGCGGCAGGTGACCGGCTGGCTCACCCGGCACCCCACGACCCTGACCGAGGACGAGCGGGCCGGCCTCAAGGAGGTCCTGGCCCGCTGCCCCGACCTGGACAAGGCCGCCGGACACGTCCGCGACTTCGGCGAGATCCTCACCGACCCGCCTCGGCTCCACACTCCCCACCTGGATCGACGCAGTCGACGCCAGCCAACTACCAGGCCTCACCGGCTTCGCACTCCACCTACTCCGAGACCTCGACGCGGTGACAGCGGGGCTCACCCTCGACTTGGCGCCGTGAACCGCATCAAGAAGATCAAGAGGCAGCTCTATGGTCGAGCCGGATTCGAACTGCTCCGCAAGATGATCCTGCTCCAGTAACACTCCCGAGACGCCCCAAGATCTGCGCGAAGACCGAGCCCTGGCAGGATGGCCTCATGTTGATCCGAAAGGGCGATGCCGCGTAGGCGTCCCAAGGCCGTCCGCGCAGAGCGGTGGCGGCCACGATGGCAGTATCCGGTCCTGAGGGTCCACGGTGTCTCCGCGCGGACTCGTGCAGCAATCCGCCGAGTCGAAGACCAGGAGATGTGGCCCAACGCGGTCGCTCATGCGCTCTCTCGTGTCGAGTGGACTTTCAAGCAGCCTGGCCGGTACCTGGATGCCTCCGCGTTCTGCTCGCCCGGGATAAACGACGCCCGTGATGACCTGGAGTGGGCGATGCGGCACCTTCCTCCTGGAGCCAAACGGGACTTGGGCCGACTGATCGCGCACATCGATGAGGAACTAGAGCGCCGTACCTTGCCGGAGCCAAACCACATCGAGTCGGCCATGGTCGACTGGTGGTGGACCAGAATGCGTGATCGCTGACAGGCCCCGGGCTTATGACCCTCCCCCACAATGGAACGACACCGTCACGCTCCGCGACGGCTCCGCTGAGTAGGCCCGGAGCGCGGTGCCGGGATTGCTCCCGGTCCGTTTCTCCGGACCTCTCGCCGAACCCGCCGTGCGCCTCTCAGCGCAACGGGCTCTCCACGGTTTCTGCCGTCAGGCGGGGTTCGCAGGGTGCCATGGGCTGTCGGGGAATTCCGGCGGCGAGGAAACTGGTGCCGGACTGCGCCGCGGGCGCGTCTTCGGTGAGGGACGCGTAGGACTGCTCGGGCACTTGCGGCTATGGAAAGTGATCCCCGACGCCTTTGCCGGCGAGACGATTGGCGTCGGGCCGCACGGCGAAGAAGGTGGCCGGTGCAAGAGCCTGTTGCTCTATCGATATGGGCGGGTGGGAGTCGAACGCCCGTCCCGGCCGGGTGGGGTGCGTGGACGGCTTCAGGCATGCAGCGTGGGCCGGTAGATGAGTTCTTGGATGCTGCCGTCGAGTGTCCGGCTGTCGAGCAGATTTGGAACCGACATCACGGCGAAACTCATCGCTGTTCGACGGCGAACGTGTAAGGCCCATCGCCTGCCTGACCCCTCATTCGAGCCTCCTTTCGAGGACTTTCGCGCGTTGTGACCCAGGCACAAGAGCACGTGCCGACGCCGGAGTCAGACACCGAAAAGCTCAAGGTGACCGGGCGTCAGGTCTTGAGGAGGCAGACGAGGCGGACGAGATGCCGGTAGCGGCCCGAGTCCACAGCCCGCGTCAGCGCTTTCTGTGCACGTCACTCGGCTGTAGCGGTCCGTGTCACTACTGCTCGGTGCGGGGGTGGGCAAGGCCCGCAGCACCGCCTGCCGGCGCCTGCCAACAACCACCAACCCGCCGGGTCCACCCGCATCGGCCCCAGCCCTCAAAGGGCCGCCCTGCACAAAGGTTCAACCCTCAATGCAGCGTGGAACCATCACTCGATGGGAACATGAGCCATCACTCATGCGTACTATCACTACGCCGCCACACCACCGTTCGCCACGAAAGTACACGAACAGGCGGGCGCACCTACTCCGGTTATGCACTCACGGTGGTGCGCTATTACTCCCGAATTGAAGGCCAACACCATGACTGACCACGCCGTCACCGTCACCAGCGTGACATCTCAGTACGCCACTCAGGTCGCACAGGACCTCGAGCTCAATACCAAAGAGCAGGAACGTATCGGCGCGGAGCTCTCCGCCCTGCAGGCGCAGTTGGTCGTCCTGCAGGACGACCAGAGCGTGCTGCACCGCATCCACCAGACGCTCGACAGTCGGCCGGCATCTGCGCCGAGCAGCCCGGAGCCCTCGACGTCCCTCCCGCAGCAGGCATCCGGCAAGAACACACCTGCCCGGCGTGCCCCGTCCAAGACCGCAGCCAAGGCCCCTGCCCCTTCCAAGACTGCGGCCAAGGCCCCCAGCGCGAAGAAGACCACTGCGCAGGCCAAGAAGGACAAGACCCAGGCCGCGGAGCCCAAGGCGGCTACGGCATCGGCGCAGCCCACGCTGATCGCGCTCATCCGCACCCACCTCGACCAGCAGAAAGAACCCCGCTCCGCAGCCGAGGTCACCTCGGCGCTGGCAAAGGCCCACCCCCAGCGCACCATCAAGTCGACCGTCGTGCGCACCACCCTCGAGAACCTTGTCGCCAAGAGCCAGGCTCACCGCTCGAAGCAGGGCGCCTCGGTCCTCTACACGTCAAGTGCCGTGCAGGCCACAACCCACAAGGCCCCGGCCCCCGCGCTGCCCAAAACCGAGCAGGACAGCAACAAGCGCGAGAAGGCCGGCGCGGTCAGCTCGTAACCGCCCAGGACATCCGAAGAAAACTCCCGGCGAGCAGCCAAAAAGTATCCGGCCATGCGGCCGCGGCCTGTGCCGGTGGCGCCGGCCCGGTGCGGGGGCACTCAGCCACGCGGCCACCACGTCGCGTAGGTGGGGGCAACCGGCCGGCGTCACGGTGCCAGGAGGCGCCGGCCCGCACAACCTGCCGCACCCCATACCAGCAACCGTGACACGGAGAACTCCCGCTCTGTTGCAGGCCCGCGACTGGCCCCTCGCTGGCCGGACAGGTCTTGGTGCGCATCGCTCAGCTTCAGCGTGCTCTTGCGAGGAACCCCGGGGGTTCACCCCCGGGAGGAATCGCATCCTGT
Source organism: Streptomyces sp. NBC_01474 (assembly GCF_035918215.1). NCBI lineage: Bacteria > Bacillati > Actinomycetota > Actinomycetes > Kitasatosporales > Streptomycetaceae > Streptomyces > Streptomyces sp. NBC_01474. The sequence goes on from NZ_CP109449.1 coordinate 260,610, forward strand.
GACGGCGATGCGCAGCATCGCCGCGGCAACGGGCGCGGAGCGCACGCAAGAAACCGGGCCGCAGCGCCCGGCGAGGAATGTGCACTGTTCGAATGCCGGTACGTCAGGCGGCAGGTAGCGTCACGGTCGTGAAGTTGACCGTGCAGGTGAAGCTCCTGCCGACGCCTGTGCAGGCGGCGGCACTTGAGGAAACTCTGCGCGCCTGCAATCAGGCCGCGACCTGGGTGTCCCAGGTGGCGTTCGAGAAGGACATCAAGCGCAACTTCGCCCTGCGTGAGCACACCTACGGCCAGGTCAAGGACCGGTGGGGGCTCGGAGCTCAGGCGGCCCAGCACGTCATCAAGAAGACCTGCGACGCCTACACCACGCTCAAGGCCAACTTGAAGGCGGGGAATCTCGGCAGGCCCTCCTCCAAGCGCTACCGGCGTGCCATCGAGAAACCGATCGCTTTCCGGCCTGCGGGCGCGCAGCCGTATGACGACCGGATGCTGTCCTGGCAGTACACGCAGCGCACGGTGTCGATCTGGACCCTGTCCGGCCGGATGAAGCAAGTGGCGTTCACCGCCGCCCCCGAACATTTGGCCCGCCTGGCCCTGTATCGCAAGGGCGAGTCCGATCTGTTGTTCCGCGACGGCATGTGGTTCCTGATCGCGACCTGCGAGGTTCCCGAGGCCGAACTCGACACCAGCGTCACCCAGTTCCTGGGGATCGATCTGGGGATCGTGAACATCGCGACCACCTCGGACGGTCAGATCATGGCCGGACGCCGACTGAACCGCGGGCGCCTGCGCGAGCGCACCTTGCGGCAGAAACTCCAGCGCAAGAACACCCCGTCCGCCAAACGACGCCTGAAGAAGCGGCGTCGCAAGGAGGCGCGGCGGGGACGGGACATCAACCACAAGATCGCGAAACATGTGGTGGCCGAGGCAGAACGCACCGGTCGCGGAATCGCTCTGGAAGACCTCACGGGCATCCGCGCACGGGTACGGCTTCGCAAGCCCCAACGGGCCACCCACTCCTCCTGGGCTTTCGCCCAGCTCGGAGAGTTCATCGCGTACAAGGCCCGCAAGGCAGGGGTACCGGTGGTGCACGTCGATCCGGCGTACACCTCCCGCACCTGCGCGCAGTGCGGGCACATCGACAAGGCGAACCGGGTCTCCCAGGCCCGCTTCGCATGCCGGTCCTGCGGTGTCGTTGCACACGCGGACTGATGGGGGTACCCCCTGCTCGAACGTAGTTGAGAGCTTGGGGGAGGCTCCCGCAACATCCGCCACCGTGCGGAAGAGTTGTGGAGATGCGGGGTGCAGTCAACTGCCCCAGACCCACCCCCGAACACCGGGCGTGGGACAGGACGCAAACGCAGCACCACAGCCAGTGGCGCCCGTTGCGCAAGCCCGGGACTTTGAGTCCCGGGTGGTTGACTGAGCACGAACGAAGGCCGGCAAGAATGTGCAGCTCCCAGCAGAGCATCTGGCTCCTACCACCGGCCTCCGGCTGGCCCGGCCGGCCGTCAATCCACTCCACCGCCGACTTCAACGAACTACCAGTGACCGCCCGCCCCGACCTGGTGCGCTGTAGCGGCCACTGGTGGGTGGTCGGCCCCGGTCAGGGTTCCGCAGGCGACGCGGGCAGGCGCCGTGCGGACGTCGGGGATGGCCTGGCGGCCGACGGCGCGCACCGTGGGCTCATCAAGGGCCGTCAGGCCGCTGTGGGCGAGCGTGGCGAGGCGGCGGGGATCAGCTCCGCGAGGTCGCTGCTGCGGACGACGACGGTCAGGGCGCGCTGGGACCGGCCGTAGTCGAGCGCGGCCCCGGCTGCGACGCCAGGGCCTCGGCAAGACGGTCGACACCGAATCCGCTGATCAGTAGGCGTTCTTTGCGGTTACCGGTGAGCAGTTGGCTCCATTGAACGAAGCCGCCGTCGCCGACTTCCAGCTGGTGTCCTCCGATGCTGGTGTAGATCTTGAAGCAGATGCCCGTGTAGTAGCCGCGGCCGGTGGGCCGGTCGGGGTCCTCGCATACCTGTATTCCTGGCAACCCGGCGAGGTCGCGGCGCATCCGCTCGAGGGTCAGACCAGTCGCGTCCTGCAGAAAGGTCAGTCTGATCCGTGTGTCCTGCCCCCCGATGTCGGCCATGACCTGGGTGGCGAACCGCAGATGCTCGGCCAAGTGCCGGTGTTCAAAACGTCGGTTGCCGGTGTCTCGGCCGGCGCTCACCAGACCGAAGAGCTGGAAGTGGGCAAGGTTCCTTGGACCGTTGAGGCTCTGGGCGCGTGCCACTCGCTGGCTGGCTGCCAGTCGGACCGGCGTGTTCGAACGGGGATCGGCGGCCAGGGCCAGGGAGCGCCGGTGCGATGCCTCCAGCGCCAGCGCGTTCGTCGGATCGGCGGCCACCTCGCTGCCTCGCACAGTCGCGATCACCTTGCGTGGGTCGACGGTTGCCACGGCCGAATGCGCGGCCAGCGGCACGACCGGCGCGAGCACGAGGACCTCAAAGCCTTCGGGCAACGCCGACACCAACGCGTCCTCGGCGCGGCGCAGTGCAACGAAGTCGACCGGTGCCGGGGATACGAACCGGTCGCTGCGATAGCGCCGCATCACCTCGGACGGCGAGAGCCGGTCCGCCCGGCGCCGGAACACCTCCAGCAGCAGCGTAGTCAGGTCCGCACCCGACATCCCGTCGGTCAGCAGTTCCAACAGTTCGGGGCAGTCGGCCCGTGCCAAAACCCGACGCAAAGCCGGGTTGACCGGGATGTCTCCAGTGAGGTCATCGTGCGTCATGCACATCGAGTATCACAGTTCGAAATCAACTGGACCAGTGAGATTCTGACACTACGACGGTCATGCCACCGCAGGCTCAGGGCGCTCGACCAGGACGCCGCTCTCGACCCGGGCACCCGCACGCACCAGGGGCACCAAGTACAGCGACGCCGCACCGCGCCCATGCCCGGGCCTCCGCCCATGCCCATGGCCCGGTCGGCCGACCGCTCACAGCAAATGCCAACCGGCTCCGCGACGGCAGACACCCACGACGCCACCGCGCGGCCGCGAGACGCCGTGGTGCCCGGGTGATATCCGAAGGTTCGCAGGGGGCGCCGTTCGACGGGTGGTAACTGTTCACAGGGACGGCTCCAGTCGCGCTCGAACGCTGCGCGGGCCCCCAGCTTCAGCGAGGATGATCTTCGCGCCGAGGCGTCCGATTCCTGGAATGGTGGCGAGGTTGGCCATGTCCTACTCCCGGTCGGCCAGCCGGTTTTCTCCATACGCCATGCAGCCTCCGGCGACTGCAGCAGGCCGCAGAACAACGAAGGGCGTACGGGGCCGGGCAGATCAGCGGGCTGCACGCCCGGCTGGAGAAACTCGGCATGGTCTGGAGCCCTGCGGATGAACTCTTCCAGGGGAACCTGGAAGCCGCCCGCGCCTACGGGGACCAGCACCGGACACTGTGCGCACCCCGCACCGCGACCATGCTCGACCGGCCCATCGGGCCATGGCTGTCCCACCTCCGCCGCTCCGGCGCCCTGGACGACAAGCCGGAATGGGAGACCGCGCTGCGCGAAGTCGATCCGGACCGGAACCCGGCCCGGCCGGCCAACTGGCAACGACACTGCGCAGCGCTGCGCGAGCTGGTGGCCGACGAAGAGGGCCAGGCAGGCGGGGGTCCTGCCCGGCTTCACCGTGCACGGGATGGACATCGGGAAGTGGCCGGCCCGGCAACGCACGCCAAAGGTCTGGCAAGCCCTGCCTCAGCCATACCCCGGGCCGTACTTTGAGGTTCCCCCGTTGCTCGGGAGTTGCTGATCAGCTGGTCAGAGCGGGTTGACGGGTGTTCAGGTTCGTTGATTCGGCCGTCGCCTGGTCGGCGTAGTACTTCTCCTCGAACTCGATCGGGCTGAGGAAGCCGAGCCGTTCCTGGATGCGGCGGGAGTTATAGAAGCCGTCGATGTACTCGAATAGGGCGAGGTTCGCCTCGGCCCGGGTGGTGAAGACGCGACCACGCAGGCCCTCGGTTTTGATGAGCATCCAGAGGTTCTCCGCGAGGGCGTTGTCGTACGAGTCCCCGACCGAACCCATGGAGGCCTCAACTCCCACTCGCATCAGTCGAGTTGTCAGCTTGATGGACGTATATTGACAGCCGTGATCCGCGTGGTGAATGAGCTTGCCGGGCTCGACCTCACGGGACGCGAGTGCGTACTCGAGCGTGGTCAGCACCAGGTCGGCGTCCGCGCGGGCCGAGGTCTCCCACGCGACGACGCGGCGGGAGAACGCGTCGCGGATCGCGGACAGCCACAAGGGCCCCTCACCGGTGGAGATCATCGTGAGGTCGGTGACCCACAGCCGGTTCGGCGCGGGCGCCGTGAAGTCCCGGTTGACCAGGTCCGGGGCCAGGGTGGCCTTCGGGTCGCGGCGCGTGAAGCCCTTTTGCCGCGGGCTCACGCCCGCCAGTCCGTCCTCACGCATCAATCGCTCGACCCGCTTGCGGCCGACGTGGACATCCTCGCGTTTGAGGGCGGCGTGCACGCGCGGCGATCCGTAGATGCCGCCCGAGGCGGCGTGGATCTCGCGGATCTGCTCGGTCAACTCAACGTCGCGGCAGCGCCGTTCACATGGCTCCTTCTCCGCGCGGCGCCAGCGGTAGTACGTCGAGGAGGGAATGTGCAGTTCCCGGAGCACGCACTCGACCCCCAGACGCGGATGCTCGTCAACGAGCGCCGTCACCTGGGCCGGGTCGGGTCGAGTTGCGCCGCGAAAAAAGCTGAGGCCGTCCGCAGGACGTCGTTGGCCCGCTTGAGCTGGGTGTTCTCCTTGCGCAGGGCCGCAAGCTCGGCCCGCTCGTCAGTGGTGAGCCGGTCGTCGCGCTCGCCGGCGTCGGCCTCGGCCTGGCGGATCCAGCCGCGCAGGGCCTCGGGATGCACGCCGAGGTCGACGGCCAGCTTCTTGATCTGCGGCTTCGGATCCGTCGTGCGATACATCCGCACCGCACGCTCACGCAACTCCAGCGAGTACTTCCTGGGGGCAGCCATGGTCGATGTTCCTCTCATGAGTCCCATCTGACCCACTGTCAGCATCCTCCGCATCTCGGGGGAACCTCACTTCGGTGCCGTCGCGCAGGGGCAAACACCAAAACCCGGCACGCCAGACTCACCGCCAGCAAACTCCAGCAGCTCGCGTACCTCGGGCTGACCTGGGCGGTTGATGGAAGGGACGCGTCATGCCCGGTGACAGCTTTGAAAAGCACCGGGTACAGGCGGCCGTATGACGGCACGGCCCGATGTAGATCACCACCCCGTTCCTGCCATGCCTGCCTGGCCTTCCATCGCGCCCCGGTACGCCGCGATAGCCGTCGTGTCCGTGCCGCCCCGGCACGCCCGTCGGGCCGGTAGGGCCAGCCGGGCCGGAAGGGCCGGAGGGGCCAGGCGGGCCCGGCAGACCCTGCCGGATGCTGTTCCCCTGGAGGGCGATGCGCCGCGCCTGGAGTTCGCCGATCTGCTGCTGGTGGGCGACGAGGACAGCTGCCTGCGCGACGAGGATGACGGTCAGCGCCGCGCCGAGTGCAAGGCGGCGCTGGGGGCTACGCCACGCCTCTTTCATACTTCCCACATCATTCCTCACGTTATGCGGTGACAAGGAGCAAAGAGCAAGGGCGCGACAGAGGCCGATCCCTACGCCGAGCGTCCCTCCCGGGCGACCGGACACCCGCTTGTGCCGATCACTGCGGGAAGGGGCCGAAGCACGTCACGGGCACGGCGCAAGCGGGCGTGCGCCACCATGTGCACCTACCTCGGGCGTCCCGTCGGCGCGCACACAAGCCCACGAGGTGTCACGGGCTTCGGCGTCTGCCTTCAGGCCACAACCGCTATGAATACGACGGGCCGAAAACGGCACCTGCCGGCCGGTTGACGATCCCGCACCGTGCCATCGGTGCGGCCGGCCCTCCCGGCGGCGCTGCACCCCGCCCGGGCGCTGCCCACAACTGCGACTGCACGATCCGGCCCCGCGCAAGGGCACAACACCCTCCAGTGCACGCCAAAGAAGCCGGCCAGTGCGGCCGGGGGCCTAACTCGAAGCCGGCGCCGGCGGAGCGACAGCATCCTTGCCGTCCTTCCCGCTCGTGCCGTCCTTCCCGTTCGTGCCGTCCTTGCCGTCCTTCCCGTTCGTGCCGTCCTGGCCCGCCGGGCCGATAGGACCACCGGGACCAGCGGGACCAGGGGGACCGGACGGCCCCGAAGGACCAGGCTCAACGCTCGCCTGGACATCCACGGGCTGCATCCGCAGGTCGTCGATCTGCACCTGCTGGGCGACGATCAGAGCTGACTGTGCGGCAAGCGCGACGGTCAGCACCGCGCCGAGCACGAGGGGGCGCCGCGGACTACGCAGCACTTCAATCACTCTTCTCACATCATTCCTCACGCTATGTGACGGCGAAAGTGTAAAGGGCAAGGCCATGACGGGAGCGGACCTGCGCATCGAGTGTTTCCCAGGACCGCCGCGAACGCCCCACTCCCACCGCTCACGGCACGAAGGCGCTCAAGCACAACACCCGCGAAGCACACGGGAGAACCCGGCGCCGTTCACCGCCGGGAGCGCGACGGGATACACACGGCACGCCCGGACACGACGCGTGCGCTGACCAGGCCACGCGAACCAGCACCCCGTCACGGCATGCCCGGACACGGCGCGTGCGTTGACGAGGCCGCGGGCAGCGATACCCCGCCGGTGCGCCACCACCAGGACCGCTTCGATGCTGCGCACCATCAAGCCGCTGAGCGCGCGGGCCTCCCCATGCGCCTCCCCGGCCGCACAGCATGAGATGGGCATCAATCTGTTCCGGGCTCCAGGCCGACGTCCACTTCCGGTCCTGGCGGTGCGGCTTGTTGCGGCTCTTCCACCGCCTGGTCTCGGGCCCCTGCACCAGGGTCCCGTCCGGGCAATGCACGTGGCCCGACAGTCTTTCCTGCACGGACATCGTCGATGGAGCGCCGCCCAGCCGGCGCCCTATCTCACGGACTCCGGCTCCTTGGGCCCTCAGGAGGGCTATCTCTTCACGTTCATGAAACGACAGATACCGCCCCGCGAGCGGGGCAAGATCGACCGATGGCATGCCACCACGCTGCCGGAACCATCGGGCGCCGGCCGCCGAAGACACACCGACCACAGCAGCGGCCTCCTCGCTGAGGTGACCTTTGCCTATCTCGCGCCAGAAATCGCTCTCGATCTCCCGGCGTAACGACGGCGCCCCCCGGTGACTTCATTGGAGACCGGCCCGTCATCCCCTTCATCCACCCTGCTGGCCTGCCCATCACACCTCCGCTATCGAGGTGTTGCGACAACCGGTTGAATCCGCCCAATACTCCAGTCAGCAATTCGCTGCCGTGGCCGCCGAGTTGGGCGTCCGCCTATCCCGCCGGACGCACCGGGCAATGCTGGGACAGCGCCCTCGCCGAGTCCTTCTTTGCCACCATCAAACGCGAGTTGCTCGGCATCGCCGCCTGGCCCAGCCGGGCCTCTGCCCGCACCGCGATCTTCGACTTCATCGAGGGACCCTGTTGCCCAATTCGGGTGAGTCCGAGTTGATCGCCGTTCTGGCGGTCCCCGGTAAGCCGATCCATCTGCTCAGGGGCGGCGCGACCGAATCGCCTCGTCGTGAAACTGGGGGTGGCAGTGATGTCCATGGGGTCGGCTCCAGGGATGGACGTTCCTGTCGGGACAAGGGAGATCGCTCGTGCGGCATTCCCGAAGGGATGCCTTGCGATGCGGATCCGCAACCATCTCGGTCTCGTCTTCTCCGACAGACAGTTCCAAGAAGCGTTCGGGGACCGAGGCCGTCCCGGCATCTCGCCCGGCCAACTGCCCTGGCAAGCATCCTGCAGTTCGCCGAGAACCTGACCGACCGGCAGGCCACGCATGCGGTGCGATCAAGGATCGACGTGAAGTACCTGCTTGGACTGGAACTCGCCGATCCAGGATTCGACTTCACCGTGCTGCCCGGCGACATGGCCAAAGCCGACGGTCGGGTAGCCCGAGGGCGCCTCGCCCGTCTCACGCCGGTCTGGACGAGCCGGCTACCCCGCCTGACCGTCGGCTGCGCGTGTACGGCAACTCGCCGCGCGCCAACGTTGGCGGCCTACCTTGCGGCTGACGTGACGGCGTACAGGCCTTGGAGGCGAAGGCGGCGCGGGAGTCCGGGTGGTCCCGGACGGGAACAGCCCCAGCCGTTCCCGGCCTGCCTGCGTCTGCATCGTTGCCATCCACGCTCCTTGTGCCACTGATCCGTCCCGCTCTCCTGCCATGCTCCCGCTACGGTCACTCCGGATCACCGTTGACATCGTCAATACGGGTCTCCCAGACTTGACGCCCACAACAGTCCTTCGAGTCGGGGGTGCACCATGCGGGAGTCCGGCGCTCGGGGGCACCTGCCCGTCCGTCAGCTCGTGGACAACATCGGCCCGGCGCTGCTGCGCCTGGTCCAGGAGGGGACCGGCAGCGGCGAGCCGCTCACCGACATCGCCATCCATGCCCCGGGCGCGCCGACACAGCTCGGACCCGGGTGCGTGGTGCTGGGGGTCGGCGTGACCACGGAGGCCGAGCTGCGCGAGCTGACCGCGGCCATGCGACAGGCCGGCGCGGAGGTGCTGGCGGTGAAGGCCCCGGTGCCGCCGTCGGGCCACGACAAGCTGGCGATCATCGAGGTCAACCGAGACGCGTCCTGGATGCACGTGGCGACGACCGTCCGTGAGCAGCTGCTCGAGTACGCGAGGACGCGCGTGCGCTCGGTCGGCAGCGGCGCAGAGCTGTTCGCCCTGGCGAACGCGGTCTACGAGACCGTCGGCGCCCCGGTCACCATCGAGGACCGCTTCTCCGCGCTGGTCGCCTGGTCGGAGGGGCAGGACCGGACCGACTCCGAGCGGATCGAGACCATCCTGGGGCGGGCCGTGCACCAGCGGACGCTCGCCGAACAGCGCGAGCGTCAGGAGTTCGAGCGGCTCCATGCCAGCACCGAACCGGTGTACATGGAGGCGACCGGGGCGGATCAGCTGGCAAGGCTGGCGATCGCGGTCCGGGCCGGTTCGGACGTCGTCGGCTACATCTGGGCTGCCGTCACCGGGCCGCTCCACGAGACGGCCACAGCCCGGCTGCGCGAATTCGCGCCCGTGGTCGCGCTGCAGCTGGTCGGCCTGCGCACGGAGACCAGCTACGCCCGCCGCCAGCGCGGCGAGCTGGCCGCCGCGGTACTCGGCGGGGCGGCCGACCCGGTGGAGGCGAGCCGGCTGCAGCTGGGCTCCGGCCCGGTCTGCGTCCTGGCCGCGGCCCCGCGGCTGGCCGGGAGCACGGGCTCCGACGCGTTGGACGCCGCCGGGCTGCGCCGGTTCGCGGACACGCTGGAGTACTTCCTGGCGGCCGTGCACCCCCGTTCAGCCCTGGTGGCGGGCACCGGAGCGGTGTACGTACTGGCTGCCTGGCCTCCGGAACACGCCACGGCCCTGGAGTCGGCCGTCGCCCTGGCCCGCGACTTCCTCGCGCGGACCCCACTGGCCGGTGACTACGTGGTCGCCGTCGGCGGCCCGGCCGAATCGATGGGCCGGATCGCCGACGTGCGGGCGCAGGCGGACGCCGCGCTGCGGGCGCTGCGGCACCCGGCCGTCCGCGGACCGGCCGTGCGCACCGTGGAGGACATGGCGCTGGCGGTGCTGCTGCTGCACCTCGCCGACGCGACCGAGGCGCTCGGCCTGCCGGACGCCGGCGGCGCGCTGCACCGGCTGCGCCAGGAAGAGGGCCAGGACGGTCCGCTGGCGGCGACCCTGGCCGCCTATCTCGCCGCCGCGGGAGCCACCGACACCGCGGCGGAGGCCCTGCACATCCACCCCAACACCATGCGCTACCGGCTGCGCCGTATCCGCGAGGTCTCCGGGCTGGACTTCGCCGATGCCGACGCCATGCTGCTCGCGCACCTCCAGCTCCGGGTGCGCGAGCTGCGGACAGGCGCTTACCGAGGCTCCGGCTGATCCCGGAACGAGCGCGTGTAGCGGCACCCGTCCAGGTCGACCCAGAGCACCGCGCCGTCCAGGGCAGGGCCGGACGTCAGGCGCTCCGGCAGCCGGGGGTCGGCTCCGATGCGGAACGTCCCGTCGTCGAGCGGGACGAGTTCCGGTTCGTCGCGGGGCGCTTCCACGCCGGTCGCGGCGATCATGTGCAGTCGTCCCGCCCGCTGCACGATGCTGAAGCCGGGATACCAGGGGGTGTAGCTCCGGTAGTGACCTGCGAGTGCATGAGGCGGAGTGGTCGACGCGGAGAGGCCGGGGCCCAATGACTCGGGGCCGTAGAGCCAGCGTCCGTCCAGACAGTGGTGGTAGGCGGACCATCCTGGGTGATCGCACACCAGCCGCCCGTCCCCCGCGTCGTACAGCCTGCCGGTCACCTCGTCCGAGGTGAGCGAGAGACGGTCGTCGCCCGTGGCCTCGACGCGGATCTGACGCGGCGTCGTTCCGTGGATCCCGACGTAGCGCTGGGCGTCGGGGATCCGCTCCGGGTCGAACAGCGCCGGGTCCGCCGAGGCTCCCTGGACGACGGCGAGCACATGGCGGGCGAAGCGATCGATGATCTGGCACTCGCCAGGTGCGTTGGTCAGCACGGCGACACCGTGCCCGCCGTCGGTGTCGACGGCGAGGTACGAGCGGTATCCGACCATCCCGCCGGCGTGCGTCAGCCAGGTGTGGCCGTCGATCACTTCCACGTCCACGCCGAGCGCGTAGCCGGAACTGACCGCGTCGCCAGGCACCGTGACGATCTGTCGGAACCGCTCGGGACCTATGATCCTGGTGCCGTCCAGGGTGCCCCGGCCCAGCAGCATGCGGGCGAACAGGCCCAGGTCGGAAGCCGTTGCCAACACGTTCCCGTCGGCCGCCGAATACTCGAAGAAGCCGGCCGACGCGAGCGGGGCCGACGGCAGCGGCGGGCGGTCGTCGCGCAGGAACCGGTACCCGGTGGCGAGTTCGGCGATGTCCTCGTGAGTGATCCGCGCCGCCGAGTCGCGCATGCCCAGGGGCCGCAGCAGCCGTCCGGCCATGGCGTCCGCCAGCGATTCCCCCGTCACCTGCTCGACGATCAACCCCAGCAGGTTGTAGCCCTCGTTGGAGTAGTGGAACACCTCACCTGGTTCGGCCCAGGTCCTCGCATCGCGTAGCGCGTAGCCGCGTGCGGCGGCATCGAGCAGCGCGTCGGCCCCGGCCACCAGGCCGGAGGTGTGCTGCAGGAGGTGCCGGACGGTGATCGCGCGGGAGCCGCCGTTCGGGGCGAACCAGGGCAGGTGGTCGGCGACCGCCGCGTCGAGGTCCACCTTCCCCTCGTCCGCCAGTATGCCGAGCAGGAAGGCGGTGAAGGTCTTGCTGATGGAACCGATCTCGAACCGCGTGCGACGGGAGACCGGCGCCCCGCACTCCGCGTTCGCGAATCCTGCGGTGACGAACGCGGACTCGCCGGTCCCATCGACGACGCTGATCGCGATTCCCGGCACCGGCCACCAGGTCCGCAACTGCTCCGCAAGCCCGGAGAGCACCCGTTGCACATCCATCAGACGCCCGCCTTCCGCGAACCGAATCCCGCGAACCGGTCCGGACCCAGCTCGACTTGGGAGGAGTCGATAGCCGCGTCCGGCCGGTCGCCTTTGACGAACCGTCGGCACAGCGGGTACAGCAGCACGGCCAGCAGCGCCACCGCGAGACTCGTGCCGAACGTCGCGGCCTCGTCGACCGCCGTACTCCACGCCAGGTACACGATCATCGCTGTGGGCAGCACGACGACCAGGACCGCGCCGGGCCAGCCGCCGGGGACCCGAACCGGCCGGAGCATCTGCGGATATCTCCAGCGGAGGACCAGGAAGGCCACGAATTCCAGCAGGATCGAGGCCAGAGTGAGCAGCACCGTGGCCCGCAGGATCGAGCTGAAGTCGACGGCGGCGAGCACGACGACGACGGTGGTGCTCGCCAGCAGCGCACCCACCGGCGTGTTGAACCGTCTGCTGTCCCGGGCCATCCAGCGCGGCAGGTACGCGTCCGCGGCGAGCGCCCGCGGGACCCGGGTGCTCGTCAGCAGGATCGCCATGAACAGCCCCACCAGGGAGAGCGCCGATCCCAGGGAAATCAGCACCTTCAGCCAGATTCCGCCCAGGGCGTCACCGACCACGATGAAGTCGCCCTGGGCCCAGTCGGCGGGCGAGCCCCGGTGCAGCCCGCTGCCGATGGCGGCGATGGTGGGCAGCAGGTAGGCGGTGATGATCAGCGGAACCGAGATGACCAGGGCCCGGGTGTATGTCCGGTGCGCGTCGGCGACCTCGCCCAGCACGGTGCTCGGGCCGTCGAAGCCGAGATACAGCCACACGATCACGCTGAGCGCGCCGGCCACCGACGAGTGGGCGCTCTGCCCCGGCACCATGAAGGGCGAGAGCACGTTGATCCCGTTGCCGATCGCATGCCAGATGCCCAGGACCGCCAGCACCGCGAACGGTGCGAGGATCAACAGCATCATCCCGACCGAGTACTCGCTCACCGCCTTGGAGCCGCGGTAGTTCAGGTACGCCATCGGGACGATGAGGGCGACGGTGACGATCCAGTGCAGGTCCACGACGAAACCGCCGTGGAACAGGTCCACGATCACCAGCCCCTTCCCGCGGGCGATGTCCGGGACCCAGGTGGCCAGGTAGTCGACCAGCAGGATCGGGTAGAGGGCGAGGTTCAGCACCGACCCGATCGAATTCCAGGCCCCGAACACGAATGCCGCACCTCTGCCGAGCGCGATCTTCGTCCAGTAGTAGTAGCCGCCGTCGACCGGTATCGCTGCACTCAACTCCGCTGCCACCAGCGCGTTCGGTACGCCGAAGACCACCGGCACCAGGACGATCATCAGCAGGGTCATGCCCGGACCGGCGCTGGAGAGTGAGGCTTCGAGTCCGAAGGGGCCTCCGGACACTGTGAAGAAGAAGATTCCGACCAGGGGCAGCACGCCGAGCGTGCGTCTGCCCGCCCCGGGCGCCGGCCGTGTGTTTTCCGGCGGGATCAGTTCGGTCATCCTGGGCTCCACTCTCCGTCAGCGCCTGATCGGCACAACGTACGGGGGCGTCACCGGGGCCGTCCTGTCGTGCGCGTCAAAGCCGCGACCCGTCAGTTGTCGCTGCCACCAACGCCGGGCTGACCCACCCGGAACACGACGAAGCTCCGGGCGACGAGGTCACCCGGAGCTTCTGACATGACTGAGGTTTGGGGCCGGGTCAGGCCGCGCGCAGCGGCTTGAGCGCTGCGGAGTAACGGGCGAGTTCGTTGAGCAACCAGGGCACGAAGGCGGCGACCTTCGCCGACCAGTCGGACTGCTCGGCGAGCCCGCCGTCGGCGTCGAGCACGCGCTCGGCGTGGGCGAACGGGAGACTCCAAAGGGAGTTCAGCCATCACCCGCAGTGCGCAGATCACACAACCTGAGCCAGAACCCGAGAAGGGGCGGCCAATGTTCACCACTTCGGGAGGCGGTCCCTGGGGCCGCAGCGTTCGAATTGTTCACGAGCTGCGGCAGCAACGGTTGCCGCAGCTCAGTGACGGTACGCGGTTGTCGCGATCTCGATGAAGGATCGGATCAAAGGGTTGGTGTCACCCACGTTCCACACCGCCACCACTCGGCTCGGCGGCATGTCGATCAGCGGCACCACAGCCAGTTGCGCCGGCAGGTCGTGTCCGAGCGGGGCCAGGCCGACCGTGCCGTTCCACAGCACGGCCTGCAGGCATTCCTGGACGGCGCGCACCACTGGGCCCTCGCGCGGCCTGCCACCGTTCCAGTACGACTGCCAGATGGGGTCAGTGCCCTGCGGGAACTGGAACCAGCGGCGGTCGCTCAGTTCGGCCAGCCGCAGCCCGTCGCGGCGGGCCAGTGGATCGTCGGCGCGCAGGACCACGCCGACCGGATCCGTCCGCAACGCACGCACCGTCAGGGCCGTCTCGTCGAACGGCGCCCGAGTCAGCGCGACGTCGACCATTCCGGCGCGCAGCCCGCAGGTCGGGTCGGTCAGATCGGTCTCGCGGATGCGGATGTCGATGCCGGGGCGGCTTCGGCGGTAGGCGGCGGCCATCCTGGCCACTCCCGGGTCGGTGCCGTCGCCCAGGATGCCGATGGTGATGGTCGCGACGCGGGCCGCCGCGCTCACGCGTACCCGGACACGGTCGGCATGGTCGAGCAGGGCCCGCGCCTCGTCGAGCAGCACCGAGCCCACCGGAGTGAGCGTGACCCCCGTAGGCGAGCGGACGAAAAGCAGGGACCCGACATCGGCCTCCAGATGCTTGATCGCCCGGCTCAGCGGCGGCTGGCTCATGTGCAGTCGGGTGGCGGCCCGGCCGAAGTGGAGTTCCTCGGCGACCGCCACGAAGTAGCGCAAGGTCCGTAGCTCCACACTGCAACGATACCCACGAGGTATCGGCGCCGCGGGATGGGTCTTGGACACCGACAGTGCCGGGCGGTGCACTTGTGAGCATGACCGAAGAAGCGAAGAGCAGCGAGCCCCAGACCCACCCCGCTGTGTCGGTGGTGGGTCCCGGCGACGGTGAGACGATCGTTCTGGGCACCACGCGCATGCGCGTTCTGGAGGACGGCAGCCACACCGGGCACCGTCTCGCGATCGCCGAATCCGTCCTCGCCCCGCACACCCAGGGACCGCCGCAGCACCGCCACGCCCGACACGACGAGGGCTTCTACATCCTCTCCGGCACCGTGCGGTTCACCGTCGGGGACGAGGACTACGACGCCGCCTCGGGCACGCTCGTGATGGTTGCGCCCGGAACCCTGCACACCTTCGCCAATCTGACCGACCGACCCGCGGTCATGCTCAGCACATTCACTCCCGACCTGTATGTGCAGTACTTCCGAGACCTCCAGGAGGTGCTCGCCGGCGGCCGGCCGCTGACGAAACAGGCCAACATCGACGCGATGAGCCGCTACGCGACCAAGCCCGCCACCGACCTCGCCTGAAGCCGACGGCACAGCATGTGCTCGGCCACCCTCTCCTGGACCGGCAGGGCGGTGGCGCTGCCACCTTTCAGCGTCAGCGGCGGCCCGCGTGGCCCGGCCCCTCGGACGCCGGACCGAGCCTTCACGAGGACTCTTCTGTCAAGCGACGCAATCGACGGGGCCCCATGAACCGGTGGCCCATGAACGGGAACCATGAACATCGCCTATTGGATCGTCGCGGGACTGCTCGCGCTCTTCTACTTCTACGCAGGCACACTGAAGGTGATCCGCAGCCGCGACCAACTCCGGCCGATGATGGCCTGGATCGACGACATACCCTTGCCTGCCCTCAGGGCGCTGGGGGCGGTCGAAATACTCGGCGCGACCGGCCTGATCCTGCCGAAACTGACCGGCATCGCTCCGTCGTTGGCGACGGCAGCGGCCATCGGCTTCGTACTCCTGCAGACCGGCGCGATCGCCGTTCACCTGATGAGCGAAGACCGCCGGATCGCGCTCAACGCCGGACTCACCGTTACCGCGGCCGTGACCATCTGGCTGGCCACCCGGCTGTGATCGAGCACAGCCCTCGACCGGTGGATGCCGCTACAGGGCCGACCGCCCCACGGCCGCTGTCATTTCTCAGGTTCTGGCTCAGGTTCAGTGCAGCAGTGACTGAGCGTTGTGATCCGGGAGGCGGCTGCCTCGCTGGTCAGGGCTGGATTTGATGCGGCCCTATGACGTTAGGGTGCTGATTCACGAACCGAGGAGAGCTGACGTGCACGACAGACCACGGATGGAGGAAGCCGTCGATGTCCTGCGTGCCGAGCTGGAGGTTGGGCGATCGACGAAGACCGAGTTGACCACTCGGCTTGCATGGCTGGCCTTCATGCGATTCGCGCAGCAGCGCTTTGCCACCGCGCCGACACCCGACTCAGACGGCTTGCTCTTCCAGTACGGCACGTACGCCTTCAGCGGGCGTCCGATGTTCACTGTGGACCTCACGCGACAGTTCGACATCAGTGACGACGGCGGTGAGCACGACCACTACGTACAGATTCACTGCGAACTCCGCTGCGAGTGCGAACCCGCCCTGGACGCCCTGGATATGCTCGGCGGCGGATGCTGACAGACGAGGGGCGGGCGGGTGCTGAATGGCGAGGACCCGCGCCGCCAGTCGAATCACCGGGCGTGGAGCAGCTCACGGATGTCCTGCCAGTCACGATCGATCGCTTCCACCCGCTTGTCCCGCCAAGTGGAGGGGGGAACGGCTCGGTGGTTGCGGAGTTCTCGCACGAGCAGCATGGCCCGGTTCAGGGTAAAGGCGGCACGGGCGGACGTGGATCCGGCTGCTACCAATTCCTCGATCCGTGCGCGGGCTTCCTCAGTGTTGGCCAGGACGGTCCAGAGCACTGCCAAGTCGTGTCCTGGCAGGTAGCGTCCCGCGTGCTCCCAGTCGATCACCGTGGTCCGTCCGTCGGGCCCGAACACGAAGTTAGTCGGCAGCGGGTCACCGTGGCCCGGCACCAGGTCGGTGCCGACCTGGTGAAGCAGGTCGGTCAGGGCCTGGTGGTCCTGCCGGGTCGTCAAGCCTTGGCGGTGATCGCGGTCAAGGCGTCCGACGTAGTCGGGGGACCGGGTGAGCACGTCGGTGGGGGGCCGCCACTGGGCAAGGTCGGCCATCGCCTCGATCATCGCAGTGACGTGTGCCGGGTCCAGGGCCTGCAACGGGAACCGGTCTCGGCCGGGGACGGGGAGACGGCCCGGGGCGTGCGCGATCAGCAGTACGCGGTGCTGCTCGTCTGCGGCGATGAGGGCGGGGACGCGCACCGGCGGCGGTGTGTCGGTGAAGCATCGGTAGGCCTCGATCTCTGCGCCGAACTTCTCCGCCCAGAGCGGTTCCCGGCTGGTCAGAAGCTTTGCGATGGCCGGTCCGTCCTCGCATGCTCCCGCGATGAGCAGGGACTTCTCGGTGCGGGAGAGGAGTGTGATGGGGCGGAAGTCCGGTCGTAGCCGGATGGCCGCCGCGGCGGTGCTGGTGAGTTCGTCGGGCACCGGGCGGGCTCCTCGGGGTGTCGGGGCGTGGGCGGCCAGCTGTTCGCGGCAGGTTCTGCGCAGCAGCGGGGCGTAGAGCTGTCGATTGCAGAACGAGAACGCCGAGTACGCCGGAGCGGCAGTACCGGCCTGATTGGTCCGGCCCTGTCCTTCGGCAGACTGACGTCTTGTCAGTCCCGCGTGCGCCCCTGCATCGCCCAATGCGTGTTCAGGTGATCCGAGCACCATAGTTGCGGAGGCTCGCCAACCTGGCCAATTCAAGGGGCTCGTCGGCCCGCATGGTAGCGCTCGTCACGTTCCAACGCCCCGGTCGCAGCTACTCGTTGATGGCCGCGACGAGGACCGTCGCCTCATAGCGTGGTTGTAATCCCCCGGCCTGCCCCGCCCGGTGCGTCCGAGGCATCGAGCAGTTCCAGAACCAGGTCGATGACCAGCTCCGGCTGGCCCACAAACGGAGAGTGCCCCGTCTCCGACTCGCGAACGGAGTCGCAGCGCGCGGCCATGACCTGTTGAAGAACCGGCGCGATAGCTCGGTCCCTCGTGCACACGACGTACACGGAAGGGGCATGTTTCCAGCTTTGGCGTTCCGGTACTCCTCCTCTGCAGCCGGCCGCCTGGGCTCGTAGCAGACCCGCTGCGCCAGCGGCCAGGCGCCCAGGACGGTCTGCATACAGAGCATCCACGGCCCGGCTTGCGTCAAGGCGCGTAAGAACCGTCGGTCTGCGGCTCGATGGCGGCCTTCAACTCGGCAGAGGCGCCGCGCAAGCCCGCCGCACTCTCACCCGTATCCGACACGAAGGCCGCCAGATACACCAGACGCCCGACTCCGCTCAGACCAGTGATCACCGATCCTCGGCAGGAGTGGCCCAGAACCAAGGGAGGCTCCGCCAGCACGTCAACGGCGGCCTGCACCGCCACCGTGTCCGCAGTCAAAGAGCCCCGATGCAGTTCCGGAGCAACCAAGTCGACGCCTGCCGCTCGCAGGCCCTCAGCAACCCGGATGAAGTGCTCAAGCTGGCGATACAGGCCCTGAACCAAAACCGCGCTGGTCACTCGGCCCGCCTCCCCGGATCGACTTGCCGAAGAAAGCGATCTTAGAGCGTGCGCGGATAGGCCGTTTTCAGGGGCGTTTCCGGGGGCGTGTGTCCCAGCGGTAGAGGGTCCACGCGCGGCGGATGAGGCGACGCAGGGTGATGATGGCGTGGGCCAACGAGAGGTACGCATCGATGACTTCGGTGCGGCGTTCGGTGCAGCGAGCGATCTTGAAGAATTGATTGCCCCAGGCATTCGTGCGCTCCACCGGCCATCGTTTGGTGTTCTGGATCGGCGCGGCCACGCCCTTGACCGCGACCTGTGCCTGCAGGCCGTGTTCGGCTGCCGTTCTCGATCCCTTGCCGGTGCCGTAGGCGGCGTCGAGGTGGACCGTGGCGTTTTCCGGGAGCGGCCCGATACGTTCGAGTCTCTCCAGCGTGGGACCCAGCAGCGGGGAATCGTGCCGGTTACCGGGAGCGGTGACTGCGCCGAGTGGGATGCCGCCGGCGTCTGTTGCGGTGGAGCGTTTCATACCGCCCTTTCGCCGGTCCACGGGCGAAGGGCCTGCAACTTCACCACCGCAGGTGGCTTTTGTGTGACAGCCGTCGACTGGCACATCCGACAGCTGCAGGCCGATGAAACGGTCGTAGGCTTCCAGCACGATCAGCTCCAGCCGTTCGAAGACCCCGGCTGCGATCCACTCCTCACGGCGGGTACGGATGGTCGTCGCCGAGCACGAGTCGTCGGCGACCTTGCGGTAGCCGCAGCCGAACACCAGTACTTGCACGAGCCGGTCGAAGACGGTGCGGTCACCGATGCGTCGGCGATGACAGCCCAGCGGGTGGTCGGAGGCGAACTCACCGCGCGTGGGCAGCAGTTCCCGGAACTGCTGCCAGAGCGGATCGACAAGCCATAATGGGAGCGCAGGCACGGAGCCTCCACGGTCACGGAGCGTAGGAACTCACATGATCGCGCAGGCCCGTGCCTGCACCTGCATCCAGCCCCTCACACCCGCCTATCCGCGCACGCTCTTAGACGTCACGCCTCGCCAGTGATCCACTTCCGATACGCCCTAGTCCGGCGGGCACCGGCGAGGTGTGGGCCATACGGTCGCCATGAGCGCTCCTGACAGGAACGGCGTTCCTTGCGTGGCCCCGCGCTCCATCGCACGTGCGCAGGGCCATGCAACGTTGGGGAGGAAGCCCCGGGAGCACCATCCCGGTATACGCAGCGAGCACTCTTCCCAGCGCCCTGCTGACGACAGGAGAAGCGAGGAAGCCGAGGAGCGAGCCTCCCCAACACCGGAGCCTGCCGGGATCAGGTGCTCCGCCTGCGGCTACGCCCTCAAGACGCGTGGCGAGCTGGGAGAACTCGATGGCGTCATTCGCCGGCCGCTCCAGGACCGATGCGGCCTGACGCGACAGCGCCACCCGCTGCCACAGGACCCCGCAGAGCTACCTCGCAGGCATGCATCTCCGCGCCTCCATGACCTGGATCCACGGCCTCACCCGAACCACCCGTTGATCAAGGCCAGTTACAAGCCTGGCCGGGAGGTCAGGCGGTCAGCGCCGCAAGCTCCGCGTTGGCGCGCTCGGCGACCAGGGCGAGGACGCGGCCGGCGGCGGCCAGGTCCTCGGCAGGTATCCCGCCCCAGATGCGGGCGCTGATAGGGGCGCTCTCCGCGCCGACGGTGGCGAGCAGCTCGCGCCCTGCGTCCGTGGGACGAAGGTGCGCGCCGTCCGTATCGAGCAGCTGCTTGGCGAGCAGCTCATCGAGGGTGGCGCGGATGTCGGACGGATCGGCCTTGAGGGAGCCCTGGACCTGGGCGACGAGGTCGTCCGGCGCCTGCGGTGCGTCGGCGGTCAGGGCGGCGCGCAGAGCGACCTGCTGCTGGAACGTGCTGCCGTGCCGGGCCAGGACGTGCTCCAGGACGCCGCGGGCGGCGTAGTGGGCCAGGCCGAGGGCGCGGGCGTCGGCGACGGGTGCGTTGGTGGGTGCAGTGGTGGTCATGGTGTTATCCCCTGGTGCTCTCGTCGTTCGGTATGGATGGAGCGAGAGGTGCGTCGAGCAGGGTCGTCAGCTCGTCGGTGAACGCGCGGGTCCGCAGGGCATCGCGGCCGCCGAGCGGCTCCAGCAACTGCTGATGCAGCTCTTGGACCACCGCGATGGCCTGCCGCGCGACGGACTGGCCCTGTTCGGTGAGGGCGAGCTGCACGGCGCGCGGGTCGCGGGGGTTGCGGGTGCGTTCGATCAGGCCGGCCGACTCCAGGGCGCGCGCCAGCTTCGAGACGTACAGCGCCTCCAGGCCGGTGTGGTCAGCGAGTTGGCGCTGGCTGGGCCGCTCGCCGACGCGCTGCATGCCGTGCAGTGACGCGACCAGTGCGTACTGCGCGTGGGTGAGGCCCAGCGGAGCCATCGCGCGATCGACCGCGACGCGCCACTTGTTGGCGAGCCGCCACACCAGGAAGCCAGGCGTGGGGCCCGGCAGAACCTTGCTCATGACAAATAGACTACATAGCTACTATGTCCATGGCTACTATTTTCGGCGGATGCGACGATGCACCCGTCGCGGCGCCGCGACGGGCTGACGGAACGCCTCCAGCGGGACCGCCGCCTGGTTGCGTCATCAAAACGGGCGAGGAGCTTGACCGTGCGGCAGGTGAGCACCATCCGTCAGCACCAACCACCAGGTCATTGAGCCAGCGCCACTGACACTCAGATGACGATGCCCAACTGACACTCCCCTGCAGACCATCACTGGAGTCGGACGTCGCGGGTGCCAGCAGCACGACGGACGGGATCGCCTGAGTACGCGTACTCACCTCCCCTGAGGTGCTCGCCCCTGCTGACGCCGGCCCGCCCTCGACACACTGACCTTCCGCACTCCCCTACGAAGAGGTCCTGATGAGCCGTCCCCTGAGCCTGCGTCACGCCACCGCGGACGACCGTCCCTGGATACACGAACTGCGGCACCGGGTCTACGCGGACGAGTTGGGCCAGCACGCGCCCAATGCCGAGGGGCGGCTGGTCGACGGGCTCGACGGCGACAATGTCTACCTGGTCGCGGCTCGCGGCCCGGTCCGTGTCGGGTTCGTCAGCGTGACGCCGCCCTGGGTGGGCCGGTTCGGGCTCGACAAGTACCTGACCCGCGCGGAACTGCCGCTCCTCGACGAGGCCGACGTCTTCGAGGTGCGCCTGCTCACCGTCGAGCCCGACGCGCGGGCCGGTGCGGCGGGTGCCCTTTTGATGTACGCGGCGCTGCGCTGGATCGCGTCCCGGGGCGGGCGGCGGGTGGTGGCGATGGGCCGCGCCGACCTGGTCGGCATGTACCGGGCGGCGGGCCTGCGACCTGTCGGCCGTACCGTCCGCAGCGGCGCGGTCGAATTCGAGGTGCTCACCGGGGAGGTGGCGGAGCTGACGCGGCGCACGATGGGCCGGCACGCCGCGACCCTGACCCGATTGGCGGCCTGCGCGGACTGGCGGCTGGACTCGTCGTTCGCGCCCCGGCCGGACGGCTGCGAGCACGGCGGGGCCTCGTTCACCGCGATCGGCACGGACTTCCGCAGTCTGAATCGGCGGCTCGAGGTGGTCGCGGCCGACGTGCTCGACGCCTGGTTCGGGCCGGCCCCCGGCGCGCGCGCTGCGCTCGCCAAGGATGCCGGGTGGGTTGCCCGTACCTCTCCACCGACCGGCGCGGAGGGCCTGCTCGCGGAGATCGCCGCCGCCCGCGGCCTGCCCGCGCAGACGCTTGCTGTCGGCGCCGGCTCCTCCGACCTGATCTTCCGCGCCTTCGGCCGGTGGCTGACACCGGCAAGCCGGGTCTTGCTGATGGACCCGGGGTACGGCGAGTACGCCCATGTCACCGAGCGGGTGATCGGCTGCCGCGTGGACCGGTTCCGGCTACGGCGCGAGGAGGGCTGGCGGATCGATCCGCAGCGGCTGTCGGCGGTAGTCGCGGCCGGGGAGTACGACCTCGTGGTCGTGGTCAACCCGAACAACCCCACCGGCCGCCACACGCCGGCCGCCGAGCTGCGCGCGGTGATCGCCGCCGCGCCCGCCCGGACCCGCTGGTGGATCGACGAGGCGTACCTCGGGTACGTCGATCCCGCCGAGTCGCTCGCCCCGTTCGCCGCGACCGATCCGCGGGCAGTGGTCTGCACCTCGATGTCGAAGACGTACGCCCTGTCCGGCGTCCGGGCCGCCTACCTGGTTGCCGAGCCGGAGACAGCGGCGGAGCTACGCCGGTGGACGCCGCCGTGGGCAGTCGGGCTGCCGGCCCAGCTCGCCGCTGTGGCGGCCCTGCGCGACCCGGCCTACTACACCGACCGGCTGCGGCACACACACGGGCTTCGCCGAAAGCTCGCCTCGGATCTGGCCGGGGTGGACGCGTCCGTCCTGGTCGAGGAGTCGGTGGCGAACTTCCTTTCGCTGACCCTGCCGCCGGGCGGGCCGAGCGCCGCCGCCCTGGTCGCCGAATGCCGACGCCACGACGTGTATCTACGCGACCTGTCGCCGCTCTCCGCCGCCTACGAGGGCCGCACCGTGCGCGTCGCGGTCCGCGACACCGCGGACAACGCGCGCATCGTCGCCGCGTACCGGGCCGCCCTCACCGCCCTGCGCACCGCCTCCGCCGCCCCTGCCTGGTCTGCCTCCCCCGCCGCTGGAGTCGCCAAATGACCGGTGTGGCCTCGCTGGCACCGTGGCTGGGCGGTGCGCTGCTGGTGAGCGGTGTGGCGGTCGGGGTGTCCCGGCGGCGGGAGTTGATAGTCCGTTGGTGTGCCTGGGCCGTCGGCGTGCCCGTGGTGACCGCCGCGTTCTGGTGGGGGCGGCTCGGTGTCGCCCTGCTCGCCGGGGTCGTCGCGGTGATCGCGGTGCTGGAGTTCGGTGCGCTGACCCGGCTGCCCCGCGCCGACCGGGCGGTACTCGCCACCGCCGTGCCGGGCCTGATCGTCGCAGCCGCCTGGGCGCCGGACCAGGTCTGGCGGGTGGGCGTCGTAGGTGCGCTCGCGCTGGCCGCCGTACCGCTGGTGACCGGCGACGCCGAACAGGGCCTGCGCCGGCTCGGCACCAGCCTGCTCGGGCTGGTCTGGCTCGGCACGCTGGCCGCACTGGCGCCGCTCGGGACCGTGGCGCTGGCGCTGTTCGCGGCGGTATCGGTGGCCGACGTGATGGCGTTCTTCGCCGGGCGACGACTGGGTGGGCCCCGGCTGTCGCCGCTGTCCCCGGCGAAGCGGTGGAGCGGGACGCTGTGCGGCGCGGCGGCGGGACTGGGCGTGCTCGCGTTGCTCTCGGCGTGGAGCTGGCCGGCAGCAGCCGCGGTGGCCGTGGGCGGGCCGGCGGGCGACCTGGTGGAGTCCCTGGTCAAGCGGGGCGCCGGTGCCAAGGACTCGGGGCAGTGGCTGGCCGGGTCCGGGGGGTTGCTGGACCGAATCGATTCGCTAGTGGGGACGTTGGTGATGATGGTCGTGCTGAGATGAGACTGCGAGGCGTGATCGTGGGGAAGGCTGGCCTGCCGTACGGGAGCCTGTCGGCGTACGGCGCATAGGGGACTGCTTCGCCGGTGTGCGGAGGCGGGCCGACGACGCGGCTTCCCCACGCGGACGAACCATTACAATCGACGATGCGGTCGGCTGACGACTTCGAGACCCCGAACAGCGGGGCAAAGCTGGCGCAGCGTCAAGTTGGTTCGCCAGTAAGCCGTGACCAGGAGTATTCGGTCCTCCAGCGGTAGGCCCCATGGCCGACCCCGGCGTGCAGCGTCAACTCCTTGACGTCGCACCGAGGTCACCAACTTGCCGAACTGGCGCGGGCTCAGCCCGCTGAAGGGAACTATCCAGGACGGCACCGCTGCCGTGATCAGACCAGCCACGCGGTGTTCATTCCAGCCCTCCTGGCGTCGCGGGTCTCGTTTCCTCGGCCCAACGTCGACTCCAGGCGTCCAGTGGGCTCAGCGCCTCGACAAGATCCTGGCCGAGCTGGGTGAGGCGGTAGCCATCGCCGTCCAGGGCGAGCAGGCGGGCGCCGGACAGTTCCTCGATCCGGGTACTGAGCACGCTGGAGGACTTACCCGATCGAGTCGACGTTCCCGACGGTTCGGCTACGGACCAAGGTCACCCGGGGAGCCGGCAGCGCGGCCGCCGCCCTCGCGATGGTCTTCAATCTCGTCGAGTCCGCCCAGGCCCGCTGGCGGGCCGTGAATGCACCCCACCTCGTCGCCCTCGTCCGCGCCGGAACCCGCTTCGAACGCGGCCACCTCGTCGAACGCCCCGAGGCTCACGCAGCCTGAGCAACCTCAACCGACCCGCAGGTCTCTCTATTCCTCCGAATACGAATACACCTCGCCCCAAGGGAAGGTCGCCATCAGTTGGCGCCACGCCGGAAGGCTGCGCGGTAGTCCCTTGGTCGTCGTCCGGTGTGTTTGGCGAAGAGAACAGCGAAGGTGCCGGGGTCTCTGTAACCGATCGCTGCAGAGATGCTGGCGACCGTTCGGTCCGTGGTCTCAAGGAGGTGTCGGGCGCGATGGACGCGCGACGATCGCAGGTACTGCAGCGGACTCTGGCCTGTCTCGTCTGCGAAGCGCCGCAGCAGCGTTCGAGTGCTGACATTGAATGTGTCCGACAACGCGGCGAGGTCGTATCGGGCGGCAAGGTTCTGGTCGAGCCAGCGCATGACCCTGCGGGAGAACTCGCTTCCAGGCTGTGGAAGAAGTCGCACGTCAACGTACGGGGTCTGAGACGATCGCGCATCGTCGACGAGCGCCACACGCGCGGTCGCCCGCGCCACGCCGGCACCGCTGTGCTGGCGGATCAGCTCCAACGCGAAGTCGTACATGGCACTGAAGGCCGCCGTCGTCGTCACCCCCTTGTCGGTGACGACTAGACGTTCGGGTCGGACATCAGCGTCAGGACAGCGTCGAGCCAATTCGTCCGCGAAGAGCCATGACGTCGTAGCCCGGCGCCCCTTGAGCAGTCCAGCTTCGGCGAGCAGGAACGCCCCGACACAGATCGAGACGACGACATGGCCTGCGGCAGCATGTGAGTGGATTGCCGCAACTTCCGGGGCGAGGGACGCGAGCTTCGCGTCCACGTCGAGGCCCGGCAGAAGCTCGAACCCTGGCACGACGAGGACGTCGACCTCGCGCAGCGGAGAGACAGTCAACGCCGCACCACCCGATGCGGCGACACGACGTCGCGACGAAACGACCGACACCTCGTATCCGGCGCGGTCCGGGCCAGCAACGTGCGTGGCCATCGTCAATAGATCGGGTACGCCGAACACCTCGGACGCGAAGCAGCCCGGATAGGCCAGGACACCGACCCGCAGCGCGCTCACGCTCACCTCCTCACCATCACGCCTATGGCGAGATTACCCCTCTACATGGCGATCTGGCCTATCGCTTTGTGCGGGCAGGCCAGTTCACGCTGTCGGCATGAGAGCCAACGGACGCCTTAACGACGCGATCAAGGACTTTTCCCGACGACTCGTGGACGTGGACGGGGTGGTGAAGACGGTGTACGCCTCGGGTTCCGGACCAGCCGTCGTGTTGATGCCGGAGATGCCCGGTATCAGCCCCGACGTCCTTCGGCTAGCACGGTGGGTGCGGGATGCGGGCCTCACCGTCTACATCCCCTCGCTCTTCGGCATCGACGGCGCCTATCCCACGGTCGAGGGTGGTAAGGAGGTTGTCCGTCGCGCCTGTGTCAGCGCCGAGTTCCGTGCGTTCGCCGGGAGCGGTTCCAGCCCCGTCACTGCGTGGCTACGTGGGCTCGCGCGCCAAGCCCACGCCGAATGCGGCGGTCCAGGAGTCGGTGCGATCGGTCTGTGCTTCACCGGCAACTTCGCACTCACCATGGCGCTTGAGCCGGCCGTCATTGCGCCAGTGGTCAACCATCCGTCACTGCCGCTGGACGACCCTGCCGCACTCGAGATCAGCGGCGAGGACGCACGCGCGATCCGAGAGCGCATCGCGCGCGATGGACTGAAAGTTCTCGCCTACCGCTTCAACGACGACCGCTGGTGCACCGGCCAGCGCTTCGCCGCTTACCAAGCACTCCTCGGCGACGCCTTCGACGGCCGCGTTCTTCCGGCCAGTTCCGCCAACACCAACCCGCCCCCGTTCTTCCGTGACGTGGTCGGCTCCCCCCACAGCGTCGTCACCGCCCACCTCGTCGACGAGGACGGACATCCCACTCTGAAGGCCAGGGACGAGATCCTCGCTTTCCTTATCGAGCGCTTGAGCCCGTCTGGACATTCCGAATGCCCAGACGACTGACCGTGAGCAGCGTCACCAGTTCGATGACGGGTCGTCCACATCGGGTCCTTGGCGTGCTCTTAAGACTCAAGCCGCTGACACGCCGATCCACAGGTCTTGACTATTTCTCCGGGCCCAAGGGCGTGCACTATCTGATGCGGAAGAATGGCATCACCGAATACGACGGTTGGGGCAGGTTCTGGAAAAGCAAGCACCCGCAGATCCTGTACCTATAGCGCGACCGACCGGCGAAAACGGACGTGAGTTACGCGTCCCTGCTACCCCATAAGGGTGTCTGGACGGAGGAGCCCACCCAACAGCCAGTCGGGCGCTACCTCCAAACCCAGTCCTTCAGGGCCAATGCCGCGTAGTTAAGGACCGGGCACGGCCGTCAACTTGATCAGCGCCGTCGTTGCGGGCGGGATGCGTATGGGAAACGGGACCTCTGCTACAGCGGTGAAGCCGTCCAAGGTCTTCACGCTGAGCAGGGGTCCCGTTGTCCGAGCAGTCTGCCATGACCAGTTTCGTACGCACCATCACCGTTGCGAGGGGTGTCTTCGCACCAGGGCATCTCGGGGAGTTGACGCAGTACCTGCCCTTCGAACTGGTCGACGACGTGCTGGCGAGGTCGCGGGCTGTCCAGGGCAGGTTGCGTCTGCTGCCTTCCCGGGTGGGGGTGTACTTCGTGCTGGCCTTGGCCGTCTTCCCGGCCGTCGGCTACCTGGGGGTGTGGGGCAAGCTGGTCGCCGGGCTGGGCCCGCTGGCTCCGGTCCGACCTTGTGAAAAGGCCCTGCGTGACCTGCGCCGCAGGATCGGAGCCGCGCCGCTGAAGATGCTGTTCGAGGCCGTGTCCGGCCCGATCGCCCAGCCACGCACCCCCGGCGTCTGCTACCGGAAGTGGCGCACGGTCGCTTTCGACGGCTGTAGCTCGCTGCGGGCCCCTGACCAGCCGCGCGTCCGTGCCTGGCTGGGCAAGATGTTGAACGCCGGCTACGGCCCGCAGGGGTACCCGCACCTGCGGCTGATGGCCTTGTGCGAGACCGGCACCCGTGGTCTGCTCGGCGCCGCCTTCGGCCCCACCAGCAAAGGCGAGACCCACTACACCCGCCGACTCCTTCCCCTGCTGAACGCCACGATGCTGCTGCTGGCCGACCGCGCCTTCGCCGGGAACGACTTCCTCGTCGAGGCCGCCGACACCGGCACTCAGCTACTGATCCGGCTCAACTCCCGCCGCCGGCCAACCGTATGGACCGCTCTGCCCGACGGCTCGTTCCTGACCCGGATCCAGGACCGAACCTTCCGCATCATCAACGTCGACATCACCGCCACCTGTGACGACGGCACCCGGATCAGCGACCACTACATGCTGATCACCACCCTGCTCGACCACCGCACCGACCCCGCCGAACAGCTGGCCCGCCTCTACCACGAACGCTGGGAGGTCGAGTCGGCGTTCCTCGCCCTGCGCCACACCCTGCTCACCGGACGCGTCCTGCGCTCCACCGATCGCTGCGGCCTGGAACAGGAACTGTGGGCCTGGCTCACCGTCCACCAGATCCTGCGCCGGGCGATGTGCGACGCGGCCGAAACTCGCCCCGGCATCGACGCTGATCGCCTCAGCTTCACGATCGCTCTCCAAGCCGCCGCCGACCAGATCGTCAACGCCTCCAACATCACCGGCAGCGACAGGGGTATCGCGAAGGCCGTCCTGGCCGATCCGCTGCCGGCCCGCCGCCCCCGGATCAGTGCACGCAAGGTGAAGTGCCCGATGTCCCGTTACGGCACCACGCCGCATGAGACACGGCCGCTGACCAGCCGTTCCCTCACCCACCTGGACATCACCGTCCTCGCTGCCGCCGAGCAGCCCGCCGTCCTGCCGCCGTCTCCTGCCAACACCGACCGACGCTCCCGCGTCTTCCGACTCCTGGCGGCAGCCGACCCCCATCAGGACTGGACTGCCCGGCAGATCGCCGACGCCCTCGAAATCGGCCACCTCCGCAGCCTCTCCGCACAGATGGGGCAATGGATCACGCAAAAGTTCCTGGTCAGAGCAGGCCGCGGCCGCTACCGACTCCACCCCCAGTGGGCCAAGACGCCAGGAGACTCACTCGACTCGACAACCACCATCCCCGCTTAACTACGCGGCATTGCCTCTAGGGCCGGGTCAAGTTGACTGAAATACTCCCTCATCACCTCGTCGACACCCGTGCCCGTGACAGGCTCCGCCTTGATAGTCCAGGTCGGCATGCAGGCCATGGTCCCCGAGCCACCCGTGGCCGTCCACCGTCCTGCCGGCAGGATTCCATCAAGCCCCACGCCGCAGAGGTCGATACGGGACGAGCCTTAACCCTTAGAAGCCGTATCTCAACCGATCATGGAACGTGCGGGTCGAACAGGTTTCCCGCCAGGGTGATCTTCCCGTTGTACGCGCATGAAGACAGGGCCTCTCGGTAGCTCGGGGATGCGAATCTAACCGAGTGGTGCCGGGAGGCCCTGGTGTCGTTGTTGTACGCGTCCGAGCCCGTTCAGTTCAACTCGGCTGCTCCATCGTGTGATTGCCTCACGCATGTGTACGGCAACGCGGCCGACCATCCGGGCCGGGAACGCCGGTATCCGTCGGACATGTCGGACGCGGAATGGGCGGCCGTCCGGCCGTTGCTGCCGGTGCCGGCCTGGCTCCAGGGCCGGGGCGGGCAGCCCGAGGGCTACTGCCATCGGCAGATGTTGGACGCGATCCGTTACCTGGTCGCGGGCGGGATCTCCTGGCGGGCGATGCCCGTGGACTTCCCTTGCTGGGGCCGGGTTTACGCCTTCTTCCGCCGCTGGCGCGAGCACGGGCTGATCACCGAGTTCCACGAACGGCTGCGCGGACGGGTGCGTGAGCGGGAGGGCCGTGAGGCGGAGCCGACGGCCGGGATCATCGATGCGCAGTCGGTGAAGGCCGCGGCCTCGGTGCCGTCCGTCTCGCGTGGCTGGGACGGCGGGAAGAAGGTGGGCGGCCGCAAGCGGCACATCGTGACCGACTGCCTCGGTCTGCTGCTGGTCGTCGTGGTGACCGCCGCGAACGTCGGGGACCGGGAGGCCGCGGTGGGATTGCTCACCCGGATGCGCCGCCTGCACCGTGACATCTGCCTGGTCTGGGCCGACGGCGGTTACACCGGCGGCCTGGTCGACTGGTGCCGGCAGAAACTCGCGCTCGCCCTGGAGGTCGTCAAGCGCACCGACAATATGGAGGGGTTCGTGGTGCTGCCCAGGCGCTGGGTGGTAGAGCGCACGTTCGCATGGTTGATGCATTCACGCCGACTGGCCCGGGACTACGAGACGTTGCCGGCCAGCAGCGAGGCGATGATCCGGTGGTCGATGGTCACGCGGATGGGACGGCGTCTGGCCCGGGCACGGGCCGCCGGCCGACGCTGAACATCCCCGACGTCTCCTGCACGAGCCACCCCCGCTCTGCCAGGCGCCTGGCCTTCGAGCGCACCCCCTCGACCTTCGCCGGCGTCGTCTGAAGGCCCAGCTCCACCGTGATCTCCTTGGCCTTCAGAGGTCCTTGGCCCGCCGGCTGCCGCTCGTCGAGCACGTCCAGGATCCGCTGGTAGTCCGGCGCCAGCACCGTCACCGGCAATCCTTCGCGCCAAGGCGGCACGATCGAGCCTGGCACCGGCGCGGGCGCGGGCGCGGGCGCGGTTTCCCGCTCCGCCTCGACCCCGGTCACGGCAGTGGTCTCGGCAGCCGAGGCCGCCAGGGCCTCCACCAGCTCTTCCCGCGCGATCACCCGCCGGTCCAGCTCGATCTCGGCGGCCTCCAACACCCCAGCCAACCGGGCGACTTCCTCCCGCAGCCCATCCACCCGCACACGGGCAGCCGTCTCCCGCTCCTCCAGCATTCCCAGCACCGACGCCATCGCGCACCCCTCGCCCATGGAGCGGAAACAAGACGCCGGATGCCTCCCTCATTCCGAGCTACACCATGCCTGACCAGCAGAAATCAAGCAATCATGTTCGGTTGAGATACGGCTTCTTAGACGCTCACCGTGGTCTGCCGCGGGCTTGGAAACCAGGTGCGTCGGCCAGTTGGTAGAACTCCTAAAACGACGGCCGGTGGCAGCCCCGTGACGTTCGCGTGCCATCCTGACGAAAAGCCGCGCGGGAACCGTCGCACCACTGCCGCACCACAAGCGCACGAGATCGAGCGGGAAACGATGAAGCTGCGCCATCTTGAAGTGGCTGGTCAGCGGCGTGGCGTGTCCTCGTCTCGGGGTGCTCGTGCTGGTCGTGGGCGGCAGTCTGTGCTGCAGATCGTCCGGCGGGGTGGTTTTGCCGATGAGTTCACCGTCCTCGAACGGTCTATCCAGCGACACGACCGTTCTCGACAGGAGTGCCATGTCCACCATCCAGCCAGTCATCGTGACTGCCGACCAGGACGTTCTGCTCGGCTTCTACACGAAATTGTTCGGCGCTGAGGAGATCTTCCGGGTGCCGGCCGAAGGCCCGGCCTTCTACCGCGGCTTGCGCATCGGCGACACCGACCTCGGGCTGGTGGCCAAGGCGAACCCGGAGACTGGGGCGGCGTCGCGGATCCTGCTCAGCATCAGTGTCGACGACGTCGACGAGACGCTCGGCCGGGTAACGGCGCTGGGCGGCTCGGTCCGCGGCGGCCCCAACGACATGCCGTGGGGACAGCGCGTCGCCCACATCCAGGACCCCGACGGCAACCCGGTGAACCTCACTCAGCCGATCCCGGCCCGGTGACGCTGTTCCAGGGGCATGCGCTGCTCGCGGGCTACCTGCGGTAGAGATCAATTGCCGGTAGTGGCCTCAATGTTCGTCAGGACGAGCAGCGCGCGAAACAGGTGGGTGGCGCAGTCAGAGTGAGCAGCGAGCGCGCAGCGGAGGTTGCGCAGCAGTGTGGGCGCTCTTTCGCGGCAACTGCGCACTCCTCCCGCACCGGTACGCGTTTGGCTTTCCCGCGCGTACCGGCCGCCTCGGCTCATTCCGCGTCACCCGGCGTCGACGGAGCCGCGGCACCTGTCGCGCCCGCTGCTATCCAGCGACCGGTACACGTTTCGCGGGGGCGGAGAAGCGCCTACTGAAACGAGTACTGGTCTGCAGAACCCTCAGGTCACAGACCTGTCAGACGTACCCATGGTCAGCAGAACGCAACAGGCCGTTGAGGTACTGGTACGCGTTTTTGCCGTACCGCTCTAACCGCCCGGTACGCGTTTGGGCGGGCGCCGTGCGGGCGTTCGGGCCTTCCGCAGCCGACCGGTGCGGAGTTGTGCAGTACCCGGTGCGCAACGCGCCTCAGTTGGCAGTGCGCAGCTTGTGTCGGGGCCTGGGTGGGCGTGCTGCGCAACCCCCGGAACCGCGTTGCGCAGCGAGCCCGAGCACCTGCGCGCTGCACCCCGAGCACGGGTTCCGCAGGGCGCTGCGCAGTCGTAGGCCGGCCACACTCCGGCACCGGTGCCTGGCCGACTATGAGATCTACCGCTTCGGAGGCTGGGAACTCACCCAGTTCCAAGGCGAACAGACCCTCACCCGGCTTCTTCACCGAACGGCTCAATAGGCATAACTGATCGTTTCAGCACGGGATCTTGATCTGACTTCTCGGCTGGAACGGTGCTCAGTGGCGCGACGGAACCGGTTGCTCGGCTTGCGCGTTGGCTCGACAGGACCTTGAGGGGGGAGAACCTTGTCGAGTTTGAGCTTCCCGCCGGTGCGGGCCGTCGGACGCGGATCGGACTGGTGCCGGGGGGACTGCCATGTCCACTCCGTCCGCTCGGACGGGGAACTCACTCCCGAAGAGCTGGCCGTCCGGGCGCGCGCTGCCGGGCTCGACTTCATGGCGACGACAGAGCACAACTCGGCTGCGGAACCCGGTGCATGGGGGCATCTGGCTGGCGACGACTTCCTGATCGTTCTCGGTGAGGAAGTGACCACGAAGACCGGACACTGGCTCGCGCTCGGCATCAGTCCCGGCGAGGTCGTGGACTGGAATCACCAGGTCAGGGACGGACTGATCGGTCAGTTCCTGGACCAGGTCCATCGAGCAGGGGGCCTGTGCGTGGCCGCGCAGCCGCATGCGCCCTATCCGTCTGGCGACTTCCTGTTCTCCTTCCGCGGCTTCGATGTGGTGGAGGTGTGGAACGGACTGTGGACTTCGGACCGGCCCTGGAACGCTGACAACGAGGCCGCCTTGGCGCAGTGGGGGCGAAGCCTGGCGGCAGACATCCGCACGGGCTCGTGGCGGCCGGCGATGGGCAACAGCGATACGCATCTGGAGGGGCAGATGGGCTTCCCTCACACCGTGGTCTTCGCCGAGGAGCTGAGCACCGAGGCGATCCTGGTCGCAATCCGTGCCGGTCGCAGCTGGATCGCCGAGTCGGTGGACGTGGCCGTGTCCTTCACCGCCCATGTCGATGGTCGCGTTGCCGGGGTGGGAGAACGGCTCACAACTCGTGGTGGACCGGTCGAAGTACAGGCAGCGGTACAAGGTGTGCCAGCGGGGACCGTCAGCTTCCATACCGATCGAGGGAAGGTTCACCGTGCGCCTCTGCCCGGTGACGGAGCAGGCGTGGTGCACTGGGACACGGCGGCGGAGGACTCGGCGTTCGTCCGCATCGAGGTCCGCCACCCCAACGGGCACGTCGCAGCACTCACCAATCCGATCATCCTCACCTGACCGCTCGCTTCATCCTGCGGTTCGTGGGCGACGGAAGCAGATGAGGCCGCAGCCCAGTTCGAGCAGGCCCGGGCGGAGGTCGGCGCGTCGTTCATAGCGGATCCGGAGCCCTTTGAACCGGTGCCGCCAGGCGAAGGCCCGCTCGACCACCCAACGCACCTCGCCGAGCCCGGGCGGCGGGCGGCGGGCGGCGGGCGGCGGGCGGCGGGCGGCTGAGCGCAGACAGCAGTGACCGGCCGGCGGCCTCTCGCGTGCCGAAAAGGCCACGCAGGCCGGCCACCGGCCGGTGTCTGTGCTCGGAACTACCGGAACTACATCGTCGGGTCGATGTCCGGCTTGCCCGTACCGCCTACGTGCTCGCTCTGCTCCTTGAGCTGGCGGGCCTTGTCCTTCAGACGCTGACGCTCCTGCGGGTCCGTGGCGCGTTCCGCGGCCTGTTCCAGGTCCTTAGCCTGAGCACGCATCTGCTGGATACGACCGGACTCACCTGCAGCGCTCATGATCACTCCTTGGGTGATGGGGAAGAGCGGGCCACATCAGCGAAACAGGACCCGCCACCCTCTGCATCTCGAGCGGTCACCCACTGCTATATACGCAGCTGGAACGCCCTCGCGGAAATGACGCCACAGCCCGGGCAGTGCCGACCAGGGCCCCTGCGGCCTGCATCAGGTCCCGCCCGCCACAGCGTTCCCGCGCCCAGTGGCCCCGGGATCGGACACGAGACGGCCGGCGTCGGCCCAGGCCGCGGCTTGCCCCCGGCTCGGGAACCTCACCGGACACACGGCCGACGACCGGAGCCAGGGCGGCTGCCCTCCGGAGCCGCCTGCTCTGCCGGCACCAGTGGCGCCCGAAGGAGCAGCCAGTGTCGTACACCTGAGAAGAGATGAGAACTTACACCGGGGCGAAGGACTGCTCGATGGTCTGATCGGTTTGATCGCCGCTCCATGAGGCCGACTTGACGGATGCTCCAGGTGGCTTCAATCGGAAGCACAAAACTATGGAGTATCTGAGATGTTGGCGTCCCCTACTTCGGGAACGATGCGTTCGACGTCGAGCCAGTCTTCCGGCAACCGGACCTGATGATGCGGGAGTTCGGCTGTTTTCCACTTCTTCCACAACAGAGTTCGGAGACCGGAGCGAGATGCCGCGAGGGCACCAGTAGGACCCTGTCAGGTCGCTCCGGCTCTTGAGTTTTGGATGGTGGTGGGCGGTGACGCTACGGGGCCGCCCCGTGCGGCCGTAGTCGCGCGAGGCTGCCCGGGCGCTCCAGCTGAGTTGTGCCTCAGCGAAAAGCGGCGATGCTACGGGCGACCCAGTTGTTGAAGGGGCGCGGAGCGCGACCGAGGACTCGTTCCACGTCCGAGCTGATCCGCAGTTCGGCGGGGTTCGGGGCGGAGATGATGTCCAGGGTGTCGTCGGCGAGCTCCGGCGGCACGAACTGGGTCATCGCGGCTTGGGCCTCCTCGCGGGTGAGTTCGTGGAACCGCACCGGCGAGCCGAGCGCGGCGGCGATGGCCTCCGACTGCTGACGGGGCGTGATCACCTCGGGCCCGGTCAGCTCCAAGATTCCGCCGCTGTACCGGTCGTCCAGCAGGCAGGCCGCCGCGACCTCGGCGATGTCCGCCGGGTCGACGATCGGAACCCCGACATCGCCGAAGGGTGCGGCGACCATCCCTTGCGTGCGGACGGACTCCGCCCACGCCAAAGCGTTGGAGGCGAAGCCGCCCGGTCGTAGGACGGCCCAGTCCAGGCCGGACTCTCTCAACGCGTCCTCCACCGCGCGCATCGCGATCCGCGACGGGCCGAGCGGCCTGGTCGCCACGCCCTGCGAAGACAGCAGGACGACTCGGCGGACCCCGCTGGCAGCAGCCAGGTCGATAATGTCGGTCGGCCTGGCTTCGGGGGCGTGCAGGTCGCCGGACAGCAGGAGAAACAGCGCCTTCGCTCCGTCCAAAGCGGGGGTGAGGCCCTGCGGCTCGGCCAAGTCAGCCGGCACGTGCCGGACCCCGTCCGGCATTGCCGCCGCGTGCCGTGACACCGCCGTCACCTGCTCACCCGCCTTGGCCAGGGCCTGCGTCAAAGGCTGGCCCACATTCCCGGTAGCACCGGTCACCACGATCATGTTCCGCTCCTAGTCCGTTGTGCACTGCGGCAATTGACGCTAGGAGGCAGGCTTACTTTTCGTAAGAACATACCCAGAGGTAAGCTCCGGACATGAGGGAAGGTGCGCAGCTGACGCAGGCCGAGGCGGGCAATCGGTATGAGGTGTTTCACACCGACTGCCCTGCGCGCGACGTGGTCGACCACGTGACCAGCAGGTGGGGTATCTGGGTGCTGATCTCCTTGTGGAGTACCGACCTTCGGTTTTACGAGCTGCGCGACAGCATCCAGGGCATCAGCGAGAAGATGCTCGCTCAGACACTGCGCGCACTGGTCCAGGACGACCTGGTCTGGCGGAAGGTCGAGCCGACGACGCCACCCCAAGTCACCTACGGGCTGACTGAGTTCGGCCAGGACGTCGGTGCGCCGCTGAGGGACTTGTTCGACCGGATCACACAGCGGCTGACAGCCAGCGGGGCTTCCGCCACGGAGCGGCTGAGCGCAACAGGTCAAGCGAAGCAGCTGACGACCCCAGGCCCTCAACAACTTCATCATCTCGACGACGAACACTGACCGTGACAGCAGAAAGGTTCATGCGTACCCCCAGCACGGACCACTGACAGAAAGGCCGTGCCACCAAGACACTGTCCATGGAGGACCTGTCCCACGTGTGGCTCACTCCAACGAGTGAACAGGCTGCCCGGCCAGTCTCAGTGCCGTGGCCGATCGGCCACGAAATGTCCACCGGCTGTGAGATTCGGCCAGCCAATCTGAGATCCCACACGATCCTTGGAATCGATCATCTCGGGTGTTCAGGGGCGCCGGGTCGTGTGAGAAGCAGCAGTAGTAGGCGAGTTCACCGGTGGTGCGGTTGCGGCGGATCAGCGGCTGGCGGCTGCCGGGGCGGGGTTCGGCCAGATTCGATGACCGCCCAGTCGTGGAAGCGGTGCCCCTTGGCACCGGCCCCGGCCGACAGCTTCTGCCAGACCCTCTTGGGCACCTTCGCGGCCAGGGCATCCGCGCGGAACTTCCCCTCGCCGGTAGTGGCTTCATGTGAGCAGGCGATGGCGAGCACATAGCCGACCTGACGCTCTTCCAGCGCGGAGCACAGCTTTGGGTTGCCGCCGTAGACGTCGTCTGCCGCGCCCCAGCCGGCGCGGTGCCCGGCATCGAGAAATCGGCCGATCATGCGGGCGGCCAGTTCCGGCTTGGTCGCGAAGACGGTGTCCTCGTCCAGCCCCCGGCTCGGCAGCGATCTGGGTCGCGCGTCTAGGAGTGCGGGATGTACAGCTCCCGGTCCGCCACCGCGTGCCCGCGCAGTCCCGCGTAGACGAGGTAGACAGCGACTTGCGCGTTTTCGATCCCCCCTGCGGTGCCGGAGTACTGGCGCTGGACGCTGACGGTGTGCGTGCCCTTCTGCACGCCCCCGGTCTCGTCGACCACTAGCACTGCACCCTGTCGTGTAGATGCTCCAGCACGTACTCGCGCACGGCGTCGGCATCCCATCGGGCCCGACCGAGCCGGCGCTGCATGCCGACCGGGATGCCCTCTCCGGCCCACTCGGCGATGCTCCGGCAGTTTTTGCGTGACAGGTCCGACAGCAGTCCCAGCATCAGATCCCGTACCCGACGCCGGGGCTCAACCCGGGCGAACCGGCCGGCTGTCCGGCTCATCAGGCCCTCTATGGCTGGAGGTCGCGCTGGTACCAACTGCCTGACTTGCCGCCGAGATCGGCCGGGGTGGCAGGGCCAACCGGGACGAACCCGGCCTTGGCCAAGACTTTCTGGGACGCGGTGTTGTCGTGGGAGGTGGCCGCCCGCAGTGTGCGCAGACCGTGCATCGCTGTCGCCATCCGGCACAGCTCCCGGACGGTCGCGGTCGCCACGCCGCGGCCGGCGACCCGCTCCGCGACCCTGTAGCCGAGTCTGGCAGTGCCGTCCTCCACGTCGTACAGGTTGAATCTGCCGAGTACCGAGCTGTCCTCGGCGACGAGCACGTAGAAGGCGCAGATGCCCGCCTCCTGCTCGGCCAGCGAGGCGGTGTACCGGTCGGTGAACTGGTCGAAGAAGTCGTCACCGCGGTCGGAGATCGAAGCAGCGAAGTAGGTACGGTTCGCCAGCTCGAAGGCCAGGACCGCCGGGGCGTGGCCAGCTTGCAGCCGCTTTAGCTCGGGCATTGGCCGACTCTACCCAGATCGTGCGCTGAGGCCACCTGGGTTTCCGCCAGTGGCAGACAGCCCCAAGACCAGGGCACATAACGATCTACGGCTGGAGTGCGAGGCGCCAGCATCTCCCCCATCCTGTGCGCCGAGCGTCTGGCGGTGGCGTACTGGAGCGGCTTTGCCTGTCTGACCGCTTCGCGGATCTCGTCGCCGGCCTCCGGGGTCGGCTTACCGTGGCCGGCCGGGTATCGCCGGCTCAACCGCCGTACGCGGGGAACCCGACCAACCAACTGGCAGCCTGCTGCAAACACTTTCGCGACCTTGCCCCCTGCTGTTCCCTCCCAGTCGCTCAGAGGCAGGTTCTGCGGCCCAGGCGGCCGAGATGGTTCGGTACGGCGGCACGAACGGCGCCCGCGACCGACCCCAACTGGAGGTTCCCCATGTTATTCCGGGCTGTCGATCTTCTTGTAGAAGGTAAGGAGGGCGTCCGCGAGACGGTCGGGGGCCTCGATTGCCGCGTAGTGCCCGACACCGTCTAGTGACACAGCACTCACGTCCGTGGCGACCTGTCGCAATGTCGCGGACGTGAACGCTGCTGAGCGGCCCCCGACTGCGAGCACGGGCATGCTGAGCTTCTGGGTTGCCAGCTCGAGGATCTCGTCGCCTTCCGTGAGCATCGAGCGGTAGAGCCCGGAGGCGCCCGTGAAGGCGTCCGGCCGCGTGTAGGAGCGGGTGAACTCGTCGATGTCATCCTTGGTGAACGCATCAGAGGTAGCGCTGAGGGAGGGGAACGCGTACTCGGCGATGAAGGCGCGCTCCCGTCCCGCGAGAAGCATTTCCGGGATCCCGGGGGCGACGAGGACGCCTATGTGCCAGGCCCCGCCATGGGTCACGTCGGCGAGCTTTTCGGAGCCGAACCCGGGGAGGCCGGTCTCGATCGCTCCGTAGCTTCGGACGAGTTCGGGATGTGTGGCTGCGACGCGGAACGTCGTGGGGCCGCTGATGTCCTGGCCCGTCAGGTGGACGGGGCCGAGGTCCAACCGCGCGATGAGTTCGCTCAAGTCCTGCGCCGAGGTTGCGCTGTCGTGCTCCGGCTTGGCGGTGGCGGAGTCACCGAAACCGCGAAGGTCGACGGCGAACACACGGTGCTGCCCGCTCAACAGGGGGATCAGCTTGTGGAACGCCCACCAGGTCTCCGGGAAGCCGTGCACCAACACTACGGGGGATCCGGCCGTTCCCGCGGAGACGTAGTGCAGCTCGGTGCCGTTCACGCTGACGCGGTGGTGGTCGACGCTGGGGATGGTGGCTCCGCCGGGACTGACGTTCATGATTCTTCTCCACTCATTAGGCAACCCGGTTGTCCAATCTATAACTAGACAACCACGTTGTCCATCTTGTTGCTCCCGTATGATCCACTCCATGGCCCGTTCCTCAGGCGCTGAGCTGGCGCTGCTCCTGCTCGGCGGTTTCCACTCGATGGCGGACGAGGTGCACGCCGAACTGGCGCACCGCGGCCACGAAGGCGTCCGCCCCGGCCATGAGTTCGCGCTCCGGACCATCGACGCGGGAGCGGACACAGCCTCGGAGCTCGGCCGCCGACTGTCGGTCTCGAAACAGGCGGCCGCGAAGACGATCGCCGCGCTCCAGCAACTCGGATACGTAATCCGGGAAGCCGACCCGGATGACGCACGCCGCAAGCGGGTACAGGTGACACCCCGTGGCCACGAAATGATGACGATCGGCGGTGCACTCTTTGACGAGGTGCGCAACCGCTGGGCGGCGCAGATCGGGGTCCGACAGCTCGATGCCCTCGAAGTGCACTTGGCCCGGCTTGTCGAGCACCGGCCCGTGAGCGCCGATGATCTGGCACGGTTCGATGACGGGCTCCACGAGGAGAACCGAGCGTCCGCCGATCAGAACGCACAGTAATCAGATCGATTCGAGCTGGGCGTCGATCAAGGATCGATCATTGACATGCTCCTCAGGCTGAAGCGCGAGGATTCTGGCCGTCCCACGGGTTGCTGTGCCGCTACGCGGCACGGCTTCCTGCCGCGTCGGTCAGGCCGACGCAGCCGAGCCGTTCGATCTCCTCGGTGAGCAAGGAGGCGTAGGGCGGGCCTACGGCCAGCGCGAAGCCGCCCATGATGATGAACCGGCGAACGCCCATGGCGGCGAAGAGGGCCGTAATGGCCGAGGCCAGGTGTGTAAGGCCAGCACGGAGGATGTCAGTGGCGAAGAGGCCTCCGTTCCGGATGGCAGCAGCAATGGCCTGGGTATCAAGACTGGCGGGGTCCGGTGCCAGTTCGGCCAGTTGGGACTGGGCGTAACCGTCGGGGTCGGCCTGCGCGGCCCGACGAGCGGCGGCCTGGGCGCCTCGGCCTGATGCCAGGGCGCCGAAGCGGCTCGCCAGGGTCTTGCGAGCTCCGCCGGCGGTGATGTCGGCATGCATCTCACCGACCACCACGGCGGTCTCCCCGGAGACGATGATCCGGTCCACGGGATAGTCGATGCGGTCGATCAGGCGCCCGTTGCTCCCACCGCGCCCATCCCGCCCCATGCACGAGGCAATGAACCACTCGGACGCTGGGCACATGACCGGCCGGACAGCTCCCAGGTCTTCAAACCAACGTCTGCCCGCTGAGTCCGGCCGGAGCCCCGGCGCCACGCAGCAGTGTGTCCACGACGCGGGTGGCGAGCGCGTCTGCGTCGCCGCCTCCTGCACCCTCCTTGGCCGCCTCGTGGATGAGGGCGTAGTAGACGCGCCGGGTCCAGTCGAGGTCGATGTCGGGGCGGAGCACGTCCGCCTGCTGGGCACGGCGGAAGAGCCGGACGCAGGTGGCCCGGACCTCAGCGTGGATGCGGGCCGCCTCGGGGTGGGCATCCTCGGCCGCGCGGTTCATGGCGAAAGACCAGTCGGTCTTCACGCGGAGGACGTTGGCGGTGACCTGGTAGAGGGCGACGAGCGGCGGGGCGGCGTCCGGGCGGGCGGTGTCGACAGCGTCCGCGAACTGGCGGGCGGCCCAGCCGGTCAGTTCATCCAGGAGCGCCTCGCGGGTGGCGAAGCGGCGATGAACCGTAGTTCGGGCGACGCCGGCGGCCTGGGCGAGTTGCTCCATGGTCGCCGCCGGGTTGGCGGCAAGGACGCGCTCGGCTGCTTCCAAGATCGCCTGCACGGTCCGTTCGGTGTCGGCCCTGAGGGGCCGCTTCGCCTGCTGGTCCGTCTGTTGCCTCTGCCTTGTCACGCCAACATGCTACATCCGTACTCTATTCCAGAAACTACTTGCAACACTCGTGTTGCATGTCCTAGGTTCCTCGCATCACTGAGGTAACGATTCGCACTTCCGGCATCAGCCGTCGACATCTAGGAGCAGTGAGTGATGCAGCACAGGATCCTGGGCCGCACCGGCATATCGGTCAGCAAGTTCGCGCTGGGCACCCTGCGCCTGGGGGCGTGGGGCAATGCAGATCACGACGATGCGGCCCGGCTGATCCATACAGCCCTAGACGCCGGGATCAATCTCATCGACACCGCCGACCAGTACTCGGGCGGCGAGGCCGAGGAGATCGTGGGCAAGGCAATCCGAGA
This sequence comes from Streptomyces sp. NBC_01474, assembly GCF_035918215.1. NCBI lineage: Bacteria > Bacillati > Actinomycetota > Actinomycetes > Kitasatosporales > Streptomycetaceae > Streptomyces > Streptomyces sp. NBC_01474. The sequence goes on from NZ_CP109449.1 coordinate 301,451, forward strand.
GCACCGCGACGAGGTCGTGCTCGCGACCAAGGGGCACTTCCCAGTCCGCTTCAAGGACAAGGACCCCAACCGGCGAGGCAACTCCCGCCGTTGGCTCACCAGGGCCGTCGATGACAGCCTGCAGCGTCTGGGCACGGACCGCATCGACCTCTATCAAGTACACCGGCCGGACCCGAGTACGGACATCGACGAGACGCTCTCGGTCCTGTCCGATCTGGTGCGAGCCGGCAAAATCATGGCCATCGGGACCTCGGACTTTCCCGCCGAACAGCTCGTCGAGGCCCAGTGGACCGCCGAGCGGCGAGGCCACATCCCCTTCCACACCGAGCAACCCCCGTACTCCGTCCTCGTGCGCGGCATCGAAGCGGACGTGCTGCCCACCGCACACAAATACGGGCTCGGCGTGCTGACCTGGAGCCCGCTCAACAGCGGGTGGCTGACCGGGCAGTTCCGTCGCGGCGAGGCGATCGAGATGAACCCCTTCCGCCAGGCGATCGCCCACAAGTTCAACTTCGACCTGCCGGGCAACCAGCGCAAGCTCGACGCAGTCGAACGCCTCTCGGCCTTGGCGGACGAGGCGGGAATGCCCCTGACGCATCTGGCGCTCGCCTTCGCATCAACCCATCCAGGCGTCACCTCGGTGATCCTCGGCGCACGTACGGTCGAGCAACTCACCGACCAGCTCGCCGCCGCCGAGGTCCGGCTCGACGACGAGATCCTTGACCGCATCGACGAGATCGTCGCTCCCGGCCTCACACTCAACCCTGCGGACATCGACTACAGGCACCCTGCCCTGACCGACCCTGAGCAACGCCGCAGGCCCGCCCGTCATCGCTGACAGCGGCCCGCAAGCAACGAGTTCCCGCGGCACGCGCCGGAGCGGGCTACCGGGATTCATCCGCAGTACATCGAGCTTCGGCCCGGTGGTGAAGCGAGTCCGGTAGTTGGTGGTCACGGGCCATGGCCAAGGTGGTGCGGCCGGGAGACGCCGAGGATGAGGGCGGGCAGGGAACCGAGGGCGGCGCCGATACTTACGACGGGGACGGCCTTCGCCACCCCGATCGGCGTGAGCCTGCTGCTCTGCCTCACCCGCGGGCGCCCCCTTCTCCGGCGAACTCGCCGTGTCCCCGAGCCGTTCAAGGAGGGCGTGCTCGCGCAGTTCTGGCGGTGAGCCTCAACTACGGCCTACCCTTTGGCCGTTACACCTTCAACGGTCACCCAAACCTCGGAACACTCTGCCCGGTGACGGAGCCGGCGTGGGACGCGCGTCCCCGCTCCACGCCGCTACTGGACGGCTTCAGGTGCAGCCACGGGTCGGCACATTCGGACGCCGACGACCCCGTGTGGCGCGTCCCGCCGGGCGGCGAAAGGGACGCGTCGTGTCCACGGCGAACTATCGCACCCTGCTGCGCACCCCGGGCGCCGCCGCCTTCTTCCTCCCCGCCGCCGTCGGGCGCGTGGGCCTCGCCATGACCGGGCTCGGCATCGTCTGGCTGGTGCACGACCGCACCGGTTCGTACGGCGCCGCAGGCATCGCCGTCGGCTGTTTCGCCGTCGCCGACGCACTCGGTGGACCCCAAGTGGCCCGCGTCGTCGACCTCTTGGGGCAGCGGCGCGTACTGCCGTATGTCCTGGCAGCGCACGCCGTATCTGTAGGGCTGCTACTCGTCGGCGGGCCGGTCCTCGACCTCGTCGCTGCGACGCTCGTCGGTGTCACCCTGCCGCAGCTCAGCGCCCTGTCCGCCGCCTGCTGGTCCGCCCTGCTGCGCGGCGCCCGCGACGAGGCAGCCCTGCCGAAGGCGTTCGCCCTCGAAGCTCTCGCCAACGCCCTGTCGTACCTGGCCGGCCCGGCCCTGGTCAGCACGGCCGGCGCCGCCGGCCGCCCGGAGCTCGGCACCCTGCTCGCCGCCGTCCTCGTCGTCGGCGGCGGCCTCGCGTTCGCCGTACAGCGCCGCACTGCGCCGCCGGTCGAGGGCCGCGACGAGCACCGCACCGCCACACGCGCCCTGCTCCGCCCCGCCTTCGCCCGGCAGGTCGCGTTCACCCTCGCCCTGGGCGTCTTCTTCGGCGCGATGCAGGTGTCCGTCACCGCGTATGCCGTCGGACGCGGCACCCCGGACAGCGCGCCCCTGCTCTACGCGGTCTCCAACTGCACCAGCCTGCTGGCGGGTTGGGTCTACGGGCTGCGAACCTGGCGCACCCCTGCGGGTCGCCAACGGGCCCTCGTCGCCGCCGGGTTGGCCGCCGCCTGCCTCCCGCTGACGATCCTCGACGCCCCCCTGCTGCTCTCCTTGGCCCTCGCGCTGACCGGCTTCGCCGTGCCGCCGCTGCTGGTCCTCTCCTCCGTCCTGGCCGAGTCCATGGTGCCGCGCGCCGCCCTCACCCAGGCCTTCACCTGGCTCAACTCGGCGAGCGCCGCGGGATCCGCCGGTGCAGCGGCGGTCGCCGGGCAGGCGGTGGACGCGGCGGGCGCGCACGGCGGCTTCGCAGTAGCCGCCGCGGCGACGGCCGGGATGGCGGTGCTCGCGGCGGTCGGCGGCCGAGAAGTCGCGGCACAGTCCGAACCGGCCGCCGCCCCGGAACGCTAGGACCTGTCCGGCGGATCAGGCTGGATTCGGATGGCCGTCGTGCCGGTGCAGGTGAGCGCGGTCTGGTGCGGCGAGGTGCAAGCGGAGGAGGGCGACGAGGCGGAGCGTCAGCAACCGACGACACGCCGCGGATCGGCGTGCCAGACCCCCGCGCTTCCAGCAAGATCCGCCGGATAGACTCCAGGCCGCGCACCAAAAGTGGATCTTGAGCGATGAATGATCTCAGTTCATGGGGCGGGGAGATCTCACGGATGAACAGTGGGCGTCCTGGAGCCGTTGGTACCGAAGGGCACGAAGGCGGAGCGGCCGCCCGTCGGACCCCGACGGCAACTGATCGATGGCATACGGTTCCGGGTACGTACCGGTATTCCGTGGAGAGATGTGCCCGCCGAGTATGGACCGTGGGGCCGGATCTACGACCTGTTTCGCCGATGGCAGCGTGCCGTCACCTGGCAGCGGGTCCTCCCCTGGCTCCAGTGGCTGCGACGCCAAAGGCGCGATCGTGTGGGACCTGAGCGTCGACTCCACGGCGTGCCGTGCCCATCAGCATGCAGCCGGGGCCCGCAAGCGGGGTGATCTGCAGAAAGAATCACCCGGCAGGGTCTTTGCCGACCCCGTGATCACGGGCTGGGACGCTCGCGCGGCGGGTTCACCACCAAACTGCACCTGGCCGCCGAGCAGGGCCAAAAGCCCATGTCAACCGTGGTGACGGCCGGGCAGCGCGGGGACTCGCCGCCGTTCGAACCCGCGCTGGAGAAGGTCCGCGTGCCCCGCAGAGGATCAGGCCGGCCACGCGTTCGCCCCAATCAAGTGCGCGCTGACAAGAGGTACGCCTCCCGCAAGAACCGTGCCCACCTGCGCCGCCACGGGATCCGCTGCACCATCCCCGACACGACCCCACCGCACAGACACAACATCCCCGTCGGCAAGCTGACAGGGATACTCATGAACGACCGAGGCTAGTGTGATGCGCCACTGACAACGCAGCGAACTCCGCCGCATCGCGGCTCCGTTCCAACGACAGCATTCCCCACCCGGCTAGAAACCGGGTGTCCCTGCCGAGACAGGGATGGACTTCTTCGTGGAGCCCGTACGCGACAGTGCGCCGCAAGTACGCCGCTGGTCTGTGGGTTTCTCATCTCGTCCCGCTCGGGTGCGCGAACCGGGTGGTCGCGGTGACCGGGCGAAGGGCGGCGCCGATGCCGCGGCAGTGGCGAGCGGTCTGGCTCACCGAGAGGCCCACATGGATCATATGAGGCTCGCGAACGGGTGTGGTTGACGGTTCCGCCCGCCCTCGCGCGGAAATGCAGCAGGGCCTGGTCTATCCCTGAAGGCCCATGGGCCGACGTGGGCACGGCGTCCCGCCCTCCCTATCGGGGTAGCAGCACAGGCAGCCGCCGTCCGCCGACGCCCTACCGGAAAAGGAGCACGCCCATGCGCCTGTACGCCCAGACCACGGTACGTCGCAGCCGCCAGGTCCTGGCAGACCTGATCGCGGTGGCCCTGATCTGCGCCGCGGTGAAGCTGGCCCTGGCCGCGCACGACGCGATCAGGCGACTGGCCGATCCGGGCCGCAAGGCCGAAAGCGCCGGCAACAGCCTCTCCGACGGACTCGTCGACGCGAGTGACGCCGCCTCGAAGGTGCCGTTCGTCGGAGGCCAGTTGAAGAAACCTCTCAGGTCCGCCGCCGAGGCCGGCACCGGGCTGGCCGACGCAGGCCGTTCGCTTCAGGACACGGTCGGCCACGTGGCGACGCTAGCCATGATCGCCTTGATCGTCATCCCGGTGGTGATCGTGCTGCTGCTGTGGCTGCCCCCGCGCCTGCGCTGGATCCGCCGCAGCGCCCTCACCCGGCGCCTCGCCAATAATCTGGGCGGCGCCGACATCCTCGCGCTACGCGTCCTCGCCGGCCCGCAGCACGAACTCGCAGCGCTGCCCACACCACCCGGCGGCCTCGCAGAGGCGTGGCGGCGCGGCGACAAACAGGTCATCGACGACCTGGCCGCGATTGGCCTGCGACAAGCGGGCCTACGTGCCTGACAGTCGAGCGGCGAGCGGGACCCGGGCCAAGTCGCCCCCTTCGGAGGCAAACTCGCCGGCGGGCAACGCTGGCGTTCCCCCGGCGACGGACCGGGCGCTGCATCCGGCCGGACCGCGCAACTACAGCGGCCGGTCACAGACGTTGTGACTTTTAGAGCTCGAGGACGCCGACCGGAAGGTGGAACGGCTGGTGACCGCACGGGAGATGGTGAGCCAGGTGCTGTCCCAGACGGAGGAGACGGGCTCGCAGGAGGCGGTGGCCTGCCCGGATGCGCCCGCGTGGTGGCGAAGCGGGGTTCGATGGTGCCGCGTCGCCGAGAAATTGCCGCGGAAGGTTAGCGATCTGATCGCGCCCCGGACGGGCGCCCTGGCCTCCGGGACCCACGATTTTCACCACGATCCGTTCTGCTCCCGCCGAGGCCAGCGTGCGGCTGCCGGACCCGCCCGGCACGCCCCAGGCAGCATCGGGTCCTGCGCCCCGGAAATCACCGGCCCCGCCTGCTCCGCTCGTGGGGCAGGCGGAAGCAACCGAACGGGAAGGGGCCCGCGTCCGGCATCGTGGCTCCATCCACCCTGACGAAACATGCTCCGGCCCGCAGGAATAGATTCTCGAGTTCATGGCCCCACACGCTCGTGGGCACATCATTGATCACGTCTGTCGACTGCTCGGTCCGTTGTCGTTACATGTGGCGCGGCCACACGTTCGCGGGGCGGTCCGCCAAGACCGCCCCGCACCCAAACCCACCCCGCTACACTCCCCATACCCAAGCCGCTGACCAGCAGTAACGGAGAAGTCCGGCTGGCGTACTCATACTCCAGCTGTAGAACGTGATCTTCATGACGCGGGCACCACGAGGGGCGAAGAACAGACGCTCTATCTCGTTGCAAGTGAGCGGGATCAGCTCGTTGGACCCCTGGGTTGCGGGCGAGGCGTCCCCCATTCGGCCCGCAGTGATTGCCGTAGGGCGGAATTGGGGGTGGGCTGTCAGTGCGCCCGGTGATATTCGCCGGCGCCAAGAGGGCGGGGCGCCCTGCCGAAGAGCAGGGCCAGCCCCCGCCAACCCACACGAGACTTGGAGATCCCCATGCCTTACCGCAAGGGACAGCACGTGGAGTACCGGGACCAGCAGGACGAGCTTCAGCGAGGCGAGATCCGAAGCGCCGAGGGCAGTGGGCCGCAGGCTCGCTACGCCGTCCAGAACGAGGCGACCCTGAGCGAGGACAAGGTCAGCGAGAGCCAGATCGAGCGGGAGCTGTAGTACGCCTCTGCCGACACAGCCGCCGTTGCACCGAACCAAGGTGCAACGGCGGACTGCTGGATGGCCTGCGACAGTGGATGCAACGGCGTTGACATGCTCCTCGGACTGAAGCCGGGGTGGATCGGCCTCGGGTTGAGACGTGAAAGGGCGTACCTTCCCGAGTGATCGATGGAAGGTCACCGAGTAGGCCGACGGTGCGAACGTCGGCGGGGAAGGTTCCCGCTTCGAGAATGGTCACCTCGTCGAGCAAGACGAGACCCTCGCAGCGTGATCCACCTCAACCGATCAACAGGCCCCGACAATTACTCATCTCATGAGCGATGTGGGCTCCACGGCTGAGACAAGCTGACGACATGGCAGGGCACTTTCCCTGACGCCGTTGTCCCCGTCCGGCTCTACCCGATAGAGACGGCCTTGAGGCGCACGAGTCACCGAGTCCGTCAACTGACCGTTCGTAAAGAGGGCACCGACGCCATCCTCCACCGCCCAGCCGGCCGGTAGCGCGTGAGCTGCTACGGCCGCCTTGAAGGACGATCGACGACCCGGCTCACTGTCGTAGTGGGGGCAGACCGAACCGGGCAGCAGGCCCAACCCGTCAGGAAGGTGGGTCAGCGGCCCGAAGGAGTCGGTATGCGAGCCCTCAGCCCAGCAGTTGGCACCTGCGCTGATACCGCACAGCAGGGTGCCTTGGTCGAAGGCCTCGTGCAGCAGTCGGTCCACGCCGTGCGCACGCCAGACCGCCAGCAGATTCGCGGTGTTGCCCCCACCCACATAGACGATGTCCTGACGGAGCAGGAACGTTCGCAGGGTGTCGTCATCGAGCTCTCGCCGAAACAGATGCAAGACACTGGGCTCGCAAGAACGTGACCGGTAGGCCGCGAGAAATTGCTCCACGTAGGCGGGGGCGTCGCCACTGGCGGTCGGAACGAAGCACACCTTGGGCTGAGGAGCGCGCACCTGGTCGAGCACCCAGTCATCCAGCAAACCATCGTCGTCGCTGGAGAAGCCTCCCCCAAGGAGAGCCAAACGACGTTCCGGAACGACAGGCACGAGGGTGCCTCCTCAAGTTCACGGTGCAGATGCGGACGATGCCTCGAACGGTGCCAGCCATCGGCTCTGTCCACAATCGATTAGTCCCCCGACGCGAGGGCCTGTTCACCCATGACAGGAGTAGGCCCAACCGCGAGGCGCGGTGCTGCCCCTGTCCCTTCTCGCAGGCCGCCGATCCGGCTTCAGGCGTAGCGCGCGAAAAGGGTCTCGAGGTATCCCTCCAGCCGCCTGGTCAGCAGGGCAGGGGTCAGATCGGCACGGCCCACCTCGCGCCAGGGGACGGCGACCTTCTCGGCGTCCGGAGCGAAAGCCAAGGTGTCCAGCAGACGCCAGTAGAGATGGGCGGCGCGGTCTTCGGCCAGCGTCCCTCCCGCCGCAACGTAGCGGTCGGCGAAGCGCATGCCCGCGGAAGCCCCGTGCAGCAGAGCCAGGGCCGTCGAGCAGTGGGCCACGTCCAGGTCGGCCGGTCCCCAGGAGGTCTCCACCCAGTCGACGACGCCGCTGATCCGCAGACCGTTGCCATCGCCCGTGAAAAGAACATTGCCGGGATGGAAGTCTCGATGCAGAAGGCAGGACCGGTACTTCGGGGGCTCGCGCCGGATCACGTCCACGGCCCGTTGCCACAACTCAGGCTGATCGGTGTCTTCGGGCGGGCTCACCCGCTCGGGAGAGGTCCACGCCTGATACGCGCGCGGCCGTGCCTCTGCAGTCACTGGCAGCCGGTGGATGCGCAGCAACTGCCGGGCCAGCAGTTCGGCACGACAGTCGGCCCCCTCATCGTCGAGGCGCACGGTCCCGGACAGCAGGGACATCAGCAAGGAGGGGTGATCGCAGTACTGCGCTGTTGCGTCCACGGCCACCAGCGTGGCCGCGGGCACATCCGTGCTGCCGAGCAGGCCCAGAACGGCCGCCTCGCGGGTCAGCAGGCCCTCCGCGTGCCGAACGAAGAAGGGTTCGACGAAAGACCGCAGAACCAACGAGCGTCGACCACCTGGCCCGCAGATGTTCAATCGGCGCATCTCCGACGTCCAGCCGCCACGCAACCGCGCGACATCCTCGATACGTTCTGCTTCGGACAGCCCCTTCTCCACCCAGGCGCGCGTCGCACCCCAGTCCTGGCTCTCAAGATCGGCACCGACGTGCTCAGCCCCCTCGCCCGCAACCATGGGGGCACGCTACTCCGCCTCACCCGACGGACGCATTTACCCACCCCACACACAACTCTTGACAATTACTCCACACCTGCCCACACGGCACGGATACAGCCGCTTCTCGACGCTGACTGGCGCCGCATCAGCGAGGTGCCCCGGCAGGTGCAACACAGTCGCGTTGACAGCCTCGCACTGGCGGGCTTGCCTACTTCTCCGCCGCCAGCGCTCCGAGACGATCAGCTTCCGGGTGACGGCGTGGACCGCCCGGCCCAGGGACCTCGCCGGTCTCCAACAGGTGGCGAGGCCGCCATAGGCTTGGGCGACGACCTCGGAGCACGCCCCTTCTCCTCATGCCACTTGCCCAAGGAGCCGCCCTGCACCTGTTCTGTGGAGGGCGGCGGCCCGTCAGGCCGGCCATGTCCTTCGCCCGCATCGCCAACGTCGTTGCGGCGCAGATCATTTCGGCCCTGCTCCTTGCTTTGGGAACCGACTCGGTCTTCTACCTCGTCGCCGCTCTGGATGCCGCCTTCGCCGTGGTGGTCGGCCTCTTCGGCATCAGGACACGCGAGTTGACACTGGAGGACGTCAGCGCGACCGGAGCGGCCACCGTACCGACGCGGGCGGACACACCGCCGCCTGTCAGTGTCGGAAGGCAGTCGCCCGACCGCCCCTCCACCGAGGGGTGTGACTCCACACGGACGGAGGGGCGTGCCCGCAGACGGCGATCTGCGGGCACGCCCCTCAGGAGACTGGCGGGGAGGCACGGACGGCTCGGCCCGCGCTTCCCTTCACGTCAGGTCAGCGGCGCCCACCGTGACCGCCGTCGTGGCGGTCACCGTCGTGGCGGTCACCGTCGTGGCGGTCGCGGTCGTGGCGGTCGCGGTCGCGGTAGTCGCGGCCGCCGTCGCGGTCGTGGCGGTCACGATCGCGGTAGCTTCCCCAGGAGAAGGTGTCGACCTTCCAGTCGCGGTCGTCGCGCAGGGTGGCCGTGTCGGAACGGTTGTCCCAGACGTGGTTACGCCGGTCCTGGTAGACGTCACGGTAGGTGTCGTGGCCGTAGCCCGTGTGCACGCGGACGGTGGAGCGGCCTCCCAGACGGTAGTGGTGGAAGGTGTAGGTGTGACCGTCCTCGCCCGACAGGGTCCACCCGTCGAGGTTCACCGCGTGGCGGGAGGTGTTGGTGACGTCGACCCATTCGCCGTTCAGCGAGCGGATGCCGCGGTTGTCCCAACCGGGCGCGTCGTACTGCACGCCGCTGATCTCAACGAACTCGCGGTGCGGACGCGCCCCCGGGGCGGCGGAGGCCGACGCCGCGAAAGTCCCGACCAGCGCGCCGGCCGCCAGAACGGCGGCACCCGTACGACGGGCAGCGACAGACATGAAAGCGGACATGAATGCCCCTCATTTCGAACTTGCGGACCTGTGTCCCGGCGTGTGCGCCGCAGGTCCGTTGTGTGCTGATCCCGGCCCGATGGCCGAGGACCCACAACGTGCCTCAGTCGCCGCCAGATGTGAGCAAGGCGTGAACGCCGTTACAGTTCAGACACATTTCTGTCACTCTCGCATGTAACATCCATCTACACACCGAATGCACCAAATTGGCATCACAGCCGCTCTCCCGCAACGCGTCGGCGCCCGCAGCCACGACCGCTACCCCGCCCTCATCACCCAAAAGTGCGTAACAGCGCGGCACTGCTCACGGCTGCGCAGCGCTCGCGTCAACTGGTCTGCCGAGGCTCCGTTGTGCGGCGCAGCGCGAGAAGAGTGGCGTCGTCGGTTCGGTGCGGATCGTCGAGGCGGTTCAGGAGGCTCTCGGCATAGGTCTGCAGTGCCACGTGACCGGAGTGAAGGGCTCCCCCACACGCACAGTGTTCGGCTGCCTCAAGAACTGGCCACGTACGCGCGCCAGCCTCCGTACGACGTGATGTCCTGCGCGGACTCGATGGCCTCGGGTTCGCAGAGGAAGCCGGGGACGAGGCTGCCGTCCGCGAGCTCCACACTGCCGAGCGCCATCGGGCGGGGCAGCTTCGCGAGGAGCGCGCCGAGCCCCTCTGCGGGCAGTTCCCACACCTCGGCCTCTATCGCTCCCCCGCCTTCCCGGGTGCGGACCAGTCCCGGCTTGGGCGGTGTCGTGTCGAGTGCGTACAGGCGGTAGGCGGGGGCGGTCGTTGTCGTGCGGACCAGACGGGCGCCCAGGGCGAGCAGTTGCCCGTTCAGCGGCTGCCCGGAAAGGTGCGCACCCACCACCGCGAGCCGCAGCGGCGGGGCGGTGAGTGCCCCGGCGATGCGTGCGAGCCGTTGGTCAGTGAAGGCTCGGCCGACCAGCATGACGCCGAACGGCAGCCCGTTCACCTCGCCGGCCGGAACGGCGACCGCCGCCAGGTCGAACAGGTTCGTCGAGTTGGTGAACCGGCCGAGCCGCGCGTTGGCGCCCAGTGGGTCGGTCGCGACCTCGGCGATGGTGGGGTGCCCCGGTGTCGTCGGCAGGAGCAGCGCGTCCGCGACGCCGAGCGATGCGAGGGCCCGGGAGCGCAGGGACTCGAGCTTCGCCTGGTCGGCGTAGAGCCGGCGGGCCGGGATGTCCCGGGCCGCGGAGATGATCCCGGCCACGGTCGGGTCGAGGTCAGCGGAGTCCTTGTGCGCGTCGATGAAGGCGCCTACGGCGGTGTAGCGCTCGGCGACGAACGCGCCTTCGTACAGCATTGCCGCCGCCTCGGTGAACGGGGCGAGGTCGACGGGCAGGAGCTCGGCGCCCGCGTCGGCGAGCCGGGTGGCGGCTGCGTCGAAGGCCTCGGCCCAGCCCTTGTCCAGGTCTCCGAGCTGTCCGCGATCGGGCACGGCGATACGCCACGGGCCCGGGGCGCGTTGTTCGAGCGACGGGAGGTCGCGGCCGGGCGGCGCCGCCATGCAGGACAGTGCCAGCTCGGCTTCCGGGAGCGTACGGGCGAAGACGGTCACGCAGTCGAGCGATGCGCAGGCCGGGACGACGCCCTCGGTGGGGACAAGGCCGATGGTCGGCTTGAGGCCGACGATGCCGTTGAAGGCCGCCGGGACCCGGCCCGATCCTGCGGTGTCCGTGCCGAGCGCGAGGTCGGCGATGCCGAGTGCGACCGAGACCGCCGAGCCGGACGAGGATCCTCCGGACACGTACTCCGGGTCGACGGCGTTGCGGACCGCGCCGTAGGGGCTGCGGGTGCCGACCAGGCCGGTCGCGAACTGGTCGAGGTTCGTGGTGCCGAGGACCACGGCGCCCGCCGTCTTCAGGCGGGCCACCACCGGGGCGTCGGCGTCCGGCTCGTACGCGTACGCGGGACAGCCTGCGGAGGTCGCCAGCCCGGCCACATCAATGTTGCCCTTGACCGAGAACACGGTCCCCGCGAGCGGCAGCCACCCACCGGCGGCGACCTTCGCGTCGATCGCGGCGGCGTCCGCCTCCGCGTCTGCCTGCGGGCGCAGGGAGATCCATACCTCGGTGCGGTCCACGTGCGCGATGCGCGCGTAGGCGGCCCGCACCCGTTCCACTGCGGTGATCACGCGGCTGCCTCCGTGGTTCCGAGGGGTGTGAGGACGACGAGCGCGGTGCCCGCCTCGACCTGGCTGCCCGGTTTGGTGAGGATCTCCGTGACGATGCCGTCGGCTGGGGCCGCGACCCGTGACTCCATTTTCATCGCTTCGAGCGCGAGAAGCTGCTGTCCTGCCGCGACCTGGTCGCCGACCTCGACGTTGACCTGCCAGACGGAGGCGGCGAACTCCGCCTCGATCAGGTGGCCGCCCTCGGGGACCTCGATGTCGGCGGCCGGTGGGACGGCCTCTGCGGCCGCCTCGGCGTGAGCGAACTCGCCCGCCGCCTCCCAGGCGTCGCGCTCGGCACGGAACGCCTCGCCCTGGCGGGCTCGGAAGCCGGAGATCGACGCGGCGTTCTCGGCGAGGAACCCCTGGTACTCGGCGAGCGAGAAGGTTCCTTCCTCGGTCCTGGGCACGAAACGGCCGGACGTGATGTCGGCGCGCAGCTCAAGTAGTTCGTCCGCCTCGACCGGGTACCACTTGATGCGGTCGAAGAAGCGCAGCAGCCAGGGCTTGCCGTGTTCGAAGGCGCCGCGCTGCTGCCAGCCGGACCACACCTGGGTGGTGCGGCCGACGAACTGGTAGCCGCCGGGGCCCTCCATGCCGTAGATGCACAGGTACGCGCCGCCGATGCCGACGGAGTTCTCCGCGGTCCAGGTGCGCGCCGGGTTGTACTTGGTGGTGACCAGGCGGTGGCGCGGGTCCAGCGGGGTCGCGACCGGGGCGCCGAGGTACACGTCCCCGAGGCCCAGGACCAGGTACTCGGCGTCGAAGACCGTGCGGTACACCTCGTCGACCGTCTCCAGACCGTTGACGCGGCGGATGAACTCGATGTTCCACGGGCACCACGGGGCGTCGTCGCGCACGCCCGCCATGTAACGGGCGATGGCCTCACGGGTGGCCGGGTCGTCCCAGGACAGCGGCAGGTGCACGATCCGGCTGGGCACCACCAGCTCGTCGGTGGCGGGGAGTTCGGCCTCGAGCAGCAGCACGGCTTCGAGGAGCTTGTCCTGCGGCAGTACGTCGGGGTCGGTCCGGACCTGGAGGGACCTGATGCCCGGGGTCAGGTCGACGATGCCGTCGAGCTCCCGGGTGGCCAGCGCGTCCGCGAGCGCGTGGACGCGCATCCGCAGCGCCAGGTCGAGCTGCATCGGCCCGTACTCGATGAGGAGGTTGTCGTCGCCGCTGCGCCGGTACGTGACCGATGGCCTGGTGCCGGTCTCCACCGAACGGGCGAGGATGCCGCCGTCGACGATGGCCTCGCGGTCGGCGCGCAGGGTCGCGGCCGGGTTCCGCCGCAGCCCTGCGGCGGTTTCCGTGGTGACGGGCACGAAGCGGACGGTGTCGCCGGGCCGGAACTGGCCCAGCTTCCAGCGCTGTCCGGTGGCGATCGTCGCCGGGCACACGAAGCCGCCGAGGGAGGGGCCGTCGGGGCCGAGGAGAACGGGCATGTCGCCGGTGTAGTCGACGGCGCCGACCGAGTACGGCGTGTCGTGGATGTTGGACGGGTGCAGGCCCGCCTCGCCGCCGTCCGTACGGGCCCAGCGCGGTTTGGGACCGATCAGTCGGACACCGGTGCGCGCCGAGTTGAAGTGGACCCTCCAGTCGGCGGCGTAGAAGTCGCGGATGTCGTCCTCGGTGAAGAACTCGGGGGCGGCGTGCGGTCCTTCGACTGCTCCGACCCTCCACTCGCTGTCGAAGACGGGACGCCCGTCGAGCGGGACGACGGACGTCTCGTGACGCTGTTCCCCGCCGTGCAGGACGTCCCCGGCACGCAGGGCGCGGCCGCTGTGGCCGCCGAACCGGCCGAGGGTGAAGGTGGCGGCGCTGCCCAGGAACTCGGGGACGTCCAGGTCGCCGGCGAACAGGACGTAGGTGCGCAGGCCCTGCTCGTGGGGCGCCGCGACGGCGAGGGTCTGGCCGGCCTCGACGGTGACCGGCTCCCACTGGGGTACGGCCGTGCCGTCGACGGTCACCTGGGCCGGGGCGCCGGTGACGCAGATCGTCGTCGGGTGGGTGAACCGGAGAGAGGGACCCTGGAGGGTGCACTCGAGGCCGGGAGCGCCCTCGTCGTTGCCGAGCGCGGTGTTGCCGAGCCGGAAGGACAGGTCGTCCATCGGACCGCACGGAGGGACGCCGACCTGCCAGTACCCGGTACGGCCGGGCCAGTCCTGCACCGTGGTCAAGGTGCCGGGTGCGACCACCTCGATACGGGGCGTCGGGTCGCTGACGGCCGCGAGCGAGACGGTGGAGTGGACCGCGGCTCGCACGTCGGCGTCCGCGAGCGCGGCGCGCACCAGGCCGAGGTTGGTCTCGATGCCGTCGACGCGGGTGGCGGCGAGCGCCGCGTCCAGCCTGTCGAGCGCCTCGGCGCGGTCGGCGCCGTGTGCGATGACTTTGGCGAGCATCGGGTCGTAGGAGGTGGTGACCTCGGTTCCGGTCTCCACCCATGTGTCCACGCGGACGCCGTCAGGGAAGGCGACGCGGGTCAGCAGGCCTCCGCTCGGGCGGTGGTCGCGGGAGGGGTCCTCGGCGTAGAGGCGTGCCTCAACGGCGTGGCCGTTCGGGGCCGGGGGCTCGGTGACGACCGAGGTGTCGCCCTGCGCGAGGCGCAGCATCCAGGCGACGAGGTCGACGCCGTAGATCTCCTCGGTGACCGGGTGCTCGACCTGGAGGCGAGTGTTGACCTCGAGGAAGTACGCCTCTTCGCGGGCGGCGTCGTAGACGAACTCGACCGTGCCGGCGGAGCGGTAATTCACCGACGCGCACAAGTTCTTTGCTGCGGCGGCCAGTTGTCGGCGAACGTGGTCCGGGAGGCCGGGCGCCGGGGCCTCCTCCAGGACCTTCTGGTTGCGGCGCTGCAGTGAGCAGTCACGGTCGCCGAAGGTGACGATGCGGCCTTCGCCATCGCCGAAGACCTGCACCTCGACGTGGCGGGCGCGCTCGACGAGGCGTTCCAGGAAGACACCCGTGGAGGAGAAGGAGGCCGCGGCGACGCGCTGCACCCGCTCCCACGCGTCGGCGAGATCGTCGGCGTCACGGCAGGCCTGCATGCCGATGCCCCCGCCGCCTCCGGTCGCTTTCAGCATCACCGGGAAGCCGATCTCCTGCGCCGCCGCCACGGCCGCCTGCGCGTCGGGCAGCAGTCCGGTGCCGGAGGCGAGCGGGACTCCCGCCGTCCGGGCTGCGGCGCGCGCGGTGTGCTTGGCGCCGAACAGCTCCAGTTGTTCGGGGGTGGGGCCGACGAAGACGATCCCCGCGTCGGCGCAGCGGCGGGCGAAGTCGGCGTCCTCGGACAGGAATCCGTAGCCGGGGTGGATGGCGCCGGCGCCGGTGTCCTTGGCTGCCTTCAGGATCAGGCCGACGTCGAGGTAGGACTCCTTGGCGGGGGCGGGGCCGAGACGAACGGCCTCGTCGGCCAGCCGGACGTGTTCGGCGCCTCGGTCGGGGTCGGAGTAGACCGCGACGGTGCGCAGGCCGAGTGTACGGGCGGTGCGGATGATGCGCGCCGCGATCTCGCCGCGGTTGGCGACCAGCAGGGTGTCGAACGTCATGGTGGCTCAGCCCTCGTCCGACTCGGTGATCGTCATTTGCAAGGCGGTCGGGGCGAATCCGTTGCAAGGGTTATTGATCTGGGGGCAGTTGGACAGCAGCGCGATGACGTCGGTCTCCGCGCGCAGCACGACCTTCAGGCCCGGGGCGGACATGCCGTCGACGATGCCGAGGGTGCCGTCCTGCTCGACGGGCACGTTCATGTACCAGTTGATGTTGGACACCAGGTCCCGCTTGCCGAGGCCGTGCTTGCTGCCCTCGGCGAGGAAGTTCTCCACGCAGGCGTGCTGGGACCAGGTGTGGTGGCCGTAGCGGAGGGTGTTGGACTCCTTGGAGCAGGCTCCGCCGATGGTGTCGTGGCGCTTGCAGGTGTCCTCGACGACGGTCATCAGCGAGGTGTGCTCGTTCGACATCAGCACGGATCCGGTGGTCAGGAAGATGTTGGCCTGGGCCTGGATGGTGTCGGGGGCGCTGTAGCGCACGGAGGTGTCGTGCGCGTCGTAGAGGAGGAAGTCCGCGGCCTGGTTGCCGTGCAGGTCGGTGATGGTCAGCAGCCGGCCCTCGGGCACGACGGCCGACCAGGCGGCGCGGGCGGGGACGGTCTCGTCGTGGATGACGCGGCCCGGGGCGTACGGGCTGCCGGTGGTGGTGGTCATGCGATCCCCCGGGCGGTGAGGTGGTCGGCGGTGTTGCGATAGGCGCGGCTGCCCTCGGGGGTGGCGTTCCAGAGCGCGTCGGCGGGGGCGGTGGGCCGCGCCCGGTAGGCGAGGAGTTCGAGGGGTCCGCAGGTGTAGGTGGGGCGCGGATCGAGCGGGTGCGCGACGTTGGCGACGAGGACCGTGACGTCCTGTTCGGCGCGCAGCGTGACGGACGTGCCGGCGCCGGCGGAGCCGGTGAACTCGGTGCTGCCGTCTTCGCCGATCCGGACGCCCTGGAAGAAGGAGAGGGACGGCGGGATGTCGCGCGCCGCGAGACCGTTCTTGAGGGCAGCGAGCTTGAACAGCTCCCGCCCGGCCGGGGAGTCCGACTGAGGAGTTCCGTCGCCGTAGCGCGCGGTGTTGTGCGCGAGGGTGGAGGTGCCGGTGAGGGCGTCGTGCCGCCCTGAGGTGTCCTCGGTGATCGAGGCGAGAACACGGCCCTGGTCGGACAGGAGCAGGTGCCCCTCACCGAGGTAGGCATTCCAGAGGACCTTGACGGTGTCGGCAGTGTTCAGCCGTTCCCAGGGGCGGTCGGCGCTGTACAGCAGGAGGTGTGCGCAGGCGTCGCCGGTGAGGTCGGTCAGCCGCAGTTCGTGGCCACGGCCGATGATCTTGTGGGTGTAGTTGCCGCCCGCCACGGTCTCGGCCCATACGAGGTCCTCGGCGGCGACGGCCTCGGGGGGTGTGGGCCAGCTGCTCGCGGGGAGTACGGGCATGGTGTCGGCCTTCGTGCCCTCCTGGGCGCGCGCATGGTCGCGGGCGCCATAGGCCGACGCTGTCGCTGAATCTGTCGCCACGGCTTAACCTCCGACTCGACGTCATTTCTGTCGTGCGACAGAAATTAGGGTTCGGGAGAGTCACAGCCGTTGCCCGTGCGTTTCGGGGCGGTAACCGCAAACTCACTCGCGGCCGGGCCCGCAGGCGCCTTCCGGGCCTGTGCGAAGATCGCGGGATGAGCCCGCCCACCAGTCGCCGAGTCGGCCGTCCGCGCGCCCAGGAACGTCCCGCCAGCGGACTGGAGCCGCGCGACGAGGTCCTCTCCGCTGCGGCCGAACTGTTCACCACCCGCGGCTACACCGCGACCTCCACCCGGGCTGTCGCCGAGCGGGCCGGCCTGCGCCAGGCCTCCCTCTACCACTACTTCGACGGGAAGGAAGCGATCCTCGCGACGCTCCTGGAAGGGACGGTCCGCCCCTCCCTGGAGATCGCGCGCGAGCTGGTGACCCGCACCGAGGCTCCGCCGGAGGCGCGGCTGTGGGCCCTGTGCCGCTCCGACGTGATGCTCCTGTGCAGCGGTCCGCACAACCTGGGGGCGCTGTACCTGTTGCCCGAGGTGCAGACGGAGCACTTTGGCGTCTTCCAGACGCTCCGAACGGAACTCCAGGCGAGCTACGGCGAGTTGCTGTCGGCGACGGTGGCGGGTTCACCTCTCGGCGCGGAGGAGCTGTCGCTGCGTACGGACCTCGTCTTCGGCCTCACGGAGAGCGTGATCCTCATCCGGCGCGCAGACCCCGGCCGCGCGCCTCAGGCCCTGGCGGAGGCGACGGCGGACGCGGCGCTACGGGTCGTCGGCGTGCCGCAGCGCTCCCTGGCACGGCTGCGCCGCGAGGGGCAGCAGCTCCTCGCGGCGTAAGCGGCCTGCCGTACCGAAGGCCCGGGCGCAGATGTCAGCGTGCTCTTGCGAGGAACCCCGGGGGTTCACCCCCGGGAGGAATCGCATCCTGTGGTGGCGATGCGCAGCATCGCCGCGGCAACGGGCGCGGAGCGCACGCAAGAAACCGGGCCGCAGCGCCCGGCGAAAAATGTGCACTGTTCGAATGCCGGTACGTCAGGCGGCAGGTAGCGTCACGGTCGTGAAGTTAACCGTGCAGGTGAAACTCCTGCCGACGCCCTTGCATGCGACGGCACTTGAGGAAACCCTGCACGCCTGCAATCAGGCCGCGACCTGGGTGTCGTCCGTGGCGTTCGAGAAGGACATCAAGCGCAACTTCGCCCTGCGTGAGCACACCTACACGGCGGTCAAGGACCGGTGGGGGCTCGGAGCCCAGGCCGCCCAGCACGTCATCAAGAAGACCTGCGACGCGTACACGACGCTCAAGGCGAACCTGACGGCAGGAAATCTCGGCAAGCCCTCCTCCAAGCGCTACCGACGGGCCGTCGAGAAACCGATCGCCTTCCGCCCGGAGGGCGCCCAGCCCTATGACGACCGAATGCTGTCTTGGCAGTACACGCAGCGCACGGTGTCCATCTGGACCCTGTCGGGCCGGATGAAGCAGGTGGCGTTCACCGCCGCTCCCGAGCATTTGGCTCGCCTGGCTCTGTGCCGCAGGGGTGAGTCCGATCTGTTGTTCCGTGACGGCATGTGGTTCCTGATCGCGACCTGCGAGGTCCCCGAGGCCGAACTCAACACCAGTGTCACCCAGTTTCTGGGGGTCGATCTGGGGATCGTGAACATCGCGACCACCTCGGACGGTCAGATCATGGCCGGACGCCGGCTGAACCGCGGACGCCTGCGCGAGCGCGTCCTGCGGCAGAAACTCCAGCGCAAGAACACCCCGTCCGCCAAACGGCGCCTGAAGAAGCGGCGCCGTAAGGAGGCGCGGCGGGTTAAGGACATCAACCACAAGATCGCGAAACATGTGGTGGCCGAGGCAGAACGCACCGGTCGCGGAATCGCCCTGGAAGACCTCACGGGCATCCGCGCACGGGTACGGCTTCGCAAGCCCCAACGGGCCACCCACTCCACCTGGGCCTTCGCCCAACTCGGAGATTTCATCGCGTACAAGGCCCGCAAGGCAGGGGTACCGGTGGTACACGTCGATCCGGCGTACACCTCCCGCACCTGCGCGCAGTGCGGGCACATCGACAAGGCGAACCGGGCCTCCCAGGCCCGTTTCGTATGCCGGTCCTGCGGATTCGTTGATCACGCAGACCGCAACGGCTCCCGCAACATCCGCCACCGTGCGGAAGAGTTGTGGAGATGCGGGGCGCAGTCAACCGCCCCAGACCCACCCCCGAACACCGGGCGTGGGACAGGACGCAAACGCAGCACCACAGCCAGTGGCGCCCGTTGCGCAAGCCCGGGACCTTTCAGTCCCGGGTGATTGACGCCTGTACGACCTCGGCTTCGGCCCCGGGACGGGCGTCCTGCCCACCCCGGTCCGCTGTCTGCGAGACGGCGCCCCTGCGGCGACGGGACCAGCGGTAGGCGGCGCCCATGGCGACGGTGGCGCCGACGAACAGGACGGTGAACCACTGGAAGTACCAGTGACCGCCCGCCGGGTCGTACACGTCGGCACGCGGCCACGCCAGATTGACGGTCATGAACAGGCCGTACGCGAGGGCGAAGACGTTGACCGGCAGGCCCCACCGGCCGAGCGAGAACAGCGGGCGGCCGGTTTCGTCGGTCCCGCCCGGCCTCCGCCAGTCCCACTCGCCGCGCAGCCGCCGCACCAGCATCGGACCGGTGACCCCTGCGTACGCGAGATACAGCATCGCGATGCACGTCGTCCCGACGGCCAGGAACGCTTCCGGGGAAGCAAAGTTGAGCAGTGCGAGTGCCGCCGCCGCGACGCCGACCACCAGGGCGGGACCGAAGGGCATTCCCGTACGCGGCGAGACCTTCGCCAGCCATGACGAGCAGGGAAGAACGCCGTCACGCGCCATCGAGAACAGCATCCGTGTCCCGGCGGTCTGGATGGCGAGCGTGGCGACGGCGATGGCGACCGCCACATCCGCGAGGAGCGCCTTGCCCACTCCGTCGCCCAAGCTGCTGGTGAGGACGTAGCTCAGGCCCTCGGTGGCGAGACGGCCGTCCGAAAGGCTCGGTGCGGCGAGCACGCCGCCGAGCACCAGCAGGCCACCCAGGACGCCGGCCGCGGCAAGGGCACTGATGATCGTGCGCGGCGCGGTCCGGCGCGGATGGTGTGTCTCCTCGCTCATCTCGCCCGCGCTGTCGAAGCCGATAAGGACGTACGCCGCCGTGAACGAGCCCACCAGCAGCGCGGCGATCGGGCCGCCGCGGCCGCCGGTCTCGAGCGTGACGCCGGCGCCGCGCTCGACATGGGTGAACAGCAGCACGACGATGAGGACCGCGCCGATGATCTCGGCAGTGACTCCGACCCGGTTGAGGGCCGACATGACGCGGTTGTCGAGGACGTTCACGACCGTGGTCAGGACCAGCAGGACGACAGCCAGCACCGCGGCATTGGCCGCCCCGGTCGCGGTGGTGGGTGAGGGATCGCCGCCCACGACCTGGAATCCGGACCAGATCGCAGGCATGACGACCTGCAGCGCGAGCGCCGCGGCGGCGACCACGACCATCTGCCCGATCACCATGATCCAGCCCGTGAACCAGCCGAACGCCGGGCTGCTCAGCCGGGTCGACCACTGGTAGATGGCACCGGAGATCGGGTAGCGCGCGGCGAGTTCGGCGAAGCAGGCGGCGACGAGCAGCTGCCCCGCGAGCACGACCGGCCAGGCCCAGAAGAAGAGGGGGCCGCCGAAGGAGAAGCCGAGGGAGAAGAACTGGAAGACCGTCGTCAGGACGGAGATGAAGGAGAACCCGGCGGCGAAGGACGCGTACCGCCCCATCTGCCGCCGCAGCTCCTGGGGGTATCCGAAGGCGGCGAGCGAACTGCCGTCGCTCACGTCACCGGGCGGGGCGGGCGCGGGTGGAGTCATGTCAGTGGTCACGGGCATGGCGATCCCCTGTCGCGAAGCGGGTCTCTGATTCCTGTCGATCGACAGGAATTAGAGGGGCGCTCTGTTTCCGCTCCGTATCCCGGCCATGTCACCCAGGGGCCGAAGTCCTCACCACGATGCGCTCCGCGGCGCTCCTCCGGGATCCGGTGCGCATACCGGCGAGCACCAATGCCTCACGTCACGCTCCAACACGGGCCGGGCCGCGGGGCAACAAGGTGTACCAAGTCGGCGGCAAGTCGTTCGTCCTCTTCCGCACCCCGCGGCCGGACGCGGTCGATCCCGAGACCGGCGAACCCTATCCGGACGTGATCATGTTCTGGGTGCCGTCCGAGGTCGACAAACAAGCGATGCTTCAAGACCCGTCGCTGCCGTTCTGCAGGACATCGCACTTCGACGGCCACCCATCCGTGCGGTTGCGTGCGAGCCGCATCGGCGAACTCACCCGGCAGCAGCTGACGAAGACAGTCCAGGACGCGTGGTCGGCCCAGGCCTCGAACCGCAGGCGAAGGGCATGGCTCGCCGGCCACGGGCTGCCGGTGACCTGAGCAGATGCCCCGCTACGCGGCATCGCTCCGGACGGCCGTCGAGCCGTAGCGCGGTCAGGAAACCCGATCGCGCCTGCCGTGTGCCTGTTGGTGCTCAAACCGTGCGGTCTCCAGGAGCCGGCGCCAGGAGGTGACGGTCGGGCGCCGGCGCAGCAGCGCACGGCGCTCACGTTCCGTCATTCCTCCCCAGACACCGTGCTCAATGCGCTGGTCCAAGGCGTGAGCCAGGCACTCGGTCTTCACTGGGCACGTGGTGCAGACGCGCTTGGCGCCGGACTGTGCCGCCCCCTCGACGAACAGCTCCTCCGGGTCCGTTGCCCGGCATGCTGCACGGTCCCACCACGTCTCCTGGATGCTTGCCACTACCCCGCCCCCTCGATTTCTGGGTCTCTCTTCGCAGTTGGCGGGTGACTGTACGGCACACACCGACGGCGCACACCCCATCACCAGTGGTTGAACAGCGAGTTACGAACCCACGCCCCACCAGCAGGAACATAGTCACCAGTCAGCTAACGAGCGCGTGTCCATCCGCGTTCCCTTCAGGCGGCAGGCCTTTCACAGAGGACGACAGAGTGAGGCCGTTCCGCTCGGTCAATCGACGTGGAGGCATCGTTCTCGGAACCACGGCCCGGCGTACGTGTCCCGCACGGTCATGCCCGGACCCGGTGTCAGTGCGGCGTGGGATGCGGTTGCCTGCGGCATGGCCGGCTTGGCGAGGCGACGACCGCGGCTTCGCCCGCCGCCAGGGTCAGGGCCGTCCGACTTCCGGTGGCCCGCAATACGGTCGGGTGGAAGCCCGGCCAGGTACCGTCGGCGGCCACTTGGCGTCCGTCGATGCGCACGTGCGGAGCGTCGAGCGTTCCGGCGCTGCCGTCGGGATCGTACGGGGTCATGCGGCCGATCTCGGCCCGCGAGGCCTGGGACGTGTGCGGTGCCGTTCCATGCCGCTCCTTCGCTCGTAGGTCACGCTCACCGGCAGGGGCCGTTCCTGCATGCAGCAATGGCTGGTGGGTGGGCGCCGACCCCTCAGCTGCCGCGTCCTGAGGCACGCAGCCGAGGGGCAACACCCACTCGAGGTTCAGTCAGCGGTCGCTGCGGTCGGCGCGGGCGCCTGAACGGCGGCTCCCTGGGGGCCGTCGGAGGACACCGCGGCAACTATCGCGTCTGCCTCGTCGTTCGGCTCGGGCTTCAGCAGACCGAGCCCCACGTACACGACGAGTGAGGTGACCAGCGGTGTGGCCACGAGCCATGTCTGGTTGGACGGTTCGATGTCGTACTTGAGGAGGAAGTACGCTCCCAGACCGAGCGCCCACGAGCTGATCGCCGCGATCGGGCCGCAGCGCCGGAAGGCCGGCAGCAGGCCGAGGAGCATGGGGATGGAGATCGGCCCCATGACAGCCGCGACCAGTGCCACGATGATGCCGAGGACTCTGCCGAAGTGGTCGGCCTCGATCGCCACGATCATGCTGATCGACACGAAGACGACTGTGCACACGCGGGCGGCCAGCAATCCCGCCTGCGTGCTCATCGTGCGGGCACGGCGGGAGACGACCGGCAGGATGTCACGGGTGACGACCGCCGAGATGGCGTTGGCGTCGGACGAGGCCATCGCCATGGTGTGCGAGAACATCCCGGCGAGCGTGAGGCCGACGAGCCCTGCGGGCAGATAGGCCTTCGCCATCAGCGCGTACACCTGCTGCGCGTCGGCGACGTGCGGCATCAGCACCGCGGCTGCGACGGACGGGAACAGCAGTACTGCCGGCCAGATCAGGTAGAGGACGGCGGACAGGCCGGCCGAACGGCGGGCGGATGGGGCGGAGTCGGTGGCCATGTAGCGCTGGGCCAGGTTCCACATGCCGCCGTTGTACTCGAAGAGCTTGATGACGATGTAGGCGGTCAGGAAGCCGGCGGTCCACTGCCCGACCAGCGGGTGTGTGTGCCCGTCGGGCAGTTTGTCCCACATCGAGCCGAGGCCGGAGAACCCGCCGAGCTTGACGATGACAGCGATGAGCATGGACAGCGCCGCTACGCCCTGGATGACGAACTGCCCGAAGTCGGTGAGGGCGATCGGCCACGACAAGCACCCTCTGCCCCACGTCGTGGACTCAAGAGGCCCTACGACGGCCGCTCGCCGTGCCATGACTGCCACAACGCGGCGTAGGCGCCGTCGGAGGTCACGAGGTCATCGTGGGTGCCGTCTTCGGTGATGCGGCCGCCTTCCATCACGGCGATCCGGTCAGCGTCATGCGCGGTGTGCAGGCGGTGTGCGATGGCGATGACGGTGCGTCCCCTGAGAACGGCGGCCAGCGCGCGTTCGGTGTGGCGTGCGGTGCGCGGGTCGAGGAGTGCGGTGGCCTCGTCGAGTATCAGCGTGTGCGGATCGGCCAACACCACACGCGCCAGGGCAAGTTGCTGTGCCTGCGAGCCGTCGAGTCGATGTCCTGCGGCGCCCAGCTCGGTGTCCAGGCCGTCCGGCAGCTCGTCGGCCCACTCGGCGCCGACGGCCGCCAGGGCGGCGTGGAGTTCGGTATCAGTGGCGGTCTGTGCCGCGATCAGCAGATTGTCGCGGACCGTGCCGAGAAAGATGTGGTGTTCCTGGGTGATCAGGACGACCTGCCGGCGCAGCAGGTCGGGGCCGAGGTCGCGGATCGGGGCCCCGCCGACCGTCACCGTTCCGGTGCGGGGCGCGTCGATGCCCGCGAGCAGTCTGCTCAGGGTGGATTTGCCCGCGCCGGAAGGGCCGACGATCGCCAGCCGTTCGCCCTCCTTCACGGTCAGGTCGATGCCGTGCAGCACATCGCCACCGCCGTCGTAGGCATAGCGCACGCCGGTCACCTCGATGCGGTCGTCGGCGGGGGCACAGTAGGTGCCCGCGGACGCCTGGGGCACCTGTCCCAGCCCTTCGACCCGGGCGAAGGAGGCGCTGCTGCTCTGCAGCTGCTCCAGGCGCTGCAGGATCGTGTCCAGCGGGGCAGACAGTTGCCGCAGATACATCGCGGAGGCGACCACCGCACCCAGACTCATGGCGCCGTGGTCATGCAGTACGCCCCCGATGAGCAGCACACCGACCACCGGTATGACATAGGAGACGTCCACGGACGGGAGGAGCACGCTGCGTAGGAACAGTGTTCGCATCCGGGTGCGTCGGCACTCCTCGATCGCCGCCTGGCATGCGGTGATGCGTTGCTGCTGCAGTCCGAAGGCCTCGATGGTGCGCGCGCCGGAGGCCGTGGTCGCGATGAGCTCCGCGAGCACCGAATTGGCCGCTCCCTCAGCGAGATAGGCGCGGCGCGCCTGGCGCAGGTACCAGCGGCTGGCGAAGTAGATGCCGCTCAGACCCACCACCGCGCAGGCGCCGAGCAGCGGGTCGAGGGCGAAGACCGCGCCGAGGATGAACAGCGCCTGCACTGCGGCGATGAGCACGTCTGGCCCGATGTCGCGCAGGGTGACGGCGACAGACGCGACGTCGGTACTGCCGCGGGTGGTCACATCACCCGTTCCTGCGCGCTCCACGACGGATGCCGGCAGCGCGAGCACGCGGTCGACGAACCGCTCTCGCACCCGCGCCGAGATCCGCTCGCCGAATCGGTCTCCCACCAACCGGGCGTAACGCGTGAGCACCAACTGGGCAGCCGCGCACCCGACGAGGGCAAGCGTGAAGCGGTCCACGGCCGCCGCACCACTGCCCGCCTTGACCGCGTCGATGATCCGGCCGAGCAGCCACGGGCCGACTAGACCAGCGCCGACTGCCAGCGCGTTGAGGGCGATCAAACCGGCGAAAGCGCGTGCCTCGCGGCGGATCAACTCAAGCGCCGCACGCCGTAGGTGGGACGGCTCGGCGATGGGGAGCTGCCCGGCCGCCTGCTGCGGGCCGGCGGTCATCGGACGGCCTGCCGGGTCGGTTGTCCAGGGCCGTCCGGGTCCGTCCCGCCCTCCGCGCCGCGCGAGACCAGCCTGCGGTAGCCGGGCTGGCCTTGAAGGAGTTCCTGGTGGCTTCCGGCGGCGGCCACCTCGCCGCCGACGAGGTAGTACACGACATCCGCCTGGTCCAGCAGGAGCGGTGAGGTACTGGTGACAACGGTGGTACGGCCCTCGCGCACGGCACGCAGCCGGACCGCGACGGCCGCCTCGGTGTGCGCATCCAGCGCCGAAGTGGGCTCGATCGCCAGCAGTACCTCGGGATCCGCCAGCAGTGCCCGCACCAAGCGGATGCGCTGCCGCTGGCCGCCGGAGAGGTTGCGGCCCTGTGCATCGATGGTCGAGTCGAGCCCGTCGCGCAGGCCGAGCATGATGTCGTCCGCCATGGCCGCGCGGACGGCCCAGCTGAGGGCCTCATTGCTCCGTTCCCGACGACCCGCGACCATCTCGCGCAGTGTCCCGGCGAACAGTTCGGCCTCGCTGTCCGCGACCAGGATGCGGCCGCGGACCTGCTCAAGGGCGATGCTGTCGAGCCGTACCACGCCCCAGGTCGCCGCCGTGTCGGTGAACCGGCCGAGGCGGTCGATCACAGCAGCGGCCTGCGACGACCGGGCGCTGACCAGCGCGGTCAGCTTCCCGGGCGCCACCTCGACGCCGGAGGCCGGATCGCGCAGTACGGACGACGGCCCGGGTGCGTCTGCGCCCGCCGTGGGATCGGCCGCATCGGGCTCCAGGTCGAGGAAGCGCAGCAGACGCCGTGCGGCGACCAGTCCGCGGCTGAGATCGGAGCCGCCCTCGATGAAGAACGACACCGGCACCGCGAGAACCGCAACATATCCGTAAACGGCCACCAACTCCCCCACCGTGATGGCACCTTGAGCAGCCATCCGGGCAGCAAGCCAGGTGACCACGGCAAGGAACAGCATCGGCAGGCCGACGCCGAGGGCACCAATCCAACTGGTTACTGCCGCGACCCGATACCCCTGAGCCTGCAGCGCTTGCGAATCGCGGCGGTAACGCTCGGCGTACACCTGCTTGCCGCCAAGACCGCCCAGGACGCGCAGCCCCCCGACGATGTCCCCGAACCGGGCCGCGAGCCCACCCTGCTGCTCCCGGTAAGCCATCTGCACCCCCTGCAACCGGCCCAGCAACGGGCCGACCGACAGCGCGAACAGAGGCACACCCAGCAGCACGACCACAGCGAGCAACCAGGAGACGGACAGCAAGAACACGGCCACGACACCGTAGGCCACCACAGCACCGACCCCGGGACCGGTGATGGTCAGCGTGTCCGCCATCGCCGCGGCATCACCGAACCCGATCGTGACCACCTCTCCGGCCTCTACGCGTCGCGGCAGCGTGGACCCCAGCCGCGTCGCGTGCGCCACCACGACCTGCGCCGTACGAAAGACGGCATCCAACCGAATCCGGGTCATCGTGCGATGCCGCATGATGGCCAGCCAGGCGTTCACCACCCCCGCCCCCAGCAGCACCGCACACCAACCCGCCAGCTCACCCGCACGTCCCGGCTCCAGCCCGTCATCGACCGCGCGGGAGAGCACAAAAGGAGGCAGCGTCAGACCGACCATCCAAGCGCTGCCCAATGCCGCCCCGGCCGCGCACCGGCCGCGCTGACAGGTGATCAGCCACCACAGATACCAGCCAGGGCCGCGCCGCTCCGGGATTCCCGGGGCAATGGATGCATCGGTCATCTACCGCACACTACGGGGCATCCAACACCCTCTCCAGGGTGCCGGTCGCCCCAACTTCCAGGGCCGCTGCATCCTGTCCCCTCTCCGAGACCGCCCGCAATCTCGTCATCACCTCGGGCAAGAACATGGGCTACCGCCCCTCCGTCGCCACCGCCTTCCGCATCTGCGGCGAGGACACCGACAGCATCGAGTGAGTTCGATCGCCCGTCACGACTTAAAAATCAACTCATTACCCCTTTGACACGCATCTGGGTCGTCATCACACCCCCACGGATTTTCGCCAGCTCAGCAGGATGAGACCTGGAGACGCCGGCGCGAGGGGCAGTCGTTCGCTTGATCGGGCGGGCGGTCGGGGCGCCGGTATTCGGGGCCGCAATACTTCGGCCAATCGGTCAGTGCGGGCGACGTCGATGGCGTCGGCAGCGGGGTCCGTCTGCAGGGGCGGACCGACGACCTCCATCGCGGCGAGAAGGGCAACACGGCGTCCGATAGGCGCGAGCTCGAAGGTCGCATCCGGGGAGCATCAGGCAGCCGTACGCGGAAGCGCGGGGTCCGAGATTCTGGGACCCACTGGAGACTGAACCCGGGTGCCTCCCCTGGCATTCGTGCAGCCGCAAGTACGAGTTCAATCGTGCTTAGAGTTCTTCCGACCGGTCCCGCAACCCGCGGCTGACATGCCCGAGGGTGGCGCAGGCAGAGCGCCACCCAAGCTTCGAACGGCTCCTGTCATGCCTGCCAGGAGTTCGAGTATCCCTCTCGCAGTGGTCCGCCGATCAGATCCAGTAGCTGCTTCACAGCGGCTGCCAGAGGGGCTGCGTCAGCTTGTTCTGCGACAGTTTGATACCCGTCCAACAGTGCCTTGCCCAGCTCTGGGTCCGCCTCAAGGAGTCGACGAGGTAGCCACTTTCCGATACCCGTCCACGCACCGTGGTGGGCAGTGGTGAGCTCGGCCGCTTGCCGCAGCACGTGGTCCGCAATGACAAGTTGCTCGTGACGGCTTGCCGCGGGTGTATCCATCAAGTCGTCCAGGTAGCACGTCAGCACGTAGCGGCCATGGCGCCACTGATCTGCCGTCAAGGAAGGCGGACCCAAAGCAACGACTTCTTCTGCTAGCTGGCGGGTGCGGGCTATATGACCATCAAGATCATCCAAGATCACACCATGGGCATACACGAATACCACTGTTGCCCGGCGACGAGCACGATCCCACTCGAAGAACCTGGGGATGTCCCCTACAGCATTGAGGAACAACTCAACCAGTCGCCCGTCGTGACGGATGACCTGCCGACCGCTTCCGGCCGAGTCTGGGAGAAGGACACCAATGTCCAGGTCGCTGGCCGGCGTGGCGCGTCCCTGGGCAACTGAGCCGCCAAGAACGGCTCCGAGCGCATGCGGGAACAATTCCTCCACCAGTCGACGGGCCTGGGCCATTGCAGCTTCTTGATCACTCATGGATGCTCATCGTGCCAGGCACGGTTCACGGCATCCAGAGCTTGGAGGCCCCCGCGGATGCCCCACTCCTCGCGCTCCAGGGCGACTTCGTGCCGGGCCCGGGATTTTACCGCCAACGGGCGTGGACGGAATAGACGGTTGCCGAGCCAAAGACCAGCGCGTGGTCATCGAAGGGACTCAGCCGAGGGCGCGGTCGAGATTGAAGGCGGCGCTGATCAGTGAGAGGTGGGTGAACGCCTGTGGGAAGTTGCCGAGTTGTTCTCCGGTTCGGCCGATCTCCTCGGCGTAGAGGCCGACGTGGTTGGCGTACGTGAGCATCTTCTCGAAGGCCACGCGGGCCTCCTCCAGGCGTCCGGCGCGGGTGAGCGCCTCGACATACCAGAAGGAGCAGATCGAGAACGTGCCCTCGGCACCCCGCAGGCCGTCCGGGCTGGCCTCCGGGTCGTAGCGGTAGACCAGCGAGTCGGAGACCAGGTCCTTACTGAGCGCGTCCAGGGTCGAGAGCCACTTGGGGTCGGTGGGCGAGATGAACTTGGCCATCGGCATCATCAGCACGGAAGCATCGAGTACGTCGTCGCCAAGCCCTTGGGTGAACGCCCCGCGCTCGGCCGACCAGCCTTGTCGCATTATCTGCCGGTAGATCGCATCCCGGTTCCGACGCCAGCGGGGGATATCGGCCGGCAGGCCCCGCCGGTTGGCCATCCGGATGGCCCGTTCGATCGCCACCCAGCACATGAGCCGCGAGTAGACGAAGTTCCGCCGGCCGCCCCGGGTCTCCCAGATGCCCTCGTCGGGCTGGTCCCAGTGGTCACAGAGCCAGTCCACCACAGCCCCGACCTCGTCCCAGTGATCGCTGCTGATGGGCTGTCCCCACTTGTCATACAGGTAGACGGAGTCGATCAGCGCGCCGTAGATGTCCAGCTGGAGCTGCTTGGTGGCGGCGTTTCCCAGCCGCACCGGAGCGGATCCGAGGTGCCCCTCGAGGTGGCGCAGCTCGGACTCGGGCAGATCACTGCGCCCGTCGATGCCGTACATGATCTGCAGCGGACCGGTGGGGCCGGTGCCCCGCATGATGCCACGCTCGGACAGGAAGCCCATGAAAGCCTCGGCCTCCGAGGTGAAGCCCAGACGAAGCAAGGCATAGACACAGAAGGCGGCGTCGCGAACCCACACATACCGGTAGTCCCAGTTTCGCTCACCACCGACCCGTTCGGGCAAGCTGGTCGTCGGCGCGGCCACGATCGCACCGGTCGGCACATAGGTGAGCAGCTTCAGCGCCAGCGCGGAGCGGTGCACCATCTCCCGCCACCGGCCGCGATAGCGCGAGCGGCCCAGCCAGTGGACCCAGAACCGGACGGTCGCTTCGAACTGCTCCTCTGCCTCGGCGTGCGGACAGGCCCGCGGGCGGACGCGATCGTTGATCTGGTCGAGGGCGAAGACCACGGACTCGCCTTCAAGGAGCTTGAAATGCGACCACACGTCCGTGCCGTCGCTTTCGAGCGGTGCGGTGGAGGTCAGGGCCAGTGAGAGCGAGGGGGACTCAAAGACGGCCTCATGGGCCTGCACGTGCACCGTGTGCGCTTCGGCGCCGTAGCCGAAGCGCGGGGCTATCCGCGCTCTGAACGGAAGAGTTCCCCGAACGCATATCACCCTCCGGATCAGTCGGTGCCGGTCCGCCTCGCGCGATTCGTCGACGACCGGCATGAAGTCCTGGATCTCCGCCACCCCGTCGGCGGCGTAGAACCGCGTGATCAGTACGTTGGTGTCAGGGAAGTAGAACTGCCGTGTCCGTGTCTGCACCTCGGCGGCCAGCTCGAACGATCCGCCCCGGTCGGCGTCGAGGATGGAAGCGAACACGCTCGGTGCGTCGAAGCGTGGGCAGCAGTACCAGTCGATCGTGCCGTTGGTCCCGACGAGCGCGGCGGTACGAAGATCACCGATCAGACCGTGCTCGGAAATCGGCAGATAGCGCAAGCCACCCAGCCGCCCGGTTCCGTTCCCGAATTCCATGCCGCCCTCCCGGCCGTTTCACTGTGGGCAGGTGCAGGGATCAAGAAGACCTTGTCTTTCATGTTAGATCGCCCTCGGATGTCGGCACGGCGAGTGTGGGCCCCTCGCCGATGATCTGTGCTGGCGTGGCTCTTCGCGCCGATGTCAGTCCACCCGACAAAGGCGGTGGGGGCGTACTGGTAGCAGCGCATACCGTGACCGTAGGTGTCGGTGTGTTCACCGAAGTCGTTCAAATGATCACCGGAATCCGGTGATGGCCTCTTACTGTGCCAGCGGGCAGCTGTCGGTCTTGCCCACGGGGTCACCCTCGCCGATCCGCAGGGCGAGGGTGACCAGGGCCGGGGTCCACCCGGCCGTCCCTCTGCGTGCCGAGCAGTACGCGGAGGGGCTGCCCCGATGCCTGTTCATCGACACGAGGCCGATCTTCAGGTGGCCATCGGCAGGTAGCGTCCATTCGCCGTTCCACACCCAGTGGTTGCCGTCCCGGCTGGTTGCCGCGCGGACTTCGTGCTCGTTGTGTGTCGCGGGGGTACGAGAGCCTGCAAGCCGCTGGCCTGATCGACCACTTCACGCTGCTCATTCACCCGCCGACCCTGGGCAGCGGCGCGTGGCTGTTCGGGGGCCCTGCCCCGCTGACCGAGTTCGACCTCACCGGAATCGTCACCACCGGCAAGGGCGTGATCATCGCGCACTACGCGCGCCGATGTTGACTCTCCCCTGGAAACTGCGGCTTTTGAACGCCCATCGCAATGTCCGCGGCTACGAACGTCTCCCGCAGCATTCGGAAGCCCACCTGCCTTGGTCACTCATCTCCCTGATGACCAAACGCCCCACCTTCAAGAATCTGGTCGAGAACTGTTCGCGCAAATCCAAGACCACCGGCTGAGGTGTCTGTTCATCGGCGTTCGATCCATTCTTCTTCTTGCGTGTCAGTTGTCGAAGTCGGTGGAGCGGGCCAGCTTTTCCCAGGAGCGGAGTTCGGTGCTGCTGCGGTCGAGATGGTCGGTGATCGCGTCGGCGGCGTCGTTGCCGAGCGGCAGACGCAGTGGCGGCTCGTCGGCGTCGAGAGCGGCGAGGATGGCGGCCGCGGCTTTGGCCGGGTCGCCGGGTTCCTGGCCGCTTCCTCCCGGCAGCCCGGAAACGACGGGCCCCACGGTGTCCTGGTAGGCGTCCAGGGGCGCGGACCGCTGCAGTTCTGCGGCGCCCGCGAAGCCGGTGCGAAACGCACCGGGCTCGACGATCAGCACGCGAATGCCGTGCGGGGCGACCTCGGCGGCCAAGGCCTCGGAGAGCCCTTCCAGGGCGAACTTGGTGGCGCAGTAGGCGCCGACTCCGGCGAAGGCGAACCGCCCGCCCATGCTGGTCAGCTGCACGATGGCGCCCGAGCCCCGGTGACGCATGTGCGGCAGCACGGCCCGGGTCAGCGCGGCCGGGCCGAAGAAGTGCAGGTCCATCAGGTCACGCAGCTGCGCGTCAGTGGTCTCTTCGACCGCCCCCACCAGGCCCCGTCCGGCGTTGTTGACCAGGACGTCGATCCGGCCGTGCCGGGCTGCCACGCCGTCGACCGCGGCTTGGACGCCCGCAATGTCGGTGACGTCCAGTGGTAGCGCCTCGACCTGGTCCGGGTGCGCGGCGACAAGGTCGTCGAGCAGCGCAGTACGGCGGGCGGCGGCGACCACGATGTCACCCGCAGCCACCGCCGCTTCGGTGATCGCCCGGCCGAACCCGCTGCTCGCCCCGGTGACCAGCCATACCTTGTTCATCTTCTTCTCCTTGTGCCGGGTGATCCGCTGTTCTCGGCGGTCCGTGTGTGAACTACCTTGCGGGGCAGACCGGTTGCCCGTCCAAGATCCCCTGTGATAGCCGATGGTTATGGACGTTCATGGACGGGACCTGAGGTACTTCGCCGCAGTGGCCGAGGAGCTGCACTTCACGCGCGCAGCCGAGCGGCTGTACGTCTCACAGCCCGCGCTGAGCAAGCAGATCAGAATGCTGGAGAAACAGGTGGGGGCCACCTTGTTCGAGCGCGACCGGCGCCAAGTGCGCCTGAGCCCGGTCGGTGCAGCGCTCCTGCCGCATGCACAGCGCATGCTCGTCGAGTGGGACGCCGCCCAGGAGGCGGTCGCCCGGGCCGTGGCCGACCAGTCGGCCACCCTCGTCGTGGGGATGAGCACCAGCCCTGGACGCGGGGGCGTCCTGCCGGCGATCCGCTCCCGCTTCACCGCCGCGCGCCCCGACGCCCGCCTCAGACTTCACCAGGTCTCCTGGGACGACTCGACCGCCGGGCTCGCGGACGGCACGTGCGACGCGGCGTTCGTCTGGCTTCCGCTGCCCGATCCGGACCGCTACCGGTGGATGGTGGTCGCCGAGGAACCCCGCCTTGTCGCCATGGCCGATACTCACCAGCTCGCCGACCGGGAGATCATCGACTTCACCGATCTGCTGGACGAGCCGTTCCTCGCCCTGCCCAACAGCGCCGGGCCGCTGCGGGACTACTGGCTGGCCACCGACGTCCGCGGTGGGAAGCCGGCACTCATCGGCGGGGAGGTGGCAAGCACCGAGGAGACGTACGAGGCGCTCGTCGCGGGTCTCGGCGTGGTCTTGCTGGCAGCCGGGAACGCCCCGCTGATCACCCTCGGCGGAGTCGTCACCCGTGCGGTGAGGGGCATCTCGCCCAGCCTCTTCGCTATGGCCTGGCGCGCCGACGACCACCGCCCGCTGGTACACGAGTACGCACGCGCGTGTGAACTGGCGACCAAGCCGACCCTCTGAGGCGGTGTGCAGTCGCCAGAGAGTCGGATACTGACGGCGATCAGGCTGAACGTGTGCCGACTTCGTCTGTTCGCTGACTGGCTGACCCGCGGCGAGACAGTTCGCTGTTGTCGTGTCGTCGAGCCCGGATGGCCCAGGGCTGATCGCTTTGGTTGATCGGCCAGCCACACCGAGCACCAGAGCGTCCCACGGCGGGAGAAGAAGGCTGCGCTATGCCCGACTGGACGTGAGCGGAGGGGGTCGGGCCGCCCGGGCAGGGGCTTGACCGCCCCCGTCCCGGCTTGCGACGACTCTTTTACAGCCACACCCTGTCCGTGACGCCCTTGTGTTCGCTCCGCTCCGGCCCAGTCAAATGATTCCGACGGCGTCGTTCGAAGCTGCCCCTTGGGGGACACGTAGCTGCGCGACTCGACGACGGGAGGCGGTGACACACAGGTGGACGACGGTTCGCGTCGTTCGCAGCGGCAGCAGCCGGGCGAGCCCGGCTCGCGTCCCGGCTCCGGTCGCGGTGGGCGACGGCGGCGGTATGTCGTGCCGGCGAGCCGACCCGCCCGCGGGGTGGGGGCGAAGGCACGGGCTCGTACGACTGGGACGGCGGTACGGCGCGCCGCCGGGGACCGCGATGGCGCGGCTGTGAACCGCGGGCTGCGCGTGGCGGCGGCGTACGCATGGCGGCTGCTGCTGCTCGGGGTGGCCGTGTACGCGGTTTTCACGATCCTGGGGCGATTGCAGCTGGTCGGTGTGGCGCTGTTCCTCGCACTGGTCGTGACCTCGGTGCTACGTCCGCTGGCTGATCTGCTGGCGCGGCGTCTACCGAGGGCCGCGGCGGTTGCGTTGAGCGTGGTGGGCAGCCTGATCGCCGTGCTGGGGCTGCTGGGGCTGGTCGGCGGCCTGATCGCGGGGGAATCGACACGGCTGGGGCAGGAATTCTCCGGGGGCATCGGGCGGATCCAACGGTGGCTCGAAGGCTCCCCCTTCCACGTGAGCCACTCGCTGCTCTCGGATCTGCAGGGCAAGGTGTCCACGTTCGTCTCGCAGCACCGTTCGGAACTCATCAGCAGCGTGCTCAGCGGCGCCGGGCGGCTGGTGGAAGTCCTCACCGCAGCGGCGCTTGCCCTGTTCTGCTCCTTCTTCTTCATGCATTCCGGGGACAAGTACTGGTACTGGTTCCAGGATCTGTTGCCGGAGGGCACTCAGGACACCTGGGGCCGTGCGGGACGAGCGGCGTGGCGCACCTTCGCCGGGTACACGCGGGGCATCATCATCGTGGCGGCATCCAACGCCGTATTGGTCGGGATCGCCCTGTTCGCGCTGCGCGTGCCGCTGGCCCTGCCGCTGATGCTGCTGGAGTTCTTCGCCGCCTTCATCCCTCTGATTGGCTCACCCATCGCGCTGGCAGTGGCCACGGTCGTCGCCCTGGCCGCGCGGGGCCCGGTCATCGCGATCGTGGTGCTCGCCCTGATCGTGATCGTCGGCCAGATCGAAGGCCACGTACTGCATCCACTGGTACTGGGCTGGGCGGTGCGGCTGCACCCCGTGGTGGTGGCTCTCTCCGTCATCACCGGCACCATCCTGGCCGGAGTGGTCGGCGCGGTCGTGTCCGTTCCCATGGTGTCGGTCGCCTGGTCCGTGCTCAGCGAGCTCCGCATCCCGCGTACCCGGCCCGAGACGAACCACCCCGGACGCTCGCCTGACTGACACGCTGAGGGCCCAAGCCCAAGGGCCCAGGGTTCGCCGGACGCCAACTGCACGTCGCCCCTGTCCCGCCCGCCGACGGGATCAAGCCGGTAAGGCCACCGGGCGGCGGGCCGCGGGGCACCGACTCGTTTCCGCACCCCGGCCGCCCTCGCTGCACGAGTCGAAGCCGGACAGCGGGATCCGCTGTGACCGATCAGAGAGCGCACCACCCCGCGCTTCCGCACCGCGGCTTCGGAGTTCCCAACGGTCTCCGACCGCGGAGGGGCCGGCCCGGCCTTCGCCGAACCGGGCCGGCCCACTTGTTCTTCGTACGCCGCTGCAATCGACGGGCAAAGGAGCCACGACGTAGGGGGCGCCGTGTCATCCGGATGCTGTCCGGCCGATCACGCTTCGGGGTCGAGGGTCCGGAGGTCGTAGAGGTAGGAGCGGTCGTTCTCCTCCCGCGGGCTGTCATAGGCGCACGACGATCAGGGCAATGTCGTCCTGGGCGCCGCCGGCCACGTCCAGGTGGGTCAGCAATGCGTCGGCGAGGCGGTCGGGACTCAGGCGGGCGTAGCGGGCGAGGCCGTCGGTGAGGCGTTGTAGGCCGGCGTCGATGTCCTCGCCGCGGCGTTCGATGAGGCCGTCCGTGTACAGGACGAGGAGGTCATCCTGGCGGTAGGACACGGCGGCCTGGGGACGGGGGACGTGTTCGGGGCGGGCGCCCAGCGGAGGGTCGGTGGCTTGGTCCAGCAGTTCGCAGGTGCTTTCGTGCACGAGGACGGGTGGGTGATGACCGGCGCTGCTGTAGGCGATCTGCTGATTGCGAGTGTCGATCACGGCCTGGACGGCGGTAGTGGCCAGCGCGCCGTCGACCGACCGGGAGTAGAGGCCGAGAACCTCCAGCGACTTGGCCGGCTCGTGGAGGGCACGGACGGCGGCGCTCAGCGCGCTGCGGAGCATGCCCATGACGGCGGCGGCTGCCAGGCCGTGGCCGACGACGTCGCCGACCGCAACGCCGAAGGTGTCGTCGGGCAGGTCCACGACGTCGTACCAGTCGCCGCACACGTTCAGCGATCCGACTGCCGGCAGGTAGCGCACGGCGACATTGGGGTGCCGTTTCAGGTCGGGTGAGTGCAGCATGGCTTCCTGGAGGGTGACGGCGACCTGGCGTTCCCGGGCGTGAGCCTGCCGCAGTTCCTCGTTCAGCCGCTGCAGTTCCCGCGCCCGCGCGTAGAGCTCGGCCTCCATCGCCACCCGCTTGCCCGACGGTCCGTCTGTCGGGTGGGACGGGCGGGAACGCACGAACTCGGTCACGTCTTCCACACGGTGGATGATCCACGCCACCTGCCCGCCCGGCCCGAGCACGGGGGTGTTGATCGGCGACCACCATCGCTCCTCGAACGTTCCAGGCCGGGAAGTATCAGGGATGTCGTACTTCTGCACCGCCATTGTGTCCGGCTGCTTCGACTGCAGGGCCCGGTGCAGCGAGGCGCCCAGGTTCCGAACCCCGTCCGCGGTCGCATCCGCCGGGTTGTCCGGGAAGGCGTCGAACAAGTATTGGCCGATCAGGTCCCGCCTGCTGCGACCGGTGGCGCGCAGGTAAGCGTCGTTGACGTCCACGATCACCAGGTCGGGGCGCAGCACGAGATAGGGGCTGGGCGTGGCCGCGAACAACGCCTCGTAGTCAATGCTCGCTTCCACGGGCTTCACACCGGTCCTTTCCGCGAGGCAAGGGGGCTCTTGTCGAGGCGTTCGGCGTCACTCGAAGCTGAGGACTTCGGTGACGGGCCTGCGAGGTGTCGCCGCGCCCTGGGGGCCGTAGCCGAGTCGGAACACCATGTGGACGATGCCGATCGCGGAATTCGGGTCGCGTATGGAGGACCGGAGCTCTGGCCATTCGAGTGGCTGCGACATCAGTGAGGTCGCGAGCCCGCTGAGGGTGGCCTGCAGGAGCACCCGTTGCATTGCTTGCCCTGCACGTAGCCAGTCCGCCGGAGTGTCCTGCACCGTGCCGAGCGGCGCGATCACGATCTGCGGATGCTTCTCGAGCACGGCCACGGCACGGTCCGGCACCCGGCGCGATGGATCGAAGTCCCTGACCGGGTAGCTCACGCCGTACTGCCGTGGGCCGAGGGCGTCGGCGGGGATGCCGTCGGCAGCGGGTCCCTCACCGGCTCTGCCCGTGCGTGTCCAGGTTGCGATCTCCGCACGCACTGCCTCGTTCGCAGCCTCGAGCAGCTCGGCATCGTGCACGAGTTCCATCACCGCGTCGGCATGCCAGGCGCTGGGAGTGATCAGCCGGCAGCCTTCCAGGAGAGCGGCGGAGCGAAGCCCGTCGAAGGCGGGCTCGGGAATCTGCTTGTCGGAGAAGGGGAAGCGGCTGGTGTGCCGCCGCCGTGCCGCGCGGTGGAGGTCCGCAAGATCACGGTCCGCGTCCTCGGCCTCGGTCTCGTCGAGCGCTGCGTCGGCCAGGTGCCAGGGGGCTCTGGGGTCGGGAAGCAGCCCGACGGTGGCGGTCCAGCCGGCGTGGGCTGTGGCCGCGAGCAGGTTGAACAGGGCGGCGCCGCATCCGAGGTGCAGTGCGCGGTGCTCGACGTCGCCGTACGGCAGCGTGCGGTCGGGGTCGTCGTACAGCGCGACGGAACGGCTGCCGGTGCGGTGGATGAACCTCCAGGGCTGTGCGTTGTGCATGGAGGGCGCCGTCACAGTGTCCTCGACCAGCGGCGTCACGACCGCCCTATCAAGATCTGCGGGGGCCACGGCTCATCCCGTCTGTGAGGGATCGCCGCCGGCGCGCGAGCTGGCAGGCAACGATCGTGGCTGTGCGGACACCACGCCATCGCAAGGACGGCTCCCAGCCTCCACACGGTCGCGCAGGCCTCGGCAGGCCACGTCGTCGTCCACTGGGCAGAAGCCACGGATCGGCACTTCGTAAAAGGCCACGGGCAGCACCTCACACATGTGCACCCCCACGGGTTCGGTCGGCTCTTCGCCTCCCTCGCATTATCGCAGTGGCGACCGAGCCGCACCTTGCGAGACGACCACAGATCCGGATCGCCACCCCTGCTGTGAGTTGATCCGCTTTTGCCGCGCCCAGGCTTCGGTACGAGCCACCAGGGCCATGCTGGAGACCTCCTGCACGCATCCGAACGTGCGCGACAGTTCGGCCGCCTGCGCATCGGTCGGACAGACGCGGTACTTGAACCCCCGCTTCACTGGGATCGCGGTCGCGCTCAGGAAGTAGCCGACCCACTACTTAGGGCCAACCGTCCGGGTCAGAGCACTGCGATCTGCACGTAGCAGCAACTGCCCTCGGCGTCTTTCGGGCCGTCGGGGCAACGGCTCACCACAGGTTCAGCGAGTGGACGTGGCCCGGGTGTGGGCCAAGCTGCACCGCTGGGTCCTCGACGAAATGGGCTCGCGCGGGGACCTGGACTGCCTGTAGACGGGTTTCCCTCCCTCTTCGGGGGCGCGCCCGTAGGACCGTTACCCGCGGCGCTCCGCCCGCGGCAGCGGGAGTCAGGCGAAGGTTCGGCGCAGATGCGCCATCAGGCGTTCCGGTACGGCCGGGTGGAAGCGTCCGGAGAGGTAGCCGTCCGGGCGGATCAGGAGGGCCTCGCCGTCACGTGGCGCATAGGCGTCGCGGAACTCGCCCGCCGCGTCGCGCACCCGCGGCGGGCGCAGGCCGACCGGGCGGGCGTCCTCCGCTACCTCTGCGGCAGTGACCAGATAGGCGTCGAGAAGGCCGTGGGCGGCGCGATGTGCCTCGGCGGCGCAGGCCTCCAGCCGGGCGGCGCCGTCGCCCGAGGCGTGCTCCGAGCCCGCGAACAGCAGCAGCACGTGCCGTGGGGTGCGCAGCAGGTCGAACAGCCGCCGCGGGTAGGCGGCGAGGTCGCTCAGGAGGCCGCGGCAGTCCGGTGCCCGGTCGCCGGGGGCGGGACCGGCCGCGGGTGTGCCGTCCGCCGCCTGCGGCTGGACCAACGGACTGTCCGGGTAGGCGACCAGCAGCTGGGCCTGGCGCCGCAGCGCCATCTCGGTGTCGGCGCCGTTGTTGAGGGGGCCGGCACCGGCCTGGCGGACGGTGCGGGCATGGCGGACGGTGCGGTCGACCACTTCCTGCGCGACCGGGTGGCGTTCGGAGTGATAGCTCTCCAGCACGTCGTCAGTGGCCAGACCGCGAACGGTCAGGGCCAGTTTCCAGGCGAGGTTGTGGGCGTCCTGTACGCCGGTGTTCAGGCCCTGCCCGCCGATCGGCGGCTGGATGTGCGCTGCGTCCCCGGCGACGAAGAGGCGTCCATTCCGGTAGCGGTCCACCAGGCGGTGGCTGGTCCGGAAGGAGGACGACCAGCGCAGCGTGGAGGCGGTCGTCACCTCCGGGGACAGCCGGTCGAGCACGGCCTGGATCTGGCCGAGGTCCAGTCCCTGGTCATCGCCCAGGCCCAGGGCGGTCCCGTCCGGGGCGCTCGAGCCGTCTTCGCCCTCGGCTTGGGCGCGGGGGCGCAGCATCGACAGCCAGTACCGCCGAACGCCCGGCATCGGAATGCAGACGAGCATGTCGTCCACCTCACCGTTCGCGTCCAGATTCACGGACCGCATGCTGTAGCCGGCGGGCAGTTCCCAGTCGACCTCGACGTCGCCGATCATGTACTGCTCGGGGAGGGCGTCACCCTCGAAGGTCAGCCCGGCCGCCTTGCGGACCAGGCTGTGCGCGCCATCGCAGCCCACGACGTAGCGGGCGTGCAGACGCTCGATCCGGCCGTCGGCGTGCGCGAGGACGGCTTCGACGTCGTGCGGGCGCATCTCCAGCGAGCGGAGCTCGGTCGACC
Source organism: Streptomyces sp. NBC_01474 (assembly GCF_035918215.1). Taxonomy (NCBI): domain Bacteria; kingdom Bacillati; phylum Actinomycetota; class Actinomycetes; order Kitasatosporales; family Streptomycetaceae; genus Streptomyces; species Streptomyces sp. NBC_01474. The sequence goes on from NZ_CP109449.1 coordinate 340,972, forward strand.
GCTCCACTTCCGTGCCGAAACCCGCAAGGTGCTCGGTGAGCAGCCGCTCGGTCTCGTACTGGGGCAGTGTGGCGAAGGGATAGGGAATCTCAGGCGGCAAAGTGAGCTCGACCCGGGGGCGAGGCTTGCCGTCGATGTAGACCAGCTGCCCCAGGTGTGGCACCGCCTCGTCCAGAGCTCTGCGGACCAGTCCCATGGCATCCCACACCTCCAGCGTGCGGGGCAGGACGCCGATGGCCTTGGCATAGGGATTCGGGACGGCCAGCCGATCGACGATGCGGCAGTCCACGCCGTGCCGCCGCAACTCGGCCGCCGCCGTCAAGCCCACCGGGCCAGCGCCCACCACGAGTACGTCGACATCGGCCATGATCAGGCTCCCTAGTTTGTCCGGATTGGTCCCCGAGCTAGTGGGCTTCACCAGGTTGCGCCGACCCGAAGCGGTTGAGGTTCCCCCGCGGTGCGGAAACGGGGGAATCTAAACCCTTTCTTTACCAATGGCATACCGAGCCATATGAGGTGACTTCTCTAAGGATCCGGCCGGCCATCGCCAAGACCAGGTCCTGGAAAAGCCCGGCTTCCGCTCCCTCATTTGTGCCCGCCGCGTCCTGGCCCCGCCCACGCTCCAGTCGCTCGACAGCAATCTGCACGGAGGCACCATCAACGGCGGCACCGCGGCAATGCACCAGCAGCTCGTCTTCCGTCCCGTCCCAGGAACGGGACGCCCCCCGAGACACCCGTACGCGGTCTCTATCTCGCTTCAGCAGGATCTAGCGCGGAACCCTGGGCGTTCACGCCCAGGAGGAAGCGCTTCTCTGGACTGCTCTGACAGTGAGGTTCCCACGGGTCCGCGCGGTTGGCCTCAGCCTGGACGTCTCTGGTTGTCGACGTACTCCTTGATAATCGATAGCGGGGCGCCCCCGCAGGAGGCGGCAGAGTACGAGGGCGACCAGAAGTGGTCGCCCCACAGGTACTTGTGGTTATGTCCGGGAGACTCCTGGCGGAGCCTGCGGGCACAGGCGCCCTTGAGGGGGGCCGACCAGCCGGGACGGGGAGGCCTTCGGCGGGTGGTGCACCAGCAGGTGCAGGTGATCGGTGTCACCGTTGAACTCGACCGTGCGACCCCTGCGAATCTTGGGGTTTGGCTCTCAGCGTGGTGACATACGTCGATACGATCGCCCGTGTGAAGGTCGTCGTGCAGGTGAAGCTGATGCCGCAGGCCGAGCAGGCCAGCGCGTTGTCGGTGACGCTGCGCACGGTCAACGAGGCCGCGAACTGGGTGTCGACGGTGGCGTTCGAGCGCGGAGTGCCGCGTGAGTACGAGCTGCGCAAGCACACTTATGGCGAACTGCGGTCGCGGGGACTGGGGGCGCAGGCCTCCCAGCACATCATCAAGAAGACCCGCGATGCCTACACGACGCTCAGGGCCAACATCCGCGCCGGGAATCTCGGCAAGCCTGGATCGAAGCGCCGGACCAAGGCGGAGTCCAAGCCCATCGCCTTTAGGCCCGAGGCTGCGCAGCCGTATGACGACCGGTGTTTGAGCTGGCAGTACGACCAGCAGACCGTGTCCATCTGGACGGTGGACGGCCGGGCCAAGAATGTCCGCTTCGCCTGCTCGCCCGACGCTCTCAAGCAGCTCCGGGACCACCGGCAGGGCGAGTCGGACCTGATCGAACGCGACGGCGTGTTCTACCTGCTGGCGACCTGCGACGTTCCCGAGGCCGAGCAGTACGAGCCCGACCACTTCATCGGCGTGGACCTGGGAATCGCCAACATCGCCACCACATCCACCGGCCACAAAACCGCCGGGCGCGGCCTGAACCGCCACCGAAAGCGGCAACTCGACCTGCGCAGGAAACTCCAGGCCAAGGGCACCCAGTCCGCCAAGCGGCTGTTGAAGAAGCGCAACCGGCGTGAACAGCGCCACGCGAAGAACCAGAATCACATCATCGCCAAGACGATCGTGACCGAGGCTGAACGCACCTCGGCCGGGATTTCCCTGGAAGAACTCAGGGGAATCCGGCAGAGGGTACGGCTCCGCAAGCCCCAACGGGTCGCACTGCACTCCTGGGCCTTCGCCCAGCTGGCAGACTTCATCGTCTACAAGGCCCGCAGGGCCGGCGTCCCCGTGGTCTTCGTCGATCCCGCCCACACCTCGCAGCAGTGCTGCGAGTGCGGCCACATCGACAAGAAGAACCGGGCAAGCCAGGCCCTGTTCACCTGCCGGAACTGCGGGGTCGTTGCCCACGCAGACCGGAACGCTTCCCACAACATCGCCCGCAAGGGCGTAGCTGTGTGGACCGCGGGGCGTGAGTCACGCGTCCCTGCCACCCCATAAGGGTGTCTGGATGGAGGAGCCCACCCAACAGCCAGTCGGGCGCTACCTTCAAAAACCCGGTCCTTCAGGGCCAGGTCAAGTTGACCTTCCGCCCACCCCGGCGGAGGGGTCCATGGAGTTCCCGGAGCCAATGCCGCCCGCGCGGCCCTGCGCCGCCACCGGCTCCCCGGCCTCGCCCGCGCACAACGCGTTCCGACCCACCGGGACCGCACGGGAAGAACACCCCCGCTCACCCACTGAGGGCCGGGCGGGGCCATCCAGCGTGACGTGGTTGATGACGACGATCCTCGTAGCATTCCCTTCCATTGACCAAACGTGACCACAGGCGATCCGGCCGGCCGGAGCACCGCGCCGTCGCCCGGTCCCGCATCATCTCGGCGGTTGCTTCACGGCGTTCGTCCACATCCGTGGCTTCGGCGCACCACACACCGCCTTTGACTACTCCTCACCGACACACTCATCGCCGGCGGGCAGGTTCTCCCGCTGGCCAGCCCCGTCCTCGCCTTGAGACATGGCACGGAAATCGGCCGGCGGACCTCCACCAGCAGACGGACCTTCAACGGCTACCCGGCCTGGCCAACTGCGGTCCTCAGTGGTCCGCTTCGGAGCTGGTCACAGGTGCCCACCGGGCCCCACGCATACTGCAGTACGGTGTCGCGCGCCGCCGTTCGCCGGCCCGGACGGGTGTATCCACTCCGGTCTCTCCCCCGCCAGGAGCGGTTCGGCAGGAGCGCGGCATTGGCCGTTCGGGGCGGCTGCCCAGCCAGCGGCACGTGTGACGGCCCGCCCTCAACCCCTACGCTCCGCCGCGCGCGTGCTCCTTGTGCGCGCAAGAGTCACCAGGTGTGCGGCGGCGGCGCCTGGGCATCTGGCGGATATTGGGTTCTCTGCAGCCCGCAGTCTGCGCCCGCCCGGACGAGGAGGTAGCCGCCGTGATGACCCCCGCCGCATCGGAAGAACCCGAAGGCAGGGAGCAGGGCTCAGGTGGTGGAGGCGGTCGAAGCGGTCCGGGGGGCGGCCGGGGCCCGGGCAAGGATCGCGGCCGGGGCCCGGGCAAGGATCGCGGCCGGCGCCCTGACCCGCTCGACGAGGCCGCGGCGCCGGGCGGCTCCGGGCTCGGCGTCATCACCACGGCCGTGCCGGCCCGGCTGGACCGCCTGCCGTGGTCGCGCTGGCACTGGATGATCGTCATCGGTCTGGGCACCGTGTGGATTTTGGACGGCCTCGAAGTGACGACGGTCGGCAACATCGCGAGCCGGCTGTCGGAGGAGGGCTCCGGGCTGGCCATCACGTCCGCTCAGGTCACGGGACTCGCCGCGGCCCTCTACGTGGCAGGCGCCTGCTCGGGTGCACTGTTCTTCGGCTGGCTCACCGACCGGTTCGGCCGCAAGAAACTGTTCATGGTGACGCTCGCCGTCTACCTTGCCGCGACCGCGATGACCGGTCTGTCCTTCAGCGCGTGGTGGTTCTTCCTCTTCCGCTTCCTCACCGGTTTCGGCATCGGCGGCGAGTACGCGGCCATCAACTCGGCGATCGACGAGCTGATCCCCTCGAAGTACCGAGGCAGGGTCGACCTCGTCATCAACGGCAGCTACTGGCTGGGCGCGATCGGCGGGGCGCTGCTGTCGATCGTCATGCTGAACACGGACTACTTCCCGAAAGACCTCGGCTGGCGGCTCACCTTCGCCCTCGGTGTCGTCCTGGGCCTGGTGATCCTCCTCGTACGGCGGAACGTGCCGGAAAGCCCGCGGTGGCAGCTCATCCATGGGCACAGCGAGGACGCCGACAAGCTCGTTGACTCCGTCGAGCGGGAAGTCGAGGAGGAAAAGCACGAGGAACTGCCGCCTCCGGCAGGCGAGATCACGATCCACGAGCGCAAGAGCATCGGCTTCGGGCTCATCGCGAAGACCGTCTTCCGCAGCTATCCCAAGCGCGCGGTGCTCGGACTGTCCCTCTTCATCGGGCAGGCCTTCCTCTACAACGCGATCACGTTCGGCTTCGGCGCTATCCTCACCACGTTCTTCGACGTCGAGAGCGGTCACACCGGCTATTACTTCGCGGTGATCGCGGCGGGCAACTTCATCGGCCCGCTCGTGCTCGGCAAGCTGTTCGACACGGTTGGGCGGCGCATCATGATCGCCGGCACGTACATCGTGCCTGGCATCCTGCTGTTCATCACCGCATGGCTCTTCGATCGAGGCTCGCTCACGGCCAACACCCTTACCGCGTGCTGGTGCATCGTGCTGTTCTTCGCCTCGGCCGGGGCGAGCAGCGCCTACCTGACAGTCTCCGAGGTCTTCCCGATGGAGACCAGGGCCATGGCCATCGCGTTCTTCTACGCAATCGGTACAGCGATCGGCGGGATCAGCGGCCCGCTCATCTTCGCCGACCTCACCGCATCGGGCGTCCCCGGCGATACGGCCCTCGCTTTCTGTATCGGGGCGGGCCTGATGTGCGCGGCAGGCGTCGTCGCGGCGTTTCTCGCGGTCAACGCCGAGCAGCGGTCCTTGGAAGACATCGCGAGGCCCCTCTCCCAGATGGACAAGAGCGGCGGACAGCGGCCCGGCAGCGGGAGCGGCCCGGCCCCCACGAGTGGCACGGCAGGCTGAGCGGCCGCCGCTCACGCGCCGGTGGGCCGGCAAAGGTAAGGGCCCGCCTCTCCGGTGGCCGCTCACAGCAGCTGACGGACTGGGGCAGGCCGCACACGCGCAGTGACCGCCTCTCCTGCGCCATCGGGCCTCCGCCCCATGGCGAATTTCCCTCTCCCCACTGGCCTGTAGGCCTTCAGCGACACGGCGCGTACTCGCCCGCCTTGCACGAACGGCGTAATGCTCCCACCCTTGCACTGACTCAGGAGCGATCAGCGCTCACGCTACGTGTTCGGGGTACGGCCCGTAGGGGGCGAACGTCGGGCGGGAGCTTCGCCGGTGAGGAGCCGAAGACGATGAATACCGCAGTGCCCTGCTACTACCACCTCGACGTCGAGGTCAGCTCGGAGCGCGTCTCGCAGGTCAGGCGCATTCTGGCCGCCCACCTGCGGTACTGGAAGCTGGACATTCTCGTCGAGCCCGTCTGCCGCGGCGTCGAGGTGCTACTTCACACGATCGACAAGCACGCCACGGACAAGAACACCACCGTCGAGATGTGGTGGAACGGCCAGCACCTGATCACCGCGGTGTCCGACCACGAGCGTGACCTGCCGGGCCCCCACTACGCCCCCCAGGGATGCCTCGCGGAGATCGCCGCGCTGAGCGACGGCTGGGGCGGCTGCGCCACGGCCACGGGAAAGATCATCTGGTTCTCCCGCCGTGCCCGTCTCGGCGAGCGCTCCCCGCTGGTCCCCGTCGGCCCCGCGCCCCGCATCGGCGAGGCGCTCGAGATGCCGCGCGAGGTGCCGGTCCCGGCGTTCGCGGGCTCAGCGGTCACGGACCAGCTCGTGGCCGCCGCCCCGGCGGCCCGCGCACGCAGGCCCGAACTGTCCGTCCCACGCAGGGTGGTACGCCCGACGCCGGCGATGTGACATCAGCACCGCGCCCCGTCCGGAGCGCGTCACCCCGGGCCACGGCCTGCTCCGGCAGCCGCGGCCCGGCGGCGCAGACTCCGTTCGGTGGTCGAGAGCACTTCGCAGGAACGAGGCATCCCCAGGGGACAGAACAGAATCGCCTGCTCGACCCCCACTCCCCCAAGGACAATTCTGTTGCCCCCAGGCCAAGTTCATGACGACGCAAGGCCGGCGCGCTCGTAGGCGCGTGGGCCACCTCGGCCTCGCCCTGCCGGCGCTTCCGTCGCTCTTCCTCTGTCGGGGCGGACAGGAACCAGCGGAACGTCGGGAGACGCCTGCCGCCGATGTCAGGCCTCAAGAGACCTAGCCGCTCGCAGCCCCGCGGCCGGCTCGTAGATCGCTTGCTGTGTCGGACACACCGTCGGGGGTACTCAAAGGTGACCGCACCCCGCAACCTGGCACACGGTCCGGGGTGGTCACCGGTGTGCCGTCGGAGCGCAGGGTGGCCATCACGGCCGGGTTCGGGCGGCGCAGCAGTTGCTGGGCCCCGGCGGGCAGCGGTGACTTGGACACATGTGGTCCTCCTCAGCGCTGCTGCTCGTCGAAGCTGGCGAAGTACACCGCAGCCATGTCCTCGTCTCCGTGGCCCTGCGCGGCGGCCCGCTTCAGACGGTCCGCACTCGCGGCGGCCCCGTCCAGGCGTACGCCGTTCTTCTCCCCCGCCTCGACGATCAGACGGGCATCCTTGGCCGCCGTGCCAACCGCGAACTGTGCCGGCGACAACTGGTCGTTGAGGATCAGGCCGGCCTTGGCACGCAGGTACCCCATGTCGAGAGGACCACCCGCGATCGCGTCGAAGAAGCTCTGCGGGTCCACGCCCAGGGCCTGCGCCAGGGCCAGCACCTCGCCCATCGCGTTGGTGGTCGCGATGACCCAGCTGTTGGCGACCAGCTTCAGCCGGGTGGCGCTGCCCTCGGCCCCGTCCTCGCCGGTCCACACCGTGCGCGCGCCGACCGCGTCGAGCACCGGTGCCAGCTTCTCCCGCGCGTCCACCGGTCCGCCGGCCAGAACAAGGAGCTGACCGGCCTCGGCGGGCTGGCGGGTGCCGAGCACGGGGGCGTCGTAGAAGACCAGCTCGTGCTCGTCGGCGAAGGCGGCCAGGTCGGCGATCCCCTCGATGCCGGCGGTGGTCGACTGCACCCAGGCGGTGCCGGGGCGGAGCGCCGCAGTGGCCTGCCGCATGACGTCCAGGACGGCGGCGCCGTCGTAGAGCATGGTCAGAACGACGTCGGCGCCCTCGACCGCCTCGGCGGGACTGTCGGCGACGAACACGCCGTCGGCGGCCAGCGGTTCAGCCTTGGCGTGGCTGCGGTTCCAGGCGCGGACCGTGTGTCCGGCGCGGGCCAGATTGCGGGCCATCGCGGCGCCCATGATGCCGGTACCCAGGACACTCACGGTGAGCTTGTCAGTCATGATGTCAACTTACCTGTCCATGCGGTGTGGTGCGGATAACGTGCCGGGTGCGCCCCGAAGGCGGAGGCAAACCCGGAGTTCGGATACTTGGCAGCGGCGAGACGAGGCCGTCGAGCCACGCCTGATGGCTGTGAGTATCGGGTTTGGAGCCTCGTTCGCCAGCGCGCCACGCGTTCGAGGGCCACTCTGCAGGGCGCTATACCGATCACACACGGCGTTTTCGCTATCCGGCGGCCATGTCGGGGCCGGGGAGCTTCTCGTCAAGGTGGTAACCGAGTTGCTGCAGGCCGCGGACGACGGCGATCGCCTGTTGGCGGCGCTCAGCGACTTCTTTGGGTTCCTTCCTGTTCCGTGCGGGACCCGCATCAGTTTCGGGGTCGGGCGGGGGCGGTGTGACCGCCTGAACCGCGTCCCAGGCTTCGCGGGCGATGTGCTCCGCCGTGGCATCGTCATACACCGGTCACCTCGTGCGGCGGCGCCCCGTCTCCTTCGAGGGCGGAGGAACCGCCAAGGCCTGCGGCCTGGGCGCCTCCCAACTGTTGCTCTGAGGCCGAATCCGCGCGGTTCAGCCTGCTCTTGTGAGGAACCCCGGGGGGTCACCCCCGGGAGGAATCGCATCCTGTGGTGGCGATGCGCAGCATCGCCGCGGCAACGGGCGCGGAGCGCACGCAAGAAACTGGGCCGCAGCGCCCGGCGAGGAATGTGCGCTGTTCGAATGCCGGTATCTCAGGCGACAGGTAGCGTCACGGTCGTGAAGTTAACCGTGCAGGTGAAACTCCTGCCGACGCCTGTGCAGGCGGCGGCACTTGAGGAGACCCTGCATGCCTGCAATCAGGCCGCGACCTGGGTGTCGTCGGTGGCGTTCGAGAAGGACGTCAAGCGCAACTTCGCCCTGCGTGAGCACACCTATACGGCGGTCAAGGACCGGTGGGGGCTCGGAGCTCAAGCGGCCCAGCACGTCATCAAGAAGACCTGCGACGCGTACACGACGCTCAAGGCGAACCTGACGGCAGGAAATCTCGGCAGGCCCTCCTCCAAGCGCTACCGGCGGGCCGTCGAGAAACCGATCGCCTTTCGGCGGGAGGGCGCGCAGCCGTATGACGACCGGATGCTGTCCTGGCAGTACACGCAGCGCACGGTGTCCATCTGGACCCTGTCGGGCCGCATGAAGCAAGTGGCGTTCACCGCCGCCCCCGAGCATTTGGCGCGCTTGGCCCTGTGCCGCAGGGGCGAGTCCGATCTGTTGTTCCGTGACGGCATGTGGTTCTTGATCGCCACCTGCGAGGTCCCCGAGGCCGAACTCAACACCAGCGTCACGGAGTTTCTGGGGGTCGATCTGGGGATCGTGAACATCGCGACCACCTCGGACGGTCAGATCATGGCCGGACGCCGGCTCAACCGCGGGCGCCTGCGCGAGCGCACCCTGCGTACGAAACTCCAGAAGAAGAACACTCCGTCCGCCAAACGTCGCCTGAAGAAGCGGCGTCGTAAGGAGACGCGGCGGGCGCGGGACATCAACCACAAGATCGCGAAGCATGTGGTGGCCGAGGCAGAACGCACCGGTCGCGGAATCGCCCTGGAAGACCTCACGGGCATCCGCGCACGGGTACGGCTTCGCAAGCCCCAACGGGCCACCCTCCACTCCTGGGCCTTTGCCCAACTCGGAGATTTCATTACGTACAAGGCCCGCAAGGCGGGGGTGCCGGTGGTGCACGTCGATCCGGCGTACACCTCCCGCACCTGCGCCGAATGCGGGCACATCCACAAGGCGAACCTGGCCTCCCAGGCTCGTTTCGTATGCCGGTCCTGCGGATTCGTTGATCACGCAGACCGCAACGGCTCCCGCAACATCCGTCACCGTGCGGAAGAGTTGTGGCGACGCGGGGCGCAGTCAACCGCCCCAGACCCACCCCAGAAATTCGGGCGTGGGACAGGATGCAAACGCAGCACCACAGCCAGTGGCGCCCGTTGCGCAAGCCCGGGACCTTTTAGTCCCGGGTGATTGACATAGGCATCGATGGCTGTGCGTGCCGCGCGAACATCGGCCTGCTCAACCGGGCCCCGTTCCGGTTCTGTCGTCATGGAAGCACCGTAAGCGTGGACGCCGCTGCCGGGACTGCACGACGCAAATCCTGCCGCCCCACTCGGCCCAGACCCAGCGCCTTCCTCTGCGCGCGGGAGGGTGTAGCACCACGACGACACCCCGAAGACCGCAGCGCTGCCCCAGGCAGCCCAGGAGCCGAAGCCTCCGTTCGAGCCGGTGAAGCAGGTCCGACGGCGCATGCGTGCCTTACGCGGCAGGGTCCAGGGCCTGGTCACGGACCGCGGCACAGGTGCGGGTGATAAGGCGGGAGACATGCATCTGTGACATGCCGAGTTGGTCGGCGATGCGTTGCTGGGTCATGTCTTCGAAGAAGCGGAGGTAGAGGACCGTGCGTTCGCGTTCGGGCAGCGCTTTGAGTGACTCCTTCGCCGCTTCGCGGTCTTCGGCCAGAGCAAAGCCCCCCTCGGTGTGACCGAGGGTGTCGGCGAGGCTGTACCCGTTCTCGCCCGTGGTGGTCTGGGCGTCGAGGGACAGGGCGCTGTAGCTGTCGAGGGCCTCCATCCCGTCGCGCACCTCCTCAGCGCTCAGGCCGGTTTCGGCGGCCAGCTCCTCGATGCTGGGCTCGCCGCTGGTGCCCGGCCGCTCCTGGAGGCGGCGGCGCGCGGCACGGACCTGGCTGCGAAGGTCCTGCACCCGGCGCGGGACCCGCACATCCCAGGTGTAGTCCCTGAAGTGGCGGCGCAGTTCACCCCTGATCGTGGGAACCGCATACGGCTCGAAAGCGCCCTGCTCAGGGTCGTATCGATTCACGGCTTTGAGCAGACCGATCGCGGCGACCTGCTGCAGGTCCTCCGTGTTCTCGCCCTTGTTGCGAAAGCGCCTGGCGATGCGGTGTGCCATCGGTAGCCACGCGTCGATCAGTTCCTCACACAGCACATCGTGTTCGGGGCCCGCATCACTGGCGGCCAGACGGTGAAACGCCTGCACGGTGTCGGGGGAATCATCATGCGGATGATCTGAGGCGGTCATCTTGCACACTCCTCGAGCTCGTGACGGCAAGGTCACTGCGAGAATGGGACGGCCCGAGCCGGGCATGCCGCCTCCCCGCAGACGCGCCTGTGGTCCCAAGCACTTATGAGCGGCTGCCCCTCGCGGTCACTGACAAACAACCGGGCGCGACCATCGCGCACCCCTTCAAGATCCACCCGAGGGGGAGTATCGGAGTTTTGCCGTCCGACGTTCGGTTCCGGACCATCCTCGATGACGAGGTACGTCCCGTCCCGATTGCTGATCGGGGGCTTCGACACCACCGCACCAGCAAAGATCGGACGGCGAGTACGGCCAAGTCCTACGCGGGTGGTGGCGCGCTCTTCACGGACCTTGTCATTCAGTTGGGGAGGAGCGGCCCCCGCCGCCCAGTCCGGGGGGACGGCGGGGAGCGGCGACACGGGTTCGGGGTGTGTACCTGGGCCCGGAGGGCGTCGCTGTGGCCGACGCCCGACCATGGCCTGCGTTGCGAAGGGTTGCCGCCCGCCACCTGTGAGAAGGAACGGGGCGGCGGGATTTGACGGTGCGCGTGCTTGTCTGACCGGCCTCGCACGTGCTCTGTGCCCGAGGTGGGCTTTGCGGGACTGGAGGCAGGTCGATGCGCGCCAGGTGGGGAACGATGAGCGACGCGAAGGACGGGCTCGTCCTTCCGGGGGTCGCCAAGGTACTTCAGGTCGCGCGGTGACGTCTCGGCCAGAACTTCCGTGTGTCATCTGACAGTTCCGGGTCGACGACTGGTGCGTCGTCGCATACAGCTCCGGACGCAGGGACAACGCGATGACTGGGCCTCGACGAGTCCGGCCTCCCCGGCGGCCCCCGCAGGGTGCGCGGCGGCGATGTCGGTACGCAGCCAGGCCGCGGCCAGGAGAGCGTACTCCGTGGTGAACAGCATGTACTCGACATGGCGCAGCCGCAATGGGGGACGCCCGCGCCGGGACGGGTCTTCTCAGCGACCCGTACGCTCATCGCCGGCATGACGATGGGACCTCGCTGGTGGCCGGCCTTGGTGTACAGGCCGGTGAACAACTCGTCCGCGTCGACCAGTGCGACGAGCGCCGTGTGGTCCAAGGCGGCAGTCCGACCTGAGGGAGATCCCGAACGCCATCCCGTACGTCAACCGCACGGGTATCCCGTGGGAGTACCTGCTCCACGACTTCCCTCCATCCCAGGCGCGTGAGCATGGCCTGGAGGGGCACACGGGGCGCAGGACTGGTTCTCACAAGTGCGGCTCAGAGGAGGCGGGGCACGGGTGGACGGGGTGTGCGTGCGGGTACCGATGTATCTACTCGACGGTGTGGCGTCGTGGCGCGAGTTGGATGTCGAATGCTGCTACCGGCCCGAGGACCCGTACGCGGTCCGGCTGGATTTCGGAGCGGGAGAGCAGGGAACGGTGTGGCTCCTGTCCCGCGAGACGCTGGCGGCCGGGCTGCGCGGGCCCGCCGGAGACGGCGATGTCCACATCGCACCGGGTGAAGGCGGCGATGTGTTCATCGCGCTCGGCGGCGGGGCGGGGGTGGCTCTCCTGACCACGCCCGCCGGCGCCCTGGCCCGATTCCTGGCCGCGACCGACGAGTTGGTGCCCGCGGGCACGGAGGCGTCCCGCATCAACTGGGACAGGTGCATCCAAGAGTTCCTGTCGATCTGAGCGGGGACGCGGTCGCAGCCTGCTTCGCCGACGGCTGCCCAATGCCCCGCCAGCGGCTCGTCCGAGGTGAGCATCCGCGAAGGCACGGGAAGCACCGCCACCGTAGCTAATGAGGTACGTCGTCTCAGACAAGCCGGTGCCACATATTCTCCGATCCGCTGTTCGATGACCGCGAAGCCACTCCGTGCTCGCTCGGACGCACGCGTCCGTCACATCGGACCCACGCGCCCGTCGCATCGGACGCCCGCACCCCCCGGGCTGGTCCGGCACCGGCCGGGAAAGGCGGGAGGCCCGCCACCTGGAGCAGCGCCAAGTCCTTCTCGCCGTCGGCGCGATTCCTGTCGCAGGCGGAACAGTCGCCGAGGCACACTGGGCCAAGCGGGAGCTGAGGGCGTCCGCGCGCGATGGGGCAGCTGGAAACCCGCAACCGGCAGGTGACTTCTCCGGCCGCCGTACTGGCGAAGGAAGTGTGCTTCCGTGGCCGGAGAACGGATCGGTACTCACGTGAAGAGGCTGGGCCGGCAGGTGGTGGAGGCCGCCGGGAGCGTGTGGCGTGCCGGTCGAGAGGTCGAACTGCTGCACCGCGCGATGGCGTTCGCCACCCTGTTCTTCGTCACGCTGGTGCCTCTTCTGGTCGTGATCGCGGCGGCATTGCCATCCCGTGGCAGTGGCATCGCGGATTGGATTGCCGAAGGTCTGGGCGTGTCCGGCAGCTCGGCCCACGCCGTGGACGAGGTGTTCGCCTCCCGCCACGCCGTCCTCAGCACCACCACCGCGCTGGGCCTGGTCGGCCTCGCCCTGTTCGGGATTTCGCTGATGGCCGCAGTCCAAACCGCCTACGAGCGGATCTGGCACCTGCCGTCAGGCGCCTGGCACACGCTGTGGCGCCAAGTTCTTGGCCTGGCCGGACTGATCGCCCTGATCCTCCTCAGTACATGGCGCGGCATGCCCTGGCCCAGCGCCGCTGCATCGACAGCTCCCCGCATCGCGGTGGGCGCCTGCGGCGGCGTGCTCTACTTCTGGTGGCTGCAACACCTCCTCCTCGGATCGCGCGTCACCTGGCTGCGCCTGCTGCCTGGCGCGTTGGCGACCGTGGCCGCCTTCGCCGGCCTCCGACTCTTCTCCGAACTGGTTTTCGCGCCGCTCATCGTGTCCAACGCAGTCTCCTACGGCGCAGTCGGCACCATCCTGGTAGTGCAGTCCTGGCTCGTCGGCGTCGGCTACACCGTGTACGGCGGCGCGCTCGTCGGTCGTCTCGGCCAAGCACGTCATCACCCTGTCCCCCGCCACGGCCCGTGAGCTCCGGCGCCAGAGCCGTAACCCCGGGTGGTCGCCCACGAGCGGTCGGCGCCACCCCCCGTCGTTGTCGTGAGCGCGACCCATTGCGGGGCGGTGACCACACGGCTGTGCCGGGGCCACCGTGGCGCTTTCCGACCCTGTGCGACGCAGGACGCCGGGACGCTGGTTGGGCGCCCGGCACGATGCGCGGACCTTGAACCTGACGAGAGGAGGCCTCCATGAGCAACCCAAGGAGAGCGACACCTCCCGGAGCGACGGGGAGGAGCTGGAGCGGTCTGCCGAGGCGCGGAACATCGTGGCGCCCTCAGCGGGCGATGTCCGTGCCGAGGACGAGGACGATGACGAGCCTGAGCCGTCGGCGGCGGCGCCGTCAGTCGGCGTCCTTGCCCATCGCTCCCAGGACCGCGCTACGGGCCTCGTAGAAGTCGACGTCCGAGACGTCCGGGTCTTCCTCCACCTCGCTCAGCCAGTCCTCCATCTCCTGGGGCTGCCACAAATCGAAGCCCTGAGGAATGGAGAGCGTCGTGGTGCTCGCACGCAGCTGCTCCACCGCAGCGGCTTCCTGGACACTGCGAGTGCTCACCTCAGTCACCGCGCCACGTGTCCTTCCGGTTCATAGGGGAACGGACGGGCGACCTTGCCAGACACACGCCGGATGTGTCCAAAACAGCCCAGCCCCCCACTTCTTTCTACGAGCCTTCTACGAAGCCAGGACGCTCACCCACCCGGTCAGCTCGGCCGAGAAGACGCCTGCCGCCTGCCCGAAGGCCTCGGCGGACACCGACGCGATGACCGTGCGGTGGCCGACTCCGGCGATGTCCTTGTCGAGAGTGAACCAGCCGGGAACGATGTGGGCCGCGCCCATGGAGGTCAGAGGGACGCGGCGCGTAGTCGGTGGCCAAGTCGTGGACGGTGCTGACGCCGGTGGCCGGCGGGAGCACGGCCTTCCCGGCCAGGACGTACTGCCGAAGCAGATCGAGCAGTGCCTCCAGCAGTTCGCTGTATGCGGCTCTGTAGACGGGTGTGCGGATCACCGGTGCTCTTGCACGAGGCACGCATACCGGCCGTCGCCCGCTCGCGTCCGAGCCTTCAGCGAGGCCGCCGTCAGGCCGGTCGGCGGTTGATCGTGTCCTGCGGGAGCCGAAGTCACCGGCCCCGAGGCGACGATCAACTCGCCCCCCGCACGCCGCCGTTGTGGACGGTGATGCGGCTGGCTACCGAGTGGGGCAGGCTAGGACGACGCGTGTCTGCGCTGCGTCGTCGCAGGGATCAGGACCACGGTCGGCGCTGGTGGGTGGGGCAGGAGAGAACGTCAGGCCTGATGGCGGGTGCTCCACACGCTCACCCTCCCTCGGGGTACTCCGTAACCGAGTACCCCGAGAAGGTGGACGACACTGCCGACGTCGACGTGGACGAACTGGCCGCAGCCCTGGCCATGCGAGCCGAAAGCCACTTCGACATGTAGATCCCCCAGGAGCCGGGACTGCTTAGGTTACTGCCGTCGGTCAGCAGCAACTCGCTTGTTGACCAGGGGGCAAGGGGATCCGAGGTCTGGTGATCCCGGGGATCAGGGGGCGACGAGTGGCGATGTGCGACGCGGATGAGGTATTCGAGCCGCTGCAGGCGGACGATCCGTCCGTGGTGGCCGGTTACCGGCTGGCCGCGCGGCTCGGCGCAGGCGGCATGGGACGGGTCTATCTGTCACACACGCAGGGCGGCCGGCCCGTGGCGATCAAGGTCGTCCGGCCCGAACTGGCCGACGACCCCGCCTTCCGGCGGCGTTTCCGCCGGGAGATGGAGGCCGCCCGGCGGGTCAGGGGCGCGTACACCGCGGAGCTGATCGACGGCGACGCGGACGGCGCGCCGCCCTGGCTGGCCACGCTGTACGTAAACGGCCCTTCGCTGGCGGAAGCTGTCGGCCGGTGCGGGGCGCTGCCGGTGCCCGCGGTGCTGTGGCTGATGGCTGGAGTCGCCGAGGCTCTCCAGGCCATCCACGGCGCGGGGATCGTGCACCGTGACCTGAAGCCGTCGAACGTCCTGCTCGCGTCCGACGGACCGCGCGTGATCGACTTCGGCATCTCGTTGGCCGCGGGCGTCAGTTCGTACACCGCCACCGGGTCCACCATCGGCACGCCCCAGTTCATGGCTCCCGAGCAGGCGTCCGCAGGTGAGGTCACGGCGGCGACCGACGTGTTCGCGCTCGGCCAGACCGCGGCGCTCGGTGAGCCGCTGTACGGGGACGGTCCCGCGGTCAGCGTGCTGTACCGGATCGTGCACTCCGAGCCCGACCTGTCGCTGCTGCCCCCTCGGCTCCGTCCGCTGATCGCCCGCTGCCTGGCCACCGATCCAGCGGAACGAGCCACCCTCACGGAGGTCGTGGAGTGGTGCCGGCAGCAAACTGGGCGAGGACGCCGACGCGGGCGCGGGACCGACCGTCTGGCGAGAGGTCATGGGGCCGGAGGTGACGGTGCCGCCGCCGGTGCCCGATCTCACACCGGTACACACGCTCCCGCTGGCCGCCGCGCAGCCGTGGCAGGCGCACGACCCATGGGCGCCGCCGACGGACTCAGGCACAGCCCTGTCACGAAGACGCAGGTCCAGATTGGTCGTGGGCGTGGCCGTGACGGCGGCCATGCTGGTCCTCTCGGTTCTGGCGTGGACGATCATGGACACGACGGGCGTGTTCCGCGACCGGGAAGATACGGGATCGGATCGTACGGGCACGTCGGCGGGGGCCGATCCGGGAACCTCGACAGGCGCGCCGGCCTCGTCATCGGCCTCATCTAAGGCAGCGGGGAAGACTTCGGGGGCTCACAGTTGCTGCTGGTTAGATCGGTAGATCTCAGTGTTTATCAGCTGTTATCTTGATTGCGTGAAGCTTTCTGAGTGGGCGGCGCGCAATGGTGTGCACTACCAGACTGCGTGGACGTGGGCGAAAGAGGGCCGTATGCCGGTCCCGGTGCGCCAGACGCCGTCCGGCACGTGGCTGGTCGACGAGCCCGCTTCAACGGTGTCTGGCCGCGTCGTGGCGTACTGCCGCGTGTCGTCGGCGGACCAGAAGTTGGACCTTGACCGGCAGGTGGCCCGTGTGGTCCAGGGGGCCACTGGTCTTGGCCTGCCGGTTGCGGAGGTCGTGACCGAGGTGGGTTCGGGGCTCAGCGGTCGTCGGCGCAAGCTGCACCGGGTCCTGTCCGATCCGGGCGCGGCCGTGATCGTGGTCGAGCACCGTGACCGGCTGGCCCGGTTCGGCGTCGAGCACCTCGAAGCCGCGCTGTCGGCGTCCGGGCGGCGGCTGGTCGTCCTTGACCCCACCGAGAGCGCCGATGACCTGGTGCGGGACGTCACCGAGGTGTTGACGTTGATGTGTGCGCGCCTGTACGGGCGGCGGGGGGCGAAGAAGCGTGCCGCCCGCACGGTGGCCGTGGCGGTCGGTGAGGCTGCCGAGTGAAGAAGTTCCGGCCGCAGTCCGGGTTCGTCGTGCAGGCATACCGCTTCGCCCTGGACCCGAACGCTGCCCAGAAGCGGGCACTGCACTCGCACTGCGGTGCGGCACGGGCCGCCTACAACTGGGCGGTTGCCTGGATCGAGGCGTCGTGGTGGCAGCGCAAGGCCGAGGAGACGTACGGCGTGTCCGAGGCCGGACTGACGCAGTGGCGGCCGTGGTCGTTGCCGTCGCTGCGCAAGGCATTCAACGCCGCCAAGCACACCGACCCCAGATTCGCTATCTGGTGGGCAGAGAACTCCAAGGAGGCGTACAACACCGGCCTGGCGAACGCCGCCGCTGCGTTCGACAACTACGCCAGGTCCAGGCAGGGCCGGCGCCGTGGCCGCGCGATAGGACTCCCGCGTTTCAAGTCGAAGCGCAAGGCACGCCTGTCCTGCCGGTTCACCACCGGCACCATCCGTGTCGACGCCGACGGCCGGCACGTCACGCTGCCCCGGCTCGGCACACTGCGCACCCACGAGCCCACGGTGAAACTCCTCGCGCGCGTTCAGGCCGGGACGGCCCGGATCCTGTCGGCGACCGTCCGGCACGAGCGGGGGCGCTGGTTCGTGTCGTTGCAGACCGAGGTGAAGCGCGACCTGGTGCGCGTCGCCCGGCCCGGCGTGGCGGTCGGCATCGACCTCGGTGTGAAGACCCTCGCGGTGATGGCCGACAGCGCCGGAGCGATCCACGAAGTGGCCAATCCGAGGCACCTGGACACTGTGCTGAAGCAGTTGCGCCACGCCTCTCGCACGGTCTCCCGACGCCAGGGACCCGACCGACGCACCGGACAGAAGCCCTCGAAGCGGTGGGAGAAAGCCAACGCCCAGCGGAACAAGGTCCACCACCGGGTGGCGAACCTCCGCGCCGACGCCCTGCACAAACTCACCACGAGCATTGCGGCCGAGTACGGCACCATCGTGGTCGAGGACCTCAACGTCGCCGGGATGCTCCACAACCGGCGCCTGGCCCGCCGGATCGCCGACGCCGGATTCGGCCAGATCCGACACCAGCTCGACTACAAGACCCGCCAGCGCCACGCCACCCGCCTCGTGGTCGCCAACCGCTGGTACCCCTCCT
The DNA here is from genome assembly GCF_035918215.1 of Streptomyces sp. NBC_01474. NCBI lineage: Bacteria > Bacillati > Actinomycetota > Actinomycetes > Kitasatosporales > Streptomycetaceae > Streptomyces > Streptomyces sp. NBC_01474. The sequence continues at coordinate 358,884 of NZ_CP109449.1, forward strand.
CCAAGACCTGTTCCGGGTGCGGCGCAGCGAAAGCCAAGCTGCCGCTGCACCTGCGGACCTACGAATGCGACGCCTGCGGCCTGGTCATCGACCGGGACGAGAACGCCGCACTCAACCTCGCAGCCCTCGCGGCAGCCGCAGTAACTGGTACCGGAGTGGCCGGAGACCAGGACACCGCCCCGGCGGCGTCGAAGCCTCGTGGAGCCGACCGTAAGACCCGCGCAACCGCCCGCAGCCGCAAGGCCACGGGCGGGCGGGCAGGTGGCGCAACCCTGCCGCACCAGCGGCAGACGGAAACGAGAGACCGTACTCAAGCCGAAGCACCCACGCTCTGGCGACGTGACGGACCTTCCGGGCCGAAATACCCGGAATGCTGACAGCCACCGAGGCTCTCAGCAACGGCAGACGGAAACGGAGCCCGCCGCCGGCCGACCGACGAGGAATCGACCCAGACGGGGGGCACGGCGGGCGGCACCCCCACCACGGCCGGGCCGGTGCGGGGCGAACCCCACTCCGGGCAGTGGCTGGACGCGAAGAACTCACTGAGCTTCAACGATCCGTACCAGCGTAAGGACCGTAAGGGCGACATCCGTTTCACCTGCGCCAAGGACGCCTCATGCTCGCTGGAGAGCGACACCAGCGTGTTCGTCATGATCTTCGGTGAACCGGGCACGGACCTCGACGAGTGCCGCCGGCTCACCCACGGTCAAAGAACCCATCGCCTCCCGCTCACCGCGGCGGCGTCGGGCACCGAGATTTGCGTCCGGCGCCGCAACGGAGACATCGCGCTGCTCGTGATCCAGACGAAGTCGACCGCGATGCCGGACATCGCGTTTGTGTCCGCGGACATGACGGTGTGGCGGCAGGCAGGCTAGGCATGGGGCGGGTGCCTTGATCCCGGAGACATGGTCGCACCCCAACGGCCACCTGCGCTGGGCAGCCCTGCGGCGAGGTCAGCCTCGACTTGGATGCCCGCCTCACTGCGGTGACGGTGCATGGCCCTCGTACGGCAGGCGATGAGGAGCCAACCGACGAACGGAAGCGTGAACCTGTCCACTCTCTCGGGTTCCGGTGCCTCGTGCAGTGCCCTGCCGTTCGAGGGGCAGCCACCACTCCCCCGGTGGGCCCACTCGGCCGGCCCACACGGACCGTCTGCCACCAGGCGCGCGGCTCGGTGTGGGCCAAGCATGGAGGCAGCAGCCTCCGCCGGCCGGCGGTGGGGGTCCAGGGGTATGAGGTGTGAGCGGTGACATCGACATCTCGCGGCGTGGCAATTCTCGACGTCGGTGACTGCGTTGCGGACTGGTCGGCCTACGAGCAGCCGAAGGCTCCTGATGGGGCGCCCAATGTCGTGTACATCTCGGGTTCGATGCGATGAACTGCTACGGCGGACGGGTCGAGACGCCGAATATTGCCTACCCCGGCGCTGCCCCTGGGCCGTCACCGGCGGCATGCTGCACCGCGTGGGGGTCGACGGCAGCGGCGGACCGTATATCAGCCTCGAAGCCGAGGCCGAGGCCATACTGGCCCGCGAACAGAGGTACGGCGCGGGACGGCAGGCGGCACAGCCCGGCACATCCCCTGCGGGGCCGCACCGCATCCGGGCTGCCGGACTCGAGGCTGGGGTGCCGCGCCGCGCCGGCGCACGGAGGGGACCGGCCCGCGGACCGTGCTGCCGACACGAGCAGGTGAGGATGCCGATGCGCGCGCACGATGAGCCTCTCCTCACTGTGGATGCTCACGGTCAGGTCGTGGGGTGGAGTGTCGCAGCGGAACGCCTCTTCGGCCGTACGGCGGCCCACGTCCTGGGCAGCAGTGTGTTCGAGGTCGTCGGCTCCCTTGCCCGCGGACGGGCGTGGCGCATCGTACCGCTGGTGGAGGAGCCTCGCGAACGGACCTGGGGGGTGTGGCAGGACAAGGACGAGGGCAGCGCAGGAGGCGGGAACGAGGACCTTTTGGGTCTGGGTGAGGCGATCCTGGACGCCGTGTTCACCCAGGCAGATGTCGGTCTGCACTTCCTGGACCCGCAGCTGCGTGTCCTGCGGGTCAACCCATCGGCCATCGGCATGCGCGGCATCTCCCTGGAGAATGTCATCGGTCTGCCGGCCGTGGAGGCATACGCGTCCATAGGTCTGCGGATCGACGAAGGCATGCTCCGTGAGGTCCTCGACTCGGGCCGGCCGGCCCGTGATGTCCTGTTGCGGGGCCGGCCGGCCGCCGACCCGGAACGTGAGCACGTCTTCTCGGTCTCGGTCTATCGCGTGCGCAACGGGGCGGGCCGCGCCCTCGGACTGGTGGCGACGACGGTGGACGTGACCGCGCGAGAGCGCGCTCAGGCCCGCCTGCGCCTCTTGCACAGGGCCCGCGAATTGATCGGGCGCACCCTCGACGTGGAGCGCACGGCCCGCGAGCTGGTGGACGTCACGGTGCCGGGCTTCGCCGACAGTGCCGTGGTGGCACTCACCGACGCCGTCCTGCAGGGCAAGGCGCCTGAACTTGCGGCTGTCGACGGCGAGATGCTGCTGCGCTGTGCTGCGGCGGGCAGTACCCGGGCCGACTGCCCGCCACCACCGACGGGTTCGACTCTGCTGCCGGCACTGTTCGGCCCGAAGCTGCCGTCGTCGGTCGCCATCTTGCCGGCGGAGGGCGCTCACTCGGGCCGCACCCCCTACGGGCCGCGGCTTGTGGCGCCGCTGTCGGCACGGGGCCAGGTCTTCGGGGCGGTCGCCTTCGAGCGCCTGCGCGGCGGTGAGCCGTTCACTCCCGGGGACGTGGACCTGGCGAAGAGCATCACCACGCGCACCGCGAGCAGTCTGGAGAACGCGCTGCGCTTCACCCGCGAGCACATCGTCATGACCGCGCTGCAAAGCTGGCCCATCGGTCAGGAACGGCAGACCCAGCGGGCCGCCGAGATCGCCCAGCGCCACCGCCCGGGCGGCAGCGGTGCCGGATCGTGGTTCGACGCTCTGCCTCTGCCCGGCGCCCGCGTCGCGCTGGTGGTGGGGCAGGTCGAGCGTCCGGGCCTGAGCGCGGTCGCCACCATGAGCCGCCTGCGGACCGCGGTCCAGGCCCTGACCACCCTGGACCTCGACCCGCACGAACTCCTGGCCCGGCTGCATTCCACCGTCCTGCGCCTCGACCGCGAGCAGAAGAGTGTGCAGGGAAGCATCGACGAACCCACCGTGCACTGCACCATCGCCGTCCACGACCCTGTCAGCGGGCGGCTCGATGCTGCGCGGGCCGGTCGCTCACTGTTCGCGATCGTCCGCCCGGACGGCACTATGGACGCCGACCCCCTGTCTATGGGGCCGCTCCTGGGAGGGGACGGCCCTCCGTTCGCCTCCACCAGCCTCGTCCTGCCTGAGGGAAGCACGGTCTGCCTCGCCTCTCCCGCGGCCACCCGCGAGCAAGGCCCCACGCGCCGCGGCCTGGCCGCCGCCCTCGCGCATCCGCATCACGGACCGCAGCAGATGGCAGACGACGTCCAGCACCTCCTGGCCCCGGACCGTGTCCTGCTCGTCGCACGCACCCGGCGCCTGCCCCCGGACGAGGTTGCCCAGTGGGATGTGCCGCCCGAACTCCGGTCGGCCGGTCCGGCCCGGGAGCAGACACAGACACGCCTTCAGGAATGGGGCCTCGACATCGCCCCGTTCACCGCCGCACTGGTCGTCAGCGAACTGGTCACCAACGCCATCCGCTACGGCGCTCCCCCGATCACCCTCCGCTTGATCAGAGGGGAGACTACTCTGACGTGCGAAATCGACGACGCCGCGCTCGCCGCCCCCTACCCGCGCCACGCCAAGGCGACAGACGAAGGCGGACGCGGACTGTACATCTGCGCGACACTCGCCAAAAGCTGGGGAGTTCGTTACCGGGAGGACGGCAAGACCGTCTGGGCCGAACTCGACTCGCGAACCACCGGACCGGATGCCGGATGAGCCACGCGCAGCCAGTCAGCCCCCACACCAAGAAGCCACGGCTGAACGCACCACGCCGAATCGTCCTCCTTCGTGACCGACTCCTCTTGGTTCACTTTCGTCATCGGCTGGGTGACTACTGCCAGACGCGGATGTAGTCCACATACATGGTGGAGGTGTAGTCCAGGGGCGCGTCCGCAATGTTGCCCTGGGCGTACGGGATGACTTCGTGGGACGCGATGGGGAACTCCCGGACCTGGCTGATCAGGTTGGGGTCGGTGATGGTGCGGACCACCGTTCCGTCGTATCTGAACGTCATCCGAGTCGATGTCCAGTTCAGGGTGACGGTGTGGTACCAGGTGGTGTCGTGCAGGCCGGGGGCGCTGACGTTGGTGCTGGACTGCTGGTGGTCGGCGCCGTATCCGTCCCAGTGGACGGTGACGCCGTACTGGCTGGAGGTGCTGAAGGTCTCCATGATGTCGATCTCGGCGCCGTCCCGCGCTGTGCCGTCCACCACGCCGCCGGGGGTCACCCCGTTGCTCGCCTGCAGCCACGCGGCGGCCAAGTGCCCCTGAGTCGGGGGGATATGGATGCTGTACTCGATGGTGCCGAACGTGAAGTCGAACTGGCCCTGGCTGTCGATGCGGCCGCCGCCATAGGTACCGTCGCCGACGTTGCTGATGTCGATGGCGAGCGCACTGTTCGTCACCCGGACGTTGGAGGCCTTGTACCAGTAGTCGCCGCGGTCGACGTCGAGGATGTTCCACTTGGTGGTGTCCACGCTGGTGCCGGTGAACTCGTCGCTGAAGACGAGTGTGGACGCGGCCCGCGTTGCCAAGGACCCGACATGTGGTTGCGCGTCGAGCGGGGTCGCCGGGTCGACGAGTGCTGGACGGGCGCTTGCGACGGCAGGTCCGGCGGCGTAGGCAAGGGTCCCCGGCAGTGCGGCGACGGCCCCTGCCGCGCCCACGGTACGGAAGAGGCTGCGGCGTGACATCCCGTTGTCGTGCATGCTGTCCTCCTGATTTCGGCTCTGGCCCCTGTGCACACACGGTGTGCGATCCCTGCGTGAAGTCGACGAAGGCGAGGCAGTCACGACAGCACCGCCGTGGCACTACCGGCGTGCGTGGTCACCGTCACCCGCACCGGGTCGGTTCCTGACGGCGGTTCCGCGTTGAGCACGCCGTTGGAAAGGACGGTGATCCTGGTGGCGGGCACGCCGTCGAAGTCGACCCGGGTATGGGGGCCGAAACCGTGGCCCGCCACCAGGACACCGCCGCCGTCCGTCGCCTTGTGGGCGTAGCCGACGCCTGGATCCGTCGAGGTCGTCAGGCGCTGCCAGCGGCCGGTCAGCCCCGCCTGTGCGACGGTGTCGGCGGGCAGGTCGGCGGCGCCCGGCGTGCTGGGGATGGCCCGGTTGCCTTCGATGCGGGTATCCACCGGTACGGGTGGTGAGCAGTGGAACTCGCCGGTCAGGCCGGACTGGACGTTGCCGACGTAGTCGAGATGACCGGTGGTCTGGCAGCCGCCCTGTGCCTGCTTGGCGCCCCACTCCAGGTTTCCGGTCCAGTTGAGCCACTGCGCCCCGGCGTCGTCGTACCAGGTGAAGTTGACGTTGCTCTGGTCGTAGGCGACATTGCCCGCCACGGTCAGGCCGTGCGCGACGCTCGCTGCCCGGTCCACCGAACCGTCGGAGGCCTTGATGGTCTGGCCCTGATGCCCCTCGACGTACACCGCGCCGCCGTCCTTGAGGACCTGCATGTAGCGGTGGATCAGATTGTGGCTGATGGTGTTGTCGCTGTTGATGTTGGTGGTGTTCTCGGGGTGTGCGGCGTTGTCGACGTGGCCCTGGATGACTCCTGCGGAGATGCCGGTGTAGGGCAGGTCGCGCAGTTCGTTGTGGGTGACCAGGGTGTGCTGGGTGAAGAAGAGGGTGATGCCGGCCGCACTCGGGTAGTCGGCGCCGGCGTGGTGGATGAGGTTGTTCGCCAGGGTGTTGCCCGTGTTGATCTCACGGTCGTCGGCGCCGACGTCGGAGGGGTTCGGGTCGGTGGTGCTGCCTAGGATGATGCCGTTCCCGGAGATGTCGGCGAAGGTGTTGCCTTCGACCGTGTTGTCGCGGCTGCCGTGTTCGATGACGAGTCCGGCCGCGCCGAGGTGGGTGAAGGTGTTGCCGCGCAGGACGATGTCGTGCGCGGCGGTGAACTGCACATTGCCGGGTTGCCGGGTGAGCGCGCCGAACGGGCAGGTGCCCGCCGGCGTGCCGAAGGTGCAGGTGGCCTGCGGCCGGTTGGGGTCGTCCCCGGTCAGTCGCAAGTTGTCCTGTACGTCGGCGAATCCGGCGGGGCTGCTCGGCTCCAGCCAGGTGGCGTACGCGAAGTCGAGGCCGGAGAAGGTGAGGTTGCGCACCGGTGCGTCGAGCGTGCCGGCTCCCTTCACCAGGGTGCTGAGACGGGGCACTTCCACGTCGAGGGAGTGGATGTCGGCACCGGCGGCGGGGATGTAGTCGAGGGCGCCGCGCTCCTGGTCCACGTACCACTGCCCGGGATGCAGGAACGGATAGCCGTTCTCGATGCGGGTCGGCGCCGTGCCCGCCTTCATCGACGGCAATGAGCCCGATGCCTGGGTGAACGTCGGCCGTTTCGTGACGTTGCCCCAGCAGGGTTGCTGCATCAGCAGGGTTGGGCTCTGCGCCGACTCGATGCGGCAGCGCGACTGGGTCCAGGGGCCGTTGCCGCCGGTGTAGACGAACTCGACCTTGCGCAGTGCGTCCGCGCCGACGGTGGCGAGAAGGTCCTGTCCCCAGGTGGCGGGTGTGGTGGTGTAGCCGCCGCTCGCCGCTGCGAACGACAGGTTCAGTTCGGCCGGCGTCGTCTGGGAGGTGGGCGCGCGCTTGCCGTCGACGTAGACTTGGCGGGTGTCGAGGCCCTTGGGGAGCGGCGCTTCCCAGATGTTCTTGTCCTTGTCGCGCAGCGTCCAGTGCGTGACCTTGAGGGCGCCGCTGAGTACCGGGTGAGCACCGTGGGCCGCCGTCCATGTGACGCGGTGGGCGCCGCGACCGGAGTCCTCGGGCCCGAATTCCAGGGGCTGGTCGAGGCGGTACGTCCCGTCGGCCAGTTCCACCACGACGTCGCGTGCCCGACCCGATGGGAGCAGATGCCGCACCCGGTCCTTCGCGCCTTCCACCGAACAGGGGCGCCCGGTGGAGCATGCACTGCCCCTGCCGTCGGGGGCCGCGTGCAGCACGACCGCGGGCGGTTCACCGGCTGTGGCGGCGCCCGCGGGAAGCAGGACGCCCGCGAGGACCGTGGCAATGGCCAGGGGCACAACGGCCTTTGCATGTCTCAGACTTGGCATGACGCGGTGACGCATCAGGAGGTCCCCTGTCGGTCGTCGGTGGCGAGGGCGAACACGTGGATCAGCGGAGCCTTGGCGCCGAGAGGTCCCGACGCGGTGGGCAGTGTGACGGAGACAAGTCGCTTGGCCGGGTCGGCGTCGACGTGGACGGCGTACAGCCGTGCGGTACGGGTGGCCTGGGCGCGGCCGCTGCCGTTGACCTTTCCCGCGTCGGCGGCGATCACGGTGGTGGACGGAATCGTCGTGGCGCCCCAGTCGGGCACGGTCACCTCGCTGGTGGTGCTGGTGCCGTCGGCGTAGGCGAGCGTGACCTTGCCGGTGATTCCCGCTGATGTCCCGTACGTTCCGGTGACCAGGAGTCCCACGCGGGCCGCGTGGCCGGTGAGGGGGATGCGCTGGCCTTCGGCCACGGCGTTGTCCCGATCGGTGGCGGCCGACGACGGCAGAGCGAAGGTGAATCCGTCCGCCGACACCGTGCGGCCCCGCTCGACGCCCGCTGCCGCGAGGCCCTCGGCGGACAGACTCGACTGCGCGCCGTCGATGTCGCCGGGCTGCGGGTTGCCGTCCTGCGTGATGCCGATGTTGTCGTAGGCCTCGGTCAGATCGCGCAGCGGCACGACTGACAGCGCCGAGCCCCGCGCTCTTCGGCTGCCCTCGCCCACGGTGACATCGGCCGTCGCCGTGAGCCGGTAGGGGCCCGCGTGCGCGGCCTCGTCGGGCGTGACGGTGAACCGCACGGTGCGGGCCTGATGCGGCGGTACGGTGACGTGCTGCGCCGCAATCGTGTGCGCCAGGGCGGTGTTGTCGCGGGTGTGCTGCGCGGTCAGGCGGACCTCGGCGCGGGGCAGGGCCCGGCCTGTCGTGTTCGTCACCTCGGCCTCGACGACGGTGCGGTTGCCCTGCGACAGGTCGTGCGGAGCTCTCACCGTGACGTGTACGTCCTGCGGGGCGGCGAGCACCTCCAGTTCGGCCAGAACCGGCTTGGCCTTGGCGGCTCCGACGAGGCGCACCCACCGGTAGGCGTGCGCGGTGTCCAGGGGCAGCGTCTGCCAGTCACGTGTCGGCGTCCACTCCACGCTCGTCAGCGTCGTACAGCCGCTGTCCGGTCCGGCGGAGCAGCCCTCGATCCTGGCTCCGACCAGCGAGGAGAGGTCGGCGGTCGAGGTGCTGCGGGGCAGCAGCCGCACCGCGGCCGGGCGCACCGCGCCGTGTTCCCCGAGATCGAGGCCGACGGCCGCCCCCGCGGTATCCGCGGCGAATGCGGTCGCCGGGTCGCCGTCGGCGGCATTCGCCACACCTTCGGGCCCGTACGCAGTGGCGCTCACCGGCCGCGCGTCGGGGTCCGCGTGCTCGGCGACGCCGGGAGCGGTCCCGACGGTGTCCGCCATGGCCTCGTAGTCGAGATAACTCTCCCTGCGCGGACTGCCCCACGCGGTGGAGGCGAGGATCTGCAGCGGACGCCGCAGATAGGACAGCGAGTACGCCTCCGGCGCCGTGTACTGACGGTCGCCCCACTGCGCCATCTCAAGGCCCTGCACCCGGTCCGAGGTGCTCACGGCATACGTTCGGTAGAGCGCGTCGTCGTCCGGGATGTACTGGCCGTTGGCCGTGCCCGGCATGGCCTTGGGGACGACGTACAGGCGCGAGAACTCGTTGCTCACCACGACGTCGTAGCCCTGGTCGATGAACGTCTGCTCGTCGCCCAGCCACGCCTGGATGCGAATGTCCTTGTCCACGGTGACCGAGCCCGCTCCCCCGGCCTGCGGCCACCACCCCCAGATCTGCATCTTCTTGCCGTGCCGTGCGAGCAGCGCGTTCAGGTGGTTCTCGTACGCGAGGAAGACGTCCTGGGTCTTGGAATAGCCCTGCGCCTTTGCGTACGCGGCGAGTTCGGGGCACTTGTCCTGTGTGGCGGCGCGTGGTGTCTCGTCGCCTCCGAGGTGGATGACCGGTGAGTCGAAGAGGTCCACGATCTTCTCGGCGAGCCCGTCGAGCCAGGCCACGTTCTGCTGTTTGGTGATGTCGACGGTGAACCCGGGGTCGACCCGGGCGGTGTCGATGATCGCGTTCATGGACGCGCAGTCCCAGCGCAGGCTCGGCCGGTACTTCGACATCGCGGTGGCATGCCCGGGGATGTCGAACTCCGGGAGCACGGTGACGTGATAGCGGGACGCGTAGTCCTGCACGGCGCGGAGATCGGCGGGGGTGTACGACTGCGCAGCCGCGAGCCCCTCGTAGCCGGGCAGGTCGAGCCGGAAGAACTCCGAGTCGGTCAGGTGCCAGTGCAGGGTGTTGAACTTCGTCCACGCCAGCTGCCGGATCGTCTGCTTGATGGACTCCACCGACCAGTACGTGCGAGCGGTGTCGATCATGAGGCCTCGGGTCCGCTGCGCGGGGGTGTCTCGGGTGGAGCCGACCGGGAGCGAGGCGTGGTCATCGGAGGTCTTCAGCATCTGCTCGACCGACTGCTCCGCATAGAAAGCACCGGCTGGGCCGTCACCGGAGAGGCGGACCGAGCCCCGGGTCACGTCGATTCCGAACCCCTCGCCGACGTCGTCCCGCGCGGTGACCTCGACATCGCCCTTACGTACCGTGCCACCGGCGACGACCGGCAGTCGCCGGGCGCCCAGCGCGGCCAGGTCGTCGGCGAACGAACGAGCGTCGGTGACCAGCCGGGAGCCGGGTGCACCATCAACGACGATCCGGGACCGCCCCGTGAGCGTGAACTGGCCGCTTCCGCCCGACCAGTTCTGCAGAGGCGGTACCACGGCGGGGGCGGCAGCGACCTCCGCAGGAGCTGCCGCGGCGGCACCTCCGGGGGCGGACAGCGCCCCGATGACCGCGAGTGCGGCCGCAGCCGCATTTATCAACCGACTTGTCCTACGCGGCACTTGGCCACCTCCGAGGCTCGTGGTGTAGACCACGTGAACTGGAGGGGAGGTTACTGAGTCAGGCCGGGCAGCGCCAGAGCGAAGGCAGAGAAACCTCCTCAAGACCTCCGATCAATCGGACAGATCAGGCAGCGAAGGGCTTGACCGGGGCTCCCCTCATCGAGAACCTGTTCGACCGCCAGGGCAGTTGGACCAACTCGAACACAACCCAGGACGTCCCGGTCGACGGCACCAAAGCCACCGTCCACACCGTCACCGCCGCCAACGACATCTCACCCCGACCATGCTCACCAGTCGTGAACGGACCCGTCCCGAAGTCGGTTGACCGACAGGCACTTACGTTCGTACGGGAACTTCGCGGCCACCTGCTCCTCGCAGTCGACACCGATGCCGGACTTGTCGCCGGGAACCTCGACCGAGGGCGCTTCCATGGATCCGTTCTGGCAACTCGTAACTTCTGGTGCATTTCAGCCATAGGGTGATGACCGAGCAGGCCTGACCTCGCACCCTCGTCGACGACCTCGCGGGAGCGGAGCGTGCCGGATTCGACTTCTCCGTGACTTCCGATCACTACTTCCCCTAGCCGGCATCCCAGGGACACGCCCCCTACGCCTGGAGCGTGCTCGGCGCGGCGGCGCAGGCCACGGAGTGGATCGGGCTCATCACGTACGTGACCTGCCCGACGGTTCGGTAGCACCCGGCTGTGGTGACGCAGAAGGCCGCGACGATGCAACTGCTGTCCGAGGGACGTTTCCGCCTAGGCCTCGGCTCCGGCAAGTACCTCAACGAGCATGTGGTGCAAGCGGTTGGCCGTCCCCCGAGTGCGTCTGACGATGGTGAAAGTGGCCGTGGGCATCATCCGCGCGCTCTTCACCGGTGAGAACGTAAACCATCGAGGCGAGCACTTCGACGTGGCCAACGCACGAGTGCGGGACCTTCCCGGCACCCTCCCGCCGATCGGCGTCGCGGTCTCCGGGGGCCGGCCCTGCGCAGTGGCCGGCCGCCTCGCCGACCTCGTCATCGCGACCGAGCCGAAGCCTGAACTCATCCAGTCGAGGAACGCGCTCGCGCCGACAAGTCCCATGACCCGAGCAGGAGTTCGACGCACGACATGTAGTCGCCCAAGGCCGCCGCATGGCCGCCGCATTCGTTATCAAGAGACCCATCGTGTATGACGGCGAACGCCGCGGGTACCCGAAGGCAACGTCCACCACCACCATCCGACACTGGAGGCGAATCCCATGGGCCTAGGCGGATGCATTCTGCTCATTGGCGCAGGCGCCATTCTCACGTTCGGCACCGACTGGCAGATGCGGAGCGTCAACCTCGATGTGGTCGGCGCGATCATGATGATCGTCGGCGTCATCGGCGTGCTGGCCTTCCTCAGCATCGCCAAACGCAGGCGGGTCGTCGTGCCCTCGCCCACTCCGCTCATCGACGAAGAGCGAGATCGCCGTCTCTGATACGTGGCGACAGGTGACCGGAGGACACCAACAGGCCACTGGCGACTGTCCGCACCTCCGGCACTTCGGGTCCCCACGGGCCGCCGCATCAACGTCCACGCCCTAATCACGGGCCTGGTCGGCGCGGTCCTTGACGAGGAGAACGATGACTCGACCGAGGCCCGCCGCTGCACGGGACTCGACCTGCTCGCCAAGGCCGCCTCCACCCGATCGAGTCAGAAGCTGACGAGACCGCCCCAGACAAAACGGGATCATCGAGTGGCCGTCAATACACCACTCCAGCGGACGTGACCTTGATCTTCCACTGGCTCGGGAACCCGTGTGCCATGCCCTCCGACAACGGTCTCTCAAGCGCTACCGCACTCGGAGCCGTTCTTCTCGTGCCGGCGTCGGATTACCGAGGGCCTCCGAGTTCCCGATCCCGATCCGCGGCGCCGGCTTGCGCCGTCAGAGTCCGGGCGCCGGCCGGCGCTGGGCCAGCTGGCGATCCAGTTCGGTGCGGATGTCCGCACACAATGCGCCCGTGCGCCCCCACTCGACCAGCAGCTCGGCAACGTGGCGGAGCTTGATGTCTGTGCGCATGGACGTCTCCCGCAGGACGTCCCAGGCTTCCGCCGACGTCATCCGCCCCACGGCGATGAGCACACCGGCCGCTTGGTCGACCACCGCGTCGAAAGCCCCCGGTTGCGGCCGACCGGCTCCGCCCTCCCGGTCCGACACGAGTACCTCAAGGCCTTCGGCCACAAGCTCATCGCTTCGCTGCTCATTGGGGTGGGGCCTCAACGGTGCCTCCAGGACAATCGGCGACAAATGTAACCACTACTTTCGCTGTCCCCGAGCGAAGCGACAACCCGCCAAGAGGCGTACCTCTTGCCCTTGGGCGTGGCACAACCACAGCCACCTCAGGAGCCCACTCGTGTCGATCTCGCCCCGACGGCCACCCGTTTCACAGCGGCGCCGCACCCAGCGGCTCGCCTCGGCGTCCGCGTGAGCAGCGTGGACATCTCTGGGCGGTGCGGGCACACGTCTCAACGCTCGCCTGTCACGGCAGCACGATCCCCCTACGTGCCCTCCCCCTCGGCCGATCTGCCGTCTCACGGCTGGCGCGCCCGTGGGACGCGGTGCCACGGACGGGCTCTCCTGGATGTTGTGTGCCGCGCCGTCCCCTCAGCCTTGCGGCCCGGCGGAGTCCTGCTGCTTGCGCACTCGACACTGTCCGGAACGGCAGCGAGACCTCCGGGACGGCAGCGACATTGAAGCAACTCACCGACGCAGGGCTCCGTCCCAAGGGCATCGATCGAGCCCACATCCCCTTCGACCCTGTTCTGCGTTCGCGCAAGGCATGGCCGCGCCGACAAGGGATCGTGGGCGCGGAAGGCCCGGAAGAACTGGTCGTCATTCGTGCCCGAAAGGGCGACTCCTGACCGCCAACAGATTCGAGGCTTGCGGACGCATCGGGTAGTGACTCGCGGTCAGGGGCTCGTCGGGGCCGACGCCGTAACGCGCGCCGAGGCTCCCGTGTCTGCGGTGCCCGAGACGGGTACTCACCCGCCATGCGAATGAGTGTGATCGACGTGGGATCCAAGACCGTCCGGCTCGTTGTGGCCGACGCCCAGGGCGGGGTGCCGCTGCCCGTGCACACAGCCAAGTGGAAGCTGCGCCTGTCGGAGCAGGTGGGCCCCGACGGGATGGTTCCTGAGCCCGCGGTCCAGCAACTCGTCACGGCCGTCTCTGCCGCTACACGGACAGCCCAACGCTGGGGCGCTGCAGCGCCGTTGACCTTCGCAACAACCGTGGTACGCAACGCGCCGAACTGCCTTGATGTCGTCCAGACCCTGTACGCCCGCACGGGTATCCGGATCCGCACGTTGCCCGGTGAGGTGGAAGCCGAGCTGACCTTCCTGGGAGCGCGACGGTGGATGGGGTGGCGAGCCGGTCCACTGGCGATGCTGGACATCGGCGGTGGCTCACTGGAAGTGGCGTTCGGGCGTGGCAGGCTGCCCGATTTCGCGGCTTCGTTGCCTCTCGGCGCCAACCGGCTCACGCGGGAGTTCCTCAGCGAAGAGCAGCCGCCCTGTGGAGAGAGTGTCAAGGCGCTGCGTCGCAGGATTCGCCATCAGCTGCGGGACGTGGCCTCGCGGATCCGCTGGGAGGGGCCCCGCACCACCGTGGCCACGTCCAGGACGTTCGAGCAGTTGGGCCGTTTGTGCGGTGCGCCCCCTGGCCGACAAGGTCCCTTCGTCCCACGCCACTTGACACGAAGGGACCTGCGTCGGGCAGTCGATCGCCTCGCCGTCCTGCCGTCATCCGAGCGTGCACAGCTGGCGGGGATCTCCGCACCGCGTGCGGAGCAGAGCCTGGCCGGAGCCCTCGTGGGTCACACGGCCATGAAGCTCATGGGTATCACCGAGGTCACCATCTGCCCCTGGGCCATTCGTGAGGGAATCCTGCTGCGTCTCATAGAGGAGGGCAGCGCGTGGTGGTCCGACCTGGCCCAGACCTGCGACGCGGGTGACGTCCCCGCCGGCCCCACGCCCTTGCGGGTCGCGGACCCCTCGCGCTGACGCCACCCTTGCCGCCCGCATGCGCCCGGTGCCGCTCGCCCGCTGTCCCGTAAATGATCTAGGACGTGTGCGTTGACTTGTGTGTTCGTCGTCACCCGGCGAGGGCGAGGTTGTGCAGGCGGGCGATGCCGAGCATCGCGTGGTGGACGCCGTCGCTCTTGAGGCGGCAGTCGCGGAGGATCTTCCAGGTCTTCATCCGGGCGAAGGCGTGCTCGACGCGGGCGCGGACCTTGCGGTGGGAGGTGTTGTGTTCCTCTTTCCATGCCTCAAGTTCTCTCTGGCGGGTTCGCGGCGGTGCGGGATGACCAGGTCGGTGCCCCGGTAGCCGCCGTCCGCGATGACCGTGGTCTTGCCGACGGCGTCCTTCGCTCCAGGCAGATCCCACGCCTTGCAGTCGTTGCGGTTGCAGGGCAATGGTCGGCCGACCGCGACGACCAGTCGAGTGTCTGCGTCGATCACGACCTGGTGGTTGGTCGAATACCGGTGGTTCTTCGACTGCTCGGCGATGCTGTGGTCGCGGGTGGGGACCAGGGTGCCGTCCACGATCAGCACGGTGTCCTTGCGGAACCGCTTGCGTTGCTGGAGCGCGAGCGTGGGTCCGAGGTGATCGATGATGCGGTCGGCTGCGGACTTGGACACCCCGAAGAGCGGGCCCAGTTGGCGCAGGATCAGGTTCGTCTGCCAGTTCGCGGCGACCAGCAGCACGCGGTCCTCCAGTGGCAGACTCGACGGTCGGCCCTTGCGACCTTGGCCCGCGCGCCCCGTGCGCCCTGCCCGATGAGGATCGCGACGTCCTCCCCCGCCTTCAGCACCTCCGCCGCGCTCGATCTCGGCCGGGTCGGGGACCGGGGCGTAGGACCCCAATCCGAAGCTGGAGGGCACCATCTTGATCGCGTGGGTCGGAGGCGAGTGGTCGAGCTCCTGGACGTCCGCGGGGATGATCACCGCGGTGACCGTCCGCTTGGCGTACGCCGTCCTCATCGCCCGGTCGATCACATTGGGCAGCTGTTCGGGGACGGTCACCATCTCGCAGCGGTCGGAGGCCACGTCCTTGTACAGACTCAGCAGGTCGACCTCCTGCTGATAGGAACCGCCCATCGCGCTGCGGTTCGTCTGGCCGACGATCGCGACGACGGGAACGAGACGAGGCGTCCGTCAGGGGCGGAAGTGACGGGCCGGTCCGCGGCCTTCTCCGGGTGCTCGACGGGCAGTTGTCTGTCGAGGCCGAGTGCCAGGGTCTCGGCAAAATAGATCGCGCCGGCCGGACGCGTCCTGCTCGATCTGGGTGCGGCAGCTGAATCCGTCCGCCGGCACGAGCAACAACTCCTGCGGAGGCTCCGCCCAGGCGTACGGCAAGACCGTCGACAACGTGGGTCGCCGCAGATCCTGCCGTAGGACGGCACGCGTTGCTGGGTGGAGCCCATTTCGAATGCGGAGTTCGAGGCGATCCTTGGCGCCCCACTGCGACCGATACGCGGTCACACAGTTCGACGCCGACCGTGAACATGTACCGCGCGGGGAGGTCTCATCTTCAACACTTCGTCCTGGTCGTCCTCTCGTCGTCTCCGTACGGGGAGCCAAGATCCAGGCACGAGCTCCCAACACACGCTCCGGCCAACGGACACGGACGGTGACGCGCGGAGTCAGCCGAGTTCTGCACACGGGGATGGCCCCCACCCGTATGGTGGGGGCCCATTCACGAAGCGGTCAGGTGTGGCGGCGCTTCGGGGGCTCAGCAGCGCCGCGGGCACGGTCGTGGACCTCACGCAGGGGCTCTTCGCCCTTCGCCTGGTGGGCCCTGCCCTCGGCCTCCTTGCCACGATTTCCAGTGACCTTGCCGGTCATCTCCTTGGCCTTTCCCTTGACCTTGGTCGTGCCGCCCTTACCGGCCATGACAACTCCTCGTTCTCTGTGGCGTCTTGGGTGACGCCTGTTCCTCCAACGTAGGAGAGACGCAGGAAGATCGCCCGCCGGACAGTCACACCGTGTCACCGGGCCTCATGGCCGGCGTTGCGCGCCCGTAAAGGAGGCCCGCCAGGGTGAGGGCTGGGCGGACTTCTGAGCCTCTCGCGTGCCGCTGACACGCGCGCAACCATGCCGATCAGGATGTGCCCGGCGATGACGGGCAGCCTGCGGCCTTGTGGTCGGACGTCGTGCGCAGCAACTCGACGGCGTCGCCATCGGCGCCGATGGTCCACGGCCTCGGCCCGCGCCGGCTCACCCCTCGCATGGACGGACCGGAGCCAGCGGGCCCAGCCCGGCGACCAGCTTGCCCCACACCCCCAGGTAGCCGACGGCCGGGAAGACGGCCAGAGCCAGCACGAAGTACACCCCCACCCGGGAAGGCAGCAGACGCAACCTGCCCTGCACGGCCCGCGACCTCGCCAGCACGTCGTCGACCAGTTCGAAGGGCAGGTACTGCGTCAACTCCCCGAGATGCCCCGGTGCGAAGACACCCCTCGCAACGGTGATGGTGCGGACGAAACTGGTCATGGCAGACTGCTCGGACAACGGGACCCCTGCTCAGCGTGAAGACCTTGGACGGCTTCACCGCTGTAGCAGAGGTCCCGTTTCCCATACGCATCCCGCCCGCAACGACGGCGCTGATCAAGTTGACGGCCGTGCCCGGTCCTTAACTACGCGGCATTGCCTTCAGGGCCGGGTCAAGTTGACCTTTGCAAGAAGCGTGTCGAACTGATCGTCGTCGCTGTCGCGGCCCTCTAGTGCTGCCCCGCGCAAGTTCGTGGAGGGGTGTTGATCAGGGTGTCGGGTCGCCGAGGTAAAAGCCGCAGGCGCAGTCCAGGGCGTCTTCGGGTGAGCCGAAGGGCAGTCCGGTGGGCAGGAAGTTGTCCTCGTACTTGCCTCGGCTGGCGAGGTAGAGGGCGAAGCCCCAGGTGTGCAGGACGCCGGTGAAGCGCAGGCGGCACAGCGGCAGCGGTTCCTCCTCGCCCGGCAGTTCCCCTGCCACGTAGGCGAATCCGGAGCGGAAGCGCACCTGGACGCGGGCGAGCTGGGGCCAGCGTTCCTTGGCGCGGACGTTCAGACGGTGGCGCAGGTGATCCTGCATGGACTCGGGCGGATTCTTCGGCACGGGTCCATCCTGCTGGGTTACCCCCGCATACGCCATGATCATCACTTTGGTCGGGGTGGGCGAGGGTGTGGCCGGGATGGTCGAGGCGGTCGTGGTGGAGTTGGACGAGAGGGTGCGCGAGTGTCTGATCCGTACAGCGGTCTCCCTGAAAGCGCAGGTGCGGGCGGTGCTCCGGGCGCGGATTGTGCTGGCGGCGGGTGAGGGCCTGAGCAATGGGGCTATCGCGCGGGACCTGGCGGTCAGCGTGAACACGGTCCGTAAGTGGCGCGGACGGTTCGCCGCTCTGGGCCGGGACGGGCTGAAGGACGCCGCCCGCTCGGGCCGGCCCAAGGCATACGGGCCCCAGGTGACGGTGGCGATCGTGGCCGCCGCCACCAGTGTGCCCCCGCACCCGGAAGCGACCTGGTCGCACCGCACGATCGCCGCCCAGGTCGCCGGCACTGTCTTCGCCACCATTTCTGCCTCCCAAGTCGGCCGGATCTTGGCCGACTTGGACCTCAAGCCGCACCGGGTCCGCGGCTGGCTCACCCGCCGAGACACCCCTGACTTCTGGGACCGTGTCGCGGACGTGTGCGACCTGTACCGCGACCCACCTGAAGGGGCGGTGGTGCTGTCCATCGACGAGAAGACCGCGATCGCCGCCCGCGCCAGGCGCCACCCCGGTCGTCCCGTCAGGCCAGGCGAGCCCGCTCGCGAGGAGTTCGAGTACCGCCGCCACGGCACCGCCTCGCTGGTCGCCGCCCTGGACGTGCGCACCGGCGAGGTCCTCACCGAGATCATCGCCCGCAACGACGCAGCGACGTTCACCGCCTTCCTCGACCAGCTCGACACGGTCATCGCCCCAGACCAGGACATCCATGTCGTGCTGGACAACGGCTCCTCCCACACCGCCAAACACACCAAGGCGTGGCTCGCCGACCACCCGCGCTGGCACGTGCACTGGACCCCGCCGCACGCCTCCTGGCTCAACCAGATCGAGCTGTTCTTCTCCGTCCTGACCCGCCGCGTGCTGCGACACGGTGACTTCTCCAGCCGCGATGACCTCATCGACAAGCTGGAGAGTTACGTCATCGGCCGCAACGAGACCGCGAAGCCGTTCAGGTGGACCTATGACGGCAGCCCACTCAAGACCGCCTGATCAGGCCCAACACCCCTCCACGAACTTGCGCGGGGCAGCACTAGATCCTTGAGCAGCCGTTCCGCCTCGGCATGGTCCTCGAGCTCCTTGTCCGCCAAAGCGTCGCCGCCGTCGACGTGTTCACGCACCGCCGGGTAGAGGTACTGCTCCTCGGCGACCGAGTGCCGTACCAACTCGACCGTCAGTTCATCCACCAGCTCGCGGCGTCGGGTGTCCCGGGCCGGCTGCGCCTCGATGCGGATGAACAGCTCGTCCACCTCGCGATGGTCGACTGTCAGCTCCGTGATGACGTTTCCACCGTGCCCGTGGCAGGGCCCTCCTTTTCGATCTGGTCACCGAGAACGAGCAGGCACGCCCGCCTCTGGAGCGCACGGGTACCCGAGGGCCACGCCGGCACACACGCCCTTGCCTCGCCGGCCTCGCGCATCTGCTCCTTCCGCCGACAGACCGCCGCCGGCCCGGAACCCCCACGCACTCATGGATTCCACGGCGTCACACACTGGCCCGAGCGTCGTGTGTCCGTGATGATCACGGGTACTCGACCGCAGCGGACCCGCGACCCCGAAGGCGGTAGCTGCCGTGAGCGAGAAGGACAAACTGCGGACCTATCGCGGGAAGCGGCACTTCGACCGGACGGCTGAGCCGAGCGGCGAGCGCGCGATGAAGGACGAGGCGCCACCGGCGATGGGCGAGGAGCCCACGTTCGTGGTGCAGATCCACGACGCGAGCACGATGCACTTCGACTTCCGCCTCAAGGTCGAGTCTCGAAGTGGCCGCGCGGCGGCATGCTGCGCCACCCTCGCTACCTGGGGCTATGAGTCGACAAGAATCTGACCGACGTCGTCAGGGAGCGCGGTGATCCGTGAGCGGCGAGAGAGCGTGATGCGGCTACATACGCCGACGTGTAGCCGCTGCTGCCGAAGACGCGTCGCTGCCCTCTCCGACGTGTTCGACGATGACGCCGGTGATGAACATGTCCTCGAACTCGCCGTCGGTGAGTATTTGTCGGCTCGGGCTGACTTGATCTTGGCTCAGATGCCCCGTGCGTCCGTCGAAGTGCGGCGGCACGTTCATGTCATGGCTGGGGAAGCGCTCGTCGCGGCCTGTGCTGACCGGGGACTCCGGTCGAGGAGCGAAGAGGCCGGGACCTCAGATCGCCCGCTGGAAGTCACGCCCGTTGCAGTCCAGCAGGCCGGGCGCCTCAGCCCGATCTTGCCTGCGATGGCGCAGTGCGGGTCCCGCACCCGCCCGTGCGGAGGGCGATGCCCGCTGTCGGCCTCAGCAGTCACTGGCATCTCGCGGCTCGGAGCACACATTCCTCTCCCATCGCCGGCGTGACGGCCTGTCCTCGCCGCCGACACGATGGTGCCGCATAGTTAGATCACTCCTGGGTACCGGAGCGGAGACGGCAGACCCCCACCCGGCGAACCCACGTCGGGCGGCCCACTCGGAGCCACGAGGGGACAAATGATGTGTGACAACAGCATCCCCGAGGAACTGTTCGCGGCCGCCGCCCAGGACGCCCTACGCGACCTCCACCGCGCACCCGATGACCTGGCCGCGCTGGACACACTGGCCGCGTGCGACATTCTCGTTCCTGAACCTACCGAACTGGAGACTCACGACCACTCGGAAGACGGCGGACTGACGCTTCCCGTGATCGATGACCCGCCACGCCTTCGCGCCGTCCCTGTCTTCACATCGGCAGAGCGCATGGGCCAGGCACTCCCCGACATTCTCGAAAGTCACCAGATACAGCTTGGGCTGCTGGCAGCCAACTGGCCCAGCGACGAGGACCTGGCACTGCTCATCGACCCTGGCCACCACGACGGCGTGATCCTCACAAGTAAAGGCGTCCGGGCCCTGCTCGCCCCGCCCCGGTCATGAGCGCCACCTCACCAAGCACGGATACCCGGGCCTCATGACGGCGTTGCCTCTCACCCAGCGCAACAGCATGATCAGGGCACCGGCAGCACGTAAGTATGCGCTCACGTCAGCGAGGACCCCACGCGCAGACTCGAAACCAGGCGTCATGAGCCCCACACGCAAAGAGACGATGACTTCCTACGCGGCCGACGCACCGTTGTCTCCGGCCTGACCTGACAGGGCAAGACGGCCGGCTCGGGAGCGGGGAGCGGACTCCAGGCGTCCGACGGCACGTGGACGGCCTAAGGGCCCCGGGTGCCCCGGTACCGCCCGCTTTGCAGCCCAAGGTCGGGGCCCGGCCTGCCGCATTTCGCGGCTGACCACTGGCGGCGCAGGCAGTGCCACGTCGGCAGTTCCACCGTGGCCACGGTCCTGACCAGCAAGGCCACCGCCGGTCTGGGGCAGCCCACGAGTCCGCCGGGCGAGCGCCGCGGCATGGGCAGTCGCGGAAGCGTGACCCTCACATCCGGGGCGGGTCGTGTGGCTCGCCGAAGCATGGGTACTCGATTCACTCTCCAAGCTCCCTCCCGAGTTCCTGCGGCGAACGGGCCGGCCCGGTGCCGGCGGAGGGTGCGACGGGACGCTGTCAACCACGACGGAGGAGGGAGAGGCAGATGGCGCGCTCGGTCGGTATCGATCTCGGCACGACGAACTCGGTGGTCTCGGTCCTCGAGGGCGGTGAGCCCACCGTAATCACCAATACGGAAGGGGCCAGGACCACCCCGTCGGTCGTGGCCTTCACCAAGAGCGGGGAAGTGCTCGTCGGCGAGGTGGCCAAACGACAGGCCGTGACGAACGTGGAGCGCACCGCGCGCTCTGTGAAACGGCACATGGGAGACCACGGCTGGCGGTTTCCGGACGACGCAGACATCGGCGGCAAGCGGTACAACGCGCAGGAGATCTCCGCGCGCGTGCTGCAGAAGCTGAAGCGGGACGCCGAGTCCTACCTGGGCGAGGACGTCACCGACGCAGTGGTCACCGTCCCGGCGTACTTCGATGACACCCAGAGGCAGGCGACCAAGGAGGCCGGCGAGATCGCCGGTCTGAACGTCCTGCGCATCGTCAACGAGCCCACGGCCGCGGCACTGGCGTACGGATTGGACAAGGAGAACGACCAGACCGTGCTGGTCTTCGACCTGGGTGGTGGCACCTTCGACGTCTCGCTCCTCGAGATGGGCGAGGGTGTCATCGAGGTGAAGGCCACCAACGGCGACACCGGCCTCGGCGGTGATGACTGGGACCAGCGCATCGTGGACCACCTGGTCAAGCAGTTCAAGAACGGTCACGGCGTCGATCTGTCCAAGGACAAGATGGCTGTGCAACGCCTGCGGGAGACCGCCGAGAGGGCGAAGATCGAGTTGTCCTCGTCCTCCGAGGCCACGATCAACCTGCCCTACATCACGGCGTCCGCCGAGGGCCCGCTGCACCTGGACGAGAAGCTCACGCGCGCCCAGTTCCAGCAGCTCACGTCCGACCTCCTGGAGCGCTGCAAGACGCCGTTCCACAACGCGATCAAGGACGCCGGCGTCAAGCTGTCGGACATCAACCACGTGATCCTTGTGGGCGGCTCGACGCGTATGCCGGCCGTGAGCGAGCTGGTCCGCGAACTCACGGGCAAGGATCCGAACAAGGGCGTGAACCCGGACGAGGTCGTCGCCATCGGCGCCGCCCTGCAGGCCGGTGTCCTCAAGGGTGAGGTCAAGGACGTCCTGCTCCTCGACGTGACCCCGCTGTCCCTCGGCATCGAGACCAAGGGAGGGATCATGACGAAGCTCATCGAGCGCAACACCACGATCCCGACCAAGCGTTCCGAGATCTTCACGACGGCCGAGGACAACCAGCCGTCCGTACAGATCCAGGTCTTCCAGGGCGAGCGCGAGATCGCGGCGTACAACAAGAAGCTCGGGATGTTCGAGCTCACCGGTCTGCCGCCGGCCCCGCGTGGTCTCCCACAGATCGAGGTCGCCTTCGACATCGACGCCAACGGCATCATGCACGTGACCGCGAAGGACCTGGGCACGGGCAAGGAGCAGAAGATGACCGTCACCGGCGGCTCCGCCCTGCCCAAGGGAGACATCAACCGCATGGTGCACGAAGCCGAACAGCACGCTGAGGAAGACCGCCGACGCCGCGAGGCCGCCGAGACCCGTAACCAGGGCGAGCAGCTCGTCTACCAGACGGAGAAGTTCCTCAAGGACAACGAGGACAAGGTCCCGGGCGAGGTCAAGACCGAAGTAGAGGAGTCGCTCACCGAGCTGAAGGAGAAGCTCAAGGGCGAGGACACGGCCGAGATCCGCACCGCCACCGAGAAGGCCGCCGCCGTCTCGCAGAAGCTGGGCCAGGCCATGTACGCCGCCGCCCAGGGCACGCAGGCCACGGGCGGTCCCGAGGCCGGTGCCCCGGGTGACGGGCAGAAGGCCGCTGACGACGACGTCGTCGACGCCGAGATCGTCGACGACGACAAGCCCGAGGCGGGCTGACCATGGAGAAGGAACGACTGCCGGTCACAGACCTCTCGCTGCGGCGCCTGCTCGACGAGCGCACGGCCGACCTGCAGCGGGTGAAGGCGGAGTACGACAACTACCGCAAGCAAGTGCGGCGCGATCGCATGGCCGTGCGGGAGATCGCCGTCACCAACGTTCTTCGCGCGCTCCTTCCCGTGCTGGATGCCGTAGACCGCACGTGTGAACACGAGCCGATCACGCCGGGCTTGAAGGAGATCGCAGACTCCCTGCGAAGCCAACTCGGCTCGCTAGGCCTTCAGTCGTTCGGCGACAAGGGAGACGCGTTCGACCCCACCCTCCACGACGCCGTGGCCCACCATGTCTCCCCGGACGCCGACCGGCTGACCTGCACACACGTGCTCTGCCCCGGGTACCGAGTTGGTGACCACTTGCTGCGTCCGGCCCACGTGGAGGTCGCCGGACCGCCTCGATCCGAATGGGATACCCGCCTCGGGCGTGGCACAGAGAACTGAGCCGATACGAACCGGATGGGACGGCAGCGGATCACGCTATTGGCCTCGGAGTTGGGAGCCACTGCCCAGAGACCATCACTGCGGCACGCCAGGCAGAGGCTGCTGCCACGCACCTTCTGAGCGGAGGGAGCGCAGGGAACCCTCGGGCGATGCATAGCGAAATCTCCCTGTCGGTCGACGGGCCGCGTCGGCTGACCGTCGACACGCACACGACGCTGCCGGAGGCGGCTCCGGGTGCGCCGCCGAGTTTCGACTGCGCGCTCGCGGCGAACGAGGCCGCCTCCGCATGCCGGCAGCCACCCTTCCCACGTCCTCGGTGGTGCGGATGGTGTCGGAGAGCGGATCGAGCGCGTCGCCGACGACGCCGAAGACCTGGCGCATGCCCAGTTCACTCTGCGCGTCCAAGATGACACGGGCCACGGTTCGTGCCACGGGATCCGCCGATCAGACGGTGAAGCCGTCAGGGTCGGCCGCGTGCCAGTCGGCCGCCCAGGTGTCGGGGGGGCTCGGCGAGCAACTGGCCGGGCTCGAGCCACTCGTAGAGGTCGGCGTACGAGTGCTCGGTGTAGGGGTCGATGCGGCGGTGGAGCATGTGCGGACGCAGCTGCGAGGGAGCGCTCACGCCCATGGAGGCCATGATCTGCAGCGCGCTGGCCACCGTCGCCTCCTGGAGGCGCTTCACGCGCGCCGTCTTGTCGCCGACGTCGAGTGCGCGGATACGCCGTGGAACCTGCGGCGTGACGCCAGTGGGGCACGTGTTGGTGTGGCAGCGCTGGGCCTGGGTGCAGCCCACGGCGAACATCATGGCGCGCGCCGAGTTGCCGTAG
Organism: Streptomyces sp. NBC_01474; assembly: GCF_035918215.1. NCBI lineage: Bacteria > Bacillati > Actinomycetota > Actinomycetes > Kitasatosporales > Streptomycetaceae > Streptomyces > Streptomyces sp. NBC_01474. The sequence continues at coordinate 383,035 of NZ_CP109449.1, forward strand.
TCGGTCCGAAATGTGTCACTCCCCGCGAGTTACCGGCTGGCGTTCTCCCAATCCCCCTCGGAGTCGTGGAGACAGCATCAATGCCTGACCTGTGCGAATGTCGGTGAGCTCCAAGTCTCCGGCGCGATCGTCGTGCTGCTCGGTCGCCTGGACGGCGGTGCACCGGCCCGCGACGGACGAACCCGCCCGCTGGGCCGCGTCCCTTCACTGCCTCCAATTGGGTCACCTGGGGTGACGGTCGGGCTTGGCCCTGCGAACCGCGCAACCGGCGGGCAGGGCGGACATCTACGCCCTGCTCGGTGCCCTGACGGCACGGCGGGCCCAGTTCCCTGCTGCAGGGGCACCGAACGCATTTCCAGCAGGTCCGCCCGTGCGACAGCACTGTGCGCGTTCCATCTGGGCGAAGACGCTCGTGTCCAGCCCGGCGAGGAGGTCCGCAGGACCGTCGTGGACTCCCGCGGAGCCTGCCGCTTCGAGGTCCGTGCGCGGGATGCCGCCGCACAGCACGGCCACGGCGCGCACACCTGCCCTGGCGGCCGTCTTCATGTCCCAGATCGTGTCCCCCACGAACCCCGCGTCGGAAGCGTCCGTCTCCGCCGGCTCCAGGCCCAGACCTTAACGAGACCGGCCGGGCACGGGAGGTCGGCCCGTCCCCCGACCTCCGCTGTCCAGCGCCACACCACATGGCCGAGCCTTCGGACCTTCTACCTGCTGCACGACCAAGTGGCGCGCCCGTCGAGGCCCAGGCCAGCCATCCTGTCCCCTGGGAGACGACTTGCGGGCGTGTGACGGCTGCGGCTGGTGCACCGGCCGGCCCTGGTTATCCCTCAGGGCGAATCCAGGTCCGGGCGAGTTCCGCTACCCAGGCGGCTGCCGCGTCGGGAGCGGGCGGAGGTGCGCCGACGACGACGAGTTCGGTGACGCCCGCCGCATCGAGTGCGGGGAGGTGCTCCGGGATGCCGTCGCTCAGCGCGACGGCGACCGTGAGCTCGTCAAAGGCGCGACCGTGGCGGGCGCACTCATCGGCGAGAACGGCGATGCGCGCCGGGACGTCGGCCACCGGAACGTTAAAGCCGTACCAGCCGTCGGCGAGTGTGGCCGCGCGGCGCAGGGCGGCGTCGCTGTTGCCGCCGACCACGACCGGGAGCCGGCCGCCGCGCAGCGGCTTCGGGTTGACCCGGATCGCGTCGAAGCGGGTGAACTCCCCTGTGAACGAGGCCGGGTCCTCGGCCCAGAGGGCGCGCATCGCGGCGAGGTACTCCTCGGTGCGCCGTCCGCGCTTGGCGAAGGGGACTCCGAGCGCTGCGAATTCTTCGGCTGACCAGCCGACCCCGACCCCGAGGCTGAACCGCCCGGCGGAGAGCACGTCGAGTGTGGCGGCCTGTTTGGCGACCAGGACCGGGTTGTGCTCAGGCAGCAGGAGTACGCCGGAGGCGAGCTCGATCCGGCTGGTGACTGCTGCCGCGAAGGTCAGGGCGAGCAGCGGGTCCAGCCAGTCCGCGTCCGCGGGCACGGCGATCCGGCCGTCCGCGGAGTAGGGGTAGCGCGAGGCGGGCGCGTCCACGAGCACGACGTGCTCGCCGCACCAAAGCCTCGCGAAGCCGTGCGTCTCTGCGGCTGTGGCCACCGTACGGATCACCTCGGGACGGGCACCGTCACTGATACCGAGCGCGTGCAACCCGACTCGCATCTTCCACCTCCGGGCGTCACCTTAAGTGCGAGCCGGACGCGCACGCGTGATGTGGCGCGCCGCGCGCGAAGCCACAACGAGCGTCCGCAGCCGGGAGGGAGCGTGCGCGTGACTCTGCAGCCGGCAGAGCCGCCCGTGAGCTCGCCTGGGCCGTCGTTCCCGCCGGGTATGGGGCTGGTTTCGGTTCCGTTTCGGCTCAACTCGCCTCGTAAAATCCTTCAGTTACGGTATACCAAACTCTTGACGCGCACCTGAAGCGCCCACATTATTTGGCATGCCATAACGCAGAACGCCGACGTCAAGGAGGCTGACCTGCTGGCGGTGAAGCACTCGTCACCCCAGCCGGCCCATGCAACGTGTTCCCCCTTTCGCACGCTCGCGTACCTCCCCACCGTCCTCAGGTCTCTTTTGCCAGCACGGAGGCGTCATGACCACAGCGCACCGCCCCGAAGCACCCGCAAGGCCCGAAGGAAACGCCCGCCCCACGTCCCACTCCGAGGAGTACGAGCACACACCCGTCCCGGCGTCGGCCCGCCGCAGTCTGCTGTCCGTCGCCGCCACCTGGTTCGGCTTCCCGATGAACCTGGGCAGCGCGGTTTTCGGCGGGGTCATCGTCTACAACCTCGGCCTGCCCCAGGGGCTGCTCGCCATCCTGGTCGGCAACCTGGTGCTCTTCTCCTACGTCGGTGCGCTCAGCCACCAAGCGGGCAGCACCGGGAAGAACTTCGCTCTACTGACCGCCGACACCTTCGGCAGCCGGGGCCGCAACCTGCCCGCCGGGCTGCTCGCCACCGTCGTCATCGGCTGGTTCTCCTTCCAGGTCGGCCTCACGGGCACCACCCTCAGCGGAGCCCTCGGCTGGTCCGCCCTGGCGGGCGCGGCCGTCGGCGGCGTCCTGTACACACTCCTGACGATGGCCGGGATCCGTGCGCTCTCCCTCATCGGGATGATCGCCATGCCCCTGTTCCTCGTACTCACAGTGGTGGCCCTGGCCTACGGTCTGGACGCGCACACCTCCCTCGCGGACACCTTCGGATACCGGGGTGCGGGCACCGCCCTCGGCTTCGGAGGCGCCGTCGCCATCGTCATCGCCGGATTCGCCGACTCGGGCACCATGACGGCGGACTTCACCCGCTGGTCCAAGGACGGCCGGTCGGCAGTCCTCGCCACTCTCACCGCCTTCCCGTTCGCCAACTTCCTTGCCAACGCGGCCGGTGGCCTCATCGTGGCGGTGGGCGGCACCGCGAACCCCGCCACCGACGGCGGCGGATTCCTCAACCTGCTCACCGGTCACAGCACCCTGCTCACGGCCTTCGCCGTGCTCTTCGTCTTCGTCAACCTCGGCTCCGTCGCCTCCCACTGCCTCTACAACGGTGCCGTCGGCTGGTCGGCGCTCACCCCGGTCCGGATGCGATCCCTCACCCTCGTCCTCGGAGCCGTCGGTGTGGCGTTCGCCCTCAGCGGGGTGTGGGGCTACTTCCTCAACTGGCTCAACCTGCTCGGCGTCTTCGTCCCACCGATCGGAGCGGTACTGATCACCGATCGCCTGCTGCGAGCCCGGATGGGCAACCGGCCCGCCGGCACATACCGGGCCACCGCCCTCGCCTCGTGGGCAGCCGGAGCGGCCGCAGCGGCGATCACTCACTACACGCTCCCCGAGCTCGTGGACCCAGTGGTCGGCATCATCACGGCGGCGGGCGTGTACGCAGTCGCCGAAACGGTCATGCGCCGCAGGCTCACCGCTCCACACCCGGACACCGCCCCACCGGCGTAGCAAGCGCACGCCGGACTTGATGCACCGTGCCGGCGGGCCGATCGGCCCCTGGCATCGCGAGCCGCCCCTACCGGCCGCACCTGAACCAGCCACCCCCACACAGAAGGAGACCCCTGTGAACGCCGCGGAACGCGACGAAATCTGCGACCTGACCGCCACAGAGACAGCCGCCGGAGTGCGTTCCGGTGACCTGTCCCCCATTGAGGTCATCGACGCGGTCCTGGACCGCATAGAGGCGGTCGACCCGCAGTTGCACGCGTTCTGCACCCTCGTCCCTGACCGCGCGCGGGCCCAAGCCCGCTGCGTGGCCGACGACTTGGCTGCCGGAAGGGATCCCGGCCCCCTCGCCGGCGTCCCGCTCGGGGTCAAGGATCTGATCTCCACCAAGGGCATTCACACCACCTCCGGCTCCCCCGCGTACCGCGACTTCGTACCCGACGAGGACGACATCGTCGTCGAGCGCGCCGTCGCCGCGGGCGCGGTCGTGCTCGGCAAGACCAACGCCTCCGAATTCGGCTTCGGACCCGTGGGCCAGAACCCTCTGTTCCCCACCACCCGCAACCCCTGGAACACCGACCTCACGCCCGGCGGTTCAAGTGCCGGCTCCGCAGCGGCCGTCGCCGCGGGGCTCGGCCCGGTCGCCCTCGGCAGCGACGGAGGCGGATCCATCCGTATCCCCGCCGCGCTGTGCGGCCTGTTCGGCTTCAAGGCGTCCATGGGGCGCGTGCCCGTCTACCCCGGCTGCCGGGACGACCGCTACCCGGGCGTCTCCGGCTGGGAGTCGATCGAACACATCGGCCCGCTGTCCCGCACCGTGGCGGACGCGGCACTGGTCCTGTCCGTCCTGGCCGGGCCCGACCCCCGCGACCGGCACTCCATCCCCTGCGGCGATGTCAAGTGGACCGCCCGCCGCCCGGTTCCCGTACTGCGCGTCGCCTACAGCCCCGACCTCGGCCGGATCGCGGTCGACCCCGAGGTGCGCCACATCACGGACGCCGCCGTGTCGGTTCTGGAGCGCGACCTCGGCGCCAAGATCGAACAGCCGGACTTCCGACTCCCCCATTACGAAGAGACCTTCGGCGCCATCATCGCCGCCGACACTGACCTCACCGGCCTGCGCGCCCTCGCCGAACAGTACGGCGACACGATGTCGCCACGCCTGCTCGCATTCCTCCGCACCCCGTGGACGGCCGAGCAGCTGACCGACGCGAACATCATGCGCAAGCGGGTCGTCAACCGGCTCGCCCAGCTGATGGCCGACTACGACCTGATCGTCACCCCGACCGTGTCCACCGCAGCATTCCCGCTGGGATTCCACGGGCCCGAGGTCATCGACGGCCGCATGGTCGACGCCGACCACTGGACGTCTTTCACGCCCCTCGCCAACCTCGCAGGCCTCCCCGCGGCGAGCGTCCCCGCCGGCCTGACCGCAGACGGCCGCCCGGTCGGCCTCCACCTCATCGGCCGACATCTCGCCGACGCCCAGCTCCTCGACACCTGCGCGGCCTACGAGGAGGCCGCTCCCTGGTCACACATCCGGCCGCCGCTCGGGGGTGGACGGTAGTCACGGTGCACGAGGGGCCGATCGTGAGCGAACGGCCCCTCGTCCAAGTGGTGTGGTGTCACGCCCTCGGCATCAGGACGGATCTGAGGCAGGTTTGGGTGCTTGAGATCAACTCGCTCCCCCCTTCCCCCAGCGCCATGGTCTTGGCTCTCAGTTCCGCGTCCAGGTGCGGATCTCCGCAGCGGCGCTGCGCACGTCGAGGGCGTCGCGGTCGATACGCGCGGCGAGGTCGGCGGCCGTCTTGGCGCTGACGGTGACGAACAGGCCTGACGCACTGAGGTAGGCGGCGGCGACGACGGCTGCGAACAGCTTGTTACGCGCCTCCAGGGCGGGCACCCGCACCAGCTGATGCATGAGTGCTGCCGCTCGGTGGTGCGGCTCGGTGTAGACGTAGACGTCCATCACCTTGTCGGTGTGCCGGGCGACGGCGGCCTGCAGACTGCCGAAGTCGGTGACTTCCGGGTCGTCGGGCAGGATGCGGTGGGCCAGGTCGAGGAGCCAGGCCCGGTCGATGTGGACGATCACGCGGCGCGACCGTCTTTGCGGGCGGGGGCGGCGCCATGACCGTCGGTGCCGAAGCGGTCGTCGAAGTGGTCGGCCCACTCGGAAGATTTCAAGTCCAGTGAGACGGTCGTGACGCTATGAGGTTTGTGGTGCGGGTTCCTGGCGTTTGGCCGGGTCGTTGATCCAGGCGGTCTGGGGTATCTCGGGTGGTCGGGGGCGGCGGCCGAAGCGTTCGGGGTGGCGGGCGTATGCCTCGGCGAGGGTGACCGCGCGCTGGTCGCGGACCTCTTCGGCGGTTCCGAAGTGGACGGAGGCGGGGGTGTGCCAGCCGATGCCCGAGTGCCGGTGCTCGTGGTTGTAGTACGCGATGAACGCGTCGAACCACTCGCGGGCGTGGGCCAGCGAATCGAACCGTTCGGGGTAGTCCGCCATGTACTTCGTGGTCTTGAACTGGGCTTCGCTGTAAGGGTTGTCGTTGGAGACCTTCGGCCGCGAGTGCGACCGCGTCACGCCCAGATCGATCAGCAGCTGGGAGACCTTCTTGCTCGTCATCGAGGTGCCGCGGTCCGCGTGCACGGTCTGGGGCACGATGCCGTTGCGGGCGATGGTCTCGCGGATCAACTCCTCGGCCCGCACGGCCGATTCGGCCCGCTCGACGGTGTGGCCGACGATGTACCGGCTGAAGATGTCGATGATCACGTAGGCGTGATACCAGATGCCCTTGACCGGTCCGGACGCCTTGGTGATGTCCCAGGTGAACACCTGCGAGGGCCCGGTGGCGACCAGCTCGGGCACTGCCTTGGCGGGATGGGTGGCCTGTCTTCGGCGCTCGCCGGACTGATCCTGCTCGCGCAGGATCCGGTACATCGTCGAGACGGAGCAGTGATAGCGCCCGGCATCCAGCTCGCGGGCCCAGATCTGCGCGGGCGCCAGCTCGGCGTACTCGTCGCCGTTCATCAACTCCAGTACCGCGGCCCGCTCTTGGGCCGTCAGGGCCGACGGCTGCACCTGCGGGGCGCGTGCTCTGCGTGGTGGCGGGGGCCGGAGCCGGCGGTAGTGCGTGGCGCGGGAGCGGCCGGTCAGCCGACAGGTGGCCGTGATGCCCAGCTGAGCCTCGACGCCGGTGAACGCCTCGTCCACGACAGGGTCGGCGGCGGGCTTCAGTCCGCGCTCTCGGAGAGCATGTCCAAGAGCGCGGAAGCTTTTCCCATGACTTCCAGCGCGGCCTTGTTCCGGGCCAGTTCCTTCTCCAGCCGTTCCACCTGGCGGCGCAGCTTCTCGTTGTCTGCCTCGGCGGCCGACTTCTTCGGACGGGCCGGGCTGGTGCGCTTGTCGACCAGCTTTTCCAGGGCCCCGGCGTCCCGCGCAGCCCGCCATTCCTTGACATGCGAGTGGTACAGGCGCTCGCGGCGCAGGACCGCGCCCTTCTCGTTCCTGGGTGCGGCGTCGTACTCGGCCACGATCCGCAGCTTGTACTCCGGGCTGAAGGAACGGCGCTTTGGCCTGGGAGCCGGGTCGGATCCGGCGGGCTTGGTGCTGGTCATGAGGGGGTGGTTCTCCTGTCGTGCCCTCTCAGGCTAACCCGCCGAAGCGGAACGTCTCACCCAAGGCTGACAGAGAGGGCTCGCCCACGAAATGGTCGCCGGCGACGAGGAAACGGTGGCGCAAGTCGTTGGCCTCGTCGGCGAGGAGCTGGCGGGCGTACTCGTTGACTTCCATGCCCGCGGCGGCCGCACGTTCCTCGATGCCCACGTACACCGCTTCGTCGACCCGCACGTTGATCTGCTTCTTCGCCATGACATCACTGTAGCGCCTCGTACGCGACGCTACAGCTGCTCCATAGAAGGTCCTCGGCTTCCCGATCGATCCGTCTCGGCGCAGACCCGGCTCCACCCAAGATCTCCGCGGTCTTCCCTCCTGCCCCCGACCACGCCCACGGCCGCCCTCCTGACAGCAGCGCGCGATCCTCAGCGAAGAGTTCGCGCCCTTCGCGGAAAGGTCGCCACACGCATCGGCGTGATCGCCAGGACCCGACGGGTGAGCGACTGCCTGCCACGGCCATCACCGCTGAAAGAAGCACAGCCCCCTGGAGGATGTGCCGAGAGCCGAGACATTCGGAAATCTCTGTGAACCGTCAAGCACCGCCTCGGCACAGCGGGCTCGAAAGTCGGGGCCTTTCATCGACGCAGCGCGGAATTGACCACTCGAATGGCGGAGGGTGGTTGCCGAGCGCAGAGTGAAAACAGGGGCCCGAGCGAGCGCGTGAGCCGCTTGTGCCAGCAACTCTCTGTGAGGCAATCATGGCCGATATCGAGCACGCAAGCGAGAGAACAGCTCCTGGCCCCACCATCGCGAGCACCCCGTCAAGAAGGAGCGCGCAACCAGCTGAAGCGGGCGGCACGACGACCATCGCTGACAGTGTGGTGGCCGTGATCGCCGGGATCGCCATCCGCGAGACGGACGGCGTCCACTCAGTCGGCAAGGGTGCCTCCAAGGCTCTGGGCGCGGTAACCGGCCGGATGTCCGCATCGTCGAGCCTCAGCCGGGCGGTCAAGGTGGAGGTGGGTGAGAAGCAGGCCGCGATCGACGTGGACATCGAAGTCGAGTACGGGATGCCGATCCATGAACTCGCCAGTCAGCTGCGGACCCACGTCTCCGACGCAGTGGAGACAATGACCGGGCTGGACGTGGTCGAGATCAACATCAACGTCTTCGCTGTGCACATCCCAGGCGACGACAGCGCTGATGACAGCGCCGACACCGGGTCCCGCACGCGGTAAATCCACGGCGACCCAGCCTTCGCCGCGAATGCCACGGGCAAGGTGGGCTCAAGGACCTCCGAGATGTGGTCACGCTCGTCAACACGCAGGCATGTTCCGGTACTTCACCCGGAAGTTGACGCCTGCACCGACAGCGGATCCGTGGAGATCTCCGACGATCCCGCGGTGTCGATCCGGCCCTGCGCCACATCCCGGAACCCGCTCATCGCGCGGAGTCCATGTCGTGCAGGGCTGCCGGGCCGAGCGACGCGGAGCGGTACCCGGTTCGCCGCGGCCCTGCCTGGTAGGCCTTGTTCGCCCAGCCCTTCACGTCGGCGCCGGCGAGCGCGTCGATGTTCGCGTGCTGCCGTGCGGCGGTCAGATCATGGGTGGATCCCGGCAGGGCGGGTGACGCCCAGGGCAGGCAGCCGAACGGATCGGTGAGGACTTGAACGTTCATGCCGTGGTGCTTTTGCCTACCGGGAGTAGTACGGGGTGTCGGCGACACTCCGGTCGATCGGCAGCAGTGCGCCGTTCAGGATCACGAGCGGTTTGCTGCGGATGGTTGCTATCGCCTCGGCCAAAGTCGGGGCGCGGGTGGCCACCAATGCGGAATCCGGCGGCAAGCTGGGCGTAGGTGTCGCCGCATCTGAGGTGGGCCAGGGAGAGCAGGGCCTGACGGCCGGCCGGAAGGCGCCGCCATCGCGTCCCGATCTCCTGCTGCCGGGCGCGGAGTTGCTCCGCGTCCGGCAGTACCGCGAGGCGCGGCTGGGCAGATCGATCGACGAAGGATGGACAAGCACCGCGAAGCTCCTGGCAGTACGGGCGATCTTGGTTGTGAATCCGTCTGCCTGGAGCTTCTTCGCGGTGTACAGCGGCCCAACTCGCTCACAGACCCCGCAGGTTGGAAAGGGCTCACTCTTGGTCGTCTTCGTACTCCTCTTCGTCTTCCTCTTCCTCGGGCCCCTCTTCGTACTCTTCCTCTTCCTCGGGCCCCTCTTCGTCTTCGTACTCCTCTTCCCCGTTCTCGCCCGTGCCCTCGTCCGCTTCGTCTTCGCCTGCCGCTTCCTCCTCTTCTAGAACTTCCTCATGGGACCGGACCACCTCGCCGTCGCGAATTTCTCCGCGCCAGCCCTCGACGTCCTCGTCTGCGAACGTGACGTAACGCTGGAAGTGCTTGAAGTCCAGGCGCAGACGGCGTCCTTGGGCGCGCCAGAGGTTCCCGGTCTTCTCGAAGGGCCCCGAGGGGTAGTACTCGACGACGAGCACGAGACGCGTCAATGTGGGCGTCAGTTCATGGAAACTCACGCAGCCGCGGGTGGAGCCCTTCGCGCCTTCCGAGGTCCAGACGATCCGCTCGTCCGGTACCTGTTCCTGGACGGTTGCCTTCCAACTGCGGCTCGACGGGCCGACCTTCAGCTTCCAGTCGCTGGTCGTCTCGTCGTTCTTGGAGACGCTGCGTACACCTTTGGTGAAGCTGCTGAACTCCTCGTACTGGGTCCAGCGGTTGTATGCGGTGCGAATCGGAACGCCCACGTCCAGGACTTCGACCATGTTCATGGACTTGGTGTCGCCGGACTTCTTTCCGCCGCCGCCTCCGAAGACCTGTTTAACCTTGCCCACCACGCTGTCCTTCATGTCCTTGGCCTTCTCGCCGACGATCGCCTTCAGCGGGGAATCACCCTTGAGGATGCGTCCACCGATGCCGGCGAGAGACCCCCCGATTCCGCTGAGGGACCCACCGTTCTCGGCTACGTCGAGGAGTTGGTCGGTCATATCCTCCAGCTTGTCCCCGGCACGCTCGACTAGGTGCTCCGCCTGTGCGCCAAGGTAGGCGGCAAGCTCGTCGCGCAGGATTTCCAGGCCCGTTCCTTCTTCGCGGTCGGCGCCGCGATCTGTGGTGGCCATGACCTACCTCCGCCGCGCAGCAGTCTTCTTGGCAGTCGACTTCTTGGCAGTCGACTTCTTCGCGGCCGCCTTCTTCGCCGGCGCCTTCTTCGCGGCCGCCTTCTTCGCCGGCGCCTTCTTCGCGGCCGCCTTCTTCGCCGGCGCCTTCTTCGCGGCCGTCTTCTTCGCCGGCGCCTTCTTCGCGGCCGTCTTCTTCGCCGGTGCTCGCTTCTTGGTCGGAGCAGTCCTCTTTGCCCTCGATGCACGGCGGCGCCGCGGTGGTTCCTCCTCGGTCTCTTCTTCCTCTTCCTCCGGCTCCTCTTCTTCCTCTTCCTCCGGCTCCTCTTCTTCCTCCTCTTCCGGCTCTTCTTCCTCCTCCTTCGGCTCCTCTCCTTCCTCCTCTTCCGGCTCTTCCTCTTCCTCTTCCTTCGGCTCCTCTTCTTCCTCCTCTTCCGGCTCCTCTCCTTCCTCCTCTTCGTCCTCGTCCTTCTCGCCGACGCGCAGCGTGCGTTCATGGAGAGAGTCAGCGAGGCTGACGAGGCTACGATCGGCCGCAGCAACCAGTGCTCCACGTCCCGCGTCCAGCAGTTGGCCACGCACCTGCTCGTTCAGCTCGCCGACCCCTGGAACATCTCCGAGTTTCTGCAGGCCTTGGGTCAGGAGCTGCTGAGGATTGAGCCCGAAGCGGCGTCCGGCGAGATACGTCGCCACCCCGAACGCGAGACGCGCTTTCTTGGTGCGCCCTAGCACGTAGCCGCCCGCTACCGCGGCGGCAAGAGCGATCTTGGTCGTGTCGTTCATGAAGCGGATCCCTTCGGAAAGGGCAGGAGTAAGGAGCCGTTCAGGGCCAACACCTCCGGCCCAGCCCGGATCGAGGAGAGAGATCGCATGCGCCGTCTCACACGGCACCCTGCCCCCGTAAGCCTCACACTCTCGTCCGGCAGGCTTCCTCGAAGCCACCCACCACCACTGCGAGATGTGGCCGTATATGATGAAATTGTACGTTCGCGAGGAGGATCTGGCGCCCGCACCGGCGACGACGGGAGTGACCATGGCCCCGGCAGAACCCGCCAAGCGGCGCTCCACCGGTGGCCGCAGTACCGCCCGGAGCGCCAGCGGTGAAACACGACACCGTTCAGGCAAGGGCGGTGCCGCATGGGCTATGCGTGCCGCAGCGGAGCAGTTGCAGGAGCTGCTCGGGCGTTCCCCAGAGTCGGTTTCTGCACTGAAACCCACCGATGACGGGTGGGAAGCCAATGTCGAGGTACTCGAATTGGAACGCGTCCCCGAAACCACCAGCGTGATGGCCAGCTACCGAGTGACTCTCAGCAAAGAGGGCGATCTCATGGCCTACGAAAGGACGCGCCGCTATACCCGAGGACAAATCGATCGGCGAGGCTGAGATGCAGCCGAATTGCCGGTGAAGGGAGGCACCATGACTGTGGTGCCGCAAGGTGGAGGCTCTGTCGCGCAGGGCGGTGGCAGTGGCGGCAGCCTCTACGACGTCCTGGAACTTATTCTCGATCGCGGGCTTGTGATCGACGTCTTCGTCCGCGTTTCACTGGTTGGCATCGAGATACTGAAGATCGACGCTCGCATCGTCGTGGCCAGCGTAGACACGTATTTGCGATTCGCAGAGGCGTGTAACCGTCTCGATCTCGAGTCCGGACGAAAAGCACCGAGCAAGCTCACCGACATCGTCGGCGATTCGATGGAGAGCGGGGCCAAAGGGAAGTCCAAGGGCGCTCTCTCGGGCGCCGTGGAAGCCATCACTGATTCCGTCAAGGGTGTCACCGAGGGTAACTCCGACGAAGAGGAGGAGGACGAGGGCGAGGCTGAAGACGAGGAGAAGGAAAAGGAACCTGTGGAGAGGCGACGGCGGCCTGCCCGGCGTTCCTCCCGACGGGAGAAGGGCTAGGGCTCGCCCCGCGAGAAGGAGTAAGGCATGGCCGTTTACATCTACTCCATCACCGGCAAGCAGCACCCTCTGCGCCTCGGCGATCTCCACGGAGTCGGCGAGACTGCGGCCGAGCTGCGCGTAGTGAAGGCCGGATTGCTGTGTGCTGTCGTCAGCGACGCCCCAGAGGACCTTCGTCCCAAACGTCGTGACATCAACGCGCACCAAGCGGTGCAGGAGCGGCTCATGGCGGACGGCTCGGTGCTGCCTCTGAGATTCGGGCTCATGGCTGCGGACGACGAAGCCGTACAAGCCGCTCTGGAGGAACGTGCCGAGGAGTATGCGGAAAGACTCCGCGTACTCGAGGGTTGCACCGAGTACCACCTCAAGGCGTCGCAGAACGAGGACGCCCTGTTGCGTGAGATCCTTGAGGACTCGGCTACGGCGCGGCAGCTCAACGACGAGATACGCGCGGGTACGGCAAATCCGGATACGCCCGTCCAACTCGGCGAGCTGGTGGCCCACGAGGTACAGACACGTCAGGAGGCCCTGGCCGCAGGTGTGATCGAGGCCCTGCGCCCCTTCGCCCGAGAGTTTGACTCCTCAACCCCGACCGGATCGGACTTCCTCAGCGTCTCGTTTCTTGTGACCGAGGACCAAGAAGAGGGCTTTCTGACCACGGAGTTGAGCGTGGCGAATCAGTTGGGCGATGACTTCGAGTTCCGGCTGAGCGCCCCTCTCCCTCCCTACAGTTTCGTCTGAGGAGTAGTCATGGGTCTCTTCACGCAGCTCGTCACCCTCCCCCTCGCACCGGTGCGCGGCGTCGTATGGACGGTCGACCGCGTCCTGGAAGCAGCGGAGAAGGAGTACTACGACCCAGCCCCCGTGCAAGCCGATCTCGCAGAGCTCGAGCGGCAGTTGCTTGCGGGGCAGATCGACGAGGAGACGTTCGACCGACGTGAGGACGAACTGCTAGACCGCCTGGAAGAGTTCCGGGCGCATTGGCGGGGCGGGCAACCCTGACCCGGCACGACGAGGGAACACGAGGCCACCATCGTGACTGAACCTCTGGCCAGCAGGCCTGGCTCCTATCCTTCCAGAGCAGCTCCGCCGTACGGGCAGGGCTCTTCCGCCAATCTCGCCGACATCCTTGAGCGCGTGCTCGACAAGGGCATCGTCATCGCGGGCGACATTAAGATAAATCTCCTCGACATCGAGCTGCTGACCATCAAGCTCCGGCTCATCGTCGCGTCGGTCGACAAGGCAAAGGAAATGGGCATCGACTGGTGGGAGCACGACCCCTCACTGTCGTCACGGGCCAGGGACGATCGGTCACTCGCCGAGGAGAACCGGCGGCTCCGTGCCGAGATCGATGCGCTCCGCGAGCGCGAGGCGCTCCCCGATCACGGGCACGAACGCGCGGACGAAGACGAGGACGGGGTGGCAGAGGTAGAGGCAGCAGAGGCAGACGAACCACGTCACAGCCGCCGACGAGGACGTGCCCGCGATGAATGACCTCGTTACATACGTGTATGCCGTGGCACGCAACGCCGACCGGCTCGAGGAGCTCATCACCGCGCTCAACGGGGTCGCCGACGCCCCGGTCCGCCTCGTGCCCGGCAGCCACGACAACACCCTGGTACTCGTGGCAAGTCACGTGCCCGCGCAGGACTTCCAGGAGGACGCCCTCAAGCAACGCCTGGAAGACCTGGACTGGCTCGAGGCGGTCGCCCGCGCGCACCACTCCGTCATCGAGGCCGTGGCCACCCACACGACGGTACTTCCACTGCGTCTGGCAACGGTGTATCTCGACGACACCAGGGCACAGGACGTCCTGGGTGGTGAGCAGGCCGTGTTCACGGATCGCCTGGCGCGCCTGGCCGAGCACGTCGAATGGGGGGTCAAGATCTATGTCGAGCCGTCCACTGCCCCAGCCGCCGCTGAGCCCCGGCGAGGGGCAGACCTGTCCCCGGGACGGGCGTACCTGCGCAGCCGCAGGCAACAGCAGAGCGTCCGGGACAGTGTCTACCAGGCTGCCCAGCAGGCTGCCGATGTGGTCGAGGACGTAGGGCGCAGGCACGCCGTCGAAAGAGCGCGCCACCGTGTCCAGCAGGGCGTTCTCGCCGACAGAGCAGCCGAGAACGTCGTCAATGACGCATACCTTGTACCTCTGGCTCAGTGTGAGGAGTTCCGAGCCGAGGTTGAGCGAGCCGCTGACGGACTGCAGGGCGTTCGTGTAGAGGTCACCGGCCCCTGGGCCCCCTACTCCTTCGCCATGCCACCCGCCGAGACCGATGATGCCTCGACAGGTCCGCGACCATGACTACTCCCGACGGACCGTCGCCCACCGGCGAGCCACTGGCGCAGCGGCAAGTCGCGCTCATCGATCTGCTGGACCGCCTGCTCAGCGGTGGCGTCGTCCTCACCGGTGACGTCGTACTGTCCATCGCCGACATCGATCTGGTGCGAGTCTCGCTCAGGGCGTTGATCGTGTCCATCAGCGCAAAGAACCCCTCGCCCTGGGCTGAGACGATGCCGTCCGGAGGCGACCATGGCGGCTGAGGACGGTCGCGAGCCTCCCGCTGAGCACAAGAGTGGGCCGGCCCGCCGCCGTGAAGAGGTCGCGGAGGCCGCTGAGCGTGCCTTCCGGCTTCTGCCCGCAGCGCCTCGCGATCTGTCACCGTCGGGCAGGCGTTCACACTCACCCGCGCGTCGCATCTCCTCCGACCCCGACACCGTGGAACGGGACCTCATCAGGCTGGTCCTCACCTTGGTAGAGCTACTGCGCCAGCTCATGGAGCGGCAGGCGCTGCATCGGGTCGATCAGGGAGATCTCACCGACGAGCAGGAGGAGCGCCTGGGGGCGACGCTCATGGTCCTTCATGAGCGAATGAATGATTTGTGCGCCCAGTACGGGCTGGCCATGGAGGACCTCAACCTCGACCTCGGTCCGCTGGGCACATTGCTGCCGCCTTCCGACTGATCTGAGTACGCAGGCTCGCGACGGCAGGCGACGCGGCGCGGCCGGCAAAGGACCGAGGACCGCCGCCGCTGATCGGGCCTGGGGCCGGAGGAGGTTCCGGGCTCGTCCGACGCCGCAGGCATGGGTGGCGGCCGGTGAAAGCCGTGGCGGGTACGTGAGTCCCCCACGAGTTCGCCACCCGGAGTGGAGCGGGCCGCAATGAGAAGGCCGGCGGGGTGATCCGCTCCCAGGAGCGCCTCCGGGCCAGCAGGGGAGACCCGGGAGTCCGGTCACGAGCGGCTGCGCGAGGTCATGCAGACCGAGAACGTGACCATGTCGTCCCTGTCTCGCGCAACGTGGTCCACCGCCTACGTCAGCCCATTCAAGAAGGCGACGGTGCTCGGCCAGATGCCGTCGGCATCGCTCCGACGACGGACGGTAAAGCTCCTGCCCCGTGAACCTCGACAGTCCTGGAACCTGCTGCCAGTAAAGCGGCACGTGCCTTTCGCGCCGGGGCCTCAGAGTCCGCCGGCCGGCCGGCCAGCTCTGCGAACCGGGCGCGGAAGCGGCCCGCGAATCGTCTCTCTCAGCCCCGTGAAACCCCGCAGGGCCATGAGGGTGCGCCGCTCGGCGCAGCGGGGGGATCGACTGCGTGTCGTTCGCCCTTCGGGGGAACCGGCCTGCGAACGTTCGAAGGCCCTGCTGCTTCGCAGCACCATCCACCGAGGAGGAACCGGCTATGGGACACGGCGGAAACGTGATCGTCGAGCTGACGACGGACCACCGAGAGGTCGACTCGCTGTTCGCCCAGATCGAGGCCCAGCCCGTGGGCGCGAAGCAGCGCCGGGAGCTGGCAGACGATCTGACCGTTGAACTGGTCCGTCACTCCGTCGCCGAGGAGGAGTACCTCTACCCGGCCGTCCGCAGGTACGTGGACGGCGGGGATGACCTGGCGGACAAGGAACTCGAGGACCACGCGCGCGTCGAACGCCTCCTCAAAGACCTCGAAGGCCGCGAAGCCGACGACGACCTGTTCAACCACCTCATCGCGAAGCTGAAGCTCGAGGTCAGCGCCCACGTGCGCGACGAGGAGAGCCGGCTCTTCCCCCTCCTCGAAGCCGCCTGCACGCCCGAAGCGCTCGATGAACTCGGAGACAAGATCCGCAAGGCGAAGAAGACTGCCCCCACCCGGCCGCACCCAGCCGCGCCGACCACCCCGCCCGCGAACAAGATCGTCGCCACCGGCACCGGACTCGTCGACCGCGCACGCGACCTCCTCACCGGCCGCAACCACTGACATCCTTGCTGGGAGAGGCCCGCTCGGCGGGCAGCCACGCATCGCGGTGCAGCGCGAGCCGGAGTTCCACGGTAGATCTGCTGACGTAAGCACTCCCTGGCGGTCCCGGACGCCACGCAAGAACAAGAACAGACCGCTAGCGATGCAGTGTCGGTGTTGCCAAGGATCCGGGAGACGCGGGGGCCGTCGGGCCGCTCTGCTTGATGAGTGCGTCAGCCATGTACTGCCACCCTCCCGTTCGTGACTACGCCGCCGGGACCGTTCCTCCCCCGGCGCGCGCCGAGCGTCACGTGGTGTAATCCACACCACTGACAGGCGCCGTCAAATAGGTATGTAGCAAGCGTATTTGTTAGCGTCACCCCATGCGGCTGACGAAGTTCACCGATCTGGCCCTGCGTGCCGTGATGCGCCTGGCGGTCTCCGAGCAGGCAGGCCCCCTCACCACCCGCGAGGTGGCGGAGGCCATGGACGTGCCCTACGCGCACATGGCCAAGGCAATCACCCGGCTTCAGCACCTCGGCGTACTGGAAGCCCGGCGGGGCCGCGGCGGCGGGCTCGGGCTGACCGGCCTGGGCCGTCAAGCGTCGGTGGGCTGGCTGATAAGGGAACTGGAGGGCCAGGGCGAGGTCGTCGCATGCGACGGCGACCCGCCGTGCCCGCTGCGCGGGGCCTGCCGGCTCCGCCGCGCCCTGGCCGACGCGCAGGAGGCGTTCTACGCCTCGCTCGACGCCCTGACCGTCGCCGATCTGGTGACCTCACCCACGGGCCCGGTCCTCATCGGGCTGACCGGCCGCCGCACCGAGTAGCCCAACCCTCCGATCCGCGCCGTGACGGGTACCGGTCACCCCCACATCTAAATACGAAGATCATTAACCAATTAGGAGTCACTGTGCTCTCCGAGCAGTCCGCCCCGGTCATCCGCACCACGCTGCCGGTCGTCGGCGCGGCCATCGGTGATATCGCCGAGCTCTTCTACACCAATCTCTTCGACGACCGACCCGAGCTGCGGCGGGATCTGTTCAACCGGGGAAACCAGGCCAGCGGAGAGCAGCAGAAGGCCCTGGCCGGCTCCATCGCGGCCTTCGCGAGCATGCTGGTAGAGCACCCCGAGGCCCGGCCGGATGCGATGCTCGCCCGGATCGCCAACAAACACGCTTCGCTCGGCATCACCTCCGACCAGTACAAGCTCGTCCACCAGCACCTCTTCTCAGCCATCGGCGATGTCCTCGGCGAGGCCGTCACCGACGAGGTCACAGCCGCCTGGGACGAGGTCTACTGGCTGATGGCCAACGCACTGATTGCCATCGAGGCCCGCCTGTACCAGGGCTCCGGTACGGTCGAGGGCGAGATCTGGCATCGGATGGAGATCGCCGAGAGGCGGGAGGAGACCCCCGACACCGTCTCCCTCGTCCTGCGCCGCGCCGACGGCCGCCCGGCGGGCTCCTTCCGCCCGGGCCAGTACGTCAGTGTCCAGGTCCAACTGCCCGACGGTGCCCGGCAGATACGCCAGTACAGCCTTTCGTGCGCCCCAGGCAATCCGCAGTGGCGCATCACCGTCAAGCGCGTCCGCGGAGCGGCGACGCCGGAGGGCGAGGTCTCATCCTGGCTGCACGAGCACGCCCGGGTGGGCCACAGCCTCACCGTCTCCGCCCCGTTCGGTGACCTTGTCCTGCCCGAAGACGAGGGGCCGCTGCTGCTGGTGTCCGCCGGCGTGGGTGTCACACCGATGCTGGCCATGCTCAACCACCTCGCCACCGAGGCAACATCCCGACCAGTGACGGTAGTTCACGCCGACGGCACCCCCGTCGACCACGCCCACCGGGAGGAGCAGCACCGACTCGTCCAGGCACTCCCGAACGCCACGTTGCACCTCTGGTACGAGGAGCCGGGCGCCGAGGTGAGGCCCGAGGCGTCCACCGGCCGGGCCGACGTGACCACGCTCGACCTGCCCATGGGAATTACGACATATCTGTGCGGCCCGCTGCCGTTCATGCGCGCGGTACGCAGTGACCTGCTGCGTCGGGGGCTGCCCGCGGCGTCCATCCACTACGAGGTCTTCGGCCCGGACCTGTGGCTGGGCGGCGAGTGAGCCGACGGCGACGTCAACTGGGGCCGGACGGGCGGCAGAAGAAGCTTGTGTTCACGGGATCCTTGGGCTGCGAGTACGGAACGGACGGGCGGTGCACGCAGTGGACACGACCGAGGGGGCCACAGTCGGTGCGGTGTCCTTCGTGTGGCTCGGAACATTCCTGGCGATCTCCTTCCCGGAAGCGCCGTTGAAGTTCCGGGCTCCGAGAGTGAGCGATCGGCCTGAGCATCGGCTGACTGGTCTTTCGGGCGCCGCATCTCGTCGAAGCCGCCATCGCGGTGACCGTGCTTGTCGCGGACGTGTCGTGAGGGCCTCCGACGGCCGTCTCCCTCCCGGCAGCGGCAGTGACAGCACCCCCCGCCGTGCAGCTCGGAGTGGCCCGCCCCATCCAAACCGGCGATCGGACCGCATCCTGGCCGGAGAAGAGGACCTGCCACGCTCGCAAAGGCATCTGCACCACGTGACGCTTGAGGCCGCCAAGGTCTACTCGCCACTCCCCCAGACCGAGCGCACACCCCTCCTCGGCCTCCCCAACGCCTCCTCGCGCAACGGAGCGCGTGGCCGGGAACCCCGCGTCGCGACACATAGACGACACGGACAAGGCCGTGGGGTACCTCAGGCGGTCAGAGGCTGCCGTGGGGTGAGGCGCTGGACCAGCCCGGCGCGGTGCATCTCGGTTATCGGCGCCACCAGATCCGGGTGCCGCAGCAGAGCAGCTGCCCGACGGCCGCGGTCATCCGGGGCCGTCAGACGCCGGAAATCAGCGGGCACCCCAGCGGCATGGCTGCTGTCGGCAAGTGCGGCGACCGCCCTGTCGGCCAGTTCCGGATCGGCCAGCAGACATGCGGCCCAGCTGACGACGACCTCGTCCACCCAAGTACGCCATGCGTCCGCGTCCGGACAGTCGGCCTCCAGCCCGTATGCGCCTCCGTCCACGCCCACGACCTGGTCGAGCCGGGCGGAGCCTCCGGTTCCGGCCACTCCCACCAGCGCGGCGTCCATGGGCGTCGGGTAGCGCAGCCACGCCGCGACCGTCACGGCCTGCCTGGCCTGCACCTCACACAAGGCAGAGTCCAGCGCGCTGCCACCCGACGGGTAGGAACGCGTCAGCCATTGAGCGGTCGCCGCTATGAGCGGGGAGAGATCTGCGAACACCGGGCCGTCCGAATTACTGAGGGGAACGTGAACCAACACGCTAGACCCCGGTATCCAGAGAGGAAATGACCCAGAACACGACAGGAAAGTGGACTCCGCCACACGACCTGCCCGCGCCGCGCGGTGCGCGGTGCGCGGTGCGCGGTGCGCGGTGCGCGGTGCGCGGTGCGCGGTGCGCGGTGCGCGGTGCGCGGTGCGCGGTGCGCGGTGCGCGGTGCGCGGTGCGCGGTGCGCGGTGCGCGGTGCGCGGTGCGCGGTGCGCGGTGCGCGGTGCGCGGTGCGCGGTGCGCGGTGCGCGGTGCGCGGTGCGCGGTGCGCGGTGCGCGGTGCGCGGTGCGCGGTGCGCGGTGCGCGGTGCGCGGTGCGCGGTGCGCGGTACCGGCGAAACAGTAATGCCTTCCCCGGCGAGAGCCGGCCCCCGGGGCTGGGCTTACGCGTTCCCCCGGACGTGCGAGCCTGCTGCTGTCTCGATGCGGTGAGCCAGTTCGACGTCCACATCACTGAGGCCGTCTTCGCCGCGAATCACGAAAGTTACTTGCTTGCCGCGGATGTCGACGTCGGGGCGGCAGCCAAGAGTGTTGACGTCGTAGACGATATCTCCGACGACGTTGACAGCTGTGGCGAAGTCGTACACCTCGACGGTGCGGCGCAATGTGTTGCCTTCGCGGAGCCAGTACACCATGTGGGCGCCGGACATTCTCTTGTCAATTTCGGCGTCGTCGAGTCGGTTTGCCACGATGTCTCTCCTAAAGGTGCGGTCACCGCATACGGTGCCCCCTCCCATGTGTGCCGAGCCGCCACGACACGGCCGAAAACCGGGACCGACCCGCCTCCGATCTCCGAGGTGCCCCGGAGGTGAGGACTTCGCGCGTGGTCGGCGGCTTCCAGCAGCCCTTCTCCTCGCGCTCAGTTCCGTGCGCCTAACTGCCCATGCCCTGCGATGTCGGGGCTGCGATTCCTTGACAACTTCATTCTTCTGCGGAGTGACGGCGCCCTTTCCACTGCGCCGCAGCTCGGGTGGATATGGATGCGACGGGCCGCTTCTTCCATAATGCTCTGCTGTTCAGTCGGCGTGCACCTGCGAGTTCCGCGATGATCCTTCAACACCTGCCTCTCCCCCGTTCAGCCCCCACGTCACACACTCCCCTGGCACGATTTCTTACGCCCAGCGGCTACCCGGGCCTCGTCGGTTCGCACGATGCGCAGTGGTCTCGGTATGCCGTCCCGCTGCGCTGCGTAACAGTCGTCGACGGCGCGTGCCCGGCTTCTGTACCGGTTGCACCTTTGCCACGTGCTTGGAGGGTGTCGACGCCAGGTTGGATCCGGCCCGAGTGCCGCTATCCGAACAAGTCGAATAAGGGCTGATGCCGGGGGCCAGGACGAAGGCTCGTGGCCAGGGCAAGGACGCGGCGGCAGATGCGCCCGTTCTCTGGTTCGACGAACCGGTGGACATTCCGGCGCTGGAAGAGGTCCTGAGCCACCGCGTGGGTGGCGCAGGAGCACGTAGTACACACCCTGCAGGGCGTGCGGCTGTGCCCACGCTGCCATCGAGCCGTTGCGCTGTCTGCAACGCCCGCAGCGTCTGCCATCCGCCCGAGTACATCGCGCAGGACTGTCGTGACTTCGGGCGACATTACGCAGCCACTGCCCGGGCGCCGAAGAGCACGAGACCGCGACGCTCGGGGGCGCGACGCGCGACGCCCCAACGCCCTCCAAGCCTTCCTGCCAAGTCCCTCTCACGTGTGGATCCCGTCTCGTAGGGCACTCGGTGTCACACCTGACACGGGCAGCATCCACCGAATGTGAACGAAGCACACCCGACCGCCGCGGTCGCGCGTCCCACGGATCGGAGACAGCCGATGGCTCCACAGGCACCAGCACGTGTCCGGGCGTTCACGACCTCGCCCCGCCTGGTCCGCCCGCCCGGTGTGTACGCACCGCAGTGCGACACCCGGATACTCACCAGCGCGCTGTACCGGGAGCCCATCGGTCCCAGCACTGACGTGCTGGACTTGGGGAGCGGGAGTGGGGCACTGGCACTGCACGCCGCGCGGCTGGGCGCCCGGGTGACCGCCGTCGACATCTCCTGGGCCGCCGTGTGGACCACCCGCCTCAACGCGCTGCTGTCCCGGCAGCGCGTCACCGTTCGGCATGGGAACCTGACCACCGCGGTGCGCGGACACACCTACGACCTCGTCATCAGCAATCCGCCCTACGTCCCGTCTCCCTCGGACGGTCCGCCACCTCGTGGCAGGGCCCGTGCCTGGGACGCGGGGGCCGACGGGCGGGCCTTGCTGGACCTCATCTGCGACACCGCCCCCGGCTCCTTGAGGCCCGACGGTGTTCTGCTGCTCGTGCAGTCGGCTCTGTCCGGAACCGACTGCACCCTGGATCGACTCACCGGAGCGGGGCTGTACGCCGAGGTCGTCGACCGGGCGCGCATCCCTTTCGGACCGGTGCTCCGTGCGCGCACTCCCTGGCTGCGCGGGCGTGGACTCGTGGGCGAGGAGACCAGGGAAGAGCTGGTGGTCATCCGTGCCGCACGCATCTGAGCGACCACGCCGTGTCACCGTCGACCCGCACGGGCCACTGCTCGTGGAGGGCCCCGTCGAGGTCGTAGCCGACGGCGGAACGGTGTGGGTCTCGCACCGCTTCACCGTCGCGATCTGCACCTGTCGGCGCAGCCGCACCTACCCGTGGTGCGACACCAGCCATCGCGGTC
Organism: Streptomyces sp. NBC_01474; assembly: GCF_035918215.1. Classification (NCBI taxonomy): domain Bacteria; kingdom Bacillati; phylum Actinomycetota; class Actinomycetes; order Kitasatosporales; family Streptomycetaceae; genus Streptomyces; species Streptomyces sp. NBC_01474. The sequence continues at coordinate 405,335 of NZ_CP109449.1, forward strand.
GCACCAAGTCACCGACGCCGACGGACGCGGGGGCCGAGGGACCGCTCCCCAGAGGGGCTTCTCCGTCACGGAGCCGCGAGCCGATTCACGTGGCCGAGAGCGATCCGATCATGAATCCTGACAGCCGGGAGCCCCGCCGCCGACCGACGCTCCCCCTGCCGCGCGGCGACATCTCGCGCCACGTCGTCGACGCACTTCGCGGTGCGACCACCACACCGCGCATCGGGTCACTGCCGCGGACCACCGACCCGTACGGGGACGACCTCCAGCTCGCCCTGTACGTGCTCTACGAAATGCACTACCAGGGGTTCGCCGGTGTCAGGGACGAACTCGAATGGGACGCCGATCTCCTGGCCCTGCGCGGTCTGCTCGAAGAACGCTTCCACAGTGCGCTGCGGGCCGACGTGCCCTTCCAGGCCGATGCGGACGCCGCACTCGCACCTCTCCTCCTGGAGCCTGCCGGCCACGACGAAACGAGCGTGACCCACTTCTTGCAGAGGGACGGCACGGCGGAACAGCTCAGGGAGTACGCCGCGCTGCGGTCCCTCTACCACCTCAAAGAAGCCGATCCACACGTGTGGGTCATCCCGCGCCTGCGCGGACGCGCCAAGGCCGGCATGGTGGCCATCGAGTTCGACGAGTTCGGCGCCGGGCGGCCCGAGAACATCCACGCCCAGCTCTTCGCCGACCTGATGACCGATCTCGGCCTGGACACCGCGTACGGCCACTACGCCGACGCCGCTCCCGCACAAGCGCTGGCCACCGTCAACGTCATGTCCCTGTTCGGTCTGCACCGCGCTCTGCGCGGAGCCCTCGTGGGTCACTTCGCCGCCGTCGAGGTGACCTCCTCACCCGGCTCGCGACGACTGGCCGCGGCCCTGCGGCGCACCGGCGCCGGAGCGGCTGCGACACACTTCTACGACGAGCACGTGGAGGCCGACGCCGTCCACGAACAGGTCGTGCGCCGCGAGGTCGTCGGCGGACTGCTGTCCGACGAACCGGAACTCGCCCCCGATGTCGCCCACGGTGTCGAGGCCACCGTCTTCCTCGAAGGACGCCTCGGCAGCCACCTCCTGGAAGCCTGGCGGAACGACCGCACCGCGCTGCGCACACCGTTGGATCCGGCGCCGTCGAGGTTGACGCCACGCCGCACAACGGCATGAGTGCCTGACGGCCGGACACCCGGACCTGCGGGAGATGAACTCATGGCTCGTACGGTCTCGAGCTCGGTAGCCATTCTTTCCAGCAGGTCAGCGCGTGCGTCAGAACTATCCGCGTTTCATCTGGGCCAGGACGCTCGTGTCGAGTAGGCCGAGCAGGTCCGCAGGACCGTCGTACACGGCCTCGGCTCCCGCCTCTTCGAGGTCCGTACGCGGGACGCCGCCGCACGCTACACCGACGGCGCGCACACCTGCCCTGGCGGCCGCCTTCATGTCCCAGACCGTGTCCCCCACAAACACCGCGTCGGAAGCGTCCGTCTCCGCCAGCTCCAGCGCCCGGTGAACCGGATCGGGGGCCGGCTTACCCTCGGCCACGTCGTCGGCGCTCGCCACTCCCGTGATCACGTCGTCCGCGTCGATGGCACGGCGCAGCGCCTTCAGTTCCGGTCCCCCGGCCGAGGTTGCTAGAACGATGCGCCGGCCCCGGCCGGCCAGCTCCCTCAGCAGAACCTGGGCGCCTTCCAGCGGCGGCAGCCGGTCGAAGTAGGTTCCGTACAACGCGGTGTGCGCGGCGCTGAGCCGCGCGTCCTGGTCCTGGTCACGGTCCTCGCCGAGGAGGTGCGCGAGCAGATCATCGGAGCCGAGGTCGATCGCCCGGTGGATGTCATGCATCGTGACGTCGTGTCCGGCCTGTCGCAGCGCCTCCCACCACGTCACCACATGCAGGTGATTGGTGTCGACGAGCGTGCCGTCGACGTCGAACAGAGCCGCGCGTGCCATGTGTTCCACGTCCTTCCGCGTCCGGTCCGGGTTCGTCCTCACCATCCGAGCATGCCCGGGCTGAGGCCGGTGACCTCTCGCAACTCCCGCCCGGCGCCGCCAGCCGGGCACGTACAGGTGGCTAGGGGCGGGGGCGACTGGGTGTCGCACGCAGGGGGACACGGGGTGCCCTCTTGCTGAGCCTGGATCACTCCGCGTTCCGCAGTCAGTGCTGCGCCTCGGGTCTGTCCCGACGCGAAACCGTCGCGGTGATTCCTGTAAGGCACCGCGACGAGACCGTCAAGAACCGATGCTGCGGACTCCGTGCCGCCGAGACGTCAGCCGCCGAGAGCCTCGCGCAGCTCCTGCTTGTTCATCGACGAACGCCCGTCGATCTTGCGCTTCTTCGCCTCCTCGTACAGCTGATCCTTCGTCGGACCCTGTGCGCCACTGTGCGAGCGTTCCCCGCCACGCTGCGAAGCCGACTTCCCGTCCTGCGTGGACGTCTTGCTCGCCGACTTCGATTCGCCCGACCGCGCGCGTTCCTTGTTGACGGTACGCGCAGCGATCTCCTTTGCCCGACTCGTCGAGGCACCACGCTCTTCGGCGCTCTCCTTGATGTGCTCATACTGCCGTTCCCGCTTGGGACTTGAACCTCTGGGCATCATCTGCCTCCTTGCCGCTCAAGTGACGTCAAAGCGTCGAGTACCCGAAACGTCGAGGGTCACCGGCATCAAGAACACGCCCACGGAGCTTGCGCCGCAACAGCACACCAACTGGGGTCCTGGAGGCCCTCCAGCCGCAGCTCTCACACACAAGCACCGGCCGCACCAAGGCAACCACTCGTCTCGAGGGAATGGCCTCATGGACACCGGCGTCGCGTGCACGCCGACAAGGGCCCGCCCGCTGATCGTCCTCCGCCGACGAAAGTCACGACTGCCGGCGCAGCCGCACCCAGGGCGCCGCGCATGCGTCTGATCGCCGTCGCACCTAAGGTGACGATCGAGCGCCGGATCAGCGTCCGTGAAGGGTATGAGCGGGCACTACCGTGCACTGTCACAGTTCATCACGCGCCCCTGGGCCACTCGGGTGGGGAACGCTGTCCGCACCGCTCACCGCCTGTGGGCCAGCGCTCAACCACCCGGCGAGCGCTGATCAGTTCCTACAGGCGAGGCCCCTTCGCATCAGAGCGAGCCCGACTCGTACTGATGAGGGAGACCATCAGACCGGGGCATCGACCAGCGGAGATCTTGAGTTCAGTAGCGGAGGCCTCCTGAGAGCCGACGAGAGTAGCCCTCGTCGGCTCTCAGGAGGCCAAAGATCCAGCGCCGGCGTGCAGCGTGCCGAGAGGGCTCAACACTGCAGTGGCGTGCGCTTTGCATCCCCGTTCGAACTTCTTCCCCCACGACGCCGTGAACTGCTCTGGGCGATTCCTTGCCTTGCCTCAAGGAGAGCGCAAGCTTCGCAATTCAGCTCTGCGGTGCCTCATCCGCATAGTCGCGGTCGTTCACCCACTTTGAGCCACTCGGGCGGCCATCACCAGTAGTGCCGCCTGCCACCCACAGAGTGACCAACAGCTCCGAGCACCCACAGGATGGCGCCTATCACCAACAGGACGACCCCGATGGTCCACAGTATGGAAATTCCAGTCACAAGACCGATGACAAGGAGGATGACACCGAGGATGACCATGACGCTCTCCAATCCCAGCCGGACAGTTTCAATTATGCGCCTCTCCCTACGATTCGGGGCTGGAGGTTATCCAATGGAACAATTGCTTCAACTATGAAGTCATTCCACTCTCGGAGTCTGAGACAGCAGATGCATGTCGCGGCGACGGCGACGAAGCGAAGGAAGTGCTTGTCCTTGCGTTGCCCAGCGACGAGCAGCCTCCGGCAGCCGGGCAACGGAGCGTTCACGACCGGTGCCGTCCGACCTTGCTCGGAGATATCGATGCCACGACGGGAGACGCGGGGGCGATGCAGCGTGAGCGGAGCCATCGACATCAGGCGACGTACAACTTCCCCTCGGCCGCCAGACGCTCGCCCCCAGCTCGACGCAGCCGTCGCCGAAGCCTGTCCGGCTCGGGCGTACGTGGCGCGTGACGGCATTTCCACATGGGCAAGCCTGCGATCCCTGCGAACCGGTCGGCAACTGGCCAGCCTCGTCGCCTCACCTGTCCGCTGTTTCGCTGTCACTGCAGCTGTTGGGCGATGAGTTCCTCAAGTGCTTCTTTAGGGATCTGCCCCTCGGGGGTGAGCTTGTCGACAGCCACGGGCAGCGTTTCAGCGGGCTCTTGCGAGGAACCGGGGGTTCACCCCCGGGAGGAATCGCATCCTGTGGTGGCGATGCGCAGCATCGCAGTATCTGTGGTTTCGGCCGTGGGGCTGCCCGGCGGAGTCGGCCGGAGGCCAGCTAGTGTCTCGTGATCCTGTTCATGTCAGTTCGCGTTGTTATTGACGAGTTTCTTCACGTTGGTCGCGACGAGTCGGACCTTCGCGAGGACCTCGCCGGCGGTCGCGGTCCAGGTGAACGGTTTCGCCGTCGTGTTCCAGGAGTTGATGTAGTCGCGGATCTGTTTGATCAGGACGTTGACGCTGGCGAACGTGCCACGGCGGATGGACTGCCGGGTCAGGATTCCGAACCAGATCTCGATCTGGTTCAGCCACGAGGAGCCGACGGGAGTGAAATGGAAGTGGACGTGCGGGTTCTTGGCCAGCCACTCCTTGACTTCGGGGGTGGTGTGCGTCGAGAGGTTGTCCAGGACGACGTGGATGTCCTTCCCGGCGTGCGGTCTCACCGCCTTCCTGAGAAAGGCCAGGAAGTCCTTGCCGTTCCGGGTCGGCTTGCACTCGCCGAGCACTTCGCCGGTGGTCACGTTCAGGGCGGCGAACAGGTTCGTGGTGCCGTGCCGGACGTAGTCGGCGGTGCGCTTCTCGCTCGCGGCGAAGGAGACCGGCAGTACCGGCTGGGTTCGGTCCAGCGCCTGGATCTGCGTCTTCGTGCGCCACGAGGCGCTGTGGGATCGAGCGGAGGTGAAAGGACTCCGCCGCCGTGCTGTCGCAGTAGCACGACGAAGCTGGGGGCAGTTCGAACCGGGAGGTGCCGGTAAGGGCGGAAAGCAGCCCCGACAACGACGGGACGCGCTGGCACTGCCAGACGGCGCGGGTCCGGCAAGCGAGACGGAAAGGTGCACGTGAGGAACCGGCGTGTAAAGCCCCTTAAGAGATCCACCAGCTCGAATCTGGCGGATGTGGGCTGGATTGCGGTGCACATTTCGCTCCCCGAGGTGGGGAGTGGGGTGACTCCTGGGCCGGTTGAAGTCGTCGGTCGGGAGGCCACGTTGAATGCCTGCGGCGTAGGCGTGGCGAGGCCGCAGGGGCAAAGTCGGGCACCTCATTCGTCGATCGATCCGGCAGTGAACGTGGGAACCGTCCGGGTGCCTCCCTTTCCGTCGGTCGTCCAGGCCGATGGCGGGCAGGTGCATCGTCCACCGGCAGCATCCGGTCGGGGCGGAGCCGCTGTAGTAGTCCGAGGACGGGAAAGCCGTCCGCATGGCGAAGAGCGGCAGCGTGTTCGCAGTGACGGTTCTGGAAGGCCAGGAGTCCGTTGATGAATATTGACGATCCGTCGGACGCCCTGTTGTGGGCCGAGCGGCGGGTACTGGGGATCCAGACCAAGCTGCACCAATGGGCGACCGATGACACCGGTCGCCGGTTCAACGATCTGTTCAACCTCGTATGTGACCCCGCATTCCTTCTGGTTGCATGGGAGCGGGTGCGGACCAATCGGGGTGCCCGAACCGCAGGTGTGGATGGAATTTCCGCCCATGCCGTACGGCTGTCGGGACGGGAAGATCTCTTCCTGGACCGTCTCCGTCGAGATCTCAAGACGCAGACGTTCATCCCTCTCCCGGTGCGGGAGGTGATGATTCCCAAGGGCGGAAGTGGAAAGCTCCGTCGGCTGGGCATCCCTCCTGTGGGCGACAGAGTTGTGCAAGCGGCTCTGAAACTGGTGCTGGAGCCGATCTTTGAGGCGGATTTCCTCCCGTGCAGCTACGGGTTCCGTCCCAAACGGCGGGCTCAGGATGCGATCGCCGAGATCCACTTCTTCGGCTCCCGCTCTTACGAATGGGTCCTGGAAGCGGACATCCAGGCGTGTTTTGACGAGATCGCGCACCCGGCCCTGATGGACCGAGTGCGCGCGCGAATCGGAGACAAACGGGTCCTGGCCCTGGTCAAGGCGTTTCTCAAAGCCGGAATCATGCATACGGACGGCACTGAGGGCGCTTCGATCACCGGCACTCCCCAGGGAGGAATCCTGTCCCCACTGCTGGCCAACATCGCTCTGTCCGAGCTCGACGAGCACTTCGCCGAGACGTGGCAGAGCTATGGATCGGACTATCAGCGCACCGCGCGTCGCAGACGCGGCCTGCCCATGTGCCGCCTCATCCGCTATGCGGATGACTGGGTGGTCATGGTTTCAGGGACGCGTCAACACGCCGAAGCGCTGCGGGCCGAGGCCGCAGCAGTCCTGGCGCCGATGGGCTTGCGCCTGTCGGAGGCCAAGACACAGGTGGTTCACATCGACGAGGGCTTCGATTTTCTGGGCTGGCACATCCAGCGCCGGCGGAAACGGGGCACCGACCGGAACGTCGTTTATACCTACCCCTCGAAGAAGGCCCTGGCCTCCATCGTGGACAAGGCCCGGGCGATTACCGGCAGATCGAAGCACCGGCATCTGTCCGACCTGCTGCGTCAGTTGAATGCCGTGCTGCGGGGCTGGTGTGCCTACTTCCGACATGGCGTGTCGGCGGCCACCTTCGGCTATCTCGATGAGTATTCCTGGCATCGGGTGACCCGCTGGCTGCGTAAACGACATCCTCGTGTCCCGTGGGCATCCTTGTTCCGGCGTTTCCTCCCCGGGAAACGACCGACCGAGGATGGGATATCGCTGTTCCAACCCCAGAAGGTTCCGGTGGTCCGCTACCGATACCGGGGCCGGAACATACCCACACCATGGACGCCAATACCGCCAGCCGTCGGCTGACCAGAGGCAAGAGCACGTGGAGAGCCGGATGCTCGGAGACGGGCACGTCCGGTTCGGCGGGCGGGTCGGGGAAACGGAACACCAGAAACGGTGTCACCGCGCCCCGGTCCGACCCGACTCGTCGATCGAGAGGACCACCGCGCCGCCCGGCGGGGCCAGATACAGGCCGATCACATCGGCCACTTTCTCCGCGAACGCGGGGTCTTTGGAAAGCTTGAAGGTGCCCAACCGGTGCGGCTTCAGGCTTTCCTCCCGCCAGACGCGCGCGATGTAGTGCCAGGACACGGTGATGTTCTCGGTCCGCTCCAGGTACTTCGCCAACTCCCGTGTGGACCAGTGCGAAAGCCCCGTGCCGTCCGGCGGCGTCATGCGCGTCAGCGCAATCACCCGGGCCCGCACCCGCGCCGGCACCTGTTCCCGGGCCCCGCCAGGCCGGTCGCCTTCCAGCCCGGCCAGGCCCTGCTCGACATAGCGGATCTTCCAGCGGTCCACGGTCGGCTGCGACACCCCGAGCAGCTCGGCAATGTCCTTGCGCCGACGCCCCTCACTCGACCACAGCACGATCCGGCCCCGCGTTGCTATGTCCGCAGGAACGTCCCGACTGTTCACCAACTCCCGCAACTCGGCGGCCTGTTCCACGGAGAGCTCCACACCAAGAGACCCTGCCACATAAGATCAAGTAACGCTGACGGAATCACGAGACACTAGTCAGGGCGTTTCCGCCGCTCGATGTACTGCTTGATGAGGGCGAGCGGCGCGCCGCCCGCGGAGGCGGCGAGGTAGGAGGGGGCACCAGGAGGAATGTGTGCTGTTCGAATGCCGGTACGTCAGGCGGCAGGTAGCGTCACGGTCGTGAAGTTGAGTGTGCAGGTGAAACTGCTGCCGACGCCCGTGCAGGCGGCGGCACTTGAGGAAACCCTGCACGCCTGCAATCAGGCCGCGACCTGGGTGTCGTCCGTGGCGTTCGAGAAGGACATCAAGCGCAACTTCACCCTGCGTGAGCACACCTACACGGCGATCAAGGACCGGTGGGGGCTCGGAGCGCAGGCCGCCCAGCACGTCATCAAGAAGACCTGCGACGCGTACCGCACCCTCAAGGCGAACCTGACGGCAGGAAACCTCGGCAGGCCCTCCTCCAAGCGCTACCGGCGGGCAGTCGAGAAACCGATCGCCTTCCGCCCGGAGGGCGCGCAGCCGTATGACGACCGGATGCTGTCCCGGCAGTACACGGAGCGCACGGTGTCCATCTGGACGCTGTCGGGCCGGATGAAGGGCGTGGCGTTCACCGCCGCCCCCGAGCATGCGGCCCGCCTGGCCCTGCACCGCAAGGGCGAGTCAGACCTGCTGTACCGCGACGGCATGTGGTTCCTGACCGCCACCTGCGAGGTCCCCGAGGCCGCACTCAATACCAGCATCACCCAGTTCCTGGGGGTCGATCTGGGGATCGTGAACATCGCGACCACCTCGGACGGTCAGATCATGGCCGGGCGCCGGCTGAATCGCGGACGCCTGCGCGAACGCGTCCTGCGTCAGAAACTCCAGCGTAAGAACACCCCGTCCGTCAAACGACGCCTGAAGAAGCGGCGTCGTAAGGAGGCGCGGCGGGCGCGGGACATCAACCACAAGATCGCGAAACATGTGGTGGCCGAGGCAGAACGCACCGGACGCGGAATCGCCCTGGAAGACCTCACCGGCATCCGCGCACGGGTACGGCTTCGCAAGCCCCAACGGGCCACCCACTCAAGCTGGAGCTTCGCCCAGCTCGGCCAGTTCATCGCGTACAAGGCCCGCAAGGCAGGGGTACCGGTGGTGCACGTCGATGCGGCGTACACCTCCCGCACCTGCGCCGAATGCGGGCACATCGACAAGGCGAACCGGGCCAGTCAGGCCCGCTTCGTATGCCGGTCCTGCGGTGTCGTTGCACACGCGGACTGGAACGGCTCCCGCAACATCCGTCACCGTGCGGAAGAGTTGTGGCGACGCGGGGCGCAGTCAACCGCCCCAGACACACCCCCGAACAACACCGGGTGTGGGACAGGACGCAAACGCAGCACCACAGCCAGTGGCGCCCGTTGCGCAAGCCCGGAACTTTGAGTCCCGGGTCGTTGACCGATCTGGTCTGCGGCCTCCACCTCACGGAGCCCACAGGAGCGCGCAGCCGAGGCGAGCAGACCGGGGGGAAGCGCCTGGGCGATCTCCGCACCGCTGATGTTTTCGTTCTCCCCTGTGCCAGTCCAGGAGGCGACTTTTGCCCGCAATCCGCCATCCCTGAGCTGGCCGAGCAGCCCTTCCAGCGAGCTGCCAGCTCCGCGACTGGCGCCGTTGAACAGCGCGCCGAGCATTTTCCCCGACCCGGAGGAACTACCCCTGCCCAGCAGGTTCCCCAGCAGACTCCCCAGATCATTGTCCGCCATGAGCGTTCCCTTCCTCGCGATAAGCCACCACCCGGAACGGTCGGCCGCCGTGACCCGTCCAACGACCGAGCCAATGCCAGGAACTGGGACACGCAGACACACACTCATTCAGCGGACGCAGGCCGTATGGGCAGTGGATGTCGAGGCGCTGGAGCCGGCGCCTCGCCAGTGAGTGGCGAGAAGAGCGGACCGAAACGCCGACGGTAAACGGGATCGGCTCCTACTGCGGCCGACGGCGAAGGCGCGTGGCTCCCGCAACCGACCGTCGAGGACTTCCAGTTGGTCAAGGAGTTGCGCGCACTCGGCGATCCGACGCGGCTGCACGCACTGAGGCTGGACTCGAGCGACGAGCAGGTCTGAAGGCCGCCCTGCCCCGCCCGACTCAAGGGCCCTCACCCTCGGTACGAGGGACACCTGCGAGCCGCTGGCTAGCTCGGCATCGCGTAGGAGGCCTACGTGGCGCTGATCGACAACCTGGACGAGAGCAGCCCATCGGAGAACCTCGCATCCACCGATGCCTTGCGCCGGATCAGGCGGCGTCCTTGAGAACTTGGTCGCGGACCCGGTGACAGGATTGGCTGATCAGCCTCGCATGGAAGGGCGACGTCAGTCGATGCCGGTCGGAGGCCTCGACTTAAGTGACTCATCGATCTGTCGGTCGTGCCGCTCGTCCGCACCGTCCTGAGCCTGCCGCGCAATTCTGTGCGGCAGGCTCACAGGTAGTTTCCATTAACCGCGGAAGACGTCCTTCCCCTTCTCCTTCGCCTGGCGCGCGTCCCCCTTGGCCTTCTCCGCGCGACCCTTAGCGGTCATCTCTTCATTGCCTATCGTGCGCCCGACCGTTTCCTTCGTCTTTCCCTTCACTTGCTCCTTCTTGGCTTTGGCCTTCTCGCTCCCAGCCACAGCGCGCTCCCGTCTCAACCCCGTCTAGGCAGTTGTCCTTCTATGGGCCTAACCGCAAAGTACCCCTCATGGCCATTGTCAAGCTCACCGTGGCGGCTTTTACACAGAAATTCAATAAAGGGGCACATGCCACTACACTGGGCGAACGACCGTGCGACGCAGACCGGCCGTCGCGTCGCCTTATGCCGATTGCCCGGAATCACGGGGCGAGGGTTGATGGCTGCCCAGCACGGTTGGACACCGCCGGCCACCGAAGCGCACTGAGCGCTACCGCTGCACCCAATGTGCTGCGCCGCCAGGACTCAGGAAAGATGTCCGCGCCGGTTACGCGCGAACGCGCAGACGGCCTCGGAGCTGGCGAGCGCGGCCCTGGCAAGGAAAGTCGCGGCGGACTGCACCGCGTCGCCGGCTCTGGACGACACGACCTCCACGATCCGGTCCGTCCCCCACGGGCGAGCCATACGTCGCGGTGTGAGACTGCACAGGTACGTATAGACCCGTAGACCCGGGACCAGGATCCGGACGAGGGGTGATGAGGTGGCCGTTCCCGAGATCCCTGAGGTTGCCCTTGCCGAGTTCCTCGCGGATCTCGGCAACTCGACGCTCGACCTCACCACCGCAATGGCGCGTTGCACCAAGGCCATGGGTCTTCAGCACTCCGTCGCCTACCTGGCCGACCTGCAACAACAACAGCTGACACCGCTCAACGATCTGGTGCGGACGCTCCCCATCGACGATTCGCTCGCCGGCTGGACGTATCGCACCCAATCCTTGCGCATCGAGGAATCCGACTTCGGGGGGACGACGGCCTGGTTGCCGCTTGTGGACGGGGCGGAACGCCTCGGCGTCCTCGCTGTACGCGCCCCGACCCTCGACCCGCTGGCACTGCGGCGTGGCAGGACGCTCGCCTCCCTGTTCGCCATGATGATCACGTCCAAGCGAGCGTACAAGGACTCCTACGTTCGCCAGACCCGTACGGAACCGATGCGGCTGGCGGCCGAAATGCTGCGCGCCTTCCTCCCGCCCCGCACGATCGGCACCACGCGCGCCGTGTCGACCGCCGTCCTGGAACCGGCTTACGAGGTCGGCGGGGACGCGTTCGACCACGCCCTGACCGACTCGATCCTCCACACGGCGATCCTGGACGCCATGGGACACGATCTGGCTTCGGGGCTGACATCGGTCGTGTCGCTGGCCGCATGCCGCAACGCGCGTCGCACCGGAGCGGACCTCCCCGAACTCGTGGAGTGCGTCGACGCAGCCCTGTCCAAGTGGCTGCCGGACCAGTTCTGCACCGCGGTCGTCTCCCAACTGAACCTGAGCACCGGCAAACTGCGCTGGATCAACTGCGGACACCCTGCACCGCTCCTCATCCGTGACCATCGCCTGGTCGCCGGAGCCATGGACCGCGACGCCGATCCGCCCATGGGGATGCCGGCCGCCCTCACCTCGACGCCCCGGCGCGTGCACGAGACAGCCCTGGAACCAGGTGACCGAGTGCTGATGTTCACCGATGGCGTCACGGAAGCCCGCAGGACGGCCGGCGGCGAGATCGGTCTCGAACGGTTCGCCGACTACGTCGTCCGGGCCGCCGCGTCAGGCGAACTGGCGCCGGAGACACTGCGGCGCCTCATCCAGACGATCCTGAACGCCCAGGAAAACCGTCTCCGCGACGACGCGACGATCCTCATGTTCGAATGGCGGCACACACCCCGGCCCGCTTAGGCCCGCTACACCGCCATTGGACGGCACGTCCGGAGTGGCACGAAGCGTGCGGTACGGAGAGCACGGCCACGAATACCAGGCATCGCTCCCATCCGCCGGGGTACCCGCGTGCCGTACCAGCCCACCGAGGAAGCGAGAGCGCTGTGAGTGAGCCCCGGCCCGAACCACCGGGACCGGAGCCCACGCCGAGGGATATGCCCGACCAGCAGACGGGCAGCGGCACGGATGATCCCTGGGAGTCCGCCGACGACGCGGCGCGGCCGGACGACAAGGAAGAGTCCGAGCCCGACCCGGAGATCCCCGACACAGACGAAGCGGGTACAGGACGGCGGGGCGCCCCGCACTCCGGAAGCCCGCGACCCGACCACCCCATTCCTGACGAACCGACCGGCTGACGCTCCGCGCGACGTGGCAGCCCCGGCTCGCAGCCTGAACAGGACGCCCGCCATGACGCCCCGAGCCCCGGCGGCCGAGAAGACACACATGGGTGTGCGCAAGTGGGCCACAGCGGGAGCCCGTCGCCGAACCGGCGCTCGCGGAGACCGAGGGCCACGGCCCGGACGGAAGTCCGCTGAGCGCATACACGCAGCGGGAAGATGACGGTTCGATGCCCTGCGGCTGCTGGATCTACTGCGGCATGTACCCCGAAGGGAGCAACCCAGACGGCCCGCAGGAAGCCCGCTCCGAACAGAACCGGGTAGCCGCGGAATGGGCATGGGCGTGGCCCGCCAACCGCCGCATCCCCTACAGCCGGGCTCGGCCGCACCCGACGGCACCCCGTGGAGCGAACGCACGGCGTACGTCTGGTGGGACGGGGCCGACGGCAAGTCGCACGGCCCTGACATGCCGCACTTCGTACCCGCCCGCTCCCCCGGTTTCGTAGCGGACGAGGACGCTGCCCGCGCTCCTGCGAAGGCAGACAACAAGATGAGCGGCTCCCGAAGCGATTCCGAGCACGGCCGGCACCGAGGGTCTCACGGCGAACAACGGCTGGTTCCGCGCGCCGACTTCGATTCGCACTACGGGCACCGGTCATCAAGGCACCGTCGTCGGCCGCCGGGAACATCGCCGGCTACTTCTTCCATCGGCGGACTCGCCGGCGCGGGCTCGGCAATCGCCACGGGAGCCCAGTTCATGGGGCGCACGACCCCGGCCACGGCGACGCAGGTGTCCTCGCTCGCCGCGGTCTCGATTCGTATGCCCCCACAGGGCCTGGATGGTGACGAGTTCAGCGACCTGTTCACAGAGGGGCAGCAGCCGTAGTTGGCGAGTCCGCCGTAGCCGGCTCGTCGACCCCCATCCTCACGATCAGCAGTTCCTCAGGATCAGTCGGCCAAGGTGTCACACCTTGGCCACCGAGGCAGGCCCCCTTCGGTCGACCAGGCGGACGCTCACCAGATGCCGTCGATGACCTCTTCGAATGCGAAATTCCACTGTCGCCCCTACACGCCCGGCCACACCCTGTTCGGCGCCGAGCTCAACAGACCGGAACTGGCCCGCCGCTACGGGGACAGCGCCCGGATCACCTCGCACCCACCGAGGAGGGCACCCCGGCCGGACTCGCGTTGCTGTGCGTCGCACGTCCGACGGACGGCCGGCCGGCCGGCCCCGCTCACCGGGAGGCCAGCCGTGGGTCCGGACACCGACGGGTCAGTACCGATTGCGGTCTGCCGCGAGGCTGGATCTCATAGTTGTCATGCAGCCACAAGCCTCTGAGTCAGACGACCTCGTGCCTCCGATGGAGCGTTCTCATTGGGTGGCCTTCGCCGGGATCCTGCTGATGGTCTCCGCTCTATTCAACCTTCTCAACGGCTTCGTGGCGATCTTCAACCACGGCTACTACTCGAAGGTGTACTCCCAGGGCAACCGGCTGCTCATCCTGAACTACACGGCCTGGGGCTGGATCTTTGTTTTCATCGGCATCGTGATGGCCCTGGCGGCTATCGGCGTGTTCGTGGGCTCCAGGGCGGCGCGGCTGACGGGCGTCTGCCTGGCCGCGCTCTCTCTGGTCGGGCAGATGATCTTCCTTCCGGTCTACCCGTTCTGGTCGCTGTTCACGATGCTGGTGTCCCTGCTGGTCATCTACGGCCTGCTGGCCGAGCCGCGGCATGTGCACGGGACTCGGGTGTAGCCGGCGAAGATGTCGTACGTCCGCCGGGCGGGAGCCCGACGGCCCCGGCGCATGCCGGCCCTAGTCCCAGCCGCCGAGCAGGCCGCCGTTCAGCTGTGCCGTGCAAATGTTGTAACTGCCGGACGCGTGCCCCTTCTTCGTCTCCTCGCCGACGGTCACAGAGCAGTTGATGTCCCCGCCGCCCTGCAGCTGTGCCGAGATGTGGAAGTACAGCGCGTCATCGTTCAACGGCAGCGTCTTCGTCATCGGCAATCCGGAGCCGTCACGATTGTCGCTGTCACTGCCGTACATCGTGTCGACGCCGGACGGCGCTGACCCCCACACCTTGAACACGACCTTCCCTGACGGCGCCTTGTCGGCGGCCGGCTTCTCAGCGGGGGCCGCAGCCTTCGGCTTCGCCGTCTTCGTGACCGTCACGGTCGGCGCCGGCTTCGCCTTGCCGCCCTTCGCGGCGGCGCGCTCCGTCACGGTAACCGTCGGCGCGGGCTTCGCATCCGCGGTCTTCTCCGTGCCGCCCCCGGACGTTCCGATGCCGACGCCGAGGAACAGGATCACGAACGCGGCCGGGATGACGAACCTCTTCTTCGCCCACTTCGGCCTGCCCGACGGAGGCCGAAACCCGGGCCCCGGCATGGCCGGCCCCGGAGGTGTCGGCCCCTGGAACGGCGGCTGATGGGACGGCGGTTGGCTGTACGACATGAGACCCCCCATGGGATGTGCGGTGACTCATGACGGTAAGGGCGGATGTAGTGAACATGTCGACCAAGTGATGAGATTGTGATGAATACGTGAAGGCTCGACCTGTGGGCGGTACGGAAGTCCTCGGGCGTGACAGCAGTTGGCCCTGGAGGGCGAAGGCTTGGGCGAACGAGACTGCGCCCCAATCCCTCGTGACGAGAGTGGGGCGCAGTGTTGTGCAGGGTCGCGCATTCCGGAGCCCGGCCCGGTTCTCCGGGCCGGGCTCCGTTCTGTGTGGCTGTTGCTCGGCGAGACAGTCGTGCCGTGGTGCCGTCGTGCTTTCACTACGTGAGCACGAACGCGCCTTCCTGGCCGTGCTGTGGACGCCGGTCCTGCTCGGTTCCTACTGCTCAATCGCACAGGAAGGTACGTCCTCCCCGAACTGACCCGCAGGTCCTGCGCATTGCTCGGCTTCCCCCACCTCGACCGGCGCGTCCTGAACCTTCAGGCTGCGGTGGGGGCGCGCCGATCGCGCTGTGACACGGCCAGGTAGCCGACGAATCCGATGATTGCGGCCGTCCACGCCAGCGTGACCGGCGCCAGTCCGAGACCCAGGGCGCCGCGGCTGTGCCCGAGTGCCATCCAGTCGGCGAGGGAGGCGCCGAGGGGGCGGGTGATGACATACGCGGTCCAGAACGCCAACACCGCGCCCATGGCGCCGAAACGGTGGGCCAGGGCGGGCAGGCAGATGCCGGCCGCGAAGAGGACGACCGAGCCCAGGTAGCCGAAGCCGACAGTGGCGGTGAGGTCGCCTGCGGCGGTGCCGAGGGCGAAGGTGGCGAGGACGGCCGCCCAGTAGAAAGTCTCGCGGCGGCGGGTGCGGATGCTGTGGATGGAGAGGGTCTGCTCGCTCGCGTACCAGAGGGCGAAGACCGCGGCCAGCACGACGAGGAAGGCCGGGGTCGACACCATGTACGGCACCCCCAGGCCGACGTGCAGGACGTCGGCGGCCATGGTGCCGAACACACTGACCATGACGACGGCGGTCCAGTAGGCCCAGGCGACGTACCGGCGCCGGGTGAACTGAATGGCCAGGGAGGCCGCCAGGGCGAGGCCGCCGAGCGCGACCGCCGGTATCGGGCCGAGCGTACGGGCCAGGAGGTCCGACGCCGTCTCGCCCATGCCCGTGGTCAGCACCTTGATGATCCAGAAGTAGACGGTCACCTCCGGCACCTTGTTCGCCAATTGGCGTACGGGGCCGAGGGGCCGGTCGTCGAGGACGTGCTCTGCGGTCATGATCCGCACGATGGCACTTTGAGCCTGAACGCATCCTGAACGGCGTGCATGCGGCAGCGATGTGACGTCGCACCGCGGTACGACCTGACCGGTTGCGTCCAGGGAAGTGGTGTCGGGTTCGACCTGATCCGGAAGAGGTCGGCTTGCCGACTCCGGGGCACCACAGCGCCGCACGCGGGAAGACGAACGAGGAGGGTCACCGTCACCCGCATCGCGGCCAAACTGCCTCTCCGGCACCGGGTACAGAGGGTGATTCTCGCCCGCAGACACCGGTTACGCCCGCAGGGCCCTGATCATGAGTCGTCGTAGTGCTCGGGTGAGGTGGATGCGGCAGGCAATGCCGCACCGCAGTCAGGATGCGGTCAGGTATCCCGTGGCACGGTCGGGCCTCATGACATACGAGACGTCAAAAACCTCCGCATCGTCGGCGGCCGGCGCCCAGGCGGCGCCCTCCGGCCCCCGGCCGCGCTGGAACAAGGTGCCCGAAGTCACCGCCTACTTCTGGATCATCAAGGTGCTGTGCACCACCGTGGGTGAGACAGCTGCCGACCTGCTCAACGAGAAGGCCGGCCTCGGCCTGACCGGTGTGTCGGTACTGATGAGTGCTCTGCTGGCCGTCGTCCTGGTCGTACAGTTCCGCACCAGCGCATACCGCGCCGGCGTGTACTGGCTCGCGGTCGCCCTGATCAGTGTCGTCGGCACGCTGATCAGCGACAACCTCACCGACAACATGGGCGTGCCACTGGAGACGAGCACCACCGTCTTCGCGGTCATTCTCGCGATCGTCTTCGTGGTCTGGTACCGGCGTGAGCGAACGCTGTCGATCCACAGCATCGACAGCACCGGCCGGGAGTCCTTCTACTGGCTTGCCGTCCTGTTCACCTTCGCCCTCGGCACCGCGGCCGGCGACCTGGTCTCCGAGCGCATGGACCTCGGCTACTGGCTCGCCGCGGTTCTGTTCGGCCTGGCCATCGCCGCGGTCGCCCTTGCGCACTTCAAGCTCGGCCTGGACGCGGTCTGGAGCTTCTGGATCGCCTACATCCTCACCCGTCCGCTCGGCGCGTCCATCGGTGACTACCTCTCCCAGCCCACCGGCGACGGCGCCCTGGGCATGGGCACGGTTGTCACCAGTGTGCTGTTCCTCGCGGTCATCCTGGGCCTGGTCGTGTATCTGTCGGTGACCCGGAAGGACGCGACGCAGCCGCAGCGCGCCGCCCGGCACTGGGCCTGAGTAGGCGTACAGGAAGTGCTCAGGATGCGTTCAGGCTGATACTGGCAAGGTCGACTCGGGCGATCACTCTTCGGAGCCGCCCTGTGACACCGAGCGCTCGCCCCCATCGCGGGGCGGGCGTTCTGCCGTACGACCGAATCGGAGCCCCCCACCGTGCAGCCACCTGAGATGTTCACCGATCTGGACGTCACGAGCACGACCAAATCGGTGATGAAGAAACTTCCCGAGGTCACTCTGGCGTTCTGGATCATGAAGATCGCCGCGACCACTCTCGGCGAGACGGCCGGCGACCTGTTCGCACAGACCCTCGCACTCGGCTACTTCCTCACCACGATCGGACTGTTCCTGATCTTCGTGGTGACCTTGGTCCTGCAGCTGAGGTCCAGCCGCTACAACCCGTTCTTCTACTGGACCGTGATCCTGTCGACCAGCATGGCCGGCACCACGATGTCCGACTTCATGAACCGTGACGCCGGAGCCAAGTACCTGTCCGGCGACGCCACCTCACTCGGCTGGGGCCCGCAGGGCCTGGGCCTCGGCTACCCCACCGGGGCGGCGATCCTCATCTCGATCCTGCTGGTCATCTTCGCAGTCTGGAAGGCCACCGGGATGACCTTCCAGATCCGTGACATCGTCACCTTCCGCGGCGAGGCGCTGTTCTGGTCGGCGATCCTCATCTCCAACACCCTCGGCACGTCCATGGGTGACTTCCTGTCCGACAGCTCCGGGCTTGGTTACGCCGGAGGCGCGCTGCTCGTGAGCGGGGCGCTCGCCGTTCTCGTCGCCCTGATGAAGGTGCCGGTGGTGCCGAACGTGCTGCTTTTCTGGATCGCCTTCGTCCTCACCCGCCCGTTGGGCGCCACCGCGGGTGACTTCCTGACCAAGCCGGTCGCCAAGGGCGGCCTGAACCTCGGCACGGCGGGTTCCTCGGCCGTACTCCTGGCCGTTCTGCTCGGTCTGGTGGCCTACGCGCAGATCCAGGAACGCCGGACCACCTCAGCGCGGCCGACGGAACGGGAGCCGGTCACTCAGCAGGCCGACTGAGTCCAGTCACCCGACAGGCAGGTCGACCCGGAAGCGCGCGCCGGAGGTGTAACCGGGATCGTGGGACACCTCGCCGCCGACGGCGCGGGCCAGACGCCGCGCGAGCGGCAGTCCGAGGCCCGCGCCGTCGTGCCCGTCGTCCAGGTCGGCGCGGCGGCCGGGCTGGAAGAGGTCGCCGACGAACATCGCCGGCACGCCGGGACCGTCGTCGGTGACGTCGATACGCACCCTGCCGGGCAGTTGCCGCGCGGACACGGTCACCGCGGAGAGGGCGAACCGGACCGCGTTGGTCAGCAACGGGCTGACGATGCGTTCGAGGAGAGCGGGCGCGACTCCTGCCTGCAGCCCTGGATCCGCCACGTCGACGAATGTCTTCACCTGCTCCCCTGCGTCGAAGCTCTCGACCAGCCGGTTCAGGACGGGGACGACGGCCGTGGTGCCGGGGGCCGCCGAGGAGTTCTGAGCTCTGTCTCGGGCGTCGCTGAGGAGCGTGTCGCAGATGGTGCGCATGGACTGGGCGGCCTCGACGATCACCCCATGGGTGGCGCGGGTTTCGGCGGCGGTGCGTGGGCGCGCCTGCCACCAGTCGAGCTCTATGACGATCCGGGTGAGCGGGGTGCGCAGTTCGTGGGACAACTCGCCGGTCAGCTGCTGCTCGTGCCGCAGCACGGTGCGTATGCGGTCCAGCAGAGTGTCCAACGAGGCACCCAGACGGGCGAGTTCGACCGGATGGTGCTCGACACCGAAGCGTTCGTCGGAACCGACGGCGCTCCACTGGGTGGCCTGGTCGGTCATGGTCCGTACGGGGCGCAGCGCTCGCCCGACGGCCAGGCGCGTCAGCGCGTAGGTGCACGCGAGCATGACGGCATCCAGGATCAGGGAACCCAGCAGCAGTGTGTCGGCCGAACTCCGGTACGGCCCCAGGTCCAGCGCCGTGACCACAGTGGCGCCGTGACGGCTGCCCACGAGATCCGAGCACAGGCGCACGGCGTGTGGGCTTTCGGGGTCGACGGTCGAGCAGGCCCGCTTCCGTTGTGCGGCGAGCCGGCCGGCGGCCCGGGCCAGCGTACTGTCCGCCGTGGTGGCAGGCGGCTGCTCCAGCACCTGGGTCCCGGCGTAGATCCACGCGTTGGCGTCGAGGAGGTGGTCGTTGACGGTCTCCACGACCCGCACCCGGGGACCGCTGGTGTCGATGGTCGTGGCGACGGCAGCCGCGCGGTTGCGCAGTTCGTCGTCCGCCTGGTGCTGCAGGTGCCGGTCCATCACGGTGTTGAACGCAACGGTCAGCACGGCCATCAGGAGCGCGGCGGTGGTCAGCGCCACGAGGGAGAGCCGGCCGCGCAGGGTGCGGGGAGCCAGGCGGCGCAGGAGACGGTTCATGACAGCCGGTGTCCGATCCCGCGCGCCGTCGTAAGGCTCAGGTCGCTGCCGACTTCGCGCAGCTTGCGGCGCAGCCGGCTCAGGTACTGATCGAGGGTGTTGTCGCTGACCTGTGCGCCGTCCGGCCAGGCCGCCCTCACCAGGTCGCGCCGGCTCACGATGCTGCCGTATGCGGCCACGAGCGTGGCCAGCAGCCGGAACTCCGTCGGCGAGAGGTCGACGTGGACCTCTCCGACCCTGGCACTGTGTCGAGTCGCGTCCAGGACCACATCTCCGGCCGTGGCCACGGCCGGTGGCCCTGCGCGTTTGAGCGCGGCCCGCAGCCGGGCGACTAGTTCGGCGAAATGGAACGGCTTGGGCAGATAGTCGTCGGCCCCGGCGGAGAACCCGGACAGCCGGTCGGTGAGGTGGTGGCGGGCCGTCAGGAAGATGACCGGGGCGGCGAAGCCGTTGGCGCGCAGCGCCTGGCACACGTCCCGCCCGTCCGCGTCGGGCAGCCCCACGTCCAGGACAACCGCGGCGATGTTGTCGGTGGCCAGCCGCAGGGCGGAGGCACCGTCGGCGGCGAGCACGGGTGCGAAGTCCTCGTCCAACAGGCCGCGGCGCAGCACATCACGCAGGGCGTGATCGTCCTCGACGACCAGGATCTTGTGGTGCATGGTCCTCCGTCGGATCTTCCGGCGATGGGTCGTGCTGCCGCGCCGGAGCAGCACCCGCCCAGTGACTACAATTCTGTAGACGGTCTACTGAACTGTAGACGATAGGGGGTGAGGCCCATTCCGATGACGGACCGAAGCCCGAACGCCGCCGACTGGTGCGCTCGACGAAGCTGCTTTCATGGCCGCATGGACTCATCGGGCCCGTAGCAAGCGACATCGACCCATCCGCCTCAAGCAGTGCGCCTTAAAGAAGCTGATCGACCCCGGCAAGGGTTCGGCTCCATGCAGGGGGCCGCCCGGCGTCAAGCCGGGACCCCACTGCAAGATCTTCACCAGCCTTCTAGTAGGGCTCCGTTAGGTCTGTCTCGCCGTCCTATTCGGGGGCATGTTGGAGGGTATGGACACGCATGAAGTGAACCGTGCTCGGGCGAAGTTGGCGTTATTCGTGGCTGACGTGTTCGCATCGGTGCCGCGCAAGGATCAGCGGGCGAAGGGTGACTGTTATCTGCGGGGACTGATGCTGGACGGGCGGCGTAAGTCGATCCAGCCGATGGCGGAGCGGCTGCCGGATGGCAACGAGCAGAACCTGCAGCAGTTCGTGAACCAGTCCACCTGGGATCCGGTGCCGGTGCGGCGGCGGATCGCGGAGCGGATGGTGCCGCAGATCAGCCCGGATGCCTGGGCGGTCGATGATGTGTCGTTCCCCAAGGACGGGAAGATGTCGGTGGCGGTCGCCCCTCAGTACTGCGGGGCTTTGGGCAAGCAGGCCAACTGCCAGGTCGCGGTGAGCGTGCACGCGGTCTCCGACGCCGCGTCCTGTCCGCTGCAGTGGCGATTATTCGTGCCCCAGGAGTGGGCGCACGACGCCGGACGGCGGCAGAAGACCGGGATACCGCCAGAGGTCGGGCACCGGGAGAAGTGGCGCCTGGCATTGGACACCCTTGATGAGCTGGCCGGGTGGGGGCTGGTGCCGCCGGTGGTGGTGGCCGACGCCGGCTACGGGCAGAACGCCGACTTCCGCGACGGCCTGAGCGAGCGGGGCATCACATATGTCGTGGCGGTCCGTTCGGACGTGACCGTCCACCCGCACGACGCGCAGCCCACCGCCCCGGCGTGGTCCGGGAACGGCCGCAAGCCGCAGTCCCGCTACCGCGATAAACCGTCCTCCGTGGCCGCTTTGACCGCTGGCCATGGCCGGCCGGCGTTCACCGAGGTGACCTGGCGTGCAGGCTCCCGCGGGCCGATGCGCTCGCGCTTTCTGGCACTGCGGGTGCGGCCGGCCGGGGTCAAGGCACGCCGCCTGGCCCAGGCAGCCGCCACCGCGCGGCAGGGCTGCTGGAACGGTGTCCTGCCCGAAGTGACGCTGCTGGCCGAGTGGCCCGAAGGCGCCGAAGCACCCACCGACTACTGGCTGTCCAACCTGCCCGCCGACACCCCGCTTGCCGAACTGGTCCGCCTGGCGAAGATCCGCTGGCGCATCGAGCACGACTACCGGGAACTCAAACACGGTCTCGGCCTGGACCACTTCGAGGGCCGTTCATGGATGGGCTGGCATCACCACGTCACCCTGGTCACCGCCGCCCACGCGTTCCTCACCGAACAGCGCCTGGCCCCAAAAGCCGATACAGCGGACTCACCCTCTACCAGATCCTCGACACCATCCAAGAGCTGCTGAACTGCTGGACCGGCACCTGCACCACCTGCCACCGCCCCCTGCCCAGAACATCAACCACCAGCCAGAACCCAAGAACCACAGCAACTTAACGGAGTCCTACTAGACCCCGCCGCGCTGAGCGCCCCCGGCCCCGTCCCGGTCGGGTGCCTCTTCCGCCATGGGAGCCGCCGCCGGGCCGGACTCCTCGGAGACCTCGGGAAGAGCCTGTTCGGCCCAGATCACCTTGCCCTGGGGCGTGTACCGGGTGCCCCAGCGCTCGGCGACCTGCGACACCAGGAACAGGCCGCGGCCGCCCTCGTCCATCGTCGCGGCATACCGCAGGTGCGGAGAGGTGTTGCTGCCGTCGGCGACCTCGACGATCAGCGTACGGTCGTGGATCAGCCGTACGTGGATCGGCTCGGAGCCGTAACGGATGGCGTTGGTGACCAGCTCGCTCAGGACCAGCTCCACACTGAAGGCCACCTCGGACAGACCCCACTCGTCGAGCTTGCGGGCAACCTCGTCGCGCATCCCCGCGACGGCGGCCGGATCGAGCGGCACGTCCCAGTCGGCGATCCGGTCACGCGGGAGCCCTCGCGTGCGGGCGATCAGCAGGGCGACGTCGTCCTTGGGACGCTCGGGCAGCAGCTCGTCGAGCACTGCCTGGCAGCTCTCCTCGGGCGACCTGTCGGGGTGGCCCGACAACGCTTGGCGCAGCAGCTCCATGCCCACGTCCAGATCGCGCCTGCGGTCCTCGATGAGGCCATCGGTGTAGAGGACGAGCTGTGCGCCCTCCGGAAGGTCCAGCTCGGCGGTCTGGAACGGCAGCCCGCCCAGACCCAGGGGCGGCCCGGTCGGCAGATCCAAGAAGGTGACGGTGCCGTCGGGGAGGACCAGCGCCGGCGCCAGGTGCCCGGCACGCGCCACGACACAGCGACGTGTCACCGGATCGTAGATCGCGTACAGGCAGGTGGCACCCACGATCCCCGTGGCGCTCTCCGTATCCGACTCGTCCTGGTCGATACGGCCGACGAGGTCGTCCACGTGGCTCAGCAACTCGTCGGGCGGCAGATCGAGCGAGGAGAAGTTGTGCACAGCGGTCCGCAGCCGGCCCATGGTGGCGGCGGCGTGCAGGCCGTGACCGACCACGTCGCCGACGGTCAGCGCGACCCGGCTGCCCGACAGCGGAATCACGTCGAACCAGTCGCCGCTCACCCCCGACTGGGCGGGGAGGTAGCGGAAGCCGACGTCGAGGGCGCTCTGTTCGGGCAGGGCTCGCGGCAGCAGGCTGCGCTGGAGGGTCACCGCGAGGGCGTGCTCGCGGGTGTACCGGCGGGCGTTGTCGATGCTGACCGCTGCTCGGGCCACCAGTTCCTCGGCGAGCGACAGATCCTCCTCGTCGAAGGGCCCGTGCTCCTGGGAGCGCCAGAAGTTGGCCATGCCCAGCACGACGCCACGGGCCTTGATCGGGGCGGCGATGAGGGTGTGAATGCCGTAGTCGATGATGTTCTTGGTGCGCTCCGGGTCCTGCGCGTGCCAGCCCGTGGCAGTCGACAACTCGGCCACCAGCTCGGCGTGGCCGCTCCCGTAGCCGCGGGCCTGGGGGGTGGACGGCAGGAAGTCGATCAGCCTGCCCGCCTCGTAGAGCGGGTGGTCGTCCCGGATGCCGTACACAGCGGTACGGCGCATGTCCGTCGCGGTGGGTGCCGGCTCCTGACCGTGCAGTACGGCGTCGGCCAGGTCCACGGTGACGAAGTCGGCGAAACGGGGGACGGCGACCTGCGCCAGCTCATCGGCGGTGCGCAGGACGTCCAGGGTGGTGCCGATGGCCAGTCCGGCGTCGTACAGCAGCTTGAGCCGCTCCCGCGCGATCTCCGCCCTGCCGGTCACCGCCCGCAACTCGGTGGAGTCGCGCAGCGTCACCACCGTCCCCATGGGGCCGCCGCCGCTGTCCGTGTGCCGCTGGTTGACCGCCAGCAGCCGGTCTCCGGCGAAGTGCACCTCGTCGGTGACCTCGCGCCCGGAGATGAGCAGCGCCGCCGTCTCGGGGTCGAGGCTCGACAGCTCGGACACGAGCTGCCCCTCGACATCAGGGGGCAGCTCCAGCAGCCGTCTGGCCTCGTCGTTCGCCAGCACCAGCCGTCCGTCGCTCCCGATGATCAACACCCCTTCGCGCACGGAGTGCAGCACCGTGTCGTGGTGGTCGTACATGCGGGTCATCTCGTCCGGGGCCAGGCTGTGGGTCTGCCGGCGCAGTCGCCGGCCCACCAGTGCCGTGCCCGCGGTGGCCACCACGAGTGCCCCGGCACCGGCGCCCAGGATGATCGGCAGTTGCCGGGTCACCTGACTGGCCACGTTCTTGACCCTCAGCCCCGCGGAAACAAGCCCCACGACCTTGCCGTCAGCGTTGTCGATGGGGACGGTGGACTGGACCTCCCGGCCGAGTGGGCCATTCACGCTCTCCGTGTACACCTTCCCCGCGAGCGACGGCCCGATGGTGCCCACGAACTGTTTTCCGATCAATTCCGGCCGGGGGTGGGTGTAACGGATGCCCTTGGTGTCAAGGACGACGATGAAGTCGACGCCCGCGGCCTTGCGCGCCGCCTCCGTCAGCGGCTGGAGGATCTTGCTCGGGTCGGGGCTCTCCAGTGCCGCCACGACACCGGGAGAGTGCGCAAAGGTCTGTGCCACGGCGACGGAACGGCGCTTGGCCTCGGCGAAGGTGTCCCGGTCCGACTGGAGGACAAGGGCGAGGACGCCCCCGGCCACGAGCAGCACAACCAGCGCCACCTGGAGGACGAACACCTGCCCGGCTACGCTTCGCGGGCTTCTGCTGACCAGGGGCCTGAACGAAAGGCTTCTCCAGTCGGCGAAACGATTCGCCATGTGACCTTTCTAGCACTGGCGATCCTGACCGGCCACAGGCCGCTCCTCCCAGAGCACCGCATCGCGTGACGCGCGCGGCAGGGACGGGACCCTGCCTCTGACAGCCTGCCTCGTGCGCGGGGGCCCGATCCCTCACACGTGAGGCGGTCTCCGCAGGGCCGAGTCGGCCGGCCTGGCGGCGAGCGCCTCGACGCGCCCCGCAGCTCTTCCAGCCCCTCGATGAAGAACGGCCGGTCGAGCGACTCGAGCACGGCGGGCAGGCAGTCGAGCCGCTCCACCCGTAGCTCGGCGCGGAACCAGGACTCGGGGTCCCCAGTCCGCACGAGGAGGGCAGCTCGCTCCGCCACGGTCGCGACGCCGGCAGGGAGTCGCGAGCGGATGTGCTCGGCCGCCCCCTGGACCCGCGCGGCCCCCTCGTGGCGGTACGGAGCCGTCGCGAGCCCCGACAGGACGCGCCGGGTCGAGGCCGGCGGGCGGTTCGAAGGAGCCGGGCAGGGTCCGCACGTCGGTGCTGCGGTCCAGCCCAAACGTCCGGTCCTCCCCGATCACGGGAAAGCACCCACGAACGTCGCGCCGTGCGGCTCTCACAGCGGCAGGCCAGCGCGTACAGCGCCCCGGCCCCGCCAAAGCCTCATCGGGAGCAATCGCGGCGCCTGGGAGCGTGCACCCACATCGACCACAGCGCGCAGCAGGCGGACCATGGTCGAACAGTTCCAGACCGGCCGGCTACGGCACGGCGGCGACGTGGAGCCGGGGAATCGTGGCGGCGCTGCCTGCCTTGATTCCTTCGATCATCGCTTGGTGCAGATCCCGGCTGTGCCGCTCGGTCCGGCAGGGCACCGGACTGCCGGTGACCGTGAACCATTCCAAGGTGCCGGTGTACTGGACCGACACATCGGCCTCCTGGCCGTCCCAGGTGGTGTGGACGGTCACGTCGCCCGTGACGACCCCCGCCTCGTCGGTACGGACGCCGCCCCGGCCGGTGAAGATCCCGGGGGTGGTCCATGATGCCCAGGCCATAACGTCAGCCTCCTCGCCTCAGTGCCGTGCGCGGCTCACAACTCGGCCGCACTCCGCTGTGCTGCGGACTCCTGGAGTCCGCGCCCTCGGAGTGGGCCACGAGACAATCGCGAATACGGGACTCGCTACGGCCCACCTCTTGGCGTGCTCGTCGTCCATTGTGTTCCGCCCCTATCGCGCATGGATAGGGGTATTTATCCCAATTCTGGGTCCGCCCTCGTGAGCAGCCCGCGAAGGGATCAGGAATCCGCCTTCCCGTGCCGCGCAGCAAGGTGGAAGTCCGGGCAGCGGCGCACACGATGCCTCACGGATACGCGCGCTCGGAGCGCTGCAGTCGCCACACGCCATTGATCCCACGACCGTAGAGATGCTGAAGGACACGACCGACGTCACACTCGGAGTCCGGCCGTCGAACATCGAGACCCGACGTCAAGATCGCCGCCGCGAACTCGCCTCGCTCGGGCCCATGGGCAGCGGCCCACCGGTGCGGCGTCGGCAGACCGTAGGTCCAGTTAACCACCGGCGGTGGAGTTGCGTCCGTTCCGCGGCGAGCTGATCGATGAGCTTCAGCGGGATCTAGTGCCGCATCAGGCAACGTTGGCCCTGTCGACGACCGCGCGTAGGCGCCGGTCGTCGGCATGGCGGTTCCGCCAGATGATGTAGCGGCGGATCATGCTGCCCTGCTCTTTGTGAGAGGCGTGGTCGGTGCCGTCGAGGGTGAAGTACCGCAGGGCGGTGAACTGCGCCTCGATCCGGTTCATCCAGGAGGAGTTCGTCGGCGTGTAGGCGATCTCGACGTTGTTGGCTGCGGCCCAGGTGCCGACCCGCTGGCAGCGTTTCGTGGTCAGGTGCGGGGAGAGGTTGTCGCAGATGATCGCAATGCGGGTGTCCGGCGGATAGAGAGTGCGCAGGTAGCGGCAGAACTCCAGGAACTGCGTCCGCCTCTTGACCGGCTTGATGTGGCCGTACAGCTTGTCCTTGGCCAGGTCCAGGGCGGCAAACAGGTGCCGAACTCCGCCGTAGCGGTTGTAGGTGGCCCGGCGCCTGGGGCGTGGTTCGCGAGCGGGGTCTTTGTGCCTGCCGCTGCGTTCGGCCCATTGCCGTCCGGGGTGCGGCATCAGGTTGAGCGGACCGAACTCGTCCATGCAGAAGACGACATCGGGTTCGCCGTCCTCGGGTACGACCTCGCCGTCGGCGATTGCGTAAAGGTGCTCGACGCGGGCCTTCTTGGCCGCGTAGTCGGGGTCGCGGGAGGTTTTCCAGGTCTTCAGGCGTTGAAAGGAGACCCCTTCCTCGCGGAGCAGGATGCGCAGGCCCTCGTGGCTGATGTCGTCGACCACCCCCTCGGCGACCAGGAAGTCCGCCAGCTTGGCCAGGCTCCAGGTCGAGAATGGCAGGTCGTGCTCGGTGGGCTTGGACTTGGCGATCTTCTTGATCTCGCGGCGCTCGGGCAGCGTGAACGTCTTCGGGCGGCCGCCTTTGTACTTCGGATACAGCGAGTCGAAACCGTCGGTGTTGAAGTTGTGGATCACATCGCGGACCCGGTCGTCGCTGGTGAACGACACCTCGGCGATCTTCGCTGCAGGCATGCCCTGCGCGGAGAGCAGGACCATCTGAGCCCGGCGCCAGGTCACTACCGACCCGGTGCCTCTGCGGATGATCCGCAGAAGCCGCCGTCCCTCGTCATCGTCGATCTCTCGGACTCGTACTCGCTCTGCCACTCGGACAGGGTGTCGGAGACGCGCCGCCCGGCACAGCATCCGGACGGCGCGTCACATCACAACAGAGCCAACGTTGCCTGATGCGGCACTAGCGCAGGTATGCGTGCAGGGCTCGGATCTGGACGGTGTGGTGGGAGTCGGCGAGGGTGAACTGCCGCTGGCCTCAGTGGAGGCAGCGACAGAACGGATGGCCGGCCGGGTCCGCATAAACCCGCCAGTTGACCCCCGGGCGAAGCTGGTCCGTACGCCCCCTGCGAATATTGGGGTTTGGCTCCCAGCGTGGTGACATACGTCGATACGATCGCCTGTGTGAAGGTCGTCGTGCAGGTGAAGCTGATGCCGCAGGCCGAGCAGGCTGGCGCGCTGTCGGTGACGCTGCACACGGCCAACGAGGCCGCGAACTGGGTGTCGCAGATCGCTTTCGAGCGCGGCGTTCCGCGTGAGTACGAGCTGCGCAAGCACACCTATGCCGAACTAAAAGCACGGGGCCTGGGGGCGCAGGCCGCCCAGCACACCATCAAGAAGGTGCGCGACGCCTACACCGTGCTCAAGGCGAACATCCGGGCCGGGAACCTCGGCAAGGAGGGCTCGAAGCGCCGTCGCACGGCGGAGTCCAAGCCCATCGCGTTCCGGCCCGAGGCTGCCCAGCCGTATGACGACCGGTGTCTGAGCTGGCAGTACGACCAGCAGACCGTGTCCATCTGGACCACGTCCGGGCGGGCCAAGAACATCTCATTCGTGTGCTCCCCGGACGGGCTCAAGACGCTCCAGCAGTACCGGAAGGGCGAATCTGACCTCATCGAGCGCGATGGCGTGTTCTACCTCGTCGCCACGTGCGAGGTGCCCGAGGCCGAGCGGTACGAGCCGGACGGCTTCATCGGCGTGGATCTCGGCATCGCCAACATCGCCACGGCTTCCACCGGCTATATGGCCGCAGGGCGCGGCCTGAACCGGTACCGCAAGCGCCAGCTCGACCTGCGGCGGAAGTTGCAGAAGAAGCGCACCAAGTCCGCCAAGCGGCGGCTCAAGGCGCGATCTCGCAGAGAACAACGGCACGCGGCGAACCAGAACCACATCATCTCCAAGACGATCGTGACCGAGGCTGAACGCACCGGGCGCGGCTTGTCCCTCGAAGAACTCAAGGGCATCCGCACTCGGGTACGGCTCCGCAAGCCCCAACGGGTCGCACTCCACTCCTGGGCGTTCTCCCAGCTCGCAGACTTCATCGTCTACAAGGCCAAGCGGGCCGGGGTGCCCCTGGTCTCCGTCGATCCCGCGTACACGTCGCAGACGTGCTGCGAATGCCAGCACATCGACAAGCGCAACCGGGTCGACCAGGGGCTTTTCATCTGCCGGGGGTGCGGGGTCGTTGCCCACGCCGACCGGAATGCTTCCCACAACATCGCCCAACGCGGCGAGAACGTGTGGAATGCGGGGCGTGAGTCACGCGTCCCTGCCACCCCATAACGGGGTGTCTGGACGGAGGGGTCCATCCCAGCAGCCAGTTGGGCGCTACCTCCAAGCCCGGTCCTTCAGGGCCGGGTCATGCTGACGTCTCCGGAGAGTAGGGGCCAACTGAGGCGGTATGAGACATCACGGTGGAGACGCAACGCAGCGCCGCCTCGCCGGCTGCGGCGAGGAGGATCGACCACGGGGGCCCCGGGGTCTATGCCGAGGTCCACCAGGACGAGCAGCGCGACCTTGCCTTCGTAATCGAGGCGGCCAGGCCGGCGCAGGCGGTACGGGGCGCACGGGCGTCGGGGTGCTGCCGGATCGTGCGCACAGGGTTCCGGGAGCAGCATGGAAGAGAAGGCCTCAACCGGCACGCGTCCTGAGCGGGCTTGCGCTGAGGAGGGAGCTCTCCAGGATGGATGTACACGAGCCACGCCCGGACCGGGAGGGGGACGGCGGGGCGGGCGCGGCGCCGCCGGGAGGGTTGCTCGATCTGCTCAGCGTGGCTGCGGTCGTGCTGGACGACGCTGGGCGGATCGTGTTCTGGAGCCCGCAGGCCGATGAGGTGTTCGGCTACACGGCCGAAGAGGCTCTGGGCCGGTACGCGGCACGTCTGCTGGTCCACGAGGAGCAGCGGGACCTGGTGGTCAAGCTGTTCGCCGAGGTGATGGGGACCGGTGAGAGCTGGGCGGGTGCGTTCCCGATCCGGCACAAGGACGGCAGCACGCGCCTGGTCGAGTTTCGCAACATGCGCCTGGTGGACGATCTCGGCGACATCTACGCCCTGGGCATCGCTGCCGACCAGAGCACACTGCAGCGGGTGGAGACCGACCTGGCCCTGTCACAGCGCCTGGTCTCGCAGGCCCCGATCGGCATCGCCCTGCTGGACACGAAACTGCGCTATGTGCTGGTCAACCCGGAGCTGGAGCGCATCAACGGCGTCTCGGCGGCCGATCACCTCGGCCGGTACCCGCACGACATCCTCACGTCCCTCGACGTCGACTCGATCGAGTCGGCGATGCGCCGGGTGCTGCTTGCCGGCACCCCCCTGATCGACCAGCACATCGTCGGCCGCACCCTCGCCGATCCGGACCATGATCACGCTTGGTCGGTGTCGCACTACCGGCTCGAAGGCTCCGGCGGGCGGGTGATCGGTGTGGCGTACTCGGTCATCGACGTCAGCGAACGCCATCGGGCCGCTGCCGAGGCGGACCGGGCCCGGCGCCGCCTGACCATGATCGCCGACGCGTCCGCACGTGTCGGCACGACCCTGGAGGTTGAGCACACCGCCCAGGAACTGGTGAAGGTGGCGGTGCCGGACCTGGCCGACATTGCGTCGGTGGATGTCCTTGACGCCGCGGCGCCGGCCCTGCGCCGCTGCTCGCCCTCCGAAGGACCGAAGCTGTTTCGCCCGCTCGCCGTGGCCGCCGCCTATCCCACTCCAGCCGCTGCGGCCCTGCAGGTCGTCGACCGCGCCCCGTACGGTGCGGACCGACTGATCACCCAATGCGTTCACACCGGTCGGCCCGTCGTCGCCCATGCCGGACAGCAGGATCTGGAGCGCATCGCCCTCAGCGCTGACAGTGCGGCAGTCTTCGCCCAGGCCGGCGTGCACTCCTACCTCGCGGTCCCGCTGATCGCCCGCAACGAGGTCCTCGGCGCTTTTGGTCTGCTGCGGGCGCGCAACCAGCTCCCGTTCGATGAGGACGATGTGCTGCTGGCCGTAGATCTGGCTGCCCGCGCGGGCGTCGCCATCGACAACGCCCGCTTGTACCAGAGCGTCCGTAATACTGCCGAAACCCTCCAGCGAAGCCTCCTGCCCGGCGAGCTTCCACAGCCCACCGGCCTGAACGTCGCCTCCTTCTACCAGCCCGCCCAAGCATCCAGCGAGATCGGAGGCGACTGGTACGACGTCATCCCCCTTGCCCGCGACAAGACCGCGCTGGTGATCGGTGACGTCATGGGCAACGGCATTGACGCCGCCGCCACCATGGGCCGCCTACGCACCGCCACGTCTGCCTTCGCCGACCTCGAACTGGCTCCCGCCGAGGTTCTTCGCCACCTCGACAAGATCACGTGCGGGCTCGAGCACTACATCGCCACCTGCATCTACGCCACCTACGACCCTCACACCCACCGGTGTCACATCGCGAACGCCGGACACCTCCCGCCCGTCCTCACGTCATCCGGACGGCTCCCTCAACTCCTCGAGTTGGCCCCTGGCGCACCCCTCGGCGTCGGCGGCGTCCCCTTCCACACCACCGCGTTCGACCTGAATCCCGGCGACCGCATCGTCCTCTACACCGACGGCCTCGTCGAAACCCGCCACCAGCCCATCGACGAGCGCCTCAACGCCCTCGTGCGCACCCTGGAAGAACCCCGCAGACCGCTCGACGAGACCTGCCGGTGGCTCGTTGACGCGCTGCGGGACACGGACGACCACGACGACGTTGCCCTCCTCATCGCACAAGCCACACCCGATGTACCCCAACGGCCACGCCCCACGTGACTCAACGACCCCGGGCCGACTGGACAAAGGCCGCGCCCTCCGCGCGCCGGCCGTGTTCGCCGTGTCAGCCGATGAGGCGCCTCCGACAGTCAGGCGGTCGTGGCCCGCAGCGCCCCCTGAGCGCGCACGGCCACGTGGTGCTCGTCGTCGGGGAGCTCGCGGGCAACAGTGCAGCGGACAGGGAGGCCGGCGTCGGCCGCACGGTGAATGCCCGAGGTCGCATGCTGCTGTTGTCCGGGCGATGCTGCACCACAAGCCGGCGGGCGGGCGCGGACCCAGGTCCGGGGGACCCAAGGGGATGAACACGCGGGCCAACCCCGCACCCCGTCACCGCGGGCGACATCCATCGACACCATGTCAGCCCATGCCGCCCCATCGGCGTCCCGGTCGCCTGCACGCGCCCGCTCCGCATTCATCAGCGACAAGAAAACCCCAGCACCCTGCACCGCTCAACCCCTCGCGCTCGGAGCAGGCGAAGTAGCGCAGAGACGGACCGCGCGACGTCGCTACCGCCCCTTGGGCCATTCACGAGCCCCCGCGTCACGCTGATGCCGATCAGCCGGTCGGAGGCATCCAAGCGGCTTCGGCTGCCTCGGCGGTGGGATGGGTGGGGAGGACCTGGTCCAGGCCGACGATGCGCAGAATCCTGCTGACCACGTCGGGGACACCCGCCAGGACGATGGTGGAGCGGGCGGCGAGGGCAATGTTGCGAGCGGCGATCAGGACGGTGATGCCGCTGGAGTCGCAGCAGGTGAGGCCGCCGAGGTCCACGACGAGCTGCTGGCCGTGCTTGATTGACAGACCGGGGAGGAGGTCGCGGATCTCGGGCGCGGTGTCGTGGTCGAATTCGCCGGCCAGTTCGATGACGGGGCCGGAGAAGGTGGTCCGCGTACGGATTCTCAACGGGCTCAACGCTGCTCTTCACGGTTGGAGCGAGGGCACGCTGACGGCAAGGACTGCCGTATCGTCGTCCACCCCGGTGCCGAGGGTGTCGAGGAGCTCGCGGATGGCGGTGATTGTGTGCTGGGCAGTGGTGGGAGCCAGGGCACGGCCGAAGTCGAGGAGGGCTTCGTCACCGTAGCGGTCGCCGCGGATGGCGGTATGGGCCTCGGTGAGGCCGTCGGTGTGCAGGAGCAGGGTGTCGCCTGGGTGGAGGCGGCATGTGATGGTGGTGATGCGGGCGTCGGGCAGGACGCCGATGAGCTGTCCACCGGGAGTGGGCAGGTAGTCGGCGGTGCCGTCGGCGCGTATCAGCAGCGCGGGCGGGTGTCCGCCGCTGGCCAGGGTGATACGGAACTCGCCGTGATCGCCGTCGGGGCTGAGCAAGCCGAAGAGGACCGTGCAGAAGCGAGGGTCGGTGCCGTTGTACTCGTGGTTGAGGACGGTGTTGAGGTTTCCCAGGACGACGGCCGGATCGGGGTCGTAGACAGCGGCGGCGCGCAGGGTGTAGCGGGCCAGAGAGGTGACCGCTGCGGCGGCGGCCCCCTTGCCGCACACGTCGCCCAGGAACAGTCCCCACGTGCCCGCGCCGAGAGGGAACAGGTCGTAGAAGTCGCCGCCGACCTCGTCGACCGAGGCGATGTGGTAGTGCACGGCCACGTCCAGGCCCGGCACGTTGGCCAGGACCGGCGGCAGCAGCGTCTGCTGGAGCGTGGTGGCGAGCCGCCGCAGGTATTCACGTTCGCGCTCGGACTCCTGGCGCGCGCGCAGCAGCTCTTCCTCGTAAGCGCGGCGGTCGCGGGCGTCGAAGACGGTGGTGCGGATCAGCAGCGGCTGCCCGTTGCTGCCGGTCTTGACCACGGAGGTCACCAGCACCGGCAGCCGGCTGCCGTCGGCCGCCTTCATCTCCAGCGCGATGCCGCTGATCTCTCCCTGCATGCGCAGTAGCGGCGCGAAGTGCGTTTCGTGGTACAGGCGTCCGCCGACGGTGAGGAGGTCGGAGAACGTCCTGCGGCTCACCAGGTCACCGCGCTCGTAGCCCAGCCAGTTCAGCAGGGTGGTGTTGACCTTGGCGATCTGTCCGTCGAGCAGGGTGGAGAGGTATCCACACGGGGCATGCTCGTAGAGGTCCTCGGCGCTGTCCTCCAGCAGTGCGGAGAACGTCTGATCGTCGTCCACGCGCTCCTCCGGGTCGCGATCCTGGTCACCGTCGGTCCGGCACATCATGACAAGGGCCCCGCAAACGCGGTGATCGCCTCGGCGGTCTCCTCGGGGGCGCTGAGCTGGGGGCAGTGCCCGGCGGCGTTCAGGGTGACGAGGCGGCTGCCCTTGATCCGGTCCTGGATGAAGGCGCCGACCTCGGGCGGGGCGATGGCGTCCATGGAGCACTGGACGACCAGAGTGGGTACCGTCACGTCGGCCAGGTCGGCGCGGTTGTCGGACAGGAACGTCACGCGGGCGAAGACCCGCTGGATGTCCGGGTCGGTGGCACAGAAGCTACTGGTCAACTCCTCGCCCAGTTCGGGGCGTTCCGGGTTGCCCATGATGACCGGGGCCATGGCACCCGACCAGCCGAGGTAGTTCGCGTCCAGGGATTCGAGGAGTTCCTCGATGTCTTCGGCGCTGAAGCCGCCACGGTAACCGGTAGCAGCGTCGTCGATGAAACAGGGGGACGGAGCGAGCAGCACCAGGCCCGCGAAGTACTCGGGGTGCCGGGCAGCGCCCAGCACGCCCATCATCGCGCTCACCGAGTGCCCCACGAACGTCACCGGCCCCAGATCCAGCTCGCGGCAGATCTCCAGCACGTCCTCCACGTACCCGTCCAGGCTGGAGTGCCGCTCCTTACTCCAGGCCGACAGATCCGAACGGCCCGCGCCGACGTGGTCGAAGAGCACCACCGTCAATCACCCGGGACTGAAAAGTCCCGGGCTTGCGCAACGGGCGCCACTGGCTGTGGTGCTGCGTTTGCGTCCTGTCCCACGCCCGGTGTTCGGGGGTGGGTCTGGGACGGTTGACTGCGCCCCGCGTCGCCACAACTCTTCCGCACGGTGGCGGATGTTGCGGGAGCCGTTGCGGTCTGCGTGATCAACGAATCCGCAGGACCGGCATGCAAATCGGGCCTGGGAGACCCGGTTCGCCTTGTCGATGTGCCCGCATTCAGCGCAGGTACGGGAGGTGTACGCCGGATCGACGTGCACCACCGGCACCCCCGCCTTGCGGGCCTTGTACGCGATGAACTCTCCGAGCTGGGCGAAAGCCCAGGAGTGGAGGGTGGCCCGTTGGGGCTTGCGAAGCCGTACCCGTGCGCGGATGCCGGTGAGGTCTTCCAGGGCGATTCCGCGACCGGTGCGTTCTGCCTCTGCCACCACATGTTTCGCGATCTTGTGGTTGATGTCCCGTGCCCGCCGCGTCTCCTTACGGCGCCGCCTCTTCAGGCGTCGTTTGGCGGAGGGAGTGTTCTTCTTCTGGAGTTTCTGCCGCAAGGTGCGCTCGCGCAGGCGCCCGCGGTTCAGCCGGCGTCCGGCCATGATCTGACCGTCCGAGGTGGTCGCGATGTTCACGATCCCCAGATCGATCCCCAGGAACTCCACCACGTTGGTGTTGAGTTCGGCCTCGGGGACCTCGCAGGTCGCGATCAGGAACCACATGCCGTCGCGGTACAGCAGGTCGGACTCGCCCTTGCGATATAAGGCCAGGCGGGCCAAATGTTCGGGGGCGGCGGTGAACGCCACTTGCTTCATCCGGCCCGACAGGGTCCAGATCGACACCGTGTGCTCCGCGTACTGCCAGGACAGCATCCGGTCGTCATACGGCTGGGCGCCCTCCGGGCGGAAGGCGATCGGCTTTTCGGTGGCCCGCCGGTAGCGCTTGGAGGAGGATGTGCCGAGATTCCCCGCCTTCAGGTTCACCTTGAGCGTGCGGTAGGCGTCGCAGGTCTTCTTGATGACATGCTGGGCCGCTTGAGCTCCGAGCCCCCACCGGTCCTTGACCGCCGTATAGGTGTGCTCACGCAGGGGGAAGTTGCGCTTGATGTCCTTCTCGAACGCCACCTGGGAGACCCAGGTCGCGGCTTCGTTGCAGGCATGCAGGGTTTCCTCAAGTGCCGCCGCCTGCACGGGCGTCGGCAGCAGTTTCACCTGCACGGTCAACTTCACGACCGTGACGCTACCCGCCGCCTGACGTACCGGCATTCGAACAGCGCACATTCCTCGCCGGGCGCTGCGGCCCGGTTTCTTGCGTGCGCTGCGCGCCCGTTGCCGCGGCGATGCTGCGCATCGCCACCACAGGATGCGATTCCTCCCGGGGGTGAACCCCCGGGGTTCCTCGCAAGAGCACGCTGAAGTCGCGCTCCAGCGCGGGCAGTACCAGACGCCACATATTCTGGTCACACCCGAAACCGTGCGCCAGCATCACCACCGGCCCGCCCTCCCGGCCGGACACCCGCACCTGATGCCTGCTTCGCACATCCATGCGGCCCATCCTGGCAGAGACGTAGAAAGCCAGGAACAAGTCGGCGCTGCCTGGCGCGCGCAACCGGCCATCCACATGGGTGCGGCGGGCGTGATCCGGGACGCCACTTCCGCTGTGCTGACCTCACCAATGGGCAGGGTCACGTGGTCGGCCAAGGTGGCACGCACAGCGATGGGGCCGCGGCGACGCCGACCCCCGCTTCACACACCCGCACGTACGCCCGCCCCAGGAGTTGGCCCACCCGCGCCGCCGGCTCCGAGCCCCTATGTCTGCCATTCCGAAAGGGATCGCTATGGCTGCTCCGACGAAGACCGTCGCCCAGAAGCTGCTCATCAAGCCCGGCACCACCGTCTGGGCCACCCCGGAAGAGCATCTGCCGCTGATCGGGGCGCTGCCGGTAGACGTCGACGTGGCGGACGTCTTGAGCACGGCGACGACCGGGCTGATGTTCGCAGCGGACGAGAGCGCGCTACACAGGCTGCTCGACGAGCACCGAGACGGGCTGTCGGGCGCGGTCAACTTCTGGGTCGTCTACCCGAAGGGAAACAAGGCGGACATCAACCGGGACTCGCTCCGGCGGATCCTGGCCGAGTACGGGATGCGTCCGATCGCCCAGATCGCGGTGGACGAAACCTGGTCCGCGCTGCGCTTCCGGATGCTGCGCGAGGGGGAGGTCTTCGACGCCGACGCGCGCGACTGACGCCCTTCTGGGGCCTGCCGGTTCTGGGACTCATCCGGCGTCGGGCGTGGCCGAGTGCGGCCGGCCCAGCGCCGACATTGCAACCTCGAACAGTGTGCGGTGCGCGTGTGCGGACCAGGCTGGATCATGGGGATCACTGGATTACGGGGATCAGTCGTCGGCGAGCATGCCGGTCCGCAGTTTGGCCAGTGTGCGGCTCAGGAGGCGGGAGACCTGCATCTGGGAGACGCCGAGCACCTCGCCGATCTGGCTCTGGGTCATCTCCTGCCCGAAACGCATCTCGATGATGCGGCGCTCCCGGTCGGTAAGACGGCCCAGAAGGGGATTCAGGCAGTGCAGGTCCTCGACGGTCTCCATACCGGGGTCGGGCTCACCGATGAAGTCGGCCACCGTACGGCCCTGAACCTGAGCCGGTCCCGCCTCGCCCGCGTCCGCGGCCATGTCCAGGGAGCCGGCGGTATAGCCGTTCGCGGCGACGACGCCCTCGATCACCTCGTCCTCGCTCAGTTCCATGTGCTCGGCGACCTCCTTGACCGTGGGGTCACGGTCCAGGACGACTGCGAGCTCCTCCTTGGCCTTGGCGAGGTCGACCCGCAGCTCCTGGAGCCGCCGGGGCACATGGACCGCCCAGGTCGTGTCGCGGAAGTACCGCTTGATCTCACCGACGACGTACGGAATGGCGAACGTGGAGAACTCGACCTCGCGGGACAGGTCGAACCGGTCGATCGCCTTGATCAGACCGATGGTTCCGACCTGGACGATGTCCTCCATGTCGCCGTCGCCACGGTTCATGAACCGGCGCCCGGCGAACCGTACGAGCGACAGGTTCATCTCGATGAGTGTGTTCCGGGCGTACTGATGCTCGCGGGTGCCCTCTTCGAGGAGTTGGAGCTGGTCGAAGAACAGCTTCGACAGATTCCGCGCGTCCTTGGGAGCGACCTTCCCCGCATCCTCGATCCAGGGCAGCTCGCCGACGCCGGCCTGCGGGTCCGGCTGTGCCGACGTCAACGCCTCGACGTGCTTCGTACCCTCCGCGTCCCTCGCCTGCGACTGAACAGTCATGACCACACTCCCGGATCGGTTCAAGCCCACCACTTGCCCAGACACGACGTCACCATGCGTTCCTGCAGCAAGAGTTTTGATTCATGCACAAGTCGGCAGGTGCCTGGCTGTGATCAACCAGCGGTCTCTCGGGAGCCGGGCCGGGCCGGAACGATCGAGCTCTGGATGCGGTATCCACCCGTGTCCACCGTAGGGTCGGTCTCCAGGGTGACGGTCACCGGTCCAGCGAAGACGTAGCTGTGCGAGGCGGCGTGATCTCGCACCTTCGCGGCCAACACTGGCCCCAACTGATGTGCATGTGAGCCGAGTTCACGATGGCTCTCCTGAGGGAGCGCGACGGTGAAGGCGTTGGGAACCAACGTGCGTCCCCGTCCCAGAATCATGATGTTGTCGTCGCATTCGCGTCGGAGTGTCGATACGACCTCCACGCTCTCCCGCTTCGGCCGGAAGACCCGGTCCACCAGGTCTGCGGCCCACTTCTCCATCACTCTTTCGACGTTGCCCATCTTTCCCATCGCCGACGGCTGCCCGGCCTCATCCGGATCATGTGCGGCCATAGGGGTTGCGCTGAGGAGCGAGCCTGACCGCGGTCCGGGGCCGGCCGTCAGCGATCGACAACAGCGCTGATGACCTTGCCGCCGTTGTGGGCGGGACGGACGGTGACGGTGCGCGCGAGCATCCGAATCAGGGGCCAGCCGAACCCGCCCTCGTGGCCGTCGAGGTCAGGGGGACGCTCACGCGGGAACGCGGGGCTGGGGTCGCGCACGGCGATCTCCACGACGTCACGGTCAGCGGCCAGATGAAGTCCCGTGACGCCTCCT
This sequence comes from Streptomyces sp. NBC_01474, assembly GCF_035918215.1. Lineage (NCBI taxonomy): Bacteria > Bacillati > Actinomycetota > Actinomycetes > Kitasatosporales > Streptomycetaceae > Streptomyces > Streptomyces sp. NBC_01474. The sequence continues at coordinate 443,999 of NZ_CP109449.1, forward strand.
GCATGCCGGAACGCGTTCGCAACCAGTTCCGAGACCACGACAATGGCGCTCTCGACCCTCTCCTGAGAGGGCGTGGGCACAAGGCCGCAGAAGAATTCGCGCGTAGCATGACGCGCTTGAGTCGCTGTGATCTGACGTGGCACCGACCGATGGCCTTCGTCGGACCGACACTCGCCCGCCTGCCATGGCTCCTGACTCATGCCGGAACCCCCGTCGAGAAGAGGCTGATCTGGCGACAACGGGCCTTCTGCCCCCATTGACAATCGCTAACGTCAGCGCTCCGAGCAAAGGGCTCTGCTCTCGTGCCCATTCGGCAACCCGCTCGACAAGTCACTTCACCACGAGGGAGCTACCGCTGCTGCTGGTATTCCGGCCGACCTACGACCTCTGGTTGAACTGGATCGGACCCGAGTTCGCCGCCACCGGCGCCTACATCTGTTGGCGCGACTCCCGTGCCGAGGCCAAGACCGACTTCGCGCCGCAGTCACCGATCCGCCAATGGCCCGATTAGCCGGCCAAGGCTGCATGACAATCCAGTGGCCGACCGCGAGCGAGCTTCGTCGTCGGCGTATTGATCGCGCCCGCCGCCTACGGCCCGTGGCCGAAGAAGCCGGACTTCAGGTCCCCGATGACGCCGTCGAGTGGATGCCCACTCACGATGAACGGTCCATTCCAGGGCGCGCTGAGCGCGAAGAGCAATGCCAGGCTCAGCCCGACGACGCTCGCAACACCTACGACGAGCAGTGACGTTCGCAGGCTGCTGCGGAAGATTAGTGCGCCGGCGTTCACGATCAAGGCCAGTCCGCTGACCACGAGCGTGACGACGTAGAGCGCGGGAACGTCGCGCGAGGCGGCCGCAATGCGGGCGCGACGACTACTGGTGACGCTGTCCAGGGAAACCAGCAGCTCCGTGCTTGCCGGGGTTCCCAGCTCGGGCCGGGCGGCCTCGGCGCGCACGCTCCGCTCCAGTCGTGCGATCGCGCGAGCGGTGGCCGGGTCGTCACCGGACGCCGCTGCCGCACCCTTCCATTCCCTGACACGCGCGGTCTGCAGGTAGTCCAGCAGTGCCGCATGGATCGGCTCCGACTGGACTCGCGGACTTGTCGCCGCCCACCCCAGGCGGGAGGCTGCGGCAGCCTCGTCGCTCACCAACCCCTCTGCTGCGCGCAGGTAGCTGGCCTCGCTGGCCAGTGTGAGTGCCGCGAAGATCGCGAAGGCAGCGCCGAGTGTAGGCATCAGGGGCGTAGCGATCTGCGGCACCCGGTCCTGTTCCCCGGCCGGTACGAGCGCCCGGACGCCGACCCGTGCCACGGCCGCGACCAGGAGGGCAAGGAAGAGCCAGCCCACAACCAGCACCACCGCCGGCAGCGAGGTCAACCAGTTCACCACATCACCTACAGCGCGTTTCCACGAGCGTCACACGGCGGCGAAACACATTGGCCCCGCGATCTGGAGCTCCTCGTCGATCACTTTCAACGAACGCTTCATCATCACAGGTCGTGGAGTTCCAGTGCTCGCGACGCTCGGCACAGCACCTCGCTTCGTTGGCCAAACAGCCGAATACGGCCCAGTACCAGGACCGCCAGCCATTCGGCCGCCATGCGATGCGCCGCACCGGACGCCGCTCGATTCCGCAGAAGGTTGCGAGACTCGCCAGCAGGAGGGGAGGGTGCTGCTGAGGCGACCAGCCCTCAATTCGGAGGAAGTCCGTGACCCAGGTACCCGGAGGGGGCTGCAGCCGTGTTGCGGCGCCAGCACACTCGCTTCGCCGCGTACGTTCACAGAGGCGCTGACCGCTCCAACGTGGCGTAGTAGTTGCCCACTTCGGTGAGGTAGGAGGGCTCGGTGGTCTGGCTGTCGAGGGTGAAGCGGGGCGCGGCCTTGATCTCGTCCCTGGTGTGAGTGACCGTCACGGTCTGGGCACCCGTGTCGATGGCAGCAACGATGCCGGCCGGGATCAGGACGCTTTTGCCGAACACCCACACGCCGGTGTCGACGACCAGGTGTTGCATGCCGGACTCATCCACCTGGCGTTCCACCTGGCCGACGATCCCGTCGGGCGCCGTGAGGGTGAATCCCGTCAACGCCGCCTGCTCCTGTCCCTGATAGCCGATGCCTGCCGGGTAGGCCCAGACGCTCTGCATGGGGTGGTTCCTTTCTCTCGGCATTACTCGCCACTGGCGGGGCCATGGGGTCGACTGCGACATTGACGTCGACTGCCCGTCGCGGAATGGCCACGCTCACCACTCCCCCGTACCCAGGTAACAGACCGTCATACAACAAAGCACCCTCCGGTAGGCCAAGCGAGTTGCGCTCGGCCCGGGCTGAGGACACTGCCCAGGCCTTCACGAAACTCCTACCTGCGAATTCACCTCCTCGCACGACCGCCGGCGACGGCTCCGAAGCACCCAACGGAAGACGCATCATTTTCATCGCGCTCCCGCGGGGTAGATGCGCTGGGTAACGGCAGCCGCACCGAAGTCCTCTTGAGGGGTGAAGCCCATGCACCACCCGCCAACGGTCGAAGACCACCAGGCCCACCCGGCCGATGCCCTGAGCAGGCCGCAGAAAGCGACCGACGCCCGTGACGAGGCGAGCGTTTTCCTCGCCTGTCTCCACCCCGCCCCACCTCAGGGCTTGATCAAGTTCCGTTGAGGTCGGGCTTGTAGGTGATGCCCAGGATGGGGAGGGCTCGTTCGGGTTGGTCGCGGATGGCGCGAGTGGTCTTGGCGATGTTGGTCGCTCCGAGGGCTTTGAGGGCTCCGATTGCGAGGTTGCGGAGGGCGGCCATGACGCGGGGTGCGTTGCCGGCGTGGACGGTGGAGGCGTCTTCGGCGAAGGTACGGTCGCGGATGTGGTGCTGGGCTTCCACGATCCAGTGTCCGCGCAGGTGGGAGGCGAGTTCGGCCGGTTTCGCCTGGTGGGCGTCGAGGCTGGTGACCGCGTAGACGGTCTCGCGGGTCTCCTTCCTGCCGGTTGCTTTGCGGCGGCGGTGGACGCGGAGGGCGAGCTTCGCGTGGGGGAAGGCGATGCCGCCGAGGTTGTCGGCGATGGCGAGAGTCTTGACCGAGCGGGACTCGCGACGGCCGTGTCCTTTGTTCGAGGCGGTGTGCTGGATGGCCACCGCGTGCCAGTCCAGACCGTCCAGCTGGGCCCAGGCGGTGGGCTGATTGGGCTTGATCACGGCCACGTAGTGCGCCTTCTTGGTCTCCACCAGCCAGGCGACATTGGCCTTCACGGAGTGCAGCGCGTCGAAGGTGACCACGTCTGCGTCCAGGTCGAGCGGTGCAAGCAGGGGCTGGAAGTGCCGTGTCTCGTTGGTCTTGGACCCGACCTCGGCCTGGGCGAGGGTGACCGGGCGGCCGTGGGTGACGGCGGACAGCAGGTGGCGGCGGGGCTGGCTCAGACGGGCGGAGCCGCGCAGTGCCTTGCCGTCCACGGCGATCACCCGTCGTCTGCCCGGGGCTGCGGCGGTATGGCGGTGAGCCAGCCAGGCTCCGACGGCCGCATCGAGTGCGTCGGCGTCGAGGCGCTCGAGGACCCTCCCGATCGCCGATCTGGACGGTGCATGCCGCCAGTGCAGCAGGTGACGGCGCACGTCGAGCGCGGCGAGCAGCCCGGCGTCGGCACGGGCACCCCACTCGGCGAGCTCGTCGATGGTCCGGGCTCCTGAGACCGCGGCGGCCGCGCAGACCAGCAGGATTGAGGCCAACGAGTACCAACGGCCCCGCCGGGAGCGAGGATCGGGCACCGCCTCCAGGAAGAACCGCAGGTCAGCCACGTCGTCCGGGTTGAGCGGACCCAACTTGGCCAACACGGCAGGGATCGGGGAAGATGAGACAGCGGACACGGGAACCCTCTTGATCACTCGGCTTAGACACCTGAATGATCACGGATTCCGTGTCCGCTCTGTCATCCACCCCAACCCGCGGCATCCTCACGCCAGTTGGGCGAACCCGGGAACTTGCGCAAGCCCTGGCCCCACCTACGCCGACTGCCCAGGACCTGCTCCTGCTGGTCTCAGAACTCGTCACCAACGCCAGGCGCCACGCAGGCACCGTGACGGCACTTCATCTGAGGGCTGACCGGCGGCAGATCCACGTCACCGTCGACGATCCCAGCCCCGCTCATCCCCAGGACCGCAGTCCCGACCTGTCCGATGGCGCTGGGGGCATCGGCTGGCCCATGATCCGCCGCCTGGCCCGAACGCTCACCATCCACCCCCAGCCCGGCGGCGGCAAATCGATCCATGCCACACTCCCCCGCTGAGCAGCGATCCCACGGCTGCAGATCCTGCCCGCCTAGTCCCTCCCCCGTCCGGCACTTGGCTGTGAGGCACTGGGCGGCGAACTGTTCGCCTGAGAACTGGCCCGGCACGCGTGTTCAAGACATCGCCCGAGAGCGGGCCGGACTCCGCTGGTCGACGATTCACAAGGTCGCGTCACCGTGCCACGTCGGCGGGGGACTCCTGGCACACGACCATGAACCTGCTGTGAGGAGAATTCGTGACTTCCGAATCCCCTGTTCCGCTCCCCGATCCCCACGACGCCCTGGCAGACGTCCTCGACCCGCGGCCCAAACTGCCAGGGCCTCAAACGGACCCGACCGCCCAGGGCCACTTCACCCGCGCCCAACTGACCCGCTCGCCAGGCGACACGAGTTGGGAGATCGCCGTGGTCCTGTACGGGGTCCCGGCCGATGAGTGGCCCTCGATGAACCTGCCCGGCACCGAAACCCCCACCCTGCGCGCACGCGGACAGGCCCTCACAGACCTGGGCTACGTCCAGACGGGCCCCGGATCCGATTGCCACTATTGGGAGTGGGCCGAGTGCCAAGACGGAGACCACACAACCGTACAGCTGATGGCACACACGGAAGTTCGGCCCATCAGCATGCCGGAGATCAGGTGAACACCGTGGCCTTCGCGCGATGCCCTCGCCTGTGACCAGGCAACGGTGCGCAGCCCGCGGCTCACCCGAGCCGCAGGAGAGCCTATGGCCGCCGATCGCCGGGCTCACCTCCAACTGCCGTTCGCCCGGCCACTCCCGGTCGGCCTTCGTCGGCCGTGGGAGAAGGAGAGGGAGCCGCGCAAGCTCACCTCGGCCCGAGTCCGCAGGTCATTCCGAAACATGCCGGAGAAGAGCGCCGCACCAGGGCACAGACCCAACTCGGCACCCGTACGCCTGCACGCGTGGGATCGCACCGAGAGCGGTCCGCAGGGAGCCCCCGTCATCATCATCCGATCGCGCCGCACGCTGCGCCGGCTGCTCCGGCAGCCGGGAGAGCTCGGCTTGGCCGAGGCCTCGTGCCCCTCGCCCGTGAGCAGAGCGACGCCGTCCTCGCCCATGTGCGCGAGCGTGGCCTTGAAGATCTGGTCGACGTCCGGATGCATCACTACCCCGACATCTAAGGCGGTCAGTACGAGGCGGTCACATCCATCGAGATGGGAGAACACGTCGGCGACGAGGAGTACGCCGGCTTCGCAGCAGTGCTGCAGCGCGTTCTCAGGCCGCAGGGCCGGCTGCTGGTACAGGAGATGTCCCGAGGTGTACGGGCGCCGGATGGAGGGCCCTTCATCGAGACGTACATCGCCCCCGACATGCATATGCGCCCCTTTGGTCAGACCGTCGAGCTACTGGAGGGTGCGGGCCTTGAGGTGTGTTCCGTTGAGTCGCTGCGTGAGCACTACGTGCGCACCATCGCCGCCTGGCACCACACCCTGGAAGAGCGTTGGAACGACTTCGTCGACCTCGTCGGGGAACCGACTGCTCGGGTCTGGCGGCTGTAGCTCGTAGGCAGTGGTCTCGCCTTCGAGGCGCGCCGCATGGGAGTGGACCAGATCCTCGCAGTCCAGCCCGACACCCTCGGCGGGACCGCGGGGTGCCGCGAACCCTCGCCCATTGGCTACGGGACGGAGACATCGCCGCAGCTCTGAGCCGACGCGAAAACACGATCCCGCGCCGGCAGCGCGCAGCGCGACACGGCCGCACATGGAGTGACCGACCAGCACGGTCGGTACCTTCCCGGCTCCTCGGCCAGGGCCGGCACTCCGATGCAGGTCACCACGGCGTCATGGCCGCCCATCTGCTCGGCAGCGTGCCGGGTCGGGGCGGCACAGGCGTCCAGTTCATAGGCATCGACCGTGCTGGTCCACACGCCGGCATCTGCCACGGCTGCCGGCACGACCCTCGGCAGCCGCACGACTGCTGAGAGCCACGAACCGCGTGTGCCGTGCCCATCCCTGGGGCTTGTATCAGCTTTACTCCGAGCCCGACCCCGTTTCGAGGTGCGAACCAGCGGGGTCCGAGGGACCGTTGAAGCATGACTCACCCGCTCGTCCCGCCGACAGAAACGCCGCCGGTGGAAGGGTCGATCGCTGAAGCACATCAAGAACGGGCCGACGGTGGCATCTGGGAACACCCCTACTTGTGGGTGTCCCTCATCGTGCTCGGATCAGTGCTGGTGGCCGGCTATTTCCTGGCACGCATCTGGGGTTGGTGACCACGCTCGTCCGACTGCTCCGGCAGCCGGCGGTCACGCCTGCTCGCTTACGATCGCCGCCTGAAGGCGCGAGCAGCACGAGTGGGGCCAGGACTGGCCCGGTGTTCACCGACTCCGGACACGAGGACCGCCCCACTGTTCGCGCCTCCGCCTCATGGCCGCAGGCGGCCTTGGCGCGCATCGACCTCCCGGTGGCACCAGGGAACGCGCCGCAAGCAGTGGCATGCTCATGGCCAACGCCTGACGGGTCGATGGCAGCTACACGGGCGTGAGCTTGGAACGGTTCCCCTGCAGCACACAGTGCGCTGCTGCGGCAGCCGGCACGCGTGAGTGCAGGCAGCTATTCGGATAGGCCCGAGGACTCCGGCGCCAGGAGGGCGATGGCCTCGCGCAGCCCTTGAGGCTGGGCCGCTCCCTCGATCCTGCCCCCTCTCCAACCCGGTCCGGCCAGCACGAGAGCAGCCTGTTGCCGTGCACCATTGACTCCCCACCCCATTCCCAGGAGATGGAGAGCAAGCGGGGTGCTGGCCAGAGAACGGGTCTGCGACCAGAGCACTACCGCTGCCGGCCCCGTACGCAGGACCGCCGCAATCAGTGCCTCGGCGGGGACGGCGGCACCGAGCATGCGCACGGGACGACCGCGCTGCAGCAGGGCGGCGTGGACGGCTTCGAGCGGCAAGGTGTGCTGTTCGCCGGGGACGCAGGCCAACAGCACTGGAGGGCCGGCCTTGCGCGCCTCGCCGGGCCCCAGGAGCAGCTGTGCGTTGCGCAGGGCGGTGGACACGTGCCAGGACAAAAGGTGCTCGACCTCGACGTAGCGGTCGCCGGAGGACTCCCATTTACGGCCGACGGCATGCAGGGTCGGCATCATGAGTTCTTCCCATGCCGCGACCACTCCGTGCTCCTGGACGAAGGTGTTCAACTGCTCCTGAATCGCGACGGATTCGAGGCGGAGGGCGGCCCGGGCCAGGCCACGACACTCGGCGCGCACCGCGCCCAGCGGCAGGCCGGATGAGTCGCGGCCGGCGGCGACTTCGGCCCTGGAACGCAGATGCGGGGAGATGGAACTTTCGGGGATGCCCCTGGGAGTGAGTCCGCCCAGGTAGACGATCCGCTGGACGCCACAGGCGTCCGCCTGCGCGGCGAAGATCTCGGCAGCGCGGCGGTCGGCGGCCTCGAAGTCGGCACCGGAGCCGAGCGAGTGCACCAGGTAGTAGGCGACATCGATACCGCGCAGAGCCGCAGCGACCGACTCGGCGTCCTGAACGTCACCGCGCACCGTGTCGACGTCACCGGCCCAGGGATGATCACGCAGCTTGCCGGGCGAGCGAGCCATGCAGCGGACCCGGTGACCGGCCGCCAGCAGTTCCGGCACCAGCCTGCCCCCGATGTACCCGGAGGCCCCAGTCACGAGGCAGTGCAGCGGCTCCTCGGACCGTCGTCGGTTCTCCACCATGGCTCGTCCTCCCAGCGCTCGGCCAAGATCCCTTTCCGGCGCTTCGCGCCTGCACCGAGTGGCACGCCACGATGGACGCCCACCGTCGTACATGTTTCGCAGCGGAGCGCTGTCATGGATGCGGCGCTCGCAAAGAATCGGCCGGTACAAGGCTGGCAGGGCAGGCGACGGCACTCCTGAGGAACTGCGACCCCGGCGGCAAGATCGGCCGACCGTCCGCCAACCCGCCCCAGTGGCACCACGCATCGGCAGCGCCGCCGATTTCAGCTCGGAGGTCCTGCCAGGGCCTTGAACGCCGGGCGCAGCAGGGCGGCGACGCGGTCGGCCGGGGCACCGCGAAGAGCGGCCAGGCCGAGAAATTGGTGGCCGATGGTGACGCCCAGCAAGGCGGTGACGAACAGTGCGGCGCGCAGCTCGGGGTCCTCGGCTGCGGGCAGGGCAGCGCTCACGCTGTCGATCTGCCGATCGAGGGTGACACGGACGTGATCGGCTGCTGCCGGGTCGGTGAGCATGGAGCGCATCATCGCCAGCGTGCCCTCGGGAAGGCCGCCGAGCTTGAGGCCGAGCGTGGCCAGCAGCTGATCGACCAGCACGTCGGTGTCAGTGGTTGTCGGCAGCACGGGAAACGCCTGCACGGATTGGGCGAAAAGCTCGCGCTTCGAGCCGAAGTACTGCATGACCAAAGCCGGGTCGACGCTCGCCGCAGTCGCGACGGCGCGGATGGTGGTGCGATCGAATCCCTTCTCTGCGAACAGCTCCCGGGCGCTGTCGAGGATGCGCGCCTCGGTCGCTCGGCGGCGGTCGGCGCGGGACTGGTGAGGAGTGGACACCGATTCACTCTACAACCGTTGACCGAACTTCCCCCCGACCCTACCGTCAGTGGGTCAACAAGTGTTGAGCGAATGGAGCCCCCGTGTCTCGAGTGGAAACGCCTGCGGTTCGCACCCCTCGCGAGGTCCTGAACCGCTACTACCAGGCCATGCTCGACAAGTCCCCGGACGATCTCGCCGATCTCTATGCCATGGACGCGGTGCACGAGTTCCCCTTCACCTCTCCCGGCTTCCCTCCGCTCTACGAGGGACGCGAGGCAGTGCGCGCGGGATACCGGGCGGCCTGGGGAACAAGCCCCGTCCAGGTGCAGGAGGTCAGGAAGATCGCGGCCTACGAGACCGCCGATCCGGAAGTGATCATCGCCGAGCACGTCGTGGTGGGAACGCTGCCGACCAGACACACCAGCTTCACGGTCCCCGGTCTTCTGATACTCCACATCCACAACGGACTGATCACGCGGGCCCGCGACTACATGGACGGCTCGAGCGTCGCCGGCGCCAGAGGATGAGATCCAGGCTGACAGAGGCGGAGCGGTTCACCTGAGACCCAAGTTGCATCGGACCAGATCCCTTGAGACGGGACAGCCGTCTCTGGCACCGGGTGCCAACTCAAGTACCAAGTCTCGACTCCTGCGCCTGAGCGCTTCTGTCGGCCGTTCTGAGCACGCCACTTCGCCGGCTCCAAGGCGCTGTTCAATTCGTGGATCCATCAGCGTTCTGGAGCTCGATCGAGTCGGCACGTGCCCAGGACGGGGGCTGTGGCCCCGACTCAGTGGACGGTGCCGGCCATCCCGCCACCGGCGGCTTGGGCGCCGGGAAGGGGGGCTTGTCCTGCCGGCAGGTCGTTCCGGCCGGCGGGAGCGTGCCGTCGACGAGGTACCGGCTCTCGTACGTCTTCACGCAGCTGCTGGGGTTGATCAGGGCGGTGTGGCCGTATCCCTCGTGGGTGAGCAGGCGGGCGTCGGCCAATTCCCCGGCCAGCGCCTGCGCGTCCGCGTAGGGAGTGGCGGGGTCGTATTTGGTGCCGACCAGCAAGAGCGGGTGTGCCGTCGGCCTGTTCCACGGACCCCGGTAGCGGTCGGCCGCGACGGCCGGCCAGGAGGCACACCCGGCGGTGGCCCAGGTCCAGAACCGTCCGGCGTCGCCCGCCCGTGCGGCGGCGGCCTCTTCCAGGGCGGGGTAGGCGGCGGCGTTACGCGGGTTGGGGCTGTCTGCGCAGACCACCGCACTCGCCTGCTCCTCGCCGAGATACGGGTTCGGATGCGGAACCGGCGGCGGGGGCGGGAGCGGGGCCGCCTTGGCTGCGCGGCCCTGCCAGAGGTCGCGCAGCCTGACGGCGAGGTCCGTCCAGCCCGGGTGGACGATGTTGAGGCTGGGCACCACGTCGGCGATCGTGCGGCCGTAGGTCCACTCACCCACGGGATGCGCCCGCAGCCGCAGCATCAGCTGTTCGAACCTGTCCCGGGTCGCTTTCGGGCTGCCGGCGGAAAAGGCGCAGCCCGCGGTGTCCGTGGATCCGCACAGGGTGAGAAACCGGTCCAGGACCGCTGCCGCGGAGCGGTCCACGCCCATACGCAGGAAGGTGGTCGACCGGGGGGCCGCGTCGGAGGCGTGGTTCGTCCAGGCCTGCGGATCGATGTCGCTGTCGAGGACCATGGCGCGGACCCTGCCGGGGAACAAGTTGGCGTAGGTGGCGCCCAGGATTGTGCCGTAGGAGATTCCGAGGTAGGTGAGTTGCGCGTCGCCCACCGCCTGGCGCAGCCCCTCGAGGTCGCGAGCGGAGTCGGCGGTCGACACATGACGCAGCAGTTCGGGGTCACGCCGCTGACAGCGCCGGGCCAGGTCCTGGTACGCGGCGAACACGGCCGCCCGCTGCTGTGCGCCCACTGGGACGCCGGCCGGTTTGCCCGCGTTCCACGCGGCGGCCTCCTTGGGAGTCGCGAAGCAGTTCACCGCGGTGCTGCTGCCGATCCCGCGGGGGTCCCAGCTGACGATGTCGAACCGCTCCCGCACCTCGCGCGGGAAGAACTCGTAGTTCTGCGGCATCTGGACCGTTCCCGGCCCGCCGGGTCCGCCGGGGTTGAAGAGCAGGGTGCCGATGCGTCGACCGGGGTCGGTCGCCTTCCGTTTGATGACTGCCAGTTCGATGGTGCGACGACCCGGGTTGTTGTAGTCCAGCGGCACCTTCGCAGTCGCACAGTCGTACGGGCTGCCTTGAACGCAGGGTCTCCAGTTCAGCTTCGGGGCTGGCACCGAAGCTGTGGGTAGGCCTCCGGCCGCGGCGAGGTTCAGCCCGGTCAGAACGGTCGAGTAGGTCACCAACGCGGCGATGACCGCGGCACAAACCCGACGGCCCACTGTCGGTCCAGATATGTGCATGCATTGTCCTTCCACGGCTGAGGGCCGGACGCCCTTCCGTGCTGGACGTCGTCACTCATCTGTGTCAACGGCACCGCGGCCCGGCAACGTGCGCGAGCCGACGGCGGCCAATCGGCCGAACCACCGTCACAGTGCCGTCGACGACGAGGCCCGTAGCACCCGGCCGGCCCTCTGGCCTTCCCTCGCGTGAGGACTGGATCGTCGGCTTCGTCGAGGCGAGGAAGCGCGAGGTCGTGCCCCCCGACCTACGTGCTGGCTTGGCTGCGTCGTTCGATCATGACGACGTCACGCCACACGCCGTGGTGCCGGCCGATGCGCTCGCGGGTGCCGATCTCGCGGAAGCCGCGTCTGCGGTGGACGGCGAGACTGGCTGCGTTCTCAGGGAAGATGCCGAACTGGATGGTCCAGATCCCCGCCGCCTCGGTCGAGGTGATCAGGGCGCCGAGCAGAGCACTGGCGATGCCTCGGCCGCGGACGTCGGGGTGGACGTACACGGAGTGCTCGACCATGCCGGCGTAGACGCAGCGGCCGGAGACTGCGGAGGCGGCGATCCAGCCGAGGACGGAGCCGACAGGGCCGAGGGCAACATGGCAGTGCTCGGGGAGTTTGGCGGCGTGGAAGTGCCGCCAGGTGGGTGCGGTGGTTTCGAAGGTGGCGTTTCCATCGTCGATGCCGAGTTGTTGAAGTGCTCTCCTCCCTTCGCAGGCTCAGGAAGGAGATTCCTGCTTACCTTGCGGCAGCGGGCTTGACGCCACGGGTGCGCCTGACGACTGCCCTCCCGGCAGCCGGGATCGTCACGAGGCCGATCCGGTACAGGTGCAAGACGTTCCGGGCCGCGTTCCAGTCGGCATTCGCCGACCATCCGCAGTCCGGGTTCTTGCATACGAACGTGGCCTGGTCTTCGCGGCTGCCGGGCGTGATGAATCCGCACGCGGAGCAGCGCAGGGAGGTGTTCGGGGCGGGGACCTTGACCAGGGTTCCGCCGTTTCGGGCGGTTTTGTACGTCAGCAATGTCACGGTGCGGCCCCACGCCTCTTGGCTGATGGAACGGTTCAGGCCGGACTTCTGCGCGACGTTCTTCCCCGGGCTCTCGATGGTTCCCTTGGCGGACTTGACCATGTTCGTGATCTGCAACCGCTCCACCACGACCGTGCCGTACTGCTTGGCGATGGCGGTGGTGGTCTTGTGCTGCCAGTCGGTTGCTCGGCGCGTGGCTCTTGCGCGGAGCTGCTTGATCTGGTCGTAGGTGGCGTGCAGCCGGTTGGAGCTGCGCTCTTTCGACTTGCGGAAGCTCTTGCGGTGCGCGGCGCGCTGTTCCAGGCGGAGCAGTTTGGCCTTCTCATCCGGGTTCAGCCACTTGTCCCGGTCGGCGGTGCCGTCCGGGAGTCGGGGCGGCCGGTCGTGGTCCTGATGGTTGCCGTCGGACAGCGCAAGCGGCAGGTTCACCCCGGCGTCGATACCGACCTCGGGACCCTGGTGGGGCTCCGGCTTGGACTCAAGGGTCTGGATACGGAAGGCGATGTGCCATCCGAGCCCGTCTTTGACCAGCCGTGCCCCGGTGATCCGGTTCTCCTTGTCGGCGAGCTTGCCGACGGGGAGATCCCTGGTCCAGCGGAACCGGACACGGCCCACCTTGGGGATGTTGACCATGCCCCACCGTCGGTGTACTCGCTTGATCTGCAAGTCCCGGCCCTGCGGGATGTCCACCGACAATGCCGTGCGGAAGCGGGCCTTGAAGTTCGGCTCGTCCGCACGCCCGTCCCAGCAGTTCCGCCACGCCTGGAAGTACGTCTTGAGTACCGCCTGCGCGGCCTGCGCGGGCAGCACCCCATACCAGTCGATCTCCTTGCGGGCCCGCCGCAACGCCTGATCCATGCGCGTCAGAGCGCGCTGACACTTCGGCGTCATCTGCCACAGGTCGTGGAGCTGATTCCACATCGCGCGCGCCGCGTGCGCCTGGTCATCCATGAGCCGGACCTGTGCAGGCGTCAGCGCCAGCCGGGCACGGTGCCCGAACTGCCGCTTCTCCCACACCAGTTCACCCATGACAATCACCCTACTACAGTTGGCTTATGTCACCACGATGGAACCCGAATCCTGACGTACGCACCGGACGCCACGTCGTCTACAACCTTCACGTCCACTTGGTATTCGTCACCAAGTATCGGCGTAAGGCATTCACCGACGCCATGCTGACGCGCACCGAGGAGATCATGCGCGACGTCTGCACCGACTTCGAGGCCGAACTCAAGCAGTTCAACGGCGAGCAGGACCATGTCCATCTGCTCGTGCACTATCCGCCCAAGGTCCAGCTCTCCAAACTGGTCAACTCCCTCAAGGGCGTCAGCTCCCGCAGGCTCCGCCAGGAATACGACAGCCACGTCCGCCGCTACCTGTGGGGCGGACACTTCTGGTCCGGCTCCTACTTCGCCGGATCCTGCGGCGGCGCACCGCTGACCCTCGTCAAGCAGTACATCGAGAACCAGCAGCGCCCCACCGGCTGAGGACAACACTGCGGACCCGTGCCAACGTGCGGGTCAGAACAGCCCTGAGATGACCTTCACCCCCGCCGTAAACGGCGGAGCACTGGCCAAGATCAAAGGTAGATCTTCAGGACGGCATCGGCGTGCTCGGGGCGCATCGATGTGATGCGGATGTCCGGGCGTGCGGTCATGCCGGGGCTCGGGTGCGATCTCGTCGATCAGGCCCCGGATGCGGTGCTCGATCTCGTCGCGGATCGGGCGGACCGCGTCCACTCCTGGGCTGGCGGGATCGGGGAGTTGCCAGTCGAGGTAGCGCTTGCCCGGGAAGACGGGACAGGTGTCGCCGCAGCCCATGGTGATGACGACGTCGGATGCCTGGACGGCTTCCGCGGTGAGCGCCTTGGGGGCTTCGGCGCAGATGTCGATGCCGACGCCGTCCGTGCCCGCAAGGACGCCCATGCGGCGGGGCTGCCGTATCCGAAGTCCGCCGAGCTGTCCCAGAACTTGATCACCCAGGCCTAGCGGGCCATGTCAACCAGCAGCCACAACCGGGCCTGCCGTGACCTGAGGAGGGTTGGGGAGCAGCGACGAGAGGCTGTCCCGTACGAAGTCCGCCGCCCGGTTGACCGACTCTTCGGCCCCGGATTGGTCTTCAAAGACACTGGTGGAGACCATCACCCCGTTCCCGGCGTCCACCCAGTAGTAAGCCACGAAACCGGGGACCTGGCGGAGCAGAGGCACGAATCCCTCGTCCACTCGGCGTCCTGCCTCGGCGGAGTCAGTCACTCCTTCATAACGCCGCATCACTGCGTACATAGCTGATCTCCTCATGGATCCCAAGGTCACCTTGCGCGAAACGACCTACCCCCACCGGGCGTCTCTGGCTCGGGGGACGCCCGGACATGACCCGGATAGGCGTACCGGTGAACCAACCCGGGCGTCCGCTTCGGCCAGGGCTGGGCGAACCGGAGTTCCCGGAAGTCCGGTCAGAGCCGAAATTCAAAGATCGTCATCACAGTGGCGCGGATCGGCTCGATGCGTGTTCTGCGGCGACGCCTTCCATGTCCCTCTCTCACAGGGCCTCGAACCAGACTCGGTGACCTCGGCTCGTCGGTGGCGAGAGCGGGGGCGGGAGGCGGGGCGGGCCTGGATCAACCAGCGTCAAGCACTGGGCTGCCCACGCTGCGATGCCGATCAGTCAGCAGGCCACAGGAGGGGCGTGTCCTGACTCGATCCCAGGCCAGGGCTGTGTCGGCGAAGATGGACCTGTCCACCGTCCCCGCCAGCGAGGAGTCTTTGCGCAGATGGCTACTTCCGCCCCCGGCCCGAGGCCGCCGACGATCGCCGATGTCGCACGCGTCGCCGGCGTTTCGCGCACGACCGTGTCGCACTCCCTGAACGGGCTCGGCAAGGTCGATCCCCGGACGCGGGAGCGCGTCAGGCAGGTCGCGGCGGAGCTGGGTTACCGCCCCAACCTTCGGGCGCAGCGGCTGCGGCGTGGACAGGCGAAGGCCATTGCGCTGGCCTCCTCGATGCCGTTCGCAGTGGCGGGCGGGCCGTCACGGCTCGGCTTCTACATGGAGGTCGCGGCGGCGGCCGCGGAGAGCGCGCTGCTTCACGACTACGCACTCGTGCTCGTACCGCCCGTGCAGTCGGATTCCGCGCTGTACTCCGTCGACATCGACGGGGCCATCGTGGTCGAGCCGGAAGTGGATGATGCCGCGGTCGCCCAGCTGCGAGAACGCGGGCTGCCGTACGTGACGCTCGGCAGGCCGGTGTCTTCAGAGGAGGACGCGCCGTATGTCGACCTGCGCGGGGATCTGGTGGTGGAGCTGCTGCTGGCGCACCTGCACGAGCAGGGTGCGGTGAGGCCGGCGCTGATCGTGGGCTCCGGTTCGCGGCATTCATCCGTTGATGCGCTCACCGCGTACGAGCGCGTCGCCGAGCGGCACGGCTGGACGCCGATCGTGGCGAGGGTCCCGGAGTCGGGCGGTGAGCAAGCGGGGTACGAGCGGTGCGCCGAACTGCTCGCCGAGCATACGGACGTTGACGCGGTCTGCGCGCTGGTCGATGCCTTCGCGGTGGGCGCGGTCCGGGCGATCCGGGACAGTGGGCGGACCGTGCCTGACGACGTCATGGTCGTCACCCGTTACGACGGCCTGCGTGCCCGTACCTGTGAACCGCCCCTGACGGCCGTCGATCTGCACCTGGACAAGGCGGCGTCGGACGCGGTGGAGCTGTTGCTGGGGCGGCTTCGCGGGGACACCGCCACGCCGTCGGTGGCGGTGTCCCCGAACCCGCAGGTGATCGTCCGGGCTTCGTCGATACGAGCCGGCCGGAACTGAATCCCCGGACTCGTTCAGGCCCGGACCCGTTCAGGCCCGGAGCATCAGGACGAGTCCGGAGACCAATGCGAAGACCAGCACGAACAGACGCATCCTGCGTGGGTCCAGACGGTGATGCACCAGGCGGCTGAGCCACGCACCGGCCGCGATCGCGGGCAGGAGCGCGACTGCCTCGCCGAGCTCAGTGACCTCGGCTTTCCCTGTCGCGAACAGCAGCGCCAGGGAGGCGACTTCTCCGATGAGGAAGCACGCGGCGACCGTGGAGCGCAGTTCGGCCGGCGGCCGGTGCTGGTAGACCAGCGCGAGCGGAGGCCCGCCCACACCGGTCGCGGTCTCGGTCAGCCCGGTCACCGCGCCCGCGCCGACGTATGCGGCCCGCCCGGGCGTGAACGCGGGAACGGTCAGGCTCGCGACGGCCGCGAGCACAGTGGCGCCGCCCACGAACAGGCCGAGGCTGCGTTCCGGGATCAGCCAGAGCACTGCAAGACCGGCCGGGGTGGCGGCGAGCCGCGCCCCGGTGATCCAGCCCGCGCCGCGCAGGTCCAGCGAGGATCGTTCGCGCCAGGCGACGTACAGGTTGAGCGGGATCATCGAAGCGAGGACGAAGACCGGGACCAGGCCGGGATCGAGGATTCCGGCCACGGGCGCGACGATCAGCGCGAAGCCCAGTCCACTGCTGCCCTGGACGAAGGCGGCGAGGGCCACCGTCACGGCGAGAACCGCCAGTATCTGCGTACTCACTGCGCCGTGCTCCGATCCTGTGAGCGGATCAGTGCCCGGGATGCCGTGGAGGTGGGGTGCACCCGGGTGACGTTCGCCCTGGCGACGGCAGCGCGGGCCAGTTCCGCCGCCCGTCCCACCAGTGCGGGCCCGTCCCATTCGGTCGGCCGGCCGTGCCACATACGCAGTCGCCCGGCGACGAAGACGGCGGTGATCTGGTCCCGGTTGCCGCGTCGTACGAGTTCCCACGGCAGGTCCCAGGAGAGCGCCAGTTCCGGGGTGTCGACGTCGACGAGAAGGAAGTCGGCCGCCATGCCCTGGGCGACGGTGCCGGTGCGGGTGCCGAGCCCGACGGCATCCGCACCGCCCCGGTTGGCACGCTCCAGCCACGTCCAGCCCGCACCGCACGACGAGTCACCGGTCGCCAGACCGTAGGCGAGGCGCTGCGCGAACTCGGCGGCCTCCGTGAGCCGGAAGCCGTCGCCGCGGGTGCCGTCGGTACCGAGGCCGAAGCGGATGCCACGCTCGGCCATGGAGGTCGCGGGCGCGACCGCGTTGCCCTTCCACGCGCTGGCTACGGGGTTGTAGCTGACGGCGGTTCCTGTGTCGGCGAGCAGGGTCAGCTCGCGCGGCGTGAGCATCGTGGCGTGCGCGGCGAGCAGTTGGGGGCCGAGCGCGCCGACGCTGTGCAGGTGTTCGAGGGGCCGCAGCCCGTGCCGTACCAGGGAACGTTCCACGCCGGCGAGGTGCTCGTTGACATGAATCTGGACGACGGCCCCGGCCTCGGCGGCGAGGCGGGCGGTGGCCTGCAAGGTGCGTTCGGTCGCCGCCTCGGGGATGGAGACAGCCAGGGACGGATGGATGAGCGGCTCGCCGTCGTAGCGGGCGAGGTGCTTTTCGGCCTGCTCGACAACCGCCGGATGGTCGGTCGCGTCCTCAAGGTCCGCGTCGTTGCAGACGAGGCCGAGGACGCACCGGATGCCGGCGTCACGCGCGGCGGACGCGACCACGTCGACGTCGACACCGGCGCGCGTGCCGGCGTCGGTGACGGTGGTGAATCCGCCGCGCAGCGCTTCGAGGGCGGCCAGCTTGGCTGCGGTGTAGGCCGATTCCTCGTCCAGCGCGCCTTCCAGCGGTACCCAGACCCGGCGGAAGATCTCGGAGGGCTCCCCGAAGGCGAGTGCGGAGCCGAAGCTCTGGGTGAGGTGGTGGTGGGCGTCGACGAATCCGGGCATCAGCAGGTGGCCGGGCAGCCGTACGGCCGGCAACTGCGGGTGCGCGCGCTCCAGTTCCTCCGCCGGTCCGACGGCTTCGAAGCGACCGTCGTCGATCGTGACGGCCCAGCCGTCGGCGGGGCCTTCGGGCAGCAGGACCGCGCCCGGTACGAGAAGGCGTGGGCCGGGGCCGGCGAGGAAATCGCGGTCTGATTGGTTCATCGGTCGCTCTCTGTGCGTGCGGTGGTCAGACGGGCGGCGACGCCTGGCCTGACGTGGTGGAAGAGGATGTTGAGAACGGCGGCGGTGAACGTGCCTACGGCGACGCCGCTTTCGAGGAGGATGCGGACGTTGGGCGGGAACGCCCCGTACACGCCGGGGACGAGGATGGGCAGGAGCCCCAGTGCGAGAGCGACGGCGCATATGAAGGTGCTGGTGTGCTTGTCGAGGTCGGAGCGGCCGAGCATCTGAATGCCGAGCACGGTGATGACGGCGAAGACGACCATGGCGGTGCCGCCGACGACAGCGGTCGGTATCACGCTGATTGCGCGGGTGACGGGTGCGAGGAATCCGATGACGATGAGCACGACTCCGGCAGCGGCGGTGACGAACCGGCTGCGGACGCCGGTGACGCGGACGATGCCGATGTTCTCCCCGCTGGTGACCATGAGCGGCAGGCCGAAGAATCCGCCGAAGAGCGAAGTGAGTGCGTCAGCGCGGACGGTCTTCGGCACGTCGGTGCGCTTGTCGATCCTCTTGCCGACGGCCTCGGCGTTGATGACGGTCTGGCCGGTGGCCTCGGCCATGGAGGCAAGGCTGTAGAGCATCAGAGGCAGGGCGGCTATGAGGTTGAACTCGGGTGAGCCGAAGGGCATCAGGTGCGGCAGGTTCACCAGTCCGTCGCCTGTAGCACCTGTGCCGTTGATGGCTCCGACCGCGGCGGCGAGCGCGGTGCCGGCGAACAGGCCGAGCATGACGGAGAGTTGGCGCAGGATGCCGCTGAAGAACAGGTAGAAGGCGACGGTGAACCCGATCGTCGCCATGCCGAGACCGAGGCTGGTGGGATTGGCGAAGCCGGGCGATCCGGGCTGTCCCGTGACGAGGACCGCGCCGACTTTCACCAGGTTGACGCCGACGATGACGATCATGGTGCCGATGACCAGGGCGGGAAAGTACGCGAGCAGCCGGGAGAAGACAGGCAGCACGACGAAGGTGAACACCGCCGTCAGGACCACCGCACCTGTGGCGACGCGCACGCCGTGCTGCTCGGCGATCGCGAGGAACAGGATGAGCGGAGCCCCGCCCGGCAGCATCACGAAGGGCAGCCGCGGCCCGAACTTCCAGGGCCCGAGCGACTGGATCAGCGATCCCACCCCGGAGAGCACGAAGGCCGCCGAGAGCAGATCGACGGTGAGACCGGCGCGGAGGCCGAGGGTGGCGCTCATCAGGAAGATTGCCGAGATGGGGGTGGCGGCCATCACGAGGACGTGCTGGATCCCGAAGAGCAGGATCCGCCCGAGCGGACGCGACTCGTCCACGGGGTGCACGCCGGGTGGGGCACCTTCGCCGGGCGAGGACCCGGTGGTGTCGGGACGAGCACCTTCAGGACGAGCACCGTCGGGACGATGACCCTCGGGATGGGGACGCTCATCCGGGTCGACTGCCTGCGCGAGCTGGGAGTTGACGGCCTCGAAGGTGTCGGCGAGCTGGGACGGAAGGACGGTGGGCTCGTCTGCGGGGTGCTTGGCCGCAGGACCGGCGGCCGGTGGTTGGCCGGCGGCCGGTGGTTGGCCGGCGGCCGGTGGTTGGCCGGCGGCCGGTGGTTGGCCGGCGGCCGGTGGTTGGCCGGCGGCCGGTGGTTGGCCGGCGGCCGGTGGTTGGCTCTGGCGGGGACTGGACATGTTCGGGCTCCGTTCGGGCGTACGGCACGCTCGGATATCAGCCGCGATCCGGCCCTGGACGGAGAGCCAAATCGATTTGGCCAAATCGATTTGGCCGCCAGTATGGGAGCCCCCGGATCCACCGTCAAGAGAGGCCACAACCTGCCCGCCGAGCAGATCGGCCATGGATCCCGAAATCTTCGTGTTGCGCAGGAGCGACCCCGGCGACATGAAGGCAGTCGCCGGTGCGGCGCGCAACTCCACGAATACCGCCGGACAGGCCCAGTCCCCGCCAGCCCTCCTGACACCAAGGCCCGCCGCCGCGCCCGACAAGAACCCATGCGCATCGACTTGGATCCGCAGGGGCAAGACGCCCTGCGCGCCAACACCCCGCGACCAGGGCCGACTTGAGAATTATCTCGTACGCGCCGCTTCAGCAAGCTGGTGACACAACTGCGACGTGAAGGGGCAAGCATGGTGTGCAGAGGCCGTCCATGGTGCCTGCCGCTGGAGGGCCGGGCGCACGCTGGCGGCGGTCTACTACCGCAGCACCGTTGATGTCCCGCGCCATCACCTCGCGTCGGCCGGGCGGCAGTTCGTGGCGGGTCCACTTGGGGAGGGCCTCCCAGCTCCGGCCCGGCCGACCAGAGCACACAGCGCCTCGGTGTCCGGGTACGGCCGCAGGGCACCCCGCCGGCATGCGGCCGACCGGATGCCCTGCGGGGCCGGCTCCTGCCTGTTTCCCTCGGCTGGGGATCAGGCAGCAGAGCCCTCCCTGTCCGTTGCCCACGTGCCCAGCGCGATCTCGGCGGTGATGCCGGGACCGAAACCGGCTATCAGGCCTTGGTGACCCTCGAGTGACTGCTCGTCAAACATGCGGCCGAGGGCGTCGAGGACGACTGCGCTGGCGATGTTTCCGTACTCGGTGAGTGTGGCCCGACTGAAGCGGAACGCCTCGGGCGGTATGTCGAGGCAGCGGCTCAGGTCGTCCAGGATGCGCGGCCCGCCGGCGTGGACGATGTAGAAGTCCAGTTTGCCGACGTTCCATTGGTGCTCTTCCGCCAGGGCCCGCAGCGCGGGGCTGAGGGGCTCCATCGTTTTCGGCACCCGCTTGTCGAGCTGGAAGTGGAAACCGGTGGAGCGGACCGCGTAGGAGATCCAGTCCTCGGTGTGGGGTATGAGGTATGAGCCGTTGCGTTCCAGGCGCATCCCGGTGCCGCCGTTCCCCCGGACGACAGCGGCGGCGATGCCGTCACCGAACAAACCGTTGGAGAGCAGCGATCCCACACCGATGTCGCCTGGCTGATAGCACAGGGAGCAGAACTCGCAGGCCACGATCAGGACATTGGCGTCGGGGTACGCCGTGCAGAAGTCGTGCGCCCGGTTCACGGCGGCTCCGCCTGCGGCGCAACCGAGTTGAGCGATGGGCAGCTGCCGTGTCTGCGATTTGAAGCCCATGGTGTTGATGAGCCACGCGGTCAGCGAGGGCATCATGAAGCCCGTGCAGGACACGTAGATGATCAAGTCGATTTCCGGGGGCTCGAGTTGAGCCTGGTCCAGTGCACGCTGAACCACCTTCGGGACGCGGGCCTTGGACTCCGTCTCGTAGACGGCGCTGCGGGCGTCCAGTCCCGGATGCTTGAGGACCTCGTCGATGGGCTGGATCAGATGCCGCTTCTGCACGCCGGTGTTCTCGATCAGGCTCAGTGCCAGGTCGAGTTGTGGATGGTCGTGGTGCAGCCTCCGCGCGAGTTCGAGGGTTTCCTCATTGGTGATGACGTGCTCGGGTATCGCGATTGCCGGCTTGCACAGCACTGCCATGGGAGTGACTCCTTGCAGTTGGTGGCCCCGGGCGCGACCGGGACCGGTCCTGAGGGTTCAGCGCTTGGAAGAGAGCCCCTGCTGCCCTGGGCGCTCTAAGACGGCGCGCACTGGAATACCTGAGGGGAACACGGTCGATGCGACCGTCGCACAATGCGTCCCGGCCGGGCGGCACGGCCTGCCAGAGACGCCGCCGCTGGGGTTGGCCAGCGCAATTCAACGTACGCCAGACGGATCACCGCCGCATGTCGGACCGCCACTCCCCGCAGTCGGCGTGAGCAGGGTCAAGGCGCCGTCCTCGTCGGCTGCTCACGGCCGCGCGGGGCCGTGAGCAGGCGACTGGTGCCGCTCAGGCTCGGCATCGCGCCGAGCGGGGCGCGCAGTGTCACGCGCGCGAGGTGTCCCCGCCCGGCGCTGCGGTCATGTACCGGCCTGTCACCAGGTGACGGGCAACGCGAGGGGGTAGCGCCAGATCGATGTCGCGTTCCATTGCAGTTCTTCGGCGGGCTTGGCCAGCGCGAGGCGAGGAAAGCGCTCAAGGAGCGTTCCGAGGGCGATTTCGATCTCCGCGGCGGCCAGCGGTGCACCCAGGCAGTGATGGGCGCCCCAGCCGAAGGTCATGTGAGGCGGGCCGGAACGTTCCAGGTCCACCTCGTCGGGGCGGTCGAACTTGCGCGCGTCCCGGTTTGCGGTCAGGTAGGAGACGTGCACGATGTCGCCCGCCTGAATGGTCACTCCGCTCAGGGACACGTCTTCCATGGCCACCCGGGGGATACCGACCCCCTTGCGGAAGGGGATGAAGCGCAGCAGTTCGTTGATCGCCCCGGGCAGCAACTCGGGGCGTTCGCGCACGGTCGCGAGCAGATCGGGGCGGGTAAGCAACAGGTAGGTCAGGTTGCCGATCTCGTACGTCGTCGTATCCTGCCCTGTGATCAGCAGGACCATGGCCATGACGGCCAACTCCTCGTCATTGAGGATCTCGTCGCCGTCGCGGGCCGTCGCCAGCACGCTGATCAGGTCGTCACCGGGATTCTTGCGACGCTGCGCGGTCAGTGTCGCAAAGTAGGCGCGCAACTCGGCCTTCGCCCGTACCGCGGCGTCCCGGTTCGCGACCCCGACATCCATCATCGTCCGGGCATTGGCGCGCAGCTGTGCATGGTCCGCCTCGGGGATCTCCAGAACCTCACAGATCGTGATCAGAGGCAGTGGTCCGGCAAGGTGCTCCATGATGTCGGCGGGGGTACCGTGTCCCGCCATCTGTTCGAGCAGTTCGTCGACGACCTTCTGGGTGCGCAGCCTCATGCGTTCGATCTGAGCCGGGGCGAAGCCCTTCGACACAAGGCTGCGCAGGCGGCTGCCGGCCGGGGGGTCCATCAGATTGATCGCCTCGGACTGGACGATCGGCTCGGGTGTCATGCGCGGGAAGTCACGGCCGGCGACAGCATGACGGCTGAAACGCCGGTCCGTGGTCACCGTACGCACGTCGTCATAGCGGGTGACGAGCCACGCCGTGCCCTCGCCGAAGGGCAGCCGGATCCGGGTGACGGGTCCCTCGTTCATGAGCTGTCTGAGCATCGGATCGAACTCGAGGGCCTCGGCGAAGTCGAATGGGCATTGACGCGCTTCGGAGCCGGTGGTCATGCGGATCTCCAGGTGAGTGGCACCTATTGCTGCTCTGGACCCGACAGCCGTACCCCGCCCGCCGCCCGGACATGCCCGATTCGCCCGCATGCGCCAAGCAGTTCATCCGTGCCGCTCAGGGCTCAGGGCAGATCACGGCAACCTGCATTTCAGCGACGTGCAGGTGCTCCGACCAGGGTGTCGGCGTCCCACGAGAAGTGGCCCGGTCCCGTCGCTCGGGTTCTCACGCCTGCCGCAACATTCCTTGATCATTAGGGGCGTGTCGGTCGGTGGGCCGCTTCGCGCTCAGCCTTGCGCGAGCAGTCACGCCAGAGGGTCGCGGACTTGCTGCGCACCGGTTTTGCACGGGCAGCGCAGACGCGCGAGCGCACACCGCTCCCGCAGGCACCGCTCGAAAGGGGTGACCGTACAGGTCGTCAGGTCGAGTCCGGCCCGACCGGCCGGGTGCTGTGGATTTCGGGCACTGCCCGGCCGGCCCAGGACTTTACGACGGCCTGTGCTATCCGCATCGGGCTCACCTTTGCCGGATGGCCGCGGGAGGAGGGCGCCGGAGCCGCGGCCCGGCGCCCCGCACCAGTCAGTTCGTGACCCGTACGGCTTGTCTGCCCGGGTCGTCCTGCCGTGCTCATCGCCCCCGGGCGGCCGGTCACGTGCCGGGGCGGTACCTCCGCTCGACGTGTCCCTTGAGGTCCTCGGGATAGAAGTAGACGGGCCGCAGGGCGCCCCGCGCATAGCGTTCGGCCTGGTCGCCGAAGTGGGGCGAGTCGGGGTGTCCGCTCACTCCGCCCGCCGTCACCGCCCAGGCGCGCACTCGTGGCCCGAACTCCACGACCGCCACGAAACTGTTGCCACTCGTGCCGTAGTAACGCTTGGTTCCCGGGTAGGCCATCGCGCCGAACGAGGCGAGTGAGCCCCAGCGCGAGGAGGTGAAGGGCACCGGGATGCTGGGCTTGTCGTCGCTGAACTCCTGAACGATCGCACCGTCGTTGCGCTGGTAGCGATTGATGTCGCCCCACGGCACCTGCCAGCCGCCGAAGTCCCGCTGCAGCCGCTGTACCGCCGTCTCAAGTGCGCCGAGCTTCTGCACGTCCGTGGCACGATCGGCGATGTAGTCCCATACCGACATTCCGGCGTCTGCTGCCGCCTTGGTTGTGAGCGCCCACATGTCCTCGCCCCAGAACACGGCCACTGATGTCGCGGTCGAGTCCGCGGACCACCGGAGGTCCCAGTCGCACAGCAGGCCGATCGGGCCGGCCAGCTTCTTCTTCTGCCCGTTCCCCTCGGGCAGTTGGTCCCATGCCGCCACCAGCCCCGGCAGCAGCCGCGCGAAGGCGGTGAGATACGGGTCGAACGCGGCCTCGATCAGCGTCTGCGGGGTGAAGTCGTCGCGCGCGGTCAGCACCCGGATGGCATGCGGCCCGCGCGGGTTCTCCCCGAACCGGTCGAAGTAGCGCGGATAGTCGGCCTTGTGAGGGCTGTCCGTGCCGGCGGCGGTCCAAGGCCAGTTGTTGGTGTTGAACGCCCAGCCGTTCTTCGGGTTCACAGCCTGCGGCATGCTGTCCAAGGTGTGCAGACCATGCCAGTCGGTCGCCGGGTCACTGCCGTCGACGGCCTTGAGATAGTCGAAACGATCGTCCCTCACCGGCATGAACTGCGGCATCAGGAAGGCGATCTCGCCCTTCGAGTCCGCGAAGAGCGTGTTGTTCGAACTGTTCGCCTTCAGGCCCGCAACCTTGAGATAGCCGGCATAGTCCCGCGTCGTGGTGCGCAGGTAGCTCTGCTGGAGCGCCTCGACGGGCTTGTTCATCAGCGCACACGCGATCCACTTGCCGTCCGTCTCGCGCACAATCGGGCCGTGGTGCGTTGCGTACGTCGTGAAGGTGCGCTCCTTCTGCCCGCCGCCGTCAGTACGGAAGGAGAGCGTGACCTTCTTCGTCGTGACGGGGCGCAGTTCGTCGCCGTAACGGTAGGAGCGGGCACCGTCGGCCCGTGTCACGATCGTCTCGGCAAACTCGTCGATGTTGTCGACACCACTCGTCGTGTGCATCCAGCCCGTGTCCGCGTTGAAGCCCTGGTAGATGAAGAACTGCCCCCAGGTGGCGGCACCGTAGGCGTTGAGTCCCTCGCGGCTCGCCACATGCTGTTCCGCGCGGAAGAAGAAGCTGGTGTGCGGATTGATCAGCAGCAGTGCGTGGCCGTCCCGCGTGTGGCTGGGTGCGATCGCGAAGCCGTTGGACCCCGTGGGTTCGCGCTGCACGAGGCCGCGCTCCTCGTCGGTCATCGGTACGTCGCTCTTGTCGTAGAACGCTTCGAGCTGGGTGAGCAGCACCGATTCGATGTCGCCGCCGATGCTTCCTTCGGAGAAGCTGAGCGGCATCCACGGCTCGAACCGGTCGAGCACCCGAGGGCGCACCTCGGGGTGTGTCGCGAGGTAGTGGTTGAGTCCGTCCGCCCAGGCCCGCATCAACACGCGCAGCCACTCCGGGCACTTCGCGTAGTCCTTCTTCAGCTCCTCCGGGTCGAGGAACAGCCGCTGGCGCAGGTCCTGCCATATCGCGCTCTCGCCCTCGGCCTCGGCGAGACGGCCCATGGCGACGAGGTAGTTCTGCTCGATCCGGTTGAAGTCGTCCTCTGCCTGGGCGTACATCATCCCGAACACCGCGTCGGCATCGGTCTCGCCCACGATGTGGGGAACACCCCAGTCGTCCCGCGTGATCGTGACCCGTTCGGCGTGTCGGCGCCGGCGGGCCTCGTCGGGCAGTGCCTGCGCCGGCAGCGCGAACGCGGCACCGGTCTGCAGCCCCACCGCGGCAACGGCCAGCCCGGCCGCTCCACCCAGAACACGACGCCGGCTCACCCCGGTGTTCTGCGCATGGCTCATGAGTTGCTCCACTCTCCTTCGAGGATCAGGGGATCGTTCGGCTTCACCCGGTGTGGTGAGCTGTGGTCCGCGTGCCGGCCCCTTGGCGTTCTGTCCGCCCGGTACGGCACTCCCGTCGCCCTTCGCCCGTGAGACTCCAACGGGATGACGACGCCGTCGGCCATCACCCTGATCGTCACCCCCACCGCGCAGCCGGCAACCACGACCGAGGTGACCACCCGGACGGCACAGGCACGTTCCGGTGATCACCTACGCGGACAGTCCTATCCAGGAAGCAGCTCCCTGACAAGGCCTCACCCCGCTTCAATCGGAAGTACTCCGTCCGGTGAGGAGCGGCTGTCCCACCTGCGTGGCTGACGACGGATCTCCGTTGTGACGGGCTGTCACCAGGAGGGGTCTGCAGCCGTGCTCGGGAGGTTCGTCGGGCAGTTCCTCGGGCAGTTCCAAAGAGAACCGCATCGCGTCATGCACCGACAGCGGCGGTGGTGGACGCGGTGAACGCGCCCGTCCGTCAGCCGGGCCGCCACCAGAGCCACTCGACGAACGCCGTCAGTCACCGTCGACGGGACATGCAGCTGATGCCGATACTCGACCGGATGCCGGCTCTCGCATATCGAGAGCCGGACCTCACGAGCGATCAGATCGAAGCCTCGTCGGTCAGCGAAGACACGGCTGCCGCACGGAGGACCATGAGCGAGTCTTCCAAGGTCGCCACCATGGCAAAGGGGAACCGGTCGAGCTCAAGACAGAGCGCGACGTCATCAGGATGGACTCCTTGACGCAGACCCTCCGCCAGCTCGGCGGCGGCGCGCGACTCGCCGGCGCGGCGGAGGAACTCAGCTGCATCCGTCCCAGCCTCGGTGGCTCTCCAAGCGATGTACTGAGCACACGCCAAGTCTTCGTCGGCCTGCCCATCCTCGCCGGTGACCACGAACGTGACACTGTCACTCTTGTTCGTCCGCAAGAGCCGAGCAGTTGCCTCCGCCACCACGAAGCTGGCACACAGCACCAGCGACGCCTCCTTGACCGCCAGGGCGCCGACCGTCCCTGCCGTGGTTTTCTGCACAACGGTCCGTCCGCCAAGGTCAACAGACCGCAACAAGCCCGGCGAGTTGACGGCGTCAAACCCGGGCGCGGGCGGACCGTCTTTGAGCGCCACCCAGTCCGGGTGGCCAGCCTTGAGCGCGAGGGCTTCGTCCAGCGACTCAGCAAGAACGATCTTTTCCGCCCCCTGGGCGAAGGCCCAGGCAGCCACGGTGAAAGCACGCATGACGTCGACTACGACCGCCACGGACGGGGCTTCGACCAGATCAGTGATGCCAAGGAAACGAGCGTTCATCCGGTCATGATCGCCTATGCCCGACCCGAAGCACCCGGGCAGTGATACGCATCACGTCACAGGTCTCGGAATGCGGCACCTCCGGTCGCCTGCGTCGCGAAAGCAGTACACAACGACACGCGTGCTCAATCGGCACATTGGGTCACCCGCACATGGGGCCACCCGCACACGGTCCCTGCGGGTACGCAGCACTCCCACCCATGCGACCCACCTCATCCCGATCGAGTGTGTACGTGAGCCCGTACCCGGCTTTGTACGTGAGCCCGTACGCCGGCAGCAACACGAGGTCAAGGCCGTCCAGCACGGGCACCCACTGCGGCCGCGGACCAGCGGTGCAGGCTCCCTTGCCGAAACGAACATGCAGTTCGCCACGCGGTCCACGGGAAAAACGCAAGTCCGGATTGCCCAGTCGAGCACGGCGGGTTGACGTCATGTGCGCTCCCCCGATCAACCACTCAGGTGTCCTGCGCCGGGCCTCGTAGTCTCTGCGCCATGATGAGCGAGAGAGAGCCACAGCTCTATGTGAACCGCTGGGGTGACACATCGGATCCCGGCCCCGGGACTGCGCGAGGCCCGCCAGGACGGCTGCGTGGGCTTCGACCAGTCCCAGCCGCGTAGGCGAGTCCGGGTCGGATTTCATGCCGAGCGCCAGGACACCTCTGCCCCGGGCTGGCGGCGCCTGTTGGAGCTGACTGACGAGGCCGCCGCCGACGGGCGTGAGGAGTTCCGGCCCCTGGTAGGGCTCAGTTCAGAGGAACGGCGGCAGATCGTCACTCTGCCTCGGAGCATCGCCCGGCTGACCGCGGTCAAGCACCTCGTGCTCTACGGCAGCAACCTGGTTCGGATCCCGCCCGAGGTGGGAGCCATGACCAACTTGGAGGAGTTCACGCCCTACACCTCCTACCGGCTGCACTGGTTCCCCTACGAGCTCACCCGATGCCGGAAGCTGGCCCGCAGCACGGTGAGTACACGCGCGTTGTTCGGTAACTACAAGTTGCGGCACCGCCGTTCCCGCGGCTGCAGTCTTCGCCTGCCCCCGTCACGGACCTCGACCGGAGACACCTGGATCCCCGGCGCTGGGGCGCAACGGCCATCCACCGGTGCAGCGTCTGCGACCGCCCGATCGGACAGGCCGGGCTCCACCAGATGTGGATCTCGCTGCGCGTGGCCACTGACGTACTGCCCCTGCTGGTGAACGCCTGCTCATCAGCGTGTGTCGCCGCGCTGCCCGGGGGTGCCCAGGACTACATCCCCACGCCGCACAAGGGCAGCCTCATCGACCAGCCTGCGTCCGACTGGGACTGACCCGGGCACCGCATTCGCCAACTGGTCGCCCAGAGAGACGAATACAGCCGCATGCGTGCCTGACACC
The DNA here is from genome assembly GCF_035918215.1 of Streptomyces sp. NBC_01474. NCBI lineage: Bacteria > Bacillati > Actinomycetota > Actinomycetes > Kitasatosporales > Streptomycetaceae > Streptomyces > Streptomyces sp. NBC_01474. The sequence goes on from NZ_CP109449.1 coordinate 472,861, forward strand.
CGCACATGCTGGCACTGCGGTTGTTGCCGGGGCATCATCGAGATGCTCGTGGTGAAGGTGCTGATCGTGCCGCATATATCGAAGGCCGGGAGGGATGCGACGATGCGGTGTGACCAGCGTGCCTTCAGCGGCACGACCCTCGAAACCGGCGCCGACTCCTGCCGCCTCGCCGGCAGCCGGGCTCGGGCCGGGGGTTCCGCCGTGGCCTGCTGACATGTGCCGTCCCACGCCGGGCGGTGGCATCACCTACTCGCCGGCGCGGGCCACAAGCAGCGGCTGAAAGAACCCCGTCTCGTCCGGCATCCGCCACCTGACGTCGACGAACCCGGCCTCAGCTGCGAGGCCGGCCAGCCGGTCCCGGCCCAGCGCCCAGTAAGTGGTCCGGCGGACCTTGACGCGCCAGTCCCCGCCTTCCTCAAAGAGTTGGAAGTGCTCCAGGTCGTAGTGCTCGCCGTCGTCATACCAGTGCCAGAGCTGGAAGGTGACGGTTCGTTCTCCATCGTCAGCACAGTCACCGATCCCGCGGACTTGTGCAGGCGACGATGCCGGGCGGTCACGCACCAGGTCGTCGTAGGGGCGTGTGCTGACCAGCAGCACGCCGCAGGGACGCAGCACACGGCGCATCTCGGCCAGGGCGGCGTGCACATCCTGTTCTGTCAACAGGTGTGGCAGAGAGTTGTCGGCGCACACGACGGCGTCGAAGCGACCATCGGTAAACGGGAGGCTTCGCATATCGGCGGCGGCCGTGCAAAGACTCAGGCTCCGGCGAGCGGCTTCACGGGCAGCGCGGACGGCGGCCCGGGGGCTGAGATCGGTCCCGGTGACGCGGTGCCCGCGCAGCGCCAGGCCGATGGCCTGCGTGCCAATCCCGCACGAACAATCGAGCACCGCCACACGATCCTGGCCGATCTGGGCGTCCAGCGCATCTCCCTGCCGGCGGATGCTCGCGTCCCAGTCCGGGTAGATCAGGTGGTAGTCGTCAGCCAGCTCGTCATAGAAGTGCCCCACCGAGGTCTCGGACATGGCCCGAGATTAACGCGCCCTCCTCCACAAGGAACCTGCCCGCCCAATGACGTTTCCTCAGAGGCGTTCCGCGTACTTCAAACGCCCGGTAGCAGCGTGGCGTGAGGCGCCGTTCTACACCGACGCGGAGCGCGCGACACTGGCGCTGGCCGAGGGCGCGACCCCGCTGCAGGATGGTGCGGAGGGCGTCACCGACGAGATCTGGGAAGAGGCCAGCACACATTTCACCGAGGAGCAGATCGGTGCGATCAACCTGGAGATCGCGCTGACCAACTTCTTCAACCAGCTCAACCGCACCGTCAAGGAACCGGCCGGACAGACCCGGGGCTGAGCCCAGCGTGGCTCTTGCTGCCTGAGGTCAACTCGGCGAGATGATCTCGGTTCCGGTGCAACGGGCCAGACGACGCCCCGAGTTCGGGGGGCCGTGAAGCCCCTGGCAGGACATGCTTACCAAGATCATGTCCGGAAGAACCAGGGGCTCCGCGTTGGTCGCCCACGTTGCCCTGCTCGACGTCCCACGCCCTGTGGTGGAGTGCCTGGCCCGTCTGCTTGATGCGAACCGCAGGCGGCTGCGAACCTCGAAGGGCTCGCGGGCGCTGGGACCGTTTCGCCAGGCGGTGCTGGTGCTGCGCTGGTCCCGCGAGCGCGGCTGCGTGCGCTTGCTGGCCCCTGACGCCAGCGTCTCCCGGGCCACCGGCTACCCGCTACCCGCTACCCGCTACCGCAATCTGCATTCACTGACTGCTCTCAGCGCAGATCGAGCAGCATCACGTCATGCAGGTTCGCGCTCTCCCCCCACAGTCGCGCCTCGCCGATCTTGCGGTATCCCCACGCCCGGTAAGCGGCCGAGGCAGCCTTGCTGCCCGGGTAGACGTTCAGCAGTACCCGCTCGGCTCCGATGCCGTCGAGCAGCATCTCGTGCATCCGACGCGCGATGCCCTGTCCACGCCACGGTCCGCGCACGGCGAGTTCCATGAGCCCGAAAGTGCGGTGCCCGTCCTCGCGCCCCATGTCCTCGGGTACCGGCTCGGTCAGTTCGTCCCACCAACCCGTGTCGGGACCGAGCGGGAAACCGTACGCCATGCCGACCGGCTCGCCGTCCTCGCAACGGGCCAAGGTGGCGCGGAACGTGCGGTTGCGAGCCTGGACGGGGAAGCGGCGGAAGGCGGCAGCGACGTCGTCATCGGTCTCGTTGTAAGGAGGCTCGGCGAACGCTTCGGCGTAGATCAGCCTGAACGCGTCCACAGCCTGTGCTGCGGCCGAGCCGCCCATGCGCTCCAGCGCGATGATCCCCTGCTGCGCCATGTGGTACCCCCTCGAATGGTCGCGCAATTACGCTCACACTCCCTAACAGTGGCACCCACGCGCCAGTCCCGACCCTACTCAGGCCGCAGTCGGCCGAGGTAGAGAACAAGAGGCATTCCGCGCCGGTGTCCCGTTAGGAGGCAGAGTAGGGGCATGTCTACGTACGAGACGATGTCGGTCCGCCTTGAGACCGAGCGGCTGATACTGCGGCCGTGGGCCGAGTCGAACGCCGCTGAGCTCCGCGCCCTCCACTCCGAACGCGGCAACGGGACGCCCACGGTTGAGTACACCCGGACACTCATCGCCAAACAGGCCGTCGAGGAAGGCGCACGGCCGCTATATCCGCAGGCTGTCCAACGCACCGCTCGGTGGTGCGGCCGTCGTGATCGACTTGACCGTGCGTCGGTTCAAGTGCCTCAACTCGGCTTGCCCTGCCGTGACGTTCGCCGATCTGATCCCTGGCCTGACCAACCCGCACTCCCCGCTGTACCCCGCTGCTGCGCGGCGTCAGTCGCTTCTCACCTCTAGCTCGGGCATGGCCGCACCTGTGCCCTGACACCGAGAGCAGGCGGTGACCAGCACCCGCCGGTTCGCGACGGCCCTCACACTCCTCGGGAGTCGAGTGCCCCCCTCTTCGAGACGATCAAGCTGCTCACGTGCATGAGATGTGGTCCCGGCCGCTGCTATCCGTGCGCGGGGATGACCGCGTCGACGGACGTCGTGACGTGGAGCGCGAGGTCGACGGTCCCGGCCCTGTTCGTCAGACAATGACGGGGACGGTCTCTGCGCGGTTGGTGGACCAGTTGGTGACAATGGGCTTGTCGACGTTGGCGGTGTCGGGGAGCTTGAGTTCGGCGGGGTTGGGGTCGTTGTCGCTGATGGCGATGATGACGTTCTCGAATTGCTTACCGGCATTGCTCTTGGTGGTCTTGGGGCTGATACCGGTGTACGCGACGGCGGAGCCGGTGAGCTTGATGGGGTCTTCGCCACCCTGTCCGACGGGGGAGGCGACGCCGTCGGCGCCGGAGCCGAAGGACACGCTGGGCGTGTTGACATCCAGGTAGCAGGTGATGCCGGACTTGGCCTTGGCGGTCACGAGGTAGTAGCCGCCGGCCTGGGATTCCGAGGTGACCGTGAAGTCCAGGTCGTTGGTGCCGCAGGACTGTCCGTAGCCGCTCTTCCCGCCGTCTCCGGAAGATTTCAAGTCCAGTGAGACGGTCGTGACGCTATGAGGTTTGTGGTGCGGGTTCCTGGCGTTTGGCCGGGTCGTTGATCCAGGCGGTCTGGGGTATCTCGGGTGGTCGGGGGCGGCGGCCGAAGCGTTCGGGGTGGCGGGCGTATGCCTCGGCGAGGGTGACCGCGCGCTGGTCGCGGACCTCTTCGGCGGTTCCGAAGTGGACGGAGGCGGGGGTGTGCCAGCCGATGCCCGAGTGCCGGTGCTCGTGGTTGTAGTACGCGATGAACGCGTCGAACCACTCGCGGGCGTGGGCCAGCGAATCGAACCGTTCGGGGTAGTCCGCCATGTACTTCGTGGTCTTGAACTGGGCTTCGCTGTAAGGGTTGTCGTTGGAGACCTTCGGCCGCGAGTGCGACCGCGTCACGCCCAGATCGATCAGCAGCTGGGAGACCTTCTTGCTCGTCATCGAGGTGCCGCGGTCCGCGTGCACGGTCTGGGGCACGATGCCGTTGCGGGCGATGGTCTCGCGGATCAACTCCTCGGCCCGCACGGCCGATTCGGCCCGCTCGACGGTGTGGCCGACGATGTACCGGCTGAAGATGTCGATGATCACGTAGGCGTGATACCAGATGCCCTTGACCGGTCCGGACGCCTTGGTGATGTCCCAGGTGAACACCTGCGAGGGCCCGGTGGCGACCAGCTCGGGCACTGCCTTGGCGGGATGGGTGGCCTGTCTTCGGCGCTCGCCGGACTGATCCTGCTCGCGCAGGATCCGGTACATCGTCGAGACGGAGCAGTGATAGCGCCCGGCATCCAGCTCGCGGGCCCAGATCTGCGCGGGCGCCAGCTCGGCGTACTCGTCGCCGTTCATCAACTCCAGTACCGCGGCCCGCTCTTGGGCCGTCAGGGCCGACGGCTGCACCTGCGGGGCGCGTGCTCTGCGTGGTGGCGGGGGCCGGAGCCGGCGGTAGTGCGTGGCGCGGGAGCGGCCGGTCAGCCGACAGGCGGCCGTGATGCCCAGCTGAGCCTCGACGCCGGTGAACGCCTCGTCCACGACAGGGTCGGCGGCGGGCTTCAGTCCGCGCTCTCGGAGAGCATGTCCAAGAGCGCGGAAGCTTTTCCCATGACTTCCAGCGCGGCCTTGTTCCGGGCCAGTTCCTTCTCCAGCCGTTCCACCTGGCGGCGCAGCTTCTCGTTGTCTGCCTCGGCGGCCGACTTCTTCGGACGGGCCGGGCTGGTGCGCTTGTCGACCAGCTTTTCCAGGGCCCCGGCATCCCGCGCAGCCCGCCATTCCTTGACATGCGAGTGGTACAGGCGCTCGCGGCGCAGGACCGCGCCCTTCTCGTTCCTGGGTGCGGCGTCGTACTCGGCCACGATCCGCAGCTTGTACTCCGGGCTGAAGGAACGGCGCTTTGGCCTGGGAGCCGGGTCGGATCCGGCGGGCTTGGTGCTGGTCATGAGGGGGTGGTTCTCCTGTCGTGCCCTCTCAGGCTAACCCGCCGAAGCGGAACGTCTCACCCAAGGCTGACAGAGAGGGCTCCGGAGCCACTCTTGCTGTCGTCGCCGGAGTCGGACTTGTCGGTGGAGTCATGGGAGTTGGCGCCACCGGTAGAGGAGCCGCTGGTGGAAGGGCTGTCGCTGGAGGAGCTGTCGCTGGAGGAGCTGTCGGAGGAGGCGACGGCAGATGGGGTCGCGGAGCTGCCGGCGTCCGCGGTGTCGTCGTTGTTGCAGGCGGTGGTGGTGGCGGCGAGGGCCGTCACGGCCGCGGCGGCCAGGACGAGACGGGCGGAACGAGCGGCGAGACGCGAACGCATCATGTTCTCCAGCGGCTGTCGGTTGCTGTGTTTCTGCTGACACCGATGACACTAGGGCCGAGTCGATCCTCAAATGATCCTGTGAATGTCCGGGTTCTGTCTCAGCAACTTCGGTTCCAGGAAGCGGCGTTGGATTGCACCAATTCCAGCTCAAGGGGCATGTCCGGAACCAAGCGTCAGAATCGCGCCATCGCAGGATCAGATGGCTTCGCGACCACGGCACCCACGCCCACCACTCCCGGGAAACACTGGCCGGCGCCAGCAATGAAGAGACCAACCGAGCCCCGTCGACACGGCAGAAAGGTCACGGACACCCGGCGTCGGCTCCGCTGACCCGTTGACCGTCCCTTCAACGTTGTGCCGCTCGCCCCACCATGTACTTGATCGAGCGTGGAGCGCTCGGTCAATGCAGGCGCGGAGCGGCCGCCTTGGCACGCGGCCAGGCCGGGGCCGGGGCCGCGCCCAGTGCTGTCGGAGAACTTGTCGTACGGGTTCGAGTCCGACGTGCGCATCTCCCACCGAAACGAGGCGCGGGATGGCTCCGGGCGCAGCTCCACGGGGAGCCCTCGACTCTCAGGGGAGGCCCTCGATACTCAGGGGAGCGTTCGCATGTGTCACTGGAGCACCTCGGCGCTTCGGCCGGCCGCGACCACAGTGCGGAGCAGGAAAGCGATGAGCAGCGCGACAGCGACCAGGAGCCCGCTCGCCCACAGCGGCCCGAGGTCCCCGGCCTCGGTACTGAGGGTGGTCGCGGCGACGAGGGGGCCGGCGGCGGCACCGAAGTTGAGTGCTGCGGTCGCATACGAGCCGGCCATGGTGGGGGCTTCCGCTGCCTCGTAGAGGACCCGCGTGATCAGCGTGCTGCCCAGTGCGAACGACAGCGCGCCTTGTACGAACACGAGGGTGCACAGGGCGACTGGCTTATCGGCCAGTACCGCCAGGGCCGGCCAGCCGACGAGCAGCAGCGGGCCACCGACTGCGACGACCAGACCTGGAAGCCGGTCGGACAGCCGGCCCGCGATGGTGACGCCTACGAAGGAACCGGCACCGAAGAGCACCAGAACGACAGAGATCCACAGTTCGCTCAGCCCGGCGGTGTCGGTCACGACGGGGGCGAGGAAGGTGAAGCTTCCGAATGTTGCCGCGTTCACGAGCGCGCCGAGCAGCATCACCACGATCAACCGCGGCCTTGCGAGCGGGGCGAGCTCCGCTCGCAAGGCCGGCCGGCCGTTCGCCTCTTCCTTCTCCCGTCCCGCTGGGATGCTCTTCAGAATGCCGAGGGCTGCAGGCAGGCAGAGAGCGGCGACAGCCCAGAATGTGGCCCGCCAGCCGAGCACCGTGCCGAGTGCCGAACCGCCAGGGACACCGGCGACCGTCGCCACCGTCGTGCCCGACAGCAGGACGGCCAGCGCACGTCCCTTCTTGTCGGCCGGGACCAGCGTGGCGGCAGCGGTCAGAGCGACGGCAATGAACCCTGCGTTCGCGAGCGCGGCAACGACCCGGGTAGCGACCAGGACCGGAAAGCTCGTGGTGATGGCGCCCCCAGCGTGAGCTGCCGCGAAAGTAAGGACGAATCCGAGAAGGCTGGAGCGCCTGGGCCAGTTGCGCGCAAGTGCGGCCACAAGAGGGGCGCCGACCATCATGCCGATCGCGAAGGCTGAGGTGAGCACGCTTGCTGTCCCGACTGTGACGTCGAGATCTGAGCCGATGCCTGGCAAGAGCCCGGCGAGCATGAACTCCGAGGTGCCCATGGCGAAGACCGCCATGGCGAGCAGGTACAGCGGGAAAGGCATCGAAGGCTCCGAGGTGGGGAGAGAAGCGAGAAGGTCATCTCGTCACCGCGGCCAGCCCCACGGGCACACTCGTCCCACCGCAGAACGCGGCGCGACGACAGGGCTACGAGTTCAGGGCTTCAGGGGGCTGACGGCGTGACCGAAAGCCCCCACCTTGTCTGACTCAGGACTCGACATGGCTCGCACGCTACCCGACCGATGTCCGTCGAAGCACCCGGGTTTCACCGGCATCGGCCTGTGTCACCAACGTCATGTCCCGCAACAGCCAGGGCGCTTCTTGTAGACCATTCGAGGGAGCGGTGGGCCTTCTGGTGGCCTTCCACTTCAAAATGATCAAGGCAACGGTGATTTCGTTCCACCAGTTCCGTCAAGCCGAGTCAGCCGGTGGCACGAGAGACCACAGTGTGTTCGCGCGTCATCACACCCCTGAGTCCCGGGCGAGGCGTCGATGTACGACTGGGCCGGCGGTGCGGGGTCCGACGACGAGTGCGTCGGCGTCTGCGTCTGCGTCTGCGTCTGCGCGCAGGAAACGGCGAACACCGGCTTCACGGCGGGTCACAGGTCGCAGTGGATGTACGCCTGCGGGCATTCCGCCGCGCACGCCGGCACCGGATGTGGGGCCGGCGGCGGGCGGCTGTGTGCCGCTTGCTGCGTCTACGGCCAGCCAGTAGGCGCGCTCGGCTCAGGCCGACTCGCGTATCACCAGGCGTGGCACGATCACCCGCTCGGCGAACGGGCCGCGGCCCTGCACGAGGGCCGCGACCTGCTCGACGGCGGCTCGGCCCACCTGGCGCTTGTCGACGTGCAGCGTGGTGAGCGGCGGGTCCATCAGTTCGCCGAGCATCAGGCCGTCGCACCCGATGAAGGCACAGTCGTCCGGGACGTCCAGGCCCCGGCGAAGCGCGCGGCGCATGGCGCCGACCGCGATCAGGTCGTTGTAGGCGAGGACCGCGGTGGTGGCAGGGTGTTCGGCGAGTACGCGGTCCATGCCGTCGGCGCCGCCCTGTACCGAGTTGGCCACGGGCACGACCGGAGCCCCGTCGGCGTCGAGGCCGTGCTCGGCGGCCAGGGCGAGGAACAGGGCGCGCCGGGAGTGAGGGTCCGCCCCGTCTCCGCGGGCCCTGTCATCGAGCATGACCACGCGCCGGTGTCCGGCCGCCATGAGGTGTCCGAGGGCCTGCCGCATCCCGGACTCGAAGTCGATACGGACGCCGCCGGCGGCAGGGGGCCGGGTGTCGTGGTCCAGGAGCACCAGCGGAATACCGGTGCCCCTCACCCGTTCGATGGCGCTCTCGGCGAAGAAGTAGCCGACGCACGCGTCGACATGGTCGGCGACTGTGGCCGCCACCCTCTGCTCGCGTTCTAGGGCCGACCCGGTGCTGTACACGGCGACCTGCCAGCCGCGTTCGTCTGCCGCCTCCATCACGCCGGCGACGACTTCGGGGAAGAACGGGTTGAGCACGTCGGCGACGACCAGGCCGAGCGTGGTCGTCGCGGGGCCGGCCATGCCGCGCGCATGCCGGTTGGGCCGGTAGCCGAGTGTGTGGGCGACCTCCAGGATCCGTGCCCGGGTGTCCGGGTCGATCTCCGGCTTGTCATTGATAGCGCGGGAGACGGTCTGCCGGGAGACACCCGCGGAGCGGGCGACGTCGTCGATGGTGACGCCGTGGCGCCCGCGCCGGGACGTGCGGGGGGTGGGCATCTCGGGGAAGGTTCCTCTCTCTGCCGGCCCAAGTGTCGTCCGTCGTCGCTGCCGGACGGTTCACGTGAGCGCTCACGGACATGATGAGCAGCTCGTTGCCTGCTGTCAACGGCTCGTCGTCACAGGGTAGTTGAGGTGATCAAGGATGAATTCAGGAATCCATCACACCGGTCTTGACGGGGACATGTCGCGGCTTCAAGGTACTCCGTGAACGCTCACGGGAACGCTCACGAATCGGCCACCCGTCTCTGCAGTCGCCTCCCCGGAGGACATACGTGACGTCGATCGCGGTCACCACGGCAGAACGCCCGCCCGCGCCCACCAGCGCGCTGATCGACCGGGTCCGCGTCGCCGTGCTCGTCGACGGAACCCCGATAGAGCCCATAGTGCGCGAACTCTCCGACGGTGTACGGGCATTGGACGTGTCAGCCCCAGAGGGCGCCGCCGTGGAGATCCGTCTGGCGACGCCCCTGCGGGACGCCGTAGGCTACTGGCACCCGGACGCCGGCTGGCAGCGGTCCCTGCCGCCGGACTGGGCCGGGCGACAGAACGCCGACTTGGTGCACGGCAGCGCGATCGGCTGCCTGTACGAGACATCGGGGCAGACGCTGCTCGCCTTCGCCGCCCAGGACTCGACGACCGAGACGCACCTGGTCTTCGGCGTCTCGGAGCAGCGCAAGCTGTTCGCGGTGCATCTTGAACTCACCTCCGCACGAGGGCCGTTCACCCTCCTCTTCGCGGGCCGCAGCCCCTCCCCCGCGGCGGCACTGCGCCTGCTGCGCCGGCGGCTCGTCGGCTCCGCGAAGCTGGCGCCGCTGGCTCTGCCGGAGGCGGGCCGCGCCCCCGCCTACTCCACCTGGTACGCCTTCGGGCAGGAGGTCACGGCCGACGGCGTGGCACAGGAGGCCGAGCGCGCCGCCGCGCTCGGCTGCGGACTACTGATCCTCGACGACGGCTGGCAGCGCGGCGGCCGGGAGCGCGGCTACGCCTGGGCGGGCGACTGGCAGGTCGACACGGCCAAGTTCCCCGATCTCGCCGAGCATGTGCGCGACGTGCAGGGCCTGGGAATGGCGTACATGGTGTGGATCGCCCCGCTGCTCCTGGGGCCGGACTCCCCCGAGTGGCAGCGGCTCGCACCGTACGCCCGCATCCCCAGCCCGACCGCGCCGGGCGCACATGTCCTCGACCCCAGGGAGCCCCGGGTGCGCGCGCACGTCCTGGAGGTGTGCACCCGGCTCGTCGCCGACCATGGGCTCGACGGACTGAAGCTGGACTTCCTCGACGACGCCACCCTGTACGCGGACGACGGCGGTGACCCCGTCGGACCCGCGATGGCCCTGCTGCTCGGGGACCTGCGCGCCACCCTGGGCTCGCTGTGCCCGCGCGGCCCTCTGGTCGAACTGCGCCAGCCCTATCTCGGCCCCGGCATGAGCGCGTACGGGAATCTGCTGCGCGCCACCGACTGCCCGGCCGACGCCACCGCGAACCGGATCCGCACGATCGACGCGGCGCTGTGCGCGACTGGCGGCGCCGTCCATTCGGACATGCTGATGTGGGACCCGGACGCAACGGCCGAGACAGCGGCCCGGCAGATCCAGTCCGTGTTGCACGCAGTGCCACAATTGTCTTGCTCTCTGGGTGAGCTGAGCCCGGAGCATCGTGAGGTCGTGACGTTCTGGCTGCGCCAGTGGCAGCGACTGCGCCCCGTCCTGCTCGACGGCGAGATGGAGCCGGGCCGCCCGGACGAGCTGTACCCCCTCGTGCGGGCCCACGCCGGCGACGCCCAGGTGGTCGTCGCGCACGCCGAACGCCCCGTCCCCCTTGACCTGATGCTCCACCCCCGGGCCGATCTGGTGAACGCCACCGCCGCGGACGGCCTGGTCTGCGTCGTTCCGCACGGCCCGGTGCGGGCCACGCTCACCACGTACGACGCACGCGGCCGGGTCACCCACTCGGGCCCCCACACCCTCGGCCCCGGCACGATCCGCCTCGACGTACCGCCCTGCGGCCTGCTGACCGTCCGGCCACCCGCCTGATCCCGAGGAGGTCCACCAACTCGCCTGCACAGCACGTCCCTTGTCCCGGCAACGTCACGGTGCTGCACCCGAAGCCCGAAGGAGGAACAACCCCTCATGTCCAGCGAACCAGCGCGCCGGCCACGGCGCCTGTGGGCCCTGTGGGCGGCCCTGCTCGCCCTGTTCAGCCCCCTCCTGCTCACCCCCGCATCCGCCCCCGCGGCCACGGCCACCGACACGACCGCCACCGCGCAGGCGGACCCGGTGCCGGGCATGTTCAACCCGCGCCAGACCTGGCTGCGCAACTCCACCGCGGGCCTCTTCCTGCACTGGGGCATGTACACCCAGCCCGAGCACTACGACTGCGACTCCTGGCAGAAGGCCGTGAACGACAGCGGCTGGAACCCGGACTACTGGGTCAAGGAGACGCAGAAGATCCACGGCTCGTACATCGTCCTGGCCACCTTTCACAGCCGCCTGGGTTACGCCCGCCCGTGGCCGTCGAAGATCCCCGGCAGTTGCTCGACGAAGCGCGACATCCTCGGGGAGCTCATCAAGGCGGCCAAGGCCAAGGGCATCAAGGTCATCCTCTACATGACCGACGATCCGCAGTGGCACGACGTCATGGGCCCTGAGTCCTTCGACTCCGCCGCCTACTCCGCGTACAAGGGCAAGGACGTCGACCTGACGACCCGCCCCGGTTTCGGTGAGTTCAGCTACGACAACTTCTTCGAGGTGATGCACAACTACCCGGACCTGAAGGGCTTCTGGATCGACAACGACAACGAGTACTGGGAGCAGCACCACCTGTACGAGCAGATCCGTGAGCAGCGCCCTGACATGCTCCTGAGCAACAACAACGAAGACACGCCGATCATGGACACCGTCAGCAACGAGCAGAAGACCGGCATGACGCCCGACTACGACATGCCGGCGGCGTACTGGACGTCCATGCCGCGCCTGACGGAGTCCTGTTACAAGGTGCCCTCGAGCGGCGCCTGGTGGTACGACGGGCAGGACCGTCCGGTGGACACGGCGCTCAACATCCGCCGCTACGTGGCCAACGCGGGCACGTCGTACAAGTCCCTGATGGACCTCCAGGCCCAGGTGGACGGGACGTTCCCGCCCCAGCAGCAGGCGTTCACCGACTACATGTCGAAGTATCTCGACCCGATCTGGGAGTCGCTGCACGGTGTGGAGGGCGGCGGCTATCTGTACGGCGGGCTGCGTCCGGGCGCCTGGAACGACGGGGCGTACGGCTACACCACGGTGAGCAAGGAGGACCCGACGCGCCAGTACATCCATGTCACGACGCGGCCGGCGGGAACCGACTCCGGCACTCTCCGCATTCGCGACAACGGCACGAAGGTGAAGCGGATCAGCGATCTGCGGACCGGCAAGAAGATCGCCTTCGACCAGCACGACGGCACCGTGACACTCAAGGACATCACCGCCTGGGACCCGTACGACACGGTCTTCAAGGTGGAGACGGAGCGACACCGTCAGGGCCTGTACCCCTCCAACACAGTGCGGGCCACCGCCACCTCGTCGAAGGACGGACACCCGGCGGCCGACCTCACCGACGGCGACCTCACCCGGTACTGGGATTCGAACGCGCAGGTGCCCGTCTCGGTCACGCTTGATCTCGGGGGCGTGAAGAAGGCCCGGTACCTGGCGGTGAACCAGACCGAGTGGTCGCCGACGTACAACCGTGAGTCGTTCGGCAGGAAGGAGGACTCGGCCCGAATCAAGGACTACAAGGTCTTCGTCAGTGACGACGGCGAGCACTGGGGCGATCCGGTGAAGACCGGTGTCATGGAGAGCGCCCGCAGCACCCGCTACGTCGACCTGGACACCACGGCCCGCTACATCAGGCTGGAGGTGGACAGCACCTGGTCGGCGGCGACCGTCATCCCCTTCTATCACCAGCTGAGGATCGACGAGATCGCGGTCGGCCACTCGTATCCCGTGAGCCACGGCCGCGGGTGACCAACGCGCTTGCCCTGAGGGCCTAGGGGGCCTTCGGGGCAAGCGTCCCGGTCGTCACCCGGCGGTCAGTGTCCGGTCGCCGAGCTCGCGGCGGCCGCGAGCGCGCCGGCGATCGCGTCGTACGCGGGCTTGCGCTGTAGGTTCTCGTCCCAGGGCAGCGCCGCTCCCTGGCCGGGGAAGACCGACGGGATCCACGAGTGCCGGTCGGAGTAGCCCCACAGCGTGATGCCGACACAGCGCCGCACGGCCAGGCAGGCGTCGGTGACCTGGGCGTACCAGTCGGCTTGTTGGGTCAGCTTGGCCGTGTCGGCGGGCAGGATCATGCGGATGTCGAGCTCTGTGATCGCGACGTCGAGGCCCAGGTCGGCGAAACGCTGGATGTTCCCCCGCATGTCGCTCGGGAAGCCGTACTGCAGGGCGAGGTGGGCCTGCATGCCGAAGCCGTCGATCGGGACGCGATCCGCCTTGAGCTGCTTGATCAGCGCGTAGTAGGCGTCAGACTTCGCGCCGAGCCCCTCGACGTTGTAGTCGTTGAGGTACAGCTTGACCTTGGGGTCGGCGGCGTGCGCCCAGCGCAGGGCGTCGGCGATGTAGCCGGGGCCGAGCGTCTTGTAGAAGATGTTCTCCCGGTACGTGCCGTCCTCGTTCATGATCTCGTTGGCGACGTCCCAGGCGAAGACCTTGCCCTTGTAGTGCTTCACCTCGGTCGTGATGTGGTTCTTGAGGATCGAGCGCAGTTCGTCGGCGGTCCAGGTGCCGTCCGTCAGCCAGCTCGGCAGCTGGCTGTGCCACAGCAGGGTGTGGCCGCGCACCTTCAGATGGTGGGCCTTTGCGTACGCCACGATCTCGTCGCCGGCGGTGAAGTCGAAGACGCCGCGCCGGGGTTCGGTGGCGTACCACTTCATGCCGTTGCCGGGGGTGGTGGCGCCGAACTCGCTGCCCAGCAGGTCGGCGTACGCGGTGTCGTCGAGCTCGGGGTTGTCGACGGCCGAGCCGAAGTAGCGGCCGGTCCGCTGGGCCAGGTCGTCGAGCGTGGCGGCGCGGTGCCGGGCGTCGTCCGCGTGGGCGGCCGGGACCGCGGCGAGACCGAGCAGCAGGGCCGTGGACGCGGCGAAGACAGCGGCTCTGGCTCCGGTACGGCGTGCGGGTGTGTGCATGGGGCGGCTCCTCAGCTGAAGGGCGGGGGTGGGTGGTTGACCTTGCTTCGCGCGGCACCGCGCGCGTCACTTCACGCGCGGCTCGCACCGCATCCACCGCTCGTTCCCGACCTCCCGCACCGGCCCCGTGAGGGTGAGCGGAGCGGCACGGTGTGGCGGGCGTGGGCGCTGGACGCGGCGACGCGCAGTTCGAGGGCTCCGGGTTCGACGACTCGGCGGCCGTCGGCGCCGGTGTACGCGGCGGGGTCGACCGGGAACGTCGCGTGGACCTCCGCGGACGCCCGCGCGTCGAGCGGGACCCGGGTGTGGCCGACGAGCCGGATCTCCGGCCGCGCGGCCGTGCCGACCGGGTCGTGGAGGTAGGGATGGACGACCTCGGTGCCGGGGCGGTGACCGGTGTTGCGGACGGTGATACGCAGGGTGGGTGTCACCGTCGGTGGGCAGTTCGGGGGCGTCGCACTGCTCGGCGTGCCAGGCGAACGTGGTGTACGACAGGCCGTGCCCGCACAGGTAGAGAGCGGTGGGGTCCACGTTGCTGGGGTCGCTGTGGCGGCCCAGCCGCGGCGCGAGATAGGGGGCGGACCGGCCACCCGGGGGTGCGCGGGACGCCGAGCGTCAGCCGGGCCGACGGCTCGACACGCCCGGACAGGAGGGCGACGGCGCCGCCGCCCTCGTGTCCGGGGAAGAAGGCCTGCACGACGGCGGCGGCCCGGTCCGCCCAGCGGCCCAGCGCGTACGTCCGCCCGCTGGACATGGGCGGGCAGGGTGGCGTCCTGCCAGGGGTGAGCCATGTATCTCCTCAAGTGCGGTACGAGCAGATGGAGTTCGGGCGACGGCGCTGCCGCACCTGTGCCGGGCCCGGTGGTGTGCCGGTAGCCGGTCAGCCCTTGGTCGCGCCCTTGGCGATGCAGCCGGTCAGCCTCCGTTCGGCCACCGCGCAGAGGCGAGCGCAGGCGCCATGGCGAGATCCCAGTACGCACCGACGCGCCACCAGGCCGGAGACGTAGCCGGCCCTGGAACTGCTCCACCCTGGCGGGGAATCGTCCACCAGGTGAGTTCGCCGAACACGCGCTTCGGCAGTAGGAAATTGCGCCGGCTGCCGACGACCGCGCGCACGGAGACCGTGCCGAGCGCGGACCGCGCCATCGGCGGCGGGATCCGCCAGAAGGAGCCGGACGGCAGGCAGCCGTGGCCACCCTCCTCCCGTTCGTCGGGGATCACGGATGAAGCCGCACAGGATGACGGTGGTCACCGGCAGTTGGGCGTGGAGTGCGCGGCGCCGACGCAGCGACTGCCGACGGGTTCGGCGATCCGGATGCGCCACCACTCGACGACGGTCCGGCCCGAGCCGTCCTTGCAGCCGGATGCCGAGTCGCCGCGGGACGTCAGCACGGTGCCGAGGCCGGCCACGCTGACGGCGTCCCAAGCTCGGCGGTGGGGCAGGGATACGGAGGCTGGCATGACACACCTTCCGGAAGGGAACCGAAACTATCGGTGAATGGCCTCGGAAGTTACGGACACACGACGGGGGTGTCAACGGCCTTGACGAAAAAGACCATTGACACCCCCGATGGGTGCCGAGCGCGTCAGACCTGCCGGGGCTCCCCCGTACTGGCCCTGACCACCAGTTCCGTCGCGAGCTCCACCCGCGACGAGGCCGGTGCGACGGACCGGGCCAGGTCGAGGACGAAGCGGGCCGCCAGCTTGCCCATCTCCGCCAACGGTTGACGGACCGTCGTGAGCGGCGGAGCCGACCAGCGCACCTCCGGGAGGTCGTCGAAGCCGAGGACACTCATGTCCTCCGGCACCCGCAGCCCGCGCCGGCGCAGTGCCTCGATCGCCCCGAGCGCCATCTGGTCACTGGAGGCGAAGATGGCGGTGGGCGGCTGGGCCAGGTCCAACAGCTGGTTGCAGCCGGTGAATCCGGACTCGTGGTAGAAGTCGCCGGGCACGATCAGCGCGTCATCCACCGGCACACCGGCCACGTCCAGCGCGGCCCGGTACCCGTCGAGCCGGGCACGCGAGCACAGCAGCCGGGGCGGGCCCTCGATGAACCCGATCCGGCGGTGACCGAGCCCCAGCAGGTGCTCCGTCGCAGCCATCCCGCCCGCCCAGTTCGTGGCACCGACGGTCGGCGCCTCGGTGGCCGGCGAACCGGCCGGGTCGACGACCACCAACGGCACGCCCAGGCGCCGCAGTTCGTCGTGTAGCCCCGGTTCGAGAACCGAGGTCACGAGGATCACCCCGTCCGACGCGCGGGCCCGCAAATTCGTCATCCACTGGCGGGCCGCACCCGCCCGGTCGTGAATCGCGGAGACCACCGTGCCCACCCCCGCCTCGTGCGCGACCTCCTCGACGCCCCGGATGATCTCCACCGCCCAAGGGCTGTCCAGGTCGTTGAAGACCAGATCAAGCAGGGCCGCCCGGTCGCCGGGCGCGGGCGGGCGCCGCTGATACCCATGCCGCTGCAGCAGATCCTCGACCCGCGCCCGGGTGGCGGGCGATACGTCGGAGCGCCCGTTGACGACCCTCGAGACGGTCGGGACCGACACCCCCGCCTCCCGAGCGATCTCGGTGATCGTCACCTTGGCCGGCCCGTCCGGGCTCTGCGTGGCTGCCTTGCCTCTGCCGCCAACCCGGGCCACGTTCCCCACCTCCATCGACCTCTGCATCCTGAAAGATCTCCGGATGTCTTCCGGAAACCGTAGGACATGCCGTCGACCATGCGCCGGTCAAGCCGGGTTTTTGTCCGACCCCCCGAACGCCTGGCCCTGAATCTACGCGCCCCCTTCTCCCAGCACCCGGCGCAGCCAGGTCATTTGGCGACGTACGTGCACGGCGTCGCCGTGCTCGTGGCCGTTGAACGGGTAGGCATGGATCTCCCGGACGGCGTCCGCGCCCGTGAGTTCGCCGTAGCGGTGGTACGCCGCGTATGCACCGCTGGGCGGGCAGACCTGGTCGCGCAGGCCGACTCCGAAGTGGGCCGGGGCCTGGGCGCGGCGGGCGAACGAGATGCCCTCGACGTAGCCGAGCGTGCGATACGCGGCGTCCTCCGCGCCCCGGTGCACGGCGAGGTAGGCGGCGATCTCACCGTAGGGCCCTGCGTCGGTCAGGTCGAGGCCGCGCCGGATACCGCACAGCAGCGGCGCCGTGACCAGGACCGCGGCGAGATCGGGAACAAGTCCGGCGACGGCGAGGGCTACTCCCCCGCCCTGGCTGTTGCCCACCGCGGCGATCCGGTCCCGGTCGACGCCTGGCAGGTCTCGCAGCGCGGCGACGGCACACACCGCGTCGGTGATCAGGCGGCGGTAATGGTAGTCGTGCGGGTCGAGCAGTCCACGCACCGCGGGTCCCGGGCCGCCGGCCGCGGCCGCGTGCCGGTCGGGGGTCTCGCCGCCGTTGCCGTACTGGTCGCCCTGGCCACGGTTGTCCATGAGCAGATGGGCGTATCCGGCGTTCGCCCAGGTGAGGCGCTCGTGCGGGAGGCCGCGGCCACGGCCGTAACCCGCGAACTCGACGACTGCGGGCATGAGTTCGCCGCCGTTCGCGGGCCGGGTGTACCAGGCGCGGACGGGGTCGCCGGCGAAGCCGCGGAAGGTGACGTCCCAGCTCTCGACGAGCCGCAGGCCGCTGTCGACGGGGCGGACGCGGATCAGTGGTTCGGGGTGGGTGGCGGACTTCAGTGTGGCCTGCCAGAACGCGTCGAAGTCGGCGGGTTCGTCGGGCTCGGGTCGGTGGCGCTGGAGTTCGTCCAGGGGCAGGTCGAAGGCGGGCACAGGCACCTCACAGCCGGTCTCGGAGCCAACTCCCTTTGACGCAGCACCCATTGACAGGGGTCGGGAGCGGCTTTAGGTTGCGGCGACGTTACCGGAAGATTCCTGAAAGTTCTCGGTACCTCTTTCCTCGCCCTTGTGATGACTTCTGCCTGCCCGTGTGACGAAAGGCCCTGCATGAGCTCCTCCACCATGACGGGCAGCCAGCCCCGCACCGGCGCCCCGCCCGACCCGCCGCCCGGCAAGAAGCTTCCGTCCGGCCGTCGTTCCTGGCGCCGGTCACTGCGCCGCGACTGGCAGCTGTACTCCCTTGCGGTGCTGCCGATCCTGTTCTTCCTGGTCTTCCGCTATCTGCCGGTGATCGGCAACGTGATTGCGTTCCGCCGCTTCGAGCCGGGCGGTTCGATCCTCGGCGAGGAGTGGGTGGGCCTGCGCTATGTGCAGATGTTCCTCAGCGACCCGTCGTTCTGGCAGGTCTTCCGGAACACGCTCTGGATGGGCCTGCTGACGCTGCTCTTCTGCTTCCCGGTGCCGATCGCGCTGGCCCTGCTGCTCAACGAGGTCCGGCGCACCGCACTGAAACGGTTCGTGCAGTCGATCTCGTACCTGCCACACTTCCTGTCCATCGTGATCGTCGCGGGCATCACGGTGCAGATGCTGGCGTCGGACGGCCCGATCAACCACATGCTCACGACGTTCGGCCACGATCCGGTCCGGTTCATCCAGGAGCCCGGCTGGTTCCGGACGATCTACGTCGGTTCCGAGGTCTGGCAGACGGCCGGCTGGGGCACGATCCTCTATCTCGCCGCGTTGAGCACCATCGACGAGGACCTGTACGAGGCGGCCCGGATCGACGGCGCGAACCGCTGGCAGCAGACCTGGCACGTGACGCTCCCCGGCATCCGCCCCACCATGGTCACGCTGCTGATCCTCAACATCGGCACGTTCATGGTGGTCGGCTTCGAGAAGATCCTGCTGCTCTACAACCCGCTGACGTACCCGACGGCCGACGTCATCTCCACCTATCTGTACCGCACCGGTGTCGAGTCGAACTCCTTCAGCTATGCCGCCGCCATCGGCCTGTTCGAGGCGGTCATCGGCCTCCTGCTGATCACGTCCGCGAACCGACTGTCGCGCAAGACCGTGGGGACGAGCCTGTGGTAAGCATCGAGACCGGGCCCCGCGCCGCGACGACCGTGACCAGCCCGACCCGCGGCTACCGTGTCTTCCAAGGCGTCAACGCCGTGATCCTGACGCTGGTCGTGGTGGTCACGCTCTACCCGATCATCAACATCGTCGCCCGCTCGTTCAGCGGGGAGCGCCAGATCCGGGCGGGCGAGGTGACGCTGTGGCCCAAGGGCTTCAACCTCACCACGTACAAGATCGTCTTCCAGGACGGGACGTTCTGGCGCAGCTACGGGAACACCGTCCTCTATACGGTGCTCTCCACCGCTGTCGCCATGGCCCTCACCACGATCTACGCGTACGTCCTGTCGAAGAAGGACCTGCGCGGGCGTACGTTCCTCGTCGGCATCGCCGTCTTCACGATGTTCTTCTCCGGCGGTCTGATCCCCAACTACGTGCTGATCACCAGCCTCGGCCTGAAGAACTCGATCTGGGCGATCGCCCTGCCGAACGCCATCAGCGTCTTCAACCTCCTGGTGATGAAGGCGTTCTTCGAGAACATGCCGGCGGAGCTCGAGGAGGCCGCGCAGATCGACGGCCTGAGCACGTACGGGACGCTGCTGCGGATCGTGCTGCCGTTGTCGAAGGCCGTCATCGCGACCATGGTGCTCTTCTACTCGGTGTCGTTCTGGAACTCATGGTTCTCGGCGTTCCTGTACATGGACAGGGCCGATCTGATGCCGGTCACCGTCTATCTGCGCAACCTCATCGCGGGCGCCACCGAGGGCGGCAACGCGGGGGCCGCGGCCGACCAGCTCACCCAGGCCGCCGCGAACATCCAGTCCGTGACCATCGTGCTCACGGCACTGCCGATCCTCGTCGTCTACCCCTTCGTTCAGCGGTACTTCGTCTCGGGCGTGATGCTCGGCGCGGTCAAGGGCTGAGCGCGACCGCTTCACGCACGAACGCAATCACACCTCAACAGACTTGTAAAACAAGGGAGTTCACGTGACAAACACGGGCCAGCTGTCGAGAAGGTCGCTGCTCGCCGCGGCGGGGTTCGCCGGACTCGCCGTACTCACCGGCTGCGGCAGCGGTGACGACGGCGGCGACAGCAAGGACCTGTCGAAGAAGCGGAACGGCGCCATGAAGAAGTACGACGCCGGCGAGCAGTTCAAGGCGACCAAGGCACTGTCCTTCGCTGTCCTGCACAACGACAACCCCACATACCCGCTGAAGAAGAACTGGCTGTTCTGGAAGGAGGTCACCAAGCGCACGGGCATCACACTGCAGCCCGTCGACGTCCCGCTGAGCGACTACGAGAAGAAGCGCAGCCTGCTGATCGGCTCGGGTGACGCCCCCTTCCTGATCCCCAAGACGTACCACCCCTCCGAGGTCGCGTTCGTGTCGTCGGGCGCGATCCTGCCGGTGAGCGAGTACGTGCACCTGATGCCCAACTTCCAGGACAAGGTGAAGCGGTGGAACCTGGAGCCCGAGCTGGACTCCATCCGCCAGTCCGACGGCAAGTACTACCTGCTGCCCGGGCTCCACGAGAAGCCCAAGTCCGGATACTCGCTGTCCTTCCGCACCGACGTCCTCGAAAAGATCGGCGTGAGCCTGCCGTCGACGTGGGACGAGGTGTACGACGTCCTCAAGGCGATCAAGGCGGAGTACCCCGACAGCTACCCGCTCTCCGACCGCTGGAGCACCAACACGGTCTTCCCGGCGGCCGCCCTCCTCAGCTATCTCGGGCAGGCGTACGGCGTCCGGGCCGGCTGGACGTACGACAACATCACCTTCGACACGAAGGCGCAGAAGTTCGTCTTCACCGGGGCGAGGGACGAGTTCCGCCAGGTCATCGAGTATCTGCGCAAGCTGGTCGCCGACAAGCTGATGGACCCTGAGAGCTTCACCCAGACCGATGACGACGCGGTGAAGAAGCTGCTGGCCGAGAAGTCCTTCGCGATCAGCGCCAACCCGCAGGAGCTGGTGCAGAAGTACCGCTACAACCTGGAGCGGCAGGTCAAGGGCGCGAAGATCGAGATGATTCCGGTGCCGATCGGCCCGGCCGGTGAGGTCGTGATCGACGGCATCCGCCTGGAGAACGGTCTCATGATCTCCAGCAAGGCGCTCAAGAGCGACAACTTCGTCGCGCTGATGCAGTTCACGGACTGGCTCTTCTACTCGGACGAGGGCCAGGCGTTCTGCAAGTGGGGTGTCGAGGGCGTCACGTACACGAAGTCCGGCGGCCAGTACAAGCTGAAGCCCGGCATCAGCCTCATGGGTTCCGACCCCAAGGCCCCCAAGGATCTGCAGAAGGACTACGGCTTCTTCAACGGCGTCTTCACCTACGGCGGCAGCTGGGAGCTGGTGTCCTCGTCCTTCAGCCCGGACGAGAAGAAGTTCCAGGACGTCATGGCCCTGCGAAAGCAGATGCCGATCGCCCCGGCACACCCACTGCGGTCCGCGGAGCAGGAGCAGGCCTCGCTCTGGGAGACGCCGCTCACGGACCACGTGAACCAGAACACCCTCAAGTTCGCTCTCGGCAAGCGGCCGCTGTCCGAATGGGACGACTACGTCGCCGAGCTCAAGGCCAAGAACATGCAACAACTCGTGGATCTGCACAACAAGGCCTACGAGCGGTACAAGAAGGAGAACGGATGATCCGCGTCCCGGCCGAGCAGCAGGGCGTGCTCTCCGAGGCGTGGCGGGCGTGCGTCGGCACGGGCCGCCTGGAGCTCGCCCTGCGGCGCGACTACCAGGACTCCCTGGCTCTGCTCCAGAAGGAGATCGGCTTCCGGCACATCCGCGGCCACGGCCTGTTCAGCGACGGGATGGGCGTGTACCGGCCGTACGAGTGGCAGGGCGCCCGGCGGGTGCATCATTCGTTCACCTACGTCGATCAGGTCGTCGACGCCTGCCTGGAGCTCGGTATCCGCCCCTTCCTCGAACTCGGTTTCATGCCGGGCGAGTTGGCGTCGGGCGGGCAGACCGTCTTCTGGTGGCAGGGGAATGTGACACCGCCCTCCTCACACCGGGAATGGGCGGACCTGGTGCGCGCGACACTGACCCACCTCGTGGACCGTTACGGCCTGGAGGAGGTGCGCGACTGGCCCGTCGAGGTGTGGAACGAGCCGGATCTGCCGGACTTCTGGGAGGGCGCCGACCAGGCGGCGTACCACCGTCTCTACGAGGTGACGGCGCATGCGGTGAAGGACGTCGACGCCTCGCTCCAGGTCGGCGGGCCCGCCGTGTCGCCCGGCGCGGACGAGGGCTGGCTCGGGCGGTTCGCGGAGTTCGTGGAGCGGCGGGATCTGCCGGTCGACTTCGTGTCACGCCACGCGTACACCTCGGGGCCCGCGCAGCCGGTGCCGTTCGGGACGTACCAGACGCTGGCCCCGGCCGAGCGGCTGCTGGAGCAGTTCGGGGCCCCGCGGCGCGAGCTGAAGGGCACATCACTGGCCGAACTCCCGGTCCACATCACGGAGTTCAACTCCTCCTACCGACCCGACAACCCCGTCCACGACACGGCCCTTCACGCCGCGTACCTGGCCCCGGTCCTGGCGGCCGGCGGGGATCTGGTGGACTCCTTCTCATACTGGACGTTCAGCGACATGTTCGAGGAGGTGGGAGTTCCGACGGCGCTGTTCCACGGCGGTTTCGGGCTCCTGACGCACCGCCAGGTCAGGAAGCCCACGTACCACCTGTACGCGTTCATGGCCCGCATGGGCCGTGAAGTGCTGGCCCGTGGTGACGACCATCTCGTCACCCGCCACCCTGACGGGCGGATCACGGTCCTGGCGTGGGCGCCGCCCGGGACAGACCTGCACACGCTGCGGCTGTCCGTCCCGGTCGGCGACACCGAGCGCGGCACGGTCTTCCTCCGTCGCTCCAGCGTCGACGAGGAGCGCGGCAACGCGTACACCGCGTGGCGCCGGATGGGCAGCCCGCGCTCACCACGCCCGCACCAGCTCGACATGCTGCACGACGCTGCGGAACCGGGCAGGTCCCATCTCCGGCTGCCCATCGAGGAGTTCAGGGTGGACGTCGACCTCACACTCCAGCGGCACGAGGTGACTCTGGTCGAGCTCAGCCCGGTGATCGAGGAGTCTCCCGACTGGTGGGACGAGAGCCGGATTCTCGGGGGCGGGGGTTCCGGATGAGCGCCACACAGGCCGGCTCCCCCGCAGCGGACGTGCCGCGCGCCTCCCGCGTCTTCGGTGACGGACCGCTGTCGCGGGCCTGCGCCCTCATCCACACGCTTCTGACCGTCGAGGGCCTGCTGCTGCTCACGCTGGCGCCCAGCCTGCTCGGGCTCCTGTTCCTCGGTGCGGACCCGGCGAACCTGCCGCTGGCGGCGCTGTGCCTCGCGCCGCTCGGCCCGGCCCTGTCCGCCGCCCTGTACGCCCTGCACCACCGCAGCCGCGACCTGACGGAACTGCGTCCGGCCCGCGCCTATCTGCGAGGGCTGCGCCTCAACTCGGCCGCCGCGTTACGGATGTGGGTTCCGCTGCTCGCCTGGCTGACCGTCATCGCGTACGGCCTCACCCACTTCGCCTCGACCGGACTGCCCGGCTGGTGGGCGGTACTGCTCGGGGTCATCGGCGTGGGCGCGCTCCTCTGGGGCGCTCACGCGCTGGTGCTCACGTCCCTGTTCACGTTCCGGGCCGTCGACACGGCGCGGCTCGCCGGGTACTTCCTGCTGCGGCACGGCCGGGCAACACTCGGCGCCGCCAGTCTGCTCGTCGTCGCGACCGCGGCCACCTTGTGGTGGACCGAGGCGCTGCCCCTGCTCCTCGCTCCGGCACTGCTCCTGTCGCTGCTGCACACCAGCCGCCCGATCATCACCGAGACCCAGGAGGACTTCACCGCATGAACGGCGTGCCCGCCACCACCGCCATCCCCTACGGCGGTGACTACAACCCCGAGCAGTGGCCCGAGGAGGTCTGGGACGCTGACCACCGCCTGTTCGGCAAAGCCGGGATCGACACGCTGACGGTGGGCGTGTTCGCCTGGTCACTGCTCCAACCCGCGCCGGACACCTACGACTTCACGGTCCTCGACCGGATCCTGGACCGGGCCGCGGCCGCAGGGCGCCGCATCGTCCTGGCCACCGGCACCGCCGCGCTGCCGCCCTGGCTCGCGAAGGCCCACCCGGAGGTGAACCGCACCGACTTCGAGGGCCGCCGGCACGGCTACGGGCAGAGGCACAACTTCTGCCCGAGTTCACCGGCATACCGCCGCCTGTCCACAACGCTGGCGGGACGGATCGCCGAGCGGTACGCGGACCATCCGGCGCTGCTCGCCTGGCACATCAACAACGAGTACGGCGGTGCCTGTTACTGCGGTCTGTGCGCGGAGGCGTTCCGCGGCTGGCTGCGCGAGAAGTACGGCTCGCTGGACGCCCTCAACGACGCGTGGTGGACGACCTTCTGGTCGCACCGCTACACGGACTGGTCCGAGATCGAGCCGCCCAGCGCCCTCACCGAGCACTGGCGCGGCCCGGACCACACCGCTTTCCAGGGCATCACGCTCGACTACCACCGGTTCACCACGGACGCGCTGCTCGGCTGCTTCGTCGCCGAGAAGGAGGCCGTGCGCGCCCACAGTCCGCACACCCCCGTGACCACCAACTTCATGGGGATGTACCGGCCGTTGGACTATCACCGCTGGGCCCCGCATCTCGACTTCGCGTCGTGGGACAGCTATCCGCCGCTGGACGCGCCGCCGACCTGGCCGGCCCTCGCGCACGACCTAATGCGCAGCCTGAAGGGCGGCGCCCCGTTCTGGCTGATGGAGCAGACGCCGTCCACCACAGCCTGCCGCGACGTCAATCCGCTGCGCAGGCCCGGCGAGTTGCGGCTCGCGAGCTGGCAGGCGGTGGCGCACGGCGCGGACGCGGTCCTGTACTTCCAGATGCGGGCGTCGCGCGGGGCGTGCGAGAAGTACCACGGGGCGGTCATCGGCCACGCGGGCCGCGACGACACCCGCGTCTTCCGGGACGTGGCGCAACTGGGACAGGAGCTGGGCCGGGCGGGCGGGGTGACGCTGGGCGCCCGGACGCCCGCCCGGACCGCTCTGCTCTTCGACTGGGACAGCTGGTGGGCGCTGGAGATGTCGGACGGCCCGTCGCGGCTGGTGCGCTACCAGGATGTCGTGCACTCCTACTACCGGGCCGCGCGCACGGCGGGCGCGGACGTCGACGTCGTCCCCGTGACGGCGGACCTGTCGGCGTACGACGTGGTCCTCGCACCCCTGCTGCACCTGGTGAAGGGAGACCTGGCCGCGCGTCTGGAGGCGGTGGCGGAGCGAGGCGGCACCGTAGTGACGACCTACCTGTCCGGGCGCGGTGACGAGCACGACCGCGCCTTCCTCACGGATGTGCCGGGCCCGCTCGGGCCGCTGATGGGCGTCCGGGTCGACGAGTGGGACTCCCGGGCGGCTGAGTGGACGAACCCGGTCGACTTCGGCGACCTGCGCTCACCGGCCCGGCTGGTCTTCGAGCTCGTCGTGCCGCAGGGCGCCGAGCCCGTCGCCACCTACACCACCGACTTCTACGCCGGAACGCCCGCCGTCACCCGAAACCGTTTCGGGGAGCGCGGTGGCGAGGGCTGGTACGTGGCAACGCAGCTCGATGACGCGGGTACGGACCGGGTGGTGCGCCAGGTGCTGTCCCGGCACGGCCTCATCGGTCCGTACGCCGAGGTGGCCGACGTGGAATCGGCGACCCGCGTCACTCCCGACGGGACGCGCCTGTTGTTCCTTCTCAACCATGGTTCCGTAGAAGCGGAGTTGACGGTCCACGAGTCGGCGACGGATCTCCTGACGGGCAAGGAGTACGCGCCCGGCGAGCCCCTCGCGCTGGACCCGCTGGGCGTGTGTGTACTGCGCCTCGCGTGAGCCGTCAGTAGATACGGCGCCCGCCCGCGTCCGGGATCCCGGACTTGCGCAGGAAGTAGCTGTTCACCTGGTCGCGCCACTCGCGGGCGCTGCGCAGCTGCTCCTCGTACAGCTCGGCCACCCGGGCGTGCCGCGCGGGCGCCACCAGATCGGCCAGCGTCGCCCACACTCCTTGTGCCGCCTCGGCCTCCTCGACGCCTTCGAAGTGGGTGTCGTAGATGTGCTGGATCACCGTCTTGCCACTGTGCAGGACGTGCCCGTACGGGACGTGGTGGAAGAACAGGAGCAGTTCGTCGGGGCAGCTCTCGGGCGTCTCGTAGGTCTGTGACCAGGGTTTGGCGTACTGGGCCGCGTACCCGGTGCCGGTGGCGCGGCTGCGGTCGACGCCGATACCCTCGCGGTCGGCGAAGTGGTAGGTGCCCCAGGGGCTGTACTCGTACCCGTCGACGCCGGGCCCGTAGTGGTGTCCGGGTTGCACCATGAAGCCGACACCGAGCGGCGCCGTGTACTTCTCGTACGTTTCCCAGGAGCCGCCCAGTACCGCACGGAGGCCGGAGCGCAGCCGCTCGGGGTCGGCGGTCTCCTCCGGGCTGAACGTCAACTCGGTCCATTCGTCCAGGAGTTGCTGCGGATCGGCGTCCGGCCGCCATGCCAGGCGGCCGTACGCGTACAGGTTGAACTGGGCGAGCGGGTGCCCGGTCCAGTAGGGGTCGGCTCCGGCGTTCGAGACGGCCACCAGGCCGCCACCGTCCGCGAGTTGGCCGACGGTGGCGCCGTCCTCGCCCTCGGGCCGGAAGCCGAGCACCCCGGACCACATCGGCGCGAGCGCGCACACGTGCCGCTGCTGCCCGGTGTACTCCTGGGTGGCCTGCAGCTCGACCGCGACCCGGGTGCGGGACAGGGCGCCGATGACCGGCGAGACGGGTTCGCGGACCTGGAAGTCCATCGGTCCGTGCTTGACCTGGAGCACCGCGTTGTCCTTGAACTGCCCGTCGAGCGCCGCGAAGTGGTCGTACGCGGCGCGCGCCCGGTCCGTGGTCCGGTCGCGCCAGTCCTGTACGTGGTTGTAGACGAAGGCCCGCCAGTGGACGGTGCCGCCGTGCGGGGCGAGCGCATCGGCGATCACGTTCGCGCCGTCGGCGTGACTGCGGCCGTAGGCGAAGGGACCCGGCTGCCCTTCGGAGTCGGCCTTGACGACGAAGCCGCCGAAGTCAGGAATGTGCGCGTACACGTGGTCGGCGGCCGTCCGCCACCAGTCCCGTACACGGTCGTCGAGCGGGTCGGCGGTGTCGAGCCCGCCCAGGACGACGGGCGCGGCGAAGCTCACGGAGAGGAAGGTGCGGAGACCGTACTCCCCCAACTCCACCGCGATAGCGGCCACTTCACTGATGCGGTCGGTGAGGAGCCGGGCCTCGGTCCCATGGACGTTGACGTTGTTGACGCAGACGGCGTTGATCCCGCAGGCCGCGAGGAGCCGTGCGTACGCGCGGACCCGGTCGCGGTCCCCGCGCGCCCGTCCGTCTTCCCAGAACAGCGAGCCGCCCGCGTAGCCGCGCTCGACCTGACCCATCACGGGGTGCACGTCGATGTTGTCCCAGTGGTTGAGCATGCGCCTGGAGAGGGCCGGGCGGTGGGTCTGCTCGGGGGCGTCGGTGAACGCGGCGGCGCCGAGGCGCACGACATGGAAGAAGCCGTACAGGAGGCCGGCCGGAGCGGCGGCCGTGACGGTGGTGCGCCCGCCCGACCGCGTCAGAGTGAAGCCCTCGGGGCCGGTGTCGGCATCGCCGTCGAGTCGGAACACGACGTCTCCGTCACCCTGCAATGCGCCGGCGTTGCCCTGGGCGTACGCGACTTCGGCGCGCAGCGTGTCGACGAGCGGGCCGTCGCCCTCGATCGTGACGCGCCGTGATCCGATGCCACGCAGCGCCGCGTCGGGCAGCCAGGCGTGGTCGATCCCGCTCGGGCCGGTCATGACGCCGCCGCATCGAGCGCGACGATCCCGATCGCCCCGGCGGGTTCGCCGGGCCTGCGGCTGGTCAGGTCCAGGCGGAGACCGTTGCCGTGTACCGCGTCGAAGGTGATGACAGTCGGCTCACCGGACGCCGCCGCCCAGTCGATGTCGGCGTCACGCACGGCGACATAGCGCTTGCCGTCCCAGACCGACACGTCGACCGAGGCGGGCAGGGAATGTTTCGCGTCGACCGTGAAAGAGACTTCGACCCGACCGATCTCGCGCTCCTGCGCCCATGCCATCGACACCCAGTCGGTGGGCCGGGCGCCGTCGAAGGCGGGCAGCAGGGCGGTAGCCGCCTTCTGGAAGGAATTGGACCACTGGGTCGCGGGGTTCCCGTCGAGCATCGCGGCGGGGAGAGTGCCGGTTGCGCCGGAGTAACTCGCGTCGGCGAGTGGGTACTCGGATACTCCAGGCCCGGGGTCGGGTGTGAAGGGTTCGGCCCGCGTGACGGGCCCGCCCGCCGGTCCCGCCACCCGCACGGAGACCTTCCCGGCGCGCAGCCCGTCTGCGGTGGCCGTGACGGTCAGCGCGCCCGGCACGGTTCCCGCCCGCACCATGGCGAGCGCGAGGCCGTGGAAGGCGGTGCGCGTACTGGCCTGGTAGCGCTCGGCGCTCTCCTGCCTCCCGTTGTCCAGACCCGCCAGCCCGCCGCCCTTCACCGCGAATTCGAGGAGGTGCTCGGCGTCGGGGACGACCACGCCGCGCGCGTCGACGACCTCGGCCGTCACGAAGACCAGCGAACGCCCGTCGGCTGCGACGGACCCGCGGTCGGCGGTCAGCCGTACGCCGTGCGGCGTCCCTGCGGTGCGCAGCACATCCGTGGCCACGACCTTCCCGCCCGCGCGGGCGACGGCCTTCAACTCGCCTGCCGCGTACGGAACCTTCCACGACAGATGCAGCTTGCCGGCGCTGCCGTTGGGTGACGTGTAACTGCCAGGGTAGGGACCGGAAATGACGGTCCTGTCGTCATGCGTCGCCTCCGTGGTCTCCAGGTAGGCGCGGCCGTCGCCGGTCTTCTTCGCGTCGAAGGAACGCACGCCCAGGGACCGGCCGTTGAGGAGGAGTTCGACCTCGGCGACGTTCGCGTACGCCCACACCTCCACTTCCTGGCCGGGCTTGTGCGTCGTCCAGTCCATGGGCAGCAGGTGCACCATCGGCTCATCGGTCCACTGGCTGCGGAAGAGGTGGTACATGTCCTTGGGGAACCCGGCGGTGTCGACCGCGCCGAAGAACGACGCCTTCACCGGGAACACGTCGTACGGGGTCGGTTCGCCGATGTAGTCGATGCCGGACCACAAGAACTCGCCCGCGAAGAAGCGCCGGTCACGGTCCTTCTTCAGGCCGTACTCGCCGCTCATCGTCCAGGAGGCGAGGTTGTTGTCGTACGAGGAGGTGGCGCGCCGGCCCGGTGTGTGGTTCTCCCCGGTGTTGAGGTGCTCGGGCTCCTGGTAGGCGCCACGGGTGGACGTCTCCGACGACGACTCGGACTCGAACAGGAACAGGTGCGGATAGCGGGCGTGCAGCGCGTCGACGGACGCGGCGGTGTTGTAGTTGAGGCCGAGGCCGTCCAGCTCGGCCAGGATCAGGTCCGCGGGCGACCCGGCGGCGGGCAGCGAGCGGTACTTGTCGGAGCCGATGACGACGGGCCGGGTCGTGTCGAGGGCCTTGATGTCGGCGACGAGCCGCCGCGCCATCTCCACACCTTCGGCGCGGGTCGAGTCAGGTATCTCGTTGCCGATCGACCACATCAGGACGGCGGGCGAGTTGCGGGCGGCGCGCACCATTTCGGCGATGTCGGCGTCACTGTGGGCGTCGAAGAACCGGCCGTAGTCGTAGCGGTTCTTTCCGGTGCGCCAGCAGTCGAATGCCTCCACGAGCATGACGATGCCGAGGTCCTCGCAGGCCTCGATCACCTCGGGGGCGGGCGGGTTGTGGGACGTGCGCAGGGCGTTCACGCCCATGGACTTCATGATCGTCAGCTGGCGGCGCACGGCGTCGGGCTGGACGGCTGCGCCGAGCGCGCCGAGGTCGTGGTGGAGGTCGACGCCCTTGAGCTTGGCGTGGGTGCCATTCAGCGAGAAGCCGTGGTCCGGGTCGAAGGTCGCGTGCCGCACGCCGAACCGGGTGCGGTAGGTGTCGACGGTGCGGCCGTCCACACGCAGGTCGGTGACAAGGGTGTAGCGGTGGCCCGGGGTGTCGATGGACCACAACTGCGGCTCACGGAGGGTCATCTGGCCGTGCGCCGCGGCCGGTTCGGACCCGACGTCCTTCAGTACGGATTCGGTGCGGGCGACGCGGCGGCCCTTGGCGTCGCGGACGGTGGAGACGACGGTCACAGCCGACGCGGTCGTACCGGAGTCGTTGACGACAACCGTGCGGACGTCGACCCTCGCGTATCCCTTGTCGAGGGTGGCGGCGAGGTCGGGCGTCGTCACGAAGGTGCCCCAGCGCTGGACGTGCACCGGTTCGGTGATCACGAGGCGGGCGCTGCGGTAGATGCCGCTGCCCGAGTACCAGCGACTGCTGGGCAGCCGGTTGCGGACCTCGACCGCGAGGACGTTGTTGGTGGCGCCGTCGGCGTGCAGCAGGTCGGTGATGTCGTGGGCGAACCCGGTGTAGCCGTAGGGGTGGTTGCCGACGAGTTCGCCGTTGACGTAGACGTTCGCGTCCATGTAGACGCCGTCGAACTCGACGGAGATCCGCTTGCCTGCATAGGCGGCGGGGACGGTGAACTTCTTGCGGTACCAGCCGAGTCCGCCGGGCAGGAAGCCCGTTCCGCTGGTCGTGTTGTGTTCCGTCGTGGGGGTCTGCTCGATGCTCCAGTCGTGCGGAACGGCGACCATCCGCCAGTCCGCGTCGTCGAACCCGGGCTGTTCGGCGTCGGCGTAGGCTCCCGTCGGGTCGGTGATGCCGTCGGGGCTGACGAGCGCGAACCGCCAGCCGTCGTCGAGGCCGACGGTGCGGCGGCCGACCGGTCCGGTGCGCTCGGCGGCGGCCGCGCCGGGTGCGGGCAGGGCGAACGTCCCGGCCAGGGAGCCGGCCGCGCTCGCGGCCAGCACGGTTCTACGGGTGACATGCATGAACGAGTCCCCTCAAAGCCAACACTACTCACCAGAAAGCAACTTGAGCGGACTGATTCTTTCGGCTTCGGGGCATGATTAGTCAAGGGCCTTACCAAATATGGTGCCGCGGAATTTGTTGCCTGTGAGGTTTTCCGCCACGGCGCGGGCGAGGAGCGCGTGCCCCTCGTCGCCCGGGTGGACGCCGTCGACCAGCTGCGCCGGGGTGAGCAGGCCGACGCCGGGCAGCAGGGAGAGCCGGTCGTCGCCGCCGCGGAGGGTGTCGCGAGTGGCCCGTTCGACGGCGTCGCGCAGCTGGGCGAGGTTGGCGCCGAGCGCATTGGGGGTCGCTTCGGCATCCAGGCGGTGGACCGGTGAGACGACGAGCAGCGGCGTGCGCGGATGCCCGGTGCGGACGGCGGCGAGGAAAACCAGGGTCGTCTCGTACAGCAGGCCCGCCGTGTGCGGTGTGCGCGACCAGCAGTTCCTCCCGAACGCGACGGTGATGATGTCGGCTTCCAAGGAGGCGAGCTGCTGCGCGGAGGCGAGTTCGCCGCGGGCCGCGCCCGCGTAGCCCAGGTTCACGCCCTCGACACCGAGCGCCCGTCCGGCCACGGCCGGCCAGGCGAGATGCGGCCGGGACGCGGCCCAGCCCTCGACGATGGAGTCGCCGTAAACGAGCCACCGGGGTGCGCGGGCCACGGGTTCCAGCGTGCCGCCGACCGGCCGCACATCGTGGATCAATGGCCTCAGCACTTCCGGCAGATGCACCGTGCACTTTCCGTCGGGACGCGGCAGAGGCAGCCGTACGAGATGGGTGCCGATTTCGGCAGGCACCTCGGCGCCCCCGAGCAGCGTGAACGTGGGCGACTGGCTGGGGACTCCGGGCCCACGCCTGGCCCTGCGTCAGGCCTCCGTCCCCATAGCTCCGGCGTCGGCAAAAGCCCGGCATCCGGTCAGCGTTGACCGAGATCAGGAGTGACTGCGTCGGAAGGCGGCACAGTGCACGGCGACGACAAGATCCCCGGGGGCGAGGCTCACCGTCGACGACGTGGATACGTCGCGCAGAAGCCGGTTTACGCGGCGGGCCGGCACCGTCAGCATCGCCGTCAGATCTGGAGCCAGCTGATGCGTGCCCCCGGGAAGGCGCTGACCCGGGTCGCTCACTTGCAACGGCCGTGAGAGCCGGTCAGGCGTTCGTGCGTGAAACGTGGTCGGGGAGGTCGGTAAGCCGTTCGATGCGGAGCACCGTCTCGTCTGCCGTCGGCGATGGTCCACCGGTGACGAAGTCGATGCCGCGGTCCAGCCAGATGCCGGTGAGCCCGGCGAGGGCGGCTGCGTTCACATCGCTCTCCAGCATGTCGCCCACGTTGACCGCCTGCGCGGGGTCCGTCCGCATCCGCCGGCAGGCGGTGGCATAGGCGACGGGCTTGGCCGCACCGAGCTCGGTCGGGGTCAGGACGGCTTCGAAGTATTCGAGGAGGCCGAAGCGGGCGAGCTTGGCGCGCTGCTGCTCGGGGTCCCCGTTGGTGAGAACAGCCAGACGCGGCCCTCGGGGGAGCCGCTTCAGGGTCTCCAGGCATGGCTGGACATCGGGATAGCACCGCCAGGACTCCTCGAACACGGTGAGGTAGCGCTCGGCGATCCAGGCGTCCAGAAGGGCGGGACTTTCGGGAACCGGCTCGCCGAGTATCGGCAGGAAGGAACGGAGCCTGCGTCGGTGGTGCTCGGCGAAGGAGCACTGACCGGCCAGGTATTCCCGCATGTGGCGCGCCTCCAGCGTCCACCACAACGTCACCAGCTCCTCCGGTGGAGCCGCCGCGTTTGGCGCGGCCTGGACAATCTGGCCGATCGTTTCCAAGACTGCGCTTCGATGATCGACCAGGGTGCCGTCCAGATCGAAGAAGATCACATCCGCCATGGGGTGATCATCTCGTGGCGCCTGCCCCTGACGCCAGAAGGCAGGTAACGCGATCTGCCTTTCGGGATGGTTGTCCAGGTGGTCACAACAGGGCGAACGTTTTCCAATGCGGCACTGGAACCACCCGGCAATCCGCCCAGCGGCCCCGGGCCCCGCACCTCCGCCCAACAGCGTCCAGATACGGGGCTGTTCCGGCATCCGCGGGCACACGCGCCGCGGTGCCGGCTGACACCACCACCCGCCCGCACCCCGGGCCGGCCGCCCACGGCCTTGGCGGCGGGGCGCTCAGTCGTCAGCGATCTGCAGGGCCAGCGCGAAGTGCTCACCGTCAGTCCCTGCGAGCAGGCTGTCGAACACTGGCGTGAGCCCGTTCACTGCGCCGCATGCGACGTCGTGGTTGGTCCACCAGCTGGCCTCCGCTCCGAGGAGGGACACCACCCGGCCCGCCGCGCGCTCGGCGGGCTCGACGGGCAGGTGCCGGTGGCTCGGCCAGAGCAGGTCGACGGCCGCGACCTGGGCCAGGAACGAGGCGGCCTCGTGTGTCTCCACCGGCTCCAGAGCGGCGCAGATCTCAGGGACGGACGGCGGGGTGTAACCCGGCAGGAAGCGCCGCCAGGCCTCGTCCGCCGCGATCGCAGCCAGCAGCGTACAGATCCGGGCCGCCAGCTCCGGCAGGTCAGGTTCCGGCTCATCAAAACGTCCGACCGCCACGTAGACCCGCATCGGCGTGGACAGCTCTGCCATGCCGGCTTCGAGCTCGGCCAGGACCCCTATGGACGTCATGGCGGGATTCTGCCGTACGGACCTGCCCCTCCTCGCCCCGCGCTCAGGCCAGCCAGAACCCTCAAAGCACGCGCGGCTCCTCGATCGCAGCACGCACGCACCCTGCTCCTGCCCCGCACGAGTCGGACGCGGGCTTCCCCTCCGCGGGCTTCCCCTCCACTACGCTGACGCGTCCTGACGGTCATGATCATCGGTGGTAGCGGGTTCCTGGCAGGACACACGGGACACGCAGGCCGGGGTCCTGCGGAACGCGAAGGTCCGCAGGGCCCCGGCCTGTCCTAAGGGTGCATGCCGTCGGCGTACACGTGGACACCGATCCACGCACCGTTAGAAGTAGTGCCTACGTCCCCCCACCATGCGCCCGCTGGCGCCGAGGATCCACAGGACTGCACCGACGACGACGAGGATGCCACCGACCGTCGTCAGCAAGGAGATCCCGACCAACAGGCCGATCACGAGCAGAATGGCTCCGAGGACAATCATGGGTGTTCCTCTCATCAAGTCTTGTCTGTATGCGTCGGGCCTCTGTCCGGCCGGCGGCATCTGCTTCCCGCCGCCTGCCTGGCCCGGAGCGGGTCAAAACCCTGCCACCAGTGAATTTGCGGCCGCTGGGTCTCTGCCGTGCTAGCTCCGTGTGCCCGCCTCCCGGTGGCCCATGCGTCGGCAGTCCACGTCCTTGCCCTCACCGAGGTCTTTCCGCCGCCGTAACAGAGGGAAAAGACCGGCGTCGTGAGGAAGACAGGACTCGGCAATGTGCCAGGGGTCGACTCCTCCGGTGGGGGCAGACGGTGGATATGACTACTGGATCGGCAGCGGCACGCGGACGCAGTCAGGCACGACGCGCCGCGGACAGCAAGGCAGTTGCGGCGGGAGCCCGTGCAGGCTTTGTCGCCCGCGGGATCATTTACGTCCTGATCGGCGTTCTCTCACTGCGGATCACTTTCTCGGGCGGGGGCGGCAGGCAGGCGGACCGGGGCGGAGCCGTCGCCGAGATCGCGGGCAAGCCCTTCGGCGCCGCTCTACTCTGGCTGCTCGGCACAGCCCTGGCGGGTATGGCCCTGTGGAGGCTGTCCGGGGCGGCATTCGGTCAGGCAGGACCCGATGGCAAGAAGGCGAACAAGAGGGCGATGGCCGCAGGCCGTTCTGCCTTCTACGGATTCGTCTCGTACTCCGTGCTGTCCTACGCCGCCGGCGACAAGAGCAGCGGTAGCGGTAGCTCGGACGAGAACTCCCGAGACGTTACGGCGAAGGTCCTGGATTGGCCGGCAGGCCAGTGGATCGTCGCCATCGCCGGCGCCGCGGTGGCCGCGGCCGGTGCATGGATCGCGGTGAGGGCCCTCCGGCGTAAATTCCGAGAACACCTGAAGATGTCCGGGATGACACCGAAGACCCGTCAGATGGTCACTGCGCTCGGGGTGTTCGGCGGGGCGGCTCGGGGCGTCGTCTTCGCTGTCGCGGGCGGCTTCGCCGTCACGGCGGCCGTCCAGCACAAACCCGGCAAGGCCAAGGGCATGGACGACACCCTGCGCTCTTTCGCGGACACACCTGTCGGTCCCTGGCTCCTGGTGTTCATCGCCGTCGGCCTTATGACGTACGGGGTGTTCTCCTGGGCCTGCGCCCGCTGGCGCAAACTCTGATCCACCCATGGCGCTCCGTCAGAACGGGACCTCGCCCTCACGCACCTCGGCCACGCGCCCGCCGACCCGGGCAGCGGTCACCCGCAGCCAGAAGTGGGCCGCGTCGTGTGTGTGCACCAGGTGCCACCACTTCGCCTCCTGCAAGGAACCGCCTCGTAGGGCGGATCCACGACACGGACGGCGGCGATCGGGGCGAGGAGGCGGGCGAGCCGACCTGCTGTCCGACAAAGCCTCCTTCATCACCGGCGCGAAATCCCCGTGGACGGCGGCTACACCGCCCACGGGGGCGCCAAGTCGATCTCCGACGCCCTGCGACCGGGAGCCGACGAGTGAAGCGCCTGGCGTGAAAGGTCGCCCTGATCCCCGGCACGGCCCGCGGCCAGGGACGGGGAGCGGCGCTGGTCGGCGCGTCCCTGGCTCATGTCGACTCCACGACGGTGCGCGCCCACCACCCACTCCAGCTCATGCGAGCCAGTCACAGAGTCGCCGGAAGCCCGCTCAGGCTTTCCCCTGCATGCTGCTCCGCGCAGGGTTGGCCTGCTCTGCCGCCTTGGGGTCCTTCTCGTCCGCCTTGGCTCGCACGCCCTGCTGGATGCGCTCGCCGAGGGGCTTGTCGATGCTGGACCAGTACTCGAAGGCCTTGGCGAGGACGGGTTCACTCACCCCGTTGAGCAAGTGCCCGACGACGTTGTCCACGAGGCGGTCGCGCGCGGCGTCGTCAAGGACCTCGCGCACCAGCGTGCCCGGCTGGCCCCAGTCGTCGTCATCGGCATGGTCGACGTACGCGGCGCGCGTAATGTCGCCGTCCGCGTGCCAGCTGGGCGGTGCGTAGTGGCCCGTGTCGGCTGCCGGGCCGCCCTTGGAGTTGGGGGCGTAGACCGGGTCTTCGGTCTTGCGGTACGCCATGGCCCCGTCTTTGGAGTATGTGTTCAGCGGCACGACGGGAGCGTTGACCGGGAGCTGCTGGTAGTTGCCGCCGATGCGGTGACGGTGCGCGTCGGCATAGGAGAAGAGTCGCGCCAGCAGCATGCGGTCGGGGCTGGGGCCGATGCCGGGGACGAGGTTGTTGGGCTGGAACGCGGCCTGTTCGATCTCGGCGTGATTGTCCGTGGGGTTGCGGTCGAGGGTCATCCGGCCGACCTCGATCAGTGGGTAGTCGCTGTGCGGCCACACCTTGGTCAGGTCGAAAGGGTTGAAGCGGTAGGTGGCCGCGTCGTCGTACGGCATGACCTGCACCTTGAGTGTCCAGCTCGGGTACTCGCCGTCCCGGATGTGCTCGAAGAGATCCCGGGTGTGGTAGTCGGTGTCGACCGCACACATCTGGTCACCCTCGTCCTGGGTGAGGAACTCGATGCCCTGGTCGGTCTTGAAGTGGTACTTCACCCAGAACCGCTCGCCCTGCGCGTTGATCCACATGTACGTGTGCGAGGTGTAGCCGTTCATGTGGCGCCATGAGCGCGGGATACCCCGGTCGCCCATGAGCCACGTGACCTGGTGCGCGGACTCGGGCGAGAGGGTCCAGAAGTCCCACTGCATGTCGTGGTCACGGAGGTTGTTGTCCGCGCGGCGTTTCTGGGAGCGGATGAAGTGCTGGAACTTCATCGGGTCCTTCACGAAGAAGACCGGGGTGTTGTTCCCCACCATGTCGTAGTTGCCCTCGGTGGTGTAGAACTTCACCGCGAATCCGCGCGGGTCACGCCAGGTGTCCGGGCTCCCGCGCTCACCGGCGACGGTCGAGAACCGGGTCACCAGATCGGTGCGCGTGCCTGGCTGGAAGACCGCGGCCTTCGTGTAGGCGCTGACGTCTCCCGTGACTTCGAAGTGGCCGAAGGCGCCGCTGCCTTTGGCGTGCGGCTGCCGCTCAGGAATGCGCTCCCGGTTGAACTGCGCCATCTGCTCGATCAGATAGGAGTCCTGCAGAAGGATCGGGCCACCGGCGCCGACGGTGAGCGAGTGCTCGTCGCTCTCGACCGGAACGCCGGCATCCGTGGTGGTCGCCTTGCCTGTCACGTCGTTCATGAGCTACGTGCGCCTTTCAATCGGTGTGTTCGTCGCTCCGCGAGGCCGGGCCCGCGGCTACGGAGGGTCACGGCGGGGAAGCTTCGCAGCTGATCGGCAGATACATGGGCATACTGACCCACATCCAGACTGCGGCCTCTTCGCTCATTCGGCCCTTTTTCCTGCTCGGCCATACCCCTGCTGGGTGATCTTTCGTCGGTCGGGGTCCGCGTGCCCGCGTTCACTCCGCCGATACGTGGCGAGGCCCCGCTTCCCGGGCTGGAGGTCAGCGTCCGCCGGGGCTCGCGAGGTTCTCGCGGATCTTGG
This sequence comes from Streptomyces sp. NBC_01474, assembly GCF_035918215.1. Lineage (NCBI taxonomy): Bacteria > Bacillati > Actinomycetota > Actinomycetes > Kitasatosporales > Streptomycetaceae > Streptomyces > Streptomyces sp. NBC_01474. The sequence continues at coordinate 510,373 of NZ_CP109449.1, forward strand.
CGATGGCGAAGCCCCAGCCCTGCTGGATGGTCGGCTTGGCGGGCACGGCGATCTCCTCCGGGTTCGTGAGGACGTCCAGGAGGACAGGTCCGGGCGTGGCGAACGCCCGGCTGACGCCCTCGGCCAGGTCCTCGGTCCGGCTCACCCGGATGCCGGTGATGCCGAGTGCCTCGGCGACCGCAGCGAAATCCGGGTTGTCGAGCTCCGTGCCGAATTCCGGCAGGCCCGCCTGCTCCTGCTCCAGCTTCACCATCCCGAGGCGCTGGTTGTCGAAGACGACAAGCTTCACTGGCAGTTGCCGGCTACGGACGGTCATGAGATCGCCTAGGAGCATCCCGAGTCCGCCGTCGCCGCAGAAGGCGACGACCTGCCGATCGGGATCCAGGAGCTGTGTGCCGATCGCCTGCGGCATCGCGTTGGCCATCGAGCCGAGGTTGTAGGAGCCGAGCAGGCGGCGGGATCCGCGCATCTCGACGAAGCGTGACAGCCAGACGGTGGCCATGCCGGTGTCGGAGGTGAAGACGGCGTCGTCGGCCGCCAGGGCGTCCACGGCGGCGGCCAGCGCCTCGGGGCGGACCAGGTGGTCGCGGTTGTCGAAGGCGGACCGCACCTTGCCGATCAGCCCGCGGTCGTGGCCGGGCGCGGCCAGTCGTTGCTGTCCCTGCTGCCATGTGCCGAACTTCTCGCGCGCGTCATCCAGGTGTTCGCGGTCCGTGCGGCGCTCCAGCCGCTCCAGGAGGCCCCGCACCGTGGGACCGACGTCGGCGGCGAGGGCCACGTCGACCGGAACGCGTCGCCCGATGTGCTCGGCGACCCGATCGACCTGGACGACCTTCTTGCCCTCCGGGTACCACTCCCGGTACGGAAAGTCGGTGCCGAGCAGCAGCAGGGTGTCTGCCCCGTCCATCGCGTGCGCAGCGGCCGGGTTGCCGATCAGCCCGGTCTGGCCGACCTGGTAGGGGTTGTCGCCCTCAAAGCCCTCCTTGGCCTTGAGCGTGAGCACCATGGGCGAGGCCAGACGGTCCGCGAGGGCGAGGACGTCCTCGCGGGCGCCGCGCGCTCCGCGGCCGACGAGCATCGTGACCTTGCCGCCGTCGCGGAGCGCGTCGGCCGCCTCGTCCAGTACCGGATCGTCGGGCCGGTTGGCGGAATGGGCGACGGAGAGCCGGGCCGGCCGGTCCGCCGGCAGTTCCTGGTCGCCGATGTCGCCGGGGACGGTCAGCACGGCCACACCGCGCCGCCCGACCGCGGTGCGCACCGCGATCTCCAGCAGGCCGGGCATCTGCTCCGCAGACGTGACGGTGGCGCGGAACACGGCGACATCGCGGAAGAGCAGGTCGTTGTCGACCTCCTGAAAGTAGTCCGTGCCCATCTCCGCGAGTGGCACCTGCCCGGCGACGGCAAGCACCGGGGTTCCGCTCTTCGCCGCGTCGTACAGACCGTTCAGCAGGTGTACGGAGCCAGGTCCCACGGTGCCCATGCAGACCCCGAGGGTGTCGGTGAGCTGGGACTGGGCCCCGGCGGCGAACGCGGCGGCCTCCTCGTGCCGGCATCCGACCCATTCGACGGACCCGGACGCGCGGACGGCATCGGTGAAGGGATTGAGAGCATCCCCCACCACGCCGAAGACATGGCGTACACCGAGTTCCTCCAAGGCGTCGATCATGACGCGGGCCACGGTTCGACTCATGGGTGTCTCCTCTCGAACGGCTCGAACGCTCGGCTGACTCGAATGATCGGTACGAGCTCCCGTCAGGCGTAGCCCTCGGGTATGGGGGTCAGGCGTGGGTGTCTGGCACGACCGTCAGAAGGCGAAGGTGTCCGGATCCGCTGCCTGCCAGTCGGCGGCCCAGCTCTCGGGCGGTTCGGCGAGCAGTTCGCCGGGGGACAGCCAGTCGTACAGTTCGGCGTAGGACCGGAACCGCCCATGGTCCTCGCGGCGCCGCAGCAGCTGAGGGTCCAGTTCCGCCGTGTCCCGTACGCCCATCGCCGCCATGATCTGCAACGCACTGTCAACGGTGGCCTGTTGGTAGCGCGCGACGCGCGCGGCCTTGTCGACGACGTCGAGGGCGCGGGCCCGGCGCGGATCCTGGGTGGTCACGCCGGTCGGGCAATGGTTGGTGTGACAGCGCTGGGCTTGGATGCACCCGACAGCGAACATCATCGCCCGGGCCGCGTTGGTGTAGTCGGCGCCCATGGCCAGGCGCTTGACTATGTCGGAACCCGTCGCCACCTTGCCGCTCGCACCGATCCGGATCCGTTCCCTCAGCCCCGCGCCGGTCAGGGCGCTGTGCACGGTGAACAAGCCGTCGGTGAGCGGCATGCCTATGTGGTCGGCGAATTCCAGCGGCGCTGCGCCGGTGCCGCCCTCCGCACCATCCACCACGATGAAGTCCGCAGTGGTCCCTTCCTCCCTCATGGCTTTGCACACGGCGAGGAACTGTGTCCTGGATCCGGGGCACAGCTTGAAGCCCACCGGTTTGCCGTTGGCCAGTTCCCGCATCCCGGCCAGGAACCGGACGAGTTCGCGCGGGGTGGAGAAGACGCGGTGGTAAGGCGGCGACACTATGGTCTCGCCTTCGGGGACACCTCGGACCGAAGCGATCTCGGCGTTCACCTTGCTGCCCGGGAGGACACCTCCGATCCCGGGCTTGGCCCCCTGCGACAGCTTGAGCGACACACACCGAACGGACGGATGGGCGGCCTTCTCTGCGAACTGCCGCGCGTCGAAATCCCCTTCACGGGTGCGGCAGCCGAAGTAGCCCGTGCCGATCTCCCAGACGAGGTCGCCGCCGGGGCGCAGATGGTACGTCGACAGGCCGCCCTCGCCGGTGTCGTGTGCGAACCCGCCGCGTGCCGCACCGGTGTTCAGAGCCACGACCGCGTTCGACGAGAGCGAGCCGAAGCTCATCGCCGAGACGTTGAGAAGGGCTATGTCGTACGGCTCGGTGCAATCGGGGCCGCCGATGCGGACACGGGGCGGCGTGTCGGGAACGTCCACCGGGGCCATGGACGGCACGAGGAACTCGTAACCGCGATCGTTCATGTCGCGCTCGCTGCCGAACGGTTCCTCGGCAGCGACGCCCTTGGCCCGCTCGTAGACAATGGTGCGGGTGTCCCGGTCGTAGGGCCTGCCGTCGTAGTTGCGCTCCACGAAGTACTGCTGCAGCTCCGGGCGCAGCGTCTCCATGAGGAAGCGCAGGTGGCCGAGCACGGGGTAGTTCCGCAGCACAGCGTGCCGACGCTGGACCAGGTCGTGGACGCCGGTCAGCGCCGCGGCCGTGAGAGGGGCCGCAGCGAACCACCACCACAAAGATGCCGAGAGAGTGAGCAGCAGACTGCCGAGCGCGCAGGTCGTCAGCAGCCCCACCGTTGCGATACGCGTCATAGTCCTCGTTGTCCTCGTCCAACTGGTCCGCGGCTCTGGCGAGTCCGCGTCACTGCTGTCGTGGGCACGGCGAGGGGGCCGACCGCACGTCGCGGCTCGGTCCCCCCGTTCTGCGGAGGTCTGGTCAGATCGTGGGGCGGACGGGGGGCGTCGGCCCAGCGCCCGGAGTCCCCGGAGCGTCGTAATACGTGCCGACCTGCTCGTGATAGCCGGCGTCGCCCAGGTGCTTGTCCTTGTCGAACTCCGGCGCGCTCTTGATCTGGTCCTTGGTGAGCGCGACCTGGATCGTCGTCGCCTCGGTGTCGATCCCGGTGATGGTGCCCGCCGGCAGCCGGACATCCTTGCCGAAGATCCACACTCCGGTGTCGACCACGATGTACTGCGCGCCGACGTCGTCGGAGTGCTTGTCGACCTTGCCGATGTGGCCGTCCGTGGCCTCGACCTTGTAGCCCGTGAGGTCGGCGTTCTGGGTGTGACCAGTGCCGGCCGGGTAGCTCCAGATGTTCTCGGTCATGGTGGTACCTCCGTACATCAGCCGCTCTCGTCCAGGCGGTGCGCACTGCACCGTGCGTCCTGTCCGGCGACACCACTCCGACTGTCCGAGCTCCCCGCCGCTAAACAAACCCGTTCGGACGTGGCTGGAAGAACAGGGTTCACCGAGACTCGGACGAGGACGGCAGGACGGCACCCGCCGGCGGCCCTGACACGGTCCGAGCTCGGTTTTCCTCAGCGACGAGACGGAGCACGCGCTCCCGCTCATGGCGGCCCCACGTCTCCCTGGTGGCGAGAATGCCGACGAGGCCGGTCAAGGCGGCGCCGAGGTAGAGCAGCGCGGCGCCCGGCCAGCCGAATGCTCCCACCAGCGCGGCGGCGAGTAGTGGCGCGAAACCCCCGATGGCCGCAGCGACTTGGTAACCGAGCGAGGCTCCCGAGGTACGCGTCGCGGTGCGGAACTGCTCGGTGAGCAGAGAGCCCTGGGTTCCTGTGAGTGACGCGTGGATGAGGCCGATGCCGATGATGAACACGGTCACCACGAGGGCGGGTCGGGCGGAGTTGGTGAGCAGGTACATCGGGAAGGCGAAGAGGATCGCCGCCGTGCAGGCCGCTATGTAGATGGGGCGGCGTCCGATGCGGTCGGTGAGTGCGCCTGCGAGGAAGGTGACCGCAATGGCGAGGATGCTGGCAGCGGTGATCGCGCTGAGGGCGACGGACCTGAGATCGGGGTGGCGTTCGGTGATGTAGTTGAGCAGGTAGGTAGCGGTGGAGTAGTAGGCGAAGGATTCGACGACGCGCAAGGCGATCACGCGCAGGATGCCGGGCCAGTCCTCGGCCAGGGTCGCGAGGAGCGGATTCTTCTCCGTCTTGCCGCTGGCCCGGACTTCCTGGAACTCGGGTGATTCGGAGAGCCGGGAGCGCACGATCAGCGCGACGATCACGAGGACGGCGCTGAGGAGGAAGGGCGTCCTCCACTGCCAGCTGCCGCCCAGGGTGTCACTCCAAGCGAACACGCCGCTGGCCAGGGCGATGCCCAGAGGGTTGCCGGACTGAGGGATCGCGGCGAACATGCCGCGGCGGTGCCATGGCGCGTGCTCGTAGGCCATGGTGATCGCGCCACCCCATTCCGCACCGAACGCGAGGCCCTGGATCATGCGGATGGCCACGAGCAGGATCGGTGCGAGCACCCCGACCTGTCCGTAGGTCGGCAGCACGCCGATGAGGAAGGTGGCAGTGCCCATGACGCTCATCGCCGTGACGAGCACGGGTTTGCGGCCGTACTTGTCGGCGAAGTAGCCGCCGACAGCACCTCCGAGCGGGCGCATGACGAAGCCGACTGCGAGGGTGGCGAAGGCGAGCAGAGTGCCGATGTACCGGTCGCTGTCGGGGAAGAAGACCGCTCCGAAGTAGAGCGCGGAGGCAGTGCCGTACGCGATGAAGTCGTAGTTCTCGACGCTGGTGCCGAAGGCCGCGGCGACTGCTGTCTTGAAGCGGTCCTTGGAACCGAGCACGCTTCGCTGGGTGCTGGTGGACATGGAGTTCTCCTTGATAGGTCGCCGGTTCGTTGCCGGCGTCTACGCAGTGAGGAGCAGGGGCGTACAGGGGGCCGGACCCTTCGACCGGGTGTTCTCGGGCATGCCGAGGAGGCGCCCGGCGTAGTTCGTCCGTGGGCAGGGCGTGCGGCGTCAGCGGAAGAGGAAGTTCACCCGCTGCAGGGGGTGTGTGTGGCTTGTCAGTTGGCCGGCGTCAGGGCGTCGAGCGCGTTGAGTTTTGCGACCCGGCGGCGGGTTTCCTCGTCGTCGTCGAAGACCGCACCGAGGAACTCACGAATGATGTCGGGCACAAGCGCGTGCGGGACCAGCCAGGCCCCCATGGCAATGGCGTTGGCATCGTCGTGCTCGACGGCCTGGTGGGCGGAGTACGGCTCGTGGGTGAGGCCGCAGCGGATGCCGGGCAGTTTGTTGGCTGCCATGACGGCGCCCTGGCCTGTGCCGCACACGAGCACGGCCCGGTCGGCGGAACCGGAGAGCACTACCTCGCAGGTCGTGCGGGTGATGTCCGGGAAGTCGACTGGGTCACCGGAGTGGGTGCCGCAGTCAATCACTTCATGTCCGAGAGCCTCAAGGGCATGGCGGACGGTGTCCTTGAGCGCAAATCCGGCGTGGTCCGCGCCGAGGGCGACCTTCAACGGATGTTCCTTTCATGAGGGCGCGCTGCGGTCGGCCCCGCCGGCGGGGACGGACTTGCAGCGCTCGGTCGTGTGCGGGAGCGGCGGTGAGCGCAGCGGGAGTTGGCGGATTCTGGCATCGGTCGTGCGTACGTATTTCCGGGTGCTCATCGGATGTCCTGCACGCAGCGGTCGGCGAAGGTGGTGGGGATGCGTTCCCCGGATGCTGCGCGGCCACCGATGAGGTCGACGAGCCCGCGCACGCCGAGCCGGCCGATCGACGAGGCGTCGTTGCGGACCGCACTGATGGGCGGCGAGGCGAACTCGAACCAGTCGAGGTCGTCGAAGGAGACGACCTCGATGCGGGCCGCCTGCTCCGCGCCGAGCCGCTCGCGCAGCGCGCGCACGGCGCCCAGGGTCGTCTGGCCGTTCGCACCGAACACGGCCGTGAACGTGACCCCGCGGTCGAGGATGCGGCACATGGCCTCGGCCGCACCGCCGGCCAGGAAGTCACCGGCGTCGAGCAGCCTGTCGTCGGTGCTGATGCCGTGCGCCTGGCGCCCGGCGAGGTAGGCGGCACGGCGCTCGGCGCCAGTGGAAATGGTGTCCGGGCCGCCGACGAAGGCGACGTCTCGGTGTCCCCGGCTCTGCAGCCAGGCGAGCACCTGCTGTACGCCTTGAGCGTTGTCCGTGCCATAGAGCGGGGCGTCGACGCCCTCGATCGTACGGTTGAGGAACACGAGCGGCAGTCCGGACGCGAGCGTGGCCGCGACCTGCGGCGAGACGGTGCCCTGCGGTGAGAACAGCAGGCCGTCGATGCGTTGAGCGGCGAAGGTCCGAAGGTAGGCGTCGGCCTGCTCGGCGTCCTCGTTCGCGTTGGCCAGCAGCACGGTGTACCCGTGGCGGCGTGCCTCCTGCTCGGCGGCGTGAGCCAGTTCGGAGAAGAACGGGTTGCGGATGTCCGAGACAAGCAGCCCCAGCACGTCGGTTCGGGCCCGCCGCAGCGAACGGGCGGGCCCGTTGGCGATGTATCCCAGCTCCGCGGCAGCCGCGAGCACGCGGGACCGGGAGTCGGCAGAGGTCTGACTGCTGCCGCTGAGTACCCGAGATGCGGTACCGAGCGCGACCCCGGCCCGCGCCGCGACGTCCTTGATCGTGGCCACTCGCCCCACCTCTTCATGGAAACGTTTCCATAGATCGAATAGAACTAAGATCGCATAGGGAACGGGTGGCGGGCAAGGTCCAGGAATGAACCGCGGTTACGGAGAACGCCGGCGGCCCTCTGCAACACCGGAACCATCGGAAGCGACGACACTTCCACCATCGACACCAACTCCCTGCAGAACTACGGAAGTTGGCAACTGAGCCGACGAGAGTGAGCCTGGTGCGGGGTTACGCTCCTTCGGCGCCGCCCCCGCCGAGTTGCCGCCCGATTGTCCTTGGCGGCCCGGTTCAGCGTGCTCTTGCGAGGAACCCTGGGGGTTCACCCCCGGGAGGAATCGCATCCTGTGACGGCGATGCGCAGCATCGCCGCGGCAACGGGCGCGCAGCGCACGCAAGAAACCGGGCCGCAGCGCCCGGCGAAAAATGTGCACTGTTCGAATGCCGGTACGTCAGGCGACAGGTAGCGTCACGGTCGTGAAGTTAACCGTGCAGGTGAAACTGCTGCCGACGCCCGCGCAGGCGGCGGCACTTGAGGAAACCCTGCACGCCTGCAACGAAGCCGCGACCTGGGTCTCCCAGGTGGCGTTCGAGAAGGACATCAAGCGCAACTTCCCCCTGCGCGAGCACACCTACACGGCGGTCAAGGACCGGTGGGGGCTCGGCGCTCAAGCGGCCCAGCACGTCATCAAGAAGACCTGCGACGCCTACCGCACCCTCAAGGCGAACCTGAAGGCGGGGAACCTCGGCACATCCTCCTCCAAGCGCTACCGGCGGGCCACCGAAAAGCCGATCGCCTTCCGCCCGGAGGGCGCCCAGCCCTATGACGACCGGATGCTCTCCTGGCAGTACGCGGAGCACACGGTGTCGATCTGGACCCTGTCGGGCCGGATGAAGCAAGTGGCGTTCACCGCCGCCCCCGAACATTTGGCCCGCCTGGCCTTATATCGCAAGGGCGAGTCCGACCTGCTGTACCGCGACGGCATGTGGTTCCTGATCGCGACCTGCGAGGTCCCCGAGGCCGAACTCAACACCAACGTGGTGGAGTTCCTGGGGATCGATCTGGGGATCGTGAACATCGCGACCACCTCGGACGGTCAGATCATGGCCGGACGCCGGCTGAACCGCGGGCGCCTGCGCGAGCGCACCTTGCGGCAGAAACTCCAGAAGAAGAACACTCCCTCCGCCAAACGACGCCTGAAGAGGCGGCGCCGTAAGGAGACGCGGCGGGCACGGGACATCAACCACAAGATCGCGAAACATGTGGTGGCAGAGGCAGAACGCACCGGTCGCGGAATCGCCCTGGAAGACCTCACCGGCATCCGCGCACGGGTACGGCTTCGCAAGCCCCAACGGGCCACCCTCCACTCCTGGGCTTTCGCCCAGCTCGGAGAGTTCATCGCGTACAAGGCCCGCAAGGCGGGGGTGCCGGTGGTGCACGTCGATCCGGCGTACACCTCCCGTACCTGCGCTGAATGCGGGCACATCGACAAGGCGAACCGGGTCTCCCAGGCCCGCTTCGCATGCCGGTCCTGCGGTGTCGTTGCACATGCGGACTGGAACGGCTCCCGCAACATCCGTCACCGTGCGGAAGAGTTGTGGCGACGCGGGGCGCAGTCAACCGCCCCAGACCCACCCCCGAAAACCGGGCGTGGGACAGGACGCAAACGCAGCACCACAGCCAGTGGCGCCCGTTGCGCAAGCCCGGGACTTTTCAGTCCCGGGTGATTGACTGCGATGGCCTCACGGCGCAGCCCGATGTAGCGGCAGCATCAACTGCCACTCGACGAGATCCCGCGAAGCCCCTTGTAGCGAACCGGTTGTCCAGTGTGCGCGTCGAGCAGGACCCGGTCGCCCAGGGGGCGTTCCAGTTCCACTGTCACCTGCTGCAACTCGGCCTGCTTGGTGCAGTTGCCGTCGTCGTTCCGTTCCTTGACGGAGGCCGACAGCACGACGCTGCCAGTCGTTTCCAGCACGCCCACCACCGCGCCGTCGTCGCAGGCGCCATGCAGGGCGACGACGGTCACCGAGCGCCCTCCTGCGGCAATCCGGACTAGCCGGTCGAGCGGATAGCCGGGGACGTCGCGGGCCGGCCCGATCGGCGGCTTCGGGAGTTTCGAAGGGATGGCAGCGGCCCGCTTGAGCGGGGAGGCATAGCCGTCCAGGGTGAAGAGCCAGGCCGGGACCGTCGCCCGTCCGCGGCTGGTGGCCACGCTCATCTCCCCCAGCTTCGCCCCGGTCACGGTGAGGTGCGGATTTCCGCCCACGCGGGTGCCGGCCAAGGTCGTGTAGGACGCGTGCGCCCCCATCAGAGGCCGGGTGAGCGACTCGCCCCCGGCCCACGTCACCGGGCCGTCCTTGGGGCCCGTCTCGGGCAACTTGCCTCGCAGAACGATGTTCTGGTCTTCGTATGCCTGCCTGTCAGCCGGATTGTGCAGGCCGCCGCGCGGCGGCTGGACTTCCTCCCCTGTGAGGTAGAAGCCGGTACGCCACCTAGCGGCTGCGGCTGAGCCGTCCCAGACTTCGGCGACCTGCCGGGCACGGTCCGCGCGCACATCTGTGTCACTGACGGCCGCCTTCTGGCTACCACAACCGGAGCCGGCCACCAGTCCGGCAAAGCAGAGGCCGACGGCGGCAAGCAGCCTGGCGGAGCGCGATGCCTTGGCGCGCATGTGACCTCCCGGTCGGACGGAGCGGCAGCCGGCTGTTCTGTCCCTGTGACGTGGCCGGTCCAGCGCAGGTTCACCGTTTGTGGCAGTTTCTGCCGCAGCGCCGTCAGTAGGCATATTCTTTCTCTCTGACGGCGGGTCATGGGTGGTGCACGGCACGAGAGATGCCACGGCTTCGAAGCCCACCTCCAGTGGCTCTTCACCCATCCCGCGGTGGCGGGGTCACCGCGCGCATCCTGCCGTTCTCGGCAGGATGCGCGGACGGGTCAGCCCGGAGCCGGCCGATGAGCTCCCGGCGCGCCTCGCTTCCACGATCCGCCCGTACCACTCAAGACGGACTCCATGGTTGCCGCTGGAACGCCGTGCGGTTGCCACTGGCGACTATTGCCTGGACGCCACCGAAATCAGCGCGCTCGAACTCGGCACGCACCTCGAACGCGTCAGCATCCAGCCTGTTCCAGACCGCAGGCATCCAGTCTGTTCCAGACAGCAGGCGGTGACACCGCAGTGCGCAAGGGCAGATCCCACCGCCTCCTGGCCGCCGCGCCGAGTTCTTGCCGTCGTCCGCGGCCAGGGCTGGTTCTTTTTGTGGCACGCGCGCGGGTGGGCGCGAGCGGGTCAGGAGAGCCAGTCGGTGTAGCGGGTGGGGGCGAGGTGTGCGTCCTTGTCGGTGAGGACGTCTCCGTTGACGACGGCGAACATGCCGGCGGTGGGGTCGGTGACGACGGTGCGGCTGTCGCCCTTGCGGGACAGGGTGAACCGCCCCAGCTCGTCCAGGGTGAAGATCTCGGGACCGGCGATGTTGCGGATGCCGTTCAGCGGGGCGCCCGCGGCGACCTCCGCAACCGCGCCGGCAACGTCCTTGGAGGCGATCGGCTGGATAGGCGTGGCGGGCAGCCGGACGGTGTCGCCGTCGGCGGTCCAGGACATGACGGCGTCCATGAACTCCATGAACTGCGTCGCGCGGACGATCGAGAAGGGGACCGGTCCGTTCGCGACGATGTGCTCCTGGAGCGCTTTGGCCCGGTAGTAGTCCAGCTCCGGGACCTGGTCGGTGCCGACGATCGAGAGGATCACGAAGTGGCCGACTCCGCCCTTTTCGGCGGCTGCCAGAAGGTTGTCCATGGAGGTCTGGAAGAAGGCCGGGGAGGCGTCGTCGAAGGTCGGGGAGTTCGTGAGGTTGATGACGACGTCGGCGCCGGCCATCGCCTCGTCCAGTCCCTGGCCGGTGATGACGTCGACTCCGGTGGACTTCGAGTGCGGTACTGCCTGGTGCCCGGCGGCGTTCAGATCCTTGACGACCTGCGAACCGATCAGTCCGGTACCGCCGATGACTGCGAACTTCATGACATGCCTTTCGTCGGAGATATATGCGCAATATGGCATAAAAACAGCTATTTGGGTCCGGCACAGAGCAGGGGCTGCACCGGTTCGGGGCGCGCGGCGTCAGGAGCCGTCGACGAACATGACCGTCTCGTCGAGGGGTGCCCGGCCCGTACGGGCGTGATCGGCCGTGACGTCCTCGAACCCGATCGACATGCCGCAGAAGAGCATGAGCTCGCTCGGGGGTGAAAGGACCTCCGCGACGCTCGTATGGAACTTCGCCCACGCCATCTGCGGGCAGCTGTGCAGGCCTTCGGCGCGCAGGAGCAGCATGACGGTCTGCAGATACATGCCGACGTCGGCCCACTGGGGTGCGCCCATACCGCGGTCGATGTAGCAGAACAGGGCGGCGGGCGCGCCGAAACAGTCCCAGTTCGCGGACGCGGCCCGCTGGCGCGACTCCAGGTCCTCGCGCGCGATGCCGAGTGCGCCGTAGCGCTGCGCTCCGAAGGCGGACCGGCGCTCGCAGTAGGGGGCCTTCAGGGTGGGCGGGTACTGCTCGTACTCCGGCTCGTCCCACGGGTCGCCCGCGGCCAGGCGCTCGCCGGCGCGCTTCTTGATCTCGGCCAGCGGTCCGCCGGTCACGACGTAGGCGCGCCACGGCTGGATGTTCGATCCGGACGGCGACCAGGCCGCGGCGGACAGGACACGTTCCAGCGTCTCCCTCGGGACCTGCCGGTCGGTGAATCCGCGCACCGCCCGTCGGCTCGTGACCGCCTCGTAGACGTCCATGACGTGCCTACCTACCCATCTGCTCAACGCGTCGAACTTCGTTACAGTCGATATAGTATCACTCAATACCATCTCGTGTTTGACTATCGCTGAGCGCGCGAATCCCCAGCCCACGACATCCCGTCTCGGGCACAGCATTTTGGAGAGAACCCATGGCCACGCTGCTGCACATCGACTCGTCCGTGTTCCCCGGCGAGGCGTCCTCGTCCCGGTCGGTCACGGCCGCCTTCCGCAAGGTCTGGGAGGAGCAGCACCCGGAGGGCACGGTGATCTACCGCGACCTCGCCGCCGCCCCCGTCCCGCACATCTCCGCCGCCGCCTGGTCCGCCGGTTACGCCGCTCCGTCCGAGCGCACCCCGGAGCAGTCCGCTGCGTTCGCCGCGCGCGTGAAGCTCATCGAGGAGCTGGAGCAGGCGGACACGGTCCTGATCGGCGCCCCCATGTACAACTTCTCGATCCCGTCGACCCTGAAGGCATGGCTGGACAGCGTGCTTCTGCTGGGCCGCACCGCGGGCGAGGTCCCATCGGCTCAGGGCACCCCGGTTGTTGTCGTCGCAAGCCGCGGGGGCTCCTACGCGCCGGGCACCCCGCGCGAGGGCTTCGAGTTCGTTCTGAACTACCTGGAGGCCGTCCTCAAGGACACGCTCGGACTGGACCTCGACTTCATCGTCCCGGAGCTCACCATGGCCCCCCGCAATCCGGCCATGTCCGAACTGGTCCCCCTTTACCAGGCGTCCCGCGAGCGCGCCTTCGAGGACGCGACCACCAAGGCCAAGGAACTCGCAAAGCGCCTCGCCGCGTAACCGCAGGACCCTGGACGCCGTGTGACGCCTCGCCCAGGGGCGTCACACGGCACCCGCACCGCCCCGCCATTCGGCGCGTCGACGATGGCCACTGGGGCTCGGCGCCCTGGGGCTGGTCGACCAGGCCGGGGGGTGGCGGGCGTGCGGTCCGTCAAGCGGGCCATGCATCGGCACGCCGACGATGCATACGAAGGTGAAGAACGCGCAGTCGGCCAGGCATGCGGCGCCCCGACACCGCAGGCAGCTCGGCCCGCATCCGCGACGGATCCCTGCCCCCGGCCGGCAGCCAGGGCTGGCGCGTGGCGGTGACGGCCGCGTCGCTCACGGCCGGTTTGCCGGGACGGCCGCCTGCGCGGAAGGACTCATACGGCAGACGACCGGTGTGCGGACTCGCTCACACCTCGCCGTTGGAGGGATAGACAAACCGGGTCAGCAGATCCGCCATCCGCTCGGGCTCACCGGGCCCCAGTTCGGCGACCAGCCGGTCAGCCAGCGGCTCCGCCGCCGCATGGACCGCGTCGAAGAGTTCGAGCCCCTGAGGCGTGATCTCCACCGCCCGCACCCGCCGGTCCCCCGGAACGGTCTTGCGGACGGCCAGCCCCTTGCGTTCCAGATCGTCCACGACCCGCATGATTCCCGCCTTGTCCGACCCTGTCGCCTCCGCCAAGTCGCGTTGCACCGTGGGCCCCTGGTTGACCAGCACGATGAGCACCGCGAAATGCCGCAACTCGATGCCGAGCGGCTGAAGCGCCTCCCCCATCACCGCGGCCGCCCGCCAGTGCGCCCTGCGCAGCAGCAGGCCGAGCGCGAACGGCGATTCATCCCCAGGGCGGTCGGTCGCGCGCGAGGCGGCAGTGCGGTCAGGAACGTCGGCGGTCATGACGCCACACTACAACCATCCACTCATTCGATACGGTATCGCTTGAGACCAAATTGGGCTGGGTCCGCCGTGGCCTCAGCAGCGAACAATGCCCAGGTCAAAGGCCCCAGAGGTGGTTATGGACCGGTCCCCCGTCGGCATTGCCGCGCACCGGCAAGGCCGCCTTCCGTGAGGCCGCGCCGTACAAGACCGGGACCGCCCTCACTCGCCCACTTCGTGGAACGCTCGCCGCAGTGCCGCGAAACCGCGGTCCTCGCGGGTGGGGTGGACGCGGTTGGTCAGAAGGACGGCGTACCGGCCCGCTTCAGGGTCGATCCACAGGCTCGTACCGGTGAATCCGGTATGGCCGTAGGAGGCCGGGCCGAATGCGGTGCCGACCGGGGAGTCGACCGGATCCTTGCCCTGCCAGGCGAGGGCCCGGCGCAGGTTCAGGCCGTCGGTGCGCGGCGCGGTCATCGCCACGAGGGTGTCCGGTGCCAGCAGGCGTGGTCCGTCGCCGAGCAGGGAGCGGGCGATCCGCTCCATGTCGGCGAGGGTGGAGAACAGGCCGGCGTGCCCGGCGACGCCGCCGAGCACCACGGCGTTCTCGTCGTGCACCTCGCCGACGACGGTCCGTCCGCGCCACGGGCAGTCCTCCGTGGCGACCGCCCGGAGCCGATCGCCCGGGCCCGGCGTGAAGCGGGTGTCGGTGAGGCCGAGCGGTGCGGACACGAAGTCGTACACCAGCCGGTCCAGGCCGTGACCCGTGGCCTGTTCCGCGATCAGGCCGAGCAGCATGAAGCCCTGCGAGGAGTACTCGACACGCGTGCCGGGCGCGGCGGTTCGCGGCAGCGTGCCGAGGGCGCCGAGAAGCGCCTCGCGCGTGGGATGGTCCCGGTACAGGGGGACCCCGCCCGGCAGGCCGGAGGTGTGGGCCAGCAGCTGAGCGACCGTCAACGGCGCGTGCGGGCTGTCCCGGTAGCGGGCCAGGTGGTGGCCGACAGTGTCGTCAAGGCTCAGGATTCCGCGTTCGACGAGCGCCATCACGACGAGGCCCACCAGAGGCTTGGTCACCGAGGCGAGGTCCCACAGGTCGGTGCCGTCCAGGAGCGCGCCGTCCAGGGCGCGGGTGCCCGACCATCCCCGGTCCTCGGGCCCTTCCGCGGTCCCCAGGGACCAGGCGCCGCCGGAGAACTGGCCGCGCTCCCTGCCCTGTTCGACAAGGCGACGGCGGCGCGCCGCGGCCGCATCGGACCCGACCGCCGACAACACCGGCCCGCGCGCACCGGCCGTCATCGGGCCTCTCCCCCGCTGCCGACGACACCGAGCCGGGTGCCGGTTCGGGCGGCGAGGCCTGCCGAGACGGCCCCCGCGGCGGCCCGCACCATGGGGCCGTAGAGCTCGGCGGCCGTTTCGTCCAGGGTGAAGGCGAGGCCGGTGAGGGCGAGCGTGCCGACCGGGAGTCCGGCGCTGTCGCGGACCGCGGCGGCCAGGGTGCGGCGGTCCCGCCAGATGTCCGCGCTGTCGAAGCCGTAGCCGCGCCGCGCCGTCTCGGCCAGTGCGGCGGAAACGGCCTCGTGGACGTGGGGGGTCTCGTCGGCGTGGGTGGCCTCGTCGGCGTGGGGGCTGTCCGTGCCTGCCAGCAGCCGCTCCGCTTCGTCCGGCGGCAAGGCGGCCAGGAGCGCGAGTCCCGCACCGCCCGCGGTGAGGGGTTCGCGGGAGCCGGGGCGCAGGTCGAGGCCGAGGCCCTGTGCGGGTGCGAGGACCTCCAGGTGTACGAGGGTCCTGTCGTCGCGCACCGCGTAGGACGCGAACAGGCCGGTGCGGGTACGCAGTTCGGCGAGCGCGGGGCGGGCCAGGTCGAGGGCGGCGTCGTCGGCGAGCACGCGTGCGGCGAGTCCGAGCAGCCGGGGTCCGGCTCGGTAGCTGCCCTGCTCGGCGGGTTCGGCGAAGCCCTGCGCCGCGAGGGTGCGCAGCAGCCGGTGCACGGTCGGCTTGGCGAGGCCGGTGTGCCGGGCGAGATCGGCGAGCCGGTGCGGCGCGCCCGTCTCCGAAAGGGCCGAGAGCACTTCCATGGCCTTGTCCACCGGACCGGGTGCGGGCGGTGCCGCGGCCGGGGCGGTGGAGTCCTGCATCTGCGATCGACTGTTGACCTGTTTCCCCATGTCGCCTTACCTTACCCGAACTGCATTCCATTCACCGGAACGGGCGTGTTGTTAAATGGAACGAATACGTGGAGGGCACGGGACCCGCCCCGCCGCTCCCTCCCGCCGCACAGCTCTGCGGTACGCCGGTCTGGCGGTACCCGCTCTCGCCGCCCCCGTCCTGCTCACCGGGTGCGGCACGCAGCCCGCGGCCTCGGCCGGAAACGTCCTGAGGGTCTCCCAGACCGGCGACCCGAAGACCATGGACCCACACAAGCAGGGCGACATGACGTCCATGAACGCCCTGATCAACATCTTCGACACGCTCACCACCCGGGCCCGCGACAACTCGTTGCGCCCCCGGCTCGCCCTCTCGTGGAAGGCGATCTCGCCCCGGGTGTGGCGCTTTCGTCTGCGCCCCGGCGTGACCTTCCACAACGGGGAGCCCTTCGACGCCGAGGCGGTCCGCTTCAGCCTCCGACGCCTGCTGGACCCGGCCACCAAGTCGCCCATCGTCGAACTGCGGTACGTGGAAGACGTCAGTGTCGTCGACCCCCACACCGTGGACGTCCACACCTCGGTCCACGACCCCATCCTTCCCGACAAACTGTCCCTGTTCGGCGGCGTCGTGGTCCCTCCGCGCTACCTCGGCAAGGTCGGCGACGAGGGCTTCGCCGCCCACCCCGTGGGCACCGGTCCGTTCGCCTTCCGCCATTGGCAGCGCGACCACGAACTGCGCCTGCGGGCCTACGAGAGCCACTGGCAGGGCCGCCCGAAGGTCGACGAACTCGTCTTTGTACCCGCCCCCAACTCCTCCTCCGCACTGGCCGCCCTGCAGAGCGGCGGCGTGGACATCGTGGCGGGCCTGACCCCCGACGCCGCGGAGCAGCTCGACGGCTACCCGGACGTCCGGATCGACCACCACACCGGGATCCGCACCTCGTACCTCTCCCTGGACACGCTCACCGACGGACCTCTGCGCGACCGGCGGGTGCGTCAGGCGCTCAACCACGCCGTCGACGTCCCCCTGCTCATCAAGGCGGTACTCGGCGGCAAGGCCACCGAGGTCCCGGCGATGATCCCGCGCGGCGCCTTCGGCTTCGACGCCTCGGTCGAACCGTTCGAGCGCTCCGTCGCCAAGGCCCGCGCTCTGCTCACCGAGGCCGGCCACCCGCACGGCATCAGCACCACGCTCACCGCGTCCAACGTCGACGCCAACGTGGCCGAGGCCATCTCAGGGCTGCTCGCCCGCGCGGGCGTGCACGCCAAGGTCGACCTCCTCGACCCGGGGACGTACTCCCAGCGCCTGACCTCGAGCAACCACGCCGCCCTCGGCCCGATGTACCTCGCCGCGTCGACCGTGTGGACCCTGGACGGCGAGAGCATGCTCCAGTCCAACGTGCGCAGCGACCGCAGGCAGAGCCGCTGGCACAACAAGACGGCCGACCGCCTCATCGACGCCGAGGAACTGTCCGTCGAGCCGGCCGTGCGCCGCCGCGCCTTCTCCCGGCTGCAGGAACTCATCAAGACCGAGGCGCCGTTCGTGCCGCTCTACCAGATCGACAACATCTACGTGCACAACAGCCGGCCGCACTGGACACCCGGCTCCGCCGGCGTCCTGGACATGGCGAGTGCGGAGGTATCCGGCTCATGAGCGACTCCCTGACCCTTCCCACACCCGACACCAAGGACGCCACCGGGCCGACCGGCGCCACACGCGGCGCACGGGCCCTGGCGATTCTGCGCCCGATCGCCGCCCGGCTCGGCACCGCCCTGCTGGTGCTGCTGTGCACCGCGACCGTCGTCTTCTTCCTCGTCCGGCTGTCCGGCGACCCCGTCAAGGTCATGCTGCCGCCAGACGCCACGGCCCAGCAGGAGAGCCTGCTGCGGCACAGCCTGGGACTCGACCGGCCGCTGATCACGCAGTACCTGGACTATCTGTGGGGCCTGCCGCGCCTCGACTTCGGCACCTCCCTCTTCTACAACCAGCCGGTGCGCGAAGTCCTCGCCGACCGGGTCCCGGCCACCCTGCTGCTCGCGGCGGGTGCCCTCGTCGTCACACTGCTGATCGCGCTGCCCGCCGGCATCCTCGCGGCCATGCGCCGGGGCCGGGCCACCGACCGGGGCGTCATCTCGGTCGTGCTGCTGGGCCAGTCCACGCCGCCGTTCTGGGTGGGCATCCTGCTCATCCTCGTCTTCGCCGTCGGGCTGCACGCCCTGCCCGCGTCCGGCTACGGCACGTTCGCCCACCTCGTCCTGCCGTCCATCACGCTGTCCGTCTACTCGGTCGCCGTCGTGGCCCGGCTGCTGCGCTCCTCCCTCATCGACGTGCTCGGCTCCGACCACATCCGAACGGCGCGTGCCCGCGGCCTCGGCCCGGTGCGCACGGTCCTGAGGCACGGGCTGCGCAACGCGTCCCTGCCGGTCGTGACCGTGGTCGGCCTCGAGGTCGGCAGTCTCCTGGGCGGCGCCATTCTCACCGAGCAGGTGTTCTCCTGGCCCGGCATCGGACAGCTGACCGTGCAGGCCATCTCCAACCGTGACTTCCCCCTGGTGCAGGCCACAGTGCTGGTGTTCGCCGCCACGTTCGTCGTGGTGAACCTGCTCGTGGACCTCTCCTACGGCCTCCTCGACCCGAGGGTGAGGAACTCCCGATGACCACCACCGCCCCCGCGCCCGCCGTCGACGCGGCGCCCCCCACACCGAGGCCCGGCGTCGCACGCGCCCTGCTGCACAACCGCCTCGCACTGGCCGCCCTCGTCTTCCTGACCGTGATCATCGTGTGCGCCGTGTTCGCTCCGCTGATCGCGCCCGCCGACCCCAACGCGCAGGACCTGCTCGGCCGGCTGCGACCGCCCGCCTGGCAGTCCGGCGGCAGCACCGCGCACCTGCTCGGCACCGACCAGCTCGGCCGCGACCTGCTGTCCCGCATCATCTACGGCACCCGCGTCTCACTGCTCGTGGGCGCCGGCGCGGCCCTCCTCGCAGGCACCATCGGCACCATCGCCGGTCTCGCCTCCGGGTACTTCGGCGGCTGGACGGACCGGATCGTGATGCGCGTCGCCGACGTCCAACTCGCTTTCCCCGCCATCCTGCTGGCGCTCGCCGTGGTCGGCTTCGTCGGCTCCGGACTGTGGTACGTGATCGTCGTCCTCGGCATCACCGGCTGGGTCTCCTACGCCCGCGTGGTGCGCTCGGAGGTGCTGTCGCTGCGCTCGCGGGACTTCGTCACCGAGGCCCACGCCATCGGCGTCGGACACGTGACGATCATGCGGCGCCATCTGCTGCCGAACGTACTGGCCCCGCTCGCCACCATCGGAACGCTGCACATCGCCGCCGCCATCGTCGCCGAGGCCTCCCTGAGCTACCTCGGCCTCGGCGTCCCCAAGGAGACGGTGACCTGGGGCGGCATGCTCGCCGACGGACAGCTCTACCTGGGCACCTCGTGGTGGATCGCCGTCTTCCCCGGCCTCGCCCTCATGCTCACGTCCTTGGCCATCAACATCACCGGCGACGCCCTGCGCGACGTCGCGGACCCGAAGGCGTACCGCCGATGACCTCCACCCACGGATCCCCCGCCGCCCCAACTGCCGTGCCCGTGCTCGAGTTCCGGGACCTGCGCGTCGACTTCCGGCTCTCCGGCTCCACCGTCCACGCCGTCCGCGGTGTGAACCTGTCCGTCGCGGCCGGTGAGACGCTCGCCGTCGTCGGCGAGTCCGGCAGCGGCAAGTCGGCCACGGCCCTGTCCGCGCTCCGCCTCAACCCCGAACCTCCCTGCGTGTATGCGCGCGGCGAGATCCTGCTCGACGGCCGCGACGTGCTCGGCCTGAGCGAACGGCAACTGCGCCGGGTCCGCGGCGCCGAGATCTCCATGGTGTTCCAGGACCCCATGACCAGCCTCGACCCGCTTCAGCGAGTCGGCCACCAGATCACGGAAGTGCTGCGGCTGCACGGCGACCACACCCGGGCCGAGGCGCGCAGCGCCGCGCTGACCGCGCTCGACGAGGTCGGTGTCCCCGACCCGGAACGACGCTTCCGCCAGTACCCGCACGAGCTGTCCGGCGGACTGCGCCAGCGCGTCATGATCGCCTCCGCGCTCGTGGCCCGGCCGCGCGTCCTCATCGCCGACGAGCCCACGACCGCCCTCGACGTGACCGTGCAGCGGCAGATCCTCGATCTGCTCGTGCGGCTGCAGCACCGCCACGGGATGGCGGTGGTGCTGATCACCCACGACCTCGGCGTCGTCGCCGAGACCGCGGACCGGGTCGCCGTCATGCGCCACGGCGAGGTCGTCGAGACCGGGGATGTGGAGCAGGTCTTCGCCCGCCCTGCCGCGCCGTACACCCGCCGTCTGCTCGACGCCACCCCCCGACTGGAGCCTGTCGCATGACCAGTTCGCACACCGCCGAACCGCTCCTGGAGATCCGCAACCTGCGCAAGGAGTTCCCCGGGCAGCCGCCGAGCGTCGCCGTCGACGACGTCAGCCTGACCGTCACCGAGGGAGAGACCTTTGCCCTCGTCGGGGAGTCCGGCTGCGGCAAGACGACCCTGACGCGGCTCCTGCTGCGGCTCCTGCCGCCGACGTCGGGCAGCGTACGGTTCGACGGGACGGATCTGCTGTCGCTGGACCACGCGGCCCTGCGCCCGTTCCGGCGGCAGATGCAGGTCGTGCTCCAGGACCCGTACTCCAGCATGAATCCGCGGCTGCGGATCGCCGACATCGTCGCCGAGCCGCTCGTCACCCACGAGGAGTGGGCGCGCGGCCGGCGCGGCCGGGCGAAGACCCGCGAGCGGGTGTGCGAACTCCTGGACGCCGTCGGTCTCGACGCGGGCATTGTCGACCGCTACCCGCACGAGTTCTCCGGGGGACAGCGCCAGCGCATCTCGATCGCACGCGCCCTGGCCCTCGAACCGCGCCTGGTGGTCCTCGACGAGCCGACCAGCGCGCTCGACGTCTCCGTCCAGGCACGCGTCCTCGACCTGCTGGCCGACCTCCAGCAGCGCCTTGGCCTGACGTACTTCTTCATCTCGCACAACCTGGCCGTCGTCAGCCGGATCGCCGACCGGGTGGCCGTGATGCGGCAGGGCCGCATCGTCGAGACCGGTACCGCCCGGAAGGTGTTCACGACGCCCGAAGACCCCTACACGCGGCGGCTCCTCGACGCGGTTCCGGTCCCGGACCCGACGCGGGCGCGGCGCACCGCCTCCGTGGCCTCCGAGTCGGCGGAGAGCACCGTCGTATGAGGCACTGCCTAACGTCCCGACAGGACCAGTCCCGCCGCCCCGAGCAGGGCTCCGGTGTCCGAGGCCTCGCCCAGCACGACGCTCGGGGTCTCGGAGCCGGTCAGGGCGTCGGCCCGCAGCCGCGCCTCCACCAGGGCACGGAACGGCTCACCGCCGTCGAGTGCCTCCCCGTGCAGCACGAACAGGCCGCATGCGAACAACTGCTGGACCGTCGCGAGGCCCAGCACCAGGTTCTCGGCGTAGCGCTCGACAAGGTTCCGCGCGACCGGGTCCTGCGACGCGGTGAGCGCCCCCAGCGAGGCGAGCTGCGGCGCCAGTCCACGCTCGGCGGCCCGCTCACGCAGCCAGCGGGTGGTGGCCACGGTCTTCCAGCAGCCGCGGCGCCCACAGGTGCAGGGCTCGCCACTGGCCGTGACGGTCATGTGCGCGCCGCTGCGCCCACCGGCCGGGGCCAGCACGTCGCCGTCGTACAGGATGCCGACGCCGAGCACCTCGCCCGTGGACACCGACGCGAAGGAGCGCCGTCCCCGTCCGGCGCCGAACCAGCGGTCCCCCAGCACCTGTACGCGTGCCCGGTGCTCGACCCGCACGGGCGCGCCCACCAGCGCCGCCACCCGGTCGGCGACCGGGTATCCGCTCAGCGCCGGGGCGTCGTTGACCTCCAGGATGCGTCCGGCACCCGGGTCCACCACGCCGGCCGCGGCCACACCCACACCCACCGGGCGGTGCCCGGCGAACACCGCCACCGCCCGCTCGAGGGCGGCGTCCACCCCGTCCGGCGACGCGTCGTCCGTGTCGTAGAACGCCTCGGTCCGGCCCAGTACGACGCCGGTGCGGGAGAGCCGCGCGGCTCGCACCACACCCGGCAGCACCTCCACGGCGCCCAGCACGCCCTCGTCCCCACTCACCCTGGCATCCGGCACCGGATCGGGGACCAACCGCAAAGGAAAACGTTCATGCGCCATGCGCCGACTCTGTCACGCCGCCGAAGCGGGCGGGCAGGGGCATGACTCACCGGAATCTGACGGAGGCGACCTGGCGCGAAACGCGCGCCGCCGCCGGAGACGCCATCGCCGTCCTGCCGATCGGCTCGCAGGAGCAGCATGCCGGGCATCTGCCGATGGGCACGGACACGATGCTCGCCGACGCGGTCGTCAGCCGTGCCCTGGACCTGCTGACCGAGGAGGCCGGCCCCGGCACCCCCGTGCCCGACCTCGTCAGGCTCCCGACGCTGCCGTACGGGCACAGCCCGCACCATCTGTTCGCCGCGGCGCTCACGCTGTCGGCCCCGGTGCTCGGCACCGTGCTCGACGAGCTGCTCGACTCCCTCGCGGAGTGCGGGTACGGCCGCGTCCTCGTCGTCAACGGGCACGGCGGCAACGACGAGATCGTCCGCCTCGCCGTCAAGCGCTTCGCGCTGCGCGCCGAGGTGACGGCGGCGGCGTGCTCGTACTGGACACTCCTCGACACGGTCGAGACAGAGGAAGCCACGGTCGAGACGGAGGACGCGACGGTCGAGGACGCGGGCGCCGCCGGCGCCGGGAGCGACACCGCCGTGTCCCCGTGCAGAGCGGGCGACCGGGCCGGTCTCGTGCCCGGGCACGCCGGCTGGTTCGAGACGTCGCTGATGCTCGCCGCCCATCCGGAACTGGTGCGCGCCAAGCGTCCCGCACAGCCGCCGGTCGAACCGCCACCCCTGTTCGACAAGCCCCCGTACCCGGGCCTGACTGTCGAGCGGCACGGCGAATGGGAGCGGGTCGGCGGCGCCACCGACGACGCCGCCGGGGCCGACGCCCGCGACGGCGCCCGCCTGCTGGACCGCTGCGCCCGCGGGCTGGCCCGCGCGGTCCTCGCCTTCGACGCCGCCACCCGCCCCACCGCTTGACCCATCCCGTGTCGCCCCGGGCGACCGTGACCCTGAGGAACAAGAACCACATGAAGATCACCGACGTCGATGTCCACGTCGTCAACCTGCCCCTGGTCAACCCGTTCACGAGCTCCTTCGAGACCAAGACCGGCGAGACCCGCACGGTGGTGCGCATCCGCACCGACTCCGGCATCGAGGGCTGGGGCGAGACGATGTGGGGCCGGCCGGTCGCCGCGATCGTCCGCAACCTCGCCGAGGACCTGATCGGCACCAGCCCGTTCGCCTTGGAGGCCTTCCACCGCAGGCACCACATGGTGCCGTTCTTCTACGGCTACCTCGGCTACGCGGCCCTCGCCGCCCTGGACGTGGCCTGCTGGGACGCCATGGGCAAGGCGACGGGCCAGTCGGTCACCGACCTGCTCGGCGGCGCCGTACGCGACGAGGTCCCCCTGACTGCGCTGATCACCCGCGCCGACGCTCCGGGGGCCCTGCCGGGCGACCTGCCCGGCGCCCTCGCCGAGCACACGGAGCGCGTGGTGCGCGAGGGCGGGTTCCAGGCCGTCAAGCTCAAGGGCACCACGGACGTGCAGGGCGACGTGGCGATCCTGCGGGCTCTGCGCGAGACCCTGCCGGAGGTGAGCCTGCGTGTCGACCCGAACGCCGCGTGGTCCGTGCCGGACTCGGTACGCGCCGGTATCGCCCTGGAGGAGCTGGACCTCGAGTACCTGGAGGATCCCTGCACCGGCATCGAAGGCATGAGCCAGGTCCGCGCCAAGGTCCGCATCCCGCTGTGCACGAACATGTGCGTCGTCCGGTTCGAGGACTTCGCGCCGGCGGTCCGGCTGGGCGCGGTCGACGTGATCCACGGTGACGTCTACAAGTGGGGCGGCATCGCCCCCACCAAGGCGCTGGCCGCACACTGCGAGACCTTCGGTCTCGGTATGAACCTGCACAGCGGCGGCGAGCTCGGCATCGCCACCGCCGCACACCTCGCGGTGGTCGCCAGCACCCCGGTGCTGTCGCGCGCCATCGACTCCATGTACTACCTGCACGCGGACGACATCATCGAGCCGCTCACCCTGCGCGAGGGGCGTCTGACGGTCCCCACGGGCCCGGGTCTCGGCGTCACCGTCGACGAGGACAAGCTCCGCCACTACGCCGCGGTCAACGAGCGCGAGGGAGACCTGCAGCGATGACCACCCACACCCACCCCACCCCGCTCCGCGCGCTCTCCACGGAGCGGGCACCCGCGCCCGCCGGCGGTTACAGCCAGGGCATCGCCGCGGGCCCCTATGTGTTCACCTCGGGGTTCGGTCCGCAGGACCCGCAGACCGGCGCCGTCGCCGACACCGTGGAGGAGCAGACCCGCCAGGTACTGCGGAACGTGCGGTCCGTCCTGGAGGAGGCCGGGCTCGGTCTGGACGACGTGGTGAAGGCCACGGTGCATCTCCAGCACCTGCACCGCGACTTCGCCGGCTTCGACCGGGTCTACCGCGAGCACTTCACCGATCCCCGGCCCGTGCGCACCACGGTCGGCTCGGATCTCATGAACATCCTGGTGGAGATCGACGTGGTCGCCCTGCGCCGCCCGGACCCGGCCGGCTGAGCGTTCGCGTACGGCCGGTGGGGTGCGAGTCGCGCAGCCGGCGACCCGCACCCCACCGGCCAGGTTCTCTGGTGCCGTTCGTGCGGGCACTGCGTTCCGTCTTCGGGTGGCCTTGCGAGCGCGGCAGGAGCGCCGATCGTTGACCTTGCGGCCGCTGACGGGCAGGCCGGCGGTGGCCTGCCCGTCAGCGGCCAGATGACTCTTCGTGGTCAGTCCGCCTCGGGAGGCCCGACGGGCGGCCGGTCACCACCAGGTTGCCGTCCGGGGTGCGCCGCGCGAGGTCGCCGGTGCGGAGGTAACCGTCGGTGGTGAAGGCGTGTGCGTTGCGGTCGGGTGCCCGGTAGTAGCCCCGCACGGTGTACGGACCGCGTGTGAGGAGTTCACCGGGCTCCCCTTCGGGCACGTCCTTGCCGTCGACGTCGACGATGCGGATCTCATCGTCGGGCGACAGGGGGCGGCCCTGCGTGGTGAGCACGGTCTCGTCCGGATCGGTGGGCCGGGTGAGAATGAGCAGCCCCTCAGCCATGCCGAAGACCTGCTGCAGGCGACAACCCAGTTCGGGGGCGATCCGTTCCGCCGTCGCCCGGTGCACGGGCGCGTCGCCGATCTGCACGAGACGCAGACTGCTCAAGTCGGCCTGAACCGTGGGAAGCGCGTCGAGCCAGAGCTGGGCCACGGCGGGCATCACCGACGTGACGGTGACCCGCTCTCGTTCGATGACCGGAAGGCATTCAGCGGGTCCCGAGTTCTCGGCCAGGACGACGGTGCCGCCTACGGACAAGGTGCCTACGATGCCGGGGCAGCCGAAGGCGAAGTGGAACTCGGCGGGCAGCGCGGCGAGATACACGTCGTCCTCGGTGAGCGACACCAACTCGGCGGCGGCCCGCGCCTGGTAGGCGTAGTCGTTGTGAGTGCGCGGAATGAGCTGGGGCGCCGAGGTGGCTGCGCCGGAGAGCAGGAAGAAGGCCACCTGGTCGGCGCTCCGTGCAACTGCCCGCTCGGGCGGGGCGTCGATGGAGCCCAGCGGAAAGTAGTGGCAGCCCGACGCGTCGACCGTAAGGCCCCCGTACGAGGAAGGGACTCCTGGCTCCTCAAGGGTGAACACCCGGCGCAGGAAGGGTCCTTGGGCCGCGACCTCACCGGCCATCGCCATGTGGTCGAATCCCTGGTGCTTCGACGGACCGACGTAGCCGACGGCCTGGGTGACGTGCACGATGTGGGACACCTCGGACGCGCGGTGCGAGACCGGGCAGAACACGGGAACCGCGCCGAGGCGCATCAGCGCGAACACGGTGACGACAAACTCCGGAACGTTCGGCAGCTGGACAACGACCCGTTGCCCCGACCTCAGGCCGCGCAGCCGGAATCCGGCCGCCATGCGATCCACGCGCCGGTTCAGGTTCGCGTACGTGATGCGGGTGCCGTCATGGACGAGCGCGGTCCGCGGCCCGTACTGCAGGGCGCAGCCGCGCAGCAGGTTGTCCAGCGTGCTGCCACGCCAGTGCCCGGCTGCCCAGTAGCGGTCGACGAACTCCTCGGGCCAGGGAGTGCAGCCGTCGAGCATGGATGCCATTCGCTTCTTTCTGTACCAGTTTCCGAACCGGGATCCGTACGGGTCGTGTCGCGCCGAAAGGGGGCGAGAGGCGGGACCGCGGGGATCCCGACACATCGCCCCCGCTGCGAACCTGGGGAGCAACCCGCCGCCCTGACCTCGGCAAGCCAATCCACCAACACCCTTATGTGCAATGCGCTTTCCCGACGACGCGCGCTGAGTTCCCTCGGCAGAAGGTCCAATGAGCGCCACTGACCGGGAGGGATGGTGGTAGGAGAACCCTGAGGACCGCGCTCGTGTCCAGGCTCCCTGACTCGGATCTCCGGAGGTGTCAGCGCATGACCGTTCAGATGGCGTCCAGCGCCAGCCCCTTCGTCTTCGGGCCGAGGAGCCCCACGTTGAGGCACAGGAGCACCATCAGTACGGCGGACCCGGCGAACACCGCGGTCGCGCCGAGGTCGTCGAGGACGCTCAGTGCGATGAACGGCAGGATCACGGAGACCAGTCGCGACAGCGAGTACGCGATGCCGATGGCACTGCTGCGCAGGTTCGTGGGGAAGATCTCGGCCTGGTAGACGTGGAACGCGTTGGAGAAGACGTTGCTGCAGACGGTCAGCAGGAAGCCGCTTCCCACGATCAGCCAGGCCGCGTCGGCGAACCCGAACAGAAGACCGAAGAAGGCCTGGCCGAGGGCCGCGACGATGATGAGGGTACGGCGCTCGAACCGCTCGATGAGCGGAATCGACAGGGCGGAACCCAGCGGGTAGCCGCAGAAGCTGAGCGCCGCGTAACCGAGTGAGGCGGTCGTCGAATGGCCCTTGGCGGCAAGGACGACGGGAGCCAGGGAACCGAAACCGTAATAGCCGACGGTCTGCAGGACCTGGAAGATCCACCACATGACGGTGCGGCGGCGGTACGGCGGCTGGAACATCCTGCGCAGGGGAACCCGCACGGTGGGGACCGTCTCGGTCTCGCTCTTGCTGTCGCTCTCGCTCTTGCTCTTGCTCTCGCTCTTGCTCTTGCTCTCGGCGTGGGCCTGGGCCTCGGCCTTTCGCTGCGCGGGCACTTGGCGTGCGCCGGCAGTCCCCGGTTCGTTGAGTGTCTCGATGCGCGCGACGACAGCCTCGGCCTCCGCACGGCGCCCCCTGGCCTCCAGCCATCGCGGGGACTCGGGGAGAGCGCGCCGCATCCACTGGATGCAGAAGGCGCCGAGCGCGCCGGCCACCAGCAGCCAGCGCCAGCCGGAGACCCCGGCGATCTCGTGCTCCGCCACCAGGCGCGCACCGAGCAGCGCCGCCAGTGGCACGCCGAGGAACCCGACGGTGTAGGCCCAGGCGATGTACCGTCCGCGCACGGCCGTCGGCAGCAGCTCGGAGAGGTACGTGTCGACGAGCACGAGTTCGGCGCCGAGCCCGAGTCCCGCGAGGAACCGCGCCGCCACCAGCCAGTTCACGTCTGGCGCGGCGGCGCACAGCAGGGAGAACGCGGAGTACATACCGAGGTTGACCAGGAACATCTGACGCCGGCCGAAACGGTCGGCCAGCAGTGACATGACGTTGGCGCCGACGAACATCCCCAGGAACCCGGCGGCGATGATCCACGACTTCTGAGTGTGGCTCAGATGCCAGGGCTCGGCGAGCGCAGCGGCAAGCACACCGCCGAGAAACACCTCGTAGAGGTCGAAGAAGGCACCGACACCGACTATCGCCGTGAGGCGTCGATGCCAGGGACCGGGGCGCAGGACCTCGAGGCGGCGGGACACCGATGAGGGAGAGCCGGCGGTGGAGGGGGCGGTTTGCGTCATGTGCCTGTCAGCTCCTTTCAAGTGTCTGCAAGGTACATGCATGCGGTGCGACGTGACCATGGCCGCAGCGTCGTCCGGCACCGGGACCCGCGGACGGGCGACGGGCGACCCGACTGAACCCTCGCTGCGCCGCATAGGGGTCAGCCGGTTCGGGCCGGTTCTTTCGGGATCGCCGACACGCACAGCCACGCAAGTCCTGCGTCGGCCAGGTAGGCGGGCGCGCCGATGGCCATGCTGGTGCGCAGCCCGGGGGCTTCGGCGTCCACGGGGCAGCGCTCAGGCCCCGGCGCCGGGAAGGGTGATGGAGCGGAACATTTCTTCGCCCAGCTGATCCCGGATCAGCGTGTCGATCCTGTTGGCCTGCGGGACATGAACGAAGGGCCTCCATGGGTAGATGCGGTCATTGATCCATGGAGTCTTCCAGTCGGTCGTACCGGTGAAGAATTTCTGCGCAAACTTCGCTGTGCGAGATGCCGGAAATTCTTCCTCGACCTCCAGGCATCCGCTCACGCATACATCTACATACGACTGAACAAGGGGAAATTCCTCACTGACGTACCTACGCGACGCGCTTCCGAAATACCAGAAAGTTCCGGGTGGCGGGGCCGATCTTCCGTCCAGCATGGTGATGTCACGAGGAGGAATGCGGAGCAGCTTGTATCCCTTCTCCCTGTCGGCGAATACCTTCAATTCGTCTTGCGCCACCTGGAAGATCACGCCGTTGCAGGTCGCACCGCGATCCGGAAAGGCTCCCAAATACGTGGGCCCCCAACTGACAGTGTCGACCCGGTCGTACCAGCCACGCGTGATGCCTTTGACAGAGACAGGGAAGCACTTACCGGCTTTCGGCCAGGTCTCCTCTCGGGATTCCTTTTGAATCAATGACCCATAACCGAAAATGAACTGACCGCTGGGACCGGATTCCCTTGCCTCGGCTTCTGCCGGGCCCTGCTGAATGGTGCAACCCGTGGCAGCCGCACCGAGACCCAGGACTGCAATGCCTCCGAGTATCCTGCGCCGCCCCACTTCAGCCTCATATTTCATGGCCATTATGTTTACGCCCTGGCTGCGGGGTGTCGAGAACGACGCGCAGAGCCTTCGGGTTGTTGTCCACACGGTCGGGGACCGGAAGCGCCTGGGCGCGGCGGGCCGAGAGGCCGCCGCGCCCAGGCGCAGTGTGTGCCAGCCCGACGAGGGGTCGGTGGCTCACTCCCGCACGGCGCCGCTGAGCATGCCGCGGATGAACTGGCGCTGGAAGAAAATGTAGAGCACGACGATCGGCACCGAGATCAGCACGGCACCGGCGGAGAGCAGGTTGTCCTGGACGGCGTACCGGTTGGAGAACGCGCCGAGGCCGAGGGTCATCGGCTGGTGCCCCGGGTCGGAAAGCATGATCAAGGACAGGAAGTAGTCGTTCCAGGTCCACATGAAGCTCAGCAGCACGAAGGTGATCACCGCCGGCTTGGCGATCGGCAGGTGGATGCGCCACAGCTGGGTCCAGGAGTTGGCGCCGTCGATCTCGGCGGACTCGGCGAGCGCGGGCGGCACGGCGCGGAAGGCGGCGCGCATCCAGAAGGCGCCGAAGCTCACCCCGAGCCCCGTGTGGGCGAGGATGATCCCCTTGTAGGTGTCGGTGAGGCCGTAGGCCAGGAAGTCGTAGTAGAGCGGCACGATGATGGTCTCCATCGGGACCATCAACCCGACCAGGAGCAGCGGGAAGAGCCACTTCTCGCCGGCCACACCGAGGACGCCGAAGGCGTAGCCGCTCATCACGGCGAGCACGGTGGAGACGGCGACCACGCCGCCGCTGATGATCAGGCTCGACTTCAGGTACTGGGTGAAGTCGGCCTGTGCCCAGGCGGTGGCGAAGTTGCCCCAGTGCGGGCTGGACAGATCCAGCGTTCCCGTGGGGTTGGGGCTGACCGCGACCCCGATGATCCAGGCGACCGGGAAGAGCACGCCGACGGCGACGGCCGTCAGGATCGCGTAGTTGAACACCTTTTCCTGGGTGGAGATCATCGGGACCTGTCCTCGGAGAGCTTGAGGATCACCAGCGCGACGGCCAGCGACACGGCGGCGAGGACGACGCCGACGGCAGCTGCCGTGCCGATGTCCGGGTTGGCGAAGGCACGCTGGTAGAGCACGATCGTGGGGGTGATCGTCGACGTCCCGGGTCCGCCCCTGGTGGTGAGCCAGACGATGTCGAAGACCCGGATGGCGCCGAGCGCGGAGAGGGTGAGGGCCACGGCGAGCTGGCCGCGCAGCCCCGGCAGTGTCACGGTGAAGAACTCCCGTACCGCGCCCGCGCCGTCGACCCGCACCGCGTCGTACAGCTCGGTGGGGATCGACTGTGTGCCGGAGACGAAGAGCACCGTGCACAGACCGAACGCCGCCCAGGTCCCGGCGAGGCCCAGCGCGGGCAGCGCCCAGGTGTAGTCGCTGAGCCAGCCCCGGGTGAGGGCCTCGAGGCCGAAGGCGCGCAGCACGGAGTTGACCGGGCCGTCGGGGGCGTAGATCCGCTTCCACACGATCGCGGTGACGGCGGGAGTGAGTACCTGTGGCAGGAAGAGCACCCATCGATAGACCGCGGCGCCGCGGACGTCCTTGCGGGAGGTGAGCGCGGCGGTGAGCAGGCCGAGGGTGATGGGCAGCACCGCGAAGAAGGCGATGAAGACAAGGGTGTGCTCGACCGCCTGGCGCAGCTGCGGATCGCTCAGGAAGCCCGTGTAGTTGGAGAATCCGGCCCACGTGGCGGGGGTGACACCGTCCCAGTGGAAGAGGGAGACGTATCCGCCCTGGACGGTCGGGACGATCACCACGAGCGCGTAGGCCGCGAGGGCGGGCGCCAGGTAGGCCAGGCCCAGCCAGGGCTTGCGCCGCTGGTACGCGCGGCGGGTCCGGGCCGAGGAGCGTGTGGTGGCGGGTGCGGGGATGGTCCGGGGTGGCGCGGCCGGGTGTCCGTCGGTTGTCGCCATGGTCGCCTACTTCGCCTTCCGGGTCTTCTGGAACTGGGCGTAGTCGTCCTGGGTCGCCTTGACGACGTCGGCGGCCGACGCCTTTCCGGCGAGCAGGTCCGTCATGTGCGTGGTCATGGTGTTCAGCAGCGTGGGGGTGGCCCAGTCGAGGTAGGGAACCGCCGAGTCGTTGTCGGAGACCTGTGCCGCGATCTTCACCTCGTCGGCGAGCAGTGGATCGTGGTCCGGGGGCAGTTCGGGCGTGGAGAGCATGGGCATGGATCCGACCTGCGTGGCGATTCTGGCCGCTTCGGGGCTCGCCATGAAGTTCAGGAAGGCGGCCGCGGCGTCGGGGTGTTTCGTCTTCGCGGCTATGGAGAAGTTGCTCGCGGCCGCGAACGTCACGACCGGATCGCCGCCATGAGCGCGGGGCAGTACGAAGGAGCCCAACTTCTTGCTGTCGCCCTGCTGCAGCGGCAGGGACCCGGAGTAGTCGAACCGGAACAGTGCCTTGCCGTCGACGAACGCCTGCGCCGCGTCCTGGCCGGGGACCGCGGCGAAGTCCTTGGTGAAGTACCCCTTGCCCGCCCACTCCTTGAGCTTGGCGACGGCCTCGGGAAAGCCCGTCCTGCCGACGCTCATGTCCCCGCGCGAGTAGGTGAAGTCGGCGATCTTGTCCCGGTCGCCGAAGGAGTTGATCAGGCTGAACAGAGTGGCCGTCACGCCGCCCTGCTCGAGGTTGCCCACGGCGACGGGGGTGATACCGGCCGCCTTGGCCTTGCGCATGTTCTCTTCGAACTGCGCGAGGGTCCGGGGCACGTGGCCACCGGTCCGCTTCAGCAGCGAGCGGTTGTAGTAGACCTCGACGGCGGAACCGCGGGCGATGGGGGCGCCGAAGAGCGAGCCGGTCCCCATCTCCTTTCCGTCGGGGGCGAATTGGTGCTCCTCCTGGATGGAGGTGGGGAACGCCTTCTTCCAGCCGTAGGCCTCGGCGTAGGGGTCGAGGTCGAGCACAAGACCTCCCTTGGCGAGGGTGCCGAGGGACTGCCAGCCGTTGTTCGCCGGGACGATGTCCGGAGGGTCGGCCGCCCGCAGCTTCAGTGGGAGGGACTTCATGACGTCGTCCCAGCTCTGCGCGGTGCGATCCACCGTGATCTGCGGGTACTTACGCTCGAAGGCGGTGACGATCCGTTCCATCCAGGCCTTGTCGGGCCCGCCGGCGAAGTAGTCGAGCACCCGTATGCGGGTCTTGCCCATGGCGCCCGGGTCGGTGACCACCCTGCCCGCGCCCGCCTGGCCGGCCGCCGTGCTGTTCGACATGCCGGGCACGCACCCCGAGAGCATGACGGCGGCGAGCGGTGCGGCCATGGCGCTGATCCACATTGATCCTTTGCGCGCGAACACGGCGCCTCCTGTGGTCTCGTGGTGCGGGCGAGCTTAAGAGCAGCAGACCAGTTAGTCCAGAGTTTGTTATCATGTCGCCGAGATGAGACCAGTGGCACCAGATACCGGGGAGGTGGCCCTCGTGCAGGCCGAGGAACCAGTGGGCCAGGAGCAGGCGGTGGGCACGGCGGTCGCGCAGACCTACCGCAAACTCGGGGACGCCCTGCGCCGGGGCTCGTTCCCCCCGGGGAGCCGCCTTCCCGGCGAGCGCGATCTCGCGACGAGCCTCGGGGTCAGCCGCTCCACGCTGCGCGTCGCCCTCGGGCTGCTCAACGACGAGGGCCGCCTCGAACGCTCCTCACAGCGTGGCTGGTTCGTGGCGCGTGAAGTGGTGGGGGAACCTCCGAGCACCCTGCAGAGCTTCTCGGAGATGGCGCGGGCACGCGGGCTGACCGCGCAGGCGAGAGTCCTGCAGATGCGGGAGCGCCCGGCCACGTTCGAGGAGGCGGAGCGACTGCGCATCGCCCCGGCGGCCCGCGTGGTCGAACTGCGCCGCCTTCGCTCGATGGACAACGTGCCGATCTGCCTCGATGTCAGCGTCGTCGCCAACGCCCCGGCGCTGGCCTCGCTCGACATGACGGACCGTTCGCTGTACGAGGCGCTGGAGCATGAGTGCGGGATCCGGATCGCGCGCAGCTCCTACACCGTGCGGGCGGACGCCGCCGACGAGCAGACAGCAGAACTGCTCGGCATCGATGCGGGGGCGCCCGTGCTCATCGGGGACGAGGTCGCCTACACGGCCGACGAAACCCCCGTCCTCGCCGGGGCGATGTCCTATCGCAGTGACGCCTACCGCTTCCAGGCCGACCTGTTCCGTCCCCTGTAGGGCGGCTTGGGAGCGACCCCGGGGCAGCCTCCCCGGGCAGGCGTCAGGTGGCCAGGAACTCCTTGGGCGGCAGGGTCGCGGCGATCCGGTCGGTCACCGCAGGGGTGACGGGGATGCCGGACTCGCCCAGGGCGTCCAGGGCCGCGCCCGCGACCGGTGGGACGACCGCGCGATGCGGGACGACGCCCGGCACATGGCCGTCGAGCTCGGCCAGCAGGGCATCGGCGACGGGCGACTCGACGGCCATCAGGACCGAGCCGGAGAGCACCACACTCACCTTCCCCGGGCCGTCCGCGAGGCCGGCCTTGCGCGCGGCCACACCCGCGTACATCGCCAGGCGCCGTCCCTGCTCGCGCACGATGACCTGCGCGACCTGGTCACCTGCCTCCGCCGCGGCGGTGACCACCCGCGCGGCCCGCGGCTTCTCCTGCCACGGAGCCGCGCCCTCGCGGCGGGTGAACCAGCGGTTGAGCTCGAAGACGCTGGACCTGCCGAAGAACTCCAGCAGCCCCTCGGTCAATGATGTCTTCGACCCCAGGCCGAGGTCGGCGAGGTAGACGGCCTTGAGCGCCTCCTCGGCCAGGCCCGCCGCCCCCATGGAGTGCTGGGGCCACCAGCCCAGGTCCCACACCGCGCCACCCGGACCGCGCGCCGCGACGGCCGCGGCGGTGCCGGCGATGACCGCGACCCCCACCCCCGACGGCTCGCCGCAACGGATCGCGGCGTAGCCGTCGTTGAGGATCGAACGCCGGCGCAGCGTGGGGTACTTCTCGCGCAGCGCGGTGTCCCAGAACGCGCAGTCCTCGGGCCAGTCGACGCCGGCAAGCCGGAACGCCGCCCCGGCGATGCCGGCCATGGCGACGCCTGCCCCGGCCAGCGCGTCGCCGACCGCCGCGGCCACCTCGGCCACGGCGTCGGACGACGTGGGCGCCCCGTAGATGTCGCCGCAGCCCGAGCGGCCGTAGCCGACAATCTCGCCGGCGGCCGTGCACACCAGCGCGGCCGTCTTGCTGTTGCCGGCGTCGACGCCGAGGTAGAGCTCTCCCATGGTTACGGCAGCAGCCTCTCCGGCAGCCACTGGCGCTGGGCCACCGCCATCTCGTCGTAGAGTGCCTCGGCCACCGTGAGCGACGGGACGAGCGGGTTGGCGGCCATGGCGCGCACGGCGTCGGCGCGGGTGCCGTCCCAGGCGGCCCTGGCGGCGAGGATCTGGTACTGGGCGAGGGCCTGAGTGATCCCGAGCACCGAGTTCGGCAGGGGGCGCTGCTGCTCGGGGTGGAAGCCCTTGGCGTCCACGGTGCCCCACACCTCCACGACGGTGGACTCGTCGAACCCGGGCAGGAAAAGGCCGGTGTTGGGGATGTTGAACGGGAGCCGGGCGCCGGTGTCGTTGTAGAAGGCGCTGATCGCGTCGAT
This sequence comes from Streptomyces sp. NBC_01474, assembly GCF_035918215.1. Taxonomy (NCBI): domain Bacteria; kingdom Bacillati; phylum Actinomycetota; class Actinomycetes; order Kitasatosporales; family Streptomycetaceae; genus Streptomyces; species Streptomyces sp. NBC_01474. The sequence goes on from NZ_CP109449.1 coordinate 544,886, forward strand.
GGCGAGCTCGAGCTCGTGGATGCCGCCGCGGGAGCGTGAGGGGTCCAGCTCCGGAGCGTCGGAGGCCGCCTGCTCGTGGTAGTGGTCCCAGTAACCGGGCAGCTCGGACAGGATGGTCTCGGAGCGCGTCATCGGCGACAACTGGAGCTCGCGCAGGCGCTCTTCGCGGAAGTAGTAGTAGAGGAAGTAGTCGGACGGAATGGACTCCATCGTGACGGCCAGGTGCAGCACCCGCTTGAGGTGCAGGTCGACGGTCGGGTCGTCCTTGACGGCCTTCCACCGCTCGCGCAGGATCGGGAAGACGTCCTCGCCGTCGTACGTCGCCTCGTTCGACCAGCAGTTGTGGTTGACGCCGACCAGGTTGGCCTTGAGCTTGTCCGGGTCGAGACCTGCCGCCCTGGCGACGACGGGCGGGAAGCAGATCGGGCCCTCGCAGAAGGACACAATCGGGATGTCGGTGTTGTCCGCCACCGCCTGCGAGACGATGTTGACCGGGTTCGTGTAGTTGAAGATCCGCGCCCTGGGGGCGACTTGGGCGAGGTTCTCACACAGCTGCCGCATGATCCGCACGGAGCGCAGCGACATCATCATCCCGCCGGGCCCTTGCGTCTCCTGGCCGATGACGCCGTGCTTGAGCGGGATCCGCTCGTCCAGCGCCCGGGCCTCGAAGCCGCCTGGGCGGAAGCTGGAGAGCACCGCGTCGACGTCGCGCAGCCCCTCACGCTGGTCGGTGGCGGTCGTGACGGTGATGTCCAGACCTGCGTTGCGGGCCATCTTCTCGGTGATCGTCTTCACGACCTCGAGACGGTCGGGGTCGAGATCGATCAGCACGAACTCCGAGCCGTCGAACTCCTCGCCGTGGTGCATGAACGAGGCCATCGTGCCGGGTGCGCGTGAGGAACCGCCACCGAGGTACGCGAGCTTGATGCGGGCCATCTCTCTCCTTGGGTGGGCTTGCCGTCAGCCGTGTGCGGCGGCGGTGTCGAGGAAAAGCCAGGGCCGGGCGCAGTCACTGAGTACCGTGGCCGGCCAGTCGGACTGGTAGCGGTCGGCCGCGCCGAGACGCCGGGCGGTCAGGGCCTTGTCCGCCCCGTGGGCCACCATGACGGCGCGCGCGGACTGCTCCTTGATGGTCGCGATGCCGACGGTCACGCCGTGGCGCGGTACGTCGTCGAGGCCGCCGAACGTCGGGAACGTGGCCAGGTTGTCGCGGCGGGTCTGCTCGGCGAGCGGGGTGATGTGAGTACGGGTCGAGACTGCGGTGCCCGGCGGGTTGAAGGCGATGTGCCCGTCGCCCGCGCCCGAGGCGAGGATGAACAGGTCGATGCCGCCGAGGCCGGCGATTCGCTTGTCGTACTCCTCGGGGTCCGCGGGGTCGGGCACCCAGAGCCGGTCGCGGTCGATTCCGCGCCCCGCGCCCACAGCCTCGTTGAGCCGCTGCACGATCTCCACCAGCCCGAAGCGGAGGCACGAGTGGGGCAGCGACGGGTCGATGCGCCGGAAGCCGCCCGTGGCCTCGTCGCGCTCCAGGTACTCGTCCATCATGACGATCGTGACGTGACCCAGGTCCAGGGCGCGTCGGGCGGCCTCGTCGGCGAGCGCGCGGTAGGTGGACAGGGCGCTGCGTCCGCCGGGGCAGCCGAGAGCATACGGCCGGCCCTCGTGGGCCGCCTCCCCGATCTCGTCAGCGATCTCCGCCGCGAGGGCGCGCCCCAGGGCTTCCGGGTCGTCGAACACGATCGGCGATACGCGCACCAGGCCAGCTCCTCTGCATACCAGTTATGCCAGAGAGGCTAGCTTGGGCCGACTGGTCTGAACAAGAGGTTCTTGCGTTCGCGTATGCCGAACCCATGGATATCGTCCCGACTGCGCTTGAGCGCCCGGCAGTGTGTTCGCCCCCGCCCGTTGACCTTTCCTCCAGAACCGACTGTGCACACTGCCGGTACTTGGTGAACTGAGTGGATGAAGATCCTGCCCCCGCGCGTCCTCCGGGCTCTTGAGCGGTTCAACGCCACCTACCCCTGGGATCACAACGCCCACTACCATCGCTGGATCCTGCGGCAACTGCCGAGACGCTTCCCCCGCGCTCTGGACGTCGGTTCAGGCAGCGGTGACCTTGCAAGGCTCCTGGCCGGACGTGCCGCCTCCGTCCAGGCAGTCGATTCCGATCCGGCGATCTCCGTCCAGGCGCGCAAGCTGACTCCTGATGCGCTTCCCGTGACCTTCACCGTGGCCGATGCAATTGCCGAGTTCCCTGCCGGCCCCTACGACGCCATCACGTGCGTCGCCACGATCCACCACTTGCCGTTCACCGAGGCGCTCACCCGTTTCCGCCGTCATCTCGCGCCGCGAGGGACCTTGATCGTCGTCGGCCTGTGCCGCGCTCAGACCCCGGTGGACTACTTGCTCGGTGTCATCGCGATGCCGGCCAACGCCGCCACGGGCTGGCTGAAGAACAAAGGCCGCCCGTCACCCCGACCCGTCTCCATGACGGCCCGCACACGCTCAGCGGACATGACCTTTGACGACATCGTCCGGGAAGCCAGAAACGTCCTCCCCGGCGCGCGCCTGCGACGACGGCTGTTCTGGCGCTACACGCTCGTGTGGAGACGCCCCTGAGCAGCCTCGGACTTCTTCAACCAGCGCTCTGTGCCAGGGCTTTACGGTTCAGGCCCTGAGCCTTCATGGTGATGAGTGTCCTTCGAGCAGGAGCTCCAGCGCTCCCAGACCGTCGTCGCGCCGTTGTCCACAGAGTGGAGCCAGGACGGCACGGCGTTCTGGTGCGGCAGCTTGTAGGCGAGGTCGGCGCGGCCTTCGTCGGTGAGGACGGGAGCCAGGACGTTGCCGCCCAGGAAGCGGGTTGAGGGCTTCAACGCGCGGCCGATGAGTGCGTTTCCCGACATACCCCCCGGAAGACCGTCGTCGGCTGGTCGATGTGGCGCACTGCCTCACTGCCTACTGGGAACAGCAGGTCTTCGTCGAAGCTGAAGACGAGCACACGGCCCGGCGCCCCTCCCTGCACCCAGTCTTCAAGGAGGTAGCAGCCCATCTGCGCCATGACCGTGAGCCGTTCATCCGCGAGTTGCTCGCTTCCGGATGGACGACTGCCAGACAGCGTCGACGAGAGGTCAGGTGGTGGCCAGTAGCAGGTCCTCTCCGCTTGACGGGCGAAGGCCGTCGGTGCGATCGGCGAAGTAGCGCTCGGCGAGCAAGGCTCCAGACACGTGTCGGACGTCTTTGAAGCCGGCTCCGTGGGCCAGTGTCAGCATTTCCTGCGGGGTGTAGAAGCTGATGAACGGTGTTGCGGATGCTTGCGCGCCTTCCTTGCTCGCCCGCAGGCCGGGGCGGTCGGCGGCATCGACAAGTTCGGTCGGCAGCAGGAATGTCATGGCGAGCGTCGAGCCAGGTGCGAGTTCGGCAATCTGGCGCAGGGTGGCCGCGGTGGCGTCCTTGGTGAGGTACATGGTGACGCCGGTGGAGACGATGACCGTCGGCCGGCCAGGATCGAAGCCGGCAGCGGCCAGCTGCCCGGACCAGGACGCACTGGCCTCGAAGTCGACCGGCACCAGGTGCAGCCAGTTGGGGATGCCATAGCCGAGTTCGACCAGGCGTTGGCGCTTCCACGCCTGAGGGCGGGGCTGGTCGACCTCGAAGATCCGAAGGCGGGAGGCGAGTTCCGGCCTGCGCTGGGCGAAGGTGTCCAGGCCGGCTCCCAGGATGACGTACTGGGTCACGCCGTGGTCTGCCTGCTCGGCGATCAGGTCCTCGATGAAGCGAGCGCGGGCGACGATGGCCGCCCGGAACCCGCTGGTGGTCTGGGGGTCCATGTCCGGGCGGTCGCGCCAGTCATCACCGGGGCCTGCCAGCTGCAGGCCGATCTCGTCCTCGACCACATGCGGGGGCGGGTCGACCTGGACGTGCATCGCCCGCCAGAGGGCGGTCCGCACCGCGCTGCTGTCCGGTGCCTCGGTCTGCTCGTCTGCCATGGTGTGCCTCTTTCGTTGCGGTCAGTTCTTGGCGGGAGCCTGGAGGCTTCAAAGTCGCCCGTCGGGGTCGCGGACAGTCATCTCCTTGGTCCCGTAATGGGTGTCCTCGAACGGCGTGACCATCTCGACCACAGGATCGAGGCGGAACTCGTCCGCATCCGGCACCTTCAGCATGATCCGCGTCTGCGGCTCTCGGTTCTCGGGGAGCCACCGTGGCGTCCAAGGACGTGGCATGTACCGAGCGACGGAGCGGCAAGGCGGCGCGTTCGAGCGTCGACGCCGGCCGGCGGGGAAAGCGGATGGGCCCTCAGACGTGCGGCAGCCCGCTGACGTCGAGCGGTACCGCCCCCACACGGTATCCCCGCTCGTCCAGCAGATGACCGTTCAACTTCATCGGCCACAGGGCCACCGCCCTGTCGGCGACGGTCAGCCCGGGCACGCGCTCTGCGAGCCGCACCTCGAAGCGCTGGGCATCGTCGAGCGAGCGGACCCAGGCAACGAGTTTGAGATTGTGACGGGAGATCACCCCGGCACACAGACGCACCTCGCGCATGCCGGTGACCTGCGCGGACACGGCCCGAAGGTCCCCGGGCGCGACCTGACCCCACAAGTACACCGACACCGGCCACTGCGACAGGGGGCGCGCCACCTCGCACCGCGTCTGCACCATGCCCGCCGCGAAGAGCCGGCCCATCCGGCGGCGGACGGTGTCGGCACTCACCTCGCAGGCGTCCGCGAGAGCGCGATACGTGGCACGCCCGTCGACCGACAGCGCGGCGACGAGACGGTGGTCGAGGGCGGTGAGCGGGAACACCGGCGCGTCGGGACCCACCGCCTCCTCCGCCGTGAGGCGGGAGATCTGGTCCCCGTCGAGCGCGCGCAGGCGCCACCTGCTCCCCTCCGCGTAGACGGTGCTCGCCAGGTGAGTACGGGTCGTGACGATGCCGTCCATCGAGCCGAGCCGGTGGGTCACCCAGCGCGTGAGCGCGACCTGGTCCGGCGCCATGACCGTCAGGAGCAGGTCGCGGTCGCCGCTGACGTGCGCGACGGCGGACACGTGTCGCTCCTCGGCGAGTTCGCGGGCGACCGACGGCAGGCTGCCGTTCGCGCAGTCGACCTCGACGAAGGCCAGGCAGCCCTGGCCTGACGTCGCCATGGCCGGTGCGGGGTGGCAGCTGATCCAGGCCGCGCCCGTGTCGGTGAGCCGGTTCCAGCGCCGGGCGACCGTCACGGCGTCCATGCCGAGCGCGGCGCCGATCCGGGCCCAGCCGGCCCGCGGCGCGATCTGGAGCGCGTGCACCAGAGCTTGATCCACGTGGTCCAGCGCATGCATGGAATCCTGCGTCATCACGCCGCTCCTGCGTCTTCCCTGGGAGTTTCGACTTCGAAGTGCCTCATGGCATCAGTCTGGCCTCGTTATCGCCGGCACCGTACCAGGAGGTTCATCCAGCATGTCGACCACGGAACGAGCCAGGGAACTCCAGCCGGAACTGGCGGCGCTGCGGCGCTCCCTGCACCGTGAACCCGAGCTCGGACTCCAGCTGCCCTGCACCCAGGAGAAGGTCCTCGCGGCTCTCGACGGCCTCCCGCTGGACATCACCCTCGGCAAGAACCTCAGCTCTGTGACGGCGGTCCTGCGCGGGGGTCATCCGGGCGGCGCCGTACTGCTCCGCGGCGATATGGACGCCCTGCCCGTCACCGAAAGGACGGGGGTGGAGTACGCCTCGCGGACCCCGGGTGCCATGCACGCCTGCGGGCACGACCTGCACACCGCCGGACTCGTCGGCGCGGCCACGCTGCTCGCCGAACGCCGTGAACATCTGCGGGGCGATGTGGTGTTCATGTTCCAGCCCGGGGAAGAGGGCCACAACGGCGCGGGCGCGATGATCGAGGAGGGGGTGCTCGACGCGGCGGGCAAGCCCCTCGAGGCGGCCTACGCGCTGCACGTCGCTGCCAACCGGGTCCCCGGCGGCACGATCGTGTCCCGTCCCGGCACCATCACCTCCGCCTCCGACGTGCTGCGGGTGACGGTGCGCGGCAAGGGCGGGCACGGCGCGACCCCGCACAGCGCCAAGGACCCGGTCCCGGTCGCCTGCGAGATCGTCACCGCCCTGCAGAACTGGGTGACCCGGCGCTTCGACATCTTCGACCCGGTCGTCGTCACCGTGGGCAGTTTCCACGCCGGTACGAAGCAGAACGTCATCCCGGAGACGGCCGAGTTCGAGGCCACGGTGCGCAGCTATTCGGAGGCCAACCACGAGCGCCTCGTCGAGGGCCTGCCCCGGCTGGTCCACGGCATCGCGGCCGCGCACGGCATCGAGGCCGAGGTCCACTACGACGTGGCCTATCCGGTCACCGTCAACGAACCCGGTGAGACCGCCTTCGCCCTCGACACGGCCCGCGACCTGTTCGGCGCCGACCAGGCATGGCAGGCCCCGCACCCGGCGAACGGATCGGAGGACTTCGCGTTCGTTCTCCGGCGTACCCCCGGCTCGATGCTCCTCGTCGGAGCGGCTCCCGAGGGCGTGGACCTGGAGGAGGCCCCGATGAACCACTCACCGCACGCCGTCTTCGACGACCGGGTCCTGTACCGCCAGGCCGCCCTCCTCACCGAACTCGCCGAGCGCCGCCTCGCCGCGGGCGCGGCGACATGACGGCGGCCGGGAAGGCCGACGGCGGCCCCACGTCGCGAACCGCCTCGCCTCCCGCCCCGGCAAAGGTCACCGCCGTGGTGGGTCTGCTCGTCGCCTTCGAGCTGGTGAGTGGACTTCTTCAGGGCGCCGCGCCGCCACTGATCCCGGAGGTCGAGAAGTGGCAGCACCTCAGCACCGCCCAGGCCCAGTGGTTCACGACCGTCCAGTTCCTCGCGGCCGCCGTCAGCGTCCCGGCCTTCGGCCGCCTCGGTGACCTGTACGGCCACCGGCGCTTCATCCGCGTGGCGCTCGGCTGTGTCGCGGTGGGCACCGTCCTGGTCGCCCTCGCGCCGAACCTGACGGTCCTGCTGCTCGGCAGGGCACTCATGGGCCCGTTGGCCGCGCTGCTGCCGCTGGAGATCGGCCTCGTCCGCGACCGTCTCGACGTCAGCGGCGGGCGCCGCGCCGTCGGGCTCCTGGTCGGGTCGCTCACCCTCGGATCGCTCCTCGGCCATGCGCTGGTGGGGCCGCTGCTCTCGGCCGTCGGCGGTCTGCGTCCCACGCTCGCCGTCCTGGCGGCCCTGGCCGTCGGGTGCCTCGTCGTGTCCTTCCTCGCCGTCCCCGAGTCGGCCACCCGGGCGACCGGCCGCATGGACTGGGTGGGAGCCGTACTCCTCGCGGTCGCCCTGGTGACGGTGCTCGGCACGATCTCGCGCGGCACGGCCTGGGGGTGGCTCTCCCCGCGCACGCTCGGCGCCGCGGCACTGTCCTGCGGGGTGCTGTGGTGGTGGGCCCGCGTCCAACTGTCCCGCCCACACGCCTTGGTGGACCTCCGGGCGGTGGCCCGTCGGCGAGCGGCTCCTCATTACGCCTCCGGGTTCGTACTCGGCGCGGTGATGATGGGAGGACAGGGGGTGGCCGTCAGCTACCTCGCGGCGTCTCCGGGAGACGGGGGCTACGGATTCGGCCTGGCCACCTGGCAGATCAGTGTCTGGGGCGCGATCCCGCACGTGATGGCCTTCCTGGGATCGGTGCTGTGCGCGGGGGTCGCGGCCCGCTTCGGCTACGCGCGCACGCTCCTCGGCGCGTTCGCCTTGATCGCGGTCGGCAACGCCGGACTGATGGCCGCCCACTCCACACTGCCGCTGTTCGTGGTGGCGTACGGGGTGGTGGGCATCGGCATGGGACTCGCCCTCGGCGGACTCCCGTCGGTCGTGGTGGAGGGCACCGCCCCCGACCGCACGGCCAGCGCCGCCGCCGTCTACAACAACCTCAAGACACTCGGCGGCAGTGTTGCCGGGGCGGTGTTCGCCGCGGTCCTCGGCACGCTGGTCGTCGGGACGACGGACACTCCGGCGCTCTCCGCGTATCTGACCGTCTGGGGCCTGGGTCTCGGGGTGAGCGTCCTGGCGGCGGGTGGGCAACTGCTCGCGCGCCTGGGCGCCGGGCGACGGGCGGGCACGCTCGCGAAGGCCGGCACTGCGATCAACTGACACTCGCCGCCAGGGTTTTCGTTTGGATCAGGCCGGATCAGCGAGCGGGGTCCTGCGGGTCGGGACCCCCGCGAGCCCGGCGTGATCCAGACGGGAGGCCCTAGCCGTCGTGGCCGCCCATGCTCGACTGGCGCACCACCAACTCCGGCTGAAGGATCACGTGTTGATGCCGGTGGTCCCTCGCCGTCGGACCGGTTTCCTCCAGCAGTAGACCTGCGGCGATGGTGCCCAGCGTGAAAGCCGGCTGGCGCACCGAGGTGAGGGGGACGGTCGCGGCCGCGGCGAACTCGATGTCGTCGTAGCCGACGAGCGCCATGTCCTCGGGGACCTTGACCCCTGCCGCGTACAGCGCCTGGAGGACACCGAGGGCGAGCAGATCGTTGGCGCAGAACACGGCGGTGGGGCGGTCGGCCAGGCCGAGGAGGCGGGCGCCTGCGTCGCGGCCCGCGGCCACGTCCATGCGCTCGGTGGGCAGTTCGCGCAGGACGTCGGACGACAGGCCGGCCTCGGACAGGGCCTGGAGGGCGCCGGTGCGCCGGTCCTGGACCTGCCTCAGGTGCGGCGGGCCGCTGACGAAGGCGATGCGGCGATGGCCCTGCGCGACGAGGTGGCGCAGGGCGAGCGCACCGCCCATCTCGTCGTCGACGGCCACCGAGCACCCCTCCTCGTCCCCGGTGACCCGATCCACCACGACGTAGGGGATACCGTGCCGCCGGAAGTTCCGCACGGTCTGCCCGCTGGGGTCGGCCGGTGCGATGAGGGCGCCGCGCACCCGCTGCTCGGCGAAGTGAGCGAGGTAGTCGGCCTCCTCGGTCGGGCTCTGGCCGCTGTTGCAGACCATCACGCCGAGCCCGGCGTCGCGTGCTGCGCGCTCGGCGCCGCGCGCGATGTCGACGAAGAACGGGTTGGCCATGTCGAGGACGAGCAGCGAGATGATGCGGCTGCGTCCGGCCCGCAGCTGGCGAGCGTACTCGCTGCGGACGTAGCCGAGCCGGGTGATGACGTCCTGAACGTGCCGGCGGGTGGGCGCCGAGACGCGATCCGGCTGGTTGAGGACGTTGGAGACCGTGCCTACGGAGACGCCTGCCTGCTGCGCCACGTCCTTGATGCCAACCGTCATGCGTTCCCCTCTACGTACTCTGAACACTGCTCATCCAAACGGCCCCGCGCCTGCCGGCCGCTCAGGCGAGGTGGAAGATCTCGGAGAGCGGACGCATCGCGGCGTCGGGAGCCTGCTCGTCCAGATCCTCGAAGAACGATCCCATTTCGGCCTGCCAGCGCGCATTGACGTCGGTGGCGTCCATGGCGGCGCGGGCCGCGTCGAAGTCCTCGGTCTCCAGGTAGCCGACGAGCAGGCCGTCCTCGCGCAGGAAGAGGGAGTAGTTGTGCCAGCCGGCGGCGGTCAGCGCGTCGCGCATCTCCTGCCACACGTCCGCGTGGCGCAGGCGGTACTCGTCGATCCGGTCGGTTTTGACCTTGAGCAGGAAGCAGACTCGCCGCATCCTCATCACCCTTGCATGTTCGTGGCGTCGGGGCCGTCGCACCTGGTGTGACGGCCCCGGCCCCTCTTGTGTACGGCTCAGATCGTGTGCGGCTCAGAACTTGAAGTTGTCGATGTTCTTCTTGTCGAAGACGGTCGGCTTGCCGAGGGAGACCACACCGTCCTTGCCGATGGTGAACGATCCGAGGTCGCCGGCCTTGAACGTCTCGCCCTCCTTGCCGGTGATCTGCCCCGACTCCAGGGCGACGGCGGTGTGTGCGGCGAGCGCGCCGAGCGCGGCCGGGTCCCACAGCTCGAAGGCCTCGACGGTGCCGTTCTTGACGTAGGCGCGCATGTCGTTGGGGGTGCCGAGGCCGGTCAGCTTGACCTTGCCCTTGTACTTCGAACCCGACAGGTACTGGGCGGCGGCCTTGATGCCGACGGTGGTCGGGGAGATGATCCCCTTCAGCTTCGGGTGCTCCTGGAGCAGGCCCTGGGTCTGCTGGAACGACTTCTGGGCGTCGTCGTCCCCGTAGGCCGTCGTGACGAGCTTGATGTCCTTGTACTCGGGCTTCTTCAGCTCGTCCTTCATGTAGTCGATCCACGTGTTCTGGTTGGTGGCCGTCTGGGCCGCCGAGAGAATCGCGATCTCGCCCTTGCCGCCGATCTGCTTGGCCATCTGCTGCACCTGGGTGCGACCGAGGTCCTCGGCGCTGGCCTGCGAGACGAACACGTTGCGGCAGTCGGCCTTGGTGTCGGAGTCGTACGTGACGACGCTGACGCCGTTCTTCATCGCCTGCTTGAGCGCTGTGCACAGGGCGCCCGGGTCCTGCGCGGACACGGCGATGGCGTCCGACTGCTGCTGGGTGAGGGTGTTGACGTAGGAGACCTGACCGGAGGTGTCGGTGCCGCTGCTGGTGCCGACCTCCTTGTACGTCGAGCCCAGCTGCTGCACCGCCTTCTTGCCGCCGTTGTCGGCCACGGTGAAGTAGGGGTTGTTGACCTGCTTGGGCAGGAAGGCGACCGTGAGGCCCTTCTTGGTGGCCGCGTTCGGGTCGGCCTTGCCCGCGGCTGCGGACTTCGCGGCCTCCTTGTTGGCGTCGTCCTTGGTGGTGCCGCCGCAGGCGGTGGCCCCGAGGACGAGGGTGGTGGTGACGGCGAGCGCCATGCCGAGCCGACGGGTTCTGGCGGTGCTGCTGAGAGACATGAGGTCCTGCCTTTGCGGAGTACGACGGTGTACAGCGGGGACGGAACGGGAGTTGGCTGCCCTACGAGGTGGCGGGCGCCGGCGAGGGAGACGGCGCCGCCGTCTTCTTCCTTGCTCTGGCCTGAGCGAGCTGCCGGCCGACACGCGGGGCGAGTACGGAGATCACCAGCAGGACGCCGGTGACGAGGATCTGGGACTGGGCGGAGACGTTGACGAGGCTCATCACGTTCTGCAGCGTGCCGAGCAGAAACACACCGGCGACGGCGCCGCCGAGAGTGCCCTTGCCGCCGTCGAAGTCGATCCCGCCGAGCAACACGGCGGCGATGACGGAGAGTTCGAGGCCGCTCGCGTTGTCGTAACGGGCGCTGGCGTAGTGCAGGGTCCAGAAGACGCCGGTGAGCGCGGACAGCAGGCCGGTCGTCACGAACATGGACAGCTTGAGCCGCTTGACGCGGATGCCTGCGAACCGTGCGGCCTCCTCGCTGGCGCCGATCGCGAAGAGCGAGCGGCCGACCGGCGTGCCGTGCAGGACGACCACGGCGATGGCGAGCAGCACGACGAACGGGAGGGCGGCGTACGGGATGAAAGTGTCGCCGAAGCGGCCGGCACCGAAGTCCAGGTACTGGGACGGGAAGTCGGTGACCGAGTCGGAGCCGAGGACGATCTGGGCGATGCCACGGTAGGCGGCCATGGTGCCGATCGTGACGGCGAGGGACGGCAGGCCGAGGCGGGTCACGAGCAGGCCGTTGATCAGGCCGCAGACGACACCCAGTACGAGACAGATCGGGATGATCGTCTCGATGGCCATGCCCTGGTTCCACAGCGCGCCCATCACGGCGCCGGACAGGCCGACCGTCGAGCCCACGGAAAGATCGACCTCGCCGGAGACGACGAGCATCGTCATCGGGAGCGCGATGAGCGCGATCGGGAGCGTGTTGCCGATCAGGAACGACACGTTGAGCGCGTTGCCGAAGTTGTCGACGAACGAGAACGAGAACAGCAGCAGGAGAACGAGCAGGACGCCGACCGCCGCGTCCCAGCGGACCGCTCCGCCCAGGCCGCGGCGGGCTGTGGGCTTGGGAGCCGTGATGTCAGTCATGGCGGGCACTCCTCATCTGTGCGGCCTGCTTGCGCAGCACTGCTGCGACGCGCAGCGCCAGGATCCGGTCCACGGCGATGGCCAGCAGCAGCAGGAGGCCGTTGATCGCGGTGACCCAGACGGAGCTGACGCCGAGAGCAGGCAGGACGCTGTTGATGGAGGTCAGCAGCAACGCGCCGAGGGCCGCGCCGTAAACGGTCCCCGCGCCGCCGGTGAAGGCGACGCCGCCGACGACGACGGCACTGACCACGGTGAGTTCGTAGCCGTTGCCCGTCGCGGAGTCGACGTTGCCGAACCGCGCCAGGTACAGGGCGCCGGCCAGACCCGCGAGCGCGCCGCACAGGACGTACGCGGTCATGATGCGCTTGCGCACCGGGACACCCGCCAAATTGGCGGCCTCGGGGCTGGAGCCGAGCGCGTACATGTCGCGGCCGCTGCGGTAGCTGCGAAGGCAGTAGCCCACGCAGAGCAGCACGGCGACGGTCAGCAGTGCCAGGTAGGGCACGACCGAGATCCCGTTGGTGCCGAAGTCGACGAAGCCGCTCGGCAGACCGTCCGCAGTGATCTGTCTGGAGCCGACCCAGATGGAGTCGATGCCGCGGACCACGTACAGCGTGCCGAGGGTGACGACGAGGGCGGGCACCTTGCCGAGGCTGACGAGCGCGCCGTTGAGCGCACCGAAGACGGCGCCGAGCGCGACGGCCAGGAGCACGGCGATCAGAGAGTTTCCGCCGCTCTGCAAGTAGCTGCCCGCGGCGAAGGCGGAAATACCGAGCACCGAGCCGACGGACAGGTCGACGTTACGGGTGATGACGACGACGGCCTGGCCGGTGGCGACGAGGACGAGGATCGTCGAGTTCAGGAGCAGGTCCTTGACGCCCTGCTCGGACAGGAACTCGCCGTTGGATATCTGGGTGGCGAGCAGCATCACGACGAGGACGACGGCGACGGCCAGTTCGCGGGCCTTGAACACCTTGTCGATGAACTGCCGCGACGCGGTGGGCCGGGCTGCGGATTCGCTCCGCACGGGCTGGGCGGTCATGGTCACGCGGCCGCACTCCGTTCCTTCGTACGGCCGGTGGCGGCAGCCATCACGGTCTCCTCAGTGGCCTCGGCCCGCGGGATCTCGGCGGTGAGCCGGCCCTCATGCATCACCAGCACCCGATCGGCCATGCCGAGGATCTCCGGCAGGTCGGAGGAAATCATCAGGACGGCGACGCCCTCGGCGGCGAGCGACGACAACAGCCGGTGCACCTCCGCCTTCGTCCCGACGTCGATCCCCCGCGTCGGCTCGTCCACGATCAGCACCTGCGGCCCGGTGGCGAGCCACTTGGCCAGCACGACCTTCTGCTGGTTGCCACCGGAGAGCGTGCCGACGACATCGGCGAGACGCGCGTACTTGACCTGGAGCTTTACAGCCCAGTCGACGCTGCGGCTGCGCTCGGCCTTGCGGTTCATGAGGCCTGCGCGAGTGGTCTCGGCGAAGCCGGTGAGACCGATGTTCCGCTCGATGGACATGTCCATCACCAGCCCCTGGGCGCGGCGGTCCTCGGGCACGAGGGCAAGACCGGCGGCCATGGCCACACTGGGCGCGCCCGGCTTGAGGCGGGTGCCGAGCACCTCGACCTCACCGCCGTCGAACCGGTCCACGCCGAACACGGCGCGGGCCACCTCGCTGCGGCCGGCGCCCACGAGACCCGCGAGGCCGACGATCTCACCGCGCCGTACCTCGAACGACACGTCGGTGAAGACTCCCTCGCGGGTCAGCCTGCGGACCTGCAGGGCGACTTCACCGGCCTCGGTCTCCTGCTTGGGGTAGAGCTCGTCGAGGTCGCGGCCGACCATGCGGCGCACGAGGTCGTCCTCGGTCAGCCCCTCAAGCGGTTCACTCCCGATCAAGGCGCCGTCACGCAGGGTGGTGACGCGCTGGCAGAGCGCGAAGATCTCCTCCAGGCGGTGCGAGATGAACAGCACGGCGGCGCCCTGCTCGCGCAGCGTCTGGACGACGCCGAACAGGCGGGCGACCTCACTGCCGGTGAGCGCCGCGGTCGGCTCGTCCATGATCAGGACGCGAGCGTCGAAGGAAAGCGCCTTGGCGATCTCGACGAGCTGCTGGTCGGCGATGGACAGGCCGCGGGCCGGCTGGTCCGGGTCGAGGTCGACGCCGAGCCGCGCGAACAGGTCGGCAGCGGCCTGCTTGACCGCCCTGTGGTCCACCCGGTTGAGAGATCGCCTGGGCTGGCGGCCCATGAAGATGTTCTCGGCGACGGACAGATCGGGGAAGAGCGTCGGCTCCTGATAGATGACCGCGACGCCGGCGTCCCGTGCATCGGCGGGACCGTGGAACTCGACCGGCGCGCCGTCGAGCAGGACCGTGCCGGCGTCGGGGCGGTGCACCCCGGCGAGGGCCTTGATCAACGTCGACTTGCCCGCGCCGTTCTCGCCGGCCAGGGCGTGCGCCTCGCCGGCGTACAGACGCAGCGAAACACCGCGCAGGGCGCGCACGGCACCGAAGGATTTGCTCACCTCCTCCAGCGCGAGCACCGGAGTCGTCTCCGGTTCAGGATGCGTCATGCGTGTCTCCATGGGTGTGCCCAGACATGTGCCGGGGGTGTGCCGGGATGGTGTGTGTCGGACCCGCGCCGACCAATGCCGCATGTGTCACCCGGCATGAAATGTTTCAGTGGGGTTGCCCGGAAGCTAGTCCCACCCGCCGGACTGGTCAAGAGGTGAATCCGATCCCCCACGCCTCCCGGCGGCCGCCGAGAGGCATCCAACCGGCACTGACCTGCCGTGATTTCCGCACCAACAGCCGGTTGGACACGCGAACGACACGATTCAGTAACTCGGACCGGAGCGTCGTCCCCTCAAGTCCACACCTTGACGCCCCCTCGGGTGAGAGCTAATTTCTCCCCATCGAATGAATCGATTCACAGCCCGCCGCCGCATGGCGTCACCGCAGGGTCTCGATTCCTGCGCTCGTCGGCCCCGCTTCCGGGCCATGCACACTCCCCAGTCATCCAGAGGTGGACATGCCTGACATCGCTGCCGTGAAGGCCGCACTCGCCAACCAGCGGATCGAGACGCCGTCCTGGGGCTACGGCAACTCCGGCACCCGGTTCAAGGTGTTCGCCCAGGCAGGCGTGCCCCGCACACCCCGCGAGAAGCTGGACGACGCGGCGCAGGTGCACGAGTTCACCGGCATCGCCCCCAAGGTCTCGCTGCACATCCCCTGGGACACCGTCGACGACTACGCGGCACTCGCGGCCTACGCGAAGGAGCGGAACGTCGAGCTGGGTGCCATCAACTCCAACACCTTCCAGGACGACGACTACAAGCTCGGCAGTGTCTGTCACCCGGACCCCAAGGTGCGCCGCAAGGCCGTCGAGCACCTGCTGGAGTGCGTCGACATCATGGACGCGACGGGGTCGAAGGACCTCAAGCTGTGGTTCGCCGACGGCACCAACTACCCCGGCCAGGACGACATCGTGGCCCGCCAGGACCGCCTCGCCGAATCCCTCGCCACGGTCTACGAGCGGCTCGGTGACGACCAGCGGATGCTCCTGGAGTACAAGTTCTTCGAGCCGGCCTTTTACACGACGGACGTGCCGGACTGGGGCACCTCGTACCTGCAGTGCATGAAGCTGGGCGACAAGGCGCAGGTCGTCGTGGACACCGGCCACCACGCGCCGGGCACCAACATCGAGTACATCGTGGCGCTGCTGCTGCGCGAGGGGAAGCTCGGCGGCTTCGACTTCAACTCCCGCTTCTACGCCGACGACGACCTGATGGTCGGCTCCGCCGACCCCTTCCAGCTCTTCCGCATCCTGCACGAGGTCGCCAAGAACGGCGGCTTCGACTCGGAGACGAACGTCGCGTTCATGCTCGACCAGTGCCACAACATCGAGGCGAAGATCCCGGCGGTCATCCGCTCCGTGATGAACGTGCAGGAGGCCACGGCCAAGGCAATGCTCGTCGACCTCGATGCGCTGCGGGATGCGCAGGCCACCGGTGACGTGCTCGTCTCCAACGCGGTGCTGATGGACGCGTACAACACCGATGTCCGACCGTTGCTGGCCGAGTGGCGCGAGGAGCGGGGGATGCACCCGAACCCGGTCGCCGGGTATGCCGCGTCCGGGTGGCAGGAGCGGATCGTGGCCGAGCGGGTGGGTGGCGATCAGGCCGGCTGGGGCGCCTGAGCACACCATCCTCGGCCCCCGACACTGCACCCCCTAAACCGCAAAGGAACAACGTCATGGCCTCCGCCACGCATCCCGAAGTCGCCGCGCTGCTGGCGCGCTCGAACCGGCTCGGCGCCGATCCCCGCAACACCAACTACGCCGGCGGCAACACCTCCGCCAAGGGCACCGGGACCGACCCGGTCACCGGCGGCGACGTCGAGCTGATGTGGGTCAAGGGCTCGGGCGGCGACCTGGGCACCCTCGAAGAGTCCGGGCTCGCCGTGCTCCGCCTCGACCGGCTGCGCGCGCTCACCGAGGTGTACCCGGGGGTGGAGCGCGAGGACGAGATGGTCGCCGCGTTCGACTACTGCCTGCACGGCAAGGGCGGCGCCGCCCCCTCCATCGACACCGCCATGCACGGCCTGGTCGACGCCGCCCACGTCGACCACCTCCACCCCGACTCCGGCATCGCCCTGGCCTGCGCCGCCGACGGCGAGAAGCTGACCGCCGAGTGCTTCGGCGACAAGGTCGTCTGGGTGCCGTGGCGGCGCCCCGGCTTCCAGCTCGGCCTGGACATCGCGGCGATCAAGGAAGCGAACCCGCAGGCGATCGGCTGCGTGCTGGGCGGCCACGGCGTCACCGCGTGGGGCGACACCGCCGACGAGTGCGAGGCCAACTCCCTGTTCATCATCCGCACCGCCGAGACGTTCCTCGCCGAGCGTGGCAAGGCCGAGCCCTTCGGGCCGGTCATCGAGGGGTACGCGGCCCTCGGCGCGGCCCAGCGCCGCGCACGGGCTGCCCACCTCGCCCCCCTCATCCGGGGACTGGCATCCACCGACCGCCCCCAAGTCGGCCACTTCGACGACTCCAAGGCTGTGCTCGACTTCCTGGCGAGCGCCGAGCACCCGCGGCTGGCCGCGCTCGGCACCTCCTGCCCCGACCACTTCCTCCGTACGAAGGTGCGCCCCCTCGTCCTCGACCTGCCGCCCACGGCCGAGCTCAACACCGTCGAGGCCCGGTTGGGGGAACTGCACGCCGAGTACCGCGAGGAGTACGCCGCCTACTACCAGCGGCACGCCACCCCCGACTCCCCCGCCATGCGCGGCGCGGACCCGGCCGTCGTGCTGATCCCCGGCGTCGGCATGTTCAGCTTCGGCAAGGACAAGCAGACGGCTCGCGTGGCGGGTGAGTTCTACCTCAACGCCATCAACGTCATGCGCGGCGCCGAGGCAGTCTCCACATACGCGCCGATCGAGGAGTCCGAGAAGTTCCGCATCGAGTACTGGTCCCTCGAAGAGGCCAAGCTCCAGCGGATGCCGAAGCCCAAGGCCCTGGCCACCCGAGTGGCCCTGGTCACCGGTGGCGGTTCCGGCATCGGCAAGGCGATTGCCCAGCGGCTCGCCGCCGAAGGGGCCTGCGTGGTGATCGCCGACCTGAACGCCGACAATGCCGCCGCCGTCGCGGAGGAGCTGGGCGGCCCGGACAAGGCGATCGCGGTGACGGTCGACGTCACCTCCGAGGAACAGATCGCCCAAGCCTTCACAGAGGTGGCGCTCGCTTTCGGCGGCGTGGACCTCGTTGTCAACAACGCGGGCATCTCCATCTCCAAGCCGCTCCTGGAGACGACGGCCAAGGACTGGGACCTCCAGCACGCCATCATGGCGCGCGGCTCCTTCCTGGTCTCCCGGGAGGCGGCGCGGGTGATGCGGGCGCAGGGCATGGGAGGAGACATCGTCTACATCGCGTCCAAGAACGCGGTGTTCGCCGGCCCCAACAACGTCGCCTACTCCGCGACCAAGGCCGACCAGGCCCACCAAGTACGCCTCCTTGCCGCCGAGTTGGGCGAGCACGGCATCCGCGTCAACGGCGTCAACCCGGACGGTGTCGTACGCGGCTCCGGGATCTTCGCGGGCGGCTGGGGCGCGCAGCGCGCGGCGACGTACGGGATCGAGGAGGACAAGCTCGGCGAGTTCTACGCCCAGCGCACCCTCCTCAAGCGCGAGGTCCTCCCCGAACACGTGGCGAATGCCGTCTTCACCCTCACGGGCGGCGACCTGACCCACACGACGGGCCTCCACATTCCGGTGGACGCGGGTGTCGCCGCCGCGTTCTTGCGGTGACACCCACGGGGCGCCGGGCAACCGGCGCCCCTCCAGGGGCGCGGAGAACTGCCCGACCAGCCGGAGACACCCCGGACCCGCCCCCGAACACCCACTGACACGGCGCAAAGGCGAACCACATGCACAACACCCCCTACGCCGCGGTGGACCTGGGCGCCACCAGCGGCCGGGTCATCCTGGGCCGCGTAGGCCCGGATACCCTCGACCTCACCGAGGCACACCGGTTCCCCAACACTCCCGTCCAGCTGCCGGACGGACTGCGTTGGGATGTTCTCGCCCTCTACCAGAGCATCCTCGACGGCCTGCGCGCCGGCGGACAGGTCACCTCGATAGGCATCGACACCTGGGCCGTCGACTACGGACTCCTGGACGCGGACGGCGCCTTGCTGGGGCACCCGTTCCACTACCGCGACAACCGCACCGAAGGCGTCGCGGCCCGCGAGGTGTGGCCCAAGATCGGGTCGAACGAGCTGTACCAGGCCACCGGGCTCCAGCACCTCCCGTTCACCACCGTGTACCAGCTGGCCGCCAGCGCGGACAGTGCGCAGATCGGCGCCGCCCGGACCCTCCTGATGATTCCCGACCTGCTCGTTCACTGGCTGACGGGCTCCATCGGTGCGGAGGAGACCAACGCCTCGACCACCGGCCTCTTCGACGCGCGCACCGGCACCTGGGCGGGCCACATCCTGGACCGGCTCTCGCTGGACCCGGGGCTGCTGCCGCCACTGCGCGCGCCCGGCGACCTTGCCGGCACGCTCCTTCCGCACGTCGCCGCATACACCGGGCTGTCCGCCGACACCCCCGTGGTCACCGTCGCATCGCACGACACGGCCTCGGCCGTCGCGGCTGTCCCGGCCACGACCGACGACTTCGCGTACATCTCGTGCGGCACATGGTCCCTGGCAGGGCTGGAACTCGACAAGCCGGTCCTGACCGAGGCATCCCGCGCCGCGAACTTCACCAACGAACGCGGCATCGACGGCACCATCCGCTATCTGCGCAACATCATGGGCCTGTGGCTGCTCGAGGAGTGCCGCCGCACCTGGACGATGCAGGGCCTTCCCACCGATCTGCCCGCCCTGCTCGCCGATGCCGCCCGCGCCGAGCCGTTCGCCGCCCTCGTCGACGCGCAGGCACCGGAGTTCCTGGCCCCCGGCGACATGCCCGAACGCATCCGCGCCTACTGCCGCCGCACCGGCCAACCGGTGCCCGACAGCCAGGGTGCCCTGGTCCGCTGCATCCTGGAATCGCTGGCCCTGGCCCACCGCACCGTCCTGCGCCAGGCCTCCGTGCTCGCCGACCGCGACGTCAGCCACGTCCATCTGGTGGGCGGCGGGTCCCGCAACGAGCTGCTCTGCCAGCTCACCGCCGACGCCACCGGCCTCCCCGTGATCGCCGGCCCCACCGAGGCGACGGCCCTCGGCAACATCCTCGTACAGGCTCGAGCTCATGGACGCGTCGGCGACCTGCCCGCGATGCGCCGTCTCATCGTCGGCACCCAGCAGCTGCGCCACTACACACCGCGCGGCGACGGCGCCTCCTGGGCGTCGGCCGCCTCCCGCCTCCCCACCATCAAGGAGTCGTGATGCGTGTCGCCCTCTTTGCCACCTGCGTGAACGATGCCGTCTACCCCTCCACGGCCATCGCCACCGTCCGGCTCCTCGAACGCCTCGGCGTGCAGGTCGACTTCCCTGCCGCCCAGACCTGCTGCGGCCAGCCGCAGTTCAACACCGGCTACCGCCGCGACACCGAGCCCCTGGTCCGCCGCATGGGCCGCGCCTTCGAGGGCTACGACTTTGTCGTCACCCCGTCGGGCTCCTGCGCGGCGATGGTCCGCGACAACTATCCGCGGATCGCCGCGAAGGGCACCGACCCCCGGCTGACCCAGGTCGCGGACTCCCTGGTCCCACGCATGTACGAGCTGACCGAGTTCCTGGTCGACGTACTGAAGGTGACCGACGTGGGCGCGTACTTCCCGCACACGGTGACGTACCACCCCTCCTGTCACGGCCTGCGCATGCTGGGCCTGGGCGACCGGCCTGCCCAACTCCTCAGAGCCGTCCGGGGACTTGAGCTGATCGAGCTGCCCGGCGCGGAGGAGTGCTGCGGCTTCGGCGGCACCTTCGCCGTCAAGAACTCCGATGTCTCGGCGGCCATGGGCGAGGACAAGGTCCGCAACGCCCGCTCCACCGGCGCCGACGTCCTGTGCGGCGCCGACAACTCCTGCCTGATGCACATCGACGGCATCCTGCGCCGCCAGGACACCCCACAGCGAGCCCTGCACCTGGCAGAGATCCTCGCCAGCACCGAAGAGGAGCCCTGGTCATGAGTGGCACGTTCGTCGGCATGCCCGCCTTCCCCAAGGCCGCTCACGACGCCGTACGGAACACGACCCTGCGCGCCAACCTGAAGCACGCCACACACACCATCCGCGACAAGCGGGCCCGCGCGGTCGCCGAGCTCGACGACTGGGCACTCCTGCGCGAGGCCGGCAAGCAGATCAAGGACCACACCCTCCGCCATCTCGACACCCACCTCGTACAGTTGGAGGAGGCCGTCACCGCGGCGGGCGGCATCGTCCACTGGGCCGCCGACGCCGACGAGGCCAACCGGATCGTGACCCGCCTGGTCAAGGAGACAGGCGAGACCGAAGTGGTCAAGGTCAAGTCCATGGCCACCCAGGAGATCGGGCTCAACGAAGCACTCGAAGAAGCCGGGATCGCCGCCTACGAAACCGACCTCGCCGAACTCATCGTGCAACTCGGCCACGACCGCCCCTCCCACATCCTCGTCCCGGCCATCCACCGCAACCGCGGCGAGATCCGCGACATCTTCACCAAAGAGATGGGCCAGTGGGGCCGCCCCGCCCCCGAAGGCCTCACCGACACCCCCGCCGAACTCGCCGAAGCCGCCCGCCTCCACCTGCGCGAGAAATTCCTGCGCGCCAAGGTCGGCATCTCCGGCGCCAACTTCATGGTCGCCGAGACCGGCACCCTCGTCGTCGTCGAGTCCGAGGGCAACGGCCGCATGTGCCTCACCCTGCCCGAGACACTCATCTCCGTCGTCGGCATCGAGAAGATCATCCCCACCTGGCGCGACCTCGAAGTCTTCCTCCAGACGCTCCCCCGCTCCTCCACGGCCGAGCGCATGAACCCCTACACGTCAATGTGGACCGGCACCACCGACACCGACGGCCCCCAGGCCTTCCACCTCGTCCTGATCGACAACGGCCGCACCGACACCCTCGCCGACGAAGTCGGCCGCCAGGCCCTGCGCTGCATCCGCTGCTCCGCCTGCCTCAACGTATGCCCCGTCTACGAAAGGGCCGGCGGCCACGCCTACGGCTCCGTCTACCCCGGCCCCATCGGCGCCATCCTCAGCCCCCAACTCCGCGGCACAGCAAGCGAGATCGACGCCTCACTCCCCTACGCCTCCAGCCTCTGCGGCGCCTGCTACGAAGTCTGCCCCGTCGCCATCGACATCCCCGAAGTCCTCGTCCACCTGCGGGAGAAGGTCGCCGACCAAGGAGGTCCCGGCCACCGCATGGAGAAGGCCGCGATCAAGGCGGCGGGTTGGGTGCTCGACCACCCAGGTGCCCTCGCGGCAGGCGAACGCGTCGCGTCGAGGACCCGCAAACTGCACCCGAAGAAGCTCCCGGGCCCGGGCGCCGGGCAGTGGACCAACACCCGCGACCTGCCCCAGATGCCCGCCGAACCGTTCCGCGACTGGTGGAAGAAGAACCGCACATGAGCTCCCCCACACCTCCCTCGTCCCGCGAGCGGATACTGGCCCGCGTCCGCGCAGCCCTCACCGACGCACCCGAGACACCTGAGCCCACGCGCGACTACCTCACCACGCACACCATCGACGACGCGGCTGCGGTCCTCGACCTGCTGCACGAGAACCTGGCCGACTACCGGGCCATCGTGCACCGGGTCACGGATGACGAACTCCCTTCTCTCATAGGGACGTTGATCGCCGAGAACGGGGGCCGCACTGTCGCGGTGCCACCGGGTCTGCCTGCCAGATGGCTGTCCGGCAGCGAGGTGGAGCAACTCCTGGACGAGGGCGCGCCGGACGGCGCCGTCCTCACGCCGTACGACCTCGACGCCATCGACGCCGTGGTCACCTCCTGTGCCCTGGCCATCGCGGAGACCGGCACGATCGTCCTGGACGGCGGCCCGGGGCAGGGCCGTCGTGTGCTCACCCTCGTCCCCGATCTGCACATCTGCGTCGTGCGCACCAGGGATCAGATCGTCGCCTCGGTCCCGCAGTCGCTCCCCCGCCTGGACCCCGGCCGCCCGCTCACGTGGATCTCGGGCCCCTCCGCCACCAGCGACATCGAGCTCGACCGGGTCGAAGGAGTACACGGGCCGCGCACCCTGCATGTGGTGCTGCTCGGTGCCTGAGCCACATGCCTGTGCGGTGAATCAGTACCGGTCGGTCAAGCGCCGTGACATCGTTCGACGGTGGCTGCCACCGCTACTTGGGGGGACTCTTGGAACGACCGGACGACCGCGTCGCATCGGCCCTGCGCTTTTCCTCGGAACTCGTCGCCTGGGTAGCCACTCCCTGGGCGCTGTGGGGACAGTCCTGGCTGCTCGCGGTCCTGGCTGTGACGATTCTGATCGGCCTTCCCACTGTCTTCTCGACCCCCGGCGACAAGGCGCAGGTACTCGTCCCGGTTTCGGGCTCGGTCACGATCCTGCTGGTACTGCTTCAGTTCGCCGCGGCCGTAACCTCCGCATGGCTGGTGTGGCCCGTCTGGGCGGCAGTCGTCGTGTCACTGCTGGTCGCTGCGAGCCTCGTCACGGAACGCCGGCGCTGGCGGTGGCTGCCTTCGACGGATCACCAGGCATGAGGGCCTGCTCGGCGACTCCGTGATCAGCGCTCAATCCGCCGTGGTCTCCGCGACGATCATGTCGGTGACTGCCCGCATGTCTCCGTCAGCGAATGCACGCCGCTGCCGGTCCGCGGCCGTTCCCTCTTGGAGGAGGCGGTGCATGAGTGCGGCGACCTCACGGCTGTCGCCCGCCTCCAGGAGCGCAGGCGTGATGCGATCCATCAGCTGGGACAGCACGTCCCCGGCGCTGCGGAGCCTTCCTCCGGGGTCCACCAGCGATCCGCCGAGCCCATGGAGCGCGGCGTGCCAGTTCATCGCCTGCAGCAGTTCAGGCGGGCAAGGCTGTACGGGGGCACCTTCGTCCATGATCGCCGTGGCGACAAGTGCGCGGACGATCCCGGTGATCATGACCGCCTCGTCCGCCCGGAGCTGGACGTCCGGGCAGCGCACTTCCACAGTCGTACCGCGGCTCGAGAGGCGGGCCTGCCAGTAGATCTGACCCAAGTCCGTGATCACTCCGCAGGACAGCAGTTGCTGGACACGCCGCTCGTGGTCGGCGAGGCCATCGAAGTACGGCGAAGGACCGCTCACCGGCCACCGCCCGGACACGACCGTCCGCCAACTGGCGAACCCGGTGTTCCGCCCCGCCCAGAAGGGCGAGTTGGCGGCCACGGCGACCACTACCGGAAGCCACAGACGGATGCGGTTCAACACGGCAACGGCGACCTCCGGATCGGGCACCGCGACGTCCACCTGCATGCCGCACACCAACTGCTCGGACGCCAGCTGCGTAGACGTCGCACGCACGGCGTGGTAGCGCGGCAGGTTCGTCACCGGCGGCGGACCCTCCTCCTTGAGCGGCGGCGTGGCACTGGCCGCGAGACGGCACCCGCGGCTCTCCGCCGCGCGCCCCAAAGCGTGGCGCAGGCGCAGCAAGTGGCCCCCCACCTCGTCCAGGTCGACGCATTCCGGGGTGGCCACCTCGATCTGAGCCTGAGTCAGCTCCGCGCGAATCTCCGCTTCTTCCGCGATCGGTTCGAGCCCGGCGGCACCACGCACCTGATCCGCCTGCGGCGCCGGGAGGCCCGTGGCAGCGTCAAGCAGCAAATACTCCTCTTTCACTGTCACCGGGACCCGACTCACCGTGCCGCCGCTGTTCCCGCCGGCGCGGACGAATGTGTCCTGCTCGCTCTCCGGCAGCCGCGCCGGGGCAGCCGGGTCGTGAGTAGTAGCCATGGGGGCGTCCTTCCGTACACCCGCAGGCGGGCAGACCCCCAGACGAGTACCCCTGGCACCTTCCTCCAGGCATCCGGACATTCGCGACGGCCCCAACAGGTTTTACTACCTGCTCCAGGGATACCCGTCGCTCCAGGACGTATGGCCGGAGTTCGGCCCTTTCGTGGATTCCAAGGCTCTCCAGGGCTCCGAGCGTCTGGGACTGCCGCAGCGAACCTCCGACCTCGTCCGACTCGCGGATGAGGCGCCGAACGCGGAGCTGGCCGCGGCGCTGGTGCGCGCTGCCCTGAACAAGGAAGTCGTGGCGGACTGCCTGAACCGCGTCACCGCGTCGAGGAGTCCGGCCTCGGAGGGATGACGGCCTGGTCGCCGCTTGTGGACGGGGCGGAACACCTCGGCGTCCTCGCCGTACTGTCACCGGCCCTCGACACTGTCACCGGCCCTCGACCCTCTGTCGCTGCGGCGCGGCAGCACGCTCGCTGCCCTGCTCGCCATGATGATCACACCTACACGTGGCCGATGCGGCTGCCGGCCGAAATGCTGCGCGCCTGCCTCCCGCCCCGCACCGTCGGCACGACACGCGCAGTCTCCACAGCCGTCCTGGAGTCGACATACGAGATCGGCGGGGACGCGTTCGACCACGCCCTGACCGACCCGGCGCTGCACGCAGCGATCTTCGATGCTCCGGAAGCCCGAACCCCCACCATCCCGTGCCCGACGAGCCGTCCGGCTGACGCACTGCGCGAGGCTGCTGCCAGGGGCCGTCCTCTGATGCCGTCGGGGTGCCATACCGGCATCAGAGGGCGACCCCGCAGGTGCGGCAGCATGAAGGGGGCGACCGCCCATTGGCAGACGGCTGGGTCAGCGCACGACAGCCGTCTCGACCACCAGCCGCGCCGCCGCCGCGATCGACTCGGCATCGATACCGGCAGCGTGCAGTTGCTCCGCGGGACTCGCCGAGCCAGGCATCGTCCGGACGGCCAGACGCACCAGGCGCGGAACGGGCCGGCCGTCGACGAACGCGTCGAGCACCGCGTCCCCGATGCCGCCTTCCTCGCGGTGGTCCTCCACTGTCAGGAGGCAACCGGTACTCTCGGCGGCCTCTTGCAAGGTGCGACGGTCGACCGGCTTGACCGAGTACAGGTCGATCACCCGGATCGGGATGCCCTCGCGGCCGAGCAACTCGGCGGCGGCCAGTGCCTCGTGGACGGTGACGCCCGCCGCGACTACGGTCAGCCGGTCCTCGCCGGAGGCGCGCAGCACCTTGCTTCCGCCGATCGGGAACTCCTCCGTGGGGTTGTAGATGACGGGGGTGCCGCCGCGGGACGTGCGCAGATAGCGGATGCCGTCGAGGCCCGCCATCTCCGCGGCGAGTTTCGCCGTCTGGTTGGCATCGCACGGGTACAGCACCGTCGAGCCGTACACCGCCCGGAACATCGCGAGGTCCTCCAGCCCCATCTGCGAAGGCCCGTCCTGGCCGATGGCGACGCCCGCGTGCGACCCGACGAGATTGATCCCGGCCCCGCTGATCGAGGCCATGCGCACGAAGTCGTACGCGCGGGTGAGGAACGCGGCGAACGTGGAGGCATACGGCACCCAGCCGCGCGTCGCCATCCCGACCGAGGTGGCGACCAGCTGCTGCTCGGCGATGTAGCACTCGAAGAAGCGGTCGGGGTGCTCCTTGGCGAAGAACTCGGAGCGTGTGGAGTCGCTTACCTCGCCGTCCAGGGCGACGACGTTGCCACGGGCGGTTCCGACGGCGGCGAGCGCCTTCCCGTAGGCGTCGCGGGTGGCGACCTCGTCGCCGGTCTCGTAACGGGGCAGCTCCGCGTGGCCCGACCCCACGGGATGCAGCATCCGTGCGGCGGGCGGATGGTGCACCTCGACGCGCAGGTCGCGCACTCCGCCGAGCTCGGCGATCGCCTCCTCGGCGTCCGGCAGCGGCTTGCCGTGCATGCCCTCGCGGTCCTGAACCGAGGCCACGCCCTTGCCCTTGAGGGTGCGGGCGAGGATCACGGTCGGCTGCCCGGCGGTGGACAGGGCCTCGTCGTATGCATGGTCGACGGCCTCGATGTCGTGCCCGTCGATCTCGACGGTGTGCCAGCCGAAGGCCTGGAAACGGCGCGCGTAGGCCTTCAGGTCGTGTCCGTGCCGGGTCGGCCCGCGCTGGCCGAGGCGGTTGACGTCGACGATCGCGGTGAGATTGTCCAGATGCTCGTATCCGGCGTGCTCGGCCGCCTCCCAGATCGAGCCCTCGGCCAGCTCGCTGTCGCCGCACAACACCCAGACGCGGTATCCCGTACGGTCGAGCCGCTTGCCGGCCAGTGCGATGCCGACGCCGACGGGCAGCCCCTGTCCGAGCGAGCCGGTGGCCGTCTCGACCCACGGCAGCCGCCGGGGCGTCGGATGCCCTTCCAGCCGGCTGCCGAGCCTGCGGAAGGTCAGGAGTTCGGTGTCGTTGATCGCGCCCGCCGCCCTGTACGCGGCGTACAGCAGCGGTGAGGCATGTCCCTTCGAGAGCACGAAACGGTCGTTGCCGGGGTGTGCGGGACGGTCGAAGTCATAGCGCATGTGGTTGGCCAGCAGGACGGCCACCAGGTCGGCCGCGGACATCGAGGAGGTGGGATGCCCGGAGCCCGCGGCGGCGGAGGCGCGGACACTGTCGACACGCAGCTGCTGGGCGAGTTCCGTCAGTGGATGAGTGTTCATGTCACTCCTTCCGAGGGGTTGTCGCCCCGGTCGGGGCGCCCGCTGCGCGCGCCGACGGTTGCTCGCGCACCAGGTCGTCGGTGAGGAGTTGCCCGTGCGCGTAACCGCGACGCGATACACGATGTCGCTCACTACCCGCTTACCGCGTCCCCCCGGCAAGAGCGGCCAAACACGCCGTGGTGGCCCTGCGCCGAAGACGTCATACGCGCTGGACGCAGCGTCACCCCGAATCAGGCGCCGGCCAGGCGGACCGATGTCAGGATGTCACCGGCCGGGCTGAGTGGTCCCGTGCGTGCCCGTGACCATCACGGGCACTCGGACAAGCTCAGGGCGCCAAGTGCGGGCGTGTAGCGATGAGTTATCCGGCAACGGCGGATGGAATCAGCTGTTCCGCCCAGATCACCTTCCCCTCGCGGTTGTGCCGCGTGCCCCAGCGTTCGGTGAGTTGGGCGACCAGGAACAGGCCGCGGCCGCCCTCGTCGAAGTCCCGGGCGCGGCGCAGGTGCGGGGCGGTGCCGCTGGCGTCGGAAACTTCGCACGTCAGGGTGGATTGGAGGATCATCCGCAGTTGGATGGGGGTCTCGCCGTAGCGGATCGCGTTCGTCACCAGTTCGCTGACCACAAGCTCCGTGGTGACGGCCATCTCCGCCAAGCCCCAGGCGGCCAGCAGATCGCATGCAAAGGTGCGCGCCTCGGAGACAAAGGCCGGATCGGCGGGGAGGTCCAGGGTGGCGACGTGGTCGGCGTCCAGCGCTCGGGTACGCGCCACGAGAAGAGCGACGTCATCGGCAGGTCCACTGGGCAACAGATTGTTGAGCAGTGCGTCGCATGTCTCTTCCAGCGACGCCGGCGCCTGACCGAGGACGTCGGACAACGCCGCGAACGCGGTGTCCACGTCACGACCGCGACTTTCGATGAGACCGTCGGTGAAGAGCACGAGAAGGCTGCCTTGTGGCAGTTCGAACTGGGCAGTTTCGAACGGGAGCCCTCCCAGGCCCAGGGGCGGACCGATCGGCAGTTCCGGGAAGACGACCGTCCGCGAGCCCGACGCATCACCAGGAGTCACCACGGCCGGCAGCACGTGTCCCGCGCTGGCGAGGGAACACGCACGGGAGACGGGGTCGTAGACCGCGTACAGGCACGTGGCGCTGATCTCGTCCATGTCCCTCTGTTCCACGCGCTGCAGCCGGATGACCACGTCGTCGAGGTGTGTCAGCAGTTCGTCAGGAGTCAGGTCGATGTCGGCCAGAGTGCGGACGGCCGTGCGCAGTCGGCCCATGGTGGCCGCGGCCTGGATGCCGCGGCCGACCACGTCACCCACCACGAGGGCGACACGGGCTCCGGAAAGCGGGATCACGTCGTACCAGTCACCGCCCACACCCGCCCGGGATCCGCTGGGCAGGTAGCGGGTGGCTGTCTCGACGGCGGACTCCTCCGGCACGTTCTGCGGCAGCAGGCTGTGCTGGAGGGTGAGCGCGGTCGAACGCTCCTGTGTGTAGCGACGGGCGTTGTCGATGTTCACAGCTGCTCTGGACGAGATCGCCTGGGCCAGGAGCAGGTCGTCGTCGTCGAAGGGGTCAGCCGTTTGACGGCGGAAGAACTGCGCGAGCCCCAGCGCGTTTCCACGGGCCCACAGCGGAACCAGGAGCACGGAGAGAATGCCGTTGCTGCCTCCGGAGCCGCTGTGGTCCGCGGACACCTTCAGCCACGCGGGCACGTCGTATGGCGGGATGCCGAGGCGGAGGGGTTGTCCGCTGGCCAGTACGGCAGCCGGCTCGGACCCTTCCGGGTAGGTGTGCCTCTCCCCCGTGCCGGCTGCCGGGTCCGGGCCGGCGTCCGCGACGGAGTGTGCGATCCGGCGGAGTTCCGGCGGACCATCTGCCGGGGGCGTCCCTTCTTCTTGTAGGGCGGCGTCGAGAAGGTCGACGGTGACGAGGTCGGCGAAGTGGTCGGCACCGACGTCTGCCAGTTCCTGGGCGGTGCGGGCGGTGTCCAGCGTGGTGCCGATCCGCATGCCGGCCTCGATGATCGTGAACAGCCGCCGCTGGAGCCAGCTGTCACGTGCCTTCTGGTACGCCGCGACCGCCTGTTGTGCGGTGTGATCGGCGTACTCGAAAGCCAGTGTGCTCAGTGTGATCGTCACCGTGTTGATCAGCTCAGGGTCCTTGGTGAGGCGGCCCGTCTCCTCATAGAGCAGATGG
This sequence comes from Streptomyces sp. NBC_01474, assembly GCF_035918215.1. Taxonomy (NCBI): domain Bacteria; kingdom Bacillati; phylum Actinomycetota; class Actinomycetes; order Kitasatosporales; family Streptomycetaceae; genus Streptomyces; species Streptomyces sp. NBC_01474. The sequence goes on from NZ_CP109449.1 coordinate 574,074, forward strand.
AGCAGATACGCGTGGACAAGCCGATGGAGGCGCAGGAGATCGCTGATCTGTACGCCGTGCTCAGCAAGTCTGCGGGCGAAATCGATGGCCGCGGGCGTGGTCGTGACCTTGGAACTTTCGGGGCCGCGCTCAAAAAAGTCCAGAACGATGTCGATGTGTTCGGACAGGACCACTGGAGCCAGAACGGCTATGTCCTCGTACTTCCACACCTCGGGAAGCTCGCCGCGCAAGCGCTCCGTCACCACTTCGACCAGGTGGTCCGATCGGGGCTCGAGCCCTCGGGCAAGATCGCGAAGGAAGGCATGGGCGTCGATTCCCATACCTCCAAATGTACGGGCAAAGGTATGCGCGAGCCCCTCCTCGCGTGGCGCCCGCGCCGAGGGGGTGACCGCTGCCGGCACTCACAGCCGCCGCCCAGCCCGGTCAATGTGGCCGGCCCGTTCCCGGACCGGAGACAGCCGACGAAGCCCCGATGCCCGCACCGTCGGCACATGGCCGGGCTCCCGCAACCACAGGCCGGACTTCCTCGACGCCTGAGGCGGGCCTGGTGCGCGCGACCGCGCACCAGGCCCCGGTCGTCCCGGTCAGGGCCGGTTCAGGACGACGTCTTCTGCGTCTGGGCCGTGAGGTCCAGGGCAATGTCAGTGATCATGTCTTCCTGACCGCCTACCCTGCCGCACCGGCCGACCTCCACGAGGATCGTGCGGGTGTCCGGGCCATCGCGGGCTGCCGCCGCCTCTCCTGAAGCAGGTACTGACTAAAGCTGTTTCTTCAAATTCGAGGCCAGACACGGCATCCGATCGAACTGATCCCCATCGGGACGGCCACAGTCGAGCAGCCCGGGGGTCGGGCCGCCGGCACCTGGGCGCTCGTTGCCCACGGCCGGGTCTTCCGCACCGGAAGAGCAGCGGAGAAGACCCGGCCTGCGGGATCTAGCGGACCTGGAAGGCGTAGGTACCTGCTGCGACCTGATACGTCGCTGCTGTGGCGCTGCGGTTCAGCAGCGAGGGGGCAGTGTGGCCGCCGGTGACGTGCAGGCTGTCCTTGGAGGCGGCCGGCACGTGGACAGTCGCTGTGCTGCCCGGCGGGACAGTGACCTTGAGGGCGAGGCGACCGTTGTGGTCCTTCTGCCACGCGCTGCTGACGTCGCCCTGAGGAGTCGCGTAGCTGCCGGAGGCGTGGGTCAGATTTCCGACAACCGCGGGGGCTATGTCGAGCTGCCGGTAGGCCACGGAGCCCGAGGCCTGACGGATTCCGGCGAGACCGCTGATGAGCCAGGAGTCGACCTGCCCCAGGAAGTGGTGGTTCTGGGAACCCGACCCGTCCAGGGATTCCGGAAGGGTGGTGTGGCCGCTGGCGACGAGGTAACCGTAGCCGGGGGACGTGGGGTTGACGACCATGTCGTAGATGACGTCGTCCCGTCCGCCGTCCTGCAGGGCACGGAAGAGCGGGCCCAGGCCCACGGAGCCGGTGGTGATGTGGTTGTCGCTTGCGCGCACTGACGCGACGAGCCGGGCGAGGACCTGGGCACGGTCGGAGGCTGCGACGAGGCCGGCGTCGAGCGCCATGGCGTCGGAAGCTTCACTGTCGCTGCCGTAGTACACGCCGGTGGAGTCCTCGTGACGGAACCTGCTGGTGAACTCGTCGGCCAACTGCGCGGCGAGGGCGCTGTACTTGGTGACGTCGGCCGACTTGCCCAGCACCTTGGCCGTCTTCGCCATGTCGTTGGCCGCGGTGTAGTACCCGGCGAGGATGGCCAGCTGCATGGGCGTGGTGTTGTCGGTGGCCGACCAGTCTCCGAGTCCGGGGATGTCACCCTTGTTGGCGGCCTTGTTGGCAGCCTCATAGTCGAGCCACTTGACCATGTTGTCGTAGTAGAGCGTCATGGTCCGGGTGTCGCCGTAGGTCCGGTAGAGCTGCCACGGAATGCGGATGACGGCGCTGCCCCAGTTCACCTCGTCGAGGAACTCGATGGTCCCCTGCGGGAACTCGAGCTTCGTAGGCGCCACCCGGTGGAACTCCGGCGCGATGTTGGCGATGAGCCCTGGTGAAGCATCGCCGGGCTGCCGCTGAGCGGTCGCCATGTTGCGGACCAGTTGAGGCTCGTAGGAGGAGAGGTCGTAGTCGGTCAGCAGGGCATCCAGGTTGTGGAGATTGTCGCCCGTGTACGGGCCCTTCTCCCGGTCGGGGCAGTCGGTCAGGACCGACATCATGTTGCTCTGCATCGCGCGGAGGGTGATGGTGTGGATCCCGTTGATGAGCTCACTCGAAGAGTCGAACGTGCTCGCCGGCGGGTTGGAGGCGTGAACCACCTTCATCGTCACCGTGTCGGGGCGTGGCGCTGCCGGCAGGCCGTCGACTTGAAGGTAGCGGAAGCCGCTGTAGGTGAACTGCGGATGCCAGGTCTCAGTGCCCTTGCCCGACATGGTGTACCGGTAGGCGATCTTGTTGGTTGCCGTCGCACCCGTGGAGGACACGTCGAGGGAGCCGTCGGACTTGAGCAGCTCCGCGGGTGTCATCGTGATGGTGCTCCCGGCCGGTCCGGAGGCGTTCAGGGTGGGCCACCCTGAACGGTTGGCGCCGAAGTCGAGGATGTACGAGCCGTTGCCGCGAGACGTGATCGAGACCGGCTCGACCGTCTGAGCGACGGTCACCGGCGGCCTCTGGTCCGCCCGCAGCGGCGTGGTGTCGCGGGGTGTGGTGCTGGACGTGAGCTTGGCGAGGGAGGCGTTCTGCCAGTCGGAACCGCTGAGCTTGGCGGCCGCCGTGGGCGAGGTCGCCGACCGGCGGGCGTCGAACTCCTCGCCGCTCCACCACGATGAATACGTCGTGGGCCCCAGGGCGGTTCGCCACGAGGTGTCGGACTTGACGGTCTCCTTGTGGCCGTCGGCGTACGTGATCTCCAATTGCGCAATGGCTTTTGGCTCGCCGTAGACCGTGTACTGCTCCAGGTTGCCGCCGAAGAAGTAGTGACCGGGTGTCTTGACGCGCTGGTAGGCGCCACTGCCGGTCTCGACGCCCAGGACATTGGTGCCCGTCTTGAGTTCGTCGGTGAGGTCATAGGTCCGGTAGTCGACTTCCGAGGAGTATGTCGTCTGACCGGGTTCCAGGACATTCGCGCTGACCGCGCGCCCGTTGAGCGTGGAGGCGTACATCCCCAGTCCCGTCATGTACAGCCGCGCCTTTGCTACGCGGCCGTGCACGGTGAAGGACTTGCCGAACACGGGAAGTGGTGTCTCCGAGCCGTCCGGCCGGGTGTAGTCGTACGAGGCGTTCTCGATCCAGCGCGCCGACCAGTCCGAGTTGTCTAGCAGGCCCATCTCCCACGTGGCGGGTGAGCTCCAGCCCGACGCATGTCCGTCTGCGTCCCAGACCCGCACCTGCCAGGCGACCGACTCGCGCGAGCGGAGAGCGTCACCGGCGAAGGCTATGTTGTTCGTGGCACTGGAGTCGACCTTGCCGGATTTCCAGACGTCGGCAATGCCGCGCCGCAACTGGGCGACGCTGTGGGCCGCCCGGATCTCGTACGCCCGCTGCCCGGAGGTGCGTCCGCCTTCCGGGGCGTCGAGTTTCCATGCCAGCAAGGGCGCTTGGCTATCGATCCCGATGGGGTTGCTCTTGTTGTCTGTGCGCAGGTCAACGACCCGTACAGCTTCGGGTCCGGGGTGCGGCGACGCGGCGGCCACGCCTGAGGCGGCCAGCCCCAGTGTCGTCGCCAGCGCGATGGTCGTGGTGAATCTCGAACTCCTCACAGGGAGCAGTCCCTTCGACTGGGAACACGTCAGACCGGCCGATCAGTGCTGTCCCGTGGTGGGCGAGACGCAGGCCGGTGGGGTCTGGACGGTTGTTCTGCTTGACGGTCCTAATTTCTTGGCGTCTGACCCGCAGTTGGAGTGTCAGACGTATTGAATCGTTTCAATGAGTTGCGGTGCCGTCACGTTAGAGGCCAGTGAGATCGCTGTCCAGACCCTGTATGCAATGGATGTGTGCGATCTCAAATGGTGGGCGCCGCCCATGAGTCGGATGGGCATGCGATCAGGAGGAGCCGGCTGGGGCGCGAGCTGCGGACGCCGGGTTTCCGACGCGGATGCAGCCCTCTCGGAAGCCTCTGAGCAGGGATCACGCCCGCGCAGGCCGCGCTGGGGACCGGTCCCTCTTACTGATGCGACAAGCATTGGGGCGGCGGTCGGCCCATCGGGTAAAGACTTGGAACATCGAGAAGCGCCAGCCCACGCCCGAGCCGAAGAACTCTCAAACCGGACGGAAGAGTTGAAGCCGCAAGCACACGGACCGGGGAACAGGGGAACAACTGACGCGCTTGATGATCGCGCGGGAGAGAGTGCCCGGCGGTGCCCGCGAGACGGGTCCGGAAGCAGCCGGAAGGGCAGGTGCTGTGGACTGCTCACTTCGCGGGCCGAGCGACACGCATCAGCGGCTGCCGCCCGTTGGCGACGAGCTTCTGCCTGCCGCCCTGAAGGCCGAGAGCCTCCAACCCTCGTCCGGTCAGCGCGCATTGGGACCTTCCGACCTCTGTCCACCGCCTCGATGAAGCCGCCGACACGAAGGGCGCGCCCAGCATGTTGATCTCAAGCCGGCCCGGCTCCTTGACTGCGGACCGCAGCGTGGGCATCACCTCGGCGACCGACTCGAAACTCTCGTCGCCCCTCTCGTCACCACACCGCACCACCACCGGGCGGCTCGACGGCGACCTCCACCACGTAGCGCCTTCTGTGGGCCGCTGGAAGCATGGAGCCATGGACATCGTCAGCACCCCGGACACTCTCGAAGCGATCGCGACCGGACTCCAGGACTGGCGCAAGCTCGCACAGCCCATCGTCGCTCGCTACCACACACCCGACCCCGTCAGGGGAGCCGCGTTCGTGGCCGCGGTCGCGCAAGCCGCAGTCACCGTCGGCCAGGATCCGGAGATCCGGCTCGGCCGCGGAGTCGTCGACCTGGCCCTGTCCACCCCCGGCGACAAGGGCGGGCGGTGGGTCACAGCCCAGGACATCGAACTGGGCCGCACCATCAGCAAGTTGGCCCGGGAGCACGGCCTCACCGCACTCCCAGGCGAGGTGACGCAGCTGGAGCTCGCACTCGACACCGCCGACGACACGGCGGTGTCCCCGTTCTGGTCCGCCTTGCTCACCGGAGCCCCCGACCACGTGGTGGGCGACACGGTCCTCGACCCGACGAACCGCGTACCCAGCGTGTGGTTCCAGGCGACAGACGCCCATCCGCCCCCGCGCCAGCGCTGGCACATCGATCTGTGGCTGGCTCCTGAGGTGGCGGATGACCGCATCGCAGCGGCCGTCGCCGCCGGGGGCACCGTCGTCGACGCATCCGAAGCCCCGTCGTTCACCGTGCTCGCCGACCCCGAGGGCAACAAGGTCTGCGTCTGCACCGCCCTCGACCGTGACTAGCTCCGGGTTCCGCTTTCGGTGGGTACGGAGGGCTGGTGACGGGGCGCGGGGGCGGGTGCTGAGCGATGGTGTGACGTGCGGCGCGGTCAGGCCGTGACGGGGATGAGGAAACCGTGGTGCGGCGGCCGGCAGTGCAGGGGCTCTGTTCCGCGCGGTGATCGATTACCGCGATGAGCTGAGCTCCGACGAGCTCATCGGCGATGTCCCTCCGGCAACCGGCCGACCGCTACTCAGCACTCTTCTCCTCGGGGACCGGAAGCGGCTGCCGCCAAGGCGTCGATGTGTCGATCTCCGGTGCCTTTCCGCAGATCGACTGCGCTGTGTTCGTGGCTTCCGCGCGGGTGGGAACAGAGACGCCGAGGAGGCTGAAGGGAACAGGGGACGAGGTCCGCAGTTCGACACACACGACAGGCCTGCCGGACCGTATGGCCACGAAATCCATCCCGCCTTCGTGGCTGCGCGTGCCGATGCACCAGGTCCCTGGTATCCATACGCCTCTATGAGGGACACCGCGCAGGGCCCGCCACCAGTCGGGTTCGACCGTCACACGGCTCACAGCGGTCAACGGGGCGCGCACATTGCCGCGGCGAGCGGCTGCCCTTTCCCGCCATGACAGATGGACGACCAAGTCATCGCCATCAACGAAAATCCGCGCCATCGTTTGACCTCTCCGTTCCTGGGCTCCCCAGCCGTGGAGATCACCGGCCACGATCACCGGCAGCCCGCCAACGACCAGGACTGGGGCTGGGGCTGGGGCTGGGGCTGGGCAGAACGGTTGGTCTCAGGGACGGCCTCCTCACCGGAATCGAGGACCACCATGTACGCCGCCGAACGACTTCTGCCCCACCGGCTATGACGTGCACCCCGAGTACCCGGCCTTCATTTCGCCAACCACTACACAGGCTGCGCCAGAACCCGCCCCCGTGCAGAACGCGGGCAAGGACGCCGCGCCCCACCGCACGCTGACCCGGCGCACCCGGCTCACCCGGTTCTGCAAGCCGGTGGCGGCTCTCAGGCGTCCAGGCGGCGCTTGGCGAGCCAGGTGACCATCTCCGGGTCGCGGTGGTCGAAGAACAGCGATGCGCCGGTGTCCAGGGTCGCGATCCGAGCCATCTCCTCGTCGGTGAGCTCGAAGTCGAAGACGTCGAAGTTCTCCGCCATCCGCTCGGCCCGGACCGTCTTGGGGATCGCGATGACACCGCGCTGGGTGAGCCAGCGCAGCACAACCTGCGCCACCGACTTGCCGTACTCCTTGCCGATCCCGGCCAGCAGCGGGTTGGTGAACAGGTCGTTCCTGCCCTCGGCGAACCCGCCCCAGGACTGGATCTGCACCCCGTACTCGCGCATCAGATCCGTGTAGTCGGCGCGCTGGAAGAACGGGTGGGTCTCGATCTGATTGACCGCCGGCACGATCTCGTTGTTCACCATCAGGTCGATCAGCCGGTCGGGGTAGAAGTTGGCGACACCGATCGCCTTGGCCCGGCCCTCACGGTTCAGGGCCTCCATGGCCCGCCACTGGCCGTACACGTCGCCGTAGGGCTGATGCATCAGGTACAGGTCGAGGTGGTCCAGGCCCAGCTTCCGAAGCGACGTCTCGAAGGCGCGCTTGGTGTTGTCCTGGGCCGGGGCGTCCTGCACCCACAGCTTGGTGGTGACGAACAGGTCCTCGCGCGGGATGCCGCTGCTCTTGATCGCGCGGCCCACGGCTTCCTCGTTGCCGTAGGCGGCGGCTGTGTCCAGGAGGCGGTAGCCGGCGGCGAGGGCGTCGGCGACGGCGCGCTCGGTGTCCTCGGCGGGGATCTGGTAGACGCCGAAGCCGAGGAGCGGCATCTCCACGCCGTTGTTCAGGGTCACGTACTGCATGAGCGGTGGTCCTTTGCTTGCCAGGAAGGGGTGGGGTCAGGGGGCCAGGCAGGGTGGGGTCAGGGGGTGATGAGGGCCTTGAGGACCTGGCGGTCGGCCATGGACCGGTAGGCGTCAGGGGTCTGGTCGAGCGCGAAGGTGCGGTCGAAGACGCGGCCGGGGGTGATGCTGCCGTCCAGGACGTCGGGCAGCAGCTGCTCGATGTAGGCGCGGGCGGGGCTGGCGCCGCCGGTCAGGGTGATGTTCCGCATGAACTCGGCCGGGCCGATCGGCCCCTGCTCGTACTGCGGGACACCGAGGCGGCTGATGGTGCCGCCGTCCAGGACCGCGCCCAGTGCGGTGTCCAGCGCCTGGCGCGTGCCGACGGCCTCGATCACCTTGTCCACTCCCCCGGTCAGGTCACGGATGTGCGCGATGCCCTCGTCGCCGCGCTCGGCGACGACGTCGGTCGCGCCGAAGTCTCGGCCCAGGTCGGTGCGCGGTGCATGGCGGCCGGCGAGAAGGATCCGCTCGGCCCCCAGCCGCTTGGCGGCGATGACCGCGCACAGGCCGACCGCGCCGTCCCCGACGACCAGCACCGTGTCCCCGTGGCCGACGCCCGCGGTGACGGCGCCGTGGTGGCCGGTGGTCATCACGTCCGACAGGGCCAGCAGCGACGGCACCAGCTCCGAGTCGGCGGCTACCGGCAGTTTGACCAGGGTGCCGTCGGAGTGCGGGACGCGCACCGCGTCACCCTGGCCGCCGTCGACGCCGTCGAAGCCGTACCGGCCTCCGTTGCGACACGAGATGTGCAGGCCCTTGGCGCAGTAGTCGCAGGTGCTGTCGCTGTAGGTGAACGGGGCGACGACCAGGTCACCCGCCTTCAGGCCGGTCACGTCCACGCCGGTCTCCTCCACGACGCCGAGGAACTCGTGCCCCATGGGGCGGCCGGTTTCGGTGGCGGGCATCGACCCGTAGGGCCACAGGTCGCTGCCGCACACACACGCGGCGAGCGTGCGGACGACGGCGTCGGTCGGCTGGACGATCTTCGGGTCGGGCCGGTCCTCGACGCGGACGTCTCCGGCTCCGTACATCACTGCTGCGCGCATGGGAAAGGTGCTCCAGGAGGTGGGGGTGGGCGCCGCCGTCAGCGACGGGGTTCGAAGGACACGTGATCAGCGTTCGAGCATCTGCCGTCCGGCTTCCGTGTGGGTTTCGCCGGCTGCCTGCGGAAGGCTGCTGAGCTGGATGAGCTGGTCGGTGGTCAGCTCGATGGCGTCGGCGGCGGTGTTCTCCTCGACGCGGTGCACACGCTTGGTGCCGGGGATCGGGGCGATGTCGTCGCCCTGGGCGAACAGCCAGGCGAGCGCGACCTGCGCAGGCGTGGCGCCGGCCTGCTCGGCGACCACCTGGACCTCGTCGGCGATGCGCAGGTTGCGCTGGAAGTTCTCGCCGGTGAAGCGGGGGTTGCCGTGCCGGAAGTCGCCCTCCTTGAAGCCGTCCGTGGCGCGGATCTGCCCGGTGAGGAAGCCGTGGCCGAGCGGGGCGAAGGGCACGAGGCCGATGTTCAGTTCGCGCAGGACGGGCAGGATGCGCTTCTCGATCCCGCGGGTCCACAGCGAGTATTCCGACTGCACCGCGGTGACCGGGTGGACGGCGTGGGCGCGGCGGATGGTGTCCTGGCCGGCTTCCGAGAGGCCGAACGCGCGGACCTTGCCCTCGGCGATCAGCTCAGCGACGGCGCCGGCGGTCTCCTCGATCGGCGTGTTCGGGTCGACACGGTGCTGGTAGTACAGGTCGATGTGGTCGGTGCCGAGGCGCTGCAGAGATCCCTCGACTGCGGTACGGATGTTGGCCGCGCTTGAGTCCAGATTCCACGGGCCCGCTCCGGCGTGCGAGACCATTCCGAACTTCGTCGCCAGCACTACCCGGTCCCGGCGGCCCTTCAGGGCGCGCCCCAGCAGTTCCTCGTTGGCGTAGGGACCGTAGATCTCGGCGGTGTCGATGAAGGTGACGCCCAGCTCCATCGCCCGGTGCAGGGTCCGCACGGACTCCGCTTCATCGGTTCCGGAGTCGGTGTAGCCGTGGGACATGCCCATCGCGCCGAGACCGATCCGGGAAACCTCCAGGTCACGCAGCTTGATGTAGCGCATTCGGTGTCTCCGGTTCTTGGCGTACCGGCAACTCTCACTCTCGCCCGCCCGGCGCGATCATGGCTGTCCAAGCGCTCGTCGGGGCGTAGTGCCGGTGTCTTGTGCATTCACCGTCGCCCGGATTGCGCGGATGTGGCAGGGCGGGCTCTTCAGGGGTAACGACAGGGCCCCCCTCGCACCTGCGCCGCAGGCTGAGACGGTGTGAGACTGAAAGACATGGCATCCGAGAGCGCGAAGAGCGAGGGCGCGGAGCTGGGCCGCTTCCTGCGCGCCCGCCGCACCCAGACCGGTCCCGAACAGGTCGGCCTGACCGTCGGCGCCGGAATACGCCGTACCCCGGGTCTGCGACGGGAGGAACTGGCCACCCTCGCCGGCATCAGCATCGACTACTACGTGCGCCTGGAGCGCGGCAAGGAGACCCGCCCCAGCCCTGCCGTCCTCGATGCCCTCGCGCGCGCTCTGCACATGGACGATCAGGAGCACCAGCATCTGCGCGAGCTGGCCGCCCGTGCCGCCCGGTACGTGCCCGAGCCGCCGCCCTCCCCCAGTCGCACCGTGCGCCCGCACCTCAAGCTGCTGCTCGAGTCGCTCCGGCCGAACCCGGCGTACGTCATCAGCCGCAGCATGGACATGCTCGCCTGGAATCCGGGCGGCCTCGCCCTCTACGCGGGCCTGGACGACTGGCCCCTCAAGCAGCGCAACCTCGCCCGCTACCTCTTCCTCCACCCCGCCGCCCGCGAGCTCTTCACCGACTGGGACCGGCAGATCACCGGCTGCGTCTCCCGTCTGCGCGCCATTTCCGGCACCGCACCCGATGCCCCCGACCTGACCAGCCTGGTGGGGGAACTCCTCCTGAAGAGCCCCGACTTCGCGGGTCTGTGGGAACGTTACGAAGTGACCGGGCGCAAGCCCGCGCAGAAGACGTTCCACCACCCCCAAGTCGGCACGCTCACCCTCACGTCCCAGTCCCTGCACGTGGAGGGCACACCCGGCCAGCGCATCGGCGTCTACACCGCCGAACCCGGCAGCCCCGACCACGACGCACTGCTCCTGCTCGACATGACCGCGCCCGCCGCCTCGCCCAGCTCCCGTTCCACATGGGAAGGTCCAACCCGCCGACAGAGCTGATCGCTGCAGGAGGCGCCGACCACGTGCCCCGACCGGCGCGGTGCTGCGGTCGGGGCGGTGCGGCGGTCGGGGCGGTGCGGCAGTCGGCGCAATGCTGCGGTAGAGGCGGTGCCGCCCCTACCGCTCGATGCGTCAGGCCGAGGCGGTGGCCTTGGCCTGAAGGGCTTCGGTGATGTTCTCCTCGCGCCAGCTGCGCAGGAGGTCGTGGAAGGCGACGGCGCCGTGCGGGTAGGCGGTCGGACCGTTGGGGCGGCCCCGGCCCTCTCGGTTGTAGTAGCCGGGGGTGCAATCGGCATGGAACCACTCATGGTCGGGGGCGCCCTTGGCGCACACGTCGATCCAGGCAGCCTCGGCATCGGGGGTGGGCTCCACGACGGCGTTCTTCTCCTCCGCGGCGGTGACCAGGGCGGCGGCGTGCACGGCCTGTTCGTCGAGGATGTGCGTGAAGTTCACGCTGCTGGCGTTCTGCAGCGAGCCCATCTGGATCAGGTTCGGGAACCCGTTGCTGGTGAAGCCGTGCAAGGTGCGTGGGCCCTGCTGCGCCCGCGCGTGCAGGAGCTGGACTCCGCCGCGGCCGGTCACGGGCAGTTCCCCTGAGGTGATGCCGGAAACACCCACGGAGAATCCGGTCGCGAACACCACGCAGTCGACCTCGTACTCCACCCCGCCGACGACGACGCCGCGTTCCGTCATGTGCTCGATGCCGTGGGTGTCGGCGGTGTCCACGAGTGTGACGTTGTCCCGGTTGAACGCGGGGAGGTACTTGTCGGAGAACGCGGGGCGCTTGCACGCGTACCGGTACCAGGGCTGGAGGGCCGAGGCGGTGTCGGGGTCGGTGACCTCGGCGGCCACACGCTCGCGAACCTGGTTCATCGTGGCGTGGTCGGCGGCCTCGTAGGCGGCCTCGAAGTCCGGCTCGCCGTCGCGGCGGAAGCTGGGCAGGAGCTTCTCCAGCAGGCCGGCCGACTCCGTCCAGCGGTCGGCGACCAGGTCCTGCTCGGCACCCTCCCCGGAGGCTATCCGCAGGAAGTTGTCCCGGCGTTCGGCCGCCCATCCCGGGCGGTCCGCGCCGACGTCCTGAGGTGTCATGCGCCGCTGGCCGCGCACATCCACGGCGGACGGGGTGCGTTGAAAGACGTACAGGTGCCCGGCGTCCTCGGCCAGCATCGGGATGACCTGCACGCCGGTGGCGCCGGTGCCGACGACGGCGACCCTCTTGCCGGCCAGACCCGTCATGCCTCCCTCGGGGCTGCCGCCGGTGTATCCGTAGTCCCAGCGGGACGTGTGGAAGGTGTGGCCCCGGTAGTTCTCGATGCCGGGGATGCCGGGCAGCTTCGGCTCCGTCAGCGTGCCGGTGGCCGTGATGACGTAGGTGGCGCGGAACCTGTCACCGCGGTCGGTGGTGACCACCCACTGCTGGGTGCTCTCGTCCCAGACCAGGGAGGTGACGGCGGTGGAGAAGAGAGCGTCCTCGTACAGGCCGAACTGCTCGGCGATACGCACCGCGTGACGGCGGATCTCCTCTCCCGGTGCGTACTTCCACTCGGGCACATGGCCGGTCTCGTCGAGCAGCGGCAAGTAGACGTGCGACTCGATGTCGCAGTGGATGCCCGGGTAGCGGTTCCAGTACCAAGTCCCCCCGAAGTCACCGCCCTTGTCGATGACCCGCACCTTCGCCACGCCCTGCCCGCGCAGGCGTGCGCCCGCCAGGATCCCGCCGAACCCGCCACCGACGATCGCGACGTCCACCACGTCGCGCAGCGGCTCGCGCTCCGCCACGTCATCGACATAAGGGTCGGCGGCGAAGTAGCCGAACTCCGCTGCCGTGGCCCGGTATTGACCCGGGCCTTCGGGGCACACGCGGCGCTCACGCTCGACGCGGTAGCGCTCGCGAAGGTCGGCGGTCTCCTGCGGGGTGGGCGGGGTGTCGCACTGCGGCAGGGTCATGTGGCGGGTTCCTCTCGTGGGGGGAGGTGCGCTGGTCGCCGCGGGGGTTGGGACTGTGGCCCTCGCGGGGCGTCCCGCGCGGTCACCGGTACCGTAACCCAAGAACCGGACAACACTGTCCGGTTGCGGTGCGGGGCCTGCCTCACACGGCCCCGCCCGAGCGCCACGACACGAAGGGCCCGCGATGTCGAACCTCACCCCCAATTCCCCGCTGCGCGACTGGCTGGCGGATCCCGCCGCCGGGCAGGTCCTGCGCGGTCTTCTGGCCTCCCAGGGGCAGAACGAGCAGGCCCTGGCCCCCGCCCTCGGCCTGCCGTTGGAGAAGCTCGTGAAGATGTCCGGCGGGAAGTTCCCGCCGCAGCTCGTGGACGCGCTGGTCACCGCCGCCGAGACCGGCCGGGTCCCCGAGGGCCTGCCCACCGCTCCCCCGGCCGACACCGCAGCGGCCGCGGAGCCCGACCTGGGCGTCGAGACAGGTAACCCCGAACCGTGGACCGAACAGATCACGCCCGGTCGCTTCAGCCGCCAGACCGTCGTCGTCACCGGTGCCGCCTCCGGCATCGGAAAGGCCGTCGCCTCGCGCATAGTGCGCGAGGGCGGCCGCGTGATCGCCGTCGACGTCTCCCACGACGGCCTCGCGGCCCTTGCCGCCGACCTGGGCGAGGCGATCGTGCCCCTCACCGCCGACATCACCGCGCCCACGTCCGCCGACGCCGTCCTGGCCGCCGCGGGCGGTCGCGTGGACGCCCTGGCGAACGTCGCCGGCGTGATGGACAACGACGCCGCCGTGCACGAGGTCGACGACACCATCTGGGATCGCGTCATGCGCATCAACGTCGACGGCCCCATGCGCCTGATGCGCGCCGTCGTGCCGGGCATGCTCGCCGCCGGCGGCGGCCGGATCGTCAACATCGTCTCCGAGGCCGCCCTGCGCGGCTCGGCCGCCGGTGCCGCCTACACCACCTCCAAGCACGCCTTGGTGGGCCTGACGAAATCGTCGGCCTACCAGTACGCGGGCACCGGCGTGCAGGTCAACGCTGTCGCCCCCGGCGCGGTGGCCACCGGAATCCACCTCCCCACCGCCGCCCCGTACGGCTCGGCCCGCACCGCGAAGATGCGTGTCGCGATCCCCGGCCTCGCCATGGCCGAGGAGCTGGCCGCATCGATCACGTTCCTGCTCAGCAAGGACGCGGTGAACGTCAACGGCGCGATCCTGCCCTCCGACGGCGGCTGGTCGGCCGCCTGACAGCTGTCCGGCCGGAGCCCGGGTGCGGAACATCCCGACAGCAGGGCCCAGTTGCCGAACTCCCGCACCACGGCCGGGAGTACGTCTCCTGCACGTCACGACGTCCGGACATCCGGGCGACAGGAAGGAGCACATCACCGTATGACCACGTCCCGTACGCCCCGCGCTCTGGCGGGGCTGGCCGCCCTCGGCCTCCTGACACCGACCGCATGCGGCACCCAGACCGCCACCCCGGCCTCGAAACCCGCGTCGTCCGGCGAGGGCACAAGCATCCGAGCCACCCAGCTCGCGCACGTGACCGACGTGCACGAGGCCACCGGCATGACCCTGCTGGAGGGCCCGGTCCTGATCGAGGACGGCAGCCTGTACGTCGTGGATGTCACCGCGCCTCCGGGCGATCCCAAGCTCATCTCCGTCGATGTGACCACCGGCAAGCACGAAGGCGTCTACACCGACAAGACCGGCGCCTACACCTCCGCGCAGATCAGCCCGCACGACCACCGCCTGTACCTGACCGACTTCGCCACCGGTTCGATCGTCAGCGTCGCGCAGGACGGCTCGGAGCCGCGCACGTTCTTCTCCGGTGAGGTCGACGGCTCCAAAATGACGCCGGACGACATCGCCTTCGACGGCGAGGGCAACGTGTACGTGAGCGACGCGCACGGCACGAAGCCGGACGAGACCGATGGCCGCATCGTGCGCATCGACCGTGACGGCACGAAGACCACCGTCCTGGCCGACGGGCTCGCCCAGCCCAACGGAGTCATGTTCGACCCCGATCTGCGCGGCCTGTGGATCAGCGAGCTCTCCGAGGACACCATCTCCTACCTGTTGCTCGACGCCGACAAGACCGCTGTGACCTCCCAGCACGAGGCCATCCATGTCGACGGCGGCCTGGCCCAGACCGACTCCATCGCCGTGGACGCCGACGGCAACCTCTACCAGGGGCTGCACGGCCGGCCCGCCATCGCCGTCTACAGCAAGTACGGGGCGCGTCTGGCCACTGTCGAGGTTCCCGCCGAGAAATCCGAGGGTGTGAAGTCGGCGACCAACGTCGCGATCGCTCCGGGCGGCACGAAGGCCTACATGACCGTCAGCGGCCCCGCCGGCGGGTACGTCTTCACGTTCACCGCACTGGCCAAGGGCATCCGCCAGTCAAACGGCGGCTGACGGTCACACGTCGACGACCGTCTCGCAGGGTCGCAGCGGCCCCACCTCGACGCCGAGCAGTTGCCAGGCCGCCAGGGCGACGCGCTCCCGTTCCGCCGGGGTGGGGCCGGCGACGGCGCCGGAGACCATCGCGACGGCGAGCATGACGTCGTCGGCGGACAGACGATGCCCGGCGGGCAGGCACCCGGCCAGGACACTGCGGACGCGCTCGGACAGCGCGCGGGCCTGCTCGCCGTCGCCGCGCACGCGCAACAGGTCGACGAATGCCGTCGAGCGGGTCAGGTGCCAAGTGACCACGCCCAGAACACCCTTGAGACTCGCGCCCGGCTCGGCGCCTGCCCGCTCGATCTGCTGGACGTTCTCGTCCAGAACGGCGGAGGCCAAGGCGAAGCGGTCGGCGAAGTGCCGGTAGAGACTGCCCTGCCCCACCCCCGCGCGGCGAGCGACGGCGGACAGCGGGGCGTTCAGGCCCTGCTCGGCGAAGACCTCGCGGGCGGCGGCGATGAGAGCGGCCCGATTGCGGGCCGCGACCCGCCGCCCCTGGTTGGCCGGGCGGCCCTGGCCGGCAGCGCCGTCGCGGTCGGAGCCCGCGCCGCCGCCCCGCACCAAGGCCGAGCCCCGCGTTGCCGGCTGCGGGTCCTGGGGCTCGCTCGGATTCATCACGTCGGCAGCGTAGTACGAGCGCAGGGCGCACCGGCTCGGCAGTTCATCTGCCGCCACCACGCTCTTCGCAGATCAGAGGGCGCCCGGGTCGGAAGGCACCCGAACTGCGCATGGGCCTGGCCCCGGTCCCCCAGGTCGCCACCGTCGCGCGGCGACGGAGGCAGCCGCATCAGCTCTTCGGGGCGAACACCGTCCATAGGTTGGTCTGCGTGAGGACGGCGTTCATCGAGAACGTGTTGTCGTAAGGGATCTCGGCGTCGTTGGTGATCTCCTCGACGTTCAGCACCTCGCCGTCGATGAAGGTGCCGGCTGTGATCCAGTACTGGGGACGCGGCGTGAAGACCAGCTTCGTGCCGGGGACAGCCTGCGCCGCGAAGACCGGAGCGCCGTTCATGCCGATACCGACCGAGGCGGTGTCGTCCGGCACGCTGGGGAGGACCTGGATGCCGAGGCCACCCAAGGGGGTGTCACCGTCGGGAGCGGGCACGAACCCCTAGTTCCCGTCGTCGAAGTCGAAACCGGTCTGGTTCTGGAGCTGGTCGTCAGGGTCGGCCGCCGCCTGTTCCCAGTCCATGAACGGGATGCCGCTCATGAGCGGGCCTGTCGGCGCCCAGACGAAGCTGTAGTTGACGGTCCACGTGAAGGTCACCGTGTGGCCCGGATGGGCGGGCGCGGTCAGCCATGCGAGCGACACCGCGGCCGGGACGCCGAGGCCGACCGACTTCTGGAACAGGCAGATGTCCTGGAACTGCGTCGAGTTGTTCGTGACTGTCAGGGTGTACTGCGTCGCCGCGGCGGCACGCGGTGCGCCGACAGCGGCAGGCACGGCGAGGGCGCCGGCGCACGCGGCGCCGACGACGAGGAACCGCCGCCGGGAGAGTGCGGAATCCTGGTAGTGAGGTGGCACGCTTGCCTCCTTTGATGGATCGCCGGCGCCGCGGTCGGCGCGAAGCGCGCTGAAGTCGACTTCCAGACTGGCCGCCGAAACCGGGCCCCGACCGGTATCCGGAGTGCCGCTCGGCCGGACGGTCCCGCGTCTTCACCCGTCCGTGGTTCCGTCCGCGGAAACCTTGACCGGATGGCAGCGGTCCGAACGTTCCTCATCAGCTCCCGCAATCTCTTAATTAATCCGAAAACACATGAATGCCGTGCGGCCATGCACTGCCGCATAGAGAAATATCGACCAGCTCGCGGGCTCCCAACTCATCTTCATTGCATGGCAGTTGCTCCTTTTGACGCCTCAAAGGTCACGGATGGCGCTCTCCGTTTTCCAATTCCACTTCCCTTTCCACTTCCATCGACCAGCGTTCACTCGTTCGAGTGGAGCACAAGAAAGGCTCTCGGGCTGAAATCTTCAGCCGCCTTAATCTCCAAAGGCACCATAAATGATCTAGACCATGCCGCCGCTGATTTCCATTTAATTGGTTCAGATCTCACCGTTGGACAGGAAAGGCCAGCGGGTGAGCATTTCTCCGTATCCAATGGCCTTTCCCCACTGCGCATGAAGGGAAGTACTGCGTATGGAGCGGAGATCGCTGGTCGAGCCGCCTCGTCGGCACCGGCCAGAAGTACGGAAGGCACACCAGGGGGTGTCCCGGCTGCTTTCGCAACTGCGGATGTGGATGCTCGCGTTGGCCATGGCGGCGGTCGGCGCGGTGTTGCCGGCCGCCGCGGCCACCCCTGCGGCCGCCCGGGCCGCGGTCGACACGATCCCGGTCGGCGACAACCCACTCGGCGTGACGGTGAGCCCTCTGGGGCACCGCGTGTACGTGGCCGATGCAGGTGACGACTCGGTGTCGGTCATCGACAGGTCCAGCAACGCGGTGATCGCGACCATCCCGGTCGGCGACTCCCCGGCCGGGGTGGCTGTGGGCGGGCTCGGAACCCTCCTCTACGTGACCAACCAGGGTTCGGACTCGGTGTCGGTGATCAGCACGATCACCAACGCAGTGATCGCGACGATCCATGTCGGCGGCACCCCGAGAGGGGTCGCCGTGGGCGGGCTCGGGACTCGCCTCTACGTGGTCAACGCCGGCTCGGACACGGTGTCGGTGATCAACACGATCACCAACTCCGTGGTCACGACCATCCCGGCCGCTGATGGTCCGGGCGCGCCGGCGGCGAGCCCGACTGAGAACCGCCTCTACGTAGTACACGGAGGCTCGAACACTCTGTCAGTAATCAACACGGACACCTATGCGGTGATCAGGACCGTCCCGGTCGGCGCCAGCCCGGGTGGATTGGCGGTAAGCCCGGACGGCAAGAGTGTCTACGTCACGAGCCAGAGCGATGACACGGTGACGGCAATCGCCACGTAGCCTGCGCGTTTCAGTTGTGGCTGTGTCCGGGTCAGGAGCAGGAGCAGGAGCAGGAAGACAAAAGCTCCTTTCTGAGCCGGGCACTGACACTTGCCCGTGCCGGATTAACCGTCATCACGACGAGACGGATCCGGCATCGGCAACAACCTCAGGACGTCACAGGCTCCAAAGGCGTGGCGCCGCCCTGCATCGAGTTGCTCCGGGCGATGCCGATCCCGGTGTGCCCGCAGATCACCGTGAACACGGCCCCCAGGTAGCAGAGGAAGGCGTACGGCGCGCAGGAGAGCGTCGCGACGCCCAGCGTGGTCGATACGTACATCCCGGCCTCGCTCCATGGGATCAGCGGCACCATCACCGTGCCCGAGTCCTCCAGGGTGCGCGAGAGGTTCTTCAGCTCGAGGCCGTGCTCGGCGTAGACCTGCCTGAAGCCCTCGCCGGGGATGAGGGTGGTGAGGTACGAGGTGCCGCTGGCCAGGGCCACGCCGATCGACGAACCCACGGTCGCCAGGACCCGGCCCGCCGAAGGTGGCTGTGGCGAAAGCTGTTGTGGCGAAGGTGTGCGGTGCGGCTACGACGTGTGCGTCGGGGGCTCCGGCGTACGGCGACGCGCGGGGCTCGCGAGGTGAGCGACACGGTCCGCGGGAAGGGCGGGGGCGTGGTGGCCCCGTACCCCGGTCACCGGGTGTGCGGCGAACAGGGCTCCGAGGACGGCTTCCTCGGTGGCCTCGGCAGCGGCCCGGAAGAACAGGTCCATCAGCGGTCCGTCCTCGGCCAGTGCCGAGGACGCGCGGACCGCATCCGAGGGCCGGTGCGGGACGCGGTGTGTCGTCGACCAGGCCAGGGCGTACTCGCCGCTGCCGTGCTGGACGATGCCACCGGTACGGGCCAGTCCGACCGTCGCACGCTTCGCGATGCGCCGCAGCTGACGGGCGTCGGCCGGGGCGTCCGTGGCGAGCAGGACGACACACGACCCGGCGCCGCGTGCGAACTCGGCCTGTTCTCCGGCCTGTTGCGGGGTGAGGGACCGGCCCACCGGCGTGCCGAGCACGGTCAGGTCCTCGGCCAGGCCGAAGTTGGCGAGGACCAGGACGCCCAGGGTGAAGCAGGTGCCGTCGCCCGCCTCCACGACACGGGAACTGGAGCCGATGCCGGCTTTCCAGCCGAAGGCCACCATCCCGGCGCCCGCGCCCACCGCCCCTTCGGGCACGGGACCGTCGGACGCAGCCTGCAGCGCGTCCAGAACATGCTGCGGACGCACGTGCAGGCCCCGGATGTCATTGAGCCAGCCGTCGTTGCACTCGAAGACCACCGGATTGACGGTGCCTGTGGAGACACCGATCTCGGGGTGCTCGTCCAGCGAGTGCCGGACCAGCCCCTCGAAGGCGGCGCCGACACCGAGTGTGTTCGTGAGCGCCAACGGTGTTTCCAGAAAACCGAGTTCAACGATCTGGCTCAGGCCCGCGGCCTTCCCGAATCCGTTGACGACCTCCAGGCCGGCAGCCGGCTTCTCGCGGAACGCGGAGCCGGCTGCCGGGACGACGACCGTCGCCCCGGTACGGACCGGGAGCTCCGCGTCGTCGTGATCGAGCGTCAGGTGTCCGACGCGGACACCCGGTACATCAGTGAGGGAGTTCCACGGCCCAGGAGTCAGCACTCCGGGGGCGATGCCCAGGTCGCGAGGTCGAGGCATACTCTTCACGGTGCGGTACGTTCCGTGTTGCGCGGCCCAGGAGCCTGCTCGCGGTCGCTGTCGGACTGCGCGGCATGCATGGTCTGCAGCAACTCGGACTCCACGAGGGCGAGATGAGTCTCCATCAGGCTCCCCGCGAGACCTCCATTGCCGTCCGCGACCGCCTCCGCCGTCGCTTCGTGGTCCGCCGGCGACGTCTCCGTGTGAGCGGTCCGTGAAGTGAGGCCGCTGCGCAGGACGATGACCTGTTGCTGCACCAGCCACACCTGCGGAACACGGCCCCGCAGCCCGCAGCGCTGCGTCCGGTTCCGACGACCGGTCCAGAAGTCTTCCGCCTCCACACCTCGGGCTGCTTTCAGGGAGATACCGTCGCGCATCCTCGGCACGGAGTGGTCCCGGGCCTCGTAGCTGTGCTCGCCGATCCACGTGAGTCCGTCAGGCATACCGGTCACACTAGCCTCGCGCTTTCCCGAAGTCGGCTGTCCGGTGAGTGGTCCGGCTCAGCGAAAGGCGATGATCAAAGCGTCTGAGGCCGTTGGCCGTGCGGCGCTGCATGGCAGTCGTCTGCTTCACCGTGGCGATGGGGTCCCTTCATCGGTCCGGCCGGGAAGGGTCTGCTGCGACCAGACCGTCTTGCCTCGTGCGGCGTAGCGCGTGCCCCAGCGGTGGCTCATGCTCATCACGAGATACAGCCCCCGGCCGCCCTCGTCGGTGTCGTGGGCGCGGCGCATGTGTGGCGAGGTGTTGCTTCCGTCGGTGACCTCGCACGTGAGATGCCGGTCGCGGATGAGCCGGAGACTCACCGGGCCCTCGCCGTATCGGATGGCATTCGTCACCAGCTCACTGATGATCAGTTCCGTCTCGAACGCGATGTCCTCCAGCCCCCAGGCAACCAGCTGTCGTCCGGCGAGAGACCTCGCCGCGGCGACCACCGAGGGGTCGGACGGCAGGTCCCAGTGAGCTGCCTGGTCATCCGAGAGACCGCGGGCGCGTGCCAGGAGCAGGACGGCGTCGTCGTCGGCCCGATCGTCGGCCAGGGCACAGGCGATGGCATCGGCCGTCTCGGACAGTGCGCGGTCCTGGTGGGTGAGAACGCGTCGGAGCGTGTCGGCCGCCTCGTCACTGCCCGCGAGCAGTCCGTCGGTGTACAGGCAGATGACGGCGCCGTCGTCGAGGCTGTGCGTGGCTGTCTCGTACGTGCCGTGGGCCGTGCCGAGCGCGGGGCCCATGTCGACCTCCACGGTGGCCACCTCTCCTTCCGGCGAGACGAGGAGCGGGGCGGGGTGCCCGGCGGAGGCGAGGGTCAGGTGGCGCTTGACCGGGTCGTAAACGGCGTACGCGCAGGTGGCGACCCGTCCTCCGGTTGGGATGTCGTCATCGTGGCCCACCTCGTCGGTGTCGACGTTCTCACTGGCGAGCCGGGCAGCGATCTCGTCGAGATGGGTCAGCAACTCGTCCGGCTCCAGGTCGAGTTCGGCGAGCGTGCGCAGGGCGGTACGGAGGCGCCCCATCATGGCCGCGACCTCGATCCCGTGTCCGACGACGTCGCCGACGACGAGTCCGACCCGTGCTCCGGACAGTTCGATCACGTCGAACCAGTCTCCGCCCGCCCTCACGGGCAGGTATAGATGCGCCGTCTCGACGGTTGTCAGTTCCGGCGTACGGCTCGGCAGCAAGTGCCGCTGGAGGGCCGTTGCCGTGTTCCGCTCCCTTGCGTAGCTGGACGCGTGGTCGACGCCGAGGGCAGCCCGGGAGGAGACCTGCACCACCAGATCGAGGTCCTGCTGTGTGTACGGCTGGGGCCGCTCCGAGCGGTAGAGCGTGACGACACCGAGCACGGCATCGTGTACGACGAGGGGCACCGCCATCAGCGAGTGGACGCCCGCGGTGGCGAGTGCGTGGGCGTGCTCGGACAGCTCGGGGGGCCAGACCCCCTCGGCGTCCAGCCGCGAGACCAGGCGGGGCGTGGCGTCCTCGAGGCTCCGTGTGAAGGGGGTGGCGAGGAGCAGCGTCTCAAGGGTCGTCTGCCGTTCGTCGGCATGTGTGTCGGGCCCGTTCAAGAAGGCCGCCCGACGCAGCCGCTCTCCGGCGTCGACCGGTCCTCGACGGCGAGGCTCACCGCGCAGTACCGCATCCAGGATGTGCACCGTCACCGCGTCGGCGAGGGCAGGCACCAGCACGCCTGCCAGTTCGCGGGCCGTCGTCGTCGCATCCAGGGTCGTGCCGACGGTCCGGCGAGTGTTGTAGAGGAGATCGAGCCGCGCCCGGGCCGCTTCACGTTCGGTCACGTCCTCGACCGCCATGAGCACACCGGGCTGCCCGTCGGCCGCGTCGTCCACCTGGAATATGGACACCGAAACCGTCAGGTCCTCGTCCGGTCGCGTGCCCGGCGTGCCCTTCACGGTGTGCCGCAGCACCGACTCACCGGTGCGGAGGGTTTCCCGAGCGAGCTCACTGAGCTCCGTGGTGTCGAGGCCCGTACTCACCTCTCCGAAGGTCCGCCCGAGTACCCGCTCGGCGGTGATGCCGCGCAGTCCGCGGGCCGATGTGTTGTAGCGACGCACGCGCAGCTGTTCGTCGAGAAGGAAGAGGCCGAGCGGCGCCTGTGTGAACAGGGCCTCCAGCACGGCCGAGTCTGATGCTCTCGTGCCGAGGTAGGGGTCGGCGTCAACCACGTGCGTCCCTCCTGTCCGGTTGTTTCAGGCCGGTTGAGCGGTCTTGAGGGGCGGCACGTGTACGTGCCCAGCGAGGGTTTCGGGGGGCGATTGGTACATGTCCAGGATGGGCAGGAAGGCGCCTGCTGCCGCTCTGGTGGGTCGGCGGCCGAGGTGGAGAGAGCAGCTCGTGTCGTTGTTGACCTTGCCGAAAGTGTCCCGCGGTCCGGCCGGCGCGCCTGCGTGGCTCAGGACGCTGAACGGGGTCGTGGGCAGCGCTGAGATCCCCTCGCAGGTGAACCACGCGGCCTGCCCAAGGTCGAAGACGATCGGGAAGCCGTCCAGGCGTGTCTCGGCCGCCGCCCCTCCGACTTCCTCCGTCATGCGCGCACCACCTTCCTGGGACTCCCGTCCGCGCCATCCTCACCCCACCGGCCTCACCCCGCCACCCGCGACCGGCCCCTCTCGACACGGTCGAGCGTGGGGCATCCGGCAGGACACCGGTGCGGGCCCGGTTCAGGGTGACCGTGTCGTGAGGGGTATACGCAGTGACCCCCACCCCGCCACGCCGTCTCCCTACGCCGGCCACGACAGCGGGTCGGCGCAAGCCTTCCACCTCCACTCGGACCAACCGCGCCCAGAGCGCACCCAAAACCTGCACCAAACCGTGCTGGAGGCCGTCCCTGTTCACGAGGTCGGGCCACGAACGGCGACGACCGAGTGCGTCGCGAACGCCGGCTCCACCACCTGACCGAACCGCGCAGTGACTCACTGTGAACACGTATCGCCCGACAGTGCATCCACACTCATGACGATCCTGGGTCGATCCTGTGCATCTTTGCAGGCCGCGACAGAGATTTCGGACGAGGCCGCCCATCTCGCTGTCCGGCCCGTCCCGGCCCCGTGATAACACGTAGTAATCACATTCGAGGAGGCTACGACCGCATGGGTATCTTCAGCCGTCGCCAGGGCGCGACCATCGAGCCGACGCCTGCTGCCGGCCCCCGTACGCCCTTCCCGGGCGCCGAGACCACCGGCGCCGCGCTCGACCCCGCCCTTCGCGCACTGACCGGGCAATGGACCATCGACCGCCCGCACAGCCGCATCGGCTTCTCCGTACGCCATGCCATGGTCACCACGGTGCGCGGCGCTTTCGCCGACTACGACAGCACCCTGTACTTCGACGGAGCCCGCCCCTCCCAATCCCGGGCCGAAATCACCATCCGGGTCGCCAGCGTCGACACCGGCGTCGAACAGCGGGACGCCCACCTCATCGGCACCGACTTCTTCGACGCCCGCCGCTACCCGGAAATGACCTTCCGCAGCACCTCCGCCACCCACGACGGCGGAGAGACCTTCCGCATGACGGGCGACCTGACCATCCGCCAAGTCACCTGCCCCGTCGAACTCCAACTCGACTACCTCGGCTCGGTGGTCGACCCCTTCGGCTACGAACGAGCCGGCTTCGACGCCACCACCACCATCGACCGCACCCAATGGGGCCTCGTCTACAACCAACGCCTGGAAGCCGGCGGCACCATGGTGAGTGAGAAAGTCCGGCTGCAGTTCGACATCTCCGCGATCCGCTCCACCCCCATGGCATAGCTGCACCACGCTGCACGAAAGGCCCCCGCTCCCCACCACGAAGGTGGGAGGGGGCAGGCCTGAGGACCGTGGGCGCGACCGACTGTCAGGCGGTCGCGCCCTCCTGGACGGCCCCGCAGCCATCGACGCCCTGGGAGTTGAGCGGACACGGCACAGCGCCTCATCCGGCGCCCCGCACGCCTGGCAATCCCCCCGTGAGCGCGCGAACGCCACAGCCACCATGGTCTTCGCGCTGAAGCCTGCCCGCCGCCGCAATCCTTCCCGCTACCCGTTTGGCCACCTGCCGGTTGCCCAGCACCGCTCATCGACGTCGGATCTGAGGGGCCCACCGATGGTCGGCGCGTTTCGAGCGGGTGTATGTGGGAGTACTCAGCGGACGGTGTCGTCGGGCCGGCTCACGTGACGCGCCGGACGGGCTACGTGAAGTCGGAGTATGCGAGATGGATCGCGCAGACCCGACAGCGGAAGAGATACGCCGTCGGCTGGCCGTCCTTGGTCAGCGAGCTGAGGTAGTGCTCGACCTGATCCGCCGGCCGGCCTCCGTCGCGAGCCGCCCGCGGCAGCAACTCCAGCGCGTCGGAGTGAGCGGCGAGTTCACCAGCCGCTACCCGGCCCAGGAACGCGGCGCCGTCGCCGCAGTGAATGAACCACTGCGTCTCCTGCCAGGCCGCGAATCCCGGAGTTCGCCGGTCGACCGCCGCGAAAACCTCCAGGGGCACTTCCTCCCCCAGGCAAGTTCCCACTGTGAAATGGGCATCGAACCGTTCCGCGGCGCTGCCGTCCGCGACGCACCACGGACACAGCCGATCCCTGATCTCCTCGACCGCGTAGACCGGGCCCGTGTAGATGTATCCACGCGCCCGCGCACAACGGACACATTTCGCCTCCGAAGGGACGACCGCTCCCGTGCCGACGGGGTCAGGGTGGTAGGGGGATTCGGGAAGCCGCTCAGTCACAACGCGTGACCGTAACAGCCGTCAAGAACGGACGATCAGCCGCACCGGCTGCCCTGCAGAACGAGATCAGACCCTGCGTAGCGTGCGGCCAGGCCCGGCGTCCACAGTCCCCGCAGGAAAGGGAGCCTGCTCGTGTTCCGGCAGCAAGCGCTGTCGCTCGACCTGTACGTGGGCGATCATCTGGCGGCGTGGGCGCGGGTCCACTCTGCGCCCCTTTCTGCGGGAGGTGCCGCTGGTGCGGTCACGGGGTGGCGCGCAGCAGGACGAGGGACCCGTTGTAGCTCGGGCGGCCGCGCAGGTGGCCGAAGGCTTCGTCCCAGGCGCCGGAGCCAAGGGCGCGGCGCAGCGAGGTGTCGAAGTCCTGGCGGGCACGGTCGTCGACGAAACTCCAGGCCGAGCAGGCTTGGCGGGCGGCGGGGTCGAGGAGCATTTCGGGGCGGCCGTAGTACGCCTCGTTGAACCCGTCGGTGCAGTCCAGCGGGATGGGGACGGACTGGATCGTGGTGCTGCCACCGAGCGCGGCCGTGAGCTGGTCCAGCGGCGGATAGCGGCGCGCTTCGGTGTCCAGGACATCGGGGGCGTACTCGTAGAGCCAGAAGTCCCGCACGCGCGCGGGGTCGCAGGTCAGGATCGCGACGGGGCCGCGGGTGACGCGTCGCATCTCGCGCAGCCCGGCCTCGACGTCGGACCACTGGTGGACGCTGAAGAGGGTCATCGCCGCATCGAACTGCCCTTCGGCGAAGGGGAGGCCCTCCGCCACGGCGTCGATGGCCGTGGCGAGCTCGGCCGGGCGCTGGGCACGCATGGCCAGGGAGGGCTCGACCGCGGTGATCGTGTGCGCGACACTCTCGTAGGAGCCGGTGCCCGCGCCGACGTTGAGAACGGTGCGGGCACCGCCGAGAGCCTCAGCGATCACGTGGGCGATGCGCTCGTCGGGGCGCCGGTAGGAGGCGTAGAGGGGGCTGATGATGCCGTAGTCGACATCACCGGCACTGCCGTCGTAAGTGCGCATGACCAAGGGGACCTCGCCTGTAGGCCGGGCCGGGGCGGTGAGCGGTCCGCCCCGAACGACGACTCAATCTTGCATCTGCCGCCGTAAATCCCCAAGTCCCCTGCCTTATGCCTGGCGGATCAGCCAAGACGTGCCGCATATGCGTGTTCGGACTTGGAGGATGTGTCGGCAGGTCGGGCCGTTACGGACCCTCGTCCTCCTGGTAGGAGTGCCGCCGGCCTGTCCAGGGGTCGGCGATGTTGTGGAAGCCGCGTTCCTCCCAGAAGCCCCGTCGGTCCTGCGTCATGTACTCGATGCCGCGAAGCCATTTGGGGCCCTTGTAGCCGTAGAGATGCGGCACCACCAGGCGTAGCGGGAAGCCGTGTTCGGCAGTGAGCACCTCATCGTCGTGGTGGGTGGCCATGACGGTGGAGTCGGCGATGAAGTCCTCGAGGCGCAGGTTCGCGCTGTATCCGTATTCGGCCCAGGCCATCACGTGGGACACGCCCTCGACAGGTGGGGCGAGGTCCAGCAGGACGCGTGCCGGGATCCCGAAGAAGGTGTGGCCGGTGGTGCTGGTGCCGGACGCGCAGTGCAGGTCCGCGACCACGGTGACTTTGGGCAGGGCGGTGACTTCCTCGAAGGTCCAGGAGTAGGTCGTCTTGTTCGCGGTGGCGCCGAAGACCTGGAGGGTCCATCGCTCCGGTCTGAAGCGGGGTACCGGCCCGTAGTGCGAGACGGGCCAGCCTTTGGCCAGGCGCTGCCCCGGGGGCAGCATGCCTTTCTCCATGAAACAGCCCCATCGCTTTCCTCTTCCGCAGATGTATTCCGCAGATGCAAGGTGAAAGCCTAATCCAGAGTCGGACAAGGGATCCAAAAGTGGGCTGGAGCCTTGCGTGTGCGGCTCAGGAAGGGACAGCTGTCGGCGGTGGTGCGTGGCGCACTCCACGAGCGCCACGCACCACCTCTCCATACTCACCGGCCGGGTCCGCGAGAGCCGTTGCGGGCCGTCGGCGTGGATGGCACCCAGTGCATCAGCGAGCAGTCACAAGATCTACCGGGCGGTGAACCGAAGGATGCGCGGTTACTGAGTGCTTTCCTGGCTGATCACACAGGTGTGTGGGTGAGTGGGTGCGGGCCTGAGGCGGGTCGACGTGCACGCTGGGGAACTTCACGCGGGCATGGGCCCGTATGCCGACCTCCAGACCGGGCTTCTGACGGCTTACCCATGAGCTTGGCCCGTGCAGAAGAGATGCCGGCGACACTGGCGCGGGATCAGGGGGCGCGGGACAGGTAGCGAATCTGGGAGTTGATGCGCCGCACCACCCGCGGACTCCGTCGGTACGGGAGGACTCCGTGCGTTCTTGGTCGCGGGCTGTCCACTTAGACGTGTCGAGGGAGGTCCCGGTGAACTCGTCGCTGAACACCAGCACTTGTGCCGCGCGGGCCGTGCTGCCGAGGGGCTGGACCCCGATCGGTGTGGCGGGGTCGACCCGGCGGCCCTTTGTGCGGGTAGGCGGCGTGAGGTGGTGCTGTTCCATCGCCCACTTGACGTCGCTGTCGGAAGTGGAGGCTGCCGGCCATCCAGCCCAGACGGAGTGGTGGATGCCGGTGTCTTTTGCCGCCCCGAGGGCGCCGCGGAGCCGGTGGACGACGAGGGGGCTTCTGGTGCGTCGTTTGAGCAGGCGGTCACAGCCGGCAGCAAAGCGGCTGCGGGGGCGGCGCGGACCGGGCACGAAGAGCCGAGAGTTCATGGGCGGCGTCCAGGCAGTCAGTCGGGCAGCGGCTCGGCGAAGTGCCGGAAGCCACTGCGCTCGGCGTGCATGGCGTACAGGCGCTCTGCCAGGGCGTCGGGGCTGGAGTGCTCGGCGTCGGGACGGATCGCACCGGGGATGATCAGCTGGGCGGCGTGGATGTTCTCCGGGGCGAGCGCGTCGTGGAGCATCTGTGCGTAGGCGCTCTCGGCGGCGAACGCGATCGAGGTGCCGGCCCGCTCCGGGTGCGGGCGCACGGCGCTGCCGCCGTTCACGAAGAGCAGTGTGCCGCGGCCGAGCGCCCGCATGCCGGGCAGGACCGCGTTGACGCAGGTGACCGGGCCCTTGACGGAGAAGCCCAGTGGGGCGTCGAGGTCGTCGGCGCGGGTGTCGAGGACCGGCTTCATGAAGTCGGCGCGGGGCACCGGGCTGTACTGCAAGATCTCGATCGGTCCGAGAGTCTCGGAGGCCGCCTCAAGGGCCGTGGTGAGGGAGCCGGGTTCGAGGACGTCCGCGGCGAAACCGCGGGCGGGAACACCGTCACGGCTCAGTTCGGCCGTCAGAGCGTCCAGGTGCTCGACGTTGCGGGAGATGAGCGCGACGCTGTGGCTTGCGGTTCCGAAACGGCGGGCGGTGGCCAGCCCCAGGCCGGGGCCTGCGCCGACAAGAGCGAACGTGGTCACGGTGAGTAGTCCTTCGCGAGGGAGGTCACGGGGCCGGGCCGTAGGGGTGCGGCCCCGTATGTCGGGGTGTGCGGGTCAGGGCGTGAGGAGGGCCTTGATGGCGCGGCGCTCGTCCATGGCCTGGTAGCCCTCGGCGACCTGGTCCAGGGGCAGGGTGAGGTCGAAGACCTTGCCCGGGTTGATCCGGCCGGTCAGGACGCGGTCCATGAGGTCGGGCAGGTAGCGGCGCACGGGGGCGGGGCCGCCGCGCAGGCCGACGTGGGAGAAGAACAGCTCCTGCCCGTCGATGGCCACCTCGTGGGGGACGCCGACGAAGCCGACGTTGCCGCCGGGCCGCGCCGATTGCAGGGCCTGCTGCATGGCTTCGGCGGTGCCGACGCATTCCAGGACCGAGTCGGCGCCGATCCCCCCGGTGAGGTCCTTGACGCGGGCGATGCCTTCGTCGCCGCGCTCGGCGACGATGTCGGTGGCGCCGAACTCGCGCGCCAGGTTCTGGCGGGGCTCGTGGCGGCTCATGGCGATGATCCGCTCAGCGCCCAGTTCCTTGGCGGCGATCACACCGCACAGGCCGACCGCGCCGTCGCCGACGACCACGGCGGTGCGGCCGGGCTTGACCTCGGCGGCCAGCGCGGCATACCAGCCGGTTCCCATCACGTCGGAGACAGCCAGCAGGCCGGGCAGGAACTCATCGGCCGGGTGCTCATCGGTGGCGACCAGGGTGCCCTGGGCGTTGGGGATACGGACGTAGTCGGCCTGGCAGGTGCTCATGAACTCGCGGTGCAGGCAGTTGGACTGCCAGCCGTTCCGGCAGTTCGCGCAGGTGTTGTCCGAGGTGGCGAACGAGCCGACGACGAACTGGCCGGGCTTGACCGAGGTGACCTCGCTGCCGACCTCCTCGACGAAGCCGACGTACTCGTGCCCCATCGGGTGCGGGTCGCCGATCGCCTCCACGCCTCGATACGGCCACAGGTCCGAACCGCATACGCAGGTGACGGCTGTACGGATGATCGCGTCGGTCGGATGGAGAATCCTCGGATCGTCGAGCGTCTCGAAACGCACATCGCCGGGGGCGTGGATCACTGCTCCGCGCATGAGGGGTTCCTAACGTGCTGGGCGTCCGGTGCGGTGCGGTACCGACGGACGCCGAGTGCAGTTGCCTGCCCGGACAGGACCCTGCTGCGGTCCACAAGGCCGGGGCCGGGCACCCCTTGGCCACCGCTGTGACGGCAGTGCAAGGGAGTGCCACGTCATCCAGGTAACCGCCATTCCACGCCCGCAGCGAGGCACCATCGAAGGGTGTACCGCTGGTACACCCCTACGGCGGCGTGCGGGACGTACCGTCGAGGTGTGGACAACCGTCAAGAGGTCCGCGAGTTCCTGACCTCGCGGCGAGCAAAGATCACCCCCGAACAGGCGGGGATGCCCTCCGGGTCCCGGCGCCGCGTCCCCGGCCTGCGACGCAGCGAGGTCGCGGCCCTGGCCGACGTCAGCGTCGAGTACTACGCCAAACTCGAGCGCGGCAACCTCGCCGGCGTCTCACCGGCCGTCCTCGAAGCCGTCGCCCGCGCCCTCCAGCTCGACGTCGCCGAACGCGCCCACCTGCTGCAACTCGCCCGGACAGCCGACGGCAGCGACGCGCTGACACGCCCGCGACGCCGACGCGCCAAGGAGCAGTGGACGCCCCACCGCAGCCTGCAATGGACCCTGGACGCGATCACCGCCGGGCCCGCCTTCGTCCGCAACGGCCGCATGGATCTCCTCGCCGCCAACCAGCTCGCACGCGCCTTCTACAGCGACGTCTACGACAGCGCCCCCAGCCAGAGGAACCTCGCCCGCTTCAACTTCCTCGACCCCGCCTCGCAGCGCTTCTACCCCGACTGGGACACCTTCGCCGACACCTGCGTCGCCCTCCTTCGCACCGAAGCTGGCCGCAACCCCCACGACAAGGACCTTCACGACCTCGTCGGTGAACTCTCCACACTCAGCGAGGAGTTCCGCACACGCTGGGGCGCCCACAACGTCCGCCACCACGGCACCGGAACCAAACGCTTCCACCACTCGGCCGTGGGCGAGCTCACCCTCGCCTTCGAAGGGCTGGAAATGGCCGCGGAACCCGGCCTCACGCTCACCATCTACACCGCCGAACCAGGGTCCGCTTCCGAAGAAGGTCTGCGCCTTCTCGCCACCTGGGCCGCTACGCAAGAAGCCGACTCCCTCACCAAACAGGCAGCCGGCTGACCGCCTACTCACCGCCTTCGTTCCGACGGTTCCGCACCGAACACCGGTGCCCACGAACTCGCGCGGGGCCCACCTGCGGCTCCGCTCATGAGCTGTGACCGACGTTGTACGCAGATTTGGCAGGCACCTGCGCGGTTGTGGCGGCGTATCGCACCGTTCCCGAGATTCGACAGCACCCCAGGCATAACGCGGCAGGCTTCGGTCCCCTGACCCGACCGACCCGCCGTCGCTCACGTCTCCACACTCCCCCGCGTGAAACGCTCCCCGCGTGCCCGCCGCCGCTTACTCCTACGCTCGGCACATGACCGAGAACGAGATCGAGCTCAAGGCCATCGCGGCACTCACGGCCCTGCGCGGTGGTGTCAGCGCAGACTACGTCTCCGACCTGCTGGGCGAGGTCATCCCGACGCAGTTTCTCGTCCCCGACACCGAAGACGCGGCAGAGGTGGGTCTTGCCGTGCTGAACCAGCTCTCCGAACCGCTGAGCGCCCTGATCAAGGGCTTCGTGCTGGCCTTCGAAACGGTCGCAGACGCGTACGACCAGACAGACCCCGAGACGTCCACCGAGGCCATCCTGCAGGCGCTCGCGCTGGAGATCGCACGCAACTCCGACTGATGACCGGCCGAACAGTACCGGCCCGTGTCGTGACAGAGCCGCGCCCAGTCGCAGAGGTGGTACCGCCCGGGAAATGGGTGTCTTCATGCGGGAGACGACGTATTCGACACGACACGGGTGCGGACCTGATGGTGGGACGTGATGTGTGCTCGCTTCCAGCCGGCAGGTCGTCGAAGCCATCCGTCGACTACTCGTCGTGGAGTTCGGCGCGTATGCGGCGGGAGGGTTTGAAGGCGTAGAGGTCGAGGATGCCGGGTGGTTCGGTGAGGCCGGGGCCGCCGCCCTCGATCCAGGCGGTGATGTCGGGGTCGTTGACCAGGCCCAGCCAGACTGGGCGCCCGCCAGCCTTGCGCCCGGCCGTGGACGGTTGCACGACGATGACGTTCGCGCGCTCGCAGGCGTCGAGACAGTCGGTGACCCGTACGGTCGCGGAACCGTCCAGGGCGCGTCGCAGATCGCGGAGTTGGGCGGTGTGGTCGAGTCCGGGGACCTTGGGGCTCCCGCAGCAACAGCCGCGGCAGACGGTGACCGTGGGCCGAGGTGCTGCCGCTCCGGATACCGGGTCGGGAGCAGCGCGGCGGGAGCGTTTGCTCACGCTGCGCCTCCTCGGACGGGGTTCTTCCAGGCCGCTTCGCGCAGCAGGCGCAGGCCGTTGAGGCCGACGATGACGGTGGAGCCTTCGTGGCCGGCGACGCCGAGCGGCAGCGGCAGGGTGGCGATGAGGTCCCAGGCCACCAGGGCGCTGATGAACACGCCGGCGACGACGAGGTTCTGGATCACGAGGCGCCGAGCGGCCCGGGCGAGGCCGACCACGGTGGGGATGGCGGCGAGTTCGTCGCGGACGACGACGGCGTCGGCGGTCTCCAGGGCGAGGTCGGAGCCGGCCTTGCCCATGGCGATGCCGGTGTGTGCGGCGGCCAGGGCGGGGGCGTCGTTGACGCCGTCGCCGACGACGAGCACCTTGTGGCGCTCGCTCTCCACATGCCGTACGGCGGCGACCTTGTCCTGGGGCAGGAGTCCGGCGCGGACGTCGGTGATGCCGACCTCGGCGGCCAGACGGCGGGCGGCGCGTTCGTTGTCACCGGTCAGCAGGACCGGCGTGCGGCCGGTGAGCTCGGTGAGCGCGGCGACCGTGGCGGCCGCGTCCGGACGCAGCCGGTCCGCGATGCCGATCACCCCGACCGGGGTGTCGTCGCACAGGACCAGCACCGCGGTCTGTCCGGCGTCCTCCAACTCCGCCACGGCTGCGGCCCCGGGACCGGTGGCGGCGGGCAGCAGGTGGCCGGGGGATCCGACCTGGACGGCGTGACCGCCGATGGTGGAGCTCACTCCCCTGCCGGGGACGGAGCTGAAGTCGAGCGCTTCGGGGAGCGGGAGACGACGTGCGCGGGCGGCTTCGACGACGGCGCGGGCGAGCGGGTGCTCGCTGGGGTGTTCGGCCGCGGCCGCAAGCGCGAGCAGCGTGTCCTCGGTCAGGCCGGTACCGGGCAGTGGGCGGATGCCGGTGACGCGTGGGGTGCCTTCCGTCAGGGTGCCGGTCTTGTCGAGCGCGACCGTGTCGACCTGGCCCAGGCGCTCCATGACGACGGCGGACTTGGCCAGGACGCCGTGGCGGCCCGCGTTGGCGATCGCGGACAACAGCGGCGGCATGGTGGAGAGCACCACCGCGCACGGCGAGGCGACGATCATGAAGGTCATCGCCCGGAGCAGGGCGGGCTGGAGCGCGGAGCCGAAGGCGAGGGGGATCGCGAAGACGGCGAGGGTGGCAATGACCATGCCGATCGAGTACCGCTGCTCGATCTTCTCGATGAACAACTGGGTGGGAGCCTTGGTCTCGGAGGCTTCCTCGACCATCTTCACGATCCTGGCGATCACCGAGTCCGACGGGTCGCGCCCGACGCGCAGGCGCAGGGCGCCGGTGCCGTTCACTGTGCCGGCGAACGCCTCGTCCCCGGCCTCCTTGGCCACCGGCAGGGGCTCGCCGGTGATGGTGGACTGATCGACGTCGCTGACGCCGTCCAGGACCTGGCCGTCGGCGCCGACGCGCTCGCCGGGCCGCACCAGGATCAAGTCTCCGACCTTCAGGTCCGCGGCGGCGACGGTCTCCTCACCGCCGTCGGACAGCAGCCGCGTGGCCGTGACCGGTGCATGGTCGAGGAGACCACGGACGGAGTCCGCGGTACGCGCTGTCGCGACGGCCTCCAAGGCGCCGGAGGTCGCGAAGATGACGATGAGCAGCGCCCCGTCGAGGACCTGCCCGATGGCGGCGGCCCCGAGCGCGGCGACCACCATCAGCAGATCCACGTCCAAGGTCTTGTCCTTCAGAGCCTTCAGGCCCTCCCGCCCCGGCTCCCATCCGCCTGTGATGTAGGTGGCGGCGAACAGCGGCGCCCATGTCCACACCGGGGCATCGAGCAGCTTGAGCGGGAGGGCGACAAGGAACAGGACCAGCGCGGCCAGCGCCCATCGGGCCTCCGGCAACGCCAGCACCCGCGTACGCCGCCGGGGGGCCACCGGGCGCGGCCCGGTGACAGCCGGCGCGGGCCTCTGATCCAGGACAGAAGACATGACAAAACAACCCTTCACGGGCGGATGGAGCGACGGCTTCCACCATACAGGAATACCTGAATAGGTCTTCAGGTGTCATCGCTATGATGTCCGCATGGGCCACGGAACCGACACCGCCAACAGCGCCACCACCCGCGAGCGCCTCGACGCCGTCGGCACCGCCGACGTCGCGGCGACCCTCCAGGCCCTCGCCACGCCCTCGCGGCTGTACATCCTGGCCCGCCTCCAGGAAGGGCCCTGCTCGGTGGGCGACCTCGCCGAGGCCGTCGGCATGGAAGCCTCCGCCTGCTCGCACCAGCTGCGTCTGCTGCGCAACCTCGGCCTGGTCACCGGCGAGCGCCACGGGCGGTCGATCGTCTACGCCCTTTACGACAACCACGTCGCCGAACTCCTCGACCAGGCTCTGTACCACGTCGAGCACCTGCGGCTCGGAGTTCGGGATGTCCCTGCCGCCACGCCGGAGCCTCTCGCCGCCGACTGAGGCGAACGAGCCTGGTACGGCCCCTGGGCGACGCGTGCGCACGCCCCACATGCCTGAGGTCCGATCGGCCGCTGCGCGGCGCAGGTCTTGCGTCTGCGGCCTCAACTCGCCCTGACCGCAAGGCCTCACCCGGTCAGAAAGTTCCGTCCGGCCCCTTGACCTGCCTCCCGCCGCGCCCGCACAGTATGGGCTAATGCGCATTACTAATACGCATTACCGGCTACGCATCGACGTGTGCACGGCGCGTCGGCAGTAAGGAGCGGCAGGCGTGGAGCAACCGAGGAAGCGTGCGAAGCCCGGCCGGGCCCCGTCCCCCACCGGCCGCACGTCCCGCCCGCGCCAGGCCGAGGTGGCACGCCTCGCCGGAGTCTCCCAGGCGACCGTCTCCCTCGTCCTGAACGCACGCAGCGACGGCAAGGGCGCGACGATCTCCGAGGAAACGCGGCAGCGGGTCCTCGACGCGGCGCGCAGCCTCGGCTACGTACCGGACCCGGCGGCCCGTCGGCTGGCCGCCGCCCGGAACAACCTCCTCGGCGTCTTCAGTTTCACGGCGACGTTCCCGACCGACGTGCAGCACTCGTACTACCCGTTCCTGGTGGGAGTGGAGCAGGAGGCGGCCGCGCTCGGCTACGACCTCGTGCTGTTCACCGGGTCGAGCAGTGGGGGCGCGGGAGCCGTCGGCCCGGACGCGCTCAGCAGGGTGCGGCTCGCCGACGGTTGCCTCTTCCTGGGCCGGCATGTGCCGCGTGCCGAATTGAAGCGGCTGGTCGCCGACGGTTTCCCGGTGGTGCATCTGGGTCGCCGGGAGGAGCTCGAAGGGCTCGCCTGGGTCGGGGCCGACTATGTCAGCGCGAGCCGTGACGTCGTGGCACGCCTGGCCGAGTTGGGGCATCGCCGGATCGTGCTCGTGCGCGAGGACGACGAGGCTCCCGCTTCGAGCGACCGTCAGGAGGGTTTCCTCGACGGTCTCGCACGGGCGGGTCTGCCGGGCGGCCCTGCCGCGGTACTGCGGTGCGTCGACCCGGTGGCCGAGCTGACTGCGGACCGGGTCCGTGCGCTGGTCGCGGACGGCGTGACCGCGTTCGTGGCGGAGGAGACGGACACCGGCGCCGCATGGCGGGCGGTCAGCGGGGCGGTGCGGGAAGCCGGACTCTCGTGTCCTGGGGACGTCTCGCTCGCGCTGCTCGGAAGTCCTCCGCCGGACGTTTCCCGGGAGCCGGTGCCGATGGGGTTCGAGGTGCCCCGCCACGCGCTGGGCGCCGCGGCGGTCCGGTTGCTCGCCGCGATGGTCGCAGGGCAGGAGGCGGACGAGCCATTGGTGGCTTGCGAGTTCCGGGACGGCGTGACGGCCGGACCGCACGAGGCCCATCTCCCTTGAGCTGTACGACAGTTCAGGCACAACCACGAGGAGCACTGTGATACCCGAACCGGACATCCTGATCGTCGGCGGTGGCCTCGGCGGTGTCGCCGCCGCGCTCGCCGCCTGCCGGGCGGGCCGGCGCGTCGTGATGACCGAGGAGACCGACTGGATCGGCGGACAGCTCACCGCCCAGGCCGTGCCGCCGGACGAGCATCCGTGGGTGGAGCAGTTCGGCACCACGGCGTCGTACAGGGCGCTGCGCGAGGGCATCCGGGCGTACTACCGGCAGTGGTATCCGCTGCGTGGCGAGGCGCTCGGGCTCGCGGACCTCAATCCGGGCGCGGGGCGCGTCAGCAAGTTGTGCCACGAACCACGGATCGCGCTCGCGGTGTTGGAGGCGATGCTCGCCCCGCACCGGGCGTCCGGCCTGCTGACCGTCCTGACCGAGCACCGCGCCGTCTCCGCCGAGGCAGATAACGATGTCATCCGTGCCGTCACGCTGCGCGATCTGCGCAGCGTGACGTTGACGGCGGTCGCCGCGCGGTACGTCATCGACGCCACCGAGACCGGTGAGCTGCTCGAAGTCGCCGGCGTCGAGCACGCCAACGGGGCGGAAGGGCAAGGGGAGTTCGGAGAACCACACGCCCCGGACGAGGCGCAGCCGGACAATCAGCAGGGCATCACCGTGTGCTTCGCGCTCTCGCACCACGAGGGCGAGGACCACACCATCGACCGGCCGCAGGACTACGACTTCTGGCGCGCCTACCGGCCCGACTTCTGGCCGGGTCCCCTGCTCGGCTTCGCGGCACCCGACCCGCGCACTCTGGAGCCGGTCCCCCGCACCTTCGTGCCCAACCCCGACCTCGATCCCCTCGTGGTCAGCGCCGACCAGAGCGCGGACGCCGGGGACAAAGAGCTGTGGGGCTTCCGGCGGATCCTGGCGCGCAAGCTGCACCGGCCCGGCGCCTTCGACTCGGACATCACGCTCGCCAACTGGCCTTTGAACGACTACTGGTTGAAGCCCTACATCGGCCAGGAGGCCGAAGCGCTGCGTGAGGCACGGCAGTTGTCGCTCTCGGTCCTGTACTGGCTGCAGACGGAGGCGCCGCGCTCCGACGGCGGCACCGGCCTCCCGGGCCTGCGCATCCGCCCGGATGTCACCGGCACCGCCGACGGACTCGCCAAGTCGGCGTACGTGCGGGAGTCGCGACGCATCAAGGCAGTGACGACCGTCGTCGAGCAGGACGTCGCCGCCGACGTCGTCGGCTCGTACGGCAGGACCCGCTACCGCGACTCGGTCGGCGTCGGCGGCTACCGCATCGACCTGCACCCCTCCACCGGCGGCGACTCGTACATCGACATCGCCTCGGTGCCGTTCGAGATCCCGCTGGGCGCACTCGTGCCGCGCCGGGTACGCAATCTGCTGCCCGCCGGCAAGAACATCGGCACCACCCACATCACCAACGGCTGCTACCGGCTGCACCCCGTCGAGTGGAACGTCGGCGAAGTGGCGGGCGCGCTCGCCGCACACTGTCTCGCCGAGGACGTCGAGCCGCAGCAGGTGCAGGCCGAGGACAAGCGGTTCGAAGAGTTCGCGCGGCTGCTCGACCGGGCGGGCGTGCAACGCCACTGGCCCGACGTCCGCGGGTACTGACGGCTCCTGCCTCGCCGGCTCCCCCACGCCTTCAGCAACGTACGCACGTCACTGCACGTCAACGCACGTCAACGCACAAGGAGGTGCCCTGACATGACCGGCATGACCCCTGACCGTCGCATCCGCGTCGGCATCGACGTGGGCGGCACGTTCACGGACGCCGTGGCGGTCGACGCCGCGACGCTCGCCCTGGTGGGCCAGGTGAAAGTGCCCACGAGTCATCACCACGAGGACGGTGTCGCGCACGGCATCGTCCAGGCGCTGGCGCAGCTCCTGGCGAAGGTCGAGCGGACGGCGGCGGACGTCACGTTCCTGGCGCACGGCACGACGCAGGCCACGAATGCCCTGTTGGAAGGCGACGTGGCGAAGGTGGGCCTCATCGGGATCGGTGGCGGCGGGGGCGCGGCCTTCACGCGTCGGCTAGCCTCGTTCGCCAAGCTCGAACTCGCTCCGGGCACAAGGCTTCCGCTGGCGTACGCGCATGTGGCCGACCCGTTCGACGCCGACGCGGCGCGGGACGCCGTGGACCGGGTGCGTGAGGGAGGAGCCGAAGTCCTCGTCGCCACCGAGCCGTTCGGGGTGGACCGGCCCGAGGGCGAGCGGGCCGTCCTCGACGCGGCGCGGCCCTCGGGGCTGCCGCTCGCGGCGGCGCACGAGATCACCTCGCTGTACGGGCTGCACAAGCGGACGCGTACGGCCGTGGTGAACGCGGCGATCCTGCCCCGGATGCTGGCCACGGCGGATCTCGTCGACGCGTCCATCACCAAGGCCGGGGTGACGGCGCCGCTCATGGTGATGCGCTGCGACGGCGGTGTCATGTCGCTCGACGAGATGCGCCGCCGCCCGCTCCTGACGATCCTCTCGGGCCCCGCGGCGGGCGTCGCCGGCGCGCTCATGCAGGAGCGGATCAGCGAGGGCGTGTTCCTGGAGACGGGCGGCACGTCGACGGACATCAGTGTGGTGCGGCGCGGCAAGGTGGCGGTGCGGCACGCGACGATCCTCGGCAGGACCTCGTACCTGAACGCCCTCGACGTACGGACCGTCGGTGTCGGCGGCGGTTCCATGGTGCGCGTCGCCGGGAACCGGGTCGTCGGTGTCGGGCCGCGCAGCGCCCACATCGCGGGGCTGCCGTACGCGTGCTTCGCCTCGCTCGACGATCTGCGGGACGCGACGATCACCACGGTGCGGCCGATGGACGGCGACCCGGACGACTATCTGGTCCTCGATGCCGCGGCCGGCCGGTTCGCCGTGACGATGACGTGCGCGGCGAACGCGCTCGGCCGGGTCCCCGAGGGTGACTTCGCGCGCTGCGACCAGGACGTGGCACGCGCCGCGCTGAAGCCGCTCGCCGCCGCTCTGGGCACCGACGTGGCGGGCGCTGCGCGGGCTGTCCTCGACGCGGGGACCACGCCGGTCAAAGCGGTGGTGGACGCGATGATCCGGGACTACCGGCTCGACCGGGACACGGCCGTCCTGGTCGGCGGGGGCGGTGGCGCCGCGGCGGTGACCCCGCACCTGGCCGCCGACACCGGTTTCGAGGGCCGTATCGCCCGGAACAGTGAGGTGATCAGCCCGATCGGCGTGGCCCTCGCGCTCGTCCGCGAGCAGGTCGAGCGGATCGTGCCCGGCGCCACCCAGGAGCAGATCCTCGCGGTGCGCGCCGAGGCCGAGCGGGCGGTCGTCGCGCAGGGCGCCGCGGCCGACGGGGTCGAAGTGGAAGTGACGGTCGACCCACAGACCAGCACCGTACGGGCCGTCGCCACCGGCGCGACCGAGCTGCGCACCCAGGACCGGGCGCACCGCGCCGACGACACCGAGCGCCTGCGCGCCGCCGCCACGAGCCTCAAGGCACAGCAGGAGCGGGTGAAAGTGCTGGCCGGCACGGACGCGTACACCGTGTACGGCACGGAGGTACGCCGCAGGTTCCGTGCGAACCGACAGCCGGTGAGGGTGGTGGACGCGGACGGGGTGGTGCGGCTCGGGGTGCCGAACGCGCGGGTGTCGACGACCACGGTGGGCGCGGCCGGTGAGGCGCTGGCGTCACTGGTGCGGGACTCCACTTCGTACGGCGACGGCGGTGTGCGCGCCCCGGCGGTGCGGCTGCTGGTGGGCGGACGGATCGCCGATCTGTCCGGTGTCCTCGAACCGGACGCCCTGCTGGCTCTGGCCCGCAGCGAGCTGCGCTCGCGAGGTGCCGACGAGCCGGTGGTCGCGGTCGTGGAGTCCCGCGCATGAGCGGCCGGGACGAGGACCTCGACCTGGCGGTGCGGCTGCTCGCCGGGACGCCTACGCACGAGGGCCGCAATCCCCTGCTCCTCCGTCAATGGGCACTTGTCGCCTCGGAGTTCGGCAGCCGGATGACGCCTCCCGCGCTGCCGGTCAGCGTCGTCGAGCAGGACGGTGGCCTCGCGGCCGGGCTGCTGGCCCGGTACCGGTCGAGGCCGCCGGTGGTCGAGATCTACGTCGACACAGTCGACCGCACCGAGCGGCTGATCGCCGAGCGCGGCTGGCGGCACTGGTTCCCGGAAGGGTCGGTGCGGGCAGCCGCCCTCGCCCACGAGCAGGCGCACGGCTGGCTCCACCACGCGCACGTCCGGGCCGAGTTCAAGCGGGCGCTCGGGCACACGGCGCTGCGGCTCGGACGGCGCCGCCTGTACGCACATGTCGCGGGCGCCGACGAACTCGCCGCGCACGCCTACGCCCGAGCCGCCTGCGGCCTGGGCCGCAGTCCCCTGCTGCTCACGGAGGCGCTGGCCGCCGCCGTGTCCTGTGAAAGCGAGAAGTGACCCATGGGTGTCGTCATTCTGCTCGTCATGGCGGCCGGAGTGGCCGCCATGCTCAGCCGCAAGCTGCCGACCGCGTTCGCGCTGGTCCTGCTCGCCGTGGTGATCGCGTTCCTCGCGGGCGCGCCCCTGACGGGCAAGAACAGTGTGTTCGACACGGCGCTCCAGGAGGGTGCGCCCGCGCTCGCCGCCACGATGATCGCGATCCTGCTCGGCTCGTGGCTCGGCAAGCTGCTGGAGGAGACCGGCATCGCGGGCACGCTGGTCCGCAAGATCGTCGAATTCGGCGGTGACCGGCCGGTGTTCGTCGCGCTCGGCGTCCTCGCGGTGTCCGCCCTCGTCGGCACCGTGACCGGGTCCGCCCCCGCGGCGATGCTCGCCGGACTGATCGGCATCCCGGCGATGATCGCGGTGGGCATCCCGAAGGTGACTGCCGCGGGC
Source organism: Streptomyces sp. NBC_01474 (assembly GCF_035918215.1). Taxonomy (NCBI): domain Bacteria; kingdom Bacillati; phylum Actinomycetota; class Actinomycetes; order Kitasatosporales; family Streptomycetaceae; genus Streptomyces; species Streptomyces sp. NBC_01474. Next base: position 614,438 of record NZ_CP109449.1, read on the forward strand.
ACGATCCTGATGGGTATCGCGGCCGGGATGCCATTCGAACTGCCCGTGTGGCAGTTCTTCTCCACGGCACTGGACCTGCCGGTGGACACCGTGCGCGGCTTCATGCTGAAGCTCTTCCCGTTCGCGCTGGTGGCGGCCATCGCCTACGTCCTGGTGGAGTCGCGGCGGCGTGGGGTGGAGCACGCCTGGTCGCTCAAGTCGGTGCATTCGGAGCCGAGTTCACGCGGTGGGCGCCGTGAGCGGCTCGGTGACGCCCCCTGGTACGCGTTGCTCACTCCGGTGGTGCCCCTGGTGCTGGCGCTGGGCTTCGACCTGGCGATCATCCCTTCGCTCCTTGCGGGTGTGCTGTACGCGCTGGTGACGACGACACGGCCGCGCGAGATGAACCGCCGTCTGCTGCGGACCCTGTACGGCGGCTTCGAGGTGGCGGCCCCGCCGATCACCCTGTTCGTGGCCATCGGCATTCTGCTCGCCGCGGTGAAGCTGCCCGGCGCGGTCGAGGCGCTGGAGCCGCTCGTCAAGGCGGTCAGCCCGCACAACGCGGTGCTGTTCGTCCTGGTCTTCACACTCCTGGTACCGCTGTGCCTGTACCGCGGACCGCTGAACGTGTTCGGCCTGGGCGCCGGCATCGCAGGCGTCCTCATCGCCACCGGCATCTACCCGGCCGTCGCCGTCCTCGGCATGGCCACCTCCTACAACCAGGTCTTCGGCGTCGCCGACCCGACCAGTACGCAGACGGTGTGGAGCGCGCAGTACGCGGGCGTCTCACCGCAGCAGGTGATGGTCAGGACGCTGCCCTACGTGTGGGCCGTGGCGCTCGGCGGCCTGTGCGTCACGGCCGCCACGTACCTCTGAAACCCCTCCGAAAGCAACCGACTTCAGGAGCCGATCATGCAAGAGCCGCAGTTTGGCCCGGACCGTCGTACGTTCCTGCGCACCACCGCTGTCACCGGCGCCGCGCTCGCCCTCGGCGGCCTGTCGACGCCGTCCGCGTCGGCCGCGCCCGGCGAGTTCCCCGACTACACCTACGTCCGCACACTGCTGACGCCGTCCCAGCTCAAGTACAACCCGACGGGCGAGATCATCTTCCCGACCGTGCGCGGCGTGTACGACAAGTTGGCTTCGCCGCTGGGCCGTTACTACCTGTACTACGCGCCGCACGACGCGCCGGGCGGCATCTGCCTGGCCTACGGTGACTCGCTGGAGGGCCCGTTCACGGAGTACCCGGCGAACCCGATCGTGTCGAACAAGTGGGACCCGCACTACTCGGTCAGCCACGTCTCGTCCCCGCACGTGCTGTGGAACGAGGAAACCAAGGAGTTCTGGCTGTACTTCCACGGCGAGAACACGACGACGCGCCTGGCCCATTCCAAGGACGGTGTGCACTTCACGTACGACAAGGTCGTCCTGTCTACGTCGATGATGCCGTCGGGCACCACCGAGACGTCGTACGCCCGCGTCTTCCGCCACGACCTGCCCGCGCACGTCGCCCGTTACGTCATGCTCTTCATGCTGAACAACACGACCAACCATCGTGACATCTGCTGGGGTTGGTCCGCCGACGGCAGGAACTGGACCTTCGACCAGAGTCCGCTCGTCCGGCACTCGGACGTCGGCGCGGTCAACGTGGGCGGCCCCCACCTTCTGACGCGCGGCGGCTCCGCGTACGTCGTCTACAACAAGGACAAGGAGAGCGGCGGCGACCTCATGATCACGGAGGTCGGCACGGACTTCTCCCGCCGCAACCACTTGGGCGTCTTCTACGACTCCCACTCCACAGCCCCCGAGAACGGTCGAGCGGCCGCACCGTCGTTCGGGACGGAACACGGGGTGCCGTACATGGTGTACGAGGCGGGAGAGCGGCTGGCAGGGTCGATCGCGGTCGCACGGGGCTGACCCGCGGAATCTGGGCGCCGCCGCGGCACGAATCCCACCGGCCTCAGGCGGCGAACGCGTCCACGCCGGCCAGTTCGGCGGACAGTGCCCACAGGCGAGCGGCCTGCTCCGGGTCCGTGGCCCACTCCTTGACGCCGACCCGGGTGCCGTCCGCCGGGGCGGGCTCGGCGATGTCGCAGTCCTCCAGGTAGACGCCGCCCATTCCGTTCAGTTGGGGGGAGGTCGCCGCCCACACCTGCGTGGCCGCACCCTGCTGCGGTGTCTTGAAGGCCTCGGGGTAGAGCAGGTTGCCCTCCTCGTCGATCCAGCCCCGCTCGACCATCTCCTGCTTCGGCAGATGCCGCTGAAGGGGAGTGAGGATGCCACCAGGGTGCAGCGAGAACGCCCGCACCCCCCGCTCCTGACCGAGGCGGTCGAGTTGCACGGCGAACAGCGCGTTCGCCGTCTTGGCCTGGCCGTACGCCTCCCACTTGTCGTAGCCGTTGCGCCAGTGGACGTCGTCCCAGCGGATGGGCGAGGCATGGTGGCCGGTGGAGGAGACCGAGACGACGCGGGCGCCACCCGGCTCGATCGCCGGCCACAGGCGGTTGACGAGGGCGAAGTGGCCTAGGTGGTTGGTCGCGAACTGGGCCTCCCAGCCCGGCCCGACCCGGGTCTCGGGGCAGGCCATGATCCCCGCGCTGTCGATGACGATGTCCAGGGGCCGGCCCGTTGCGAGGAACCACTCGGCGAAGGCGCGCACGCTGTCCAGGTCGCCGAGGTCCAGTTCGGCCACCTCGACACCCTCGATTCCGGCCAGGTTCTCCTGTGCCGCGCCGATCCGGCGGGCCGGGACCACGACGCGGGCGCCGGCCTTCGCCAGTGCGCGTGTGGTCTCGACACCGATGCCCGAGTAGCCGCCCGTCACCAGGGCGAGCCGACCGGTGAGGTCGATGCCCTCGAGAACATCATCGGCGGTGCTCCGGGCGCCGAAACCCGAACCGATCTTGTGCTGGGGTGTGCTGTCGTCGCTCATGACCGCACGCTACGAATTCAAGTGCACTCGAAGTCAAGCTCGCCCCGCGGCCGCGGGCCGGACAGGCCCCGATCGGGGAGCCGGCACCGACCGGACGGCCGATTCATGTCCCCACCCCGAGATCCCCCTGCACCGAGCGGCCCGACTCCCCGCCGCCACTGAACACCCCGTACACCACCAGGGACAGCACTGGGCTCTCCGGGCGCTGATGGCCGCCGGTCTGGTGGACCGCGTGCAGGTGACTCCTTTCCCTGTGATCACCGGTCGGACCGGGCTGGAAGCGATCTTCCGGGGTGCGGCCGACTTCGACCTCGAGCTGATCGACCAGCGCACGCTCGACGGCCACATCCAGGAGCTCATCCACCGGCCCACCCTGCATGCCTGAGTCCCACCGAGCCCACCACCCGTCAAACAGCCGCACCTGACCGGAAGTTGCCGCTCACCATGTGCGGCCTGGTCTCGTACGCGCTGATCATCGGCCTGTGCGTGGCGATCGCCCTCGCGCCTCTGATGCGGCTTTGTTCAGATCTCCTGGTCGTCGGTCCAGTCGTGAGGTGATCGATGCGATCGGCGCCGCCGGCCCATCGGCTCAGCCCCCATGGGGCCGGGCCAGGCCGTGGTCGTAGGCGAAGATCACCGCCTGGATGCGGTCGCGGGCGCCGATCTTGGACAGGACGCGGCCGACATGGGTCTTGACCGTGGACTCCGACAGGACGAAGCGGGTGGCGATCTCGCCGTTGGTCCAGCCCTTGCCGATGGCGACGAGGATCTCGCGTTCGCGGTCGGTGAGGGAACTCAGCCTCGGCTCCTCGTCAGACCCGTTCGCGTGGGGTGGCACGAGTCGGGCGAACTCGTACAGCAGGCGGCGGGTGAGTGCCGGTGCGATCACCGCGTCCCCGACGGCCACGGCACGGATGCCGGCCAGGAGTTCCTCGGGGCGGGCGTCCTTGAGGAGGAAGCCGCTGGCTCCGGCGCGCAGAGCCGCGTAGACGTACTCGTCGAGGTCGAAGGTGGTCATGACGAGGACGCGGGAGCGGTCGCCCGTGGCGACGATGCGGCGCGTGGCCTCGATGCCGTCCATGCCCGGCATGCGTACGTCCATGAGGACGACGTCGGGGCGGAGTCCGGCGGCCTTGCGCACGGCGTCGGCTCCGTGCGCGGCCTCGCCGACCACCTCTGTCTCGGGCACGGAGTCGAGGAGCATGCGGAGCCCGTACCGCTGGAGAGGCTGGTCGTCCACGACGAGCACGGTGGTCATCCGGCACCGCCCTGCGGGGCGAGGTCGAGTGCGGCCCGCACCGTCCATCCCGCGCCGGCGGGACCGGCGCTGACGTGTCCGCTGTAGAGAGCCGCTCGTTCTCGCATGCCCACCAGTCCGTGTCCTTCCTCGTTCGCCGGTCCACGCCGGCCGGCCGGAGCGGGCGGGCCGGAGTCCTGGACGGTGATGGTCAGGCGCGTGTCCTCGACGACGATCGCGAGGTTCGCGCGGGCGTCGGCGCCTGCGTGCTTCAGCGTGTTGGTCAGGGCCTCCTGCACGATGCGGTAGACGGTCAGCTGCACGCCGCTGTCGAGGGCGTCGACGTCACCGCCGGTACGGTAGATCACGTCCAGGCCGGCGGCGCGGACCCCCTCGCACAGCGCGTCGATATCGGCGAGCCCGGGCTGCGGGCTCAGTTCGGGCTCGGTGCGCGGGCCGTCCGCCTCCCGCAGCACGCCGAGCAGGCGCCGCAGTTCCCCGAGGGCCTGGCGTCCGGTGTCACCGATGAGGTGCAGTGCCTCCCTGCCCCGTTCCGGGGCCGCTTCCGTGGCGTAGGCACCCGCGTCCGCGAGTGTGACGATGACGGACAGGTTGTGGCCGACGATGTCGTGCATCTCGCGGGCCACCCGTGTCCGTTCGGCCGCGACGGCGAGCCTGCCGCGCTGGTCGCGTTCTGTCTCCAGCCGGGCCGCACGGTCCCGCAGGCCGGCCAGCTGAGCCCGCCGGATCCGGATCATCAGGCCGAGTGCGAGGGCCGCGGTCGCCGTGCTGAGGAGAAAGAAGAGCGCGTCCCAGACCGACACCGCAGGCGAGACCCTCACCGCGACCAGGCCCACCGCACCCGCCATGACCGCGCATGCCCACGGCAGCTGCCGCAGCCGCCCGTGCAGGGCCAGGCTGTACAGGGCGACGAAGAGGGCGACATCCGCACGGAGTGCGACACCGAGAGACCACTGCAGGACGAACACGGCCGTCACCGCGCCGAAGGCCACCGCGGGCGATCGCCGCCGCCACAGCAGCGGCAGCACCAGCCCGGCCTGCAGGGCCAGCATGCCGACCGTGGGGAGCTGGACGAACGCCAGGCGGAACCGGCGCGGACCGTCGCCGCCACCGGCGCCCCCCTGCAGGAGGTCCGGCAGGCAGCACACCAGGAAGACCAGGACCACCACCGCGGTGTCCAACACCCACGGACGGGCCCGGTCGGCGCGCCGGAGCCGCTCGCCGCCCGTGCCGAGCCGAGCGACCAACGGCCCCATCCCGCAAAGGTCTTCGGTGGTCACGGAGTTCACCGACCCATGGTGGGGGTCCGGTTCATGATGCGGGTCCGGTCCATGATGCGGAGGCAATGTCTCAGGCGTCGCTACGCAGCAGGCGGTACGCCGCTCCGGCCAGCGCCAGTGCCGTCCAGCCGAGGAGGACGAGGAGCCCGGCGGCCGGCGACACGGTGGTGGAGTCGTGGGTCACGGCGAACATCGACGCGCCGGCGTGGCTCGGGAGGTAGGGGTCGATATCGCCCTGCCACGAGCTGGGCAACAAGGCGATCAGCCCGGGGACGAGCATGAGGGCGGCGACCAGGACCGAGATGCCGCCGGCCACGGACCGCAGCAGCGCGCCCAGGGCCGTACCGATCACACCGACGAGACCGAGGTACAGCCCAGCGCCCAGCAGGCTGCGTACGACGCCGGCGTGGCCGAGGCCCATGGCAACGGGCGTGCCGGAGACGATCCGGCTGCCGGCGAGGAAGGCGACGAACGCGCCGAAGGTGGCGACCACCAGCGCGACCAGCCCGTACACCGCCGCCTTGGACCACAGCACGGGGAGCCGGTGCGGCACCGCGACGAGGGTCGAGCGGATCATGCCGGTGGAGTACTCGCCCGCCGTGATCAGCACACCGAGTACGCCGAGGGCCAGCTGGGCGAAGTTCGTGCCGAAGAGGGACAGGCTCACGGCCGTCGCGGAGACGAAGTCGCGCTCCATGGGACGGCCGGAGTCGAGTCCGGACCTGTAGTGGCTCGCGGCGATGACGCCGAAGGCGACGAGGAACAGCAGGCCCAGGCCGAGAGTGATCCAGGTCGAGCGCACGGACCAGAGTTTGGCCCACTCCGAGAACAGCACACGCCGTCCGGTCACGCGGTAGACCGGCCCGGCCGGAGCGGCCTGTGCGGACTCGGGGGTGTCGGGGGTTGCCGTGAGGGTGCTCATGCTGCGCTCCCGGAGGTGTCGGCGCCGGTCATGGAGCCGTGGTACTCCACGGCGTCCCTGGTCAGATCCATGAAGGCTTCCTCCAGCGACACCGCCTTCGCGGTCAGTTCGAACAGGGGGATTCCGTGCTCGGCCGCCTTCAGCCCGATCTCGCGGGCGGTCATCCCGGTCACCTGCAGTTCCTCGGAGCCGACGCGGCCGATGACCTCCACGCCGGGCCCGGACAGCACGTCCCGCAGCCGGGTCGGGTGCTGCGTCGCGACCTTGACGGTGTCGCCGCCCGCCTGGCGGACAAGGTCCCGTACGGTCGTGTCGGCCAGCAGCCGTCCCCTGCCGACGATGATCAGGTGGTCCGCCACCAGTGCGACCTCGCTCATCAGGTGCGAGGAGACGAACACGGTCCGCCCCTCGGCCGCCAGCGAGGTCAGCAGATTGCGGATCCAGAGCACTCCCTCCGGGTCCAGACCGTTGACGGGCTCGTCCAGCATCACCGTCTGCGGATCGCCCAGCAGGGCGGCGGCGATGCCGAGCCGCTGCCCCATGCCGAGGGAGAAGGCACCGGCCCGCTTCTTCGCGACGCTGCCGAGACCGGCGAGTTCAATGACCTCGTCGACGCGGCGGCGCGGAATGCCGTGGGTGAGCGCGAGCGCCCTCAGGTGGTTGCCGGCCGAGCGGCCCGGGTGGATCGACTTGGCTTCCAGTAACGCTCCGACCTCCTGCAGGGGTGCCTGGTGGCGGGCGTAGCGGTGGCCGTTCACCGTCACGGACCCGCTCGTCGGCGCGTCGAGCCCGACGATCATGCGCATGGTCGTGGACTTGCCCGCCCCGTTGGGTCCCAGGAAACCGGTGACCGTGCCCGGCTTCACGGTGAAGTCCAGATCGTCGACGGCTGTCTTCGCCCCGTACCTCTTGGTGAGCTGCTGTGCCTCGATCATTGGCTTCTCTCTTTCGACTGCGCTGTTCGACACGCCTTACGCCTCCACCGCAACGCTAAGACCGTCATGGCCCCGATCCGGTGGTACCGAGGGCTGAAGGGGGCCGGTCGAGTGGTACCGGGGTACTACGCCCCGGCGATGTGTGCTTCGGACGACACTGCGGTTGCCATCCCGGCCGACCGATGTCAGGAGGCGTGAGCCGTCGGGTGCGAGTCGGGGACACGTAACCGCTGTCCGCGTACCACCCGGCCGGCGGCCGTCTTCTGCAGCAGCCCGTAGGCCAGGACGGGCAGGAGCAGGTGTGGTTTGTCGGGAAGCGTGGTGGTGATCAGCACCGCGCTCGCGCTGCTGTTGTTCATGCCGCAGGCGAGCGTGAGGGACGACGCCGCGGGCGCGTCCAGTCCCAGCAGACGCGCGGCTCCGCGGCCGACCGTGAACGACAGCAGGCAGACGCTCGCCGCCACGGCCAGCGCGGCGGCGAGCAGCAGCGGGCGCGGGTGGGCCAGGAACGAGCCGAGGGCGCCGCAGGCATTGACGTAGGTGAGGAGGAATGAGCCGACCAGGGCAACGGGTACGCCGACGCCGAGCACCCGGCGCAGCCATGGCGCCGGCAGTGCCAGGCGGCACACAATGCCGACTGTGCACGGCAGGACTACGCCGACCAGGGCGAATCCGCCGTTGCCGGCGTGCAGAGCCCGGGTGAGCGCGTCGGCGTAACCGCCTCCGAGCAGCGGCACCAGGGCACTGGTGACCAGGGGAATGGTGAGCGGGCTGAGGAGGGTGGACGCGAGGACGAGCCCGACCATGGTCGGCTGGTCACCGACTCCCTTGCCGGTCCACACCGTGGCTCCGGCGGCGACGGGCATGGCCACGATCAGGATCATCGCGGTGACCAGGCCGCTGCCGCCGTCGGTGTCGGGCGTCCTACGCAGCAGGAACGCGACGACGGGGATGGCGAGGAGCGGAATCGCGAGGTGCAGAACGAGCCCGGCCAGCAGCGGGATCGGGCAGCGCAGCAGGGTCCCCAGCGCGCGTACCGGTACCTGGAGCCCGGCCGAGAAGAGCACCAGGCAGAGCAGGAGCGGTGCGGTGGTCAAGGACAGGTGGCCGCTCGCGCCGAGGGACAGCGAGTGGGGTCGGCGCAGCCACAGTCCGGGGCCCGGCAGGAACAGGGCTGCCGCGTAGGACAGGACGACTCCGCGGCCGAGCCGGCGTCGCAACCAGTCGGTCGCCTTGTCAGTCCGGGCAGCGCTTCGGGTATTCAGGGCGGCCTTCTTCCGTCGCAGGAGCGGGGGCGGGAAGGAACGCCGGTATGCGCCGGGCCACGCAGTTGTTCATCCGCCCATGGTGCTCCCCCCGGACGGGGTGGTGCGCGCTGTACCGCACGGCAGTCAGGATGCGTTCAGGTGTCCGTCGGCACGGACGATGCCATGACGCCGTGCGGCTCACGCGTTCCTCCTCGACGACTGCCGCGGGGACGGCTCCTGCGCCGGCTGCCCGGCACAGCGATGCCCGGCGGCACCGTCCCCGTGGCCCGCTCAGGCGTTGAGAACTCCGGCGCCCAGGAGAGCGAACAGGAGTGCGCCGACGATGAGCCGGTAGATGACGAAGGCGTTGAAGCTGTGCCGGGCGACGTACTTGAGCAGCCAGGCGATGGACGCGTACGCGACGATGAAGGAGACCACGGTCCCCACGATGAGGGGCGTGATGTCCCCGCCGGCCCCGACGGCGTCCTTGAGTTCGTACAGGCCGGCGCCGGTGAGTGCAGGGATGCCGAGGAAGAAGGAGAGGCGCGTGGCGGCGACGCGGTCCAGGTCGAGGATGAGCCCGGTGGACATGGTGGCGCCGGACCGCGAGAAGCCGGGGAAGAGAAGAGCGAGGATCTGGGAGGAACCGACGAGCATGGCGTCCTTCAGGCTGGTGTCGTCCTCGCCCCGCTTGTGCCGGCCCATCTGGTCGGCGGCCCACATCAGTCCACTGCCGACGATCAACGATGCGGCCACGACCCAGAGCGAGGCGAGGGGGCCCTCGATCAGCGGCTTGGCCGCCAGTCCGACGATGACGACGGGAATGGTGGCGTAGATGACCCACCAGGCGAATTTGTAGTCGTGGTGGTAACGCTGGTCGCGGTGGCGCAGCCCGCGTCCCCATGCGCCCAGGATCCGGACGATGTCCTTGAAGAAGTAGAGCAGTACCGCGGCGATGGCGCCGACCTGGATCACCGCGGTGAACGCGACGACGGACTTGTCGTCCACCGGAATGTTCATCAGCCCTTCCGTGATCTTCAGGTGGCCGGTGGAGGAGACGGGCAGGAACTCCGTCACTCCCTCCACCACGCCGAGAATCACGGCCTGTCCGATGCTGATGGCGCTCACGTGTACTGCCTTTCCATCGAGAGTGCGTGGTCGGCCCGGCGCCGCCACAGTAGAACAAGGAGCGTTGCCGACGCCGCCCAGCAGGCGGCCAGCAGCCATCCGGCCGCGACATCGGTCGGCCAGTGCATGCCGAGGTAGATACGGGTGAGGCCCACGGTGGTGGCCCAGACCGCGGGGACGGCGAGCAGGATCGGCCGCACTCGGCCATGCACCCTGCGGTGCACGGCGAGGGTGAGCAGGAGGGCGACCACCATGGACGTCGTGGTGTGGCCGGAGGGCATGGACCATCCGCCGGCTTGCGCCGCCCAGTCCGCCGACGGCGGTCTGGGCCTTGCCAGTGCCGAGGCCAATCCCATACGGGGCAGTTGTGCCGAGGCCAGAGCGAGTACCCCCGCGAGTGCGCCTCGCCAGTACGCGGTGCGTTGCGCGAGTGCCCCGGCCAGGGCCGCCAGCGCGTAGGCCGGCGTTCCGCTGCCGGTGCCGGTCACGACGGTGGCCAACTGCCGTGCCCAGGCCGGACGGTGGTCCAGCACCCACCCGTGCACGGCCGTATCCAGGGCGAAGGGCGACGCCCGTGCGGCGACCGCGGCAACCAGGGTCCCGAGCAGGACACCGCAAACTGCCAGGACGGTCACGGCAGGCCACCACGGCATGCTCTCGCGCCGAGGGCTGTGGGCAGACGAAGGAGGCATCAGGCATCCTGTGGGCAGGGTCCACCGCACGCAGGGACGTGGCAGCGGGGCTGGGGGACACATTATCTTCTATTCGCGAATAGAAGATACGGGGACTGTAGACCAGGTAGGCAGGAGGACGGCGTTGGGTGCTCAGGGACATGCTGCTGAGGCAGGTGGCAGGCGCCGGGCCAACGGCGCGCTGGAGGCCGAGATCCTCACCTTGCTGCACTCGGCCGGACGCGCCCTGACGCCCGGGGACGTGGCTGATCTCCTGACGGCGTCCCCCGCGCACACCACTGTGGCCACCACGCTCGCCCGTCTGCACAGCCGGGGCGTACTCGACCGCACTCCAGTCGGTCGCAGTTACGCGTACGAACCCGTCTCCGACGAGTCGGGGCTGACGGCCAGGCACATGCATCAGGTGATGGAGGCAGGCACCGACCGTGCCTCTGTACTGACCCACTTCGTGGATGAGCTGTCCGACGACGACGAAGATTTGCTGCGCCGCCTGTTGGGCAGCGACGGCAGCAACGGGTAGCGGGGAAGGTACCGATGCACCTGGCCGTCTACCTGCCGTTGCTGCTGCCCGCGCTGGCCGGCCTGAGCGCGGGCCCGCTGGCCCGCCGCCTCGAACCGCGGCTGGCGACCTGGCTGCTGACCGCCGCCGGACTGATCCTGGCCGTGTCCAGCACCGTGGTCCTCGGCCTGTTGGCCGTGGCCGGACTGGTGCGTCTCCCGCTGATCGACGCGCTTGAGGGCTACTCGCCTACGGTGATCGCCCGCGAGGATCCGGCGGCGTGGCCCGCGGCCCTGGCAGGGGCTGTTCTGCTCAGCCTCGCGGTGGCGGCCACCGTCCGTCTCACCGTGCGCCGCGCCGGGGCGCTGTGGTCGGCCGCTCTCGAAGCGGCCTGCCTGCCCGGGAGGGAATCGGTCGTCGTCACCGACGACCGGCACGCCGACGCATACACCATGCCCGGACTGCCCGGCCGCATCGTGATCTCCCACGGCATGCTCGAAGCTCTGGACCCCACCGGCCACGACATCATCCTGGCCCATGAGCGGGCACACCTGAACCACCATCACTACGCGTTCGTCACGCTCGCCCAGCTCTCAGCAGCCGCCAACCCGCTGCTTCGCCCGTTGGCCACGTCCGTCGCCTACACCGTCGAGAGGTGGGCCGATGAGTACGCCGCTCTCCACACCGGCGACCGGCGCGCCGTCGCCGAAACCGTGGCCAGAGCCGCCGTGGCCACCAAACGCACCCGCGCGCTGCGCCTGCCCTCAGCGGCCCTGGGGGTCCTCGGCCGCAGCCCGGCCCCTGGCGTCATCCCTCGCCGAGTCGCAGCCCTGCTCGAACCTCCCCCACGCAGACCGGCCCACCTCCTCGCCGCGGCCGGAGCGCTGGTAGCAGTGAGCAGCGTCTGCGTGCTGGAAGCCGCCCATGACCTGCACGAGTTTCTGGAACTCGCCCACCTGCGTTGATGAGTGCGCTCTGGTATCGACGACCAAGGGCTCCGGGCATCAGCGCCTGTGCCCGTCAGGGCGGAACAGGCGCCGCCGAGCGATGAGTTCGACGGTCACTGCGACAGCGATGGCCTGCACGGCCATGAGGGCGATCAGCACAAAGAGCTGCACCGCCCCGGCCATCACCGGACTCGCACCACCCAACAGCATGCCCACGAACGCTCCGGGAAGCGTGACCAGGCCGACCGTACGGGTCTGGTCCAAACCCGGGAGCAGGGCGTCCGATGCCGCGGGCCGGGCGATCTCCATGCGCGCGTCGCGGTCGAGGAAGCCCAGTGCCATCGCCGCCTCGACCTCCCCGCGGCGCTGTTCCAACTCGTCCAGGGCGCGGCGCCCGGCGAGTACCGTCACCGTCAGCGCGCCGCCGATGAGAATGCCGGTGATCGGAACGAGCGCAAGTCCCTTGAGGGGAACCAGTCCCGTGAGCAGCAAGGCGGCCACCGTCGGGACGACACCGGCAGCAATGGGTGCGGCGGTCAGCCACCACGTGCGGTTACTGGTCAGCCGTCGGCCTGCCGTACGGACCGCGACGCTGAACATCACGACCAGGAACGCGACCAGTCCCGCCACCGTGGTGACTGCCCAGGTGATGACCACGGACACCGCGGCGAGCTGAGCCGCCGCACGCGCTCCCGCGACCAGGATTTCCCTCGGCCTGCCGCCCGATGAGTCGGGAGACAGACGAAACCAGTAGGCAACCCCCGCCGCCACCGCGAGCAGCACGACCAGCAACACGCCCAGCGTGATGTTGACCGGGAGAAGAGATCTTGCACTCAGCGTCACACGCCTCACCGTAGACGCCGCGCACTGCAGGTACGGCTGTCGGCCCCTCGCACTGGTTCTGGGCTCCTTGCCGATCGGACCCGGGAATCGACGGAGCGTATGGACACCCGGATGCCACCTCAACCGGGTCGGTCCGCCAGACGGGACGCCTCGCTTCGAACGCGCCGCTGTCCGATGGGAACGTGCCGCCACCACGACCGCACTCCGACCCGGAGGTCGGCATCATCACCCTCGGAATCCTTGGGTTCGTCCACGACCGGGTCCTGCGCGTCATCGCGATACATGTACTACACAGGTACGGAGCTAAGGTATGAACGGCGGGAACAGCGGGGGCAACAGCGCGATCGGAGATCGGAAGCAAGTGAGCAGCACCTCAGCGGCATCCACACCCACCTCGCGAGCCCTGATCCTGGAGGAGTTCGGCACCCTGCCGCGCCTCGTGGAGCGGGCGGTCCCCGAGCCGCAGCCCGGGCACACCCTCGTACGGATGAAGGCGGCGACGGTCGCCCACCTCGACCTCAACGTCCTCGACGGACAGTTCGGCATCCTGCCCGACCTGCCCTCCGTCCCGGGCACACAGGGCAGCGGCATCGTCCTCGCCTCCGGCACCCACCCCGAGGGCGCGCTCGTGCGGGTGCGCGGCGAAGGGCTCGGGCTCAGCCGCGCAGGCGCCTGGGCGGAGCACGTGCTCGTCCCCGACTCCGCTGTCGAGGTCATGCCGGAGGGCACCGACCCCGCGCTGGCCTGCATCTACTTCTCCCCCGTCGGCACCGCCTGGGCCGCCGTGCACCCGATCGCCCAAGTGCGGCCGGGCGAGCGGGTCATGGTCACCGGCGCGTCCGGTGCGGTAGGCGCGACGGCGGTACAGCTGGCCGCCCGGGCAGGGGCCGAGATCGTCGGCGTGGTCGGCCGCCCGGCCAAGCTGCCGCACGTCCCCGACGCCGCCAAGGCGGTCCTCGCGGCAGACCTCTCCGAGGAGTCGATCGGCGGCAAGGTCGACGTGCTCATCGACACGGTCGGCGGTACGATCCTGCGCAATGCCCTCGCCCTGGTCCGCCCGCGCGGCCGGGCCGCGCTCGTCGGCTACACCGCGGGCCGCGAGCTCACCCTCGACCTCGCGGACTTCTTCCTCGCCGACGTCTCGCTGCTCCCCGTCAACATGATCAGCCGGGGCAAGGAGGTCGCCGCGGAGGTCGTGCGCCTCCTGCCGGACCTCTCCTCCGGCGAGCTCACGCTGCCGTACGAGCGCTACGGCATCGACCGCCTCGAAGACGCGGTGGGGCGGCTGCGCAAGGGCGAGGCCGTCGGCAAAGTGGTGCTCGACCTGGGCTGACCCGGCGGGTCGCCGAGGCGGCTGACGGCCGGTGTTGCGGCGTCGCCGGGACACGGACGGAGTGGTGGATGTCCGATGCGCCCGGAGCCACCGATCCGTGCGATCCCATGGTGCGCGCACGGCGCTCGTGCGGGCCGGGGGCGGCGAGAGAGGCGGCCGACCCTCGGCCCGGTTCAGGGCCGGGCGACGGGTGGATTCGGGGATCGCGGACGGACGTGGCCGACGGTGCCGAGAGAGTGAAGGCCGCCGTCAGCGTCAGGCCTCCCGTTCCGTCACGTCCCCCCGGGCGGGGCGATCTCGACACGTACCCCGCTCGCCTCGAAGGCGCGGATCTGCGCGTCGGGTGCCGATGCGTCCGTGACCAGGGTCCAGTCCTCCCTCAGCTTCGCCCACGCGTGGAACGGCGCGCGCCCCAACTTGGCGCCGTGGGCCAGTACATAGACTCGATCGGCGCGCCGCGCCATCAGTTCCTTGAGACGGGTCTGGCGCAGGTCCGCCTCGCAGATGCCGCGGTCGACGGTGACGCCGTCGGCGCCGAGGAAGACCCGGTCGAAGGACATGTACTCGAGCGCGGCCTCCGTGAGCGGGCCTACGAAACCCTGGCTGAGCGGGCGGAGCGTGCCGCCGAGGCATTCGACGTTCACACCTTCCGCGTCCGCGAGGGCGTGCAGGGCCGTCAGGCCCGTGGTCGCGATCGTCAACTCTTTTGCGCCGCGCAGCTCGTGGGCCAGCGCACCCACCGTCGTACCGGCGTCGAGAAGCAGCGTCTCGCCCGGCTCGACCTGCCGGGCGGCCCACTGCGCGATGGCTCGCTTCTCCTCGTACGCCTCGCCCGTGCGCTGCCGCAGCGATGCCTCGGGGTGCGCGGACAGCGCCATCGCTCCGCCGTAGGTGCGCGCGAGGCGGCCCTCCGTGGTGAGGCGGGCGAGGTCGCGGCGGATGGTCGAGGGGGTGACGTCGAAGAGCTGCGAGAGTTCCTCGACGCTGGCGAGGCCGGTGGTGGTGGCGAGGTGGACGATGCGGTCGCGTCGTGCCTGGGAAGTGGTCGGCGGCATCTACGAAGTCCTCTACGGTGCGGTGATAACGGCAGTGCAGGGGACGGCGGCTCAGGCCGCCGGAGTGACCGGCGCCGTCGCCATCTCAGCCGCCTGACGCAGCGCCTCGACCATGCTACCGGCCTCCGCCGCGCCCGTTCCGGCGATGTCGAACGCGGTGCCGTGGTCGACGGAGGTGCGGATGACGGGCAGTCCCACGGTGAGGTTGACACCTGCCTCGATACCCAGGACCTTGACCGGGCCGTGGCCCTGGTCGTGGTACATCGCCACGATGAGGTCGTAGTCGCCACGTGCGGCGAGGAAGAAGGCGGTGTCGGCGGGGAGCGGGCCGCGGGCGTCGACGCCCTCGGCGCGCAGCTTCTCCAAGGCCGGGACGATCTTCTCGCCCTCCTCGCCGTAGCCGAAGAGACCGTTCTCGCCCGCGTGCGGGTTGATGCCGCAGACGCCGATAACAGGGTTCGGGGTACCGGCGCGCACCATGGCCTCGTGGCCGCGGCGCACCGTGCGCTCGACGAGGCCCGGCTCGATGCGGTTCACGGCGTCGATCAGGCCGATGTGCGTAGTGACGTGGATGACCTTCACCTTCTCGGTGGAGAGCATCATCGAGACCTCCTCGGTCCCTGTCAGGTGGGCGAGGAGTTCGGTGTGGCCGGGGTAGATGTGACCCGCGGCGTGCAGGGCCTCCTTGTTGAGGGGGGAGGTGCAGATGGCGTGCACGTCGCCTGCCACGGCGAGTTCGGCGGCGCGCGCGACATATGCGTACGCGGCGTCACCCGCGACCGGCGACAGCTTGCCCCATGGCAGGTCGGCGGGGAGCAGGCCGAGATCGACGACGTTGATGCGACCGGACATGAACTCGGCGTCGCGCGGGTGGTCGACGGCGACGATCTCGCAGTCCAGAGCGAGGATGCGGGCGGCCTGGCGCAGCCGCTGCGCGTCGCCGATGACGACGGGACGGCAGCGGGTCAGGACGGCGTCGTCGAGCAGGGCCGCGACGACGACCTCGGGGCCGACGCCGGCGCCGTCGCCCATGGTGACGGCGATGAGAGGGAGAGCGGTGGGCATGAGAGCAACTCCTGGGCGGGTAGCGGGTAGGGGGTAGCGGGTAGCGGGTAGCGGACGATGAAGCAGGTTCAGGTGGTTGCCTCGGGGGCGGCGAGGCTGGGCCGTAGCGCGGTGACGATACGCAGCAGCGAGTCCTCGGCGCCGTAGCTGCCGGGGCGGGTGACGACGCGGCGGCCGTCCGGGGTGCGGGAATGGACTGCGCCGTGGTGGATCTGGCCGAGTGGCTCCAACTCCCGTATGCCCAGGGCGTCCAGGGTGGTGCGTGCGGTCTCGCCACCGGTGAGGACGAGGTCGGGGCGGCCCGGGTACGCGGCGGCAAGTGCGCCCAGGGCGGCGCTGAGGGCCCGCCCTGTGCCGGGGTGCAGTCCTGCCGAACCGTCGATGGACAGAACAGTGAGGGCAGGAGCGGCGGCGGTGCGCGGCAGGCGGACCGTGCCCGTCGCCAAGTCGGCCGGATCCAGGGGCACATGGTGCGCTCCGAGCGCGGTGAGGTGCGCGATCTGCGCAACCACGGCGGGCTCGGCAGTCCCCACGACGAAGAGCAGCGGGGCACGGTCCTGGGCGGGTGCGGGTGCGGGCGAGTGAGCGGCGGCAGCGGGACGCACCAGTACGCGCCCGAGTGCGAGCGCCAGACCGCCGCTGCCCAGGAGTCGGAACCCCGGGCCGAGCCGCAGCGCCGACGCGGCCACCGCGTCCAGGTCGGCGTCGGTCTCGGCGTCCGGGGCCGGGTGCGCACCGGAGTCGGCGATCCGCCGGAACTCCGCGTCCAGTGCGGCGGGGTCGGACCGTACGACGTCGAGGGGGACCGTACGGACCGGCAGGCCGGGCAGCGCCTCGGGCAGTGAGTGGGGCGCGGCCGCGCGTTCCGCGCGCCAGCCGTCCGTGCGGTGCAGCGGAACGCCGTTCACGTGCACCACGCCGTCGGTCACGGTGCGCCCGGCCGCGGGCAGCGCGGGGGCGATGACGACGGCCTCGGCCTCCTCTGCGTAGGCGGCGGCCTCCGCGGCGAGGTGGCCGCGCAGCTGTGAGTCGACTTTCTTGTACAACAGGCGAGGCGGTCCGGCCTGCGCCGCGCGCAGCGCCGTCCGCACGGCGTGCGCCGCTTCGGCGGTCGGCAGGTGCCGGGTGTCCAGGTCCACGACGAGGTCGTGCGCGGCAGCGCTCTCGGCCACGTCGGCGGCGGTGAGAGACAGGCGGACGGGACCGCCGAGCGCACATGCGGTCTCGGCCGCGCCGGACAGGTCGTCAGCGAGCGCAAGGACGTACGGAAGGACGGGCGCAGACGCGGACGGCGGGACGGACGGGCGTGGGGGCGGGGGCTGGGAAGCCACGGGATCGAACCTCCTTGGGCGTGCCCGGCGTTGGGCGGCCCGGTCCGGATCATGACACAGGTTGCGCGAAGTGCGCGAGACCTCTTGCGCGATTCACGCAGCCGTGCGAGCGTTCCGGTGGCGCTGACGGCCCTCACCCGCGGACCGCGTCGCCCTCGTGGACGCGACGCGTACCGGCTCACACAGCACGGCGCCGCATACCGGCTTGCATCGCACATCGCAGCACCTCGCACCTCACTCGGCCGCAGTACGGCGCACCGCCGGGAGCCACCGCCACCGCGGCGGCCGATCGAAGCCGCGCAGCCGCACGGCACCACCCGCGATGCGCACCTCACGCATGAGACCGCCGCGTACGAGCACGAGACCGCACGACCCGCACGACTTGCGCCACCCGCACCACTTGCACTACCCGCACCACCCGCCTCGGAAGGAACCCGCCGTGACCGTCGGCCTTGAACTCCCCCACGTCCCCGTCCCGTTGTCCCCTCTCGTCCTCGGCACGATGACCTTCGGCGATACCGCGGACCGCGCGACGGCCGCCGCGATGCTGGACGCCGCGCTCGACGCGGGCATCACCGGCGTGGACACCGCAAACGGCTACGCGGGCGGCGAGAGCGAGCGCATCCTCGCCGAGCTGCTGCCCGGCCGACGCGACCAGGTGGTACTCGCCACCAAGGCCGGCATCCCGCACCCCGACCAGGGCGAGCACGCGCCGCTCTCCGCCGAGGGCCTGCGCACCGCGCTCGAAGGAAGCCTCAAGCGCCTGGGCACCGACCACGTCGACCTCTTCTACCTGCACCAGCCGGACCGCAGGACGCCGCTCGCCGAAACCCTGGACACCGTCGCCGAGTTCGTACAGGCGGGCAAGGTCCTCGCCCTGGGCGTCTCCAACTTCGCCGCCTGGCAGATCGGCGAGCTCGGCCGGGTGGCCGACGAGGTCGGCGCCCCGCGCCCGGTCGTGGCACAGCAACTGCACAACCTCCTCGCACGACGCATCGAGGAGGAGTACGTCGAGTACGCCGCAGCCGCCGGCCTGCGCACGATGGTCTACAACCCACTCGGCGGCGGTCTGCTCACCGGCCGCCACAGCTTTGAACAGGCTCCGGACGGCGGGCGCTTCGGCGACTCCAAGCTGGCGGCGATGTACCGCGAGCGGTACTGGAACGAGAATCTGTTCCGCGCCGTCACCGACCTCACCCGCATCGCCTCCGACGCGGGCCTGCCGCTCACCGAGTTGGCGCTGCGCTGGCTTCTCTCGCAGCCCTCCACCGACGCGATGCTGCTCGGCGGCTCCAAGGTCGACCACCTGAAGACCAACATCGCCGCCGCAGCTGCGGGACCGCTCCCCGCGGACGTCCTGGCCGCCTGCGACGAGGTCGGCGCCCGCCTGCGCGGCCCGATGCCCGCCTACAACCGCTGACCTCGCCCCTCCCCCTCTCAACGGAGACAACAACATGGCCACCGGCCGCACTTCTGCCGAGTTCACCGCCGCCCTGCGCAATCGCGAACAGCTCATCGGCTACTGGTCGTTGCTCGACTCGCCGATCGCCGCCGAACGCCTCGCCCGCATCGGCTACGACTACCTGGCCTTCGACGCCCAGCACGGCCTCTTCGGCTACCAGGGCATGCTGAACAACCTCCTCGCCACCGACACCAAGGGCAGCACCGCCGTCGGCATGGTGCGCGTCGAGGCCAACGACCTCACCTACATCGGCAAGGCCCTCGACGCGGGCGCGACCGCCGTGATCGTCCCCCTGATCGACAACGCGCAGGACGCCGCCGACGCCGTCTCCGCCGTCCGGTATCCGCCGCTGGGCCGCCGCTCGTACGGCCCCATGCGCGCCCAGCTGCGCATCGGCCCGAACCCGGCCGACACGCACGAGCAGACCGCAGTCCTCGCGATGATCGAGACGGCCGACGGCCTGGCCAACGTCGAGGAGATCTGCGCGACCCCCGGCCTCGACGGCATCTACGTCGGCCCGTCCGACCTGCGCCTCGCCATCGGCGGCGCGTCCTCCACCGACCCGTCCGTACAGGACGAGTTCGAGCAGGCCCTCACCCGCGTCCGCAAGGCGGCCGAGACTGCGGGCATCGCGGCCGGCATCCACAACGCCGACGGCGCGAGCGCCGCCCGCCGCCTCGGCGAAGGCTTCACGTTCGCCACCGTCGCCGCCGACGTCGTACACCTGCAGCAGATCGCCACGTCCCACCTGGACGCGGCACGCGGCGGCGCGCGCTGATGCCGACCACCCTCATCACGACGCCCACCTTCGCCCGGCACTCGACGCGCCCCTGGCAGATCCTGGAGGAGGCCGGAGCCGGTCCCTCGCGCCCGTACGAGGACGTGGCACTGCCCACCGCCGAACTCCTCGAATACGCGGCAGAAGCCGATGCGCTGATCGTCGGCATGGATCCGATCACCGCCGAGGTGATGGACGCCGCACCCGGCCTCAAGGTGATCGCCAAGCACGGCGTCGGCGTCGACACCATCGACCTGGCCGCCGCCCGCGCGCGAGGGATACCGGTCGTGTGCGCTCCGGGCAGCAACTCGCGCGCGGTGGCCGAGTACGCCTTCGGCCTCCTCCTGTCCGCGACCCGCTCCCTCGCCGCCTCGCACACCGCGGTGGCGGCGGGCGGCTGGCCGAAGCTCTTCGGCCCCGAACTGCACGGCAAGACGCTGGGCATCGTCGGCTTCGGCCGCATCGGCCGCCTTCTGGCCGGTTACGCCCGCGCCTTCGGGATGGAGCTGCTCGCCCACGACCCGTACGTCCCCGATGCCGACATCCGGGCGCACGGCGCCGAACCGGCCGCGCTCGACGCCCTGTTGACGCGCGCCGACGCCGTCAGCCTGCACACCCCGCCCGACCCGTCCGGCGCCCCGCTGCTCGACCGGGCCCGCCTGGCGGCGATGAAGCAGGGCGCGGTCCTGGTCAACGCCGCACGCGGCGGCCTCGTAGACGAAGTCGCACTCGCCGACCTGCTCGGCTCCGGGCACCTCGGGGCCGCGGCCCTCGACGCGTTCAGCACGGAACCGCTGCCCGCCGACCACCCGTTGCGTGAGGCCCCTCGCACGCTTCTCACCTCCCACATGGCCGCCTGCACGCCCGAGGCCAACCAGGCCATGGGCGCGATGGTGGCCGAGGACGTCGTCCGCGTACTGGCGGGCAAGGAGCCGCACCGCCAGGCCCGTTGAGACACAGGACACCCGCGCACCACGACACCTCTGCACCACGGCACCTCTGCACCACGGCACCACCCTGTCCCCATTCCGGATTCCGGCGACGTCGCCGGAGAATCCCCCAAGGACCTGACATGGCCACCTCGACCGACGGCGCCACGGCGGCGCCACCCTCCGCGCAGACCGACCCGTACGCGCTGCGCGCCGAAGACGCCCGCCCTGCCCCCGAGACCTTCCGCGGCCGGCTGCGCCGGCTCGGCCCCGGCCTCGTCCTGTCCGCCGCCGTCGTCGGCTCCGGTGAACTGATCACCACCACCTCCCTGGGTGCGAAGGCCGGCTTCGCGCTGCTGTGGCTGGTGATCGTCTCCACCATGGTCAAGGTGTGGGTCCAGATGGAACTGGCCCGCTGGACCATCCTCAACGGCCGCCCCGCACTCGACGGCTTCCGTGACGTCGGCCCCCGCATCGGCCGCCTGAGCTGGATCAACTGGCTCTGGATCGGCATGGACTTCGCCAAGATGTTCCAGCGCGGCGGGATCATCGGCGGCACCGCGGCAGCCTGCTCCATCCTCCTGCCGATCCACGGCGCATCACTGAGCACGCCATCGCTGACGATCTGGGCCCTCATCGTCACAGGCGCCGCGGTCCTCATCCTGCAGACGGGCAAGTACCACGTCGTGGAGCGGGTCGAGGTCGTCGGCATCACGCTCAAGACGATCATCACCTGCGGCCTGGCCCTCGCCCTGCCGTTCACCGCCTTCGGATACGGCACCGAACAGCTCGCCGAGGGACTGACCTTCCAGATCCCCGCGGGTACGGTCGGCATAGCCCTCGCGATGTTCGGCATCACCGGTGTCGGCGCCGACGAGATGACGACGTACACCTACTGGTGCCTGGAGAAGGGCTATGCCCGCTGGACCGGCCCCGACGACGGCACCGAGCAGCGCGCCCAGCGGGCCGAGGGCTGGCTCAAGGTCATGCGGCTCGATGTGGGCGTCTCCTGGATCGTGTGCACCGTCTGCACCCTGTCCTTCTACGTGATCGGCGCCTCGGTGCTCCACCCGCAGGGTCTGGTGCCCGAGGGCAACGGCATGATCACCACGCTGTCGCACATCTACACCGACACGCTGGGCCCCTGGGCCGAGTACCTGTTCCTGGCCGGCGCGATCGCCGTACTCTTCTCGGTCACCGTCGCCTCGTCGGCCAGCGTCCCGCGCCTGTGGACCAACACGCTGGGCCTGCTCGGGGTGGTGAACTGGCACGACATGCGCTCGCGCACCCGCACCATCCGCATCCTCACCTGCTGCCTGCCCCCGGTGTGGATGTGCTTCTTCCTGTGGGTCCAGTCCCCGGTCCTGATGGTGCAGATCGGCGGCATCGGCGGCGGCATCTTCTTGCTCGCGGTCGTGGTCGCGGTCTGGCGCCTGCGCTACACCGGCGTCCCGCCCCGCTTCCGCGCCAACCCCTGGCTGACCGCCGCTCTCGTCATGAGCAGCGCGGCGATTCTCTCCCTCGGGGTGTACGCGGTGCTCGACACGCTGGGACTCACCCCCGGCAGCTGAACGCGGCGGCGGGACACAGTCGAGGCATGAAAGCAGACAAGAGGAACATTCTGGCCCGGGGCCGCGTGGCGACCCGGCCCTCGGCCGGACCTCCCCGAAGATCCGAACCCCCGAGGCAGCCGACCGGTGGACATGGCTGATCCTCGCCGCCCACACCCACCTGCGGCTCGCTCGACCACTGGCAGCCCACCTGCGTCGGCCCTGGGAGACACCAACCCCGCCGCGCAGGTCAAAGATCAGGCGCGGTACCGAATTTCGAGCATCGTGCAGCCGGCCGGAGTGCGATAGGGGCCGTGGCGCATACTGGGCCGGCGGCTCGCGAAGTGACCCGGCCCGAACGTCTGCCCGAGCGTAAGGTCGACCAGGTCGCCCTCCAGCAGGTACACCTCCTCGACGTAGTCATGAGTGATCACTCCGGCATCGCTGGTGTCCAGACCAGGCAGCCAGCGCACAAGCCGCGTCAGCACAACGGGATCATCGGGATCCTGCGACAGCACCTTCTCCTCGGTACCAGGCTGCGCGGCTTCCCGCCACGGCATGGCGCTTCCGCAAAGAACTCGAGTTCCTGTTTCATGACAGCTCCTCCTGATCACCGACGGCCGTCCGCCGCCGGAATGCGGCTCTTCCGGGTCGAAGCTCGAGGGTGTTCGTGGCACTGAGGCGGGTTCAGGGGGCCGAATCTGACCATCCGGGTCGAGTCTCGGTCCGGTCAGGCCTTGGCGGCTCGGCCAAGGCGGGGCCAACTGCTCGAACTCCCACGCCTACGCTGCCTCTGGCTCAGCGATCGGTTCTGCAGAGACCATGACGGCATCCGGTCACGTCCGCGGGAGTGGTGTATTGACGGCCACTCGGTGATCTCGTTTTGAGGCTATGCGGTGAGTTCGGTGGGCAGGTCGGTCTCGCTGGTTTCTGACTCGATCGGGTGGAGGCGGGCCTTGGCCAGCAGATCGAGGCCCATGTAGCGGCGGGCTTCGGTCCATTCGTCGTTCTGCTCGGCCAGCACCGCGCCGAACAGCCGGATCAGGGCGGTGCGGTCGGGGAAGATCCCGACCACGTCGGTGCGGCGGCGGATCTCCTTGTTCAGCCGTTCTTGCGGGTTGTTCGACCAGATCTGCCGCCAGATCTCACGTGGGAATGCAGTGAACGCCAGGAGTTCGTGCTGGGCGGCGTCCAAGTGGGCTGCAGCCTTGGGGAACTTGGCCTCCAGTGCGTCCAGGACGTGCCGCATCTGGGCCTGGACCGCCTCCGTGTCGGGCTGTTCGAAGACGGTCCGCAGCAGCGTCGCCACCCAGGGCTGGGCCGATTTCGGAACCTGGCTCAGCAAATTTCGGGCGTAATGGGTGCGGCACCTTTGCCATGACGAGCCGGGCAGGACCGCGCCGATCGCGGCGACGAGGCCGGCGTGGGCGTCGGAGATGACGAGCTGGACGCCGGACAGGCCGCGGGCGATCAGTGAGCGCAGGAAGGCGAGCCAGCCGGCGCCGTCCTCGCAGGTGGCGACGTCGATGCCGAGGATTTCGCGGTGCCCGTCGGCGTTCACGCCGACCGCGATCAGTGCGTGGACGTTGATGATGCGGCCGCCCTCGCGGACCTTCTGGGTCAGTGCGTCGACCCAGACGAATGCGTAGGGCCCGGCGTCGAGCGGTCGGTTGCGGAACGCGGCGACCTGCTCGTCCAGGTGCTTGGCCATCGCGCTGACCTGGGACTTGGACAGCTGGGTGACGCCGAGGGAGCCGGCGAGTTTCTCGACCCTGCGGGTGGAGACGCCGAGCAGGTAGGCGGTGGCGACCACCGAGATGAGGGCCTGTTCGGCCCGCCGGCGCCGTTCGAGGAGCCAGTGCGGGAAGTAACTGCCTTGGCGCAGCTTGGGGATGGCCAGTTCGACGGTGAGCCTGTTGCGTTTTCGTTCTGACTGCGCAGTAGCAGTGGGACGCCCCATCTAGCCGGGCGCCCCGGGTCGTCTCAAGCGCATGGCTGTCTGTCCTGGTGGGTGCAGACGCCGGCACCGGTCTCCCTGTCGGCTGGATTCCCTCAGGCGGCCAGGGCTGTTGCCCGAAGCCGGGGGTCCAGTCGGCAGAACTTGCGGAGGTTGAGGACCAAGGCGGCGAGTTCCAGTTCGGACTGGCAGGCCGTCCGCCCTCGGCGGGCGAATCGGCGTAGTCGAGTACGGTCTTTGAGCTGGCCGTTGACCGGTTCGACGGTGGCGGCCCGGCGCTTGTAGGTCGCCGATCCGTCTTCAGTGGCGAGGCGATAGAGCATCCGGGTTGCAGCGTCGGCATCCTCGGGCGGGGGCTTCACGTTGTGATCCACCTGCGGCAGATCCCGTGCCTTTCCTGGCGCGATGAGGCGGTCGGGCCCGGGGGCGTTCAGGTTCTCCTCGCTCCAGTAGCCGCTGTCGAACAAGAGCGTGCCGATCCAGTCCAGCGTGCAAGGGCACGACGTCTGACTGCACTCGGATGTGGACAAGATCCCAGCGCCTTTGGGCGATGTGAACGCTTCGATGCAGCATCCGCCCAGATCCGGGCATTGGCGCAGGCAGCGGGCCTGGTGGACAGCGAGGGCTGCCGCGACCGTCACCGGCATCATCGGCTTGAGCTGTCGCCGGTCGTTGCTGTCCTGAACAAGTTCGCAGGCCATGATCAGCCCGTCAGCCCCGACGGCCAGCTGAGCGTTGTAACCCTGCAGAGCGCCGCCGTCAGCCCCTTGCATCTGCCGGCTGTCGGGATCGGTGACATTGCGCCGGACCTGCGGCAACCTGCCTTTGACACTGTTGCCCCGTGACCCGCGTTTGCCGCCTCCGGGTATGACCTGCACAGTAGTCGCAGTGGCCTGATCCTTGGCGTTCGCCTGAGCAGAGCGCGCCTTCGCCAGTTCGTCCTCGGCCCGGACCACCCACCGCCTGGCGCGGGCAACCTCGCGTCCACGGTTCTCGTCGAAGCTGAATGGACCGAGCACAGGCTTGGGCCCGTGGCCGGCCTCGAAGAGCCGGATCCTTTCTCGCATCGCGTCGATCTGCTCACGTTTGGCAGCCTTCTCGCGCGCCAGACGATCTTGAGCGGCCTCCAGCCGGGCTTCGGCAACAGCCACCGGGTCCGCCCCCACCGGGCGGGTGCCTACTGTGTTGTCCCCGCGCCGGGTGCGCTCGAGGAACTCCTCGTGTTTGGCTGTGATCGCGGTGGCGTCGAGTCCGCGCGCGGCCTCCTCGGCGAGTACCTCTTCCAAGGCTTTGCGCAGTCGGCGCTCGCGGTCCTGTCGGCCCCGAAGCTGGTGCGGTGTCTCGGCGTCTTTCGCTGTGAACGTGGCGTCCTCGGCTTCATCGGCAGCGGCGGCCTCCGCAGTGATCGCGGCGACCTGTTCCTGCAGCCATTCGCGGCGGCAGGATGCGAAACGGGATGCGTTTGCCGCGATCTTGGTGCCGTCGATGGCTATCGTGCCCAGTCGTCCCAGCCCGGCCTTCGCACATACCAGCAGGACCTGCGTGAACAGGTCCTTTACCGAGTCCTGGTGCAACTGCCGGAAGCGGGCTATGGCGGTGTGGTCGGCGACCTGCAGCCCGGAGATCACGCGCATTGCCACATCGGTGCGGCACAGCCGCTCGATCTGCCGGGACGACCGCACCCCATCCGCATAGGCGTAGATCAGAAGTGCGAGCATCATCCGGGGGTCATAAGCCCGGCGCCCTGTCCCGCCGAGTGCATACCGGGACTCGATCGTGGACAGGTCCAGGTGATCAACGACCTCCAACAGAGTCCAGACGACATGGTCTTGGGGTAACCACTCCCGCATGTCGACCGGGAGCAGGAACTGTTGGTCGCGGTCGATCCGACGGAAGCCCTTCGCCATGGACTCATCCAACAGTTCCAGCGGTGCGAACTCCAAAACGCAACAGGCTCGGTGCCGGCGCGGGTGTCCCACTCGCGCGGGCGGTAGCCGTTGCGGTGGTTGACGCGTTCGTCGCTGACCTGCCCGTATTCGGCGTTGCACAGGGCGTCGGCCTCTGCGGACATGAGTGCGTCGGCGAACGTCTTGACCATTGCGCGCAGCAGGTCGGGACTCGCCGCGGCGAGGTTGTCCTCGGCGAGGGCGCGCAGGGGCACACTGTCAGGTGCGGTCATCGTGCTGATCTCCTTCGAGGCTTCGACACTTCGAAGATCAGCCGGTGGCCGTTCATCTATGCGGGCATCAGCCAGAAGCCGGAGCAAACCCCCGGATCAGGTCGAACCCGTACACCACTTCCCTGGACGCAACCCGGCATCCTTCCCCGCTCTTGAAAGATCCACAAGACGTGACCTGATCGTTCCCCCAAACCCTCGTCGGTGCACCCAAAGCGGAGACGTGCAGGCCCACAGGGTCAACCCACCATCCAGAATCGGGACATGGACGTTCCCAGGCTGCTGGAAGCAGCTTCACTACTGGTCCCCGAAGAGATCGCCACCGAGAACGACCTCACGGTGAACGACGTCTGGGAACACCTCACCCACGACGAGTGGGAAGTGGCCTTCGCCCTGCTGGAGGAACTCGGTGACGGCCACCCGCTTCCGCTCAGCTTCTGGCAGACCCTCGCCACCGCCGCGGAACAGATGCGGCTGGCGAGGAGCGCAGCCTGGTGCCACTGGCGCTGCTACGAAATCCGGCACGGCATCATCCGAACCGACCTCACCCTCAAACCTGCCCCCGACGCTCGCCGCCAGACGCCTTTCTCGGGAGCCGGCGTCCTTCGACCAATGTGGAACATTGGGCCTCGCACCCCGACAGGCGAACCGGACCTCTACGTTGCCGGCCTCTGGGTGGAGTTCGCGCCGTTCATGGAGCCTGGCGGGCGGGCCACGGTGCGTCTCGCCCCATTGTCACCGTCTGACTGGCAGCACCTTCGGCCCGGTCAGGCAATCACCATGCACGAGGACCGGACCGTCGCCGGAACAGCCGTCGTCCTGGACATTCAGCGGGATCTAGTGAGGATCCCCGGGCCTTCAGGCCCGGGAGGAATCACTTCTCAAAATAGGGGTGACCTGCGCGTACGCACGGGTCTGCATGGTTGTCAGTGCCCCCGCATAGGGTTTCGGTATGAAGATCGTGGTGCAGGTGAAGCTGATGCCGGAGGCCGAACAGGCTGCCGCGCTGCGCTCCACGCTGCGCACGGTCAATGATCTGGCGTGCTGGGTGTCCCAGGTGGCGTTCGCTCGCGGCGTGCCGCGTGAGTATGAACTGCGTAAGCACACGTATCCGCACCTCAAGGCGCAGGGGCTCGGGGCGCAGGCCGCGCAGCATGTGATCAAGAAGGTGCGTGACGCGTACACGACGCTGCACGCCAACCTGCGCGCCGGAAATCTCGGCAAGTCGAAGTCGAGGCGCCGGGTCAAGGCGGAGTCCAAGCCGATCGCGTTCCGCCCGGAGGCCGCGCAGCCGTATGACGACCGGTGTCTGAGCTGGCAGTACGACCAGCAGACGGTGTCCATCTGGACGATGGCCGGGCGCATCAAGAACGTCTCGTTCGTGTGCGCCGCCGACGCGCTCAAGGTGCTCAAGCAGTACCGCAAGGGCGAGTCCGACCTGATCGAGCGCGACGGCGTGTTCTACCTGATCGCCACCTGTGATGTGCCCGAGGCTGAGGCGTACGAGCCGGACGGCTTCATCGGCGTGGACCTTGGCATCGTCAACATCGCCACGACGTCCACCGGCTACCAGGCCGCCGGGCGCGGACTGGGCCGGTACCGCAAACGTCAGCTTGCCCTGCGCGCCAAGCTTCAGAAGAAGCGCACCAAGTCTGCCAAGCGTCGGTTGAAAGAACGCTCCCGCCGTGAACAGCGGCACGTCAAGAACACCAACCACATCATCGCGAAGACGATCGTGACCGAGGCTGAACGCACCGCACACGGCATAGCCCTGGAAGAACTCAGGGGCATCCGCCGGCGGGTACGGCTTCGCAAGCCCCAACGGGTCACACTCCACTCCTGGGCCTTCGCCCAGCTCGGAGACTTCATCGTCTACAAGGCCAAGCGGGCAGGCGTGCCCCTGGTCTACGTCGATCCCGCGTACACGTCGCAGATGTGCTCGCAGTGCCGGCACATCGACAAGCGCAACCGTGTGGACCAGGGGCTTTTCATCTGCCGGGGGTGCGGGGTCGTTGCCCACGCCGACCGGAATGCTTCCCACAACATCGCCGCACGTGGCGCTGCGGTGTGGACTGCGGGGCGTGAGTCACGCGTCCCTGCCACCCCATAGCGGGTGTCTGGACGGAGGAGCCAACCCAGCAGCCAGTTGGGAACTACCTCCAAACCCGGTCCTTTAGGGCCGGGCCAAGTTGACCGCCCCTCAGCCCCGGCGGCCTCGTAAGGCAGAAGCCGCCCTGTCTCACGCTCGTGCAGCGCTCCCGGCGGGCCCCATACCGGACCTCAGCGCCGGGCCAGAGCCAGCACACTCAGACCGAACATCAACACACCCAAGGGAAGATGGACCGACGGAACATGCGCGATGCCGAGCACCACCTGGACCGAGGCGAGTGCGAGGAAACCCGACGCGTGCCAGATCGGCCGTGGCGAGCCACCACCCCGCTTCCACGCCAGCACCGCCGCGAGCACGTACAGCATCGACGCCCCGTACATCACACGGGCTCCGACACTGTGCAGCGTCTCTCCGTACGACGCGGTCAGCAGCAGTCCGGCGGAAACCGCCTGAAGGAAGATGGTCAGGGTCTGCAGCGCGATCGCGATCTGCAGGAACGAGGAGCTGCGCCGTGCGTTCGCTGTAGGCCTTACCTCAGTGGCCATGTGACAGTCCCCTTTTCCGCCCTCGGGCAGTAGATCGATAAGGTCTCACCAGCCCGACGACGCGGGCCTGCGAAAGGTAAGGCGAGGGGGAGGCCGGAAGCATGGGGACTGTCGGGGTCAGCACAGATGAGGTAGCCGGCGAGCGACGCCAACTGATCAATGTCGCTTACCGGTTGCTCGGTTCGGTGACCGAGGCCGAGGACGCCGTACAGGATGCCTACGCACGCTGGTACGGGATGACGCGAAGCCGACAGGAGGAGATCCTGTCCCCCGGCGCCTGGCTGACGACAGTGACCGGCCGCATCTGCCTGGACCTACTCGGCTCGGCGCGGGCCCGCCGTGAACGCTATGTCGGCGCATGGCTGCCCGAACCGCTGCCCGACCGCACCGAGTGGGACCACGCGGGCGGCGCCGGTACCACCGGCCCTGCAGACCCCGCCGACCAGATCGTCCTGGACGAGTCGGTGTCCATGGCCTTCCTCATCGTCCTGGAGTCGATGACGCCTGCCGAGCGGGTGGCATTCGTCCTGCACGACGTCTTCCGGTACCCGTTCGCCGAGATCGCCGACGTTCTCGGCCGGACCCCCGCGGCCTGCAAGCAACTGGCGGCCTCCGCCCGGCGGCGGGTGAGCGTCGCGCGCGCTCCGGTGACGGCGACCGGCCAGGCCGACGTGGTGAAGTACGTAAAAAAGGCATGGGAGACCAAGGACATCGCAGCCCTCGTCGGTCTCCTCGACCCGGCCGCCGTGATGACCGCCGACGGCGGCGGCATGGTCGGCACCGTCCTGCGCCCGGTCGAGGGTGGCGCGCGCATCGCCCAGTACATGGTCGCCATCGCCGACAAGGCTCCGGGGCTCGAACTCCTGGAGCGGTCGGTCAACGGTGTGCCGGGCCTGGTGGCCCGACGTGCCGGCGTCGTCATGACCGTAGCCTCGTTCGACGTCTCCGACGGGCGCGTCACCCGGATCTGGGCGATCCGCAACCCGGAGAAGCTGCGGCCGTGGGCGCGGGAGGGCTAGCCGGCCCTCGCTCGGCGGGGCGCTCAGTCGCCGCCGGCAGACGAGCGCGCATCTGAGGATGAGGAATGCTTCGTGGATATCGTCGCGTGCGTCCCAGTCCATCAGTAACAGCTGGGCGAACGCGCGCTCCACGACCCGCCGTTGGGCCCGAGCCGGAGCCGTGCCCGATGGCGCGACGGGCAGTCGGCGGCACGACTGTCGCCGAGAACCACATCGGGCGGCGACGGGGCCGGCCGGGCTTGCCCCGCACCGGCAGCACCGCCTGAAGCAGCCCACAAGTCGCAGACGGTCACCGACAACCGCGCTACCCGGCAGGGCGGCGGCATCAACAGCGGGCAGTACTCCGAGATCACCCTGACGGACAGCGAAATCGCCGACAACCTGCCCGACAACACCGCCGAAGACACGCCTGCCCGGGGTCAGAACAGCTAGCACTGCAACGGTTCTCACGGCGTGTCTCAAAGTCAGTTGCGCGGCCTACCACCTCGCCTGGGGAACCAGCCAGGCGAGGGCCCGAAATCACTCGCCCTTGATCGCCTCGCCCGGTACGGTCGCGTGAGTGTCCTCAATGCTGGGTGGTGCGCCCGAGATCTGCGCACGACCACCCCGGCAGTTCCCACGCTGAGAGTAGGTTTCGTCAATGGCATGCCGTATCAGTGAGCTCGTGCTCGGTTGCCACGATCCTGAGGTGCTGGCGCGGTTCTGGTGCGAGGTCCTGGACTTCGTGGTGCTCGATCGTGAGGAGGGCTGCATCGAGATCGGGCCGCGCGAAGGGTTCGGCGGCCCGCAGCCGACGATCATCCTCAGCCGCCGAGACGAGCCGGAGCCCGGGAAATCCCGGCTGCACATCGACGTCAACGCCACCGACCGCGACATGGACGCCGAACTCGAACGCCTCCTGAAGCTCGGAGCGCGCCCGGCCGACATCGGCCAGACGGGAGACGAGCCCTGGCACGTCCTCGCCGACCCCGAGGGCAACGAGTTCTGCCTGCTCAAGGCGCGCCTCGCCGCACTCTGACGGCCCACGCCGGCAACGGGCCAGCACCTGGGTGGTCGTGATCGTGACGTAAGGGAGGTCTCCGGTAGGGGTTCATCGGCAGGGGTTCACCTACCGAGAAGAACACTGCATATCCGGAGACCATCCTGCATATCGCCGTCGTCAACGACAGCTTTCTGACCTCACTTCGAGACAGGGCCGAGGTCGTCGGCCACGACTACGCAGGCGCTGAGATGCCAGGTCTCGCCGTCCCGCGCGGACAGCTCCAGGCCCACTTCCCCTCCGGAGGGCCCGCCGTCCAGCGGGATGCGGAGCCAGGTGAACTCCCGGCCGTCGAGCTGTTCGCTGCGGGCCTTCTCGTTCCCGTCGACGCGGACGATCAGCGGTCTGTTGAAGGTCTTGGGGGCGCCGGTGAGCAGGTGCGCCGTGCAGCGTCCGGCGGGCAGTTTCAGGCTTGACTTGCTCGTCGGGCTGAAGCGTGAGGATTCTGGTCGTCCCGCGGGTTGCTGTGCCGCTACGCGGCACGGCTTCCTGCTGGGATTCTGCGACCGTCAGCAGATCCGCGGAAGCTGTTCGCCGATCGGCAGGTCGACGACGCGTGTGCCGCCCAGGCCCGTGCGGGCGACCACCATGCCCGGATGCTCCGCGACGGCCTCGCCGATCACTCGCGCGTTCGCGCCGAGCGGGTGTGTCCGCATCGCGCTGAGTACGGCGTCCGCGTGTTCGCGTGGGACGAACGCCACGAGCTTGCCCTCGTTGGCCACGTAAAGAGGGTCGAGGCCCAGGATCGCGCACGCGTTGGCGACAGCCGGCGGGACAGGCACATCACCTTCCTGGATGGCGACGCCGGTGCCGGAGGCCACCGCGATCTCGTTGAGCGCGGCGCCCAGACCGCCGCGGGTGGGATCGCGCAGCACGTGGAGGTCCTGTGTCACCGCGAGCATGGCGTCCACCAGGCCGCCCAGCGCCGCGCAGTCGCTCTCGATCTCGACACCGAATTCCAGTCCCTCACGCACGCTCATGATCGCGACGCCGTGAACGCCGATGTCACCGCTGACGATGACGACGTCGCCCGGGACCACACGCTGGGGGCGGATGTCGACGCCTGGCGGGATGAGCCCGATCCCGGCCGTGTTGATGAACACCCCGTCTCCGTGACCGCTTTCGACGACCTTCGTGTCACCGGTCACCACCTCGACTCCGGCGCGCCGTGCGGCCGCACCGAGTGTCTCGGCGACCCGAGCCACCACGGACATCTCGACGCCCTCTTCCAGGATGAAACCGCAGGAGAGGTAGGCGGCCCGTGCGCCGCTCATGGCGAGGTCGTTGACGGTGCCGTTGACCGCGAGGTCGCCGATGCTGCCGCCCGGGAAGAACAGGGGCCGCACTACATAGGAATCGGTGGAGAACGCCATTCGGACACCGCCGAGCGAGACGGCGGCGGAGTCGCCGAGCTGCGACAGGGTCTCGCCGCCGAAGGCGGGCGCGAAGATGTGCTGCACCAGCTCGGCGGACAGGGCGCCTCCCCCACCGTGTCCCATCACCACCCTCGGATGATCACGCAACGCGACCGGGCAGGTCCATGCGGTCGGGTCCACGGCTGTCAGTTGGGTGGTCTCAGGCAACGGGGCTCGCCTCCAGCGGCGCGGTGGTGATGTCGAGGCGTCGGTACAGGTAGTAGGCGGCACACGCGCCTTCACTCGAGACCATCGTCGCTCCGAGTGGATTGCGTGGTGTGCAGGTGGTGCCGAACGCGGCGCATTCGTTCGGCTTCAACAACCCCTGCAGAACCTCGCCGCTGCGGCACTCCGCGGGTTCACGGGTGTCGATGTCACCGACTGAGAATCGGTGCTCGGCGTCGAAGTCCCGGTAGCGGGAGGAGAGCCGCCAGCCGCTGTCCGGGATGACACCGATGCCTCGCCAGGCCCGGTCGGTCCCCTCGAAGACGTCCGCCAGCATGGCCTGGGCCGCGGGGTTTCCCTCGGGCCGGACTGCGCGCGGATAGGCGTTGTCGACCGTGTGTTCACCCCGCTCCAGTTGCAGCACGGTCCGGCGCACGCCTTCCAGAATGTCCAGCGGTTCGAAGCCGGTGACGACGATCGGAACGCGATAGCGGTCCGCAAGTTCGGGGTACTCGCCGACACCCATCACGCTGCACACGTGTCCGGCGGCGAGGAATCCCTGGACCCGGCAGTTCGGAGACTCCATGATCGCCTTGATCGCCGGCGGGACACGCACGTGGGACACCAGGAGACTGAAGTTCTTGATGCCCAGCTTGCGTGCCTGATAGACCGTCATGGCGTTGGGCGGGGCGGTCGTTTCGAAGCCGATGCCGAAGAACACCACTTCCCGGTCGGGGTTCTGCTGGGCGATGTGCAGAGCGTCCAGCGGCGAGTAGACGACGCGCACGTCGCCGCCCTCGCCTCGCACCTGGAAGAGGTCACGGCCGGTGCCGGGCACCCGGAGCATGTCGCCGAAGGAGCAGAAGATCACTCCCGGCCGGGAGGCGATCTCGAGGGCCTTGTCGATGACCTCGAGCGGGGTGACGCACACGGGACACCCGGGCCCATGGATCAACTCCACCTGGTCCGGGAGGAGTTGATCGATTCCATGTCGGATGATCGTGTGCGTCTGTCCGCCGCAAACCTCCATGAGGGCCCACGGCCTGGTCACCACTGAGTGGATGTCGTCGAGCAGACGCCGTGCCAGGTCCGGGTCCTGGAACTCGTCGAGGTACTTCACTGTTGTGCCTCCTGTGGAACGTCCTTGTCGTCGGCCCACTGAGGTCCGCCTGCTTCGGCCGCAAGCTCCCACGGGTCGCCGAACTCCTCCTGGAGCAGGCCGAGATTCGCGAAGAGCTCCAGCGTCTGCCTGGCCGATTCCTCGTCCAGTTTCTGGAGCGCGAATCCCACGTGGACGATGGCGTATTCGCCCACCTGAAGGTCCGGCAGGTACTCCAGGCAGACCTCCTTGACCACTCCGCCGAAGTCGACGGTGGCCATGCGGGTGCCGTCGCGATCCTCGATTTCCGTCACTCTCCCGGGTACCGCCAGGCACATGGGGGGCTCTCCTCACTGTGGTGGTCCGATCCGGCTTGCGACTGCGGTGTCATCCGGCGGTTGCACGCCCCGCGATCATCAACTGACCGAGGGCCAGCCCTCCGTCGTTCGGCGGGACTTCGCCGGCACGCAGCACTCTGAATCCGTCCTGTCCGAGCCCTCGGGCGCAGGCCGAGGAGAGGAGGACGTTGGCGAACACGCCGCCGGTCAGGACGACGGTGTCCGTGCCATGTCGTTCGCGCGCCACCGCACACATCCGCCGCACGAGATCTGCGACTCCGGCATGGAAGCGGGCAGCGATGACCGCCGGCTCCGCGCCTGCGCGAACGTCGTCGACCACGGCTCTCACCACAGGTCCAGGGTCGGCAGTCATCGGCTCCGAGGTGTCCGGACTCAGCGCGAACCGGTATCCGGCGCCGTCCCCGTCCACGGCCCCCCTCAGCGCGGCCGCCTCCAGCTCGATGGCTGCCTGCGCCTCGTATCCCACTTGGTGGCACACGCCTGCCAGGGAAGAGACGGCGTCGAAGAGCCGGCCCATGCTCGATGTCGGCACACAGTTCAGGCTCCGCTCCAACTGCCTTTCCAGTACCCGTCGTTCATCATGCGGGCAGGCGATCACACTGGGCAGGTCGTCCGTCCACGCGATGCCCGCTTCCCGGAGCTGCGCGAGCGCCATGCGGTACGGGCGGCTCACTGCGGCGTCGCCGCCGGGCAGGGGGACGTACGCGAGATGCCCCAGACGCCGGTACGTGTCGTAGTCCGCGAGCAGGATCTCGCCGCCCCACACCGCCCCGTCGTCGCCGTATCCCGTGCCGTCGAATGCGACGCCGATGACCGGCCGGCTGCCGTCGAGGCCATGCTCGGCCATGACCGCGGCGACATGGGCGTGATGGTGCTGCACGCGGACGACCGCGCGGTTGTTCGCGTGCCGTTGGGCCCACTGTCCGGATCGGTAGCCGGGGTGCCGGTCCGCCGCCAGAAGCCCGGGCTGCACACCGGTGATCGACTCCAACTGCCGTTCAGCGCGCGCGAAGGCGTGCTGGGTCTGAAGGTCGTCCATGTCTCCGATGTGCGCGGACAGCCAGGCCTTCCGGCCTTCGCCGAGGCAGAACGTGTTCTTGAGGTCTCCCCCCACGGCGAGCGAGGGCCCGACGGATACCGGCAGGGAGACGGGCAGCGGGGCGTAGCCGCGAGCGCGGCGCACTGTCATCCGTTCCCCGTCGCACACGCGCAGCACGGAGTCGTCGCAGGGCACGTGGATGGGGCGGTCGTGGGTGAGCCAGGCGTCGGCCAGAGACGCAAGCCGCTCGAGTGCCTCGGCGTCATCGGTGACGATCGGCTCCCCGGCCACGTTGCCGCTGGTCATCACGAGTGCGCGCGGCCCGTCCGGGTCACCGGGCAGGCCGAGCAGCAGGTGGTGCACCGGGGTGTACGGAAGCATGAGTCCCAGGTCGGGACTGCCCGGCGCCACGGCGTCCGAGAGTTCGTACTCCCCTGGCGGGACGTCAATTCGGCGCCTCAGCAGGACGATCGGCCGGACGCCACCGGTGAGGAGAGCCCGCTCGGGGGGACTGATGTGCACCAGGTGCTCGATGTCGGCGAGGCTTTTCACCATCACCGCGAACGGCTTGTCGCCCCGTCCCTTGCGGCTGCGCAGTGCGGACACGGCCTGGGAGTTCCCGGCGTCGCAGGCGAGGTGGTAGCCGCCGATGCCCTTGACGGCGAGGATGGCGCCTGCGGTCAGGAGCGCGCGTGCCTCATGGATCGGGTCGACGTCGGTGTCAGCTCGGGGCGACGCGTACACGAGGCTCAGGCGCGGGCCGCAGGCACGGCAGGAGACTGGCTGGGCGTGGAATCGTCGGTCTCCTGGGTCCGTGTACTCGCGTGCGCAGTCGGCGCACATCGGGAAGCCGGCCATGGTGGTGTGCGCTCGGTCGTAGGGGAGTCCGGTGACAATGGTGAAGCGTGGCCCGCAGTGTGTGCACGTGATGAACGGGTGCCGGTGCCGACGATCACCGGGGTCGGCCATTTCGGCGAGGCAGGCAGCGCACGTGGCCGTGTCCGGGGAGACGAGTGTGCGCGACGATCCCTGCGACCGCGAGGCGACGATGGCGAATCCGCTGCCGCCTGTGAGGGGGACCTGCTCGTGCTCCACGGACTCCACCAGGGCCAGTGGCGGGGCCTGTTGAGCGATCCGGTCGCAGAACCGTGCGACGGCGGAGTGATCTCCCTCGACCTCGGCGACGACACCGTCTTCGGTGTTCGTCACATGCCCAGCCAGCTCCAGGGACGTGGCCAGGGTGTACAGGAACGGACGGAACCCGACGCCCTGTACGACACCTCGTACGGTGACGCGACGGCGCTGAACCTCCTGGGCGACGGCCGGGCCGGGCTGAAGTGTGCTCACGGGAGAGGCCGCGTCATGACGACATCGTCCAGGTCGTGGTGGTGATGGTGCTCGTGCGGCTGTCCGGCCATGACCGGTTCGTGGACGGCCCCGCCGTCCGCAACGGCGAGGGCGCGATCGAGCAGTTCGCCCACGCCGCCGCCCCGTCGGGCCGAGGTCAGGACCACCTCAACCCCGGGGTTGACCTGCTCGACGTGTGCGCGGAAGGCTTCCTCGTCGAACTCGACGGCTTCGGCGATGTCGGCCTTGGTGACCACGACCAGGTGCGCGAGGCCGAAGGCGGTGGGGTACTTCAGCGGCTTGTCCTCGCCTTCGGTGACTGACGCGAGGACGACGCGCAGGTCCTCCCCGAGGTCGTAGGAGGCCGGGCAGACCAGGTTCCCGACGTTCTCCACGAACAGCAGGCGGGTGGCCGCCGGCAGCCAGCCTTCCAGGTGGCGCCCGAGCATCGAGGCTTCGAGATGGCACAGCCCGTCGGTGAGGACCTGTTTGACCGGCACTCCGGACCGGGCCAGACGTCTGGCGTCGTTCTCCGTGGCGAGGTCGGCGGTCAGCGCGGCGGTGGGCACTCCGCGCTCACGCGCGCGCAGGAGTTCGCGTTCCAGCAGGGCTGTCTTGCCGCTCCCCGGGCTGGACAGCAGATTGACCATCGTGGTGCCGCGGCCCGCGAGTTCGGCCCGCAGAGCATGCGCAGTCGCATCGTTCTTGGCGAGCACCGCCTGATGCAAGTCAACGGTTCGGCACATGGCTCAGCGCTCCTCGGAGATCGGTTCACAGGTTCGTTCTCGGGCGGCCGGCCCTTCCTCCCACCGCACGCTGACGATCTGGAGCTCTCGGCCCGACAGCAGTTCGGACGTCGGCTCACCACAGCGCGGGCAGCAAAGGCTCGGCGGCATGCCCACCGCCCATTCGTCGGCACAAGGTGAGCAGCGTGCCCGGCCGGGCACGGACTCGGTGACAAGCTCGGCCCCCTCGAGGAGGGTTTCGGCGCAGGCGAGTTCGAAGCAGAAGGACAGCGCGTCCGGGACGACGCCGGCGAGCTCCCCCACCTGGAGTCGCACCGAAGTGACCGAGGTGACCGCGCCGTTCAGTTCCGCCGCCTCTTGCACCTGGCCGACGACAGCCATGGCGATGGACATCTCGTGCATCGGTCTCCGTCCTGGCAGAGGCCGATCGTTGGGCGGCCATTGCGCTCGGCTCCATTAGAGAGGGCTCGCTGCCGTGCGTCCTCGGGGCTCGCCGACTCCGCTGCCCTGGTGCACCGTTCGGCGCAAGGAGCCCGTTACATGCCTCTCATGCGCAGGTAGCGCTGGACGTCGGGCATGATCTGCCGTGCGAGCACGGCGAGCGCGACGACGGTGACGGCTGCGATGACGGACTTCTTCATGAACCTCTCCTCACTTACCGGCCTCACGGGCGGCGGTCCCGACCACGGGCGTCTGGCTCTCCCGCACGATCTCCTGGATCACACGTACAGCTTCGGGAACTGCGGCGGCCACCGGGGCACTCAGGCCGATGCCTTCCTCGAGTGAGGCGGGCTCGCAGCCCACCACCACGGTGCGGCCGGGAGGTGTCCCGCCCGTCCCTGAGCAGAGGGTCTGCAGCAGGGCCAGGACCGCGTCCGGTGACATGTGGTGGCCGTCGAGCACGGGCCCCTGCGGCGAGACGTCACCGGGCGAGTCGACGTCGATGCGGTAGACCGTTCCCGGGGCACCGCCGCGGGCGGTGGCGTCGACGAGCACGAGCGTGTCGTATCCGTCGAGCAGTTGGTACGCGAGGTGAACACCTCGTACGCCGATGTCCACGACCTCGACGTGCGCGGGAAGTCGGTGTGTGGCGAGTACGCGCACCGTTTCGACGCCGAATCCGTCGTCGCCGAGAAAGATGTTGCCCACGCCGGCTACGAGCGTTCGGGCGCCGGTCTCGCAGTCCTCGGTCACGCGTCCTCCAGGGGTGCGACCTCGTCGGGCTGGAAGTACAGGAACCGGCCCTGCTCTCGACGGATGTCGGCGCCGGGGTCGCCGTCGACGGTCACCGCCAGATGCACGCCCCCGTCGACGTCGTGCAACACGGCCTCGACGAGCGCGGTGCGTCCGTGCAGGAACAGGTCCTGGGCGTCGGTGCGGCGCCGTCCCGCGC
The DNA here is from genome assembly GCF_035918215.1 of Streptomyces sp. NBC_01474. NCBI lineage: Bacteria > Bacillati > Actinomycetota > Actinomycetes > Kitasatosporales > Streptomycetaceae > Streptomyces > Streptomyces sp. NBC_01474. Next base: position 653,012 of record NZ_CP109449.1, read on the forward strand.
GCAGGGTCACTCGGCTTCCGGCACTCACCGGCCGGCCGTCGACCAGGACCTCGTCGCGGGCGGGGTCCAGGCCTGCGTCACCCTCCGGATCCCACCAGGGGGTTTCGGGCATGACGACGTGGGGCTGACCCGGTTCGACGAGAAGGTCCGCTTCGCCGGTCGCGGTCGGGGCTGAGCCTGTCACTTCCCGGAGGGACCGTACCGCGCCGTGCAGGCGTTCCAGCACCTCGGGGGGCATGGACTCGGCCAGGTCGATCACGGCGGCGGCCTTCGGGTCCGTGCCGCGGGCCTCGCGCTTCTCCTGATCGGTGAGGGCCGCGGTGCGCAGGGCCAGGATCTCGTCGATCTCGGTGGCGTCGTACAGCGCTCCGGGACTTTCGGGGGCGACGGCCGGGTGGTCCTCCAGGATGATCGGCGAGGACAGCACCAGGTCCGCACGTCCCGGCTCGCCGGCGAGGACCGGCCAGGTGTGCAGGTTGCGGCACGAGGCGACTGCGCCCTTGGCCCATTCCGGAGGGTCGGTCATGGAGAGAAACGAGCCCGCGCCGAGACACAGCAACAGGTGCGTGGCGACGAGCGAGTGCGGGAGCGCGGCGTCGCGGTCGGTAGTGCCGTCAGCCGGGGACCATGTGCTGGTGTTCTCCACCACGGCGGTCAGCCGGGAGACGCGGTAGGGGCCGTCGACTTCGCGCGTGGAAAGACGTACGACTCCGCTGACCTCTTCACACCGGCGGACCAGTCTTCCCACCAGCCGGCCCTCGGCGTCGTGGACCAGTTCGGTCTCCTCGCGCGCGGGGCGGCTGAAGGGGACGGTGATTCCGTCGCCGTCGAGTTCGGCCACGGTGGCCGTCACCTCGATGCGTTCCTCCACGCCCTCGTCCCAGGGAACCAGCACGCGGTCCGGGAGCGACAGTTCGGACGCGTCCTCGAACGAGCCGTCCTGGCGGGCCTGTTGCACCGTGCGGCGCTGAGGATGCAGGAAGCGCACCTCGACCGACAAGGTGGCGCCCGTCCTGGGCTCCATCAGACACTCGGTGTGCTGGAAGCCGTGCTCGTCGCAGTCCGCACCCCAGGCCGGCGGGACCAGCACGCCGAACTGCCAGCGCAGCCGGTTCTTGGCCGCCGACGCCCGATACGGATACAGCACGTAACCCTCGAACAGCACCGCGTCGGCCACCGCGCGGGCGACGGCGAACCGTGACTCGGTCTCCTGGCTGAACACGACTGTCGTCACGGCGCCGACCTCTCACTGGTGGGGGACAGAGCGTCCGTGGCAGCGGATTCCAGGAGGGTGCGCACCGTCGCCTCCCAGGAGGACAGCGCCCGCCGCGAACGGAACTCCAGCAGGTCGTCCATGGTGTCGCGGGGCAGCCTCACCCAGCCGGCACCCGGGAAGTGCTGGTCGATCATCTCCTGCCACACCTTGACCGGCATGAGGTACGGGGCCTCACGGTCCCAGGGCACGGGTTCGACGTGGAAGCCACCGTCCCCGGTGAACGCGGTCCCGGAAAAGAGCATGAGGAGCGGCACGTCGCCACTCGACAGGGCGTGGAAGTAGCGGGCGCAGGCCACGTCCATGTCGTACGTACAGGGCACAGCCAGGTCAACCTCCGTCTGCCCGGTGAAACTGGGGACCATGAGGGAGATCTGTGCGAACTGCAACGGCTGGAGGGTGCTGCCCCAGCGGTCTCGCCCGCCGAAGAGGTCATGCAGTCCGTCGGCCTCTTCGGCGTCGTAGCCGCGCCTGGCCGGTTCGATGCGCAGCTGGCAGCGCAGGGCGAGCGCGTGCACGCGTGTCCGCTCGGAAGCGTTGACGCGCAGCCGGAAGACCAGGGTGGGACCGGCGGCGTACTGGTCGGCGCGGACGCCGACGCAGGAGAACGAGAACTCCGTCATCGGCGGCGCGCCTCCTCCGGTGTCCCGGCCCGCTGCGCGATGTGGTCGAAGAACGCGGTCAGATCGGCGCGGGCCTCCGCCCCGCCGTCGAAGCCCTGCCACAACCTGCGCATCCGTCCGACGAGTTCGTAGCAGATGTCGACCGGCACGAGATAGCACTCGGTCCGCTCCTCGACCCGGCGCAGGAGCAGAGCCTCCACGTCGGGTTCGAGCAGTTCGGCCAGGCGGCTGTTCCCGAGCGCGGTCTGCCAGGTGGACGGGTCGAGTTCGCTCTCGGTGGCGCCGGCCGGACTGGGGTAGAGCGCGACCAGTCTGTCCAGCGAGGCATTGCGGAAGAAGAACGCGACGCTGACCGGGATCTGCAGAAGCTCCCAGACTCCCTGGTCGAGCTGGTGGTCCGGGTCTGCCAGATAGCGGTCCGGGACGGTGCGGAACCTCCCGCCACCCGCGCCGCCCTGCTCGAAGAGCATGGCGCACGGCGTGCAGGCGCAGGCGAGGGAGCGGTTCGCGGTGTCGACCATGTGCCGGTGGTTGCCGTCGTCGATCGGCGCTCCGCACAGTTCGCACACCTCGGGCCGGGACATGCGCGGCGCGGCGAACCGCCGCAGCCCCGATGCAGGCGGACATGTCCGCTTGTGTGGCGTGCTCATGGCGTCTTCGGCGAGGCGGGTGCGCTGCCGAGTGCCCCGGACGGCGGCCGCGAGATCTGCAGCAGAGGGGGTTCCTGCGAGGATGCCGCCCCCTCGATCTCGACCGTCGTCACTTCCGGCGCGAAACAGGAGAGGGCAGCCTCCACCTCCTGCCGGCCGGCTTCCGCGGTGCTCGCGCAGCCGCAGCCCGAGCTCTCCGCGGAGCGCAGGTGCAGCGTGCCGGTCGCGTCGTCGAAGCTCAGCAGCTCGACAGCATAGCTGCGCACGCTTCTCAAGGCGCGGGCGATGCGTGCGGAGGTCTCCTCCGGGTGCAGGTCGTGCAGAACCAGCAGGCTGGTGACCACGGCGTCGTCGAGCAGCGCGGCGAACGGGTCGCCCTTGGCCTTGGGGGCTTCGAGCAGCGAGACCATGCGGGCCAGACCTGTGCCGTAGAAGTCCATCAGTACGCGCACCAGTTCCTCGGCCGCACCGGCGGCTTCGGAGTCACCCTCGGCGGTCAGGTGGTCGATGATCTCTTCGACCCGCCGGCCGGCCTCCTCCGCGTTCGCCGCCGTTCCGCCGGGCGGCCGGGCCGCGGTGGTGGACGCGCTCATCCGGCCAGGCCGCTCAGTCCGGTCGGCACGTGCATCTTCTGCACGGTCTTGCCGCCACCGACGTACATGTGGACACCGCAGGGCAGACAGGGGTCGAAGCTGCGCACCGCCCGCATGATGTCGATGCCCTTGAAGTTCTCCGGGGTGTTCTCCTCGAAGATCGGTGTGTTCTGCACGGCGTCCTCGTACGGGCCCGGGGTCCCGTAGGTGTCCCGCACGCTGGCGTTCCACGGAGTCGGCGGATAGGGATGGTAGTTGGCGATCTTTCCGTCGCGGATCACCATGTGATGGGACAGGACTCCGCGTACCGCCTCGGTGAAGCCGACGCCCAGGCCCTCGTCCGGCACCTCGAACTTCTCCCAGGTCTGGGTACGCCCGGCGCGGACCTCCGCCAGACCCTTCTCGGCGCAGTGCAGCGCGATGGCGGCGGCGTAGGCCTGGAAGTAGGTGCGGGCCCGGTTGCGCTCCAGCGCGTTGCTCCACTTCGGGATCTTCCACTCGAAGCGTGTCTCGGGCTTGGTCATCGTGCGGGGCAGGGTGATGACGACGCTGTTGCCGGTGGCCTTGACGTAGTCGGTGTCGACGAGTCCCGACAGCGCGGTCGACCACAGGCGGGCGATGGGGCCACCGCCGGTGTCGAGTGCCAGGTAGTCCTTGCCGTCGAACCAGCGAGGCGACATCACCCAGCTGTAGTTGCCCTCGAAGTCGCGCTTCTGGGGGGCCGGGATCGTGTGCTGGTTCCAGGGGTGGCGCGGGTCGACCGGGTTGCCGAGCGGGTCGTGGGTGACGAACTGCTCCTTGCCCTGCCAGTCCTCGTAGTACGAACTGCCGAGCAGGATACGGATGCCCAGGTTGATCTCGGTGAGGTCGTTGGTGACGAGTTTGCCGTCCACGATGATGCCCGGGGTGACGAACATCTTCCGTCCCCAGTCGGTCATGTTGGCGTACGTGAAGTCGCAGTACTCGGGGTCGTTGAGCGCGCCCCAGCAGCCGAGCAAAACGCGGCGGCGTCCTACTTCCTCGTAGCCGGGCAGGGCCTCGTAGAAGAAGTCGAACAGGTCGTCGTGCAGGGGCACTACGCGCTTCATGAACTCCACGTAGCGCATGAGGCGGCTCATGTAGTCGGTGAAGAGCTGGACGGACGCGATGGTGCCCACGCCGCCCGGGTAGAGCGTGGAGGGGTGCACATGACGGCCCTCCATCAGGCAGAACATCTCGCGCGTGTAGCGGCTGACCTGGAGTGCCTCGCGGTAGAACTCGCCCTCGATCGGGTTGAGCGAGCGCATGATGTCGGCGATCGTGCGGTAGCCGTGCTCTGCCGCGTGCGGCGCCTCGGTGCGCTCCGCGAGTTCCAGAACGCCGGGATTGGTCTCGCGGACCATCTTCTCGCAGTAGTCGACCCCTACCAGGTTCTCCTGGAAGATGTTGTGGTCGAACATGTACTCGGCGGACTCTCCGAGGTTGATGATCCACTCGGCGAGGTGCGGCGGCTTCACCCCGTACGCCATGTTCTGCGCGTACACCGAGCAGGTGGCGTGGTTGTCGCCGCAGATGCCGCAGATGCGGCTGGTGATGAAGTGCGCGTCACGGGGGTCCTTGCCCCGCATGAAGACGCTGTAGCCGCGGAAGACCGACGACGTGCTGTAGCACTCCGCCACCCGCTTCTGCTTGAAGTCGATCTTGGTGTGGATGCCGAGGCTGCCCACGATCCGGGTGATCGGATCCCAGGACATCTCCACCAGGCCGTTACTGTCGGTCTTCGTCTTCGGTGCCATCTTCTGTGCAGCGCCCTTCGTCAAGTCTTCGTACGGGAGGTCGGATCACCTGGGACGGCCACCCCGAGGGCGCGCCGTGCGGTACATGCACTCACCACGGCGGCCGGTATCCGGTCGTCAGTTCGTCGCCCCGGTGACGCCACTTCGGCTCCTTGTCCACGGTCTTGGCCGTGATGGAGCGGAGCTTTCGGATCACCGCCCCGTACGCGCCGCTCCCCGTGCTGGACAGCTTGCCGCCGGGCGGCTCGTCCATGAACGGCATGAACTTGTCGGGGAAGCCGGGCATGGTGCAGGCGATGCAGATACCGCCGACGTTCGGACAGCCGCCGATGCCGTTCATCCAGCCACGCTTGGGCACGTTGCACTTGACGACGGGGCCCCAGCAGCCGAGTTTTACCGAGCACTTGGGCGAGTCGTAGGTGGTGGCGAACTGGCCCTGCTCGTAGTAGCCGGCCCGGTCGCAGCCCTCGTGGACGGTGGCCCCGAACAGCCATGTCGGACGGAGCTTGTCGTCCAGCGGAATCATCGGAGCCGACCCTGCCGCCTGGTAGAGCAGGTAGGTCAGGGTCTCGGAGAAGTTGTCCGGCTGGATCGGGCATCCCGGTACGCACACGATCGGGATGCCCGCCTGGGACTTCCAGTCCCAGCCGAGGTAGTCGGGGACGCCCATGGCACCGGTCGGGTTGCCCGCCATCGAGTGGATGCCGCCGTACGTGGCGCATGTCCCGATGGCGACGACGGCAAGTGCCTTGGGCGCGAGCCGGTCGATCCACTCACTCGTCGTGATCGGCTGGCCCGTCTCGGGATCGTCGCCGAACCCGCACCAGTAACCCTCGGGCTTGATGGCCTCGTTGGGGACGGACCCCTCGACGACCAGCACGAACGGGTCGATCTCGCCGCGCTCCCCCTTGAAGAACCACTCGATGAAGGTGTCCGCGCCGCCAACCGGTCCGCACTCGAAGTCGATCAGCGGCCAGTGGACGGCGATCTTCGGCAGACCGGGAAGCACGCCGAGCACGATCTCCTCGATGCTCGGCTGCATGGCGGCTGTCAGGGCCACGGAGTCGCCGTCGCAGCTCAGTCCCGCGTTGATCCAGAGGATGTGAATCGTCGGGGATTCGTCCTCTGCGGGCATATCAGGCACGTCGGAATCGACCTCGGTCGGCGCTGCTGCATCCATAGGGATGCCTCCTAGGGGGAGGTATACGACGAAAGGGCACAATTGGGCCCTCGCATTCCTTGATAGCAGGCACCCGGTCACTGCGCGACGTGGCCGTGCGCAGGCGTACGCGGACCACCCGGACAGGTCACCGACCCGTCGCACCTGCGCGGATCAGGTGGGACGGCGTCTCCGCGGGCGGCTGCTTGCGGACGAACGCACGCCGCAACGCGTGGTACGGGGCACCGGGATCCGAAAAGGTGCGGAGCATGCTGGAGAGCTCCGCTTCCCGGTACAGGGACAGCGGCCTGACGGATTCGTCCCGCTCCCGCGCCTGCTTCTTCGCCGCGATGCGCTCCTGCATGCCGGAGGACTTGGCGAGCCTGACGGCCGAACGGGTGACTTCGCCCGAGAAATCCTGTGGGCAGCACTCGACCAGCCGGTCCACCAGCCCCAGCCGCCACCCCGCCGACGCGCTGACCGGCAGCGCCTCCTGTGTCAGGCGGTCGGCCGCCTCGGCGCCCACACGGCGCGGCAGCGTGTAGGTCCAGTACTCGGACCCGTACAGCCCCATCAGTCGGTAGTGCGGGTTCAGCACCACGCCCGCACGGCACCACACTTCGTCCGCGGCGAGCGCCAGCATGGCCCCGCCCGCGGCGGCGTTGCCGCCCAGGGCACTGATCACCAGCCGGTCGGTGGTGGTCAGGATGGCCTCGACCAGGTCGTTCATCGCGTTGATGTTGGCCCAGGACTCGGCGCCCGGATCGTCGGCCGCGTCAATCACGTTCAGATGAATGCCGTTGGAGAAGAAGTCCCGGGTGCCGCCGAGAACAAGCACGGTGGTGGGTCGCGAGCAGGCAGCCACGTATGCGTCGAGCAGGCGCCGGCAGTGCGATGTGCTCATGGCCCCGCCCGGGAAGGAGAAGGACAGGAAGCCGACCTCCCCCTCCTCGCGGTAGAGGATGTCGGACCAGGTACGCCGGTCACGGTCCGCGGCAGGCACGAAGGTGCTTTCGGGAAGCCCGGACAGCTCGGGACGGACCGACAGCTCGGGAAGCGCGGGCAGTCGGCCGGCGAGGGCCTGAACCGCAGGCAGCTTGAACGGCCTTGGCTGCCCCGGTCTGCGGCGGGGCCTCAGTTCGGGAATCCACACGGCGCCATCTGCTGTCGCCCGGCAGATCGCGCCGGCTCTGGTGGCGAGCAGTTCCCCAGGGCGCCCCCTCAGCTCATCCTCCGGGTGGCCCCCGTGCAAGTGCCATTCACCGCCCAGGAGTTCGTCCATCACACCCGGGGACGAGTCGGCGGCGCGCAGCTTGCGCAGCACGGTCTCGGTACTGTCCCGCTGCCAGCGGATGCGCCGCAGGCTCTGGGGGTAGGCGGGGCGGGTCCCTGCCGCTGCCCTGTTCCGCAACTGAGCCTGGGGCTGGGGCGTATGGACGCCCGAGGCGAATCGGTCGACGGCCAGGAGTACCGCGGCCGACGCGGCGTCCGACACCTCGTTCCGGTACAGGTCGCTCTTTCCGACCCGGGGCACCGGGAAGCCGACCGATGCCCACACGTCGCCGGCGTCCATCTCCCCGTTGGCCTGGAGCACGGTGACGCCCCAACGGTCCACGCCCGCGTTGATCGCCCAGTCGAGCGAAGAGGGACCCCGGTCACCGACGGGGCCGGGGTGAACGATGAGGCATGTGTGCTTCCGCCACACGTCCTCGGGGATGGCCCTCTTCAGCATGGGCGCGATGACCAGCTCCGGCCCACAGACGTCGAGTGCGTCGCGCAGTGCATCATCGCTGGAAGCCAGATGTACGTCCAGAGTGTGACCGCGGTCCCGCAACTCGGCGTGGACACGCTGAGTGAGGCTGTTGAACGCGCTCGCCACCAGAAGAATGTGCACGGCAACCTCCCATAGCCCCGGAGTAACGGCCGGAACGGGTCCAGCCACCCGCGATCCTCGGACACAGGGCAGGAGCCACACCGAAGCCGGGCCGCGCCGTCACTCCAAAGCGCAGGGGGTGACGACCACTCGGCGCACGTGCGAGTCATCGGCAGCGGCGTCAGGACGACCGACATCTCCTGGGCTCGGCGGGAGCCGCGCCACGGATGCGCGCCACGTCCCGGCCCCACCAGCTTCGACAAGCCAATGCAGGGGCGCAGGACCGAGGTTGAACGGACGATCAAACACTTCTCGCGCCGCGCTTACGGAGATTTCGGTGCCGCCTCACCTTCAGGAACGCATCTGAAGCGGTTCTCCGCAGCCGCGTGACTGCGCTGCGTCAGAGGGACCCTTCGACGTACGAGGCCAGGTTGGCCAGCGAGGAAGCGATCCCGGCCTCGTGGGCCGCTCGGTCGATCCCGGGTGGAACATCCGTGGCAGTGACAGTCACTTCGGTCCCGCCGCCTTTGGCAGTCAGGTTCCAGGTCATCGTCATGGTGCCCGCGTACGACGGGTCGTCGGACTCGAACACCGCACGCTGCAACACGCGCTCGGGTGGCACCAGGGCAGCAAACCCGACGTCGACGACATCCGTCGCAGCGGACGTCTTGCCTGGGTTGTCGGCAGCGTCGAGATAGGTGAGAACCATGCGAAACCCGCCACCAGGCCTGGGATCCCACCGCTCCACCCGCCCGCTCATGCCGTCCGGGGGCAGCCAGGCCTCGATGGACTCCCGGTCCACCAGGGCGCCGTAGACGATCGCCGGTGGCGCTGCGATCATCCGCCTTGCGCTGTCAGTCCTACGCATGGGCCCGATTCTAGGACTGGGGTCCACGACGCACAGCGCGGCGATGTGGATGCGGCCTCCCACGAGGAAGACGGAGATGCCCTTGGTGCCGTAGCTCCCTTGCCGGTGCGGGCGAAGACGACGAACAGATCGGCGAGCGGAGCGTTGGCGATGAACCGCTTCGGCACTCATCCACCTCGAAGATGGTCTCGATCTCGACGTGCCAGCGGCGCGGCAGGGCGGCCACTCCCACTGCGGCCCGGACGTGGCGACCCCTGATCCCCTTGATCCTCAAAGAGACGAGGGGCCTGGCCACCTCATAGGCGCGGCCTATGCGGGGCATCGATTTTTGGTCGTGGACCCGCGGGAGTGTGACCGGCTTCACTGTCCTGCTAGCAGGTGGGCCACGGAACGGGCTCGGTGGCCCACCGCCCTCGGACGAGCCGACATCTGCGAACGCACCGTGCAGGACAGCTCCGTTGCTGTGCCCCGCAGGGCGTGCAGGTGAGCCTCTCCCCACCCGTATGGAGGTTGCAATGACGCACACCCCGCACGAAGCGACACCGATCGCAGCGACAGCTCCGACGAAACCCTGGTACAGGCAGCTCTACATACAGGTGTTGGCCGCGATCGTGATCGGCATCGTGCTGGGGTGGCAGTGGCCTGATCCGGCCACCTCGATGGAGCCGATCGGCACCACTTTCATCGCCGCCATGAAGATGCTGATCGGGCCGATCGTCTTTCTGACCATCATCAGCGGCATCGCCGGGGTGGCCGACCTGAAGAAGGTGGGCCTCACCGGCCTCAAGGCACTGACCTACTTCCAGGTAGGCACAATAGCCGCGCTGGTCACCGGACTTGTCGCGATCAACCTCTTCCGGCTGGGTGACGGCGTCCACGCCGATCCGTCCCGGCTGAACACCTCCGGCGACGCCGGTCAGTACATCCAGCAGGGCGAGCACCAGCAGTGGTGGGAGTTCCTCACCAACCTGGTGCCTCACAGTTTCTTCGGCGCCTTCGTCGAGGGCGCCATCCTCCAGGTCATCTTCCTCGCGATGATTTTCGGCATCGCCATCAAGTCGGTCGGCAAGGTGGGGAACCGCTCATCGCCGGGGTCAACCGCCTCACCGAGGTGGTCTTCAAGGTCTTGTCCTTCGTGATGAAGGCGGCGCCGCTGGGAGCCTTCGGCGCGATGGCCTACGCCATCGGGAAGTTCGGCCTGTCCACGCTGACCAACCTGGGCTCGCTCATCCTGCTCTTCTACGTCACGTCCATCCTCTTCGTCGTTGTCGTGTTCGGTACGGTGCTGCGCGCCTACGTGAAGCTGAACATCTTCCAGCTCTTCCGCTACTTCAAGGACGAGTTCTTCCTCGTTCTCGGCACCTCCACGGCCGAACCCGCCCTGCCCGGCCTGATGCGCAAGCTCCAGTTCATGGGCGTCGAACGGTCGACGGTGGGACTGGTGGTGCCGACCGGCTACAGCTTCAACCTCGACGGTGCCGCCATCTACCTCTCCCTCGCCACCCTCTACATCGCCCAGGCCACCGACACCGCGCTCTCGCTGGGACAGCAACTCGGACTGCTCGCTGTCATGCTGCTCACGTCCAAGGGCGCGGCGGGAGTCGCCGGCGGCGGCTTCATCGCACTGACGGCCACCTTGTCGACGGTCGGCCACGTACCGGCCGCGGGCATCATGCTGATCTTCGGCATCGACAAATTCATGTCCGAGTGCCGGGCCCTGGTGAACTTCTACGGCAATGCCGTCGCGACGCTGTTCATAGCCACCTGGGAGAAGGGCCTCGATCTGCCGCGCGCCCGGCTGGTGCTGGCAGGTGAGGTCGTGGAGGTTCCAGCTGCGGCCCACCCGACCGAAGGCGCTGCCCGGCGTCCGGCGCCCGTGGCCCACCCGGACACCGATCCCGACCCCAAGTCCCGGACGGTCTCGTCACGTCCCTGACCCTGCCGCCGACTGTTTCCCGGGTACGGATGCCTGAGCCCTTGGCACCCGTACCCCAGCAGTGTTCGCCGCAGCCTGACCGATAGGCTGCGGCTATTGCTCTGTCGTCTACGGGTCGGGGAGGCGCCGTGGACGCCCGGCAACTCGAATACTTCCTCGCGATCGTGGAGCACGGGGGGGTTCAGCAAGGCGGCGGCCGCGCTCCATGTCGCGCAGCCCTCCTTGTCGCAGGCGATGGCGAACCTGGAGTCCGATCTGGGTGTCTCCCTCTTCCACCGGCTGGGCCGCGGCGTGGTGCTCAGTGAGGCCGGCGCTGAGCTCCTGGAGCCCAGCCGGCGGGTACTACGGGATCTCAATGCCGTGCGTGAGAAGGCGGCAGGACTGTCGGGGCTGCACGGCGGGACCGTCGAGATAGCGGTCATGCCGTCCCCCGGCATCGAGCCGCTGACCACACTGGTCCAGCGATTCACCGAGTTGCACCCCTCGCTGAGGGTCGGCACGCAGGCCGCGTTCACACCCGAAGAAGTGGTCGCTCTCGTGCGCAGCGGCGCCTGTGAACTCGGCCTGCTCGGAGCGGCCAGCCCGGTCAACGTCCCTGGGATCGAAGTCCTGCCCGTCGAGGTCCAACCGTTCGTCGCCGTCTCCGCGCCGGGAGGGGAAATCGAGGACGCCGTCCCCCTGCGCCCGGAAGACCTCGCCGGGCGCAAGCTCATAGCGTCCCGCCGCGGAAGTCTGATGCGCACCATCGTCGACGACATCACCACCGCCGGAACGGACACCGACATCGTCGCCGTGGTCGACCACCGCACGTCGATCCTCCCGCTCGTTCTGAGCGGTGTAGGCATCGCCGTACTCCCGGCAGCCTGGACGCGCCTTGCCCGCCGGTGCGGAGCCGCCGTCGCACCCATCGAGCCCACCGCCCACCTGCACGTCGCCATGATCAGCCTGCCCGCGCACCTGACCCCCGCCGCCCGCTCGTTCCTGGACCTGACCCGGTCCCTGGCCAGGCAGCGAGCCGCCGAGGACCGCGCCGGCTTCTCCTGAACGGCCGCAGCGCCACCCGTCGGACACCCCCGGGGGCACCCTGCTCTGCTGCCCCACCCATCGGCTGTGGCTATGGGTCGTATCGAAAGCAGGTCTTGGACGCGATGCCGGGCCCCTGTGTTGACTCAGGGATGTCCAGCCAAGCACCCCATGTGCCCGCTCATCGCCGGAGGCCGTTGTGACCACACCCCAGATCTTCAGGATCGCCGCCATTCCCGCCGACGGCGTCGGCGCGGAAGTCGTCGCCGCGGGCCGCACCGTGCTGGACGCGCTGGCCCAGGACTCGGGCGGCGCCTTCTCCTTCGCCTGGGAGGAGTTCCCCTGGGGGTGCGACTACTACACCAGGACCGGCAAAATGATCGACAACGACGGCCTCGACCGCCTCAAGGACTTCGACGCCATCTACTTCGGCGCCGTCGGCTGGCCCACCGTCCCCGGCCACATCAGCCTGTGGGGCCTGCGCCTGAAGATCTGCCAGAGCTTCGACCAGTGGGCCAACGTCCGCCCCGTCCACTTCCTGCCCGGCGTCCAGAGCCCGTTGCGCAAGGCCGACGACACCGAACTCGACTGGGTCGTCGTGCGCGAGAACAGCGAAGGCGAGTACGCCGGCCTCGGGGGACGCAACCTCGCGGGCCGCGGCCCCGGTGGTGAAGTCGCCGTCCAGTCCGCCCTGTTCACCGAGGTCGGATGCGAACGCATCATGCGCTTCGCCTTCGACCTCGCCCGCACCCGCGACCGACGCAAGGTCTCGAGCGTCACCAAGAGCAACGCCCAGCAGTACGGCATGGTCCTTTGGGACGACGTCTTCAAGCGCGTCGCCGCCGACTACCCCGACGTGGAGACCGAGAGCGTCCTCGTCGACGCCATGTCGGCGAAGTTCGTCCTGCGCCCCGAGGACCTGTCGGTCGTCGTCGCCTCCAACCTCAACGCCGACATCCTCTCCGACCTCGGGAGCGCGCTGGCGGGCAGCCTCGGCCTGGCGGCGAGCGCCAACCTCAACCCCGAGCGCCGCTTCCCGAGCATGTTCGAGCCGGTGCACGGCTCGGCCCCCGACATCGCCGGCCAGGGCCTGGCCAACCCGATCGGCGCGGTGGGCAGCGCGGCACTCATGCTGGAGCACTTCGGCCTGCCCGAACAGGCCGCCCGACTGCACCGAGCCATCGAGGCCACGACCGCGGCCGGCATCCTGACCCGCGACGTGGGCGGAACCGCGACCACCGAAGACGTCGTCAAGGCACTCATCGACGCCCTGAACGACTGACACCCCTATACCGTCCCGGGCCGTTCCATGTTCGCGCCAGCGGCCCGGGACTTCGTGTGCGTCGGTGCATGTGGCGAACGACGCATCCCCCGGTGACGGATGTCCGGGCGCCGGGGCCATCGGGCCGGGACCGACTGTCAGGCTGTCGCGGCATGCCGGCATCACGGCGAGCGCTGGTTCTGACCGCAGTAGTCGGGCAGGCTCCAGGCCGAGGCCAACTCCCGGGGCATGCCGATTGCCTCAGCCCACCGGGCCGCGTCCAACACGACGGGCAGCCAGGTGCGGTGTCCCGGCCAGAAACCTCCCCGGGACACCGCACCTCGTGCGGCGTACGCCCGTCAGCAGGAGACTCGTCGTCGACGTCGCTACGGTGGGAGACAGAGCCCACCGAGGACCAGTCGGCGCGTCACGTCACCAAAGGATGGCCATCCCCAACTCCCGCTGAGTGAGCGAGTGTTCGGACACTGACATCTTCGCTGCCGATGGAGCTGTCACGCCAGGCCGCCACTTACTGGTAACAGGGCGAGCCACAGAGCACAGTGACCGCACCCCTCTCCTCAGCCGTCGTAGCCGGGATGTGGTGGGTGGCGGCCACCGGGGACTTGCTGGTCTCCCAGGGCATCGGGGCTGCCATGGCCTGCGGAGCCAGAGCGGTGAAGGCCGCGGTGGCCACGAACACGACGGCAATCGCTCGCTTGCGCAGGCTCATCGGAACTCCCTGATCGACCGGTGAGGTTCGGCTGTCGGCGTGCCGCTCGGACGACGCCGACTGCCAGTCTCGGCGTATCCGCCTCCCAAGTGCCATGCTCTTCTTCCGAGTTGACGTATCTCCACACTGTCACCGCGACCGGCAGGCAGTGTTCCGTGCGGGCCTACCGACCGCCGCAGTGACGCACGGGGCTCGGTCCCGGCCGGGTCCCGGAGACAGCTCCTGGCGCGGGGCGACCTCGCCGTCGTAGGACGTTCTTCGGGTGACGATCGGGGCGGACGGTCCGGGCGAGTCCCCAGCGGCGAACAGACGTCGGGCAGGAATACGTACCTTGTCGGGGCGCCTTTTCCAGATCGAGGGAGCGGACCGCAACAACACCGACCACCCCGGCCCCGTCGCGGCGTCCCGGTCGATGCGCACCCCGCCAAGTCCACTCATTCGGAGCCTCGGATCCGCACGTGTCACCGAGCCGGCCTCGCTCCTGCCCCCGACCGGGTCCGAGCGCAGAAGCAGGGGCAGGCGGGGCACGCCCCGACCTGTCGGGCATGAGCACTCAGAGCGGTCAGCGTCCCGCGCGCGCCGTGTGGGCGAGGTCCATGTCCGTGGTCTCCGGGGCCAGGAAGTGGGAGACCAGACCGCCTAGCGCGAGCACCGCCGCGCCGACCAGCAGGACGAATCGCGGGCCCACGTGTTCCAGTCCCATCGGCAGCAGGAACGTACCGATCGCCGCACCGACGCGGCTGATGGCCGCGGCGAATCCGACACCCGTGGTGCGCAGTGCGGTGGGGAAGACCTCCAGCGGGTACACCGCGGTCAGCGCGCTGGACGCAGCGTTGAGGAAGATGAAGAACAGGAAGCCGCCCACCACGACGGGCGTGACGTCCGGCCACATCGCCACGAGGGCGAGGCAGACCGCGGTGATCCAGAACGGGGGTATCAGGAGCTTGCGGCGGCCGATGCGCTCGACCACGAGGCAGCCGAGTGTGACGCCCGCGACCGCGGTGAACGCGTAGACGAGGAGTGCGGCGACCGCGTTGTCGCCCATGTTCAGGGCCTCGAACACCTCGCTCCAGAAGGCGCCGATCGCGAAGTACGGCAGGACGAGGGCCGCCCAGAACGTGCCGGCGAAGACGGTCGCCCGCAGGTGCTTGCGGCTGAACAGCGCCCGGAATCCCGCTCGTTCACCGCTGTCGGCGAGTTCGGCCTCCGCGTCGAGCTCGATGCCGTACCGCTCGATGAGCGTTCGGGCCTCCTCGGTGCGGCCCCTGCTGAGGAGCCAGCGCGCCGACTCCGGCACGCCCCCGCGCAGTGCCAGACAGACGACGGCGATGACCGCGCCGCTGGACAGGGACCAGCGCCAGCCGCCGTCCGTCTCGGCGAACAGGGCGCCGACCACGGTGGCCAGGGCGTATCCCACGTACCAGCTGATCTCCAGGCTGCCGAGCAGTCGGCCACGGCCCTTGCTGGGCGCGTACTCGGACAGCAGGGGTGCGCCCACCGCGTACTCGCCGCCGATCGCCAGGCCCATCACCAGGCGGATCAGAAAGAGTTGGGTACCGTCCGCCACGAAGAACTGGGCCACCGAGCTGATCAGGAAGATCAGCATGTCGACCATGAAGACGGGGCGGCGGCCGAACCGGTCGGCGAGCCAGCCGAAGACCGGTCCGCCGAAGAAGATGCCGATCAGTGGCGAGGCTCCGACCAGGCCCTGGGCGACCGTGCCCAGGTGCAGGTCCGCGGTGAGCGCGGTCATGGCCATGCCGATGCCGCCGATGACGTAGCCGTCGAGACCCTGGCCCAACTGGGTCGCGGTCTTCAGGCGGAAGTGCAGCCGGGCCCGGTCGCGGGGGCTGCCTACCGCGGGCGCGCCGTGGGGGCGTTGGGAGACAGGCGTCATTGCCATGGGGACTCCGTAGGTTGTGGGGGCAGGGGGCGGGCCGGGTCTCAGTCGGTGGGCCAGTCCAGGGCGACGTACTTGGTCTCGAGGAACGCCTCGATTCCCTCGCGACCTCCCTCCCGGCCGATGCCGGACTGCTTGACGCCGCCGAAGGGGGCGGCCGTGTCGGAGATCAGGCCACGGTTGAGGCCGACCATGCCGGCCTCCAGGCGTTCGGCGATCCGCAGGCCGCGGGCCAGATCGCGGGTGTAGACGTACGAGGCGAGGCCGTACGCGGTGTCGTTGGCGGCGGTGAGCATCTCCTCCTCGTCGGTGAAAGTGACGATGGGGGCGACCGGGCCGAAGACCTCGGTGTGCAGGATCTCGGCGTCGGCGGGGACGTCGGTGAGGACGGTGGCCGGGTGGTACCAGCCGCCGTCGACGGGCACCTCGCCCTGCGCGGCGATCCGGGCCCCGCGCTGCACGGCGTCCGTGACCAGGCCGCTGATCCGCTCCACGGCCGTCGGGTTGATCATCGGGCCGAGGGTGACCCCCTCGGCGAGACCGGGCCCGGCCTTGACCGCGCGCATCGCGGCGCCGAACTTCTCGGTGAACTCGGCGGCCACGTCGGCGTGCACGTAGAACCGGTTGGCGGCGATGCACACCTCTCCCCCGCCGCGCATCTTCGCGTCCATCGCACCGCGTACGGCGGCATCGACGTCGGCGTCGGCCAGTACCACGAAGGGGGCGTTGCCCCCGAGTTCCATCGTCACGTTGACGACGTGGTCGGCGCACTGGCGCAGCAGGACGCGGCCGGTGGCGGTGGAGCCGGTGAAGGAGAACTTGCGCACACGCTCGTCGTCCAGCCATGCGGAGACGGTCTCGGGGGCGCGATCGGTCGGCAGGACGTTGAGCAGCCCGTCGGGCAGTCCGGCCTCGGCGAGCAGCGCGGCGACGGCCAGCGCGGTCAGGGGTGTCTCGGGGGCCGGCTTGAGCGCTACGGGGCAGCCGGCGGCGAGGGCCGGGGCGATCTTGCGGGTGGCCATCGCGGCGGGGAAGTTCCACGGCGTGACGAACGCGGTGACGCCGACCGGCTGCTTGCTGACCACGTGCCGGAAGCCGCCGGCCGGTGCCTCGCCGAAGCCCGAACCGACGCGTACGGCCTCCTCGGCGAACCAGCGGAAGAACTCGGCGGCGTAGCCGACCTCGGCCTTGGCGTCGCGGTACGCCTTGCCGTTCTCCAGGGTGATGAGCCGGGCGAGGGCGTCGCTGTGCTCGTGCATCAGGCGGAAGGCGCCCGTGAGGATCTCCGAGCGGCGGCGCGCCGGTGTGCGCCGCCACTGCTCGGCCGCGCCCGACGCCGCGTCGAGGGCGGCGGCCGCGTCGGCGGCCGAGGCGGCGCCGACCTCGCGGACGACCTCGCCGGTGGCCGGGTCGTACACGGGGTACGTGCGCCCGTCGGACGCGGCACGCCACTGTCCGCCGATCCACAAGTCTCCTTCTCCGTAAGGTGACTTGACGATGCTGTCGATGTCGATGTCCATGGACTGCTCCTTGCACCGGTCGCGGGCGCTCAGGGCGCGCCGAACCGGCAGATGGAAGAAAGTGTTGCCGAGCAGACCGGCGAAAAGGGCGTGCCGAAGGGCAGGCCCGGTGCGGGGCGGGGACGTCTCTGGGGTCTCTGTCCGTCGCGCTGGGGCCGGGATGCGAGGAATTTACGGGCCGTTAACCGCCGAGAACAAGGTCTCAGCTGCGATCGAGACGCGAGTTGCGCTCAGCGCAACCCCTCCTCGGGCCGCCGTTCACCGCCGCCTACTGCCGCGGCTCCCAGCCGAGCTGGGCCGACACCTTCGCCGCGGCGGCCGCGGCCGCCTGTCCCGCGTGGTCGAGGCGGGACGCGAAACGCTCGGTGGGCGCGGTGACGTTGAGCGCGGCCACGACCCGGCCGCGGAAGTCGTGCACCGCCGCGGAGACTCCGACCAGGCCGGGCTCGAACTCCTCGACCTCCCGGGCGAATCCCTCCGCCTCGGCCCGCCGGATGCGGGACCAGAGGTCGGGCACCGACACCTCCTCCGTGGCCCCGAACCGCACGTACAGCTCGTCCGGGCTGGCACCCTCCAGGAGCACCGGTCCCGCGGAGGTGATCCAGGCGGGGCAACCTCGGCCCTCCCATTCACGCAGCCGGTAGGAGTGCCCCGACACCGAGAGCAGGGTGCGCACCTCCCTGTCATGCAGCACGCACAGGTGTGTGGTCTCCTCCAGGTCCGCGGCCAACCGGTGCATGACCGGCCCCGCCACCCGCACGACCCGGCTCTCCGAGGTCCGCGCGACCAGCGAGAACAGTCGCCAGCCGAGCCGGTACTCCAGGCTGTCGGGATCCCGCTCGACGATGCCCTCGTCGGCGAGCGCCTTCAGCGCCCGGGACACCTGGCTCTTGTCGCGTCCCACCAGCTGGGCTATCCGTACGACGCCGAGGCCGCCGGTGCGGTGGGCCTCGGGCGAGCCCAGGGCTTCCAGAAGATCGACGTCGCGGCGCAGGCCATGGCCCTGGCTGCGGACGGATCGGGGGACGTTCGCTTCGTTCACGCTCGCATCGTAAAGGCGTCGGCCTGCCGCCGAAGCGCCTGGTCAGAGTGTGGTCACGCGGCCATCCGAGCGGCAGGGGGAGCCCGAGGGGTTGCGCGCATCGCAACCCCGGTTTCGATTTCCGGTGCGGGCTTGCACGCCGGACGCACGGCGACCTAGTTTCGCCGAGCAGCCAACCAAAGGCGGGGTACGCCCCGCCGTTGCGGCCACGTCTCGTGCCGCGGGTCGGCACACACACCCCGCAACTCGTCCGGCGCGCCCGCCTGTTAAGCCTTACGCCCCGGCTCGACCCCCTGTCCCGCCCTGATCCTCGTACGGGAGCACCGCCATGTCCTTTGCCTCCACCGCCCTCATCGGTGAAGCCTTCGTCGGCGACGGCGTCAACGCCGCGCACACCAACATCGTCCTCGGCCGCAAGGGCGGTCCGGTCGAGACAGCGTGGGCCACCGCCCTGGCCACGCCCAGCGCGGGGCACGTGCCGTTCATGACGGTCGTGCGCCCCTCCGTGCCGGTGAAGCCGCTGACGCTGTTCGTCAACAAGGCAGCCGCTGACGGGGAGTTGCACGAGCGTGCGACCTGGGGTTCGGCCCAGGCGGGCCTCGCGCAGGGAGTGACCGACGCCTTGCTCGACGGCACCGTCCCCGCCGGCGAGGTGGACGACCTGCTGATCATCGCCGCGATCTGGGTCAACCCGGGTGTCGACGACCTGGACGAGTCCTTCCGCAACCAGCGGGTCGCCGCACACCAGGCTCTGCGCGCCGCCGTCGAGAGCCGGCCCACGCCCGGGGACGTGATCGACGCGGCGAAGTCCGGTGTCACCAACCCGTTCTACACACCGTCGGCGCAGCAGCTCGCGGACTCGGCCCCCAAGGCCTGACCATCCACCCAACTCCCCACTCCCGCAACACGCTTACGGCATTTCACTTACACCCCCGCACTCCGCTGCAGTAAGGAATGATCATGAGGATCGGATTCATCGGTCTGGGCAACATGGGCGGCCACATGGCCCGTCATCTCATCCGGGCGGGGCACCAGGTGACGGTGCACGACACCCGCCCCGAGGCCGCCGCCGAGCACGTGGCTCTCGGCGCCGCGTGGGCGGAGACCGCCGCGCTGTGCGCGAGCGACGCCGAGGTGCTGGTGACGATGCTGCCCAACCCGCGCATCGTCGAGGACGTGCTGCTGCGCGGCGCGGTCGCCGAGGCGCTGCCCGCCGGGTCCCTGTGGATCGACATGTCCACGTCCACGCCGGCCGCCGCCGACCGGGTCGCCGCAGAGGTGCTCGACAGGCGCGGTGTGCGCCGGCTCGACGCGCCGGTGAGCGGTATGGCGCACGGCGCCAAAGCCGGGCAGCTGCAGATCTTCGTCGGCGGCTCCGACACCGACTTCGCGGCGGCGCTGCCCGTCCTTGAGGTGATGGGCGACCCCGACCGCATCCTCCACGTGGGTCCGCTGGGCGCCGGCTACACGGTCAAGCTCATGATCAACCTGCTGTGGTTCACCCACCTCACCGCGTCCGCCGAGGTCCTGGCCATGGGAGTGAAGGCGGGCGTCGGCCTGGACACCCTGCGCAACGCGCTCCTGGCCAGCCCGGCCGCCTCGAACTTCCTCGAGAACGACATCATGTCGATCCTCACCGACGGGGACTACGACGATTCGTTCGCCATGGCACTCGCCTGCAAGGACCTCGGGCTCGCCGTGGACCTGGGCCGCGACATCGGCGTGCCCACCGAACTGTCGGCGCTGGTCGAGCAGATCTACCGCCGCTCCAAGGCCCAGCACGGCGACCTGGCGGGCGAGATGAGCCCGGTCCGTCTGTACGAGTCCCTGGCGGGCCAGGAATTCCGGCTCCCGGCGAACAAGGCACGGGAGGCGGGTACACCGGCGGCCGTGTGACCGGAGCGGCCTCGGCGGCATGAGGTGGCGCTTGGGCCCGGTGCCGGGTGTGGCACCGGGCCCAGGCGATGGGCTCCCCCGCACCTCCCAGCCGCCTCCGTTTGGCTCTGTGCCCGCGCGGGCCCGGCCGGGAGGGCAGAGCATTTCGGTGTCAGCCGTACCGGAACGATCAGGAGTGCTCATGGCGACAGGCTGGGGCGAGCGACCCGCGACCGGCGCCGGGGGAAGCGGCGCCGAGTGGCTGCCGGCCCTCGACGTCCCCGCGCCCGAACGTCAGAGACGCTGGACCGTGCTGCTGCGGTGGTTGCTGCTGATTCCCCAGTTCGTGGTGCTGTTCCTCCTCGCTGTCGCGGCGTTCTTCGTCGTGATCGCCGGCTGGTTCGCGGCTTTGTTCATGGGGCGTCTGCCGGACGGGATCTTCTCGTTCCTGGGCTCCGTCGTGGCTTACGAGACCCGGGTCAACGCGAGCGCCACGCTGTTGGTCGACCGCTACCCGCCCTTCGCCTTCTCGGCCCCGCAATACCCGGTGCAGATCGAACTCCGCGCCACCCCGCTCAACCGTCTCGCGGTGTTCTTCCGCCTGATCCTGCTCATCCCCGCAGCCATCGTCGCGACCCTCGTCCGCAGCGGCTGGGTCACGCTCAGCTGGGTGTTCTGGCTCATCGCCCTCATCCTGGGGCGCCTGCCCGCTCCGCTGTACGCCGCGACGGCAGCCGTCGTCCGGTACAGCCTGCGTCTGAACGCGTATACCTTGCTGCTCACGCCCGCCTACCCCAAGCGGCTCTTCGGCGACGAGCCGGTATCCGCGGAGGAGGTCCACTCGGGCACACGGCCGCTGCTGCTCGACACCGCGGCCAAGGTCCTCGTCGTGCTGTTCCTGCTGCTCGGCCTGGTCGGACAGATCGCCAACAGCACCGTCGACTACGACTCCGACTACGCCGACAACATCACCGACCACTCGGCCGGCGCCGTGGCGCCGGACCACTTCTGACCGGTCCCACAGCGTCAAGGAGGCGATGACACACTCATCATGACAGGTCAGAAGGCATTTTCGTAGGACGAACGGCACAGGTCACCAGGCTTGTTCGGCCCTCTCGGATGCACCCAAAATCTCCGCTATGAATCATTCGGGGAACGTCGATCAGGACGACATAGTGCGAGCGCGGAATGTGCTGCTCGCTTCCGGACGCCGCACTCCGCGCGAGGAAGTCGACGCCTACCGAGTACTCGCCCAGGTCAGCCCCGCCGCTTACCTGCCCCGGTTGGCCAAGGCCCTGCAGCGCCTGAGCTACGACACCAGCTCCGGCCGACCGCACGACGCCTGTCTCGCGCTGCGTGAGGAGGCGGTGGCCGCGGCGCGGGCCATTGATCCGGCCGAACCTGCCCGTGCGGACCTTCTGTACGACGCGCTCGACAGCTGCCAGAGAGAGCTCTACGCCCAGGGCCGGCGCACCGAAGGCCTCGCCATGCGCGCCGAGATGCTCGCCGTCGGCCGTGCGCAGGCCGACCTGACCCGAGACCCCAGGGTCCGGGGGCTGCGTGACTGGGCTGCCGGCCTTTCCGAGGAAGGCCGCTTCGCCGAGGCTGCCGACGCGCTGACCGAGTGGGTCGGGGCACTTCTGCCCCACGGGCCCAACAGCGGGAGTCTCGCCTGGTCACTCCTGGAATGGATCGCCGCTCTGGATGCCGCCGGCCGACCCGGCGAAGCACTCGCGGCCTTCGAAATACTCGTCGATATGGAAGCGGCCGAGGCCGCGAACGATCGCGGCCCGATGGCCTGCCACTTCTACTCCCTGCTCGGCTACGCACACATGCTCGACACCTACGGCCGAGACGAACAGGCCACTGCCGTACGGCAAGACGCGCTCGCCTTGCTGACGGAGTTGGCCGCCACGGGCGAGCGCAGGTCCTCCAGCAGCTATCAAGCAACCTACTGGGCGGTCCTGCTGCCCTTCTACGGCGCCGACACAGAGCGGCAGGCGTCCGGTGAACCGCGCTTCCCTTCGGGATCAACGCCCATGGTGTGGACTCCCGATGTCAAGCAGCGCTACTTCGACAGCCGTATCACTCTGCGCGAAGAGGTGGACAGCCTGGCCCTGAGAGCCGCTGAAGATCCAGATCAGCACTTGGCCGAACTGGTGCGGCTTCACCGCGTCCTCACCGTCCGCTCCGCTGTCTACTGGGAACAGTGCACCCATCTGTTCGCGGAGCGAGTGCGCCCTCTGTTCAACGAAGGGGTGAGCCTGGCCCGCCAGTTGTCGCGGCAGGACCCGGCAGACGGTCCCCGCACACTGGCCAAGGTTCTGATCGACCGATCGACCTTTCACACCGCGGCCCGCGAGTTCGGGCCCGCTCTCGATGACTTCCGCCAAGCCATGAGCCACCTGGGTGAAGCCGACTGGCACAACGGGCGGGAGGTCACTCCGCAGGCGCGTCCGGGCGGATGATCGTCACCGGGCACGGAGCGTGCTGCGCCACCTGCTGACTCACCGAACCGAGCAGGGCCCGGTGAAAGCCTCCGTGGCCACGGCTGCCCACGACCAGCATCTCGGCGCCCTCGGCCGAATCCACCAGCACTTCCGCCGCGTTACCACGCACCAACCGTTCCTGCACCAGGGATCCGCCGTCCTCGCCGAGGACGGCGCGGACCTCCTCGACCAGACCCTGCTCGGCCTGGGCCTCGTCGAAGTCGGTGTCCACCGCCGGGGCCGACCACGACGCCATACCGGGTACCTCCCACACCGAGACCGCCTCCACCTTCCCGCCCACGAGGCCCGCGTACCTGACCGCCCAGCGCAGCGCGGCCTGCGACGAGGGCGAACCGTCGACGCCCACTACGATCCTCGGCACCCTGTCCATTGCGTTCACCCTTCCGACGCCCTCACACCCACAGTCTCCGAAACCCGAACACACCGCCACGCGAGGCGGCGGGCGTCAGGCGCAGGACATATCGGCCTCGAGGGTGCCGGGCCTCACGCGTCCGCGACCCAGCTCCCGTGGAAGCCGAGCGGTACCCGGCCCGGAAGGTGGATACGGGCCAGGGGACGGGCGGTGAAGTCCTGGGCGGAGAGGATCACCAGGTCGCTGGCTCCGCGGTCGGGGTTGTGCACGTAGGACAGGAGGTAGCCGTCGTCCTCGTCCCGCGCCCCGCGGCGTGGCACGAACACCGGCTCTCCGGCCGCCGCGCCGTTCGGGAAGCGGTGCACCTGCCGGCTGCCGCGCAGCATGTCGTGCTTGACCAGGCAGTTGGTGAACTTGTCGTCCGGCGGCACCCCGTCGACCGTTTCGTAGGCGCGCCACATCTCCGCGGCGCTGGCCGTGTAAGCGAAGCGGTGCCGTCGCGACACCAGGGACTCGTTGACGCGGGGGAACTCCTGCGGCAGGTCGTCGAGCCGGGTACTGGTCACTCGGCCCGCACGCAGGTCGATGGTCCACCGGTCGAGTACGGGTGTGCCGGTCGTGGAGGGCCCGCCGTTGCCCCGGCCCGCGGCGTAGAACGGGGCGGGCATGGTGGTCAGTTCCATGACGACGGTGTCGCCCTGGTCGTACGCGTTGAGCGTGTGCGAGTAGAACACCGGATCGATCTCGAACCAGCGCGTGGCGCCGCCACTTCGGGGCGTCACCCCCACCCGCATCGGGTGCTTCGGGTTCCACACATAGGGCACGGGTGCGCCCGCCTCGGCGGCTGCCATGTCGAAGGTGATCGGCACGTCGACGACCACCACGTACTTCCCGGTCAGGGCGAAGTCGTGCATCATCGGCGCGTCCGCGACCGGGATCGTGGTGGTCCGTGCCACGCGGCCGGTCCCGTCGACCACGAGGTGCCGCACGTGGTCCCAGGTCGGGTAGTACGCCACGGCGTGCAGTTCGTCCGCGGCCACGTCGTACTTGGTGTGCGCGGTGAACGCGCCCTCCAGCGTGGAGCGGAAGTCGTAGGGCCGCACCGTGTTCAGTTCGCCGTCCAGTTCGTACGGCAGTGGTCCGCTCTCCTGGAGGGCCAGGATGCGTCCCTTGTACGGGATGACGTGTGTGTTGCAGGCGAAGTCGTCCGGCGGGGCCTGGCCCGGGTACGGCTCACCCAGTTTCCGTGCCACCTGCGAGGAACGCACCCACCGGTTGCGATACCACTCGGCGCGCCCGCCGCGCAGCCGCACCCCGTGCACCATGCCGTCGCCGAGCATCCAGTGGTGCGCCCGCGGGTCCTCAAGTCCCAGGGCGTTGGGGCCGGTACGCAGGTAGCGGCCGTCCAGGTCGCGTGGCACCCGGCCGGTCACCTCGAGGCCGAACGCCGTGAGTTCCTCGGTGACCGGCGCGAACGCGCCCTCCAGGAACGGAGTTGAGTCCCCTGCCCCGGCCGCCGTGCCGCGGATGGCAGCCTGTGCCTCGGTGGTGCGGAAACCGGGACCGTAGCCCCCGACGACGCTTCCGGCTGCCGCGATTGCCGCTCCCTGGAGGACCCTTCGGCGTGTGTGACCGCTCATCGCTCTTTCCCCGTCCTTGGCCGGTGCCCGGCGTTTCTTCGCCGGTGCTGGGAAAAGCCTGCCGCGCGGACGACTGCGAGTCAGGTGGCCTGGGCCCCATCGGGGGGTGGTGCCGGCAACACCCCCACCAGGGTCGCTAACCGGAAACGTCAGCCGTGTCCCGGCCGGCGGGAACCTCACCCGTGTCAGGGCCCCCGGCCAGCCGCAGCGTCACGACGGCTGCCAGGCCCGCCGCGATGCCGAAGGTAAGCGCGGCCGGGACGCCGCTGCCGAGCGCCGAGAACCGGTGCACAGGCCCGTACACACCGGCCGTGTCGTCGATCGCCATGTGCAGCACTTGGCTCGCCAGCAGCCCCAGTACGGTTGCGCAGACCGCGCCCACCGCCATCGCCGGCACCGTGGCGCGCGTGAGCAGGCCGGGCAGCAGTCGCAGCGCCCACCACACCACGGCCAGCATGAGCACGTCGACGGCCCGGTACAGCAGCCAGTCCCCCAGCCCAGTGCTCGCCGGGCCCGTCCAGCCACCGAGCAGCAGCCACTGGCGCAGCAGGTCGCCGGGCTCGGACAGCATTCCTCCACCGCCGAACGAGGTCTGGATCCAGGCCGCCACCGACTGGTACGAGAGGACCACCAGCGACAACGCGACCACCACAGTCCCCACGCTCGCGGACAGGCGTGCAGCGCGCGGCGGCACGCTGTGCCGGGGCAGCGGATCCTCACCCTTGGCGGTCACACGCGCCACGAGCACCGTGACCACGGCGGTCAACAGCCCGGCGAACACCGTGACCGGGCCGCTCGACGCGATCACACTCGCCAGTGCCGGCAGGACCCGGTAGCTGCCGTGCCCCCTCGACGCGATCAGCCACGGTGCGGAGAGGGTCACTGCCAGCGTTCCGGCCACCGGGGCCCACGCCCACAGGGCGAGCAGCGTGGCCGGCGTACGGCCCCGCGTCGGCGGAATCCTGCGGACCAGGAGCAGCGCACCGGCCAGGAAGAGCACGAAGACCGCCACGAATCTGATCTGCATCGCGGTGCTGTACAGATCGGCGTACTGGGTCTCTCCGCCCATCAGCGTGCTTCCACCGACAGGCCCGCCGGACATCAGCTCCGCCGTGGAGTCGTACGCCCAGGGTGTGAGCCAGCGTTCGAGCTCGATCACGGACTGGGGGTCGAACACGCTCGTGGTGCCGCGCAGTTGCAGTGCGTGCGTGCTCGCCCCCGCCCACCACAGCAACAGCGTGATCAGCAGACCTCCGACCAGTGCCGGTATCACCGCGCGCCGATATGTCATGTGTCGTCCCCCGCCTTGGCTCTGCAGCCCTGTGTGCTGCGATGAGCGGAAGAATAAGGGGTGGTGATCTCGTACGGCATGCGTCCCGCAGTACCGATGCGGAGGGCGTCGTGACACCTCCCCACCGTCAGCGGTTCCGGCAGGGGATGACGATGGGAGTGCCTGTGCGGGGATGGGCAAGGACCTCGACCGGCTGGCGGTACACGTCGCCGAGGAGCGTTTCGTCGTAGGCCTCGGACGGAGTGCCGGTGGCGTCGACGCGGCCGTCGTGGAGCACGGCGGTGCGATCGGCGTAGGCCGCGGCGAGGGTCAGGTCGTGGAGGACGACGACCACCGCGTCCCCGGCGGCCGCGCGCTCGCGGCACAGGCACAGGACCAGTTCCTGGTGGCGTAGGTCGAGCGCGGCGAACTTCCCCTCCACAGCACGCGTTACGGTGGACGACCTGATCGTTTGAGAAGTGACACGACGGCCACGCCGTCGTCGGGGGAAGTGAGTAACCATGGCCATGGTGGGGCTGTTCTGGATCGCCGAGGGCGACGTGTACGTGGGCGCGAAGCCGTCCGGTGTGGCTCCTGGAGTACGCCTGACCCCCGAGGGTGTGGTGGGCCTCGGCGACAGACAGTTCGGCCTCCATCTGTGGGAGGACGTGACCGCCCTGACGGTGACGGACATCCCCGTGAAGTCCCTGATGCGGCGGGTCGGCGTGGTCAAGGATCTGGCCCTGAGCGCGGTGACGGAGCTGGCGCTGCCCGTGAGCTCCGGCCGCCTCGACGACGCCCCGCCCCTGATGACCGGGCATGGGGCCGCACACGGGAGGGCGGATCGCCTCGGAGCTCACAGCGGGAGCAGTTGTTGCGGAAGTGGACGGCCTAGGGGGTCCGACTCGTACGGCACGCAGTCACAGTCGACCGGCCGGCCGCCGCGCCGACGTCGGCGTCCGGGCTGCTGATCCCTCTTCTGCGTAGCCACGCACCGGATACCGTCTCGACACAACCGGACCGGACGGCACGGCAGTCGCCCACCTGGTCGGGCACTCACACGGTCGCCCCCAGCGCCGCACCCTCGCCCTGCGCGTGCTCGGTGAAGCGGCCGATCGACTCGGCGACGACGATCGGCTTGTCGACGCCGTCCGCCTCGATGGTCATCTGCGTCACGACGTTGACCTGTCCGGGCTTCACCACGTCGACCGACAGGAACGTCCCGCGCATCCGGATACGCGAGTTCACCGGCAGCGGATGAATGAAGCGAACCTTGTTGTAGCCATAGTTGAGGCTGTGCGCGAAGCCGTCGAACGCCATCAGCTCCTCCATGAAGCGCGGACCGCGCGACAGGCTGTACAGGCCGTGCGCGATGGTCGACCCGAACGGACTCTGCGCCGCACGCTCGGGATCGACGTGGATCCACTGGTGATCGCCGGTGAGGTCGGCGAAGGCGTCGATCCGTTCCTGTGTCACGGTGTGCCACTGGGTCGGGCCGATCTCCGTGCCGATCAGGTTCACCAGATCTTCGACGGTCGTCGGGCGCAGTTGTGCCGTGGTCTCGGTCATGGCAGCTCCTGGAATCCGGGGGACGCCGACGACGGTATTCGAAGATGAATCCGGCTTCAATATCTGGACCGGATCACTTCACTGCTTGACGCCATCTGCCGCAGGCGGCACGCTCAGTAAGACTTGAATCCGACGTCAATACCGACATGCTCACATACAGAGACTGACGAGACCGTGCCGCTCAGCGGTAGGGACAACCCTCAACGTCTCTCTCCCCCCGAACTGCAGTTGCCCAGCCGCATGCCGAACGGCTCAACAGACACCTGGAGCACCCTTGAGGCAAGCCGTCATCGTTTCGACCGCCCGCACCCCCATCGCCAAGGCCTACCGCGGCGCCTACAACGACACACAGCCGCAGGAGCTCACGGCCCATGCGCTCGCGGCCGCCGTCGAGCGTGCCGGCCTGGAGGGCGGTGAGATCGAGGACGTCGTCATCGGCGTCGCCGCGCAGCAGGGCGCCGGCGGCTTCAACCTGGCACGGCAGGCGATTCTGCGCGCCGGGATACCCGACTCCGTGCCCGGCATGACGATCGACCGGCAGTGCTCGTCGGGGCTCATGGCCATCGCCACGGCGGCGAAGCAGATCGTCCACGACGGCATGCAGATCGCCGTGGGCGGTGGCGCGGAGTCCATCTCGCTCGTGCAGAACGAACACGCCAACTCCTATCGTGCGCAGGACCCTTGGCTCACCGAGCACCGCCCGGACCTGTACTTTCCGATGCTGCGGACCGCCGAGATCGTTGCGGAGCGGTACAGGGTCAGCCGTGAGCGGCAGGACGCGTTCGCGCTGCTGTCCCAGACGCGGACGGCCGCCGCGCAGGAGGCGGGCCGGTTCGATGCCGAGATCGTGCCCCTGGTCACGACCAAGCTCGTACAGGACAAGGCGACCGGCGAGGTGCGCCGGGAGCAGGTCACGCTCACCGCCGACGAGGGAAATCGGCCCGGTACGACCCTTGACGGTCTCGGCACGTTGAAGGCGGTGCTGCCGGACGGCGCCGCGGGAGCCGTCTCGACGGTGACGGCGGGCAATTCGTCCCAGCTCTCGGACGGGGCGTCGGCGTCGGTCCTGATGGAAGCCGCGGAGGCCGAGCGGCGCGGGCTCGAGCCGCTCGGGGCGTACCGCGGCATGGCCGTGGCCGGGTGCGGGCCCGACGAGATGGGCATCGGACCCGTGTTCGCCATCCCCAAGCTCCTCAAGGAACACGGGCTTTCGGTCGACGACATCGGCCTGTGGGAACTCAACGAGGCGTTCGCTTCCCAGGCGGTGCACTGCCGGGACGCGCTCGGCATCAATCCCGACCGGTGCAATGTCGACGGCGGCGCGATCGCGGTCGGCCATCCGTACGGCATGACCGGGGCCCGCCTGGTCGGCCACGCGCTCGTGGAGGGGCGGCGGCGCGGTGTCCGCCATGTGGTGATCACCATGTGCATCGGCGGCGGGATGGGGGCCGCCGGGCTCTTCGAGGTGCTCTGACGGGTCCGAGGGGGTCCGAGAGGTCCTGAACGGCTCCGGTGCCCGTGCCGCCTGTCACGGGCACCGGAGCCATCAGCACGTACGGACCACTGCGTGCCGGACGCGATCGCGTGTGTCTACAGCGCGCCCTTCTCGGCGTCTCCCGCCGGAAGCGCGTCGAAGACGGCGACATCCGCCGGTCCCTCCAACGCGTCCTTCAGTGCGCGTCCGATCCCGGCGAGCGCGGCGCCCTTGCCGTGGGTGTGGAGCGCTTCCTTGGACTCCCATTTCTCGACCATGACGAAGTGGCCGGTGGTGCCGGTCTTGCGGTGCAGGGCCCAGCGGGCGCACCCCGGCTCCGCGTGCACATCGGCCGCGGCTTCTCGCAGAGTCTTCTCGACGAGTTCCTCCTGGCCGGGCTTGGCGTTCATGGTGGCGATGACGACGTACGACATGGGGTGGCTCTCCTTGAATCGGGCGATGGGTCGGCGGAGCGTGGCGCGGTGTCAGAGGCCGTGGTGGGTGGCCAGTTCCCAGGCGTGGTCGACCGTCTGGTCGATGTAGGCGGTGCTGGGCGGGCCGCCCTCCGCGGCGTTGCGTGGCTCGTCGAGGGCGCGTCGCAGGACGCCTTCGCCGATGACCGCCACTTTCCACACGGCGAGTACGTGCCAGAAGGCGAGCTCCGGCCCGATGTCGCGGCCGCTCGACGCGGCATAGCTCTGGATGAGTTCGTCGCGTCGGGCGAAGCCGTCCAGTGCCGTGACGCCGGGGGCGGGGCGCTCCGCCGGGACTTCGCCGGGCTCGGGCCAGTAGGCGAGCAGGGTGCCCAGGTCGGCCATCGGGTCGCCGAGCGTCGACAGCTCCCAGTCGAGCGCGGCGCGTACGGTGCCGGTGTCCGGCGAGCAGATCACGTTGCGCACGTGCAGGTCTCCGTGGACCAGGACGAGGTTCTGCCGCTCGGGGACGCGTCGGTGGAGCAGCTCGGTGAGCCGGTCGAGGGCGGGCAAATCGCGGGTGCGGCTCTGGTCCCACTGCCGTGACCATCGCTTCAACTGCCGTTCGGCGTAAGGCCGGTGGCTCGCCAGGTCGTGCAGGCCGGTCTTCTCCAGGTCCACCGCGTGGATCGCGGCGAGTGTACGTGTCAGCGACGGCCCCAGGCCCGCACGTACCGGCGTGGGCAGGGCCTCGGCCACGTCCAGGCCGTCGAGCACAATCCCGTCGACGTGCTCCATCACCAGGTGGTGCACGCCGTCGTCGTCACACAGGCCGACCACGGCGGGTACGGGGACCTGGGTGCCGGCGAGTGCCGCCAGGATGCGGTGTTCGCGCCCGACGTCGTGGGCGGTGGGAAGCAGGTTGCCGAGCGGCGGACGGCGGACCACCCAGCACTGGCCGTCGGCGTCGTCGACGCGGTAGGTGAGGTTGCTCTGGCCGAGGCCGATGCGCCGGGCGGTGAGCGGACCGGTCACCTGCTCGCCCCGCTCGCCCAGCCATCGGGCGAGCGCGCCGAGGTCGGTGCCCACCGGCGCCCCGGCATGTGCGTCGACGGACTTCATACGGCGACCGGGCCGTGAGACAGCTCGAACACGAATCCTCCAACGGTCATGTCTCTTACAGTTTCACCGACGGCCGCCCGGCGCGAGGTCCACGCGAGATCCGCCCTCATCAGACACGGGCGGTGCACAGCAGCGACGCGGTGCGTCAGGTCACTTCACCGCGTCCTGATAGCGCCGCATGCCGCGCAGCCACCGGTCGTAGTCGCTGCCCTTGTGACGGTAGAAGTCGAGTACCTGCGGGTGCGGCAGGACGAGGAACCGTTCGTCCCCGACCGCCTCCATCACGTGATCGGCGACGTCGAGCGGCAGCAGCAGCTCGCCGGATTCCAACACGGCGCGTGCCGCTGCGCGTTCCACCGGATCGTCCGACCGGGTGCCGGACATGAGCAGCTCGGTCTCGACCCCCTGCGGGCACAGGCAGCTCACCCGCACCCCACTGTCCCCGTACGTCACCGAGAGCCACTCGGCGAACGCCACCGCGCCGTGCTTGCTGACGGAGTACGTCGCGGAGCCGATCTGCGTGAGCAGGCCGGCGGCCGAGGCCGTACTGAAGAAGTAACCGGCGCCGCGTTCCACCCAGCGTGGCACCAGCAGCTTCGCGGCACGCACGTGCGCCATCACGTTGACGTCGAGCGACCGGCTCCACTCCTCCTCGCTCGCGTCGAGCCCCGCGCCACCGCCGACCCCGGCGTTCGCGAAGTACAGGTCGACCGGTCCGAACCGCTCCTCGGCCGCACCGACGATCCGCTCCAGATCCGCCGTCGACGCGGCATTGCCCGCCACTCCCCCGACCCGCTCGCCGTGCGAACCGGCCAGCAGCTTGACCGTCGCCTCCAGGCGACCGGCGTCGAGGTCCGTCAGCAGGACGCCTTGAGCGCCGTGTTCCAGGAGGCGCTGGGCGATCGCAGCGCCGATGCCGCCCGCCGCTCCCGTGACGATCGCGACTTTCCCGTTGATCTGCACGAACTCTCCCGTTCAGTTGCTCGACCGGCTCTCCTCAGGCTCCTGCACCGTAGATGAATCCGGCGTCACCTTCAATGACCTGTACCACGGAGGGCCCGACCCGCCGAGTGCACGTCAGTCCTTCAGCCGCGCTGCGGCCCATGGCATCAACTCCGTTACCAGGGACCGGCTCCAGGGCCGCACCAGGTCACGCAGCTCCGCGCAGCCGTCCCGTCCCAGGGCGATGTAGGGCGCCGCGGCAAGCCGGTCCGTGGCCGCCTCCACGGCCGATCGCCACTCCTTCCCCTCCGCCGTGAAGGCCAGCTCGGGCCCGCTCGCGAGCCACCCCCGCGTACGCAGCCCCTCGACCGCCGCGGCCCAATCATCCGGGGACCAGGCGCGCGTCGTCCGCAGGGCCTCGGCCCCCACCGGCCCAGCCGCCGCATGGGTGACCAGCGCCTCGATGCCGCTCACCCCAGCATCCAGGAGCGCCGCCACATGGCCGTCTCCCCAGAATTCACGCAGCAGCGTCTGGGCATGCCACAACACCAGATGCGGCTCGTCGGGCCAGGGCAGTGCGGCGTGCGCGGCGAACAGGGGCCGGCCGTACAGGTATGCGGGCGTGGATTCCGCGGCTCGCCTGCCGAGTTCCGCCGCCCGCCGCAGCTCTTCCGACGCGAGAACCCCGGCCCCGAGGATCCTGCGCAGAGTCGCGTCGATGCCGGCCAGCCGTGCGGCGAGGAATTCCTCGGGCGGAGCGGTGCGCCAGGCGGCAGGAAGCGTTGCCCGTACGGCCTGCGGACTGATGTTGTAGAAAGCGGCGATCACGACGTCCGGTGCGACCGGTCCGAGGGCCGCCGCACGGGAGGCGAAGTATCCGGGCCCGCTCTCCACTCCCAGAGCCGCGTAGGCGGCGTGTGCCTCGGGCGAGAATTGAAGTGCTCTCCTCCCTGTGCAAGCTCGGGAAGGAGATTCCCGTTTACCTTGCGGTGGCGGGCTTGACGCGTTTGTCACGCCTGACGACTGCCCTCCCGGCAGCCGGGATGAGCGCGTGGCCCATCCGGTACAGGTGCAAGATGTTCCGGGCCGCGTTGTGGTCGGCGTTGCCCGACCATCCGCAGTCCGGGTTCTTGCATACGAACGTGGCCTGGTCCTCCCGGCTGCCGGGCGTGATGAAGCCGCAGACGGAACAGCGTCGGGAGGTGTTCGGGGCGGGCACCTTCTGCAGGGTGCCGCCGTACCGGCCGGCCTTGTACGTCAGCATCGTGACCGTCCTGCCCCACGCCTCTTGGAGAATGGAGCGGTTGAGTCCGGCTTTCTGGGCGACGTCTGTCCCCGGCTCGGCGATGGTGCCCCGAGCGGACTTGACCATGTTCGTGATGGTGAGTGCTTCGACCACCATGACGCCGTACTTCTGGGCGAGGGTGGTGGTCGTCTTGTGCTGCCAGTCCTGGTGTCGTCGCGTGGCTTTTGCGCGCAACCCTCGGATCTGGTCATAGGTGTGGTGCAGGCGGCGGCTGGTGCGCTCGCCAGGCTTGCGGTGTGTCTTGCGCTGGGCGGCCCGGCGCTCAAGGCGCAGGAGCTTGCCCTTTTCCTCGGTGTTCAGCCACTTGTCACGGTCGGCGCTGCCATCCGGGAGGCGAGGCACACGCCCGTGGTCCTGGTGGTTGCCGTCCGACAGGGCGAGTGGCAGGTTCACCCCGGCGTCAATTCCGACCTGCGCCCCCTGGTGGGATGCGGGCTTGGCTTCGAAGCTCTTTACACGGAAGGCGATGTGCCATCCCAGGTGGTCCTTGACCAGCCGCGCCCCGGTGATCCGGTCGTCGGCGTTCGCCTTGTTGCCCACCGGGAGGTCTTTGGTCCAGCTAAAGCGGACACGGCCGACCTTGGGGATGTTGACCATGCCCCAGCGGCGGTGTACCCGCTTGATCTGGAGGTCACGGCCCTGCGGGATGTCCACGCTCATCACGGACCGGAACCGGCCCTTGAAGTTCGGAGCGTCAACGCGGCCGTCCCAGCAGTTCTTCCAGGCCTGGAAGTACGTCTTGAGCACCGCTTGCGCGGCCTGCGCAGGAAGGACGGCGAGGAAATCGATCTCTTTGCGGGCCTGGCGTATCGCGGCGTCCGCGTTCGCCAGAGTCCGCTTGTCCTTCGGCATCATCTGCCACCACGCGTGCAGGCAGTTCCACACCGTGCGCGCGGCGTGCGCCTGCTCGTCGGCGAGGAGATTCTCGGCAGGGGACAGTGCCAGCCGGGCACGGTGCCCGAACTGCCGCTTCTCCAAACCGAGTTCACCCACGGTGACCAAGATCCTACAGTGTGTCTATGTCACCGTGATGGAAGCCGAACCCCGATGTCAGAACCGGCCGGCACATCGTTTACAACCTGCACGTCCGCTTCGTGTCCGTCACCAAATACCGGCGCAAGGCGTTCACGGACAGGATGCCGAAGCACGGTTAAGAGATCATGCGGGAGATGTGCACGATTTCCAGGCCGAACTGAAGCGGTTCAACGACGAGGAGGACCACATGCACCTGCTCGCGCACTACCCGCCCAAGGTCCAGCTCTCCAAACTGGTCAACTCCGCCTCCTCCAGGCGTCTGCGCCAGGAGTACGACGCGCACATGCGCCGCTACCTGCGGGGCCGCCACTTCTGGTCCGACCCCTACTTCACCGGAAGCTGCGGCGGTAGGCCCCTGACCGTCGCACGCCAATACATCGAGAACCAAAAGCGCCCCCTAGGCTGCAGTGAACCCGTACTCACCCGCGAGTCAGAACAGTCCTGAGATGGCCTTCACCCCCGGCTTAAACGCCGGAGCACTGACCAAGATCAAAAGGTAGACAACGCCGTGGTACGGCTCGAGCGTCTGCCAGGTCTCGCGGGCGTAGGCAGGTGCGTGTGTCGTCGTCATGCGTGTGTCCCGTCACTGGTTCGAGGTGTTCCAGGGGGCGCGGTTGCTCAGTCCCGCCGTGTCGGCTCGGCCGCGTCCGCCGTGCCCGCGTCCGCCTTCAGCAGGGCCGGATCGATCGCGCGCTTGAGGATCTTCCCGGTCGCTCCCTTCGGCAGCTCGTCCACGACGGCGACCAGATGGGGCACCTTGTAGGCGGAGAGGCGTTCTTTGGCCCAGGCGCGCAGTTCGGTCATGCCGAGGCGGGCGCCGGGCCGTACCGCGATGACGGCCGCGACCTCTTCGCCGTAGAACTCGTCGGGGACTCCTATGACGGCCGCTTCGACGATGTCGGGGTGTTCGTACAGGACCTCTTCGACCTCGCGCGGATAGACGTTGTAGCCGCCGCGGATGACGAGATCCTTCTTGCGGTCGACGATGCGCAGGTCCCCGTCGTCGTCCGTGGCGCCGAGGTCGCCGGTGCGCAGCCATCCGTCGCGCAGGGCCTCGGCGGTGGCATCGGGGCGGTTCCAGTAGCCCTTCATCACGACGGGGCCCTTGATGTGTACCTCGCCGACCTGGCCGGGTGGCAGTTCCTGACCGTCGTCGTCCCGTACGGAGATGGCGCAGCCGGGCAGGGCCCGTCCCACGTGTCCTGGCTTCGCCGGGCGGCCCGCGAGGTGGCAGGTGGCGGCGCCGGTGGTCTCGGTCAGGCCGTACCCCTCGACGATGGCGCAGCCGAACCGCTCCTCGAACGCGCGCATCACCTCCACCGGCAGTGAGGCGCCGCCGGAGGACGCGAGGCGCAGGCCTGTGAAGTCGGCGTCCGTGTCGTCGGCGGTGCGCAGGAGGGCGTTCCACATGGTGGGTACGCCCGCGATGAAGGTGGGCCGGTCGCGGCGGATCACGGCCAGCATGGTCGACGGGTGGAAGCGTTCGAGGAGGGTGAGGCTGCCGCCGGCGCGCATCGTGGTGGCCATGACGCACGCCTGGCCGAAAACGTGGAACAGGGGCAGGCCGGTCACGGCGCAGTCGTCGGCGGTGATGGCGTGCACGTCGCAGAAGACCGCCGCGCACGCGTTGAGATTGCCGTGGGTGAGCTGGGCACCCTTGGGCCTGCCTGTGGTGCCGGAGGTGTAGAGGAGAGCGGCTGTCTCGTCGTCCTGACAAGGGTGTGCGCCGAGGATCGCGGAGGCCTCGGTCGGCCCCATGTCCGTGAGCCCGGGCCACAACTCCCCGTACGGCAGGGACAGTTCGTCGGCTGCCTTCTTGGGTGCCGGGGTGATCGCGTGCCAGCCCAGCACGAGCGACACTTCGGCATCGCCCGCTATGTACGCCAACTCCCGTTGCGGAGACATGGTGTTGGCGGTGACGGCGATGGCTCCGGCGGCGAGGATCCCGTAGTAGGCGAAGGCGAACTCGGGCACGGAGGGCGCGACGAGCAGGACTCTGTCGCCGGGGCCCACACCCTGCTCCCGCAGACGGCCCGCGACGGCGGCTGCGCGCTCGCGCAGCCGGCCGTAGGTCCATTCCTCGCCCTCCTCCCCACGAAGGGCGATGCGGTCGGGTGTGGACGAGGCGTGGTTCCACACTGGTGCGGCAGCGTTGGTCATGCGGGGCGACCTTCCGTGCTCACTTGGGGTCGAGGGGGCGGAATGCGGGCGCGCGGCCCTCCAGATAGCTGGTGACACCCTCGGTGGCGTCGGGCCGGCGGAAGGCCTCCGGCATGAGCGCGTCCGCCGCGTCGGCGGCCGTGACGAAGTCGGTGTCGAGTGCTTGGAGTACCTGCCGCTTCATGATGCTCATCGATGTGGGTGAGGACCACGTGGCCAGTTCGGTGGCGTACTCGACCGCGGCGTCCAGGAGTTGGTCCGGCTCGACGACCTTGTTGACCAGACCCATTTCGTGGGCTTCCGTACCGCGCACCACCCGCCCGGAGAGCAGCAGGTCCATGGCCCGGCTCTGGCCGATGAGGCGCGGCAGCAGCCACGCGATGCCGTACTCGGCGATCAGGCCGCGGCGCGCGAACGCCGTCGTGAACTTGGCGTCGGGTGTACTCAAGCGGATGTCGCAGTAAAGGGCCTCGACGAGGCCGAGCCCGGCCGCGGCCCCGTTGACCGCCGCGATGAGGGGCTTGCGCAGCGTCAGCGGGAACCACCGCGGGCGATCCCTCTTCGGCATCGGGCCATCGATCAACTCCGCTGTCGCACCGGCCTGTTGCAGGTCGTCCATGTCGGCCCCCGCGCAGAAGCCGCGGCCCGCCCCGGTCAGGACGACCGCCCGCACTCCAGGATCCGCCTCGGCTTCGTCGAGCAGTGCGAAGTAGCGCGCTTCCAGCTCGTCGGTCCAGGCGTTGAGCCGGTCCGGGCGGTTGAGCGTCAGTACGAGCACGGGCCCACGCCGTTCCGGCAGAACCGTCGCCGACTGGGCTGTCTGGGTGCTTACGGTCACCGTCGTGGTCTCCTCTTCAGCCGGTCCTGACCCGCCTCATGTATATTTGAACCCAACGTCAAGTTCAACACCTACAACACGCCCCTTCCCGGCGTGAGTTCCTTGCGCCGGCGCAGCATGCGAACGACAGGAGCCCTGAGCACATGACGACACACATGCCGATCACCGACTGGGAGCGCGTCGCGGCACGGGATGTCACGACCAACGGCATCTCCCTGCGCGTCTTCGAGCACGGAGAGGGGAGGCCCGGCAGGCCCCCCGCGGTCCTGTGTCACGGCTTTCCCGAGCTGGCCTTCTCCTGGCGGCACCAGGTCCTCGCGCTCGCCGAGGCGGGATATCGCGTCCTGGTTCCCGACATGCGCGGATACGGCGGCAGCTCACGTCCCGACGATGTCGACGCCTACGACATCCTGACGCTCTGCGCCGACCTGGCCGGGCTCCTCGACGACGTCGGCGCGGACGACGCCGTCTTCGTCGGGCACGACTGGGGCGCCTCCGTGGTGTGGAACATGGCCGTGATCCACCCCGAGCGGGTACGCGCCGTGGTCGGCATGAGCGTGCCGGCGACGCCCCGCGCCCCCGCCCCGCCGCTGCCCATCCTGCGCTCACGCAACGGCGACGACTTCTACATCGTGTGGTTCCAGGAGCCGGGCGTCGCCGACCGGGCACTGAGCCAGAACGTCCGCAGGACCCTCGTCACGAGGGAGATCTACTCGGCCAAGTGGGCCGCGAAGCCCGACGAGCACCTGCCGCCCCCGCGGTGGCTGGGCGACGAGGAACTCACCTACTACGTCAAGACGTTCGAGGAGACCGGCTTCACCGGCGGCCTCAACTACTACCGCAACCTCGATCGCAACTGGACGCTGACCGAGCACCTGGACGGCCACCTCATCACACAGCCGTCGCTGTTCGTCACCGGGTCGAAGGACCCCGTGGGGAAGTTCATGCCCGCGCACGGACTCGACCGGGTACTCACCGACCTCCGCGGACACGTCGTCCTGGACGGCGCCGGCCACTGGATCCAGCAGGAGCGGCCCGAGGAAGTGAACGCCGCGCTTCTCGAGTTCCTCTCCACCCTCGGCTGATAACATCCGCTGCCACCGGTGAAGTACGTGATCGAACAAGAGTGGATGGACCTCAGTGGCTGCCCAGGCCCCGGCCGCAGACGGCGGCCAGAAACAACCCATCACGCCACGCACAGCGCGCGGTGTCAGAACGCGTAACGCGCTGATCACCGCCGCCCGCGAGGTGTTCGAACGCGACGGATACCTGGACGCCCGGATCACGGACATCTCCAAGGCGGCCCACGTCGCCTCCGGGTCCTTCTACACGTACTTCAACAGCAAGGAAGAGATCTTCCAGGCGCTCGTCGAGCAGGTGCAGGAGGAGATGCTCCACCCGCACCTGCGCGAGCGCACCGGGATCACCGACACCCGGCAGCTCATCGACGCGTCGAACCGCGAGTACCTGCGCGCGTACAAGAAGAACGCGCGCCTCATGGCACTGTTCGAGCAAGTGGCCCAGATCGACGAGAAGTTCATGGCGCTGCGCATCGAGCGTGGCAACGCCTTCGCGCGCCGCAACGCCAAGCTCATCCAGGCGCTGCAGGAGAACGGCGAAGCCGACACGAGCCTGGATCCCCTGGTCACGGCGCACGCCCTGTCCGTCATGGTGAGCCGCATGGCCTACATGGTGTTCGTGATGGGCCAGCGCATCCCCTACGAGCGGCTCGTCACGACACTCAACAAGATCTGGGAGAACGGCCTCCAGCTCACGGCCCCCGACCCGGAGCGCTGACCGCTCCGGGTCCGCCACCTGCGGGACAAGCCGGTCAGAGGAAAGACGCAAGTCCGTCGAGGAACCTGTCCACGTCATCGGCGGAGTTGTACGGCGCCAGGCCCACTCGCAGAGCGGGGCTCTCCAGCTTCAGGGCGGTGAAGGTCTCGTAGGCGTAGAACGACCCGGCGGGGGCCAGGACGTCACGGGCCGCCAGATGGACCTGGGCATCGCGAGCGTCGCGGCCTTCGATGGTCATCAGGAGGGTCGGGGTGCGGTCGGCCGCCTTCGAGTGCAGGGTGACGGCGTCGCCCAGAGCGCTCAGCCCCTCTTCCAGCCTCGTGCGCAGCGCCCGCTCGTGCTCGTGCAGGGAGGCCAGCGAATGGGCGAGCCACTCCCTGCGTGTGCCCCCTGCGCCCGGATCGATCGCGGCGAGGAAGACCACGGCGGCGGTGGCGCCCGCCAGCACTTCGTAGGGCAGCGTGCCGAACTCGAAGCGCTCCGGCACCGTGTCGGGGGAAGGCGCGAGCTTGTCGGGGTGGATGATTTCGAGGAGTTCGGGCGCAGCCGCGAGCACGCCGCAGTGCGGTCCGAGGAACTTGTACGGGGAGCAGACGAACAGGTCCGCGCCCAGCGCGGGCACATCGACCAAGTGGTGGGCGGCGTAGTGCACCCCGTCCACGTACACCAGGGCGCCGACCTCGTGCGCCCGGTCGGCGATGTGGCGCAGGGGCGGCTTGGTGCCCAGTACGTTCGAGGCCGCCGTGACCGCGACAAGCCGCGTCCGGGGCGACAGCGCTCGCTCGAACGAGTCGAGGTCGAGCTCCGTGCTCCCTCCGTCGATCTCGATCCAGCGGACCGTCACTCCGGCGCGCTCGGCGGCCTGGACCCACGGGCGGACGTTGGAGTCGTGATCGAGGCGGCTGAGGACAATCTCGTCCCCCGCTTTCCAGCCCTTGGCGAGGTGACGGGAGAAGTCGTACGTCAGCTGGGTGGCGCTGCGCCCGTGGACGACCCCCTCGGCGGGCACGTTCAGCAGGTCGGCGTAGGCGGCACGGAAGTCCGAGACGGCGCGCTCGGCGTTGAGCTCGGAGCGGCTCACCACTCCCCGGTTGGAGAGAGGGCCGGTCAGCGTCTCGGCTATGGCATCGGCTACGGGGCGGGGTGTCTGCGTCCCACCCGGACCGTCGAAGAAGGCAAGGCCGTGGCCCAGGGAGGGGAAGTGGGCCCGGAGAGCGTTCAGGTCGATGGCCATGGCCTCGGCTTTCTTGAGATGTTCGGGAGACGGAATGGGCATGGCGGACAGCTCGCACAGGCCGGCGGCCGCACAGGTTGAGGCGCGTCCATCCGCTGGTCGAGTCGACTCTGACACCGTTGAGCAGCACACGTAAAGCGGTTGAGGACGGGTGCGACGGGCCGGCCCGTCGCACCCGTGCAGCACGATCCACCTGATGTGCGGGTCCGGTTCGCCAGTCGGGCGCGACGGCGGGCCGGGCGGCAGTCCGCGCAGAACAACGCCAGTGGCGGAGGCGACCGCATCGTGCGGCCCACCCCCGAAGCCACCGACGCGCGGCTACGCGCAAGCAACTGCCCTGGGCGATGAGGGCTCACGCCTCACGTGTGACCGGGGCCGCCGCTGCCGAACCCTCCGCTCGATCCCGGAGACCATGTCGCGGGCTTCTGATTTCTGCTGCGTTTGCCGCCGCCATGGTGGAGTTCGTGCGGCAAGAGGCGCTCACTCTCGTCCTTGGCCAAGGGGAGCTCATCCGGCTCCCGCATCTCCCGAATCTCGTGGACCGCACCGCCTGCCGGAAGGCGGGGCTGCTCATCGGGCCGGGGTGG
The DNA here is from genome assembly GCF_035918215.1 of Streptomyces sp. NBC_01474. Lineage (NCBI taxonomy): Bacteria > Bacillati > Actinomycetota > Actinomycetes > Kitasatosporales > Streptomycetaceae > Streptomyces > Streptomyces sp. NBC_01474. The sequence goes on from NZ_CP109449.1 coordinate 693,362, forward strand.
CCTGAGCTCCAGCCTGCGCACCCGCATGCCAACCTGGACGGCCCATATCAGCGATCCCGCAACGAAGAGGCCGCCGATGAAAGCGGCGACGGCGGCGACCACCGTGTTCGCCGCGGCTATTTCGAGGTAAGCCGAGTTCATGATCGCCGAGCACCCCCTGCTCCTGACCTGTTCTCCGGCGCGCACGACACCACCGGATCGCCTCGGGTAACGCCAGATGATGACGCTGGGGAATCGTGCGCGAGGGGTGCGTCCTGCGCGTACCCGTTCCTTTCCTCCCGATTATCCGTCGCCACCGCGGCGAAATCGAGCGCAGCCAACCTGACGGGGTCCCGACGAGGTTCCGACGGGGTCCCTACGGGGTCCCGACGAGGTTCCGACAAGGTCTGTAATTAGCTCGTACACAGAGCTAAAATTGATCCATGGCCACGGACGAGCTGGCAGATTCCTTCGCCGACGCACTCGCCGCCGTGCAGCGTCTGACGCGGCGCAGGCTTCGGCACGGCCTGAGCGCGCCCCCGTTGCGCGGCGCCCAGGTGGAGCTGCTGCGCCTGGTGGTCGACAAGCCGGGAATCGGTGTGTCGGCCACCGCCCGGGAGCTGCGGCTCGCCGGGAACTCCGTGTCCACGCTCGTCAACCAGCTGGTCAAGGCGGGCTTTCTGCGCCGTGAGACGGACCCCTCGGACCGCAGGTCGGCGCTGCTGTACGCGACCCCGGTGGCCGCGGCCCGGTTGCGCGATTGGCAGGTCCGCCGGGGCACGTTGATGCGGGAGCAGCTGGCGGTGCTCGACCCGGCCGACCGGGCCGCGCTCGCCGCGGCGCTGCCGGCCCTGCGCAAGCTCGCCGACAGCCTGCACGAGGACCGCACGCCCGTCATCCGCACAGAAGGTGAAACGCCCTACGCAGTACAGGGAGAACCGGGAGGCGCACTGGCATGAGCGAGGACCCCGCGGTCTGCTGCCGCGGACTGGAGTACGCGTTCGGTGAGACCCGGGCCGTGGACGGCCTCGATCTCACGGTCGGGCGGGGCGAGGTCTTCGGGCTGCTCGGACCCAACGGCGCCGGCAAGACCACTGCGATCCGCTGCATCACCACGCTTCTGCCGGTGGCGCGCGGCCGCGTATCCGTTTTCGGGCACGATGCGGCGACCGAGCGGATGGCGGTCCGCAGGCTCCTCGGGTACGTGCCGCAACAGCTGTCCGCCGACTCCGGCCTGACGGGGCGGGAGAACGTGACGCTGTTCGCCCGCGTCTTCGACGTCTCCCGGCGCGAACGGGCCCGCCGGGTGGCCCAGGCACTCGCCGCGGTCGACCTCACGGACGCGGCGGACCGGCTCGCCAAGACCTATTCGGGCGGCATGGTGCGCCGGCTGGAGCTCGCCCAGGCACTGGTGAGCGCCCCCCGCCTGCTGATCCTCGACGAACCCACCATCGGCCTCGACCCGATCGCCCGGGCCAGCGTGTGGGACCACATCAACGCGGTCCGCCGCGCCACCGGCATGACCGTCCTGGTCACGACCCACTACATGGACGAGGCCGACCAGTACTGCGACCGGGTCGCGCTCATGCACCGCGGGCGCGTGCGCGCTCTCGGTACCTCCGACGGGCTCCGCCGCGACCTGCACGAGCAGCGTGGGAACGCCGGATCCGATGAGCCCTGGCCGACCTTGGAGGACGTCTTCCGCGACGTCGCCGGCCGCGGGCTCGGCAGCGATGGTGACGAAGGTGGTGACTTCCGCGATGTCCGCAGCACCCGCCGCACCGCGTCCAGGCTCGGCTGACCCGGCCGAGTTCGACCTGCTCCTCACCCCGCCCACGGCCCGTACCGGATGGCGCGTGGCGCCCGCCCGCGTCGTCGCCCTGTGCGCCGTCGAACTCCAAAAGCTCCGGCACGACCGTTCCGAGCTGTACACCCGAGCGGTCCAACCTGCCTTGTGGCTGCTGGTGTTCGGCGAGACCTTCACCCGGATCAAGGCGATCCCGACCCACGGCATCCCCTACATCGACTACCTCGCGCCGGGCATCATCGCCCAGTCCGCGATGTTCATCGCCATCTTCTACGGCATCATGATCATCTGGGAGCGGGACGCCGGCATTCTGACCAAGCTCCTGGTCACGCCCACCCCGCGCGCGGCACTCATCACGGGTAAGGCCTTCGCCGCCGGGGTCAAGGCACTGATCCAGGCCGTCGTCGTGATCGTCATCGCGGCAGTCCTCGGCGTCGCCCTGACCTGGAACCCGCTGCGCCTGCTCGGCGTGGCCGTCGCGGTGGTGCTCGGCTCGGCGTTCTTCTCCTGCCTGTCGATGACCATCGCCGGCATCGTCCTCACCCGGGACCGCCTGATGGGCATCGGCCAGGCCATCACCATGCCGCTCTTCTTCGCCTCCAACGCCCTCTACCCGGTCGCGCTCATGCCGGGCTGGCTCCAGGCGATCAGCCGGGTCAACCCGCTCACCTATCAAGTCGACGCGCTACGCGGCCTGTTGCTGGGCACACCGTCACATCTGCCCCTGGACTACGCCGTACTCGCAGTGGCCGCCGCGCTCGGCATCGTGGCCGCCTCCTCGCTGCTGCCCCGACTGGCCAAGTAGTCCGTCGGCGGCGCCCGCCCGGGGACTGGTCGCGCGAGCCGGTACCCGGCGGGCGGAATCGGTGCTCCCGCCGTAACGTCGAAATATGTCTGTGAATCTCGTAGTGCTGGGCAAAGAGGGGCAGACGTCGGAGCACGAAGGCGAGGTGTTGCATTTCGTCGACGGCAAGCAAGGCCAGTTCTCATACTCGATCGACGCCGGTGCGCTGCTCGTATGGAAGGCAGACCCCGCTGCCGCCACGAGGGTCGAGGTGGCCTACGCCCCCCACGCGTGGATCAAGGCCAGCGGGACACGCAAGGACAGTTGACCAGCGGGCTGACCGGATGTGGTGAGCGCGCGTCCGGGACTCCTTGCTGACCCGGCTCTCCGTGTTCGCTCCCTTCCGCACCCCACCTATTCCTGATAGGAACACTCCTAACAGGCATAGCAGCAACGGTGCTGAAGTGAGGAACTCTGGCATGCTCCGGCTTGGAATGATGGCGCCGTTCACCGACGGCCTGATCACCTCGGGTGGCTTCCTCCGCGACCTCGCGGGCACGCTCGAGGAGTGCGGCGTCGAGTCACTGTGGACGGTCGAGCACATCGCCGTCGCCGAACGGTACGAACCGCTCTATCCGTACTCCAGTGACGGCCGGATACCAGGCAGTTCGGGCGCGGTACCCATGCCCGACCCACTGGAGACCATCGCCTTCCTCGCCGGGGCTTCGAGCTCCCTGCGGTTCGGCACGGCGATGATCGTCGCCCCGCTGCACAGCCCGGTGGTCCTGGCCAAACGCGCCGCGACGATCGACCGGCACTCCGACGGGCGGCTGATGCTGGGCCTCGGCATCGGCTGGCAGAAGGAGGAGTACGCCGCCGTCGGCGTGCCCTACGAGGATCGGGGGCGGCGGCTCGAGGAGTGTGTCGGCGCGATGCGCGCGCTGTGGGGCAGCGGCCCCGCCTCCTACCAGGGGCGGCACGTCTCCTTCGAGGGCCTGCACTCGCTGCCACGTCCTGCCGGCGGGGCCGTGCCCGTCGTACTGGGCGGGAACAGCGATCCCGCCGTCCGCCGCGCGGGCCGGATCGGCGACGGCTGGTTCCCCTACACGATCACTCCCGAGGACTTCGCCCGCCAGGCCGATCTGCTGCGCGAGGCCGCGCGCGGGGAGGGCCGGCCCGAGGACGCCGTGGACATCACGGTCTGGCCGGGCTCCTGCGACCGTGAGCGCGCCGCGGATCCCTCATGGGTACGGGGCTTCGTCGACGCGGGCGCGACACGCCTTGTCATCGCTCCACAAATCCGCGGCTCGGACGGCATTTCGGGCCCACGGGGTCTGGACGCGTTGCGCGAACAGATCGACCGGTACCGGGCCGAGGTACTGGAGAAGCTGTCATGAGCGGGGTGCAGGTACTCGACGTCATCCTCCTCGCGGGCGATGACGTCGATGAGTGGCTGCGCCGCTGGCGAGCGGAGTATCTGCCGGGTGCCGTGGACCGGGGCATGGTCGAGGAGCGTCGCTGGCGCGCCTGGACCGGTCCGGACACCGTGGCCGTCCGGATCCTGTGGTCACTGCCGGACAGCGGTGCGTTCTTCGCCGCGCGCGCCGCGGCCGGCGCCGACCCTCGGGTCGCGGCGTTCTGGGCGTACACGGACGAGATCGCGATGGACCGCGATCGTCATGTGCTGGAGCCGGTCGCCGGTGTTCGCGAGGAGGTGGCGTCATGACCCGCTGGGTGACCCTGTTGCCGGACCACAGCACCGACGCGTACAGCAAGGCCGCCGCAGGACCCGGCGTCCTGGGCAGCTCCGCGGCGGCCGATCTGCCGGGCAGTTTCGGCGGCACCGGCGCCACATGGGACGTGACAGCGGAACGGACTCCCGCCGACTTCGCCGCGGAGGCCGGGCTGCCGCAGCCCCTCGACACGGTCGCTCTCGCGCCGGTGCGCGGGGGTTACGTGCCCCTGCGCGGCCCGCGCGTGAAACGCACGCTGCTGCTCGCGGTGCGCCCCGGCACACCCCGCACTCTCGTCGGGCAGTTGGAAGCCGATCTCATGGCGATGCCCGAGCACATCTCCACCATCCGCTCCTGGTCTCTGAGCAGGGTGGACCAGACACTCACGCCCTCCCACTGGACCCACGTCTGGGAGCAGGAGTACGCGGACGTGCAGGGGCTGACCGGCGAGTATCTCGGCCACCCCTTCCACTGGACGTGTGTGGACCGGTGGTTCGACGGCGAGATTCCGGGCGCCGGGATCGTGGAGCCGCGCCTGGTCCACGTCTTTCGCTGGAGCCCGGAGCCGGTCCTGACCTCCCGCTGAGGCCAGACCCTTGGCAGTGAACGGATGCGCGTCGCCGGGGCGCGCCGGTGGCACGGCGGCGACCCGCAACTCGGATGTCAGGGAAGGAAAATGCCGTCGGGCACAAGCCCATCACCCGCCGTTCGGGACCCTCAAGAGTTCGCATCAGTGGAAGTTGTTCATGTATTCGATCAACCTGCCTACTAAGCGGGGCATTTGACCTGCTTAGTACCCCAAAGCCCACACTGGATTCAGATACACAAACTCCAACGATCTGCGGCAGGGGTATTGCCCTCACACCCTCGCCCCTCCTACAGTCACGCACGTCGCCAGTCGAATCGATTCGACGAATCGATTCGACAACCAGGACCAGACCGCGAAGGAGCGGGAATGGCCACGATCAAAGACGTCGCCGAACGGGCGGGCGTCGCGCCCAGCACCGTCAGCTACGTCCTCAGCGGCTCCCGCAAGATCTCCGAGGACACCCGGCGCGCGGTGCAGGCCGCCATCGCCGAGCTCGGCTACCACCCGCGCGCCAGCGCCCGCACGCTGCGCAGCGCCCGGAGCGACGTCCTGGCCCTGGCCGTCCCCCGTGTGCCCGGCGAATACCGGGCGGTGGACGGCCGGTTCGCCATCGACATCAGCGACGCCGCCCGCGACCACGGCTACGACCTGCTGCTGATGACCGACCTGGACGGGGTCGGCGGGCTGCGCCGGGTGGCCGGCAGCGGACTGGCGGACGCGGCGGTCCTCATGGCCGTCGAGGAGCAGGACCCCCGCATCGGCGCCATGCGCGAACTGGGATTCCCCACGGTGCTGCTCGGCCGCGGCGACGACGACTCGGCGCTGCCCTGGGTCGACCTCGACTGGGAGGCCGCCGTCGCCCTCGCCTTGCGCGAGACCGTCGCGGCCGGCCACCGGCACATCGCCTTCCTCGCCTCGGCCGACCACGAGATCGCGGCCCGACGCGGCTACGCCGTGCACGGCCTCGACGGCGCCCGAAGGGCCGCGAAGGAGACCGGCGCGGACATCGGGGTGGACCCCTCCAGCAGCGACCCGGACGTGCTGCGGCGCCGAGTACGCGAGCTGCTGGGCTCGCGGCCTGTTCCGACCGCACTGGTCGTCCAGCACCTGCACCGGCTCCCCCACCTGCTGGCCGAAGTGGCCGCCGCAGGGCTACGGGTCCCCGAAGACCTTGCCGTCGTGCCGGTCGGCGCCCTCCCCGACGACCTCGGCGGACGGCCCCTGCCGCGTATCGACCTGCCCGTCGCCGAGATGTCCTCGGCAGTCGTGGAACTCGCCGTGAAGGCGATTGCCGCCGCGCCCCCCGGCCGTGGCACCCAGGACGATCCGGCCCCCGGCCTCCCCCCTCACCGCCTGATCGAGCCGCAGATGGCGCCCGGGCCCACCATCGCGCCGCCGAAAATGCCTACCTGAGCGTCCGCTCGGCGAAGCGGCGGCCCCGAGACGCGAACCCCGGCGAAGGGGGCGGTCGCGAGACGCCCCCTCTCCCCCAACGCACGGCCGCGCACGATTCCCGAGCCGTACGCACAAAGCCTCAACTCCCTGAGCCGCAGCCCCGATTGGAGATCCGCTCGTGCACTCCCGCGCAGAGCGCAGACTGCCACCCGTCACATCCGTGGGCCTGGCGTTGGCCACGGCCGCGTCGCTGGGCCTCAGCGGGTGCGCCGCCACACCGGCGGCCGACACCGTCACCGTACTCAACTCGGCGACCGACACCGCCGAACACAGCGCCAACCAGAAGTTCTTCGACCGCTGCGCGAGGCCCCTGGGGCTGAAGGTCGAGCAGATCAGTGTGCCCGCGGACCAGGTCGCGTCGAAGGCGCTCCGCATGGCCTCGTCCAAGTCGCTCACCGACATCCTGGAGCTCGACGGGTCCGAGCTGCCGCAGTTCGCCGGGACCGAAGGGTTGCGCCCGCTGAAGGACGTCGGCGTCGACACCTCCGGATTCTCCGGCAGCGCCACCTCCCTCGGCTCGTACGACGGCACCCAGTACGGCATCGCGCGCTCCGTCAACTCCCTGGCCCTGATCTACAACACCAGGCTCCTCAAGAAGGCCGGGGTCGAACCGCCCACCACCTGGGCCGAGCTGAAGACCGCCGCGAAGAAGATGACGCACGGCAGCACCTACGGGATGGCCTTCAGCGCCAGCCCCAACGCCGACGGGGTGTACCAGTTCCTCCCGTTCTTCTGGTCCGGCGGCGGTGACGAGGCGAAGCTCGACAACGGCAAGGGCGAGGCCGCACTCCAGCTGTGGAAGGACCTGGTCTCCGACGGGTCCGCCTCGAAGTCCGTCGTCAGCTGGAACCAGCAGGACGTCAACGACCAGTTCGTGGCCGGCCGCGCCGCCATGATGATCAACGGTCCGTGGCAGGTCCCGGTGCTCAGCGCCCAGAAGAAGGTGGACTGGGCGGTCGCCCGCATCCCGGTGCCCGAGGCGGGACAGGACGCGATTCCACCGATCGGCGGCACGGTGATGGCGGTGCCGAAGAACGAGGACCGTTCCCGCGAGAAGAACGCCGGGAAGATCCTCAACTGCCTCAACTCCCAGAAGAACCAGCTTCAGTGGGGCGAGTCGGTCAACAACGTACCCACCCGGGCCGCCGCCGCGCGGGCCTACGCCGAGCAGAACCCCAAGCTCGCCGCCTTCGCCGACCTCGTCACCACCGCCCGCTCCCGCACCGCCGAGGTCGGCACCCGCTGGCCGGTGGTCGGGGACGCGCTCGCGGGCGCCTTCCAGTCGGTGCTGACCGGCAGGACCAGTCCCGAACAGGCCCTGCACCGCGCACAACAACAGGCCTCCACGGGGAAGTGAGGAACCGGACATGAGCACCTTCGCCTCCACCGCCCCGGCCGCCAAGACCTCCGGCTCCTCGGCCGCCCCGGCGAGGGCCGACTCCGGCACCCGCCGCCGCGGGCTGCTCCGATGGCTCTTCGTCGCCCCCGCGCTCGCCTACATGGCCCTCTTCTTCGGCTACCCGCTCGTCCGCAACATCGTCATGAGCTTCCAGCACTACACGCCCAAGACGTACTTCACCGGCGAAGCCCCGTTCAACGGCCTGGACAACTGGCGGGCCGTCTTCTCCAACGAGCTGTTCGCCGGGTCCCTGTGGCACACCGCGATCTTCACGCTCGGCTCCCTGCTCGGCCAGTTCACCATCGGCCTGGCCCTCGCCGTCTTCTTCTCACGCCGCTTCCGGCTCTCCGGGGTCGTCCGCGCGATCCTGCTGCTGCCCTGGCTGGTGCCCATGGTCGTGTCCGCCGTCGTCTGGCGGCGCATCCTCGACCAGGACCACGGGATACTCAACAGCGCCCTACACGCCGTCGGCCTGACCGAGGGCGGCGTGCCGTGGCTGAACAGCCCCGGCGTGGCCCTGCTGTCGGCGATCCTGGTCAACATCTGGATCGGCATCCCGTTCAACATGGTGATCCTCTACGGCGGTCTCCAGGAGATCCCGCGCGAGCTCTACGAGGCGGCGTCACTGGACGGCGCGAGCCCCTGGCGAACCTTCCGCAGCGTCACCCTGCCGATGCTGCGCCCGGTCATCACCGTCGTCCTCGTCCTGGGCTTCATGTCCACGGTGAAGATCCTCGACCTGATCCTGGCACTGACCTCGGGCGGGCCCGCGGACTCCACCCAGACCCTGGGCACGGTCACGTACCAACTGTCCTTCCTCCAGCTCGACTTCGGCCAAGGAGCCGTCGTGGGCAACGTCCTCATCCTCATCAGCGCGGTCTTCGCCGTGCTGTACCTGCGGGCCAACCGCGCCGACTTCGGCAAGGGGAAGTGACCGACCGTGAACCCGAACTCGAACCGTCCCCGCCTGCGGGCCGCCTGGAACACCACCGCCGCGCTGCTCATCCTCGGCGTCCTGCTCTTCCCGGTCTACTGGATGCTCGACACCGCGCTCCAGCCCGGGTCGAGCGTCGCCGCGACCGAGTGGTTCCCGTCCTCGCCCAGCCTGGAGAACTTCGACACGGCGATCTCCAGCCAGGGCGGCTCGCTGCTGACCAGCTTCGCCGTCGCCCTCGGTGCCGTCGCCGTGTGCCTCGCGCTCGCAGCGCCCGCCGCGTACGGGCTCGCCCAGTTCGGGCTGCGCGGCGGCCAGGGCATCGTCTTCACCACGCTGATCACTCAGATGGTGCCGGGCATCGTCATCGCCAACGCCCTCTACAGCGCGTACGCGGAACTGGGCCTGGTCAACTCCTACCTGGGGCTGATCCTCGCGGACGCCTCGCTCGGGCTGCCGTTCGCGATCGTGCTGCTGCGCGCCTTCATGGTGTCCATACCGAGTGAGGTCGTCGAGGCGGCGATGGTCGACGGCGCCAACCGCTTCACCGCGTTCGTCCGCATCGTGCTGCCGATGAGCCGCAACGCCCTCATCACGGCGGGCCTCTTCACCTTCCTGTTCGCCTGGTCGGACTTCATGTTCGCGCTGACCCTCAACACCACTGACGACGTCAAGCCGATCACGCTGGGCATCTACCAGTTCGTCGGCGCGCATGTCAGCGACTGGGGCGCGGTCATGGCCACGGCGGTCCTGTCCGCGGTACCCGCCGCGATCCTGCTGGTCGTGGCCCAGAAGTACATCTCCGCCGGGATCACCGGCGGATCCATCAAGTAATGCCATCACGTAGCGATAAGGGCTTCAGCCGCATGAGCACCCCCGAATTCCCGGAATTCCCCGACGGCTTCTTCTTCGGCGCCGCCACGGCGAGCTACCAGATCGAGGGGGCGTACGACGAGGGCGGCAGAGGGCCGTCCATCTGGGACACCTACTGCCGCGAGCCCGGACGGGTGGCGGGCGGCGCCACAGGCGACATCGCATGCGACCACTACCACCGCTACCGCGAGGACGTGGCCCTGCTGCACGGCCTCGGTGTGGACAGCTACCGCTTCTCCGTCGCCTGGCCGCGGATCCAGCCCGACGGCACAGGACCGGCCAACGCCGCCGGTCTGGACTTCTACGACCGGCTGGTCGACGAACTGCTGGCCTGCGGGATCTCCCCCGCCGCCACCCTCTACCACTGGGACCTCCCCCAGGCACTGGAAGACCGGGGCGGCTGGCGGGTGCGCGAGACGGCGGAGCACTTCGCGGACTACGCCGGACTTGTCGCGGAACGTCTCGGCGACCGGGTGAGCCGCTGGATCACCCTCAACGAGCCGTACTGCAGCGCCTTCGTCGGCTACGCCGCGGGCGCCCACGCTCCCGGCGCGCAGGAGGGCCGGGGCGCCCTGGCCGCCGCTCATCACCTCCTCGTCGCCCACGGCCTCGCCGTCAGCGCCTTGCGCGAGGCCGGCGCCCAGGAGGTCGGCATCACGCTCAACCCGGACCGGCTGCTCCCCGCCACCCCCGGCTCGCCGGCCGACCTCGCCGCCGTTCGCCGGGCCGAGACCCTGCACAACGAGGTGTGGCTGGACCCGCTGTTCGCCGGGCGCTATCCGCAGCACGAGGCGGAGACCTGGGGCGATCCGGCCGACGGCTCGCACCGGCTCGACCGTTCGTACCGGCTCGACACTTCGTACCGGCTCGACGGCGACCTCGAACTCATCGCCGCCCCGCTGGACTTCGTCGGTATCAACTACTACCGGCCGATCACCATCGCCGACGCCCCGCACCGCGACCCCGACCCGGCGACGCGTACGGCGGTCGACATCCGGGCCACCGAGACCTGGCGCGACGACGTGCGGCACACGACCATGGGCTGGCCGGTCGTCCCGCACACCTTCACGGATCTGCTGATCGACCTGACGAAGCGCTACCCCGAGCTGCCCCCGCTGGTCATCACCGAGAACGGCTCGGCCGAGGCCGACACCGTCACGGACGACGGCCGGGTTCACGACACCGAGCGCATCGACTACCTCCGCAGCCACCTGGAAGCCCTCTCCGCCGCCATCCGCGCGGGCGTCGACGTGCGCGGCTACTACGTGTGGTCGCTCCTCGACAACTTCGAGTGGGCCCGCGGCTACGGCCAGCGCTTCGGCATCGTCCGGGTCGACTACGACACCCAGGAGCGCATTCCCAAGGACAGCTACCGCTGGTTCCGGGACCTGATCGCCACCCACCGCACGCGTAGCGACACCGCTGACAAGGACCACCGTTGAAGTTCACCGACGGCTACTGGCTGATGCGCGAGGGTGTCCGGGCGTCGTACGCGACCGAGATCGCCGAGGCGCGCATCGACGACGGCCGGCTCACCCTGTACGCGCCGGTGCGGCGGGTGGAGGAGCGGGGACACACCCTCAACAGCCCCCTCCTGACCGTTGAGTGCTGGTCGCCCGCCGAGGGAGTGATCGGCATTCGCTCCACCCACCACGCGGGCGCCGCCGCGCACGGCCCCGACTTCGCCCTGCGCACCGACCCCGACCACACCTCGAAGATCACCCGGGACGGGTCCCTGCTGGAGCTGACCAGCGGGGAGCTGTCCCTACGGGTGGACACCGCGGCTCCCTGGCGCCTGGACTTCACCGCCGACGGCCGCGTCCTGACATCCGCCGGGTCCCGCGGCACCGGCTTCGCCCTCACCGGCGACGGCGGCCACCACTCAATGGCCCAACTGTCCCTGGGTGTGGGCGAACTGGTCTACGGGCTCGGCGAGCGCTTCACCCCGTTCACCAGGAACGGCCAGAGTGTGGACATCTGGCAGGCCGACGGCGGCACCGCCAGCGAGCAGGCGTACAAGAACATTCCCTTCCATCTCACCAACCGGGGCTACGGCGTCTTCGTCAACCACCCCGGCCACGTCTCGTACGAGATCGGGTCCGAGGCCGTGGGGCAGGTGCAGTTCAGCGTCGAGGACCAGTCGCTGGAGTACTACGTCATCCACGGCCCGACGCCCAAGGACATCCTGGACCGCTACACCGCCCTGACCGGTCGCCCGGCGCTACCGCCCGCCTGGTCGTTCGGGCTGTGGCTGTCCACGTCCTTCACCACCTCGTACGACGAGGAGACCGTCAACCGGTTCGTACGTGGCATGTCGGAGCGCGGGATCCCGCTCGGTGTCTTCCACTTCGACTGCTTCTGGATGCGTGAGTACCAGTGGTGCGACTTCACCTGGGACCCTGACGTCTTCCCGGACCCGGAAGGCATGCTGCGCCGCCTCAAGGACGAGCAGGGGCTGCGCGTCTCGGTGTGGATCAACCCGTACATCGGCCAGAAGTCCCCGCTCTTCGCGGAGGCCATGCGCCACGGCTACCTGGTCCGCAAGGCCAACGGCGACGTGTGGCAGTGGGACCTGTGGCAGGCGGGCATGGCGCTGGTCGACTTCACCGACCCCGAGGCGCGGGAGTGGTACGCGGGCAAGTTGCGCGGGCTTGTCGCGCAGGGCGTGGACTGCTTCAAGACCGATTTCGGTGAGCGCATTCCGACGGACGTGGTGTGGCACGACGGTTCCGACCCGGAGCGCATGCACAACTACTACACGCAGCTCTACAACGAAACCGTCTTCGAGGTGCTGAGCGAGGCGCGGGGCGCCGGCGAGGCCGTGCTCTTCGCGCGGTCGGCGACCGCGGGCGGGCAGCAGTTCCCGGTGCACTGGGGCGGCGACTGCGAGTCCCACTTCGGAGCGATGGCGGAGTCGCTGCGCGGCGGCCTCTCGCTCGGCCTGTCCGGTTTCGGCTTCTGGAGCCATGACATCGGCGGCTTCGAGGGCACGCCGACGCCCGAAGTCTTCAAGCGGTGGGTGCAGTTCGGCCTGCTCTCCTCGCACAGCAGGCTGCACGGCAGCAGGTCGTACCGTGTGCCCTGGGACTTCGACGAAGAGGCCGTGGCGGTCACCCGCGACTTCACCAGGCTCAAGCACCGCCTCATGCCGTATCTCTTCCGCGCGGCCCAGCAGGCGCGGGAGCGGGGTACACCCGTGATGCGTGCCATGCTCCTGGAGTTCCCCGAGGACCCGGCGTGCCACACCCTCGACCGGCAGTACATGCTCGGCGACGACCTGCTCGTCGCGCCGGTCTTCTCGGCCGACGGAAGCGTCGAGTACTACGTACCCGAGGGGACCTGGACCCATCTGCTGTCGGGCGAGCGGGTCGAAGGGCCGGGCTGGCGACGCGAGCGGTACGGCTTCGACAGCCTGCCACTGCTGGCCCGCCCCGGCTCGGTGATCCCGTTCGGCGAGAGCGACGACAGCGCCGTCTACGACTGGGCGCACGGAGTGACGCTGCGCGTCCACACCCCGGCGGACGGCACGACGAGGGTGGCTCAGATCCCTGCCGTGGACGGTTTCGCGGGTGCCACGTTCCGCATGCGGCGGGACGGCGACGTCATCACGGTCGAGGCCGACGACACCCAAGTGCCGTGGCAGGTCCTGCTCGTCGGCACGGAAGCCACCGGCGAGAACGCGGAACGGACCACCCTCGGCACACTCCTCAAGGCCGCCCCCGGCGTCACAGCGGTCTCGGCGGTTCTGATGCAGGCGAGCTGGGCGTAGCGCCCTGAGGGGGAGTGACTGGAGGGCCGTCACTCCTCCTCGGGTCGCCAGTGGAGAAGTTTGACCTTGCCGACGCTGTCGACGTGGGCGTGCATGGCCAGGGCCGCGTCTTCGGGGGAACCGGCCCGCACGGCGTCGGCGACGAGTTGGTGCTGTTGCAGGGACTGGGCGGGGCGGTCGGGCTGGCGCAGTGACTCGTTGCGGCTCTCCGCGATCGGCTCGGCGATCTCCGCCATGAACTCGGCGAGAAGCGGGCTGTGTGCCGCTGCGGTGACGGCGGCGTGGAAGCGCTGGTCCTCGGCGACGCACAGCTCCCCGCGCCGGACGGCGCCGGCCATGGCCTCGAGTGCGGCGTCGATCTCGTTCAGGTCCTCGTCCGTGCGGCGTTCGGCTGCGAGGGCTGCGAGTTTGGTCTCCAGGGCGTCCCGGGCGTCCAGGACATCGGGGAGTCGACGGCGGCGTTCCACCATGGCCTGAAGCGGTTCGGCGTCGAGGCGGTCGCGGAGCAGGAAGGTTCCGCCACCGTGGCGTACTTCGACGAGGCCCTGTACTTCCAGGGCCACGATGGCCTGCCGCACCGAGGTCCGGCTCACCGCGAGGCGTTCGGCGAGGTCACGTTCAGGGGGCAGCCGGTCGCCCGCCTGGAGGCTTTCCGCCTGCACGTATTCACGGAGCCGCTCGACGACCTGCTCGTACAGGCGAGGCCGGGGAACCGGACGCAGTGATTCGGACAACGGACTACCCGTCCCTTCTCCCAACATTCTTGCTGTCGCCGGCCCTTGACAGCAGATCAGACCCTGCCGACACTCTAGCGCAGGCCTAGAGGCCCAGTGGTCCATCCAATTTTGACTTCGAGAGGCACGCCGCCGCACGGCCTCGATCAACACCCCCGTCCCCTCCGTCGGCATCTCCCCCATGTCGTCACCTCCTGAGCCGAATCGAGGTATCCGTGACGATCAACCAGCAGTCCACCGCAACCACCGGAACCCCCACCCCTACACGGCTGACCGGCCCCCAACGGCACGCCTTCTGGGGCTCGTTCGGCGGCTGGGCCATGGACGGCTTCAGCTGGACCATCCCCGGTCTCGTACTGGCCCCCGCCCTGACCGCACTGCTCCCAGCGAGCAACATTCCCGTCACGCCCGACAACATCGGCTGGCACGGACAGGTCAGCGCCGCCGTGTTCCTGCTCGGCTGGGGATGTGCCTTCATCTGGGGGCCCATAGCCGACCGCTTCGGCCGCAAGCCCGCGATGATGGCCTCCATCCTCATGTACGGGGTCTTCACCGCCCTGGCAGGCACCGCCACCCACCTGTGGGAATGGAATACGTTCCGCTTCCTGGCGGCCGTCGGTGTCGGCGGCGAATGGGCCATGGCAGGCACCCTCCTGTCCGAAGTGATCCCGGAGCGGGTACGGGCGCGATTCGGCGGCCTGATGCACTCCGCCGCCTACGTCGGCGTCCTCGCCATCTCCGTCATCTATCTGCTCGCCGGACCTGAACTCGGCTGGCGGGGCATGTTCTTCGTGGGCGGCCTCCCGGCACTGGCCGTCTTCCTCATCCGGCGCACCACCCCCGAGCCGGAGCGCTGGCAGGAGGAGACCTCCGGCCGACAGGAGCGGTCCTTCTGGCAGCCCGTCGTCGAGGTTCTCTCCCCGCCCTACCGCGCCCGCACCGTGGGCAATCTGCTGCTCCTGGTCGTCTGTGTCATCGGCCTGTGGGCGGGCTCGACCTACGTACCCACAGCCGTCACCGCCCTTTCGCAGGAGGCCGGTTACAGCCATGTCGCCACGGTGCGCCTGGCCAGCCTCTCGTCCATGACAGTGGCCGCCTTCACGATCCTGGGCTGCTTCGCGGTGCCCCGCCTCGCGGCGCGCATGGGGCGGCGCGGGGCGCTCGCCTCACTCTTCGCGTTGATGATCGTCGGAATCGTCGGTTCCTACGGCTGGGCCTACCCCCACCACTCGATCGCCCTGCTCTTCGCCTTCCTGCCGGTACTCGGCCTGGGCGGCGCGAGTTTCGCGGTCTTCACCATCTGGCTGCCGGAGCAGTACCCGACGCGCATGAGGGCGACCGCCTTCGCCTTCACCACGACCTTCTCCCGCTGGGTCGCAGCGGGCGGCACCTTCCTCATCGGCTACGGCATCCACGCCACCGGCTCCCTCACCCTCCCCCTCACTCTGACCGCGGCCGTCTTCGTCATCGGCATGCTGCTGGTACGCCTCGCCCCGGAGACCCGCGGCACGGCCCTTCCCAGCTGACCACCAACTCCCGGACGGCGATGGTCAGTTCGTTTGCCGGGAGCCCTTCTCGCGACCGTCGGCATCCGGCCGGGCACCCTGCTGCCCGCCGTCGCCGACGGTCTCGGGGCCGAGCGGCACGCCGTTCGTCCGCAGCATGTGCCGCACGTCCAGGATCAGCGGGAACACTTCGTGGTTCCGGTCCTCGCCCTGTTCGTTCCAGGCCCGCTGCTCGGCCTCGACCGCCATGCGGTCCTGGGCGAACACCCGTTCAGTGAAGCGGCGGATGAGTGGCCAGGCGAGCTGGAGCACCCCCGGGACCGGCGGCTTCGCGATCATCAGCAGGCCGTAGGCGTGGTTGACGCGCTGCGCGGCATCCTCCGGCACATAGGCCGCCCAGAGGGAGAAAGACGGGAGTTCGGCGCCGTCGGGGACGGCCTGGAGGGTCTGGTACGGGTACTGGGTGCGGATGGTGATCTCGTCGGGTGTCTGCTGTCCACCGAGCCCTTCGGCCGACAGCAGTCCGGCGCCGCGATCCTTCTTGCCCCCGGCGGGGACGAAGAGGTAGCGGGCCTCGACGAACTGCGGGCCGGTCTCGTACCCCAGCAGCTTGGGCTGAATTCTGCCCAGCACGCTGCGGTGCAGGAACTGGTGGTTCATGTCCAGCAGGTTCTCGTGCATGAACGAGTAGTGGCAGTTCACGGTGCGGGAGAAGGTCATGGTCCGGTGCGTGGCCGCGCCGAACTCCGGCAGCACCGGGAACGGCGCCGACTCGGCCTTCTCGGGGTCGCCGGGGAAGACGAACACCAGGCCGAACGCCTCGCGGACGGGATACGACCGCACGCCGCGAGGCGGCCGCTCGCATCCCTTGGGCAGGTACGGGATCTGCGAGATGCGGCCGTTTCCGCGGTAGGCCCAGGCGTGGTAGCAGCAGCGCAGGATGTCCCCCTCCACGACGCCGAGACTCAGCGGCACCTGTCGGTGCGCGCACCGGTCCTCCAGCGCGTGGACACTTCCGCTCCGCCCCCGGTAGAGCACGATCCGTTCGCCTGCGAAGACAGCGGCGAAGGTACGTTCCTTGCGCACAGCACGTGACACGGCCACGGGATACCAGTAATCCGGGTCGATCCCGATGCGCCGAAGGTCGGCGACGGCCTCGCCACGTTCGCCCACCGGACGTGGCGGGAAACCCGCCGGTCCGTCGGCGCTGTACCCGTCCGTCCTGGGAAGGGCCTCGGTCATGTACTGCTCCCTTGCGCTGGAGCCGGGAGGACACGGCAGGGGAGCACCGGGCTCCCGGAGGTGTACACACGTCGCGCGGCGGGCCTGTCCCGGGCCGTGCCTTTGGGTTCGGGCGGCTGCCGGTCAGCGGGCACGCCGCCGACGGCATCGGTCCGGTCCGACCCGATGGAGGCCGAGGGCGCTCCGCCTGCCGCGGCAGAACTCCACTTCCACGGTGGTCGCAGGCGGCGCAAACGGCAACTGCGGTGCCGTGCGACCGCACGAATCGCCGGTCCATTCAGCGCGACCGGCGGGCCCGGACGCGCTGGGGTGCGACCACCGGCGTGGCGGTCGCACCCATGAACCCGCAGACGGCTTCCGCGTTACTCCATTTGCCTGCCCGGCGCTCCCCTGGGCGCGGTACCGAGCACCGGCATTCCCCGTCAGCGCGTTGACATCGTGCGATCGTGCAGCGTCAGAGCGACGCGATCAAAAGGGACGTATGAACGAGACAGTTTCCATTCCCACCAGAACGCCCGAGGCCGGGGATCACGCCTTCACCCGGGCCACCACAACGGCGACCGACCGGGCAGAGCTGCACTCGCTCCTCCGAACGGCCCTCGCCCTCGAACACGCCACCATTCCCCCCTATCTCACGGCGATGTACTCCCTCAAGGACGGAAAGAACCGAGAGGTCGGAGACATCATCCGCAGCGTCGTCATGCAGGAGATGCTGCACCTGGCGCTCATCGGAAACATCATGAACGCGGTCGGTGTCACCCCCAGGTTCGACGACCCGGACTTGGTTCCCGCCTACCCGGGACGGCTGCCCGGCGGGGTGATGCCCGACCTGGAGGTCTCGCTCGGCGCCTGCTCGATCGAACGGGTACGCCAGGTCTTCATGGGCATCGAGCTGCCCGAGGCCCCCCTCGCCCCGGCCGGCCAGAGAGAACTCCATTCCATTTCTGGCTACGACCCTCAGCTGGACGCGGACGGGAACATCCAGAACCTCACCGAAGAGGCCCTCGACGCCCCTAGAAGGTTCTTTGCCCTGGCCGACTACGACGACAGCACCATCGGCGGGTTCTACCAGTACATCGCACAGGTACTGACCGACCTCGACGAGCATGAGAAGAATCTGTTCAGCGGCGATCCACGCAGGCAGGTCAGCTGGCCGCACGCTCCCGGACGGCTGTACCGGGTGACCAATCTGCAGACAGCGCTCTGGGCCATCCTGGAGATCATCGACCAGGGCGAGGGCCACGCCCAGGACCCGACCGTGGGCCCACTACCGGGAAGGGCGTCATGACCAGCACCGAAGAGAGCGGGGCCGTCGGCGGGCCCGACCGACGTACCGCTCTGCAACTGGCGGCCACTGTCGCCGTGTCGGGGGTGCTCGCGACCGGCGCAGGGGTGCCGTCCTCCGCGTCGGCCGTTGCCGAACCATCGGCGGCCGAGGGGCCAACGCCGGCCGTCCAGGCCGGGGCAGGAACGGATGAGCTGGCGCACTACTACCGGTTCTGGGAGATCGTGCAAGGGCGCCGGCTGGTCAAGACGCACGGCTACTGGTCGTTCGACGGGCCGGAAATCCCGTTCGATCCGCGCGAGGTGTACCGCCTGATCGAGAATCCCGACACCCGACAGCTGGCGAAGGGCTCGGCAGCGCGCGAAGCGTCCGAACAGTGCGACCGCGCGTACACCGAGATGCTCAGGACGCTCAACCGCGTGTTCGACGGCCACCCCCAAGAACTCCTCCAGGCCCAGCAGCAGATGGAAGTCCTCGGCCAGCAGGCACGTGCGCTGATGCGGATTCCGAGCGCCCCCGGCGCCAAGACGGTCCTGGCCCCCGCCTTCCAACTGGCCAAGGACGCCTGAGCAGGATGTGTCCGGGGTGACGACGCCTGCGCTCGCGGTGCCTCGTCCGCTCACCAGCCCTAGGTTGGTGACATGGCAGTGATGACCGATAAACGTCCGAGAGCGCAGGCTCGGCCGCGCGTCAAGGACGTCTTGTTGGCGGCCTTGGTCTTTCTGCTGTCGATGTTGGCGGTCTCGATCGTTCATGAGGAGCACCGGATCTCCATCCGATGGCAGGCCGTGGTGCTCCTCGGGACCAGCTGCTTCGCACTGGTGTGGCGGCGCCGCCACCCCTTCGGCGTACT
Organism: Streptomyces sp. NBC_01474; assembly: GCF_035918215.1. Classification (NCBI taxonomy): domain Bacteria; kingdom Bacillati; phylum Actinomycetota; class Actinomycetes; order Kitasatosporales; family Streptomycetaceae; genus Streptomyces; species Streptomyces sp. NBC_01474. The sequence goes on from NZ_CP109449.1 coordinate 712,303, forward strand.
CGCCGTGGCCATCGGCTGCTCGGCCATCCTCCAGGCGCTCGGGTTCCGGGAAGGTCCGCTGGGGACCAGCTCGGTCATCCTGTCCATCTACACTGTCGCCGCGTGCACCGACCGGCGTACCACCTGGACGACGGCGGGCGCGACGGCCGCCGTGCTGGTGGGAGCGGCCCTGGCGACCGACCCACGGACATGGCTTTCCCCGGACAACGCGGCGATGCTGGCATGGACGGCTCTGCCGGCGGCGGTCGGGGACGGCGTGCGATCCCGCAGAGCCTATGTGGTGGCCGTGGAAGAACGGGCGGAGCACGCGGAACGCACCCGCGAGCAGGAGGCCCGTCAGCGGGTGGCGGCCGAACGGATGCGGATCGCACGCGAGTTGCACGACGTCGTGACCCACCACATCGCCCTCATCAACGCCCAGGCGGGCGTCGCCGTCCACCTTGTGGAGCAGCGGCCCGAACACGTACTCACCGCGCTGGAGGGCATCCGCGACGTGAGCCAGTCCGCGCTGGACGAGCTGCGGGTGACCGTGAGTCTGCTGCGGCAGCCGGACGAGACAGCCGCACCGCGCGATCCGACACCGGGCATGAGTCACGTACCTGACCTTCTGGCGTCCTTCGAACGTGCTGGGCTTACTGTCAAACAGACGCTGAGCGGCGACCCCAAGCCGCTGGCACCGGCGGCCGACCTGGCGGCGTACCGCATCATCCAGGAGGCCCTGACCAACGTGCGCAAGCACTCGGGTGTGGACCAGGCGCGACTGGATCTGTCCTACCGCCCGAACTGGCTGACGATCACCGTGGAGGACGACGGCCCATCGCAGCCCACCCGCTCCGACCCGGGAAGCGGCCACGGGCTGATCGGGATGCGCGAACGGGCCGGCGCAGTCGGAGGCAGGGTGCAGGCGGGACCACGCGCGGAAGGCGGTTTCACCGTGACTGCCGAGCTGCCGCTACTGTCCGACACCGCAGAGGACTCGGCAGCTGCGCAGGCCGATGAGCCGGCTACGAAGAGCACCACCGAGGAAGGACGAGCGTGACGATCCGTGTTCTTCTCGCCGATGACCAGGCTCTGCTGCGGGGCACCTTCAAGATGCTGTTCGATTCCGCGGACGACATGGAGACCGTGGGTGAGGCCGCCAACGGCAGGGAGGCCGTGGACCTCTCCGAGTCGCTGCATCCCGACGTCGTCCTGATGGACATCCGGATGCCCGAGATGGACGGCCTCGACGCAACGCGCCTGATCAGCGAGTCCGAGGACCTCGCCGGGGTGAAGGTCCTGATCCTCACCACCTTCGAGGACGACGAGCACGTCGCCGAGGCGCTGCGGGCGGGGGCGAGCGGCTTTCTCGGCAAGGGTGTACGGCCGGAGGTCCTGCTCGACGCCGTCCGCACGGTGGCCGCCGGTGAGGCGCTGCTCTCCCCCGTGGCGACCCGCGCGCTGATCTCCCGCTTTCTGGCGCAGCCCGAGCTGTACCCGTCCGTCGTGCAGGAGCGCCTGGAGTACCTGACACCGCGGGAGCGCGATGTGATGTGCCTGGTGGCGCTGGGTCTATCGAACGAAGAAATTGCCGAACGTTTGTTCGTAAGCCCGCTGACCGCAAAGACGCACGTCAACCGGGCCATGACCAAGCTGGCGGCGCGCGACCGGGCCCAGCTCGTGGTCATGGCCTACCAGTGCGGCCTGGTCAGCCCAGCGGTGGAACCAGCCGGCCCACAGGCCTGAGACCCCCTCCATGGGGGCAGGCAGGACGCCGTCGGCCGTAGGCATAGCGGCCGGGTACCACGGATGCAGTAGACGCGATTCGCTCCAGGGGGACGACGCGCAACCACCCCCGCGTCAGCCACATTGAATGCATGAACGGAAGCAGGTCCTTGAGCCCCAGTGCCCGGCGGCACGACCGGCCCTCCGCACCTGCCCCCCTCAAAGTGCCGTAGCTGCGTTTCTGCGCTTGTGCGGTGGCAAGGAGAGGAGTCGACATGTTCAGCACCCTGGAATGCCACACCATCCGTGAACGACTGGCCGACTACACGCTCGACGCACTCGCCGAGGACGAGGCGCGTGCCGTCACCACCCACCTGGCGACCTGTTCCGCCTGCCGGGACGAGCACTACTGCCTGGCGGCGGTGTCGGCTCACCTGATTCCGCTGCGGAAGGCGCTGGCCGACGAGCCCCGCCGCCGCGAGCTCGGTCGCCGCCGCCCGGCCCGGACACGGCACCTCACGCTCGCACACTGGGCGAACTGCAAGGTGCTGGCGGCAACGGGCTGAACAGCGGTCGACGGACGACGTCCCCCTCCCTCCCGGTAGACGCTCTCCTCTCGCACCGTCGCCGCGTCCCCCATCCAGGGGACGCGGCGACGTCAACAGGTCAGCCTCACAAGGGCGTTGATCCCCCGACGCCATGCACAACCATCCGGATCCGACTTCTCCCACGGAGAGGCACAACCATCCGGATGTGTCGCGAGTCACATGATGTAAGAGCAACAAACTCGCAAAGATCACAAGGGGGAAATATGCGATTCAGCCGACCTGTCCTGACCGGTGCCGCCCTGGCAGCTCTGGCGTTGGGGGGCACGACCGCGCTGGCGGGACCCGCCTCCGCCGCACCCAACACCACACCGCAGAAGGTGTGCGGGAGCAGTTACAAGACCGTCAACTCGGCGCCCGTCGGCTCACTGGGCACGGTCTACCTCACGTACAACTCCTCGAACGGCAAGAACTGCGTCGCGACCATCCGCAGCAACCCCGGCACCCGGCTCGACATGTCCGCCTGGATCTACGTCTCCGACACCGACCAGGGAGACGAGGACTACGGGCAGTACACCTCGTACGCGGGACCGACCTACGTCTACGGCAAGGCCCACTGCGTCGACTGGGGCGGCAACATCAACAACGTGTACGTCCAGGTGACCGGGTCCAACTGTGCCGCGCTCCGGGAGCACCGGGTCACCACGACCCGCTGATCCGCTCGACACCGCGCAGCTGACCGGCGAAGCACCGACCGGCCAATGGGGAGCACCACACCCACCGTTGGCCGGTCTCTGCTCGAAGTGCCGATGAGCGCAACCCTGCTGGAGCGGCCCGTCCCCGTTTCGCGGGTCTACGCCGCTCGGAACCGTCCGTGATCCACCTCGGCGACCAGCCCTCCGCTCATCAGCACGTCCAGGTGCTGCACCGCCGTCCTCCGCTCCACCGGCCCCACATGCGGTCCTTCGACATGGGGCCGGTAGACGAGCCTGTGCTCGACGATCTCCTCGACGGTCCGCGGCTCACCGAGGAACGCGAGCAGCGCCCCCTCCCGCCTGGCCACCACACCGGCGAAGTCATCGAGCCGGCGCCGGAATTCCTCGGCGCCCTCGATCACACCCTTCTGGTGCGACGTGCCGTACCAGCGCGCGTCGATCTCCCGGCACCGGCGCATCGACGCCTCGAAGTCCACGAGACTGCTGCCGACGTCCCCGTAGTAGGGACCGAACGACGTCAGGTCGATGTCCCCCACGAACAGGAAGCCGTCCGGCTCGATCAGAAAACCGCTGTGCCCCGCGGTGTGCCCGGGCAGGTGCACGACGGTCACGGTGCGGCCGCCGAGGTCAAAGACGGCGCCGTCCTCGAACCCCGCCGCGTCCGGTCGACCCCGCACATGGAACTCGTCCCGCATCATCTTGTCGACGGCGTCGACCTCGTCGGGCGGCAGGCCGATCCCGGCAACCAGAGCCTCGCGGGACCGCAGCGCGCCGAGGTCACCTTCGTGGGTGTGCACCGGCACCTCGTAGCTTCCGAGACCGGCGATGTGGTCCTCGTGCGCATGGCTCACGAGGACAAGGTCCGCGGGCGGCGCGCCCTCGAGGAGTGACAACGACGGGTCGACGACCACCGATTCGGCCGTGCCTCGCACAAGCAGTGTGTTGGCGTACGGGTAAGCACCCCGTTGGGCGCCTACGAGCACGCTGACGTCGCCGTATTCTGCCGCTGTGTATCCCGTGGTCCGCATTTGCCAGACTCTCTCACCTTCCGATCCGGTCTCCGGTCGAACGCCCACATCGTCGGCAGCACCGGAGCGTTGAAGACGAGCGCGGGAGCGAACCGCGGCCGGGCCCGCCATACGGTGCCGAGGCCGTCATGGGGATCGTCACCGGCGAACAGTGCGTCGAGACAGGGCGCCGGGGCAGGGCCGGGTGCGCCGGGATCAGAGGCTCACGTCGCCGCACAGATGAACCCGCAGTCCCAGCTCCTCGAACAGCGACGCCTTCGCGCGCAGGGCCTTGTCGGCTGTGGCGGCGTCGGGCGCGTAGGCCACGTTGAGGTGGTTCGCCTTGTGGCCGGCCATGAACTGGTCACGCGTCACGCCGTGCAGGACCGCGCATGATCGGCCACTCCGGGGTGGTGGCGTCCAGACGTCGCCGGGTCTCCTCCTCGGGCACCTCGACCACGCTCGCCCGCCCGAGGTCCACATGCAGGTCGCCGTCCATGATGTATACGCGCGACCAGACGATCCCGCCCGGCTTGGACACCCCGCTGAGAGTGCCGCCACCGAGCGGGAAGAACATCCGCGGCTGGCGCATCGACCAGGACTTGCCGTAGCCGCCGTGGTGGGAGACGGGTACCGAGCCGGATATCTCGAAGACCCACACGAACCGGCCGTCGTAGTCCTGCCCCCAGCGGATGTCGTGCAGGGTCGTCGCCGGGTCGAGCCCCATGGCGGTCCAGATCCGGTTGGTGACGAGCGAGTCCACGGCCACGCCCTCGTCGACCTCGTCGAAGTGGGGCAGCGGGGTGCCCGGGTAGAGCTCGCGTGAGCCGTCGCGGGACATTACGGCCGGGCGCTCCACGTTGTTGAGCAGGCCCTCAGCCAGGTCGCTGGCGGGGACGGTGTCCTTCAGGCCCTGCTGGTACTGGATCCCGACGGCGTCGAGCCCGAAGTCGTCGGCGATGCGCAGCGCGGCGACGTACATCCGGAACTGGCTGAACAGCTGTGCGTCGGTCAGCTCGGTGGCCTCGTCGGTGCCGGTGTGGAAGGTCATGCCGGCCGCGTCGAGCCAGTCGCGTACGGCCTGCGCCTCCCCGTCGGTGACCTTGTTCATCTCGACGACGAGGGCGCTCTGCGCCTTGGTGAGGCTGCCGGTGAGGTTCAACAGGCCTACCAGACCCGGGAATTCGCCGCTCCAGTTGGCGACGACGAGTATCGGGCCCCGGTGGCTGCGCAGTCCCGCGAGCACGTGTGGTGGCTGTACTGCCAGACCGTTGCTGAGGCCATAGTCAGATCTCAGCAATCCGTGCGTTTGCGCACAGATGGTCCTTAACGGTGTCACCACAGCCCGAGCTGGGCGGTGGTGTCCTGTTGAAGGTCTCGCGGTTCCTTCCGCCTGTGGGGCGGTTCTGCGCCACCTGCCCGCACCGGGTCAGCTTTGCGGCTGGCCCGGCTGGCCCGGGTCTTCTGGTCGGCTCCACGCGGTTTCGGCACGCTAGGCGTGCCCCGGTCTCCGGCCACTCCGGTACCGGTTGTGCCGGCCGATGCGAGGTCGGCTAGGTTACGGGCGGCGTTCTCGTCCCGGTCAATGACCAGGCCGCACGCGTCACAGGAGAACACTCGCACGTGCAGGGGCAGTTTGGCTTTCACTGTCTTGCACGACGAGCAGGTTTTCGAGGACGGGTACCAGCGCGAGGCGACGACCGTGGGGCAGGCGTTGCGCCGGCCTTTGTAGGTGAGCTGACGGCGGATCTCTGCGAATCCGGCATCGGCGATCTTCCGTGCCAGACGGCGGTTGCGGAGCATGCCGGCGACGTTGAGGTCTTCGACCACGACGGTGCCGTACTCGGCACGCACGGCGGTGGTGAGCTTGTGCAGGGCATCTTCGCGGAGGTTCGCCACGCGGTGGTGCACGCGGTTGCGTTCCGCGTTCGCCTTGACCCATCGTTTCGACGGTTGCTGGCGGATGGTCTTGCCGGTGGCCCGGTCGTGCACGGCCGGCCCCTGGCGGCGCGACACGCGACGGGACAGACGCCGCAGCCGCTTGTGTTCGCCCTCGAAGTGCTTGGGGTTGTCGACGTAGCGGATCTGTCCGGCGCTGTCGGCCATCACCGCGAGCACCTTCACTCCGAGGTCGATACCGACTGCGACACCAGGACGGGTCACCCGGGTGATCTCCCGCTTGACCTCGGTCTGGAAGGACACGAACCAGCGGCCCCGCTCATGGCGCACCGTCGCGGACAGGATGCGTGGCGTTTGGGCCTGCAGGCGGGCCAGAAGCTTGACGGTGGACTCATGGGTGCGGATGGTTCCGAGCACCGGAAGCGTCACGTGCCGATCGTCGGCCACGCGGATGCTACCGGTGGTGAACCGGCACGTAAGACGGGCCTTGCGCTTGGACTTGAAACGTGGCGTACCCATGCGGGCACCCTTGCGGCGGCCGTTCTTCGACTTCGTGTAGTTGTCGAACGCGGCAGCCGCGTTGGCCAGGCCGGTGCTGTACGCCTCCTTGGAGTTCTCGTGCCACCAGTCGGCATAGCGCCGATCGGTGCGCTTGACCTGGTTGAACTCCCTACGCAGCGCGGGCAGCGACCACGGCCGCCACGGCGTCAGCTCCTCCTCGGCGACCTTGTACGAGGCTTCCGCCTTCCGCTGCCACCACGAGGCCGTCACCCAGCCGACAGCCCAGTTGTACGCGGCCCGAGCAGCCCCGCAGTGCGACCGCAGCGCGGATTCCTGAATCGCATTCGGGTCCAGGGCGAAACGGAACGCCTGCACCACAAAGCCCGACTGCGCCTGGAACTTCTTCACCCTGAACACCCCCTCACTAGCCAGTCATTGACTATGCACTACGCATCATGGAACAGATCAACGGAACAATCACCAGCGGTGAAACCTGCGAGCGGCTGGAAATCGCCTGACGCACCCTCCACAACCTCCACCGCCAAAGCCCGGAACATTCCCAAACCTAAGAAGATCGGACGAACCCTCCCATAGGAGGCAAAAGCCCTGGATGCCTGACAGGACGAGCACCCCCAAGCGTCAGAGAAAAGAAGACGTTCGTCGAGATACGACTATGCATCCCACAGCAATTGTTAGCCCCTTCGACGACGATCAGCGGGGCGTCCGGCGGCAGTTGCTTGAAGACCTCGATGCCGGCGCGCTGGCTGTCGATGAAGCCGTGCCCCTTCTTCTCGTCGACGGCGTGAGCTAGGCGCACCGTCCGGCCGAGGTCCGTGAGCACGGCGGCCAGGTCTGCCTCCAGCTCCTGCCGCGAGGGCCATCCGGTGATGTCGGCGGCCGGGCGCAGGTCGCCACTGGCGACGGTGTACACGGTGCCGGCTCGGCGGCGGACGGAGTGAGGGGCTGCGGGACGGCGTAGGGCATGCGGACGCTCCGTAGGTGTGCGGAAGGAAGAATGTGGGAGGGAGTCCCTGCACAGCAGGGGTACTTCCTGGCGTTCAGCGGGACTGGAAGTCGGACAGCGCGTGGACGACATGGGAAGACGCCGGATAGAGCTCGCGGTACAGGGCGTACAGCTCGTCGTAACGGGACGTCATCTCCGGACGCGGGGTGACCACTTCCTGGACCGGGTTCCAGATGTCGATGCGGGCGTCGCTCACCAGTTGGGCGGCGAGGAGTGCCCCTCCGTACGAGGCCCCGATGGACGTCGTGCGTACCTCTTGGGCCCGGCCGGTGACGTCCGAGACGATCTGGGTCCACAGGCGTCCCTGGGTGCCGCCGCCGACGGCGACGACGCGGCGGATGTCACCGCCGGCCGCTTCGATGGCCTCGATGTTGTGCCGCACTCCGTACGCCGTGCCTTCGAGGGCCGCTCGGTACAGGTCTCCCCGGGTGTGGGAGAGCGTGAGGCCGGCGATGACGCCGCGCGCCCGTGGGTCAGTGATCGGGGTGCGTTCCCCGGCGAAGTAGGGAAGCATCAGCAGGCCGCCCGCGCCGGGGCCCGACTCCTCGGCCAGGTGAAGCAGTTGCCGGTAGTCGTCGCTGCCGAACAGGTCGCGCAGCCAGCTGGTGACGGCGCCGGACGTCGCCATTCCGCCGGCGAGGTTGCGGGTGTCGGGGAGGGCGCCGACGGTGCTCCATAGCGAGGGGTCACGCAGCAGTCCCGGCACGGTGTGGACGAGGAACATCGTCGTGCCGTACATGAGCATGAGGTCGCCGATCCCGTGCGCGCCGACGCTCAGCGCCTCGGCCCAGGCGTCGATGGTCCCGGTGGTGACCGGGATGCCTGTCGGCAGACCTGTCAGGTGTGCGGCCTCGGCGGTCACCGTGCCCGCCGCCTCGCCGGACCAGCGCAGTTCGGGAAGTTCGATGCCGGGGGCGATGCGGTCGGTCCACGGGGTGTACCAGTCGCGGGCCACGATGTCGTAGAGCGGGGTGCTCTGGCTGGCCGAGTGGTGGTCGAGGACGTAGGCGCCGGTCAGTCTGCGTACGAGCCAGGAGCTCGGCATGTAGAGCCGGCGGGCGCGGCGGAAGAGCTCCGGTTCCTGTTCGGCGATCCACGCCACCTTGGGGCCCGCGGCCTGGGTCGTGAGCCGCGAGCCGCAGCGGCGGGCGACCTCGTCGGCGCCCAGCTCACTTTCGAGCCGCTCGATCTGGGGGACGGAGCGGGTGTCCACGCCGTACAGGATCGCGGGGCGTACAGGTGTGTCGTTCTCGTCGGTGAGCAGCACGCAGGGGCCCATGCCGCTGACTCCGACCGCGACCACGTCCGCTTCGTGTGCGGAGGTCAACTCGCGGGTGAGGGAGGCGAGTTCGCCCCACCAGATGTCCGCGTCCATCTCGACGTGCCCAGGAGCCGGGCGGTCTACGACGTGTTCGCGGACGGCCGTGTGCAGCACGGTGCCGTCGAGGCCGACCAGGACACCCTTGCTGCTGGACGTTCCGATGTCCACACCGATGACTGCTGACTGAGGCATACGAGCACCGTATTTCTCGGTTCGTTCCGGAGCGTTGCGCTGGGTCATTTCAGGCCGGAGGTCTTGATGGACTCGACCATCTGGCGCTGGAAGACGAGGAAGAGGGCGAGCATGGGTATCACCGCGACCACGGCGGCGGCCAGGACGTGGTTCCAGTTCGCGCCGTACTGGGTGCTGAAGGACGCGACGCGCCGAGAGGATGGGCCGGGACAGCGGCAGGATGATGTTCCAGTACACCCGCCAGTACCCGCAGTCGTCTACGATCGCCGCCTCCTCCAGCTCCTTCGGTATGCCGAGGTAGAACTGGCGGAGCAGGAAGATCCCGAAGGCGTTGAAGAGCGGCGGGATGATCAGTGCCGCGTAGCTGTCGAGCATCCGGAGCGTCCGGACGACGACGAACCGCGGGATCAGGATCACGGGTGCGGTGATCAGCAGTGTCGAGAAGATGACCACGAAGATACCGTCCCGGCCGGAGAACTTGAGCCGGGCCAGAGCATAGGCGGCCATCGAGTGGAAGAGCAGTGCCACGGCCGTGACCACCGCGGCGGTGATGAGGACGTCGACAAGGAGCACCGCTACCTGGAGGTGGCCGCGGGCGAGCAGATGGCCGGGGTCATCATCGCCGCTGCGTCCCGCCACCGCACGGACCTGTCCGCGCTCGTCGACCGCGGCACGCCGGTCGTCGCGGTCGACCGGCGGCCGCGCGGAGCGTCGGTCGACGCCGTGATGCTGGACAACCAGCACGGCGGCGAGGAGGCCACCGAGCACCTGCTCGCCCGGGGCTACCGGCGGATCGCGTGCATCGCCGGACCCGAGGGCACCTCGACATCGGACGAGCGCCTCGCCGGGTACCGTGCGGTCCTGAGGGACCGTCTGCGGGAGACCGGGCAGGGCGAGCCGCCCGCCGAGTACGTCTGCCACGGCGACTTCCGCGTCGAGGGCGGGCGGGCCGCGATGGCGAGTCTCCTCGCCCTGCCGGAACCCCCCGGACGCCGTGTTCGTGGCGAACAACCTCATGACGGTGGGCGCTCTGGCCGCCTTGCGCGACGTGGGCCGCGAGCCTCCGCGGACCGGCCTGCTCTCCTTCGGCGACGTCCCGTGGCCCGAACTGGTCACCCCGTCGCTCACCTCGGTCCAACTCCCTTCGTGCGAGCTGGGGTTCGCGGCGGCGGGGCTCCTGCAGGAACGCATCGACGGCACGGACAAGCCACTGCAGACAGTGGTCCTGCGTACGTCCCTCCAGGCCAGGGACTCGACGAGCGGACGCGGACCGGTCCGGGGGTGACCTCGTCGACCGTGTGCCGGAACGACGGCGACGTCGCCCGGGACGCCTGAGGTGTTCCGGGCGACGTCGTGGAGCGACAGGTCAGGCTTCGGGCGCCGGTGAGAGATGCTCGTGGACGGCGAGCCAGCGGCCGGAGTCCTGGCGGGTGAACACTATCGTCTCGCGTTCGCGGAGCGTCTCCTCGCCGGCCGTCGTGGCCACCGTGGTCTCGACCCGGTGGCTGAAGACGGCGGTGTCGCCGAAGGGCTGCACCAGCTGGTCGGCCGATGTGCAGCGCACGATCCGGAATCCGTCCTCGGCGACCCAACGGTTCCACAGGGCGCGGTAGTCGGCGGTGGACGCGACGCGTTCGGACGTGGTGTGGAAGACGAACGTCGCGTCCGGCGTGAACGCCTCGAAGTAGTCGTCGAGACGGCCTTCGCCGAATGCTGACACCAGGGCGTCGGCGGCCTTCAGGACCTCGTCGGTCATGGGGGGGTACTCCCTCTGGCAGGAATGCGGGCGGTTCAGCCGATGCGGGCGACGGCGCGTACGGGTGCGCCGTCGGCGGCAGGCAGTTTGAGCGGCAGCAGCGAGACCTCGATGGGCTCGCCCGCCGACTGTGCGTCGACCAGGGGGCCGAGTCCGGTCAGGTTCTCGGCGATCACGGCGTGCGCCCCGCACAGGATCCGGTGGGCGGGGAACTCGTCGGCGGGGGTGGGATCCACGCTCAGCGCGTCGATGCCGACCGTACGCACTCCCGCGGCGACCAGGAGTTCGGCCGCCTCCCGGGTCAGGTAGGGGTGGGTGAGGTAGTCGTCGGTGCCCCAGTGCGCCGACCATCCCGTGGCCACGAGGACGATCGCCCCGGCCCGGATCCGGCCCTCGAAGAGGTCCGGCCCGAGCGGTGACCGCGGGTGCGCGCCGCGGGCATCAACGACGACGGCCTCTCCCACGAAACGGTCCAGCGGGAGTTGGTCGAGGGTGGGCAGCGAGTCGTCGATGTGGAACGGCGCGTCGACGTGTGTACCGGACTGGGACCCCATGTCCAGGTGCAGGACGTTCACGCCGTCCGCCGCGACGCTCAGGGCCGGGGTGAGGGTGACGCGCGGGTCGCCGGGGTAGACCGGCATGCCGGTCGCGAGCTCGACGGAGAGGTCCACGAGGCGCATGGCCGTCACGCCTTTCCGGCGGCGACGGGCACGGGGACGTCGTCGGTGATCGGCGGGACGGGCGTGTTCGAGGCGCGGACCAGGCGCGGACCCTGGGGCCCGTAGACCTCGCGCGGCTCGGGGAAGAGCCACAGCAGGGCCAGGTAGAGGAGGGCGGCGACGCCGAGGCCCACCAGGAGCGAGAGGTCCACGCCGCCGGCCAGGTCGCCGAGCGGGCCGACGAACTGGCCGGGCAGGTTCACGAACGTCAGGGCGAGGACCGCGGAGGTCAGCCACGCGCCCATGCCGCGCCAGTTCCAGCCGTGGGCGAACCAGTAACGGCCGCCCTTTTGGCGCCGGTTGAACACCTGGAGCGAGTCGGGGTCGTACCAGCCGCGGCGGGTCAGCCAGCCGAGCATCATGATGACCATCCAGGGGGCGGTGCACGTGATGATCAGCGTCGCGAACGTCGAGATGGACTGCGACAGGTTGGCCGCGAAGCGGCCGAGGAAGATGAATCCGATCGACAGCACACCGACGAACAGCGTCGCCTGCACGCGGCTGAACCGCGTGAACACGCTGGAGAAGTCGAGACCGGTGCCGTAGAGCGAGGTGGTGCCGGTGGACATGCCGCCGATCAGCGCGAGGAGACACACGGGCAGGAAGTACCAGCCGGGCGCGATCGCGAGGAGTCCTCCGACGTAGTTCGACGCGCTCGGGTCCATGTACTTGGCCGCCTTCTCCGCGATGATCGAGGCGGTGGCGAGGCCGAAGAAGAAGGGCAGGATGGTCGCGATCTGCGACGCGAACGCGGCCGTGACGACCCGGCGGTTCGAGGCCTGTGCCGGAATGTAGCGGGCCCAGTCGCCGAGGAAGGCGCCGAACGAGACCGGGTTGGACAGCACGATCAGGGCGGAGCCGATGAAGGCGGGCCAGAACCCGGCGGACGAGGCGGACGAGAACGACCCCTGGTAGCCCGGGTCGAAGTCCCCGGCGAAGGCGAAGAAGCCGAGGACGAAGAGCGTCGACGCCGCCACCACCGCGATCTTGTTCACGAACAGCATGAACCGGAAGCCGTACACGCACACCGTCAGCACGAGCAGCGCGAACACCCCGTACGCCAGCGCGAACACACCGTCGTTCTGCGGCACTCCCATCAGCCGGTGCGCGCCGCCGACCAGGGCGTCTCCGGAGGACCACACGGAGATCGAGAAGAACGCGACGGCGGTGAGCAGCGAGAGGAACGAGCCGACGATCCGGCCGTGCACACCCAGGTGGGCCGAGGACGACACGGCGTTGTTGGTGCCGTTGCGCGGGCCGAACACCGCGAGCGGCGCCAGGATCAGCGCACCGGCCACGAGGCCGAGGACGGTCGCCGCGAGGCCCTGCCAGAACGAGAGGCCGAACAGGATGGGGAAGGCGCCCAGCACGCAGGTGGCGAAGGTGTTGGCACCACCGAACGCGACCCGGAACAGGTCCAGGGGCTTGGCGGAGCGGTCCGAGTCAGGGATGCGTTCGACTCCGTACTGCTCCACCTCTGTCAGAGCCGGGGAATCACTCATTCGTCCTCCTTGGGAGCGAGCAGGTTGATCAGGTCGTCGGCGGACGCGGCGGGCAGTTCCTCGCGCGACAGCGAAACATGCAGGTGGTCGGGTGAGTGTGCACGGCAAGGGATTGCCACGGCAATCGGTGCAGGCACGAAGAGGTAGCCTCACTTTGTGGCTGAGCACAAAGAACATTGCATCGACGGGGTGGACCGCCAGCGGGTGACCGTCGCGGACCTGCTGTCCTACCCCGCGTTGCAGTTGCGCCTGGTCGCGGGCGCGGCAGGCCTGACTCGCTCGGTGTCGTGGGCGCATGTCAGCGAGCTGGACGACCCCACGCCCTGGCTCCTGGGCGCCGAAATGATCATGACGACGGGGCTCGCGATGCCACGCTCGGCCGCCGGGCAGCGGGCCTATCTGGAACGGCTCGACGACGCCGGGGTGGCCGCCCTGGCCGTCTCCGCCCAGCTGCACATGCCGCCGCTGCGCCAGGCGTTCCACGCCGCGGCCGAGGAGCGCGGCATGCCGGTCCTGGAAGTACCGCTCGCCGTCCCCTTCATCGCGGTCGCGCAGGAAGTCGCGGCCGCGGTCCAGGACGACGCCCGCCACCGGCTCGGCGCCCAGCTCCAGGTCTTCGGCGCCTTGCGCTGGCTCACCTCGGAGAACCTCGACACGGCCGAACTCTTCAGCCGCCTGGAGAACCTCTCCGGATACGCCATCTACCTGTGCACCCGGCAGGGCCGGCCCCTGCTGCCCGGCGTGCCCGCGCCGGACCCGTCTCTGCTGCCCCGCTCGGCCGACGCCCCGCCGACGATCCCCGGCGGATTCGCGCTCCCCGTACCCTCACCCGGCGGACCCGCCGGGTTCCTCATCGCCATGGCCCACGACGGCGCGCGCCCGGCGGGCCTCGCCGTCGTGCAGCACATCGCCACCGTGGCCGCACTCCAACTCGCCATGGTCCGCACCGAGCGCGAGACGTTGCGCCGCGAAGGGACCGAGATCCTGGCAGAGCTGCTGCAGGACGCGCTCGATCCGGCCGTCGCGAAGCGCCATCTGCTGCGTCACTCCATCAAGGGCGAGGCCGCTCTGGCGGTCGTCAGGGGCGTGACGCAGCAGGCCGTGCTGGAAGCCCTCCACGACGAGCCCTGCCTGCTCCTCAACCGGGGCGACGACCGCTACCTCTTCGGCTCGCCCCGCCTCGGCGACACGATCGCAGCCCTCCCGGGGGTGACGGCCGGCATGAGCCGCCCCGTCCGGCCCGGCGCCTCGTTGCGGGTCGCCCGGCGCGAAGCCCTGTGGGCCGCCTCCCACGCGGCGGCGTCCGGCCGCCCCCTCGTCCGCTACGCCGACGACGCCACCGGCCGCTGGCTGCCCGACGACCCCGCCGCGCTCACCGCGCTCGTCGACCACGTACTGGGCGACGCGCTGCGCTACGACAGCAGTCACGGCTCCCGGCTGCTCCCGTCGGTGCGTACGTGGATGGAACGCGACCGGCGCACCGACGAGGCCGCGGCCGCGCTCCACATCCACCCCAACACGCTCTCCTACCGCCTCCGCCGCTTCAGCGAGCTGACGGGCCGGGATCTGTCGTCCACGGCTTCCTTCGCGGAGGTGTGGCTCGCGATCCGGGCGGCCGGACAGCTGGGGCTTCTGGACTGATCCACGCCCGCTCCGGACCTCCGTCTACGCGCCCACCGACCCACCGACCCGCTGCCGTGCGCTCAGTCGCCCGTCGACCGGTCCGCCTCCGCTGCGTCGTGCGCGCCCTCGCCCTGACGGACCACGCGCCGTTCGGGGGCTACTAGGCACGACACCCCTGAGTGATGTCCCAGCCGCCCAAGGGCTGACCTTCCCGGCCACCTGCTGGTTATGCTGCCGCCGAAGCGTTCATTGAAGCGCTCAAACGAACAGCGGGTGTCGAGGGGGCCATCAGTATGCGTGAGCCGGTCGATCTCAGGCGGCAGCGGATTCTCGCCGTGGTGCAGTCGCGCGGGGCGACGCGGGTCAGCGATCTCGCCGCGGAACTCGCGGTGTCGGTGGTGACCCTGCGCCGCGATGTCGAGGAACTCGCCAGGGAGGGCAAGCTGCGCCGGGGACACGGCGTCGCCCGCCCGGTGCTGTCCGAGACGGGACGTGCCGCAGCCCCCGCCGCCGAGCCGATGGCCGACGGCGGTCCGGTCGCCGTCGTCGTCCCCGAGCGCCACTCGTATCTGTACGAGGCGCTGCACGGCGCCCGGAGCGCCTTCGAGGAGGCGGGCATCCGCATCGCACTGCACATCGCACCGGCCGTCGCGGGAGCCGAACAGCCCATCGTGGAACAGGCTTTGGCCGACGGCGCGCGCGGCCTGCTCATCGCCCCGCGCTGGCGCAGCAGGGCCACGGAGGAAACCGACTACGCCTGGCTCGCGCGCCTGCCGGTGCCCGCGGTCGTGATGGAGCGCAGGCCCCGGCGCGGCGGCGCGCTGCACGCCGTGGACACGGTCTGCACCGATCACTGGTACGGCATCCATCTCGCCGTCGAGCACCTCACCGGGCTCGGCCACCGGCGCATCGTGCTCGCGGCGAGGGACGACAGCCCGACCGCCCGTGCCCTGCGTGCGGCGTTCGTCGAGATCGCCGCGGACCATCCGGACGTGGACAAGTGGGCGGTGGCGCTCAGTTCGCCCGGAGCGGCTCCCGACCCGGTGGCGGAGACGGCGGAAAAGCCCATCGACCTCCCGTCGCTACTGGCCGAGTTGGGTGCCACGGCAGCCGTGCTGCACGGTGATGTGGACGCGCTCATGCTGGTGCAGTCGCTGCGCGACGGTGGGGTGCGGGTCCCAGAAGACTGTTCCGTGATCGCGTACGACGACGTGGTCGCGGGTCTCGGCAGCACCCCGCTCTCGGCCGTCTCGCCACCGAAGGCCGAGGTGGGCCG
This sequence comes from Streptomyces sp. NBC_01474, assembly GCF_035918215.1. NCBI lineage: Bacteria > Bacillati > Actinomycetota > Actinomycetes > Kitasatosporales > Streptomycetaceae > Streptomyces > Streptomyces sp. NBC_01474. The sequence goes on from NZ_CP109449.1 coordinate 728,088, forward strand.
GGCGGCGGCGGAGCTGCTCCTGCGCCGGCTCGGCGGGCAGTCACCCGCGACGGCCTCCGGGGCGGGGCCTGCGCGGCGCCTGGAGCTGTTGCCCACGTTGCAGGTGCGCGGTTCGACACGGGCACCGCACGCCACGGAAGCGCAGGCACCCGAGACCTCGGAGACCTCTGGCACAACCGCCGCTCCGCAATGAGCGTTTGACCGTTTAATTTTCTTCTGATCGATCTATTGACCAGGTCCGGTCAGCCGATCAGGATTCCCGTGACTCGAACACGCAGGAGCCGCGGGAGGCGCCCATGCCTGGTCGACAGAGCCGTCGATCGGTGCTCGCCGCGATCACCGCGCTGCCCCTGACAGGCGCCTTGAGCGCCTGCAGCGGGAACGACAGCGCGTCATCCGGGAGCAGCAGCAAGTCCGGTACCAAAGGCACGACCACCATCACGTTCTGGTCCGCGCTGCGCGGCAGCCAGGAAGTGGTGGACGCGTTCAACAAGACGCACGACACCATCCAGGTCGCTTTCGAACAGATACCGTCCGGTACCTCCGGCGGATATCTCAAGCTCAGCAACGCGGCTCGCGCGGGCAACGCGCCCGACGTCGCCACCATCGAGTACCCGCAGGTCCCGGGCTACGCGATCGACGGTGTGGCCCGCGACATCACGGACGTGATCAGCGACAAGCTCAAGGCCAAGCTGCTGCCGCAGGCGCTCGGCCTGACGACGTTCGAGGGGCGCACGTACAGCGTGCCCCTGGACGTCGAGCCGTTGGTGCTGCACTACCGCAAGGACCTTTTCGACAAGTACGGCTTCGAGGTTCCCACCACGTGGGACGAGTACACCGATCTGGCACGCGCCGTCCGCCGCACCGGCGGCCAGCGCAGGGTGACCTTCTTCTCCACGGACATGGGCCAGTTCTCGGCCTGGTGCTGGGGAGCCGGCGCGCACTGGTTCGACACCTCGAAGGGCGCCTGGAACGTGTCGCTCGCCGACGCCCCCACGCGCCGCGTCTCCACGTACTGGCAGCGGCTCATCGACGAGGACCTCGTCTACGTCAGTCCCCCCAACAGCCGCGAGGCCGACGCCCAGGTCGGCAACAGCCTCGTCCTGACCCGGCACAGCGGCGCCTGGGACGCGGGGGCGCAGATGAACGCCCGCCCCCAGCAGAAGGGACTGTGGCGGATCGCCCCGCAGCCCCAGTGGGACCCCTCGAAGCCGGCGCTCGGCACCCAGGGCGGCTCGACGTTCGCGATCACCAAGGACAGCAAGCACCCCGAGGCCGCCATGGAGTTCATCGAGTGGCAGGTCTCGCACCCCGACGCCCTCAAGGCCCGGCTCTCCAGCGGCGCGAGCAGCCAGTACCCGGCCGCGACCGAGCTGATCAAGGTGGGACGCGCGGCCTTCGACCGCTCGTACTACGGCGGGCAGGACATCTACGCGCTGTTCGAGCAGGAGGCCCAGAAGGTCAGCGACGGCTGGGTCTGGGGCCCCCGAATGACCGCGACCGGGCAGGTCATGTCGGATGCCTTCGCCCGGGCGGCGGCGGGCTCCGGGACGATCGAGTCCTCCATGCGCGCCGCACAGGACGGCACGATGCCCGACCTCAAGGCGCTCGGCCTCAAGACCACCCAGCACTCCACGTGAACGCCCGCATCCCGAAAGGCAGGTGAGTCCCATGACCGCGACAACCCAGGTCCCCGCTTCGGCGGCGGCTCCCCCGCGGGAGGCGGACAGCTCCCGGCGCAAGGCGCAGCGTGCGGCCAAGCGCCGCCGGGGCGGCGCCGCGGGCGTCCTGATGGCCCCGTTCTTCGTCCTGCTCACGCTCGTCTTCCTGATCCCGGTCTGCACGGCCGTCTGGCTGAGCTTCTTCAGCGACGACCAGCCGGGCCTCGGCTTCGGCCCGGAGCGCACGGTCTTCGTCGGCCTGCGCTCGTACGCCGCCGTGCTCACGGACCCGTCGTTCCTGTCCGGCCTCGGCACGGTCGCGCTGTACTGCCTGATCTACATCCCGGTGATGACCGTCGGCTCGCTGGCACTGGCGCTGCTGCTCGACTCGGGTCTCGTACGGCTGCGTTCCTGGGCCCAGTTGGGCCTGTTCCTGCCGCACGCGGTGCCCGGCATCATCGCCGCGCTGATCTGGCTGTACCTCTACACCCCCGGCATCAGCCCGATCATCGACGTGCTCGGCAAGGCCGACATCACCGTCAACTTCCTGGGCCTGCACACCGCGATTCCGTCGATCGTGAACATCGCGGTGTGGAGCAACCTCGGCTACAACATGGTCGTCTTCTACGCGGCCCTGCAAGCGGTCCCCCGGGAGGTTCTGGAGGCGTCGGTGGTCGACGGGGCGGGTCCCGTGCGCACCGCACTCCAGGTGAAGGCGCCGCTGGTGCGCTCCTCGATCGTCATGGTCGCGATGTTCACACTGATCTGGGCGCTGCAGCTGTTCACGGAACCGATGCTGCTGCGCGCGGGCTCGCAGGTCGTCAATGCCCGGTTCTCGCCGAGCATGTACATCTACGACGCGGCGTTCAGCCGCAACAACTACTCGCTGGCGGCCGCCGCGTCGGTGATCCTCCTCATCATCACGATCGCCGTCTCCTACGGCGTCACCCGCTGGACCAACCGCGTCAACTCGGCCGAGGAGAGCGCCCGATGACAACTGCCGAGCTGAGCAGATCCACCAGGTCCACCCTGCTGCGTCCCCGTCTGCTGGGCCGGACGACCGTCAACGTGGTCGTCGCGATCTCCGTCCTCTACACCATGCTGCCGGCGCTGTGGCTGGTGCTCGCCGCCGGCAAGTCCCGCGACGCGCTGTTCAGCAGCAACATCCTTTCCTTCAAGGACTTCTCGTTCGTCCAGAACGTCAAGGACCTGTTCGCGATGGACGGGGGCCTCTACAGCCGCTGGTACGGCAACAGCCTGCTGTACGCGGTCCTCGGCGCCGCGCTGGGCGCGATGATCAGCGTCGCCTGCGGCTACGCCTTCGACAAGTACCACTTCCGGCACAAGGAGAAGCTGTTCGGGCTCGTCCTGGCCGCGGTGATGGTGCCGCAGACGGTGCTCGCGCTGCCGCTGTACCTGATCGCCTCGGCGACGGGCGTCGTGAACACGTTCTGGTCGGTGTTCATCCCGGTCCTGTTCAACCCGTTCGGCGTGTACCTGGGCCGGATCTTCGCCCAGGGCTATGTGCCCGACGAGGTCCTTGAGGCGGCCCGCGTCGACGGCGCAGGTGAGCTGACGACGTACGTCCGCGTCTCGCTGCGGATGCTCGGCCCCGGCCTGATCACGGTCTTCCTGTTCCAGCTCACCGCGATCTGGAACAACTTCTTCCTGCCGATGGTGATGCTGTCCAACCAGAAGCTCTATCCCGTCAGCCTGGGCCTGTTCCAGTGGAACAGCCAGGCGACCGTCTCGCCCGAGTACTATCCGGTGGTGATCATGGGTTCGCTCCTGGCGGTCCTTCCTCTCGTCCTCGCGTTCATCTTCCTCCAGCGGTTCTGGCGGTCCGGGCTGACGGCGGGGGCGGTCAAGTGAGCAAGCCCCGCGTGGCGTTGGCCATGTCCCCCCAGGCCGCGGCGGCCGTCTTCACGCCGCGGTCCGTGGCCGCGCTCGCGGAGGTGTGCGACCTGGCGCCGCTGCCCGTCCTGGACGACCTGACGACCGTACGGGCCAGGAAGGTCCTCGCCGACACCGAGGTTCTGGTCACCGGCTGGGGCTGTCCGCGGCTCGACGCGGACGTACTGGCCGCGGCTCCACACCTCAAGGCCGTGGTGCACGCGGCCGGTTCGGTGCGGGGGCATGTCTCCGATGCCTGCTGGGAACGGGGCGTAGAGGTGTCGTCGGCGGCCGCGGCCAACGCGCTGCCGGTCGCGGAGTACACCCTCGCGATGATCCTGCTGCACGGAAAGAACGTCCTGGAACGGGCCCGCGACTTCCGGCGGACCCGAGAGCGCGACAACTGGCTGCTGACCACGCAGGAGGTGGGCAACTACCGTCGCACGGTGGGCCTGCTGTCCGCGTCGCTGATCGGCCGCCGGGTGATCGAGCTGCTGCGGCCCTTCGACTTCGAGGTGCTGCTGCACGACCCGTACATCAGCGAGGCGGAGGCCGCCGAACTGGGCGTCGAGTGGGTGGAGCTGTCCGACCTCTTCGCGCGCAGCGACCTGTTGAGCGTACACACGCCGCTGCTGCCGGCCACGCGCGGCCTCGTGAGCCGGGAGCTGCTCGGCTCCATGCGATCGGGGGCCACTCTCATCAACACCTCGCGCGGCGCCGTCGTCGACCAGGACGCGCTCACCGACGTGGTGCGCGCGGGCCTCATCGGCGCGGTCCTCGACGTGACGGACCCCGAGGTCCTGCCCGCGACCCACCCGTTGTGGGACTGCCCGAACGCACTCATCACCCCCCACCTCGCGGGTTCCCAGGGCAACGAGTGGGAACGCCTCGCCGACACTGCCGTCGGCGAGGTGGCCCGGTGGGCCGCGGGCGACGGCTTCGCCCATCCCGTACGACGCGAAAGGCTGGCGTTCCTCGCATGACCATCCCGTTCGAAATGCCCCAAGAGAACCGTGAGTTGAGCCCGATCACCGGGTACACGCGCGTGCACTGGGAGGCCGTCGCCGACGGGCTGCTCGGTGCCGCGTGGCGCTGGGCGACACCCGGGGGCGCCCTGCTCGACCTGCCGGGCCGCCCCTCCGGGTCCGGGGTCCGCTCGGACGGCCTCGAAGGCTTCGCCCGTACGTTCCTGGCGGCGGGCTTCCGGGTCGCGGGCGCCGGCGGAAAGGACCCGCACGGCTGGCTGGAGCGGTACGCGCAGGGCCTGACGGCGGGCACGCGGACGCCCGGCCGGGACGACACCGAGTCATGGCCGCTGATCCTCGACCACCATGTGCAGGGCCAGCCGATGGTCGAGTCGGCGTCCGTGGCGCTCGGTCTGTCGCTGACCCGGCCGTGGCTGTGGGACCAGCTCGACAGCGACGTGCAGGACCGGGCGGAGACCTGGCTGCGCGGGGCGATCGACCACACGCCCGCGCCCAACAACTGGTATCTGTTCCCGTTCACCGTGGCGTCGTTCCTGGAGTCGGTCGGCCGTGGCGACGAGGCCACGACGCGCGCCATGGAACGGGCACTTGGACTGATGGAGACGTGGTACCGGGGCGACGGCTGGTACGCGGACGGCGACGGACGGGCCTTCGACCACTACAACGGGTGGGCGCTGCACCTGTACCCGCTGCTGCACGCGCACCTGTCCGGCGACACCGCACTGTCGGCCCGCTTCGGACCGCGGCTGCGCGAGCACCTGGAGGGGTATTCCCTGCTCTTCGGCGCCGACGGGGCGCCGATCCACTTCGGGCGTTCGCTGACGTACCGGTTCGCGGCGTCGGCGGCGGTCGGCATCGGCGCCGTCACCGGCCACACCCCGCTGACGCCCGGCACGTCACGCCGTCTCATCAGCGGGAACCTGCGCTACTTCCTCGACCGGGGCGGAGTGACGGACGACGGGCTGCTGAGCCTGGGCTGGCACGGCCCGCACGACGCGACGCTGCAGACCTACTCGGGGCCGGCGTCCCCGTACTGGGCGTCGAAGGGGTTCGTGTCGCTGCTCGCGCCGGAGGACGACCCGCTGTGGACGGCGACCGAGGAGCCCGCGCCGAGCGAGGGCCCGGACCGGGTGCTCGCGCTGCCCGCGCCGGGGCTGCTCGTCCAGTCGACCCAGGCCGACGGGATCGTACGGCTCCACAACCACGGCAGCGACCATGTCCGCCCGCAGGAAGCGGAGTCGGCCGCTCAGGAGGACCCGCTCTACGGCCGTCAGGCGTACTCGACACACACAGGCCCGACGTCCCGCACGAACGTCGCCGACAACCATCTGTCGGTCGTGATCGCAGGCGTCGCGAGCGTGCGGCGCCGCCTCCGCCCGCTGGGCGCGGGGCAGGGCGACGGGTGGGGCTGGGCCGCGTCCTCGCACCTGCCGGTGTTCGCGTCGGGCGCGCCGATGGTGCCGGGGCTGCGGGTGGAGAGCGTGACCGTGGCCCGGGGCCGGTACGAGCTGCGGGTGCACCGGGTCGTGGGGGCACCGCACGGAGCGGGGGTCAGGCTCACCGGATGGGCCTCTGACGCCTTGAGCTCGCAACTGCACGGCCTGTACGGATGGGGCGAGCGGGACGAGGTGCGGGCACCGCAGGGCACGGCTTACGAGCCGTGGGTGCGGGTGCCGCGGCTCTCGGGCACGGCCGAGGGAACGGCGGTGTTCGTGGCGCTGGCGTCGTTGAGCGCCGACGAGCCGAGTGCGTCACTCGCCGACGCGGTGTCCGAAGTAATCGTCCACGAGAGGGAGTTGCGGGTGCGGTGGGCCGACGGCCCGCAGACCGTCGTGGCCTTTGAGCCGGTGCGCGTCACCCATGGGTGACGCCCGTTCCTGAGCCGGCGGTTTGTGCGCTGTCTCCCATCCTTGCCCAGCCGCCTGCGGCCCGCACGTGCGGGCCGCAGGCGGCACCTTCAGGGGGTGGCCGGCTGCTGCCGCTCACCGCTCGTGGACTCCCGCACCTCCAGCCAGTAGGGGGCCATGTGCACCTCGAAAGGCGGGGCCTCGTCCGCGCGGATGCGGGTCGCCAGACACTTCACGGCCAGGGAGGCGATCGCGGCCTTGTCGGGAACCACCGACGTGAGGGAGGGCGTGCTGTAGCGGGCTTCCTCAGATCCGTCGACGCCCGCCAAGGCGATGTCCCCGGGAATGTGGAAGCCCGCTTCGAACGCGGCCCGTCGGGCTCCGATCGCCAGCAGGTCGCTGAAGCAGAAGACCGCGTCGGGCCGCACATCCGCCGGCAGGCCGATCAGGGTGCGCATCGCCAGGAGTCCGTTGCTGCGGTCGAACTCTGTCACCTGCGGCGAAAGCCTCGGGTCGTATGTCAACCCGGCCTCATGCAGGGCGAGTTGGAATCCTTCCAGACGCTGGCGGCTGGTCGCGGACGCCGGTCGGTCGACGCCGATGGCGGCGATCCTGGTGCGGCCGAGGCCGGCCAGATGAGCGGTGGCCTCGCGAGCGGCGGCGACGTTGTCGATCAGGACATGGTCGGCGACGACGCGATCGCGTTCGTAACTGCGCTCGCCGAGCAGCACGAGTGGGAACTCGTCGGCGACAGACGCAAGTTCGTCGGACGAAACGTGCAGCGGCGACAGGATCACGCCGTCCAGCAACGACGCTCCGACACCGGTCGCCAGGCGCAGCTCCTCCTTGGCGTCCCCCAGCGTCTCCTCGATCAGGACGGTGAATCCCAGCGCCGCGGCCTCTGTTCTCACGTGGTGTGCGAGCTCCGCGAAGTAGGGCGTCGCAAGGTCCGGGACGGCCAGCGCGATGAGACCGCTGCGCCCGGTCCTCAGTCTTCGCGCCGACGGATTGGGCCGGTAGCCGAGTTCCGCCACTGCGCGCATCACGCGTGTCCGCGTCGTCTCTGACACCTTCGGAGCGCCTCGTACAACGTTGGACACGGTCTTGATCGACACCCCCGCGAGCTGCGCCACGTCCTTGAGTGTCACTGCTGCCACCGATCAGCCCCCCGTACTCGAAGTCCCTCCAGATTATGCACCTGTGAGCACGACTCACCAGCGTTCCCGCCGCCAAGAACTCTTTCCCGACGAAGGGTTGACCCTGCGGACACACGGCGGTTACAACGTTGGAACCACCTCACGGCAAGCGCTTGCCGTCCGCCTCTCGAGAGGGTCCCCATGTCTCCAGATCGTCCCCACCGTCCGCTGCGCGCGGCCGTCGTCGGCGCAGGGGGTATCGCCCGGTCCAGCCATCTGCCGGCCCTGCGCACGCTGGCCGCGGAAGGGGAGACGGACGTCGTGGCCGTGGTCGACGTGGACGACACCGCGGTCCGCGCGTTCGCCGACACGTTCCGGATCCCGTACGCGTCCACGGATCTCGACGCGATGCTCGCCGAAGTACGCCCCGACCTCGTGGTGTTGTGCACCCCTCCCGCCCTGCACCGCGAACAGTCCGTCGCGGCCCTGCGAGCAGGTGCCTGGGTGTGGTGCGAGAAGCCGCCGTGCCCATCGCTGGCCGACTACGACGCCGTGGAGGCGGAGGAGAAGGGAGGTGACGGGGACCCGTACGCGTCGATCGTCTTCCAGCACCGCTTCGGTTCCGGCGCCCGGCACGTGCGCCGCCTCCTGCGCGAGGGCGCGTTCGGCCGCCCGCTGGTCGCGCACTGCCAGACCACCTGGTACCGGGACACCGCCTACTACTCCGTACCGTGGCGTGGCCGTTGGGCGACCGAGGGCGGCGGCCCGGCCATGGGGCACGGCATCCATCAGACGGATCTACTGCTCGATCTGATGGGGCCGTGGACCGAGGTGCGCGGCATGGCGGCCCGCCTCGTGCACGACGTGGAGACCGAGGACGTGTCCACCGCCCAGATCCGGTTCGCCGACGGCGCCGTCGGCACGGTCGTCAACAGCGTGCTCAGCCCCGATGAGGTCAGCCGCATCCGTATCGACTGCGAGCTCGCGACCATCGAGCTGACGCACCTGTACGGCTACCGCAACGCCGACTGGCGCATCACGCCCGCTCCCGGCGTCCCCGAGCAGACCGTGGCCGGCTGGCACGACTTCGGCGAGGACGAGCCCAGCTCGCACCTCGCCCAGCTACGGGCGCTCGTCGCCGACATCAAGGCCGGACGACGCCACGCCACCAGCGGCGCGGGCGGACGTCAGACGCTCGAGTTCATCACCGCTCTGTACAAGTCCGCGTTCACCGACGCGCCCGTCCGCGCCGGTGACATAGGCCCCGGCGACCCCTACTACACAGCCCTGCACGGCGACGCCCCGGGCTGGGCACCGGCCGACCCCCACCAGGAAGAGGACCACGCATGACGCTCGCACTGACCCATGCCCACGGCGACCGCATCACCGTCGCCCACGCGGCCACCGGCACCGAGCTGTTCGCCTACGTGTACCGGCCCGAAGCCGCGTGGGAGGCCCCCAAGCCGTATCTGCACCCGATCCGCACCCTGTCCGGCGCGATCGTCACCGACTACCGGCCCAACGACCACCGGTGGCACAAGGGACTGCAGCTGACGGCCTCCCACCTGTCGGGCCAGAACCTGTGGGGCGGCAACACCTACGTGCACGGCGACGGCTACCTCGCCCTGCCCGAGAAGGTCGGCTCGATGGCCCATGTCGCCTTCGAGGAGGTCTCCGCCGCGGACGGCCGCGCCGTCATCGCCGAGCGCCTGACCTGGCACCCGCACGACAAGGAGCTGTGGGCGGACGAGGAACGCCGCATCGAGGTGCGCGACGTGGACGCGGACACCGGCAGCTGGACGCTGACCTGGACCTCGGCCGTCACCAACCGGCGCGACGAGCCGCTGCGGTTCGGCAGCCCCACCACCCACGGCCGCCCGGCCGCCGGATACACCGGCCTGTTCTGGCGCGGACCGCGGGCCTTCCGCGACGGCCGGGTCTTCACCGCCGAAGCGGACGGCGCCGACCTGATGGGCAGTCAAGCACCCTGGCTGGCATACGTAGGCGAGCACGACGGGCGCGACGGCCACGCCACGGTCGTCTTCGAGCACGCCCCCGCCAACGACCACGCGGGCGACAAGGGGACCCACCCGGCGCACTGGTTCGTGCGCAGCGACCCGTTCGCCGCGGTCGCGCCGTCCTGGGCCTTCCACGAGGAACTCGTCCTCGCCCCCGGCGACACACTCACCCGAAGCTACCGCGTGACCGTCGCCGACGGCGCCTGGGACCGCGAGCAGGTCGCCGCGCACCTGCGGGGACACGCGTGGTGAACGCGACGTACGACGGCTTCCCGGCGGCGGTGGGTGTGTCCCGGCTGACCGTCTACGACTGGCCCACGGTCGACGGCCGGACCGGCGGCGGCACCCCTCACCTGCACCTCACATGCAGCGAGGGATACGTGGTGACGGCCGGCCGGGGCACGGTGCAGACCCTGACCACGTCCGGCTATGAGGAGACACCTCTGGAGCCCGGCACCGTGGCCTGGTTCACGCCCGGCACGATCCATCGCCTCACCAACGACGGCGGCCTCCAGATCACCGTCGTGATGCAGAACAGCGGCCTGCCCGAGGCGGGCGACGCGGTGCTCACCCTCCCCCAGAACCTCCTCACCGACGCCGAGACCTACGCGACCGCGGTCCGTATCCCCGCCGACGCCCCCGAGGCCGAACAGGTGAAGGCCGCACGCGCCCGGCGCGATCTGGCGACCCGCCGGTTCCTGGAACTGCGCGAAGCCACCGAGGCCGGCGATCCGGCACCGCTGGCCGCGTTCCAGCGGGCCGCCGCCGAGCTGATCCGCCCGCGCCTCGACGCATGGGAGCAGCACTGGAAGGACGGCGCCCACGCCGCGGCGGCGGCGACCGGGACCCAACTCGACTCCCTGCGCGCGAAAGACGCCGGACACCTCGACCGAGCCAGAGTGACAGCGACCGGGCCCACCGCCCGCGGACGCTTCGGCATGTGCGGCCGGCTCGACATCTACCCCGGCATCTGACAACCGGCCCCGGAGCCGCCCCTGCCTCTCCCCCTCCCCCCTCCATCCACGCACCGTCCTCTGGAAGGCCCCCATGCCCGAGCCCCGAAGCGGCCGGCGCCCACTCCCCCGCCGGGCCGTCCTGGCCGCGGCCGCCGTCGGCCTCAGTACCGCGCTGACCTCCACGCTCTCCGCCTGCTCCACCGCGAGCGGCAGTACATCCAGCGGCGTCACCCTCACGTTCTCCTGGTGGGGCAACGACGACCGTGCCGCGCGCACCGAGCAGGCGATGCGGCTCTTCGAGAAGGAACACCCCGGCGTCACCGTCCGCACATCGAGCGGGGACTTCGGCGCCTACCTGCAGAAGCTGGCCACGCAGGCCGCCGGCGGAGGCATGCCCGACGTGGCCCAGCTCGACTACCGGCAGGTGTCGCAGTACGCGGGCGGGGGCGCACTGATGTCAGTGGACGACGCCATGAAGGACAAGACGATCCGGACGTCCGAGATGAGCAGGGACTTCCTGCGCACCGGCACGTACAAGGGCGGGCAGTTCGCCCTTCCCATGGGCCGCGGCATCACCGGCTACGCCTATGACGCCGCCGTGTACAAGAAGGCCGACATCCCGACGCCGAAGCCCAGTTGGACCTGGCAGGACTGGGAGAAGGCCAACAAAAGGATCGCCGCGCTGGGACTGAAGTCCCCCGACGGCCGCCCCTACACAGGTGCCAACGACGGCGGGGGCAACGAGGACGTGTTCGAGACCTGGCTGCGCAGCCGCGGCGGGAAGCTCTACGCGAGCCAGACCGAACTCGGGTTCACCGAGGACGACCTCACCGCGTTCTGGACGTTCTGCGACCGGCTCCGCAGGGAAGGCACCATCGCCCAGGCCAGGGACACCGTGCAGGCCAACAGCACCGAGACAAGCCCGATAGGCCGGGGCCTCGCCGCCGCCGACTTCACCTGGGACGCGCCGTTCCCCAGCTACCCGGTCCTGCTCGGCGACTCCGTCCACTTCGCACCGGTCCCCACGACGGACGGCCACCAGGGCGCGTACTTCAAGCCGAGCATGCTCATCGGCATCGGAGCGCACAGCGAACACCCCAAGGAAGCAGCCCAGTTGGTCGACTTCCTCCTCAACGACCAAAGGGTCGGCGACATCCTCGCCTTCTCCCGCTCCACTCCCCCCAACCGGAAGATCGCCGCCCGCGTCGCCAAGACACTCAAGGGCCCCGAGCGGGAGATCTACGAGTACGCGCAGACCATGGAGAGGTACGGCCTGGACGCCCCGCCCACCGCACCGCCACGGGGCGATGTCGCGGTCCAGACCGCGTTCATCCGCGAATACCAGCGCGTGATGTACAGCCTGGCCACACCACGCCAGGCGGCACGCGAACTCATCGACGAGGCCAACCGGGAGCTGAGGTCATGAGCACTGTGTCGACCAGGGCGCCCGCGCGCCCCGCACCCACCACGGACCGGAAGCCGCCGACCCGGCGGCGCCGCCAGGTGCGTGAACGGCAGTGGCCCGCCTACGTGTTCCTCACCCCGTGGATGATCGGCGCGCTCGTCCTGACCCTCGTGCCGATGGCCGTCTCCCTGTACCTGTCCTTCACGGACTACAACCTGTTCGACCCGCCGCACTGGGTGGGCCTGCGCAACTACACCGAGATGCTCACCGACGACCCCCGCTACTGGCGGTCGGTCGGCACCACGATGCTGTACGTCGTCGTCGCGGTCCCGCTGAAACTGGGCCTCGCCCTCGCTGTGGCGATGCTGCTCAAGAATCTCAACCGCGGCCGGGCCTTCTACCGCTCCGCGTTCTACGCGCCCTCCCTGCTCGGGGCGAGCATGTCCATCGCCCTGGTGTGGCGCGCGCTGTTCAACGACGGCGGCACGGTGTCCGGCATTCTGGACTCGGTCGGCATTCACGCCGGCGGCTGGGTGGGCAACCCCGACCTCGCGGTGTACGTCGTCGTCCTGCTGACGGTGTGGCAGTTCGGGGCGCCCATGGTGATCTTCTTGGCAGGCCTTCAGCAGATCTCGCCCGATCTCTACGAGGCCGCGGCGCTCGACGGCGCGGGCCGATGGCGGCAGTTCGTCTCCATCACCGTGCCGATGCTGTCGCCGGTCGTCTTCTTCAACCTGGTGCTGGAGATCATCAACTCCTTCCAGGTCTTCACGCCGGCCTTCGTCATCAGCGGCGGCAAGGGCGGCCCCGCCGACTCGACCATGTTCTACACGCTCTACCTTTGATCTTGGCCAGTGCTCCGCCGTTTACGGCGGGGGTGAAGGCCATCTCAGGGCTGCTCTGAGCCGCACGTTCGCACGGGTCCGCAGTGTTGTCCTCAGCCGGTGGGGCGCTGCTGGTTTTCGATGTACTGCTTGACGACGGTCAGCGGTGCGCCGCCGCAGGATCCGGCGAAGTAGGAGCCGGACCAGAAGTGTCCGCCCTACAGGTAGCGGCGGACGTGGCTGTCGTATTCCTGGCGAAGCCTGCGGGAGCTGACGCCCTTGAGGGAGTTGACCAGTTTGGAGAGCTGGACCTTGGGCGGATAGTGCACGAGCAGATGCACATGGTCCTGCTCGCCGTTGAACTGCTTGAGTTCGGCCTCGAAGTCGGTGCAGACGTCGCGCATGATCTCCTCGGTGCGCGTCAGCATGGCGTCGGTGAATGCCTTGCGCCGATACTTGGTGACGAATACCAAGTGGACGTGAAGGTTATAGACGACGTGACGGCCGGTGCGTACGTCAGGATTTGGGTTCCATCGTGGTGACATAAGCCAACTGTAGTAGGGTGATGGTCATGGGTGAACTCGTGTGGGAGAAGCGGCAGTTCGGGCACCGCGCCCGGCTGGCGCTGACGCCCGCACAGGTCCGGCTCATGGATGACCAGGCGCACGCGGCACGCGCGATGTGGAATCAGCTCCACGACCTGTGGCAGATGACGCCGAAGTGTCAGCGCGCTCTGACGCGCATGGATCAGGCGTTGCGGCAGGCCCGCAAGGAGATCGACTGGTACGCGGTGCTGCCCGCGCAGGCCGCGCAGGCGGTACTCAAGACGTACTTCCAGGCGTGGCGGAACTGCTGGGACGGGCGTGCGGACGAGCCGAACTTCAAGGCCCGCTTCCGCACGGCATTGTCGGTGGACATCCCGCAGGGCCGGGACTTGCAGATCAAGCGAGTACACCGACGGTGGGGCATGGTCAACATCCCCAAGGTGGGCCGTGTCCGGTTCCGCTGGACCAGGGATCTCCCCGTCGGCAAGCTCGCCGACAAGGAGAACCGGATCACCGGGGCACGGCTGGTCAAAGACGGGCTCGGATGGCACATCGCCTTCCGTATCCAGACCCTTGAGTCCAAGCCGGAGCCCCACCAGGGTCCCGAGGTCGGTATCGACGCCGGGGTGAACCTGCCGCTTGCGCTGTCCGACGGCAACCATCAGGACCACGACCGGCCGCCCCGACTCCCGGACGGCACCGCCGACCGGGACAAGTGGCTGAACCCGGATGAGAAGGCCAAACTGCTCCGCCTGGAACAGCGCGCCGCGCACCGCAAGAGCTTCCGCAAGCCGAAAGAGCGCAGCTCCAACCGGCTGCACGCCACCTACGACCAGATCAAGCAGCTCCGCGCAAGAGCCACGCGCCGAGCAACCGACTGGCAGCACAAGACCACCACCGCCATCGCCAAGCAGTACGGCACGGTCGTGGTGGAGCGGTTGCAGATCACGAACATGGTCAAGTCCGCCAAGGGAACCATCGAGAGCCCGGGGAAGAACGTCGCGCAGAAGTCCGGCCTGAACCGTTCCATCAGCCAAGAGGCGTGGGGCCGCACCGTGACATTGCTGACGTACAAAACCGCCCGAAACGGCGGAACCCTGGTCAAGGTCCCCGCCCCGAACACCTCCCTGCGCTGCTCCGCGTGCGGATTCATCACGCCCGGCAGCCGCGAAGACCAGGCCACGTTCGTATGCAAGAACCCGGACTGCGGATGGTCGGCGAATGCCGACTGGAACGCGGCCCGGAACGTCTTGCACCTGTACCGGATCGGCCTCGTGACGATCCCGGCTGCCGGGAGGGCAGTCGTCAGGCGCACCCGTGGCGTCAAGCCCGCTGCCGCAAGGTAAGCAGGAATCTCCTTCCTGAGCCTGCGAAGGGAGGAGAGCACTTCAACACCTGACCAAAGCCCTCGACCCGTCACGCCCGTCCGTCTCCAACGACGGTTGGGAGATCTCCGCCGCCGACATCTGGGGTGTGCACGACTACACGCAGGACGCGCTGGTACTGCGCGAGCGTTACGGGCACTCGTCGTTGCGGCAGGGCGAGATCGTCGAGCGGTGGCCGGGTGCCAAGCGGCTCGTTCTGGACGGCGTGCGCCACCAGGGGCAGCCTGTCGTGCTGAGTGAGTTCGGCGGGGCCACCTTCGAACCGGCCGAGGGCGCCGAGTGGTTCGGCTACGACACCGTGAGCACGAAGGAGGACTTCGCCGAGCGGGTGGCCGGGTTGGTGGAGGCCGCGGTGGACTCCGGGCTCGCCGGTTTCTGCTTCACCCAGTTCACCGACACGGAGCAGGAGATCAATGGCCTGTTCTCGGCGGACCGTCAACCGAAGCTCCCGGTAAGGGAGTTGCGCGAGATCCTCACACGGACCCGCACCCTGCGCCGAGGCGCGTCGTAAGTCGAGTCACCGGTCGTCAGACGGTGCCCGTGGGGCCGGGCGGCAGGTGGACGGTCATGATGAGGTGGCAGGTCTCCGCGCCGGAACCGCGGTAGGTGTGGGGGGCGTTGCCGTCGAAGGTGGCTGTCTGTCCGGCTTCGACAGGGTGCTCGGTGCCATCGACCTCGAGGATCATCTTTCCCACGGTGACACTGACGGTTTCGACGACTCCGGCCTGGTGGGGGTGGCTGGGGTATGCGTCGCCGGGTGCCAGCTGCCAGCGCCAGACCTCGACCGGGGCGGGGCCCGAGGTCGTCAGCATGAGCCGGGCCTCACTGCCCCGCTCCCCCGTCCACAGCGGCATCACGGCGCCGGCGGTCACGACGCGGACCCGCCCTTCGGCCGGTCCCTCCATCAGGGCGGACACCGAGACGCCGAGGGTGTCGGCGAGCCGGACCAGCGTGGCGAAGTTCGGGTTGCCCTGAGCCTTCTCCAGCCCGACCAGGGCCCCCTTGCTGACCTTGGCGCGCCGGCCTAGCTCGTCCAGGGACAGGCCCGCTCGGGTACGGGCCGCCCTGACGTTGTGCGCGAGCGTGCGCAGGGCTTCCACGTTCTCGGCCATCCGATCACCATCCTCGCCGGTGGACCACTGCAATGCACCGTCCGGTCGGTTGGTTGACACAGCACGGTCGGTCCGCTGTACGGTTTAGTCGTTCCACTGAAAGACTAAGGGATGTACCCGTGATCGCTCTGCTGCTGGCTCTGGGCAGCTCACTCGCCTATGGCTGCGCCGACTTCCTCGGCGGCCTCGGTGCCCGAAAGGCCCACGTGCTGCGCACCGTGATGGTCGCCGCCCCGGCCAGCCTCGCGGTCGAGCTGATGCTGTGGCCCGTGCTCGGCGCGTCGTTCAGCCCGGGCGCCGTTGGCTGGGGTGCCGCCTCCGGTGTCGCCTCGGCGGTGGCGTTCGCGCTGCTCTACAAGACCCTGGCCATCGGCCCGATGAACGTGCTGTCCCCGGTCACCGCGCTGGTGTCCGCCGCGCTGCCTGTCAGCGTGGGTCTGATGCAGGGCGAGCGGCTGGGCACGGCCGGGCTGCTCGGCCTGCCGCTCGCGCTCATCGCCGTCGTGCTGGTCAGCGCCGGGCACGGCGCGGGCTCGTCGCGTCCGTCACGCACGGCGCTTCTGCTGGCGTTCGGTGCGGGCTCCGCGATCGCCCTCCAGCTGGTCTTCCTGCACCAGGCGCCGGCGGACAGCGGCGTGGCACCACTTATCGTCGGCAGGGCGGTCTCGACAGCGGTCACCCTGACCGCGGCCGGGGCCGTGCGCCGCAGGCTCGGCAGCGAGAAGCCCGCCTACGCGATGTCGGCCGCGGCGGGCGTGCTGGACTCGGTGGCGAACCTGCTGTTCCTCATCGCCGTCCGCAGCGGAGACCTCACCGTCGTCGCCGTGATCACGGCCCTCTACCCGGTCGGCACGGTGCTGCTCGCCCGTAGTGTGCTCGCCGAACGCATCCACCGCGGCCAGCTCGTGGGCCTGGGCACCGCGGCCGTCGCCGTCAGCCTCCTCGCCCTCACCTGAACCGGCCCACCACCCCGCAAGGAGAAGAGCGTGTTCATCCAACCCTGGGACGCCGCACTGGACGAGGGCGAATGGCAGGCGTGGATCGCTGACGGCCACGACTTCGGCCAGCTCGGCGTCAACGGCCTTCCCGGCCGGGCCCCCATGGTCGTCCCCACCCACTTCACCGGCGACGACAACCAGCTCCTGATCCACTTCGCCCGCCCCAACCCGGTCTGGACGGCGATCGAGCACGACCCGAACGTCACGTTCACCGTCATCGGGGACTACGCCTTCATCCCCGGACCCTGGCGCGCCAAGCCGGACACGACACCCACCGACGGCGTCCCCACCAGCTACTACGCGGCCGTTCAGTTCACCTGCCACGCCCACATCGTCGACTCCCCCGAGGACAAGGCCGAACTCCTGCGCCGCCAGCTCGCCCACTTCCAGCCGGACGGCGACCACGCCCCCGTACTGGTGGACCAGCCTCCGTACGGCCGCATGCTGCCCGGCATCCGCGGGCTGCGCCTGGACGTCATCGATGTGGTCGCCAAGTTCAAGTACGACGACCACAAGCCCGCCGAGCACCGCACCACGGTCGCGGACCGCCTCACCGCGCGGGGCGAGGCCCTCGACGTACCCACCGCCCGCCAGCAGCTCCGCCGCCTGGACCGCATGGGTGACTGGAAGCCCTGACAGGGCGGACGCGTTCCTCAGGTCACACAGACCCAGCACGCCCCCCATTGGACGTACGGCGGTCAGCGCTACCTGCCAGGGGGCGGCACGCGTCCCTGGCGTGCGGAGTTACGGTACGCACATCGGTACTCAGAGAGGTCAGGTAGCCATGTCGAAGACGGTGACCGCGCAACTGCCGGAGATCCGCGATGAACTCGCCGCCTTCTACAAGGATCTGCACCGAAATCCCGAGCTCTCGCTCCAGGAGACACGCACCGCCGGTCTTCTGGCGAAGCGCCTGCGCGAGGCGGGCTTCGACGAGGTGGCCGAGGGAATCGGCGTCACCGGCGTGGTCGGGGTACTGCGCAACGGCGAGGGGCCGGTGGTCATGCTCCGCGCGGACTTCGACGCGCTGCCGGTGGAGGAGAAGACCGGACTTCCCTACGCCAGCCAGGTGCGAGGCGTGGACCACGAGGGCCGCGACGTACCGGTGATGCACGCCTGCGGTCACGACATGCACGCCGCCTGCCTGACCGGTGCCGCCATGCTGCTCGCGCGGTCGCGTGACGAGTGGCGCGGCACACTGCTGGTGGTGTTCCAGCCGGCTGAGGAACTCGCCGTCGGCGCACGCGGGATGGTCGACGACGGACTCTTCGAGCGGTTCCCCAGGCCCGAGATCGTGCTGGGCCAGCACGTCGGGCCACTGCCCGCAGGGGTCATCGGCTACGGCACGGGCCCGGTGATGGCTGCCGCGGACTCCCTCGACCTCACCCTGCACGGTCGCGGCGCCCACGGATCCCGGCCCGAGGCGTCCGTCGACCCGGTGCTCATGGCGGCCAACGTGGTCACGCGGTTGCAGGGAATCGTCGCGCGGGAGGTGCCTCCGGCGGAGACCGCCGTGGTGACCGTGGGTCGCCTGCAGGCGGGCACAAAGGACAACATCATCCCCGACAAGGCCGAGTTGGGGATCAACGTCCGCGCCTTCACCCCGGCGATCCGCGACAAGGTGCGCAACGCCATCGAGCGCATCGCCGCAGCGGAGTCGCAGGCGAGTGGCGCCGCGGAGCCGCCGGAGTTCGCCTGGACCGGCTCCGCGCCGGCGCTGGTGAGCGATCCGGAGGCGACACAGGCCACGGTCGCCGCGTTCGCGGAGCACTTCGGGCAGCAGCGGATCATGCCGATGCCTCAGGTGAACGCGAGCGAGGACGTGGGCGTTTTCGGCGAGGTGCTCGACGTGCCGACCGTCTTCTGGTTCTGGGGCGGCCTGGATACCGAAACGGTTCTCGTCGCGCTCCAGGAGGACCGGCTGGACGAGCTGCCGAGCAACCACTCGCCCCACTTCGCCCCAGTCGTCGAGCCCACCCTGAGCACGGGCGTGGAAGCACTCGTCGTGGCCGCACTCACCTGGCTCGCGGATTCGTGAACCCGGTGGTCCCGCCGGCGTTCACCGATCGCCGGCGGGCCCATCGCCACCCAGCGTCTCCAGCAGCACGTCGACGACCTCGTCCACCTCCGCGTCGGCCAGGTCCTCGAACGCCCCGGAATGGCGGGCGAGCAACACCCCGGCGACCGCCGCCACCAGCACGTCGGCCCGCAGCCCCGGCCGGTCCCTGCCCTCCCGGGCGAAACGTGCGCGCAGCGGATCCACGAGCCGGGACCGCAGCGCCGCGCGGGTGGCGTCCTGCGCGGCCCCATCACTCAACGGCTGGACGGCGACCCTCAGCAACGGGACAGGACCGCGCCGCTCCGCACGTTCGGCGACCTCCCGCAGGCGGGGCTCGGTGAGCAGGTCGTCCGGCGCGGCGTCACCGTGTTCGGCGCGCAGCACCTCCACGTACAGCAGGGGCTTGCTGCCGAAGTAGCGTGCGATCAGGGCCGGGTCCACCCCGGCCCGCTCACCGATCTCGCGGATGGTGGTGCGGTCGTAGCCACGCTCCGAGAAGAGTTCGGTCGCCGCCCGCAGCAGCGCTTCGCGGGTGCGGGCGGAGTTCCGGCGCGGGCCGGCGTCCGCGCCGCTCACGGGCGGCTCGGCTCGGGGCGCGCCCGCTCACCCGTGGCGACCGGAGCGACGTGCCCCGCCGCGACCACGGACGGCCGCAGCCGGGTGCCCGTGCGAGTGAGTACGACGGCGAGAGTGCCGGTGATCGCGAAGGCGGCGCAGCCGGCGAGGCCCGCGGTTCGATATCCGTCGTTGCTCGGCAGTGCCGCGCCCGGACCAGTGGCGGCCTGGAGGATGACCGCGCTCAGCGCGCTGCCGGTCGAGTACCCGATGTACTTCATGACCTGATTGAAACTCATCGCGCTGCCCGTCTCCTGTGCGGGCACCCCGCCGACGATCAGGCCGGGTGTGACCGCGAAGGTGACGCCCACACCGAGTCCGGCGAGCGCCATCATCGTGCCGATGCCCCACAGGCTGGAGCGGGCGAACAGGAAGCAGACCAGGCCCGCGAGGGAGAGCAGACAGCCCAGCGGCAGCATGCGGGCGGGGGTCGCCGCCGCGCCGAGCATCCGCACCAGGCGGCCGGTGACGAGGCTGGCCGCGGAGAACGGCACGAGCAGCAGACCGGTGACGACGATGGACGAGCCGAACCCGTATCCGGCGGACTCGGGCGTCTGGACGTAGCGGGTGACCAGGGCGATCAGCAGGTAGGTGCCCACGCCGCCGACCATCGTGGTCAGGTTGGCGACGAGTACGCCGCGATCCTTGATGAGCCGTACCCGCACCAGCGGATGCGTGGAGTGCATCGAGTGCAGGACCCACCCGGCGAGCAGGACGACGGCCGCGACGGCGAGCGCGAGCAGCGGGGCGGATCCCCAGCCCCATCGCTCCCCCTCGGCCAGCGTCACCAGCAGGGCCGCCATGCCACCGGCGAGCAGCAGCGCGCCGGGGAAGTCCATCGGGACGGTGGGGCGCTTCGGCGCCGCGGGCACGACGATCACGGTGGCGGTGAGCGCGGCGGCTGCCGTGGCGGCCGCGAACCAGAATCCGGCGTACATGCCGAGGTACTGGGCGAACAGGCCGGTGATCGGATAGCCGAGGCCGATGCCCGCGGCGGTGGTCAGGGAGAGGGTCGCGACCGCCGACCGTGCCCGCTCCGGAGGCAGCGCGTCGCGGGCGGTGGCGATGGCGAGCGGGACGAGGCCCATGCCGACGCCCTGCAGCGCCCGGCCCACGAGGAGGCAGGTGAGCCCGAGGGGCAGGGCCGCCAGGAGACTGCCCGCCAGGACCACGGCGAGCCCGGTGAGGATCACGTTCTTGCGGTACGGGCCGTCGCCGAGACGCCCCATGACCGGTGTGGCGATGGCTCCCACCAGCATCGTCACCGTCAGCGCCCACTGTGCGGTGGAGACCGCGACGTGGTCCTCGGCCGCGATGGTCGGGATGAGCGGTGCGCCGAGGCTGCTGACCACGGCGACGAGCATGCCGAGCGAGACGAGGACGGGCACGAGAGCCCGTGGGTGGCGAAGGACGGGCGCCGATACGGCAGAGGTGCGCGCGGACGCCGGTATGGAGGGCTGCAAGGGAGGGGTACCGTTCTTGTCATCAGGCGATGTCATTGAATGATGACACGGTTCGGGACCCGCTCCGTCCGCCTCTGCCTGGAGGGCGGCCGCGCGTCACGTCAGTTCGTGACCCGCAACGCCCCCAACAGCATCGGCAGCGAGGCGTGCAGCTCTCGTTGCCAGTACGGCCAGCTGTGGGTCCCCGGCCCGTAGAAGTTGGTCGTCACGTGCCGGGCACCCGCCCTTTCGAGTGCGCCCGCCAGGGCGTGGTTCTGCCGGTCGAAGTCCGCTTCGAGCGCGTTCGTGGCACCCGGCGGGTCCAGAGGGCCGGCGGTGCCGTCGCCGCACGACAGGTACACGGGGATCGGCCTGAGGCGCTTGGCCAGGTAGTACGGGTCATGGGCCGCCCACACATCCCGCTGCGCCACGGGGTCGCCCCAGACCCGGCGCGGATCGTCGCCCTGCCCCGCGAAGAACCCCATGATGCGGCTCACCGACTCGTCGTTCAGCAACGGGTGCACTGATCCGGAGTACGCCGCTGCCGCCTTGAACATGCCGGGGTGCCGGGCCGCGTACATCAGCGCGCCCTGCCCTCCCATGGACAGTCCGGCGACCACGCGACGCGGGCCCGCTCCCCAGTCGCGTTCGAGGAGTCGGCGCAACTCCTTGGTGTGAAACGTCTCCCAGGCAGGGTCACCACCGTTCCCGTTGTTCCACCAGTCGGTGTACCAGCCGTTCCAGCCGGCCTCCGGCATCACCACGAGGACGTCGCGCAGGCTGTCGATGCGTGCGACGTCGGTCCGGCTCGTCCACGACGTGTAGTCGCCGCAGCAGCCGTGCAGCAGCCACAGGGTCGGCCAGTGCCGGCCGCGGTCGTCCGGGTTCCAGCCATCGGGCGTGAGCAGTCGGACGTTGACGGTCCGGCCGCCGAGAGCTGGGGAGCGTACGGACAGATCCACCTGACGGTCGGCGACCTGGGTGACGGCGACGACCTCGGCACCGCGGGCTTCGGCGGCCACGGACGGTGCGTTCGGCGTCAGGGTGAGCAGCAGCACGGCCAGGACGAGCAGGAGGCATCTGGCGCGGCGGATGGTGGCGGCGGTCATGGCGGCTCCTGTCAGTGGGGTCATCTTCGGCCGGGGAGGACCAGCAGGGCGTCTCCGACCGGGCGTTCGCCGGTCGCGTCGGACGGGGCGTTGATCACGCCGCCGCCGACGACCATGGTGGTGGAACCGCCGCCGTCGAGGTTGATCGCGTCGCGCAGGCCCAGCGCCTTCGCGACCGCGGCGCTCTCCGGGATGCCGAGTCCGAGCGCGCCGGTGCTGCGTCCGTCGGCTGTGACGAGGACGGTTCGTCCCGCGGCGTCGGCTCCGGCCAGCGTGCGCGGATTGCGCTTGTGCACCCAGCCGTAATAGAAGCTGGGGTTGCCGGGCTGGACCATGCCGTCGGTGGCCACGGTGACGTGTGTACGGCCGTCCCGGACGAGCTCGGGGCCGCCGTTGAGGATGCTGGTGCTCGGTGAGGGGGAGACGGTGCGGCCGTGCGAGTCCTTCAACGCGGCCTGCATCCGCAACTGGCGTCCATTCCGTGTCAGTTCGGTCATCCGGGAAACGTAGCGTCCGGTCGCCTGCACGGAGCTGCCGCCCTCCGGCAGCGATCCGCCACGCGGCGAGCGCACTTCAAGTACCTGCCCGTGGCGGTCGAGTACGGCCTCGATTCCTGCACCGCTCGGAGTCCGCCCACCGAACTCCGGTGTGAAGGCCGGGTCGGCGGGACCGAGAGGCAACGCGCGGGCCGGCCTCGGGGTCGGCGCCGACGAGGCGGGAACCGCCATGCCGCCCACGACGGCGAGGACGGACAATACGGCGCCCGCACCGAACAGTCTGCTGTTCACGTGCCCCCCACAGGACGAAGAACGGCTCGCCTGTAACGGTGCTTGTGGTCGAGACCACTCGTCAAGACATGTGCACGCCATCTCTGCGTGCGAGCCGGCCGGCGACCGTGCGACCGGTCGATGACGGCCTCCCGCGCATGACCACGCCACTCAAGATCGAAAATGTGAAGGCTTCCGGAGTGGCTGGTGACAGCCCTGGACTTTCGTGTTCGCGCTGATGCAGGGTGTGCCCACCGCAGTCGGAGCTCCGTTCGGGCCCGCCCCCAGTGGCCCGTGGTCACGGCTGCGCGGGCACCCGTCGGTGCCCGTCCCATTCCAGGTCAACTTCCCCCTGCCCAGGGAAAGTTGCATTTCTCCATGCCCAAGGGAAGTCCAGTGAGCACTCACGGAAGACTCGTCCGCCGCTCCACCCCGCTCGTGCTCGCCGCCGCGCTCACCCTGTCGGCCACCGCCTGCAGCAAGGAACAGGCCACCACGACGGCCGGCGGCGTGAAGCTGGTCAAATCCGGCCAGTTGACGACGTGTACGCATCTCCCGTATGCCCCGTTCCAGTCGGAGAAGGGCAAGAAGATCGTCGGCTTCGACGTCGACCTGATCGATCTGGTCGCCGACGACCTCGGCCTGAAGCAGCAGATCGTGGACAAGTCCTTCGAGACGATCAAGACGGGTGCGGACCTCAACGCGGGGGTCTGCGACGTCGCTGCCGCGGGCATGACGATCACTCCCGAGCGCAAGCAGCACCTCGCCTTCTCGACCCCTTACTTCGACGCCAACCAGGCCCTGCTGTCCCGTAAGGGCGTCAAGGCGAAGTCGCTGGGCGACATCAAGAGCGGCAAGATCAAGCTGGGATCGCAGTCGGCCACCACCGGCGAGGACACCGCGCACGCCGCCGGCATCGACTCCAAGTCGTTCGAGAGCTCGGACGCCGAGCTGAACGGACTCCGGACCGGCCAGGTGGACGTCGTCATTCAGGACTACCCGGTGGTCCAGGAGTGGCTCAAGGACCCTGCCAACGCAGCGAAGTTCACCGTCACCGGCACGGTCCAGACGGGCGAGAAGTACGGCTTCGCCGTGCGCAAGGGGGGCAACCCCAAGCTCCTCGCCGCCATCGACAAGGCCATCAAGAAGGCCAAGCAGGACGGCACGTACAAGAAGCTGTACGAGAAGTGGATCGGCCCGATGCCCGCGGAGGCCGTGTCCCAGTGACCTCCTCGCACACGCCCGTCGCCGCGAAGGCCCCGGCCCAGGCGGCCCCGCGCCCCCGCCTCTCCCCGCGCCGGCGGCGCAGCATGCTCCGAGGTGCGCAGTACATCGTCCTGGCCGCCGCGGTGATCGCCGTCGCCGTCCTGGCCGACTGGCACCAGTTGCAGCAGCAGTTCCTCGAACTCTCCGTGGCCCAGCGGATGTTCCCGGACCTGCTGACGGTGGCGCTGACCAACACAGTGGCGTACACCCTGTCGGGATTCGGCGTGGGCCTCGTGCTCGGGCTGATCGTCGCCCTCATGCGACTCTCCTCCGTGGCCCCATATCGGTGGCTCGCCTCTTTCTACATCGAGGTGTTCCGCGGACTGCCCGCCCTGCTGATCTTCATCTTCATCGGGGTCGGCGTCCCCCTGGCGTTCCCCGGCCTCGCCATCCCTGGTGGCGCGTACGGGCAGGTCGCCGTGGCCCTCGGTCTCGTTGCCGCCGCGTACATGGCGGAGACCATCAGGGCCGGCATCCAGGCCGTGCCCCGCGGTCAGATGGAGGCCGCCCGAACGCTGGGCATGTCCCACGCGAGGGCCATGTGGTCGATCGTCATTCCCCAGGCCTTCCGAATCATCGTGCCGCCACTCACCAACGAACTGGTCCTTCTCTTCAAGGACTCCTCACTGGTGCTGTTCCTCGGCGTCTCCCTGCAGACACGTGAACTCACCAAGTTCGGACGGGACTTGGCCAGCGAGACCGCCAACACCACTCCCATCTTCGTGGCCGGTCTCTGCTACCTCCTGATCACCGTCCCGCTGGGCTACGTGGTGCGCCGCCTGGAGGCGGGCCATGCGAAGGCGCGGTGAACGATGAGCGCCGCCAGCGAGCCCTCCGGCAGTATGAGAGAACACAAGGGGACGGGCATGACGAATGCCACCACCACGGCCGACACGCCCACGCCGGCACGGGCGATCGAGATCCGCGCGCTCCACAAGTCCTTCGGTGACCTTCAGGTCCTGCGAGGCATCGACTTCGCCGTCGACACGGGCGAAGTGGTGTGCGTCATCGGCCCTTCCGGGTCGGGCAAGTCGACGTTGCTGCGCTGCACCAACCTCCTCGAAGAGCCCACCCAGGGCCACGTCCTCATCGCCGGAACCGACATCACCGACCCGGATGTGGACATCGACCGGCTACGTCGCCGGATCGGCATGGTCTTCCAACAGTTCAACCTCTTCGCGCACTTGAGCGTGCTGGACAACCTGACGATCGCTCAGCGCCGGGTGCTGGGCCGTGACAAGGCCGAGGCGGTCCAGGTGGCCCGGCAGAACCTGGTCCGCGTCGGACTCGCGGACAAGGAGGACAGCTACCCCGCTCAGCTGTCGGGCGGCCAGCAGCAACGGGTGGCCATCGCCCGCGCCCTGTCGATGGGCCCCGAGCTGATGCTGTTCGACGAACCCACCAGTGCACTCGACCCCGAACTGGTCGGAGACGTCCTCGCCGTCATGCGCGGCCTCGCGGACGACGGGATGACGATGATGGTCGTGACCCACGAGATGGGTTTCGCCCGCGAAGTGGCTGACCGTGTCGTCTTCATGGACGACGGCGTCATCGTCGAACAGGGCACCCCTGGCGAGGTCCTCAGCAACCCCCAACACCCCCGCACCCGCGAGTTCCTGGCCCGGGTCCTGCGACCGGCGGACACCGTCACGAAGCCCTGACGGGATGTGACACTTCCCGGCCCCGGACCGCCTTCCCGGCCGACGACGGCCGGGAAGGCGGTCGGCATCCGCCCCTGACCGCCGCCCGGCGAAGCGCTCACGATCCGTCGACGCCTTGGAACGGTGCGCAGGTGCACCCATGGCGACGGCGCCGCAGCGTCCGGTACTGAGCTGCCAGGACGCGAATCCGATTGCGCCTTCCCAGGCTGCTGCGCATCCTGCTGGGATGCGCTTCTCCATCAACATCCCGAATTTCGGCGACTTCGCCGACCCGCGTAACGTCGCCACCGTAGCGGCCGCCGCTGAACAGGCGGGCTGGGACGGGCTCTTCGTGTGGGATCACGTTCTGCACCGACAGCACCAGGGGCGCCCCTTCGGGGACCCCTGGATGCTGCTGACCGCTGCCGCGCTGGCTACCTCGCGGATCCGATTGGGCACCCTGCTGACGCCTGTCCCCCGTTACCGGCCGCAGCAACTCGCCCGCCAGGTGGCCACCTTGGACCAGCTGAGCGGCGGCAGGGTGATCTTTGCCGCGGGGCTGGGCGGTCCGGTCGAGGACGAGTACCGCAGCTTCGGCGACGCCGTCGAGCCGCGCGTCCTCGCCGAGCGGCTGGACGAGGGACTGGACCTGTTGGGGCGCATGTGGTCCGGCGAACGGGTGAGCCACGACGGCCGGCACTACGAGGTCCGGGACGTGGCGCTGCTGCCCGCCACCGTGCAGCAGCCCCGTCCCCCGGTGTGGATCGGAGGGTTCTGGCCGCGCCGTGCACCCATGCGGCGGGCAGCGCGGTGGGACGGCGCGGTGCCGCTGTTCGAGACCGCCCGGCATGGGCATGTGCCGGAGGTGGGGGAGGTACAGGAGCTCATCGCCTACGTACGCAATCAGCGTACGCATGGCGACGCCCGCCCCTTCGAGTTCGTACTCGGCGGCGCCACGCCCCCGGACGCGGCCAAAGCCAAGGACGTGATTGGCCCCCTGCAGGACGCCGGCGCCACTTGGTGGGACGAACGACAGGTCCAGACGGGCCCGGACCTGGATCGCCTGCCCCCGGTTCTCCGCCGAATCGAGGCCGGGCCGCCGGAGCTCTAGCGAAGCGCTGTCCACGGCCGATCCGGCGTCGTCGCTTTCCAGTCGGCACACCGAT
This sequence comes from Streptomyces sp. NBC_01474, assembly GCF_035918215.1. Classification (NCBI taxonomy): domain Bacteria; kingdom Bacillati; phylum Actinomycetota; class Actinomycetes; order Kitasatosporales; family Streptomycetaceae; genus Streptomyces; species Streptomyces sp. NBC_01474. The sequence continues at coordinate 754,918 of NZ_CP109449.1, forward strand.
GCCGGGCCTGCCCGCGGTGCTCCGAATCCGTCCCCGGGTCCTCAGACTGCGTACGAGAACACCAGCACTGCGACCGAGAGCCCCAGCATGCCAAGGCAGTTGACCCAGAACTCCTGCTTGAGGAACCGTGCGCGGTAGTGGGCGTACGACGCGGCCAGGAAGTAGGCGATGACCCCTGCGTTCGCGGCGAAGCCGATCCCGTGGTACTTCAGTCCGGCGATCAGTCCCGCGGTTGCCAGCAGTTTGATCGCAATCAGTGTCCACCACCAGTCGCGGGGGAAGCCGACCCCGTCGAGGCAGCCCTGGATGAAGCCGGGCGGGCGGACTGACATCAGCGCGTCGCCGAACAGGACGAGCGCCAACACTGCTGTGGGCCACCACATTTGGGGTGTCTCTGTCATTCTTCCTCTCCTGACTTGCTGATGACGAACGTGACGACGTCACGCAGTTGGGCAGCCGCGGCCTGCTCGTCGAGGGCGCCGTTCGCCGCGGTCATCAGGAGCCCCAGATAGGAGAAGTAGACGAGTCGTGCTCCCGATCCGGCCTCGTCCGCTCCGAGGCCGGATCGGGCGAGCACCTCCTGCACCTCTGCGATCAGGGTCAGGGCCAGGTTCTGGAAGATCTCCGACTCATGACTGCCCCGCACGATGATCGCGGCGTACTCGCGCGAGAGCTCCCGGTTCCGAGCGAAATAGGTGACGAACGGCTCGAACAGGGCCATGGCTTCATTGACGGCGTCAGTCAATACGCGTGGCGGTTCGCCAGTGCCGTGGTCACTGCTGCGCGCCTTGTGTACGGCTTCGATCCAGCCGTCGAAGATCGAGACGAGCAGCGTGCCCTTGTCTCCGACCGCCATCACGGTCCCCGCGCTGACGCCCGCGTCGACGGCGATCTGGCGGACGGTCGTCGACTCGAACCCCTGCTCCCGGAAGAGCCGTTCGGCTGACGAGAGCACCTTCTGTCGGCTTGACTCACGCCGCTCCGCACGTGACTGAACAGGTTCACTGAACATGTTCAGCAACGTACTCGAGTTCATCGCCGAACCGCAACAGGTCTGACCACACCGGAGCATGACGACCGGTCCGACGCCGAGGCCCCGGCACGCCGTCCGCACGCCGGCTCCAGGTAGCGGCGGCCGTCGTGCGCTCTCCGGCTCCAGGTCGGCACGGCCAGTCGCACACCGCATCCCTCTCGGTCCACCAGCGGGATCCCACCCATTGACGCTCCGTGCGACAGGCCGAAGAATGAGCGCCACCCCCACCTGACAACGTTGTCTTGTGAAAGGTCCCGCATATGTCGCACCACCCCAAGCAGGTCGGCCGCCGGAGAATCCTGCAACTCCTCGGCTTGTCGGGCGCCCTGACCGCCCTGCCCTCCATCGTCGGCGTGGACTCCGCCCAGGCACTCGGCAGTTCCGCCGGATCTGCGGGCTCCGCCTCTCCCCCGGACGAGACAGCCGCCACATACCACCGCGTTCTGCTCCAGCACACCCACTGGTCCGAGACACAGTGGGACGAGGCACGGGGCTACTACACGGACAAGGACTTCGGATTCGCCGTCGTCCTCGGCCATGCGGTGCTGCTCACCCACGGCACGTACGACAGCGGGCCCGCCGGCATCGACCGGGACATCCTCAAGGCGCGCACGCTCGCCACCATCCGGCACTTCGCGGCGTCCAACCGGCTCACGGGCGGGACCCAGTGGGGCCGCAAGCTGTTCTTCGACACCACGTTCCAGTCGTACTTCGTCCTTGCCGCGCGGTTGCTCTGGGACGACCTCGACAGCGCGACGCGCTCGAACGTCGACACCATCGTTCGCGAACAGGCCGCCTACACCACGAAGTTGGGCACCGGCGACGACCCGGACTCGGGCGATTGGACGCCGAACGGCCTGCAGGGCGGCTACGTGGGCGACACGAAGCTGGAGGAGATGGGGCTCTACGCGCAGACCCTCGCACCCGCCCTCGCGTGGGCGCCCGACGATGCGCGCCGCCCGGACTGGGAGTCCGCCTACGGCGCCTGGTCGCGCAACGAGGCAGGGCTTCCGCCTGCCGACCTGGCGAATCCGGCGCTCGTCGACGGCGTCGCTGTCTCCCGCAATACGGCCCGGAATCTGTACGACACGTTCATCGTCGAGAACCACGGCTCCTTCGGCCCGCACTACCAGGAGGAGCTGTGGCGTACGTCGGGCCGGAACGCGGCGCACTTCCTGGCCGCCGGGCAGCCGTTGCCGCAGGTGCTGACCGCACAGCCCAACGCGCTGCCGCTGTGGCGCACGTTGCTGGGGGTGATGAGTGACGCCGGTGAGCCGTTGATGCCGATGGTGAACGACCGCGAGCATCTGTACGGCAGGGACGTGATCCCCCTCGCGTTCCTGGCCCAGGTGGCGGGCGACCGCGCCGCGGCACGGGCCGAACAGGCGCTGGCCGAGCGGCTGGAGGCGTACCAGAAGTATCCGCCCGAGTACCGTCTGGCGAAGTTCTCCGGTGAGCCGAAATATGAGCCGGAGGCCCGGGCCGAGGTGGCCATCAGTTATCTGCTGCATGTGTGGGCGGCTGCGAACGGCCACCAGGTCCGCCCGCTGTCCGAGGACGCGCTCTTCGCCCAGGCGTCGGGAGTGGCGGACTTCGGCACGGGACCCGGCCTTGTCTCGCACCAGACGCGGGCCGCGTGGGCAGGCGCGGTCAGCAAGGCCGGCTTTGTGAAGTTCGCCTGGCAACCGGGCCACGACGACTGGCTGTTCAAGCTCAGCGGCGGTACGCCGATGTTCCTGCCCGCGACGACGGGCAAGGTCGGGCAGCGCACGGTCCGGCTGTACACGTCGCAGCGCGACGGCTTCGACGGCAGTGCCACCGTGTTGCGTCTGGACACCGGTTACGCGGGCTTCACGACGCTGCCGACGGGCGGGGTCGTCTATGCGACCTCCGGAACGTCCGCCGGTGAAGGGCACCTTGAGGTGCACAACCTCACCATGCCGGGGATGGCCGGCCTCGACGGCGCGCGCTCGTACCGCTTCGAGGAGGGTGAGGTCTCCGTGCGTGCGCAGGATGCCGGTACGGCGACCACGGCAGCGGCGCGCGTCGACGACGTGGGCTTCTCCCGCGCCACTGTGCGGCACATCCGGATGCTCGGGGTGCGGCCCGACCCGACATACGGCTACTCGCTGTACGCGTTCGAGGTGCGCGACGGGGCGGACGGCTCCGACCTCGCGCGCGGCAGGACGGCGACCACGTCCTCGTACGATCCGGGCAAGGGGCCGGAGCTGGCCTTCGACGGCGACCTGGCGACGCGATGGGCGGTCGCGAAGTCCGAACGTCCTCGTGCCGACAGCTGGTTGGCCGTGGACCTGGGTGCCGCGCACGAGGTCGACCGCGTCACGCTGCGCTGGGAAGCGGCGGCCGGGCGTGCCTACCTCGTCCAGGGTTCGACCGACGGCGAGCACTGGGAGGACCTGGCGGCCTGGCCGGTTCCCGAGGTGAGCAGCCGGGGCGGCTGGCTCGACGTCGACGGGCGGGCCGGCCTTGTCGTGCGCGGCTCGGACCATCCGATCGCGGTGTACGGCGACACGATCCTGGCTGCCGATGGCCCCGCGGCGCCCGTGGTGGTCGAGGGGTATCCAGGTGTGTCGGCCAAGACGCTGCGCGCGCTCGCGCGGAAGGCCTCACCCACGACTGGGAACAAGGCGATCCAGGTGGCGTTCACGGAGGAGCACCTGAGCCTGTTCAACCTGTCGGGCGACGCAGTCACCACGACGGTTGACGTGCCGCAGTCCGGTGCTGGTCGTGTGGTGTTCCAGGGGGACCAGACGCTGACCGACAGCGGGACGTCCTACCAGGCCGAACTCCTTTCGGCCGAGGCCCTGTTGCTCCCGCCCCGGTTCACGGTCACTCCTGTGTCGGGCGTGGGCCGACTGCCCACTGGGCTGCGCGTGCAGATCACGGACGGGGCCACTGTGCGGCTGTCCGGCGCCGCCTGCCGCGTCCGGGTGGAGGGACAGCATCGCAGCGAGGTCGCCGTCGTGTCGCACGGCCGTGAGACGACCGTCCGTCTGCATGGCGCGACCCCCTTCCCCCTCGACGACCTTGCGCTCGGCCGCACCGTGTTCCCCACCAGTCCGCTGCCCGCGGGCATGTCGGACCCTGCTGCCGCGGTGGACGGCGATCCGGCGACGGCGTGGCGGCCCGGCCCCGACGGGCGCATGGTCGTCGATCTGGGCGCGCGACTCCAGGTGGGCTCGGTCGAGGTGGACTGGACGGTCGCCAGTGCGCCCGCTCTCGCGGTGGAGGTCAGCGACGACGGTGTCGACTACCGAAGTGCGGGCCGGGTCGACGGGCGCGGCCGTGACCGGGAGCTCACCCTCGACACATCTGCGCGATACGTCGCAGTGCAGGTCGACGGACGAATGTCCGCCGACACCCGGATCACACGGCTCTCCGTGCGACGCTGAGCCCGTAGGGCTCACTTCGTGAGGGACCCCGGCCGCGCAGGTGCCCGGGTCCTTCATCGCGCCGTGCGGCGTGCGGGTTTCGTTCTGTGGGATGCGGACCGCCTCCTGTGTGACGCTGGCTTCGTTCCGTGCTGCGCGGGCCCTCCGGCGCGGGCCTCGACCCGCTGTGACACACGCGTCCCCTTTGTCACCTGCGGAACCTCGCTCAGGTGGCGTGCGGTTGCCCTCATCGGCAGCCATCAGCCCTTCCCCCCACGGGAGTGCCGATGACCATGACGCCTCAACTGCCGCCCGCAGACGCCGTGGTGAGTGCGCGCGGGCTGCTCACCCCACCCCGGTCCGCCGCCTGGCCAACACGTGGTCGGAACACCACCTGTTAGCCTGGATCACAGCGAAGGGGAGTAGTCCCGAGAACCGTTGGTCGACACGCTGGGTGCTCCAGAGCACCCCGGCCCCCGGGCTCCCGCACACTGTGCGGGGGCGGACGAGACCTTCGGCCAAGGCATGATCCGGCCCCATTGACGTGTGAGCCGTTCCATCGTGCCGGGCCGAGTGGTTCTCCCGTCGCCCCGTGGGTGCCGATGAGCTGACGGCCCGGCCCCAGCAGAAAGCAAGGCAATGACCTTCGACCCCCTGGCGTTCCTCACCGCCTTCGGGCTGATCTTCCTCGCGGAACTCCCCGACAAGACCATGTTCGCCTCGCTGGCCATGGGCACCCGGATGCGGCCGCTGTACGTGTGGTTCGGCACCTCCACCGCCTTCATCGTGCATGTCGCGATCGCCGTCGGTGCGGGCAGCCTGCTCAGTCTGCTTCCCGGCATGGCCGTCAAGCTGGTCTCCGCCGCCCTGTTCGCCTTCGGCGCCGTCGTCCTGCTCCGCGGCGGGGACGATGACGACGAGGAAGGCGCCGCCAAGACCGTCACCGGGTTCTGGCCCGTCTACACCACCGCCTTCATGGCCGTCTTCATCAGCGAATGGGGCGACCTGACCCAGATCACCACCGCCAACCTGGCCGCCACCAACCCCTGGCTGCCCACCGCCGTCGGCTCGGCACTCGCGCTGATGTCGGTCTCCGCCCTCGCCCTGCTGGTCGGCCGTTTCATCGCCAAGCGCGTCCCCCTCAAGACCGTGCAGCGCATCGGTGCCGCGTGCATGGCCGGCCTCGCCATCTGGACCCTGATCGAGGCCTTCACCGCCTGAAGCCGCGGCGTGAGCGTCTGACGGACTCGAGGCCGGGCGCTCAGCCCTTCTGTCTACGCCCGATCGACCCACCCGGCGACGATCCAGGGGCGCGCCTTGACTTCAAGCGCTTCAAGTATTGGAAAGTCGAGGCATGGCGATGACGTACAGGTCCGGCGCGGTCGACGACGCCACACCGCTCACGATCCAGCAAGTGTCGCGGCGCACCGGGCTCTCCGAGCCGACTCTGCGCTACTACGAGAAGATCGGCCTGATCGGCGCCGTGGGCCGCGACGAGAGCAGCGGTCACCGGCGCTACAGCCCGGCTGCCGTGGAGACCATCGAGGCGCTGAGCTGTCTGCGGTCGACGGGGATGAGCGTGCGGGACATGCGCGCCTACCTCGCGCACCTCGACACCGGTGACGCGCCGCGCCTGCACGAGTTGTTCCAGGACAACGCCGAACGCGTTGCCCAGGAGATCGAACACATGCGAATCCGGCTGCGCTATCTCCAGCTCAAGGCCGAGCTGTGGGCCGCGCGCGAACGTGGGGACACCGCGGCTGAGCAGCGCGCCGTCACCGAGATCACTCCCGTCATCGCCGACCTACGTTGATGAGAAGGAAAGGCAGGCGGACGCCATGAACAACGATCTCGTTCTGGTGACAGGCGGCAGTGGCCATGTGGGGTCGCATGTGATCAAGCAGCTGCTCGACGAGGGCTTCCGGGTCCGCACGACCGTCCGCTCGCCGGGCCGGGTCGACGAGGTGCGAGCCATGATGGGCCCACATGCCGGGCGGCTGGAGTTCGCACAAGCGGATCTGAACGATGACGTGGGCTGGGCCCACGCCGTCGACGGATGCACCTACGTGGTGCACGTCGCGTCGCCGTTCCCGCCCGCGCAGCCGGACGATCCCGACGAGCTCATCGTCCCCGCCCGCGACGGTGCCCTCCGTGTCCTGCGGGCGGCGCGGGACGCGGGCGTGAAACGCACCGTGCTGACGTCGTCGTTCGCCGCTGTGGGCTACAGCCGCAAGCCCGGCGACGACTACGACGAGACGGACTGGACCGACCCCGCGGACGACAACACCCCCTACGTCCGGTCCAAGGCGATCGCGGAACGGGCGGCATGGGACTTCGTCGGGGCTGAGAGCGGCGGACTCGAACTCGCGGTGATCAACCCCAGCGGAATCTTCGGCCCCCTTCTCGGCCCTCACCTGTCCGCGTCCACCGGGCTGGTCAAGGCAATGCTGGACGGCTCGATGCCCGTCGTGCCGCCGGTGTACTTCAGTGTGGTCGACGTGCGTGACGTGGCGGACCTGCACGTCCGAGCGCTGGCCCACCCGGCCGCCGCCGGCGAACGGTTCCTCGCCTCCAACGGCCCCTCCATCAGCTTCCTCCAGCTGGCCCGCATCCTCCGCGAGCACCTCGGCGACGCGGCGGCGCTCACCCCGACCCGTGAACTGACCCCCGACGAATTGAGCGAGGCCGCCGTCGGCAACCCCGCGCTGCGGGACGCCGCCCGGCAGTTGGGCCGCATCCCCGTGCTCCGCACCGACAAGGCCCGCACGGTGCTCGACTGGGCACCCCGCGACACGGCGACCACCGTCATCGATACGGCCAAGAGCCTCATTCGGCTCAAGCTCCGCGAAGGCGAATCGACCCGGCCGGGTCGGTAGACAGTCGGCCGGGTCGGGGCGGTTCAGCTCCGGCCGGGCAGCTCGGGCGCGGCGGCACCAGCTCGGGCGGGGGCGGCTCGGCGTCCGCTCCGCTCAGTCGGCAGACCCGTAGCAGCTGCACGACACGTAGCTGGTGACCTCCTCCTTGCGGAGCGCGCACAGGTCGGACTTGAGCTTGCGGGCCAGGACGACGTGGGCGTCGTCGCCGGGAGCCGGCGCGAGCAGGTCGATGACGAGGAGTGCCTCCTGCACCCGGCCTTCGTCGCGGAGACGGGCCGCGTGGTCGAGTACCGCCTGCTTGTCGGTGATTGCCTCGGCCCGTACGCCTGCTGCCACCGTGGGCCGGCAGGGGTGCAGGTGGGTGGGGTTGCCGTCCCACCATCCGGAAGCCGACCGTGCGATGTCGCGCACGACGAAGTCGCGATGGCCGTAGTTCTCCGCCATCCAGGGCACGTCGAACAGTTCGGCCGGATAGTCGATGTCGTGCACCACGTCGTCGACTGTCATGCCCTGGTTGAGTCGCTCGACCACCGCGCCGCGGAGCCAGCGCAACCCGGCGGCGGTGGCGGTCAGTTCCCCGACGGCGCCGTCGCCGACGACCGGACCGAACTCCGGGATGACGATGGCCGGGGCGAGGGCGGCCAGCCTGTCGAGGGTGTCCGCCCGGCGCACGGTGTCGCGCAGGGTGCGCATCGGGGTCCCGATGTTGGGGATGCCGTTGATCACGACCGCGCTCGCGTACAGGATCCGTTCCCCGGGCAGCCACACCGCGGTGACGTCGCCGGTCTCCGACAGTGACCACAGCAGCCCGACGGAGCGGCCCGCGCCGCCCAAGGCGAGCGACTCGGTGCAGGTCTGGTCGGGAAACGTCAGCGGGGGCGCGGTCGGGAAGTCCCCGACGGGCCTGCGGAACTGGCGCGCGTTCAAGTGATTCTGCAGACCCGCGGTCTCCAGGTAACGGCGGTATCGGCGTACGACGTTCTCGTGGGCGATCACCGTCGGGCGCGCCTCACCTCGCTCCTCGGCTGCCTCCAGGAACCCGGACACCCCGTAGTTGTAGCCCAGGTGTCCGTGGCTGTGGACGATCCACCGGACCGGCTTGTCGGTGTGCTTGCGCAGCCGGTCGAGTGCGGGGCGGACGAGCTGCGGGGCCGGTCCAGCGTCGACGACGAGCAGACCTTGTTCGGTCTCCACGGCGAGACCGTTGCCCTGCAGTCCGTTGAGGAGATTCGTTCATGCTGACCACGAATGCCGAGACGAACAAGGGGCCTTCGGCGGGCTCTGTGTGCTGGACGAGAATGTCCAGCGATCCGTCGCTTCCGTACGCGAGGCCGGGCGTCCTGTCCCCGAGCGCGTACCTGTTGATGTCGTTCTCGACGAGGATGCCCATCAACTGCCGCGCCGGGCTGTCAGCCGGCCGAAGGAACCGCGATCCCTGATCCGCTGCGGGTGAGGCGGGAGCGCCGCCGCGTCGCGATCGCAACGGCCGTACCGATGCCCGCGATCAGCAGTCCGATCCCGCAGAAGATCAGCGGAATCAGCCACAGGGAGACAAACCCGTCGATCTTCGCGTCGCCCGGGTCATCGGCGCGGTACAGGACGTCAACCCGCTCGCCCGTGTCGTACGCCGGTGGATTGGAACCCATTGAGCTCCGGAATGTCGTCAGCTCTCCGCCCGCCGGCGTGAACTCGACCACCGGGTGCGCCGTGGGCCCGCTGCTCTGCCGTGACTTGCTGGACGAGCTGACGTTGCTGCCCTCCCACTCCAGGTACACCACGGTTCCCTTGGCGCGCTCCGCATCCGTCACGAACGAGATCGACACCCCTCCCACGATCGCCCCGGCGACGAAGAACAGCGTCCCGAACGCGATGACCCCGAACGTGATCCACCAGCCGGCACTCCGCCGCCCACGTACCTGAACCTGCACAACATGCCTCTCACTTGTCCGGAGTGAGAAGACGCTATGTCAACTTGACCTGGCCCTGAAGGACCGGGTTTGGAGGTAGCGCCCGACTGGCTGTTGGGTGGGCTCCTCCGTCCAGACACCCTTATGGGGTGGCAGGGACGCGTGACTCACGCCCCGCAGTCCACACAGCTACGCCCTTGCGGGCGATGTTGTGGGAAGCGTTCCGGTCTGCGTGGGCAACGACCCCGCAGTTCCGGCAGGTGAAGCGGGCCTGGCTTGCCCGGTTCTTCTTGTCGATGTGGCCGCACTCGCAGCACTGCTGCGAGGTGCAGGCGGGATCGACGAAGACCACGGGGACGCCGGCCCTGCGGGCCTTGTAGACGATGAAGTCTGCGAGCTGGGCAAAGGCCCAGGAGTGCAGTGCGACCCGTTGGGGCTTGCGGAGCCGTACCCTCTGCCGGATTCCCCTGAGTTCTTCCAGGGAGATTCCGGCCGAGGTGCGTTCAGCCTCGGTCACGATCGTCTTGGCGATGATGTGGTTCTGGTTCTTCGCGTGACGCTGTTCACGCCGGTTGCGCTTCTTCAACAACCGCTTGGCGGACTTGGTGCCCTTGGCCTGAAGTTTCCTACGCAGGTCGAGTTGCCGCTTACGGTGACGGTTCAGGCCACGCCCGGCAGATTTGTGGCCGGTGGATGTGGTGGCAATGTTGGCGATTCCAAGGTCCACCCCGATGAAATGGCCGGGCTCGTACTGCTCGGCCTCGGGAACGTCGCACGTCGCCAGCAGGTAGAACACGCCGTCGCGTTCGATCAGATCCGACTCGCCCCGCCGGTGGTCCCGAAGCCGCTTGAGAGCGTCGGGCGAGCAGGCGAAGCGGACATTCTTGATACGCCCGGAAGTTGTCCAGATGCTCACCGTCCGCGCGTCGTACTGCCAGCTCAAACACCGGTCGTCATACGGCTGCGCAGCCTCGGGCCGAAACGTGATCGGCTTGGACTCCGCCTTGCGGCGACGCTTCGATCCAGGCTTGCCGAGATTCCCGGCACGGATGTTGGCCCTGAGCGTCGTGTAGGCATCGCGGGTCTTCTTGATGATGTGCTGGGCGGCCTGCGCCCCCAGTCCCCGCGACCGCAGTTCGCCATAGGTGTGCTTGCGCAGCTCGTACTCACGCGGGACACCGTGCTCGAACGCCACCGCCGACACCCAGTTCGCGGCCTCGTTGACCGTGTGCAGCGTCACCGACAGCGCGCCGGCCTGCTCGGCCTGCGGCATCAGCTTCACCTGCACGACAACCTTCACACGGGCGATCGTATCGACATATGTCACCACGCTGAGAGCCAAACCCCCATATTCGCAAGGGCCGCACGGCCGTCCACACCCTCCACGCCCACTTGGTCCTCACACCCACATATCGGCGCGGACCGTTCACCAACGAGATCCTCCGACACTGCGAGGACGTCATGCGCGCCGTCCGCGCGGACTTCGAAACCAAGTTGGCCGAGTTCAACGGTGACACCGATCACCTGCACCTGCTGGTGCTACCCGCCGAAGGTCTCCCCGTCCCGGCTGGTCGGCTCCCTCAAGGGCGCCTCCACCCGCAGGCTCCGCCAGGAGTCTCCCGGACATAACCACAAGTACCTGTGGGCGACCACTTCTGGTCGCCCTCGCACTTTGCCGCCTCCTGCGGGAGCGCCCCGCTGCCGATCATCAAGGAGTACATCGAGAACCAGAAGCGTCCCGGCCGAGGCCAACCATGCGGACCCCTGGAAACCTGCAGGTCAAAGCAGTCCAGAGAACCGCTTCCTCCCGGGCGTGAACGCCCGGGGTTCCGCGCTAGTGCTGCCCCGCGCAAGTTCGTGGAGGGGTGTTGGGCCTGATCAGGCGGTCTTGAGTGGGCTGCCGTCATAGGTCCACCTGAACGGCTTCGCGGTCTCGTTGCGGCCGATGACGTAACTCTCCAGCTTGTCGATGAGGTCATCGCGGCTGGAGAAGTCACCGTGTCGCAGCACGCGGCGGGTCAGGACGGAGAAGAACAGCTCGATCTGGTTGAGCCAGGAGGCGTGCGGCGGGGTCCAGTGCACGTGCCAGCGCGGGTGGTCGGCGAGCCACGCCTTGGTGTGTTTGGCGGTGTGGGAGGAGCCGTTGTCCAGCACGACATGGATGTCCTGGTCTGGGGCGATGACCGTGTCGAGCTGGTCGAGGAAGGCGGTGAACGTCGCTGCGTCGTTGCGGGCGATGATCTCGGTGAGGACCTCGCCGGTGCGCACGTCCAGGGCGGCGACCAGCGAGGCGGTGCCGTGGCGGCGGTACTCGAACTCCTCGCGAGCGGGCTCGCCTGGCCTGACGGGACGACCGGGGTGGCGCCTGGCGCGGGCGGCGATCGCGGTCTTCTCGTCGATGGACAGCACCACCGCCCCTTCAGGTGGGTCGCGGTACAGGTCGCACACGTCCGCGACACGGTCCCAGAAGTCAGGGGTGTCTCGGCGGGTGAGCCAGCCGCGGACCCGGTGCGGCTTGAGGTCCAAGTCGGCCAAGATCCGGCCGACTTGGGAGGCAGAAATGGTGGCGAAGACAGTGCCGGCGACCTGGGCGGCGATCGTGCGGTGCGACCAGGTCGCTTCCGGGTGCGGGGGCACACTGGTGGCGGCGGCCACGATCGCCACCGTCACCTGGGGCCCGTATGCCTTGGGCCGGCCCGAGCGGGCGGCGTCCTTCAGCCCGTCCCGGCCCAGAGCGGCGAACCGTCCGCGCCACTTACGGACCGTGTTCACGCTGACCGCCAGGTCCCGCGCGATAGCCCCATTGCTCAGGCCCTCACCCGCCGCCAGCACAATCCGCGCCCGGAGCACCGCCCGCACCTGCGCTTTCAGGGAGACCGCTGTACGGATCAGACACTCGCGCACCCTCTCGTCCAACTCCACCACGACCGCCTCGACCATCCCGGCCACACCCTCGCCCACCCCGACCAAAGTGATGATCATGGCGTATGCGGGGGTAACCCAGCAGGATGGACCCGTGCCGAAGAATCCGCCCGAGTCCATGCAGGATCACCTGCGCCACCGTCTGAACGTCCGCGCCAAGGAACGCTGGCCCCAGCTCGCCCGCGTCCAGGTGCGCTTCCGCTCCGGATTCGCCTACGTGGCAGGGGAACTGCCGGGCGAGGAGGAACCGCTGCCGCTGTGCCGCCTGCGCTTCACCGGCGTCCTGCACACCTGGGGCTTCGCCCTCTACCTCGCCAGCCGAGGCAAGTACGAGGACAACTTCCTGCCCACCGGACTGCCCTTCGGCTCACCCGAAGACGCCCTGGACTGCGCCTGCGGCTTTTACCTCGGCGACCCGACACCCTGATCAACACCCCTCCACGAACTTGCGCGGGGCAGCACTAGATCCTGCTGAAGTGCAAAGACCGCCGCGCACCCGCCCCCCACGTCATTCACGACGTGAGGGCGGGCCGAGGAACTGCCCGAAGGATCCCTGCGCATGACGATCGGTGAGGTCGACGCCGCACCCAAGGACCCCAAGTGCGTCCGGAGCAATGCCGATCGCGCACCCACCGGCCGGGCCGAGTGCGACAACGTCAGAATCGTCAAGGTGCACGGCTGGTGGTGCACCACCACCGTCTCCTCCGTCGCGCGGGACGTAACGGGCGTCAGCTGAGCGCGCACAGGGACACCATGGACGGGCGAGGTCAGCTGTTCCCGCCGTAAGCCGCCGCGATCTCCTCCGCCTGCGCCCACCGACTGCCCGTCGGCTGCTGCGGCCAGCCCTCCGGCGAGTTCTGCCACTCCTCCTGGCGGCCGTACGGGAGCAGGTCGGCCAGGCCGAACAGATAGCTCAACTGCTCGACGCCGCGACCGTCGGTGTGCCAGGTCCGGTACACCTTGTCGCCGTCGCGCAGGAACACGTTGACCCCGAATCCGGCGTTCGGCGGGGCGCCGACGTCGCTGCCGAAGGAGCTGTTGGCCGTCGAGTACCACGTCATCTCGTTCCCGACCTTGCGCTTGTAGGCGAGCGCCTCCTCGATCGGGCCCTGGGTGACGATCACGAACCGGGCATCGAACTTCTCCAGGCCCATGAGCCGGGTGAACTGGGTCGTGAAGCCGGTGCAGCCGCTGCACTGCCACTCCGCGTCCTCGAACCACATGTGGTTGTAGACGATCAGCTGCGGGCGGTCGCCGAAGATCTCCGCGAGGCGGACCGGGCCGTCCTCGCCCTCCAGTACGTAGTCGGGCATCTCGACCATCGGCAGCTGGCGGCGCTGGGCGGCGATGGCGTCGAGCTCCCGGGTGGCGGCCTTCTCCCGGACGCGCAGCGCCGCCAGCTCCTTCTGCCAGGTGGCCGCGTCGACGACGGACGGCAGGGCGTTTTCGGTGGTGGACATGGTGCCTCCGGACGGATCTGGTGCCTGTCTGGGAGTGATGACTCCCGGGGCGGCCGGAAGTCATCGGTCGTCCCCCAGCAAGATCGCACCGGCGACGGCAACCGGCATCTTCAGAGCCCGCATGGTCAGCTGTGGGGCCCCGCATGGTCAGCCAACTGGCCGGACTACCGCCCTGCCGTTGCCCCCAGAGCGTCGGCCCCCTACTTGTTCGGGCCCCGGAAGCGGCCGAACGCCTTCGTGAGGGCGGTCAGCGGCGAGCCGTCCAGTCTGGCCGAGCCCGGGTCGGCCGGCCGAGGCACACCCGCGCCGCCGGTCACCTCCGCCAGAGCGGCCTGCGCCGCCTCCGCCGCCTCCCGGTACAGGTCGCACGACTTCGTCATGGCCTCCAGCGCCTCGGCGTACCTGGCGACCATGCCCTGGGCGTGGACCAGCTCCTCGTCCGGGGTGAGCAGGTGCCAGCCTTGGCGCAGTCGCGTCAGGGCCCGCTCGGCTTCGACGGGCAGTGGCCTCGGCAGTGCGGCGAACTCCTTGATCCTGTCGAGGAGTTCGGTCGGTTCGGAACCGTCCAGGAAGACGCTGCGCACTGTGAGGCGGTCCGCCTCGTAGCCCGGGACGGGCGGCACCGCGGGCAGGACGACGGCACCGCCGCGCGGCATCCTCACGCTCAGCTCCCGCTTCATCGCGAAGTCCGCGATCTGGGCCTGGTCCGGCGTACCCCGGTGCTCGACCACTCGGTGCCGCAGGCTGGGCGGCAGGAACGCCGAGACCGGCTTCTGCCCCATAGCGTCCGGCGTCATCGCCTCGTGCACCACGACATGGATGAACCAGCTGTTGCGGGTGCAGTCCCGCAGCCGGTGGCGCAGTTCGTCGTCGTCCTTCGGCAGATAGTTCGCCGCCCGCAGGCGGACCCCGGGCACTGTGTCGTGGTCCCAGTCGACCCGGTCGCTGTCGGGCCAGAACATGGTGGCGGGCGAGGGCCAGTGCGCGTCCCACGCCCGCTCCGCCTCGGCGGCGAGGACCCAGATGACGCCCTCGCCCTCCTTGCGGCGGACCTCGGGGTCGTACGTCGTCAGCTGTGCGCGCACGGTGACGTCGTCGGCGACGCGCCAGCGGACCTCGAAGAGACGGCGGGCCGCCGGACCGGGGTCGGCGGATTCGTCCCGCGGGCGCAGGGCGGTGGAGCGGGCTGCCTCGACGGGGTCGAGGTCCAGGAAGTCGTCGAGCACCCCGGCCGCCTTGAGGGCGATCAGGTTGCGCCGGACGTCCTGCTCGGGCTCGGGCCCGAGATGGCGCCCGCGCCCCAGCCACGCGGTGTCGGGGGCGGTGGTCGGGGAGCTGCTGTTCTTGGCCATGGAATCGTTCTGTGGGTGATCGGGGGCTCGACCAGTATGGTCCCTGCACCTGCCGATGGAAGGGGAACCCCGTCCCCGACTTGCATTAATCGCGGCGGAGCGGCCCGAACCCCGACGTCAGGCGAGGGGTGGCGGCTTCGGAGCGTGGCACGTGCGCGCGTCGACCGCCGGCGCCTGGAGCACCAGTACCGACAGGTCGTCCTCCACCGGGCCCGTCCCGAAGTCGTGCGCCGCTCGCCGCACATGCTCCGCGAGCGCCTTCGCGCCGAGTCCCATGCCCTGGCGCAGTACATCCGCGAGACCGTCGTCGTCGTCCAACTGCCAGTTGCCACGGCGTCGTTCGGTGACGCCGTCGGTCACACACAGCAGCGTTTCGCCGGGCGCGAGATGGAAGGTGCTTGCACGGAATTCGGCGCCCTCGTCGATGCCGAGCAATATCCTGGGTTCGCAGGCCGGTTCCACTCTGCCGTCGGTGAACAGATGGAGGGGCGGAGGGTGACCGGCGCTGGCGACCCGGCAGCGGGCTCCTGCCACGCCCGGCTCGACGGCCAGCTCCCCGTACAACAGGCTCAGGAAGCGGGTGGCCGCCTGCTCGCCGTCGGCCGTGAGCGCTTCTGCGCTCTCCTCTGCCATGGCGGTGTTCAGCCGGTCGAGAACCGATTCGACGCCGTGGCCTTCGCGCGCCAGGAGCCGCACCAGATGCCGGGCGAGGCCGGTGACGGACATCGCCTCCGGGTCCTTCCCCTGCACGTCCCCGAGCAGGAAGCACCAGCGGCCCTCGCCCTTCGGGAAGATGTCGTAGAAGTCGCCGCCGACGGTCTGGCCCTCGCCGTGCGGCTCGTAGACGATCGCGCTGTCGATTCCCGCGATGCGGGCCAGGGACGTCGGCAGCTGTCTGCGCTGGAGCGCCACGCTGATGGTCGTCTGTCTCGTGTACTGGCGGGCGGTGTACACGGCCTGTGCCACGCGGCGGGCCACGTCGTCCACCATCCGCACCACCGCGTCGGTCATGTGCAGCTGCCCCGTCCGGCCGAGCAGGAGTACCCCCACGTCGGTGTCACGGACGGTGAGCGGGAAGGCGAACGCCGACCCGCCCGCGCGGTCGGACCCGCCGCTCTCCGGCCAGGGCCAGGGCGTGCCTCCGGCGCGGATGCCGGCGGACGGCGGGGTCCGCTCCAGTTCCTCGCGCAGCGGCACGATGCGCCGCTCGTCGACGTGCCAGACCCTGGCGAGTTGCAGCCCTCTCCCCTGGGTTCGCAGCCAGATGCCGCACCAGTCGGCCAGGCGGGGTACGAGCAGCTGGGCCGCGAGCGCCGCGACCATGGCCTGGTCCAGTTGCCCGGCCAGGAGCTCGCTGGTCTCGGCGAGGAACGACGGGCCGCTGCGGTCGACCCATTCGGCGGCGTAGCCATGGCTGCGCGCCAGGGGTTCCGGCGGGCGCACCGCGCCGGGTGCGGCCTGCGCGGTGCGGGGTGCGTCGATCTCGCGGGTACGGGCCGGTGTGGCCTCTTTCGCGGGTCCCGGCTCCGCCGACGAGGACTCCAGCCGGAACCACACCCGCTTCTCCGACCGGCGGTAGGTCACGCCCCAGGCCTGAGAGAGAGCGCTCACCAACTGGAGGCCGTAGCCGGGCTCACCGTGCCGGGCGTCGGCCGCGCCGCGTACGCCTCTGGAGGGGTGGCGGTCCGCGACCTCCACGACGACGGCAATACCGGCGTTCGGGTGCCGCTCCAGGCGGCAGACGACGTCGATGTCGGTGCCGGCGTACACGACGGCGTTGGTGACCAGCTCGCTGACCAGCAGAACGGCGTTGTCGACGAGCCCCTGCGGGACCGTCCCGGGAGCGGGGATCGGGTCCTGGCCGGGCGGCGTCGCGGTGGACGTCAACCGGCCCGTGAGCACCTCACGCAGGAATCTTCGCGCCTGCGCGGACGCGAGCTGGTTCGCCGGCAACTCCTTGCTGCACACGAAATCTGCTGAGTGTGCGGGCAACGGGATCACGACGCCCCCTGTGTGCGCCAACAGCGGCGGGAGAAGTATTTTCGCGCCCCTTATAATATGACAAACATGCGTAAACAGTCCGCTGGTGTGCGTGACGAACTCCGGGCGGAGGATGGTTCATGACCATGGACACGACTCGGCCGGACGCGGCCCGCCCGGCCACGACGGACTCCGGACCATGGGTCCGCACGAGTGAGCTGCGCCCGCTTCTGGCCACGATGAAGGCCCTGTGCGAAGGCGATTTCACGGCGCGTGCGGACGGTTCGCCGGAAGAGGGCGAAGCCGCCCCGCAGGACCCGGTCGTGGCCGAGATGGGCGCGGTCCTCAACCAGATCATCGCGCGGAACAGCCATCTCGCCACGGAGCTCCAGCGCGTCCGGCACGAGATCATCCGGCGGGGCCGGCTGGACGAACGCATCTCGGCGAGTCCCGGCTCAGGCGCCTGGACGACGAACGTCGAGGCCGCCAATACGGCGATCGAAGCGCTGGTGGGCCCCGTCGCCAAGGCCACCCGGGTCCTCGACGCCGTCGCGGACGGCGATCTGACCCAGCACGTCGACCTGCACGACGGAAGCCGCCAGCTCCGCGGTGACCTGCGACGCCTGGGCATCGGCGTGAACCGCATGGTGGACCAGCTCTCGCTGTTCACCGGCGAGGTGACCCGAGTCGCCCGCGAGGTCGGCACCGAGGGACGCCTGGGTGGCCGTGCGAAGGCGCAGGGCCTGTCCGGAGACTGGCTCCATGTGACCGAGGCGGTCAACACGATGGCGTCGCGCCTGACCGCGCAGGTGCGGGACATCGCGGTCGTGACGACCGCGGTGGCAGGCGGAGACCTGACGCAGCAGGTGACCGTCGAGGCCACCGGCGAGCTGCTGGAGCTGAAGCTCACCGTCAACACGATGGTGGACCAGCTGCGGGCGTTCGCCGACGAGGTCACCAGGGTTGCCCGCGAGGTCGGCACCGAAGGACAGCTCGGCGGCCGCGCCCAGGTCAGGGGCGTATCGGGAGTCTGGAAGGACCTCACCGACAACGTGAACTTCATGGCGTCGAACCTGACCTCCCAGGTCCGCAACATCGCCCAGGTCACCACCGCCGTCGCCAACGGCGACCTGAGCCAGAAGATCACCGTGGACGCGCGCGGCGAGATCCTTCAGCTGAAGTCGACGATCAACACGATGGTCGACCAGCTCTCCGCCTTCGCCGACGAGGTCACCCGCGTCGCGCGCGAGGTCGGCACCGAAGGACAGCTCGGCGGCCGCGCCCAGGTCAGGGGCGTGTCCGGGGTCTGGAAGGACCTCACGGAGAGCGTCAACTTCATGGCCGACAACCTGACCTCCCAGGTCCGCAACATCGCCCAGGTCGCCACCGCCGTCGCCGAGGGTGACCTCGGGAAGACGATCACCGTGGAGGCCAAGGGAGAGATCCTTGAGCTGAAGTCGACGATCAACACGATGGTCGACCAGCTCTCCGCCTTCGCCGACGAGGTCACGCGTGTGGCCCGCGAGGTCGGCACCGAGGGCAACCTGGGCGGTCAGGCCCAGGTCAGGGGCGCGTCCGGGGTCTGGAAGGACCTCACCGACAACGTCAACTTCATGGCGCTCAACCTGACCTCCCAGGTCCGCAACATCGCCCAGGTCACCACCGCCGTCGCCAACGGCGACCTGTCCAAGAAGATCGACGTCGACGCACGCGGCGAGATCCTGGAGCTGAAGGACACCGTCAACACGATGGTCCAGCAGCTGAGGGCGTTCGCGGACGAGGTCACGCGTGTGGCCCGCGAGGTCGGCACCGAGGGACGGCTCGGCGGCCGCGCCCAGGTCCACGGCGCGTCCGGGGTCTGGGAGAACCTCACCGACAACGTCAACTTCATGGCCGACAACCTGACCTCCCAGGTCCGCAACATCGCCCAGGTCGCCACCGCTGTCGCGCGAGGCGACCTGTCGAAGAAGATCGACGTCGACGCACGCGGCGAGATCCTGGAACTCAAGACCACGATCAACACGATGGTCGACACGCTGTCCGCGTTCGCCTCCGAGGTCACTCGCGTGGCCCGTGAGGTGGGCTCCGAGGGGCAACTGGGCGGCCAGGCCCGCGTGGAAGGCGTCTACGGGACGTGGAAGCGCCTGACCACCAGCGTGAACGAGCTGGCCCTGAACCTCACCACCCAGGTGCGCGCGATCGCCGAGGTCGCCAGCGCCGTCACACAGGGCGACATGTCCGGCTCCATCTCGGTGGAGGCCCAGGGCGAGGTGGCCACCCTCAAGGACAACATCAACCTCATGGTGGCGAACCTCCGTGAGACGACCCGGGCCAAGGACTGGCTGGAGTCCAACCTGACCCGTATCGCCGGACTCATGCAGGGCCACCGCGACCTGGTCGAGGTCGCCGACCTGATCCTGCGCGAGCTGACCCCTCTGGTGAACGCCCAGTACGGTGCGTTCTTCCTGGCCCAGGCGGCTGCGGAACCGGGCGACGACCTGGAACTCCTGGCCGGTTACGGCACCGGCCAGGAGGAAGGCCACAGGCCACGCCCCCGGCTCAGCCTCGGCGCGCCCGGCTGGGGTCTCATCTCCCAGGCCACCGCGGAGAAACGGCGGATCCTCGTCGACGCGGTCCCCGCGGACTACATCACCATCAGCTCCGGCCTCGGCGCCGCGCCGCCGGCCAGCGTCGTCATCCTGCCGATCCTCTTCGAGGACCGGGTGCTCGGCGTCATCGAGCTCGCCTCGTTCAGCCGCTTCAGCGAGGTACACCTCGCCTTCGTCGACCAGTTCGTGAACACCATCGGCGTCTCCATCAACACCATCATCGCCAACTCCCGTACCGAGTCGCTCCTTTCCGAGTCGCAGCGCCTCACCGCCGAACTGCGCCAGCGCTCCGACGAGTTGCAGACCACGAACGCCGAACTGGAGGAGAAGGCGGCGCTGCTCGCCACGTCCTCCCAGTACAAGTCCGAGTTCCTGGCGAACATGTCGCACGAGTTGCGTACGCCCCTCAACTCGCTCCTCGTGCTGTCCCGGCTTCTCGCCGACAATCCCTCCGGCCGGCTCTCCGCGGAGGAGGTGGAGTTCGCCGTCACCATCCACCAGGCGGGCTCCGACCTGCTGCAACTGATCAACGACATTCTCGACCTGTCGAAGATCGAGGCGGGCCGGATGGACGTGCACCCCAAGACGCTGCCGCTGAACAAACTGCTCGACTACGTGCGGGCGACGTTCCAGCCGCTCTCCGGGGACCGGGGCCTGTCGTTCGACATCACGGTCGGCGAGAACGTCCCCCTCGAGCTCTACTCCGACGAGCAGCGCCTCCAGCAGATCCTGCGCAACCTTCTCTCGAACGCGGTGAAGTTCACTTCGTCCGGCGGGGTGGAACTGCTCGTCGAGCGCGCGACGCCCGCGGACTTCGAGGAGGAGACACTGCGCGACGCGGACGAAATCATCGCCCTCTCTGTCAAGGACACCGGAATCGGCATCCAGCCGGAGATGCTCAGCGGAATCTTCGAGGCGTTCCAGCAGTCCGACGGCGCCACCAACCGCAAGTACGGAGGCACCGGTCTCGGCCTCTCCATCAGCCGTGACATGGCGGCCCTGCTCGGCGGCAGGATCACGGCCGAGAGCGAGCCGGGCGTCGGCTCCACCTTCACCCTCTACGTCCCTGTGCACTACACAGCCCCCGCGGTGGAACCGCTTCCCACGGCCGGCGAAGTACAGGCCATCTCCGGGCCGGGCTCACCGGCTCGCCGGCCCACGGCCCGCGCAGGAGCCCCCGCGGAGGTCGACGCGTTCCCCGACCCGGCGTCCGTGCCCCGCGCGGGAACCACCCGTGCCGCTGAGGACCTCTCCGCTCTCGACATCATGGACGAACCGTCCAGCTGGCCGGAGACGACCCGGCTCAAGGAGTGGCTGACCGGCGGCGCCGCCGGGGTGCTGGCCAACCGCCACATCCTGATCGTCGACGACGACATCCGGAACGTCTTCGCGCTGACCCATGTGCTGGGCCGTGTCGGAATCACCGTCAAGTACGCCGAGAACGGCCGTGAGGGCCTCGAGGTCCTCGACCGGACACCGGATGTGTCTCTGGTACTGATGGACATCATGATGCCGGAAATGGATGGTTACGAGATGATCGCTGCGATGCGGCGCACACCTCGCTTCGCGAACCTGCCGGTCATCGCGCTCACTGCCAAGGCGATGCCGGGCGACCGCGAAAAGGCGATCGAGAGCGGTGCAAACGACTACATCCCCAAGCCGGTGGACGTCGACAGGCTGCTGTCGGTGATCTGCAGGCTGCTCGACCCGCACACCCGCTCGGAGGCACCTCCGGACGCGTCCGGCGACGACACCCCGGGGCGGACGCTGTGACGGCGCCGCAGGGAGCGGCGGCCGACGCCTCCAGCATCCTCATCGTGGACGACATGGAGGAAAACCTGGTCGCTCTCGAAGCCGTGCTCGGCTCGCTCGCCCGCGTGGTCCGCGCGCACTCGGGCGAGGCGGCGCTCAAGGCGATGCTGCGGCAGGAGTTCGCGGTCGCGCTCATCGACGTACTGATGCCGGGCATGAACGGCTTCGAGACCGCCGCCAACATCAAGGGCCTCGACCAGACCAAGGACATCCCGATCATCCTGCTGACCGGGGCGGCGGTCGACCCGAACTACGCCTACCGCGGCTACACCGTCGGCGCGGCGGACTTCCTGGTCAAACCGTTCGACCCCTGGCTGTTGCGGACCAAGGTCAACGTCTTCCTGGAGCTGCACCGCAAGAACCGTCAACTTGCCGATCAAGCCGAGCAGTTGACACGCCTCCTGGCGGTCGACGTACCGACGGAACCCGCCGAGGAACAGCACCGCCTTGCCGACGTGGAACTTCAACTTGCCCAAGTACAACGCCTGCTGCGTGAGAGGGAGGGGACGGACGGACCTGATTCGGCGGGTCTCGCCGACCGGATCGCCGTACTGGAAAGGGCTGTTGGTCGTCTCTTGGAAGGCCAAGAACGGTAGGTGCATGTCCGGCTGGACGTGGGGTGGGCTGCTCGGCATCGAGATGCTCTGGATCCGTGAGAAGAGCCGTAAGGACGGGTGGGGATCGAAGATCCTCCTGGCCGCGGAGGAGGAAGCACGCCGGCGGGGAGCCGTCCTCCAACGGTCGACCGTTGGAGGACGGCTCCCCGCCGCCGCCCGCGTCACTACTTCGGCATCAGCACCGTGTCGATGATGTTGACGTTGGCGTTGGCGGTCTTGACGTTGCCGCAGACCACACTGGCGGAGTCGTTGACCTTGTAGGACTCGCCGGAGCCCGCGGTCGTCAGCTTCGACTTCTCCAGCGTCGTGTACGAGCCGTTCTCCAGGTCCTTGGGCGCGAGCTTCTGCCCCACGACGTGGTAGGTGAGGATCTTGGTGAGCGTGGCCTTGTCGTTCAGGACCTTGTCCAGGTCGGCCTTCGGGATCTTCGCGAAGGCGTCGTTGGTCGGCGCGAACACGGTGATGTTCTGGGCGTTGTTCAGGGTGTCGACCAGGCCTGCCTTCTTCACCGCGGTGACGAGGGTGGACAGGGCTGGGTTGTTGGACGCGGCGGTCGCGACCGGGTCCTTGGCCATGCCGTCGAAGGAGCCGGCGCCGTCCTTCGGCACGGAGGCACAGGCCGGGCCGAACGGCTCGTCCGCGTTGTTCGTGTCGCCCGAACCGCTGTCGTCGGCCTTGCCGGACGCCGTGTCGGACGCGGCAGACGACTTCGTGTCCGAGGCCGCCTTGTCCTTGCCGTCGTCGCTCGAGCAGGCGGTGAGCGCCAGCGGCAGCATCGCCGCCGCGGCGAGAACGAGGGCTCCACGACGGGTTCGGCGGGTGACGGTGTTCATTTCTGCTCCTTGAACGATGTGGTGAGGGTGCTGAGTTCAGGTCGTGCGGTCGAGGGCGGGCGGCGGTCAGTCCACGGTGACCACCACCGAATGCCAGCCGCTGGCCCCGTCGGGGATGGTGCGGGTCCGCTTCTCCGTCTGGGTCTGGCCCATGCGGTCGGTGGCCCGGACGGTCAGGGTGTGACCGCCGGATGTGGCTTTCCAGGGGAAGGACCACTGACGCCAGGTGTCCGTGGTGTCCTCGGCGGCCAGATCCGCCCGCCGCCAGGGCCCGTCGTCGACGCGGACCTCGACCTTGTCGATCCCGCGGTGCTGGGCCCAGGCCACGCCGGCGACCATGACCATGCCGGCCTTGGGGCGTGCGAAAGGCTTGGGGGTGTCGATCCGAGACTGTGTCTTGATGGGCGCCCTGCGCGCCCAGTGCCGCTTCACCCAGTACGCGTCGTAGTCGTCGAAGGTGGTGAGTTCGATGTCCTGGATCCATTTGCAGGCGGACACGAACCCGTACAGGCCGGGAACCACCATGCGCACCGGGAAACCGTGGGCGAAGGGCAGTGGCGCGCCGTTCATCCCGAGGGCGAGCATCGCGTCGCGGCCGTCCATGACGTCCTCGACCGGGCTGCCGATGGTCATTGCGTCGACGGAACGCGCGACCAGCTGGTCGGCGGGCCCGCCCTTCGACGGCGGCCTGACGCCGCACCGCCTCAGGAGGTCGGCCAGGCGCACGCCGATCCACCGCGCATTGCCGACATACGGGCCGCCGACCTCGTTCGAGACGCAGGCGAGCGTGATGTTCCGTTCGATCAGCGGCATGCGCAGCAGCTCCGCGAACGACACGTTCGCCTCGCGGGTGACGCCCTTGCCGTGGATCCGCAGCCGCCATGAGTTCGCGTCGACCTTGGGCACCACCAGCGCGGTGTCGACCCGGTAGAAGTCCTGACCGGGCGTCATGAACGGGCTGACGTCCCTGATCCGCAGCACGGCCCCCTTGGGTATGGGTGCCGCGGCCGAGGCCGGGGCGGGCAGCGTGATCCCGCGGCGCGAGGCGACGGCGTTCTGCCCTTGCGAACCGTTCAGGGAGCGGCCCACCAGGCCGATCCCCGTCGACGCGGCCGCGGCCGCCGTCGCCGCGACGACGAATCCCCGCCGGCCCCAGCCCGCCTCGTCCTCGCTCCGAGCGACCTCTGACTCCACGGGAGCCGTCACGCCTCGGCCCACGGGAGCCGCACTCCTAAGTGGCTGCAGGCGCCCGGAGAGCCGGTACAGAAGCCCCGCTCCCACCACTGCTCCGGCCACCGACGGCAGGGCGTCGACGACGCTCGTGGAGTCGGGCCGACCGGTCGCGGCGAAGGCCCCGACCACGCCGAACAGGAGGACACCCGCCGAGCCGGTCCGCCGGCGCCGCGTCGCCACGACGCCCAGAGCGAGTGCGAGAAGGGTGAGGACACCGAGGATGCCCAGTTGCAGGACGATCTTGTCGTTCGTGCCGAAGTGGCGGATCGCCCAGTCCTTCACCCCGGCGGGCGTGCGGTCGATCGCCGCCCCGCCCACCGCGACGACGGGACTCGACTCAGGACGTACCGCGGCAGACACGAGCTCGGCCGTCGCCAGCGCGGCGTAGCCCGCCAGGAGGCCGCTCGACGCGCCGAGCCCGACAAGTCGCCACACGCGGGGGTGACTTGATGTCTTCGCTTCTTTGCTCACACCGGCCATCCGGAGCAGTGACCGGGTGCGGATTGGTCTCCCACTCGATCGGGGGAGAATTTCCTTCCGACCAATCCGAAGGGCGCGCGGGTCCGAATGAACGGTCCGTCCCGCTCTCCATTCCGGCGGGTCTGCACACAACACGTTCCGGCGAGGCATTTCCCTGCCTCGCCGGTGCCATGGACGCTCAGGCGGGAAAGTTCATCAGGGCCACCGGCGCGGAGGTGGGTTTGGGGGATCCGCCCGCCGGTTCGACGGTGATGCCCATGCCGGACGCCTGGTCGACGGGTCCGTCCAGGAGAACGGCCTGCGCCCGCGAGGCGGGGTCGAGCAGGCCGGCCGGACGCATCGTGTCGCCGTCGGCGAACCACAGTTGGTAGACCTTGCCGGACGGCGGCGTGGCCAGTCCGGACGACACGAACGCTGCCTTGTCGCGGCTCTTGGAGACGACCACCGTGGCGCTCGCACCGTCACCAAGACGCGCGGTGCCCGCCTTGGCGTCGGGCGCCCCCAGGACAGCCGCGAGCTCCGCCGACCGCCGTTGCTCCGCGCCCGCCTCGGCCCGCGCGTCCCGTGCCTCCTCGTGCTGCCACACCGCGACGCCGCCAAGACCGGCGGCGGCCGCCAGGCACGCGGCGAGTGCCCAGCGCGACGCACGGAGGCCCCACGCCGGGTTCCCGCCGGCCCGCGAGGGCTGCTTCGGGAGCGGCGACTCCTGGCGGACATTGGGGATCCGTCCCATCACCCGGGCCTTGAGCTCGGGCGGCGGGGTCTCACTGACGGCGAGCCCCAACCTGCCTGCTGTGGCCGCCAGTTCAGCGACTTCCTGGGTGCAGGCCTCGCAGACCCCGAGGTGGCTCTCGAACGCGGCCCGCTCGGCCTCGGAGAGCGCGTGGAGCACGTAGGCGCCGGTCAGCGTGTGGACATCGGCGTTCGTCATGCGTTCACCCCCAGGCAGTCGCGCAGGCGGATCAGACCGTCCCGCAGGCGCGTCTTGACCGTACCGAGAGGCAGCGCGAGCAGCTCGGCCACTTCCCTGTACGTGAGTCCGCGGTAGTAGGCCAGCGTCACCGACTGGCGCTGGAGCTCCGTGAGGCCGCGCAGACAGCGGCGTACCTGTTCGCGTTCGAGGCGGTGCTCCACCTGCTCGGTCACCTCGTCGAACTCGGGGGTGCGGTCGAGGAAGGCGGCCTGCCGCTCCCTGGCGGCGGAGGCCTCGACCGATCGGACCCGGTCGATGGCACGCCGGTGGGCGAGGGTGAGTACCCAGTTCATGGCCGTACCGCGGTCGGGGCGGTAGCGGGCGGCGCTGCGCCACACCTCGATGAGGACCTCCTGGGCCACCTCCTCGGACTGCGCGTGGTCACGCAGCACGCTGCGCACCACTCCGAAGACCGGCCCGGCCACCCGGTCGTACACGGCGGCGAATGCCTCCTGGCTGCCCTTGGCGGTCCGGCCCATGAGCGCCTGCAGATCGGGCTCCGGCGCGGGTGACGCCCCGAGGGGTGCGATTCGGTTCACGTGGCGATCTTCCGGGAGGGAACGGCGGGACACCGGTAATGCGTAGCCAGGGCGCCAACGGATTGGTGCTGATGCGGACGAGTTTTCCACGCGGTACGCGCTCCGCGTCCAGGTCCTGTGTCACCGGCGCCTCGGCGAACATCTCGGCCAATCCGTCCCCGCCTCGGCTCCGGATCACTACTGAGTCCTCCGCGCGGACAGTCGGCGGAGGCGCGGAGCAGGAGGAGCGGATCGTGACGCGTGCGGCGCAGGGCATACGGACGGCGGTCGTGGGGAGCGGCGTGGCGGGTCTCACCGCCGCACACATCCTTGCGCGCCGCCACGACGTGGTGATGTACGAGGGCGACGACAGGACCGGCGGTCACGCGCACACCCACGACGTGCCCTCGGCCGACGGCCGCGTGCACCGGGTCGACTCGGGGTTCATCGTCCACAACCGCCGCACCTACCCGAACCTGCTGCGGCTCTTCTCCGAACTCGGCGTCACCACGCAGGCGTCCGAGATGAGCATGTCCGTACGGTGCGAAGGGTGCGGCCTTGAGTACGCCGGGGCCCGGGGCCCTTCGGGCCTGTTCGCCCAGGCTCGCAACGTGGCTCGCGGGCGTTACCTGCGCATGCTGGCCGAGGTGCCCGTCTTCCACCGGGCCGCTCGCCGACTGCTGGCCGAGAGCGACGACGACGCTCTCACCCTCGGTGAGTTCCTGACCCGGGGCCGCTTCTCCGCGTACTTCGTCGCCCACTTCATGACGCCGCTCGTCGCCGCCGTATGGTCGTGCGACGCCGCCACGGCCCGGCGCGCTCCGGCGCGTTACCTGTTCCGGTTCCTGGCGCACCACGGTCTGCTGTCGGTCACCGGCTCGCCGGTGTGGCGCACGGTGACCGGCGGCTCACGCAGCTATGTCGACCGGGTCGTGAAGCAGCTGGGCGCCGTCCACACCGCCACGCCCGTACGGTCCGTGCGCCGGCACCCCGACGGCGTCGAGCTCACGACCGAGGACGGGATGACGACGGCGTACGACTCCGTCGTCATCGCCACCCACCCCGACCAGGCCCTGCGCCTCCTCGCCGACCCCACGCCTGAGGAGAGCCAGGTCCTCGGAGCCTTCCGCTACTCGCGCAACAGCACCGTCCTCCACACCGACACCGGCGTCCTGCCCAGGGGTGCGAGGGCGCGCGCCGCATGGAACTACCTCATGCCGACCTGCGGCGTCGCGGCCGACCGGGTCCGCGTCAGCTACGACATGAACCGTCTGCAGCGCCTCACCGCATCCGAGACCTTCGTCGTCACCCTCGGTGGCGAGGACCGCGTCGACCCCGGGCGGGTGCTGGCCCGCATGACGTACGAACATCCGGTCCTCACCCCGGAGTCGGTGGCCGCCCAGCAGCGGCTCCCCGACATAGGCGGGCCACGTACCGCCTATGCGGGGGCCTATCACGGCTGGGGTTTCCACGAGGACGGCTGCCGCTCGGGCGCGGCGGCGGCCGCGGCGCTGGGGGTGGTCTGGTGATCCACGCCCCCCGCTCCTCGTCCGCCCCAGCACGCGGTCTACCGCCCGGCCACGCGCCCGCGCTGTACCCGTGCCTGGTCACACACGTGCGCACCGCGCCCAGGCGTCACGTGCTGCGGCACCGCACCTACCTGTGGCTGATCGACGTGGACCGGCCTCTCCGTCTCCCCGCCCCACTGCGTCCCCTGGCCCGGTTCGAGGCGCGGGACCACTTCGGCGGAGCGGGGCCCACGATCCGGGCCGGCCTGGAGAAGTTCCTGGCCGCGCACGGTGTCCCGCGCCCGACCGGGCCGGTCGTCATGCTCGCGCAGGCCCGCGTCCTGGGCCACGTCTTCAACCCGCTCAGCCTCTTCTGGTGCCACGACCGGGACGGCGAACTGCGCTGCGTGGTGGCCGAGGTCCACAACACGTACGGCGAACGGCACTGCTACCTGCTCAGCCCGGACGAGGCGTTCCGCAAAGGGTTCCACGAGGAATTCCGCGTGGACAAAGAGTTCTACGTCTCGCCGTTCTTCCCCGTCGACGGGCAGTACCGGATGCGTCTGCCCCTGCCCGGGGAACGGCTCGATCTCGCCGTGCATCTGGAGCGGGCCGGTGGCAGGCCGTTCACGGCGACCGTCCGGGGCCTGCGGCTGGAAGCCACCTCGGGAGCGCTGGTCCGCGCCGCGCTGCGGCACCCGTGGCCCACGCTCGCCGTCTCGGCCGCGATCCGCGCGCACGGCATCCGCCTTTATCTGAAGGGGCTGCCGATGCGGCCCCGCCCCCGGCACGGAGTACAGAAAGGCATGGAATGAACTTCCCTGTGACCCACCGCGGCCACGCCGAGCGGCGGTCCGACACCACGGCCGTGGACGCGGCCCGCTGGCCGGACGTCGCGTCGCCTCCCCGGTCCTCGCGCGCGAGAACCGCCGTCTCCCAGGCCGTCGTGCGCGGCGCGCTCGACCGCCTGCCGATGCGTGTGCGACTCGCGGATGGCACTCAACTCGGCCGTGGTGGGCCCCTGCTGAGGATCCACGACCCGGAGGCCTTCCACCGCCGCATCGGCGTGAACGGCCTCGTCGGCTTCGGGGAGTCCTACATGGCCGGGGAGTGGGACGCACCCGACCTCGTGGCCGCCCTGAGCGTGCTCGCCGGCCACGCCGCCGATCTGATCCCCCGCCCCCTCCAGCGATTGCGCGGACTCTGGGCATCGCGGCGGCCGGCCTCCCAGCGCAACACCCCGGTCGGTGCCCGCGACAACATCAGCCGCCACTACGACCTGTCGAACGACCTGTTCGCCCTGTTCCTCGACGAATCGCTCAGCTATTCGTCCGCCGTCTTCCGCGGTTTCCCCTCGACCTGGCGGCACCTCGAAGCGGCACAGCACGCCAAGATCGACCGGCTGCTCGACCTCGCCGAAGTCACCTCCGGCACCAGCCTGTTGGAGATCGGAACCGGCTGGGGCGAGCTGGCGATCAGAGCCGCCAGGCGCGGCGCCCACGTCACCACGCTCACTCTCTCCGCCGAGCAGCGTGACCTGGCGCGTGAGCGCATCCGCGCTGCGGGGGCGGCCGACCGGATCTCCGTGGAGCTGTGCGACTACCGGGAGGCCCGGGGAACGTACGACGCCGTGGTGAGTGTGGAGATGGTCGAGGCGGTGGGCGAGGAGTTCTGGCCCGTCTACTTCCGTACGCTCGACGAACGGCTCGCGCCGGGCGGCCGCGCCGCCCTCCAGGCCATCACCATGCCGCACGACCGGATGCTCGCGAGCAGTGGCACATTCACCTGGATCCAGAAGTACATCTTCCCCGGCGGTCAGCTGCCCTCCGTGGAAGCGATCGAGGAGACGGTCCGCGACCGCACCGGCCTGCGCACCGCCCGCCGCGACGGCTTCGGCGCCCACTACGCCGAGACGCTGCGGCTGTGGCGCGAACGGTTCACCGAGCGCGCCGACGAGGTCGAGGAGCTCGGCTTCGACGACACGTTCCGCCGCATGTGGACCTTCTACCTCGCGTACTCCGAGGCGGGGTTCCGCGCGGGCTATCTGGACGTCCAGCAGTACCTGTTCACGAAGGACGGCCCGCGCGGGGGTTCGGCGACCGTTCCCCGGCCGGGCGGGGCCGGGCAGTGAACGGGTTCGACTGGTCCGCCTTCGCCCGGAACCTCGCACCGGGCGCGAGCGCGGCGCTCCTCGTCATGGCGGTCACCTTCGCCGTCGCCCTGCGCACGGGTCTGCACCGGATCGTGGACGTGGCATGGGGCATCGGCTTCACGGCCGTCGCTCTCGTGTCCTACGTGTTGTCGGCCGGCGACGGCGACCCGGGACGGCGCCTGCTGGTCACCGTGCTCACCGCGGTGTGGGGCCTGCGGCTCGCACTGCACATCGCACGGCGAGGGCGCGGCCATGGCGAGGACCCGCGCTACGAGGCACTGCTCGCCAGAGCCCGCGGCAACCGCGACCTGTACGCCCTGCGCATCGTCTACCTGCTGCAAGGCGCCCTGGTCTGGCTGGTGTCACTGCCGGTCCAGGCAGCGCAGTACGGCACGCGACCCATGTCCGCCTTCGCGGTGGCCGGAGCCGCGCTCTGGGCGGTGGGACTCTTCTTCGAGGCGGTCGGCGACCACCAGCTCGCCCGCTTCAAGTCCGACCCGGCCCACCGGGGACGCGTCATGGACCGCGGTCTGTGGAGCCTCACACGGCACCCCAACTACTTCGGTGACTTCTGCGTGTGGTGGGGCGTCTTCCTCGTCACCTGCGACGCGGGGGCGGGCGCGGCCGCCGTCACCGTGGTCTCCCCGCTCACGATGAGCTACCTGCTGCTCAGGGGCAGCGGAAAACCGCTCCTGGAACGGCACATGGCCGAGCGCCCCGGATACGCCGCGTACGCCGCCCGCACGAGCGGATTCTTCCCTCGCCCGCCGAAACGGGGCCCCTGACACGGACCCCGCATCGAGAGGGCTCAGTCCAGCCCGCGCGCCCACCTGAACCGCTCGAGTCCTTCGGCGAGTTCGACGATCGGGTCCGGGTAGGCGTACTTCGCGCGCTCGGGCCCGGGCTGCTTCCACGGCTCGTGGACCGCGGACCCGGCGAGACCCGTGAGTTCCGGAACCCAGCGGCGCACGTACGCGCCGTCCGGGTCGTAACGCTTCGCCTGCGTCACGGGGTTGAGGACGCGGTTGGGGCGCGAGTCGGTGCCGGTCCCCGCCATCCACTGCCAGTTGAGCTGGTTGTTCGCGATGTCGCCGTCGACCAGGAGGTCCAGGAAGTGACGGGCGCCGACCCGCCAGTCGACGTACAGCGTCTTCGTGAGGAAGCTCGCGGTCAGGAGGCGACCGCGGTTGTGCATCCAGCCCTCGTGGCTCAGTTGCCGCATGGCCGCGTCGATCACCGGATAGCCCGTGCGCCCCTCGCGCCACGCCTCGATGTCCCGGGCCGCCGCTCGTTCGGAGCGCCAGCGGTCGTGGCGGGTGCGGTAGTCGTGCGCCGCGGCGGCCGGGCGCGCGGCGAGGACCTGGTGGTGGAAGTCGCGCCAGGCGAGCTGACGTACGAACGCGTCGGCGCCCGGACCACCGGCTCCACGCGCCCGATGGACGAGTTCGACCGGAGAAAGCGTGCCGAAGTGCAGGTGGGGCGACAGGCGTGACGTCGCGTCGCCGGGCAGGTCGTCGTGCCCGTCCTCGTAGCCTGCGACACCACACCGCAGCCACGCGGTCAGCTGTTTGCGGCCCGCCCTCTCCCCGCCCGCCGCGAGACCCGGCGAGGTCCCGGAGACCCGCGCGCGTGACGGCGTCCCCTCCGTGGCCACGCCGTCCGGGACCCGGATCGCGCGCGGCGCCGCGAGGCCATCGCGCAGACGCTGCTCCGACCAGTGCCGGAAGTACGGAGTGAACACGGCGAAGTGGTCCGACGACTCCGGGGTGACGGCGCCCGGCGCCACCGCGGTCACGACCGAGTCATGGACGACGAGCCTCCGCCCCTGCCCCTCCAGGACGTTCCTCAGCCGCTCCTCACGCCGCTGCGCGTACGCGCTGACGCCGCCCGCCATGTGCACCGCGTCCGCGCCGGTCTCGGCCGCGACGCCGGCCACGGCATCGGCCACGTCCCCCGACCGCACCACGAGGCGCCCGCCGCACGCGCGCAGCGCCGCGTCGAGATCACCCAGGCAGTCCGCGAGGAACGCTTCCCGGTTGGGCGCCGCATAACCGGCGGACGCGATCCCCGTGTCCCGTACGAACAGCGGCACCACCTCATGCGACGCGCGGAGCGCCGCCCGTAGCGGCGGGTGGTCGTGGACACGGAGGTCGGACGTGAACAACACGATCGAGACGCTCACGAGGCCGCTCCAGGACGGACCGGGCCGGGATCACCGGCGGCTGTGCACTTCGCTGCCGCCTGGGCGGTGTTACGAACCATGGCCCCGGACTCTACGACGTGGAACGGCGGAACTCCTCGACGCGGACAGCGTCGCCGCGGCGGCCCCCTGCGATCAGCAATCGTCACCGTGTGCAATCAGCGCAGGTGAGGACTTGCTCGATGCCCACGTCACGCTCCGAGGGTGCACAGTGGATGGCGTGGGCCTACGGCGGCGCTTGGGAGGTCTGTGGCAGCGGTGGCAGCCGAGTCACGCGCTGGTGATGTTTCCGCTCGCGCTCATCGTGGTGATCACGGTCGTCGACTTCCTGGTTCCGGCCGACGTGCATCTGGGGCCGCTGCTGGTCGTGGCCCCCGCACTCACCGCCTCCTTCGCCGGACCCCGCCTCACGGCTTTCATCGGGGCCCTGGCGGTCGGAGCCCAGGCATTCATCGGCATCCACTTCGGCGTCCTGACCACACGCAATGTGATGGTGCAGATCTTCTCCCTCGCCCTGCTCAGCGCCCTGATCGTGTTCTTCTGCCGCGTGCGCGAGCACCGGAGACGGGAACTGGCCAAAGTGCGGTCCGTGGCCGAGGTCGCACAGAAGGCCCTGCTGCGGCCCCTCCCCCACCACATCGGTCCGTTGCGGATCGCCTCGATGTATCTGGCGGCGGAGGACGAGGCCGAGATCGGCGGCGACCTCTACACGGCGACTGGCACCGACGACGGCGTACGGATGATCATCGGTGACGTACGGGGACACGGGCTGTCCGCCGTCAGCGAGTCGGCGCTGCTGCTCGGTGCGTTCCGCGTGGTCGCCGACCAGCACGCCACGCTGCCCGCGCTCGCCGTGGCCCTGGACCGGAGCGTGTCCCGCTACCTCGCCGATTTCGTCGAGGCGGAGGACGAGATCGACGAGCACTTCATCACCGCCCTGCTGCTGGAAATCCCCGGTCAGGGGCACACGACCCGTATGACCTGCTGCGGACATCCCCCACCGTTACTGCTGCACGAGCACCAGGTCCACACCCTCACCAGTCCCCACCCGGCCCCGCCCCTCGGCGTGGCCGGGCTGCCGGCCGAAGGGTTTCCCGTCGACGAGTTCGCCTTCGATGCCGGTGACACCCTGATCCTCTACACGGACGGGGTCACCGAAGCCCGCGATGAGGGCGGGGTCTTCTATCCGTTCGCGCAGCGAGTCGAGCAGTGGACCACGAGCAGCCCGGAAGCACTCCTGGATCACATCCGCCGGGACCTCCTCGCCCACTGCCGAGGACACCTCAGCGACGACGCCGCCATCATCGCCGTCCAGCGCAATCCGGTCCCTCGGCCGGGCGCCGCCGGCCGGTAGGCCCTAGCGTCGGCCGGTCCCTGGCGGTTCGGTGGGGAGCTGCGCAGAGAGGGCTTCCAGCGCCGGCAGGGCGTCGTGCAAGGAGTGCTGGTGGTCGGCGGTGAGTTGGTGGATCCGCTCGGCCAGACGGGTGGCTGCCTGGCGGCGCGTGGAGTCAAGAAGCGCCTGGCCCGTGTCGTTGAGCGCGATCAGGGTGGCGCGCTGGTCCTTCGGGTCCGCCTGGCGTTCGATCCATCCGAAGCCGTCGAGCAGGTCCACCATGCGGGAGACGGTGGACAGGGCGATGCCCATGCGTGTGGCAAGGTCGCTGATGCGAAGCGGCCCGTGCGCGGAGAGCGCCGCCAGCGCGGCGAGCCGACTGGGGGTGAGCTGGCTCTGCATGCCTTGGGCGCGCAGTTCGGGGAGGAGCTGCTGGATCGCGGCACGGAGCCGTTCGGCGAGCTCCGCCGACTGCTCGGAGTCGAAGGCGTCGGAGTCGAAGGAGGAGGTCATCACGGTCCCTCGGATCGGGGCGTCGGCGGGGATGCCGGGGGCGAGGGCGTCTGTGCGGGCGAGGCGGGTGGGGCGGGCGCCAGAAGCGGGACCGGCTGGAGCAGAGGCCTGTCGTCATGGATGTAGCGGCCGCCGCGCAGCATTGAAGCAATGGCGGCGACGACGCACGCGGCGATCGCGAAGTCGAAGGCCACGGACAGACCGTCGGCGAACGGCTGGGAGATCAGCTCCGGGAAGAAGCCGCGCCCGGTGAGGTAGTGGGCGTGGCCCGGGGGCAGTTGAGCGAGGACGTGCGGGCCGAGCAGGGTCTGGATCGGGTTGTAACCGAGGAGCGAGGCGAACAGCACGGCGACGGGCGGGAGGGCGGCGACCTTGGCGGCGTCGGCGGCGGGCACCCCCTGCGCGGTCAGGCCGTGGTTGAGGGCGGCGGGGAGCGCGGCGGACAGGCCCGCGATCATCAGGGAGAAGAAGATGCCGATGGAGAGCACAGTGGCCGAGTTCTGGAACGTGGTGCTGATCCCGGCACCCACCCCACGCTGGTCGGGCGGCAGGCTGTTCATGATGGCCGCCCGGTTGGGTGCCGCGAAGAGGCCCATGCCGAGCCCGTTCAACAGCAGGACGAGAGCGAACGAAGGGTAGTTGAAGTCGACCGGCAGCGCTTGAAGGGCCAGGAAGGTGGCTGCGGCCAGCAGCATGCCCCCGGTGGCGAAGGCCCTGGCCCCGAAGCGGTCCGAAGCCCAGCCGGAGAAGGGCCCCGCGACCAGGAACCCGACGGTCAGCGGAAGCATGTAGATGCCGGCCCACAGCGGGGTCTGCTCGAAGCCGTAGCCGTGGCGGGGCAGCCAGATGCCCTGGAGCCAGATGATCAGGATGAACATCAGGCCGCCGCGCCCGAGCGCCGCGAGCAGACTGGCCACGTTCCCGGCGGTGAACGCACGGATCCTGAACAGCGACAGGTGGAACATCGGCTCGGGGACCCTGGTCTCCACCACGCAGAAGACGGCCAGCATCGCCATGCCGCCGGCGATCGCGGCGATCACCCATGGGTCGGCCCAGCCCATGATGTCGCCGCCGTAGGGCTGGATGCCGTAGGTGATGCCGGCAAGTACGGCGATCAGGCCCACGGCGAAGGTGAGGTTGCCCCACCAGTCCAGTCGGGCACCCGCGCGTACGCCCGTGTCGTGCAGCTTCAGATAGGCCCACACGGTGCCGAACAGGCCGAACGGTACGG
Organism: Streptomyces sp. NBC_01474; assembly: GCF_035918215.1. Lineage (NCBI taxonomy): Bacteria > Bacillati > Actinomycetota > Actinomycetes > Kitasatosporales > Streptomycetaceae > Streptomyces > Streptomyces sp. NBC_01474. The sequence goes on from NZ_CP109449.1 coordinate 789,852, forward strand.
ACACCAGGAACACCAGATGCCAGTTGAGGGGCCCGAGCAGTCCTCCGAGGACGAGGCCGACGAAGGATCCGGTGATGCCGGCCACCTGGTTCAGCCCCAGTGCGAGGCCGCGCTGACGGGCGGGGAAGGCGTCGGTGAGGATGGCGTTGGAGTTCGCCATCAGCATCGCCCCGCCGACGCCTTGCAGGACCCGCATGCCGATCAGCCACAGGCCGCCCGCCGTGCCGTGCATCCAGGTCACCGACAACAGCACCGAGAACACGGTGAACACCGCGAACCCCATGTTGTACATCCGGACCCTGCCGTACATGTCACCGAGGCGGCCGAAGCTGACCACCAGCACGGCGGTGACCACCATGTAGCTCATGATCAGCCACAGCAGCAGACTCGTGTTGCCGGGCTGCAGCGGGTCCACACCGATCCCCCGGAAGATGTCCGGCAACGCGATGAGCATGATCGATATATTGATCGTCGCGATCAGCACGCCCAGCGTGGTGTTGGAGAGCGCGATCCACTTGTCACGCGGTCCTGGCTCACGGAGACCACCCCGACGTGCGGCGGCCGACTCAGCGGTTGTCCTTGCCACAGGGCATCACTCCCGCCGGAGTCAGTTGCTTGACATCAACCAATCTACTCTCGGCACCCGCATGCGGCCATGGCACCTGACCTGCACAAACAGGCGGCCCGACGGGTTCACGCCACGCACACCGCCTAGAACACCCGCTCGGCGGACGGATCCGTACGGAGATGGGCTGCGCCCGAGCGCACCGCCCATACGAAGACCGCGAGGGCCAGGACGCCGACCACGACGGTGTCGTACGGGGCCGGCAGACGTCCGGAGCCACCGAACGTGCCGAGCCACGACAGCAGGGTCAGCGCCGCCAGGTGGAAGACGATCCAGGCCCCCTGACGCAGTTCCTCGCGTACGGGCCGTCCCGCCGTCCGGCCCTGTTGCAGCAGGTACAGCGGGACACCCGCCAGGACCAGGGGCAGGGCGAGCCGCAGGTGTTCCCAGCCGGACCAGTAGATGAACTCGGTGGCCACGGCGAAGCTGACCGGCGCGATCCAGCGCACGCCCGGCAGCTGACCGTCCGCGAGGGGCACTCCGCGCTCGCGGTCGTGTGCCCGGAAGGACGCGACGGCGACTGCCGAGGCGGCGTAGATCAGGAGGTACATGTCCCCCATCACGCTCACGATGTCCTGCCAGCCGCCGAACGGCAGCATGAAAAGGATGATGACGACGAGGTTGAGGACCAGGGCACGGCGCGCGATACCGGAGCGGGGGTCGATGCGCATGAAGAACCGGGGCACCAGACCGTTCTTCGCGAGGGCGTACGTGTGGCGGGCGTCGATGGCGACGCCCACGTACGCCGAACCGCCCGGGGAGACCACCGCGTCGGCGTAGAGCAGCGTGGCCAGCCAGTGCAGGTTGAGCACGAGGGCGAGCTGGCCGAACGGCGAATCGAAGTTCACGCCCTGCCAGCCGTGCGTGAGGAGCGAGTCGGGCACGGTGAACAGGAACGCGAGTTGGAGCCCGAGGTAGACCAGCACCGCGAGGCCGATGCCGGTGAGCACGGCCGCGGGTACGTTGCGGCGGGGGTTGCGGGCTTCGCCGGAGAAGTCCAGGGGGGCCTGGAAACCGTTCACGGAATACACGATGCCGCCGCCGGCGAGCGCGGTCAGGCAGGCGGCGTAGCCGTAGGGGGCGAAGCCGCCGTGCTCGGTGAGGCGGCCCGAGTGGGTGCCGGACAGGAAGAGCGCGACGATGGTGACCACGGGGACGACGACCTTGAACACCGACACCAGGTTGTTCAGGCGGGCGAACATCCGTACCGCGAACCAGTTCAGCGCGGTGAGCAGCACGCTGAGCGCGGCGGCGACGCCCAGGCCCGACGCGGTGAGCTTGCCACCTTCGTAGAGCCCGGGCACGTAGTGGGCGGCGTACTGCATGATCGCGCTGATCTCGGCGGCGGTGCCGCCCACGGAGAGCAGGACGGACCAGCCGACGAGCGTGCCGACCAGCCGGCCGCTCGCGTACAGCGGCCACCGGACGGTGCCGCCGCCCTCCGGCCTGGTGGCGCCGAGTTCGACCATGACCAGGGCCACCAGTGCGCAGAGCGCGCCGGCCGCGATCCAGGACAGCAGTGCGGCGGGGCCGGCGGTCTGGGCGGCGTACAGGGCGGCGAACAACCAGCCCGAGCCGAGGATGTTGGAGAAGCCGATCGCGGTCAGGCCCCAGAAACCGAGGTCCTTGCGGAGCCGGTTCTCCTCTGCGCGGGCGTCCGCGTCACCCACGGTCCCCGCCAGCCGATCCTGCGCCACGTGGCAAACCTCCCAGACGATCACAGACCCAGGGGGCTCAGCGTGCCATGCGGCGCGTCACCTTCGAAGAAGCGCTGCCGTGGTCAGCCACCGCTCTTGCGTCGGAACGACTTCTGGCTCGAGGCCGGACCGTGCGCACCGCGGATCTTCGAACCGGTCTTCGCGGCGCCGCCGGCGGCGTCCGCCTGCATGCCGCGCTTACGGTCCAGCGCCTCGCGGAACTTGCGCTTCAGGTCGTACTGGCCGTCGGCGTCGGGCGCCAGGCCTTCGTTCGCGGCCTCGGTCGGCTCCGAACCTTCCTGCGATGCAGACTCTGCAGCCATGGTGACCTCCTGGGTTCGGGCAATGGGAAGGACAGCTTGTCATGCCCGTCAGCACTCGTGCGCCTGCGCCCGGTGGCGCGGCTGGTCATCCGTGGACGGTCATGTCGGTGCGACGACTGCTTCGAGGGCCGTGATGTAGGCGGTCCAGTCGAGGTCGGAGCGGCTGGGCGAAGCGGCCTGCTCGGCTGTCGTCGTGGCCGTCGTGTCGCCGAACCAGGACGCGGTCCGCAGCAGAGCTGCCGCTCCGGCCGGGTCGGCGCGGATCCCCGACGGGGTCAGGTCCGGATTGCGCATCGCGTCGAGCGCGGCGGTCAGCAGGTGTGCGTCCACACCCCAGGCGATGCCGGCCATGGCGCTGCGGGCAAGTGCGGCGTAACGGGCCCGTGCGGCGTCGGCCAGTTCCGAGGTGAGCAGGGCGTCCAGGCACTGCCACTCGACCGCCATGTGTCCGGCGAGCCGACCGGACAGGCGCTCGTCCTCGTCGGCGGTCGCTTCGAACCGCCTTCTCACCACCGCCAGTTCGACCGGTTCGACGCCGTCTCGCCGCGAACAGGACGCCGGTGGTCGCCACCGTCGTACGGTCGCTGGGGTCCGGGCAGCCGGCCGCGGCAGAGGTCGCGTCGCCCGGCTCCGCCGGCGCCGGGCCGGTCCCGGGCTCCAGCCAGCCGTCGGCCGGCACCTTCAGGGTGTCGGCGTCCGTCCGCAGGCTGACGGCGTGTTCGAGCTTCAGCAAGAAGCGGTACCGCTCGTGCTCCCTGTGGGCCCGCGCGACCGCCGTCATGGCCTGCAGCCGCGCGTGCTCAGGCAGTCCATCGGTCACGGCTGCGCCTCCATGCCGGGGGGTTGGCTGGCGCAGGCTCTGGATGATCTCGCGTCAACTCCCCCTGAAAAACTTACTGTTCGACATTTCGACCGCTACCGACCGGGCATCGGCGTGACGGATTCCGGTCGTCTCCCGTTCCCCGGACGTCAAGCATCCGTCCCCGCATGCGTCGTGTGCCGTCCCTAAGGTCCTCGGAGGTTTCCAAGGAAGGCACTCATGGACGAACGCCTGGCAATACGGGCTCGCGGGATCACCAAGTGTTTCGGCGACGTCGTCGCGCTCGACGGCATCGATCTGGATGTGGTGCAGGGGCAGATCCACGGTTTGGTCGGACCGAACGGCGCCGGGAAGACGACGCTGCTCGGCCTGCTGCTCGGCCTGGCCGTCGCCGACGACGGCCAACTGGACATCCTGGGTGCGCCCATCGGGCGGGCGCTCGCCGCTCCCGAGGGTGTCGCCGGCTTCGTGGACGGTCCCGGTCTCTACCCCTCGCTCACCGCCAGGCAGAACCTGGCCGCGTTGGCCTCCCTGCGCGGCCTCGACGCACGGGCGTCGGGGATCGACGACGTGCTCGGACAGGTCGGGCTCACCGATGTCGCCGACGACCGCGCCCGCGGCTTCTCCCTCGGCATGCGTCAGCGGCTCGGGCTCGCCGCGGCCCTGCTCACCAAGCCCCGGCTGCTGGTACTCGACGAACCGTCCAACGGCCTCGACCCGGCAGGAAAGAAGCACGTACACGGCGTCCTTGCCAGGCTCGCGGCGGAGGGAACCGGCGTCGTGCTGTCGAGCCATCGCATGGACGACGTCGAGGCGCTGTGCTCGGAGGTCACCATCCTCGCCACCGGACGGATCGCCTTCTCCGGCCCGCTGAACAAGCTGGCCGCCGAGAACAGTGAGCTCGACTACCGGCTGCTGACCTCCGACCCGCAAGCCGCGCGCCGTCTCGCGGCCGACACCTCCGGGATCCGCGTCGTCGACGACGCTGTGGGACGGCACGACACCGAGGCGCTCGTCGTGCGCGCGCTGGTGCCCGCCCTCGACGAACTGGTGGTGCGGCTCGTGCACGCGGACATCGCGCTGCGCGAGCTCTCGCCCGTGGTGTCGCCGCTCGAAGCGGCGTTCCTCGCCCTCACCGAGCAGCAGGAGAACAGCAGATGACCGCAACCGTCGCCGCCGGCCCCGCTGCCGCTACCGCTGCCGCCCCGCGTGTCTCGGTCGCGCGCGGCTACCGCTTCGAGCTGGTCAAGCTGGTCTCGCAATGGCGGATCCGCCTGCTGGTCCTCGCCTGCTGGATCGCGCCGGCACTCTTCGTCGCCGCGGTGAGCCAGCAGAGTTCGCTCCCCGTCGACACACTCTTCGGCCGCTGGATGCACGCCACGGGATGGGCCGGATCACTGGTGGTACTCGGATTCTCGGGCACTTGGGCGCTCCCGCTGCTGACTTCGGTGGTCGCCGGTGACGTGTTCGCCTCCGAGGACCGGCTCGGCACTTGGCGCCATCTGCTCGTCGCGGTCCGCTCGCCCCGGCGGATCTTCGCGGCGAAGGCACTGGCCAGCCTCACGGTCATCCTGCTGCTCGTGGCCGGGCTCGCCTGTTCCGGCGCGGCGGGCGGGGTCGTGACGGTCGGCAACCAGCCGCTGGTCGGGCTCGACGGCCACCTGTTGTCGCCGGGAGACGCGGCCGTTCAGGTCCTGCTCGCCTGGGTCTGCGTCCTCGCCCCGACGCTGGCCTTCGCCGCGATCGGACTGCTCGGGTCCGTCGCGCTCGGGCGCTCCCCGATGGGGCTCCTGCTGCCCATGCTCGTCGCGCTCACGATGCAGCTCGCCCAGATGCTGCCGCTCCCCGTCGCGATGCGCCTCGCTCTGCCCAGCTACGCCTTCATCGCCTGGAACGGTCTGTTCACCGGCCCGGCACAGCTCGGTCCGCTCTTCATCGGCATCGTTGTCAGCCTGTTGTGGGCGGTGACGGCGACGACGCTGGCCTACTTCCTCTTCCTGAGGCGGGACTTCACCGACCTGGCACACGACGGCTCGGGGCGCCGCGCCATCACCGTCGGAGCCCTGCCGCTCGCCGGGCTCCTCGTTCTGACGGCCGTCGCCGTCGCCCCGGCGACCTCGGCCACGGGCTCCGGGATCGAGCAGGACAAGGTGCAGCGCTCGGTCGCCACGGCATTCGCTCATCTCTACCGCCTGCAGACCGAGCAGCTCAACCGACCCGACGTCACCGAAGCGCAGCTCAAGGCGAGCGCGGCGTGCACCAAGGGCAGCGTCAGGGTCGCGGCCGATGGGCCGGGCAACGACTGGCGCTGCGTCGTCTCCTGGCACCTCCCCGACGTCGAGGCCACCGGCTCGGCCATCTATCAGCTCGACGTCACCGCTGACGGGCGGTTCATGGCCGACGGCGATGGACCGAAGGAAGTGAACGGCTACTTCCTGGTGCGCACCCCGACCGGGGACGGACCGAACCCGCTCTGGCAGTTCGACGGCAACGTCGAGCTGCTCTCTACCTCGAAGGGATAAGTCCATGCAGGTCACACGCCGTCGCAGGCGTACCGCGGAGGGCCGTTCCGGCCTTCTCGGCAGACGCATCGGCCGCCGGATGCCCCTGGCCACGGCCGGCATCACCGCTCTTGCCCTCGCCGCCGCGGGCACCGCTTTCGCCCAGACGCACCAGTTCGGCACCGACCAGGTCGGCCAGACGACGCGTCAGGGCCAGGTCATCTCCAGTGACCAGTACATCGCCCCGTACGGCGACCGTCTCGTCGTCAACAACGGCAAGATCATGTCGTCCTCGCTCAGCCCGGACGGCACCCACCTCGCGGCCTCGGTCACCGACGGCGGTATGGCGCTGTCCATCGTGGACCTCAAGAGCTGGAAGGTGCAGCAGCTCGTCGGCAACTCCGCCTCGGCGGACCTGCGGATCAGCGGCAACGACGTGGGCCAGGAAGGCCCCACGTACTCGCCCGACGGGTCGCAGCTGTGGCTGGGCCAGATCGACGGCTACACCAGGTTCACCGTGAACCCGGACGGCAGCGTCGCCAATCCGACGTCCGTCAAGATCCCGGCGGACGGGCCCAAGCACGCGCTGGTGGGCGAGCCGGTGTTCTCGCCCGACGGCTCCACCGTTTACTCGGCGGTCAACGGCCAGAACCGCGTCGTCGCCATCGACGCGGCGACCGGCGCCGTCCGGCAGAGCTGGTCCGTGGGCAACGCCCCGCGTGACATGGCCGAGGTCGGCAGCAAGCTCTACGTCAGCAACGAGGGCGGGCGTCCGGCGAAGCCCGGCGACACCACGATCAACTCCTACAACACCCAGGTGCCCGCCGACCCGGTGACCGCCTCCACCACCACCGGCACGGTCAGCGTCATCGACCTGGCGAACCCGGATGCCGCCGTATCGAGCATCAACGTCGGTCTCCACCCGACCGCGCTGTACGCCAAGAAGAACGCGCTGTTCGTCACCAACACCGCCACCAACGACGTGTCGGTCATCGACACGACCAAGAACAAGGTCGTGCAGACCGTCGCCACGCAGCCGTGGCCGGAGTCGTCGGTCGGTTACGAGCCCGACGCGGTGACGCTCACCGACGACGGTCATCTGCTGGTGACGCTCGGCCGAGCCAACGCGGTCGCCGTCTACCGGTACACGACCCCGCAGGAGCCGGTCAGTTACGTCGGTCTGCTCCCGACGGACTACTTCCCGGCGGAGATCGCCACCGTCGGCAAGCAGGTGGTCGTCTCCAACACCCGTGGAATCGACGCCCGTCGTCCCACCACCGGCGCCGGGCACGCCACCCACGACACGACATCGAGCGTGCAGCGGTTCACCCTGCCCAACGACCGCGTCATCAAGTCCGAGACGGCCAAGGTCTTCCAGCAGAACGGCTGGACCCGCGGCTCGGTCACACTGGCCCACGGCAAGGACAAGAAGAAGCCGAAGCCGGTGCCGGTCCCGGAGCGGCTCGGCGACCCCTCGACGATCAAGCACGTGTTCCTGATCGTCAAGGAGAACCGGACCTACGACCAGGTCCTCGGCGACGTCCCGGAGGGCAACGGCGACCCGTCGCTGGCGCAGTTCGGCGAGAACGTGACGCCGAACCAGCACGCCCTGGCGAAGCAGTTCGGCCTGTACGACAACACGTACGACATCGGTACGAACTCCGCCGAGGGCCATAACTGGCTGATGCAGGCCGACGATCCGGAGTACACCGAGTCCTCGGCCGGTGAGTACGCGCGCAGTTACGACACCGAGGACGACGCGCTCGGCCACCAGCGCACCGGTTTCATCTGGACCGGCGCCCAGGCGGCCGGGAAGTCCGTACGGGACTTCGGCGAGTTCCAGCAGTTCCTGACGAAGCCGGCGGACGCGAGCTGGCAGAACCTGTACTGCGACTCCAAGAACATGGGGGCGACCGGCCAGGACACCGCCTACCCTCTGGTGTCGTCCTCCCCTATCCCGTCGCTCAACTCGGTTTCGGTGCACGGGTTCCCGAAGTTCGACACGAGCGTCCCGGACATCTACCGGTCCGAGATCTGGAAGCGTGACTTCGAGAAGAACGGTCCGGCCAACCTGAACATGTTCTGGCTGTCCAGCGACCACACCGGCGGTCCGGCGAACGCCGCCGCCCAGGTCGCGGACAACGACCTCGCGGTCGGCAGGATGGTCGACGAGATCTCGCACAGCAAGTACTGGAAGGACTCGGCGATCTTCGTTGTCGAGGACGACTCCCAGGCCGGTCTCGACCACGTCGACGGCCACCGCGCCCCGATCCAGATCATCAGCCCCTGGGCCAGGCACGGTGTGGTCGACAGCCACTACTACTCGCAGATCACGATGATCCGCACCATCGAGCAGATCCTCGGGGTCCACCCGATGAACCAGAAGGACAGCGCGGCCAGCCCGATGCGTGGGGCGTTCAGCCGGAAGGCGGACGTCACGCCGTTCAAGGCACTGCCCAACCGGACCTCCCTCACCGGGGGTCTGAAGACCCCGCCCTCCTGCGGTCTGGACACCCCGGCCCCGCAGAACCCCGATGCCGCGGCGGCGCCTTCGGCGAAGGTACCGGCGGACAAGCAGAAGCTCGCGGCGCAGTGGGACGCCTGGAAGTCGCAGCAGCGGCTGACCGGGCGCGACGCCAAGCCCGACTTCGCGAACCCCGCGCAGATGAACCACTTCACGTGGTACCAGACGCACGAGTGGTCGAAGCCGTACCCCGGCGAGAGCAAGATCTTCGCCCCCGAGGACGTGCCGGGCGCCTACATTCCGTCACCGGAATCCGACGGGTGACGTAGTCGGAGCGCGGATCCCAGGTCGCAGATCCTGGAAGGGGGCCCCTGCCCGGCATCGAGGCCGGGCAGGGGCCCCCTTCTGCTGATTCGGATCCCGTTTCAGCCCGAGCGCCGCTGACGGAGCATCAATCCCGCGTAGACCAGGGCCCCCAGGGACATCCCGACGGCTGCGGACAGGTCGGCGCCGCCGAGGGCGGCTGCGACCGGGCCGGTGTAGATGCTCGTGTTGGCACACAGGAGCGCCGCCCCGACGCCGATGGCCATCGCGGCGGCACCGGCGGGATTCACGCCGTGCCAGTACCAGAAGCGGCTGTTGCGGGTCTGGTCCTGCAACGCGACTCCGTCGTAGCGGTTGCGGCGCAGGAAGATGTCCACGGCGTAGATCGCGAACCCCGGGCCGAGGAACGCGACGGAGAGTTCCAGACCGCTGTTCATGGTGTCGAGGAAGTCGGACACGAACAGGGAGTAGAAGGTCAGGCCGAGCGCGATGGAGGCGTCGAAGACGACGGTGAACGCGCGGCTCCAGGGGATCCCGCCGGATTGGAGGGCCAGGCCGCCGCTGTATGCGGTGAGTACGTTGTTCGTGATCGAGCCGAAGATGACGACCAGCAGGAAGACCGGATAGAACCAGCCGGGCACGACCGTCTTCAGTGACGTCTGCGCGTCGGTCATGTCCACCGCCGTCCCGGCCAGGACGCCGAGTCCGCTGAGCAGGACGGCGGGCACGAAACCGCCGACGGCCGTCCACCAGCACACCGCCTTGCGTGAGGTGCCGGCGGGCAGATAGCGGGCGTAGTCCGCGCTGCTGCTCCATGACAGGGGGCCACCCACCATGATCGTGAATCCCGAGGCGAGGAGCGCCCACAGCCCGTGGCCGTGGACCGCGGTGGCGGCAGGTGTCCGGTAGCCCCAGTCCGTGTGGCGCAGCACGTAGTACGCCAGGACCAGGACGCAGGCGGTCAGCGCCCAGGTGAACCAGATGCTGCACCGCACGATGGTGGCGTGCCCGTACACGCTGATGGAGAACGTCACGACCGCGGTGACCAGCACGATCGCCACCTTGACCGGGGTGTTCGCGTGGATACCCAACTGCTCGGCCAGTGCGAACCCGGCGAGGGCTCCCAGGGCGAGGCCGATCGCCTCGTAGGCGACCGCGACGGTCCACCCGAGCGTCACGTTGAGGAATCTGTTGCCGCGGACGCCGAACATCGCCCGCGTCACCACCCAGCTCGGCGTTCCGGAGCTGGGGCCGCTGATCGCGAGGTAACCCACGCCCGCCCAGAGCAGGTTGCCGGCCACGATCACCGCGAAGGACTGCCAGATGTCGAGGCCGAGCAGCACCATCGCGCCGCCCAGCACGATGTACAGGTAGTTCATGTTGGAGGCCGCCCACACCGTGAACAGGGAACGTGGCCGACCGTGGCGATCGGGGTCCGGGATGTGGTCGACGCCGTGGGTCTCCACATGACCGGCGCGGTCGGTGACCGGCTCGCCCCGCTCTGGCCCCTCACTGGTGCCGCCGGTTGCCCTCAACGCCATCCTGACCTCCGGAAACCCACTATTGGGATGCGCACCAGTTGCTTGTTGGGGTGGGCATCAATAGCATCCCAGGTCATGAGGTCAACCTCACGGACCGGACGACGCCGCTTGCCCGCGGGCGAGCGGCGCGCGGAGATATTGCGGGCCGCGAGCGTGATCGCCGTGAGCGAGGGCCTGGACAAGCTGACGGCGAAGCGGGTCGCCCAAGCCGTGGGCGTCGTACCGGGCCTGGTGGACTATCACTTCAAGTCCGCCGACGAACTCATCGCCGCGGCCTTCAGCCACGCAGCGACCGCCGACAACGACGCGGTCTTCGAGCACGCGGCGCGAACGGACCATCCGGTGGACCAGGTGCGCCAGTTGATGCAGGCGTGGCTGCACCAGGACCGCGACCTCGTCAGCCTGTTGTGGTTGGACGCCTGGCAGGCGAGCCGGCGCCGTCCCGCACTGCTCACCGCGGTCACACGGCAGATGAACGCCGCCCAGGACCGGCTGCAGGCACACATCGAGGCCGGGGTCTCACAAGGCTGCTTCCGCCTCGACAACGCCGGTTACGCCGCGATGCACATCCTCGTCCTCATCGACGGCCTCAGTCCCCAGGCCGCCATGCGCACGAAGATCGACTACGCCGAGGTCCGCGAGCTGATCACCGCGACCGCGGAACGCATCCTCGGGCTCGACGAAGGCACCCTCGCCGCGACGCAGGACCACGACAGGACCGACACGTAGCCAGGCGATCGGACGACGCCACGCCCGGACCCGCGGTCACGCCGACGGACCCCAGATCAAGGACACATGATGGCAACCCATCCGGCACTCCCCGTAGTCCAGGACTGGTTCAGGGTCACCGCGATCGACAGCACGCTCACGTTGATCGACGAACCCCACGTCCACGAACTGCTCGACTCCAACACGTGGTTGGTCCGGGGCCGCGACCGCGATCTCCTCGTCGACTGCGGTCTGGGAGTGGGCGACCTTCCGGCGCTCGTCGCACAGCTCACCGCTCGCGAACCGACCGTCGTCCTCACGCACGCCCACCTGGATCACATGGGTGCGGCCCACGCGTTCGCCCATTGCTGGGCGCACCCGCTGGAAGCCGTGGAGTCACCGGAACTCGGATCGCTGCTCGGTTCTGTATGGGCCGCTCAAGACGGCCTCCAGGACTTCGACGTGCCCCCGCTGCTGATCTCCGCGGTCCCGCACGAAGGCTACGACCCGTCGAGCTACGAACTGCGCCCCGCACACGTCACCCGTCACCTCCGCGACGGTGACCGCATCGATCTCGGCGACCGTGCGCTGACCGTGCTGCATCTGCCGGGCCACAGTCCGGGCAGCATCGCTCTCTTCGACGAAGCGGACGGGACTCTGTTCAGCGGCGACGTCGTGTACGACGACGTACTCCTCGACGAGCTGCCGGGATCCGACCGTGAGAAGTACGTCCACACCATGAAACGTCTGCGCGAGCTCCCGGTCCGGATCGTCCGCCCGGGCCATGGCCCCAGCTTCGACCGGCAGCGGCTCTGCCGGATCATCGACGACTACATCGCCTCGGCGCAGGCGCCCGCAGGTGGCTCGCAGGAGCCGGGGTTCCACCGGGAGACCTAGGACGTGAGCCGGATGGGCGAGTGATCGCTTGCTCGTTAGGCTCGGCGTACGACCTGTCAGTCGGAAAGAAGTCCTCACCGATCAGGAGTTGACACGATGCCGGCCAACGCCGCCGCTCATGTGCGCATCGCCCGTCCGACGCGTGACCTCGAAGCGGCGGAACGCTTCTGGATCTCGGGACTCGGCCTCGACGTCCTCTACCGGCATGCGTCGGACGGCACGCCTGACGACCACTCACTTCTCATGGCCGGCTGGCCGGATGCGGCCTGGCACCTGGAACTCGTCAACGATCCCGCCGCGCCCGTGGAGCCGCGGCCGACCGCCGAGGACCTACTGGTGATCTACCTCGGCGAACCGGTACCGGACTCCCTCGTGGAACGCCTCGAACAGCACGGCGGCAAGCGGGTTCCGGCGCACAACCCCTACTGGGACACGTGGGGTGTGACGATCCAGGACCCGGACGGTTACCTGCTGGTGCTGTCAACCCGCAACTGGTCCAACTCCTAGCGCTCGCGTCCGGTCAGGCGAGGACGGACAGGAGCAGGGCCATCCCGAGACCCATCACGCTGACCAGCGTCTGCACGACGGTCTGTGTCTTGGTGGCCTGGGTGAGGTCCATGCCGAAGGACTCCTTGACCAGCCAGAACCCGGCATGGTTCACGTAGTTGAGGCCCAGGGAGCCGGCGCCGATCGCGACCACCAGAAGCGAGGCCTCGAGCCCGCCACCCGTGCCGATCAGCGGGGCGACGATGCCGGTGGCCGAGACGATGCCGACGGTGGCCGAACCGGTGGTCAGGGACAGGAGCAGGGCGATCAGCCAGCCCAGCACGATCACGTTGAGGTGGGCTCCCTCGGCCGCGGAGGCGATGGCGTCACCGATGCCGGAGTCCTGAAGCACCTGCTTGAACGCGCCACCGCCACCGATGATGAGCAGGATCGCGGCGATGGACTTGAGGCTGTCCGTCAGGGAGGCGCGGGTCGCCTCGCTGGAGCGGCCACCGCGTACGAGGGTCACACCGAGCGCGAACAGGAAACCGGCGAGCATCGCCACCAGCGGTTCACCGACGAACGTGAGCGCCGCACGCAAGGTGCTGGACTCGTCGAGCACGGTTTCGGCCAGGGTGCGCAGCAGCATCAGGGCGACGGGTATGAGAACCGAGATGACGGCCAGTCCCGTGGACACACCGGCGCGCCGCAGAGTGTCGGTGTGCGTCCCCTCGGCCGGACCGGTGGAAGAAGTGTCCGTGGTGGTGCCGGCTGCGGTGCTCCGGTCGGCACCGGTGAACTGGGCCACGAGCACGGGGTCGGGCCGTACGTCGGCCAGGCGGGGCGCAATCCAGCGGGCGTACACAGGTCCGGCCAGGATGACGGTCGGGATCGAGCAGATGATGCCGACGCCGAGCGTCAGGCCGAGGTCGGCGTGAAGGCCCGTCATGGCGGTCAGCGGTCCGGGGTGGGGCGGCACCATGCCGTGCAGGGTGGACAGCGCGGCGATGGCGGGCACGCCGAGCAGCACGTACGGAGAACCCTTCGTTGCGCCGTCGTCCTCCAGGCGGCGCGCGACGCTGAAGATCAGCGGCAGCAGCACGATGAGCCCGACCTCGAAGAACATCGGGATGCCGATGACGAATGCCGCGGCCGCGACGAGCCAGGGGAGCCTGCGGTTGCTGGAGCGGTCGACGATGGCGTGGGCGATGGCGTCGGTGGCGCCGGAATCGGACAGCAGGCGGCCGAGCATGGCTCCGAGGGCGAGTGTGAGGCCGATGTCACCGAGCGTGCCGCCCGCTCCCTCCTCGATGGACGCGGTCAGTTTCGCCACGGGTTCACCGGCGGCGAGCCCGGTGCCGATGGTCACCACGATGAGGGCGATGAACGGGTGGATGCGGAGCCGGGAGTTGATCAAGTAGATCAGCAGCCCGATCGCCACCGTGAGGACGAGCAACAGGTACCAGGTGTGCGAGGTCATACGGGAGGGGTGCCTTTCGGGAACTGGCCGCGGTCCGGCCTGGGGAATACGGGCATGGCTCGGCGAGCCCGCGCGCACGGGGGCCGGACCGTCCCGGTCATGGGTGGGTGGGATCACGTCGGGCAGCTGCCCGTGGTGAAGGTCTTCGGTATCGAAGCGAGCCGTCGGTGGACGACCGCCCGGTCACTCCCGTCCGAGGGAGGCGGCGAGATCGGCGACGAGCTTGTCCTGCTGGGTGAGGTAGGCCGCGAACGTGTCGCCGGTGGCGAACGCGTCGGTCCAGCCGTGCCGGACGAGCTCGGCCTGCCACCGCCTGGACCGGTGCAACTCGGTCAACGCATCGACCCAGCGCTGTCTGTCGGCGTCGCTGATGCCGGGCGGGGCGACGATGCCCCGCCAGTTGCTGAAGACCAGGTCGATGCCCGACGACTTGAGCGTCGGGACCCCGGCCAGAGGCTCGACCGGATGCTCACCGGTGACGGCGAGGACCCGCAGCTGGCCGCTGTCGACCTGGTCGAGGAACTCGCCCAGACCGCTGGTGGCGAAGTCGACCTCGCCGTCGAGCAGCGCCGGCAGCAAGTCGCCGCCACCGCCGCCGTAGCCGACGTAGTCGACCTTCTTGGGGTCGATGCCGACTGCCTTCGCCAGCTCCATGGGCAGCAGGTAATCCGGTCCGCCGGGGGATGATCCGCCACCGACAGCGAGGCGTTCGGGGGCCCTTCGCCACGCGGTGATGAGGTCGCCGACCGTTCTGTACGGCGAGTCCTTGCGGACGACGACCGCACCTGCCTCCTCGATGAGACGGGCGATCGGTGTGGTCCGGGCGACCGTCACATCCGCCTTCGCCTCGTGCGACGCTCCCACGACGCCGAGGCCCATCTGGAGCGCCAGGTCTCCATTGCCTCGTTCGTCGACGAGGCGCTGCAGGCCGACCGTGCCGCCCGCGCCGGGAAGGTTGAACACCTGCACGTCCGGCGCGATGTGCGTCTCGTCCATGACCCGGGCCGCGGTCCGGGCCGTGGTGTCGTAGCCACCACCGGGTGTGTTGGGCACCATGATCCGCAGATCGCGGTCCGACTGCGCCTGCCCGCTCGGAATCACCCCGCATGCGCTGACGGTGAGGACTGTCAGTACGGCGACGGTGCCGAGAAGGGCACGTGCGGGACCTCTCATGGCACCTCGCTTTCGATTTCAACTGCCGGGCGTCATGATTGTCCGACATGGCACGCGAGCCGCCCACGTTGTGTCCGTAGCAAAGATTGAGTTAATTGTGGTCACGACGTTCCGCCGCCATACCCTCGCGGGCCAGATGCTGGTGCTCCAGCTCGCCATCGTCGTGGTGGTGCTGCTGGCGGTCGCGGGTTTCTCGCTCGCCCAGTCCGAGGCCACCTTCCAACGGGTCGAAGGCCGCAAGGTCGACGCGCTGGCCGAGCAACTGGGCGCCAACCCCCTGGTCCGCAGCCAGCTCGTGAGGCCTGCTCCCGAGGAGGCACTGGCCCCGCTGGTGCACTCCACGCTGGCGCAGTCCGGCGTCACATCAGTGACCGTGGCCGACGCACAGGGCCGCATCGTCTCGTCCACCAACCCCACGGTGGTGGGTGACCGGCTGAACCTGGGAGCGGGGGTTGCCCGGGGCCGCAGCTGGTCCGGCGATCTGACGCTGGACGGAAGCCGCGAGCTGGTGGCCCAGGTGCCGGTTCTGAGCGCTGCGAGGCAGACGCTCGGGCGGCAGCTCGGCACCGTCATGATCGGAGAGGCCTCTCCCACCGTGTGGCAGCGGCTCAGCGGCGCCTCGTCGTACCTGCTCGCCTACCTGGGCATCGCGAGCGGGCTCGGTGTGATGGGTTCCTGGCTCCTCGCCCGACGGGTCAAACGCCAGACGTACGGCCTGGAGCCGCGCGAGATCGCCGGCCTCGCCGAGCACCGCGAGGCGATGCTGTACGGGATCGCGGAGGGCGTCGTCGCCTTGGACCCGCAGCTCCGTCTCACGCTGGTCAACGACGTGGGCCGACGCCTCCTCGACCTGCCCGAGGACTGCGTGGGGCAGAGCGTTGACGACCTGGGTTTCGAGGGGCGGCTGCGGGACGTACTCGTAGGGGCCCGGCACGGCGAGGCCGACCGCCACGACCAAGTGGTGATCCGCCGTGGGCGTCTGCTGGTGATGAACCGGATGACCGTCATGAAGGACGGCCGGCTGCTCGGCTCGGTGACGACCCTGCGCGATCGCACCGAACTGGCCGAACTGGAACGGGAGATCGGCTCCTTCCGCAGCTCCTCCGAGCTGCTGCGCGCGCAGGCCCACGAGTTCGCGAACCAGCTCCACACCATCTCCGGTCTGATCCAGATCGGGGAGCAGGACGAAGTGGTCCGCTACATCCGCGCCCTCAACCAGCGCCGCCAATCGCTCGATGTGACACTCGCCCGGCGCGTGCGCGACACCGCGATCGCCGCGTTGCTGATGGCGAAGTCCTCCCTCGCTGCCGAACGCAAGGTCAGCCTGCGGATCTCCGCCGGGACCGCACTCGGCCGGCTGGCACCGGAGGACGCGGCCGATCTGGCCACCGTGATCGGCAACCTCGTCGACAACGCGGTGGACGCCGCCGCTTCCGATGACGACACCGGCGACGCGTGGGTCGAGGTGGAGCTGCGGCAGGACGCCTCCAGCGTGCAGGTCGTGGTCCGGGACTCCGGCCCCGGCCTCCCGCCCGAAGTGGCTCGGGAGGTCTTCGCGCACGGATTCACCACCAAGGCCGCCCAGGAGGGCGAGCGCGGGATCGGCCTCGCCCTCACCAAGCTCGTCTGCGAGCGCCACAGCGGCGAGATATCGGTGGCCAACACCGCCGACGGCGCCATGTTCACCGCCCACATGCCCCTCGGTCACCCCGCCGATATGGCGCCGGCGCCCGAAGGAGTCCCCGGTTGACGCTCCCCTCCCTGAGGCGCATTCCATAGATCGTTGCAACACGTGATGCTTTCCGTGCCGCTCTTCTATTCGAACGGCGGTGGACTTAGACGTTCAGTCTTGGCTTCTCATCGAGACATGACGGTGGAGCATGCTACCGCGCCACCGCGTGTCAGCTCGCGGCTAGAAGAGCGGCCATCCGGTCAGCCGGCGTCGCCCAATCCAGCACTTCGCGGGGTCGTTCGTTGAGTTCAGCAGAAACGGAATCGAGGTCGATGCGAGTGAAGACGGATAGGTCGGTGCTCTTCGGAAAGTACTGCCTCAGAAGGCCGTTGGTGTTCTCATTGGTGCCTCGCTGCCAAGGGCTGGCAGGGTCGCAGAAGAAGACCGGAACTCCAGTGGCCTTGGTGAACTGCTGATGATGCGCCATCTCCCCACCTTGGTCCCATGTGACCGATCGCCGCAATTGCGCGGGAAATTCCATCATGGCGGACGTCAGAGCCTCCCTCACGGCGACCGCACCCTTGCCGGGCAGATGCAGGAGTTTTGTGTAGCGAGTCGTTCGTTCCACCAGCGTGCCGATGGCAGAGCCCCCAAGGTTCGGCCCGGTGATCAGGTCGCCTTCCCAATGTCCCGCAACAAGGCGGTCATCAGCTTCCGTCGGACGCTGCTTGATCATGACCATCCCGGTGATGGAGACGGAGGCCCGATGGTGGCGTGCCATCGAGCGAGGCCGGCGGCGGTGTCGACGCGTCCGCAGCACCCTCTTCGCTTCGCGCTCGAGCAGGTTCCCGCGGGCATAGAGGGACCGATAGATGGTCTCCACGCCGATGCACATATCTTCTCTGTCTGGATACTTGAGGCGCAGCCACTGCACGATCTGTCGAGGGCTCCACTTCTTGTCCAGGAGGGACTGGATGACAGTCCTCAGTTCCCCATAGCTCTCAATCTTCCGAGCTTTGGGGCGTGGTCGACGCGCAGCCGCACGCCTTTGTGCCGAGTGGGGCCGGTAGGTGCCATTCGCATTCCTGTTACGTCGGATCTCCCGGCTGACGGTCGATGGGCTCCGACCGAGCGCAGCAGCGATGGCACGGACGGAACGGCCCTCTCGCAGCAAATCACTGATGTGGCCACGTTCCTCCTCGTTCAGATAGCGAGAATTCCCGGACGCAAGGTCACATGTGACGGGTTCCCTGAACTCGGGCAGCGGGAGCCGGGCCCCATTACTGCTGCTGGCTGCCCTGCCATTGACCCAGACCTTCCCCGTTCTGTAGCTGACCCCGACAGTGTGACTAGCTTCTTTGATTCCCATGCCCTCTCGAACGAGCTCGACGAACTTTCGTCGCGCTTGTACACGGGCTGTCCCCCCTGGCTTGCTGCCACGGTGGTACTCGAACATGCAACACACCTATCTACCTGTGGTGTTGCTACGACGGTGGGAATGCGCCTGAAGGGAGGGGCTCCTTACGGCTCGCGCCGTGAGGTTTCCTGTTTCATCGCCGACTGCCCGCCCGGAGAACTCCGTTGAGGTCTTACACCAGCTCCGCAGGCTGTAACCGCCTGCCCGGC
Organism: Streptomyces sp. NBC_01474; assembly: GCF_035918215.1. Taxonomy (NCBI): domain Bacteria; kingdom Bacillati; phylum Actinomycetota; class Actinomycetes; order Kitasatosporales; family Streptomycetaceae; genus Streptomyces; species Streptomyces sp. NBC_01474. The sequence goes on from NZ_CP109449.1 coordinate 808,189, forward strand.
GGCCAGAAGGTTCTTCGCTGCGTTCACGTCCCGGTCGTGGGTTGTGCCGCAGTCACACGTCCACGTGCGGACGTTGAGTGGCATCTCGTCAGCCAAGGCGCCGCAGGAGGAGCACAGTTTCGAGGAGGGGAACCACCGGTCGATGGCGATCACCTCACGCCCGTACCAGGCGGCTTTGTACTCCAGCATGCTCCGGAACTGAGACCACGCGGCATCGCTGATGGCGCGGGCCAGTTTCCGGTTCTTGACCATGTTGCGCACGGTCAGGTCCTCGATCACGAGCGTTTGGTTGTCACGCACGAGCCGAGTGGTGATCTTGTGCAGGGCATCGCGTCGGCGGTCTGCGATCCGGGCATGGATCTTGGCCACTTTGCGCCGGGCCTTGGCCCGGTTCACCGAGTCTTTGGCCTTCTTCGCCAGCCTGCGCTGAGCTTTCGCAAGTGCGACCCGGTCGCGGCGCTCGTGCCTGGGGTTGGCGATCTTCTCGCCCGTCGAGAAGGTCAGGAGGTGGTCGAGACCGGCATCGATGCCGATGGCGGCATCAGTGGTCGGCAGGTGCTTGATGCCGGGGTCGTCGCACAACAGGGAGACAAACCAGCGTCCGGCCGCGTCCTGCGACACGGTCACCGTGGAAGGACTCACGCCGTCCGGCAGCGGTCTCGACCACACGATGCGCAGAGACTCGCTCATCTTCGCGAGACTCAGCTCACCGTCCCTGAAACGGAACGCCGAGGCGGTGTACTCGGCGGACTTCCGCGACTTCTTCCGGCTCTTGAAGCGCGGGTATCTGGCCCGCTTGCCGAAGAAGTTCGTGAACGCCACCTGCAGGTGCCGCAAGGCCTGCTGGAGCGGAACCGACGACACCTCGTTCAGATACGCCAGTTCCTCGGTCTTCTTCCACGCCGTCAACATCGCGGAACTCTGGTTGTAGTTGACCCGCTCCTGCCGCGCCCACGCCTCGGTCCGAGCGGCAAGCGCCAAGTTGTAGACCTTCCGCACACATCCGAACGTGCGCGACAGCTCCGCTGCCTGCGCATCCGTCGGATAAAAGCGGTACTTGAACGCCCGCTTCACATGGCTCGTGGTCACACTCGCAAACTACCGTCGCCACACGAGACGTTCAAACCCGCGGGTCAGAACACTGCGCTCCGCCCTGGCAGCGCATCCCAGCCCGCTGCCCTGCCCCGCAGGAGTCCGATTCCTTACCGCCCCGAAGGGCGGAGTATCCACGGAGGTATCCGATGACCGCCCCGCACGACACGGCCGCCGGAGACGACTGGATCGACGTGCTCGTCGTGGACGACGACTTCATGGTGGCCCGGGTGCACCGCACCTTCGTCGAGCGCGTCGTGCCGTTCCGCGTCATCGGCACCGCGCACACAGGGCAACAGGCGATCGACGCCGTCGAGGAACTGCGCCCCGACCTCATCCTGCTCGACCTGTACCTGCCGGACGTCTTCGGTCTCGATCTCATACCGCGGCTGCGCTCCGCAGGCCACGACTGCGACATCATGGTCATCAGCGCCGCCCAGGAAGCGGAGACGGTGCGCCGTGCGGTCCGCCGCGGCGTGGTCGACTACCTGCTCAAGCCCTTCGACTTCGAGGACCTGCTCCCCCGGCTCGAGCGGTACGCCGCCCGACGCCGCCGGCTGCTCTCCGCGGTCGTACGGGGCCAGGCCGACGTGGACCGCGTGCTGGGCGGAACAGCCCTGAGCGCTCCGGGCGGTGGCCTGCCCAAGGGTATGAGCGTCGAGACCGCCGCGATGGTCGAACGCACCCTGCGCGAGGCTGACGGCACTCTGTCCGCCACGGAATGCGCCGCCCTGACCGGCATCTCCCGTGTGAGCGCCCGCCGTTACCTCGAGTACTTCCACGGCACCGGCAGCGCCGGCGTGTCACTGCGCTACGGCGTCGCCGGCCGACCGGAGCGCCGCTACGACTGGCACGGGTGACGTCGCAGCGGTAGCCGTGGCGTCGTCGGCAGCCAAGAGGGGGCGTCCCGCAGATAGTGCTGCGGAACGCCCCCTCCGAGGCGGGTCATCGCTGCCCGCGGGCTGGGAGTCCCGCGGGCAGGTTCAGGTCAGGTCAGCGGTGGCCGCCTCGGTGGCCGCGGTCGTCGCCGTGGTGCCCGCGGTCGTCGCGGTCGTCGCGGTGGCCGCCCCAGGAAAGGGTGTCGACCCTCCGGTTGCGGTCATCGCGCAGGGTGGCGGTGTCGGAGCGGTTGTCCCACGCGTACCTGCGACGGTCCTGGTACACGTCACGGCCGCTGTCGCGCCCGACACCGGTGTGGACGCGGACCGTCGCGCGGCCCGCCAGGCGGTAGTGATGGAAGGTGTAGGTGCGACCGTCTCTGGCCGACAGCGTCCACCCGTCGAGGTTCACCGCGTGGCGGGACGTGTTGGTGACATCGACCCACTCCTTGTTGAGGGAGCGGTTGGTGCCGTTGTCCCAGCCCGGGGAGTCGTACTGCGCGCCGGAGATCTCGACGCGGTCGCGGTGCGGGCGGCCATCGGCGTCGGCCGATGCCGACGCGGCGAACGTGCCGACCAGCGCGCCGGCCGCGAGGGCGGCGGCAGCCGCACGGCGGGCAGTGACTGACATGAAAGCGGACATGAATGCCCCTTCACTTTGTACTGCAGACCCGTGTACCGGCGTAGTGCGCCGCAGGTCTGCGATGTGCGGGTCCCGGCCCGGTGGCCGAGAACGCACAACTTGCCAACAGATCGTCCTGAATGTGTGCACGGCGTGAAGGTGGTTACACGTCGTCCATATTTCTGTTGCTCTCACATGTATCGTCCATTTATGCACTGAAGGCACCAAGTTGACGCCTCGGCCGTTACCCCGCACGACTCCGGCCCGGCTTTCTGCCGCGTCTCGCGACATCACGTCACCCAAAAGCGCGTAACAGCCGTACCGCTCCCCACCCGTTCGGCCCCAATTCCGGGTGCCCGGACATCACCGGGGGTCTGCTAGCGGGAAGAGTCTCGTGACGACCCGCCGATCACCGACTCATTCCAGTAAGGGAACAAGACGTGCACCTGGACCTTTCGGGCCGGACCGCTCTGGTGACGGGCTCCACGCAAGGCATCGGAGCCGCGATCGCGACCGGACTCGCCCGCGCCGGCGCGCGGGTCGGAGTCAACGGACGCGACCAGGGCAGGGTGGAGGCGGCCGTCGAGCAGCTCAAAGTCGGCGTGCCGGACGGCGAATTCGTTCCGGTCGCCGCCGACGTCGGTTCCGAGGAGGGCGCTCAACGCGCCTGGGAAACGCTGCCTGACGTGGACATCCTCATCAACAATCTCGGTATCTTCGACGCGAAGAACCCTTTGGACATCACGGACGACGAATGGCGCCGCTACTTCGAGGTGAACGTGCTGGCCGCCGTCCGGCTCACGCGGCTGTACCTGCCGCGGATGACCGAACGCGGCCGGGGGCGCGTCCAGTACATCGCGAGCGACTCCGCGGTGGTGATCCCCGCCGAGATGATCCACTACGGCATGTCGAAGACCGCTCTGCTCGCGGTCAGCCGCGGCTTCGCCAAGCACGCCGCGGGAACCGGCGTCACCGTGAACTGCGTCATCGCGGGCCCTACTCACACCGGCGGCGTCGAAGACTTCGTGTACCAACTCGTCGACCGCGACCTGCCGTGGGACGAGGCGCAGCGCGTCTTCATGCGCGAGTACCGCCCCCAGTCCCTGTTGCAGCGCCTGATCGAACCCGAGGAGATCGCCAACATGGTGGTGTACCTGAGCTCCGACCTGGCGTCCGCGACCACGGGCGGCGCGCTGCGGGCCGACGGCGGATACATCGACGCCATCCTTCCGTAGGGCGGCGCGCGCCCCACGATCGTGTGCGTCGGGCCGGAAGACTCCTGCGTTGTCTCTGCGCAGCGCCACCAAACAGCCGTCGCCCGAAGGAAGTTCGACGAGGCCATGGCAACTCCCGCCGTTCGTCAGGCTGTTCCGGCCTTCGTCAGGCGTACTTCCTCGACCCCCAGCAGGCCGAGCAGCGGAACCCTGCCGGTGCGCTGCTCGGGATCGACGACGAGCCCTGAGCTGCGGATCCGATCCAGCAGCAGTTCGGCGAGCGGCATTACCATGTGCCGTCCCCAGCAGCGCTCAGAGGCATGCCCGAAGGGCAGATAGCCCGGCGTGGCGTCGGGGTCGAGTTCGTCCCAGGGCTCGGGCCGGAACGCGGCCGCGTCCTCCCACCGGGCCGGGTCGCGGTGCGAGAGCAGGGGAAGCAGCAGGACGTCGTCGTCATCCCGGATCCGGCTGTCGATCGCGGGGTACTCCGGGGAGGCGTTGCGGAGGATGTTCCACGAGGGCGGCAGCAGTCGCAGAGCCTCGTAGATGATGTTGCGGTTCGACGTGCTGTCGTCGAAGGGGGAGCCGAGCCACAGCGCGTTCGCGACGAGTGTCGAGACCGTGAAACACACCGGGGCGGCCGCTCGCCGGTAGACACCCATCGCGTACCTGCGGTCCTGGTAGCCGACGGCCTCGGCTGCCCGCCCCGCAAGACCGGTGAGGTGGGCGCCGGGGCGCGGCCAGCCGGGCAGCGCGGCGCCTGCGGCGATCACGGACCAGGTCAGCTTGGGCGTCAGTTCGAGGTTACGGCTCATCAATATCCGCAGACGGAGGGGGTCTTGGCCGAGGATGAGGTCCCTCAGGAAGAGGTGTCCGGTGAGAGGCCAAGGACCCGACAGGTCGACGTCCGACGGCAAGGGGCGCTTCAGTGCCTCGCGGACGTCGTTGCCTACCGTCCGGATGACCGAGGAGGCTTCGTTGCGCGAGATCGAGCGGCCGTGCAGCGGCTTGAACGTCGGCCGCTCGGTCTCCGTCGCCCGGCGCGCGGCGAGGATCCGGTCGGCGACGTCGTATCCGGCCACTCCGACGGTGTCGCTCTCGAGCCTGAAGACGTCCTGGCCCAGGTGGTCGTCGAGGAGGGCTGTCAGTCGCGGGGCGAACACGGTACGGCGCGTGCGCGGCGCGGAGGTGAGCGACACGGGTTCTCCGGTGGCGGTGGGGGCGGAACCCCCGCTGTACGGCAGTCGGCGTCGGGCGCAGTGCTCGCTGCCACCGCACAGCGGGGGCGGGTGGAGGCATGCCGGGTCAGTACCAGAGGTACCAGGCGTTCGCCTTCAGGGACTTTCGGGCCGCGGCCTTGTTGCGGATAGCGAAGAGAAGCTTCATCACTGCACCCCCTCTCAGGGCGGACGGAAGCGCGACGGGTGCCGGGGTGAGCCGGTGAAGATCGCATGCCGGTGGCGCGGTGAACCTTCCCTGCCGTGATCAACGGCCAATCCATCAATTCACCGAAGAGCGTTTCGCCTATCCACTTTCAGACTCTGCGTTTCCCTGCGCACGCAGTGCTCTCCGTGACCGTGTGCGGCCTCGAAGGGTCGCCGGGTTCGCCTCATGCACTGGTCGCGGCGCTGCGGGTGAGACCGGGAAAGGGAGTGGTGCAACACGCCGGATCGCGGAAGGCGTCGTTCCCACCGCGGCCGGTTTGGCCGGATGGGCAGCCCTCGCCGCCGAGCAGGCAGCGCTCTGACCTGCGTGCGAAAATGGCCGGGAGGCTCTCCATGAGTGAACGACTCAACGCATGGCCGGCGCTGGTCTACGAGGATCTGGCGCCCATGGTCGACTACGTGAACCGGCTGGTGCAGGTCGGAGGCAAGTACACCCTGGACGAGCCCTTCGAGGCCGGCTGGGGAAACATCGTTCTCGATGTCACCCCCCGCGGACTCCGGACGCCGACCTTTCGGCGCCAGGGAGTCACCTTCGAGGTGCACTACCGACTGCTCGACAGTGACGTGGTCGTCGAGTCCGATCGGGGCTCGGTGACGGTACCCGTGTCCGACGGATCCCTCGCCGCCTTCTACGCGTCGTTCTGCGACGCGGCGGCCGAGCTCGGTGTGCGCCCACCACGCACCTCGCTGATCTGCGAGATCCCGGGTGCCCCACGGAAGTTCGAGGACGATCAGGTCGAACGCACCTGGGACGGCGACGCGGCTCGGCTGATGTGGACGGCGTTCGATCTCGCGGCCGGCGGACTCGAAACGTGGCAGGCGCCCTTCCAGGGCCATCGCCCCCGGGTCGGTGTGATGTGGGGCGGTTTCGATCTGTCCGCCACCCGTTACCGGGCGCATCCAGCCACCCCCGAGGCCGACCGTCCGGCGTTCATGCAGAACGCCGCGCGCGATGAGTACGTATCGGTCGGGTTCACCTTCGGCGACGCCAAGTCGCCGAACGCAAGTATGTACGCCTACATCTGGCCCCAGCCGGACGGCCTCGAAGGCCGCACCTGGGGTGTCGACGGCGCGGCCTGGAATCCAGGTGCGGGGCTGGTCCTGCTCCCGTGGTCCACGCTCAGGAAGACGGCCGACCCTCGCCAGGCCGTCGTGGCGTTCGGCGACGCCGTCTACGAGGCGGCCGTGGAAACAGCGGGCTGGCCGGCCGACGTGATCGGATCCCGCTGCGACGGCTGGCGCATGAGCACGACACCACCGGCGGCGGTCCGGGGCCGGGATCAATGAACCAACGGTCGTCGGACGGCGCCGGCCCGCGTCTTCATTCCTGGTGGAGACATCACCTACCGTAGACGAGCCCGGCCAAGTGGTGCAGCGAGTCGGTGAGATGCTCCGGGCCGAACGGCGGGAACCGGATGTACTCCCGGATGTGCTGCGGCACCCCCGACCAGTCGTAGGTGAGCGTGACCTCGGTCTCGGACGGACCGAGCGGCGCAAGGTCGTAACGCCAGATCCAGCCGCCGAAGTCCAGTTCTCCGTCGTCCTTGCGGTACCCCGTCAGCCAGCCGATGGTGCGCGGCGGGCCGAGCACCTGGACCTTGTTGACCGTCTGGTAGTCACCGTTGGGATGGTTGGGGTGGTACATGTCCATCCGGAAGATCTGCCCCACCTCGGTCAGCGGCGCTCGGTCGACGGATTGCTGAACCCAGCCGGTGCCGTCGATCGCAGCATGGGCCGTCGGGTCCGCCAGCACGGCGAACACCCTCTCAGCGGGCGCGGCCACGGTCAGGGTGGCGCTCACATTGTCCTCGGCCATGGTGTGCGCGCTCCTTGTCAGCTCATCCCGGGCCTCCCGCAGACACGGAAGTGGGGGTTCCCCATATGCAGACGAGCCGGCGAGGCGGAACTCATCGGTCGTGCGGGCGGGACCCGCTCCCAGGGCACCACTGGCGACAGTGAGCGCCGATCCCTCAACGCCGCGCGTGGCGGATCTTCAATCGGCCGAACCCCACGGTCCCGGAGATCCGGATCCTCTGCCCGCCCGTGCCGGAGTGCCGCGGGGTCTTGTAGCGCAGGTCCTTCCACCCTGTGTGCAGACCCTCTACGTCGACGATCGCGTCGCGAGGCACCGTGATCTTGGCCCTGCCGGTGCCGACCTGGAGCTCGATGTCGACTGTCGAGTGCTCGAAGACTGCCCGGGACAGGTCCAGGCGCACACTTCCGAAGGCGGACTCGACCTTGAGGGTCCGAGGGACCTTCCAGGCGCCGCTCCGCTTGATCCGTCCGCCGAGGGCGCCGATCGTGGACGAGGTGCCCGCGTCCTCCTCCGGGAGCGAGGCGAGAGCCGGCGCGAGCTCGCGGTGCGTCCTGGCGCTGAGGACCTGCTGGAGACGGCCGTCCATGTCCTCATGCGAGATGTGCCCCTCGGCGTACGCCTCCTGCACACGTTGCACGGCTGAGTCGCGGTCGTCTTCGCTGATCGGGCGTGCCGAATTTTCCTGCGGGAGAGTCACCGTTTCACTCTAGTGTCGGGAATTCCGCTGCCGCCGAGGAATCCACGCGGCCAGGCCCAACCCCGGGAAATCGGCCTGCGCCTATCCCCACTGAGCAGGCGGAACGCGACTAGTGTGCACCCCTGACAAAACGTCACGAAAGGAATCACTCATGGTCTCTCGACTCAATCCGTACATCAGCTTCGCCGGTGACGCCAAGCAAGCCATGGAGTTCTACAAGAGCGTTTTCGGCGGCGAGCTGTCGGTGAACACGTATGGAGCGTTCGGTTCCGAGACGCCCCCCGGATACGCCGACAAGGTCATGCACGGCTTGCTGGAGGCCCCGAACGGCTTCATGCTCATGGGCGCCGACAACCCGCCGGGCATGGAGCTCAAGCAGGGCAACAACTTCTCGGTGAGCCTGAGCGGCGACGACGCCGACGAGCTGCGCGGCTACTGGGAGAAGCTGTCCGCCGGCGGCACCGTGGCGGTCCCGCTGGGGAAGCAGATGTGGGGTGACGTGTTCGGTATGTGCACCGACAAGTTCGGCGTCACCTGGATGGTCAACATCAGCGAGGCCGGCGCCTGACCCGCATCGCACAGGAGCGGAACCGCGCGAGTGCCTCGGTGAGGTTGCCGGAGCCGCACGCCGCGTGGAAGGCCTTCTCGGAGATCCCCGCCCAGACCCGGTCACGCGGCGTGCGGTTGATGTCCCGGCGGGGGTACCCGCCCTCCTCCAGGGCGCGGGACCGCGGTGTCGCGTCAGCTGCCTCTGCGCATCAGCAGACGCCCCTGGCGGAACCGTTCGCCCTCCCGCGGCTCGCGCAGCATCCGGCCCACCTCGGCGAACCCGGCCTCGGCGGCCATCTTCGCCAGGTCGTCGATCGGCCACCGGTACGCCGTCACCACCTTGTGGTCGAACTCCGTGACCGGATCGTCCCCGGACTCGAAGAAGCCGAGCAAGAGGTGGCCGCCAGGCGTGAGTACACGGCAGAACTCGTCGAAGTACGAGGGCACGTCCTGCGGTGGGGTGTGGATGACCGAGTACCAGGACACGATGCCGTTCAGCGAGCCGTCGGCCAGGCTCAGCGCGTCCATGGACCCCACCTCGAACCGCAGGTCCGGGTAGGTCTCGCGGGCCAGGTCGACCATCACCGGCGACAGGTCGACGCCGAAGACATCGAGGCCGAGGTCCCGCAGATGCGCGGTCACACGTCCCGGGCCGCAGCCCAGCTCCGCCACGGGCCCGCCCTCGTTCGTCCGCGCGAGTTCGGCGAACGCGGCGAGCACCGCGCGGTCCAGCGGCTGTGCGTCCAGCGCATCGCGGGTGACCTCGGCGTAGAGGACGGACACGGCGTCGTAGGCGTCCGCTGTCGCCTTGCGGTGTGAGGGAGTTTCAGTCACAAGCGACGAGACTAGAGCCTTGCCTTGTCTCGCCGACAAGTGCCCCGTCGCACGGCCCTCCTCCCCCGGTCAGCCCCTGCGTGGCTCAACCGCCTTGCCCTGCAGGCGGTTTGGCGACGGCCGGCGCGTGAGGCGGCCGCCGCACACACATCGGTCACCGGCGCCCACGCGCGGCTGTTCGGTGCGCACGCCGCGCCAGTGGGTGGTCGATCGCTTCGACCAGCCAGTCCAGCTCCGCCTGGTCTCCGCGTACGGGGTTCGAGAGCTTCCCGACGCCGTCGATGGTGATCTCGACGACGTCCCCGCCCCGCAGGGTGAAGTCCAGTCCCGGCACGATGCCGGTGCCGGTGGACAGCACCGCGCCGTCGGGGAACGGCTGGGAGTGCCAGAGATGGTCCACCAGTCCTTGCGGAGGACGGTGGAAGGAGGCCGTGGTGGTCGTCGCCTCATAGGCGACGGCACCGTCGCGCCGCACCTCGAGGGCGATCTTCAGCGCGGTCGCGTCCTCGATCTCCCAGAAGGGCGCTATGCCCGAGGACACCGCGGCGCTTCCGGCATAGATCTTGGCCTGGGGCAGATAGAGGGGATTCTCGCCCTCGATCGATCGGGAGCTGACGTCGTCCACGATCACGTAACCGACGGTCTCGCCGTGCCGGTTGAGCACCAGGCCGAGTTCGGGCTCGGGGACGTCGAGGTCCGAGTCGTCCCGTACGGCGATCGGCTCGTCGTCGGTCACGACCCGCCAGGGCTGGGACTTGAAGAACAGCTCAGGGCGCGCGGCGTCGTAGATCCGCTCGTACACCGACTGCTCGGTGCTCTCCGCGACCCGGGCGTCCCGGGAGCGCTCGTACGTGACACCGGCGGCCCACAGTTCCATCAGGCCGTCGAGCGGCGGGAGCAGCAGCACGTCGCATACAGGAAGGCCGGGGTCGGTGGAGGCCGCGGTGGCCTCCACCAGCGCGCGCAGGTCGGCTGCCGACAGTCGCAGCAGGTCGGCGATGCGCGGTGCGCCTTCGAAGGTGCGAATGGTTCCGGTCTCGTCGGCGACTGCGGTGTATACGGCCCCGGTGTCGTCAGCGAAGCGCACGATGCGCGTCATCTTCGGTCCTTTCTGCGGGAGTTCGGGTGGTCTGACCCACCCAGTGGAAGCCGGTGACCACGACGGCCCCGGCGGCGGCGATCGCCGCGATGACATAGAGGCCGCCGGCCCCCGAACCGGTACCCGACTCGACGGCTCCCATCACATACGGGCCGACGAAACCGCCGAGGTTCCCGAACCCTGAGATCAGCGGGATGGTGGCGGCGATCTGGATGCCGGCGAGGATCGTCGGCGGAACCGTCCAGAACACCGGCTGCGCGCCCAGGAAGCCGAAAGCGGCGACACACAGGGCGGCGACCGCGGGTACCGGCGGCAGGAGCACGCCGCCGAGCAGTCCGACGACGGTCAGTACGAGGGCGATCCGCAGCGGCCCGCGCCGGTCGCCGGTGCGGTCCGAGTACCAGGGCAGGATCACCACGCCGAGCAGGGCGAACACCCAGGGCAGCGCGGAGACGAAGCCGATGCCGACGTCGCCGAGACCGTCGATGCGCCCGACCAGCGCGGGCAGCCAGAACGTGACCCCGTACACGCTGATCTGGATCGCGAAGTAGACGAACATCAGGCGGAGCACCCGGCTGTCGCCGATGACAGCGCGGGCGCGCCGGGGTGAGCGCAAGCTCGGGTCCGGGCGGTCCACGGCGATGCGGTCGGTGAGGAGCGTCTTCTCCTCGCCCGTCAGCCAACTCGCCTGCTCCGGGCGGTCGGTGAGGAGCCAGGGGACGGCGATCGCCAGCAGGACGGTGGGTGCTCCCTCCAGGAGGAACATCCACTTCCAGCCGTCGAGTCCGGCCAGCCCGTGGAGCCCGATGAGATAGCCGCCGAGGGGGTTGCCGATGATGCTGGAGATGGCGACAGCCGACTGGAACATGCCGGTCGCCTTGCCGCGGTCGGCGGCCGGGAACCAGTACGTGATGTAGAGGATCACGCCGGGGAAGAAGCCTGCTTCGGCGGCGCCGAGCAGGAAGCGCAGCGTGTAGAAGCTGGTGGGGCTGTTGACGAGTGCCATCGCGCAGGACAGCAGACCCCACACGAACATGAGGCCGGCCAGCCAGCGGCGGGCGCCTACCCGGTGCAGGGCGAGGTTGGACGGGACGCCCAGCACGGCGTAGCCGACGAAGAAGACGCCGGCGCCGAGGCCGTAGGCGGCGGCGTCGATTCCCACGTCCGCCGCGAGGTGGGGTTTCACCAGCGCGACGTTCGTGCGGTCCAGAAAGCTCAGTACGAACATCAAGAAGAGTGGGGGGAGCAAGCGCCGGGACACCTTCCGGCGCACGCTCTCCAGGGTGGGCACCGTGTTCATCGGACCTCCTGCGGTCCACGCTGATTCGCGGAGAGGGCTGCGGCTGTCTGTCAGATGTCTGACTTGGGGACCCCGTAGACATCTGACCACTGGACCGTAGTCATGGCCCAACTGACGGGCAATACCTGGGAAGCAACCAGATGATCTGAGCGAAACATCTGGCAAGCACGGCAGACATCTGACATCTTGGCCATCAATCCGCCGGAAGCCCGGAACACGGGTCCACCGTGTCTCGTCTACTCGTCAACCCGTCGCACACAGGAGTGACCGCCGATGACTGCTCGTATCGTCGATGTGGAAACGATCGACGTCCGCTTCCCCACCTCCAAGGACCTCGACGGCTCCGACGCGATGAACGACTCGCCGGACTACTCGGCGGCGTACGTGGTGCTGCGCGTCGGCGGCGGCGACAAGCTCACGGCCGTGTCAGAAGGGCACGGCTTCACCTTCACCATCGGCCGCGGCAACGACCTCGCGGTCCAGGCGGCGCGGGCAATCGGTGAGCGAGCCGTGGGCCTCTCCGTCGCCGAAATCGTCGGCGACCTGGGCGGCTTCTCCCGCCATCTGCTCGGCGACAGTCAGCTGAGGTGGCTGGGCCCCGACAAGGGAGCGATCCATCTCGGCACGGCCGCGGTCGTCAACGCCGCCTGGGATCTGGCCGCCAAGCTGGCGGGCAAGCCGGTGTGGAAGCTGCTCGCCGACTTCTCACCACAGCAGTTGGTGGACCTGGTGGACTGGCGCTACCTCAAGGACGCGCTGACCCCGCAGGCCGCGCTCGAAATGCTCGAGTCCCGGGTGCCGGGCCGCGCCGAACGGGAGGCGTACGTGCGCAGGCACGGCTACCCCGCCTACACGACCAGCGCGGGCTGGCTCGGCTACGACGACGCCAAGCTGGCCCGGCTGTGCAAGGAGGCCGTCGCGCAGGGCTGGGACGCGGTCAAGCTCAAGGTCGGCGCCGACCTCAAGGACGACATACGCCGCTGCCGCATCGCCCGCGAGATCATCGGCCCCGACCGCAGGCTGATGATCGACGCCAACCAGACGCTCGGCGTCGAGGAAGCGATCGCCTGGGCGGACGCGCTCGCGGAGTTCGACATCTGGTGGTTCGAGGAGCCGACCAGCCCGGACGACATCCTGGGTCACGCAGCCATCGCGCGGCGCATCGCGCCGATCCACGTGGCCACCGGTGAACACGCCCACAACGCCGTGATGTTCAAGCAGTTCCTGCAGAGCAAGGCGATCGGCATCTGCCAGATCGACGCCTGCCGGCTCGGCGGCGTGAACGAGACGGTCGCCGCCCTGCTGCTCGCCGCCGCGCACGACGTGCCCGTCTGCCCGCACGCGGGCGGAGTCGGCCTGTGCGAACTGGTGCAGCACCTGTCGATCTTCGACTACGTGGCCGTCAGCGGCTCGATGGAAGACCGCGTGGTGGAGTACGTGGATCACCTCCACGAGCACTTCCACGACCCGGTCCGCATCCGCGGCTCGCGCTACCTGGTGCCCGAGGCTCCGGGCTACAGCGCGCAGATCCGCCGCGAGACCCTGGAGACCTACCGCTACCCCACCGGCCCGGTCTGGGACGGGTCCGAGCGGATGGGATCCTGACCGCATGTCAACCAAGAGAGATGCGGACGGCTCCGGCGAGATCGGACTCAGCGTCGTCGACGTGGCGATCAACCGCCTCAAGAAACGCATCGAATCGGGCGAGTTCACGCCGGGTCAGCGGCTTCCCCCGGAAACCGCGCTCGCGAACGAGCTGGAGCTGTCCCGCCCCTCTCTCCGCGAGGCCGTACGCGCCCTCGCCATGGCCGGGGTTCTCGACGTGCGCCGGGGTGACGGCACGTTCGTCACGGATCTGCGGCCGGACCGGCTGGTGCGCGCCATCGGCAGCTTCCTCGACCTCGCCAACGACACCGGTCTCGACGAGATGCTGGAGTGCCGAAAGGTCATCGAGCCGGGCGCCACCGCGCTCGCGGCGACCCGGATCGACGCGGCCACCCTCGACGCCCTCCACCAGCGCATCGAGCGCATGCGAACAATGCACGACCCGGAGGAGCTGGTCCGCGAGGACCTCGCGTTCCACGCCGACATCGTCGCCGCGACGGGCAACCGCACCCTTGAGTCGCTGCTCTCCTCCGTCACCCAGCAGACGGCCAGAGCTCGCATCTGGCGAGCGCTGATCAAGTCCGACGTGCTCGCCTGGACCCACGAGCAGCACATGGACATCTACCGCGCCCTGCACGCCCACGACAGCCTGGCCGCCTTCACGGCGGCCAACCGGCACGTCAACGATGTGGACGCCTGGGTGCGTGACCGCCTCGACGCGGTACGGGATCGCGCCTGAGAGAGCAGGGCGCCGCCGTCACTCGTCGTGTCACGCGCGCCCCAGGACGACGAGCGCGACCAACAGCACCGTGACGGCGGCGCTCATTCCGTGGGCGACGACCGCGGTGAGCGGGAAGTTCCGTTCGGCGGTGGCGTGCCCCTGCGAATGTCTCCCCCGGCTGGGCAACCAGCGGAAAAGCATCATGAAGCCGAAGGCGGCCACGATCAGGACGACAGCGCAAGCGGCCCAGGCGGAGCCGCGCGCGTTTCCGACGAGATACGCCGTCCAGGAGGCAAGCCCGGCGACGGCGAGCGTGATGTGGCCGAGGACGAGCCACAGCGGCAGCCGCGTCACGCCCGGCGTGCGCTGTTGCAGCCCGCCGTGGCGGATCCACACCGTGGCCAGATATCCGCCCAGGCTCGCGGTGACCAGCCAGACACACAGCACGGCGACACGCATACGCTCCCCCTCGGCATCCGTTGCCCTTCGACCCAGCACAGCGCACCGCGGGGGCGACCGTTCAGACGTCCATTCATCAATTCACTCGTAGGGATGAATAGAGGCGGCAACTCCCCCGAACTCACCGGGCCGACCCATTACGGCGTCAGGCATCAGGCATCGGCGTCGGCGCAGTCGTTCAGCGGGATCTAGTGCTGCCCCGCGCAAGTTCGTGGAGGGGTGTTGATCAGGGTGTCGGGTCGCCGAGGTAAAAGCCGCAGGCGCAGTCCAGGGCGTCTTCGGGTGAGCCGAAGGGCAGTCCGGTGGGCAGGAAGTTGTCCTCGTACTTGCCTCGGCTGGCGAGGTAGAGGGCGAAGCCCCAGGTGTGCAGGACGCCGGTGAAGCGCAGGCGGCACAGCGGCAGCGGTTCCTCCTCGCCCGGCAGTTCCCCTGCCACGTAGGCGAATCCGGAGCGGAAGCGCACCTGGACGCGGGCGAGCTGGGGCCAGCGTTCCTTGGCGCGGACGTTCAGACGGTGGCGCAGGTGATCCTGCATGGACTCGGGCGGATTCTTCGGCACGGGTCCATCCTGCTGGGTTACCCCCGCATACGCCATGATCATCACTTTGGTCGGGGTGGGCGAGGGTGTGGCCGGGATGGTCGAGGCGGTCGTGGTGGAGTTGGACGAGAGGGTGCGCGAGTGTCTGATCCGTACAGCGGTCTCCCTGAAAGCGCAGGTGCGGGCGGTGCTCCGGGCGCGGATTGTGCTGGCGGCGGGTGAGGGCCTGAGCAATGGGGCTATCGCGCGGGACCTGGCGGTCAGCGTGAACACGGTCCGTAAGTGGCGCGGACGGTTCGCCGCTCTGGGCCGGGACGGGCTGAAGGACGCCGCCCGCTCGGGCCGGCCCAAGGCATACGGGCCCCAGGTGACGGTGGCGATCGTGGCCGCCGCCACCAGTGTGCCCCCGCACCCGGAAGCGACCTGGTCGCACCGCACGATCGCCGCCCAGGTCGCCGGCACTGTCTTCGCCACCATTTCTGCCTCCCAAGTCGGCCGGATCTTGGCCGACTTGGACCTCAAGCCGCACCGGGTCCGCGGCTGGCTCACCCGCCGAGACACCCCTGACTTCTGGGACCGTGTCGCGGACGTGTGCGACCTGTACCGCGACCCACCTGAAGGGGCGGTGGTGCTGTCCATCGACGAGAAGACCGCGATCGCCGCCCGCGCCAGGCGCCACCCCGGTCGTCCCGTCAGGCCAGGCGAGCCCGCTCGCGAGGAGTTCGAGTACCGCCGCCACGGCACCGCCTCGCTGGTCGCCGCCCTGGACGTGCGCACCGGCGAGGTCCTCACCGAGATCATCGCCCGCAACGACGCAGCGACGTTCACCGCCTTCCTCGACCAGCTCGACACGGTCATCGCCCCAGACCAGGACATCCATGTCGTGCTGGACAACGGCTCCTCCCACACCGCCAAACACACCAAGGCGTGGCTCGCCGACCACCCGCGCTGGCACGTGCACTGGACCCCGCCGCACGCCTCCTGGCTCAACCAGATCGAGCTGTTCTTCTCCGTCCTGACCCGCCGCGTGCTGCGACACGGTGACTTCTCCAGCCGCGATGACCTCATCGACAAGCTGGAGAGTTACGTCATCGGCCGCAACGAGACCGCGAAGCCGTTCAGGTGGACCTATGACGGCAGCCCACTCAAGACCGCCTGATCAGGCCCAACACCCCTCCACGAACTTGCGCGGGGCAGCACTAGTGAGGATCCCTGGGCCTTCAGGCCCGGGAGGGATCACTTCTCAAAATAGGGGTGACCTGCGCGTACGCACGGGTCTGCATTGTTGTCAGTGCCCCCGCATAGGGTTCCGGTATGAAGATCGTGGTGCAGGTGAAGCTGATGCCGGAGGCCGAACAGGCCGCCGCGCTGCGCTCCACGCTGCGCACGGTCAACGATCTGGCGTGCTGGGTGTCCCAGGTGGCGTTCGCTCGCGGCGTGCCACGTGAGTATGAGCTGCGTAAGCACACGTATCCGCACCTCAAGGCGCAAGGGCTCGGGGCGCAGGCCGCGCAGCATGTGATCAAGAAGGTGCGTGACGCGTACACCACGCTGCACGCCAACCTGCGCGCCGGAAATCTCGGCAAGCCGAAGTCGAGGCGCCGGGTCAAGGCGGAGTCCAAGCCGATCGCGTTCCGCCCCGAGGCCGCGCAGCCGTATGACGACCGGTGTCTGAGCTGGCAGTACGACCAGCAGACCGTGTCCATCTGGACGATGGCCGGGCGCATCAAGAACGTCTCGTTCGTGTGCTCCGTCGACGCGCTCAAGGTGCTCCAGCAGTACCGCAAGGGCGAGTCCGACCTGATCGAGCGCGACGGCGTGTTCTACCTGATCGCCACCTGTGATGTGCCCGAGGCCGAGGCGTACGAGCCGGACGGCTTCATCGGCGTGGACCTCGGCATCGTCAACATCGCCACGGCTTCCACCGGCTAAATGGCCGCAGGGCGCGGCCTGAACCGGTACCGCAAGCGCCAGCTTGACCTGCGGCGGAAGTTGCAGAAGAAGCGCACCAAGTCTGCCAAGCGGCGGCTCAAGGCGCGTTCTCGCAGAGAACAGCGGCACGTCAAGAACACCAACCACATCATCGCGAAGACGATCGTGACCGAGGCTGAACGCACCGGGCGCGGCTTGTCCCTCGAAGAACTCAAGGGCATCCGCACTCGGGTACGGCTTCGCAAGCCCCAACGGGTCACATTCCACTCCTGGGCTTTCGCCCAGCTCGGAGACTTCATCGTCTACAAGGCCAAGCGGGCAGGCGTGCCCCTGGTCTTCGTCGATCCCGCGTACACGTCGCAGATGTGCTCGCAGTGCCGGCACATCGACAAGCGCAACCGTGTCGACCAGGGGCTTTTCATCTGCCGGGGGTGCGGGGTCGTTGCCCACGCCGACCGGAATGCTTCCCACAACATCGCCGCACGTGGCGCTGCTGTGTGGACTGCGGGGCGTGAGTCACGCGTCCCTGCCACCCCATAGCGGGTGTCTGGACGGAGGAGCCAACCCAGCAGCCAGTTGGGAACTACCTCCAAGCCCGGTCCTTAGGGCCGGGTCAAGTTGACTGTGGTTGGCTGCGGTGTATGGGTCTCAGACGATCGTTCCGCAGCCCGACCGGGGACGGTGTCCCGGCACCGAAGGCAGCGCCCCCGTTCGACCCCGAACTGAGCGTCGTACTGGCGGACTTGGGCAAGGAGTCGCGGGATCCGCTCACCCCGGACAATCTTGCGGCCCGGCAGCAGCAGGATGCCGCGGCCCGGCCCAGGCCGACCGCCGAGGACCTGCGCGCGGACGGCCGTTTCGACGTGACGGAGTTGCGCGTACCGGGACCGCCCGACGGGCCGGAGGTCACGCTCGTGAGCGCCCGGCCGTCCGGGCTCGTCGGACCGCTGCCGCTGCTGTACTACATGCACGGCGGTGCGATGGTCATGGGCAACGCGTGGTCCGTGCTTCCGCGGATTCTCCGCGAGTGGGCTCAGCCGCTGGACATGGCCGTGATCTCGGTCGAGTACCGGCTGGCGCCGGGGGCGCAGTACCCGGAGCCGCTGGAGGACTGCTACGCGGGGCTCGTCTGGGCTGCCGCGCACGCGGCCGAACTGGACATCGACCCGGACCTCATCATCATCGGTGGGAAGAGCGCCGGCGGCGGGCTCTCCGCGGCCCTCGCCCTGCTGGCGCGCGACCGCGGCGGTCCCGAGCCGCTGGGGCAACTGCTGCTGTGCCCCATGCTCGACGACCGCGGCGGCACCTTCTCCGGTCGACAGATGTCGGGCCTCGGGCTCTGGGACCTCACCTCGAACGCCACCGCGTGGCAGGCCCTGCTGGGCGACCGCTACGGTGCCGAGGATCTGCCCCCGTACGCGGCCCCGTCCCGCGCCGTGGACCTCTCACAGCTCCCCGCGGCGTATATCGACGTCGGGTCGGCAGAGATGTTCCGGGACGAGGGTGTCGCCTACGCGGGCGCCATCTGGCAGGCGGGCGGCCAGGCTGAACTGCACGTATGGCCGGGCGCCTACCACGGCTTCGACAGCGTGGCGCCAAAGGCGGCCTTGAGCCAGGACGCGCGCAACGCCCGCACCCGCTGGCTCCAACGCCTGCTCGCCGACCGCCGTACCTGAGCCCCATTGCCCCAGCGCTCGCGCACGGCACCGGCTCGGGGGAACAAGTCAGCGAGCTTGGAGAGTTGGTATGCCACGGCTCGACCACTATCCAGCGAATGGAACAGAATGTTCCGTTCGGACCGATATCTTGACGGCATGTCAATGTACGGTTTTGTCAGGACCTCGACTGGATCGACCACGCGGCGAGACTGCCGCGGCGGCCCACCGCTGGACCTGATGCACGGAACGGGGGTTGAGACCCCGTGTCACTGATGCGCCCGGCGCTCACCGTCCCGAACACCCGCACCCGATCCCCTCTCGTATCCCGCCACGACTGGCAGGGCTACCGCTGCGAGTCGCGGCTGGTGCGTGCGGCCGCGCCGTGTATCGCGCCCTTGGTGCTGGTCGGCGGTGCGTTCCAGACCAAGGAGAGTTGGGGCCGTCTGGAACGTGAACTGCTCGCGCACGTCGACGTGTTCACTGTTGACCTGCCGGGCTGGGGTGCCGGGAACGTCCTCCCCGACCGCCATGGCGCGGACTTCCTCGCGGACGCTCTGGGTCACATGCTCGACGAGTCGGGTCTGACCTCCGTCAATCTCGTGGGCGGTTCGTACGGCACAGCGATCGTGTACCGCCTCGCGCAGCGGCGGCCCGAACTGGTCGAGAGAATGGTGCTGGTAGGGACGATGACGTCCATTCCCGGGCACGCCCGGGTCGCCATGCGCCGGACTCTTGACCTGCTTGTGGACCGGCGTATGGAGGAGTTCGCCGAGGAGACCGTCGCGTTCATGGTCAACGCCGACCGGATCGACTCCGTCACCGCAGGCTCCCGGGTGCGCCGCTTCCTGATGCGCCGGATGCTCAACCTGAGCGAGGAGGACGTCGCGAAACACCTCGCCAACACGATGCGTCTGCTCAGGCACGAGATGCTCGACACGAGCCGGCCGCCGGCCATGCCGGTACTGGTCGCCACCGGGGAGCACGACACGTTCACCACTCCGGACCTGTGCCGGGACCTCGCCGCCACCTGCTCCGACAGCTGGTTCACACAGGTGGCCGACGCCGACCACATGCTTCCGCTGGAGCGGCCTGTCGAACTCGCCGACCTGATCACACACTTCCTGGCGGACGAGCCGTTGGAACAGCTCACGTACTGCCGCGGGGTGGAGCGGACTTCCCAGCCCTGCCCAGCACGGTGAGTACGCCCGACGGCGTCCCCGGCAGTACGTGATCATGTGACTCTCGGTCCGCGTGCTCGTTGGTGGCGTATGGAAAAGCGTGAGTCGCGGCAGCCCAACGGCTCGGCAGGAACTCCGGGTTGCACGACTCCGGCTGGAAGGGGACCCGCACTCGATGCGCATCCAAGTCATCACGGTGGGGTCGACCGGCTCGGTCGCCCCCTACACGGGCCTCGCACACCGGCTGTTGGCCGAGGGGCACACCGTCGAGATCGTCACCCACGCCAAGTTCGCGCCGATGGTCGCCTGCTGCGGACTTCGCATGGAGCCGCTCGAAGCCGATCCCTTTGAGTCGCTGATCGGCGCCCACAGCAGCCTCAGCAGTGCAGGGCATCCATCAAACGCCCTTCGTTCACCCCGGCGCGAAGCACTCAGGTCGCTCAAGTCGCTACGGTCACTCGTCCGCACGACCGAACAGGCCATGCTCTCGTTGGTGGACGCCATCCACGCCGTCGTGGATCCGAAGGCCGACCTCATCCTGCTGTCCACCATGGCGGCCCCGATCGGCGCGGCCATCGCGCGCTACCACCGCATTCCCACCATGGGTGTCTATCTCCAACCCGACGTGCCCACAACGGAGTTCGCCCCGTGCACGATGGCCTGGCAGAGCCCAGGCCGCACCAACCTCCTGCGGGGCCACGCCGCCAACGCCCTCTTCGACACCCTGTACCGCACGGCCAATCGCGCCGTCCACGCCCGCCTGGGTGTCGACCACCGCAGCGCCCATCGCCTGCGCAGCGTCCGCGAACGCAGCCAGTGGCCGATCTGGCACGGCTACAGCCCTTGGGTCGTTCCACGTCCGGCGGACTGGCGGCCCGGACTGCATGTGGCCGGGTACTGGTGGCCGCACGAGTGCCCGAACTGGCAACCACCCACCTTGGTAAGGGACTTCCTGGCCGCCGGACCACCACCGGTACTCATCGGTTTCGGAAGCATGATGCCCGGCAACCCCGAGGAGCTCGGTCAGATCGCAGCGCAGGCGTTGCGCCGCGCGGGACTGCGGGGGGTCGTTCAGTCAGGCTGGGCCGGCCTCTCCGTGGTCGACGACGACGTCATCACCGTCGGCGAGATCCCGCACAGCTGGTTGATGCCGCTGACTGCGGCAGTGGTCCACCACGCGGGCGCCGGCACCACGGCGGCCGGTCTTCGGGCGGGGGTTCCTGCGGTACCGGTGCCCGTCATGACCGATCAGCCCTGGTGGGCCGCCCGCCTTATGCAACTCGGAGTGAGCGCGGAAGCACTGCCCTGCACCGAACTGACCGCCGCACGATTGGCCGACGCGCTCACCCGGACGACCCAGAACCGTGCGCTGTCGCGGAATGCCGCGGCTGCGGCCGTACGCCTTGCGCAGGAGGACGGAGCGGGAGCCGTAGCCCGCGCGGTCGCCGCGCTCGGCTGATCCGCGTCACCCCGCGCGTGCGCCGGCCCAGCGCTCGCCCGGGCACACCGAACGGAGCAGGGCACCCACCATCTCTGGCTTGAGGACCCCCTATGACCCGACCGGCCCCGCCATCACACCTCGCCACCTCGTCGACCGCACCGGAACACACCACCTCACGCCCCAGCACCGCCATGCCACCGCTGGACGCCTGGATGCACCGCCAGCAGAGCAGCGGCGGCTCCAACATGACGGCCGCACTGCTCGCCTGGTTCGAGGGGCCCCCGCCCGCGCTCTCAGCCCTGCGCTCCATGGCCCAGTACCGCCTGGCACCCTACGAGCGGCTACGACAGATGCCAAGCGCAGCCGAACCCGTCGAGGACAGCTGGCCGCTGTGGTCGACCGGCCCGCACTTCGAGGCCGCGCACCACATCGTCGAAAGCCCCGGCGCCGCCACGACGGAACTCGAAGAGGACATCGCAGCCCTCTTCTCCGCGCCACTCGACCCCCGCCGCCCACCCTGGCAGTTGCACCTCATCCCCACCACGGGCGGCTTCGTTCTCCTGTTCCGCGCCCACCACGCACTGCTCGACGGCAGGTCGATCGCCACGTTGCTCCGTGCCCTGTTCGACGAGACCGCCGGCCTACGCCCTCCGCGAGCCGGCGGCCCCGCGACAGCGGAAACGCCCTCCCGGGCCCGTCAACTCTCCTGGATTTTGGGCGACTTGCTCCCCAAGGGCCGCCCGCTGCCCTTTCACGGTCCCGTGGACCCTTACCGTGTCCTGTCCTTCCGCCAGGTGCCGCGCGAGGAACTCGACGCCGCCCGTGCCTCTTTGCGCTCCGCTGCGTCAGCCGAACGCGCCTCCACCAACGCGGTCTTCCTCGCTGCCACCGCCGGAGCGCTGCGAACCCTGGGCGTCGCCGGCCGCCCCCTACCGGCCTTGCCCGGCATCTGCGCCCTGGTCCCCGTCGACGTACGCACCAGCGAGGAATCACAACTCCTTGGCAACCACTACGCCACGGTCCGGGTACCGCTCCCCCAGCTGGGGGACGCGCGGGAGAGACTCGCTGCCGTCGACTCCTTCATCCGGCGCGCCGCGATCGGGGCCAGGGCCCGTGCCCAGGCCGCCGTGGTCTCCTCACGACCGCGCAAGGTCACCCCGCTGAGCAACGCAGCGGGCCGTTACGTCGATTCGCCTCGCTACTTCTCCCTCCTCTGCAGCAGCGTGTCCACACACGCAGGCGAACTGACCATCGGATCAGCGCGACTCACCGCGATGGCAGCCATCCCCCCACTCGGCCCGGGCCACCCCCTCGCAGTCACCGCCATCCATCACGGCAGCACCTCCGTCGTCACCGCCGTCACCGACCACAGCCATCGGGACCTGGCGCAACCACTCGCCGAACGAATCCATGACGAGATCCGCATCCTGGCCGGCTGAACGACTCAAGGAAGGCGGCGGTCAGCCGGTTTGCGTGAAGTCGCTGTGCCGTAGTCCACGTGTACGTGCCCCGCGCCGGTGCCGACTCCGCGGCTCGTGTCAGGCAGTGGTCGTCGACGCCTGGAAGTAGTGCCCCTTGTCGAGGTCTTCGAGGAGGCCGGGGTGGGCCGGTTCCCAGGCGAGCAGTTCGCGGGTCAGCGTGTTGGACGCCGGGGCGTCGACGCCGATGAAGGCGGCCAGCCAGGCGAAGTGCTCGGCGGCGTTCTCGGGAGCCACGGAGGTCACCGGCACGTCGAGGTGACGGCCGATCACTTCGGCGACGTCGCGGAGCGCGACCCCCTCCTCCGCGACGCCGTGCAGCACCGATCCTGCGGGGGCCTTCTCGACCGCGAGGCGGAACAGGTGGGCGGCGTCGAGGCGGTGGACGGCGGGCCAGCGGTTGGCGCCGTCGCCGGGGTAGCCGGAGACACCCTTGGCGCGGGCGGTCGCGACCAGCGTCGCCATGAAACCGTTGTCCCCGTCACCGTGGCAGGTGGGAGCGAGCCGCACCACGGACGAGCGCACGCCGTGCGAGGCGAGGTCGAGCACCGCCTTGGCGGTGGCCACGCGGATGGAGATCGGCGAGCCGTCGTTGGTGGCCATGTCCTGCTCGGTCGACACGCGCCCGGGCGCGAGGCCGGCCACGCCGGAGGCGATGACGAAGGGCCGGTCGGTGCCGGTGAGCGCGGCGCCGATGGTGTCGACGGCGCGGCGATCCGCCTCCGCCGCCCCCTGGAAGTCGCCGGAGAAGGCGATGTCGTGCTTGAAGGCGAGGTGGATCACCCCGTCCGACGCGGCGGCCGCGGCACGCAGTACGTCGAGGTCGTCGACGGTGCCGTGGACGACCTCCGCCCCCGCGGCGGTGAGCGCGGCCGCGGAGGCGTCGGAGCGGGCCAGCCCGACGACCTCGTGTCCCGCGTCGATGAGTTCGGGAACGACGGCGGAGCCGATCCAGCCGGAAGCGCCGGTCACGAAGATGCGCATGAGAGACCCCAAGGAGTTGATGGCAGGTGCTGCCATGGTGATGTCAGTGCCTGTCATCAACGCTACACCTGATGTCATTCACTGTCATCACGTAAGATCTGCGCATGGGTAGATGGGAGCCGAACGCGCGTGGGCGTCTGGCGAACGCGGCGTTGGAGCTCTACAGCGAGCGCGGGTTCGAGCAGACGACCGTGGCGGAGATTGCCAAACGGGCCGGACTCACGGAGCGCACCTTCTTCCGGCACTACGCGGACAAGCGCGAGGTCCTTTTCGCCGGCTCCAGCCAGTTGGAGGAGGCGTTCGTGAAAGCGGTCGCCGACGTGCCGAAGTCCGCGGCGCCGATCGACGCGGTGGCCGTGGGTCTTGACGCGATCGCCGAGTTCTTCGTCGACCGCCGCGACTTCGCGCGGCGGCGGCAGGCCGTGATCATGGCGACCGCGGAACTCCAGGAGCGCGAGCTCATCAAGCTCGCCTCGATGTCAGCCGCGCTCGCCGACACCCTGCGCCGACGGGGCGTGGCGGAGCCGGCCGCGAGCCTGACCGCCGAGGCGGGGGTCGCCATCTTCAAGGTGGGCTTCGAGCGCTGGATCGGCGCGCCAAAGGAACGTGAGATGTCGCGGTTCATGCGGGAATCGCTGGACGAGCTCAGGACGGCACTGACGGGCAACTAGCCCGCCTCTTTTCTCCGTCACGCGCCTTTCCGGCGTACACGCAGATTGTGCTTGCGTGCCCATCTCAGTACGTCGGCGAGCACCGGGAAGCGTTCGTGCAGTTGCTGGGCGTTGCGGTCGAGTTCCTCCATGAGGCGCTGTGTGCGATGCTCCGCGTCGAGTTCGGCGAGGATGCGGTCGATCTCGGTGAGCAGGGCCCCTTGCAGTTGCCACTGGCGCGGGTCCTCCTGGACGGTGTCCAGAAGCAGTCGCGCGACGTGTTCGCGCTGGGCGTTGGCGGCGGCCAGATGGCTGACCAGACGGTCCTCGGCCGTCTCCGATTCCGAACTGGTTCCGGTGGAGACGAGTACGGCGAAGCTGACGATCGCGTCCGCGACGTGCCCGAGCAGATCACGCATCGCCATCGACGCCTCGGGGTCGAGCAGCCACTCCTCTTCACGCTGTTTGGCCAGGTCCGTCAGGGTCCGGGCGATGACGCGCAGCACGACGGTGCAGATTTCGAGTGTGTCGAGGCCGGTCCGCAGGACCACGCGGTGCAGCCGCCCCTCCCGCACACGCGGATTGAGCCGGAGACTGTCCTCGGCCTGCCGCAGGGAGGCGTCCACGTCGGCGATGTCCTGATCGAGGCGGCGCGCCTCGTGGAGTCGTTCCGCAGCGAGCGGCCAGGGGGTCTCGGCGTCGAGCTGGTCGCTGAGTTCGAGGAGCAGGCGGCGCATGCGGCGGGCGAGGTCCTCCAGGGCGTCGCCCGCCGTGTCCACCCAGAGGGGCGGGGCGAAGAACAGGTTGAAGGCGAGCCCGGTCAGGGCTCCGATCAGGGTCTCCAGTACGCGGTCCCATGCGCTCGATGCCACTTGGGTGACGCCGAGTACGAGCATGGCGCTGATCGCCACCTCGGGCACGAACTCGTTCGCGCGGACGAGGGGCCCAATGGTGAGGGACACGAGGATGATCAGCCCCAGGCTCCACCAGCTCAGCCCCACCAAGGCGCTGAACCCGATGGCGATGAACACTCCGACGACCACGGAGTTGATGCGGCTCAGGCTCATCTTCACGGTCGCGTACAGGGTCACCTGCACGACGAGGAGAGCGGTCAGGGGCGCGGTCAGCGGGACGGGCTCGCGGCTGAGGTGCAGGGCGATGACGTAGGCGATCGTCGCGGCGGCGGTGGCCCGTAGCGTCTGCACGGCTTCCGGGTGCCTCAGCCGTTTCACGAGCCGACTGCCACGGGGGACACGGCTCAGCAGCTTCACCAGCCGCTCGGGTACCAGACGCATCCTCAGACCCTTCCCCGATCGCTGCGGCACCTCCCGGCCGCGTAGACCGCCCGGGTCATGCCGGACGAGATCGAGGGCGCTCGGCGCTCGCGCTTCATGCCCATATCTGTTTACTTCGCCGCACCATCCCCGTAGCATCTCGAAAACACAGAGGTTCGGACATCAAACAGATGTAAATCCACATCCATGGAGAGCCTCTCATCCTTCGTCTCCAGAAAGAGGGTCAACTCATGCCGCAGCGCACTGTCGTCATCGGTTCGCGCACCGGGCTGCACGCCCGCCCGGCTTCCGTCTTCGTCCAGGCCGCCTCGAAGCAGCCGGTCAAGGTGACGGTGGCCCGTGAGGGGCAGAGTCCGGTCGACGCACGGAGCCTGCTGTCCGTGCTCGCGCTCGCGGTGAAGCACGGTGATTCCGTGGTGCTCGCAGCCGAGGGCGACGGCGCGGACGCCGCCATAGACGAACTGGCCGCGCTCGTGGCGACCGACCTCGACGCCAGGGAGTAACAGTCGGGTCGTCGCCATCTCCGTGCGGGACAGACACCTCGACGGCATCTACGCGATCCTCGACCCCGACAAGATCAGACGCGTGGGGCAGGTTGCCGATGGCTGCCATCGGCCGGTCGGTCGGCTATCGACCGGCGGTGATTCCGGTGAGGATGAGGTCGATGCCGGCGAGGAACTCTTCCCGGTCGTCGTGCTCGCGCAGTTGGCCCGCGACGCTGCGGGTGAACGCGTACTCGTCGGGATCGAGGTTTGCCCACACCGCCGAGACGGCGCCCAGGAATTCGGCCCGGTCCGTGTCCGGCGGGGCCGACCGGGCGTTGGCAGCGTTCTGTCCGGCCACTCCGAGGATGTAGCTCCACAGCGCGGACGCGACGGTGAACTGATCGGCGGCGGGTACTCCGAGCGCTTGCACCTGGCGCCCGATGTGTTCGAAGACCCGCATCATCGGCGACTGCCCCGGGGCGCGGGTGAGTTGGGCGCCGATCCACGGGTGATCGTCGATCGCGTCGAACGCCCCGAGCGCCAGGGCGCGGATCGCGTCCTGCGGCGTGGTGTCGGCGGTGTCGGCGGTGTCGGCGGTCATGGCGCCGGCGACGACGGCGGCGGTGGCAGCGCCGAGGAGTTCGTCCTTGCCCGCGACATGCCAGTAGATCGCGCCCGGCCCGGTGGCGAGGCGCTCGGCCAGCGCGCGGAACGTGAGTCCGCTCTCGCCCGCCGTGTCGAGAAGCTCGATCGCGGCCTCGACGATGCGCTCACGAGAGAGCGGTTTCCCCCGTCGCTCCGGACGGCGCGTCCTGGTTGCCATGCACTCATCCTGGCATACGACTGGAACCCCGTTCCAGCTTGACATCTCTGGAACAGAGTTCCAGTCTGACTCTGGAACAACATTCCAGAGATGAGACGACCTGCCGGATTCCCGCCCGGCAAGCATGCACAGGCAAGGAACCACCATGACGACACCCGTGACGATCATCGGTGCAGGCCTCGGAGGGCTGACCCTCGCCCGCGTCCTCCACATCCACGGCATCCCCGCGACGGTCTACGAGGCCGAGCCCTCGGCCGAGGCCCGCACGCAGGGCGGCCGGCTCGACATCCACGACCACAACGGGCAGCTCGCGCTGGAAGCGGCCGGCCTCACCGCCGAATTCCGCGCGATCATCCACGAGGGCGGCGAGGCCACGCGCGCGCTCGACCAGCACGGAAAGGTGCTCCTCGACGAACCCGACGACGGCAACGGCGGGCGGCCCGAGGTGCTCCGCGGAGACCTTCGGCGCATCCTCGTCGACTCCCTGCCCGCGGGGACGGTCCAGTGGGGGAAGAAGCTCACCGGCGTCGCGGCGATCGGCGACGGGTGGCACGAACTGACGTTCATGGACGGATCCACCGTGAGCACCGAACTCCTCGTCGGCGCGGACGGCGCGTGGTCAAAGGTCAGGCCGCTGCTCTCCGACGCCAAGCCCGAGTACGTCGGCACGACGTTCGTCGAGACCTACCTGCACGACGCCGACGAGCGGCACTCCGCGGCGGCCGAGGCGGTCGGCGACGGTGCGATGTTCGCGCTCGCCCCGGGGAAGGGGATCTCCGCGCACCGCGAGGCAGGAAACATCCTGCACACGTACGTACAACTGAACTGCCCCGCCGAGTGGATCGCCGGCATCGACTTCACCGACGCCGCCGCGGCGACCGCTCGGGTCGCGGCCGAGTTCGACGGGTGGGCGCCGGAACTCACCGCGCTGATCACCGACGGCGAAACCGCACCGGTACCGCGCCCCATCCACACGCTCCCGAACCGGCACCGGTGGGACCGCCTGCCCGGCGTGACGCTCCTCGGTGACGCCGCGCACCTCATGCCGCCGTCCGGCGAGGGCGCGAACCTGGCGATGCTCGACGGCGCCGAGCTCGGGCAGGCTGTCGCCGCGTACCCCGACGACCTCGAAGCGGCGCTCACCGCCTACGAAGGGGCGATGTTCCCGCGCAGCGAGTCGGAAGCCGCGGATGCGCACCAGCTCATGGCGCTCTGCCTCGACGACCGGGCACCGCACAGCCTCATCGACTTCCTCACCGGCTGAGATGATCCGCGGCGCGGGCCGGTTCAGGACGGGGCGCCGCTCAGGACTTCCACCTTGCCGGTGTCGAGTGAGTAATAGGCGCCGACCACGGCGAGCTCGCCCTTTTTCACGAGCGGGGAAAGGTCGTTATTGGTGCGCAGATCGGTCGCGGTCAAGGTGACCTGCGCGCGGGCCATGGTCTCGACGGGGTCGCCGCCTCCCTCGCGGACCGCCTGCCGATATGCCGGTTCCAGAGCCTTGACGATCGCCTGCAAGTTGCCCGGCAGCGGTTTGCCGTCGCGCAGGGACCCGTACGCCGCCTTGACCGCGCCGCACCGCTGATGGCCGAGGACCACGATGAGCGGGGTGCCGCTCGTCATGGGCCCGTATTCGACAGAACCGGTGACGACCGGCCCGATCGCCTCCCCGCCCGTGCGCATCACGTAGAGGTCGCCGAGCCCGGTGTCGAAGAGGAGTTCAGGCGGTACGCGGGAGTCGATGCACGAAAGGACCGACCCGTACGGCTCCTGCTGCTGAGCCACCAGCTCACGA
The DNA here is from genome assembly GCF_035918215.1 of Streptomyces sp. NBC_01474. Classification (NCBI taxonomy): domain Bacteria; kingdom Bacillati; phylum Actinomycetota; class Actinomycetes; order Kitasatosporales; family Streptomycetaceae; genus Streptomyces; species Streptomyces sp. NBC_01474. Next base: position 836,777 of record NZ_CP109449.1, read on the forward strand.
CGGTCCGGATCCCGGTCGGGGTGCTGAAGGTCCCCGCTCACCCAGCGCTTGTTGCCCTCCATCAGTCTCGCGAATGCCGCCGCGGGCGTGGTCGGCGGCGGCATCGGCGAAGTGCTGGCCGACGCAGTGCTGGACGGTGCTGTGCTGGACGGTGCGGTGAGGGCGCTGGTCGTCGGTGTGCACCCCGCGAGCGCGACCGTGGCACTCGCAAGTGCGCCGGCGAGCAGAACTCTGCGATTCGGAGACTCTGCTGTGTCCATCGGTCGTTCCCCTCGGTGCCGCGTGCCACTCACACACGCCCATGCGTCCTGACAGGGGCGATTGTGCTGCCAGGTACGGCTGAAGTGACGGCAGGCGCGAGCGGGCGCGCGGCACATTGCCACCGGCGGGCTAGGGCCTTCGTTCGGACCAGTCTGCGACGGCGGCCGACGAGGTGATCGTGGGTTCCCTGTCCATCAGCGTGTACAGCCCGGGGGAGGCTGGGCGGCAACTGAGCCACACGTCCGTGGCGGGCTTGAGCGTCCGGCATGCGGAGTCAGGTTCAACCGTGCGGGTGGGCCAAACGGTGGCGGACGTAGGTGTGGAGGCGAGGACCGGGAGTGGTCGGCGCCCCCGTTCAGGAGTGGTGCCCAGTGTGTCGCCGACGCCGCCTCCGGCGCGCTCGCGGGCTGCTTCGCCGACGACGGAAGGGCCCAGATGCAGCCGTCAGTCGCCACCAGGCCACGCTGCCAGCGCCAGCTCGGCCACCTGGGAAAGCTCGGCCACGTGGGCACCGTCCCGTGCGCGCTGTGAGAGGCCCTGCACAACCGTGGCGAAGTAGGAGGCCAGGGCGGACGCATCGGCCCCGGCCGGCAGCTCCCCTTCTTCAAGGGCCTGGCGCAGGCGCTCCTCGATGGCGGCCAGACCCGCGTTACGCACGTCGCGCAGGAACGTGGCGATCTCCTCGTCCTGCACGGTGACGTTGGTGGCCGCGCTGATGGCCAGGCAGCCCGCCGGGTGCGACGGATCCGCGTAGACCGCCGCCGCCTCACGCAGGATCCGGGACACGGCGCCGCGAGCCGTCGGCTCCTCGGCCAGCGCACGCGCCGGGAAGGACCCCACCGGCGACCGCCCGTACACCTCGACAGCCTCCCTGAAGAGCGCCTTCTTGTCGCCGAACGCCGCATAGAGACTGCCCGGGCGGATGCCCATCGCCTCCGTCAGCTCGCCCAGCGAGGTCGCCTCGAATCCGCGCTCCCAGAACAGCCGGATGGCCGCCTCCAGCGCCGCGTCCCGGTCGAACGTGCGCGGACGCCCTCGTGCCTTGCTCATGCCCGCCATTCTAGAGCGCTCGCTCAAAAACTCATGCTACGGTCCTTTCTTGAGCAATCACTCAACAAATAGCCGAACCAAGGAGGCCCTCACCCCATGAACGGACATCTGAACACGCGACCGGTCGGACAGGTGAAGAGACTTCCGGGCGAACAGGCGGAGAGGCATGCGGGCGGACGGCTCAACGCGCACCGGCACGACGAAGGGCACACTGTCGCCGGGTGGGCCGGCTTCACTGTTGCCACCGGTGGGGCGATCATCACCGGCCTCGGCATCTGCGGCTGGCGCCCGGGGATCTGGCTGGGGATCTGCGTCCTGGCCTCGGCGACGCTGGTCACATGGGGCCTGCACCTCGCGGGCTGGGGCAAGCCGCCCGGCCCACGCCCTTCGAACCTCAGGGGCAGGGACCACGCCGCACGCAACGGGCACACGGACTGCCTCGGGTGCCGACTGGCCGGGCGACGCGGGGTTCCGGCACGTCAGGACATCACCCCGGAGACCACCTCCGCACCGGCGGAAGCGCCGTACCCCGCCGACCTCTGACACGGGCGACGACCAGGGCATACCGGGCGTGCTTGAACCCGCTCCTCACGACCGCTGGCATTATGCAGGTGAATACCTGCATAATCGGAGTGTGAGCCACGAAGCGACAGCGATGGACCAGGTCTTCAAAGCGCTGGCCGATCCCACCCGGCGTCGGCTGCTCGACCGTCTGCGCGAGCACAACGGCCAGACGTTGCGCGAGCTGTGCGACCGCCTGGACATGGCGCGCCAGTCAGCCACCCAGCATCTCGACATCCTGGAGCGGGCCGGCCTCGTGACCGTCGTCCGACGCGGACGCGAACGGCTTCACTACCTCAATCCGGCACCGATCCACGAGATCGAGGAACGCTGGATCTCCGAGTTCGACAAGCCCCGTCTGCAAGCGATCAGCGCCATCAAGAACCAGGCAGAGGAGTACGCCATGACCAGCGGATCAGCATCCGTACCGTCCTACGTCTACGTCACCTACATCCGGGCCGGCGCGGAGCAGGTGTGGCAGGCCCTGACGGACGCAGACCTGACGGCGCGCTACTGGGGACACGCCAACGTCTCCGACTGGCAGCCGGGCTCGGCCTGGGAACACCGACGCGTCGACGGATCGGGGGCCGTCGACGTAGTCGGTCAGGTCCTCAAGGCCGAGCCGCCGACGCGTCTGGTCATCACGTTCGAGGACACCCCGGACGCCCAGCCGCCGCGCGACCCGTCCGTCGTCACCTTCCTCGTCGAGCCGCACGAAGACATCGTCCGGCTCACCGTGACCCACGAGAACCTTCCCAACTCGGAGATGCTGAACGGCATTTCACAGGGATGGCCGGCCGTCCTCGCGAACCTCAAGTCGCTGCTCGAGACCGGCGAGGTGCTCCCGCAGGCGCCGTGGAGCATGTCGAGCTCGCACGCCTGAAGCGGCAGGAACGACAGCCCCTTCCCCCGCAGTCACTCCGCGCAGGACTCAAGGAAGAAGCCATGGTGGACACCATTTCCCTTCGGGACGCCTACCGCACACTGCTGGACGCCGCCTCCACGGTGGCCGGCTCCGGGGACACGAGCCCCGTCCCGCCCACAGGCGAGTGGAACGCCGACCAGATCCTGGCCCACGTCGCCATCGTCAACGCCGCCACCATCGCGACCGTCTCCGCCGCGTCCGCGGGAGCACCCACGACGTACGACACCCGCACGGCGCACGACATCTGGACCATCGAGCACGTCATCGCGCTCGCCGGCGGCAACGCGGGGCTCCGCGAGCGCATCCGCCTCCAGGCAGACGCCCTCTGCGCCCTCGGCGGCCCGATGCTGAGCGAGACCGAACTCGACACACCGGTGCCGGCCTTGCTGCTGTCCCACGACAAGGTCCTGGTCAATCAGCCTCTCCCGCTCAGAGACCTCATCACAGGCCTGGCGGACGTGGAACTGCCAGGCCACACCCGGCAACTCCTGGCCCTGCTGCCGCAACCGGCGGCAGATGACTAGGGGTTGGAAGATCCCCGGCTCTCAACGCGCCCGCACCACATCCAGTTCCGCCACCGCCGCGAACCGGTTCTGGTCGCCGTTCTCGCTCAGCGCCCGCAGGGCGACATGGCGCGCGGTGACCGGGGCCACCGGGACGACGTACTCGGTGCGGTCGTTCGGGAAGGGCCTCCAATCAAGGCCTGCAACTGAGGCTTCCCGTCAGGGCCCTTGACTCAGGCGCGCTTGAGGGCTCTGGCGTGGTCCGCATGAAGGTGATCGACGGCGCCCCCGTCAAAACTCCGGCGTCAAGCGGCCCTCGCCTCTTGTTCACGCAGCCCGTGGCGGCCAGTTCTTGATGGTCTTGGGGCGGGGCGCCGCGTACGTGCGTACCTTCGAGGTGGAGAGGCCTAGGCGGACGAGGGACTCGGCGATGGTGACGGCCGCCGCGACGCCGTCCACGACGGGGACACCGGTGCGCTTGACGACTCGCTCCGTGAGGCCGGCCATGCCGCCGCAACCGAGGCAGATCACCTCGGCCTTGTCGCGTTCGACGGCCTGGGCCGCCTGTTCCACGATGGCCTCGACGGCGGCTTCCGCGTCGCTCTCCAGGTCCAGTACGGCCATTCCGCTGGCCCGCACCGACGCGCAGCGGTCCGAGAGACCGGCGAGCTTGAGCCGGTCCTCGATGAGCGGCACGGTCCGGTCGAGCGTGGTGACGACGGAGTAGCGGTGGCCGAGGAACTGCGCGGTGCTCGCGGCGGCTTCCGTGATGTCGACGACCGGGACGTCGAGGAGTTCCTGGAGCCCCTCCCGTCCGTGCTCGCCGTAGCCGGCCTGGATGACGGCGTCGAAGGGGTGCGGGTAGGAGCGGACCGCCTCCATCACGGCGACGGCCGCGAGGTAGCTCTCGTAGTTGCCCTCCACCGACTCCGCGCCGAACGGCGGGGTGAGGGGCACTATCTCCGTCCCCGGTGAGGCGACGGCGGCGGCCTGGGCGCCGATGCTCTCGGTCATCGAGGCGGTGGTGTTGACGTTGACGACGAGGATGCGCATTTCTGGGCTTTCTTTGCCGGGTCCGGCCTGGGCCGAAGGTGGTACGAGGGTGGTGCGGAGCATTCAGGCGGCGTCGACCGCGATGGCCTCACCGTCGACATCCCGGGTCGCCTTCTTGCGGTCGGCGAGGGCCAGGTAGACGACGGCGGAGAGGATCGCGCCGATGAACCAGGAGAACCCGGAGACGGACTTGAAGGCGGGTACCAGCGCGATGACGACGGCGACGGCCGCGGCGGGCGCGAAGGCGGCGATGGCCTTCATGTGGAACCCGCGCTGGTAGAAGTAGTCGCCCTGCTGGTCGTCGGTGTAGAGGTCGGGGACGTTCACGCGGGTTTTGCGGACCAGCCAGTAGTCCGCCATGACGACACCGAAGATGGGGCCGAGCAGTGCTCCGAGGCCGCCGAGGAAGTAGTTCACCACGGTCGGGTTGTCGTAGAGGTTCCACGGCAGGATGACCAGGCCGATGACGGCGCTCACCACGCCGCTGCGGCGGAAGTTGAGCGTGCGCGGGAACAGGTTGACGAGGGCGTAGATCGGCGCCACGAAGTTCGCCATGAGGTTCACCGCGATCGTCAGCGTGATGAACGCGAGTGACGCCGCCGCCATCAGGAACGTGTTGGGGATCGAGCGCACGATGTCCTCGGGCCCGGTGATGACCTCGCCGTTCAGCTTGAACTGGGCCCCGCTGAGCACGACGACGATGACGGCGAAGAACAGCATGTTGACCGGGATGCCGACGAGGTTGCCGCGCACGATCGCCCGGCGGCTCTTGGCGGAGCGTGTGAAGTCGCAGAAGTTGAGCACGAAGGTGCCGTAGATGACGACCCAGAGGGCTGCGCTCTCGAAGATCTGACGCCACATGTCGAGGCCGTGCGGCGCGTGCCCGGTCGACATGGAGATGGATCCGTCGGCGCGGATGAACATCCAGATCGCCAGGGCGGACATCGTGATGAGGATCGTCGGTGCCGCGAACGCCATGTACTTGCGGATGAGTTCCATGCCGTAGCTGACGATGACGACTTGAATGACCCACAGGGTCAGGAACGTCGCCCAGCCCAGGGTGGAGAGTCCGAGGATCGAGTTCTCGTCGAGGGAGCGCAGCCCGGGGAAGAGCACCTTGACGAGAGCGCCCAGCACGGACGCCGCCAGGTACGTCTGGATGCCGAACCACGCGATGGCCACGACACCACGGACGATGGCCGGGATCTGCGCTCCCTTGACGCCGAAGGCGATGCGGCTCATGACGGGGAACGGGACACCCGTCTTGTTGCCCATGTATCCCGAGAGGGTCAGGAGCAGGAAGAGCAGCGCCGACGCGACAGCGAAGGCGACCAGGATGTTCCAGACGCTCATCCCCAGGGCGAACAGGCCTATCGCGAAAGCGTAGTTGCCGAGGCTGTGCACGTCGTTGCCCCAGAGGGTGAAGACGCTGTAGGCGCCCCAGCGGCGCCCTTCCTTCTTCGTGGGGGCGAGGTCGGGGCTGTACAGCCCGGGGCTCGTCCGGCGTTCCCCGTCGACCGCAGCGGTGGGTGGCTTCTCGTGCACGGCGGCCATGACACACTCCCGGCGTTTCCGTATTGCGGAATAACTTTTCCTTGTTTCGGAACGGGAGATTACGGGGGGCGCCAGGGGCGGTCAATAGGTCGCTGCCCAGAATTTATGAGACACCGCACAACATCCCGCCGTGACGACTCTCACGCGGTGAAGATTGCGTGAGCAAATTGTTTTCGCGCGGCGCAGACCTCTGAACCCGCCCACCACCACTACACACGCCTGCGAGCAGCGGTTTTGCATACCAACGAAGTGGTCAGACCCACTCAGCGGGCGTGACCTTTACGTTCACCCGTGTTTTGGTATACAAAATCTGCATGCAAGCCCCTCCACCGTCACCCAGCACCCCTCAGGAGCAGCTCCCGGATCCCCGCCGCTGGTGGGCCCTGTGCGTCCTCGGTCTGGCCCAGCTGATGATCCTGCTCGACAGCACCATCGTGAACGTGGCCCTGCCGTCCATGCAGACGGAGTTGGGCATGGCGGACGGTGACCGCCCGTGGGTCGTCACCTCTTACACGGTCGCGTTCGGCGGGCTGCTCCTGCTCGCCGGCCGCATCGCCGACCACGCGGGGCGCAAGCGCGTCTTCGCCTCGGGTCTGCTCGGTTTCGCGGTCGCCTCCGCGGCGGCCGGGGCGGCTCCCACGACGCAGGCACTGTTCGCCGCCCGCGCCGTGCAGGGCGCCTTCGCCGCCCTGCTGGCGGCCTCGGCCCTCGCCCTGGTGGCCACGACCTTCACCGACCTGCGCGAGCGCCGGAAGGCCATCGCCGTCTTCGGTGCTCTCGGCGGCGCCGGAGCCTCCCTCGGAGTCGTCCTCGGCGGGCTGCTCACACAGTGGTTCGGCTGGCGCTGGTGCCTGCTGGTCAACGTGCCCATCGCCCTCCTCGCACTGCTCGGCACGCTGTGGACTCCGCGCGATCGCGCCCAGCGCCTCACCGGCCGTATCGACATCGCAGGTGCGGTGCTCGGGTGCGGCGGCCTGACCGCGCTGGTGTACGCGTGCAGCCAGGCGGAGGCTCAGGGGTGGACATCCCCCGGCGTGCTCGGCGTGCTGCTGGCCGGGGCCGCCCTGCTGACGGCGTTCGCCTGGTGGCAGACCCGGACCGCCGCCCCGCTCCTGCCGCCGCGGCTGATGCGCGACCGCCGCCGCGTCGCCGCGCTGCTGGCCGGTGGCGCACTGATGGCGGGCCAGCTGTCCGTCTCGCTGTATCTCACGTACTACCTGCAGACCGTGCTGGACTGGTCCGCGTTGGCCAGCGGCCTGGGCTTCCTGCCCATCAGCCTCGTCACCACCGCGACCGCCACCCAGCTCGGCACACGCCTCCTGCCCAGGTTCGGCCCGCGCGTGATGATGACGGCCGGTCTGTGCGTCTCCGCGTGCGGACTGTTCCAGCTCACGCTGCTGGACCCGGATTCCACCTACGCCGCGAACGTCCTGCCCGCGCTGATCACCTTCAGCGTCGGTATGGGCGGCAGCTTCCTGGCCATCATGACCGGCGCCACCTCGGACGTACCCGCACAGGACTCGGGCATCGCATCGGCGACAGTCAACTCCGCGCAGCAGATGGGCGGCTCCATCGGATCGGCCGTGTTCAACACGGTGGCCGCGAGCGCGGCAGCGGCCTTCCACGGGAGCCCGCGGGCCGCCACCCTGCACGGCTTCACCTCGGCCATCTGGATCCCCCTCGCCCTGCTCCTGCTGGCAGCGGTCGCGACGGCCACGCTGGCCGGCCACCAATCTACCCGCGTATATGCGTGCGCAAATACTTCTCCTCGTAATCCGAGTGAAGTAAAAAATGGGCAGGGAAGCGGAAGTCGCGGCGCTTGACGAGGCGAGATCGAGGAAATGCGGAGGGTGTGGTCCGACTCCCCCAGCGGGTAGCCGGACCACACCGTCCGTAAACGGAATGCATTCCTGCCGCGGGGCTCATGGAGCCTTCCCGCGGCGGGAGGATCCTTCCTGAAGAGGCTTGCTCGACCTCGACCTCAACTTGACCTCGCCCTCGCCCTCGCCCTCGCCCTCGCCCTCGACCTCGCCCTCGACCTCGCCCTCGCGCTCGCCCTCGACCTCGACCTCGACCGACTCAGGCGAAGACGATCCCCTCCGGCACGTCGGCCCGGATCTCCGTGCCCACCCGGCGTTCCAGCAGGTCGTCGATCCGTTCGAGCGGCCCGATGAGTGCGCGTCCGCCGGCCTTCGCGACCCGCACCGCGGCATCGACCTTCGGCTTCATGGACCCTTCGGCGAAGGACAGTTCGGCGATGGCCTCCGGGGATGCCGTCAGGATGTCCCGCTGCTCGGGAGTCCCCCAGTTCTCACTGACGTAGTCGCCGTCCGTGAGCATGACCAGCATGTCCGCCTTGAGCTCGGCCGCGAGTGCCGCGCTGGCGAGGTCCTTGTCCACCACGGCCTGCATGCCGGTCTGGCGACCCTTGCCATCGATCTTCACGGGTACGCCTCCGCCGCCGACGCACACGACGAGCCGGCCGTACTCCAGGAGCATGCGCACGAGCGGTGCCTGGACGATGCGCCGCGGGGCGGGGGACGGCACCACGCGCCGGAACGCCGCACCGTCGCGCGCGATCGTCCACCGGTACTCGGCCGCCGCCTCAGCGGCGTCCTGCGCGGAGTACTGGGGACCGATCAGCTTCGTCGGGCGCTCGAAGGCCGGGTCCGCCTCGTCGACCTCGGTGGTCGTGACGATCGCCGCGACCTCGCGCTCTCCGGCAAGAGCGTTGGAGAGCTCCTGCTGGATGACGTAACCGATCATGCCCTGCGTCTCCGCGCCGAGGATGTCCAGCGGGTACGCCGCCACATCCTGGTAGGCGAGGTTCTGCAGAGCCAGAAGACCCACCTGGGGTCCGTTCCCGTGAGTGATCACGAGCTCGTGCTGACGGGCGAGGCCGGCGAGCGCCTCGCAGGTGGACCTCACGTTCGCCCGCAGATGGTCGGCCGTCATCGGCTCCCCCCGACGGGCCAGCGCGTTGCCTCCGAGAGCCACGACGATGCGCATGGATTCCCTCCACAGACTTGTTCGCTTCCCCATTGTCAAATGGTATACCAGTGAGCGAATGTTGAAGGGAACCCATCACGCCCGACGGGCACGGTGAGGGCGAGGAGGGTGCAGTGACTTCTCTGTGTACAGCCACCGGGCTGCGTGCCACATCCGGCGACGCCGCACTGATCGCGTACCTGCGCGCGCTCCGCGGGCACGGCATCGTCGAAAGCGTCTTCCCGCGGACTGTCAACGTATTCATGCCTGATGAGAGGCTCATCGCCCTCTCCGCCCGCGGCGGGGGTGACGCTCCCCGGACCTTGGTCACCGATGCGCACAGCTGGTCGGAGAGGGGCATCTCGGCGGGTCGGGCCGTGGAGTTCGCGCCGGGTGTCATCACCATCCGCACGGCGGACGCACACCTGCGGGTGCATACGGAGGGCGCAGATGAATGGCATCCCATCCTGCCGTCGCTCGCGGCGGTCGGCCCGGGCGACCTCGCGGCCGCCGCCACGGCGCTCGACCGGCTCATACAGGCGCACGGCTCGCGCGGCGGCATGCTCGGCCCGACTCCCACCGCATCGTCGATGGAGGCAGCCGTCACCCGGGCACTCGCAGACGGGCGCGACGCCCTCGTAGACGCGGTCAAGTCCGCGAACGACGCGGGCATGCGCCGCGGCGTCCTGTCACTTCTCGGACTCGGCCCGGGACTGACGCCCGCGGGCGACGACTTCCTGACCGCCCTGGCCCTGCTGTCCTCGCTCCACGGCAGCGGGCTCGGCGCGTTCGGACGGGCGCTTCAGGACGTCCTGCTCGAACACCCCGGCCGCACCACGCGGTTGAGCGTCACCACGCTCGACGAGGCCCTGGCGGGACGAGCCCGCGCCTCACTGCTCGACGTCCTGCACGCTCTGGCCCACCCCTCCGGGTGGAGCGAGGCGCGGGCAGCCGAATCCATCCGCACCCCGGCCCGGCACGTGCTGGCCATCGGCCATACGTCCGGCACCGACATCTTGTCCGGTCTCGTGACCGGGCTTCGCCTGGAGAAAGAACTGCGAGGTTCGCTGTGAGCATCACAGCAGTCGTCAAGAAGAACACCTACTTCGACTCGGTGTCCCTGATGTCCATCTCGACCCGGGCGAACCAACTGCCCGGCGTGGAGCAGGCGTTCGTCGCCATGGGCACCGAGATGAACAAGGGCGTGCTGAGCAACCTCGGCCTCCTCACGGCGGATCTCGACGCCGCGGGCACCGGGGATCTCATGATCGTCGTGGAGGCCGGCGAGGAAGCCGACCAGGCAGCGCTCCTGGCGGAGGTCGAGGAGCTCCTCGTACAGAAGGCGCCCAGCGGGAGCGGTGGTGCGGACACCGTCACGTACCGGACGGTCGACGGCGCCGCGCGCGCCATCCCGGAGGCGAACCTCGCGATCGTCGCGGTCAACGGCGCGTACGCGGGCCGGGAGGCCCGCAAGGCGCTGGAGAACGGCCTGCACGTGATGGTCTTCAGTGACAATGTCCCCATCGAGGAGGAGGTCCGCCTCAAGCAACTGGCTCACAGCAAGGGCCTGTTCATGATGGGGCCCGACTGCGGCACCGCGATCATCAACAATGTCGCGCTGTGCTTCGGCAACGCCGTGCGGCCCGGCACCGTCGGTGTCGTCGCGGCGTCCGGCACCGGCGCGCAGGAGGTCAGTGTCCGGATCCACGCACTGGGTGCGGGCATCTCGCAGCTCATCGGCACGGGCGGCCGCGATCTCAGTGAGCAGGTCGGCGGCATCATGATGACCGACGGGATCCGGGCGCTGGCCGACGATCCCGGGACCAGTGTGATCGTCCTCGTGTCCAAGCCGCCCGCTCCCGCGGTGCAGGACAAGGTGCTGGCCGAGATCGCGGGCGCGGGCAAGCCCGTGGTCGTCTACTTCGTCGGCGGATCCGAGGAGGCCGTGACCGCGGCCGGCGGACACTTCGCCGCGAGCACCCAGGACGCGGCGCTCCAGGCCGTGCGCCTGGGGGTCGACGCCCACGCGGCCGTCGACGAACTGGCCGCCAAGCAGGTGGACGAGGTCTGCGCCCGGCTCGCACCTGAACAGCGGTACGTGCGCGGCCTGTTCTGCGGCGGAACCCTGTGCGACGAGTCGATGTACGCGCTGCTCGAAGTCAGCGACAACGTGTGGAGCAACATCCAGAAGGACCCCGGGCGGCGTCTGACGGCCGGCAGCCCCAGCGTCGGGCACACCTTCCTCGACTTCGGCGACGACGACTTCACCAACGGCCGCCCGCACCCGATGATCGACCCGTCGCTGCGCCTGGCGCGCCTCGTCCAGGAGGCCGAGGACCCCCAAGTAGCCGTGATCCTCATGGACTTCGTCCTCGGGTTCGGCGCCCACGAGGACCCGGTGGGGGTCACGCTCCCCGCCATCGCGCAGGCCAGGAAGATCGCGTCCGACGCGGGCCGGCACCTGGAGATCGTGGGCTACGTCCTGGGCACCGACCTCGACACCCCGGCCCTCGCCGAGCAGGTCGCGGCCCTGGAGGCCGCCGGAGTCACCGTCACCCGCAGCAGCACCGAGACGGGCCACTTCGCCCGTGAGACCGCCCGGAAGGCACACCGCGCATGAGCACTCAGGCCACCAGCCTCTTCACCAGCGACCTCAGCGTCGTCAACGTCGGACTGGCCATGTTCGACCGGGACCTCACCGCCCAGGGAGCGCGGGTCACGACCCTCGACTGGACTCCGCCCGGCGGCGGCAGCCCCGAGGTTCTCGCGGCTCTCGACGCGCTGGAGGACCCGCGCGTCGCCGCGCGGACCGATGCGGCCAATGCCGAAGCCGTCGACCGCATCGTCGGCGCACGGCCGATGCTGGTCGGCTTCGGCAGGGCCATCGACGTGGTGCCCGGGATGACCCCGACGACGATCCTGCACGCCGGACCGCCGATCACCTGGGACCGCATGGCGGGAGCCATGAAGGGGGCCGTCACCGGCGCCCTCGTGTTCGAGGGCCTGGCGCGTGACCTCGACGACGCCGAACGGCTCGCGGCATCCGGCGAGATCACCTTCTCTCCCTGCCACGAACACGACTGCGTCGGTTCGATGGCCGGTGTCACGTCCGCGTCGATGTACATGCACATCGTCCGCAACGAGACCCATGGCAACACCGCCTTCACCAACCTCTCCGAGCAGATGGCGAAGATCCTTCGCATGGGGGCGAACGACGAGAGCGTCATCGAGCGCCTCGTCTGGATGCGGGACGTCCTCGGCCCCATGCTCAAGGAGGCCATGGAGATCGGCGGCCCCGTCGACCTGCGACTCCTGCTGTCCCAGGCGCTGCACATGGGCGACGAGTGCCACAACCGCAACATCGCGGGCACCCTGCTCCTCACTCAGGCACTCACTCCCGCCCTGCTGCAGACGAGCTTCACCACCGAGCAGAAGAAGGAGGTCTTCGACTTCATCGCAAGCTCGGACTACTTCTCCGGACCCACGTGGCTCGCCATGGCCAAGGCCGCCATGGACGCCGCTCATGGCATCGAGGGTTCGACGATCGTGACGACGATGGCCCGTAACGGCGTCGAGTTCGGCCTCCGCGTCAGCGGCCTGCCCGGCAACCGGTGGCTCACGGGCCCGGCCCAGCCGGTCATCGGGCCGATGTTCGCCGGGTTCAAGCCCGAGGACGCCGGTCTGGACATCGGTGACAGCGCGATCAGTGAGACGTACGGCTTCGGCGGGTTCGCCATGGCGACCGCACCCGCCATCGTCGCGCTCGTCGGCGGAACCGTGCAGGAGGCCGTCGCCTTCACCCGGGACATGGGCGAGATCACGACGACCCAGAACCCGAACGTCACCATCCCCGCCCTGGGTTTCGAGGGCGTCCCCACCGGTATCGACGTCCGCAAGGTCCTGGCCACCGGGATCCTGCCGGTCATCAACACCGCGATCGCCCACAAGGAAGCGGGCATCGGGATGATCGGCGCCGGCATCACGTACCCGCCCGCCGCAGTCTTCGAGCAGGCCGCCAGAGCTCTCGCCCGCACGGTCGCCTGACGGCGTGCCGGCCAATCCACGGAGACCCACCATGAACAGACGCGATCCCGCCCTGGCGGAAACGGCCCACGCGGGCCTCGAGCTGGACCCGGAGTACGAGCACACGCCCGTTCCGACGGAGAGCCGCAAGTCCCTTCTCACCGTGTCGGCCGTGTGGTTCGGGTTCCCGATGATCCTGACCAACGCCGTGCCCGGCGGCATCGTCGTCGCGCTCATGGGCTTCTGGCGCGGTCTGGCCGCGATCGTCGCCGCGAACCTCGTGATGCTGGTCTACGTCGGTCTGCTCAGTCACCGGGCGGGCAGCACGGGCGAGAGCTTCTCGCTCCAGGCGACCAAGACGTTCGGGAGGGTCGGCTACGTCGTCGCGTCCGGTTTCCTCGCGACCGTCGTCGTCGGGTGGTTCGCCTTCAACACCGGCGCGACGGGGGCCACCCTGCACCAGGCGTTCGGCTGGCACGAACAACTCGTCGCCGCCGTCGCAGGGGTGGCCTTCGTCGCGATCACGTTCCTCGGCATCCGCGCCCTGTCCTGGCTGGGCGCGGTCGCCGCCCCGCTGTTCATCCTCGTCGGCCTGATAGCCCTGGTGATCGTCTCCAGGTACCACGACCTCGCGACCGTCCTCGACTACAAGGGCGTCGGCGGGAACAGCGCCCTCACCTTCGGCGCCGCCGTCTCCCTCATCATGGCGACGTTCGCGGACTCCGGAACGATGACGGCCGACTTCACCCGCTGGTCCAAGAACGGCAGGCAGGCCGTGATCGCGACGGCCACCGCCTTCCCCGTGGCGAGTCTCGTCGCCCAGATCACCGGAGGCATCGTCGTCGCGGCCGGCGCCGTGGCCTCGGCGGGCACGGTCGGCGGCAACTTCCTCCCGATCCTCACCGGCGGTCACGGCGTCGCCCTCGACGTACTGGCCGCGGTGTTCGTCTTCGTCAACCTCGGCTCCGTCTGCAGCCACTGCCTCTACAACGGCGCGCTCAGCTGGTCGCATCTGACCCGTACGAGGATGCGCGTGATGACGATCGTCCTGGGGGCCGTCGGCACGGTCGCCGCCCTCGCCGGTGTGTGGGACCACTTCCTCGACTGGCTGGTCGTCCTCAGCGTGTTCGTCCCACCGCTCGGCGGCGTACTGATCGCCGACCAGGTGCTGCTGCGCCGCCGGCTCGACGGGCGGGCCGAGGCGGCGGTGCGTCCCACGGCGTTCGCCGCGTGGGCGGCCGGAGCGGCCGCCGGGGGGCTCGTGCACTGGTACGCGCCGCAGTTCTCCGACGCCGTCACCGGCCTGCTCGTCGCCCTGGTCGCCTACGCCGTACTGGAGGGGATGCCCGCACGAAGCCGGGGCGAGTGATGGCGGACGCGGGTGTGCGGCTACTGCTCCGGGGTGCGCCTGCGGTGCGCGGCGGCCTCGCTGCGGCCGGTCGCCAGGTGCTTGAGAGCCAGCTCCTCGACGCGCGGCACGTCCCGGGCCTCGATCGCCTCGTACAGCTCCTCGTGCTCCTTGGCCACGCCGGAGATGTCGTCGTGCTGGCCGAGCAGCCAGCGCATGCGGCTGCTCAGGGTGCGGCCGAGCTCGTTCAGGAGCTCGTTGTCGGCGAGCGCTGTCACCGTCTCGTGGAAGTCGGCGGCGGCCCGGCGCGCGGGTACGGCATCGCCCTTGGCCGCCGCCCTCAGCTCGGCGTCCAGGTCCGCCCGCAGCCGCGCGAGTCCCGCGCGGGTGCGCCGCTGGGCGGCGAGACGGAACGCCAGCATCTCCAGGGCGGCCTTGACCTCGTCGAGGTCCTCGACGTCGGAGGCGGTGAACTCACGGACCACCGCCCAGCTCCGCGGGCGCGGGGTGACAAGACCCTCGTTCACCAGGTCCTTGAGGGCGTCACGGACGGGCAGGCGGCTCACCCCCAGCTCGGCCGCCAGTTCCCGCTCCACGAGCTTGCTTCCCGGCGCCCGCACACCGTCGAGAATCTGATCGCGCAGCGTGCGCGTGACCCGCTCCGACTCGGGTTCAAAAGTGTCATCCCCTGCCATGACCACTATTCTCGCACCGCGTCGCAGGTCATTGGGCCGTACCCCACCCTCGGCGGAAGGCAGAGGACGGGAGTCCGGGCGACGGTCAGCCGGCCGGGGCATCGGAGCCGGTCTCCTGCTGGTCGAGGATGGCGACCGCGATGGCCGCCGCGGCGCCTGCGTCCCCGTCCTCGACGGCCCGGTGCAGGTCCTCGTGCGACGTGTCGTTGCCGCTGAGGGTGTGCTTCATGCACTGGTCGGCCTTGACGCTGTCGCGCAGGGCGTCGCTCATGCCCCGGTAGAGGTTCTGCAGCACGGGGTTGTGGGAGGCCTCGGCGATGCGCAGGTGGAAGTCGACGTCGGCATCCGCGAAGGCGTCCACGTCGGCGTTCCGGCTCGCGTCGGCCCGGTTGTCCAGGGCCTTCTGCATCTGCTGGAGATCGTCCGCCGTACGCCTCGTCGCGGCGAGCCGGGCGGCGACGATGTCCAGGCCGCGGCGTACGTCGATGATGTCCTGGGCGGCGGCGCGGTCGAGCTGGCGGCGCAGCGCGACCTCGGCCTCGTCGGTGGCCGTCACGAAGGTCCCGTTGCCCTGACGGGTCATCAGCAGGCCCGAGTGCACCAGGACGCGCACGGCCTCACGCACTGACAGGCGGCTGACGCCCAGCGTCTCGGCGAGCCGGCTCTCGGACGGGATCTTGTCGCCGAGCTGCCAGGTGCCCGTCGCGATCTCCTGTCGCAGCGCGGCGATCACGGTGTCGACGAGCGACGGAGCCCGTTCCACGTTTTTCATCCCAACCCCTTCTCTAGTCATCTGATGACCTGATAACTCTATCGGTCGGTTCGTCTCCAACGAAGGAGTAATGCCGTCATGACGCACATCTTGTTCACAGCAATACGTCTGGACGGCGGGCAGCCCCGCGACGTTCTGGTCGCCGACGGGCGTATCGCCGCCATCACCCCTCCCGCGCTGCCTGAAGAGTACGAAGTCGTCGACGGCGGCGGCGCCTTGGCCCTACCCTCGCCGGTCGACGCGCATATCCATCCCGACAAGACCACCTGGGGCCAGACCTGGCTCAGCCGTACCCCCGCGTCGAGCCTGCGGGACCTGATCGACGGCGATGTGGCCGCGCGAGCCGACATGCCGGCGCCGGTCGAGCACCGCGCCGGTGCGCTCATGGACCGTGCCATCACCCGTGGCACCCGCGCGATGCGTGCGCATGTCGACGTCGCGCCCGTCCACGGCCTGTCCAATGTGCACGGCGTCCGTGCCGCCGCGGCCTCGCGCGCCGATCTGCTCGATGTGCAGGTGGTGGCCTTCCCCCAGCTCGGCCTGCTCACCGAGCCGGGAACGGCCGAGCTTCTCGAGAAGGCCCTGTCCGAGGGCGCCGACGTGCTCGGCGGACTGGATCCGGTGGGCGTGGACGGGGACATGCACGGGCAGTTGGACGTCCTGTTCGGCCTGGCCGAGAGGGTGGCCGTCCCGCTGGACATCCACCTGCACGACGGCGGTCCGTCCGGTATCGAACAGGTCACCGAGATCGCCCGCCGTACGGTGACGCTCGGCATGCAGGGACGCGTCACGGTCAGCCACGCCTTCTGCGTCGCCGGCCTCGGCGGCGACGAGCTGACGCGGGTCGGCGAGATCCTCGCCGAGGCGGGCGTGTCCCTGACGACCTGCGCCCTGGGAGCCGACCCCGTCGTCCCCTTCGGTCCGCTGGGCGAGCTCGGAGTGCTGGTCGCGGCGGGCTCCGACGGCGTACGCGACCCGTGGACCCCGTTCGGCGACGGCGACATGATCACGCGGGCCCATCTCCTCGCGTACCGCACCGACGCCCGCACGGACGCCGAACTCGCCGCGTGCTATGCCGTCGTGGCCCACGGGGGCGCCGCGCTCCTGGGCCTGGAGCGCACGGAGCTGCGCGTCGGTGACCCAGCCGACTTCGTCCTGCTTCCCGGCGACTCGGTGGCGCAGGTCGTCGTGGACCGGCCCGTCCCGTCCCTCGTCGTCCGCGCGGGCCGTGTGATCGCCCGCGACGGACAACTGGTCGAGAGCGGGCACCTGCGCGCCGCGGGCGACCGACTCGTCGAGAGGGCCTCCCGATGATGCGCCGCGCTCTCCCCGTGATCGGGCTCGTCCTGACGCTCGCCGCCTGCACCTCCGGGGCTCGACAACCGCAGCAGGGCGCCGCCCCGGCGAAGCTCGACCTCAAGACCACCACCCCCGCCGCCGCCAAGGGGCTCGGCAAGGTGACGTGGAACCTCCCCTACGAGCCGCAGACCCTGGACCCGATCCGCTCGTTCAACTACGCGGAGAACACCGCCCTCGCCAACATGTGCGAGAGCCTCCTGCGGCTGACCCCGGACTTCAAGATCAAGCCGGGCCTGGCCGTCAAGGCCGCCAACCCGACCCCCACCACCTGGGTGTACACGATCCGCAAGGGCGTGACGTTCTGGAACGGCGATCCGCTGACCGCCGACGACGTCGCGGCGAGCCTGCGCCGGCACCTCGACCCGAAGCTCGGCACCTGGTGGGGCGACTACTTCAACACCGTCAAGTCGGTCCGCGCCACCGGATCCATGCAGGTCACGGTCACACTCAAGCAGCCCGACGCCCTGTTCAACCAGGCGATGGCCACCGGCGCAGGCGCCGTCGTGCAGAAGAAGTTCCTCGACAAGGCCGGTAAGGCGCTCGGCTCGCCGTCCAGCGGCGTGATGTGCACCGGGCCGTTCAAGTTCCATGGCTGGAAGTCGGGCGACTCGATGACGCTCACCCGCTACGACCACTACTGGGACAAGGCGCTCAAGGCCAAGTCCGAGTCCCTGGTCCTGCGGTTCATCGCCGACGAGACGACCGCCGTCAACGCCCTGCGCTCCGGCGAGGTCGACGGGCAGTACTTCTATCTGCCGCCCGCGGGTCTCGGTCAGCTCCAGAAATCCACCACCGGATCGGTGACCCTGGGCCGTTCCCTCACCTTCTGGGCGCTGCTCGGCTCGGCGAAGTCCGGCCCCTACGCCGACCCGAGGGTGCGCCAGGCCCTGTCGCTCGCGCTGGACCGCGCGGCGATCTCCAAGGTCGTCTTCCAGGGCACGGCCTCCCCCCAGCGAGCGCTGACGGGCAGCGACTACTGGGGCTACGAGCGCAAGACGTACCAGAAGGCCTACGAGGCGCTGCCGCCCGAGACCACCGATCTCGCGAAGGCCAAGGAGCTGCTCGTCCAGGCGGGCTCACCCACGAAGCCCATAGTGATCGGAGTCCAGGGCAGTTCGGCCGTGCACGAGCAGACCGCCAACCTACTGAAGGCCACCGGCGAAGCGCTCGGCCTCGACATCGAGATCAGGGTCGTCCCGGTCGAGCAGTACGGCAACCTCTACAGCGACCCCAAGGCACGCAAGGGCATCGACGCCTTCCTCAGCACCTGGTACGGCAACGTGCCCGACCCGCTGGACATCTACACCGTGTTCCGCAACGGCGGGCGGACGAACTTCAGCGACTACAAGGCAGTTGACGGCGCCATCGCCAAGGCGCGGGCCGAGGGCGATCCGGCAGCACGGGCCTCGCTCGTCACCGGGATCCAGGAGAAGGTGACCCGCGACGTCGTGTGGATGCCGCTCAACAACCTGCCCGTGATCCTCTACATGAACAAGCGGGTCACCGGCGCCGTGCCGTCCTTCCCCTACCTGTACTACCCGTGGGCCGCAGGGCTGGGGGCCAGATGACCACCTACCTGCTACGGAAGTCGATCGCGCTGGCCGTGGTCCTGGTCGTCGCCTCGTTCCTCGTCTACGGACTGCTCTACCTCGTACCCGGCGGACCGATGGCGTTCCTGCTCGGCAACCGCAGCGGCACGCCCGAGCAGATCGCCGCCATCCGGGCCCAGTACCGGCTCGACGACCCCTTCCTGGTCCGCTACGCGGCGTGGCTCGGTGACGCCGTGCGCGGCGACTTCGGCAGCTCCCTGGTGTACCGGCAGCACGTCTCGGGTCTGATGGCCGCCCGCGCGGCGACCACCGCGTTCCTGGTCGGCTACTCCACCGTCCTGATCGTCGTGGTCGGTGTGGCGGGCGGTGTGCTGGCCGGGCTGCGTCGGGGCCGGGTGGACGCCGTCATCAGCGCGGTCTGCTCGGCGTTCCTCGCCACTCCGACGTTCGTGATCGGTGTGCTCCTCGTGATCGTGTTCGCTCTGGGCCTGGGCTGGTTCCCGGTGTTCGGGCCGGGGGAAGGCCTGTTCGGCCGGCTGTATCACCTGACGCTGCCGGCGATCACCCTCAGCCTCGGCAGCGCCGCCTTCCTCGCCCGCATCACCCGCGCCTCGGTCCGCGAGGAACTGGGGCGCGAGCATGTGGAGACCGCCCGCAGCCGTGGCATCGCCGAAGCACTCGTCATCCGCCGGCACGTGCTGCGCAATGCGTCGATCCCGGTGATCACCGTCACCGGTCTGACCGTGGCCGGTCTCATCGCCGGCTCGGTCGTCGTGGAGAACGTGTTCGCCCTCGACGGCCTCGGCTCCCTGTTCGTACGGGCGATCCTGCAACGAGACTTCGCGGTCGTTCAGGCCGTCGTCCTCGTTCTCGTCGCCGCCTTCGTCCTCATCAACCTCGTGGTGGACCTGTGCTACAAAGCCCTCGACCCGCGGATGTCCCGATGACCGCCGTGGCCACCCGCGTGCGCGGGACACTCGGCAGGTTCAGCCCGTCCCGTGCGGTGCGTGCGCTCGGCGTGCCCGGCGTCGCCGCGGCGGCACTGATCGCCGTGGTGCTGACGGTCACGCTGCTGGCTCCGGTCCTTGCTCCCTATGACCCCGACCAGCCGGACCTGTTCAACTCGCTGGCCGGTTCATCGGCCGCGCACCCCCTGGGCGGTGACGCCCTCGGCCGGGACGTGCTCTCACGGCTGATGTGGGGCGCCCGTACGACGTTGAGCGGGCCGGTCCTCATCATCTGCCTGTCGACCGTCGTCGGCACCGCGCTGGCGGTCACCGCGGCGTGGGCGGGCGGCAAGGTGGACGCGGTCGTCTCGCGCCTGCTGGACGTGCTGTTCGCGGTCCCGGGCATCGTTTTCGCCCTGATCACCGTGGCCGTACTCGGCCCCGGCGTCACCGGCGTCGTCCTCGGCCTCGCCGTCGCCTACACCCCGTACGTGGCGCGGGTGGTGCGCGGTGCGGCGCTGCGGGAGCGCAACATGCCCTATGTGGCGGCGGCCTGGGTCCAGGGCCGGTCCGCGTTCGCCATCTGCATACGCCACCTGCTGCCCAATCTGCGGCCGATCATCGTCGCCCAGTCGGTGTCCGCCCTGGGCTTCGCGGTCATCGACCTCGCGGCGATCTCCTTCCTGGGGCTCGGCGTGCAGCCGCCGACCGCCGACTGGGGGCTCATGGTCAAGAGCGGACTGGACAGCGCGACGCGCGGACAGCCGCTGGAGGCGCTGGGTGCGGGCCTGTTGATCGTGCTGGTGGTCGCCGCGGTGATCGTGCTCGGCGACCGCCTCGGCAAGGAAGGTGACCAGCGGTGAATCTCCTGAAGCGCGAGAGGGATCAGCCGGAGGAGAGTCGGGCGGAGAAGGGCCTGTCCGGGGGCAATCTGCTCGATCTGCGAGGGCTTGGACTCGCCGTCCCGGCCGGCCGGGACTGGCGTCCCCTCGTCGAGGAGGTCGACCTGTCGATCGGCCGGGGCGAAGCCGTGGGCCTGGTCGGCGAGTCCGGCTCGGGCAAGTCCATGACGGCGCGGACGATCCTCGGGCTGACACCGCCGGGAGCGCGCGTCACCGGTGACATCGTCTTCGACGGGATCCGGGTGACCGGCATGGAGCGGCGGGCGCTGCGCGGTCTGCGGGCCCGACGCATCGCGATGGTCTTCCAGGATCCGCGTGCCCACATCAATCCGGTACGCAGCATCGGCGACTTCCTCACGGAAGCCATGATCGCCAACCTGGGCGTGCCCGCCCCGGAGGCGAAGGCGCGGGCGGTGCGGCTCCTGTCGGACGTCGGCATCGCAGACGGCGAGCGCCGGATGCGCCAGTACCCGCACGAGCTGTCCGGCGGGCTTCTGCAACGCGTCATGATCGCGTCGGTCCTTGCCGTCGAGCCCGATCTGGTGCTGGCGGACGAGCCGACCACGGCCCTGGACGTCACCACGCAGTCCGAGGTCATGGCCATCCTCGACGAGCTGCGGCGGGAGCGCGGCATGGCCATGCTGCTGATCACCCATGACCTGGAGCTGGCGGCGGCCACCTGCGACCGGCTCGCCGTCATGTACGCGGGCCGGATCGTGGAGACCCAGGCCGCCGGCGCGCTGACGGCCACGCCCCGGCACCCGTACACCTCCGGGCTGATGCTCTCGCGGCCGAGCATCGATCAGGTCGTCCACCGGCTGCCGGTCATCCCCGGCAGGCCGCTTGCCGCCTTCGAGGCGGAGGACGGCTGCGCGTTCGCCCCGCGCTGTGCGCATGCGCGGCCGTACTGCGCGGACGGGCACCCGGCCGTGGTGGAACTGGAGGGGGCGCGCGTGGCGTGCACGCGGGCCGGCGAACTCACCTTGCAGGGAGAGTCATGAGCGACTTCGTGATCGAGGCGGCTGGTCTGCGCAAGGAGTTCGGGCAGGCGGTCGCCGTCGACGACGTCTCCTTCACGCTCTCGCGCGGCCAGTCGCTGGCAGTGGTCGGCGAGTCCGGCTCCGGCAAGACGACGGTCGCGCGGATGCTGGTCGGGCTGGAGACCCCCTCCGGCGGATCGATCAGCGTGTGCGGCCGGCCGCGTCGCGGCGGGCGGGTGTCATCGGCCGAACGCCGCAGGCGCGCCCGGGAGATCCAGATCGTGTTCCAGGACCCCTACTCGTCGCTCGACAAGCTCCAGCGGATCGGCGACGTCGTGGAGACCAGCCTCGCCCTTCATTTCCCGCTGACTCCCGCCGAACGGCGCAGGCGGGCCCTGGAGTTGCTCGAAGCGGTCGGACTGGCCGAGCGGCATGCGGCCATGCTCCCCCGCCAGCTCTCCGGCGGGCAGCGGCAGCGCGTCGCCATCGCCCGCGCCATCGCCGTCGAGCCGGAGGTGCTCGTACTGGACGAGGCGGTGGCGGCGCTCGACGTGTCCATCCAGGCGCAGATCCTCAATCTGCTCGCCGACATCCGCGAACGCAGTGGCATCAGTTACGTGTTCATCTCGCACGACCTCGCCGTGGTCCACCAGATCAGCGACTTCGCCGTCGTGATGTCCGGCGGTCGGATCGTCGAGCGCGGAGACACCCGCGACCTGCTGCGCGACCCCCAGGAGGAGTACACCCAGGCATTGCGCGCGGCGGTCCCGCGGCCGGGCTGGAAGCCGACTCGGAGGCAACCGGCCTGAGCGTCGTCAGGGGGTGGCGGCCAGACCTCGAAGGAGGCGTCCGCCACTCCCCCGGTCCCGTTCAGGAAGCGACCGTCGCCCCCACCGGCGCCCGCCGCTCGACGTCCACCAGCGAACGGTCAGTGATCTTCAGCGCAGGGGACACGGCGAGCGTAAGGGTGGACACGCTCATGAACGGGTTGAGGTGTTCCCAACCCCACGCCTCCAGGGCGGCCCGCACGGCGCCCGCCTCCTCGGCGACCCGCGCGGCGGGCCGGGCCGACAGCACGCCGCCCACCGGCAGCGGCATCCGCGCCGCCACGCTCTCGCCGGCGGCACCTCGGACGACGGCCACGCCGCCTCCGTCGGCCACGACGGTCGCCGACGCTGCGGCCATCGCCGCACGGGACGTACCGATCGTCACCAGGTTGTGGCTGTCGTGGGCGTACGTGGTGGCCACGGCGCCCTCGGCCAGGTCCCGGCCGAGCAGCGGCGCGAAGACGAGTCCGTCACGGCCGTGGCGATTGCGGACGCGGACCAGTACGGCTCTGCCCTCCCACGCCACTTCGCCGTCGGACACGGGGAGTTCGATCTCCGCTGCCTCGGTGTAGGTGTCCCGCGGGTTCACGCGCATGGCCCGGAACCGGTGCGTCCCGTCGGGCAGGTCCACGCGCCAGCGGAAACCGTCCTCGTCCTGCGCCTCCACGTCGACACGGCTCTCCAGGGCGCCGGCCTCCCCGGACCGTGCCTCGTAGACCGCGGCTCCGTCCCTGCCCACGACCTGGCCGCCGGCCAGCACGACGGCCGGGTCGAACGCGGCGAGTTCGCCGCGCAGGAGGACCAGGTCGGCGCGCTTGCCCGGCGAGACGACGCCCCGGTCGTACAGCCGCAGCCGCTGCGCCGGGGTCCAGGTCAGCGCGCGCAGCACGACATGCGGCGGGAAGCCCGCCGCCACCGCCACGCGGGCGATGTGGTCCAGGTGTCCCTTGGTGACGATGTGGTCGGCCGCCAGGTCGTCTGTCACGAGACACAGCGGCGGCAGCTGGGGCAGCGAGAGGAGTGCCTTCGCGACGTCCTCGTCGAGGCACTTCTCCTGGAGCATCATCGTCATGCCGAGGCGGGCCTTCTCCAGGACCACTTCGGTGCGGTTCTTGGTGTGGTCGGAGTCCACGCCCGTGGCCAGGTAGGCGCTGAGTTCGGCGCCGCCGAGGTTGGGGCAGTGGCCGTCCATGATCGTCCCCTGGGCCCGGGCGGCGGCGGTGACCGCGGCCATCCGGGGGTCGCCGGCCACGACCGCCCGGTAGTCCATGACCTCGCCCAGCGCCACCACGCCCGGCCAGCGCAGCATCTCCGCGATGTCGTCGGCGGACAGCGCCGCACCGGCGTGCTCAAGACCTTCCAGCGCGGGCACGCAGGAGGGCACGCCCCACAGCTGGGTCTGCGGCGTCCGGTCACCGGCGTCGATCATCCACCGCATGGCGTCCCGGCCCGCGACGTTGACGATCTCGTGCGGATCGGCGAGGACGGTGGTGGTGCCGCGGGCCAGCGTCACGGCGGCGAACTGCTGCGGGGTGAGGAAGGCACTCTCGATGTGCATGTGGGCGTCCACGAAACCGGGGACGATCCGCATGCCGGTGGCGTCGATCTCCTCGCGCGCCTCTGCGGGCGTGCCCGGCGGGAGTACGGCGCTGATCTCGTTCCCCCGGACCAGTACGTCCGCGGGGAACTCCTCGCCGGTGAAGGTGGACACCACGCTCCCGCCGAAGATCCGGAGGTCGTGCGGATCACTCATGTCGTCGTGCTCCTTCGTGGACGGTGTCGTCACGGGACGAGGGTGTAGAAGTAGTAGCCGAGCGGGATCATCACGATCCACAGCGGCCAGGCCACCTCGCGGATCCGTCCGCTGACGGTCTTGACCAGGACGTGCGCGGCCAGGCCCGTCGCGATGCCGGTGCCGAAGTTGCCGAAGAACAAGGTGGTCGCGACGGTCAGCGCCGCGGGGACGGCGTGCGTCGGGTCCTTGAAGTCGACGTTCTTGAGGGCGCCGAGCATGTTCAGCCCGATGTACATGAGGACGGGCGCCGTGGCCGCGGACGGGATCAGTGTCGCGAACGGAGTGACCAGGAGCAGGAGACCGAAGCCGCAGGCCGCCCACACCGACGCGAGGCCGGTCCTGCCTCCCGAGTCGGCGCCGGCCGACGACTCCAGGTAGGCCGTCATCGAGGGCGCGCCGACGGCGGCCCCGCCCATCACGGAGACGGAGTCGACGAGGAACGGGCGGCGGGAGCCGGGGATGTTGCCGTCCTTGTCGAGTAGCCCGGCCCGCCCGGCCACGGCCAGCAGCGTCCCGGTCATGGAGAAGAACTCCGAGACGAAGAAGGCGAAGATGTACGGGAAGTACTCGGGCTTGAGGGCGCCGAGGATGTCGATGTGGAAGAGCAGCGGGCCGGGCGAGTCCGGCGCCGAGAAGAGGCTGTCGGGGACCTCGGTCACGCCCAGCGGGATGCCGGCGACCGTCACCGCCGCGATGGTGATGAGGAACGCGCCGGGCACCTTGCGCGACGCGAGCGCGGTGAGCAGCAGCAGGCCGGCCAGGGCCAGCAGACCGGCGGGCTTGGACAGGTCACCGACGGCCAGGGCCGCCTTGTCGGCGTTGCCGACGACGAGGTCCGCGTCCCGGAATCCGATGAGGGCGATGTAGAGGCCGAGGCCGCCGCTGATGGCGTACTTGAGGTGCATCGGCATCAGGCGCGTGACGAGGTCGCGGATGCCGAGGAGGGTGAGCACCAGGAAGGCCACGCCGGACCAGAACACCATGCCGAGCGCCGTGTCCCAGGGGACGTGGTCCTGGCCGACGATGGTGAAGGCGACGAGCGCCACTCCGCCGAGGCCCGGGGCGACGACGAAGGGCAGGTTGGCTATCAGGCCCATCGCCAGGGTGGCCAGGGCTATCGCGATGATGACGGCGGTGGTGGCGGCGCCGTGCGGCACGCCGGCGCCGGCCAGCTGACCGGGCACGACGACCACGGCGTAGGCGGCGGCCATGAACATCGAGGCGCCCGCCACGAGTTCGGTGCGGTGGGTGCTGCCGCGGCCGCGGACGCTGAAGAGCCGTTCGACGCGCGAGGCGGGTGGCTCGGTCGTGACGGCGGTCTGCTCGCCGGTGGTCGGAGCGGTGGGTGGCATACGAAACCTCGGCGGGGATGAGGGTCGGGCAGGACGGCCTGCGGCGGCGTCGGCGCGGGGAGGACTCGCGGGAGGTGGGGGCACCCGGCTTGGGCCAGGTCTCTGCAACCGGGTTCTGTAACCGGTTGCAGAGACCGGTTGCAGGTATGATGACACGCCGTAAAGCGAATGTGAACACAGGGGCCCGCGCACGCTCGGCGGGCACGTCAGGCAGGGGGCGGCGATGGCGACGCTGATGGATGTGGCGCGCGCGGCAGGGGTGTCGAAGGCAACGGCCTCAAGGGCCCTGCAGCGCCCCGAGCTGGTCGCGGAAGCCACCCGTCTGCGCGTGCTGGACGCCGCGCAGCGCCTGGGCTTCCACCCCAACGCCGCCGCCCGCGCGCTCACCACCGGGCGGACGGGGCTGGTCGGCCTGGTCGTGCCGACGCTCTCCAACCCGTTCTTCGCGCCGCTCGTGACGGGCGCCCAGCAGACCGCCGAGAAGACCGACCATCACCTCCTGATCGCCGTCTCGGAGTACGACCCCACCCGTGAGGCGGAGCTCGCCGACCGGCTCGCCGAGCAGGCCGACGGGCTGATCATGGTCACGCCGGTGGGCACCGACGCCGCGCTGCGGGAACGCGCGCGACGCTTCCCCCTGGTACTGGTCGACCGCCAGGTGGGCCGGCTGCCCGCAGTCGTGGCCGACACGGCGACGGGTCTGGCCCAGCTCATGGACCACCTCCTCGACCAGGGACACCGGGACATCGCCTACGTCTCGGGCCCCGCCGGTTCCTGGGCCGACGGGCAGCGGTCCGCGATCCTGACGGAGCGCGCGGAGCAGGCGAAGGCCCGGCTGCGTGTCCTGGGCCCCCTGCCGCCCTCGTTCGACGCGGGGATAGAGGCCGCCCGCGCCCTCCCCCGCGACGCCACGGCCGTGCTCGCCTACAACAGCTATCTGACGCTCGGGCTGCTGCACGGACTCGCGGCGGCGAATCGCCGGGTGCCCGAGGACGTCAGTCTGGCCGCGGCCGACGACCTGAGCAGCCTCAAGTCCACGACACCTCCCGTGACCGCGCTCGACGTCCCGGTGGAGGAGGTGGGCGCACTCGCCGTCACGCGCCTCATCGACCTGCTCGCGGGCCGCCACGTCACGGTCACCTCCCGCCTGCCGTCCCGGCCGGTCCTGCGCGCGTCGACGGCTCCGCCCGCGGCGTCCGCGCACAGGTAGAGCGCCAGCGCGCCTTCACCCGGTGCCGGTCAGTGCGTCCAGGTAGTCGTCCAGAAGCTCGGCCTGGCGGCAGGGCGGGAACGCCTCGGGGTCGAACAGGGCCTGCACCACCAGGCCGAGCACGAACGCCTGGGCGCCGGCCGCGATGCGCGCCGGGTCCCCGTCGGGCAGTTCGCCCGCCTCCTGAGCGGCCTCGACTTTGTCGCGCAGCTTGTCGCGGCTTCGCGCGTACTTGCCGGCGTAGTCGTCGCTCAGCCCGGGGTCCGCGAGCGCAGTGTCCCAGGAGGACACCCAGATCCGGTTGCTGTCAGTGGCCTCGCCCGTCAGCGGCAGGATGCCCATCAGGGCGGTCTTCAGCGCGGCCAGGCCCTCCCCCGCGGCCGGCCGGGGGCGCGAGACGGTCCGCTGCTCGAGCAGGTCGAGGGCGTACGCGACCAGGTCGCGCTTGGCCGGGAAGTAGTGGGTGAGCAGGCCGGTGGACGCGTCGAGTTCGGCGGCGACGGCGCGCATGGTCAGGCCGCCGAATCCGTGCGCGACCAGCACCCGCCAGACCGCCTCGGAGACGTCGCGGCGACGGGCCTCATGGTCCCCCTTGGTACGTGGCATGCTGCTACGGTACATAGTCAAAACGCTTGTTGTGTGAATGAGGTCCCTCATGTTCTCTCTCCCCCTGCGGGACGACGCCCGTCTCGCCCCGCTCGAGATATGGCACGCCGAGGAGTTCGCCGCCCACCTGGACCGGGCTCGCGAGCACATCCGGCCGTGGGTCGGGGCGGGGTTCATCACCGTCGACGTCGACGGGGCGCGGGCCACACTGCGCCGGTACGCCGAGCGCCAGGCCGCGGACGGCGGCCGCCTCTACGGCATCTGGCTCGACGGCACGCTCGTCGGCGGCGTGATGTTCGTGGACTTCGACGCCGCCTCCGGTTCCTGCGAGATCGGCTGCTGGCTGGAGCCGGACGCCGAGGGCCACGGCCTGATCACACCGGCGTGCGGCACCTTGCTGGACTGGGCGTTCACCACACGGAGCCTGCACCGCGCCGAGTGGCACTGCCGGGCCGACAACGAACGCAGCGCCGCGGTGGCCAAACGGCTCGGCATGACGCTCGAAGGCGTTCAGCGCGAGTCCTGGCCGTACGACGGCACCCGTCACGGCACGCAGCTCTGGGCGATCCTCGCTCCGGAGTGGCGCGCCCAGTACTGACTTCGGCTGATCAGGGTGATGCCGGTTCGTCGAGGGTGAGTCCGGTTCCAGCGATGAAGCCGTCGAGGGTCTCGGGCCGGTACTGGAGACGTTTGAGCCGGTTACGCACGAGCGTCTACAGGCGGTCCAGGGCGACGACGGCGAGGTTGGCCAGACTGCGTTTGACGTGTGCCCACACCCACTCCACCGGGTTGAGGTCGGGCGAGTAGGCGGGCAGCAGGAACACGGTCAGCCACTCCCGCTGGTCGATCAACTCCCGCATTCTGCGGGAGACATGGGTGTTCAGCCGGTCCCATACCAGCATGATCGGCGCCCGTACGAGCTGGTGGGCGCCGTCGATCAGCGCGATGAAGTCCCGCTCGCCCAGGCTGCGGCGCTCGCCCTTGCACGCGGGATGGGTGCGCAGGCGATGACACAGCCGGGTGCGCGAACCGGGCCGCATCGCGATCAGCCCGGCCACCGACAGCCGTCCCGAGCGGCGTCCGCTGACCGTCACGACCGGGGTGATCCCACGCCGGCCCCAGGTGCGTCCTTTGGGCGGCCTGCGGGTGAACCTGGCCTCGTCCTCGAAGCAGATGTAACCCCCGCAGGCCGCCCGGGCTCTTTTACCTCCGCCCAGGTCGCCTCCTTCCAGACGTCGACCGCCCGCTCGTCGCGCTCGGCCACCCGCCTGGCGGGCACCTGCGGGGAGAACCCGAGCCGGTGCATCAACCGCGTGGCACCCCAGACGCTGTAGGAGACGTGGAACTTCCTCCCGATCAGCGTGGCCACCCGGGCCGCGGTCCACACCTGGTCCTCCACCCAGCCATGCGCAGCCGGCCCCTGCTCCAGATAAGCGGCCAGTTTCTCCAGGCAGCGCGGCGACAGGCGACAACGACTCCCGCCCGCACCACGTGAGGCCAGGGCCGCCGTCCCGCCCTCGCGCCACACCTCATGCCACTGGTAGGCCGACTTCCGGCTCACCCGCAGCCGCCGCGCGACCTCCGGCGGCTTGATGTCCTGCTCGAACAACTCGGCCGCCTGCAACCGCACCGACTCCCGGCGCTGACGCCCCATCGCGGTCAGCCCGCCCCCATCCGCATACCTCACACACCACGGAATAACCAACACACCATCCCCAGCAGGGACTTCGCGAAAGATCACCCTGACGAGCCGAAGTCAGTAACCACGACACCGCGCGCCCCAAAACAGCTGACCCTGTAGCCACCACACTGCGCGCCCTCTACAACGACCCGCTGGACCAGGCCGAGGAGCAACTCCGCCTCACCATCGAGGAGGTCCGCGAGCGCCGGGAGTGGGAACTCCTCACCGACCGCGAGTTCGGGCTGCTGCACAACGTCGACCACGGCCAGCGCATCAGCACCTTCTCCGGCCCGCCCACCCCCGACGATCTCGACGAACTGCTCTCCATGCGCCGTAAGGCACGGCTCTTCCTCGCCCGTCCCAAGGCGATCGCCGCGTTCTTCCGGCAGTGCAACCGGCGCGGCCCGGTGCCCGGCACCGCGAACGTCGACGGGCACGAGGTACCCGCCTGGCGCGGCGTCCCGATGCCAGGTCCGCCACCACCAGCGCAACATGCTCGGCACCGGCCTGCCGACCGGCGCCTTCGCCGCGTCGTGGAACAACGAGTCGACGATGTACGTCGAGCTGGAGCTGCTCTTCGTCGAACACGCCCGGCCGCTGCGTCGCGGCGGCCGCTACGTGGTCATCACCGGCTGCTGCAACGACAGTTACGGCCAAGCCTCGCGCCAGGTGTCCCTGATCAACGCCCACTACATCTGCGACATCCACCCACGGTCGGAGTACTTCCGCGCCATGGCCCGCAACCGCCTGGTCCCCGTGCACGTCGAGAACCTCACCGAGGCCGCGCTGCCCAACTGGGAACTGCGCAAGCAGGCCGACCATCTCGTCACCGGCATCGAGGACAGGTCCCTCCGGCGTACAGGAACGGCAGTTTCCAGTACCTGATGACCGCTGCCGACCGCGTGTCAACGACCCGGGACTCAAAGTTCCGGGCTTGCACAACGGGCGCCACTGGCTGTGGCGCTGCGTTTGCGTCCTGTCCCACGCCCGGTGTCCGGGGGCGGGTCTGGGGCAGTTGACTGCACCCCGCGTCGCCACAACTCTTCCGCACGGTGACGGATGTTGCGGGAGCCGTTCCAGTCCGCATGTGCAACGACACCGCAGGACCGGCATACGAAACGGGCCTGGGAGACCCGGTTCGCTTTGTCAATGTGCCCGCATTCGGCGCAGGTGCGGGAGGTGTACGCCGGATCGACGTGCACCACCGGTACCCCTGCCTTGCGGGCCTTGTACGCGATGAACTGGCCGAGCTGGGCGAAAGCCCAGGAGTGGAGGGTGGCCCGTTGGGGCTTGCGAAGCCGTACCCGTGCGCGGATGCCCGTGAGGTCTTCCAGGGCGATTCCGCGACCGGTGCGTTCTGCCTCGGCCACCACATGCTTCGCGATCTTGTGGTTGATGTCCCGCCCCCGCCGCGCCTCCTTACGACGCCGCCTCTTCAGGCGCCGTTTGGCGGACGGGGTGTTCTTACGCTGGAGTTTCTGACGCAGGTTGCGTTCGCGCAGGCGTCCGCGGTTCAGGCGGCGCCCGGCCATGATCTGACCGTCCGAGGTGGTCGCGATGTTCACGATCCCCAGATCGATCCCCAGGAACTCCACCACGTTGGTGTTGAGTTCGGCCTCGGGGACCTCGCAGGTGGCGATCAGGAACCACATGCCGTCCCGGTACAGCAGGTCGGACTCGCCCCTGCGATACAGGGCCAGGCGGGCCAAATGCTCGCGCGAGGCGGTGAACGCCACGCCCTTCATCCGGCCCGACAGGGTCCAGATCGACACCGTACGCTCCGCGTGCTGCCAGGACAGCATCCGGTCGTCATACGGCTGCGCGCCCACCGGGCGGAAGGCGATCGGTTTCTCGATGGCACGCCGGTAGCGCTTGGAGGAGGGCTTGCCGAGGTTCCCCGCCTTCAGGTTCGCCTTGAGGGTGGTGTACGCGTCGCAGGTCTTCTTGATGACGTGCTGGGCCGCCTGAGCTCCGAGCCCCCACCGGTCCTTGACCTGGCCGTAGGAGTGCTCACGCAGGGCGAAGTTGCGCTTGATGTCCTTCTCGAACGCCACGGACGACACCCAGGTCGCGGCCTCGTTGCAGGCATGCAGGGTTTCCTCAAGTGCCGCCGCCTGCACGGGCGTCGGCAGGAGCTTCACCTGCACACTCAACTTCACGACCGTGACGCTACCCGCCACCCGACGCACCGGCATTCGAACAGCGCACATTCCTCCTGGCACCCCTTCTACCTCACCGCCTCCGCGAGCGGCACGCCGCTCGCCCCCATCAAGCAGTACATCGAGCAGCACAAACGCCCTGACTAGCCGGCCTCCGGCCGGCTCCGCCAGGCAGCCCACGGCCGAAACCACAGATACTGCGATGCTGCGCACCGCCACCACAGGATGCGATTCCCCCCAGGGCCGAAGCCCTGGGGTTCCTCGCAAGAGCCCGCTGAATCCGGCCCCGCCCTGAGCCCTGATCCGGTGCCGTCAGCGTGAACTGACCTTCGCGGGGTAGGAAGGCAAGGCCCGGACACCGGGCGCACGGATCACGCGGAACAGGGAAAGGGCGGTCGGATCATGGCGCTGGAGCAGGCGGCCCAGGGAATGGTTCAGGCGGTCGTCATCCACAACGGACGCCTGCTCCTGGTGGAACAGCCGGACGGCAGTGCCCTGCCGTCCGGCGTTCCCGAGCCCGCCGAGTCGGCGGAGGCCACCGCCGCACGACTCGTGTACGAGCTCACCGGCTACCTCGTCGACGGTTCATCGACGCTCGAACCGGAGGCGGCTCCAGCAGATTCGGGGTCGGTTGTTCTGTGCCGGCTGCTGACCGATGACCCCTCGGACGGAGCGCGGCTCGCGCCGGAGCAGATCCACTGGGTTCCGGTCGCGGAGGCGGTCGACATCACACCGCGCGGAGTCGTCCGCAACTACTTGGAGGGCCACACGCCCGTGTGAGCCCTCCAGGCGTATCGGCCGACCTCGTCACGGGGCGGCCCAGCGGCCGTTGGCCTTGCGGTGGTCGTGGGGCTGCTGCGACTTACCGGGCAGCTGTTCCTTCGCCTGCTTGACGGCTGCCTGTGGGATCTGCGAGTGGAAGTACAGCAGCTTTCCCTGCCCTCGGGCGCCTATGCCGTGGTGCCCTTTCGCCGGTGAGTTCTTGCTCATGACTCGGCACCTCGCCATCTCACGTCGGCTTCGCGGGCCCGGATGTCCCCGGTCGCGCATTCCGTAGATTTCACGGTACGCCGCTCCTGACGATGACGGCGGGTCGAGCCGAACCCACCCCGCGGGGCTCGGGACGCGTTACCCGTCGGTCGGCCGTATCCGCCCTGCGTGTCCCGGTGATCAATGCGACGCTGAAATCGTGCATACCTCCGATCTGACTCCCGAAATCCGCGCCGCCCTGAGCAAGGAGCGGCCGTATCCCGCGATCACGTTGGTCACGCCCACCGATCCGGATTTCCCCTTCAGCGACAAGGACCGAATCCTCATCCGCGACCTGGTCACCGAGGCCAAGCGGCGGCTGGTGGACGACCCGGACGTGGAGCGGGAGACAAGGTTGGAGCTGCGGGATCAACTGCTGGATCCCGCTGAGATCGAGCGCGCGACCGATCCTTTCCACCCGGACGACGCCATGGTCGTTTATGTGGCCGTGAACGAGCCGGTTCAGGTATGGCGGATGACATCGCTCGCGCCGGTGGAACCCCGCGTGGAATTCGGTACCGCGTTCCTGACGCGGTACCTGGTGGCCGCCGAGCAGCGTTCCCGCCCGTACCTGGTTCTTGTCCTCGACCAGGAGCTGTGTCGTCTGTATCACGGGTCTGTACGAAGGCTGCAGGAAGTGGAGAAGAACGGGTGGCCGGACAAGCCGCAGATCCCGTCGCCCGAGGATGCGATTCCTGGGTCCATCCCCCACGCCACGCCGTACGAGGGGCATGAGGAGCGGGTCGAACAGTACCTGCGGACCGTGGACAAACGGCTGGGGCAGTCCTTCGAGGAGCACGACGGACTGCCGCTGTTCGTCATCGGCGGCGACAAGATCCTCGCGACGTTCAAGAGCATCACCCGATACGGGAATCTGATCGCCGGGACATTGCCGCTCGCGGGCATGGACAAGGAATCGGCCCAGGATCTGGAGAAGCGGCTTCAGCCGGTCCTCGCCGACTTCTACGCGAAGCAGGTCGCCGAAGCCGTCTCCGAGCTGAGCGAAGCGCGTGGACAGGGCAAGTACGTCGGCGGCGCGCCGGAGGTGTGGACCTCGGTCGCCGACAAGCGCGTGCGCCGCCTGGTGATGGAAGAGGGGCTGGCGCTGGCGGGCCGCATCACCGAGGCCGACCGCGCACTGGAGCTCGTAGACGTACCGAAGCCGGTGACGCTGCCGGACCCGAAGAAGGACATGGAACCGTCGCCGCACGCACTTGGTGTGGCCACCGACATCGTCGAGCGACTCGTGGACAACGCGATCGCGGCCGACGCCCGGGTTCTGTTCGTGCCCGACGGGACGCTCCAGGAGGCCGGCGGCGTGGCGGCGCTTCTGCGGTACTGATTCCCACCGGCAAAAGCGCGCGATTCGGGAGCCCTCAGGAGGGCTCCCGAATCGCGTGTCTGTCTTCGCGCAATCTAGAGATACGGGGAACCGGAAACATCAATCACGTGTGTATGGCGCTCGCCGCGTGTCATTTCCACCCTCGGACCCGGCGCGACGACAGCGGTACGGCCGTCCGCGAAGGTCACTTGGTAGAGATCCCGATCCGTACCGGAGATGATCTCCTCGACCCTCACGGTCCGGTCACCCTTGACGCTGTGCAGGGTCAGATAATCGCCCTTCTTGGCTTTCATGTGACCAGCCTCTAATGCTGACAGCTTCCGACGCCTCCGAGGTGGGGCATCCATTCCACTCAATCCCGGCGGCTTCCGATCCGCAAGCGGAGCGGAAAATGCTCACCTTCACCTGGCTCCAGTTCCACCGGGCTCCATGCCGCTTTGTGCTAAAGATAGCTTTTGCCCGAATGCGGGGAGATCCGGTCGAGAGAAGGTGCAGTGGTACTAGCAGTCGCTCAAGAGACCATGGCGCGATGGCAGTTCGGCATCACCATCGTCTACCACTTCCTCTTCGTCCCGCTGACGATCAGTCTGGCCTCCATCGTGGCGGGCCTCGAGACGGCCTGGGTGCGCACGGGCAAGGCGAAGTATTTCCACGCCACGAAGTTCTGGGGCAGGCTCTTTCTCATCAACATCGCGATGGGCGTCGTCACCGGCATCGTCCAGGAGTTCCAGTTCGGCATGAACTGGTCCGACTACTCGCGCTTCGTCGGTGACGTTTTCGGCGCACCTCTGGCGATGGAGGCGCTGATCGCCTTCTTCTTCGAGTCCACGTTCATCGGCCTGTGGATCTTCGGCTGGGACAGACTTCCCAGGAAGCTGCACTGCGCGTGCATCTGGCTGGTCGCCATCGGCACCTTGCTCTCCGCGTACTTCATTCTGGCGGCCAACTCCTTTATGCAGCATCCCGTCGGCTACCGGATCGACAAGGAGTCCGGACGGGCCCAACTCACCGACATCGGCCGGGTGTTGTTCCAGAACACCACGCAGGCACAGATGTTCCACACCGTTACCGCGGCGTTCCTCACCGGCTCCGCTCTGGTGATCGGCATCTCCTCGTACCACCTGCTGCGCGCCAAGCGTGGCAGGGAGACCAACCGCCGGAACATCGCGCCGATGCGTACCTCACTGCGGGTCGGCCTGATGATCGCGGTCGTCGCGGGCCTCGGCACCGCAATCAGCGGTGACCGGCTGGCCAAGGTCATGTTCGATCAGCAACCGATGAAGATGGCCGCCGCTGAGGCGCTCTGGGACACGCAGGCTCCCGCCCCCTTCTCGATCTTCGCGATCGGCGACGTCTCCGAGGGCCACAACAAGGTCGCGCTGGAGATCCCGGGCCTGCTGTCCTTCCTCGCCAAGGACAACTTCCACTCCCCCGTCCCCGGCATCAACGACAGGGCCCGTCAGGAGGCGGCCGAATTCGGCGGTGAACCGGGGGACTACATCCCGAACATCTTCATCACGTACTGGGGCTTCCGCCTCATGATCTTCTTCGGGATGACCAGCTTCGTGGTCGGCCTGATCGGGCTGTGGACCACCCGGCGCAAGTTCTGGCTCACCCGTTCGCGCAAGACCGACGACGACGAGCCACCGATGCTGATGCTCACGAACAAGGTCGAGATGAACGCCTTCTTCACCAAGTGGAGCTGGCGGGTCGGCATCCTCACCATGGCGTTCCCGCTGGTGGCGAACAGCTTCGGCTGGATCTTCACCGAGATGGGCCGCCAGCCCTGGGTGGTCTACCAACTGATGCGCACCTCCGAAGCCGACTCCCCCAACGTGACCACCGGCACGGTGATCGGGTCGATGACCGCGTTCACCGCGCTCTACGCGGTTCTCGCGGTGATCTGGCTGAAACTCATGGCCAAGTACGCCATGGCCGGCCCGGACTCCGGCGAGCAGCCGCCGACCCAGGACCCGACCTTGCGCGGGCCCTCCGCAGGGGACGCCGACCAGCCCCTTGCCCACGCGTACTGAGGACGGATCGTCATGCACCTCCACGATCTCTGGTTCATCCTGATCGCCGTCCTGTGGATCGGCTACTTCTTCCTCGAGGGCTTCGACTTCGGCGTCGGTGTCCTCACCAAGCTGCTGGCCCGCGACAGCACCGAGCGCCGGGTCCTGATCAACACCATCGGCCCGGTGTGGGACGGCAACGAGGTCTGGCTGATCACGGCCGCCGGTGCCACCTTCGCGGCCTTCCCGGACTGGTACGCCACGATGTTCAGCGGCTTCTACATTCCGCTGCTGATCACCCTGTTCTGCCTGATCGTCCGGGGCGTGGCCTTCGAGTACCGCGCCAAGCAGTCCGGTGCGCGCTGGCAGCGCAACTGGGAGGAGGCCACGTTCTGGACCTCCTTGCTGCCGCCCTTCCTCTGGGGCGTGATCTTCGCGAACATGGTCCGCGGCCTCGCGATCGACGCGGACAAGTCGTACGTGGGCGGCCTGGGGGATCTGTTCAACGGTTACGCGATCCTCGGCGGCTTCATGACGCTGGTGCTCTTCGTCTGCCACGGCGCGGTGTTCGCGGCGCTGAAGACGCTCGGTGAGATCCGTGACCGGGCCAGGGCCCAGGCGATCCAACTGGGCGTCGTGGCGGGCCTGTTGCTGATCGCCTTCCTGATCTGGACACAGGCGGGCTCGGGCAACGGCCGGAGCCTGGGCGTGATGATCGTGGCGTTCGTGGCCCTGGTCGGGGCGCTCGTCATGACCCGGCTCGGCCGTGACGGCTGGGCGTTCACACTGTCGGGGCTGACCGTCGTGGCGACGTTCGCGACCCTGTTCCTTGCCCTGTATCCGGACGTCATGCCGTCGACGCTCGACCCCGACCGGTCGCTGACCGTCTCCAACGCCGCTTCGTCGTCGTACACGCTGAAGGTGATGACGATCGTCGCGGCGGTGTTCACGCCGATCGTGCTGATCTACCAGAGCTGGACGTACTGGGTCTTCCGCCGGCGGATCGGCGTCCAGCACATTCCGGCGGGCCACTGACCGTGCGACCTGCCGACCCCGGCTGCCGGCGTACGCCCGCACCACCCGAGCCTTCCTCGCCGGATCCGTGATCGTCGGCGGGGTGGGCGCGGCCCTCCTCGTGGCCCGGCAGGCCTCATCGCCGACATCGTGGTGCGGGCGCTCAAGGAGCACACGTACGACCTGACCGGGTCGCTGCTCGGTCTGTGACCGTCGCCCTCGGGTGAGCGCTCGTGGCCTGGCCGACCGAGCTGCCAGCCCATCGGTCGGTGGCCCGGTGTCCCCGGGCCGTCGACACGCGGGCGCTCGCTTCGGACGACGTCCGCAGGGTGATCGGGCTGTGCGGGCAGGACGCCCATGTCTTCGGCAGTTCACTGCGGGAGAACCTGCGTCTCGCCCGCCCCGACGCCGAGGAGTGCGACCTGCGGGGCGCACTCGACAGGGCTCGTCTCCTGGACCGGGTCGACAGCCTGCCCGCCGGGCTCGACACGATGGTGGGCGAGCACCACCGCCCGCCTCTCCGGAGGACAGCGGCAGCGGCAGCCGCCGGCGTGCGCGCTGCTCGCTGTCTTCCCCGTCCTGATCATGGACGAGCCCGCCGAACACCACGCCCCCTCCAGGGCGCCGCCGTCGACGAGATCCTGGTCCTCGACCACGGCCGGATCGCCGAGCGCGGCAGCTGGGCCGAGCTGGTCGACCGGCAGGGCGGACGGCTCCGCGACTTGTGGCCGCGTGGGCGGCAGGCGCACGCCCTGGTTGCCGCGGGCGACGGTGCTCCGGGCGGGTAGCGCCCATTGATCAACCGGCATAGCCTGGCTGAAAGTACCATTTTGTCGGCCTTAAGCCCGTAATCGCATGGTCGAAGGGTTGAGTGTCTTGAGTATCGACAGCGAGGCGCCGGAAGAGCTGGAACCCAGGGTGGGACCGATCGCCAAGGAGGATCCGGAGTATCACCCTTACCACCACCCGGCCGCCGGCTGGGGTGCCGCGAAGAGCGTGACCCAGTTCCTCGTGCGCGAGCGCGAGCTGGTGGACGGCCCACGCGCGATCATGAAGATGAACCACGAGAACACGGGCTTCGACTGTCCCGGTTGCGCGTGGCCGGACGACACCAAGGGCCTGAAGCTCGACATCTGCGAGAACGGCATCAAGCACGTCACGTGGGAGATGACGCGCAAGCGCGTCGAGCCCGAGTTCTTCGCGGCCCACACGGTCACGGAGCTGTTCGAGTGGAGCGACTTCCAGTTGGAGGACCAGGGCCGGCTGACCGAGCCGATGGTCTACGACCCCGACGCGGACCGCTACGTCCCGATCAGCTGGAAGGACGCGTTCGAGCTCGTCGGCAGCACACTGCGTGGCCTCGAGAACCCGAACCAGGCCTCCTTCTACACGTCCGGCAGGCTCGGCAACGAGGCCACGTTCCTCTACCAGTTGATGGCCCGTGAGCTGGGCACGAACAACCTGCCCGACTGCTCGAACATGTGCCACGAGGCCAGCGGCCGCGCCATGGAGGCGTCGCTGGGAACCGGCAAGGGAACCGTCGACCTCAAGGACTGGGAGAGCGCCGACGCGCTGTTCATCATGGGCGTCAACGCCGCGTCCAACGCGCCCAGGATGCTCACCGCGCTCGCCGAGGCGTACCACCGCGGCGCGCAGATCGTGCACATCAACCCGCTCGTCGAAGCGGCCGCCACACGCACCATCGTCCCGCACGACTTCATGGACATGGCGCTGTTCAAGACGACGAAGACCAGCACCCTGAACCTCCAAGTGCGTATCGGCGGCGACCTGGCGCTCCTGCGCGGCATGGCCAAGGCTGTGCTGGAAGAGTCCAAGCTGGACCCCAAGGCCCTGGACCAGGAGTTCATCGACCGCCACACCACCGGCTTCGCCGCCTACCGGGAGCTGTGCGAGAACACGTCCTGGGAGGAGCTGGAGAGGCAGTCCGGGGTCAGCCGCGACGACATCCTCAAAGCGGCGCGCGTGTACTGCGAGGCCGACCGCAGCATCGTCAGCTGGTGCCTGGGCGTGACCCAGCACGAGCACGGCGTCGACACCGTTCGCGAGATCATCAACCTCCTTCTGCTGCGCGGTAATCTGGGACGTGAAGGGGCCGGCCCCTCCCCCGTACGCGGTCACAGCAACGTCCAGGGGAACCGCACCTGCGGCATCGATCACCGACCCGACGACGCGTTCCTCGACCGCCTCGCCGAGTACTGCAAGATCGACCCGCCGCGTGAGCACGGCCTGGACACCATCGGCACCATCCAGGCCATGCGCCGGGGTGATGTGAAGGTGTTCGTCGGCATGGGCGGCAACTTCGCGCTCGCCGCGCCGGATTCGCCGATCACGTACGAGGCCCTGCGCAACTGCGACCTCACGGTCCAGGTGAGTACCAAGCTCAACCGCAGCCACCTCGTGCACGGCCGCCAGGCGCTGATCCTGCCCTGCCTCGGCCGCACCGAGAAGGACCACCAGCGCAAGGGCCTCCAGAGCACGTCCGTCGAGGACTCGATGAGCATGGTGCACATGTCCGTCGGCATGAAGCGCCCCGCGTCGCCGCACCTGCTGTCCGAGCCCGCGATCGTCGCCGGCATGGCCCGCGCGGCCCTGCCCGCCAGCCCCACGCCGTGGGAGTGGTACATCGAGGACTACGACCGGATCCGCGACACCATGTCCCAGGCCCTCGACGGGTTCGAGGACTTCAACCGCCGCGTGCGCCTGCCCCTGGGCTTCCGCCTCAAGCAGCCCGCCCGCGAACTGGTCTTCCTCACCCCGTCCGGTGGCGCGGAGTTCTCCGACGCCGCCCTCCCCGACGTCGTACCGGCGCCCGGCACCCTGGCACTGGGCACCATGCGCTCCCACGACCAGTGGAACACCACCATCTACTCGGACAACGACCGCTACCGCGGCGTCAAGAACCTGCGTGAGCTCGTCTTCATGAATAAGGACGACATGCGCGAGCGCGGCATCTCCGAGTTCGACCCCGTCGACATCACCAGCACCGCCAGGGACGGCAGCCACCGCTACCTCAACGGCTATCTCGCCATTCCGTACGACATCCCGCGCGGCTGCGCGGCCGGGTACATGCCCGAGATGAACGTGCTGTGCGCGCTCGTCGACTACAGCACGCAGAGCGACCAGCCGATCATGAAGCACGTCAAGGTGACCATCGAAGCGGCCGCCTGAGCGGGAGGACGCACGTGGGCGGGGCCTCGGCCGGGCTGACGACCGGCCGGGGCTCCGCCGCGTTCGGCAGCAGCGGAAGGGACCGGCGGGAGCAGGTCCGTCGGCCCTCACCTCGTGGCGCTGTGTCAGACGGCTTGTCGGATTCCGAGGTGCCGCAGCGCGGACCTCGCCGCGCCGGCGCCGCACATGCCGTGTGCGCCGGGGCCGGGCGGGGTGGCGGCGGAGCAGATGAACACGCCGGGCAGGCCGGTGCCGTAGGGGTCGAGAGCGGGGCGCGGGCCGAGGAGGAGGTGCGGGACCGTCTGCGCTCCCGTCATGATGTCGCCCCCGACGAAGTTGGGGTTGGCCGCGGCGAAGTCGGCGGGCCGGGTGACGTGCCGGCCCACGATGCGTTCACGTACGCCTGGGGCGAAGCGCTCGAACTGGCGGAGGATCGCCTCGGTGGCGTCCCCGTCGTAGCCGTACGGGACGTGGGCGTAGGCCCAGACAGGGTGTACGTCGCCGACCGAGCGGGAGGGGTCGGCCAGGTACTGCTGGCCGACCAGGACGAAGGGGCGCTCGGGCATCCGTCCGGCCGCGACGTCCCGCTCCCCACGTGCCACGTCGGCGAGCGGCCCCCCGAGGTGGACGGTGCCGGAGCGTCGTGCGTCCGCGTTCGTCCAAGGCACGCCGCCTTCGACGGCCAGGTCGACCTTGAAGGCGCCGGGGCCACGGCGGAAGTGCCGGTAGGCGGATCGCACGCGGGCGGGAAGCCGGTCGCCGTAGATGCGGGCGATCTGACCGGGGTCGAGGTCGAGGAGGGTCACATCGGCCGGCGGGATCTGCGAGGAGCGGGTGATGCTCACGCCGGTGTGGATCGTGCCGCCGTGCTCGCACAGTACGTTCTCGAGGCTGCGGGCGATGGACTGTGACCCGCCCTCGGCGACGGCCCATCCGGCGGTGTGCCCGGCTGTGAGGATGCCCAGGCCGATCGCCGAGGTGAACGGGTGGGTCAGCGGGCGGAACGCGTGCGCCGCGACACCGGCCCACAGGGCTTGCGCCTGGGGGGTTCTGAAGAGCCGTGCGAGGGCGGTGGCGGGCAGGGGGGTCGGCAGGCCGAAGCGGGCGAGCAGCAGCGGGTGCGTCGGGATCCGCAGCAGCGGGCGCATGACGTCCTGGGCGAGCGCGTCCCAGTGGCGCGCCGGCGTTTCGAAGAGTGCCCGGTACCGTCCGGCGTCGGCGCCGAGCATGCGGGCGGTGTCCGCGACGGACCGCATCAGCACCCCGGCGCTGCCGTCGTCCAGCGGGTGTACGCAGTCGATGTCCGCCGACTTCCAGCGCAGGCCGTGCCGTTCGAGGTCGAGGGAGCGAAGCGCCGGCGAGGTGACGGCCATGGGGTGGATGGCCGAGCAGTGGTCGTGCAGGAGGCCGGGCAGGATGGCCTCGTGGCTGCGGGTGCCGCCGCCGACCTCGTCCGCGGCTTCGAGGAGTGTGACCTCGACGCCCGTCCTCGCGAGCAGGGCCGCGGCGGCGAGCCCGTTGGGCCCGCCGCCGACGATGACGGCGGACGTCATGACGCCGTGTCCGTGAGGGACAGACCCTCGACGGAGCCGTCCGCGTCGGGCACCGGCCGCAGCGGGTGCGGGGACTGCACCTCGTAGACCGGGCAGTCCGGGCCGTCGGTGGGCCAGGGCTCCCGGGTCACCATGTCGTGCACCTTGACGTGACCGCGTTCCAGCAGGCCGAGGGCGGCGTCGTGGACCTCATAGGTCTGAGTCTGCCGGTGGATGGGACGGCCTGCCGCCCGACGGCCGGAGACCTCCCGGCCGTACGCGACTTCGTGGCGGCGACGCCGGGTGAGCCTGCGCAGGCCGGGCGGCGTGGTGCTTACGTGACGGATCCCTCGCGCCGGCCGCTCACTTGCCGGTGCCGACGGGGTCGACCGTGATGGCAGTGCCGGAGCCGTCGGAGACGGGAACGTTGATGCTCACGGGCAGGGTGTGGGAGTGCGTCTCGTTGGGCGGGGTGACGACGAGGCTGGTGAAGGTGACGCCGGAGCCGCCAGAGTCGTTCGACGGGTAGTGCAGCGTGAAGCGGGTCTCCTCGCCCGCCGTGACGCTGACGCTCGGCGGGGCGAGCTTGCTGCGCTCGGCGCTGACGGTGCCGTCCTTGCCCTTGAGGTCGGCTCCGGGGAATCCCTTGAGGGTGCAGGTGGCGGAACCGGTGTTCTTGAGGTTCACGATGAGCGTGCCCTCGGCCATCCCGCCGGAGCTGCTGAAGGCGAGCTGGGAGGTCTGGCAGGTACCCGTACCCGTTCCCGAAGCCGCGCCGGAGGAGCCCCCGGTGCTCGCGTCGGATCCCGCCGTGCCGGTGCCCTTGCCGGTGGATGCGGTGCTGCCGCCGGAGTCCTGGGAACCGGAGCTCTGCGAACCCGAGCTCTGGGCGGAAGAGGAGGAGTCGTCCGACCCGGCCGAGGAGTCGCCGCCGCTCTGGCAGGCCGTGAGCGAGAGGCCCGCGGCGACGGCGACGGCGAGGAGGGAGAACTTCTGGACGCGCATGGGGGGATCCCTTTCAGGGTGTGTCCGCTCACTCGTCTTGAGCGAGCCGTACTGATCACTGGCTGATCGGTTGAAGATCGGTTGCCGATCGCCAGTTGATCACTTGCTGATCATTGAGACCCTGGCGGCGCGGGAACCGTTCCGTTCAACCACCCCCTAATACATGCCTGTTACAGACGCATGCGGGCGGACCGTGGGCTCGGCCTCCTCCTGAGCGGCCTCACCCAGCCCGCCCGGGTCCGTGAACAGGTCGCGTACGGGGCCATCGGCGCGAGCGTCAGGCCGGTGAGGATATGACCGGCAGAGACGACCCCGAGGACCAGGACGCGATCCTGGCGAGCAACTCTTCGTCGTATCCGACCAGCCGCTTCGTGACGACCGAGATGCGGCCGGAGGGGCCGAGCAGGCCCGCGGCGCGGACGACCGGCCTCGCGACCTGGTCCACCACGCACTCGCGGCCCTGCTCGGGACACTCCGAAGGCTTCGTGGCGTCAGCTGCGCTCTACCGCGGAAGCTCCTCCCTGATGTCGGTTCGACTCACTGCTGGAGCTCCGCGACATCCGCGACCACGCAGCCGACGTTGTCGGGACCTCCGATGCCGTTGGCCAGGGCCACCAGGGCGCGGACCGCCTCGTCGGGCTCCCTGGTCTCGGTGAGCACGCGCAGGATGTCGTCGCCCGGCACGACGGTCGACAGTCCGTCGGAGCAGAGCAGATACCGGTCTCCGTGCT
Source organism: Streptomyces sp. NBC_01474 (assembly GCF_035918215.1). Classification (NCBI taxonomy): domain Bacteria; kingdom Bacillati; phylum Actinomycetota; class Actinomycetes; order Kitasatosporales; family Streptomycetaceae; genus Streptomyces; species Streptomyces sp. NBC_01474. Next base: position 879,732 of record NZ_CP109449.1, read on the forward strand.
GCGCATCGTGCAGGCGCATCTCCGGGGTCTCGTCGGCTCCTTGCCCAAGGGCCCGCGTCAGCAGCGACCGCTGGGGGTGGGAGAGAGCCTCTTCAGGGCTGATGCGCCCTTCGTCGACCATCGACTGGACGAGCGTGTGATCGTGCGTGATCTGGAACAGCTCTCCGGCGCGCAGGAGATAGACGCGGGAGTCACCGATGTGCACGAGGGCCAGCTGTGCTCCGGTCCAGAGCATCGCGGTCAGTGTCGTCCCGGCCTCTGCCCGTGAGGCCTCGTCGGACGAGGATCCGCTCGACGGAAGGCCGTGCACGGCCCGCTTGGCTTCTTCGACGGCGTCTTCCAGGACGTTGAGGAGATCGCCTGCGGGGACGCTGTCGGTTTCGAGGCGCTTGAGTACGTCGACAGCCGCGGCGCTTGCGGTGGCTCCACCGCTGCCGTAGCCATCGGCGACGGCGAGCACGCGGGGCCCGGCGTACGCGGTGTCCTGGTTCCTCTCACGGACGAGGCCCGTGTCGGACAGGGCCGCGTAACGGATTCCCAGGGGCTTGGCGGTCGTGGGCATGGTGGGGTCCTTCCAGGACAGATGGTCGATGAGGAAGGTGGCCAGGTCCCGCCGTGCGGCGGTGTCGGCTTCGACCTGGGCCCAGAACGCGCGGATCTCCTGCGCCGCCCCGGCCGCATCCAGCGTGCGGACGTGCTGGATGCGGGCCAGGGGCATTCCCAGACGCCGGAGCCAGGCGACGAGTCGAGCCTGGTCGAGCTGGTCCGGTGCGTAGAGGCGGTAGCCGGTCACCGGGTCGACACGAGCGGGGTTCAGCAGGCCGAGCTCGTCGTACAGACGAAGCGCCTTCGGCGACAGCCGGGACGCCTTCGCGAACGCGCCGATGGTCAGCAGCCCCATGCTCGCTCTCCTCCTCATGCCGAGCACGTCGCCCGGCCCCACCGATGCTGTGGCTTCCCCCAAGGTGAAGGTCAACTGTCGCGCGCGCTCAGTCGGCAGGGACGACCCATCACCTGGGCGACAGCCTTTCACCCATGACTACGTGTGAGCCTGCGATCAGGCCTTGAGGATGCTGCTCGGTAAGGGGCTTGCCGAAATTCGTTTCGGGCGCCGTGATGGGTGCACCTACCCTGACCCGGTGACGACTCAGGTGATCGTGTTGAACGGTGGGTCCAGTTCGGGCAAGTCCGGGATCGCCCGGTGTCTGCAGGCGGTGCTGCCGGATCCGTGGCTCGCCATCGGGATCGACTCGCTGATCGAGGCGATGCCCGCGTCCATGCGGGAATCGGGCGACGGACTCGACATCGCCGAAGACGGCGGAGTCGGCGTCGGACCGGTCTTCCGGGAGCTGGAAGCGGCATGGATGCAGGGGGTCGCCGCGACGGCCGGTGCGGGCGCCCGGATCATCGTCGATGACGTCTTCCTCGGCGGAGCCGAGTCCCAACAGCGGTGGCAGAAGGCTCTGGGCGGGCTGGACGTGCTGTGGGTGGGGGTCAGGTGCGACAGCGAGGTCGCCGCAGGCCGCGAGATCCTTCGCGGGGACCGAGCCCAGGGAATGGCCGCATCGCAGGCGGAGGCGGTCCACCGGGGCGTTGTCTATGACCTGGAGGTGGACACCACCCACACGGAGTCCCTGCAGTGCGCGCGGACAATCGCCGCCCAGGTCACGTCATCTTCTGTGGGACGGCCTGAGCGCGGTCCCCATGAAGGCGCCGTCTAGGGTGCGATCATGACCTCGCAGACCTACCTCTCCGAACTGTTCTCACTCGACGACCGGACCGCCGTGGTGACCGGCGGCAGCTCCGGTATCGGCAAGGCCATCGCCGGAGCCCTCGCCCGCGCGGGGGCGAGCGTGGTGATCGTGGCACGCAAGGAGGCGGAACTCGCCGCCACTGTGGACGAGTTGACGGCGGACGGCTGCCGGGCAGCGTGGGTGAGCGCGGACCTGAGCACCCGCGGCGGGGTGCGCGCGGCGGCGGAGCAGGCGGCCGGGGTGTTCGGCGAGCCCGACATCCTGGTCAACAGCGCCGGCATCAACCTGCGGCCGCCGATGAGCGAGCTCGGCGACGAGGTGTGGGACACCACCATGGCGGTGAACCTGGAGGCGCCCCACCTCCTGGGCCAGCGGTTCGGACCCGGCATGGCCGAGCGGGGCTTCGGACGGATCATCCACATCACCTCCCAGCAGGCGCACCGGGCGTTCGTCCAGAGCGGCGCGTACGGGGTCTCCAAGGGCGCCCTGGAGGCGCTGGCCCGCTCGCAGGCCGAGGCGTGGTCGCCCCACGGCGTCACCTGCAACACACTCGTGCCGGGCTTCGTCATGACGCCGCTCAACGCGCGTCTGTCGTCCGACCCGGACAAGGTGGCCGCGCTGGCCGCCCGCACGATGGTGGGGCGCAACGGCCTGGCCGAGGACTTCGCCGGAGCGGCGGTGTTCCTGGCCGGCCGCGCGTCCGCCTACGTCACCGGTCAGGCAATCTTCGTCGACGGCGGATTCTCGGTTCACTAGAGGCGCCACGCGGGCTCAATTGCCGTACGGAACAAGCCGGTCGCGGCTACGCATCACGGTCGGCTTCCCGCGCCGCACGTTCCAGTCGGCCGCGATGGTCCTCCCACCACGCCGGGTCGTCGGACGGCATGCTGTCGTTGTCCTTGTTCATCCCCACGGAGCCGTCGACGAGTTCGCGGACGATGTCGGCGTGCCCGGCGTGACGGTGCGTATCGGCGATGACGCGTACGACGGCATGATGCAACGTCACCTCGTCCCTGCCACTGGGCCACCACGGCACCTTGCCGACGGTGTCCAGTGGCAGCGCGTCGATCGTCGCGTCGGCATGCGCCCACGCCCGCCGGTACAGCTCCACGATGAACTCACGCGACTCGTCGACGGTGACCCACATGTCCGCGTTGGGCTCGGCGCCCTCCTCGACCCAGGGCAGCGGCTCACCGGACGGCCGCCCGAAGGTGTCGCCGAGATATCCCAACTCCACACTGGCCACATGCTTCACCAGTCCGAGCAGGTTCGTTCCGGTCGGCGTCAACGGGCGCCGGACGTCGTACTCGGAGAGCCCGTCGAGCTTCCACAACAGAGCGTCGCGGGCGGACTGCAGATAGAAGTGAAGGTCGGTTTTCGGATCCGAAGCGGTCATGGGGCCAGTCTGCCGCCCGCACGAGCGTTGTTGCGGCGTTCAGCCTCCGCCGGCGACCAATATGAACGCTACTGATCACGTCATGGGATTTCGGCTCCTCCGTACCTAGCATCTCCCCCGCCGCGCAACGGTGCGCGCCGGAGGACGAGGAGCAGGCCCATGGGTACGACCAGACGCATCGCATCGGGTTTCCGCAGGAGGTCCGGGGCCCGTCGGCATCACCGACGCGCCGCGATGATTGCCGGTATCGCGGGTCTCGTCGCCTGCGCGCTCCCCGTACCGGCTTCAGGTTCGACGGCTTCCGCTTCATCAGCCGCGGCCGGGAGTGGGCCGGCGTCCACCGCCTGTCCCACGAATCTGACCGGGAAGGCCACCTGTTACGCCGGCCAGGACTCGCACGGCGCCTACTACGCGATCGCCGTCCCGAAGACGTGGAACGGCTCGCTCGTGGTGCACGCCCACGGCGGCCCCGACCTCGGCACGGGCTCCGACCCCGACCGCAGCGTCGACGACCTGAACCGCTGGGCTGTGATGGTGGACGAAGGTTACGCCTGGGCCGGTTCGTCGTATCGGCGTGGTGGATACGGGACGCGGATGGCCGCCGCCGACACCGAGAATCTGCGTCGCCTGTTCGTGACCGAGTTCGGCGAGCCGAGGCGGACCTATGTGCACGGCCAGTCCTGGGGCGGCAATGTCGCCGCCAAGGTCGTCGAGACGTACGGTGCGGCGAAGCACGGCCCGTACGACGGAGCCCTGCTCACCAGTGGCGTTCTCGGCGGTGGTTCACGCGGATACGACTACCGGGTCGACCTGCGCGTGGTCTATCAGTACTACTGCCGCAATCATCCCCGGCCCGGCGAGCCTCAGTACCCGCTGTGGGAAGGGCTGCGCGCCGACTCGACCATGACAGCCGCGGGGTTGCGGGCGCGCCTTCAGGAATGCACCGGGTATACCTCCGAGCCCAAGGAGCGGACCGCGGCGCAGCAGCGCAACCTCGACGACATCCTCGCGGTCACGAAGATCCCCGAGCGCACTCTCGAGTCACACCTGCGGTTCGCGACGTTCACGTTCCGCGACATCGTGCACAGCCGGCTCGGCGGCCGCAATCCGTTCAGCAATCAGGGCGTACGGTATTCCGGTTCCCACGACGACCGGGCGCTCAACGCCGGCGTCGAGCGGTTCTCGGCCGACCCGAGCGCCGTACGCGACCTCTCCTACGACAGCGACCTCACCGGCAAGGTGACCGTCCCCGTTCTCACCATGCACGCGATCGACGACCCGACCGCGTTCGTCGAGCACGAGGTCGCCTACCGGGCCAGCCTCCAAGGCGCCCACAGGGAGCGGAACTTGGTGCAAACGTTCACTCGGGAGAGCGAACACAGCGAGCTGAGCAACTCCGAGTACGCCAACTCCGTCTCCGCGCTGGACGCCTGGGTGCGGATCGGGAAGAAGCCGACTCCGCGGGCGATCGCGGCCTCGTGCTCCACGTTCGACCACAGGTACGGCACAGGCTGCTTCTACGACCCGGGTTTCTCCCCCGATTCCTACGCGTCGCGGGTCAACGCCCGTTCAGGTGGCCTGCGTTGGCCGGCCATGACTGCCACCCAGGAGAAGTCCTGGAGCCGGATCGACGGCGTGGGAATCGCCCCCTGAGACCGGCGGCGTCGGTCTTGGCGAACCGAAGTCCGATGCACGGTTTGCATCACACTGTGGTGATCAGGCCTCCGTCGATCACGAAATCGGAGCCGGTCACATTGGCGGTTCGGTCGGAGGCCAGGAGCAGTACGAGGTCGGCGACCTCCTGGGGGCGGGTGAAGCGGCCGGTCACGGCGCCCCGCGCTACGCGTTCGGTGACCGCGTCCGCCGCAAGTCCCCCGGCCTGACCGACAGTTGCTGCCACACCGTCCTTCCCCAGCCACAGATCCGTGGCGACCGGACCCGGACTGACCGTGTTGACGCGGATGCCGCGCGGTCCCAGCTCCTTGGACAGCGACTTGCTGAAGCTCAGCAGGGCCGCCTTCGCCGCGGAGTAGTCGATCACGAGCGGGTCGGGCAGGCGCGCGTTGACGGACGCCACCGTGATGATCGACCCGGCGGCGTGCTGGAGCATCAGCGGCAGGACCTCGCGGGTGGCGCGGACGGAGGCGAGGAAATTGATGTCCAGGGTGGTCGTCCAGTCCTGGTCGGTGACGGACGAGAAGCCGTCGGTGCGTGGCCGGACGGCACCGACGTTGTTGACGAGGATGTCGGGCGGCCCGAAGGCGGATGCCGCCGCCTCGACGAGCGCGGCGGGCCCTTCCGGAGTCCCCAGATCCACCTCGACGGCCTGTACGGAACCTGTCCGGGCGAGGTCGGCCAGTTCACCGCCCGTGTGGCGCGCCCCGGCCGTCACGCGGACCCCTTCCCCCACGAGGGCCTTGGTGATGGCCAGGCCGATGCCCTTGCTCGCACCGGTCACCACCGCGGTTCTGCCCTGGAGCTTCAGTTCCATGAGACGCCTTTCTGCGCCGAGCGGCGACCGACCACCGCACGAACGGGACGTCCTTCCACCATACGGATTCCGGCGGCGCACGCGGCGCGACGCGCGGCAACGCCATGTGGCGCCGAATGGGGGCCATGGTGGCCTCACCATCACCGTCACCGTCACCGTCAACGGCGGAACCTCATCGCCGCCCAGGCGTCGGACCGACCGGCACGGCCGTAGCAGGATCGGTCACGATCGCGGCCCACTGCTCGGCGAACGCACCCCACAGCGCGCGCAACTCTGCCTCCGCCCGAGCCACCTCGGCCACGACACCGGCGGGTTCGAGCCCGAGGGCGCGCAGTGGGCCGACGTCCGAGGTCCCCCAGGTGCGGATGTCGTCCGCCAGGACCTCGGGGTGGAACTGCACTCCCCAGACCGATGTGCCGATCCGGTAGGACTGGTGGGCGCAGCGTTCGCTGGTGACAAGGGGAACTGCTCCGTCGGGGAGAGTGCCGGTTTCCTCCCAGTGCCATTGCACCGCGCGCAACCGTCCACCCCTATGCATGAGGGGCCCGAACAGCAGGTCCTCTGTGCTCTCCTGAAGTGGCGTCAGTTCGCAGAGGCCGACCTCGGGGAGCGCGGCGCGCCGGACTTCGCCGCCGCACGCCACAGTCAGCAGTTCCATGCCCAGGCAGATCGCCAGCGTGGGCAGGTCGCGAGCCACGGCCTGGCGCAGCAGTTCACGTACGGCAGGCAGCCAGGGCGCGCGTTCATCGTCGTGCGGGCCCATCGAACCGCCGAGGACGAGCAGCGCGTCATGGTCGTCCAGATTTCGCGGCAGTACGTCTCCCGCCCAGGGGCGGCACATGTCCGTCAACAGCCCTTGCCCGGCTATGCGTTCACCGACCTGGGCCGGACCCGTACCGTCCTCGTGCTCGACGACGAGCACCCGCGCAGCGCTCACCGCCGCCCCTCCTCGATCCGTACAACCTGATGCAGGAAACACAGCACCGCCTTCCCTCAAAGAGTGGTGGACAGGTCGTCCCAGGGGACGTGGCCGACCGCACGGCCGTGAGGGTCGAGGAGTCGGCCCATGCGCTTGGCAGTGATGAGCGTGACCGTGCGGTCGAGCACGCGCAGATCCGGTAGCTGCTCACGCATGTGGGCCTCGAAACCCGTGACGTCCTCCGTCGTGCGCAGCCAGGCGATGACCAGGAAGCCGGCTGTCCCGCTCACGGCACTGCACAGCCGGACCTCGGGCATGAGGCCGAGCGCGCGCGCTGCCGCGGTCAGTCGGTCGGCAGGGAGGTCGATGCGGTAGGTGGCGGTGAGCGGCCAGCCGGCGGCGCCCTGGGCGAAGTCGCAGCGGAAGTGGACCGACCGCGTCTCCATCAGCCGCTGGAGTCTGCGGCGCACCGTCGCCTCGCTGACGCCCAGGTCCCGGGCCAGTTCCTGATGGCTTCGCCGCCCGTCCCGGCCGAGCGCGGCGATGAGTGCCGCGTCGGCGGTGGCCCCGGTCAGGGAGCGGCGCGTAGGTCGCTGTGGGGGCACCAGGAGTGAGCGTTGCTGCCGGTCCAGGGCGCGCATGCGCCAGCCGCTCCCCTCTTGGTAGAGGCGCAGGCCGAGGTGGATGGCCGTCGCCTCCACGCCGGGCGCGGTGGGCAGGTCCCGGCGGACGAGCGCGGCGAGGGCGGCCGGTGTCGGGGCCGCGACGGTCAGGAGCAGATCGAAGTCACCCGTGACCTCCTCGACGCTGAGGACTTGGGGCAGCGCACACAGGTGGCGCGTCACTTCGTCGACGGTGTTCGGCCGGCAGCGGACGTCGACGTACGCGAAGCTCGTCGTACTCGCGGACGGGTAGGCCGTCAGCCAGGCGAGCCCCTGGCCGACCAGTCGGTGCCAGCGCCGGGCCACGGAGGTGGCGTCCACGCCGAGCGCGGGCCCGATCTGTGACCAGGGCGCTCGCGGGCTGTGCTGAAGAGCCTCGATCAACGCCAGGTCCGACTCCTGAAGCGAACCGGCCGCCGCATCCCGGTGCCCGGGCGAAGCTTCTGGGCTGCTATCGGGCATGGCTCATGGATCTCCGTCGAATTCCTGCGTTATCACGGGCAAGTGATCAACGATCCCCATCCTGGACTCACTTCGGCCCCGGTGTCGACCCCCGACCCCGCCGGAGACCTGGGAGGACTGACATGGAGACCGACGGATCCCTGACCGCCGCCGCGCCGCGTGAGGGTGTCGCCCTGCGCGACGGCCTCGACGCCCGGCTGTCCGGCCTCGGCCTGCTCTACCGCGATCTGCACTCCCATCCCGAGCTGTCCATGCAGGAGCACCGCACGGCCGGGATCGTCGCCGCGGAGTTGCGCGGGCAGGGCTGGGACGTCACCGAGGGCGTAGGCGGCACGGGAGTGGTCGGGCTTCTGCGCAACGGCGAGGGACCGGTGGTGGCGCTGCGCGCCGACATGGACGGGCTTCCCGTGCGCGAGGCGACGGGTCTCGACTACGCGTCCACGGATACCGCGCTGTCGCCGGACGGCGAGCCGGTTCCGCTCATGCACGCCTGCGGCCATGACCTGCACACGGCGGCTCTGCTCGGTGCCACCGCCCAGCTCGCGGCACGTCAGGAACTCTGGCGCGGCACCCTGCTGGCCATCTTCCAGCCCGGGGAGGAAACAGCCGCCGGTGCCAGAGCAATGCTGGCCGACGGTCTGCTGGAGCGGTTCCCACGGCCCGACGTGGTGCTCGGCCAGCATGTGGGGCCGCTCCCCCTGGGTTCGGTGGCCACGCGCGCCGGTGTGCTGATGGCCGCCGCGGACAGCCTCAGGGCACGTCTGCTCGGGCGGGGCGGGCACGGTTCGGCTCCGCACACCACGGTCGACCCGGTGGTCATGGCGGCGGCGACCGTCATGCGCTTGCAGGGGATCGTGGCCCGCGAGGTCTCGCCGACGGAGTCGGCGGTCGTCACGGTGGGCTCGCTGCGGGCCGGCACCAAGGAGAACATCATCCCCGAAGAGGCCGAACTCAAGATCAACATCAGGACGTTCGACCCCGCCGTGCGGGAGCGTGTGCTCGCTGCGGTGCGCCGTACGGTCGAAGGGGAGGCGGCGACCTCCGGCGCGCCTCGCCCTCCGGAGTTCAGCGAGCTCAACTCCTTTCCGTTGACGGTCAATTCGGAAGGGGCGACGGAACGCACCGTCCGGGCGATCGCAGCGGGCGGCGCCCAGGTGCACACCATGCGCTCCCCGCTGTCGGGCAGCGAGGACTTCGGCCTGCTCGCCACCGCGGCCGAGTGCCCGTCCGTCTTCTGGTTCTTCGGCGGTACGGAGCCCAGCAGCTGGGAGGGCGCCGATCCGGCGGGTGAGCAGCCGTCCACCGTGCACGGCAACCACTCCCCGTTCTTCGCCCCGGTGGCGGATCCGGCGCTGCGTAACGGGGTCACGCATCTGCTCGACGCCGCCGCGGAGTGGCTCGACTCGGTGTGAACCTGGCGCCGGGGCTGCGCGCGCGAACCGTGGGGTCGTACGGCGCTGAACTCCGCCCCGGCCCTGCGGGCGCCGCGCCACAAAGACGAACTCCCGGCCGGGACGGTCAGCCGCGTCACGAACCTCGTCGACCACGAAGCCTCGCGAGACCAACTGCGCCTCGATCTCAGGCCGTTCACGGAACCGCAAGGTCGAATCGGAGGTCAGCACCTCACCGTCCTCGGCGAATACGTACGTCCACCGAAACGTCACCAACGGCCCACTCACGTCGGTCACCTCGACCCAGCTCTCGACCACGCCGGCTCCCGGGATCCGCGTCTTCGAGTACGACTCCTCGCGGTTCCACTCCTCCCAGGCACGTCCGGCCGGGTTCCGCGTCTCGAACACCAGGCGCCCGCCGGGCCGCAGTGCCTCGTACGCCCCTTGCAGCGTCCGTCGCCAGACCGCCGGGTCGACGACGGCCTGCGCGACGTTCGCCGTCATGGTCGCCAGATCCGTCCGCAGGGGCGGGAGCGCTGTCGCGTCGCCGCAGATCCAGCGCACCCGCTCGCTACCGGGCTTGCCCCGGGCCACATCGACGGAGGCCCGCGCGGGGTCGACCCCCACGACCTCGATCCCCCGATCGGCCAGGAGCAGCGCGAACACTCCCGTCCCGCAGCCGATGTCCAGCACCCGACGCGCTCCGAACTCCTCCGCCATCCCCACGTACGCGTCGAGATCGCTGCGGTCAGGATCGAGCGCGTCGTACGCCGCAGCGAGCCGTGGATGCTCAAATTCCTCATCTGCCATGCGCCCGAAGGTATCGGGCGCGATCTGAACGTCATCGACGACATCGTCACGGGCGTGTGGCACCGCCGTCCGGCCGCACTCGCGGCAGTGGCCCTCCTGTACGGCGGGAGCCGGCTCGCCGAAGCCCTTCTGCCCGACTCCCTCGCCCCAGCCGGGGGATGCCTTGGCTGGGAGTCGGCATGGGCCCGGGCACTACGGCCTCACTCACCTGCCGGCCCCGCGATCCCGCTGAGTAGGATGCCCCGCACCCCACCCGGGAGGGTGAGGCACAGGGCAGGGCTTCGGGCAGCGAGGGGCACATGAGAACCGGGATCGGGGACTTCGTCCGCGCGGGGGTGTGTTTGCTTCTTTCCCTCATGTTTCTCGGGGCGGCCTGGCCGCTGTGGCAGACCGCGCAACAGGCACGTCAGGACGACGTCGACTTCTCGAAGGTGGCCATCGTCGAGAACGGTCACCGAACCGGCCGGCTGAAGGTGTGCGGAGACCGCTACCGCAAGCCGTACTGCATGCAGCGCGAACGCGTCACCGTGCGGGACTCGACCTACACGATCAAGCGCTCCAGCACCAAATACAGGCTGGAGCTGACGCGGGCCGACCATCGCCGCACGATGGAACTCGCCTACAGCGACACCCGTTCCCATGACGAGCGGGACTCGGTGTACGGGCGGGCGCAGGCCGGTGAGCCGGTGACGCTGTTCTGGTGGCGCGGCTCGGTACGCATGATCCAGGCCGGGAAGGACAGCGGCGACCACAGGTCCGTCGTAAACACCAGCCACTACCCCGGACGGCTCTTCACCGCGCCCGCGGCTCTGACCTCCGTCCTGTGGGGGCTCGGACTCGGGCCGCTGTGGGCGGCGACGTGGCTGCTGCTGCGCGGTCGGCGCAACCCGCTGACGATGGCGTGGCAATGGCTGGCACCCGTACTCGCCCTGGCCACCGCGGGCGGCGTCGGCGCACTGACGGCATTGATCGAACCCCGGCCCCGAGCGGTGGTGCTGAGCTTCTCGGTGACGGCCGTGGCCCTCCTGGGACCCGCTCTGCTCTGGCTGCGCTGGTGGACGCGGACCCGGCTGCCGCGCAAGTGCGACGTGGAGCCGGTTCAGCCGGTCGAAGTGCACCCGGTGGACGGCGGTGTCTCCGGCACCGGCCCATGGAAACTCGGCATCAAGGGCCCGCTGTACGTAGGACCGGACGTCATCGGCACGACCCCCGACCCGGCCGCGAGGGTGGCGCTGAAGCCGCTGCCGGGCCCGCTGCGGGTGATCACCGTACGTCCGCCGTACCGCAGCGACCCGCGCGCAGTACGCCGGTACTCGATCCACCCCTACCAAGACGAAGAGGCACGCGCGCATAGAGCAGCGCAGCAGCGCTGGTACACACCCCGCGCGCAGCAGACCGAGCCGACCCACCCCCTCGTCGCGGTCTGCGAGGTCCTCGACGGTCCGGGCCGCGGCTCAGAAGTACTCATAGGCGCACCGGAACAGGACATGCCGGAGGTGCTGGGCGCCATCGCCGCCCACGCGCGTCGGTGGCAGTGAGCCGGGCGGCGCCTGCCACGAGCTGCTCGGGCAGGTCACCATCACGCGTAAGGGAGTAGGACTTCGCGGGGCCACACAACCACGAAGTCACGAATCAATCACCAGTTGTTCATATTTCCTTCACATACCCCGCCGTCGTAATAGCCTCACCCCACCTGTAACACCTCGGGGGGACAATATGACAAACGCTTACACAACGCCGCCCGCGCCGCGCCCGGTTGACACCAGACCTCTGCGTAAGCGCAAGCGGGTGTGGCTGGGCGGATCAGGCCTGCTTCTCACCGGTGCGCTCATAGTGGGCGCCGGGAACGGCGATCAGCAGCCCGTCGCCGCCGAGGCCAAGCCCGCGCCGACCGTCACCGCCACCGTGACCGCCGCGCCGGAGCCCGCGCCGACCGTCACGGAGACCATCAAGGCCAAGGCGAAGCCGCGCCCCGCGGTCACCGTCACCAAGACCGCCCGTCCTGCCGCCGACACCGGAAGCGATACGGGCAGCAACTCAGGCAGCGACACAGCCAACGGAAGCGGCAGCCAGGACACCGCCGGCACCTGCTCGATCGTCTCCAACGCGGGCAACTGCTACTCGGCCGGCCAGTTCTGCCGCAACAGCGATCACGGCGCCGTCACCACCAACGAGGGCGGCACACGTATCAAGTGCGTGTACAGCTCCAACGCCTGGCGCTGGACGTACGCCTGACGGCACATCACTTGACTCTCAGGCGGACCCGTACCGCGTTCGCCCGCGTTGGCCTGCCACTGGCAAGGTCTTCCGCTCTCAGCCAAGACCTCGCGTCCGCGTGGCATGGGCGGCAGAATCGTCGCATGCAGCAGCCGGTCTTCGTTCTCGTACACAGTCCCTCCGTGGGTCCCTCGACCTGGCACCCTGTGGCCGACCACCTCAAGGCGAGGGGTCACCAGGTGCGGGTGCCGTCCCTCCTGCACGTCGGCGTCGGTGTCCCGCCCTTCTGGCCCCGCGTCGTCAGCGCCGTCCGTGACGACCTCCGGCACGTTCCGGACGGCAGCCCCGTCACGTTGGTGGCACACAGCAACGCCGGCTTGTTCCTCCCCGTGATCCGCGCGGCGCTCGACCATCCGGTGGCCGGCTCGATCTTCGTCGATGCCGCGCTGCCGGCCCGGATCGGACCAACTCCTGTCGCACCACCGGAGTTGCTGGAGTTCCTCACCCCGATGGCCGTGAACGGCAGACTGCCGCGCTGGACGGACTGGTGGGACGAGGCCGACGTGGCACCCATGTTCTCCGATCCGGGGGTGCGTCGGACCGTCGTCGAGGAACAGCCCACTCTGCCGCTGTCCTACTACGAGCAGCACATCCCGGTCCCGGACGGGTGGGACGACCACCCGTGTTCCTACCTGCTCTTCGCCTCGCAGTACGAGGATGTCGCCGCCGAAGCGCGCGAGCGCGGCCTGCGCGTGGCACACCTGCCGGGCGAACACCTCCACCAGATCATCGACCCCGAAGCCACGGCACAGCACCTCATCGAGCTCGCCCGCACACCTTGATGCGCCGGCCGCCCCACCCCGACCGCACACCGAACGGTTCCGTTCACGTGCGAGACTCGGGGGTATGGCAGGTTCAGAGGAGTTCGAGCCGGAGTCGGAGCGCGTTACGCGGCAGCTCCGGGACGACATTCTCGATGGTGTGCGCAAACCCGGCAGCAAACTCGTCGAGCGCGAGCTGGCGGCACAGATAGGGGTGAGCCGCGTACCCGTTCGCGATGCCCTGCGCGTGCTCGTCGCCGAGGGCCTCGTCACTCCGCGACCGCGGACGTGGGCGGTCGTAAGGGAGTTCACACCTACGGACATCGCCGATCTGAACGAGGTCCGCGAGGCCCTTGAGGTGATGACCTTCCGTCTCGCCGCTCAGCGGGGTGACCGCGCCGGCCTCGGGCGGCTCCGCTCGAACCTCGACGAGGAACTCGCGGCCGCCGGGTCGGGCGACGCGGTTCGCGCCCGGCGCGCGGCAGCCGACTTCCACGAGACGGTGACGTCGATGGCGGCCAACGAGTTGCTGAGCGAACTCGAGGGTACGTTGCGCAGCCGGATGCGGTGGCTGCTGGGCAGGCACGACGACCTCCTCGCGATGGCGCTGGAGCACGAGGCCCTCTACGCCGCTGTCGCGGACCGCGACGTGGCACTCGTCGAGGAACTCGTCGTCGAGCACCTGGAGAACAGCCGCCGCGCCATCGCCGACAAGCGCCGCTGACCGCAGCTCGGGCCTTGTGCCGTGCCCGGAGAAGTCACCTCCCGGCCTGAGTTCACCCGTCATGCCCGCATTCCGGTCGACGATCACGGAGTCCCGCAACGTCGGTGATCAAGCAGGCGCGAGACGTGCGTCAGCCCTCCCCGGGCGACCCCGATCGACGTCAGGACATGGGGAGGGCTGATGCACCGGGTTCGACCGCAGGCCCGCCCAGGGCTCGGATCAGCTACGTACCAGCGCCAGTTGGTCGGCGACGACCACTCCGTCGTGCAGGACAGTGCGATCCGTGCCGCGGTCCATCACAGCGCTCGACGGTGTCTCGCCGTCGACAAGGAGCAGGTCGGCACGGTCACCGACCGCAAGGCCGGGCCGGTCGCCGACCCCGGCAAGGCGGGCGACGTCGTGGCTCATGATCGACGCCCCGCCCATCGTGGCGACCGCCAGGGACATCTCGATCAGCTCGTCACGGCGGAAGTTGTTGGTGAAGGCCAGCTGCCAGGTGCGGTCGAGCATGTCGCAGTTGCCGTACGGGCTCCAGTAGTCGCGCTGGCCGTCCTCGCCCAGGCCCACGCGGACGCCCGCCTCCGTCAGGTCCACCAGCGACAGCTGCCCGCGGGCCGACGGCGCCACGGTGGCCATCGCGATGTCGAGCTCGGCGAATTCGTCGATGATGCGGCGGCTCACCGACTCGGAGACCGAGCCCAGTTCATAGGCGTGGGACATCGTGACCTTGCCCTGCATGCCCAGTGCCCGCGTGCGCTCAAGAATCAGATCGGTGGAGAACACGCCCAGCTCGCCGGGCTCGTGCAGGTGGATGTCCACCTCGACCTGGTACTTGTCGGCGAGCCCGAACACGACGTCCAGGTGCCCCTTGGGATCCCGGTCCAGGGTGCAGGGATCGATGCCGCCCATCACGTCGGCGCCCGCCTTCAGCGAGGCCTCCAGGTATTCGGCGGTGCCCTTCTCGCGGAGGATGCCCGCCTGCGGGAACGTCATGATCTGGACCTCGGCCTGACCGGCGAACTTCTCCTTCGCGGCCACCACTGCCTCGAACTTCTCGAGCTTGCAGTCCACGTCGACCTGGGCGTACGACCGCACGCGGGTGGTGCCGCGCGCGATCATCCGCTCCAGGGTGCCGGCCACCCGCTCCACGAGGGGCACCTCCGCGGAGCGCCAGTTCTCCCGGTCGTTCATCGTCATCGTCCACACTCCCGGCCCGCCGGTGTGCGGCCGGAACGGCAGGCCGATCCGGGTCGAGTCCAGGTGCACGTGCACGTCGCTGAACGACGGCAGCAGCAGCCGGCCTCGGCCCTCCACCACTTCGCCGGACGGCTGCGCGGCCGGGTCGTGCGGGCGGATCGCCGCGATGCGGTCGCCGGACAGGACGACGTCGCTGCGCTCGCCACCCCACGGACGGACGTCACGGATCAACACTGCTGTCACCTTTCTGCTGTGCGTTGTGGTGCTCTGTTGCGCGGTACTGCTGTTCCTGTGGACAGGGGACCGGGTTACCGGGATGTCGTCGTCGCCAGCATCTCGGCCGCGACGTCGGCGTGGTGGCAGGCGATGTCGCCGCTCGGCACGCTCTCCGTGCACAACTGACGCCGCTGCGGGTCCAGTTGCGCATGCACGGGGCACCGGGACCGGAACACGCAGCCGCGCGGCGGGTCGGCCGGGCTGGGCAGATCGCCCTTCAGCCTGATCCGCCCGCTACGGTCCGCCGCCGGGTCGGGCTGCGGTACGGCGGACAGGAGCGCCCGCGTGTAGGGATGTTCCGGAGCGCCGAAGACCCGGGGGGTGTCGCCGTATTCCATGATCTTTCCGAGGTACATCACCGCGATGCGGTCGGCGAAGTGCTGGACAACGGACAGGTCGTGGGCGATGAAGAGGTAGGCCACCCCGGTGTCCCGCTGGATGTCCTCGAGGAGGTTGATGACCTGCGCCTGGACCGACACGTCCAGCGCGGACACCGGTTCGTCGCAGATGATGAGTTGCGGGTCCAGGGCGAGCGCCCGGGCGATGCCCACGCGCTGTTTCTGGCCGCCGGAGAACTCGTGCGGGAAGCGGTTGTAGTGGTCGGGGCGCAGCCCCACCCGGTCCATCAGGTCCCGCACCTTGGCCTTGACGCCGCCGGCCGGTGTGATCCGCTGGGCCAGGAGCGGTGCGGCGATCGCGCTGCCCACGGACTGGCGGGGGTTCAGCGACGACGACGGGTTCTGGAACACCATCTGCACCCGGCGCCGGTACTCCTGCAGTTCCGACGAACGCAGCTCGGCGATCTCCCGGCCGTCGAGCCGGACGCTCCCCGAAGTCGGCTCCAGGAGGCGCATGAGCAGACGGCCGGTGGTCGACTTGCCACAGCCGGACTCCCCCACCAGGCCGAGGGTCTGTCCGGCGTCGACGGAGAAGCTGACGCCGTCCACGGCCTTGATCGCACCGCCGCCGGGCCTGAAGCCACGGGAGCGGATCGGGAAGTGTTTGGTCAGGTCGGTGACCTCCAGCAGCGGCGTCATCGGGCCACCTCTCCGGTCGGTTGCAGCGTCTCGAGGTGGCACCGCGACGGGTGCCCGTCGAGGCCGGTCAGTGTCGGGCGGCGCGTACCGCAGGCGTCGTCGGGCACCAGGTGTGTCTTCGGACAGCGGTCGGCGAAGAGGCAGCCGTCGGGCAGCGCCAGCAGCGACGGCGGGAAGCCCGGGATGGGGTTGAGCCGTCCGGACCGCTGCGCCAGTGACGGCATCGAGGCCAGCAGCCCCTGGGTGTAGGGGTGTCGCGGGTCCTTGAAGAGGTTCGCGACGGTCGCCTGCTCCACGCACTCCCCGCCGTACATCACCACGACCTGGTGACACACCTCGGCGACCACGCCGAGGTCGTGGGTCACCAGGATCACGGAGGTCCCGGTCTCGTCCTGCAGCTCGTTGAGCAGGTCGAGGATCTGGGCCTGCACGGTGACGTCGAGGGCGGTGGTGGGTTCGTCGGCGATCAGCAGCTCGGGTTCGCAGACGAGTGCCATGGCGATCATCGCGCGCTGGCGCATGCCGCCGGAGAACTCGTGCGGGTAGGCGGCGTAGCGGCGCTTGGGGTCGGGGATGCCGACACGGCCGAGCATGTCGACGGCGACCTGCGCCGCGGCCTTCTTGGAGATGTCGTTGTGCACCCGGTAGGCCTCGGCGATCTGAGCGCCGACGGGGTAGAAGGGGTGCATGGCCGACAGCGGGTCCTGGAAGATCATCGCGATCTTCTTGCCGCGGTAGGCGCGCATCTGCGTCTCGGTGAGCGTGTTGAGATCCTGTCCGTCGAGGAGGATCTGTCCGGTGACCTCGGCTGTGGTGTCCTTGAGCAGGCCCATCAGCGCCTGGCTCGTGACGGTCTTGCCGGAGCCGGATTCGCCGACGATTCCGACGGTCTCCCCGCGCGCCAGGGTCAGGTCCATCCCGTTGACGGCGTGCACCACGCCGTCGTCGGTCGGGAAGCTCACCCGTAGATCGCGGATGGCCAGCATGGGCGCGGCTTCGGGCGTGGTCATCAGGCGACCCTCACTCGCGGGTCGATCACCGCGTAGGCGATGTCGACCAGGACGTTGGCGACAATGATGAAGAACGCGGCCATCATGGTGATGGCCATGGTGACCGGCAGGTCACCGGACTGCGCGGCGTGCACCGCGGTGAATCCGACACCCGGCACCGAGAAGATCTGCTCGGTGAGTACGGCTCCGCCCAGCAGGCCGCCGATGTCGAGGCCGAGCATGGTGACGACCGGAGTGATGCCGGCCCGCGCGCCGTGCTTGAACACGATGTTCCGCCGGGACAGTCCCTTCGCGCGGGCGGTGCGCATGAAGTCCTCGCCGAAGGTCTCCAGCATGTTGCTGCGGGTGACCCGGATGTACTGCGCGCTGAACAGCACGGCCAGCGCCACCCAGGGCAGCAGGTAGTTCAGGAGCCAGCCGCCGGGACCCGCCGCGTCGAACGGCGTCGCTATCTCGTTGGTGGTGAACGGCAGCAGGTGCAGCGTGCTGACGAACAGGAGCAGCAGCAACAGGCCCGTCACCGGAATGGGCAGCGATACGCCGACCGAGGCGCCGCCGACGATCAGCTTGTCGGCGAACCGGCCCTTGCGGAGCGCCGCGAGCAGGCCGAGGCCGACACCGGCGATGGTCCACAGCACGATCGCACCGCTGGCCACCGACAGTGTGTACGGCAGGGCCCGGCCGATGATCGTGGTGACGTCCTCGTTGGTCTGGAACGACTTGCCCAGGCACGGCCAGTTGCACAGGGTCTCGGCGCCGGGCGCGCCGACGGTGTGGCTGCTCACCAGCCCCGACATGTACGTGAAGTACTGGGTGAGGAACGGCTTGTCCATCCCGAGCGCGATCCGGGCCTCGGCGATGCGCTGCGGTGTGCACTCCTGACCGCAGGCCGCCGCGGCCGGGTCCGCCGGGCCGAGCTGGAACAGGCTGAACGTCACGAAGCTGATGACAAACAAGAGCACGATCATCGCGACGAAGCGCCGCATCAGGAAACCGGTCATGGGTGCGACCTGCCGGCTCGGGATGAACTCACCGTTCGATTACCTCTCTTGTGCAGCGTGCGTCAGTGCTCGGCGCCGACGATCGACAGGTCTATGGCGCCGAAGAAGTAACCCATCTGGGCGCCTCGGACCTTGGAGCCGACCACGCTGCTGGTGTAGCTGCGCACCAGCGGGACGAGCGGGTAGTCCTGCATGGTCCGGTCGAAGAGGGTGGCCCACTTCTTGCCCAGCTCCTCACTGGTCCCGTTGGTGCCGCGGAGCTTGTACATGGCGCGGGCGATCTTCGGGTCGTGGAAGCGCGGGATGTTGGAGAAGCCGTAGGTCTTGCCGTCCAGGCTCGGCCCCACGTTGGGGTCGACGGTGGTGCGCACCGAACCGCTGTCCGCGCCGCCGCACCAGCCGCTGCGGGCGATGTCCGGCATCTGGTCACCGGCCAGCACGGTGTAGTAGTTGGCGGCCGGGATCGGGCGCAGTTGCAGGTCGATGCCGAGCTTCTTGAAGTTCTGCTGGAGCACGGTGCCGACGTTCTTGTAGCGGGCGTTGGTGTCCGCGTAGCCGTAGACCAGCTTCTTCGGGACCTTCTTGCCCTTCAGGAGCTTCTTGGCCTCGTCCAGCTTCGGCTTGCCCGCGGGGTCCAGGTCGGTGTGCTGTGCGACGTAACCGCGCTGGGCGGGGTTGATGTACGACTGGGCCACCTTGCCGAAGCGTGCGCCGCCGTACTGGACCTGGATGGAGCCGCGGTCGATGGAGAGCGCCATCGCCTTGCGGACGTCGGGGTCCTTGATGGTCTCGGTGTTGAAGTTGAGCACGTCCGTGCAGCCCAGCAGACCGGCCGCGGTGCGCTTCTTGACCTTGGGGTCGTTGAGCTTGGCCGCGTCGGACGCCTGCAGTCCGCCGTTGCTGTCCAGCGTGATCGCCGTCGGGTCCGAGTCGGCGAGCAGCTGCTGGCTGATGGTGGCCTGGGCGGTGGACAGCGTGAAGGTGAACGTGTCGGGCAGGGCAGGCCTGTTGGGGTCGGTGGCCGGGTCCCACCGGTCGTTGCGCACCAGTTTCATCGAGCGTCCGCGGTCGTACGACTTGATCTTGTACGGGCCCGAGGAGACCGGATGGTTGGTGTAGTCGAGCTTGGTGTCCTTGTCCTTCGGCACCGGCGCCGTGTTCGACCGCGACACCAGCGCGGGGAACTCGGCGAACGGCTGCTTGAGGTGGAAGACGACGGTGTGGTCGTCCGGGGTGTCGATCGCCTTGAAGTCGCCGCCGGAGTACGGGCCCTTGTAGCCGTCGTCGGCCAGGGCCGAGTTCAGCTCCTGCGGTGCCTGGGTGTAGACGTCGCGGGCGTAGGTGCGCTCGACGCCGTACTTGATGGTCTTGCTGGTGATCGGTGTGCCGTCCTCGAACTTCAGACCCTTCTTGAGGGTGTAGGTCCAGGTGAGGCCGTCGGCGGAGGCCCTGCCCAGGTCGGTGGCCAGATCCGGCACGATGGTCGGGGGCCGGCCGGCGGTCTCCTTGGCCATGGTCAGGGTGCGGTAGTACAGCTGCCCGACGTTGGCGGTCTGGACGTAGTTGCTGTTGCCGGGGTCCAGGGTCTGGAAGTCCGAGGACATCAGGACGTTGATGTTCCCGCCCTTGGTGGCGTAGCCCTTCCCGACGGTCACCGGCGCGTAGGCGTCCGCCTTGGCTCCGGCTCTGTCACCGGGTGTGGGCTTGGGGCCGCCGCAGGCGGTGAGGGCCAGCCCGGCACTCACCGTCAGGGCGAGCGCCGTCTTGGTGCTTCTGTTCACTGCGTCTCCTTGCGGACGGGAAAGGGATGGCGCACGCATGGGCCGATCCGAGGTGGAGCAAAGGATGAGAGGTGGGGCAAAGGCTCAGAGGTGGGCGGATCAGCTTCGGGAGGACTTCGGGTCGAGGGCGTCCCGGACCGCGTCGCCGAGCAGGTTGAAGGCGAGCACGGTGATCACCAGTGCGCCGGCCGGGACGGCCAGGAACCACGGATCGGAGAGGTACCAGTTCCCCGACTGGGCCGCGTTGAGCATCTGGCCCCAGGAGGGCGTGGGGTCCTTGACCCCGACGCCGAGGAACGAGAGGGCCGCCTCCGCGGTGATGTTGGTGGGGATCATCATGGTCGCGTAGACCAGCACGACCCCCATGACGTTCGGGATGATCTGCCGGAAGGTGATGCTCCGGTGGGAGGCACCGTAGGCCTGCGCGGCCTCGACGAACTCCTGCTGCCGGATCGAGAGCACCTGGCCACGCACGACTCTCGCCAGGTACGCCCAGCCGAAGAAGCCGAGGATGATCACCAGTGAGGCGATCGGCACCAGGCTGCCCGAGTCGAGGGAGGTGCCCCGCAGCCGGGACTGGAGGATCGGGGTCAGCGACAGGACGAGCAGCAGGTGCGGGAAGGCCAGGAACAGGTCCATCACGCGGCTGATCACCATGTCGACCTTGCCGCCGAAGTATCCGGCGGCCGCGCCGAGCACGGTGCCGAGGACCACCGACACCACCGTCGACAGCAGCGCGATGGTGAGGGAGATCCTCGCGCCGTATGCCATGCGGGCGAAGATGTCGCGCCCGAGCCCTGGTTCGAGACCGAGCCAGTGCTCGCCGGCCGGGAAGCGGTAGTACGACAGCGGCAGGCCCGGTGTGTCGAAGTTGTCGAGGAATTCGGGCCCGGTCCGGGAGGTGAACGGGTCGGAGCCCTCGATGGCCACCAACACCGGGGCCAGGACGGCGAACAGCACCATCAAGGCCACGACGATCAGCGCGGCGACGGCGATCCGGCTGCGCCGAATGCGAAGCCATGCCGTGCCGAGCAGCGATCGCGCGGTGGCGATCTCGGCGGTCGGCTCGCGCTCGCTTGGTGCGGCCTCGGACTCCGGTGAAGGCAGGGTGGCCACCTGCCCTTCGGAGGGCTCCGGCGCGCTGGCGCGGCGCGTCCGACTCGTCGACTCATGCGGATCCGGCACGTCGATCCTTCGGTGCTCGGGGGTGTGGGTGGCCGGAACGGTATACCAAGAATCACGGTTTCCACCAGGGTGATGTGACATCCGGTGCAGCACCGTTGCTCAGACCACAAATCAGTCTTACTTCCCTTGTCATCGCCGGGTTATGGTCATGCGGAGCACGGCGCGAGCACGGCGCCGGCAACCCGTGCGACGGTGCGGCGCAGCCACCCGCACCCCGGGACTTCGGTGGCTGATTCGCCTACTTGGTGTACCAAATCTGAGAGGGATGTCGATGAGAACCTTGGTGACCGCTTCCTGGGTGATCGCCCACGACGGAAGCTCGCACGTGGAGATCGCCGACGGAGCCGTGCTGATCGACGGCGACACGATCGTCGACGTGGGTGCGCGCACCGAACTCGCCCGCCACCAGGCCGACGAACACATCGACCTCGGTGACGCGGTGATCACTCCCGGCCTCATCGACCTCGACGCACTCACCGACATCGACCACCTGATCCTGGACTCCTGGGCGTCCCCGGACCTGTCCTCGGGGTTCACCTGGTCGACGGACTACTTCACCGCGCCCCGGGCCGTGTTCGACGCAGCGCAACGGCGCACGGTGCGCGAGTACGCGCTGGCCCAGCTCGTCCTGCACGGCGTCACCAGCTACATGCCGATCGCCTCCGAGGTGCACAGCGACTGGGCCGAGACGTTCGAGGACTTCGTGGCCATGGCCGAGGTGTCCACGAAGCTGGGTCTGCGCGCCTTCCTCGGGCCGTCGTTCCGGTCCGGCGTCAACGTGATCGGCGCGGACGGCAAGCGCACGGTGCAGTTCGACGAGAAGGCGGGCCGGCGCGGCCTCGCCGACGCGCTGCGCTTCCTGGACCACACCTCACAACTCGCCGATCCGCTGGTGACCGGAGTCCTGCTCCCCTGCCGGATCGAGACACTCACCCCGGACCTCCTGCGCGACCTCGCCCGGGCCGCACACGAACGCGGCGCGCTGGTACGCCTGCACGCCCTGCAGGGCATGTCCGAGCGCGACTTCATCCAGCACACCTACGGGCGTACGCCGCTTCAACTCATCGCCGAATCAGGGCTGTTGTCGGACCGGCTGATCGTTCCGCACGGAGTGGTGCTGGACGTACACCCGGAAGTGCTCGGAGCCGACACCGGAGATGTCGCGGTGCTCGCCGACGCAGGTGTGTCGATCGTGCACTGCCCGCTGACCAACGCCCGGTACGCCCACAACCTGCACACGTTCGGCGCCTACCGGGCGCGGGGAGTGAACCTGTGTCTCGGCACGGACTCCTTCCCGCCGGACCTGATCCGGGGAATCGACGTGGGCACCCAGGTCGCCAAGATCCAGGCCGGCGACCTGGGCCAGGGCCACCTCGCCGGCTACTTCGAAGCGCTCTGGACCGGTGGCGCGAGCGCACTGCACCGGCCGGACCTGGGCCGCCTGGCCGCGGGGGCCACCGCCGACCTCGCGGCGTTCGCCCTCGACGACTTCCGCATGGGCGTCACCGAGGATCCGCTGCGCACCCTCGTGCTCAACGGCACCGCGCGCGACGCGGTCCTGACGATGGTCGCGGGCAAGGTCGTCATGCGCGACGGCTCGATCCCCGGCGTCGACCTCCCCGCCCTGAGGCGCGCCGGGCAGGAGCTGTTCGACGTGATGCGCGCGGCGTATCCGGAGCGGGACCACCGCCGTCGCCCGGTGGACGAACTCTTCCCTCCGGTGTTTCCGCGGGGGTAGGGACTTGGCCCCTCCCTCGTCGATAATCGCCGGCGCGGCACGCCACCCCCTGGTGGAGTGATCGGCAGCGGCCCGGACTTGCACGTCCTGTCGGGCAACGACTGGTACCGACTCGGCCTGGAGGACATCCCCCAGGCGACTCCCTGAGAGACTGCACGTCATGACCGCCACACGCAGCACCACTGTCGAGATCCCCACCGGGGACGGCACCGCCGACGCCTATCTCGCCCACCCCGACGACGATGCCGCCCACCCGGCCGTCCTGCTCTACATGGATGCCTTCGGGCTGCGCCCCCAGCTCAGGGCGATGGCCGACCGTCTCGCGGCGGCCGGCTACACCGTGCTCGTCCCCAACGTGTTCTACCGTCACGGCCGGGCGCCGGTCGTGGCGCTGCCCGACTTCATCACCGACGCCGAGCGGCCGGCGCTGTTCGAGCAGATCGTCCCCCTCATGGGCGACCTGACCGCGGACGCGGTGGCACGCGACTCCGCCGCCTACCTGTCCTGGCTGGCCGACTCCCCCGCGGCCGCCGCCGGCCCCGTCGGCGTCACCGGTTACTGCCTGGGCGCCCGCCTGGCCCTGCTCACCGCGGGCAGCCATCCCGAGAGGGTCGCGGCGGCGGCCGGCTTCCACGGCGCGGGCCTGGCCACCGACGACCCCACGAGCCCCCACCTCCTCGCCGGCCGGATCACCGCGGAGCTCTGCTTCGGTCACGCCGACGAGGACCCGGCCATGCCGCCCGAGCAGATCGAACGCCTCGACAAGGCGCTCACCGCGGCGGGCGTCCGTCACCATTCCGAGGTCTACACGGGCGCCCACCACGGCTTCACCATGGCGGACACCAACCGCTTCGACGCCGAGGCCGCGGAACGGCACTGGAGCGCGCTGCTCGACCTGTTGGACCGCAGCCTCTGATTCCGCGTCGAGCGACTGGGACCTTCAGGCCGCGACCGTCCTGCGCGTAACCTCGGCGAATTCGGCGCGCAGCGCCGGGAAGCGGGGGTCTCCGCGCAGTGCGGCCACGTCCCTGGTCGTCTCGCGGGAGAACGGACCGTCACCTCGTCGATCACACGGCCCGGGGCCTCCGCATGATGAGGACGCGGGAGCCGAACAGGACGGTCTCCTAGGCGGAGTGCGTGACGAACAGGAACGGCTGTTCCCGTGACCGCGGCCGGTGTCCTCACCTCCTCCTGGCTGCGCACCCCCGACCCTGACGCGCCGCTGCCCAACACGCCTGCCACGCCTGACGCACCGGCACCGGGCACACCTGCCGGGTCGTCTTCCAAGACCATGACCATGCGAGACCTCACCCGGCCGCCAGATCAACGCACCGGGGCACTACACCTAACGCGCTGCCTGGAACGTGCGCCGGTACGCAAGTGGCGAGACGCCGATCGCGGCGTGCAGATGCTGTCGCAGTGACGCGGCCGTGGCGAAGCCCACTTCACCGGCGATCCGGTCCACCGGCAGATCGCTGGACTCCAGCAGATGACGCGCCCTCGCCACCCGCTGCTGGGTGAGCCACCGGCCGGGGCTCATCCCGGCCTCGTCACGGAACCGGCGGGCGAACGTCCGCAGACTCATCTGCGCATGGTCCGCGAGCTCGGCCAGCGTCAGCGGCAGGTCGAGGTGGTCGAGTGCCCACTCCCTGGTGGCTGCCGTACCGGCGACGGACGCCTCGGGAACGGGCTGCTCGATGTACTGCGCCTGCCCCCCTTCGCGCCAGGGCGGCACCACACATCTCCGCGCCACCTGGTTGGCCACCTCGGCGCCGAAGTCCTGTCGTACGACGTGGAGGCAGACGTCCACGCCGGCGCCCGCGCCGGCCGAGGTGAGGATGTCACCGTCCTCGACGAAGAGCACATCGGGGTCGAGCTTCACCTGCGGGAAAAGACGCCGGAACCGGTCGGCCAGGAGCCAGTGCGTGGTGGCCCGACGGCCGTCGAGCAGACCGGCCGCCGCGAGGACGAAGGCGCCGGTGCAGATGGACATGATGCGAGTGCCGGGCGGGATGTGCGCGAGCGCGGCGGCCACCGGGCCCGGCAGCACGGCCTCGTTGGGCGGGTACTCGTCGACCGGCGGGATCACCACGGTGTCGGCCTCGGCCAGCGCTTCGGGGCCGTGCTCGACGGTGATGAGGAAATCGGCGTCCGTGCGCACCGGGCCCCCGTCGACACTGCAGGTGCGGATCTCGTACCTGCCGTCCGCGGCACCGAAGATCCGCCGCGGAATGCCCAGCTCGAACGGGTGCACCCCGTCGAGCGCGAGCACCACGACCCTGTGCACACCGCCAAGACCGCCGACTCCAGCAACGTCGCTGCCATCCCTGCCACCACTCATGGCACGATTCTATCGAAGGGTGGCAGTCATGCCATTTTCCCGGGCGATCGGCCACGGCACGCTGGAGCCGTGAGCACTTCAGAGACCACCGCACCCACCACCCCCGTCACGCCCGCCGTACCCACCATGCGGGCCATCAGCCAGGACACCCTCGGCGGCCCCGAGGTACTGAAGGAGGTCGAGCGCGAACGCCCGGCACCGGGACTGAGCGAGATCCTTGTCAGGGTCCATGCCGCAGGCGTCAACCCGACCGACTGGAAGCACCGGGCGCACGGCATCTTCCTCGGCGAACCGCCGTTCGTCCTGGGCTGGGACGTGTCCGGCGTCGTCGAGGAGACGGGTCTCGGTGTGAGCCTGTTCAAGCCGGGCGACGAGGTATTCGGCATGCTGCCCTACCCGCACGGTGTGGGCGCGCACGCCGAGTACGTCACCGCGCCCGCCCGCGCCTTCGCGCACAAGCCGTCCGAGGTCGACCACGTGCAGGCGGGCGCCGTTCCGCTCGCCGCTCTGACCGCCTGGCAGGCCCTGGTCGACACGGCGCAGGTGCAGCCGGGGCAGCGCGTCCTGATCCACGCCGCGGCCGGCGGCGTCGGCCATCTCGCCGTGCAGATCGCCAAGGCGCGCGGGGCGTACGTGATCGGCACGGCCAGCGCGGCCAAGCACGACTTCGTGCGCGGCCTGGGCGCCGACGAACTGATCGACTACCGGACGACCGACTTCACCGAGGCGGTCCGCGACGTGGACGTCGTCCTGGACACCATCGGCGGCGACTACCGCACCCGGTCCCTGCCCACGCTGCGCCCGGGCGGTCTGCTGGTCTCCATCCTGCCGACCGGCACCACGGAGCTGGCCGAGCAGGCCGAGCGGCTCGGCGTGCGGGGCGTGGAGATGGTCGTGGAGGCCGACCACGCCGGAATGAACGCGATCGCCGACCTCATCGCCAAGGGCACGCTCCGCGCGACGATCGCCGGCACCTTCCCGCTCGCCGAGGCCGCCGAGGCACACGAGCTGGGCGAGACGGGCCGCACGACCGGCAAGCTGGTCCTCGTCGTGCGCTGATCACGTCCGCTCGTCCGTCAGCCCATGGTCGGGTCGCCCTTGATGAGGGCGAAGGTGGCGCCGAACGGGTCCTTGACCATGGCCATGCGGCCGACACCGGGCACGTCCATGGGCGGGAAGAGCGTCGTGGCACCGCGCTCGGTGGCGGCCGCGTAGGTCGCGTCGCAGTCCTCGACGCCGAAGTACGGGTGCCACTCGGCGCCGGACCCGGCGTCGAGGTTCTCCTGCCGGAGCTGCATGATGCCGCCGTGGCCCGCCTCACCCACGTCCGCGGAGCCCGCGGGGGCGACGACGGTGTACGGGGGGCCGCCGTCGCCCGTCGGCATGTCCTGGTACTGCCAGGAGAACACCTGGCGGTAGAAATCCTTGGCCGCGCCGGCGTCGGTCGCGTAGAGCTCGGTCCAGCACAGGGCGTTGGGCTGCATGACCGTTTCGAGACCCTGGACGTCACCGGGCTGCCAGACCGCGAACCGCGCACCGGCCGGATCCGTGAACGCGGCCATTCGTCCCGCCGTGAAGACATCACCGGGCGGAACGCGGACCGTGCCTCCGGCCGCATCGACCGCCTTGGCGACACCGTCGGCGTCAGGGGTGCTGAAGTAGACCGTCCAAGAAGGGGAAGCGCCCTCCTCGGTCAGTGGACCGGCTGCGGCCACGCTCTTGCCGTCGAGCTGGAAGAAGCCGTAGCCGCCGCCTTCCGGCCCGGCGGACTGGAACGTCCAGCCGAAGACACCGCCGTAGAACGAGGCGGCCTCGTCCGCATCCGGCACACCGAGGTCGAGCCAGTTCGGCGCGCCCGGTACGTACGTCGTCGAAAGCATGATCACGCCTTTCGTGTACTGACGAATCCCGATGCAGGCCAGCCTGGCAGCCCTCACTGACAATCGCCGCTCGACACACGGCCTCCGCAGATCGCAGGCGGTGCCTGCGACCTGCGGAGGTGCCGGTTACCCGAACTGGCCGGGCTGGTAGTCGCCGGCGGGCTGCTGGACGAGGACGTTCACGCGGTTGTAGGCGTTGATCAGGGCGATGAGGGACACCAGCGCGGTGAGCTGGTCCTCGTCGTAGTACTTGGCCGCGTTCGCCCAGGCCTCGTCCGAGACACCGCCACTCGCGTCGGCGATACGGGTGCCCTGCTCGGTCAGCTCCAGGGCGGCGCGCTCGGCATCGTTGAACACCTTCGCCTCACGCCACGCCGCGACCATGTTGAGGCGCGTCTGGTCCTCCCCGGCCGCCGTGGCGTCCTTGGTGTGCATGTCGGTGCAGAAACTGCAGCCGTTGATCTGGCTGGCACGGATCTTCACCAGCTCCTGTGTGGCAGCAGGAAGCGTCGAGTCCGTCACCACCTTGCCGCCCGAGTTGATGTGCTTCAGGACCTTGGCCCCGACCTGGTTGGCGAAGAGGTTCAGGCGGGCTTCTTCCATGGCGAGCTCCTAGTTCGTGCCGGTGGTTTCATCCCTCTGACGGAGCGCCTCGGCACGATGTGACGAGTCCAGATGTGACGCGCGCCACACAGGCCTTCCAGGCCCGGGCGCCGGTGGTGAGAGCGCCGCCCTCGGCGTCCCGTTAGGCAGTCTGCACGTCCGGCCCGGGTATCGCATGACGGGAGCGCGGATCACGGGGAGGGAGGGGAAGAGAGAGCGATGCCGGGCGCCGCCGTTCGTCAGCGGATACCGAGTGCCGTCCGGCAGACCGCACTCCGCCGGATCCCGGTAGCTTGGCCCCATGCCCTCTGCACTTGTTGTCGGTTACGACCCGGAGGCGATTCCCGGCCTCGATGCGGGAGCCCTTCGCAAGGGTCTTGACGAGGAGTTGGACCGGTTCGGCGAACACGGCATCGATGCGGCCATGGCGCTGGTCGTGTTCGACGATTCCGCCGAGTCCGTCCTCGTCGCGGCGCTGACGGAGCGCCCGTGGGACGTGGTGGTCGTAGGCGGTGGGATCCGCAAGGCGGAGCAGTTGTTGCCGCTCCTTGAAGAGATCATGAACCTGATCCGCCTCCATGCGCCCCAGGCCGCGATCGCGTTCAACACGAACGGCGGCGACAGCGTCGAGGCGGCACTGCGCCGGATGTGAGTCCGGCCGGCGCGGACGTAGTAGGCGGGGCGGGGCGGAGCGGGAGGCCGCTAGGAAGCCTTCTCCAGGTTCAGGTCACGGTTGATGACGCGAGCCGCGCGCTCGACGGTCGTGACGCCGTTCTCCATCGTGCGGTTGCCGTGGGAGAGCACGGCCATTCCGTAGTCGTGGCCGCCGCCGGTGAACACGCCGACACTGTGCACACGCCAGCCGTTGGTCGACAGCGGCAGCCAGCCGTTCTTGACGTGAACGGTCGCCGTGCCCGGCGCACCGGCCGGCGTTCCCCAGCGCTGATCCGGGACGACACGGTTCATCAGCCGCAGGGCATAGGCCCGGGCGCGCTCGCCGAGCACGTGGTTGTCCGAGGTCAGCAGGCGGAGGAGCTTCACCTGGTCGCCGGCCGTGATCTGGGTGCGGCCCCACGTGGCCTGCGGGCCGGGCACCGTGTCCCGCATCCCGGCCAGGTCGAGGAAGTGCTGGATGCCGGCGTGGCCGAGCTGGTGCCAGAGGGCGTTCGTAGCGGCGTTGTCCGACTTGGTGATCATGGCTGTGGTCAGGTCGACCTCGCGCGAGGTCAGGAGACGGTGCTCCTCCGCGGCCTGGCGCAGCAGCGCGCCGAGGATCGTGACCTTGACCACGCTCGCCGAGTCGAAGGCGGTGCTCGCCCGGAACGTGCACGAGGTGGCCGTGGTCCGGTCGTAGAGCGCGAGCGCCGAGGCCTTGCCGTGCCCGTGGAGCGCGGTGGCTATGTCGCGCTCCAGGCGGTCCGCCAGTCCGGGCTGGTCCGAGGTGCACGTCACCGGGGAGCCTTCGACACTCGTACCGGCACTGCTCGTACCAGCCGCCGCGCCCGCCTGGACAGGGGCGGCGGCCGCGAGGGCGGTGAGCGCCGAGCCGGCGGCGAGGGCCGCGGCCAGTCCCTGCTTCGCGCGTCGCGTCAGCGGCATGTGCGTTCCCGGCATGGAGGTTCCGTCCTGCTCTGTGTCTGCGGTCGCATCGGCAGGTGGTGCTCGCCGTCGGCGGCGAGGCCGACGTCCTGCGACACGGTCGGAGCTTCGGTCGATGCCCCGCACCGGGGCTTCGCGCCCGTCGGTGGGGAGATCCGTCCGTTGCACTCGGTGTGCGGCGCTTCCTCGCGCGCACCGGGTGGTCGGCCGTCGGATGAGCGACCCGGATCCCGAATGACGGCGACGCTACAGGGATGAAGCAGTCGGCCGAGCGAAGCGTGAGCCGATATGTCAGCTATGGGCGTTTTGGCGGCGTGTGATGTTGTTCATTGCCGGATTTGTCACCAAAGCGGCGATCGGCTCGGCGGACGGGGAGTGCGGGGAAGGGTCATATGGCCAGCGGTCGGCGTGGATGCCGGGCCTCCACGCACCACCCCGCATACGCTTGTCCGCCCTTCCGCGCCCGCATTACGGTGCAGCGGTGGATCTCTTCTCACGCTCCTGGACGGCATTGCGCACCGCCGTCGCCGACGTCCCGGACGAGGACTTCGAGCGGCTCTCCGGCTGTACGGGCTGGCTCGTGCGGGATCTCGTGTGCCACCTGGTCATCGGCGCGCAGGACGTCCTGATCACCCTGGTCACGCCGGCGGACTCCGAACCGACCGTGGACGCGGTCACGTACTGGGGCATCGTCGAACCCCCGACCGGCGAGGACCCGCTCGACGCGCTGATCCCCCGGCTGGCCGCCGCCTACGGCGAGCCTCGATTGCTCAAGTTCCACTTCGACGACGTCGGTTCCGCGGCGGGCCGCGCCGCTCAGCTCGCCGATCCCGCCGCCCGCGTCAGCACACGCGACGAGGTCCTGACCGTCGGCGACTTCCTGTCCGCGTACGTCCTCGAATGGACCATGCACCACCTCGACCTGATCGCGCACCTGCCGTCCGCCGCCGAGCCGCCCGCCGAGACCCTCGCGTCGGTTCGCTCGACGCTGGAGAAGATCGCCGGGACTCCGTTCCCCACCTCGTTCTCCGACACGGACGCGCTGCTGATCAGCACCGGCCGCCGCTCGCCGACCGACGCGGAGAAGGCCGCACTGGGCGAATTCGCCGCGAGGCTCCCGCTCGTCATCGGCTGAGTGAGAGGTTGCGCGGCAGACACGACCGGTTCGGTAGCACGCACCACTCCAGGCAGACATGGCCTCGCGCCAACGCGACGTCCGAATGCCGCCAGCGTTCGCTCGCACCGGCAGCGAGTATCGGTCACGCCGAAGGTGCCCGCCTGCGGTCACACGTCGCACTGTGACGCCTCGCCCGCACCCGGCGGGCCAGCACCTCGGGCCCGTCCCGTACCGCCGCGCGAGAGACCCCTGCCTTGACCCAGCCGAACCAGCACACCCCCGCCCCGGACACTCTCTTCAGCGACCACGCGCCGGCCGGCGCACCGCCCCGCATTCCGCACAGCCGAACAATCCCGGCACTCGGCGAACTCAACTGGGCCGATCTGTACGGGCAGTTGAACGACGAGGGCGTCGCCGTCACCCCGCCACTGCTCGCCCGCGAACAGTGCCAGGAGATCATCGACACGTTCGGGGAACCCGGGCTGTTCCGGTCCACCGTGGTCATGCAGCGCCACCAGTTCGGCCGCGGCACGTACAAGTACTACGCCGATCCCGCCGCCGTACCGCTCGTCCAGACCCTTCGCGAGCGGCTCTACCCGCCGATGGCGTGGATGGCCAACCAGTGGGCGCCTCAACTCGGCGAACGCACCTTCCCCGGCACGCTGGACGAGCTGATCGACGAGTGCGCGGACAACGGTCAGAAGCGCCCCACTCCGCTGATCCTGCAGTACGGCGAGGGCGACTACGCCTGCCTTCACCAGGACATCTACGGCGACATCGTCTTCCCGCTGCAGATCGCCGTCATGCTCAACCAGCCCGGCGAGGACTTCACGGGCGGCGAGAACGTGTTCGTCGAGCAGCGCCCCCGCTTCCAGTCCCGCGCCATGGTGGTCAAGCCGCGGCTCGGCCAGGGAATGATCTTCCCGGTCCGTCACCGTCCGGTCCGCGGCAAGAACGGGTTCCGCCGTCACCCCATGCGGCACGGCACGAACGCCGTCGAGTCCGGACACCGCAACACCCTCGGTCTCATCTTCCACAACGCCCGCTGACCGTCCGCGACCGGCCCGCCGCCACCTCTGACAACAAGGCAGCGACCTCCGTCAGCGTGATGTCCGAATCCCGCCAGACATAGCGGCGCATAAGGCGCAGAGTTGGCATCAGGACACCACCGTACGAGGAGAACCGGAAGGAACAGAGCCATGACCGTCTACACGACGCTCGACAGCCCGCTGGGTGAACTGCTGCTCGTGGGCGAGGAGTCGGCCACCGCGAAGGGCGGCACCGCACTTGCCGCGCTGACCGTACCGGGCCGGAAGAGCGGCGCCGTCGTCCAGGACGACTGGGCCGAGGACGCGGACGCGTTCGCCGAGATCACCGTCCAACTGCGCTCGTACTTCGACGGCAGGCTCACGCACTTCGACATCGAGTACACCGGCAGCGGCTCGGAGTTCCAGCAGCGGGTGTGGAAGGCGCTGGAAGCCATCCCCTACGGCAGCACCCTGACCTACGGCGACATCGCCGCGCACATCGGCGCCCCGAAGGCCGCCGTCCGCGCCGTGGGTACGGCGATCGGCGCGAACCCGCTGCTCGTCGTACGCCCCTGCCACCGCGTGATCGGCGCCAACGGGGCCCTCACCGGTTACGCGGGTGGCCTTGAGCGCAAGCGGCAGCTCCTGGACCTGGAGAGCCATCGCCGGACCGCCTGAACGTAAGACCTCCCGAACGCGCGGACCACCTCGACTCCCCCGGCTCCGATGGGCACCCGCACCGTCCGAGCCAGGGTGACACCACCATCGACCCAAGGATCCTCACCATGCCGGACACCACGCGCCTGACGGGCCCGGTCACGGACCGGGTCGCCCACGAGGAGTGGGGCGCCCTGGCCGACGAGCTCAACACCCACGGAAACGCCGCTACCGGCCGTCTCCTCACGCCCGAGGAGTGCCGACGGATCGCGGACCTCTACGACGACACCGAGCGCTTCCGCACCACCGTAGACATGGCCCGCCACCGCTTCGGCTCCGGACAGTACCGCTACTTCACGCATGAACTGCCCTACCTCGTAAGCGAGTTGCGGGAGGTGTTCTACCCGAGGCTCCTCCCCATCGCCCGCGACTGGGCCGACAAACTCGGCAAGCCCGCGCCCTGGCCCGACTCGCTCGACGAGTGGATCGGGATGTGCCACGCGGCCGGGCAGGACCGCTCGGCCCAGATTCTGCTGCGGTACGGGCCCGGCGACTGGAACGCGCTGCACCGCGACGTGTTCGGCGACATGCTCTTCCCGCTCCAGGTCGTCATCGGCCTCGACGCACCGGGAACCGACTTCACCGGTGGCGAGTTCCTGATGACCGAGCAGCGCGCCCGCGCACAGTCGAGGGGATCGTCCACCACCCTGCTCCAGGGCCACGGGCTGGTCTTCACCACCCGCGACCGGCCCGTCGCCTCGAAGCGCGGCTGGTCCAACGCCCCCATGCGGCACGGCGTGAGTACCGTGCGCACCGGGCAGCGGCACACCCTCGGGCTCGTCTTCCACGACGCGGCATGAACCCCGGCGGCCCACCTGCCCCGTTTGAGCCTGGACGCACATACGCACTGCTCGGCCGGAGCGGAACGCCCTGTCTGAGCGCAACCCCGGGAACGCTCGGAGGGCACCGCCGCGGGCGCCTCTACGGACGTCTGGACTGCCCGTCCGCGTTGCGCGCCATCTCCCGGGGCCACTACGTGAAGCACCGGGTGTTCTTCCCGGACGAGGCCACCGCCGTCGCGGCCGGATTCCGGCCGTGTGCGGTCTGCCTGCCCGAGGAGTACGCCTGCTGGAGAGCCGACCGAGGGAGCACCCACCAGCCATGAACAACCTCTCCGACCGGGAATCGTCCCGCTCACCCCTGATCAGTCCCGCGGATCTGGCCGCGCACGGCGACCTGCCCCGGCCCTGTCCGCACACCGATGGTGAACTCGCCGCACTCATACGTCTGTTGACGCCCCCGAAGTCGCGGATCGAGACCGTCGCCGTGGGACACAGCCGTGACGCGGCGTCCCGTGCGGCCGCCGACGCGTTCGCCACCGCGTGGACAGCGCGGGGCGGCAAAGTGCTCACGATCGTCAACTGGCCCGAGAGCGCGGCCTCCTGGCTGCGACCGGCCACCCGGCTCACGGCCGGACTCCCCGACGCGTGGGTGGTGGCCGCGGCCCCGCTCGGCTTCGCCCAACTGGCCCGCCGCCTGAGCCACTCCACCGACTGGGACCCGTCCCGCACCTACGCGTTCGCCTCCCTCAACGACTCACGCCTCCCGGCACTCACCGGCCCGGACACCTTGCACGGCCTGCGCGGAGCCACTGCCGACGGCGGCACATGGGAGGTACACCGCGGCTGGGTGACCACGTACGACGCCGCCGACTCGACCTCATGACCGCACCGACAGCACCTCTCCGCGAGACGGAAACCTCATCACTCCGTACAATTTGGCCCCGAACGATACCCTGCCCGGAACGCGCCGCGGTGGCGCCGAAGGAGTGTGCTCGTGCCAGGCCAACGATCCATCACCGAAGCCGAGAAGCTGGCAGAGGCGAAGCTCGGTGGAATGCCGGTCCGCCATGAACAGATGGCGGTGGTGGCCAACATCTACCGGGCCGCCTCGGCCGTCCGTCAGCACCTGGAGAACTCGGTCCTGCGCGAGGCCGACCTCACCTGGACCGCGTTCGTCGTGCTCTGGGTGATCTGGGTCTGGGGTGAGTCCGAGACCCGTCATGTGGCCGAGGAGGCCGGAATCTCCAAGGGCACGCTCACCGGGGTCTCCCGCACGCTGGAG
Organism: Streptomyces sp. NBC_01474; assembly: GCF_035918215.1. Lineage (NCBI taxonomy): Bacteria > Bacillati > Actinomycetota > Actinomycetes > Kitasatosporales > Streptomycetaceae > Streptomyces > Streptomyces sp. NBC_01474. The sequence goes on from NZ_CP109449.1 coordinate 913,953, forward strand.
GCGCGACACCTGGTCCGGCGTGCCGGGCACCCGAGCGACGGCAGGCTCGTGCTGCTCAGCCTCACGGACGAGGGCGAGGAGCTGATGCGGCGGGTGTTCCCGAAGTTCAACGAGGAAGAGGCCTTCGTCGCCGGGCAGCTCAGCGACGAGGAGTGCCGCAGCGTCGCGGACGGGCTGCGCAGGGTGGTGCTCCAGGTCGAGGAGCACGGCGAGGAGCGCCGGCTCGCCCTGCTGGACGGCGCCGAGCCCGCCCCCCGCCGCAGCGGGCGCCGCCCCAAAGCCTGACCGGCACCACGGGAAGTGTCAGCCGTGAGCGCGCGCCGCCCGGACCAGGGCGTCGAAGATGCCTTGCTGTGCGCCGTCCTCGTGTGCCGTGTCCTCCGGATGCCACTGCACGGCGGTGAACCAGCCGCGCGCTTCCGGGAGTTCGAGCGCTTCCACCGTCCCGTCGGCGGCGCGGGCGGTGACCCGTAGTCCGGAGCCGAGCCGGTCCACCCGCTGGTGGTGGTAGCAGGACGCGTCCACTTTCTCGGTCCCGGTGGCCTGCTCGAGAAGCGAGAGGCGTTCGATCGCCACCGGGTGCACGATGTGCCGGTGCTCGCGTTCGGGGCCGCCCATGTCCTGGTGCAGCGTGCCGCCGAGCGCGGTGTTGACCACCTGGAGTCCCCGGCAGATCGCCAGTAGCGGTATCGCGGCGTCCAGGGCCTGGCGGGCGAGTTCGAGGTCGAAGGCGTCCTGGGTGTCGTCGACGTCGTAGACGGTGGCGTGTGCCGCGGTCGCGCCGTAGCGGTACGGTGCGATGTCGCCGCCGCCGGGCAGCAGCAGGCCGTCGAAGCGGGCCAGCCGGGCGGCCACCTCGAGGGGGCAGGTGGTGCCGCCGGGGGCGTGCGGGTGGAGCGTGGCCGGTTCCCCGCCGGCGTTCCAGACCGCCTCGATCAGGGCGCGTGCGTTGACCTCTGCGGCGTATCGAAGTGCCGAGGTGGAGGCGGCGAAGCGGGCCGGTACGGCGATGAGGGGCCGGGTCGTCACAGCTGGATCCAGGTGGTCTTGAGTTCGGTGTACTTCCCGATTGCGTGGGCGGACTTGTCCCGGCCGTTGCCGGACTGCTTCATGCCGCCGAAGGGCACGGTGAGGTCGCCCTCCTCGTAGCAGTTGACCCACACCGTTCCGGCCTTGAGGGCGCGGGAGACCTGGTGAGCGGTGGACAGGTCGGAGGTCCACAGTCCGGCGGCGAGTCCGTACTCGGTGGCGTTGGCCAGCGCGACGGCCTCGTCGAGGTCGTCGAAGGTGAGGACCGACAGGACGGGGCCGAAGATCTCTTCGCGGGCGAGCCGCATCCCTGGGTTCACCTCGTCGAAGACGGTCGGCCGCAGGAAGCTGCCGCCGGTGCCGGTCAGGGTGCGGGTGCCGCCGGTGCGCAGTCGCGCACCCTCGCTCGTACCCGTGTCGATGTGATCGAGCACGCGGCCGAGGTGGGCCTCGCCGACCAGGGCGCCCATCTCGGTGGCGGGGTCGAGGGGGTCGCCGACACGCAGTTCGCCGGCCCGCCGCACGATCGCCTCGGTGACACGTTCGGCGACGGAGGTGTGGACGAGGAGACGGGAGGGGGCGGTGCACATCTCGCCCTGGTTGAAGAAGATGCCCCAGGCGGCGGTCGCGGCCGCCTTCTCCAGGTCGGGGGCGTCGGGCAGGATGATGTTGGGTGACTTGCCGCCCAGTTCGAGCCAGACGCGCTTGAGGTTGGAGTCCGCGGCGTAGCGCAGGAAATGCCGTCCGACAGCCGTCGACCCCGTGAAGGCGAGGACGTCGACGTCCGGGTGCAGTCCGATGGCGCGCCCGGCCGTGGGGCCGTCGCCGGTGACGACGTTCAGGACGCCGGGGGGCAGGCCCGCCTCGGTGGCCAGCCGACCCAGTTGCAGCGCCGACAGGGGCGAGTTCTCGGAGGGTTTGAGGACGACGGTGCAGCCGGCCGCGAGCGCCGGGGCGACCTTCCAGGAGGCGATGGTCAGGGGGAAATTCCACGGGACGACCGCGCCGACGACTCCGGTCGGCTCGCGGGTGACGAGGGCGAGTGCGTCGGGCGCGGTGTGCGGAGACTCGTCGGTGAGCTTGTCGGCCAACTGCCCGTAAAAGCGGAAGGTGTTCACGGCGGCGCGCAGCTCGATGTCGTACGCGTCCGTGATGGGTTTGCCCATCTCCAGGCTCACGGTGAGAGCGATGCGGTCGCGCCGTTCCTCCAGCAGGTCGGCCAGGCGGAGCAGTGCGCGGCCGCGGTCGGCGGGGGCGAGGCGGGGCCACGGGCCGGCGTCGAAGGCGCGGCGCGCGGCGGCCACCGCGGCGTCGACCTCGGCCGCGCCACCGTCCGCGACCTGTGCGAGGACCTGTCCGTCACGGGGTGACACGGCCGCGTAGGTTGCGCCGCCGCCCGGTTCGTCGGCGCCGTCGATGTGGTGGAAGCCGGACAGGTCCAGTTCCTTGGCGCGGCTCAGCCACTCGTCGTGGGTGAGTTCCAGCATGGTGTGGCCTCCGGCTCACTGAAGGTGTTTGAGGTCAGATGAAATCGGGTCCGCGTGCCGGGGTGCGCCGGGCGGCATGTGCGCCGGGCGCACCCCGAGAGGGAACAGACGGAGTCAGGCCGTCGCGCCCGGCCGCGCACGAACCGCCCGGGCCGCGACGGCGCTCAGCACGAGGACGGCCGGGACGCTCAGCACGAGCCAGATCGCCGTCTCGGCCGAACCGCCGATGAGCGTCGTGAAGTTGGCCAGGATCACCCAGATCGCGCCCCCGATTCCTAGCGCGCCCAGGGCCGGGGCGATCAGCGTGTTCCAGGGGCGGGTGTCGAGGCGTTCGCGGCGGAAGAAGACGATCACGGAGACCGACGTCAGGAAGTACAGCAGCATCATCGCGAGGACGGCCACGCCGCTGAACCAGGAGAAGAGGCTCAGCACGGGGTCCTTGCCGAGCAGCGCGAACGGCACGACGAGCAGCAGCGCGAGCGCGGTCTGCACGGTGCCGGCTGCCGAGGGCGAGTGGCGCCGGTTGAGCGTACAGAGCCTGCGCGGGAGCACGCCTTCGCGGCCGAGCGAGAACAGATAGCGGTTGGCGGAGTTGTGGAAGGCGAGGATGCCGGCGAAGAGCGAGGTGGCGAGCAGGACCGGCAGGACGTCGCCCGCCCAGCCGCCGAACAGGTCCGCGACGGGCGAGAGGACGAACACCACACCGTCGCCGCCCGCCAGCGCCTTGCCCGCGGCCGCGGTGGCGTGCGAGGCCCCGTAGGCGGAGACGAGCATCCAGGAGGTGAAGGCGAAGAACCCGGTGACGACGGCGACGGACAGGTAAGTGGCACGCGGAACGGTCTTCTTGGGCTCACGTGCCTCCTCTCCGTAGATCGCGGTGGCCTCGAAGCCGAACATCGACGCCACCGCGAACATCAGCGCCACCCCGGGTGCCCCTTGCAGCGCGGCCTTCGGTGAGAAGCTCTCGGCGAAGCCGAGTCCTTCCGGGCCGCCGCCCTTGACCAGGGTGACCAGCGCGAAGACGAGCAGGATGCTGAACTCGGCGAGGACGAAGACCGCGAGCACCTTGGCGCCCATTTCGATGCCCGCGGCGCCGAGCACCTGGACGATCACCATCGTGCCCACGGCCCAGACCCACCAGGGCGCGTCGAGGCCCGTGTACCGAGCCACCAGCCCGCTCACGATGGACCCGTAGAGCCCGTACATGGCGGCCTGGATCGTGCAGTAGGCGAAGAGTGCGACACCGGCGCTGCCGGTGCCCGTGGTCCGGCCCAGGCCCCTGCCTATGTACGTATAGAAGGCGCCCGCGTCCACGACGTGGCGGCCCATGGCGACGAAGCCGACCGAGAAGAGGAAGATCACCGCCCCGGCGACGGCATATCCGGCCGGGGCGCCCGCGCCGTTGCCGAGGCCGACGGAGATGGGGAGGGCGCCTGCGATGCCGGTCAGCGGCGCCTGCGCGGAGAGGACGAAGAAGAGGATGCCCACGACGCCGAGGGCGTTGGACTTGAGCTTGCCTGCTGTGGGCGGGTCCTGCACGGTCTGTTGCCTTGTGACCGTCTGACTGTCCACGCGGATCACCTGCCGGGGATGAGGGAGGGGCGATTCGTTTCAGGCCAAACGAGTTGCCCCATAGTCGGATGGGACCCGGCGTTTGGCAAGGCCCTGCGGGATGGTTCCGGTTGGGCTCCGCCTGTCCCTCGAAGCCGTGGGTGGCGAAGGGTCAGGCGTGTTCTTCGGAGTCGGCGCCGAGCCCGCGCAGCAGAGACCTCAGCTCCTCCAGAGCGGCCTCCGTCATCTCCGGTTCGCCCAGCACCAGTTGGTGCAGGACGAGGCCGTCCAGCGCGGCGAAGACGAGCCGCATGAGCGCTGGGCTCGCATCCTTCGGAAGCATGCGGTTCAACTCACGCTGGGCCGCGTCGAAGTACTCGTCGTACAGGGTGCGCAGCGGCGGCAGCAGCTCCGGCCTGCGCCGGGACTCCAGCATCAGCTCGTACTGGAACGCCTGCAGGTCCGGGTTGGCGGCGACCATCTCCGACAGCCCCGCCGAGAAGTCCGCGGTCCTGCCGGTGCCGGACTCCATGGCGCTGGTGTGCAGGCTGGTGTGCACCGTGTGGGCCAGCGCCGCTTCGATGAGGGCGTCGCGGGAACCGAAGTGGTGCACGACCAGACCGTGGGTGACGCCGGCCTCCTCCGCGACGGCGCGGTAGGTCAGTTTGCGCAGGCCACCGCGGGCCACCACCCGCACGGCCGCGCTCAGGAGCGCGTCACGGCCCGCTCCGTAGTCCAGTCGTTTGCGCGCCCCGCCACGAGGGCTTCGGCTCTTCTTGTCGTCTGGCGCTTCGGCGGATTCGGTCACGTCAGGGACCCTACCTAGCCCGCGGTGGCCGCCGGTCGAATGCGCAGCACCGCGCTCGGGGCGCCGCGCCGGGCGGCTTCGGAGGCCGGCCCGGCACGGCGCGGTTCGTGAGCCGTCAGCCCCGGCGGGGCGGGCGGATGCCGCGGAACTCCCAGTCGCCGCCCAGCGCCGTGGACAGGACTTCCTCGGACTCGGTGGGCTGGGCACCCACGTCGGAGCGGATCGCGGTGGGGCCGGTGACGATGTGGTTGGTCAGCCGTCCCAGACCCTCCACCTCCACCTCGACGACGTCACCGGGCTGTACGGGGCGGGAGTTGGCCGGTGTGCCGGACAGGAGCACATCGCCGGGGTACAGCGTGATGGTGCGGGCGATGTCGGCCACGAGGTAGTGCATGTCCCACTCCATCTCCGCGGTCGAGCCGTCCTGCACCACCTCTCCGTTGACGTAGGTGCGCAGGTACTTGTCGTGGAAGTCCCAGTCGGTGACCAGGCCGGGGCCGAGCGGGCACAGGGTGTCGGAGCCCTTCACCCGCAGCATGGAGCCGGCGTCGGTGTCGCGGAAGTCGTGCAGGCCGTAGTCGTTGGCGACCGTGTAGCCCGCGATGTACTCCCCCGCGTCGGCCGGCGAGATGTTGCGCGCCGTCCTGCCGATCACGATGGCGACCTCGCCCTCGTAGTTGAGCCACTTGCAGCCCTCGGGGCGCACGATGGCGCCCTTGTGGGAGTTGAGGGCCGAGGTGGGCTTGTGGAAGTACGTCGGGGTGGGCGTGAGCTCGATCCGGAACTCGTCGACGCGGCTGCGGTGGTTGAGATGGACGGCGACGACCTTCGAGGGGACGACCGGGGGCAGGTGCTGGGCGTCCTCCACCTTGACGCGGCGGCCGTCGCCGGCGACCAGTTCGTCGTCCTCGCGGAGGACCTGGACGGCCGCGCCGTCCAGGAGGATGCGGCGGTACTCGGGCATGAGGGGGCTCCTAGGCGCGGCTGTGGGGGTTGTGCGGGGCGGGGTGTGCGGGCAGGCCGCTGCCGGTCCAGCCGCCGGCGGGGCGGTCGAACCACAGATGGACCTGGCCGGTGCCGATCGAGTTCTCGTACTCGCCGTACTGGCGCGCCCTGGCGACGCAGTCGCGCTCGCCGAGGGCACCCGCCATCATCAGGTAGTGGAAGAACTTGGCCTCGGGCTTGAACTTCCAGAACTCGTCCATCGTGTCGATGACCTTGTCGTGGCGGCCTTCCTTGAACCAGGCGATGCGTTCTTGATCGGCCGCGCGCGCCTCGGCGGTGAAGATGTGCGCGGGGTCGCTCGATTCGTGGTCGCGCAGTTGCCGCAGCGGCCAGAAGGTGTGCGACAGGGCGCCCGAGGCGATGAGCAGGACGCGGCGGCCCGGGGTGGCGGCGATACCGTCGGCGAGCGCTCGTCCGAGGCGCAGGTGGTCCTCCATGTCACCGGTCTGGCAGACGCCGATGGTGACCCACTTCTTGTCGGGCAGGCCCTCGCCGAGGAACTTCCACAGGTTGGTCGTGGCGTAGTAGATCGGCAGGTACGGGTCGTCGATCGCGGTGATCCAGGTGCCGTGCTTGTCCGCGAACCCGGCTATGTTCTCGGCGAGTTCGGGGTCGCCCGGGAGGTCGTAGGGCATCCGGCACATGCCGCGCGGCAGTTCTTCGGAGGTGAAGAGACCGGCTCGGCGCTGCTGGGCGGTGACGACGAATTCGACGGTGGTGGCCCAGTGCGAGTCCAGGACGACGACGGTGTCGTACTCCTGGGAGGCATCCCGCTCGAAGACCTCGCGGCGCAGTTCGTTCAGGCCGGTGACGAGGGTGATCTCCTTGCCCTCGTTCAGTTCCAGGCGCGTCTCCTGAGGGAGCACGACGGTGGGCACGTGGGCGAGCAGCCCCGCCCCGACGATCTCACCCATGGTCCCGCCAGCCCTTCGGCGCCGTCACGGTGTTCTTGAGGTCGCAGTAGAAGTCGAAGCTCCAGGTGCCTCCCTCGCGGCCCACTCCGGAGTGCCGGGAGCCGCCGAAGGGTGCCTGGAGGTCACGTACGAAGAAGCAGTTGACCCAGACCGTGCCGGCGACGAGCCGGTCGGTGACGCGCGCGGCGCGCCCGCGGTCGCCGGTGGCGACGGTGGCGGCGAGCCCGAATCGGGTGTCGTTGGCCAGGCGGACCGCCTCGTCCTCGTCGGTGAACGTCTGCAGGGTCAGGACGGGGCCGAAGACCTCCTCCTGCACGATCTCGGAGTCCTGGGCGACATCGGTGAGCAGGGTCGGCGCGTAGTACTGGCCTTCGCCCCGCCGGCCGCCGATGACGGCGCGGGCCCCCGCGGCGAGGGCACGCTGCACGAAGCCGTCGATCTTCTCCAGCTGGCGGGTGTGGATGTTTGGGCCGATGTCGGTGGTCTCGTCGCGCGGGTCCCCCTGCCGCAGGGCCGAGGCCTTCTCGGTGAAGCGTCGGGTGAACTCCTGCGCGATCGTCTCCTCGACGAGGATGCGGGTCGCGGCCAGGCACACCTGTCCGGCGTTGTCGTACTGCTCCACGGCCAGGTCGACGGCGAGGTCGAGGTCGGCGTCCGCGAAGACCAACAGCGGTGACTTCCCGCCGAGTTCGAAGCTGGCGGGCACCAGGTTGGCGGCTGCCGCGGCGGCGATGGTCTTCGCGGTGGGCACCGATCCCGTGAAGCTGATGCGGCGCACGTCGGGGTGGGAGACGAGGGCGTTGCCGGCCTCGGCGCCGTAGCCCTGCACGACGTTAAGGACCCCGGCGGGAAGTCCGGCCTCGGCGGCGATGTCGGCGAACAGGGAGGCGGTGAGGGGCGACCACTCGGCGGGCTTGAGGATCACGGTGTTGCCCGCGGCGAGCGCCGGGGCGAGCTTCCAGGTGGCGAGCATCAGCGGTGCGTTCCACGGGGTGATCAGCACGCAGGGGCCCGCCGGGTCCCAGCTGACATGGTTGGTGTGGCCGCGGGTGTCGAAGTCGTCGTGGCCGAGGCCCACGAGCCGGTCGGCGAAGAAGCGGAAGTTGTGTGCCACGCGTGGCATCACTCCGCGCCGGTGCGAGCGCAGCAGCGCGCCGTTGTCGTGGGTCTCGACGATCGAGAGGTCCTCGATGCGCTTCTCGACGGCGTCGGCGACGGCGTGCAGGATCCGGGCTCGTTCGGCGCGCGGAGTGGCCGCCCAGCCGGGGAAGGCCGCGCGGGCCGCGGCGACGGCGGCCGACGCTTCTGCCGCCGTACCGCGGGCGATCTCGCCGAGGACGCTCCCGTCGATCGGTGAGACATCCACGAAGGTGCCGGCGGAGGCGACGCGTTCGCCGCCGATCCAGTGCCGGGTGTCGACGGCGACACCGGCCACGGTGAGGGTGTGTTCGCTCATGTCCAGTCTCCAAGTGACATGTAGTGGGCTGGAGTTACTCAGCTCCGGAGGTTCCGGACTCGAGCAGCGTGCCGCCGTCCCACACGACGCCGACCTGCCGGTAGTAGGCCGCGATCGGCTCCCTGATCTCCAGTCGGGCCAGCTCCTCGGTGGGCGCTTCGAACAGCTCCAAGTCCGCGTCACCGACCCACGCCTGACCGGCCTCGAAGGACGCGGCACCGGTCTCGATCAGCTCGTCGAGAGCCAGTCCCTTGCCCTTTTCGACGGAGGGCAGCCAGCGGTGATGGGCCATCGGGTGGCTGTTGACGAAGCCGTTGGACTCGGACGGTTCGCGCAGGGTGACCACGGCCTGCGCCAGGCGGCGGTCGGCCGCGGCGAGGGTCGCGCCGAAGCGCGCGCCGGCTTCGATCCGCGGGGCGGGACCGTAGGGGTGCGGGCGGGTCTGGTGGATGGAGCCGAGCTTCTTCGGGTACCCCTGGTGCAGGCCGCGCGCGACGGCGAAGTCCTTGTCGACCCAGATGTACACGCAGCGCGAGTAGGTGCGCCCCTTGTACCGGCAGCGCACGACCGCGAAGGCCTCCTTGTACTGGGCCAGCACGGGATCGAGCAGCTGGCTCCCGTCCGCGGCACAGGACTGCCAGTCGGCCCAGATCAGCGCGACGGCGCCGGGGTCCTCCTCAGCCAACTCCAGTGTTTCAGGGAGGAGTTCACGTACCCGGGCGGGGTCGGTGCGGTACTCGACGGTGAGCAGGTCGCCGGAGTAGTGCCACGGAGGGGAGGGGATCAGCGAGGCGTCGCCGGTCGCCGTCTTGGGGTGGAAGTATCCACGGACGCTGGCCATGACTGGGGGTTCCTTACGAGATGAGGGCGGGCTGCGCGAGGAGCTGGGCACGGTAGCGGGCGGCGCCCGTGGTGGTGGCGGGGCCGCCGAGCGCGACCACCCCGACGAGCCGGTCGTCGCGGTGGTAGCCGACGAGGACGTCACCTTCCGGGTCGCCGTCCAGGACGCGCACGTCGGCGAGGCCGAGGGCGGGTGCGCCGAAGGACTGCAGCCGGAACTCGTGCTGGTCGCTCCAGAAGGTGGGCAACGGGGCGAACGGCTCGGGTTGCGCCGCGCTGCCGACGAGGTGGGCCACGAGGCTCTTCGCGGCATGCTTGGCGGTGTCGGTGGGGATCGACCAGTGCTCGACGCGGCGGGGTACGCCGTCGTAGCGGGCGTTGGGGAAGCGGGCGACGTCGCCGACGGCGACGACGTTCGGGTGGCCGCCGACGCACAGCCGCTCGTCGGTCAGGACCCCGTCGGACAGATCCAGGCCGTTGCCGTCCAGCCATTCGGTGTTGGCGACCGAGCCGACGGACTCCACGACCACATCGGCCGGAAGCACCGTCCCGTCGGTCAGGACGACACCGGTCACCCGGTCCTCGCCCTCGAAGCCCGCGACCCCCGCGCCGAGGGCGAAGCGCACGCCGCGTTCCTGGTGGCGCCGGTGCAGCGCGCGGGCCAGGAGTTCGCCGAGCGGGCGGAGCATCGGCAACGGCTCGGGGTCGACCACCGTCACCTCGGCGACACCGAGGCCTTTGGCTGTGGCGGCGACCTCGCAGCCGATGAAGCCCGCGCCGATGACGACGACGCGAACGCCCGGCCGGATCAGTTCGTCACGCAGGCCCCGGGCGTCGGCGAGGGTGCGCACGGTGTGCCGGCCGCTGACGGGACCCGAGGGACCGTCGCAGCACAGCCTGCGCGGCCGCATGCCGGTGGCGACGACCAGGCCGTCGAAGGCGAGTTCCGTACCGTCGTCGAGTCCGACAAGGCGCTCGTCGAGGCGGGCGGAGGCAGCGGTCGTGCCCAGCCGCCACTCGACGTCCGCCGCGCTCGCTCGGGGCGTGAACGCGAGGGACTCGAACGGCACCTTTCCGGCGAGCACGTCCTTGCTCAACGGTGGTCGGTTGTACGGCATGTGGGGCTCATCGCCGATGACCGTGATCGCGCCGGTCCAGCCGGCTGCGCGCAGCTGTTCGGCGGCGCGCAGGCCGCCCATCGAGGCACCGGCCACGACGACGCGCCCCGGACTCCGGGGGACGTGAGCCGTCTCTGCCATCTCAGGCCTCGATCCGGATGGCCTGCAGCGGACAGACGTCGGCGGCTTCCTCGACCTCGTCGCGCAGCGCGTCGTCGGGGTCGCTGACGTAGGCGAGGCGCCCGGTGTCGTCGAGCTGGAAGACGTCGGGAGCCGAGAAGACGCACTGTCCGTGGTCCTGGCACTTGTTCATGTCGACGACGACCTTCATGGCCGGTCCTCCTGGAGGTGAGGGCGTCGGGGCGCACTGAGGGAAGTGGGGCCCGGCTCCGTGGCCGGGCCCCTGCCAAAGGGGTACGGATGGCCGCACTCCCTAACTCGTTTGGCTTCAAACAACATAGGAAGCGAACGGACCCTGGTCAAGAGCTATCCAGATGGATAAATTCTTTCCCTGCACCCCTTGCGGAGAGGGGCGGCCGTCCATACCGTTTGGCACCAAACAACGGGTGCACGCCGGTCTGGCGTCCGCACCCCGACGCCGGACCCTTGCCAGGCGGGCCACCCCGCCGGGCTGCCGGCCACCACGCCCCCGTTCACATCCGCCGAGGAGACATCGGTGAGCGCTCAAGAGACCCCAGCAGTCCGCACCGCCATGGACCGGCTCGCCGCCGACGGCATCGACGTGGTCCGGGTGACGTATCCCGACCTGATCGGCACCGACCGCGCCCGTGACGTCCTGCTCGACCACCTGCCCTCGGCCTGCGACCACGGCCTCGCCTTCTGCCGCGCGGTCTACCACACCACCCCGCAGGGCGACGTCGTCCCGGTCCGGGGCGGCCTCGACGCGGGCCTGCCCGACGTGACCGTACGACCCGACCTCTCCACCGCCCGCGGCCTGCCCTGGGAGCCGGGCGTCGCCTGGTGCCTGGGCGAGACGACCGACCCGGCCACCGGCTCCCCCAGCCCGGAGTCCCCGCGCGACCTGCTGCGCTCGGTGCTCGCCCGCTGCGAACAAGCGGGGCTGCGACCTGTCCTCGGCCCCGAGCTCGAGTACTTCCTGCTCGAAGAGGACACGGCAGCGCCGACCGGCTGGCGCCGCTACGGACAGGGCGTCGCCGGAGTCGTCTATACGGCCGGACTGCGCGCCGACGCCGACAACCACCTGCTGCCCACCCTGCGCAAACTGCGCGATCTCGACATCGGCGTCATCAGCGCGAACCACGAGTTCGACGCGGGCCAGTTCGAGATCAACCTGACCCACTCAGAAGCGATGGACGCCGCAGACCGCGCCTTCCTCTTCAAGTCGGCCGTCAAGGAACTCGCCCGCAAGGAAGGGAAGTTGGCCACCTTCATGGCCAAGCCCTTCAACGACGCGGGAGGCTCCGGCTTCCACCTCCACTTCTCCGGCGAAGCCGCCGATGACTCCGTCGCCGAGGACGGCCGCAACGTCTTCGACGACCCCTCGGGCGCCTACGGTCTGTCGGACACCGCCCGCCACGCCATCGCCGGCATCCTCGCCCACGCACCCGCACTCGCGGCCCTGCTCAACCCGACCGTGAACTCGTACAAGCGCTTCGGACCCGACACCCTCGCGCCGTGGCTGATCGACTGGGGCCTCGACAACCGCAGCGCCATGGTCCGCATCCCGCCCGAGCGCGGCTCCGGCGCCCGCCTGGAGCTCCGGCTCGGCGACGCCAGCGCCAACCCCTATCTCGCGACCGCCGCGCTGTGCGCCGCCGCGCTCCTCGGCATCCAGGACGGCAAGGAGCCGCCGGCGCCCCTGCAGGGCTACGGCTACGACCCCGAGAAGTCCCAGATGCTGCCGACGACCCTGCCCGCCGCACTCGACGCCCTCGAAGCGGACGACGCGCTGACCGAAGTCCTCGGCAAGGACTTCACCGAGTCCTTCCTCACCTACAAGCGCGACGAGGTCGACCGCTTCAACCACCACGTCACGGACTGGGAGTTCACCGAGTACTCCTACCACCTCTGACCGGCCGCACCACCTTCAGGAGCACCCTCATGACGAACCCGACCGACGCCATCGACCCGACCGCACCCATGCCGCTCGCCGACGTCGACCTCGCCGACCTCGACAACTTCACCGACGGCGTCACCCCCTGGCGCATGTTCCACACCCTGCGCCACGAGGACCCGGTCCACTGGCAGCCGGAAGAGGCACCCAACTCGGGCTTCTGGGCCGTCACCCGGCACGAGGACATCGCACGCGTCGACCGCGACGCCGAGACGTTCACCTCCACCAAATTCGTCAACCTCGAAGAGGTCGACGACGACCAGATCAAGAAGCGCGCCTCGATCCTGGAACTCGACGGCGTGCGTCACCGCGCGATGCGCAGCCTGCTCCAGCGCCAGTTCGGCGCGAGCGTCATCAACAGCTACACCGACTTCCTGCGCGGGCTGACCGCCAAGACCTTGGACACGGCGCTCGCCAAGGGCAGCTTCGACTTCGTCAAGGAGGTCTCCGCCGACTTCCCCATCAACGTACTGGCCCGCCTCCTGGACGTGCCGCCGGAGGACAACCAGCAGCTCATCGACTGGGGCAACCGGATCATCGGCAACACCGACCCCGACTACGCGGACGTGCTCCTCGGCAGCGAGGAGAGCGAGAAGTACCGAGACCTGCCGTTCCGCTCCCCCGCCTCCCTCGAAGTCTTCGAGTACGGACGCGAGTTGGCCCGTCAGCGACGCGGCGGAGACGGCACCGACCTGGTCTCCAAGCTCGTCAACGAGACCCCCCGCGACGGAATCCCGCTGTCCGGACAGGACTTCGACAACTACTTCCTGCTCCTCGTGGTCGCCGGCAACGAGACCACACGCCACACCATCACGCACTCCATGCTGGCACTGCTCCAGCACCCCGAGCAGCTGGCCCGCCTCCAGGAGGACCCCTCCCTGATCCCTACGGCGGTCGAGGAGTTCCTGCGCTGGGCGTCCCCCGTCTACCACTTCCGCCGCACCGCGACCCGCGACGTCGAACTCGGCGGAAAGCAGGTCAAGGAGGGCGACAAGGTCGTCATGTGGTACGCCTCCGGCAACCGTGACGAGAAGGTCTTCGGCAACCCGTACGACTTCGACGTCGCCCGCGCGGACAACGACCACGTCACCTTCGGCAAGGGAAGCCCGCATCTGTGCCTGGGCAACCTCCTTGCCCGCACCGAGATCCGCATCATGTTCGAGGAGCTGATCCCGCGCCTGGCCGGCATCCGCCTCACGGGCGAGGTCCCACGCGTCCGCTCCAACTTCGTCAACGGAATCAAGAAACTCCCCGTGGAGGTCACGCTCGCCTGACACGTCCTCCCTGACTGTCAGGCGCCGCAGAGACGCTGCGCGAGATCGATCGGCTCGCGCAGCCGCAACTCCCGCCCCCTCACAAACCCCTGTCGGACGCGCAGCGCTTCGTGCCAGAATCCACGCATGTCGGTTCGATACCCGCGCTCCCTGCGTCCCGGTGACCGTATCGGTGTCACCTCTCCGTCGAGTGGTGTCTCGAAGGAGATGAGCGCGCGCCTCCAGGTAGCTGTCCGTGAGGTGAAGGACCGTGGGTACGAGGTGGTGGTCGGGCGGTGCATGGACGGGTCCCGGCACGTCAGTGCCTCGGCCGCCGATCGCGCGGGCGAGTTGATGTCGATGCTGACCGATCCCACCATCAGGGCGGTCGTCCCGCCGTGGGGCGGGGAGACGGCGATCGATCTGATCCCGCTGCTCGACTGGGACCGGCTGCGCGACGCCGAGCCCACCTGGTTCGTCGGGTTCTCCGACATCTCGACCCTCATCGCGCCGCTGACGCTGCTCACCGGCACCGCGACCGTCCACGGCAACAACCTGATGGACACGCCCTATCGCGTACCCGAGGGACTGCTGACGTGGCTCGACATCGTGGCCGCTCCCCCGGGCCACCGCTTCACGCAGACTCCGGCCGGCCGCCACCGTTCCAGTGGCTTCGACGACTACGCCGTCTTCCCGGACGTCCGCGAGTACACGCTGAACGCCCAGGGCACCTGGACCCGGCTCGACGGCAGCGGTGACGTGGAGGCCGAGGGGCGGTTGATCGGGGGCTGCATCGAGACGATGTGCGATCTCGCGGGAACCCCCTACCTCGACGCCTCGGCCTTCGCCCGTGACCAGGCTCCCGACGGACTCCTCATCTATGTCGAGGCGGCCGAGGACAATGCCTTCACGATCTGCCGGAACCTGCACGGCATAAGGCTCGCCGGTTTCTTCGACCACGCGAACGCGATCCTCGTCGGCCGGACCAACGCACCGGACCGCCGCACCCTCACCCAGCACGAAGCCGCGCTCGACGCACTCGGCTCCCTGAACGTGCCGATCATCGCCGATCTGGAATGCGGTCACCTCCCGCCCTACATGCCCATCGTCAACGGTGCGCTCGGCCGCATCGTTCACACGTCGACCCGAAGCGAACTCACGCAGACACTGGCCTGACGACGTCGGCGGGAGGGCCCCGGGCCCATCGGCCCGGAGCCCTCCCGCCTGAAGAACCGCCCACTCCCCCGTCAGGCGATGTGACGGATCCGGCGCACGGCGAGGAAGACCAGGAGCGCCGCCAGAGCGAGGAAGATGCCCGTCTCGATGCTCTGGAAGGCCCAGAACCTGTCGCCGGGCTGGTAGAGCTGCCAGTTGTGGGAGCCGGGCCCCAGGCCCTGATGTGCCATCTGCTCCAGGCACGAACTCGCGCCGCTCTTACCCTCGTTGGAGGACGGGCACCCCACCTGGGCGTTCTCCCTCACGAGCTTCCCGGCGCCGTCGCGCAATCCCTGGCTGAGAATCCAGTCGCTCGATGCGGGGTTCGGTCCCTGAGAACTCGCCAGGCCGTAGTTCAGGGTTTTGGCGGGCATGTAGTGGGACCGGCCGAGGGTTTCGACGGCGATGCGCACGACGGCGAATCCGGCGAGGGTGACCGCCATCGCCGGCAGGACCCGGCGCGCGAAGGTGCCGGCGAAGATGCCCAGCGACACGGCGAAGAGGGTGTAGCCGATCGGCGCGATGCCCTGCACGTCGAACCAGAGGTAGCCGAATCGCCCGTTGCCGTTGGCGGCCAGAGGCTCGTACCACCAGGACACCCCCAGGGCGTACACCACGGCGAGGAGGACCGTGACGGCGCCCACCAGGCCGAACTTGACGAGCGCCCACCGAAGGCGGCTGACGCCCTGCGTCCACACGAACCGGTGCGTGCCGTGTTCGACCTCGCGGGAGATCAGCGGTGCGCCGAGGAACAACCCCATCAGCAGCGGCAGGATCACGAAGAGGATGCCGACGAACGACAGATCCTTGAACTCGTTCTGGAACTGCGTACTGAGGGCGTTACAGCTGTCCACGGCCTTGTTCGCGGCCAGCACGTCCGTGCCCAGCTTCGAAAGGCACGCGCCCAGGCCGGAGTTGTCGAAGGCATCGTGCATCCGCAGACCGGTGGGAATCATGATCGCGGCGAGTGCGGCCAGCCCGATCCCGGCGAAGAGCGCTTGCTTGCGATGCTGTTTCCACGTCAGCCAGATCATGCGGTCACCTCCGAAACGGTGCGCGCCGCACGGGTGTCGCCCGTGTGGAGGTAGGCGAGGACGAGGTCTTCCAGAGTCACCTCGTGCCGGGTCCAGGCCGGGTCGTCGACGGGGCGTCCCTTCGTGCGGACGAGCAGCGTGGACTGGCGATCGGTGTGGCTGGCGTTGATGACCTGTGCCGGGCCCTCCATCGGGACGGCGTCCGGCTCGGTGCGCGGACCGACCAACGTCCGGTGCTCGTCGAGCAGTTCGTCGATCGATCCGACCAGCCGGACGTGTGCCTTCTGCAACACGATCAGGTAGTCGCAGACCCGTTCCAGGTCCGCCACCAGGTGCGAGGACAGCAGCACCGTCGTGCCGCTCTCGGCGACCACGCCCATCAGTGCCTGCATGAACTCCCTTCGCGCCAGCGGGTCGAGCGCCGCGACCGGCTCGTCGAGCAGCAGCAGACGGGGCCGCTTGGCCATGGCCAGCGCCAGAGCCACCTGGGCGCGCTGCCCGCCGGAGAGTTTCCCGACCGGCTTCTTGAGCGGAATGTCGAGTTGGCCGATCCGCTCACGGGCGAAGGCGGCGTCCCAGCGGCTGTTGAGCTTGCCGCCCAGGGTGATGAGGTCTGCGGCGGTGAAGTCGCGGTAGAGCGGCGTGTCCTGGGCCACGAATCCGACCTCCCGCAGGACAGCGGTGTTGTTACGCGGATCCTGGCCGAAGACGCGCACCTGTCCGGCGTCGGACCGCAGCAGTCCGACGGCGAGGTGCAGGAGGGTGGACTTGCCCGCTCCGTTGGGTCCGGCGAGCCCGGCGATCCGGCCGGCGGGCAGGTGCAGCGAGCACTCCTGGAGTGCCCATGTGCGCCCGTACCGCTTTCCGAGCGCGTCGGTCTCCAACGCCATGTTCGTCATGTCCGATCCCCCAACTGGTCACGCATGTCTGGTCCCCCAACTGGTCACGAGACGTCCTCGGCCGGCGGTGCGTCGAGCGTGGTGCGCAGAGTGGTGTCGATCAGCGCGGTGATGTCCTCGCGGCCCAGACCCGCGGCCCGGGCCTTGTGCAGCCAGACGACCAGGTCTTCGCGCAGCCCGGCCTGGTGGGCCAGGGCCGGGCCGGCGAGGGTGCCGACGAGGAAGGTGCCCACGCCTGGGCGTCCCTCCGCCAGTCCTTCGAGTTCGAGCTCGCGGTACGCCTTCAGCACCGTGTTCGGATTGATCGCCAGCGACTGAGCCACCTGTCGCACCTTGGGCAACTGATCCCCCGGCTCGGCGAGACCGACCCGCAGAGCCTGGCGCACCTGGAGCACAAGTTGCATGTAGGTGGCCACCCGTGAACGGCCGTCAAGTACGAACTCGATCACTGCTTCTCCCATTGTCTTACGACAGTAAGACAGCTTGCCGACCCTGGATCCAGGCGTCAAGACTGAATGTCCTACGACAGTAAGACAACGGGCACGGAGACGAGACAGAGGGGGCCGTTCAGCGCCCGTCGGCGTCGACGCGGAAGCGGAGTCGGCAGATCACCGCGTCCGTGTCGCGCCGTACCGCGTGTGCGACGACGGAGCCGCGCTGGTTCTGCAGGAGGCGCTGCCAGAGGCGCGCGGACTCGGTTTCGGGGATCAGTACGGTGATCTGGGAGTCCGGGCGGGTGGCGGACAGCTGGCGTACGTAGGCCGAGACGGGCCGGCCGAGGGCGCGCGTGGGGGAGCTGAGCTCGACGAGATCGACACCCGGGTTCCACAACTCCCAGTCGCGATACAGGGCTTCGGCTTCGCGACGGTCCTCCGGGGCGGGGTGCGTGACGGTGATCGCCAGCACTTCGTCGCCCAGTGAACGGGCCGCTGTGAGCGCCTTGCACGTCAGCTTGGACAGACCCGAGACGGGTACGACGACCAGCGAGTGGGCGCGTTCGGGCGGTTCGGGGATGCGGCCGAGTTCGAGGCGCTCGCCGATACGGCTGTACGCGCGACGCACCCGCTCGAAGCCGAGGACCAGCAGCGGCAGGGCGAGGACGACGAGCCAGGCGCCCTCGGTGAACTTGGTGGCGGTGACGACCACTCCCGCGACGCCGGTCAGCAGGGCGCCGAAGCCGTTCAGTACGGCCTTCGCCCGCCAGCCCTTGACCCGTTCGCCGTACCAGTGCCGGACCATGCCGACCTGGCAGATGGTGAAGCCGATGAACACGCCGATCGCGAAGAGCGGTACGAGGGTGTTCGTGTCGCCGCCGGAGAAGATCAGCAGCAGCGCGGAGACCAGGGCCAGCGCGAGCACCCCGTGCCGGTGCACCTGCCGGTCGGCCTTGAGGGCGAACACATGGGGGAGGTGGTTGCCCCGGGCCAGCAGGCTCATCAGTACGGGCAGTCCACCGAAGGACGTGTTGGCGGCGAGCGCGAGGAGCACCATCGTCGCGAACTGCACCACGTAGAAAGCCACGTTGTGTCCGAACGAGGCGTCCGCGAGCTGTGCGAGGACCGTCACGCCTTCGACCGGCTGGAGATGGAAGCGGCCGATGAGGATGGACAGGCCGATCAGCATCACACCGAGGAGAGCGCCGAGCGCCACCTCGGTGCGCTGGGCGCGGCGGGCGGCCGGGGCGCGGAAGGACGGTACCGCGTTGGCCACGGCCTCCACGCCGGTGAGGGCGGAGCAGCCGGCCGCGAACGCCCTGAGCAGGAGCAAGGCCCCTACGGTGGTGGCGCCGTTGCCGAGAGCGGAGGTGTGGCCGTCGGCCGAAGCGGTGCTGACCGGGCCGTCACGGAAGAGCCCGACCACGATCATCGCGAGGATCGAGCCGACGAACAGGGCGGTCGGCAGCAGGAACGCCTTCGCCGAGTCGACCACGCCCCGCAGGTTGATGGCCGTGACCAGGACGAGGACGCCGAGGCAGATCCAGGTCCGTTCGCCGTAGAGCTGCGGGAAGGCCGAGGTGAGCGCCGCGACACCGGCGGTGACGGAGACCGCGACGTTCAGCACGTAGTCGAGGATCAGAGAGCCGGCAGCGACCAGGCTGGTGCGACGCCCCAGGTGCCGCTTGGCCACGGCGTACGAGCCGCCGCCGTCCGGGAAGGCGGCGATGACCTGACGGTACGAGGCCACCAGCACCGCGAGCAGTCCGGCGATCGCAAGCGTGACGGGAAGCGTGAACCCCATCCCGTGGGCACCGGCCACGGCCAACACCAGAACGATCGACTCCGGTCCGTACGCCACCGAGGCCATCGCGTCCAGCGACAGCGCGGCGACCCCCTGGAGCGCGGTGAGCTTGTGCCGGTCACCGGCCCGGATGGCTCCGGCGTTCCCGGTATCAGGCGGCTCCTGAACTCCGTCGCCGTCTTCCGCCGTGTTCGCACTGCCTGTGTGTATGGCCATGTTCCCGGTCCTCCGATGGAGCAGTTCGAGGACCAGCGTGAATGCCGTGCGGCAAGGGGCCCAGCCTTCTTGCCGTGATCCATACGCGTGCCGGAGCACTCTTCACGCGCTGCATACGTCTCGGCAGGAGGCCATGCTCACCGGCGCCGCTACGACGGTCACGACGCACTGGCCGCCGCCGGCTCCACGGCACCGGGCGAGCGTCTGGACCGACCCTCAGGCGCCCTTCGCCGGGCGGGTGATGTCCAGCGCAGCACCCGTCTGATCGGCGAGCGTCACGGCGACGAGGCGGGCCTGGAGTGACGGGACGGGGCCCGGTCCGGGGGTGAGCATGTAACGGCCGAGGTACTGGCCGTTGCCGTACGCGCGCAGTTCGATCTCGCCGTCGGGCCAGCCCCCGCTGTCGACGTCCCAGCGCCTGCGGCCGGCCACCACGGTCCCGTCCTGCTCCAGTCGCGGCGGCCGTCCCAGGAGGGTGCCGTACTCGAATCGGCAGCCGCGCAGTCCGAGCAGTTCGGTCAGCTGCTCGCGCACATGGCCGACGACCGCGTCCGCGGAGGTGGTGGACTGGGCGAGGTCGGCGGTCCCGTGGATGCGCGCGAGGTACTCCGCGTCCGTCACCGTGACCACCTTCAGCCGGCGCGCGCGGGCCGCGAGCTGCGACACGATCAACCCGACGACCAGGAGCAGCACCGCCGTCTCGACGTCATCGGAGTTGGTGATGCTGAACCGCTGGTACGGGCGGGTGAGGAAGAAGTCGAACCAGGCCGCCGCCGACAGCGCCGCGACAGCGCCCGCCACACGACTGCCGACGGCCGCCACGGCGACGACCACCACGACCAGGATCAGGGCGGCGTTGGTGGCCGTGAGGTCCGTGCGGAAGGGCACCAGCACGAGCGCGACGAGGAAGGGGCCGACGAGGCCCGCGGCCAGTGCGATCCGGTCCCGCACGGGGTAGCCGGTCAGCGGATTGCCGGTCATACGCGTCGCCTCCAGCTCTCGGGCACCGCCCCCAGATCTAGGTATCACGGGGGTGCTCCGCCCGCCCCGCGAAGCGCGGGGCCAGCCGCGTGACCTGCCTCCCTTTCAAGTGTGCTGCGTGGCGTGAACACCGTCCATCGCCCGGTCGGGACACCCGCCGGTTGCGCTCCGTCGCCGTGCCGATCCTCCGGCCGGTGGTGACAATGGGCGGCACGGACGAACGGCGCCGTTCCTCTCAGCGCGGAGCCGGGCATGGGCCTGGGTCTCGCGAGCTGTGGACGTCGGCCCGGGTGTCCGTGTGATGGCCGGGACCCCGGGCTGGGCAGCACGTCAGGAGTACACCGATGGCCACCACGCAAGGGGCCCGTACGAGTCGCCTGCGCGCGTGGATGCTCGAGGGTCTCTCCGACATGGCCAAGACCCCGCAGCAGGGGGCGGCCGCCGAGCCGGAGCCGTCCCACAAGGGGCAGCCCTGGTGGCGGGTGATGTGTCTGACCGGCGTCGACTACTTCTCCACCCTCGGCTACCAGCCCGGCATCGCGGCTCTCGCGGCCGGTCTGCTGTCGCCGGTGGCCACCATCGTGCTGGTGATCGTCACTCTCATGGGTGCGCTGCCGGTGTACCGCCGGGTCGCCGAGGAGAGCCCGCACGGCGAGGGCTCGATCGCGATGCTGGAGCGGTTGCTGTCCTTCTGGAAGGGCAAGCTGTTCGTCCTCACCCTGCTCGGCTTCGCCGCGACCGACTTTCTCATCACCATCACCCTGTCGGCGGCGGACGCCTCCACCCACCTCGTGGAGAACCCCCATCTGACGGACACCCTGCACAACAAACAGATGGTCATCACCCTCGTCCTGGTGGCCCTGCTCGGCGCGGTGTTCCTCAAGGGGTTCCTGGAGGCGATCGGCGTCGCCGTCGTCCTCGTCGGCATCTATCTCTCGCTCAACGTCGTGGTGGTGGTGACCGGCCTCTGGCACGTGATCACTAAGGAGCATGTGGTCACCGACTGGTCCACGGCGCTCACCGCCGAACACGGCAACGCGTTCGCCATGATCGGGGTCGCCCTGCTGGTCTTCCCCAAGCTCGCGCTCGGCCTCTCCGGGTTCGAGACCGGCGTGGCGGTCATGCCCCATGTGAAGGGCGACCCCACCGACACCGAGGAGCGGCCGACGGGCCGCATCCGGGGCGCCAAGAAACTGCTGACCACGGCCGCCGCGATCATGAGCGTGTTCCTCGTCTGCACCAGCTTCATCACCACACTGCTCATCCCGGAGAAGGAGTTCAAGTCCGGCGGCCAGGCCAACGGCCGGGCGCTCGCGTACCTGGCGCACGAGTACCTGGGCAGCGCCTTCGGCACGGTCTACGACATCTCCACCATCGCGATCCTGTGGTTCGCGGGCGCCTCCGCGATGGCCGGGCTCCTCAACCTGATGCCCCGCTACCTGCCGCGGTACGGCATGGCGCCGCACTGGGCCCGCGCCGTACGTCCGATGGTGATCGTCTTCACCCTGATCGCGTTCCTGGTGACCTGGATCTTCGACGCCGACGTCGACGCGCAGGGCGGTGCCTATGCGACCGGTGTCCTCGTCCTGATCTGCTCCGCCGCGATCGCCGTCACCATCGCCGCGCGCAAGGCCCGGCAGCGCAACTGGACCATCGGCTTCGCCATCATCTCGGCGGTGTTCCTCTACACGACGGTCGTCAACGTCATCGAGCGCCCGGACGGCGTGAAAATCGGTGCCTGCTTCATCGCCGGCATCATGCTCGTCTCGTTCCTCTCCCGGCTGGCCCGCGCCTTCGAACTGCGCGTCACCCACGTCACGTTCGACGCCATGGCCGAGCGCTTCGTACGCGACATCGCCAGCCGCAAGGTCAGGTTCATCGCGAACGAGCCCGACAACCGCGACGTCAGCGAGTACCGCGCGAAAATCGACCAGATCCGCCACGACAACGACATCCCGGCCCAGGAGGACTTCGTCTTCGTCGAGGTCACGGTGCTCGACCCGTCGGAGTTCGAAGGGGACCTGAACGTGCGCGGCGAGGTGCTGCACAGCCGCTACCGGGTCCTGGCCCTGGACGGCTCCTCCATCCCCAACGCCCTGGCCGCCCTGCTCCTGCACATCCGTGACACCACCGGCCGGGTTCCCCACATCTACTTCGAGTGGACGGAGGGCAATCCCCTCGCCAACTTCCTGCGCTTCTTCCTCTTCGGCCAGGGCGAGGTGGCACCCGTCACCCGCGAGGTCCTGCGGGAGGCCGAACCCGACCCGGCCCGCCGCCCCCACGTCCACGTGGGCTGAACGCCCCCGAGGGCGTCGGGCCCGTCTTCACTCAACTCGCCTCCGGGAAGCCGTGGTCGGCCCGGTTCTCGATCACCCGCTGCCGTACGTCATCCGGGAACGAGTTCGCGAACGAGGCGGTGACGCAGGCGGCCCGGCCCTCGAACTGCCCGGGCAGCAGACAGCTCATGACGGACTTGCTGCCCCTGCCCGTGCGCACCTCTTCCTCGGTGAGGTACGGGACCATCGGGATACCCGGCCTGGTCGTCGAGGCTGTGGCACACCGATGCCATCGCCTGAACCTCGCACGCTGAGCCCGGTCTCCTCGGTGAGGGTCGCCCGGGCCCATCGACTCACGACCAGGTGTGTCTCCACGCCCAGTTCACCCAGCACCTCCAGAAGCCGTACACCGAAGGGCGCGCCGGTCGCTCCTGTCATCGCGACGACAAGCCTCACGTCGCCACCTCCGTCTCACGTCAATGCCCTCACAACAAACAAGGACGTATACGTCCTACTTCTGCGACGGTGTAGTACGTGTACGTCCTGATCAATTCCGAAAGGACAGCGCAGAGCGATGAACGGAACCGACACACCGGGCGACGGCACCTCCGGCACCATCCACGCCGCGCTCGACGGACTCGGCCCCCTGGCGCGCCAGCTCGGCCAGATCCACACCCGTCTGTGGCACGAGCAGGTCCACCAGGACCTGACCGGCCCCCAGTTCACCGTCCTGGGCCTGCTCCGGACCCACGGACCCATGGATCAGGGCACGCTCGGCACCCTCGCCAGCCTCGACAAGTCGACCGCGGCGCCGATGCTGGAACGCCTCAGGCACCGAGGCCTGGTGGCGATCACGAAGGACGACAAGGACCGGCGGCGCAAGCTCGTCACCATCACCGACGCGGGCCGCGAGCTGGCCACGACTCTGGCCCCCTCCGTCGTCGGCATCAGCGAAGAGATGCTGGCCCACTTCAACCCCGTCGAGCGGGACCAGTTCCTCAGCCTCATGCGGCGCGCCGTCGAGGCAGCGAAACAGTAACCGCGCGATGCCCCGGCAGTGCCATCACTCGGCTGACGTCAGAGCTTCTCGCGCGGCGGCCAGGATCTCCTCGGAGAGCGGGAATTCCCTGGTGGCGCGGGCCAGGACGAGCGCGCCGACCATCGTGCACAGCCGGGCCATGCCGTCCTGATCGCCGGTGGCGAGCCAGTCGGCGAAGTCACCGACCCCCTCGCTGTACACGCGGCGGGCCTCACGGTCGCCCGACCCGCGGGCCATGTCGGAGGCGAGAGCGGCGGCGGGACAGCCGTCCGCCGAGTTGTCGCGATGCGCGACGGAGAGATAGACGTCGATCAGCGCCTGCTGCGCGGCATCGCGCTGCCCGTCGCTCTGCTCGAGGCCGGCCGCGCGACGCCGGGTGAGCTCGTCGAACGCGTGGGCGGTGGCTTCGTCGACGAGCGCCTCCTTCGAGGCGAACTGCTTGTAGAAACCGCCATGGGTCAGGCCGGACGCCTTCATGAGCTCGGCGACGCTGACATGCGTTCCCTGCTCCCGGAACAGCCGGGAGGCGTTCTCCACCACGCGCCTGCGGTTCTCCAGCGCTTGCGCCTGCGATACGCGGCCCATCGGCCACCTCCCCGTTCCCCTCATTGGATGTCGGTTGCAATCTATCCTAGACCCGGTTTAGATTACATACGTAATCTACTTGGCGGACCCGATCACCGGGCCCCCGAACCATTGGGAGCGGACATGGAACTCAAGGGCGCGGTCGCAGTCGTCACCGGGGCCAACCGAGGGCTGGGCCGCCACCTGGCCGACCAGCTCGTACAGCGCGGAGCGAAGGTGTACGCGGCGGCGCGGCGCCCCGAGACCGTGGACCTGGCGGGCGTCACCCCGCTCCGCCTGGATGTGACCGACGAAGAGTCGGTCCGGGCCGCGGCCCGCGTCGCATCCGACGCGACACTGCTCGTGAACAACGCCGGAATCTCCACCGGCACGACTCTCATCACCGGAGAACTGGAAGCGGTACGCCGCGAGTTGGAGACGAACTTCTTCGGGCCGCTCGCCCTTACGCGGGCGTTCGCCCCGGTCATCGAGGGCAACGGCGGAGGCGTGGTGCTGAACGTGCTCTCCGCGCTGTCCTGGCTGCACCCGGCCGGTCTCGGGTCCTACGCGGCGACGAAGGCCGCCACGTGGGCGCAGACGAACGCCGTGCGCGAGGAGCTGGCACCCCGCGGCATCACGGTCACTGCCCTGCACGTGGCCTACATGGACACCGACATGGCCGCCCTCGTCCCCGCCGATCAGAAGGTCGACCCCGCGGATGTGGCGGCCCAGGCCCTCAACGCCGTGGCGGACGGCCTCCCGGAAATCCTCGCCGACGACGTCACACGGCAGGTCAAGCGGGGTCTGGCCACCGCCTGAATGCGGCGTTTCATCAACGGAGAGCGGCCCTCACCCCCCTCAGCGATATCCGGAGGTGAGGAAGAGCATGGAACTGGCTCCACCGATGGGAGGAGTACCGGAACAGCAGGACGAGCCCGACAGACCCTGATGGCATCCCGCCACAGCCTTCGAACCCTCCGCGGACGTCATTCGACGACTGAGCCGATTCGCGTCGGTCACCGGATACAACGGACTTCGGTGCCCGGCCTGGCGGCCAAGGACTGCATCGACGTGCAGGTCCGGGTGCGGTCGATCGACGAGGCGCGGCACAACGCCCCGCTCTCGGCGATCGGCTTCCGGCGCCGGCCCGATCCGTGGAACCGTACAGAAGTCTCCGGCGGGATCCCGTGCCGCAAGCTCGTCTTCGCGCCTCCGGTCGGCGCCCGGCCCTGCAACGTCCATCTCCAGGAGGGCGGAGGCCCCAACGCCCGCTACACGCTCCTGTTCCGCGACTACCTGCGCGCCGACGAGCCGGCCCGGCGGGCGTGGGGAGCGTTCAAGCGGAGGCTGGCGGCGAGCATGTCCGAACTGTTCGACTACGACCAGATCAAGGCACCCGCCACCGAAATCCTGACGGCTGCGGCCGAGCGGTGGGCGGCACAGACCGCCTGGACCGTCACGCCCCGGACCCCACCGGCTTCCGCGTGACCAAGGGTGGCGGCTGTTGCGCCAACTCCCGGTCGCAGACGCCGACATCGCGCCTACCCGCACCCCGCGTGCCCACTCCATGATTTCGATCATGGGTAATCCGTGCGCTTCGCCCTAGCATTGCGCGCCGTGAACAGACACCCGATGCGCAAGAAGCTCGTCCTCCTCGGCGTGGCGGGCGCCCTCACCGGCGCAGTGGTCGCCGCGGGCGCTCTTTGGCCGGACACCGAGGCCACGGCGGCGGCGGACGGCGCACAGCAGCGTGCCGTGGCGGCGGAGCTCACACACTGGCCGGCGCCCGTGGCGAAAAAGCTGGCGAAGGTCATCGCCGCGCATGACCACCAGGGCGCGTACGCGGTCTTCGACGCGGACAACACCACGTACCGCAACGACCTGGAAGAGTCCCTGCTCCCCTTCCTGGAGATGAAGGGCGTCCTGACGCGCGACACCATGGACCCGTCCTTGAAGATCATTCCATTCAAGGACACGGCCACGCACAAGGAGACGCTGACCGAGTACTACGCCCGCCTGTGCGACATCGACGACCAGGTCTCGTACCCGTGGGCCGCGCAGATCTTCTCCGGATTCACGCTGAAGCAACTCAAGTGCTACATAGACGAGTTGCTCGCCTACGACAAGCCGCTGCCCGGCGGGGTGAAGCCGCCGCAATTCTCGACGGGCATGCAGGAGCTCTACCGCACGCTGAGCACCCACGGCATCAAGGTGTACGTGGTGAGCGCGGCGAGCGAGGACCTCGTACGGATGGTGCTCGCCGACCCCAAGTACGGCTACGGCGTCCGGCCCGAGAACGTACTCGGAGTCTCCGCCCTCCTCAAGGACCGCAAGACGGGTGAAGTGACCAGCTCCCGCAAGGAGATCGCCGCCGGCCACTACGATCAGGCGAAGCTCGCCGACCGCGAACTGACGCCCACTCTCTGGGCACCGGCCACCTGGTACGAGGGCAAGCCCGCTGCGATCAGCACGTACATCGACGCCTGGCGGAAGCCCATCCTGGCCGCGGGCGACACCCCGAAGAGCGATGGTCCGATGCTGCTGCGGTCGACGGACGTGGAGCACGGCGGCGTGCGCGTCTGGGTCAACCGCAAGGACAGCTATATGAAGGAGATCGACGACATGAAGGCCGCGGGCGCGAAACGCCAGAAGGAGCTGGGCCAGAAGGTGACTGCGGACAAGAAGTGGCTGACCGTGACGCCGGAACAGATCCGCTGACGCCGGCGAGTTCCGCGTAGCCGCGTTCCGTGAGGAATGCGGCCATTTCGGTCCTGGCCGCCTCGACCTGACTGTTTCGTGCGCGGCTCTTTCGTGCGCGGCTCTTTCGTGCGCGGCTCTTTCGTGCGCGGCTCTTTCGTGCGCGGCTATTTCGTGCGCGGCTCTTTCGTGCGCGGCTATTTCGTGCGCGGCTATTTGTGTGGTGCGCCTGCCCCCGGCGACGCAGGCTCCGAGACCGCGTCGATCAGCAGTGGCAGAAACGTGACGGCCAGTTCCTCGGGTGCCAACCGGTCGGGTTCCACGAGGCTTTGGGCCAGGGAGCCTTCGTGGACGGCCGTCGTGAGGCGGGCCAGGGAGTCCAGGTCGACCGTGGGGCTGCGGCCGATGCTGGTGAAGAGGCGGGCGAGTATGCCGGCGATCTCCTCGCGCAGCCCGCGGTCCCGCTCCGCGAGGAGGCGTGCCGTCTCGGGATGCCTGATCGCGTGCAGGGTGAACTCGGTGGACAGCAGGTACCAGCGGCGCTCGGCCGCGTCGACGGTGCCCGTTCTCGCGAGTACCGCCCGCACCGGGTCGTCCGATTCCTCGAGTTCCGCGACGGCCTGCGTCAGACGGTCCACGACGCTCTGGGCGTGCAGGTCGAACAGGGCGAAGAAAAGCTCTTCCTTGTTGCGGAAGTTGGAGTAGAACGCCCCGCGCGTGAGCCCGGCCCGCTCGCTGATCATCTCGATCGAGGTTCCGTAGAAGCCGCGCTCGGCGAACGCCTCCTGCGCCGCTTCCAGCAGCCGCGCAGTCGTCTGCGGGCGACGCTTGGTGGGCCCCTTCGGCAACGCGTCCCTCCCTGGCCGTTGACACCCCGATGTGACCCGCAACACGATACAGCACGGTATCGGATACAAGTCTGCATCCCATACGGTGCTGTATCACATACGGGTGCCCCCACCCCTTGTCCGGTATAGCGCTGCCGGCGCGCCTGTGCCGTTCGGCGCTCACGAGGAGGCAATCGATGGACACGTTCACTGCGACAACACCGCCCCAGACCGGCATCGGACCGGTACCGCCGGGGTTCAAGGCGATGCTCCCGCCCACCTTCGATTCGGTGGAGCAGGAGAGGCTGCACCGCAAGCAGGAACTGGCCGCGGCCTTCCGGCTGTTCGGCAAGTTCGGGTTCTCGGAGGGCGTGGCGGGACACATCACGGCGCGGGATCCGGAGAACCCGCGGTGGTTCTGGGTCAACCCCTTCGGCATGAGTTTCACCCAGATCAAGGTCTCCGACCTCGTCCTCGTCGATCACGACGGAAACGTCGTCGAGGGCAGCCACCCCGTCAACCGGGCCGCCTTCTGCATCCACTCCGAAGTGCACAAGGCCCGCGAGGACGCCGTCGCCGCGGCCCACGCCCACTCTGTGCACGGCAAGGCGTTCTCCACGCTCCGCCGGCGGCTCGACCCGCTCACCCAGGACGCCTGCGCCTTCTTCGAGGGCCACGGGCTCTACGAGGACTTCCGCGGAGTCGTCAACGACACCGAGGAGGGCCGACGGATCGGTGAGGCGCTCGGCCCGCACAAGGCCGTCATTCTCGCCAACCACGGCTTGCTGACGGTCGGTCAGAGTGTGGCCGAGGCCGCCTGGTGGTTCATCACGATGGAGCGCTCCTGCCAGGCGCAGCTCCTGGCCATGGCGGCCGGCACGCCGTACCTCATCGACCGGGACACGGCGCTCCAGGTACGGGAGCAGATCGGCAGCCCGCTGTCGGGCTGGTTCCAGCTCCGGCCGCTGTGGGACCAGATCATCGAGGAGCAGCCGGACCTCTTCGACTGACGGCTCCGGCCCTGGGCCCACCGGCGGTTCGGCACTGGCCGGTACGCGGCCGTCGCCGCGCATCGAGCCGTGCCTGCTCGCGGTGACGCGTGACGGACACCTTCGTGGTCACGCGTACTTCCAGTAGTCACGCCGAGGCAGTTCGACCCACCCGTCCGGTGGCCCGATGACGGCACGCGCGTCGGTCAGGCGCAGGCCTGCATAGGCACAGGAGTAGGCCACCGCGTTGTGCTGGAAGAGGTAGGAGAACAGAACCTCCTCCGACGTGTCGCCGTGGTCCGGTCCACCGCCCGGGTGGAGGTCAGAGCCTTTGATGACCCCGTCCCGGGCGATGCTGCCCTGGTTGCCGCTCTTGGGGTTGGCGTACAGGCCGTAGCAGTAAGTGCCGGCGGACAGCATGGTCATCACACCTGGCATCTGCGGCGCATAGCCCCAGGGCTGGGTGACGACGCACCCGCCGGGCACGGTCGTCACTCCGATGATCTGGAGGCTCTCGTCCATGTCGTACGCGTAGGGGTCGTCCAGGAGTTCTTCCAGGTCCTCGCCGTCCGCGGGCTTCGCCTCCAGGCGGCGGATCGCCTCCTGGGCGTCGATCCCGGCCACGCAGGCGAGGCCCGTGCCGTCGTCGTGGAGGGTGCCCAGCGCCGCGACGAGGCGTCTGCCCTCCCGGGCCACAGCGTCCTCCGCCTCGGTCAGCCCGCGTTCACCCTCGGGCACCGAGAAGAGGTCCCGTGCCGGTCCGGCCAGGCTCAGCCGGCCGGGCGACCAACCGCCGAACTGGGGTCGCCAGGGGTCGGCCCCGGCGGCGGCCAACGCCCGTGCGTTGTCCGGCCGGTTCTCCATGACCGCCTCCCACAGCGCGGTCGTCCCGTCGTCGAGCGCGTCCACATCCCGTACACGTCGCGCCAGTTCCGCCACGACCTCCGGTGAGCCGAAGGCCGCCGCCCGGTGCAACGGCCGCCCCCCGCCCCACACTTCGGGATCAGCCCCCTGATCGAGACGCCGCCGGATGTTGTCGGCGTCCTGCCAGTGCTCCCACCTCACATCCGACCAGCCGTTGTTGACCTGTGCCATCTTCCGCCCCTTCAGTGCCTGCACGAGCAGTTCGTCGCACCGCCCCCGTACGAACACCATGGCAGAGGGGTCTGACAACGCAGGCCCTGGCGCGGGCGATCAGCCGATTCGTACGTCCGCCGAGCGCGACGGAACGGCGTCGAGCGAGGCGACCGTCGCCTCGTCGAGCGTGATCGCGCCCGCGGCGATGTTGGCCTCGAGATGGCCTGGGTCTGCGGTCCCGGGGATGAGCAGCGTGTTCGGGGAGTGCTGGAGCAGCCAGGCAAGGCCGACCTGTGACGGCGTACTGCCGAGGGACTTCGCCGCAGCCAGGACCGCGGGCTCCTCGGTCACCTTCGGAATGCCGGGGAACGCGCCGCCGAGCGGGAAGTACGGCACCCAGGCGATTCCCTCGGCGGCGCACATCTCCACCATGGTCTCGTCGTCGCGCGCCACGAGGCTGTACGCGTTCTGCACGCACACGATGCCCGCCGGGATCGCCCGGCGCAGGCCTTCGGCCGTCACGCTGCTCAGGCCGATCGCGCCGATCATGCCCTCGTCGCGCATCGCGGTCATGGCCGCGAGCTGGTCGTCGATGTCGACCGCCTGGTCGCCCTCGGCCCGCAGCCCGGGTCCGGAGTCGAGCCGCCGCAGGTTCACCACGGGGACCTGGTCGACACCCAGGGATTTGAGGTTGTCCTCGACGCTCGCCCGGAGCTCCTCGGGCCGCTGCGCGGGACGCAGGGGGATGCGACCGCCCGGATCGGGGTCGGCGCCGACCTTGCTCACGACGAGTACGCCGTCCTCGGGGCGGAGCGCCTCGCGCAGAAGCCCGTTGACGAAGCTGTTGCCGTAGAAATGGGCGGTGTCGACGTGGTCGACACCGAGCTCGACCGCGGTGCGCAGGAGAGCAAGAGCTCCGCGGCGGTCCTCGCGCAGGCGCTCGAGCTGCATCGCACCGAAGCCGACGCGCGAGACCGTGCGGCCCGCGAGCTGTCCGGGTCCTCCGGGGCGTGCCGCGCCCGTGGCCGTGGTGTCGGAAGAGGATGTGCCGGTGGTCGTCATAGGAAGTCGCTCCTGTGGGACGATTGGCGTAAGCGGAGGAACCTCCGCTCTATCGACCGTACCATTACCGGAGGGACCTCCGCTTTGACTCCGTCGGAACCGAAGCCCACCGGCACACCCGCCGGCACGCCCGCACCCGGCGGCAGGGCCGGGCGCGCCGAGCGCCCCCTGCGCGCGGATGCGCAGCGCAACCGCGAGAACCTCGTCGCTGTCGCGCGGGCCGCCTTCGCCGCCGCGGACGACACCGTCGCACTGGAGGGCATCGCCCGCGAGGCAGGCGTCGGGATCGGCACGCTCTACCGCCACTTCCCCACCCGCGAGGCGCTCGTCGAAGCCGTCTACGCCGCCGAGCTCGACGCCGTCACCACGAGCGTCCCCACGCTGCTCGAGGAGTTCCCGCCCGATGTCGCGCTCCGCGCATGGCTGGACAACTACGCGAAGTTCACGGCGACGAAGCGCGGGATGATCGACACGCTGCGCGCCGGCTGGGCCTCGGGACGGATCACGACCCCGACCACGCGTGAACGCATCACGGCGGCCATCGGGACGATCCTGACGGCGGGAGCCGAAGCGGGTTCGCTCCGCGGGGACGTCGACCCGGACGACGTCACCGCGATCGTCTTCGGTGCGTTCCTGTCGACAGCCGCCAACAGCAACACGCCGGAGCAGACCGGTCGGCTGCTCGATCTCGTCGTCGACGCCGTGCGCCCGAAGTCGCACTCATAGGGGCGACGGGGCCGGTGAGTCACTCCGCGTCGAACCGGCCCAGCAGCTCCAACGTCGTGTCCAACGCCGCCTCCAGATGGGTGATGCTGCCGGTGGCCATGAGGACGGTCACCCCGCCCTGCACCGCGGCGATCAGGGCCGCCGCCGTACGGTCGGCGTCCAGCGCGGGGTCCATGCGCCCGCTGCCCTGCATGCACCGCACGCCGTCCCTCAGCGCGGACTGCCACTGGGCGAGCAGTTGCCCGGTCAGTTGCTGCGAGGCGGGCGTTCTGCGGCCGAGTTCGGTCATGAGCACGCCCAAGGGGCAGTTGACGCCCTGCCGTTCGTAGCGTCGGACGACAGCGTCGCGCCAGTCGCGCCACGCCTGCCAGGTGTCGAGGCGGCCGAGGTCGTCCAGGTGGGGCTGCTGGTCCTCCAGGATCCGTTCCGCCTCCAGGGCGGCGACGGCGAGGAGCAGTTCGTCCTTGCCGCCGGGGAAGTAGTGGAAGATCTGGCTCTTGCTGGTCGCGGTGCGGGCGCGGATGTCGTCGAGCGTGGTCGTGGCGGCGCCCCGCTCCCTGATCTCGGCGGCCGCGCCCTCGACGATGCGCAGCCGGGTCGCGGCGCCTTTCGCGGTCAGGCGCACCGTCGTCGTCCCGCTGGTGATCATGGATTCCCTCGCCGCCACTGTGGACCTGCTGGTCCATTTTACGCGTCAGCGGCCAGGTCACCGCGCTGCGGACGGCCTGGTACTGGACCGGGCCCGCCCAGAGTCTCCCGGGCGGGCCCAGCCGTGATGCTCCGGCGCCGGATCAGCCGCTGGCGCAGCCGCTGCCTTGAGCGGGGTTCAGCAGACCGATGACACTGACGGAGTCGCCGCAGGCGTTGATCGGGATGCCGATCGGTAGCTGGATGACGTTGCCGGAGATGACACCGGGCGAGTTGGAGGCGACGCCGTCCGCCTCGTTGTCGGCGCTGGCCACGCCGGCGCCCGCGAGGACGGTGGCGGCGCCCAGGGCGGCAGTGACGATAAGGGTCCGGATACGCATTCTTCTCCTCAAGTGAGATGACGGTACTTCCGGACCAATAACACCCCTGTCA
Source organism: Streptomyces sp. NBC_01474 (assembly GCF_035918215.1). NCBI lineage: Bacteria > Bacillati > Actinomycetota > Actinomycetes > Kitasatosporales > Streptomycetaceae > Streptomyces > Streptomyces sp. NBC_01474. The sequence goes on from NZ_CP109449.1 coordinate 946,429, forward strand.
CCTGCCGCGCGCGATTCATTGCACCCATCGGGGGCGTGGCGTCGGACCCCGGGGATGCCGTCAGCGCGTGGTGATCTCGTTGACGGAGAGGTTGCCCCAGGTGCGGTTGGCGGCCTCCACCACGAGGCGGACGCCTGTGGTGGCAACGGCGCTCGGGAGGCATAGCGACTCACGCTCGACGGTTGCCGTGTTGCCCGTCCACGTGATCTGCGCGTCGGCGGCCCGGGTCCCCCACGTCGAGCCGCCCCAGGTCTGGACGTCCGCCTTCGTGATGCCCTGGCCCTGACCCTGGCCGAAGTGGGTGGCCAGGACGACCTCGGAGACCGCACGACGGCTCGGGAAGGTCAGGGTGATGGTGCCCGGGCAGGTGACCCCGGTGCCGGGACCGGCCCAACTCGTGTAGTCGGAGCCGCCGGTGAGCGCGGCGGGCGACGTCGACCGACCGTTCCCGAACGTGGTGGTGGCCGCCGGCACGCCCTCGTCGCGGGGCCCCGCCTGCCCGGGCCGTGACACGACGACGCCCTCGCACCGGCAGGGACAGACCGTCAGCTCGGGAACATCCCCGCCGTCGCGTTGATCCACGTACCCGTGATCGAGGAGGCGGCGTCGGACGCGAGGAACGTCGCGAGCGCGGCGATGTCCGCGATGCGCGGCGAACGCTTCGTCATGCGCAGGCTGTCGAGGTGCGCGAGTACCCCCTGCAACGCCGCCTCGTCCATGGCCGGTGCCCCGGCCCTGGCCAGCTTCTCCGGCGTCAGCGTGTCCGCGACGCCGGCGGTCCAGATGCCCAGGGCGCGCACCCCGGACGGGCCCAGCTCCTGCGCGAGCTGGCGGATCAGCGCGTCCATCGCGCCGTCTGCGGCGCCGGTGCCGCCCAGCATCGGGGTGCCGTGCCGGGAGCCGCTGTCTAGGGAGAGGATCACTCCCCCGCCCTGGGCGACCATGCGCCGGGCGGCTGCTCGCGCGGTGATGAACTGGCAGGAGAGGCCCTGTACGACGGGCCGCGTGTAGTCGTCGACGGACATCTCCGTGAGCGGGATGCCCTGCAGATCGCCTCGCGGCACGAGGTTGAAGGAGATGTCGATCCGGCCGGCCCGCTCGACCACCGCGCCCGCGTGCGCCTCCACAGCCGCTTCGTCCAGGGCGTCGACGACGTCGTACTCCGCGCCCACCTCGGCCGAGGCCTTCCGCAGGGTGTCCTCCGTGCGCCCCGCCAGGAAGACCCGCGCACCCGCGTCCGTGTACGCCCGGGCCACGCCCGCTCCCAGGGAGCCGGCTCCGCCGTAGATGACCGCGACCTTGTCCTTCAGCACGTCCGTGGGCGTGAGCATGGGGCGTCGTCCTCTCCTCGGCCGGACGCCGCGTGCGTCCGCTGCTTCATAGGACTCATCGTCCGCCGAAACTCATCGGCGCACCGGCAGATTGTGTATCGGTGCCGCACTCCATGGGGTGAAGCTTGCGGGCCCGCCCGTTCGCCGCCGAGGACACGTGGGAGGGGTATGGCCGTACCTCCCGCCACCGGAACGAGGTCGTCACATGCTCCGCACCAGGTTTCTGTCCGTCACCGCCGCGTCCTTGCTCGTCTGGCTCGGTTCGGCGGCCCCAGCGGTCTCCGAACCGCCCGCCGCCACGGTCACCGTCACGTCTCCGGCCGCCGACTCCGTGCATCCCGTGGACAGCAGTCTCTTCGTCGGCTGGCGCAACGACACCGGGCAGGAGGTCGACGTCTGGCTGGCGCAGGACGACGGTGCGGGCGGGTCGCACCGCCTGTTCAAACTGGCCTCGAAGGCGAGCAGCAAGCCGACGAGTGAGCTGGTCACGGCGGTGCCCGCGGTGCCGGACGGCACCGACTACACCGTCGAGGTCACGACCCGGGACACGGGTGTACGCGGCTACAGCGCCCCCTTCGCGGTGGGCCCTGTTCCAGCCGCCGGCCCGGTCGTCGGCACCGGCACCGGCTCCGGAGGGGCGCCCGGGACGTCACCCAGCTGGGTTCAGGCGCAAGACGGGCACAGCCCTCGATAGGTCACCTCGACCTTGGACACCTCGAAGCCGAACCGCTCCTGCGCCGGGAGGCCCGAGAGCGGGTCGCCGGTCGGGTGGACGTCGCGGATGATTCCGCAGCCAGAGCACACCAAGTGCTGGTGCGGCCGGTGCGCGTTCGGGTCGTAGCGCTTCGCACGGCCGTCCGTGGAGACCTCCATGACCTCTCCCAGCGCGACCAGCTCGCCCAGCGCGTTGTACACGGTCGCTCTGGAGATCTCGGGCAGCCGCTGCACCGCGCGGGCGTGCACCTCGTCGGCCGTGAGATGCACGTGATCACCGTCGAGAACCTCCGCCACGACGCGCCGCTGAGAGGTCATCCGCCAGCCACGCCCCCGCAGTCGCTCAAGCAGGCCACTCATATCGGTTCACCTTTTCAGGTTCGGTGGGATACCCGAGGTTGACCGGCGCACTCCCGGTCCCATCGGAAATGCGATTGGTGCACTTCTTGACTTGGATTCTGTCCATCGTAGGATCGGTTATGGCGATAGCCAAGGGACAGGAAGACTCCAGTGCGGCAGGAGACAGAAGTTGATCACCTCCGAGGGGCGCGCGATCGTGCGTCGGTCGTTGCTCTCCTCATGCCGCCTGAGGCCCTCACCGCGCCCGACGCGGCCGGATTCGTGCCGCTTCGCCTCACTCTGAGCCGTAGTGTCGACCCGTCCCGGAAGACCACGGCCTCGCGATCGACACGGTCCACCCGATCGAGACGATCACCCCGATCACCCAGACCCCCGCGATCCTCCGGATCGACGAGGCTGAGGCCGTCCACGGGGCCCGCGCCCCACCCGTTCCACCGCCGTAGTTCCTGAGCAGTGTGATCCGCCCCGTCCGGAAGGATTCCCAATGTCTGAGAACCAAGATGCGATCGTCACAGACGCGAAAACACAGGACGGAGGAGGCTGCCCGGTCGTGCACGGCAGCGCCCCGCACCCGACGCAGGGCAACGGCGCGAACAGCCAGTGGTGGCCGCAGCGGCTCAACCTGAAGATCCTTGCCAAGAACCCCGCCGTGGCCAACCCGCTCGGCGAGCAGTTCGACTACGCCGCGGCTTTCAAGACCCTCGATCTCGCCGAGGTCAAGGAGGACATCGCGGAGGTGCTGACCACCTCGAAGGACTGGTGGCCCGCCGACTTCGGCCACTACGGGCCGTTCATGATCCGCATGGCGTGGCACAGCGCCGGTACCTACCGGATCAGCGACGGCCGCGGTGGCGCCGACACCGGGCAGCAGCGCTTCGCCCCGCTCAACAGCTGGCCGGACAACGGGAACCTCGACAAGGCACGCCGTCTGCTGTGGCCCGTCAAGAAGAAGTACGGCAAGAACCTGTCGTGGGCCGACCTCATGATCCTCACGGGCAACGTCGCCCTGGAGACGATGGGCTTCGACACCTTCGGGTTCGGCGGCGGACGTGTCGACGCCTGGGAGCCCGACGACGACGTCTACTGGGGTCCCGAGAAGACCTGGCTCGGCGACGAGCGCTACACGGGTGACCGTGAGCTGGAGAACCCGCTCGCCGCGGTCCAGATGGGCCTCATCTACGTCAACCCGGAGGGCCCCAACGGCAACCCGGACCCGCTCGCCGCGGCCCGCGACATCCGTGAGACGTTCCGCCGGATGGCGATGAACGACGAGGAGACGGTCGCCCTGATCGCCGGCGGCCACACCTTCGGCAAGACCCATGGCGCGGGCCCCGCGGAGGACGTCAGCGAGGCCCCCGAGGCTGCCCCGATCGAGGAGATGGGCCTCGGCTGGAAGAACGCGTTCGGTACCGGCAAGGGTGGCGACGCGATCACCAGTGGCCTCGAGGGGATCTGGACGAACACCCCGACGGCCTGGGACAACACCTTCTTCGACATCCTCTTCGGCTACGAGTGGGAGCTCTACCAGAGCCCCGCAGGCGCGAACCAGTGGCGGCCGAAGGAGGGCGCGGGCGCGGGGTCCGTACCCGACGCCCACGACGCGTCGAAGAGCCACGCCCCCACGATGCTCACGACCGACCTCTCGCTCCGGTTCGACCCGACCTACGAGCCGATCTCGCGCCGGTTCCACGAGAACCCGGCCGAGTTCGCGGACGCCTTCGCCCGCGCGTGGTTCAAGCTGACCCACCGCGACATGGGCCCGATCGTGCGCTACCTCGGCCCGGAGGTCCCGAGCGAGGAGCTGCTGTGGCAGGACCCACTGCCCGCGGTGACGCACCCGCTCGTCGACGCCGCTGACGTCTCCGCCCTCAAGGACCAGATCCTGGCCTCGGGCCTGACGGTGTCTCAGCTCGTGTCCACGGCATGGGCGTCGGCCTCGTCCTTCCGCGCCAGCGACAAGCGCGGCGGCGCGAACGGTGCGCGCATCCGCCTCCAGCCGCAGGCCGGCTGGGAGGTCAACCAGCCCGACGAGCTGGCGGCCGTGCTGCGCAAGCTGGAGGGGGTGCAGCAGACCTTCAACAGCGCCCAGTCCGGCGGCAAGCAGATCTCGCTCGCCGACGTGATCGTGCTCGCCGGTGTCGCCGGCGTCGAGAAGGCCGCGAAGGACGCGGGCTTCGACATCCAGGTGCCCTTCACTCCGGGGCGTGCGGACGCCACGCAGGAGCAGACGGACGTGGAGTCGTTCTCCGCGCTCGAGCCGTCCGCCGACGGGTTCCGCAACTACCTCGGCAAGGGCAACCGCCTTCCGGCCGAGTACCTGCTCGTCGACAAGGCGAACCTGCTCGACCTGAGCGCGCCCGAGCTGACGGTCCTCGTCGGCGGCCTGCGCGTCCTGGGCGCGAACTACGGGCAGTCGACGCACGGCGTCCTCACCACGACCCCCGGGTCGCTGACCAACGACTTCTTCGTGAACCTGCTGGACCTGGACACGACGTGGAGCGCGACGGCCGGCGACGCGAGCACCTTCGAGGGCCGCGACGCCTCGGGCAAGGTGATCTGGACCGGCACCCGTGCCGACCTCGTCTTCGGCTCGAACTCCGAGCTGCGCGCGGTCGCGGAGGTCTACGCGAGCGATGACGCGAAGGAGAAGTTCGTGAAGGACTTCGTCTCCGCGTGGGACAAGGTCATGAACCTGGACCGGTTCGACCTCTCCTGATCACGCATGATCACGAAGTCCAGGTCGGCCCGCACCGGGCCGGCCTGGACTTCCGTGTTTCCGCATCAATTCCCCGGCTGGTCCTGCGCCGGACACGCCGTCCCGGAGGTCACCACCAGTACGCCGGGTACTTCGGTGCCCCGCGCCGTACGCGAGAAGCGGCGAAGCCGGTCAGGGCGAGCAGCACGGTGGAGCCGAACAGCAGGGGCACGAAGCGGCCGGGCGCCGGCGTCTGGAGCACGACGATCACCGCGGTGGCGCAGGCCGCCGAGTGCGGGGTACGGGCGAGCATCGTCGCGGCGAGGGTGATGCCTCCCGCCAGTGCCGCCGTCCACGGGCTGCTGTGCGTCAGCGCGAGGACCGCGTAACCGGACCCGGCACCGAGCAGGTGGCCGATGACGAGGCTCCGGGGCTGGGCCAGGGGCAGGGTGGGCGCGCTGTGCACGAGGGCTGCGCTCGCGGCCAGAGGCGGTATCAGGACCGGCTCATGGATCATCGCGCCTATCGCCACGAGGCCGAGCAGGACCGCGGTGACCGCGCTGATGCTGTGGAAGGCCGCCGCCGCGGTGGGACGGGCCGGTGCCCGGCCGGCCCGGCGCCGCGGGCGGGGCGAATCAGGGGCAGGAGTGGGCTGCGGCTGCGGGCGCAGCAGGGAATCAGTGCTCACGGTGACGATTTCTGGGGCAGGCGGCTCGCGGCCGGCAGGACGACGGAAGAAGGAACGGTCGTAGCTGCGCGGAGCACACCTCTGTGATCAACAGTGGTTCTGACCTTGCGCCTGTCCCGGTGGGGCGGGCGCAGTCCAGGGGCGATTATACCTGCCGAGCCGGAGGCGGCGGGCGCGGGGGCGGCCGATCACCTGGCAGGTCTACCCGGGCGCCGGGCGTCACCCCGCGCACAGCACACCGCCTCGGAGCCTCGGCAGCTCTGCCTCATCCTGAACAGACCCTGACCGAAAGCTTGTTGAACGGTCTCGGGGCGCGCGGGAGCATTCGACCCATGGACGAACCCGGCGCCCGCTACGAGATCCGCTACACGTGGACCGCCCCGGCCTGGCTGGCTCTGGCGCTCGCCGTGCTCATCGGTGTGGGGTTCGTCCCCGGCGCCGAACCTCCGGGGAACGACCACATCGAGCTGATCTTCACGCCCTACGTGGTCCTGGTCCTGCCGGCCCCCGCCCTCCGGCGGACCGCTGTACACATCGGCCCCCGAGGCATCACTCTGGGCGGCCTGCTGATCTTCCGCAGGCCGGAGTTCCTTCCCTGGCCGGAGATCGTGTCCGTCACGTTCTGGGACGGCATGCGGGGGCCGGGACGGTTTCGGCACTCCGAACTCGAAGTGCGTCACCGCAGGGGGCCTGTCCCGCCACCGCAACCGGCCACGTCCCCCGCACTGCGCGAGTTGGACGCGTATCTGTCGACACACGTGGATCCGGCCTTCGTCGAGTCGTTCAGAGGCACCAAGGGGTCCACCCGTTCCATGGCGCTGTGCAAGGTGGACCCCGGACGCCTCGAACGGGCCGTGCGGGCCTTCGCGCCCCAGGTCCACGTCTTCGGCGATGTCGGCCGACCATGACGACACGACCAAGGATCTGACCGAACGCGAGCGTCGGACATGGGAGTTGAGTGACCATGGAGGCGTCTGCGGAGGCGGGCTCGGCGGCGATCGACGTACGGGGGCGGGGAATCCATGGCAGGACGCGAGGGGCCCGAACCGCCGTACTCGCCGGGATCAGCCGCATCCCGCAGCCTTGGCTCCGGATGCTTCCCGTGGACGGCGCTCGCGGTTCTGATCGCCCTGGTGTCCGGGCTGTTCCTGTTCCTCGGCAGCAGCGACGAACCCGGGAGCGGCCGACCCGGAGGCAGTAGGCAGCAGGCCTACGTCGACGAGATCGACGAGGCACGACAGCAGCTCTTCAAAGGCGAACTCGTCCGCACCAGCACGGAGTCGATGCATCTCGTGGCCGGCGGCGATCCGATCCCTTTCCGGGCCCAGATCCTGGGTAGTTGGCGCTCGGACGGGTCCGGGGAGACACACTCCAGGACCAGTGCGGGCGCTCAGATCGGCGTGAAGCTGCACTGCTCGGGTGCCCAAGTGCGGTGCACGCCGCTGTCGTCGGAGCGTCAGAACGTCATCTCCAAGAAGGACGCGGCGACATGGCTGTGGGATGTGAGCGCCGAGAAGGCGGGGACGGTCACCCTGTCCGTGACGGTGACCGCCTATTACCGGGACGGTGACACCGTGCTTCTTGAGCAACCTCCCGCCACCACCCACGTACAGGTGGCAGCCCCGCCCGGCGACAGCTTCGGTCGGGCCGAACAGGCGTGGCGGTGGCTTTCAGACGCGATCACAAGCCTGGGCGGCCTCGCCGTGTCCTTGACCGCCATCATCACCCTGGCCGTCCTGCTCGCCCGCCGGACAACTCCGGCGACCGGCCCCGAACCCGGCAATGACGACACAGAAGCGGACAGCAACTCGCCCTCCTGAGCGGTCCGGAGCGCCGCGACACTACGTGAGGCCAAGGTCACAGTTTCGCGCACAGTAGACACATCCGGGCCCAAATTCCCAGGTCAGAGCCGCCCGCAGGACAACTCCCCACCTCCGCCGCGTGGCGTGGGGACGCCGATTGTCACACCGACCCTCTAGGCTTCTTCACATGTCCACCACTCCGATCCCTGGTTCCGCGCGGTCCGCCGACGATCTGAACGAAGAGATTCGCTGCCTGATGCTGTGCAGCGGTGGCCGGTTGAGCGCGGAGCAGCGCCGGGAGTACGAAGTTCTCGTCATCGAGTGGTCCGCGGCGATACGTGGCGAGGTTGTGAAGGCCGCGTAAGCCCCGGGCCTCCCCCTGCCGGTCGCGCACCCGTGGCGTCACTCGGACGGCTGCGGAGTCATACGGTGCAGCCCCTTCCGGTCGTAGTACCGGGTCATCGCGAACCCGAAGGCCAGGGAGAGGGCGGCGCCGATCGCGATCATGATCCAGGCGCGCAGCAGACCGGCGTCGGCCCGTGCGTCGAAGAACAGGATCGAGCGGACGCCGCCGCTGAGCTGCCTCATCGGTTCGAAAATGCCGAGGAAGCGGTAGAAGCCGGGGACCGCCTCCAGCGGAATGGTCGCTCCGGACGACGGCAGGCCGAGGACGATGAACACGAACATGGACACGAGCTGCCCGATCCCGCCGAAGGCCGCGTTGATGGCCTGGACGCCCATGCCGACCGCCAGCGTGGCGCAGTAGGAGAAGACCCACAGCAGCGGCAGGTGGGAGGCGTCCATGCCGAGGATCCCGACGGTGGCCAGCATGATCAATGTGGTGGTGAGCAGTGTGATGCCGACGGTCATCGCCATCTTCAGGAGCAGCGTCTGGGTGCGGCTGATCGGCACGGTGGGGCGGCGGGCGTGCCAGGGGCCGATCTCACTGTCTGCGTAGCCGAGAGCGGTGTCGACGCCCATGCTGGTGAGGTTGGCGCCCAGGAACCCGGTCAGGACGAGCAGCAGGGTGTAGTAGAAGGCGCTCAGGCCCAGGCCGCTGTGGTCTCCGATGGGGTGCCCCACCTGCGTGGTGACGGCGATCGGGTCGGCGAGCAACAGCCTTGCGGTGGGGGTTACTTGCCGGTCGGCGTTGGCTGCCGTCAACTTCTTGCCGATGGTCTGGGAGGTCTGTTCGGCCGCCGTCGTGCTGATCCTGGCCGCCAGGGAGGAGCCGAGGCTGCCCATGCCGGGGTTGGTCAGTACGGTCAGCGTCGGTCGTTGCGTGGCCTTGCTGGTGGTGAGCGCGGCAATGGTGTCGGTGAAGTCCGGGGGGACGGCGAGGGCGCCGTAGACCTTGCCCGATTCCAGCGCGTCCTGGGCCTGACCGCGGGTGAGCGGATGCCAGTCGACCTTGCCGCCGGAGGTGTCGGCGAGGGCTGCCTGTGCGACCTGTGTCCCCAGGTTCTGGTTCTGCCCCGGCAGGGGTTTGCCGCGGTCCGAGTTGACGAGCGCGATGGGAAGGTTCCGCAAGTCGCGGTTCGGGTTCACGATGCCGCCCATGTAGAGCAGGGACAGCAGCAGTGCGAGCATCCCGGTCAGGATGGTGGGCACCAGCCACAGCTTCGGGCGACGCACGAGCGCGGAGGCGCGCGCCTTGGCTGTGGGGTGGCGTGGTGCACTGTCGTCGTCCATGATGCTCCTTGGTTCACGGCGCCGGGCCGGGTGATCGCACCGAGATCACTGGCCGGAAAGACCCGATCGAGGTGCAGTTGTCACCTTCTCTGCCGCGACGGCCGTCCGCGACCACCAACACGGCCGACGACTACGGCCAGGCGTTGTTCCAGGCTCCCGCACCGGCCCGGCCGAGCGGCGCACCCTGCAGACACAGCAAGGCCCGGATCCAGAAGGATCCGGGCCTTGTCCATCAGTAGCGGGGACAGGATTTGAACCTGCGACCTCTGGGTTATGAGCCCAGCGAGCTACCGAGCTGCTCCACCCCGCGTCGGTAGACACCACCGTACGCCATCGCAGCCGGTCCCCATGACCACGTGCCCGCGGATCGCTAGCGGACGAGGCACGGGCGCTTGCTGTCGAACTGCCAGTCCGGGACCAGATACCGCATCCCAAGGGCGTCGTCACGCGCCCCCAGGGCCTTCGTCCTGTAGAGGTCGTGGGCTGCGAGGAGCCGGTCCATGTCGAGCTGGACGCCCAGGCCCGGGGCGTCGGGCACGGCGATCTCACCGTCGACGATCCGGGGCGGGGCGGTGGTGAGGCGCTCCAGGCCTTCCTGCCAGATCCAGTGCGTGTCCAGGGCGTTGTACTCGCCGGGGGCGGCGGCTCCGCAGTGGGCCACCATGGCGAGGGAGATGTCGAAGTGGTTGTTGGAGTGGCAGCCCCATGTCAGCCCCATCGCGTTGCAGAGCTGGGCCACGCGGACCGAGCCCTGCATGGTCCAGAAGTGCGGGTCGGCCAGGGGGATGGAGACCGACTGGAGCGCCAGGGCGTGGGTGAGCTGGCGCCAGTCCGTGGCGATCATGTTGGTCGCGGTGGGCAGGCCCGTGGCGCGGCGGAACTCGGCGAGGATCTCCCGGCCGGAGTAGCCGCCTTCGGCACCGCAGGGGTCCTCGGCGTAGGCGAGGGTGCCGGACAGGGGCGTGCACAGCTCGATCGCCTCGCGCAGCGACCACGCGCCGTTGGGGTCGAGTGTGATCCTTGCCTCGGGAAAGCGGTCCTTCAGCGCCTGGACGGCCCTGACCTCCTCGGCGCCTTCCAGGACTCCGCCCTTGAGCTTGAAGTCGCGGAATCCGTACCGGTCGTACGCGGCCTCGGCCTGGCGGACGATGGCGTCGGGCGTCAGGGCCTCTTCGTGCCGGACGCGGTGCCAGTCGACGGCCGAGTCGGGTTCGCGGACGTATTCCAGGTCGGTGCGGTCGGGGTCACCGACATAGAAGAGGTAGCCCAACACCCTTACCGAGTCACGCTGTTGGCCGTCGCCGAGGAGTGCCGCGACGGGGACGTCGAGGTGCTGGCCCAGGAGGTCGAGCATCGCCGACTCGACTGCGGTGACTGCGTGGACAGTGGTGCGCAGGTCGAAGGTCTGGGCGCCTCGGCCGCCCGCGTCGCGGTCGGCGAACCTGGCTCCGATCTCGCGCAGGACGCGCTTGTAGTCGCCCACCTTCGCGCCGACCACGAGGGACTCGGCGTCGCGCAGGGTCTGGGTGATCTTCTCGCCGCCCGGCACCTCGCCCAGGCCGGTGCGGCCTTCCGAGTCCTGCAGGACGACGATATTGCGGGTGAAGTAGGGGCCGTGCGCGCCGGAGAGATTCAGTTCCATGCAGTCCCGGCCGGCGACCGGATAGACGGCGAACGCGGTGACGGTCGGCTGCTTGCTCAAGGTCATTGCGGTTCCTGGGGTCGGAAGGTGTGCGGGTTGGTGTGTGTCACAGGCTCAGGAAGTCCAACGCCCATTCCATGGCAAGTACGCCGCCCAGGCCCAGCACCGCGAGCACGGTCGTGTACGTGGTCCTGACCTTGATCGCGTCGATGACCGAGAGGTTGAAGTACTCCTTGAAGAGCCAGAATCCGGGGTCGTTCACATGGGAGAACGCGATCGAGCCGCAGGAGACGGCGAGAACCATGATCTCGGGGTGGATGCCGCTGCCCGCCAGCAGCGGAAGCACGACGCCGGACGCCGTGACGACGGCGACCGTCGCCGAGCCGAGGGCCACGCGCAGGATGACCGCGATGAGCCAGGCCAGGATGAGGGGCGAGATGGCCCAGCTGTCCGTGACGTCCTTGATGTAGTCGGAGATCCCGCCTTCGACGAGGACGTTCTTGAAGGCGCCGCCGGCGCCGATGACCAGGAGGATCATCGCCATCGCCTGGGCCGCCGAGGCGCAGGAGGCGCTGACCTCCGTAAGGCTGCGGCCGATGCGCGGCCCGAACGCCCAGATCGCCAGGAGCAGCGTCAGCATGAGCGCGATCGGGGCCGAGCCGATGAAGGCGACCGCGTGCAGGAACGGACTGTCGCCGGACGTGACCATGTCGATCACCGCGGCGCCCGCGATCAGGACCACCGGGAAGAGGGCCACGAGCAGTGACCAGCCCATGCCGGGCATCTCTTCGTCGGTGAACTCGCGGTCGCTGACCAGGCCCTTGGGGATGGACGGGTTCATCGCCTTCACGAAAGGCAGGCGCGGCCACGCGAGGGCGATGAGCGCTCCGGCCGGTACGGCGATGAAGAGGCCGTAGAACAGGGTGTGTCCGACGGAGGCGTGGAAGGTCGCGGCGACGGCGGTGGGGCCGGGGTGCGGCGGGAGGAAGCTGTGCATGGTGGACAGGGCGATCGACATCGGCAGCCCGACCCACAGCAGCTTCGCGCCGGTGACCCGTACGAGGGTGAACGCGATGGGCACGATGATGATGAAGGCGACCTCGTAGAACATGGTGACGCCGATGAGCATGGACGTGACCACCATGGCCACCTGCACCCAGCGCGGCCCGAAGGCGTCGAGGAGCCGGTTGGCTATTCGTTGCGCGGCTCCGGAGTCACCCATGACGCGGCCGACCATGGCGCCGAGGCCGATGGTCAGCATCGTGTCGCCGATCTGGCCGCCGATGCCCTCCGAGAGGACGTCCGGGATCGTCGCCGCCGGAATCCCCTGCACCAGGGCGACGCCGATCGCCACGAGGAGGAGGGCGGCGAAGCCGTTCATTCTCAGCCTGGTCATGAGGAAGAGCAGAATCAGAACGCTGATTCCCACTACGACGAGAGGCAAGGCAGTTCCCCTTTGAACTGTGGATCGAACTTCGGATCGCGGGTCGGGCGGGTATGAAGCTGGGCGCGGCGAAGCTGTGGGGCTTCGACTACGCGTGTCCTGCGGTCAGTTGACGCGCCGCACTGCTCCGACCAGGTTCAGCCCGGCGTCCAGCACCTTCTCGAGATCCGCGAGGTCGGCGGGCGACGGGTCGGTGAGCGGGGCGCGAACAGGGCCGACCGGGAGGCCGCGCAGCCGGGCCGCGGCCTTGACGAGGGAGACGGCGTAGCCCGGCACGCGGTCGCGCAGTTCCACCAAGGGAACGTAGAAGTCGCGCAGGAGCTTGTTCATCGCCTCGTCGTCGCCCGCCCGCAGCGCGGTGAAGAAGGCCTTCGCGATTTCGGGCGCGAACGCGTGAACGGCGGAGGAGTAGGCGGGCACACCGACGGTGGCGTAGGCGCGGGCCTGCATCTCGGCGGTGGCGGCGCCGTTGAAGAAGAGGAAGCCGTCGGGTGCGGCGAGTGTCAGGCGCTGGAGCCGGTCCAGGTCGGAGTGCCCGTCCTTCAGGCCGACGACGGTGGGGATCCCGGCGATCCGGCGCAGGGCGTCCGCACTGAAAGTGACCTGGTCGCGCTGGTACGCGATCAGCGGCAACCGGGTGCCCGCGGCGATCCGCCGCAGCTGTTCCACCAGTCCGTCCTGCGGAGCACCGACCAGGTAGTGCGGCAGCACGAGCAGCGCGTCCGCGCCTTCCTCCTGCGCGATCCGGGCGAACCGCAGCGCCTGCGACCAGCCGTAGCCGATGCCGGCGACCACCGGGAGCCGCCCGTCGGCGACCTCGACCGTGACCCTGACGACCGCCCGGTACTCCTCCTCGTCCAGCGAGAAGAACTCCCCCGTTCCGCAGGCGGGGAAGACCATGCCCGGCGCGTTGACCAACTGGGCGGTCAGATAGGTCCGGTAGCCGTCCAGGTCGAGGCTGCCGTCGTCCCGAAGGCTCGTGAGCGGGAAGGACAGCACCCCCTTCGCCATCCCGTCACGCAGCTTCTGCGCGACATCCTCGGATTGCATGCCGACCTCGTTCATAGATCTGATCCCCATATGCAGATGGCGTCCATGTATGAGAATGGAGGCTAAGTCGGTGAACTGGTCGGGTCAATGGGTGAGGCCCTGCCGATTTACGATGACCGGCACCGGGAAGCAGGGGGAACGCGCGTGACATCAGGGGTCCGTGGGGTGAAGTCGGCGTTGCGCACGGTCGCGCTGCTGGAACTTCTCGCGGCGAGGGGCGACCGGCCCGCACGCCTGGACGAACTCGCCGAGGAGCTGGACGTGCCGCGCAGCAGCATGTACCAACTGCTGCGGACCCTCGTCGACTGCGGCTGGGTGCGTACGGACACCACCGGTTCGCTGTACGGAATCGGGATCCGCACCCTCCTCACGGGCACGAGCTACCTCGACAGCGACCCACGTGTGCGTTCCGTGCGCCCGTATCTCGACGTGGCGTCGGACGCGCTCGGCGAGACGATCCACCTGGCGCGGCTCGACGGTCCGCACGTCGTCTATCTCGCGACCCGCGAGTCCCACGAGTACCTGCGCACCATCAGCCGCGTCGGCCGCCGGGTCCCCGCACACGCCGGCGCCCTCGGAAAAGCGTTGCTCGCCGAGCGTTCGGACAGCGAACTACCGCTCGCCGAAGGCCCGTTGGCCGCCCTGACGGAGAACACCCTCACCGACCGCGACGCGTTGCTCACCGACCTGGCGGGCGTCCGCGAAAGGGGCTACTCCATCGACCGCGAGGAGACGGTGACCGGCATCGCGGGCTTCGGCTTCGCCCTGCGGTACGACGCTCCGGCGGTCGACGCCATCAGCTGCTCGGTTCCGGTCGCCCGCCTCACCGGGGAGCGCGAGGAACGTGTCGTCGCCGTCATGCGGGACGTACGGACGAGGATCGAGGCGCTGCTGTCACCCCGCTCGGGGGCGCCTGACTGGCGGTGAGTGCGAGCAGGGGCCGTACTCGATTGGTTGGCTCCCGGCTTCCGTCACAGGTGGCGGAGCAGGGCCTCCAACGCCGGATTGTCGTTGTTCCTGCGCCACACCAGATTCAGCTCGACCGGCTTGGGTTCCCTCAGGGACAGCGGCTTGTAGGTGATCCCGCCGAACCTCATCTGCGCCGCGGCCTCCGGGACCAGGGCGATGCCCCAGCCCGCGTTCACCATCGCCAGAATGCTGTGCACCTGGCTGAGGTACTGGGTGAAGACGGGTGTGACCTGGGCGGCGCGGAAGATGCTGACGAGCAACTCATGGAAGTAGCGGGCCTCGACCGGCGAGTACATCAGGACCTCCTCCCCGTCGAAGTCCTCCACGCGCAGGTCGCCCTCGCGCGCGGCGAGCGGATGGCCCGTGGGCAGGGCGGCGAGCAGACCCTCCCTGACCGCGGGCCGGGTCTCCAGGTCGGGCCCGGTGTTCGCGGGGCGGATCATGCCCAGGTCGAGGGAGCCTTCGGTGATGGCCTCCAGCTGGTCGCGGGTGACCAGTTCACGCAGCACCACCTCCACGCGGGGCATGGCCGAGCGGGCCACTTCGAGCAGCGTGCCGAGGGCCGAGTTCGCACTGGCCGCCGTGAACCCGATGGCGATGGCTCCGGCCTCACCGGCCGACACCTGCCGTACGGCGAGGGCCGCGTGCTCGGACTGACGCAGGATGTGGCGCGCCTCGTTGAGGAACGTGCGGCCCGCCGGGGTGAGCCGCACGGAGCGGTTGGTGCGGTCGAGGAGCTGTACGCCAAGGTCGTGTTCGAGGAGCTGGATCTGCCGGCTCAGCGGGGGCTGAGTCATCCGGAGGCGCTCCGCGGCGCGGGTGAAGTGCAGTTCCTCGGCCACCGCCACGAAGCTCACGAGCTGTGCCAGCGTGAACAATGATTCTCTCCGGGTATCAGCGCATGCAAAATTGGTCTTGGACGTGGATCAATCGCCGACTCTAGCTTCAAGGGGAGTCAACGCCTCCGTCGGCCGCACGGCCGACAGCAGCCCGCGCCGACAGCAGCCGCCCCCACCCGCCGACTCGGCCGGGCGCGCGCAGCATGCCGGCCGGTCGCATCCGCCTCACACCCCAGGGACACGAAGTGGTGACGAAGACCCACACGACCACCAACGCAGCGCACGTCGCAGGCGAGGCGACGCTCGACAGGATCTCCTGGATCAAACTCTCCTCGGTCACCCTGCCACTGGCCACGCCGATCAGCGACGCCAAGGTCCTCACCGGGCGCCAGAAGCCCATGACCGAAGTGGCATTCCTCTTCGTGGAACTGGAGACCGAGCAGGGGCACGAGGGCATCGGCTTCAGCTACTCCAAGCGGGCCGGCGGCCCCGGCCAGTTCGCCCACGCCAGGGAGATCGCCGACAACCTGCTCGGCGAGGACCCCAGCGACATCGGCAAGATCTGGACGAAGCTGGCGTGGTCCGGCGCCTCGGTGGGCCGCAGCGGTCTGGCCACGCAGGCCATCGCCGCGTACGACGTGGCCCTTTGGGACCTCAAGGCCAGGCGCGCGGGCCTGCCCCTGGCCAAACTCCTGGGCGCCCACCGCGACTCCGTACGCTGCTACAACACCTCCGGTGGCTTCCTGCACACCCCGACCGAGCAGGTGCTCGACAACGCCTCCGCCTCCCTGGCGAGCGGTATCGGCGGCATCAAGATCAAGGTGGGCAACCCCGACCGCAAGCAGGACCTGCGCCGCCTGACCGCCGTCCGCGAGCACATCGGCGACGGCGCCCCGCTGATGGTCGACGCGAACCAGCAGTGGGACCGGCCGACCGCCCAGCGGATGGGCCGGGCCATGGAGGAGTTCGACCTCGTCTGGATCGAGGAGCCGCTCGACGCCTACGACGCCCAGGGGCACGCCACGCTCGCCTCGTCGCTCGACACCCCCATCGCCACCGGTGAGATGCTCGCCAGCGTCGCCGAGCACTACGAGCTGATCCGCCACAACGCGGCGGACATCATCCAGCCCGACGCGCCCCGCATCGGCGGCATCACGCAGTTCCTCAAGCTCGCCGCGCTGGCCGAGCACCACAACCTCCAGCTCGCACCGCACTTCGCGATGGAGATCCACCTCCACCTCGCGGCCGCCTACCCGATCGAGCCGTGGGTGGAGCACTTCGACTGGCTGGAGCCGCTGTTCAACGAGCGCCTCACCATCAGCGACGGCCGCATGCACGTCCCGTCCCGCCCCGGCCTCGGCATCACCCTCACCGACCAGGCCCGCGCCTGGACCCAGGCGACCCACGAGGCCGGCAAGCGCCACTGACGCCACATCACGCAACACCTTCTCCCGTCCGCGCCTCCTTCATGGTGGCGCGGACGAGCCATGCCCGCACCTTCCACGCGTCATACCGACCCGGTATCACCGGATGCGAAATCAGTGTTGGACCGGCATGAGTCATTGCTCGTAGCGTCGTCACCAGGGGCACACCTCACGCCTCACCCCGACTCCAGGAGCAGAACGCAGATGACGTCGTCCTACACCCCGTCAGAACTCGGCCGGCGCATCGGATCCGGCCTCCTGTCCTTCCCCGTCACCCACTTCACGGCCGACGAACTCTCCTTCGACGAGAGCGCCTACCGCGACAGCATCACGCGCCTGGCCGAGTACGAGGTGGGCGGCCTGTTCGTCGCGGGCGGAACCGGCGAATTCTTCTCCCTGACCGGCGCCGAGGTCGAGCGCGTCGTCACCGCCGCCGTACAGAGCGCCCCCGAGGGAACGCCCGTCCTGGCCCCGGCCGGTTACGGCACACGCACGGCCGTCGAGTACGCCCAGGCCGCGGAACGCGCGGGCGCCGACGGCATCCTGCTCTTCCCGCCGTACCTCACCGAGGCCGGACAGGAGGGCCTGGCCGACCACGTGGAGGCCGTGTGCCGCGCCACGTCGCTCGGCGTCATCGTCTACAGCCGCGCCAACGCCGTCTACACCGCGCCCACGCTCGCCCGGATCGCCGACCGCTGCCCCAATCTCATCGGCTACAAGGACGGCGTCGGAGACATCGACACCATGACGCGGATCTACACCCGCCTCGGCGAGCGCCTCACCTACATCGGGGGCCTGCCCACCGCGGAGATGTTCGCCCTCCCTTACCTCGAACTCGGCGTCACCACCTACTCGTCGGCCATCTTCAACTTCCTGCCCGAGTTCGCCCTCGAGTTCTACGCCGCCGTCCGCGAGCGCAGGCACGACAGCGTCATCAAGCTCCTCGACGACTTCGTCCTGCCGTACACCGAGATCCGTAACCGGCGGCCCGGCTACGCGGTGAGCATCGTGAAGGCGGGGATGACGGCGGTCGGCCACGGCGCGGGGCCGGTGCGCCCGCCCCTGACCGACCTGACGCAGGACGAACTGGCCGAGCTCGCCGCGCTGATCAACGGCCTTTCCACGCACACGACCTGATGGTCCAGTCGAGTGCGCGCACCTCGTGGCTCTCGGCGTCCAGGCGTATCCTCGTCTTCAGTGTCCGGCTCGGCCGACTCCGGGAGAAGAAGGTGCGCCAGGCCGGCTCCAGGACCCGCCACTCGGCGACGAGGTCGGCACGCTCGGCAGGGGTGCCGTTGCGTACGACGTACCGCACGTCGGGCCGCTTGATGGCGAACAGCGCGGCGCGGACTTCTCCGGCCGGGAGCGGTATGACACCGGCGTCGGGACGCCTGGTGCCGGTCAGTTTGCCGAAGAGACCCATCGGGTCAACCTACGGAGACATCGGACGGACAACCTCGCCGCCGGCCTGCGCCATGCCCCTCGCGCGGACCAACTATCGTTGCGTGCCTCGTTTCCGCCGGCCCCGGGAGAACCACCGGCGAGCCTCCGTCGCGAGGCCCAGCGCGAGTAGCGAGCCCAGCACCGACGCCACCAAAGCCTGCGACACGGCTGCCGCCTCCAGGCAAGCCTCGAAGAAGCCGGCGACGGCCAGGCCGGGCAGCGTCGAGCCGACACCCAGCACCACGACGACCCGACGTGTCCAGCAAGGCACGGAACGCCCCTGCGCCGCCCAGGCCTTCACGCTCTCCCGGAACCAGAACAACGCCAGAGCCACCGCTTCGAGACCGGTGACCACCACCGCGAGGACAAGATCGACCACCCAACCCGACACGTCCCCATGCTTCCGCGCCGACCGGATCCCAGCCTGAGTACGGATACTCAGAGCCCCTGCACGCGGCGCGATTTTGCCGTCATTTTTGCATCCGACCGCACAACCATTTCATGAATGCCATTTACGCGACCACGCACAAAAGAATGCGAAGAATGGTGGAACTGGCGGACCGCGAGTGCAGTCTTATCCCGTGACCAGAAGCCCGCAGGATTCACTGCGGCACCGAATGACGGGGAAGGTTCCACCGACCATGCACGCTCGCACCCGCACCGCTCTCTTCGCCTCCGCCGCCGTCGCGGCCACGCTCTCGCTCACCGCGATCACCCCGGCCCTGGCCGGCACCTCCGCCCACACCACGGCCGTCGCCGCCGCCCCGGCACCGTCCCAGGGCGACCCGCGCAGCACCACCAACCGCGTCGCCGATTTCTACGGCGCGTACATCGACTCGATCTGGGACAACGAGGACCCGGCCGCCGGCGCCAACGCCAAGGCGCTGCGCTCCTTCTACCTGTCGGCGGCGGCACAGAAGAAGGTCTCCGCGTTCGAGGCGAAGGAGCACGCCGACGGGATCCTGTTCGCGCAAAACGTGCCCGTGAAGTGGAAGGTCGACTACACGGGCTCCGGCGCGGGCCACGCGACCTCGCTCGTCACGCTCACCTGGAGCGACGGCGCCAACCCCGAGGTCACCAAGATCAAGGTCCAGTCGGACCTCCAGACCCGCAAGATCACCGACCTGGCGGCCGTCAACTAGCCTGCACCGCCCGGCGATGGCCCGTACCGGAGACGTCCGGTACGGGCCACGCGCATCTCCCTTTCACAGGGGAATTCAATAGCACTGCTGCCGATCGCAATCTCACGGACCGCGCTTCACTCTTCGGCTTCGACAGTATTCGTGTCCTAGAAATTCAGCACGCCCTGAGGGCCTCAGCAGATGCAAGCAATTCAGTACTGCTCGGCTACGCGCGGGCGGCCCGGGGCGCTCCGACCAAGTCAACCGGCTTGCGTTGTGATGACCTTGCGGATGCGAGGACTGCCGGCATGGTCGCCGTAGAGGCTGACCGGCCTCGACTCCCCAGCAGACGACAAAGGGCAAGGAGAGTGTCCACTCCCTTGCCCTCTTCAACATATAGCGCACAGGGGGCCTTGCGGCAAGGCCCCGGTCCTGGCGCAGAATGGCCGGCCTAGGCCAGGACCTGCGGAAATCGGGGATTCGCGAAGTGCTCACACCTCTGTCGACGCACGGTCATGCGTGATCGTGTGCGCGTCGTCGGACTTCGCGGCGCGGCCGGCCGTCATTCAACTCGTCACGTAGGGGATTTCATGATCGACGTCATCGTTGTCGGCAGCGGACCGACCGGCTTGATGCTGGCCGGCGAGCTGCGGCTGCACGACGTGAACGTGGTCGTTCTGGAGAAGCTGCCCGAGCCGACCAAGGAGTCCCGCGGACAGGGCCTGCACGCGCGCAGCGTGGAGATGATGGCCCAGCGCGGCCTGTTGGAACGGTTCCTCGCGGTGAGCGAGAAGTTCAGCGCCGGTGGTCTCTTCGGTGGGATCATGAAGCCGTGGCCGGACCGGTTGGACACCGCTCACCCGTTCGGTGTCGCCGCCTCGCAGCCGGTCACCGAGCGGCTGCTCAACGAGCGTGCGCTCGAACTCGGGACCGAGATCCGGCGCGGGTGCGAGGTGACCAAGGTGAGCCAGGACGCGGACGGGGTGACCGTCGAATTGGCGGACGGCACACAGCTGCGCTCGCGCTACCTCGTGGGGTGCGACGGCGGCCGCAGCGTGGTGCGCAAACAGCTCGGCGTCGACTTCCCCGGTGAACCCGCCACGATCGAGACGCTGTTGGGCGAAATGGGGGCGACCGAGGATCCGGCGACGATCGCCACCGTCGTCGAGGAGACCCGCAAGACCCACCTGCGGTTCGGCGTCATCCCGCAGGGGGACGGGATGTACCGCATCGTCGTGCCCGCCGCGGACGTGTCCGAAGACCGGGCGACCCCGCCGACCGTCGACGATTTCAAGCAGCAGCTGCTCGCGACGGCCGGCACCGACTTCGGCGTGCACTCGCCGCGCTGGCTGTCCCGGTTCGGTGACGCCACCCGGCAGGCCGAGCGCTACCGGGTCGGACGGGTGTTCCTGGCCGGCGACGCGGCGCACATCCACCCGCCGACCGGTGGGCAGGGGCTCAACCTCGGCGTCCAGGACGCCTTCAACCTCGGCTGGAAGCTGGCGGCCGCGGTCAACGGCTGGGCGCCGGAAGGGCTGTTGGACAGCTACCACACCGAACGGCACCCGGTGGGTGCCCGCGTGCTGGACAACACCCGTGCGCAGATCACCCTGTTGGGGACCGCTCCAGGCGCAAAGGCGCTCCGGGAGCTGTTCTCGAAGCTGATGGACTTCGAGGAGGTGAACCGGTACATGACCGGGATCATCACCGCGGTCGGGGTCAGCTACGACTTCGGCGAGGGCCACGAGCTGCTCGGCCGTCGGATGCGGGACGTCGAGCTGAAGCAGGGGCGCCTCTACGAGCTGATGCACGACGGACGCGGGCTGCTCCTCGACCCGACGGGCAGCCTCTCGGTGAAGGGCTGGGCGGACCGCGTCGACCACGTCGTCGACGTCAGCGAGGAACTGGACGTTCCCGCGGTGCTGCTGCGGCCGGACGGCCACGTCGCCTGGGTCGGTGAGGATCAGCAGGATCTGCTCGGCCACATGTCCAAGTGGTTTGGCTCTGCTGCCAGTTGAGCGCGTGGGCGCGGACGCGAGCGCGGCGACCGTGAAGTGCGACATCAGGTAGCAGCAGCACCTCGGTAAGGCCCGCCCCGTCGATCGAGTGGCGGGGCGGCGCGAGGGAAGGCCTCCATGGGCTGTCCCCCCGGCGACCTGCACAGGAGGAGAGACATGAGCGACGGAATCGGCTGGATCGCCCGCGAAAAGATCGCCTGGGCCGGCTACTGCATCACGCTGGCACGCGGCCTGGAGCCCGGGGAACTGGTCCAGCGTCTCGCGAGGGACACGGCCCCTGCCCCTCTGGGCGAATGCACCGGCTACGACCTGAACACCCAACTGGTCGACCGTGAGAGGGCGTTGCACCGCAGCGACTCCATCGCGGTGCGATACGGCGCCGTCTGGGACCTCGCCTTCGCCGTGGCTGTCGGCTACTGGCCCGGCGAGTTGAACACCAGTCCCCTCCTCGCGGGGCTACGAACTGTTGCGTTATTTATCAGTGAATCTCAGCTTTTCTCATGTGTTATCTTGATTGTGTGAAGCTTTCCGAGTGGGCGGCGCGCAATGGCGTGCACTACCAGACCGCGTGGACGTGGGCGAAAGAGGGCCGTATGCCGGTCCCGGTGCGCCAGACACCGTCCGGCACGTGGCTGGTCGACGAGCCCGCTTCGGAGGTGTCTGGCCGCGTCGTGGCGTACTGCCGAGTGTCGTCGGCGGACCAGAAGTTGGACCTTGACCGGCAGGTGGCCCGTGTGGTCCAGGGGGCCACTGGTCTTGGCCTGCCGGTTGCGGAGGTCGTGACCGAGGTCGGCTCGGGACTGAACGGTCGTCGGCGCAAGCTGCACCGGGTTCTGTCAGACCCGCAGGCGGTGGTGATCGTGGTCGAGCACCGCGACCGGCTGGCCCGGTTTGGCGTCGAGCACCTCGAAGCCGTCTTGTCCGCGTCCGGGCGTCGCCTGGTTGTCCTCGACCCCACCGAGACGGCTGATGACCTGGTGCGGGACATCAGCGAAGTGCTGACGTTGATGTGCGCCCGCCTGTACGGGCGGCGGGGGGCGAAGAAGCGTGCCGCCCGCGCGGTGGTCGTGGCGACCGGTGAGGCTGCCGGGTGAAGAAGTTCCGGCCGCAGTCCGGGTTCGTGGTTAAGGCGTACCGGTTCGCTCTGGACCCGAACGCTGCCCAGGAGCGGGCACTGCACTCGCACTGTGGTGCGGCACGGGCCGCGTACAACTGGGCGGTTGCCTGGATCGAGGCGTCGTGGTGGCAGCGCAAGGCCGAGTCCACCTACGGCATCCCGCAGGAGCAGTTGACCCAGTGGCGGCCGTGGTCGCTGCCCGCGCTGCGCAAGGCGTTCAACGCGGTCAAGCACACCGACCCCAGATTCGCGCACTGGTGGGCAGAGAACTCCAAGGAGGCGTACAACACCGGCCTGGCCAACGCCGCCGCTGCGTTCGACAACTACGCCAGGTCCAGGCAGGGCCAACGCCGTGGCCGCGCGATGGGACTCCCGCGTTTCAAGTCGAAGCGGAAGGCGCGCCTGTCCTGCCGGTTCACCACCGGCACCATCCGTGTCGACGCCGACGGCCGGCACGTCACGCTGCCCCGGCTCGGCACACTGCGCACCCACGAGCCCACGGTGAAACTCCTCGCGCGCGTTCAGGCCGGGACGGCCCGGATCCTGTCGGCGACCGTCCGGCACGAGCGCGGGCGCTGGTTCGTCTCCTTCCAGGTAGAGGTGAAGCAGGACCTCGCCCGGGTCACCCGGCCGGAGGCGGCGGTCGGGATCGATCTCGGCGTGAAGACCCTCGCGGTGATGGCCGACAGCGCCGGAGCGATCCGCGAAGTAGCCAATCCGAGGCACCTGGACACTGCGCTGAAGCAGTTGCGCCACGCCTCCCGCGTCGTCTCCCGACGCCAGGGACCCGACCGGCGTATCGGGCATAAGCCCTCGAAGCGGTGGGAGAAAGCCAACGCCCAGCGGAACAAGGTCCACCACCGGGTGGCGAACCTCCGCGCCGACGCCCTGCACAATCTCACCACGAGCATTGCGGCCGAGTACGGCACCGTCGTCGTCGAAGACCTCAACGTCGCTGGCATGCTCCGCAACCGGCGCCTGGCCCGCCGGATCGCCGACGCCGGGTTCGGCGAGATCCGCCGCCAGCTCGAGTACAAGACCCGCCAGCGCCACGCCACTCACCTCGTGGTCGCCGACCGCTGGTACCCCTCCTCGAAGACCTGTTCCGGGTGCGGCGCAGTGAAAGTCAAGCTGCCGCTGCACCTGCGGACCTACCACTGCGACGCCTGCGGCCTGGTCATCGACCGGGACGAGAACGCCGCACTCAACCTCGCAGCCCTCGCGGCAGCCGCAGTAACTGGTACCGGAGTGGCCGGAGACCAGGACACCGCCCCGGCGGCGTCGAAGCCTCGTGTAGCCGACCGTAAGACCCGCGCAACCGCCCGCAGCCGCAAGGCCACGGGCGGGCGGGCAGGTGGCGCAACCCTGCCGCACCAGCGGCAGACGGAAACGAGAGACCGTACTCAAGCCGAAGCACCCACGCTTTGGTGATGAGACGGACCTTTCGGGCCGCAATGCCCGGAATGCTGAGAGCTACTGAGGCTCTGAGCAACGGTCCAAGGGTGGTGCTCACGTCTTCCGGCTGTACCACGAGAGCCAGAACCCGAAGCTGCCGCCGCCCGAGTTCACGTACTTCCACGACGGGGACTACATGTGCGGCTTCGACATGCATATGCACATGTGGTCGCATGAGATCACGGGTTCACGTCCCGATCTGGTGAGCGCCGCCCTCCAGGCCGGGGGCGTCCCGGACGAGGACCGCCAGGACGTGGCGCACGCCAAGTCCCTCGCCGTCGTCGAGGAGCAGTTCCAACTCACCCTCCCCAAGGAACTGGTGCTGCACGGGAAACTCCCCGCCGCCTTGATCAGGGGGCAGGAGTCCGCGTGAACCAACCCCCGCTCCACGGCTCATGACCTACCCGTCGCCGGCCGAGGCGTCCGGGAACGAGTGGTGCTCGTGCGCCACGGTCCGGCGTCCCTCGTCCTTGCGCAGCCCGAGCGTCAGGCGCAGGCGGTTCTCCGGTTGCCCGGCCAGGTCGTCCGGGGTTCCGCAGTGCAGCAGGGCGTGGGCGTGGGCGACATCGTCACCGGCGGTGACGTCGAGGGACACGATGTCGAACACGGCCCCTTGCGCCTGCCACGCCGTCAAGGTGTGGGAACAGATCACCGAAGGCGAGACGGTGCCGTGGATGGTGGACATGCTGACAGCTGCGCGACAGTGGGAAGCGCACCGCTCCTGACCGCGCACAGGGACGCTGAACGGCTTCCAGGGCTGTCTGAGCTGCCGGTGCCCGATGAACCGTGCTGCGCACCAGACGTAGGCCTTTCTCGCCGGTGATGTCGGTCCTTTCGAGTAGCGTGCAGTGCATGACCGACACGATTGGCTGGATAGGACAGCACACCAACAGCGATCAGGCGGTGCCGGGCAGGGGGATGCTGAGCGGGATCTCCCTGACCCTGGCCCGCGGTTTCGACAGCGACGACGAGTTCCTCATCAGCCTCGGTGCGGATCTCGACGAGCTGGCCGCCCGCACCCCCTACCAGGACCGGGGACCGCTGCCCGCCGACCATCACCCGGCGATGTACGGGACACACGGCGACTGGCTGTATGTCCTTGAGAACTGGGGCCGGGCGACCTGGTACACGGGCTACACGGGCGGGGTGAAGTCGATGCGCCCGTACCCGGACGAGGAAATCATCTGCATCACCCTCAACGAATTCAGCCCCCCGCAGATGATCGTGCACGCGCCCGGCGACGGGAACGCCTACCGGGCCGAGTTCACCACCGACACCGGACAGGGATCCGCCCTCGACGCCGCGCTCCAGGCGGCTGGGGCTGTCCTGGGGCCACGGCCCGAGGACGACGCAGACATCCCCGCGTACGAAGACCGGTTGGTGAACATCGCGGGCCCCGTGTTTGCCGCGGTCGGCGCCTATACCGGAGTGCTCATCGACCAGGCCGCCGTCACCACCGGCACTCTGCCCTACGTGGCGCTGCCCGCCGTCTGATCTCCGGCACAACGAGATCGGCCCCACCCCCGGGCCAGCGGGGGTGGGGCCGGTCCTTTGCTCTACGCGGTTACTGCGCGGTCAGCTTGCAGATGACCGGCGTGCCGCCGCCGTTGTGGCAGGTGATCCCGGGCGTCATCCGGGTATCCAGCCAATAGGCATCCTTGTCGCGAAGTCGCATGTCCTTCATGAAGGCGGAGAAGTGGCCGCCCATGGACTCCTGGTTCTCCTTGCCGGAGATCGCGGACCGGCCACACACCTCCTTGAACGTGGGATCCGTACCGTCCAGGCTGAACAGGTGCATCGTCGTGCCGGCCTTCTTGGCGAAGGTGCCCAGGCATGCGTCACCGGTCGGCGTGGTCTTGCCCGGCACCAGCGCGGGGTTCAGGCCGCCTTCCGTCGACGACATGCCGCCGCTGTTGTACGACGAGGCGAACGCGAACTCGTCGCAGTTCAGTTCGTCCGCGACATCGGTGAGGGCGGAAGCGTCACCGTTCTCCGCGGCCCACCCGGTCGGGCAGATGCGGCCACGGCTGCGATTGTTCTGGTCGTTGTTGCCCATGTAGTACAGCGGCTTGCGCTCAGCCTCGGAGCCGGGGTGTGTCGGGTTGTATGTCTGGATCAGCCAGCCGTGCGCCGCCGCCTGCGGGAACTTCTTCGCGTTGAACTCGTACGTGGGTGCGGAGTTGACGAACACGCAGCCCGGGGTGACGTCCTTGTCGACGTCCTTGGTGTCACAGCGGATCTGGTCCAGCTCGGACGTGTCTCCGCGGTAGTCCAATGACCACTGGTAGCCGGTCATGAACGGGCGGATCTTCCCGTCCGAGGGCAGGATCGCACCGTCGATCTGCACGTCCGGCTTGAACAGCTCCTGCGTGTTCACGCCCGAGGCGTCCCAGGTGTACGGCGTGGTGATCTCCGCCGAGTGCATCTCTCCGGGAACCCACCAGTTCTTGCCCTTCCACGCCGAGGCGTCCGGCTGGATCGGCTTGCACGACCCCTGACAGAAGTGCTTCCCGAGGTTCAGGTCGATCTCGGCGAAGTCCAGCGGGATCTGCTGCGCGGGCTCGATCAGGAGGTTCTCGGTGAAACTGTTCGCCCCGTCGAGTTGCAGGGTCCGCACGAACATGAAGTACGCGATGGCGTCAGGGACACCGTCGGTGCGGATGACGACCGGCACCGATCGCACGTCACACTGCGCCTGCCGGGTGGACAGGATGGATGGGAAGTCCGTGTTGCACCACGGGATTCCGGCGATCTCGTCGGATGCGGCTGCCATCTTCGCGGCGACCTTCTTGGGCGCCTCGTCCTTCGTGAGCTGCTTGCCGAAGCACACCTGACGGCCGTCGTCGTCCTTCGCGCTGCACTGCTCGGCAGCGGGTTTCGTCTTCGCGGCCAGCGTTGCGCCGGCGCCGAGCGGCTTCGTCTGGAGTCCGGACGGCGGGTTGTCGAGTGCCGAGGGGTCCGGTGCCGTGTAGTCGGGCGCGGGGAGCGTGAGATCGACCGGGGGCTCTACCCGGAACGGCGCCCACGGTGACCACGACGTCTCGTACAGGGAGCCGTCGAACGCCGAGGTGTGGAACACGTAGTTCTGGTGCAGGGACAGCTTCCCCGGGGGAACGTCCACCGTGACGAGCGACCCGGAGGCGACGTAGGGGGAGACGATGACGCCGTACGTGGTGTCGTTCAGCTTGACCTTCGTGACCGGTTTACCGGCCGCGTCCGCCGTCCACACCTCGAACGTCAGCGTCGACTTGTCGCCGTCGGCGTCGGTGACGGTGTTCTTGAGCTGGACCTTCTTCTGTGAGACGACCCGCTGAAATCCGGCCGCGTCCTTCTTCGTTGACGGCGCAGCGACGGGGTTCTTTCCGGATGCCGGGCGGGAACCGGCCGCGGCGATCGACCGCACTTCGGGACCGGCGGCCGGACGGGTGGACGGTGCGGCGTTCGGGTCCGGCTGCCCGGCACCCGCTGTGTCGGCGGCGCTTGCTGCGGCGCCGGTGCTTGCGAGCATCAGCATGGCCACGCCGACGGCTATGCGTGAAACTAAGCGTCTTCTTCTGGATGTACCAGACAAAACATGCCCCTTCTGGCCCTGCCCACGTGTACCCCCGGGGCAGGACTGGACGGTTGGTTATGTCGCGCCACGGAAGTAGAACACAAGAGCGAACCGCCAACCCATGAACTCCCTGTGTTGGTCGGCTAGTTGGTGCACTCGCACGGAAGATGCCGAAACCTTCTGTTCATCCTGTGACTGGCCGGTAACCCTGGATAACCAGCACATCCCTCGGCTAGCGTCGCGATCGAGTTGCCACACCCGGGGCACGAGGCCCTGCGCGACTAGCAACTCCGAGGGACGTCAAAGACGTTGACGACTGCACTTCGCACCGAAACCTTCGCCGTACAGCCCTACACACCCCACTGCCGCGTCATCCACGACGAAGGCGAACACGCCGTCATCGGCATCTCCTCGGGCAACGGATACTTCTCCCATCAAAGGGTCCTCGATCTGGCCGCATGGGGCCTGGACAACTTCCGTCAAGTCGATCTGATCTGGACCGACATGCACGTCGCCGAACAGTTCGAAGCCCTCGGCTACGGCTCCGTCGAAGCGCAGCGCAAGACCGTCAAGAACCTGCGCGGCGTACGCGCCAAGGTGACAGCCGCCGTCGGATCACTGGACCCATCGGGGCAGCGACTGCGCGGACGCCCCATGTCGGGCCTCGTACAGATCCCCGCCTACCGCAAGATCCGCGATGAGCTGGACGTCATGCTCAAGGACGACAAAGAATTCCGCGACGTGTGTGACCAACTCGCCACCCGGTTCCTCGAAACGAAGGTCGGCGGCCTCGGCGCCACCCAGCAACAACGCCAGGCATGCATCCGCTACGTGTGCGCCGAAGTACCTCTCTTCCTCGACACCCCGGCCATCCTGGGCGTCCCCTCCAGCCTGAACCTCTACCACCAGGCCCTCCCGCTGGCGGACCTGCTGTACGCCCGCGGATCCGGCCTGCGCGCCTCCCGCAACCAGGGACACGCCGTGATCACCCCCGCCACCGCTGACGACCAGGAGCACGCCGCATGACCACCGCCACGATCACCGTGTGCCCTCGCGCCACCCGTCGTCGAGAACCAGGCGCCCGAATCGCGCGAGATCGCGCCGGCGGCGAAAGGTTGGTGTGCGGGGCCGGCGGAACCGGGCGACGGATTCAGCGTGCTCACGCAGCAGTGGCGCAGCGCGTCGCGCGCGGCGGGACTCCATGGAGTTCGTTCTCGGTCCGGCCCCTGTGTCCAACCACCGATCGGTTGATGGGTCGCGGCTGCCCCGTCAACCACGACGCCGATCCGCTGCCCCGGTTCCCGTTCGACGCCAACGGCACACGGCTCCCCAACGAGATCCCACACCTGATCACCAGTGAGCCGGTCAAGAGAGTCCGCACAATCGCCGGCGCAGAAGCATGGCTCGTCTCCTCCTATCCGCTGTGCAGACAAGTCCTCGACGACGCCCGGTATTCGCTCAAGGACACGTCCGCGCCCGGGATGCCACGTCAGTACGCGCTGACGATCCCCCCGGAGGTCGTCAACAACATGGGCAACATCACCGGCGCGGGACTGCGCAAAGCAGTGTTGAAGGCCCTCAACCCCAAAGCCCCGGGGTTGGAGGACTGGCTTCGCGAGCACGCCGCGCACCTCGTCGACCGGCTCGTGTCCGCCGGGGCACCGTCCGATCTGCGGTACGACTTCACCATCCCGTACTCGACCGGCCTGCACTGCTACATCCTCGGTATCCCACAGGCCGACTCCGCGGCGCTGTACGGCTCCCTCGACGTCGCGTTCATGAACAGTCCCCGCGAGATCCCCGCGGCGGCCATGAACTGGGACCGCGACATGGCCCACATGGTGATGCGCCTCAACGACCCCGACACCGGCGGCCTCATGGGCGAACTCGCCGCCCTGCGCGAGGATCCCGCGTATGACCACCTCACAGACGAGATGCTCGCCACCGTCGGCGTCACCATGTTCGGCGCCGGCGTAATCAGCGTCATGGGCTTCCTCACCATGGCGATCGTCTCCCTGATCCAGAACCCCGGCCTCAAGGCCCGGCTCGTCGCCGGGCCCGAGCTGATCCCGGCCGCCGTGGATGAGCTGCTGCGCATCAACCTGTCCATTGCCGATGGCCTCCCGCGCATCACCACGGAGACGATGCAGCTCGGAGACGTCACCGTGCAGAAGGGCGAACTCGTCCTGGTGCTCGTCGAGGCCGCCAACCACGACCCCGCCGAGTTCGACGACCCCCACACCGTGCGCCTGGACCGGCCGAACCCCAACGCACACCTGAGCTTCGGTGGCGGCGGCCACTACTGCCCCGCTACCGCCCTCGGGAAGCGACACGCACAGATCGCGATCGAGACCCTCCTCGACCGGATGCCGAACCTCGATCTCGCTGTCCCGATCGAGCAACTCGTGTGGCGCACCGGCTTCATGAAGCGCATCCCCGAGCGCCTGCCAATCCTCTGGTAGATCGCGCGCAGACGACAGGGGCCCCCGACACGTGTCGGGGGCCGCCAGTCATTTCCCGTGCCGTCCCGGCAACTCGGACGTGACACCCGACGAGAATGAACGTGCCGCTTCCTCGAGGCCACGACCATCGCGTACGGAACGTAGCAACTCACGCCGAAAGAAGCGGAGTTCACACTAGGGTGGTGGCCGGTGGCAGATTTGATCCAAGTCGCCATGGAGGCCGCTTTCTGCCGTAGGGGGAGCCACTGGCGCTGCTGCCCGCAGAGCAACACGCCGCGTCACAAAAGACGTTCCGACCGTCACGACCAGCACGCCGGCGGTTGCACCGAACGCGGCGGTGAGGCCGTTCAGCCACGCGTAGCCGCTGCTGCTGGGGTACGTGGTTCCGTCGTCCAGCACGCAGTCGAAGCGCAGCGGCACGTAGGAGGTCCGGTGCCCGATCAGGTGCTGGAGGGTGCTGTCGTCGACGTCGGCGTCGCGGCACGAGGGCGCCGGAGACGAGGAGGCGCCGCTCT
The DNA here is from genome assembly GCF_035918215.1 of Streptomyces sp. NBC_01474. NCBI lineage: Bacteria > Bacillati > Actinomycetota > Actinomycetes > Kitasatosporales > Streptomycetaceae > Streptomyces > Streptomyces sp. NBC_01474. The sequence goes on from NZ_CP109449.1 coordinate 976,763, forward strand.
CCGACTCGTGCGCGGACAGCTGCACCGCGCCGAGCCCGAGCACGTACAGGCCGGCTGCCGCTGCCGCAGCCATCGCAGCACACCACCGCAGCAGATCGCGTGACCAGTCCGCCCGGCGGCCGGGAAGGGCGACGGAGATGAACTTGACGACCACCGCGACGACCCAGACGGGGATCGCGAGCAGAGCGGGCAGTGCCAGAAAGACGAACACGATCCAGGCACCCTTCACAGGCGTTCGGCGCGGGCGAGTTCATGGAGCGCGGCTCGGCCGCCTTGACGGGAGTAGACCTTCGAAGGCCTCAACAGGTTGTGGTCGTCGCCTGATCTACACGGGTTCGCGCTCACCGGGTGGGACTCCCAGTACCAGGTAGATCAGCGCCGGGCGGTGCACAGTGGAGTCATGGCGACCACGGAGTTCGGGCACACGGTGCGGCGCTGGCGCGACCGGGTCTCGCCGGAGGCGGCCGGGCTGCCCGTCGGCGGTGGCCGGCGCGCGCCCGGGCTGCGCCGCGAGGAGCTCGCCATGCTGGCCGGGATCTCCGTCGACTACGTCACCCGCCTCGAACAGGGCCGCGCGACCAACCCCTCGGAGCAGGTCGTGGAGGCGCTGGGCCGGGCGCTGCGCGTGTCCGCGAGCGAGCGCGAGCACCTGTTCCATCTGGCCGGGCTCGTACCTCCGGGGCGGGGCACGGTGCCCGCCTTCATCACGCCGAGCGTCCAGCGGATGCTGGACCGGCTGACCGGGACGCCCGTCGCGGTCTCCGACGCCGCCTGGACGCTGCTGCTGGCCAATCCCCTGTACACGGCGTTGATGGGTGAGCGGCACGGCGACGAGCGCAACGCGGTGTGGCGCAACTTCCTCGGCCCGGCCGGCCGCGTGCGTCACTCGCCGGAATCCCTGCGCGCGCTCGAGACCGCGCAGGTCTCGGACTTGCGTGCGGCGGCGAGCCGCTATCCGCAGGACCAGCGGCTGCGGCGGCTGATCGCGGAGCTGCGTGCGAACAGTGTCCGCTTCGCCGAGCTGTGGGATTCCGGAGCCGTGGGACAGGCGGAGGCGTCGCGCAAGACCATCGATCATCCCGAGGTGGGCGCCCTGACGCTGGACTGCGACATCCTCGACGTCGCGGGCACGGGCCTGCGCATCATCATCTACACGGCCGAGCCCGGCACCCAGGACGCCGAGCGCCTCGCGCTCCTCGGCGTCATCGGCACCCAGGCACTCGCCGGACAGCAGTCCCACGCTCAGTGGCCGTAGGGCGGCTCGAAGCAGCCGGTCTCCATGTACGGGCCATTGACCTTGACCCCGTAGTTCGTCTCCTGCACGAACGCCGTGACGCACGCGTCGGCACGGACGCGAAGGCCGACCTGTGCGCCCTCGGGAGTGACGTAGTGGTCGGTCTCGTAGCGCGCGTCCATGCCCCGCACGCCGAGCGTCCCGCCGCCGGCCCGCTCGCCCTCGTCACCGTTGCCCTCCTCCGCGTACCCGAGCTTGAGGAGCGCCGCGCGGACGCTCTCGGGGTCCCACTCCTTCTGTCCCCAGAGCCGCTTGAGTACGGGCTCGATGCGGGCGGCTTCCCGCCGCGCGGCCTTCTCACCGGCGGGCGACATGCCGCCCGTGCGGCGATAGGCGTTGTTGTCGCCGATGTGCGGAGCACCGTCGACGACTCCGGGCTCCACGTAAGGGGAAGCGGGGGGAGACGTCATGGTGGGAGAAGGCGAGGGAGGCGGGCTCGAACGTGCGAGTGAGGTCGGTAGTCCGGCCGCCGGGTCCGTGGCGCGCTCCTCGCCGCAGCCGGTCAGCGCCACAGCAGCGCTCAGCAGGAGTACCAGTGCGGCGCAGCGTCCGCGCCGCGGCGTCGTCAGGGTCAGCATGGTCAAACTCTGCCATCGCCGGGCAGGCAGTGTGGCCCGCCGAGTCGTGTTGTCCGCCTGAGCGTGACACCGAGTCCGTGCCGCCGTGGGCCTGCCCTCACCCGGCGGCGGACCGGTATGCCTTCGGCGGGGTTCCGTACCTGCCGCGAAAGGCATGGCTGAAGTGGAAGGGCCCCGCGAAACCCGAGGCCGCGGCCACCTGGGCCACGGTGAGTTCGGTACTCGTCAGCAGGCACGCCGCATGGCGCAGCCGCGCCTCCCGCAGGGCCCGCATCGGCGTGGAGCCGGTCTCCTCCGCGAAGAGGTGGGCGAACCGCGAGGGTGAAAGGGCCACCGCCGCGGCGAGGGAGTCGACGGTGTGCGCGGCTGCCGGGTCCGCGTCGATCAGGGCCTGGGCGCGGCGCACGCGCGCGTCGCCGGGGCCGGTGGCGCCGGACGGGGAGGTGGCGAGCAGCAGGGCGCGTTCGACGGATCCCAGGGCCAGCGCGGCGGCGTCCGGTCCCGTCGCCACCGAGGCCGGGGCGGTGCGCCGGGTGGCGCTCACCGGGCGGGGCGGAGCGCCTGTGCCCGTCCAGCGGCTGTCGGCGTGTGCCTGCCGCAGTGCCGCGGAGACGCCGGTACGCGCTCCGGGGTGGAGGTCGGGCATCACATGGCAGCCGCTGCCGAGGTCGTACGGGCGCAGGCGCTGCTCCCAGCCGGGGCGCAGCAGGAAGTGGGCCCACCACAGCCCCCAGTGCTCGGCGTCCGGCGCTGTCCGGTACGTGTGATGTACGCCCGGCGCGAGCAGCACCAGGCTCCCGGGGCCGGCGGTCGTTTCGGCGCCGCCCTGGCGGACGTGACCGGCGCCGGACTCCGTCCACAGCAGGAGCCAGCTCGGGGCGCCGGCCGTCCTGCGGACCGCGTAGTCGGGCTGCCCGTCGTGGCGGCCGACGATCAGGACGCCCGGCGGCGGCGCAGCAGTTTCACGAAGGTCTGTGGCGGACACGCGCATAGCGTGGCACACCAGGACGGTTCTACGGTCGTCGCATGAACACAGTCGACATCTCGGCCTTCCGGGCCTCGGGCTACGCGATCGCCCGCCGGCTCCTGTCACGCGAAGAGGTGGCCGCGCTCAGTGCCGGTTTCATGGAGTACCCCCAACGGGGCGCAGTACCAGGGCACTTCCAGCCGTCGGCGCAGGATCCCGACGGCCCGCACGATCCGCTGCGCGAGTACCCGCGCATCATGCACCCGCATCTGATCGACGACACCGCCATGCGGTACCTGCTCGACCCGAGGATCACCGCGACCGTGGCCGAGCTGATCGGCGAGGAGCCGATAGCAGCGCAGAGCATGTTGTACTTCAAGCCGCCCGGCGCGCGCGGGCAGGCGCTGCACCAGGACAACTTCTATCTGCGGGTCGAGCCGGGCACCTGTGTCGCGGCCTGGGTGGCGCTCGACAACGTGGACCGCGACAACGGGGGGCTCGAAGTCGTCCCGGGCACCCATCTCATGGACCTCTTCTGTCCCGAGGAGGCCGACCCGGACACGTATTTCACGAGGGAGTACGTGCCGCCGCCGGCCGGCCTCGCCCGCGTGCCCGTCGACATGGAGCCGGGCGATGTCCTCTTCTTCAACGGCAGCCTGGTCCACGGCTCCGAGCCGAACACGACCACGGACCGGTTCCGCCGCAGCTTCGTGTGCCACTACGCCCCGCGTTCGGCCCGCCGCATCGCCCGCCACTACCGCACGTTCACGCTGGAGGGCCAGGAGGTCTTCCTGGCCGAGGCGGAGGGGGGCGGCCCCTGCGGTACGGAGTTCCCGGTCTCGTCGCCGCACTAGGTCCCCGGTCAGCTCACCTCACGGGCGACGGGGCATGCCTCGTATGGCATCGGGCGGCGTGCCGCCGGAGGTCGGGCGTGGTGAGCTGGCCCCGGGACAGGCCGCCGACAGGGCGGCGGGGGTCCTGGCCCATTGGCCGGCGCGCAGGCGTTCCCGATGCGCCGCTCACACGCCCGCGACGGAGGACCGCCATGCTGGCTCTTCGCATCGCACGGGTCTTCGACGGCCGCGCTGTCGTCGAGGGCGCCGGGGTCGTCTTCGTGGACGGTGGGCGGATCGCCGGGGTCGAGGCGGCCGGGTTCGGGATCCCGACGGACGTCGAGGTCCTCGACCGGCCGTCGGGCACGCTCCTTCCAGGCCTCGTCGACGCGCACGTCCATCTCGTCGGCGACGGCGAACCGGGCGCGTTGGAGCGGCTCGGCGAGCTGTCCCAGGACGACCTGTTCGGCACGATCGAGCGGTCCCTGCGGACCCAGCTGGCCGCCGGTGTCACTACGGTGCGCGATCTCGGGGACGTGGCGTGGTCGGTCCTGGACTGGCGCGCGCGTCGTCCCCGTACCGGCCTGCCCACCGTGGTGGCGTCGGGGCCGCCCGTGACGAGCCGGGGCGGTCCCTGCCGGCACATGGGCGGTGAGGCGTCCGGGAGGGACGAACTGCGCGCCGCCGTCCAGGAGCGGGCCGAGCGCGGCGCCGACGTCGTGAAGATCATGGCCGGGGGCGGCATGCCTACCCCTGGATCCTCCGTCGACCAGGGCCCGTTCACGGCCGAGGAACTCGCGCTCGTCGTCCGGCAGGCACACGCCGCGGGACTTCCCGTCACCGCTCACGCGCACGCCCTGGTGTCGATCCGGGACGCGATCGCGGCCGGCGTCGACGGCATCGAGCACTGCACGTTCCTCACCGCCGACAGCGTGCACGTGCCCGAGGAGGCCATCGCGGCACTGGCCGCCCAGGGCATCGTGGTCTGCCCGACGCTCGGCCGTGGGCCGGGTGCCGTGCCTCCGCCGCACCTCATGGAGCGCATGCGCAAAGCGGGCCCGGGCTATGACGCGTTGCGCCGGCGGATCGTCCGCGCGCATCTGGCGGGCGTCACGATCGTCTCCGGGACGGACGGAGGCATCAGCCCGGGCACACCGCACGGCAGCCTGCCCCGGGCCGTCATGGACCTGGTGTCGGGCGGCATGGCCGCGGCCGACGCCCTCGCCACCGCGACGTCGGTGGCGGCGAGGGCCTGCGGTCTGGGTGACCGCAAAGGGCGCGTCCGGACCGGCTACGACGCCGACCTCGTCGTCGTCGACGGCGACCCGTTCACCGACATGGCGGTCCTGGCCCGTCTCGACGTCACGGTCCTGGGCGGACAGGTGCTCAGTTGCCGCTCCTGACCCCCAACGCCCGCCCCAGGACCGGCGCCAGGGCTTCGGCGTAGCCCTCGGCCATATGGCTTTCGTCCCGGTAGACGAAGGTGTCGTACACCGCGACGGGACAGTCGCCGTGCGCGGTGCACAGCCAGGGCTGCGGGTCGATCACGGCGACGCCGGTCGAACGTGCCGCTGCCTTCGTGGCGTTCCTGCGGGTCACGTCGTGCAGCGCCTCGGGCACGCGGACCGAGCAGTCCCGCAGGTGCAGTGGGTGGATGGCCGCGCAGTCGAGCACGTCCTCGCGGGGCCAGGGTGTGTCGAGGAGCGCGACGACCCGGGCGCCGGACGGCGCGAGCCGGCGGAACGTCCGGACATAGCCGTCGGTCCATCCCGCGAGCGGGTCGCGCATCGTCGTCGCCGGGGTGCCCGCGTCGGAGGAGGACACGAGCACGAGGGAGGGACGGAGCTTCTCGATCCGCGCGAGCGCGTCGGCGCGCCAGCGGTCACATGTCGTGTAGGGGCGGTGGGCGTTGAGCGTGGTGACCGTCGCCGCCTTGCAGGAGGCCTTGGTCATCGATATCAGCTTCCAATGGTGCTGTACGGCAAGGACGTTGAGCGCGGGGAACCACTGGGCCGCGTGGGAGTCGCCGAAGAGGACGGCGACGTGCTTCGAGGACCGGTCTCCGTACACGCACATGGGCGTGCTCGTGCCGGCGTAGTTCTGGTGGCACCCGTCCCGGTACACGGCCGACCGTACGTCCGTGATCCGCGTCAGCGGCGGCGTGAGGTTGTCCGGCAGGCGGACACCGGTCGTGCCGAGGGCCTGTGTGAGGCGCGCGCCCGGGTCGGGGGCGGAGGCGAGGGCGTCCTTGAGTACGGGGGCGGGCTCGCCGGAACTGATCGACGGCGGGAAGGCGGCCGCGACCAGCGCGGTGGAGGCGGTGACGGCGCTCAGGGCGAGGCCGAGCCGCAGCCCTCGGCCTGGGCGGCCGCGCAGGGCCCGGTGGAAGCGCACCGGGTTCTCCACCAGGCGCAGGGTCAGCCAGGCCGGGAGCAGCGCGGCCACACCGAGGGCGAGCTCCAGGTGTGTGCCGGCGGGCCGGTCCAGCGCCTTCGGCCCGATGACCAGGAACGGCCAGTGCCACAGGTACCAGCTGTACGACACACCGCCGAGCCAGGTCACCGGCCGTGCGGTGAGCATCCGGCGCGCTCCCGGCCACGCGGGCGAGGTGCCGCCGACGATGACGAGGGCGGCGCCGATGACCGGTACCGCCGCGGCCGCTCCCGGGAAGGGCGTGTCGGCGTCGAAACGCAGCGCCGCGGCGATCACGCAGGCGAGACCGGCCCACGTCATCGCCACGGCCACGCCGGCCGGCAGTCGCGGAGGCCGGAGCAGGGCGAGCGCGACCAGAGCTCCGGCGCCCAGCTCCCAGGCGCGGGTGTGCGACCCGAAGTAGGCCCAGGGCGCGGACCGCCCGGTCACATAGACGCTCAGCCCGAACGACACCACCCACAGCGCCACCAGAGGTACCGCCAGGAGCGCGCGGCGCCGCCGGGACAGCCGCCAACCCAGGAGCAGGAGCAGCGGCCACAGCAGGTAGAACTGCTCCTCGACGGCCAGTGACCAGAAGTGCTGGAACGGGGACGGAGGGCTGCCTTCCGCGAGGTAGTCGGTGCCTGTGGCCGCGAGGCGGAAGTTGACGGCGTACACGGCGCTGGCGAACGCGTCGCTCATGTACTCGGCGAAGCGGACCTTCGACAGGAACAGCCACGATCCGGCGAGGGTCACCAGGACGACGAGGGCCGAGGCGGGGAGCAGGCGCAGCGCCCTGCGGGCGTAGAACGCACGGATCGATATGCGGTCCGTGGCGGACAGTTCGCGCAGGAGCGAGGACGTGATGAGGAAGCCCGAGATCACGAAGAAGACGTCGACCCCGACGTAGCCGCCGCTGAACCGGGTGACCCCGGCGTGGCCCAGGACGACCAGCGTGACGGCGAGGGCCCGCAGCCCCTGGATGTCCGGGCGCTGCGCAGGGCCGGAGTGTGTCGCGCCGGGCGGGGGCGAGGTGCGCCCGGAGCCGGGCGCGGGCTTCTGTTCCACCGTCCCCGTCGACTGCGCGGCGGGATCGGTTGTGGTGTGTGCGGTGTACGTTCTTGCGCGATTTCCGGCGTATGGAGTCCTGGTCACGTCTGGGACTGTCCGGTCGGCCCCTCGTGTTGCGGCCACCCACCCTTCTTTTCGAGCGTTTTTGAGCGCTCAACCAGGTGTTCACGATCAGGGCGTCTCCGCGTGGTTCGGTGTTGCGCCGGTGCCCGGCACCATGGCCTGGCTCACGCAACAGCTGCCGCGAAACGGAGACATGCGGTCATGGAGGACTCACTGCGCGCCCGGATCAGGGCGGGCGACGCCGACGCCTTCGCGGAGCTCTTCGACGACACCTCTTCCGAGGTGCACCGCATGGCCCTGCGGGCGACGGGCGACTGGGCGCAGGCCGAGGACGTCGTCTCGCTCACCTTCCTGGAGATATGGCGGCTCCGGCAGACGGTGCGCCACGAGGACGCCCCGCTGCGGCCCTTCGTCCTGGGTGTCGGCCTGAACGTCCTGCGCAACCAGTCCCGCTCGGCCCGCCGTCACCGTGCGGCCCTGGCCAGGCTGCCCGCCCGCGAGAACCAGCCGGACTTCGCGGACGAGGTGGTCGACCGCATCGCGGACGCCGAGCAGGTCGCCGCCGCCCGCACGGCGCTGGGCGGGCTGAACCGTGCCGAACGCGATGTCGTCCTGCTGTGCGGCTGGTCGGAGCTCAACTCCGAGGCCGCCGCAGAGATTCTGGGCGTGGCACCGGGCACGGTCCGCTCACGCCTGTCGCGGGCGAGGGCGCGGCTGCGGGCGTCCGTCGACGCGTAGCCCGCGAAGGGCGGTTCAGAGGGCGACGGAGGGCCAGTCGAGGAGGCGCGCTCCGATCACCGCGGTCTGCAGCGTGTAGCGGTGGACCGGGTCGGACGGGTCGGCGCCGGTCAGGTGGTGGATACGTTCCAGCCGGTACGTGAGGGCGCGCACGCTCAGCGACAGCCGGCGCGCCGCCTCGGCGCCGACGCAGCCCGCGTCGAAGTAGGCGGTGAGTGTGTCGAGGAGGGGCTGCGCTCCCCCGCGGGCGTCGCGCATCGGGCCCAGCACGCTGCGCACGAGATCGGCCATCGCCTGGCGGTCGCGGGTGAGGACCGGGTAGACGAGGAGGTCGGCGGAGCGCAGGACGGGCGCGTCGAGGTCCAGCCGTTCGGCGAGGTTCAGGGCGTTGAGCGCCTCCTCGTACGACTGGACGACGCCACCGGCGCCCGGCTGCGGACGCCCGATCGCCACCTGGCACCCGTCGGTGGCGGCGAAGGCCTGCTTGGCGAAGAACGCGAGGACCTCGTCCTGGTCGCCCGGGGCGACACAGACGAGACGGCCGTCCTTGGTGGTCAGCAGAATACTGCGGTCTCCGAAGCGGCCGATGAGCGCGCGCTCCACCTCTCGGATAACCGCGTCTCCTTCGTCGTACGCGACGGTTCCCTGCGCGACGGCCACCGCGTGCTCGAACGACAGGCGCAACCCGAAGTGTTCGGCGCGCTGGGCGAGCAGGCCGAGGTCACTGCGCCCGTACAGCAGGTCGTCGATGAATTCCCGGCGTGCGGCCTCCTCCTGGCGTACGGCGAGGCGCTGCGCCCTTTCGTACCCCTCGGCGAAGGCGTCGACGGCCTGCGCGACGGCGGCGAGCACGCTGTCGGGCGACACCGCAGTGGCCGGCCAGTGCGAGCGCGTCGCGTCCAGGTGTGCGCCGACCAGGGCGCGCAGACCGTGGCCCGTCTCGGCGGCGCGCTCGCCGACGGCGCGGCGGGAATCGAGTTCGTCGCGCGTCGGACGCCGTCCGGTGGCGGCGGCCGCGGCGAGGATGCGGACGTAACCGTCGAGAGATGCGTCGGGTATGCCCTGGTCCGCCACGTTCGCCCCCGGAATCTTGATGAGTCGTTGTCGCCTTTTTAGCGCAGCTCCGGTGGTGTTGGACCAGGGGGTCCGAGGGTTACGTCCGCTGCGCGGGCCGGCCCGTCTCCCTCTCGTACTCCGCATCCGCAGCTTGCCGCAGCGCGCGGTGGCGGTGGAGGGCCCGCGCCAGATCCCTAACGCCCTTCCCGGTTCGGCAGACGCGCCTCGATGCCGTCGAGCAGGAACGTCAGGCTGAGGGTGAACTGTTCGTCCATATCGGGCCCGGACGGTTCCTCCATCCATCGCGCCAGCAGTTCGTGCCCGCCCTGTTCCGCCACTCCCCTGACCGCGTTGACCGCCGCGGCCAGCCGCTCCGGGGTGTCGATTCCCAGCCGGCGACGCATGGCGTGCTCCTCGGCCTCCTGCTGTGCGCCGCCGAAGACATGGCGGTCGAGCAGGGCGGCGTCCGCGACGGCCTCGCCCAGTGCGGCGCCGCGCCCGACGAGCACCCGCAGCTGGAACTCGGTGCGGCGCAGCATATGGGGACCCAGTGGGGGGCGGGTCGGGACGAGCTGTGCGAACCACAGGTGTCTCTTCGCCATGGCCCAGCTCTCCGTGGCGATCCCCCGCAGGTCGGCGCGCCAGTCGGGGCCCGGCTCCGCGGGCACGGGAACCTCCGCGGTGGCGGCGTCGAGCATCAGGTCGACGAGTCCGTCCTTGCTCATCACATGGCGGTACAGCGCCATCGGCGTGTACGGCCCGAGGCGTCGGGCGACCGCGGCCATCGTCAGGGCCTCCGCTCCGCCCTCGTCGGCGACGGCCGTCGCGGCCCGCACGATGTCGTCCCGCTCCAGCGGGCTCTGTCGGCGCTTCGGCGGCTCCGCACGGGTCCAGATCAAGGGCGTACCGAAGCCTCCGGCCGCTGTCCGCTCGTCCTTCATGGCTGTAGTTTATGCCATCAGCTAGAGTTTATGACATAAACGTAAGCATGAGGAGAGCGTCATGGACCCAACCACCGCACCCGCCGGGATCCGGCTCGGCATCGTCCGGGGGATCAGCTACGGCATGTTCGGCAAGCCGGATCCCTTCGTCCCGCAGATCCGGGCACTAGGCGGTTCGCTGGTGCGTGTATACGTCTACTGGGGGCAGGTCGAGCCGGAACCCGGTCGCTACGACTGGACCGTGGTGGACGCGGTCCTCGACCAGTTGGACCCGGCCGACGAGGCGTGGGTCACGGTCTGTTCGAGCTCGCCCTGGGCCACGCGGAACCCTTCGGCGTTCCTGCCGTCGTCCCCGGCACGTGACACCGCGCAGTACGCGCGCTTCGTGAGCCACCTGGTGACCCGCTGCAGGGGCCGTATCGACTACTGGCAGTGCAACAACGAGCCGAGCAATACGGGCCTCCTCTGGGACGGCACCGCGCCCGAGTACGTCGAGCAGCTGGCGGCCTTCACGCGCGCGGTGCGTGACGCCGACCCGGGCGCGCGGATCGTCCTCGGCGGCTGCGGTCACGACGTGCTGTCGAGCCCGCCCGGAAGCGAGGAGCGCGCCTTCTTCGACCACGTGGTGGAGCACGGCCGCGACGCGTTCGACCTCTTCTCCGTGCACCTGTACGGCGACCCGCACGACATCCCCGAACACGTGGAGTCCGTGCGCGCGATGATGCGCCGGCACGGCTACGAACGGCCTGTGGTGGCCGGCGAGTACAACGGGCCGACCTTGTTCGAGTTCCCCGAGGCCCAGGCCGTCTTCCAGCAGGAGATGATGGCCGCGTTCATGGCCCCCGCCACCGGTGCGCAGGCGGAGCCGCCGGACCGCAGCACCATGCGGGCGCTGTACGCCCGGGAGGCCGAACTCCCCGACTCGCTGCGGATGTTCCTCGAGGACTGCCCGCCGGAACTCGCCGCGCGCAGGGACCGGATCAACTGCCGCCAGGTCGTGACCCGCAACGTTCTCGCCCTGGCCGCCGGCCTGACCCGCACCGTGTGCTGGAACCTCGCGCCCGAGATCCCCGGCTACCGCGACCGGCTGAACATGATGGGATTCCTGTTCGGCAAGCTCGCCCTGCTCGACTACGACGGAACGGAGCTGGCCGTACGCCACCCTTCGGCCGACGCGTTCGCCCGCCTGGCCGGACATCTGGACAGCGCCGACGGCGTGCGCCGCCTCGCGGCCGGGGAACGTCCGGACCTGTACGTCTTCGAGGTGTCGCGGCCCGGGCGCGGCCCCCTGGAGGTCGTGTGGACGGCAGGGGACGTGTTCACCGGCGAGGACGAGCCGCCCACGCGGATCGAACGTCCCTGGCCACATGCGGAGGCGCACGCCGTGGACGCGTTCGGGGTCGCCGTGCCGGTGGAGCGTGACGGGTCGCTGGTCCGCTTCCCCGCGTCCGTGACCCCCGTGTTCCTGTCCGCCGGGCCGACACAGCCGGTGGACGGTCCGTCAGGCGCCGCCCGCGGCCTTCCGACTCCTGCGGGAACACCGCACGGAAGCCGCCGGCTCAGGCATGCGAAGATCGCCCGATGACGACTCAAGGCAGCGGCGGCCCCACCGAGTACGTACGCTTCCAGGCGGTCACACCGAACGAGCGGGGACACTTCACGGGCGTGTTCGGTCTGGTCAACCGGCTCGGCCGCGCGGGCAGGCTCAGCGAGGAGCAGGAACTCTTCCGGCGCGAGAACAACGCCTGGTACGACCTCGCGTACCCGAACCCCTCGAGCGTGGACCCGACGGTCTACGACCCGGCGGTCAACCCCACCGCCACCGCCTGGTTCAAGCCGACGGCAACGCACCTCATGGAGCGCGTCGACGGCTACCTGGAAATCCTCGCCTCACACGGAGTCGCATGCCGCATGGTCCGGTCCACAGACCCGGGCCACGTCATCTACGAGGACGACGTCCAGGTCGTCGTGACCCGACGCGAACCCCGCCCCGTAGGGTGACCGACCGTGGAAAACGCAATGGATGACCGCCTCCCGCTCGACTGGGACCAGGTCGAGGCGCGCGCGGCGCGCGGTGACACTTCGTATCTGCGGGAGTTGGGGGCGCGGCTCGCCGGCCGGCGCGAGGCCGCCGCCGAGCAGGCGCGGGAGTACGGACGCCACCTGACCCATGTCGTACGCGTACTTGCTCTCACCCGCGGACGTGACAGCCTCACGCAATTGCTCCGGCTCCTCGACGAGCAGGCGTCGACCGGCCTCCACCCGCGCTTCGTCGCATCGCTCCTCGCCGAGCACCAGGAGCCCGCCGAACTGGCGGCCACCGTGTTCGACCGTTCCCACACGGACCGCCTCGACGAGCTGCGGGGCTGTCTCTTCCACGAGTTGATCCTTCGCGGCGTGGACGTCGACGACTTCCGACCGCTGCGCACCTGGACGATCGTCCGGCCGGGCTGGTCCGCCCTCGCGTGGCTGCCAAATCAGCTCCGCGACATGGAGACCGCCGTCGACTTCCCCAGCCGCTCACTGCGCGGCTCCGCCAGAGGTGGCGGGTCGAGCCTGCCCGCCGAGGGCCGGATGGATCCGCCCACCCCACGCTCGTCCAGCCGTTCCACCCTTCAGGACGTCGCCACCACGGCCGTGCACACGAGCATCGTCGCCGCCCCGGAGGCCGGAGACTGGGGTAACCACGGGGCGTGGGTCTTCCGCCTCGACGAGGCCATCGCACCGGAGCAGGTGCCGGCTCTTCTCCCGACCCTTCCCATGCCCTGCGTCGACGGGCTCGGCCCCACGGCCCGCTTCGAGATCGCGGCCCGCCCGGTGGACGAGATCTGGCGGTTGCTCTTCGCCACGGCGTCGATGGGCGGCATGTACAGCCAGGGCGTACACGGTGCCTACGGACGACTCTGGGCCTGGCGTTCGCTGGCGGGCCTCAGCGGGACCGCCGAGGGCGCGAGCGCCGAGGACGTCGAGCGCCACGCGAGCCAGAGCACGTGGTTCCACTTCGAGGCCGACGCGGAGTGGTTCCACAACGACGCCTGCACCGACTACGGCATCGCCGCGCTCTCGCCCGACCGTCGCCGGCTCGCCGTCCTCGCCGCCACGGACACCGACTGATCGGGCACCAGGGCATGACGCCGGTCGCGGCGCCCCGTCAGATCTCCGGTTCGACCCACTGATCCAAGAAGTCGTCACCGAGGTCCGGTGCGGGTTCCGGCTCTCCGGCGTGCGGGGACAGCTCGGCCCAGATCACCTTGCCGCGCGGCGAATAGCGCGTTCCCCAGCGTTCGGCGTAGTGGGCGACGAGGAACAGTCCTCGTCCGCCCTCGTCGGTGGTGGCGGCCCGGCGCAGATGGGGTGCGGTGCTGCTGCCGTCGGAGATCTCGCAGATGAGGTTGCGGTCGTACAGCAGGCGGACCTTGACGGGCTGGGTGCCGTAGCGGATGGCGTTGGTGATGAGCTCGCTGAGGACGAGCTCGGTGGTGAACGCGATCCCGTCCAGGCCCCACGTTTCGAGCTGGCGCAGGCACGCGGAGCGTACGGGCGCGACGGCCGCCGGGTCGCAGGGCACATCCCATTCGGCGACTCGGCCGGGGTCGAGGAGCCGGGTGCGCGCCACGATCAGGGCGACGTCGTCGTCGGGCCGTTCCGGCATCACTGCGCCGAGGACCTCCGCGCAGGTCTCCTGCGGTGTGCGGTCCGCGCCGTGGGAGAGGGCGGCGCGCAGCATCTCGATGCCCGTGTCGAAGTCGCGGTGGCGGTCCTCTATCAAACCGTCCGTGTAGAGCACGAGTTGGGACCCTTCGGGCAGGAGCAGTTCGAGGGTCTCCATCGGCATGCTCTCGCCGAGCCCGAGCGGCGGGGACACGGGGACGTCGAGGAGGGTGACGGTGCCGTCGGGGAGGACCACGGCCGGCCCCGGGTGGCCGGACGAGGCCATCGTCACGTGTCCGGTGACCGCGTCGTAGATCGCGTACAGGCAGGTCGCCCCGACGATGCCCGCGCCGTCGCCGTCGCCCTCGCGTGCCACGTCGGCGCCGATGCGGGTGACCTGATCGTCGAGGTGGCTCAGGAGTTCGTCGGGGGTCAGGTCGAGGGACGAGAAGTTGTGGACGGCGGTGCGCAGCTGCCCCATCGTGGCCGCCGCGCGTACGCCGTGCCCGACGACGTCGCCGACGACGAGGGCGACGCGGGCGCCGGGCAACGGGATGAGGTCGAACCAGTCACCACCGACCCCCGCCTCGGCGGGCAGGTACTGGTGCGCCACCTCTAGCGCGGACTGCTCGGGGAGCGCGCCGGGCAGCAGGCTGCGCTGCAGGGTGACGGCCATGGCGTGTTCGCGGGTGAAGCGGCGGGCGTTGTCGATCGCCACGGCGGCGCGGGCCGCCAGTTCCTCGGCGGTCGACAGGTCCTCCGACTCGAAGGACGCGGTGCTCTCCATGCGCCAGAAGTTGGCGAGGCCGAGCACGACGCCGCGTGCGCTCAGGGGCACGCTGATCTGTGAACGGATGCCGTATTCCAGAATCCGCCGGGCCCGCTCGGGGTGCTGCATGCGCCAGTCGCCTGCCGCGCCCAGATCGTTTGCGAGTACCGCGTGGCCGGTGCTCATGGACCTCGCCATCAGTGTCGAGGGGGCGAACCGGATCAGTTCGCCCACCGGGTAGAACACGTCCTCGCGCGCGATGCCCGTGACCGCAGTGCGGCGCATTTCGGCGGTGTCTTCGCTGGGCTCGCCGCCCCCCGTGACGCCGTCCAGGAGTTCGACGGTGGCGACGTCGGCGAAGCGGGGGACGGCGACCTGGGCCAGTTCCTCCGCGGTGCGTACGACGTCCAGGGTCGTGCCGATGCGCACGCCCGCGTCGTACAGGAGTTGCAGGCGTTCCCTGGCCGCCTGCGCCTTGCCCGCGAGGGCCCGCAGCTCGGTGGAGTCCCGCAGTGTCACCGCGTTGCCGGCGGGCCCGCCGTACAGGGCGGTCGACCGCACGTTCACCGCGAGCAGGCGGTCGCCCGCGCGGTGCACCTCGTCGGTCACGACACGCTCGGTGACGAGGAGTTCGGCCATGTGCGGGGGGAGACCGAGCTCCGCGACGGCTTGCCCTTCCGCGCCCGGGGGCAGTCCGAGGAGTCGTTTCGCCTCGTCGTTGGCGAGCAGCAGGCGGCCGTCCCCGCTGGTGATGAGCACGCCTTCCCTCACGGCGTGCAGGACCGCATCATGGTGCTCGTACATGCGCGAGAGCTCCGCGGGGTCCAGGCCGTGGGTCTGACGCCGCACCCTCTTGCTCACGAGGACCGAACCGGCCGTCACGACGAGTAGCGCGCCCACGGCGGACCCCACGAGCAGGGGAAGTCTGTCCGACACCCCGGCGTTCACGTTCTCCACGGTGATCCCGACGCCCACGAGGCCGACGACGGAGCCGTCGGTGTCGATGACCGGGACGGTCGTGTTCACGGCGGGGCCGACGGATGTGTTGAAGGTGCTGGTCACCGTACGGCCGGCGAGCGCGGGAGCGAACGAGCCGATCACGTGCTTGCCGATCAGATGCGGGTCGGGGTGGGACCAGCGGATGCCCTTCGGGCTGAACGTCACGACGTAGTCGACACCGGTTGCCTTGCGGGTCGCCTCCGAGCTGGGCTGGAGCACCGCGCCGGGGTCGGCGGACTTCATGGCGGCCAGCGTCCCCGGGGAGTGGGCGAACGCCTCGGCGGTCGCGACCGAGCGCTGACCGGCCTCCTTCATGGCGGAGTCCCTGGCCTGGAGCACGAGTGCCGTGCCGGCCGCGACGACGAGCAGCACGGTCAGTGTCAGCTGCAGCAGAAACACCTGGCCTGCGACGCTGTGCACGCTGACGAGGGAGCGGAGGCTCTGTCCCCAGGAGGGCCGTGGCTCCCCGGAAACTGCACCCTCCTGTCGGGCGGCAGGCCGCCCGAGGGACTGCGTCATATCCCCTTTGTAGCACTGTGCGTAATCAGGGGCGAAGCGCCGACCGGGGACTCACAGAGGGCAGCGACAGTGACGAGTTCGCTCACGAGGCGTGACCCGGCAACCGCGTCAGCCGGCCTGGGACCCGTACACGCGCGTGACTGACATCGTCATGAGTACCCTGCGGTCCGTCACCATCACCGACCGGTACTCGTCCCAGTCGGGATGTTCGCCGGACGCGGCACGGTAGTAGTTGACGAGGGCCTCGACCTCTGGGCCGTTCGGGTCGGTTCCCGGCCCGACGAGCGTCACCGGGCCCTCGGCCGTGGCCCACGACCAGCCGTCGGCGCTGGTGACCTCCAGTGCGGCGCGCGGGTCGCGGCGCAGATTCGCTGTCTTGGCCCGCCCCTCGGTCATCGAGACGTGAAGGAGACCGGCCTCCTCGTCGTAGAAGGGCATGACAGGGGAAAGCTGAGGCAGGCCGTCCGACTTGATCGTGGCAAGAACACCGAGTCGGCTCTGGGCGAGGAGCGTGCGCGGGTTGAACGAAGTGTCGGTCATATACAGAACCAAGTCCCGATCCGATGCCTCTATTCCCCTTGGCCACACGCTCACCTCATCGCAGGACCGGCCCCCGCAGCCTGCAGCGCACGGATGGGAGACTGGTCTGCCGTTGGTGGCTTCGAGGGGATGGACGAGATCATGCGACGCCGTCAGGTGACGACGCACATCGTGGCACTGGCCATGGCGGTGACCGCGACAGCGGCCGCCACGGGCTGTACCCGCCTCATCGACGACAAGGGCCCGCTTCCCTCACGATCCGCGGAACCGCGGCTGTCGGCGGACACCGCGGTGCGCGAGCTGACGTCAGCGCTGGCGGCGGAGGGCGTCACGCTCGATCGGGCGCCGCAGGATCAGATCGTGATCGAGTGCACCGAGCGGCTGACGGGCCGGGGTGAGTCGGCGAAGGCTGGCGCGGCCCTGAAAGCCGGCTTCGCCCGCGCCCGTTCCGACCACGGCTGGAAGAACGGCCGGGACATGGGCAGCGCGTCCCTCACTCTGCGCAAGGGCAACTGGACGGCGGCAGCCACCCTCCCGCCCACCGCGGTGTCCCCCACGACTCCGGTCACGATCGCCGTCAACCTCGTGTGCGACGGCGCGCGCTCGAAGTCCCGGGCAGACGCCTCTCCGACCTCGCCGGCGTCCTAAAAATCGGGCGCGTTCCGGCCTCGGCTAATCGCCCGACCGCCCCGCCTCCGCACGCAGTTTCGCGGCCCGCTCGCTCGGGTCGTAGTCCGGTCCGACGCCCTCGATCAGCAGCAGATCCCCCTCGATGTGGTCGGTCCGCAGCCGCAGAATGTCCTGGTACGCGGGCGAGTTGTACCAGGCACGCGCCTCGGCGAGGCCGGGAAACTCGATCAGCACCATGCTGCCGGGCCAGCTCCCTTCGACCACTTCGGCGGGCGGGCCGTGGATGACGAAGCGGCCCGCGAAGGGGTCGAGCGTGGCCTGGATGCGCTCCAGGTACTCGATGATGTCGGCGTGATGCCGGCGGCTGCGAAGGTGCGCGAAGCCATAGGCGGGCACGGTCGGGCTCCCTCGTTCAGGTCCTCGCGGTGCGGGGACGAGGACCTGAACGTAGCCCGCGGGCATTCGAGGGGTCGATTACCTCTGAGGTAGTTGCCGGCGGGGCGTCACCGCGTTCGCCTGCCACCCAGCCGTTCCATGCTCAGGAAAGGGCCCCCACGTACGCGAGGGCCTGCTTCAGGAGGACGCCGTGCCCGCCCGGCATCTCGTTCTGGACCACCTGTGACGAGGCCTCCTCCGGGGTGAACCAGACCAGGTCGAGCGCGTCCTGCCGGGGCCGGCAGTCACCGGTGACGGGGACGATGTACGCGAGGGACACGGCATGCTGGCGCGGGTCGTGGAACGGCGTGACGCCGAGCGTCGGGAAGTACTCGGCGACAGTGAAAGGCTGCAGGGACGCCGGTACGCGGGGCAGGGCGACCGGGCCGAGGTCCTTCTCCAGATGACGCAGCAGCGCGTCGCGGACGCGTTCGTGGTGCAGCACCCGGCCGGAGACGAAGGAGCGGCTGACCGTCCCGTCCCGCCCGATGCGCAACAGCAGTCCGATGTGGGTGACTTCACCATTGTTGTCGACTCGCACCGGTACGGCTTCGACGTACAGGATCGGCATGCGTGCGCGCGCCAGCTCAAGATCGTCGGAGGTGAGCCAGCCGGGCGTGGTCTCGGTCGTATCAGACATTGGGCGATCGTACTTTCACCGTCTGCCGCGTCACGCACGCCGCTCCCGGTAACACTCCGATCGGGGAGGGACGGTCGTACGCGAATTCAGGCAACCGGCACCAGACGGAATACCGGGTGCCGTGCCGCCTCGGCGGCGAACTCCTCGTCGGTCGAATCGAGCGTCACGTCGAAGTAGGCCCGCGTGACCGGCACTTCCCTCAGGTACTGCCGCAGCACCGGGACGCTCTCCTCGGGGCCGAGTTCGACCACGCGCAATTTCCGGGAGCGGCCGCCGCGGCTCAGGCCGACCTCGTCGGCGACGCGTGCGTTGCGCACCCAGTTGCTCACCCCGTACGCGGCGACGAGCCAGCGATCGCCGCCCGCCGACATCACGTCGACCGGGGTGGAGTACGGGCGGCCCGACTTCCTGCCGTTCACGGTCAGGATGTAGCGGTAGCCCTTGCCCAGCCCCAGCCGGGTCATGGTCAGGAACACCCGGTTGACCGCGCGCGTCCCGGGTCCGACACGGTACGACTTCGCCATGCGCCCCTCCTCTTCTTCCGACGTGCCTTGCTCGATCTTGTCCTGCCCGAACATGTCCTACGCGACCTTGTGCTGGTGGCGCGCGCGCCGGAAGCCTACGTTCTCCTGTAGAACGGCCCCAGTTGACCATTCGAAGGCAGGCAGTCATGTCCACACGCCCACCCCTCCCGCCCTTCAACCGCGAGACCGCGATCGAGAAGGTGCGCCTCGCCGAGGACGGCTGGAACAGCCGCTCCCCGCAGAAGGTCGCCCTGGCCTACAGCGAGGACTCACGCTGGCGCAATCGCGCCGAGTTCATCACCGGCCGGGAAGCGATCGTGGAGTTCCTGTCGCGCAAGTGGAACCGGGAGCTGGACTACCGCCTCGTCAAGGAACTGTGGGCCTACGACGGCCACCGCATCGCGGTCCGCTTCGCGTACGAATGGCATGACGACTCCGGCCACTGGTTCCGTTCGTACGGCAACGAGAACTGGGAGTTCGACGACGACGGCCTGATGCGCACGCGCCACGCGAGCATCAACAACCTGCCGATCGCGGAGTCCGAGCGCAAGTATCGCTGGCCGCTCGGCCGCCGCCCCGACGACCACCCGGGCCTCACCGATCTCGGTCTTTGAACTCGCTCCCCGCGACGTGACGGCGTAGCACCCCGCCGTCACGGGGATGGGACGGCGGGGGCTGCCACGACGAGCGTGACTGTTCAAGTTTCACAGACTCCGGACTTGATCGGAAGCACGCCTCGCGAACGGACGGACACGTGCGGCTACGAAGGGACGGCGCTCAACTCCCCACTCCTGCCTAGCTGTTCGCGGTGCTCGACTTGTGGCGCTGGTAGTAGCGGGCCACGCGGGCGCGGTTGCCGCAGCGGGCTGCCGAGCACCAGCGGCGGCGGGGGTGCGCCGGCAGGAACAGCAGCACACAGTCCTCGGCCTCGCACTGCCTGACCTTGCCGATCCCGGGGCCGGTGAGGAGGTCGGCGGCGGATTCCGCCAGGTGGGCGGCGAGGCGGACACCCAGCGGTCCGGTCCGGCGGGGGGCAGCCGTCACGGCAGCGCCGTCCCAGGCCAGTTCGCGGACGACAGGCGCGAGGCGCTGCGCCTCGGTCAGCGCACGCAAGGCCGAGGGGGGCGGTGCCTTTCCTTCGGTCACCGCGCGGAGGGTGGCCTCGATGTGGGCGCGGACGGCGTGGACGGCGGCGAGGTCCTCCGGGCTCGGTGCGGTACGGCTGAAGTCCCCGGGGAGTCGGTCCGCTTCGAGGTCCAGCCAGGCGACCAGCCGCCGTGGCGTGTCGATCAGGTCGGCGGTGCGGCCGTCAGGCCCCGCGGATCGGGTGTTGACGAGGTCCAGGGGCAGGGGTTCGCCGGTCAGCGGTTCACCGTCACTCATGCACCTAATGCTACATCCCGCCATTGACGCATTAGAAGAGATGTCGCTATAACTCATTCATCTAATGCATCTTCTCGCCTCGGAGGCATGTGGCATGGAGTCCCGGACCGCAGCCCGCGTCGCCCTTCCCGCCCGAACTACCCACCAGCGCATCGACGTTGACGGCGTCGAGGTCTTCTACCGGGAATCCCTCCCGGAGCGCGCCGACGCCCCCGTGCTGCTCCTGCTGCACGGCTTTCCGTCCGCCTCACACCAGTTCCGGCGCCTGTTCGACGCCCTGTGCGCGCACTACCGCCTCATCGCGCCCGACTACCCCGGCTTCGGTCACACGTCGACGCCCGATGGGTTCGAGTACAGCTTCGACCGGCTCGCTGCCGTCACCGAAGGCTTCGTCGAACGCCTGGGCCTGACCCGGTTCACCCTGTACCTCTTCGACTTCGGCGCGCCCGTCGGCTTCCGTCTCGCACTACGTCACCCGGAGCGGATCACCGGTCTGATCGTGCAGAACGGCAACGCCTACGCCGAAGGCCTGTCGGACGCGGCGCGTGACTTCACCGCGCTCACCCCGGCCACTCCCGGGGCCGAGCAGAGCATCATGGGCCTGTTCACCGAAGAGGCCACCCGCTCCCAGTACGAGGGCGGCACCTCAGATCCCTCGCTGGTCGCCCCCGAGGGCTGGCTGCTTGACCAGCACTTCCTGGACCTGCCCGGGCGCAAGCAGGCCCAACTCGCTTTGGCCTACGACTACAAGAGCAACGTCGCCGCCTATCCGGCCTGGCAGGAGTGGCTGCGCGAGCACCGGCCGCCGACGCTGATCACCTGGGGCGTCAACGACCCCTTCTTCCCCGAGCCGGGGGCCCGCGCCTATCTCCGCGACGTCCCGGACGCGGAGCTGCACCTCTTCGAGACGGGCCACTTCGCCCTGGAGGACCACCTGCCGCAGATCGCCCCCCTGATCGCAGACTTCCTGGACCGCGCCTGACCCTCCGTGGACGGCCTCCGGCCGGAGCGCGTACGAGCCCTGCCGGGATCGCCCAAGTTCCTGCTGCCCGGGGTCTGCTGACAAGTGCCCCTCCCCTGCCCGATGGGGTGATGGGCGGCCTCGCGGTACGTGCGAAGTGGCCCGCGAGGCCGCCCGGGTGCGCCGTCCGGTCAGGGCGCCCATTGCCGACCGTACGCACAGGACACCCGCCCGGCGCCCTGAGTTACGCCGTCCGGGACCGTCCGGCCCCGGGCCGCTGAGCCAGGTCCAGCTCCCCGACCGTCTGATCCCCGCTCGTCTCGCCGGTCGGCCGGAACCCGAGCCCTAGGTAGAACCCTTCCGGGCCACGCGCACCGGGGTGCCACGTGACCGTGAGACGGGTTCCGCCGCGGCGCCGGATCTCGTCCGCGACGGACTCGACCGCGAAGCGGCCGTATCCCCGCCCCTGTTCATGAGCAGCGATGTTCAGGCGCCAGAGTCCGGAACGCATGTCGTTGCCGGTACCGTCCCCGGCGAAGTCGATGTCGAAGAAGGCCATGAGGAAGCCGACGGCCCGGCCGCCGTCCACGATCAGCCGGGGCCAGGCCACTCCGGGATGCACGTAGGCCTCGGCGAGGGACTTCACCACGGGGGCGACCAAGTGTCGCTGGTCCGGCCGGACCTCGAGGGCTGTCGCGGTCTCGAAGTTGGCCGGGGTGATCGCCTCCAGGCGAAGCTCCGTCGTCATGCCTGCACCCTCTGCGCCTCGGGAGGGCGAATCAAGTGAATTTCGGCGCCGTGGGCCGCGTGGCCCCCCGTCACGCGGCCCCCAGCCACGCGACGTCCAGCCCGGCGGCTCACCAGGCCAGCATCAGCCAAGCGCGGTGCGGCAGTTCCGTCTCGGCCGTGATCCCGTTCTCTCCGTGGAGCACGCTCGCCGGTTCCGGGGTTTTCAGCGGGTCGAGGCGGATCGACGACACCGCGTCGGGCGGTGTGGGGACGTCCACGTGGGGCAGGGCGGGGTCGAAGCTGCCGTTGGCCATGGCGAGTCGTGTCACCCCGTCCTGTTGCGAGAGGTGCGGGATCAGGTGCGGTCCGCCGCTGACCAGCGGCAGTGTCGGGGTCGGTCCCTCCAGGAACCGGATGACGGCGTGGACGACGCGCTGCCCGAAGTCGTCGCGGGGCAGGTCGGCGGGGTCGGTGGCGGCGAGTACGGCGACGCGCCCGCCGAGTTCATTGACGTATCCGCAGCTTCCGGCGCCCCACGCGTCCTCCCCCGGTGTGAGGATGTGCGTCCACACGACGGCTTCCGGGTACGGGCGCAGGCGGGCCAGCGCCGACTGCGTGTTGACGCTCAGCAGGGTGCCGACGAGGTCGGGGTCCGGGTGGTGGGTGATCTGTTCGAAGCTGAAGGGGTCCGCCGCCTGCGTGTCCTCGCGGTCGACGACCTCGGCGACCTGGACACCGAGCAGATCACCGAATCCGCGCCGGGTCAGCACATCGGCCGCGACTCCGTCGAGCAGCAGTCCGCCCGTCAGCATCTCCCGGATCTCGTCGTCGTCGAACGCCCAGGCCAGCGCGCCGAAGACAGCCTGCACCGGAGCCTTTGATGCGGTCACCGGGACGCCGTAGCGCAGCAGGAAGTCGGCTGCCCCGCGCGGGCCGGTGCGCAGCTCGTCCAGAGTGCCGGTCCGGGTGCGGACGTGGGCCGCGGCGTCCTGCCGGTACGGCAGCCCGACCCCGAGTGTCCGGGCCTCCTTCGTGTGGCGTCCCGCGATCCAGTCGAGGGCCGGGCGTGAGCGGCGCAGCAGCCGAGCGGTGCCGGGGAAGCGGTCGGGGCGGCCGGCCTGCATGGGGTGCACGTTGAGGAACAGCGCGTCCGCGCCGGACAGTTGGGCCGTGGTCATCTCGGACCAGGTCTGCACGTCCGATTTCGACCAGGTGGTGTGCGGCCAGTTCTCGATCTCCGGCTCGGACTCGACCCAGGCGGGCCGCAGTGAGCGCTGGGACTCCAGAAGCCACATCTGGCCGCTGAGGGAGCGCGGGGCGCTGTCGCTGTACGGGGCGAAGTGCGGGCGGTGCGTGGCCCGGCCCTGTACGGCCAGGGCCTGGAACAGCGACGGCCAGTCGCGGCCCTCGACGGAGTGGACGTCGGGCAGCGAGCTCATCAGCCCGAGCCGGGACCGGCCCGACGAACGCTCCTCGACGACCTCGCTCAGCCGCTCGGCGATCTCCGTCTGGACGGTGCGCCAGACCTGCTGGAGGAGGGCGCGCCACGGATGCGGCGGGCCGGGTTCGGTGATCGCCCGCACGACCTCGTCGCGGGTCACGGGACGGCCGACGAGATCGGCCAGCCGGTCCAGGACCGGGGTCTCGAAACCGCCGCCCCAGTCCAGCGGGGCGTGGTTGTGGAAACGGAAGTCGTCCTCCAGCCACAGCACGCGGAAGCCGAGTCCGGCGAAGCGTCCGTAATGGGCGTACAGCCATTCGCGCCAGCCGGGGCAGGTGAACGAGGCCTGTGCGGAAGCGGTCCTGCCGGTGGGCGAGACCATCGGCAGGAAGCCGTGGGCGTCCTTGCGGCCGCGGTCCGCGTGGCCGGTCGTCACCCAGGGGTTGAGGCTGACGTCGAGTCCGGCGTCGCGCAGGATGTCGCTGACGGTGGCCGTGGTCTCGTACCAGCGGTCTTCGGCCTCACCTGCGAGATAGCCGTCGAACACCTCCTCGGCGGCGAGCAGGAGAACGACTTCGTCGACCCCGGCCTCCTGGCAGGACCGGGCCAGGGCGGTGGCGTGCTCGACCGCCTCGGCCGGGTCCTTGCGGGGAGGAAGCTGGAATCGCAGGTGGTAGCGCGCCGGCAACGGGACTCTCCTTGTACGAGGGCGGGCGCGGCCGGTGGTTCCGCCGGCCCACCGCCCTGTCCGCCCGCGCAGCTCCGGGACGTGACGAGGGGAGCTGACGCGACGAACTGACGATCTGAGGACGAAGGAAAGCTATCTGCTTGAAATTGCTCGGTCAATGGAACTTTCGAGCAGCTTCAAGCAGATAGCGTGCGGAGTTCGGAAACCGTGGAGTTCGGAGAAATCGGCGTCCGTGAGTTCGCGGTCCGGTGGTCGGCGGGTCCGCCCCTACGTCATGCCGGGTGGTCCGACGGCGCCAGATCCGTGGACATGGCCAGGGCGCGATGCCGGTCGAGTTCACGGGCGACGAGGTCGAGTTTGGCCTCGACCCGGGCCACGGCGTCCGGGCCGAGCACGAGGCGGAGCGGGGGTTCTGGCGTCTCGGCGAGGCCGACGACGGCGGCCGCCGCCTTGGCGGGGTCTCCGGATTGACGGTGGTTGGCGTCCGCGAGGGCCTTGCGGGTGGCGCCCGCCGTGGGGGCGTAGTCGTCGATCATGTGGAGCTCGGTGTAGAGGCTCGACGCGTCGAGGAAGTCGGTGCGGAAGCCGCCGGGTTCGACGACCGTGACGTGGACGCCCAGCGGGGCGAGTTCGCCGTGCAGCGCCTCGGTGATGCCTTCGACGGCGAACTTCGCCGCGCCGTACAGGCCGACGCCGGGGGCAGTGGCGAAACCACCGACCGAGCCGATGTTGATCACGTGGCCCGACCGCTGGGCCCGGAGCGTGGGCAGTACGGCCCGCAGCGTGCTGAGCACCCCGAAGACATTGATGTCGAACGCGGCACGTACGGCCTCGTCCGAAACCTCTTCCACCGCCCCGAGGAGGCCGCGCCCCGCGTTGTTGACCAGGACGTCGATGCGTCCGAAGCGCGCGAGTGCGGCATCGACCGCGCCCCGTATCGTCGCCTCCACGGTTACGTCCAGGTCGACGGCCAGCAGGGCGTCGGACGCGTCCGGGAACGCGCGGAGTACGGCTTCGGCGTCGCGTGCGGTGGCGACGACCTCGTGCCCTCGCGCCAGCGCCTCCCGCACGATCTCCGCGCCCAGACCGCGCGAGGCGCCGGTGATGAACCAAACAGACATGTCTCCTGCTTTCGTGAGCTTGACTGACTGCGTGTGCCGCAGGGGTCGTACGTGCCATGTGCTCTGTTCGCGGGTGCGGATACGGACGGATACGGATTACGGGCGACCCGGCACTCCACGGGCGAAGGTGAAGACGGTTTCCCGCTCCTGACCGTCGTCGGGGAGTTCCCGATCGGCCCATCTGTCCATGACTTCCACGATCTCGTCCTTGAACTGGGCGAGTTCGGCATCGGTCATGCGCAGCCACACCTCGGCAACGAAGGGGCCGAGCGGCCAGCGCTGCTGTTCGGACTGGGGCTGATCGGCCCAGCGGCGAACCTGGTCGATCTGCCGTTCGAGGTTGAGGGACTCGGCGGCGTTGGCGACGGCCTCCCCCGCCGCGTCGTCGGCGAAGTCGACGGAGGACCACAGGAGTTTCGGCGTGGTCCTCCGCCACCACCGTTCGCGACGGTCGCGGGCGAGTTCGGGGGCCTCCTCGATCAGCCCCGCGGCGGCCAGCGCCTTCAGGTGGTGACTCACATTGCCGACGGCTTCGCCCGTCGCCTGCGACAGCGCGCTGGCGGTGGAAGGGCCGTCGAGTTTCAGCAGGTCGAGCAGGCGGCGGCGCACCGGATGGGCCATGGCGGCCAGCACCCGGGAATCAGTGATCGGAGGGGCCATAGGGACGAGGCTACTTACACAAGAGCTCTTGTGCAATGGTTCTTGTAGGAGTTCGCAATGGTTCGTGTAGGACTGGCTCAACCACGGTGGAACAGGTCCTGCGGGTCGACGCGCACCCAGCCCTGCCGTGTGGTGGGCGGCCGCGGGACCTCCCGCTGCAGGGCGCGCCATTGGTGCACGAGCGCGTCGTAGATGGGCGTCGGCGAGGCGGCCCCGCCCGTGCCGAACGGGGCAGCGTGACGTGGTCGGGGCGCAGGAACGCTTTTGCGCGGGTCGTTCATACGCTGCCCAACGACCGCGTCCGCTCCTGGCCACGCCATTGGCGGAGGATCTTTCCCAGGACACACATCCGAGCGGCGACAGCCCGCCCGACGCAGCTTCCTGTAGGCCGCCGTCGAGCGTGAAGCGGCTCCGTCACACGTCGAGCGTGAGCCTCGGCCCGAAGCTCCGCGACACGCACAGCAGCATCGTCCGGTTCTCGGCGTGTTCCTGGTCGGTGAGCAGGTCGTCGCGGTGTTCGGGCGTACCGGCCAGGACCGGTGTCTCGCAGGTGCCGCAGGTTCCCTGGCGGCAGCTGCTCAAGGTGCGTACGCCTGCGCGGTCGAGGGCGTCGAGGATGGACTCGTCCGCAGCGACCGTGACGAGGCGCCCGTCGCGTGTCTCGACCTCGAATGCCGCTCCCTCCAAGGAGGTTGAGGCCGCGGCCGGCGCCCGCGGGCTGAAGCGTTCACTCGTCAGTGTCAGGTTCGGCCGCTCGGTGGTGAGGCGCTCCAGGGCGTCGAGGAGGCGCGGTGGGCCGCAGGCGATCAGGTCCGCGGGCCCGCCTTCGGTGAGCCGGGTGACGAGTGCGTCGAGGTCGACAGGTCCCGTGCGGGCGGAGGGCAGGGCCTCCACCCGGTCCCCGTAGGGGAGGAGTTCGGGCAGGAACGCCATCGACGAATCGGCGGCTCCGAGGTAGGCGAGCCGCCAGTCGGCGCCCGCGCGTTCGGCGGTGGCCAGCATCGGCAGGACGGGTGTGATGCCGATGCCGCCCGCCACGAAGAGGGTCCGCCGTCGGCTCGGCCCGTAGGGGAAGGTGTGGTGCGGGCCGCGGACCGCCAGACGCAGCCCGGGGCGGGCGATGGTGTGCAGACGCTCGGAGCCGCCCCTTCCGTTCTTCTCGCGCAGGACGGCGATCCGCCACGACCTGGTGTCGGCGGGGTCGGAGCAGAGCGAGTAGTGCCGGACCGTTCCGTCGTCCGTGGCCACTTCTATGTGTGCGCCGGGTTCCCAGGCAGGCAGGTCTCCCCGGTCGTCGCGCGCCAGGCGCACGGAGATGACCCGCTCGGCCACAGGGCGGACATCGGTGACGCGTACGTCGAAGAAGTCCCGCGTCATGCCGTTCCCTCCGGTGCCGGATCCTTCTGTGCCGGACCTTCCTGCGCCGGACCCTTCTGTGCCAGACGGGCGTTGACCGCCGTGAGCACGTCGCCGTCGTGGACCAGCTCGACGGCCCGGCGCACCCGCGGGTACAGCACGACGTCACGCTCGGTGCGGTCCACAGGCCGACCGTCGCCGGACCTGGCCGCGCGTACGGTCTCCCAGGCGGTCCGGGTGGCGGGGCCGAGGGCGGAGGGTTCCGCGCCGGCCGCTTCGAGCCGAAGGTCGAGCGCCTGGGCGGCCATGAGCAGTTCGATCCCGATGACGTTCTCGATGTTGCGCACGACGGTGCGGGCATGGCGTCCCGCGTTGTTGGCCATGCTCACGTGGTCCTCCTGGTTCGCGCTGGTCGGGATGGAGTCCACGCTGTCGGGGTGCGCGAGGGTCTTGCAGTCGGAGACGAGGGCGGCGGCGAGGTACTGCGGGAGCATGTATCCGCAGTCCAGGCCGATGGTCCGGCTGGGTACGAGCATGTCGGGCAGCCCACGGTTGAGGGTGCCGTCGTCGAGGCGGAAGAGGCGGCGTTCGGCGATGCTGCCGACCTCGGTCACCACGATCGACACGAAGTCGGCGGCGAAGGCGACGTATTCGGCATGGAAGTTGCCGCCGGAGACCGCCTTGAGGCGGCGCGTCGCCGGGAGTCCCGGGAAGATCAACGGGTTGTCGGTGGCGGCGTTGATCTCGTTCTCGATGATGCCGGTGACGAAGCCGAGGGTGTCGAGGACGGCGCCGTGGACCTGGGGCACGCAGCGCAGCGAGTACGCGTCCTGCGGAGGCTGGCGACCGGGGTCGCGGTCCCGGTCGCCGTCCACGAAGGCACTGCCCGCGAGCAGCTCACGCATGCGGGCGGCGACGGCGATCTGGCCGGCCTGGCCGCGCGCCTGATGGAGGTCGGCGATGAAGGCGTCCCCGAACCCGTTGAGCGCCTCGGTCGACATGGCGGCGGTGATGTGCGCGTGTTCCAGCAGATTGGCGGCGTCGTGCACGGCGAGCGCGGTCTGGGCGCAGGAGAACGAGGTGCCGTTCAGCAGGGCGAGACCGTCCTTGGCCCCGAGCGGGATGCGCGGGACGCCCGCGGCGGCCATCGCCTCCTTGCCGCTGACCACGCGCCCGTCGAGTACGGCCTCGCCTGAGTCACGCTCGTCGTCCTCCGCGTCGGACGGGCGGCACAGCACCAGGGCGATGTGGGCCAGCGGGATCAGGTCGCCGGACGCGCCCAGCGAGCCGTATTCCGGGACGGCGGGCAGGACACCGCGGTTGAGCATGTCGACGAGCGTCTCGATGACGGCCGCGCCGACGGCGGAGTGCCCCTGGAGGAGGCTGACCATCCGGATCAGCATGGTGGCCCGGACGACTTCGGCGTCCACGGTCGTGCCGACTCCGGAGGCGTTCGAGATCACCAGGCGGCGTGACAGTTCGGCGGCATCGCGCGGGTCGGTGAACGCCTCGCGCCCCGCGAGGGATCCGAAGCCGGTGTTGACGCTGTAGACGGGCTCGACCGGCTCGCCGCGCTCCATCGCGTCGAGCACGCCGCCGAGCCATTCGGCGGACGGCCGGGTGTGCTTCAGAGCTTCGGCGGTGACGCGGACCGGGCGGCCGTGCCGGGCCACGTCGACCAGGTCGCTCAGGGTGACGCGGCTGCCGTCGAGCACGAAGGGGTCTGCTGCGGCAACGGCGGGAGCGTCCCCGCGTACGAGCGGTTCGGGGAGCGGCAGTTCAGCTGTCATGGGTGGTTACCTCGTCCGGTCGTCGTCGGTCGGGTGAGTCGGGATGGGGTGCTGGTGCGGTCGGGGCCTTGGGTGCCCATGTGTGCAGGGAGTCGCCGAGTTCGGCGGCCGAGGTCAGCAGCGTCTCGTGGGCGGAGGTGATCCACTCCCGGGTGTCGCAGCGCGCGGCCGGACCCGCCACGTCGAGCGAGCAGACAGCCTCGCCGTGGTGGAAGACCGGCACGGCCACGGAGAGCGAGCCGGGATGGAGTTCTCCGCGGGAGACGGCCCAGCCGTTGCGGCGCACGGCCGGCAGTACGGCGTCGAGCTGCTCGCGGGCCGGCGTCGCGTCGGTGTACCGGGCGAGGGGGCCGCCGAGCACCTGGCGCACGACGGCCGAGGGCGCCGAGGCCAACAGCACGCGCTGCCCGGCACCGGCGTACAGCGGCAGCAACTCGTTGATGCCGAATGTGTACTTGAGGGCTTTGTCCGGCTCCACCCGCCGCAGGCACAGCGCCTGGGTGCCGACCCGGATGATCAGTACGGCGGTCTCCCCCACGCGCTCGACGATCCGGCGCAGGACGGCGGTACCGGTCTCGATGAGGTGGGCCTGCACGGAGCTGGCGCCCCACAGCCCGGCCAGGGCGGGGCCCGCCCGGTACACGCCGTCGTCCTCCTCGGTGTAACCCTGCTCCCGCAGGACCCGGAAGTAGCGGTAGGTGGTGCTCACCGGAAGGCCGACGCGTGCCGCGGTCGCGGCGACGGTGGTCTCGCCGGTGACCGCGAGGTCGCGGAGCACGGCGAGCCCGCGCTCGAACGACGAGGTCTCCCCCATGGCTTCCTCCTGTCCGCGCCGACCACCGGGACCCGCGGGCCGACCTGCCCCTGTGCAGAGCTTCGGTCCGTGCCACCCCGCCCGGCCAGCGCTGTTCTCACTGAGTGAGAACAGCGGTATCACGCGGCGTGGCGCCGTCTCTACCGTGCGGATTCCGACGCACGGCCCGGATGGGCGACACGACCCGGCCTGGCCAGGCTCAGCTCTGCCCGACCCGACCCGACCCGGATCAGCCCAGCCCAGCTCAGTGAGAGGACAAGAGATGACGACGCACGCTCAGGCCCCGCAGATCCCCGTCTTCGACGAAGACCCTTACGCCCGCGAGCACTTGGTCGACCCGCATCCCCTGTTCGCGCGGATGCGGGAGGCCGGTCCCGCGGTGTGGCTCGCTCGCCACGGGGTCCACGCCTTCACGCGCTACGAGGTCTGCCGGGAGATCCTGGCCGACCACGCGCTGTTCCTGTCCGGTGCCGGCGTCGGCCCCCGCGACCTGCGGCGCGAGAAGGCCTGGCGTACCCCCGGCATCCTGGAGACCGACCCTCCGGACCACACCGTGATGCGCGACGCGATGGCGGACGTCGTCTCGCCCCGCTCGGTACGGGCCCTGCGTCCCGGATTCGAGGCGTTCGCGGAGGAGTTGGCCGACGCGGTCGTCGCCCGCGGCCGCTTCGACGCTGTCACCGACGTCGCCGAGGTCTTCCCGCTACGGGTCTTCGGTGACGCCGTCGGCATCCCCCGGGCCGGTCGCAGCGAGAACCTCCTGGCGCACGGCGCGATGAACTTCAGCGCGTTCGGCCCGGACAACGAACTCCACCGCGGCTACTTCGCCGCCGGTGAGGGGACCCACGCGTGGGTGATGCGCAACTGTGCCCGCGAGTCCCTGTCCGACGACGGACTCGGCGCGCGTATCTGGGAGCATGCCGAGACGGGCCGCCTGAGCGACGAGCAGGCGACGCTCCTGGTGCGGGCGATGCTGTCGGCCGGTCTGGACACCACGGTGATCGCCATCGGCAACCTGCTGCGCGCCCTGGCCCACGACCCCGGGCAGTGGGCCCTGCTGCGCGAAGATCCGGGGAACATCCGGTTCGCCGTGGACGAGTCGTTCCGCCACGAATCGCCCTTCCAGTCCTTCTACCGGACGGCCGCGCGCGACACCCGGCCGGGCGGGGTCCCGGTACGGGCCGGGGAGAAGGTCCTGCTGTTCGTCGGCGCGGCCAACCGCGACCCGCGGCAATGGGGGCCTGATGCCGACGCGTTCCGGGTCACGCGGGCGGCAAGTGGTCATCTGGCTTTCGGAATGGGGATCCACCAATGCGTGGGCCAGCCGATCTCGCGGCTGGAGACGGAGGTCCTCCTCACCGCACTGGTCCGCCGCGTCGAACACCTGGAACCCGCCGGTCCGCAGACCCCGTTCGTGCACAACACGCTGCGCGGCTGGTCTTCGGTCCCGGTGCGCGCGGTGGCCGGCTGAGCCTGTGGAGCTCCGGCCGCCGCGCGTGCCCCGATCCTGGGTCAGCCCTTCGTCAGCCTCATGGGAATCGCCTTCAGGCCTCCGACGATGAAGCCGCCTGCCGGTGCCAACGACGCTGCGAGCAGGGCGAGTTCCATGTCGGGGAAGCGGTCGAAGAGCGCCGGGAGGGCGACCGCGGCTTCCATACGGGCCAGGGGTGCGCCCAGGCAGCGGTGGACTCCGTGCCCGAAGCTGAGGTGTTCGGCGCTCGGGCGTCGTGCTTCATACTGCTCGGCGGTGTCCCCGTGTTGCTGCGGATCGCGCCCGGTGGCCGCGAACGACGGCAGGATCGCCTCGCCCTTGCGGATGGTGGGGCCGCCCGGGATCTCGATGTCTTCAACGGCGAAGCGGAGCGGAAGGTTGGCGACGCCGGGGGCCCAGCGGAGGGTCTCCTCGATCACGTCGTTCCAGGAGAGCTCGCCCGCACGGACCAGTTCGAGCTGCTCCGGGTGCGTGAGCAGGGCGTGAACGGCGTTGCCGATGAGGTTGACCGTGGTCTCGTGGCCCGCGACGAGGACGAGCAGGAGCGTGTCTATCAGCTCCTGTTCGGTCATCCGATGGCCTTCCTCGTCCCGGGCGGCGACAAGCACACTGGCCGAAAGTCAACCGCTCGACGGCCCGTCAGCAGCGGCCTGCATGCAGCCGAGTTGGCGCGTACGGCAGACCGGATCCACTGCCCGCAGGCGACTCACGCCACTCCCCCTCCCCATCCACCGCTCCGTGCGAGACACCATGCTCAGCTCGCCCCGGCAGGCAGCTCGAGACGCGTCAGGTGGTCGGGGGTGAGTGCGCGCAGGAAGCTCTCGGCGTCGAACGCCTCTCCGACCGCCACCACGCCCGTCACCGGCCGGTCACCTCGAAGAAGGCGCGCGAGGGCCTCCACGACGAGCGGCGCCGTGACGGCGTAGATGTCACGGCCTCCCGCCACCGCGCGGCGCGTCTCGTGGCCGCGGGTCACAACAGCCTCCACGAGGAAGGACTGCGCGGAACGGCCTTCGGCGTCGGCGGGTACGGGTCCGGGGGTGTCCTCCGCGCGGATGTCGCGCAGCGGCGCGAGGTTCATCACCGCGCGCACCTCGGGGGTGCGTACGTGGCGCGGGAGCGTGACCTGGTCGGCCGTCGCGAACACGACCGTGTCCTGCTTGCCGAGCGGCTCCGGGAAGTTCCACGGGGAGACTTCCTGCGCATAGGAGAAGGGGCTCAACTTGCCTGCGGTGTAGGTGAGATGGCGTCCGGCGTTGCTCTCTCCGGTCCGGCGGGTGCCCTGCGTCGGGTGCCAGCTGTCGAGGCCGTACGCGAGGGTGATCTCGTCCGCGTCCGGCCAGTCGCCGAGGGCCACGGTGGCGAGGAGGTCACCCAGCCCGCCGTAGAACGCCAGGGACGGAACGACGGCGATGCCCGCCTCCTTGGCGCGTTCGCCGTACGTCTCGAACAAGGCGGCGGTGACGGCCTGTTCGGCACCGACGTCCAGGTAGGCAATGCCCGCGCGGAGCGCCGCGTCCACGACGGGGCGGGCCGTGTCGAGGAACGGTCCGGCGCAGTTGATGACCGCCGCCGCGCCTTCGAGGGCCCGGTCGAGGGAGGCCGCGTCGTCGGGGAACGCCTGACGGACGGGCGCGCCGGGAGCGAGATCGCGCACCGCGTCGAGTTTGCCCGCGTCCCGCCCGACGAGCACCGGAGTGGCGCCCCGTCTCAGGAGCTCCGCCACGACGAAGCGGCCGGTGTGTCCGTAGGCGCCGAAGACGACGACCGGCCGGCCGGCGAGCGACCCGGCCGTGGTGTACGCGGTGGGTCCCGAGAGGGTGTTGCTCATCGTTGACTCCAGTGTCCGAGGGGCGGTGGCGTGCGGTTCGGCTGCAATGATCCCGGCACCGAGCCCGCCCAGCCAGTGGCAGGAATGACAGGGGGCGTACAGTTTCAGACATGCATCCCGTTGCACATTCCGCTGCGCATTCCGTGGCGATGGCACTCCCCGAGGGCACGATGCTCTTCGAGGCCGCGGGGGCGTTCGAAGTCTTCGGCTCCGACCACTCCGACCTGGCCGCGCCCTGGTACTCGTTCACCACATGCGGACCCGCCGGGTCCCGCGTCGGCGACTGGCTGCGGGCGGACACCACCCACGGACTCGAGGCCGTCGCCGATGCGCGGACGGTGATCGTCCCGGCGTGGCGCGACGTCGAGCAGGAGCCTCCGCAGGAGCTGCGCGACGCCCTCCGCACCGCCCACGCCGCCGGCGCCCGGATCGCCTCGCTGTGCACCGGCGCCTTCGTCCTGGCCGCGGCGGGACTCCTCGACGGACGCCGCGCCACCACTCACTGGGCGCACACGGCGAGGCTCGCGGAACGGTACCCGCGCGTCAGGGTCGACGCCGAGGTGCTGTTCACCGACGAGGGCAGCGTCCTCACGTCCGCGGGGAAGGCCGCCGGGATGGACCTGTGCCTGCACATCGTCCGCACGGACCACGGGGCGACGGTGGCCAACGCCCTCGCGCGACACCTCGTGACCCCGCCCCATCGGGACGGCGGCCAGGCGCAGTTCATCCCGGCGCCGGTGACGCACGGGCGCGACCATCCGCTCGCCGATCTGCTCCCCTGGGTGCTGGCGCGGATCGACCAGCCGCTCACCGTCGAGGACATGGCCCGGCAGGCGGGCATGAGCAGCCGCAACCTGGTGCGGCACTTCCATGCCGTCACCGGGACGGCACCCTTGAGATGGCTGCTGAGCCAGCGCGTGCGGGAGGCGCAGGAGCTGCTGGAGTCGGGCGACGACACCGTCGAGCGGATCGCGGCACGGACCGGCATGGGGACCTCCGCCACGCTACGGCGACACTTCACCCGCGTCACCGGCCTGCCGCCCGAGGCCTACCGCAGGACGTTCGGCGGCCGGTGACACGCGCCGCTCCCCGCACGCCGCGTACCTCACAAGATCACCGAACCCTCACCCTAAAGCTGAGGTCGAGGTGACACTCGACGGGACGAGTCTCGGGACGACGCTTGGAAGCACACCTGGGGCCGCGCCCGCCACCTGCCTGGTACTGCCGGTCCCAGGAAGACGGGACGCCTGGCTGACCGCGCCGCTCCGCCGCACGCTGGTGTCATGACGAAAACACTCATCACCGGAGCGAACAAGGGTCTCGGATTCGAGACCGCCCGTCGGCTCGTCGCCGCAGGCCACACCGTCTACGTGGGCAGCCGCGACCCCGAGCGCGGTCGCCGCGCCGCCGAGCAGCTCGGCTCACTCTGGGTCCAGCTCGACGTCACGGACGACGCGTCCGTCGCAGCCGCCGCCAAGGCGATCGAGGCCGACGGCGGCCTTGACGTGCTGATCAACAACGCCGGCATCGAGGGCCGGACCCCCGACGGCGGCGTGATCGGCGCCGCGGACGTGACCGCCGACGAGATGCGGTCGACCTTCGAGACGAACGTCTTCGGCGTCGTACGTGTCACCCACGCGTTCCTGCCCCTGCTGCAGAAGTCCGACGCACCGGTCGTGGTCAACCTGAGCAGCGGCCTGGCCTCGCTGGCCCGGGTCACCGACGCGGGTACGCCGACCCACGCGTACCCCGGAGTCGCCTACCCGGCGTCGAAGACGGCGGTGAACATGATCACCGTGCAGTACGCGAAGGCGTTCCCCGGCATGCGGATCAACGCGGTCGAGCCCGGTTACACCGCGACGGACCTGAACGCCCACACCGGCATCCAGACCGTCGAGGAGGGCGCCGAGATCATCGTGCGCATGGCTCAGCTGGGACCCGACGGCCCGACCGGCGCGTACGTCGCCGCGGAGGGGCCGCTCCCCTGGTGACGACGCAGGCCGCCCGACGGAGGCGCCCCCGCCTCACACCAGCCCGTCCGCCATGTCCCGCGTGACGTCACGTCCCCCGCGTACACGTCGCGCGAGGTTGGCGGCGGCATCGGGCCAGGCGGCGTGGTCGAAGGAGAAGCCCGCGTCGAGCAGCCGGCCCGGGACTACGCGGCGGCTCTTCAGAAGGAGTTCGGTGTCCGAGCGGAGTGCGAACGCGCCGAGTTCGGCCATCCACTTCGTCGCGGGCAGGCCCACCGGAACGCCCCATGCCGTACGAAGCGCACGCATGAAGTCACGCTGCGGCAGTGGCTCTGGGGCGGCGAGGTTCACGGGCCCGTCCAGGTCGTCGCGTTCGATCAGGAACCGGACCGCTCGGGCGAAGTCACGGTCGTAGATCCAGGACACGTACTGGCCGCCGCCCGCGACCGGACCGCCGAGGCCGAGCCTGGCCAGACGAAGGAGGATGTCGAAGACGCCGCCGCGATCGGGGCTCATCACCATCGCGGAGCGCAGGGCGACCTTGCGGGTGTGCGGGGTGTCCGCCTGCTCCTGCGCCCGCTCCCACGCCTTGGCGATCTCGACGCTGTAGCCCCAGTAGCCCGGGACGCCGGCCTCGTAGCCGCCGAGCAGGCCGGTCGCCTCGTCGTTCGGCGCGGCGAAGCCGTGGGCGTAGATGGTCGCCGTACTCATCTGCAGCCATACCCTCGGAGGTCGCGCGGCGGCGGCGATGGCCTCGCCGACGATCTCGGCGGACCGCACGCGCGAGTCCATCATGGCCCGGAGGTTGGCGGGGGTGTAACGGCAACTGACGCCGCGTCCGGCGAGGTTGATCACGACGTCGCTGCCGTCGACGACGTCGGCCCAAGGGCCCAGGGTCTCGCCGTCCCAGCGCGTCTCCCCGTCGCGCACCGGCCGCCGCGTGAGGACCACTACTTCGTGTCCCGCTTCGGCCAGTTCACGCTTCAGGATCGTCCCTACCTGTCCGGTGCCGCCGGGTGTCACGATCTTCATGGAGCCCCCTCATCGTGTCGGCACCACCTTACCGCAGATATTTGAACGCGTTCAAATAGGGAGAGGGGTAGCTGGGCAAGATGGCCCTCAGACCCGGTCGCTGACGTGCAGGTCGAGTCGAGTCCCCTCGTGCCCGGCGTCTCCACCCCAGGCAGGAGCCGCATGTCGTGGTCGTAGCCCCCGCCCGCGAGCGACCGGAAGGGGACCGGCGTGGCCGTGAAGAGTGCCGAGCCGTCGGGCGAACTCCGTCCGCGCCCTGACGAAGCGGTCGTCTGGGAGCTCGTTCGAGCTGTACACCGCGAACGGCTCCAGCGGGTTCATGCCCGTGAACCAGAACAGGCCGTGCCGCATGGGGTGCAGGACGTCCTCGAGACTTCCGTGGATGCCTCGATCGGAGATCGCCGACTCGCGCGCGCCGACGGTCACCGACACGAGCGCCAGCCTGCCCGTCAGGGAGCTTTCGCCGTACGGCGGCGGGACCGCGGTGCCGTACGCGAAGCCGCTCGTGAAGACCCGGTCGATCCATCCCTTGACACCGCTCACAGTGCGGAGTTCAGGCGTATCCGGGACAGCGGCGAGGTCGTGATGCGCGCGGCGGGGCGCACGCGCCTGAGGCGCCCGGTGGCCGGGCTGCTCACCCTGGACTTCGAGACACTGCACGTACCGGCCGCGCCCGGCGAGACGGGCCCGGTCGTGCACGTCTTCAGCACCGAGGAGGGTAGCGCGGAGGCCACGGCTCTCACATGGCTGACCGAAACCGTTACAGTGGCGGACAGGCCGTGACTGGCGCTGAGGTGGAGAACCACCGGGGAGCGGCCTGACCAAAGGGTCGACGTATGCCGTGCGCCTGGGCGAATGGTCAATGACGCCTGGGAGGCGACCATGTCCCCGACACAGACAGCCCACCTCATGGACGGCACCGGTACGGCCCGGCGCCTCGTCGAGGAGTCCGCGGGCAGAGCGGCGGAGCTGGTGAGGCGTACGGGCTCGGCGCCCTGCCTCGCGACCGTACTGGTGGGCGAGGATCCCGCCTCCGTCACCTACGTCCGTATGAAGCAGGCCCGCTGCGCCAAGGCCGGCATCGAGTCGCGGCGCGTCCAGCTCCCCGCCGGAACGACGACCGCGGAGCTGGTCGCCGCCCTCCGCGAGCTGTCGCAGGACGCGTCGGTGCACGGCATCCTGCTCCAGCACCCCGTGGGCCCGCACATCGACGAACGCGCGGCGTTCGAGGCCATCGCACCGGAGAAGGACGTCGACGGCGTCACCATGACCTCGTTCGGCGCGATGGCCTTCGGGCTGCCCGGATTCGTCTCCTGCACACCGGGCGGAATCATGCGGCTCCTCGACGAGTACGACGTCGATGTCGCGGGGCGGCATGCCGTCGTCGTGGGCCGGAGCGCGATCCTCGGCAAGCCGGCCGGGATGCTTCTGCTCGCCCGGGACGCCACGGTGACGTACTGCCACTCCCGCACGGCCGACCTGAGCGCGTACGTGAGGGAGGCGGACATCGTGGTGGCGGCCGTGGGACGGCCCCGGCTCATCCGCGGCGAGGACATCAAGCCCGGCGCGGTCGTCATCGACGCGGGCTACAACGCGGGCAACGTCGGCGACGTCGACTTCGACACCGCGGCCGAGCGGGCCCGCCTGATCACTCCCGTCCCCGGCGGGGTGGGCCCCATGACCATCGCCGTCCTCCTGGCCCAGACCGTCACCGCGGCGTACCACCAGCTCGGCGCGGACCTAGATCGCGCACTCGTCTGACAGGACCGCGCCGATCGAGCATCCGGGATCCCTGGTCGGTGGCGGCGTCGAGGAGTCCGGCGGCCGCCACCTCGAGGGCGGTGCGCGGCAGCGGCTCGCACTCCAGCGGTGCGCACACCTCGAAGCCGAGGTGCCGCACGGCCGTCTCCCCCGACGGCAGCATCTGGAGATACTCGGGACCGTCGGCTTCCTCGCGCCCCAGGAGGAACTCGACGGTCAGCAGCGTGCCGGCGGCGATCCACGGGGATCCGGCCTGCGGTTCACGGTCGATCAGCGTGAACTCCCACTCGTACGGGCCCGTAGGCGGCGCCGCGAGGAGCCACCGGGCGAACTCGGCGGCCCGCGGCGCGCCTTGACCCAGTGGCAGGCGCCCGAAGAAGTACCCGTCGAACCACCAGCCGCCGCCCGCATCTCTGTCGAGGGCGATCCACAGATCCTCGACGGGGCGGCCCGGGTAGTGGGACCCACGCCCTGCGAGGCGAAAGAGCGGACCGGTCCCAGGACGCTCGCCTCCGTACACCATCACGCGATCTCCCTCGCCCTCCGATGCTCAGGCGACCCAGTGCGGCCGTCGCGCGGCGCACGCCGCAGGAAGGCCGGCGGCGAGCGCGGTCGCCATGCGGTGGACGGCTTCGCGCAGGGTGTCCGCCGGGGTCGTGTACGGGATGCGCATCCGCTGCTCGAAGATGCCGGGGTCGGTGGCGAAGCAGGCGCCGCTCTCGATCCGGACGCCGTTGTCGAGGGCTCGTTCGGACAGCGCGGAGGCCACCGGTTCACCCAGGTCGACCCACAACGACAAGCCACCGGGCGGCAGTTGCCAGGACCATTGCGGCATGTGTTCCGTCAGTGCGGCGACCAACGCGGCGCGCTGCAACCGTAGTTGCTCGAGTCGGGGCAGCAGAATCCCGTCGGCTCGGTCCAGGAGGGCGAGTGCCAGGAGTTGGTCGACGACCGATCCGCCCATGTCGGTGGCCACGCGCTGGCCCGCGAGTTCGGTGACTAGCCGTGCGGGCGCGCGCAGCCAGCCGATGCGCAGGCCGCCCCAGTGGGTCTTGCTCATCGAGCCGATGCTGATGACCCGGCCGGTGCCACCCTTCGCGGCGTGGGAGGCGAAGGGAGGCGGCGGGGGGACGTCGAGCGCGAGGTCGGCCAGCGTCTCGTCGATGACCAGCCAGGTACCGGACCGCTCCGCCGCACGCAGGACGCGTACCCGCTCGTGTTCGGGCATGAGGCAGCCGGTCGGGTTGTGGAAGTCGGGTATCAGGTAGACAAGTTGGGGCACGACCTGGCGGAGAGTCGATTCGGTGATCTCGATGTCCCAGCCGGTGTCGGTCACGGGGACGGACACGGTACGCAGCCGGGCTCGACGCAGTGCCTCAAGGGCGTTCGGGTAGGACGGGTTCTCGACCATGACCCGGTCGCCGGGGCTGCTCAGCAGTCCCAGGACGAGGGTCAGCGCGTGCTGTGCGCCGGATGTCACCAGGATCTGTTCCGGCAGGGTGGCGAGGCCCCGTCGGGTGTAGCGCTCGGCGATGGCGGCGCGCAGGTCGGGCAGGCCGTAGGGGTGGTAGCCGGGGGTGTGTGCCTGCTCGGCGAGTTGCGGGGTGATGTGTACGAGGGCGTCGACGAGTGCCTGTTGTGGGAGCCCGGGGGACGCTCTGGCAAGGTCGATCGCGGTGTCCTGGGGGCCGAGGAGGCGGGTGATGCCACTGAGGGTGCGGCCTTCGGGCAGGGCGGTCCACGTGCCCGATCCCTGGCGGCTGTGTGCGTATCCGCTCTCGCGCAGCAGGTCGTACACGGCGGTGACGGTGGTTCTGCTGGTGTCGAGGGCGGCGGCCAGTTCGCGCTCGGCGGGGAGTCTGACGTGCAGGGCGATGCGTCCGTCCAGGATGAGCGTGCTGATCGCCTGCGCGAGGTGGCGGTAGGCGGGTCTCGTGCCGGCGGCGTCGGGCAGCATCGCGGCGAGCTGACGGCTCCCCAGGGTCCGGTCCGCGCGGCCCACCCTGTCCACCGGCAGGAAGGCGTTCACGTCAGTCAAACCATTCTCCCGAGATTGGCCATGTCATCCGGGCCAATCACTCTACAGAGTTGCCGCAATGGCCTTGAAGGCCCACGACAAGCACGGTGGAGGCAGGCACATATGCGGCAGGACACGGACACGACGGCCCGCTCCGGACAGGCGGCGCCGGGCGACGAAGGGATCGGCCGCAACCGCCCCGCTCCCCCACTCACCTACGTACGCTTCGGCGAACGCCCGCTCCGCCGCATGCCCCAGCTGTTCATCGGCCTCGCCCTGTACGGATTCAGCATGGCCGTCATGGTCCGCGCCGCGCTGGGCCTGAGCCCCTGGAGCGTTCTCAACGAGGGTCTGGAGAAGCACACTTCGCTGAGCTTCGGCACACTCACCGCGGTCGTGGGTGTGTCCGTGCTGCTGCTGTGGATCCCTCTGCGGCAGCGGCCGACGTTCGGGACCGCCGCGAACATCGTCGTCATCGCCTTCTCGTCCGACCTCGGGCTCACGCTCGTCCCCGAGGGCCTGGCACTTCCCGAGCGCGTCGGGCTCCTCCTCGCCGGGATATTCGCCAATGCGCTGTCCGTCGCCGTCTATGTAGGCGCACGGTTCGGGCCGGGGCCCCGGGACGGGCTGATGACCGGTGCGTCCGCTCTGACGGGACGTTCCATCCGCCTCGTCCGTACGTTCATCGAGGTCTCCGTGCTCGTCATCGGATGGCTGCTCGGCGGCGGCGTGGGGCTCGGCACCGTGCTGTACGCCCTTGCTGTCGGGCCTGTCACGCAGTTCTTCCTGCCCCGGTTCGCCTACACGAGACCGCGTGTCACCGGCTCCCGCCCCTCTTCGTAGAGTCTGTGCGGTGAACCTTCACCACGCACCCGATCCACACCTGCCGATGCTGAACGTCCCTCAGGCCGAGCGCCTGCGGAGCCTGACGGCCGCTTACTTCCTCGCCCGTCACGGCACGCACATGACCGTGACGGGGGACGCGGTGCGCCTGGAGGGCAGGCTCAGCCCGCTGTCGAACCTCGCGCAGCGGTGTCGCCAGTCCGCCGAGGACGACTGGCCGCGGATCGTGGAGCAGCACTTCACCGGTCTGGAGAACTCGTCCCAGGGAGGCGAGAGCGCCACGGAGCTCCTGGAGCGGACGTGCTGGCGGCTGCTGCCCGACGACGCCTTCCCGGGCGAGACCGCCGACGCCTTCCGCTATGCGCGACCGGTGGCCGAGGGGCTGCTCGCGGCCCTCGCGCTGGACGCACCCACTTCCGTACGGATCCTCGACGACCGGGACGTGGCGCGTGCCGGCGCCGAGCAGCTGTGGGCCGCGGGCCGCGCGAACCTGATCCGTGAGCCGGTCGAGCACGACGAGTTCCGCGGCCCGCAGGGCGCGTTGATGCACTCCGTGTACGGCGACTCGTTCTTCGTCTCCAGCAAGGCGCTCGTACTCCCCGATCTGGTGCGGGAGTTGACCGGCCGGGAGCTGCCGGAGGCCGGGGCGCTCGTCGTGATGCCGACCAGGCATCTGCTGGCGTTCCACCCGATCGTGGACGGCAGCGTGGTGGACGCCGTCAACGACCTGGGCTCCTATGCTCTCGGTGCCTACGAGGACGGGCCGGGCGCGCTCTCGCCGCGGCTCTACTGGTGGCGCCAGGGGCGGCTTGTCTCGCTCACGGTCTTCGACCACGAGAACCGTTCGTTCTCCGTGGTGCCGCCGCAGGAGTTGATGGACCTGATGAGGTCCCTGCGCGGCCAGGAATCCGCCGATGACACGCCGGATACGGCCCCTCGCGCGCAGACCGCCGATGAACTCGCCGTGACAACAGCCAAGTTGACAGCGCAACTGCCTCAGTCCCCTGCGGTTTTCGGTGACGTGTTCGCGGCCTCGCTCGCCCTGAGCCACGTGCGGTGCGCGTCCGACCCCGACGCGGGCGCGTTGGAGACCTGGGAGGCGTGGGTCGGTGCCATGCAGGTCGGCTCGGCGCTGTTCGCCAGCACGACCTCCCGGGAGAGCAGCGTCGCCTGCCGGATCGGGCACGACGTCGTGACGCTTCCGGTCACCGGCCCCGCCCCGCACGCGGACGGCCGTGCCTGGCTCAACGCCTTCTATCTCGCCGTCGTCTGCCGTGAGCGGGACCGCATGACGCAGTTGTGCCACGTGCCGCTGGACGACCTGCGTCGGGCCGCACCCATGGACGAGTACGTCTTCCACTGGATCGACACGCTCCAGACGTACTGGTTGCAGCACCCCATGGACGATGTGGTCCAGAAGCTGCTCGCCACGATGAACACGTCCCACCCCGATGTGGCGACCCGTACGCCTGCGGACTTCCTGAACCTGGTCGACTACCAGCCCGTCGCGCTCTTCCACCGTCTGGTCACCGGCGACCGCGAGGCTTTCGCGCTGGCACTCGCGGAGGCGCTGGACCATCACGAGCGCTACTGGAGCGACTCGACGGGGCCGCACAGCCGGGTGGCCCTCGGCCCGCTCGCGCTGGCGTGCCTCGCCTTCGACTCGGAGTTCCCGGTCGACAGCAAGTCGCCGTATCTGCCCACCTGCCTCCTCGACCGGGCCTGGTACGGCGAGTTCGACACGTGAGAGCGGGCTCCGGGGGCGGCCACCGCCGGGCGGCCTCGCGGCGGTAGAAGTCGAACTGCGTCACGCCGTCGTAGCCGTAGCTCTCGGGGTGCAGCTCGTGCAGCGCCACTCCGCAACGGGCGAGCGGCGGGCCAAGGGTCTTGGTCAGCAGTTCGCCCGCCTCCGCGATGAACGCGGGCTTCTCCGCGGCGCTG
The DNA here is from genome assembly GCF_035918215.1 of Streptomyces sp. NBC_01474. Lineage (NCBI taxonomy): Bacteria > Bacillati > Actinomycetota > Actinomycetes > Kitasatosporales > Streptomycetaceae > Streptomyces > Streptomyces sp. NBC_01474. The sequence continues at coordinate 1,019,253 of NZ_CP109449.1, forward strand.
TTCGTGCCGACGGTGACGATGGCCTCGGCACGAGCGCCTTGCGTATGCCGAGCGGTCCGATGAGCCCGTCGCCCGCGCGCTCAAGCGGTACGACGTGCCGTAGACGGGCGGGCGCGGTCGGTGCCGACGGGGGCCGACGTGTCCCGCGGCGTTGACGCAGAGCGCGGCGGCCGCCGCGCCGGCGGTGAGCCAGTGACCCCTGGCCAGCCCTGCGCTTGCTTATTGGTCGCGCACTCAATAGCATTCCGGGTATGCCGTCAAGCGTCCAGCACAAGCGAATTCGGAAGACGCCGGCCGCCCGACGTGCGGAGATCGTCGACGCGGCGGCCTCGGTCGCTCTCGCCGAGGGACTCGAGTGCGTCACACTGCGGCGGATCGGCGACGAGCTCGGCGTCCGCCCCGGACTGATCAGCCACTACTTCCCCTCGGCGGACGACCTCGTGGCGGAGGCCTTCGGCAGCGCCTCCAGCGCCGAGCTCGACAGCCTCCTGCCCGCCGAGCGGGCCCAGGGGACTCCCACGCTGCACCTGGGATGGTTCTTCGCACGCGCGACGGGCGCGTCCTACGACAACATCAGCCGCCTCTGGATCAACGCGCGCCACCTCAGCCGCTACCGGTCCGTCCTGCGCGACCGGGTCGCCGAGCAGGAGGCGGCCTGGCGCGAGCGGCTCACCGACCTGATCCGGCAGGGCGTCGACCGGAACGAATTCCGTACGGACGACCCGTATGTGACGACTATTCAGATCCTGGTCGTGCTCGACGGCCTCGGAGCGCACGCGAACACCGACACCAGCAACCGTCCCGCCGAGGTGTCGCGCATGGCCGCGACTACAGCGGAACGCGAACTCGGCCTCCCGCACGGGACCCTCACCCGATCCGACGCGCCGCTCACGGCGTCGCTCACCGGCTAGGGTCCCGCGTCCCGGCCACCCCACCCGCCCTCCAAGGAGCCGCTGTGCCCACCCCTCTCGTCCTGCTCTCCGCCCGCCTGCTCGATCCGGTCACCGGCGCGTTCCTGCCGCAGACGGCCCTCGCCGTGTCCGGTGGCCGGATCTCCGCCCTGGGCGACGACCACGGCATACGTGAGCGCGTGGACGCCTCGACCACGGTGATCGACCTCAAGGGCGCCGTGGTGACCCCGGGCCTGGTCGACGGGCATCTCCACCCCGTCTCGGGCGCCGAGCTGACGGGCGGGCTCGACCTGTCGGGCTGCACCGACGTGGAGGACGTGCGCGCGGCGCTCGCCGCCGAGGTGCGGACGCTGGCGCCGGGGGCGTGGCTGCACGGCTGGGGGCTCGACCCGAACGTCTTCGGCGACCGGCCCGTCGGGATCACCCCCTTCGACTCCGTCCTCGACGGCGTACCGGCCCTTCTGCTGCTGTTCGACGCCCACTCCATGCTGGCCAGCCGGCGCGCGCTGGAACTGGCCGGTGTGGACGGCCCGCGCACCTTCGACCAGGCCTCCGCCGAGGTGGTCTGCGACGAGCGGGGCCGCCCCACCGGTCTCCTCCAGGAGGACGCCGCCTGCGAACTGGTGGAACGGGTCGCCCCGCAACCCACGCGGGAGGAGCGCCGCGACCGGCTCGCCACCACGCTGCGCGCCATGGCCGCCTCGGGGCTCACAGGCGGTCACGTCATGGACGCGAACGGCGATAGCCTCGCCCTGTTCTCCGAGCTCGACGCCGCCGGTGAGCTCGCCCTCCGCCTGCGAGTGGCGCCGTGGTGCCAGCCCGGCACCGACGCCGAAGGAGTACGGGCGCTCATCGAGCAGCAGGGCGCCGGCGGCACGCTGTGGCGCACGGACGGCGTCAAGATCTTCATGGACGGCACCATCGACAACGGCACGGCCTGGCTGGAACGCCCGGACTGCCACGGCGAGTCCACCCACGCCTTCTGGCCGGACCCCGAGGTCTACACACGGATCATCGGCGAGCTGCACCGCGCCGGAGTGCCCACCTCCACCCATGCGATCGGCGACGCCGCCGTACGCCATGTCCTCGACGCCGTCGAGAAGGCGCAGGCCGCTAGCGGGATCGGGGCGCGCCACCGCGTCGAGCACATCGAGACCGTGCCCGACGACACCCTGGGCCGGTTCGCCGCGCTCGGCGTCATCGCGTCCATGCAGCCCACCCACTGCTGCGACTTCACCCGGGCCGACCACACCGACAACTGGTCGCGCCGCCTCGGTGAGGAGCGCGCGTCGCGCGCCTGGCGCTGCCGCGATCTGCAGGACTCGGGCGCCACCGTGGTCCTCGGCTCCGACTGGCCGATCGCCCCGTATCCGCCGCTCGGGGTCATGGCCGGCGCGCGCCACCGCCGCCCGAGCCGCGACCTCACCCAGGACCCGCACGGACCCGAGCAGGCGCTCACGCCGCTGGAGGCGCTCCAGGGTCTGACGGTCAACGCGGCCTACGCGGCGGGCGAGGAGCACGAGGCCGGGCGGATCGCCGTCGGCCGTCGCGCCGACCTCACCGTTCTCGCCGACAACCCGCTCACCACCGCCGACACCGCGCTGCCGGACCTGCCGGTGCTGCTCACCGTCCTCGACGGCCGCCCCACGCACCGCGACGCGAGTCTGTAGTTGTCCGCGGGTACGCGGCGCCGCTCACACCGGCTCCGCGTACCAGCGGCGGTGGACGAACGGCTCCACCAGGAGCACCCCCACCGCCGCGACCGCCGCCACCGAGGCCGCCGGAAGCGAACCCCACGCGGCCGCGACCGCCCCGGCGAGCACCACCAGCGGGCGCACCAGGGTCAACGGCCCCAGGCCGACGACCACGGCGAGAGTGCCGGCCCGGAACGGGCCCCACAGGTAGCAGGCCAGGCTCAGTGCGACGATCACCGCGTACGGCGCGTAGCACAGGAGCATCCGGTGGGCGGCGGCGTCGAGTTCGGCGTAGCGCGCGCCCCGGTCCGCCGCGGCGACGAGCAGCGTCACGGCGAGGGCCGCGCTCAGCAGCAGCGCCGGGGCGCCGACCGCGAGACCGCGGCGGGCCGCGAGCAGCGCCCTTTTCGACTTGCGGATGCGGCCGTCCCGCCCGGTGTAGGCACGGAACCCGGCGAACGCCGCGTCGACGAGCGCCAGAGCGGCGAGCAGGAAGGCGCTCACCCTGCGCCCTCCCCCGCCGAAGCTCCCTGGCGCGTCCCGCCCACGGTGTCCGCACGCCCGACCAGGCGGCCCGACGGTCCGGGTCCCAGCTCGGCCCGCAGCGGCGGCAGCAGGTCCGGGCGTACGCCGATGACGGGGCGCAGCGTGGTGCAGAACGGGTTGCTGCGGCCCCGCGGTTCGTACACGAGCGGGGTCAGCCCGTCGGCGTGGGCGGCGGCCGCCAGGAGTGTCTCGTCGTCGTGGGCGCGGCGGGCCGACATCACGCCGTCGTGGCGGCCCAGTGGATCGCGCATCCGTGCCCGGTGGAAGACCCACGCGCCGATCGGGGCGAGACCGGTGGCGGCGATGTCGAAGTGGCAGAACGCGGCGGTGCCCGGCGTGGCCTGGGCGGCGAAGAAGGCGTCGAGGTCATCGCCGCGGAAATGGTGCAGGACGCCCGTCGACACGTACACGGTGGCGGGCTCGTCGAGGGCGAACGCGTCACCCCGTACGAAACGGCAGGGCAGTCCCTCCTCGCGGGCGAGCCGCCCGGCCTCGTTGACCAGGGCCGCGTTGAAGTCCACGCCGACCAGGTCGACATCGGGGCCGAGGGCACCCGACGAGGCCAGCCACCGCACGAGGTAGCCGAGGCCGCAGCCGACGTCGACCACCCGCAGCGGGCCGTCGGTCCGCCCGGCGGCGCGGATCACGGCGAGCAGCGGACGCAGGAGTTCGGCGATGCGGTCGCCGAGGCGCAGTTCCTCGCTGAGCCGCTGGAGCTCGGTGTGGACGGCGACGAGCCGGCGGTCCACGGCGAGCGGATCGAGGTTCCCGTCGTCGTCGCACGCGAGCCCGGCGGCGATACGGGCGCCACTGCGGTCACCCGCGGCGACGAGCCGCGCGACGACGTCGGCGCCCCGCACCGGCAGGCGTTCGCGCGTGCCGGGGTCGTGGTCCACGACCAGATCGGATATCTCGATGAGCTGCACAGGGAGAAGGTACGCGGCTGGGGAGGACGTCGGCGCCGCGCCCCGGGAGGCGGGAACCGGGAGGCGGTTCTGGCGGCGTGGTGTCGTGCTTCGCGCGTGTGGTACCGCCGTTGGGCCGCCGCCCTCGTCAACGGCGTCACCGCGTGGGTGGCCCTGCACGATGTCGCCCGGCTCGACGCCCGGGACCGGGTCCTCGTCCTCGGGGTGACCGGCGGCCTGGGCGCCACCACGGCGCGGATGGCGGCGCTCTTCCTGGCCCGGCAGGTGATCGGGGTCGTCGGCCGCGACCCGGACCGGGCGCCGGCCGAGTGCACGGACGTGGTGGTCGCGGACGCGCTGGCCGAGGGTCTCGACCGGCTCACGCCGGACGGATCGGTGGACGTCGTCATCGACCCGGTGGGCGGCCCGCTGCGCGCCGCCGCGTTCCAGCGCCTCGCCCCCTTCGGACGCCAGGTCGTCCTCGGCAACGCCAGCCGCGACGATCGGCTCTTCTCCGGTGACGAGACCTGGCTGGCGACGCGCACGGTGTCCGGCCTGAGCATCGGCGGCGTCGCCCATCTGCGCCCGGCGACCTGCACCGAGGCACTCACCGCCGTCATCTCCCTGGTGGCCCGCGGCATCCTGGACGAGCCACTGCCCGCGGTCGAGCCGCTGGAGAACGCCGGCAAGGTGCACGAGGCCCTGGAGAGCCGGACGGCCCCGGCGAAGACGGTGCTGTCCGTGGCCGATTGAACTCTTGCCCGCACCACGGCCGGACGACCCCGCCCGCCCTCGGACGGACGGGGCCATCGCTGTCGCGGCTACCGCGAAACCACCTGATCGGACACCGCACCCGGCACCGGTGCGTAGCCGGTCGCCCGGCTGGTGAACGTGCCCCGGCCCTGGGTCCGGCCACGCAACTGGGACGCGTAGCCGAAGAGTTCGGCCAGCGGCACCGTCGCCGTGACGACCGCGGTGCCCGCGCGCATCGCGGAGGCGGAGATCTGTCCGCGTCGCGCCGCCAGGTCCCCGAGCACCCCGCCCACGGCGTCCTCGGGCACGGTGGCCGTGACCTCGACGACCGGTTCGAGGAGCGCCATGACGCTCGCCCGGAAGGCCGCCCTGAGCGCGAAACGGCCCGCCGTACGGAACGCCATCGGCGAGGAGTCCTTGGGGTGCGTGGCCCCGTCGGTGAGCGTGACCTGCACCCCGGTGACCCGATGGCCGCCGAGGGGGCCCTCGCTCAGGGCGTCCCTGCACCCGGCCTCCACGGCCTGGACGTAGTCCCGCGGCAGCCGTCCGCCGGTGACGACCGACCGGAACACGAAGTCCGCCGCGCCGTCGCCCGTGCCGTCCTGCGCCGCCGGCAGCGGCCGTACGTCGATGACGACGTGCGCGAACTGGCCCGCTCCTCCCTCCTGTTTGACATGCCGGTACACCAGACCGGACACCCCGCGCGAGACCGTCTCCCGGTAGGCCACCTGGGGCCTGCCGACGCCGACCTCCAGACCGTGGGCCCGGCGGATCTTCTCCACCGCCACCTCCAGATGCAGTTCGCCCATGCCCGAGAGCACCGTCTGGCCGCTCTCGCGGTCCGTTCTGACGATGAGCGAGGGGTCCTCCTCGACGAGCCGTGCCAGCGCGGACACCAGCCGGGCACTGTCGGCGTTCCTGCGTGCCTCGACCGCCACGGAGACGACCGGTTCGGCCACCGTGGGCGGTTCGAGGACGACAGGCGCGTCGGGTGCGCACAGGGTCGCGCCGCTGCGGACGGCCTTCACTCCGGCCACCGCGACGATGTCCCCGGCCACCGCGCGCTCCACCTCGGTGTGCCGGTCGGCCTGGACGCGCAGGATCCGGCCGATCCGCTCCGTACGCCGTGCGCCCGCATCCCACACCGCCTCTCCCCTGTGAACCGTTCCCGAGTACACCCGCAGATAGGTCAGACGCCCGCGAGGGGTCGCCTGCACCTTGAACACCAGCGCGGCCAGCGGTGCCGCCGGATCGCAGGCCCGCTCCTGTTCGTCGTCGCCGACGGCCCCGCGGACCGCGGGCACGTCGAGCGGTGACGGCAGGTAGGCGACGACCGCGTCCAGGAGCGGCTCGACACCGCGGTTGCGGTACGCCGATCCGCACAGCACGACGACACCCTCACCGCTGCGCGTCAGATCCCGCAGCGCTCCTGCCAACGTCCCGGCGGACAGCGCCGATCCGTCGCAGAACTCCTCCAGGGCGCCGGGATGCAGCTGCGCCACCGTCTCCTCGAGGAGCCGCCTGCGCCGCCGCGCCTCCTCGCGCAGCTCTTCCGGCACGGACCCCTCCTCGTAGGTGTCGCCGCCCTCGCGCCAGGTGAGAAGGCGCATGCGGATCAGGTCGACGACACCGGTGAACGCGTCCTCGCGGCCGACCGGCAACTGAACCACCATCGGGACCGTGTCGAGGCGTCGGCGCATCGACTCGACCGCCGTGTCGAGGTCGGCACCGGCACGGTCGAGCTTGTTCACGAAGGCGATGCGCGGCACGCCGTGGCGGTCGGCCTGCCGCCAGACCGATTCGCTCTGCGGCTCGACGCCCGCGACGGCGTCGAACACCGCGATGGCGCCGTCCAGCACGCGCAGGGAGCGCTCGACCTCGTCGGCGAAGTCGACATGGCCCGGGGTGTCGATCAGGTTGATCCGGTGCCCGTCCCAGGCGCAGCTGACGGCCGCGGCGGAGATGGTGATGCCCCGTTCGCGTTCCTGGACGTCGAAGTCGGTGACGGTGGTGCCGTCGTGGACCTCGCCGCGTTTGTAGGTGGCGCCGGTGGTGTAGAGGATCCGTTCGGTGACGGTGGTCTTGCCGGCGTCGACGTGGGCGAGGATGCCCACGTTGCGGACGGCGGTCAGGGGGTCGGTGTCATGACGGTGCAGGTCGGTACGCACGCCTGTGGCCTTTCAGGTGGTTCCGCACAGAGGCAGCGCGATTACCGGACGGACAGCGCAACGGGCCCCGCCGAAGGGGCGGTTCGAGGGCGTGCGGACACGTGAGGTGTCAGATGTTCGTCGCGGGGGTCCGGTACCGGCCGCGCAGCCGGTGCCGGGCGCACCGAGACACCAGGATCACCTCGAACCGTGACCGGGGAACGACGACAGCGGTGCGGTGACGCACGGCCCGGCTCCCCTCTCTTGTCACGGCGCGCGCTGCGACGAAGGGCCGCGGCGTGAATACGTGGCGAGTGTAGGGAACCGGACCCGAGCCGGGCACCCGATTAAATGCGGCCCCGGGCTCGTCTCGGAAGCGGCCCGCAGGCTCGTCGCTCAGGGATGCATCCGCGCCCCCTTGAGGACCTTGTCGACGGCGTTGCGCGGGCCGTACACGGCCATGCCCACCAGGTCCAGTCGGTCGGCGGGCACGGCCCGGACCGCCGCGCGGTTGTCCCGGTCGTTGCCCGTGCCGAACAGCTCCGCCGTGAACACGGCCGTCGGCAGCGAGCGCGACAGGGCACGTCCGTGCGCCGTGGCCAGAGTCTGCTTCGGCCCCTCGAAGACAAGCACCGGCTGGCGGAACATGGGCAGGTACGCGGTGGCGTCGGCGTCCTCGTACGGGGCTCCGACCACCTCGGGGGCCACCGTACCGAGCCCGCTGACCAGGAACGCGGTCACGTTGAGCCGCTGCCAGGGCTCCAGGTCGTCGCGCAGCAGGACGGCGATCTTGGTGTCGAAACGGACCGGCGCGGGGCCGGAATGATCATCCGCCGCGGCCGGCGCCGGGCTCGCAACGTCGGTGGGGATCTCGTCCATCGTTCTCATGCTTCGAGACTGCGCTGTCCAGGCCGGTCCGGTCTTGTACGTTCCTTGCATGGTGCCCCGGCCGGAGATCTCCGCGTGGCGCCCGCGGGTCGCGGGCGTCGTGGAGGTGTTCCACGCCCACTTCACCGAGCACGCGTACCCCATGCACGTCCACGACGCGTGGACGCTGCTGATCGTCGACGACGGCGCGGTCCGCTACCACCTGGACCGCCACGAGCGCGGCACACCGAACGACACCGTCAGCCTGCTTCCGCCGCGCGTGCCGCACAACGGGTCGCCCGCCACCGCACACGGCTTCCGCAAGCGCGTCCTCTACCTCGACATGACGCAGCTCGACGAGACCTTCATCGGAGCGGCGGTGGACGGACCCGACCTCACCGACCCCGTCCTGCGCACCCGCGTCGACCGGCTCCACAGCGCCCTCGCGCACCCCGGCGACGAGTTCGAGGCGCAGAGCCGCCTCGCCCTGATCGGCGAACGCCTGCGCACCCACCTGCGCCCCGGGGTCCCCGACACCGAGCCGCCCGGCCGGGGCGTCGCCCACGACCTGCGGGACCTCCTGGACGCACGACTCCTGGACGGCATCGCCCTGGACGAGGCGGCGCGTCTCGTCCACGCCCACCCGACCCATCTCGTACGCGCCTTCAGCAGGGCCTTCGGCATTCCGCCGCACCAGTACGTGATGTCCCGCCGTGTCGATCTGGCGCGCCGTCTTCTCCTCGGCGGGCAGCCGCCGGGCGAGGTGGCGACCGCCGCCGGGTTCTACGACCAGTCGCACCTCACCCGGCACTTCAAGCGGGTCCTCGGCACCACCCCGGGCCGCTACGCCCGCACCGCTCCCTGAGCACTTCAGGTGCTTTTAGCGGGTGTTGTACACGTTCGCGGAACCACTTCCCCCTACCGTCGTTGCACGGATGCCGCCGGACGCCGAGGCCGGGCCGCGACAAGACCCAGGGAGTGTGTGTGAAGGTTGTCTGTGTCGGTGGAGGTCCCGCCACCCTGTACTTCTCGATCCTGTTGAAGCTCCAGTCCCCTTCGCACGACATCACCGTCTTCGAGCGGAACCCGGCCGGCTCCACCTACGGCTGGGGCGTCACCTACTGGCCGGACATGCTGGAGCGGCTCAGGCGCCACGACCCGCACTCCGCGTCCGCCATCAGCGAGGAGTCGCTGCGCTGGCGTGACGGGGTCGCCCACGTCGGGGAGCGCACCACGACCCACGCGGGCGACGAGGGCTTCGCCATCGGCCGGCACAAGCTCCTCGACATCCTCGCCCGCCGCGCGGAGGCCCTCGGCGTCGACATCGAGTACGGCCGCGAGGTCCCCGACCGCGAGCAGCTGCCCGAGGCCGACCTGATCGTGGCCGGCGACGGCGCCAACAGCACGCTGCGCGACCGCCATGCCGGCCACTTCGGCACGCACACCACCCTGGGCCGCAACCCCTACCTCTGGCTCGGCACGACCAAGGTGTTCCGCTCCTTCACGTTCGCCTTCGCACAGACCGCGCACGGCTGGATCTGGTGTTACGCGTACGGGTACAGCGGCGAGCACAGCACCTGCGTCGTCGAGTGCTCCAAGGCGACCTGGCAGGGCCTCGAACTCGACCGCCTGCCCCAGCCGGACGCCCTGCGCCGCCTGGAGGGAATCTTCGCGTCGCTCCTCGACGGCCACTCGCTCATCGGCCGCAGCGACCTCGGCGGCCCGGCCCCCTGGCAGACCTTCCGCACCCTCACCAACCGGACCTGGTCGCACGGCAACCTGGTGCTGCTCGGCGACGCCGCGCACACCACGCACTACTCCATCGGCGCGGGCACGACGCTCGCGATGCAGGACGCGATGGTCCTGGCGAACTCCCTCGCCGAGGCGAAGACGATCCAGCCGGCGCTCAGCCACTACGAGCGCACCCGCAAGAGCGAGCTGCTTTCCGTCCAGAGCGCGGCCCGGCACAGCGCCCAGTGGTACGAGAACCTCCCCCGCTACATCCAGCTCCCACCGGCCCACATGTTCGCCCTGCTCGGCCAGCGGCACTCCCCGCTGCTCCCCCACATCCCGCCCCAGCTCTACTACCGGATCGACCAGGCCGCCGACCAGTTGCAGTCACTGCGCAGACTCAAGCAGTGGCTGGGACCGCGCCTCGCCCGCACCCTCCAGCACCGCAACTCCGCGCGCGGGTAAGGCACTTCGGCTCAGAGGCTCAGAGGCTCAGAGGCTCAGAGGCTCAGAGGCGGATGATCACGACTGCCGTGTCGTCGGAGTTGCCGCCGCGCGGGATCAGTTCGGCGAGCACGGTGTCGGCGAGGCGTTCCGCGTCCGCCGACACGTGGCGGGTCAGGCAGTCCGCGAGGCGGCCCAGGCCCACGTCGATGTCCTCGCGGCGCCGCTCGACCAGGCCGTCGGTGTAGAGGACGAGCGTGGCCCCGTCCTCGAAGGCGGTCTCGCCCTCGGGTCTGGCGACGTGTTCGGGGCGGGCGCCGAGCGGCGGGTCCGTCGCCCGGTCCAGGAACTCCACAGTGCCGTCGGGGTGCAGCAGCGCGGGCGGAAGGTGGCCCGCGCTGCTGTAGGCGAGGGTGTGGCGGTCGCAGTCGACGACCGCCAGTGCGACGGTGGTGGACTCGGCGCCCTCGACCGAGCGGGCGTAGAGGCCGAGTGCGTCGAGCGCGGCCGCGGGGCCGTCGGCCACGAGCACGGCGGCACTCAGAGCGCTGCGGAGTTGACCCATGACGCCGGCCGCGTGCAGGCCGTGGCCGACCACGTCACCCACCGCCACCGCGAGCCGGTTGCCGGGCAGCTCGGCCAGGTCGTACCAGTCTCCACAGACGTTCAGGGCGCCCACGGCCGGCCGGTAGCGCACGGCCGCCCTGCCACCGCCGACGCGTTCCGGCACCGGCAACATCGCGGCCTGGAGGGTCAGGGCGACCTCGCGCTCACGGGCGTGGGCCCGGCGCAGCCGCTCGTTGACCTCCTGAAGTTCCCTGGCGCGGGTGTACAGCTCCGCCTCCAGCACCTGGGCCCGGTCACCGTCGCGGTCGCCCTTGGCGCGGATCAGCTCGGTGACCTCCTCCACCCGGTGCAGCAGCAGTACGACGCTGCCGTCGGGGCCGAAGACAGGGGCGTTGACCGGGCTCCAGTAGCGCTCGTGCCACTGGCCGGGCCGGTCGGGGTACTCGACGTCGTACCGCTGGAGCGCCATGGCGTCGCGTTCCCCGGTGGCCACCACCCTCCGCAGCGACAGCTCCAGGTCACGCATGCCGGTCGCGCCGTCGTCGTTTGGGTTGTCCGGGAAGACGTCGAACAGATACCGGCCGACGAGCTGTTCACGGGCGCGCCCCGACATCTGGCAGAACGCCTCGTTGGCGTCCGCGTACACAAGGTCGGGTCTGAGCAGTGCGACCGATCCGGGCAGCGCCTGGAACACCTGCTCGTAGTCGATTCCGGAATTCCTCACGACGCGTCCCGCCTCCTTGCGTGTGCCGCATGTGCGGCGACGGGTGACCGGACACCCCGCGGTCGGACGACCACAGGGTGTCCCAGTCCCAGGGGCCGGAGCTCCGATTACGTCATCGGCGGCGTGTCCTGTGGCCGGACCGCCCGGCCGCCGTCAGTGGTGCCAGGCGTGGCCGCCCGTGTTGTGGATGAAGCGCTGAAGCACCTTGAGGGTGGTCAGATACTCCTCGTCCGAGACTCCCGCGTGCCGCTCGGCCCACAACTCCCGCTGGAGCAAAGCGACTTCGTCGAAGAAGTCCTTGCCCGCCGGCGTGAGCGAGAGCCGCCCCTCGGCGTCCTCGGTGATCCAGCCGTGGGCGATCGTCGCGTCGATCTCCTCCGCCAGGACGGCCTCACCCGCGTCGAGGTAGCCGCTGAGGGTTTCGGACACCTCCGCCCGGGTCTTGATGCGGTCGGCCCGTGCGACCTGCGCGAGGACCCACCACTGCGGCTGGGTGGTGCCCTTCTCCGCGAGGGCGCCCCGGATGCGGGTGACGACGGCCTTGTAGGCGGCCCAGGCCCAGTAGCCGATGGGCTGCTCGATCAGTTCTGCGTCGCTGTGCGAGTACTCCATGGCTGGTTCGCTCCGTCCGGTGCGCACGATTCTTCGGTGCATCCGAGCCTAGAAACTCAACCGCACTTGAGGTCCAGGGCTCGCGGCGGAAAAGATCGCGGCCGATTTCGGATCGCGCATGGCGGGTGTGCCCTGTCACCCTGCTGTCATGAGTGATGCCGAAGTGCTGCTCCTCGGCGGACGGGCCGGTGTCGGCAAGACGACCGTGGGCTGGGAGGTGTCGGCCCTCCTACGTGCCGTGGAGGTGTCGCACGCCGTGATCGAGGGTGACTTCATGGGGCAGGTGCATCCGGCGCCGGAGGGCGACCCGCACCGGGCCGGGGTCACCGAGGACAATCTGACGGCCGTGTGGGGAAACTTCGCCAGGCGCGGCTACCGCCGCCTCATCTACACGAACACAGTGAGCGTGCTGCCCGAGGCGGCGGGCATGTTCGAGCGCGCGATGGGATCGGGCGTCCGGATCGTACGGGTCCTGCTCACCGCGTCCGACGCCACCGCCGGCGAGCGGCTGACCGCCCGGGAGCTCGGCTCGGAGCTGGAGACGGAGCTGCGGGGCAGCGCCCGCAAGGCACGCCTCCTGGACGAGCGGGCCCCCGCGGACACCGTGCGAGTGGCGACCGACGGGCGGACGGTCGGCGACATCGCCCGCCAGGTGGTGGCCGCGACCGGCTGGACCGAGCGGCCGCCTGTCACCGGGTGGACCTAAGGTCTTTCGTTCGTATCGAGACGACAACGGACGAAAACGCCTCAGATGTGCGCACCAGACCCCGCGAGCCCCTGATCCAGACGAAATGGCCCTGGCTTCAGCCTCCCGCGACCGGGGGGATCCGGCTCGCGGTGCCCGAGCTGGCCAGCCAGCGGCCCCCGTGGCGTGACACCTCGATGGGGCGGCCGAAGCAGGCCGTCATCCGGGCGGACGTGAGCACCTCGTCGGCCCGGCCTCCCGCCAGAACTCGGCCGTCGCGCAGGAGCAGCGCGTGGCCGATCGCCGGTGACAGCTCTTCCAGGTGGTGGGTGACGGTAATGGTCGCCAACCCCCTTCGCCCCTCGGCGAGTTGACGCATCGTGTCGATGAGGTCCTCGCGCGAGGGCAGGTCGAGCGCGTTGAAGGGCTCGTCGAGCAGGAGCAGGGACGGGTCCGCCATCAGCGCGCGGGCGATGAGGATGCGCGCCCGCTGGCCGCCTGAGCAGACGCCGTACGGCCGGTCGGCGAGCTCCTTGATGTCGAGTTCGGCCAGGAGCCTGTGCGCGCGCTCGCGCACGTCGGCGTCGTACTTGCGCCACAGCGGCTGCACGGTGCCGGTGTGCCCGGTCAGGACGACGGTGTGCCCGGTGAGGTCCTGCGGCACGCGCTGCGCGCTCGACACCAGGCCGATGTGCGCGCGCAGTTCGCGTACGTCGACCGTGCCGAGGCGGTGGCCGAGGACCTCGACGGTGCCGGTGGTGGGGTGCATCAGGGCGCCGATGAGGCGGAGCACGCTGGTCTTGCCGGCGCCGTTGGCGCCGAGCAGGGCCCAGTGTTCGCCGGAGCGCACCGTCCAGTCGATGTCGTCGAGGATGGCCTGGCCCGTCGTGAACCTGCGCACGCAGGCCCCGTCGAGGGCGGCGACGATCCGTCCGTTGCTCACTGACGCCTCCTGTCGAATGGACCGGCACAGGTTAGCTGCACACGGCACTCAAACGCGGAGAGGTCCAGTTCGTGGACGTGCCGGGGCACGCCGGTGCGAGGGAACGGGTGACGGCCGGGGCGCCGACCCCTTCTCGTAGGGTCGTCACCACCCGCTCATCCGAGGAGAAGCTCGTGACCATTGCCTTCAACGACGTACGGGCCGCGGCGGACCGCATCGCGGGGCACACCCGCCCGCTCGTGGTGGCCCCCTTGGGCGACCGGGCGTTCGACGGTGCGTTCGGCGAGGCCGAAGGGTGGCTTGCGCTGGAGTTCATGCAGCACACCGGCTCGTTCAAGGCGCGTGGCGCCTACAACTTCGTGCGCAGCCACATCGAGGCGGGCCTGATGCCGGACGCGGGCGTCGTCATCGCTTCCGGGGGCAACGCCGGGCTCGCCTGCGCCTGGGCCGCGGCCCGGCACTCGGTCCAGGCCACCGTCTTCGTCCCCGAGGCGGCGCCCGCGGTGAAGGTCGACAGGCTCCGGCGGCTGGGAGCCACGGTCCGGCAGGTCGGCTCGGAGTACGCGGAGGCGCTGGCGGCCTCGCAGAAGTACGCGGCCGAGAGCGGCGCCCTGGAGTCCCACGCGTACGACCACCCGTTGATCGCGGCCGGTGCCGGCACGGTCATGGAGGAGCTCGTTCAGGCGCTGCCCGGCGTCGACACCGTCCTCGTCGCGGTGGGCGGCGGCGGACTGTTCACGGGCATCGCCGCGTCGGCGCGTGAGCACGGCGTGCGGGTCGTGGCCGTGGAGCCGGAGCACTGCTGCGCCCTGCACTCCGCGCTGCAGGCGGGCGCGGTGGTCGACGTCCCGGTCGACTCCGTCGCCGCGGACTCCCTCGGCGCACGCCGCACCTCCGAGATGGCGCTCGAATGGGCGGGCAAGGACCATGTACGGTCCGTTCTCGTGACCGACGAGGCGATCGTGTCCGCACGTCAGGCCCTGTGGGACGACCGACGGCTCGCAGTCGAGCACGCGGCGGCCACGGCGCTCGCGGCGGTGACCTCAGGCGTCTACACGCCCGCACCCGGCGAGCGGGTCGCCGTGATCCTGTGCGGCGCGAACACGGACCCCGGCGACCTCACGCGGGGCACACGCCTCCCGGGCTGACACATCCCCGCGGTCACGCACCCCGCGGGCGTTCCAGCGCGAACCCGGGCGATCGAACTTACGATGGGGTTCTCCGGCCGCTCCCGCGCGCACGTCCGCGGGAACCGGCGCCGGGGCGAGACGCCGATGAGTTCGGGGTGGAAGACGCAATGGCACAGGCCGCAGGCCCAGCGCGCACCGTCATCCTGACCGTGGACGACGACCCGGGGGTCTCCCGCGCCGTCGCCCGTGACCTGCGGCGACACTTCGGCGAGTCGTACCGCATCGTCCGCGCGGAGTCCGGGGCGTCCGCCCTGGACGCGCTGCGCGAGCTCAAGCTGCGCGGCGACCTGGTGGCGGTGATCCTGGCCGACTACCGGATGCCCGAGATGAACGGCATCGAGTTCCTCGAGCAGGCCATCGACATCTATCCGGGCGCGCGGCGGGTCCTGCTGACCGCGTACGCCGACACGAGCGCCGCCATCGACGCGATCAACGTCGTCGACCTCGACCACTACCTCCTCAAGCCGTGGGACCCGCCGGAGGAGAAGCTCTATCCCGTCGTGGAGGACCTGCTGGAGACGTGGCGGGCCACCGACCGCAAGCCCGTGGCGACCACGAAGGTCGTCGGGCACCGGTGGTCGGCGCGGTCGTCGGACGTACGGGAGTTCCTCGCCCGCAACCAGGTGCCGTACCGGTGGTACTCGTCCGAGGATCCGGAAGCCCGCTGTCTGCTCGCCGCCGCCGGGCAGGACGGCTCGCGGCTCCCGCTCGTGATCACCCCGGACGGCACCGCGCTCGTCGAACCCGAGGACGCCGAGCTGGCCGCGCGGGTCGGCCTGGCGACGACGCCGACGGCCGACTTCTACGACCTGGTCGTCGTCGGCGGCGGCCCCGCGGGGCTCGGCGCCGCCGTCTACGGGGCGTCCGAGGGCCTGCGGACCGTGCTCGTGGAACGCTCGGCGACCGGCGGGCAGGCGGGCCAGAGCTCACGGATCGAGAACTACCTCGGCTTCCCGGACGGCGTGTCCGGGTCCCAGCTCACCGAGCGCGCCCGGCGCCAGGCCGCGCGGTTCGGCGCCGAGATCCTCACCGCACGTGAGGTGACGGGCCTGGAGGTGAACGGGCCCGCGCGCACCGTGCTGTTCTCCGACGGCTCCGCCGTCTCCGCGCACAGCGTGATCCTCGCGACCGGAGTGTCGTACCGGCAGCTCGACGCCCCCGGCCTCGCGGGACTCACGGGGTGCGGGGTCTTCTACGGTTCCGCGCTGACTGAGGCGACCGCCTGCCAGGGGCACGACGTGTACATCGTCGGCGGCGCGAACTCGGCGGGTCAGGCCGCCATGTACCTGGCCAGGGGTGCCAAGTCCGTCACCCTCCTCGTACGGGGCCCGTCCCTGTCCGCCTCGATGTCGCACTATCTGGTCCAGCAGATCGAGGACGCGCCCAACGTCTCCGTACGCACCGGCACCGTCCTCGAATCCGCGCACGGATCCGAGCATCTGGAACAGCTGACCCTGCGCGACGTGGCGAGCGGGCACACCGAACTCGTGGATGCTCAGTGGCTGTTCGTGTTCATCGGGGCCGCGCCGCTGACCAGCTGGCTGGAGGGGACGGTGCTGCGGGACGGGCGGGGGTTCATCATGGCCGGTCCCGACCTCACACCGGACGGACGGCCGCCCGCGGACTGGGATCTCGACCGGCCGCCGTACCACCTGGAGACCAATGTGCCCGGTGTGTTCGTGGCCGGGGACGCGCGCTCCGAGTCCGCCAAACGCGTCGCGTCCGCCGTCGGAGAGGGAGCCATGGCCGTCATGCTCGTACACCGGTATCTGGAGCAGTCGTGAACGGGCGGCCGGTTCCGTGCAAGCGCGAGGAACTGGGCTCACTGTTCCTGTTCGAGAAGCTCGACCCGGACCAGCTCGACCGGCTGTGCCGCGAGGGCCGCGTGGAGGCCTTCGATCCCGGGCCCGTGTACGCGGAAGGCGATCCGTCGACCTGCTTCTACGTACTCCTTGAGGGCGAGCTCGTCCTGTCGCGCCGCGTCGGCGCCGACGACGTGGAGGTGAACCGGAGTTCCAGTCGCGGCGTGTACTCGGGCGCCTTCCAGTCCTATCTCGGCGATCGCGCCCCGCAGACGTACAACAGCTCGATGCGGGTCACGGAACCCTCGCGGTTCTTCGTCCTGCCGGCCGACACCTTCGCGGCCGTCGTGCGGGAATGGTTCCCCATGGCCGTCCACCTGCTCGAAGGGCTGTTCTTCGGTACGCGGAACGTCCAGCAGACGATCGGCCAGCGGGAGCGGCTCCTTGCGCTCGGCTCGCTGTCCGCCGGGCTCACCCACGAGCTCAACAACCCGGCCGCAGCGGCGGCGCGGGCCACGTCCTCGCTGCGCGAGCGGGTCGCGGGCATGCGGCACAAGCTGGGTGCGATCGCCTCGGGCCCCTACCGGCGGGCCACGCTGGAGACACTCGTCGAGATCCAGGAGCGGACGGCCGAGCAGGTGTCCAAGGCTCCTGTCCTGACACCCCTGGAGACCTCCGACCGCGAGGACGTTCTCACGGACTGGCTGGACGACCACGGGATCACCGCCGGCTGGCAGCTGGCGCCGAACTTCGTCCAGGCCGGCCTCGATGTCGACTGGCTCGACCAGGTCGCCTCGGCCGTCGGCGAGGAAACCCTCGAAGGCGCCATGCGGTGGCTGAACTACACGGTCGAGACCGAACTCCTCATGAACGAGATCGAGGACTCCACCGCCCGGATCTCCCACCTCGTCGACGCGGCCAAGCAGTACTCCCAGATCGACCGGGCCCCTTCCCGGTTCGCCGACGTGCACGAACTGCTCGACAGCACGCTGATGATGCTCTCCGGCAAGTTCGGGAACGGGATCAAGGTCGTCAAGGACTACGACCGCACACTGCCCGAGGTCCCCGCCTACCCCGGCGAGCTCAACCAGGTGTGGACGAACCTCGTCGACAACGCGGTCGCGGCGATGAACAGCACAGGCGGCGTGGGCACGTTGACGGTGCGCACCGCGCTCGACCGGGACCATCTGCTCGTGGAGTTCCGCGACACGGGACCGGGGATCCCCGCAGACATCCGTGGCCGCATCTTCGACCCCTTCTTCACCACCAAACCGGTGGGCGAGGGAACCGGGCTCGGCCTGGACATCTCCTGGCGCATCGTCGTCAACAAGCACCACGGCCAGCTCGAAGTGCACTCCGAGCCCGGAGACACCCGCTTCCAGGTGCTTCTCCCCCTCACGTCAACGAACCCCGACTCCGAACCCGACCCCTCACAGGAGCCGTCATGAGCACCCTGAACGGAATCGACCCCTCGGTCCCGCCGAGCGGCACCGGATGCGCCGAGTGCGACGCGGCCGACGGCTGGTGGTTCCATCTGCGGCGCTGCGCGCAGTGCGGCCACATCGGCTGCTGCGACGACTCGCTGGGCAAGCACGCGACGGATCACGCCAGGACCAGCGGTCACCCGGTGATCCAGAGCTTCGAGCCGGGCGAGAGCTGGTTCTGGGACTACAACACGTCCTCGCTCATCGAGACGGGCCCGGACCTCGCTCCCCCCGGCAGCCATCCCGAGACACAGTCGACCCCCGGCCCGGCGGGCCGAGTCCCCTCGAACTGGTCCGAGTTGCTGGGCTGACGGGTTCCCTGGACGGAAGGGCGCCGGATCAGGCCGGCTCCGGGGCCGTGAACGACACGTCCGCCGAGTGCGCGGTCGTGTCCGCGTCGCTGCCGAGCGCCCAGGCCGCGACCCTGGAGACGGTGGCGGCCGGGATCTCCTCGCTGATGCCGGGGGCCGCCGGGACGTTCTGGGTCGCGTGGGCGTCGTACGGCAGGACCACCCGATAGCCCCGCGCGAGAGCGGTGCGCGCCGTCGCCTGAACGCACATCTCGGACATCACGCCGCAGACGGCGAGCCTCTCGACCCCCGCGCCGGCGAGCAGGCCGCCCAGCCCGGTCCCGTCGAAGCCGTCGTCCTTGGGCTTGCGGATCACGACCTCCGTCGGTCCCTGCTCGACGTGATGGTGGAGTTCCCAGCCCGGCGTGTGCGGCTCGTCCTCCGCCCCGGGCGGACCGTCGTTCTGGAGGTGCACGACGAGGGCCCCGCCGCTGCGGGCCCGTGCGATCAGGTCCGTCGTCCGCTCCACGAGACGTACCGCATCGGGAACGGCCCCCTCGCCGGAGACGAAAGCCGACTGGACGTCCACCACGATCAGGGCCTCTACGCGATTGATCATGCGGTCATCATGACCGTCGGAGCCGCGCGCCTCCACACGGTTTCGTACGCCTCCGGGTCCTGTGTTCCACTGACGTCGGATGCCGATCAGGCCTCTGACGTGGGCGTTGGAGCCGACGCCCCATGATCGACAGCAGGGAGAGTTCCGATGACGACGACCGCGAAGCCGAGCGTGCAGCACGAGGACGAGCAGGTACGGGTGACCCGCTGGGACTTCGAGCCCGACACGCGTACCGGCCGTCACGTCCACGAGCACGACTACGTGGTCGTGCCCGTGGTGGACGGCCGGATCAGCGCGTTCGCCCCCGACGGCACGGTGACCGAGTCACAGCTTCGCGCCGGCGAGTCCTACGCGCGCCCGGCGGGCGGCGAGCACGACGTCGTCAACACGGGCGGCACGTGGCTGGCGTTCGTCGAGATCGAGCTCAAGGCGACGTCGAAGGCCGTGGCGTAGTCCTCCGTCGGTCACCTGCCGGCGGTCACTTGACGAGGTACTTGCAGCCCGCGATCGACTTGCCGTCCTTGTTGTCCGCGACCTGCTTGCCGTCGACCTTGATGACGCAGGAGGCCGGCTCGAGCTGTCCGTCCGAGCCGGTCACCGAGCCGGGGACGACCGACACCAGGCTGCCGACCTTCAGTTCGGCGCCCTTGACGGTCAGTTGGGTCGTCTTCGTCCAGGGCAGGTTCACCTGCTCCGTCTTGCTTTCCCCGGCCGTCCACAAGACCTGCGTGCTGCCCTGGCCCCGCACTTCGAAGGTCACTTCGCGGGTCGCCTCCTTACCCCCGGCCGGCTTCGAGGCGGCGGGCGAGGGCGCCTGAGACGTGTCCTGCTTCGCCCCGGCCTCCTTGCCGTCTCCCCCGCCGCTGCCGCACCCGGCC
The DNA here is from genome assembly GCF_035918215.1 of Streptomyces sp. NBC_01474. Lineage (NCBI taxonomy): Bacteria > Bacillati > Actinomycetota > Actinomycetes > Kitasatosporales > Streptomycetaceae > Streptomyces > Streptomyces sp. NBC_01474. Next base: position 1,039,045 of record NZ_CP109449.1, read on the forward strand.
AGCAGAGCGGCTGTCGCCGCGACCAGAGCAATACCGGTTACCGTCCTGCGCACGTTTCCTCCGTGATCCCCGTACAACTCAGCATGTCGGCCCGGGCTCACCTCGCCCGGGCCGAACTGCTGAGCATAGTGGGGCGCCCGGGACGGCCACTCGGTGCGTAGGCCGTCGGTCCGCATCTCCTGGACTCGTCATGTGTCTAGGAAGGTTCGGGTCCCGGCGCTACCCTCCGCGCATGATTTCGACCGTTGTCTGGGGTACCGGAAATGTCGGGCGCGCGGCCATCCGTGCCGTCGAGGCCCACCCGGCACTGGAGCTCGTCGCCGTACTGGTCCACGACCCCGCCAAGGTCGGCCGCGACGCGGGTGAACTCGCGGGCCTCGAACACGAGTTGGAGGTCAGGGCGAGCGACGACATCGAGGCCGTGCTGGCCGCCCGGCCCCGGGCCGTCGTCTACGCGGCCTCCGGCGACATCCGCCCCGACGACGCCCTCGCCGACATCGCCCGGGCCCTGCGGTCCGGCGCCGTCGTCGTCTCCCCCGCCCTCTATCCGCTCTACGACCACCGCGGCGCGCCGCCGGAGTTCCGGGATCCGGTGGTGGCCGCGATCGCGGAAGGCGGCGGCTCCCTGTTCGCCTCCGGCGTCGACCCGGGCTGGGGCAACGACGTCCTGCCGCTCCTCGTCAGCGGGCTCGGCAGCACCGTCGACGCGATCCGCTGCCAGGAGATCTTCGACTACTCGACGTACGACCAGCCCGACTCGGTACGGCTCCTGGTCGGCATGGGCCAGCCGATGGACTACGACCCGCCCATGCTGTGGGACACCGTCCCGACGATGGTGTGGGGCGGACAGATATGTCTGATGGCGCGGGCGCTCGGGGTCGAACTCGACGAGATCCGCGAGACGTTGGACCGCCGCCCGCTCGACACCACGGTGAGTACGCGCACGATGGGCGACTTCGAGGCGGGCACGCAGGGCGCCGTACGGTTCGAGGTGCAGGGCATCGTCGGGGGCGAACCCCTCATCGTCATCGAGCACGTCACCCGCATCCACCCGTCCTGCGCGCCGGACTGGCCGACGCCCCCCGACGGCACCGGGGCACACCGGGTGATCATCGAGGGCCGTCCGCGCATCGAGGTCACCGTCGAGGCCGCGGACGAGGGCGAGAACCGGTCGGCCGGCGGCAACGCCACCGCGGTCGGCCGGCTGGTGAACGCCATCGACTGGCTCGTGGACCAGGCCCCGGGCCTCTACGACGCGCTCGACGTCCCGCTGCGCCCCGCAGTCGGAAAGCTCGGCCATCGCGGAAGGAAGCAATGATGATCATCGACATCCCCGAGGGACAGGAACCGATCGGCTACGTCTGGGGGGACATGGTCCCCGGTATCGGCATGGCGGCCGCCAACTTCTCACTGTCCGTGTACGCCCATACGACGCTGGGCCTGCGGGAGTTCGAGGCGGCACGGCTGCGCATCGCGCAGATCAACGGGTGTCAGTTCTGCCTGGACTGGCGTACCGACCGGGACGGGGAGAAGGTCGAGGAGTCCTTCGCGGACTCGGTGACCGAGTGGCGCACCAGCGGCGCCTTCGACGACCGGACCCGGCTCGCGGCCGAGTACGCCGAGCGGTACGCGCTCGATCACCACGGTCTGGACGAGGAGTTCTGGTCCCGGATGACCTCGCTGTACAGCCAGGTCGAGATCGTGGAGCTGAGCATGAGCATCGGTTCCTGGCTGGCGTTCGGCCGGCTCAACCACGTGCTGGGTCTCGACACCGCGTGCGTCCTGCCCACGGCCTGAGACGCGGGGGCCGCGACCGGCCCCCGCGCTGTGCATCCGCTACAGATCAGTGGCGATGATCTTCTCGATGTTCCGCTCGGCGAGCGCCGTGATCGTGACGAACGGATTGACGCTCGTGTTGCCGGGGATCAGTGAGCCGTCGATGACGTAGAGGCCCGAATAGCCGTGCAGGCGGCCGTAGTTGTCGGTGGCCTTGTCCAGGACCGCGCCACCGAGCGGGTGGTACGTGAGGTGGTCGCCCCAGATCTTGTACGTGCCGAAGAGATCGGTGCGGTAGATCGTGCCCTCCTTCGCGTTGATCTTGTCGAAGATCGTCTTGGCCATGTCGATGGAGGTCTGCTTCCAGGCCGTCTGCCAGTTCAGATCGGCCCTGCCCGCCTGGGCGTTCCACGAGAACTCGGCACGGTGCGGGGTGTTCGTGATCGACAGATAGAACGAGGCGTAGGTCTCGATCCCGGTCGGCAGCGGCGCGACCTCGGCGAACGCTCCTCCGGCGGCCCAGTTGTCGATGCCGCCGCAGGGGATCGACGCCTGGACCTTGCCGGTCGGGTCCCACAGGTGGTTGGCGCGGCCGCACATGACATTGCCGTTGTCGCCCCAGCCCTTGCCCACCTCGCCGTTCAGTGCGGGCAGGGCGCCGGTGGCCTTGAGCTTGACCAGGAGCTTGCTGGTGCCGACGCTGCCGGCCGCGAAGAACACCTTGTCCGCGGTGACGGTCTTGGTGGCCGTGGTCGTGCCGGTGGTGTCGATCTGCTCGATGACGACCGTGTACCCGCCGCCGGGTGCGGGCGCGACCGAAGTCACCTTGTGCAGCGGCGAGATGGAGACCTTGCCGGTGGCCGCGGCCTGGGCCAGGTAGGTCTTCTGGAGTGACTTCTTGCCGTAGTTGTTGCCGTAGAGGATCTCGCCGGCGAGCGCCGACTTGGGGACGGTGCCGGCCGCTTCCTGCTTCATGTAGTCCCAGTCGTACACGTCGGGCACGAAGACGAACGGGAAGCCGGAGCGCTGGGCGTGCTTTCGTCCGACGCGCGCGAACTGGTAGCACTCGGCGCTCTCGAACCAGGCCGGGTCGACGGTGCCGACGCCGAGCCCGGCATTGGCGCGCGGGTAGTACGTCGCGTACATCTCGGCGGCGTCGACCGACGGGAGGATGGCGCCGAAGTTCTCGCGCTTGGGCGTGACCGCCATGCCGCCGTTGACCAGGGAACCGCCGCCGACGCCGCGGCCCTGGTAGACGACGATCCCGCCCATTTCCTCGGCGTCCAGAATTCCGGTGTACCGGGGGACGTCTTTGTCGAGCGGGAAGCCGAGGAAGTTGCTGAGGGGCTGTTTGGTCTTGGTCCGGAGCCAGTAGGAACGGGCGTCCGGACTGGTCGTGTTGGCGAATATCTTGCCGTCCGGTCCAGGGGTGTCCCAGGCCATCCCCATTTCGATCATGTGGACGTCGACACCCGCCCGGGCGAGTCTCAGCGCGGCCACGGAGCCGCCGTATCCCGTGCCGACGACGAGGGCGGGGACGTGCGCGCCGGAGTCGATCGGAGCGGCGACGGGGGCGGTGGCCGCATGGGCCGCGGGGGCGTGGGCCGACAGCGCCGCGGCGCTGAGAATAGAACCGGTTCCAGCGATAAAAGCGCGTCGCGAGACGTTCCTGGAACCGATTGCACGCGTGGTGGAACCACTCATGGCACGTTCCTCACTTTCGATGGAATCGAAACGAGTTCTACTGCCGTTCGCGTATCAAGTCACTACACACGAACAGGTAATTCACGTGCGCCGAATAGGTAACTCGCGTCCACTCGTCCCCGGATGCACCGACGGCCCCGGGGCGGCTGTCGGCAGCCGCGGAGGAGTTAGCACTGTCACACAGATCCAGGCAAGTCCCTCCATGTAAACAATCGAGCGGGTTACTACACTTCGTCAGGTTGTTCGGCGCCCGGCCGGACCGGCAGCACGGCTTTCATGCGGGATCACCGTTGATCCAGCTCCGGCGGCGACACGCAAGGAACCCATGACGACCTCAGACAACGGCAGCGACGTCCCCCCGCCGGACGGACCGCTGCCCGGCACGGTGGCACTCGACGACGCGGCGGGCGTCGCCGTGGAGCGTGAGACGCCGCCGGTCGAACCCCTGGACCTGATCGAACCGCCGGACCTGACCGCCACCACCCCCGACGCGGAGTCCTTCGAGGACAGCGCCGTCGCCGCACGCGGCGGCACGGCCCTGTTCACCGCGGGGCCGGCCGCCTCTCCCCGTACCCTCATGAACATCTTCGGCGCGTCCGTGCGCGACCACCGCGACGAGGTGGCCCTGGATGACGGGGCGAAGCAGCTCACGTACCGCGCGCTCGCCGACGAGGTGGAGAACCTGCGGGTGCGGCTCGCGCTGGCCGGGGTCCGCAGGGGCGACCGGGTCGGGGTCCGCGTGCCGTCCGGGACCAATGATCTCTACATCGCGATCCTGTCGGTGCTCGCCGTCGGTGCGGCCTACGTCCCCGTGGACGCCGAAGACCCGGACGAGCGGGCCGAGTTGGTGTTCGGCGAAGCCGGGGTCCGCGCCGTCATCGGCGCCGGCCACGACCTGACCGCGTGGGGACCCGACGGAAAGGAGGAAGGCGGCGCCAGGACTCCCCGGGGATCCGCCGACTGCCTGCCCGGCACCGACGACGACGCCTGGATCATCTTCACCTCCGGCTCCACCGGGAAGCCCAAGGGCGTCGCGGTCTCGCACCGCAGCGCCGCCGCCTTCGTCGACGCCGAGGCCGCGCTGTTCCTCGCCGACGAGCCGATCGGCCCCGGCGACCGCGTGATGGCCGGCCTGTCCGTCGCCTTCGACGCGTCGTGCGAGGAGATGTGGCTGGCCTGGCGCAACGGCGCCTGCCTGGTGCCGGTGCCGCGCTCCCGCGTCCGCAGCGGCGCCGACCTCGGGCCCTGGCTCGTCGAGCAGGACATCAGCGTCGTGTCCACGGTGCCCACGCTCGCCGCACTGTGGGAACCCCAAGTCCTCGACGACGTACGCCTGCTGATCTTCGGCGGTGAGGCGTGCCCGCCCGAGCTGGCGCAGCGACTGGTCACCGAGGGACGCGAGGTGTGGAACACGTACGGCCCCACGGAGGCCACGGTCGTCGCCTGCGCGTGCCTCCTGACCGGCGAGGAGCCCGTCAGGATCGGACTGCCGCTGGACGGCTGGGAGTTGGCCGTCGTCGACGAGGCCGGCGACCCCGTCCCGCTCGGCGCCACCGGCGAGCTCGTCATCGGCGGCGTCGGCCTGGCCCGCTATCTCGACCCCGCCAAGGACGCCGAGAAGTACGCGCCGCTGCCCTCCCTCGGCTGGGAGCGCGCCTACCGCAGCGGCGACCTCGTCAAGGCGGACCCGGAAGGCCTCGTGTTCCTGGGGCGCGGGGACGAGCAGATCAAGCTCGGCGGGCGCCGCATCGAACTCGGCGAGGTCGATGCGGCTCTGCAGGCACTGCCCGGCGTCGCCGGGGCGGCCGCCGCCGTGCGCACGGCGCGCAGCGGCAACCAACTGCTCGTCGGCTACGTCGTCACGCAGGACGGCTGGGACCGCGCCGAAGCCGTCGAGCGCCTGCGGGCCGCGCTGCCCGCCGCCCTGGTGCCGCTCCTCGCCCCCGTCGAGAGCCTGCCCACCCGCACGTCCGGCAAGGTCGACCGCGCCGCCCTGCCCTGGCCGCTGCCCGACCTGGAGACGTCCACCGAACCCACCGAGCAGCTGTACGGCACGGAGGCGTGGCTCGCCGAACAGTGGGCGCACACGCTCGGGGTGTCCGTGACCGGCGCCAAGGACGACTTCTTCGCGATCGGCGGCTCCAGCCTGGCCGCCGCCCAGCTGACCACCCGGCTGCGCACCCGCTACCCCAGCGCCGCCGTCCTCGACATCTACCAGCACCCGACGCTGCGCAAGCTCGCCCGCCATCTGGAGGAGTCCGCGCAGGGCACGGAGGCTCACCGGGACGTCGGGCCGGTTCCGGTACGCGCCCAGGTCCTTCAACTCCTCCTTCTGCTTCCGCTGTTCACGCTCGTCGGGCTGCGCTGGTGCGTGGCTCTGGCCGCGCTCGGCAACGTCCTGCACTGGTACGGGTCCTATGCCTGGGCTCCGGCCGTGTCCTGGTGGTGGGTGGCCGCGGGGGCGGCTGTGCTGCTCAGCCCCGCGGGGCGGCTCGCGCTCGCCGCGGGAGGCGCGCGGCTGCTGCTGCGGGGCGTCGGGCCCGGCACGTATCCGCGCGGCGGCCATGTCCATCTGCGGCTGTGGACTGCCGAGCGGCTCGCCGAGTACAGCGGCGCGACCTCGCTGACCGGCTCGTGGCTGCTGCGGTACGCGCGCGCCCTGGGCGCCCGGATCGGCGCCGACGTGGACCTGCACTCGCTGCCGCCGGTGACCGGCATGCTCAAGCTGGGCCGTGGCTGCGCCGTCGAGGCCGACGTGGACCTCTCCGGACACTGGCTCGACGGCGACCGCCTGGTGATCGGTGCCGTGAAAGTCGGCGGCGGAGCGGTCGTCGGCACCCGCAGCCTGCTGTTCCCCGGTGCGCGCGTCGGCAAGAAGGCCGAGGTGGCCCCCGGATCCGCGGTGACCGGCCAGATCCCGACCGGTCAGCGCTGGGCCGGCTCCCCCGCCGTGAAGCTGGGCAAGGCCAAGCGGGACTGGCCGAAGCAGCGGCCGAAGCGCTCGTACGGGTGGCGGCTGATGTACGGGGCGTCGGGCCTCGCCCTCTCCGCGCTGCCGGCTCTCGCGGCCGTGCCCGCACTCGCGGTGGCGCTCCGTTTCGTACCCGCGGACGCGGGTCTCGGCGAGGCTCTGCGCGGCGGCCTGGTCGCCGTGGTGCCCGCCGCGCTGGCCTTCGGAGGCGCGTACGCGCTGCTGCTGGTGGGCGCCGTGCGGCTGCTGAGCCTCGGGCTGCGGCCGGGCCTGCATCCGACGCACAGCCGCACCGGCTGGCAGTCCTGGACTATCACGCAGCTGATGGACGCGGCCCGGCAGACGCTGTTCCCGTTGTACGCGGGGCTCGTCACGCCGCTGTGGCTACGGCTGCTCGGCATGAAGATCGGCCGTCGCGCGGAGGTCTCCACGGTCCTCGCCCTGCCGAGCCTCACCACGGTCGGCGACGGGGCGTTCCTCGCCGACGACACCCTGACGGCTCCGTACGAACTCGGCGGCGGCTGGGTCCGGATCGGGCGGGCGGCGATCGGCCGGCGGGCGTTCCTCGGCAACTCCGGTATGACCGGGCCGGGACGGAGCGTCCCCGACGGAGGTCTGGTCGGTGTCCTGTCGGCCACCCCGAAGAAGGCCAAGAAGGGCACCTCGTATCTGGGGCTGCCGCCGATGAAGCTGCCGCGCGCTCCCGAGGGCGGCGACCACTCGCGTACGTACGACCCGCCGGCGCGGCTGCTGTGGGCGCGCGGCGCGGTGGAACTGTTCCGGCTCGTGCCCGTCTTCTGCTCGGCGGCGCTCGCCGTGCTGACGGGCGGGGCGCTGTGTGCGCTCGCCGGGCCGGCGGGCGTGGGCTGGTGGGGTGCCGCCGCGCTGTCCGGGGCGGTGCTCCTCGGTGCGGGCGTCGTGGGCGCGTTGTCCGCGATCGCCGCGAAGTGGCTTCTCGTGGGCCGGCACAGGGCCGGTGAGCACCCGCTGTGGAGCGGCTTCGTCTGGCGCGACGAGCTCGCCGACACGTTCGTCGAGGTGGTCGCCGTGCCGTGGCTGATCGGCGCGGTGCCGGGCACCCCGCTCCTGACGCTGTGGCTGCGCGGCCTGGGCGCGCACGTCGGCCGGGGCGTGTGGTGCGAGAGTTACTGGCTGCCGGAGACGGACCTGGTGACCCTCGGCAGCGCGGTCAGCGTGAACCGTGGCTGCGTACTGCAGACGCACCTCTTCCACGACCGGATCCTGCGGATGGACAAGGTGACGCTCGGCGGGGGTTCGACGGTGGGCCCTGGCGGAATCGTCCTGCCGGGCAGTACGGTCGGCGCTCGCGCCACTCTGGGCCCCGCGTCCCTGGTCATGGCCGCGGAGTCCGTACCCGACGACACACGCTGGCTGGGCAATCCGATCGAGGCCTGGCGGTCCTAGGGCGTGTTTCAGATGTGGATCTTGAGGTGAGATGATCTTGTTCTGTGGCACGTGGAGACATGACGGATGCACAGTGGGCTCGGCTGGAGCCGTTGTTGCCGGTGGGCGTGAAGCCGGGGCGGCCGCCGGTGCATCCCAAACGGCAGTTGATCGACGGCATACGGTGGCGGACCCGGGCCGGTACGCCGTGGCGCGATGTTCCGGAACGGTACGGGTCTTGGCAGACCGTATACGGGCTGTTCCGGCGCTGGCAGCGCGACGGAACCTGGAAGCACATCCTGGAGCAGCTCCAGGCCCGGGCGGACGCCGACGGGCTGATCGCCTGGGATGTGTCGGTCGACTCCACGATCGCCCGTGCCCACCAGCACGCTGCGGGCGCGCGGAAAAAGGGGGTCTGCAAAAGGAGCCCCCGGGCGGCGTCGGAATCGAGCCCGAAGACCACGGGCTCGGCCGGTCGCGCGGCGGCCTGACCACCAAGGTCCACCTCGCAGTCGAGCAGGGGCAGAAACCTCTGTCGCTGATCATCACGGCCGGGCAGCGGGGCGATTCCCCGCAGTTCCAGGCGGTGTTGAAGCAGATCCGGGTCCCCCGGCTCGGGCCCGGGCGGCCTCGTAACCGCCCGGACAAGGTCCGCGCCGATAAGGCGTATGGCTCGCGGGCGAACCGGGCCTACCTGCGACGACGCGGGATCGGCTGCACGATCCCGGAGAAACGTGACCAGATCGCCAACCGCCTCAAACGCGGGATCCACGGCGGTCGGCCGCCGAAGTTTGACAAGGCCGACTACCGCGAGCGGCACGCGGTCGAGTGCGGGATCGGTCGGTTGAAACGCCACCGCGCGGTCGCGACGAGATACGACAAACTCGCCGTTCGCTACGAAGCGACCCTGACCATCGCGGCCATCAACGAGTGGCTGTGACCAGCACATCTGAAACACGCCCTAGAAGGGCGGACACACCTTAAGGTCAGTCAGGGCTTCGATGCGTACGGCACGGGGTGGGGGGCACGACACAGACACGTTGGGTACGGCGCAGGGAGTGGACACTTCAGTGAGCGGCCAGACAGCGGCTTCGGAGCCGTACTTCCCCGGCCACGGCGACCCCCGCTACCGGGTGCACCGCTACGAGCTGTCCCTCGACTATCGCCCCGGCCCCAACCGCCTCGCGGGGAACGCCCGTATCAGCGCCATAGCGGGCCGGGCCCCGCTGACCGAGTTCCAGCTCAACCTCGAGGCCTTCCGGCTCGGCAAGGTGCTCGTCGACGGCCGGCAGCCCCGCTACACGCACCGGGGCGGCAAGCTGCGGATCCGGCCCTCGAAACCGCTGCGGGCCGGCGCCGCGTTCACCGTGGAGGTGCACTGGTCGGGCAATCCGAAGCCGGTCAACAGCCCCTGGGGCGGGCTCGGCTGGGAGGAACTGACCGACGGCGCGCTCGTCGCGAGCCAGCCCGTCGGAGCACCGTCCTGGTTCCCGTGCAACGACCGGCCCGACGACAAGGCTGCCTACCAGATCTCCCTCACGGTCCCCTCGCCGTACACGGTGGTCGTCGGCGGGCGCCTGCTCACGCGTACGACGAAGTCGTCGACGACGACCTGGGTGTACGAGCAGCAGGCACCGACGCCGAGCTATCTCGTGGGCCTCTCGATCGGCATGTACCAGACGGTCCTGCTGGGCGAGCCGGGGCTCGGCGGTGTGCCGCAGAGCGCGTACGTCCCCGTGCGTCTGCTGCCGGAGTTCTCGCGGGACTTCGCCCGGCAGCCCGAGATGATGCGGCTCTTCGAGGAGCTCTTCGGCCCCTATCCCTTCGGTGAGTACGCCGTCGTGGTGGCCGACGAGGACTTCGACGTCCCGGTCGAGGCGCAGGGGCTCTCCCTGTTCGGCGCGAACCACGTGGACGGCGCGCGGGGCTGGGAGCGGCTCGTCGCGCACGAGCTCGCCCACCAGTGGTTCGGCAACAGCCTCACCATCGCCGACTGGCGGGACATCTGGCTGAACGAGGGCTTCGCCAAGTACGCGGAGTGGCTGTGGTCGGAGCGCTCGGGCGGCCGCACCACGCAGGAACTGGCCGCCGCGGCGCACCGGGAGCTGTCCGCGCTGCCGCAGGGCCTGCTCCTTGCCGATCCGGGCCGCAAGTCGCTGTTCGACGACCAGGTCTACGAGCGCGGCGGGCTCACCGTGCACGCGATCCGCTGCGCGCTGGGCGACGAGCCGTTCTTCCGCATGGTGCGCGACTGGGTCTCGACGCACCGGCACGGCGTGGTGACCACCGAGGCGTTCACGGCGCACGTCGCCCGCTACGCGGCGGCGCCGCTCGGCGACCTCATGACGGCGTGGCTGCGCCGCAGGCCGCTTCCGCCGCTCCCGGCACCCCTCGTCCCCTACAGGTAAGGATTCTCCCGTGGCTGACGGAGCACCGCGCTTCCCCCTGGATCCCACGCCCGTCCACGTGCCCGACGCCGTCCTGGAGGACCTGCGCCGGCGCCTCGACATGACGCGCTGGCCCGACGACGTCGGGAACGGCGACTGGTTCTACGGAGTAGACCGCGGCTACCTCCAGGAGCTGGCCGAGTACTGGCTCCACAGCTATGACTGGCGCAAGGCCGAAGCCGCGATCAACGCCTACGAGCACTACCAGGTGCGCGTGGACGGTGTCCCGGTGCACTTCATGCGCAGGCCCGGGGCCGGCCCGGACCCCACCCCGCTGATCCTCACCCACGGCTGGCCCTGGACGTTCTGGCACTGGTCCAAGGTCGTCGACCCGCTCGCCGACCCCGCGGCCTTCGGCGGGGACCCGGCCGACGCATTCGACGTCATCGTCCCGTCCCTGCCCGGGTTCGGCTTCTCGGCGCCGCTGCGCGACCACCCCGACATGAACTTCTGGAAGGTCGCCGACCTCTGGCACACCCTCATGACCGACACCCTCGGCCACACCCGGTACGCCGCCGGAGGCTGCGACATCGGCGCCCTGGTCACCGGTCAACTGGGCCACAAGTACGCGGACGAACTCCTGGGCATCCACATCGGATCGGGCCTGAAACTCGACTTCTTCACCGGCGACCGCGCTTGGGACTTCAGTGGCGGCCGGCCCGTCCCCGACGGACTGCCGGACGACATCCGTGCCCGGATCCTGGCCCTCGACCGCCGCTTCGCCTCCCACCTCGCCGTCCACGTCCTCGACTCCAGCACGCTCGCCTACGGCCTGAGCGACTCCCCCGTGGGTCTGCTCGCCTGGATCCTGGAGCGCTGGGTCAACTGGAGCGACCACCACGGCGACATCGAGACCGTCTTCACGAAGGACGAACTCCTCACCCACGCCACGATCTTCTGGGCCGCCAACACGATCGGCACGTCGACGCGGTACTACGCGAACGCCAACCGCTACCCGTGGACGCCGGCCCACACCCGTACGCCCGTGGTCGAGGCCCCCACCGGGCTGACCTTCGTCGGATACGAGAACCCGCCCGGCGTCACGACGGCGCGGCAGCGCGTCGACAACTGGCTCGCGAGCGACCGTGCCCACTGGTACCACCATGTCAACGTCAACGCCCATGACGAAGGCGGGCACTTCATCCCGTGGGAGGTCCCCGACGCCTGGGTCGAGGACCTGCGCCGCACGTTCCGCGGGCGGCGCTGAACGACGGCGCTGAGCGACGGCTCCGACCGCTACTCGAACCGCGAAGGGTCGCCCGCCCCGCGCCGTACGATCTCCGTCCCGCCGCCGGAGAAGTCGATGACCGTGGTCGGCTCGGTGCCGCAGTCACCGGAGTCGACCACGACGTCCACCTCGTGGTCGAGCCGCTCCTTGATCTCCCAGCCCTGCGTCAGCGGCTCTTCCTCGTCGGGCAGGAGCAGCGTGCTGGACAGGATCGGCTCGCCCAGCTCGGCCAGCAGGGCCTGCACGACGGCGTGGTCGGGGATCCGGACGCCGACCGTCTTCTTCTTCGGGTGCAGCAGCTGGCGCGGCACCTCCTTCGTGGCGGGCAGGATGAAGGTGTAGCTGCCGGGCGTCGCCGCCTTGATCGCGCGGAACACGTCGTTGTCGATCTGCACGAACTGCCCGAGCTGGGCGAAGTTCTGGCACATGAGCGTGAAGTGGTGACGGTCGTCGAGGTGGCGGATCGCCCGGATCCGGCTGATGCCGTCCCGGCTGCCGAGCCGGCACCCGAGCGCGTAGCAGGAGTCGGTCGGATACGCGACGAGTTCGTCGGCGCGGATGCTGTCGGCCACACCGCTGATCGTGCGCCGCTGGGGGTTCTCGGGGTGTACGTCGAAGTACTTCGCCATTCGCCGAGTGTAGTGGCCGAGGGCGTGAATGGATCTCCGAACGGGGGCGGCTCTCCCCCGAAAGTAGTCCCCGAAAACAAAACGGAAGTCCCTGGCTGATGTGCGAAAAATCCCGAGCGGGCAGGACGCGCTGAGGTGTTGTATGAGTCCCATGGTGTCTTCCGACCGACTGCTGGCCTTCGCGGCCATGTCGTTCCTGCTGATCGTGATTCCGGGCCCCAGCGTGCTGTTCGTGATCGGGCGGGCGCTGTCGCAGGGGCGGCGTGCCGCGCTGACCACGGTCGTGGGCAACACGCTCGGCGCCTACGTGCTCGTCGTGGCCGTGGCGCTCGGTGTCGGTGCGGTCGTGGAGCGCTCGGTCCTCGTCTTCACCACGCTGAAGCTCGTGGGCGCCGCGTATCTGGTGTACCTCGGCGTCAAGGCGGTGCGTCAACGGCGGTCGCTGCACGCCGCGTTCACCGGTGACGGGGTCGCGCACGGCAGTCTGCGCACGTTGTGGGAGGGGTTCGCCGTCGGTGTGGCCAACCCGAAGACGATCGTATTCTTCGCCGCCGTGCTGCCGCAGTTCGTGGACCGCGGCCAGGGGCACGTCACCCTTCAGATGCTGCTTCTCGGCCTGGTCTTCAACGTCATCGCGGTGGTGTCCGACAGCGTGTGGGGCCTGGTCGCGGCGACGACGCGGAGCTGGTTCGCCCGCTCGCCGCGGCGGCTCGGCATGGTCGGCGGTGTCGGTGGGCTCACGATGATCGGCCTGGGTGTGACGGTCGCGGCGACGGGCCGTGCCGACTAGGGACGTTCGCCTGCCTACGGCGCAAGCGCGACGCCCAGGGAGTTGGCGCCGATGGGCTTCGGTGCGCCCTTCTCGTAGAAGACGTCGAGTGCCGTGATCGTGAATCCGGCCTCCGTCAGCAGGTCGGTGATCGGGCGCGTGAGGTGACAGCCGCCGAAGAGCCGCTTGTTCACCGGTTCCATGCGTCGCTGCCAGCGGCGTACGTTCTCGTCCTCTTTCGGTGCGAGCCCGTGCTCCAGGAAGTGCAGTGTCCCTCCGGGCCGCAGCACACGGCGCACTTCGCGCAGCGCGGCCCCGGCGTCGGGGATGGTGCACAGCGTCCACGTCGACAGTGCGGTGTCGAAGCTGCCGTCCTCGAAGGGCAGCGACTGGCCGTCCGGGCCCGCGCGGCGCACCGGGACGGACGCCGCGCCGACCCGCTCGGCGGCGAGTCGCCATCCGACGTCGGAGGGTTCGATCGCGACGACGCCCTCGACGGTCGACGGGTAGTAGGGGACGTTGTGACCCGTGCCGAACCCGATCTCCACGACCTGGCCCCGCAGCCCTTCGCAGACCCGCCGCCGCAGCGGTGCTGCCATCTTCACGCCACAGGCGACATCGATGATCCGGGGCAGCACCTGCCCGGCATAGAACCCCATGGCGGTCCTCCAAGTCTCGCTTCCAGCATGGCACCGCGGTGGCCCCCGTGCGACGTTGCGGAACCGCGGTCTTCCGGACCGCAACCATGGCTGTTCCCGGGCGGTCCTATCCGTAGCTCAACAGGAGACCCAGGAGGAACGCCTTGTCCCATGCGCCCCGCAAAAGCCGTCGGCTGTCTCAGGCGCTGATCGCCTGCGGATGCGCGGTGACGCTGCTCGCAGGCTGTTCCGAGGGCGACGCCCGCGAGGACCGCACCGCCGACCCCGCACCGCCGACCCCGCTCCGCGGGTGCCCACGGGCCGGGGTGCGGGCGAGCGCGGACTCGGGGACTTCGACCGGGACGGCTACGACGGCTTCGTGACGTCCATGACCACGCGGAACAAGTTCCGGGAGCCGTTAAGCCTGGCCGTGCGGCCCCGCCAATCGATCAACGATCCCGGGACCGCCCCGGCCACGCTCCTCATTTCACCCCGCCTCGGGCGCTTCCAGCAGGTCGCGCACCTCCTCCGCGGTCGTCTCCTGAAGGTCCTCGCCGAGCAGCAGCCAGCGGGTGATGCCGATCGACTCGAGGAAGGGCAGGTCGTGGCTGGCGATCAGGAGGGCGCCCTCGTACGACTCCAGTGCGCTCGTCAACTGCCGCACGCTGGCCATGTCCAGGCTGTTGGTCGGCTCGTCGAGCATCAGGAGCTGCGGGGCCGGTGCGGCGAGCATCGTCGCCGCGAGTGCCGCGCGGAAGCGTTCGCCGCCGGAGAGAGTGCCGGCCGGCTGCTCCGCGCGGGCGCCCTTGAACAGGAACCGCGCGAGCTGGGAGCGGATGTGGTTGTCGGTGACGCCCGGGGCCATGCGGGCCACGTTCGCCGCGACGCTCAGGTCCTCGTCCAGTACATCGAGGCGCTGCGGCAGAAACCGTAGCGGTACGAACGTCTTCGCCTGGCCGGAGACCGGTTCGAGCTCACCGGTGAGGGTGCGCAGGAGCGTGGTCTTTCCGGCTTCGTTACGGCCCACCAGCGCGATGCGTTCGGGGCCGTGGATGTGGAGGCTGCCGTCGCGCAGCTTGCCGTGCGGGAGGCTCAGTTCGTCGATGCTGAGGACGGTTCGGCCCGTGGGTACGGCGGTGTGGGGCAGACTCACGCGGATCTCGGCGTCGTTGCGGATGGCCTCCGCGGCCTCCTCGCGCCGATCGTGCGCGTCGCTGAGCCGGTCCTCGTGCAGCCCGCGCAGTTTGTCGCCGGACTCCTGCGCGGACCTCTTCTTCTCCCCCGCGACGATTCTCGGGGCCTTGCGCTGGGCGTCCATCTTCTTGCTGTGCCGGGCGCGGCGGGCCACCTTGATCTGGGTCTCCTCCAGTTCGCGTTTCTGCCGGCGCACGTCGGCCTCGGCGGCCCGCAGCATGCGCCCGGCCGCCTCCTGCTGAGTGGCGAGCGCCTCCTCGTAAGCGGACCAGCCGCCGCCGTACCAGTTCACGGAGCCGGAGCGCAGTTCGGCGATGCGGTCGACCCGTTCGAGGAGTTCGCGGTCGTGGCTGACCACGAGGAGGACGCCGGAGCGCCAGGAGTCGACGGCCTCGTACAGCCTGCGGCGCGCGAAGACGTCCAGGTTGTTGGTCGGCTCGTCCAGCAGGAGGACGTCGGGGCGCTCCAGGAGCAGGGCGGCCAGACGCAGGAGAGTGGTCTCTCCACCGGACAACTGACCTACGGTGCGGTCGAGTTCGACATCCGCGAGGCCCAGTGAGCCGAGTGTCGCGAGGGCCCGCTCCTCGACGTCCCAGTCGTCGCCGACCGCGTCGAAGTGCTCCTCGCTCACGTCGCCGTTCTCGATGGCGCGCAGCGCGGCGCGCCGCTCGGCGATACCGAGGGCCTGGTCGACGCGCAGCGCGGTGTCGAGGGTGATGTTCTGCGGAAGGTAGGCGAGGCTGCCGCCGACGGTCACCGACCCCTGGGAGGGGGCGAGTCGACCGGCGAGCAGGCGCAGCAGGGTGGACTTGCCGGTGCCGTTCGTGCCGACGAGTCCGGTGCGGCCCCGGCCGATGGCGAGGGAGAGCCCGTCGAGGACGGGGGTGCCGTCCTGCCACTGGAAGGACAGGGCGGAGCAGGTCAGGGAGGCGCTGGGCGCGGTGGGTGTCGCCATGGTGTATCTCGCATTCGCAGGCGCGGTGGGAAAGGGCTACGTATGCGAGCACCACGCGACGACCGAACCGGGAAGGCGGAAATCCGAGAACCCGGAAAGGAGGGTGCGGCTGTCCGAGAGGTCATCGGGGACGGCTCATGCACCGAGGTCGCATCCACGCGGGGTCACGGGCAGCACGGAACGGCCGCTACGGCGTGACGGGCGTACGGCGGCGAAGGCCGTACGGCGCGGTGATCGCGATCCTCAGATGCGCAACGTCCACCTCGATCGGAGACAACAGAGACGCCAAAAACCTTAACGACCGAGTGATCGGAAGGCAAGAGTCCCAGGTCACGAGCCCGATCCCGCCCGACATGCACCGTCTGCGGCAGCGTGCAAGTCTGGGAGTGGCCGGCCTGTCGTCGGGCACTCCGGCGCATTCCGGCCAGGAGGAACGATCATGAGCAAGAAACAGAGCCGCCAGAACCGCGGCGCCCGATCGGGCGGCCACGGCCATGACCACAGCTCCACCGCCGAGAAGCGGGCGACGCCGGAGCCGACGACGAAGGCGACCGACCCGTCCGAAGAGCCCGCACGCCGGATCTCGGAACACCACTCGCACAAGCAGCCGCGGAAGTTCGGCCACAACTGACGCGCGGGCCGGCTGACCACACCGTCACACGCTGCGACGCGGGGTCACGGCCCCGCGTCTGTTAGTGATGCCCCGCCCGCCGGCGGCCGGTCATGATCGCGCCCCTAGAGTGCGCGCATGAGCCGCATCATTTCGAACGGTGCCACGATCCACTTCGACGACCTGGGCCCGGCGGACGGCATGCCCGTCGTCCTGATCCACGGCCACCCCTTCAACCGCAGCATGTGGCGCCCCCAGACCGCCGCGCTCAGCGCCGCCGGATACCGTCTCATCGCCCCTGACCTGCGCGGTTACGGACACAGTGACACGGTCGCGGGTACCACCCCGTTCCCCGCCTTCGCGGACGACATCGCCGTCCTCCTCGACCACCTGGAGCTCGACCGCGCGGTTGTCGGCGGTGTGTCCATGGGCGGCCAGATCACCATGGAGTTCCAGCGCAGCCACCCGCGGCGCGTGCGCGCCCTGGTGCTCGCCGACACCTCACCGGTGGCCGAGACCGACGAGGGCAAGACCTTCCGCAACCGTCTCGCCGACCGGCTCCTCGCGGAGGGCATGAACGGTTACGCGGGTGAGGTCATCGACAAGATGCTGGCCGCCTACAACGTCACCGCCATGCCCCAAGTCGCCGCGCACGTCACGGAGATGATGCGGACCACCGACCCGGCGGGCGCCGCGGCGGCACTGCGCGGGCGTGCCGAACGCGCCGACTACCGCGCGACGTTGGCGGCCACGACCGCTCCCACCCTCGTCGTGGTGGGCGCGGACGACGTGTACACCCCGCCCGAGGAAGCCCAGGGCATCCAGCGGCTGGTCCCGCACGCGACCCTCACCGTCGTCGACCACGCGGGACACCTGCCGAACATGGAACAGCCCGAGGCCTTCAACACCGCACTGGTCCGCTTCCTGAACTCCCTGGCTCTTTGACCCCCTGGCGGATCAGGGGCCTTGACGGAAGAGGGCCGTCCAGAGGAAGGGTTCGCCGAAGTTCGGCGATTCCGGCGCCTCGTCGCGCATGCGGCGCTGTTCGACCTCGGTCAGTCCGGAGAAGATCCAGCGCAGGGACTCCGGCGTGTACGCGAGTCCGCCGTGCAGGCCGGACCCGCGGTAGAGGTCGGCGTCGGCCACCTCCGAGCCCATCGCGCCGGACGCGAAGCAGGTGAGGGCGAGTTGGCCACCGGGAGCGAGGGTGCGGTCGAGGAGGTCGAGATAGCTGATCCGGCGGTGCGGCGGCAGATGATGGAAGCAGCCGGAGTCGTAGATCAGGTCGTACGGGCCGCGCAGTTCGGCGTCGGCCAGGGCGAAGGCGTCGCCGCAGTGGAAGGTGACGGCGGCGCCCGCTTCCGCCGCCCGTTCCCCGGCCCAGGCGATGGCCTCCGGTGACAGGTCGACCGCGTCCACCTCGAAACCCTGCGACGCGAGGTGGATCGCGTTGCGCCCGGGGCCGCAGCCGAGGTCGAGTGCGCGGCCCGGGGTGACGAGCCCGCGCCGGAGGTAGGACACGAGGTTCTCGTCGGGCTTGTCCGCGAAGAACGGCACGGGCCTGGTGCGATCCGCGTAGAAGCCGTCCCACCAAGTGGCCGCGCCGCCGGTCCAGCGGTCGGCCTCCGGTGCGAACAGCCCGTCCAGGAGCGCGAGTACGTCGTCGACACTGCGTATGTTCCGGTCCATCCGGCTCCCCTTCCCTGTCCGGCGATCCTAGTTACGCAAGGCCCATGGGGAGGGTTCGGCGCCCCCGGCTTCGGCCGCCGCGCACACTTCGACACGCGCCGAACTGTCCGCGGCCTAGCGTGTGCGGCATGCGAGACGAATCGGTGAGGGGCGAGGCGCGGTGACGGTGAGGGGCGAGGCGCGGTGACGGTGTGGGAGATGGTCGCCGTCTGTGCCGCCGGGGTGGGCGCCGGGGCCATCAACACCGCCGTGGGCTCAGGGACGCTGATCACGTTCCCCGTTCTGCTCGCCACCGGCCTGCCGCCCGTCACGGCCACGGTGTCGAACGCGCTCGGTCTGATCCCGGGATCCATCAGCGGCGCCGTCGGCTACCGCGCCGAACTCGGGGGGGCAGCGGCGGCGCATCCTGAAGCTGGGGACCGGTGCCGTACTCGGCGGGTTCGCGGGCGCCACCCTTCTGCTCACCCTTCCGGCGGCGGCGTTCGAGACGATCGTGCCGGTCCTCGTCGGCCTCGCCGTCGTCCTGGTCGCGTTCCGGCCGCTGATCAGCGGCCGAGTACGGCGACGGCGCGAGCGGTCCGGCGCCCGCCCGCGCGGCGACGTGGGACCGCTCCTGTTCACCTCTCTCACGCTCGCCAGCGTCTACGGCGGCTACTTCTCCGCCGCGCAGGGAATCCTCTACGTGGCGCTGATGGGCATGCTTCTGGACGAGCCGCTACAACGCCTGAACGCTGTCAAGAACGTCCTGGTCGCCCTCGTCAACGCCGTCGCCGCCCTCTTCTTCCTCTTCGTCGCCGACTTCGACTGGACGGCCGTACTGCTCATCGCGGCCGGTTCCGCAGTCGGAGGTCAGCTCGGCGCGAAGGCAGGCCGGCGCCTCAGCCCTGGCGTCCTGCGCGCCCTCGTCGTGACGGTGGGGACATTCGCCGTCGCCCAGCTGCTGCTCCGGTGACCGGGTCGCTCACCCCGCCAAGGCGCCCCCACCGGGTTCGAACACCGTGAACTGCGAGCCCTGGGCGTCCCGCACGGTGGCCCAGCGTCCGGCCTCGTCCTCCCACTCGCCCGTCACGGTGCCGTCGCGCTTGAGCGCCGCGCGGGTGCACTCGGCGACGTCGTCCACGGTGAACTGGACCTGCCAGTGCGGCCGGACGTCGGGATCGGGGGCCGCCTCTACGGCGCCGGAGGTGATCCGGGCCATGGCCAGGCCGCCGCAGACCAGGATGACCTCCTCGTTCTCGTAGCGGACGTCACAGCCACCGGGCCGGGTCCAGCCCAGGACCTCGCCGTAGAAGATGGCGGCGTCGAAGGCGTTCCTGGTCACGAGCCGGAGCCCGACCTTCGCCTCCGGGTGCCATCCGCTCCAGTCCCGTACGAGGTCACCGGACCAGATGCCGAAGGCGGCGCCACTGCTGTCGGCGAGCAGTGCGGCGCGGCCCAGGGGGAAGGGGATCGGGCCCACGCCGACGGTGCCGCCGCGTTCGCGCACCCGGCTCGCGGTGTCGTCCGGGTCGGCGACGCCGAAGTACGGCAGCCAGGCCGTGGCCACTCCGAGGGTGGGCGCCATGGCGCCGATGCCCGCCACCGGTCTGCCGTCCGACATCGCGACGGCGAACCCGTCGCCGAGGCCGCCCGGGCGGAATTCCCAGCCGAGTACCGCCTCGTAGAACGCTCTGGTGGCGGCCAGGTCGTGCGCCGCGAGGCTCACCCAGCAAGGGGCCCCGAGCACGGCGCCGCTCGGCGGGCCGTCCTCGTCACCGGCCTCGGTGGCCAGTCTGTCGGTCATCGTGCACCATCCCTGAATCACGGCCTGCGCCCATTGCAGCGCGAACGGCCTCGTGCGGCCATCACCCAGTGGGGCGACACACACCTGGCCGGAAGCCGCTGGGCGAGAGGCCGTGAAGCCGGGGGCGCCTCGGAACGCCCAGCGTAGAATCAGGATAAAAGGTGCCGAACGGGCACGCTGTGGGTGGTGCCGCGTCGGCGTGGTGGTCTCGGGGAGGGTGGTGCCCGCGGTACCGCCGGAAGGAGTCCACGATGACGACCGGGCAGGCAGTCGATTCCGAGCGGAAAGAAGAGTTCGCCGGGCGCATGGTCCGGGTGGTCAATGACGCGTGTCTGGGCTATCTGTGCAGCCTCGGCCATCGGACGGGGCTCTTCGACGCGATGGCACCTCTTCCGCCGTCGACCAGCGTCCAGATCGCCAAGGCCGCGGATCTCGACGAGCGGTACGTACGGGAGTGGCTCGGCGGCCTGACCGTCGCCGGTGTCGTCGAATACCGGCCGGCCGACGGCACGTACTGGCTGCCGCCCGAGCACGCCGCCTCTCTCACCCGGGCAGCGGGGCCGGAGAACATGGCCTCGCTGCTTCAGGACCTCGCGCTCCTCGGCATTGTCGAGGACGAGGTCCTCGAAGCGTTCCGCAACGGCGGCGGCGTCCCCTACTCCTCGTATCCGCGGTTCCAGGAGCTCCAGGCCGAGGAGACGGGGCGCGTCTACGACGTGGCCCTGGTCGACGCGATCGTTCCGCTGGCGCCGGGCCTGCCGGAGCGGCTGCGCGCCGGGATCGACGCGCTGGACATCGGGACCGGGCAGGGCCATGCGGTGAATCTGCTGGCCCAGGCGTTCCCCGGCAGCCGGTTCCACGGCATCGACATCTCCCCGACAGGCATCGCGGCCGCACGCGCCGAGGCGGAGCGGCTCGGCCTCGACAACGTGCGGTTCGACGTGGTCGACACCGCCGATCTGAGCGGTACGTACGACCTCATCACGGCGTTCGACGTGATCCACGACCTGGCCCGCCCGGCGCGCACCCTGGACGCGGTGGCCGCCGCGCTGCGCGACGACGGCGTGTTCCTCATGGGCGACATCTCCGCCTCCAGCAATCTGGAGGAGAACATCGACCATCCCCTCGGCCCCACCCTGTACACCTTCTCGGTCTTCTACTGCATGACCGTGTCGCTGGGCGAGGGCGGCGCGGGGCTCGGCACGGTGTGGGGGCGGCAGCGGGCGCTGCAGATGCTCGCCGACGCCGGGTTCGGTGACATCGACGTGGAGCAGGTCGAGGGCGACATCCTCAACGTGTACTACGTGGCCCGTAAGTGACCGCCACCGGTTGCCGGGTCATTCGCCGGCCGGGGAGCGACGGACGAGACGTGCGTGCGTGACCGCCGGGGAGCTGACGAGTTCCACGACCTCGTAGCCGTCGACGCCTGCTCCGAGGTTGTCGAGCAGGCGCTCGCCCTTGCCGACGAGGAGCGGCACGATGGCCAGATGCAGTTCGTCGACGAGGCCGGCGCGCAGGTACTGCTGGATCGTGGCCGGGCCCCCGCCGATGCGCACGTCCTTGCCGTCCGCCGCCTCGTAGGCCCTGGCGAGGACCGTCTCGACGGGCTCGTCGGTGAAGTGGAAGTCCGTTCCGCCCTTCAGCGACACCGAGGGACGCGTGTGGTGCGTGTGCACGAACACGGGGTGGTGGAACGGCGGGTTGTCGCCCCACCAGCCGGTCCACGCCTCGTTCTCCCACGGTCCGCGACAGGGGCCGAACATGTTGCGGCCCATGATCGTGGCGCCGATGTTGTCCTCGCTGCGCGCGACGAAGTCGACGTCGGTGCCCTGCTTGCCGTCGGCGTGGTCCTTCATCGCGGCGAACATCCAGTCGTGCAGGCTGTCGTCGATCCCGTCACCGAAGGGCGCGTCCATGCGCTGGTCGGTACCGGCGGCGAACCCGTCGAGCGAGACAGTGACGTTGTGTACGCGGAGCTTCGGCATGACGTCTCCTTCGTGGTGACGGTAGCGGGGCCGTTCCCGCTCTCACCCTTGCGTCGAACGGAGCGGGGGCGGATCGACAGCCCCTCCCGATCTTCTTGCAGGAATCCCGTCACCGCAGCGCGCACCTGGCACGGGCCCCCTCAGGCGTCGGGGAGCCCGGCCAGCCACTCGATGAGGATGCGGTTGACGTCTTCGCCGCGCTCCTGCTGGATCCAGTGGCCGCAGCCGTCGAGGAGGTGCGACGAGCGCAGGCCCGGCAGAGTGGTCGGGTAGGCGGCAATGGCGTCGGACAACCAAGTGGTGGAAGCGTCCAGGGCGCCGCCGATGAACAGGGACGGCTGGGTGACGGGGGCGCCTCCATGGGCCGCGAGGTCCTGCCAGTCCCGGTCCATGTTCCGGTAGCGGTTGAGTGCTCCGGTCAGCCCCGTACGTTCGAACTCCCCGGCGTACACGTCGAGTTCGGCCTCGTCGAGCCAGGCGGGGAGCCGGCCGGTGGGGAAGCGGTCGCGCATCCTTCCGCCCCGGGGGACGAAGTGCGGGTCCGGTGCGCCGGGCGCGGGCATCGTGTCGGCCGACAGCGCGGCGAAGATGCCCGCGAGCCAGCCGCGCACGTCCGGCTCGATCTCCGCCTCCGCCCTGCCGGGCTCCTGGAAGTACGAGACGTAGAGCTCCTCGTCCCCTCCCATGCCCGCGAGGACGTCGCTGGGCCGCGGTCCGCCGGGCGGGGTGTAGGGGACGCTCAGCAGCGCGACCGCGCGGAAGACATCCGGCCTGAGCAGCGCCGAGTCGGCGGCGATGGTCGCGCCCCAGTCGTGCCCGACGAGCACCGCGGACCGCTCGCCCAGGGCGTGCACGAGGGCGACGTTGTCGTCGACCAGGTCGAGCATTCCGTACGCGGCCGGGTCCGCGGGCTTCGAGGAGCGGCCGTAGCCGCGGACGTCCAGGGCGACGGCCCTGTATCCGGCCGCCGCGAGCGCCGGCAGCTGGCGGCGCCACGAGTACGAGGTCTCGGGGAACCCGTGCACGAGCAGGACCAGCGGCCCGGTGCCCTGCTCCACGAGGTGGATCCGCCCCGCGGGCCCGTCGACGAGTCGGTGTGCGGGTTCCGCGGCGTGCTGCGACATGCGACCTCCTGTGGACACCGTGCGGCCCCACCGGGTGCAACGGCGGTGGCGGCCCTGACGCCGATCATGCAACGGGCCGCCGCGCGGCACCGAGCCTTCTTGCCGCTTCGGCAAAGAATCCGCTCTGCCGGGGCGGTCCGTCCGGGCGCGTTCGGCTCAGTCACCCGCGCCGCCGATCATGTCCACCAGTTCCGCCAGCGCGGCGGCCGCCTTCGACAGGCCCGGCGCGGGCGTCACCGGTTCGTCCAGGTAGACGTCCCGCCGGAGTTCGATCATGAGTGCGCTGACCCGCGGGTCCTTGCCGTAGTGCCGCAACGGCACGTACGTCCCGGCGAACGGTGTGTCGAGTTCGATGTCCCCGAGCCCCTCGAAGGCCGCGCGCGCCTGCGCCAGCAACGCGTCGGGCGTGTGGAAAGGGTCGGTGCCCAGGCACACGGGCGGGCGCGGACCCGCGCCGTGGAGCTCGTAGGGCAGGGCCCGGCTGGGGTACGAGTGCACATCGACGATCACCGCGCGCCCGGCGGCGGCGAGCCGGTCGTCGACGGCGTCCGTCATCGCCGCGGCGTAGGGGTGGAAGTAGGTGTCGAGGAGTTCGGTCCCGTCGGTGGGAGGTTCGGGCCTGAGGAGTCGGCGGTGTGTGGTGCGGGTGTACACCGCGCCCATGCCGACTGCGCTCATTTCCTCTCGTTCGTCGGGAAAGCGTTCGGGGTCCACGACGAGGCGGGACAGGTCGTTGACGAATCGCCAGGGCGTCACCGCCGCTTCGTGTGCGGCGAGTTCGGCGATGTCCTGTGTGCGAGCGTCCGTGATCAGGTCCAACTCCCGCTCCAGGGAGGCGTCGTCGAGAACGATGCCCTTCCGCACGTGCGGCGGCACGGCACGCGAACCGTGCGGCACATGGAGGAGGACGGGCGATGCCGCGCTCCCCGGAATCAGCCTGTACGACGGCCGGGTGTCCTGTACGGAACTGTCCGTGGTGTCCATGCCCCCACTCTCCCCCGCCCGATCCCAACTGGTGAAACACGGGGTTACGGCGCCCGGGCGCCACGGGTAGGGTGCCCAGTCATCCACTACTGAACGGCCGTTGAGTAGTGGTGGGCGGTGCCCTGCCGTCCCGCCCGGACCTACGCATGTGACCTTCGTTCGCGAGGAGTTCTTCACCTTGCCCGACGCACCGTCGAATCTGCTGCGCCACCTCTGGATCCCCCTGGCGGACGGCACACGGCTCGCCGCCCGCGTGTGGCTGCCCGCCGCCGGGAGCCGCCCCGCCCCCGCGGTCCTCGAGTACATCCCGTACCGCAAGAACGACGCGACCGCGGCGCGCGACAACAGCCTCCACGCCCGATTCGCCGAGGCCGGCTACGCCGCCGTCCGCGTCGACCTGCGCGGCAGCGGCGATTCGGACGGGCTGATGCTCGACGAGTACGCGCAGCAGGAACTGGCCGACGGCGTCGAGGTGATCGGCTGGCTGGCGCGGCAGCCGTGGTGCGACGGGAACGTCGGCATGATCGGCAAATCCTGGGGCGGATTCAACGGCCTCCAGATCGCCGCGCTGCGCCCGGCCGCGCTCAAGGCGGTCGTCACGGTCTGCTCGACGGACGACCGGTATGCGGACGACGTCCACTACACCGGCGGCTCGCTGATCGCCTCCGAGATGCTGCCGTGGGCGTCGACCATGCTGGCCTACAACGCCCGCCCCGCCGATCCGGCCGTCGTCGGCGACGGCTGGCGCGAGCAGTGGCTGCGGCGGATGGCGGACACCCCGGTGTACGTGGAGGAGTGGCTGCGGCACCAGGCGCGCGACGCGTACTGGAAGCACGGGTCCGTGTGCGAGGACTTCGGCGCGATCCAGGCTCCGGTGCTTGCCGTCGGCGGCTGGTACGACCCGTACTGCGGGGCCGTACTGCGTCTGCTCGAAGGGCTCGACGTGCCGGTGCGGGGGCTGGTGGGGCCATGGGCCCACACCTATCCGCACCAGGCCGAGCCCGGTCCCGCCATCGACTTCCACGCCGAGGTCGTGCGCTGGTTCGACCAGTTCTTGCGCGGGCGGGACAGCGGCGCCCTGGACGATCCGGCGCTGCGGGTGTGGATGCCGGAGTGGGCGGTGCCCGGCAGCGACCGCGATGTGCGGCCGGGGCGCTGGGTCGCCGAGGAGAGCTGGCCGTCGCCCCGGATCGAGCGGCGCGCGTACGCCCTGGGCGGCGAGTCGGCGGGGACGGCCGCCGGGAGCGATCCGCTGCGCGAGCGTGCCGCGCACCTCGACAGCACTCGGATGATCGGCACCGCGGGTGGCAGCTGGCTCCAATTCGGTGACGCAGCAGGCCAGTTCGGGCCACAGGGCGGTGACGACGGTCTCTCGCACACCTTCACGACCGTGCCCCTCGACGAGAGCGCCGAGATCCTCGGCGTGCCGACCGTGACCCTTCGGGTCAGCGCCGACGGCCCGGACGCGCAGCTCGCCGTACGCCTCAACGACGTCGCGCCCGACGGCAGTTCGCGTCTCGTCACGCGCGGCCTGCTCAACCTCACCCATCGCGACGGCCACGAGGAGCCGCAGGCTCTTGAGCCGGGGCGCGCCTACGACGTGACCGTGCCACTGGTGGCGACCGCGCACTCCTTCGCGCCCGGTCACCGCATCCGCGTCGCGGTCTCGGCCTCGTACTGGCCCCTGGCCTGGCCCTCGCCGCGGCCCGTCACGGTCACCCTCCACCCGGCGCCGTACGCCGCGCTGCACCTGCCCGTACGCCCGGCGAGCGCCGACGACGCGAAGCTGCGCCCGTACGGCGCGCCCCTGCCGGATCTGCCCGCGCCGCTGCGCCAGTCCCCCGGGGGCACCGGGCGCCGCGTCGAGCACGATCCGGTGAGCGGCACGACCGCCGTCACCCTCCGCGTCGACGACGGCGAGTTCACCGACCTCGCGGACGGGGCCTGGCGGCGCACCGACAGCGTCGACCGCTTCACGCTCACCGAAGGCGATCCGCACTCCGCGCTCGTCCAGTGCGAACGCACCGAGGAGGGCGGGCGCGGCGACTGGCGCTGGAAGGTCGTGACGGTCAGTCACATGAGTGCCGACGCCGAGGCGTTCACTGTCACCAACACCATCACCGCCCACGAGGGGGACGACCGCGTGTACCACCGCACCACCGATGCCGTGATACCTCGCCGGGGAGTGTGAGCATGCGCCGCCGCACCCTGCTCACCGGCTCCCTCGCCGTCGCGGCCGCCGCCGGGGTGAGCACGGCGGCCGGCTCCGTCGCGGGCACCGGCCCCGTGATCACCGTCGGCTCGAAGCAGTTCACCGAGTCGTGGGTGATGGGCGAGCTGTACGCGCAGGTCCTCACGGCCCGTGGCTTCCAGGTCGTCCTCAAGTCGAACATCGGCAGCGCCGACATCATCGACCGAGCGCTGCGCAGCCACCAGATCGACCTCTATCCCGAGTACACGGGCGTCATCCTCCAGACGTTCGCGATGCCGAAGAGGATGCCGGTAACGGCGCACGGAACGTATGTGGCGGCGAAGAGGTTCGAGGAGGGGCGCGGTCTCACCCTGCTGAGACCCACCCCGTTCCAGAACCGCAACGCCGTCGCCGTGCGCACCTCCGACGCCCGCAATTACGGGCTGCGCACCGTCGGCGATCTGCGCCGGATGGGGCGGATCTCGTATGCCGAGTACCCCGACAACATCACGGGACCGCTCGGCTACGACGCCATCGTCAAGGCCTACCGGCTCTCCGCCATGAAGGTCAGGCCGCTCAACATCGGCCTGCAGTACCCGGCGCTCAAGAACGGTGACGTGGACGCCGCCGACGTCTTCACCACCGACCCCCAGCTGCGGCGCTACGACTTCACCGTCCTGGAGGACGACCAGGCGATCTTCGGCTTCCAGAACGTGTCACCGGTGGTGCGGCGCTCGCTCGTCGAGCGGTACGGCAGCCGGCTCACCGAGCCGCTCGACGCGGTGAACGCGCTGCTCACCGAGAAGGCCATGCAGGCGCTGAACGAGGCCGCCGCCATGATGCGGCTGAGCCCGGCGAAGGTCGCCGACCGATTCCTGCGCGCGAACGACCTGAAATGACCGAGGAGCCCACGATCATGCAGAGCGCTGCCGACATCGTCTTCGACGCGGCCACCAAGACCTACGCGGGCTCCGCCGAACCCGCCGTGGACGCACTGTCCCTGACCGTCCCGGCCGGGGAGATCTGCGTCCTGCTCGGGGCGTCCGGCTGCGGCAAGACGACCGCGCTCACCCTCGTCAACCGGCTCACCGAGCTGACGTCCGGCGACATCCGCATCGACGGGCGCAGCATCCGCGAGCAGGACGTCATCGAACTGCGCCGCTCCATCGGCTACGTCATCCAGCAGGCGGGGCTCTTCCCGCACATGACGATCGAGGAGAACATCGCGACGGTCCCGCAGGTCCTCGGCTGGAAGCGGTCACGGACAGCCGACCGCGTCCGCGAACTGCTCGAACTGGTCGGCCTTCCCCACAAGGAGTACGCGGACCGCTATCCCGCCCAGCTGTCCGGCGGGCAGCGCCAGCGCGTCGGCATCGCACGGGCGTTGGCCGCAGACCCGCCGATCATGCTGATGGACGAGCCGTTCGGCGCGCTGGACCCGGTGACGCGTGAGCACATGCAGGACGAGTTCCTGCGGCTGCACGAACAGGTCCGCAAGACCACCCTGTTCGTGAGTCACGACATCGACGAGGCCGTCCGCATGGGGGACCGCGTCGCGATCCTCGCCAAGGGCGGAAGGCTCCTCCAGTACGACTCCCCCGAACGCATCCTGCGTGAGCCCGCCGACGACTACGTGGCGCGTTTCGTCGGCACGGACCGCGGTCTCAAGGCGCTGACGTTGCGCAGCCTCGGCGAGCTGAGGCTCGACCCGGCGACCGGCGACGACGAGGCGTCGCTCCGCACCGGCGACACCCTGCGGACCGCGCTGTCGGCGCTGCTCGCGGGAGGCGCCGAGCGGCTGCCGGTCGCGGACGAGTCGGGGAGGACCGTCGGCAGCGTGACCGTGGACCTCATCAG
This sequence comes from Streptomyces sp. NBC_01474, assembly GCF_035918215.1. Classification (NCBI taxonomy): domain Bacteria; kingdom Bacillati; phylum Actinomycetota; class Actinomycetes; order Kitasatosporales; family Streptomycetaceae; genus Streptomyces; species Streptomyces sp. NBC_01474. The sequence goes on from NZ_CP109449.1 coordinate 1,066,983, forward strand.
GGAGGCGGCGTGAGTTCCGTCCTGCTCGCGGCGACCGGCCCGCAGCCGGTGATCCCCGACTTCGGAACGGTCAGTTCCTGCGTGCGCGACAACGGCCTGTTCTGCGTCGACTGGTTCACCGCCAACTTCTCCAGCATGTTCGGGCCCGCGCTCGTCCAGCACGTGCGGCTCACGGTGATCGCTGTCGGTGTCGGCTTCCTCATCGCGTTTCCGCTGGCGCTGCTCGCGCACTTCCGGCGCCGTCTGGTGAAGCCGCTCGGCGGTCTGACCTCGTTCCTCTACACGATCCCGCCGATGGCCCTGTTCACGCTGCTCGTCCCGGTGTTCGGCCTCTCCGTGCTCACCGCGGAGATCGCGCTGGTGTCGTACACGCTGATGGTGCTGTTCAAGTCGTCGCTGACGGGCCTGGGTGAGGTGCCGGAGGAGGTGCGCCGGGCGGGCGAGGGCATGGGGCTCACGCGGCGCGAGATCCTCTGGCGCATCGAACTCCCGCTGGCTCTGCCCGCGGTGATCAGCGGGCTGCGCGTGGCGACGGTGACCACCATCAGCGTGGTGGAGGTCGCCGCGTTCATCATCGACCAAGGGCTCGGCTCGCCGATCATCCAGGGCCTTCAGTCGCCGTTCAACACCCAGTTCATCGGGGCCGGGCTGCTGGCCGTCGCGCTCGCGCTGGCGGCGGACGGACTGATCGTGCTGGTGGGACGGCTGCTCACGCCGTGGGCCCGGACGCGGAGGACCGTCTGATGCACACCTTCTTCGCCAGTTTCTCGTTCATGACCGACCATTTCGGGCTCCTGGCCGACCGCACGGTGGACCATCTGAAGCTGTCGGCCGCCGCCGTCGCGGTGTCCCTCGTCCTCGCCCTCCCGCTCGGCGTGTGGCTCGGCCACCGCGGCAAGGGTTCCTTCCTCACCGTCAGCATCTCCAACATCGGTCGTGCGCTGCCGTCGCTGGCGCTCATCGCGATCTTCCTCGGGCTGCTCGGCATCGGATTCGTCAATGTACTGACGGCACTGGTGGTGATGGCGGTCCCACCGGTGCTCACCCACGCGTACCTCTCGGTGGAGCAGGTGGACCCGGATCTGGTGCGCGCCGGACGCGGCATGGGCCTGACGGAGTGGCAGATCCTCACCCGCATCGAACTGCCCCTGGCCCTGCCGGTGCTCTTCACGGGCATCAGGATCGCGGCGGTGTACGTCATCTCCAGCGCGACCCTGGCCGCGGTCGCCGGCGGCGGCGGACTCGGCGACATCATCCTGAACCAGGTGTCGTACGGCCTGTCGGGAGTGATCGCCGCCGCTCTGTGGGTGGCGGCCCTGGCGCTGGCCGCGGACGCCCTGTTCGGAGCGCTCCGCAAGCGGCTCACCCCGCGCGGGGTCCTCGCGGGACGGAGTGGGTGACCGGCCCACCTCTGTCGGGCCGAGTACTCCGCACGAAAGACCCTAGACAGGGGCCGGCCGCCATGCCGGTGAGCGGCCCAGGATCGCGACGATCTCGTCCAGCCGGGACCCGCCGTCGGCCGTGACCGCCGGCGCGAAGGCCGCACGGGGGCCGCGGCGCGCCTCCCCTCCGGGCACCGCCCGCGCCACGGCGAGTGCCACATCGAGGAGTTCGGGGTCGAACGTCACTGTGTGCCCCAGCGTCCGCGCCACGTCCCAGGAGTGCACGACGTAGTCGATGAAGTGGAAGCTGACGGCCTGTGCTCCCGGGAAGGGGCCGCCGTCGCGGATCTCCGGGAGGGGGAACGCCCGCTCCGTCACCCCGTCCACGGCGAAGGCCTCCAGGACGTGCTGGGCGGCCTCGCCGTACGTCCTGACGGGATCGTCGCCGAGGGGACGCGGCCGCCACAGGGCGATGTCCTTCTCTCCGCGCGAGGCCGCGGCGAATCCATGGTGCTGCGCGGTCATGTGTCCGAGCAGCTCACGCAGCGTCCACCCGGCGCACGGTGTCGGCCTGGCCAGGTCCCCGGCGGTCGCCCGCGCCACCACGTCGACGCTCGCACGCACCGCCTCCGCGTCGAGCGCGACCAGATCCTTATTCGTAGGCATGCGCTTATAATCTGCCCACGCCTATCACATGTCAACGTCTATCATCGGCGCGTGATGGCCAAGAACGGCGGACGCCGCGACCTCGCCGCGATGCTGCAACCCCTGGTGCGCTCCCTCATCGCCGCCGAGCTGCCGGTGCTCGCGTCGCACGGGATCTCGATGTGGGAATACGTCGTCCTCAGCGCCTTGGACGACGGCCCCGTCCGCACCCAGGCCGCGCTCGCGACGGCGATCGGCGCCGACAAGACCCGGATCATCTCCACGCTGGACACGCTGCAGGAGTCCGGTCTGATCTCCCGCGCACCGGACCCGCACGACCGCCGGGTCCGGCTCCTCTCCATCACCGACGACGGGCGACGCGTGCGCAGGTCCGCACAGGCCGACATCCACGCGCATGAGGACCGCGTCCTGGCCCGGCTCCCCGCGGCCGACCGCCGGGTCTTCCTCGACGCGGTGCACACCCTCACCCCGGATGCGGACACGCCCTAGTCGGTCCCTGCTCCCAGGTGTCCGAGCACCGAGCGCACCGCCCGTCGCACCGCGTCGCGTGACGCGTCGGTGGGGTCGGTCGTCTCGAAGCCGTGGTGGCCGAGCGGCAGGTCGATCACCTCCAGGGCGGCGCCGCAGTCCGCGGCCGCGGACACGAACTCCTCCACCGTCACCGCGATTTCAGGCCGTTCGAGACCCACCCGCGTCAGCACGATCGGCAGCCGCCCCGCACCTCGAACGGCCGCCGTCGGACGGAACCGGCTGTCGGCGAGCCCCCAGCCCGGCAGCGGCGCGAGAATCGGGTACGAGGCCGCCACGCACCGCAGCCAGGACGGCGGCGCCGCGAGCCAGTCGGCCGCAAGGAGCCCGCCTGCGGAGAGGAACCACAGCGCGACGCGGTCGCCGTCCACGCGTGGATCGGCCCGTACGACCCCGATCGCCTCGGCGATGTCGTCGGCGGCCCGCCCGTACGCGGTCAGCTCGTGGAGCCGGTGGTCCACGGTCACGCCGACGGCTCCCAGGTTCGCCACGTACTGCGCATAGCCCGCGAAGGCGGGCCAGTCGCGCGGTGTCGGACAGGCACCGGCCGGCACCGGTCCGCCGTGGACGAACACCACTGCCGGCCGGGGACCGTCGGCGTCGGGCAGATGCAGGTCGACGCGACCGGTCCGCTCCCGGGGCCGCTCCTTGACGTCCATGAGGAACGGGCGGAGATGCGTGGGCTGCTCACGCACGGCGGCCACCCGGTGCCCCTTCCCCGCCGCGGCCCGGAGCAGGACGTCCACGAGCTCACGCGGAGCGGAGAGCATCGGCCAGTGCCCGGTGTCGAGTTCGAGGAAGGTGACACCCGGGTCGGCGAGCGCCTGGAACGCGGGATCACCCAAGCCCACCATGGTCTCGATCACGGCGATGCTCGACCCGTTGGCCGTGCACAGGATGCCGGTCGTCGGCAGTTCGGCGACCGCGCCTGACAGCCGCAGCGGCTGGGTGAGCGTGGGCAGGGGCTGAGGAACGGCCTGTTCGGTCAGCCGTGCCAGCGCCTCGCCCGGGAGGCCGGCGACGCTGCCCCAGCGCTGCCACTCCTCCACCGCCGGCGCGGGCAGCATGCCGGCGCTGTGCTCCTGGGCCAGGCTCAGCACGCGCTCGCGGTCCGTCTGGGCGGGCAGCAGCTCGAGGGCCGGATCGCCGTCCTCCGGGATGCCGACATCTACGTTGACGATCCTGGAGATCCGCTCGGGGCGCCGGTCCGCGGCACCGCGCACAGGGTGGATGCCGTAGCAGTGACCGACGAGCACCACCTGCCCCTCGACCCGGTCGATCAGCCGGACCAGCTCCTCGATGTGCGTCTCCAGGTCCACGCCCGGCCCCGCCGCACCGCCGCCGTCCATGCCGGTGAGCGTCACTTCGTACGCCCGCGCCCCCGAGTCCCGCAGCCCGGCGGCCACTTGCCGCCATACCCAGCCGCCGGTGTGGGCCCCCGCCACCAGAATGAATGCCGTCATGTCCGTCTCCTCCCACGCCGTGGTCCGCGGACCGGCCGCACCGGCCGTCCGCGCTCGCCGGTACCGTAGGAACTCCCCCTGAGGGAGGTTCAAGCCGTGCCCGCCGACAGCATGTGGTCCATCGGGGAGCTCGCCGAGCGCGCGGGCGTCACCGTCAAGACGGTCCGCTTCTACTCGGACCGCGGTCTGCTGCCCGAAGGCCCCCGCAGTACGGGCGGCCATCGCCGGTACGGGCCCGAGGCGCTCGACCGGCTCCATGTCATCCGCTCCCTGCGCGCCCTCGGCCTGCCGGTGCCGGACGTGCGTCGGGTCCTGGGCGGGGAGGACGGGCCGGACGGTGCTCTTGAGGACGTCGTCGCGGGGCAGTTGCGGGACATCGGCTCTCAACTGGCGGCGCTGCGCTGGCGGGAGGCCGCGCTTCAGCTGCTCCAGGACTGCGCGCCTGCCGAGCGCGCCGAGCGGCTGCTGCTCGTCGGCGCGATGTCCGCCCCGCCCAGCACGGCCGCACCGGCCCGCTTCTGGCGCCGGTGGCTGCCGCCCCGCATGCCCGCGCGGGTCGTCTCCGCCGTCCTCGACCAGGCCGTCCCGCAGCCTCCGGCGGACCCGACTCCGGCCCACGTCCTGACCTTCGCCCGGCTGCACGCCTTCACCTCGCGCTCCTGCGAGGGCGGCGACCGCGGCCAGCCGGCGGCACATCGTACGGAAGACGGCTTCCGCCCCGGGATGCTCTACGAGGGTCTCAGCGAGGCCTACGCACTGGCGTCGCCGCACCTGTGCGCCCAGCGGTCACCCCGGGAGGGAGAGGCGCTGGACTGCTTCGTCTCCGCCTACGCCGCCTCACGGGGCGTACGGGACACCCCCGCGTTCCGCCGTGCGCTCAGCGGGGTGCTGGCCGCGGATCCGCGGATCGACCACTACTGGCAGCTCGTCGCCGAGCTGACCGGTCCTTCGCGGCCGACGCCGGGGGCCGCCCACGACTGGCTCTGCGCCGCGCTCGACGCCCAGGTCGGGCGTCGGGCCGCGTGAGGCCGACGGGCGGCCACCGCCGGTTAATCGCTGGGCCGGCGGCCTCGGTGTCCGTATCTTGGCGCAACGGCAGACGCGCTGTGCGGCTCTAAGCGAAAGGCTTCCATGTGTGCTCGTAAGTTGCGGCCCGAAGAGGCGGACATCGACGCCTCGTTGGTGCGTCGGCTCGTCGACGCGCAGTTCCCTGAGTGGGCCGGGCTGCCGCTCACCGAGGTCGTCTCGGCGGGTACGTCCAACGCCATGTACCGCCTCGGCGAGGACATGGCGGTACGGCTCCCCCGGCTTGCCGGTTCCGCGCAGGACGTGGAGAAGGAGCACCGCTGGCTGCCCCTGCTCGCCGGTGCGCTCCCCGTGGCCATCCCCACGCCGCTGGGCAAGGGCACTCCCGGCGAGGGCTACCCATGGCCGTGGTCCGTCTACCGCTGGCTCGACGGCGCCAACCCCGCCCCGGGCCCCATCTCCGAACCGGCCCTGCTGGCAATGGACTTGGCGGAGTTCGTCACCGTACTCCGGCGGGTCGACGCCGCCGGCGGGCCCGCTTCCTACCGCAGCGAGCCGCTGGCGGAGCGGGACGAGGTGACGCGTTCGGCGATCCATGAGCTGCGGGCGGAGCTGGACGGGGACGCGGCGACCGCCGTCTGGGAGTCGGCCCTGCGGGCGCAGGGGTGGGCCGGGCCCGCCGTGTGGATCCACGCGGATCTGCAGCCCGGGAACGTGCTCGTCGCGGACGGACGGCTCAGCGCCGTCATCGACTTCGGGTGCCTCGGCCTGGGCGACCCGGCGGTCGACCTCATCGCGGCCTGGTACCTGCTGCCCGCCGGTGCGCGCGAGGTCTTCCGGACCGGCTCGGGCGCGGACGACGACGCCTGGGCGCGGGGCCGCGGCTGGGCCCTGTCGGTCGCACTCCTGGAGCTCCAGTACTACCGGGAGAGCAACCCGGTGATGGCCTCCATCGCCCGCCATGTGATCGCGGAACTCCTCACCGACGGCACGGCGTCGGCGGCGGTCTGACGATCCGTCCTGCCGGCACCGCCCCGGGTCAGCACGCAGCCGCGCGCAACCACTCGTCCAGGACGGCGAAGTCCGCTTCGGTGAGGCCCTGTCGAGGGTCTACGCGATACAGCAGGGCACGTTCCGCGTGATGCGCGAGGACCCAGGCGCGGTCGAAGTCGGTGATCTCGTCGTCGACCCATGCGAAGGGACGGCCTTTCGCCTGGCCGACCAGGGCGCGGGTCTTCCAGTGGAGTCCGCAGGCGCCGTGCCACTCCTCGCGCACGTCCCACAACGTCGGATCCGGCCAGTCCACGACCGGCAACGGCGGCAGTCCGAGCAACGGGGCGACGCAGGCGTTGGCGTCGTCCATCCAGGTCGTCGCCCAGACGAGCTCGCACGGGAGCGCCGCGAGCCGGGGCCCGTACTCGGGGTTGATCCTGGCCAGCAGGGGGTTCAGGTCCGCGCCCAGCGGGTCGAGGCATCCCGGCCGGCGCAGAGGATACGTCGGGTAGCGGTCAGGCGGGCCACCGAACGGAATCAGCGGCCCGTCGACGTCGAGGAAGAGCAGCGGAAGGTGCACGGATCCGGTCACTTCGGCACAATAGCGACTCGAGGACCAGGCCCCCGTCCGCGCCGCCGACGTCACGGGCATGACGGGGGGAGACACGGGGGCCGCGGCCGGACACGAACCGGCGGGGGCATGGCGAACGCGCGCGCGGCCGTCCGACGTGTGCCGGGCGTTCGTCGCCCGACGCGTGGCCGACGGGGACCCCGTCCGTGCGCAGGCTCGGCGCGACCACGGCGGCCGGGAGCGCTGGGACCGGATCCGGTCGTGACATGGCGCCGGGGCGCGAGGCGTTCGCGACGGCCCTGCTCGCGTGACCTGACGCCGGGTCACGCCGTCCCCTTCCACCCCTTGTGAGGTTGTCGAAACCGCCGATTAATCAAGCAGGCAGTGAATAGGGCTGGTTGACGGGGTGAAGTGTGCGCAACCATGTCCACATGACCGCGGCCCATCGCGCCATGACCCAGCTGGAGTCGTGGCCGAACCTGGTAAGTGGCTCTCCCCGGTGCGCCGTAGGGCGCTCGTTCGGGACAGCGGGGTGCGACATCGTGCATTTCCATGCCAACGATGCGGCAGATCTGTACCTCACCCGGACGGCGGTCGAACGCCTCCTTCCTCAGCTGCGCGACAGCACCGCGATCCGGGTGCGCCCCGGTGCCTCGTGGATCACCGTGCTGCTCGACTGCGACGACGACGTGGCACTGCTGCTGACGCTCATCAGCGTGGCCCTCAAGGAGCACGACGCGGTCAGGGGGCCCGAGGAGGAGTGCGGCGGACCGCGCACCGCCCGTACGGCTCCGCCCTGCGACTGGGAGCCGCAGGCGATCCCTTCGCCGCGCGCGGCCGGCCCGGTGGCGGCGTCCGGCGGCGCTCACCACGGCCGCGTCCACGACGCGTGGAAGGCCGTCGGCCGGATGCTGCCGCACGGCCACTGATGGGAGTGCCGGGGTGCGTGAGCGGAAGTCCGTTACGGGGATTCAGCAACTGACGTCGGCCGCACGTCAGTTGCCCCCGCTCGCCCCCACCTCGGCGCCCCGCGCCACCCCCGTGCTGTCGCGCTCGATCAGGCGCGGCAGCGGCACCTGCACCGTCCGCGAGGGGCCGCCGTCCAGGAGTGCCGTCAGTTCCTGGGCCGCGGCCCGGCCGAACTGGACCGTGTCGCGGGAGAGTGCCGACAGCCAGGGCTTGACCATGCGGCACAGCGGGGAGTCCTCCCAGGCCACCACCGAGACGTCGCCGGGAACCGAGAAGCCCAGCTCACCGGCGGCGGCGACTCCGGCGACGGCCATCACGTCGTTGTCGTAGACCAGCGCGGTCGGGGGCGTGTCGCCCTCCATGACGCGGCGGGTGACCGCGGCGCCCTCGGCGTCCGAGTAGTCCGTGGTCACGGAGCGCACCTCGGTCAGTCCGCGCCGCTCGGCCTCGGCGCGCAGGGTGCGGATGCGCCGCTCGGTGTGCGCGAGGCCCGGCAGGCCGGCGATGTGGACGATGCGACGGTGCCCGAGCGCGTACAGCTCGTCGACGACCGACGCCATCGCGCCGGCGTCGTCCGCCCACACCGTCGACATGCCGGGGTACTCCGCGTCGGGCACTCCGCCGATCACCACGGCGGGCAGTCCGAGTTCGTCGAGGAGGGCGGGGCGCGGGTCGGCGGTACGGGGGTCGACGACGAGCACGCCGTCCACCCGGTGTTCGGCCCACCAGCGCCGGTAGACGGCACACTCCGCCTCGACGTCCTCCACCACCTGGAACAGCAGGCCGAGGTGACGCTCCGCCAGGACCTCCTGGATGCCCGAGATGAGCTGGAGGAAGAACGAGTCCACGCCCAGTGTGTCCGCGGGGCGGGCCACGACCAGACCGACCGTGGCCGCGCCTTCGCCGGACAGGGCGCGGGCCGCCGTACTGGGCCGCCAGCCGAGCTGTTCGGCGACCCGCCGCACCCGGTCGCGGGTGACCTCGGAGACCCCTGGCCGGTCGTTGAGCGCGAACGACACGGCGCTCTCCGAGACACCCGCCCTGAGCGCGATGTCCTTCATGGTCGGTCGGCGCGCGGGAGACCGCTTGGCTGGCACAGCTGCCCCTTTCCCCGTGGAACCCCGATGGGTTCCACGACCAGCGTAGCGCATGCGACCCGTGCACTAATGCGCTTGAGTTCAAGACCCTAAAGCGCATTAGTCTCGGACCGTAAAAGGTCTACTCCACCGCTCTGACCTGGCATTATTCGAGGCGACTCGCAGCAGTTTCCGAGAATGCATTGACTTTTTCCGTGATCACAATGCAGGGTCTGCACGGCAACATTCGATGCCGCCGCAAAGGAGCCGTGTCACCGTGCCCATCTCTCGCAGAGCACTAGCCGCTGCCGCCGCCATCGCTGTCGTCCTGCCGCTGAGCGCGTGCGGCTCCGGGGGTGACGACAGCGGCTCGACGGACGCCTCGGGCAAGATCCAAGGCAGCATCACGTTCCAGACGTGGAATCTCAGGGCCAACTTCAAGCCGTACTTCGACGGCCTGGTCAAGGACTTCGAGAAGAAGTACCCCGGCACCCATGTGAAGTGGATCGACCAGCCCGGCGAGGGCTACGCCGACAAGATCAGCGCGGACGCCGCCGGCGGCACGCTGCCCGACGTCGTCAACGTCTCCCCCGACCTCGTGGCCCCGCTCGCCAAGGCCGACCTCGCGCTCGATCTCGACAAGGCGGCGCCAAAGTACAAGAAGGAGTACCTGCCGGGCGCCTGGGCGAGCCACCAGATACCGGGCATGGACGGCACGTACGCCTTCCCCTGGTACCTCAACACCGGACCGCTGTTCTACAACAAGGGCCTGTTCAAGAAGGCCGGACTCGACGCGTCCAAGCCCCCGAAGACGTACGACGCGCTGTTCGACGACGCGCTCCAGCTCGCGAGGAAGAGCAAGGGCAAGGTGGCCACGCTCGCCAACGTCCCCACCATCGAGGACTTCGGCCGCTACGGCGCCCCGCTCATGAACAAGGAGGGCAACGGCTTCGCGTTCAACGACGCCAAGGGTGTCGAACTCCTGACGAAGTACAAGGAGTTGTACGACGCGAAGGCGCTCGACCCGCAGGCCCTGACCGCGACGCCCGAGTCGACCGGCAAGAAGTTCCTGACCGGGGCCGTGGCGATGAACCCGGGCAGCGCGCTCGACCTGTCGAAGTTCAAGAAGGAGGCCCCGAGCCTCTACAAGAACATCGGGATCACGGACCAGATCACCAGCACCGGCAAGGTGAACATGTACGTGATGGGCGTGATGGTGAACTCGCGCTCCAAGCAGAAGCCCGCGGCCGTGGCCTTCGCGCACTACGTCACCGACGCACAGCACCAGATGGAGTTCGCCAAGAAGGTCGCCATCTTCCCGAGCACCGCCGGCTCCCTGGACGACCCGTACTTCACGAAGCAGGACGGCTCGGACGAGACACGGGTGCGGATCGCCGCGGCCGACTCCCTGAAGTCCGCGGTCAACTACACGCCGGTCCTGTTCAGCGAGCAGATGAAGACCGAGCTGCGGAACTCCGTCGCCAAGGCCCTGCAGGGCAAGGAGAGTCCCAAGACCGCTCTTGACAACGCTGTCAAGGCCTGCGACCGGCTGCTCCAGCAGCAGGGCTGAGCCCCGGAGCCGTACATCATGACGAGTCCCCTTCCGACCGTGAAGACCGCCGCCGAGACCTCGGCGAACACCGAGGTGACGCGACCCTCGAAGACCTCGGGCGAGCGGCCGGCCTCCCGCGTAAGGCGCCATCTGCCCACCAGCCCATGGCTGTTCGCCGCCCCCGGGCTGCTGGTCGTCGCCGTCTTCATCCTGTATCCGTTCGTCTCCACCGTGGTCAACTCCTTCACCGACCGGCGGACCCTGATCCCCGGCGAGTTCGTGGGCCTGGCCAACTTCCGGGAGCTGCTGCACGACGACATGTTCTGGACGGGGCTGCGCAACAGCGTCCTGTACATGGTCGGGGTCGTCCCCGCCCTCGTACTCCTCCCGCTGCTGCTCGCCCTCCTCGTCCAGAAGAACATCCCGGGCATCACCTTCTTCCGGTCGGCCTTCTACACGCCGGTGGTCGCGTCCATCGTCGTGGTCGGCCTCATCTGGGTGTGGATGCTGGACGAGCGCGGGCTGGTGAACTCACTGCTCGAAGCCGTGGGCATCGGCAGGGTCGGCTTCCTCAGCGACCAGTGGCTGCTCCTGTTGAGCGCCATGGCCGTCACGGTCTGGAAGGGCCTCGGCTACTACATGATCATCTACCTGGCGGCGCTGGCCAACGTGCCGCGCGAGCTGCACGAGGCCGCCTCGGTGGACGGTGCGGGCGCGGTGCGCCGCTTCTTCACCGTCACCGTGCCCGCCGTGCGCTCCACCATGGTCCTGGTCGCCGCGCTCTCCTCGGTGGCCGCCTTCAAGGTGTTCTCCGAGGTCTATCTGATGGCGGGGCCGAACGGTGGCCCCGCGGGCGAGGACACCACGCTCGTGATGCTCGTGCAGCGCACCGGCACGGGCCTGACCGGCCGTGTCGGCTACGCCTCGGCGATCTCCGTCGTCGTCTTCGTCGTCACCGTCGCGCTGATGCTGCTCGTGCTGCGCGCCGACCGGAAGGAGGACGCGTGAGCGTCACCGAGGACGTCCGCGCCACAACAGACCCGCCACGCGAGCCCGTTCGGCGGCGCCGTGCGCCGCGCATCACCGACGAGAACGGCCGGCGCATCCGTGTCTGGGAGCTCGTGCTGCGCTACGCGCTGCTGCTCGCCGTGCTCGCGATCACCGTCGGGCCCTTCCTCTGGCAGCTGTCCACCTCGCTCAAAGGGACGCACGAGGACATCTTCAGCTCCCCGCCCACGTTCCTGCCGGCCGACCCCACGCTCCACAACTACGAACGCGTCGCCGACACCATCCCTGTCTGGGACTATGCGTTCAACTCCCTGAAGGTCGCCGCCGCCAACGTGGTCACCAACTGCGTCGGCTCCGCGCTCGCGGGCTACGCGCTCGCCCGGCTGCGCTACCGCGGCCGCAAGATCGCCACCCTCGTGTTCATCCTCGCGATGCTGGTGCCCGTCGAGAGCATCGTCATCGCGCAGTTCACGACGATGCGCGAACTCGGCCTCAACAACACGCTCGTCGGCGTGGTCCTGCCGGGCTGCATCGCCGCCATGAACGTCCTGCTGATGCGCAACGCGTTCCTCAACCTGCCCTACGAGATCGAGGAGGCGGCCTACGTCGACGGGGCGAACGCCTGGCAGCGGTTCCTGCGGATCGCGCTGCCGTCCGTGAAGGGCACCCTCGCGGTCGTCGCGATCTTCGCGTTCATGGGCGCCTGGGACGACTTCCTGTGGCCGCTCATCGTGCTCAGCGACCCGGCGAAGTTCACCCTGACCATCGGCCTGAACTACCTGCACGGCACCTTCGCCAACGACGAGCGGATCGTCGCGGCCGGCACGATCATCGCCGTCGCTCCGCTGATCATCCTCTTCGCCTGTCTCCAGCGGTACTTCTTCCGCGGGGTCGGCGAGGGAGCCGTCAAGGGCTGACGCCCGTCCCGCGGACATCTCGTCACCGAGGCCCCCACGTACCACAGAACCAGGACTCCGCATGACTTCTGCCGTGCGCTTCGGCGTCAACTACACCCCCAGCCAGGGGTGGTTCCACCACTGGCTCGACTTCGACCTCGACGCCGTGCGCGCCGATCTCGACTCGATCGCCGCACTGGGCCTCGACCACATCCGGGTGTTCCCGCTGTGGCCCTACTTCCAGCCCAACCGCACCCTGATCCGCCCGCGCGCCGTCGAGCAGCTCGTCCAGCTCGCCGACGCGGCGGCCGAACGCGGGCTCGACGTGAACGTGGACGGTCTGCAGGGCCACCTGTCGAGCTTCGACTTCCTGCCCGCATGGACACAGACGTGGCACAGGCGGAACCTCTTCACCGACCCTGATGTGGTCAAGGGCCAGGAGGCGTATCTGCGCACCCTCGCGGGGGCGCTCGCCGACCGGCCCAACTTCATCGGCATGACGATCGGCAACGAGGTCAACCAGTTCGCGGCGGGCCCGCACCCCGACCCGGACCGCATCACGCAGGAACAGGCAGGGAGTTGGCTGCGTCGGGTGCTCGCCGCGTGCGAGGAGGGAGCGCCGGGGAGGACCCATCTGCACGCCTCGTACGACGCCGCCTGGTACCAGGACGACCAGCCGTTCACGCCCACGCACTCGGCACGGCTCGGCGCTCTCACCGCGGTGCATTCGTGGGTGTTCAACGGTACGGCGCAGCGTCACGGCCGCACCGGGACGGCGACCGAGCACCATGCCGCATACCTCGTCGAGCTGTCCAAGGCCTGGGCCGGCGATCCGCACCGGCCCGTCTGGCTCCAGGAGGTCGGCGCGCCCGCGCCTCTCGTCCCGGCCGAGCACGCGGCGCACTTCACCGAGGCGACCGTCGAGAACGCTCTCGACTGCCCGGACCTGTGGGGCGTGACCTGGTGGTGCTCGCACGACGTCAGCCGTGACCTCGCCGACTTCCCCGAACTCGAGTACAGCCTCGGCCTGTTGACGAGCGATCGGCAGCCCAAGCCCGCCGCGAAGGCGCTCGCCCGCATCGTCTCGGACCGGCGCGCCCATCCCCGTACGCCCGCGCCCCGCACCACCGCGCTCGTCGTCGACGCCGGTGACGACGAGTCCGCCCCGCGCCGCTCGGTATGTGCCCCCGGTGGCGCCGTCTTCGAGGCCTTCGCCCGGCTCACTGCCGACGGGGTCAGGCCCACCACGGTCCTCGCGAGCCGCGCCGACGACAAGGAACATCTGGCCTCGCGCGGCATCACCGAAGTGGTCACACCGGACCATGTCACGCGGACCGTCGACACGGCGCCGTAATGGATCGTCCCCGATGCGGACCGCACGATTCGAGGTGCGCCGCGTCGGGGAGTTGTACAGCGTCCCGTCCGCCCCCCCGCCTGGTAACCACCCGCACCTCGGACCTTACGGAGTACCCCTCATGCATGACGACCGCACGCTGGTCGAAGCCCGTCTCAAGCGCGTCCTCGACGAGCGCATCCGACCCGCCGTGTATCCCGAGTCCGTGCCGCTGGAGGTCGCGGTGTGGAACGCGCCGGGTGAGCCGGTGCCGGTCGCCGAAGGGCTCGCGGCGACGCCCGAGCCGATCGCGGTGGGCGCGCGCTGGGGCGCTCCGTGGGCCACCTGCTGGTTCCGCGTGACGGGCACCGTGCCGGATGCCTGGGCGGGCCGGACCGTCGAGGCGATCCTCGACCTCGGCTTCGACGAGAACATGCCCGGCTTCCAGTGCGAGGGCCTGGTCTACCGCCCGGACGGCACCCCGGTGAAGGGGCTCAACCCGCGCAACCAGTGGGTGCGCATCGGCGCCCCGGTGGAGGGCGGCGAGGAGGTCCGCCTGCACATCGAGGCCGCGTCCAACCCGGTCATTCTCGACTACCACCCCTTCCAGCCCACGCAGTTGGGCGACAAGGAGACCGCGGGCAGCGAGCCGCAGTACACGTTGGCGCGGATGGATCTCGCGGTCCTGGACGAGACCGTGTGGCAGCTCGTCATGGATCTCGAAGTGCTCGGTGAGCTGATGGCCGAGCTGCCGGTGGAGTCCGCGCGGCGCTACGACATCCTGCGCGCCGTCGAGCGCGCCCTCGACGCGGTCGACCTCCAGGACGTGAACGGCACGGCGGCCGCCGCCCGCGAACGGCTGACGGACGTCCTGTCCGCTCCCGCCGTCCCGTCGGCGCACCGCATCAGCGCCGTCGGCCACGCGCACATCGACTCGGCGTGGCTGTGGCCGCTGCGCGAGACGGTACGCAAGGTGGCGCGGACCACGTCCAACATGACGGCGCTCCTCGAGGACGAGCCCGACTTCGTCTTCGCGATGTCGCAGGCCCAGCAGTGGGCCTGGGTCAAGGAGCACCGGCCCGAGGTGTGGGCGCGGGTGAAGAAGGCGGTCGCCGACGGCCGGTTCGTGCCGGCGGGCGGCATGTGGGTGGAGTCGGACACCAACATGCCGGGCTCGGAGGCGATGGCCCGTCAGTTCGTGCACGGCAAGAGGTTCTTCCTCGACGAGTTCGGCATCGAGAACGACGAGGCGTGGCTGCCCGACACCTTCGGGTTCGCCGCGGGGCTGCCGCAGATCATCAAGGCCGCGGGCTCCAAGTGGCTGCTCACGCAGAAGATTTCGTGGTCGCAGACCAACAAGTTCCCCCACCACACGTTCCAGTGGGAGGGCATCGACGGCACCCGGATCTTCACGCACTTCCCGCCTGTGGACACGTACAACTGCTCCATGAAGGGCAGCGAGATCGCCCACGCGGCGAAGAACTTCAAGGACAAGGGGGTCGCCCGGCACTCACTCGCGCCGACCGGCTGGGGTGACGGGGGCGGCGGCACGACCCGCGAGATGGTCGCGAAGGCGGCCCGCCTTCGCGACCTGGAAGGGTCCGCGCAGGTGGTGTGGGAGACGCCGGAGGAGTTCTTCAAGAAGGCGGAGGCGGAGTACCCGGACCCGCCGGTCTGGGTCGGCGAGCTCTACCTCGAACTCCATCGCGCCACACTCACCAGCCAGGCCAGGACGAAGCAGGGCAACCGGCGCAGCGAGCACCTCCTGCGCGAGGCCGAGCTGTGGGCGGCGACCGCTGCGGTGCGGGCGGGATTCCCCTACCCCTACGAGGAGTTGGACCGGATCTGGAAGACGGTGCTGCTGCACCAGTTCCACGACATCCTGCCCGGCTCGTCGATCGCCTGGGTGCACCGCGAGGCGCGCAGGACGTACGAGCGGGTCGCGGAGGAGCTGAACGGCATCATCGGCGCGGCCCAGCGCGCGCTGGCCGGTGAGGGCTCGGGGACGCTCGTCTTCAACTCCGCGCCGCACACCCACGACGGCGTGCCCGCGGGCGGCGCCCGCACCCCGGTCGTCGAGGGCGAGGTCGCGATCGCTTCGCGCGCGGCGGGCGGATTCATCCTGGAGAACGGGCTGTTGAGGGTCGAGGTCGATGCCCGGGGTCTGGTCGTGTCCGCGTACGACCTCGTCGCGGGCCGCGAGACCGTGGCGCCGGGCCGGGCCGCGAACCTGCTGCAGATCCACCCGGACTTCCCGAACATGTGGGACGCGTGGGACGTCGACGAGTTCTACCGCAACACGGTCACGGATCTGGTGGACGCCGACGAGGTGGCTCCGGGAGACGGCACCTCGGTGCGGATCGTGCGCACCTTCGGCGACTCGCGCGTCACCCAGGTCCTCTCGCTGGCAGCCGGTGAGCGGCGGCTCGGGATCGACACGGAGGTCGACTGGCATGAGACGGAGAAGTTCCTGAAGCTGGCGTTCCCGCTGGACATCCACGCCGAGCGGTACGCGTCCGAGACGCAGTTCGGGCACTTCTACCGGCCCACGCACACCAACACCAGCTGGGAGGCCGCCAAGTTCGAGGCGTGCAACCACCGGTTCGTGCACATCGAGGAGCCCGGCTGGGGCGTCTCGCTCGTGAACGACTCGACGTACGGCCACGACGTGACGCGTACCGTGCGGGACAGCGACTCGGGCACGACGACCACCGTCCGCGTCTCGCTGCTGCGCGCGCCGCGCTTCCCCGACCCCGAGACCGACCAGGGCGTGCACCGTTTCCGGCACGCGCTGGTGCCGGGCGCGGCCATCGGCGACGCGGTCCGTGAGGGCTACCGGATCAACCTGCCGGAGCGGCAGGTGACCGGCTCCGGCGAGGTCGCTCCGCTGGTGGGCGTCGACCATGACGCGGTGGTGGTGACGGCGGTCAAGCTGGCCGACGACGGCAGCGGCGACGTGGTGGTCCGCTTCCACGAGTCCCGCGGCGGACGGGTGCGCGCCACGCTCACGGCGGGCTTCGAGATCGCCGCCGCGGCGGCGACGGACCTCCTTGAGCGGCCGCTCGCCGACGCGGCGGACCCGGAACGTGACGGCGACCGGATCACGCTGACGCTGCGCCCCTTCGAGCTGGTGACGCTGCGTCTGAAGCGGGCCTGAGCAGGTGTCGTCCGGTGGGCCGGTCACGGAACCGGCCCACCGGACGGCGCGTTCAGCCCGCCGCGCCGCGTGCCGTCCTGGCCTCCCGGGACAGCAGGACCAGGCTGCGCGCCTCGACCAGTAGGTCGGTGCCCGGCTTGTGTTCCGTCTCGTCCGCGACGCCCTGCGGATCGGCGGTGTCGATCCGGGTCGTCCACCGCTCGCCGTAGGTGGCCTCAGGGAGGTGGAAGCGGACCGGCTTCCAGTAGCTGTTGAGAAGCAGCAGGAACGAGTCGTCGACCACCGGCCGCCCGTACGGATCGGGCTCGGCGATGGCGTCTCCGTTGAGGAACACGGCCACCGAGTGGGCGTCACCGCGCTGCCAGTCGTCGTCCGTCATCTCGCGCGCGTCCGGGCGCAGCCACACGAGGTCGGGCAGGGGCTGGCCCTCGTGGGTGTGCGTGTCACCGCGGAAGAAGCGGCGGCGGCGCAGCACCGGGTGGGCGGCTCGCAGGGCGATGGTGCGCCGGGTGAACTCCATCAGCTCGCGCTGGTCCTCGTTCATGCGCCAGTCGGTCCAGGAGATCTCGTTGTCCTGGCAGTAGGCGTTGTTGTTCCCCTGCTGGGTGCGGCCCAGTTCGTCGCCGTGGGCGAGCATGGGGATGCCCTGGGAGAGCAACAGCGTGGCGAGGAGGTTGCGCTGCTGCCGGCCGCGCAGTTCGAGCACGCCTTCGTCGTCGGTGGGGCCTTCGGCGCCGCAGTTCCAGGACCGGTTGGCGCTCTCGCCGTCCCGGTTGTTCTCGCCGTTGGCCTCGTTGCGCTTGTCGTCGTACGAGACCAGGTCGCGCAGGGTGAATCCGTCGTGGGCGGTGACGAAGTTGACGCTGGCGCGCGGGCGGCGGCTGTCGTGCTGGTAGAGGTCGGAGGAGCCGGTGAGCCGGGAGGCGAACTCGGCGAGGGTGTTCTCGCCGGAGCGCCAGAAGTCCCGTACGGAGTCGCGGTACTTGCCGTTCCACTCCGACCACTGGGGCGGGAACTTGCCGACCTGGTAGCCGCCCTCGCCGACGTCCCATGGCTCTGCGATGAGCTTGACGCGGCCGATCACCGGGTCCTGCTGGATGAGGTCGAAGAAGGCGGAGAGCCGGTCCACCTCGTGGAACTGCCGGGCAAGGGTGGCCGCGAGGTCGAACCGGAAGCCGTCGACGTGCATCTCGGTGACCCAGTACCGCAGTGAGTCCATGATGAGCTGGAGCACGCTGGGGTGCCGCATCAGCAGGCTGTTCCCGGTGCCGGTGGTGTCGTAGTAGTGCGCCGGGTCGCCGTCGACGAGCCGGTAGTAGGACGCGTTGTCGATGCCGCGGAAGGAGAGCGTCGGGCCGTTCTCGTTGCCTTCCGCCGTGTGGTTGTAGACGACGTCGAGGATCACTTCGAGGCCGGCCGTGTGCAGCGCCTTCACCATCGACTTGAACTCGGTGACCTGCCCGCCGCGGCTGCCCTGGGCGGCGTACGCGTTGTGCGGGGCGAAGAAGCCGATCGTGCTGTAGCCCCAGTAGTTCGACAGACCCTGGTCGCGCAGGAATCCGTCCTGCGCGAACTGGTGCACCGGCATCAGCTCGACCGCGGTCACGCCCAGCGAGGTCAGGTGCTCGATGACCGCCGGGTGCGCGAGGCCCGCGTAGGTACCGCGCAGTTTCGCGGGGACCTTGGGATGGGTGCGGGTCAGGCCGCGTACGTGGGCCTCGTAGATGACGGTGTCGGCGTACGGGCGCAGGGGCGGGCGGTCGTTGCCCCAGTCGAAGGCGCTGTCGGTCACCACGGCGACGAGGGTGTGCGGCGCGCTGTCGGCCGGGGACGGTCCGCCGGCCGTCCGCTCGAAGAGTGAGGGGTCGTTGTCCATCTGCCCGTCGACGGCGGTGGCGTACGGGTCGAGGAGCAGCTTCGCGGGGTTGCAGCGGTGGCCCGCCGCCGGGTCCCACGGGCCGTGCACCCGGTAGCCGTAGCGTTGGCCGGGGCCGACGGCGGGCAGATAGCAGTGCCATACGAAGCCGTCGACCTCGGTCATGGTGACCGTGTCGTGGGTGCCGTCGTCGTGGAGGAGGACGAGGTCGACGCGCTCGGCGACCTCCGTGAACAGGGCGAAGTTCGTTCCGTCGCCGTCGAATGCCGCGCCGAGGGGATAGGGGCGTCCGGTCCAGGTGAGCATCCGGCCACCGTACGGATGATCTTGGAGTCGGTGTCGTCACCGCGCCGCCCGCACCCCGACTGCCGCGCGCCCGGCCCTCGTGTGCCGCCGTCCTGACATGCCGCCGGGCCGCGGCTGCCGGAGCAGACCGTGGCCCGGTGCGAGGCGCTCCGGACGGGGCGCGGTGCTGATGTCACATCGCCGGCGTCGGGCGTACCACCCTGCGTGGGACGGACAGTTCGGGCCCGCGTGCGCGGGCCGCCGGGGCGGCGGCCACGAGCGGGTCCGTGACCGCTGAGCCCGCGAACGCCGGGACCGGCACCTCGCGCGGCATCTCGAGCGCCTCGCCGATGCGCGGCGCGGGGCCGACGGGGACCAGCGGGGAGCGCTCGCCGAGACGGGCACGGCGGGAGAACCAGATGATCTTTCCCGTGGCCGTGGCGCAGCCGCCCCAGCCGTCGCTCAGCGCGGCGATCTCCGCGAGGCATCCCTGGGGGGCGTAGTGCGGGCCCGGCAGGTCACGCTCGTGGTCGGACACCGCGGTGATCAGGTGCTGGCCGTTCCACCACATCTCGACGGTGGTGTTCTTGTCCGTGGCGTGCTCGTCGATCGTGTGAAGCAGCACCTCGACGCCGCGGCAGACGGGCTCGACGAGAATGTCCAGCTTCCAGTACCGCAGGTGGGCGGCCAGAATGCGCCTGACCTGCGAGACACGCTCCGAGCTGACCTCGACGTCGAGGTGGTAGTAGCAGGGCACTGCGGTATTCATCGTCTTCGGCTCCTCACCGGCGAAGCTCCCGCCCGACGTTCGCCCCCTACGGGCCGTACCCCGAACACGTAGCGTGAGCACTGATCGCTCCTGAGTCAGCCCCAGCATGAGAGCGCTACTCCATTCGTGCAACACGAGGAGCCGCTTCCGGCGTCATCGAAGCTCCAACAGGACGGGAAGTGCCGCCAAATGCACCATGGGACGGAGTACCGATCGGAGTAACGGTTCGGTACCTCTCCGTGCACGGCCCCCGCGCACCGACCCGGTGCACCGTGCGCTCCAAGAGTGGGAAGTGAACAGCGACATGTTGCTGCCTACCAAAACCGAAGTCGCCAGTCGTCTGGCGCAGTACCGCGCATGGGAACGCCTGCGGCTCGCGGCACCCGCCGACCGCCAAGTGCGGGCCCACTTCGAGGACACGGCCTACACGCTGTGCGTGCTGATGGGGAAACGCTGCGGGCGGGAGGCCGCCGACGCGGCCGAACGCTATCTCCGCCCCGGCGTGGAGCATCCACCGATGGCCGCACCGCCGCTCGCGGCACCCGCGGTCGCGGTCGCCGCCCTCAGCGGGCGGTGAGGCCGGACCGTCCGGCAGGAGCGGGACGCCGGCCGACACGCCTGAACCAGGACATTTCCTGACAGGCCGAGCCCGGTCGGCTCCCGTAGCGTGTCGCCGGAGGGACGCAGCCCGTCGATGACAGCCTGCTGTGCCCGGCCGCGCGCCGGGCCAACTGGTGCGCGAGTGACGGCGCGTCCCGTGGCGCATGTGAACCCGGTGGGCCCCCGACCGAGAGCGGGCCTGCCTCGAGCGCGGCGGAGGTGCAACCGATGAACCCAGGCACGGTGACGGGCCGCGTCCCGATCGTGGACGTACTCCCGGCCGTCGACTGCGGCAGGCGTCCGGCGAAGGCGGTCCCGGGCGAGACGTTCGAGGTCTCCGCCACGCTCTTCGGCGAGGGCCATGCCGCGGTCGCCGCCAATGTCGTGCTGCGCGGCCCCGACGACCGGCCGGGCCCGTGGACCCCGATGCGCGAGCTGTCCCCGGGCAGCGACCGCTGGGGCGCCGACGTCACCCCGACGGGCGTGGGCAACTGGACGTACACGGTGGAGGCGTGGGGCGATCCCGTGTCCTCGTGGCGCCGGTCCGCCGGCATCAAGGTCCCGGCCGGGATCGACACGGAGCTGATCCTGGAGGAGGGCGCCGCGCTGCACGAGCGGGCCGCCGCCGGCGTCCCGGAACGGGCTGGACGGGACGCGGTGCTCGCGGCCGTGGACGCGCTGCGCGACGAGAGCAGGCCGCCCGCCGCCCGGCACGCCGCGGCCCTCGCGCCGGACGTGACCGCCGCACTGGCGGAGCACCCGCTGCGCGAACACGTCTCGCGCTCGGCGCCCATGTCCCTGCTCGTGGAGCGCGAACGGGCGCTGTACGGAGCCTGGTACGAGATGTTCCCGCGCTCCGAGGGCGCCGTGGTCCGCGACGGGGAGCGGCCGGTGAGCGGCACCTTCCGCACGGCGGCCGAGCGCCTGCCCGCCGTCGCCGCCATGGGCTTCGACGTGGTCTACCTGCCGCCGATCCACCCCATCGGCACCACCTTCCGCAAGGGGCCGAACAACAGTCTGTCGGCCGACCGGTGGGATGTCGGAGTGCCGTGGGCGGTCGGCTCACCCGAGGGCGGTCACGACGCGATCCACCCCGACCTCGGCACCCTCGACGACTTCGACGCCTTCGTGCGCCGGGCCGCGGAACTCGATCTGGAGATCGCGCTGGACTTCGCCCTCCAGTGCTCGCCGGACCACCCGTGGGTGGAGAAGCATCCGGAGTGGTTCCATCACCGGCCGGACGGCACGATCGCGTACGCGGAGAACCCGCCGAAGAAGTACCAGGACATCTACCCGATCGCCTTCGACCAGGACATGCTGGGGCTGATCGAGGAGACGACCCGGATCCTGCGTTTCTGGATGCGTCACGGGGTCCGCGTCTTCCGCGTCGACAACCCGCACACCAAGCCCGTCGTGTTCTGGGAGCGGGTGATCTCCGACATCAACCGCAGCGACCCGGACGTGGTGTTCCTCGCCGAGGCCTTCACCCGGCCCCCCATCATGCGGGCGCTCGCCAAGGCCGGTTTCCAGCAGTCGTACACGTACTTCACGTGGCGCGACACGAAGCAGGAGCTCACCGAGTACCTCACGGAGCTCTCCCGGGACACGGCCGCCTACATGCGTCCGAACCTGTTCGTGAACACGCCCGACATCCTGCCCGGCTACCTCCAGAAGGGCGGCCGCCGCGCCTTCGAGGTGCGTGCCGTGCTCGCGGCCACGCTCTCCCCGACCTGGGGGGTGTACGCCGGGTACGAGCTGTGCGAGAACACGCCGGTCCGCGAGGGCAGCGAGGAGTATCTGCACTCGGAGAAGTACGAACTGCGGCCGCGTGACTGGGAGTCGGCCGAGCGGTCGGGGCGTTCCATCGCCCCGCTCATCACCACCCTGAACCGCGTCAGGCGGAACCACGGCGCCCTGCGCCTCCTCAGGAACCTCCACTTCCACATCACCGACAACGACGCGCTGATCGCGTACAGCAAGCGCTCGGGCCCCGACACGGTCGTGGTGGTCGTCAACCTCGACCCCCACCACACCCAGGAGGCGACGGTTTCTCTGGACCTGCCTCAGCTCGGACTCGACGCGCACGCGAGCGTGCCGGTCCGCGACGAGCTGACCGGCGAGACATACCAATGGGGCAGGACGAACTATGTGCGCCTGGAACCGGGCCGCGCGCCCGCGCACATCCTCACCGTCCTGCGACCGTCCTCACCGCCCACCGGAGGGTCACCCACCACATGATCGTCAACAAGCCCGTCCCGGACACCTTCGAGGACACCCCCACCAAGGACAGGGACCCCGACTGGTTCAAGCGCGCCGTCTTCTACGAAGTCCTCGTCCGCTCCTTCCAGGACAGCAACGGCGACGGGGTCGGCGACCTCAAGGGCATCACGTCCAGGCTGGACTATCTCCAGTGGCTGGGCGTCGACT
The DNA here is from genome assembly GCF_035918215.1 of Streptomyces sp. NBC_01474. Lineage (NCBI taxonomy): Bacteria > Bacillati > Actinomycetota > Actinomycetes > Kitasatosporales > Streptomycetaceae > Streptomyces > Streptomyces sp. NBC_01474. The sequence continues at coordinate 1,089,560 of NZ_CP109449.1, forward strand.
GCCTCTGGCTGCCACCGTTCTTCAAGTCCCCGCTAAGGGACGGCGGTTACGACGTCTCCGACTACACGGCGGTCCTGCCCGAGTTCGGAAATCTCGCGGACTTCGTGGAGTTCGTCGACGCCGCGCACCAGCGCGGGATGCGCTTGATCATCGACTTCGTCATGAACCACACCAGCGACCAGCACCCGTGGTTCCAGGAGTCCCGAAAGGACCCCGACGGGCCGTACGGCGACTACTACGTCTGGGCCGACGACGACAAGCAGTACGAGGACGCGCGCATCATCTTCGTCGACACAGAGTCCTCCAACTGGACGTTCGATCCGGTGCGCCAGCAGTACTACTGGCACCGCTTCTTCTCCCACCAGCCGGATCTCAACTACGAGAACCCGCGCGTCCAGGAGGAGATCCTCGCCGCGCTGCGCTTCTGGCTGGACCTGGGCATCGACGGCTTCCGGCTCGACGCGGTGCCCTACCTCTACGCCGAGGAAGGCACCAACTGCGAGAACCTCCCCGCTTCCCACGCCTTCCTCAAGCGCGTACGTGCCGAGGTGGACGCGCACTACCCGGACACGGTGCTGCTCGCCGAGGCCAACCAGTGGCCCGAGGACGTGGTCGACTACTTCGGCGACTACACCTCCGGCGGCGACGAATGCCACATGGCGTTCCACTTCCCGGTCATGCCGCGCATCTTCATGGCCGTGCGCAGGGAGTCGCGCTACCCGGTCTCGGAAATCCTGGCCAAGACCCCCGCCATTCCGTCGAGTTGCCAGTGGGGCATCTTCCTGCGCAACCACGACGAACTCACGCTCGAAATGGTCACCGACGAAGAGCGCGACTACATGTACGCGGAGTACGCCAAGGACCCGCGGATGCGCGCCAACATCGGCATCCGCCGCCGCCTCGCGCCCCTCCTCGACAACGACCGCAACCAGATCGAGCTCTTCACCGCACTCCTGCTCTCCCTGCCGGGCTCGCCGATCCTCTACTACGGCGACGAGATCGGCATGGGCGACAACATCTGGCTCGGCGACCGCGACGCCGTCCGTACACCGATGCAGTGGACCCCGGACCGCAACGCGGGCTTCTCGTCCTGCGACCCGGGCCGCCTCTCCCTGCCCACGATCATGGACCCGGTCTACGGCTACCAGGTCACGAACGTCGAGGCGTCCATGTCGTCCCCGTCCTCGCTCCTGCACTGGACCCGGCGCATGATCGAGATCCGCAAGCAGAACGAAGCATTCGGCCTCGGCTCGTACACCGAACTCCCCTCGTCCAACCCGGCGGTGATCGCGTTCCTGCGCGAGTACAAGGACGACCTCGTGCTGTGCGTGCACAACTTCTCGCGCTTCGCCCAGCCCACCGAACTCGACCTCCAGGCTTTCGACGGCCGCCATCCGGTCGAGCTCATCGGTGGCGTCCGCTTCCCCGCCATCGGCCGGCTCCCGTACCTGCTGACCCTCGCCGGCCACGGCTTCTACTGGTTCCGGCTCCGCAAGGAAGCCGTCAGCACCGCGTGGTGACCGGCGGCCCCACACCCCTGGGACCGTCTGTCCGCCCTCGAAAGGAGTCGTCGCCATGCCCAAGGCCGCACTGCAGAGTCCGACCGGCGTCAGCCCCTCTCTGCTGCTGAACTCACTCGCCGGTCTGCTCCACGAATGGCTGCCCCGGCAGCGCTGGTTCGCGGGAAAGGGCCGGCCCGTCACCGGGCTGACCCTGGCCTCGATGACCGAGCTGCACCCGGGCTGCCTGCACCTGCTGGTGCGCGCCGAACACGCCGAGCAGGTGACCCGCTCCGGTTCGGGCACGCCCCCGGCCGACAATCTCTACCAACTCCTGCTCGGTGTACGGGAGATGCTGCCACCCTCTCTCGCGCCCGCCTTCATCGGCCGCGCGACCGAGGGCCCGCTGACCGGCCTCATGGTGTACGACGCCCTCCAGGAGCCCCGCTCGGCCGGGCTGCTCCTCGAGCGGCTGCGCCACCCGGGCGCGGCGGGCCCTCTGCGCTTCGAACGCGACCCGCAGGTCACCGTGCCCGCGGGGCTCACACCGCGCGTCCTCGACGCCGAGCAGTCCAACACATCGCTGGTGTACGGGGATTCGTACATCCTGAAGGTCTTCCGGCGCGTCCAGGCCGGCGTCAACCCGGATCTGGAGGTGCCGCAGGCGCTCGCCCGGCAGGGCTGCACCTGCGTGCCGGGACCCGTGGCCTGGTTCCGTACATCGCAGCCCCAGCAGGCGACACTCGGCGTCCTCCAGCCGTTCCTGCCCGACGCGGACGACGGCTGGACCCTCGCGCTCCGGTCGCTCTCCTCCGGCAGGGACTTCACCGAGGAGGCGTACGAACTGGGGCGGGCGACCGCCGAGGTCCATCTCGCGCTGACCGCGGCCTTCCCCGTCGACGCACCTGAGCCCCACCGCAACCGGCGCCTAGCCGCCGCGATGACCGAGCGCCTCGACTCCACGGCCCGCTCCGTGCCCGCGCTGCTCCCGCACGCGCCGGGGCTGCGGGCCGCGTTCGACGCGTTCGCGCTCGTCGACTCGGCGCGGCCCGCGCAGCGCATCCACGGGGACCTCCATCTGGGGCAGGTGCTGTGGTCGGGGCAGCAGTGGTTCGTCATCGACTTCGAGGGCGAGCCGGCCCGCCCGCTCGCCGAACGCCGCCACGCGCAGTCCCCCGTCCGCGATGTCGCGGGCATGCTCCGCTCCTTCGACTACGCGGCCCGCACCCGCTTGCCCTGGCGGCCGGAGTGGTCGCTGCGCTGCCGGGACGCGTACTGCGCCGGCTACGCGGCCGAGTCGAAGTCGGACCCGCGCGAGGAACCCGACCTGCTCCGCGCCTACGAGACGGACCGGGCCCTTTACGAAGTCCTGTACGAGGCGCGGCACCGGCCCGACTGGCTGCCCGTGCCGATGGCGGCGATCAGCCGCCTCGCCGAACCCCGTTGAACCAGGCGGCGGCAACCCCGCCGTCCGCCTGCCGAAACCCATCCCGCCCGAGGAGACAAAACCGTGGCAGCTCGCAAGACCTCCGCCCCCAAGACTGCCAAGCCCGGCAAGCTCGGCCCCGGTCGCCTCACCGTCCCGCCCGCCCCCGCGCTGGACGGGTCGGACCACGGACGTCTCCTGTGGGGTGAGCATCACGACCCGCACTCCGTGCTGGGCGCGCACCCGGTGGACGGCGGTGTCGCGTTCCGGGTGCTGCGGCCGTACGCCCAGGCCGTCGCCGTGTCGTTCGAGGGCCGGCGCGTGGAGTTGCGCGACGAGGGTGACGGTCTGTTCACCGCGGTGCTGCCGCTCGACGCGATTCCCGCGTACACGCTGCTCGTGACGTACGACGGGGACGAGAGAGAGGTCGAGGATCCCTATCGCTTCCTGCCCTCGCTCGGGGATTTCGACCTGCATCTGATCGGCGAGGGGCGGCACGAGGAGCTGTGGACCGCTCTCGGTGCCCAGCCGATGACGCACGAAGGGGTCGCGGGCACCCGGTTCACGGTGTGGGCGCCGAACGCCCGGGGCGTGCGCGTCTGCGGTGACTTCTGCGCCTGGGACGGCACCGCGTTCCCGATGCGGTCGCTCGGTTCGTCGGGCGTGTGGGAGCTGTTCCTGCCGGGCATCGGCGAGGGCACGCTGTACAAGTTCGACATCACCCGCCCCGACGGTTCGCACACCGTGCGCGCGGACCCCCTGGCCCGGCGTACGGAGGTGCCGCCCGCGACCGCGTCCGTCGTGACGGAGTCGTCCCACACGTGGGGGGACGCTGCGTGGATGGAGCGGCGCGGGCAGCGTCCGGTGCACGAGGCGCCCTTCTCGGTGTACGAGGTGCATCTGCCGTCGTGGCGCCCGGGACTGAACTATCGCCAGCTCGCCGACCAGCTCGCCTCCTACGTGAGCGATCTGGGCTTCACCCACGTCGAGTTCATGCCGGTGGCGGAGCATCCCTTCGGCGGGTCGTGGGGCTACCAGGTCACCGGCTTCTACGCCCCGACGTCCCGCATGGGCTCCCCCGACGACTTCCGCCACCTCGTCGACACCCTGCACCAGGCGGGGATCGGCGTGATCGTGGACTGGGTGCCGGCCCACTTCCCGAAGGACGACTGGGCGCTGGCGGGCTTCGACGGCACCGCCCTGTACGAGCCGCAGGACCCGCGCCGCGCCGAGCACCCCGACTGGGGCACCCTCGAGTTCGACTACGGCCGCAAGGAGGTCCGAAACTTCCTGGTGGCCAACGCCGTGTACTGGTGCGAGGAGTTCCACATCGACGGCCTGCGGGTCGACGCCGTGGCCTCCATGCTCTACCTCGACTACTCCCGCGAGGAAGGCCAGTGGTCGCCGAACGAGCACGGCGGCCGCGAGAACCTCGACGCCGTGGCCTTCCTCCAGGAGATGAACGCGACGGTGTACCGGCGCTGCCCGGGTGTCGTCACCATCGCCGAGGAGTCGACCGCCTGGGACGGCGTCACGCGGCAGACCCACCACACCGGCCCCGGCGGTTTCGGAGGCCTCGGCTTCGGCCTGAAGTGGAACATGGGGTGGAGCCATGACTCGCTGGCGTACATCGTGCACGAGCCCGTGCACCGCAAGTACCACCACAACGAGCTGACGTTCTCGATGGTGTACGCCTACAGCGAGAACTACCTCCTTCCCCTCTCGCACGACGAAGTGGTGCACGGCAAGCGCGCCCTCGTGTCGAAGATGCCCGGCGACTGGTGGCAGCGGCGCGCCGACCACCGCGCGTACCTGGGCTTCATGTGGGCCCACCCCGGCAAGCAACTCCTGTTCATGGGACAGGAGTTCGCTCAGGGAGCCGAGTGGTCGGAGGCGCACGGCCCGGAATGGTGGCTCCTCGACCCGGCCTACGTCGCCGAGGCGGACCACCGTGGAGTCCTCGACCTGGTGCGTGACCTCAACCACGAGTACGCGGCCGCTCCTGCCCTCTGGGAACGGGACACCACGCCCGCCGGGTTCTCGTGGATCACGGCGGACGCGGCCGACGACAACGTCCTCGCGTTCCTGCGGTTCGCGGCGGACGGCACTCCCCTGCTGGCCGTGTGCAACTTCTCCCCGGCGGTACGCGAGGACTACCAGCTCGGCGTGCCCGACTCGGTGCCCGGCTGGTCCGAGGTCCTCAACACGGACGCGGCGCGGTACGGCGGCAGCGACATCGTCAACTCCGGTGTCCTCAAGCCGAACCCGGAACCGAGCCACGGCCGGCCCGTCTCACTCCGTCTGACAGTGCCGCCTCTGGCGACGGTGTGGCTGCGTCCTGCCTGAGGACCGTCGAGACGTCACTCGAAGGCCGCCGTCTCACGCAGGGCGGCGGCCCCACGGCCTTCACCAGTTCGGGGTGCCGGGGGCGAGGTCGTGGATCTCGATGGGAGCGGCGCGGATGTCGTAGAGGGCCCACTCGGAGTCTTCGTAGGGCGCGCCGTGGCAGTGTGGGGTGCGATCCCCGACGCGGCCCCGTGGAGTCACGGAGTGGACCGCAGCGGCGGTGCCTGCCACGTCATCGCTGGTGGCTGGAGCAGGGGCGAGGGCTCGGGGCCGGGGTCATCGGTGTCGACGACGCCGGCGGCCGAGTGGTCGAAGCCGGCGGGCCAGCGCGTCTGCTCGCTGGCCACGGCGCCGGTCAGGCGTGCTTCGGCGAGGTCGGCGGTCGTCAGGTCGGTGCCGCGCAGGTCGGCCATGCGCAGGTCTGCGTGGCGGAACACCGCGCCGCGGGCATCGGCCTTGCGCAGGTTCGCCTCACGCAGGTCGGTCTCGGTGAAGTCGGTGTCACGCAGGTCGGTTTCGACCAGCTTCGCGCCCCGCAGGTCGGCCAGGGCGCAGCGAGCCCGGCGGAGAACCGCAGTCGAGAGGTCGGTGTGGCGCAGGTTGACCGAGACCAGCGACGCCTGGGTCAGATTGGCGCGGTACAGGCCCGCCGCCTCCAGGCAGGCGCGGTCCAGGTTGACCTCGGGGAACCACAGGCCGTCGCAGTCGGCCCGTCGCAAGTCGGTGCTGCTGAGATTGACCCAGGACTGCTCCCGGTGCTGACACAGGACGCCGAGCGCGGTCAGCGCCACCTGAGTGTCGGCTGCGCGGGTCTCCAGGGGGACGATGTCGTTGATGGGTACGTCCGCCGCCGGCGATTCCGGCCCGGTGAGCGGCCAGGGCAGGTGCGTACGCAGATATGCGGCCAGGATGGAGATGATGGCCTCGCGATCGCGAGCCGACTGCTCCGCGATCCGCCACAGCGCGTGCAGCCCGCCGATGCGCACGTCCAGCTTGTCGCTGCCGAGCTGGTCGACCGCCCGGCTGAACCGGTCGGTCACGTAGCCCTCCTGGGTGGCACGCAAACCGTCCTGGCTCACCCGCAGTTGCCGCCACGTCGCGTAGGCGCCGAAGAGTACGACGAGACCGCCGACCGCCTGCAGAAGCGCCGTACGGACATCGTTCACCGCCTTCAGGCGGTCTTGCGCGGAGACGCTCGCCCCGGCGAGATCGTGGTCGACCACCAGCCCCGGCAGCACGACGAACACCGCGCCCAGAACGACCAGCCCCGCCGCCCCGGCCAGTAGCGCTGCGGCTCCACGACGCCTGGTCAACCGGTCGCGCCACGCCTGCCGCCCGTTGCCCTGTTCCCCCGTCCCCATGGGCATCAGAGCCTAGGCGCCGCCCAGTAAGCGATCAAGGGGACTGGTTGCGCCTCTGTTGCGCCTCCCCTCAGACCCCGTACCCGCAGGATCCGCCCGCCAGGAGGTCTTCGACCTCGCTGTGGGCGGCGTTGACGATGGCCGTCACTGCTTGCGCCGCTTCGGCCGAGCGGCCCGCGGCTACCGCTTCGGCCACCTCCTGGTGGCGGTGCACCGCCGCCATGTCGATGTCGTGCGGCATCAGGGACAGCTCGCGGCGGGCCACGAGGAGTTCCTCCGTCACCTCCGCGAGCTGCGCGAACATGCCGTTGCCCGATGCGCCGAGCAGCGCTCGGTGGAAGGCCGCGTCCGCCTCGACGAAGCCTGCGCTGTCGCCGGCCCGGGCCGCGTTCGCCATGGCGCGGGCGTGCTCCGACAGCGCCTGCCGGGCCTCCGCGTCACCGCTCGCCGCGGCGAGGGCCGCCGCGGAGGGCTCCACCGCGGCGCGCAGCTCGGCCAGTTCGCGCAGCTGGACGTCGCGACGGGGCGAGGCGAGGCGCCAGCGGATGACCTGGGGGTCGTAGAGGTTCCACTCGGGCATCGGGCGAACCGTGATGCCGATGCGCGGGCGGCTGGTCACCGCCCGCTTGGACTCGAGCACTCGCACGGCCTCGCGCGCGACCGTGCGCGAGACGCCGTACCGCTCCTGGACGTCCTCCAGGCGCAGGACCTCCCCGGCGCGGATCTCGTCCGCCGCGAGGGACAGGCCGATCCGGTCGACCACCTGCCCGTGCAGGCCCTGAAGTTCCACGCCACTCCCTGTGTCGTCGTGTGCATCGGGTGCCGGTGATCCCGTCCGGTGCGTTGTCGATTGTCACACCTCCGGCGGGAATCGGAGCACCGGGTGCGACGTGCCCGCGGCATCATCGCAGCAGCTCAGGCACCATTTCGGCGAACTCGGCGCAGAACCGGTCGATCGTGGCGATCTCCTCGCTGTCCAGGGTGTGCCCGGGTGCCCGGCAGTGCGGGGAGCCGAACCAGCCGCGGCGCACGGATATCTCCTTCTCCGCCGCGACGATCAGCTCGACGCCCTGCATCCAGTAGGAGAGGTACGGCGTCATACGGGTGTGCAGGGCGACGGCGCCGGTCTCGTCGCCGCGCTCCCAGCGGCGCCACAGTTCCACGTACAACTCCGTGAAGGAGCAGCCCGGTTGGACGCCGATCGCGCCGCGGCGCAGGGCGTCGGGGAGCTGGAGTCCGGCGTATCCGACCAGGGCGGGCAGCGGGCGCTCTCCCTGGGCCAGCGCCGCGATGAGGCGTCCGGGCGGGGCCGACTCGACCTTCACCCAGCGGAGATTGGGGTGTTCCGCGGCGAGGGTGTGCAGGGTGGGTGCGTCCAGGGCGGTGCCTGTCTGGGCGGGGGCGTACTGGACGACGACGGGCAGCGGGTCCACGGCGGCGAGCACCGACCGTACGTGGGTGAGCACGGCGTCCCGTGAGGGGCCGAGGAAGTGCGGCGGCAGGACGTTGACCGCGTCGGCCCCGCGCTCGGCGGCGCTGACGGCCTGGGCGACGGCGTGCCGGGTGGCGTGGTCGGGGACGGACACGATCGCGGCGGCGTCCGTCCGGCCGCGCGTGCGCTCCAGGAGAAGACCGGTGAGCAGGTCCCGCTCGCCCGCCGTGAGCTTGTGGAACTCGCTCGCGAAGCCCGGGAACATCACGGAGCCGACGCCGGTGGCGAGGACACGGTCGACGACCGTGACGAAACCGTCGGGGTCGAGGGCGCCGTCGTCGTGGAAGGGGACTTCGAGTACGGGTGAGACACCGCGGACGAGGGAGTCGACGTCCTTGGTCAACTTCTCTGATTCTTTCGTCAACTTCTCTGATTCTTCAGTACTCATGACAGGCCCTCAGAACGCTTGGCGGGGCGGGGCGGAGTCGCTGGCGCCGACCAGGAAGTCGAGGTCCACGCCGGTGTCGGCCTGGGTGACGTGCTGGGTGTAGAGGTAGGTCCAGCCACGGTCGGCGGGCGGCGCCGGCGGCTGCCACTCGCTGCGGCGCCGCTCCAGTTCGGCGTCCTCGACCAGTACGTCGAGGCGTCGCGCGGGCACGTCGAGGCGTACGTCGTCCCCCGTGCGTACGAGGGCGAGCGGGCCGCCGACCGCGGCCTCGGGCGCGACGTGCAGGACGCAGGTGCCGAAGGCGGTGCCGGACATGCGGGCGTCGGAGATGCGGACCATGTCGCGCACCCCGGCGTCCAGGAGCTTCTTCGGGAGCTGGAGGTTGCCGACCTCGGGCATACCGGGGTAGCCCTTGGGGCCGGTGTTGCGGACGATGAGGACGGTGTCGGCCGTGACGTCCAGGTCGGGGTCCTCGGCGACGGCGAGGTAGTCCTCCAGCGAGTCGAAGACGAGCGCGGGCCCGGTGTGGCTGAGCAGCTTCGGGTCGGCGGCCGACTGCTTGATGACGGCGCCGTTCGGCGCGAGGTTGCCGCGCAGGACGGCGGTGCCGGTGCCGGCGGGCTGCACCGGACGGTCCATGGGCCGGATCACCTCGCGGTCGTGGACCTGCGCGCCCTCGCAGTTGTCGACGAGGCCGCGTCCGGTGACGGTGACCGTGTCGCGGTGGAGCCGGTCGCGCAGGTCGTTGACGAGCGCGGGCAGTCCGCCGGCGTACGCGAACTCCTCCATGAGAAAGCGCCCCGACGGCATCAGGTCGATGAGCAGCGGGAGTTCGGCGCCGAGACGGTCGAAGTCGTCGAGGGCGAGCGGCACACCGAGGCGGCCCGCGATGGCGAGGAGGTGGACGACGGCGTTGGTGGAGCCGCCGATGGCCGCGTTGATCCGGATGGCGTTCTCGAAGGCGGCGCGCGTCATGATGCGCCCCGGGGTGAGGTCGCCGCCGGCGAGTGCGACGGCGCGGGCGCCGGTCTCCTCGGCGAGGGTGCCGCGGCGTGCGTCGACCGCGGGCAGGCCCGAGCCGCCGGGGAGCATCATGCCGAGAGCCTCGGTCAGGCACGCCATGGTGGAGGCGGTGCCCATCGTCATGCAGTGACCGGCACTGCGGTTGAGGGAGCTCTCGAACTCGGTGAACTCCTCCTGGGTGATGGTCCCGGCCCGCAGTTCCTCGGTCATGCGCCAGATGTCCGTACCCGAGCCGACGTTGCGGCCCCGGAAACGCCCGTTGAGCATCGGACCGCCGGTGAAGACGATCGCGGGGACGCCCGCGCTCGCGGCGCCCATGAGGGCGGCGGGGGTGGTCTTGTCGCAGCCGGTGAGCAGGACGACGGCATCCAGGGGGTTGGCGCGTATCTGTTCCTCGATCTCCATCGCGGCGAGGTTGCGGTAGAGCATCGAGGTGGGGCGCAGGAACGGCTCGCCCAGGGACATGGCGGGGAATTCGAGGGGGAAGCCGCCGGCCTGGAGGACGCCGCGCTTCACGGCGTCAGCGATGAGCTGGAGGTGGCCGTTGCAGGGCGTCAGTTCGGAGAACGTGTTGCAGATGCCGATGACCGGGCGGCCGTCGAAGTTGTGACCGCCGCGGCCCATCGCGCGCAGATGGTGCCGGGAGATGAAGCCGTTCTTGCCGCCGTCGCCGAACCAGGCGCGGGAGCGCAGCGGCGCCTCGCTGTCGGCGGGCGTGGGTTCGAGCGCGGCCATGTGTGGTCCTTCCGGTGTGATGCCGGCGCCGTCACCGCGGCCGTGATCAAGCCGTGTCTGACGCAGCCCTTTAATGGTGCTATCAAATCACGATACGGTCCCGGTGTGTCCAGAGGATCGACGCGGATCCGGCACGAACGACGTGGGAGAGCCGTGGAATCGACAGTCATGAAGGCGGTGACCCGGCGGCTGATGCCGTTCCTGGTCCTGCTGTATCTGGTGGCGTACATAGACCGGTCGAACGTCGGCTTCGCCAAGCTGACCCTCCAGGACCAACTCGGCCTGTCGAACGCCGCGTTCACCTTCGGCCAGGTGGCGTTCTTCATCGCGTACGCGATCTTCGAGGTGCCCAGCAACGTCTACCTCGACCGATTCGGCGCACGCCGCTGGTTCACCCGCATCATGCTCAGCTGGGGCGTGGTGACCGTACTGACGTCGCTGGTCAGCAACGACTGGCAGTTCTACGCCGCGCGCTTCCTGCTCGGCGTCGCCGAGGCCGGCTTCTACCCGGGAGTCCTCTACTACCTCACCAAGTGCTACCCGTACCGCTACCGGGCGCGCATGACCGGCTGGTTCATGATGTCCGCGCCGCTCGCCTTCATCATCGGCAACCCCGTGATGGGCGCGCTCGACGACCTCGACGGCACGTTCGGACTCCAGGGCTGGCAGTGGATCTTCATCGCGACGGGCGTACCGGCGATCGTGCTCGGCTTCGTCACCCTGCGGCTCCTGCCCGACGGCCCGGAAGGTGTGCGCTGGCTTGCGGCCGAGGAGCAGGCCTGGATCGCCGGTGAACTCAACGCCGAGGCCAATGCGTTGGGCGAGCGCGGACACGGCAGTCCGCTGCGCGCGCTGCGCGACAAGCGCGTGGTCCTGCTGTCGCTCTTCTACCTGTGCTTCCCGCTCGGCGCCTACGGGCTGAGCTTCTGGCTGCCGACGATCGTCGACGGCTTCGGCGGCCTCTCCACGACGGCCACCGGCTTCATCACCGCCATCCCGTACGTCTTCGTGGCCATCGGCCTGTACGTCGTGCCGAAACTCGCGGACCGCAGCGGTACGCGCTACCCGTGGATCGCGGGCACCGCCGCCCTCGGCCTCGCGGCCAGCGCCCTGACCGGCAACCACGTGCTGCAGATGGCCTTCATCAGCGTGGCCGCGATGTGCATCTTCGCGGGGCAGCCGGTGCTGTGGTCGCTCCCCTCACGCTTCCTGACGGGAATTCAGGCGGCCTCCGGCATCGCGGTGATCAACGCCGTGGGCAATCTGGGCGGCGGCTTCGGACCGATGGGAATCGGCGTGGTCGTCGACCGCACGGGGTCGGCCGTGGGCGGCCTGTGGTTCCTGGTCGCCGCCATGGTCATCGCGGCCGTCGCCACTCCGGGGGTCCGGCGGCTCGTCGAGGGCGGGCCCGTGGTCGCCCACGCGCCCGACACGTCGGCCACGGCCACCGGGCGTACGAAGGTGTCAACCACCCGGGACTGAAAGTCTCGGGCTTGCGCAACGGGCGCCACTGGCTGTGGTGCTGGGTTTGCGTCCTGTCCCACGCCCGGTGTTGTTCGGGGGTGGGTCTGGGGCGGTTGACTGCGCCCCGCGTCGCCACAACTCTTCCGCACGGTGACGGATGTTGCGGGAGCCGTTCCAGTCCGCGTGTGCAACGACACCGCAGGACCGGCATACGAAACGGGCCTGACTGGCCCGGTTCGCCTTGTCGATGGGGGCCTTCCCCGTGATCGTGGACACCGGTTGTCATGCGGCGGTGGCCAGCGTAGTTGATCGCTGCTCGTAGGTGATCGGGCTGATCTGGCCGAGGCGGGAGTGCCGTCGGCGGGTGTTGTAGCGGGTCGCCCAGCGGAAGACCGCGAGGCGGGCCTCACGCGCCCCGTTCCACCGCTTCCGCCCCTGCAGCGTCTCGCGCTTCATGGTCGCGTTCAGACTCTCCGCGGCGGCGTTGTCCGCACTCGTGCCGACCGCGCCGCGCGATCTGGTCACGCCCAGCTCCGAGCAGACCTGGGCGAACTCCTTCGACACATATTGCGCCCCGTTGTCGCTGTGAAATATCGCCCCGCGCAGACCGTCCCCGCCGCGGGCCCTCGCTGCGGCCCTGAGCGCGTCGGTGACCAGCGAGGTCCGCATGTGGTCGGCGATCGACCAGCCCGCCAGGCGTTTCGAGCACAGGTCCAACACCGTTGCCAGATAAAGAAATTGGCCGTTGCCGATCGGGAGATAGGTTATGTCGCCCACGTACTTGGTGTTCGGCACCTGGGCAGCAAAGTCCCGCTGGAGCAGGTCCGGCACCGGTGTCGCCGACGGCTCGGGAATGGTGGTGCGGACCTTCTTGCGCAGGTGCAGCCCGACGATGTGGAACTTGCGCATGACGCGCTCGACCCGCTTGTGATTGACCGGCCTCCCGGCATCCTTCAGCTCGGCGGTGACGCGCGGAACCCCATAGGTGCCGTCCGATTCCTGATGGATCCGGTTGATGTGCTCGGCGAGCTCGGCATCCGCCCTCGCCCGGCCGGCCCGCGCCGATGCGCCAGCCAGCCACCGGTAGAAGCCGGACCGCGAGACCGCGAGTATCCGGCACAGCCGCTTGACGCCGAAGGCGCCACGGTGATCCTCGACGAACTGGAAGCGGCTGCTCACCAGCTGGTCTCGGCCGCAAAATACTTCGCGGCCCTCCGCAGGATCTCCCGCTCGAGCTCGAGTTCCTTCACCCGCGCCCGCAGCTGCCGGTTCTCCTTCTCCATCGCGGTGGCCTCCACCGCCCCGGGCCGGGCGGCCTGCCCGGCATCCCGCACCCACGTGCGCAGCGTCTCGTGGTTAACGCCCAGGTCCTTGGCCACCGACGCGTATGTCCCACCCGGGCTCGAGTGGTACAGCGCGACGGCATCGGCCCGGAACTCAGGCGAGTACTTCGACGTCCCCAACGGGAACTCCTGTCCTATGGATCATCACGATCCAATGATCAGGGTGTCCACGCTCAAGGGGAAACGCCCATGTGCCCGCATTCGGCGCAGGTGCGGGAGGTGTACGCCGGATCGACGTGCACCACCGGTACCCCTGCCTTGCGGGCCTTGTACGCGATGAAATCTCCGAGCTGGGCAAAGGCCCAGGAGGAGTGGGTGGCCCGTTGGGGCTTGCGAAGCCGTACCCGTGCGCGGATGCCCGTGAGGTCTTCCAGGGCGATTCCGCGACCGGTGCGTTCTGCCTCGGCCACCACATGTTTCGCGATCTTGTGGTTGATGTCCCGCGCCCGCCGCGCCTCCTTACGACGCCGCTTCTTCAACCGGCCTTTGGCGGACGGGGTGTTCTTACGCTGGAGTTTCTGCCGCAGGGTGCGCTCGCGCAGGCGTCCGCGGTTGAGCCGGCGTCCGGCCATGATCTGACCGTCCGAGGTGGTCGCGATGTTCACGATCCCCAGATCGATCCCGAGGAACTGGGTAACAGTGGTGTTGAGTTCGGCCTCGGGAACCTCGCAGGTGGCGATCAGGAACCACATGCCGTCGCGGAACAGCAGATCGGACTCGCCCTTGCGATACAGGGCCAAGCGGGCCAAGTGTTCGGGGGCGGCGGTGAACGCCACTTGCTTCATCCGGCCCGACAGGGTCCAGATCGACACCGTGCGCTCCGTGTACTGCCAGGACAGCATCCGGTCGTCATACGGCTGGGCGCCCTCCGGGCGGAAGGCGATCGGCTTCTCGACCGCCCGCCTGTAGCGCTTGGAGGAGGGCTTGCCAAGGTTCCCCGCCTTCAGGTTCGCCCTCAACGTGCGGTAGGCATCGCAGGTCTTCTTGATGACGTGCTGGGCCGCCTGCGCGCCGAGCCCCCACCGGCCCTTGACCGCCGTATAGGTGTGCTCACGCAGGGCGAAGTTGCGCTTGATGTCCTTCTCGAACGCCACCTGGGAGACCCAAGTGGCCGCTTCGTTGCAGGCGCGCAGGGTTTCCTCAAGTGCCGCCGCCTGCACGGGCGTCGGCAGCAGTTTCACCTGCACGGTCAACTTCACGACCGTGACGCTACCTGCCGCCTGACGTACCGGCATTCGAACAGCGCACATTCCTCACCGGGCACTCCGGCCCGTTTCTTGCGTGCGCTCCGCGCCCGTTGCCTCGGCGATGCTCCGCATCGCCGTCATCGGATGCGATTCCTCCCGGGGGTGAAAACCCCCGGGGTTCCTCGCAAGAGCACGCTGAACGCGGTGAGGGCGACGGGACACGGTGGGGACGACGGGACGCCCCCCACCGCGACGGCGTCACGCGCCGAGGCACTCTCGTACCGCCGCGATCAGGCGGTTGGCGCGGGCGTCGCCGTGGCCGATCATGCGGTTGGCCACATAGGCGAAGCCGATCCCGAACTCGTCGTCGCCGAAGGCGAATTGGCCCCCGGCGCCGTCGTTCCCGAAGCTGCGTGCGCCGAGCATCGGGCGGAAGGAAGGCGAGTCGAGCAGGAAGCCCGAGCCCCAGCGCGCTCCGGCGTCGAAGCCGAGCCAGCCCTCGCCGGAGGACAGCTCGCGCAGCGCGTCGGTCACCGTGTCCGCCGTGAGCGGCCGTTCGCGGCCCCCGATCCCGCTGACGGCCGCCGCGTAGAGCCCGGCGAGACCGCTCGCGGAGGCGACGGCTCCGGCCCCGGGGAGTTCCATGGCGTGCAGCTCGGGGTCGTTCCAGCCGTGTGGCTCGTCGAGGCCCGGGAAGGCCAGCGCGCCGTTCATCGTCACGATGCGCGTGAGCAGATGCTCGGGCCCGGGCATACCGGGGCGCCCCTCGGCCTCGGCGAGCCGGGCCACGCGTTCCGACTCGTCGGCGGGCAGGCCGATCCAGGCCCGCAGCCCGAGCGGGTCACCGATCGCACGGCGGAAGTACGCGCCCGGGGTGAGGCCCGTGATCCGCCGGATCACCTCGCCGACAAGGAAGCCGAGGACATGGCCGTGGTACTCGTACGCGGTGCCGGGCTCCCACAGCGGCTTCTGCTCCTCGATCGCGCGGATCACCGGCGTCCATCCGGCGATCTCCCCGAAGGACAGCACCGCGTCGAGGGCGGGGACTCCCGCCCGGTGCCCGAGCACCATGCGCGTGGTGATGGTCTCCTTGCCGTGCTGTGCGAACTCGGGCCAGTACCGGCTGACCGGCGCGTCGAGGTCGAGCCGCCCCTCCTGGGCGAGGAGATGCGCGCTGACGCTCACCAGGCCCTTGGCCACGGAGAAGACGGGGACGGTGGTGTCCTGTTCCCAGGCACGCCCGGTCCGCTCGTCCGCGACACCGCCCCACAGGTCGACGACCTTGCGTCCCTCGGCGAACACCGTGACGGCGGCGCCGAGTTCGGGGAACTCCGTGAAGTTCCGCGCGAACACGTCGGCGACGGCCCCGAACCGTTCGTCGGCCCCACCGTGGTACTGCTCCATCGTGTCCGTCCTCCGCGTGATCGTGACGCGGGGCATCCGGAAGAAGCGGCCCGCACACCCCGCGGTCGTCGAAACGATCACCCTACGGGGGGTGCGCCACAGGGCTCGAACGATTTTCGGGCGTGCGCGCGCGGCGCAGGGCGCGGCAAAGTGCCGGGGGGCCGCGGCCGCTGGGCGCCCCGGCACCTCGTGGTGCGTTACGCGATGTCGATGATCGTGCGCAGCGCCTCACCCGTGTGCATCTGACGGATCGCCTCGTTGATGTCCGTCAGAGGGACGTGGTGCGTGATCATCGAGTCGAGGTCGATCCGGCCCGCGCGCCACAGGTCGATGATCGTGGCGTAGGTGCGGCGAACATCGTCGCCTCCGTAGAACGAAGGCAGGATCGCCTTCTCGTTCATGACCAGTTCGCCCATGCTGATGTCGGTGATCTCCGTACGGGAGCCGGCTCCGACCAGACAGACCGTGCCGCCGAGGCGGGTCACGTCGTACGCGGCGCGCAGCGTGGCGGCCTTGCCCACGGCCTCGAAGGCGTAGTCGACGCCGAATCCGCCGGTGAGGTCCTTGACGGTCTCTGCCAGGTCCTCGGGGGCGACGGCGTCGGTGGCGCCGAACTTCAGGGCCATCTCACGGCGGCCGGCGGTCGGGTCGACGGCGATGATCCGCGCGGCACCGGCCACCTTGGCGCCCTGGAGGATGCTGATGCCGACGCCGCCGAGGCCGATCACGACGACCGACGAACCCGGCTTCACCTTGGCCGTGTTGAGGGCGGCGCCGATGCCGGTGGTGACGCCGCAGCCGATCAGGGCGGCTATCTCGTAGGGCACGTCGTCGGGGATCGGGATCGCCGCGTACTCTGCGATGACCGTCTCCTCGGCGAACGTGCCGGCACCGAGCATGCCGGGGACGATCGTCTCGCCGTCCTTGAAGTTGGGGTTGCCGAGGTTGCGGTAGCCGCTGCGGCACATGTGGCCCTCGCCCGCCTTGCAGGAGGGGCACTTGTCGCACGGGGGCATCCAGCAGACGATGACGCGGTCGCCGGGCTTGACGTGCGTGACACCCTCGCCGACCTCGACCACCTCGCCCGCGCCCTCGTGGCCGGGAATGAAGGGCGCGGGGTGCTGGAGCACACCGCTCATGGCCGACAGGTCGGAGTGGCACAGGCCTGCCTTGTGCATCTTCACGCGGACGCGGCCGGGACCGAAGGACACGGTCTCGACGTCCCTCACGTCCAGGCTGCCGTCTCCGGTGTTGTGCAGGATTGCTGCGTGCACGGTGTTCTTCTCCTCGGTGGTCGTGGGGTCGGTCAGGCGTTGGCCGGAGCCGGCAGGTTGACGGTCTTGTACTCGAAGTAGGCCGCGAGGCCCTCGGGGCCGAACTCGCGGCCGATGCCGGAGTTCTTGTAGCCGCCGAAGGGGGCGGCCAGGTCGAGGCGGAAGCCGTTGACGGTGATGGTGCCGGTGCGCACCTTGCGGGCGACCTCGGTGGCCCGCTCCTCGTCGGCGCCGAACACGGCGCCGGACAGGCCGAATTCGGAGTCGTTGGCGAGGGCGACCGCCTCGTCCTCGGTCTCGTAGCGGATGAGGCAGACGACCGGGCCGAAGATCTCCTCGCGGGCGATCCGCATCTCGTTGGTGACGTCGCCGAACAGGGTCGGCTCGACGTACCAGCCGGTGGTCAGGCCCGAGGGGACGCCACCGCCGGTGAGGACCTTGGCGCCCTCCTCCTGGCCGATGCGGATGTAGTCGAGGTTGCGCTCCTGCTGCTTCCTCGTCACCATCGGGCCGACCACGGTGCCGGGGTCGGACGGGTCGCCGACCTTGAGCCCGGCGAAGGCGCCGGTGAGGACGGCGGCCACTTCGTCGTAGCGGGCGGCGGGCACGAGAATGCGGGTGAGGGCGACGCACGCCTGGCCGCTGTTCGCGGCGCAGGTGCCGCCCACGATCGCGGGCACGGCGACGGCGAGGTCGGCGTCGTCGAGCAGGATCGCGGCGGACTTGCCGCCCAGTTCGAGGGAGACCCGGGTGAGGTTCCGCGCGGCGGCGGCTGCGATCGCTTTGCCGGCGCCGACCGAGCCGGTGAACGCGACCTTGTCGATGCCCGAGTGGGCCACCAGGTAGGAGCTGGTCTCACGGTCGGCGGGCAGCACGCTGAGGACTCCCTCGGGCAGACCCGCGTCGGCGCACACCTGCGCCAGCCACAGGGCGTCGAGCGGTGTCTCCGGCGACGGCTTCAGGACGACGGCGCAACCCGCGAGCAGCGCCGGGGCCAGCTTGCCCGCGATGGTCAGTTGCGGCACGTTCCACGGGGTGATCGCGGCGACCACACCGACCGGTTCGCGGCGTACGAGGACCGGGCCGCCGGTGCCCTCGCGCTCTTCCTCCTCCTGGATCCGGCCGGCGGCAGCGATGGCGACACCGAAGGTACCGACGGCGGACAGGGCCTGGCCTCGCACCGAGAACAGCATGGGCGAGCCGTTCTGCAGGGTGATCAGCTCGGCGAGCTCCTGGTGGCGGGCGGCGAGGGCGTCCTTGATGCGGGTGACGACCTCGATGCGCTCCTTGAGCGGCAGCCGCGGCCACGGGCCGTGGTCGAACGCCTCACGTGCCGCGGCGACCGCGAGGTCCACGTCCTCGGGCGTCGCGTGGGGCACGCGGCCGACCACGCGCTCGGTCACGGGCGAGATCACCTCGATGGTGTCGCGGCCGGCCGGCTCGGCCCAGCGGCCGCCGATGAAGAGCGTGCGGTGTTCCACGACGGTATGGCTGTCGGTCATGTGCTTGGTCCTCGCTTCGTTGCGCATGCCGGGGTTACCAGATTGGATCGTTAACCGTCCCCACCACCGGCCTGAAGTGAACGGCTTCTCATTCAGAGACGCACGGGATGGGCATGAATGCCCAGCCACACACCCATCAAGTTAATTCACACTAACTCTTTGGTCCAGGGGTTGCACACACCCCGAAACCCTGGACAGGCCGGTTATCGCGGATTAACTTAGGCACGGTTCGGCGAGCGTGCCGGGCATGCGAGGAAGGAACCGTGACCGTGCGTCGCAGGGTGTTCACCAAGGACCACGAGGCATTCCGGACGACCGTCCGCGACTTCATCGCCGAGCAGGTCGCCCCCCACTACGCTGACTGGGAGCGGCAGGGCCATGTCCCCCGCGAGCTGTACCGCAAGCTCGGCGACCTCGGCGTCTTCGGCATCAACGTGCCCGAGGAGTACGGCGGCGCGGGCGTCACCGACTTCACCTACCAGACCGTGATCCGCGAGGAGTGCGGGCGCGCGGGAGTCGGGTTCGGCGCGGAGTCCGTGCACACCTGCCTCGTCCTGCCGTACCTGCTCGAGTTCGGCAGCGAGGAGCAGAAGAAGCGCTGGCTCCCCGGCTTCCTGTCCGGCGAGACCATGACCGCGATCGCCATGACGGAGCCCGGCACGGGCTCCGACCTCGCCGGCATCGCCACGCGCGCCCGGCTCTCCGACGACGGGACGCACTACGTCCTCAACGGAGCCAAGACGTTCATCACCGGCGGCGCGCAGGCCGACCTGATCCTGGTCGTCTGCCGGACCTCCCCCTACAATCCCGCCGACCGCCGCGGGGGGCTCTCGATCCTGTGCGTGGACACCACGTCCGAGGGATTCGCCGTCGGCCGCAAGCTCGACAAGGTCGGTCTGCGCGCGCAGGACACCGCCGAACTGTCCTTCACCGACGTCAAGGTGCCGGTGCGCGACCTCCTCGGCCAGGAGGGCGCGGCCTTCACCTACCTCACCCACAACCTCGCGGTGGAGCGCCTCGGCGCCGCCATCGGTGCCTACGCCAACGCCGCCGGCGCGATCGGCCTCGCCCAGGAATACGTGAGCGGGCGCCAGGTCTTCGGGAAGCCGGTTGCCGCCTTCCAGAACACCAAGTTCGTCCTCGCCGAGTGCGCCACCGAGGTCGCCGCCGCCCAGGCCCTCGTGGACCGCGCCCTGGAGGAGCACGCAGCGGGTGAGCTGACGCCGGCCGACGCGGCCAGGGCCAAGCTCTTCTGCACCGAGGTCGCGGGACGCGTCATCGACAAGTGCCTCCAACTGCACGGCGGATACGGCTACATGCTCGAGTACCCGATCGCCCGCCTGTACGCGGACACCCGCGTCAACCGGATCTACGCCGGGACCAGCGAGGTCATGAAGACGATCATCGCCAAGGACCTCGGGCTCTGAGCCCCGCTCCCCCACCCTCATCCCTCAAGGCCCCTCAGGAGGACTCCATGCGCGACGCAGTGATCGTCGACGCGGTACGCACCCCCGTCGGCAGGCGCGGCGGCTCGCTCTCACAGCTGCACTCCGCCTCACTCTCCGCCCATGTGCTCAACGCCCTTGTCGAGCGCGTCGGTTTCGACCCGGCCCTCGTCGATGACGTGATCTGGGGCTGCGCCTCCGCGGTCGGCATGCAGGCCGGCTGTGTCGGCCGCGCCGCCGTACTGGCCGCGGGCTGGCCCGAGTCCGTCCCCGCCGTCACCGTCGACCGGCAGTGCGGCTCCTCGCAGCAGGCCGTGCACCAGGCCGCGGCCGGGGTGATCTCCGGCCAGTACGACGTGGCTGTGGCAGGCGGCGTCGAGATCATGAGCCGCCTGCCGCTCGGCACCACGCGCGGCGACGGCTCGTTCGGCGAGCCCTTCGGCCCCGACGTCTTCGACCGCTATGACGGCATCCGCTTCAACCAGGGCATGGGCGCCCAGATGATCGCCGACGAGTACGGCATCACCCGCACCGAGATGGACCAGCACGGCCTCGACTCCCACGCGCGCGCCGCCCAGGCCGTCGACGCGGGCCGCTTCAAGGACCAGATCGCCCCGATCACGGTCACCGACGAGGACGGCACCACCCGCGTCTTCGACACCGACGAGGGCATCCGCCGCGGCTCCACCCTCGACAAGCTCGCCGGCCTCAAGCCCGCCTTCAAGGAGGACGGCACCATCACCGCGGGCAACGCCTCGCAGGTCTCCGACGGCACCGGCGCGCTGCTCGTGACGACCGGCGAGTTCGCGAAGGCGCAGGGCTGGACACCCATGGCGCGTATCCACACCGCCGTCGTCGCGGGCACCGACCCGGTCACCATGCTCAAGGGCCCGATCCCCGCCACGGCCAAGGCCCTCAAGAAGGCCGGCCTGTCGATGGACGACATCGGCGCCTTCGAGATCAACGAGGCGTTCGCCTCCGTCTCGCTCGCCTGGCTGCGCGAGACCGGCGCCGACTACGAGCGCATGAATCCGCTCGGCGGCGCCATGGCCATCGGCCACCCCATCGGCGGCTCCGGCGCCCGCATCATGACCACCCTCGTCCACCACATGCGCGACAACGGCATCCGCTACGGACTCCAGTCCATGTGCGAGGGGGGCGGCATGGCCAACGCCACCATCCTCGAACTCCTCTGAGGGCGGCCCGCGATGCCCGCCATGCCCGCCATGCCCGCAACACCCGCAGCGCCGGGCAACGCGACGGGACGGGGCCCGGCCGGCGACTTCGGTGGCTTCCTGAACCTGGAGCAGCTGGACCGCGACCTGTTCCGCGGCTGGTGCCACGCCGGCATCCCGCTGCGCGCCTTCGGCGGACAGGTCGCGGCCCAGGCGCTCACGGCCGCGGGCCGGACCGTGCCCGACGACCGGGCCGTGCACTCGCTGCACGGGTACTTCCTGCGCGCGGGAGACACCGGACGCCCCCTCGTCTACACGGTGGAGCGGGTCCGGGACGGGTCGTCCTATCTGTCGCGCCGGGTCACCGCCGTCCAGGGCGGCGAGATCGTCTTCACCCTCTCCGCCTCCTTCAAGAAGCGGGAGCCGGCCGAGGACCGCCAGACCACCATGCCGGACACCCCTGACCCCGGGTCGCTGCCCGACCTGTACGAGATCTGGTCGCGGAACAACCCTGAGGACTACGCGCAGGCCGAGTTCCGCCGCGTTCTCGAGATGCGCTACGTCCCCGGGCCCGACGTGGCGACGCCCGGCCTCACGGAGCAGAAGCTCTGGATGCGCTCGGTCGAACCCCTGCCCGACGACCCGATGTTGCACGCCTGCGCGCTCGCGTACGCCTCCGACCTGTTCCTGGCCCCGGCGACCGTCCTGTCGACCGAACTGCCCCGGATGCTGCGCGACGAGCCGCCGTCGATGTTCCTCACCTCCCTCGACCACGCCGTCTGGTTCCACCGGCCGTTCCGCGCCGACGCGTGGATGCTGTTCGCCCAGCGCAGCCCCACCGCGGGTGACGGCCGCGGCCTCGCCTTCGCGGACGTGTGGAGCCTTGACGGCGAGCTCATCGCCCACGTGGTGCAGGAAACCGTGGTGCGCCCCGCCCGCACGTCCCACCGCTGAAACCCTCTGCCACTGCCCCTCGAAACCCCAGCTAAGGAACCCTCATGTCCGACCTGGTTCTCACCTCGTTCGCGGACGGAATCGCCGTCGTGACGATCAACCGCCCCGAGGCCCGCAACGCCGTCAACCGGGCGGTCGCGGACGCCGTCGCCGAGGCGATCGACGAGCTCGACGCCCGCGACGACCTCGTTGTCGGCGTCATCACGGGTGCCGGTGGTACCTTCTGCGCCGGCGCCGACCTCAAGGCTCTCGCCGCCGGGGAGCGCTCCGGCATCCCGGGCCGCGGCTTCTGCGGCGTCACCGAGACCCCGCCCGCCAAGCCCCTGATCGCCGCCGTCGAGGGCTACGCGCTCGGCGGCGGCACGGAACTCGCCCTCGCCTGCGACATGGTCGTCGCCGCCCACACCGCGAAGTTCGGCCTCCCGGAGACCAAGCGCGGCCTCATCGCGGCCGGCGGCGGCCTGGTGCGCCTGCCCCGCAAGATCCCGTACAACATCGCGATGCAGTACGCGCTCACCGGCGCGTTCCTCGGCGCCGAGCGCGCCCACCGGCTCGGCCTGGTCAACGAACTGACCGCGCAGGGCGAGGCGTTGACCGGTGCTCTCGCGCTCGCGCAGGAGATCGCCGCGAACGGCCCCCTCGCCGTGCGGGCCAGCAAGCAGATCGTCGTCGAGTCGGCCGACTGGACAGCCGACGAGGCGTGGGAGCGCAACACCGCCGCCTGCGCCCCGGTCTTCGCGTCGGCGGACGCCAAGGAGGGTGCGCGGGCCTTCGCCGAGAAGCGGGCCCCCGTCTGGGGCAGCCGCTGACGGCCTCCCCGCCGCCGCACGCCCGGTGCGACGCATCGTCGAGCTCCACGGCACCGGGGTGATCCACAGCTACAGTCCCGAGGCAACGCGCTCGGGCATGACTGGACGAAGGAGTTCCGCCATGACCACCACCTGGCCCACGGGGATGCCCCGCACCCTCGACTACCCCGACGGCACGATCGCGGACCTGCTCGCCGGGTCGGCCCACGCCTACCCCGACCGCGCCGCGCTCATCGACGGCGACGAACGCCTCACCTACGCCGAACTGTACGAGCGCGCCCTGCGCGTCGCCCAGGGGCTGCGCGACCAGGGCATCGCGCCGGGTGACGCGGTGGCCGTCCACATGCCCAACTCGATCTGGTTCACGGTCGGCTACTACGGCATCCTGTTCGCCGGGGCGTCCGTGGTGCCGGTCAACCCCGCCCAGCCCCCCATCGCGCTGCGCCGTCAGCTCGACGACTCGGGCACGGTCGCCGTCCTCACCCACCCGTCCGTCGCCGCTCAGCTGGCCGAGGGGATCGCCGGCTCGGAGACGGTCCGGCTCGTGTCCGTCGCCCCGCCGACAGCCGCCGCGCCGGCGCCGGGCGGAGACCGGGCTCCCGTCACTTTCCCGGTCCCCACGGTCGCGTTCGACGACCTCATGAAGGCCGAGGCGGCGCCCCCGACCGCGGTGGAGGGGGACGCGATCGCGCACCTCGCCTTCACCGGCGGCACCACGGGCGTGCCGAAGGCCGTCATGGTCCTGCACCGCAACCTCGTCAAGAACGTGCTCCAGGTGGCGTGCTGGCGCAGCGCCGCCGTCCCGGCCGCCGACGAGGAGGGCCGCATCACCCTGAGCCACGTGGGGGAGGCGAGGACCGAGCACCACATCCCCATCGGCTCCGCCACCGGCATCTCCATCGCCCCTCTCTTCCACGGGATGGGCATGGTCAGCCAGAGCGTGTTCGCCGCCGCCGGACTGACCATGGTGGTCTTCGGCCGCTTCGATCCGGTCCGCTACCTGGACACCGTCGAGCACCTCTGCGTGCACGCCATCACCGGCTCCCCGGCCCTGTGTCACGCCCTTCTCGCGGTGCCCGGTGTGCGCGAGCGTGACCTGTCGTGCGTGCGCCTCGTCAGCAGCGGCTCGGCCCCCATCAACCCAGCCGCGACCGCGGAGCTCGCCAACGTCTTCCCGCGCGCCATCGTCAGTGACGGGTACGGGCTGACGGAGGCCACCATGGGCGTCTCCATCAGCCCGCTGGACAGTGCAATGCCCCGTCCCACGGGCAGCACCGGCCTCGCCCTGTTCGACACCGAGATCGAGATCCGCGACATGGACGGCGTCACCCCCATGGCCAGGGGTGAGAAGGGCGAGGTCTGGGTCCGGGGTCCGCAGATCACGGCCGGCTACCTCGGCCACCCGGAACTCACTGCGGGCCAGTACGTCGACGGCTGGCTGCGCACCGGTGACCTCGGCACGTACGACGAGCAGGGCTGGCTCTCGCTGGTGGGCCGGGCCAAGGACATGCTGATCTACAAGGGCTACAACGTGTATCCCGGCCCGCTGGAGAACATCCTGCGTGAGCACCCTGCGGTGGCCCAGGCGTCGGTCGTGGGGCGGCCGCACCCGGAGCACGGCGAGATCCCGCTCGCGTTCGTCTCCCTCAAGTCCGAAGCGGGAGGCGTGGATTCGGCAGCCACTGCCGAGGAGCTGATGGCGTACGTGGCCGAGCGCGTCGCGCCGTACCAGCGGATCCGGGACGTGGTGATCGTGGACGAGCTGCCGCTCTCGGCTACGGGCAAGATCCTCAAGACGGAGCTGCGCAGGCGGGCGGCGGGTTCCTGACGCGGGTCGGTACAGCGCGGCGGGGCCGGGCGGAGTGGACACTCCGCCCGGCCCCGCCGTCGTGACAGAAACGTCGTGCAGAGACACAGAAGACCGGGGCTCGCGTGCGCGGGCCCCGGTGCTGTGAGCAGGCGTTACGGAAGCACGATCGGGAAGTTCCGCCGGGGCTTCTCCAGGAGGCCGTAGAAGGTGGAGAGCACGGTGACATCGCCCGCCACGGTCACGGCGCCGGACCCGATCGCCTCCGGGAAGGAGGTGCGCTGGGCCAGTACCTGATTGAGCGTGGCTCGTTCCAGACGTAGCGTCAGCTGCGGGCTCTCCGCTCCGGGCGCGTCGCCCCGCATCGGGGTGAGCACGCCGTTGCCGACCAGAAGCGTCCACACCTCGTCGGTGTCGGTGAACTCCCAGCGCAGCAGCAGTCGGTGGGCCGCCGCGCGTGGGCCGTCGAGGCGGACCGCCATCGAGTCGAAGATCTGGGCGGTGGTGAGAGCGGCGAGCATCTCGGCGCTCTCCTTGCCCGGCGCGCCGGTCCCGCGCCTCTCCTGGCCGGCCCCCCGCAGCTCCTTGGCGCCGGTCAGGTAGATGTTGCGCCAGGTGCCGTTCTCCTGGGCGAAGCCCAGCCGCTCGTAGGTGGCGATCTGCAGCTCACGGGCGGCGGTGTGCTCCGGCTCGGCGAACAGCACGTGGTTGAGCAGTTCGGCGGCCCAGCGCAGGTCTCCGCTCGCGACGGCCTCGCGGGCCGAGGCGACGGTCGCGTCCGCGCCGCCGATCGCGGCGACGTACCGCTTGGCCTGCTCGACCGGCGGGTGCTGCCACAGGTGCGCCGGGTTGCCGTCGTACCAGCCCATGTAACGCTGGTACACGGCCTTCACGTTGTGGCTGATGGAGCCGTAATAGCCGCGTACGCTCCAGGCCTTGCCCAGCTCGCCCGGGAACGACTGGATCTCCTCGGCGATCTCGGGCCCCGTGAGGCCCTGGTTCATCAGCCGGACCGTCTGGTCGTGGAGATAGGCGTAGGCGTCGCGCTGCTCGGTGAGCACACTGATCACCTCGTCCTCGCCCCACGTCGGCCAGTTGTGGGAGCCGATGAGGACCTCGGCCTCGTCGAACAGCTGGATCGACTCGGTGATGTAGGACGCCCAGGCGTGCGCGTCACGGACCTGGGCGCCGCGCAGGGTGAGGACGTTGTGCAGGGAGTGGTTGACGTTCTCGGCGATGAGCAGGACACGGTGGTCCGGCAGATAGAAGTTCATCTCCGAGGGTGCCTCGGTGTCCGGCGTCAGCTGGAAGATGAGCCGCACACCGTCCAGGACGAGTTCCTGGCCGGTTCCTGTGATCGACTCCGTCGGCGGGATGAGTCCCACGGTGCCGGTGGACAGGGCCTGCCCCAGGCCGAAGCCGACCGAGCCGTCGGCGCCGACCGGCAGCGAGCGGCCGTACATGTAGACGGCGCGCCGCAGCATCGCCGGTCCCGCGAAGACGTTCTCGCTGACGGCATGGTGCATGAACGCGTCGGGGGCGACGACCGCGCAGTCGCCCGCCGCTACCGCCTGCTTGGTGGTGACGCCGAGGACGCCGCCGAAGTGGTCGCCGTGGCTGTGCGTGTAGATCACGGCCTTGACCGGCCGCTCACCGCGGTTGCGTGCGTACAGCCCGAGGGCCTCGGCGGCGACCTCCTTCGACGTCAACGGGTCGACGACGACCACGCCGGTGTCGCCCTCGATGATCGTCATGTTGGACGCGTCGAGGCCGCGGACCTGGAACACGCCCGGCACGACCTCGAAGAGGCCCTGGGCCGTGTTGATCCGGCTCTGCCGCCACAGGCTCGGGTGCACGGTGTCGGGGCAGTCGTCCTTGTTCAGGAAGTCCCAGCGGTCGTTGTCCCACACGACCCGGCCCGCTTCGTTGCGTACGACGCAGGGCTCCAGCTTGTCGACGAGGCCGCGGGTGGCGTTGACCTGGTCGGTGGTGTCTTCCCAGTCCAGTTCGGGTGTGGATGGCATCGCTCTCCTCGTTGCTGACGGTTGGCGGGGTGCGCTCTCTATCGGCCGGTGGCCGTGATGCGGGTCCACACGCCGCTCTCGCCCGCCTCGGCCGCGCGGCGCCCGAGACTCTCGGCCCAGCGGCGCTCGGAGGCGACGGCGTCGCGCCAGGACCACAGGCGGCGGGTCAGGCGGTGCAGCGGGTACTCGTCGGTGATGCCCATGGCTCCGTGCAGCTGGTGGGCGATCTGGGCGATCTCGGTCGCGGCGGCCGCCGTGGTGATCCGTGCGATCTCGACGGCACCGCTCAGCGTTGCCGCCTCGCTCGCCAGGGCCAACGCGGCGTCGGCCTGCACGAGTTGGACCCGCATGCGGGCGAGGTTGCCGGAGACGGCCGGAATCTTGAGCAGCGGTGCGCCGAACTGCTCCCGCTCTGAGACATACGTCTTGGTGAGGCGGTACGCGCCCCGGGCTGCGCCCAGTACGGCCGCGGACCACACAAGCGCCAGCCGCTCGCGTACGACCTCGTGTGAGGGGGCGCCGTCGAGGACGATGACCGGGGTGTCCGCGAGCGTCACGGTGTCACGGGGCTCCCCGGCGATGTTGTCGACATCCCGCACGGTCACCGAGGGGTGCCGCAGGTCCACCAGGAGCGGCGCGGCGCCCGGCGCGCACAGCACGAGACGGGCCGCGTCGCGCGCCCACGGCACGGCGGTCAGTTCGGCGGTGATGACACCGGAGACCGTCCAGGGCGCCCCGTCGAGCAGCAGGACGGTGGTCAGCTCCCCGTCGAGTTCCCTCGCGTGGCTGAGCACCCAGTCGGCGGTGGACGCCTCGACGACGGGTACGCCGATGCCGTGTCCCGCGAGGGATTCGACGACCACGAGCAGGTCGTCGAGGGAGCCGCCCGAGCCGCCCCTCTCCTCCTCGATGCCCACCCTGGGCAGGCCGAGGTCGCAGAGGCTGCCCCACAGATCGGGCCTGCCGGACGCGGCCAGGTCGTCGACCAGGCTTCGCAGTTCGTCCGCGAACCTGCTCATGAACGGGCCTCCTGTCGGGCGATGAGGGAGAGCAGCACCTCGGCCGCGCCGCCGCGCAGGCTGAAGGCCGGCGAGGCGAGCAGCGCCTGGCCGAAGGTGGAGTCGAAGGCGGGGTCCTGGCACAGGCCGGTGCGGCGCAGCGCCTCTATGACGTCGTGCTCGAAGGCGTTGCCCAGGTATTTGAGGGCGGCGGCCTGCTGGACGGGGGCCCGGCCTGCGTCCATGGCACTCGCGACCTCCAAGCAGAGGCGGCGCAGGACTGCGAGACGGGCGACCAACGACCCGAGCAGTGCGTGCAGTTCGCGGTCGTCCCGCTGCCGCGCGGCCTCGGCGATCAGCTCCACGAAGACGGGATAGCTGGACAGGGAGCGCTCGGCGCCGCCGCGCTCGAAGGAGAGCTGCTCGACGACCTGCTTCCAGCCCTTGCCGACCTCGCCGATGACGCGGTGGGCAGGCACGAAGACGTTCTCGAAGCGCACCTCGTTGAAGTGGTGTTCGCCCGCGAGGTCGACGATCGGGGTGACCTGCACGCCCTCGGCGTCCATGTCGAGGATGAACTCGCTGAGTCCATCGTGTTTGCGCTCCTCGCGCGAGGTGCGGGCGAGGAGGTAGGCGTGGGTGGCGTGGTGGGCCTGGGTGGTCCAGATCTTGTGACCGTTGACCAGCCAGCCGCCCTCGACCCGCTCGGCCTTCGTGCGCACCGAGGCGAGGTCGGAACCGGCCTCGGGCTCGCTCATGCCGAGGCAGAAGACCGCCTCGCCCGAGGCGATCCGCGGCACGATCTCCTCCCGGAGATCGCGCGTTCCGTGCCGCAGGACCGCGGGGCCGATCTGTCGGTCACCGATCCAGTGCGCGGCGACGGGAGCGCCCGCGCGCAGCAGCTCCTCGGTGACGGCGAGCCGCTCGACGTTGGTGCGCTCGGCGCCGCCGAACTCCTTGGGGTATGTCATCGCGACAAGCCCGCGGGCGGCGAGTTCCTTGCTGAACTCCAGGTCGAAGGAGCGCAGCCAGGAGTCGCTGCGTGGGACGTAGCGTCCCGCGTCCCGCCACTCGGCGGTCAACTCGCGTACCTGTGCGCGTAGTTCGGCGCAGGGGTCCGTTCCTGGGGAGTGGTCCATGGTGGCCTTTCGGGCGTAACGGTGTGGAGGTCAGCGGCCGTTGAAGACGCCGGGGCGCTTCTCCTGGAAGGCGGCGAACGCCTCCGCCGAGTCCTCGGTCGAGGTGATCACGGCCATGTGCGACGAGATCAGGTCGAGCGCGGTGCGCAGGTCGTGCCTGGCGCCCTGGCGGACGGCGCGCTTGATGGTGCGGATCGCGACCGGCGGACGCTCGGCGAGCCTGGCTGCGTACGCGTACACCGCGTCCATCAGGTCCTCGTCCTCGTGCACCTCGTCGACCAGCCCGATGCGCAGCGCCTCGTCGGCGCCGACGAAGTCGCCGGTCCACAGCATCCGTAGTGCGGTGGAGGTGCCGACGGCGCGGGGCAGCAGCCAGCAGCCGCCGTCGCCAGGGACAAGACCGACCTTGATGTAACCCTCGGAGAAGCGCGCGCCGCGCCCCGCGAAGCGCAGGTCGCACAGGAGCGCCATGTCCATTCCGGCGCCCACGGCAGGCCCTGCGACGGCGGCGATCACGGGCTTGTCGACGTCCTCCAGGGCGAGGGCGACGCGATGCACGTTCTGGGTGAGCAGTTCCTTCTCCCCCAGCGGCGGCCGCTCCTCGCCCTTGAAAGCCGAGAGGTCGACGCCGGAGCAGAAGGAGCCACCGGCGCCGGTGAGGACGATGACGCGCACCTCGGGGTCACGCTGGGCCTCGGTCAGGGCGTCGGCCCAGGCGTGCACCATGTCGATGGTGAAGGCGTTCTTGCGCTCGGGGCGGTTGAGTAGGATGGTCGCGATCCCGTCGCGGACCGTGTACACGAGATCGGCCATCGCCGTCCCTTTCTTCAGTGGATGTTCCCTACTTGAGGCCAGCCCGCAGCTCACGCTTGAGGACCTTGCCGTTGGGGTTGCGGGGCAGCACCTCGACGAAGTGCACGCGGTGGGGCTTCTTGTACGAGGCGATCCGCTTCCGCGTGAAGTCGATGAGTTCCTGCTCGCCGGGAGCGTCGGTGCCGCGGCGCAGGACGACGACGGCGGTGACGGCCTCGCCCCACCTCTCGTGCGGGACACCGACGACCGCGACCTCGGAGACGGCGGGATGTTCCGCGAGGACGGACTCGACCTCGGCCGGGTACACGTTCTCGCCGCCGCTGACGATCATGTCCTTGATCCGGTCGGTGAGGAACAGGTAACCGTCGTCGTCGAGGTAGCCGCCGTCGCCGGTGCACAGCAGGCCGTCGGCGTCGTACAGCGCCTCTGTCTCCTCGGGGCGTTTCCAGTACCCGGGGGTGTTGTGGCGGGAGCGGATGCGGATCTCGCCGGCGGTGCCTGCCGGGACGGGCTTCCCGGTCGCGGTGTCGGCGATGACGACGCCGACACCGCGCCGCGGCCTCCCCACCGACTTGAGCAGGTGCCGCTTCGGCCCGTCGGCTTCGTGGTCCTCGGGCGGCAACTGGGTCACCGTGCCGCCGCCCTCGGTCAGCCCGTACTTGCCCATGAAGTGGCAGGCGAAGAGAGTCATCGAGCGGCGCAGGAGCGCGGGCGTGATGGGGGCGGAGCCGTAGGTGATGAGGGTGAGGCGGGAGAAGTCGCGCCGCTCGATCCCGGGGAGCTCGGTGAGCATGTGGAGCACCGAGGGAACGAGGAAGGCGTGGGTGACGCCCTCACTCTCGATGCTCTCGGCCGCCGCGTCCGGCGTGAATTCGGGGAGCATCAGGCTGTTGGCGCCGGCGGTGAGGGCCACACGCAGCCAGCCGAGGCCGCCGATGTGGAACATCGGCAGGGCGTTGAGCGCCACCGACCCGGCCTCCCAGAGGTACTCCTCCAGCTCGGTCGCGTCGGCGTAGAAGTTGCCGTGGGTGAGCAGGACGCCCTTGGGCAGGCCGGTGGTGCCGGAGGTGTAGATCTGCAGGAACACCTCGTCCGCCTCGGCGGCGGTGCCGCGACCCGGGTCGTCGTCAGGGTGGGCGGCGAGCCAGGTCTCGTAGGCGGGTACCTCCGAGTCGTCCGACGGTCCGATGACGACGAGCCGCAGGCCGGGGAGAGCCGCGCGGACGGCATCGGCCGCGGCCCGGAACTCTGGCTCGACGAGCAGGACGCGCAGCTCGGCGTCGCGGGCGACGTCGGTCAACTCGGCTGTGGCGAGGCGCCAGTTGAGCGGCACGTTGACCAGTCCGGCCTTGGCGGCACCGACCAGGATCTCGCCCGCTTCATTGCGGGTGCGGGCAAGGAAGCCGATCCGGGACCCGGCGTCGGCGTCGGCGTCGGCGTCGGCGAGGAGGGCCCTCGCGATCCGGTTGCTGCGGGTGTCCAGTTCGGCGTAGGAGACGGTGCTGCCCGCGCACGTGAGCGCGGCGGAGGTGCCGCGCTCACGTGCGTGCAGGCGGATGGCGTCGGGCAGATGCAGGCCCATGAAGGAGTCCCTCGATCATCTTGGGGTGGTGCGTCAGCCCTTGGGGCCGCCGGCGACGTACAGGATCTGGCCGGAGACGAAGCCCGCCTCCTCGCGTACGAAGAAGGAGACCGCCTGGGCGATGTCCTCGGGGCGTCCGCCCCTGCGGACCGGAATGGTCTTGGCATACCGCTCGGTGAACTCCTCGAAGGTGATGCCCATGCGCTCCGCGGTCGCCTCGGTCATCTCGGTGGCGATGAAGCCCGGGGCCACGCAGTTGGCCGTGACGCCGAACGGGCCGAGCTCGATCGCCAGCGTTTTGGTCAACGCCTGCAGGCCGGCCTTGGCCGAGGAGTAGTTGGACTGGCCGCGGTTGCCGAGCGCGGCTGCGGAGGACATGTTGACGATCCGCCCCCACTTCGCGTCGACCATGTGCGCCTGGCAGGCCTTCGCCATCAGGAACGCGCCGCGCAGGTGGACGCCGATGACGGAGTCGAAGTCCTGCGGGGTCATCCTGAAGATGAGGTTGTCGCGGATGATGCCGGCGTTGTTCACCAGCACGGCGGGGGCGCCGAGTTCGGCGGCGACCCTGGCGACACCGGCCTCGACCTGCTCGGGGTCCGAGACGTCGCAGCCGACGGCCAGGGCGCGTCCGCCCTCCTTCTCGATTTCTTCGACGGTACGGGCGCAGGCGGCCTCGTCCAGGTCGAACACGGCGACGGCGAAACCGTCGCGCGCCAGTCGTGCGGCGGTCGACGCACCGATGCCCCGGGCGGCGCCGGTGACGACGGCCACCCTCTGGGCGGAGCTGTTTACGGACACGGGAAACTCCCTGGTCAAGAGCGGGTGGGGACGGTCTACTTCGGAGCCATGCGGATGGCGCCGTCGAGCCGGATCGTCTCGCCGTTGAGCATGGGGTTCTCGATGATGGACGTGGCCAGATGCGCGTACTCGTCCGGGTTTCCGAGGCGCGAGGGGTGCGGCACCTGGGCGCCGAGGGCGTCGAGGAACTCCTGCGGCTTCTTGTTCAGGAGCGGGGTGGAGAAGAGGCCGGGGGCGATCGTCATCACGCGGATCTTGGCGGCGGCCAGGTCGCGGGCGATCGGCAGGGTCATGCCGACGATGCCGCCCTTGGACGCGGAGTAGGCGCACTGCCCGATCTGGCCCTCGAAGGCAGCGGCGGACGCGGTGTTGATGATGACACCACGCTCCCCGTCGACCTCCTCGGTCCTGGCCATCTCGGCGGCGGCGAGGCGCAGCACGTTGAAGGTGCCGATGAGGTTGACGCCGACGACGAACTCGAAGTCCTCGAGGGCGTACGGCGTTCCGTCGCGCTTGACGGTGCGTCCGCCCTTGCCGAGGCCGGCGCAGTTGACCGTGATGCGCAGCGGGGCCTGCGCCGCCGCGGTGGCCACGGCGCGGGCGGCGTCGTCGGCGCTGCGGACGTCACCGGCGACGAAGTGCGCGCGTTCGCCGAGCTCCTTCGCGACGTGTTCGCCGTTGGAGGTGGGCAGGTCGAGCAGGACGACGTGGGCGCCCTGGCCGACCAGGCGCTTGGCGGTGGCGAGGCCGAGGCCCGACGCGCCACCGGTGATGACGGCGGAGACTCCGTTGATCTGCATGGTGTGGGTTCCGTTCCTGGATGGGGTGCCGAGGTGCTCGGCGGGTCAGAGGCCGACGGACCGGCGGGTCAGAGGCCGATGGATTTGGCGATGATGGTCTTCATGACTTCGCTGGTGCCGCCGTAGATGCGCATGACGCGGGTGTCGGCGTACAGGCGGGCGATCGGGTACTCGAGCATGTAGCCGTAACCGCCGTGCAACTGAAGGCACTTGTCGATGACGCGGCCGGCGGTCTCGGTGCACAGGAGCTTGGCCATGGCGGCGTAGTCCGCGGACAGCTCGCCTCGCGCGTCGCGCTCCAGGGCCTCGTACGCCATGAGCCGGGCGGCCTCGACCTCGGTGGCGCACTCGGCGAGAACGAACTTGGTGTTCTGGAAGGACGCGACGGACTTGCCGAAGACCGTGCGGTCCTGGGTGTACTCCTTGGCGAACCGCACGGCGGCCTCGGCCGCGGCGGCCGCCTGGACGGCGATGACGAGGCGCTCTCGGGCCAGGTTGCGGCCCAGGTAGAAGAAGCCCTCACCCTCCTCGCCGAGGAGGTTCACGACAGGGACCTTGACGTCGGTGAAGGACAATTCGGCGGTGTCGGAGGCGTGCAGGCCGATCTTGTCGAGGCTGCGCCCGACCGCGTAGCCCTCGCTCGTGGTGTCCACGACGAGGACGGACAGGCCCTTGCGGCGGTTGTCGGCGGGGGCGGGCGAGGTGCGGCAGACCACGAGGACCAGGTCGCACTGGGTGCCGCCGGTGATGAAGGTCTTGGCGCCGTTGAGGACGTAGTGCGTGCCGCCCTCGGAAAGGACCGCCTTCGTCTGGATGCCGGCCAGGTCCGAGCCGGTGCCGGGCTCGGTCATCGCGATGGACAGCATGATGTCGCCGGAGACACAGCCGGGGACCCAGCGCCGCTTCTGCTCTTCGGTCCCGAAGTGCAGGAGGTACGGCAGGATGATGTTGGCGTGCGTCATGGCGGTGCCCACGGTGGCCCCGGCTCGGGCGACCTCCTCCGCGAACACGGCACCGAAGTGGTGACCGGTCTCGGCGCCGCCGCCGTACTCCTCCGGCACCTCGATGCCGAGGATGCCCAGCTCCCCGAGCTTGCGATAGAAGTCGCGCGACACGGCCTTCGCGGCCACCCAGTCCTGCAGGTGCGGAACCGCTTCCTTGGCGAGGAAGTCCCGGACCACCTGCCGGAACGCCTCGTGCTCCTCGTTGAAAACCGTGCGCGGCATGACGGCCTCTCTCTTGAACGTGGGTTAGCCGTTTTTCACTTTCACGCTCGTTTCCGCAGCTGTCAAGGCGTTCAGAACGCGAAAAGCATCCTGGACATGGAGGTTAGCTTGGAATAACTTATTGGCTAGTCGCGCCCGTCCGCGACCGCGCACTTCCCCCTCTTCCAGGAGCAGCCCATGCGTGACGCAGTGATCGTCGATGCCGTGCGGACCCCGGTCGGCAAGCGCGGCGGTTCCCTCGCCGGCATCCACGCCGTCGATCTGTCCGCCCACACCCTGACGGCCCTGGCCGAGCGCACCGGCCTCGACCCCGCCACCGTCGACGACGTCGTGTGGGGCACCGTCTCCCAGGTCGGCGAGCAGGCCGGCGTCGTCGGCAGGTTCGCAGCACTCGCCGCGGGCTGGCCCGAGTCCGTGCCCGGTGTCTCCGTCTCCCGCGCCTGCGGCTCCTCCCAGCAGTCCGTGCACTTCGCCGCGGGCCTGGTCACCGCCGGTCAGTACGACATCGCCGTCGCCGGTGGCGTCGAGTCGATGAGCCGGGTGCCGATGGGCTCGGCCCGCAGCGTCCCGGAGGCCGGCAAGGCGTACGGCCCGCTGGTCCTCAACCGCTACTTCCCGGACGGCGACGGCGAGTTCGACCAGGGCGTCGGCGCCGAACTGATCGCCGAGCAGTACGGCTTCAGCCGCGCCCAGCTCGACCAGCACGCCCTGGACTCGCACGAGCGCGCCGCCCGCGCCATCGACGAGGGCCGCTTCAC
Source organism: Streptomyces sp. NBC_01474 (assembly GCF_035918215.1). Taxonomy (NCBI): domain Bacteria; kingdom Bacillati; phylum Actinomycetota; class Actinomycetes; order Kitasatosporales; family Streptomycetaceae; genus Streptomyces; species Streptomyces sp. NBC_01474. The sequence goes on from NZ_CP109449.1 coordinate 1,124,335, forward strand.
CGGACAGATCACGCCCGTCACAGTCACCGCCGAAGACGGCACCACGCGCGTATTCGACACCGACGAGGGCGTCCGGCGCGGCTCGACCCTGGAGAAGCTCGCGAGCCTCAAGACGCCGTTCAAGGCGGACGGTGTGGTCAGCGCGGGCAACTCGTCCCAGATCTCGGACGGCGCCGCCGCGCTGCTCATCACGACGAGCGAGATCGCGCGGCAGAACGGCTGGACCCCGATCGCCCGCGTGCACACCGCGGTGCTCGCCGGCGCCGACCCTGTCACCATGGCCCTCGGCCCCGCACCTGCCACAGCCAAGGCTCTCAAGCGCTCCGGCCTCTCCATCGGCGACATCGGCGCGTTCGAGATCAACGAGGCGTTCGCCCCGGTCACCCTGGCCTGGCTCAAGGAGACCGGCGCCGACTACTCGCTGATGAACCCGCTCGGCGGTGCCATGGCCATCGGCCACCCGCTCGGCGGCTCCGGTGCCCGTCTGATGACGACGCTGGTCCACCACATGCGTGACAACAACATCCGCTACGGCCTCCAGGCGATGTGCGAGGCGGGCGGCATGGCCAACGCGACGATTCTCGAACTGCTCTGAGACATCCGGAAGTTCACACCAAAGCAGAAAGGGGGAGGGCCGCCGGCCGGCGGCCCTCCCCCTTTCTGCTGCGTCAGCCCTTCGGAGCGAGAGCGTCGATCGCGGACACGTCCAGGCCGACCTCTTCCAGGACCTCGCGGGTGTGCGCGCCGACCACCGGCGCGGGGCTGGGGGTCGCGGCCGGAGTCCCTTGAAAACGAGGGGCGGGCGCCGGCTGGAGCAGACCGTTGTCGGTGTAGTACGTACCGCGGGCCACGTTGTGCGGATGTGTGGCGGCCTCGGTCAGCCCGTACACCGGCGTGACGCAGGACTGTGTGCCATCGAAGACCTTGGTCCACTCCTCGCGGGTGCGCCCTGCGAAGATCTCGGCGAGCCGCTCCCCCATCGCAGGCCAGGCCTCCCGGTCGTGCTGCTGGGCGAACAGCGGGTCGTCGCCGAGGCCCAGGACCTCCCGGAGCACAGCGTAGAACTGCGGCTCGACGCTGCCGACGGCCATGAACCCGCCGTCGGAGGTGCGGTAGGTGCGGTAGAAGGGGGCGCCCCCGTCGAAGAGGTTGACGCCACGCGCGTCCTCCCACCGGTCGACTGCCAACAGACCGTGGATGAGGGAGAGTTGTACGGCGGTGCCGTCGGTCATGGCGGCGTCGACGACCTGGCCCTTGCCGGTGCGGGCCGCGCTGACCAGGGCGGTGGTGATGCCCAGGGCAAGCAGCATTCCGCCGCCACCCATGTCGCCGAAGAGATTCAACGGGACGGGCGGGTTCTCGTCGGCGGCGCCGAGCGCGCCCAACGCACCTGCCACGGCGATGTAGTTGATGTCGTGACCGGGAGCCTGGGCCAGCGGCCCGTCCTGACCCCAGCCGGTCATCCGGCCGTAGACCAGTTGGGGATTACGGGCCAGGCACGCCTCCGGGCCGAGGCCCAGGCGCTCGGCGACACCGGGGCGGAAGCCCTCGATGAGCGCGTCGGCGCTGTCGACGACGGCGAGGACGGCCTCGACGCCCGCTGGGTCCTTGAGGTCGAGGGCGACCGAGCGGCGGCCCCGGTGCAGGATCGGGTGCTTGGAGGCGGTTCCGGCCTCGGCGGGGCGGTCGACGCGGATGACTTCGGCGCCCTGGTCGGCGAGGAGCATGCCGGCGAAGGGCCCCGGGCCGATGCCGCCGAGCTCGACGACACGGATGCCGGCCAGCGGTCCTGCAGAGGGTGAGGTGGAGGGGGTGGAAGTGGCGGCGGTGGGTGCAGTGCTCACGGAAAGGCGGCTCTCTCGGGCGGCGGGAAAGGGAACGCGGGCGGAGGGCATCGGGAATGGCGGGAATGGGGAACGGCCGCCCTGCCGTGGGTGGGGCAGGGCGGCCGGAGTGCGCCGGGGCCGGCCCGCCGGGGGCGACCGGGCGGCCCGGGCACGTCGGGGCGGACCTACAGACCCAGGTCCTTCGCGATGATCGTCTTCATGACCTCGCTGGTGCCGCCGTAGATGCGGGAGACACGGATGTCGGCGTACAGCCGGGCGATGGGGTATTCGAGCATGTAGCCGTAACCGCCGTGCAGCTGCAGGCACTTGTCGATGACACGCGCGGCGACCTCGGTGCAGAACAGCTTGATCTTGGCGGCGTCGGCGGGCGACAGCTCGTGCCGGTCGTCGAGTTCGATGCCCTTGTCGACCATGGCCTGGGCGGCCTCAACCTCGGCGGCGCACTCGGCGAGCACGAACTTGGTGTTCTGGAACGCGGCGACCGGCTTGCCGAACACCTGGCGCTCCTGGACGTACGCCTTGGCGAACTGAATCGCGGCGCTCGCGGTGGCGACACCGCCGACGCCGATGGAGAGGCGCTCGCGAGCGAGGTTGTTGCCCAGGTAGGAGAAGCCCTTGCCGACCTCGCCGAGGACGTTCTCCACCGGCACCTTGACGTCCGTGAAGGACAGTTCGGAGGTGTCGGAGGCACGCAGGCCGATCTTGTCCAGCTTGCGGCCGTACGCGAAGCCCTCGCTGTCCGTCGGGACGACGAGCAGTGTCAGGCCGAAGCGGCGGTCCTCGGCCGTGGGCGGGGAGGTGCGGGCCACGACGACGCACAACTCGGAGTTGAGGGCACCGGTGATGAAGGTCTTCGCGCCGTTGAGGACGTAGTGGGTGCCGTCGTCGGACAGCTCGGCCCGCGTCCGGATGCCCGCGAGGTCGGAGCCGGTGCCGGGCTCGGTCATCGCGATGCACAGGGTGATCGCGCCACTGGCGATGCCCGGCAGCCAGCGCTTCTTCTGCTCCTCGTCGGCGATGTTGAGCAGGTACGGCAGGACGATGCCGGTGGTGACGGTGTAGTGCCCGAAGGAGACCGCGGCTCGCGCACACTCCTCGGTGATCACCGTCTGGTACTTGTAGCTGGTCTCGCCCGGGCCGCCGTACTCCTCGGGGATGCCGAAGCCCATGACGCCCAACTCGCCGAGCTGGTGGAAGAGTTCACGCGGGACGCGGTTGTCCCTCTCCCACTCCTCGTAGCGCGGGGACACCTCCTTGGCGATGAAGTCCCGGACGACGGACCGGAACGCCTCGTGGTCCTCGTTGTAGACAGTGCGCTTCATATCTCGTCACTCCTGGGATTCAGCGGTATCCGCCGTCGGCGGTCAGGACCTGGGTGCCGATGCGGTTGGACGAACACCTCGTCGCCGACGGTGACTCTCGTTGCCCGGCCAGCAAGTTATTACAGATTCACTTTCTTGCTCGTTTGGCCAGGTGTCAAGCCATCGTTTGTTGAGAGTGATAGTTTTCAATGCATAGCACGGTGTGCGGTCGGCGGTCAGGACGCCGCCGCCAGGCGCGCCGCGTCGCGGTCGGGGTCGACGAGGAGGAGCGCGGCAACGGCCCCGATGATCATCGTGATGCCGAGGACCAGGAAGCCGTCCCCGTAACCGGCCACGGCGGACGTGCCGGCGTCGACCAGCCTGCCGATCACCAGCGGGGCCACGACCCCACCGAGGCTGTAGATGCCGGTGACGATCCCGAACACGGTGCTGCGCTGACCGGTCGGCGCGACATCAGCGAGCCCGGCGAAGGCGACGCCGTATCCCGCGGAGTTCAGACAGGCGCCGATGACGAGCAGCGTCATCTGCGGAACGCCGCGGTCCAGCGAGGAGAAGGCCACCGTACATACCCCGGAGGCGAGCACCATGGCGGCAGGCAGAATCCCGCGGGTGACGCGGTTTCCGACCCCTCTCCTGGTCAGGGCGCTGGAGAGGACCCCGACGAGGATGACGGCGACGGCGGCACCGAGGAAGGGGAGGACGACGAGCTTGCCCGCGGCGGTGGCGTCGTAGCCCAGACCGTCGCGCAGGTAGAGCGGCAGCCAGCTCACGCCGACGGAGGTGTTGGCGTACGCGACGAAGAACAGGAGCGCCATACCGATCAGTGTTCCCGTGGAGAACAGGCGCCGCAGCGGCACATGCTCGGGCAGCGCCGTCGCCGCTATGTGGTGATCGCCGGCCCGCGCGCCCTCGGGCCCGGAGTCGCCGCCGAGCAGCCAGAGCACGGCGAAGACCGCACCGAACGCCGCGAGGACACCGAAGGCCGCGTGCCAGGAGTACGTCTCGATGACCCAGGTCAGCACAGGGGCCGCGATCAGCGGGCCGGCCCCGGCGCCGGCGATGACGATCGAGCTGGGCACGCTCCGCCGGTGCGCGGGGAACCACGAGTGCGCCACCTGCATGGCCAGCGCGACGGTCGGCCCCTCCGCGAAGCCGAGCAGCACCCGGCAGGCGACGATGGTGGTGAAGCCGACCTGGGCGGCCATGGGCACGAGGCTGAGCACCCACAGCGCGGCGATCCCGGCCAGCAGCCAGCGCGCCCGCACCTTGCCTCCGAGCCAGCCACCGAGCACGGAACCGACGGCGAAGAGCCAGAAGAAGCTGCTCTGGATGACACCGAACTGGGAGCTGTCCAGGCCCAGTTCCTTCTTCATGCCTACGCCGGACAGGCCCACGACGACCTTGTCGGCGAAGTTGACGAGCATCAGACAGACCAGCAGCGCGAGGACGAACCACGCCCGGCGCCGCACGGCGGACACACGGGCCCCAGAGGCGGTCGCAGACGGCAAGCCGGGCACTTCTTGTCGATCGACGGCCATGGCGGCCCTCCCTGATCAAAGGGGCTGATGTGAGCAGGAAGTGAAACACCTCTAACCAAGGTGCACAATGGATCAGACGCAGATTACCGAGCACAGGGCGGTCACGCAGCAGCTGAGTGATTTCTGTCTAACGCCACACCATGCGGCTTACTTGTTGATCACGGTGGTGCTCGGATGTTGTACCTTTGCCGAAGATGGCCGGACGGCGAGGGGCGAACTGGGATGCAGACGGAAGCGTCGGGTCGGACGACCGCGCGCAGACCCCCGGACCGCAAGGCGCGGATCGTCGCCGCAGCAGCCCGGCTGTTCCGCGAGCGCGGCTACCACAACGTGTCGGTGGCCGACGTGGCGGCCGAGGTCGGCATCACCGCACCCGCCCTCTACCGACACTTCCGAGGCAAGCCCGATCTGCTGCTCCACGTCGTGGACACCACGGTCAACACGATCCTGGAGTCCCTCATGGCGGCTCCGGACCTGGATTCCTACCTCCGCACGACGGCCAACGAGACCATGGAGCGTCGCGGCTCGGCCGTCCTGTGGCAGCGCGAGGCCAGGCACCTGCCGGAGGACCGCCGCCAGGAACAGCGCCGCGCTCTCAACGACGTCGCCGACCGGATCGCCGCCCTGATCGGGGACGAACGCCCGGACCTCGACGAGCCTGACCGCCATCTCCTCGCGTGGTCCGTCCTGTCAGTGTTCGGCTCCATCTCCTGGCACCGCACGTCGCTGCCCCGCCGCCGTTTCGAAGAACTCCTCTACCGGCTCGCACACGCCGCCGCGCACTGCCCGCTCGGGGCGAGTACCGGCGCCGAGGCGGGAACTGCGCCGGGTGGATACGCGGGCCTCGCGGTCTCCCGCCGCGAGGAGATCCTCGTCGAGGCGATCCGCCTCTTCGACGAGCGGGGCTTCCAGTCCGTGAGCACCGACGACATCGGCGAGGCCGCCGGAGCGACGGGCCCCAGCATCTACAAGCACTTCCCCACCAAGACAGACCTGCTCGTGGCCGCCGTGATGCGCGGCGGTGAACAGCGCCGCGCGGGAACGGCACAGGCGCTCGCCAAGCCCGGCACCCCGCGTCAGACCCTCGACCGGCTACTGCGCTCGTACATCGAATTCACCCTGAGTCAAAGCCACTTGATCGGCCTGCTGATCGGTGAACTGGACCAGCTTCCCGAGAAGGAGCGCAAGGCGGCCCGGCAAAATCAGCGGGAGTACCTGGCGCTGTGGGTGCGCCTGCTCGACGAGGTGCGCCCCGGACTCGACACCGCCGAGGCCCGGATCGTCGTCACCGCGGTGCTGACGGTCATCGACAACGCGGCCCGTACGGGCTCCACGGGCGACCGCACGGATCTCGCCGACCGCCTCGCCGAACTCGGCACGGCACTGCTCCTGAGCGAGAACCCGCCCGCATAGATTCGTGGCCGGCAGACCGCCCCCTGGTGTGCCTCCCGGGACGGGGAAGCTACCCTTGCCGACGTACCGGACACGGGGTGCCCCGCCGAGGGCTGAGATCACACCCGTCGAACCTGAACCAGTTAGCACTGGCGGAGGGATGTCAGCCAATGTCGTTGCCCCATGCCCCGAGCAGCACCGGGACCACCGGACCGCGCTCCGTCTTCGACGGGCGGATGCCGGCCGCGCCGGGTGACCTGCGGGTCGAGGCGCGCGGGATCGCGCCGGTCCCCGAGAGCCACCGCTACGGCGGCGCCGGGCGCCTGTTCACCGTGTGGTTCGCCCCGAACCTGACCATGACCGGTGTCTTCACCGGCACCGTCGGCATCGCACTCGGCCTGGACTTCGCCACCGCGCTGGCCGCCGTCGTCATCGGCACCCTCGTCGGCGCCGTGCCCACCGCGTATCTCGGTACGTGGGGCAGCGCGACCGGCGCGGGACAGCTTCCGCTGGCGCGGCTCGCGTTCGGCCGGGCCGTCGCGGTGCCCGGCGTCCTGCAGTGGTTGTCGTCGGTCGCCTGGGACGCGCTGATCGGCCTGTTCGGCGGTGACGCGCTCGCCCGGCTGTGCGGCTGGCCCTTCTGGGTCGGCGTGCTCGTGATGATGCTGGCGCAGGGCGCGCTCGGCGTGCTCGGCTACGAGGCCGTCCACCGGCTCCAGAGGCTGATGACCTTCGTACTGGCCGCCGCGTTCGTGGTCCTGGCCGTCAAGCTCCTCGACGGTGTCCATCCGGTCACCACCGGGGCCGCGCACGGGGCCGACCAGGCCGGCGCGTTCGTCCTCACCAGCACGATCGCGCTCAGCCTGTCCCTGTCCTGGGCCCCTTACGCCAGCGACTTCAGCCGTTATCTTCCGGCCGCCACATCCCGTAAGCGCATGTTCTGGTTCACGCTCCTCGGCGTCACCGTCTCCTTCGTCGCCGTCCAGGCGCTCGGGCTGTGGGGCGCATCCGTGTTCACCGACCAGACCGCGCGCGGGGTCGACGAGCTGCTCGGCGGGGGCGTTCTCGGCTCCTTCGGGCTGCTCGCCGTGGCGCTCGCGGCCCTGTGCAGCAACGCCATGAACGACTACAGCGGCTCGCTGGCCCTGCAGACGATCGGCGTCCGGGTCCCGCGGCCGCTCGCGGCGGCACTCGCCGCGGTGCTCGGCTTCCCGCTGGTGCTGTGGATGCACGCCGCCGACACCGCGGCCCGCTTCCAGAACGTGCTGCTCTTCGTCGGCTACTGGATCCCCGGCTTCGTCGCGGTCGTGGCCGTCGACTGGTTCGCGCGCGCCAGGGCCCGGGGCGGCGCGCCGGTCGACCTGACCGCCGAGAGCGCCCGGCCGCAGCCCTGGTGGCCCGGGCTCCTCGCCTTCGTCGCCGCCTTCGCCGCCGCGGTCCCGTTCATGGACAGCGGCCTGTACGTGGGCCCGGTCGCAGAGGCCCTGCACGGCGCCGACCTCGCGTACTACGTGGCCTTCGTCGCCGCACTCGTCGTGTACGCGCCCCTCAGGCTGCGCCGCCCGACCGCCGCCCCGCAGACCGCACCGCACCAGGAGGCCCGCACATGACCGTGCCCGCGAGCACCGGACGCGTCGCGCCGCCCCGCGTCCTGACCGTCGCCGGTTCGGACTCGGGCGGCGGCGCCGGGATCCAGGCCGACCTCAAGACGATGCTGGCGCTCGGTGCCCACGGCATGAGCGTCCTGACGGCCGTCACCGCGCAGAACTCCCTGGGGGTCCAGGGAGCGTGGGAACTCCCCGTCGACGCGGTGCGCACGCAGTACCGCAGCGTCGTGGACGACATCGGCGTCCAGGCGGTCAAGACCGGGATGCTCTCGTCGCCGGTGCTCGTCGAGGCGGTGGCCGAACTGCTCGCCGGTACGGACGCCCCCGTGGTCGTGGACCCGGTGAGCGTCTCCAAGCACGGCGATCCGCTGCTCGCCGAGGACGCGCTGGACGCGGTGCGCACCAAGCTGCTGCCGGTCGCGACGGTGGCCACGCCGAACCTGGACGAGGTGGCACAGCTGACCGGCCTCGCCGTCACGGACGACGACGGCATGCGCCGGGCCGCGGCGCGGCTCCTGTCGTTCGGGCCGCGCTGGGTGGTCGTCAAGGGCGGTCATCTGCCCGGGGCGGCCGTGGACCTGCTCACCGACGGCACTGAGGAGCACTGGCTGCGCGCTCCCCGCCACGACAACCGGCACACGCACGGCACCGGATGCACCCTGGCGTCGGCCGTCGCCGTGGGTCTCGCCCACGGCCTGCCCGTGCCGGAGTCCGTCCGTCTGGCGAAGGAGTACGTCACGGGGGCGATCGCCGCCGGGTTCGCGCTGGGGTCGGGCATCGGCCCGGTCGACCACGGGTGGCGCCTGCCGGGTGATCGGTCCAAGGCCGCGGGGCGCACGGACTGAGAGCCGCCGGGGCCACCTGAGGCACGCGCAACACGCCCACCTGCACACAATCAGGGCCCGATGTGCGTTCCGGCGCTCCCGTCCACTTGACTGTTGCCATGACCACCCTGCCCCGCCAGCCTCAACAGGCCCCGCCGACCGGCCACATGATCGTGTGCGGTGGTGACGCACTCGCCGAGCGGCTCGCCGCCGAACTGCGCGCCGTCTACGGCGAGCGGGTCACGGTCGTCGTGCCCTCCGTGCGTGTCGCCAGACCGGGCGCCGGTCCCGCCGGACGGGCGCGGGCGGCCACCCTGCTCTCGCGGATGCAGGCGGTCGTCAACCGTACGGTGTCCGCCGCGGCCGACGACAGCGTTCCGCCGCCACGTGTCTTGGAGGCACCGGAACTCGATGAGGAGGCGCTGGCCGAGGCGGGCGTGGCCGACGCAGCCGCGCTGGCCCTCGTCCACGGCGACGACGAGACCAACATCCGGGCCGCCCTGGCCGCCCGCCGTCTCAACCCCCAGCTGCGCCTGGTCATCCGGCTCTACAACCGCAAGCTCGGCCAGCACCTGGAACACCTCCTCGATCAGGCAGCCGCGCTCTCCGCCCCCGGCGTCGACCCCGAGGCACTGGACACCACGACGACCGTCCTGTCCGACGCCGACACCGCGGCACCGGCGCTCGCGGCCACCGCCGTCGCCGGTACCAGCAAGGTCGTCCAGGCCGACGGGCTCCTTCTGCGCGCCGTGGAGCGCACCCCGCCGGGCCGGGGCGAGGTGGCCGACCCCGGCCTGTGCACCCTCGCCCTGCTGTCCGCGACCGCCAACGACCCGGCGGGCGCCGAGGGTTCGGACGTGGGCGGCGCTGAGGGTCCTCTGCTGCTGCCCGACGAACGCACGGTCGCCGCGGCCACCGGGCGCGGCACGGTGGTCCTGGAAGCCGTCTCCCCCACGGTCGCCGCACCCAACGGCCGCACGACCAGCCGACGTATGCCCCTCAGCTCGCTGTTCTCGCGCCGGCTCCGCTGGTCCCTCGCCGGACTCGTCACGAGCGTCCTCGGCCTGGCCGTGGCGTCCTGGGCCACCACCGGCGACCACCCGCTGCACGCCGGATACCTCACGCTCCTCGACCTGTTCGCCATCGACGACCCGGCGATCGGGGAGCCGCTCGCCCGCCAGCTCCTCCAACTCCTCACGGGGCTCGCCGGACTGCTCCTCCTGCCCGTACTTCTCGCGGCCGTGCTCGAAGCCCTCGGCACCTTCCGCACGGCGTCGGCCCTGCGCCGCCCGCCGCGCGGTCTGTCCGGCCACGTCGTGCTGCTCGGCCTCGGCAAGATCGGTACCCGCGTCCTTGCCCGCCTGCGTGAACTCGGCATCCCCGTCGTGTGCGTGGAGGAGGATCCCGAGGCACGCGGCGTCGCCCTCGCCCGCCGCCTGCGCGTACCGACCGTCATCGGTGACGTCACGCAGGAAGGCGTCCTGGAAGCCGCCAAGGTGCACCGCGCCCACGCCCTGCTCGCCCTCACCAGCAGCGACATCACCAATCTCGAGGCCGCGCTGCACGCGCGATCGGTCAAGCCCGACCTGCGGGTGGCGCTGCGCCTGTTCGACGACGGTTTCGCGACCGCCGTCTACCGCACGCTCCGTTCCGCGCATCCCCGCGCCCTGACCCGCAGCCGGAGTGTCTCCACCCTGGCCGCGCCCGCGTTCGCCGGCGCCATGATGGGCCGCCAGATCCTCGGCGCCATCCCCGTCGAGCGCAGCGTCCTGCTCTTCGCCGCCCTCGATGTGGCGGGACATCCGCTGCTCGACGGCCGGACCGTCGCCGACTCGTTCCGGGCCGGTTCCCGGCGTGTGATCGCGCTCGACGCCACGGCGCCGAGCGAGCGCCGCCGCGACCTGGCCGCGTCCCCTGCCGACGACGACCCCGACCGCCCGACCGGCCTCGTGTGGGACCTTCACCCCGGGTACGTGCTGCGTCCGGAGGACCGCGTGGTGCTGGCCGCCACGCGCCAGGGCCTGGCGGAGCTCCTGCGGCACGGGCCCCTGGCCCGTACCCGCGCAGGCGACTCCTAGGAGGCCCCGCGAGCGGTGTGATCACCACCTCTTGCCTTCCGTACCAGCCACCCGCCCAAGTGTGATCATCGGCTCTCCGCGCGCCTTATCCTTGATCCCGCCACACCCCTCCCGCTCGTCCTCGCGCTCGCGCGGGGCGAACTTCGTTCCGTGGCAACCAATTTGACGGGGCTGTCTTTCAAGGGTGGTGCGCAGGTTGTTGCTGGCGGATCGGTACCGGTTGCACAAGGCCATAGGCCGCGGCGGTATGGGTGAGGTGTGGCAGGCGACCGACGAGATGCTCGGCCGGCCCGTGGCCGTGAAGCTGCTCATCGCCCAGGACGCGGACCCTTCGGCGGCGGCCAGGTTCCGCATGGAGGCGCAGACTTCGGCGTCGCTCAGCCATCCGCACGTGGTGGGTGTCTACGACTTCGGCTCCTGGGAGCACCGTTTCTACCTCGTCATGGAACTCGTCGAGGGCGGCAGCCTGGCCCACGAGACCGCCGGCGGCGCGCGGCTGACACCGCAACGGGTGGCGGACATCGCGGCCGGCGCGGCCGCCGGGCTCGCTGCCGCCCACCGCCAGGGCGTGGTGCACCGGGACATCAAGCCGGGCAATCTGCTGCTCACCCCCGACGGCACGGTCAAGCTGGGCGACTTCGGCATCGCCCGCTTCCTCGACGATCCCGCCGCCGGGCTCACCACCACCGGGCAGATCGTCGGCACCGGCCTGTACCTGGCGCCCGAGCGCGCGCTCGGCAAGAACGCCGGCCCGGCGTCCGACGTGTACTCGCTGGGCTGCGTGCTGTATCAACTCCTGACCGGAAACCCGCCGTTCCGGGCCGACACCGCGACCGGCCTCCTCTACCAGCACGTGGACGCCGCACCCGTGGCCCCGGGCCGGCTCGGCGTCCAGCTGCCTCCGTCGTTCGAGAACTATCTGCTCGGCCTGCTGGCCAAGCGGCCGGAGGACCGGCCGACGGCCCAGGAGGTCACGGACTGGTTCCGTGCGGGTTCCTGGCAGGGCCGCCCCGAACCCCTCCCTGAGCCTGTGCCGGCGGCCCCTGCGCCGACACCAGCCCCCCACTTCCAGACCTCCCCGGAGATCCGGACCACGTCCACGACCTACCAGCTGCCGTCGTCCGGCCGGGCGGCGCGCCGCGGGGCGGCCCGGCGCGGCGGCGTCCTGGAGGCGGCGAGACGCAGACCGAGAATCATCGGGGCCGTCGCCGCGGCCGCTCTGTTCGTCGCGTCCCTCCTGATCGGCATGGCGTGGTTCGCCCCCGACGACAGTGCCGCGAACGCACCGACAGGCGCACCTTCGCCCTCCGCGTCCGCGCACTGACGGGGCGCCCGTCCCGGCGGAACACGCTGCGGCGATGATGGGTGCTACGCCTTCGACCGACCACCATGGAGCTCACCGTGCACACCCGTTCCTGGGCCGATCTCGCCGTCCACCGCAGCCGCGTACGCGGTTGTCTCCTCGGCGGCGCGATCGGTGACGCGCTCGGGTACCCCGTCGAGTTCCTCTCCCTCGACGCCATCCGCGCCACGCACGGCGCGGCCGGGGTCACCGGCCTGGTGGCCGACGCGGACGGTGTGACGGGCCGGGTCAGCGACGACACCCAGATGACCCTGTTCACCGCCGAGGGGCATCTGCGGGGGTACTGCCGCACCCGGGACCGGGGCATCGGCGGCGCCGAGGCGGCCATCGTGCACGACGCGTACCTGAGGTGGCTGGAGACGCAGAACCACCCCGGGCCGCTGCCCGAGGAGGACCTGCGCCACCGCATCGGGTGGCTGCGGCACGAGCCCTGGCTGTACGCGCGCCGCGCGCCCGGCAACGCCTGCCTGAGCGGCGTCGAAGCGGGAATCACCCCCGACCCGTACGGGAAGCCCACCGGTGAGCCGGGGCCGGTGAACCCGGACTCCAAGGGCTGCGGCGCCGTGATGCGCTCCGCGCCCTTCGGTCTGACGGACCTGGGCGCCCGCCGGTCGTTCGAACTCGCCGCCCAGTGCGCCCAGATCACGCACGGACACCCCACCGGCTATCTCGCCTCCGGTGCGTTCGCCGCCCTCATCAGCCACCTCGTCGACGGCGAGTCCCTGGAGGGCGCGGTGCTGCGGACCTTGCGTCTGCTCTCCGGTTACCGGGGCCACGAGGAGACCACGGCCGCGCTGAGCCGGGCCGTCGCGCTCGCCGAGGAAGAGGGCGAGGCGTCCCCCGAGAAGGTGGAGACGCTCGGCGCCGGCTGGGTCGCGGAGGAGGCCCTCGCCATCGGCGTGTACGCGGCGCTCGCCCGTACCCGGCCGCAGACCTTCTACGTCGGCAAGCAGGGCACGGTGTGCGACCCGAAGCCGCCGCGCACGCCGATCGAGGCCGCGTTCCTGCTCTCGGTCAACCACTCGGGCGACAGCGACTCCACGGGCTCCGTGTGCGGCAACATCCTCGGCGCGCTGCACGGCGACGTACACCTGCCGTACCAGTGGCTGACCGGGATCGAGGGACGGACCGCCGTCGCCCGGCTCGGCGACGACATCGCGGCCGAGATCCGGCCCGGCGAGAAGCGTCCCTGGAACTACTGACGCCGGAGCCCGCGCCTGCCGGCGAGCACGGCCCGCTCCTTGGCCGCCCGCACCGACGCCGACAGCCCTTCGATGTCGTACGCCCCGTGGTGGCGCCGTCCGTTGACGAAGAACGTGGGTGTGCCCGAGACGCTGCTGAGGTCGGCCGACTCGAGGTCCTCCGCGACCCGTCCCCCGCCGCTGTGGGCCCGCAGGTGCTTGTGGAACCGGTCGGTGTCCAGGCCGAGTTCACCCGCGTACCTCAGGAGGTCGGTGGCCCGCAGGGCGTCCTGGTGGGTGAACAGCAGGTCGTGCATCTCCCAGTACGCACCCTGCTCCCCCGCCGCTTCGGCCGCCTCCGCGGCGAGCTGGGCGTGCGGGTGCACGTCGTTCAGGGGCAGATGCCGCCACACGTAGCGGATGTCGCCGAAGCCGGCGAGCAGCTCCCGCACGACGGGTTCGGCCTGTCCGCAGTAGGGGCACTCGAAGTCGCCGTACTCGACGACCGTCACGGGCGCGTGCCGTGGTCCGCGCACGTGGTCGCGGTCCGGGTCGACCGGCACGGCCAGGTCGACGATGCCTTCGGCCGTTCCGAGGAGGGCCCGCATCCGGGTGGGGCGGGGCAGGATTCCGATGACCCAGGAGACCAGCCAGGTCATCAGGAACGCGCCGACGACCGCGCTGAGGATGCCGATCTTCGCCTCGGCCAGTTGGCCGCCGTCGAACGCGAGGGTGGCGATGAGCAGGGCCACCGTGAATCCGACGCCTGCGATGGTTCCCCCGGCCGTAGTGGCGCCCCAGCCGACGGACGGGCGCAGCCGGCCGCGGCTGAGCCGGGTCGTCAGCCAGGCCGCGCCGACGATGCCGAGCGGCTTGCCCAGGACGTAACCGAAGAGGATGCCGAGGGTGATCGGCGAGGCGAACGCGCGGGCCAGTTCGCCGCCGCTGAGCTCGATGCCGGCGTTGGCGAGGGCGAACAGCGGCACAATCACATAGCTGGTCCACGGGTGGTAGAGGCGCTGCAGCCGCTCGTTGGGGGACAGGGCCGACGCGAGGCCCCGGCGGACCGACCGCTCCAGTTCGGGGGTCGGCTGCTCGCGGAAGAGCCGGAACAGGCCGCTCGCCCGCTCCAGCGCGGTACGGCTCGCCGGGTACGCAAAGGTCAGCAGCCCCATGGCCAGGCCGATCACGACGGGGTCGACCCCCGACTCCAGCAGCGCCACCCAGACCGCGCCGGCCAGGAGCACATACACCCAGCCGCGCCGGGTGCCGGTGGCCCGTACCAGCAGGATCAAGCCGAACAGGCCGAGTGCCACCAGCAGGGCGGGAACGTCGATGTCTCCGCTGTAGGCGACAGCGATGATGATCAGCGCCACGAAGTCGTCGACGACGGCCACGGTCAGGATGAAGATGCGCAGCCCGCCGGGCAGCCGGTTGCCGAGCAGCGCCAGCATGCCGAGGGCGAAGGCCGTGTCGGTCGACATCGCGGCGCCCCAGCCATGGGCCGTGCTGTGCCCGGCGTTGATGGCCAGGTAGACGGCGACGGGGACGACCATGCCGCTGAGTCCCGCGACGAGGGGCAGCGTGACGCGCCGGCGTTCGCGGAGCTCCCCCATGTCGAACTCGCGCCGCGCCTCCAGGCCGACGACGAAGAAGAAGAACGCCATCAGGCCGCTGTTGACCCACTCCCGCAGGTCCAGCGACACCCCGGCGGACCCGATACGGACGGAGAAGCGCGTCCCCCAGAATTCCTCGTACGTGCCGGGTCCGATGTTCACCCAGGCCAGTGCCGCGAGAGCGGCGACGAGCAGCACGGAGGCGCTGCCGGTCTCGGTGCGCAGGAAGTCGCGCAGCGGTGTGCGCAGCTCCTCGCCGCTCGTTGTCTGCCCGTCGAACCCCGAGCTCATCGGCGGCATTCCCGTCTCTCGACAGCCCGCGCGGACCAGGCCGGCGGCTGCTCGGGCGAGCGCCCGAGCGCGGTGAGACGGTAGTTGACGCACGGCGGCACGGACGAATCGACACGGCGTCCGCGTTCGAGTGCCCGCCCCGTGAGACGGGCACTCGATCAGACCGGGTGACCTCAGCCGAGGCCGACCGCGAAGACGTGCAGGTTGCCGTTGTCCGGCAGCGTCACGCTCTTGATGTGCTTCCCTTCCGGCACGTCGTAGGGCTTGGTGGCGAAGACGTACGCGGCGGGCCCGGCGCCCCCGGACTGGTTGCGGTGGTCGGTGCGGGCCACGGTGGTGTTGCCGAGGACGGGGTCCGTCCCGCCGCCCGGCAGCGTCCAGTCGCCGAACGACAGATCCGCGGTGGCGGTGGAGCCGTCGGTGAACGTCACGGTGGCGCTGCCGCGCTGGTCGCTGTGCGTCGCCGAGCCCACGAACAGCAGCTTCCCTGCGTCCTTCGCCCGGTCCGCCAGGTCGATGCGCTGACCCGCGGCGGCGACGTTGTCGGGCCGCCCCTGGGGCGCGGCGGGCCACACGAAGGACGTGCCCGCCACCTCGACGCGCGTGCCGCCCTTGAGACCGGCGGCTTCGAGCCCCTGCCGGGAGTAGGTGTTGCCGTCGCCGTCGTAGTCACCCTGGCCGCGGTCGGCGTCGTCGGAGGAACCGGTGTTGCCGTACGCGGCCGCGAGACCGCCTTCAGGGGCGACGAGCACGAACACGGAGAGCTGAACGGGCTTGTCCGCTGCCCCCTTCCCGCGGACGGTCACCGGGATCTCGTAGTAGCCCTCGGACGTGCCGACCGCGGCCTTCACGGACAGGGTGAGTTCGCCCGAGCCGGTCTTCGCGTCGAGGCCGAGCGGCCCGCCCGCAGGCGAGACGGTCAGCCCTTCGGGAGCCTTCGTGGTGACGGTCAGCGTCTTGTCGTGGCCGGCCAGCCGCTGACCGTGGACGGTGACCTTCGCCGCGTCGCCGCCGGGAACGGCCGACGCCGCGTTGGGCGTCGCGCTCGCGAGGAAGGAACGTTCACCCGAGCGGTACGAGGGCGGCGCGGCCTTCGCGGACGTCGCCCAGGTCCTGTCCGGCGTGCCGGACAGCGTGAAGTCGAGGCGCGCCCCGTCCTTCACCGCGGACTGCGGGAGGTAGGTGCGCTCCCAGGTGCGGCCGTCGAGCGCGAGCCCGTGGACGTACGGCGCGTCGGCCGACGCCTGCGGGGCGCGGATGTCCAACTCCCGCCCCTTGCCAGGCAGATCGAGGACCGCGCGCTCGAAGAGCGGGCTGTGCACGGCGAGATCCGGTGTGCCGGGTGTCGACGGGTACAGGCCGAGCGCGGCCCACACGTACCAGGAGGACTGGGCTCCGAGGTCGTCGTTGCCGGGCTCCCCGTCGGGCGTGGGGCTGAACAGGGTGGTGGCCACGTCGCGCACGGCCTTCTGCGTCTTCCACGGCATGCCCAGGTGGTTGTACACCCACGGCACACCGAAGTCGACCTCGTTCCCCGCCCACATGTAGGGCTCGTTCGGACCCGCGTTCAGCTTCGTGAAGAAGGTGTCGAGGCGGTCGGCGGCCGCGTCGCGCCCGCCCATGGCCGCGATCAGACCCTCGGTGTCCTGGGGGACGAGCCAGTTGTACTGCGCCGCGTTGCCCTCGTCGAAGCCGTCCTGGCCGAACTTGCCCGGGGGCGGCGGCTGGTAGGCCGGGCCGTCCGGGAAGCGGCCGTCCTCGCCGCGCGGCTGGAGGTAGCCGGTGGCCGGATTGAGGATGTTCTGCCAGTTCTGGCCCCGGCGGGTGAACGTCGCGGCGGTGTCCTTGTCGCCCGCGGCCTTCGCGAGCTGCGCGATGGCGAAGTCGTCGATCGCCCACTCCAGCGTGACGGATCCGCCCACGCGCTGGTGGTCGCCGCGCGAGGCGTCGTTGTTGGGCATGTAGCCGCGCTCGACATACTCGCCGATCCCTGGGCGCTCCTTGTACGCACCCGGGGTGTCGTCCACCGAGGTGGCGCCCTTGACCAGGTACTTCAGCGCCTTCTTGAGGTCGAAGTCGCGGGCGCCGAAGGCATAGAGGTTCGCGATGAGAGGGACGGAGTTGTCGCCCGTCATCTGCCCGGTGTAGTCGTTGGCCAGGGGCCAGCGCGGCCACCAGCCGCCCTGTTCGGCGTCGTTGACGAGCGACTGCGCCATGTCACTGGCCTGCTTCGGCCACAGCATCGCCTGGAGCGGCGCCAGCGAGCGGTAGGTGTCCCAGTCGGAGAAGTTGGCGTACTGGTTGTGGCCCGAGGGCAGCGTGCGCACCTTGTCGTCGAAGCCGATGTAGCGTCCGTCGGCGTCGTTGAAGGTGTTCGGGTGCATCAGCGAGTGGTACAGCGCGGTGTAGAACGTCTTCAGCTCACCGGTGTCGCGCCCGGCGACGCGGATCCTGCCCAGCGTGGCGGCCCACTGGTCGCGGGTCTGCCGGCGCAGGGCGTCCAGGCTCCAGCCGGGCACCTCGGCCGCCATGTTGGCCTCGGCGCCGTCCACGGAGACGTACGACATGGAGACCTTGGCCCGCACCGTGCGCGAGTCGGCCGTCCCGAAGGTGAGGTAGGCGCCCGCCTTGGGGGCGTCCACGGTGTCGCTGTCCTTGGAGACGGTCTTGCCGTCCCAGGTGCCGTGCGCGGCGAACGGGCGGTCGAAAGTGATCGCGTAGTGGACCGTGTACTCATTGCCCTTGCCGCAGAAGTTGCCGGTCGTCGCGGACCCGGTGACCTGCCGGTCGCCGACGACGCGCAGGTCGGCGCGCTTGTTGCCGGAAAGACTGGCGCCGCCCTTCACCAGCACCTGGGCCGCGTCCGCCCCTTCGGGGAACGTGAACTGCGCCAGCCCCGTACGCGTGGTCGCGGCCAGTTCGGCCCGCACCTTCGAGTCCCCCAGGGTCACCGCGTAGTAACCGGGTTCGGCCTTCTCGTCGTCGTGCGAGAAGGACTCGGTGCGGTCCCACGGTGCCGGGCCGATGTCTCCGGTCACAGGCAGGATCGGCACGTCGCCGAAGGCCGTGCAGCCGACCGAGGCGTGGTCGAGGCTGAAGCCGCGGATCTTGTCGCTGTGGTACTGGTACCCGGCGTACGAGCCTGCCGTGTCCGGCGAGAACTGCATCATGCCGAACGGGGCTGCGGGGCCCGGGAAGTTGTTGATCTCGCCGACGCTCGCGCCGCCCCGGCCCGTGCCGATGAGCGGGTCCACGTAGGCGGCGGGGTCGTCCACCAGTGACGGCTTCGCGGCGGTGGCGGGTGAGTTGGATGAGGTAGACAACGTTGTCCTAGCTTCTGACAACGTTGTCGAATCGGCGGAGGCCACCGCCGACGCCCCCATCAACAACCCGGCAGCCAGTGCGGCAGCCGCCGCACTGCGGGTTCTACGACTTCTCGGACCAGTCACACATGCCTCCGTGGAATATGGGCGGCTCAGCCACCACACACTCCGGGAGCGGGTGCCGTTCGGTCAAGGGGCGTGCGGCGATTGCCACTTGGGCCGCCGCAGCTCCCTCTGCCTGGCGTTCCTGTCGCGCTACCCGGCGTTCCTGTCGAGCTTGAGGGCATTGGCCCAGAGCGCGGTGGACGTCTCGACCAGCTCGTCGAGCGTGTGGTCCTCACCGAGCCCGTACGCGTAGTAGGCCATGCGGCTCACCATGCCCGACAGCGCCCGCGCCGCCATGAGGGGGTCGAGGTCGCGGTCCGCGAGCCCGCGGTCCTGGAGGTCCTTGATGGCGCGGGCGTTGCGGTCGGCGAACGCACGGCTCCGGCGCCGCCGCACCTCCCGGAACCCGGAGTCGCCGGCCGCGACCTGGTCGAGGATCAGCATCAGCTTCGCGTTGCGTCTGTACGCCTCGAAGTAGGCCCGGTTGCTGGCTTCGATCACGCCGACGGGCGAGCTGTCCTCGGGGTCGAGGCGCGGCATGCCGGGGTGCAGCATGTCGTCCTGCGCGACTTCGAGCACGGCCTGGAAGATCTCCTCCTTGCCGGCGAAGTACGTGTAGAAGGTGCCGGTCGAGCAGGCCGCCTCGGCGGTGATGTCGGTGAGGCGCGAGTCCAGATAGCCGTCCCGTTCGAACACGATGCGGGCCGCGGCCACGAGCGCGGCGCGGGTCCGGGCGCCGCGCGCGGTGGCGGGCGGTTCACGCAGGGCGGAGGTGTCCGCGAGCGAGGGGATGCCCTCCCCGTCGGGTGCGTGGCCACGGGTGATCATGTCGTGGGGCCTTCCTCTACTGGCTTCTGCTGCTGCTCGCCGGTTCTGCCCGCCGGGCAGTGCGCACGCCGGTGACCGGCCGTACGGGAGCGAGGCGATCTTCGCACACGCGTGTGCGCCGATCGCCTCCGTCCTCCCTCGGCCCGGCAGGGCCCCGTACCGGGGGCCCGGCGGTCAGCGGGTGCGGCCCCACTGCGGCTCCCGGCGGCGCAGTTCCCGCATGGCGATGGTGCGCTTGTGGACCTCGTCGGGGCCGTCGGCGAGGCGCAGGGTACGCAGATGCGCGTACATGCTGGCGAGCGGGAAGTCGTCGGAGACGCCGCCCCCACCGTGCACCTGGATGGCCCGGTCGACGACCTTGAGCGCGACCTCCGGTGCGGCCACCTTGATCGCGGCGATCTCGGTGCGCGCGTGCCGGTTCCCCACGGTGTCCATCAGGTACGCGGCCTTGAGGGTGAGCAGCCGGACCATGTCGATCTCGATGCGGGCCTCGGCGATCCAGTCCTGCACGTTGGCGCGGTTCGCGACGGGCTCGCCGAAGGTCGTACGCGCCTGGGCGCGGTCGATCATCAGGTCGAGGGCGCGCTCGGCCATGCCGACGGCGCGCATGCAGTGGTGGATGCGGCCGGGGCCGAGCCGGGCCTGGCTGATCATGAAGCCGTCGCCCTCTCCGGCGAGCAGCGCGGTGACCGGGACGCGGACGTTCTCGAAGACGACCTCGGCGTGCCCCTCGCGGTCCTTGTAGCCGAAGACGGGGAGGTTGCGCAGGACGGTGACGCCGGGGGTGTCGATGGGCACGACCATCATGCTCTGCTGACGGTGCGTCGCGGCTTCCGGCTCCGTCTTGCCCATCACGATGAGCACCTTGCAGTTCTTGTGCAGGGCGTTGGAGGTCCACCACTTGCGTCCGTTGAGGACGTAGTCGTCGCCGTCCCGCTCCATCCGGAGCTGGATGTTGGTGGCGTCGGAGCTCGCCACGGCGGGTTCGGTCATCGCGAAGGCGGAGGCTATCTCTCCGTCGAGGAGCGGCTTGAGCCACTTCTCCTTGTGCTCGTCGGTGCCGAAGAGCGTCAGCACTTCCATGTTGCCGGTGTCCGGCGCGTTGCAGTTGGTCGCCTCGGGGGCCAGGTGCGCGCTGCGGCCCATGATTTCGGCGAGCGGGGCGTACTCGAGGTTGGTGAGTCCGGGGCCCCACTCGGGGTGGGGGTGGAAGAGGTTCCACAGTCCGCGCTTCTTCGCGTCCGCCTTGAGGTCTTCGAGGATGGGCGGGTGGAAGTGGGGGTCGCCCGACTCCGCCATCTGCGCCTCGTAGACGGTCTCCGCCGGGTAGATCCGCTCGTCCATGAAGGCGAGCAGTTTCTCCTGGTACTCCTTGGCCCTGTCGGTCAGCTCGAACACGTGGTTCTCCTCACGGGGATGGATTTCAGGGACCGGCGCGGCAGCGCGGCGCGGCCGGCCTTCGGGATCGGGGGCCGTGCTACGCGTCTGTCTGTGCTGCCTGCGCCGGCTGCGTTTCCACTGTCGTCACGTCCTGGTGCAGCAAGGCCCTCAACTCCGCGGCGGTCGTGGCCGCTTCGCGGTGGAGGATGCCTGCGAGGCCGGCGCGTCGTGCCGCGACGATGTTGTGTTCGAGGTCGTCGACCATGACGGTCTCGGCGGGCTCGGTGCCCAGGCGCTCGCATGCGATGGCGTACGCGCGCCGGGACGGTTTGCGTACGCCGATCTCGCCGGAGATGACCACGGCGTCGAACATGGATTCCAGGTCGAAGCCCGCGTAGCAGTCGTCGCCCAGGGAGTTGGAGAGCAGACCGACGCGGTGTCCCGCGTTCCGCACTTCGGCGACGAGGTCAAGCATCGCCCGGTCGGGGCGCAGTCCGGTCTGCATCAGGGACAGGAGGCCGGGCCCCTGGATGTCTGCACCGTGCGCGCGCAGCCGCTCGGCGAAGCCGTCCTCGAACTCACGCTGGCCGAGCCGGCCTTCTTCGTGCTCGACGAGGAGGGCGCTGGAGCGCTCGTCCTTCGCGAGCAGCCGGAGCGGGAGCCGTGGATCCACGCCGAGCGTGGCGCCGAAGTCCTCGAATGCCTCGATCAGGCTGGTGGTCAGCACTCCCCCGAAGTCGAAGAGGACGGCACTGATTCGGGTACTCAAGAGACAGCCTCCTGGTCGCGGATTCGGCAGGCATGCGCAACGTACCTGAACCCGGACTCAACTTCAATGACGCGCACCCCCACCCGGCCATCTCGGAACTCGGGAGAAACCGGCCTATTCCACGCGTGTCGCTCCGGGCCGCCCCCACCGGCCCCGGGCGAGAGTGGCCGGACAGCCGACCACTCACCCCTGGCTGCCGGTCCCCTCCGCCCGCCCCATCGCCCAGGCACAGCGCCCCACGGACGCCCCCGAGGATCCCGTCATGAACACCCGCCAGACCCTCCGTCGCTGCAGCCGCACCCTGAGCCGTGGCGCCGCCCGGCCCAACGTGCTGTTCGGCGGCGTCTACGGAGCCGTCCTCGCCAGTTCCATGGTCGCCGCGCTCACCCAGTACGGGCGCTCGTCACGCGCGGACCGCCTGTACGACGCCAAGTGGCTCCTGATCACCGCGTTCGCCTCGGCCCTGGCGCACGGGTACGCGCACCTCATCGCCCGGCGCGGGGACGAGACCCACCACGGGGCGCTCGCCGCGGTGCGGGCGCTCGCCGAGGAGTGGCCGCTGCTCCTCGCCACCCTGCCGACGCTCGTGATGCTCTTCGGGGCGGGGCTCGGCTGGTGGAACTACTCGGGGATCGAGTACGTCGCCCTCGGCTTCAACGTCGCCCTGCTCTTCGGCTGGGGTCTGACGGCGGCGCGCGTCAGCGGCCTGACGTGGGCCCGGTCGCTGTTCCTCGGCCTGGGCGACGCGCTGCTCGGCCTGATCGTCGTCGTGGCGAACGCACTGATCAAGTAACAGGCCGAGCACGGCAACGGCGGTGCGCGTCAGGGCGCGGCGTGCGCGGCCATGACGTGCTTGATCCGCGTGTAGTCGTCGAAGCCGTAGCGGCTCAGGTCGCGGCCGATGCCTGACTGCTTGTATCCGCCGTGGGGCATCTCGGCCAGGACCACCTGGTGGCAGTTGAGCCAGACGCAGCCGAAGTCCAGCTCGGCGCTCAGTCGCATGGCGCGCCCCAGATCGGCGGTCCAGACGCTGGACGCCAGGCCGAAGTCGACGCCGTTGGCCAGAGCGATCGCCTCTTCCTCGGTGTCGAAGGGCTGGACGGTGACGACGGGGCCGAAGACCTCACCCTGCACCACGTCGTCGTCCTGCCGGACGCCGGAGATGACGGTGGGCGGGAAGAAGTACCCGGGACGGTCGAGGCGCGTACCCCCTGTCTCGACGTGCGCGTGCTCGGGGAGCGTGGCGATGACGGACTCGACGCGTACTGCGTGGGCGACGCTGTTGAGAGGGCCGTAGAAGGCGTCCTCGTCCGGCGCACCGGTCGTCGTGTCACGTGCGGCATCGACGAGAGCCGTCAACAGGGCGTCGTGGGCCTCGCGTTGGACCAGGATCCGGGTGACGGCGGTGCAGTCCTGGCCGCCGTTGAAGAAGGCCGCGTCGGCGAGGGCACGGGCCGTGCGAACGGGGTCGACGTCGGCGAAGACGACGGCCGGGGCCTTGCCGCCCAGCTCCAGGTGGACGTTCTTGACCTCGCGGGAGGCCTCGGCCATGACCTCGGAGCCGGCCCGGGTGCTGCCGGTGATGGCCACCATGTCGACGTCCGGGTGGGCGACGAGCGCGCGTCCGGTGTCCCGGTCACCGCACACGATGTTGACGACGCCCGGCGGGAGGACGCGCGCGGCGAGTTCGCCGAGCAGGACGGTCGACCAGGGGGTGGTGTCGGACGGCTTGAGGACCACCGTGTTGCCCGCGGCGAGCGCGGGGCCGAGCTTCCACACGGCCATCATCAGCGGATAGTTCCAGGGCGTGACCTGGGCGACGACGCCCACGGCCTCGCGGCGGACGTACGAGGTGTGGCCCTCCGCGTACTCGCCGGCGGCGACGCCCTCCAGGACCCGGGCGGCGCCCGCGAAGAAGCGCAACTGGTCGGCGCCACGGCCGACTTCGAGGGTCCGGGTCGTCTCGCGCGGCTTGCCGGTGCTGCGCACCTCCACGTCGACCAGCCGGTCCGCGTGCTCGGTGACGAGGTCGGCCAGGCGCAGGAGTGCCTCCTGCCTCTGGGCCGGGGTGCTCCGGCGCCAGGCGGGCAGGGCGCGCCGTGCGGCGGCCACGGCCGCGTCCACGTGCGTGGCGGACGAGCGGGGCGCGGTGCCGTAGACCTCTCCGGTGGCGGGGTTCGTCAGCTCCATGCGGTCGGCGACCTCGGCGCTGCGGCCGTCGACGATGTTGTGCAGGGTCAGGTCAGACATGGCAGCTCTCCTTGCGCAGGGAGTCGACGGTGACGCCGGGGGCGAGACGCCCGTCGGTCACCTTCAGCTCGATGAGGGCGGCCTTGCCGCTGTCGAGGGACCGCTGGAGCGCGGGCCCGAACTCGTCCGTGACGGTGACGGTTTCGCCGTGGGCGCCGAAGGCACGGGCGTACGCGGCGAAGTCGGGGTTGCCGAGGCCGGTGCCGCTGACCCGTCCCGGGTAGGCCTGCTCCTGGTGCTGGCGGATGGTGCCGTACTTGGCGTTGTTCAACACGATGATCAGCGGCTTGGCGTTCTCGGCCACGGCGGTGGCGAGCTCCTGACCGTTCATCAGGAAGCAGCCGTCACCCGCGACGGAGACGACCCGGCGGTCCGGATCGTGGATCGCGGCGGCCACGGCGGCGGGTATGCCGTATCCCATGGACCCGTTGCGCGGGGCGAGTTGGCGTGTGCCGTCGTGGTAGGTGAGGAAGCGCTGCGCCCAGATGGCGTGGTTGCCGGCGCCGAAGGTGACGACGGCGTCCGCGGGGAGCCGGTCGTCGAGCGTGGCGAAGACGGTGGCCAGGTCGAGCGGATCGCCCTCCGGGGCCGGGGTGCGGAACGCCAGATGGGCGGCCCTGTCCTGCTTGGTCCGCACGGCCCACGGCAGGGGGGTGCCAGGGCGCAGGGTGCGCACCGCGTCGGCGAAGGCCTCAGGGGCGGCGAGCAGGGTGAGTTCGGCGGGGTACAGGGCGCCCGGCGGCTGTGGTTCGGGCAGCACCTGGACGAGCCGCGGTCCCGTGCCGTCGGTGGGGAGCAGCGTGAATCCGTCGGTCGCGACGTCACCCGGTGCGGTCCCGACGGCCAGCAGCAGGTCGGCCTCGCGCACCCGCCGGGCGAGCGCGTCGTCGCGTCCGTAGCCGAGCGGACCGACGTACACATCGGACTCGTTGTCGATGAGGTCCTGGCAGCGGAAGTCCACGGCCACGGGAAGGGACCACGCCTCGGCCCAGTCCCGTACAGCGGTGCGGGCGTCCGGGGTCCAGCGGCCGCCGCCGAGGAAGAGGATCGGGCGTTCGGCCGTCGTCAACAGCCGTTCCATATGAGCGAGTTCGGCCGGGGTCACGCCGCCGCCGGGGACGGGCAGCGGGGTGGCGTCGGCGACGCGGACGACGTCCGTGAGCATGTCCTCCGGCAGGCCCAGGACCACGGGTCCCGGCCGGCCACTGGTCGCGACGGCGAAGGCGCGGGCGACGTACTCGGGGATGCGTGCGGCGTCGTCGATGGTCTCGACGAGCTTGGCGCTCGCGCCGAACGTGCCGCGCAGATCGAGCTCCTGGAAGGAGGCGCGGTCGGTGTGGCCGCGCGGCACCAGCCCGATGAAGAGGACCATCGGCGTGGCGTCCTGGTACGCGGTGTGCAGGGCGACCAGCGCGTTGGTGGCCCCCGGGCCCCGGGTCGTGAAGCAGACTCCGGGGCGCCCGGTGAGCTTTCCATGGGCCTCCGCCATGTAGGCGGCGCCGCCTTCGTGGCGGCAGACCACCATGTGGACGGGGGCGTCGTGCAGGGCGTCGAGCGCGGCGAGGTAGCTCTCGCCGGGCACGCCGTAGACGGTCTCGACGCCGTGTGCGGACAGCTGGTCGATGAGGACCTGGCCGCCGGGACGGGCGGGGTGGTGCTGGGTCATGCGGTGGCCTTCTGAGGTGCGGAGGTGTTCTCGGACGGGGTGGCGGACCGGCTGCCGAGCAGCGGGCCGGCCAGGAAGGAGCCGGCCGCGGTGCAGGCGGCGATGAGGACGAGGAGGAGGGCGACGCCCCAGGACGCGCCGTCGGTGACGCCGGTCAGCCAGGCGGCGAGCAGCGGGACGAAGCCGCCGAGGACACCGGAGAGGTTGTACGACATGGCGACGGCGCTGTAGCGGAAGGTCTCCGGGAACAGGTCCGTGACGACGGCGCCGATGGTGGCGTACGGGATGGAGATGACGGCGACGCCGAGCGTCACGCCGAGGATGACGAGGGCGGTCTGGCCGGTGTCGACGAGCCAGAAGACGGGGAAGGCGACCAGGACGGACAGCACACCGCCGACGGCACACACCTTCCAGGGGCCGACGCGGTCGGCGATCCGGCCGCCGATGTAGATCACGACCATCTCGGCCACGGCGGCGAGGAGTGTGGCGTTGAGCATCACGGACTTGGCGATGCCGAGCTGTTCGGTGCCGTACGAGATCATGAAGGTGGTCAGCAGGAAGAAGCCGCCGATGCCGAGGAAGGCCGCGAGCACACTGATGATCATGCGGCCCCAGGTCTTGCGGAAGGCCTCCACGAGGGGTGCGGGCGCGGGGCCGTTCTTCTCCGCGTCCTCGATCATGGCGCGGAAGACCGGGGACTCCTCGATGCGCAGGCGCAGGTAGAGCGCGAAGACGAGCAGGCCGAAGGCGGCGAGGAACGGGATGCGCCAGCCCCACGCGTAGAAGGCGTCGTCGGGCAGCAGGCCGACGAGGGCGAAGGCGCCACTGGAGAGCAACGTGCCGACGGGCGAGCCGAGTTGGGGCACCGCGGAATAGGTTCCGTGCTTCTCCTTCGGCGTGTGTTCCAGGGTCAGGAGCATCGCGCCGCTCCACTCCCCTCCGACCGAGATGCCCTGCACGAAGCGGAGTACGGCGAGCAGGACGGGGGCCCAGATGCCGATGGTGTCGTACGACGGGAGGAGGCCGATGCAGCCGGTGGCGACGCCCATCATGACGACCGTGATGATCAGCGCGGCCTTGCGTCCGTAGCGGTCGCCGATGTGGCCGAAGATCGCGGCGCCGATGGGCCGGGCCGCGAAGCCGACGGCGAAGGTCACGAAGGAGGCGATGGTCGCCGTCGTGGCGTCGAGCGAGGGGAAGAACAGCTTGTTGAAGACGAGCGCGGCCGCGGTGCCGTAGAGGAAGTAGTCGTACCACTCCAGGGCGGTGCCGATGAACGCGGCGGACAGGAGGCGCTTGATGTCGGCGGCGCCGGCGACGGTGCGGCCTGTCGGCGGCGTCGTGCTGTTGGAGCTCACGGAATCTCCCGGGGGACGGTGACCGCTGGGCGGTCGGGGGACGGTGGAGCGGGGAGGGTGCCTCAGGAGGAGGCGGTCAGGCCGAGCGGGTCGTGGGCGACGGTGCCGCCGACGGAGGTGGCCAGGATCCGGATCGCACCGATGCGGTCCGGCGAGACGCGGGTGGGGTCGGCGTCCAGAACGGTGAAGTCGGCCAGGTGCCCGGGGCGGAGGACGCCCTTGCGGTCGCCGTAGCCGGTGGCGTGCGCGGAGCCGACGGTCCAGGCACGCAGGGCGGCGAGTGCCGTGACGCTCTCGTCCGCGCCATAGGCGGCGCCGGTCTCGGTGAGGCGTTCCACCATGGACTGCATCGCGGGCAGCGGGGCGCCGGGAGCGACCGGCCGGTCGGAGCTGCCGGGCACGACAATGCCCAGGTCGAGCAGGGAACGCAGGCGGTACGACCATGGGGTGCGCTCCGGCCCGAGCGCCGCCGCCATGGCGTCTCCGAAGGCGTACAGGAAGTTGTGCTGCGGCACGGGTACGGCACGCAGCTCGGCGAAGCGGGCCAGCTGATCGGGGCGTACGACGCCGGCGTGTTCGATCCGGTGCCGGACGTCGGGGCGTGAGTGGGCGCGTTGGGCGCGGGCGAAGGTGTCGAGTGCGAGGTCGACGGCCCGGTCTCCGATGGCGTGGGCCGCGACGGTCCAGCCGGCCCGGTGGGCGGCCACCACGGTGTCGGCCATGGCCTCGGGATCGCCCTGGAAGTACCCGGTGGCGGAGGTGTCGTGGGGGCAGCCGCAGAACGGTTCGGTGACGGCGGCGGTGCGGCCGAGCAGCGAGCCGTCGAGGAAGATCTTGACGGGGCCCAGCGAGAGCCGGTCGTCGCCGAAGCCGGTGCGCATGCCGAGGTCGAGGCCGAGGGTGATGGCGTCGTCGGCGTGAGCGGTGAGCGGGTGCAGCACGTCGGATGCGGCCATCACCTGCGCCCGGGTGTGCAACGCGCCGCTGTCGCGGGCGAGTTGGTAGGCGGCCAGCTCCACCGGGCTGTGCCCGATCCAGCCGCCGCCGATGCCGGCCTCGGTGAAGCTGGTGATGCCCTCGGCGAGGTAGTGCCGGGTGGCGGCGCCGATGGCGTCGGCGAGGGTGGCCACGCGGTAGGGCAGCACCTGGCGTTGCACGAGCTGCTGCGCGGTCTCCTCGAGGAGTCCGTTGGGCCGCCCGTCCGCGTCCCGGGCGACGACACCGCCGGTGGGGTCGGCGAACCCGTCGGCGAGCGCGCCGGCCTTCTCCAGAACGGGTGAGTTGACGACGCAGGCGTGCCCGGAGGTGTGCTTGAGCCACACGAGGCGGCCGCCCGCCGCGCGGTCGAGGGCGTCGCGGTGCGGCTGGACGCCACCGAGTTTGTGGTGGTCGAGTCCGGCGCCGATCACCCACGCGTCCGGCGGCATTCCCTCCGCGTGGTCGGCGACGGCGGCGTACACCTCGTCCACCGACCGGGCCTTGGACAGATCGAGCTGGGCGAGGGTGAGGCCGAACCACGCGGTGTGGCAGTGGGCGTCGTTGAAGCCGGGGACGAGAGTGGCGCCACCCGCGTCCAGGACGCGGCGCGCGGGCAGGTCTTCGACGTCGTCGTCGAGTCCCGCGATCCTGCCGTGCAGGACTCCCAGGGTGCGGGCGGTGGGCCGGTCGTCGTCGAGGGTGAGGATGCGCGCGTTGCGCACCAGCAGATCGAGGAGCATGGGGTGGGTCCGTCCCTCAGGCGAAGTGGTGCAGTTGAGCGAGGGGCAGTTCGGTGACGGCGTCGGTTCCGGTGGGGACGTCGTCGACCAGGACCGGCGCGGGCTCGCGCGGCACGTGGACGCGAGGCGTGGCGGTGTTGTGCAGCATGTCGGCCCGGGTCAGGCCGCGTGCGCCGGCGATCGGCGCGTACTGCAGACCTTGCGGGAGTGCGGCGCGGGCGGCCCGGTCCTCCAGGGCGGCCTGCGCGACGAAGATCCGCGAGAGACGTGCGGGGGCGTCGCCGAGCGCTCCGAAGTACGGGCGGTAGGTGCGGGGCTGGGTCAGGCGGGTGGAGCCGGAGCCCGATCCGGTGTTGCCCCAGGCCACGAAGCCGCCCTTGACGACGAGTTCGGGCTTGGTGCCGAACCACGCTGGGTGCCACAGCACGAGGTCGGCCATGCGGCCGGGCTGGAGGGAGCCCACCTCGTGGGCCAGGCCGTGCGCGATCGCCGGGTTCAGGGTGATCTTCGCCAGGTAGCGCAACGCCCGTGCGTTGGCGGCGTGTTCCACTCCCGCGGCGCCGCTCGCGAGGGCCTGCACATGGGCGAGCTGCCAGGTCCTGCGCACGGTCTCGGCCATCCGGCCCATGCCCATGGAGTCGGAGTTGACGATGCTGATCGCGCCCAGGTCGTGCAGGGCGTTCTCGGCGGCGATGGCGTGGCCTCGGATGCGGCCCTTGGAGATCTCGACGTCGCTGGGCGAGTGGTGGTTCTGCCGGTGGACCGTCATCGTCATCGGGAACAGCTCGCCGACGGTGTTGGCGGTGTACGGAACCGTCGGGGTGGTCGACGAGGGAAGCACGTTGGGCTCGGAGAGGATCTCCAGGAGGTCGGGGTGACCGCCGCCGCCCTCCACGTGGTAGGCGTGCACGGTGCGGCCGCGGGTGGCGCCGATGGTGTCGCGCAGATAGCCGGACTCGTTCATCGAGTCGGTGTGCATGGCGACGGGCAGGTCCGCCTGTTCCGCGGCGCCCAGGCACGTTTCGATGATGCGCGGGGTGGCCCCGAAGTCCTCGTGGATCTTGAAGCCGCCGGCGCCCGCGAGTACGGACTCGTCCAGCAGGGCGCGCGAGGTGGAGGAACCCCGGGCGAGGAAGGCGATGTTGAGCGGGGTGCCGCGCCAGGACGCCATCAGGGTGTGGAGGTTGTGCGCCGGGTTGCAGCCGATCTCCCACACTCCGCCGAGGCCCATGCCGACGAGCGTGGTGACTCCGGCGGACAGCGCGGCGGGCGCCACCTCGGGCGAGGAGAGGTGGACGTGGCTGTCCACCATGCCGGGGGTGGCGATCAGGCCCTCGCCCGGGATGACGGAGGTGTGCGAGTCGATGGCGAACTCGACGTCCATGACGTCCGGGTTGCCGACTCCGCCGACGGCGACGATCCGGCCGTCCTTGATGCCGATGTCTGTCTTGCGGACGCCGAGCACCGGGTCCATCAGGACCACTCCGGCGACCACCATGTCGAGCGCGGAGTCCCGCTCGAAGCGCGGCGACGCCAGCAGTCCGTCGCGGACCGTCTTGCCGCAGCCGCCGAGCAGTTCGTCGCCCGGCGTGCCGTCGTCCTGCTCCACCTCGACCCACAGACAGGTGTCGCCGAGCCGGATCCGGTCGCCGGTCGTGGGCCCGTAGAGGGCGTTGTACGTGCGGCGGTCGACCTGTGTCATGACGCCTCCTCATGGCGTGCCGTCACCACGTCGACTTCGCGTACGGCGCCTGGTTCGAAGGACAGTGCGGTGCCCGCCGGGATGTCGAGCCGCATTCCCGCGGCGGCCTCGCGGTCGAGCTCCAGGGCCGCGTTCGCCTCGGCGAGCGGGTAGTGCGAGGACAGGTAGACGGTGCGGTCTCCGTTGTTGCGGACGGTCAGCCTTGAGCGGAGCCTGCCCGTGTTGATCAGGACCGGGTCGGGTGCGGTGCGGACGGCGCCCGGCCCCGGCTCCCCGCTCCCGGCCACGGTGGGGATCGGGTGGTCGATCGCCACCAACGACGTACCGCTCGGGAACAGCGCCTCGACCTGGATCGTGGTGACCATCTGCGGCACCCCGTCCATGACGTCGTCCTCGGTGAGGACCTTGCGGCCCGCCGCGATCACTTCGTCGAGGGTCAGGCCGTCCCAGGCGGCTTCGAGAACCTCGTCGCAGATCAGGGCGATCGCCTCCGGGGCGTTCAGCTTCCGCCCGCGCGCCCTGCGGCGGCGCGCGAGTTCCGCGACGGTGAACAGCTGGATCCGCTCCAGCTCGCGAGGGGTCAAATGCACAGTTTCCCGGCCCTCCATACGGTGAAATTCCGGCCACGGCCTGCCGGACACTCCAAGAATTCACGGGGTGTGGCGCGAAGCCAACGTTGATTTGGCGCCGATGGGGCGGCCAGGATTGTGCACATGAACAGTGAGTCGATCCTCTTCCCGCCCCCGGATCCCCGGGTCACCGAGCTGGCCCGGCGCTGCCTGGAGGACATCGACAGCCTTGTCGGCCTCTGGGTGGAGTGCGTGCGGCCGGTCCGTGCCTCCTATGCGGACCGTGTCTCGGAGGAGGAATTCCGCGCCACGGCGTGGGAGGCGTTCGAGTTCCTGCTGCGCACGGTCGCCCGGCTGCCCCTGTCCGAGCGCATCGCCACCGTCTCCGAACGGGTCGGGGAGCGACGTGCCCGTGAGGGTGTCCCGCTGGACTCCCTCCTCGAGGCGGCGCGCCTCGACTTCCGCGTCGTCTGGGCGGCTCTGGTCGAAAAGGCGGACGAGAAGGACAAGGCCGAGCTGGTGACGTCGGCGTACCACGTGTGGGAGGCCGTGGAGAAGCACGTCACCGGCATCATGACGGCGTATCAGCGCACCATCCTGGACATGGGGCGCCGCGCGGCGGACGAGCGGCGCATGTGGTTCGCCCGGCTCCTGGACAGCGAGGGCCGCAATCCGACGGTGGTGCGGGACGCGGCACTCGCCCTCGGCTTCCAGGCCGACGACCGGTTCCTGTGCGCGGTGGCGCCGCCGCAGTACGGGGCGGGCCTGCGCAGGACCGCCACGGCGCTGCGCACCGCGGAGACTCCTGTCCAGTTGCAGGAGGTCGCCTCGGATCTGGTGCTCGCCGTGCAGCTGGGCCGGCGCACCACGGCGGACTCCGTGCTCGCGCTGCTCCAGGAGACGCCGTGCGGGGTCGCTTCCGCCGCGGCGGGCCTTGCCTCGGTGCCTCGTGCGGTGGTGCTCGCGACGGCCACGGCGCGCGTGCTGCCGTCGCACGCCGTGGGCCCCCGTCGGCTTGAGGACAGCTGGCTCGATGTCCTGGTACAGCGAGCCGAGGGCTTCGGGCGGGATCTCGCCGACGACGTCCTCAGCGGACTCGACGCGGAAACCGTGCCCGCCGGAGAGACGAGGCGCCTCCTCGATACCGTACGGTCGCATCTGGCCGGGACCGGGTCCGTCGCGGACACCGCGGCCGCCCTGTACTGCCATCGCAACACGATCCAGCAGCGGATCAACCGGTTCGCCGAGCTGACCGGCCGCGATGTGCGGCGCCCCGAGGACGCCGCTCTGGTGGCCCTCGCCCTGCGCGCCCGTGACCAGCACGAGAAGGACCACCGGCCATGAACAGCAAGCATGTGGCGTTCGACGACCTCGACCGCAAGATCGTCGCGGCCCTGATCGCCAACGCCAGGACGAGTTTCGCGGAGATCGGCGCGGCCATCGGCCTCTCCGCCACCGCCGTCAAGCGGCGCGCCGACCGGCTGCGCGAGAACGACGTCATCACCGGATACACCGCCACGGTCCGGCCGGCCGCGCTCGGCTGGAGCACCGAGGCGTTCGTCGAGGTGTACTGCGACGGCGCGGCGCCGCCCCGTCGGCTCGCCGAAGTCGTGCGCAACCATCCGGAGATCACCTCCGCGATGACCGTGACGGGCGGCGCCGACGCGTTGCTGCACGTCAGGGCCACGGACGTCGGCCACTTCGAAGAGGTGCTCGAACGCATCAGGGCCGAGCCGTTCATCCGCAAGACGATCAGTTACATGGTGCTTTCCCACCTGCTGCCGGACAGTGCCGAGGCCGGCGCCCGCGAGCCCGCCCCCGACGACGCAGCAATCCAACGCTGACCTCCCATTTTGCGCAGCATTCCTGCGGGCCTACGCATTCAACTGGTCTTGTCGAGCGTGACCGCCGCTTCCTACCGTGGAGACACCCTCTGATCGTCGTCCCGCAGGAAGCGGAGGTACCCGTCTGTGCCCAGGCGCTATCTGGTGTGTGAGCCCAGATACTTCGACGTTCACTACGCCATCAACCCGTGGATGCGCGACGACGTGCGGGTCGACACCGCCCTCGCCCTCGCGCAGTGGCAGAACCTGATCGACACCTACCGCGCGCACGGGCACACGGTCGAGACCGTGCCGCCGGTCCCGGGCCTGCCCGACATGGTCTTCGCCGCGAACTCGGCGCTCGTCGTGGCCGGCCGCGTCCTCGGCTCGAACTTCCACGCCGAGCAACGCCGACCGGAGTCGGCGGAGTACGAGACATGGTTCAAGGCGGCGGGCTACGACGTCCACCACCCGGCGTCGGTCTGCGAGGGCGAGGGCGATCTCGTACCGGCGGGCCGCTACGTACTGGCGGGCAGCGGATTCCGTACGACTCGCGCAGCGCACGACGAGGCGCAGGAGTTCTTCGGCGTACCGGTCATCGGACTGCGTCTGGTCGACCCGTACTTCTACCACCTGGACACCGCGCTGTTCGCCCTCGACGACCCCGACGATCCCGACGGCGGCACCATCGCGTACTACCCGCAGGCGTTCTCGGCCGGGAGCCGCGAGGTGCTCGCGCGGCTCTTCCCGCGTGCCGTGCTCGCCACCCGCGACGACGCGATGGCCTTCGGCCTCAACTCCGTCTCCGACGGCCGGCACGTGTTCGTCGCCCCCCAGGCCACCGGGCTCATCGCACAGCTCGACCACCGCGGATACGTCCCTGTCCCCGTCGACCTCTCCGAGTTCCACAAGGCCGGCGGAGGCATCAAGTGCTGCACCCAGGAGATCCGTTCATGACCGTCGCCCCCGTCAAGGCCCCGCGTTCCTCGGCCGAGCTCATCAGCGCCGAGACGCCGGTGCTCGCGCACAACTACCACCCCCTGCCCGTGGTCGTCGCCCGCGCCGAGGGCACCTGGGTCGAGGACGTCGAGGGCCGCCGCTACCTCGACCTCCTCGCCGGATACTCGGCCCTCAACTTCGGCCACCGCCACCCGGCCCTGATCGAGGCCGCCCACCGCCAGCTCGACCAGCTCACACTGACGTCGCGTGCCTTCCACAACGACCGTCTGGCCGGCTTCGCCGAAGGCCTCGCGGAACTGACGGGCCTCGACATGGTCCTGCCGATGAACACGGGCGCCGAGGCCGTGGAGAGCGCCGTCAAGGTCGCCCGCAAGTGGGCGTACGAGGTCAAGGGCGTCCCCGCGGACCGGGCGACGATCGTCGTGGCCGACGGCAACTTCCACGGCCGCACGACCACGATCGTCAGCTTCTCCACCGACGAGTCGGCCCGCGCCGGGTTCGGGCCGTTCACGCCGGGCTTCCGCGTGGTCCCCTACAACGACCTGGCCGCGCTCGAAGAGGCGGTCGACGAGACAACGGCGGCCGTCCTGCTCGAACCCATCCAGGGCGAGGCCGGAGTCATCATCCCGGACGACGGCTATCTCACCGGGGTACGCGATCTGACGCGGCGGGCCGGCTGTCTGTTCATCGCCGACGAGATCCAGTCGGGCCTGGGTCGCACGGGCCGTACGCTCGCCGTCGACCACGAGGCCGTACGCCCCGACATGCTGCTGCTCGGCAAGGCGCTCGGCGGTGGCATCGTGCCCGTGTCGGCGGTCGTCGCGGGCCGGGACGTCCTCGGGGTGCTGCGGCCGGGCGAACACGGCTCCACGTTCGGCGGGAACCCGCTGTCCGCGGCGGTCGGCTCCGCCGTCGTCGACCTGCTCGCCACGGGCGAGTTCCAGCGCCGGGCAGCCGATCTGGGCGAGGTGCTGCGCGCCGGGCTCGAGGCCCTGACCGGCAAGGGCGTGACGGGCTTCCGGGCTCGCGGGCTGTGGGCGGGCGTCGACATCGACGCGTCCATCGGAACGGGGCGCCGGATCAGCGAACTCCTCCTGGCCGAGGGCGTCCTGGTCAAGGACACCCACGGCTCGACGATCCGTCTGGCGCCGCCCCTGACCATCACCCGCGAGGAGCTGGAGTCGGCGCTCGCCGCGCTGGGGAGGGTGCTGGGCTAGCCCATGGGCCCCTGGGCCGGCCCTGGGACCCGAGGACACGGCCCGGCCGCCATCACCGGTGACCGGGCCGTGACCTCGGGCTCAGCGTGGGAGGGACCGCTCTCCGCTCTCCCCGATCGAAACCGGTGTGTGTCGCCATGGCCGACAAGCCGCCGAACGGGCAAACCACGGCGTCCCGTTGGAGGAAGGACCGGTGGAACGCACGGGCGCCACCGGCCCCATCCGCAGCGTGTACATGCGGGACCCGGACGACAACCGAGCTCAGCAACTATGCGGCCACGACGGACCCGCACACCGCCTGACTAGCGCTCGTCGCGCCCCACATCCCGTACGAGATCCAGCGCCCTGCCCAGCGTGGTCAGGCGCTCCTCCAGTGTGTCGCCGGCCGGGTAGAGGCGGACCGTGTCGACGCCCGCGGCGCTCCAGACCCGCAGGCGTTCGCGGACCATGGGCTCGGTGCCGATGAGGGTGGTGGCCAGGACCATGTCGTCGGTGACCAGTTCCGCGGCGCCGTCGCGGTCGCCCGCCTGCCAGCGTGCGCGGACCTCGGCCGCCGTGTCGGCCCAGCCCTGCCTGCTGTAGGCGTTGTTGTAGTAGTTGGTGGTCGCGGAACCCATGCCGCCCAGACTGAACGCCAGTTCCTTCTTGCGGCCCGCGACCATCGCGCGCAGCGTGTCCTCGTCGTCGGCGAACGCCACCTCGGCGCCCTGGCAGATGTCCAGGTCGGACCGCTGACGGCCGGCCGCCGCGAGTCCGGCGTCCAGATGGTCGAAGTAGGCCCCCTGCGCGCCCTCGGGCACGAAACTCGTGCCGAGCCAGCCGTCCGCGATCTCGCCGGTCAGCCGCAGCATTCTGGGCGAGAGCGTGGCCAGATAGACGGGCAGGTCGTGCTCGGCCCGCATGGACAGGCGCATCGGCTTCGCCTCGCCGCCGGGAAGCGGGAGGGTGAACTCCCGTCCCTCGTAAGCGAGTTTCTCTCCCGCCACCGCCTGCCGGACGATCTCGACGGTCTCGCGCATACGGGTCAGGGGCCGCGCGAAGGGGACCCCGTGCAGCCCTTCGATCACCTGCGGTCCCGACGGGCCGAGTCCGAGCAGGAAGCGGCCTCCGGAGATGTTGGAGAGGGTGATCGCAGCGCGGGCGATCGCGGCCGGGGTGCGGGTGGCCAGCTGGATGATCCCGGAGCCGAGCAGCATCCTCTCCGTGCGCGCCGCCAGGTAGCCGAGCGGCGAGGGGGCCTCCGAGCCCCACGCCTCGGCCACCCAGCAGATGTCCATCCCGAGCCGTTCGGCCTCGGTCACGAAGTCGACCGTCTCGCGCCAACTGCCGCCCGAGGCCTCGATCGTCGTGGACGTACGCATCACTCGCCCCGCCCTTCCGGAGCCGGGCCGCCCTCGGCCAGGTCCTTGATCGCGTCGAGCGTGGCGGTGATGTTCCGCTCGAACTCCCGCAGCCGCACGAACACGATCTTCTGCTCCTTCTCCGGCATCCGGTCGATCGCGTAGGAGAGCCCGGACCGGCCGGGTCCGAGCTGCATCCACTGGGCCAGCTCGGTGCCGCCGTCGTCGAGCGGTGTCAGAGTGAACTTCCACAGGGCGCTGGGCTGTTCGGGGTCCTCGACCGCCCAGGCGAACACGCGGGGCGCCTCGCACCGGACGACGTACGAGGTGGTCTGCCACTCCCCCAGCGACTCGTGCTTGCTGCGTCCGGCGAACCGCGCGCCGAGCGTGGGTCCCGCCGCCCCGTCCAGCCAGGCGACCGAACGGAGTTCGGCGCTGAGCGTGGGCATCAGGCTGATGTCGGAGACGAACTCCCACACCCGCTCCGGCGACGCCAGGATCCTTCTGCGGACCTCGACCGTCGGTTTGTCGGCGTAGCGCGCGCCCGTCCACTCCATTGCCGGTTGCCTCTCCGTCTGCGGGAAGTTCACTGTGCGGGGTCCGTGGAAAGCGGCCCTGAGCATGAGAGTTGCGTAGATAGACTGACTCGTCAAGAGGGCGGGACAGGGGTGGGACCACGGGGAGTCAGTCGGAGAAACGCGCCTTGATGTCCGGGCGTTCGGCCAGCCGGGCCGGATAGCCCGGGCCGAGACGCGGCCGCGTGTTCTCGGCCGTCATCGGCTCCTTGCACGCGCTGCACACGACCTCGGCATGGCTCTCCTGGCCGCACCGGTCGTGGTGGAACACGACGGGCGGTCCGGCCTCCTCCGCGAGCCAGCGGTCGCCCCACCTGTTCATGGCGGCGAGCACGCCGAAGAAATCGCGTCCCATGTCAGTGAGCACGTAGTCGTAGCGGACGGGCTCCTGCTGATAGGCCCGTTTCTCCATGAGCCCCTCGTCCACGAGACGCCGGAGCCGGTCGGCCAGGGTGTTGCGCGCGATGCCGAGCTCCTCCTGGAACACGTCGAACCGCTTGATCCCGTAGAACGCCTCACGCAGGACGAGCGGCGTCCACCAGTCGCCGAGCAGGTCCATGGTGCGGGCGATGGAGCAGGGCCAGTTGGCAAAGGAGGTCCGCCTCATGCCGTCAGCATACGAGGGTCTCGGATTGAGACCCAGCAGTTCGGGCCCGCGAGCAGAGGCCGGTTCGGGCGTTCCGTACGGCTGTGGCACGTGACCTACGACGCAAACTCCGCGTCCCTGTTGTGGAGCCCGTCACGGAACTGATCCAGTGGCCGGGACTGTCGGCGCGCGGCGCCGCACGAGGAGGGGGCTCACGCATGACGTCCGGGTACTTCACGTCCGTCGACGATGTGTCCGCGCGGCTCGCCGCGACGGGCTACCTGGCGTCCCCCGCGGTGGCCACCACGGTCTTCCTCGCCGACCGCCTCGGCAAGCCGCTCCTCGTCGAGGGCCCCGCGGGTGTCGGCAAGACCGAACTGGCCAAGGCGGTCGCCGAGGTCGCGGGCGCCACCCTCGTCCGGCTCCAGTGCTACGAGGGCGTGGACGAGTCACGCGCCCTGTACGAGTGGAACCACGCCAAGCAGCTCCTGCGCATCACGGCGGGCCGCGACGAGTCGTGGGACGAGACCCGTACGGACATCTTCAGCGAGGAGTTCCTGCTGCCGCGCCCGCTGCTGACGGCGATCCGCGGCAGCGACCCGAAGGTGCTGCTCATCGACGAGACCGACAAGGCCGACGTCGAGGTGGAGGGCCTGCTCCTGGAGGTGCTCAGCGACTTCCAGGTGACGGTGCCCGAGCTCGGCACGATCACCGCGACGCGCCGCCCGTTCACCGTCCTCACCTCCAACGCGAGCCGCGAGCTGTCCGAGGCGCTGCGCCGCCGCTGCCTGTTCCTCCATATCGGCTTCCCCGAGGAGGAGTTGGAGCGCCGGATCGTACGGCTCAAGGTGCCGGGGCTCGACGAAACACTGGCGCAGGCCGTGGTGCGGGTGGTCAGCGCGCTGCGCGCGATGGACCTGCGGAAGGTGCCGTCGGTCGCGGAGACCATCGACTGGGCCCGCACGCTCCTCGCCCTCGGCGCCGGAACCCTCGACGAGGAGGTCGTGCGCGACACGCTCGGCGTCGTCCTCAAGCATCAGGAGGACGTGCTGAAGGCGGCGGCCAAGCTGGACCTGGACGCCGTGTGAGCGCGACGGCGGCCGGCGTCCCCGAGCGGCTCACCGCTCTCGTGCAGGCGCTGCGCTCGCACGGCGTCCGGATCGGCACCGGCGAGACCGTCGACGCCGGGCTCGCCGTCGAGGCGCTCGGCCTGACCGACCGCGAGCGCCTGCGGGAGGGCCTGGCGGCGGCGCTGCTGCACAGCGAGGGGCAGCGGTCCGTCTTCGACCCCGTCTTCGATCTGTACTTTCCCCGGAGTGTCGGCGCCCCGCAGGACACACGTCACGAGTCGAGCGCCGGGCGGGCGTGGCGGGACTCCGACACGGCCGACCTGCGCGAGCGGCTCGCCGCCGCGCTCGCCGCCAACGACCAGGAGCTGCTGGACCAGTTGGCGGCCGAGGCGGTGGACGGCCTCGGCGGCTACGGCACGGCGAACGGGGCGGGCGGCTCGGGCGGATCCGGAGGATCGGGTCCGTCCAGCCGCTCGGACGGCTGGTCCTCGCACCAGACGCTGGCCCGGCTGCGCCCGGAGACTCTGCTCGCCCGGATCCTCGCCGGGATCCGGGCCGGGGCCGCCGTCGAGGACGAGTTCACCGACCGGCTCCAGGCGGACGAGATCCGCCGCCGCATCCAGGCGTTCCGCGGGCGTGTGGGCACCGAGGCGCGGCGCCGGGTCGCCGAGCGTCGCGGCACCGACGAGATCGCCCGCCGCGCCATCGCACCCATCGCCGACCGTGTCGACTTCCTCATCGCGGGGCGCGCCCAGCTGGACGAGCTGCGCCGGGCGGTTCAGCCCCTGGCCCGCAAGCTGGCCACCCGCCTCGCAGCCCGCCGGCGCCGGGCCGCGCGCGGGCGGATCGACCTGCGCCGCACGCTCCGTGGGTCCCTGTCGACGGGCGGCGTCCCGATGCGGCCCGTGCTGCGCCGCCGCCGTCCCGCGCGTCCCGAACTCGTCCTCCTGTGCGACGTGTCCGGCTCGGTCGCGGGGTTCGCCAACTTCACGATGCTGCTGGTGCAGGCGCTGCACGACCAGTTCAGCAAGGTGCGGGTGTTCGCCTTCGTCAACCGAGTCGACGAGGTGACCGACCTCATCGGCCGCGACGCGGCCGAGCCCGAGGGACTCAGCACGCGCATCCTCTCGGCGGCGGCCGTGACGGGCTGGCACGGAAGCAGCGACTACGGCACGTCGCTGGGCGAGTTCGCCGAGCGGTACGCGGACGCGGTCGGCCCGCGCAGCACCGTGTTCGTCCTGGGCGACGCCCGTACGAACATGAGCGACCCCAACACGGGGGCACTGCGGGACGTCGCCGGGCGCGCCCGCAAGGTGTACTGGCTCAACCCCGAACGGCGCTCGCTGTGGGACACCGGCGACTCGGCGGCCGACACGTACGCGGAGATCGTCGAGATGCATGAGTGCCGCAACGCCCAGCAGCTGAGTGCGCTGATCGCGCGGCTGCTGCCTGTTTGATCCCCCTTCGCGGCGACGGGGTCAGTTGTGCGAGCCGGGGACCTGACATGCGTGCCGGAGCAGGCGGGGCGCGCCGGAGCCGGATGTGGGGGTGCCGGAGTCAGACGTGCGCGAGGAGCCGGTCCAGAGGGCGTGGCACCTGGTCGAGGTCGAGCCGCTCCACGAGTGAGCGCGCGTACTGCGCCTTGCGTCCGCTGTGCGTCCCCATGAACCGGCGCAACTGCCGCTCCACGCCCCGTTCCCGCTGCGCCGGCTGCTTCTGGAAGGTGCGGAAGGACCTCAAGTCGCCCTCGACGTCCAGGACTTCCTGCACGGTGTCCGCGCCGAGGCCGCGGATCAGTTCGTCCTCCAGGTCCGCGACACACACGTAGAAGCCGAGCTGTTCCATGTCCGCGTGGGTGAGGTGGGGGCGCGGGCCGGTCCGCTCCAGAACGCTGCGGAAGTAGTGCTCCTCCCCCGCGTCGCACAGCCCGGCGACGGTGACGTCGAGGCCGTCCGGGCCGCACACGGCGAGGAATCGCCCGATGCTCATCGCGCCGCCGAGCGGCAGCACCGCGACGCCCTCCTCGTCGAGGCTGCGCCCGCGCCGCCGGGCCAGCGCCTCGACGGCGACCAGGTCGCTCTCCCCTTCGACCAGGACGACCTTGCGCACACCGGCCGTGACGGCCAGCTCACGGGCCGCCTCCGCGGCCGGCCCGTCGTCACCTCCGTGCGCCGCCCACGCTCCGGCCGCCCGACGGAACCGTCTCATCTCGTCCACACGCCCAGTTTCGCAGGGCACGGGGTGTCCGCGTCCAGCCAATTAGCTCACATGTTCGAATCTAGGAGTACGCTGTCCTCATGGCAACGCACCAACTCCAGGGGTCCCTGTTCGACCAGAGCGACGACGTGCGACTGCGCCCGCTGGACGGGGTCAGCAGGACCGTGCTCGGCGACGGCGCCTGGATCGACCTGCTGCCGGGCTGGCTCAGCGGCGCCGACGCCCTGTTCGAACAGCTGGCCACGGAGGTGCCGTGGAAGGCCGAGCGGCGGCAGATGTACGAGCGGGTCGTGGACGTGCCGCGCCTGCTCGCCTTCTACGGTGCGGGCGAGCCACTTCCGCACCCCGTCCTCGACGAGGCCCGACAGGCGCTGTCGGCGCACTACGCGGCCGAGCTCGGGGAACCCTTCACGACGGCCGGGCTGTGCCACTACCGCGACGGCCGCGACAGCGTCGCCTGGCACGGCGACCGCATCGGCCGCGGCGCCCGCGAGGACACCATGGTCGCCATCCTCTCCGTGGGCGCGCCGCGCGACCTGCTGCTGCGCCCGCGCGAAGGCGGCGTCGTGGTCCGCCGGCCGCTGGGCCACGGCGACCTGATCGTGATGGGCGGCTCCTGTCAGCGGACGTGGGAACACGCCATCCCGAAGACGACGCGGGCCGCGGGCGGCCGGATCAGCATCCAGTTCCGGCCGCACGGGGTGCAGTGACCGAGCGAAGCCGCCCGGATGCCGGACGACTGTCGGAAGCCGTCCGGCTCGGACAGGCGCACGCGGCGCCCGCCTCGGGTCCACGGCGTCCACCGCCGAGGCGGACCGCTTCGCCGTCCACTTCCTGGGCACGCACAAGTACGGGTTCGGAGAGCCTGCCACGCGAGAACCCCGCGTCGTCCGTGAGCTTCTGACGGTGTGTCGGGCAGGCCGTACGCGCTTCGAGTTCCGCCTGCCAGTCGCCCGGATCCGCCGTGGACGCGCCGTCCGTGGACGCGACGCCGGCGACGATCAGGCCCTGGAGCGGAGCTGCCGGATCGGCTTCGGCCGCGGCGTTCAGGGCCTGGAGGGCGCCCGTGTCGCTGCCGACGAGGACGACCCGGGCCGCCGGGTCGAGGCCGAGTGCCGCCGCGACCGACGCCTGCACAGCGTCGGCGGATGTGGACGGGGCCGTGTCGAGGGCGTGGACCACATAGCCGTCGGTGGCGATGCACCGGCCGAACCTCTCGTATACCGGGCCGTGTTCACCCCGGCCTGGCAGGACGACGAGTGTCGCCCTGTGCGCTCGCTTCCGCGTGCCCGATCCCGCGCCGCCTTCGCCGCGACCGAGGCCGGCCGGCTCGTCCGCGTCAGCCAGTGCAGCCGGGCTGCGTACGGCGCCCGCGTGTGCGCTGCCACGCCCTTGACGAACCCCTCGTACCAGCGGGCTTCGGCGTCCGGGTCAGGTGCGGGGTCGTCGTCCTCGTCGAACAGGATCCCGTAGACGTGGCGCCGCTCCAGGCAGGGTGCGAGACCCTGGCGCAGCAGCCGGAAGACGGGCTCCGAAACCCAGGCCCACGGGCAGGCGGGGTCGGTGTACTCGGTGACCGTGACGACGGGTGGCGCACCGGACGCCTTCGACTCCGGCCGCGTGCGCGGCGACGGCCCGTTCACGCCGGCACGGCGGTGATCTCGCCCCGCGCCTCGGCGCCGCCCCGCGCCAGGTCCCCGACGGTGGTACGCCCGAAGAGGGCGTACGCGGCCGACTCGGCGTCGCTCCACAGATCGCTCACGCTGCGGCCGGTGCCCGAACGGCCGAGGCGGTCCGGGCGTTCGCCGCGCACGGTGAAGAACTCGCCGTCCACCGCGGTCATCACCTCCGCCACCGATATCGCGTCCGCGTCACGGCCGAGCCAGTAGCCCCCCTCACAGCCGCGCTGGCTGCGCACGAGGCCGGCCGAACGCAGGTCACGGAACACGGACTTGAGGAACCGGAACGGGATCCCCTGCGCCGAGGCGATCCCCTCGCAGGTGAGGGGTCGCGCACTGTCCGCGGCGAGTTCGACGAGCGCCCGCACCGCGTAGTCCGCCTTCGCCGAGATCTGCATGTGCACCGCCTTCCCGAAGCTTCCGTCACGTGCGCCGCGCCGCCCGCCCGAACCCCCGTTCCGGCGGGCCCGCGAGGGCCGCGCCGAAGGGCGCGAAACCCGGGGCGGCGACAATGGACACATCTTGACATCCATTCGACCGGCTCTCTACGGTCGGCCGAAGATCTTGAGCGTTCACGGCACGGCACCGAGCGAGCCGCGAGCACCTTGATCTCCGTCGTCATCGGCACCAACACCGGCGCGCGACCCCCGCTTTCCACGCCGGGCCACCGCCGACGGCCCGCCCACGACGAGCAGGACTGCCATGGCCACACCTTCACACGCCGGTGACTCCCCCGAGCGCGACGCGTTCCACCCCGACCTCCCGGACCATGACGCGCCGCTGCCACTGCGCGCCCGGCTCCACCACATCCGTGCGGGCGAACTGGACGGCGACACCGCGCAGACCGGCGGCATGCGGCGGTTCGCGGCGATCAGCGGCAGCACGGTCGGCTCCGAGCGCATCTGGATGGGCCAGACACACGTGGCCCCCGCCACCGCCTCCTCCAACCACCACCACGGCGCTTCGGAGACGGCGATCCATGTCGTGAAGGGCCACCCGGAGTTCGTGTTCCTGGACGACTCCACCGGCACACCCGAAGAGGTCCGGCTCCGCACGGCACCCGGCGACTACATCTTCGTGCCGCCCTACGTCCCGCACCGCGAGGAGAACCCGAGCCCGGACGAGGAGGCGGTCGTCGTGATCGCGCGCAGCACGCAGGAGGCGATCGTCGTCAACCTGCCGGAGCTGTACGTACTCGACCAGGATTCCCCGACGGGGAACTGACACCACGTCACGACCTCGGTCACCTGGGCGGATCGGGGCGGAGATGAACCCGTAGCGCACGCGCCATGCGGTCCGCCTCGCCGTCCGTCACCCACTCCTCGTCCGGCCGGCCGAGCATTGCGAAGACACCCGGACCGCGGCGCTCCGGCGGGAGGTCGGGCAGCCGGGGCACCACGTGAAAGTGCACGTGCGAGAAGCCTTCTGCCTCCGCGAACTGCGCCACGTAGGTCTTCTCGCAGCCGATCACACTGCGCAGTGCGCGGGAGAGCCTGACCTGCCAGGCGCCCAGCGTCCCGGCCTCCGCGTCGGTCAGGTCATGGACGGCCGTCACGTGGCGTCGCGGCAGCAGCACCAGCCATCCGGGCAGCGCCGTTCCGATGGCATGGACCACCCGCCAGCACTCGTCGAAGGCGATGCGCTCGCGTGGCGGCAGGCCGGCGAACTGCGCTTCCTTGCCGCACGGGTAGCAGTCGGGATCCGTCATGCCAGGGATCCTAGGATCCCGAACGGCGCCCCCACCCGCCTAGGGCGCGATGAC
Organism: Streptomyces sp. NBC_01474; assembly: GCF_035918215.1. Lineage (NCBI taxonomy): Bacteria > Bacillati > Actinomycetota > Actinomycetes > Kitasatosporales > Streptomycetaceae > Streptomyces > Streptomyces sp. NBC_01474. Next base: position 1,168,291 of record NZ_CP109449.1, read on the forward strand.
GCCGGGCGACGCGGGCTGGGATCCGAGGTGATGGTCCGCGAGGTTCAGTGCCTCGCTCACCAGGCGTCGCAGATGCCCGTCGGGCAGCGCGTAGACCACGCGGCGTCCCTCCTTGCGGGCGGTCACCAGGCCCGCCAGACGGAGTTTCGCCAGGTGCTGACTGACGGCGGGGCGGGCCGCGCCGCACGTCTCGGTGAGCGTCGTGACATCCGCCTCGCCCCTGCCGAGCGTGTGGAGCAGCACGAGACGGGTGCGGTCGGCGAGGAGGCCGAGGAGGTCGGCGGCGTAGGCAAGCTGCTCGTCGCTCGGATCTCGCGGGTGCGCACCGTGCGCAGGTGATAGGTGCATGCGTGCGCTCATACGCACATAATGGACGGGACGCCTTCCGGTGTCCAGCACGCACCTGCGACCTCCGAACTCCGCCCCGTCCAGGAAGGCCCGACTCTTGAGCCCTCAGCACGGACACGCACCGCACGACGGCCCGCATCACCACGGCGGCCACCACCACCACCAAGGCCACGGTCACCACCACGGCCACGGCCCGGCATCGGCGGCGGACCGGTGGCGGCACCGGCTCACGCACGTCCTCACGCCGCACTCCCACGAGACCGCCGACAAGACCGACCGGGCGCTCGAAGCCTCAGCCCGGGGCCTGCGTGCCCTGTGGATCTCGCTGGCCGTGCTGGGCGTGACCGCGGCGGCCCAGGCGGTCGTCGTCGTCCTCTCCGGCTCGGTCGCGCTGCTCGGCGACACGGTCCACAACGCGGCGGACGCCCTCACCGCGCTGCCGCTCGGCGTCGCCTTCGTCCTGGGCCGGCGGGCCGCCAACCGCCGCTTCACCTACGGATACGGACGCGCCGAGGACATCGCCGGGCTCGTCATCGTCCTGACCATCGCCGCCTCCGCCGCCTTCGCCGCGTGGACGGCGGTCGACCGGCTCATCGACCCGCGCGACATCACGTACCTGCCGGCCGTGGCCGCGGCTGCCGTGATCGGGTTCCTCGGAAACGAATGGGTCGCCCGCTACCGCATCCGCGTCGGCCGTGACATCGGCTCCGCGGCGCTGGTCGCCGACGGACTGCACGCGCGTACGGACGGATTCACCTCGCTCGCCGTTCTCATCGGGGCGGGCGGCGCCGCCGTCGGCTGGCGGCTCGCCGACCCGCTCGTGGGACTGACCATCACCGCCGCCATCCTTCTGGTGCTGCGCGACGCCTGCCGGGAGGTCTTCCGGCGCGTGATGGACGCCGTCGACCCGGCCGTCGTCGACAGCGCCGAGCACGCCCTGAAACACGTACCCGGCGTGCTGGCCGTCGGCGAACTGCGGATGCGCTGGATAGGGCACCGGCTGCGCGCCGAGGTCGCCATCGTCGTCGACGGCGCGCTCAGCGTGCGAGCCGCCCACGAGGTCGCGGTCGCCGCGGAGCACGCCCTGCTGCACGCCGTCCCCAAGCTCACCGGCGCGCTCGTGCACGCCGACCCTGCGCCCGACCCCGGCGCACCCGACCCGCACGCGGTACTCGCCCACCACTCCGCGTAAAGACCCCTGGAGCTTCGCCCCCTGCCCAACAGCGCGCTCGCAGGCACCGCTTAACATCACCGGTGATGACCGGAAGCAGGACGCAGCGTGCGGGGCGCGGAGCGTGGTGGGCCACGCGGATCGCGGCGCTCTGCCCTGCCCTGAGCGTGCTGCTCGCGGCGCTGGTGATGTGCCTGGGCCCCGCGGCCCACGGCACCGATGGCACGGCGGACGGATCCCTTCCCACGGTGACCTCTGTTGCGGCCGGCAGCGCGACGCAGCATCATGCGCGATCCGCGTACCCAGCCGCGGTGGAGACCGTCGCGCGCCGGGGCGACTGCCCGGCCGGGGACAGGTGCTGCGACCCGGCCTCCCGGGGCGTACGCGCCGTGCTCTCCGCTCCCGCGCAGCCGCATCCGGCGGTGCTGCCCCGGATGCCCGCCGCCACGATGCCGGACGCCCCGCCCCCGAGCCCCTCGGGCCTCCCGCCCTCCGGCACCGCCCCTGATCTCCACGTCCTCCAGATTCAGCGAACCTAGGCCGATGTCGGGCCGGCGCGGGCGCTCATCGCCCTGCCGTGCCGCACGCGCGCTCGCGCACTCCACGACATCACCCGTCCCGCAGAACCGCCGCGCCACGACACCGCGCGGCGGCGAGGAGTCATCCCCATGAGCAGAACCGGCAAGAAGGCAGCGGCCACCGCACGCAAGGCCCGTATCGACGAGATGCGCCGCGCCCAGCAGGTCCGCGACCGGCGCAACCGCGTCATCACCGTCACGCTCGGCACGGTCATCGTCGCCGGGCTCGTCGGCTTCGGCGCGTACGCCATCGACAGGGCGAACGACAAGGACGAGCAGCAGACAGCCGCGGCGAAGAAGCCCGTCCGGGGCGAGAAGAGCTGGGACGCGAAGAAGCTCGGCCGCAACCACGTCACCAAGGCCGTCACCTACAAGATGAACCCGCCCGTCGGCGGGGACCACAACCAGGCCTGGATGACGTGCGACGGCACCGTCTACACCAAGGCAGTACCGAACGAGAACGCCGTGCACTCGCTCGAACACGGCGCGGTCTGGGTGACATACAACGGCAAGGCCGGTGACGCCGACGTCGCGAGGCTCGGCGAGAAGGTCGCCAAGACCCCCTACTCGCTGATGAGTCCGGTCGACGACCAGGCGGGTCCGATCATGCTGTCCGCGTGGGGCCACCAGCTCACCGTCGACAAGGCCTCGGACCCACGGGTCGGACAGTTCTTCACCAAATACGTGCAGGGGGTGCAGACCCCCGAGCCCGGCGCCGCCTGCACCAACGGTCTTGAGGGGAGCTGATGACGGCGTCGACGGACCGCGCCGGGTCCGGCGAGACGGCCGGGCGACCCGCTCCCGTTCGGCTGCTCTTCGCCGGCGCGACCGTCCTCGTCGCCCTCGCCCTGGCCCTGTTGGTCCTGGCCACCCCGGGCAGCGGCGCGGGGAAGCCGGCGCCGGCCGAGCCCCCGGCCGTCGGCTCCGCGGACGCCGGGTTCGCCCGGGACATGGCCGTCCATCATCAGCAGGCGGTGGAGATGTCGTTCGTCGTCCGCGACCGTACGGACGACGAGGAGGTGCGCCGGCTCGCCTACGACATCGCCAACACCCAGGCCAACCAGCGCGGCATGCTGCTGGGCCTGCTCGACCTGTGGGGGCTGCCGAAGGTCTCGCCGGACGGCGGTTACATGGCGTGGATGGGCGACAGTCACGCGCATGACCACGGAGACGACGGAATCGCCGCGAAGAACGGCGCGCTCATGCCGGGAATGGCCACCGACGCCGAGCTCGACCGGCTGCACAAGGCCAAGGGCAAGGACGCCGAGATGCTGTATCTCCAGTTGATGACGGCACATCACATGGGCGGCGTCGACATGGCGGGCGCCTGCGCCCAGCAGTGCGAGGTCCCGGTGGAACGGCGGCTCGCGCAGGGCATGGTCGACGCGCAGAGGTCGGAGACGAGGCTCATGGCCGACCTGCTGCGGGCGCGCGATTCGTCTCCTCGCTGACGCGGGTGGGGCCGTCCCGCCGACCACGGGACGGCCCACCGGGGCACTGCCAGAATGGCGGTGCCCCGCCCGATCTCGTCCTGCCCCATCCCGTCCCGGCAGAAGGCACCCCCATGACGACGACCATCGACTCGCAGGACCCCCTCGCCGTCGCGGTCACGCAGGCGATCCGCCAGGGTGACGTACCGGGCCTGCGTCACCTGCTGGCCGAGAACCCATGGCTGGCCTCCGCCGGGATCGCGGAGACCGCCCGCCCGGACTGCTCCGGGATCCGCACGCTGCTGCACATCGCGACCGACTGGCCCGGCCACTTCCCCAACGGTCCGCAGGTTCTGGCCGCCCTGGTGGAGGCAGGAGCCGACCCCGACGCGCGTTTCTCCGGCGCGCACACCGAGACGCCGCTGCACTGGGCGGCGAGCAATGACGACGTCGCCGCCGTCGACGCCCTTGTCGCGGCAGGCGCGGACATCGAGGCTCCGGGCGCGGTGATCGGCGACGGCACTCCTCTCGCCGACGCCTGCGCCTTCGGGCAGTGGCGCGCGGCGTTCCGGCTCGTCGCGCACGGCGCCCGCGTCACCTTTGAGGAGGCCGCGTCGCTCGGTCTGCTCGGCCAGGTCGAGGCCTGCGCGACGGCCGGGGAACCGCCGACGCCGGAGGAGCTGTCCAGGGCTTTCTGGTGCGCCTGCCACGGCGGCCGCCTGGCCACGGCCCAGTACCTGTACGGACTGGGGGCGGATCCCGACCGGATCGGATACGGCGACAGGACGCCCGTGGACATCGCGCGCGAGCAGGACGCCACGGACGTCGTCGAGTGGCTTTCCGCTGTCGCCGCGAAGCCGGTGGGTGACTCTGCGTAGTTCCCGGAATTCGGTGCCGCCCCCGGGGTGCTCAATCGGCCCGTGGCGGCTCCAATAGAAGGTGGGGAACCTCGGCGAGGAGGCCTGTCCATGACGAACGCGACGCGACTGCTGCCCGCTCTTCCTCACGAGCACCGCGAGCGGCTGATGACGCTCGCCCAGGAGGTGACGTTCGAAGAGGACGAGCGGATCTTCGAGGAGGGCCACATCGCCGACCGGTTCTGGGTCGTGCGCTCAGGCGCTGTCTCACTGGACCATCAGGTCACCGAGCACAAGCGGGTGACCGTCGCCTCGCTCGGCGCGGGTGATCTGCTCGGCTGGTCATGGCTGTTCCCGCCGCATCAGTGGGACTTCGGGGCCGAGGCGTTCAGCCCCGTGCGCGCCTACGAGTTCGACGCGCAGGCGGTCCGCAGTCTCTGCGAGGCCGATCCCGCGCTGGGCATGTCCCTGATCCGCACCGTCGCCGAGATCCTCGCCTACCGGCTCGGGGCGACGCGCGCCAAGCTCATGGAGCAGTACTCCATCCACCGGACGCAGCCGATCTGACGGCGCCCCGCGCCCATGCGTACCGCGGGCCGACTGTGAACGCCTCGATAAGAGCCTGTCGGATCTGTTGACTGCCCCCACCCCCAGCGATATGAATCCCTGCACATAGGTGATTGTGCACATAGGGGTGAGGGTCGTGAAGTTCGAGTACGTCCTGCTCGCGCTGCTGTCGTACCGCCCGTTCAGCGGGTACGACCTGCGCAAGTGGGTGGACACAGAAGGACAGTTCCTCCGTTCGCGCGCCCATCACAGCCAGATCTACCGGCTGCTCGGGCGCATGGTCGACGACGGTTGGGTGGCGTACGAGGTCGATCCACGCGAGGGCCGGCCGGACGCGAAGGTCTACCGGCTGACGCCACGGGGGCGCGACGTCCTGATGGAGTGGGTGCGCTCCCCGTACGACCCGCCCAGCCGCTTCCAGGACGCCGACTTCCTGGCCAGGTTCAGCTTCGCCGCCCCGCTCGACAGGGACGCGGCGATCCGGCTGATCAGGACCGAACTCACTTATCGGCGCGCCCAGATCGCCGGCAACCGCGACCGCGACAGGCGCATCGGATTCGAGAACCCGCTGCCCGAGCTGGACCAGGACCTCGCGCGCGAGATCAGCGACGAGCTGCACGCCTACGGTGCCTCGTCCGTCGACCGCTGGGTGGCCTGGCTCGAAGGGCTGCTGCGGCGCCTGGAGACCGGACGGCCGGAGTCCGATGGCAGTACACCCACGCAGACAGGGGGCGCCGCATGAAGGCGATCATGGTGATGTTCGACAGCCTCAACCGGCGGATGCTGCCGCCGTACGGAGGCGACTGGACGCACGCGCCGAACTTCGCCCGGCTCGCCGAGCGGTCCGTCACGTACGACAACTGCTACGCGGGCTCGATGCCCTGTATGCCGGCCCGCCGCGAGATCCACACGGGGCGGCACAACTTCCTGCACCGCAGCTGGGGTCCGCTGGAGCCGTTCGACGACTCCATGCCCGAACTGCTCAAGCAGAGCGGCGTCTACACCCACCTCGTGAGCGACCACCCCCATTACTGGGAGGACGGCGGCGCGACCTATCACGGCCGGTACATCACCTGGGAGTTCTTCCGCGGGCAGGAGGGCGACCCGTGGAAGGGGCAGGTCGCGGATCCCGAGATGCCCGAGGATCTCAAGAAGGTCCGGTTCGGGGCCGCCTACCGGCAGGACTGGGTGAACCGGCCGCACATGGCGACCGAGGACCGTCATCCGCAGACGCTGACGTTCGACGCCGGCCTGGAGTTCGTCCACACCAATCGCGACGCGGACAACTGGTTCGTACAGATAGAGACCTTCGACCCGCACGAGCCGTTCTTCAGCCACCGGCGCTTCAAGGACCTCTATCCGCACGACTACGACGGCCCGCACTTCGACTGGCCCGACTACAAGCGCGTGGTCGAGACGGACGACCAGGTCGGGCACGCCCGGTACGAGTACGCGGCGCTGCTGTCCATGTGCGACCACTCCCTCGGGCGAGTCCTCGACACGATGGACGAACTCGGCCTGTGGGAGGACACGTTGCTCCTGGTCTGCACGGACCACGGTCTGCTGCTCGGCGAGAAGGGGTGGTGGGGCAAGAGCGTGCAGCCCTGGTACAACGAACTCGTCCATCTGCCCCTGTTCGCCTGGGATCCCCGGACCGGCGCGACGGGCGAGCGGCGCCAGGACCTCGTGCAGACCATCGACCTGGCGCCCACCCTCCTGGAGTTCTTCGGCGTCCCGCGGCCCGGCGACATGCAGGGCGCGCCGCTCTCGGACACGTCCGTACGCGAGGCGGGCCTGTTCGGCATGCACGGCGGACACGTCAATGTGACCGACGGCCGCCACGTCTACATGAGGGCGCCCGTCTCCCCCGACAACGCTCCACTGCACGAGCACACGTTGATGCCGACGCACATGCGGGGCCGCTTCACGCCGCAGGAGCTCGCGGACCTGGAGCTGGCCGAACCCTTCGACTTCACCAAGGGCGTCCGCACGCTGCGCATGTCCGGGCGCACGCTCTTCAACCCGTACCAGCACGGCACGCTGCTCTACGACCTGGCGTCCGACCCCGAGCAGCGCACTCCGCTCGCCGACGACGCGGTGGAGCTGCGCATGGCGCGTCTGATGGTGGACCTCATGCGGGCGAACGAGGCGCCGCCCGGCCAGTACGAGCGGCTCGGGCTCCCCGCGGTGGGGCCCGTCACCGAGAAGCACCTGCTGGTGCGCGCCCAGCGCGAACAGGCCGAGGCCGCCGCGCAGCCCCTGCCGCGCGCCGACGACTACCCGGAGGGCCGCTTCTCGCTGCGCACACCGATCCGGGCTCTGATCTCCGACCCGGTGGCGGTGGAGGTCCTGCGCCGCCACCTGCCGGGTGTCGTGGACTCGGAACTCCTGCAGATCCTGGGGCCGACGCCCCTGATCGACGTCGCCGCCATGGCGGGCGGGCTCTTCCCGGCGCCGCGGCTGCGGATGGTCGCCGAGGAACTCGCCGAGCTCTGACCGAACCGCAGCCCGGGCCGGAAGGTCCGTGCCGCCGCACCACCGAAAGAACGCCGGTGACGGGGCGGCCACCCCGTCACCGGCAGGCACCTCTCCCTCCCGCACCGCTCCAGCGAAGAACCATGCCAAGAAAGGGTGGCGCCATGCCCGAGCTTATCGATGGGCCAGCGACAACGACCAAGGACATCGGACCACCCGGAGTACCCCGGCGCGGGCGCCAGTTGTCGCTGCTCGGCGGTGCGCTGCTGGTCGACAGCACCGAGGCGAGCCTCGTCGGCGGTCTCTTCCCGCTCATCCGGCAGTCGCTCGGCATCTCGCTCGGGGCGCTCGGTGTCCTCACCGCCGCGAGCAAGATCGTGGGGGTGTTCACGGGCCCGTTCTGGGTGTGGGCCGCACAGCGCTGGTCCCGCAAGGGCGTCCTCGTCCTCGCGACGGGCCTGTGGGGTGTCTGGGGTGTGGCCGCGGGCTTCTCCCAGAACTTCGCCCAGCTGCTCGTGCTCTACACGATCCTCGCGGCGGGCTACGCGGCCGCCCACCCCGTCATCACCGAGATCATCGGCGACCTCTTCGACAGCTCGTCACGGGGCCGCGCGGTCGGACTCGTGTACGGCGCCGTGGCGCTGGTCAGTGCGGTGATCGGACCGCTCAAGGGGCAGTTGGCCGGCGTCGACGACGGCTGGCGATGGGGTCTGTGGGGGATCGGCGCGTTCAACATCGCGCTCGGCTGCGGAATCTGGCTGTGGTTCCGCGACCCCGGCCGGGGCGCTGCGGAGCGGCAGCTCGCCGACCTGGGCCAGGAGGCCCGCGCGGCACACGCCACCAAGGTCACCTGGTCGCAGGCGGTGGCGCTGTTCAGGGTCCGCAGCCTGTCCATCCTGCTGGTGTCCCGGCTGTTGTCAGGCCACCTCCTGATCTCCACGTTCGGTGTGGTCTATCTGGTGGACGTGTTCGGCTTCAGCACCCAGGTCGCCTCGGTGGTGCTGCTCCCGATGGGCATCGGCTACTTCCTGGGCACCCTCCTCGGAGGCTTCGCGGCCGACTGGGCCGCGCGCCGCAGCCCCCGGTACGGGCTGGTCGCGGTGTTGCAGGGCGCGCAGTTCGCCTTCGCCGTGACGGCCTTCTTCGGCACTCAGATCGAGTACGACGGCATCGCCCTCTTCGCGGTCTTCTTCGGCCTCATGGGCATGGCCCAGGGGATCAACCCGCCGGTCAACCGGCCCATGGTCATGGCGGTCACCCCACCCGAGCAGCGTGCCGCCGCCTTCGCGATCTACGTGTCCGTCTTCGAGGCGATCGCCTGGGCGGCGTTCAGCCTCGGCGCGGGCTTCCTGGGCGACGTGGTCGGGCTCCGGCCGGTGTTCCTGTGGGTCCTCGTCATCCTGATGCTCGTCAACGGAGCGGTCCTCACCCTGCTCTACCGCCCCTACGCGCAGGATGTGGCACGGGTACAGGGGGAACTCGACCGGCGCAGGAGCCAGGCTCTGGGCGCGGGGTGACGTCGGGGTGACGACAGCACCGCGGCCGGGCCGGGTCCGTGCCGCCCGGCGCGCGGTGCGCCTCGGCGTGCACGGGTCCGGCCCGGCCGCGGTGAGCTGTCGGCGATGCTCAGACGCTGCTCGCCACCTCCCGTTCCGTCACCGTGGCCGCGCCGTCCCCCGGCTGCGGCACCCGCAGGCGCCGGAGCCGGGCCGTGCACCAGATGCCGACGGCCGAGATGGCCATGAGCATGAGCGCCGTGGGCCAGTAGTGGCCGCCCGCGGCCGCGGCGAGGGAGACCGCCAGGAGCGGCGCGAGGCCGCCGAAGACCATGTTGCAGATCTGGTAGGACAGCGAGATGCCGGTGTAGCGGACGTGCGGGGCGAAGCCCTCCGCGAGGATCGAGGCGATGGGCCCGTACAGCGCGGACATCACCAGGCGCATCGCCAGCATCATCAGCCAGATCAGGATGACGCTGCCCGTGCCGAGGACCATGAACTGCGGGATCGCCAGGACGATGACGCCGGCCAGGCCCGCGATGACGACCTTGTGCGGGCCCACCCGGTCCGCCAGCCAGGACAGCCACGGCGTGACCAGGAGTTCCAGGAACGCCGCGAGGGTGAGGCCGTTGAGGAGCATGGACTCGGACAGACGGAGGTCACCGGTGCCGTACGAGAGCAGGAAACTGGTCACCACGTAGTAACCGCCGGTCGCGGTGGCCAGGGCGAAGACGCCGATGAGGACCGTGCGCCACGCCTTCTGGAAGACCTCCACGACGGGCAGCTTCTGTTCGGCGGCGGCGTGCTCGTCGCGCACCTCGGACATGACGGGCGACTCCTCGAGCTTCACCCGTACGACGAGGCCGACGATCACAAGGACCGAGGACGCCAGGAACGGCACGCGCCAGCCCCAGCTCATGAACGCGTCGTTGCCGAACAGGTTCATCAGGCTGAAGGCGCCGGTCGACAGCAACGCGCCTACGGATGAGCCGAGTTGGGCGAACGAACCGAAGAACGCGGCCTTGCCGGGCGGGGCGTTCTCCACGGCGATCAGTACGGCGCCTCCCCACTCGCCGCCGATCGCTATGCCCTGGATGAGGCGCAGCGCGATGAGGAGGACCGGGGCCAGCGCGCCGACTTGGGAGTAGGTGGGGAGCAGGCCGATCGCGAACGACGCGACGCCCATCATCACGAGCGTGATGACGAGGGTCTTCTTCCGGCCCACGCGGTCGCCTATGTGACCGAAGACGATGCCGCCGAGCGGGCGCAGTAGGAAGCCGACGGCGAAGGTCGCGAACGCCGAGAGGGTCTTGAGGTAGGGCGACATGTCCGGCGGGAAGAACACGTCGTCGAAGACGATCGCCGCCGCGGTGGCGAAGGCGTAGAAGTCGTACCACTCGATGGAGGTGCCGGCGAGGGCCGCGAAGGCGGCTCTGTACGGGCTCTGTCTGGTGGCGGGCTGTGTCGGCATGAAGCCTCCGGGGACAGGAGAGGCGGGGAAGGGGAGGGGGCTGTTGCAGTAGGGAGCTGTGCGGTGGAGCGGTCAGCGGCCGGGGGCGGCCCAGGCGCGGGCGCCGCCGATCCAGGTCTCGCGTACGCCGATGGAGGCGAGTTCGGCCGGGTCCGCGGTGAGCGGGTCGCTGTCGAGGACCACGAAGTCGGCGAGCATGCCGGGGGCCAGGGCGCCGACCGCGTGTTCGCGGTGCAGGGCACTGGCCGCCGCCGCGGTGTGCGCGTGCAGGCCGTCCGCGACGGGCATGCGCAGCGCGGCGTCGCCGAGGACGGTGCCGAGCACGGTGCGCCGGGTGGCCGCCGCGGAGATCGCCTCCAGCGGGGCCGGCGGCGCGACGGGCGCGTCGGAGCTGAAGACGACGGGCACGCCCGCGGCGAGGCAGGCGCCCGCCGGGTTGTAGCGGTGGCCGAGGTCGCCGACGGCGGTGAGTGTGCCGTCGCCGGTCCGCAGGTGGTGCTGGGGCTGCATGACGGGTACGACGCCCAACTCGCCCATGCGGACGATCTGTTCGTCGGTGGGCAGACCGGAGTGCTCGATGCGGTGCCGCATGCCGGGGCGCTCGCGGTCGGCCTGCGCCTTCTCGACGGCGTCGAGCACCATGCCGATGGCGTACGGGGACTGGGCGTGGGTGGCGGTCTGCAGGCCGGCGCGGTGGGCGCGGCCGACGAGCTCGGCGTACTCCTCGGCCGAGTGGTAGAGCTGCCCGTGGTGGCAGCAGTCCGCCGCGTATCCGTCGGGGAAGTACGCGGTCCAGCCGCCGAGCGTGCCGTCGGCGTAGAACTTCACGCCCTGGACACGGAAGTGGTCGTCGCCGAAGCCGTTCACGACTCCCAGGTCGAGCGCGGTGTCGAGGAGCGCGGAGGTGAGGTAGGCGGAGACGCGCAGGCGCAGCGAGCCGTCCTGACGTGCCCTCAGATAGGTCTCCATCTCGCGGCGGGATGCCTGCGCGTCACCGACGGTGGTGACACCGGCGGCGAGGAAGACCTCCTGGGCGCACAGCAGGTGGTCGGCCATGATCGCGTCGGGTTCGGAGAGGTGGAAGTTCGGGCCGTGGTTGCCGATCTTCACGCCGCCGGGCCCGGTGAGCAGGTCGCAGGCCGCGTCCCAGAGCTGTCCGTCGGGCTCGCCGGAGGGCAGACGGCCGATGCTGCCGCCCTCGGGGTCGGGGGTGCCCGCAGTGACGCCGCAGGTGCGCAGGGTGTGGGAGTTGACGACGCCGCCGTGACCGGAGGCGTTCATGACGTACACCTCGCGGTCGGTGGCGACGCGGTCGAGGTCGTGGCAGGTGGGGTGGCGGCACTCGGCGAGCCTGCGGTGCTCGTAGCCGAATCCGCGCACGGGGACTCCGGCGGGGAGTTCGCGGGCGGCGACGGCCAGGACGGCGACGAGTGTCTCGATGTCGGGGACGCGCTCGGGCCGGCAGTCGACCCAGGCCAGGGCCTGCCCGTACATCACGGGGTGGCAGTGGGCGTCGACGAAGCCGGGGTGGACGAGGCCGCCGTCGAGTTCGAGGTTCTCGTCGATCCGGCCGCCGAGAGCGGCGCGTGCCGAGTCCGCGGTGCCGACGTGGACGACGCGGCCGCCCCGGACGGCGAGCGCCTCGGCGCGTACGGGGGTTCCGGCGGCGGCCACCGCCGCGCCGGTCACCAGGAGCGTGCGGTCGGCGTCATCGAGGGGGTGGTGCATGAGGGGCCTGCTTTCGACCGTGGGAAGACGATGAGGGCCGCCGCGCACAGACAAGGCGCGGCGACTGATTCGTTCGCATGGACGATAAGCAGCCGACGATGAATTGACTAGATGTACCGCTGAGAAACTTTTCGTAAGTTCAGGCGAGCCATCGCTTACGTATCATCCGACCTGTGCCTCACTCGGCGGCCGGATCCTCGTAGCGCTCCTTGACGAGCTCCAGGTGCACCCAGCTCTCCACCGCGCGCACGCCCTTCACGGCCCGCATGTCCTCGACGGCCGTCCGGATCGCCGCGAGGGATTCCACCGTGATCGTGCCGACCAGGTCCGCGCGCCCCATGCAGGAGGACAGGAAGGAGACCTGTTCGCGCTCCGCGAGACGCGCGGCGACCTCGTCCCGCTCCCCTTCGACGCGCACCGCGAAGCCGCACAGGATGCCGAGGCCGAGGAGTTCGGGGCGCACCAGCGCGAGGACCTTCGCGACGCCGCCGTCGAGGAGCCGCAGCGTGCGCGCGCGAGCCGCGCCGGCCGACAGGCCGACCCGCTCGGCGAGCTCGGCGAACGGGAGGCGGCCGTCGGCCTCCAGCTCGCGCAGGACGAGCTGGTCGGTCTCGTCGAGTTCCGTGACGGCCGGCTCCCCCGCGAGCAGATACGGGTCCTTGAGGTGGCGGGTGGAGATGAGCGGGTCCACGACGTCGACGCCGGGCAGGCAGCGGACGCGTTCGATCGCCCGGTCCAGATCGGCGATCCCCTTCGTGCGCAGCTCGGCCATGACCGCGTAGCCGCCTGCGGTCAGCGTGACGAACGGCGCCTCGGGCATGGCGGCGACGGCGCGCGCCACGGGCCCGGCCGGACCGCGGACACCGATCGACAGATGCGCCGACGCGGTGAGGCCCCGGACGGCGGGGTGCACGACGGCCGCCACGAGCACACCGCCGCCCTCGAGCAGCCGCTGGACGCGGGCCCGGGTGGCGGGCCGGGAGAGGCCGACCCGCTGGGCCAGCGTCTCGTACGTCAGACGGCCGTCCGCCTGCAGCTCGCGGACGACGGCGAGGTCGATGTGGTCCAGGTCCACCGGGGCTTCCCCTCAGCTCGGCTGCCCGGGTACGGCCGCACCTGGGGTCGGCGCCCATTGTCTGCCACGGCGACATGGGCGCCGGACACCCGTGACATCCGTCACGGACGCCCGTCTCATGCGGACTGGACAATTATGGAAGACGAAACGTAATTTCAACACCGAAGCGACCGACGAATCATTCGTCGCCCTAAGTTTGTCGCTCCAGGCGTGGGGAGAATTGAGATGGGTCAGCCCGTGGTGGTCTTCACCGACCCCGAGGAGCTGGATGTCGAGCCGGGCGAGCGCCTGCTGCGCGACGCGGGCTTCGAGGTCCGCGTCGTCGGGAGCCGCGACCCCGCCAGGATCGCAGCGGCGGCGCACGACGCCGAGGCGCTGATCGTCGGCTACGCCCCCGTGGACGCGGCCCTCCTGGACCGGCTGCCCACCGTGCGCATGCTGGCCACGATGTCCGCAGGCTACGACATGGTGGACACCGCCGAGGCCCGCCGGCGCGGCCTGTGGGTGAGCAACCTGCCGCACGCGGCCACCGAGGACGTCGCCGTGCACGCGCTCGCCGCCACCCTCTCCCTCGTACGCCACCTGCCGCACGCCGACGCCACGGTGCGCGGCGGCGGCTGGAACACGGAGTTCGGCGGACTGCCGCGCCGGGCAAGCGAGTTGACGCTCGGCCTCGTCGGGTTCGGCCGTATCGCGCGCGCCGTGGCGCGGATGGCGGCGCCCGTCTTCGGCCGCGTGGCCGCCTTCGACCCGCACGCCGACCCGGCCGGCTGGCCGCCCGAGGTCGACCGGCTCGGCCTCGACGAGCTGGTCGGCCGCGCCGACGTGCTGTCCTTGCACACCCCGCTCACCCCGCAGACCCACGGCCTCGTGGACGAGGCCCTGCTCGCCCGGATGCGGCCGGGCTCGTTCCTCGTGAACGTCTCGCGCGGTGAACTCGTCGACGCCGACGCCCTCCTGCGGGCACTGGACAGCGGGCATCTCGCCGGGGCCGCACTCGATGTGTTCCCGGTCGAACCCCCGCCCGCCGACGACCCGCTGCGCACCCACCCGCGCATCCAGCTCTCCCCGCACAGCGCGTTCCTGTCCGACGCCTCGCAGCGCGCATACGTGTGTGCGCCCGCCGAGAACGTCATCGCCTGGCACCGCACCGGCCGCCCGCTCACCCCCGTGGTCGACCCGACTCTCGAAGGAGCCGTCTCGTGACCGACCTGCTCACCCCCGCCGCCGATCAGGACGCCGCGCAGACGGAGCTGCGGCTGCGCCGTGAACTCGCCGCCGTCTACCGGCTCGTGGCCCATTTCCGCATGACCGACCTGATCTTCACGCACATCTCGCTGCGCCTGCCGGGCCCGGACCACCACTTCCTGATCAACCCGTACGGGCTGCTGTTCGAGGAGATCACCGCCTCCAACCTGGTCAAGATCGACCTGTCCGGGAACCCGGTCGAGCCGACCCCGCACCCGGTCAACCCGGCCGGGTTCGTCATCCACAGCGCGATCCACGCCGCCCGCGAGGATGCCCACTGCGTCCTGCACACGCACACCAAGGCGGGCTGCGCCGTCGCCGCGCAGCAGGGCGGGCTGCTGCCGCTGAACCAGATGTCGATGGAGTTCCACAACCGGGTCGGCTACCACGACTACGAAGGTGTGGCGCTCAACCTGGACGAGCAGAAGCGCCTGGTCGACGACATCGGCGGCCACCCCGCGCTGATCCTGCGCAACCACGGCCTGCTCACCGTCGGCGGGAGCGCGGCCCAGGCGTTCCTGCGCATGTACTACCTGGAGAAGGCCTGCGAGATCCAGGTCACCGCCCAGGCCGGCGGCGTGCCTCTGACTGTTCCGTCGCCGGAGGTGTGCGAGTACACCGCCCGGCAGCTCGCGGGCGAGGCGGAGGCCGACTCGGACTTCCAGGACGAGGACGCGTACGACCTGGCGTGGGCGGCGATGCTGCGCCTCCTCGACCGGATCGCGCCCGACTACAAGGACTGAGCGGGAGCCAGACGCTGAACCGAACGGCAGCGGAAGTGGACAGCGGGGCCCCTGTCGGGCCCCGCTCGCCCTTCGTACGGTGGTGCTTCGCCTGGAGTTCACCCTCACGTCACCCCACGACCGCCATGATCAGTAAGCATTTGTCCTTCCGATCGCGGTTTCACCAGGGGGAACGACAGTGCAGAGCGCCCGTGCCAGACGTGTGATCAAGCAGAGCGTTCCGGCCGGTGCGGCTGCCGTCGCGGTCACGCTCCTGCTCGCGGGGTGCGGGACGGGTGGCCCAGGTGCCGCCGACCATCGCGCGTCCTCGGCCGGCGCCTCCCCCGTCGCCGACATCGACTGCGCGGGCAAGAGCCAGGTGCCGGGCTCGGGTTCGACGGCCCAGCAGAACGTGATGAAGTACTGGATCGACCAGTACCAACGCGCCTGCCCCGGCGTCCAGATCGCCTACAACCCGCTCGGATCGGGTGCCGGCGCCGCCCAGTTCCTGCGCGGCGCGACCGCGTTCGGCGGCTCGGACAGTGCGCTGAAGCCCGAAGAGGTCGAGCTGTCGAAGCAGACGTGCACCGGCGGCCGGGCCATCAACCTGCCCATGGCGGGCGGCCCCATCGCGGTCGGCTACAACCTGCCCGGCGTCGACGACCTGGTCCTCGACGCCCCGACCCTCGCCGGGATCTTCGACACCCGGATCACCACCTGGGACGCCCCGCAGATCCGCGCGCTCAACCCCGACGCGAAACTCCCCTCGACCCGCATCCGCCCGGTGCACCGCTCGGACGACTCGGGCACGACGCAGAACCTTCAGGCCTACCTCGCCGGCGCCGCCCCGGCCGCCTGGCCCTACCCGGCGGAGAAGTCCTGGCAGGCCAGGGGCGGCGGCTCGGCGAACGGCTCCAGCGGAGTCGTCTCCGAGGTCAACTCCTCGTACGGGTCGATCGGATACTTCGAGCTGTCCTTCGCGGCGAGCAGCCACGTACCGACCGTCCGCATCGACACGGGCGCGGCGGAGCCCGTCGCCGCGTCGCCGCAGTCCGCGTCCGCGGGAATCGCCGCGGCCCGCGTGACCGGGCAGGGCAAGGACATGTCACTGAAGTTCCGCTACGGCCACTCGGCCGCGGGGGCGTACCCGATCGTCCTGGTCACGTACGAGATCGTGTGCGACAAGGGCAACCGAGCCGCCACACTCCCGGCGCTCAAGTCCTTCCTCACCTACACCGCGAGCGACGAGGGCCAGCAGGCACTGACCCGGATCCACTACGCACCGCTGCCGGACACCGTCGCGACCCAGGTGCGGCAGACTGTGCAGTCCCTTTCCTGACGACGCGGGGCCGCACCTTCCAAGCACACTTTTCCGCAAGTACCCTGAGGTCAGCGGGAGTTCGCGCGGCAGGGCGTGACGCCCCGTTCCCCTCGTCGCCCGTGAGTGTCACCATGCTGAGCCCGGGCATGTCCCGCGGCCTGACGGGAGGCTCGTATGGCTCAGGTGTACTTGCGGCGGCTGTCGCGGTGGCAGGCGGAACAGCAGCGGGAAGCCGTCGCTGACGTGTACGTCTCGGCGTACCACGGGGCCGCGGGCACCGAGTACCGCGACCGGCAGGGATTCCTGACCCGGTTCGAGAAACACGGTCAGCGGCCCGACTTCGACATGGTGGTGGCCGACTCGGGCGGGCTCGTCGGCTGCCTCTACGGGTACCGGGCCGACCGCACCGGTGACTGGTGGGCGGGCTTCCGGGGTGACCTGCCGACCGAGTTCGAGGAACTCACCGCGTCCGGCCGGGCCTTCGTCCTCGCCGAGCTGATGGTGCTGCCCGCGCATCGGCGCCACGGCGTCGCGACGGACCTGCAGACACGGCTCCTCGCGCGCCACGACACCGACCTGATCGTCGCGGCGGTGCCCCGGTCCGACCCCGCCGTACCCGAGGCGCCGGGCTCCGCGCTGCTGCGCTCCTGGGGCTGGCTGGACCTCGGCACATCGGGCCTCGGCGACGCACCCGGAGCGAGCGAGAGGCAGGTATGGGTGCGCAGGCCCGTGAGGTGAGCTCCGGCCGCTCCCCCACGGACGATCTATAACCTCTCCCCATGGGTCTGGACATCACCGTTCTCGTCGTCGACTGGGACCACCTCGGGCGGACGCCTGCCGCGGAGCGCCTCGGCATGCTGGAGGACGCCGCATGCCCGGACGACGACTGCGACGACGGTGTCGGTGGCGCGGACGCCGGGGTCGAGCACGGCTGGGTGCGGCGGCCCGATACGCCGTGGTGCGCCCTGTACGAGTTCTTCCGGACTCTCGGTTCGTTCAAGCCGCACTTCTGGGCCGGCCAGGCGTGGGAGGACGTCCGCGACTTCGCCGAACCCGACCTGCGGGCGGCGCTCGACGTGTTCCTGGCAGGGCTGTTCTGGCTGGGCCCCGACGACGCCGACACGGGCGCGGAGGATGAGCCGATTGTCGGGCTCTTCCCCGCCGAACGGGACCCGTGGCACCCTCGACTGCTCGTCGTCCGCACGCCGGAGCAGGTCCCGGACCTGGCGCGCGCGTGGGCCGTTGCCGCGCCCCTTCTCGAAGACCTCCGCGCGCCGTACGCGGTGCACGCGGAGAGACCCGGGCGCTGGACAGCGAACTTCGAGGAGTTCGCCATCCTGGTCCGCGACTGGGGCGAGGTGGTGACCGAGGCGTCCCGGAGCGGGCGTGGCCTGATCGGACTCCCGATCTGACGACACATGGCGACAACTGCCGACATCTGAAGACAACCGGCAGCCCTGGACACCGTTGCCGCCGACGGTCCCGTACCGCCTCCCACCTCCTACGACCGGCCTCAAAGCTCAGTTGACGCGCATGGGATGCTGAGGCGTCCGCGGATCATGGCTGGATCAGGAGAGTGCGGCAGAGTGAGGGCAGTGACACGGCTGACGAGGATCGGTGGCACGTGGGACCGGTTCGTGGCGTCCGATCCGGGGCTGCTGCGGCTGATGGCGGGACTGCGGACGGTCGGCGCGATCGCGCTCACCCTGGCCGTCCTCGCGGCGCTCCACACCGATGTGACACACATGGTCGCCGGCGCCATGGCCGCGATGGTGGCCACCTTCGCGATCAGGGAGAAGGACGTACGCGGCCAGGCGGTCACCCTCGCCCTCGGCCTGCCCGTGGCGCTCACGGCGGTGTCGCTCGCCGCGCTGCTGCACAACAAGGTCATCGCGGGTGACCTCTTCTTCATCGCCCTGATCTTCGGGGCCGTCTACAGCCGCAGGTTCGGTGACCGCGGCACCGCGCTGGGTCTGATCGGCTTTCAGATCTACTTCGTCTCCCTGTTCGTGAGCGCGACGGTGTCGTCGCTGCCACGGCTGTACGCGACGCTGGCCATCGCCTTCGCGTGCAGCGCGGTCGTGCGCTTCGCCGTCGTGCCCGAGACACCGGAGCAGGTCCTCGGCCGACTGCGTGACGCGTTCAGGGCACGGCTCGCGCAGCTCGTGGACACGCAGGCCGAACTGCTCGACGCCGAACCCGGCCAGCTGGAAAAGGTCCTCGACGACCTGCGGCGGGGCACCGCGCGCCTGCACGAGACGGCACTGATGATCCAGGGCCGCCTGGAGGAAGGCACCCGGGACTCGGCCACGGCCGCCCTCGTGCAACGCAGGGTCGCCGACGCCGAGATCGCGGCCGAACGGCTCGGCGTCCTGCTGCTCAACGCCCGCAGCGCCGAACGTGCCGACACCCTCACCCTGCACCTGCCGCACGCACCCGTTCCGGAGCCGTCGAAGCGCCTGTACGCCGACGGCGACACGACCGCGACCCTGCGCCGCGACCTCAACGCTCTGCACCTGCTCGTCGCCCGCCCCGTGTCCGGCGACCGCGGGACGGCGCTCGCGCACGTACGCAACCGGCTGCTCGCCTACCGCGACGAGGACAATCTGCCGCGCGGCTCCGCCGCCGTGCAGGACGTCTTCCGCGGGATCGGTGAGGCGGCGCGCGCCGTCATGGGTCTGCGGGTCGCCCTCGACGGACCGCAGGACGAGTCCGACGACACCCCGGCGACGACGCGCTCCCGCGAGGAACTCGACGCCGAGGACCTCGCGATCACCGGCTCCGAGCAGGACGAGGACGACGCGGACGACCGCACCGGGCTCCAGCGGCCCACGACGCGGGCCGCGTTCCAGGTCGCTGTGGGCTCGTCCCTGGCCATCGTCGGCGGCGAGTTCCTGTCCAGCCAGCGCTGGTACTGGGCGGTCCTGACGTGCTGGGTGGTCTTCCTCAACACCGCGTCCACGGGCGAGATCCTGGTCAAGGGCTACCGCCGGCTCCTCGGAACGGTGTTCGGCGTGGTCGCCGGTGTCGCGCTCGCGGGCGTGGTCGGCAACCACACCTGGACGGCGTTCGCCCTCGTCCTGGTCTTCATCTTCGCGATGTTCTTCACCGCGCCGCTGTCGTACGCCCTGATGTCGTTCTTCGTCACGGCGATGCTGGGCCTGCTCTACACGCTGCTGAACACCTACAGCCTGGACGTGCTGGTCCTGCGGATCGAGGAGACGGCGCTCGGCGCCGCGTGCGGCATCATCGCCGCGGTGCTCGTGCTGCCGGTGCACACGGACCGCCGTACCGACGAACTCCTCAGCACGGTCCTGGTCAGGCTCGGGGACGTCGTGTCGGCCGCCGTGGAGCAGCTCAGCGGCGGACCCGCGGTCGACCTGCTCGACAAGGCCCGGGACCTGGACACGGCCCTGGACGATCTGCGCGCCTCCACGAAGCCGCTGACCCACCCGATCACGCCGCTGCGCGTGCGGCGGCAGACGGCCCGCTATCTGGTGGCACTGCTGGAGACCTGCGCCTATCACGCCCGGTCCCTCGCGGCGACGGCCGAGCTGGTGCCGTACAGCAAGACCATCGCGGCGGATCCGCGGCTCGAGCGGGCCGGGGTGCGTATCGCCCACAACATCGGCGTGATCGACGCGCATGTGCGGGACGAGAAGACCGGCGGAGAGGTCCAGTCGGGCGCGAGCATCGCCTCGATGCTGGAGGCGGACGGAACCGGGGCGCTGCGCTCGGGCACGGTCACCTTCCGCGTGCTGCGGCATCTCCAGCGACTCGACGAGGGGGTCGTGGGTCTCGCCCGGCCGCTCGATGTGCCGGTCGCGGGGCGCCGGCGCTGAGCGCTGTGGCCTTGTGGCCTTGTGGCCTTGTGGCCTTGTGGCCTTGTGGCCTTGTGGCCTTGTGGCCTTGTGGCCTTGTGGCCTTGTGGCCTTGTGGCCTTGTGGCCTTGTGGCCTTGTGAGAAGTCGGGCACGGAGCGGGCCGGGGCGGCCTGATCGGCTGCCCCGGCCCGTCGACTGTGTCCGTCCCCCGGCCGTCGAGTGGCCGGCGGTCAGGCGTCGTTCCGAAGGCTAGAGAACGCCGGACTCGGAGATGGTGACCTTCGCCGAGGGCGCACCGCTGCGGGAGCCGAGGCCCTCGATCTTCTTGACGAGCTCCATGCTGGACTCGTCGGCGACCTCACCGAACACGACGTGCTTGCCGTCGAGCCAGTCGGTCACGATCGTGGTGATGAAGAACTGCGAGCCGTTGGTGTTCGGGCCCGCGTTGGCCATGGAGAGCAGGCCCGGCTTGGTGTGCTTGAGCTGGAAGTTCTCGTCGGCGAACTTCTCGCCGTAGATGCTCTTGCCGCCCGTGCCGTTGCCGGCGGTGAAGTCGCCGCCCTGGAGCATGAACTGCGGGATGATGCGGTGGAACGACGACCCCGCG
Organism: Streptomyces sp. NBC_01474; assembly: GCF_035918215.1. Classification (NCBI taxonomy): domain Bacteria; kingdom Bacillati; phylum Actinomycetota; class Actinomycetes; order Kitasatosporales; family Streptomycetaceae; genus Streptomyces; species Streptomyces sp. NBC_01474. The sequence continues at coordinate 1,189,208 of NZ_CP109449.1, forward strand.
TAGCCGTAGCCCTTCTCGCCCGTGGCCAGGGCACGGAAGTTCTCCACCGTCTTCGGGACGACGTCGTCGAAGAGGTTGAAGCTGATGCGCCCGGCGGGCTTGTCGTCGATGGTGATGTCGAAATATGCCTTGATTGCCATGGCGACATCCTTGCACTCCCCATGGCCCGAGCGCTCCTCGGGCCGGGCTTTCGCAGGTCGCACGGGTCGCGCGTCCACTCGATCGGCCCGCCCCCGGATCGGCGACGGCGCGGCGACCGGGCAGCGCCCCGCTGAACGAGGCGCCCCGTCCGTACGTACGTGAGGCGAGGGGACGGGCCGGTCGGCATTCTCAACGCCCTTTCCCCTCAAGGTCGTTGACCTTTTGCCCGTACGCCGTTCCGCACGTTGGGGAGTCTGGATGAGGCACGCACGACGCACCGCCCGGCGGATCACACGCCTCGCCGCCGTCGGTGGCCTGCTCTGCGGAAGCCTGTTGGTCACGCGCGCGATAGCGAACGAACCCGGCGCCTCCGGTCCACCCGTTCCGGCGGGCGAACGGCTGGTGGCGCAGCTCGGTGCCGCCCGCACGGCAGGCAGCTGGCTCGGCGCGGACGGGCGGACGGTGGTCGCGGTGACCGACGCGGGCGCGGCGGCGGACGTGCGGCGGGCCGGGGCGCGGGCCGAGGTCGTGCGCCACAGCATGCGCGATCTTCGCTCGGCCGCCGCGACGCTGCGAGCTGCTCCCCGGGTGTCGGGTACGGCGTGGTCGATGGACTACGGCTCGAACGAGGTCGTGGTGCGGGCCGATTCGACCGTCTCCGCAGGCGACTGGTCCCGGCTGGCCGGCGTCGCCAGGACCATCGGCGCGTCCGTCCGCATGGAGCGCACCCGGGGCACGTTCACCACCCGCGTCGACGGCGCCTCGCCGATCTTCGCGAGCGGCGGGCGCTGCTCGGCGGGCTTCGACGTGACCGACGGCAAGGCCGCGTTCCTGCTGACGGCCGGGCATTGCGGCCCGGTCGGCACGACGTGGTTCGCACGGCCCGGCGACGCCACCGCACTGGGCACCACGGTGAGCGGCACGTTCCCCGGGAACGACTTCTCCCTCGTGCGTTACGACGACGGGGCACCGCGCGCCCAGAGTGACGTCGTCGCCATCGGCGGAGGCCGTGGCGTGCGCATCACCGGGGCGGCCGACCCCGTGGTGGGCCAGCGGGTCTTCCGCAGCGGAAGCACCACAGGGCTGCACTCCGGCCGGGTGACCGGCTTGAACGCGACGGTGAACTACCCGGAGGGCACGGTCACGGGCCTCGTCCAGACCACGGTGTGCGCCGAACCGGGCGACAGCGGCGGCCCGCTGTTCGCCGACGGGCTCGCCCTGGGCCTGACGTCGGGCGGCAACGGGAACTGCGATGCCGGGGGCACGACGTTCTTCCAGCCCGTCGGAGCGGCGATGACGGCCCTCGGCGTACGCCTGACCGGCACGTCTGGGGACGACGATGCGGAGGCGGGGGCGGGTTCCGGGCAGGCGCGGCCCGGCGGCGACGTGGCGCCGTCCGCGCCGCCCGCAGGATCCGAGGCGGGTGCTCCGGGTGAGGGCGGGACGGGGACGGGAGTCGGGACGGGTACGGGAGTGGGGACGGGGACGAACATGGGCGGGGCCACCGATACCGGGAACGGCACCGCCTCCGGCACGGGAACCGGCGCCGACACCGGCCCGGTCGCCGCGATCTCCAGGGTCGTGAACACCCGCAGCGTCGGCCCGGGCCTGCTGGTCATCGGCGGGAGTCTGATCGCCCTGGTGGCGGCGCGCTCCATGCGTTCGTCACGGCGGGGGCGCGGGGCCTGGTGATCGGCAGGAGACCGGGTGTGCCCCCTCCTGGTCGCACACCGCGTTGGCGCAGACCCTCCCCCCTCCAGATCTTCAGCCCAGACTGGACAGCCTGGGCTGAAGGTTTTAGCGTGGGCGTATGAACAACGCCGAGGGCATCGACCACGCCGAGGGCATCTCGGAATCCGCGGACCGTGCCGCGCGCGAACTGCGCGTGATGTTCAGCCGCCTCCGGCGCCGCCTGCGCGAGGTCTCCGACAGTCAGGACCTCACCCCGTCCCAGGTCTCCGCGCTCAACCGGCTCAGCAAGGCGGGGGCCGCCACGGCCAGCGGTCTCGCCGCCTCCGAGGGCGTGCGGCCGCAGTCGATGGCCGCCACGCTCGCCGCGCTCGACCAGCACGGGCTGATCGAGCGCCGGCCCGACCCCGAGGACGGCCGCCGCCAGCTGGTCACCCTCACCGACGCCGGCCGCGAGAGCGCGGAGGGCACCCGGCAGGCCCGCGGCGAATGGCTGGCCCGCGCCTTCCAGGACAACTACTCAGAAGAGGAGCGCCGGACCGTCGTCACCGCGCTGACCCTGCTGGAGCGGCTCACGGAAGCCTGACCGGAACGCTCACCCGTCACGGTCGACCCCGGCCGCCCCACTCTGAAATCGAACCACCCCGAAAGGCCCCACTCATGGCTCTCACCACCCTCGACGCGCGCACCGCCCTCGTCGTCATCGACCTCCAGAAGGGCATTGTCGGCGCACCCACCACCCCGTACACCGGCGCCGAAGTCGTCGCCCGCTCGGTCGAGTTGGCGGACTCCTTCCGCTCGCACGGCCTGCCGGTCGTCCTCGTGCGCGTCAGCGCCGCCGCCGACGGGGCGGACGCCGTGCCGGGGCGCAACGAGACCCAGGGACGCACCGGCGCCCGGCCCGAGGGCTGGGACGTCATCGTGGACGAACTGTCCGGCCACCCGGAGGACATCACGGTCACCAAGCGCAACTGGGGCGCCTTCTACGGTACGGACCTGGACCTCCAGCTCCGCCGCCGCGGCATCACGCAGGTCGTGATGACCGGCGTCGCCACCAGCATCGGTGTCGAGTCCAGCGCCCGCGCCGCCCACGAGCACGGCTACCACGTCACCCTGGCCACCGACGCGATGACGGACCTGGACGTGGAGGCGCACCGCAACAGCGTCGAGCGGATCTTCCCGCGCCTCGGCGAGACCGGCACGACGGAGGAGATCACCGAACTCCTGGCGAAGACCCGCGCCTGATAAGCGAGTCGAGCCCCGACGCCCGCCCCGCCACTGGTCGGATTCCGGCCGGTACGCTGCCCGACCTTGGCGGAACGGACCCGTCCGGGACAGGATGCCCGCATGAAGGGTGATCTCTTTTCCAGCGAGCACGTCGTACAGCCCGCCTCCGCGCCGGGAATGACCGCACAGAACGCCAAGTCGATCCGCTACGCCGTCAACGGCGACATGATGGCCCGTCAGGGAGCGATGATCGCCTACCGCGGGAACCTGCAGTTCGAGCGCAAGGGTCAGGGCATGGGCGGCATGCTCAAGCGCGCGGTCACGGGCGAGGGCCTGCCGCTGATGACGGTGCGCGGGCAGGGCGAGGCCTGGTTCGCGCACGAGGCGCAGAACTGTTTCATCGTCGACGTCGAACCGGGCGAGGCCCTGACGGTCAACGGGCGCAACGTCCTGTGCTTCGACTCCACGCTCTCGTACGAGATCAAGACCGTGAAGGGCGCGGGAATATCCGGCGGAGGCCTGTTCAACAGCGTCTTCACCGGTCAGGGCAGACTGGGGCTCATCTGCGAGGGCAACCCGCTGGTCATCCCCGTATCGCCGCAGCAGTCGGTGTTCGTGGACACGGACGCGGTCGTGGGCTGGACCGCCCATCTCAACACCTCGTTGCACCGGTCGCAGTCCATCGGGTCGATGATCCGCGGCGGTTCGGGCGAGGCCGTCCAGCTGAAGCTGGAGGGTGAGGGGTACGTCGTCGTGCGTCCGAGCGAGGCGACCCCGCAGAAGGTCCAGCAGCACTGACGCCCCATTGTCCTCGCGCACTGCGAGGTGGCGGCCCCGGGAGCCGGTGAGCCGTCGCCTCGAGGTGCGTCGGCTCAGGGTGCGTCATCTCAAAGTGCGTCGGTTCAAGGCGTCATCTCAAAGTGCGCTGCCACCTGACCTCGCCGTCGTGCATCCGGTCCGTGGGCGCCAGTCCGCACGCCTTGGCGACGGCTGCCGACGCGGCGTGGTCCGGGTGGATGTGCGCGACGACGGTGCGTACGGGCTGCCGCCCGAGCCAGTCGACGAGTGCGAGCGCCGCCTCCGTGGCGAGGCCGCGTCCCTGCCACGGCACTCCGACGACCCACGCGATCTCGGCTTCGAGCCCGTCGTCGCCGGGGCCGACCGTGGCCTGGACCGTCCCGGCCAGACACTCCTCACCGCTGATCCGCAGCACCCAGTTGCACCACGAGACCGCCGGGTCCGGGGAGCCCGCGACCAGTCGCCCGTAGCGTTCGCGCAGCTCCCGCGCCGACAGCGGCGCGCCGCCGATGAACGCATGCAGAGCCGGGTCGCCGAGCACCGCGGCCATCTCGTCGGCGAACTCCACCTGGAGCGGTAGGATTTCGAGCCTTTTGGTCCCGATGTCCGTCGCGGTCAGGGGTTCGCGAAGTCTGCCCATCGCGTCACCGTACGTCCACGGCGGTGCGCCGGACTCCGCGACCACGGCATCCGGCGCACCGACGCACCCGGGCTCTACTGAACGGTGATCGCGAACACGTGGATCGCGTCCGCGTCAGGCAGGGTGACCGTGCGGATCGTCTTGCCCGCGGTGAGCGGGACGGAGTTGCCGAACAGCTTGTAGCCGACGCCGAAGTTGGCGGGGCCGGTCGGGGTGTTGCGGTGGTCGGACGTGGCGACCGTCGTCGCGCCGTAATCCGTGCCCGCCGTGCAGCACCAGTTGGGGAAGCCGAGGCTGCCCGTGCTCGTGGTGCCGTCGGTGTACGTGACCTTGACCTGGCCCGAGGTGAAGCCGGCCTCCGCCCCGAGGAACCAGAGCTTGGAGCCGCTGCCGGTGAGGGTGATCGACTGACCGGCGAGTTCGACGTTGTTCGGGGTGCCCGGCTTGGCGGCCGGGAACGTCCAGGTCACGCCGTCCTTGCTGACCTTCGCCCCGGGGGTGACCCCGGCCGCGGCGAGGGCCTGGGCCGAGTAGCTGTCGCCGCCGCCGTCGAAGTTGCCGGTCGTGTAGTTGCCCTCGGCGGGCGGCGCCGCCTCGTTGGTCACGCCGACGTTGTTGAAGGCGGCGTCGAGGCTCGGGTACGGCACCTCGGTGACGATCGAGGCGCGTCCCGACACGGAGCCGTCACCGGCGCCCCCGGCGCGGTAGCGGGCGGTCGCGGTCAGGGTCGTGACGGTGGTGCCGGGCTCGGCGTCGGGGCCCTTCGCCGTGATGGTCGCGGTGGCCGAGCCGCCGGGCCTGACCTTGCCGAGGGACACCTTCGACGTGCTGAGGCGCCACCCTTCGGGGGCGCTGATGCGCAGTTGCGCGCCGGTGAGTCCGGTCGGGCCGTGGTCCGCGAGCGCGACCTTCCAGGTGGAGCTCGCGCCTTCACCGCCGGTCCGTGTCCAGGTGATCGCGGTGGCGGGCTGCACGCGGTGGGCGGTGCCGGCGTGGACGCGGTACAGCACGGTCGCGTGGGCGGGCACGTTCGCGGCAATCGTCCCCGTGGTCTGCGTGGTCCGCTTCGACCAGAGGTCCTTGAGGAGGTACGAGGATCCGGCGGGCAGCCCGGCCTTGGCGGCCGTCGTCGTGATGGTCTGTGCCTCGTCGGACGAGTTGAACAGGGCCACGGCCCGGTCGCCGTTCGCGAGGGGCTTGGACAGGACGTCGTAGCCGTCGCCCTGCTGGACGATGCGTCCCTGGAGGCCCTTGGCGTCCTGGTCGACGGCGATGACGTCCTTGTTGCCGAGGACGTCGAGCGCCTCGGGCGAGGCCTTCGTCAGGTCGGTGCTGGAGATGAGAGGGGCGGCCATCACGGACCACAGCGACATCTGGCTGCGGATCTCGTCGCCGGTGAGCCGGGACTGCCCGGCGAGCAGGAAGTCGGGGTCGTTCCACCGGCCGGGGCTCTGCAGGTCGGCGAGCGGCACGTTGTAGCCGTAGTTGTACTTGATGGAGGCCCACTTGCCGCGCGCGGACGACGACTCCATGGCGACGTCGGCGCCCTCGCGCCACAGGTTGCCGACCTCGGCGGACCAGGAGATGACGTGGTGCCAGTCCTTCTCGCCCTCGAAGTAGGCGGGCGCGGAGACGGAGTAGACGATGGGCCGGCCGGTGTCGAGGAGCGCCTGGCTCATGTCGCCGTAGATCTTGTGGTAAACGTCGTCCGCGCTCTGGCCCGTGGGGACGGGCACGTTGCAGCCGTCCAGCTTCAGATAGTCGACCTTCCACTTGGCGAAGAGGTCGGCGTCCTGCTTGATGTGGCCGTACGAGCCGGGGTAGCCGCCGCACGTGGCCGTGCCGGCGTCCTCGTAGATGCCGAACTTGAGGCCCATGGCGTGCAGTTGCTCGCCGACGTAGGCCATGCCGTGCGGGAAGCGGGTGGGGTCGGGGACGAGGTTGCCGTCGGCGTCGCGGGTGTGCGTCATCCAGCAGTCGTCGGTGGTGACGGTGTCGTAGCCCTTGGCGGCCAGGCCGGAGGAGACGAGTGCGCGGGCGTTGGCGAGGACGGTTTCCTCGCTGATGTCACAGCCGTAGTAGGACCAGTTGTTCCAGCCCATCGGCGGGGTGGGCGTGAGGTTGGGGTACGGGGTGGTGGCCGCGGCGGCGGGTGCGGCGGACGGTCCCGCGAGGCCACCGAGCGCGAGTGCCGCGGCGGTGGCGGCCACGGACAGGGCGCGAACGGTGCGGGCCCGGCCATGACGCGAGGGGTGCGGGGTGGTGCGGCGCCGTGCGGATCTGTGCTCTCTGTGAGCTCTCCCGGACAAGGGATCTCCCGTCTACGAGCGTCTACGAGCGCGCCGGGGATGACGCGACGGGGATACCGTGCCGAGGGAAGCTCGTTGCTGCAAGATGTCTGGCGATTTCTTGCACAAACAATCAACCGGTGGGGTAGTTCAGCGCCTTGTGTACCAATTCACCCCGACTGCTTACCAGTTGATCTCCGGGACGTCGGTGAACCCGGGGCGAATTCCCGTACAACCCTTCCTCCTCATGCGCTGTCAAACAGGGCGCCGGACAAGGAACGGGCCCTTTCCGGACATCCCCCGCGCTGCCCGGTCGTCCTTCTCATCAGGAGCCGCTCGTGCGCAAGAACCGTTCCGCCGCCCTGGCCGCGGCGTCATTCCTCCTTCTGTCCGGTGCGGCCATCGCGACCGCCCCCTCCGCCTACGCCGGAACGCCCGGAGGCACGCACGCCGACGACCGCAACAGCGATTTCAACGGCGACGGTTACGAGGACGTCCTGGTCGGCGCGCCCGGCGCCACCGTCAGCGGGAAGAAGGGCGCCGGCCTCGTCACCGTGCAGTACGGGTCGTCGAGAGGCATCGGGACCACCAATGCCGCCCGCTTCAGCCAGTCCACCTCCGGCGTGGCCGGCGCCGCCGAGACCGGCGACGCGTTCGGGAAGGCCGTGGCCACGGGCGACCTGGACGGGGACGGCTACGACGACGCGATCGTCGGCATCCCCGGTGAGGACATCGGCACGACCACGGACGCGGGCGGCGTGGCCATCCTCTGGGGCTCCAAGGCCGGTCTCACCGGCGCCGCCAGCGACTGGCTGGAGACACAGGACCCCACCGCCGGCGAGAAGTTCGGCACGGGCGTCACAGCGGCGCACTTCACGAACGACACGCCGGGCGACGTCCTCGCCGTCCTCGACCGGGACGACCTGGAGCTCTTCGCCTACGACTCCGCACCGCAGCCCGCGTCGAAGGCACCGCTGGAGCGCCGCTCCACGAGCCGCCTGTCCAAGCTCGCCGACGAGCGCGACATCGTGCCCATGTCGCTGACCACGGGGGACTACGACAACAACGGCTTCGCGGACCTCGTCGTCTCGGGCGTGACGGCGGGCTCCGAGCCGGGACACGGCTGGTCGTCGTACCTGTCCGGGCACGCCGACGGGCTCAAGTACGAGCGCGATCTGCGCGGCGGCCCCGTGGCGGCGTCGGGCGACATCAACCGCGACGGCTACGACGACCTCGTGACCGGCGAGCCCAACTCCCCCGACGACGGCGGCGCTTCGATGACCGGCGGCCTGGTGGGCGTGCGCCTCGGTGGCCCCGACGGGCCGTCGTCCGACGTGCAGTGGTGGACGCAGGACTCCCCGGGTGTGCCCGGCACCGCCGAGCGCGGCGACGGCTGGGGCACGGACCTGTCCGTCGCGGACACGAACGGGGACGGATACGCCGACGTGGCGATCGGCGCGGCCGGCGAGGACATCGGCACGGTCGCCGACGCGGGCGCCGTGTGGGTGCTGCGCGGTGCGGCCTCGGGCCTTACCGCGACCGGAGCGCAGTCCTGGGACCAGAACTCGGCGAACGTGCCGGGCGTGCCCGAGAAGGGCGACAAGTGGGGCGGCCAGGTCCAACTCACCGACCCCAACCGCGACGGCCGCTTCGGCCTGCTCGCGGCGGCACCGGGCGAGAACACGAACGACGGCGTGGTCTGGGTGTTGTCGGCGGGCTCCGGCGGCGTCACCGCCTCCGGCTCGTGGACGTACGGCGCGGGCTCGCTCGGCGCACCGTACGCGGACGCGCTGTTCGGCGCGGCCATCGACGAGTAGGGCCGTCGACGCGTAGGACCGTCAAGGAACATCCGAACCAGGCCGCCCGACTCCCCACCCCCTCGGAGACGGGCGGCCTTCCGTCCTTCCTGTAGGTCCATTTGATGACCGGCCGACGCCAGGTAGCACTCAAGTCGTACGGCACAACACATACGTGGACGGATCCGCCGGGACCCTCGCCGCTCATACGTTCTTGATCGGAACGTAGCGGCACGACGGGACCGGCGAAGGGACACGGCTACATGTACGGCAAGGCATTCGCCCCGGAGTATCAGGGCGAGTTGCGCACGGCCCTCGGGGTGAACTCCTCCTACGAGGACGTGCGCGCGGCAGCGGACCGGTCCCTCGAAACGGCGGCGGGCCCCCTGGAACGGGCTCGCGCCGCCCTCGCGCTCGCCGAGGCGAACCGACGGCTCGGCCGCGTCCGCGAGGCGGGCGACGCGTGGCGCGGCAGCTATCGCAGCGCGCGCACCGCCGGACACACGGGGGCGATGGCCTGGGCACTGTGGAGCGGCGGCACGCTGGCCCGGCAGTGCGGCTCGCTGCGTCTGGCCCGGCGGCTCCTCGGGCACGCCGTCACCCTGGCCGCCGAGAGCAACGACCGGCTCGCCCACGGCTACGCGCTCGCGGGCCTGGCTGAGACGGGCCGCATCCAGGGCGACTACGCGGCGGTCGCCGCCCTCCACGAGGAGCTGCTCGAACAGGGCCGGGCCCACGGCGAACCCCGGCACATGGTCTGGGCGATGTCCGGCATCGCCCAGATGCACCGCAACACCGGCGACCTCGCCAAGGCCCTGGAACTCTTCGAGGAGTCGGTCAGGGTGGCCACCGAGGCGGACGACGCGCGGGGCCGCGCCTGGTCGCTGCGCGGCGTGGCCGATGTACTGTCCGTGCGGGGCGAACCCGACCGGGCGCTGGTCCTGCTCTCCGAGGCCGAGGGCATCTGCCGGGCGATGGATCTGGCGAGCGCGCTCGCGTACAACCACAAGATGCGCGCCAACGTCCTTTACCGGGAGGGGCGTTACGAGGCGGCCCGGGACACCTACGCCTCGACGCTCGCGGAGTTCCGCACTCTGCACGAGCCGCGTGGTGTGGCGCTGTGCCGGCTCGGTCTGGTCAAGTCGCGCTTCCGGCTCGGCCGCGGCCGGCGCGCCACCCTTGCCGAACTCGGCGTCCTAGAGGCCGACTTCACACAGATCGGACTGCGGCACGCGCGGGAGATGGTGGTCGCGTTCCGTGCGGAGACAACTCGGGGTGCCATGCGGTCCGAGCACCGTGAGGCGGCCTGACCGCCGCGCTCACTCCCCGAGCGTGATGCGAATGCCCACCGTGCCGTCGAGGCCGCGGCGCAGACGGCTGCCGAACAGCGTCATCCTGCCGAGCAGGCCGTACTTGCTCCGGATCAGGTCGCGATAGCGGGCGGTGACCTCCGGGGAGCAGATCTCCGCCGTGGCGGGCGACTGATCGCCGGTCGGGTTTCCGCGGGCGTCGCACGGCCCCACCAGGACGTCCGCGCGATTACGGATCCGCTTCACCTTCCACGAGTCGGCGACTGTCCAGGCACCGAGCGCGGACCCGTCCCTGACCACCCAGACGGGGGTGGCCACCGGGCTGCCGTTCTTCCGGAAGCTGGTGACCAGCAGGTACTTTCCGGCGCCGAGCCGCGCGAGCCGCGTGTGATCCATGACTCGAGTCTACGGCGCCCCGGCGGGCGACTGTCGGAGACTTGTCACGTCCGCCACTCCAGGTGTGGACGTTGCAACAAATTGTGAAGAAGGTGAGAGCTTTCTCTGCATCCCGGTGATCCGGCCGTCTGTGCGCGCCCGGGCCCGCCACGATGATCACGCCGCGCGCCTCCTCGTGGCATCCAGATCGGGGTGCGCAGGGCCAGGAGACTCCAGGAGCGCCGACGCCTTCGGCGCTCCTGGAGTCGTGCGGGCCACGGCTCGGGGGTCGGCGCGGACGTAGGGGCCGCACGGCCGCCGGGATCATCGCAGCGCGGTCGCCAAGAAGGTGGAGAGCGACAGGGTGAGCCCCACGATCGCCATCAGCAGCGTCCCGTACTCGCGCCAGGCCCGAGGCCGGCGCTCCCTCTCGGCCTGATGCTCACCGGGGCCCGGGCCGGCGGGATCGGCGGGGATCTGCTGTCCGTGCGTCTGGATCACACGGAGTCAACTCCCCGCCGGGCCAGGGCGATGCGGCCAAGATCAGCCACGCAGGACGACTCCGTGGCGGGTTCGCATCCTCCGCAGCTCCCGCGGGGAGACGGCTGTGACCGACAGCGGGCCGCCCGGCAGGGAGCAGAGTTGCGCCGCGACCGGGCCTTCCGGTGTGCCCTCCGCGATCAGGTTGAAGATCGCCACCGCCCGGACCAGTACGGCGGTGAGCACGCCGGCCAGCATCGGATGCACGTGGGCGAGCCGTCTGGAGCGCCCTTTCGGCCAGGCCGGTCATCTGCGCAGCCCCTCCACGGACGGCGTCACGTCACTCCAGGAGGTCCGCGACGAGTTCGGCGAACTCGTCCGGTGTGGCGAGGCGGATGCCCAGGTCCTCGGCCTTGGCCCGCTTGGAACCCGCGCCCTCACCGGCGACGACGAGCGAGGTGCGCTTGGAGACGCTGGAGGAGGACTTGCCGCCGGCCCGCTCGATGAGTTCGTTCATCTGGTTGCGGCTGAGCTTCTCCAAGGGGCCGGTCATGGCTCCCGTGACGACGACGGTCATGCCGTCCAGCGGGCCCGCGGCGGCCGCCGGTTCGCCCGCTCCGTCCGTCTCGGCCTCCGGGGCGGGCGGGGTGGCGCCGGGTTCCGTCATGTTCACCCCCGCCGCGGCCAGCCTGTCGATGAGCGGGGCGAGTTCGGCCAGCTCGGAGACGATCACCGGGGCCTTCTCGGCGCCGATGCCCTCGACCCGCTGCATCGCCTCGGCGTCCGCGGCGCGGATGTGGTCCATCGTGGCGAAGTGGCGGGCGATACGGCGGGACATGGACCGCCCGGTGCCCCGCACGCCGAGGGCGCACAGGACCCGGGACAGCGGCTGGGCCTTGGCTGCCTCGATCGCGGCGAGGAGGTTGTCCGTGCTGGTCTCCCCCATGCGGTCGAGCGCCAGGAGCCCGTCACGGGTGAGGGCGAACAGGTCGGCGAGGTCGGCGACCAGGCCCGCCTCGACGAGTTGGACGACGCGGGTGGCGCCGAGACCCTCGATATCGAGCTGGTCGCGGCCCGCCGCGTAGGAGAGCGAGGCCACCAGGTGGCAGTTCCGGCCGCGTTCGCAGCGCCAGCGCTGCTCACTCGTGTCGATGCCGGAACCGCACTGCGGGCACATGTCGGGGAACGCGATCGGCTGTTCGTCGCCGGTGCGCAGGTGGGCGACGGGCGCCTCGATGCGGGGGATGATGTCGCCCGCCTTGTAGACCATCACGTGGTCGCCGAGCCGCAGGTCGCGGCGGGTGATGTCGGCCGGGTTGTGCAGCGTGGCGTACGTGACCGTGCTGCCGTCGATGTCGACGGGTTCGAGGACGGCACGCGGCGCGATGATGCCCGTACGGCCGACGTTCCACTCGACGTCGAGGAGGCGGGTGATCTTCTCGACGGCCGGCAGCTTGAAGGCGATGGCCCAGCGCGGGGCGCGCGTGCCCGATCCGGCGGCCTCCTGATCGGTCGCGAGGTCCGCCTTGACGACGATCCCGTCGATGCCGAACGGCAGCTCGGCGCGCAGGCCCGCGATGTGCTCGACCCGCGCGAGCACCTCCTCGACGGTGTCGACGGTGAGTCCCGAAACGTCCGTCGTGGCCGGTGTGTTGACGCCGAGCGTGGCCGCGCGGTCCATCAGTTCGCCGTGGGCCAGTGAGCGCAGCGCCTCGGCGTCCTCGGCCGACGTGCCGGGCAGGGGCAGCAGGCCGTACGCGAAGAAGGTCATCGGCACCGTGTAGGCGCGCTCCTTGGCCCTGAGTGTGCCCGCAGCGGCGTTCCTCGGGTTGGCGAAGGGGGCGCCGCCGTGCTCCGTACGCACCTCGTTTGCGTGCTCGAACTGGCCGATCGCCATCAGGACTTCGCCCCGCACCTCGACCGTGTGCGGCTCGGTGAGGCGGTCGGGCAGGCCCTCGATGGTGCCGATCGCGTGCGAGACGTCCTCCCCGGCCGTCCCGTCACCTCTGGTGATCAGCTGCGTGAGGCGCCCCTCGTGGTAGCGCGCGGCGATGGCAAGCCCGTCCAGCTTGGGCTGGACGTTCCACCGGGTCACCTCGTGGCCGATCCGGCGGGCCACCGACGCGGTCCAGGTGGTGAACTGCTCACCGTCGAAGACGTTGTCCAGGCTCAGCATCGGGACCGTGTGCGGCACGTCCCCCTCGACGGCGCCGCCCCCGACCTTGCCGGTCGGCGAGTGCGGCAGCACCTCGTCGGGGTGGTCCGCCTCGTACGCGGCGACGGCCCGGACCAGCCGGTCGTACGCGTCGTCGTCGAGGGCGGACGTCCCGCCCGTGTAGTAGGCGCCCGCCGCCAGGGACGCGTCCGTGACGGCCTGGGCGTAGGCAGCGGCATCGGCCAGGAGGAACTCACCAGAAGTCGTTGTCATGCTGCCATCGTGCCTGGTGGCACTGACAATCGACCGGCGGCGACGACGGCGCCCGGGATCAGGGGGCTCCCGCTCACACCCGCAGCCGGTCCCGCGCCTGCACCCCGTCCCCGAGGCCCGCGACTCCGAACGCCTTGCCGAGGCCTTGGGCCGGCATGTCCCCGTAGATCGTCTCGTAGGAGCCCTCGGGTACGACGTACGTCTCGTGCCAGATCCCCACGTGCCGCGCGCTCTTACGGGAGTACCGGTTGATCCGCGCCCACCAGGGGTGATGACGCTTGTCCGGGGCCGCGGCGTAGGCGAGCAGCTTCTCCTTCGACTCCCAGTACTGGACGACCATGTAGGTGCGCGGCGAGCCCGTGAGCAGGATGTGATGCAGGAGGCCGAGGGAGCGGTCGCGGTTCAGCTCCCTGATCATCATGGGCATCGCGACGAACACCGGCAGCCACCGGTGGACCGCCCAGAAGTGGTTGATGCGCATGCCGATGAGGAAGACCACCACTTCCCCCTGCGCGCCCGCGGTCATCCGTCCGGCATGTGTCTTCGCGCCCATGTCGCCCCCGATTCGGCTCGATTGGAGAGAGTTGGAGAGTGCCGCTACCCATGCACCCATGCTTGGATAGTGGCACTGTCCAAGGAGGGGTGCAAGAGATGCGGCTCGCGGAACTCAGCGAACTGAGCGGGGTCTCCATCCCCACCATCAAGTACTACCTGCGGGAGCAACTCCTGCCCCCCGGACGGCGCATGACGGCTACTCAGGCCGAGTACGACGACTCCCACCTGCGCCGGCTGCGTCTCGTGCGGGCGCTGATCCAGGTCGGCCGGGTGCCGGTGGCGACCGCTCGCGAGGTGCTCGCGGCAGTGGACGACGACTCGCTGGGCCGCACGATCCGCATGGGGGCGGCACTGTGGGCGCTGCCGCAGCCACCCGAGGCAGCCGAGGACGACCCGGCCACGGTCGAGGCGACCTCGGCCGTCGACCGGCTCCTGGTGGAGCTCGGCTGGGACACCGCGCGCGAGATCGGCAGCCTCTCGCCCTCGTACCGCACCCTCGTCACGACGGTCGCCACACTCAACCGTCTCGGCTACACCTGCGGAACACCTGAACTCACCCCGTACGCACGGCACATGGAGCGCGTCGCCGAGCACGACATCGACCGGCTCGACACCTTCCCCGAGGAGGTGGAGAAGGTCGAGGCCGCGGTCGCGGCGGCGGTCCTGTACGAGCCGGTCCTGCTCATGCTGCGCAGGCTCGCCCAGGAGGAGCACTCGGCGCGCCGGTTCGGACTCTGAGGGCCGCGAGAACTGCGAGGGCCGGGAAGGCTGAGAGGGCTGCGAGAACCCCGAGGGCCGGGAGGACTGGCAGGACTGGCAGGACTGGCAGGACTGGCAGGACTGGGAGGAGCATGACCCCGCGCGCCCGGGCGCGCCACCTCATGCCGACGGGTCGAACCCCGTAGCCATCCGGGCGTACGCGTGCAGCATGGCGATCACCTCGGTGCGTGTACGGCGCCCCGCGAGCACCTCCATCTGGAAGCCGTCCTCCATCGCCAGGAACCCGGCGGCCAGCTGCCCCGCGGGCTCGGCGAGCACGAAGTGCCCCTGGGCCTCGCCGAGAATCAACGTGGCGTAGTACACGGCGATTTGACGCTCGGTCAGCGTGGCATCGAGGGCCGCCGCCCGGGGATCACGCAGGCTGCGCGGCCAGTACTCGAAGAGCAGCCGGGGCAGCAGGTCGTCCGGTCCGTCGGCGACGCCGTGCTCGACACAGGCCCGCAGCCGGTCCCGGGCGTCCGGGAACTTCTCGGCGCTCTCCTCACGCGCGCGGCTGAAGCGCTCGATCGCCCGCTGGAACGTCTCGTACATCAGCTCGTCGAGGTCGTCGTAGTAGTAGAGCACCGCGGCCGACGTGACCCCGGCCTCCTCGGCGACATCGCGCAGCCGCAGGCCCTCGAGGCCCCGGCTGTGCAGGGCGCGCAGCGTGGCCTGGTGCAGTTGCGCGCGCCGCGCCTCCTGGTCCTTGCGCCGTCCCACGACCGCCTCCGTCCGATCCGAGTCCCACCCGATTCACTGATGCCGGGGTAAAGATACCGAACCCGCCCTTGACAGGCCTCATGGCACATTCGTTAAATCTGCGTTTAACGAAACGTCGCCGCTGACCAGAAGGCCGCCGTGAACCCTGATCCTCCTCAGACACTCGCCCCCACCACCACGTCCCCGCCGCCCTCCAAGGGCCTGCGGAGCGGGTCCGTCGGACTGCTCGCCTCCGTGGCGCTCGGCCTCTCCTCGGTCGCCCCCGCCTACAGCATCGCCGTGACCCTCGGCTTCGTGACGATGGCCGTCGGCCACCTCGCGCCCGCCGCGCTGCTCCTCGGATTCGTGCCGATCCTGCTGACGGCGTTCGCCTTCCGCGAGCTCAACAAGGACATGCCGGACTGCGGGACCACCTTCGTGTGGACGACGCGCGCCTTCGGCCCCTCGTCCGGCTGGCTCCTGGGCGGCTGGGTCACCCAGTTCGCCACGGTCACGGCCATGGCCGCGCTCTCCCAGGTGGGCGCCGGATACCTCCTCGGGCTCCTCGGCCTGGATTCCCTGGCCTCCGACGAGACCGCGGTCGCCGTCACCGCGGCGCTGCTCATCGGGGCCATCACCGTCATCGCGTACCGCGGCCTCCAGCTCGCCGCGGTCGTCCAGTACGTCCTGCTGGCTCTCCAACTCGTCGCCCTCTTCGGCTTCGGCGCCGCCGCGCTCGCCCGGCACGGGGCGCTCACGCCCTCGCTCGCCTGGTTCGACCCGTTCGGCTTCGACAGCTTCGGCGCGTTCGCCAAGGCCGTCCTGCTCTGCCTCTACATCTACTGGGGCTGGGACGCGCTGCTCACCGTCAACGAAGAGACGCGCGACAGCGAACGCACCCCCGGCAGGGCCGCGCTCATCTCGACGCTCGTCCTCCTGGTCACGTATCTGTTCACGGCGGTCGCCGCGATCAGCTTCGCGGGGACGGGCACCACGGGCCTGGGGCTCGGCAACGCCCGCAACGCGGCCGACGTCCTGTCCGCACTCGGACCGCCCGTGCTCGGCACGGCACTCGCGAAGGGCGTCCAGCTCGCCGTGTGCGTGTCCGCGATCTCCGCGCTGCTCACCTGCGTCGTCGGCAGTTCGAGGGCCACCCTGTCGATGAGCGTCCACGGCGCGCTGCCCCGGGCGTTCGCCCGCATCCACCCGCGCCACCGCACGCCGTCATTCGGCACCGTCTTCATGGGCGCGGCGGCCGCGGTTCTCCTCGCGGCCCTGACCTGGCTCTCGCCCGCTTTCCTCGGCGACGCGATCCTGTCCATCGGTCTGCTCATCGCGCTCTACTACGGCGTCACCGGCCTGGCCTGCGCCTGGCTGTTCCGCGGGCAGCTGCGCCGGTCCTGGCGCGACGCGTTCCTCAAGGGAGTGCTGCCGCTCGCCGGCGGACTGATGATGCTCGCCGCGTTCGTCCGCAGCGCGGTCGACATGACCGACCCCTCGTACGGCTCCACCTCACTGTTCGGCGTCGGCGGCGTACTCCTGCTGGGCATCGGCTCCGTCCTGCTCGGCCTGGTCGTGATGCTGGCGCTGCGCCACCGCTTCCGCCCCTTCTTCCGCGACGGCCGCACCGCCGTCACCCGACTGACTGTCACCGAGGACTGATCCATGCGCACGCTCAGCATCGCCGCCGTACAGACCGCGCCCGTCCCCTTCGATCCCGAGGCCACCTGGGCGCTGTTCGCAGACCGGGTCCGCGCGACCCACGCCATGCTTCCGCACGTCCAGCTCGTCGTGGTTCCCGAGCTGATGCTGTCCGCGGAGGCGCCATTGTTCGACGCCCGCGAGGACTGGATGGACAAGGCTGCCGTCACCGTCCCCGGGCCGCTCACCGACCGGATCTGCGACCTCGCCCGCGAGACGGGCCTGTGGCTCATACCCGGCAGCGTCTACGAGCGCGCCGCCGACGGCACCGTCTACAACACCGCCCTCGCGGTCTCCCCGCAGGGCGAGATCGTCGCGCGCTACCGCAAGGTCTTCCCCTGGCAGCCCTACGAAACGACGGCGCCCGGCGGCGAGTTCGTCGTCTTCGACATACCCGGCATCGGCAGGATCGGCCTCGCGATCTGTTACGACGGCTCATTCCCCGAGACCGCGCGCCAACTCGCCTGGCTGGGCGCCGAAGTGATCGTCCAGCCCACCCTCACCACCACCAGGGACCGCGAGATGGAGATCGTCTGCGCCCGCGCCAACGCCTGGACGAACCAGGTGTACGTGGTGAACGTCAACGCTTCGGACCCCGCCGCCGTCGGCACCAGCGTCATCGTCGACCCCGAGGGCACCGTCCGCCAGCAGGCGGGCCCCGGCCAGGAACTCCTGGCGGACGTCCTCGACCTGGACGCCGTCACCCGCGTCCGCGAGTTCGGCTCCTCGGGCCTCAACCGGCCCTGGGCCCAGCTGGAGAGGTACGGCTCCGGCGTCCGACTGCCGATGTACGGCGGCACGTTCCAGCCGCGCCCCGAGCGCGGCTGAGCTCCTCGTCCCGGGCCCGCCCTCCAGCCACCGGAGGAGCGGGCCCGGACCTCAGGAGTGGAAGGCGAGGTACGGAGCCAGCGCCAGGAGTGTTCCCACGAGGGCGTACTTGAGCCGGCGTGCGGGCACGGCGTGGGCGATCCTCCAGCCCACGATCACGCCGACCAGTTCCGGGACGCCGACCAGCGCGGCGAGCCCCCAGTCGACGGAACCGTGCAGCACGTACCCGACCGTGCCGATCGCAGCGATCACCACGGACTGCGCCTGCGCCGCGGCCAGCGCGGACAGCACCGGGAGCCCGCAGACGACCAGGAGGGGCACGCTCAGCATCGGACCACCGAGTCCGAAGAGCCCGGCCGCGACGGCAACTCCGAAGCCCACCAAGGCGATCAGGGTGCGCGGCACACTCACCGGCTCGCTCCCCGCGACCGGCGTACGGCGCTCGCGCACCCACACCAGGACACCCGTCACCGTGACGGCGCACGCGAGCAGCATTCCGAACCCCCGCCCCGAGACGAGGGTGTTGAGCAGGACACCGAGAGGTGTGCCGACGAGTGCGGCCACGGCGAGGATCGTCGCGGTGCGCCGCGTGACCGCCTCCCGCAGCTGTCCCGAGCGGGTGTACGCGGCCGTGCCGAGCGCGCCGGTCGCCACATGGGTGGCGATGGCGGTGCCCGCGACGCCGGCCGGGGGGAGCCCCGTCAGCAGGAACATCCCGATCGTGGGCAGCACACCGCCGGGCCCCACCGCGGTGATCCCGATGCCTCCCGCGAGCCCGAACAGGGCGAGGAGCGACAGGGTGAGGACATCGAGGTGCATGGGCATGGGGGTGTCTCCGGAATTGGGCGGTGCGTGCGGGAGGTCGGTCAGGTGGGGGGCGCTATGGGTCCCCGGTGGACCAGGGCCTGCAGGGCGAACCGGTCGGCGCGCACCCGCAGGGACTCCGCGTCCACGGGGCGGCCGTCGGCAAGACACGTAAGGCGGTCGATCGCGAACAGGGCCGCGCCCGCCGGAATTTCGAGGAGCCGCGCGGTGTCCGGCTCGGCGGTGACGGCGTGCACGGTGACCTCCGCGCTGCCGAGGCGGTGTCCCGTCGTCTCCTCGATGAGGTCGAAGACGTCCCGGTGGGCCAGATCGCGGTCGAGCAGGGGCCGGCCGATGTCGGGGGCGAGCCGGGTCGAGTCGACGGAGAGGGGACGGCCGTCCAGGCTCCGCAGGCGCTCCAGGTACACGGCCCCGGATCCGTCGGGGAGCCGGAGCCGTTCGGTGACCGCCTTCGGCGCGTGCGGCGCGATCCGGGCCGCACGCACCTCGTTGGTCACGGTGCCGTAGTCGACGAGCGTCTCCGCGAGGCCGGTGAGGCGTTCGAGCCCGTGCCCGTACTTCGCCGTCACGATCCGGGTGCCGATGCCGCGCCTGCGGATGATCAGCCCTTCGTCGCTCAGCAGCGCGAGGGCTTCCCTGACGACGTTGCGGGTGGCGCCGAGCGCATGGCCGAGCTCGCGTTCGTCGGGCAGCATCCCGTGCGGGTAGACCCCGGAGGTGATCTGCTGGCGAAGCGTGTCGGCGACCCGCCGCGCCCGCTCGGCCCGGGGCGTGGTGCCGCCGGGGTGCGGGGGCCGGCCCGGCGGCGGGGATTGTCCGTCACGCATGGGGTGGTTCGCCACGGTTCGTCACCTGCTTTCAGGGCCCGAAGTTACCCCACCGCACACACCTGCCGCGTTACGCCGAAGTTACGCCACCCATCGTGACCTGCGAAAACCGTTGAGCTGCGGTTTCCCGGTCGGATTTCCGGGTTTCGCCGGGCAGCGCACGTGTCCCTCAGCGTCGGAACGCGCCCGCACGCTCCGCGGCCCACTTGCCGATGTTTCCGGTGGCGGCGGTGACCAGGATCATGGTGGGGGGCCTCGCTGTCTGGTGTCGCTGCGATCGGTGGGACGCAAGCCCCTGGTGGCAACTGCTATGTACTCAACGGTAGTTCATCGGCGAGTGGCACGACGGCAGTCGGTTCTTCGCCAGGCGTACGGTCCGTGTGTCCTCGGCGCGCTCCCCCGCCCACGCCCGCAGCCCCACCGGCCGCTACTTTGCCCGGATGCGCGATGGGGGAAGCGGCGGCAGCACCGTGAGCGAGAACGGCGACAAGAGCGATGACGAGCGCGGCGACGCGACACCGGCGAGCGGCGCCGGCGCGGTGCGGCGCCTGACCGGCCGGCTGCGTGCTCACCGACTGTTGTCGTCGGCGGTGGCGGTCGCCGTCGTCGCGGCGGTCGCCGTGCCGCTGGTCCTCGCCGGATCGGGCGCCGACGCCGAACCGTGCACCCCGGTCTCCGGCACGACGCGTGCCCTCGCGGGCGATCCCGCCGCCGCCACCAAGGCACTGGACCCCGGTGACCGCATGGACCGTATCGGCAGTGCGAAGAAGCTTCTCGCGCACGACGGGTTCTGCGCTGACGGTGCCCGCGTCCTCGGCCGGGTCATCGACGCGGGCACCCGCGCGTCCGGTCCCGGAAAGCCGCACACCATGGCGCAGGCCCGCAGCGCCTACGCCGTGGCCGCGGCCCTCAGCGACCGCGAGATCCCGGCGGCCCTCGCACCCTCGGTGGCGCGGATGCTCGCCGAGTACGAGGTGGACGCCCTGCGCGACGACGACTTCGGGGGACTCGGCAGAGACGACGTGACGGGACCCGCCGTCCCGCCGGCCGAAGCCACCCTCGACGACCACGGCTGGGTCTGGCTCGGCCGCTTCCTCTCCCCCGGCGAGGCGCACGCCACCTTCGAGTACGGGGACCGGTCCGCGGATGTGACCGCGGACATCCCTGATCTGGTCGCCGAACTCGCCAAGAACCCCCAGGCGTTCGCCATCCTCTACGACGCTCACCGCGCCCAGCTCGCGCACTGTCTGGAGCGGCTGACCCGTCAGGGCGGGGATCCCTCGTACCGCCCCGGCGACAAGTACGCGACCCCCACGACCTGGACCGACAACGATCTCCAGGACCTGGCCGACCACATCGGCACCCTCATGGCCCTGCGGTCCGGCTACGCGAAGGACGGCACGATCCAGGACGTCGCGGCGTTCGACGCGGTGGTACGCAAGCACAGCCGCGGCACCTTCCGGCCGGCGTCGCGCCGACTCACGACCCGACCGCCGATGGGCGACATCGCCGACCGGCCCACGTCGGGACCTCCGCGCGGCGACGTGATGGACGGCCGGCGCCAGATGTTCACCGTGCTCGACAGGTGGGCGAAGGAGCGTGGCGTCCCGTTGGAACGCGCAACCGCCATGCGGCAGTTGATGGACGACTATTACGTGCGGGCGTTGTGGATGGTCAGCGTGGAGCGCAGCCGCTGACCGGCAGCGCCGCTTCGCTCAGAAGAACCGCAGTCCGGAGCAGCCGCGCCGCTTCACCTGGTCCTCGGCGAACTCCTTGAGCAGGCGCCGCCGGTCCGCCTTGTCGACGCCGGGGGTGTCCTTCGTCGCGTCGAGCGCGAAGTTGGCCGCCTCGCCGTCGCAGCGGGCCGTGGCGGTCAGGGGACGGCGTTCGCCGTTGTCGTCCGATGCCGTGAGGCGGTTGCTCCAGTCCCCGTACCAGGCGCCGAACGTCATGCCGGCCTGGTAAGCGTCGCCGCCCTCATCCGTGCGCAGATCGCAGGTGGCCGTGGGAGCCGTGTCGTTCGTCTCCGCCACGAGACGCCACCCCGCGTCCTTCGCGAGACCCGCTCGGGCCACCCAGTCGCACCCGGTGCCTTCCGCCTTCGCCGGGGACACGGCTCGCTGCCATCGTTCTTCGGTGTCGAACCCGGCCGACTTGCGCGGCACCTTGAGGGGACGCGCGCCGCAACCGAGCTTCTCCGAGGCCGAGTTGGCGAGGGCAACTGCCGTCCGGTAAACGGCCCCGGAGGCACTCTTCTCCTCGTCCCTGGACACCCCGACGCGGACCAGCATCTTCCGCGGCCTGCCCTCGGTGTCCTTGCCCAGCGCAGGGCACGGCGTCACGATCCGGATGCCTCCGAAGCCGTCGACGATCCCGGGCAGCCCGCCCGAGAGCACGATCTGCTGCGCGAAGCCACCCTCGTTGAAGGCCCTCTTGAACTCCCGGTCCTGGTCGTCGCGGCCGGTGTACGCCGACATGGCGACCAGCGTCACGCCCTCGGTGTGGTCCCCGTCGAAGGCCAGGCTGCACCCGTAGAAGCCGAGTTCCGGAACCCGGCGCGTCTCCTCCTTCGTGAACTGCGCGTCATCAGGCGTGAGTTGTCCGACGGAGTCACGGGGCAGGGCCCCGTCGCAGGCGCGTCCGACGAGCCACCAGTCCTGCGCGTACGGTTCGGCGATGTATCCGCCCAGGCCGAGGACGGCCGCGGCCGCCACCGCCACCTTGATCCAGCGCCGCATCGTCCCCGCCCCCGTCACCACCGAAAACCGTGCGGCCCCGTGGCCTCACACGTACCGCCGGACCCTACCCGGCCCGGCCGTTCACCCCGCGCCCGGCCCGGGCTGCCCCTCTCCCGGCTCAGGTCGTCAGCGTGCGCACAGGGCTCCCCGCGAGGAACGCCTCGATGTCCTCGACGGCTCCCTCGAAGTAGCCCTCGTAGTTGCGGCGGCTGACATAGCCGAGGTGCGGCAGGCCAAGGAAGTTCGGGGCGGTGCGCAGCGGGTGGTCGGCCGGGAGCGGTTCCGTCTCGAAGACGTCGGCGCCCGCGCCCGCGATCCAGCCGTCGTGCAGGGCACGTACCAGGGCGTCCTGGTCGACGATCGCGGCACGCGAGGTGTTGACCAGGTAGGCGGTGGAGCGCATGCGCCTGATGTCGTCCGCGCCGATCAGGCCGCGGGTCCGGTCGCCGAGTACGAGGTGGACGGAGACGAAGTCGCTGCTCTCCAGGAGCTCCTCCTTGGAGGGCGCGAGGGTGACACCGGCCGCCGCCGCGCGCGCTTCGGTGAGGTTCTCGCTCCACGCGGCCACGTCCATGCCGAAGGCCTGCCCGACGCGGGCGACCTTGGTGCCGATCTTCCCGAGCCCGAGGAGGCCGAGGTGGCGTCCGTACAGGTCGGCGCCGAGGGTGCTCTGCCAGGAGCCCGCGTCGCGCAGGGCGTTGCTCTCGCGCACCACGTTCCGGGCCAGGCCGAGGATGATCGCCCACGTCAGTTCCACGGGCGGCTCGGAGTTGCTGGCGGTGCCGCACACCGTGACGCCGTGCCGGGCCGCTGCGGCCAGGTCGATGGAGGCGTTGCGCATCCCCGAGGTGATGAGGAGACGCAACTGCGGGAGGCGGGCGAAGAGGGTGTCCGTGAAGGGGGTGCGCTCCCTCATCGCGACCACGATCTCGCAGTCGCCGGCCGCCGCGACGACCGCGTCCTCGGTCGGCAAGTGGCGTTGCAGGGAACGGACTTCGACGTCCGTCCCGACTCTGGTCCAGTCTGCCATGGACAAGGCCACGCCTTGGTAGTCGTCGAGCACGGCGCAGCGCAGTCTGGTCAACGCAACTCCCCTGAAAGATCCGGTACCGGAAACACTAATGGCTCCCCGAGGTGGCCGCGCGACGACCTCGGCCGGTGATCAAATAGGGCATGGCGTCACGCGACACGAACATACTCATCCCTGCCCTGATCACCGCCCTGCTGTCCTCACTCGTCGCCGGGTGCTCGTCCGGCGGCGGGAAGGGCGAAGGCGGCGCGGGCGACTGGAGTCCGCCACCCCGGCACGCGGGCTTCGACTACCAGATCGGTGGCGCCTATCCGCCCGCGAAGGACGTCCGCGTCGTGAGCCGCGACCGGGCGGCGCGGCCCGCCCCCGGCCTCTACAACATCTGCTATGTCAACGCCTTCCAGACGCAGCCCGACGAACGGGACGACTGGCCCGACGACTTGCTGCTGCGCGACCGGAACGGTCGGGTCGTCGTCGACCGGGACTGGGACGAGCCACTGCTGGACATCGGCACGGCGAAGAAGCGCGAGCGGGTGGCGGCCCGCGTCGGGCCCTGGATCGACGGCTGCGCCGACCATGGCTTCGACGCGGTCGAGCCGGACAACTACGACAGCTACACGCGCTCGAAGGGCCTGCTGAGCACGCGGGACGCGAAGGCGTTCATGTCGTTGCTGGTGAAGCGCGGGCACCGGGCCGGGCTCGCTGTCGGCCAGAAGAACACCGTCGAACTGGCCCCCGAAAGTCATCACTTGGGAGCCGACTTCGCCGTCGCCGAGGAATGCGGCGCCTACGACGAGTGCGGTGTGTACGCGAAGGCCTTCGACGACCGGGTCGTGGTGATCGAGTACACCGACGCCGGCCTGCGCAAGGCCTGCCGCGCATTCGGAAGGCGATTGGACATCGTCCGCAGGGACCACGACGTGACGACTCCCGGCAGCAACGGTTATGCGCGTCGCACCTGTTGAGGGGTGTGCGGGTACGCGTCGGGCAGGATGCGCAGGACCGGTGGCGCGGTGTCCCGCAGGGCGACCGCGGCGGCGTGTGTGCCGCGCAGCGGTCCGAGGTCGAGGGAGCGCAGGGACCAGCCGGAAGGGTGGACGGCGTCGTGGCGCGGACGGTCACCCACGTAGTCGGCGTCCAGGGCGCGGCCCAGGCCGACGCCGACGCCCTTGAGGTAGGCCTCCTTGCGGGACCACACCCGGCAGAAGGCCGTGGCGTGTGCCTCCGCCGGGAGCGCGGCGAGATCGGCGCGTTCCGCCGGGTGCAGCACCTTCACCAGGTCACCCACGGCCCCGGGGTCCGGCACCCGCTCGGCGTCCACACCCACCGGGCTTCCCGCCACGCCGATCAGGACGAGCCCCTCGCAGTGCGAGAGGGAGAAGTGCAGCGGCGGGTGGGGGCCGGGCAGGGCCGGGCGTCCGTGCGGGCCGCCGCACCGCGGACACGGCTCGCGGGTGAACCGGACACTCTCCGGCCAGGTCCCCAGGCAGGCGCCGAGGAGCCGACGCAGGGAGATGTGTGCGGCCAGGTACAGGCGGCGGTCCGAGCTCCGCACGAAGGCGGCTGCCCGGGCCCGCTCGTCCGCGTCGAGAGCGGAGTCGTCCAGTGGGGGCTGCGGTTCTCCGCGCCCCGGGGTCCCGAGCAGCCACAGTGACGGGCGGTCGTCCCAGGGGCCCGGAGTCGCCGGAGCCGCGGGATCGGGGCCGAGGTCCGGCACTGGCGCGACGTCCGGTGCCGGGGTCACGCGGATCCCGCCGTCGTCACGCCACCCACCGGCCCCGGCAGCCCGCCCGAGTCACTCCGCGGCGCCCGCACCCGTACGGCATTCCGGGTGGCCCCAGCCCTTCGGGTTCTTGGCGATGGGGTCGCCGGCCGCGTAGGACCGGCCACAGACACAGCGGCCGGGGAACTTGGCGTTGAGCGTGCGGGTCGAGGCCGTCTTCGATCGGGCCGAGGCCGACTTGGGCTTCCTCTTCGACGGGCCGGCGACCGTGTCAGGTGACGCCGGGGGTTCCGGGGACCCGTAGTCGGTGCCCGCCGGTTCCTGGACGACGGCGGCCTGGCTCGCGGCCCGGTCGGCGAAGTCGTTCAGCCGGTCGCCGTCGACCTGGTGCGCGGGGACGTACCGGAACTCGACGGCGCGCCCTTCGAGCAGCGCGTCGATGCGGGTGACGAGTTCCTGGTTGGCGACCGGCTTGCCCGCCGAGGTCTTCCAGCCGTTGCGCTTCCAGCCGGGCAGCCACGTCGTGACCGCCTTCATCGCGTACTGGGAGTCCATCCGGACCTCGAGCCGCTCGCCCGGGTCCGTGGCGGCGAGGAGGCGCTCCAGGGCGGTGAGCTCCGCGACGTTGTTCGTCGCCGTGCCCAGCACGCCCGCCTCCCAGCGGACGGGGGTCTCCCCGCCGTCGGCGATGACCCAGGCCCAGCCGGCGGGCCCTGGATTTCCTTTCGACGCCCCGTCACACGCGGCGATTACGCGATCTGCCATGACACCGATCATGCCAGTGCCGGTGAGCGCCGAACGCCACACCCCGTCGCCCGCCCCCGACACGTACGCGGACGGGACCGCACCGGCCGTCAGGCCCGCTCCACCAGCCGTTCGGCCGCGGAGCGCGCGGTGGCGAGTACCGCGGACCGCTCCGCGCCGCGCTGGCCGATCACGATGCGGGTGCTCAACCCGTCGAGCAGGGCGAGGAGTTGGGAGGCTCGTTCGACGGTGTCGAGGGGTGCGAACCGCCCTTGTCTGACCCCCCTGTCCAGAAGGGTCTCCAGGTCCTCCTGCCAGCCCCGGTCCAACTCGTCCTGGGCCTCGCGCAGCGCCTCGTCGGTGGAGGTGCGGGCCCACAGCTCGATCCACAGCGTCCAGCGCGGGTCACGCGGGCCGCGCGGCAGGTACAGCTCGACGAACTGGTCGAGCTTGCGCTCGGCCGTGACGCGCCGGGACAGGAGCGCCCTGCGCTGCTCGGCCAGGCCGCTCTCGCTCCAGCGCAGGGCTTCGAGGAGGAGGCGGTCCTTGCTGCCGAAGTAGTACAGGATGTGGCCGCCGCTGGTGCCCAGACGCTTGCCGAGCGCCGACATCGTGAGCGATGCCAGGCCGTCCTCGGCGATCGCCGTCATCGCCTCTTCGAGCATCCGCTCCTGGGCGACCTGCCCGTCGCGCCGTCGCGCCGTAGCCGCCACAGCCGCGCCTCCCTGATCCGTGGTCCCGACGCCCTGACCCTATCCGGCGATTTCCGAGGGGGGTCTTGACGTATGCGACGAGGAGGCGCATCTTGAATGCCGTTCAAGAAGTTAGAACGACATTCAAGGACGGCGGGATGACACAGCAGCACACCGCGGACCCCGGACCCGTGGAGGCCGGACCGACGGTCGCCGCCACCGGTGACGAGGTCTTCCAGGTCGAGACCCACGGCATCGACCCCATCCCCGACTCGGAGCGGCACGGCGGCGCCAAGGACCTCTTCTGGCTCTGGTTCGGCTCGAACCTCACCTTCACGTACGTGATCAACGGCGCGCTCGCCGTGTCCTTCGGGCTCTCGTTCTGGCAGGCGACCGCGGCCGTCGTCATCGGTGGCCTGGCGTTCTTCGCGATCAGCGCCGCCGGACTGAGCGGGATCCGCACCGGCACCGCGACCCTGGTGATCTCCCGGGCGCCCTTCGGCGTCCGAGGGAACTGGCCCGCCGGCCTGCTCAACTGGATCGTCTCGATCGGCTACACGATCGTCAACACGGTGGTCGGCGCTCTCGCCCTCGAAGCGTTCTGCGCGGACCTCGGCTGGCACGGCTCCACCGCCCGCGCCTTCGCCCTGGCCGTCACGATGGTCCTCACCTTCGCCGTCGCCTTGTGGGGCCACGCCACCGTGCAGTTCGCCGAGCGCTGGATGGCGTACATTCTCGCCGTCGGCTTCGCCGCGCTCCTCGTGTTCCTGATCCCGGGCGCCGACACCGGCGCGTCGACCGGCGGCGTCCCTGGCGCCTCGGGCTGGAGCCTCGCGTTCGTCGTGATGCTGGCAGGCCCGTTCTCGTACGTCCCGATGCCCGCCGACTACACCCGCTACCTGCCACGCACCACCTCGCTGCGCTCGATCACCTGGAGCGGAGCGCTCGGCGGGCTAGTCTCCTCGGTCGCGCTCGGTGTCGCTGGTGTCGCCGCCGCCACACAGGCCGACATGTCGGACGCGGTGGCCGGCGCCGAGGGGCTGCTGCCGGGCTGGTTCCAGCCGCTCTTCCTGGCCCTGGTGCTCGGCGGCTCGGTCACGAACTCGATCATCACGCTGTACTCGTCCAGCCTGAACCTCCAGGTCCTCGGCATCCCGTGGAGCCGCTCCAAGGCGATCCTCATCAGCGCGGGCGTCACCGTGGCCGGCTCGCTCTACGCGCTGTTCCTCACGGACTTCACCGACTCGCTGCTGTCGTTCCTGTCCCTGCTGATCATCGTGTTCGCGCCGTGGGGCGGCGTCTTCCTCGCCGACATGGTGATGCGCCGCTGCCGGTACGACGCTCCCTCCCTGCACACCGGCCGAGACGGCGCGTACTGGTACCGGGGCGGCTACCACCCGGCCGGTGTCGTCGCTCTGCTCTCCGGCATCGTCTTCACCTCGCTGACCTGCGACTCCGAGCTCTGGACCGGCCCGCTGGTCGCCCCACTCGGCGGCGCCGACCTGACCCTGCTCGGCTCGGTCGTCTCCGCCCTCGTGTACTGGGCGCTCGCCCGGCGGACCGTCGCCCCCGCCGCGTAGACCTTCTCCCGAACACCCGGATCCCCAGAGGAGTTACCCCTCATGTCCCACTCCCCCGCCCCCGCCGACCTCGTCCTGCGCGGTGCGCGCGTCCACACCGTCGACCCGGCGCTGCCCGAGGCGCAGGCGCTCGCCGTGCGCGACGGCAAGATCGTCTGGCTCGGGGCCGACACGGACGCCGAGGCCTGGACGGGGCCCGGCACCGAGGTCGTCGACGCCGGCGGAAAGCTGGTCCTGCCCGGATTCATCGACGCGCACAACCACGTACGGCTCGGGTCCGACGACGCCTGCGTCCAGCTGTCCGGCGCGGACACGCTCGACGAGATCCACGACCGGATCCGCGCGTGGCGGGCGGCGCACCCCGGGGCCGCCTGGATCGAGGCGGAGGCGTTCGACTACTCGGCGATCCCCGGCGGCCGGATGCCCACCGCCGACGACCTCGACCCGGTGACCGGAGACACCCCCGCGTTCGTCCTCAGCTACGACGTGCACACCGCGTGGCTGAACACGGCCGCGCTGCGCCGCCTCGGCATCGACAAGGACCGTACGAGCCTGCCGTTCGGCGAGGCCGCGACCGACCCCGAGACCGGTGAACCCACCGGATTCATCAAGGACTTCGCCGTCAAGGGCCTGTCACGCGACGGGCACCGCGCGCTCCAGCAGCTCGGCGTGCCGTGGGCCTCGGCCGACCGTCAGTACGGGCGCCTCGCCAAGTCGCTCGACGACGCGATCCGCTTCGGCATCACGACCGTCGTCGAACCGCAGAACTCCATCGACGACCTCGCCCTGTTCGAGCGCGCCCGCGCCGAGGGCCGGCTCCGCTCGCGGATCGTCGCCGCGCTCTTCCACCCGCGCGGCACCACCGACGCCGACCTCGACGACTTCGCCGCCGCCGCGGACCGCCACGCCGACGACCGGCTGCGCGTCGGACCGCTGAAGCTCTACATCGACGACGTCGTCGAGCCGCGCACCGCCGCGCTCCTGGAGCCGTACACGGGGTGCGGCCACCACCGCGGCGAGACGTTCTATCCGCCGGAGGAGTTCGCGGACCTCCTCGCCAAGCTCGACGCGCGCGGCTTCCAGTGCTTCGTCCACGCGACCGGCGACCGCGGCATCCGCACGGTCCTCGATGCCGTCGAGCACGCCCGTACGGTCAACGGTGAGCGGGACGCCCGCCACCAGGTCGTCCACGTCGAATGCCTCGACCCGGCCGACACCGCGCGCTTCGCCGCGCTCGGCGTGATCGCCTGTATGCAGCCGAGACACTGCGCCCCCGAGGTCGCGGGCCCCGGCAAGGACTGGGCCGAGAACGTCGGCACCGACCGCTGGCACAAGGCCTGGCCCATGCGCAGCCTCCACGAGTCGGGCGCGGTCCTCGCCTTCTCCAGCGACTGGAACGTGGCCGAGATGGACCCCATGGTCGGCATCTACACGGCTGTCACGCGCCGCCCGCTGGCCGGCGGCGAGCCCTGGATGCCCGGCGAGACCGTGGACGTGGAGACCGCGGTGTACGGGTACACGATGGGCTCCGCGTACGCCAACTTCCTTGAGCACGAGCGGGGTTCACTGAGCGTGGGCAAGGCTGCGG
Source organism: Streptomyces sp. NBC_01474 (assembly GCF_035918215.1). Classification (NCBI taxonomy): domain Bacteria; kingdom Bacillati; phylum Actinomycetota; class Actinomycetes; order Kitasatosporales; family Streptomycetaceae; genus Streptomyces; species Streptomyces sp. NBC_01474. Next base: position 1,218,669 of record NZ_CP109449.1, read on the forward strand.
ACTTCGTGGTCCTGTCCCGCGACATCCTGAGCGCCACACCCGAGGACATACCGGGCACCGTGGCCGAAACCGTCGTCGTGGCCGGCAAGATCGAGCACCGCGCCTGAGAGCCCGCACGCAAAAGGGTCGATTAGGAGGGATAAAGTAGCGCGTCAACCTTCGTCCGCCCGAGACGCCTCAGGAGAACCTACGTGACCTCAGCGATCGCCCCGACCGAAGCGACCGAATCCGCCGCAACGGACGTCACCCCCGAAGAGGCCGTCCCGGCGCAGGCCGGGCCCGCCGAGGCCGAGGCGAACATCTGGGTGCCGGGCGGGACCCCGGACGAGATGACGGACGAGACGCCGGAGGGCACGTCGGAGGACACGTCGGAGGTCTCCGAGCCGATCGCCGAGGACGCGCGCGCCTTCGGCGTCTACGCCCGGACCGGCGGCTGGGCGTTCGCCCTCATGGTGGCGCGCAGTGTCCGTCCCGGCGGGCAGGCCGTGGGTGAGACGCCCAAGATCTCGGCCCGCCGGTTCAGCGAGCTGGCGGGCTGCTCGGCCGAGCGCGTGATGCGCTACTACAAGGCCTGGGACAAGGCCGCCGACGACGGACTCGTGCCGCACTTCGAGGCGCTCACCCCGGGCCAGGACGTCGAACTCCCGGACTCCGACGTCTGGTTGTCGTACTACGCGTCGCGCTCCATCGCCGTGTCACCGCGCGGCCACGCGATCTCGGCGGCCGCCGAGGCCGAGGGCATCCGCCCGACCAAGGCCCTGGAGGTCGCCGAGAACCCGACCGCGCTGCGCGCCGCGATCCTCGCCGACCCCGGCACCGCCGAGGCGGCCAGGAAGGCCCTGATGGACCGCCTGGAGGAGGACCCCGCCCTGCGCACCGAGCTGGTCAGGGACATCGTCCGGGCAGACGACCTGAAGAAGGCCGTCGCCGCCGAGGCGAAGGCCGGTGACCGGGTCGAGTACGTGCGTCAGATCGCGGAGAACGGCCAGATCAAGACACCGGCCGGCCAGAAGATCGAAGCGCCGCGCGAACTGCGCGAGGAGGCCGAGCGCCATCTCTCCCTGATCGACGAGCTGGACGACGGCGAGGAGGCCGGCGAGTGGGCGCGTGAGGCGTACGACAGCGTCCGCGAGCTCGTCACCAAGACCGTCGAGAGCGACCCCGACCTCCGGGTGAAGGAGCGCAGGGCGAAGTTCTACAACAGCCTGCAGAAGGCGACGAAGGTCTTCGAGGAGCTCACCCTCGACGACGCCGAGGACGACGTCTACGAGGACGACATGCTCAAGCGCCTCGAAGACCTCCAGCAGGCCATCGCCTCCTGCATCTCGGCGATCCAGGCGAAGGTCCAGTAGAAGCCCCACCGGCGATCGGCCGCGTACGAAACGGAAGGGGATGGGGGGCATGTGCGCGCGCAGCCACCAGCACCACGTACAGGCAATTGACCGGCCGGCGCGCACCCATGGAACAGCGAGCACGTACATGCCCCCGCGACCCCGCACCCAAAATCAGACCTGAGCAGCGCCCCGAGCCGGCACCTCGGCACGTACATCAGCAGAACCACCGCCCCGGGCCCGCACCGGAAAACGCATTGCCGCCCCCCGTCCGCATGAACTAGGGTCACGCCCCGTGACTGCCGGGTCGGCCATGGGCCATCAACGAGTAGGGCACCCGGCCTCCGAGTGAGGCCGGGGCGGGCGCGAGGCCCGCCGATCTTCTTTTGCTTCCGCGATCCAGATTTCTCGTATCTCCCGGAGACGAAAGAAGAGAATGCCCAACGATTTCAATCAGCACGTCATCGACGAGTTCCGAGCCGATCGTGGCCGGCTCTCAGGCCCCTTCGAAGGTGGCCGGATCCTCCTCCTCACCACCACGGGAGCCCGCTCGGGCGCCGCACACACCACACCCGTCAGCTTCCTCCCCGACGGCGGCGAGCGCGTCCTGGTGATCGCCTCGGCCGGCGGAGCGCCCAGCAACCCGGACTGGTTCCACAATCTCTTGGCCACCCCCCGCGTCACCGTCGAGGACGGTGTGTTCACCTACGCGGCGGAGGCCGAGGTCCTGGCGGGCGCGGAGCGCGACGCCGCGTTCGCCCGGGCCGTCGAGCGCGATCCGGGCTGGGCCGAGTACCAGGCGAAGACGTCCCGCGTCATCCCCGTGGTCGCCCTGCGTGCGATCGAGAGCGGGCCGCCGAACGTGACGGGCGCGACGTCCTGGGGCGACGGCCTCAAGGCCGTTCACGACGGGATCCGTCGTGAACTGGGCCTGATCCGCAAGGAGATCGCGGAGTCGGGCCCCGGGCTCGGCGCCCAGCTCCGCATCAACTGCCTCACGCTCTGCAAGGGACTGCACAACCATCACGCCGGAGAGGACGCCGCCCTGTTCCCGTTCATCGGTTCGCGCCACCCCGAGCTCGGCGCGGTCCTGGAGCTGATGCGCGAGGAGCACGAGCGGATCGCCGCACTCCTCGCACGACTGCAGGAGGCGGTCTCCACCGACGGCTCTGACCCCGGCCTGGTGCTCCCCGAGGTGGAGCGGCTCACGGACGAACTGGAGAGGCACCTGCTCCACGAGGAGGAGCAGCTCATCCCGCTCCTGGACGCGGCAGCGATGTAAGGCGTCCTGACCGAATCCCGCCACGACAAGGCGTCCTGCCGCGAACCCGGTCACGGCAACGCCTCCTGGCGAACCCGGTCACGACAACGCGTCCTGTCGCGAACCCGGTCACGGCAAGGCCCTTGCCCGAAGACCGGTCAGGCGACCTCGGTGACCCTCGCCGTGAAGGCGTCCAGGTTGCTCATGGCACGGGCGATCCGCTCGTCGAGCGAGAGTGACTCCTCGTAACGGCCCGCCCTCAACTTGGGCTGCCGCTTGCCCCGCAGATAGAGCGAGCAGGCGAGGTCGGCGCAGAAGTAGATGCCGACGGTGTTGCCCTCCCGTCCGCGTGCTCCGGCCAGGGGCGCCGCGAGGAGGGCGACACCGGAGGAGGCGTGCCCGGTCAGGCACACCTGGCAGATGCTGGACTTCACGGCGCTGGTCCGGCCCACCGAGGGGACCCGCAGGGTGATGCCGAGGGGTCCGTCGGGGCCGGGGCGCACGAGGTGGGCCCGCAGGGGCGCTCCCGGGTCGATCCAGCCGAGGAAGTCCAGGTCCTCCCAGGGGAGCTCGGCGAAGTCGAGGGGCAGCTTCATCCGGACGGCCTCACCCTTCGTGCAGTTCACGAAGGACGCCCGGATCTGTTTCTCGTTCAGTGGTTCCACGTGCGGCGACGATACCCAGCGTCGCTCGCACAAGCATCCGCATTTCCCCGAAACCGCAGTCGCCACCCGTTCGGTCGACGGGGCGCGAACAAGCCGCGCCACGCCCGAGGACGCCCCATCGGCTCCGGCCGTATGGCACATGCCCCGTCCGCCTCCCCGGTCCGACCACACGCCCCGACCAGACAGAACACACCCGTGACCGGACCGGAACAACAGGGTTCGGCCAGATGTCCCTGATGGGCGGACTGGCCGATCTTCGCGTGGACGACTGGATGCCCGAGGCATCTAATGAAGATCACCAAGGAAGACTCACCGTCTGCGAGGTCACCATGACCGTGACACCCCCCACGCCGGACACCGTCGCCTTCCCCCAGGACCGCACGTGTCCCTACCACCCGCCGGCCTCCTACGATCCGCTGCGCTCGGCGCGGCCCCTCTCCCATGTCTCGCTCTTCGACGGGCGGACCGTGTGGGTGGTCACCGGCCAGTCGCTCGCGCGCGACCTGCTCATCGACCCGCGCCTGTCCACCGACCGGGGGAACCGCGCCTTCCCGATGCCCACGGAGCGCTTCGCCCTCTCCCGCAAACGGCGCGTCGCCCTCCTCGGAGTCGACGACCCCGAGCACAACGCCCAGCGCCGCATGCTGATCCCGAGCTTCACCCTCAAGCGGATCACGGCACTGCGGCCCCGTATCCAGGAGACCGTCGACCGGCTCCTCGACGCGATGGTCGAGCAGGGTCCGCCGGCCGACCTGGTGAGCGCGTTCGCGCTGCCCGTGCCGTCGATGGTGATCTGCTCACTGCTCGGGGTGCCCTACGCCGATCACGACTTCTTCGAGGAGCAGTCACGGCGGCTGCTGCGCGGGCCGGACGTGACGGACACGGAGGCCGCGCGCGAGCAGCTCGACGAGTACCTGGGCACGTTGATCGACCGCAAGCGGCGTGAACCGGGCGACGGACTGCTCGACGAGCTCATCCACCGCGGGCCGGACGAGAAGGAGATCGACCGCGAGGAGCTCATCAGTCTCGCCACGATCCTGCTGGTCGCGGGGCACGAGACCACGGCGAACATGATCTCGCTCGGTACGTTCACCCTGCTCCGCCATCCGGACCGGCTGGAGGAACTGCGCTCCGCCGACTCGCTGCTGCCCGCCGCGGTCGAGGAACTGCTGCGCTTCCTGTCCATCGCGGACGGCATCCTGCGCGTCGCCACCGAGGACATCAAGGTCGCGGGCGAGACCATCCGCACGGACGACGGGGTCGTCTTCTCCACCTCACTCATCAACCGCGACGCCGACAGCTTCACGGCCCCCGACTCCCTCGACTGGCACCGTCCCACGCGTCACCACCTCGCGTTCGGCTACGGAGTCCACCAGTGCCTGGGGCAGAACCTGGCACGGGCCGAGATGGAGATCGCGCTGCGGTCGCTGTTCGTGCGACTGCCGGGACTGCGCCTCGCGGCGCCCGCCGAGGAGATCCCGTTCAAGCCGGGCGACACGATCCAGGGCATGCTCGAACTCCCGGTCACCTGGTGACCGCCCGAGCCGCCAGAACCGAACCCGGGCGTTGACAACCAACCCCTGGGAACCAACCCCTGACAACCGAACCCAAGCCGTGAGAGAGGCGCAGACCGTGCGGATCCGGATCGACAAGGACAGCTGTGTGGGTGCGGGCATGTGCGCACTGACGGCGCCGAACGTGTTCACGCAGGACGACGACGGCTTCAGCGAGGTGCTGGAGGGCCGCGAAGACGGCGCCGGTGACCCGCTGGCGCGGGAGGCGGCCCGCGCCTGTCCCGTGCGGGCCATCACCGTCGCCGACGACTGAGGTCCCCTGCTCAGGCGGGCGGTACGACGGCCACCGGGCAGGGCGCGTGGTGCATCACGGCGTGCGCGACGGACCCGATGCGGGAGCCGACGGCCGAGCGGCGGGCGCGGCGGCCCACGACCACCAGCTGGGCCCCCGCACCCGACGCGAGAAGGACCTGGCCGGCGCTGCCGATCTCGACGTGCTCCACCACCGGCACGTCGGGATACCGCGCGCGCAGCGGTGCGAGCGCCTCGCCGAGCGCCTTCCTCTCGTACGGCTCCATGCCGCCGGCCTCGTCGAGCAGCGTCAGTGAGGCGGGGCTGTACGCGTACAGGGGCGGCAGTGTCCACGCGCGGACGACCTTGAGGGTCGCGCCGCGTGCGGACGCGGTGGCGAAGGCGAACTCGAGGACCGCGCGGCTGTCCTCGGGCACGCCCTCCTGGCCGACGACGATCTCGCGGCCCGCCGCCTCCGGTTCGGCGCGGTCGTCGGCCCTGACCAGGACGACGGGCCGCGCCGACGCGGCGATGACCTGCTGCCCGACCGAACCGACGAGGAAGCCGACGAGCGCGCCGTGTCCCCGCGAGCCGAGGACGAGGAACTCCGCGTCCGCGGCGGCGCCGAGGAGCGCGGGAACGGCTGCGTCGGACGGGGACTCGACGGACACCGGCAGCCGGGGGTGAGCGCTCGCCACGGCGCGCCTGGCCTCGTCGGCCACACTTCTGGCCCAATCGGCCTGCGCCGCGGCATCGGGCGCGAACGCCGCCACGTCCGGCAGCGGGGACCAGGCGTGCAGCAGGCGCAGCCCGTACCCACGGCGGACCGCTTCCCGCGCCGCCCACGCCGCGGCGGCCGAGCTCTCCGGTGATCCGTCCACTCCCGCGGTGATCCAGCGGTCCATGCGCCTGCCTCTCCGTCACTGATCAGGTCCCGACCAGTGTGCGTCAGCGAGGCGGACAACACGCCAGAACGCCCTTGGGCCTCTCGTTCGGATCAGGCTGTGCTGCCTGTGGCGCCGGCGGGTGCCCCGACCACGTCGCCGAGGAACTGCGACCAGCCACCCTTGGGTGCCTCTCCGACCTCCAGCGAGCGGAGCCGGTCGAGCACGTTCGGGTCCTGGGCGTCCAGCCAGTCGACGAACTGCCGGAAGGAGACGAGACGTACGTCCTTCTTGCCGGCGATCTCCTTGAGCGCGGCCTCGACGGCGTCCATGTAGATCCCGCCGTTCCAGTCCTCGAAGTGGTTGCCGATGAAGAACGGCGCCCGGTTCGTCTCGTACGTCCTGTTGAAGCCTGCGAGGTAGGACTCGGTGGCCTGTTGGCGCCAGGCCGCGTAGTTGTCGGACGGCCCTCGCGTGGAGTTCTTCGACTGATTGGCCAGGATGTTGTAGTCCATCGAGAGGACCTCGAATTTGTGGCCGGGGAACGGGATGCCCTGGAGCGGCAGGTCCCACAGTCCCTGTCGCTTCTCGGGCCAGCGCTGGACACCGCCGGGCGACGAGGCGTCGTAGCGCCAGCCCAGTTCGCGGGCTGTGGGCAGCAGGTTGTCCTGGCCGAGCAGACAGGGTGTGCGACTGCCGATGAGTTCCTTGTCGTAGTCGAACGGCAGGGGGTCGTCCTCGTGCCAACCCGTGTTCGTACGCCAGGTCTTGACGAAGGAGCGCGCCTGCTCGATCTCGCTGCGCCACTGCGCGGGCGTCCAGTTGGCGACGGAACCCGAGCCGGCGCAGAAGTGGCCGTTGAAGTGCGTGCCGATCTCGTGGCCGTCGAGCCAGGCCTGCCGGGTGTACTTCAGCGTCTCCTTGAGGTGCGCGTCGGTGAGGTACCCGACGTCGGAGGCGCCGACGGGATTGTTCGGCGGGTCGTAGAGACGCTTCTTCGACTCGGGCAGCAGATAGAGGCCCGACAGGAAGAACGTCATGTGGGCGCCGTGGTTCGCGGCCAGTTCGAGGAAGCGCGGGAAGAGGCCTTTGCCGACCTCGCCGGCGCCGTCCCAGGAGAAGATCACGAACTGCGGTGGCGTCTGGCCGGGTTCGAGGGGGACGGGCGCCGTGGGCTGCTTCGGCTGCCTGCCGGTGTACGCCGTCGAGCCGTCACCGATCAGCTGGGGCGCGGCCATTCTCCCCGAGTGGGCGCCCCCGTCGGGGTTGCGGCCGGGGCCCGCGGGCGGGCGGGCCTCGTCGTTGCCCGTTCCGCATCCGGCAAGGCCGGCTGCAGCGGCGCCCAGACCGATCCCGAGTCCCAGACCCACGGCTCCTCTGCGAGTGATCTCACTCATCGGCATCCCAACCCGCGTCCGCGGGGGACGCGTTGCGCAGCCCCCTGACAACACACGCACCGTAAGTCAGATAAGCACACAAATGGTGCATTTGGGTCGGCGCGGCGGGCAAAGCGCTGCCCAATGCGCCTGCCGCGCCGGAGCCCGCAGGCCGGGAGGGGTGCCTATGCCAGGTCAGCTCGCGTCGGGGGCGCCGACGACCTTCCCCGGGTTGAACAGGTCAAGCGGGTCAAGGGTGTTCTTGACCGCGCGCTGCACCGCGCAGACCTCGGGGCCGAGTTCCTGCCGCATGCCGCCCCGCTTGAGCAGACCGACTCCGTGCTCCCCGGTGACCGTGCCGCCCACGGCGATCGCCGCGCCCAGCAGCTCCTCGAACGCGGCCTGCGCCGCACGGCGCGCCTCGGCGTCGCCGGGCGGGGTGATCAGGAGCGGGTGGAGGTTGCCGTCCCCCGCGTGCGCGATGGTCGCGATCCGCACCCCGTGCCGCTGCCCGATCTCCTCGACGGTGGCAAGCATGGCGGGCACGGCCGAGCGGGGTACGCAGATGTCCTCGGTCAGCACAGGGCCCAGACGTTCGAGGGCCGGGTAGGCGAGCCTGCGGACGTCGAACAGGGCCTCGGCCTCGACGGCGTCGGTGGACTGTTCGGCCCAGAGCGCTCCCGCGTCCGTGAACGCCTCGGCGACCGCCGCCGCCTCCGCCGCGCCGGCGTCACCCGGCGCGTCGATCCGCGCCAGGAGCAGCGCCGCGGCGCCGGGTTCGATCCCGAGATGCTTCCAGTCCTCGACGGCCTGCATGCAGTGCCGGTCGAGGAGTTCCAGGGCGGCGGGCTGGAGGCCGCGCCGGGTGCACAGCGCGACGGCGGCACCCGCCGCGACGAGGCCGTCGAAGGCGCCGACGACGGTGCGGGGTTCGGCGGCGGGCGCGGGACGAAGGCGCAGCGTGATCTCGGTGATCACTCCGAACGTGCCTTCCGAGCCGACGAACAGGCCGGTCAGGTCGTAGCCGCTGACACCCTTCGTGGTGCGCCGGCCGAACCGGACGCGGCTGCCGTACTCGCCCGCGGGCCCGCCCATCACGGCTTCGAGGCCGAGCACGTAGTCGCGGGTGACGCCGTACTTGAGGCAGCACAGGCCGCCGGCGTTCGTCGACACGTTGCCGCCGATGGTCGACCAGGGGGCGCTGGCCGGGTCCGGCGGGTACCAGAGGCCGTGCTCGGCGACGGCCGCCTTCAGGTCGTTGTTGATGACGCCGGGCTGGACGACGGCGAGCAGGTTCTCGGTGTCGATCTCCAGGACGCGGTTCATCCGCGAGAGGTCGAGGATCAGGCAGCCGTCGGTGGCGTTCGCGCCGCCCGAGAGCCCGGTTCCGGCACCGCGGGTCACGACGGGTACGGACAGCGCGGCACAGGCGCGCACCACCTGCTGCACTTCGCCGGCGTCCGTCACCCGGACCGCCGCGAGCGCCCGGCCCACGGGCGCCCATTCCGCTTCGTCGTGGCTGAGCCCGGACAGCACGTCGCCGTCCTCGATCAGGGTGAGGCCCGGCAGCGCCTTGGCCAGGTCGTTCAGGAGCTCGCGGTCCGGTGCCGTGTCGATGTCGTCGTCTCCTCGCGCGAGAACCGTTCGATTACGGTCGCAGTCTAAAGACGGCCTTGATCCACTTCCCGACCGGTACCCGCTCCACGATGACCTCGGTGGCGAGGGCGTGGACGATCTCGAGACCGTGCCCGCCGATGCGCGCGGGATCCTTGACGAAGAGGCGGGGTACGGCGGCACTGCTGTCGTAGACGGTGACGGCTACTTCGTCCTTCGATCCCTCGAGATCGAGGACGTACGGACCGTGGCTGTGACGGTCCGCGTTGGTGACGAGCTCGCTGACCAGGAGCAGCAGATCACCGCGGGACCTGGCGTCGATCAGGACACACCACTCGGACCGCAGCTGTTCGAGGAACACCTCGGCGAAGGCGCGCGCGTCTGCGATGCAGCCCGGCTCTCCGGTGTACTGCGTCGCCCGGCGCAGCGGCTCGGCGGCAGCACCGGTCGGCATCAAGGCTCCGTCCAGGTACTCGGTCATGCGGTTCTCTCAATGGAATCGATCGGCACAGTAACTCCCCTGCAGACCTCCTGATACCCAGTGGCGCGTGCGGCAGTCATAACCGGCCGGAACGGGCGGCAGAGCATACCGCCCGTTCCGGACCGGTCACGTGGTGCGCGAGGTCAGCAGCTCATTTTCCACGTATGGGAGTCGCCGCTGTCGTTGCCCCAGCTGTCGGAGGCGATCTCCTGGCCCGGGGCGAGGCAGACAGTGCCGAGACCGACGAGGCCCGGGTTCTCGTAGACCTGTACGTGGTCCTTGATGCCGGGGCCCGAAATGCCATGGTTCGCCCAGGAGGAATCCTGGTCCTGGATGGGGTCCTCCCAGTCGTGGTCGTCGCCCGACCAGTTGGTGCGCTGACCGCCGAAGTTCGCGTCCGTCCAGGCACAGAACTGGCCGCTGGGGCACGAGGCGCCGAAGGCGGAGGACGAGGTGGCGACGGCGCCGCCGAAGGCGAGGGCGACGGCCGCGAGGAGCGCGGCAGAGTTCTTGATGATCACTGCGTCTCTTTCTCTTGCTGCTGAATCGGCTGTTGCTGCTTCTGCTGTTTCCGGTGGGTGAGGAGGTCCCTCGCGCGGTTCAGGGCGTGCTCCCGAAGGCGCTGCCAGTCCGCGACTTCGGTACGGTGCCCGGCCCGTACCGAGGCGAGGCTGGTCTTGCGGTAGGCCGCTTCGGGCTTCAGGTTGTTGACCACGGTCGAGACCTGGAACCAGCGGCGCTGGTCGCCGTAGAGGGCGCGCTGCGCCGAGGCCAGGCAGCCGTCGGTGTGGGCGCGCACGGAGTATCCGGTCGGCAGCCTCAGGGAGAGTTCCGTGCGTCCGGCGCCGAAGAGGGCGTCGGCCAGGTGTTCCTCCTGGGCCTGCGTGCCGGGCCGTCTGCCGGGGCGCGGCGGCGTGAGTCCCCGCGCGGTGAGGCAGCGGTCGGTCAGGAGCTGGGTGGCGGCCTTGACGGTGTCGTCCGGGGAGAGTGCGGGCCCGGGGTCCCGGGCCGCGCAGCCGGTGACGAGCAGCCCGGCCAGGGACAGCGGGCCGAGCACGGTGAGCGCCAGGAACGGCCGTGCCCAGGGGCGCGGTCGGTGGGTCATCGACGGATCAGCCCGCTTCGCATCCCATCTTGTTGTCGCTGACGCCGTCGAACTTCGTGGCCCACGCCTCCCAGTTCTCGTCGTAGTCGTCCTTGCGGATCTCGCGGTAGAGGCAGCTGTTTCCCGGCCCGTAGCTGATCGCATAGACGGTGCCGTCGACGCGGGAGTCGAAGGAGTACGCGTGGCGCTGGGTGCCGTTCTCCGCCTCGGCGTAGCCGGGTGGCGCGTAACACCACGCCTGGCCGTGCTGGCCCGCCTCGGTCCAGAAGCAGACCTGTCCGGGGCCCGCGGCACGCGCGGAACCGGCCGGCGCGGTGGCGACGGCGGTCGGGACGGTGGCGACGGCGGTCGGGGCGGCGAGGGTCAGCGCGGCGGCGACGCCGAGGGTGGTGAGCGAGGCGGTGCTGCGGTGCATTCGGGCGGCTCCGAAAGTGTGGTGGCGGCTCTGTGCATGGCCACAATCCCCCGGCGTTTGTGCAGGTAAGCGCGGCGCCACCCGTACCGGTTACTTGTCATATCGGCGCCGTGTCGATCACGGGTGGGGAACGAGCGCGGCCCTGGACCCGCGGGTGCGCTGCATCCGCAGGGCGTCGACCGACTCGGCGAGAAACTCGTATTCCGTGGTGTCGTCGCGAGTGATCAACCGGACGAGTTTCCCGTCGGCGAGTTCCTCGGCCACTTGTTCCTGCCGCTCGGTATCGCCGCACCAGTCACGCAGCGCGCCCGGCACATCGGGGACGGTGTCGGCGACCGGGGCAATGGCGCGTTCGGGGAAATGCGGATTGCCGGGGCGCGGATCGAGCCGTTCGGCTATCCAGGAAGCGCGGTCGCGCAGCCACCACATCGCGAGCGGCAGAGTGGGCGCGCGATACGTTCCGAGCGGTACGCCGACGCGCCGGCCGCCGCAGATTCCGTACGCGGTGACATGGCACAGGAATTCCTCGTGCACGTTCTCCCCCGTCGCGTCGTTCGCCGGCCTGCGGTCCTCACTTTCATTCCGTGCGATGTGCGTGATCCGTGTGGGTGCGCCGGGCCCGACCGGCAAAGTGATCTATTGGTCGGGCGTCATTCAACTTCCTCAGAAGACGAGTATCGACACTTCGGACGCACTGTCACCATGCCTTTCTGGCCAGTCTCCTGGCATATTCAGAGCACCGAATGGCCGGAATGGAACGGGTGCGCGGGTGTGAAATCCCCGGCGTCGAGGAAGCAGCACGTCATGCACTCCAAGGACGTTCTCACCGACGCATTCGGACGGATCCACGAAACGGTTCACTCGGCGGTGGAAGATCTTTCCGCCGAGGAACTCAACACCCGTCTCAATGACGACTCGAACTCGATCGCGTGGCTGATCTGGCACCTCTCACGCGTGCAGGACGATCACATCTCCGACGGCTTCCACACCGATCAGGTCTGGCTCGCCGAAGGCTGGGCCGACCGCTTCGACCTCGCCCTGCCGCCCTCCGACACGGGATACGGCCACAGCGACAAGCAAGTGGCCAAGGTGCAGGTCCCCTCGGCCGAACTGCTGCTCGGCTACTTCGACGCCGTGCACGAGCGCACCCTCGCCCACGTGGCAGGACTGACCGACGCGGACCTGGACCAGGTGATCGACGACACCTGGTCGCCGCCGGTCACGCTGGGCGTGCGGCTGGTGAGCGTCATCTCGGACGATCTCCAGCACTCGGGGCAGGCCGCCTATGTGCGCGGGATTCTCGAGCGCCTCTGAGACCCGGCGCGCGCCCCGTGTGAATCGGGCGCACCCAGTCACTGTGTTCGCACGCTTCCAGCCATCGGAACGACGCAGTCCACTACGAGGGGAACCCGCACAGGACTGACGGCTCCTGCGCGGAGGGGCCGCCGGCCACTCCCTACCCACGCCCAGGCCGGCGGCCCCGTTCACCCACTCACCGGCGTCAGCTCCCGAGCCGCTCCTCGAGCCGGATCGTGACCCGGTCCCCCGCCTCCTTGCCGATCGCCTTGCGCACGTCGGCCTTGACGGGCAGCTTGTGCCGCCCGTCCCCCAGAGCCATGAACGAGCTCCGGAACGGATGGCCGTCGACCGTGCCCCTTACCTTGACCAGACCGCGCGTCCCGAAAAAGGCGGCCGATTCGGGCCATACGACATAGGTCCAGCCGCCTTCGTTCGGACTCTTCTCCAGGATGGCGCTGAACTCCTCGTTCAGGGTGCCGGACGTGCTCATATCTGCCTCCTCGGGGTCCTCCGTCATCACTGAAGACCTTCCGGGCGCGCGGAACTCATCGCACCCGGAGCGCTCCGACCGCCCTTCCCGGCACGGTTGAGGTCTTGACAACTCGATTGGTCTGGACCAGCTTTGGGCCCTACAGCGGTGGCCACCGTTCACTCCCGCCCCCTTCTCTCCCCACCGGAGGCAGTAAGTGGACCGTGCACGCAGATGGATCAAGGGCGCACTGGCCGTCACCGCGGCCGCGGCGCTCGGCGTCACCGCTCTGGCGACCACGGCGCAGGCCGCCGACATCAACGTCGCCAAGAACGCCGGGTTCGAATCGGACCTGAGCAACTGGACGTGCTCCGCCGGCACCGGTTCCGTGGTCGGCTCCCCCGTGCACGGCGGCGCCAAGGCCCTCAAGGGCACACCGACCGCGCAGGACACCGCCCAGTGTTCCCAGGCCGTGGCGGTCAAGCCCAACTCGACGTACACGCTGAGTTCCTGGGTCCAGGGCAGCTACGTGTACCTCGGCGCGAGCGGCACCGGCACCACCGACGTGTCGACGTGGACACCGGGCTCCTCCGGCTGGCAGCAGTTGAGCACCACGTTCACGACCGGCGCGAACACGACGTCCGTGACCGTCTACACGCACGGCTGGTACGGGCAGAGCGCGTACTACGCCGACGACGTGAGCGTGCTCGGTCCCGACGGCGGTGGCGGCGGCGATCCCGTCGTCATCCCGGCGGTCCCCGCGGGACTCGCGGCGGGCACCGCAACGTCCTCCTCGGTCGACCTCTCCTGGAACCCGGTCTCCGGCGCCACCGGCTACAACGTGTACCGCGACGGCTCGAAGGTCGCCTCCGTCAGCGGCGCGTCCGCCACCGTCACCGGACTCGCCGCCGCCACCTCGTACAGCTTCCAGGTCAGCGCGACCAACTCGGCCGGTGAGTCCGCGAAGTCGGCGGCCGTCACCGCCAGGACCGCGGCTTCCGGAGGCGGTGGCGGCACCGTGCCCAAGCACGCGGTGACCGGCTACTGGCAGAACTTCAACAACGGCGCGACCGTGCAGAAGCTGCGGGACGTCCCCTCCCAGTACGACATCATCGCGGTGTCCTTCGCCGACGCGACCAGCACGCCGGGGCAGATCTCCTTCACGCTCGACCCCGCCGTCGGATACGCGTCGGCCGCCGACTTCAAGGCCGACATCGCCGCGAAGCAGGCCGCGGGCAAGTCCGTGATCCTCTCGGTCGGCGGCGAGAAGGGCAGCGTGTCCGTCAACAGTGACGCGTCGGCCACCGCGTTCGCCGACAGCGCCTACTCCCTGATGCAGCAGTACGGGTTCGACGGCATCGACATCGATCTGGAGAACGGCCTCAACTCCACCTATATGTCGAAGGCCCTGCACCAGCTCTCCGCGAAGGCCGGCGCGAAGCTGGTCCTCACGATGGCGCCGCAGACCATCGACATGCAGTCCACATCAGGTGAGTACTTCAAGACGGCGCTGAACGTGAAGGACATCCTCACGGTCGTCAACATGCAGTACTACAACAGCGGTTCGATGCTGGGCTGCGACGGCAAGGTGTACAGCCAGGGATCGGTCGACTTCCTGACCGCGCTGGCCTGCATCCAGCTGGAGGGCGGTCTCGACCCGTCGCAGGTCGGCCTCGGCGTCCCGGCGTCGACGCGCGGAGCCGGCAGTGGCTACGTGGACCCGTCGGTCGTCAACAACGCGCTCGACTGCCTGACGCGCGGCACCGGCTGCGGCTCCTTCAAGCCCGCGAGGACCTATCCGGGCCTGCGGGGCGCGATGACCTGGTCCACGAACTGGGACGCGACGGCGGGCAACGCCTGGTCGAACAGCGTTGGCCCCAAGGTGCATTCACTCCCGTAAGCCCTGCGGCCTTTACGGCGACACCCAGTTCAGCAGTTGCCACAGATGGGCGCAGGCGGCGCCCTCCGTGGGATGCCGAGCGATCGTCTTGTGGGTACCGCGCTCGTACGCCCCGGTCTCCCAGCCCCCGCCGGGCTCCTCGCGCACATAGAGGAAGTCGGTGGGGGTGGGGGACGGTTCGTGGACGCCCTCGATCCAGTAGTGGGTCGGGGGCACGGCGGCCTGCCGCAGAGCGTGCTCCAGCGCGTGCCGGTCCACGAGACCGTCCTCCTGTCCCGATCTCGCTCACGCGGGCTCGAGGCAGTCGTGTTCCAGGAGCACTACGGCGATCTTCGGCTGTGGCGGCGACATCCGGCCACCGCGCCTTTCACCCCGCCATGAAGACGCGACGCCCCGCCGCGAAGACGCCACACCCCGCTCCGCAGGTGAGTCAGCCCGCCATGAAGACGAGCGTGCCGTCCGGGAGCCGTGCCTCGATCCGGGCGCCGTGTTCCACGGTCCGGCTGACGGTGCAGTACTTCTCGTGGGTCAGGCGCACGCCGCGGGCGAAGGCGTCGTCCGCCCGCATGTCGCCCTCGGGCAGCTCCAGTTCGTAGCTGACACGGATCGCGCCGACGCGGCCGTCGTCCTCGGGGCGTGACACGGACTCCACGACGATGCGCAGTCCCTCGTGTTCGACGGTGCGGGCCGTGCGGTCGGTGACGAGGCCACCGCAGCCGCCGAGCGCGGCGAGGAGCAGCTCGACCGGGGTGAACGACGGCTGCACGTCGGGGTCTTCGGCGGCGCCGATGCGGACCTCGGCGCCACGGTCGTTGCGTGCGGTCCAGTCGCGGAAGCCGTTGCGGACGGTCTCGATGCGGTAGTCGGCCATGTCGGGTGGTTCTCCCTCGCTGCGGTCGTCCGGTCCTGCTCGTTCCCGGCACCGTACGGGCGAGGGGACGCGGGGCGGCGCAGGCCGGACCGTCGGGCGGGCATGAACGCCCGCTCGGTCGCGTCAGGGAGTGGGCAGGCGCCCGCCGCAGCGGGCGCAGTAGGCCGCCGCGGCATCCTCGGAGACCCGGCCGCAGGCGGGGCAGATCCGGCTGAGCAGGCAGGCCGGTTCACCGCCCTCACGGGCCGGGGGGCTCGCGATGGACAGGCCGGGGCGTCTGCGGTGGGCGGTGAGATAGGCGAGACCGTCTGCGCCGGCCGTCACGGAGCGCCGTTCGCCGCGCGCGACGAACACCAGGGCGCCGGGCGTGAGTTGCTCCTCCGTGTCGGCATGCCGGAGCGACCCGTCACCTTCGACGACGACGAGCAGGACGTCGAGGTCCGGCTCGACATGCTCGGGGACCACGGTGCCCGGCCGCAGCCGGACGAGGTTCGCGTCGAGCTGCCGTGCCGCGCCGTCGAGCTTCCACAGGGCGCCCGTCCGGGACTCGTCCGCGGCGCGCAGCACGTCCGCAAGTGACACTCGGCCCGACGGCATGGCTCTCCTCTTTCATCGGTTGGTACGTCGTGGACTCCGCAGCCTACGGCGTGCGCATGGACACCCCCAACGACTGTCAACTGAAGGTTGACACCTCTCTACTGTCAACCTAAGGTTGTCACATGACGGAATCTGCGGAACCAGTAGGCATGACCACACCTGTACGCCTCGACGACCTGATCGACGCCATCAAGAAGGTCCACACCGACGCACTCGACCAGCTCTCCGACGCCGTGATCGCCGCCGACCACCTCGGCGACGTCGCGGACCATCTGATCGGCCACTTCGTGGACCAGGCGCGCCGCTCCGGGGCCTCCTGGACCGACATCGGCAGGAGCATGGGGGTCACCCGGCAGGCCGCCCAGAAGCGGTTCGTGCCCAAGGCCTCCGGCGAGGTCGGCGATCTCGATCCCAGCTCGGGCTTCGGCCGCTACACCCCGCGGGCGCGCAACGTCGTGATGTCCGCGCAGAACGAGGCCCAGGCCGCCGGCAACGACGAGATCCGGCCCGAACACCTCGTCCTCGGCCTCCTCGCCGAGCCCGAGGGGCTCGCCGCGCAGGCCATCCGGGCGCAGGGCGTGCTCCTCGACACCGTCCGGCAGAACGCGACCGCCACGCTGCCCCCGGCCGTCTCCGACGTGCCCGGCCTCGTCAAGTTCGACGCGAACGCGAAGAAGGCCCTGGAGCTGACCTTCCGCGAGGCGCTGCGCCTGGGCCACAACTACATCGGTACGGAGCACATCCTGCTGGCCCTTCTGGAACAGGAGAACGGCTCGGGCACCCTCGCCGAGTCGGGTATCGACAAGGCCGCGTCGGAGGCTCACATCGCGCAGATGCTGGCCGCGATCGTCAAGGAGCGGGCGAAACGGGAGTCCTGACGGGCCGTCCGCCGATCGGGTGTCCCGGAGTGCCCGCGGCGCTTCGGGACACCTTTGCCGTCCTGCGTCGCGCGCGGTCCTGATGGGAGAATGCCCCCATGACTGAGCGCGCAGGAACCCAGGCCCGGCCGGAGGACCTCGTCGACATCGATGAACTCGTCGACGCGTATTTCACCAAGGTCCCCGACGTGGACCGCCCCGAGCAGCGCGTCGTCTTCGGCACGAGCGGGCACCGAGGCTCCAGCCTGGACGGCGCGTTCAACGAACGGCACATCGCGGCGATCACGCAGGCCATCGTCGAGTACCGCACGGCCGAGGGCATCACGGGCCCGCTGTTCATCGGGCCCGACACCCACGCCCTCTCGCGCCCCGCGCTCGACACGGCACTCGGCGTCCTCGCGGCGAACGGCGTACGCGTCTTCGCCGATGTCCACGACGGCTACGTGCCGACCCCCGCGCTCAGCCACGCCATCCTGCGCTGGAACAGCACCGCGTCCGACGAGCTCGGTCAGGCGGACGGCATCGTCATCACGCCGAGTCACAACCCGCCGCGCGACGGCGGCTTCAAGTACAACCCGCCTCACGGCGGCCCCGCCGACTCCACCGCCACGTCCTGGATCGCGCGCCGCGCCAACGAGCTGCTCGCCGACGGCAATCGGGATGTGCGCACCACGAAGGACGTGGCTCCGGAGACGTACGACTTCCGTGAGCGGTACGTCGAGGAGCTGAGCACCGTCATCGACACCGACGCCATCCGGGCGTCGGGGCTGCGCATCGGCGCGGACCCGCTCGGCGGGGCGAGCGTGCACTACTGGGCGCGGATCGCCGAGATGTACGGACTCGACCTGACGGTGGTCAACCCCGAGGTGGACCCGACCTGGCGGTTCATGACGCTCGACTGGGACGGCAAGATCCGGATGGATCCCTCGTCGGCCCCCGCGATGGCGTCCGTCCTCGCGAAGCGGCACGACTACGACCTGCTGACGGGGAACGACGCGGACGCCGACCGCCACGGCATCGTCACGCCCGACGCCGGGCTCATGAACCCGAACCACTACCTTGCCGTCGCGATCCACTACCTGGCGACGCACCGCACCGGCTGGGGGTCCGACGCCGCGATCGGCAAGACGCTGGTGTCGAGCGCCGTCATCGACCGGATCGTCGCGTCCCTCGGCCGCGAACTGCTCGAAGTCCCGGTCGGATTCAAGTGGTTCGTGCCGGGACTCGTCGACGGGTCGGTCGCCTTCGGCGGCGAGGAGAGCGCGGGCGCGAGCTTCGTGCGCAAGGACGGCGGAGTCTGGACGACCGACAAGGACGGCATCCTGCTCGCGCTGCTCGCGGCCGAGATCACCGCGGTGACCGGGAAGACCCCGTCCCAGTACTACGCCGAACTCGCCGCGGAGCACGGCTCGTCGTCGTACGCGCGCGTGGACGCGAAAGCGACCAAGCAGCAGAAGGCCCGCCTCGCCGAGCTCAGCGGCGACGCGATCACCGCCGACACCCTCGCGGGCGAGCCCATCACGGGACGGCTCAGCCACGCGCCGGGCAACGGCGCCGCGATCGGCGGCGTGAAGGTCACCACGGAGAACGCCTGGTTCGCCGCGCGGCCGAGCGGCACGGAGGACGTGTACAAGATCTACGCCGAGTCGTTCCGCGGCCCGGACCACCTGGCCCAGGTGCAGACGGAGGCGCAGTCGATCGTGGACGCGGCGCTCGCGGAGGACTGACGGACGTGGGCGGCAGCGCGCGGGACTCTCGCCCGAGCGCTGCCGCCCACGTCTTCCGGTGCACGACTACTCCGCGGCCGTCGCCTCCGCGAGGCCCGGCACCTCGGCGACGCTGTCCAGCACGTAGGTGTGCGAGTGCAGTTCGAGCTCCGTGCGCGGGAGCTGGCCGGTGAGGACACCGACGACGACGCCCGCGCCCGCGTGGTGCCCCGCCTGGAGGTCGACCGCGGTGTCGCCCGCGACGAGCACCTTGCGGACGTCCACGACGCCGGTCTTCTCCATCGCCCGGTGGATCATGTACGGGGCGGGGCGGCCGCGGACGACCTCGTCGGCGGTGACGACCGCGTCGAGGTTGCCGCCATCACCCGTGGCCCAGCCGAGCGACGCGAGCAGCGGCAGGGCGACGTCAGCGCTGAATCCGGTGGTCAGGGCGACCTTGATGCCCCGGGCGCGCAGTTCGGCGAGGGCCTTGTCGGCCTGGGCTATGGGCTGCGGCGGGACCTCTTCGTAGCGCTCCTTCAGGAACGCGCGGAAGACGCCGTACTGCCGCTCGACCAGCTCCGCGTCAGGGGTGCCGCCGCCGAGGCGGACCAGCGCGTCGATGGCCTCGCGCTTGTCCGTGCCCATCCACGTCTGAAGGTCCTGCGCGTCGACCGTCACGCCGGTCGACTCGACAGCGTGGCGCAGCGCCTCGTACACCGCGCCGTGCTCCTCGATCGTGGTGCCTGCCATGTCGAAGACGGCGAGTTCAATCACTGGGGTTCTCCTCGTCAGTTCGGTACCGGCCGACGACGGTGCGTCCCTCGGCGGTGTTCTCGATGGTGAAGTTGGCGAGTGCGGGCAGATAGCGGTCGTCGGCGTACTCCAGGGGCACGCCGTCCCGCGAGAAGGCCAACCGCCTGACGCGCAGCAGGGGTTCGCCGGGCTCGATGCCGAGGAGCGACGCGTCCTGTGTGTCGGCGGCGATGGCGTCGATGGTGTGGCGGGCGTGGTGCAGGTCGACATCACGCCCGCACAGGGCCTCGTAGATCGAGCCCGCGTCGGGGTCGATGTCGAACAGGTGCCGGCCGACGTGGAGGACGAACGTGGAGCGCTCGACCATGACCGGCACGCCGTCCAGGTGGCGCAGCCGGACCAGGTCGACCACGGGTTCGCCCTCGTCGAGGCCGAGCCGTGCGGCGGCCTCCGGGGAGGCCCGGCGGCGGGCGACCTCGACGGTCAGCTGACCGGGTTCGCGGCCGATGGATCTGGCCCACTGGGTGAACGACATGAGCGACGCGAAGGGCTGCGACGGGGCCGCCCTTCTGGCGACGGGCGGCTTGCCCCGGCCGCCCACGAGATGCCCGTCCGACCGCAGTATCGACAAGGCCTGCCTGACCGGCCCGCGGGAGGTCCCGAACTCCTCGCAGAGCTGGGATTCGCTCGGCACCGGCTCGCCCTCCGGCCACTCACCGGACTCGATACGCCGCAGGAACTCGGCGCCGAGCTGCTCGTGGAGCGGCACACCCTTACTTGTCTTCACAAGATGACTATCGCAGCTCGACCCACCTCCCCTCAAGGCCCGTGTGTGACCAGTACAGGGCCGCCCGATGACGTTTCGGGGTCCCACACCCCCGCTTCGAGGCACGGAAGGTAAACAGACGGAAAACTTGTACACACAAGTCTTGCCCCATACGCCCGAGGGCTCGCACGCTGCCATTCATGAGCATCACAACAGCGCCCTCGTCCGCCCCTTCGCCCGCCGCCGACCTGCCCAACGGCCGCAGCGACCTGGTCATCGTCGGTGCCGGGGTCGTCGGCCTCGCCCACGCCTTCGAGGCCGCCCGGCGCGGACTGACCGTCACGGTCGTCGAGCGGGACTGGCAGCCCGTAGGCGCTTCGGTACGCAACTTCGGACACTGCTGCATCACGGCACAGCGCGGCGACCTGCTGGAACTCGCCTACCGCTCGCGGGCGGGGTGGCTGGAGGCCGCGAAGAGCTCGGGCCTGTGGGCCAAGGAGGCCGGCGCCCTCGTGGTGGCGAGGTCGGAGGCGGAACTCGCGGTCCTGGAGGAGCTGCGCGAGGAGCGCGGCGCGGACACAGTCCGGCTGCGGACCCGCGAGGAGGTCGCGGGCGAGCTCGGCCGGGGCGCCGACGCCGGTGACATCGTGGGCGGTGCCTTCCTCCCTGACGACCTGCGCGTCAACCCCCGCGAGGCCGCCCCGGACCTGGCCGCGTGGCTGTCGATACAGCCCAACGTCACCGTGGTGTGGGGCACGAACGTGAACGGCGTCGAGGAGGGCACCGTCCACACCGGCCGCGGCCCGGTCCACGGCGACCGGATCCTCGTCTGCGTGGGCCACGACCTGGACCGCCTGTACCCCACGGCGGCGGAGGAGCACGGCATCGAGCGCTGCCGGCTCACCATGGCGCGGGTCACGGCGCCCGATGCCTTCCGTACGGACGCGGCGATCCTGACCGCGACCTCCATGCTGCGCTACGACGCCTTCACGGCCATGCCGTCGGGGCCGAGGCTGCGCGAGGAGGTCATCGGCCACAGCCCCGAGCTGCTCGACGTCGTCGCGAACGTCATGTTCACCCGCCTGCCCGACGGCACGGTCCTGGTCGGGGACTCCCACGCCTACGGGCGGACCACGGCCCCGTTCGAGGACGAGCCGACGGCGCGGCTGCTGCTCGACTCGGCGGCCGAGGTCCTCGGAACCGGTGACCTGCGGGTGACGGAACGCTGGCAGGGCGTCTACGCGAGCAGCTGCCGCGGCCCGCTCCTGGTCCGGGACATGGCACCCGGCGTGCGGGCCATCTCGGTCACCTCGGGGATCGGCATGACGCTCTCGTTCGGTCTCGCCGCCGCCACGTTCGACGAGTCCCTGGCCGCGACGGCCTGACCGCCCGCCGCGGACAAGGTCCCGGCCACCGCCACTCCACCCCGGCACAGAGGGCAGCCCGCGCCGCGAACACGTCTCGCGGCGCGGGGCCCGGCACTGCGTAGCACTGCGGCACGTCACCCCCCGCATCCATCGCTCACCAGGCACCGAGGACAAGGAGACCACCATGCCCGACGGCACCCGGCCAGGGGTCGCGCCCGACCCGCTCCGGTCCCCCGCGGCAGACCCCGCTTCCGCCCGGCTCTCGCAGCGCTGGCGCTGGCAGATCTTCGCCGTCACCTGGATCGCGTACGCGGGCTTCTACTTCGTCCGGCAGGCGTTCTCGGTCGCCAAGCTCGGCATTCTGGACGACCCCGCGGTCAATCACACCCTCACGTCCCACACGCTCGGACTGATCGACGCCGTGTATCTCGCGGCCTACGCGGTGGGGCAGTTCGCGTGGGGCTCGTGGGCGGACCGGTTCGGGCCGCGGATCGTCGTGATCGGCGGGATGGCGGGCGCGGTGGTCGCGTCGGCGGTCATCGGCCTGAGCACCTCACTCGTCGTGTTCGGCGTCGCGATGGCCGTGCAGGGGCTCGCGCAGTCGACGGGCTGGGCCCCGCTGTGCAAGAACGTGACCAGTTTCGTGCCGGTGAAGGAGCGGGGCCGGATCCTCGGCCTGTGGTGCACGAACTACGCGTTCGGCGGCCTCGCGGCGCCGCCGTTCCTCGGCTGGTGGGCGTACTCGGTCTTCGACAGCTGGCACGCGGCGTTCCTGGCCGGGTCGGCGACGCTGGCCGTCGTACTCGCGCTGTTCGTCGTCTTCCAGCGCAACGAGCCTGCGGACGTCGGTCTCCCTCGGCCGGACGCCCAGGAGACGACGGCCGAGTCCGGCGCCGCGCCCGCGCCGGCCGAGGCGCCGCCCACCTCGCGCGAGATCTACCGCGAGATCCTGCGCGACCGGATGGTCCTGACGCTCAGCGCCGCGTACTTCCTGCTCAAGCCCGCCCGGTACGCGCTCCTGCTGTGGGGCCCGGTGATCGTCAGTGAACGGCTGCCCGAGGTGGGCAAGTTGGAGGCCACGCTGATCCCGGTGGCGTTCGGCGTGGCCGGCGTGCTCGCGCCGATGACGGTCGGCTGGATCTCCGACCGCCTGTTCTCCTCCCGGCGCGTCCCGCCGTGCGTCCTCTCGCTCGGTCTGCTGACGGTGACGCTCGCGGCGTTCGTGCCCCTCACCGCGACGGGCAGCACCTGGACGATGGTCGGCGTCCTGGCCGTGATCGGCTTCGGTCTCTACGCCGCCGACGCCCTGATCGCGGGCGTCGCGGCCGTCGACTCGGGAGGCCAGGCCGGGGCGGGCACCGCCACCGGTTTCGTCAACGGCTGCGGCTCCGTCGGCGCGATCCTCGGCGGCCTGCTCCCGGGCTTCCTCTCGACCACCGTGCTCTTCTACGGCTTCGCCGCCGCCGCGGCACTCGCGGGAGTGGTCATGCTGCCGCACTGGAACCGGACGGCCGTGACGGCCTGAGGACCGTGGGGCCCGGCCCGGGGTTGATCAAGTTTTTGCCCTTGGCCGGATCCCGCCCGTCCGGCCCGCCCGCATTCCGGCAATGACCGGCGCGCCGTCGCGATTTGCGATGGGGACCGTTCCACCCTGTCAAGCAAAGAGCGGCCGAAACCGTCGGGTCACCGGCATACACCGGGTTACCGGCGCGTTGACCGTACACAGCGCCATGTCACACGCTCGACATATAGGTGCTGGATACAACTGGTTCGGCGCCGGAACGGCATGCAGGAGGAACGTATGTGTGGCATCACCGGCTGGGTCTCCTTCGATCGCGACCTGCGGGCTTCGGCCGACACATTGGATGCGATGACGCAGACGATGGAATGCCGAGGCCCGGACGACCGCGGCACGTGGATCGACGGGCCCGCGGCGCTCGGCCACCGCAGGCTCGCGATCATCGACCTGCCGGGCGGGCGTCAGCCGATGACCGCCGAGACGCCGCGCGGCACCGTCGTGCTCGTGTACTCCGGCGAGACGTACAACTACACGGAACTCCGCAGCGAACTGACCGCACGTGGGCACAGGTTCACCACCGACTCCGACACCGAGGTCGTGCTGCGCGGCTACCTGGAGTGGGGCGAGGCGCTGGCCGAGCGCCTGAACGGCATGTACGCGTTCGCCGTCTGGGACGGCCGCGAGAACAAGCTCGTGATGATCAGGGACCGCATGGGCATCAAGCCCTTCTATTTCTACGAGACTCCTGACGGTGTCCTGTTCGGGTCCGAGCCCAAGGCGATCCTCGCCAATCCGCTCGCGAAGTCACGGGTGACGCTCGACGGTCTGCGGGAGCTCTTCACCATCGTGAAGACGCCGGGTCACGCCGTCTGGGACGGGATGCACGAGGTGGAGCCGGGCACCGTCGTGACCGTCGACCGCGGCGGACTGCGGCAGCGGGCGTACTGGACGCTGGAGACCCGTCCGCACACCGACGACCGCGACACGTCGATCGCGACCGTGCGCTCGCTCCTCGACGACATCGTGCGGCGCCAGCTCGTCTCGGACGTGCCGCGCTGCACGCTCCTCTCCGGTGGCCTCGACTCGTCCGCCATGACGGCGATCGCCGCGCGGCAGCTCGGTGAACAGGGCGAGACGGTACGCAGCTTCGCCGTGGACTTCGTCGGCCAGACGGAGAACTTCGTCGCCGACGAGATGCGCGGCACGCCCGACACCCCGTTCGTGCACGACGTGGCGAAGGCGGCCGGCACCGACCACCGCGACATCGTCCTCGACTCGAACGAGCTGGCCGACCCGGAGGTCCGGGCCCGGGTGATCCGGGCCCGTGACATCCCCGCGGGCTTCGGCGACATGGACGCGTCGCTCTATCTGCTGTTCCGGGCGATCAGGGAGCACTCGACGGTCGCCCTGTCGGGCGAGTCCGCCGACGAGGTGTTCGGCGGCTACCTCCAGTTCTTCGACGAGGAGGCGCGCAGTGCCGACACGTTCCCGTGGCTGGTGCGCATGTCCCAGCACTTCGGCGACGACTCCGATGTCCTGCGCGGCGACCTGGCCGGCGCCCTCGACCTGGACGGATACGTCCGCCACAGCTACGCCGGTGCCGTGCGCGGCATCCAACGCCTGGACGGCGAGAGCGACTTCGAGTACCGGATGCGCAAGATGTGCCATCTGCACCTGACCCGGTTCGTGCGGGTCCTGCTCGACCGCAAGGACCGCGCGAGCATGGCCGTCGGCCTGGAGGTGCGCGTCCCCTTCTGCGACCACCGCCTCGTCGAGTACGTGTACAACACGCCCTGGTCACTGAAGTCGTTCGACGGCCGGGAGAAGAGCCTGCTGCGCGAGGCGACCGCGGACGTGCTGCCGAAGTCGGTGTACGACCGGGTGAAGAGCCCGTATCCGTCGACACAGGACCCGAAGTACGCCGTCGCGCTCCAGAACCACGCGAAGGATCTGCTCGCCCGGCCCTCGCACCGGGTGTTCGACCTGGTCGACCGGGAGCGGGTGTCGCGGGCCGCGCACCGTGAGGCGCCGCAGATCACGCAGGCGTCGCGGCGCGGTCTCGAACGCACGCTGGACCTCGCGCTCTGGCTCGACCTGTACAGCCCGGAGCTGGTCCTTTCCTGAGCCCGGTCCGCCCCGGCGGCGGCGTGCGGCGGCGGCCGTACGCCGCCGCCGGGTGCGGATCCATGTGCGCGGAGTCCTCAGCCCGCGTAGACGTCCTCCACGTACAGTCCGTCCGCGATCAGACCGGCCAGCCAGCGCTCGGCTTCGGCGTCGCCGGCTCCCGGCGTGCGGTCGCGGAACAGGGCGCGGAACGCGTCACGGACGCCGGGCGCCATCCGGGCACCGTCACCGCAGACGTAGACGCGCGCCCCGGACCCGAGCAGCGCCCACAGTTCGTCGGCCTCGGCGGCCACCCGGTGCTGGACGAAGGCGTGGCCCGTCTCGGGTGCCTCGCTGAAGACGGGGCGCAGGGAGACTGCGCCCGCGGCCTCGGCGGCGCGCAGTTCGTCGGCGTGCAGGAAGTCACCGCGGGGGTGGTCGCAGCCGAAGTAGCACAGGGCGGGTGCGAGCGGGGTGCCGGCGGCGAGCAGAGCGCCGCGGTCGGCAATGGCGCCTCGGAACGGCGCGAGACCCGTCCCCGCGGCGATCATGACGACCGGGGTCTCCGAATCGTTCGGGACGCGGAAGACCTCGCGGCACGGCTGGACGCGGGCGAGCACCGTGTCGCCGGGCCGGAGCCCGGCCAGGTACGTCGATCCCGTGCCGCGGAAGCGGCCGCGGCCCGAGCGGGCCGGGGCGTCGAGGACGGACACCATGAGATCGGCGTGTGCGGGGCTGCGCTCGGCGCTCGACGAGATCGAGTAGTGCCGGGGCTTCAGCGGCGGCAGCAGGTCGAGAAGATGCGGCCAGGTCAGCGCGCCGCGCAGCGCGGGGTGGTCCTCCACGAGTTCGACGAGCGTGCGCGGGTCGTCGGCGAGGGCCCCCAGCGCTGCCCTCTCGGGAGGGCAGGGGTTGGCCTCGGCGAGCAGCGCCACCTGGGCCGGGGTCGGGACCTGCGCCAACTCAACGTGGTATGTGAGGAGTTCACGGACCGTCAGCGGCCGGTCGAGCGCGAGCCCGTCGCGACGCGGGCGGCGGGCCCTGATGTCGAGGACCGTGTCCAGGCCGACTCCGAAAGCGGCGGCCGCCCGTTCCACGAGCGCGGGATCCTGCGCGGGCAGCACGGTGAGATGGTCCCCCGTGCGGTACGTGACACCCTCCGGCAGCGCGAGACGCACGAAGCGCTTCGTGCGCGGGTGGTCGGGCGCGGTGAGGGAGCTCGCCTCGATGACGGTGAACGGGACGAGCCCGTGCCGGGCGGCCGCGGCGTCGAGCGGCCCACCGCCGATCTCCCGGATCTCGTAAGCGTCCTCGGGCTCCGCGCTGTCGGCCGGGGCGGCGTCGGGGTCCCCGTACTGCGTGAGGAGCGCGGCGCGCAGTCCCGTCGTGAAGGTGCGGACGGTCGCGTTGAGGTCGCCGGAGGCGTCGGCCGCGGCGCGCTCGCACAGGCGGGTGCCGCCGAGCGCGTCGAGCCGTTCGTCGATGCGGGTCGGGACGTGCTGGTAGGTGGCTGCCCAGTTGCGGTCGCCCACGCCGAGGACCGCGTAGGTGACGTCGTTCGCGGCGCCGTCCTGCGCACCGTCGAGCCACGTGGCGAACCCGGCCGCGTCGTCGGTGGGCCGGCCGTTGTAGGAGGCCGCGACCACGACGACGGGACGGTCGGTGGGCAGCGCTCCCGCATGGGTGTCGAGGGGCGCGACGGCCGTGTCGCAGCCCAGCGCGGCGACGTCGTCGGCGAGCTGCTCGGCGAGGCCGCGGCAGGTCCCGTAGTTGCTGCCGTGCAGGAACAGGACCCCGGTGCCGGGCCGCACCCGTGCGGGCAGCGTGTCCGGTGCGGCCGTCCGCTCCTCGACGGGCGCGTGGCCGGGCAGGGCCGGGTGCTTGCGGTCGGCGGAGGTGCGCGGGACGAGCGTGAGAGTGAAGCCCTCGGGCTTGAGCGTCAGCGTCTCCTTGACCGTGAGGTCGTAGTCGGCGTGGTCGACGAGCCGGTAACGGTGCACCAGGAGGGCGAGCAGCATCGTCGCCTCGTGGAGCGCGAACTGCCGCCCGATGCAGGCGCGTTCACCGGTGCCGAACGGCTTGAAGGCGTGCGGTGAGCGCGCGGCCTCCGCCTCAGGCGTGAACCGGGAGGGGTCGAACAGCTCCGGGTTGTCGCCCCACACCGGCTGCCGGTGCAGCATCGGCGCGAGGACGGTGACCGGCTGCCCGGCGCGCAGCGGGATGCGTCCGCCGAGGAGCGTGTCCTCGCGCGCGTGGCGGCTGAACGCGGCCGCGGTCGGCCACAGGCGGAGCGCCTCGTTCAGTACCTGCCGTGTGTACGTGAGCCGGCCGACCTCGTCGAAGGTGGGCTCGGGATCTGCCGCGTCCCCGAACAGGGCGTCGGCCTCACGGCGTACGAGGTCGAGCACGGCCGAGTGCTTGGCGAGGTAGTACAGGGCGAAGGACATCGCGCCCGAGGTGGTCTCGTGACCCGCGATCAGGAAGGTGATGACCTGGTTGCGGATGTTCGCCGCGTCCAGCGCGGAGCCGTCGGGGTGTCGGGCGGTGAGCATCAGGCCGAGCAGGTCGTCGCCTTCGGGCGCGTCGGCGCGCGCCGCGATGACGTCGTCGACCACCTGCGCCAGATAGTCCGCGTCGGCCTTGAACGCCGCGTCGGCGGCCGAATGGTCGGAGCCGGGCGTGCGGGCGAGACGCTTCATCGACCATTCGAGGCAGCGGACCATCGCCTCCACGAAGGGGTGCGGCTCGGAGCCCTCGAAGGACCCGAAGTCGTAACCGAAGCCCGCGAGTCCGATGGTGTCGAGGGTCATGCGCGTCATGTCGCCCGGCACGTCCACGGGGCTGCCCGAGTGCGCGGCGCGGTCCCAGGACTCGATGAGGCGGCGGGACACCTGGTACATGACGGGATGGTAGGTCCGCATGGAGCCCAGGGCGAAGGCAGGCATGAGGATGTCGTGGGCGCGGGCCCAGTTCGGTTCGTCGTTGTAAGCGGTGAAGAGGCCGTCGGCGGTGAAGGCGCGGACGTTCTCCAGAGCGGGGCCCACGTGCTTGGCGAAGCGGGTCTCGTCGGCCAGTTCGGTGACGAGGTCGAGGTCACTGACGAAGAGGGCGTCGCGGCCGTGCAGCCTGCGCACGAGCGCGGGGCCGTGGCGGCGGGACAGCTCCATGGCCTGCTGGAGGGGCGCGGGTCCGGGACCCGTGGCGGAGATGTCGATGAGCGGAAGGCCGTCGGTGGGGGCCGGCGGGAGCAGCGCGGAGTCGGGCATGGGGGCGGCAACTGCCTTTCGCGGTACGGAGTTCGGTGCGTGTCCAGCTTGATCCCGTGGCCCCGCCGGGCCGGGCCGCCGCACTACATGATTGTGTAGTGCCCAGCAGCGCGCCGCGCTTGCGCTCACCGGCCGGACGTGACATGGGTCCGGACGTGATGCAGGTTCGGCCGCGGCAGGGGACCGGACGTGACATACGAAAGGGGTACGCGATGGACGGGGTGCTGTGGCGCAATCGCGCGATGCTGCTCTTCGACCGGATCCCGATCCCCGTCGCGGTGTGCGGACCACGCGGGACGATCATGCTGGCGAACGCGGCGATGGCCGCCGAGTGCGACACCACCCCCGGCCGTCTGAAGGGCCGGGACATCCTGCATCTGTTCCGCCCGCGGGACGCGTCACAGATCCACCGGATCGCCGAGGCACTGCGTCTGCGGCGGCGCTCCCGCTATCAAGTCTCGGTCACCTGGGAGACGCCCGACGGGGCACTCCGGGAGGGCGAACTGACGGTGGATCCGGTCAGCGACACCGTCGACCGGACGCCGGATCTGCTCGTCATGCTGCGGGTCGTCGGCGCGCGCCCGCCCGCGCCCGCCCGGCCGAGGGCGACGGCAGGGGCGGCCGAGTCGCGGATCCTTGAGCTGCTCGCCGCCGGTGCCACCACGGCTCAGGCGGCCCGCGATACGGGCCTGACCACGGACGGCGTCAACTACCACCTGCGGCGCCTGTCCCGGCGGTGGGGTGCGACGAACCGTACGGAACTGGTCGCGCGCGCCTATGCGTCGGGCGTGCTGGCGCCCGGGGTGTGGCCGCCGCGCGCCACGGCACCGGGCGGCTGACAGGTGACGGCTCTCCGTGAGGGGCTACCAACTGTTGCGTGAGACATCAGTGAATCTCAGCTTTTCTCATGTGTTATCTTGTTTGCGTGAAGCTTTCTGAGTGGGCGGCGCGCAATGGTGTGCATTACCAGACCGCGTGGTCGTGGGCGAAAGAGGGCCGTATGCCGGTCCCGGTGCGTCAGACGCCGTCCGGGACGTGGCTGGTCGACGAGCCTGCTTCGGAGGTGTCTGGCCGTGTCGTGGCGTACTGCCGAGTGTCGTCGGCGGACCAGGAGTTGGACCTTGACCGGCAGGTGGCGCGTGTGGTTCAGGGGGCCACTGGTCTTGGCCTGCCGGTTGCGGAGGTCGTGACCGAGGTCGGCTCGTCACTGAACGGTCGTCGGCGCAAGCTGCACCGGGTTCTGTCAGACCCGCAGGCGGTGGTGATCGTGGTCGAGCATCGAGACCGGCTGTCCGGGTTTGGTGTCGAGCACCTCGAAGCGGTCTTGTCCGCGTCTGGGCGGCGGCTGGTTGTCCTTGACCCCGCTGAGAGCGCCGATGACCTGGTGCGCGACGTCACCGAAGTGCTGACGTCGATGTGTGCGCGCCTGTACGGGCGGCGGGGGGCGAAGAAGCGTGCCGCCCGCGCGGTGGCCGTGGCGACCGGTGAGGCCGCCGAGTGAAGAAGTTCCGGCCGCAGCCCGGGTTCGTGGTTAAGGCGTACCGGTTCGCTCTGGACCCGAACGCTGCCCAGGAGCGGGCGCTGCACTCGCACTGTGGTGCGGCACGGGCCGCGTACAACTGGGCGGTTGCCTGGATCGAGGCGTCGTGGTGGCAGCGCAAGGCCGAATCCACCTACGGCATCCCGCAGGAGCAGTTGACCGAGTGGCGGCCGTGGTCGTTGCCGTCGCTGCGCAAGGCATTCAACGCCGCCAAGCACACCGACCCCAGATTCGCGCACTGGTGGGCAGAGAACTCCAAGGAGGCGTACTCCACCGGGCTGGCCAACGCGTCGGCCGCGTTCGACAACTACTCCAAGTCCAAGCAGGGCAAGCGCCACGGCCAAAAGATGGGTGCGCCGCGGTTCAAGTCGAAGCGCAAAGCGCGCCTCGCCTGCCGGTTCACCACCGGCACGATCCGCGTCGATGCCGACGGCCGGCACGTCACGCTGCCGAGGCTGGGCACGATCCGCACCTGTGAGCCCACCGTCAAACTCCTCACCCGCGTCCAGACAGGAAAGGCCCGGGTTTTGTCCGCGACTGTGCGGCACGAGCGGGGGCGCTGGTTCGTCTCCTTCCAGGTAGAGGTGAAGCAGGACCTCGCCCGGGTCGCCCGGCCGGAGGCGGCGGTCGGGATCGATCTCGGCGTGAAGACCCTCGCTGTCATGGCCGACAGCACCGGCGAGATCCGCGGTCTCGCCAACCCTGGGCACTACGACCGGGCACGCAAGCAGCTGCGCCGCGCCTGTCGCGTCGTCTGCCGACGCCAGGGACCCGACCGACGCACCGGACAGGGGCCCTCGAAGCGGTGGGAGAAGGCCAACGCCCAGCGGAACAAGGTCCACCACCGCGTAGCGAACCTCCGCGAAGACGCCCTGCACAAACTCACCACGAGCATTGCGGCCGAGTACGGCACCATCGTGGTCGAGGACCTCAACGTCGCCGGGATGCTCCGCAACCGGCGCCTGGCCCGCCGGATCGCCGACGCCGGATTCGGCGAGATCCGCCACCAGCTCGACTACAAGACCCGCCAGCGCCACGCCACCCGCCTCGTGGTCGCCAACCGCTGGTACCCCTCCTCGAAGACCTGTTCCGAGTGCGGCGCAGTGAAAGTCAAGCTACCGCTGCACCTGCGGACCTACGAATGCGACGCCTGCGGCCTGGTCATCGACCGGGACGAAAACGCCGCACTCAACCTCGCAGCCCTCGCGGCAGCCGCAGTAACTGGTACCGGAGTGGCCGGAGACCAGGACACCGCCCCGGCGGCGTCGAAGCCTCGTGGAGCCGACCGTAAGACCCGCGCAACCGCCCGCAGCCGCAAGGCCACGGGCGGGCGGGCAGGTGGCGCAACCCTGCCGCACCAACAGCAGACGGAAACGAGAGACCGTACTCAAGCCGAAGCACCCACGCTTTAGTGATGAGACGGACCTTCCGGGCCGCAATACCCGGAATGCTGAGAGCTACTGAGGCTCTGAGCAACGGCGCGGTTACGCCTCGTCCATGCCCGGGACGGGCGCGCCCGAAGGTAATCCGGCCTCGACGTAGGCGTCGTATCGGACCTTCCACGGGGCGAGCGTCCCCGCGTGCGGGCCGTCGAAGCTCTCGCCGCGGTCGGTCGCGTCCAGGGCGTCGAGGCAGACCTCCCACCCCGCGGCGTTACGGGCCGCGGTGTCGGCGGCCTCCAGGACATTGGTCAGGGTGAAGCGGGTGTGCCCCTCATCGAGCACCTCCAGGTCGAAACGGAGTTCGTCGCCGCCCCAGCTGAAGGAGAGGTGGCGCGGCGCTTCCACGGCGAGGACTCGGCCGGTCGACTCCGGCATGTTCGGGTCGCCGTGGAAACGGATCACACCGCCCGCGCGCAACTCGATCTCGACCTGGGAGGGGAACCAGTGCGCGAGTTCGGCGGGGTCGGTGACGTATCGCCAGACCCGCTCGATCGCGTGGTCGTACGTGCGGGTGAAGCGGACGGCGGGGCGGCCGTCGTCGAGCGGGGCGTAGCTGCCGGTGGGGCCGGGGTGCGGAGTGGTCATGGCCTTCAGTCCTTCGCTGGTTCGTCGTCCTCGGGGGCGTGGGCGTCGAGGCGGCGCCCGAGTGCGTCGAGGCGGTCGTTCCACAGGCGCCGATAGGGCTCGAGCCAGGCGTCGAGCTCGGCGACCGGTCCGGGTTCGAGCCGGTAGACGCGGCGCTGGGCCTCCTGTTCGACGTCGACCAGGCCCGCCTCGCGCAGTACCCGCAGGTGCTTCGAGGTGCTGGGCTGGCTCAGGCCGCACGCCTCGACGATCTCACCGACCGGCCGCGGACGCTCGAGCAGCAGCGCGACGATGGCGCGGCGGTGCGGGTCGGCGAGTGCGGTCCAGACGGCGGGTGCGGGCATGACCAAAATATGCCTCACCAGTTATATGCTGGTCAAGGCATGTAAGTGCCCGGCGCCCACTACACCTGCGGCGACGGCCCCCTCGACTGCGGCACCTCCCGGATAGTGTTCGAAGGTTGAAGCAGCACAGCTCTCGCCACCCGGACCCGGAGCCGCCATGTCCCAGCCCTCCCGCCCGTCCCGCCCGTACGTCCTGTTGTCCGCCGCCGTCTCCCTCGACGGCTGCCTGGACGACGCGGGGCCCGAGCGCCTGCTCCTGTCCAACGCCGAGGACTTCGACCGGGTCGACGCGGTGCGTGCGTCGTGCGACGCGATCCTCGTGGGGGCGGGCACTCTGCGGGCCGACCGGCCGCGGCTCCTGGTCAAGTCGGCGCGGCGGCGCGCCGACCGGGTGGCCACCGGGCTGCCCGCGTATCCGCTGAAGGTGGCGGTGACCGCTTCGGGCGACCTGGACGCGGGGGACCCGTTCTGGACGACGGGCGGCGACAAGGTCGTGTACACCACCGACGCCGGGGCGGCCCTCGCGCGGGAGCGGCTCGGCGCGCTCGCCGAGGTGGTCGCCCTCGGGGACACCGTCGACTGGGAGAGGATGCTCGACGACCTGGCCTCGGCGCACGGCGTGCGGCGCCTGATGGCGGAGGGGGGCGCCCGGATCCACACCCAACTGCTCCAGCGCGGCCTGGCCGACGAGGTGCAGCTGGCACTGGCGCCGCTCGTCGTGGGCGAACCGGACGCGCCCCGGCTCTTCGGCCCTGGCGCGTACCCCGGCGGCAGCCGGCACCGGATGCGGCTCCTGGAGACCCGCCCGGTCGGCGACGTGGTGCTGATGCGGTACGCGCCCTGCGCGCCCGGCGCCGACGGCTCCCCCACCGCGGCCGACCGGCACTGGCTCGCCCTCGCCTGCGCCCTCGCCGCGGACTGCCCACCCTCCGAAACGGCGTTCAGCGTCGGTGCGGTGATCGTCGCGAGTGACGGCACCGAGCTGGCACGGGGCCACTCTCGGGAGGGCGGCGATCCGGTCGTGCACGCCGAGGAGGCGGCACTCGCCAAGATCGATCCGGCGGACCCTCGGCTGCGTACCGCCACCGTCTACAGCAGCCTCGAACCGTGCGCCCGCCGCGCGTCTCGACCCAAGCCCTGCGCCCGGCTCATCCTCGACGCGGGGGTGCGGCGCGTGGTGACGGCCTGGCGGGAGCCCGACACCTTCGTGGCGGGCGCCGACGGCATCGGAGTCCTGGAAGGCGCGGGCGTGACCGTCGCGGAGATTCCAGACCTTGCCGAGGGGGCGATTCGCCCCAATCGACACCTCATTCTCACCACAGGTACACATAAGGATTGAATAAGCGCAGAATGAGAGGTGCGTGGCAGCCCGCCGCGCTACGCGGTCAGACTTCGAAACCTAAGGAGTCGATTCTCATGGCCGACCTTCACCACAGGCCTGACCTCTCCAGTCACCCTGATGTCTCGGAAATGCGGGACCGGTACGCGCGCGTACTCGGTGGCCGCGATGTGGCGCTCATGGACGCACCGGTCTTCCTGATCGGTCTCTACTGCGCCATCTCTCCCTTGGTGCTCCACTACAGCGCCAACCAGCCCCAGCTCGCGGCCCATAACCTGATCATGGGTATCGCGATCGGGGTCCTGGCCGTCGGGTTCGCCGTCACCCCGACCCGTATGTACGGCCTCAGCTGGGCCATGTGCGCCATGGGCGCCTGGATGATCATCGCGCCGTGGGTCGTGGGCTCCGGCCCCGATCTGGGAGTCATCCTCAACAACGTGATCATCGGTGGTCTCATCGTCCTGCTCGGGATCCTGTGCGCGAGCCTGTCGATGAAGGGCAACCGGGCAACGTAGTCGGCAACGCCGCCCCAGAAGAGTCGGCAGATCCAACGGAATCGGGAGTCACTGACGGCCCGGGAGCGCTCACACCGCTCCCGGGCCGTCGCCGTTCCAGCGTGACAAGGGCGATGCCCGCGCACGCGGCGGCGAGCAGCGCGGCCTCGGCGGCTCCCGGAGCATCCGCCGCGCCCAGGGCCCAGTCGCCGATCCGCACCGTGAACGGCACGGCGAGCTGGACGGCGGCGGTGAACACGGGCCCCTTGAGCAGGATCAGCCGGTGCTGCACCAGATAGGCGGGGGCGTACACGGCGCCCCCGAGGAGCGCGATCCCCGCCCACTGCGCCGGCGACGGGGGACGCGTGAGGAGCCCCGGCAGGGCGAGGGGCAGCAGCATCACGGTGGCGGCGGCGAGCAGCACAGGCAGTACGGCCAGTGGTGGCAGTGCGGCGAGGGTGCGCCGGTAGAGGAACCCGTACACCGCGAACCCGAGCATCCCGGCGAGCGCGAGGAGCAGGCCCGGGGCGTCGAGGGTGCCCTGGCCGCCGAGTGCCGCGTAGGCGCCGGTCGCCGCCGTGGCGAGGAGGGCGCCGACCACGGAGCGTGCGCTCGCGCGCTCGCCGAACCAGAGCGCGCCGATCGCCACGCCCGCGCACGGCATGAGGGCCACGACGAGGTTCGTGAGGGAGGTGCCGACCCGCCCGATGGCGAGGAGGGTGCCCGCCGCGTATCCGGCGAAGCCCAGCAGGGCCAACAGGCAGACCAGCCAGGGGCGTCGGGTCACTTGACGCAGTTGCGCACGGCCCGAGGAGCGGGCGGTCGCGAAGGCGGTGAGGACGACGCAGCACACTGCGGTGCGCCCCGTGGCGACCGTCAGGGGCCCGGCGGCCTCGACGAGTGCGCCGGACATGAGCCAGGTCCCGGCGAGCAGTGCGACGAGTACCGTCGCGAGCAGCGGCACGAGCGCGCGCCCAGCCGCCGGGAGACGCCTCTTCTCGGTCACGCCCTCGCGCATGCTCTCGCTTCCCCTGAGTCGTCGTCACACGTCCGTCGAGTCTGTCACCGTCGGCAGCCAAGTCGCGGAAAGATCATTGGATTTCGGGAGAGGATGGCCCGTCCTGGGCATGGCGGAGGCCGAGCGGTCGCGGATGGGGTGGAGTGCGGATGAACGAGTTCGATTCCGGATCGGCGTCCGGGACCGGCGCCGGGGGGCCGTGGGAACCGGGCGCCGGGGGTCGCTGGGAGGCGGGCTCCGCCGGCGTGCTGCTTCTGCCCTCCGGACGGACGGTTCGCGGGCGCGGCCTGCGCCGCCCGCTCCCGCCGGGCCCCTCACCCTCGTACGCGGTCCACCTCCTCGGCCGGCGGCCGCCCGAAGTCCCGTGGGAGTCGCGGTGGCTGCGGTGGCCCGACTTCTGGTTGCCGAGCAACCGTGCGGAGGCCCGGGAGGTGTTCACGGATGCGTGGGCGCGGGCCGCCGGGGAGCGGGTCGAGTTCGCGTGCGGCGGGGGCCGCGGGCGGACCGGGACGGCGCTGGCCTGCCTGGCCGTCCTGGACGGCGTACCGGCCGACCGCGCCGTGGAGTTCGTGCGCGGGAACTACGACGCGCACGCGGTGGAGACGCCCTGGCAGAAGCGGTACGTGCAGCAGTTCTCGGGTTGACGCCACTTGCCGGAACCCGACAGTGCTGGGCGGCGGGCGGCGGAAAATGAGTTGCGCCGGCCCGGCCGTCGCCCCGCATCATGGTCGGGCCACGCCCCCGACAGCCCTGGAGCACGGAATGCGTCATTCCTTCGAAGCAGTTCAGCGCCCTGACCGGACGAACTCTTTCGAGGACTCGACCTTCCATGCCTTCCCAGCCCCCGCGGCACACCCTGAACATCGGCATTCTCGCCCACGTCGACGCCGGTAAGACCAGCCTCACCGAGCGCCTCCTCTTCGACACCGGCGCGATCACCCGCCTCGGCAGCGTCGACGCGGGCGACACCCGTACCGACACGGGCGAGATCGAGCGGCAGCGCGGCATCACGATCCGCTCGGCCGTCGCCGCGTTCACCGTCGGCGACGTCCAGATCAACCTGATCGACACCCCGGGGCACTCCGACTTCATCGCCGAGGTCGAGCGCGCCCTCGAAGTCCTCGACGGCGCCGTGCTCCTGCTGTCCGCCGTGGAGGGCGTCCAGGCCCAGACGCGCGTCCTCCTGAAGACGCTGCGCCGGTTGCGGCTGCCCACGCTCGTCTTCGTCAACAAGATCGACCGGGCGGGCGCACGGGACGAGACGCTGCTCGACGAGGTCCGCCGCCGTCTGACCCCGCACGTCGTGCCGCTCACGGAGGTCCACGACGCGGGCACCCAGCACGCCCGGACGGAACCGCGACGCCTCACCGACCCGGCCGTACGGACCGCTGTCGCGGAAGCGCTCGCCGAGGTCGACGACTCGGTGCTCGCAGGCCTCGTCGACGGCCCCGAACCGACCACCGCCGATCTGCGCCGCGCCCTGGCGGCCCGCACCGCGGACGGCTCCGTTCACCCCGTCCTGTTCGGCTCGGCCCTCGGCGGCCAGGGGGTCGCACAACTCGTCCGGGAAATCCCCCGGTTGATCCCGCTCCCGCCGGTCGCACCAAGCCCCGAAGCCGCACCGCGCGGCATCGTCTTCGCGGTACGACGCGGCCCGTCGGGCGAGCGAGTGGCCTATCTCCGCCTGCACGAGGGAGAGATGACGGAACGTCAGCGGGTGACATTCCTGCGGGACGCGTCCGACGGCTCTGTCACCCGGATCCCCGGACGGGCCACCGGACTCGACGTGGTGGGGCGAACGACCCGCACCCTCACGGCCGGGAACATCGGTGAGCTGCGGGGCGTGCCGGACGTCCGGGTCGGCGACCGGCTCGGCCCGCGCGACGGCCCCGGCCCGGCGCCGGGTTTCGCACCGCCCACGCTGGAGACCCTGGTACGCGCCGTGCGCCCCGGCCGCTCGGCGGCTCTGCGGAGCGCGCTCCTCGACATCGCGGGGCAGGATCCGCTCATCCACGCGGAGGCCGCGCCCGACGGAAGCACGGCCCTGCTGCTCTACGGCGAGGTGCAGAAGGAGGTCCTGGCCGCGACCCTCGTCCAGGACTACGGCATCGAGGCCGCCTTCGAGCCGAGCCGCATCCGCTGCGTCGAACGACCCACGGACACCGTCGAGGTGTACGAGGACATCACGAACAATCGCGAGACGGGATTCTGCGCGACGGTCGGACTGCGCGTGGAACCGGGACCACGGGGATCCGGGCGGGTCTTCGCGTACGAGACGGAGCTGGGCGCGCTGCCCCGCGCGTTCCACCAGGCCGTCGAGGACACGGTGCACGCGACGCTCGGCGAGGGGCCGCGCGGGTGGCCCATGACGGACTGCCGGGTCACGCTCGTCCGCTCCGGGTTCTGGTCGCCGATCAGTGTCGCCGGGGACTTCCGGGGGCTGACGCGGCTCGTCCTGCGGCGCGCTCTGGAGCGGGCGGGGACGACGGTGCACGAACCGGTGCACGCGTTCGAGGCGGAGATCCCGCTGGACGCGCTCGCCGCTGTGACCGCCCGGCTCTCCGCCGCGGAGGCCGAGTTCGGTGACACGACGGGCGGCACCACGTCCTGGGTGGTCACGGGCACGCTTCCGGCCCGCAAGGTCCGTGAGGCCGAGCTCGCTCTGCCGGGGCTGACGCGCGGGGAAGGCGTGTGGTGGTCCCGGGTGACCGGCGACCGACTCGTCCGGGCGCCGGAGCATGCGGCGTAGGCAACGGATCTGCCCGCGCCTCGTCCCCGCGCCCCGGGACTCCCGCGTGTCGCGGCGCACGCGAGGGTGAGCCACGCTGGAGGGAACCGGTACGCGACGCGGGAGCGGGAGGTGGCGAAGGCCATGGCGATGGGACCCGTCGAGGCGTTGGAGCGGGTCGCCTTCCTCCTGGAGCGCACGCTCGCGCCCCCGTATCGGGCCGGAGCCTTCCGAACCGCCGCCCAGGTGCTCGGTGCGCTGCCGGACGGGGAGGTGGCCGAGCGTGCCGCGGCCGGGACGCTCGAATCGCTCAAGGGGGTCGGGCCCAAGACGGCGCAGGTGGTCCGGGAGGCGCTGGCGGGCGAGGTGCCGGACTATCTGGAGCGCCTGGAGAGCGAGGGCGCGGCGGCGCCGCTCGCGGAGGGCGGTGAGCGGCTGCGCGCGCTGCTGCGCGGCGACTGCCATCTGCACTCCGACTGGTCGGACGGCGGCAGCACCGTCGAGGAGATGGGCCGCGCGGCGATCGCCCTCGGGCACGAGTGGGCGGTGCTGACCGACCACTCTCCGCGCCTGACGGTGGCACGCGGCCTGTCGCCGGAGCGGCTACGCGAACAGCTGGCCGCAGTGGCGGAGTTGAACGAGCGCTGGGCGCCCTTCCGGCTGCTCACCGGCATCGAGTGCGACATCCTCGCCGACGGTTCCCTCGACCAGGAACCCGAACTCCTCGACCAGCTCGACGTGGTCGTCGTGTCGGTCCACTCCAAGCTCCGCATGGACGCTCCGGCGATGACGCGCCGGATGGTGGCCGCGGTGACGAACCCGCTCGCCGACGTGCTCGGACACTGCACGGGGCGGCTCGTGACGGGACGGAACAGGGTGGGCCGGGGCCGCCCCGAGTCGCAGTTCGACGCGGAGGCCGTGTTCTCGGCGTGCGCGGAGTCGGGCACCGCGGTCGAGATCAACAGCCGCCCCGAACGCCTCGACCCGCCCCGCCGGCTGCTGCGCGAGGCCGTGGCGGCGGGCACGCTGTTCTCCGTCGACACGGACGCGCACGCACCGGGCCAGCTCGACTGGCAGCCCCTCGGCTGCGCCCGCGCCGAGGAGTGCGAGGTACCGGCCGATCGCGTGGTGAACACGTGGCCGGCCGACGAACTCCTCGAGTGGACACGAACGCGCCGGGTTCCGAACCGGGCGGGGTAGATGCGGGGGCGCGGGATACGACGTCCCCCGCACAGCCTCGCTACCCCTCCCCCGCCGCACCCCGCTTCGTGCCGATGACCACGGTGGCGTACAGGTCTTCGTCCGTCACCACCCGGGCCGACAGACCGCTGCGGGTGACCGCCGCGACGGCCTCGGCGGCCTGCTGTTCGCTGGTCTCCACGAAGAGATGTCCGCCCGGGGCCAGCCACTGAGGGGCCCCGGCCGCGACGCGGCGCATGATGTCGAGCCCGTCGGCGCCTCCGTCGAGCGCCATGCGCCGCTCATGGTCGCGGGCCTCGGGCGGGAGCAGGGCGACGTCGCCGGTGGGGACGTACGGGCCGTTGGCGGCCAGGATGTCGACGCGGCCCCTGAGTGCCGCGGGCAGAGGCCCGTACAGGTCGCCCTCGTGGACCTCGCCGCCGAACCGCGACACGTTCCGGTGGGCGCAGCGCACGGCTGCCGGGTCCAGATCGGCCGCGTGCAGTTCGGCGGGGTCGGCGTGGGTGGCGAGCGCGGCGGCCACGGCCCCGCTGCCGCAGCACAGATCGAGCACGACGGCCCCGGCGGGTGCGAGGGCGGCCGCCTGGCGGGCGAGGAACTCGGTGCGGCGCCGCGGTACGAAGACACCGGGTTCGAGCGTGATGCGCAGACCGCAGAACTCCGCCCAGCCGACGACGTGTTCGAGGGGCAGGCCCTCCACGCGGCGCTCGACCATCGCGGCGAGTTCGTCCGGCGTACGGGCCGTCGACAGGAGGATGTCCGCCTCTTCCTCGGCGAAGACGCAGCCCGCTGCTCGCAGTCTGGCGACGACGGCGAGGTGGTGTGACGGGGGTGACGGGTGAACCGACATGTGTGAAGCATGAC
Source organism: Streptomyces sp. NBC_01474 (assembly GCF_035918215.1). Classification (NCBI taxonomy): domain Bacteria; kingdom Bacillati; phylum Actinomycetota; class Actinomycetes; order Kitasatosporales; family Streptomycetaceae; genus Streptomyces; species Streptomyces sp. NBC_01474. Next base: position 1,258,657 of record NZ_CP109449.1, read on the forward strand.
CTTTCGGGATGCCGATGGGGCTCCCGACGACCTGCGGCCACCTACGTCCGGTGGACCGCGGGGGTCTGCGAAGGGAGCACCCGACCTGACACAGCGGTAATGGGGCTCACCTCCTCGGCCGAAGCGCTGCTGGGAGCGGTAACACTACCTCAGCCGTCGCCGTGGCCCGGCCGGGAGTTGGGGCCGCCGGCGGGTTGCCGACCGGCCGCCGACGTGCCCGTTCCTTGCACGCCGCAAGGCGGGACGTGGTCACTCCGTGTGACCGTCCACCGCTCCTCGCCTTATCGAACATTTCGGGCATATCGTTGATTAGGCACACCAGCCTGCCTACGCACACCGCGCCGGCTCACCTACCCCCGAGCCGGCCGCCACACATCGAGCCGGACGACTCAAAGACAGGGGGTCGCCATGCTGGCGGAACTGCTCACGGCCGCGGCCGCGACCGCTTCGTTCTGCGCTGTCTACGCCGCCGCCGCGGCCCGTGTCGTCAAGCAGTACGAGCGGGGCGTGGTCTTCCGCCTGGGCCGGCTGCACGGCGCCGTCCGCGGGCCGGGGTTCACCACCGTCATCCCCGGCATCGACCATCTGCACAAGGTCAACATGCAGATCGTCACGATGCCGGTGCCTGGGCAGGACGGCATCACCCGGGACAACGTCACGGTGCGGGTAGACGCCGTCATCTACTTCAAGGTCGTCGACGCCGCCAACGCGATCGTGCAGGTCGAGGACTACCGGTTCGCCGTCTCCCAGATGGCTCAGACCTCGCTGCGGTCCATCATCGGCAAGAGCGACCTCGACGACCTGCTCTCCAACCGCGAAAAGCTCAACCAGGGCCTCGAGCTGATGATCGACAGCCCGGCCATCGGCTGGGGCGTGCAGATCGACCGCGTCGAGATCAAGGACGTGTCGCTGCCCGAGACCATGAAGCGGTCCATGGCCCGGCAGGCCGAGGCCGACCGTGAGCGGCGCGCCCGCATCATCAACGCCGACGCCGAACTCCAGGCCTCCAAGAAGCTCGCCGAGGCGGCGGCCCAGATGTCCGAACAGCCCGCGGCCCTCCAACTCCGGCTCCTGCAGACCGTGGTGGCCGTCGCCGCCGAGAAGAACTCGACACTCGTACTGCCCTTCCCGGTGGAGCTCCTGCGCTTCCTCGAACGGGCCCAGCAGCCGGCTCCCCCACCGCCCGCCGTCGAGGGGGGCGAACACGAGAAGCCGCCGAGCCCCGAGGAATGACGGCGCCACGCAAGCGCGTTCGCACCGGCATGGACACAGCTGACGCGGCACGGCGGTTCGTCGAGACCTGGGAGCGGGGGTGGGCGCGGCACGACGTCCCGGCGCTCCTCGCCCTTTACGCGCAGGACTGCGTGCACCGCTCGATGCCGTTCCGGGAGCCGCACCGGGGGCGGGCGGCGCTCGCCGGCTATCTGCGCTGGTCGTTCGAGGACGAGCGCCCGCTCGACGTGCGGTTCGGACCGCCGGTGGTCGGCCCGGACGGACTGGCCGTCGCCGAGTTCCGGGTGGTGACCGAGGGGGGCGGCGAGGTCTCGACGCTGGCGGGCTGCGTGTTCGTACGGTTCCGTGGCGACGGACTCGCCGTCGAGACGCGGGACTACTGGCACCAGACCAGTGGTCGGCAGGAGCCCGAAGGGGCACTGTTCCTCGGAGCCGAGGGCGGCAGGACGCCTTGAGGGGCGGGGTTGCCGGCCCACCCGACCCCGGACATCTGATGTCCGATGCCTTGGTAGCGTAGAAGCGGCCCGGGCCGCGGGTCCAGGTGCGTCCAGAGGTGGGGAGAGCGCTCATGCCCGGTACCAGGCCGGTCCGGCCGCTGCTCCGGCAGGAAGTCGCCGACGGCATCAAGCGGTACATCCTCGAGAACCGACTGCACCCCGGCGATCCGCTGCCCACGGAGACGGAGCTGTGCGAGGCGCTCGGTGCGAGCCGGTCCAGCGTCCGCGAGGCGGTCAAGATCCTGCACGCGCTCGACATCGTCGAGGTCAGGCACGGCCACGGCACGTACGTGGGACATCTGAGCCTGTCCGCCCTTGTCGAGAGCCTGACGTTCCGCGGGCTGCTGAGCCCTGACGACGACGTGCAGGTGCTCGCCGACCTCGTCGACGTGCGCGAGCTGTTCGAGCGCGGCATGGCCGAGCGGATCGTCGCGTCACTCAGCGGCGAGCAACTCGACGCGCTGGAACGCCTGGTGACCCGGATGAGCGACGCCGGCGTCGGCGGTGACGGGCAGGGGATCATCGAGGCCGACCGCGCGTTCCACGCCCTGCTCGTAGCGCCGCTCGGCAATGACCTGATGGGCCAGCTCTCGATGGCGTTCTGGGATGTGTACGCCATCGTGGCCCCGCAGATCGACGGCTTCACGCACACCGAGCAGGCGGAGACCGTCGCCGCGCACCACAGCATCGTGACGGCGGCCCGCGCGGGCGACGCGGCGGCGTTCGTCCAGGCCATCGCTGAGCACTACGCGCCGGTCCGGCGACGCATCTCCGAGGCCCGCACGCGCTCTTGACGGCCTTCTGCGGCGCCCGTAGGACGATCCCGACGTCCTGCACGCCGACCACAGCTACTCGGACGACGACGGCGTGACCTGGCACCGCCGCATCACATCGATGGTCAAGAACCCCGCGTGGGACGGCCTGTTCGCCGCGTCCGGTGAGGGCATCCAGCTGCGCCACGGCCCGCACAAGCAGGCGGCGGGTGCGGGCGCCGGTGACGCGCGCGTGACCACACAATCCCTGTGGCCGGGTGACCGCCGCGGGAATGTGACCTCTACCGTTCCTAGAGACTGAGCGGGAGTGGGTCCTGTTGCCAGAACCCATGCTCAGCCGCGTGCCCCGAACGGTTTTGGGCACACTGGTCCCCCGCGTTCGCTCCGCGTCCGGGCGGCACGGATCGTGTCCGTGGTCCGGGCATGCGGGGGCGGGGTTCCTCGCCCGCAAGAGCACGCCGCTCGGCCTGGACGGTCCGATGCCCCACACGATCGCTCTGGTCGTGTGGGGGCGGTGCCGTCCGTCGCCGGATCGGGTGCCCTTGGGCGCGCCTGCCGATCGCGATGCTCGCGGCATCGTGACGGCTGGTCTTCCTGGTCCTGCTGGTGAGGGGCCTCTGCCAGTGCTGCGCGCCCCATTTGGAGGTGTAGGCCGGGTCGACGGCGATGACCGCGATGCCCGTCTGGTCGGCCATGGAGGCGAGGCGGGCACGGAGTTTGCCGGTGGGCATGCCGGAGATCACCTGGCGGAAGCGGCGCTTGCGTCCATGCTTCTCGCGGCTCTTCTCCGTCGCGAAGTCCAAATCTTCGACTGCGACGGCGGCGACGCCGCAGGACTTGGCCCAGTTCAACAGCCGGGTGAGGGCGTGCCGGACCTGGGCGTCGCGGTGCTGGGCGGTGCCGGACAGGTCGCAGAAGAAGCGCCGGGGCCGGCCGATCGGATTGCCGTGGGTGTCGAGCCGCCAGGCGGCGAGGTGGTCGGCGTTGGTGTCCACGCCAATCACCCCGTGCGCCAGCGCAGCGTCCATGGGGATGGTCGGGGCGACGGGGAATGCCCACGAGGCGGTCAGGTACCAGCGTGAACGTGCCACGTCCAGGTGGATGCGGTAGGCGACTGCCCGGTTTGCCTCCACGCGGTCTCGCCATTCCTGGCCGCGGTGCGGGAAGCGCACCTTTGCGGCGAGCACGTACCGGCCGTGCTTACTGTTGGCGTACCCGGCGAGTGGGGCGGGGAGTTTGATGGACACTTCGCCGTCGGGGCTGATGCGGATCGTCTCGTTCCCGTTCCGCTTGCCGGACTCGCCGTCCGCTTGCAGGAACCAGCGCCCGGCCTCCCAGCGCTGGCGCCACTCCTGCTCGGTCAGCTGGGCTGTGGCCAGGTTGTGGCGGGTGTTCATCAGGCGCTTGCCGCCGCGTACTACGTGCACCCGTCCGGCCTCCCGGTCGGCCCGCACCGCAGCGAGACGGTCCTCCAATGCTGCAAGGCGGCGGGATTTGGCGTGCCACTCCCTCCGGGACCGGTATCCACCCGGAGCCCGCTTGCCGCCCCGCTCCCCGACTGGCAACGACAGGCGATGCGCGATGGTCCTGATTCCGGCTTCGAGGCTCTGGATGTGTGCCATCTGTCCGCGCCGGGACAGCGCCCACTGATCATGTGTGGCCTTCGTGATCGCACCCGCCCACCTGGACGACGACCGCGGCGTCAGCTCCCGCTTCCTCGCCGCCCACGTCTGCACCGAATGATCCAGACCATCCCGGCAACGTGATGCGAGATCCCGCGAGGCGAGCGCGCCCAGGTGCGCGCCGACCAGCGTGAGCACCCTCTCATCCTCGGCCGTGAGGTGCTTGAGCCGGTCGCGTACCGCCACACCGGAAGGCCCTGGAGCGACGAACGGCCCGGCGGGCACACGCAGTCCCGAAACCGACCGCCCCGGCCTCCCGCTCACCCCACCCACCCCGCTCCGAGAACTCTCATCCGCTTGTCGCACCGGTCAACGAACCATGCGGAAGGAGGTCACGCGTTCCCCTCTCGAACGTCCAGGCAACTCACTTGGTGTCACCGATTGAAGTGCTCTCCTCCCTTCGCAGGCTCAGGAAGGAGATTCCTGCTTACCTTGCGGCAGCGGGCTTGACGCCACGGGTGCGCCTGACGACTGCCCTCCCGGCAGCCGGGATCGTCACGAGGCCGATCCGGTACAGGTGCAAGACGTTCCGGGCCGCGTTCCAGTCGGCATTCGCCGACCATCCGCAGGCCGGGTTCTTGCATACGAACGTGGCCTGGTCTTCGCGGCTGCCGGGCGTGATGAATCCGCACGCGGAGCAGCGCAGGGAGGTGTTCGGGGCGGGGACCTTGACCAGGGTTCCGCCGTTTCGGGCGGTTTTGTACGTCAGCAATGTCACGGTGCGGCCCCACGCCTCTTGGCTGATGGAACGGTTCAGGCCGGACTTCTGCGCGACGTTCTTCCCCGGGCTCTCGATGGTTCCCTTGGCGGACTTGACCATGTTCGTGATCTGCAACTGCTCCACCACGACCGTGCCGTACTGCTTGGCGATGGCGGTGGTGGTCTTGTGCTGCCAGTCGGTTGCTCGGCGCGTGGCTCTTGCGCGGAGCTGCTTGATCTGGTCGTAGGTGGCGTGCAGCCGGTTGGAGCTGCGCTCTTTCGACTTGCGGAAGCTCTTGCGGTGCGCGGCGCGCTGTTCCAGGCGGAGCAGTTTGGCCTTCTCATCCGGGTTCAGCCACTTGTCCCGGTCGGCGGTGCCGTCCGGGAGTCGGGGCGGCCGGTCGTGGTCCTGGTGGTTGCCGTCGGACAGCGCAAGCGGCAGGTTCACCCCGGCGTCGATACCGACCTCGGGACCCTGGTGGGGCTCCGGCTTGGGCTCAAGGGTCTGGATACGGAAGGCGATGTGCCATCCGAGCCCGTCTTTGACCAGCCGTGCCCCGGTGATCCGGTTCTCCTTGTTGGCGAGCTTGCCGACGGGGAGATCCTTGGTCCAGCGGAACCAGACACGGCCCACCTTGGGGATGTTGACCATGCCCCACCGTCGGTGTACTCGCTTGATCTGCAAGTCCCGGCCCTGCGGGATGTCCACCGACAATGCCGTGCGGAAGCGGGCCTTGAAGTTCGGCTCGTCCGCACGCCCGTCCCAGCAGTTCCGCCACGCCTGGAAGTACGTCTTGAGTACCGCCTGCGCGGCCTGCGCGGGCAGCACCCCATACCAGTCGATCTCCTTGCGGGCCTGCCGCAACGCCTGATCCATGCGCGTCAGAGCGCGCTGACACTTCGGCGTCATCTGCCACAGGTCGTGGAGCTGATTCCACATCGCGCGCGCCGCGTGCGCCTGGTCATCCATGAGCCGGACCTGTGCAGGCGTCAGCGCCAGCCGGGCGCGGTGCCCGAACTGCCGCTTCTCCCACACCAGTTCACCCATGACCATCACCCTACTACAGTTGGCTCATGTCACCACGATGGAACCTGAACCCTCATCCTGATATGCGCACCGGCGCCACGTCGTTCACCACCTGCACGCCCACTTGGTTTTTTGTCACCAAGTACCGGCGCAACGCATTCACCGACGCCATGCTGACGCGCACCGAGGAGATCATGCGCGACGTCTGCACCGACTTCGAGGCCGAACTCAAGCAGTTCAACGGCGAGCAGGACCATGTGCATCTGCTCGTGCACTATCCGCCCAAGGTCCAGCTCTCCAAACTGGTCAACTCCCTCAAGGGCGTCAGCTCCCGCAGGCTCCGCCAGGAATACGACAGCCACGTCCGCCGCTACCTATGGGGCGGACACTTCTGGTCCGGCTCCTACTTCGCCGGATCCTGCCGCGGCGCACCGCTGACCGTCGTCAAGCAGTACATCGACAACCAGCAGCGCCCCACCGGCTGAGGACAACACTGCGGACCCGTGCGAACGTGCGGGTCAGAGCAGCCCTGAGATGGCCTTCACCCCCGCCGTAAACGGCGGAGCACTGGCCAAGATCAAAGGTAGATCGGGGCGCACTCACATATATGCACTCATGCTCTGTAAAGAGTTGAAAATCAAAAGCAGTTGAATACCCCTTGACCGCCCCCGCAGGGTGCGACTTAAGGTGCCAGGACGTAGGACGTCTTATGTCTGACGCCCTACCCCCTCTGAACCGAAGAGAACCCGGAGCGCCGCCATGCCCCTGACCGCACCCCTGCGCGGGGTCGTCCCGCCCGTCTGCACCCCCCTCGACGAGACGGGCGAGGTGGACACCGCATCCCTGGCCCGTCTCGTCGAGCACCTCGTCGCGGGCGGCGTGCACGGACTGTTCGCCCTCGGCTCGACCAGCGAGGTCGCCTATCTGACCGACGAGCAGCGTGCCGTCACCCTGCGGATCGTCGTGGAGGCGGCGGGCCGGGTCCCCGTGCTCGCCGGTGTCATCGACACGACGACCGCGCGCGTCATCGCCCACGCGCGCGTGGCCGCCGAGCTCGGCGCCGACGCCCTGGTCGCCACCGCACCCTTCTACACACGCACCCACCCCAGGGAGATCGCGGGCCACTTCCGCACCCTGCACGCGAGCGTGGACCTGCCGCTGTTCGCGTACGACATCCCGATCGCCGTCCACAGCAAGCTCCCCGCGTCGCTGGTGCGGGAGCTCGCCGAGGACGGCACGCTCGCCGGCCTCAAGGACAGCAGCGGCGACGAGGGCGGGCTGCGCCGCCTGATCGTCGAGCTCGGCGGCCGCGACGGCCGCACGGACGGACCCGCCCCGCAGTTCTCCGTCCTGACCGGATCCGAACTCACCGTGGACTGCGCCCTGTTGGCGGGCGCGGACGGCGTCGTACCCGGCATCGGCAACGTCGACCCGGCCGGATACGTGCGTCTCTACGACGCCGCGCTGGCCGGCGACTGGGCACTCGCCGCCAAGGAGCAGGAGCGTCTCGTCGCGCTGTTCGGCATGGTCGACGTGGGCCCCGAGGCCGACATGGGGCGCAGCTCGTCCGCGCTCGGCTCGTTCAAGGCGGCGCTGCGGCTCCTCGGGGTCATCGAGTGCGGCGACACGGCGTTCCCGCAGATCCAGCTCGGTGCGGAGTCCGTCGCCGAGGTCGCGCGGCACCTGCGGGCCGCCGGGCTCGCGCCGGTCCGATGACGGTCACGGGTCCGGCGATCGGCCTCGACCTCGGAGGCACGAAGATCGCCGCCGCGCTCGTCGCCCCGGACGGCACGGTCCTCGCCCGGCACACGCGGGCCACGCCCGCCGCCGACGGACCCGACGCCGTGCTCGACGCGCTCGCCGCCGCGGCCCGTGCGGTCGACGGCGGCACCGGCCCCGGCGTCCTCGGGGTCGCCGCGGCCGGGGTGATCGACCCGGTGACGGGCACCGTCACCAGCGCCACCGACTCGATCCGCGGCTGGGCGGGCACGGCACTCGCCGTCGGTCTCGCGGCCCGTACGGGCCTCCCGGTCGCGTGCGACAACGACGTACGCGCGACGGCGGCCCCCGAACTGGCCGCCGCCGGCGCGGGCGCGTCCCTCGTCTACGCGGCGATCGGCACGGGTGTCGGCGGCGCGGTGGCCGTGGGCGGGCGCATGGTGCACGGAACCGCGGGCATCGCCGGTCATCTCGGCCATGTGCCGAGCCCCGAAGCGGCGGGGCTGCCCTGCACCTGCGGCGGCACGGGGCATCTGGAGGCCGTCGCCTCGGGGCCGGGGATCGCCGCAGTGTACGGGCGGCTCACCGGCCTGCCCGTGGACCGCCTGGAGACCGTGGCCGAGCGGGCCGCGTCGGGTGAGGAGCCGGCGGTGCGCGCCATCGTGACCGGCGCGGTCGCCGCGGGCCGGGTCCTGGGCGGTCTCGCCAACACGCTCGGGCCCGACCGGGTCGTCGTCGGCGGCGGAGTGCCGCACATCGGGCCGCTCTACTGGGACGCGCTGACGGAGGCGTTCGCCGCCGAACTCATGCCGCCACTGGCCCGGCTACGTCCCTCAAGGCCCCTCTTCGGGGCGGACGCCGCCGTCATCGGCGCCGCGCGCCTGCCCACGCACGTCCCGCTGCACGCGCCGCCCCCGTCCTGAACGTCCCTTCCCTGGAGCCCTCGATGAACGACCCCGCGCCTTCGTCCCGCGTCGCCGATCTGCTCAGCGCCAGGCTGATCGTGTCCTGTCAGGCACCGCCCGGAGATCCCCTGCGCGACACTGGCACCCTCGTACGGCTGGCCCGGGCCGCCGCGGCCGGCGGGGCGGCCGGGATCCGGGCCAACGAACCCGAGGTGATCGCCGCGATCTCCGCCGCCGTCGACCTGCCGCTCATCGGGCTGTGGAAGGACGGGGACACCGGCGTCTACATCACGCCGACCGTCCGGCACGCGCTGGCCGTCGCCGAGGCGGGCGCCCACGTCGTCGCCGCCGACGCGACGGCGCGCCCCCGGCCCGACGGCGGCACGTTCGCCGACATCGTGGCGGCGGTGCACGCCGCCGGGGCTCTGGTGATGGCCGATGTGGCGACCTTCGACGAGGGCGTCGCCGCGGCGGCCGCCGGCGCGGACTTCGTGTCGACGACGCTGTCCGGCTACGTACCCGGCTCCCCCCGCCAGGACGGTCCCGATCTCGATCTGGTGTGCGCGCTCTCCGCCACGCTGGCGGTCCCCGTCGTCGCCGAAGGCCGTGTCAGCACCCCCGAGGAGGCCGCGCTGGCGCTCGCGCGGGGTGCGCACAGCGTCGTCGTCGGCACCGCGATCACCGCGCCCACCGCGCTGACCTCCCGTTTCGTGACCGCGCTCCCCCGTACGTAGTTCCCGCTCAACCCCCACTCAGGCCGTACCGCACCCCACACCGCAGACGGGACTCGACGGCGAGTCCTTCCGGCATCCTGGAGTAATCGTGCACACCACAGCCAAGCCACCGCTCCCTTGGTACCGCGAGGTGAGCGGCACCCAGTGGAAGGCGTTCTTCGCCGCCTGGATCGGCTACGTCCTCGACGGGTTCGACTTCGTCCTGATCACCCTCGTGCTGACCGAGATCAGCTCGGACTTCGGCCTGAGCACCGTGCAGGCCGCGAGCCTGATCTCCGGCGCGTTCATCACGCGCTGGCTCGGCGGAGCCGTCCTGGGCGCGCTCGGCGACCGGTACGGCCGCAAGCTCTCGATGGTCCTCAGCATCCTGCTGTACTCCCTGGGCACCTTCGCGTGCGGCTTCGCCTGGGACTACACGAGCCTGTTCGTGGCGCGCCTCGCGATCGGGATGGGCATGGCCGGCGAGTACAGCGCCAGCGCCACGTACGTCATGGAGAGTTGGCCCACACGCGTGCGCAATCGGGCCAGCGGCTTCCTGATCTCGGGCTTCTCGATGGGCTCGGTGCTCGCCGCGCAGGTCTACAACTGGGTCGTGCCCACGCTGGGCTGGCGCTGGATGTTCTACGTGGGCCTCCTCCCGATCGCCGTCGCCCTGTGGATGCGGCGGGCGCTGCCGGAGGCGGCGGACTGGAACGAGTCGGTCGGCAAGCAGGCGGAGAAGGCGCGGCCGAACCCGTTCCGGCCACTGTTCGCGACCCCCGCCAGGGCGACGGTGAACGTCGTCCTCGCCGTGGCCGCCACCGTGTCGCTGTTCGCCGTCTTCACGCCCGCCGGCGACGGGCTCGTGCCCGTGCTGTCCGTCGTGGCCGCGGCCGCGCTCATCGCGTTCGCCGTGCAGCTCGGCGGGCGCAGGAGCTGGCTGCTCTACGTGTCGATGATCGTGACGATCTTCTTCGCGTTCCTGTACTCGTGGCCGATCCAGGCGCTGCTGCCGACGTACCTCAAGACCGAGCTGGGCTACTCGCCGGAACAGGTCACCGACGCGCTGTACTTCGCGGGCTTCGGCACGATGGCGGGCTGCTGGCTCGCGGGCTTCGCCGGTGACTGGATGGGCACGAAGAAGGCGTACGCGCTGACGCTGCTCGCCTCGCTGGTGTTCGTCTTCCCGGTGTTCGCGGTGCGCGACAACCTTCTCCTGCTCGGCGCCCTGCTCTTCGTGCTCCAGGCGACCAGCTTCGGCATCTCCGGGCTGCTGCCCCGGTACATCGGCGGCCACTTCCCCACCGAGAACCGCGCCGCCGCGCTGGGGTTCACCTACAACGTGGGTGCGCTCGGCGGGGCCGTCGCGCCGGTGCTCGGCGCGCATCTCGCCGCGGGCATGGACCTGGGGCGTGCCCTGGCCGTGCTGACCTTCGCGGGGACGGTGATCGTGGTCCTGCTGGTCGGTTTCGACGTACCGGGACGCCTGAACCGCCTCACCGACCCCGACGGCACCGTCGACCATCTCGCGGAAGCGACACCGGAGTCCGCGGCGGCGGCGTCCTCCGATGCGGTCCCCACGGCGTCCCGCTGACACACGGGCCCGCCACTGTCACTCCTCTGTCCAGGGGCGCAGCTTCTCCGGGTTGCGTACGGCCCAGATGTGGGTGATCCGGTCGCCGGAGATGCGGAACGCGAACACGGTGACGGTGACGCCGTCCTGCTGGGCGACCAGGCCGGGACGGCCGTTGACCGTGCGCTCCAGGATCGTCAGGTCGGGCGCGAGGCGGGCGACGTTGAGATAGGCGTGGGCGACCCGTTCGCGACCCGTGATCGGCCGCCGCAGGGCGCCGACCAGGCCCCCGCCGTCGGCGATCACGGTGGCGTCGGGGTCGAGGAGGCCCATGAGAGCGCCCACGTCCTTCGCCGCCCAGGCCTGTTTGAACTCCCGGACGATGCCGGCCTGCGCGGTCGTCGGCCCGGCGGGGGCCTGTGCGTCGCGGATGCGGCGGCGGGCCGAGGAGGCCAGTTGGCGGCAGGCCGCAGGTGTGCGGCCGACGATCTCGGCCACCTCGGCGAACGCGTAACGGAAGACGTCGTGAAGGATGAAGGCGACGCGTTCGGCCGGTGTCATGGATTCCAGTACGACGAGGAAGGCCATGTCGACCGACTCGTCGAGGGTGATCCGGTCCGCCGGGTCCGCCGCGACGCCGTCGGTCCACTCCCGGCGCTCGGGAAGCGGCTCGGGGATCCACTCGCCCACGTACCGCTCCCTGCGCGCGCGGGCGGAGCCGAGCAGATTGAGGCAGATACGGCTCGCGACCGTCGTCAGCCAGGCGCCGGGAGATTCGATGGCATCCCGTTGCGGCCGGTCCATGCCGTACCAGCGGACGTACGTCTCCTGCACGACGTCCTCGGCGTCGGCCAGCGAGCCGAGGAGCCGGTACGCCAGATCGGTCAGCCGGCGCCGCTCGCTCATGATCGCGTCCAGGCCCGGATCGGGCCGATGACCGTGTGCCGTCTCGGATCGGTTGGCCATGGTGTCGCGCACTCCCTTGCCTCGGCCTCGTACTTGCCCTCCATCTCTTTGACGGGACAGCCCTTCGGAATGTGACGTCGTTCGCGTCGCCTCACATTCCGGAGGGCTGCGTTGTCGTAACGGGCATACGGAACGGAGGAAGCCGATGACCGACTTTCAGGCGATTGCCGACCGCGTGGAGATCGAGGCGCTACGCGGCGAGTTCACCGACGCGGCGATGATGCGCGACCGCGCCCGCCTCGCGTCGCTGTTCACGGAGGACGGCGTGCTGCGGATGCCCGACGTCCCCATCGAGATGACCGGCCGGGAGGAGATCCGCACCGGGGGCGAGCGGCTCCAGGCCCAGTGGGACTTCTTCGTGCAGAACACGCATCCGGGCGTGATCCGGATCGAGGGCGACACCGCGACCGGCCGCGCCTACATGCAGGAGATCGCGCGCATGCAGAGCGGCTTTCAGGGCCTCAACTACGCGATCTACCACGACCGTTACCGCCGCACCGACGAAGGCTGGAGGTTCTCCGAGCGGGTCTACGAGATCCGGTACTTCGACACCACCCCACTGACGGGCTCGGCCCCGGCCTGGGACCCCCACGCGACCCAGGAGGCACGATGACCGTCTCGACTCCCGCCACACAGTTCACCGGCCCGGCGCCCGCGGACCGCTTGGAGCGGGCGGCCGCCGCGCTGGCGGCGCACCGCTTCACCGTCGAGATCCTCGATGACGCCGCCGCGGCGCGGACCCGGGTCCAGGAGCTGATCCCGGAGGACGCCAGTGTGTTCACCACGGCCAGCGAGACGCTGCGGCTGTCCGGCATCGACGACGACATCAACACCAGCGGCCGGTACCGGGCGGCCGTCAAGCCCCGCGCGGTGACCATGGACCGGGCCACCGAGGCGGACGACATCCGGCGCCTGATCGCCGTCCCCGACGTCGTCGTGGGCAGCGTCGCCGCGCTCACCGAGACCGGCTCCCTCGTGGTGGCCTCAGCCAGCGGAAGCCAGTTGCCCGCGTACGCCGGTGGCGCCGGGCGCACGATCCTGGTCGTCGGGGCGCAGAAGGTGGTGCCCGACCTGGACACCGCTCTGCGCCGCCTGGAGGAACACGCCCTCCCGCTCGAAACCGCCCGCGCCCTCGAGGTGTACGGACAGCCCAGCTCCGTCAACCAACTCCTGGTCCTCAACGCGCAACCCCTCACGGGCCAGGGAATCGTCCTGCTGCTCCGCGAGGCGATCGGGTTCTGAACCGGCGCCTGACACAGCCTCCCCCAGCCGACGCCGGGGGAGGCTCAAGGCGCGTGTGGGTGTCAGGCCGTGACGTCGATGTACGTCGAGGGGCCGTAGCTGGATCCGCTGACCGGGGTGACGTACATGCGGACGGTCCTGCCCTCGGTGAGGTCGCCGCCCTTCCACGGGCTGCAGTATCCGGCCGTGTGGCCACGGGTGTCGACGCGCCGGTCCATGATGCCGTCGTAGTTGTAGTCGAGCGCGGTCTCGATGCCCCAGCCGTCCGACTTGGTGTCACACGCGCGGATCGCGTCGCCCGGGGTCGAACCGTCCGGGTCGGCGTTCCACGTGGCGCTGCCGGCGCCGCTGGGCGCATAGATGGTGACCGTTCCGGCCCAGGCCTGGCCCTGCAGGCCGGCGACCAGACCGATCGCGCAGGCACCGGTGGCGAGCGCTCTGATCACGGTGCTCCGGGTCTTCATGATGTCCCCTCCCCTTGCCGGCGGACCGGTGCCCGCCGACGCTCGGAAGGAGAATGCCATACGTAGATCAACTTCGGGAGGCGGAACGCCCGTTCCCCGTATCGCTCACTTCTCCACCAGCCGTTCCATGAGCGCGGTGGCCTCGGCGAGGGTGCGCAGTTCGGCCTCGTCGAGCTCGCCGGTCAGGGCCTGGACGAGCCAGCCGTGCTTGGCCGCCCGGACCGAGGCGAGGGTGCTCCGGCCGCTCTCCGTGATGGCGACGACGGACTGACGGCCGTCGTCCGGGTCCGGCGTACGCGCGACGAAGTCCCGTTCCTCCAGAGCGGCGAGGGTGAGCCGCATCGACTGAGGCCGCACGTACTCGGCGCGCGCGAGCGCGGCCGTGGTGGCGGGGCCCTCTCCGTCCAGGCGGGCCAGTACGGTCCGCTGCGTCGGGGTGAGGAGGCTGTCGGGCGACGCGGTGCGCAGTCGCCTGAGCAGACGTCCGACGACGGTGGAGAGATCGGCGGCCACCTGTTCGGCGAGCGGCTCGTACGCGGGTTCTCGCTGCATGGCCTCACCGTAGAAGGCCGACAGGCAGCCTTGCAATTTCGCCCTTTTCGCCTGACGGGCCGGCGCGGGGAAACCATCGGCCGCCGTCCCTCTTCCCGCTGGTCCGACCAGTCGGTATGTTCACTTCCTGCGGACCCATCCCGACTCGCCCCGCCTCACCGCTTCGGCCCACGGAGACCCCATGACCCAGCACGCGCCCGGCATCCAAGGACACTGCGACGCACGCTTCGACGCCGTCCGCGCCGCCTTCGAGGAGAACTTCGACGAGCGCGAGGAGCTGGGCGCGGCCGTCACCGTCCTGATCGACGGCGCGCCCGTCGTCGACCTGTGGGGCGGCTGGGCCGACGCGGCCCGCACGCGCGCGTGGGAGCGCGACACGGTCGTCAACGTGTGGTCGACGACGAAGGGCCCGACGGCTCTGTGCGCCCACATCCTCATCGACCGCGGCCTGCTCGACCCGGACGCGCCGGTCGCCACGTACTGGCCCGAGTTCGCCGCCGCCGGCAAGGAAGGCGTACTCGTACGTCATCTGCTGTCGCACCGGGCCGGGCTTGCCGGGCTGCGCGAGCCGCACTCCCTGGAACAGCTCTTCGACTGGGAGCTCACCACGTCCCGGCTCGCGGCGCAGGAGCCCTGGTGGGAGCCCGGCTCGGTCTCCGGCTACCACGCACTGACGTACGGGTTCCTGGTCGGCGAGGTCGTCCGGCGCGTCAGCGGTCTGCTGCCGGGCGCGTTCCTTGAGCGCGAGGTGACGGGCCCGCTCGGCATCGACTTCACGATCGGACTGCCGGACAAGGAGGCGGGCCGCGCGGCGGAACTGGTGCACCCGCGCGCGCAGGCCACCAGCGAACAGGCCGCGATCTTCGCCCAGTTGGCCCCCGCCGCCCTCGCGGCGCTGACCAACCCGATCGCCGGCGCGTCGGAGGCGAACACCGCGGCATGGCGCGCCGCCGAGATCCCGGCCGCCAACGGTCACGGCACGGCGCGCGCCGTCGCCGCGCTGTACGCGATCGTCGCGGGCAAGGGCCGCTCCGGCGACCGGCAGATCCTGTCCCCACAGGGCGCCGAGCGGATTCGCGAGGGTCAGGGCAGCTGTCGCGACCTGGTCCTGGGGGCCGGATTCACGCACGAGACGGAGCTTGGCCTCGGGCTCTGGCTGAGCGGACCGAACGGCTCGTACGGGCCCAACCCGCGCGCGGTCGGACACGACGGTTTCGGCGGCTCGTTCGGGTCGGCCGACCCCGAGTCGGGTGTCGCCGTGGGCTATGTGATGAACCGGATGGGTCCTCACATCGCCGACGACCCGCGCAAGATGGCCCTGATCAGCGCCGTGTACGACACTCTCGGCTGAGATTCGACCGCCGGAAACCGATCACCACGCGCCGTCCTGCGCGCCCTTACCGCCGCGCAACCTTACGGTAACCACATGGGCAGTTCGCCAGGCTAATCTGCTGACTGCCCAAGAGGATTACGAGGCGACGCGACCAGGGGGCCGACCGGATGGCACAGGGCACGACGACAGCGAGGGCCTGCCTGATGGCCCTCACCGTCGGCATGCTCGTCCTCCAACTCCTGGTCAAGGGCGCCCCGTCCGCGTCCGCGCACGGGCCGGTGACGCACACCGGCAGCCCGGTCGCCACCTGCGACCACACCGAGCTGCCCCGGAGTTCGTCCCACCACTACCTGCCCCGCGACCGGTACCGCGCGGAGGAGTACGTGCCCGACGCCTCCGTGCGCGGGGCCGCGTGCCCGTGGCAGGTCCAGGCCGGGGACCCGGGTGTCGCGCCGACGGCAGGCGCCGACGAGAGGTCCCCGCACCGCCAGCCGAGACGGGCGGCCGACTCCCTCCCCGTCATACTCCAGGTCTTCCGCTGCTGAGAGCGCCCGAGGGCAGGAGCAGTTCCCCCGCGTCTTCGGCGCACCCTCCTGCCCGCCTCCCGTGACACTCCGCACGTGTAGGACTACGCGCCCCGCACGGGGCGCGCTGGAGGTATGCGCTCGTGAAGCGTTTGGTACCGCGGCAGGACTTCGCCGCGTCTCTCGTCGTGTTCCTGGTCGCCCTGCCGCTCTGCGTGGGCGTGGCCGTGGCGTCCGGCGTCCCGGCCGAACTGGGCCTCGTCACCGGCATCGTGGGCGGTCTGGTGGCCGGCTCCATGCCCGGCAGCAGTCTGCAGGTGAGCGGGCCCGCGGCCGGGCTCACCGTGCTCGTGTACGAGGCCGTGCAGGCGTACGGCCTGCCGGTGCTCGGCGTCATCGTGCTCGCGGCGGGGCTGCTCCAGCTCCTCATGGGCAGCCTGCGCCTGGGCCGCTGGTTCCGGGCGATCTCAGTAGCGGTCGTCGAGGGCATGCTCGCCGGGATCGGCCTCGTCCTGATCGCCGGGCAGCTCTACGCGATGGCCGACACGCCGGCGCCCGCGTCGGGTATCGACAAACTCGCCGGACTGCCCGGGCTGTTGATCGGCTCGGCCACCTCGCCGAAGGCGCTCACCGCGCTCGCCATCGGCGTGGGCACGATCGTCGTGCTGCTCGGCTGGAAGCGGCTGCCCAAGGCGGCCCAGGTGGTGCCCGCGCCGCTCGCCGCGGTGGGGCTCGCGACGCTCGCGGCCGCCGGGTTCGGGCTGCCGGTCGCGCGGGTCGAGGTGCAGGGTCTGATCGAGTCCGTACAGCCGCCCGGCACCGACGCGTTCGGGCAGCTCGCGAGCATCGGGGTCGTCGGCACCGTCCTCGCGTTCACCCTCATCGCCTCCGCCGAGAGCCTGTTCAGCGCGGCCGCCGTCGACCGGATGCACGACGGGCCGCGCACCACGTACGACAAGGAACTCATCGCGCAGGGCGCCGGCAACACGGTGTGCGGGCTGCTCGGCGCGCTGCCGATGACGGCGGTGATCGTGCGCAGCGCCGCCAACGTCCAGGCGGGCGCCCGCACGAAGGCCTCCCGGGTCCTGCACGGTGTATGGCTACTGCTGTTCGCGGCGCTGCTCCCCGCCGCGCTCGGCGTGATCCCGGTCGCCGCGCTCGCGGCCGTCCTGGTCCACGCGGGCGGCAAACTGATCCCCGTACGGCAGATCGCGGGGCTGTGGCGCGACCACCGGGGCGAGGCGCTGGTACTGGTCGTCACGGCGGTGTCGATCGTCGCGGTCAGCATGTTCGAGGGCGTGCTCATCGGCCTCGCTCTCGCGGTGGCCAAGACGGCGTGGGAGGCCTCGCACGTGCGGCTCGACGTCATAGACAAGGGGGCCGGGCCGATCCAGGTGTATCTGACGGGCAACGCGACGTTCCTGCGGCTGCCGAAGATCCTCGACAGCCTGGAGTCGCTGCCGCAGGACCGGCCCGTCGTGCTCGACCTGTCCGGTCTTCACCACCTCGACCACGCCTTCGGGACGGCGCTGCGGAACTGGGCGGACCGGCACAGCGGCGCCGGCACGGAGCCCGTCAAGGTCACTCCGGGCCAGGCCGCTCCGGGGGGCTGAGACCGGCCCGCGCGGAGCCCTACGGCGTGATCGCGCCGAGCAGGGCCCGCGCGCACAGGTCGCGCACCTGATCGCGTGACAGCTCCGGCTCGTCGAGCCACTCGAGGCACACGGCCACCATGAAGGCCAGCCAGCCTCGTACGGCGAGCCGGAGCACCGGGGATTCGCCGTCGACATGGGACCGGTCGGGGTCGGCGGCGAGCGCCTCGACGATCTGGCGCTCCTGCGCGGCCAGGCCCCGCCGGTACACCTCGCGCACGGCCGGGTCGCCCGCGGCCTCGGCCCGGTGGAAGGCGCGGAAGCCCTCGCCGTGTGCCTCCACATATCCGAGAAACGTATCGAGGCCCGCGGCGATCTGGTCGCGCACGGGGATCCCGGGAACGGCCGCGGTCAGGCGCAGCATCCGCTCGCTCTCGCGCTGGACGACGGCGGCGAAGAAGTCCCGTTTCGTCGGGAAGTAGTGGTAGAGGAGCCCACGCGAGACGCCGGCGATCTCGGCGACCTGCTCGATCCAGACGTCGTCGTACGTGCTCTGCGCGAACAGCCGTGCGCCCACGCAGAGCAGCTGCTCGCGGCGCTCCTCGGTGCTCAGCCGGCGGCGCGTGCGCTCCTGCTCCCTGTCGGCCATGGCAGCACCTTACTCGCATTACTTGACGTGAATTCAATAGCGGGACCACACTGGGGAGCGTATTGAACCCACGTATAACAACGGTCGGGTACAGGCACTCTCTACGTCCAACAGGTGGGGATCATGGCTCAGTTGACGCGGCCGGCGACGGACTCGACACCGACGAAGGGCTTTCGCAGTGCCGAGCTCGGCTGGCCCGGCCTCGACCTGATACCGCACCCGCCGCGACGCGTTCCCCTCGTCGGCGACATCCTCGGCGCGAACGTGCGCACGCCGGTGCAGGACTCGATGCGGATCGGCAAGGAACTCGGGCCGGTCTTCCGCCGCAAGGCCTTCGGCAACGAGATCGTGTTCGTCTGGGGCGCGCGGTTCGCCGCCGACATGGCGGACGAGTCACGGTTCGCCAAGCATGTCGGCCTGGGCGTCGCCAATCTGCGGCCGGTGGCCGGTGACGGCCTGTTCACCGCGTACAACCACGAACCCAACTGGCAACTGGCGCACGACGTGCTCGCTCCCGGTTTCGGCCGCGACGCCATGGAGGGCTACCACCCGCTGATGCTGGACGTCGCGGGGCGCCTGATGGCGGCCTGGGACGCCCGGGAGGCGGCGGGCCTGGCCGTGGACGTGCCCGGCGACATGACGAAGCTGACCCTGGAGACGATCGCGCGGACCGGTTTCGGCCATGACTTCGGGTCGTTCGAGCGGGAACGGCCGCACCCGTTCGTGAGCGCCATGGTCGGCACGCTGTCGTTCGCGCAGCGCCGCAACGTGGTGCCACCGTCGCTCGCCCCCCTGCTCCTGCGGGGCGCGGAGCGTCGCAATGCCGCCGACATGGCGTACCTCAACCGGACCGTGGACGACGTCGTCGCCGCGCGGCGAGCCGCACCCGGATCGCCCTCCGCAGGGCAGGGCGACCTGCTCGACCGCATGCTGGAGGTCGCCCACCCCGACACCGGGGAGCGCCTCTCCCCCGAGAACATCCGGCGCCAGGTCATCACGTTCCTCGTCGCCGGGCACGAGACGACGTCGGGCGCCCTGTCGTTCGCGCTGCACTATCTGGCGCACCACCCCGACGTCCTCGCGAAGGCGCGCGAAGAGGTGGAGCGGGTGTGGGGCGACGCGGACGAGCCCGCCTACGAGCAGGTGCCCAAGCTCCGCTATCTGCGCCGCGTTCTCGACGAGTCCCTGCGGTTGTGGCCGACGGCTCCGGCGTTCGCGCGCGAGGCCACCGTCGACACGACGCTCGGCGGGGTCCACCCGATGCGCAGGGGCGCTTGGGCGCTGGTCCTGACATCGCTCCTGCACCGTGACCCGGAGGCGTGGGGTGACGACCCGGAGGCCTTCGACCCGGACCGCTTCGCTCCGGCCGCCGTGCGCTCGCGCGCCCCGCATGTCTTCAAGCCGTTCGGCACCGGGGCGCGCGCGTGCATCGGCCGCCAATTCGCCCTGCATGAGGCGACGTTGGTGCTCGGCCTGCTGTTGCGCCGCTACGACCTGCACCCCGAACCCGGCTACCGGCTGCGCGTCGCGGAGCGCCTGACGCTGATGCCGGAAGGCCTGCGGCTCAACTTGGGACGCCGCGCGAAGGTCCGTACGACGGACTGAGTTCCATCGGCCGAGTTCGACGGCCGAGCACCCCCGCTCAGCACTCGCGTCGAAGGCGAATTGTCAGACCCGTGCGCAAGAGTGGAGGCACATGTCTCCACATCCACATCTTCGCCGAGCTGAGGGGCCCATCGACATGAACGCGACCAGGAATGCCGAACTCGCCGCGGCCCAGGCCTGCCTGCGCCTGCTGCACACCGCGCGCGCCGCACTGACCGGATGCGAGCCGGCGACCGCCGCGTCGCTGCTCGCCCTGCCGATCGCGGAGGCCGACGAGGCCCTGGACAGGGCGGGACTCGCGGGAAACGAGGCCTGGCTGCTCGAGAAGCTGTACGACTTGGGAACGGAGACGCGTGTTCATACGTGAGGTAGGTGTACTCGTCCGTAGGTGAGGGACGTGTGTTCGTCCGTAGGTGGCGTGCGTGCGTCAGATTCCCGCGTTCCCGCGTTCCCGAGACCGTTCAGGAGAGCTCCGTTGACGATCCCACCCGTGGTCCCGCACCGTATCGATCCGGCCGGTGGCTGCCCGCACGCGGCGAACGCGCGACTGCTGGACCGGGGCGCCGTCGCCCCGGTCGTGCTGCCCGGTGACGTCGAGGGTATGGTGGTCCTCGGCCACGACGCCCTCAAGGACTTTC
Source organism: Streptomyces sp. NBC_01474 (assembly GCF_035918215.1). Classification (NCBI taxonomy): domain Bacteria; kingdom Bacillati; phylum Actinomycetota; class Actinomycetes; order Kitasatosporales; family Streptomycetaceae; genus Streptomyces; species Streptomyces sp. NBC_01474. The sequence goes on from NZ_CP109449.1 coordinate 1,279,043, forward strand.
TCGCGCACCCCGATGTCGCCAAGAGCGCCCGGCACTTCACCGCGCTGAACGAGGGCCGCATACCCGACGGCTGGCCGCTCATGACGTTCGCGACCGTGCAGGGTATGACGACCGCGGACGACGAGGACCACCGGCGGCTACGGTCGCTGGTGAGCCGGGCGTTCACCGCGCGTCGCGTCGAGGCCCTGCGGCCACGCGTCGAGGAGCTGACCGGCGAGCTGCTCGACAGGCTCGAAGCCGCTGTGACGGAGGGCGAGGACATCGTGGAGCTGCGGCGGCGGTTCGCGCTGCCGCTCCCGATGAGCGTGATCTGTGAACTGCTCGGCGTGGACGAGGAGTTCAGGGGGCGGCTGCACCATCTGTCGGGCCAGGTCGTGGCCACCGACATCGGCCCGCGCGAGGCGGTGGCCGCCAACCGTGAGCTGGTCTCCGTGCTCGCGGCGGTCGCCGCGTCCCGGGCGAGCCGGCCGGGCGACGACCTGACGAGCGCGCTGATCGCAGCGCGCGAGGAGGACGGCGACCGGCTGAGCGAGCAGGAGCTGATCGGCACCCTGCTCCTCATGATCATCGCCGGGCACGAGACGACGCTGAACCTGATCACGAACGCCGTGCGTGCCCTGTGCGCACACCGCGACCAGCTCGACCTCGTCCTGTCGGGCGCGGCGTCCTGGTCCGACGTGGTGGAGGAGACGCTGCGCTGGGACAGCCCCGTCAGCTACTTCCCGTTCCGCTACCCGAAGCGGGATCTGACGGTGGACGGGACGGTGATACCCCGGGGCACCCCGGTGCTCGCGGGCTACTCGGCGGCGGGGCGTGACCGGAGCGCGCACGGCACGGACGCGGACCGCTTCGACGTCACGCGCGCCTCGGCCGCCCGCCATCTCTCACTGGGCCACGGGCCGCACTACTGCCTGGGGGCGCCGCTCGCCCGTCTGGAGGCCACCGTCGCCCTGGAGCGCCTGTTCGCCCGTTTCCCCGATCTCGATCTGGCCGCGCCCGACGCGGAGCTCGCGCGCAAGGCGGGTTTCGTGGGCAACAGCGTCGACCAACTCCCGGTGCGCCTGCGGCCGGTGGCCGGGGCGGCCTGACGGACGGCTCCTCAGCGTTCCTGGTCCGCTGGTCCTAGGCCGCGCGACCTGGGCCGATACGGTCCCTCCGCCCGTGGCCCAGGTCCGCCCGACCCTCCAGACTGGTGCTATGGACGCCTCACGCACCGACGCCTATCTCCGCCGCATCGCGACGCCGCGCCCCGCGGCGCCGACCGCACAGGCGCTGCGCACGCTGCACCTCGCGCACCAGCGGGCGGTCCCGTTCGAGAACCTCTCGATCCATCTGGGCGAGGACATCTCCATCGATGAGGAAGCGATCGTCGCCAAGCTCGTCGACCGCCACCGCGGCGGCTTCTGTTACGAGCTCAACGGCGGGTTCGCGGCGCTGCTCACGGCGCTGGGCTTCGAGGTGTCCCTGCTCCAGGCCCGGGTGTACGGCAAGGAGGGACACCTCGGCATCCCGTACGACCATCTCGCCCTCCGTGTCCACACCGTCGACGGGGCCGATCTGCTCGCGGACGTCGGTTTCGGGGCACACAGCCACTTCCCGCTCGACCTCGGTGAGCGGGGGGAGCAGCGGGATCCGGGTGGCGTCTTCCGGATCGCCGAGACGAAGGAGGGCGACCTGCGCGTGTCCAAGGACGGGGCACCGGAGTACCTCCTCGAACAACGCCCTCGGGAGCTGAGGGACTTCGAGGTCGGCTGCTGGTACAACTGCACGTCGCCGCAGTCCACGTTCACGCGGTCGCTGGTCTGCTCGCTGGTCACGGACGAGGGCCGGCTGACCCTGAGCGGCCGCACGCTGAAGACGACGGTCGGCGGCGAGCGCCACAGCACGGAGCTCACGTCCGACCGTGAGGTGCTCGACACGTATCGCGAATCGTTCGGCATCGAGCTCGACCGGGTACCGGCGGATCCGACCGCCTGAGTCCGGCCCTCCGCCCCCGACCCTCCGGCTATCGCACTCTCCGGCCCGGCGCCCCTCCGGTACCCCGGCTCTCAGCCGTCGGTGGTGTGCGCGGCGATGGTGCGGTCGAGTGCGGGTGCGAGCCAGTCGAGGGTCAGCTCTGCCCGCCGCGCGAGCCACCCGGGGGCGGTATCGGCCACGCCGCCCCCGTACCGTCGGCGTTCGATGTCCGCCACGACGTCGGCGGGTGCGCCGAGCTCGGTGAGGACGGCGAGTGCCTCGGCCTTGCTGATGAGGGTGCCGTCGCGCAGGGTGACCGTGGCCCGGGCCAGGACCATCAGTCCCAGGTCGACCCAGACGTTCTCCAGCCACAGCTCGGGGCGTGCGGTCCTGGGCCGCCAGTAGCCGGCCAGGTCCGCGAGGATGTACGCCCTGAGCGTGCGGTCGTCCACCGGCGGCAGGGTGCTCGCGATCGGAGCCCCATGGAGCACCAGGCCGAATGTGTGGAGTTCGCGCCGGGTGACGGGCGTGACCGTGCGGGCGTAGGCCTCCCGGTGGGCCCAGGTGAAGTGCGTACGGTCGGGGTCGTCGAGGTCGCCGTGCGACATGTAGCTGCAGTGGAGGTGTGCCGCGAGGGGCAGTTCGGCGTCGATTCCCTCGTGCAGCGTGGTGAGCCGTGTCTCCTCGTCCGGCTTGAGCGGGTGCGGGACGACGGCGACGAGGTCGAGGTCGCTGCGCCCTTCCTGGTAGTCCCCGCCGGCGAGCGACCCGTGCGCCCACAGCGAGAACGGGGCGGGCAGCGCCTCGCGGAGCCCGGTCAGAAAGCGGGCGAGCAGGTCGGACGTGGCCGCCGGATGTTCCTCCGCTGTGGTCATCCGGTCAGTGTGCCAGGAGTCAACTGGGCCTGTACGGCTGGTCCGTAGCGCTCGGTGATCTCTTCGATGGGCGCGGAGCGCACATGGGGGCCGCGTGCGATGCCGTACATGACGCCGAGGCCGAGGAGGAGGGAGACGGCTAGTTCGGCGCGCAGGCCCGCGTCCGGGCCGTGCAGGCGTTCGGCGAGGCGGTCGCTGACCTGCGTACGAAAGTTGGCGCGGAGGATGTCGCCCTGTTCGCCGTGGAGCGGGGCGAACACGATGCGCAGGATGGGATCCGCGCCGTGCTCGGACTGGCCGGTGACGAGGTGGCGCACCATGTGCCGGCCGAGGTCCTCCAGCGGAGCGTCGAGGAAGGCCTCCACGTCCGCCTCGAAGTTCATCACCTGGGAGAACAGGGCATCCTTGTTGCCGAAGTACTTGAGGATCAGCGGGGCGCTGACCCCGGCGCGCTCGGCGACGGCCTTGAGGGTGATGTCGGTGTGCGCGTGCCGGGCGAGGAGGTGGCGACAGGCGCGGATGATGGCGGCCTTGGTCGCCTCGGCGTCGCGGCGCGCCGGCCCCGAACGGTGGTCGCGGATCACGCCGGGGGCGGACTGCGCCTCGGCGGATGCCGTCGGGGCCGGGCTCGTCACGGGGTCACGCTCCTTCGAGGGCCTTGTCCGTCCGCCCGGTCGTGGCGCTGACGGACCTGCGCCCTCCATTGTCCGCCGCGTCAGCTGGAACGGTGAACGCCGCCGCTACGACCACGAGGGCGACCGTACCCGCCATGACGAAGGCCATCTGATAGCCGCGCAGTGAGGGGAAGCCGGCGCCGGTCGCGTGGTGGACGAGGATCGCGGCGACCGCGGCGCTGGAGACTGCCTGGCCGATGGTCCGCATCAGGACGTTCACGCCGTTCGCCGACGCGGTCTGGCCCGCGGGCACGGCCCGCAGGATGAGGGTGGGCAGCGCCGAGTAGGCGAACGTGGTACCGGTCGACACGATGGCGGCGCCCAGGACGATCACCCACAGGTCGCGGCTGTCGGCGATGCGGACGACATAGCCGAGCGCCATCGCGGCGCCGCCGATGGCGAGGCTCACGCGGGGGCCGCGCGCGGCGGAGACGCGGGCCGACACCGGCGAGAGGAGCAGCATGATCACGCCGTTGGGCAGCAGGCACAGGCCGGTCTGCACGATGGACAGACCGAGCCCGTAGCCGCTGGACTTGGGCGCCTGGACGAGCTGCGCCGTGACGAGAGAGTTGGCGTAGAAGGCGAAGCCGGCGATCAGGGCGGCGAGGTGCGGCAGGCCGACGCGGCGGCCGACGGCAAGCCGGAGGTCCACCAGCGGACGCTCGGCCCGCAGCTGCTGCCACGACCACAGCGCCAGGATCACGACGGCTCCGGCGAACAGGCCGACCACGCGGGCGCTGTCCCACCCCCACTGGCCGCCCTGCGACACGGCGAGCAGCAGACAGACCAGGCCGCCGGCGATCCCGGCCGCGCCGAGTGTGTCGAACCGGCCCGGTTCGCGTACGGGCGACTCGCGCACGGCCCAGCAGGCGAGGGCGAGGCCGAGGGCGCCGAGGGCGCTGGTCGCCCAGAACATGACGTGCCAGTTGGCGTACTGGACGATCAGGGCGGCGAGCGGCAGGCCGAGCGCGGCACCGATCCCCACGGTCGAGCTCATGAGGGCGACCGCGGATCCCGTGCGGTGGGGCGGGAGTTCGTCGCGCAGGATGCTGATGGAGAGCGGGACGACCGCGGCGGCCGCGCCCTGGAGCGCGCGGGCCGTGATCAGGACGCGGATGTCGGAGGTGAGCGCGCACAGCACCGACCCGCCGGTCATCAGGCCCAGCGCGAGCAGCAGGACGCGCCGCTTGCCGTACATGTCGCCCGCTCTGCCGAGCACGGGGGTGAGGACGGCGCCGGCGAGGAGGGTCGCGGTGACCGTCCAGGAGACCGCGCCGGGTGAGGCTCCGGTCAGCCGGGGCAGGTCGGGGAGCAGCGGGACCACGACGGTCTGCATGACGGCCATGAGGATGCCGCCGAAGGCGAGGACCGGGATCGTCAGCCGGCCACGGAGACCGGGCAGTGGGGCTGTTTCGGGGCGTATGTCGGGGTTTATCGCGGGCTCCATGAGCGCTCCGGTGGACGCCTCGAGGGCGGGGGCGGGAGGTGGGGTGAATTTCTATTCACCTACGTGGTGAATCAGTATTCACCAGAGTCCTCGCATCTGACCAGAACACACGGACGAAGCCCCGCATACCGGTCGCAAGCCCCGGCATCTCCGCCCACACCCTCAGCTCGGCCCTCGAAACCCGGTCCTCAGCCCTTCGCAGCCTCCCGCACCGCCTCGACGAACCCTTGGAGGGCGGGCTGCGTGGGGGCCGTGTCGCGGGTGGCCGCACAGATCACCCGGATCGGCTCCGGTTTGCGGACCTTGCGCAGGACGATGTCGGGGTGCCGGTTCCTGAGGCCCATCAGAGGCATGAGGCCGATGCCCATTCCGGCGGCGACAAAGCCCTGGGCAGTCGCGTAGTCCTGGCTCGCGACCGAGAAGTCGGGGCTGAATCCGGCGGCGGCACAGGCGTCGCGGACGATCTCGTGACAGGGGCCCGCGACGCCCTCGGTGTCGACCCAGGGTTCGTCGGCGAGTTCGGCGAGGTCGATGACGCGCCGCTCGGCGAGCGGATGGTTCTTGGGCAGGACGGCACGGTAGGGGTCGTCGGCCAGGTGGCCCATGCGGATCCCGGTGGGCGGCACATCGCGCGTGCGCACCACGACGGCCACGTCGGCCCGCCCCTGCCGCACCTCGGGCAGCGGATCCTCGGGGTCGGTCACTCTCAGGTCGACGCGCACGCCGGGGTGCCGCTCGCGCAGGCGCGCCACGGCGGGCGCCACGAGCGCGGCTCCGGCGGTGGCGAAGTAGCGCACGGCGAGTGTGCCGGTGCGGCCGTCGCGCAGGTCGGCGAGTGCGGTCTCGGCCTCGGCGACCTGGCGGCTGATGGCGTCCGCGTACTGCGTGAGCAGCCGCCCCGCCTCTGTGGCCTGCACTCCTCTGCCGACGCGTTCGAGCAGCGCCGTGCCCGCCTGTTTCTCCAGGGCGGCGACCTGCTGGCTGATGGCGGACGGCGTGTAGCCGAGGTTCGCCGCCGCGGCGGTGACCGAGCCGCTGGTGACCACGGCGCGCAGGACCTGCATACGTCGCACATCGAGCATGTAGGAGAGGTTAACAGTAGGTCCAGGACTTTTCACTTGTCCTGTTGAGTCGGGTGAGGGAGCGTACGAAGCCAGGACGACGACGAACGGGAGGTGTGCGGTGTTCGGTGGACGCGGCGCGGCGGTGCGGATGGGGGTGCTCGCGCTCCTGTGGGGCTCCGGGTTCCTGTGGATCAAGTTGGCGCTTCAGCACGGGTTTTCGCCGGTGCACATCGTCGTGGTGCGGTGCGCGCTCGGCGCGGGCGTCCTGTTCGCGCTGAGCCGGGCGACCGGGCAGCGGCTGCCCCGCGACCACCGCACGTGGGGCCGCCTCGTGGTCGCCGCGTTCTTCTGCAACGCGGTCCCGTTCGCCCTCTTCGGCTTCGGCGAGCAGACCGTCGACTCGGGCGTCGCCGGCGTACTCAACGCCACAACTCCCCTGTGGTCACTACTGATCGGCGTCGCCCTCGGGTCGGAGCGCGGCATGCGACCGCTGCGGCTGACGGGTCTGCTGCTCGGCTTCGCCGGTACGTTGCTGATCTTCGCGCCGTGGCAGCGAGCGGGCCTCGCGAGCTGGGGCGCGCTCGCCCTGCTCGCGGCCGCGGCGAGCTACGCGGTGGCGTTCGCGTACATGGGGCGCAAGCTCACCGGGCCCGGTGTCCAGCCGATCGCACTGTCCTCGGCGCAGTTGACGACCGCGACGGCACTCAGCGTGCTGGCGCTACCCTTCGGAGATTCGACCTCCTCCGATGTCGACCTGACGGGCGTCCTCGCGGTGCTGATCCTCGGGATCTTCGGCACGGGCGTGACGTTCTACCTCAACTACCGTCTGATCGCGGACGAGGGCCCGACGAGCGCGGCGACGGTCGGCTACCTCCTGCCGGTCGTCTCGGTGGCGCTGGGCGCCGTCGTGCTCGGCGAGGACCTGTCGGCGCGGGTGGTGGCGGGGATGGCGGTCGTGCTGGCCGGCGTGGGGATGACGCGAAAGGCCTCGGCCCGAAAGGGAACGCGTGAGGCCTCCGGCACGGCGACCGTTCCTGTCCCCTCCGCCGCACGCCAGCCATACTGCCGACCATGACTTCTGCTGCCACCACCCTTCGCGTCGGGCTCGTCGGCACCGGCACCTGGGCCTCGAAGACACACGCCGCCGCCCTGCGCGCCCACCCGGGGACGGATCTCGTGGGCGTCTGGGGTCGCAGGCCCGAGGCCGCGGCCGAGGTCGCCGCCGCCCATGGGACTCGGGTCTTCGAGGACGTCGACGCGCTGTTCGCGGCGTGCGACGCGGTGGCGTTCGCGGTGCCGCCGGACGTGCAGGCGCCCCTCGCCGCGCGGGCCGCCGCCGCGGGCTGTCATCTCCTCCTCGACAAGCCGCTGGCCACGTCGGTGCCCGCGGCCAGGGAGGTCGTGGACGCCGTACGGGCCGCGGGGGTCGCGTCCGTCGTGTTCTTCACCCTGCGCTTCGCGACCGCCACGTCCGACTGGCTGGCCCAACAGGCCGTCGCAGGAGGCTGGTTCACAGGCCGGGCCGACTGGTACGGGTCCCTGTACACCCCCGGCGACACGTCCGAGCTGACCACGTCCCCGTGGCGGGTCGGGCGCGGCGCCCTGTGGGACGTCGGCCCGCACGCCCTGTCCGTACTGCTTCCGGTGCTCGGGGACGTCACGTCCGTGACGGCCGCGCGGGGACCGGCGGACACCGTGCATCTGGTCCTCGCACATGCGTCGGGCGCGTCCGCCACGGCCGCGTTGAGTCTGACCACTCCGGCCAAGGCGGCGGCTGTCGACGTGGAGCTGCGCGGGGAGTCCGGCATCGTGTCGATGCCGACGGGCGGTGCGTCGGTCGACGCGTTCGGCGTGGCGGTCGACGCGCTCCTGGAGTCCGTGCGCACGGGCCGGCCGCACGCCTGCGACGCCGCTTTCGCGTTGCGCGTCACGGAGATCCTCGCGGCGGCGGAGGCCCGCCTCGCGTCATCCGGCGGCGAACCAGGCCCCGGCGAGTGAGTCGAACGTCGCCTCCGGCGGCGCGGGCAGTTCCCGTAGGTACCAGGGCAGATCGCTGTACACGTGCAGGAGTGTGTACGCCGTCACGGTGCGGGGCGCGAAAGCGCGCCCGTATGCCTCGGTGAATCGGGTCATCAGGCGCGGGTCGGCCCGGGTGACGAACAGGCCGACGGCCACGAAGTCGTAGGCCGGGTCTCCGATCATGGCGGGTTCGAAGTCGAGGAGTCCGGTCAGAGTACGGTTCCGGGGGTCGACGACGAGGTGCTGGCGCATGAACTCCGTGTGCAGCAGGGCGCGTTCGGGTCCGGTCGGCAGCTCGACGGAGTCGAGGAAGTCGGGGATCTGCTCCAACCAGCCCTCCGCGAGGCCGTGTTCGCGCTGTTGCTGTACGGCGCCCGCGCGCTGCTCGCCCACGAACGTGTCCCAGTCCCCCGGGCCCACCGCTCCGGCGAGGGGCCCGGGGTCGAGGGCGTGCAGCGCGGCGAGGCACGCTCCGGCCTCCGTGACGATGCGATCCTGGTCGGCGCGCGGGATGCCGGGCCAGGCCACGGCCAGGTCCTCGCCGGGCAGCCGGGACATGAGGATGTAGCGCCACCCGTTCTCGTATGCGCCCGCGGAGCGGACCTCGGGGGTGGGCACGGGGAGCCTGCCCTCGAGGTGGGTGAGGACCCGGGCCTCGGTGACGCCGTCCTCCGCCGAGGCCGCCGGGAACAGCTTCAGGACGTGCTCGTCACCGACGGCGTAGACGGGTTGGGAGCCTGCTTCGAAGCGCGTGAGCGGGAGGCCGGTGAGGCCGAGCCGGGCGCAGAGGTCGTCCGCTCCCCGCCGCATGACCGCTTCGTCGGGGACCACGGCGTCCCATTGCTCGTCGGTTTCCACGAGGGGCAGCATGGTCCGCACCCTAGGGTGGGGCCCGGCGGGCCTCAACGGGATTTCGGCGCCCGACGGCTGGTCGCCCCGCGTCGGCGGCAGCAGGGCGGACGGTGCCTGCTCCAGGAGCAGCCAGGGCTTGCCGCCCTTGAGTGGACGCATCAGGGGCCGGTCCGCCCCCGCTCTTGACCCGCGCCGCCCCTTCGGGGTCCGATCACCCCTGGACCCGCCGAGCGACCCAGGACTGTGACCGCATGACTTTGCAGATCAGCGCCACCAACCCCGAACACCCGGCCCTCCTCCTCGAACTCCCCTGGCACGTCCCCCTGGAGGAGTGGCCGGAGAAATACCTGGTGCCGCTCCCCCGTGGCATCTCGCGCCACGTCGTCCGCTACGCCCGTGCGGGCAGCGAGGTCGTGGCCGTGAAGGAACTCGCCGAGCGGCCCGCGGTGCGCGAGTACGAACTCCTGCGCACCCTCGACCGTCTCGCGATTCCGGCGGTCGACCCCGTCGCCGTGGTCACCGGCCGCACGGACGCCGACGGCTCGCCTCTCGAACCCGTCCTCATCACCCGTCACTTGGGCGGCTCGCTCCCCTACCGCTCCATGTTCGAGACGACGATGCGCCCCGGCACCGTGCACCGTCTGATGGACGCCCTCGCCGTCCTCCTCGTACGGCTGCATCTGGCGGGGTTCGCGTGGGGGGACTGCTCGCTGTCCAACACCCTGTTCCGGCGGGACGCGGGCGCGTACGCCGCCTACCTCGTGGACGCCGAGACCGGGGAGCTGCACCCCCGGCTCAGCGACGGGCAGCGCGCGTACGACATCGAGCTCGCCCGGGTCAACATCAGCGGCGAGATGCTCGACCTCGAGGCGTCCGGCGCCCTGCATCCGTCCATCGACCCGATCGCCTTCGGCACGGAGATCGGGGAGCGCTACGACGCGCTCTGGACGGAGCTGACGCGTACCTCCGTCTACCCGGCGGGCAAGCACCACTACATGGAGCGCCGCATCCGCCGCCTCAACGATCTGGGCTTCGACGTCGCGGAGATGCAGATCTCGCACGCGGACCAGGGGGACACCGTCACGTTCGTGCCGAAGGTCGTGGACGCGGGCCACCACCAGCGCCAACTCCTGCGCCTCACCGGCATGGACGCCGAGGAGAACCAGGCACGACGGCTCCTGAACGACCTGGAGAGCTGGATGGCCACGCAGGACGACTACGCGCCGGGCGATCCCCTGGGGGCGCGCGCCGAGGTCCTCGCCCACCGCTGGGTGCGCGACGTGTTCCGGCCGACCGTGCGCGCGGTACGCGACCACGTACCGGAGCGGACGGACGCGGCCGAGCTCTACCACGAACTGCTCGAACACCGCTGGTACCTGTCCGAGCGGGCGCAGCACGACATCGGGCTCGACGCGGCGGTCGAGGACTACGTCAAGAACATCGCCGGCCGGTCGCGGCCCTGACGGCGCGCGCTCCGAAGATCGCCAGGGACGGAACCGGTGGCGCGGACCCGTCGTGGTAGCAGCGAGGAAGACGCGCGACGAGGGGAGACGATCATGAGCGGGAGTGTGCGGGTCGACGGGAACAGTCTGGTGCTGCCGGGCGGTGCGCGGGTGCGGTTCGTACGCACGCTGCGCCTGCCGGAGACCGGAACGCATCCGCTGCCGCCGGGGCTCGGCGAGTTCCCGGTGCGCCGGGTCGAGGACTACGCGGACTCGGTGCCGCCGCAGTGGCGGGCGCGCGGCGGCGTGATGCTGCCGATGTACCTGCGCGAGGCGATGTGGCTGAGCTTCGCGGGAACGGCCGAACCGGCCGCGCTCCAGGTGGGCGTGGGCAAGGTGTGCGCCATCTCGGGGCTCCCGTGGAGCAGCCGGCTGTCCCTGGATCCGCAGAACTACGTGGTACTGCCGCGCCAGCCATGGCTCGACGGCATCAAGTCCGGGAAGGGCACGGTACGGCAGTTCGTGGCGCTGCCCCTGGGGCTCGGCGCCACGGTCGAGGGCCAGGTCACCGGCGAGGAGACCTGGGGCGGGATCCAGCTCCAGGCCTTCGCTCTGGCCGAGTCGGCGCTGGGGGCCTGGCGCGCGGAGGAGGCCCGCAAGCGGGAGGCCGCGGCGCGGGCGGTGCCGCCTGCGCCCGGCGGCATGCAGTGGATGGGGCCGTCCGGCGGTTACGGAGCGGCGCCGATGCCGGCCGCGCCGGGTGCCGCACCGCAGGCTCAGGCGGCGCGTTCGATGGGGATCGGCGCGGGCGGCACGATGCGCCAGCAGGTGTTCCAGGACGACCGGCCTGGGTCCGACTGGGCCGAAACCGCCGCGGGCCGCGTGTTCGTGCACCTGGTGACGCCGCCGGACTGGCGCCGCATCACGGGCGAGGAGCCGCCGCCGTCGCCGGTGGACCGGGCCGCGTACACGCGGGCGGGGCTGCCCTGGTTCGACTACTACGACGAGAGCGCCGAGGATCTCGCGCCGACGGACACGCTCGGGGCGGTGAAGCCGGCGGGTGACTGGCTCGGCGACGACCACGAGCCGTGGCAGGCGCCCGGCGCGCACCAGATCAAGCCCCTGGGGGACGCGGGCAAGCCCGTGGCGGACGGCGACTGGTGAGTGCGCGGTGCGGCGGGGTCGGTTCGCCGGCCCCGCCCTGCGGCCGGCCCGCGTGCGCGGCGGCGCATGCGCGGGCGGCCGGTACCGTGGCCGCTACGTAATGGCGAGTGACGGCACCGGCCGCAGCCAGTGAGCCCTTGATCTGCCGGGAGAAGTGCCCGAACTGGGCCAAGCGATGCACTTTCCGGTCACATGGATCGGAATATGACAACTGGCCCTGCACTGTTCCCGAAACGGATCCGAGGGTTCGACGGATACCCGACACCGGGAAATTCAGCCATTTTCGAGCGTCCCGGTCCAGGTGTCCCATCGGCGTGGCCGCGCGGCCCCTGGTGTTCAAACCAGCAGGTCGCCGACCCCACGGGCTCCATCATGACGCACCGGCTGATCGTTTTCTTCGGGCAATGTTTATTACCAAACATGATGGGAGTAATTAGACTGCACTCGCTCAACTCGGCGTGTACCTCAAGGGATTACCCACCATGAACAAGACGGCGCTCCGCGCCCTGCTCCGTGAACGGCGCGCCCTGATAGCCCCCGAATCCCACGGCTTCAGCCGCCCCACAGGCCAGGGCCGACGCGCCCCCGGCCTCTCCCAGCACCAGGTTGACCAACTGCTCCACCGAACCCTGGGGACGTACCACCGGCTAGAATCGGGCAACTACCCGAACCCGCCGGCGGACCTGTTGCGCGAGGTGGCCCACCTCTTCGACCTGAACGAGCAGGAATGGGTCTCTCTTTGCCGATACGCCCTGCTCCAAGACCCCCCGGGCCCTCTGCGTCCGTCGTCCGGCAAGGAGATCCCCGGCATCTGGCAGGAAGCTGTCGAGGGCATCGAGCACATGGCCTACATCACGGACGCCTCCTGGGACATGCTCGCCTACAACAGCGCCTTCGCGGCGCTTTTCCCCAGCGGTCGCCCTCCGGCGAACACCATGCGGTGGATGCTGCTCGACCCGGAGGGACGCAAGCAGCTGACCGACTGGGACACCGCCTGGGTGCCATGGATCCTGCCCCAGCTGCAGGCGGCCATCGCCGCGCGCCCCAAGGACGAAATCCTGGCGCAGATCGAGAAGGAGGTCCTCGCCGATCCCCAACTGGCCAGCGTGTACGAGGCCGGAGGCGCGCTCTTCCACCCCGACGGACACGAACGACCTCTGTGCCACACTCACAAGGGCCCCGGCTGGGTGTCGATCTGCGCCGCACAGCCCATGACAGCGCCGGGTTCGCGCCTGTTCATCCTCATCTTCCGCCCGGGCGAGGGCCTGCATCACACTCGGCCGCCGATGATTCGAGCCCGGTGAAGTAATTTGAGCAGCACCCCCCACGCCCAACCCCTCCTTGTGGGAGCTGCTCGATGACCGCCTACGTCTCACGACCCCGGACAGTTCTCGGTGCCCACAAGGTCACCACCGAGGAGATATCCGACGACATACGCACGCACCATTCCGACCATCCCCGGCTCTCCACGCTCCTTCGCGTCGTGGACAACTGCGGTGTACGAACCCGCTACTTCACCCGCCCCCTCGACTCCCCCACGATCTCTGGGACGGCGGATGTCCACGACCGCACGCGAGCCGCGTTCGACGATTCCCTCGAAATGTCACAGAACGCCGCGGTCCTCGCCCTGGAGACGGCAGGCCAGCACGCGAACGACATCGACGCGATCGTCACGACGCACGCAACGGGGTGGGCCGTGCCCAACCTGGACATCCATCTCGTCAACCGGCTGGGGCTTCGCCCCACGGTGCGTCGAATCGCCATGACCACCGCCGCCTGCGGCGGGGGCGCCCAGGCGCTCATCCGCGCCGCGGACCTCGTCGCCGTCCGCCCCGGCAGCAAAGTCCTCGTCGTGGCGTCGGAGGTCCTCTCCACCTCCTACAACCACAGCAACGCGACGATCGAATCGATGATCTACAAGGCCCTGTTCGCCGACTCCGCCGCGGCTACGGTCGTCACCAGCAGCCCCCTCGGCCCCGGTCTCGCCATCGAGGACACCCTCGAATACACGCTCCCCCATAGCCAGGACCGGTACCGCGGGCGGCTCGACGCCGCGGGGATGCATTTCGAGTCGACGAAGCAGGCACCCACGACCGCGGCAAAGACCCTGACCGTGGTCGCGGACTGGGTCGGCGCCCGGCCTGTCGACTTCGCAGTGATCCACCCCGGCAGTCACAGCATCATCTCCACCACAGGCGACACCTTCGGCCTCGGCGGACATGGCACCAGGCACTCGACGGAGTCGTTGACCAACGAGGGAAACCTCGGCGGTGCCAGCGTCCTGCGCGTACTCGAACGCACTCACAGCGACCCGCCCGCCGCAGGATCCCAAGGCCTCGCCGTCGCCTACGGCCCCGGATTCTTCACTGCCGCCCTCCACGGCCACTGGCACGCCTGACCCCCCCTCCCATCATGTCCCGCCGGGACACATGTCTCATTGGGACATCATGGGTGTACGCTCGAAGACATGAAGGCGAACGACCCCGCACCACTCACCGAACCCGCCGAGGACCGTCGGCAGCGCAAGGCCCGGCAGACCCGGGAAGCGCTCGCCGCCGCGGCCGTCGGGCTCGTGCTGGAGCGGGGTCTGGGGGCCGTCACCGTGGAGGCCATCGCCGACCGCGCCGACGTCACGCGCCGCACCTTCAGCCGCCACTTCGGCGGCAAGGAGGACGCCGCCCTCGACTTCACCCGCACCGACGCCGACCGGATCAACGCGGCCCTGCGCGCCCGCCCCGCGAGCGAGCCCCCGATGCTCGCCTACCGCAGGGCCGTCGAGCAGTGGCTGGCGGAGCCGTCCGCCCCGCACCGCAGGCCGCACATGCGTGCCCTGCTCGCGGCCCTCGACACGGAACCGGCGCTCTTCGCCGCGTACGAACGCCTCCGGGTGGACGCCCAGGACGAGTCCGTGCGCATCATCGCCGACCGGCTCGGCACCGACCGGGACCAGGATCTGCGCCCGGCGGTCGTCGTCGGCGCCGCGGCCGGTGTGCTCACCGCCGCCCTGCGCCAGTGGGCCCGCGGCGGCGACGGGCACGACACAGATCTCGCAGACCTGGTGGGGCAGGCCTACGACGCCCTGACCGGGGAGGCCGTCCTCGCGTCGGCCCCCCACATCGCAACCAGAAAGTGAACATCACCATGAGCACCACGAACACCCCGGCACCCGTCGGCGACTACGCGACCGAGTTCGCCGACAGGACCGCCCTTGTCACCGGCTCCGCCTCCGGTATCGGCCTCGCCACCGCCCGCCGCCTGGGCCGTGGCGGCGCGAACGTCGTGATCGCCGACTACAACGCCGACGGCGCCGAGAAGGCCGCCGCCGAGCTGAAGGCCGAGGGCATCACCGCCGCGGCCGTCGCCGTGGACGTCACGAAGCCGGAGTCGGTCGAGGCCGCGGTGAAGTTCTCCGTCGACACGTTCGGCAGCCTCGAACTGGCCGTCAACAACGCCGGGATCGGCGGCGAGAGCGCCCCCACCGGCGAGTACGACATCGATGTCTGGAACCGCGTCGTCCGCACGAACCTCGACGGCGTCTTCTATTCGATGCGCCACGAGCTGCCCGCCATCGAGGCGTCCGGCAAGGGCGGCGCCATCGTGAACGTCGCGTCGATCCTCGGCTCGGTCGGCTTCGCCGGCTCCCCCGCCTACGTCGCCGCGAAGCACGGCGTCGTCGGCCTGACGAAGACCGCGGCCACCGAGTACGCGGCGAAGGGCATCCGCGTGAACGCGGTCGGCCCCGGCTTCATCGACACCCCGCTGCTGCGGCAGATGGACCAGGACGCGTACGACGCGCTGACGGCGCTGCACCCGGCGGGCCGGCTCGGTCACGCCGAAGAGGTCGCCGAACTGATCGCGTTCCTGCTCTCCGACCGCGCCTCCTTCGTGCACGGCAGCTACCACCTCGTGGACGGTGCCTACACCGCGCGCTGAGGCGGGATCAGCTCTCCCCTGCTCATGACGAACCGCAGGTCCGTCAACGCCTCGAGGCCGACGCGCGTGCCGCCGGACACGGCGATCAGGTCGGCCGGACGCCCCCGGGCGAGGACTCCCGCGCGGCCGCCGGCGCCCAGCGCGTCGGCGGCCTCCGTGGTGGCCATGTCGAGGACGCGCGGCGCCGGCATCCCGATGTGCTCGAAGAACGTCAGGCTCTGGCGCAGTCCGTCGAACCCGGCGCGCTGAACTCCCGCGTCGGTACCGGCGATGAACCGAACGCCGCGTTCCGCCATGGTCCGCACCTGGCCGAACAGCCTCTCGGCGCGTTCGGCCCCGAAGACCGTGGGCAGCATCCGCCAGTGCGGACTGACGGTCGGGCATACGCGGATCCCGCGCTCCACGATGGCGTCGAGCACGTCGGCACGCAGATCGTTGCCGTCCTCGGTCATCCAGGTGCAGTGTTCGAGCGTGTCGACGCCCGCCGTCACCGCGGCCTCGATCCCGGCCGTGCCGTGCGCGTGAGCTGCGACCGGCAGCCCCGCACCGCGCGCCTCCTCGACGACGACGGCCAGCTCAGCGGCGCCGAACTGGGCCTGCCAGGTGGCCGGCCCACCGCGCGTCAGGGCGCCGCCGGTCGCCATGACCTTGATCACATCAGCGCCCAGCTCGGCGTTGCGCCGCACGAGGTCGCGCAGTTCGCGCTCGCTGCCGACCTCTCCGCCCAGGAACCAGCAGTGACCCCCCTTGGGGGTGACGGGCGTCGTCGCGGCGACTATCCAGGGTCCCGGCACCGCGCCCGACTCGATCTCCTCGCGCAGCCGCAGGGTGAGTCGCCCGCGGTCCCCCAGGTCCCGCACCGTGGTGACGCCGCTCGCCACGAGCCGCGCCGCACGCTCCCTCATGACGGCGAGCAGCGCCTCGTCGTCCTGCCCTTCGAGCGTCCCTACCGGGTCCGTTCCCGCGTCGAAGACGAGGTGGACGTGCGCGTCGACGAGGCCCGGCAGCACAGTGGTGCCCGGCAGCGCGATGCGCTCGTCCCGCTCGTCCGCCAGGGCCTCGACCTCGGCGCGTCTCCCCGCCCCGACGACGGTGTCCCCGTCCGTGAGGACGGCACCGACCTCGACACAGCGGCCGCCCAGGCCGGTCACCACACGCGCCGCCGTGATCAGCTTCCTGCTGCTCATCCTGACCTTCCGAAGGGTCGGAAAAAGGGCACCCGGGAGTGTGTCATGAAACGGGCCCTATCGGGCAGGGCACCCAGGGTCATGCACCGCGAGGAGCTCAAGGGGAACGATGGACAGGCGGCACGGACCGGTCACACAGGGAGCACGGGACCCGTACTTCGACAACGCGAAATACCTGACGATGGTGCTCGTGGCGTGCGGGCACGCGTGGGAGCCGCTGACGTACGGGAGCCGCACGGTGACGGCCGTGTATCTCGGTGTGTACGCCTTCCACATGCCGGCGTTCGCCCTCATCTCCGGCTATTTCTCGCGGAGTTTCGACATGGCGCCGGGCCGGCTGCGCCGTCTCGTCGGCGGGGTCGTGGTGCCGTACGTGCTGTTCGAGATCGCGTACACGCTGTTCTACCGGTGGGCGCAGGACGATCCGGGGTATCCGGTCAGCCTGCTCGATCCCTGGTATCTGATGTGGTTCCTGGTCGCGTTGTTCATCTGGCGACTCACCACTCCCCTGTGGCTGCAACTACGACACCCGGTGCCGGTCGCCCTGGCGCTGGCCGTGCTCGTGTCGATGGCGCCGGACGCGGGCGGTGACCTGGCACTCCAACGGGTGGTGGGTTTCCTGCCGTTCTTCGTCCTCGGACTGACGCTGCGGCCCGGGCACTTCGAGCGGCTGCGCACGCGGCGGGCCCGGCTGTGGGCGCTGCCCGTGGCGGCCGGGACGCTGGTCACCGCGTACGTGGTGGCTCCCTGGTTCGACGCGGGCTGGTTCTACCACCGGGGCAGCGTCACCGGCCTCGGCGCCCCCGCCTGGGCGGGACTGGTCACGACGCCGGCCCTGTTCGTCCTTGCCGTCGTGCTCAGCGTCTGCTTCCTGGCCTGGGTGCCGGGGCGGACGACACTGTTCACGACGCTGGGCACGGGGACGCTGTACGCGTACCTGCTGCACGGCTTCCTCATCAAGTCGTCGCGCTTCTGGGGCTGGTACGACCACCCGTGGCTGCACACGCCGGCGGGTGAACTGACGGTGACGGCCGCGGCGGTCGGCGTCATCACTCTTCTGTGTACGTCTCCTGTCCGGCGCGTCTTCCGGTTCGCCGTCGAACCGCGAGTGCCGTGGGCGTTCCGGCGTGCGGAACCGGTTCGGGCCGCCGAACCGCCGGTGTCCGGCGTCCCCGGTGAGCGGGTCCCGCGCGCCTAGCCTGTGCCCGTCCGTCGGACCCCGAAACCGGACCCGTCCCGGGCCCTGCCCGGACCTTCAGCGGGATCTAGTGAGGATCCCCGGGTCTTCAGGCCCGGGAGGAATCACTTCTCTAAATGGGGGTGACCTGCGCGTAAGTACGGGTCTGCTTTGTTGTCAGTGCCCCCGCATAGGGTTTCGGTATGAAGATTGTGGTGCAGGTGAAGCTGATGCCGGAGGCCGAACAGGCCGCCGCGCTGCGCTCCACGCTGCGCACGGTCAACGATCTGGCGTGCTGGGTGTCCCAGGTGGCGTTCGCCCATGGTGTGCCGCGTGAGTATGAGTTGCGTAAGCACACGTATCCGCATCTCAAGGCGCAAGGGCTCGGGGCGCAGGCCGCGCAGCATGTGATCAAGAAGGTGCGCGATGCGTACACCACGCTGCACGCCAACCTGCGCGCCGGAAATCTCGGCAAGCCGAAGTCGAGGCGCCGGGTCAAGGCGGAGTCCAAGCCGATCGCGTTCCGCCCCGAGGCCGCGCAGCCGTATGACGACCGGTGTCTGAGCTGGCAGTACGACCAGCACACGGTGTCCATCTGGACGATGGCCGGGCGCATCAAGAACGTCTCGTTCGTGTGCGCCGCCGACGCGCTCAAGGTGCTCAAGCAGTACCGCAAGGGCGAGTCCGACCTGATCGAGCGCGATGGCGTGTTCTACCTGATCGCCACCTGTGATGTGCCCGAGGCTGAGGCGTACGAGCCGGACGGCTTCATCGGCGTGGACCTCGGCATCGTCAACATCGCCACCACATCGACCGGTTACCAGGCCGCCGGGCGCGGACTGGGCCGCTACCGCAAACGTCAGCTCACGCTGCGGGCCAAGCTCCAGAAGAAGCGCACCAAGTCCGCCAAACGCCGGTTGAAAGAGCGCTCCCGCCGCGAGCAGCGGCACGTCAAGAACACCAACCACATCATCGCGAAGACGATTGTGACCGAGGCTGAACGCACCTCGGCCGGGATCTCCCTGGAAGAACTCAAGGGAATCCGGCAGAGGGTACGGCTCCGTAAGCCCCAACGGGTCCAACTCCACTCCTGGGCCTTCGCCCAGCTCGGAGACTTCATCGTCTACAAGGCCAAGCGGGCAGGCGTGCCCCTGGTCTACGTCGATCCCGCGTACACGTCGCAGATGTGCTCGCAGTGCAGGCACATCGACAAGCGCAACCGTGTGGACCAGGGGCTTTTCATCTGCCGGGGGTGCGGGGTCGTTGCCCACGCCGACCGGAATGCTTCCCACAACATCGCCCAACGCGGCGAGAACGTGTGGAATGCGGGGCGTGAGTCACGCGTCCCTGCCACCCCATAACGGGGCGTCTGGACGGAGGAGCCAACCCAGCAGCCAGCCGGGCACTACCTCCAAACCCGGTCCATCAGGGCCGGGTCAAGTTGACAAGGGCACCTCAGTGATCCGCACGCGCCTGCTCCGCTCCCGTTCCTGTTGCCTGCCGCGCTGCTCCTCGCCTCCGTGCCCGTGCTCGGCGGGACGGCGCACGCGGGCGGCACGTGCTTCGCCACGCATGCGGACGCCCCGATCTACGCGGGCAACAACCCGTGGACGGACATCGTCGGCCGACTGGATCCGGGTGTCCCGGTCGACGGCACACGGCAGGGTGCGGACGAGTTGTGGCGGGTCTCGCGCACGGACAACGGCGCGCCGCTCGGTTTCATGCGCGCCGCGGACCTCACCTGCGACGGCGGCTGATCGCCTGCGCCGAGGAAAGCAGGGCGTGCATACGCTCGTTGAGCTGCCCCAGGTCGTCGGCGGGCGTGTGGAACGGGAGGCGGACGTCGGCCTGGCCACGGACGCGTTCGAGCCGGAGGGTGAGCCCGTGCCGGTCGACGGCGAGGGGCTGGACCCGGACGACGCCGTGCAGGCTGTCCACCTCGACGAGCCGGGTGAGTTGTTCGACGGCTTCGGGGTGGCAGTCGGCGAGATGGGTGAGCAGGCGGGGTTCGGCCGTGGTGAGGGGATCCGGTGTGGTCCCGGCGAGTTCGTCGAGTTCGATGCCGATGCGGCCGCTACGTGTCTGGAGCACGGCGCGGACCGGCCTCAGCACGAACTGTTCGCCGTCGGGTTCGAGTGACCCGGAAAGCCACAGGCGTGCCCGGATCCGGTCCCTGACGGGCACCGGCGCGGCGTCCGCGAACTCGATGAGCGCGGTCGGTTCGCCGCGCGGCGCGCAGAGCACGGCGGCGGACAGCAGGCTGTCGGCCGGGGGCTGGATCCCTACCCCGCCCTCGTCGGTGACGTGATGGGATCCGACGAGGTCCTCCCGCCCGATGTCCGTGGTCACTTCGCACGACCAGGCGGTGGCCAGAATTGATCGCGCGCGTGCCGCCGCGGTGGGAGCGGCGGTACTGATCTGTCGGACACCCATCCGAATCTTCTTAGGTAAGCCTTGCCTAACTTATCGGAGATTCGCGGAGGGAGCCAGCACGCGTGAGGGCGGCGAACGCCACGCGATAGGGCGGTGAGTATGCCGTACGCCCGCGCGCGTCGGCCGGGAGCGGCATCATGCCGCCATGGACGGTACTGCCCTTCTGCGGGACCTCTTCACGCCGGACGAGTACGACGCGGTCCGCTCGCACGCGGACCACCTGGGCGTGACGGTGGTCGAGTACGTACGTCAGACAGCCGCCGAACGCGCCCTGGAACGACTTCACTTGGCACAGGCCCTGGATGTGCAGGACCTGCGCCTGGCGAAGCTGTCGATACCCCACGTCGAGCGCGGCCGCTGCGGCGAAGGACCTCCCGCGCTGCAACGGTTCCTCGACTCCCTGACGCATCCGCCGGACACGAAGACCTGACGCGAAGACGCCCGAGCCGGAATGGCCGGGGCGCGCCGGGGCAACCGGCCCCCATGACCCCACAGACTGCGGCACGTCGGCGAAAGGGCCAGGAGCGTAAGGGCGAGGTATGGAAGCGGGTGACAGGGAAGCGCCCGCCGCGAAAGCCGGCAGCACGGAAAACGGCGACACGAAAGCCGGCGACACGAAAGCCGGTGCCGTGGGGGCGGATCGCCGCCCGGGCGCTCATCGCCGGCTTCGCGTTCGTGGCCCTCGTGGCGTTCTCCGCGGTCCTCGCCCGGCTGACCCTGACGCCGTCCCCGGCGTCGGCGGACCTCGCGGGGTCCAACATGCGGCCGGGACATTCCCTGCGCCAGTACGCCGAGTCGTACACGTTCCTCGGCGCGTGCAAGCAGATCGGCGGGAATCTGCTGCTCGGCGCGCCGTTCGGGCTGCTGCTGCCGGTGCTTGTGGCGCGCAAGGGCCGCATGATGCGGGTGCTCGCGGTGACGGTCCTCGTGATGGCGCTCGTGGAGCTGGCGCAGGGGGCGATCGTCGAGGGGCGCGCCTTCGACGTGGACGACGTGATCCTGAACACGACGGGCGCCCTGATCGCCTACTTCCTGCTCGGGCGTCGCATCGGACACGGCTACCACGCTCTCGCACGGCCGTCAGGCCGAACCCGCTTGGCGATCAGGCTGCCGGGGAATGGGGCTCGTGACCGGGGAACACCCTGTGCCACAGGCGACGGAAGGAAGTGATCGTCATGCGTGCGCTCAAGCGCGCCGTACGGCGGCCCGCACGCGTGGAGTACCTCTTGCCGCAGGGCTCGGGCTCCGCCCGCTGGGCCCGGCGCCTCACTCATGACTTTCTGGCGGGACGGAGCGCGGGCGGCGCGCACGACGCGGTGCTCGTCGTGTCGGAGCTGGTCGCCAACGCGGCCCGGATCGAGGACAGTCACTGCCGTATGAGTCTGTGTCTGGACGCGGACGAGCTGACCGTCTCGGTCCACGACGACAGCCCGCACCACCCGCACCTCAAGCCGGCTTCGCTGTCCGCCGAGTCGGGCCGCGGCATCTCCCTCGTCGACGCGCTGTCGCGCCGTATGAGTGTGGTGAGCGACCCCTACGGCGGCAAGACGGTGCGCGCGGTACTCGCTCACCCGTGACGGCCGGGGAGACCCGGGCGGCAGCACTCCGGCTGCCGCCCGGCCCGATCGCCCGGCTCAGTGCCCCCTGGCGATCCACTCCTCCAGGTGAGGCGCCTCGGCCCCGATGGTCGTGCTGTCGCCGTGCCCGGTCCGCACCTCGGTCTCCGGCGGCAGCGTGAGGAGTCGCTCCCTGATCGACTCGACGATGGTCGGGAAGTCGCTGAACGACCGGCCCGTCGCCCCGGGGCCACCCGCGAACAGGGTGTCGCCGGTGAAGACGGAACCGAGGTCCGGCGCGTACAGGCTGACCGCGCCGTGGCAGTGCCCCGGCGTGTGCAGCACGGTCAACTCCACGCCCGCCACGCTCAGTTGCTGACCGTCGGCGAGGTCTCCGTCAGGTGTGCGGTCCGGGTGCTTCTGCTTCCACAGCTCCGTGTCCGCGGGGTGCAGAAGGATCGGCGCCCCGGTGCGCTCGGCGAGCGCGGGTGCCGCGTCGATGTGGTCGTCGTGGGCATGGGTGCACACGATGGCGACGAGCCTCCGGTCGCCCACGGCCTCGGCGATCGCGTCGGCGTCGTGCGCCGCGTCGATCACGACGACCTCGCTGTCGTCCCCGACGATCCACACGTTGTTGTCGACGTCCCAGGTGCCCCCGTCGAGGGAGAACGTGCCGGACGTGACGAGGTGTTCGATGCGCGCGCCCGCCATCAGAAGATCACCACCGAGCGCAGCACGTCGCCGTGGTGCATCCGCTCGAACGCCTTCTCCACGTCCTCCAGGGCGATCGTCTCGGTCACGAACGTGTCGAGGTCGAGCCGCCCCTGCCGGTAGAGGTCGATCAGCATCGGGAAGTCGCGCGCGGGCAGACAGTCGCCGTACCAGGACGACTTGAGCGCGCCGCCGCGCCCGAACACGTCCAGCAGAGGCAGTTCGAGCTGCATCTCGGGCGTGGGGACGCCGACGAGGACGACGGTCCCGGCGAGGTCGCGGGCGTAGAACGCCTGCTTGTAGGTCTCCGGGCGGCCGACGGCCTCGATGACGACGTCGGCGCCGAAGCCTCCGGTCAGCTCGCGGACGGCCTCGACCGGGTCCGTGGAGCGGGAGTTGACGGTGTGCGTGGCGCCGAGCTTCTTCGCCGTCGCCAGCTTCTTGTCGTCGATGTCGATGGCGATGATCTTCCCGGCGCCTGCCAGGTGGGCGCCGGTCACTGCCGCCGCGCCGACACCTCCGCAGCCGATGACGGCGACGGAGTCGCCGCGGCCGACGTTGCCGGTGTTGATGGCGGCGCCGAGGCCGGCCATGACACCGCAGCCGAGCAGACCCGCGGCGGCGGGCGAGGCCTCCGGGTCGACCTTGGTGCACTGGCCGGCGGCGACGAGGGTCTTCTCGGCGAAGGCGCCGATACCGAGCGCGGGCGAGAGCTCCGTGCCGTCGAGGAGCGTCATCTTCTGCTTCGCGTTGTGCGTGTCGAAGCAGTACTGGGGGCGCCCGCGCAGGCAGGCACGGCACTGGCCGCACACGGCACGCCAGTTGAGGATCACGAAGTCGCCCGGCGCGACTTCGGTGACACCCTCGCCGACCGCCTCGACGACACCGGCCGCCTCATGACCGAGCAGGAAGGGGAACTCGTCGTTGATGCCGCCCTCCCGGTAGTGCAGGTCGGTATGACAGACCCCGCACGCCTGGACCTTGACCACGGCCTCACCGGGCCCGGGATCCGGCACGACGATCGTCTCGATCCGCACCGGCTCACCCTTGGCCCGCGCGATCACGCCTCGCACCTGCTGCGCCATGACGATCAGTCCTCCACTCGCTCGTCGCATCGTTCTTCGCCATCTTCACAGATGGGCCGCGGTCCCGGGGCCGGGGTGACGAGGAGCGCGGCCTCACGGGTCGCTAGCATCCGAAGTATGTCTGTCTACGAGAATGTCGAGATCGCCGCCCTCCAGGGTGGCCCCGCCGACCTCCCCCAGTACGAGGGCAAGGCCGTCCTCATCGTCAATGTGGCCTCGAAGTGCGGCCTCACCCCGCAGTACGCGGCCCTGGAGCAGCTCCACGCCGCGTACGCGGGCCGCGGCTTCAGCGTGCTCGGGGTCCCCTGCAACCAGTTCATGGGCCAGGAGCCCGGCAGCGCCGAGGAGATCGCCGAGTTCTGCTCGGCGACGTACGGCGTGACGTTCCCGATGACCGAGAAGGTCGAGGTGAACGGAGAAGGACGTCACCCGCTGTACGAGCGTCTGGTCACCACCGCCGACGCGGAGGGCCACGACGGGGACATCCGCTGGAACTTCGAGAAGTTCGTGCTCTCCCCCAAGGGTGAGGTCGTCGCCCGCTTCTCGCCGCAGGTGGTGCCGGACGCTCCCGAGGTGGTCGCCGCGATCGAGGCCAACCTCCCGCAGTAGGTATCGGGCACCGGCGGGGCTGCGGAGCCCCGCTCGCCTCGTGCGAGCCCCGCTCCGAGGAGTCGGCGCGGGGCTTGTCGCAGGCGCCGTGACCGAGCAGGTCGGGTCCGGCGAGGCCGGCGGAACTCCTCCGCCGCGCGGCGGTCCTGCGACGCTCCCCCGCGTCCACGACAATGGCTGCGATGACACCCGAACCCGTCGAATCCGCTCCCGGAATCCGGCTCTCCTCCGCCAGGGGCCGCTGGGTCCTCGCCTGTGTTGTCCTGGCTTCCGGGATGGCGATGCTCGACGGCACGGTGGTGAACGTCGCTCTGCCGACGATCGGGCGTGACCTCGACGCCTCCCTGTCGAGCCTCCAATGGGTCGTGAACGCCTACATGCTGACGCTGTCCGCCCTGCTCCTGTGGGGCGGCGCGCTCGGCGACCGGATCGGGCGGCGGCGCACACTCGTGCTCGGCGTGGCCTGGTTCGCGCTCGCGTCGGCGCTGTGCGGGCTCGCCCCCGACCAGGGGGTCCTCATCGCGGCCCGCGCGCTGCAGGGTGTCGGCGGTGCGCTCCTGACACCGGGGTCGCTGGCCCTCGTACGGTCGTCGTTCTGCCCCGAGGACCAGTCGCGGGCCGTGGGCGCCTGGTCGGGGCTCACGGGTGTGGCGGGGGCGCTCGGACCGTTCCTCGGCGGGTATCTGATCGACGGCCCAGGATGGCGGTGGATCTTCCTCATCAATGTGCCACTGGCCGTGGTCGTGCTGCTGATCGCGGTGCGGCACGTCCCGGAGAGCCGTGAGGCCGGGGTCGCCGGGACCCGCTTCGACATGGCGGGGGCCACGCTCGCCGCCGTGTGCCTGGTGGGCGTCAGTTACGCGCTCATCGGGTCGTCCGGCGGCGCCTCCGCCGTGTCGACGGCGCTGCCCGCCGTGCTCGGTGTCGCCGCCGGCGTCGCCTTCGTCGCCGTGGAGCACCGGCGCGCGAACCCGATGCTGCCGCCCTCGCTGTTCCGCTCCCGGCTGTTCAGCGCGGCCAACGCGATGACGCTGTGCCTGTACGCGGGGATCGGCGGCATCCTGTTCCTGATGCCCGTCCAGCTCCAGATCGCGCTCGGCTACAGCGCGTTGGAGGCCGGTATGGCGACGCTGCCGATCACCGTCCTGATGCTGCTGCTCTCTCCTCGTGCGGGCGATCTCTCGCGCCGTGTCGGGCCGACGCCGCCCCTGGTCGCCGGTCCGCTGATCGCGGCGGTGGGCCTGCTCCTCATGCTGCGGATCGAGCCCGGCTCGTCGTACGTGGCCGATGTCCTGCCCGCGGTGGCGGTCCTCGGCCTGGGCATGAGCGTGTTCGTCGCGCCCCTGACGGCCACGGTCCTGGCGTCGGTCGAGCCGGGGCGCGCCGGGCTCGCCAGCGGCGTCAACAACACGGCGGCCCGTATCGCGCAGCTTCTCGTGGTGGCGGCGCTGCCGCTGGCGGTGGGGCTGTCCGGGGACGCCTACACGCAGCCGGATTCCGTGAACACGTCGTTCCACCGGGCCGCCCTGGGCTGCGCCCTGCTGTTCGCACTGGGTTCGGCGACGGCCCTCGTGTTCATCCGTCCGGCGGCGGTCCGCTCGCGACTGGAGAAGGCGCCGAAGCCGCAGTGCCGCGCGCATCTCGGTGTCGCGGCACCGGCGTTGGAGCCCGGGACGCACGAGCAGGACCAGCGCAAGGCGCTGTAGCGGAGGTGCGTGCGGACCGGCTCAGCTCCCGAACGGGACCTGGGGCGCCGTCAGCGCTGCCGCATCCCGGTGCGGGTGTGCCCACAGCCCGCGCGCGTGCAGCCGCGGCAGGACGCCCTCCCCGAACCAGTACGCCTCCTCCAGATGCGGATATCCGGAGAGCACGAACTCGTCGATGCCGATGCGGTGGTACTCCTCGACGCGGTCGGCGACCTCGTCGTGGCTGCCGACGAGCGCGGTGCCGGCGCCACCGCGTACGAGGCCGATCCCGGCCCACAGGTTGGGGTGGATCTCCAGGCTGCCGGAGCTTCCGCCGTGCAGGGCGAGCATGCGCTGCTGGCCCTCGGACTCGCTGCGCGCCAGCCCCTCCTGGACGGACCTGACGGTGGCCGGGTCGAATCCCTGGAGGAGCCGGTCGGCCTCCGCCCAGGCCTGCTCCGAGGTGTCGCGCGTGATGACGTGCAGCCGGATCCCGAACCGGACGGTGCGGCCCTCCTTCTCGGCGAGGCCGCGGATCCGGGCGATCTTCTCGGCGACCTGAGTGGGCGGCTCGCCCCAGGTGAGGTAGACGTCGCTGTGCCGCGCCGCGATCTCACCCGCGACGGCTGAGGAGCCGCCGAAGTACACCTCGGGGACCGGGTCGGGCAGCCGGGCGAGCCGTGCGTCCTGCACCTGGAGGTGTTCGCCCGCCAGGTCGACGGTGTCGCCCGCCCACAACCCCCGCACGATCTCCAGGAATTCACCGGTGCGCGCGTACCGGGCGTCCTTGTCGAGGAAGTCGCCGTAGGCGCGCTGCTCACGGCTCTCGCCGCCCGTCACGACGTTCAGGAGGAGCCTGCCGCCGGTCTGGCGCTGGTACGTGGACGCCATCTGCGCAGCGAGGGTGGGTGAGACGAAACCGGGCCGGAACGCGACGAGGAACTTCAGGCGCTCGGTCTGCTGGCTGAGCATGGCGGTGGTCAGCCACGCGTCCTCGCACCAGGCGCCGGTGGGGGTCAGCGCGCCGACGAAGCCGAGGTCCTCGGCGGCGCGGGCGATCTGCGTGAGATAGCCGATGGACGGGGGCCGGTCACCGCCCGCCGCGGTCACGGGTGTGCCGTGACCGCCGCCGACGACGTGGCGACTGTCGCCGTTGGTCGGCAGGAACCAGTGGAAGGTGAGGGACACGTGCGGACTCCGATCGCGGAGGAGGGTGATGCCAACAGGTGGTTGCGGGGCGGGAGTCGGCGGGTCAGCTCGCCGCGGCGAGCAGCGGCCGCGCGGTCCGCGTGAGTGCTCGCGAGAACTGGTCGACGACGCGGCTGAGCGCTTCGGCGG
Source organism: Streptomyces sp. NBC_01474 (assembly GCF_035918215.1). Lineage (NCBI taxonomy): Bacteria > Bacillati > Actinomycetota > Actinomycetes > Kitasatosporales > Streptomycetaceae > Streptomyces > Streptomyces sp. NBC_01474. The sequence continues at coordinate 1,306,250 of NZ_CP109449.1, forward strand.
AACCCGGCGCGACGCTGACCGTGCCGTCCGGTGCGACGGTGATGTCCTTGTCGAGGGTGAACCACCCCTGGACGATGTGGTCGGCTCCCATGGAATTGAGGACGGGCCGCAGCGCGTAGTCGAGGGCGAGGACATGGGCGGTGGTGCCGCCGGTGGCGAGCGGAAGCACGGTCTTGCCGTCGAGTCCGTACTGCGGCAGCAGGTCGAGGAGCGCCTTGAGGAGACCCGAGTACGCGGCCTTGTAGACGGGAGTCGCGACGACGACGCCGTCGGCGCGGGCGAGGAGCTCGATCGCCTCGACGATGGCGGGGTGGGCGAAGTCGGCGCCGAGGAGCGCCTCGGCGGGCAGGGTGCGGACGTCGAGGGTTATGACGTCGTGGCCCTGCGCTTCGAGCCGCGCGTCGAGATGGCGCAGGAGCCGCGCCGTGCGGGAGGTGGCGGAGGGACTTCCGGAAATGGAGAGGACGGTGGCCATGACGGGACCCTTCGGGCTGGAATTCGGCACGCGGAATGCAGGAACTGAGAAAGGCGCGGACGCGGGAACGCGGAAAGGCAGGGATACGGAAATCAGGAATTCACGCATGCCGAAGGCGTACCGAATACACGGTGCGGTTCAGTGCGGTGTGGTGGGGAGCCGTGCGGAAATCGGTCGGCACGGTGGAGGTTCGACGGCGCCGGTCGCGGCGGAGGCGGCCTGGCAGCCGGGGCGCGGGAGACCCGTCAGAGGGCGCGACAACAGAAGGAGCTGGAGACGCGCGCGAGGTCGACATGGCGTCGCCGCGTGAGGTCCAGTCTCGTGTTCATGCCACCGATCCAACCAGGGGCGAGTCGGGCCAGTCAAGAAATCTCCGCGCCGGTCTCGCATCGCGGAACAGCCTTCCGCATGGGCCGGGATAAACCGCGAACGACGAGTTCCCTTCGAGAATCCCTCGGGGAGTGCGGTTTATCGGCGGGTGCCCGTACCCTCGTGCGCCACACCGCGGCCCGGTGCAGGATGGCTGCATGCTGTTCTCCCGGCTCGCACAGGTGTCCCAGGAGGTCGCGGCCACCAAGGCGCGGTCGCGGAAGATCGCGCTGCTCGCCGAGCTCTTCCGGGCGGCGGAACCGGATGACGTACCGATCGTGATCCCCTACCTCGCGGGACGCCTCCCGCAGGGGCGTCTCGGCGTCGGGTGGCGGGTGCTGCGCGATCCGGTGGACCCTGCCACGCAGCCCCGGCTGACGGTCCAGGACGTCGACGCCGCGCTGACGTCGCTGGGCGATGTCGCCGGCGCGGGATCGCAGGCCGAACGGACCCGCCTCGTCGGGGAGTTGATGGGCGGCGCGACCGAGGACGAGCAGCGGTTCCTGTTCGGTCTGCTCACCGGTGAGGTGCGGCAGGGAGCGCTCGACGCGGTGGCCCTGGAGGGGCTGGCGCAGGCGACCGGCGCGCCGCCGGAGGACGTGCGGCGCGCGGTGATGCTGACCGGGTCTCTCCAGGTGGTGGCGCAGGCACTGCTGACCGAGGGTCCGGACGCGCTGAGCCGATTCCGACTGACTGTCGGGCGCCCGGTGTTCCCCATGCTGGCGCACAGCGCCACCTCGGTCAGGGAGGCCGTCGACAAGCTCGGGGCCTGCGCGGTGGAGGAGAAGCTCGACGGCATCCGCGTGCAGGTGCACCGCGACGGCGACGTCGTACGCGTCTACACGCGCACGCTCGACGACATCACCGACCGGCTGCCCGAGGTCACCGCCGCGGCGGCCGGGCTCGACGGGGGCCGCTTCATTCTCGACGGGGAGGTCATCGCGCTGGACGGGGACGGGCGGCCGCGCCCCTTCCAGGAGATCGCGAGCCGTGTGGGTTCGCGGGTGGACGTGGCGACGGCCGCCGGGTCCGTTCCCGTGGTGCCGGTGTTCTTCGACGCCTTGTACGCGGGCGGGGACGAGCTGCTCGATCTGCCGTTCGCCGAGCGCCACACGCGCCTCGCGCTGCTGGTGCCCGAGGCGATGCGGGTGCGCCACGTCGTCGTATCGGACGGGGCGGACGCGGAAGTCCGCGCGGCCGCCGACGCTTTCTTCGCCGACACCCTGCGGCGCGGCCATGAAGGCGTCGTCGTGAAGGCGCTCGACGCCCTGTACAGCGCGGGGCGGCGCGGCGCGTCCTGGCTGAAGGTGAAGCCCGTGCACACGCTGGACCTGGTGGTACTCGCGGCCGAGTGGGGGCACGGCCGGCGCACGGGCAAGCTGTCGAACCTGCACCTCGGCGCCCGCAGGCCGGACGGCTCCTTCGCGATGCTGGGCAAGACGTTCAAGGGGCTCACGGACGCGCTGCTCGCCTGGCAGACGGAGCGGCTGCGGGGGCTGGCCCTGAGTGACGACGGCCACGTCGTCACGGTGCGGCCCGAGCTGGTCGTGGAGATCGCCTACGACGGTCTGCAGAAGTCCACTCGCTACCCGGCCGGCGTCACGCTCCGCTTCGCGCGCGTCGTGCGCTACCGCGAGGACAAGACGGCCGAGGACGCCGACACGGTCGAGACGGTGCTCGCCGCACACCCGGCCCCGTGACAAGACCGTTTCTTTGCCAAACATTGGGGCCGATAGGGTGACACCCGGCACCCTGTACATGCAGGAGCCATGCATCATCCAGGACAAGCACGGACAAGGGGAGAGCTGTGCCCGCTTCACGCCTGAGCCGCACGCCACTGCCGGGGATCGGCTTCCGGTACGACCTGACCACCCGCGACCGACGCCAGGTGTCGGTGGTCGCGCACCGGGACGGCGGGCGCACCCTGAGCGCCTACCGGAACGACGACCCGGACGCCTGCGACCTGTCGCTGAAGCTGACGTCCGGTGAGGCGGCCGCGCTGATCGACGCGCTGATGCCGTCCCATCACAGCCCGAACCTGCTGCACACCACCGATCTGGGCCTGGTCGCCGAGCGCATCGAGATCGGCGCGACCTCGCACTGGAACGGGCGCGTGCTCGGCGAGACGCAGCTGCGCACCGAGACCGGCGCCTCGATCGTTGCCGTGCTGCGGCGCGCCGAGGCGATCCCGTCACCCACCCCCGACTTCCGGCTCGCCGGCGGGGACACCGTGATCGTCATCGGCACCCGCGAGGGCGTGGAAGCGGCGGCGACGATACTCGGAAGGGAGTGATCGGATGCACTCCGCGGTGTTCCTCATCGAGTTCGGGGCGATCATCCTCGCGCTCGGCCTGCTGGGCAGATTCGCCGGGCGGTTCCGGTTCTCACCCATCCCCCTCTATCTGCTCGCGGGGCTCGCGTTCGGCGAAGGCGGGCTGCTCCCGCTCGGCGCGAGCGAGGAGTTCGTGGCCATCGGCGCCGAGATCGGCGTCATCCTGCTGCTGCTGATGCTGGGACTGGAGTACACGGCCAGCGATCTCGTCAGCAACCTCAAGACGCAGTACCCGGCGGGCCTCGTCGACTGCGCGTTCAACGCGCTGCCCGGCGCCGCGGCCGCGTTGCTCATGGGATGGGGCCCGGTGGCCGCCGTCGTCCTCGCCGGTGTCACCTGGATCTCGTCGTCGGGTGTGATCGCCAAGGTGCTCGGCGACCTCGGCCGGGTCGGCAACCGGGAGACCCCGGTGATCCTCAGCATCCTCGTTCTCGAGGACCTGGCGATGGCCGTCTATCTGCCGATCATCACGGCTCTGCTCGCAGGGGTCGGCTGGGCGGCGGGCGGTGTCACGCTGGCCATCGCGCTCGGAGCGGCGGGTCTCGTCCTGCTCCTCGCCGTACGCTACGGACGGCACATCTCCCGGTTCGTCTCCAGCGACGACCCGGAGAAGCTGCTCCTGGTGGTGCTCGGTCTGACGATCCTGGTCGCCGGGATCGCGCAGCAGCTCCAGGTGTCGGCGGCCGTCGGCGCGTTCCTCGTCGGCATCGCCCTGTCCGGTGAGGTCGCCGAGGGCGCCCACTCGCTGCTGCTGCCGCTGCGCGATCTGTTCGCCGCCGTGTTCTTCGTCTTCTTCGGGCTGCACACCGACCCGGCGAGCATCCCGCCGGTCCTGCTTCCGGCGCTCGCTCTCGCGGTGGTCACGGCCTGCACGAAGATCGCGACGGGCTATTGGGCGGCGCGGCGGGCGAAGATCTCCGTCAAGGGCCGCTGGCGCGCCGGCGGCGCGCTCGTGGCGCGCGGCGAGTTCTCCATCGTCATCGCGGGCCTGGCGGTCACGGCCGGTATCGAGCCCAGGCTCGGCCCACTGGCGACCGCGTACGTCCTGATCCTCGTCATCGTCGGACCGCTGACGGCGCGCTTCACCGAGCCCGTCGCGATGCGCGTCTCGCGCTGGCGGAACCGCGGCGACGCACCGGCCGCGGCGGTCACCGCCAGCGCGGGGATCGTGCCCGCGCCGCGGGACGCGCAGGATCCGGTCGTCCCCGAGGCGGAGGCGCACGGCACGTCCGGGCGGGCCTCGAACTCCTCGTCCTGATCCGGTCACCTGCCCGGGCGTCGACCATCCAGGTCGCCGCCCGGTAAGGGCCATGGACGGCTACTCACCCGCGTGCTGGTGGTCGGCGCTGTTCTACGCGGTCGGCCTCATCGTGACGCTCGCGCTCCACCCGCGCGGCGCCCCCTCGCCGTACTCGGAGGGCCGCGCGGAGGGCGCCGTTCACATGTAGCGCGCCGACACTGGTCCCATGGCGTACAAGAAGCAGAGCGCGGGCCTGCTCCTGTTCCGGCGCTCGGCCGCCGGTACCGAGGTGCTGCTCGGACACATGGGCGGCCCGTTCTGGGAGCGACGCGACGTCGGGGCGTGGACCGTGCCGAAGGGCGAGTACGGGGACGACGAGGAGCCGTGGGCCGCGGCGCGCAGGGAGTTCCAGGAGGAACTGGGTCTTGCACCGCCGGACGGCACGCCGGTACCGCTCGGCGACACCGTGCAGTCCGGCGGCAAGCACGTCACCGTGTGGGCCGTGGAGGGCGACCTCGACCTGGACGGCTTCGTGCCCGGCACGTTCACGATGGAGTGGCCGAAGGGCTCGGGACGCATGGCCGAGTTCCCCGAGCTGGACCGCGCGGCCTGGCTCGGGCTCGACGCAGGGCGCGCCCTCGTCGTGCAGGCGCAGGCCGTCTTCCTCGACCGGCTCGCCGAGCACGTCTGACGCCCGCGCCACCGGGTACACGGCCCGTCCGCGTTGCGCGGCGCGACGTGACGCGGGAAGGTCGAAGCACCGCGCAGAGGAGGTCACCCTCATGCCCATCGCGACGGTCAACCCCGCGAACGGCGAGACGCTCAAAACGTACGACGCCCTGACCGACGAGGAGATCGAGCACCGACTCCTTCTCGCCGCCGGCACGTTCCGCACGTACCGCACCACCACGTTCTTCGAACGGGCCCGGCTGCTCCAGACCGCCGCCGACCTGCTCGACGCGGACCGTGACGACATCGCGCGCGTCATGACCACCGAGATGGGCAAGCCCGTCGTGGCGGCGCGCGCGGAGGCCGCGAAGTGCGCGAAGGCGATGCGCTGGTACGCGGAGCACGCCCAGGAGCTCCTCGCCGACGAGCACCCCTCGGCCCGGGACGTGGAGGACTCCGGCGCGGTCAGCGCCCATGTGCGCTACCGGCCGCTGGGCATAGTCCTCGCCGTGATGCCGTGGAACTTCCCCCTGTGGCAGGTCGTGCGGTTCGCCGCACCCGCCCTGATGGCAGGCAACGTGGGACTGCTCAAACACGCGTCGAACGTGCCGCAGACAGCGCTCTACCTCCAGGACCTGTTCCGCAGGGCCGGGTTCCCGGACGGCTGCTTCCAGACGCTGCTCATCGGTTCCCGCGCGGTCGAGGGCGTGCTGCGGGACGAGCGGGTCGTGGCGGCGACGCTGACCGGCAGCGAGCCGGCGGGGCGTTCCGTCGCCTCGATCGCGGGCGACGAGGTCAAGAAGACCGTCCTGGAGCTGGGCGGCAGTGACCCGTTCGTCGTGCTGCCGTCGGCCGACGTGGCGAAGGCGGCGAAGGTCGCGGTGACGGCGCGGACGCAGAACAACGGGCAGTCCTGCATCGCGGCGAAGCGGTTCATCGTGCACACGGACGTCTACGATGAGTTCGCCGAGCTGTTCGTCTCCGGAATGCGGGCCCTGCGGGTCGGCGACCCGATGGACGAGAGCACCGACATCGGGCCGCTCGCCAGCGAGCAGGGCCGCGCCGACCTGGAGGAACTCGTGGACGACGCCGTCGAGTGCGGCGCGACGGTGCTGTGTGGCGGACAACGACCCGAGGCGTACGCCAAGAGCGGCTGGTACTACGAGCCGACAGTGATCACCGACATCACGCAGGACATGCGCATCCACCGCGAGGAGACCTTCGGCCCGGTCGCCACGCTGTACCGCGTCGGCGACCTGGTCGAGGCCGTGGCCCTCGCCAACGACTCACCGTTCGGGCTGAGTTCCAACGTATGGACGCACGACGCCGCGGAGATCGACCGCTTCGCCCGCGACATCGAGGCGGGCGGCGTCTACGTGAACGGGATGACCGCCTCCCACCCGGCATTCCCCTTCGGCGGCATCAAGCGCTCCGGCTACGGCCGAGAGCTCTCCGCCCACGGAATCCGCGAGTTCTGCAACATCACCACGGTGTGGGTGGGGGCGTGAACCGTCCGCGCCGCGCCCTTGAGGTCAGGTGCGGGCCTCTGCCATGACCCGTGGGGCACGCACCATGAACACGTCGATCGGGTCCTCCGATTCGAGGGTGAAGCCGTGGCGCTCGTAGAGGCGGCGGGCCGCGCTGCCCTCGGCTCCCACCGGACGCGGGGCGGCCGGCATGCCTCGGGACCCTCCTGACCAGGCGGTTCCGCGTACTCGTCGTGCGTATGTTCATCGCCGAAGTACACAGAGGCCGCCTACGTCCCGGTGTGCCACCCGAGGGTCAACGACTGAGGCACGTTCAGCCATGGTTCGGCCCCCGCACAGGAGTTGGCGGGGGCCGAACCGGGCGCTACGCGCGCGTGGGGGCCCGTCGGGCACCACGCGCGCGTGACCGTCAGCCCCGGGCCGCCAGGAGGTGGTCCATCGCCAGCTGGTCGAGGCGCTCGAAGGCCATGCCGCGGGCGGCGGCCGCCTCCACGTCGAAGCCCTCGAAGGCGGATTCGTCGGCGAGCAGCCCCGACAGGCCGTCGGCGGCCGTCGGCTGCGCCAGCTCGTCGAGCCGCGAGGCGCGCAGCGCCTCCTGAACCTCCGGGTCGGCCCGGAACGCGGCCGCACGCTCGCGCAGGATCAGGTAGTTGCGCATACAGCCCTCGGCCGACGCCCAGACCCCGTCGTAGTCCTCCGTGCGCGGCGGCTTGAAGTCGAAGTGCCGCGGCCCCTCGTACCCGGCGCTCTCCAGCAGATCGACCAGCCAGAACGCCGAGCGCAGGTCGCCCGCGCCGAAGCGGAGGTCCTGGTCGTACTTGATGCCCGTCTGGCCGTTGAGGTCGATGTGGAAGAGCTTGCCCGCCCACAGTGCCTGGGCGATGCCGTGCGCGAAGTTGAGCCCGGCCATCTGCTCGTGGCCCACCTCCGGGTTCACGCCGTACATCTCGGGCCGCTCCAGGCGCTCGATGAAGGCGAGGGCGTGACCGACGGTGGGCAGGAGGATGTCGCCGCGCGGCTCGTTCGGCTTCGGCTCGATCGCGAACTTCAGGTCGTAGCCCTGCTGGACGACGTACTCGCCGAGCAGGTCGAAGGCCTCCTTCATCCGGTCGAGGGCGGCGCGCACGTCCTTGGCCGCGCCCGACTCGGCGCCCTCGCGGCCACCCCAGGCGACATACGTCTTCGCGCCGAGCTCGACGGCGAGATCGATGTTGCGGATGGTCTTGCGCAGGGCGTACCGGCGTACGTCACGGTCGTTCGCGGTGAACGCGCCGTCCTTGAAGACGGGGTGCGTGAAGAGGTTCGTGGTGGCCATCGGGACGATCAGGCCGGTGGCGTCGAGGGCCTGGCGGAAGCGCTTGACGTGTGACTCGCGCTCGGTGTCCGAGGCCCCGAAGGGGATCAGGTCGTCGTCGTGGAAGGTCACCCCGTAGGCGCCGAGGTCGGCCAGGCGCCGCACGGACTCGGCCGGGTCGAGCGCGGCGCGGGTGGCGTCGCCGAACGGGTCGCGTCCCTGCCAGCCGACCGTCCACAGGCCGAAGCTGAACTTGTCGTCGGGGGTGGGTCGGTACGTCATGTCTCGGCTCCTCGCCAGTCATGCCTATTTCGTCATGGCGCTTTACAAATTAGTATGCGGACACGTCGCTGGGAAGAGGCATCTGGAGAGAGCATTGAGTGAACGCTCTGTCGCACATGTACCTCGGACAGCCACGGAATCGTCTTGTCGGGAACGGGAGAGCCAGATGTCATCAGCCGATGGACCCCTCGTCGTCGGGGTGGACAGCTCCACGCAGTCCACGAAGGCCCTGGTCGTCGACGCCGCCACGGGCGCGGTCGTGGCCAGCGGCCAGGCACCGCACACGGTGAGCGCGGGGCAGGGCCGCGAGAGCGACCCCGAGCAGTGGTGGACCGCCCTGTGCGAGGCGCTGCGCCAGTGCGGTGACGCGGCGCACCGGGCCTCCGCGGTGTCGGTCGGAGGTCAGCAGCACGGCCTGGTCACCCTGGACGCCGCGGGCCGGCCGGTGCGTCCCGCGCTGCTCTGGAACGACGTGCGCTCGGCGCCCCAGGCCCGCCGCCTCATCGACGAGATGGGCGGACCCAAGGCGTGGGCCGAGCGGGTGGGCAGCGTGCCGGGGGCCTCCTTCACCGTCACGAAGTGGGCGTGGCTGGCCGAGCACGAGCCTGACGCGGTACGCGCCACGGCAGCGGTACGGCTGCCGCACGACTACCTCACGCAGCGGCTGACCGGCGACGGCACGACGGACCGGGGCGACGCCTCGGGCACGGGCTGGTGGGCATCGGCCACGGAGTCGTACGACGACGACATCCTCGCGCGCGTGGGCCTCGATCCGGCGCTGCTCCCCCGGGTCGTACGCCCCGGGGAGGTGGCCGGTACGGTCCACAGCTCGGGTGAACTGCCCTTCTCCAAGGGGACGTTGGTAGCCGCCGGCACGGGCGACAACGCGGCGGCCGCTCTCGGCCTCGGCCTCCAACCCGGCACCCCCGTCCTCAGCCTCGGCACGTCCGGCACGGTGTACGCGGTGTCGCGGCACCGTCCCGCGGACCCGACCGGCACCGTCGCCGGTTTCGCCGACGCGCGCGGCGACTGGCTCCCGCTCGCGTGCACGCTGAACTGCACGCTGGCCGTCGACCGGGTCGCCGCGCTGCTCGGCCTGGACCGCGAGGCCGTGGAACCCGGCGGCGACATCACGCTGCTGCCGTACCTGGACGGCGAGCGCACCCCCGACCTGCCGAACGCCTCAGGGCTGTTGCACGGACTGCGGCACGACACCACGGGAGGGCACCTTCTGCAGGCCGCCTACGACGGCGCCGTCCACGCGCTCCTGGGCGCGCTCGACCTCGTCCTCGACGCGGACGCCGACCTGTCGGTGCCGCTGCTGCTCATCGGGGGCGGCGCCCGGGGAACGGCCTGGCAGCAGACCGTACGACGCCTCTCGGGTCGCGCCGTGCAGGTGCCCGAGGCCCGTGAACTGGTCGCGCTCGGCGCCGCGGCACAGGCCGCCGGACTGCTGACCGGGGAGGATCCGGCGGCGGTGGCGCGGCGCTGGGGCACGGCACAGGGGCCCGTTCTCGACCCCGTGAAGCAGGACGCGGCGGCGCTGGCGCGGATCTCCGGGGTACTCTCCGACGCGGCCCCGCTCCTGGACAGGGGCCCGCGCTGACCACCCGGCCGACCGAGGATCCAGGAAGGCCGACCGCCCCGTGCGCCGGCCCGACCCCATGGGAGCGTCCGGAGGCATGACCGCACCACTGCACGAGCCCCGGCCCGGCACGCCCGACACCCAGCAGGGCATGCGCCGGCGCAACCTCTCGCGGGTCATGCACGCCGTCGCCACCGACGGCCCGTTGTCACGGGCCACGGTCGCCCAGCGCATCGGGCTGACCAGGGCCGCGGTGTCCACGCTCGTCGACGAACTGATCCGGTCGGGTCTGATCGAGGAGCTCGGCCCGCAGCGGCCCGGCCGGGTCGGGCGCCCCGGCTCGGCGCTCGCGGTCAGCCGCCGCGGCCCCGCCGGGATCGGGGCCGAGGTGGGCGTCGACCATCTCGCGGCGTGCGCGGTCGATCTGAGCGGCGCGGTACGCGCGCGTGCCGTGCGCCGCGTCGCCAACCGCGGGCGCGCGCCCGGGCCCGTCCTGAAGGAACTGTCCGTGCTGGTCCGGGAGGTGACGGCCCGTGCAGAACGGGAGGGACTGCGCCCGGCGGGCCTCGCGGTCGCGGTGCCGGGTCTGGTCGCGCGCGGCACCCGCACGGTGGTTCGGGCGCCCAACCTGGACTGGCACGACACGGATGTCTCCGCGCTGCTGCCGACGCCGACCGAGGCGCTGTCCGTTCTGCCGCTGAGCGTCGACAACGAGGCGAATTTCGGGGCCCTCGCCGAGCTCTGGCTCGGCGAGGGCACCCCCGCCGACTTCCTGCACGTCTCGGCCGAGATCGGCATCGGTGCCGCGCTCGTCGTCGACGGCAAGCTGCTGCGCGGAACGCGGGGATTCGCGGGCGAGTTGGGGCACGTTCCGGTTCGCCCGGAGGGCCCGGCGTGCCCCTGCGGAGGGCGCGGCTGTCTGGAGCAGTACGCGGGCGAGGAAGCCGTGCTGCGGGCAGCGGGCCTGGGGCCCGGCGAGGACCGGGTGGGCCTGCTCGCCGAGCGCGCCGCGGCAGGGGACACGGATGCGCGGCGGGCGCTGCGCGGGGCCGGGACCGCCCTGGGTATCGCGCTGACCGGGGCGGTGAACCTCCTCGATCCCCGGGCGGTCGTGCTCGGCGGGGCCCTCTCGCGGCTCGCGCCGTGGCTACTGCCCGCGCTGGAGCGGGAGTTGACACGCCGGACAGCGACGCCGGCCGCCGGGGTGACGGTGTCGCGCCTGGGGTCCGACGGCCCCCTGCTTGGGGCGGCGCACTCGGTGGTGCGGGCGGTGCTCGACGATCCGGTGGCGGTGGCCGCTTAGGACGCCGGTGGCCGCGGGACACCCTCGTGCCGCGGCGCGGAAGTGCCAGAGGTTCGGACCTCTGACGTGCGGTTGTTCACAACCCGCGAGTTATCCACAGGCGCGCCGCGCCCTCTTCCGCCCCAACCGCCAAGGCCCTTAACGTAATTCACGCGGGACGCCACCGCCTCGGCGCGGTGGCGCGTCCACGTGGATCGGGGGATTCAGGTGTCGGGCGCAAGCGTTCAGAACGGAACGGAGTTGCGACGCGGGGCGATCGGGCTGCGCGAGGTCCTGTTCCAGAGCATTACGGCGATGGCCCCGGCGGCCGCGGTCGCCGCGTCGATCCCGGCGGGTACGGCGTTCGCGGGCGGCAGTCTGCCGCTGTCCGTGCTGATCGCGCTGGTGGCCTGCCTGTTCACGGCGTCGTGCGTGGCGGAGCTGGCACGCGAACTGCCCGCGGCCGGCTCCGTAGCGACGTACGCCGCGCGCGGCCTCCATCCGAGCGTGGGTTTCCTCGTCGGCTGGGGCTATGTGTTCGTGGAGGCCCTCGTGCCGCCCCTGCTTCTGCTGCAACTGGGCTTCACCACGGCCGGGACGCTGCACAACGAGTGGTCGTCGTACCCCGCGGATCTGTGGTGGCCGTGGTCGCTCGCCGGAGCGGTGATCATCGCTGTGGCGGGCTACTTCGGAGTGCGGGCGTCGGCCCGCTTCGGGACGGTGCTCGGCGCCTTCGAGGTGGTCGTCTTCCTGGCGTTCGCGATCCTGCTGATCTCGAAGGCCGGCAGCCACAACACCCTTTCGGTGTTCGGCACTTCGCATACGGCACCGGGATACGAGGGCCTGAGCGGCGTCTTCGCCGGTTCGGTGTACACGGTGCTGGCGTTCGCCGGGTTCGAGGCGGCGGCGCCCCTCGCCGAGGAGACCCGCGATCCGCGGCGCACCATGCACCGGGCGGTCCTCGGGGCGGCCCTGGCGATCGGGCTCTTCTACGTACTGACGACGTACGCGATGTCGGTGTACTTCGGGCCCGGCAGGTTCGCGACGTTCGGGGCGGAGGGCGCCGCGTCGTGGGAGGGCGTGGCCCGCGCGTCGTTCGGCCTCTTCTGGGTCCTGGTGTTCCTTGCCGTGGTGAACTCGACGATCGCGAACGCCAACGCGTGCGCCAACGTCTCGACGCGCACGGCGTTCGCTCTCGGCCGTATCGGCGTCTTCCCGAGCGGTTTCGCGCGCCTGCACCCGCAGCGCCGCTCCCCCGTCACCGGCGTCGCCGTCCAGTTCGTCGTCGCGGTCGCGGCCATGCTCGGGCTCGGTTTCGCCTACGACCCGGTGACGGCGTTCCTGCTCCTGGCGACGGTGATCGTCACGGTCATCATCGGTGTGTACATCGTGGCGAACCTCTCCTGTGGCGGATACTTCCTGCGCCGCGGTCGCTCCGCGCTGCGCCCGGTGCGCCATCTCGTCTTCCCGCTCCTCGGCATCGTCGCCTTCGTGCCCGCGCTGCTGACGGCCGCGGGCCTACCGGTCTTCGACTTCGTGTCGGAGCTGACGGCGCCGGTGTCCTACGCGGGCCCGGTCGTCGCCGTGTGGATGCTCGCGGGGATCGTGGTGCTCGCAGTGCTCCTGCGGCGCCATCCGGAACGAATAGCGGAGACCGGACGCGTCCATCTCGACGACGACGCATCCGACGGAGAACCGGACCGGGGCGCGGACCCTGACGCGCCCACCTCACAGAGTGGAGCAGTACAGCGATGAGCGACCCCCGGATCCTGACCGTGCGGCCCGAGCCGGGCGAGTACGCCTACACATTCGGCGGGGCGCCACCCGTCGCGAGGATCGCACCGGGCACGGTCCTGGACCTGTACACGGAGGACTGTTTCGGTGGGCGGGTACGGTCCGAGAAGGATCTGGTGTCGCAGGTGTGCGAGCTCCCGTTCCTCAATCCGCAGACCGGGCCCTTCCACATCGAGGGAGCCGAACCCGGTGACACGGTCGCGGTGCACTTCGTGTCCGTCGAACCGGCCCGCGACTGGGCAGCCTCCACGACGGTCCCGCTGTTCGGCGCGCTCACGTCCACCCACACCACGGCCACACTCCAGCCGCCGCTGCCCGAGGTCGTATGGATGTGGCACCTCGACCGGGAGCGACGCACCGCCCGGTTCACCGCGCACGACAGCGACCTCCAGGTCGAGCTGCCGATGGATCCGATGCACGGAACGGTCGGCGTGGCGCCCGCGAACCTCGAGGTCCGCTCGGCCCTGGTCCCGGACGCGCACGGCGGCAACATGGACTCGCCGGAGATGCGCGCGGGCGTCACCTGCTATCTCGGGGTGAATGTCGAGGGCGCGCTGCTGAGCCTCGGTGACGGGCACGCGCGGCAGGGCGAGGGTGAGACGTGCGGCGTCGCCGTCGAGTGCGCCATGCGGACCGTCGTGATCGTCGAGCTCCTCAAGGGAGTCGCCACACCGTGGCCACGCATCGAGTCCGACACGCACATCATCTCGACGGGGTCGGCGCGGCCCCTCGAGGACGCGTTCCGGATATCCCAACTCGACCTGGTGCGCTGGCTGGAGCGCGACTACGGCTTCAGTGAGCTCGACGCGTACCAGTTCGCCTCGCAGACCGTCGAGTCCCCGATCGCCAACGTCTGCGACACGAACTACACCTGCGTGGCGAAGCTCCGTAAGGAATGGCTGCCGGCACGGGACACCCACCGTGGGCTGCACGCGCACTTGAGGGACGTCGCCGCGACGCTCCCCCGCCCGGACCACCGCACCTTCTGACGACACACGATCGTTGACAAGGCCCTGCCCCACCGCCCCCACCAGAGAGGCAGACCCGTCATGGACCGAAGGCCACTTCCGAGCCGGCGCCGGTTACTCCAGGCCGGCGCCCTCGCCGCCGTGCCCGCAGCCCTGTTTCCCGCCGCCCGCGCCTCCGCCGGAGCGCAGGCCGTCGACTATCCGGGCGCCGAGTCCGTCCCGGCCAGCACCTCCAACTACACGGCGTCCAGCCGCCCCACCACCTATCCCCTGAACTACGTGATCATCCACGTCACTCAGGAGACGTACGCCGACGCCCTGGCCATCTTCCAGAACCCGGCCAAGCAGGTCTCCGCGCACTACGTGGTCCGCTCGTCCGACGGCCACATCGCCCAGTGCGTCCGCGAGCGCAACATCGCCTGGCACGCGGGGAACTGGGACTACAACACCCGCAGCATCGGCATCGAGCACGAGGGCTGGGTCGACCAGCCGGAGTACTTCACCGACGCCCTCTATCAGTCGTCCGCCAACCTCACGGCAGCGATCTGCGCCAAGTACGGCATTCCGATGGACCGCGAGCACATCCTCGGGCACTCCGAGGTCCCCGGCACGGACCACACAGACCCGGGCCCGTACTGGGACTGGTCCCGCTACATCCGCATGGTCAACTTCGCCTGAGGGGCGGGCAGGACCGCAGCGGGGTCGGCCTGCCCGGCGCGCACGCACTGTGACGCATCCGTGCGGATCAGTGTCGGGACGCTTGTCCGTATGCGTCCCCGGCGCGACGATGTCCCCACAGCGATGCACCGCCGCATCGCCCGCCGGGGAGGCCGACTTGACCGATCCATGGGTGGCCCTGGAGCCGGGCACCGATCCGTCCGAGCGGGTCCGGGTCCTGCGCCGCGCGCACGAGAGGTTCACCGCCGCGGGGACCGTGTCCCGGCCGGTGCGCTCCGTGGTGGCCGATTCCTGGCGGCGCTCCGCCGGGGCGCACGTCAGCCCGGACGCGTCGGCGTCGGTGGAGCTGAGCGACGGCGATCTCGGGGCGTATCGCGCCGAGCATCCCCTGGCCCGGGTCATGCCGCTGTTCCGTGAACTCATGGGGACGTTCGCCCGGGACGGCGAGCATCTCCTCGCTGTGTGCGACGCGCACGGCAGGCTGCTGTGGGTCGAGGGCGACCGGACGACCCGGCAGCGGGCCGGGACGATGAACTTCGTGCCCGGCGCGCGCTGGTCGGAGACGGCGATGGGGACGAACGCGCCGGGTACGGCCGTGGCGGTCGACCGGCCCGTCCAGGTGTTCGCCGCCGAGCACTTCATCCGGCGCGTCCAGCCGTGGACCTGCGCGGCGGCCCCCGTGCACGATCCGCGTTCGGGGCGGCTGCTCGGCGCCGTCGACATCACGGGCGGGGACGGGCTGGCCCATCCGCACAGCCTGGCGTTCGTGCAGGCGGTGGCCCGTGCGGCGGAGTCCCAGCTCGCGCTGCTCGCACCGCCGCCCTCGGACGCGGACAGCCTCCGGCTCACGGCGCTCGGCCGGGACGAGGCCCTGATCGTCACCAGTGCCGGACGCAAGATCCGACTCAGCCGCCGGCACAGCGAGATCCTCGTCCTGCTGGCCCGCCACCCGGAGGGCCTGACCGGCGACGAGCTGCTGTGCGCGCTGTACGAGGACGAGTCGGTCACACCCGTGACGCTGCGGGCCGAACTGGCCCGCCTGCGCCGGGTACTCGGCCCCGACATCCTCGGCTCGCGCCCCTACCGCCTGGCGTCCCCCGTCGAGTCCGACTTCGGGACGGTCGAGCGACGCCTGGGGACGGGTGCGGTGACGGCGGCCGCCGCCGCGTTCGGCGGACCGCTGCTGCCCGGCTCGCAGGCTCCGGCCGTCGTTCGTGTACGGCGCAGGCTCACCGACGAGATACGGGCCGCGCTCATCGCCCGGGGCGACCCCGACCTGCTGGCGGACTGGGCACACGCACCGTGGGGCGAGGAGGACCTCGACGTGTGGCGGGCGCTGGCCTCGGTGCGTCCCGCGCCGCCCGTGCTGGCCCGTCTCAGGGAGCTCGACGCGGAGCAGGCCGCGCCAAGCTCCCCGACGTCGTACGCAACGTATCTGCAACGTCCGCGCGCCTAGCCTCCGTGCGAAAGCTGCCCAACGGCGGGCGGCTCGCACGGGAGGCCAGCCAAGATGACCCTTTACGCAGCGCCCGGTACCAACGGCTCAGTCGTCTCCTACCAGGCCCGCTACGACCACTTCATCGGCGGCGAGTACGTGCCGCCGGCCCTCGGCCAGTACTTCGAGAACCCGAGTCCGGTCAACGGGAAGCCGTTCACGGAGATCGCCCGGGGCACCGAGGCGGACGTCGAGCGCGCCCTCGACGCGGCGCACGCCGCCGCCCCCGCCTGGGGCCGTACGTCGCCCACCGCGCGCGCCGACATCCTCCTCAAGATCGCCGACCGGATGGAGGCGAATCTGGAGAAGCTGGCGGTCGCCGAGACCTGGGAGAACGGCAAGCCGGTCCGCGAGACGCTCGCCGCCGACATCCCGCTCGCCATCGACCACTTCCGCTACTTCGCGGGTGCCCTGCGCGCCCAGGAGGGCTCGCTCAGCGAGATCGACGACGACACGATCGCGTACCACTTCCACGAGCCGCTGGGTGTCGTGGCGCAGATCATTCCGTGGAACTTCCCGATCCTGATGGCCACTTGGAAGCTGGCCCCGGCGCTCGCCGCGGGTAACGCGGTCGTCCTCAAGCCCGCCGAGCAGACCCCGGCGTCCATCCACTACTGGCTGAGCCTGGTCGCCGACCTGCTGCCGCCGGGTGTCGTGAACGTCGTCAACGGCTTCGGCGTGGAGGCGGGCAAGCCGCTCGCCTCCAGCGCGCGCGTGGCGAAGGTCGCGTTCACCGGCGAGACGACGACGGGCCGGCTGATCATGCAGTACGCGTCCGAGAACATCAAGCCGGTCACCCTTGAACTCGGCGGCAAGTCGCCGAACATCTTCTTCGACGACGTGTGGGCGAAGGACGACGACTTCCGCGACAAGGCCCTCGAGGGTTTCACGATGTTCGCCCTCAACCAGGGCGAGGTCTGCACGTGCCCCTCGCGTGCGCTGATCCAGCAGGGCCACTACAACGAGTTCCTCGACGCGGCGATCGCGCGTACGGAAGCCATCAAGCCGGGCAACCCGCTCGACACCGACACGATGATCGGCGCCCAGGCGTCCAACGACCAGCTCCAGAAGATCCTCTCCTACCTGGACATCGGCCAGCAGGAGGGCGCGAAGGTCCTGACGGGCGGTCAGCAGATCGAGTACGACGGCGAGTTGGCGGGCGGGTACTACGTCCAGCCCACGATCTTCGAGGGCAACAACCGCATGCGGATCTTCCAGGAGGAGATCTTCGGCCCGGTCGTCTCGGTCGCCTCGTTCGCCGACTACGACGACGCCATCAAGATCGCCAACGACACGCTGTACGGCCTCGGCGCGGGCGTGTGGACCCGAGACATCAACACGGCCTACCGGGCGGGCCGTTCGATCCAGGCGGGCCGCGTCTGGACGAACTGCTACCACGCGTACCCGGCCCACGCCGCCTTCGGCGGCTACAAGCAGTCGGGAATCGGCCGCGAGAACCACAAGATGATGCTGGAGCACTACCAGCAGACGAAGAACCTGCTGGTGTCGTACTCGGCCCAGAAGCTCGGCTTCTTCTAGGGGCACGAGAAAAGGCGCCTGACCGGGGCCTTTGCCCGGCAGGCGCCTTTGGCTCGACTCGCTCGGAGCGAGAATCGAGGGGATGACCGGCAGCAGCAGTCTGTCTGCAGCCGTCGGCTGTCGGGCCGGCCGACGGCGTCCGCGTCGGTCAGCGGGTGCGGAGACTGCTGGTGTACACGTCCGTACGGTTGTGTGGTGCGCCGGAGTGGGTCTCGGTGAGCACCGCCCGTACTCCCTTGCCGTCTGCCACCAGGCCTTGGTAGTCGCCGAGGAAGTAGCCACCGGCGAACGGCGCCTGCAGCCAGTCGAATACCCGCGAGATCCGCCGTTCGGTCCGGCGCTTCGGGTTTCCGTGGGGCAGCGTGGCCAGTTGGTAGGCGGTGGGCAGGGTGGTGGTGTCGCCCGGCTTGAGGAAGCGCAGGTCGTAGTAGGTGAGCGCGACCGTGCCCCGCTCGTCGACCGCGATCGAGGGGGAGAAGGCCGGTACGCCCATGGGGCTGATCAGCTCCGGGCTCCCCCAGGTGCGTCCGCGGTCGGTGGACCGCACGAGCTGGACGGAGTCGAACTTGCCACCGGAGAAGTCCGCGCCCTCGTAGGCCATGTACAGCGTGCCCGTCTTGGGGTCGATGGCCGGGCTGGGCAGGGTGGACCCGGCGCGCAGCAGCTTGGTGGGGTCGTTCGGGTCGACCTCCGGTACGGAGGTGTCCCGGGCCACGGTGACCGGGGCGCTCCAGGTCTTTCCGGCGTCGGTCGAGGTGACCATCGCGTAGTGGGCTTCGACGACGGTGCTCAGGTCGTCGGCGTAAGTGATCCGGTCGAAGAAGTCGTACAGAGTGCCGGTGCGCCGGTCGACGACGATTTGGTGGCCGATGGTCTGCGTGTTGGGCACGGTGCTGGTGTCGACGAACGGCCGGGCCTTGCTCCAGGTGCGCCCGCCGTCGCGGGTCAGGGAGATGTAGCCGGGACCGTCGAGGGAGCTGGGGCCGGGCGGGTCGTTGTCGAGGCGGTTCCAGACCTGGTAGGCGGTGCCCTTGCGGATGGGGTCGGCGGTGATTGAGGGCTTGTCGTTGAAGAACGGCTGCTTGTCGACGTGCGTGGTGGTGAGGTTCCGCCAGGTGCGGCCGCCGTCGCGGGAGGTGACGGCCAGGAGGCCTGTGCGCGTGCTCTTCGTGAAGTCGACGCCCTCCCCGCCGGCGTAGACGGTGCCGTCCGGTCCGGTGCTCACCCAGGGGTCGGTGGCCCGTTCGAAGTCCGCGCCGCCGGGGGCGCACAGGCTGAAGGGCAGTGTGCTCCGGTGGAAGGTGTGGCCGTCCGTGGTCCAGCCGGCCACCAGGCCGCGGGCGCCGCCGTCGTTCCAGCGGTCCTGCTGGAACACGGTGACCACGCGCTTCGGGTGGCGCGGATCGACGGACAGGTACGGCTCGACCTCGGTGGCCGGGTAGACGATGCTGTCGGGGGACCTCGCGCCGATGGTGCAGTGCGCGTACGGGTCGCCGTGGGACACCTTGACCAGTCGTGTGCCGCCGGGGTTCCGGTCCGCTGCGGCGGGAGTCGCGCCGGTGACCGAGACGAGCAGGAGCGCGGCGGTGGTGACGGCGGTCAGGGGCAGGAAGACGCGCATGCGGGATCTCCTCCGGGCCTCGCGGCCGGGGTACGGGACCGCCGTCATCGGGGCGGCCTGGGGCACGGAGGCGTACCGGAACGTGGGGGTGGGGCGACTCCGCTTGATCCTTTTCGGCGTTGTCGCCGGTGCCCTTGATGGGCCGAAAGGCGGAGTCCTCCCCGGGGTCGTGGAGGAGCATGGCGCGGCGGACGAGCCGGCCGGGCCTGTCCAGCAAGGCCGGACGGTTCGGGCCGTGTCGGGCCGGGATCGGGTGCACGGGCAAGGCGGCGGCAGGAAGGTGGGAAGGCGTCAGGATCGTATCGATCCCCGCGGGGTCGAGCTTGCGGCTCCGGCGCAGGTCGCAGACGCGGGGCGCGACGGCGGGGAGGGTCCGGCAGAAAGTGGCCCAGGGCGGATGGAGCGGTCGTGGTGCCCGGCATGTGGGCAGGGGCACCGGATGTGCCCATCGAGCTCGGCCGCAACAGGCGCGACCGGTCGGCCCGAGCAGACGCGCTAGACCAGCAGCCGCCCACCGAAGACGGTCAGCGGGGCATCACGGTGGGACACGAAGACCTCCGTGCGGTGAGTTCCTGGACAGCTCCCACCACATCGGAGGTCTTCGCCGAGTTCAGGACCTGCCGAGCGTCAACAACCTTCGTGATTCATACAGTTGGGACATCCGGACAACCTCGTCAGTCCCCGTACGACGACGTGGCCGAGGCCGTTTCAGGACAGCGGCGAGCGCGGTGTTCATGACGCCGCGGACCGCCTCGAAGCGGTGACGGCCTCGGCTTCGGGGCGGTCGACGTCCACCATCGCGAGTGCCGCGGTGTCGGGACGGGTGTGGGCGAGCCACCGACGGTGGACCGGGTGCCGTCACGCCGTACGCACCGCGGCGGGTGCACCGGCCGGGGTGGTTGCCCAGCGGTGCACTGACTGATCAAGTGATCGGCTGCGAGGTCCCGTCAGGCATCGCGCAGACGTAGCCGTCGTTGGGGCGTGCCGTGACCTGTCCGCCGGCGGCCGTGCACTCGTCTCTGGTGATGTTCGGAGACGAGGCGGCCTCGGCGCCGGCAGCGCCGACGGCGCTCACGCCGGCAAGAGTTGCCGCGGCCAGGGCGAGGCCAGAATTCTTCGCCTGCGCATGACTTCCTCCTCCTCTCAGGCGCCTTCGTCCGGCCTTCGGGAAGGACAAGTCTCCAGACGACGGCGCCCTCCTACTCAGCGTGGGCGCTGCGCATGAGGCCCGCGAGGGGAGGCCGGCGCCGCGCCCGGGCGGTGACTGCCCGGCCCCGGAGAGGCACGATGTCACCGCCCTCGACCGGCCGCATCGGTACGCCGCGTGCGCGTCGGCAGAGAGCGGGGCGCCGTCGATGTGCTTGCCGTCGAGGCTGCCCACCGGAGCCGCGTTGTGCCCGGGCAGGCCGGAGGTTGGAGAGGAGACGGGCCGTGCCCTGCCTCCGGCTGGTACCGGGGGCCGACAGGCGCGCGGCCAGCTCACGCGGTTCGTGGGCCGCCGCTAACGCGGTTCATGGGCCGCCGCCCGGCAGGCACCGGTCGCGGCGCCGCCCGCCACTCCGGCCCCGGTCAGCCCGGTCACACAACTCTGCAGGTCTCCTACCACGCCACGGCTGCAGGCCGCTGTGACGGCGCCGGAATCGGTGGCACCGGCCTGTCCGGCCATCTGTGTGCAGGCGGGGATGTCCGCCCGGACCGCGGGGGCGGCGAGGACCGCACCGCCGAGGGTGAGGGTCAGGCCGGTGAGGGCACCGGCGATACGGGTCGACGTGCGCATGGGACGCACCTGCCTTCCGGGTTGGTCGCGCGGTCCTGGTCCCGGCGGGCCGGATCCACGCGGTGACGCCGCCTGGCGACGCTCGGTGAGTGGTGCCGCTGGCCGGCGGTCTCACAGACTGACCGCTCGGATCTGCGCCGCAGCCATTGAGCCGTACCGGGACGCGGTCACCAGGCCGAAGGAGAGGGCCCAGGACCGGATGTGACGCGCTCGGACCTCCACTCGCGGGCTCCTCACTCCAGCGTCGCATCCTCTCCCTCGCCCGTCCTGGGCACCCGGGACCGGCCGCACTGAGTAACCGAGCCTGCGCTTAGAGGTCCTGACAAAGGGCGTTGGACGTGACGGTGGGTTATGAGGCAGATCGCAGGGGCCAGCAGGGCGGCCACTGCCACAGCCGTCGCTGCTGCAGCCACTGCCGCGCGCACGACGTTGCAGGCAGCAGGGGTTCCCAGGTACGTGCGGACCTGGGACAGCACTTCCTGCGCTCGCCCGAATCCGCCCGCCAGCTCCTCGCGCGTGCGGAGATACCGCGCGGAGCTCAGATCCTGGCGGTCGGCGGGCCAGGGCACGCTGTCCGCGACGAACGCCGCGACGGGCCACCACAGAGGTGCGCGGTGGCCACCCCATGACCAGGGGCTACGCGGAGATCGCTGTCACACCACTCGGCGGGACGCCATCGCGGTCCGGTGACCACGGGTTTCCCCTGGTCACCGGACCGGACTGAGCGGAATTCCCCCGGGGTTCTCAGGTGCCCGCGTTCTCAGCTTCGAGGTCGACGCCGTGATGGCCGTGGAAGCGAAGGTTGGAGCGGGCGGCCTTGCGGCCGCTCATCGAGGGTGCGGTTGTCGGCCGTCAGCTGGAGATGGCTCAGTGGGTGAGAGCCTCACGGACGGTGCCGCCGGTCAGCGCACACCACGTGCTGAGGTCGACCCTGCCGTCGGGGTGGAGGCTGTGCAGGCGCTGCATATCCTGGATCGCCTTCATGGTGTTGTGGTCATAGGTGCCGGTGATGCCGACGGTGTCGGCGTAGCCCTTGATGGTGAGCAGATACTGCACGGCCTGGACAGGCAGCCCGGAGGCGTCCTTGTCCAGGGAGGGCGCGAGTGCTTCCCAGGTGGCCGTGTCGAATGTGGCGTCGGGGGTGACGGCGAGACCGTGGCTGGTCTGGAAGTCGGCGACGACGGTGTTCATCTCGGTGCTGAACACGCCGTCGATGGAAAGGTCGCTGTAGCCGGCGTTCACCAGCAGGTATTGGGCGACCTGTACCACCTGGCTGTCGACGAACCGCCAGATGTCCGGCCAGCGCCGTGCCGGTGCCGCGGCTGGCGACACACCCATGGAATGCAGTACCCCCTTGCGAATCTGGGGGAAGAGTCGGTAGAAGGCGATGCCGGGGCAGTCGGTGCCCAGGCGGAAGTCCCAGTGACCGAAGATGTCCCACGCGTTCAGGTGGAACTGCCGGCACACCGTGGTGCACAACTTCACCAGCGAGTGCAGCAGTGCCGGGGGCGGGGTCTCCGTTATGTATGTGCCCTCGTTCTCGATCCCGATGGCGTTGCCGTTCTCCCCGGGGCAGTGGGCGGACGTCACTTGGTGCTCGCCGGCGGCGAGGGTCTCCAGGCTGCGGTGGCGGCCCTCCAGGACGTAGCCACCGCGGCTGACGGTGAAGTGCTGGCCGGTGTCCGCCCAGCCGTTCGTGTCCATGTGCAGGTCCTGGCAGTCACGCGCCAACTGCATGGCGTGCTCACGGGAGTAGTCCGTGACGTTAGGGAAATCCATGTGATGCAGGATGATCTTGTTGGTGGTGTTGCCGGTGATCTGGATCGGGCTGGCCGGCGGCCGCGCACCCCAGGTGTCGCAGTCGATGATCCAGGGGAACTGTGGCAAGGGGGTCGCACCGGCAGCGGCGGGGAACGCCACCTCCGTGCCGACGACAGCGGCGACTGCCGTGCCGAGGCCGACCCGGAACAGGGTGCGCCGATCGACTTCGTGCTCGTGCATCACCATGGGGACTCCGAAGTAAGTGGAAAGACCAGGGTCGAGGGGGCGACCCGTCGGAGAATATGCGGCGAACGACACGCTCACCAGGCGTAGTTCACGAGTTTCTTCGCCAACAGCCTTGTCGCCGCTGAGCTGATCCGGCGACTGCGCGGCCAAGCCCTCACTGGGCGGAGAGCCGCGGGAATCCGACAGTGGACTAGACCATTTTGTGGTTGCCGCCAAGGAGAGAACGGGCCCATTATCGGCGGACCGTGATGGAGGATCAGGAGGCACACATGGAGAGACTCTCGCGTAGAACCTTCACCGCCGCGGCCGCGGGCACGCTCGCTGCCGTGACCCTGCCGGCCAACGCACAGGCGGCGGACACACCGGCTGCGGGTGCCGGGACGGAGCACGCGCCGGTAGCCGGCGGCCACGGCGCCGGGCACAGGCAACTGCGCGGCATGTGGATTGCCACCGTGGCCAACACCGACTGGCCTTCGGCGCCGGGCCTTTCGCCCGAGGAGCAACGGCAGGAGCTGTGCGACCTGCTGGACGTGGCGGTCGAACGGCGCCTGAACGCCGTGATGTTCCAGGTACGGCCCACCGCCGATGCCCTGTGGCCCTCGCCCTACGAGCCGTGGGCGCGGTACCTCACCGGCGTCCAGGGGCGCGACCCGGGCTGGGACCCGCTGGGGACGGCGGTGCACGAGGCGCACCGCCGCGGCCTGGAGCTGCATGCCTGGTTCAACCCCTACCGCGTCTCGCTCACGACCGATGTCACCGCTCTGGCGCCCACACACCCGGCCCGCCTCCACCCGGAGTGGATCGTGTCGTTCGGCGGCAAGCTCTACTACAACCCGGGCCTGCCCGAAGTGCGCCGCTTCGTCGAGGACGCCATGCTCGACGCGGTCCGCCGCTACCCGATCGACGCGGTCCACTGGGACGACTACTTCTACCCGTATCCCGTCGCCGGGCAGACGTTCCAGGACGACGACGCATACGCCCGCTACGGCACAGGCTTTCCCGACCGCGACGCCTGGCGCCGCAACAACACCGACCTGCTGGTGCGGGAGATGGCCGAGCGCATCAAGCGGATCCGGCCACGGACGCGGTTCGGCATCAGCCCGTTCGGCGTGTGGCGCAACGCGGGCACCGACCCGCTGGGCTCGGCAACCACTGCCGGCGTGCAGACCTACGACGATCTGCACGCCGACACCCGCAAGTGGGTTCAGGAGGAGTGGATCGACTACATCGTTCCGCAGGTGTACTGGAACATAGGGTTCGCCGCCGCCGACTACGGCGTGCTGGTGCCCTGGTGGTCCGACGTCGTCTCCGGCACCCGTGTCCAGCTCTACGTAGGCGAGGCGTTGTACAAGGTCGGTGTCGCCGGACAGCCCGCCGCGTGGCAGGACCAGGCCGAGCTCTCCCGTCACCTCGACTTCGACACCCACTACCCACAGGTGCGCGGCAACGTCTACTTCTCGGCCACGCAGGTCGCCGCCGATCCGCTCGGCGCGATGAGCCGGGTGGTCGCCGACCACTACCCGACTCGGGTTCGCACGCCATGAGGCCGGACCCCTGCGCACCGCCGGGCGCGGCTCGGCCCAAGAGGCGGCCGGGCTTCGCTTCACCGCGAGGTGCTGGGTCGCCGCTGCGGTGGCACTCCACGGCGAGCCCCGATGTGGGGCCGAGGCGTCGCCAGGGCGAGTGAAACCCGGCAGGGCCGCAGGGGTGGCGCGGCCCGCGCCGATCTCCAGCCTGCCGTCGCACGGGACCGGCACGCCGTGTGCACGGGCGATGTCGCAGGTACCGCAGCCGTGGAGGCAGGCGCCGACGGCAGGGCCCCTGCCCAGCGTCCCGAGGGCCGGTCCATTTCCGGACCGGCCCTGCCCAAGGCGGCCCACCGAGCACCGATTTCATTGGTCAGCGTGGGCGAAGCCGCTGTACCGCCGGTAGACGAAGTGCCTGCTGGTGGGCTGCTCGGCGCAGGAGCTCGGGTTCTTCCGGAGGCCGCGATGAGGCAAGGAGGCGCCCGGCCTTGGCACTTGCCTGTCAGGCGCCTCTCGCCGTGCAAACGTGCTCAGCGCTCCTTGACGGCGTACAGCAGGGTGACGCCGAGCCATGGGCCGCCGTACCAGTACTCGGGGCCGAGCCCGCGCAGTGTGCCCTGCCCGATGTGGTCGGCGTACTGCCTGGCCATGGGCCAGAAGTCGGCGACGATCAAGCGGCCTCCGGGGCGCAGCACCCGCAGGGCCTCGTCCACCGCGCGGTATCGGTTCTCGGGCGACGGGATGTTGTGGATCGCCAGCGCGCTCGTCACGACGTCGAACGAGCCGTCGGCGAACGGCAATGCGGTCATGTCGGCCGTATGTACGTCCACCCGGTCGGAGACCCCGGCCGCGGCGGCGTTGGCGAGCGTGACTTCGGGGCGGTTCCCGCTCTGGTCCTTTCCGGACCACAGGTCCACGCCACGGCGTGTCCCGTCGGCAGCCGTCTGGCCGCCTCGATCAGCACCGCGCCGCGACCGCAGCCCAGGTCCAGGAGCTGCTCGTCGCCCTTCAAGGCGGCCCGGTCCAACTCCCGCCTCCAGACGCGCAGTTTGCCGCGCAAAGTGGTGTGCAGGTAGATGCCGGTCTGGGCGATCAGGGCTGTCCCCGCGGTTGCCAGCGCTTTCCGTCCCGGCCGCCACCGGCCGGTGGCCAGGCAGCAGGCCGCGCCTGCGGCGCCGAGCAGCGCCGGGAACGCTGGAGCGTCAACGCCGTAGCGCGGCCACCGGACGTCCGGCAGCGGGAAGTCTTTCCGGTTGTTGGACATGCTCGCAGTGTCACCGGCTCGGTTGCCGGGCGTCTTGTAGAAATGTCCCCCGAGACCCGCATGATTGGCCTCGTGCCCGCGGGGTGGCCCGCCCGCCGGGTCGCCTCGTGCCTGCCGGGTGCGGACCGCGGGTCAAGACGGTCAAGAGGGGGACAGGTACGCGGGGGCGGCCCATGCGACGTTCCCCGATCGACGGGATACGCGTGCACCCGGCGTGTGTCGAAGCCGTCGACGTCGCTCTTCGGACGCTCGAATCGGCCGGCCGGCACATCGTCGACACCCCTCTTCCGCTGCCGCCGGCCGACGAGTTGGTCACCGCGTTCACGACACTGTGGAACGTCGGCGGTGCCGGGACCACGCTCGCGGAATCGGACCGTGTCGAGCCGCACAATCGCGCTCTGCGGGAGGCGGCACGAGCGATCGACTCGTGGGCGTACGCGGAAGGGGTGCGCAGGACGCAGCAGTTGTCACGGCGCATCGTCGAGGGCCTCCTCGCCGGCTTCGACCTCCTCGTGACGCCGTCGATGGCCTGCCTTCCGCCGCTCGTCGGTGCCTGGCGGACGGGCACCGAGGACGATCCCCTGAGGGCATTGCGGAACAGCGGTCCGATGGGGGTGTTCACGTCGGTCTTCAACGTGACCGGCCAGCCGGCGATCTCCCTCCCCGTCCACCACGACGAGGCCACCGGCCTGCCCGTCGGCATCCAGATCGTCGCCGCGCCGTGGCGGGAGGACCTCCTGCTCCAGGTGTCCCACACCCTCGAACTCGTGCTCCCCTGGGCCGGTCGCCGGCCGGCTGTCAGCTGACCGCGCGGGCTCACTTCCTGGCGGTGACGTGGGGTGTGTGCGCTTTCGCCGCCGTCTCGCTCGCGGTACGGGTGCCGGACGCAGCCGGTGCGGGACCTACTTCCGTGCGCTCATGCCCTTGGCGGCGGCTTGGGTGATGTTGCGGGCCATGCCGCCGAAGACGACGGCGTGGAAGGGGGAGACGGACCACCAGTAAGCATGGCCCAGCAGGCCGCGGGGGTGGAACAGAGCGCGCTGCCGGTAGCGGGTAACGCCCTCGGCCCCCGTCTCGACGTACATCTCCAGCCACGCCAGACCCGGCAGCCTCATCTCCGCGCGCAGCCGCAGCAGTTGTACGGGCTCGATCTCCTCGACGCGCCAGAAGTCCAGCGAGTCGCCGACCCGCAGACGCTCCGCGTCACGTCGTCCGCGGCGCAGGCCGACTCCGCCCACGAACCGGTCCAGCCAGCCGCGGACCGCCCAGGCCAGCGGGAAGGAGTACCAGCCGTTGTCGCCGCCGATCCCCTCGATCACCTTCCACAGGGCCTCCCGGGAAGCCTCGACAGGCAGTTGCCGCTCGTCCTGGTAGAGACTGCCGCCGGCCCAGTCGGGGTCGGTGGGCAGCGGGTCGCTGGGCGCCCCGGGAATGGCGGCGGACGACCACCGGGTGGCGACCTGCGCTTCCCGTACCCTCCGCAGCGCCAGTGCCAAGGCCTCGTCGAACGGCAGAGGCCGGCCCGGAGGGTCGGGCACGTAGCGGGCGATGTCGTGCTCGTGGCAGACGACTTCGTGGCGAAGCGACTCGGTGAGGGGCCGGGCGATGGATGCCGGTACGGGGGTCACGAGGCCGACCCAGTGGCTGGACAGCCGCGGGGTGAGCACGGGCACCGGCACGATGATCCGCCGCCGCAGTCCGGCGACCTCGGAGTAGCGGCACATCATCTCCCGATACGTCAGGACGTCCGGCCCGCCGATGTCGAAGGCCCGGTCGACGTCGGTCGGCATGGTGGCCGAGCCGACGAGATAGCGCAGCACGTCGCGGACCCCGATGGGCTGCGTGCGGGTGTGCACCCAGCTCGGCGTGACCATCACCGGCAGCCGCTCGGTCAGATAGCGCAGCATCTCGAACGACGCCGATCCCGAGCCGATGACGACAGCGGCCCTGAGCACGGTGGCGGGCACCGCGGCTTCGAGGAAGATGCGACCGACCTCAGCCCTGGAACGCAGGTGCGGGGAGAGAGCCTTCTCGGGTACGTCCTGCGGTGTGAGCCCTCCGAGATAGACGATGCGCCGTACGCCGGCCGTGTGCGCCCGCTCGGCGAAGATCCGGGCCGCGCGGCGATCGGTGTCCTCGAAACCGGACCCGGATCCGAGGGAGTGCACCAGGTAGTACGCGACATCGACGCCGCGCATGGCCGCTTCGACCGACGCGGCGTCCGTGACGTCTCCGCGTACCGTCTCGGCGGCGGGCGCCCAGGGGTGGTCACGCAGCTTGTCCGGCGAGCGGGCCAGGCAGCGAACCCGGTGACCGGCCTCCAGCAGTTCCGGTACCAGGCGCCCTCCGATGTATCCGGACGCTCCGGTGACCAGACAGTGCAGCTGCTCCGCGCCGTGCTTTCCGTCCGTGTCCACGACCATCTCTCCACGCACTCGATCCGACGCTGCTCCCGTGTTCTCCCGTTCGATCATGACTGCCGCCCCGCGGATGTCCCCGCAACGCGCTGAGGACGGTCGCCACAACTCAGCCCGAGTACCAGGTGATCCCTTGCGCACCCGTCGCCTCAACCGGCCGAAACCGTGGTGGAAGGCAGCGCCGGGATCGGCTCCGGAGCCGGGCGAGCGCTCGCCCCGGGCCGTCAGCCGGGCGGCA
Organism: Streptomyces sp. NBC_01474; assembly: GCF_035918215.1. NCBI lineage: Bacteria > Bacillati > Actinomycetota > Actinomycetes > Kitasatosporales > Streptomycetaceae > Streptomyces > Streptomyces sp. NBC_01474. The sequence goes on from NZ_CP109449.1 coordinate 1,334,589, forward strand.
TCGGTGACACTTGGGTCATGCAGCTTTCCCCGCCCGGCCCTCCCCCCTCGCCCGATGCCGCCGCCGCGCACGGTGGTGGTTCGCCCACGCTGGGGCAGGCCGTCGGTGTCGTCGGGCCGGACGTGCTCGAGGTGCTGCGGGCGCCGTGCGGCACGGACGTGCCGGTGAGCGGGGCCGGGGTGTTCGACGAGGGCGAGACCTTGCAGGCACGGGGGCGGATTCTCATCGCGCCCGGCGTCGACACGTCCGCGCCGGGCGCCGCGGGCGTGCTGCGCGCGGCGGACCGCGCCGGGGCGGCGGCCGTGGTGCTGCGGCGTGGCGCCCAGGGGATCGCGCCCTCGCTCGCCGAGGCGGCCGACGAGGTGTCGACCGCCCTGCTCGCCCGGGCCCCGTGGATCGAGTGGGGCGAGCTGATCGGGCTGCTGCGGGCGGCCATCGCCCGTACCGGCACGGCGCCCGCCGAGGCGTCGGCCGATGTGGCGCTCGGTGATCTGCCGGGGCTCGCCCTGGCGCTGGCAGCGCTGGTGGGCGGCGCGATCACCGTCGAGGACCCCGAGTCGAACGTCCTGGCGTACTCCCCGACCGCCGACACCGCCGACCCGCTGCGCAGGCTGACGATCCTGGGCCGCCGGGTACCGAGCTGGCGGGTGACCGAACTCGCCGAGAGCGGCTTCCTCACCACGCTGTGGGCGAGCGGCGACGTGGTGCACCGGCCCGCGGACGCGCGGTTCCCCGAACGCCTCGCCGTCGCGGTGCGGGCCGGCGACGAGATCCTCGGGTCGCTGTGGGCGGCCGCCGACGGTGAACCGCTGCCGTCCGGGGCCCGGGACGCGCTGCGGCAGGCGGCCGTCATCGCCGTACCGCATCTGCTGCACCACCGGCTGCGGTCCCGGTCCGCCGCCAGCCGCCGCCGGTACGCGGTGCGGGCCCTGTTCGAAGAGCGCCCACCGGACGTGGCCACGGCGGCGGCCGTGCTCGGGGTCGAGGCCGGACAGGCGTGCACCGTACTCACGGCGACCGCCGCGGCGGCGATCGCACCGGACGTACTGGACCGGGCCTTCCATCTGGCCTCCCTCCGCGTCGCCGCGCATCACACCCCGGCCTTCGCGCACCGCGACGGCGACCGGCTCGACGTCCTGGTGGCCGGGACCGGGGCGGGGGACGGCGTGGACCGGCTGGCACGCGACCTGGCCGCCGTACTGCGCGGCGCCGGGGTGCGGCCGCTGGTCGCGGTGGGACCCGCCGTCGGAGGGCTCGGCGACGCCGCCGCCTCCCGTGCGGGGGCCGCCCAGGTCCTGCGGGTGCTGCGCGAGCGCGGCGGTCCCGAGACGGCCGGCGCCGAGGACGTCCGGTTCGCCATGGACGCGCTCCGGGTGACCGATGCGGTCGCCGAGCACGTGCCGTCGGCCGCCGACGCGGTGGCGGCGCTGCTCGAGCACGACGAGCGGCACGGCACGGACCTGCCGCGCACCGTCGCCGCGCACCTGGTGTTCTTCGGTGACGCGGCGGCCACCGCCCGCTATGTGGGGGTCCACACCAATACGCTGCGGTACCGGCTGCGCCGGGCCGGCGAACTGTGCGGCATCGACCTCACCGATCCCGACGTGCGGCTGCTGGTGGAGCTGGGGCTGCGGCGGGCCGGGCTGATCCCGCTGCCGTCAACGCCCCGGAACTAAAAAGTTCTGGGCCTTGCACAACGGGCGCCACTGGCTGTGGTGCTGCGTTTGCGTTCTGTCCCACGCCCGGTGTTCGGGGGTGGGTCTGGGGCAGTTGACTGCACCCCGCATCTCCACAACTCTTCCGCACGGTGGCGGATGTTGCGGGAGCCGTTGCGGTCTGCGTGATCAACGAATCCGCAGGACCGGCATACGAAGCGAGCCTGGGAGACCCGGTTCGCCTTGTCGATGTGCCCGCACTGCGCGCAGGTGCGGGAGGTGTACGCCGGATCGACGTGCACCACCACTACACCCGCCTTGCGGGCCTTGTACGCGATGAAATCTCCGAGCTGGGCGAAGGCCCAGGAGTGGAGGGTGGCCCGTTGGGGCTTGCGAAGCCGTACCCGTGCGCGGATGCCCGTGAGGTCCTCCAGGGCGATACCGCGACCGGTGCGTTCTGCCTCGGCCACCACATGCTTCGCGATCTTGTGGTTGATGTCCCGCACCCGCCGCGCCTCCTTACGACGCCGCTTCCTCAGGCGCCGTTTGGCGGACGGGGTGTTCTTACGCTGGAGTTTCGTGCGCAGCGTGCGCTCACGGAGGCGTCCGCGATTCAGGCGGCGTCCGGCCATGATCTGACCGTCCGAGGTGGTCGCGATGTTCACGATCCCCAGATCGATCCCGAGGAACTGGGTGACGCTGGTGTCGAGTTCGGCCTCGGGGACCTCGCAGGTAGCGGCCAGGAACCACATGCCGTCGCGGAACAGCAGGTCAGACTCGCCCTTGCGATACAAGGCAAGGCGGGCCAAATGTTCGGGCGAGGAGGTGAACGCCACGTCTTTCATCCGGCCGGACAGGGTCCAGATCGACACGGTGCGCTCGGTGTACTGCCAGGACAGCATCCGGTCGTCATACGGCTGCGCGCCCTCCGCCCGGAAGGCGATCGGCTTTTCGGTGGCCCGCCGGTACCGTTTAGAGGAGGGCTTGCCGAGGTTTCCTGCCTTGAGGTTCGCCTTGAGCGTGGTGTAGGCATCGCAGGTCTTCTTGATGACGTGCTGGGCGGCCTGGGCTCCGAGCCCCCACTGATCCTTGACCTGGGTGTAGGTGTGCTCACGCAGGGTGAAGTTGCGTTTCACATCTCTTTCGAATGCCACGGACGATACCCAGGTCGAGGCCTCGTTGCAGGCGTGCAGGGTTTCTTCAAGTGCCGCCGCCTGCACGGGCGTCGGCAGGAGTTTCACCTGCACGGTCAACTTCACGACCGCGACGTTACCCGCCGCGCGACATACCGGCATTCGAACAGCGCACATTCCTCACCGGGCAATCCGGCCCGCATTTCTTGCGGGCACGCCGCGCCCCTTGCCGCGGCGAGGCTCCGCATCGCCATCACCGGATGCGCTTCCTCCCTCCCGGAGGTGAAGCCCCCGGGGTTCCTCGCAAGAGGCCGCTGAACCGGTGTGGTGCGGGCGCACCACGTCGTCCGCCTCACCGTCGTGCGGACGCACCATGGACATATGGACGAGGCCCAGTGCCTGTGCGCGGCCACGACGGGAGCGGCCCGGACTTCGTGCCGGAGCACGCAGACAGCGCGGGACCCGGGGCTGCACAGTGAACCGGGGCGGAGCGCACGGGCGACGAGCCGGTGGCGTGGACACCGCCCGCGGCCGCCGCAGTCGGCGGCCCGCCCGGCGAACGATCCGCCGGGCACGTAGCCGGCAGTGCGCAGTGAGAAGGCAGGAACACCCCATGACCATGGCCCCGGAATCCGTCGTCCGCAGGGAGGCGGCCGTGCGCGCCGCCGCCGAACAGGGCCTGGTCGGCGTGCAGGCGCCGGTCCTCGGTCTCCTCGACGTGGAAGGGATCCGTGGCGCAGCCCGCGAGCTGCGCGAGGCGTTCGCCTTCGACGGGGTCTCGGTACAGCACACGTTCGCGGTGAAGGCCGCCTCGCTGGTGCCGGTCCTCGCGCTGCTGAACGAGGAGGGTGTGGGCGCGGAGGTCGCCAGCGCCGGAGAGCTGGAACTGGCCCGCGCCGCGGGCGTCCCCGCCGAGCGGATCGTCTTCGACTCCCCGGCCAAGTCGATGGACGAGCTGCGCGACGCTCTCGCCCACGGCATCGCGGTCAACGCCGACAACCCGCAGGAGCTGGACCGGGTCGACGCCGTCGTCGCCGATCTCGGCGTCGGCTGCGCGCCCGTGGGGCTGCGGGTCAACCCGCAGGTCGGCAGCGGTTCGATCGGGGCGATGAGCACGGCGACGGCCACGTCCAAGTTCGGCGTGGCGCTGCGTGACGAGGGCGCGGAGCAGTGGGTGCTCGATGCCTACCGTCTGCGCCCGTGGATGACCCGGCTGCACACCCACACCGGCTCCCAGGGTGTCGCCCTGGAACTGATGGCCGAAGGGGTGCGGGCCGCGTACGAGCTGGCGGAGAAGATCAACGCGCACCTCGGTCGGCAGCAGATCGACACCCTCGACATCGGCGGCGGGCTGCCCGTGAACTTCGCCTCGGACGAGGTGACCCCGGCCTTCGCGCAGTACGCGCGGCTGCTGCGGGAGACCGTGCCCGGCCTGTTCGACGGGCGCTACACGCTCGTCACCGAATTCGGCCGTGCGCTGCTGGCCAAGCAGGGGCTGATCATGGCGTACGTCGAGTACACCAAGACCTCCGGCGGCCGGCGGATCGCCGTCACGCACGCCGGGGCGCAGGTGGCCACGCGCACCGTGTTCGTGCCCGAGTCGTGGCCGCTGCGCGTGGGCGCGTACGACGCCGACGGCCGACCCAGGGCGACCGAGCCGCTGGTGCAGGACGTCGCCGGACCGTGCTGCTTCGCCGGGGACCTGGTGGCGCGGGAGCGGGAGCTGCCCGAGCTGGCGCCCGGTGACCTGGTCGCGCTGTACGACACCGGGGCCTACTACTTCTCGACCCATTTCCACTACAACAGCCTTCCGCGTCCCGCTGTATACGGATATGTCGTGTCAGATGCGGGCGTGGTGACGTTCGCTCCGGTCAGGTCCGCCCAGACGGTGGCCGAGGTGGTCGCGGAGTCGGGTGCCGCGCAGGCCGCTTCGCTGCTCGGGCTGACCGGCCGGCCCTCATCGTAGGGGCGCTCCCCACCTGGGAAAAGTTGCCCCAGGAAACGGTTTAAGGTGGCGTGTCGCCGCGTGGTCATCCCGCGGCGCCCCACCGGGACACTGTGTTCCTCGCGTGATCCGCACAGCATCGCGCCAGGTCCGCCGCTGTCCCGCTCTGCCGGCCCGCCGTACGGGGGGACGGGCCCTGTCCAACAGGTATGCCGCGCCGCTTGCCGGCGTTCGCTTTCGCGTGCGCGGGGGTGCGGCGTACCGCTATGCACGTCGGAGAAACATGGAGCACACAGCACAAGCCGAGCCGAAGGCCCGGCCGGCGCAGGCCCCTGCCGCTGCGACCGGGGGCAGCGCGACCGGCGCGGCCGGCGCCATCCGCGAGGGGGGCTACACGGCTGGTCTGCGCAACCGTCAGGTCCAGATGATCGCGATCGGCGGCGCCATCGGCACCGGACTCTTCCTCGGCGCCGGCGAGCGGCTGCACGCGGCCGGCCCGTCGCTGGTCGTCATCTTCGCGCTCACGGGCCTGTTCGCCTTCTTCATCTCGCGCGCCATGGGCGAGCTGGTGATGCACCGGCCGACGTCCGGCTCGTTCGTCTCGTACTCGCGTGAGTTCCTCGGCGAGAAGGCCGCGTACACGGCGGGCTGGGTCTACTTCCTGCACTGGGTGTGCAGCGGCATCGCGGAGATCACCGCGGTGGCGATGTATCTGCACTACTGGGCGGCGTTCCGGGACATTCCCCAGTGGACGCTGGCCCTGTTCGCGCTGCTCGTGGTGCTTGCCGCGAACCTCATCTCGGTGCGCTGGTTCGGCGAGTTCGAGTTCTGGTTCTCGATCATCAAGGTCGCCGCGATCCTGGCTTTCCTCGCCATCGGCTGCTGGCTGCTGGCCAGCCGGCACCCCGTCGACGGCCACGGCACGGGCCCGCAGCTGATCGCCGACAACGGCGGCATGCTGCCCAACGGCCTGCTCGCCGCCGTCGTGCTCATCCAGGGCGTGGTCTTCGCCTACGCCGCGATCGAGATGGTCGGCATCGCCGCCGGCGAGACCGCGAACCCGCGCAAGGTGATCCCGCGCGCCATCAACTCCGTGTCGTGGCGCATCGTGCTCTTCTACGTCGGCAGCGTGCTGCTGCTCGTCCTCCTGCTGCCGTGGACCGCGTACAAGGCCGGCGAGTCGCCCTTCGTGACGCTGATGGGCAAGCTGGGCGTTCCCGGTATCAGCGGCATCATGAACTTCGTGATCCTCACGGCGGCTCTCTCCAGCTGCAACTCCGGTCTCTACTCGACCGGCCGCGTGCTGCGCTCGATGGGCCTGGCCGGTTCGGCGCCCGCCTTCACCACGAAGATGAACAAGCGGGGCGTGCCGTTCGGCGGCGTCCTGCTGACCGCGTGCTGCTACATCCTCGGCATCGTCCTCAACTACGTCGTGCCGGAGCGGGCGTTCTCCATCGTGCTGAACTTCTCCGCGATCACCATGATCGGCACCTGGGTGATGATCATGGTCTGCCAGATGGTGCTGCGCCGCAAGGCGCTGCGCGGCGAGCTGGAGCGCCCGGCGTTCCGGCTGCCCGGCGCGCCCTTCACCTCCTGGCTCACGCTCGCCTTCCTCGGCGTCGTCGTGGTGCTCATGTGCGTCGACGGTGGCGACGCCGCCTGGTCGGTGGCCTGTGTCCCGCTGATCGCCATCGGTCTGGTGATCGGCTGGTTCGCGGTCCGCGGCCGGGTCGCCGAGCGGCAGGCGACCGGACATCTTTCGGTCGAACAGCACCCGGCCGAGCAGCAGGGCTGAACGACACAGATGGTGGCACCGTTGCCGACTCGCCGCGCCCCGGCGGGTCGGCAACGGTGCCTCGCGTCAGCGTGAACGGCGAAGAACCTCAGTCGGTGACAGCTGGGGGCGGACCAACTCACGTGTGAACATCGCCGTTTGACCGCGACGGCCGAAAACGTGCATGCATTCCATACGCGTCACGCACGGACAGCAGCCGGTTCCCGGCCAATAGACGAACCGCGCCCCTTGGGCAAGGAGAACAAGGTCACACCCCTACGGTGTGCTGCTCTTCTGTCGGTCTGACCTAGCATCCGAGCATGACGGTCCTGCCTGACGACGGGCTCTCCCTGGCGGCCGAGTTTCCTGACGCGACATATGAGCAGTGGCAGCACCTGGTCTCGGGTGTCCTGCGCAAGTCGGGCAAGGAAGTCTCGAGTTCCGCAGCGGAAGACGCCCTGTCCACCGCGCTGGAGGACGGGCTCCGTGCCCGCCCTCTGTACACCGCGCGCGATGACGCTCCTGCCACCGGCCTGCCCGGCTTCGCGCCGTTCGTGCGCGGCGGACGCGCCGAGGGGAACAGCGTCGGCGGCTGGGACGTGCGCCAACGGCATACCGCCGCCGGCCCGGCAGCCGTACTGGCCGACCTGGAGAACGGCGTCACCTCTCTGTGGCTCACGGTGGGCTCCTCCGGCATTCCCGTGTCCGCGCTGCCCGGCGCCCTCGACGGTGTCTATCTGGATCTGGCTCCGATCGTCCTGGACGCCGGCGCCGAAGTCGACGCCGCCGCACGTCAATTGCTGCGCCTGTACGAGGAGTCGGGTGTCGCCCCGGACGCGGCGCGCGGCAACCTCGGCGCGGACCCGCTGGGCCACGAGGCCCGCACCGGGCAGCGTTTCGACGGCGCGCCGGTCACCGAGCTGGCCGCACTGTGTGCCAGGCAGCACCCGGGACTGCGCGCGCTGACCGTGGACGCCCTGCCGTACCACGAGGCGGGCGGCTCGGCCGCACAGGAACTCGGCTGCGCGCTGGCGACCGGCGTCGCGTACCTTCGCGAGCTCACCGATGCGGGGCTCACCACTCAACAGGCCCTGGCGCAAATGGAGTTCCGGTTCGCCGCGACCGCCGATCAGTTCCTGACCGTCGCCAAGCTGCGCGCCGCGCGCCGGCTGTGGGCCCGGGTCGCCGAGGTGTGCGGGGCGTCGCAGGCGGGCGCCCAGCTGCAGCACGCCGTGACGTCGCCGGTGATGATGACGCGCCGTGACCCGTGGGTGAACATGCTGCGGACCACGGTCGCGACGCTTGCCGCCGGCGTGGGCGGTGCGGACGCGGTGACGGTGCTGCCCTTCGACAGCGCGATCGGTGTGCCCGACGGGTTCGCCCGCCGTATCGCGCGCAACACCTCCACGATCCTCATCGAGGAATCGCACCTGTCCCGGGTGATCGATCCCGCGGGCGGCTCCTGGTACGTGGAGCGGCTGACCGACGAACTCGCCCACGCCGCCTGGGAGTTCTTCCGGATCATCGAACGCGAGGGCGGTCAGGCCGCTGCCCTGCGCTCCGGTCTCGTGCGCGAACGGCTCGCCGAGACCTGGTCGGCACGCAGCGTGCGGCTCGCCGAGCGGCGTGAACCCGTCACCGGCGTGAGCGAGTTCCCGCACCTCGGCGAGAAGCCGGTCGAGCGCGTGCCCGCGGAGGCTCCGCCCTCCGGTGGTCTGCCCCGCGTACGGCGGGACGAGGCGTTCGAGGCTCTGCGGGCCCGCTCGGACCGTCACCTCGCGGCGACCGGCGGCCGCCCCCGGGTGTATCTGGCCGCGCTGGGCCCGGCTGCCGCGCACACCGCACGCCTCACCTTCGCAGCCAACCTGTTCCAGGCGGGCGGCATCGAGGCCGTCACCGACGGCACGTTCGAGGAGAGCAGGGCCCAGGAGGTGTGCCTGTGCTCCAGCGACACGGTGTACGAGGAGCAGGCCGAGGCCACCGCCGGGACTCTGCGGACCGCGGGCGCACGGCACGTGTTCCTGGCGGGCCGGCCCGGACCGTATGCCGGGGTCGACACCTACGTCTTCGCCGGCTGTGACGCCGTGGCCGTGCTCTCCGCCACGCTCGACCGCATGGGAGTGTCCTGATGTCCATCCCCTCCGTCCCCGACTTCTCGGCGGTAGAGCTCGGGACACCGGCCGTCGGCGCCGGCAAAGACGACTGGCGTAGCGCGGTCAAGCGGGCGACCGACGGCGACGACCTGCTGTGGGACACCCCCGAAGGCATCACGGTCAAGCCGCTCTACACCGGGCAGGATCTGGAAGGCCTCGACTTCCTCGACACCTTCCCGGGCGTCGCCCCGTACCTGCGCGGCCCGTACCCGACGATGTACGTGAACCAGCCCTGGACGATCCGCCAGTACGCGGGCTTCTCCACGGCCGAGGAGTCGAACGCCTTCTACCGGCGCAACCTCGCGGCCGGCCAGAAGGGCCTGTCCGTCGCCTTCGACCTGCCCACGCACCGCGGCTACGACAGCGACCACCCACGGGTCACCGGTGACGTCGGCATGGCGGGTGTCGCGATCGACTCGATCCTCGACATGCGGCAGCTCTTCGACGGCATCCCGCTGGACAGGATGACCGTGTCGATGACGATGAACGGCGCCGTGCTCCCCGTACTCGCGCTGTACATCGTGGCCGCCGAGGAGCAGGGCGTACCGCCCGAGAAGCTGGCCGGGACCATTCAGAACGACATCCTCAAGGAGTTCATGGTCCGCAACACCTACATCTATCCGCCGAAGCCGTCGATGCGGATCATCTCCGACATCTTCGCGTACACCTCGCAGCGGATGCCACGCTACAACTCCATCTCGATCTCCGGCTATCACATCCAAGAGGCGGGCGCGACAGCCGACCTGGAGCTGGCGTACACCCTCGCCGACGGCGTGGAGTACCTCCGCGCCGGACTGGAGGCGGGCCTGGACGTGGACGCGTTCGCGCCCCGGCTCTCGTTCTTCTGGGCGATCGGCATGAACTTCTTCATGGAGATCGCCAAGCTTCGGGCCGCTCGGCTGCTGTGGGCGAAGCTGGTCAAGCAGTTCGACCCGAAGAACGCCAAGTCCCTTTCCCTGCGCACCCATTCGCAGACGTCGGGCTGGTCGCTGACCGCGCAGGACGTGTTCAACAACGTCACGCGTACCTGCGTCGAAGCGATGGCCGCGACCCAGGGACACACCCAGTCGCTGCACACCAACGCCCTCGACGAGGCGCTGGCGCTGCCCACCGACTTCTCCGCGCGCATCGCCCGCAACACGCAGCTCCTGATCCAGCAGGAGTCCGGCACGACCCGGGCCATCGACCCGTGGGGCGGCAGCGCGTACGTCGAGAAGCTGACCTACGACCTGGCCCGCCGCGCCTGGCAGCACATCCAGGAGGTCGAGGCCGCGGGCGGCATGGCGCAGGCCATCGACGCGGGCATTCCCAAGCTCCGCGTCGAGGAGGCCGCGGCCCGCACCCAGGCACGGATCGACTCCGGGCGGCAGCCGGTGATCGGGGTGAACAAGTACCGGGTGGACTCCGACGAACAGATCGAGGTCCTCAAGGTCGACAACTCCTCGGTGCGCTCGCAGCAGATCGCCAAGCTGCGCCGTCTGCGTGCCGAACGCGACGCCACCGCCTGCCAGGACGCACTCGACGCCCTCACCCGGGCGGCGGCCGGCGAGGGCAACCTGCTGGAGCTCGCCGTGAACGCGGCCCGCGCGAAGGCGACCGTCGGGGAGATCTCCGACGCCCTGGAGAAGGTGTACGGCCGCCACGCCGGGCAGATCCGTACGATTTCGGGTGTGTACCGGAACGAAGCAGGCGAGTCACCGTCGGTGGACCGCACCCGGGCTCGCGTCGACGAGTTCGCCGAGGCCGAGGGGCGTCGGCCGCGCATCCTCGTCGCCAAGATGGGCCAGGACGGCCACGACCGTGGCCAGAAGGTGATCGCTACCGCCTTCGCCGACCTCGGCTTCGACGTGGACGTCGGCCCGCTGTTCCAGACCCCGGCCGAGGTGGCGCGGCAGGCCGTCGAGGCGGACGTGCACATCGTCGGGGTGTCGTCGCTCGCCGCCGGTCACCTCACCCTCGTACCGGCGCTGCGCGAGGCACTCGCCGAGGAGGGGCGCGGCGACATCATGATCGTGGTGGGCGGTGTCATCCCGCCGCAGGACGTGCCGACGCTCCTGGAGATGGGAGCGGCCGCGGTGTTCCCGCCCGGCACGGTGATCCCGGATGCCGCCCACGACCTGGTGACGCGGCTGGCGGCCGGGCTCGGGCACGACGACCTGTGAGCCGGTGAGTCCATGGCCATCGACCTCGACACCTACGTCAAGGGTGTTCTCGGCGGGAAGCGGGCGCTCGTCGCTCGCGCCATCACGCTCGTCGAGTCCACCCGGCCCCAACACCGGGCGCTGGCCCAGGAGTTGCTGACCGAGCTGCTGCCGCACAGCGGACGGTCCCGCAGGATCGGGATCACCGGTGTGCCGGGCGTCGGCAAGTCGACGTTCATCGACGCCTTCGGCACGATGCTCACCGGTCTCGGGCACCGGGTCGCCGTGCTCGCCGTCGACCCGTCCTCCAGCCGGACCGGCGGCTCCATCCTCGGCGACAAGACCCGCATGGAGCGCCTGGCCGTCGACCCGGCGGCCTTCGTACGCCCCTCCCCCACGGCTGGCACGCTCGGCGGTGTCGCCAAGGCGACGCGCGAGTCGATCATCGTGATGGAAGCCGCAGGCTACGACGTGGTGCTCGTGGAGACCGTCGGCGTCGGCCAGTCCGAGACCACGGTCGCGAACATGGTCGACTCCTTCCTGCTGCTCAGCCTCGCCCGTACCGGCGATCAGCTTCAGGGCATCAAGAAGGGCGTCCTCGAGCTGGCCGACGTGATCAGCGTCAACAAGGCCGACGGCCCACATGAGCGCGACGCGCAGGCAGCGGCAAGGGAGTTGGCGGGCGCGCTGCGCCTGATGCACGGAAAGGACGCCTTCTGGACACCGCCTGTGCTCAGTTGCAGCGCCCGCGAGTCGACCGGCCTCGACACTGTCTGGGAACGGCTCGAACAGCACCGCGCCCTGCTCGACTCCACCGGGCGCCTCGCCGCCCGCCGGCGCGATCAGCAGCTCGACTGGACCTGGGCCATGGTCCATGACGAGCTCCTCGGCCGACTCCACACCGACCCGGCGGTCCGCTCCCTGACGCCGGATCTCGAACAGCAGGTCCGCGACGGCCGGCTCACCGCCACGCTGGCCGCCGAGCGCATCCTGGATGCCTTCAGGAGCCGCTGAGCAAGCCCCCGGCCCGGCCCGGAACGACACCGATGCGAGGGGGGATGGATCCCTCCCCCGCTCAGATGACGATCTTCTGGCCCCCTCCATGCTGCGGATCGGATTCCCGGACGACATGGTCGTAAGAGGGCACGCAGCGCCCGAAGCACGGCGACAATCGACCGGGGAGCCGCCGACGCTCTCACCCCGCACTCGGCCGACTGATGTGGAGCCGCTCATGACCACCGCACGGGACCTCGCGATCGTTGCCATGGCCGAGACACCCGACCATCCCGTGGAGCAGGGCGAGCTGTCGCTGGCGCTCGCGGGGGCCGAGGTGTTCGACCTCATCGAGGCCAAGGCCCTGATCGTGGACGGCGACCGCATCCTGCCCAGCGCCCAGGCGCCCACCGGGGACCGCCTGCTGGATGAAGCCGCCGCGGCTCTCGTGCGGCAGGAACCGTACGAGTCGGTCGAGGACTGGCTGTGGCGCCGGGGCCGCGGGCTGTCCTCGGGGTACGTCGACGAGCTGGAGCGGGAGGGGCTGACGACCCGGCCGCGGGGCCTTCGGAATCCGCTGAGGGGCGGGCGGACGGAGCCGGTCGACTCGGCGGACCGGCGCCGTGCCGAGGAGCGCTGGGCGGCGGGCGAACCCGTACTCGCCGCCCTGGCGGCCGCCGCCGGAATCCGGGACGAGCCGACCGATGACGCCCCCGAGCTCGCCGGGGACGCGGTCGCGGCGGTCCTGGCCGCCGTCGGGACCGCCGTTCAAGAACTGCAGGCCGTACGGCAGCGCAGGGCGATCGAGGACGCGGCGTTCGACAACGTCTGGCGCGGCTACTGAGATCTGTCCCTGCCCACGCGCGAAGAAGGGCCCCTGACAGGCATCTGCCTGTCAGGGGCCCTTCTCGGCGCGCGCCGCCGCTACCCGTACGGCTCACACGAGCTGTACGGCCGCCCGGCGGGAGACCGCGTGGTCAGCGGACGTCGTAGGCGCGGGTGACGGTCTGGGTGACCGCGTTGCCGTTGGCGTCGGTGAACTCGGCCTTCGTCATGACCTGCTTGCCGGTGGCACCGGTGTGGTCGACGACGGCCGTCCACTCGCCGTCCTTCTTCTGGGTCGGCGCCTGGATCCAGGTGGTGCCGCCGTCGTAGGAGTAGGACAGCGAGGCCTTGGTGATCGCGGCCGGGGTGTACCCGGCGTGGCCCTCGACCGACAGGCCGACCTTGATGCCGCTCTTCGCGGGCAGGGTGTTCAGGCCGTCCACCGGCAGGTCGTACACCGGGGAGAGGATCGGCAGGCCGCGCGAGTAGACGTCCGGCTCCCGGTGGGAGCGGAAGCTCCACGTGGTGGTGACAGCGGTGGAGCGCAGCCAGTTCCGGTCGGCGGAAAGGATCTTCTCCAGCTTCTGGGTGAGCTCGTACGCGGAGTCCTCGTCCGGCACCTGGAACACGCCGTACGGATCGTAACTGCCGCCGATCCGCTCACCGTTGCGCTTCAGCTCCAGGTTGCCGAGGTCGCCGAACGACCCGCCGTAGGACCAGTGGTCGCCCGATCCGTCGACCCAGAGCGCGTTCTGGAAGCCCATCAGGTCGCCCTGCCGCTCGGCGGCCAGCATCAGCTTGCCGTCGGCGTCGCGCGGCGCGCCAGGCCGCAGGGCACCGCCGTACCACTCCTCGGTACGCCGTTCCCCGGGCCGGTAGGTGCGCTCCTGGTCACCCATGAACGCGGCGAACGGGAAGCTCGTCATCGCGCCGTGGTACCAGGCGTCGTCGCCGGTCGAGTAGTAGGCGGTGCGGGTACCGGGCACGTGGAACGTGGCGAACGCGCTCACGGGGAGGTAGGAGCCGCTGCTACCGGCGGGGCGCAGGAACAACGCGTCGAGGTAGTCGGCCTCCTTGCCCATGGCGTTCCACGTTTCGGCGACCTGGGCCAGCTTGGCGTCCTTGGGCCGGTAGACCTGGTCGGAGTGCAGCGGACCCGGCGTCGGGAACGACAGGTTGTAGACGTACGGCGAGCCGCCCTCGGAGCCGGAGGCACGCCAGGTGGGCCGGAACTCGAAGGTGCCGTTCCCGGCACGCCCGTCGATGTCCGCGTAGAACTTCTGGACCGTGCTGTCGGCCACGAGCGACCCGGATATCTCCCAGGTGTCGTCCCACGTGCGGGCGTAGCTGAGCGTCGTGTTGGTCACCGTCGAGGGACGGTCCGTGCGCACGCTCACCTGGTGGGCCTTGCGGGAGTCGAGGACGACGGTGGTGTCACGGGTGATCCGCAACTGCGGGTTCGCGAGGTAACTGACCGACTCAAGGGCGTTGCCCGCGCCGTACGTGGTCACGAAGCTGCTGAGGGAGTAGTCACCCGGGCGCACGCTGTACGTCTGATCCGTCGCGCCGCTGTTGTTGCGGCGCTCGCCCCGGTCGGTGTCGAGGCTGACGAGGTCAAGGGAGGAAGACCCGGTGGCCGGCTTGCCGTCACGGTCGATGGCCTTGACCCGGAGCGTGACCGTCTGCGGCTGGACGTAGAGCGTGACGGGCACGGAGACATGCACATCGCCGCCGGTGGCGAGGATCCGGCCGGTGACCGCACCGTACTGGGCGTCCGTCAGACGGGCGGTGGGGTCGATCCGCAGAGGCACCTGAGCGGTGGCGCCCGCAGGGACCTTCACCTTGCCCTCCGCCGGCTTGACGATGCCGGAGCGGACCTCGCTGCCGTCGTTGCCGTGCACACCGCTGACCTTCAGGCTCAGAGTGAGGTCCCTCTTGCCGGTGTTGGTGAAGGGCACCTGCACGGTGGTGCGGTCCGAGGCGTCCTGCGGCCAGTTGTAGCTGCCGGCCTGGACGGCGGGTGCGGAGAGCACCCTCTGGTTCACCGCACCGAACACGTCGAGGACGCCACCGCCGGTCTGGTCGGCGCCCGCGACCTTGCCGCCGATGCGGGCGGAGGAGACCAGGGCGGCCTTGATCTGCTGCGCGGTCCAGTCCGGGTGGGCCTGGCGGACGACGGCCGCGGCGCCCGCGACATGCGGAGTGGCCATGGAGGTGCCGGACATCGTGCGGTAGGCGTAGACACCGCGGCCGCCCGCGCTGGCCGCCGAGATGTCGACGCCGGGAGCGGCGATCTCGGGCTTGAGGGTGTGGGTGACGGCCACGGGACCGCGGCTGGAGAACGCCGCGGTGGTGTCGTCGCGGTCGACGGCGCCGACGGTCAGCACGCCGGGCACACAGCCGGGCGAGGAGACGGTCTCGGTGGCCGAACCGGCGTTGCCCGCGGCGACGACGAACAGGGTGTGGGTGTTCTGCGAGAGCTGCTGCGTGGCCTGGGCCATCGGGTCGGCGCAGTCGCGGATCGTGGGGTTGCCCAGGCTCATGGAGACGACGTCGGCCTGCTGGTCGACGGCCCACTGCATACCGGCGATGATCCAGGAGTCCTGGCCGTAGCCCTGGTCGTTGAGGACCTTGCCGATGAGCAGAGAGGTACCCGGGGCGACGCCCTTCTTGCGGCCGTCGCTGGCGGCCCCGGACCCGCCGACCGTGGAGGCGGTGTGGGTGCCGTGGCCCACCTTGTCGTCGGTGGTCCTGGAGTCCGTGAAGTTCTTCGACGCGGCGACCCGGCTCACCAGGTCCGGGTGCTCGGCGTCCACGCCGGTGTCCAGCACGGCGACCTTGGTGCCCTTGCCGTCGTAGCCGGCCGCCCAGGCCTCCGGCGCGTGCACCTGCGCGGTGGAACGGTCCAGCGTGGCCTCGGCCTTGCCGTCCAGCCACAGCTTCTTCAGCGGGGAGGCAGCACGTGAGCGGGTGTCGGTGACGTCCCGCCAGAACGTGGCGGCGGTGTCCTTGCCCGCCTTGAGCGCGACGCCGTCCACAGCCGGGAGGCTCAGGCCCCGCTCGGAACCGCGAGGAGCCGCCGGCGCGCTCTTCGCGACGTCCACGCTGTTCCGGTAGGTGGCGATGAGCGGCAGCGCGTCGGTGTGCGCGTCGTCGTATCCCTGGCGGATGAGCCCGGTGACGTTGAACAGCTGCTCGTCGACCTTGCCTTCGGCGATCGCCGCGGAGGCGGCCTCGGGGTAGACGTAGAGGTCCTTGCCCAGCTGGTAGGTCTGCACCACCGGCTGCGTGCCGTCCTCGCGGGGCAGTACGGCCGCGGAGCTGTGACCCGACCTGTCGGTGGTCACCACCACCTTGTCGCCGGTGACGAGCGTGACCGTCGTCTGCTTGCCTCCCGTCGCCCCGGCCCCGCTGCCGATGACGGGTCTCTTCCCCGAGGCGCCGTCAGGCGGCGTATCCGCCGCCCCGGAAGGCGCGACCGCCGTGACGGCCAGGGCGGCGGCGGTAGCCGCGCCCATGGCTATACGCGTTATGGAGCGCATGGATCTCCCCACTCGAAACCGTGAACATGCCGTGCTGCCGCTGCAGCCTGGCAGACATCCGGAACGTGGAGTGATGCCGCGCGTGACGGGTCTCCCGCATGTCGGTTTTCCGACACGCGGTCCCGTCTACAGGTTCCTCAGCACCGTGGAAACCCGGGCCGCACGCCGCGGCCTCGGCCGGATCGACGTCGTCGAGGAGGGGCCCTCAGGGCCGGTCAGGACGTCAGAGCCAGCCCGCGCGTGCCGCGTGCCACCCCAGTTGCAGGCGCGAGTCAGCGCCCGCGAGGTCCATGAGACGGCGCGTCCGCCGCTCCACGGTGCGTATGGAAAGGCCGAGTTGAGAGGCCGCACGCCGGTCGGAGACCCCTGCCAGCAGGAGGGCGAGGACCTCCAGTTCCCCCTCGGTCGGCTGCTGGTCGGTGGTCTGCTGCGCGCGCACCCCCGTGGTGGTGGCGTACAGAGGCCGGGCCTCGGCCCATTCCCTCTCGAAGAGGTGGACCAGGGCCGTCAGCAGACCGCTGCGGTGCACCACGATGGCGCTCGGCTCACCGCCGGAGTCCGTCATGTCGAGTGGCACCATGGCACGCTCCCGGTCCGACACGACCATCTTCAGCGGCACCGAGTCGGCGAGGCGCACCTCGACGCCCGCGGCGATGCCGGCCTTCACGTCCCGCGCCACGTCGGGACCGTCGAGATAGTCCTTGGCAGCCACGACACGGAAATCGACTCCGCGGTCCAGGGCGGAACTCTCCGACAAGTCGGCGTCGTCGCGCGGCACCGCGGTGGGAGCGCCGACGAGGAAGACAAGCAGCTCCCGCTGGGCGCCACGCTGCAGTTGGTGGAACCGGTGTGCCACCTGCTCCACGCCGACGACCACCTCCACGACACTGCCCGCGGGGTGCGCGGCGGTACTGCGGTACTGCTCGGTCAGCATCGAGAACGCCGTCTCGGCCCGGTGCAGTGCGTTGCGCTGCTCGACGAGTATCGGGGCCAGGGCCACTGAGGGCGGTGTGAGCCGGTAGCGGGCGGGCCGGCTGCCGGCGTCGCAGTCGGACGGCCCGGACACTCCGCTCCGGGCCTCGGTGGCGACCGCGGCCAGACCACGTGTCGTCAGGTCGAGCAGGATGCGGGTGGTCTCGGCCTCGTCAAGTCCCGTCTGCCGGACAAGGTCCTGCGCGGAGGCGGTCGGGCGGGCCAGCAGTGCGGTGTAGACGGCCTCTTCGGCCGGGCCCAGCCCCAATGACTGCAGCATCCAGCTCCCCCTCGGACGGCCACCGTGTCCGGCCTCGGCGCGGCTCGGGCGGATTCTTCGCGGCGGCACATTACCCCACTCTCAGGAAGTCGCCTTTCCCAGAACCTGTTGTGGACGCGCCTGAATCGCCCGGACCGGGGGTGTGCCTCGCACCGCCCGCACACCCGGATCCCGGGTCCCGGATCGCTGGTCACGCCGTTCGCCGCACGGGGGCATCGTCCGGCGGGGCGCGGCTCACCCACGTCCGGGCCTGCCTAACGTACGGGGAGTACACCACCTGCCCGGGAGGTTCCGTGCCGCAAAACCATCCGAAGCGTTTCGCGCGCCCCGTCGAGAGCATCGAACCACCGCGCAACGTCGAGGTGGTGATCGGCGTTGCGTTGGTAACCCTCTTGGTGCTGATCCTCGGTGCCCTGTCCGATTCCCCGGTGTGGCTTCTCGGGCTCCTCGTATTCCTGCCGGCGGCGGCGTCCGCGCTGTGCACCGTGCGCCAGACGAAGTTCGTGGCTGCGTGGATCGCGCTCGTGGTCGTGGTCATCGTGCTGCTCCGGCACGGCGACGGGCGGTCGTGGCTCGACAGGAGCCTCATGATGCTGCTCACCCTCGCCCTGGGCGCGGCCTCCGTCTACGCCTGCCACCGTCGTATCCGCCGCGAGGACGAGATGCTGCGGCTGCGCTCCACCGCCGCGGCGATGCAGCGTCACATCCTGCGCCCGCTGCCTCTGCTCACCGACGACGTCCTGGTCGACGGCGCGTACGAGCCCGTCCAGGAGGACCGGCTGGTCGGCGGCGACATCTACGACGTCGTCGAGTCTCCCTGGGGAACCCGGGTCCTGATCGGCGATGTCCAGGGCAAGGGCCTGCCCGCGGTCGGTGCCGCGTTCGCGGTCATCGGCGCATTCCGGGAGGCGGCCCACCGGGAGCCGACCCTGACCGCGCTCGTCGACGCCCTCGATGCCTCTGTCGTACGGCACAACTCCTACGCCGCACGGACCGGCGACGACGAACGGTTCGTCACCGCGCTCATCCTCAACGTCGACGCGCACGACGAAGTACAAGTCGTCAACTGCGGACACATCGCGCCCCACTTGCTGCACGACGCCACCATCAGCACGCCGGCCCTCGACTCCGGCGTTCCCCTCGGTCTCGCCGAACTCGCCACCGAACCGGTGACCGTCGACTGGTTCGCCTTCCCGGCCGGGGCGACACTGCTGCTGACCACCGACGGGCTCACCGAGACCCGCGGCGCCGACGGCACGTTCTACCCCGTCACCGAACGCCTCACCGAGCGGGTGTCCCTCTCCCCCACCGACCTGCCACACGCCCTCTACGACGACGCGAGCGCGTTCGCCGGGGAGCGAGGTCAGCACGACGACGTCGCGATCCTGTGCGTCCGGCGGTCGCCTTTCCGTTGAGTACGTGGCGCAAGGCATCACGCGATCGCACGTCACGCCCGCCAGGATTACCCCGTACGGGGCGAAGGAGCCTGACCAGGTTGTGCCCGTCAGGCGCCTCGCTGCCGTACGTCCTCAGGGCTGTCCCAGGCCGGCCGCGAATTCCGCGAACCAGGCGAGCATGTCGGGCCGGGTCACAGACCCTTCCGCGCTGACCTCGCTGACGCGGGCGCCCTGGAGGATGCGCTTGACGGGGACCTCCAGCTTCTTGCCCGTGAGGGTGCGGGGCACGGCCTCGATGGGGACGACGTCGTCGGGGACGTGTCGGGGTGACAGGCTGTGCCTGATCGCGCCGACGATCTCGGCACGCAGGGCGTCGTCGAACCGCTCGCCGTCCGCGGGCACGACGAACAGCGGCATGTAGTAGCGGCCGTCCGCCAGTTCGGCGCCGATGACGAGGCTGTCCGCGATCCGCGGAAGCCGTTCGACGACGGCGTAGAGGTCGGCGGACCCCATGCGCACGCCCATGCGGTTGAGCGTGGAGTCGGAGCGGCCGGCCACGACGACGGACAGGTCGGGGTTCATGGTGACCCAGTCGCCGTGCCGCCACACGCCGGGATAGACGTCGAAGTAGCTGCTCCTGTAGCGCGCGTTGTCGGGGTCGCCGACGAAGCGGAGCGGCATCGACGGCAGAGGTGCCGTGACGACGAGTTCGCCCTGCTCCCCCACGAGCGGCCGCCCCGTGGCGTCCCAGGAGGCGAGGGCGACACCCAGCGAGGGGCCGGAGATCCGGCCTGTGCGCACCGGCAGCAGCGGGGAGTCGCCGGCGAGCACCGAGCAGATGTCGGTGCCGCCGCAGATCGACTGGAGCCGGGCCTTCGGGGCGAGCCGGTCGTGTACCCAGCGCCAGGTGCTGTCGGGCATCGCCGAGCCGGTCTGCAGGATGGTCCGCAGGGCGCCGAGGTCCGTGGCGGCGGCCGGGTGGGCGCCCGCCCTCTCCGCGGCGATCAGGTAGGCGGCGCCGACGCCGACCGTCGTGGCGCGGGTGCGTTCGGCGATCCGCCAGAGGCCGTTGATGTCGGGGTGGGTGGGGCTGCCGTCGTAGAGGACGAGCGTGCTGCCGTGCAGGAGGCCGGCGACCATGAAGTTCCACACCATCCAGCTGGTGGAGGTGTGGAAGAGGTAACGGTCGTCGGCGCGCAGGTCCACGCCGAGCCCGAGCGCCTTGAGCAGCTCGACGACGATGCCGCCGTGGCCGTGAACGATTCCCTTCGGGACGCCGGTGGTGCCCGATGACCAGAGGATCCACAGCGGATGCTCGAACGGGACGTCGGCGTAGTCGAGTGGGGCTTCACGGTCGGCCATGACGGACCAGTCGTACTGCGTCACGTCCCGCCGCCGTGACCATGCCGGTCCGGCGGCGGACGTGTGCAGGTGGTCGACGGCGACGAGGTGGCGGACCGTGGGAAGACCGTCCAGGATCTCGGCGATGTGCGGGCGCCGGTCGTACTTCTTGCCGCCGTGGCGGTAGCCGTCCGCGGCCACCAGGACCGTCGGCCGGGCCTGGCGCAGCCTGGCGAGGACGCTGGGCGTGCCGAACTCGGGTGCGCAGACCGTCCAGGTCGCGCCGACGGCGGCGGTGGCCAGGAGGGCGACCACGGCCTGCGGAACGTTGGGCAGGTACCCGGCGACGCAGTCTCCGGGGCCGACGCCCATTTCTCGCAGGGCCGCGGCCGTGCCCGCCACTTCCCTGGTGAGCCTGTCCCAGGAGATCTCCACGGGGTCGCCGGTCTCGGACACGGCGATGAGCGCGGGGCGTTCGTCGGTGGCGTGGGCGAGGCACTGCTGCGCGAAGTTGAGGCGTGCCCCGGTGAACCAGGTCGCGCCGGGCATCCTCGCGTCGGCGAGCACCTCGTCGTAGTCGCTGACCGTGTCCAGGCCGTAGAACTCCCACACGGCCGACCAGAAGCCGGGCAGGTCGTCGGTGCTCCACCGCCACAGCTCGGCGTAGTCGGTGAACGACCGTCCGCGCTCCTGCGCCAACCAGGCCAGGAACGCGGTGATGTTGGAGTTCCGCGCGCTCATGCCGACGCCTTCGGGTCGGGTGTCGCACGGCAGCCGAAGGCCTGGAGGATCTCCAGTGCGCGGGGCCACTCGCCGTAGCCGGAGGCGGGGTTGAGGTGGCCGACGGGGCCGAGATCGACCAGGCGGCTGCCCCACGCGTCGGCCAGTGCGGTGACCCGGTCGAAGCGGGCCAGGGGGTCGTTCGTGCTCGCGGCGACCACGCTGGGGAACGGCAGCGTGGCGCTCGGCGTCGGCAGCCAGCCGTTGTCACGCAGGGTCCGCGGTTCGGGGTGGCCGTCCGGCAGCGGGGTCTCGAAGTCGGGCGGTGTCGCGAGGAGGGCGCCGCGCACCGGGCGGGTGTGCCGGGCCGCCCAGTGGACGGTGGTGTGGACGCCGGCGCTGTGCGCGACGAGCACGACCGGTCCCTCGATGCCGGACACCACGTCGTTCAGAGCGGTGACCTGAGCGTCGCAGCTCAGCCTGAGGTCAGTCAGGGGCGGCACGGTCACGGAACCGGGGAGGCGGGCGGTGAGAGCCGTCTGCCAGTGGTCGGGGACGTGGTCGCGCAGGCCGGGCACGAGCACGACCGTGGGCGCGGGGAGGGGGTTCATGCGGAGATCTCCGTCTTTTCGAGGGCCGGGGCCGATGCCGAGATGAGGCCCTTGTCGTAGTGGCGTCTGCCGAGGGCGAACGCCAGGCCCGCAACGACGGCGACGAGCGGGACCAGGCGGAGTGCGCCGTCGAGGCCCATGCGGTCGGCCAGCATGCCGGTGACCGCGGGGCCGGGCGCCAGGCCCAGCAGACTGTTGGCGAGGGTGAGTGTCGCCATGGCCGTCGCCGCGACGGCGGCCGGTGTCAGGCTCGCCACCATGGCGGCGGCGGGTCCCGCCGTGGCGTTGGAGAGCAGCGTCCCGGCGCCCACGAGGAGGAGTTGCGGCGTTCCGGGCGGGAGTTGGAACCCGCCGGTGAGCAGGACCAGCGAGCCGAAGCTGCACACGATGGCGACGGTCCACTTGAGGTGGGGGTTGCTGCGGCCGAGCCGGTCGCTGACGATGCCGCCGCCGATCATGCCGATCCCGGTGATCAGGGCGAATCCTCCGGCGGCGAGTCCGGCCTTGCCGGGCGGCAGGCCGTAGTAGCGGTCGAGGAAGCTGGGCATCCAGGCCAGCAGTGCCATCGCGATGAACATCTGCAGGCCGCTGCCGACATAGGCGCACAGCACGGACACCGACGAGAACAGCCGGGGCAGCAGCGCCCGTACCGGGCCTCCCGTACCCGGCGCGGGGCCGGTGCCGTAGCCGGCCGGCGCGAGTCTCCGCTCCGTCACGACGACGCCGTAGACCGCGGCCAGGACCAGCCCGAACAGGCCCATGATGCCGAACGTCCAGCGCCAGCCCAAGTGTTGGGCCACCACTCCGCCGATCGACACACCGAGTACGGAGCCGAAGGCGCCGCCCGCGATGAAGGCTCCCGACAGCGTGGCCCGCAGACCCACCGGGAACACGCTCAGCACCACCGCGATGCCCACGCTCCCGTAGGCCGCCTCACCGACGCCCACCATGAAACGGCCCAGGAACATCTCGCCGTAGCTCGCGGAGACGGCACAGCCCAGGGTGGCCAGGCTCCACACCACCGCCGCGAGGACCAGGCTCCTGACCCGGCCCCACCGGTCCGCGAGCAACGACAGCGGAAAGGTCAGCACGCCGACCATCAGGGCGACAATGCCGCTCAGCGCTCCCAACTGGGTGTCGGAGAGCAGCCATTCGGCCTTCAGCAGCGGGAACACCGCGTTCAGGACCTGCCGCGACATGTAGTCGGACAGCAGGAGCCCGAAGCTGAGGGCGAACACCAACCACGCGTAGCGACGCGTCATCGGCTCAGCAGGGCCTGTCACCGGCGATCCCGGCACGCTCCATCTTGCGGATGGCGGGCCAGTAGTCCTGGACCGCGTAGTGCTGGGTGGATCGGTTGTCCCAGAGGGCGACGCTGTTCGGGGTCCAGCGCCAGCGGACCTGGTACTCGGGGACGGCCGCCTGGCTCGTGAGGTAGTTGAGCAGGTGGCTCGCGCCGGGCGCGTGGTCCTGGCCGAACCGCACGTTCTCGGGGGTGTGGTAGTTGACGAAGTGGGTGGTGAAGGAGTTGACGAAGAGGATCTTCTCGCCGGTCTCGGGGTGGGTGCGCACGACCGGGTGCTCGGCGTCCGGGTAGCGGGCCTTGAGCTGGTGGCGCTGCTCCGTCGGCATGACCGCGCCGAAGCTCGCCTCGATGCTGTGCCGGGCGCGCAGCCCGTCGATCTGGGTGCGGATGTGTTCGGGGAGCCTGCGGTACGCCTCGGCCATGTCGACCCAGATCGTGTCGCCGCCGACGTCGGGCGTCTCGACGCAGCGGAGCAGGGCGCCCATGGGCGGGCGGTCGCGCCAGGTCGCGTCGCAGTGCAGGGCGTTCTCGTAGTGCTCGGGCTTGCTGTCCAGGTCCTTGTAGATGCGGACGAGGCCGGGGTGGTCGGGGTCGCTGCCGAGGACCGGGTGGTCCTCCAGCGGGCCGAGGCGGGAGGCGAACCCGACGTGCTCGGCGCGGCTCATGTCCTGGTCGCGCAGGAACAGCACCTTGTGGCGGAGCAGGAGTTCCTTGATCTTGGCGAAGAGCGCGTCGTCGTGGACGGCGTCGCTGAGCTGGACGCCGTGCAGTTCGGCGCCGATGGTGCAGGTCAGCGGTTCGACCTGGATCCGGGTGCGGGCAGCGGTCCGGGGCATGGGTGCTCTCCTGGGGTACGGGGGACGGGTGGCTCAGGGGATGAGGATGGACGAGCCCGTCGTGCGGCCCGCTTCGAGCGTGCGGTGCGCGGTCACGGCGTCCTCGAGGGCGAAGCGTTGGCCGACGCGGATCCCGATGCGGCCGGCGGCGACGTGGCCGAACAGTTCTCCGGCGAGGTCGTCCCGCTCGGCGGGGTCGGCGATGTAGTCGGCCAGCGCCGGGCGGGTCACGAACAGCGATCCGTGCTGGACGAGTTTCATCGCGTCCAGGGGCGGCACTCCGGACGAGGTGCCGAAGCAGACCAGCAGGCCGCGGCGGCGCAGCGAGGCCATGGACCCGGCGACCGTGTCCTTGCCGACGCTGTCGAGGACGAGCGGGACACCGGCCCCGTCGGTCAGCTGCCGCACGCGCTCCGCGACGTTCTCCTGCCGGTACAGGATGGTGTGGTCGCAGCCGTGGGCGCGGGCGAGTGCGGCCTTCTCCTCGGTGGAGACGGTGCCGATGACGGTGAGGCCGAGCAGCTTCGCCCACTGGGAGACGATCAGTCCCACGCCGCCCGCGGCGGCGTGCAGCAGGATCGTGTCGCCGGGCTTCAGCGGGTGGATGCGGCGCAGCAGGTACGAGGCGGTGAGGCCTCGCATGGTCATGGCGGCCGCGGTCTCGAAGTCGATGCCGTCGGGGAGCCGGATCAGGGAGTCGGCGGGCATGACCCGCTCGGAGCTGTACGCGCCGAGCGGGCTGCCGGTGTACGTGACACGGTCACCCTCGGCGACGTGGGTGACGCCCTGGCCGACGGCTTCGACGACGCCGGCGGCCTCGACGCCGATTCCCGCGGGCAGCGGGGCCGGGTACAGGCCGGTGCGGAAATAGGTGTCGGCGAAGTTGAGGCCGACGGCCTCGTGCCGGACCCGGACCTCGCCGGGGCCGGGGGCGCCGACGGTCACCTGTTCACGGCGCAGAACCTCGGGGCCGCCGGTCTCGTGGAAGCGGATGGCGTATGCCACGGCAATGCTCTCTTCGTTCGGGTTGTTCGGCTTGCTGTGCTTGGGTGCGGGATGTGCCGGCCCGGCATGCTGCCGGTGGGCTCGCTGTGCTTGTTCGGCGACGACCTGGCGACGTAGTCGACGTCAGCCGGTGGTGCCGCCGAGCATGAAGCCGCGCTGTCCGGGACGCCGGTTGGGCACCATGCCGAGTGCGGCCAGGGTCTGGTCGGTGCCGGAGTAGTACTCGCCGATGTGGTAGATCTCCTTGGCCTCCGCGCCGTTCGCGACGTCGCGGCCGAGGGTGTCGGCGATGCTGACCATCTGCTCGACCTGCTGCACGGAACTCATGCGCTCACCCTTGCGGGCCCACAGGTTGTCCTCGTTGCCCACGCGGACGTGGACGCCGAGGGCGATGCCGATGGCGTTCATGGGGGCGACGGCGCGCATCGAGGACTCGATGGTGAGGACGGCACCGTCGGGGACACGGCGGACGAACTCGATCAGGTCGGCCGGGTGCCGCCCGGAGAAACCACCGCCGATGGCCACGTAGTTGAGGACCAGGGGGCCGGTGTACACGCCGCTGCGGATGAGGCGCTCGACGGTCTCCAGCTGAGCCAGGGTGGCGAGCTGGAAGTGCGGCTGGATACCGTTCGCGTGCAGGCGCTTGAGGTGTTCAAGGTAGAAGTCGGGGCCCGCCTCGACGACCATGTCCCGGTACGCCGCGTAGTAGTCGGGCTTGGCGATGGACGTCCCGGCGAGGTCGTCGTCGGACATGATCTCGACGATGTTCATCTGGCTGGTGTTGATGGCGATCGTCACCTGGTCGGGCCGCGGGTCGAGTTCGGCCAGCAGGTGGCGGGTGTCGTAGCTGAGCCACTTCGCCTCGGATCCCTCGTCCTCGGGGGCGAACGAGATGGATCCGCCGATCTGCAGGACCATGTCCGGTACGGCCTCGCGCAGCCGGCCGATGAGTTCGTTGAACTTGGACATGCGCTTGGAGCCGTGCCCGTCCAGTTCCCGCACGTGGATGTGGAGGACGGTGGCACCGGCGTTGTAGCAGTCCACGGCGGCCTGGACATGCTCGTCCATGGTGAGGGGGAGGTCGTCGGCGTCGCCGGGGAGCCACTCGGGGCCGTAGGGAGCGACCTGGATCACCAGCTTCTGCTGGTTCTCGGGCAGCAGGGAGTCATCGAGGAAGTGCATCGTCATCTCCTGGTACGCGGACGCGCCGGGGCAGGCCTTCGTGGGCACAGCGACCCGACTCGTGGCTGGGGCAAGGGCCTTGATCGACAGAGCCGAAGTGGCCCTTGCGGTACGGCCACGTTAAGAGCGGGTTACGCGCGGCGCTTTACCGCAGGTGACAGGAGACTTGTCAGTTGGGGACAGGGCCGGGGTCGGACCTCTGGGCGCGCCACTCGCGGGCGCTGCTGCCGAACTGATCCCGGAACCAACGGGAGAAGGCGCTGGGCGCGGAGAAGCCGAGGAGTCCCGCGATCTCCGTGAGGGAACGGCTCGGATTCGCCACGAGCTGCTCGGCAAGCTCGGTGCGCGTGGCGTTGACGAGCGAGGAGAAGGTCTCGCCCGATGTGGCGAGGTGCCGGTGGACGGTCCTGCGGTCGACGCCGAGGCTGCCGGCGACCTGTTCGATCGAGCAACGCCCCGTCGGCAGCAGGACCTCGATCAGCTCGCGCACCCGGTCGAGCTCGGTGGTGTCCTCGGAGACCGCGAGGGAGTCGAAATACTGCCGGGCGTAGCCGCGCAGCAGGGGATCGGACATCGTGTTGGGGGTGTCGAGTTCGGTCGCGTAGAAAACGATGCCGTTGAATTCCTGGTCGAATTCCACTACGGGCCCGAAGAAACGCCGGTGTGCGGCCATGTCGTGGGGGGCGCCGTGTGAGAAGCACACGGACAGTGGCTGCCAGCGGGCGCCGAGGAACACCCGGAGAAACCCATGCAGCACGCCCACGGCCAGCTCGACGGATTGCCGGGCCTCACGCACCTCGCCGAGGGCGAGGCTCACCTTCAAGGTGGCGAGCCCGTTCGCCTCCGTGAGCCGGCTGCGCAGCATCTCGTTGTACATGCGCTCCTGGCGCACCAGGAGCCGGACGGCGCTGCGCGCGTCCGGTTCCTCGCGCAGGACGAGGCTGATCGGGCCGAGGTTGGAGAAGCGGCGCCGCTCGGCGAGGAGCAGGCCGAAGTCCTCGCGCCGCGCTGTCGCCGCCGACAGTTCGAGCAGCTCGGCGACGGCCGCGCCGGGAATCCAGCGGTCCTGGACGGCGAGCCCTACGGGGTCGAGACCCACCTGCTTCATGAGGGCACGGGGGTCGATACCCAGGGACTGGCTGAGCTCGATGTAGCTGCTCAGGGCTGCGTTGCGGACCAGCGGTTTCATCGGCGCGCTCCAGAGCTGTGTCCCAGATTGATAAGTCATCCGTCCCGTGAGGTCAAGCGCGGCACGGGGCCGTCACTTAGCGTGGCACCACCGCGAAGGCCGCACGGAATTCCGATGGAAGACACCTTGGCAAAGCATAGGCTCCTTGAAAAGGGGTCGGTACCGCGACGAAGAGGCCGCGAAAGAGTCGGCGAATCCGGGTCCCGGTGCTTATTTCTCATGGAATTCCCCGGCGGAGAAAGGATGAATATGGTGCGTGGGAAATTCCCAGAACTCCCCCGCCGCCCCTGCACCGGTCCGGCCGTGTGGCGGGGCCGGGATCTCTCGGCCTCCCCGGCCTGGGCGCTGCACCTGTCACCGGCGCGGCTCGACGAGCTGGACGCGGCCCTGCGGACGGTGCGAGCCCGGGGCACCCCTCTGCTGAAGGTGACCGCCGACCACTTCCCGCTGCCGACCCTTGCGGGCGAGCTGCGCGGTGCGGCCG
The DNA here is from genome assembly GCF_035918215.1 of Streptomyces sp. NBC_01474. Classification (NCBI taxonomy): domain Bacteria; kingdom Bacillati; phylum Actinomycetota; class Actinomycetes; order Kitasatosporales; family Streptomycetaceae; genus Streptomyces; species Streptomyces sp. NBC_01474. The sequence continues at coordinate 1,362,073 of NZ_CP109449.1, forward strand.
ACGAGCTGGAGAACGGCCGGGGCTTCGTACTGGTACGAGGCATCCCGGTGGAGCGGTACAGCGAGGAGGCGGCCGCTGTCCTCCTGTGGGGTGTCGGACAGCACCTCGGGATCCCGGTGTCGCAGGACGCGACCGGTCACATGCTCGGGCATCTGCGGGAGGGGCCCGACGCCCGGGCCGCGCTGTCGCCACGCACCGAGGCCGCCGACGCGTTGGCGCTGCTGTGCCTGGAGGCGACCGGTTCCCGGGGGCGTACGACGCTCGCCAGTTCGGCGGCGGTGCACAATGCCGTACTGGCTCACAGGCCCGAGCTGCTCGACTGCCTGAGTCGTACGCACTTCCTCGACCGCCGCGGAGAACAGCTCCCGGGCGGGCTCCCCTGGCAGGCGGTGCCGCTCGCCCACCGGGACGGGGACAGGCTCAGCCTGCGCTACGACCGCGGCCGTCTGGAGTCCGCGCAGCGGTATCCCGAGGTACGGCGTCTGAGTTCGACGGAGCGGGAGCTCTTCGACCTCATGGACGAGACGGCGTCCTCCCCGGAGCTGCGCCTCGACATCGACCTCGCCCCCGGCGACCTGCTGCTGCTCAACAACCACGCGGTCCTGCACGCCCGCGCGCCGCGCGAGGACGATCCGGACCGCGAACACTCCTTTCATCTCCTCCAGTTGTGGCTGACGCCGCATCAACCACGTTCACTGCCACCGGTGTTCTGGGGCGATGAGCATTCCCGCACCGGCGGGCGCGGCGGGGTCGCGCCGCGCGACGTGATCACCCCGCACCCCCCGACGAAAGGGAAGCCACATGTCCGACCTCTGCGCACTTCTGGCGCGATCCGCCCGGTCCCACGCTGACCGGACCGCTGTCCGTCAGGGCGACCGCGTCCTCACGTACGGGGAACTCGACGACCTGACCGCCCGGTTCGCGGCGCTGCTGCGGGCCAGGGGCGTGCGGGCGGGCGACCGCGTGGCGATGGTCCTCCCCAACGTCCTGCACTTTCCCGTCGTGTACTACGGCATCCTGCGCGCGGGCGGTGTCGTCGTCCCGATGAATCCGCTGCTGAAGGCGGACGAGATCGCGTTCGTGCTGCGTGACTGCGCCACCCGATTCCTGGTGGCCTCGCCGTCCTCTGCCGACGAGGCCGTTCCGGCGGCGGCGATGGCCGGCGTGGAATACCTGGTCGCGGACCCGGCCACCCTCGACGCGCAGCTGCGCCTGGCCCCGCCGATGACCGGAGCGGCCGGGAACGCCGACGACGACACCGCGGTGATCCTTTACACGTCCGGCACGACGGGGACGCCCAAGGGAGCGGAGCTGACGCACCGCAACCTGGTGAGCAACGCGCTGACGGCGGCCGGGACGCTGCTGTGCGTGGGACCGGACGACGTCCTGTTCGGCGGGCTCCCGCTGTTCCACGCCTTCGGGCAGACCTGCGCCCTGAACACCGCGATCGCGGCGGGTGCCTGTCTGACCCTCCTGCCTCGCTTCGACTCGGCCACGGCACTGGAGATACTGCGCCGCGACGAGGTGACCGTCTTCCTCGGCGTGCCGACGATGTACACCGCGCTGCTCCAGAGCGGCGTCGGGCCTGCCCTGCCGCGGCTGCGGCTGGGAGTCTCGGGCGGCTCCGCACTCCCTGTGGAACTGCTGCACGCCGCCGAGCGCGAGCTGGGGGTCACGGTGCTGGAGGGCTACGGCCTGTCGGAGACGTCGCCGGTGGCGTGCTTCAACCCGCCGGACCGGCCCCGCAAGCCGGGTTCCATCGGGCTCCCTGTCCGGGGGGTCGAGTTGCGGCTCGTCGCGGAGGGCGGCCGTGTGGTCGGCCCCGGCGAGGTGGGTGAGCTGGCGATCCGGGGCGAGAACGTCATGAAGGGGTACTGGAACCGGCCGGACGCCACCGCGCGGGCGTTCCAGGAGGGCTGGTTCCACAGCGGTGATCTCGCCCGCGTCGACGACGACGGCTACTACTTCATCGTCGACCGCAAGAAGGACCTCGTCATTCGCGGCGGCTACAACGTCTATCCGCGCGAGATCGAGGAGGTTCTGTACCGGCACCCGGACGTCGCGGAGGCCGCGGTGATCGGTGTGCCCGACCCGACGCGCGGCGAGGAGGTGGCCGCCGTGGTGGTTCTCCGGCCCGGCGCCCGCATCACGACGGACGAGTTGCGCGACTACGTACGACAGCGGGTGGCGGCCTACAAGTACCCGCGGATCGTGAGATTCGTCGACGAACTCCCCAAGGGGGCGACCGGCAAGATCCTGAAGCGGGACATCGCGCTCGCCCCGCCGGAGCCTTCGGGAACCTGACCCGGCGACCGGGCCGGCCCGCGCCCACTTCCCTGTCGTCTGCGTGATCATCGTGGACGAGCCGGCGTCCGCCCTGGACCCGGACGCGGAGCAGCGTGCGTTCGCCCAGATCCTCGGCCTCGCGGGGCCGGACCGCATCTTCGTCCTGGTCACGCACCGCATGGCCGCGGTGCGCCGCGTCGACCGCGTCTTCGTCCTGGACGACGGCCGGCTGATCGAGGAGGGCAGTCACGCCGAACTGTTCGCCGCCGAACCCGCCGGCCGCCGCGCGCAGATGTACCGCCTCCAGGCCGACCAGTACGAACACGGCCGCCCCGCCCGACTTCCCGGCCCCACCCGGCCACCCGCCTCCGAGCCCGCGTGACCTACGGGCAACCTGTCCGACGCGGCTATCTCGCTACAGGGTCAGCGGCTCACGGCGGTTTCGCGGTCGATGCGCGACAGCTTCTCAGGGGTGCGCACGGCGTAGAGCCCGTGACGATGCTGACGCGGCGGTCCGGCATCAGCCGGTCAGGCGGGTGAGCTGCCGGTCGTGCCACTTGCTGAGCAGCAGCAGCGAGACGGTGGCGCCGATCAGCGCGCAGAACATGTCCCATTGGGTGTCCCACACATCGCCCTGGGTGGCGAGGAAGGCGTCCGCCGCGTGCCCGCCGATGACCGCCGCCACCCACTCGAACATCTCGAAGACGGCGCTGAACGCCAGGCACGCGCAGACCGTGAGCGGCGCCAGCCATCGGCTGCCGCGCAGAGGAGACGTCCGGACCAGCAACTCCCTGACCAGGATGGCCGGTACGAAGCCCTGCAGCAGGTGCCCGAACCGGTCGTACGGATTCCTGGACAGCCCCAGTCCGTCCTTCACCCATTCGCCCAACGGCACCTCGGCGTACGTGTAGTGCCCGCCCAGCGCGAGCACCAGCGCGTGCGCCGCGAGGAGACAGCTCAGCATCCCCGACAGCGGGAAGCGTCGCCAGGTCAGGAGGACCAGTGGCAGTCCGATCAGTACCCACACCACTTCCAGCAGCCAGGTCGTCCGGTCGCGCGGTGCCCAGGCGGAGAGGGCGACCCCCGCGACCACGACGGCGACGCAGACGCCGGGCAACACCGGCGACGGGGCCAGGGAGGGGGCCGGAGTGTTCGCCGCCCGGCGACGGACAGTGGCGATCAGGGACATCGGGGCACTCCTTCTTCTCGGTCGCCTCATCGTGGCGGCCCAGAAGCCGGGTGGCCTGAGTACGGCTACTCAATCAGGAGCGGGCGAGTGGCGGTGGTGATCACGTCAGCGACGACAGCTCCGCCCGGTACTCGGACAGGGCCGCCACCGTGTCTGCGAGGGGGAAGCGGGTGCCGAGGTATCCGTCGGGGCGTACGACGAACCCGGTGGGGCCGTCGGGGCGGTAGAGCCGGGCGAACTCCCCTGCGGCGTCGCGGTATCCGGCAACGGCCAGGGAGTCGAGGCCAGTTGGCTCGGCTTCACGGGCGAGGACGGCGACAGTGTCCTGGACAGTCCCGTCGGCTGTCGGTGGCAGCCCCTCGGCCCGGACGGTCTCGGCGGCCTCCGCCAGGCCGGCGGCGCCGGCCCCGTACAGGAGCACGACGTGCGCCGTGCGGCCGCGCAGGATGTCGAGCAGGCGCAACGGGTAGGCGGCCACGGGCTCGGTCAGCCCGGTGCAGTCCGGGGCGCGGTCACCGGGCTGGGGCGCGTCGGCGGACCCGTGCGGGCTCCCCGCGAGCGGTCCGTCCCGGTAGCCGATGAGCAGTTGGGCCTCGCGGAGCATGATGGTCCGCGGGTCGTCGGGGTCGGCTTCGATGCCTTTCGTGGCGTGTCGCACAGTCCGGCCGACGACCTCCTCGCCGACCGGGCGGCGCTCGGCGTCGTAGCTGGTGAGCAGGGCGGGTCCCGCCTCGCCCCGGACGACGAGGGCGAGCTTCCAGGCCAGGTTGCAGGCGTCCTGGATGCCGGTGTTCATGCCCTGAGCACCGGTGGGCGGGTGGATGTGGGCGGCGTCGCCCGCGACGAAGACGCGTCCGTCGGCGTAGCGGTCGACGATGCGGTGGCTGATGCGGAAGACGGACGACCAGCGCATGTGGGAGAGGGTGGCCGGCGTAGGGGCCAGGCGGTCGACGACGGCCTGGATGTGGGACAGCTCGGGGGCGCCACCGCTCTGCAGGCCGTGCGCCACACCGTCCCCCTGTGCGGGCCCGCGGTCGGCGCCCGGCTCGGAGAGCTCGGGCGGGACCAGCGTGGACATGCGGTAGCGGCCGTTTCCGGGCAGCGGGATGCAGACCAGCACGTCGTCGGTGGAGCCGTCGTCGCCGCGGTGCATGGACCGTACGCCGTAGCCGTGCGGCATGTCCCAGTCGGCCTCGACGTCGGCCAGCATGTAGCCCTCGTCGAAGGCCCCGCCTTCGAAGCTCAGGCCCAGCCCTTTGCGGACGGTGCTGTGCGCTCCGTCGCAGCCGATCAGATAGCGGACGCGCAGCTCCTCCTCGGCGCCGGATTCGGTGCGCAGAAGAGCCGTGACTCCGTCCTCGTCCTGGCTGAACGACAGCAGTTCGGTGCCGCGTTCGGCGAACGTACCGAGGCCGCCGACGTACTCCTCGATGAGGCGTTCGGTCTCGTACTGAGGCAGCGCGGCGAATCCGTAGGGCACCTCGGGCGGCAGGACGAGGTCGATGCGGGCCTGCTCCCGGCCGTTGACGTAGATCAGCTGGCCGCGCATCGGGACGGCGGCCTCCAGGGCGGCGCGGGCCAGGCCCATCCGGTCCCAGATCTCGAGTGTGCGCGGCTGGATGCCGACCGCTTTGGCGTACGGAAGGCGGGCCGGCAGGCGGTCGACGAGACGGCAGCGCACCTCGTGCCGCCGGAGCTCCGCGGCCGCGCTCAGCCCGACCGGGCCGGCGCCCACGATCAGTACGTCGGTTGTTCGGGCGTGCTCCACGGGCACCTCCCAGTACCTGGCCCCCGGAACCGGCCCCGTCCTCCATCGTCGCCCGCCGCCGCGCCGGGGGCGAGCCGGCCGCCCGCCCTCCTGCCCGCACTCCCCCGACCGCGCCGCGGTCGACCACTGTCCACGTGGTGGGCGGTCAAGTGGCGGATCTTGTTCGTCGGCCGTCGATTCAGCAGGTCAGAGCGGTGCGGCTGGAGCCGTCAGGTGGCGCAATGCTGCCGCAACACCATCGGAGCCGCGGCGCCGGTACGTTCCCTGCCATGCCAGCCGAACGTATCCCCGCCTCGCTTCCGGTCGCCGCCGCGCGCCGTCGGCGGCTGCGTGCGGACCAGGCCCGGCAGCTCGCGGATCTGCTGCGCCACCAGATCCTGTCGGGCGGATTCCCGCGCGGCGTCCTCCCTCTGGAGGACGTCATCGCCGCCGACTACCGGGCCAGCCGCAACACCGTCCGACAGGCCCTCGACCTGTTGCGCGTCGAGCAGCTCGTCGAGCGGAAGGCCGGCGTCGGCACCGTCGTGGTCTGCGAGAAGTACCCGCACCGCCTCGACCGGCTGCAAGGCCTGGCCGAGACCCTGCACGAGCACGGCCGGGTCACCAACGAGGTCCGGACCGTCGGACCGGTCAGCGCTCCCGGCCCCGTGGCGCGCCGGCTCGGTCTGCCCGACCACACCGACGTGCTCTGCATCGAGCGGTTGCGCCGACTCGACGGACTGCCACTGTCCCTGGACCTGTCGTATCTGCCCATGGATGTCGGCGGTGACCTGCTCGGCTGCGATCTGGAGAACACGGATGTGTTCCGGCTCCTGGAGACGCTGACCGGCGGCCCGCTGGGGCATGCCGAGATCACTCTCGAAGCCGTGAACGCCGACGCGCACTCCGCCGCGGTCCTCGAGGCACCGCGCGGGAGCGCCGTTCTGATGCTGGAGCGGCTCACTCATCTGCCCGACGGGCGGCCTGTGGACCTGGAGTTCATCCGCTTCCGCGGCGACCGCATCACCATGAGCGGCGTCCTTCGGCGCCACTCCGTCTGACCCACCCCACGTTCCTCCTACCCCCCTCCCTGGAGACAGCCATGCCCGTTGTCCCGCAGCGCGCCGACGTACCCGTGACCATCGACGAGTCGCGGTGTATCGACGGCTGCACGCTCTGCGTAGACATGTGTCCGCTCGACTCGCTCGCGATCCACGAGGACAGCGGCAAGGCGTACATGCACGTCGACGAGTGCTGGTACTGCGGCCCGTGCGCGGCCCGGTGCCCCACCGGCGCGGTCACCGTCAACATGCCCTACCTGCTCCGGTGAAAGGTCCAACTGCCGTGCCTCATGAACCCGTTGTCCCGCTCGCCCGGCTACTGCCGCTGGCCCTGCTGCTGCCCCTGGTCACCGCGTGCGGTGGCACCGCCGGGGCAGACGGCTCCAAGACCGTCACGGTGACCGTCGGATACCAGTCGAAGACCATCAACACCGTCACCGCCGGAACGCTGCTGCGCTCCCTCGGCTACTTCGAGGAGGAACTCGCGGCCCGCGGCAAGAAGGACGGCAAGACCTACAAGGTGAAGTGGCAGGACTACGCGACCGGCGCCCCCATCACCGCCCAGATGACCGCCGGGAAGATCGACATCGGGTCGATGGGCGACTTCCCGCTGCTGATCAACGCGGCCCGGGGCAAGCAGCTGGGGCAGCCGACGCGGCTCGTCTCGGTCACCGGCTACAACCTGCGCGGAGGCCTCAACACCGTGGTCACCGCACCCGGTTCGCACCTGAGATCTCTGACCGACCTGCGCGGCAGGAAAGTGTCCACCAGCGTCGGCTCGGCCGCCGACGGCACCCTGGTACGCGCCCTGAAGAAGGCCGGGATCGACCCGGAGAAAGGCATCAGCAAACTCAACCAGCAGCCCAGCGTGGGCGCGTCCGCCCTGACCGGGGGAAGCGTCGACGCACTGTCCCAATTCGTCGCCTGGCCCGGGCAGTTGGCGTACGAGGGCAAAGCGAAGGCCCTGTACGACGGCGCCGACCTGAATCTGCCGACGTTCCACGGAGTGACCGTCCGGGAGAAGTTCGCCGAGGAGCGCGGCGGGGTCCTCGACGACTTCCTCCGGGCTCAGCGGCGGGCCACCGACTACCTCCGCAAGCGGCCGGTTGCGGCCGCCGAGTCGGTGGCCGAGGAGACCGGCCTGCCCGCCGAGGCGGTCTACCTCTACAACGGCGCCCACGGCATCGCCACCTTCGACCCGGCACTGCGGCCGAAGTTGATCGCCGCGCTGAAGAAGGACGTACCGATCCTCAAGGCGGCCAAGCTGGTGGGCGACGTCGACGTGGACTCCTTCGTCGACCCTGAGCCGCTGAAGCGGGCCACGCACACACCCGCGTATCCGAAGGCGGGCGCCGCCAAGTCCGAGCTGTGGCTGAAGGGGCAGGACTCCACCCGCACCTTCGACAGTCCGAAGCAGCTCCTCAAGGCTCTGAAGGGAGCTGAGGTCCGGGCCGCTTACGTACCCGACGAACTGACCGGCACCCTGTGGTTCGCCGACCGCGCGGTGTGGGTCGCGGACGGCTCCGACCTGCGCGCCTTCGTCACCCCGAGCCATGCGAAGACGTACGTCGAACGGCACGCCGGCGCCAGGGTCGTCAGCTACGCGGACGCCGTGGGGCTCGCGTCATGAGCGCGGGCCGCTGGCTGATCCGAGCGGCATCGCTCGCCGCGGCCCTCGGGCTCTGGCAGCTGCTGACCTCCTGGGACGTCGAACTCTGGCTGCGGTTCGGGCAGTTCCCCACGGTCGGCGAGGTGGCGTCCGCCTTCGGCGACCGGCTGGGCACCGCCCCGTACTGGCAGGACCTCGGTTACAGCCTGCGCCGCATCGTGATCGGGTTCCTGCTGGCCGCGGTGCTCGGGGTGGCGGCGGGCACGGCGATCGCGCGGTCGCGGTGGGCCGCCGATCTGCTCGGCCCGCTGATGGAGGTGGCGCGGCCGATCCCGGCGATCGCCCTGGTCCCGGTCGCGATCCTGCTGCTGCCCAGCAACGAGCAGGGCATCGTGTTCATCACGTTCACCGCGGCGTTCTTCCCGGTGCTGGTGTCGACGCGGCACGCGGTGCGCGCGCTGACGCCGGTGTGGGAGGAGGCCGTGCTCACCATGGGCGGCGGCCGGCTGCGGGTGCTGTTCTCGGTGGTGCTGCCCGGAGCGCTGCCGGGCATCTTCGGCGGGCTCTCGGTGGGCATCGGCGTCGCGTGGATCTGCGTGATCTCGGCGGAGATGATCTCCGGTGAGTACGGGGTCGGTTACCGCACCTGGCAGGACTACACGGTGGTCGACTACCCCGGTGTCTTCGTCGGCATGGTCACCATCGGCGCTCTCGGCTGGCTCACGTCCACGGCGGTGGAGTTCCTCGGCCGCCGCGCCACCGCCTGGCTGCCGCGGCCGCCCGAGCGGGCGCCGTCCCGTGCCGTACGCCGCGCCGCCGCTCCCCCGGCGGTTTCGTCTCCCGTACCGGCCCTGGAGAAGGAGCCCGTCTCATGAGTCCGACGAGTACCGCCTCTCTCCGCCAGGGTGCCGAACTCGCCCTGGAAGACGTGCGGCTCGGCCACTACGAAGGGCAGCCCCTGCCCGGCACCGTGCGCCTGCGGATCGCGCCGGGCGAACTCGTGGCCGTGCTCGGCCCTTCCGGCTGCGGCAAGTCCACGCTCCTTCGCACCCTTGCCGGGCTGCTGCCCCCATTGGGCGGGCAGGTCACGCAGGACGGGGCACCCATCGGCGGGCCCGCCGCCGACCGGGCGCTGGTCTTCCAGGAGAACGCCCTGCTGCCGTGGCGCAGCGTCCGCGCCAACGTCGAACTCCCCTTGGCGATAAGTCGGTTGGGACGGGAAGAGCGACGGGGTGCCGCCGACTGGTGGCTGGAGCGTGTCGGACTGGCCGAGCACGCCCGAAAGCTGCCACGCCAGCTCTCCGGCGGGCAACGGCAGCGCGTCCAGCTGGCCCGCGCCCTGGCCGGGCAGCCTCGCGCGGTCCTCATGGACGAGCCGTTCGGCGCCCTCGACCCGCACACCCGCGCGGGCATGCAGGACCTGCTCGTGGACATCCTGCGCGGCACGGGCGCGACCGTCGTCTTCGTCACCCATGACGTGGACGAGGCGCTCTACCTCGGGGACCGGATCGCCCTGCTCTCCTCCGGCGAGGTCCTGACCGTCCCGCACCCCCGGCAGCGGGACGCACGCAACGCGCCCGCCACCACGGGCCTCCGCCGCCGCATCCTCACATCCCTCTGACCACCGCACCCCTGTGAAAGGCCCGCCCGTGGACACCCCCCTGGCCATCCCCGCCCTCTCCGACGCGACCGAACTCTCCTGCGACGTCCTCGTCATCGGCGGCGGCACCGCGGGCACGATGGCCGCCCTGACCGCCGCCGAACACGGCGCGGACGTGCTGCTCCTGGAGAAGGCGCACGTACGGCACTCCGGCGCACTCGCCATGGGGATGGACGGCGTGAACAACGCGGTCATCCCGGGCCGGGCCGAACCGGACGACTACGTCGCGGAGATCACCCGCGCCAACGACGGCATCGTCGACCAGTCCACCGTCCGCCAGACGGCAACCCGAGGCTTCGCGATGGTCAAGCGCCTGGAGTCGTACGGCGTGAAGTTCGAGAAGGACGAGCACGGCGAGTACGCGGTCCGCCAGGTGCACCGCTCCGGCTCGTACGTGCTGCCGATGCCGGAGGGCAAGGACGTCAAGAAGGTCCTCTACCGGCAGTTGCGGCGCCGCGAGATGCGCGAGCGGATCCGCATCGAGAACCGGGTGATGCCGGTCCGGGTGCTCACCGTGGACGGCCGTGCCGTGGGTGCGGCCGGGTTCAACACCCGTACAGGCGCGTTCGTCACCGTACGGGCGGGCGCGGTGATCCTGGCCACCGGGGCATGCGGCCGCCTCGGCCTGCCCGCGTCCGGCTATCTCTACGGGACGTACGAGAACCCGACGAACGCGGGCGACGGCTACGCCATGGCGTACCACGCGGGCGCCGCGCTCACCGGGATCGAGTGCTTCCAGATCAACCCGCTGATCAAGGACTACAACGGGCCGGCCTGCGCGTACGTCGCGAACCCGTTCGGCGGCTACCAGGTGAACCGGCACGGCGAGCGGTTCGTGGAGTCGGACTACTGGTCGGGGCAGATGATGGCCGAGTTCGCGGCCGAACTCGCCTCCGACCGCGCCCCGGTGTACCTCAAGCTCAGCCATCTGCCGGAGGAGACCATCAACGCCGTCGAGTCGATCCTGCACACGACCGAGCGGCCCACGCGAGCCACCTTCCACGAGGGCCGCGGTCACGACTACCGCACGCACGACATCGAGATGCACATCTCGGAGATCGGTCTGTGCGGCGGCCACTCGGCGTCCGGCGTACGGGTCGACGCACACGCCCGCACCACCGTGCCCCGTCTGTACGCGGCCGGCGACCTGGCCTGCGTGCCGCACAACTACATGATCGGCGCGTTCGTCTTCGGGGACCTGGCGGGTGCGGACGCCTCCCAATTCCGTGCGCATGAAGGCGAGTTGCCCGGCGATCAGCTCGCCACCGCGCATGAGTTGATCTACCGGCCGCTGCGTCACCCCGACGGGCCGCCACAATCTCAAGTCGAGTACAAGCTGCGGCGGTTCGTGAACGACTACGTGGCTCCGCCGAAGGCCGGGGCGAAGCTGTCCCTGGCCGTGGAGGCCTTCGAGCGGATGACGGGAGAGATCGCCGGGATGGGGGCGCGCACCGCCCATGAGCTGATGCGGTGCGCGGAGGTGTCGTTCATCCGGGACTGTGCGGAGATGGCCGCGCGCGCCTCCCTGGCGAGGACCGAGTCGCGCTGGGGCCTGTATCACGAGCGGCTCGACCATCCTGAGCGGGACGACGCGGGGTGGTTGCACCATCTCGACCTGTACAAGTCCCGTTCGGGGGCGATGGAGTTCAGGGCCAGGCCGGTCGAACCGTATGTCGTTCCGGTGCCGGAGTTCGAGCCGTCGGCGGCCGGGGCGGAGCGGGTGCTGGGCGAGGTCGCGTTGGTGCCGGTGGCGACGGCGGGGCAGCGGGACGTCGCCCCCGCCGCCCGCCCGGCCGCGTCCGCCGCGCCGGCTCCCCCGCCCTCGGCGATCCGGGCCCCCTCGTCGAACCCCACCCTCCTCGCTCTCCTCTCCCTGGCCGAGGAGTCCCCCGACCTGGAGGCGCTCTCCACCTACCTTGAGGACTCCGACCCGGCGGTGCGGGTGGCCGCCGTCGCCGTCCTCGCCGAGACGGTGCCCGCCGGGGCCGGTCCCGCGCTCGCCGCACGGCTGCGGGATGCCGCGCCCCAGGTCCGGCAGGCCGCCGCCGGCGCGCTGCGCGAACTGGTCGAAGTCCTGCCCGCAGCAGATGAGTTGGCGTCCGGCCTGCGAGCAGCCCTCGGTGTGGCGGACCCGGCGGTGCGGGGCGCCGCGCTGGACGTCCTGCGGGAACTGCGGCTCGGCGACGCCTCGGTGTACGCCACCGTGCTCGCCGACACCGACATCGACGTACGTGTCCAAGCCGTCCGGGCACTGGTCTCGGTGGACGCGGCCGATCAGCTCTCGGCGGCCACGGCAGACCCGGCCCGCGAGGTCAGAGTCGCGGTCGCCCGCGGTCTCGCGGCGGTGCGCGAACCGTCGCCGGACCCGCTCGCTCCGCTCCTCGACGACTCCGACCCGCTGGTGAGGGCAGCCGCTCTCACTGCACTCGCCGATACGGGTTGCCCGCCCCCGTATGCCGAACGGGCCGTGGCCGCGCTCGGCGACCGCGCCTGGCAGGTGCGGGCCGGCGCCGCGACCGCCCTGCGAACGGCCCTGCCCACCATGACAGTTCCCGCCCTCGCCAAGGCATCCACCGACCCCAACGCGGACGTCCGCAAGGCCGTCGTCCTGTCACTCCTCGTCCACCGCGCCGACCCCGACGCCCGCGCGGCCCTCGCCGACGCGACAGCCGACCCCGACGCGGACGTCCGCGCCTACGCATCCCGCGCCGCGACCTGACCGCCATGCGTGACGGACGGGGCCGACGTCACGTGATGACCGCGCGGGCGGCGGATCGTTACAGGGGCGAGGAAGGGAGACCCACCATGCCGACTCAGGGACCTGCGAAGCAGCCCACGACCGAGCTCGACGCCCGCTACAGCTCCGCGCTCAACCCCCGCCCCGGTGCCACCGACGTCTCCGCCACCGAATGGGCCGAAGCCCAGCGGCAGCTGGAGGCCGCCGAGATCTTCTGGGTGTCCACGGTGCGCCCCGACGGCCGCCTGCACGTCACTCCGGTCATCGCCGCCTGGCACGACGGGGTGCTGTACTTCTCCACCGGCGCGGGCGAACAGAAGGCGAGGAACCTCTCTCATGACGGGCACTGCGCCCTGACCACCGGACGGAATTCGCTCACCGAAGGGCTCGACGTCGTGGTCGAGGGCAAGGCCACGCCGGTTGCCGATCCGGCGGTGCTCGAAGAGGTGATCACGGCGTACGAAGCGAAGTACGGGGCACACATCACCTCCCCCGAGGGCACTTTCCACGGGATCGGGGACGCGTTCCGGAAGGGCGACGCGATGGTGTTCGCGGTGTCCCCGGCCACGGCATACGGCTTCGGCCGGGACGACGGGATCTACTCGCACACGCGCTGGACATTCTGAGCCCACCCACACACACCCACAAACCAATCGCCTCCGCGTCGCTGATCCCGTAGGTTGCGCGGGTTGTTGTGGCTGCGGCGGAGAGGCGGTTGGGGACGTGGCACCCAGAGCAGTGACACGGGAGCAGCTGGCGGGTGCGGCGCAGGCCGCCCTGGGTGGCGAGCGGCGGTTGGCAGCGGTTGAGCGCGTCGCGGGTGGGAGCAAGAAGGGCGTGTACCGCCTGGTGATGGACGACGCGACCACGGCGATCGCCTACCTGTGGGACGACGCCGAGAACTACTGGCCGGCGGCGGAGGGCGACGACGACCTCACCGACCCGTTCTCCCCCGGTCTCGGGATCGGCCTGTTCGAGGCCGCACACGCGCGGTTGGACACACTCGGCGCCCGCGTCCCCGCGATCCGTCTCGTCGACCGCGACGGCACTCACCGTCCGGCCGACCTCGCGATCGTCGAGGACCTCCGGGGCGAGAACCTGGAGGAACTTCTCGCACGCGATCCGGGCGCGGCCGAGCCGGTCATGGCCCGGCTCGGGGAGGCACTGGAGTCGATGCGGCGTCATCGAGGTCCCACATACGGCAAGGTGGCCGTCGTCGACGGGGGAGGCACCTCGCGCGGAACGTCGTGCGAGGGGGTCGTCCTGGACCGTGCGCTGCGGGACCTCACCGAGGCGGCGTCGCGTGATCCACGCGTCGCGGAAGCGCGCGAACGGCTTGAGCAGCGATTGCTGGGGCTCGCGGCGGCAGTACAACCGCGCGCGGAGTACGCGGTCGTCCACGGCGAACTGGGACCAGACCACGTGCTCGTGGACGCGGGCGGGAACCCCGTGGTGATCGACATCGAGGGCTTGATGTACTTCGATGTCGAGTGGGAGCACGTGTTTCTGCGGATCCGACTGCACGACGCGTACCGGCCACTGAAGGTGGGCGGCCTGGACGAAGACAGGCTCGCGCTCTACATGCTGGCCCAGCGGCTCTCACTGACGGCGGGACCGCTGAGGCTGCTCGACGGGGACTTCCCCGACCGGGCGTTCATGGAGGCCATCGCCGAGCACAACCTGAACGAAGCGCTGGAGCTCGTCCACTCCTGAACACCCCTGTTCGCAGCACGAGGGCGAAGGCCGCCCGTTCGGAGCCCGGCCCGAGGGTCACCGAGCCCGTCGAGTTCCACGGATCAAGGAAGGCTGAGAGCGCAGGGCCCCCAACCGGTCTTTGTCACCGGCTTCGGCCAGGCAGTCGCCCAGCGCGAGGAGCGACAAGAGCTGTACGGGGCGCCCCACGGAAGCCGCTACCTCCAGCTTGTGGTGGCCGTCGAGCAGGAAGTGCGTCAGCCCCCAGTGCGTGTAGTAGTCGGTCGACCGGTCCATGGCGGGCAGGCACACATCCAGGGTCGACACCGCCCCCCGGGCCCCGTCTTCGGTGGCTCCGCCTCGAACCGCAGTCTCGCCTCGGACGCGGGCAGTCCGAGCCTGCGCGGGTCACCAACCTTGACGTTCATGCTCGTGACCGTACGAGACCTCACCACCCCGTACGAACCCGATTCCGACCTCGAGCCGGGGCCACCACCGCACCGGCCCGGCAGGGCCTACCTGTGGCGCGTGAACGTGAGCCTCGCCTCCGTCCCGCCTGGTGCCTGCGGCCTGAGCCACGGGTGCGTAGGGAGCGTCGGCAATCTGCCGTGGTCGAGGGCGAATTGGGGCAGGGAGACGCCGAACGTCGTCGCTATCGCGTCCAAGGCCCTGCTTTCGTCCGAGAGGTCGGTGGCCGGGCCGGCCGGGTCCGGGAACAGGTGGTCGGGCGAGAGCTCGTCGGGGATGTCGCCCGTCCGATGGCGCTCCGCCTCGTGGACCGTGAACGCGTACCGCTGTTCCCCGTCCTCGGCGCAGGCGAAGTGGAACAGGCCCGGCTCCCACCAGACCGTGAGGGCCCGGGTGCCCCGTGACAGCCCGGTGCCGGGGTGGGTCAGACGGGCACGGTCGAAGCCTGGCCGGCGGGCCGATTCGAAGGCGAAGCTCCAGCCGTCGAGGGCGCCGATCCGGGCGACGGAACCGCGGCGCTCCCGCTCCCGCGAGAAGGGGAGATCCCAGAAATCCCGCTCACTCGCCACCAGCTCCAGCGGGCCCGTACCGAACCGCTCCACCAGCTCATCGGGGCGTATGCCCTCCACCAGAACGAACCTGTACGCGTCCCTGCGCAGCTCGACACTGGGTTGCCGATGGGTCAGCCACGCGAGCCCGTCGCGCACGGTCTCCCCCTCGACGGCGACCGGCGTGGGTATCGCCCCCGCCTGACCTGCCCGGGGTGTCATCAGCAGCTGCCGCCCCCGCTCCGGTGTGATGAGCAGCCCGAGGAGCGGATCCCCGAGCAGACCGAACGGCGCCACGTGGTCCTCCCGGTACGGCTCCCAGTGCGGGACCGCCGCCGCGAGTACCCGCCAGGCGCCGTCCGTGTCGCCCCAGCGCGCCAGCTCCCTGGCCTCCTCGACCGCGCGCCCGAACGGACCGGGCGACGTGTATTCGTACGTGCGCTGCCTGATCTGCTCCAGGACGGCACCGGCCCGCTCCCGGTCCCTCGCGTAGTCCTCGGTCACCGGGCCGAGCACGAAGGTGTCGTCCCTCCGGTACTCGCGCAGGTGATCGCGCACCTTCAGGGGCAGCACCTCGCCCGCGTACAGCGGATCGTCCATACGCGGGTCGACCGGCACCCAGCCGCGCCCGTCGAGCAGCGCCCGGAGCTGTGACGCCAGCAGGACGGCCCGCGGTCGGCCGAGCTCCCCCGCCCCGCCGAGGACGGCGAGCGCCGCGTCCAACTCGCCTCTCAGACAAGCGAGTCGGGCCTGCTCCACCTCGGCGTCGAGCTCACGCGTCACCACGTTCTCGAAACCTGAGTGGCCGCCGCCCAGGCGGTAGAACTCCTTGTACATGCCCTCCATGAACGCGCGGAACGAGTCGTACCGGTCCGGCAGTTCACCACCCCACCCGTGGTACACGTACACCGCCCACTCCCCGTCGGCACCCACATCGCCAGGGTCGAGCAGCACATCCGTCATGTCCGAGTCGAGCGACAGCTGCAGCGCCCGTCCCCACATTCCGGCCCTGAGTACCTCTTCCTCGGTCGGGTCCTGGTCCAGATGCTCCTCGTACATCGCCTGAAGGCCGTACGGATCGCCGTACGACGCGATGCTGTCCGTCCCCGCCAGCAGGTAGACGAAGCCCCCGGCGTGGCGCCAGCCGTCCGTCGTTTCAAGGAAGGAGCGGAGGGACGGCGGCAGCGGCACGTCGATCCCCTGCGCCCGGACCCGCTCCTCCAAAGCCGTCATCCCCGCCGGATCGGCCGGTCCGAACCCGAGCCAGCGGCCCCGGACGATCTCCTCGTCCAGCTCAGCGAACTCCTCCGGCTCCTCCGCGGCCAGCCCTTCCAGCCATTCCTCGCTCCACCGCTTGAGCAGCGGCCCCCACTCGAAGATGTCCATACGCGCCATCGTGACACCCGCCACTGACAGTCGATCACGTCCGGACGCGGCGAACCCCCGGTCCGCTACGACCCGCGCCCCGCAGTGGGCGTCACGCCAGGGATGAGGAGCGCAGCCGTCAGCCGAAGATGTCGTACGACCGTCGGTAGATCCCGTCCGTGTGTTCACGGATGTCGCGGTGCACCTCGCCGAGGCGCCGGTACAGGTCGTGGTTGGCCTGGTCGGGGGTGAACTCCGCGCCGGGGCGGACCATCGCGTCGATCGCCTCGTCGAACGTCCGGTACGCGCCGAGTCCGACCGCGGCGCAGATCGCGGAGCCGAGCCCCGCCGCGTTGTTGACCTCGGCGCGGTGGGCCGGGACGCCGAAGACGTCGGCGTGGATCTGCATCATCAGGTCGGAGCCGGAGCCGCCGCCCGAGACGACCGTGTGCCGGTAGGTGGTGCCGAGTTCGGTGGCCATGTGGGTGCCGGTGGCGTGGATGGACAGGGCGAGCGCTTCGAGGATCGAGCGGTACATGTGGAAGCGGCCCTGCCGGCCGTCGAAACCGAGGATGGTGCCCTTGCGGTACGGGGCGTCGGTGGGCGCCAGCCAGTCCAGCACCGTCATCAGGCCGTCGCAGCCGGGCGGGACCTTCGCGGCCTCGGCGTTCAGGTAGTCCTCGACGGAGAGGCCCGCCGCCCTGGCGCCCGCGGCCCCCTCCTCTCCGAGCAGGTCACGCAGCCAGCTGACCGTCCACATGCCGCGGCGCACGCCGAAGCTCTCGTAGAGGTAGGAGTGCGGCATGCAGGCGTAGTTGGTCCAGAAGTCGGAGGCGTCGGGCACGTTCCTGTCGCCGACGGTCATGCCGGCCACGTACGTGCCGAGGGAGACCAGGAGCGTGTCGCTGGAGCGCAGTCCGCAGCCCAGGGCCTCGACCGCCTTGTCGTTGGCGGTCGCCACGACGGGCAGGCCCTCGGGGATGCCGGTGTGGAGGGCCGCGGCGGCGGTCACGGTGCCGAGGACGTCGCCGGGCATCACCAGGTCGAAGAGCATCTCGCGCGGGATGCCGGACTTGGCGAGAACGGTGTCGTCGGTCGTCCACTGCCAGGTGTCGGAGTCCAACGGCCATGAGTCGCCCGCATAGTTGGCGGCGGTGTCCTGGAAGACGCCGGTCATGCGGTGGCTGATGTAGCCGGAGGACGTCGTGACGTAGCGCGCCTCGGGGAGGGTGTGTTCGTAGGGGCGCGAGACGCGTGCGTCCATCCAGCTCATGACCGGCTGGGCGAGTGTGCCGTCGGCCCTGAGGACGGCCCGGCAGAAGCGGATCGTGCACAGGCCGACGCCGACGATGTCGGCCACGTCGCCGGGGAAGCCGGCCATGGCCCGGCGGCTGGCCTCTCCGATCGACGTCCACAGGTCGTCGTCCGGATGTTCCACGACGCCGGGGCGCGGGGTGGCGTACGGACGCAGGCTCTGCCGTCCCTCGCAGACGGCCCGGCCGTGTTCGTCGAAAACGGTCACCTTCGAGCTCTGGGAGCCGTTGTCGATGCCGATGAAGTAGCGAGTCATGGCCCACTCCGAGGTGCGAGAGAGGAGGGGGCCGCCGGCCGCCGGCGGCCCCCTGTACGACAGTTGGGGATCAGGCGTCGAGCGGGAAGATCGTTCCCTTGTTCATGATCCCGTTCGGGTCGAACGCCTCCTTGAGCTTGGCCAGCATGTGGTACGCGCTGCCGTGCTCCTGCTTCGTCCACGCGGTGCGGTACTTGCCGACGCCGTGGTGGTGGACCATCGAGCCGCCGACGCGCAGCGCCTCCTCCACGATGATCGCGTTGAGCGGCACGTGGTACTTGTGGATCTCCTCCTCCGGCTCACAGTCGATCTTGTAGTCGTAGACGAAGTAGAGGTTCGTACCCGTCTGATAGCTGTGCGAGGAGTGGGCGCCGAGCAGTGTGAGGTCGTCGGCGTGCGGGTACTCGGTGCGGATGCGGTTCATGACGGCGCCGTACAGCTCGGTGACCTTCGACCAGTCGCAGGAGACCTCGGTGGTGTAGCCGAGCTCGGCCTTGGCGCGCATGACCTCCTTCTCCGCCTCGATCTTGTCCGGACCCCAGTTGAGGTTGTCGAACCACGCCTCGATGAGCTTCGGGTCGACCTTCTCGTGCGCGTGCCGGCCGGCGACGCGCTCGATCTCCTCGCTGGTGGCGCGCACGATGCCCTTGGGGCCCTCGGCGACGAAGACGACGACGCACTTGCCCTTCGAGAAGTGCGAGAAGTGCTGGCCGGCGTCCTCGGGCGAGTAGACGCGCACGACGGACGGCTTGAAGCCGCCGACGACGACCTCGCGGATGATGGCGGTGCCGGTCGCCATGTCGTCGACGAGGAAACCGTGGAACTCGTTGTTCTCCGGCTGGTACTTGAAGATCTTCACCGTGACCTCGGTGATGTAGCACAGGGCGCCCTCGTTGCCGATGACGATGTGCCGGATGTCCGGGCCGGTCGCGCGGCGCGGGACGTTCTTGATACGGCTGACGGTGCCGTCGGGGAAGACCGCCTCCAGGCCGACGACCATGTCCTCGATCGCCCCGTACAAGGTGGAGAACTGGCCGATCGAGCGCGTCGAGACGAGCCCGCCCATCTGTGCGAGCGGCTTGGACTGCGGGGAGTGCCCGGTCGTGTAGCCCTTGGCGCGCAGTGTGTCCTCGAGGACCTGGAGCTGGACGCCGCACCCGGCGGTGACCTGCATGTTCTCTTCGTCGATCTTGATGATCTCGTCGAGGCCCGAGCCGTCGAGCACGATCGTGTCGGTGACGGCCGTCTCCAGGCCGCCCTCGGTGCCGGTGCGGCCGGTGCGGGCCACGATGTTGATGCGGTTCTCGTCGGCGAAGGCGAGCACCTTGGACACGTCGTCCACGCTGGTGGCGTTGACGATCGCGGCCGGCGGCGGGGCGTCGTAGATCCCGTGCACCGCCTGGTACTTCTTGAAGCGGTCGACGCTCGCCTCGCGCAGCTGCTGCTCGTCGGTGACGACCGCGCCCGCGCCGACCAGGGAGGTGAGGCGGTCGACGATCTCTTCTCGGTTCAGCTTCGATGCGGACTGCACCATGTGGATCAACCTTCTTTGTACGTGTGTGTGTACGTGTGGGGGTGAGGGAGAAGTGGGTGTCGGGTCGGGGTCAGCGGACGAGATAGCCGCCGTCGACGGTCAGGACATGGCCGTTGACGTAGTCGGCGGCGCGGCTGGCGAGGAAGACGGTGGCGCCCATGAGGTCGGCGACATCGCCCCAGCGACCGGCCGGGATGTGGTCGAGGACGCGCTGGTTGGTCTCCGGGTTCGCGCGCGTGGCCTCGGTGATCCGGGTGGCGAAGTAGCCCGGGGCGATCGCGTTGACCTGGATGTTGTGCTGGGCGAGTTCGTCGCAGTACGCCTTGGTGAAGCCGGCGATGCCGTGCTTGGTGGCGGCGTACGCGGGAGACATCTGGCCGCCCAGGAAGGAGAACAGGGAGGCGATGTTGATGATCTTCCCGGAGCGCTGCGGGATCATGAACTTCGTTGCCTCGTGGGCGAGTTCGAAGGGCGCGGTGAGGTTCACGGCCAGCATCGGGTCCCACGCGCGGCGGTCGAACTCCTCGACAGAGGCGAGATTGCAGATGCCCGCCGAGTTCACCAGGATGTCGACCGACCCGAGGGTGTCGGCACAGTGCTCGACGACCTGCCGGGGCACGCCCGCCCCGGTGATGTCGGCCTCGAGGAACTCCATGCGCCGGCCCTCGGCCTCGATCAGCTTGCGCGTCTCGCCACCGTCGTCGGCGAGCGCCGGGACGAGGACGTTGGCGCCCGCCTTGGCGAGGGCGAGGGAGAACGCCTGACCGAGGCCGGTGTTGCCACCGGTGACGATCGCGTTCTTCCCGTCGAGGGAGAAGAAGTCCCGGGAGAAGTCCGTGATGTCCATGTGATGCCTGCCGATCTTCTTACTCTTCGTGACTCTTTTTGTTCTTTGTAAGTCTTTGTAAATCTCTGTATGGATACGTTCTACGTGCTCGGGGCGGTGAGCCGAAGGACCCCGCGATCACACCCCTGCCAGGACGCGGTCAGTGACGGGGGCCGTGTGGCGGGCGGCCAGTTCGCGCCGTCGGGTGCGGGCGGTGAGTGTCGTCATCACCAGGCCCAGCAGTGCGGCCACGAGCAGGAAGACAAACAGAGCGCTGTAGCCGCCGCCCTGTTCGGGCACCTTCGGGCTCGCCGAGGAGTCACCGATCCACCAGGCGCACAGGGACGGCAGGAACGCGTCCGGCAGATACGCGACGCCGGAGGCGAGCCCGATGACGCCCCCGCGCTCCCGCTCAGGGACCTCCACCTCGCCGACCGTGGACCAGTAGACGCCGCGCGAGGCGAAGACCAGTGCGCACAGGACGAACATCATGACCAGCGCGAGCCAGGCCAGCGAGGCGTTGCGCGGCAGCACGAGGAAGAGTGCGGCGAGCACGGCGCCGCCGGCGAACATCCAGCGCAGGAACACCGCGGAGGAGCGCGTCACCTTGTCCACGACGACGCCGCCCGCGGGTCCGGCGACGAACTGGAAGACGTAGGACCGCACGACGCCGATGACGGCGATCATGGAGGCGGAGACGCCGTAGTTGTCCTGGAGCAGCGGCGAGAAGTAGCCGAGCGTCGTGTAGAAGCAGTACATCAGCATGGCGGTGCCGCCGATGAGCCAGGTGTACCGGTTGCGGGCCGCCGCGAGGAGCTGCTTGAGGGTGACGGTCGCCGAGCCGAGCCCGGCGAGCCTCGTCTTGTCCTCGCGTACGACGAGCAACACGACGGCGGCGAACACGAAGCTCAGCACGCCGTAGATCCGGATCAGCGTGAGGACGCCGTGCGCGGGCACGACGGAGGCGGAGACGATCGCGGTGCCGATGAAGCCGATGGCCGTCGAGACGATGCCGCGGGTGCCTTCGAGGAAGCCGAAGAGCCGGCCCTGCTCGCCGGAGTCGCCGAGCATGCTGATCGACTTCACCAGCGCCGACCAGTACAGACCCATGCCGACGACGGCCATCAGGATGTGCACCGCCACGATTCCCCAGAATCCCGGAACGGTGGCGAGATAGATGTCGGCGATTCCCATTCCGATGAGCGAAATCACGATGAGGAGTTTCGGCGAGAACTTGTCGGAGAACCAGCCGCCGAAGAAATACATGACGATGGCCACGGCACCGAATGCCGAGATGATGTTTCCGTACTGCTGCGAGCTGAGATTCAGCGCCGTATAGGTAGGTTCGAGGTACACGAACCTGATGTAGGCGACCTGGAAAATGATTCCGCCGGTCATGGAGAGCGCGAAGAAGCTCAGCCACTTCTGGGCCTTGTTCATCCGGATCACCGCAGCCACCTCGTCGTGGACAGGAAATGGGCACAAAAAAAGAACAGCAAACTCCGATGTTCGGAGGTTACTGTTCTCTGGTCTCTAGTAACTGTCCCGGCGCGAGGCCGGAACCTTTATTTGATTGTCGCGCCCGTGGCCATGACATGGACTCCGGGTGCGTTCGCCATGCTAGGCAGGGCCGCTCGAAAGTGTCAATAGAGTCCTGCGACACATTCCCTTGGATCGCCCGGACGTCTACATGGCCCAGACGTCACGATTCGACGAGGCGATGGCCGCGGCCCCCGCCTTCAGCGCCGCGAACACATCCTCGCGGTCGCACACGAGCCCGCCCGCGATGAGGGGCACTTCGATGTCCTGGACGGCCCAGGAGATGACCCGCGGCATACAGCCCGGCAGGATCTCGACACAGTCGGCCTTGGACTGGCGAACCTGCGGCGCGAGATTGCGGTACGACTTCGAGTCGATGAGGAAGAAGCGGTGGACGGCGAACAGGCCGACCTCGCGGGCGGCACGCACCATGTGCGCCTTGGAGCTGAGCACCCCGTCGGCGGAGGTCTGCTCCTTCACGTACCGCACCACGATGTCCTTGCCGCTGAACCCTTCGAGCAGGTCCACATTGACCAGGACGACCTTGCCGCTGTCCTTGAGCTGCTGCACGATCGCGGGGAGGTTCAGCAGGGACCCGTACAGCAGGAAGACGACCTTGCACTCGGAGTCCAAGACGGCGCGCAGCCCGTCGTCGTCTATGACGCTGGCGACGACCGGGTGGTCCTCAAGGAGGACCGGAAGTGACACGTCCACGAATGACCTCCCATGGGATCGGCGGCCAATCTCCGCCGATCAGCGCCGCAGCGCAGGGTAACTTCCCTCCGCCGGGAGCCGCCACCTGCCCCTGATCCCACCGGCGGGGCAGCGGCGCCCGGACGCCGCTGCCGTCAGGTCGGGTCAGGTCACGCCGGTGACGTGACCGCCCCGCCGAGATGCCGGACGAAGAAGTGGACCGCGCTGTCGGCCTCGAACCTGGGCAGTTCCTTGTGCCGGCCCGCGTTGGCGTGCAACGTCTTGTCCTTCGAGGCGAAGGCGTCGAACAGCGCCAGACCGGACTCGCGCGGGATGTGCTCGTCGTCCCACTGGAGCGCGAACTCGATCGGAACGGTGATCTGCCGCGCCGCCCGGGCCAGCGACTCGGGCCAGAAGAGACCGAAGACCGCGGCGGTGATCCTGGGTTCGATCGCCGTCAGCGGCACGCCGATCGCGGTGCCCATGTTCAGGCCGAAGTAGCCGACCGGCCCGTCGGTACCGATCTCCGGGAGTTCCTGGAGGGCGTCGAGGGTCGCCTGCCACTCGGGCACGGCTCGCTCCGCGAGGTGGGCGTTGTACCGCTGGACGATCGGGCCGACCGGTTCGCCCGCCGCCATCGCCTGCTGCATCACGGCGATCTCGCGCTCGTCGTGCTCGGTACGCTGCCTGCCGCCGTGACCGGGCGCGTCGATGGTGGCGACATGGAAGCCGCCGCCCGCCACGAGCCGCTGAGCCCGCCCGACCATGGCCGGTGACTTCCTGTGGTTGCCACCGCCGTGGCCCATCAGGACAAGAGGCGCGCGGTCGGAGCCTGGGGTCGGCGACCAGAGCGCGCCGGTGACCCCACCCACGGTGAAGTCGCGCTCCACGACACCGTTCGACGATGTCTGCGCGGTGAATTGAACAGAGTTCATAGGTGTTGCCCTTCGGGAGTGCCTTGTGGAGGAGGCGCTCCCGGCGACACCTACGTCAATCGCCCAGCCGTTGCGAAGAGGGGAGCACCCACACAGATACAGCGTTCATGGGTCTCACCTCC
This sequence comes from Streptomyces sp. NBC_01474, assembly GCF_035918215.1. Classification (NCBI taxonomy): domain Bacteria; kingdom Bacillati; phylum Actinomycetota; class Actinomycetes; order Kitasatosporales; family Streptomycetaceae; genus Streptomyces; species Streptomyces sp. NBC_01474. Next base: position 1,385,654 of record NZ_CP109449.1, read on the forward strand.
TCGCACGACGTCACGGCCTGGGCGGGACGCTACCAACCGGCGGGCATCCCGCCCAACCCCATTTTCTGGCTGCGCGCTCGGGCGGTGCGGCCCGCTCAGCGGCGCCGCCCGCTCAGCGGCGCCGCCCGCTCAGCCGCGCTGCCCGCTCAGGCGTTGGGGTCGAAGGGTATGCCTGCCGGCTCGGCCTTCTCGAGGTGGTAGTTGAAGTTGCCGTCCTTGAGGCCGAAGACGGCGCTGCCGAAGTCGGCCTGGCTCAGCTTCTCCCGCAGGCCCGAGGGGTAGCCGTTCCAGCCGACGAGGCTCGGGAACTGCCAGGTGTGTCGGTGGTTCTCCGGCGGCTCGTCGTTGGCGGTCGCGGGACGGAAGCAGTGCGTGCCCAGGCCGTCCTTGTGGTACACGGCCTTGGGGTGGGTTCCGTCCCAGCGGATCTGGTCACTGCTGTACACGTTGAAGTTGCCGTGGGCCGAAGTGGACACGTACTTGGCCTCGTTGTTCTGCACCCACACCACGACGTGCTCCCAGTCGTTGCGGTGCCCGCCGAGGCCGCTGCCCGCGACCGCCTGGTCCTTCTCGAAGTACAGGCCGTACATGATGGCGCACCAGCCGTTGTTGCACTTGGAGCGGGCGTATCCGTTGGTGCTGTCGAGGTCCCAGGAGTCGTGGCACTGGCCGTTGACGGCCCCGGACGGGTTGAGGCCGGGGTTGATGGTGCCGTCCGGGCCGATGGCGGGCGTCGGGTAACAGCCGTCACCGTCGTAGTCGTAGGCAGGTTGGAACGTCTGCTCCAGGCCGTCGGCGTTGGCGGGCAGCGCCGGGGGCGGGTCCGCGAGCGCGATGCCCGGGAAAACGATGACCAGCGCGACGGTGCTGCCGAGGGTGAGCGCCGCTCTGCGGATCCGCGAACTCTGCTTCACTGCGTCCTCCTGATGAACCGTGGGGGTGTGGGACACACGACTGAATCTGGCATGCCCTTGTCATCATCCGCGCCTCAGCTGCCCGGCGGACCCCAACTGTGTGGCGCGATGATGAAGAGTCCGTGCTGTCGTCAACAGGCGGTCAGGTCCTGGACGTTGACCGAGTCGGCCATCGCCTGCATGCCCTTGCCCTTGGGGAGCAGGTGGTCGCCGCCGTCGAAGAACGGGGGACGCCTACAACTACCCGTACGTCCGAGGGAATTGGCTCCCAAGGCCCGCTACGGCGAAGCACGCACCGGGGCCGTGCACCAGACCGCCGTGCTCACCGAGTACGGGATGCACCTCGAACTGCCGCCCGGTGACTGGTCCAACGCAGCCGTGCACTTGATCCGCGAGACGGAGGCCCGAGGCCCGCACCAGGCCCACCGGGCCGAAGGCGGTGCGCGTCACACCCCGAGCACATCGCGAACGCATTGGCATGGACCTGTCCATGATCCTTCGATAGGCTCCCCAGCGGGCATTTCCTGGGAGCGCTCCCAGGCTTTGCTGTTCCACCCCCACGATGCTGGAACAACGAAGGGCCAACCCCATGAGACGCACCAAACCCCTGCGCATCGCCCTGTCCGCGTTACTCGTCGCCGGAGTGTCGGCCGGGTTCGTACCGGCCTCGGCCGGCGCCGCCACCCCCGCGGACCAGAAGGCACCGGCCTCCGGGTCCATGCTCGCCGCCATGCAGCGCGACTTCGGCCTCACCAAGAGCCAGGCCGAGGCCCGGCTCAGCGCGGAGAAGAAGGCCACATCCGTCGAAGGAAGGGCACGGCGCGCCGCCGGATCGTCCTACGGCGGCGCCTGGTTCACGCCGGAGAGCGGCCGCCTCACCGTGGCTGTCACCGACTGGAACAAGGCCGCGGCCGTGCGGTCGACCGGCGCCGGGGCCAAGCTGGTGAAGTACAGCGCCAAGCAGCTCGACGCGATCAAGGAACGCATCGACGCCCTCAAGGCGCCCACGGGCGTGGCAAGTTGGCACGTCGATCCGGCGTCCAACCGGATCGTGATCGAGACCCTGGCCGGACGGCAGGGCGACAACGATGTCAGGCATTTCCTCGCGCAGGCCCGCGCGGCCGGCCCCGTCACCGTCGAGAGGACGGCCCACGCGCCCCGCACCCTCGCCGCCGGCACGGTCGGAGGGGACCCCTACTACACGGGCAACGTCCGCTGCTCGATCGGCTTCTCGGTGAACGGCGGATTCGTCACGGCCGGTCACTGCAGCGGCGCCGGCGCCGCCGTGAACGGCTGGGACGGCTCGTACATCGGCAACTTCCAGGGGTCGTCGTTCCCGGACAACGACTACGCCTGGGTCAACGTCGGCAGCGGCTGGTGGACCGTCCCCGTGGTCCTCGGCTGGGGCACCGTCCCGGACCAGTTGGTGCGCGGCTCGGCCGAGGCGCCGATCGGCGCGTCCATCTGCCGTTCGGGCTCCACCTCGCACTGGCACTGCGGCAATGTGCTGGCCAAGAACGAGACCGTGAACTACAGCCAGGGCGCGGTGCACGAGATGACCAAGACGAATGTGTGCGCCGAACCGGGCGACTCGGGCGGCTCGTTCATCAGCGGCGACCAGGCCCAGGGTGTCACCTCGGGCGGCTGGGGCGACTGCTCCGGCGGCGGTGAGACCTGGTACCAGCCGATCAACGAGATCCTCAATCGGTACGGCCTGACGCTTACCACGGCCTGACCGTCGCACTGAGGAGCCGGGCTCGGTACGGCGTAGCAGGCGCCGCCCGCCGTACCGAGTCCCCCCATCTCTGCCCCAACGCGCAGTCACCGCACGCGAGATGGCCCCGTGCCCCTCACTGAGAGCTCTGCGCGAAGGCGTGGCCGGTGGCATAATCGCAAGGTCCTTCACGGCCTGACCCAGGGTGCGCGCAGCGGCCCCGGCGAGTCGGTCAGCGACCTAGTACACGCTGGAGTCACGCATGACGGCACAGTCCCCCGGAAGCCGTATCGACACGAGCAGGGCCCACCCGGCGCGCGTCTACGACTGGCTGCTGGGCGGCAAGGACAACTATCCGGTCGATCAGGAAGTCGCGGAGAAGCTGCCGCCGGAGTCGCGCCTCAGTGCCCGGCGCAACCGCGCGTTCATGCACCGTGCGGCGGCATGGCTGGCGGGCAACGGCATCGACCAGTTCCTCGACGTCGGCACGGGCATCCCGACGAAACCGAACCTGCACCAGATCGTGCAGGGCATCGTGCCGTCGGCGCGGGTCACGTACACCGACAACGACCCCATCGTGCTGCGGCACGCGGAGGCGCTGCTGGTCAGCACTCCCCAGGGGGCGACCGACTACATCGAGGCAGACGTCCGTCAGCCCGAGGTCATCCTCGACCACGCCCGTACGTTCCTGGACTTCACCCGGCCCCTCGCGCTGTCGATGCTCGCCCTGATGCACTTCATCACCGAGGAGGAGGACCCGTACAGTCTTGCGCGGACCCTCATCGACGCCCTGCCCTCGGGCAGTTACTTCGTGTTCTCCCACGGCACCACCGATGAGCACCCGCACCTCGCGAAGACGGTGAAGAACACCTACCGGCGGGGCGAGATCCCGCTGCGGATGCGTACGCGGGCCGAGGTCGAGCCGTTCTTCGAGGGCCTGGAGCTGGTGGAGCCGGGGCTGGTCACGGCGACGAAGTGGTACAAGGACACGCTCGCACCCGAAAAGGAGTTGAGCGGCTTCTACGTCGGGGTCGCTCGCGTGCCCTAAAGACCCATCCGCCGCGCGTACTCCGCGAGACCGTCGGCCGTGTCGCCCGCCCACCCCACGTAGCCGTCGGGCCGGACCAGGTACACGCCCGTGCCGTACGCCTCGCAGTCCGGGATGCGGGCGGTGGGGACGCCGAGCGCGGGGAGTTCGGCGTCCGTGCCCACAGTGAGCAGCGTCCAGTGCGGGCCGCGGAAGGTGTCGAAGAGGCGGGTGCCGTCCACCGCTCCGTCCGGCGCCCGGTCGCCCGCGCGCACGGGGCCCGCGGTGGCGCGGGTGTCGACGGCGAGGGTCGATTCACGGTAGCCCAGGCCCAGTTGGCGGGTCGCCTCGCCTCGGCGGATCTCTCCGCGGTGCACGCCCGTCGAGATGCCGAGCATGTGCGCGGCGACGGGGCGGCGCTCCTCCTCGTATGTCTCGACGAGGGAGTCCGGGGCGCCGTCGCGCAGCACCGCGCCCAGCTTCCACCCCAGGTTGTACGCGTCCTGGACGCTGGTGTTCAGCCCCTGGCCCCCGGCCGGCGAGTGGACGTGCGCGGCGTCCCCGGCGAGGAGGACGCGCCCCACACGGAAGCGGCCGGCCAGCGCGGCCCGGGGCCGGAAGTCCGAGGCCCAGCGCACTTCGGTCACGTCCTCGGGGGCCAGATGGGAGCGCGCGGCGACCACCTTGCGGATGCCGTCGAGGGAGAGGTCGGGCACGGTTCCCTCGGGGAACTGCGCGGTCACCTGGAAGTCCTCGATGCCTGCGAGCGGGCAGATCGCGAGGAAGCCGTCGCCCCCCTCGCGGGGCGGGAACACATGCCAGTTGTCGCGGTCGAGACCGGTGATGCGCACGTCCGCCACGAGCATCGGATGCGGGTCGACGGTCTCGCCGGTCATGCCGATGCCCAGCGCGCGGCGCACGGCCGAGCGGCCGCCGTCGGCCGCGACGGCGTACCGCGCGCGGACCGGGCCTTCGGCGGCGAAGTGCGCGGTCACCGTGTCCGCGTCCTGTTCCACCGCCACCAGCTCACGGCCGAACTCCACCCGCCCGCCGAGTTCCGTGAGCCTCTCGAACAGGATCTCCTGTGTGCGCCACTGCGGCACCATCCACGGGTCGGTGTACGGGGATTCGTCGCTCGCCTCGGCCGGATCGAACATCCTGTGCTCGCCGACCCGCGCGCCGTCCTGCCAGATCATGCCGACGGGGTAGGGGCCACCGGCGGCGTGGATCGCGTCCAGCACACCGAGATCGTGGAAGACCTCCCTGGTGCGCGGCTGGATCCCCTTGCCGCGCGACCCGGGGAAGAGCGCGTCGGCGCGCTCGACGACGAGGGCGTCGACCCCGCGCCGGGCGAGGTCGACGGCGAGGGCGAGGCCGGTCGGTCCGGCGCCGACGACGAGGACCTGGGTGTGCGTGATCGCGTCTGTACGGGTGTCCAAGACCAGCTCCTTAACGTCGTTAAGTTCGATGCTTCGCAGCATGCGCTTAACGACGTTAAACTGTCAAGTGTGGCTACCCAGAGATCCCCCAAGCTGGACAAGACGCAGGTCGTCGACACCGCGCTGCGCCTGCTCAACGACGTCGGCCTCGACGGCCTCACGCTCCGCGCCATCGCCAAGGAGCTGAACGTCCAGGCGCCCGCGCTCTACTGGCACTTCAAGAACAAGCAGGAACTGCTGGACGAGATGGCGACGGAGATGTACAGCCGCATGACGGCAGACGACCCGCTCACACCCGACGCCACCTGGCGGGAGCGCCTGCTGACGTCGAACCGCGGACTGCGCACCGCGCTCCTGAGCCACCGCGACGGCGCCAAGGTCTTCAGCGGCTCACGCTTCACCGGCACGCTGCACGCGGTCGAGATGGAGCGGACTCTGCGTCTGTTCACCGCTGCCGGGTTCACGCTCACCCAGGCGGTGCGGGCCACCACGACCGCGTACATGTACACCCTCGGTTTCGTCACCGAGGAGCAGGGCGTTCAGCCCTTGCCGGGTGAGCGCCGAGAGGGGTACGACATCGACGAACGCGCCCGCCGGATGGCCGACTTCCCCCTGTCGGCCGCGGCGGGCGCGGAGATCTTCGAGGACTACGAGCAGCACTTCGAGGACGGTCTCGCCCTCGTGATCGCGGGGATCGAGGCGCGCTACGGGATGGCCTGAGCAGCTACTGGCGAACGGGACTCAGCAGCGCGTCGACGCCCCCGACCGCTTGGCGAGGTTGTCGTTGGGCATCCACCCCGACGTGTTCGCGCCCGCCACCCGGACGTAGTCCCCGCCGCGGCGGATACGGGCGGCGGCCTGCGCCTCCCGCTGCATGTGGACCCGCAGACCGGCCAGATCGGACGCGGAGGAGCCGGCGAAGGCTCTGAGGATCTTGACGGCGACCTCTCTGTCGAGCAGCTCGTCCACCGCCCGCGCGACCACCCCCATACCGCCGCGCCCGATCATCAAGGTGACCCGCCAGCGCCCCCGAGTACCTTGCCGATCAGCTCGCTGCCGTTCTTCTCCCCCCGTCGTCGCCGCACGCTCCATTCCATGACTCTCCGTCAATTGCCGTACCTGAAAGGCATGAGACCAGGGAAATGGGAACAGCGGGGAACTCGCGGCCGCCCGCTGGGCTCAGGTGCCCGGCTTACGGCCGTAGACGTAGACGTCGTCGCCCGTCTTCAGCAGGGACCAGTACTTCTTCGCGGTGGTACTGGTCATGTTGACGCAGCCGTGCGAGCCGGGCGGGTTCCACATGCTCACACCGACCGAGTGGAAGGCCTGGCCGCCGTCGAAGAACTGGCTGTAGGGCATGGGCACGTTGTAGATGCTCGACACGTGGTCGATGTGCCGCCAGTAGATCTTCTTCAGGCCGGTGCGGGTCTCGTAGCCGTCACGGCCGGTGCGCACCGGCACCGGCCCGTAGACGAGGTTCTTGCCGTCCTGGATCCAGCTGAGTTGAAGCGTCAGGTTCACGCAGGCGATGCGCCCCTTGTTGACAGGGCATTTGCCGTCTTTGTTGGGGTTGCTGCCTACAGCCTTCTGCTTGTTCATCAGGTCCATCACGCCCCACGTGACAGGCCCCGCGTAGCCGATGTTCGGGCTGATCCCGTGCTTGTTCTGGAAGGCCTGGACGGCCTTGCAGTCCGCGGCGGACTGCTTTCCGTCGACCGGCCGGCCGAGGAACCGCTCCACCTGCTTCTGGTAGGGACCGGTCGACGTCGTGCAGCTCGCGGCCTGCGCGGGCGCGGCGCCCAGCGCGAGTGTCAGCGGTGCGACGAGTCCGGTGATCCCCAGTGCGACGGCTCCCCGTCTGCGTATGTCCCCCATGGAAGGGCCTTTCCGGGCAGGGCGCTCGATGCGCCTGACGCGTTCTCTGCCAGGTAGACCGATTGCGGGTCTCGGTGGTTGCGGCCGTGCTCGGGCCGGGACCCAATGGTGACAATTCCGAAGCCTGCGCCAGTAAGGACTGTGGTGAAGGGTGTCAGAGCGGGGCGATCGCCGTATCGGTCGCCGCCTTGATCCGGGCGCCGAAGCCGTCGGCATTCCTGCGGGCGGCGGAGAGCACCAGGCCGACGAGGAGCTTGCCGATGCCGTGGCCACGCGGTCACATTCCGGGTACCCGCATGACCTCCGCGGTGGCCCCGGCGGGCACCCCGCCTGGCGGGACGACCGCGAGGCCGTCGGCGAACGCCAGCCCGCGCAGCATCGCCGGGCCGTCGAACGGGAGCGCTGCCACTTCGTGGTCCGTGCATTGCACCGGCAGCAGCCGGGTGTCCCGCGGGTGCCCCGGCAGCGGGGCGGCGGCGCGCATCCGGCAGGGTTCGGCGTCCGCGTGCCCGCCGAGGCGGCGCAGCAGCGGCGCGGCCAGTGTCACCGTCCCGGCGACGGCGGCAAGGGGGTTGCCGGGCAGACCGACCAGCCGGCGGGTCCGGCCGTCGGGGGTCGGCGGCAGCTCGGCGAGCAGCATGGGGTGGCCGGGCCGTACGGCGACGGAGTCGACGAGCAGGCGGGCGCCCACCTCTTCGAGGGTGGCGTGCAGGAAGTCCACCGGGCCGGCGGCGGTGCTGCCGGTGGTGACGACGACGTCGGCGGGCGAGTCGTGCACGGCCTCCCGCAGCAGCCCCAAGTCGTCCGCCACCCGGCGGCTGCCGATCACGTCGGCGCCGCAACTTCGCAGCCACGGCGGCAGCATGGGGCCGAGCGCGTCGCGCACCCGCCCGTGCCGGGGCAGGCCGGACTCCAGCAACTCGTCGCCCATTACCAGGAGTTCGACGATCGGGCGGCGGTGCACGGCGAGCCGGTCGTACCCGGCCGCCGCCGCGAGTCCCTGCACGGCCGGGGTCACCGTGCTGCCGGCCGGGATCAGCACCTCGCCCGCGTGGCACTCCTGGCCACGCGGCCGGATGTCCCGGCCCGGAGCCACCGGGCCGGGCCCGGTGGAGCGATCGTGCAGCGTGCCGCCCTCGGCGTCGAACTCCCCATATTCCCTTCGCAGCACGGCCGTTGCGCCCGTCGGCAGCCGGGCGCCGGTGGCGATGGGGACGGCGGTGCCGTAGTCGCTGAGCCGCGCGGACCGGTCGCCGGCGAGGACGGCGGCGCCGCCCACCAGCCACGGTCCCGGTCCGGCCACGGCCCAGCCGTCCATCGCGGACGTATCGAACGGCGGCAGATCGGTGAGGGCCGTCAGCGGTTCGGCGAGAGCGTGACCGAGCGCGTCCGCCAGGGACCGCGTGACGACGGGCAGCGGCTGTCCGACGCAGTCCCGTGCTGTCTGCCGGGCCTGTTCCCAGGCCATGTGGGTGTCTGCTGTCACTCCCGCTGTCCCGGTGCCGTCCAGGGTGTGCGTGCCTGCCGGGGTCATGCGGTGCCCGCGCTGTTCTCGGGCTCGGCAGCCCAGCGCTCGGCCAGCGCCGTCACCCTGCGGTTCGCCTCGGCGACGGCCTCGGGCCCGCCGCCCGCCTGCGCGGCGGCATAGCCGACCAGGAACGAGGTCAGTGGCGCTGCCGGGCGGGCCACACCATGGGCGACGACCTTGGTCATGTCGAGCAGTTCGGCGACATCGACGTCAAGGTCGACGCCGAGTTCGGACTTGACGTCCTCGATCCATTTACGCATCCAGCTCACCTTTGTTCGCTTGTTCCGCCCGCTGTCCGTCGTGGCCGTCAGCCGCCGATCGCCGACATCGGGCGTTCCGGGCGGCGGAACTCCGGGCTGTCGATCGCGTGGCCGGGGCCCTTGCCGCCGACCGAGGTCCGCCACGCCGCCTCCACCGTCGCGTCGTCGGCGCCCCGACGCAGCAGGGACCGCAGGTCGGACTCCTCGGTGGCGAAGAGGCAGTTGCGCAACTGCCCGTCCGCCGTCAGCCGCACGCGGTCGCATGTGCCGCAGAACGGTCGGGTGACACTGGCGATGACACCCACCAGAGCCTCCGTTCCGGCGATCCTCCATTCCTCCGCGGGCGCGTTGTCCTGCCGCCCGACCGGCACCAACTCGAAGCGCTCGCCGAGCCGGTCGAGGACCTCCGCCGCCGTGACCATTCGGTCCCGGTCCCAGGCGCCCTGCGCATCGAGCGGCATCGATTCGATGAACCTCATCCGGTAGCCGTGCCCCGCCGCGAACGCGGTCAGGTCGACGATCTCGTCGTCGTTGACCCCCCGCACCGGCACCGCGTTGATCTTCACGGGGTTCAGACCTGCGTCACGCGCGGCCGAGAGCCCGGCCAGTACGTCCTTGATCCGGTCGCGCCGGGTGATCTCGGCGAACCTCTCCGGGCGCAGCGTGTCGAGGCTGACGTTGACCCGGCTCAGCCCGGCCTCCCGCAGGGCGACCGCACTGCGCGCCAGGCCGATGCCGTTGGTGGTGATCGACAGTTCCGGAGCCGGGTCCAGGGCGGACAGGCGGGCCACCAGACCGGGCAGGCCCCGTCGCAGCAGCGGCTCACCACCGGTCAGCCGGACCTCGGTGATCCCGAGGCGCTCGGTGCCGATACGGACCAGACGTACGACCTCGTCGTCGGTGAGGACTTCGGCCCGGGGCAGCCAGTTCAGCCCCTCGGCCGGCATGCAGTAGGTGCACCGCAGGTTGCAGCGGTCGGTCAGGGAGACCCGCAGGTCCGTGTGGACCCGCCCGAAGCGGTCCACGAGGGGCGACGGAACGCGGGGAAGCCGCTCCACACGGTCGGGAAGCCGCTCCACGGTGGCCTGCCGGGACAGACCGGGATCGGTCGGATCGTCGCTGTGATCAAGCACGGTTGCGCCCTCCCATGAAATACCGGAAGCCGGGGTTGGTGAAACATTAGAGACCAGGCTTCGCGAATTATCCAGGGGCCGGAATCCGACACCTTTCCCGACGCCACCCATTCCTCACCCATCGATCAGCATCGGAAGGTCTCCCGGAGAAGTCAAAGAGGGGCTCTCGATGACATCATCGGTCGGGGCTATCGGACCTAGAACCCCAGGTGGGGCAAGGGATCCGTGGTGATAAGCGGCACCTATCAGGCGATCGGCAATGCCTCTTTGACGGCGTCCGTGGATTGCAGGAAACTTCTCTCTCGGCGATGAGGCGTAAACGTGACCGGCGCGCGTAGGTAAACCGCGTAGAAGCGAACACGGAAAACAGGCCGCCGGTTCCCGGGGACCCGTCCACCCAGGTGCATGGAAGAAAGAGGCAGACCAGATCATGAGCAGCAGCATCGAGGACCCGCTCGACGACCTGACGGTCACGCCCCCCAAGACCTGGGCGACGGGTCTGCCCGCCGTGACGCACGCGCTGGAGTACTCCCTCAGCCAGACGTCGCCGCGCCGCACCATGCTGACGCTGCTGAACATCAACCAGGCCAAGGGCATCGACTGCCCCGGGTGCGCCTGGCCCGAGCCCGCGCCGGGCAAGCGGCACATGAACGAGTACTGCGAGAACGGCGCCAAGCACATCAATGACGAGGCCACCTCGCGCCGCGTCACCCGTGACTTCTTCCGCGAGCACTCGATCGCCGATCTGGGCTCCAAGTCGGACTACTGGCTCAACCAGCAGGGCCGGCTGACCGAGCCGATGGTCAAGCGCCCCGGCGCGACGCACTACGAGCCGATCGGCTGGGACGAGGCGTTCGGCATCCTCGCCAAGGAGCTCAAGCAGCTCACCTCCCCTGACGAGGCCCTCTTCTACGTCTCCGGCCGCCTCAACAACGAGGCCGCGTTCCTCCTCCAGCTCTTCGCCCGCGCATACGGCACCAACAACCTGCCGGACTGCTCCAACATGTGCCACGAGTCCAGCGGCTCGGCCATGTCGGAGACCCTGGGGGTCGGCAAGGGCACGGTCTCGCTCGACGACCTGGAGAACTCCGACCTGGTCTTCGTCGTGGGCCAGAACCCGGGCACCAACCACCCGCGCATGCTGTCCTCCCTGGAGGAGACCAAGCGCAACGGCGGCAAGATCGTCGCCGTCAACACGCTCCCCGAGGCCGGCCTGCTGCGCTTCAAGCACCCGCAGCGCCCGCGCGGCATCATCGGCAAGGGCACGCAGATCGCCGACCAGTTCCTGCACATCAGGGCCGGCGGCGACCTCGCCCTGTTCCAGGCTCTGAACCTGCTGCTCCTGGAGGCCGAGGACGCCAACCCGGGCACGGTGATCGACCACACCTTCATCGAGAAGAACACCATCGGCTTCGAGGCCTTCGAGAAGCACGCGCGCCAGGTCACCTGGGACCACATCCACGACGCCACCGGCCTGTCCCGTGAGGAGATCGACGAGGTCTTCGAGCGCGTCATGAAGGCCGAGTCGGTCATCGTGTGCTGGGCGATGGGCCTCACCCAGCACAAGCACGGCGTCCCCTCCATCCGCGAAGTCATCAACTTCCTCATGCTGCGCGGCAACATCGGCAAGCCCGGCGCGGGCGCGTGCCCGGTGCGCGGCCACAGCAACGTGCAGGGCGACCGCACGATGGGCGTGTGGGAGCGGATGCCGCGGAAGTTCCTGGACTCCCTGGGCAAGGAGTTCGGCTTCACGCCGCCCAGCCATCACGGCCTGGACGCCGTCGACGGCATCCGCGCCATGTACGAGAAGCGTGCCAAGTTCTTCCTCGGCGTCGCCGGCAACTTCGTACGGGCCACCCCCGACAGCGAGGTCACCGAGCAGGCGATGCGCAACTGCAACCTGACCGCCCACGTCTCGACGAAGCTCAACCGTTCCCACACCGTGTGCGGTGAGACCGCGCTGATCCTGCCCACCCTGGGCCGCAGCGACAAGGACTTCCAGGCCACCGGCGAACAGTTCATCACCGTCGAGGACTCGATGAGCGACGTGCACGCCTCCCATGGCAAGCTGCCGCCGGCCTCCCCGCACCTGCTCAGCGAGGTCGCCATCATCAGCCGCATGGCTCTCGCGACCATCGGCGACAAGTACGGCATCCCGTGGCAGGGCTTCGAGGACGACTACGGCACCGTCCGCGACCGGATCTCCCGCGTCATCCCGGGCTTCGAGGACTTCAACGAGCGTGTCTCCGTGCCGGGCGGCTTCAACCTGCCCAACCCGGCCAACCGTGGCGTCTTCAACACTCCCAGCGGCAAGGCCGTGTTCACACAGAACGAGTTCACGATGCCGCACGTGCCCGAGGGCCACCTGCTGCTCCAGACGCTGCGCTCGCACGACCAGTGGAACACCGTCTGGTACGCGCCCAACGACCGTTACCGCGGCATCCACAACGCCCGCCGTGTCGTCATGGTGAACCCCGCCGACCTCAAGCTGCTCGGCATCGAGGACGGCGACATGGTCGACCTGGTCAGCGTCTGGCACGACGACAGGGAACGCCGCGCCGAGAACTTCAAGGTCGTCGCCTACCCGGCGAGCCCCGGATCCGCCGCGGCCTACTACCCCGAGACGAACGTCCTGGTCCCGCTGGACAGCGTCGCCGACATCAGCAACTGCCCCACTTCCAAGGGAGTTGTGGTGCGTCTGGAGCCCGTCGTCACTCCGAGCTGACGCGACACCGGGCACGCCCGGAGAGGTTCAGGGGTGCCGGAGTGCTCGTAGCGCCCGTCGTGACAGCGGGCCGAAGCACCGTGTTCAGATGGGTACTTGGCCGCATGCCCGCATCTCGCGCCGTCCGCCGTCCGCAGTCGGCTTCCGGCGGCCGCGGTGCGCGCCGCCGGGTGGGGCGCGCACCAGTTCACCCCGCTCGCGGTGTACCGGACGCGGGAGCACTGGCCCGCCGTCCCGGTCGCCACGATGTTCACCACCTGCCTGCTGGGTTTCCCGCCCGGTCAGCTGCTCGGCGGACCGGCTGGGCCAATGCCTCACGGTCCGGCCCCGGGCGCGTACCGCAGACGGCGCCGGAACCCGGAACCGCCCCGGTGGCGCCCCGCTTCACGGCAAGGCACAGCCGTCTGAGTCTTCCTTGATGGCACGGCCGCAGGACGAGGTCCGCCATGGGTCATATCGTCGACAGCATCGGAGTACTGCTCCGAGGAGAGGAGCAACATCATGGGACGCGTGACCGCGCGGCGGCGTGTGCTGCGAGTTCGGGACGGGGTGTCCTCGTACCGGCCCGACACCATGGCCGTCGAGGAGCCGATGGAGATCAGGGTGGGCGGCCGTGCGCTCACGGTGACCATGCGGACGCCGGGCGACGACTTCGATCTCGCGGCCGGGTTCCTGGTGAGCGAGGGCGTGGTGCACTCCGCCGGCGATGTGGCCGGGATCCGCTACTGCGCGGGCGCCACGTCCGACGGCGGCAACACGTACAACGTCGTGGATGTGGCCCTGGGCCCCGGCGTGGCCGCCCCTGACGCCTCTCTTGAGCGGAACTTCTACACGACGTCCTCGTGCGGGCTTTGCGGCAAGGCGAGCCTGGACGCGGTGCGCACCTCGGCGGCGTGGACCGTCTCCGAGGATCCGCTGCGCGTCGGTCCCGGGCTGGTGACGGCGCTTCCGGACCGGCTGCGGGCGGCCCAGAAGGTGTTCGACAGCACGGGCGGCCTGCACGCCGCCGCCCTGTTCAGCGCCGACGGGGAGATGCTGTGCCTGCGCGAGGACGTCGGCCGGCACAACGCTGTCGACAAAGTCGTCGGTCACGCACTGCGCGAGGGCCTGCTGCCGTTGCGCGAGACCGTTCTGATGGTGAGCGGCCGGGCCTCCTTCGAGCTGGTGCAGAAGGCGCTGATGGCCGGAATCCCGATGCTGGCGGCCGTCTCCGCCCCGTCGTCGCTCGCCGTGGACCTCGCCGCCGAGAGCGGCCTGACCCTGATCGGCTTCCTGCGCGGCACCTCGATGAATGTGTACACCGGCGCCGAGCGGCTGGCGCAGGTACCCGTGGCCTGATGTCCTGACCGGTGACTCGTCCGGTGGCCAGCGAGGCCGATTGGCTTTCCCCCGGGCCGTCGGGTAGACCCATGGCGTGCTGTTTCGCCAACTCGAATACCTGGTGGCCCTCTCTCGCGAGCGCCACTTCGCCCGCGCCGCCCAGGCCTGTTTCGTCTCCCAGCCCGCCCTCTCGGAGGCGATCCGCAAGCTGGAGGAGGAGCTGGACGTGCCGCTGGTCCGGCGCGGCCGCAAGTACGAGGGCCTCACGCCCGAGGGTGAGCGCATCGTCGTGTGGGCGCAGCGGATCCTGGCCGATCGCGACGCGCTCAAGGACGAGGTCGGCGCGCTGCGCACCGGGCTGAGCGGCCGTATGCGGATCGGCTCGGTCCCGACCGCGTCCGGCGCCGTCTCGCTGCTGACCGGCCCGTTCTGCGCGGAGCACCCGCTCGTGACCGTTGAGGTGATAGCGGATCTCCAGTCGCGGGACATCCTGAGGCAGCTGCAGAACTTCGAGATCGACGCCGGCATCACGTATCTGCCCGAGGACCTTGCGGAGCACTTCCACACCCTCCCGCTGTACGAGGAGCGGTACGTGCTCCTGATCACGGCCGTCGATGCCCTGGCTCATCGGACGACGGCGACGTGGGCGGAGGCGTCGCGGCTGGCGCTGTGCCTGCTCACCGACTCCATGCAGGGACGCCGGGTGCTGGACGAGGTGTTCGCCGAGGCCGGGACCCGGCCCTCGCCCCGGATCGAGACCGACTCGGTGGGCGCGCTGTTCGCCCATGTCAGGACGGGCCGGTGGGCGAGCGTCGTCCCGCACGCGTGGCTGCATGTCTTCGGCGTCCCGCACGGCATGCGGGCGGTGCCCCTCGTCGAGCCCGCCCGGACGGTGCCGGTCGGCCTGGTGGTCACGGCCCGCGAGCCGGGTTCGGTCATGGCCCGCGCACTGGTGGAAGTCGCCCGGCACACCGATGTGGCCGCCGCGCTGGAACGCCTCCCGGGGGATCCCGCGGTCCCGTAGACACGTCCGGCTACTCGCCGAGGGACACGACCGTGACCGTTGCCTGCCCGTCGGGCGCGTCATAGCTGACGCTGTCGCCGGCCCGGTGTCCCAGCAGCGCGCTGCCGAGCGGACTGTCGGCGGTGACCAGTGTCCGGTCGAGGACCGCCGCGCCCTCACCGATCTG
Source organism: Streptomyces sp. NBC_01474 (assembly GCF_035918215.1). Lineage (NCBI taxonomy): Bacteria > Bacillati > Actinomycetota > Actinomycetes > Kitasatosporales > Streptomycetaceae > Streptomyces > Streptomyces sp. NBC_01474. Next base: position 1,400,779 of record NZ_CP109449.1, read on the forward strand.
GACGGTCGCCACCGAGCCGTCCGCGTACCGCAGCTCGACCGTGCTGCCCACGCCCACCACGTCCGTGCTGGGCGGGCCCGCGTCGGCGGCGCCGCGCAGGCGCACCTTGATCTCGTCGATCCGCGCGTCGAGTCGGTGGGTCTCGTCGGAGCGGATCAACTCGTCGGCCTGGTCTGCGTGGTCGCCCACCTCGGTGGTGTCCTGCAACGTGGCGGCGTCCGCGTTGCGTTCGGCCGTCACGTCGGCGAGTTCCTGCTCGAGTGCGCGGCGCTCGGCGGCGCTCATCGGTTCGGGCTCTCCGCTCATGCCTGCTCCCGTCGCTCGTCGTGGCCGGTGTGCGGGTAGGTCACCTGTCGTAGCGGGTCGGCGGGAAGGCCTCCCGCTGTGCCCGGGACATCTTGCCGCTCGGCATCTCGCCGCTGCCGACCTCCCGGTCGACCTCGTTCTGGATCTCCTCGTACTGCTTCGCGGGCCGCTCGGGCTTCTTCACGCGCAGCCCGACGCCCCGCAGGTCCTCCTGGGTGCGCCTTTCGAGCGCATCCACGTTGGGGCGCAGGGGCATACCCCGTCGGTCGTCGGGGTTGCCCTCGACGGCTCGGTTGGACTTGTGGTGATGGACCATGTGTCCTCCTTGGCTCAGGCGCCGTCAGGCGCGCCCGACCGGATCAGGCGTGGGGAGTCTGCTGCGCCTCGGCCGCGGGCGGTTCCTCCGCGGTGCCTTCGGCCTTCGCGTCCTCCGCGTCGTCCTTGCGCACGGTGCAGTGGATGGTGTCGTTCACCACGTCCGCGACGATGGTGTCCCCGGGCTCCGCGTCACCGCTCAGCAGGATCGACGCGATCCGGTTGTCGAGTTCGGCCTGGACCGTGCGCCGCAGCGGACGCGCGCCGAACTCCGGCTGGTGGCCGTGGGCGACGAGAAGCTTCTTGGCCGCGTCGGTGACGTCCAGGGTCATGCCCTGGCCGAGCACCCGGCGCTTGCTCTGGTCCAGGAGGTGGTCCACGATCTGCGACAGGTCGTCCTCGGTGAGGCCGTGGAAGATGATGATGTCGTCGATGCGGTTGAGGAACTCGGGCAGGAACCGGCCCTGCAGGTCCTCCATCAGATCGCCCTTGATCTCGGACACGTCGCCGTGGTGCGCGAGGATCCGGTGGGCGCCGATGTTCGACGTCATGATGATGACGCAGTGGCGGAAGTCGACCGTGCGGCCCTGGCCGTCGGTGAGACGTCCGTCGTCGAGAATCTGGAGCAGGGTGTTGAAGACGTCGGGGTGTGCCTTCTCCACCTCGTCGAACAGCACGACGCTGTACGGCTGCCGGCGGACCTTCTCGGTGAGCTGGCCGGCCTCCTCGTAACCGACGTATCCGGGAGGGGCGCCGACGAGGCGGGCGACGGTGTGCTTCTCCTGGAACTCGCTCATGTCGAAGCGGATCATGTGATCCTCGTCGCCGAACAGCAGGTCGGCGAGGGTCTTCGCGAGTTCGGTCTTGCCGACGCCGGTGGGGCCCAGGAAGAGGAAGGAGCCCACGGGGCGGTTGGGGTCGCCCATGCCCGCGCGGTTGCGCCGCACGGCCTGGGAGACCGCGGTGACCGCCTCGTTCTGGCCCACGATCCTCGAGTGCATCTCCGCCTCGAGGTTGAGGAGCTTCTCCTTCTCGCTCGCGGTGAGCTGGGAGACGGGGATGCCCGTGCGGCGGGAGACGACGTCGGCGATGTCCGCTTCGGTGACCGAGACGACGCCCTCGCGCCGCTCCTCGATGCCCGCGAGTTCGCCCTCCAGCTCGGCGATCTGCCGCTTGAACTCCGACGCCTTCTCGAAGTCCTCACCGGCCACGGCCTCTTGCTGCTCACGCCGCAGCTTGGCGATGCGGTCCTCGCAACTGACGACCTCGGTGGAGCGCCCGGCGCTGCGCAGCCGCACGCGCGCGCCTGCCTGGTCCATCAGGTCGATGGCCTTGTCCGGCAGGAACCGGTCGCTGATGTAGCGGTCGGAGAGCTCGGCGGCCGCCGCCAGGGCGCCGTCGGCGAACCGGACCTGGTGATGGGCCTCGTACGCGTCGCGCAGCCCTTCAAGGATCTGCACGGTCTGCTCGACGGTCGGCTCCGGAATCAGTACGGGCTGGAAGCGGCGCTCCAGCGCCGCGTCCTTCTCGATGTGCTTGCGGTACTCGTCGATGGTCGTCGCGCCCACGAGCTGCAGCTCACCGCGCGCGAGGGCGGGCTTCAGCATGTTGCCCGCGTCCATGGAGCCCTCGCCGGTCGCTCCCGCGCCCACGACGGTGTGCAGCTCGTCGATGAACAGGATGATGCCGCCGCTAGCGTTCTGGACGTCCTCGATGACCTTCTTCAGGCGCTCCTCGAACTGGCCGCGGTACTGCGCGCCGGCCACCATGCCGGAGAGGTCGAGTGAGACAACTCGCTTGTCCTTGAGGGTTTCCGGGACTTCGCCCGCCACGATGCGCTGGGCCAGACCCTCCACGATGGCCGTCTTTCCGACGCCGGGCTCGCCGATGAGTACGGGATTGTTCTTGGAGCGCCGCGAGAGGATCTCGACGGTCTCCTCGATCTCGTCGGCCCGCCCCACCACCGGATCGAGCAGCCCGGCCTTCGCGTCCTCCGTCAGGTCCCGGCCGTACTCGTCGAGGGTCGTCGCCGGCTTCTTGGCCTCCGCGGACCCTTCCGAGCGTGATGTCTGGTCCGCGAGGCTCTCCAGGCGGTCCGGGCTGAAGCCCTGCGCGCGCAGCAGTCGGGCGGCGCCGCTGTCGGAATCGCTCAGGAGCGCCGCGAGGATGTGCTCGGGGCCGATGTACGAGGCCCCGGCCACCTGCGAGTGCGAGTAGGCGGCCTGGAGCGTGCGCTTGGCCGCCGGGGTGAGTCCGGGCTCCGCCGACGGCTGGCCGGACTCCTGCGGGAGGACCGCGGCGACCTCCGTCGACAGCGCGTCGGGGTCCACTCCGATCTGGGAGAGCAGCTTCCGCGTCGGATCGATCTTCGTGGTCGCCCAGAGCAGGTGATCGGTGTCGAGATCGGAGGTGCCGTCCTCGATCGCTTTCCGAGCGGCGAGATTGAGGAGTTCCTGCGACGATTCTGTCAACAGCCGTCCGATCGGCACGCGTTGGACGGCGGGCGGTGAGGAAGCCGGCGACATTCCGAAGAACCGGTTGAACAAGTCGCTGAAGGGGTCGGACGAGCTGAACCCTGAACCGAAGGACATCGACATGCCAGCTCCTGATGCCGAGAGAGATTGGTTCAACTCAAGCGCGATGTCAGCTGGGCCGCAACAGCAGCGAAATCGACGCCCCTGAGCACCGGAATCACGTCAGTAAGGGAATGCGACCCAATGGCGTGGGCCTATTTGCGGACGTGAGGCCCGGGACGCAGGCTGTCGTCAGGGAATCCGGCGGGTGAGCGCCGCGAGAGTCGATGGAGTCGGAGAGCACATCATGCATGAACGCGCAGACGTCACGCGGTCGCATCCGGCACGAACTGCCTGGTGGGCCGGGGCCGATCCGGCATCGGAGCTCCAGCACCTGTGGGGCGAGGTGAGCCGTCTGCTGGAGCGCTCTTCACAGCCGGCAGGCCCTTCGCAGCACTGGATGCCCGTGGTGGAGGAAGAGGACTCGGGTGTCGCGTACGTGGTGCGCGCGGAACTGCCCGGTGTCCGTCGTGAGCGCGTGAACGTAGAGGTGGACGGCAGGGAACTGCACATCTCCGGCTCCGTCGAGGAAACCACGGACGGAAATGCTCTGCGTCGCCGGGCAGGGACCTTTTCCTATGGAGTTCGTGTTCCCGGCGATGTCGATATCGATCGCATCCAGGCGGATATGGCGGACGGCATTCTGACGCTGCGCCTGCCGAAGACCGCGGCGGTGACGCGGCGAACGATCGAAATCCGCGCCGAAGGCAGCGCCAAATAGGGGCTGAGCGGCGCCCTGCCCTTCTCAGTGTCCCCCTGCCCGGCCGGGACGTCCTGTCGGCGGGGACCCTCCACGGCATGCGCGTGGCGCCAGGCTTGGGCTGCTGACTCTGTCGTCCGTGCCACCGCCGATTCCCGGTCGTGCCACTCCGCGGCCGATGTCAGCCCGTCACGATTCCTGTGACGAGGTTGATGGTCGTGGCGAGGATGCTGGTGCCGAACACGTAGGACAGCAGGGAGTGACGCAGCACCACCGAACGGATCGTCGAGGACGAGACGTTGGTGTCGGACACCTGGTAGGTCATGCCGAGGTTGTAGCTGAAGTAGAGGAAGTCGCGGTACGCGGGCGGGTCGTCGTTGTTGAAGTCGATCCCGCCGGAGGCTGTGTAGTACAGGTACGCGTACCGCGTGGCGTACATCAGATGGAGCGCCGCCCAGGCCATGAACACGCCGCCCAGCGCGACGGCCGCCGCGGCGTGGCCGCTCTCGGACTTGCCGAGCAGGAGCAACAGCACGGTGGCGACCAGGCCGCACAAAGCGACACCGACGATCACGAGCTCGTCGGTGATGGGCTGGAAGTCCTCACGCCGGACGTTGGCGCGGGTGGCTCTGGCATCCATCGGCCACAGCACAGCCCAGCCCGCCAGCACGAAGACCAGCTCGGTCGCGGCGATACCGGAGAGGACACCCAGCGCGGCGTTGTTCACCACCGCGACGATCGCCCCGACCACCGCACCGGCAACCACGGAGACACCGAGCCGGGGAACCGCGGACAAGGGCAGCCATGTGCTCATGGACCAGCACACTAGTCTTTCCGCCACCGGCCAGCCTGGCAAAGCCCGCTGCGGGGGCACAGACTGGATTCAGCTCGATCCGGCCCGACTCGGCTCGCATCAGCTCGACTCGGCCCGACTCGGCTCGCATCAGCTGCGTTCGGATCAGAAACCCCGATCGGAGCCGGTGGTATATACCGGACATGCCTTCTTCCCGCCGCCCACCCGCCGCCGTGACCAGGCACGGTTGGCGGCCTGCCGTGGTCAGCGCGCTGCGCCTGCTCTCCCCGCGCGGCTCGCTCGCGCTCCAGCGGGCGGACGGGGCACTTCTCTTCGCCGTGCGTGGCGCCTTGGCGATGGCGCTGGTGGCACTGCCGGTGGCGATCGCGGGTCGGCCCGACCTCTCCGTGTACGCCATGCTGGGCGCCTTCACGACGACGTTCGGGCGCAATCTGCCCTACCCGCGCCGTGCTCGCGTTCTCGCGCTGGTGGCGGTGGCCATGACGGCGTGCGTGGGCTGCGGGTCCGCTCTCGCCGCCTGGGTCAATCCGGGGGCCGGGGGGTGGGGTGCCGCCGTCGTGGTCACGGCGACGGCGGTGGTCGCCGGGCTGGCGAAGCTGGCGTGTGACGCGACCCGGTTGAGCGGGCTCGGCGCGATGCTGCTGTTGTTCTCCTTCGCGGTGGCTGCCAACGGATCGCCCACCACCGCCGACGTCCTCCCGCAGACCGGGCTTGCCGCGGCCGGGGCTGCGGTCGCCTGGGTACTCGGGGTGTCCGGCTGGCTCGTGCACCCGGACCGGCCGCAGAGATTCGCCGTCGCCACGGCCCTGCGTGAGCTCGCGGGCCTGCTGACCGGGCCCGGAGGACCGAGCGGAGACGTACGGCAGGCCCGGCACGGCACGACCGTCGCGGTGCTCCAGGCGTACCACTCCCTCGGTCTCGCGCCTCCGACGCAGGCGAACCAGGCAGGCCGGGACGGAATCTTCGTACGCCTCACCGACCTGTCCTGGTCGCTGCTGATCAACTCGGCGCGGCAGCCGCCGGCTGACCCTGCCGCGACGGCGGAGCAGCTGCTCCGACAGGCTGGCGTCCTCACCGAGCGGCGCCGCCGACCGCCGCCACTCCTGCCCGAGCTGTCCCTCGCGTCTCCTGCGGCGCGGGACAGCGAGGACGCGCCCGTGACTCCCGTGGCCCCCGCCACCGGACCGGGCCAACCTGTCACCTGGCGCGCCACCGAACTCCTGACGGGGCGACGCGCCGGCGGCCCCGAACACCGCGCCGTCCTCGCCGTTCCCGCGGTGCGGATGGTCCTGGGCACCGGGATCGCCGGCGGGCTGGCCGTGGCCGGGGGGCTCGAGCACAGCTACTGGGCGTCGATCTCCGCCGCCGCCGTGCTGCACTCCGTCAACCTGCGCACCACGGCCCAGCGCGCCGTCCAGCGCACCCTCGGCACGGTCGTCGGCCTGCTCCTCGCCCTGGGCGTGCTGGCCACAGACCCGGAGCCGGTGGCGCTGGCCTGCGTGATCGTGCTCCTCGAATTCCTCCTCGAGTACTTCGTCCCGCGTAACTACGGCCTTGGCGTCGTCTTCCTCACCCCGCTGGCCCTCCTGATGAGCGACCTGGCCGCGCCCTCCCCTGCCGGGGAACTCGTCACTGACCGTGTGCTGGGCAGCGTGCTCGGCATCGTCGTCGGGCTCGTCTGCGCGCTTCTGGTCGTCCACGACCGCGCCGCGCTGCGGGTCGAGCGTGCGCTGGCCGCCTGCACGCAGGCATCCGGTCACGCGGAACGGTCGCTGGCCGAAGGTTCGGGGCCTCAGCTTCCGGAGGTCCAGGTCCAACTGGTGCTCGCAGTGGTCGAGTTGCGTGATGCCGACGACGCCGCCGCGGGAGAACTGTGGCCCGCGGGGATCGATCCCGCCGAACTCGCCGCCGCCGAGCAACGTGCCTACCGACTGCTGGAGCGCCTCCACCACCAGCGCTGACGACCGGCGTCCGACGCGCGCGGGGCTCCGGCCTCGGGCTAGCGTGGTGTGATGCGCCATGAGGTGTCCGACGCCCATACCGCGATGGCGGTGGGAAGCGGTGACCTGCCCGTTCTCGCCACCCCGTGGCTGATCGCGTGGATGGAGGCGGCCACCGTGCGGGCCGCCGCTCCCTTCACGACGCCCGGCCGGACGACGGTCGGAACCGGTGTGCGCATCAAGCACCTTCGTGCCACACGGGTGGGTGCCTGGGTCGACGTCCTCGCGGAACCGCCCGCAGAGGCGGAAGGCCGACGGCTCACCTTCCTCGTACGGGCCGTGGACAGTACGGGAGAGCTGGTCGCGACGGGCGAGATCGACCGGGCGATCGTCGACCGGCAACGCTTCCTCGCTCGGGCGTCCGCCCAGGGCTCCGGGATCAATCAGGGTGAGCGTGGGGGCCTTCCCTGATGGAAGTGCTCGGCGCCGACGGCAAGATCGACGTCATGACATTCCCCTCGAGACGGTCCCTGTTGGCAGGCAGTGCGGCGGCGGGCGCGCTGCCGGCCGGCGCGGGACATGCTGCCGCGCATACGCGGACGCGGATGTTCTCCACTCGCGATCAACGGCTCCGTCGGGTTCTCGCGTACATCCAGACCCCGCCGGCGCCGCCGGAGGACATGACCAACCGGGTCGTTTCCGTTCTCACCTCCTGAACTATCGGCGTACCTTGTAGCGGAGGTGCAGTACGCGGTCGCCCTGGATCACCACGTGGGGGTCCTCGAGGAGATGCTGGGCGTCGACGGGGCCGAAGTACCGTTTGCCGGAGCCGAAGACGACGGGCACGACGTCCATGGCCACCTCGTCCACCACACCCAGGGCGAGTGCCTGCCCGCCCACCTCGCCGGCGGCCACAGCGACGGTGCGGTCCCCCGCGAGTTCCCTGGCCTTGGCGACCGCCCGCGCCACGTCGTCCACGAAGTAGTACGACGCCTCGGGGTGCCAGCCCTCAGGCCTCGGCCGGTGGGACACCACGACCACGTGCTCCCCCGCCGGCGGCGACCCCTCCCAGCCGTTGGTGATGTCGAACAGGTGCCGCCCGATCACCATCGCCCCGATACCCGCCCACATCGGCCGGACGTACTCGGCCGAGACCTCGGACACCGACACCTTGTCGTTCACACCGATCTCGGCGTCGCCGTTCGAGTACCAGTCGAAAAGGGGGCCGACCTGATCCTTCGAGTCGGCGATGAAACCGTCCACGGAAACGACGTTGTGCATCACTACGGCGCCCATCACTGCTCCCAGGTGTTCCGACATGTGCCGCGAGGACTTCTGGCCTTCGTACATATATGGACCGAGCACGCCCCCGGGACTCATCGCCCGACGGATGAGGTACGCGGGCGGCCGCACCGTCCGCGTACCTCACCGCCGGGAGCCACGGGTCTCAGTCCCTTTCGACGTCGATGTTGGTCAGCCGTGCGTAGCGCTGCGGGTCCCGGCTCCGGATGCGCAGGGCGATGTAGATGCCTGCCGCGAGGACCACGGGCAGGGGTGCCAGGAGGACGGCGTTCACCGTCCCCGAGGCGCCAGTCAGAAGGTCGAAGTGGAGGACCGCCAGGACGGTGAGGAGCGCGAGACCGGCGAACGCGATCAGCGGGGACCAGACCACCCGGGCGGCCGACATGCCCCGCCGGTCCCGGCGGAAGAAGGCCCACACGGCGAGGGCCGCCAGGGCCTGCATGACCATGATGCCGAGGACGGCGATGCTGTTGGTCCAGATCAGGACCTGGGAGAACGGGTCGGCGGCCAGCGCCGCGCCGACGACGATCACCAGGAGGTTGAAGACGGTCTGCGCGCTCACCGCGATGCCCGGGGAGCCGTGCCGGGCGGAGACGACGCCCAGTCGTCGCGGCAGGAGTCGTTCGCGTCCGAGGGCGTAGAGGTAGCGCGCAGCGGCGTTGTGGAAGGCGAGGGTGGCCGCGAAGGCGCTGACGATGACGAGGGCGTGCATGGTGTCGGACAGCCAGGCACCCACGTACAACTCGCCTGCTTTGAAGGTGAGTTCGGGGCCGGCCGCGGCGCGGGCCATGGCCACCGCCTTGTCCGTGCCGAACGCGCCCATGATGAGCCACGCGCCGACGGAGTAGAACAGGGCGAGGAATCCGATGGCGATGAAGGTGGCGCGCGGGACGGTGCGGCTCGGTTCACGCGCCTCCTCCGCGTAGATGGCGGTGGCCTCGAAGCCCGTGAAGGCGCCGATCACGATGACGAACATGCCCGCGATCCCGCCGGTGGCGAGCGTGCTCGGGTCGAAGGAGTGCGCGTCGAGGGCTGCCGCGCCCCGGTGGCCGAGAATGCCGCCGTCCATGATGAGCAGGGTCAGCACTTCGAGGATCAGTGCGACGCCGAGGACCTTGGCGCTGAGGGTCACTCGGAGCCAGCCGAGCACGCCGACGGCGAGGACACAGATACCGGAGAACACCCACCAGGGGATGTCGGCTCCGGTCGCGTCGTGCACCGACCCGGCCGCGAAGTAGCCGAAGGCCGCAGCGACTCCGGGTGTGATGAGGTTGTACGACACGACGGCGACGTAGGCGATACCGACGCCGAGGGTGCGGCCGAGGCCGCGGGCCACGTAGGCATAGAAGGCGCCGGCGTTGCGGACGTACAGGCTCATGGCCGTGAAGCCCGCGGCGAAGAGGACGAGCAGTGCTCCTGAGATCAGGTAGCCCAGCGGGGCGCCGGGGCCGCCGATGGCTATGGCGATGGGCGCCACGCCGGCGAGCACGGTGAGCGGTGCGGCGGCTGCGACGACGAAGAAGACAAGGTCGAAGGTACCGATCTGTCCGGAGGAGAGACCTCCGTCGGTGCCCTGCCGGGCCTCGCCGGGTTCGGGTCTGCCGGCGGCTCCCGCGGCGGGTTCGGCTGTGGACTGCTGGATGCTCATCGCTCCCCCTGCGGGGCAAAGGCGTCGCCGCCGGTAACGGAAATGGCGGGGAAGTCCGGGAAGTCGGTCTCGGGTGCGGGTCCGACGACCCGTCCGCCGTGCAGGACCAGGAAGCGCCGCGGGTGGGCCGCGACCGCTTCCGGTACGCCGCCCGCCGCGATCACGACGAGGTCCGCGCGGCAGCCGGGGGCGAGGCCGTAGCCGGTGAGGCCGAGTGCCGCGGCAGCCTCGTCGGTGATCATCGAGGCCGCGTGGCACAGTTCCGCGTCGCTCATCAGGTCACCCTGGAGGCCGATGATGGTGGCGCGTTCGAGCATGTCGGCGGTGCCGTAGGGCCACCAGGTGTCACGGATGTTGTCCGAGCCGGCGAAGACGCGGACGCCGTGGTCGCGCAGGCGCAGCACGGGCGGCATGGAGTGGCGGGGACCGTTGGTCATGATCGCCACTCCGGCCGCGGCCAGGGCGGTGGCGGTGCGGTCGAGTTCGGTGGCGTCGACCTCCCCGAGGGCGTAGGCGTGGCTGACGGTGACGGTGCCGTTGATGCCGAGCGCCGCCGTGCGCTCCGCGATGTCCCGTAGCTGCCGGGTGCCGGTCACGCCTCCGTCGTGCAGATGGATGTCGATGCCCGTGCCATGGCGCTCGGCCAGGCCGAAGACGATGTCGAGCTGGCCGTCCACGTCTCCGTCGAAGCCTGCCGGATCGAGGCCGCCGATCAGGTCGGCGCCCTCCGAGAGTGCCGCGTCGAGGAGGTCGGCGACGCCGGGCGCGGTGACCACGCCGCTCTGCGGGAAGGCGACTATCTGGATCCCCAGCCGGTCGCGGAATTTCTCCCGCACCTCGACCAGGGCGTGCAGGCCGTCCAGGCGCACGTCCGGGTCGATGTCGACGTGCGACCGTACATGGCCGGTGCCGAGGGACACCATGCGGTGCGCCAGGGCCGTGGCCCGGTCGGCCACCGGTACGCCGGTGGAGACGCGCAGGGCCCGTTCGTTCGCGATGTGTTCGCGCAGCGTGGCCGAGGTGGGGTGCGGCTGCCAGGGCCCGCCGAGCAGTGTCTTGTCCAGGTGGGCGTGCCCGTCGACGAGCGCGGGCAGGACGAGAGCGCCCCCGAGGTCGATACTGCCGGGACCGGCCGCGGGCCCTCGGCCGGTGTCGGCCCTGTCGGGCTGGTCGGCCCTGTCGGGCTGGTCGACCAGAGCCGTGACCCGGCCGTCCGCGAGGTGGATGTCGGCACGCCGGCCATCGGGCAGCGTGGCGTTCCTGAGGACCTCGGGGGCGAGCGGGATCGACGGGGTGTCGGCGGGATGCGACACGACTTCCTCCAACTGTTCGTTCGGTGCCCGGCACGACTGACCAGCCGGTCGCGAATCCGGCGGAACGCTGCTGGTGAGCGGCGGGCAACGACAAGCTAACTGGTATACCAAATACCAGGCAATGGTCTGTGGGATCTTGTTTCCGCGGTCTGCGATGATCAGGAGCACCCCCGGGAGCGGCCACGGCCGCGCCCGCTCGCCACTGAAGAGGACTCGATGACCACCCGCGCTGACCGCCGCCCCACGATCGGTGAGACCCACCAGTCCCTGAGAGAACGGGTCTACGTGGAACTCCGCGAGCGGATCATCGAGGGAACCTTCCCGGCGGGCATGCGACTGGTGGAACGCGAACTGGCGGACCAGCTGGGTGTCTCCCGCATCCCCTTGAGGGAAGCCATGCAGCGGCTCGAACAGGAGGGGTTCCTGACCGTGCAGGCCAGGCGCGGCTCCGTGGTCACCGACTTCGGCGCGCAGGACGCGACGTACCTCTTCGACGTCCGCGAGAACCTCGAAGGCCTGGCGGCGGGACTCGCCGCGCGCCACGCCACGACCGCCCAACTACGCACGATGAAACGGCTGTTGGAGCGCAGCCGCAAGTCCTCCGACGCGGGGCGGCTGCGCCAGGCCGTGGCCCACAACGCGGACTTCCACCAGCAGATCGTCGAGGCATCGGGCAACCCGCTCCTTCAGGAACTCATGGCACCCCTCGACGCGCGACTGCGCCGGCTCTTCCGGCTGACCTCCGACCTCAACGACGGCGATCCGATGTGCGGGGAGCACGAGCGCCTGTACGAGGCGATCCACGACCGCGACGCGGCCCGGGCGGAGGAGCTGGCCCGCCACCACGTGGCGGGCACCCGCGACTCGGCGCTGCGCTACTTCTCGGACGCGGCGACGCAACTCTCCGACAAGGGGTCAACTTGACCCGGCCCTAAGGACCGGGCTTGGAGGTAGTTCCCAACTGGCTGCTGGGTTGGCTCCTCCGTCCAGACACCCGCTATGGGGTGGCAGGGACGCGTGACTCACGCCCCGCAGTCCACACAGCAGCGCCACGTGCGGCGATGTTGTGGGAAGCATTCCGGTCGGCGTGGGCAACGACCCCGCACCCCCGGCAGATGAAAAGCCCCTGGTCGACACGGTTGCGCTTGTCGATGTGCCGGCACTGCGAGCACATCTGCGACGTGTACGCGGGATCGACGTAGACCAGGGGCACGCCTGCCCGCTTGGCCTTGTAGACGATGAAGTCTCCGAGCTGGGCGAAGGCCCAGGAGTGGAGTGTGACCCGTTGGGGCTTGCGAAGCCGTACCCGCCGGCGGATGCCCCTGAGTTCTTCCAGGGCTATGCCGTGTGCGGTGCGTTCAGCCTCGGTCACGATCGTCTTCGCGATGATGTGGTTGGTGTTCTTGACGTGCCGCTGTTCACGGCGGGAGCGTTCTTTCAACCGGCGTTTGGCAGACTTGGTGCGCTTCTTCTGCAACTTCCGCCGCAGGGCAAGCTGGCGCTTGCGGTACCGGCCCAGGCCGCGCCCGGCGGCCTGGTAGCCGGTGGACGTAGTGGCGATGTTGACGATGCCGAGGTCCACGCCGATGAAGCCGTCCGGCTCGTACGCCTCAGCCTCGGGCACATCACAGGTGGCGATCAGGTAGAACACGCCATCGCGCTCGATCAGGTCGGACTCGCCCTTGCGGTACTGCTTGAGCACCTTGAGCGCGTCGGCGGCGCACACGAACGAGACGTTCTTGATGCGCCCGGCCATCGTCCAGATGGACACCGTGTGCTGGTCGTACTGCCAGCTCAGACACCGGTCGTCATACGGCTGCGCGGCCTCGGGGCGGAACGCGATCGGCTTGGACTCCGCCTTGACCCGGCGCCTCGACTTCGGCTTGCCGAGATTTCCGGCGCGCAGGTTGGCGTGCAGCGTGGTGTACGCGTCACGCACCTTCTTGATCACATGCTGCGCGGCCTGCGCCCCGAGCCCTTGCGCCTTGAGGTGCGGATACGTGTGCTTACGCAGTTCATACTCACGCGGCACGCCGCGAGCGAACGCCACCTGGGACACCCAGCACGCCAGATCGTTGACCGTGCGCAGCGTGGAGCGCAGCGCGGCGGCCTGTTCGGCCTCCGGCATCAGCTTCACCTGCACCACAATCTTCATACCGGAACCCTATGCGGGGGCACTGACAACAATGCAGACCCGTGCGTACGCGCAGGTCACCCCTACTTCGAGAAGTGATTCCTCCCGGGCCTGAAGGCCCCGGGATCCTCACTAGATCCCGCTGAACAACGGGGTGCGCCGGGGCACTCGCCCCGGCGCACCCGCTCTCGCCGCTCCCACTACTCCCACCACTCCCGCCCGAACAGGAACCCAGCCCCCCTCGCCGGAGGCGCCCGGGAGATCCGTTCCGGGCGGGCGGTCCCACTACTCGACAGGTGCGGCGGCCGGAGGCGCCGCCTCCTGCTCATCGATGTCCGCGGCCTCCGACCCCGTGACCGGCACCTGCCGGAACGCGGCGAGGCAGGCCGCGCTGACCAGTGCCATCGCGGCGAAGGCGATGGCGACGGGGGTCCATGAGTTCCCGGCGGCGCTGAACAGCCAGGTGGCCGCCGCGGGGGCCAGCGTGCCGATGAGCCCTGCCGTCTGGAAGCTCATGGAGAGGCCCGTGTAGCGCACCCGGGGAGCGAACCAGCCGGATATGAGCGTGCCGATGGAGGCGTACGCGACGGTGCTGGCGAGCATCGGCAGGCACATCGCGAGCCAGAGTCCGGGCACGGAACGGGTGTCGGCGAGCCAGAACATCGGGAAGGCCACGACGAGGTGCAGCAGAATGCCGGTCAGCGTCACCCGGCGCAGCCCGAGGCGGTCGGCGACCAGCGCGGCCAGCGGGGTGCACACGATGACGACGACGGAGGCGGCCGTGCCGGCACCCGCTACCTGCGAGTCGGTGAAGCCGAGTTCGGTGACGGCATAGGTCGACATGAAGGTGACGACCACGTAGTAGCCGCCGACGGTGATCAGGAAGGCGCCGGAGGCGAGCAGCCAGGTCTTCCAGGCGTCGCGGACGACGGCGACGAACGGTACGGCCTGCTTCTCCTCGGCGGCCTCGGCCCGGCGCGCCGCCTCGAACTCGGGCGACTCCTCCATGGAGCTGCGGATCACGAGGCCGACCAGCACCAGGACGGCGGACAGCAGGAAGGGCAGGCGCCAGGCCCAGCCGACGAGCGCGTCGTGGCCCGCCAGTGCCGCCAGGGCGAAGACGCCGGTCGACATGAAGTAGCCGACCCCGTCGCCGACTTGGGGGAAGGAGCCGAAGAACGCCCGGCGCCGGGGCGGGGCGTGTTCGACGGCGAACAGTACGGCGCCGCCCCACTCGCCGCCGACCGCGAGTGACTGGACCATGCGGATGAGGACGAGCAGGAGCGGCGCGGCGATGCCGATGGAGGCGTAGCCCGGGAGCAGGCCGATACAGAAGGTGGCGCCGCCCATGAGGGTCATGGACCAGATCAGGGCGCGCTTGCGGCCGTAGCGGTCGCCGATGTGCCCGAACACGACCGCGCCGAGCGGGCGTCCGAGGGATCCCACGAAGAGCGTCGCGAACGACATGAGCGTGCCGAGTGCCCGGTTCATCTCGGGGAAGAACAGCTCGGGGAAGACGAGCGCGGCGGCGGTGGCGTAGATGCCGAAGTCGTACCACTCGACGCTGGTGCCGATCATCGAGGCCCCGGCGACTTTCCACGGCCCGGATCGGCGCCGTGCTCCCCGGTCCGTAGCGCCACCTGCGACTGTGCTCATGTGCGTACTCCTTCACGGCCAACGATTGGGCTCGCAATGGACCCAAAAACGTGGGGGCGACGCTAAGGCGCTCATCAGGGGCTGTCAATAGGGTTCGCGTCAAGTCCAATATCATGGCCATCCGGGACATGACGGGACGCGCGTGACCCGCGAGCTGGGAGAGGGCCCGTGAGCAACAGCGAGAGTCGTGACGAATGGACGACCGGAACGCGCCAGGCGGCGTCGCACGCCGTGGTGGCCGAGGCGCTCCGGCAGCGCATCGCGCTCGGCGGTTTCGGACCGGGCGACCGGCTGCCCACCGAGCGGGAGCTGTCCGTCGCCTTCGGGGTGGGGCGCAACACCGTCAGGCAGGCGGTGCGTGAGCTGGCCGACGAAGGCCTGGTCACGACCACATTGGGCCGCAACGGCGGCACCCGCGTGGCGCCCGCCCGGCCCGCCGGGGACGGTTCACGGGCCGCGATCACCGCGACGATCCGGGCCTCACTGCGCGACTACATGGAGTACCGGCTCGCGATCGAGCCGTACGCGGCGCGCCTCGCCGCCGAGCGCGGGGCGGGCGCGGCCCGCCGCGAACTGGTGGCGATGCTCGCCACCGACGTCGCCGACCTCGGCGAGTACCACCGCTGCGACACCGCGTTCCACCTCGGCATCGCGACCGCCGGCGGCAACGAGGTGCTCGCGGAGGCGGTGACGCGGGCCCGCGCAGAGATGTTCGTGGGCGGCAACGCGCTGTGGCTCGGCTCCGACTGGAGCCGTGTGTATCCGGCGGAGCGGGACTTCGGCTCCGCGTTCCGGGAGGAACACGAGGCCATCGCGCTCGCCGTGCTGTCCGGCGACGGGGACGCGGCCGAGGCGCGGATGCGGGATCACCTGCACGACTCGCACCGCCAATTCCTGGCGTTGCTCGACCAGTTCGCCGCGCAGGACTGACCCCGGGCGCGCCCCCGCGCCCCACACGGGCGGGCCCGGCACCCGTTCTCCGTGCGCCCGTCGATTGACGCGCGCCCTGGCGACGCCTACGCTCCGAAATGGGTCCAGCAGAGACCCAAAAGTATTTCCGCAGCGCGCGACAGGAGAGACGCCCCGTGCACTCTTACGACGAGGACCTCACTCAGCAGGTCATGGACCACCTGCTGCACCGACTCCGGCTCGACCCGCCGCCGCTCGGCCGCCTCGGCGACCACCAGGAACTGACCCTGGCGCTCAAGGACGCGATCGGACCCGCCCCGCAGCCCCCCGCCGACGTGCTGCGCACCTACACCGACTCCCTTGAGCCCACGGTCGTCTCGTGCGACCACCCGGCCTTCCTCGCGTTCATACCCGGCGCCCCCACGAAGGCCGCCGCGCTGTTCGACATGGTGCTCTCGGCGTCCTCGCTGCACGGCGTCTCCTGGCTGGAGGCGTCCGGCGCGGTCGCGGCGGAGAACCAGGTGCTGCGGCTGTTCGCCGACCTGGCCGGGCTGCCCGCAGCCGCCGGCGGCTGCTTCGTGAGCGGCGGCTCCGCCGGCAACCTCTCCGCCCTCGTCGTCGCCCGGGACACCGGCCGCCACCGGCGCGGCCTGGACGAGCGCGCACCGGTCCGCATCGCGGTCAGCGACCAGGTCCACTCCTCGGTCGGCAACACGCTGCGCATCCTCGGCGTCGAGCCCCTCGTCGTGCCCACCTCCGACCACCGCCTCACGGGCGAGGCCCTGCACACCGCGCTGGACGCCGCCGAGCGGGACGGCGGCGCGCCCGTCGTCGCCGTCGTGGCGACCGCGGGCACCACCAACGCCGGCATCATCGACGACCTCGAGGGTGTCGCCGAGCAGACCCGCACCCGTGACCTGTGGCTGCACATCGACGCCGCGTACGGCGGCGCGGCGCTGTTCGTACCGGAGCTGCGCGAGCGGCTGCGCGGCATCGAGCACGCCGACTCACTCGTCGTCGACCCGCACAAGTGGATGTTCGCGCCCTTCGACTGCGGCGCGCTGCTCTACCGCGACCCGAAGCTGGCCCGCGCGGTCCACACCCAGGACGCCTCGTATCTCGACGCCATCCACGGGGCGGACGAGACCGAGTGGAACCCGAGCGACTACGCGTACCACCTCACACGCCGCCCCCGCGGTCTGCCGCTGTGGTTCTCGCTGGCCGTGCACGGCACCGACGCCTACCGCGACGCCGTCGCCCGGGGCGCCGACATCGCCCGTCGCACCGCCCGCCTCGTCGAGCGGACCGAGGGTCTGGAGCTCCTGCGCGAGCCCGAGTTGACGGTGGTCCTCGTGCGTCGCACCGGCTGGCAGCCGGAGGACTACTACGCCTGGTCCAAGAGGCTGCTCGCGTCGGGGACCGCCTTCGTCACCCCGAGCGTCTGGGAGGGCGAGACGGTCGCCCGCCTCGCCTTCCTCCACCCGGACATCACCGAGGAGACCGTCCGCACGATCCTCGACTCGCTCGTCGACGAGGGGTAGTTCGAGCGCGAGGCCGCACGACGGCGGGGCGCGTCACCGTGCCGTACAGGGGTCGGCACGTGGACAGCGACGCGTCACCCTGCCGGCGTCGCCGCCTCGACCGGCTCCTTGCCCATGCGGCTGCGGGCCACGCGGACCGTGGACGCCGGGGTGGGGGCCAGCGTCCGGTGCAGGTTGGTGCGCATGGTCGACGCGGCGTCGAGCACGTAGTTCTGCCGGACCTTCCACGGGCTGCGGTCGCCCTGCCGGGGGAACGCGTCGATGGAGCGCTGCACGTATCCGGAGGCGAGGTCGAGCAGGGGGCGCTCGTTCAGGGCGCCCGTCGGCCTCGGCTCCACCGCCGCGTAGTCGTGGCGGCGCATGTGGTTGAGCACCTTGCACACCAGCCGGGACGTGAGGTCGGCGCGCAGCGTCCAGGAGGCGTTGGTGTAGCCGATGCACACCGCGAAGTTGGGGACGCCGGTCATCATCGCGCCGCGCCACACGAACTGCCGGTTCAGGGGGACGGGTTCACCGTCGACACGGGGCGCGATGCCGCCGAAGGCGAGGAGCTTGAGTCCGGTCGCGGACACGATGATGTCGGCCTCCACGACGCGCCCCGACTTCAGGCGGATGCCTTCGGGGACGAAGCGGTCGATGTGGTCGGTGACGATGTCGGCGTCGCCCGACCTGAGGGCCTTGAACAGGTCCGCGTCGGGCACCGCGCACAGCCGCTGGTCCCACGGGTCGTACGACGGCGTGAGGTGCTCGTCGACCAGCCGGTCGTCCTTGACGATGCGCTTGTTGAGCCCGGTGAGCACGCGCCGTGCCACCTTCGGGCTGCGCCGGCAGAACTGGTAGACGCCGATGGTGAACAGGATGTTCTTGCTGCGCACCACCCGGTGGGCCGCTCCCGCGGGCAGGACGGCGCGGATCCCGTCGGCGAGTCTGTCGCGCGAGGGCAGCGAGCTGATCCAGGTCGGGGAGCGCTGGAGCATGGTGACGTGGGCGGCGCTCCGCGTCATCGCGGGGACCAGCGTGACGGCGGTGGCGCCGCTGCCGATGACGACGACGCGCTTGCCCGCGTGGTCCAGGTCCTCGGGCCAGAACTGCGGGTGCACGACCGTGCCGGAGAAGGAGTCGGCGCCCTCGAACTCGGGGGTGTGCCCCTTGTCGTAGTCGTAGTAGCCCGCGCAGGAGTAGAGGAAGTCGCAGGTGACGGTGGACAGCGTGCGGTGGCCGTCCTCGTCGGTGCGCTCCAGCGTCACGGTCCAGCGGGCCGCCCGAGTGGACCAGTCGGCGGCGAGCACCTTGGTGCCGTAGCGGATCCGGCGGTCGATGCCGAACTCGGCCGCCGTCTCCTTGATGTAGCTCAGGATCGACCCGCCGTCGGCGAGCACCTTGCGGTCGCGCCAGGGCTTGAACGGGTAGCCCAGCGTGAACATGTCGGAGTCCGAGCGCACGCCCGGGTAGCGGAACAGGTCCCAGGTCCCGCCCATGGACTGCCGCGCCTCGACGATCGCGTACGAGCGTTCCGGGCACTCGGTCTGAAGCCGGTACGCGGCGCCGACACCGGACAGGCCGGCGCCCACGATCACCACGTCGATGTGCTCGGCCGGGGCCCCGGAGCCGGCGGTGCTGGAGTCTGCGGTGTGCGTCATGTTTCCCAGTGTCGGGAAGCACACGCCTCAGGAATTGACCTGGGACGACAGATCTTTGACCCTGGACGACATGTCCGTGATCAGATCGGCGGCGCTGCGCGGATTTCGCGCCACGGTGGCGGAGCTCGGCGGTGACGCCGACTCGTACGCCCGGCAGGCCGGTTGCCCACCGGCCGCGCTCGACGTGGACGACCTCCTGGTGCCGGAGGAGGCGATGGCGACAGTGCTCGAACTCGCCGCCGCGGACCTCGGCTGCGCCGACCTCGGGCTGCGCATCGCCGCCCGGCAGGACCTGGGGATGCTCGGCGCCCTGGCCCTCGCCATCCAGAACTCCGACACCCTCGGCGACGCCCTGGAATGCACGACCCGCTACCTCTTCGTCCACGCCCGCTCGGTGAACCTCAGCCTCGAACCCGATCCGTACGGCACTCCGGGAATGGCCGCGCTGCGCTACGGCGTGCGCGAGGGGGTCGTGGCACCACCGCAGGGCATCGACCTCTCCCTCGGCTTCATCCACCGCGCCATCGGATATCTGGTCGGCCCGTACGGACTGGGCTCCGTGGAACTCCCCCACCCCCTGCTCGCCCCGCTGTCCGTGTACGAGGACTTCTTCGGCGTACCCGTCAAGGCCGACCGCCCCGCGGCGCTGCTGCGCGTCCCCCTGAGCCTGGCCAACCGGTCGCTCGGCGGCAGCAACTCACATCTGCGCCACCTCGCGCTCGCCTACCTCGACGAGCAACTGCCGAAGGAGCCGGCGGACGTCGTGGGCAGCGTCCGGGCCGTCGTCGAGCAGTCGCTCGGCACGTCGTCGCCCGGGATCGGGGCCGTCGCCGGCCTGCTCAATGTCCATCCGCGGACCCTCCAGCGGCGGCTGCGCGCCGCGGGCACGACGTTCGCCGAGGTCATCGACGAGGAGCGCCGCACCGCCGCCCACCGCTACCTCACCGGCACCGACCTCCCCCTCGGGCAGGTCGCCCTGCTCCTCGGCCTCTCCGAGCAGTCGGCCCTCAACCGCTGCTGCCGCCGCTGGTGGGGCGCCACACCCCGCGCCATTCGCCTGGGCCGGCAGGGACAACCGACGGACCAGTGAGCGGGCCTTGGACGCGACCGGCCGAAGCGAGCCTTGGGCCGACTGACCCACTGCGCCGCCCACCCCCGCTCCGTCCCGCTTATGGTGCTTTACGAGGACGGTTCGGCCGTGAGGACGTAGGGAGTGCGCATGCGGCGTCTCACATGGGCGCGGGCCGCACTGGCGGTCGTGCTGGGGAGCGTCCTCGTCGCCGGGCCGAAGGCACCCGTCGCCCACGCCGAGAGCCGCCCCGCGGAATGCGGCACGGACGCCTACCCGTGCGCCGGGGTGAACTGGCTGTACGAGTACAACTTCAGCCTCGGGCTGCATCCGTTCACCACCCCGCACGACATCCGGGCCCAGCTCACGGACCACTTCTGGCTGTTCCCCGTGGCCGGCACCGGCTGCCGGGGGGCGGTCCGGCAGGGCGACCGGTGTTCGCTGGTGGGCGACAATCCCGTGTCCGTCGAGCGCGTGGGGAATACCTACTTCCAGATCACCACGCTGCCGGGACACAGCCTCGGGGACGGTCTCCACATCCGGTTCTCCTTCTCGCGGACCCTCGGCATGCATTTCCTGACCGTGCGCGCCTGGTACGACGAGGCGACGACATGCACCAACGGCTGCGGCATGGTGAGCGGGCTGTTCGCCCTGGCGGTGTGGCAGGTCCTTTCGGACACACTCAAGATCTCGGCGTTCGCCGCGTGAGATCGTGGGCCACGCCCGCTCGTTGCTCACTGGAGTCCAAGGAGAAGCGTCGTGACCGGATCGGCACCGACCTCTGATCTCACCGGCTGGCAGAAGGCACCGTTCACGGGCGCCGGGCTGACCTACGACGTGTACGAGAAAGGCAGTGGTCCCGGTGTCGTACTGATCCCGGAGATCCCCGGCATCACGCCCGCCGTGCTCGGCCTGGCCGACCATCTGGTGGCGCAGGGGTTCACGGTCGCGATCCCGTCCCCGTTCGGCGAGCCGGGCCGCGAGGAGTCCGTCGGCTACGCGCTCAAGGTCGTGGCCCGGCTCTGCGTCAGCTCCGAGTTCCGCGCCTTCGCCACGAACGCGCGCCGGCCGATCGCGGACTATCTGCGCGCGCTGGCCCGCGATCTCGCGGCACGCACACCGGGTCCCGGGGTCGGTGTCATCGGCATGTGCTTCACCGGAGGCTTCGCGCTCGCGGCCGCGGTGGACGACGTCGTGCTCGCGCCCGTGCTCAGCCAGCCGTCGGTCCCGTTCCCGGTCAGCGGGGCGCGGCGCGTCGACCCGGGCCTGTCCCGCGCCGAGTTCGACACGGTCGTCAGCCGCTCCAAGGAGTCCGGCCTGTGCGTGCTCGGCCTGCGCTTCAGCGAGGACAGGGCGGTGCCCGAACAGCGGTTCCGCACCCTGCGCGAGCACCTCGGCGACGCGTTCGAGGTCATCGAACTGGACTCGTCCCCGGGCAACGCGGGCGGCTTCGCCAAGACCGCGCACGCGGTGCTCACCGCGGAGGTGCGCGAGGAGCCGGGCAACCCGGCGCTCGCCGCCCGCGAACGCGTCGTGACCTTCCTGCGTGAAAAGCTGACCCCCGAGGGTTCTTAGATCCCGGGGCCTGGCGCGGGGCGCAACCTTCCTGCAACGTAGCGGGGAGTTGACTGTGGCCCCGCGACACCGTCCTACGGAAGGAGCCCGCCGTGAGTGACGAGGCCCCGCGTGTGGAGCTGACCCCTGCGGCCGCCGATCTGCTGCGTCGGCTGCGTACGGCCCATGGGCCGCTGATGTTCCATCAGTCCGGCGGGTGCTGCGACGGCAGCGCTCCCATGTGTTACCCGGAGGGCGAGTTCCGTACGGGCGGCAGCGATGTGCGGCTCGCGTCCCTGACCGTCGAGGGCGTCGCGGAGCCCATCGCGTTCTGGATGTCGAAGAGCCAGTTCGAGGTGTGGAGCCACACGCGGCTGATCGTCGACGTGGTCGAGGGCCGCGGCAGCGGCTTCTCCCTGGAAGCACCCGAAGGTGTACGTTTCCTGATCCGTTCCCGGCTGGTCGACGCCTAGCCATCGACGTGCCCCTCCGCGTCTGGTGAACTCCCTTGTGACAGGGGTGAGTTACGCGGACACCAGGGGGTCACGTGAGACATCGCGACGGACGCTACAGATCGGCCCTGGCGGCCTGCGCCGCATTCGGCGCGCTGGCCGGCACCGTCCTCGCCGGGGCGGCGCCGGCCAGTGGCGCGGAGGGCGGCGGCACGGCGATAGCCCCGGGCGTCACGTACGAGGAGTTCGACATCCCCGCGGCGAAGGGCCTCACGCACGCCCATGTGCTGAGCGTCGACCTGCGCAACGCGCGGGTGCGGATCGATCTGCTGCACCCGGACGCGGTCGGCGCCCGGGCCACCGTCTCCTCACTGGCCGACGCGAGCGGCGCGGTCGGCGGCGTCAACGGCGACTTCTTCAACATCACCGAGTCCCAGCACCCAGGCGTAGAGGCCACCGGCGCCTCCGTCGGTCCGGCCGTCGCGAGCGGCCGGACGCTCAAGTCCGCCGTGCCGAACGGTCAGCGCTTCGGCCCCGCGCTCCCGCCCGGCACCACCACCGAGGACGTGCTCGGCGTGGGCGTCGACCACCGGGTCCGGCTCGACCGCATGGCCCTCGAAGGGTCGGTCGGCGCCGACGGCCGGCGGCTGCCGCTCGGCGGCCTCAACCAGTACGCCCTGCCGGTCGGTTCGGTCGGCGCGTTCACCTCCGGCTGGGGCGCCGTGTCGCGGGTGCGCGCCACCTGCGGCACCGACACGAACCGGGCCGCGCCGTGCAGCACGGACACGTACGAGGTGACGGTGCGCCACGGCCGCGTCGTGTCATCGGCCGACACACCCGGCAGCGGACCCATAGCCTCCGGCACCACCGTCCTCGTCGGGCGCGAAGCGGGCGCGCAGGAGCTGCGGAAGCTGTCCGAGGGCGACCGCGTCCGGATCACGCACCGCCTGGTGGCGGCGACGTCACACGTTCCCTACCAGTTCGCGGTCGGCGGCTACCCCGTACTGCGGGACGGCGCACCACTGCCCGGCCTGGACGCCAAGACGGCCGCGGTCCGCACCGCCGCGGGCGCCACGGCCGACGGCCGCCGCCTGTACCTCCTGGCCCTCGACGGCGCCCCGCAGTACCGCACAGGCCTGACCATCGCGGAAGTCGCCGACGCGATGCGCAACTTGGGCGCGGACGACGCCTTCAGCCTGGACGGCGGCGGCTCGTCGACCTTGGCCACGAGGGACCCGGGCGCCGCGACGACCACCGTGAGGAACCACCCGACGGACACCCCGGAGCGGGCCGTCGCGAACGGGATCGGCGTCTTCTCACGTCCCTGACCGCCGCGCCCTACCCGGCCAGGACCTCGCCCCGGAGCGCCGCCCACCGAAGGGAGTCACGGATGCCGTCGGCGACCGAGTACCGCGGCTGCCACCCGAGCAGTTCCTTCGCCCGGTCGCTGCGCGTATAGGCCCCCACGACGTCACCGGGCCGGCGCGCGGTGTCGACGGAGGCGATCGGCGCGTCCGTCACGCTGTTGAAGGCGTCGAGGAGTTCACGCACGGTGGTGCCCGTGCCGGTGCCGAGGTTGACGGCGGTGGACGTGGTCGCCCCGGCGAGGAGGGTGTCGAAGGTCCGCAGGGCGGCCACATGGGCGGCGGCCAGGTCCCAGACGTGCACGTAGTCCCGGATCCCGGAGCCGTCGCGGGTCGGGTAGTCGGTGCCGGTGACCCGGAACGGCACGCCGTCCCCCTGGGCCAGGATCATCTGGCCCAGGGCATGGCTGGGGCGCGGCAGTTGCAGGCCCGTGCGCATCTTGGGGTCGGCGCCGATCGGGTTGAAGTAGCGCAGGGACAGTACGCGGAGGGGCCGGGTGGCGGCGATGTCGGCGAACATCGCCTCGCACACCGCCTTGGTGCGGGCGTAGGGGCTCAGCGGCTCGACGGCGGACTCCTCGTCCACGGTCAGGTCGTCGTTCGCGCGGTAGATCGAGGCGGAGGAGCTGAAGATCATGCGGGGGCAGTCGTTGCGCAGGAGATGGCCGACGAAGTCGAGGCTCTTCGCCACGTTCGCCTCGTAGTAGCCCACCGGATCCGCGACGGAGTCCGGCACCACGATCAGGGCCGCGCACTGGATGACCGCGTCGATGTCGGGATGCTCGGCGAAGACGCGGTCCACGAGCGTGCCGTCCGCGATGTCACCCTCGTAGAACACGCGCCCTTCGGTGAACTCCCGCCTCCCCGTCACCAGGCTGTCGAGGATGACCGGGGTGATCCCGGTGTCCAGGCAGGCCGAGGCGATCGTGCTTCCGATGAATCCGGCGCCTCCGGCGATCAATACCTTCACAGCGAGCTCCTCCGTCGACCGATGCGTTCGGTTCTGTTGGATTCTGTTGAGAGAAGCCTACTCGGAGCGCGCCGCGCCTTTCATTTACCGTCTCGTACCGCCACCAATCCATTGAAGACTCCCACGTACGCCGTGCCGTCCGGACCGAGTGTGACCGGGGCCCAGTTGTTGTCGTAGGCGATTCCCGTGCCCGCCAGTTGCTTCCAGCGGGGCTCGCCCGTGCGGAAGTCGACCGCCGTGAGGTACCAGGCGTCTATGCCCAGGGAGTTGGGGTCCTTCGTATAGAAGTACAGAAGGCCGTTCGCGGTGGAGAGTTTGGGGACCGTGGAGGGGGAACGGTCCTTGCTCTCCCACAGCGTGTCGCAGCCCGAGCCGTCCTTGCGCACGTCGACGCGGGTGACCCCGCCGACCACGGAACGCCCGAAGGTGAGCGAGGTGATGTTCTCGTAGCCGTAGTTGTTCTCGACGACGAGGCTGCTGCCGTAGCTGATCAGGGAGTTGTCGGTCGTGGAGGCGCCGGAGCCGAAGACGGGGACCTTGCAGACGAGACGCCGGTCGTCGGGGACGTCGCGGCCTCGGCGGTAGACCAGGATGTTCATGCGGTCGTCCGCGTTGTCGGTGATCGCGACGTAGTCCTCGCCCGCGCCGAACAGGTCGGGCGTGGTGCCCGAACCCTGGTTCACCGAGCCGGGCTTGGTGCCCGTGCCGCGGTCGTACGACTGGCGCCACACGGCCTTGGGAGTGCCGTCCGCCGCCGCTTCGAAGCTGTAGAGCGCATGGTCGGAGACGATCGAGACGCCGTCCTTCGCCACGGAGAAGGAGTTCTGGATCTCCTCCCCCGGCAGCTGGACGGACTTGATGGTGCCGTCGGCCGGATCGACCGTGCCGACGCGCCCCTGCCGTGTCACCCACCAGATGCGACCCTGCCAGTCGGGCATCACCGAGGTCACCGGGTCGCACGTGCCGCTCGGGTAGAGGTTCGTCCAGCTCACGCAGTCGTGCGGCACCTGTCCCGTCAGGTCCCAGTCGTCGGTCACGCGGAAGTTCCAACTACCGTCCGCCGCCTGCTCGTGTGCGAGTCTGATGATGTGATGTCGGGAGTCGGCGAGGACGAGCCGGTCCTCGTTGTCGAGGTACGAGTAGGCGCCGCCCGAGGTGTCCTTGAAGATCTTCGAGAAGTCGAGCCGGGTGATGGCCTCGACGGTGGACGGGCGCTGCGGGAGCTTGTACTCGGCGAGGGTCTTGAGGGTGCGCGGGTCGAGCAGTTTCACGAGGAAGCCGGTGAAGGTACCGCAGACGGTGACGATGCGGCCGTCCTTGTCGAAGGTCACCGTGGCGCATTCGCCGCCGAGCGCGGCCATCTTCTCGCTGCTCGCCGTCGGCGTGTTCCCCAGCGGTCCGCTCCAGGGGTACGTGCCGCTGCCGGCCGCGTCCGCGTGCATGCCGCTGCGGCCGTTCGCCGCGAGATACGGGTGCTGCGGCGGCGCCTGCCCCGGCACGGGACGCGCCTCGGCGGGTGCGCCCGCGTACTGCTCGACGAGCCGGTGACCGGGCGCCTTGGGGATGTCGTCGGCCTGCGCGGGGTACGCGACCCCGGCCGCGGCGATCGTCATGGTCAGGGCGAGGGCACGGCTCAAGGCTCTGCTCGTCATGGCGCGAAGCTAGGGCCACACCCTTGAAGTGTCCATGCACATAAGGGTGTTGTTCATGAACACGAAACGATCACTCACCGCGTGGATGGCCGTGGAACGATCACGGATGCAGGCCGCTCACGATCCCCGCCGTCGCCGTCAGGCCGTTCTGCAGCGTGGGCGCCATACTCGTGCCGGCCAGCAGGAATCCCAGCAGCACGCAGACCATCGCGTGCGAGATCTTCATCGCGCCGTTGCGCAGGAAGACCACCGCCAGGATCAGAAGCAGCAGCACGACCGAAATCGACAGGGACATCGCCGAACCTCCTCCGCCACGCCAACACCGCGGCTTTCGGCCGCAAGTGTGGCGTAGCGGAGGCTGCGCCCGGGCGAGTGACGTGTCCGCCGAACGGGTGATGTGGCGGTGGACGCCTACTTCTCGTGGGCGTCGAGGAACGCTTCGAGCCCCGCGAGGTCGTCCGTGTTGAGGTGGTCCGCGCCGGCGGCGAGCAGTTCGCCCCACACCGCGTCGCGCTCCGGTCCCGCCACGTCGGGCGTGGCCCAGAAACGGACGCGGCGGCCCTCCTGGTGGGCGGCCGACACGAGGGAGCGCAGCTTCTCGCGCTCGGCGGCCGGGATGGGTCCCGCGCCCTGCCAGGTGAAGTTGTTCGCCCAGTTGTCACTGATGAGCGGGGCGAAGGAGGCGGGCGCGGCGCCGCCGAGGTCGGTGAGGCGGCCGTCGTAGAACGCGCTGCGCACCCGCTGCTGCTCCATGGGCTCGCGGGCGGCGCGGTCCCCGGAGATCACGGCGGTCACCGCGCCGGTGCGGACCCAGCCGTGCGCGAATGTGGTGAACAGGTGGCGGTAGCCGCGCAGTTGGCGGTCGAGTTCGAGGTAGGTGGCCGCGCCCTCGGTCTTGATGTCGACGAGGAGCTGGAGCGGTGTGCGGTAACCCCGGTACACGGAGCCGTGGTTGGCCCCGACGCGGGCTGCCAGCGGTTCCAGGTAGAGCGCCGCGAGGGTGCGCTTCGGGTCGAGGTCGACCGGGTCATGGGAGACGAGGAGCTGACCTTCGACGAGGTAGATGTCCGCCTCGACGCTGGCGAAGCGGTGGTCGAGGGCGTCGAGGAGAGGCCGGGGGTGCTCGTAGTCGTTGTGCGCGTGGGCGCGCAGCAGGGGTCGGGGGCCGCGTCCCCGCTCGGTCGCCTGCGCGTACCCGGGCACGGCGACGGTCGCGGTGACCGCCGCGGCGAGGGTGGTGAGGGCTCTGCGGCGGGTGAGGTGGGGCATGCGTTCCTCCCGGGGAGTGCCGTACGGGGCCTCAGCGAGTATGAGGTCCCGTAGGTGTCAATGGGCATGCCCGGGGAGGGAGTTGGCCGGACCTGCATGCCGCGTTCACCTGCCTGCTCAGGGTGAACGGCGGGCTGCCGGGCGGGGGCCGGCCCTGTCCTCGCTCATCTGCCGTCTCCGGCGGGGCCCAGCGCGTCCCACTCCACCGTCCGGCCGCACCAGCGCTCCAGCAGGCGCCGGTCGTGACCCACGGCCAGCAGTCCCGCGCGCCCTCGCGCCTGTCGCGGTCGTCGGTCCTGCGGGCCGCGTCGAGTGCCTTGTCGACCTTCGCGTTGTCGTACCAGGCCATGTGTAGCGCAGTCCTTTGAGGCGCCCCTCCAGGGTCTACAGGGACCGTGCGGGCGTCGTACTGCCAGGACAGGCAGCGGTCGTCGAAGGGCTGGGCCGCCTCCGGGCGGAAGACGACCGGCTCCCCGGTGGCCTTGCGCCACCGCGTCGAGCCGGCCCTGCCGAGCGCGGCGGCGAGCGCGGGCTTCAGCTCCATGTGCGCGTCGTGGGTGAGCAGCCCGTCGAAGATCTTGGAGTTGCCGTCCTTGCCTTAGCCCAGGAGCGGGCTGAGCATGTCCGGTTCGTAAACGATGCCCACGACCGCACTCGACCCTGCCCGCCCCTTGCCGCCCCCGCCCGAGCCGCCGGGCGCCGAACAGGCCGCGGCGGTCACCGACAATGCGGCGACCGCCGCTGCGGCGACCGCCGCCACCGCTGTCGCACCTCGTGCCGGCCTGACCACCATGCCCGCCCCTATTGAAGATGAACTCTTATTGCGAATGAGTCGCAATAATG
Source organism: Streptomyces sp. NBC_01474 (assembly GCF_035918215.1). Lineage (NCBI taxonomy): Bacteria > Bacillati > Actinomycetota > Actinomycetes > Kitasatosporales > Streptomycetaceae > Streptomyces > Streptomyces sp. NBC_01474. The sequence continues at coordinate 1,428,743 of NZ_CP109449.1, forward strand.
CCCTCTCGTCAAGGGAAGGTAAAACCCGGTGTCAGGCCGGGCGTCAGGCCCGGTGTCAGGGCGCCCGGAGGTCGACCAGCTCGGCCAGCTCCTCCCGGTGCCTGCCCGCGGAACCCAGGGCGATCGAGTCGGCCTTGGCCCGCTTGAGGTAGAGGTGGACGGGGTGCTCCCAGGTCATGCCGATGCCGCCGTGCAACTGGAGCGCCTCCTCCGCCGCATGGACGGCCGCGGGTCCGGCGTACGCCTGGGCGACGGCCACCGCGACATCGGCGTCGTCGCTCCCGGCGGCGAGGGTGTCCGCCGCGCTGCGCGCCGCGGCGCGGACGCCGACGACCTCCAGCCACACCTGGGCGAGCCGGTGCTTGAGCGCCTGGAACGAGCCGACGGGCCGGTTGAACTGGTGGCGCTCACGCGTGTAGCGGACCGTTTCGGTCAAGCACCACTCGGCGAGGCCGAGTTGCTCGGACGCGAGAAGCCCCGCTCCGGCCCGCAGCGCGCGGCGGACGGCCGGAACGGCGTTGTCGGTCAGCACACGCGCGCGTGCACCGGCGAAGATCACTGTGGCCACGGGCCGGGTGGGGTCGAGGGACGTCCGCGCCTCGACAGTGACGCCGTCATCGGTCACGTCGACCGCGTACAGACCACTGCTCGTCGGCACCAGGAGCACATCGGCCGCCGCCGCGTCGGCCACGCCGGTGACCCGCCCCTCCAGCCGGCTACCCTCCTCGCGTACGCCGCTGAAGGCCTGACCGGGCGCGGCCGGCAGGGGCACGGCGAGCACGCCCACCGTGCGGCCCGACGCGAGCGCGCCGAGCAGCGCGGAAGCCTCGTCGCCCGCGCAGTCGAGGAGCGCCTCGGTCGCGACGACAGCGCTGGCGAGATAGGGAACGGCGGCGACGCAGCGCCCCAACTCCTCCAGGACCACGGCCACTTCACGGTGCGTCGCGCCCTGCCCGCCGAGCTCCTCGGGGATCAGCAGGCCCGCGAGCCCCATCCCCTCGGCGAGCGACTTCCACAGCGCACGGTCGTGCGGCTCGTCCGTCTCGACCCGGGCGAGCACCGACGCGGCGTCGCAGTGGGCGGTGAGGAGGCCGCGCACGGCGGACCGCAGCGCCTCTTCCTCCTCCGTGTACAGCAGATCGCTCATCGCGCGAGGTCCTTCCAGGCGACGTCCTTGTCGGTGCGCGGCTCGGACGGCAGCCCGAGGACGCGTTCGGCGACGATGTTGAGCAGGACCTCGCTCGTCCCGCCCTCGATGCTGTTGCCCTTGGCGCGCAGATAGCGGTATCCGGCGTCACGGGCCAGGAAGTCCACGACGGCAGGCCGGCGCATGGTCCAGTCGCCGTACAACAGGCCCTCCTCGCCGAGGAGTTCGATCTCCAGGCCGCTGATCTCCTGGTTGAGCCGGGCGAAGCCGAGCTTCATGCCGGAGCCCTCGGGGCCGGGCTGACCCGCGGCCAGCTGCTGGCGCAGGCGCTCGCCGGTGAGGCGGGCGACCTCGGCCTCGACCCACACCTTCAGGAGCCGCTGGTGCAGATCGTGGGTGCGCAGCTCGGGGCGCTCGCGCCACGTCTTCGCGACCGCGGAGATCATGCCGCCCTCGCGCGGGATGCGGGAGCCGCCGATCGACACACGCTCGTTCATCAGCGTGGTCTGCGCGACCTTCCAGCCGTCGCCGATCTCGCCGAGGCGGTGTGCGTCCGGGATGCGCACGTCGGTGAGGAACACCTCGTTGAACTCGGCCTCGCCGGTGATCTGGCGCAGCGGCCGCACTTCGACACCGGGATCGGTCATGTCACAGATGAAGTACGTGATGCCGCGGTGCTTGGGCACGTCCGGGTCGGTACGGGCGATGAGGATGGCCCAGCGGGCGGTGTGGGCGCCGGACGTCCACACCTTCTGGCCGTTGATCACCCAGTCGCCGGTGGCCTCGTCGCGCACGGCGCGGGTGCCGAGTGCCGCGAGATCGGAGCCAGCGCCGGGCTCGCTGAACAGCTGGCACCACACCTCCTCGCCGATCCACAGCGGGCGCAGGAAGCGCTGCTTCTGCTCGTCGGTGCCGAAGCCGAGCACCGTCGGGGCGGCCATGCCGAGGCCGATGCCGATGCGACGCGGATCGTTGTCCGGGGCGTCCGCCGCGGCGAGTTCGGCGTCCACGACGGCCTGGAGCGAGCGCGGCAGACCGAGCCCGCCGAGGCCCCGCGGGTAGTGCACCCACGAAAGACCGGCGTCGAAGCGGGCCTTCAGGAAGTCGGTACGGTCCGTGGTCGCGGGCGGATACGCGGCCAGCAACTCCTGGGTGCGGCGGCGCAGTTCGGCGGCGTCGGTCATGCGCCCGCCCCCTCGCGCCCGGGCACCACGGCGACGCGGCCGGTGGTGACGCCGTCCGCGACGCGCTGCACGGCCGCTGCCGCGCCGCTCAGCGGCACGCGCTCACTGATCAGCGGCTTGATCGCGCCGCGCGCCGCGAGCTCGGTGAGCTGCTCGTGGCAGTGGGCGACCAGCTTCGGGTCCTTGGTGTTGTACAGGCCCCAGTGCAGGCCGAGGATCGCGTAGTTCTTCACCAGGGCGTGATTGAGGGCGGGGCTGGGGATCGTGCCGCTCGCGAACCCGACGACGACGATCCGGCCCTCGAAGGCGACGACCTTCGTGGACTGCGTGTACGCCTCGCCGCCGACCGGGTCGTAGATGACGTCGGCGCCCCGGCCGCCGGTGGCCTCCTTCACGGCGGCGATGACGTCCTGCGCGCGGCGGTCGATGACGACGTCGCAGCCGAGGTCGCGGGCCGCCTTCGCCTTCCCCTCGCCCCCGACGACGCCGATGACGGTGGCGCCGGCGGCCTTTCCGAGCTGGACTGCGGCGCTGCCGACGCCGCCGGCCGCCGCGTGTACGAGGAGCGTCTCGCCCGCCTGGAGGTGCGCCCTGCGGTGCAGGCCGAACCAGCCGGTCTGGTAGCCGATGTGCAGGGCCGCGGCCTCGGCGTCGTCGAGCGTGTCGGGCGCGGGCAGCAGGGCGGCGGCGTCCGCCACGGCGTACTCGGCGAAGCCGCCGTGCGGCAGCGCGGGGTTGGCCAGGACGCGCCGGCCGTCCTCGGTCTCGCCGCAGATCTCCACGCCGGGCGTGAACGGCATCGGCGGACGCACCTGGTACTGGCCCCGGCACATCAGCGCGTCCGGGAAGTTGATGTTCGCCGCGCGCACCCTGAGCAGGACCTGCCCGTCCCCGGGGACGGGCCGCTCGACGTCGGCGAGCTCCATCACCTCGCTCGGCTCGCCGTTCCGGTGCACTTGCCATGCCTGCATGCGGGGCCTCCACGGGACTGCTTCGTCTTACCGGGCTCGCTCGCATACTAAGCGGTCGCTTGGATATCTGGGAACAGGCCGGGGACCCTTTTTCGCGCACGCCGTCGCGGGCTTGGCCCCGACGATGTCGCAGGCAACGTCGCGGGCATGGAGCTTTCGGCGTCCGCGCGGTATCGATACCGCATGACGGACTCGACCGGCCCCGCCCGCCCGACGGCCCCGCGGGGGCTGCCCGCCCCTCCCCCGGCCGGCACGACGGCGCTCCCCCAGGGAACGTACCGGGGAAGCCTGGTCCTGGTCACCGGTGGCGGGACCGGACTCGGGAAGGCCGTCGCCTCCGAGTTCGCGCGGCTCGGCGCGGACGTGATCATCGTGAGCCGCAGGGCCGCACACCTGGAGCCCGCACTGGAGGAACTGGCGCGCGTGAGCCGTGACGGCGGCACGGTGACGGCCGCCGTCTGCGACATCAGGGACCCTGACCGCATCGCCGAGGTCTTCGACGCGGCGGAGGCTGCCCACGGGCGGGCCCCCGACGTCCTCGTCAACAACGCGGCCGCCAACTTCCCCGTACCCGCGGAGGACATGAGCCCGAACGCCTGGCGCACCGTCGTCGACATCACCCTCAACGGCACCTTCTACATGACCCGCGAGTTCGGCCGCAGACACCTCGCGGCCGGCACGCCGGGCGCGGTGATCGCCGTCGGCGCCTCCTACGCGTGGACGGGCGGCCCGGGCTTCGCCCACAGCGCGGCGGCCAAGGCGGGTGTGAAGAACCTGGTGGAGACGCTGGCCGTGGAGTGGGGCCCGTACGGGATCCAGGTCAACGGACTCGTGCCGGGCCTCATGCCGCACGAGGACATGACGGGGGACATCCGCGCCAACCTCAGCCTGGAGGCGGGTCACGGTGAGCATGACGCCCAGCAGCCCGCCCTGCGCGTCGGCGCGCCCCGCGAGCTGGGCTGGGCCGCCACCTTCCTCGCCTCCCCCTACGCCCGCTTCATCAGCGGCCACACACTCGTCGTGGACGGGGCGAACTGGCAGCGGCGCGGACTGGTGAGCCCGCCCGTGGTGACCGTGCGGGAACAGATGGGGAAGGGGCCGTTCCGGGAGGGACCGTGAAGGGCTGCCCTCAAGCCAGCTCTACATCCCGTCCTAGCCCTACTTCCCGTCCAAGCCCTACTTCCCGTCCAAGCCCTACTTCCCGTCCAAGCCCTACTTCCCGTCGAACCGCGGCTCGCGCCGCTCCGCCTTCGCCGTGTACCCCTCCCTGATGTCCTCCGACGTGAGCGTGAGCGCCGCGCTCATCGCCACTCGGTCGAGCGCGGCCCCCAGGCCCGCGTCCGCGAAGGCGTCGATGTCCCGCTTGACGGACTGCACGGCGAGCGGCGCGTTGGCCGCGATCTCCGCGGCGACCGAGTGAGCGGCTCCCTCCAACTCGCCTGGTCCCGTGACCTGTTGGACTAGATTCAGCCGGTGCGCCGTCCCCGCGTCGATACGGCGGCCCGTCAGCGCGAGGAACTTGGCCCAGCCCGCGCCCGCCTCGCGCGCGATCCGCAGATCGCCGCCCGCGTCGACGGCGACCCCGAGCCGTGTCTCCGGCAGCGCGAACACCGCGTCGTCGGCCGCGATCCGCACATCGGCCATCAGCGCCAGCTCGAACCCGACACCGAGGCAGTAGCCCTGGACGGCCGCGACGACGGGCTGCGACAGGCCGGCGAACGCGCGGAACCGCTCATGGACCCAGCGGATGCCTTCGTAGTAGTTGCGCGTGCGCTCGGCCCCGGAGCGCCCGGTGATCCAGCCGCCGGGCGCCTTGATGTCGATGCCCGCGCAGAAGGCCCGCCCCTCGGCCCGCAGCAGCACCACCCGGATCGTGTCGTCGAAGCGGATCCGGTCGGCGAGCAGGCCGAGTTGACGGCTCGACTCCCAGCTCCAGGCGTTCAGCTTCTCCGGCCGGCACAGGGTGAGGACGCCGATGCCGCCCTCCTCGACGTGCAGCCGGAGCCGCCGCCCACCGTCACCCCCACCCCCGCCTTCGCCCTCGCCTTCGTCGGGAAGTTCGTTGCTCGTCGTGTCGATCATCCCGCCTCCACTCTCACCTACCTGACGTGTCATCAGGAGGCGCAGAGTAGGTGACGGGGCCTACCGACTGAAGAGTTCGAACGGAACGGCCGGTGTGCCGCCGAAGCGCTCCGCCATGGCCTCGACATTGCCGGTGAGGAACGAGCGGCAGTAAGCCTCGGGGTCCTCGTCCGTCAACACCTCGATGTACGTGCGGTGTTCGAGCAGGGAGTGCACGGCCCGTTCGATACCGGGCGTCGCGTCGACCGCGTGCGTGGGCGACGACGAGCCCGCGACGGCGACCCAGCGCACGCCGTTCCACGGCTCAAGGCCCTGCTCGGTCAGTTCGGGGAAGATCCAGCGGTTGCCGGCGTCCGCCGCCGCGTCGAGGGTGGCGCGGCCGACGGCGACATGGTCGGGGGTGTTCCAGGCGACGCCGCCCCACGTGTCACGGTGGTTGAGCGTGATGACCAGTTCGGGCCGGTGCCTGCGGATCGCGGCGGCGATGTCGCGGCGCAGCGCGGTCCCGTACTCGACGACGCCGTCCTTGTGGTCGAGGAACTCGACGGTGTCCACGCCTACGACGGCGGCGCTCGCACGCTGCTCCTGCTCGCGCAGGGGCGCGCACTTGGCGGGTTCGAGGGTGTCGATGCCCGCCTCTCCGCGGGTGGCGAGGACGTACGCGACCTCGCGTCCGCCGTCGGTCCAGCCGGCGATCGCCGCGGAGCAGCCGTATTCGAGGTCGTCCGGGTGTGCCACGACGGCGAGGGCACGCTGCCAGTCCTCGGGCATGGGCAGGAACTGGTCGGGGGCGGCGGTCTGGATCTTCGGCTCGGTCATGGCCGCACCCTAATGCGGCGGCGTCCGCGATGTGGGGGTGTTCGCCGGGCGGGGAAAGCCGTCTCGCCTCCCCCGCCCGTGCCCTCTCAGACGTCTCCGCGCACCATCGCGAGCAGCCGGTCGAGGACGCGCGGCGCTCCGGCCCGCAGACCGTCGTGCTCGAACTCGTCGGTGACCCATGTGCGCAGGCCCTTGACGGCGCGGGCCGTGCGCAGGGCGTGGGCCGTGTCGACGTACATGTCGTCGTGGTAGACGGCGGCGACGGCCGGCACCTCGTTGGCGGCCAGGCGCGCGGGGTCGTAGAGCGGGGCCCAGTCGGTGCGGGCGGCGAGGAGTTCCGCGGTCTCGCGCAGGGGGCGCAGGGCCGGGTCGCAGTCGAACATCCATGGGTGTACGGACTCGCCCGTGAAGAGCAGGGGCCCGTCACCGGCGAGGGTCTTGGCGGCGTCGAACTGGGGGAATTCGCCGCGTACGCGCTCGGCCGACCAGTTCGTGGGCCGGGCGTCCTGTCCGTAGATGGCCTCGTGCACGAGCGCGTACAGCGGGTGTCCGGCGTAGGAGAGCGTGGCCTGTACGTCCTCCTGGAATGCGTCGGACAGTTCGACGCCGGCGGGCGTGCGGACGAAGGCGTCCTCGAGGAGGTAGTGCAGGCGGTCGCTGCCGCCGGTCCCGCCGAGCAGGATGCCCAGGGACTGGAACGCCTCGACGGTCAGCCGGTAGCCGCCGTTCAGTACGGGCTCGTGTTCGGCGAGGTACTCGGCGATGCGGCGGGCGCGTTCGACGTCCTGCGGGTAGCGCGCGTAGTGGGCGGCGACCTTGCGTTCGATGCGCGGATACGCGGCGCGGTAGACGTCGTCCGCGTGGCCGTCGAGCGTGGGCAGGCCGCCGGTGATGACAGCGGCGGTGAGGCCCTCGGGGGCCGTCGACAGGTAGTGGGTTGCGCAGAACCCGCCGAAGCTCTGGCCGAGAACGGTCCAGGGGGCGCCGCCGGTCACCTCGTCGCGGATGGCCTCGCAGTCGCGGACGATCGAGTCGGCGCGGAAGTGCGCGAGGTAGTCGGCCTGTTCGCGCGGGCCGCCGCGCAGCGGGAGCGTCTGCCGGTTGGCCGGGGTGGAGCTGCCTGTGCCGCGCTGGTCGAGGAGGAGCACCCGGTGGTCCTGGAGCGCCCGGTCGAGCCAGGCCTGCTTGCCGGAGAACCGGTTGGCGCCGAATCCGGGGCCGCCCTGGAGGTAGAGGAGCCACGGCAGGTTCGCGTGTTCCTTGCCGATGGCCACCGCCTCGCGGGCGAACAGCTCGATGCTCTCGCCCTCGGGGTGGTCGTGGTCGAGCGGCACGGAGAAGCGGCGGTCGGTGAGGACGACACCGGGCTGGCGGTATGTGGCGGTCGTCAAGGAAGCTCCTGAGCGGCGTACGGAATGCGGTGTGTAGTGTCCGCTCAGTTCAGCACATGTCAGCGCGAGCCCAGACTCGACCCCCGTACGACCAGCTCGGGCTGGAGGACGACCCTGCGGTGGCGGTGGGGTTCGCCGCTCGCGGGTTCCGTCTCCTCCAGGAGGAGTTCGGCGGCCATGGCTCCCATGGTGACGGCGGGCTGGCGCACGGAGGTCAGGGGCACGGTGGCGGCCGACGCGAACTCGATGTCGTCGTAGCCGACGATCGCGATGTCCTCGGGGACCCGTACACCGGCCGCGTACATCGCCTGGAGGACGCCGAGGGCGAGCAGGTCGTTGGCGCAGAACACGGCGGTGGGGCGATCGGCGAGGCCGAGCAGGCGGGCCCCGGCGTCGCGTCCCGCCGCGACGTCGAGCCGCTCCGTGGGCAGTTCGCGCAGCGCTCCGGCCGGGAGGCCCGCCTCGGCCAGGGCCTGGAGGGCGCCGGTGCGGCGGTCCTTGACCTGGTTGAGCGCGGGCGGGCCGCTGACGTAGGCGATGCTGCGGTGTCCGGCGTCGACGAGGTGGCGCACGGCGAGCGCGCCGCCGGTGACGTCGTCCACGGACACCGAGCACTCCGAGGTGCCCTCGGCGACGCGGTCGACGAGCACGAACGGGATGCCGTGCCGGCGGAAGCTCTCGATGTTGCGGCCGCTCGCCTCGGCCGGGGTGAGGAGCACGCCCCGCACGCGCTGCTCGGCGAACAGGGAGAGGTACTCGGCCTCCTCGGAGGGGTCCTGCGCGCTGTTGCACACCATGACGCCGAGCCCGGCCTCGCGCGCGGCACGCTCGGCGCCGCGCGCGACGTCCACGAAGAACGGGTTGCCCATGTCGAGGACGAGCAGCCCCATGATGCGGCTGCGGCCGGCGCGCAGCTGGCGCGCCGACTCGCTGCGTACGTAGCCGAGCCGGTCGATGGCGGCCAGCACCCTGGCCCTGGTGTCGGAGGCGACGGAGTCCGGGCGGTTGATGACGTTCGAGACCGTGCCGACGGAGACTCCGGCGACGCGGGCGACGTCCTTGATACCCACCGACTGAGCCATCGGGCGGGGACCTCCATGGGGCGATGAGCGACGGGAATGATTCAGATTACCCGTGAGTGCGCTGGTGGCTGTGGGGACGGGGGGCTCGGAGGACGGCGGCCTCAGAAGTGGTAGTCGTCGATGTTCTTCCGGTCGAAGACGGTGGGCTTGCCGAGGTCGATCACACCGTCCTTGCCGAGGGTGAAGCTACCCATGGCGCCGGCCTTGAAGGTCTCGCCCTCCTTGCCGGTGATCTGCCCGGAGGACAGTGCGACAGCGGTGCGGGCGGCGAGCTCGCCGAGCTTGGCCGGGTCCCACAGCTCGAAGCCCTCGACGGTGCCGTTCTTGACGTACTTGCGCATGTCGTTGGGGGTACCGAGGCCGGTCAGGGCGACCTTGCCCTTGTACTTGGAGCCGGACAGGTACTGGGCGGCGGCCTTGATGCCGACGGTGGTCGGGGAGATGATCCCGGCGAGCTTGGGGTGTTCCTGGAGGAGGCCCTGGGTCTGCTGGAAGGACTGCTGGGCGTCGTCGTTGCCGTACGCGACCTTCACCAGCTTCATGTCCTTGTACTTGGGCTTCTTCAGCTCGTCCTTCATGAAGTCGATCCAGGTGTTCTGGTTCGTCGCGGTCTGCGCGGCGGACAAAATCGCGATCTCGCCCTTGTAGCCGGTCTGTTCGCCCAGGAGCTGGACCTGGGTGCGGCCGAGCGCCTCGGCACTGGCCTGCGAGACGAAGGCGTTGCGGCACTCGGGCTTGGTGTCCGAGTCGTACGTGACGACCTTGATGCCGTTCTTCATGGCCTGCTTGAGGGCGGTGCACAGCGCGCCGGGGTCCTGCGCGGACACAGCCATCGCGTCGACCTGCTGCTGGGTGAGCGTGTTGACGTAACTGACCTGCCCGCTGGTGTCGGTGGCGCTGTTGGGGCCGGTCTCCTTGTACGTCGAGCCGAGCTCGGTGACGGCCTTCTCGCCGCCCTTGTCGGCGGTGGTGAAGTACGGGTTGTTGACCTGCTTGGGCAGGAAGGCGACCTTCAAGCCCTTCTTGGTCGCGGCTCCCGGGTCGGCCTTGGCGTGGGAGGACGTGCCTGCTTCGTCGTCCTTCGCCGAGTCCTTGGTGGTGCCGCCGCACGCGGTGGCGGCGAGCGCGAGGGAGGTGACGGCGGCGAGCGCCAGGCAGGCTCGGCGGAGTGCGGGTGCGGACATCGTGGGCCCCTTTCGGGCGGTACGGAGGTCAGTGCGAGGGGGTGGTGGCCTGGCGGCCCGCTCGGGCGGTCCCGATCTGCCGGGCGACGCGGGGTCCGAGCACGGAGACGACCAGCAGGATGCCGGTGACGACGATCTGCGACTGGGCGGAGACGTTGAGCAGGCTCATCGCGTTCTGGAGGGCGCCGAGCAGGAACACTCCGGCGATCGCGCCGCCGAGCGTGCCCCTGCCGCCGTCGAAGTCGATGCCGCCGAGCAGCACGGCGGCGACGACGGAGAGTTCGAGCCCGGTGGCGTTGTCGTAGCGGGCGCTGGCGTAGTGCAGGGCCCAGAACACGCCGGTCAGGGAGGCCATGAGTCCGGTGGCGACGAACAGCCACAGCTTGTGCCGCCGGACGCGGATCCCGGCGAAGCGCGCCGCCTCCTCGTTGGCGCCGATCGCGAAGAGGGAGCGTCCGAACGGCGTCGCGTGCAGGATCACGACCGCGATCGCGAGCAGCGCCAGGAAGGGCAGGAACGCGTACGGCAGGAAGGTCTCGCCGATGCGTCCCGCCGCGAAGTCCAGGTACTGCGTGGGGAAGTCGGTGACCGCGTCCGAGCCGAGGATGATCTGGGCGATGCCACGGTAGGCGGCCATGGTGCCGATCGTGACGGCCAGGGAGGGCAGGCCGAGGCGGGTCACCAGGAGGCCGTTGACGAGCCCGCAGAGGACTCCGAGGACGAGGCACAGCGGGATGATCGTCTCGATGGCCATGCCCGCGTTCCACAGGGAGCCCATCACGGCCCCGGACAGGCCGGCCGTCGAGGCGACGGAGAGGTCGATCTCGCCGGCGACCACCAGGAGGGTCATCGGGAGCGCGATCAGCGCGATGGGCAGGGTGTTGCCGAGCAGGAACGACAGGTTGAGCGCGTTGCCGAACCCGTCGACGACCGTGAACGACGCCAGGAGGAGCACCACCAGGAGGGCGCCCACCACGGTGTCCCACCGCACGGCGCGGGCGAGGGGGAGATCAGGCATGGCGGGCGTTCCTCTTCTTCAGTGCCTCGGCGACGCGCAGGGCGACGACCCGGTCGACGGCGATGGCGAGGACCAGCAGGACGCCGTTGATCGCGAGCACCCACACCGAGCTGACACCCAGGGCGGGCAGCACGCTGTTGATGGACGTCAGCAGGAGGGCGCCGAGCGCGGCGCCGTAGACGCTGCCGGAGCCGCCGGTGAAGGCGACGCCGCCGACCACGACGGCGCTGACGACGGTGAGTTCGTAGCCGTTGCCGGTGGCGGAGTCGACGTTGCCGAAGCGGGCCAGGTACAGGGCGCCCGCGAGCCCTGCGAGTGCTCCGCACGCGGTGTACGCGGCGAGGATCCGCCGGCGCACGGGGATGCCCGCGAGGCGCGCGGCCTCCGGGTTGGAGCCGAGCGCGTACAGCTCGCGCCCGCCGCCGAAGTGACGCAGGTAGTACGCCACCGCGATCAGGACGGCGAGGGCGATCAACGCGAGATACGGCACCGCGGAGATGCCTCCGGAGCCGAAGTCGACGTATCCGCCCGGAAGATCGGACGCGGTGATCTGCCGTGAGCCGACCCAGATGGAGTCGATGCCGCGGATGACGTAGAGCGTGCCGAGGGTGACGACGAGGGCCGGTACCTGGCCGAGGCTGACGAGGGCGCCGTTGAGGAGCCCGCAGCCGACGCCGAGGGCGACGGCGAGCACGATCGCGACGAGGGAGTTGCCGCCTCCGTGGAGGAAGTCGCCGGCGGCGAAGGCGCTGATGCCGAGCGTCGAGCCGACGGACAGGTCGACGTTCCGCGTGATGACGACCAGCGCCTGCCCGGTGGCGACGAGGACGAGGATGGTGGCGTTGAGGAGCAGGTCCTTGATGCCCTGCTCCGAGAGGAACTCGCTGTTGCCGGCCTGGGTGACGGCGATCATCACCAGGAAGACCAGCAGGATGGCGAGTTCACGCATCTTGAACACCCGGTCGACGAGCCGGGTACCGCCGGCCTTGTCGGGATCGACTGCGGGCGCGGGCGGCTGCGCGGTGACGGTCATGGGGTCCTCCTTCCGGGGGTCGCTTCGCTCGGGCCACGCATCACGCCACCCTCCCTGTCGCCGCCGCCATCACGGACTCCTCCGTCGCCTCGGTGCGCGGGATCTCCGCCGTGAGACGGCCCTCGTGCATGACGAGTACGCGGTCCGCCATGCCGAGGATCTCCGGCAGGTCGGACGAGATCATCAGCACCGCGACGCCGTCCGCGGCGAGTCCGGACAGCAGTCGGTGCACCTCGGCCTTGGTGCCGACGTCGATGCCGCGCGTCGGCTCGTCGACGATCAGCACGCGGGGGCCGGTGGCGAGCCACTTCGCGAGGACGACCTTCTGCTGGTTGCCGCCGGACAGGGTGCCGACCGCGTCGGCGATCCGCGCGTACTTGACCTGGAGCTTCACGGCCCAGTCCAGTGAGCGGCTGCGCTCGGCCCTGCGGTCCATGAGCCCGGCCCGCGCGGTCGTGCGCAGCCCCGTGAGCCCGATGTTGCGTTCGATCGACATGCCCATCACGAGGCCCTGGGCGCGGCGGTCCTCGGGCACGAGGGCGAGTCCGGCGGCCATGGCGGTGCTGGGGGCGCCGTTGACGAGCGCGCGGCCGTCGACCTCGACGGTGCCCGCGTCCCGGCGGTCGATGCCGAAGACCGCACGGGCGACCTCGCTGCGGCCGGCCCCGACGAGCCCCGCGAGGCCGACGATCTCGCCGCGCCGCACGTCGAACGACACGTCGGTGAAGACGCCTTCGCGGGTCAGCCGGCGCACGCTCAGGGCGACCGCGCCGATGTCGGTGGCCTGCTTGGGGTAGAGCTCGTCGAGGTCGCGGCCGACCATGCGGCGTACGAGGTCGTCCTCCGTGAGGCCCTCGACGGGTTCGCTCGCGATCAGGGCGCCGTCGCGCAGTGTCGTGACGCGCTGGCAGAGCCCGAAGATCTCCTCCAGGCGGTGGGAGATGAAGAGGATGGCGGAGCCCTGTTCGCGCAGGGTGCGCACCACGGCGAAGAGGCGGGCCACTTCGCTGCCGGTGAGCGCGGCGGTCGGCTCGTCCATGATCAGGACCCGGGCGTCGAAGGAGAGCGCCTTGGCGATCTCCACGATCTGCTGGTCGGCGATGGACAGGCCGCGCGCGGGCTGCTCGGGGTCGAGGTCGACGCCGAGGCGCGCGAAGAGCGCGGCGGCCGCGGCGTTGACCGCCTTGTGGTCGATCCGGCCGAGGGAGCGGCGGGGCTGGCGCCCCATGAAGATGTTCTCGGCGACGGAGAGGTCCGGAAAGAGCGTGGGCTCCTGGTAGATGACCGCGATCCCGGCGTCACGGGCGTCGGCGGGTCCGTGCAGGGTGACGGGCTCGCCGTCGATGAGCACGGTGCCGGCGTCGGGCCGGTGGACCCCGGCGAGGGTCTTGATGAGGGTGGACTTCCCCGCGCCGTTCTCTCCGGCGAGGGCGTGCGCCTCTCCGGCGTGGAGCTGCAGGGACACGCCGTGGAGGGCGCGCACGGCACCGAAGGACTTGTCGAGTCCCTCTACGGCCAGGACGGGGGGCTCTCTCATGTGAAGGGCACCGATCGGGTCTGAGGAGCTGACTATGAAAGGTTTCAAACAGATTGCACGGAAGCTAGTCCCGCACCAACAGCGGCGTCAATGGTGGGGACTTGGAAATCTCTCGACCCTTTGTAGTGCTGCGGCAAACCCTTGACAGGTCACTCTCGTCACTTTAACTTCCCGTCCTGAAACGATTCATAGCCGAGTCGTATGGAGCCGAGTGTGATCAGCAGAAGACGACTGCTCAGCACGACCGCGACAGCCGCCCTGGGGACGGCCATCGCATCCGCCGCACCGGGAGCCGCGCAGGCCGCCCCCGCCTCGGGAGCCGCCGGAGGGGCCCGGGCCGCGAAGTCCGTGCGGGTGAGCGCACCCACCGTCGAGTATGTGAGCCACCCGCTCGGCCTCGACGTACCGCACCCCAGGCTGAGTTGGCCGCTGGAGTCGGACGAACCGGGCCGGGCCCAGAGCGCCTATCAGATACGGGTCGCCACCACCGCGAGCCGCCTGACCGACCCCAACGTGTGGGACAGCGGCAAGGTCGCGTCCCCCGAGTCCACCCTCGTCCCCTACGCGGGCCCCGCCCTGGCCGCGCGCACCCGCTACCACTGGTCGGTCCGGGTCTGGGACACCGCGGGCCGCGCCTCCCAGTGGAGCGAGCCGTCCTGGTGGGAGACCGGCCTGACCGCCGCGTCCGACTGGTCCGCCCGGTGGATCGGCGCGCCCGCGGCGCTGATCGGGACGCCCGCGCTCGACGACGCCTCCTGGATCTGGTTCCCCGAGGGCGACCCGGCCACCGTCGCCCCGGCGGGAACCCGCTACTTCCGCGGCCGCGCCGACATCCCGGAAGGCCTCACCCGGGCCCGCCTGGTGATGACCGCCGACGACGGCTACACCGCGTACGTGAACGGCACCGAGGTGGCGCACGCCGACCCGGACGGCCCGGCGGAGAACTGGCGCCGACCGGCCGTCGTCGACGTGACCGCCCAACTACGTACCGGTGCATCAACGTTGGCCGTCTCCGCCGTCAACGCCACGGACAGCCCCGCCGGCCTGCTCGGCCTCCTGGAGCTGACGACGGCCGACGGGGTGAAGACCTTCGTCACCGGCACCGACTGGAAGGCCGCCGACCAGGAGCCCTCCGGCGACTGGAAGTCGGCCGGGTTCGACGACACTTCGTGGAAGGCGGCGAAGGCCCTCGCCAAGTGGGGCTCGGGCCCCTGGGGCAAGGTCGCGCCGTCGCACTCCCCCGCCGCCCAGCTGCGCCACGAGTTCCGGCTCAAGGGCCGGTCGGTCGCGCGGGCGCGCCTCTACGCGTCGGCGCTCGGCCTGTACGAGGCCCACATCAACGGCGAGCGGGTCGGCGAGGACCGGCTCGCGCCGGGCTGGACGGACTACCGCAAGCGCGTCCAGTACCAGACCTACGACGTGACCGAGCTGGTGAAGTCCGGGGCCAACGCGCTCGGGGCGACGGTCGCCGCGGGCTGGTACGCCGGGAACATCGCCTGGTTCGGTCCGCATCAGTACGGCGAACGGCCCGCGTTCCTGGCCCAGTTGGAGGTCACGTACAACGACGGATCGACCGAGCGGGTGTTGTCCGGCACCGACTGGCGCGCCTCGACCGGGCCCGTCACCGAGGCCGACCTGATGGCGGGCGAGGCGTACGACGCGCGCCTGGAGACCGAGGGCTGGACGCGCGCCGGGTTCGACGACTCCGGCTGGGTCGCGGCCACCGCCGTCGACAAGGTGAGCGCCGTCCTGGTGGCGGAGGCGGGCGGCCCCACCCGCCTCGAACGCGAGCTGCCCGCACGGAAGATGACCGAGCCGAAGCCCGGCGTGTTCGTCTACGACCTCGGCCAGAACATGGTCGGTGCGGTCCGCCTCACCGTCGCCGGGAAGGCCGGCACCACCGTCCGGCTGCGGCACGCCGAGGTCCTCAACCCGGACGGCACGATCTACACCGCCAACCTCCGGACGGCGAAGGCCACCGACACGTACACCCTCAAGGGCGGTGGCAAGGAGACGTACGAGCCGCGCTTCACCTTCCACGGCTTCCGCTACGTCGAGGTGACCGGCTACCCCGGCAAGCCGCCGCTCAACGCCGTCGTGGGGCGGGTCATCCATACGTCGGCGCCCTTCACGATGGACTTCTCGACGAACGTGCCGATGCTCAACCAGCTGCACCAGAACATCACTTGGGGGCAGCGCGGCAACTTCGTCTCGATCCCCACCGACACCCCGGCGCGCGACGAGCGGCTCGGCTGGACCGGCGACATCAACGTCTTCGCGCCGACGGCCGCCTACAACATGGAGTCGGCCCGCTTCCTCACCAAGTGGCTGGGCGACCTGCGCGACGGCCAGAGCGACGAGGGCGCGTTCACGAACGTGGCCCCCGACATGCCCGGCGTCGGCGACGGCGTCGCGGGCTGGGGCGACGCGGGCGTGACCGTCCCGTGGGCGCTGTACCAGGCGTACGGCGACACACGCGTCCTCGAACAGTCGTGGCCGTCGATGCTGAAGTGGCTCGACTACCTGGAGAAGCACAGCAGCGGTTTCCTGCGCCCGGCCGAGGGCTTCGGGGACTGGCTCAACCTCCAGGACGAGACGCCCAAGGACGTCATCGGAACGGCCTACTTCGCCCACGCCGCCGACCTCGTGGCCCGGGCGGCGAAGGCACTCGGCAAGGACCCGGCGCCGTACACGTCGCTGTTCGGCAGTGTGCGTGACGCGTTCCGCGCGGCGTACGTCTCGGACGGCGGCAAGGTGAAGGGCGACACGCAGACCGCGTACGTGCTCGCGCTGTCGATGGACCTGCTGGCGGAGAGCGACCGGGGCCCTGCCGCCGACCGTCTCGTCGCTCTCGTCAAGGCGAAGGACTGGCACCTGTCGACGGGGTTCCTCGGCACGCCGCGCCTGCTGCCGGTCCTCACCGCGGCCGGTCACACCGACGTCGCCTACCGGCTGCTCGTCCAGCGGTCCTTCCCCAGCTGGGGCTACCAGATCGACAAGGGCGCGACGACGATGTGGGAGCGCTGGGACTCCATCAAGCCGGACGGCAGCTTCCAGGACGCCGGGATGAACTCGTTCAACCACTACGCGTACGGCTCGGTCGGCGAGTGGATGTACGCGAACATCGCCGGTATCGCACCGGCCGAGCCGGGCTTCCGCAAGATCCTCGTGCGACCACGGCCCGGGGGCGGGATCACGCGGGCGGAGGGGCGCTACGACTCCGTCCAGGGGCCGATCAGCACCAAGTGGTCGATGGACTCGGGAGACTTCCGGCTCACCCTCACCGTGCCGGCCAACACGACCGCCGAGGTGTGGATCCCCGCGTCCGACGCGGCCCAAGTGGCCCACGGAGCCGCGGAGTTCCTCCGCATGGACGACGGCTGTGCCGTCTTCGCCACGGCGTCCGGCACCCACCGCTTCTCCAACTGACGGACCACGAGGCCGAGATGAGCCCATGCCTAAATCGATTCACTCCTGCCCCGCCCCGGCGCGGGCGGACGGAGGCGCACAGACGTGACGGATGACGTGCAGACAGCGCAGGGGCCCGACCGGCGCGCCGTGCTCGGAGCGGGTGTGGGCGGGGCGGTGCTGGCCGCGGCCGGGCTGCCCCTCCTGGGCTCGGGAACGGCCGCGGCAGCGGCGCCGGTTCAGGGACCGGCCGCCGGGCCGGTCGCGGATGAGGCCTGGCACCGCTACGTCCAGGCGCCGTCCAGTCGTACGGTGCGGCCGGTACGGATCGTCCGGTCGGCCGGTGACGTGACGCGTCCCGACGCGCTCCTCAAGCCCGGCGGCCAGGTCACCGTCCTGCGCCGCCCCGAGCCTCCCGCGCCACCGCGCTGGCCCGACGGCACCACCGCGGAGGGCTCCACCACCCACGCCGGCAACAACGGAGGAGACGGCCAACCGCGCACGTACGACGCGCAGCACGCCGTCGACGGCGACCTCGACACCTTCTGGAACGACGACACCGAGCGCGCCTTCCCCGACACCCTGACGGTGACGGCGCCCGAAGCGCTCACGCTCGCGGGCCTGACCGTGGTGTCCGACACGGACGGTGTTCCCACGGACTTCACGGTGGACGCCTGGGTGGACTCGGACTGGCGGAAGGTCGCCGCCGTCACCGGCAACAGCGCGGTGCAGCGCGCCATCCGCTTCGACGCGCCGGTGTCCACCGCGCGGGTGCGGATCACGGTCACCTCGGCCCAGGACCTCGGGCAGGGCGTGTTCACACGGATCAACGAGGTCTGGCCCGAGGCCGTCGACCCGGTCGTGGCCCCGAGCGTGACGCTCGACTTCGGCAAGGTCGTCGTCGGCTACCCGAAGGTCGCCTTCGCCTCGGCGTCCGGCAACAACCCCGGGGTGCGTCTCGCCTTCTCCGAGACGCTCCAGTTCCTCACCGACCGCTCCGACTTCACCCGCAACGACCAGGCGGGCGGCGCCTCGAAGGGAACGGACCAGTACGCCGTGCCCGCGCGCGGCGCCACGTGGACGGACAAGAAGGGCTACGCCTCGGGCGGCGACAAGGTGTACGCGGACGGCCTGCACGGCTTCCGCTATCTCAAGATCACGCTGGACGCGCTGCCGTCCGACGCGCCCGCCGCACAGCCGTGGGGGACCGTCGCCGTGGACGCGGTGTCGCTCGACTTCACGGCGTATCTCGGCACACCGGATTCGTACCGCGGCTGGTTCCTGTGCTCCGACGAGGAGCTGAACCGCTACTGGTACGGCGCCTCGTACACGAACGAGCTGGTCGTCGACACCTTCCGCGAGGACGACGTGGACCCGCGGGGCGCCTTCAGCTCGTCGCTCGACGGGAAGCTCGTCCTGCACGACGGCGCGAAGCGGGACCGGGATCCGTACGTCGGTGACGTGGCGGTGGCGGGGCGCACCCTCTATCTCACGCACGACGACGCGGCCGAGGCCGCGCGCAACGTGCTGGCGGACCTCGCCGAGCACCAGCGGGCCGACGGCTGGATCCCGCCGGCCTCCATCAACCAGTACACGCTCCCGCTGTTCGACTACCCGCTGTGGTGGGTGACGTGCAGCTGGGACTACGTCCTGTACACCGGCGACAAGGACTACGCCGAGCGCTACTACCCGCAGCTCGTCAAGGTCCTCGACACGTGGTACCCGAGCGTGACGGACGACGCGGGCCTGCTGAGCAAGGGCCTCAACGGCACGTCGGGGTACGGGGATTACGCGTTCCTCGGGCGCACGGGCCGGATCACGTACTACAACGCCAACTATGTGCAGGCCCTGAGGGACGCGGCCCGTATCGCGGAGCTCGTGGGTCATGACGCGGACGCGGGGCGGTGGCGGGAGCGGGCGGACAAGGTCGCCCAGGCGGTCAACACGCATCTGTGGGACGAGGCGGCGGGCGCCTATCTGGACTCCGCGACCGGCGCCGTCCGGCACGCGCAGGACGGCAACGCGATCGCCATCACGTCGGGCGTCGCGGACGCGGAGCGGGCGGCGTCGGCGCTCGCCCACCTGGACGCGACGACGAAACTCCGGTACGGCAACGCCTTCATGGACAACGACACCCTCTTCGGTGGCGCCTCCCAGCGGATGTACGCCTTCACCTCGTACCCGGAGTTCGTGGCGCGCTTCGAGAGCGGCCTCGCCGACTCGGCGATCGACCAGATCAAGCGCACCTACGGGTGGATGGAGAGCCACGACCCCGGCATCACGCACTGGGAGGGCATCGGTCCGAACGGCTCGCTGTACGAGGGCGCCTACACGAGCATGGCGCACGGGTGGTCCACGGGAGTGCTGCCCGCGCTCACCCATCAGCTGCTCGGCGCGAAGCCGACGTCGCCGGGGTACGCCGCCTGGGAGGTGCGTCCCTTCACCGGCTCGGTGCGCTGGGCCCGGGGAGAACTGCCCACACCTCATGGGCCGTTGGGTGTGGAGTGGGAGCGTGCGGGCGGCACGTTCACGTTGACCGTGCATGCGCCGCGGGGCACTCGGGGGATCGTCGCGCTGCCCACGGACGGCCGGGGCGCGACGGTGCGCTCGGGCGGGCGGACGCTCTGGCGGGACGGCAGATCCGCTGCGTCCGGGGTGAGCCTGGACTCCGGACGCGTGACGGTCTCCGGTCTCGCGCCGGGCACCCACCGCTTCACGCTGACGCGCGAAGGCTGAACTGCGCCTGCGGCCTGAGAGATCGGGCCGCGGGTGCCGTCACCGACAAGGCCGTGCGGGGCCGTTGACACGCCCCGCACGGCCCTTTAGCGTCAGGCTTTGAATCGTTTCACAACGATCGTTCGTTCACAGGAGAGACATGACCGGGTCCACAGCACACGAGGCGCGGACAGTGGCCGCCAAGGCCGTCCTGAAGCGCCAGTCGATCGAGACACCGTCCTGGGCTTACGGGAACTCGGGCACCCGCTTCAAGGTGTTCGCCCAGGCCGGCGTGCCCCGCGCCCCGCGGGAGAAGCTCGACGACGCCGCGCAGGTCCACGCGTTCACAGGGGCCGCGCCGACCGTGGCGCTGCACATACCGTGGGACCGCGTCGAGGGCGGACCCGAGGGATACGCGAAGCTCGCCGCGTACGCCGAGGAGCGCGGTGTGAAGCTGGGCGCGGTCAACTCCAACGTCTTCCAGGACGACGACTACAAGCTGGGCAGCGTCACCAACCCGGACCCCGCGGTGCGCCGCAAGGCCGTCGGCCACCTCCTGGAGTGCGTCGACATCATGGACGCCACCGGCTCGCGCGATCTGAAGCTGTGGTTCTCCGACGGCACCAACTACCCCGGCCAGGACGACCTCCGGGACCGCCAGGACCGGCTCGCCGAGGCGCTGCGGACCGTGTACGACCGGCTGGGCGACGACCAGCGCATGGTGCTCGAGTACAAGCTCTTCGAGCCCGCCTTCTACGCCACCGACGTGCCGGACTGGGGAACGTCGTACGCGCACTGCCTCAAGCTCGGCGAGAAGGCGCAGGTGTGTGTGGACACCGGGCATCACGCGCCGGGCACCAACATCGAGTTCATCGTCGCGTTCCTGCTGCGGGAGGAACGCCTCGGCGCATTCGACTTCAACTCGCGCTTCTACGCGGACGACGACCTGATGGTCGGCGCGGCGGACCCCTTCCAGCTGTTCCGGATCCTGTACGAGGTGCGGCGGGGCGGCGGTCTGGAGGCCGACTCCGGGATCGCGTTCATGCTCGACCAGTGCCACAACATCGAGGCCAAGATCCCCGCGATCATCCGCTCGGTGATGAACGTCCAGGAGGCCACGGCCAAGGCGCTGCTCATCGACGCCGAGGCGCTCTCCGCGGCCCAGCGGGAGGGCGATGTACTGGCGGCCAACGGGGTGCTGATGGACGCGTACAACACGGACGTACGTCCCCTACTGGAGGAAGTCAGGGAAGAGCTGGGGCTCGACCCGGATCCCATGGGGGCCTACCGGCGGTCAGGATGGCAGGAGCGGATCGTGAAGGACCGCGTCGGAGGCGTACAGGCCGGATGGGGGGCATGAGCGACATGACGGAGCAGCACGCGTGCGTGAGCGAACTCCTGGCCCGTTCACACCGGTTGGGCGCGGATCCGCGCAATACGAACTACGCGGGGGGCAACACCTCGGCGAAGGGCACGTCGACCGACCCGGTGACGGGTGGTGACGTCGAGCTGATGTGGGTCAAGGGCTCGGGCGGCGACCTGGGGACGCTCACGGCCGACGGGCTCGCCGCCCTGCGCCTGGACCGGCTGCGCGCCCTGGAGGGCGTGTATCCGGGGGTGGAGCGCGAGGACGAGATGGTCGCCGCGTTCGACTACTGCCTAAACGGCAGGGGCGGCGCCGCGCCCTCCATCGACACCGCGATGCACGGCCTGGTGGACGCGGCGCACTTGGACCATCTGCACCCCGACTCCGGGATCGCGCTCGCCTGCGCCGCGGATGGCGAGAAGCTGACCGCCGAGTGCTTCGGCGACGCGGTGGTGTGGGTGCCGTGGCGTAGGCCCGGCTTCCAGCTCGGCCTGGACATCGCGGCGGTCAAGCAGGCCAACCCGCGGGCGATCGGCTGCGTCCTCGGCGGTCACGGCATCACGGCGTGGGGCGACACGGCACAGGAGTGCGAGCAGCGTTCCCTGTACATCATCCGTACCGCGGAGGCGTTCCTCGCCGAGCGGGGCAGGGCCGAGCCGTTCGGCCCGCTGCTCGCGGGGTACACCGGCGCCGGACCGGCCGGCCGCCGGGAGCGGGCCGCCGCCCTCGCCCCGTTCATCAGGGCCCTCGCCTCCCAGGACCGGCCCCAGGTGGGCCACTTCGACGACTCGGACGTCGTGCTCGACTTCCTGTCGCGCACCGAGCACCCGCGCCTCGCGGCCCTCGGCACGTCCTGCCCCGACCACTTCCTCCGCACGAAGGTCAGGCCCCTGGTCCTCGACCTGCCGCCGACGGCTCCCCTGGACGAGGCGGTCGCGCGCCTGAGGCAGCTGCACGCCGAGTACCGCGAGGAGTACGCGGCCTACTACGCGCGGCACGCGGGCCCGGACTCGCCGGCGATGCGGGGCGCCGATCCGGCGATCGTGCTCGTCCCCGGGGTCGGCATGTTCAGCTTCGGCAAGGACAAGCAGACGGCGCGCGTCGCGGGCGAGTTCTACGTCAACGCGATCAATGTGATGCGCGGCGCCGAGGCGGTGTCGGCCTACGCGCCGATCGAGGAGTCGGAGAAGTTCCGCATCGAGTACTGGTCCCTGGAGGAGGCCAAGCTCCGGCGGATGCCGAAGCCCAGGCCGCTCGCCACCCGGGTCGCGCTCGTGACGGGCGCGGGCAGCGGGATCGGGAAGGCGATCGCCCGCAGGCTCGTGGCGGAGGGCGCGTGCGTGGTGGTCGCGGATCTGAACGGGGACAACGCGGCAGCCGCGGCCGAGGAGTTGGGCGGTCCCGACAAGGCGGTGGCCGTCACGGTCGATGTGACCTCGGAGGAGCAGATCGTCGACGCGTTCGGGGCGGCGGTCCTGGCGTTCGGCGGGGTCGACCTCGTGGTGAACAACGCCGGCATCTCCATCTCGAAGCCGCTCCTGGAGACGACGGCCCGGGACTGGGACCTCCAGCACGACATCATGGCGCGCGGCTCCTTCCTCGTGTCGCGCGAGGCCGCCCGTGTCATGCGGGCGCAGGGGCTCGGCGGCGACATCGTGTACATCGCCTCGAAGAACGCGGTGTTCGCGGGCCCGAACAACATCGCGTACTCCGCGACCAAGGCCGACCAGGCGCATCAAGTCCGCCTCCTGGCAGCCGAGTTGGGCGAGTACGGCATCCGGGTCAACGGCGTGAATCCGGACGGTGTGGTGCGCGGCTCCGGGATCTTCGCGGGCGGCTGGGGCGCGCAGCGCGCGGCGACGTACGGGATCGAGGAGGACAAGCTCGGCGAGTTCTACGCGCAGCGGACCATCCTCAAGCGCGAGGTACTGCCCGAGCACGTCGCCAACGCGGTGTTCGCCCTGACGGGCGGGGACCTCACGCACACGACGGGGCTACACATACCGGTGGACGCCGGCGTCGCCGCGGCCTTCCTGCGATGAGCGCGGCCATGGCGAATCCGGTTCCCGCCCGGACGGGCGCGTTCGCCGCGGTCGACCTGGGCGCCTCCAGCGGGCGCGTCATGGTGGGCCGGGTCGGTCCCGGCACCCTCGCCCTGGCGGAGGCCCACCGCTTCCTCAACCGTCCGGTGCGACTTCCGGAAGGGCTGCGCTGGGACGTGCTCGGCCTGTACACGGGCGTGCTGGACGGGCTGCGCGCCGCCGGCGCCACGGCGGGCGAGCGGATCGCGTCCGTCGGCATCGACAGCTGGGCCGTGGACTACGGCCTCCTCGACGCGGACGGCGCGCTGCTCGGCCACCCCGTGCACTACCGCGACGGGCGTACCGAGGGCGTGGCGGAGAAGGTGTGGGCGAGCGTGCCGGCGGCGGAGCTGTACACGGCGACAGGCTTGCAGTACGCGCCGTTCAACACCCTCTACCAGCTCGTGGCGGCACAGGGATCCGCCCAACTTGCGGCTGCGCGGCGCCTGTTGCTGATCCCCGATCTGATCTCGTACTGGCTGACCGGCGAGCTGGGCACGGAGGTGACCAATGCCTCCACCACCCAGCTGATAGACCCGCGCACCGGTGACTGGGCGTCCTCGGTCGCCGAGCGCCTCGGGGTCGATCTCGGGCTCTTCCCGCCGCTGCGGCGGCCCGGGGACCCGGCGGGGCAGTTGCTGCCGGAGGTGCTGGAGGAGACGGGGCTGACGGATCCGGTTCCGGTGACGGCCGTCGGCTCGCACGACACGGCGTCCGCGGTGGCCGCCGTCCCGACCGCTCCCGGCGAGCGGTTCGCCTACATCTGCACCGGCACCTGGTCGCTGGCCGGTCTCGAACTCGACGCCCCCGTCCTGAGCGAGGCGAGCCGCACCGCGAACTTCACGAACGAACTGGGCCTGGACGACACGGTCCGTTATCTGCGCAACATCATGGGCCTGTGGCTGCTCCAGGAGTGCCTGCGCGTCTGGGGGGATCCCGAACTCGGGGCGCTGCTGCGGGAGGCGGGGGACGCTGCGCCGCTGCGGTCGGTGGTGGACGCGGCTGACGCCGTGTTCCTCGCCCCGGGCCGGATGCCCGAGCGCATCGCGGAGGCCTGCCGGACCACGGGCCAGCCCGTGCCGCGCACCCGGGCCGAGACGACCCGGTGCATCCTCGACTCCCTGGCGCTCGCGCACCGGCGGGCGATAGCCGACGCGGCACGCCTGGCCGACCACCCGGTCGACGTCGTGCACATCGTGGGCGGCGGCGCCCGTAACGCGCTGCTGTGCCAGCTGACCGCCGACGCGTGCGGTCTCCCGGTCGTGGCGGGCCCCGCCGAGGCGGCGGCCCTGGGCAACGTACTCGTGCAGGCGCGCGCCCACGGCCTGGTCGGCGACGACCGGGCGGCGATGCGCGAACTCCTCGCCTGCACCCAGCCCCTGACCCGGTACGAGCCGCGGGGGGACCACACCGCGTGGCGGGCCGCCGAGCGGCGCCTCGCCGAACGGTGACGCCAGGTGTCTCCCCTCCGGGCCGCCTGCCGCGTACCCTGCACTCATCCGATGATCGATACGAAGGGGCCGCGATGCGCGTCGCACTGTTCCTGACGTGTGTCAACGACACGCTCTATCCGGACACCGGCCGTGCGGTGGTGAAACTGCTGACCAGACTGGGTGTCGACATCGACTTCCCGATGGGGCAGACCTGTTGCGGCCAGGCGCACTACAACACCGGCTATCGCCATGAGGCGGAGCCGCTCGCCCGGAAGTTCTCCGATGTATTCGGTGAATACGACGCGATCGTGACGCCGTCGGGGTCGTGCGGGGCGATGGTACGCGAGCTGTACCCGCGCATGGGCGAGCGGGCCCGCGCGGAGGGCCGCGGCGACGGGCTCGCGGCCGCTCTCGCGCCGGTCGTGCCGAAGACGTACGAGCTCACCGAGTTCCTCGTGGACGTGCTCGGTGTGACGGACGTGGGCGCGTACTACCCGCACACCGTCACCTACCACCCGACGTGCCACGGCCTGCGCTCCCTCGGGCTCGGCGACCGGCCTTACCAACTGCTCAAGGCGGTCAAGGGACTTGAACTCAAGGAGTTGCCGGGAGCCCAGGAGTGCTGCGGCTTCGGCGGCACCTTCGCCGTCAAGAACTCCGATGTCTCGGCGGCCATGGGCGAGGACAAGGTCCGCAACGCCGGCTCGACCGGCGCCGACGTCCTGTGCGCGGCGGACAACTCCTGCCTGATGCACCTCGGCGGCACGATGTCCCGCCTGCACACCGCGATGCGCCCCGTCCACATCGCGGAGATCCTGGCGAGTACGGAAAAGGAGCCCCTGTCATGAGTGGCACGTTCGTCGGCATGCCCGCCTTCCCCAAGGCCGCTCACGACGCCGTACGGAACACGACCCTGCGCGCCAACCTGAAACACGCCACACACACCATCCGCGACAAGCGGGCCCGCGCGGTCGCCGAGCTCGACGACTGGGCCCTGCTGCGCGAGGCCGGCAAACAGATCAAGGACCACACCCTCCGCCATCTCGACACCTACCTCGTACAGTTGGAGGAGGCCGTCACCGCGGCGGGCGGCATCGTCCACTGGGCCGCCGACGCCGACGAGGCCAACCGGATCGTGACCCGCCTGGTCAAGGAGACCGGCGAGACCGAAGTGGTCAAGGTCAAGTCCATGGCCACCCAGGAGATCGGGCTCAACGAAGCACTCGAAGAAGCCGGGATCGCCGCCTACGAGACCGACCTCGCCGAACTCATCGTGCAACTCGGCCACGACCGCCCCTCCCACATCCTCGTCCCGGCCATCCACCGCAACCGCGGCGAGATCCGCGACATCTTCACCAAGGAGATGGGCCAGTGGGGCCGCCCCGCCCCCGAAGGCCTCACCGACACCCCCGCCGAACTCGCCGAAGCCGCCCGCCTCCACCTGCGCGAGAAGTTCCTGCGCGCCAAGGTCGGCATCTCCGGCGCCAACTTCATGGTCGCCGAGACCGGCACCCTCGTCGTCGTCGAGTCCGAGGGCAACGGCCGCATGTGCCTCACCCTGCCCGAGACACTCATCTCCGTCGTCGGCATCGAGAAGATCATCCCCACCTGGCGCGACCTCGAAGTCTTCCTGCAGACGCTGCCGCGCTCCTCGACGGCCGAGCGCATGAACCCCTACACGTCGATGTGGACCGGCACCACCGACACCGACGGTCCCCAGGCCTTCCACCTCGTCCTGATCGACAACGGCCGCACCGACACCCTCGCCGACGAGGTCGGCCGCCAGGCCCTGCGCTGCATCCGCTGCTCCGCCTGCCTCAACGTATGCCCCGTCTACGAAAGGGCCGGCGGCCACGCCTACGGCTCCGTCTACCCCGGCCCCATCGGCGCCATCCTCAGCCCCCAACTCCGGGGAACGGCAAGCGAGATCGACGCCTCGCTTCCCTACGCCTCCAGCCTCTGCGGCGCCTGCTACGAAGTCTGCCCCGTCGCCATCGACATCCCCGAAGTCCTCGTCCACCTGCGCGAGCGGGTCGTGCAGGGCGGACCGGCCACCCGGCAGGGCAACAGGGTGGTCCTGAAACCGGCGAAGGGCCATGCGGCGGAACGGGCGGCCATGCGCGCCGCCGGCTGGGCGTTCGTCCACCCCGGCGCGCTGCGCGCGGGCCAGCGCGTGGCCTCGCGCACGCGCCGCTTCCATCCCCGTACGCTCCCCGGTCCCGGCCGGGCCTGGAGCGCGACACGGGATCTGCCGCAGGTGCCGACGGAGCCGTTCAGGGACTGGTGGCAGCGCACGCACGGCAAGAAGGAGAGCGGCAAGTGAGCAGCAGGGACATCATCCTGGGCCGGGTCCGGCGCGCGCTCGGCGAAGCGCCCCGGGGCGATGCACAGGCGTCGTACGAGACGGCCGTGGACCGGGGGTACCGGCGCGAGCACGGCTCCCGGACCACCGAGGAGACCGTCGACCTGCTCGCCGAGAACCTGGCGGACTACCGGGCGATCGTGCACCGTTGCCAGGACGAGGAGGAGCTCCCGTACCTGATCATGAGGCTGCTCGCCGCGCGGGGACCGCAGTACGTGCTCGTGCCCCCGGGCCTGCCGCCCGAGTGGATGTCCGCTGCCGATCCCACCCGGGTGCACGACCGTGCCGTGAGCACCACACACGACTTGGACAAGGTGGGGAGCGTGGTCACCGGTTGCGCGGTCGCCGTCGCCGAGACCGGCACCATCGTGCTCGACGGCTCGCCCGACCAGGGCCGCCGCCGCATCACGCTGATCCCCGATCACCACATCTGCGTCGTGCGCGTCCCGGACCAGGTCGTCTCCTCCGTCCCGCAGGCCCTGGAGCGGCTCAACCCGACGCGGCCCCTGACGTGGATCTCCGGTCCGTCCGCCACCAGTGACATCGAACTCGACCGGGTCGAGGGCGTGCACGGCCCGCGCACCCTGGAGGTGGTGCTGGTGAGCGGGGAGTGACCGTCGCGGTTAGCGTGAGGGAATGATCCGGTTCGACCAAGTCACCAAGCGGTACGCGGACGGCACGACGGCCGTGGACGATCTGTCCTTCGAGGTCGGCGAGGGCGAACTGGTCACCCTGGTCGGCCCGTCGGGCTGCGGGAAGACCACCACGATGATGATGGTCAACCGCCTCATCGAGCCCACGTCCGGCCGGATCTTCG
Source organism: Streptomyces sp. NBC_01474 (assembly GCF_035918215.1). Taxonomy (NCBI): domain Bacteria; kingdom Bacillati; phylum Actinomycetota; class Actinomycetes; order Kitasatosporales; family Streptomycetaceae; genus Streptomyces; species Streptomyces sp. NBC_01474. The sequence continues at coordinate 1,456,373 of NZ_CP109449.1, forward strand.
TCGACGGCGAGGACATCTCGAAGGTCGACCCGGTCAAGCTGCGCCGCCGCATCGGATACGTCATCCAGCAGGTCGGCCTCTTTCCGCACCGCACGATCCTCGACAACACGGCGACCGTGCCCGCGCTGATCGGCTGGAAGAAGTCCACGGCGCGCGCCCGGGCCGCCGAACTGCTCGACCTGGTCGGACTCGACCCGAAGCAGTACGGCTCCCGCTACCCGGAGCAGTTGTCGGGAGGCCAGCGCCAGCGCGTCGGAGTGGCCCGCGCGCTCGCCGCCGACCCGCCGGTGCTCCTGATGGACGAGCCGTTCGGCGCCGTCGACCCGGTGGTCCGCGAGCAGTTGCAGGACGAGTTCCTGCGGATGCAGGCCGCCGTGCGCAAGACCGTTCTCCTGGTCACGCACGACATCGAGGAGGCCGTCAGGCTGGGCGACCGGATCGCGGTGTACGGGGAGGGCCGGATCGAACAGTTCGACACTCCGGGTGCGGTGCTCGGCACGCCCGCGACGCCGTATGTCGCCGAGTTCGTCGGTGCCGACCGCGGTCTGAAGCGGCTCTCCGTGACGGAGATCGAGCCGGACGACCTGGACCAGCCCGCTGTGGCCCGCGCCGGCGATCCCGCCCGGCAGGCCGCCGCGCGGCTGCGTGACGATGACGCGCGCTGGGCCGTCGTCCTCGATGCGGACGGCGATCTGCACGGCTGGGTCGGCATCGACGAGTTGTCGCTCGCGGGCGAGAAAGGGCTGGTCGGCGACCTGGCCCACCGCATGAACGCCTGGGTGCCCGTCGGCGCCCCGCTCAAGCAGGCGTTCGGCGTGATGCTCCAGCACGACGCGGGCTGGGTCGCGGTCCTCGACGGCGCCCGCTTCCTCGGCGTGCTGACCCCGGCGAAGCTCCACGAGGCGCTGCGCCGCTCGGTGGACGCGGACGCCCAGGGCGTGGCGCGGGACGAGGTGAGTTTCGACTCGGTCGCCGACGCGTGACCGACGCACCCCCTCATAAAAGTTCAGGTCTTGAGCAGACCCTTCGACTCCAGGTACGAGCGCGCCACGTCCTCCGGGAGCCTGCGCCAGCTGTCCACCTGCTGGTTCATGGACGCCAGGTCCTGCGTGGTCAGTACGGAGTTCAGCGCGCCGAGGACGTCGGCGACGCGCGCGCTGCCCGCCCGCGCCCGGTTGACCACCGGCACGATGTAGTCGGCGTTCTGCAGATGCCTGTCGTCGGCGAGCAGCACGAGGCCGAAGTCGGACAGGGTCGCGTCGGTCGTCGTGGTGAGCATCATCTGGTCCTTGCCGTCCTGCACCGCCTTCTTCGACTGGGTGGTGCCGACGCCCTTGGGGTCGACGCCGGTGACGTCGATGCCGTACGTCTTCTTCAGGCCCGGCTCGCAGTACGGCCGTTGGACGCATTCGTCGCCCGCGGCGAGGCGTACCTTCAGGCCGGACGCGCCGAGGTCGCTGAGGGTCTTGAGGCGGTGCTGCTTCGCGTAGGCGGTGGTCACGGCGAAGGCGTTCTGGTCGACGGCCTTGCCGGGGTCGAGGACGGCGAGTCCGCGGGGGGCGGCGAGGCCGCGCAGGGCCTTCATGGTGGCGTCGAGGTCGGGCGATCCGACGGGCGGGGCCTTGGCGCCGTTCGTCTTGGCATTGAGCCAGTCGGCGAAGGTCGCCGCGTACTCGGGCACGACATCGATCTGGCCGGATTCCAGGGCGGGTTCGTACAGTTCGCGGTTGGCCACGGACAGGATCTTGGTGCTGTAGCCGGCCTGCTTCAGGAGCAGGGCGTACATCTGGGCGAGCAGGTCGCTCTCGGTGAAGCCGGCCGTGCCGATGGTGAGGTGCTTGCTGTCGCCGGGCGGGGCGGTGACCGCGCCCTGGTTCTCCAGGGAGGGTCCGCCGCCGCAGGCGCCGACCAGGAGGAGCGGCAGGAGTACGGCTGCTGCTGCGGCCCGTCGTCGTAAGGCCGCCATCAGGCCGTCTTCCGGGCCAGGGCGGGCGCGAATCGTTCGGCGAGCTCGAAGGCGCCCTCGACGAGCAGCGCGAAGAGGGCGACGAGGACGGCGCCCGCGACGACCTGCGGGGTGCTCGCCAGGTTGAATCCGGCGGTGATGATCCGGCCGAGGCCGCCGCCGCCCGCGAGGGCCGCGATCGTCGCGGTGGCGACGAGCTGAACCGCGGCGATCCGCACTCCGTTCATGATCATCGGCAGGGCGAGGGGCACCTCGACCTGGAACAGCATCTGCCGTCCCGTCATCCCCATGCCGCGAGCGGCCTGGACGATGTCACGGTCGACTCCGCGCATCCCGACGTAGGCGTTCGTGAGCAGCGGCGGGACCGCGAAAAGGACCAGGGCGACGACCGTGGGCCCCTCTCCGAACTTGCCGAGCGGGGTGAGCAGGAGCAGCACGAGGACCGCGAAGGTGGGGACGGCGCGGCCGACGTTGGAGATGTTCACGGCGAGCGCGCCGCCCTTGCCGAGGTGACCGAGGACGAGCGCGACGGGCAGGGCGATCAGGCAGCTGATGACGAGGCAGACGACGGTGAGGACGAGGTGCTGGGCGAGCCGGTGCCAGATGCCGTCGTCGCCGGACCAGTGCGAGGCGTCGGCGAGCCAGTCCCAGGCGTCGGTGAGGGTCTTCACGCGTGGCTCGCCCTCGTCCAGGGAGTGAGGATCCGCTGTACGCCGAGCAGCAGCAGGTCGGCGGCGACCGCGATGACGACGCACAGCACGGACGCGGTGAGGACCTGGGCCTTGAAGAACGTGTTCATGCCCGCGTAGATGAGGTTGCCGAGGCCTCCGTAGCCGACGATGGCGCCCACCGTGACGAGGGAGACGGCGGAGACCATGGCGATGCGCAGGCCCGCCATCGCGGCCGGCAGGGCGAGGGGCAGCTCCACCGTGAGCAGCAGCCTGACCGGCCCGTATCCCATACCGCGCGCGGCCTGCCGGGTGTCTTCGGGGACCGCGCGCAGGCCCGCGAGGATGTTCCTCACGAGGAGGGTGAGCGAGTACAGGACGAGTCCCGCGACGACGAGGGACGCGGACAGGCCGTATGCGGGAAGCAGCAGCGAGAACATGGCGAGCGACGGGATCGTGTAGAGGATCGTCGTCAGGGCGAGGACCGGGCCCGACGCCAGGGTCCAGCGGCGCGCGACGACAGCCAGCGGCACGGCGAGCACCAGCGCGATCAGGACGGCGAGCGCAGTGAGCTGGAGGTGCTGGACGACCGCGTCGAGGAGGATGTGACGGCGGGTGCTCAGGTACTCGCCGCAGATCCAGTCGTTGCGCGCCAGACAGTCGTCGGGCGGCGCGCTGCCGGGGCTCGGGGTGAGGGGTCCGCTCCATGGGGGCACTCGTCCATTCCAGTGGCAGGTGCGGACGACGGCGCGCTGGGATGACCCGTACGGCGTACGGCCGCGAGTGCCGGAGCGCGGTGCGGTCAGGTGTCCTTGAAGCCGATCGACGCGTGGGTGCCGTCGCAGAACGGCTTGTTGCGTGAGGCTCCGCAGCGGCACAGGGTCACGCGGTTGCGTACCTCGTACGGCGTGCCGTCGGCGGCGGTCACCGGGATGCCGCCCCGCACCCAGATCCCTCCGCTGACGCCCTCCTGCGGGTCCTCGATGATGCCGATGGACGGCGGGAGTTCGGGCTCGACGGGGCGCCGCCCGGCGAGATTCCAAGCGACGAGGCGCCCTGAGGGACAGTCGCCTGTCTCCCGTTCCACGACGTCGGCGGTGCCCTTCTCCTCGACGAGGTTCCACACCTGCCCGTCCGCGTCGCAGAACCGTGCGAAGGCGCACAGGGGCTGGGCGTCCGTGAGGATGAGCTCGGGTCCGTCCTGCTCGTCGGCCTGCTCCAGATAGGGCAGCCGGCTCGCGGTCTCGGTGCCGTCGAACCCGGCCCGCTCATGACTGCGGTCGCAGAACGGCTTGTTCGCGGACTGCCCGCAGCGGCACAGCTCGTACGTCTCCTCGGTGTCGTACGTGCGCTGCTGCCACCACTCGACGGACTGGCCCCGCGCGTCGGTGACGATGACCAGCTGGATGAGGGGGACTCCGCCGGTGACGAGGTACGGCCCGTTCTCCGAGACGCGTACGCCCGGCGCCGAGGCGGAGTGCGGGGCGGGGTCCTGCGCGTCCGGCATGAGGGGCCCTTCCTGATCCGTGCGGCGGCCCCCTCTTCCCAGCCTTGCGGAGGGGGTCGCCGGGCGCCACAGGAAACGGCCCGCGCTCGCGGCCACGCGGCCTCTGCCGCTCGGGTGGACGGAGGGCCATCAGCTGAGTACACGAAGGGCCACGGCGAGAGGGTCTTCGATCCGAGGCCCTTCCTGACGTGGGCGGCCCGCATGGCCGGCTCCGTGCTTGGGGTCGAGGCCGCGGTCCTCTTCGACGTCCACGAGCTCATCCCGGAGGGGCCGCCGCCCTGGGTATGAGGCGGCCCTGTCACGGCGCCCCCGTAGGATTCACGCCTGGCATCAGACACGAGCACAGGGGGCGGACCGTGAGCAGCGGCTCGCAGGGCACACAGGCGCGGACGGGGTCCGGGCACGGCCTCGGTGGCAGGAACCGGCCCGCGAAGGTGAGCATCTCCTTCGCGGGCTTCGGCGTCACGTCGCTCGCCAACTTCTACACCGGCATCGCCTGGCTGAACCCCGGCATCTTCGTCGGCATGGCCGTGTTGAGCGCCCTGATCGCCGTCCCGGCCGGCCACGTCGGCCGCTTCCGCGGGCGTCGCCTCGACGGCGAGGGGCGCGGGACGGCGCTCCTCGGCATCGTGGTCGGCTGGCTGCTGCTGTTCGTGTGCGCCCTGGCCGTGCTCGCCTACGTCGGCCTGATCGCGGGCCTCGCGGTTCTCGCGGACGCGTTCTGACCCTGCTCCCGGCGCCGGGCGCCGGTCACTGGCGTCCGGCCTCGAGCGGATAGTGGTCCGACAGGTTGGTGTACGTGTAGCTCGTGCCCCAACTGCTCACGGTCCAGGGCGCGGTGGTCTCCTCGACCACGTTGTTGACCCAGCCGGCCGGCCGCGCGTGGCCCTGGACGTGCAGGACGTAGTCCAGGTCCTCCTTAGGCTCGCCCGGGTAGCGGTAGCTCGCGATCGAGTTGGTCCCGGTGTCGAACGAGTACGGGTGCCCCGTCCGCGAGTCGGCCCCGACGAATCCGCCGTCGGCGAGCATGGAGGCGTACTCCCCGCCGTGCGAGTCGACGTTGAGGTCGCCCGCCACCATGACCTGCTCGCCGGCCGGGATGTGCTTGGCGTCCAGGAACGACTTGATGGTCTTGAACTGGAGGCTGCGGTCCTTGACCGCCTCTCCGGCCCCGCACCCGGAGTCGGTGGACTGGGTGTGCGTCCCGACCACGTGCACCTTCGCGCCGTTCACGTCGAGGACGGCGTAGACGAAGCCCTTGTTGGACCACCAGTCGGAGCCGCACGCGTCCTTGTAGATGTACTGCTCCTTGTGCACGATCGGCCACTTGCTGAGCAGCGTCACGCCGCCGTCCTCGGGCGTCGTCGACGAGTAGGAGCCGCCGGTGGCGTCCCAGCCGTCCTTGGACCGCCCCACGACGGGGGTCTGGTACGGGTACTGCGCCGCCGCGTTGCTCTTCAGCGCGTCCGACGTGGTGTTGTCGAACGCCTCCTGGAGTACAACGACGTCGTTGCCCTGGAAGAACGGCGCGGCCGGGATGGCCGCCGCCCGGTGCGCCTGACCCCAGTTGGGGTAGAGGTTCGTACTCATCAGGAACGTGTTGTACGTCAGGACCTTGAGCCTCGGCGTATCGGCCGATGTCGTCGCCGACGCCTGCGGGGCGGTCAGGACCGCGGAGGCGGCGGCGAGGGTGACGGCGAGGGCGGAACCGGTCGTGCGGCGGGCAACGCGGGACACGTGGCCTCCCGTTTCTTGTGGGGATGCTGTGAGGGACGTGAGCACGCCACATCAAAGCAGCCACAGTTACTTCCGGGTAACCACCGGGTGGCCACTTTCTGCCAATCCCTTCACGTCAACTTGACCCGGCCCTGAAGGACCGGGTTTGGAGGTAGTGCCCAACTGGCTGTTGGGTGGGCTCCTCCGTTCAGACACCCTTATGGGGTGGCAGGGACGCGTGACTCACGCCCCGCAGTCCACACAGCTACGCCCTTGCGGGCGATGTTGTGGGAAGCGTTCCGGTCTGCGTGGGCAACGACCCCGCAGTTCCGGCAGGTGAACAGGGCCTGGCTTGCCCGGTTCTTCTTGTCGATGTGGCCGCACTCGCAGCACTGCTGCGAGGTGTAGGCGGGATCGACGAAGACCACGGGGACGCCTGCCCTGCGGGCCTTGTACGCGATGAACGCTCCGAGCTGGGCGAACGCCCAGGAATGGAGGGTGGCCCGTTGGGGCTTGCGAAGCCGTACCCGTGCGCGGATGCCCGTGAGGTCTTCCAGAGCGATTCCGCGACCGGTGCGTTCTGCCTCGGCCACCACATGCTTCGCGATCTTGTGGTTGATGTCCCGCACCCGCCGCGCCTCCTTACGACGCCGCTTCTTCAGGCGCCGTTTGGCGGACGGGGTGTTCTTCCTCTGGAGTTTCTGCCGCAAGGTGCGTTCGCGCAGACGCCCGCGATTCAGCCGGCGCCCGGCCATGATCTGACCGTCCGAAGTGGTCGCGATGTTCACGATCCCCAGATCGACCCCCAGAAACTCCGTGACGCTGGTGTTGAGTTCGGCCTCGGGAACCTCGCAGGTGGCAGTCAGGAACCACATGCCGTCGCGAAACAACAGATCGGACTCGCCCTTGCGGTACAAGGCCAGGAGGGCCAAATGTTCGGGGGCGGCGGTGAACGCCACTTGCTTCATCCGGCCCGACAGGGTCCAGATCGACACCGTACGCTCCGTGTGCTGCCAGGACAGCATCCGGTCGTCATACGGCTGCGCGCCCTCCCGGCGGAAGACGATCGGTTTCTCGACGGCCCGCCGGTAGCACTTGGAGGAGGGCCTACCGAGGTTTCCTGCCGTCAGGTTCGCCCTCAACGTGCGGTAGGCATCGCAGGTCTTCTTGATGACGTGCTGGGCCGCTTGAGCGCCGAGCCCCCACCGGTCCTTGACCGCCGTGTAGGTGTGCTCGCGCAGGGGGAAGTTGCGCTTGATGTCCTTCTCGAACGCCACCTGAGAGACCCAGGTGGCGGCCTGATTGCAGGCGCGCAGAGTTTCCTCAAGCGCCGCCGCCTGCAAGGGCGTCGGCAGGAGTTTCACCTGCACGGTCAACTTCACGACCGTGACGCTACCCGCCGCCTGACGTAACGGCATTCGAACAGCGCACATTCCTCACCGGGCGCTGCGGCCCGGTTTCTTGCGTGCGCTCCGCGCCCGTTGCCGCGGCGATGCTGCGCATCGCCACCACAGGATGCGATTCCTCCTGGGGGGTGAACCCCCGGGGTTCCTCGCAAGAGCACGCTCAATGCCCTTGCCCGAAGTCCCTTGCCGGCGAAGGCCGTTGATCCGAGAGGCCCGTGAGTTAGGCCTCGCGCCGCAACCGTGCCGACAGGTGGTGCTGGAGCGGCATGCCGACGGCCTCGAGGTCGTGGGTGAACGTGAGCGTGCCGTCGTCGGTCAGCGCGTAGCGGCGGCGCGTGGCCTTGACCTCTTTGGCCGTGGGGGTGAGCGCCACCTGGTCGGTGGAGAGGTCGACCGTGTTGCCGTCCGCGGTACCGACGGCGATCTCCGCGATGCCGGTCGGCTGCGTGATCAGCGCCTCCACCCGGCCCTCGGGCTGGAGCCGCCACCAGCCGCTCTCCCGGGCCGACGGCCGCAGCGGCGCACCGTCGGCGTCGAGGAGCCAGGCACGGGCCTCGAAACGCAGGAACGGCCGGCCGTCATGGCTGAGGACGACCTCCTGCGCGTACGTGAAGTCCCCGTCGAGCGTGGGGTATCCGCCCTGTCCGCGGCCACGCCAGGTGCCCAGCAGGCCCAGCACGGGCGCCAGCAGCGGGTGCGGGGCGGGGGCCTGGTCCGGGCTGGTGGCGTCGGGGTACGGGTGGGTCGGTGCGGGGTCGTACACGGTGCGCGCTCCTGAGGTCGTGGCCTGTGCCTCTCGAAGCCTAGGGCGTCGCCCCGGATGTGGCCCGGACCTGTCCATCGGACGTTTGTCGTCGACGTGGGGCTTCCCCCGCGCGGCCGACTTCAGCCGCGCGTTCCGTACCGCGTACGACATCACGCCGACGGAGTACCGGAGCCGGGCTGCCGCCGCGGACATGTCGCCGCGCCGTTGAACGAGTCAAGGCTCCTTGTCGCCAAGTCGACTGTTCCCGCTCGACGTAATCGCCCGCGCACCCTGTTCGGGTCGGCTCGCTCCAGGCATGATCGTCTCCGTCGCCCACCCGTCGGCGGTGACCGGGGCCGACGGGATTCCCGGACCCGGAGCCCCTCTTGCGCCAGCCCAATGTCGTACTGATCTGCGTGGACCAGTGGAGGGGCGACTGTCTCTCCGCCGCGGGCCACCCCGACGTCCACACCCCTCACCTGGACGAACTCGCGGGCGAAGGCGTGCGTTTCGACCGCGCCTACTCAGCTACGCCGACCTGTGTCCCCGCCCGCGTGGCCCTCTTCACCGGCCAGTCGCAGGAGCGGCACGGCCGGGTCGGCTACCGCGAGGGGGTGCCCTTCGAGCAGGTCCACCCGGTGACGCTGCCGGGCGAGTTCCGGCGCGGCGGCTACCAGACGCAGGCTGTCGGCAAGATGCACGTCTTCCCGGAGCGCGCCCGACTCGGCTTCGACGACGTGCGGCTGCACGACGGCTATCTGCACTACGCGCGCGGGCGTCACAGCCGTAACTTCGAGTTCTTCGACGACTACGTGCCCTGGCTGCGTCGCCAGCCGGGGATGACGCCGGCCGCCGACTACGCGGACCACGGCGTCAGTTGCAACTCCATCGTCGCGCGTCCCTGGGACAAGCCCGAGGCGCTGCATCCGACGACGTGGGCGGTGACCGAGGCGATCGAGTGGCTGCCGCGCCGGGACCCCACCAAGCCGTTCTTCCTCTACCTGTCGTTCCACCGGCCGCACCATCCGTACGACCCGCCCGAGTGGGCCTTCGACCAGTACATGGCGCTCGACCCGTACGAACCCGTGGTCGGTGACTGGGTCGACGACTATGCGCCGTACCGCAAGGACGGCTATCACGAGGCCGCCGTCGGCGTGATCGATCCGCGTCTGGTCCACCGGGCGCGGGCTGGCTACTACGGGCACATGGCGCATATCGACCTGCAGATCAAGCGGTTCCGTGAGGCGCTGGTCGAGGCGGGTCTCGGTGACGACACGATGTTCTGCTTCGTGTCGGACCACGGCGAGATGATGGGCGACCACCACATGTTCCGTAAGGGACTCGGCTTCGAGGGCTCGGCGCGGGTACCGATCCTGATGAACCTCGCGCCGTCGATGCGCGGCGGGGCGGGCGGTTCGGTGGCCGACGAGGTCGTGGAACTGCGCGACGTGATGCCGACGCTGCTGGAGGCGGCTGGACTTCCGGTGCCGGACAGTGTCGACGGGCGCAGCCTGCTGCCGTTCCTGCGCGGTGAACGGCCGGACGACTGGCGGGAGTATCTGCACGGCGAGCACACCTATCTGGGGCAGTCGCTGCAGTGGGTGACCGACGGGCGGCACAAGTATCTGTGGATGTCGGGTGACGGGCACGAGCAGCTCTTCGACCTCGTCGAGGATCCGAAGGAGTTGGTGAACCTGGCGCGGCGGCCCGAGCACGCCGCGCTGCTGGAGCGCTGGCGCGGACGGCTGATCGACGCGCTGCGCGACCGCGAGGAGGGCTTCGTGGACGGCGGGGAACTGGTGACGGGCCGGCCGGTGGTCACCGAGCTGCGGCACACCCGGGAGCGCATCGCCGCCGCGGCCGGGGCCGGCTGATCCCCGGCCGACCGATCACGGCGGCTCCCCAGTAGCGGAGATCAGGCGAACCGCGCTCCGAGTCCGCCGTCCACGGCCCACTCCGCCCCGGTGACGAAGGACGCCGCGTCGGACGCGAGGAAGCAGACCACTTCGGCGACCTCTTCGGGGGTGCCGATCCGGCCCAGCGGATGGACGTCGAGCGCCTTGCGCTCGGCGTCCCGGTCCGGGTTCTGGTCGAAGTACTCGTCGACCAGGGCCGTCCTGATGTAACCGGGGCTGACCGCGTTGACCCGTACGCCGTGAGGCGCGACCTCCAGGGCCATCGAGCGGGTCAGCCCGACGAGGCCGGACTTGGCCGCCGCGTACGGGTACATGCCGGCGCAGGTCAGCTTGGCGTGCAGGGACGCGATGTTCACGATCGCCCCGCTGCCCCGCTCGATCATCGACGGCAGGGTGTGCTTCGCGCACAGGAAGGCCGCCTTCAGGTCGACGTCGAAGACCTGGTCCCACTCGGCCTCGGTCATCGCGACCGGGTCGGCGTAGACGTTGCGCCCGGCGTTGTTGACCAGGATGTCGACCGGTCCGAGCGCGTCGGCCACGTCGTTCACGGCGTCGGCGACCGACTGCCCGTCCGTGACGTCGACCCGGCGGAAGGCCACGCGGGCGCCTCTGCCGGTGAGTTCGTCGCGCAGCGCCGCTCCGGCCTCCTCGTCCAGGTCGAGGAATGCCACGGCCGCTTGCTCGCGCACGGCCGTCTCGACGACCGCCCGGCCGATGCCGCGCGCCCCGCCCGTCACCAGGACCACCCGGTCCGCCAACCGCCTCATCGCCACTCCTCGTTCGCTCCGCTCGATTGGACGCTCACCCGGCTCCCACCCAACCCTTGACAGCCTAGCTGCTAAGTGGCGAGGCTGGGCGTCGCCCCGCGCCACGCCCCCCGGCCGGGCCCCGAGACCGAAGGTGCGAACGAGTGACCTCACGCTATGTGCTCCGCCTCCAGGTGGATCCGGCCGACGATCCGAAGCAGGCCGGCGACAGGCTGCTGGCCCTGGCGCGGGTGGCGCGGGCCGAGGAGATCTGCGTATTCCTCTTCGGCCTGGAGTTCAACGACGGCCACGAGAGCCTCGACCGCGTCGCGCACTGGCTGGCGGCCACGCGGCCGTGGCGCACCCGGCTCCGCGCCGAAGGCGTCGCCGTGAGCCTCAACCCCGGCCACACCGTGGGCCACAGCGACTGGGCCCGCTCCCTCGAGCCCGGCCAGACGTGGCAGACGATGACCGACCAGCACGGGACGGCCGCCGCCGTGCAGGTGTGCCCGCTGGACCCGGCCTGGCGCGCGTACTTCGCGCAGACCCTGCGTCTCTACGCCGCCGAGGACGTCGACACGGTGTGGATCGAGGACGACATCCGGCTGCACAACCACCGCCCGCTCGACTGGGGCGGCTGCTTCTGCCCGCTCCACCTGGCCGAGTTCGCCCGCCGCACCGGGATCACGGTGACACGGGAGGAACTGGTCGCGGCCTGCACCGCGCCCGGCGACCCGCATCCCTGGCGGGAGCGGTGGCTCGACTTCTGGGACACCACCCAGCGCGAACTCCTCGCGTCCTGGCGGGAGATACTCGGGGACCGGCTCGGCCTCATGTCGTCGCGCACGGACTCCCACGCCGCCGAGGGCCGCGACTGGCAGGCCTGGCTCGACCTTCCCACGGTGCACCGCCCGCACTTCTGGGGCTACTCCGACGGCGCCGGACCCGAACTGCCGCATGCGATCCAGCAGTTGGACATGCAGCGCGCGGTACAGCCCGCCGGCCTGCGCAGCTTCCCCGAGATCGAGTGCTGGCCCTACGGGCAGTGGAACAAGTCCTTCCGCCAGACGGGCGCGCAGATGTCCCTGGCCCACATCCTCGGCAGCGACGGCCTCGCGATCAGCCTCTACGACTTCCTCGGCAACCACCCCGACGACGAACCCCGCCGCGCCACCTTCCTCGCGAACTGGCGGGACACCTTCGACTGGCTCTCGGAGACGTTCCCCAAGTCCTTCCGTACGGTCGGCGTCGGGCTGCCCTGGTCGGAGCGCACCGGCAGGCGCACCCACACGGAGCGTGCGGGCTGGCAGTCCCTCGTCGTCCCGCACGGCTCATGGGCCGGACTGCTCGGCGCCGCGGGCCACGCCGTCACAGCCCGGGGCGGAGCGAGCGTCAACGCCCTTTCGGGGGAGGCGACTTGGGCCTTCGATGACGCCGAACTGCGCGCGTGGCTCAGCCAAGGGCTCCTGCTCGACTCGGTGGCGGCCCGGATCCTCTTCGAGCGCGGCTACGGCCCGCTGATCGGCGTGACAGGGGCTCGGCAGTCCCCCGAGGGGCACGCCCGCGAGATCTGCACCGACCCCGAGTTCTCCCTGCGCCCCGGCTGCGCGATCTCCCTGGACACCGAGAGCTACGACCGCTCCACCGTGGTCGCGTTCGACCCTGCGCCGGACGCGCGCGTCGCCAGCATCGTCCGCGACCAGCTCGACCGCGAGAGAGGCAGCGGACTCGTCCTGTACGAGAACGCGCTGGGCGGCCGGGTCGCCGTCACGCCCTGGCCCGCGCACACCCCCGGGATGACCTTGATGAACGCGCAGCGCGAAGCCCAGTTGGGCGCCGTACTCGACTGGCTGTCCCAGAGCGAGCACGCGCGGGCGACGGGCCGTCCGTGGCTCGTCACACAGGCGCTGACGGACGGCACGGACTGGCGCGTCGTGGTGTGGAACGCGTCGCCGGACGAGGCCGACGACTTCCGGCTCCGGCTGCCGCAGGGCATGCCGGAACCGCGCTCGGTGGTCCAGGTGACCGCCCGGGGCGAACGCCTCACCGCGGCCTGGCGCGACGGCCGCCCGCTGCTGCCGCGCCCGCTCGGGCAGTGGGAGTACGTGGTGCTGAGCAGCGCACACGCGTGATTCCCGGCGTGACGCCGACGGTACGCTGGGGCCCGCCCGGCACATCCCCCGAAGGAGTTCCCACGTGGCAGTGCGCCGCACCACACTGTTCGATCAGGTTGCCGGCGAGATCGTCGACCTGATCGAGGAGTCGGGGCTCGAGCCCGGCGACGACGTGCCCTCGGAGGGCGAACTCGCGGCCAGGTTCGGGGTCAACCGGCTCGCGGTGCGCGAGGCGATCCGGGTGCTGTCCGCCCGCGAGATCCTCGTGTCGAGCCAGGGCCGGCCGGCCAGGGTCAACGTCCCCTCGGCGCGGGTGTTCGGCCAGATCCTCCAATTCCGGCTGCGCCAGCAGTCATTGGAGGTCGCCGATGTCCTGGACGCGCGCGGCGCGATCGAGGGAGCGCTGGCATCCCGAGCGGCGGCCCGGGTCGCGTCCGGCGAGGCCTCGACGGACGCGGCCGGCACCCTGCTCGACGAGATGGAGGACGCCGTCGAGGACCGCGACCGTTTCGTGGCCCTCGACCTCGCCTTCCACCACGAGATCGCCCGTATGGCCGGGAACGGCATGCTGGAACTCGTCCTGGAATCGCTGTCGGACATCCTCACGGCACACCGGCTCGCCAGCTACGAGGGGCGGTCCCGCCGGGGCGACAGCCAGCGGGCGACCATCACAGCCCACCGGCGGATCCTGGCCGCCATCGCATCGGGCGCACCGCAGGAAGCGGTCGCCGCCATGGCGGCCCACCTCGACGAGACCGGCGAGGATCTCGCCGTGTCCTAGGCACGGCCGTACACCTGGTGTCTCACGTACCGCCGGGTGGCTCCGTGAACTCACACCACACGGCCTTCCCTTCGCCCCGCGGTTCGACGCCCCAGGAGTCCGCGACCGCGTCGACGAGCAGCAGCCCGCGACCCGACGTCGCGGCCTCGCCCGGTGTGCGGCGGCGCGGGAACACGCTCGACCTGTCCTTGGCCCAGAGCCGGACGCGCCGGGCCGGGCCCGGCAGCACTTCGAGGGTGATGACGGCACCGCCCTCCGTGTGCAGAAGCGCGTTCACCATCAGCTCACCGGCGGCGACCTCCACGTCGTCCGCCACCGCGCCGAATCCCCAGTCCTCCAGGGCCCTTCGCAGCGCTGTGCGGGTCTCGGCGAGCCCCTGGGGGTCCGCGGGGTGGAGGTACTGGTGGATGCGCGGCGCGAGCGGGGTGCCCGGGTCGAGGTCCCGGCGCAGGACGAGCAGCGCCACGTCATCGGCGGTCGGCCTGATCTGCGACACCCGCTCCGACAGATGCTCGGCGATGGCGCGCGCCTGGACGGGCCCCTTGCGTACCGCCTCGGTCAGGGCCTTCACGCCTATCGCGATGTCGTGCCCCGGATGCTCCACGAGGCCGTCGGTGAACAGGACGATCGCCTCGCCGGGCAGCAGGTCGAGCCGTGTCTCGGGGTACTCCTCCTGCTCCAACTCCGTGGCCAGGCCCAGCGGGAGCCCGCCGCGCACCGGCGGGGTGCTGACGCGGCCGTCCGTGTGCCGGAGCACCGGTTCCATGTGGCCGGCCCTGATGGCCCGTACGTCTCCGGTGGCGGGGTCGACCTGGGCGTACGTGCACGTGGCGAAGCGGTCGGTGTCGAGCTCGGCGAGGAAGCGCGAGGCACGCGCGATGACCGTGGACGGCGGGTGACCCTCGCCCGCGAAGGCGCGCAGCGCGATGCGCAACTGGCCCATGACGGCGGCGGCCTGGGTGTCGTGCCCCTCGACGTCACCGACGACGATGCCGATCCTTCGTCGGGGCAGCGGGATCACGTCGTACCAGTCGCCGCCCACCTGCCGGCCGCTGCCCGCGGCGTGGTAGCGGGCGGCGATCTCGACGCCCGGGAACTTGGGGATGTGCTGGGGCAGCATGGTCGACTGGAGGCCGGTGGCGAAGTCGCGTTCACCGTCGAAGAGGATGGCCCGCTGGAGGGACTGGGCGACGATGCCCGCGAGGCCGAGGCACAGGTCGCGGTCCTCGGCCGTGAACTCCTCGCGCGCCCGGTACAGCAGCGCGAGGCCCCCGACGGAGCGGGCCTGGGCGACCAGCGGCAGGAACGCGGCGGCGTCCAGCTCAAGGCCTTCGAGGTACGGGCCGAGACGCGGGAAGGTGTCGGCGAGTTCGCGCAGAGAGGTCACGAAGCGCGGGCGCTGGGTGAACACCGCCTCGGCGAGGGGCAGCGACTCGTCGAGGCGGCGCAGCTTGAGTTCGTCGAGCTCGGACGTCGACTCGCCTGCCAGGGCGATGAGTTGGAGAACGTCGCCCTCGACGAGGCCGAGGATGAGTCCGTCGGCCCCGAAGAGTTCGAGCCCGCCCTCGCCGGTGAGGACGGCGATCACGTCGGCCACCGTCACAGCCCGGGACAGGGCGTCGGCGGTGCCCTGGAGGACGGTGGTCATCCGCTGCCACCCCGCGAGCTGTGCGGGGCTGGTCATGGCGAGCTGGGCACGGTCCTGGTCGGCGTCGCGCACGATGCCGACCACGTGCCGGGGTGTGCCGTCCTCGTCCCTGAGGATCCGGCCCCGCAGATGGGTCCACTGCTCCCGGCCGTCGCGGCGCCGTACGCGGAAGTAGGCACCGTAGGAGGAGCGTCCCGCGTGGATCGCCGACATCGCGGCGGCGCCCGTCCGGGCGCCCTCCTCGGGCGCGACGCGCGACAGCAGGGATTCGGGCCGGCCGTCGTACTCGTCGGGCCCGATGTCGTACACGGCGAGGCCCGCCGCGTCGAGCTGGAAGGTCCCCTCCGACAGGTCCCACTCGAAGGTGCCCACGCGGTTCAGGGCAAGGCGCTCCCCCAGGCCGATCTCCGCCCTGCGCCGTCCTGCCATGCGTTCGCTCCGGAGAAGTGAGCCGGGACCCCGGCCAGCCGGCCGGGCCGGTCGCCTCCCGCGCTCCGTCCAGGCCCGTGCCGTCAACGACGGGAACCCTCCGAGCATAGCTTTGGGGCCTTTGTCACGCATTTCCGGGCCGGATCCCACAGGCCCGCCCCGCCCCCTGGCTTAACGGTCGTTCAATCGACGCGACGGGCGAGTTCCTGGCGCAGGACCCGCTTCAGGATCTTGCCGCTGGGGTTGCGGGGCAGCTCCTCCACGAAGTGGACGATCCGCGGCTTCTTGTACGAGGCGATGCGCTCGCGCGTGAAGTCGATGAGGCCCTGCGCGGTGGCCGGATCCACCCCCGGCCGCAGCACGACGGCGGCGGTGACGGCCTCGCCCCACTTCTCGTCGGGAGTGCCGAAGACAGCGACGTCCAGGACCGCAGGGTGCTCGGCGAGCACGGACTCGACCTCGACCGGGTACACGTTCTCGCCGCCCGTGATCACCAGGTCTTTCATCCGGTCGGTGATGAACAGGTAGCCGTCCTTGTCGAGATAGCCCGCGTCGCCGGTCCTGAGCCAGCCGTCGGCGGTGAACAGCGCCTCGTTCCCCTCGGGCCGCTTCCAGTAGCCCGGCGTGACGTGGTGGGAGCGGGTGAGGATCTCACCCACCACTCCCGGCGCCACATGACCACCGGTGACCGGGTCGGCGATGGCCACCTCGACGTCGGGCCACACGTTGCCCGCCGAACGCAGGAGCGCTGAGCGCGGTCCCTCCACCACGTGGTCCTCGGGCAGCAGCCGCACGGCGGAACCGGTCGTCTCGGTCAGACCGTATTTCTGGTAGAAGCCGCAGCCGAAGATCTCCATCGAGCGGCGCAGCAGGGCGGGCGTGATGGGCGAGGCCCCGTAGACGATCAACTGGAGCGCGGAGAAGTCGCGTTCGTGGATGTCGGGCAGCGTCGTGAGGAGGTGGAGTATGGCGGGCACGAAGAACGCGTGCGTGACCCGGTGGCGCTCCATGAGCTCGACCACGGCGGACGGCACGAGGTCGGGGACCAGCACCGTGTGGGCGCCCGCGGCGAGCGCGTTCACGAGCCAGCCGGTACCGGCGATGTGGAAGACGGGCATGACGTTCAACGAGACGGACGCGGTCGTCCAGCCCATCTCGCGCAACTGGGCTTCGCCCGCGCTGCAGTTGTTCAGCGTGAGCTGGACGCCTTTGGGCTGCCCGGTGGTGCCGGAGGTGTACAGCTGGAGGAAGACCGCGTCCTCGCTCCCGGCCCCCGGATCGGCGTCACCGGTCGCGGCCAGCCACTTCTCGTACGTGTACTCACCCGCGTCGGCCCCGCTCTCGGTGACGAGGGTGATGCCGGGCAGCGCGGAACCCACCGCACGCGCTCCGGGCAGGAATTCGGTCTGGGTCAGGACGATGCCGAGTTCGGCGTCCTGGGCGACCGCGACCAGTTCGTGCTCGGCAAGGCGCCAGTTCAGCGGGGTGGCGACGAACCCCGCCTTGGCGCAGCCCACCAGGAGCTCGGCCGAGAGGACTCCGGGGCGGACGAGATAGCCGACGCGGGTGCCCTGGGGCAGGCCCGCGGCGAGGAGTGCCTGCGCTACACGGTTGCCGCGCCGGTCGAGCTCGGCGTAGGTCAGCGTCCGGGAACCTTCTGTCACGGCGGGGGCGCCAGGGGTGAGCGCGGCGTGCTGTCGTACGGCGTCGGGCAGGAACGGGCCCATGCGGGAGTCCTCCATCGGCGTCGGCTTCGGCGAGTGGTCACAGGACAGGCGCGGACCGTGAGCATCGCGGCCCCGCGGCACGGCGTCAATGCGTCAGACGCACTCAAGCGGGCGCCGTCCGGTTGACGGCGCACTCGGGGCCCTGTGGATCGAGCAGTCGAGGCGGCAGCCGAAGGCACTCGCCCGTGACGCGGACCAGGACTACTCCCGAGTCCGCAGCAGCGCCTCCTGGACCACCGACGCGACGAGCCGCCCGTGCCGGTCCCAGAACTCGCCGTACGCCAGGGTGCGCCCGTCGCCCGCCAGGCGGCTGCGGCAGGCGTACAGGAGCCACTCGTCGGCACGGAACGGGCGGTGGAACCACATGGCGTGGTCCAGCGAGGCGAGGACGACACCGACCGGCCGCGGTTCGCCGTACGGCACGAGGGCCGTGGGGGCGAGCGGCGCGTCGGAGATGTACGCGAGGGCGCAGGCATGCAGCGCGGGGTCGTCGGGGAGCGCGCCGACCGTGCGGAACCAGGCGAAGCGTTCGATCTGCCCCTCGTCCGGACCGACGGCGTCCGGCACCTGCCGGCACTCCACCGCCGTACGCAGCGGATGCGTCGCCGGTCGGAACGCGAATCCGTCGTCGAGGCCTTCGGGGCCCGGGACGTCCGGCATGCCGGGCTGCCGCCGACTCCCCTCCGGCTGCGGCAGTTTGAAGGACACGCTCATCGTGAGCGCCTCCTTGCCGCCCTGTGTGGCGGTCACCTGGCGCACGGAGTAGCTGCGCCCGTCCCGGACCACGTCGGACGCGTATCTCGTAGGACGTTCGGGCGTGACGGCGCGCAGGAAGTAGGCGTGCAGGGAGTGCACGGAGCGGTCGTCCTCGACGGTGCGGTACGCCGCGGCCAGGGCCTGGCCCACGACCGCTCCTCCATAGGCGCGCTCCTGCGCGCGCCCACCATGGCAGTACCCCTCGAAGACGCCCGACCCGACGTCCTCCAGGGCAAGGCGCTCGCCCTTGCCGAGGGGGCCGAAGGGCTGCGCCTGGTCCAGAACTCCGCCGATCATTCGTTAAGTGTGCAGGCCATCCACCTGCCTGTCCACCCTCCATGATCAGCACGGCCGCCACGTCCCGACAGGGACGTGGCGAGCAGGGTGCCAGGGCTGGCCGGACTCGTCGGCGACTGCCTCCAGGTGGCCGCCAGTCAGCACGAAGCCGTCACCGAAGCCATCACCGCCGGCGAACCCACCGACGCCCAGACCCTCATGGCCGAGCACATCGACATGACCGCCCAGCAATTCCAGCGCGAGAACTGACGCCACGTCATCTTCCACGACGACACTCGCAACCCCGCGCTCCGAGTCATAGCCGTCGGCAAAGCCCGCTCAGCGCACTCTTCCCCGGGGCCTGAGCGGCACAGCAGGGAGTTCGGGGGCGGCCAGCGGCCCTCCGTCATACCCCTTCACCTCCCCGAATCTCGACCCGGTCATCCAGTCCTCCCGGGCCTGGGTGATGTCGTCCTGCGATCTGCCGATGAAGTTCCACCACATGATCAGCTCCTCGTCGAACGGCTCGCCGCCGAGGAGCATGAGGGACGCGTCCGACTCGGCGCGCAGGGGGAGTTCGGTACGGCCGCAGCCCAGGTAGAGCATGGAGCCGGGCATGACCGGGACGCCGTCGACGTGAGCCTCGCCCGCCATGGACAGGACCGCGTACTCGAAGTCCGGCTCGAGCGGGACGCTGAGATCCGCGCCGCGCGTGAGGCTGAGGTCCGCTCCGACGATGGGCGTGTACGTCGTGCCGGGCGACACGGCGCCGTCGAGCTCGCCGAGGATCAGGGTCGCGCTCAGGCCGGGGGCCGTGACCTTGGGCAGGTCGGCGTGGTGCTCGAAGCGGGGTTCCGTGTGGCGGTGGCTGTCCGGCAGGGCGACCCACAGCTGCGCGCCGTGCAGAAGGCGGGCGTGCGGGCGCGGGCTCTCCTCCGAGTGGCTGATGGCACGCCCGGACGTCATGAGTCCCAGCTCTCGGGGCCTGATCGTCTGGAGGCTGCCCGTGGAGTCGCGGTGCAGGACCTCCCCCTCGTGCAGCCAGCTCACCGTCTGCAGGCCCATGTGGGGGTGGGGCGGCACCTGCATGCCGGGTTCGTCGGCGATGTCGTCGGGCCCGTAGTGATCGACGAAGGCCCAGGCGCCGACCATGCGGCGTCCGAGGTTCGGAAGCAGCCTGCGGACCTCGGTGGACTCGCCTAGCTTCACGCGCCGGGGGGAGAGGAGTTCACGTACGGGCTCCGCCACGACGAAGCCCCGGCCGCCGCACATGGTCGGCTCCGCCTCGCGATCAAGATTGCTCATGGCTCACAACCTAGCCCCGTCCAGGCCGTCCCGTCAGGCACGCGTACGGGTGGACCCGCGCGCTCACCAGGACGGAATATGCGCCGGGTCCGTGCCGTTGACAGCGGTCGAGGAGGCACCAGTGGTGAACACGACCAACTACTACACGCAGGGCACCCCGGCGGAGCGCTGGGAGCGCGCGCGGAAGTTCTTCGACGCCAAGGAGTACACGCTCGCGGCGCAGATCCTCGACGACCTGGTCGCCGAGATCCCCGAGCAGGTGGCGGCGCGGCTGCTGCTGGCTCGCGCGTACTACCACTCGGCCCAGCTGGGCCGCGCCGAGGCCGAGCTGCGCACGGTCGTCGAGCGTGATCCGGTCGAGCACTACGCCCGTCTGATGCTGGGCCGCACCCTGGAGCGCCAGGGCCGTCACGAGGAGGCCGGACCGCATCTGCGGATGGCGGCCGCCTTCGCGGGCGACTTCGGCGACGCCTGAGCTGTACGGCAGCGGGCGCCTGAGGCGTACGGCAGGGGCCGACCGCTGGGCCGGTCGGCCCCGATGCGGCCAAGCTACGGCCCCGCCCCCGGCCCCGCTGATCTGCGCCTCCGCTAGCCTGGCGGGACGATGAGCAACCGTTTCGAGACGTCATGGGGCGAGTTCGACCTCGCCCGCTTCCCCGAGGATCCCCGCGACACGCTGCGCGCATGGGATGCCGCGGACGAGTACATGCTGCGGCATCTCGCCGACAGCGCCGCCGATCTGTCGGGGCCGGTGGTCGTGATCGGCGACCGGTGGGGCGCCCTCGCCACGGCCCTGGCCGGGCACTGCGACCGGCCGACCGCGATCTCCGACTCGTACCTCGGGCAGCGCGCGACCCGCGCCAACCTCGACCGGGCCGGCTTCGACGAGAACGCGGTACGCCTGCTGACCACCCAGGACACCCCGCCGGAGCGCGTGGACGTGCTGCTCGTACGCGTCCCCAAAAGCCTGGCGCTCCTCGAGGACCAGCTGCACCGCATCGCGCCCGCCGTCCACAACGACACCGTGGTGATCGGGACCGGCATGGTCAAGGAGATCCACACCTCGACACTGAAGCTGTTCGAGCGGATCATCGGCCCGACCCACACGTCCCTCGCCGAGAAGAAGGCGCGGCTCATCTTCACGACGCCGTACCCGGCGCTCGCCCGGCCACGGAACCCGTGGCCGCACACGTACTCTCTGCCCGACGGCGTCGGCCCCGTGTCGGGCCGGACCGTCACCAACCACGCCGGTGTGTTCTGCGCGGAGCGCCTCGACATCGGCACCCGGTTCCTGCTCCAGCACCTGCCCCGCAGCGAGGGCACCGAGCGCGTCGTGGACCTGGGCTGCGGCAACGGCGTCGTCGGTACGGCCATGGCGCTGGAGAACCCGCGCGCGGAGATCGTGTTCACGGACGAGTCGTTCCAGGCGGTCGCGTCGGCCGAGGCGACCTACCGGGCGAACGTCGACCCCTCTGAACACCCCGAGGCGAGGGCGGAGTTCCTCGTGGGCGACGGGCTCGCGGAGCTCCCCGCGGGCAGCGCGGACCTCGTCCTCAACAATCCGCCGTTCCACTCCCACCAGGCGACGACCGCCGCCACGGCCATGCGCATGTTCTCCGACGCGCGGGACGCTCTGCGGCCGGGAGGTGAGCTGTGGGTCATCGGCAACCGCCACCTCGGCTACCACGTGAAGCTGCGGCGACTGTTCGGCAACAGTGAACTCATCGCCAGCGACCCGAAGTTCGTGGTCCTGCGCGCCGTCAAGAAGGAGCACGAGTCGCGTTCGTAGGCGCGCCGAGCGTCACGAGGGGGTGGACGCGCGGGCCTGGCGCGTCGCCCCACACACCAAGTAGGGGGCTCAACCCGTGACCAGCCGCGTCACCTTGATCTCTGCCGCCACGAGCCGGGCTCTGCGGGAGGCCCGGTTCGACGACGGATGCTCGCTCGACACGAGCGCCGCGGCACGTGCGCGGGCGGCGGCCGGCGCCCTTCCCCCAGCCGACCGACTGTCGGTGTCCCCCACCGTGCGCTGCCGGGAGACGGCGAAGGCCCTCGGCCTCGATGGCGTCGAGGCGCCGGAGCTGGCCGGGCTCGACGTGGGCCGTTGGCGGGGCCTGACGCTCGACGAGGTCAGCGCGGAGGACCCGGCCGGCATCGCGCTCTGGCTCTCCGACCTCGGCGCCGCGCCGCACGGCGGGGAGTCCGTACGTGCCCTGTGCGAACGGGTCGCGCGCTGGCTGGACGCGTCGGCGGAGTTCGACGGACGGACGCTCGCCGTGGTGGAGCCGGAGGTTGTGCGGGCCGTGGCCGTCAAGATCCTCGACGCGCCCGTGTCGGCGTTCTGGCGGCTCGACGTACCGCCCCTGACGGCGACCGATGCCAGCGGGCGCTCCGGGCGCTGGAACCTTCGGCTCGGGCGGACGCTGGGCCCGACGGAGGACGGCGCCGGGAGCTGACCCGCACCGGACGCCTCGCCCCCTACTGGCTCGACGGTGAGCAGCATTCCTCGCCGACCGCCCCCGGCGGACCGCCCGTTGACTCCCGATGCCGCAGGAGCAGTGCCGCGAGTGCACACCGCAGACAGTCGGTGTCCTTCGCTCCCGCGGGTTCGCCCGCCTCGCCGCCCCGGCCCTCGTTCCCTCTCCGGTCCCGCAGGCCGTGGCAGCCGTGCGACGGGCAGCCGACCAGTGCCTCGATCTCCCGCAGCAGCTCCTCGCTCTCCTTCGCCCGCTGCGCCAGGACGCGTACACGGGCACTCTGGCCGCCGATCTGCCGTCTGCTGGCGATCAGTTGCTCGTACTCCTCCAGGGTCAGCGCGACCGCCTCGCGGCCGCCGAGTGTGATGTGGCGCGGTTGGGGGTGTCTGGCCACGCGGGTCTCCGCCCTCGGAAGAAAGCGAGAGGGCCGACCGGATGGTTCCGGCGGCCCTCTGCGCTTGATCGCCTGCCTGGGTCTTGTGGCGCGGTTCTCTCAGTGGGGTACGGGAGTTGCGTTGCCGGACGGGACCGCCCCGGTGCGCGGGGCGAGCTGGCGCTGCGCCAACTCGCCGAAGATCAGGCCGAATCCGGTCCACAGAGTGAGCTGGATGGCGAGGGCCGAGGTGCGGAACCGCCACAGCAGCGCTGCGGGGAAGTCCTTCGGTACCTCGTTGACGACCGGCAGGAACGCGTACGCGAGCCCGATCGCGAGGACGAAGCACGCGACCGCCGCCACGGTGGCGTACCAGGTGCCCAGGCGGGGAGCGAGCCGTTTCCCGATGATCACTGCGGCGACGGCGAGGAGCACGCTGAGCAGCATCATCAGGAAGTACAGCGTCGTGCGCTTGCTGATGGTGCCGGGATCGCCGACGGACGGCGGGTTGGCGGGGTACTTCAGGAACGGCACGACGTACACGGCGAGCAGGGCCGTGCCGGAGAGCAGGAGGGCCGTGGCCCGCGGGGTGAAGCGGCCGACGCGGCCGAGCGCGAAGCAGTACGCGAGGGCGGCTATGCCGCCGAAGGCGACGCCGTAGAGCAGGATGCCGGTGGCGAGGCCCGCGGTGGACTGCATGCTGCGGCTGACGAGTTCGACCTCGTGGTGGTGCGCGGGTGCGTGGGCCTCCTCGTAGCCGATGGCGCTGTCGACGCTGGGTTCCCCGAGGAGGTAGGCGACGACCAGGGCGAGCAGACCGGCGCCCAGGCCGGCGAGCATGCCCCGTACGAGGAGGTTTCTCACTGTTGCGGAGTTCATGAGCTTTGCGGCGTCCCTCGTCAGTGGCAGGGGAAGCCGAGCAGGTGGCGGGCGTCGTGCACCCATTCATGAACGCTCTCGCCGGAGACTACGGCGGTGGCGCCCTGTTCGGCGCCGACGAAGTAGAGCAGGACCAGCATCAGGATGCCGAAGAAGGCCGCCCAAGGGGCAATCGCCTTCAGGGGCAGGGCTGCGGGAAGAACGGGGGTGGTGGCTGTCGGCTGAGCGACGGTCTGCGCCATGGCAGGACCTCCTCTGGGAGTTCGCGTCCCATCTCGGTGGTGCACAAGTACGACAGCTGCGGGTCTGACTCGCGAGGTCCCCGCCCGTCCGGGCGAGTGGCTCGTCTCACAGTGGCGCGACCGTGCCGGATTCCCACCGGCTTCCGCGTTGCCGTCGTCAATATCGGTCAGACCGTACCGCGTAAGGGGCGCACGGCCAAGACCGGGCCCTTCGCCGTGATCTTGCTCATGGTCGCTGCCAGGAGACCTGGTGTGCGGTATGCAGTGCCGTCTCAGGGAGCGGACGCCCTCAGGAATCGGATGTACGGGCGCTCCCCCGGCTCGGCGGCCGGGAAAACGGTCGCGCGCACTCCGTAGACCCGCGCTATGAGCTCTTCGGTGAGTACGTCACAGGGGGTGCCGGCCGCGATCACACACCCCTGACGGAGCACGACGAGCTGGTCGCAGTACATAGCGGCCAGGTTGAGGTCGTGCAGGGCGATGACGCTGGTGAGCCGGAGTTGTGTGAGCAGGTCGAGGAGGTCCAACTGGTGCTGGATGTCGAGGTGGTTGGTCGGTTCGTCCAGGAGGAGTTCGCGTGGCCGCTGCGCGAGGGCACGGGCGATCTGGACGCGCTGGCGCTCGCCGCCGGAGAGGGTGTGCCAGTGCCGGTGCGCCCGGTCGGTGAGATCGGTGCGGGCGAGCGCGGAACGTACGGCCTCCTCGTCCTGCGCCGACGGTGGCATCCATGCCCTGCGGTGCGGGACACGGCCCAGACGTACGACGTCCTCGACCGTCAACTCGACCTGAGTGTCGGCCTGTTGCTCGACCACGGCGACGCGTCGCGCGAAGTCCCTGCGGCCGACGGTGCTCAGCGGTGAGCCGTCCAGGGTCACCGCTCCGGCCTGGGGGGTGATGAGGCCCGCGAGCAGGCGCAGGAGCGTGGTCTTGCCCGAGCCGTTGGGTCCGATGAGGCCCGTGATACCTCCGGGCGCCGGGTGCACGCTCACGCCGTCCAGGATGAGGTGTCCGCCGGTTTCACGGCGGACCCGGTCGGCCCGCAGCCCGTCGGCCGTGGTCGTGCGCATGGTCGGAACGGTCATCGGCGCAGACTCCGGGTGCGGTACAGGACGAGGACGAAGGCCGGTACGCCGATCAGCGAGGTCACCACGCCGACCGGTACCTCCTGCGGGTCGAGGACGGTGCGGGCGAGCGTGTCCACCCACACGAGGAAGACCGCGCCTGCCAGCGCCGTCACCGGCAGCAGCCGGGCGTGCCCCGGACCCGCCAGGGCCCGCGCCGCATGCGGCAGCACCAGGCCGACGAAGCCGATCGCGCCGGCCGAGCTGACCAGCGCCGCCGTGAGCAGGGCGGTCGTGCACAGCAGGACCAGGCGGGTGCGGGCCACGTTCACGCCGAGCGACGCGGCGGCGTCCTGCCCGAACGCGAAGGCGTCGAGCGTACGAGCGTGTGCGACGCAGATCACGAGCGCCGCCACGAGCAGCGTCAGGCACATCCGGACGTCGGTCCAGCCCGCCCCGCCGAGCGAGCCGAGCAGCCAGAACAGGACGCCGCGCGTCGTCTCGGCATCCGCCGCGGTCAGTACGACGACGGAGGTGAGCGCGGAGAACAGTTGCATGGCGGCCACCCCGGACAGCACCACACGGTCGGTGGAGCCGCCGAGAGCCTGGCTGAGCACCAGTACCAGCGCGAAGGAGACGACCGCGCCGAGGAAGGCGCCGCCCGAGACCGACAGGGCGCCGCCGCCGACGCCGAGTACGACGACCAGGACCGCGCCGGTCGAGGCGCCGGAGGAGACGCCCAGGACGAAGGGGTCGGCGAGCGGATTGCGCAGCAGCGACTGCATCACGGCGCCGCACACCGCGAGCCCCGCGCCGCACACGGCGGCCAGCAGCGTGCGCGGCAGCCGCAGGTTCCACACGATGCCGTCGCGGATGGGGGTCAACTGCGGTTCGCCCAGGCCGAGGTGGGCGGCCACGGCCGACCAGACATCGGTCATCCCGATGTCGGCCGGGCCGATGGTGATGGCCAGGGCGACGGACACGATGAGCACCGCGAAACCGGATGGCCAGGCGAGCACGCCACGCACCGCATGAAGCCGCTTCCCGGTGGCGGATGACGGCACCGCCTCAGGGGGCGCCCCGGGGGGTGGGGCCGGCGCTTCCACGCTCATCCGGCGAGGCCGAACGCCCGCAGTTTCGCGGCGACTTGCTCCACACCCTCCACCGTTCGGATCGTCGGGTTCATGGCCTGCCCGCTGAGCAGCACGTACCGCTTCTTCTTCACGGCTGTCATGTTCTTGGTCACGGCGTTGGACTCGAGGAACTCGATCTTCTTCGCGGCGGATTCGGCGGTCTGCGAGCGGCGCGTGAGATCGCCGATGACGAGGACATCCGGGTCCCGGTCGGCGACCGTTTCCCAGCTGATCTGGGGCCATTCGTCGCGGGTGTCGTCGAAGACGTTCTTCGCCCCCACCTCACGGGTGATGACGCCGGGCGCTCCGCAACAGCCCGCCATGTAGGGGGAGTCGGAGTTGGCGAACCAGTACAGGAGGGTCGTCCGGGAGGCGTCGATGCCGCTGGTCGCCTTCTTCACGCGGGCCTTGAGTGCGGAGACGAGCCGCTCGCCCCGTTCGCGTACGTCGAAGACGGCGGCGAGGTCGCGGATTTCGCCGTAGACGGTCTGCATGCCGAGGGTCTTGGTGCGGGCGCCGTCACCGCCGCCGCTGTTGTCCTTGCCGACACAGTCGGAGGGCGAGAGGTACGCCGGTACGCCCAGCTTCGCGAACTGGTCGCGTGGCGCCACTCCGCCCTTGCTCAGCGTGGCGCCGAACGAGGCGGCGACGAAGTCGGGTTCGGTGTCCAGGACCTTCTCGAAGGACGGATAACGGTCGGCGAGCCGCTCGACCTTCGCGTTCTCCTTCTCCAGTCCCTTCATCACGGGGTCCGTCCAGGTCCCCGTGCCGGCCATGCGGTCGCCGAGGCCGAGCGCGAGCATGATCTCGGTCGAGCCCTGGTCGAGAGAGACGGCACGCTCGGGCGCCGCTTTCACCTCGACCCGCGTACCGCAGTTGTCGAGTACGACGGGATGGCCGGCGGTGCTCTCCTGAGCCGCGGGCGTGCGGGCGGATTCGCCGCTCCCGCCGCAGGCGGCCAGGACGAGCATCCCGGCGAGAGTGAGCGCGGCACGGGGTATGAGGCGGGCGGAGCCACGGCGTGTGACGGGGTGCGCGAAGGGCACAGGGACTTCCTCGATGTCGAGGGCTCAAGCGCGGAGCCCGGTCGCACGGTCTCCCCCGCCGCCCCGACCGGAGCCCGCGAAGGCTGCCAGCAGGTCTTCGGACTCGGGATCACGCGGACGGGGCGCCTTCCCGGGCCGCGTGCGGTCCAGTGGCCGATGCTCCGCCCGTCACCCTCACCGCTGCGCGTCAGCTCCGGATTCGCACCGGATTCCCTGACACATACCTGTCCAAGTCCGCGCAATGCGGGGCAGACGGGCATGAGTTCGACTGGCCTTGGAAAGCTACCACGGCACCCGAATCCAGACGGCGGCCCCTTCTCGCCCGGTGTCCGCGGTGCGGGGCGGGCTCGCGCCGGACCGTCCCGCGTGCGTAGGGTGACCGGTGCAGCTGGTTCGCCCCGTCCGCCAGACGGGAGCGTCGTAAGAGGGAACCCGGTGGGAATCCGGGACTGCCCCGCAGCGGTGAGCTGGAACGACCGCCGTCACACGCACTGGCCCGATGGATCGGGCTGGGAAGCGACGGCCAGTAGGTGTCCGCCCGACATCGGGTGGACGTGCCCGCGAGTCCGAAGACCTGCCCGTTGCCCGTGCGTGAACCATTCGTGCGCGGATATCCCGGTGACCTCGAGGGCGGGTCGGCGTACACACCGAACGGGCGCGCGTGCCCTGCCGTACGCGCCCGCACCGTCCGGTCCGTGTCACCCTTCGCGCTCTCGCCCCGTCTCCGGGATCTCAGGGATTCATCTCGCGAAGGAGATCTCCGTGACCACCAAGTCCTCAGCCGCGGCAGCACGGGCCACCGTGCACGGCTACCCGCGCCAGGGCCCCGCCCGCGAACTCAAGAAGGCGATCGAGGGCTACTGGAAGGGCCGTGTCGGCGCCGACACCCTCCGCTCGACCGCCGCCGGCCTGCGCCGCGCGAACTGGCACGAACTGGCCGACGCGGGCATCGGCGAAGTCCCCACCGGTGACTTCTCGTTCTACGACCACGTCCTGGACGCCACCGTCATGGTCGGCGCGATCCCCGAGCGGCACCGCTCCGCCGTCGAGGCCGACGCGCTGGACGGCTACTTCGCCATGGCGCGCGGCACGCAGGACGTGGCACCGCTGGAGATGACGAAGTGGTTCGACACCAACTATCACTACCTGGTGCCGGAGTTGGGCCCCGGGACGGTGTTCACGGCCGACTCCACCAAGCAGGTCGCCGAGCTCAAGGAGGCCCTCGCCCTGGGTCTGCAGGCCCGGCCCGTGCTCGTCGGCCCGGTCACCTATCTGCTGCTGGCCAAGCCCGCGCCCGGGGTGGCCGCCGACTTCGAGCCGCTGACCCTGCTCGACCGTCTGCTGCCGGTCTACGCCGAAGTCCTCGCCGATCTGCGCGAGGCGGGCGCGGAGTGGGTGCAGCTGGACGAACCCGCCCTCGTCCAGGACCGCACGCCGGCCGAACTGAACGCCGCCGGGCGCGCCTACCGCGACCTCGGCGCCCTCACCGACCGGCCCAAGATGCTGGTGGCCTCGTACTTCGACCGGCTCGGCGAGGCCCTGCCCGTCCTGGCCGGGGCGCCGGTGGAGGGGCTCGCGCTCGACTTCACCGAGAGGGCCGCCGCCAACCTGGACGCCCTTGCCGCCGTCGGCGGGCTGCCCGGCAAGCGCCTGGTCGCGGGGGTCGTCAACGGCCGCAACATCTGGGTCGACGACCTGGAGAAGTCGCTGGCCACGCTCGGCACCCTGCTCGGCCTCGCCGACCGGGTCGACGTGGCGGCCTCCTGCTCGCTGCTGCACGTGCCCGTCGACACGGCTCTCGAGCGTGACATCGAGCCTCAGATCCTGCGCTGGCTCGCCTTCGCCCGCCAGAAGACCGCCGAGATCGCCACCCTCGCACGCGGTCTGACGCAGGGCACCGACACGATCTCGGCCCAACTCGCCGCCAACCGCGCGGACCTGGCCTCCCGGACCACGTCCGCCCTCACCCGCGACCCGGCCGTACGCGCCCGCACCGCGTCGGTCACGGCGGCGGACGCCCGCCGCGCGCAGCCGTACGCGGAACGCGCGGCGGCACAGCGGGGCAGCCTCGGCCTCCCCCTCCTGCCGACGACGACCATCGGTTCGTTCCCGCAGACGGCGGAGCTGCGCACCGCACGGGCGGGACTGCGGGCCGGACGGATCGACGCGGCCGCGTACGAGGAGCGCGTCAGGGCCGAGATCCAGGAGGTGATCGCTTTCCAGGAGAAGGCCGGCCTCGACGTCCTGGTGCACGGCGAGCCCGAACGCAACGACATGGTGCAGTACTTCGCCGAGCAGCTCACCGGCTATCTGGCCACCCAACACGGCTGGGTGCAGTCCTATGGAACCCGTTATGTCCGTCCGCCGATCCTCGCCGGTGACATCTCGCGCCCCGAGCCGATGACGGTGCGCTGGACGACGTACGCCCAGTCGCTCACGGGCCGCCCGGTCAAGGGCATGCTCACCGGCCCCGTCACCATGCTCGCGTGGTCCTTCGTCCGTGACGACCAGCCGCTCGCCGACACCGCTCGTCAGGTCGCGCTCGCCCTGCGGGACGAGGTGAACGACCTTGAGGCGGCCGGAACTTCGGTGATCCAGGTCGACGAGCCCGCCTTGCGCGAGACCCTCCCGCTGCGCGCCGCCGACCACGCCGCCTACCTCGCGTGGGCGACGGAGGCGTTCCGGCTCACGACGAGCGGGGTCCGGCCGGACACTCAGGTCCACACGCACATGTGCTATGCCGAGTTCGGGGACATCGTGCGGGCCATCGACGACCTCGACGCCGATGTGATCAGCCTCGAGGCGGCCCGGTCGCACATGCAGGTCGCGCGCGAACTGGCCGCCCACGGCTACCCGCGCGAGGCCGGACCCGGCGTGTA
This sequence comes from Streptomyces sp. NBC_01474, assembly GCF_035918215.1. Lineage (NCBI taxonomy): Bacteria > Bacillati > Actinomycetota > Actinomycetes > Kitasatosporales > Streptomycetaceae > Streptomyces > Streptomyces sp. NBC_01474. The sequence continues at coordinate 1,486,169 of NZ_CP109449.1, forward strand.
CGACATCCACTCGCCGCGCGTGCCCGGCGCCGGCGAGGCGGCGGCCCTGCTGCGCAAGGGACTTGAGGCGATCCCCGCCGAGCGGCTGTGGGTCAACCCCGACTGCGGGCTGAAGACCCGTGGCTGGCCCGAGACCCGCGCCTCCCTGGAGAACCTGGTCGCGGCGGCCCGCACGGTCCGCGGGGAACTCTCCGCGTCCTGACGCCGGGATGAGACTGTCCGGGCGGGGGGCATCGTGTCTCGCCCGGACAGCCACGCGCAGAGAGGGACATCCCTCAGCCGCGGTACGTCTCCAGCAGCCTCAGCCACACCTCGCTCACCGTCGGATAGGACGGGACCGCGTGCCACAGGCGGTCGATCGGGACCTCGCCCGCCACGGCGACCGTGGCCGAGTGGACGAGTTCGCCGACGCCCGGACCGACGAAGGTGACTCCCAGGAGGATCTCGCGGTCGAGGTCGACGATCATGCGGGCGCGGCCGCGGTAGCCGTCGCCGTACAGGCCGGCGCCCGCCACGGAGGCGATGTCGTAGTCGACGGCGCGGACGCGGTGGCCCGCCGCCTCGGCCTCCGCGAGGGTGAGCCCCGCCGAGCCCGCCTCGGGGTCGGTGAAGACGACCTGCGGGACGGCGGAGTGGTCGGCGGTCGCCGCGTGGGCGCCCCAGCGGTCCGTCTCCAGGAGCGGGACTCCCTGGGCGCGGGCGGCGATGGCCGCGCCCGCGATACGGGCCTGGTACTTGCCCTGGTGGGTGAGGAGCGCGCGATGGTTCACGTCCCCGACCGCGTACAGCCAGGTGCTGCCCTCGACGCGGAGGCTGTCGTCGACGGGGAGCCACGAGCCGGGCTCGAGGCCGACGGTCTCCAGGCCGATGTCGTCCGTGCGGGGCGCGCGGCCCGTGGCGAAGAGGATCTCTTCGGACTCCAGGGTCGAGCCGTCGTCCAGGGTCGTGACGACGGTGCCGCCCTCCCTGGTGACTCCCTTGACGGAGACGCCGGTCCGCACCTGCGCGCCCGCCTCGACGAGGGCCTGCGTGACCAGCTCGCCGGCGAAGGGTTCCATCCGGGACAGCAGCCCCGATCCCCGTACGAGCATCGTGACCTGCGAGCCGAGGGCCTGCCAGGCCGTGGCCATCTCCGCGGCGACGACTCCACCGCCCACGACGACGAGACGGCCCGGCACCTTCTGCGCGCTGGTGGCCTCGCGGCTCGTCCACGGCTCGACGTCGGCCAGGCCGGGGAGGTCGGGGAGCGCGGCGCGCGTGCCCGTGCAGACCGCGACGGCGTGGCGGGCCGTGAGGACGTGCTCGGTGCCGTCGGGCCCGTTGACGGTGACCCGGCGGGGGCCCGTGAGGCGCCCCTTGCCCCGGTAGAGGTCGGCGCCGATGGACTCCAGCCAGCTCACCTGGCCGTCGTCCTTCCAGTGTGAGGTGTACTCATCACGGCGAGCGAGGACAGCGGCCGCCTCCAGAGGACCCTGCACGGACTCCCGCAGGCCCGGCAGGCGCCTCGCGTCGGCCTGGGCGATGACCGGGCGCAGCAGGGCCTTGCTCGGCATGCACGCCCAGTAGGAGCACTCGCCCCCGACCAGTTCGCTCTCCACCACCGCGGCACTGAGGCCCGCCGCGCGCGCCCGGTCCGCGACGTTCTCCCCGACCGGCCCGGCGCCCAGAACCACCACGTCGTATGTGTTCTCATCCGTCATGGGCCCCAGTGTGGTCGCAGGTGTGCGCCGGGGCCACACGGGTACGCGCGCGGAATACGTCCGTTACCGGGACCGTTGTGAACAGCGGCTTCAGCACCGCAACCAGGAAGCAGGAAGAGGGCACATCATGAGCAGCACCACCGTGGAGCTCACCAAGGAGAACTTCGACCAGACGGTCACGGACAACGGGTTCGTGCTGATCGATTTCTGGGCGTCGTGGTGCGGGCCGTGCAAGCAGTTCGCGCCCGTCTACGAGAAGGCTGCGGAAGCCAACCCGGACCTGGTCTTCGGGAAGATCGACACGGAGGCCCAGCCGGAGCTCGCGTCGGCGTTCGGTATCCAGTCGATCCCGACGCTGATGATCGTCCGTGACCAGGTCGCCGTGTTCGCCCAGCCCGGGGCGCTTCCGCAGGAAGCCCTGGACGACGTGATCGGCCAGGCCAGGAAGCTGGACATGGACGAGGTGCGCCAGTCGATCGCCGAGCAGCAGGCCAAGGCCGGCGAGGACGGCGCGGGCGGCGAGCAGGCCTGACGCCACCCCCCATACCGACGGCCGCCGGGCCCGTACTCTCCGTACGGGCCCGGCGGCCGTTTCACGCTCGCGTGCGGGGGTTCGGAACGGAGGTCGTGCGCGGGGGCGAAACGGGGCTCGTGCGCGGGGTCAGAACGGATAGCCCGCCACGTCGCCGCGCACCGTCGTCCACCGGGTCTCGGTGAACGCATCGATGTTCGCCTCGCCGCCGAAGCGGGCGCCCGTGCCGGACGCCGCGACCCCGCCGAACGGGGCGACCGCCTCGTCGTTCACCGTCTGGTCGTTGATGTGGACGATGCCGGTGGGGATGCGCTCGGCGAGGTCGAGGCCGCGCGCGGGGTCGCGGGTGACGATGCCGAGGGAGAGGCCGTACGGGCTCGCGGCGGCCAGCGCGGCCGCCTCGTCGGTGTCGGTGAAGGACCGCACGGGTGCGACGGGGCCGAAGACCTCCTCGGCGTACGCGGGGGTGCTGTCGTCGACGCCCGCGAGGACCGTCGGCCGGTAGAAGAGATCGCGGTGCGTGCCGCCCGCGGCGAGCTTCGCCCCCGCGGCCGTGCTGGCCTGCACCAGGCCGTGGATCTTGGCGAGTTGGGCCGCGTCGATGACGGGGCCGAGGTGGACCTGGTCGCGGTGCGGGTCGCCGACGGCGAGGGACTCGGCCTTCGCGGCGAGGCGTTCGACGTACTCCTCGTACAGCGAGGCGTGGACGAGGTGGCGGCCGGTCGTCATGCAGATCTGGCCCTGGTGGAAGAAGGAGCCCCAGGCCGCGGTGGAGATGACGGCGTCGAGGTCCGCGTCCGCCAGGACGATCAGGGCGGAGTTCCCGCCCAGTTCCAGGTGCGCCCGCTTGAGGTGGCGCCCCGCGGCCTCACCGACGGCCCGGCCCGCACCGGTGGAGCCGGTGAAGGAGATGACGGGAATGTCCGGGTCGGCGACGAGCGCCTGGCCCGCGTCCGCCCCGCCGGGCAGCACGTGGAGGACGTCCTGCGGCAGGCCCGCGGCGGCGAGGACGGCCGCCAGGGCGAGCCCGCCGCAGACCGCCGTGCGGGGGTCCGGCTTGAGGACGACGGCGTTGCCGAGCGCGAGGGCCGGGGCGACGGAGCGGATGGAGAGGATGAGCGGGGCGTTGAACGGGGCGATGACGCCGACGACACCGGCCGGGACGCGGCGCGTGTACGAAAGGCGGGGCGCCTCGCTGGGCAGGACCTGGCCGGTGGGCCGGGACGCGAGGGCGGCGGCCTCGTAGCACTCCTGGGCGGCGACGTGCAGCTCGAAGTCGGCCTTGCCCGGGATGGATCCCGACTCGCGCACGAGCCAGGTGCGCAGCTCGTCGGCGTGCTCGGTGAACAGGTCGCCCGCGCGGCGCAGGACGGCGGCGCGCGCGAAGTGGGGCTGCCGGGCCCAATCGCCCTGGGCCGCCGCTCCGGCCCTCGCCGCGGCGCGGACGTCGTCCGGGGAGGCGAGCGTGACGGTGGCGAGGCGCTCCCCCGTGGCGGGCTCCGTGACCACATGCTCATCGCCCGACAGCGGGCGGGCCTGCCAGGTCTTCGGGTCGAGCAGGGACATGCCGGATCTCCGATCGGTCACTGATCTCCGGGGCGGCGCGCGGGGCGGTGCGCCGACCCATGTTGTTGAGCACGCAACATCCTAGTCGCGTGGGCCACTCGCGACCCCGGCCGTCAGCTCGACTCCCGGGCCACGACGCGGGCCCGGAGCATGTCGTGCGACTCGGTGACGACGCCCGGGTCGCGTACCAGGCGGTCGACGAGCGCGGCGAGCTCCTGCCCGGACGGCAACTCGATACGGACCGTGCTCAGCCGGGGCCGCAGCAGCCGCCCGAGCATGAGGTCGTCGGCCCCGACGACAGCAGTCTCCTCCGGGATCCCGACGCCCGCGTCCTGGAGCGCCCGCATCAGGAGCATCGCGTACTCGTCGTTGTACGCGAACACGGCATCGAGCCCCAACTCACCGATCTCCGGAACCAGTTGGCCGGCCGACTCCTCGTCGTACGCGAGAGGCAGCTCGAAGACCTCGGCGCCGGTGCCGAGGACCGCGTCCCGTACGCCGTCGAGGCGCGGCCGCGCGAAGTGGTCGAGGCCGTGCTCCGTCGGCAGGACGACGCCGATGCGGCGCCGGCCACGTTCGACGAGGTGGGCGCCCGCGCTCCGGCCGACCTCACGATGGTCCATGAGCAGCGCGTGGGCGCCCTCGGCGCGCTCCGGGCCGAGCGTGATGACGGCCCTGGCGCCGGAGCGGCGGAGCACCTCGACGCCCTCGGCACCCAGGTCAGGGGGTGTGAGGACGGCGACCGGACGCAGCTCGGCCCAGGCGCGCGCCGCGTCGTCGCCGCGCAGACTGACGCTGCCGTACTGCACGACCGTGTAGTCGAGGCGGCTCAGCGCCCACTGGAGGTCGTTGAAGAACGCGTTGTAGAGCGGGCCGGCGGGGACGCTCGGGGAGGGCATCAGGACGATGCGGGTGTGTCCGGCGCGCAGGCTGCGGGCCGCCGCGTGCGGCACGTAGCCGAGCTCCTTCGCGGCCTCGTGGACGCGGCGCCGGGTGGGTTCACTGATTCTGACGGCGCTGGTGTTGTTCAGGACGTAGCTGACGGTGGCGCGCGAGACCCCGGCGAGGCGGGCGACGTCGGCGCTCGTCGGCGCCGGGCTCGGCGCGGCGGACTCCCGTGATGTGCGGGCGGACTGCTGCTTCGGTATCTGCACCATGACGCACCGCATCCTTCCAGACGGGTACGGCCGTGTTCCCGGCCGGGCATACCGGTGGGGGCCCACGGCCGCTAGCGTGCGTGCACCCAGCCGTTCGACGTTCCGAAGCTCCGGAGCTCCGGAGTCCTGTACTAGGAGGTGTCCGCATGGCGTCCGACCGTGCCGCCGGGCTCGCCGCGACCGCCCGCGCGCTCACCGACGGGGACGTGTCGTCGCGCGTCCTGGTCGAGGAGGCCCTGGAGCGCATCGAGGCGACGCAGCCTGCCCTGAACGCGTTCCGCACGGTCCGCGGGGAGGCCGCACTCGCCGAGGCGGACGCCGCGGACCGCGAACGCGCGGCGGGCGGACGCCGGCCGCTGCTCGGGGTGCCGCTGGCAGTGAAGGACGACATGGACGTGGCGGGCGAGCCGACCGCGTTCGGCTGCCCCGGTGACTTCCCGCCGAAGACCGAGGACGCGGAGGCCGTACGCCGTCTGCGCGCGGCCGGCGCGATCGTCATCGGCAAGACGAACACGTGCGAGCTGGGGCAGTGGCCGTTCACCGAGGGGCCCGCGTTCGGCGACACCCGCAACCCGTGGAATCGCGGGCACACGCCGGGGGGTTCGTCGGGCGGATCGGCGGCGGCCGTCGCCGCGGGGATCGTGCCGGCCGCGCTCGGCTCGGACGGGGCGGGCAGTGTCCGTATCCCCGCCGCGTGGACGCACCTCGTCGGCATCAAGCCGCAGCGCGGCCGGATCTCCACGTGGCCCTGGGCGGAGTCCTTCCACGGGATCACCGTGAACGGCACGCTCGGCAGGACCGTCGAGGACGCGGCGCTGCTCCTGGACGCGGCGAGCGGTTCGCACGCCGGCGACCTGCACCGTCCGCCGCGGATCGCGGCGGCGCAGGCGGCACTCGACGAGCCGGGCAAACTGCGCGTCGCGCTCTCCCTGCGCATGCCGTTCACCGCAACTCCCAAGCGCCTGGACCCCGTTGTACGGGCCCGGGTGGTCGCGCTGGCGGAACGGCTCGCCGCGCTCGGGCACGACGTGGAGGAGGCCGACCCGCGCTACGGGCAGATCGGCCTCGCGTTCGTGCCGCGCGCCACGGCAGGCGTCGCGGACCGGTTGCGCGACGTTCCCGACCCCGCCCTGCTCGACGCGCGGACCCGGGAATCCGCCCGCATGGGGCGGGTCCTCGACGGTGCTCCGCTGCGGCTCGCCCGGCGCGCCGAGGTCTCGCTCCAACGCCGGGTCGGCGCGGTCTTCGGCACGTACGACGTGGTCCTCGCGCCGACGACGGCCACTCCCCCGCCCCGTATCGGCGCGATGGCGTCACTCAACGGCTGGCGCACCGACCGGGCGATGATCGCGGCGTGCCCGTACGCGTGGCCGTGGAACGTCCTCGGCTGGCCCGGCGTGAACGTACCCGCGGGCTTCACCGGCGACGGGCTCCCCGTCGGCGCGCAGTTGCTCGGCCCGGCGAACAGCGAGCCGCGGCTCATCTCACTGGCGGCCCAACTCGAAGCAGATCAGCGGTGGTTCGAGAAGTGGCCCGAAAATCACCAGGGGCCGAGCACCGGCTCCTGAAGCGGCTCAGGCACCACGGGCGAGCACCGCCCACAGGCCCGGGTCCTCGAAGTCGAGGGCCCACAGCACCGTGTGGTGCACCCCATGACATGCTCCTCGGACTGAAGCCCGAGGATTCTGGCCGTCCCACGGGTTGCGGTACCGCTACGCGGCACCGCTTCCTGCCGGGATTCCGTGGCTTCCTGCTTCTTCGCGTTCCGCCAGAACGGGTTCTGGTCCCACCTTCGCTCCGCAGGCCGATACCGCCAGTCCGGCGGCCGCTTTCACGCCTTCCTGGTCCCAGTACGGAAGCCAGGCCGAGACGGTGCGGGCGGGGGCGCGGCGTCGCCCCGAACGGGGGCGAGGGCGGCGCCGCACAGCGCAAGGATGATGGCACCCGTGAGCGCGAGGAGGGACAGGGGCCCGGGCGTATGCGATGTAAGGCTCGGGCGGGAATGGGGCTCTTCATACGCCAACCCTGTGTCTCACCGGCCGGGCCCGCTCTGCCGGTTGGGCCGGTCAGGCCCTAACGTGACCCGCGTGACTGCCTTCATCGATGACCCGCATGCCCACGAGCACCCCGGCCGTGCCGGCGCCACCGCCACCGTCGAGGCCGCGCCGCGCGAGGTGGGCCGGGTGCGCACCGAGTACGCACCCGCCCATGACGGCGACCCCGATCCCGGTGAGATCGTCTGGACGTGGGTGCCGTTCGAAGAGAACGACGGCCGCGGCAAGGACCGCCCCGTGCTCGTCGTCGCCAGGGAGGCCGCCGGCACGCTGCTCGCCGTACAACTGTCGAGCAAGCGGCACGACCAGGACAGGGAGTGGGTGCCGATCGGCAGCGGGCCGTGGGACGCCGCGGGCCGCGACTCGTGGGTGGCGATCGACCGTGTCCTGCGGGTCCACGAGCGGGGCATGCGGCGTGAGGCCTGCGCCCTGGACCGGATGCGGTTCAACCTCGTGGTGCTGCGCCTCAGGGAGCGGTACGGCTGGCGCTGACCGCCGGCAGGGCCTCGAAGGCCCGCTCGAAGGCCGTCCTGGTCCGCGCGTCCGGCGTGCGATCCAGGACGCCGAACACGATGTGGTCGAAACGGCCCGCGAACCGGCCGCCCTCGCCGAGGAGCGTCCGGAACGCGGCGGCGACCTGAGCCGGGTCGTTCTGGAAGACCCCGCAGCCCCAGGCACCGAGCACGAGGCGCCGGTAGCCGTGGGCCGCGGCCGTCTCCAGGACCCGCTCCGCCCGTGACGCGAGAGCACCCGCTATCTCCCCTGCCCGCTCCGGGGTGTGGCGGCGGATGACGCCCGCGTTCGGCGCGGGCGAGGTGAGGAAGCCGACGGCGTACGGCTCGTCGAGCAGCCGTCCGCGGTCGTCGCGGAAGACGGGGACGCCCGGCGAGTGAATGACGCGGTCCGTGTAAAAGGCGTCGCGGTTCTCGCGGTGGTGGTCTTGAAGTGCTCTCCTCCCTTCGCAAGCTCAGGAAGGAGATTCCCGTCTACCTTGCGGTGGCGGGCTTGACGCGCTTGTCACGCCTGACGACTGCCCTCCCGGCAGCCGGGATGAGCGCGTGGCCCATCCGGTACAGGTGCAAGATGTTCCGGGCCGCGTTGTGGTCGGCGTTGCCCGACCATCCGCAGTCCGGGTTCTTGCATACGAACGTGGCCTGGTCCTCCCGGCTGCCGGGCGTGATGAAGCCGCAGACGGAACAGCGTCGCGAGGTGTTCGCGGCGGGCACCTTCTGCAGGGTGCCGCCGTACCGGCCGGCCTTGTACGTCAGCATCGTGACCGTCCTGCCCCATGCCTCCTGGCTGATGGAGCGGTTGAGTCCGGCCTTCTGGGCGACGCCTGTCCCCGGCTCGGCGATGGTGCCCCGAGCGGACTTGACCATGTTCGTGATGGTGAGTGCTTCGACCACCATGACGCCGTACTTCTGGGCGAGGGCGGTGGTCGTCTTGTGCTGCCAGTCCTGGTGTCGTCGCGTGGCTTTTGCGCGCAACCCCCGGATCTGGTCATAGGTGTGGTGCAGGCGGCGGCTGGTGCGCTCGCCAGGCTTGCGGTGTGTCTTGCGCTGGGCGGCCCGGCGCTCAAGGCGCAGGAGCTTGCCCTTTTCCTCGGTGTTCAGCCACTTGTCACGGTCGGCGCTGCCATCCGGGAGGCGAGGCGCACGCCCGTGGTCCTGGTGGTTGCCGTCCGAGAGGGCGAGTGGCAGGTTCACCCCGGCGTCGATTCCGACCTGCGCCCCCTGGTGGGATGCGGGCTTGGCTTCGAAGCTCTGCACGCGGAAGGCGATGTGCCATCCCAGGTGGTCCTTGACCAGCCGTGCCCCGGTGATCCGGTCGTCGGCGTTCGCCTTGTTGCCCACCGGGAGGTCTTTGGTCCAGCGGAAGCGGACACGGCCGACCTTGGGGATGTTGGCCATGCCCCAGCGGCGGTGTACCCGCTTGATCTGGAGGTCACGGCCCTGCGGGATGTCCACGCTCATCACGGACCGGAACCGGCCCTTGAAGTTCGGAGCGTCAACGCGGCCGTCCCAGAAGTTCTTCCAGGCCTGGAAGTACGTCTTGAGCACCGCTTGCGCGGCCTGCGCAGGAAGGACGGCGAGGAAATCGATCTCTTTGCGGGCCTGGCGTATCGCGGCGTCCGCGTTCGCCAGAGTCCGCATGTGCCTCGGCATCATCTGCCACCACGCGTGCAGGCAGTTCCACACCGTGCGCGCGGCGTGCGCCTGCTCGTCGACGAGGAGATGCTCGGCAGCCGACAGCGCCAGTCGGGCACGATGCCCGAACTGCCGCTTCTCCAAACCGAGTTCACCCACGGTGATCACGATCCTACAGTTTGTCTATGTCACCGTGATGGAATCCGCATGCGAGAGGTGTGCACGGACTTCGAGGCCAAACTGAAGCAGTTCAACAGCGAGGAGGACCACGTGCACCCGCTCGCGCACTACAGCCCGAGGCCCAGCTCTCCAAGCTGATCAACTCCGTCTCCTCCAGGCGTCTGCGCCAGGAGTACGACGCGCACATCCGCCGCTACCTGTGGGGCGGCCACTCCTGGTCCGCTCCTACTTCGCCAGAAGCTGTGACGGTGCGCCCCCGACCGTCGTACGCCAGTACATCGAGAACCAGAAGTGCCCCGCAGGCTGAGGTGAACAGTGCCGACCCGTGCTCACCCGCGAGTCAGCGCAGTCCTGAGACGGCCTTCACCCCCGGCGTAAACGCCGGAGCACTGACCAAGATCAAAAGGTAGAAGTCGCGGCCCGCAGCAGGCACGTGTACAGGGCCGAGGCCCGGCACAGGGCTTCCTCCTGGGCCTGCGCGCCGTTGAGATAGCCGCCGCCGGGGTTGCGTGCCGAGGCGAAGTTCAGGACGGCGACGGGGTTCTGCCCGGCGGTGACCAGGCGGCGCGCGGCCTCCAGGCTGGACTCGCCGGTGACTTCGACGGCCGTCTGCGCGGGCCGGCCCGGCTCGGGCACCTCGACCGGAGCCGGTCCGTACGTCCGTGTCGCGTCCCGCGCGGCCGCCACCGCGTCCGCGATCGGCACGACCGCGCCGCCCGGCGCCGTGTACCGCCCCGCCGCGACGATGCCCTCCGTCTGCTGCGCGATCCCCCGCAGCCGGGCGCTCACGCCCGCTCCCCCGTGGTCGATCTCATGAACGCATGATGTGCGCCGGGCGACACCACGAGCAACAGATTTTCACTCTCCGAGGGGCACTCTTGTGCGATTCGCCGCGAGGGTTTTGGGTGGTACGAGCACTGCCCCGGCCCGGCCCATCCCCGTCGAGTCGACGGCTTGGCCCCTACCGGGGACTATGAAGGCGTACAGATCAGGAGGATCCTGAACATGCCCGAAGGAGACTGTACGGAGCTCGGCGCGGCGGCCCTGGTCACCGAGGCCGACGTCGAGGCGCTGGTCCGCGGGATCTGCTTCAAGACCGGACCGCCTCGCACGGTGGGTGTCGAAGTGGAATGGCTCGTCCACGAGCCGCGCAGGCCGCGGCTCCCCCTGCCACCCGAACGGCTCGACGCGGCGTACGCCGCACTGGGCGCCCTGCCCCTCAGCTCGGCGCTCACCGTAGAACCCGGCGGTCAGCTGGAGCTCAGCTCCCTGCCCGCCGCATCGCTCATGGACTGCGTCTCGGCCGTCTCGGCCGATCTGACAGCGGTCCGCACCGCGCTCGCCGCCCATGGGTTCGCGCTGACCGGGCTCGGCACCGATCCCTGGCGCCCGCCGCGGCGGCTGCTCCACGAGCCGCGCTACGACGCCATGGAGACCTGGCTCGACCGGGCCGGGCCGGCGGGCCGCGCCATGATGTGCTCGTCGGCGTCCGTGCAGGTCTGCCTCGACGCCGGGTACGAGGAGCCGGGGCCGCTCGGCCACGGCAGGCGCTGGCGGCTCTCGCATCTGCTGGGCGCCGTCCTGGTCTCGGCGTTCGCCAACTCACCGATGCTGTGGGGGCGTCCGACCGGCTGGCGCTCCACCCGCCAGGCCGTATGGGAGGAGATCGACCCCGGCCGGTCCGGGGCACCACCCCTCGACGCGGAGCCGCGCGAGGCCTGGGTCCGGCATGTCCTGGACGCGCCGGTGTTGTGCGTCCGCAAGGACAGCGGCCCGTGGGACGTGCCGGACGGCATGTCGCTGCGGACGTGGCTGCGTACCGGTGGGCCGCGGCCCGCCACGCGCGGTGACGTCGATTACCACATCTCCACCCTCTTTCCGCCGGTGCGCCCGCGCGGCCACCTCGAACTGCGCATGATCGACGCCCAGCCCGGCGACGACGGCTGGATCGTGCCGCTCGCCGTGACGACCGCGCTGTTCGACGACCCGGAGGCCGCCGAGACCGCGTACCGCACCGTGAAGCCGCTGTCCGAACGGGCGGGCCCGCTGCCCGCGCCGCACAATCAACTGTGGCGCGACGCGGCGCGGCTCGGCCCTTCGGACCCCGAGCTCGCCGAGGCGGCCGTGACCTGTTTCGCGGCGGCGCTCGACGCGCTGCCGAGGCTCGGCGCATCCCCCGGGGTGCTGGCCACCGTCTCCGCCTTCATGGACCGCTATGTCGTGCGCGGCCGGTGCCCCGCCGACGACGTGCTCGACCACATCGATGCCCCCGCCCCCGGGAGGACCGTCACCTCATGACCGCACAGAGCGAAGACACCGCCCCGGACCCCGAGGCACTGCGGGAGCGCGCGCGGACCGCGCTGCTCACCGCGCGGGACCGCACGACGCTGCTCACGAGCTGCGTCGAGGGGCCCGAACTGACCGCACAGCACTCGCCGTTGATGTCGCCGCTGGTGTGGGACCTGGCGCACATCGGCAACCAGGAGGAGCAGTGGCTCCTGCGCGCGGTCGCGGGCCGTGAGGCGATGCGCCCGGAGATCGACCCGTTGTACGACGCCTTCGAGCACCCGCGCTCCGAGCGGCCGAAGCTGCCGCTGCTCGCACCCAAGGAGGCCCGCGGTTACGCGGCCGAGGTGCGGGGGCGCGCGCTCGACGTCCTGGAGAGCACGCCGTTCCACGGCACCCGGCTCACCGAGGCGGGGTTCGCGTTCGGGATGATCGCCCAGCACGAACAGCAGCACGACGAGACGATGCTGATCACCCATCAGCTCCGGGCGGGCGCTCCGGCCCTGACGGCCCCGGATCCCGACCCCGTCTCGCCGGCGTTCCGCGGACCGTCCGAAGTCCTGGTGCCCGGCGGCCCGTTCACGATGGGGACGACCACCGAGCCGTGGTCGCTGGACAACGAGCGTCCCGCGCACGCGCGCCTCGTCCCGCCGTTCCACATCGACACGGCGCCGGTCACGAACGGCGCGTATCTGGCCTTCATGGACGACGGCGGCTACGACAACTCCCGCTGGTGGACGCCCGAGGGCTGGGCCCTGGTGCGGGACAACGGTCTGCGGTCCCCGCTGTTCTGGCGGCGTGAGGCCGGGCAGTGGCTGCGGCGCCGCTTCGGGGTGACCGAGGTGGTCCCGCCGGACGAGCCCGTCGTGCACGTCAGCTGGTACGAGGCCGACGCGTACGCGCGCTGGGCGGGCCGGCGCCTGCCCAGCGAGGCCGAGTGGGAGAAGGCGGCCCGCTTCGATCCCGCGTCCGGGCGGTCGATGCGCTACCCGTGGGGCGACGCGGACCCGACGCCGGAGCGCGCCAACCTCGGCCAGCGCCACCTGCGCCCGGCCCCGGCGGGCAGCTATCCGGCGGGGGAATCGCCGCTGGGCGTACGGCAGTTGATCGGCGACGTGTGGGAGTGGACGTCGAGCGACTTCCTGCCGTACCCGGGGTTCGTGGCCTTCCCGTACCGGGAGTACTCGGAGGTGTTCTTCGGCCCGGACCACAAGGTGCTGCGCGGCGGCTCGTTCGCCGTGGACGCGGTGGCCTGCCGCGGCACGTTCCGCAACTGGGACTACCCGGTGCGCCGGCAGATCTTCGCCGGGTTCCGCACCGCGCGCGACGGGGAGGGTGCCTGATGTGCCGGCAACTGGCCTACCTGGGCCCTGCGGCGCCACTCGGCGACGTGCTCGTGACGCCGCCCCACAGCTTGCTGCGCCAGTCCTGGGAGCCGCGCCGTCAGCGGCACGGGACCGTGAACGCCGACGGCTTCGGCGTGGGCTGGTACGCGGACGGGGACCCGGTGCCCGCGCGCTACCGCAGGGCCGGGCCCATCTGGGGCGACCAGTCGTTCGCCGACCTCGCGCGGGTCGTGCGCTCGGGGGCCGTGCTCGCCGCGGTCCGCGACGCCACGCTCGGCGGCGCGGACGGTGAGGCCGCGGCGGCACCGTTCGCCTGCGGCCCGTGGCTGTTCTCCCACAACGGCGCGGTGACCGGCTGGCCGCGCTCGCTCGCCCCGCTGACCACAGCGGTGCCGCCCGTCGACCTGCTGTCCCTGGAGGCCCGCTGCGACTCGGCGTTCGTGTGGGCGCTGCTGCTGTACCGGCTGCGCTCGGGCGACGACCAGGGGCAGGCCCTCGCCGACACCGTCCTGGAGGTCGCCGAGGCCGCCCCGGGATCCCGCCTCAACCTCCTGCTGACCGACGGCGAGACGATCACCGCGACCGCCTGGGGCGACAGCCTCTGGTATCTCACCGAACCCGGCCGCCGTACCGTCGTCGCCTCCGAGCCCTACGACGACGATCCGCACTGGCGCGAGGTGCCGGACCGCACCCTGCTCGCCGCGAGCCGCACCGACGTCCTGCTGACCCCGCTCAAGGAGCCCACCGCGTGAGCCCGTACCAGCTGACCCGCACCCTGCCCGAGGACGCCACCGGCGCCGCCCTGCGCGCCGATGTCCTCAGCGGCCTCACCGGCACGCCCAAGACGCTGCCGCCCAAGTGGTTCTACGACGCGCGCGGCAGCGAGCTGTTCGACGAGATCACGACCCTGCCCGAGTACTACCCGACGCGCGCCGAGCGGGAGATCCTGCTGGCCCGCTCGCAGGAGATCGCCGACGCCACGGGCGCCCGCACCCTCGTCGAGCTGGGCTCCGGTTCGTCGGACAAGACCCGCCATCTGCTCGACGACCTGCCGGACCTGGAGACATACATCCCCGTGGACGTCAGCGAGAGCGCGCTGCGGGGCGCCGCCGAGGCGCTCGGCGCCGAACGCCCCGGGCTGCGCATCCATGCGCTGATCGCCGACTTCACGCTGGCGCTCACCTTGCCGGACGCCCCGGGGCCGCGCCTGGCCGCCTTCCTCGGCGGCACCATCGGCAACCTCCTGCCGGCCGAGCGCGCCACGTTCCTGACCGCCGTACGCGCCCTGCTGCGGCCCGGGGACATGCTGTTGCTCGGCACGGACCTGGTGAAGGACGAGTCGGTCCTCGTCGCGGCGTACGACGACGCGGCGGGCGTGACGGCCGCGTTCAACAAGAACGTGCTCGGCGTCATCAACCGTGACCTGGGCGCCGACTTCGATCCGGGCGCCTTCGAGCACGTCGCCCTGTGGGACGCGGACAACGAGTGGATCGAGATGCGGCTGCGCTCCACGGCCGCGCAGACCGTCAAGATCCCGGCGCTCGGCCTCGCGGTCGACTTCGAGGACGGGGAGGAGATCCGCACGGAGATCTCGGCGAAGTTCCGCGAGGAGGGCGTGCGGGCCGAACTGGCGGGCGCGGGGCTGCGCATGACGCACTGGTGGACGGACGCGCAGAACCGCTTCGCGCTCTCCCTGAGCCGCGTCGACTGACGGCCGGGGAGGCCGGCGGCGGCCGGGTCACGGCCCGCTGGCGTCCAGTTCCTTGGTGATGCGGCGGGAAGCCGCCCGGGCCTCCTCGGCCGGGGCGGCCCCGGCGAGCACCTTCGACATGTACGCCTTGATCGGGTTGTCGGCCTCGACCTTCGCCCACAGCGGGGACACGGGCGTGGCCCGGCCGCGTGCGGCGCCCGCCGCCATCGCGGCCACGCCCGGCTCGTCGGCGACGGCGTCGCTCAGCGTCGTCTTGTTGGGCACGTAGTTCATGGTCCTGGCGAGGTCCTTCTGCCACTTCTCGCCGGCCAGGGCCTTGACGACCGCGACGGCTCCGTCGCGGTCGTCGGTGTTCTCGGGCACGACCAGGTCGGAGCCGCCGGTGAAGACGGATCCCGGCTTGGCCGCCGTCTTGCCCGGGATCGGGAAGTAGCCGAGCTTTCCCTTGAGTTCGGGGTTCTGCTGCTCGACGGCCTGGGCGACGCCCGGCACGGCGACGATCTGGCCGACGTCGCCCTTCGCGAACTCGCCCGACTGCGGCGGGTGTTCCTCATCGGCGTCCTTGGGGCCGCGGCCGAGCGCCTGGAGCTGCCGGTAGAACTCCATGCCGCGCAGCGCCGCCGGTGTCTGGAGGCTGCCCTCCCAGATCCCGCCGTCCTCCGTGGCGAGGTCGCCGCCCTCGTCCCAGATGAATCCGGCGAGCGTGTACCAGTCCTGGCCGGCGAGGTAGATGCCCTGGTCACCGTGGGCGTTCAAGCGCCGCGTGACGTCGAGCCACTCGGCGCGGGTGCGGGGTGTCCGCTTGATGCCCGCCTTCGCGAACAGGTCCTTGTTGTAGATCACCACCCGGTTGGCCGCGTACCAGGGGATGCCGTACTGGCGTGAGAGGAACATGCCGGGCTCGGCGAGTCCGGGCAGCCAGTCCTCCATGCCGAAGTCGCGCGCGGACTCCAGACTGAGGTCGAGCAGTCCGCCCTCGTCGACGTACTGGGGGACCTGGGTGTTGCCGACCTCGATGACGTCGGGGACCGGTCCGTCCGCCGCGTCCTCGCTCGCCGGGTCGCCCTTCGCCTGGCTCAGGGCCGCGCTCACCTTCTCGCCGATGCCGGTCCACTCCTGGATACGGATGTCGAGGCGCAGGCCGGGGTTCTTGTCCTCGAAGCTCTTCGTGAACCGCTTCAGGAACGCGTCCGACGCGCTGTCCTTCATCAGCCAGACGGTCACCGTGCGCTGCTCGTCGCCCCCGCCCGGCAGATAGGCGCAGCCCGTGAGCAGCGAGGCGGATACGAGGGCGAGGGGGATGAGGGACGCGGCGGTGCGGCGGTACTTCACGTGGGTCACTTTCTGCCTGCGGACAGGGAAGGGCGGCCCGACGTGGGGGATGAGCGTGACGCTCGCACGGGTGTGGCTGGATTTTGGTATGGACCAATCGAACGGTCAAGGGGGTGACGGCCGGTAAGTCGAACATCCGCCCTCTCGCTCGCGGTCCGCGGTGACCTGAGGCACCGTGGAGAGACGTCCACCGCACGGGCCGAGGAGGCCTTCATGTCCGATCACACGTACCGGGTCACAGAGATCGTCGGCACCTCCCACGAGGGAGTCGACCAGGCCATCCGCAACGGCATCACCCGCGCCTCGCAGACGCTGCGCGGCCTGGACTGGTTCGAGGTGTGCCAGGTACGCGGCCACATCGAGAACGGGCAGATCGAGCACTACCAGGTCGGCCTGAAGGTCGGCTTCCGGCTGGAGGACGAGTCCTGAACGTGCCTCCCGGGTCCGCTCAGGTCCGGCCCCGAACCCGCGTGCCGGGTCCGCTCAGGTCCGGCCCTCTCGCTCCTGGGCGTCCTTCAGCGCCTCGGACCCGCTCGCCCACCGGGCGCGTACGACGGTGAAGCCCGCCCGTTCGGCCTCGTCGCACACGAGTTCGTCGTCGTCGACCAGCATGCGGACCTCGCGGCCGCGGGAGAGCGTGCGCAGCGTCTCCAGTTTGGTGCGGCGCGCGGGCCTGCGGTCGTCGTTCCGGCGCATCCAGACGCGCCCTTCGGGCAGCCCCTGTCCGGCGAGCCAGGCCACGGTGTCGGCGCGGCACCGCTCCGGCCTGCCCGTGAGGTAGACGACCTCGCACTCGCGGGCGCTCTCCAGCGCCAGCTCGACGCCGCGCGCGAGCGGCGGATCGTCGGGCGCGGCCGCGAAGAAGGCCGACCAGTCGCGCGGGGTGCGCTCCAGGAAGCGCTGGCGGTGGGCCGTGTCGGCAAGGGTGTTGTCGAGGTCGAAGACTGCGAGGGGTCGTATGTCCTGGGCCATGGGCATGGGTCCCAGCCTAAGGAAGGCCCGGACGAAGGGTGCGGGAATCCTCACGGCACCACGACGTTGAACCAGGACGTGAGCACCGTGATCGAAACGACCCGCTTCTCCGTCCTGGACCGGTCCCGCACCCGCGAGGGCCACACCGGCCCGGACGCGCTGCGCGACACCGTCGCGCTCGCCCAGGACCTGGAGCGCCTGGGCTACCACCGGGTCTGGGTCTCCGAGCACCACGGCGTGCCCGGCGTCGCGGGCTCCGCGCCCACCGTGCTCGCGGCGGCGGTCGCCGCGGCAACGCGCACCATCCGCGTCGGCACCGGCGGCGTGATGCTGCCCAACCACCAACCCCTGGTGGTGGCCGAGCAGTTCGGGGTGCTGGAGTCGCTGTTCCCGGGTCGTATCGACATGGGCCTGGGCCGTTCCGTCGGGTTCACGGACGGTGTCCGAAGGGCGCTGGGCCGGGACAAGGACGACGCCGGTGACTTCGCGGACCAGCTCGACGAACTCCTCGCGTTCTTCACCGGCACGTCGGCCACGCGCGTCCATGCCCGCCCGGCGGAGGGCCTTACGGTGCCGCCGTTCGTGCTCGCGATGGGCGAGGGCGCCTCGATCGCCGCCCGCGCGGGCCTGCCCATGGTGATCGGCGACTTCCGCAGCCGGGAGAAGATGCTGCGCGGCATCGACCGCTACCGCGCCGAGTTCCGCCCCTCGGCCTGGGCCGATGAGCCGTACGTGGTGGTCTCCGGGACCGTCGCCGTGGCCGGCAGCGAGCCGGAGGCCCGCAGGCTGCTGATGCCCGAGGCCTGGTCGATGGCGTACTCGCGCACCCACGGCACGTTCCCGCCGCTGCCGCCCGCCGAGCGCGTCGCGACCCTGGAGATGACCGCCAAGGAGCGCGAGCTGTACGAGTCCGGGCTGCAGGGCCACATCGCGGGCACGGAGCACCAGGTCGCCAACGGACTGGAGACCGTGATCAAGGACAGTGGGGCGCAGGAGGTGCTGGTCACGACCAGTACGTACGACCGCGAGGGGCTGCTGGAGTCGTACCGGAGGCTGGCCCGGGTCGCGCACCTGACCGCGGCCTAGAATCGTGGGGTTTGCCCCGGCCGCTGCCCGGCCCGGGCCCCGACCGCCGTACGACCTGGAGCCGCATCGCATGCCCCCCGTGTCCGACACCGCCCCGCCCGACCCCCGCCACGACGGCTTCGTGCGGGTGCGCGGGGCCCGCGAGCACAATCTGCGCGGGGTCGACGTGGACATCCCCCGCGACGTCCTCGCGGTGTTCACGGGGGTGTCCGGCTCGGGGAAGTCGTCGCTGGCGTTCGGCACGATCTACGCGGAGGCGCAGCGCCGCTACTTCGAGTCGGTCGCTCCGTACGCGCGCCGCCTCATCCACCAGATCGGCGCCCCCAAGGTCGCGGCGATCACGGGGCTGCCGCCCGCGGTGTCGCTCCAGCAGAGCCGTTCGGCGCCGACGTCCCGGTCATCGGTCGGCACGGTGACCACGCTGTCGAACTCGCTGAGGATGCTGTTCTCGCGCGCGGGCACCTATCCTGAGGGCGCCGAGCGGCTCGACTCGGACGCGTTCTCGCCGAACACGGCGGCGGGCGCCTGCCCGAAGTGCCACGGCCTGGGCCGGGTGCACCGCACCACCGAGGAACTCCTCGTCCCCGACCCGTCGCTGTCGATCCGCGAGGGCGCGATCGCCGCCTGGCCGGGCGCCTGGCAGGGCAAGAACCTGCGCGACATCCTCGACGCGCTCGGTTATGAAGTGGACCTTCCCTGGCGGGAGTTGGCCCAGGCGGACCGCGACTGGATCTTGTTCACGGACGAGCAGCCGGTCGTCACGGTGCACCCGGTGCGGGACGCGGATCGTATCCAACGCCCGTACCAGGGCACGTACATGAGCGCGAACCACTATGTGCTGAAGACGTTCTCCGACTCGAAGAGCCAGACGCTGCGCGCGAAGGCGGAGAAGTTCCTGGACAGCGCGCCGTGCCCCGCGTGCGGGGGTGCCCGACTGCGGGCGGAGGCGCTGGCGGTGACGTTCGAGGGCCGCACGATCGCCGAGCTGGCCCGGCTGCCGCTGGCGGAGCTGGCCGGGATCCTCGCCCGGGGCGAGGACGCCTCCGAGACGGCCCGGGTCCTCACGGACGATTTGCGGGCGCGGATCGCGACGGTCACCGAACTCGGCCTCGGCTATCTCGGTCTCGACCGGCCGACCCCGACACTCTCGGCGGGAGAACTACAACGCCTGCGCCTGGCAACACAGTTGAGGTCCGGACTGTTCGGTGTCGTGTACGTGCTCGACGAGCCGTCGGCGGGGCTGCATCCGGCGGACACGGAATCACTGCTGACCGTCCTTGACCGGCTGAAGTCGGCGGGGAACTCGGTGTTCGTGGTCGAGCATCACCTGGACGTGATGCGCCGCGCGGACTGGCTGGTCGACGTGGGCCCCCAGGCCGGGGAGCACGGCGGGCAGGTGCTGCACAGCGGCCCGGTCGATGCCCTCCGCGACGTCGCGGACTCGGCGACGGCCCGCTTCCTGTTCGACGACTCCCCCGCGCCCGAGCGCCAGGTCCGCCAGCCCCAGGGCTGGTTGAAGGTCGGTCCGGTGACCCGGCACAATCTGCGGGACGTGAGCGCGGAGTTCCCGCTGAGCGCGTTCACGGCTGTCACGGGAGTCTCCGGGTCCGGCAAGTCGACGCTGATCGGCGAGATCTCGGAGGAGCTCGACGGGGTCGGGCGGCTCGTGGTTGTGGACCAGAAGCCGATCGGGCGCACGCCGCGCTCCAACCTGGCCACGTACACAGGCCTGTTCGACGTCGTGCGGAAGGTCTTCGCGGGCACCGGGGAGGCGCGGGCGCGCGGATACGGGGTGGGCCGGTTCTCATTCAACGTGGCGGGCGGACGCTGCGAGACGTGTCAGGGCGAGGGCTTCGTGAGTGTCGAACTCCTCTTCCTGCCCAGCACGTACGCACCGTGCCCGGACTGCGCGGGCGCGCGCTACAACCCCGAGACACTCCAAGTGACCTACCGGGGACGGAACATCGCGGAGGTGCTCGACCTCACCGTGGAGGCCGCGGCCGCGTTCTTCACGGCGGCGGACGACGACGCGGCGCGGCCCGTACTGCGCAGCCTGCGCACGCTGTCGGACGTGGGGCTCGGCTACCTCCGGCTCGGCCAGCCGGCCACCGAGCTCTCCGGCGGAGAGGCCCAACGCATCAAGCTGGCCAGCGAGTTGCAGCGGGTGCGGCGCGGCCACACCCTGTATCTCCTCGACGAGCCGACGACCGGCCTGCATCCGGCCGACGTGGAGGTGCTGCTGCGGCAGCTGCACGGCCTGGTCGACGCGGGCCACACGGTCGTGGTCGTCGAGCACGACATGGCGGTGGTGGCCGGCGCCGACTGGGTCGTCGACATGGGCCCCGGGGGCGGCGACGAGGGCGGGCAGGTCGTCGTCGCGGGCCGGCCGCGCTCCGTGGCCGACGCGCCCGACAGCCGCACGGCCCCCTATCTGGCGCGGCAACTGACCGGCTGACCGGAGCCTGCCCTTGGCCGGCTTCCCGGTCGGCGTGCGCGGTAGGGCGGTCACGAACTCCACCGCGCACGCGTCCTCACGGGTGTCCGGCCGCGCGTTCCCCGGTCAGCTGCGCCGCCCTGGCGAGCGAACGCCGGTCCGGATGGCTGTCGGCCGGGATCAGCGCCCCGACCTCCACCTCGACCACGATCCGGCGGGTGGACGCCACCCGCCACACGCCCGCGGCCAAGGTGTCGTCGCCGACGAACGCGGGTGCCGTGCTGACCGTGCCGTCCGGGAGGAGGTAGCGCAGCCGCACCGGCTGCACCGGCGCACCCGCGTCGAGTGCCGCCTGGAAGGCAGCCCTTCGGAAGGTGCCCTGGGCTCGGCCGCACCAGGTGCTGCCTTCGGGGAAGACACCCACCGCACCCCCGGCCCGGAGCGCCGCCGCCAGCTGCGTCACTGTCCCCGGCAGTGCCCGCAACCGGTCGCGGTCGATGAAGATCGCCCCGCTTCCGGCCACCAGCGCGCCCGCCACCGGCCACTGCCGGATCTCCTTCTTCGCCAGCATCCGGGCGGGCCGGACGGCGGCGAGGAGCGGGATGTCCATCCAGGAGATGTGATTGGCCACCAGCAGCACGCCGCCGGACTGCGGGGCACTGCCGCTCAGGCGCATTCGCACCCCTGCGGCGCGCACCATCACCCGGCAGTAGAGCCGCACCCAGGCGGCGGGCAACCGCCGCCCCACCGGCAGGAGGACGACGCCCACCAGCAGCAGCGCCACCAGCGCCGTGATCCGCAGCACCGCCCTGGGCGACGCCAGCGCCGTGCTCCCACCCCGTACGCAGGCCCCGATGGAACAGGGCGCCGTCGGCTGCCAGACGCTCATCACGCCGGGACCAGGGAGAGGAAGTGCTTCAGGTAGCGGGGGTTCATCCGGCTCATCGACAGCAGCACGTACAGATCGGCCACACCGAAGTCGGGGTCGTGCGCCGGCCGGCCGCACACCCACGCACCGAGCCGCACATAGCCGCGCAACAGGGGCGGCAGGTCGGTGCGGCCCGCGGGGCGCGGGACGCCGTCGGCGATCCACTCCCGGTGCGGGTGGACCCGGTACTGCTCCGGCGCGA
Source organism: Streptomyces sp. NBC_01474 (assembly GCF_035918215.1). Taxonomy (NCBI): domain Bacteria; kingdom Bacillati; phylum Actinomycetota; class Actinomycetes; order Kitasatosporales; family Streptomycetaceae; genus Streptomyces; species Streptomyces sp. NBC_01474. Next base: position 1,507,802 of record NZ_CP109449.1, read on the forward strand.
GATGCCTGGCCGCCACCCGGTCCCAGGTGGCGGCCGCGACGGCGCCGCCGTCGGCGAGCGGGATCGAGCAGCAGCCCGCCAGCCAGTCGTGGCCGCGATCGGTCATGTAGCGGGCGATGCCTGCCCAGATCAGCCCGATGACGGCGCCGTCGCGGTGGTCGGGGTGCACACAGGAGCGGCCGACCTCGACGAGTCCCGACCGGATCGGGTCGAGCGACGTGAGGTCGAACTCGCCCTCGGAGTAGAGCCGCCCGGCCGTCGCGGCGCGCTCGGGCGGCAGCATCCGGTACGTGCCGACGACCTGGCCGCTGTACTCCTCGCGGACGAGAAGGTGGTCGCAATGGGCGTCGAACGCGTCCATGTCGAGGCCCGGTCGGGGCGTGCGGAGCAGAGCACCGAGCTCCCCGGCGAAGACGTCGTGGCGCAGTCGCTGAGCGGCCCGGAGGTCCTCCTCGTCGCGGGCGAGACCGACGGTGTAGCGGGTGGGTGTGGCGGGACGGGCGGGGCGGGGGACGGTGATGGCGCCGGGCATGGCTCACTCCTGGTCACGGGCCTGACGGCTGGTGACTCAGTTCTTCCGACGCCGGTTGGCGTGTACGTGTCGAGCATGCCTTGTCCGCGTGTGCGGATGCTGAATGCCCGGGGCGGGCCGGACAACCAGACGGGACCGGGGGTCGAGCACCACTCCCGGTCCCGCCCACCCCGCGCTTCTCGCGGGACGCCATCGTGTGGATCAGCGGCTGACCTTGCGGGTCGCCCGCAGCCACTCCTTGTTCATGGCGGCGATCGACGGCAGCGGGATCCCCTTCGGGCACGCCGTCGCGCACTCGCCGGTCAGCGTGCAGCCGCCGAAGCCCTCGGCGTCCATCTGCCCGACCATGTCGAGTACGCGGGTCTCGCGCTCGGGCGCGCCCTGCGGCAGCACGTTGAGGTGGTTGACCTTCGCCGAGGTGAACAGCATCGCGGAGCCGTTCGGGCAGGCCGCCACGCACGCGCCGCAGCCGATGCACTCGGCGTGCTCGAACGCGAAGTCCGCGTCGGGCTTGGGCACGGGTGTTGCGTGCGCCTCGGGCGCCGCCCCGGTCGGCGCGCTGATGTAGCCGCCGGCCTGGATGATCCGGTCGAAGGCGGTGCGGTCGACGACGAGGTCCTTCACCACGGGGAAGGCGGAGGCGCGCCACGGCTCGATGTCGATGGTGTCGCCGTCCTGGAACGACCGCATGTGGAGCTGGCAGGTCGTGGTCCGCTCGGGGCCGTGCGCGTCGCCGTTGATGACGAGCGAGCAGGCCCCGCAGATGCCCTCACGGCAGTCGTGGTCGAACGCGACGGGGTCGTCGCCCTTGAGGATGAGCTCCTCGTTGAGCGTGTCGAGCATCTCCAGGAACGACATGTCCTGGGAGATTCCGTCCACGTCGTACGTGGACATGGCGCCTTCGGCGTCGGCGTTCTTCTGGCGCCAGACGCGCAGGGTGAGCTTCATGCGTAGCTCCGCTGAGTGGGGTGGACGTACTCGAAGACGAGGTCTTCCTTGTGCAGGACGGGGGCGTCGCCGGTGGCGGTGAACTCCCAGGCGGCCGCGTAGGAGAACTCCTCGTCGCGGCGGGCGGCCTCCCCGTCCGGGGTCTGGGACTCCTCGCGGAAGTGGCCGCCGCAGGACTCGGCCCGGTGCAGGGCGTCGAGGCACATGAGCTCGGCGAGCTCCAGGTAGTCGACGATGCGGTTGGCCTTCTCCAGCGACTGGTTGAACTCCTCGCCGGTGCCCGGCACCTTGATGCGCCGCCAGAACTCCTCGCGGATCTGCGGGATCCGGTCGAGGGCCTTGCGCAGGCCTTCTTCCGTACGGGCCATGCCGCAGAACTCCCACATGACTTCGCCGAGTTCACGGTGAAAGGAGTCGGGGGTGCGGTCGCCGTCGACGGCGAGGAGGAGGTTGATCCGGTCCTCGGTCTCGGCCAGCACCTCCTGGACGACGGGGTGTTCGGCGCTCAAGGCGCCTTCGGCGGAGCGGTGCGGGTTGCGTGCGAGATAGTCGTTGATGGTCGACGGAAGCACGAAGTAGCCGTCGGCCAGACCCTGCATGAGCGCGCTCGCGCCCAGGCGGTTGGCACCGTGGTCGGAGAAGTTGGCCTCGCCGACCGCGAACAGGCCCGGGATCGTGGTCTGGAGGTCGTAGTCGACCCACAGGCCGCCCATCGTGTAGTGCACGGCGGGGTAGATGCGCATGGGCACCTCGTACGGGTTCTCCGCGGTGATCCGCGCGTACATGTCGAAGAGGTTGCCGTACTTCTCCTCGACGGCCTTCCTGCCCATGCGGCTGATCGCGTCGGCGAAGTCCAGGTACACGCCCTGGCCGCCGGGGCCCACGCCCCTGCCCTCGTCGCACACGTTCTTCGCGGCGCGCGAGGCGATGTCGCGGGGCACGAGGTTGCCGAAGGACGGGTAGATGCGCTCGAGGTAGTAGTCGCGCTCGTCCTCGGGGATCTCGTTCGGCGGGCGGTCGTCGCCCTTGGCCTTGGGCACCCAGATCCGGCCGTCGTTGCGCAGCGACTCGCTCATCAACGTCAGCTTCGACTGGTGGTCGCCGGTGCGCGGGATGCAGGTGGGGTGGATCTGGGTGAAGCACGGGTTGGCGAAGTAGGCGCCGCGCCGGTGCGCCCGCCACACGGCGGTCGCGTTGGAGTTCATGGCGTTCGTCGACAGGTAGAAGACGTTGCCGTAGCCGCCGGACGCGAGGACGACGGCGTCGGCGAAGTACGTGTCGATCTTCCCGGTGATCAGGTCGCGGGCGACGATGCCGCGCGCCTTGCCGTCGACGACGATCACGTCGAGCATCTCGGTACGGGCGTGCATCTCGATGTTCCCGGCGGCGATCTGCCGGGACAGCGCCTGGTACGCGCCGAGGAGGAGCTGCTGGCCCGTCTGGCCGCGGGCGTAGAACGTACGGGAGACCTGGACCCCGCCGAAGGAGCGGGTGTCGAGCAGGCCGCCGTACTCGCGGGCGAACGGGACGCCCTGCGCGACGCACTGGTCGATGATCTCGACGGAGATCTGCGCGAGGCGGTGGACGTTCGACTCGCGGGCGCGGAAGTCGCCGCCCTTGACCGTGTCGTAGAACAGGCGGTGGACGGAGTCGCCGTCGTTGCGGTAGTTCTTCGCGGCGTTGATGCCGCCCTGCGCGGCGATCGAGTGGGCGCGGCGCGGGGAGTCCTGGTAGCAGAACTGGACGACGTGGTAGCCCTGTTCGGCGAGCGTGGCGCCCGCGGAGCCGCCGGCCAGGCCGGTGCCGACCACGATCACGGTGTGCTTGCGGCGGTTGGCAGGGTTGACCAGCTTCGCCTCGAAGCGGCGGGTGTCCCAGCGCTCGTTGACGGGGCCCTCGGGGGCCTTGGTGTCGACGACCGGCTCACCGGTCGCGTACTCCGCGTAGGAATTCATGGGTCAGCTCACCACTCCGGTCATCACGCCCACGGGTACGGCGATGAAGCCGGCCGTGAGCAGCAGCGCGAGAACATTGGCGATGGTCTTCAGGACGCGGTCGCGGGTCGCGCTGCCCACGCCGAGGGTCTGCGCCGCGCTCCAGAAGCCGTGCTGGACGTGCAGGCCGAGTGCGAGCATCGCGACGATGTAGACGACGTTGCCGTACCAGGTGGAGAAGGTGTCGATCACGTTCTGGTACGGGTGGCCCGACTGGAAGCCTCCCGGGTGCACGGTGCCGGTCGTCAGGTCGAGGATGTGCCACACGATGAACAGCGCGAGGATGATGCCGCCCCAGCGCATGGTGCGCGTGGCGTAGCTCGAACGGGCCTTCTTGTGCACGTACTTGGCCGGACGGGCCTTGATGTCGCGGCGGCTCAGCTGGTACGCGGACGTGGCGTGCGCGACGACGGCGACCACGAGCACGACGCGGATGAGCCACAACGTCCACTCGTAGTGCATGAACGGCTCACCGACGGTGCGCAGCCAGTGGGCGTAGTGGTTGAACTCGCCCGACCCGAAGAAGATCTTCAGGTTGCCGATCATGTGGACGACCAAGTAAAGCAGCATGATCAGGCCGCTCAGGGCCATCACTGTCTTCTTGCCGACGGACGAGTCCCAGAGCGTACGCGTCATGGACGGCCGTCGGTCCGTCCGTGTTGCCAGAACCATGCCACGCACGCTAGAGCCGAAGGACCCGATCGGTCCAAGACATGGTCCAGCTCATTTCCATAGGCACAGACTATCGAGCGATTACTGTGGGGGTCATGCAGTTCCAGCAGCTCCAGTACTTTGTCGCGGTCGCCGAGACCCGGCACTTCACGCGGGCCGCCGAAGTGGTCCATGTCGCCCAGCCGTCGCTGTCCCAGCAGATCCGGTCCCTGGAGCGGGAGCTGGGCGCGGATCTCTTCCTGCGCGCCCGCGGGAACATCACGCTCACCGACGCGGGCGAGGCGCTCCTTCCGCTGGCCCGCCGCATCCTCGCCGACGCGGACACGGCCCGGCAGGAGGTGCACGAGCTGGCGCAGCTCAAGAGCGGCCGGGTGCGGCTCGGCGCCACGCCCTCACTGTGCACCGGCCTGCTGCCCGATGTGCTGCGCACCTTCCACGACCGGTATCCCGGCATCCGCCTGATGATCGAGGAGGGCGGCTCCCACGACCTCGTACGCGAACTCGCGCGCGGCGCGCTGGATCTGGCGCTCGTGGTGCTCCCGCTGCCCGCGCCGGCGCCCGCGCTGACGACCGTGGAGCTGCTGCGGGAGGATCTGGTGGTCGTGTCGTCGCCGGATGCGCCGCGGCCCGGACGGGGGCGGTCCGTGCGCATTTCGGACCTTGAGGGCGAGCGGCTTGTGATGTTCCGGCACGGCTATGACCTGCGGGAACTGACCGTTGCCGCGTGCCGGGCGGAGGGGTTCGAGCCGGATTTCGCGGTGGAGGGCGGAGAGATGGACGCGGTGCTGGGGTTCGTGCGGGCGGGGCTCGGGGTGGCCGTCGTGCCGCATATGGTCGCGACGCGCGTGGGGGCCGATCTGCGGGTGACTCCGCTGGCCCGTCCCGGGCTGCACCGGACCATCGCGCTGGCCCATCGCAGCGATGTGGCTCCGCCTCGGGCCGCGCGGGAGCTCCAGCGGATGCTGCTGGAGCGGTGACACGTTGTTGCCGGGTGATGGTGTGCGGGTCGCCTTTGGGGGGTTGCGCAGTTCCCCGCGCACCTGATCGTGGAGGGCTGGGTTACGGGTGCGGCATGTGGTCGTTCTTTGCGCCGTTCCCCGCGCCCCGGGTCGTGGGAGCCGAGGGGGCGCTTTTGGTTACTTGGGAGGTCTGGACGTCACGCAGTACGTCGTTGCGGATGGGTCTTCCAGGACCAGCCAGTGTGCGCCCCTTGACCGGAGCGTCGCGCCCAGTGATTCGTGCCAGGTGCGCGTTGCCTCGATGTCTGCGCAGGCCAGGTCCAGGTGGGCGCCTGTCGGGCGGGCGTCCGTGAGGCGTTGGAGCAGGATTCGTACCGGGAGTTCCGCCGGGGGGCGGACCGTGTGGAATTCCGGGAGCGTGCCCGGCGCCGAGGTCCATCCCGTGAAGGACGTCCAGAAGTCGATCTCCGCCTCGTACACCGCCGGGGCCAGGTCGACGCACACCTGGTCCAGGCGGCTCGTCGACCCGTCGGGGGCCGTGACGGGGGCGGGGCACCGGTGCTCGCCGGACCACGGGACCAGGCAGAACGGCTGGCCGCCGGGTGAGCGCAGGACCTCCAGGCCGTCCTCCGTGTGGACGGGCGTCGCGCCGAGGCGGCGTGCCAGGCCCGCCGTCCGAGCGAGGTCGTCCACCGCGAAGTCCAGGTGCGCGCCCCCGACGCCGGTGACCGCCTGCGCCTTCAGGTACGGATCCGCCGAGTCGTCCGGCAGCAGCGTCGCGAACTCGTCGCGGTCGCCGCGGGGCGCGGACAGCCGCGTCCCCGTGACCCGCGTCCAGAAGTCGCAGGCCGCCCCGAAGTGCGCCTCCGGCCGGTCGATGAAGGCGTACACCCAGCGGATCACCAGGCGCTCACCCCGTCGCGTCGCACAGGGCGAGTTCGTGCAGGCGGTCCGGCGGGCCCGGGCGGGCGTAGTACCAGCCCTGCGCGGTGTCGCAGCCCAGGTCGCGCAGCTGCTCGGCCTGCGCGCCCGTCTCCACGCCCTCCACGGTGACCGAGAGGTCGAGGCTGTGCGCGAGCCCGACGATGCCCTCGACGATCTTCAGGTCGACGGGGTCGGCGGGGAACCGCTGCATGCCCTGCGTGAAGGAGCGGTCCAGCTTGAGGACGCTCACCGGGAGCCGGCGCAGGTTCGCGAGGTTCGAGTAGCCCGTACCGAAGTCGTCGAGCGCGATGTCCACGCCCATCTCGGCGAGCCGCCGCAGCGGCTTGAGGAGATCGTCGTCGGCGCCGATCAGGGCCGACTCGGTCACCTCGAGGCAGAGCGCGCCGGGTTCGAGTCCGAAGCGCTCCAGGATGTCGACGGTGTCGGAGACGAGACCCGGGTGGGTGAGCTGCATCGGGGACAGGTTCACGTTGATGCGCAGGGGCCCGGCGTCCTCGTAACGCTCCTGCCAGACCCGGGCCTGGCGCACGGACTCCTCCAGGACCCAGCGCCCGAGCGGCACGATGAGGCCGGTGTCCTCGGCGAGCGGGATGAACTGGTCGGGCCCGAGCACACCGTGCTGCGGATGCAGCCACCGCACGAGCGCCTCGGCGCCGCGCACGCTGCCGTCGCCGAGGTGCACGAGCGGCTGGTACTCGATGAAGAACTCGGCGCGCTCCAGGGCCGCGGGCAGTGCGTTCGTGAGGCCGTGGCGGGTGATGGCACGCGCGTCGGCCTCGGGGTCGGCGAGCTCGTAGCGGTTGCCGCCCGCCGACTTGGCCCGGTACATGGTGATGTCGGCGCTGCGCAGCACCTCCGCGGGACTGCGCTCGCCCGCCGCGGGCCCCTCCACGATGCCGATGGAGCCGCGCACGGTCAGCTCGCGCCCGTCGATACGGATGGGCGCGGCCAGCGCGTGCATGATGCGTCCGGCGAGGTCGTCGACCTCGGCCGCGGTGTCACGGCCGGTGGTCAGCGCGACGAACTCGTCGCCGCCGAGCCTCGCCACCATCTCGCCGGGCGCGGTGGCGCAGCCCTGGAGCCGGTCGGCGACCTCGACGAGGAGCCGGTCGCCCGCCGCGTGACCGAGGCTGTCGTTGATGGTCTTGAAGCCGTCGAGGTCGAGGTAGCACAGGCCGAAGCGCATGCCGTCGCCGGCCGCGAGCGCCTTCTCCAGGCGCTCGAAGAACAGCGTCCTGTTGGGGAGCCCGGTGAGCGCGTCGTGGGTGGCCTCGTAGCGCAGCCGCAGGTTCAGGAGGCGGCGCTCGGTGGTGTCCTCCACCAGTGCCAGCTGGTACTGCGGCACTCCGTCGGCGTCCCGCAGGAGGGAGACGGTCAGGTTCGTCCACAGGGCGGTGCCGTCGGGGCGGTAGAACGCCTTCTCCACGCGGTAGTGCTCGCGCTCGCCGCGCACCAGCTCCTCGTACAGGCGCCACACGTGCGGGGCGTCGTCGGGGTGGGTCCAGTCGACGACGTTGCGGCCGCGCACCAGGTTCTCGGCGCCGCCGAACATGCGCACCAGCGCGTCGTTGGCCTCCAGGACCGTGCCCTCGAGGTCGGCTATGCCGATGCCGATGGCCGCGCCGTGGAACACCGCGCGGAACCGGGCCTCGCTCGCGTGAAGGGCCTCGGCGACCGCGCTGCGCGCGCTCAGGGCCGCCCGGGAGATGGCTTCCTGCTCGACGAGGGTCCGCTCGCGCAGGGCCTGGGCGAAGCCCGCCGCGACGGCGTGCTGGAGCCGTGCGCAGCGGGCCCGCAGCTCGTCCTCGCGCCGGTCCTCGTCGGGGCGGCAGTACAGGACGAGGTAGGCGTCGACGACGTCGAGGGTGCGGGTGAGCGCCTCGGGGTCGGTGCAGTGCACGCCGATCAGGGCCGCGCCGACGGCCTGGGCCGCGGGCGCGTCCAGGGTCCGCTCGCCGAGCGCGTCCCGCAACCGCCGTGCGAGCGGCATGAGTTCCTTCTCGAACTCGACCCTGGTGAGGGAGGTCGCCGTCACCGGGAAGATCGCCCGGCTCCAGATGGTGGCGAATCTGCGGAGTCTGTCCTCGGGCCCGTCCGGTTCGCCGCTCACGCCTTGCGCCCCACGCCGGCGCAGCCCGAGAAGGCATATGGATCCTCGTCCGCGGGCGCGCTCTCCGGCCGCCAGTCGGGCATCTGCACGAGTCCGGGTTCCACCATCTCGTATCCCTCGAAGAACCGCGCGATCTCCTCGCGCGAGCGCATGATCAGCGGGTTGCGGATGTTCTTGTACACGTCGACCGTGCCGGCGGCGCGCGCGGCGGGCACGGGGATGCCCTCGTACGCGGCGTGCGTGACGATCAGGAGGCTGCCGGGCGCGAGGGCGTCCCGCAGTTCGGCGACGGCGCTCTGCGGGTCGTCGGCGTCCTCGACGAAGTGCAGGACGGCGACGAGGAGCAGGGCCACCGGCCTGTCCAGGTCGAGGAGTTCACCGACCTCGGGTGCCGCGAGGACCTCCCGGGGCTTGCGCAGGTCGGCGGTCACGACAGCCGCGCGGTCGTTGCCGTCGAGGACGGCCCGGCTGTGCGCGACGGCGACCGGGTCGTGGTCGACGTACACGACGCGCGCTTCGGGGTCGGCCGCCTGGGCCACCTCGTGGACGTTGCCGAAAGTGGGGATCCCGGATCCGATGTCCAGGAACTGGGTGACGCCCTCCTGGACCGCGTAACGCACCGCCCGGCGCATGAAGGCACGATTCGCCTGCATGATCTTCGGGAGCCCCGGCATGAACTCCATAGCCTTGCGGGCCGCCTCCCGGTCCACCTCGAAGTTGTGCGAACCGCCCAGGTAGTAGTCGTAGATCCGGGACACGCTGGGCACCGAGATGTCGATGCCCTGGGGGGCCCAGGCGGGACGCTCCATCAATGTCTCCAAGGCGTAGGCGAGCCGGTGTTCGAGCTGAGGCTACTGATCGCCCGCCAATGGAGCGAGTCAAAACGGAAATTGACCGTCCGTTCTCGGTCACTGCCTCCGGCAAGTGCCGAATGACAATGATCCGAAATCACCCCGAAACCCTCTCGGTTACAACGGAAAAGAACCGGCCTGTTCCCTCCGCGTGATCACGGGAGGAACAGACCGGCGATTCGCCAAATCCGTCGCAGACTCTACGCGGTGCGCCTACTTGGGCGCTCCCACGGGCTTTCCCTCGGGCGAAGCGGCGTACCAAGTGCCGCCCACGCCCTGCCCATTGGTGTCTCCGGGCTTCTTGTCGCCGGAGTAGGTGTAGACCGGCCAGCAGTTGATCGTCTGCTGCTTGCCGCCGTCGGGGCGGTTGTACGTCATGAAGCCCTTCTTGAGGATGCCCTTGGTGTCGTTCTTCGCCACGGGCGCGACGGCGGGCCAGTTCTCCGCGCAGGTGTCGACACAGTTCGACTTGATGGGCCAGGCCGAGTCCTTGAGGAAGCGGTAGACGGTCATTCCGTTCTTGTCGACGACGATCTCACCGAGCTTCGGGTCCTTGCGTGTGGACAGACCGGCCAGGTCGGCGGGGAGCGCGGCGGCGGGGCTCGCCTTCTTGCCGTCGGGCCCGGCGGCGTACCAGACGCCCCCTACGCCCTGCCCCTTCGCATCGCCCGGCTTGGTGTCCATGGCGTACCGGTACATGGGCCAGCCGTCGATCGTGAGCTGCTTGGTGCCGTCGGCCGCGGTGACCTCGCCGAGCAGCGACTGGTCGACGCCGGGCGCGGCCTTGGCGCCGTCCGCGGGCACCACGGGCCAGGCCTTGAGGCAGGCGTCGTCACAGTTCGACTTGGGCGGCTGCGCGGTGTCCTTGTCGAAGCGGTACATCGTGAAGCCCGCGCTGTCCGTGAGGACCTCGCCGAGTTTCTTGCTGTCCCAGGTGGCGAGCTGCCCGGCCGGCTTCGCCTTGGTCGCCCCCGCGTCCTTCGCGTCCCCGTAGCCGTCCCCGCTGCCGTACGCGTCGCCGTTGCCGTAACCGCCCTGCGCCGGGGCGGCCTTGCCCACGGTCTGGCCGCCCTGCGACTGGTAGCCCTGGTCCTGACCGCACGCCGTCGTCAGCGCCAGCAGGGCCGCAGCGGTCGCTACGAGTGAGGCGTTCCGCCAGGTGTTCATTGCCAACTCCCGCTGTTTGCTTGGGTGTTGTGCGATCCCGGAAGAGGCCGCACATGGCCCTAGGTACGCGCGGTGACGACGGATGTGTTCAACGCGGCCGGAAATTTCTTTCTGGCGAGGGGGCGCGGGACGCATCCGGTGCGGGCCACGCGTGCGCTCCCGTGGCCGCGGGCAAACCTGGCGCCCCCCATCTCCCCACCTTCGGACCAATCCTCGGCGGCCGTGGCGTGGCGGCGCCTCCCGCCGCCCATGATCTCCGTCGTGTACGGATCCAGAGGGGCCAGGTCGACCCTGGTCACACGGGTGGTGGCGGTGCTCGCGCTGGCCTGGCTGATGGGCTCGCCCGCGGCCGGCGCCACAGCGGCCGCACTGACCCCGGCCGACAACTGCGCGTACGCCTCCATCGGCAAGGGCGGCGACGCCGTAGCCCACGCCGGGGACGGCGTCGTCTGCCGGGCGGGCCCCGTCAAGCCACCGCCGCGCAAGCCCGCACCGCCCCCGCCCCCCAAGCCCCCGCCCCCACCACCGCCTCCTCCACCACCACCACCTCCACCTCCGCCACCGCCTCCGCCTCCGCCTCCGCCGCCACCCGTGAAGGCACCGCCGCCGCCCGCGCCGAAGCCGACGGTGCGCCCCAAGCCCTCGCCGACACCGGTGAGTTACCCCGCTTACCGCCCCGCGCCCCGCAAGGCGCCGCCGAGCGGCGGGCCTTCCCTGGTCTCGCTCACCCTGCTCATCACCGCGCCCGCGGTGCTCGCCGTAGCCGCCCTGCGCCCGCGCTGACCGCCCGGAGGTCCCGATGTCGGAATGGCTTGTTCTCACCCTCGCGATGGTGGCCGCGTGCGCGGTCGTGCTCGCCGTGACCGTCCTTCAGCAGCGCAGGATCGGTGACGACGACGACCCGAGCGAGACCCCGGACGTCATCGAGTACATGACGATGATGATCGGCGTGGTGTACGCGATCGTCCTGGGCCTCGCCATCGCGGGTGTCTGGGAGGGCCGCAGCGCCGCCCAGGACCACGTACGCAACGAGGCGCAGGCCCTGCACGAGGTCCATGAACGCGTCCGCGTCTACCCGACGGAGGTCAGGACCCGCATCCGCGCGGATGTCGACACCTATGTCAGCCATGTCGTCACCACCGAGTGGCGCACGATGAAGAACCAGGGCCATCTCACCGCCGAGGGCACCCGGCTCCTCGACAAGGTGCGCCACGACGTCACCGACTACCAGCCGAAGACCGACTTCGAGGCGCAGGCCTACCAACCGCTGCTCGACCAGATCACCGCCGCGGACGACGCCCGCAACGCGCGCGCGGACTCCACCGGCGCCACCATGCCGGGCGTCGTGTGGTTCGGCCTCATCACGGGAGGGCTCGTCACGATCGGCATGGTCTTCGCCCTCCAGATCCGCCGGACGGCACGCGAACTGATCCTCGCCGGGCTCTTCTCGGCGCTGATCGCGTTCCTGCTCTTCCTGGTCTGGGACCTCGACGCGCCCTACAGCCGCGGGGTCGCGGCCACTGTGGAACCGTTCCTCATGCTGTTCCCGCACGCCGGGGCATGAGACCGGCGGGCCGCGCCCACCTCCGGGTCAGCGCGGCCCGCCCAGCGCCAGCCCCTGCTCGGCCAGCGCCTCGCCGAGGACCCGCAGCGCCTTGGGTCCCATCCCGTGCAGCGCCTTCAGCTCGTTCACGGGCACGTCCGCGAGCTGGGCGAGTTCCGTGTATCCGGCCCCGTTCAGCGCCCGCAGCGCCGGAGCGCCGATCCCGCGCGGAAAACCGGTGGCTGCCGTGCCGTCCGTCATCACTGCCTGCCTCTCCCAGCGGGGCGCGGGCTGCGCCCGGCGCCCCGGCGACGCACTCTGGTGCCATGACTGCCTGGCACACCCCCATCGTCGTCCACCCTCCCGCACCCGAGGGCGGGCGGCACGTCACCGTGCGGGGGCGGGCCGTCGGGCTCGCGCACAGCGATCAGGACCTGATCCGGCTGCTGCGCTCAGCCGGGCTCGGCGAGTCCGACATGACGCTCGACGATCCCCATCTGGTCGAGTGGCGCGGCGCGGGCCCGCACGTATGGCACACGATGGGACCCGACGAGCCGTCACCTGTCGCCTGACCGGCGTACACCGTTGCCCCGTTCGCCCTACGCGGATCGCGGCCGTCCGGGCCAGTAGCCAGCGTTTCGGGCATCGCCGGCGGAATTCCGTACGAGCTGATATTGCCGCAGGTCACGGGCTGTCAGGAATTTTTGACGGAACGGACTCGTATGGCACACCGCATTCCTGGCCGCCACCCGTTCGCTCCTGCGCTGTCGCCCGCCGCGAGCGCCGCGCTTAGCGTTTTCGTGAGCGCAACTGTCGCGGTCTCGCCGCCGCGTCGAGAGGGGTGAACGAATGTCTTCGTCCCAGCCGGCCGACGAGGAGGGTCAGCAGAGGAAGCGCGCGCCATGGGGCGTGATCGCGCTGGTTCTGCTCACCGGAATCGCGCTGATCCGCAATGGATCGGGCGAATTCGACCTCGGCCCCCCGCAGCCCGCTTCGGCGGCGGCAGAGGATCTCCGCGCCCCGTCCGGTCCCGGCGCGAAGGCGCCGAAGCCATTGCCGTACTCCGTGGCGGACCGGGTGCGGATCCCGGCGATCCAGGTGGATGCCCCGGTCATCCCCGTAGGGGTCGATCCGGACGGCTGGGTGGACGCCCCGCCGCCCGAGGACCCGAATCTCGCGGGCTGGTTCACCGGTGGCGTGACTCCGGGCGAGAAGGGCACCGCTGTCATCGTCGGCCATGTCGACAACCAGCAGGGGCCCGCGGTCTTCTACGGCCTCGGCTCGCTCAAAAAGGGAAATCGCGTCCAGGTCGTGCGCAAGGACCAGAAGACCGCCGTGTTCGAGATCTACGGCATCAAGGTCTTCGAGAAGGCGAATTTCCCGGGTAATCGCGTCTACGGCAGTACGGGAGCGCCCGAACTGAGGGTGATCACGTGCGGCGGCGGATTCTCCGAGCAGAACGGCTACGACGGGAATGTCGTCGTCTTCGCCCGCATGGTCGAGGTCCGCTGACCCGGCGGGCGAAATCCCGCCTCAGCCCCTCGGCGCCGGGGCACCGTGATGCGGTAGCCCGAGTCGAGGAGTTCCGGCAGATAGATGCGCAGGGCGACAACACTCTGGGAGCGGTTGCCGCCCGCGTCATGACTGAGGACCACCACGCCGGGGGCCGCCCCGGCCCGGACCGCCCGGACGATGGAGCGGGTGCCCGGCTCCGCCCGGTCGTCGATGTCGACGGTCCACGCGACGACGGGCACATCGTCGGCAACCACACCTGGACGCACCCCCTCCTGACCAAAATGTCGCGCGTGGCGATGCGCTCCGAGATCGAGCGGATCTGCGAGATCATCGACGACACGATCCGACGAGCGCCGCGCCGCGGAACAGGGCCCGCCGCCCTGAATTGTTCTGATCGGGTTTCATGGCTAATGCGTCGCACGGGGCCCGTCGCGGGCCGCATTCCGACGCCGCGCCGCCTCCCGAAAGCACCCGATGGGACCAGCACCGCCCGCGGCGCGCCCGTACGGACGGGCTCGCCCCAGTGCCTACGGGACCTGGGGTTTCCGCTAGCCTCACCGCTGTGAACGCAGAGCAGCCACACCAGTTCGAACGCGGTACGGACGGCCCCAAGGTGATCGTGGTCGGGGTGGACGGCTCCGACTCCTCGCTGCGCGCCGCGTCCTACGCAGGGGGCCTCGCGCGCCGTCAGCGCGCTCTCCTCGCCGTCGTCTACATCCAGCCCGTCATGGCCGCCGGCGCCGCGCTCGGCGTCCCCGTGGCCGACACCACGGACGAGATCGCCGAGGGTCTGATCGCCGAGATCAGGGAGGCGGCGGAGCGGGTGAAGGACATATTCGAGGTGCGCTGGGAGTTCCACACCTTCCGCGGCGACCCCTACAACGGCCTGGTCACCGCCGCCGACGAGCTGAAGGCGGACGCCGTGGTCGTCGGCGCGTCCGAGCAGGCGGGACACCGCATCGTCGGATCGGTCGCGATCCGGCTGGTGAAGGCCGGGCGCTGGCCCGTCACCGTAGTCCCGTAACCACCCCCTAACCCTCACACCGCGTGGGGCGTGACTTCTTCCTTAGCCGCAGCGGCTGGGCCATCATGATCGCCCGTCAGCCCACTGCCGTCCGCGAAGAGGTGGAGCCCATGGCCGGTCTCAGAGGACTTCGGACGGGACAGGGCGTGCTGCGCCGCAAACCCATCGAACAGATCGAGGAGACCGAGGGCGGCGGCGCGCAGCAGCTCACCCGCACCCTCGGGCTGTGGCAGCTCACCGCGATCGGCGTCGGCGGCATCATCGGCGCCGGCATCTTCACCCTCGCGGGCACGGTCGCCAACGGTACGGCGGGGCCCGCGGTCCTGATCTCGTTCCTCATCGCGGGCGTCGCGAGCGCCGCCGCCGCGCTGTCGTACGCGGAGTTCGCCGGCCTCATCCCGAAGGCGGGGTCCGCCTACACGTACGGGTACGCGGTCCTGGGCGAGCTGGTCGGCTGGTTCATCGGCTGGGACCTGCTCCTCGAGTACACGGCGATCGTCGCGGTCGTCGCCATCGGCATCTCGGGCTACTTCGGCTTCCTGCTCGGCGACATGGGGCTCGACCTGCCGCACTGGATGCTGGGCGCGCCGGGCACGGGGGACGGCCACAAGGTCGACCTGTTCGCCGCGCTGCTGTGCCTGCTCATCGCGTATCTGCTGACGCTCGGCATCAAGAACGCGGCGCGCTTCGAGACCGTCGTGGTGGTCCTGAAGGTCCTGGTGGTGCTGGTCGTCATCGCCGTGGGCTTCTTCCACATCAATACGGGCAACTACACGCCGTTCTTCCCGTTCGGCGTCAGCGGCGCGTTCACGGGCGCGGCCACCGTCTTCTTCGCGGTCTTCGGGTACGACGCCATGTCGACGGCGGCCGAGGAGTCCAAGGACGCGCAGCACCACATGCCGAAGGCGATCCTCTACTCGCTCGCGATCTCGATGGTCCTGTACGTGCTGGCCTGCCTGGTCCTGACCGGGATGCAGAACTACAAGGACATCGACCCGGAGAGCGGCTTCTCGACGGCGTTCAAGTCGGTGGGCCTGAGCGGTCTCGCGGATGTCATCGCGGTGGGCGCGATCATCGGCATCCTCACGGTGATGTTCACGTTCATGCTGGGCGTCACCCGTGTGTGGTTCTCGATGAGCCGTGACGGGCTGCTCCCCAAGTGGTTCGCGAAGACCCATCCGACCCGGCACGTGCCGACGCGCGTGACCTGGATCGTCGGGTGCGCGTCGGCCGTCATCGCCGGGTTCCTGCCGATCGGGGAGGCGGCTGAGCTGACCAACATCGGCATCCTGCTGGCGTTCGTCGTGGTGTGCATCGCGGTGATCGTGCTGCGCTACAAGCAGCCCGACCTTCCCCGCACGTTCCGTACGCCCGCCATGCCGGTGGTGCCTGCGCTGGGGGTCGTCTTCTCGATCTGGCTCATCACCTTCCTGCAGTGGCAGACCTGGGTGCGGTTCGCCGTGTGGTTCGCCGTCGGGCTCGTCATCTACTTCAGCTACTCGTACAAGAGGTCGGAGCTGGCGAAGGCGGACCCGCCGACGATGTCCTGAGCGTTACCTGCCCATCGCCTACCGGCCCATCGTCAGGCCGTCCTTGGCCGCACCGCGGCTGAGGACGGCCTGACTGATCCGGTCGCGGACGTCGGTCAGGCCGAGGCCGTCGTGGATGGACTGGTTGACGTTGATCACGCGCTTCGAGCCGAGGTTGAACCACTGCGGGATGAACTCGGCCTTGCGCACCTCCCAGCGCCCGCCGGGCCGCTCCGGCGGCGCGAAGGTGAAGCGGCCGATGGTGCCCTCGTTGCCGCGCGCGTCCTGCGCGCCGTCGGCGTTGAACATCTCGCCGGCGATCTGGTCGCCCAGGCCGTAGACCACCCAGGTGCCGTTGACCTTCTCGTACGCCTGCGGGACGTGCGCGTGCGTGCCGAGGATCAGGTCGATGTCGGGGCGGCCGTCCGTGCGCGACGCGGTGAGCTGGTCGCCGAGCCGCAACTGGTCCTCGTCCGGCTCCTCCTGCCACTCGGTGCCCCAGTGCAGGGAGAGGACGACCACGTCCGCGCCCGCCTTCCGGGCCGCCCGCGCGTCTTTGACGATCCTCTGACGGTCGATCACATTCACGGCCCACGGCCGCCCTTTGGGCAGCGGGAGGCCGTTCGTGTCGTACGTGTACGCGAGGTGGGCGACCTTGGCGCCACCGGCGCGCAGCCACGCGGGGCTGCCGCCCTCGGCGGCGGTGCGGGCCGAGCCGGTGTGGCTGATGCCCGCGCGGTCCATGGCGCCGAGGGTGCGGTCGATACCGGCGGCGCCGTCGTCGAGGGCGTGGCTCGAGGCCGTGGAACAGGCGTCGTAGCCCGTGTCGCGCAGCCCCTTGGCGACCTCGGGCGGGGACTTGAAGGTCGGGGAGCCGGTGTAGTGGCCGCCCGCGCCGTAGATCGTCTCCATGTGGCAGATCGCCAGATCCGCCTTGGAGATGACCGGCTGCACGGCGGACAGCATCGGCGCGAAGTCGTAACCGTCACCGCTCGCGTCGGTCTTCGCCTGCTCGATGATCGACGCGTGGGGCAGTACGTCGCCGGAGGCGACCAGCGTGAAGCCGCGCTGCCCGTCGGTGGCGCCGCCGGCGGCCGACGGCGCCGGGGCGCCGGTGCCGTGGGAGGCCGCGCGGTGGGCGCCCTCCTCGGGAGCGGAGCAGCCCGCGCCCGCCGCGATCAGCGTGGCGGCCAGGACCACCGCGCCGTGCCGTGCGTGCCGTGCGCGATGCGTGCGCCGGGTGTGTCCCGTGTGCCTTGTGCCGCGTCTGCGGTGCGTCATCGATCAAGCTCCCGATTCGGTGCATAAGGTGATTTTCGACATAGGCATAGACGTACGAGCACCAGGCCGAGTCAAGGCCCCATACCGCCGCAGTCCCCGGAACGGCGTCACGTTCCGAGGCAGTCGGCCCCGTTCACCGCACCGCTCGCCGACCGCATCGACCGCCCGTCGCAGACCGCTGCCCACGCTCTGGGCGCGAGCCGCGCGCTGCGCTGCCATACGGCCATGACGACCGCCATGAAGACCGAAGGACCCGACCACACGGCAGAACATGTGCTGGCCGAGCTCCAGCGCGAGCACGGCAGGCCGCTTCTCTCCTTCCTCCTGCGACTGTGCGACGGCGACCGGCAGCGGGCGGAAGACCTGGTCCAGGAGACGTTCCTACGCGCCTGGCAGCATCCGGAGGCGCTGCGCGCCGACTACGAGTCCGTGCGGCCGTGGCTGTTCACCGTCGGCCGCAGGCTCGCCATAGACGCCCGGCGCGCGCGGCTCGCCCGGCCCCCGGAGATCGGCGGCACCGTCCTGGAGAGCGCACGGGTCTGCGCCGACCACGCGGAGCGCTCGGCGGCCGCGCTCGACGTCCGCGAGGCCGTGGCGACGCTCAGCCCGGAGCACCGGGCGGTGCTCCTCCACGTGTACTTCCGGGGCGCCTCCGTGGCCGAGGCGGCCGCGGCGCTCGGGATCCCGCCCGGTACCGTGAAATCCCGCGCGTACTACGCGCTGCGCGCACTGCGCAGGGTGCTCCCGGGCTATGAGGCGAACACGGCCGGCCCGCATTGAAACCGGACGGCAGGTCAAGCCTCCGTAAAGCGCCTTGCCCGGTGCCCCGGTCCTCGATTGAGTAATCGGCTGTCCTCCCCTGCCCGGTTCGGACGCGAGGGCCCGGGGCCGGCGGAGCGCACGGACCGGAGGAAGGCAGGAAGGGATGTTGCACGGGAGCAAGGAAGGCACATCGGGCGCCGGCGGCGGCGAACTGAGGGTGCCTATGGCGTGGTTGTACGCCGAGTACATCGCCGATGAGCTGCTGCGCACCGGTGATCTGATGCCGCCCACGTCCTTCGAGTTCCGGGCCGGGCGCGACGCACTCGCACTGACGATCTTCCTGTCAGACACGGACGGCGAGCTGTCCGGCATCCGGGTCGTGTCCCAGCTGGAGACCTGGCTGTCGCTGACGGCGTACGACCAGCCGTGGCAGTACTGGGTGCGGGAGCACATGGCGCGCCTCGCCGCGCAGGCGCTCGATGAGAACAGACCTTCGCCGGACCTCGAACTGGCCGAGGCGGCGTGGCGGTGGCTGGAGGAGACGGAGCTGCTGGCTCCCGATCTGGACTCCGTGCCGGGCCGCGGGCCGCTGCCCGGCGAGGGGGACGACGGGCCGCAGGTGTGGACACCGGCGTGGCAGCTCGGGCTGCCGCTGGGCCATCTGGCGATCCATCTGTTCTGAGGCCCCTGCGGCCTCCGCGCCCGCTACTCGACCTCGACCTCGACGCCTGAAGAGTGCACGCCCGCACGGTACTTGGGAATCCGCACGGTGATCTTCATGCCCGCGCCGGCGCCGGTCTCGATGACGAGGCCGTAATCGTCGCCGAACACCTGCCTGAGCCGCTCGTCGACGTTCGACAGGCCGATCCCGGTCGAGGTGCCGCCCTCGCCGCGCAGGATCGCGCGCAGCTCGCCGGGGTCCATGCCGACCCCGTCGTCCTCGATGACGACCTCCGCCTCGGCGCCCGCGTCCCGGGCGCCGATCGTGATGCGGCTGCGGGTGACGGCGCCCTCCAGGCCGTGTTTCACGGCGTTCTCGACGAGGGGCTGGAGGCACAGGAAGGGCAGCGCCACCGGCAGCACCTCGGGCGCGATCTGGAGCGTGACCGAGAGCCGGTCGCCGAACCGGGCCCGGACCAGGGCCAGATACTGGTCGATGGAGTGCAACTCGTCGGCGAGCGTGGTGAAGTCGCCGTGAAGGCGGAACGAGTAGCGGGTGAAGTCGGCGAATTCCAGAAGGAGTTCACGGGCCCGCGCGGGGTCGGTGCGGACGAACGAGGCGATGGCGGCGAGCGAGTTGAAGATGAAGTGCGGCGAGATCTGCGCGCGCAGCGCCTTGATCTCCGCCTCGATGAGCCGGGTGCGGGAGCGGTCGAGTTCGGCCAGCTCCAGCTGTACGGAGATCCAGCGGGCGACCTCGTCGGCGGCCCGGGCGAGGACCGCCGACTCACGGGGCGCGTAGGCGACGAGGGCGCCGAGCACGCGTCCGTCGGTGACGATGGGGGCGGCTACGGCCCAGCGCAGCGGGCAGTCGACGACGCCGCATCCGCAGCCGAACGCGGCGCTGCGCCCGGTGTCGAGCAGCCCTTCGAGATGCCCCAAGACCTGCTTGCCGTGCGGGTCCCCCGCGCCGTCCCAGGCGAGGACGGCGGTGCGGTTGGTGAGGCAGAGCGCGTCGGTGCCGAGGAGCGTGCGCAGCCTGCGGGCCGACCTGCGCGCCGACTCCTCGGTGAGCCCGGCCCGCAGCGGCGGCGCGGCGAGCGAGGCGGTGTGCAGGGTGTCGAAGGTGGCCCGCTCCACCGGCGTACCCACGTCGCTGCGGCCCCCGGGGTGCGCGGTGCGCCGGCCGAGGACGAAGCCTCCCGCGAGGAGGAGCGGGCACAGGGCGAGGAGCACGGCGGTGGCGGTCACGGCCGGGCTCCCGGCTCACCCGTGGTGATCGTCCCGCGCGCGCTGAGCGACTCCGGGAGGTGCAGTCGCGTCATCGTGGCGCTGGTGTGCGGCGGCACGGAGTCCTGGGTGGCGAGCGACACGAGGACCATGGCGAGGAAGCCGACCGGCACCGACCACACGGCGGGCCAGGCAAGCAGCGTGTGCAGCCAGCCGCCTTGCACGACGCCGGCGACGGTCAGGGTGACCGCGACGAGCGCGGAGCCGCCGCCGAGGAGCAGTCCGGCCCGCGCGCCGGGCGGGGTGAGCCGTCGCCACCAGATGCCGAGGACGAGCAGCGGGCAGAACGAGGACGCCGACACCGCGAACGCCATCCCTACGGCGTCCGCCACCGGCACCCCGCTGACCAGGAGCGCTCCGCCCAGCGGCACGGTCATCGCGAGGAGTGTCGCCAGGCGGAAGTGCCGTACGCCGCGGGCCGGCAGGACGTCCTGGCTGAGCACGCCCGCGACGGCCATCGTCAGGCCCGAGGCGGTCGACAGGAACGCGGCGAAGGCGCCGCCCGCCACGAGCGCCCCGAGCAGGTCCCCGCCGAGCCCGCCGACGGCCCGCCCCGGCAGGAGCAGGACGGCCGCGTCGGCGTCCTGGGTGGCGCTCAGTTCGGGCGCGTACAGGCTGCCGAGCCAGCCGTAGACCGGCGGCAGGCAGTAGAAGAGCCCGATGAGGGCGAGCACGGCGACCGTGGTGCGGCGGGCCGCGCGGCCGTTCGGGCTCGTGTAGAAGCGGACGACGACGTGCGGCAGGCCCATCGTGCCGAGGAACGTGGCGACGATGAGGCCGTACGTCGCGTACAGCGGGTGGTCCGCGCGGCTGGTGGCGAGCGGCTGCCCGGAGCCCGCGCCGGACCAGGGCAGGCCGTCCGCGGGCGGAGGGGCGCCGCCATCGCCGTGCCAGGCGAGGACCAGGAAGAACGCGGGTACGAGCAGCGCGGTCAGCTTCAGCCAGTACTGGAAGGCCTGTACGAAGGTGATGGAACGCATGCCGCCCGCGGCGACCGCGAGGACGACGACAGCCGCGACGAGCGCCCCGCCGAACCAGCGCGGCGCCCCCGTGAGGATCTGCAACGTGAGCCCCGCGCCCTGGAGTTGGGGCACGAGGTAGAGCCAGCCCGCGCCGACCACGAGCATGCTGACGACCCTGCGGACGCTGCGGGACTCCAGGCGGCCCTCGGCGAAGTCGGGCAGCGTGTAGGCGCCGGAGCGGCGCAGCGGGGCCGCGACGAACACGAGCAGGACGAGGTATCCGGCGGTGTACCCGACGGGATACCAGAGCATGTCGGGGCCGTGCACGAGCAGCAGTCCGGCGACGCCGAGGAAGGAGGCCGCGGAGAGGTACTCGCCGCTGATCGCGGCGGCGTTGAGGCCGGGGCCCACCGTGCGCGAGGCGACGTAGAAGTCGGAGGTGGTGCGGGAGATGCGCAGGCCGAAACCGCCGATGAGGACCGTGGCCAGGACGACCACGGTCACGGCCGATATCGCGTACGCCTCGTTCACGGCGCCCCGTGGCGGTCGCGGACGGCCCGGCCGTGCACGAGGCGCGCGAAGTCGCGTTCGTTGCGCTCGGCCCGGCGCACGTACCACCAGGCGATGAGGACGAGGACCGGGTAGCAGCCGAAGCCGAGGACGATCCAGACGACGGTGGTGTTGCGAAGGGCGTCGAAGAAGAGGGGCAGGGTCACCACGGGCAGGGCGAGGACCGCGAACGCGGTGAGCCCGGTGCGGAGTTGACTGCGCATCAGGGAGCGGACGTAGGCCGCGCCCAGCGTCGTCTGTTCGTCGATCTCCCACTGGGTGTGGTGGCCGGGCAGCCGGCGCACCGCGCGCGGCTCGCCGGTCACGACCTCGCGGCGGGGTGCGGGCTCAGCGCTGGCGGACACGGCCGGAGTGTAGGCGGGGGTGCAGGCCGAGCGGAAGGGGTCGACCGGTATCGGCCCAGGTCACGCGGTTTCCGGTCAGCCGCCCGCGCGCCGCATGAGCAGTTCGCGCACCCGGCTCGCATGGCGGCGGCTCACCGCGAGTTCGGCGTCGCCTATCCGCACGCTCATGCCTCCGCCGTCGAGGCGGAGTTCGTCGATGCGGTGCAGGGCGACGAGATGGCTGCGGTGGATCCGGACGAACCCGTACGGCTGCCAGCGCTCCTCCAGAGTGGTCAGCGGTATGCGCACAAGGTGGCTGGCGTCAGCGGTGTGCAGGCGCGCGTAGTCGCCCTGGGCCTCGGCGTACGCGATGTCGGCGATGGCCACGAGGCGGGTGACGCCGCCGAGTTCGACGGGGATCCGGTCGGCGGAGAGGTCCACCGCGGGCCTGGCGACGGCGGCCTGTTCGGCGACGCGCCGCACGGCCTCCGCGAGGCGCTCCCTTCGCACGGGCTTGAGGACGTAGTCGACGGCCTTCAGGTCGAAGGCCTGCACGGCGAAGTCCTCGTGCGCGGTGACGAAGACGATCATCGGCGGCCTGGCGAACCCCGCGAGGAGCCGCGCCACGTCGAGGCCTGTGAGCCCGGCCATCTGGATGTCGAGGAAGAGCACGTCGATGGCGTTGGCGTCGTCGCCTCCCGCGTCCAGGGCGCGGCCGATGCGGCGCAGTGCCTCGTTCGCGTCGGTGGCGCCCTCGGCTGCGCGCACCCGCGGGTCGGCCCGCAACAGGTAGAGCAGCTCGGCGAGTGCGGGTTCCTCGTCGTCGACGGCCAGTACGCGCAGCATGCGGTTGGAGTGTAGGTGGTTGTCCAGTGGTGGCCAATCCTGGTGGGACTTGAGTGATTCGGCGGCCGGTTGCGTACGGGAGGGCGAGCGGCACACACCGTCCGCTCAGAGGTCAGACACGTACGACGCGAGGAACGGCATGAGGTCCCTGGATCGGCATCGCGACGTCGGCGCCTACGCGCTGGGCGTCCTCGACGAGGCGGACCGGTTCCGCTTCGAGGACCATCTCGGGCAGTGTCCGCGGTGCGTGGCGCGGGTCGGGGAGTTCGGGTCCACTACGGCGGCACTGGCGCTGTACGCGCGGGCGACGCCGCAGGCCGTGGAGACCGTGACCGAGGCGGGTCCCGTGCTTCTGGACGGACTGGTGTCGCGGATGGAGCGGGTGCGCCGGGCGGGGCGCAGGCGGTGGCTGTGTGCGATGGCGGCGGCGGTCGTGCTCGCCGTGGCGGGGCCGGGTGTTGTGGTCCTGGGCGGATCCGGCGACGGCGCCGTGCGGCTGGACGCGCGGGACGCGCGGACCGGGGTGTCGGCGTCGGTGACGGCGTCCGGCCGCGAGTGGGGCACCGCGGTGGGGATCGAGGTCCGTGACGCGCGCGGGCCCCGCGTGTGCGAGCTGGTGGCCGTCGGCAAGGACGGTTCACGGCAGACGGTGACGACCTGGGCCGCGCGGGCCCATGACGCCGCGGCGACCACGACGCAGAGCGCGGTGGCGCTCCACCCTCGGGAGATCGCCCGCTTCGAGGTGCGGACCACGGACGGAACGCGTCTGGTGACCATCCCTATGCGGTGAACCCCCTCCCTGGCACGCGACTTCGGGCAGCGCCCCCAAGGGCGTTCACTTCAGGAGCTTCGACATCCTGCGGTCCGCGAGCGGCTTGCCGCCCGTCTGGCAGGTCGCGCAGTACTGGAGCGACGAGTCGTGGAAGGACACCTCACGGATCGTGTCGCCGCACACCGGGCACTTCTCGCCCGCTCTGCCGTGCACCCGCAGCCCGCTCTTCTTCTCGGCCTTGAGCCGCCCGGCCGCGACGCCGCGGGAGCGCTCGACGGCCTCGGCCAGCGTGTCCCGCAAGGCCTTGTAGAGGACGGACACGTCGTCGGCGGTCAGGCTCGACGCGAGCTTGAAGGGGGACATCTTCGCGGCGTGCAGGATCTCGTCGCTGTAGGCGTTCCCGATGCCCGCGACGAGGCTCTGGTCGCGCAGCGCCCCCTTGATCTGCCGCCGCTCGCCGTCCAGGAGAGCGGCGAAGCGCGCCTCGTCGAAGCCGTCGGCGAGCGGGTCGGGGCCGAGCCTCGCGATGCCGGGGACATCGGCCGGGTCACGGACGACGTACGCCGCGAGGCTCTTCTGGGTGCCCGCCTCGGTGAGGTCGAAGCCCTCGCCGTCCTCCAGGGCGACGCGCAGGGCGAGCGGTCCCTTGCCGGGGCGCGGCGGGCCGTCGGGGAGCCGGTCCCTCCAGTGGAGCCAGCCTGCGCGGGCGAGGTGTGTGACGAGGTGAAGCCCGTCAGCGTCGAGGTCGAGGAACTTGCCGTGCCGCGTCACGCCCGTGACCGTGCGGCCCTCCAGGGCGGCGGGCGGCGGGTCGTACGTCTTCAGGACGCTCACGGCGACGGGCAGGACGCGGACGATCTCGTGCCCCACCAGATGCTCGGTGAGGAAGTCCGTCAGCGCTTCGACCTCGGGAAGTTCCGGCATACGTCCAGAGTGCCACCGGGCACCGACAGCGCCAGGTGAGCCGTCATGGTGCCCGTGGTCAGTCCCTGGCCGGCACCACGAACTCGCACCACACGCACTTGCCGCTCCCCCGCGCCTCCACGCCCCACACGTCCGCGAGCCGGTCCACGAGGAGCAGGCCGCGCCCCGAGACGCCGTCCTCGCCCGCCTCGCGGCGGCGCGGGAGCGCGCTGGAGGTGTCCTCGACGTCGACGCGCAGCCTGCGGTCGGACGCAGTGATCACGCGGAGGGTGACGATCGCGGGGCCGTCGGTGTGCATCAGCGCGTTGGTGATCATCTCGTCGGCGACGAGCTCGATCTCATCCTCGCGCCCGCCGGCGCCCCAGGCCCGGACGGCGGCCCTGATCATGTGCCGGGCCTCTCTCAGGGCCTCGGGGTCGTTCGGCGCGACGTGTTGCTGGAGGCGGCCGCCCGACTGGGGCGCGCCGATGCCGCGCCGGCGCAGCAGGAGCAGGGCGACGTCGTCGTCACCGCCGCGTTCGTCGACGCTCTCGCACAGCAGGTCGCCGAGGTCGCCGAGGTCGTGGGGGCCGCTGCCGACGAGGGCCGTGAGGGCCTGCAGTCCGTCGTCGAGGTCGGCGCCCGGCTGCTCGACGAGGCCGTCGGTGCACAGGATCAGTGCCTGGCCCGGGTCGAGTTCGACGGTCCCGACCGGGTATTCGAGCCGGCCGAACTCGGCGGAGAGGCCGAGCGGCAGGCCGCCGTCGACGGGCAGTCTGCGGCAGGTTCCGTCGGTGAGGCGCAGCAGCGGGTCCAGGTGTCCGGCGCGCACGAGCTGGACGACCCCGGTCGACAGGTCGGCCTCCGCGTACAGGCAGGTCGCGAACCGCTCGGTGTCGAGTTCGTGGAGGAAGACGGAGGCGCGGGCCATGACGGTGGCGGGCGTGTGCCCCTCGGCGGCGTACGCGCGCAGCACGATGCGCAACTGTCCCATGACGGCGGCGGCGTGGGTGTCGTGTCCCTGGACGTCGCCGATGACGGCGCCGACGCGTCCGCCGGGCAGCGGGATCACGTCGTACCAGTCGCCTCCGATGTCGCGGCCGAGGGCGGCCGAGCGGTAGCGGACGGCGATGTCGGCGCCCGAGACCGCGGGAATGGTGCGGGGCAGCATGGCCTGCTGGAGGCCCTGGGCGAGGTCCTTCTCCTGCTCGTAGAACATCGCGCGCTGGAGGCTCTGGGCGATGCTGCTGCCGAGGGCGACGAGGACGTTGCGCTCGTCCTCGGTGAAGCCGCGCTTGTCGGTGTAGAGCAGGCCGAGCGCACCAATGGGTCGGGCCTGCGCGATGAGCGGCAGGTAGGCCGCGGCCGTGATCTCGAGCTGGGTGATGTGCGGCCACAGCAGCGGGTAGGACCGGGCGAAGTCGTCGGGGGACTCGATGAAGCGGGGCGCGAGGGTGCGTACGACGTCGCCCATGGGGTACGGCTCGTCGATCCGCGTGACCTTGGTGCCGGGCACGAAGCTTCCTTCGGGGCCGTCGGCGACCAGGTGGATGCGGCCCGCCCTGACGAGGCCCATGACGAGGCTGGTCGCGCCGAGGTGCTGGAGGCCGTGGCTGTCCTTGAGGACGTCGATGACGTCCTGGACGGTGCGGGCGTGCGCGAGGGCGGCGGTGGTGCCCTGGACGACGCTGGTCTGGCGGCGGCGCAGGGCGTCCTGTTCGCGGCGGGCCGAGCTGTCGCTGAGTTCCTGGGTGGCGTCGCGGACGATGCCGATGATGCGGCGCGGGCGGCCGATGTCGTCGCGCCTGATGTAGCCCTGGGTGTGCGTCCAGCGCATCCTGCCGTCTCGGCATTTGATGCGGAAGTAGGCGCCGTAGTTCTCGTTGCTGCTCTTGAGGGCCGTGGAGACGATTTCGTCGAGGCGGGTGGCCTCGGTCGGGGGGATGCGGATGTCGAGCGACTCGGGCCGACCCTCGTACTCGTCGGGGCGTACGTCGAAGATCTCGTGGGCCTTGGCGTCCATGTGCATCAGGCCGGTGTCGAGGTCCCAGTCGAAGCTGCCGATGCCCAGGTGGTCCCCGAACTCGGCGAGGAAGCAGCAGGCGGCGCCCCCTGTCGCCCTGCCGCAGTGCGTGCAGTCGATCGGCTCCCCGCCCCCCGTACCGGCGGCTTCCATGGGGCCACGCTAGGCGCAGCGCGAATCACTCGCATGCGGGGCACGGCGTACTCCGGACGGGCCTGGGCTCACCCCGGAGCGCGCCGGGGCCGTCGGTGCGGCGGCGCTACGCCGGGATGGGGCCCGTCAGCTGTCGGAGACGTTCGCGACGGACGGCACGTCGGGGATGAGCCCGCTGCCGTCGGGCCGGTCGGGGCTGTCGGGGACGGTGTCCGGGCCGAGGTCGCTGGATCCGTCGCCGGGAGGCGAGTCCGTGGGGGGTTCGGTGTCGCCGGGCGCGCTGGTCGGCGGGCTCGCGGGCTCGGAGGCCGGCGCCGACTTCTCCGAGGAGGGCGGCTGTGACGACGGGGGGCTGGCGCTGCTGGAGGAGTCCGGCGGGCCGGTGCTGCTGCTCGGGCTCGGCGACGCGGACGACGACGGGGGCGACGTCGGGGGCGACGCGGAGCTGCCGGAGGGGTGGGGCTTCGGCATCGGGGGCGGCGGTACGCGCTTGTCGTGCTGCCCGTCGTCACCGACCTTCCGCTCGACCCACGTGTTGTTCGTGATGTTCACGATGACGATGTTCGTGATGACCTTCGGTGCCGGGGTGACGACCACGACCTGAGCGGGCCGGTACCCGGACCACTGCTGTCCCTGGGTGTTCGGCGTCCCCTTGAATGCGACGGGCGGGCCCAGCGGGTTGCCGCACGCGCACCGCACCCGGGGCATCCCGCGGTCGTCGACGAGGACGGCGGTGCCGGCCTGGAGCACGGCCTGGTAGCTCGTCGCCTCTCCGGAGCGGTAGCCGTGGTTGGTGACACGCGTGTCGGCGCGCAGGACGACCGGCGTGAGACCGCGCAGGAAGCCGGGGACGGAGGCCGCGGAGATGCCTTCGGCGGCGGCGAAGGCGCGTTCCTTGGTCGGGTCCTCGGTGAGGAAGGTGACCTGCTTCTCGACGTCGCAGCTTCCGACGGACTGCGTGCCGCCGTAGAGGCCGGGGGTCGCGCCGTCGACGGGGTGCATGCCCTGCGTGCTCGCGGAGGCGGTGCCACTCGGTGACGGCGGCTGCGGCGTTCGGGTGACGGGCGCGGGGGTCTCGGTGGTCTTGGCGGTGGAGTCGGTGAACGGGTCGGGGCCCGTCCCGGCCACGGGCTGGAGGAAGAGCTCCCCCTTGTCGGCCGACGCGTTGTTGCCGCTGTCCCCCGAGCATCCGGCGACCAGGAGCGCGGCGGATATCGCCAGGGCAGCGACAAAGGTCCTGGTGGGTGAGCGCACCGTGTTCTCCCGCCTACAGATGGGCACTTTGCTCCATTGTTTGCGGCGAAATCGGGCATCTCGCAAGCGCAATGCGATCCCGCACGCGCGTGCGCTCACCCTCCGTCACACTGGAGAGGTGGAGTGGTTCAGCTCGCCGGGGTACTGGCTCGGCCGCCTGATCTTCCAGCGCGGTCTGGCCGCGCTGTATCTCGTGGCCTTCGTCGGGGCGGCGCTGCAGTTCCGGGCTCTGATCGGCGAGCGCGGCATGCTGCCGGTTCCGCGCTATCTGGCGCTGATGCCGTGGCGGCAGACGCCGACGCTGTTCAGGGCGTACTACTCGGACCGGTTCTTCGCCGGCGTCGCATGGGGCGGGGCCGCGGTGTCGGCCGCACTCGTCGCGGGCCTCGCCGACCTGGTGCCCCTGTGGGCAGCCATGGCGCTGTGGGTGGTGCCATGGGTGCTCTATCTGTCGATCGTGAACGTCGGGCAGACCTGGTACGCGTTCGGCTG
This sequence comes from Streptomyces sp. NBC_01474, assembly GCF_035918215.1. Classification (NCBI taxonomy): domain Bacteria; kingdom Bacillati; phylum Actinomycetota; class Actinomycetes; order Kitasatosporales; family Streptomycetaceae; genus Streptomyces; species Streptomyces sp. NBC_01474. The sequence goes on from NZ_CP109449.1 coordinate 1,535,882, forward strand.
GGAGTCACTCCTGCTGGAGGTGGGCTTCCTCGCCGTGTTCCTCGGCAACGAACGGGTGGCGCCACCCGTGCTCGTACTGGTGCTCCTGCGCTGGGTCCTCTTCCGCATCGAATTCGGCGCGGGCATGATCAAAATGCGCGGCGACGAGTGCTGGCGGAAGCTGACGTGCCTCTACTACCACCATGAGACACAGCCGATGCCGGGCCCGCTGAGCTGGTTCTTCCACCGGCTCCCGCGCCCCCTGCACCGCGTCGAGGCCGGGGCCAACCACGTGACCCAACTCGTCGTGCCCGTGTTCCTGTTCACCCCGCAGCCGATCGCGACGGGCGCGGCCTGCCTGATGATCCTCACCCAGCTGTGGCTGGTCCTGTCGGGCAACTTCTCGTGGCTGAACTGGCTGACGATCGTGCTCGCCGTGACGGCGGTGGACTTCTCCCTCCTGCGCGAGCCGCCGCACCTGGCCGCCGCCCCGCTCTGGTACGAGTGCGTCGTCATCGCCGTCACCGCACTCGTCGTCGCGCTGAGCTACCGCCCGGCACGCAACCTGCTGTCCCGGCGCCAGTCCATGAACCGCTCCTACGATTCCCTGCACCTCGTCAACGCGTACGGAGCCTTCGGTTCCGTCGGGCGCATCCGGCACGAGATCGTCATCGAGGGCACGGCCGACCCGGTGCCGCGCGAGGAATCCTCCTGGCTGGTCTACGAGTTCAGGGGAAAGCCGGGCGATCCCGGGCGCTGGCCACGCCAGTTCGCCCCCTACCATCTGCGGCTCGACTGGCTGATGTGGTTCGCCGCACTCTCCCCCATGTACGCGGAATCCTGGTTCGGAGGCCTCATCGAGCGCCTCCTCACCGGCGACCGCGACACGCTGCGGCTCCTGCGCCGCTCCCCGTTCCCCGCCGACGCCCCGCCCACGTACGTCCGGGCCCGGCTCTACCGCTACCGCTTCACCACATGGCGCGAGCTGCGGGCGACAGGTGCCTGCTGGGAGCGGACGTACGTACGCGAGTTCCTGAGGCCGACGCGGCTTGCCGCCTCCCGGATTCAGAACCGGTAGACGCGGGTCGCCGTGCCGCCGAAGACCGCGTCACGCTCAGGGGTGGTCAGCGAACCCGTCAACTCATGTGCTGCTTCCATGACTTGCTCGTAGGTCGCCGCCAGATTGCACACCGGCCAGTCCGAGCCGAACATCACGCGGTCGGGCCCGAACGCATCCAGCACCGTGTCGGCGTACGGCCGAAGCGCCCCCGGCGTCCAGGTCTCCCAGTCGGCCTCGGTGACCAGGCCGGAGAGTTTGCAGACCGTGTTGGGGAGGGCCGCCAGCACGCGCACGTCGTCGGCCCACGGCTCGGTGACGCCCGACGCGATGGGCGGCTTGCCGCAGTGGTCGAGGACGAAGGTGAGGCCGGGCAGAGCGGCGGCCGCCGCCGCGCAGGCGGGGAGCTGGTTCGGCAGCACCACCAGGTCGTAGACCAGACCGGCGTCGGCGACGGCCTCGAGGCCTCGGCGCACGTCGGGCCGCAGCAGCCACTCGGGGTCGGGTTCCCCTTGGACCTGGTGGCGGATGCCCTTCAGGTAACGTCCGCCCGGGAGTTCGGCGAGCCGGGCCAGGGCGTCGCCGATGTCCGGGCGCGTGAGGTCGGCCCAGCCGACCACTCCGGCGACGAGTTCGCTGTCGTGCGCGAGGGCGAGGAACTCCGGGGTCTCCTCCTCGACGGTGACGGTCTGCACGAGGACGGTGGCCGTGACACCGGACTTGCGCGCCAGGGGTGCCAGGTCGCCCAGTGTGAAGTCCCGCCGGATCGGGGCGAGTTGCTCACCGGTGATCCAGTCCTGGTCGCGCACGGAGAGGTCCCAGACGTGGTGGTGCGCGTCGACGATCGCGGGCATCACAGCTCCCAGACGACGGGCAGGCCCGCGTCGGCGCCGTCGGCCGAGTAGTCGTGGACGACATCGAGGAGTTCGGCCATGCGGGCCTGCCAGGCGATGTTCACCGGCAGCTTGTCCAGTTCGGCGAGCATGCGGGCGTAGTCCTCGCACTCCAGGACGTGGAACAGGTCGGTCCCGCTGCGCCAGATGGTCCACGACGTGGCACCGGCCGCGCGGATGGCCTTCCGGAGTTCGGCCGGGACCTCGCGGTGGGCGGCCTCGTACGCCTCGACGCGGTCGGCGCGGACCTTGGTGTGCAGGGCGATTCTCACGGGTGCTCCTCTCCGGGTACGGGGACGTGGTCGGCAAGGAGTCCCCCGGCGCGGGCGTCCTTCCAGAACGCGGCCGGTACGGCGACGGTGAACTGCTGTGCGGTGTCGCGGACTTCGTGCGGCGAGCGGGTGCCGACCAGGACACTCGCCACCGCCGGATGACCGAACGGGAAGGCGAGCGCGGCCGCCCGCAGGCTGATGCCGTGCCGCTGCGCCACGTCCTTCAACCGGTAGGCACGATCGAGGACTTCGCGGGGCGCCGCCGCGTAGTCGTACGTCGCGCCGGGCCGCGGGTCGGCGAGGAGGCCGGAGTTGAACACGCCGCCGACGACGACCGACGTGCCGCGCGCCTGCGCCTCGGGCAGCAGTTCCGTCAGCGCCCCCTGGTCGAGGAGGGTGTAGCGGCCCGCGCACAGGACGGTGTCCACATCGGTGTCGCGGACGAACCGGGTGAGCATCGCGGCCTGGTTCATGCCGGCTCCGATCGCCCCGACGACGCCCTCGGCGCGCAACCGCTCAAGGGCCGGGTAGGCCTCGCGGAACGCCTGCTCACCGTGGTCGTCCGGGTCGTGCAGGTAGACGATGTCGACGCGGTCGAGGCCCAGCCGCGTCAGGCTGTCCTCCAGGGAGCGGCGCACCCCGTCCGCGCTGAAGTCCCAGACGCGGCGGTGCGTGGCGGGCACGGCGAACCCGTTCTCCAGGTCGTCGCCCCCGCTCTCCCCGGCCGCTACGAGGAGGCGTCCCGCCTTCGTGGAGACGGTGTACGCCGACCGGTCCCGGGCCGCGAGTGCCTCGCCGAGGCGCCGCTCGGACAGGCCGATGCCGTAGTGCGGCGCCGTGTCGAAGTAGCGGATGTCCGCGTCCCAGGCCGCGTCGACAGCGGCCCGGGCCTCCTCGTCGGTGACGGGCGCGTACAGGTTGCCGATACCGGCGGCGCCGAAGGACAGCTCGGTGACCTCGACGCCGCTGCGGCCCAGGGTGCGGGTACGCATGGCGGTCACTGGCCCGCGGGGCGCAGCCGCAGACCCTGCATCCCGCCGTCGACGGCCAGGGCGGTGCCGGTGGTGGCACCGGACAGCGGGCTGGCCAAGTACGCGACGGCGCCCGCGACTTCGGCGGCGGAGACGAGGCGGCCCGTGGGCTGACGGGATGCGAGGGCCGCGCGCTCGGCGGCCGGGTCGGGGGCGGCGGACAGCAGCCTGCCGACCCATGGGGTGTCCACGGTCCCCGGGTTGACGCAGTTGACGCGTACCCCTTCGCGGACGTGGTCGGCGGCCATGGCGAGCGTCAGGGAGTACACGGCGCCCTTCGACGCCGAGTACAGGGCGCGCTGCGGGAGGCCGGCCGTCGCGGCGATGGAGCAGGTGTTGACGATCGCCGCGTGCTCGGAGTCCCTCAGGTGGGGCAGGGCTGCGCGCGTGGTGCGGACGATGCCGAGGACGTTGACGTCGAGGACGCGGTGCCACTGGTCGTCGTCGTTGTCCTCGACGGTGCCCTGGGCGCCGATGCCCGCGTTGTTGACGAGGACGTCGAGGCCGCCGAGGTCAGCCACGGCGGCGGCCACGGCGGCGCGGACGGAGGCGTCGTCGCCGACGTCGGCGGTGTAGCCGCGCAGCGGCTTGTCGACGCTGCCCGGGTCGAGGTCGAGCACGGCGACGCCGGCGCCGCGGGCGGCGAGGAGTTCGGCGGTGGCCCGGCCGATCCCGGACGCTCCGCCGGTGACGAGGGCCTTGAGCCCCGCGAAGTCCTGCACGTCGCTGGCGTCGGTCATGCCGCTGCACCCTTCTGGTCGGTGGCGCCCTGCCGGGCGAGGTCGGCGGCCCAGAAAGAGCCGTCGGGGTAGGTGTACTCCGCGATGGACTCGGGCCGCATCGCGGCGGAGAAGCCGGGCGCGGTGGGCGCCGTGTAATGGCCGTCGCGCATCACGACGGGGTCGATGAAGTGGCCGTGCAGATGGTCGACGTACTCGATGACGCGGTCCTGCGTGGTGCCCGCGACGGCGATGTAGTCGAACATCGAGAGGTGCTGGACGAGTTCGCACAGGCCGACGCCGCCCGCGTGCGGGCACACGGGGACGCCGAACTTGGCGGCGAGCAGCAGGATGGCGAGGTTCTCGTTGACGCCGCCGACGCGGGCCGCGTCGATCTGCAGGATGTCGATGGCGCCGGCCTGGAGGAGCTGCTTGAAGATGATGCGGTTCTGGACGTGCTCGCCGGTGGCGACCTTCACGGGCGCGACGGCCCTGCGGATCGCGGCGTGACCGAGGACGTCGTCGGGGCTGGTGGGCTCCTCCACCCAGTACGGGTCGAACTCGGCGAGCGCCTTGGTCCACTCGATGGCCTCGCCGACGTTCCACCGCTGGTTGGCGTCGATCGCCATGCGGATGTCCGGGCCGATCACCGAGCGGGCGGTGCGGCAGCGCCGGATGTCGTCGGCGAGGTCAGCGCCGACCTTCAGCTTGATCTGCCGGAAACCGTCGGCGACGGCCTGCCGGGCGAGGCGGCCGAGCTTCTCGTCGGAGTAGCCGAGCCAGCCGGGTGAGGTGGTGTAGCCGGGGAAGCCGCGCAAGCGCAGGGTGCTCTCGCGTTCCGCCGCGCCCTCACGGCCCGATCTGAGGAGCGCGAGGGCGTCGTCGGGGGTGAGCGCGTCGGCGATGTAGCGGAAGTCGATCTGCGAGACGAGCCACTCGGGCGTCGCGTCGGCCAGGAACTGCCACAGCGGCTTGCGGGCGCGCTTGGCCGCCAGGTCCCACACGGCGTTGACGACGGCACCGATCGCCATGTGCATCACGCCCTTCTCGGGGCCGAGCCAGCGGAGCTGGCTGTCGCCGATCAGGTCGCGGTTCAACGTCCCCGGGTCGGCGCACAGTTCGTCGACCCCCCGGCCGACGACATGGTGCCGCAGGGCGTCGATCGCTGCGACCTGGACATCGTTGCCACGACCGATGGTGAACGTGAATCCGTGCCCCTCGACTCCGTCGGCGGCGTCGGTGCGGAGCACGACGTAGGCGGCGGAGTAGTCGGGGTCCGGGTTCATGGCGTCGGATCCGTCCAGCTCCCTGGAGGTCGGGAACCGGATGTCGAAAGTGTCAACCGCGATGATTCGGGCGGCAGTTGGAGACACGGGTGGCCTTTCTTGCTGAGGCGGGGGTCAGTCCTGGGCGCGGCCGGTCGTCACACGGGCGATCATCAGGGCGAGGAGGATGATTCCGCCGTAGATGGCCTGGATCCAGAACGACGGAACCTGGGCGAGGGTCAGCAGGTTCTGGACGACACCGAGCAGCAGGACGCCGGTGAGGGCGCCGAACATGGTGCCCTTGCCTCCGTCGAGGCTGATGCCGCCGATGACCGCCGCCGCGAACACGGTGAAGATCATGTTGTTGCCCTGGTTGGCGCTGATCGCGCCGACGTAGCCGGTCTGCATGATCCCGCCGACCGAGGCGAGGACGCCCGCGGCGACGAACACACCGAGCATCACGCGCTCGACGCGGATTCCCGCCGCGCGTGCGGCGTCGGCGTTGCCGCCGATCGCGTACATGGCGCGGCCGATCCGGTGGTACTTCAGGATGAGGCCCACCACGCCGAAGGCGACGGCGGCCAGCCACACCGACATCGGGATGCGCAGGAACGTCGTGGTGGCGAGGGAGAAGAACGCGTCGGGCATCCCGAACAGCGTCTTGCCCTTGGTCGCGCCGACGAGCAGTCCGCGCAGGACGATCAGCATCGCCAGCGTCACGATGAAGGCGTTGAGCTTGAACTTCACGACGAGGATGCCGTTGAAGGCCCCGATCACCGCGCCCACGACGAGGATCGCGAGCAGCGCGAGCACGGTCGGGAACTCGGTGCCGAATCCGGACTGGGAGACCGGCAGGACGAGCAGGGCGCCGACGGCGGGCGCGATGCCGACCACCGACTCCAGGGACAGGTCGAACTTGCCCGTGATCAGGACGAGCGACTCTGCGAGCACGACCATCGCGAGGGCTGCGGACGCGCCGAGGATGGAGATCAGGTTGCGTTCGGTGAGGAACGAGTCGTTGACGACCGCTCCGAGCACCATCAGCAGCAACAGGGCCGGTACGAGGGCGAGTTCGCGGGCCCGGCGCAGCAGGACGGTCTTCGCGGACCCTTTGCCGGGCAGCCGTACGGGGGTGGCTGGTGAGGCCGACGGGGCCTTGATGTCAGCCATGGTCCACTCCTTCGATGGAGGCGATCAGCTCGTGGTCGTTCCAGCCGGCCGCGTGCTCGGCGACGACCTTCCCGTGGAAGAGGACGAGGACCCGGTCGCAGCGGCGCAGGTCGTCGAGCTCGTCGGAGACGACGAGGACCGCGGTGCCGTCCTCGCGGGCGCTGTCCATGCGGGACAGCAGGGACTCCTTGGACTTCACGTCGACGCCCGCGGTGGGGTTGATGAGGACGAGAAGGCGGGGGTCGGAGGCGAGGGCACGGGCCATGACGACCTTCTGGGCGTTGCCGCCGGAGAGGTCGGACACGGGCTGGTCGGGGCCCTCCGCATGGATGTCGAGGCGGTCGATGAGGTCGGCGGCGAAGCGGCGCTTGCGGTCGGTGCCGACGAAGCCGTAGCGGCCCAGGCGCCCGAGGACGCTCATGGTGGCGTTGTCGCCGATGGTCATGCCGGTGACGAGTCCCTGGTCGTGCCGGTCGCGCGGCACGCAGCCGACGCCCGCCGCGAGCGCGGCGCCGACATCACCGAACGGCAGATTCCTGCCGTCGAGTCGGGCCGTTCCGGCGGTCGGCGTGTGCAGTCCGGCGAACGCCTCGGCGAGCTGGATCTTGCCGCTGCCGCTGGATCCGGCGAGCCCGACGACCTCGCCGCTGCGGATGGTCAGGTCGACGTCGTGGTACGCCTCCGAGGTGAGGCCGCGCGCGTCGAGGAGGACGGTGGCGTCGGGCTCGTGTTCCACGGCGGCGCGGGCGGCCGCGCGCTCCTCGGCGATGACCTCGCCGGCCATGGCCTCCACCAGTGCGGCGCGCGGCAGTTCCGCGACGGGTGCCGTGGTGATCCAGCGGGCGTCGCGCAGCACGGTGACCGTCTGGCAGACCTCGTACACCTCCTGGAGGTGGTGCGAGATGAACAGGAACGTGACGCCGGATTCCTGGAGGGCCCGCATGCGGGTGAAGAGGCGCTCGATCTCGCGGTTGTCGAGCTGTGCGGTGGGCTCGTCGAGAACGATGAAACGGGCGCCGCCGCTCAACGCCCTGGCGATCTCCACCATTTGGCGGTCCTCGACCTTGAGGTCGGCGGTGCGGGCCTCGGGGTCGACATGGATGTCCCAGGTGCCGAGGACCTGCGCGGCCTCCTCCTGGAGCTTGCGCCAGGAGAAGAAGCCGCGGCGGCTGCCGGGCTGCCGGTTGATGAAGAGGTTCTCGGCGACCGTGAGTTCGGGTACGACGGTCGGCTTCTGGTAGACGCAGGCAACCTTGGCGCGCCAGGCGTCGCGGTCGCTGAGCGGGGGCGCGGGCTCGCCGTCGAACAGGAGGGTGCCCGCGTCCGGTGCCTGGAGGCCGGTGAGGACCGTGACCAGGGTGGACTTCCCGGCGCCGTTGCGGCCCACGAGGGCGTGGGACTCGCCGGGCAGGACGGTCAGGCGACCGTCCTGCAGGGCGACGGTGGGACCGTACCGCTTGGCGATGCCCGACGCCTCGACCAGCGGCCTGACCGCCGGCGTGGTTGTCGTCGAGGTGCTCATTTGACCGTGTTTCCCCAGAGCTTCGGGTCGTCGACGTTGTCCTTGGTGACGAGCGGCGCGGGCAGCTGGTCCTCGAGGATGCCGCTGGGCAGCTTGACGATCTCCGAGTCGTGGTCGGTGGGACCGGGCTTGAACGTCTTCCCCTGCATCGCCGCCTTGATGTAGTACATGCCGTACTTGGCGTAGGCGTCGGCGGGCTGGGAGACGGTCGCGTCGATCTGGCCCTTGCGGATCGCGGCGAACTCCTGCGGGATGCCGTCGTTCGAGACGATCGTGATGTGGCCCTTCTCGCCGGTCTTCTTCAGCAGGCCCTTGGACTTGAGGGTCTGCAGGGTGGGCGCGAGGTAGACGCCGCCCGCCTGCATGTAGATGCCCTTGATGTCGGGGTTGGCGTTGAGGAGGGTGTCCAGCTTGGACGCGGCGGTGTCGGACTCCCACTTGGCGGGGATCTCCAGGACCTTGAGGTCCGGGTACTTCTTCTTGACGCAGTCGCGGAAGGCCTGCGAGCGCTCGCGGCCGTTCACGGAGGCGAGGTCACCCATGATCTGGACGACCTTGCCGGTCTTGACCTGCTGGCCGAGGTACTCGCAGGCCTTCTCGCCGTACGCGACGTTGTTGGCGCGTACGACCATGGCGACCTTGCCCTTCTCGGGCGCGACGTCCACGGCGACGACGGGGACGCCCTTGCGCTCGGCCTGGTCGAGGCCGGCGGAGATCGCGGCGCTGTCGAGGGGCGCGACGACGAGACCCTTGACGCCCTGGTTGAGCTGGTTGTTGATGTCCGTGATCTGCTGCGAGGGGTCACTGTTGGAGTTGACGGTCTTGAGCGCGTCCACGCTCTCGGACTTCGCCATCTTCGGCACGTAGTCGTTGTACGACTGCCAGAACGGCGAGGTGAGCAGGGGCAGGATGACCCCGACCTTGCCCTTTCCGTCACCGCCGCCCTTGCCGCCGGAGGCGACGTCGTCCTTCGTGCTGCCGCAGGCGGAGAGCACCAGGGCGGCGCAAGCGGCGACCGCCGCCGCGCCCACGATCCGCGACCTGTTCCGCTTGCGCACTGTTCTGCCGGCCATCTGACGGCTCCTCATCGAGCGAGATCGAGCGACTTCTGGTACCTGATGGCGGAAATATTTATCAGACCACTTGGCGGCCACAACACCCCTCGGCGCCAACTTTTCCGTGTTTCAGGCCGTAGTGGTCCGACCACATCTCTGGCTAGACTGCGGCGCATCCGGCATATTGAGGAGCGTCCGTGGAACAGACCGCCCCGCAGAAGGGCACCGTGACGCAGCGGGCCATCGAGCAGATCAAGGCGATGATCGGCGAGGGACTGCTCGAGCCGGGCCAGCGGCTGCCGACGGAGCGCGATCTGGCCACCCAGCTCGGCATCTCGCGCAGCTCCATGCGTGAGGCGATCAGGGCGCTGACGGTCCTCGGCGTCCTGGAGGCGCGGCACGGATCCGGCATCTACGTCACGCAGTTGAACGCCGGGGATCTCCTGGAGACGTTCGGCGTCGTCGCGGACCTCTCGCGCGGCGCGCGGCTTGTGGAGCTGATGGAGGTGCGCCGCGTGCTCGAGTCGACCGCGACCGCGCTGGCGGCCGCGCGCATCACACCCGAGCAACTCGCCGAAGTGGAGCTGCACTTGGCGGCGATGGCGGCGACGGACGACCCCGAGGAGATCCTCTCCCACGACCTCGCGTTCCACCGGGTGATCGCCACGGCCGCGGGCAATGACACGATGGCCGCGATCCTGGAGGGACTGTCGTCACGGACGTTCCGGGCCCGCGTGTGGCGCGGCTACCAGGAAGAGGGCGCCTTCGAGCGCACGGGCCGCGAGCACGCCCGTATCCACCGCGCGCTGGTCGCCCGCGACCCGGAGGCGGCGCGCGCCGCGGCGGCGGCCCATGTGGGCGAGGTCGAGGCCTGGATGCGCAGCCAGCTCGACGCCGAACCGACCTGACCACCCCCCGCAAGAAGGAGAGTCAGCGCGGCGCCTGTGCTGCCAGCGCCGAGAGCAGGAGCCCCAGGGCCGTCTCGAAGGAGCTCTCCGCCATCAGGGGCAAGTGCGCGCGCACGGCGTCGAGTTGGGGGTACGTGTCCGCCGGGAGCGACTGGTACGTGTCCGTCCAGGCGCTGTGGTCCTGGGCGCGCCGCTCGGGCGGCAGCGCCAGATGGGAGGCGTCCAGGGCCGCGTGCCCCAGCGCCGTGTCGACGAACGCCGCGTAGTACCGCACGGCCGTTGCCGCGTCGAAGCCCGCGCTCCGCAGCAGCCCGATTCCCGTCTCCACCGCCTTGACCTCGTTGATCCGACGCGTCACGCGGTACGCGGCCATGGCGGCGATCCGCGGGTGCTCGCTGTAGGCGCGGTGGATCCGTCGCGCCATGGTCCGCAGGTCCGCGACCCAGTCGTCGCTCCGTGCGAAGCCGGCCATGCTCTCGCCGATGATCCGGTCGGCGACGGCCAGGAGCAGGTCGTCCGTGTTGTGGAAGTAGCGGTAGACCGCACTCGGGTCGCAGCCGAGCGCGGCGCCCAGTCTGCGCACGCTCAGCGCGTCGGGCCCGTGCTGGCCGACCAGGCGCAGGGCGCAGTCGACGATCAGGTCGGCGGAGAGCAGCACCCCCGACTTGGTCGGCTTGCGGCGCCGCCGCTCCACCGGAATCCGCCCTTCGGTCATACCGAATCCCCTTCCGTCCGCGCTGCCCGTTCGCCTTATGTCAACACCATTGACGCAACATTGACAAGGCCTGTTTGATCGCAGCCTCCCTCCCCTCCTCCGGTTTCAGGAGTGTCCGAATGAGCAGCGAACCCCCTGGCCTGCGCCGTTCCCTCGGTGTCGTCGACGGCGTCGCCATCGCCGCGTCCAGCACCGCGGCCACCACCAGCATCGGAATCGGCATGGGTGCGCTCGCCGCGACGGTGGGCCTCCAGGCCCCGGCGATCCTGCTCGTGGCGTTCCTTCCGATCCTGGGCATCGCCTCCGCGTACGCCCGCCTCAACCGCTCCGAGCCGAACATGGGCAGCGGCTATGTGTGGGTCGGCAAGTCGCTCGGCCCGTGGCCCGGCTTCATCACGGGCTGGGTCACCCTGATCGGCACAGTCATCTTCATGGCGTACACCAGCGCCGTGACCGGGTCGGTCTTCCTCCAGTTCGCGAACAAGGCCGGCTGGCACCACGCCCTCGGACTCACGCTGGACCCGAACTCGACGGCCCTGAGCACCGTGGTCGGCCTCCTGGTCCTGGCCGTCGTGACGTACACGGCGATCACCGGCGTCCGCAAGGCCACCCGGCTCCAGACCTGGCTGCTCGTCTTCGAGTACGCGGTCCTGCTGGCCTTCTGCGGCTGGGCCCTGATCTCGGGCGGCCACGCCTTCCAGTGGTCGTGGCTGAACCCCTTCGCGATCCACGACGGCACGGCCTTCGCGCAGGGCCTCGTCCTCGCGGTGTTCTTCTTCTGGGGCTGGGACGCGGCGTTCAGCGTCACCGAGGAGACGAAGAACGTGCGGGACGCGGGCCGGGGCGGCTTCATCGCGCTGTTCACGATGCTCGCGATGTTCCTCTACGGAGCCGTGGCCTTCCAGCGCGAGATGAGCCTGCCGGAGCTGGTCGCCCAGGGCCCGCAGGGCCTCACGTATCTGGGCGCGAAACTGGCCGACGAGCCGTGGGCGACGCTGCCGCTGCTCGCGCTGATGTTCTCCGCGGTGGCCTCGCTCCAGTCGAGCGTCATCCCGACGGCCCGCGGCCTCCTCGCCATGGGCCGCGACCGCACGATGGGCCAGGTATGGACCCGCGTCAGCCCGCGTTACGAATCCCCGGCCCTCGGCACGGTCCTCATCATGTCGATCTCCGCCGCGGTCTCCGTGCTCGCGCTGGCCATCCCCAAGCTCAACGAGATGATCCTCGCCGCCGTCAACTCCATCGGCCTGGTCGTCGCCCTGTACTACGGCCTGACGGCGCTCGCCTGCGCGGTCCGCTTCCGCGCCGCCCTGCACGGTCCGCTGTCCGGTGCGCTGCGCGCGGTCGTGGCCCCCGGGGTCAGCGGCATCGCGCTCCTCGGGATCGGCGTCTACCTCGCCCGCTCGTACGTGACGATGAGCGACAGCTTCGAACTCAGCCCGGACAACGGGTGGTTCATGCTGTCGGTACCGGTCGCCATCGTCGCGTCCGGCCTGGTGATGGCCGCGTACGCCAAGTACGTGCGCCGCTCCCCGTACTTCGTCAAGGGCGGTGTCACCACTCCCGAGCCGGTCCCCCTGACCGCCGAACGTTCCTGACCAGCCCCTGTCCCCTCACTCCAAGGAGTCACGTCCCATGCCCGACACCGCCCCCGCCGATCTCGTCTTCACCGGCGGCCCGGTCCACACCTTCTCCCCCGCCCGCTCGCGCGCGACCTCCGTGGCCGTACGCGGCGAGCGGATCGTCGCCGTGGGCCACGACGAGGTACGCCAACTCGTCGGCCCGGCCACCGAAGTGGTGGACCTGAAGGGAAAGTTGCTCATCCCCGGCTTCCAGGACGCGCACGCACATCCCGTCGGCGGCGGCCTGGAACTCGGCCAGTGCGACCTCAGCGGCGCGACGACCCTCGACGAGTACCGGCGCCGCATCTCCGCGTACGCTCAGGCGCACCCCGACACCGAGTGGATCACCGGCGGCGGCTGGTCGATGGAGGCATTCCCCGGCGGCCTGCCCACGGCCGCCGAGCTCGACGCCCTCGTGCCCGACCGCCCGGCCTACCTCGTCAACCGCGATCACCACGGCGCCTGGGTCAACTCCCGCGCCCTGCAGGCCGCCGGGATCGACGCCCGCACCCCCGACCCCGCCGACGGCCGCATCGAGCGCGACGCCGACGGGGCACCGACCGGCATGCTCCAGGAGGGCGCGGCGAACCTGATCGGACGGCTGCTGCCGCCCGTCACGCTGGAGCAGAGGATCACGGGCCTGCTGCGGGCCCAGGCGTTGATGCACTCCCTCGGCGTCACCGCGTGGCAGGACGCCCTCCTCGGCGAGCACGCCAACCTCACCGACCCCACGGACGCCTATCTCGCGACCGCCGCGGACGGGCGCCTCACCGCGCGGGTGGTCGGCTCGCTGTGGTGGGACCGTTCGCGCGGCACCGAGCAGATCGACGAGCTCGTGGCGCGCCGCACGGCCGGCACGCGCGGACGGCTGCGCTGCACCACGGTGAAGATCATGCAGGACGGCGTGGCGGAGAACGGCACGGCGGCCCTCCTCGGCCCCTACCTGGACGGCTGCGGCTGCGCCTCCGACAACAGCGGCATCAGCTTCGTCCCGCCCCTCGACCTCCAGAAGTACGTGACCGAGCTGGACGCACGCGGCTTCCAGGTGCACTTCCACGCCCTCGGCGACCGGGCGGTGCGCGAGGCACTCGACGCCGTCGAGGCGGCGCGCACCGCCAACGGGCGCACCGACACCCGCCCGCACCTCGCCCATCTCCAGGTGGTCCACCCCGACGACATCGGCCGGTTCAGGGAGCTGGGCGCGACGGCGAACATGCAGGCGCTGTGGGCGGCGCACGAGCCGCAGATGGACGACCTGACGATCCCGTTCCTCGGCCCCGAGCGCAGCGCGTGGCAGTACCCGTTCGGCGATCTTCAGCGTTCGGGGGCGACGCTCGCGGCGGGCAGCGACTGGCCGGTGAGCAGCCCGGACCCGATCGAGGCCATCCACGTCGCGGTCAACCGCGTCCTGCCCGACGCGGCGCCCGGCACCCCCGTGTTCCTGCCGGAGCAGCGGATCGGCCTGGACGCGGCGCTCACGGCGTACACCGCGGGCAGCGCGTACGTGAACCACCTGGACGACGTGACCGGCTCGATCACGGCGGGGCGCCTCGCCGACCTGGTGGTCCTCGACCGCGACCCGTTCGCGGCGCCCACGGAGGAGATCGGCGCGACGCATGTCCTGGAGACGTTCGTGGGCGGCGAGCGGGTGTACGCCGCCGGGTGACCGGTTCCTACACGTCCGCCGCACACCGGAAACCGCAGTTCCCGCTGCTGGAGTCCGGTGTGTTGGCGGTACGCGCGGCCACGCGGTAGCGGTTGCAGTACGAGTCGTGGCACATGTACGAGCCGCCGCGCATCACACGTGTGTCGCCCTCGGCGGGGCCGCGCGGATCGGTGAGCGGCGCCGCCGGGTGGTCGGTGGTGAACCGGTCGGCGACCCACTCCCACACGTTGCCGACGGTGTTGTGGAGGCCGTAGGCGTTGGGCCGGTAGGCATCGACGGGCGCCGTGCCGGTGTGGCCGTCCTCGCCCGTGTTCACGACGGGGAACTCGCCCTGCCAGATGTTGCAGCGCCAGTGGCCGCGCGGGGTCAGCTCGTCGCCCCACGGGTAGCGGGCCTGGTCGAGGCCGCCGCGGGCCGCGTACTCCCACTCGGCCTCGGTGGGCAGCCGCTTGCCGGCCCAGGCGGCGTAGGCGCTCGCGTCGTCCCAGCTGACGTGGATCACAGGGTGCCGCGACCGGTTGCCGATCCCGGAGCCGGGTCCCTCGGGCGCGCGCCAGGTCGCGCCCTCGACACCCCGCCACCAGGGGGTGCCGGCGGGGGCGGGCGTCGCGCGGGCGAGGCGCGGGTCGAGGAAACCGGCGAAGACGTACGACCAGCCGAACCGCTCGGCGGCGGTCACGAAGCCGGTGTCCTTCACGAACGTCGCGAACTGGGCGTTCGTGACCGCGTGTTCGTCGATCCGGAAGCGGCCGACGGTGACCTCGCGGACCGGACCCTCGCCGTCGCCGGGGTTGGCCCGGTCGTCCTCGTTGCCCATGCGGAACGTCCCGCCGGGCAGGGTCACCATGCCCTTGCCGGAAGCGCGCCGGACCGTCGGGACGAGGGGCACGGGCTGCGGATCGCCGCCGCCTTCACGGCGCGCGGCGCAGCAGGCCTTCGGGGTCACGTCTTCCGCAGTCATGGTTCCCCCTCGTACACGCACTCGACCGATGCGGCCGATCCTCGCACGCGTGGGGCGGCCCGCGTCCGGCGGGCCACCCCACGTCCCGTTCCCCGCGCTCAGACCCGGGAGCGGTAGAGGCCGAACCGGGCGATGTGCGGGCCGGTGCGGGTCTGCGTGATCCGCAGGCGCCACTCGCGGGCCGTCACGGGCGCGGGCAGGACCAGGACGCGGCTCGCGCCGATCGTTCCGGCCCGCGCCACCTCGGTCCAGGCTCCGCCGGACTTCGCCTCCACGACGAACTGCTCCACCTGCTGGCCGTGCCGGATGTCCTCGGCGAGCCGGATCCGGTCCACCTCCCGGGCGGTGCGCAGGTCGACGGTGCGGGTGCCCTCGCCGTCGTCGCGCACACGGGCGCTGTGGGCCAGGTCCACGGGCAGTTCGCGGTCGATGCGCTCGCGGAACTCCTTGAGCCGCGCCACGTCCGCCGAGGGCAGCAGGCCGTCCGTGTCCGGCGGGATGTTGAGCAGCAGCACGGAGTTGCGGCCCACGGACCGGAACCAGATGTCGGCCAACTGGTCGACGCTCTTGGGCTGTTGGTCCGCGTGGTAGAACCAGCCGGGCCTGATGGACACGTCGCACTCGGCGGGCCACCACTGGAGGTACTGGGCCACGGAGCGCGACTGCGCGAGCGCGTCACGGCTGCCCTGGTCCGGCGCGTCGTACCGCAGGGCGTAGTCGACGCTTCCGTTGCCCGAGTCCTTGACCGGGACGACGCTCCACTCGTCCTCGCGGGCCAGTCCGCCCTCGTTGCCCACCCAGCGCACATCCGGTCCGCGCACGGCCATGGTGGCGCCGGGGGCGAGCGCGCGGATCACCGCGTACCAGCTGTCCCAGTCGTACGTCTCCACCTTCTCCGGTGGGATGCGGCCCTGCGCGCCGTCGAACCACACCTCGTCGACGGGCCCGTACTCGGTGAGCACCTCGTAGAGCTGGTTGAGCATGTGGGCGCCGTAGTCGGTCGCGTCGAGGGTGAACGTGCGCGGGTCGTCGCCTGCCCGGTCGTCGCCGTCGACGAGCGTGGGGATGGTGCGGGCGGACCGCTTGCTGCCGTTGGCGTAGACGCCGTCGAGGTACTGGTTCTCGTCCGCGGGCGAGATGTAGACGCCGACCTTGATGCCGTACTTGCGCATGGAGTCGGCGAAGGAGCGCAGCACGTCGCCCCGGCCGTCGCGCCAACTGCTCGACGCGACATCGTGCTTGGTGTAGCGGGACGGGTAGAGGACGAAGCCGTCGTGGTGCTTGACCGTGAGGATGGCGAGTTTGAATCCGCCGTCGCGCAGCGCGCGTGCCCACTGGTCGGTGTCGAGGCCCGTCGGCTGGAAGACGTTCGGGTCCTCGTCGCCGGTGCCCCATTCGAGGCCGGTGAAGGTGTTCACGCCGAAGTGCAGGAAGGCGGTCTTCTCCAGGCTCTGCCAGGCGATCTGACGGGCCGTCGGGCGGACCTGTGAGGCCTTGGCGACCATTTCCTCTGGGGAGTCCGCGGTGCTGATGGGGATGCGGTAGTGGGGTTCTGCCGCCGTGGTTGCGGTCGCTGCCGGGGCGGCCAGGGCGAGGGAGTTGCTCGACGCGGCCACGGCCGTGGCCACGGCGGCGGTCATGAAGAGTCGTCTGCTGACGGTCATCTGCGGGTGGGGTCCCTTCGGGGCGGCGCCGGTTCAGCGCTGGGTCAGCGTCCAGACGGTCGGGGTCTGCTGGTCGGGCGGGTTCTGCACGAGACGTCCGTCGGGTGTCGCGTTCAGGGTCATGCGTGTGAGGGCGTTGGTGAGCACGTAGCCACCGCCGGAGCGGGTCACCTGCCAGCGCTGAAGGGTGTTCTTCGCGTCGCAGGTCTCCTGCGTGACCGCCGAGCCGGGCTGCAGCGGCACGTTGAGGGTGAGCTTTCCGCTGCGGGTCTCCAGGCAGTTGCCGGTCGCGGTGGACTTGAGGGTCAGATAGCCGTCCGGGGTGCGGGTGAGCGCGAAGCCGGCCGCCTGCGTGCGGTGGCGTGTGTCGGCGAGGGTGTACGCGCCGTCGGCGAGGGGCGGCTGCGTCAGGACCCGCTGTCCCGGTGCCGTGCCGACGTCCTCGGCCCGCGCGGTGAAGCCGGCGTACGTCGCGTCGGGGTGCGGGTCGCTCCATGTCGCCTGCGCGAGATGGCTCAGGGGCAGCCGGGCCGCTGCGGCGACCTCGTTCTCTGTCTCTCCGCGCCCGTTGTCGGGCCACAGGCTGATCTTGGCGCCGGTGATGCCTTCGCGCGAGGCGAGCTTCTCACCCTCGAAGCTGCGCGGGTCCCACTGCTCGTCGTAGAGCTTCCGCGTGTCCGTGTGGAAGCCGCCGCGTATGAGGTAGAGAGAGTAGGCGGAGTTCATCACGGGGTAGCCCTGCGCGATCAGTTCACTGGGCTTCACCTTGACGCCGAGCCAGTGCTCGACGGTCGTGCCGGCCGTCACGGGGACGGTGTTGGCGCCGGTGAGGCCGTCGTTCCAGATACGCAGCCGCTTGCCCTTGCTCGCGGCGTACTCGCCGACGCGGTTGACGAAGTCGATGAACGCGTCCTGGGGCGTGGCGTTCTCGCCGTACTTCTTCTTCGCGTACGCGGCGATCTGCGGGTACTTGGCGAAGTCCGAGCCGAGCATGTACTCGTCGGCGCCCATGTGCCACCACTTGGCGGGGAACACCTCGCCGTACTCGTCGATGAGGCTCTTGTAGTAGTCGAAGGCCGCGGGTGCGGTGATGTCGAGGCGGGACGGCTGCGGCTTGCCGTCGGAGTCGGTGAGCTGGAGGTCGGG
The DNA here is from genome assembly GCF_035918215.1 of Streptomyces sp. NBC_01474. Classification (NCBI taxonomy): domain Bacteria; kingdom Bacillati; phylum Actinomycetota; class Actinomycetes; order Kitasatosporales; family Streptomycetaceae; genus Streptomyces; species Streptomyces sp. NBC_01474. The sequence continues at coordinate 1,553,527 of NZ_CP109449.1, forward strand.
GCGGTTCTCGATCCAGGGGTCCATGTGACCCGGGGAGTTGATCTCCGGAATGATGGTGACGTGGTACTTCTCGCCGAGCGCGACGAGGCGGCGTATCTCGCTCCTGGTGTAGTAGCCCCAGGTGTTGGCCTCGGGGTGCCGGTCGCTCTTCACCTTCAGCTCGACGAGCAGCTGGTTGAGCTTGTGGTACGCCATGTCGCGCACCAAGTTCTCCATCCAGTCCGTGGAGATGTGCACGTAGCAGGCGCAGACGCCGACGCCGCGTTCCTTGTAGCGGGGCACGTCGACGGTGCGTCCGGCCGGCACCTGGTCGCCCTGGGCGAGGAGCTGGAGGAGGGTGCGGGTGCCGTAGAAGGCTCCGGCCTCGGCCGCTCCGGTGATCTCGAGCCGCTGTGCGGCGCGGAGTTCGTAGCCCTCGGCGCCCAGGGACCCGCTCCGTGACGGCTCGACATCGACCACGATGTCGCCGGTACGGGACGGACCGCCGGTGACCGGCACGGTGCCCTTGCCCGCGGCGTGCAGGTCATCGGCGAGCGTGGTGGCGACGCGGCGAGAGGCGGCGTCGTGCGCGACCAGGCGGGCGCCGGGACCGTAGGAGTAAGTACCTTGTCCTGGCGTCCAGTTGGTGAGGCTCGGCAGGGTCCGGGGCACGGGGTCCTGGGGTGCCGCCCGCGCCAGGGGGGCCGGTGCCGCAAGCAGCAGGAACGCCGCGACGGTGCCGATCAGTCGGTGTCTGCGTCGCCGGGGTGCGATCGTGGAGCTCAGATCCGTCATGAGGTCCGATGATTCAAGCCCTCCGGCGGGGTGTCAATGGATCGTTCCCGGCGACCACTTGGACATCTCGCAAAACTCATCGGATGAATCAGTCGGCTGAGCTACCGAACGCAGGGGGGCGGCGGACCCCCGGTCCGCCGCCCCCCGCTACTCACTCACGGGTTCACCCGGGCACCTCTCAGCCCTTCCACTCCACCTTGAACACCCACACGTGCTCGCCCGCCGCGCGTGCCGCCGCCGGCACGTCCACGACGAACGACCCGCCCTTGGTACGCCAGTTCAGCGGCCGGTCGTAGCCGAGCATCGTGACCTTGTCCCCGGCCCTGACCGGCACCGCGGCCTCGACGGTGAGCGTGGCGCCCGGCTCGGCGAGCGAGTGGATGTAGAACGCCTTGTTCGGCCTGACCGTGAACCGCAGGTCTTCGCCGAGCTGCGCCATCCGCGACCAGTAGGTGGTGTCGTAGATGGCCTCGCCGTTGGTCTTGAGCCAGTGGCCCGTCTCGCGCAGCCGGGTCTGCATGATCTCGGGGATGGTGCCGTCGGCGCGCGGCCCGATGTCGAGGAGGAAGTTGCCGTTCTTCGACACGATGTCGACGAGGCTGTGCACGACCTCTTCGGTGCTCATGTAGCGGTCGTCGGGGGTCTCGGCGTTGTAGCCGTAGCTGTACGGGTCGAGTCCGCGGCTCGACTCCCACTTCGCGACGACGGTGTTGTCGTACGTCGTGTACTCGGGTGTCGTGAAGTCGTGGAAGCCGATCCCGGAGCGGTTGTTGACGGCGACCTCGTAGGGCTTCGGGCGGTTCTTGCCGTGGTTGAAGAACTCGGCGAGGACGTTGTGCGAGTCGTTGACGCCGCCGATGTCGCACCACAGGAGCTGCGGGTCGTAGTCGTGGATCAGCTCCAGCATCTGCGGGGCCTGGAAGCCCTTCACGTAGTCCTTGCCGGACGTGTAGCCGGTGTAGGGGACGGGCTCCAGCGTGTACGGGTTGCGCGGGGCGTGCCCCATCCACGGGTTGTCCGGGTTGAACCACTCGGGCATCGAGAAGTACAGGCCGCGATGCAGTTCGGGTGTGTAGCGGCGGGACGCGTCGAAGAGCTCCTTGATGATGTCCCGCTTGGGGCCCATCTTCACGGCGTTGCGGTCCGACAGCTTGGTGTCCCAGAGCGCGAAGCCCTCGTGGTGCTTGGAGGTGAGGACGTGGTACTGGGCGCCGGCGTCCCGGAACAGCTCGACCCACGCGCGCGGGTCCCACTTCTTCGCGGTGAACATCGGGATGAAGTCGTCGTACGCGAAGTCCTCGCCGTACGTGGCCTTGTGGTGGGCGTACGTCGGGTTGTTCGGGTCCTGCATCTGGTCCCAGTACCACTCGGCGTACTGCTTGCCGACCGGCGCCCACGCGGGCACCGAGTAGACGCCCCAGTGGATGAAGATGCCGAACTTCGCGGAGTGGAACCAGTACGGGGCCTGGTGGCCGGAGAGCGACGCGTCGGTCGGCTCGTAGTCGGGCACGCCGAGCGTGAGCTTCCTGGAGCTGGCCGCGGCCTGGTGTCCGCGCCCGGTGGCGACGACCTTGCCGTCCTGGACGGTGCCGGGCGCGGTGCCCGCGCGGTTGCGGATGCCGACGCGGACGCGGGCCTGCTCACCGGGGGCGAGGCGTGTGACGCGGGCGGGCTCGACGGTGCGCGCGCCGGGCACGTCGACGCTGACGGTGAGGGCGTCGGCGGTGACGATGCCGACGGTGCCCGCGTTCACGACGGTCGCCTCTACGCTCTGCGCGCCGGTCGACTCCAGGAGCGAGGACGTGGAGTGCGCGTCGCGCAGCGCAAGCGCCCGGCCCTGCGCGGCCGGCTGGAGCGAGAGCCCGAAGACGTGCAGGGCGGTCTTGTTGGCCTCGGCCGGGTTGAGCTTCGGCAGGGTGATCGCGACGGCCTCGCGCTGCGGGTCGAGGGGTATCTCGCTGGTGCCGATGCCGACGCGGCTGGTGTCCTTGGTGCCGTCGGGCTTGTAGCGGTAGGCGGCGGAGAGCGGGCCGCCGGAGGAGTACCAGTCCGCGCCGCCGAGTCCGGCGCTCGCGGTGGAGCCGTCGGCGTAGTGGACGGTCGCGCTGCCGGACGCGTTGCCGTAGCTGCCGGCGGTCAGGAACATTGCGGACAGATAGCGGCCCTTGGGGAGGTCGACGCGCTGGCCCATGGCCACGATGTTGTTCTTCGCGCCCGCCGCCGACGACGGGAAGACGTAGGCGATCCCGTCGAGTTCGACGGGTCCTGCGGGCAGTTCCTCGCCGGGGAAGGTGTAGCCGCTGCCGTCGAAGTCGCCTCCGCGGGCGGCCGAGGTATCGACGCCGTCGTTGTCGAAGTGGGCGTCGAGCGGAACCGGCACCGGATCGGGGACGGGCCCCCAGACGGCGTCCGCGGACGCCGTCCGGGCGGTGGCCGCCGCGTCGGACGCGGCCGCCGGTCCGGCGGCGGCGAGCGGCACTGCGGCCGCGGCTGCCACCGCTGCGGCCGTCCCGAGGACCTGGCGTCTTGGGTACGAACTCATACTCAGCACTCCCTGATGCGGCTCAAGGCTGGGCATTCATCGGAGGTCTGATGATGGTGGGGGTCCTTGAGCGCGTCAATGGGCCACGCAGAGGCGATAGTTGAGAGAGTGATCCGATGACCGCTCATCGGCACCCGGCCCAGAGCGGCACCCGCGACGAATGTCCGAAAACGGCCGCCTGTCAGCGCCTGCGAAGAAGGAGCGAAGCCGGTTTCCGGGGATCTGCCACCGTCGGTGGCCGCCGCGTCACAGCGCGCGGTACATGATGTGCAGCCCCACCCGGCCGTGCCGGGCGTGCTCGTACGCGTCCGGGACCGTGCCCAGGATCGTGAAGCCGAGGGAGGTCCACAGGCCGACGGCGGGGTTGGTCTCGACGACCGCGTTGAACACCATGCCGCGGTAGCCGTCGGCCTTCGCGCGCTCCAGGACGTGCTCGGCGAGGGCGCGGCCGAAGCCGCGGCCGCCTTGGGCGGGGTCGACCATGAAGCCCGCATTGGCGATGCCGGCGGCGGGACCGCCGTAGTTCGGCGCGACGTAGGCCGAGCCGACGACAGCGCCGTCCACCTCGGCCACATACGCACGCTTGCCCGGACCCATCCACAGGGTCCGGGCCTGCGCCTCGGAGGCGTTCGGGTCCCAGGCGTACGTCTCGCGGGATCCGACGATCTGCCGTCAGAACGGCCAGATCTGCGCCCAGTCCTTGTCCTCCGCGTCCCTGATCAGCATGTACGTGAGTCTGGCACGCCGCCGGTCAGGGACGGATACGGGGCCGGGGGGCCGGTCAGTCCACGCTCGGGAGGATATGGGGCTCCGCCAGGTCGTCCTCGTAGCCCGCGAGTCTGATCGGGGCCGAGCGGGCCCAGACGTCGAGGCTGCCCAGCTTCTCTGGCCGCCGCCCCGCGCGCTCCGTGCGTTCCCGTGGGCGCTGTTCGCGATCCGTCTTCTCTGGTGTCACCGCGCACTCCTTGTGTGTCGGGTAACCCTGTCCGGCGCGTCCCGCCCGGCGTTCCCGTCGGGCGTCCGGCGCCCGGTCGGGCCTGGTTTCGTTACCGGTTCGGGCGCGGTGGCGCCGGTTTTCTGCATGGGCGACCCTGGATGGGGCCGTCCCGCGACGGACCACGGGTGCTGGTTGGACCACGTTGTGCTGTCCGTCGGCTACAGACAGAGTAACCATATGAGCAGGGTCCCGCTCGATGGGGCCGAAACCAGAGAGACGTCCGGGGGTCGCCGGGGATTCATCCGGCCACCGGCGATATGACACCCGACTGGGCGACGACTACGTGGGGTCCGGCCGGGCCGTGTTGATCGATCGCCCCGGATCGTCGGTCGACTCGGCCGACGGCTGGGAGGTCACATCGGGCGAACCGGAGGGCTCGGCGGGGTTCGGAGCGGGTGGCAGCACGCCTCCTGGGGGCGGCGGTCCGGTGGGGCTGGCGGTGGCGGCACCGGCGGCCTCGTTCGCGATGGCGTCGAAGTCCACGTCGCCCGTGTTCTCCAGCATCGTGATGTGATCGAGGACGGTCTGGTTGGCGTCGGTGGCGAGCTCGCGGACAAGGGTGTTGCGGGTGGTGTGGCGGACCTGGGCGATCAGGGCGAAGACCTTGCCGTGGGAGTCGCGCAGCAGGTTGGCGAACTTGTTCTCGTAGTCCTTGCCGCTCGCGGCGGTCAGCTGGTTGAGCCACCCCTGCTGCTGCGGGTTGGGCTGGTTCGGCAGCTCCACGCCGAGCCGGCCCGCGACCGAGCGGACACGCTTGTCCAGGTCGGTGTGGCCGACGACGAGGTGGTCGCCCGCCATCCTGATCGCCTGCGTCGGCGCCCGCTCCATGGCCTGCTGGCCGGCCGGTATCTCCCAGAGCCCGGCGAGCCGCACCTTGACCAGGAAGTCCCGGTCGGTGGCCGACAGGGGGCCCCACTGGGTGGCCACGCTGCCCGCGTTCAGGTTGGCCGGCCCGGTGCCCGAGCGGTCGGCGTACGACCAGATCGGAAAGGCGAGTGCGCCCAGGGTGGCGACCAGGGCGGCGAAGATGAGCGCGGTCCCGTTGATGCGTCGCAAGCAATCCTCCCGATACCGGCGTCAACTCGCCGCGAGGGCGAGCTACTTGTTGGTACGGGAGGGTACGGACGTGACGGACGTGGCGTTCAGACTTTCGCGCCCCCTTTTTTTGGCCTACCCCCAGAGGGCGTCGGCGAGTGCGACCCCCGCGAAGGCGGCGCCGAGACCGGCGGCGACGCTCGCGGCCACATTGGCCACGGCGAAGAGCCGCGCCCCGTCCTGACTCAGGCGGAGGGTCTCGTACGAGAACGTCGAGTACGTGGTCAGCGCCCCGCACAGGCCCGTGCCGATGAGCAGCTGCACCCCCGACGAGGCGGCGCCCGCGGCGACGGCGCCGGTGAGCAGGCCGAGCACGAGGCTGCCGCAGACGTTCACCGTGAACGTCCCCCACGGGAAGACGCTGTCGTGGCGGGTCTGCACGGCCCGGTCGGTGAGATAGCGCAGGGGCGCGCCGACCATCGCGCCGGCGATCACGAGGAGCCAGTTCACGCCCGCGTTCCGCCCTTCTCCCGGCCCACGTAGCGGATGACCTCGCAGTCGTCGAGCATGACCAGGCCCTGTGACACCAGCTCGTCCAGCTCCGGCAGGAACTCCCGGATCCGCGCCTCGGTGTCGACGATCACGACGGCCACGGGCAGGTCCTCGCTGAGCGAGAGCAGCCGCGAGGTGTGGATCAGGGACGACGCCCCGAACCCCTCGATGCCGCGGAAGACGCTCGCCCCCGCGAGGCCCGCCTTGTGCGCCCGGTGCACGATCTCGCTGTACACGGGCTTGCGGTGCCACGTGTGGTTCTCACCGACGAAGACGGTCAGGCGCAGGGCACGCCCGGTCAGTCGCGTCATCGCTTCCTCCACGCCAGTAGGCGGCGCGTCAGCGCCACTCCGAGCCCTACGGCGGCGAGCGCCGCCCCGAGCGTCGCTGCGAGATAGACCAGGCCCGTGCGGACCCGGCCGCCGTCCACCAGGTGCTGGATGTCCACCGCGTACGTCGAGAACGTGGTGAAGCCGCCCAGGACGCCGGTGCCGAAGAACGGCCGCACCAGGCGGTGCGCCGCCCACACATCGGTGATGATCACCATGAAGACACCGATCACGAAACAGCCGAGCGCGTTCACCCACATCGTCGTCCAGGGAAACGCCCCGGGCGACGTGGGCCACAGGAGCGCGGCGCCGTAGCGGGCACAGGCACCTACGGCGCCGCCGAGCGAGACGACCGCCACGATCGGGCCCTGCGCCCGCAGGCCCGCGCGCCTCTGGGCCGGCACGCGCAGATCGACGTCCGGATCGCGGGGTTCGTCCACCGCCGGGGACTGCCCACCTGTCATCCCTACCCGTCTCCTCCTCGGCCCCGGCGCCGCGCCCCACTGAAGATCACTGTCTGCGGTCACCCTATCGCCGGTCCGGACGCGCCGTTAATGTCCCGTTGTCCCCGGCGAAAGATGGCCATGGTGTCCTGCCGGAACACCGCCATACGGGTCCCAGGGAGGAGCCACATGACACGGGTCGAGCTGCGCAGCGTCGACGAGCTGATGGATCTGCTGCACGCCTGCCGCGGCGCGTGGGACACCCCCGACCGCAGCGGCGACCCCGTCGACCTGCACGACCACGCGCTGCAGACCGCCGCGCTCCTGCGCCGCGGCCACCCCAGCGACAAGGAGCTCCAGCTCGCGGGGCTCGTCCACGACATAGGCCACCTGCTGCACCCCGGCGACGACGCGGGCCACGCGGACACGGCGGCGGCCGCGGTGCGGGGGCTGCTCGGGGAGCGGGTCGCGCGCCTGGTGCAGCTGCACGTCCCGGCCAAGCGTTACCTGGCGACATCGGACCCGGCGCGCGGCCTGTCGCCGCAGAGCGCGCTGACGCTGGAGACGCAGGGCGGGCCGATGACGCCCGAGGAGGCTGCGGCGTTCGCCCATGACCCGCTGGCCGACGACGCGGTGACGCTGCGTCAGGCGGACGACGCGGGCAAGGTGGTGGGTCTCGACGCCGGGGTCATGGAGGACTGGCGGCCGGTGGTGGAGCTGGTGGCGCACGGGTATCGGTCCAGCAACTTCACACCATCCCTACGTAGTTGACATGTCGGGCTGACGCCCCGTCATGAGACCGTACGCCCCATGACTTCGGAGCTCTCGCTGGAAGGCAGGGTCGCCGTCGTGACCGGGGGGTCGCGGGGCATCGGCCGGGCCGTCGCCGTGGCGCTCGCGGGTGCCGGGGCGCGGGTGTGTGTGACGGCGCGTGATCCGGGAGCGGTCCGCGAGACCGTCGCCGCGCTGACGAAGAGCGGCGCCGAGGCCACGGGACTGGCCGGGTCCGTCGCGGATCCCGCGCATCTGTGGGAGCTGACGGAGCGGGCCCTCGACGCGTACGGCCGTCTCGACATCCTGGTGAACAACGCCGCCACCAACGAACCGTACGGGCCGCTGATGGAGGCGGATCCGGAGGCCTGGCGCGCGGCGTTCACGGTCAACGTGGAGGCGCCGCTGCGGCTGGTGCAGTGCGCCTGGCGGGCCTGGATGTCGGAGCACGGCGGGGCCGTGGTGAACATCTGCACCGAGGGCGCCGGGCACGTCGGCCCCCGCGTGGGCGCCTACGGCACCAGCAAGGCGGCGCTGCTGCACCTGACGCAGCAGCTCGCGGGTGAACTGGCCCCGTCGGTGCGGGTCAACTCCGTCTCGCCCGGACTCGTCCGCACGGAGATGGCGCGCTTCGTGTGGGAGCACGCCGAGGAGTCCGTGGCGAGGGGGCTGCCGCTGGGCCGGATCGGGGAGCCGGAGGACGTGGCCCGGGCGGTGCGCTGGCTGGTGTCGGACGAGGCGGCCTGGGTGACGGGAGCCGACTTGCTGGTGGACGGCGGAACCAGGGTCAGAGCCGCGTCGCCGGGCCTGACCGATGCCGTCCACCAGCAGCTCCGTCACCGGCTGCCGGACACTCGATGAGGGTCTACCACTTGCCGGGCGCGTAGTCCTTCAGGAAGACGCCGTACAGGTCCTCACCGGCCTCGCCGCGGACGACCGGGTCGTAGACGCGGGCCGCGCCGTCGATCAGGTCCAGGGGGGCGTGGAAGCCCTCGTCGGCGAGGCGCAGCTTGTCGTAGTGCGGGCGCTCGTCGGTGATCCAGCCCGTGTCGACCGAGGTCATGAGGATGCCGTCGCTCTGGAACATCTCCTGGGCGCTGGTCCGCGTCACCATGTTCATGGCGGCCTTCGCTGCGTTCGTGTTCGGGTGGCCCGCGCCCTTGTAGCCGCGGCCGAAGACGCCTTCCATCGCCGAGACGTTCACGACGTAGGCGCGTCCGCTCGACGCCTTCTTCGCGGCGTCGGCCATGGCCGGGCGCAGCGCGCTGATCAGGATGAACGGCGCCGTGTAGTTGCACAGCTGGGTCTCGAGGAGCTCCACCGGGGAGATCTGCTCGATCGTCTGCACCCATGTGTTGCTGTCGACGACGTCCGGGACGAGGCCGCCCGCGTCGATGGCGCTGCCGTCGCGGTGCCGGGCGACGCTGGCGTTGCCCGCGACCAGGGCGAGATCGGCGACCTTCTGGGCGTCGAGGCCGGAGATACCGGCGGGCAGCGCGGTCAGGCCGTCGACCGCGCCGGAGTTGAACGCGCCGATGACGTGGTGGGCGGGCAGCTCACCGGCCGGCAGCGGGGCGCTCTCGCCCTCGACGAGGGCGGCGTACGCGGAGGGCAGCCGGCGTACGGTCTGCGTCGCGTTGTTGATGAGGATGTCCAGCGGGCCCTGCTCGGCGACCTGCTCGGCCAGGGCCACGGCCTGGGCCGGGTCCCGCAGGTCGATGCCGACGACCTCGAGGCGGTCCATCCAGTCCGCGGAGTCGTCCATCGCCTTGAAGCGGCGGATGGCGTCCTTGGGGAACCGCGTCGTGATCGTCGTGTGCGCGCCGTCACGCAGCAGGCGCAGCGCGATGTACATGCCGATCTTGGCGCGGCCGCCGGTGAGCAGGGCGCGCTTGCCGGAGAGGTCGGCGCGGATGTCGCGCTTGGCGCGGTTCACGGCGGCGCACTCGGGACAGAGCTGGTGGTAGAAGTAGTCGACCTCGACGTACCGGGCCTTGCAGGTGTAGCAGGAGCGGGGACGCTGGAGTATCCCCGCGAGCCTGCCCTCCTGGACCTGCGAGGACGGCAGGAGGCCCTCGGTCTCGTCGTCGATGCGCTCGGCGGAGCCGGTCGCGGTCGCCTCGGTGACGGCCTTGTCGTGGGCGGTCTTCGCGGCGCGGCGCTCCTGGCGGCGGCGCTGCTTCACGGTCCGGTAGACACCGGCCGTGGCCCGCCGGACCTGGATCGCGTCGGGGTGGTCGACGTCCAGCTTGTCGAGTTCGTCGAGCACGCTCAGGCAGACGGCGAGCCGCTCGGGGTCGATCCCGGGGCCGAACGACTCCTGCGACACCACCATGGCGTTCATGGCGCCCGTCTGGCTGTCCTCTGTCATCGTCACCGCTGCGTTCCTCGCGTCACTCGGACCGCGGCGTGCTGTGAGTGACCGCGGATGCTCTCAAAAGGCGGAACCTTACAACCTGCTGTCGACATTCCGCCAAGTGGGCAGTTTATCCCGCTCCAGGACCGGGCCGGGAACGCCGGTCCTGGATCTTGGTCCGGTACGGCCGCTCACGCAGGGGCGAACCCGAAAGGGCCACGACCAGGGCGCGACGCCCGGGTGACGGAAGACACGTGATCCCTAAGGCGGCGGACATCGCGCCCGCCGCCCTGACCACACTCCTTGCCCCCCTACAGCCACCCCCTGTCCCGCGCGTACCACCCCAGCTGGATGCGCGAGTCGGTGCCCGCCAGGTCCATCAGGCGGCGGATGCGGCGCTGCACGGTGCGGCGGCCGAGGCCCGTGTGGTGGGCGGCGGAGGCGTCCGTGTGCCCGGCGAGCAGCAGGGCGAGCAGTCTGCGGTCCTCCTCGTCGGGGAGTTCGTCGGCCGTGGCGGGGCTCGGCGTGAGCCGGCCCGCGCCGTCCTCGCGCAGCCGCACCGCACGCTCCCACTGCAGCTCGAAGAGTGTGATGAGGGAGGTGAGCAGCCCGCCGGGGCGTACCAGCAGGACCCCGTCCCGGTCGCCCCCGCTCGCGTCGAGCTGGACGACGGCGAGGTCGTCGTCGGTGATGAGCAGCTTGCAGGGCAGCTCGGGTGTGAACCGGATCTCCTGGCCCCGGTCGAGGGAGGCCCGGATCTCCTGGGGAGCCCCGGGTTCGTTGAGGACGGCGCGCTCGATGACCAGACGTTCGCGGACGCCGCGCCGGCTGAGGTCCGCCTCGTCGGCGTCGCTGGTGTCCTGGACGCCGATGACGGCGAAGGGCGGCTTGGCGAAGAAGCGGACGTCGCCGCGGGCCCCGCGCAGCCGGTGCTGGATGAGGCGCCCGACGCGCTCGCGTCCCCGCACCACTTCGAGGGCCGGGCCGGCGGTCGCGGTGCGCCTGCGGAAGATCTCGGTGAGCTCCTCGACCCCTGCCCTGGCCTGGAGTACGGCGCGCTCCTGGGTCAGCACCAGTTCGGTGAGGGCGAGTTGGGGTGATACGGCCGTGAGCAGACCGTCGGCCTCATCGGCGAGTCCGAGGGCGCGGAGCCGGGTGGCGGCCGGGTCGGGTCCCGCGTCCGCGGGCCCCTCTTCGACGAGGCGCCGGTAGAGCTTCTCCTCGTCGGCGTCGAGGCCGAGCCCGCCGAGCGATCCTGGTGCGTCGGTCATGCACCGATCATCGCTCAACGGGCCCGGTCCTGATCAAGGGCCGAAATCAGCCCTGCTCGTCGCACCACATGTCGGGGCAGCCCGAGTTGTAGGCGTCGGTCAGGGTTTCGGTGAGTGCGGCCCCGGAGGTGTCGGTGGCTGTGGTGCGCAGCGACACCTTGGCCGTACCGGCGGCCGGGACCGTCACCTTCCAGCGCCCTGCGTCACCGCGCACCGCGGTGGCCCGGTGCCAGGTGGCGCCGTCGGTGGCGTACCAGACCTTGAGCGAGGTGACGGGCCTGTCCCCCTTCGCGGCGCCGACCGTGTATGTCAAGTCGTCCTTCGCTCCTACCGAGTTGGTGCCGCTGAGCGGCAGGTCGTAGTCGAGGTCGACGAGCCGGGCGGGCGTGGCGTGTGCCGCGTGGCCCGAGCGCAGACGCCACTCGCTGGTGACGCGGGTGCCGAGCTGCCAGGTGACAGGGTCGCCGCCGTCCCGCTGGGCGTCGATGGTGAGGCGGTACCAGCGGTCGCCGCGCGGCAGGTCGAACACGGCCTGGCCCGGGCGGTCGTTCCTGTCGACGACGGTGCCGTCGTCGGCGGCGAGGACCGTGGTTCCCTGGTCGGCCTGGGGCGCGTACTCGGACTGGTGCCCGGCCGCGTCGGAGAACACCGGGAACGCGACCCGTAGTTTGTCGCCGTCCCGCACGACGGAGCTGTCGCCGGGCGCCGGGTTGAAGGGCGCCGACATCCAGTCGTCGGCGTAGGTGCGGCCCGCTTCGTACACGGTAGGCGCGGTCAGCAGGGTGCCCAGCGGGAACACGGCGTCGCCGACGTCGTACTGGTAGTGGAAGGTCGCCGTGGTCCACGGCACGCCCGGTGTGACGTAGACGTCCTGCGCGGCGGGCACCCGGTAGCGCGCCATCTGCTGCACGAGCCGCAAGCCGTGCCAGGTCGTCCAGGCGTACAGGCCCTTGGGGTCGCCCGGGTATCCGTGGGTGCGCTCGGTGGTGCGGATGCGGGCGAGGTCCGCCCGGCGGTCGTACCAGTCGGCGCCAGCGGGGATCGCGCCGTCGCTCTTGTGGAAGAGGAAGTACGCGGTCGGGGAGGTGTCGACGCCGTCGACGGTCAGCGTCAGCGGGCCCTGGGCGAGCCGGTCCTTCAGCAACGGCATCGACTCCGCGTTCACGGCGGCGATCGGCGTCGGCTTGTACACCGACAGGCCGTAGCCCTGGTACAGGATCAGGGCGACGCCCGCGTCTGTGAGCTTCTGGTAGATCGGGTTGTTGACCGAGGGCGAGGACTTCGTGGGCTGCCACAGCACGATCGCGCCCTTGAGGTCCTTGCCGGCGAGCTCCTCGTCCGTGCCGCCGCCGATGTCGGTCACCTTGCCGGTGACGCTGCCCGTCCAGCGGTAGATGCTGTACTGCGACAGCTGGAGCCCGAGGTCCTGGGGCTTTCCGCCGGGTTCGTGCGCGTCGATCTCACGCTGCTGCCAGGACGTGCCGCCGAACAGCATCAGTCCGTCGTAGGTCTCCCCCTCGGGGGTCGGCACCACCTGCACCGCGTACGGTCCCGCGGCGCTGGTGGCGACGAGGCCGGTGTCGGCGCCGCCGAGCGAGGAGACGAGGCCGGTCGCGCCGCTGGTGGTGGTGCGCACTCCCGCGTCGTCGACGCCCATGCGTACGGGCTTCGCGCCGTCGGTCGACAGCCGCACGGTGGCGTTCTCGCCGAGGGTGACGCGCCGGACGGAGTGGATCGCGGTCAGGCCCACGACGGTCCTGCCGACCTTGTCGTACTCCCAGGTGCTGACGAGGAGTCGGTAACTGCCGCGCGGGAGCGTCGCGTTGCGAGATCCGGTGCCGCTGACGCCGGTGAGCAGGGAATCGCCGGTCTTTTCGTTCTGGACGACGACGGTGGTCGAGGTGTCTTCGGCGCCCTCGCGCGGGGCGGGCCCGGTGAGGGTGAGGACTCCGGACTCGTCGTCGGCCGTCACGGACACGGGGACGCTCACGTGTCCCTTGCCGGGCCAGTCGGCGACGACGTGCCCGCCGAGCGAGGCACCCGCGCCCGCTTGCGCGAGGGCGAGGCGCACCGTGGTGGTGGCGGTGCCGCGCGCCGGGACGGTGACGCTTTCCTGACCGGGCTTCATCAGGTTGCTGTCGGAGGTGACGTGGAGGCGGACCGCTTTGCCGGTGGTGTTCGTCCAGGTGATCTCGCGGGTCTCGTCACTGCCTGACGCGCGGGCCGCGAGCGTGGCGGGTGCGGCCGTCACCTTGGCATCCAGGGACGCCGGTACGTCGACGAGCCCGCCGCCCGTCTCGTCGACGGTGGTGCCCCGCACGTCGGCCGCCGCGCCGACCAGGGCCGACTTCAGCTGCTGTCCGGTCCAGGACGGGTGCTTCTGCTTGAGCAGCGCCGCCGCGCCCGCGACATGGGGCGTCGCCATCGACGTGCCGGACAGGGACGCGTACGAGGAGCTGACCGCGGCGTCGCCGAGGGTACCGGCGGCGCGGGCCGCGACGATGGAGCTGCCCGGCGCGGCGATCTCCGGCTTGACCGCCCAGCGGCCCTCGCGCGGGCCGCGCGACGAGAAGGACGACAGGGCCCCGGACTTGGTGACGGAGCCGACGGTGAGCGCTTCGTCCGCGGCGCCGGGCGCGCCGATCGTGCGGTCGCCGGTGTTGCCCGCGGCGATGACGAAGAGGGTGCCGTGCTCGCGGGAGATGCGGTCGACGGCTGCGGACATCGCGTCGGTTCCGTCCGAAGCGCGGTCCGCGCCGAGGCTCATGGAGACGATGCCGGCGCCCTGGTCGGCCGCCCACTCCATGCCGGCGATGATCCAGGAGTCGTAGCCGCGGCCGCTGTTGTCGAGGACCTTGCCCTCGACGAGGTCGGCGCCGGGGGCGACGCCCGCGTACCGGCCGCTCGACGCCGCGCCCGTCCCGGCGACGATCGACGAGACGTGGGTGCCGTGGCCCTGGTGGTCCTGGACGCCCTCACCGTCCTCGGTGAAGTCCTGTTCGGCGACCACCCGGCCCTTGAGGTCGGGGTGTCCCTTGTCGTAGCCGGTGTCCAGGACCGCGACCTTGACGCCCTTGCCGGTGGCGCCGCGCCGGTGGGCCTCGTCGGCGCCGATCTGCGGCACGGACTCGTCGAGGCTGGCCTTCACCCGGCCGTCGAGCCACACCTTGCCGATGCCGGCGGAGCGGGCGGCGGACGAGGTGGTGGCGAGCTGCTCCCAGACGGCACCCGCGTTCTTCTTCGGCACAGAGAGCACGGCGGCCCGCGCGGTGTCGAACCGGTCGGCCACGCGCGCGTGCTCGGGCGCCCGGGGCCCGCCCGCGACGGACGGCGCGTCGCCGACGACAAGGCGCAGTGCGCTCGTGTCCCCGTCGCCGTATCCCGACGCCACGAGCTCGGTCACGTCGAAGAGCCGCTGGTCGACGTGACCGCGCTCGATCTGCTCGGCGGCGTCGATCGGTACGGCGTACTCGTGCCCGTCGACGTGGTGGCGCGTGAAGCCCATGCCCTCGCGCCCCTCGCCGGGCACGATCCGCTCGATCTGCAGCGAGTTGCCGCTGCCGCTGTAGGTGACGACGTCACCAGTGAGGAGAGTGACGGTGCGGCCGCCGGTCGGGGTCGCCTGGGCGCCCGGGTCGGCGAAGACGGGCGCGTCCCCGGCGGCGGTCGCGGGTATCGCCGCGCCGACGAGCAGGGCGGCGAGCACCGAGGCGCCCGCCGCCGACCATCTGCCGCGCCGTGCGGACCGCTTCGCGCCGCGTGGCGAACCGGCCGTGGAGCCGGGTCCGTCTGCCGAGCCGGGTCTTTCTGCGGAGCCGGGTCTTTCTGTCGAGCTGTGTATCGGGGGCCGCGCAGAGGGCACTTGCCACGAAGAGGGCACTGTCCAACTCCCTTGTCCACCTGGTCGGATGGACGGAAGGATTCCAGCGCGGAGGCCCGTGCGGGGCGCCCGGAGCGGGCGGAAAGGCGCCGTGGCGCCAAGCCGCCACGCGACGGGCGGCCCACCCCTGTCAGACGGGCCGCTCCTCCACCTCGCAGGCCCGCACAAGGGCCGCGAGTTCCTCGCGGATGCCGGTCGCGAGCACGTCCAGGTCGGGGACCGCGGCGGCGTCGGCGACCAGGCCGTAGTGCACACGCCCCCGGTACGTGGACACGGCCACGGCGAGGGACTGGCCCTGGGCCAGCGGAGCGAGCGGGTAGACCTCGGTGAGCGGGCAGCCGCCGAGCCGCAGGCCGAGGCTCGGCAGCGGCACGCTCGTGACCAGGATGTCGAACAGGAGCCTGGCCGCCTGGGCGACGACGGGCCCGCCGATCAGGTGGCCCAGCGGCGGCACATGGTCGGCGAGCAGCGCCACGGCGCCCGCGCCGCGCTGCGGGCCCGCGTCCTTGTTGTGGTCCATGGCCGTACGGACCGAGCGCAGCCGGGCCAGCGGATCACCCTCGTCGACCGGCAGCTTCACCAGGTAGCCGGAGAGCCGGTTGCCCTGGGGGTGGGCCGTACGGGGACGGCGCCGCGAGACGGGGATCAGGGCCCGCGGGCGCACCCCTTCGCTGCCGTTGCCGCGCTCGTCGAGCCAGCGCCGCAGAGCCCCGGCCACGACGGCGATGAGGACGTCGTTGACGGTGCCTCCGACCGTCTTGCGGACCCGGTGCACATCGTCGAGTTCCAGGACGACGCCCTCCGTGCGGCGGGTGCCGGTGGCGTTCGAGGAGAAGGCGGCCGAGGTGTGCACGTCCCAGGTGGCGCGGACGACGGAGGTGCCGATGTCGAGGGCCGTGACGGCGCTGGAGGCACTGTCCCGCAGGAGGCCGGGCAGTTTGCGCGGGTCGAGGTCGCCGAGCCGGAGGTCACGCATGCCGGGGAACGGCAGCCGGAACCCGCCGGGTGCCTCGGCGGGGGGCGCCGCCCGGGAGACGGGCAGGTCCATCGGGTCCATCACCCCGGCGGCGAGCGTCAGCGCCCGCAGCCCGTCGGCCAGCGCGTGGTGGAACTTGAACAGGACGGCGAACGAGGCGCCGTCCGCACCCGGCAGGACATGTGCCTCCCACGGAGGCCTTGCCCGGTCGAGCGGCCGCTCCATCAGGGCACCGGCCGCCGCGTGGAAGTCCGCGGTGGGCTCGTTGAGCCGTACGTGGTCGAGCGGGTCGAAGTCGGGTACGGGCACGCGCGCCGCGCCGCCCACGGGGATCCGCACCCCTTGGATACGCATCCGCAGTCCGGGGACGGCGGGGGCGCGGGCGGCGAGGAGCTCCACCGCGTGCTGGGCGTCACCCGGCGACCCCGCGGCGAACACCCCCAACGCGCCCAGGTGCATCGGGTGTTCGGCGGTTTCGATGTTCCAGAACGCCAGGTCGAGTGGCGCGAGGAGGTCCGGGCTCGGCGCGGGCCGAGAGTGCTGGGACTGCTGAGAGTTCACTGGGGCCGCTCTCGCGTCGACGACTGGGGAAAGCAGTCAACCGCTCTCCGGTGATTACGGTCAAGTACGATCAAGCTACACACAGTAAACAACAGATTAAGACCCGCCCCATCAATGAAGGGGCGGGTCTCGTGGTGCCGGTGGGGCGTGTGGTGCCGCTACTTCAGCGCGGGCGGCGCCGCGTCTGCGGAGGTGCCCCAGGTGGAGGGCCTGTCGCCGACCGTGAAGGACAGCTCCCGCAGCCCGCGGATGTCGTCCGTCGTCAGATACGTCTTACCCAAAGCGGTTCCATCGGTGTGCGCCGACTGGATGTACCGCGCCGAGTCCGACGTCCCCGGAGCCTTCACCGTGAGGCGGCCCTTCGGGTAGTAGCGCCGGTCGAGGGTCACGTCCACCCGTTCGAAGACCGGGGTCGACAGGCCCCAGGTGTCCGTGCCGGGCTGGACCGGGAAGATTCCGATCGACGACAGGACGTTCCAGGCGGACATGGTCCCGAGGTCGTCGTTTCCGGTCATGCCGGTCGGGGCGTCCGTGAAGAGCGTGAGCGCCGCGTGCACGACGTCGGTCGTCTTCCAGGGCTGGCCGGTCGAGAGGTACGTGTAGGGCGCTATCAGGTCGGGCTCGTTCTGCGGGTTGTACTTGTCCGCGTTGTAGTAGTCGTACGGACCGTTGACCCACACCTCACGGGCGGTCTTCGCGGGGTCCTGCACCAGCTGGTCGTACGCGAAGAACGAGTCGAGGCGGTCGTTGGCCGCCTCGGTGCCGCCGATCAGGCCGACCATGCCGGGCAGGTCCTGCGGGACGAGCCACTGGTACTGCCAGGACGTGCCCTCGTGGAAGCCCTCGCTCTTGGCGGGGTCCGCCGGGCCGGTGAAGGTACCCGCCGCGTCCCGCGCCCGGAAGAAGCCGGTCGAACTGTCGAAGATCTTCCGGTAGTTCTGCGCCCGCTGCGTGTACCGCGCCGCGTCGTCCTTGTGCCCCAGGTCCTTCGCCATCTGCCCGAGCATCGCGTCGGACAGCGCGTATTCCAGGGTCGCGGAGGCGCCGTGGTCGTAGTCGGAATCGCCCGGCTTCACATGCGCGCGGTCCTTGATGTACGGCGCGAAGCCGTCCGCGATGTACTCCTTGTTGGCCTCACGGCCGACCGGCGCGGAGTCGGCGGGCGGGACCCCGTCGGCGTTCTTCTTCAGCGCGCGGTACGCCTGCTCCTCATACCCCTTGAGCAGCCCCTGCTGATAGGCGTTCGTGAGGAACGGGGTGACCGGGTCACCCGTCATGATGTTCGTCTCGACCGTGCCGTAGCCCCACTTGGGCAGCCAGCCGCTCTCCTCGTCGATCTTGATGACGGAGATCGCCATGTCGCGGGACTCACGCGGCGCGAGCAGCGACAGGAGCTGCGCCTGCGTGCGGTAGGTGTCCCACAGGGACCAGTTCTGGTAGTACGTGTAGCCCTTGGCCCGGTGGATCTTCTGGTCCCAGCCGGTGTAGCGGCCGTCTACGTCGCTGCCGATGTTCGGCGCGAGGAACGAGCGGTACAGGGACGAGTAGAAGGTGCGGCGGAGCGTGTCGCTGCCGCCCTGCGCCTTGACGTCGTCGAGCCGGTCCTCCCACGCGGCCTGCGCGGCGTGCTCGACGCGGTCGTACGAACGGCCGCCCTCGGAACGGAGGTTGAGCGCCGCGCCCTTCGCGTCGACGTACGAGATCGCCGTGGTCGCCTCGACGCTGCGGTCCTTGGAGGTGTCGAAGCGCACGAACGCGCCGCTGCGCTCACCGCCGGCCGTCGACTCCTTCGAGCCCTCGGTGACCGCGTCGCCCTTCCACGTGCCCGAGGTCTTGAACGGCCGGTCGAAGCGGGTGATCGTGTACACCGTGTACGGCTTGGTGTCCTGGCAGAAGCCACTGCCCGTGATGGCCGTGCGGACGGTGCGGTTGTCGAGTATCTCGACCTTGGTGTTCAGGGTCTTGTGCAGCGACTGGCCGGCGTTGATGAGGACGTTGGCCTTGTCGGTGGCGGGGAACGTGTAGCGCTGCACGCCCGTCCGCTTCGTCGCGGTCAGCTCGGCCTCTATACCCGTCTTCAGGCCAACCTTGTACGAGCCCGGGCTCGCCTTCTCGTCGTCGTGGCTGAACTCGGCCGCGTACTTCCCGTAGTCGGTCGACGTGATGTCGCCGGTCGTGGGCAGCACGGGCAGATCGCCGCCGAGGCCGCAGCCGACGCCGGACAGATGCACGGTGGAGAAGCCGCGGATGTGGTTCTCGGAGTAGTCGTAACCCGTGTTGTGCCCCGTGTCCGGCGAGAACTGCACCATGCCGAAGGGCACGGCGGCGCCCGGGTAGGTGTTGCCCTCGTTCTCGGTACCGATGAACGGATTGACCAGATCGGTGAGCCGGCCCTCGTCGGAGGCCGCGGCCGCCTGGGCCGAGGGCACGGCGAGCGCACCGCCCAGGAGCGCGGCCGCCGCCACCGCCGTCCCCGCTCCGCGCAGCCGTTGGGTCCATCTCATGGCGAGACCGCCTCCTCGAGTTCTAGACAACGTTGTCAAAGCGCAGCGCGATCATTCTTCTGTCGCTTGCGTGTACTCGTCAAGGGACACGACAGCGGGAGCCTGCGGCCGAGGCACGGCACAGGGCACCCGCCGACGAGATGTCAGGAACCGTCAGCCCACGACCTGCCGGCCCTTGCCCAGCGCGATCACCCCGCCCTTCGACACGGTGTACAGCTCGGCGTCCCGCTCCGGGTTGACGCCGATGGTCGCGCCCGGCGGGACGTCCACGTTCTTGTCGAGTACGGCTCCGCGCACCACGGCACCCCTGCCGATCCGGACGTTGTCGTGCAGGACCGAGCCCTGGACGACGGCCCCCTCCTCGACGGTGACACCCGGGGACAGGACGGAGCGGGTGACCTGGCCGCGGATGACGCAGCCCGGGCTGACGATCGACTGGCCCGCGATGCCGCCCGCGCAGAACTTGGCGGGCGGCAGCTGCCCGGGGTGTGTGTAGATGGGCCAGCGCCGGTTGTCGAGGTTGAAGGCGGGCTTGTCCGAGAGCAGGTCGAGGTGGGCCTCGTAGTACGCGTCGAGGGTGCCGACGTCCCGCCAGTAGCCGTGCTCGTGGGGCGTCTCCCCGGGGACGTGGTTGCCGTCGAAATCGTAGAGCTGGGCGACGCCGCGCTCGGTGAGCATCGGAAGGATCGAACCGCCCATGTCATGAACGGAGTCGGGCATCTCGGAGTCCTGCTGCAACGCGTCGATGAGGGTCTTCGTGGTGAAGACGTAGTTGCCCATGGAGGCGAACACCTGATGCGGGGAGCCGGGGATGCCGGGCGGGTCGGCCGGCTTCTCCAGAAAGCGGTCCACGCGCGTGCCGTCACCGGCCGGCGTGATGATCCCGAACGACGAGGCGTCCGCGCGAGGTACACGGATGCCCGCCACCGTGACACCCGCGCCGCTCTCGATGTGCTGCTGGAGCATCTGGCGCGGATCCATGCGATAGACATGGTCGGCCCCGAACACCGCGATGTAGTCGGGCTGTTCGTCGTGGACCAGATTCAAGGACTGGAGAATGGCGTCCGCGCTGCCGAGGTACCAGCGCGGACCGAGACGCTGCTGGGCCGGGACGGGCGTGACATAGTTGCCGAGCAAGCTCGACATGCGCCAGGTCGTCGTCACATGCCGGTCGAGCGAGTGCGACTTGTACTGCGTCAGGACACAGATGCGCAGGATGTCCGCGTTGACGAGGTTCGACAGGACGAAGTCGACGAGGCGGTACGTGCCGCCGAAGGTGACCGCAGGTTTCGCCCGGTCGGCGGTGAGTGGCAGCAGGCGCTTGCCCTCCCCGCCCGCCAGTACGATCCCGAGCACCGAAGGTCCACCGCGCATCCCAGCCCCCAGCTTCACCTTGAGGATCCAATTGGCCTTGTTGACGGACTACTTCACCTTCTCGACGGACTACTTCGCCTTGAGGATCGCGTCGTACACATCGACCGTGCGCCGGGCCACGGTGTCCCAGCCGAACTCACGCTCCGAGCGCTCACGCCCGGCGGCACCCATCCGCGACGCCTCCGCAGGGTCGGCCACCAGCCGGTTCAGGGCCTGCGCGAGCCCGCTCTCGAACGCCCGCGGATCCCGCTCCTCATAGGGCACGAGGAGGCCGGTCGCCCCGTCGGCGACGACCTCAGGGATGCCACCGACAGCGGAGGCCACGACAGCGGTGCCGCACGCCATCGCCTCCAGGTTCACGATGCCGAGGGGCTCGTACACCGAAGGACAGACGAACGCCCTCGCGTGAGTCAGGAGTTGGACCACCTCGGTGCGCGGCAGCATCTGCGGGATCCAGTGGACACCGTTCCTCAGGGTGCGCAACTCGTCCACCAGGGTGCGGAATTCACGCCCGATGGCAGGAGTGTCGGGGGCCCCTGCGCACAGGACCAGCTGCGCCGACGGGTCCAACTCCTTCGCCGCCCTCAAAAGATGGGGAACACCCTTCTGCCGCGTGATGCGTCCGACGAAGACAATGTACGGGCGCTCCTGGTCGACACCGATGCGGGCGAGGACGTCCGTGGCGGGATCGGGACGGTAGAGGGCGGAGTCGATGCCGTTGTGGACGACGCGGACCCTCGCCGGATCGATCGCCGGATAGCAGGCCAGAATGTCGTCGCGCATGGCTCCGGAGACGGCGATGACCGCGTCGGCCGCCTCCACGGCGGTGCGCTCGGCCCAGCTCGACAGAGCGTATCCGCCCCCGAGTTGCTCGGCCTTCCAGGGGCGCAGCGGTTCGAGCGAGTGCGCGGTCACGATGTGCGGGACGCCGTGGAGCAACTTGCCCATGTGTCCCGCCAGATTGGCGTACCAGGTGTGGGAGTGGACGAGTTCGCGGCCTTCGAGCGCGGCGGCGATGGACAGGTCCACGGAGAAGGTGCGCAGGGCGTCGTTCGCCCCGTCGAGCGCCTGCCAGGCGCGGTGCCGGCGCAGCCCCTCGGCTCCGCCCTCGCCCCAGGTGTGCACATCGAGGTCGACGAGGGAGCGTAACTCCCTTGCGAGGAACTCGACATGGACGCCCGCGCCGCCGTAGACGTCCGGCGGGTACTCCCGGGTCAGCAGCCCCACTCTCATCGGATACCTCCGTGGATACTCTGCCCTTCAGGGCGGAAAGGAATCGGATTTCTGTGGAGCAGGGCAACGGGCAACGGGCTGGGCTTCGGCGCCAAGGTGGATCGCATTGCTTTGACCCGCGGGTTTGAACGTCTCGTGTGGCGAAGGTAGTTTGCGAGTGTGACCACGAGCCATGTGAAGCGGGCGTTCAAGTACCGCTTCTATCCGACGGATGCGCAGGCAGCGGAGCTGTCGCGCACGTTTGGATGCGTGCGGAAGGTCTACAACATGGCGCTTGCCGCTCGGACCGAGGCGTGGGCGCGGCAGGAGCGGGTCAACTACAGCCAGACTTCCGCGATGCTGACGGCGTGGAAGAAGACCGAGGAACTGGCGTATCTGAACGAGGTGTCGTCGGTTCCGCTTCAGCAGGCGCTGCGGCACCTGCAAGGAGCGTTTGCCCACTTCTTCGGCAAGCCGGCCCAATATCCGCGCTTCAAAAGCCGCAAGAAGTCGCGGAAGTCCGCCGAGTACACCGCCTCCTTGTCCGCGTCTGGGCGTCGCCTGGTTGTCCTGGACCCCACCGAACAGGCCGATGCCCTGGTGCGCGAGGTCACCGAAGTGCTGACGTCGATGTGCGCGCGCCTGTACGGGCGGCGGGCGGCGAAGAGCCGGGCCGCCCGTGCGGTGGCCGTGGCGACGGGTGAGGCCGACGGGTGAACAAGTTCCGGCCGCAGCCCGGGTTCGTGGTCAAGGCGTACCGCTTCGCTCTGGACCCGAACGCCGCACAGCAGGTGGCGATGCGTTCGCACTGTGGCGCCGCACGTGCCGCGTACAACTGGGCTGTGGGCTGGGTGAGCGCCTCGTGGTGGCAGCGCAAGGCCGAGGAGACGTACGGCGTGCCCGAGGCCGGGCTGACGCAGTGGCGGCCGTGGTCGTTGCCGTCGCTGCGCAAGGCATTCAACGCGGCCAAGCACACCGACCCCAGATTCGCGCACTGGTGGGCAGAGAACTCCAAGGAGGCGTACTCCACCGGGCTGGCCAACGCGTCGGCCGCGTTCGACAACTACGCCAAGTCCAAGCAGGGCAAGCGCCACGGCCAAAAGATGGGTGCGCCGCGGTTCAAGTCGAAGCGGAAGGCGCGCCTGGCCTGCCGGTTCACCACCGGCACGATCCGCGTCGATGCCGACGGCCGGCACGTCACGCTGCCGAGGCTGGGCACGATCCGCACCTGTGAGCCCACCGTCAAACTCCTCACCCGCCTCCAGGCCGAAAAGGCCAGGGTTCTGTCCGCAACGGTGCGGCACGAGCGGGGGCGCTGGTTCGTCTCCGTCCAGGTAGAGGTGAAGCAGGACCTCGCCCGGGTCACCCGGCCGGAGGCGGCGGTCGGGATCGATCTCGGCGTGAAGACCCTGGCTGTCATGGCCGACAGCACCGGCGAGATCCGTGCTGTCGCCAACCCTGGGCACTACAACCGGGCACGCAAGCAGCTACGCCGCGCCTGCCGTGTCGTCTCCCGACGCCAGGGCCCCGACCGACGCACCGGACAGGGGCCCTCGAAGCGGTGGGAGAAGGCCAACGCCCAGCGGAACAAGGTCCACCACCGCGTAGCGAACCTGCGCGAAGACGCCCTGCACAAACTCACCACGAGCGTCGCGGCCGAGTACGGGACCATCGTGGTCGAGGACCTCAACGTCGCCGGGATGCTCCGCAACCGGCGCCTGGCCCGCCGGATCGCCGATGCCGGATTCGGTCGGATCCGCCACCAGATCGACTACAAGACCCGCCAGCGCCACGCCACCCGCCTCGTGGTCGCGGGCCGCTGGTACCCCTCCTCGAAGACCTGTTCCGAGTGCGGCGCAGTGAAAGTCAAGCTGCCGCTGCACGTGCGAACTTATGAGTGCGACGGGTGCGGTCTGGTCATCGACCGGGACGTAAACGCCGCGCTCAACCTGGCAGCCCTCGCGGCAGCCGCAGTATCTGGTACCGGAGTGGCCGGAGACCAGGACACCGCCCCGGCGGCGTCGAAGCCTCGTGGAGCCGACCGTAAGACTCGCGCAACCGCCCGCAGCCGCAAGGCCACGGGCGGGCGGGCAGGTGGCGCAACCCTGCCGCACCAACGGCAGACGGAAACGAGAGACCGTACCCAAGCCGAAGCACTCACGCTCTGGTGACGAGACGGACCTTCCGGGCCGCAATACCCGGAATGCTATGAGCTACCGAGGCTCTGAGCAACGGAAGAGTGCTGCGGCGGCCCCTCGAAGCAGCAGTCGCCGCAGAGGCCGCCGCCCGGGGTGCGGTAGATGAGGCAGCAGCTCGTGCGGCGGAAGGCGGTGCCGGTGCGGGTGCCGGTCGCGGCGAGGCGGGGGTCCTCGAAGAGTTCCGTGGTCAGGAGGCGGGCGCGGGTGGCGACGTCGGGGCGCCCCGCGCGGCGCGCCCAGCGGCTGATTTCGCGGGCCGCGCCGGCGAGTGCGGATCCGGCGTTTCCGCGCAGCAGTGGGGCCGAGACGCGGTAGCGGGCGCGCAGTGCGGCTGAGAGCGGTGCCAGGTGGCGGTCGAGTACGAGCTCGGCGATGTGTGTGCTGTCGGCGGGGAGCTGCCGGGTACCGGCGAGGAACAGGTCGTCGGGCGCGCTGGCGTCGGGGTTCCAGTGCAGCAGGGCGGGGTCGAGGTCGGGGACGCGTCCGAAGAGGGCGGCGCTGCCGAGTGTCAGCGACCACAGGCGCGCCGCGAGTCCGAGTTGGGCGATGGACACGGCGACGCGTGGTTCGGGTACGGAGAGTGCCCGCGCGACCTTGTCGACGCGGTACGCGAGAGGGTCGCGGATCGGTGCGTCGCTCTGATAGGCGCGCCGCAGCGTCGGTAGGTCACTCTCCTCGTCCTTCTTGTCGCGCAGAGCGAAGAATCCGCCGAGGGAGCCGAGTTCGCGCAGGTCGATGTGGGCTGTCACGGCTTCAGTACAGCAAGTAGGCGTCCGCAGGTCACGGGTGGGGTGCACCTCGTGTCCCCCATCGGGTGGAGGACCGGGGGCGGGTCGTACTCCATCGGCAGTAGGACCCAATGCGTGCTCAGGTACGACGACGTGGGCGTCGGAAAGAGAGATCGTAGAGGTATGGAAACCGACCGTTCGCCGCGCCACGGGATGCGCTGCCGCACTGTGAGGTGCGGCCGATGAGCGCACTCACGCTGGCCGTGCTCCTCTCCCTCGTCTCCGCGGTCGCTTACGCGGGCGGCGCGATCCTCCAGGAGCGGGTCGCGGTCTCCACGCCCCAGCACGCGTACGCGCCGCTGCGCCGTCCGGCGTGGTGGTGCGCGGTGGCGCTCAACGGTCTGGGCGCGCTTCTGCACGTGGTGGCTCTGGCGTATGGTCCGCTGAGTCTGGTGCAGCCTCTGGGCGCGCTGACGATCGTGTTCGCGCTGCCGATGGCGGCGCTCTTCGTGCACCGCAAGGCGGGGGCCACCGCCTGGCGTGGCGCGATCATGGCCGCGGTGGGTCTCGCCGGTCTGCTCTCTCTCACGGGGTCGGCGTCCGAGCAGTCTCTCGAAGGCACGGAGCGGCTGATGGTCGCTCTCGTGACGGCCGGTACGGTCCTCGCTCTGATGACGCTCGCCCATGCCGTGCACCGGCACCCCGTCGTGCGGAGCATCCTGCTCGCGGGCGGGGCCGGTGTCGCGTTCGGTATCGCTTCGGTGTTCACGAAGTCCGTGGCGGTGGAGTGGACGGAGGACGGGACGTTCGCCCAGTTCTCGAGCTTCCTGGTGATAGCGGCGCTCGCCACGTCCGGCATGCTCCTGTCCCAGGCGTCGTACCGCGGCGCGGGCCTCGCGGCTCCGCTCGCCACGGTGACCGTCGTGAACCCGGTGGTCGCGGCGGCGGTCGGTCTCACTCTGTTCGGCGAAACGTTCCGATACGGCACGACGGGCACCGTCCTCGCGCTCGCGTGCGGTGTCGTCGCCGCGGGCGGCCTGATCCTGCTGACGACGGAGCGGATCAGCGGGTCGCGCAAGGCGGTGGCCGAGTCGGTCGTCGCAGCGCTGCCCTCTCAGCCCACGCCGACGTCACCGCGCGCCGTCACCGACGGCGAGCCGCTGGTCCGGCGCGTCGGGGCGCCCGCGCGGGAGGCCGGCCCGCGGGGTCGGAAGGGCAAGGCCGGGCCCTATGACGAGTGGTACAGCCCTCGCGACGAGCGCATCAAATCCTGACGCCGTGTGCCCGCAGATACGCCAGCGGGTCGATGTCGGAACCGAAGCCGGGCCCCGTCCGCACCTCGAAGTGCAGATGCGGGCCCGTGCTGTTGCCCGTGGAGCCGGAGCGCGCGATGCGCTGGCCGGCCACGACCCGCTGTCCCGCCTTCACGCTGAGCGCCGAGAGATGGCCGTACTGGCTGTACTTGCCGTCGGCGTGCCGGATCACGACCTCGTAGCCGTACGAGCCGCCCCAGCCCGCGGAGACGACGTGGCCCGCGGCGATGGCCTTGACGGTGGTGCCGGTGGACACGGCGAAGTCGACGCCCGTGTGGTAGCCCTTCGACCAGGAGGAACCCGCCGCGTGGTACGGGGTGCCGAGGCTCGCCGAGACGGGGGCGGTGACGTCCTGGGACGCGGCAGGCTTCTCGGTCCGCGGCCGGGTGGCGGTGGCCGTACCGGTCTTCTTCGCGGGGGCGGTGTCCCGTTTCTGGTCGCTCTTCCTGTCGGTTTTCTCGTGCTTCTCGGTGGGCTTCTCGGCCTGCCGTTCGCGCTTCTGCGGGGCGGCCGGGCCGCCCGGCTTCGCCGCCGGGTGCAGGGCGAGCCGCTGTCCCGGCAGGATGAGGTCGGGGTCCGAGCCGATGGTGCGGCGGTTCGCCTCGTACAACTTCCGCCAGCCGCCCGGCACTTCGCGGGCGTCGGCGATGCCGGAAAGGGTGTCGCCGCCGACCACCGTGTACATCTGGGCGGTGCCCGCCGTCGACTGGGGTGTGACCTCGGGCTTGACGTCCTTCACTGTCCGCTGGGGCTTCTGCCGGACGGTTTCGGTGTGCGGTCCCGGAGTGTCGCCGCCGCGGGTGAGGCCGACGCGGGCCGAGCAGACCGGCCAGGCGCCGGGTCCCTGCCCGTCGAGGACCTTCTCGGCGACGGCGATCTGCTGGTCGCTGGTGGCGCGGTCGGCGCGCGCGGCGTAGGCGGTGCCGCCGTACGCCTCCCAGGTCGACTGCGTGAACTGGAGTCCGCCGAAGTAGCCGTTGCCGGAGTTGATGCTCCAGTTGCCGCTCGACTCGCAGGCCGCGACCTTGTTCCAGGTGTTCGCGTCGGCGGCGTGCGCCACGCCCGCGCCGATGAGAGGGATCGCCATGCCCGCGCTGCCCGCGGTGACGGTGAGCGACGCCCGGTTGATCCGGTTCGGCTGATACCGGCGATGCCGACCGCGTACGGCCATGGAAGCCCCCTCAGACACACGTCAGAAGCGGCAAGTTTGCCGCTCCGGCACTGTCATGACAAGACCCGCACAGGGGTGACACGGCCAGTCAAGAGGGGCCAAGGGGGCGTTCCCCAGGCGTAGTTCGCGTATCAGCCGCGCAACCTCGCCGGCAACCAGTCGAGTTGGGCGGCCTGGTGGAAGGGCCCGCCGCCCTCGTGGTCGTTGAAGGTGTACACCTTGATCGTCTTGTCCTGGCCGGCATAGGAGTTGAACGCCGCGAAGACCGTGGAGGGCGGGCAGGTCTGGTCTTCCAGCGCCACGGAGAAGAGGGCGGGCGCGGTGCCGCGCGCCGCGAAGTGCACGCCGTCGAAGTACGACAGCGTGTGGAAGACCTGCTCGTCGGCACCGATGTGCGCCTTCAGATACAGGGCTATCTCGCGGTACGGGTGGCGTTCGGTGAGGGTGGCCGAGCGGGGGAACTGGCACAGGAACGGCACGTCGGGCGCGATGGCGACGAGGTCGGGCGCGAGGCCGCCGACCGCGATCGTGATGCCGCCGCCCTGGCTGCCGCCGAGGGCCGCCACGCGCGACGCGTCGACCAGGGGGTGCGAACGGGCCGCCTCGACGGCGCGCACGGCGTCGGTGTAGACGCGCCGGTAGAAGTACTCGTGCGGGTCCTCGATGCCGCGCGTCATGAAGCCGGAGTGCGCGGGTCCGCTGCCGACCGGGTCGGGGGTGTCGCCCACCCGGCCGCCGGACCCCTGGCCGCGGGTGTCCATGACGAAGTGCGCGAAGCCGGCCGCGGCCCACATCAGGTTCGTGTGCGGCAGGCCGCGCCCGCCTCCGTAGCCGATGTACTCGACGACGGCGGGCAGCGGCCCGGTCGTCCCCGCGGGCAGGACGAGCCAGCCCTTGACCGGATGCCCGCCGAACCCGGCGTACGTAACATCGAAGACGTCGACCGCGGACAGCGGCACGTCGACCGGGACGAAGCGCGCGTCGAGGTCGTGTTCACGCGCCTCGGCCAGGGTCTTCTCCCAGAACGCGTCGAAGTCCTCGGGCCGCGTCAACGCAGGCCGGTAGGCCCTCAGTTCGTCGAGCGGCAGGTCGAAATGAGGCACGGGCAGCTCCTTCTCCGTAGAGACATCCGTAGAGACCTCCGCAGCGAGTCCTGAGGGCTCGAGAGAGCGTCGCAGCGTCACGGTACGCCTCACCGCGCTACAAATGAACAGGAACGATCATCTCCCTACGTCAGGAGCGACAGGCATGAGCAAGTCAGCCCAGATCGGTGTCACGGGGCTCGCTGTCATGGGGCGCAACCTCGCCCGGAACTTCGCCAGGAACGGCTACACGGTCGCCCTGCACAACCGCACCGCGTCCCGCACGCACGACCTCGTGGCGGAGTTCGGCGGCGAGGGCGAGTTCGTCCCCACCGAGACCGCGGAGGAGTTCGTGGCGGCACTGGAACGGCCGCGCCGCCTGGTGATCATGGTCAAGGCCGGTGACCCCACGGACGCGGTGATCCAGGAGTTCGCGCCGCTCCTGGAGCCCGGCGACATGATCGTCGACGGCGGCAACGCGCACTTCGCGGACACCCGGCGCCGCGAGCGCGAACTGCGCGAGCGCGGCATCCACTTCGTCGGCACGGGCGTCTCCGGTGGCGAGGAGGGCGCCCTGAACGGGCCGAGCATCATGCCGGGCGGCAGCGAGGAGTCGTACGCGGCACTCGGCCCGATGCTGGAGAAGATCTCCGCGAAGGCCAAGGACGGCTCCCCGTGCGTGACGCACGTCGGCCCGGACGGTGCCGGCCACTTCGTGAAGATGGTCCACAACGGCATCGAGTACGCCGACATGCAGCTCATCGGCGAGGCCTACCAGCTCCTGCGCGACGTGGCGGGCTACTCCCCCGCTCAGATCGCCGACATCTTCCGGAAGTGGAACACGGGCCGGCTCGACTCGTACCTGATCGAGATCACGGCCGAAGTCCTGTCGCACGTGGACGCGGCAACGGGCAAGCCCTTCGTGGACGTCGTCGTCGACGAGGCGGAGCAGAAGGGCACGGGGCGCTGGACCGTGCAGATCGCCCTCGACCTGGGCGTCCCGGTGTCGGGCATCGCCGAGGCTGTGTTCGCGCGCTCGCTGTCCGGCCACGCGGACCTGCGCGCCGCTTCGAAGGACCTGGCGGGCCCGACGCCGACCGCACTGAGCGAACCGGAGGCGGCGGCATTCGCCGACCGGGTCGAGCAGGCCCTGTACGCGTCGAAGATCGTGTCGTACACGCAGGGCTTCCACGAGATCACGGCAGGCAGCGAGGCGTACGACTGGGACATCGACCTGGGCGCTGTCGCCTCGATCTGGCGCGGTGGCTGCATCATCCGGGCCGCGTTCCTCGACCGGATCACCGCCGCGTACGACGCCCGGCCCGACCTGCCGAGCCTCCTCGCGGACAAGACGTTCGCGCAGGAGATCGGCGCGGCGCAGGACGACTGGCGTGCCGTCCTGGTCGCCGCGACGGTCGAGGGCGTCCCGGCGCCCGGCTTCGCCGCCGCGCTCGCGTACTACGACGCGCTGCGCGCCGACCGCCTCCCGGCCGCGCTCACCCAGGGCCAGCGTGACTTCTTCGGCGCCCACACCTACCGCCGCACGGACCGCGAGGGCGCGTTCCACACGCTGTGGGGCGGCGACCGGTCCGAGGTGTCGGCGTAGGCACGCGGGGCCGTGCCGCTACATGGGTGAAGGCTCCGGCTCGGGCGGCGCCGGAGCCGGGTCGGGGTTCGGCGGGCCCGGGGACGGCGGGGGCGGCGATGGCCGCGGCGTGGGACCCGGGCCGGGCGACGGAGGCGTCGGGACCGGGGCCGGGAACGGCCCGGGATCGGGGACGTCAGGCCCCGGCGTCGGCGGGGTGACGGGGTCGGGGAAGGGATGCGTCATCGATTCCTCCTGGGGGGTCGGAGGCCGGCCGCGCTCCGGCGGGGCGCGAGCCGGTCCCTGCCACTGTCTCCCGGCACGCGTGCCCACGCCCGCCGGGTCCACACACCGCCCCCGCCGACGCTCAGCCCTTGATACGGGTGAGGCGTACGACGGGAATGTCCCGCTCGGTCTTCTTCTGGTAGTCCGCGTACGGGGCGAAGATCTCTACGAGATGGGGCCACACCCTGGCCTTCTCCTCCTGGGAGAGGGTCTCGGCGCGGGCGGCGAACCGCTCGGTCTCGACGCGCAGCCGCACGTCCGGGTTGGCCTCCAGATTCAGGTACCACTCGGGGTGCTGGTCGGCGCCGCCCTTCGAGGCGACGATCAGGTAGTCGTCGCCGTCACGGTCGTAGATCAGGACCGTGCGGCGCCACTTACCGGAGTGACGCCCCTGGTAGTCGAGCAGCAGACAGGGCGCGCTCATCGGGCCGGGGATCGTGGTGCCCTCGGTGCCGCCGGACTCCTCGTAGAGGCGGGCCTGCTCGGCGACCCAGCCGGTGGGGCTGATCACGACGTCGGTGCCGGTCTCGTCCTGGGCCATCTGACTCTCCTCGTTCAGCTCAAACCGGTCGCATGCGGTTCAACGCGTTCAACTCGGCTCAGCGTAGGCCGTGTTGTCCGCCGCCGCGCGCAGGCCGGGGCGGGGGCTGGAGAGGACAGGGACCGTCGCGGTGGTCCGGTCGGCGGCGGGTGCCATGGAGGCCTGGGCGAGCACGACGACGTCGACATCGGTGAGGGCGTCCACGGCGGCGGCAACGAGGTCCCGGTACCCGTCCCGGTCACCGGCCTCGAAACGCTCCCAGGCCCCTGCCACCAGCACCGTGCGTACGGCGACGGGGCGGCCGGCGCGGGCGGCCTCCTCCTCTACGAGGGCGACGGTCGGCGCGAGGGTGTTCTCCAGCGTGGCGACCACGGCGACGACCCGCCCGGCTTCGACCGCGGCGGCGGCCATCGGCCGGTCCACGCGCAGGACGGGGACGCCGACGGCGGCGGACTGGGCCTCGGCGACGCCGCCGATGGTCGAGCACGTGCAGAGCACGGCGTCCGCCCCGTCGGCCACGGCGGTTTCGAGCAGCACGCGCACGTCGTCCGCGACGGCGTCGGGCCCGGCGGCCCTGGCCCGTTCGAGCAGGCCCTCGTCCACGACGTGGCGCAGGGCGAGACCGGGGTGGTCGGTGTCGCGCAGGGCGTCGAAGACGGGGACGTGGACCGGGGAGGTGTGCAGGAGAGCGAGGGTCACGCGGTCACCACTTGGCCGGGTCGTCGGCGAGCGCGCGCTGCGCGGCGTCGAGCAGCTCGGGCGGGGCGACGGGGGCCTCTCCGGGGTGGCGCGCGGCCCACTCCACGACGAACGGGCACAGGGGCGCGACGGCGATGCTCTCGCGGGCGGCGATGGCGTACAGCTCACGGGCCATCGATCCTGCGATGCCCCGGCCCTCGTGCTCGTGCTCCACGACGGTGTGCACAGGCACGAGGGCTCTCTCGGGCGTGTCGAGGACGAAGTACTCGATGTACCCGAAGACGGCACCTTCGGGCTCTCCCGCCGCAGTGGCCACGAGGAGACCCTTGTCCCGTTCGTCGCGGATCTCGATGTCACTCATGGGGGTCTCCTCGTGTCTGCGGCGGGACGGTCAGCCGCTGGTGGCCGCCACCGCCTGAGGGCTGCGCTCCGTGTCCCCGCCGGGAACCGGCTCGGACGGGTCGGCGCCCAGGGCCACGATCCGGTTCTCCCGGTCCACGTGCACGACCTGGGGCCGCAGGGCACGCGCCTCGGCGTCGTCGACCTGAGCGTAACTGATGATGATCACGAGGTCACCGGGGTGCACGAGATGGGCCGCGGCCCCGTTGATCCCGATGACACCACTCCCCCGCTCGCCCTCGATGACGTACGTCTCGAGGCGGGCGCCGTTGTCGATGTCGACGATGTGAACGAGCTCGCCGGGCAGCAGGTCGGCGGCGTCGAGAAGGTCACGGTCGATGGTGACGGACCCGACGTAGTGCAGGTCGGCCTGGGTGACGGTGGCGCGGTGGATCTTGGACTTGAACATGGTGCGCAGCATTCAGCACTCCCGAAATTCGCTCCCTGCCCGCCTTTTTGCAGGTCAAGGGCGTTCTGCACTCTACACCGGCACACGTCGGACCAGAAGATTGTGACGAGACGTCGGTTCACTCCGGGGAGAGGGCTCCTGCCTGCGGTTCCGCGCGAACCAGGCTGTTGTGACGTCGTCGGCCAAGCGCCTGTTCGGACACCCGTCTCGGAACGTGCGGGGACTGATGCTGATCAGAGGCTGCCCTAGTTGACGACACATCAAGCCCGGTGGCCCCACACCCGTCGCCGTACTCGGATCGGCAACTCAGATCACGTACTCAGGCCCCGCGCCCGGGTCAGCTGCTTCAGTTCGATGATGGTCGCGACGGCGTGCAGCCAGGCGGCCGCGGTGTCGTCCGCGGCGATCCCGCCCACGAGTTCGGTGCCGGCCCGCAGCCACTCCCGTACGAGGACGGCCGCCTCCCGGTGGGGCAGGGGCTCGGGCAGCTCCGCGGCGCGGGCGAGTCCGCCGGCGCGCACGGTGTCGGCGAGGAAGGCGACCGAGCGCGGCTCGGTGCCGAGGCGGTCGAGGATGACGGCTGCGGCCGCTGCGCCGTCGCCGAACAGGGTGGTGCGCCGGGTGCCGGGCGCGGCGGTGAGGCCGTAACGCAGCAGGACGGTGATGTCGAGCCGGGCCAGCTCGTCGTCCGTGCGGTCCGGCGGGTACGGGGCGTCGTCGTTCATGGCGGGGCCTCGGGTGTCTCGTCTCATCTGACTGGTCCGCTGCGGCTCAGTCGACGGTGACGGTGTAGGTGATGCGCTCGGGGGCCTGGGAGGGGGTGGCCGTCCCCGTGGTCGGGGTGGCGGAGGGTGCGGTGGTCTCGGGGGGCCGGGCGGAGGTGTTGCCCTGGCAGGTGGTGAAAGTGCAGTGCAGCAGCGTGAATCGGGTGGTCCCCTTGCCCTTGGCCTCGAAGGTGAAGGTGAGCCTGCCGCCGGCGCCGGCCACCGGCTCGTCACCGGAGTCCGACGCGGAGTCCTGGCCGCGGCTGATCAGCACCGAGCTGTCGGGCTCGGGGTCGACCAGGTACCAGTACTCGCGGGTGGAGGCGTTCTGGTCGACGGTGAGCGTGAAGCGCTCGCCCGGCTCGGCAGTGATGCTGGTGTCCTTCACCGGGTGGCTCGTGGTGCCCGAGGGGTGGCTCGTGGAACCGCCGGCCGGTTCGTCGCTGCCCGAGCCGCAGCCCGTGGCGAGAGCGAGGAGCGCGGTCGCCGCGATCACGGCACCGCCCCTGCTACCGCGGAAGATAGACGCTGTACGCGTTGGGGAGATCACTGGTGGAAGCCTTGCCCATGTGGCCGTTGATGAAGTCGTCCTCGCTGACCCAGGTGGTCGTGCCCCAGGGGTTGTACACCTGAAGCATGTCACCCTCCTGGGCGATGATGGTCATGGCGTGGGCGCCCTCCTTGCCCGAGACGTCGACCGGCACCGGCCGCCCCTGCGCCACCGACTTCTCGACGTCGGCGAGGACCGCCCTGCGGTCGTCGGCGCTGTTCAGGTCCTGACGTTGGTAGTCACTGCCGGTGGCGCTGCCGACGGCGGTGTCGTTGATCCGTTCCTGCCCCTCGGACCCCATGCCGCCCCAGTTCTTGCCGCCGTCGCCTTCGGTGTGCAGCCGGTGCTGTTCGGCCACCAGGCGCTGCTTGAAGGCGTCGGGGTCGTCCTGCTGTCCGTCGGGGCCGCCGGTGAGGTCGAGCGCGTAGAGAGGGTCGACCATGGCGCGGGACGTGACGGTGGACGAGGCCACGCAGGTGCCCTCGGAGCCGTCGCCGCCTTGGATCCACCGCTGGCCGTCGAAGGAGACGTCGTCCTTGTTGTTGTTACCGCCGTCCGACGCCAGGCCCTCGTCGTTCATGCTGTCCGTGGCGGTGACCACGGGAGTGAGATGCCGGCGCAGCCAGTCGGGGTCCTTGCCGTGGATCTTGTCCTGGAACGTCCCGATCTCGGCGACACTGTGGCCGGCGGCCAGGGCCTTCATCAGGTAGGCCCGCTCCTGCGGGTTGTCCGCCTTCGCGAGCATCCGCTCCATGGCCGTCTCGTCGTCGAGGTTCAGCAGGTCCATACGCGTCGACGCGCGCGCCAGGTCGCCGGCCGTGAGGATCTCGTTCAGCTCCGTGTCGGCGCCCGCGACGCCGGTGTCGGCGAGCATCAGCTTGTCGACGGCGGTGAGTTCGCTGGTCTCCATCTTCCCGGCCCGTGCCTCGGCGGCCCACTTGTTCAGGTCCCGGGCCGCGACGCGGGTGGCCTCCTGCGCGTCGGAGACGGCGGTGTGCATCAGGTCGACCGCGTAGGAGCCGAAGTGGGCGGCGTTCTTGCGGTCCCACTCCTCCTCGTCGTTCTCGTGCAGGTCGTCGAAGAAACCGTCCTTGCCGCCGAGCGTCTTCTTCTGCTCCAGCAGCTGTCCGCGGCCCTGCTCGTCCTTGCGCTGCGCGGCGCCGATCGCGTCGGCCAACGTCAGCAGCACCGTCGCGCAGCCCTGGAACGCCTCGCTCATCTGGGTCGCGGACCGTCCGGCGGCGTTCACCACGTCGGAGGCGAGGACGCTCGTGTCGCCGACCCACACCTCCGGAAGGCCCTTGCGGCCCACCCGGTCGACCTCGTCGAAGACGCTGCCGACCGGGTCGACCTGGCCGCGGTAGAGACTTGCCAGGCCCTCCAGCACGCCCTGGTCGCCGCCCGGTTCGGGCACCGAGAGGGCGTCGTCGATCAGGTCGAGGAGGTCGTTCTTGCTTCCGGCACCGAGCATCTTCTTGGACAGCCCGGCGAGCCACGCGAGGCGGAAGGAAGGGGAGTCGAGAGGAGAGGAGAAGAAAGACACCGGCCCGTTCCTCAGTAGCTCGACAGGGCCGAGGCGCGCCCGCCCTGCGTCGATGTGTCGGTGAGGCTGCTCGTGCCGCCGACGGGGACGCTGTCCGCGCGCGTCTTCACCAGGCCGTCGGTGCCGTGGTAGGTCTTCTTGGCCAACTGCACCTTGCCACCGAGCTCGTGCAACGCCGACGCCAGTGTCTTGGCCTCCGCTTCCCAGGCCTTGACGAACGCGTTCAGCGCCGACGCGGCGTCGTCGCCGCCGACATCGCCGTACGAGTAACTCGTGCGGGCCTTGACGGCCGAGCTGACGCCGTCCATGTCCGTGCCGGCGTCGTCGAGTTGCTGGGCCTGGCCGGTCATACCTGCCTTGACCTGGTAGCCGTCCGAGCCCACCGTGCCTCCCCCGTATGCGTTCGATCACGACCGCGGGCAGGCTAACACGCACTGTTTATATGAAGGTTCACGCGTCGTCCGCCACGCACACCTCCTCCACATCACCGCCCCACCGGGCGCCTGGGCGCTCATCCGGGCCCGGGCGATCGGTTGCAACTCGCCGTAGCGTGCGGCGCGTTCGAGGGAAGGGGTGGCCTATCTCTCGCGGACGCACTTCGGTGCTTGGACTCCCGTCACGGTGTCGTCCGCTGTGGGATTCTTCCGGGGCTCTGCGCCCTGAGATCCCGGTCACGTCACGTCGGGGCGAAAGGGAGGTGAGGAAGATCCGAGAGCGCGATTCCGTACTGCGAAGGGCTCCTCGGACTCCTGCCCGACCAGGGATCGAACTCACGGCTACAGAAACACGTCCAGTGGTACTTCCTGCCCCAGCCCGATCTCGGCCCAGATCGTCTTGCCCTGGCGGTCGTAGCGCGTGCCCCACATGGCCGTCAGCTGAGCCACCAGGAAGAGGCCGCGCCCCCCTTCGTCCTCGTCGCCGGCGTGGCGGAGATTCGGAGAGGTGTGGCCCCCGTCCGAAATCTCACATATCAGTGTGCGGTCGACATCCCGAAGCAGGCGCAGGGAGACAGGGGGCCGGCCGTATCGGATGGCGTTGGTGACGAGTTCGCTCACGACCAGCTCTGAGACGAACGCCGCCTCGTGCAGCCCCCAGTCCTCCAGCTTCTCCCGGACCAGTGCGCGGACTCCGGCCACCTCGGCCGGGTCCGAGGAGACATCCCAGGAGGCCACGCTGTCCTCGGGAAAGGCGTGGACGCGCACCAGCAGCAGCGCGGCATCGTCATCGGCGGATCCCGGGGCACACAGAGAGACGACCTCATCGCACGCTTTCTGCAGGGACCCGGCAAAGGCGTCCAGGGCGCCGCACAAGTCCGCCACTCCCTCGTCCACGTCCCGGCCGCGCACCTTGACGATTCCGTCGGTGAACAGGGCGAGGACAGCACCCTCGGCGAACTCGAATTCCACGCTCTCGAAAGGCAGCCCGCCGATGCCCAGTGGGGGACCTGTGGGCAGGTCGAGCGGTTCAGCGTGCCGGGTGCCTGTCGCACGGCCGGTGGCGACCGGCGGGAGGTGGCCCGCGCTGGCCACGGCGCAGGTACGGGAGGTGGGGTCGTACAGGGCGTACAGGCAGGTCGCCCCGAGCGCCCTGTCCGTCCCCTCGTCGCCCGGCGTCCGGTGTATTCCGACGCGCGCCTGCCCCACCAAGTCGTCGAGCCGGGTGAGGAGTTCGTCCGGCGGCAGGTCCAGGGCGGCCAGTGCCCTCACGCTCGTGCGCAACCGTCCCATGGTGGCCGCGGCGTCCACCCCGTGCCCCACCACGTCACCGACCACCAACCCGACGCGGGCGCCCGACAGCGGAATCACGTCGTACCAGTCGCCGCCGACTCCGAGAGGACCGGTGGTGGGGATGTAGCGGTGCGCGACCTCGATGCCACTCGGTTGCGGTAGTTCTCGCGGGAGGAGGTCGCGCTGCAGTTTCAGCGCCGTGGTGTGCTCGCGGACGTAGCGGCGAGCGTTGTCCACGCACACCGCGGTGCGCGATGCCAGTTCTTCGGCGAGGGCGCGGTCCTCCTCGGTGAACGGTGCACGGGGCGGCTGCCGCAGGAGGGTGACCGTGCCGAGCGTGCTGCCGCCCAGGAGCAGGGGCACGGCCAGCAGGCGTTGGTGCGCGCTCATCGGCCGACTGCCGATGACACCCAGCAAGGCGTCACTTTGCGCGACGGAGGGGGCGCTCGTGGTGCGCTCCGCCATGAGCCGTAGCCCCGTCGGTGCACCGGAGGCCGAGGACGGGGCCATTTCTCCGGCCAGGACCGACTCCGCGACCTCGATCCGTACGGAGTCGGCGAGATCCGGGACCACGAGCCCCGCGAGTTCCTCCGCCGTTTTCCCGACGTCGAGCGTGGTACCGATCCCGCTGGCTCGGCTGAGCAGCGCCAGGCGAGTCTGTGCCTCGTAGCGATCGGTGACATCGACGGACGCCTCGCAGACGCCCAGGGGGTGGCCCGCGTCGTCGTGCAGGCGGAAGTACGAGCACGAGTAGACCCGGTAGTACTCGCAGGTGGCGGGGGTGGGCCCGCGCCAATGGACGTCGAGCACGGCTTCGCCGGTGCGCAGCACTTCCTCCAGTACCTCCTCCGTCTCGTGGTAGCGAGGAGGGGACAGGATGGTGCCGTGCGGATAGAGCACCCTGTTGGCTCGGCCCTCCCATTCACCGGCGCGCCAGCCCATGACCTGCTGCACGACGTCGTTGGCCCAGTTGAGGTGGGCGTCAGGGCCGTAGACGCTGAGCCCCACGGGAGCCTGGGTGAAGAGTCCGGACAGCATCGACTGGTCGGTCACCCACTCCTGATAGCGGTCGCTTGCCGCCGCCATCAGGACCCAGGCGGGCCTCCCCCGGTCCTGCTCGACCGGAAAGATGCGCAAGACCGTCTCCACCAGCGCCCCGTCCGGGCGTCGAACGGTACGTCTCTCGGTCCGGGCTTCCCCGGGGTCCGGTGCCCCCGCTGCCCCGAAGCCCTGCAGCGTGTCGCCCCGGAGCCGAACATCCGGCAGAACCTCGCTCACCGAGCGGCCGAGCACATCTCGGGTGTCGGCACCGTAGAGATTGCGGGCTCCAGGACTCCAGCCAGTCACTCTCCCCTGCGCATCCAGCACGATCATCGCTGCTGTGGTCGTGTCGAAAGGGTTCTTATGACCGGTCTCGCATGATGCGTGCATCGTGGCCATGCGACCTGCCCAGTACTGAAATGTCTGAATTCAAGGCTACGCCTGCGGCCCCGCGGCACGGCTTCGCCGCAGGTCACCGCCGCTGCCCGAGCGCGGGGACGTCGAACATCCCTCGCCGGACCCCACTCGCGGTCGACGTGGCCCGCCATGCCGTCCAGGCCTTCGGCGGCCTCGGCTTCGCTCGCGAGTTCAGCGCGGATGGTCCGCCGGGACCGGTCGAGGCGATCTACCGCGACAGCAAGATCGGCGAGATATACGAGGGAACCGACGAGATCCACAAGTGGATCACCGCCCGGAACACCTTCGGCAAGGAGCTCACCGGATGAGGTGGCAGGCCGCACCCTGGCCCTGTCCGCGGGAAAGGACGCGGGCGTCAGCCCGTCGTCAGGGCGAAGATGAGGACGGTCAGGGCCCAGCACAGGGCCACGAGCGCCGCGCCTGCCACGTCGACGCGTACGTGGCGGGTCCGGCCGGGCCGGAGCCAGAAGGTCAGGGCCCGGTTCACCAGCGGCATCAGCAGCCAGGTCAGAATGCTGACGCTCAGTATGTTGCTGAAGAACAGACCGAGGTATCCGGGGACGCCCAGGACGTCGAACTCATGACCCACGGTCAGATTCAGGACCATGACGGTGGGATAGAGCGCCAGCACGACGGTCATGGCCTGTTTCCAGTTGGGCGGGACCTCCTCGCCCTCGTCCGAGCCGAACCGGAACCAGCCGCCGAACGCCGTCCCCACCTTGCGGACCTCGTAGGACGCGAAATAGTCACGCCCCTTCTCCAGAAGGCGCTCCCTGGTGCTGGAGTCCAGCCAGGCGTCAAGATGTTCACGCGTGTCGTAACGGAAAACGACCACCCAGTGGTCCTGGATTCCCTCGACGGGCTTGAAGAATTCCGTTCCCATGAAGCCCGGATATTTCTCCTGCTCCCTCAGGACCTTTTCCTGCCAGCGCTCGAATTCCTGCTCCCTGCCCGGCCGCACGTCGTGCGAGATGACGGCCGTGACCCCCTGCTCCCGGTCGGGCTCCTCGATATGGCCACCGGCGAGGACTTCCTGGGTCGGGGGGCCGTCCAGCAAGGCGCTGCCTTCGGCGAGCAACTCGCGGCGGACGGCGGAGTCCAGCCACGCCGTGAGCTGGTCCGTCCCGGCGAAACGGAACACGACAACCCATTCGTGATCCTCGCCCGATCCGGGAGGATAGGTCTCCGTTCCCTTGAACCCGTCGAAGTCCCGAACGGCCCGGTTCACCTTTTCCTGCCAGCGGTCGTACTCCTCGTCGAGTCCGGCCCGCACCTTCTGGGAGGTCACGACGGTCGCACTGCCGCTTGCACGGATACCCATACGGCGTAGTCTAGTTCACAGGGAATTCCAACGACACTTGAATTCTCACGATGCTCGGGGAATATCCGTCGCACGATTGCCGCGCGAGAGACCGGTCTCCATGGACCTCAACACCATCACGGAAGTCGTCCGGCGCCCGCTCGACCGGCCCGGCGCGGACTGGCGCGAAGGCGATGCGTGGCTTGCGGGCGGTACCTGGCTGTTCTCCGTGGAGCAGCCGAGTCTGCGCCGGCTGGTCGACCTGACGGCGTTGGGCTGGGATCCCCTCGTCGCCGGCCGCACCGGCCTCGAGATCGGCGCGACATGCACGATTCGCGATCTTTATTCCTTTGCTTTTCCGGATGAGTGGACCGCGGGCCCTCTTTTCGCGAAAAGCTGCGAAGCTTTCTTGTCCTCGTTCAAGGTGTGGAATTCGGCGACCGTGGGCGGCAATATCTGCCTGTCCCTGCCTGCCGGGCCCATGATCACGCTGACGGTCGCGCTGGAGGCACGGTACGAGCTGTGGGCTCCCGACGGTTCCACGCGCACCGTCGATGCCCTCGACTTCGTGACCGGCGACCATCAGAACGTGCTCGGCCCCGGGGAGATCCTGCGGCGCGTCGGCATTCCGGCCCACGCCCTGAGGAAAAGCACCGCCCACCGCCGCTTCGCACTGACCCGTCTCGGCCGTTCGACGGTGTTCCTCGTCGGCACTCAAACACCGGGCACGAGCGACCTGTTGCTCACCGTCACCGCCGGTACGACACGGCCTGTGCGCCTCGCGTTCGATGCCCTGCCCGATGCCTCGACGCTGCGGCAGAGCCTGGACGCCATCCCCGCCGGCCTCTGGTTCGCGGATCCCAACGGGACCCCCGATCACCGCCGCCATCTGACGAAGTACTTCGCCGAAGAGATTCGACGCGAGCTGTCGGCCGGTGACGTGCCATGACGTACGTCGTGAACGGCAAGAACTTCGACGAACAGCCGGGCCCTGGCCAGTGTCTGCGGACTTTCCTGCGATCGCTCGGCCACCACGGCGTCAAGAAGGGATGCGACGCGGGCGATTGCGGCGCGTGCACGGTGTGGCTGGACGGCGCTCCGGTGCACAGCTGCATCACCCCCGCCTTCCGCGCTGAGAACCATGAGGTGACCACGATCGAGGGGCTCGGGTCTCCCGGGCAACTGCACCCGATGCAGCGGCAGTTCCGCGAGGCCCCGGGGTTCCAGTGCGGCTTCTGCACCGCAGGGATGATCATGACATCGGCCACCTTCACCGAGGCACAGAAGGCGGACCTTCCTCGCGCACTGAAGGGCAACCTCTGCCGTTGCACCGGCTACCGGGCCATCGAGGACGCCGTGAAGGGCGTCACCGGCGTCGAGACCGCCACGCCGGGAAAGGCCGTCGGGACGAGCGTCGGCGCCCCGGCGGGCGATGAAGTGGTGACCGGGCGCGCCGAGTTCACGATGGACACCGATGTCGAGGGCCTGCTGCACCTCAAGGTGGTGCACTCGCCGCACGCGCACGCACGGATCGTGTCGATCGACAAGAGCGCCGCGCTGGCGGTGCCGGGTGTGCATCGCGTCTACACCTGGGAGGACGTGCCGCGCAGGCGGTTCTCCACGGCGATCCACACCGACCACCTCGTCGATCCGGACGACACGTACATCCTCGACGACAGAGTCCGCTTCGTCGGCCAGCGCGTCGCCGCGGTCGTGGCCGACACGGTCGGCGCGGCGGAAGAGGGCTGCCGAAGGGTCGAGGTGGAGTACGAGGAGCTGCCGGCGGTGTTCGACCCCGAGGCCGCGATGGCCGACGGTGCTCCCCAACTGCACGGTACGGACGACCCGTTCGTCCGCGATTCCGTCCGCAACATCCTGCTGGAGATCCATTCGCACATCGGCGATGTCGACGCGGGGTTCGCCGAGGCCGACGTGATCCATGAAGGAACGTACTCGTCGCCGCGTGTGCAGCACGCGCATCTCGAGACCCACGGCTCGATCGCCTGGGTGGAGAACGGCCGGTTGAACGTGCGTACCAGTTCGCAGTCGCCGTCGATCGCGAAGGTCAAGCTCGCGCATCTCTTCGCGCTGCGCCCGGATCAGCTCCGCGTGTTCTGCAAGCGGGTCGGTGGCGGGTTCGGCGGCAAGCAGGAGGTCATCTCGGAGGATCTGGCGGCGCTCGCCGCCCTGGACACCGGGCGGCCCGTCTGCTTCGAGTACACCCGCGAGGAGGAGTTCACGACGGCTTCGCCGCGGCACCCGATGAAGCTGACGGTCAGGCTCGGCGCGAAGGCGGACGGCACGCTGACAGCCGTCCAGGTCCGCAATGTGTCGAACACGGGCGCCTACGGCAACCACGGCGGCGAGACCCTGTACGCGGGCGGCGCCGCCATCATGATCTACCGCTGCCCCAACAAGAAGTTCGACGGGTTCTCCGTCTACACCAACACCGTGCCGAGCGGCGCGCTGCGCGGTTACGGGATGACGCAGCCGGCGTTCGCCGTGGAATCGGCGATGGACGAACTGGCCCGCGCCCTGCACCTCGACCCGCTCGAACTGCGACGGCGCAACATCGTGCGGCCGGGCGACCCGCTCGTCGCCATGCACGACGGCCCCGACGACGTGATGTTCAACGAGAACGGGCTCGGCAGGTGCGTCGATCTCGTGGACCACGCCATGGCCCGTACGGTCAGCGAGCCGCCGCCCGGCCCCGGGTGGCTGGTGGGGTCCGGGGTCGCGAGTTCCCTGCACGAGACCGCGCCCCCTACCGAGCACCTCTCCGAGGCCTGGGTCACCCTCGGCGACGACCTCGTGTACGAACTGGCCATCGGCACGGTCGAGTTCGGCGAGGGCACGTCGACCGCGCACGTCCAGATCGCGGCCAACCAACTGGGGACGACGCCTTCGCGCATTCGCCTCGTGCAGTCGGACACCGACCGCACGGGATTCGACACCGGCGCGTTCGCGAGCGCGGGACTCTTCGTGGCGGGCAACGCCGTACTCCGCGCGGCCAACGCCGTACGCGACCGCATCCTCGAATTCGCCGCCGCGCACACGGGTGTCCACGTGGTCATGTGCTCGTTGGGCGACGGGGAAGTCGTCTGCGGGGACCAGCACGTGCCGCTGGCCGAACTCGTCGCGCTGGCCCGCGCGCGCGGCATCCGGTTCACCGCCGCACGCAAGGCCTACGGATCGCCCCGAAGCGTCGTGTCCAACACGCAGGGGTTCAAGATCGCGGTGCACCAGGTGACGGGCGAGATCCGCATCCTCTACAGCGTTCAGGCCACCGACGCGGCCGTCGTCATCAACCCGGCGCAGGTCCGGGGTCAGGTGGAGGGCGGGGTGGCCCAGGGCATCGGCTTCGCGCTGACCGAGAACTACCAGGTCGACGCGGGCGGAACCATGGCCAACCCGAACCTCCGCAACTACCGCATCCCCACCTACGCCGATGTCCCCCGCACGGAACTGCTCCTGGTGAAGTCGGCGGATTCCTTCGGGCCCATGGGGTCGAAGGGGATGGCGGAATGCTGCATCAACCCGGTGGCCCCCGCCCTGGCGAACGCGCTCCACGACGCCACGGGTGTCCGCTACCGCGCACTGCCCCTGACGCCGGAACGCATCTACAGCCGGCTCAAGGAGAACCGGTCGATACGGACGGCCTGAGCCTCGCCCTCGTCCAGCCTTGTCTAGGTATCGGGTCAGCACCCCGTACATGGAAACCCGGCGACAGCATCAGTCCACAAGAAGCCGGCGGGCCGGAAGCGTCCGTCCCAGGCGGGCCAGCGGGGACAGCGCCATCAGCAACGGGGACAGCAGCATCCCTGCAGCCGTCACCGCGAGGCTGACGCGCAGCCCCCATTCCTCCGCGAGGAAACCGCCGAGCAGCGAGCCGAGCGGGGTCAGGCCCATGCCGACGAAGGTGATGGTCGCCGCCGCCCGGCCCTGCATCCCGTCCGGGGTCAGGGCCTGCCGGACGCCCATCACGGTGACGTTCACCAGCTGGCCGAAGGTCCCGAACACGAGGCTGACCGCGACGAGGGCGAGAACCGTTCCGGCGGAGGAACCGTGCAGCGCGGGCACGAACAGGAACGCTCCGTCGCCGAGTGCCGCCGCGGACACGAGCACCACGCCGTGCCCGAAGCGGCCCGGCAGGCGGGCTGCCAGCAGCGAGCCGAGGAGCGCGCCCGGCCCCGTG
Source organism: Streptomyces sp. NBC_01474 (assembly GCF_035918215.1). Lineage (NCBI taxonomy): Bacteria > Bacillati > Actinomycetota > Actinomycetes > Kitasatosporales > Streptomycetaceae > Streptomyces > Streptomyces sp. NBC_01474. The sequence continues at coordinate 1,597,051 of NZ_CP109449.1, forward strand.
GCCGCGAGCGCGAGACCGACCTCCGTGCCGGACAGGTGCAGTTCCCGTGGCAGGAAGAGCAGATAGACGGTCATCGTCGCCGCCAGCGAGAACTGGAAGGCGGCCGAGGCGAGGCACACGGCCCGCAGCGAGGTGTCGCCGACGACGAAGCGGAGGCCCTCGCGGATCCGCCGCCACACCCGCGGAGGGCGCCGCGAGGGCGGTTGAGCGGGCTCCCGGAGACGCTGCGATCCCTCTTGCGTGGGCTCCTGGACCGACTCGCCGCGGCGGATCCGTCGGATCGACAGGAACGACAGCGCGAAGAGGAGAGCGCCGGACGCGGCAGCGATCGGCGCCGTCAGGAGTGAGACCAGCGCCCCGCCTAGTGCGGGGCCGGCGATCTGGGCGGCGGAGCGGCTGCCCTCCAGCGCGCTGTTGCCCCGCACCAGCTGATCGCGTTCTACGAGCCGTACGAGAGATGCCTGGTAGGCCACGTCGAAGAACACGGAGAGGGCGCCGACGGAGAAGCCGGTCACGAGCAGCGCGGGCAGGCCGAGCGCGCCGAGGAGCCCTGCCGCGGCGGCGGCGCCCAGGACCAGCGCGCGGCCCGCGTCGGCCAGCACCATCACCGTGCGGGTGCGCCACCTGTCCACCCACGCGCCGACCAGGAGCGAGAGCAGCAGGATCGGCGCCTGCCCCACGGCGCGCAGGACGCCCAGCTCGCCGGCGCCGGCGTCGAGCGTCAGGACGGCGCAGAGCGGCAGCACCACCAGTGTTGTGTGTTCTCCGAGTTGGGAGACCGTCTGGCCCACCCAGAGTCGGCGGAAGTCGCGGTCCCGCCACAGGCTTGGGGAAGCAGGTCGGCCGGAAGCGGATACCCCGGAGGAATCGGAGGGCGCTGAGGACTCAGAGGAACCAGAGGGCGCGGAGGGCACAGGGATCCCTTGCAGTGCAGACGACGAGGCTGCCACCGGGTGCGCAAAAGGCGCACCGACGGTTCAGGCGGGAGAGAGCTCGCTGTGCCACACGACAAGGGCAGCACGCGATGACGGGCCGATCACGGCCTGCAGCGTCAAAGCGTGCGCGTACGACCGGGCATTTCTCACTCCTCTTGGGTTGCTCGCCGCCCCGACACTAGCCCGTACCGAAGGAGACCGACATGGGAAAAATCGTGATCAGCGAGAACGTCTCGCTCGACGGGGTCGTCCAGGACCCGACCGGCGAGGAGGGCTTCGGGCGCGGGGGCTGGTTCGACCGGATGGCGGACAAGGACCGGCTGGAGTGGACCAAGGTCGAGTTCGACGAGGCGCTCGGCACGAAGGCGCTGCTGCTCGGCCGGAGGAGCTACGAGTGGTTCGCGGCCCGGTGGCCGGCCCGGAGCGGCGCGTGGGCGGAGCGGCTGAACGCCCTGCCCAAGTACGTCGTGTCCTCGACCCTCGTCGACCCCGAGTGGAACAACTCGACGGTCCTCGACGGCGAGGTGGTCGCCGAGGTCTCGAAGCTGAAGCAGGAGCTGGACGGGGACATCGTCGTCTATGCCAGCCGCAGGCTCGTGCGCACGCTGCTCGAGCACGGTCTGGCCGACGAGCTGCGGCTGATCGTCCACCCGGTCGTGCTGGGGGCCGGCGAGCGTCTCTTCGGCGAGACAGGCGCCGAGCTGCCGCTGCGCCTCCTCGACACCCGCACCGTCGGCGACGGCCTCGCGGCGCTCACGTACGGGATCGTCCGGGACGCCCAGGGATACACGGCCTGAACCCGGGTCGCCCCGCGGTGCGCCGCGCCTCCTCCGCGGTCACGATGAAGGAGGCGTCACAGAAGATGGCGTCACAAAGGGACCACCCCCCTTTGCATAATCATTCTTTGGGATGCATACTCTTCCTATGTCTAAGGTTCTCACCTCCCTTCCCGCCGGCGAGCGCGTCGGCATCGCCTTCTCTGGCGGCCTCGACACCTCCGTCGCGGTCGCGTGGATGCGCGACAAGGGTGCCGTCCCGTGCACCTACACCGCCGACATCGGCCAGTACGACGAGCCCGACATCGCGTCGGTGCCCGGCCGTGCCAAGACCTACGGTGCCGAGATCGCGCGCCTGGTCGACTGCCGTGCGGCACTGGTGGAGGAGGGCCTGGCCGCGCTCGCGTGCGGCGCGTTCCACATCCGCTCGGGCGGCCGTGCCTACTTCAACACGACGCCCCTGGGCCGCGCCGTCACCGGCACCCTCCTGGTACGGGCGATGCTCGAGGACAACGTCCAGATCTGGGGCGACGGCTCGACGTTCAAGGGCAACGACATCGAGCGGTTCTACCGTTACGGCCTGCTGGCCAACCCGCATCTGCGCATCTACAAGCCGTGGCTCGACGCCGACTTCGTGACGGAGCTGGGCGGCCGCAAGGAGATGTCGGAGTGGCTGGTCTCCCACGACCTGCCGTACCGCGACAGCACCGAGAAGGCGTACTCGACCGACGCCAACATCTGGGGCGCCACCCACGAGGCCAAGACGCTGGAGCACCTCGACACCGGCGTGGAGACCGTCCAGCCCATCATGGGCGTGCGGTTCTGGGACCCGTCCGTGGAGATCGCCGCCGAGGACGTCACGATCGGCTTCGAGCAGGGCCGCCCGGTGACGATCAACGGCAAGGCGTTCGCCTCCGCCGTCGACCTGGTCATGGAGGCGAACGCGATCGGCGGCCGCCACGGCATGGGCATGTCGGACCAGATCGAGAACCGGATCATCGAGGCGAAGAGCCGCGGCATCTACGAGGCCCCGGGCATGGCGCTGCTGCACGCCGCGTACGAGCGCCTCGTGAACGCGATCCACAACGAGGACACCCTCGCCCAGTACCACAACGAGGGCCGGCGCCTCGGGCGGCTGATGTACGAGGGCCGCTGGCTGGACCCGCAGGCGCTGATGGTCCGCGAGTCGCTGCAGCGCTGGGTCGGCTCGGCCGTCACCGGCGAGGTGACGCTGCGGCTGCGTCGAGGCGAGGACTACTCGATCCTCAACACCACGGGCCCGGCGTTCAGCTACCACCCGGACAAGCTGTCGATGGAGCGCACCGAGGACTCGGCGTTCGGCCCGGTGGACCGCATCGGCCAGCTCACCATGCGCAACCTCGACATCGCCGACTCGCGCGCCCGCCTCGAGCAGTACGCGGGCCTCGGCATCGTCGGCACGACGCACCCCGAGCTGATCGGCGCCGCACAGGCGGCGGCGACGGGCCTGATCGGCGCGATGCCGGAGGGCGGCGCCGAGATCATCGCTTCCCGCGGTGAGGTCTCCGAGGAGGACGAGCTCCTCGACCGCGCCGCGATGGAGTCCGGCACCGACTAGCACCGACAGGCAGGGCGTGAGCGAGGAGGAGTGGGTGGCCGCTGCGGCCACCCACTCCTCCTCGCTCTTTCGAGGCGACTACGCGGCTTCCACCACGTCCGCCGGGTTCGCGAACTGTGTGCGGTACAGCTCCGCATACCGGCCGTCCTCGGCGAGGAGCGTCTCGTGGGTACCGCGCTCCACGATGTGGCCGTCCTCGACCACCAGGATCTGGTCGGCCGACCTGATCGTGGACAGGCGGTGGGCGATCACGACGGCGGTACGGCCTTCGAGCGCCTCCGCGAGCGCTTCCTGCACGGCCGCCTCGGACGTGTTGTCCAGGTGGGCGGTCGCCTCGTCGAGGATGACGACGCGCTGCCGGGCGAGGAGGAGGCGGGCGATCGTCATGCGCTGGCGTTCGCCGCCTGAGAGGCGGTAGCCGCGCTCGCCGACGACGGTGTCGAGGCCGTCGGGCAGGGAGGTGACCAGGTCCTCCAGGCGGGAGCGGCGAAGGACGTCCCACAGGTCGTCCTCGCTCGCTCCGGGCCTGGCCAGGAGGAGGTTGGCGCGGACACTGTCGTGGAAGAGGTGGCCGTCCTGGGTGACCATGCCGAGGGTCTCGCGCAGGGATACGGCGGTCAGGTCGCGGACGTCGATCCCGCCGATGCGTACGGCGCCCTCGTCGGTGTCATAGAGGCGGGGCATGAGCTGGGCGACGGTCGACTTGCCGGCGCCGGAGGTGCCGACGAGGGCGACGGTCTGGCCGGGTTCGGCGCGGAACGAGATGCCGTGCAGGACCTCGGCGCCCCCGCGGGTGTCGAGCGAGGCGACCTCTTCGAGAGAGGCGAGGGAGACCTTGTCGGCGGACGGGTAGCCGAAGCGGACGTCCTCGAACTCCACGGCGACCGGCCCCTCGGGCACCTCTCGGGCGTCCGGCTTCTCGTCGATCAGCGGCTTGAGGTCGAGCACCTCGAAGACGCGCTCGAAGCTGACGAGGGCGCTCATGACCTCGACGCGGGCCCCGGCCAGGGAGGTCAGCGGCGCGTAGAGGCGGGTGAGGAGCAGGGCGAGGGAGACGACGGCTCCCGCGTCGAGGGTGCCTTCGATGGCGAAGTAGCCGCCCAGGCCGTAGACGAGCGCGAGGGCGAGGGCCGAGACGAGGGTGAGCGCGGTGATGAACGCGGACTGCGCCATGGCCGTGCGGACGCCGATGTCCCGTACGCGGGATGCGCGGGCGGCGAACTCGGCGGACTCGTCACCGGGCCGGCCGAACAGCTTGATCAGCGTGGCGCCGGGCGCCGAGAACCGCTCGGTCATCCGGGTTCCCATGGCCGCGTTGTGCGCGGCCGCCTCGCGCTGGAGCCGGGCCATCCGTGTACCCATGCGCCGCGCGGGCACCACGAACACCGGCAGGAGTACGAGGGCGAGGAGCGTGATCTGCCAGGACAGCGTGAGCATGACGGCGAGGGTGAGGAGCAGGGTCACGACATTGCCGACCACGCCGGAGAGCGTGTTGCTGAACGCTCTCTGCGCGCCGATCACGTCGTTGTTGAGCCGGCTGACGAGGGCGCCGGTGCGGGTCCTCGTGAAGAAGGCCACAGGCATGCGCTGCACGTGGTCGAAGACGGCGGTGCGCAGGTCGAGGATCAGACCCTCGCCGAGATTGGACGAGAGCCACCGGGCGACGAGGCCGAGGCCCGCCTCCGCGAGGGCGATCACGGCGATGAGGAGTGCCAGGCGGATGACGGTGTTCTCGTGCTTGCCGGCGACGATGGCGTTGACGACGTGCCCCGCGAGAACGGGGGTCGCCACGGCGGTCAGGGCGGTGACCACGCTCAGGACGACGAACTGGGTGATCCGGCGCCGGTGCGGACGCGCGAAGGCTGCGATGCGGCGCAGGGTGGCGGGGGCGAAGGGTCGGGTGTCCTGCTGGGCGTTCATGACGCTGTGCAGCTGCGTCCACGCCGTGGTCTCCATGCTCATGAAGTAGACGGTAAGACCTAAAGCAAAGTTGAGGTCAACAGAAGGGTTCAATTCTCGGTGGGGGCGTCTGGGAGGGGCGCGGGCGACGTGCCAGGCTGGGCATCACCCAGTGACGATCACTCAGGAGGGTCCGGATGCCGGTCCGCGTCGAGCGCCGAGGGCATGTCACCACGGTCGTACTGTCCCGCCCCGAGGTCCGCAACGCGGTCGACGGGCCCACGGCCGCCGAGCTGGCCGCCGCCTTCAAGGAGTTCGACGCCGACGAATCCGCACGCGTAGCGGTGCTCTGGGGCGAAGGAGGCACGTTCTGCGCGGGCGCCGACCTCAAGGCCATCGGCACGGAGCGCGGCAACCGGGTGGCCGAGGAGGGCGACGGGCCGATGGGCCCGACCCGCCTGCGGCTGTCCAAGCCGGTGATCGCCGCCGTGAGCGGGCACGCGGTGGCCGGCGGTCTCGAACTGGCGCTCTGGTGCGATCTGCGGGTCGCCGAGGAGGACGCCGTGTTCGGGGTGTTCTGCCGGCGCTGGGGTGTACCCCTCATCGACGGCGGCACGGTGCGTCTGCCGCGGCTCATCGGCGAGAGCCGCGCCATGGACCTGATCCTGACGGGCCGCCCGGTACCCGCCCCGGAGGCGTACGCGATAGGGCTCGCCAACTGCCTTGTGCCGCCCGGCCGGGCGCGCGCCGAGGCGGAGGAGCTCGCGGAGCGCATCGCGGACTTCCCGCAGGCCTGCATGCGCGGCGACCGCGCCTCCGTCCTGGACCAGGCGGGCCAGGACGAAGAGGTGGCCATGGTAGGTGAACTGCGTTACGGGACAGCCGTGCTGGAGGAGAGCCTGAAGGGGGCCGCGCGGTTCGCGTCGGGGGCGGGGCGGCACGGGTCGTTCACCGACACGTGACCCGCCGCCGCGCCCGCCCCCGGCGAACGATCAGCCGGAGGTGTGCAGCGGCACCGTCAGCTGCTTCAGCCACGTGCCGGTGGTGAAGTCACGCGCCTTGATGACGACCGAGCGGGGGCCCACCTCGACCTGGAGCCCCTGGTTGAAGGCGCCGCCGAGCGAGACCTCGCCACCCTTGCCGTCGTCCATCCAACCGACCTGCACGGCGGCGGTGTTGACGACGGTGAACCCTTCGAGGTTGCCGGTGCCGGGGACGACGCGGCGCACCACCCAGTCGGACAGGTTGAGGTCCCAGTGCGTGTGCCCGGAGAACAGGAACACGTCCTTGTGGCGGCCCAGGATCGACAGGAGCCGGTCGGGCTGGAGGTAGTCACTCATGTACAGCTTGTTGTGCGTGCCCGACACGGTGTTGGGCAGCGGGTGATGGGTCAGGACCATGACGGGACGGCGGCGGCGCGCCCAATAGGCGAGCCGGTCATCGAGCCACGCGAACTGCTCGTCGCTGATCCACACCTCGTCCCACAGCTTCGCGTCGTGGTAGTGGGAGTAGCGCTCGGTGCCGAGGCTGAGGACCGGCACGCCGCCGAACGAGGTCTCCGAGTAGACCTCGCCCCGCTCCGCGAACGTGTAGAAGCTGCGGAAGAGGGAGTCCTCCGTGGTGCCGTTGGGCCAGGTCGCCTGGGCGAGAGTGTTCGGGTCGCTGTACTTCGGGACGTAGAACTCATGGTTGCCGATGGCCCACGCCACGTTCTTGGGGTGCGGGTGCTTGTCCAGGGTCTGGCGGACGGCCGCGTACTCGAAGTCGTAGCCGCGCGGGGTGATGTCGCCGGCTATGCCGAGGCCCGCGCTGCGGGGGTTGACCGAGTGCAGGTCGTCGAGCGCCTTGCCGAAGTCCGTCAGGTCGCCCTGGATGTCGCTGATGATGTTGAACCGCACGGTCCCGCCGTCGCCGTGGCGCTGGGCCGCGGGCTCGGCGGCGGGTGCGGCGTCGGCCGCGGGCGCGGAGACCAGGGAGCCGGTCGCGGCGAGCGCGCCGCCCGCGAGCGTCGCGCGCCCGGTCGTGGCCATGAACGATCTGCGATCCATCGGTGTTTCCTCCAAAGCGACTGCCCCCGTGTCCGGGTGGTTGGTCGCCCCGAGCGTTACGGGTCGCGATGGCCTGACGACGTACCGGAGGTGACCGACGCCTTAAGACTGGTCTAGCCCAGTTACCTTTTCGAGATATCGCCGCGGCCGATGTGCCTCGATGTCCCTTTAGCCCAGTTCGAGAGTGGTGATGCCGAAGATCCTTTCCTGGGCGAACGGCCGGACGGGGCCGGTGTACATGCGGGCCGTGGCGAACCCGGGGGTCAGACCGTACGCCGCGGCCAGCGCCACGGCCGCCGGGTTGGATTCGGGCACATCCACGGCGACCGGGGCCCGGCCGACCGTGGCGAGCAGGGCGTCGAACAGCGCACGGGCGTCCTGCGGGGTGTCCGCGAACAGCGGGCCGACGCGGAAGGTCTCGCGGCCCGGGCGGATGACGCCGTAGCCGGTGACGCGGCCGTCGACGACGCGGGCGAGCGCGCGATGCCCGTCACCGGCGAGCCAGGAGGCGAGGAAGCGGGGGCGCTCCGCGGGGTAGCAGGCACTGTCGTACAGGGCGATGGACTTGAGGCCGCCCGCCTCGGCGACGGGAATGACGGTGCCGGGTGCGGGGTCGCCGGGGGCCGGGCGCGGGGCCTGCGGTACGCCTGCGTAACGGACGGTCGTGTGCGCCAGTTCGAAGCCGGACTTGCGGTAGTTGTCCTGCTGGGCGGGGACGCCGTCGAGGCCGACCGTCCTGCTTCCCGCGTGCGCGAGGCCCGCCTCCCAGGTGGCGATGCCGTAGCCGCGGCCGCGCAGGTCGGACCGTACGAGGTAGAAGCCGAGGAAGGCGTAGTCGTCGCCGTAGTTGACCACGGAGATCGCGGAGGCCGGCTCGCCGTCGACCCGGCCGATGAAGAAGCCGTCGGGATCCTGGGCGAAGAAGCTGCGGGCGTCTGCGAGGCCCGGGTTCCAGCCCTCTTCCGCGGCCCAGCCACTGATGACGGCCCAGTCGTCGAGCGTGGCCCGGGTGATGTCGAGTCGCTCGGGCACCTCGGGGGTGCCTGCGGTCCGGTGGTTACCGGAGGTGTGGGGGTCCGGTCGCGTCATCGTCGCCTCTCCGTTCCTGCGCGGCGCACCCTGGTCCGCCGCCCTTGATCCATGCCGGGCCCATCCTTCCCGATCGCCTCCCTCCGCCGCGACCACTGAGGCACGATGATCGGACACCTGACCGAACTGAGCCTCTTCACAAGGGAGTTGCCGCATGGGGGAGATCACGCCGCCGTCCGTCGACCGGATCGATACCAGCAAGCCGCATCCCGCACGGGTCTACGACTGGTTCCTGGGCGGCAAGGACAACTATCCGGTCGACGAGGAGCTCGGCCGGCAGATCGTGGCGCTCGAACCGCAGTCCAAGTACGCGGCTCAGCACAACCGTTGGTTCATGCAGCGCGCCACACGGCATCTGGCAGGCGCGGCCGGGGCGCGCCAGTTCCTGGACATCGGCAGCGGCATCCCGACCGAGCCCAACCTCCACCGCATCGCCCAGGGCGCCGCACCGGACGCGCGTGTCGTGTACGTGGACAACGACCCGATCGTGCTCGCCCACGCGGGGGCGCTCCTGCGTGGCACCCCGGAGGGCCGCACCGAGTACCTCTCGGCGGACGTGCGGGAGCCGGAGAAGATCCTTGAACTCGCGGCGAACATCCTGGAGTTCGACCGCCCGGTGACGCTGTCACTCATCGCGCTGCTCCACTTCGTCCCGGACTCGGACGGCGCCCACGACCTCGTGCGCACCCTGGTGGACGCGCTGCCGTCGGGGAGCCATCTGGTCCTGTCGCAGCTCGCCGGGGACTTCGATCCGGAGCGGACGCGGGAGGCCGTGGCGATGTACGCGGCGGGCGGGGTGACGCTCGTGCCGCGCTCGCGCGAGGAGATGGGCCGCTTCTTCGACGGGCTCGACCTGCTGGAACCCGGGATCGTGTGGCTGCCGGACTGGCACGCGGAGCTCGGCGTGGACGAGGTCAGGAACGGTTCGCCGGTGCCGCTGTACGCGGGGGTGGCGCGCAAGCCGTAACCCTGGGCCGCCCCCTAAAAAATCTTTATGGTCACCTTGACTATATTCATGGTGCGCCATATCGTCGCCATGACGAAAACGACCAGGGGGTTCTGCCATGGCCGACATCAAGCGACGCTTCGGACTGCACCACCTGCGCTCCGCGCCCACCGCCCACATCCGCCACCACAAGCGCGGCGCGCTCGCCCACGACGGCACGGGCCTGAGCTTCTGGTTCCGGGCGCTGAGCGCGGCACTGTCCGAAGTACCCGTGGACGACCGGGAGCTGGCGGTCACGTTCCACGCGCGGACCGCCGACTTCCAGGACGTCGCCGTGCAGGCCTCGGTGACGTACCGGATCAGCGACCCCGCGCTCGCCGCCGCCCGGCTCGACTTCTCGCTCGACCCGGACACCGGCGCCTGGCGAGGCACACCCTTGGAGCAGCTGTCGGCACTGCTCACGGAGACGGCGCAGCAGCACGCGCTGGACGTCCTGGCGCGCACCCCGCTCGCGGAAGCCCTCGCCGACGGTGTGACGGCCGTGCGCGAACGGGTCGCGGCGGGCCTCGCCGCCGAACCCCGGCTGCCCGCCACCGGCGTGGAGGTCGTCACCGTGCGCGTCGTGGCGCTGCGCCCCGAACCCGAGGTGGAGCGGGCGCTGCGCACGCCGGCGAGGGAGCGGATCCAGCAGGAGGCGGACCGGGCGACGTACGAGCGGCGCGCGGTGGCGGTCGAGCGGGAGCGCGTCATCGCCGAGAACGAGCTGGGCAGCCGCATCGAACTGGCGCGGCAGGAAGAACAGTTGGTGGAGCAGCGCGGCACGAACGCGCGCCGCGAGGCCGAGGAGAACGCGGCGGCGGACGCGGTACGCGCCGAGGCGGAGGCCGCGCGGGCGGTGCGCCTGGCCGGCGGCGAGGCGGAGGCGGCGCGCGCGGTCGGTGAGGCGCGGGCGCATGCGCAGGAGGCGTGGCTGCGGGTCCACTCCGAGGTCGACGCCGCGACCCTGCACGCCCTCGCCGCCACGCAACTGGCACAGAACGTGCCGCGGATCGAGAACCTGACCCTCTCCCCCGACGTACTCACGGGCCTGCTCGCCCGGCTCGGCCACGACCGGGGTGAGCGACCGTGACGCTCGCCCCGCGCGCCGTACTGGTCCACCGGACCACGGAGTACGAGGAGTTGCTGGCCCGGCACGGCACGCACGGCCAGGCCGCCTTCTTCCTCTCCTCGCGCGGGCGCTCCGTCGAGGAGGTGGCCGAGCGCCATCACCGTACGGCGCGCGCCCTCGCGGAGGTCGCGGCGGCCGTGCCGCTGTCGTGGCGCAGGACCCGTCTCGAGCGGGCGGATCTGGACCGGTTCCTGTTCGGCCCGGAGGACGTGGTGATCGTCGTCGGGCAGGACGGTCTGGTCGCGAACGCGGCCAAGTATCTGTCGGGCCAGCCGGTCGTCGGCATCGACGCGGACCCGGGGCGCAATCCGGGGGTTCTGGTGCGGCACCGGGCGGCCGACGCGGCGAAACTGCTGCCGGCCGCCGTTTCCGGCCGGGCATCCGCCGACGAACTCACCATGGTGGAGGCGGTCGCCGACGACACACAGCGGCTGCTCGCGCTCAACGAGATCTACCTCGGTCCACCGTCGCACCAGACGGCGCGCTACCGGATCGGCCCCGACGACGACACCCACTCGCCCGAGCCCCAGGCCTCCTCGGGCGTCCTGGTCGGCACCGGGACCGGCGCCACCGGCTGGCTGCATTCACTGTGGCAACAGCACGCGAGCACACTGCCGCTGCCGGGCCCGACGGAGCCCCGGCTGCTCTGGTTCGTGCGGGAGGCCTGGCCCTCCCCCGCCACCGGAACGTCCCAGGTTCAGGGCTCCCTCGGCCCCGCCGACCGTCTGCGCGTCACGGTCGAGTCCGACCGCCTGGTCGCCTTCGGCGACGGCGTGGAGAGCGACGCGCTGGAACTGACCTGGGGTCAGACGGTGCGAGTGGGACGGGCCCGGGAACGGCTGCGGCTAGTGGCCTGACCGGCACCCCGGCGACTACTGACGGTGTTCGAGAGCCCGCGCCTCCCCTGAGGCCAGGGGGTGACTCCTGCTGTCCTGATGCCGCCTGGAACCGTTGGATCTTGATGGGATAGAACGGAGTAGCGACGATCCTGCGTTCGCAATCGGGGAGGAGATCGACCATGGGGATGCCCGCTGACTTGCAACTGATCAGCAGCGGCATGATCAAAGCCTCAATGATGATGGTCAAGCACGTGATGCCCGGACTGCGGAGTGCGACCATCGCCCTGTTCCATGAACTGGCCCGGCAGAAGGGCATGGCAGGCGATGACGATGCCGGCCATGAGTTCGCCAAGGTCTACAAGTCGGCCGCCTCTACGACGCTGGACAAGATGGGCTTCAGCACTCTGGTGATGAGCGAGACCGGACGGGGTCTGATGCACACGGCACGGGAGTTCTTGGCCAAAGAGAGCGAGATCGCCTCGAAGATTCTGGGCAAGCAGGTCGACTTGACCGACAGCATGGGCGATCCCTATGAGGACTGCGAGGAGAGTTTCCTCGGCCGGGGGCAGGAGCTGGAAGAGGTCATCGGTGAGACCTCGGCTTGGGACCAATACGCTCCAGGGGGCATGAGTGACCGGTTCCGTGGCTCCCCGGAGAAGCTTCGAGACGTGGCCGGATCGTGGCGTGCGGGCGGGAAGCTGATGCTGCGCATCCTGGAAGATGCCCAAGCCTGCGCGCACACCGCCGACAAGGCGCACTCCGGAGAGGCTGCGGACTCGTTCCGCAAATACTTTGCAGGGTTTGTCGGGTTCGCCTCACCGCCCGACAATGCGCAGCATGATGAGGCTCTAGTCGCGAACCTGGTGGCCGCATGCCATCAGCTGGCCAAGGCATGCGACCGCTACGCGGATCATGTCGATGATGCGAAGCTGAAGATCCAGCAGCACAAGCTGGACCTCTTCCACGTCGACACCCCTTGGGACTCGCCGATGTTCGGGGGCAACGGCGATGACGGTGGCCTCAAAGACGCCGTCCTCAACGACCCATGGATTCATCGACTCGGCGACGTCGCACACGCTCTGGACAGTGCGGAGAAGCGAGTGAAGCTCCCCCGCGGATCGGACAGCCGACCCGGCCTGCCCTTCTCGCCGTTCATCCCCCTGCCCGTGCCGGCACCGGTGCCTCTGGTCCTGGCCTCGTACAACAGTGGTGCGCCGGGGATCGTGCCCGCGTCCTATGTTGACCCAGACGCGAACATTCCACACGCGCCTCCGGTTCCGCCTGCGCCAGGCACGACGCGCCTGTTGAGTGCGGCAGAACGCAAGGAATTCGACTCATTCGTCAATGGGTTGCGGCCCTTGGGTCTGGGAAGTAAGGCAACCGATCCCAAAGCGCCCGAGAACGCATACCAATTGCGCACGGCAGGGTACCCCGAACGCCTGATTCCCGTACCATCGTCCAATAAAGCGAAGAACAAAGCCGCCGACGGGATGCGGCCATCGGACGGCTACATGATTGACTCCAAGTACGTGAAGAACAAGGATGACTGCTGGCGTAAGCCGGAGACCTTCAATGAGGTGGCAGACACGTACAACGCCGAGGGTAAGAAGAAGTTCAACAAGCAATCCTTTTTCAAGGGCCTGGACGAGGTCGAGCTGAAACAATACAAGACCGCCATGGCCGACCACAAGGAGATCCACGGCTTGGAGATCATCACGAACGATGAGGACGCCGCGTCCTATTGGCAGACCCTGATGGCCCAGAAGGGCGTGAAGGGCACTTCACAGTACGCCCCATAGCTCGGAAGGAAATCTGTACGTGAATTTCGACGAGTACGCCACCTCGTTCCTGCTCTACGCTCCCGCGAAGAATTCTCACGGCTGGAATCTCGACCTGCAGGAATTCGGTGCAGCGCTCCGCGAAAACTTCTCCGATGCCGGATATGAGCCGGAAGAAGAGTATCCAGCCCGCCTTTCCTTCTGGGTAATGGACGAACAGGGGGTCGAATTCAATGGTTTCGCCGACACGGAAGTGCGAGACACTATCGCGCTCGCCGACAGTACAGTTGACGAGGTCGCCAAATTCATCGTCTGGTTCCGGGACAGCTGTATCCCTTCGCCCGAATTGATTCGATTCACGTCGGAACTCGCTTACGCCCGCGGCATCGAGGCCGACTGGCGTGTTCCGCGGACCGGCGGCGTGGCCGAGGTTCTCGATGAGCTGCAGCAGCACATCCAGGTTGTGGTCGGCGAATAGACCTGCCACACAGTCCGCCCTGGCCGCGCCCCTCCGATTGACAAGCGCAGGCCGTGACTCGCTGCCAAGCGACGCGCTGCCCGGTCATGAGCGGGATCACCGCCCAGTCCCTCACTTCCCCTGCCGACTTCGCGCCGCCGGCCCCACTGCTTCCTCTGTTGACGCTGGGGGGAGGCGCAGGACGTTGTCGAGTTGCTGGCCACGGTCGCGGTCGGCGGGGTTGCTGGATCGAGAGTGGGCGCACACCCTGGCGATGAACCGGGCCGCCAGGGTGCCGTCTCAGCAGTGATCAGGGCTTGGTGAGTGTCGTCAGGCTGGCACCGATTCCGGCGATAAGTTTCCTGATGTCTCCGGTTGGCTTGACTGCCGCGTCGGTCAGACGCGTGAGGGCCGCGGCGAGTTCGACGTTGCTCTGGGCAAGGGCGAGACTGGCGAGTGCTTGGGTTCGGACGGCTTCGTCCGGGTGCAGCTTCTGCTTGGTGTTCATGAGCTTGTCGGCGTGCGTGCGCGCTTCGCTGATGAGGTCGGTGGTCTTCTTGTTCAAGGCTCCCCCTCGGTGCTCGTGACACGTACAGACCAAGGTAAGTGCAGAGCACACCTGCTGCCAGAACGCCTCACGCCGCGACCCTTGCGGCGACGGACAGGTTGAGCAACTCGCTGCACCTGTAATGGGTTTGACAGTCGGGGCAGCGGAGTCCGAGGCTGTCGAGGGCGACGGCAAGGGGCTGACCGCAGGGGCACGCGACGCGGACGCAACGCGGGGCCTTTCGCCGGTGGTGAGACATCGGGCTTGGCCTGCGATCTGTGCGATCTCGCGGTCGATCTCATTCACGGCATCGCGCTCGTCGCAGACGATCGCAATGTCGGCGAGGAGGACCCCGCAGCTCCAGTCGACGATCGCCTGCACGAACTGGTAGGCGGGTATGTCCCGGCGCTCGCGTTCGCAGGCGTCACGGGCTCACCCGCCGACGACGCGGACGCATCGATCACGCTCAGGATCTATACGCACATACTGCCGGAGGCCGACGGTCGAGGCAGATCTGCGTTGGACCGCTGGTTCGAAGCCGACTCCCAAAAAGATCTCCCCAGATTCTCCCCGGGGAGGTGGAGCCAACAGTGCGTCTACTCGGCGACCGGCTCTCTCGAGCAGTCGCAAGGGGCGACCCTTCGCCCGACTCTGAACTCTGACTTGCGAAATGGCCCAAACCCGCAGGTCTGGTGACTATTCCGGCGGCGTCGGTGTGTCGTGGCTGTGGTACATCGCCTGGATGTCGAGCTCCAGCTTCACCGTGGGACCGACCACGGCGATGCCGCGCGCCAGCATGCTGCGCCAGTCCAGCGTGTAGTCCTCCCGGTGGAGTTCGGCCGTGGCGAGGGCCGCGCAGCGCAGCTCTTCCGCGTAACCGCCGTTGACCATGCCGAGATAGCCGGTGTCCAGTTCCACCGTGCGGCTGACACCGTGCATGGTCAGCGCGCCCTGGATCGTCCACTTGGTGCCGCCGCGGTACAGGAAGCGGTCGGAGGAGAAGTGGATGTACGGGTAGCGCTCGACATCGAGGAAGTCGGCCGAACGCAGGTGATTGTCCCGGGTCTTGTTGCCCGTCGTGATGCTCGCCGCGTCGATCCGCACCTCGACCCGCGAGTCCGCCATGTCGTTCGCGACCTGGATGCCGCCGTCGAAGCGGGTGAACCGGCCGTGGACGTGCGCCATGCCGACGTGCTTGGCGATGAACCGGATCGCGGTGTGCGGCGGGTCGAACAGCCAGGTGCCGGGCTGCGGCAGCTCCGGCGGGCGCCCCATGTGCAGCTGCACCGAGGTCAGCGGGAGCGTCTCACCGGCGACGACGTCGACCGTCTGCTGGTGGGGCTGGAGCCCGTCGGCCGTGATCATGACGCCGTACCGGCCGGGCGGCAGCGTGAGGAAGACGAGGCCGTACGGGTCGCTGACCAGCTTCCCCACGACGCGGCCGTTGTCGACCCGTGTCACCGTGACATCCGCCCCCGACATCGGCTGCCCCATGGGGTCGGCCACCTCGCAGTTGAAGGCGCCGGCGCCGTGCGGCACGGGGTGCACCAGTCCTGCCCCGCGCGATTCACGTCCGGACCGGCTCCTCCTGAACAGCGCGAGGGGCATGCACATCACCTTCCGACTCGGCCGCAGAACCTCCGCAGCGGGCTCGCACATACGATCCCATGTCTGCGATCTCCGCTGATCAAGGGCGCTAAGGGTTACCGGCGGCAACTGCGTGGTGAATACATGGGAATCCGACATACCGCCGCCGGGATGCCTCAGATTCCACACTTCCCTCACCTTTCACCCACCACTCGCCCACGCCTGCGCTCGGCCGATTCCGTGCGTGACGGAGGAGAACGGGCAAGGGCGAACCACTGGGACGCAGCACCACTTCCGCGCCATATGTCTGCCGATTGCGGGTCAACCGTTGACTCGCTCGATCGCGCTCTGACAGATTCTCGACGCCATGAATGCGACAGAGCCCGACCTCTCCGCCAGGTGGAAACGGTTCGCCGAAGCACACTGGGGCAGGGAGCCTGCCGCGGTTCCGTTCGCCCCGGGCCTCGGGCCGGAGCAGGTGTTCCGGGTCGTCGCCGCCGCCTGCGCACCGCCCGCCGAGGACGCGGCCGGCGTCCGCTTCGCCACCGCGGCGCAGGGCCGATTACGCGACGCGAGCGCGCTGCTGCCCGGCCGTGACGACCCCGACCCGGACGCGTACCGGGACCGGCTGGCTCGTCAACTTTCTGGCCCTGGCTGGCTGTTGAGCGTGCAGCAGTCGCTGTGGCGGGACTTCGGGCTCTGGGCCCACGTGCGCGAGCTCGTCTCCGGGCTGTGGCGGGCGGTGGGCTGGCCCACCCTGCCGGTGACCGCCGAACTCGCCCTCGGAGAGCGCTGCCCCGGCCGCGACGCCCCCGCCCCGCGCCCCGGCTCCTTCGCGCTCACGTGGGTACTCGCCGGCACCATGACGGTCAGGCTCTGGCCCGAGCACACCGGAACCGAGTATCAACTGGCAGCCGGAACCGGGGACTTGTTGTACTGGCCCGCCGGATGCCGCCACCTCGATCACTACCTTGACCGCTGCACCACGTTACGGATCGTCGTCCCCGCTCGCCGCGCCGCCGCCCTCACCCACGTACGGGGGCTTCTGGCGGACCGTATGCAGGAGAACCCAGCCTACGCGGGCACCCCGGGCGTCCTGCCGTTCCCTGCCCCGGCCGGCCCGGACGGTGAGATCGGCGCGGCGGGGCCGGTCGCCGACGCCGGGCGGCTGTTCGCCGGGCTCGCCGCCGGCCCGGGTACGGCCAGGGAGTTGCGCGTGTCCTGGGCGGCCCGCAGATCGGCGGCGGGGCTCGAACCGGCGCCCCCGCCACGACCGGCCGTACCCCTCGAGCCCGGCCTGCGCGTACGGGCATCGGCCGAGCTTCTCCGAGTACCGGACGGCCCCGGACACGCCGTCTGGGCCGCGAACGGGCACACCCTGGCGGTCGAGGGGGCCGCACCCGAACGCGTCAGGAACCGGCTGCGGCCCGGAGTGGCCCTCACGATAAGGGAGTTGGGCCGCAGTTCGCGGATGCCCGCGGAGACACTGATCCCGCTCCTGTCCGACCTGCACCGCATTCGCGCCATCGAACTGGTGGACGGAGACGGGGCGGCATGAAGGAGGATCCCCGCGTCACCGAGCCCGCGAGCCGCGCCGCCGAGTCCGCAAGCCGTGCCGCCGCCCCCGTCGAGCAGAGGCAGCTCGACCGGCTCGACCGGCTCGACCGGCTCGACTGGCAGGAATTCGGCGAGAGGTACTGGGACCGGCAACCCGTGCTGTTCAAGTCGGTCACGCCCACCCCCTTCGACGCCCACGAGGTGTTCGAGACTGCCGTCGCCGCGGCCCACCGCAAAGGTCCTTTCAGCGTGCCGCCCTACGCCGGATTCGCGATCGGCGGCGAACCCCAGACCGACCCCGGCGACTTCCTGCCGCAGCCGAGGGACGGCTCGTTCGCGGGCTACCACCAGCGGCTCGTCCGGCAGCTCACCGGCGAGCCGTACTCCCTGTCCCTTCAGGCGTTTCACGCGTTCCACCATCCGTTGTGGGCACGCGAGCGCGCCTTCTACGCCGGCCTTTGGGCGCGCGTGGGGCAGCCCGCGCAGAGCGCCTTCACGACACTGGTCCACGGCACGTACGAGCAGCCGCTCGCCGAGGCGCTGCCCGGTCAGCGCGTCGCGACGTTCCTGTTAGTGCTGGGCGGGCGGCAGCGGATGCGGTTCGGTGCGGCGGACCAGGGCGCCTCCTTCACCGTCGAGGCCGATCCGGGCGACCTGTTGTACTGGCCGTCGCATCTCTCCCCCGCCGCCGAGCCCTACGCCGGCTGGGCGTCGACAGGCGTACGCGTGAGCGTCGTACGGGAGGGACGGCATGCGGCGGCCGAACTCTACGACCTGCTGCACGACGTGACACCCGAGACGCTGCTCACGCCGGACCCGGATCCCGCGGGCGCCGCGCCGCCCGGCGAGGAGGGCCTGCTCGTGCCCGACGCCGAGGCGGGGTCGGAGCTGCCCGCACCCCTGGAACGTGCCCTCGCGCACTTCCGTTCGGCGGGCGCGCGCGGACCGCTGGAGGAGCGGGTCGCCCGGCAGTCCCTGCGGCACTGGACGGCCGGGGGTTTCCGGCCCGTGCCGCCGCCGGCGCCGCGCGGCAGGTTCGGCGACGACGACGTCGTGCGGGCCACGGAGCGCGTGCTGTGGACCGAGGCCGCCGGGCGGCGGCTGTACTCCGCGTGCGGCCATGTGGCGGCCACGGAGCTGCCTGCCGCCGACCTGGCCGCCGTACTGCGGGTCCTCAACTCCGGACGACCGCTGCCCGTCCGTGAACTCACCCCAGCATCCCGGGCGTTGCTCGCCGAGCTGACGGCCTTCCGTGCGCTGGAGCGGCTGTGAGGACGCGCCGGTCCGTCATCGCCGTCACTGTCCCGGCGCCGGGATCGCCAGGTACTTGTACTCCAGGAACTCGTCGATGCCGACCCGGCCTCCCTCCCGGCCGATGCCGGACTGCTTGACGCCGCCGAAGGGGGCCGCCGGGTTGGAGACGAGGCCGGTGTTGAGGCCGACCATGCCCGTCTCCAGGCGTTCCCCGACGCGCAGCGCCCGGTCGAGATCGCGGGTGAAGAGGTAGCTGACGAGGCCCCATTCGGTGTCGTTGGCGGCGCGCACCACCTCGTCCTCGTCGTCGAACGTGAACAGGGCGGCGACGGGCCCGAAGATCTCGGTCCCGGTGAGACCGGCGTCGCGCGGCACCCGCGCGAGGACGGTCGGCGGGTAGAAGTATCCTTCCCCGTCCGGGAGTTCGCCGCCGGTGAGGACCTTCGCGCCCCGGTCCACCGCGTCCCGTACGAGCCGGTCGACCTTGTCGCGGCCGGCGGCGTCGATGAGCGGCCCGACGTTCGTCCCGGGTTCGGTGCCGGGGCCGACGGTGAGGGCGCTCATGCGCGCGGCGAGGCGGGAGGCGAAGTCGTCGGCGACGGAGCTGTGCACGAAGATACGGTTCGCGGCCGTGCACGCCTCTCCCATGTTGCGCATCTTCGCCACCATGGCGCCCTCGACGGCAGTGTCGAGGTCCGCGTCGTCGAAGACGATGAGCGGTGCGTTCCCGCCGAGTTCCATCGAGGTGCGGACGACGGTGTCGGCGCACTGGGCCAGGAGGATCCGGCCGACCTGGGTGGACCCGGTGAAGGACAGCTTGCGGACGAGTCCGCCGCGCAGCATCGGTTCGACGAGGGCGCCGGCGTCCGTGGTCGTGACGACGTTCAGGACGCCGTCGGGCAGGCCCGCCTCGGTGAGGATCCCGGCCAGGGCCAGGGTGCACAGGGGTGTCTGCGGGGCGGGCTTGAGGACCATGGTGCAGCCCGCGGCGACGGCCGGGCCGATCTTGCGGGTGCCCATGGCGAGCGGGAAGTTCCAAGGGGTGACGAGCAGACAGGGGCCGACGGGCCGGCGCATGATCAGGTGGCGGCTGCGGCCGTCGGGCGAGGGTGCGAATCCGCCCTCGATCCGTACGGCCTCCTCGGAGAACCAGCGGAAGAACTCTGCGGCGTACGCGACCTCGCCGCGCGCCTCCGCGAGGGGCTTGCCCATCTCCAGGGTCATGAGGAGCGCGAGGTCGTCGGTGCGGGAGATGATGATCTCGTAGGCGCGGCGCAGGATCTCGCTGCGGGCGCGGGGCGCGGTGGCGGCCCATGACTCCTGTGCGGCCGCGGCGGCCTCCGCGGCGCGCCGGCCGTCGTCGGGGCCGGCGTCGGCGACCTGGCACAGGCTCTCGCCGGTGGCCGGGTTGTCGACGGGGAAGGTGCGGCCCCCGGCCGCGTCCTGGAGGCGGCCGCCGATGAGGAGCTGCTTGGGGACGTCCTCGACGACTCGGGGCGTGGGGTGGGTCGTTGTCATACCGGTTCCTCCGTCGCTGGTCAGCGGGTTGCCGTCGCGGTCTCCACGGCCGCGGCCCAGGCCCGCAGGCCGTCGTCGATCTGCCCCTCGTCGACGACGAGCGCGGGAATCATCCGCACGACGTTGCCCCACGGTCCGCAGAGCAGGAGCAGCAGTCCCTCGTCGGCGGCGGCCTGCTGGGCGCGTACGGCGGTCGCCGCGTCGGGTTCCCCGTCCGGGGTGGTGAACTCGCTGGCGAGCATCAGGCCGAGGCCCCGTACGTCGCCGATCGCCTCCGTCTTCGCGGCGACGTCCTCCAGGCCGGAGCGCAGGCGGGCGCCCATGGCGGCCGCGTTGGCGACGAGCCCTTCCTCCTCGACGACCTCCAGGGTGGCGACGGCGGCGGCGCAGGCGACGGCGTTGCCGCCGTAGGTGCCGCCCTGCGAGCCGGGCCGCGCCTTGTGCATCAGCGCCTCGGGGGCGGCGATCCCGGAGAGCGGGAAGCCGCTGGCGAGGCCCTTCGCGGTGATGAGGATGTCGGGGCGTACGCCGAAGTGGTCGTGGCCCCAGAAGCGTCCGGTGCGGCCGACGCCGGTCTGCACCTCGTCGAGGACGAGCAGGATGCCGTGACGGTCGGCGCGCTCCCTGAGGCCTTGCAGGAAGGCGGTGTTGGCGGGGACGTAGCCGCCTTCGCCGAGGACGGGTTCGACGAGGATCGCGGCGGTGTCGTCCGGGTCGGAGACGGTCTGGAGGAGGTGGTCGAACTCGCGCAGCGCGAACCGCGTCGCGGTCTCCTCGTCCCAGCCGTAGTGGTAGGCGTTCGGGAAGGGAGTGATGGCGACGCCCGCCATCAGCGGTCCGAAGCCGGTACGGATCTTCGTGCCGGACGTGGTGAGGGAGGCGGCGGCGACGGTGCGGCCGTGGAAGCCGCCGTGCGCGACGACGATGTTGGGCCGGCCGGTGGCCTGCCGGGCGAGCCGCATGGCCGCCTCGACGGCCTCGCTGCCGGAGTTGGCGAAGAAGAGGCTGTCGAGTCCTTCGGGGAGAACGGATCCCAGCTTCTCGACGAGGCGCTGAAGGGGCCGGTGCAGGACGGTCGTGTACTGGCCGTGGATGAGGGTGGCCACCTGCTCCTGAGCGGCGGCGACCACGCGCGGATGACAGTGGCCGGTACTGGTGACGCCGATTCCGGCGGTGAAGTCCAGATAGCGGCGGCCGTCGGTGCCGTAGAGATGGACGCCTTCCCCGCGTTCGGCGACGACGGGGGTGGCCTGGCGCAGATGCTCGGACAGTCGCGTCATGCCTCCACCCTCAACGCTGAGCCGAAAGGACGTCAATGGGCCTTCTGTGACGATCCGCCCCACGGGGGGTCACGGGTCACCCGGGTGGCCTCAACGACTCTCGGCTCCGTCACCCGTCGCAGGCCCGCTCACCCAATGCGCAAGAGTTCTGCGTAACCGGCTCAACCGGCAGGGTTCCCAAGGGAGTCGGATTATGCAACAGTCCTGCGCAACCCGATGCGAGGGAGCGGTTCGGCATGGCTGGGGCACGGGGGCATGACCTTGCGGCGTTGCGCGGGCTCAACACGGGTGTCGTGCTGCGGGCACTGCGCAGGGAGAGTCCGCAGACCGTCAGCCAGCTGACGGGTGCGACCGGGCTGTCGCGGCCCACGGTCGAGGCGCTGGTCGACGAGCTCGTCTCGCAGGGCTGGATCGCCGAGACCGGCGCTCCGTCCGCCGGGCGCGCCCCCGGCCGTCCGGCCCGTCGGCTGCGTTTCCGGTCCGAGGCCGGGCATGTCGTCGGTGTCGACATCGGGCTGCGCAAGATCGTGCTGGTGCTCGCCCGGCTCGACGGCGAGGTCGTCGCGCGTGAACGGGAGCACATCGCCGAGGAGTTGAGTGGCACGGAGCGTATCGAGCTGCTCCGCGGACGGCTGCGCCGCTTCATCGCCGACCACGGTCTGCGGGCCGACGCCGTCTGGGCCATCGGCATCGGCGTGCCGGGCATGGTCGACGACACGGGCCGGATCCGGTCGGTGATCGTCCCGGACTGGACCGACCTGGATCTCGCGCGGCGCCTCGCCGACGACTTCCCGTGCCGGATCCTCGTCGAGAACGACGTGAATCTCGCGGTGCTCGCCGAGCACTGGCAGGGCGCGGCGACGCTCGCGGACGACGTGGCCTGCGTGCTCGTCGGACGGCGCATCTCCTGCGGCCTGATGATCAACGGCAAGCTGCACCGGGGGCGCCGCGGCGGCGCGGGCGAGCTGGGCATCCTGCCCCAACTCGGCCTG
The DNA here is from genome assembly GCF_035918215.1 of Streptomyces sp. NBC_01474. Classification (NCBI taxonomy): domain Bacteria; kingdom Bacillati; phylum Actinomycetota; class Actinomycetes; order Kitasatosporales; family Streptomycetaceae; genus Streptomyces; species Streptomyces sp. NBC_01474. The sequence goes on from NZ_CP109449.1 coordinate 1,619,318, forward strand.
GACGCCGCCGAGAAGTGGCTGGCGTGGGACGGCGAGCGGCTCCCGGGCGAGTCCGAGACGGACGCCCTCGCGCGGGCGGTACGGGCCGGGGACAGCGAGGCGCGCGGCGTGCTCGACGGCTACCTCGCCGGGGTCGCCCCGGGAATCGCCGCGCTCGTTCTCGCCCTGGACCCCGAGCTCCTGGTCCTCTCCGGCGCGCTCGCCCCGGTCGGTAAGGCACTCGGGCCGCTGCTCACGGAGCAGCTGCGGCCGCTGACGCTGCACGTTCCCCGCATCGCGGTCAGCGCGCTCGGCCGTGAGGGCGTGGCCCTCGGCGCGGTACGCCGCGCGCTCGACGCTCTCGACCCCCATCTCCCGTACGGGACCGGGCCGTTGCGCCCGTCCCCTGCCCCCTGACCTCTCCACCGCCCCCCCTCACCCTCCGGAGGCGCGTATGCGCAGGAGAACGCTTCTCGCCGGTGCGCTCGCGGCCACGCCCCTCGTGGCCGCGTGCGACAACGGCGGCGGGGCTTCCGGTTCCACCTCGTCGGGCGGCCGCGGCCGCACCACCATCTCGTACGGCATCTGGGACCAGGCCCAGCTCGCGGGCATGCAGCAGATCGTCAAGGCGTTCGAGGCCAAGAACCCCGGCATCTCCGTGGACATCCAGCTCACGCCCTGGTCCTCGTACTGGACGACGCTCAGGACGTCGATGCGCGGCGGGACCGCGCCCGACGTGTTCTGGATGAACGCCGTGAACATCCAGCTCTACGCGGCGAACGGCGTTCTGGAGCCGCTCGGCCAGTACGCGGCCCGCGACCGCACCCCGCTCGGCCGGCACCCCGAGGCTCTCGTCAGGCTGTACGCGTACGACGGCACGCAGTACGGGATTCCGAAGGACTTCGACACGGTCGGGCTCTGGTACAACAAGGCGCTGTTCGACAAGGCCGGTGTCGGATACCCGGACGCCTCCTGGACCTGGGACGACGTACGGGACGCGGCGCGCGAGCTGACGAACCCGCGGACGCGGGTGTACGGGATCGCCGCCGAGATGGACCGGCAGAAAAACTTCTATCCCTCGATCTTCGGTGCGGGCGGCTACGTCCTGCGCGACGGGCACTCCGGCTTCGGCGACGAGCGCTCCGTCGAGGGGCTGCGCTTGTGGACCGATCTCGTCGACCGCGGCTGGTCGCCGCCGCAGAGCGCGATGGCGGACGTGAAGGGCCGCAACCTGTATCTGTCCGAGCAGGTCGCCATGAACTACGACCTGTCGGCGATGGCGTCCTTCATGCACGCCACCCCCGCGATCAAGGACCACGGCGGCGTCGCCGTCCTCCCCAAGGGCCGCGAGCGGGCCACCGTCATCCACGGTCTCGCGAACGTGGTGAGCGCCAAGTCCCGTAAGAAACAGGCCGCTTGGAAGTTCGTGGACTTCCTGGCGCGGCGCGAGGCGGCCGAGATCCAGTCGAAGGGCGGCGTCACCATCTCCTCGTACACCGGGACGCAGGACGCCTGGCTCAAGTCGATGCCCGAGTTCGACCTCAAGGTCTTCATCGACATGCTCGACCACGCGGTCCCGTACCCGAGCTCCCGGAACACGGCCGTGTGGGAGGACCTCGAGTATCTGCTGCTCGGCGCGCCCTTCAGCGGCAAGGGCGGCATCGAGTCCGCCGCGAGGACGCTCGGCCGGCAGATGGACAGGGCGCTCGACGAGGAGGGCAAGTGATGGCTGTTTTCCCCTCGACCGCCGCCGCCGAGGCGGAGGGCCGGATCAGGAGGCCGCGCACCAAGACGGGCCGCGACGGCAGCGTACGCGGCCCCAACTCCCGTACACAGAAAGCCGCTTACGCCTTCATCGCGCCGATCGCCGTCGGGTTCCTGGTCTTCTACATCTGGCCGATGATCCAGACGTTCGGCTACAGCTTCACATCCTTCGGACCCTTCGGCGGCAACTCGTGGGTGGGGGGCGACAATTACGCCCGCGTCGTCCGCGACGTCACGGTGTGGCGGGCGCTCGGCAACACGCTTCTGTACGGGGCGATCGGCCTGATCACACTGCCGGTCTCGATCACCGTCGCCGCCCTGCTCGACCGGCGCGGCCTGCGAGGGGTCGGCGTCTACCGCGCCCTGTACTTCATCCCGTTCGTCACCCTGCCCGTCGCCGTCGGCCTGGTCTGGAACTGGCTGTACAACGGCAACTTCGGCCTTCTCAACGAGGTGCTGTCGTGGTTCGGCGTCTCCCGGCACTTCTGGGCGTCCGACCCGTCGTCCGCACTGTGGGCCATCGGGCTCGTCCTCGTGTGGCAGAGCGTCGGCTACTACTTGATCATCTTCATCGCGGGGATCAAGGCCATCCCGCAGGACTACTACGAGGCCGCGGAGCTGGACGGTGCGGGCCCGGTGCGCCGCTTCTTCCGGATCACCCTGCCGCTCCTGAGCCCCAGCATCTTCTTCGCCGCGGTCATCTGCGTGATCAACTCACTGCAGCTCTTCGACCTCATCTACGTGATGATGAGCCCCACGAACCCGGCCCTCGGCTCCACGCAGTCCGTGGTGAGCCTCTTTTACCAGTGGGCGTTCCAGCAGAACAACCAGGGCGCCGCGGCCGCCCTCGCGTTCGTCCTGATGCTGCTCACGGCGGCGCTGACCTACATCCAGTTCCGGCTCCAGAAGAAGTGGGTGCACTATGCCTGAGCGCTCCCGGGTCCGTCCCGGCTCCGTCGCCACGCACGCACTGCTCTCGCTGGGCGCCCTGGTGATGGTCTTCCCGTTCCTGTGGCAGCTCCTGACGGCGCTCAAGACCCTGCCGGAGGCGGTGCACGTCCCGACGACCTTCTTTCCTGAGCGCCTCAACTGGGCCGCTTTCAAAGAGGTCTTCACCGCCATGCCGTACGGCGAGATGCTCGGCAACAGCGTCGTGAACACCGTGGGCCGGACGGCGGGACAGCTCGTCTTCTGCTCGCTCGCCGCGTACGCCTTCGCCCGTATGCGGTTCCGCGGCAAGAACGTCCTGTTCGCGCTGTTCCTGTCGGTGCTGCTCGTGCCGTCGTCGCTGCTGATCCTGCCGCAGTACGACATCATCCAGCGGCTCGGCCTGCTCAACACAACGCCCGCGCTCTTCCTGCCCGGCATGTTCAGCGCCTTCGGGACCTTCCTCCTGCGGCAGTTCTTCATGGCGCTGCCGAGGGAGCTGGAGGAGGCGGCCCGCATCGACGGCGCCGGGCCCTTCCGGATCTTCTGGTCCATCATGCTGCCGCTGATCCGCCCGGCGCTCGCCGCGCTCGCGGTGATCACGGCGATGTGGTCGTGGAACGACCTGCTGTGGCCGCTCGTGGTGAACACCGATCCGGCGAAGATGCCGATCAGCGCGGGCCTGACGTCCCTGGAGGGCCAGTTCGAGACCAACTACCCGGTGATGATGGCGGGTTCACTCATCGCGAGTCTTCCCATGATCGTCCTCTATCTCTTCCTCCAGCGGCACTTCGTGCAGGGCATCGCCCAGAGCGGCACGAAGGGCTGAGCCGCACGTGGAGCCGAACCCCCGTTTCCAGAAAGGAACTACATGACACGCCTCGATGTGGGTCTGATCGGCGCGGGCGGCATCGCCCGGGCCCATCTGCCCGCGTGGATCGAGCTGGGCGCACGCGTCACCATCCTGTCCACGGACGGGAACGCGGAGAAGCTCGCCGCGAAGTACGCCGAGTCCGGCGTGACGGCCACGCACAGCCTGGCCGGTCTCCTGGACCGCTCCTCCGTCGTCGACATCTGCACACCCACCTTCACCCACCGTCAGCTCGCGCTCGACGCGATCGCCGCCGGCAAGCACGTCATCTGCGAGAAGCCCCTCGCCCTCACCGCGTCCGAGGCCGCCGAGATGGCGGACGCGGCCGAGGCGGCGGGCGTCCTGCTGTTCCCCGCGCACGTGGTCCGCTACTTCCCCGCGTACGCGGCGATGGCCGAGTCCGTCGGCAACGGCGCCGTAGGGACCCCCGCGGTGCTGCGCTTCACCCGCTCGGGCGCCTACCCGGTGTGGGCGCCGTGGTTCTCCGACCCGGCCCTGTCGGGCGGGATCCTGATGGACCAGATGATCCACGACCTCGACTTCGCCCGCATGCTCGCGGGCGAGGTCGTACGCGTCCACGCGAGGCTGCGCGGCCGCCAGGAGCCGGGCGCGAAACCCGGTGACGTCGCGGTAGGCACGGCGGTCCTGACCCACGCGTCGGGCGCGATCAGCCACGTCCTCGGCGTGTGGGGCCTGCCCGACCTCCAGTTCCGTACGACGTTCCGTGTCGCGGGGCCCGACGGGATCCTGGAGCACGATTCGACGGCCCTGCCCGGGTTCCGCATTCTCGCCCAGGGCACGCGCCCGCCCGGCGAGGGCATTCCCGGCAGCCCGATGACGGAGAGCCCGTACCTGACGGAGCTGCGCGAGTTCGCCGGGGCGGTGGACGGCGGGCCCGCTCCCCGCGTGACGGCCCGCGACGGCGTCGAGGCGGTGCGGATCGCGGCAGCGGCGGCCGCCTCGGCCCGTACGGGCGAGCCCGTGGAACTCAAGATCTCCGAGGAGGCGGCCCGGTGAAGGTCGGAGTGCTGTCGTTCGCGCATGTCCACGCGGGCGGGTTCGCCCGCCTGCTCGACGGGATGGAAGGCGTCGAGGTCCTGGCGGCCGACCCGGACACGGATCTGGCGGCGCCGGGCGAGGTCCGCGGCCGGGAGTTCGCCGACCGGCTCGGGGTGGCCTACGCGGACTCGTACGAGGAGCTGTTCGCCTGGGGCCCCGACAAGGTCGTCGTCTGCTCGGAGAACGTCCGCCACCGGCCCCTCGTGGAGCTGGCGGCGGCGCACGGTGTGGACGTGCTGTGCGAGAAGCCCCTCGCGACGACGGAGGAGGACGGCGCGGCGATGGTCGAGGCGTGCCGTGCCGCGGGTGTGCGGCTGGCGGTGGCGCACCCCGTCCGTTTCAGCCCGGCGTATACGGCGGTCCGCGCCGCGGTGCGCTCCGGCGCTGCGGGCGGCGTCCTCGCCGTGTCCGGCGCCAACAACGGCTATCTGCCGGCGGCCCGGCGCCGCTGGTTCGCCGACCCCCGACTGGCCGGCGGCGGCGCCCTGATGGACCACACCGTGCACATCGCGGACCTCCTGGACGACCTCTTCGGGGCGTCCCCCGCGACGACCGTGTACGCGCAGGTCAACAACGTGCTCCACGAGGGAGAGGTGGACGCGGACACCGCGGGGCTCGTCACGGTCGAGTACGCGAACGGCGTCGTCGCGACGATCGACTGCAGTTGGAGCCAGCCCCGGCACCACCCGGCCTGGGGCGGGTTGCAGATGCAGGTGATCGGCGACCGGGCGACTCTGGAGATGGACGCCTTCGACCAGAAGGTCCACGGCTTCAGCGAGTCGTCCCGCGCGCCTTTCGAACTTCCCTACGGCGTCAACCTGGACGCCCTGATGCTCCACTCGTTCCTGTACGGGAGCGGCGGCGGGACGAGTGTGACGGACGGCGAATCGGGGCTGCGCTCCCTGCGGATCGTCACGGCGGCGTACCGGTCCGCGAGGGAGGGAAGGTCGGTGCCGGTGCGGTGACGTCCGGCGGCTTCTGCCATGGTGGCCGCATGAGCGAACTGGTGGACCGCGTGGACGAACAGGACCGTGTACTCGGCACCGTGGACCGGGGCGCGGCCGTCCGTGAGGGGTGGCTGCACCGGGTGGCGACGGTCGTGTGCCGCGACCCGGCGGGACGGTTCCTCGTGCATCGAAGGGCGCCGCACGTCTCCCGCTTTCCCGGGCGGTACAACTGGCTGATCGGCGGGGGTGTGGACGCCGGCGAGTCGTACGAGGCCGCGGCGGCCCGCGAGCTCGCGGAGGAACTCGGGGTCACGGCCCCGGTGCGCTTCGTCTTCAAGTACCTGTGCCGCGGGGAGATCAGCCCGTACTGGCTCGGAGTGCACGAGGCCGTCGTCGACGGGCCGGTCTCGCCGCTCCCCTCCGAGATCGTCTGGCACGACTGGCTCACCGAGGCCGGCCTGAAGAACGCGATGCGCCAGTACCCGTTCGTGTCGGACTCCTTGGAGGCGCACGCGCGGTACGTCGCGCTGGGCCGCGAGGGCGGGGCGGGGACGGCGCGCTGACGAGTGGGAGCGCGGGCCGGGGAGTTGGCTCCGGCCCCGCGTCTGCCCCGTAGGCGCAGGTGAGGGCCATCCCCCGCGCGCATGCGTCCGGCGCGTGCGGCAGGATGTCCCGGCGCGTCGGTGCAGGCGCGGCAGCTCCACTTACGGACAAGCAGGTAGCAAGGTGACGACACATCACATACGGCCGCTCCCAGCGGCGTACGACGACCTCGGTCACGGCGCGGGAGGCCGCCGGTGAACCGTGCGATGACGCCCGACGATCTGATAGTGGCCGGGATCGCGGTCGCCGCGGGGCTCGCGGCCGGTCTGCTCCTGCGCATGATGCTGCGCTGGCTGGGCGTGCGCGCGGACCGGACGCGCTGGGGCGGCGACGACGTCATCGTGGACGCGCTGCGTAGCCTCGTGCCGTGGGCGGCGGTCGCCGCCGGTGTCGCTGTGGCCGCCTCCGCGCTGCCGCTCACCACTCGGACGCGGCACAACGTCACCGTGACGCTGACGGCGCTGCTGATCCTCGTCGCCACGTTCACCGCGGGCCGGGTGATCTCCGGGCTCGTGCGGTCGGTGGCGCAGTCGCGGTCCGCGGTCGCCGGGTCGGCGACCATCTTCGTGAACATCACGCGGGTCGTGGTGCTCGCGGTGGGCTTCCTCGTGGTCCTGCAGACGCTGGGCATCTCCATCGCCCCGCTGCTGACCGCCCTCGGCGTGGGCGGTCTCGCGGTGGCGCTCGCGCTCCAGGACACGCTCGCGAACCTCTTCGCGGGCGTGCACATCCTGGCCTCCAAGACCGTGCAGCCGGGCGACTACATCCGGCTCAGCAGCGCCGAGGAGGGCTACGTCGTCGACATCAACTGGCGCAACACCGTGGTGCGTCAGCTCTCCAACAACCTGGTCATCATCCCGAACGCCAAGCTCGCCTCGACCAACATGACCAACTACAGCCGCCCGGAACAGCAGATGACGCTTCTCGTCCAGGTCGGCGTCGGCTACGACAGCGACCTGGAGCATGTCGAGCGGGTCACGGCCGAGGTCGTCGAGAGCGTCATGGTCGACATCACCGGCGCCGTCCCCGAACACGAACCGGCCATCCGCTTCCACACGTTCGGCGACTCCAGGATCAGTTTCACGGTGATCCTGGGCGTCGGCGAGTTCAGCGACCAGTACCGGATCAAGCACGAGTTCATCAAGCGCCTGCACGCCCGGTACCGGGACGAGGGCATCCGGATCCCGGCGCCCACGCGGACGGTGGCCCTCCAGCAGGGAGCGGTGGCCATTCCGCACCAGCGCGAGGCCGCACCGCCCATTCCGTAGCGGCGGCGCGGTCAGGGGAGCCGGTCCGTCCGGACAGCGGACCGGCTCCCCCTCGCGTGCTTCCGACCCCGCTGGGTCAGTCGCGCGCCACCGTCCCCGTGACCTTCAGGTTCCGGATCCGGCCGTTGTTGTCGAACGAGCCGAAGCCCACGCGGCCCGAGGAGAACACCGGGTCCGTGCCCGTGATGAGCGGGGTGCGGCTGCCGTCCATGTAGACGGCCGTCTCGCCGGTGTCCGCGCAGTGCGTGAGACGGACCTTGTGCCAGGCGGCGTCCTTGATGGCCGGGGGCGCGCCGTAGGTGCCGTTCCACTGGTCGTCGATGCGGAGCCGGTCCGCGTTGTTGACCGTGAACAGGCCGTTGTGCGGGTAGATGCTGTTGTCGCTGGACAGGTGCGCGTACTGGAACTGGGTGTCCGAGTTGTAGTCCCAGACGACGATGACGTCCCGGTTGGTGATGTCGACCGGGGTGTCGATGCGCACCTCGGCCTCGACCGTCACGTTCGAGTAGCGCGGGCCCGCGGTGAGGACGGCGTACTCGAAGGGGCGGCGCGGGCCGGGGCGGGAGAGGCCCGGCTCGGTGAGGACGGTCTCGCGCCGGGTGAACTCCCACTTGGCGGGGGTGACCGGGGCCCAGTTGTCCGCGCCGGTGGTGTGCGTGGTGGGGGTGTTGCCCACCTTGCAGTCGGCGAAGGTGCGGGTGCCGGTGACCTTCCAGACCTTGCCGTTCGCCTTGGAGACGATGTACAGGTCACCGGCGAGGTCGGTGCCGAAGCGCAGGTCGACGCGCTGGTCCCCGGCGAGGTCGCGCATGGTGACCTTCTTGCCGGTGGCCTGGTCGTACAGCATCAGCGACTTGAGCGGCGCGAGGCCGGCGCCGCGGCGCATGTCGTGGGTGTCGGCCGCGAGGATCCGGCCGTCGACGAGGTCACCGAAGATGTACGTGCCGCGCAGTTCGGGCGCGTCCTTGCCCCGGTAGACGAAGCCTCCGGCGATCGCGCGGCCCACGTCGGAGCGGCAGTCCCAGTCGGCTCCGGGGTCGTGGTCGTACGCGGCGACGGGGTACGTGTAGCCGTACTTGGCGTCGTCGGCGGGCAGGGGCGCGATGCGGGCGCACGGGTCGGTGGTCTTCTTGTCGAAGAGGAACGGGCCCTCGCGTTCGCTCCAGCCGAAGTTGTCGCCGGCCTTGACCTCGTACACCGATTCGATGGCGTGCTCGCCTATGTGGCCGAGGTACATGCGGTGGCTGCCGCCGGTGTCCCAGCTGAAGCGGTGCGGGTCGCGCATGCCGACGGCGTAGATCTCGCCGAGGGCGCCCGGTGTGGACACGAACGGGTTGGCGGCCGGGATGCCGTACTTGCCGTTCGCGCTGTTGCGGCCCGCCGGGTCGATGCGCAGGAGCTTGCCGTGCGGGAGCGCCATGTTCTGGGGTTCGCTGTTGCCGACGCCCTGGCCGCCGTCGCCGACGGCGAGGTAGAGCAGCCCGTAGTCCTTGTCGTGGGGCTTGGCGGTCGGGTTGAAGTCGATCTGCTGGATGCCGTGCACCTGGCCGGTGAAGCCGATGCGCAGGACCTCGCGGTGGGTGCCGTGGAAGACGGCGGCCTTCGGGTCGTCGGCGGTCCACTCGGTGATGACGCCGTGGTACGTGGTGGTGCCCGCCTGCTTGAAGTCGGGGGCCTGGGTGACCTGCGAGGCGAGCTCGGTGTGGATGGTGTAGAAGCGGCCGTTCTTCGCGAACTGCGGGTGGAACGCGGCGTATCCGAAGCCCTGGCCGAGGCCGCGGCCCGAGAAGAAGTTCGGGAAGGTGCCCTTCACGTCGAGGTACGGGTGCGGGGTGCCGCCTGCGTCCTTGCCGGCGGTGCCGGGGTCGGTGAGATAGAGCGTCCCGTTGAGGTCCGGGGTCGCCATCCGGCCCGAACCGTCGGGGAGTTCGTTGATGGTGTTGATCCTGGCGTGCCGCATCAGGCGCGGGTCCGTCGGGGCCGGGACCGGCTCCGACTTGGGGAACTGGGCGTACTCGGTGAGGACCAGGCCGGTCCTCGACTGGGCGGGCTTCTCCGGGATCGGATCGCTGAGGCCCGCGGACGCGGCGGTGGGAGCGGGCTCGTCGGCGTGCGAGGGCGCGGCGAGCCCGCCGAGCGCCAGAGTTGCGGTGACGGCGAAGGCCGCCCAGAGTCTTGGGTTCTTGCGTCGTGCTGCCATGCGGGTCCCTTCGGATGGCGAGTACGGCTGGGCAGAAGCGGGGGTACGAGGCGTCAGTGGCCCCTCGTCATGCGGCGGTACTCGGCACTCACCTGACCTGCCGTCACTTCACGGTCCAGGAAGAGGAGATCGTCCATGCGGCAGTCGCAGGCGTTGTTCTCGCGTGTGTTCTGCGGGAAGCTGCCGCCGATCTTGATGCCGCGCGGGTCGGTCGGCGAGGCGCGGTGCGGCGCCGGTGTGGTGGTGAGTTCCCAGGGGTCGCCCGGCGTGACGTAGAAGCCGTCGAGGGGCTTGCCGTCGCGGTAGAGGGCCATCGTGCCGTCGCGGAAGTCGAAGGTGGCGGCCAGATGGACCCACTCGCCTCGGGGCAGGACCTTCTGCCAGTCGGCGGAGGCGGCGAAGGTCTGGGAGGCGCCGCTGTCGAGGCGACGGCCGAGCGCGACGAGCTTCAACTCGCCGTTCACCTGGATGAGTTCGAGCAGCGCGCGTACGGCGTGCCCGTCGCTGGTGCCGGAGAGCACCCCGGCGAGTCCGATCGCTCCGTAGCGGTCGGTGGGGTTGGCGGTGTTGGAGTTGAGGGTGGGGTTGTCGCCCGTCATCTTGAACCAGCCCATGACGGTGGCGGCCTTGGCGCTGTTGAAGGCACCGAGGGAGCCGACCCCGGCCTCGTCCCAAGTACCCGCTTTCCAGTCGTCGTTGCCCGCTGTGGCGGGGTTCTGCTGACGCACCTGGAGGGCGGGAGAGCTGCCGCGGTACGCCTCGTCGTCCACGCGCATGGCGGAGCCGCCGTTGATGAGCGTGAGCGGGGTGCGGGAGCGGCCGATGTCCCGCTCCCTCGCGGGATCGGCGGGATCGGGGTGCCCGAAGTCGTAGGCGGCCACGGCCTGGGCGCGCAACGGGCCGTGCCCCGCAGGGCCGTTGGCCTGCGCGGGGACCTGGTTGGCGGGGCCGCTCGCCTGCGCGGGAAGCGTGGCGGCGGCGAGGACGGCGACCGAGGCGAGGGCCACGGCGGCGAGTGCGGTACGTCGGGTTCGGCGGGTCTCCCGGGCGGATCGGGTGCGCCGGACGCGTGGTTCGAGTCCGGTGCGGACGGCGGTCCGGGCGATCGCGGTACGTCTGGTGCGGGGCAGTCTCATGCGGCCTCCGAGCGGCAACGAAGGGGCTGCCGACCGGGATTCCCCCGACCGACAGAAAGCGCTTTCGTCACGTGCGGGCACCATGTAACTCCCTCACCGCAACCCTGACAATGGGCGTGTCCGGGCCATTTTTCGAAGGTGCACCGCCGAGCAGCCGATGCGGGCCGCCCCTGGGGCGGAAACGGCGCGCGGGTCAGCAAGGGGCGCGCATCACTCCGTAGCCGCTCCGAGGATTGCGCCTCCGAGCCCGCCGACCGTGATCCGGACGGGGCCGCCGGCGGCGTCGACGTTCCCTGCCCAGTGACCCGCCAAGTGCAGGGTGCGGTTGGGGAGCGCACGGCGCGGTACATATTGGCGGTGCAGGCGGCGGCCGTCCTGCGTGACGACGAGCACGGGCCGTGTCAGCACCTCCGACGTCCGCAGGACGAAGCCTTCCACCGGCACCTGCGGGACCGCCCGGTTCGGCGCCACCCAGCGCAGGGGCGCCGCGACCTCGATCGCCGGGCCGGCCAGCGCCGGGCCCGAGCCGTCCAGGAACCCGCGCACGGCGTCGGCCGCGAGCGCGCCCTCGCGGGCCGCCCACAGCGCGGGCTCCACCGCGTGCAGCACGTTTCCCACGGCGAAGACGCCCTCGGCGCCGGTGCGGAACGCGCCGTCGACGGCGGGCCCCCGCGTCCCGGGGTCGAGTGCCACTCCCCCGCGCCGCGCCAGCTCGTGGTCCGGCACGAAGTCCCCGGTGAACACCACGGTGTCGCAGTCGACGGTCGTCAGCCGGCCGTCACGATGCCGCAGCCGCACACCCGATACCCGCCCCCTGCCCAGGAGTTCGGCCACGGTCGCGCCGGTGAGTACGGGCACGCCATGACCGAGGCGTGCTGCGGCGGCCCGGGCCCGGCCCAGTTGGTGGCGCGCCTCCTCGGTGGTGAGCGCAGCGACGGTGACGCCGGCGCGCCGCAGGGCGGACAGGGCCGCGTAGCCGACCGGTTCGGCGCCGACGACGACCGCGCGGGTGCCGACCCGCTGTCCGTGCAGGTGGACGGCCTGCTGAAGCTCGCCGGTGGTGAGCACTCCGGCGGGCCGTGTGCCGGGTACGAGGCGTGCGCTGCGCGGGCGTTCGCGTGCCCCGGTGGCGAGGACGACGGCGCGCGCGGCGATGCGTTCGAGCCCGTGCGGGCCGGTGATGTCCAGGGTGAGGGGCCCCGCCCATCCGGTGGCGGTGATCCCCGTCCGTACGCGTGCGCCGGAGCCGAGCGCGGCCTCGACGGCCCTGGCCGCGTACTGCGGCCCCGTCACGCCCCACCGCCCGAACCCGCGGTGGTGGCAGTGCCGCGGCACGCCGCCCGCCACCGCCTCACGCTCCAGGACCTCCACGACACCCGCCCCGTGGTCGGCGAGGCCGCGGGCGGCCGCGAGCCCGGCGGGCCCCGCGCCGACGACGACCACGTCGACGCTCCGCTGCCGCCGCGTCATGCCGGCCCCCATTCGCGCCGCCCCTCATGGAGTTCACGCACCGCGGCCCCGCAGTAGAACCCCTGACACCGTCCGCCCCGCGCCCGGGTCCTGCGGCGCAGGCCCTCCAGGGAAGCGGGCGGGACCGTGCTGATCAGGGCGTCCCTGATCTCGCCGCGGGTCACGCGCTCGCAGTGGCAGACGATGGTGCCGTACGCGGGGTCGGTCGCGATGAGATCGGCGCGCTGGTAGGGGCGGGGGAAGGCCTCGCCCAGGTTGGGCATCCGGACGGGGGTCGGCTCGACCGGCTCCTCGAGGTCGAGGCCGGGGTCCGCCTCGGCGATCAGCCTCGCGACGTGCGCCGCGATCGCCATGGACGCGGTGAGGCCGGTCGAGCGGATGCCGCCCACGGTGACGTAGCGCCGCTCCTCGTGGCAGCGGATGCGGTAGTCGTCGTGCTCGGTGGCGGCGCGCAGGCCCGCGTAGACGGCGGTGACCTCCTCGTCGACCAGGGCCGGCAGGATGCGGCGCCCCTTCGAGAGCAGCCCGTCGAGTCCGTCCGCCGTCGTGCCGGTGGCCGCCTTGTCGTCGAGGTCCTCGGCGGTCGGGCCGAGCAGTACGTTGCCGTAGACGGTCGGCGCCACGAGGACGCCCTTGCCGAGCGCGGTCGGCACCGGAAGCAGGATGTGCCGGACCAGGTCGCGGGCGAGTTCGTCGAAGATGATGAGCTGTCCGCGGCGCGGGGTGACGGTGAAGTCGCCACTCCCGAGGACGAGCCGGTCGAGCACGTCGGCGTTCAGCCCCGCGGCGTTGACGAGGAACCGCGCCCGGAGCGCGCCGCGCGACGTGGCCAGAAGGTGATCACCGCCTTCCGGACTCACCGTCTCCACAAGGCTGTTGAGGTGCAGATCGACACCGGACCGCACCGCTTGGGTGGCGTACGCGAGCGTGGTGGTCCAGGGACAGATGATGCTCTCGCCCGGGACGTCCAGGGCGCCGAGCGCGCCGGGGCCGAGGTGCGGTTCGCGGGCCCGGGTCTCGTCGGCGTCGATGATGCGTGCCGCGTCGTATCCGTTGCGTCCGGCCTTCTCCAACAGGCCCGGCAGCGCGTCGAGTTGTTCGTCGTCCCAGGCGACGAGCAGAGCACCGACGGGCTCGACGGGGATTCCGGACTCGGCCGCGTAGGTGGCGAGCAGTCGCTGCCCTTCCCTGACCAGGCGGGACTCCAGGGAGCCGGGCACGGCGTCGAAACCGGTGTGCAGGATCGCCGTGTTGGCTTTGGAGGTGCCGTCGCCGACATCGCCGGACGCCTCCACGAGAGCGATGCGCAGATGTGGGTGGCGCGCCAGTTCGCGGGCGATGGCGGTACCGACGACGCCTGCGCCGACGACCGCGACGTCGTAGGGCCGGGACGGCATCTGCCCTGTGGGGGACAGCGGCCCTTTGGTGGTGACGGTCATGGGGACCCCGTCGGCGCGCGGTCGAGGAGTGCGGCCACCGCCGAGCGGAACCCGTCGAGGCGTTCGGCGGCGTGCGCGGCGTCGATGCGCGGCTCGTACACGGCGGCGGGCCGCCCGCGCGGGACCGCGTCCCGCACGGTGAGCGCCGGATCGAGCCCGAGCCGGGCGACGACGCCGACGCCGAGCGCGGTCGCGTCGGCCAACTCTGCGACCTCCACGGGCAGTTGGAGAAGGTCTGCCTGGGTCTGCATCAGCAGGGCCGACCGGGTCAGGCCACCGTCCACGCGGAGGGTGCGCAGCGGTTCGCCCAGGTCGGCGGCGACGGCGTCCGCCAGCGAGACGACCTGCGCGGCGATCCCCTCGCACAGGGCGCGGACGAGGTGGCCGGAGGTCGTGTCCAGGCCGAGACCCGTCAGGGAGCCGCGCAGGTCGCCGCGCCACCACGGCGCCGCGAGACCGGCGAGGGCGGGCACGAAGGTCACGCCGCCCGTGTCGGGCACGGCCGATCCGACCGGGTCGATGTCCTCGGCCCCCGCGATCACCCCGAGGCCGGTGAGCCAGCGGACGGCGGAGGCGGCGGTGTAGACCTGCCCGTCGAGGCAGTAGCTGCTCCGCCCGGCCAGCCGCCAGGCCACGCAGCTGACCAGCCCCGAGCCGCCGCGGCGCGGGCGGTCGCCGGTCGGGGCGAGCAGGAACGCACCTGTTCCATAAGTGCACTTGGCGTTTCCCCGCTCGGTCACGTCCTGGGCGAGCAGCGCGGCCTGCTGGTCCACGAGGAGCCCGGTGAGGGGAAGTTCGGGGCCGAACGCCTTCGTCGTGCCGACGGGTCCGGCGGCGTCGACGACGTCCGGCAGCCGCTCGCCGCCGAGGCCGAAGATGTCCAGGGCGCGCGGCGACCACGCGACGGTGTCCAGGTCGAGGAGCTGCGTGCGTCCCGCGGTGGCGGCGTCGGTGACGAACGCGCCGGTCAGCCGGTGGACGAGCCACGCGTCGCTGGTGGTGACGACGCCGTCCCGGGTGAGATGGCGCCGGATCCAGGCCATCTTCGGGGCGGCGAAGTAAGGGTCTAGCGGCAGACCCGTAAAGTCCCTCAACTCGTCGGCGTACGGGGCGAGTTCCGTGCACAGCGCTTCCGCCCGCCGGTCCTGCCAGACGATCGCGTCCGTGAGCGGTCTGCCGGACGCGGGGTCCCAGGCGAGGACCGTCTCTCCCTGATTGGCGAGGCCGACCGCGCCGACGGGCTCGCCCGCGGCGGCCAGCGCGCGGCGCCCCGCGTCGACGACGGAGGCGAGCAGCGCGGCCGGATCGACCTCGACGAGGCCGCCCGGGAGGTAGCGCGGACGTACAGGCGCGCCGCCCGAGCCGATCACGCCGCGGCGCGGGCAGATGACGAGGGCCTTCGTCCCCGATGTGCCCTGATCGATGGCGAGGACGGTCCCCTCGCGCGGCCCGCCGGCATTCGTGATCACCGCGGAAGCCTGCTACAGCCTCCGCGAGAGCGTCAAGGGTGCCCGCCTTCCGTCTGCCCCCTACACTGATCATCCGTCAGTCTCCGTACCAGGCATGCGACTTCACGCCTCTCTCCCCACAAGAGGAGCTCATGTCCACACCGGAAATAGGCACCACCTCGTCGAGCGCCGCCGAGTCCGGGCCGGCCGGGCAGCCACCGGACGAGGAGGCCAGACTCAGGGAGCTGGGCTACCAGCCGGTCCTGGCCCGCCGCATGGGCGGCTTCGGGAACTTCGCCATCAGCTTCTCCGTGATCTCCGTCCTGTCCGGCTGCATGACGCTCTACGGATTCGGCCTCGGCACGGGCGGTCCGGCCGTGATGATGTGGGGGTGGGCGGGCGTCGGCCTCTTCGTCCTCCTCGTCGCCCTCGCGCTCGCCGAGGTCACCAGCGCGTATCCGACGTCCGGGGCCCTCTACTACATGGCCGACCGGCTCGGCGGCCGCCGCTGGGGCTGGTACACGGGCTGGCTCAACCTCCTGGGCCTGCTCGGCGCGATCGCCGGAATCGACTACGGCGCCGCCCTGTTCACCGGCGCGCTGCTCAACCTCCGGTTCAGCTTCGACCCGACACCGGGATCGACCTTCCTGATCTTCCTCGCCATCCTCGCCGTGCACGCCGCCCTGAACCTCTTCGACGTACGCCTGGTCAGCGTGCTCAACTCGATCAGCGTGTGGTGGCACCTGGCGGGCGTGGCCGTGATCGTGGGTGTCCTCGCGATCGTGCCCGACCACCACCGCTCGCCCTCCTTCGTGTTCACCGAGTTCGTCAACGACACCGGCTGGCACAACCCGCTGTACGTCGCCGCGATCGGCCTCCTCCTCGCGCAGTACACGTTCTCCGGCTACGACGCGTCCGCGCATCTCTCGGAGGAGACGTCGAACGCCTCGGTATCCGCCGCGCGCGGCATCGTGCGGGCCGTGTGGGTCTCGTGGATCGCCGGGTTCGTGCTCCTGGCCGGGCTGACGTTCGCGATCCAGGACTACGCGGGCGCGCAGGACAGCGCCACCGGGGTGCCGCCCGCGCAGATCATGATCGACGCCCTCGGCACGTCCGGCGCCACGGCGCTGCTCCTGATCGTGATCGTGGCCCAGCTGTTCTGCGGCAACGCCGAGGTGGCGGCGACCAGCCGCATGGTGTTCGCGTTCAGCCGCGACAACGCGCTGCCGGGCTCCGCACTGTGGCGCAAGGTGAGCGCCCGCACCCGCACCCCCGTGCCCGCCGTATGGCTGTCGGTGGGCCTCGCCGCCGTGATCGCGCTGCCGTCCCTCTACTCCACGACGGCGTACGGAGCGGTGACGGCCATCAACGTCATCGGGATCACGCCCGCGTACGCCATCCCGATCCTGCTGCGCCGGAGGGCGGGCGACCGCTTCACTCCCGGCCCCTGGAACCTGGGACGCTGGAGCAGACCGGTCGGCTGGATCGCGGTGACGTGGGTGGCGTTCGTGACGATCCTGTTCTGCCTGCCACAGGCGTCACCGGTGACGGTCGACTCGATGAACTACGCGTCGGCGGCCCTGGTCGTGGTGCTGATCCTGGCGACGGTGTGGTGGTACGCGGCGCGCGACAAGTACGGGACGCCGCCGGCGGAGGAAGACACCCCGGGATAACAGGAGTTCGGGGAGTCCCGGGAACGACCGAGGGGCCGTGTCAGATTTCTCTGACACGGCCCCTGATCTGCGACTTCGAAAAGTCGGGACGACAGGATTTGAACCTGCGACCCCTTGACCCCCAGTCAAGTGCGCTACCAAGCTGCGCCACGTCCCGGTCGCGCCGCCCGGCGGGTGTTTCGCTTGGCGGCGCAGAAAGAACAATACCCCAAGCTCAGGGGTGGTCCGTCGCCGGTGCGAGGGCCGGAGGGCGGCGGCTGGACCGCGTCGGGACGGCCGGGTGCCGGCGCGGGACAATCGAGGCATGAGTGACGTGAGCAGTGGCCGGGACCGCGACCGTGACGAAGAGGGGCGGGCCCGGAACGCGCGCCCCCGCGACGGCCTCGGCCGTCCGCTGCCGTACGGCGCGGAGGGGGTCGCTCGGCAGCCGGAGGGGGTGGTGCGGTCCCCCGAGGAGACAGTCACGGAGGCGCAGGCGCTGCTCGACGCGGGCCGGCCGTTCCACGCGCACGAGGTGTTCGAGGACGCGTGGAAGTCGGGTCCCGACGAGGAACGCGGCCTGTGGCGCGCGCTGGCGCAGCTGGCGGTGGGCCTGACACACGCGGCCCGAGGCAACACGGCGGGCGGCGCCCGCCTCCTGCGCCGCGGCGCGACGGGCCTCACGGCGTGGCGCGAGGCCTCGGACAGGCTCGCACCGTACGGAATGGACGTGGCTTCCCTGGAAACCTGGGCAACAACACTGGCCAAAGAGGTGGAGCGACAGAACGCCCCCACGATTGACGCAGCAACAAACGCCCCCCGCCTGCACCCATAGGCCCTACAGCCTCTCGCCCAGGCCCCCACAAGGGGCACGGGGAACTGCGCGCCCAACCCCCACGACCCGCAGCCAAACGGCACCCCCCGCCCCTGGCACGGCGGGGCGCGGGGCGCGACCCGCAATACACCCACGCGGCGCCGCCCACCGTCACCCGTAAAGCTCCGCAGGATCACGCACGCACCCGTTCCCGATGTGACGCTGTCCGGGTGACCACCACAACGGAGACCGTGCAGCCCCCGGCGCAGCCGCCCGTACTCGACCGGCGGCGCCGCAACGTCGTCTTCGTGACGATCATGCTGGGCATGCTGCTCGCCGCGCTCGACCAGACGATCGTCGGCACGGCGCTGCCCACGATCGTGTCGGATCTGGGCGGCGCCGCGCACATGTCGTGGGTCGTGACGGCGTACCTCCTCGCGGAGACCGTCGCCACGGTGCTGGTCGGCAAGTTCGGTGACCTGTTCGGGCGCAAGGTGCTCTTCCAGGTCTCGGCGATCGTCTTCATCACGGGTTCGTTCCTGTGCGGACTCGCCACGAACATGACGCTGCTCATCGCGTGGCGCGCGGTACAGGGCATCGGCGCGGGTGGCCTGATGGTGACGGCGATGGCGCTGATCGCCGATGTCATCCCGCTGCGGGAGCGGGGCAAGTACCAGGGTGCCATCGGTGCCGTCTTCGGGGTCGCGACCGTGATCGGTCCGCTGCTCGGCGGCCTGTTCACGGACCACCTCACCTGGCGCTGGGCGTTCTACGTCAACGTACCGATCGCGATCCTCGTCGTGATCGCCGCGGCCCGCACGATCCCCGTCGTGAAGTCGGCGGTCCGTCCTGTCATCGACTACCTCGGCATCGCGCTCGTCGCGGTCGGCGCGAGCGCGCTCATCCTGGCGACGAGCTGGGGCGGGAACGAGTACGCGTGGGGTTCGGGCACCATCATCGGGCTGTTCGCGGGGGGCCTTGTCGCGCTCGCCGGGTTCTGCTGGGCGGAGACCCGCGCCGAGGAACCCATGCTGCCGATGCGGCTGTTCGGCAACCCGGTGTTCACGGTGTGCTCCGTGCTCAGCTTCATCGTGGGTTTCGCGATGCTCGGCGCGCTGACGTTCCTGCCGACCTATCTCCAGTACGTCGACGGCGACTCGGCCACGGTCTCCGGCGTCCGCACCCTGCCGATGGTGATCGGTCTGCTCATCGCGTCCGTGTTCAGCGGCAACGTCGTCAGCAAGACCGGCCACTACCGGCTGTTCCCCATCGTGGGCTCCTTGGTCATGGCGGTAGGGCTGTACTTGCTGTCGCTGATGGACAGTTCGACGAGCGCCTGGCTCGCGTCGCTGTACATGTTCGTGCTCGGCGTCGGCATCGGCCTGTGCATGCAGGTCCTGACGATCGCCGTGCAGAACACCGTCGAGTACGCGGATCTGGGCACGGCCACCTCGGGCGTCACCTTCTTCCGTACGCTCGGCAGCTCCTTCGGTACGGCCGTGTTCGGCACCATCTACGCCAACACGCTCAAGACGAACCTCGCCGACGGGGTCGCCGCCGCGGCGGCGACCGGGGCCGCGCGGCCCGCGGTGATCGCCAAGGCGGCGCAGAGTCCGGAGGGGCTGCACCGGCTGCCCGCGCCGGCGCGTCAGCCGATCGTGGAGGCGTACGCCTCCACGCTGCACACCGTGTTTCTCTGGACGGTCCCGGTCGCGCTGCTCGGCTTCGTCGTGGCGCTGTTCCTGAAGCAGGTTCAGCTGCGGGACAGCGCGCGGATGGGGTCGTCCGACATGGGCGAGGGCTTCGCGTCGCCGCAGGGCGGGGACTCGGCGATCCTGCTCGAACGGGCCGTCGGCAACATCGTCAAGTCGGCGGACCTGGACACCGCCCGGCGCATCCTGGACGAGTCGGACACGCGGCTCGACACCGCGGGGGCGTGGGCCGTGATGCAGGTGGAGTTCTTCACCCGGATGGTGGGGCACGCGAGCCTCGGCATGATCGCGGCCAGCCGCCGCATGCCGCCCGAGGTGCTCGTGCCTGTCTTCGACCGCATGGTCGAGGAGGGCTATCTGACGCACACCGGCTACTACTTCTCGCAGACGGCGGCGGGGCAGCGCGAGGCGGACGTGATCAGTCACGCATGGGGCGCTTGGATGAGCCGGCAGGTGGAGGCCGACCTCGGCAGGCCACCGGGCAAGGACCTGCGGGCCGCCGTGGACGCGATCGCGAAGCGGCTGCTCGTCGAGGACCTGGAGCACGGCCTGCCGTCCCGCAGCAGGGACAAGGTCCTGTCCGCGTCGTGACGGTGGCTCAGCGCAGCAGGAGCTGCACCCCGCCGACCACCGTCGCCGCGATCACAAGCCGCTCGAACAGCCGCTGGTTGATGCGGTGCACGCAGGCCTTGCCGATGAACGCGCCAGGTACGACGAACAGGACGAGTGCCGCGTCGAGGAGCAGCGAGCGCCCGTTGATCAGGCCGAGGCCCACGCTGAACGGCACCTTGGCCGAGTTGACGATGAGGAAGAACCACGCGGAGGTGCCCAGGAAGCCGAGCTTCCGGAAGCCCGCCGACAGCAGGTACATCGACATGACGGGCCCACCGGCGTTGGCGACCATGGTGGTGAAGCCGCCCAGCACGCCGTAGGAGCGCGCCTTCGCGCGGCCGGCGCGGCTCGCGGTCTCCTCGACCTCCGGAGCGGCCTCCCGGCGTCTGCGCCACACCGTGACGGCGGCCATCAGGAGCAGGATCGCCCCGATCGACGTACGCACCGTGGCGTCGTCGGCCCACACCATGAAGAGCGTGCCGAGCACCACTCCCGCGGCCACGGCCGGGAAGAGGCGCCACAGGGTGGGCCAGTGCGCGTGTCTGCGGTAGGTCAGTACGGCGAGGATGTCGCCGGCGATGAGGACGGGCAGCAGGATGCCGGTGGACTCACGGGCGGGCAGGACAGCCGCGAAGATGGCGAGGCTGACCGTGTTGGCGCCACTGACTGCCGTTTTCGAGAATCCGACGAGCACGGCCGCGGCGGCGAGCGCGGCGAATTCCCAGAGGGTTATGGAGTACATACCGGGGACAGATGCTAGACCCATCTATCGGGCCGGCGGCAGGGGGCGCCGCATGCTGGGACGGCTCCCCCGCGCGTGCTCCCGGGGTCAGCCGGAGTACTGGGAGCGCAGTTCCCGCTTGAGGACCTTCATGCTCGGGCCGAGCGGCAGCTCGTCGGCGAACTCGATGCGACGGGGGTACTTGTGGCGGCCCAGGTGCTCCTTGGACCACTCGGCGATCTCGTCGGCGCCGGCCGTGCTCCCGTCGGTCTCGTTGCGGATGATCACCGCGCAGACCTCCTCGCCGTGCACGGGGTCGGGCAGGCCGATCACGGCGACCTGGGCGACGCCGGGGTGGCGCATCAGGACCTCCTCGACCTCGCGCGGGTACACGTTGTAGCCGCCGCGGATGATGACGTCCTTCTTGCGGTCGACGATGCGCAGATAACCGTCCTCGTCCTTGGTGCCGAGGTCGCCCGTGCGGAACCAGCCGTCGACGAGTGCCTCCGCGGTGGCCTCGGGGCGCCCCAGGTACCCGGTGAAGACGCAGTGCCCGCGCACGACGACCTCACCGAGCTCGCCCTCGGGGAGCAGCTCCACGCGGTCCTCGACCTCGGCGCGGGCGATCTCCACGTCGACGCCCCACATGGGGTGCCCGATCGTGCCCGGGCGCGCGCCGAAGACCGGTTGGTTGGTGGCGGCGGCCGGGGAGGTCTCGGAGAGCCCGTAGCCCTCGTAGATGGTGGCGCCGTAGGCGTCCTGGAAGCTTTCGAGGACGGCGACGGGCAGCGAAGCGCCGCCCGAGACACAGACCTTGAGGATGGGGAGCGTCTCGGCAGTTGCCGCCGCGGCGACCAGCTTCACGTACATGGTGGGCACGCCGTGGAAGGTGTTCACGCCCTCGGCGACCATCAGGTCGATGGCCTTGGCCGCGTCGAAGCGCGGGAGGAGGACGAGGGTGGCGCCGGCGCGCCACGTCGCGTTCATGGAGACGGTCTGCCCGAAGGCGTGGAACAGCGGCAGCGCGCCGAGCGCGATGTCGTCGGAGCGCACGTCGTGGCCGTCGAAAGCGCTGACCGTCGCGTTCATCACGAGGTTGAAGTGGCTGAGGACGGCGCCCTTGGGGACGCCGGTGGTGCCGCTGGTGTAGAACACGACGGCGGGGTCGTCCGCGTCGCGGGTGAGGTACGTGGGCAGGGGTTCGGCGTCGTGCGTGAGCCGCTCCAGGTCGCCGCCCTCGCCGAGGGTCAGCATGCGCACGCCGGTCGCCCCGGCCGCCGCCCCGCCGGTCTTCGCCTGACCCGGGTGACACAGGAGCAGCGTGGCGCCGCTGTCGCGCAGGACGTGCTCGACCTCCCCGGCGGACAGGAGCAGGTGTACGGGGACGACGACGGCGCCCGCGGCGAGCGCCGCGTAGTACGCGCGCGGGAACTCGGCCACGTTGGGCGCCATCAGCGCCACCTTGTCCCCCGGGCGCACGCCGACGGCGATGAGCGCGGCGGCCTGCTTGCGGGCCTGGAGCCACAACTCCTTGAAGGTGATGCGCAGTTCACCTTCGACGAGCCCGGCCTTGTCCGGGTGACGGCGGGCGGACTCGGCGAGGATCGCGGCGAGGGACAGGGTTGCCATGAGGGTGGTGCTCCGTTCGTACTGACTTCTGGTGCGGCTCCGGACCAGGTACAGCTCAGCGGGACGTCAGCGGACGTTCAGGAGCGCTCGACGAGGACGGCGGAGCCCTGGCCGACGCCGACGCACATGGTGGCGAGGCCGCGCGAGCCGCCGGTGCGGCGCATGCGGTGGAGCAGGGTGGTGAGGATGCGGGCGCCGGAGCAGCCGAGCGGGTGGCCGAGTGCGATGGCGCCGCCCGTCGGGTTCACCAGTTCCGGGTCGATGCCGAGCGCGTCGACGCAGGCGAGGGCCTGGGCGGCGAACGCCTCGTTGAACTCCGCCTCCTGGACGTCGCCGATGGACCAGCCGACGCGGGCGAGCGCCTTCTGCGTGGCGGGGACGGGGCCGATGCCCATGACGTCCGGGTGCACACCGGCCGAGGCTCCGGCGACGTACCGGCCGAGGGATTCGAGGCCGAGGTCGTGCAGAGCGTCCTCGCTGACCAGGAGCAGGCCCGCGGCGCCGTCGTTCATGGGTGAGGCGTTGCCCGCGGTGACGGTGCCGCCCTTGCGGAACACCGGCTTGAGCGTGCCGAGCTTCTCCAGGGAGGTGTCGGGGCGGATGCACTCGTCCTGCTCGACGACGACGCCGTCCGGGCGCGTGACAGGGAGGATCTCGGCGTCGAAGAGGCCGTTCTTGCGGGCCTCGGCGGCGTTGTGGTGGCTGCGCAGCGCGAAGGCGTCCTGGCGCTCGCGTGGCACGTCGTAGCGGTCGGCGACCTCCTCGGCGGTCTCCCCCATGGCGAGGACGCCGTGCAGCTCCTTCATCTTCGGGTTGACCAGTCGCCAGCCCAGGCGTGTGTCGTACGTCTCCATCTTGTGCGGGAGCGCCTCGTCGGGGCGCTGGAGCACGAAGGGGGCGCGGCTCATCGACTCGGAGCCGCCCGCGAGGACGACGTCGGCCTCGCCGGAGGCGATGGTGCGGGCGGCGGTGGTGACGGCTTCGAGCCCGGAGGCGCACAGGCGGTTCACGGTCGCGCCGGGTACGGACTCGGGCAGGCCCGCGAGAAGGGCGGCCATGCGCGCGGTGTTGCGGTTGTCCTCGCCGGCCTGGTTCGC
Organism: Streptomyces sp. NBC_01474; assembly: GCF_035918215.1. Lineage (NCBI taxonomy): Bacteria > Bacillati > Actinomycetota > Actinomycetes > Kitasatosporales > Streptomycetaceae > Streptomyces > Streptomyces sp. NBC_01474. Next base: position 1,642,666 of record NZ_CP109449.1, read on the forward strand.
GGCGCCCCAGTAGACGTCGTCGATCCGGGCCGGGTCGAGGTCCGGCACACCGGCGAGCAGACCGCGGATGACACCGGCCGCGAGGTCGTCCGGGCGCACGGTGGACAGGGACCCGCGCAGCTTTCCGATCGGGGTGCGGCGGGCGGCGGCGAAGTGGACGGGACGCACGTGCGGCTCCTGAGGGAAGTTAATTAGCACTGCTAGTTTTGGACTATAGACCCGGGCCCCGCGCCCTGTGAAGTGGGCACCGCTGGATAGGCTCCCCGCCGTGAGCACTGCGTTCGAGTACGAGAAGTCCGGGGCGGAGATCTACCGCCGGTCCTTCGCCACCATCCGCGCCGAGGCCGATCTGGGCGGGCTGCCCGCGGAGGTGGCCCAGGTCGCGGTCCGGATGATCCACGCGTGCGGGATGGTCGACCTGGCGGGCGACCTCGCGTACTCGCCGGACGTCGCGGTCCGCGCCCGCGAGGCGCTGCGCGGAGGCGCGCCCGTCCTGTGCGACGTGTCCATGGTCGCCAGCGGGATCACCCGGAAGCGGCTGCCCGCGGACAACGACGTGGTGTGCACGCTGTCCGACCCGTCGGTCCCCGCGCTCGCCGAACGGCTCGGCACGACACGCTCCGCCGCGGCGCTGGAACTGTGGCGGGAGCGGATGGGCGGGGCGGTCGTCGCTGTGGGCAATGCGCCCACTGCGCTCTTCCGGCTCCTGGAACTGGTGCGGGAGGGCGCGGCACCGCCCGCCGCGGTGATCGGGGTTCCGGTCGGGTTCGTGGGCGCGGTCGAGTCGAAGGACGCGCTGGTGGAGCACGCGGGGGAATTGGGGCTGGAGTACTTGGTGGTGCGGGGGCGGCGGGGTGGCAGTGCGATGGCCGCCGCGGCGGTCAACGCGGTTGCCTGTGCCGTGGAATAGGTCCGGGCGCACATCCCGGGGGCGGCGCCCCCGGGCCCTCGCTGTCGCCCTTCGGGCTCGTCCTCAATCGCCGGACAGGCTTGATATGCCCGGGCTCCCCGCCCACTCCACCGCCTCCGCCACCGAACCCACCACTGTCACTCCCGCGGGCACCTCCGGCCGTCGTACCACCAGGACCGGGATCCGCGCCTCTCGCGCCGCGACAAGTTTCGGGGCCGTCGCCTCTCCCCCGCTGTCCTTCGTCACCAGTACGTCGATGCGGTACTCCCTCAGTGCCGCCCGCTCGCCCTCCAGCGTGAACGGCCCACGGGCGAGCAGCACTTGCGACCGGGGCGGCAGAGGCGGCTCAGGAGCATCCACGGAGCGCACGACGCAGAACACGTCATCGACGCCCGCAAAGGCCGACAGACCCAGGCGGCCGGCCGTCAGGAACGCGCGTCGGCCCAGCGTCGGCAGACGCCTCGCCGCCTCCTCCAGGGAGTTCACGTGGTGCCAGTCGTCGTCCTGTACAGGGACCCAGCCGGGGCGCCGCAGTGCCAGCAGGGGAACATGGGCGGTGGCCGCGGCCTGTGCCGCGTGGAAACTGATCGTCCCGGCGAAAGGATGGGTGGCGTCGATGAGCGCGTCCACCTGGAGCTCGCGCAGCGCGCGGGCCAGGCCATCGGCTCCCCCGAAACCGCCGGTCCGCACCTCGCCCTCGGGCAGCAGGGGCCGGGCGACGCGGCCGGCCAGCGAGCTCGTCACGCGCCACCCGGGGTGGCCGGCGGTCAGGGCCTGCGCGAGGCGCCGGGCCTCGGTCGTGCCGCCGAGGATCAGTACGTGCACGGGTGCGGGGTCCCTCCATGAGTGACGCGGGCGGAGCCAAGGGCGGACGCGGGGCCCAACTCAAGCACACCGGTCTGCGGCCCGGCTGGACGACCGGTGCCTGTGCGACAGGGGCGACCACCGCCGCGTACACCGCGCTCCTGACCGGGGACTTCCCCGACCCGGTGACGATCACGCTGCCGAAGGGGCAGACGCCCGCGTTCGCGCTGGCGGCCGAGGAGCTGGCCGGCGAGCACGCCATGGCGGGCATCGTGAAGGACGCGGGCGACGACCCGGACGTCACGCACGGCGCGCTGGTACGGGCGTCGGTGCGGCTGCTGCCCGCCGGGTCCGGCGTCGTGTTCCGGGCCGGGCCGGGCGTCGGCACGGTGACCCTTCCGGGGCTGCCCCTCGCCGTCGGGGAACCCGCGATCAACCCCGTGCCGCGGCAGATGATGCGGGACCACGTCGCGGCCGTCGCCGAGCGCCACGGCGGGAGCGGTGACGTCGAGATCACCGTGTCCGTCGACCACGGTGAGGAGATCGCCCGGTCGACCTGGAATCCGCGGCTCGGGATCCTCGGCGGGCTGTCCATACTGGGGACGACGGGCATCGTGGTGCCGTACTCCTGCTCCGCGTGGATCGACTCGATCCGGCGGGGCGTGGACGTGGCGCGGGCCGCCGGGCGCACGCATGTGGCGGGCTGCACCGGGTCGACGTCCGAGAAGACCGTCGTCGCCGAGTACGGGTTGCCCGAGGACGCGCTCCTCGACATGGGTGACTTCGCGGGCGCGGTCCTCAAGTACGTGCGGCGTCATCCCGTCGGCCGGCTGACGATCTGCGGCGGGTTCGCCAAGCTGTCGAAGCTCGCGGCCGGGCACCTGGATCTGCACTCGGCGCGCTCGCAGGTCGACAAGTCGTTCCTGGCCGGCCTCGCGGCTGAGGCGGGCGCGGGTGCGGAGGTCGCGGCGGAGGTGGCGGACGCCAACACGGGCCTCGCGGCACTGCAGTTGTGGCCGCCGCTCGGCGACCTGGTCGCCGCGACCGCCCGCGACGAGGCGTTGCGGGTGTTGCGGGGCGCACCCGTTCAGGTCGATGTACTCTGCATCGACCGAGCGGGTGCGGTGGTCGGGCGCTGCGCACCCCGTTGAGCTCACACTTCGGCCCCCGTGGCCCGGTTCCGGTAGCAACTACTCCGGATCTCAGGGCTGGCCCTGATGTCCCGGGCGCGCGAGCTGCCTAGAGTTGCGTTCACCGGCACCGCTCCGCAGTCGACGTACGGGGGAGCCACGGGGGCAAATCGGGGGACGACGTCGCCTTCGGAGCGGTCAGCCGGGACCTCTTCACTCCGCGCGCACGGGCGGGGTCAGGCGCGCAGATAGGTCAGCACCGCGCGCACGCGCCGGTGTTCGAGCAGATCCTGCTCCAGGCGCAGCTTGCCGAAGATGTTCCGTACGTGCGTCTCCACCGTTTTGCCGCCGATGACGAGACGCTGGGCTATCGCCTCGTTCGAGTGGCCCTCGGCCATCAGCGCCAGCACGTCCCGCTCTCTGCCGGTGAGTTCGTCGAGCGGACTTCTGGGGCGGGGGGTGTTCATGAGCTTGGCCACGACGAGCGGGTCGAGGACCGTCTCGCCGGACGCCACGCGCTTGAGGGCCCCGCCGAGTTCGTCGACGTCGGCGACGCGCTCCTTGAGGAGATAGCCGAAGCCCTCGGGCTGCTCCGCCAAGGCCCGTACGGTGTCGGTCGTCTCGACGTACTGGGACAGCAGCAGCACGCCCGTTCCGGGGTGCGCCGCGCGGATCGCGGCCGCGGCGACCAGACCCTCGTCGGTGTGCGTCGGCGGCATGCGGATGTCGAGGAGCACGGCGTCCGGTCGGTGCTCAGCGACGAGCGCGAGGAGCGGCACCGTGTCGGAGCACTCCGCTGACACCTCGAAACCCTCGTCCGACAGCAGTCGTACGATCCCCTGCCGCAGCAGCGCCGAATCCTCGACAACGATCACCCGCACGGAAGCTCCGCCCTGATTCTGGTCCCGCCACCGGCGGGACTGTGTACATGCAACACTCCGTCGACGGCGGCCAGCCGGTCCGCGAGGCCGCGCAGGCCACTGCCGCGCATGCTGTCCGCTCCCCCGACTCCGTCGTCGACGGTCTCGATGACGAGCCGCCCGTCCTGGTGCGTCGCGGAGACGCTGACGGCGCGAGCACCGGCGTGTTTGGCCGCGTTCGACAGGGCCTCGCACACCGTGAAGTAGGCGGTCGACTCGACGACCGCGTCGTAGCGCCGGGGTTCGGCCGCCACGACGACCGGCAGGGTCGCCTCCCTGGCCAGCGCCGTCAGCGCGGGTCCGAGGCCCTCGCGCGTGAGGACCGCCGGATGCAGACCGTGGGCGAGGCCGCGCAACTCCTCGATGGCGAGCCTGAGGCTCGACTCCGCCTCGGTCACGGACTCGCGCAGGGCGGCATCGGGATGGTCGGCGAGGCCGCGTTCGACACGGCGCAGGGCCATCAGGGCGAAGACCAGCCTGGCCTGCGCCCCGTCGTGCAGATCCCGCTCCAGGCGCTTGCGTTCGGAGTCGGCCGCCTCCACGATCCGCGTGCTCACGTCCCTGGCGCGGGAGCGCAGCCAGACGTTCTCGAGGGCAAGGCGCAGCGCGGCGGCGACGGACGCGAGGAGTTCCGGGTCGTCCATGAGGGCGGGGTCGTGGTGCAGCAGCGCGAGCGGCCGGCCGTCCGCCGCCCCGACGGGGGTGCGGCCGGTGCCGTCCGCCGTCACCTCGCGCCCCGAGCCGTCGACGTAGGCGCGCCGCTCCTCGCGCCACAGGCCGAGCCGCAGCGTCGGGTCGCCCAGGACGCGGGCCAGCGCCTCGCGCAGCCGGGCCGGGTCGGGGTCGGTGCCGACCTCGATGACGAGGCCGCTCACCTCGGCGCGCTGGAGGTGCATGCGCAGCAGTCCGGCGAGGAACGCGAACGGCACGGCGACCTGCGCGAGGTCGGAGAGCAGATAGACGGCCTGTTCACCGGTGTCGCCGGCGTCACCGAACCACGGCACGACGTAGAAGAGCATGTCCCACATCAGGAACACGACGGCGACGCCGATGCCGATCCACGCCGGGAGCAACGCCTGCCTGCGAGCGGCGGACGCGTGCCGCCAGCGCTGCACGATGGCGACCGCGGCGCCGGCGGAGATGACCCAGCCGAGCGCGTGGTAGACGGTGTCGACGGGGCCGAAGAGGTCGTGGGTACCCGGGATGAACAGGGCATTCGGGCCGCAGCCGGCGCAGTCGAGGTACGTGGCGCCGGTGGCCTGTCCCGGGTCGAACAGGAGCGTGCGCAGCAGACCGCCGACCGCGACGAGACCGTAGGCGAACTGGACCAGACGCCGGGTCAGGACCGTGGTGAGACGGCCCTCGGGGAAGCAGAGGATGAGGTGCAGGAGGATCGCCATGTTCAGCGCCTCCCACCAGGCGCCGAACGCGAACAGGGCGGGTACGGAGGTGCCTTGGAGGTTTCCGAGGAACCAGGTGACGCCCTCGGCGACCATCAGGGGGCCGGTCCGGTTGGCGGGCCTGCGCCGCCAGGCCACGAGCCCCGCGGCCGCGTACGCCCAGCCCACGGAGAGGTCCCGCACCACGTCGCCCGCGGACCCACCGGCCCGCAGGTACGCCCACGAGCCCGCCAATCCCGATACGGCGGCCAGCGCCGCGGCCCCGGTCAGGCGCAGCCGAACCGCACGCTTCCCCTGCCTGTCCACGGCCCACACGGTAAGCCATTCGGGGGAACAGCGCGCACGCGGTGTCGCCCAGCTTACGCACCGTGGTCGATGGACCCCGACCTCGTGTCCTGGCAGAGTGGCCGTCGTCCGCACATGATCCATGGGGGGTTCGGGTGGGTTCGCGCAGGCTGCTGTCGTTGTCGGACGCGTTGGTGCTGCTCGGCGCGGATCCACCGCGCCTGGCGGCGCTCGACCGGTCGCTCGGCGGGGTGCTGGCCGTGGCGACGGGCGGCGTGAGCGACGGACTCCTCCGTATCGCGGACGCGCGGGGCCGGATCCTGGGGCTCGGCCGTGACGCGGTGCGCGGGGTCGGGGCGCGGCTCGGGGCGGCGGACGGGCGGGTCGAGCGGGGCGAGTTGCTGCGGGCCGCGCACACGGTCGTCGTGGTCCTCGGCTGGTTCGAAGCGCTCACGGAGCAGGACCTTCCGTTCTCCCTCGACGCGGTGCGCATCACCCGTGGCGACCAGTTGTCGCTGGTCGGGGCCGGGGAGACGGACGCCGGTTTCGCGCGGGCCCTCGCCGCGGTGGACGCGCCGTTCCCCGCTCCGCACCTCGCGCCGGAGGACGCGGCGCGGGAACTCCTCGACTGGTACTCGGCTCTGTCCGGGCGCTTCCTGCGGTTCGTGGCGGGCCTCGCGGTGTGGGACACGCTCACACCGGCGGGGCGGGACGCGGCGGAGCGGGCCCTGACGGGTGCCCTGCCGGGTGCGGCGTGCGTCCACTACGACAGCCTGTACGTCCAACTCGCTCAGCAGGCACCCGAGTTCGGGTTCTGGGCCACGCTGACCGAACACCGGGCGACACGGGCCGGTGTGCAGCGGGCCCTCGCGGGAATCGAGGCGCTGCTGGCCGGTACGGCGTCGCACACGCGGCCGCCCGTGGATGTCGCGGCCGCCCTGGCCCGCTCCCACGAGGCGGCACTCTCCCGTCCGGTCCTGGACGCGGCGTCGGCGCCCGACGGCATCCGCGTACCGGCCCTGGAGGAGATGTATCTGGACCCGGACTTCCGGGTGCGGCCGGTGGCCGGGCAGCACGGGCCGGCGGACGAGGCGTGGTGGGAGCGGGCCCCGGTGCGCGAGGACCTGACCCGGTACCTCGCCGGGGCACTGACCTCGGCCGGGCAGGAGCGGACTCCGCTGCTGGTGCTCGGGCAGCCCGGCGCGGGCAAGTCCGTCCTGACCCGGGTGCTCGCGGCGCGGCTCCCCGCGGCCGGATTCCTGCCGGTGCGGGTGCCGCTGCGCGACGTACGCGCCGAGGACGATCTCCAGGAGCAGATCGAGCAGGCGGTGCGGGCCGCGACCGGCGAGCGCGTCACGTGGCCCGATCTGGTCCGCTCGGCCGGCGGCGCGGTCCCGGTGCTTCTGCTCGACGGGTTCGACGAGTTGCTGCAGACGACCGGCGTGCACCACAACGACTTCCTGGTCCGGGTGGCCCGCTTCCAGGAGCGCGAGGCGGAACAGGGCCGTCCGCTGCTGGCCCTGGTGACCAGCCGCACGTCCGTCGCCGACCGCGCGCGCTACCCCGACGGCATGGTGGCGCTGCGCCTCGAACCGTTCCGGGCCGCGCAGATCCAGCAGTGGCTCGCGGTGTGGAACGACGCCAACGCGGCCGGGTTCGCGGCAAGGGGCCTGCGCCCGCTGTCGTGGGAGGTGGTGTCGCGGCACGCGGCGCTCGCGGCGCAGCCGCTGCTCCTGATGATGCTGGCCCTGTACGACGTGGCGGACAACGGCCTGCAGAGCGACGGCGGGGAGCCGCTGGACGAGGCCGATCTGTACGAGGAGCTCCTGTTCTCCTTCGCGCGCCGTGAAGTCGGCAAGACGAGCGGGGACATGGCGTCCGACGACCTCCTGCGCGAGCGCGCCGAGCTGGAGATGCAACGCCTGTCCCTGGTCGCGTTCGCCCTGCTCAACCGGCGCCGTCAGTGGGTCTCGGCGGCCGAGCTCGACGAGGACCTGGCCGCGCTCCTGGGCCGCTCGTCCGCCGGGGCCTCCGGTTTCCGCACGCCGCTCGGCGCCGCCGAGGTCGCGCTCGGCAGGTTCTACTTCGTGCAACGCGCCCAGTCGGTGCGCGACGGCCACGTCCTCGCGACGTACGAATTCCTGCACGCCACGTTCGGCGAGTACCTGGCGGTGCGGCTCGCGCTGCACGTGCTGAGCGCGCTCGTGCAGAACCGGCCCGCCCTCGCCCTCGGCGACCAGCGCGTGGACGACGACCTGGCCTATGCGCTGCTCTCGTACGCGCCCCTGTCCGGGCGTCAGATGCTGCGGTTCGCCGGCGCGATGGCGGCGCGGATGGAGCCGGCGGAGCGGCACAGGCTCAGCCGTGTCCTGATCCGCGTACTCGACCAGCACGAGACCCGCACCGGTGACCAGCACCCCGCCTACCGGCCCGCGACACTGAGGGTCGCGTCGCGGCACGGCCTCTACGGCGCCAACCTCGTCCTGGTCATCCTGCTGCTGACGGGCGGCACCACGGCCGCCGAGCTGTTCCCCGGCTCGGCGAACCCGGTCAGCGCCTGGCACCGGCACGCCCTGCTGTGGCGCTCGGCGCTCAACGAGGAGCAGTGGACGGACTTCGCGCTCTCCATGACCCTGCGCCGGTCCTGGGACGCCGACGGCCGCCGCACGCTCGACGTCGCGCCGCGGTACGGCGCGCCCGCGCCGCCGGACCCGGTCGACGCGAACTGGCTCTACCGCTACCCGCGCGGGCACGGCGGGCCCGGCTGGTCCCGGCCCTACTGGGACGAGATCTGGCACAAGATGGAGGTGTCGGGCGGGACGAACGACTCCCTCGTGCGGCACGTCATGGACCCGGTGTTCGCGTGGCTCGGCCCTTCCGTGACCACGTTCGTGGCCACGGAAGGGGAGCCGGCCACCTCGCTCGCGCACGACCTGCTGCACCTCCTGCTCAGCGGCGGCGTGGAACTGACCGACGCCGAGCTGGAGTTGACGTACCGCCGGGTGCTGCGCGGCATGGAGGCCCTGCCGGGCAGCCACGTCCATCGCGTCACGGCGCTGCTCGCCACCGCCGCGGCACGGGACGACGCGCGGCTGCCGGCGGACCTGCGGCGCGAGATCGACCTCTGATCTTGCACAGTGCTCCCGCGTTTACGAAGTAGGTGAAGCGCATCTCAGTACTGTTCTGGCCTCAGTTGAGAACCTGGATCTGCGCTGTTGGCCCCGGCCTGGTCATACGGGGCGCTGTTGGTTCTCGATGTACTGGGGTACGACGGTCAGCGGTGCCCCGCCGCAGCTTCCGGCGAAGTATGACCCGGCCCAGAAGTGGCCGCACCATAGGTACCGGCGGACGTGCGCGTCGAATTCCTCGCACAGGTGTACCTGGAGGACGTGGCCTTGAGGGAGTTCACCAGCTTGGATGGTCTCCTCACACCTTGCCGGCTCGTCCGTGAACGCTCCGTGCCGGTGCTAGGCGACAAAGGCCAAATGGACGTGCAGATTGTGGATGACGTGACGCCAGAACGCACATCGAGATTCTGGTTCCATCTCGGCGACACGAGGTCCAAGGTTATGGTGACCATGTGACTACGGAACGTGCGGAAGAGAAGCGGCAGTTCGGGCATTGTGCCCGGCTGGCGCTGACACCTGCACAGATCCGGCTGATGGACGGCCAGGCGCACGCGGCCCGCACCATGTGGAACTGCCTGCACGACTGGTGGACGATGCTCCCCAAGGACAAGCGTTCCCTTGCTGCCGCTGATGCGGCGATCCGCCAGGCCCGCAAGGAGATCGACTGGCTCGGAGTGCTCCCTGCCCAGGCCGCGCAGGCGGTACTGAAGACGTACGTCCAGGCGTGGAAGAACTGCTGGGACGGTCGCGCCGACCCCCCGAAATTCAAGGCCCGTTTGCGCACGGTGATGTCGGTGGACATTCCCCAGGGCCGGGACCTGAACATCCGCCGCGTGCACCGCCGATGGGGCATGGTCAACATCCCCAGGGCCGGTCGGGTCCGATTCCGCTGGACCAAAGACCTCCCGGTCGGCAAGCAGGCCGACAGCGAGAACCGGATCACGGGGGCGCGGCTGGTCAAGGACGCGCTCGGCTGGCACATCGCCTTCCGCGTCCAGACCCGCCAGGCCAAGCCTGAGCCCCACCAGGGGCCGGAGATCGGGATCGACGCAGGAGTGAACCTGCCCCTGGCCCTGTCCGACGGCAACCACCAAAACCATGGTCGCCCGCCCCGCCTCCCCAGCGGGAAGGCCGACCGGGACAAATGGCTAAACCCGCAGGAGAAGTCCAAACTGCTTGGCCTGGAACGACGCGCCGCCCAGCGTAAGCAGCACCGGGGGCGCGGAGCGAAGACTTCTCGCCGCTTGCAACACACCTACGACCAGATCAAGCAGCTGCGCGCAACAGCCACGCGCCGCGCTGTTGACTGGCAGCACAAGACCACCACCACCATCGCCAGGCAGTACGGCACCGTCGTGGTCGAAGCACTCACCATCACGAACATGGTCAAGTCCGCCAAGGGCACCATCCAGGAACCAGGGAAGAACGTCGCACAGAAGTCCGGCCTGAACCGCTCCATCAGCCAGGAGGCATGGGGCCGCACCGTGACGATGCTGACGTACAAGTCCGGCCGCTATGGCGGCACCCTGCAGAAGGTTCCCGCGCCTGGTACCTCCCTGCGCTGCTCAGCATGTGGGTTCACCACACCGGGCAGCCGGGAGGACCAGGCCACGTTCGTGTGCAAGAACGTAGGCTGCGGATGGTCCGGCAACGCCGACTGGAACGCGGCCCGGAACGTCTTGCACCTGTACCGGATGGGCCATGGGCTCATCCCGGCTGCCGGGAGGGCAGTCGTCAGGCGTTCTCGCGGCGTCAAGCCCGCCACCGCAAGGTAGGCAGGAATCTCCCTTGTTTACGAGGGAGAGCACTTCAATCGTTCACGCGGTAGGTCAGGTCCGCGCCCTGCCGTACACCTCGACCTCCGCCATGTTCAGCTCGACGGGCTTCTCGCTCGCCAGCCACACCCGCACATAGCGGCCGTGTGCCGTCACCGGGATCGCCGTCGGGCCGCCGGCCTGCGCGGTCTCGTGGTGGGACCACACGCCGGGTTTGGTCAGCTGGTCGGCGAGGGTGCCGGTGAAGGGCTCGTCGGAGATCAGGACGTAGTAGTCCTGGGTGCGGTCCGCGCAGCAGTCGCTGCGGTTGTAGACGTCGACGCGCTCCAGGTCGGCGACGGAGCCGAGGTCGACCTGCCACCAGGGCTGTGCCTCCTTGCCGCTGGTGGTCGAGAAGTTGAAGCGGTCGCCGTCGGCCGCCTTGGCAGCGCCGTACGGGAACTGGCCGCCCGAGGTGTAGTCCGAGCTCTGCTTGGCGTCCTTGTTCAGGGCGAGCTGCCGCAGCGGCTTGAGGCCCTTCGAGGCGTCGTGCAGGTCCTGGACCTGGCTGACGAAGTCGCCGAGGAACGGGTCGGCGATCTTCACGGGGCCGGGCTGGTGGTGCTCGGCCGGGTCGATGGTGATGTGTGAGGCGGCGTCGGCCGCCTTCTCCATCGCGGCGCGCTCGGCGGCCGCCTGGTCCGCGTCATGGGCGTCGATGGCCTTCAGCGCGGCGAGACCGTGCCCGAGTGCCTTGCCCCACAGCGCCGTGGAGTCCAGCCAGGGCCCGGCGTCGTGCAGGAACTGCTGGTCGGGCACGCCGGCGCGGAGGACGGCCGGGGTGTGCCCGATGTTCGTCGCGGTCGGCGTGAAGGAGCGGATCGCGGCCTTCGGGTCGCTCTCGTACGCCTTCCAGAACTTCTCGAGCTGTGCGCTGAGTATCGGCGACTGCGGCTGCCACGGCTTGGCGCCGAACGTCGGTGCCATGTGGTTGAGGTCGACGAAGGTCTGTACGGCGTCGGCGACGCGCGGGTCCCCGCCGGCCAGGTGCAGCGCGGACTGACGGGCGGAGCGGGTGCGGTCGTAGCCGCGGTCGTTCCACGAGAAGTCGGACATGGTGAAGACGGCGAGCTTGCTCGCCGCCTCCTGGTTCATCGGGTTGGAGACGAGGCCGCTGAGGTGCTCGGACAGGCCGGGCTCGCGCTTGTCGTAGGGGGCGAGCAGGAGGCGTCCCGCGGTCCGGCCGAAGTCGTTGACCGGGTAGTTGTCCCAGACGAACACCTTGCGCCCGAACAGCTCGGACGCCTTCTGCGCCTGGTCGTTGGTGATCTCCGGCGGGACGACGTCGGTGCCGGTCCACATCACCTCGATGTTCTTGTCGAGGTTCCCGCGGAGCTCCTGCTTGTACGCGGTGTCGGTGAGGTCGCCGTACTCGGTGGGCACCATCTGGAGCGGGTTGGCGCCGTCGTGGGTGGCGATGAAGTCCTGCTGGACGGTGTTGAGCAGACCGACCTGGGCCTTCGCGGCGGGGCCGCGCCCGGGGGCGCCGAACTTCTGCTGGTCGGCGTCGCAGTTCCACTTGGTGTAGCTGATGTCGTCGAGCGGCACCGAGAAGGAGCGCACGCCCAGGTCGTAGAGCGCCTGGAGTTTCGCGGTGAGGGCCTTCACGTCGGCGGGGTCCGAGTAGCAGACCGAGCCGCCGGGCGACACGGCGAAGGTGAAGCGGACGTGGTTGGCGCGGGCCCGGTCGACGAGCGTGCCGAGCTGGGCGAGCTTGTCCGCCGGGTACGGCTCGCGCCACTTGTCGCGGTGGTACGGGTCGTCCTTGGGCGCGTACACATAGGTGTTGGACTTGACCTCGCCGAGGAAGTCCATCTGGTCCAGGCGCTCCGTCTCCGTCCAGGGCGGTCCGTAGAAGCCCTCGATGGAGCCGCGCAGCCGCATGGACGGGAAGTCGGAGACGGACGCCCCGGCGATCTTCCCCTTCGTGACGAGCTGCCTGAACGTCTGGGCCGCGTAGAACTGGCCGGTCGCGTCGGTGCCGCCGAGCGCCACGGTGCGTCCCGCCACGCGCACGGCGTAGCCCTCGTCCTGGGTGGGGACGTCGGTGCCGCGCAGGGCCTTGGTCACGTCGGGTCGGGTGGCCGGGCCGAGGAGCACGGTCAGAGGGGCGTGCCCCGACGCCTTGGTGCGGACGTCGACGTGGCGGACTCCGTGGGCGCGCAGGGTGGCGGTGAGGAGGTCGCGGGCCGGCTTGTCGGTGGTGTCGTCCACGACGAGTTCGGCGCGCGAAGGGAGGGCGATGTCGGCTCCGGCGCGGGTCATGTGCTGCGGGGTCGGCGAGACGACGGGCAGGGGCCGGTCCGTCGCGTGCGCCGATACGGGCTGGACCGCCGCGGCGGACGCGGCGACGAGCAGGGTGGCGACGGAACAGGCGTGCAGGGCTCTTCGGGCTGCCATGGGGCTCTGCCTCCGAGATCGGTGTCTGTGTCGGTCGGTCGGTCGAGGGGGGTGGAGTGCGGGGGTGTCAGTCGCGGGTGTGTTCGCGGTACAGGTCGAGTTCGCCGTCGAGTTCGAGGGCGACGACCGTGCACAGGGGGTCGAGCTGGTCGTCGTCGACGTACAGGTACTCCCAGCCGGGGACCTCGCCGAGCCCGCCGACGCGCTCGTGGCGGACGTCCGTGCCGCTCCCGAGGACTCGCGCCGAGCGGACGGTGTTGCGCACGCCGCGCAGGACGACGTACTCGTTGGGCCGGTCGAAGAGGAACAGGTACAGGGTGCGTCGGTCGGCGGAGAGGGTGGAGGGGCCGTAGAAGTGGCCGTGGGGCAGACCGCGCACGGTGTCGCGGACGGCGGGCCGGTGTCCGGCGATCCACTCGCCGAGCGCTTCGAGGCGCTCGGCCTGCTCGGGCGGGATCGTGCCGTCGGCCTTCGGGCCCACGGCGAGCAGGAGGTTGCCTCCCCCGCCGACGGTCTCGGCGAAGACGCGGACCAGTTGACGGGGCGACTTGTGGTGGTCGTCCTGGGGCTGGTAGCCCCAGGAGTCGTTGACGGTGAGGCAGAGCTCCCAGGGGCCCTTCGGCGGTTCGACGGGCACGCCCTGTTCGGGTGTCGCGTAGTCGCCGTGTCCGGTGAGGCGTCCGTTGACGACGGTGTGCGGGCTCAACTCCTTGATGAGTGCGGCGAGTTCCGCCATGCGCCACTGTTCGGGGCTGCGCTCCCACTCGCCGTCGAACCAGAGCAGGTCCGGCTGGAAGAGCCCGAGGAGCTCGCGGACCTGGGCGCGGTGGAAGGCGAGGAAGGCGTCCCAGCGCTCCGGGGACTCCTCGCCGACGGCGGGCATCGAGTAGGGGTTGCCCCGGTCGTCGGGGTCCTGCCCGTCCGGCCGGACCGTGGCGTAGTCCGGGTGGGACCAGTCGAGGTGCGAGTAGTAGAGGCCGACCTTGAGACCGCGGCGGCGCAGCGCGTCCACGTAGGGGGTGATGAGGTCGCGTGCGGCCGGGGTGCGCTTGACGACGGACAGGTCGGCCGCCTGCGTGTCCCAGAGGGCGACCCCGTCGTGGTGCTTGGCGGTGAGGACCGCGTACGCGGCGCCCGCCTCGACGAACAGGTCGGCCCAGGCGTCGGGGTCCCACTTCTGGGCTTCGAACCCGTCGAGCTGTGCCATGTAGGTGTCGTACGGGACCTGCCCGTTGAAGAAGGACCAGGACTCGGCGACGCCGTCGACGCTGTAGATCCCCCAGTGCAGGAAGATGCCGAGCTTTCCGTCCGTGAACCAGGGCTGCATCATCGGTAGTTCTCCTCGTCGTAGCTCCAGCAGTGCACCCACTGTCCGTCGTCGAAATGTGTGCGCGGCGGGAACGCCGTGGCGCAGACGGGTTTCGCGAGCGGGCAGCGCGGGTGGAAGCGGCAGCCCGCCGGCGGATCGACGAGGCTCGGCGGTTCGCCGAGGGTCTCCTCGTCGTCGACGACCTCGGGCTCGTCCAGCAGCCCTCCGTCGCGCTCGGGGTCGGGCGCGGACTCCAGGAGGAGCCGGGTGTACGGGTGCCGGGGCTGTTCCACGACGGCGTCGGCGGACCCCGACTCCACGAGCTGGCCCGCGTAGAGGACCTTGATCTCGTCGGCGAAGTAGCGGGCACCCGCGATGTCGTGGGTGATGTACAGGATCGCGAGGCCCTCGTCGTCGCGGAGCGTGCCGAGGAGGTTCAGGATGTCGAGGCGGATCGACACGTCGAGCATCGAGACGGGCTCGTCGCCGAGGAGGACCTTGGGGCGGGCGGCCAGGGCCCGGGCGATGGCGACGCGCTGGCGCTGGCCGCCGGACAACTCGTGCGGGAACTTGTCGATGAACTGGTCGGCGGGGGTGAGGTTGACGCGGTTGAGGAGGTCGAGGATCTGCCGTTCGAGCTCCGCGCGCCCGGAGGCGTGGCCGTGCAGCTGGAGGGGACGGCTGAGGATGTAGCGCAGGCGGTGCACGGGGCTGAGCGAGGAGAAGGGGTCCTGGAAGATCATCTGGACCTGGCGGTAGTACGCGCGTTTGCCGCGGGCCGTGCGGGCCTGCTTGACGGGGGCGCCGTCGAGGCGGATCTCGCCCTCGGTGGGCGGGTAGGCGAGGGCGAGCATGCGGGCGAGCGTGGACTTGCCGCTGCCGCTCTCGCCGACGAGTGCGGTGATGCGGCCGGCGTGCAGGGCGAGGCTGGTCGGCTCGACGGCGTGCACCTCCTTGCCGTGCCCGCCGGGCCCGTGCAGCGGGAACCTCTTGACGACGTCTCGTGCTTCGAGGACGGGTTCAGCGGGTGCGGGCATGGTGGTCCTCCTCGCCGCGTACGGTCTGGTGCAGATGACAGGCGGCCTCGCCGGCGCCGAGGGCGAGGAGTGGTGGGGTCGTCTTGTCGCAGGGTTCGAAGCGGCGGGCGCAGCGCGGGTGGAAGGCGCATCCTGCGGGCAGGGTGCGCAGGCCGGGCGGGGAGCCGGGGATGCCCGTGATCTCGCGGCGCGGCCCGTGCAGAGGCGGGAAGGCGCCCCGGAGCGCCTCGGTGTACGGGTGCTGCGGGTCGGTGTAGAGCTGTCGCGCGGGTCCCGTCTCGACGACCTTGCCCGCGTACATGACGGCGATCCGGTCGGCGATCTCGATGAGCAGGGACAGGTCGTGCGTGATGAAGATGACCGAGAAGCCCAGCTCCCGTTTGAGGCGGGAGACTTGGCGCAGGATCTGGCGCTGCATGACGACGTCGACGGCGGTGGTCGGCTCGTCCATGACGACGAGGTCGGGCTCGCAGGCGAGGGCGAGGGCGATCGTGGCGCGCTGGCGCATGCCGCCGGACAGTTCGTGGGCGTACGAGCGCAGCCGGTCGGCGGGGATGCCGACCATGGCGAGCAGTTCTCCTGCCCGCTCCCAGGCCTCTCGCTTGGACAGGCGGCTGTGGCGGCGGAGGACATCGGCGAACTGACTGCCCAGGCGCAGGACGGGGTTGAGGGCGTTCATCGCACTCTGGAAGACGACCGCGATGTTCTCCCAGCGCAGATCGGCCAGTTGACGTTCGGTCAGGCGCAGGACGTCGACGCTCTCGGTGCCGTCGTGGCCGTGGAAGACGACCGAGCCGGCGGTCGTGACCGCGGGGGGCCGCTGGAGCCGGGTGATGGCGGTGACGAGGGTGGACTTGCCGCAGCCGCTCTCCCCGACGATGCCGAGGGTCTCGCCGCGGCGCAGGTCGAGGTCGACGCCGCTCACGGCGTGTACGGGGTCCGCCTTGTCGAAGTAGTCGACGTGGAGGCCACGGACGGTCAGCAGGGGGGTGCGGTCCTCGCTTCGACGAACGGTGTCCTGCTTCGAGAGCGATGAGTGCGGCGTGCCGCTGCTGCTCATGACGCGGCCTCCTGAACGGGCGTGGGCTTCCCGGCCGTGGCCTTGGCCGCGGGGCCGCCGGCGGCCGCCTGCAGCCGGGCGGCGCGGGCCCGGGCGCGTACCTCCTTGGAGGGCTTGCGGAGCCGGGGATTGGATATTTCGTCGATTCCGAAGTTGATCAGGCCCGCGGCGACCCCGATCAGGGCGATGCACGCGCCCGGTGGCACGAACCACCACCAGGCGCCCCGGGTCAGGGCACCCGCGTTCTGCGCCCAGTACAGCATCGAGCCCCAGCTCGTGATGTTGATGTTGCCGAGCCCCATGAAGGAGAGGCCGGCGTCGGCGAACATCGAGCCGACGACCGCGCCCAGGAAGCTCACGGAGATGATCGGCGCGAGCGAGGGGATCAGCTCGCGGGTGATGACGCCCCACCTGCTCTCCCCCGTCATCTCGGCCGCGGACACGAAGTCCCGGTGGCGGAGCGACAGTGTCTGCGCCCGCTTCTGCCGCGCACCCCACGGCCAGGCCGTGAGCCCGATGACCAGGGCCACGGTGAGCCAGCCGCCGCGCCCCTGCACATAGCTCGCCACGATGATCAGCAGCGGCATGCCGGGGATGACGAGGCAGACGTTGGTGGCGGCGGTCAGGAAGGAGTCGGCGCGCCCGCCGAGATATCCCCCTGCGACCCCGACGAGGACGGAGAGCGTGGTGGTGATGACGCCCGCCACGAGCCCGACGAGCAGCGAGATCCTGCTGCCGACGACGAGCTGCGCGAAGACGTCCTCGCCGGTGGCCGTGGTCCCCAACAGATGCTCTGCCGAGGGGAGTTCCATGGCCCGTGTGGTGTCGACGTCGCTGGGCGAGAGACCCATCACGTTCTGCACGACGAACGGGCCGAGCAGGGCGAGGAGCGCGAAGAAGACGAAGATCGCGATCCCGACGCGGACCTTGGGGTTCGGGGGCAGTTTCAGGCGGCGCAGGCTGTGCCTCCCGCGGACCGATGCGCTCATGAGCGGGTCTCCCTCGCACGCGGGTCGATGAGCCCGTACACGGAGTCCGCGACGAAGTTCGCGGCGAGGACGGAGAGCGAGACGATCAGGAACAGGGCCTGCATCAGCGGGTAGTCGACACTGGAGACCGCCTGGTAGAGGAGGTATCCGACACCTGGATAGGCGAAGACGATCTCCACGAGGAGTTGCCCGCTGACGACGGTCCCGATGGTGAGCGCGAACCCGGCGACGCTCGGCAGGACGGCGTTGCGGGCGGCGTACTGGAACATCACGCGCGCCTTGGACAGTCCCTTGGCGCGGGCGAGCAGCACATAGTCCTCGGAGACGGTCGTGACCATCATGTTCCGCATGCCGACGAGCCAGCCCCCGACCGATGCCATGACCATCGTGAGCGCCGGAAGGATGCCGTGCTGCAGGACGCTGGCCAGGAACGGCCCGTTGAAGCCGGGCAGCATGTCGCCGTCGTACCCGCCGCTGGTCGGCAGCCAGCTGAGCTGCACCCCGAAGACGAGGACGAGGATGAGGGCGACCCAGAAGAACGGCAGCGACCCCATGAACATGGACGCGGGCGTCATGAACGAGTCGAAACGCGACCCCACGCGGGAGCCCGACACGACGCCGGCGGCGGTGCCGAGGACGAAGGACAGGACGGAGGTGAGGCCGACCAGGCCGACCGTCCAGGGCAGCCCGGTGCGGATCACTTCCCACACGGGAGTGGGGTAATAGGCCACGGATATACCGAAGTTGAAGTGCAGGACCTGGTTCAGATAGGTGACGTACTGGTCCCAGAGTGGCTCCCCCGGCGTCCCGAACAGCCGGTAGATGGCGTGCACCTGGTCGCCGGAGAGCGTCTGCTTCTGCTGCATCTGCGCGATGAGGGCGGAGGCGGGGTCGCCCGGCATCAGGCGTGGGATGAGGAAGTTGAGGGTGACGGCCAGGGCGGCGGCCACGGCGTAGAAGCCCAGTCGCCGCAGGAAGTAGCGGGCGGTGCCGAGCCTGGCGCTCCTGAGGCGGCGGCCGGGCCGGAGCTCGACGGCGGTGGCGTCCACCGAGCCGAGGGCGGGAACGGTCATGGCGTCGTCAGCCCTTCGCGGGGCGCAGGTTGAGCAGAATGCTCATGGAGTCGATCCCGCCGGCCCAGGGCGCGGGCTGCGCGTACGGGTTCTTCGCGGTCGGCCAGCCGGTCCAGTTCTTGCTGTTGTACTCGCTGGAGACACCGATGGTGATCAGCGGTGCGGCGGGCACGTCGTCGACCATCATTCCCTCGAGTTCGGCGGAGATCTTCTTGATCTCGGCCGGGTCGCCGGTCTCGCCCATCTCCTTGATGAGCGCGTCGGCCTTCGCGCTCTTGTAGTGGCCGTAGTTGGTCCACACGCCCGCGTTTCCGCTCCAGAGCATGTCCTTGAAGTAGTTGTACGGGGTGGAGTAGTAGACCGCGCCGCCGATCACGACGTCGAAGTCGCCCTTCTTGCGCTTGACGTCGAGCTGCGAGGCGTCGGTCGGCTTGACCGACACGTTCACACCCGCCTTCTCCAGCTGGCTGGCCACGACCTTGTCGAACTGGACGGCGTCGCCCCAGGTGGAGACCTCGATGATGGTGAAAGAGAGCTGCTTGCCGCTGCCGTCGACCAGCTTGCCGTTCTTCCTCGTGTAACCGGCCTTCTCGAACTCGGCCAGAGACTTGGCGAGTTCGGCCTTGGGCTGCTCGGCGTCCTTGTACTTGGCGTCGATCCACTTGCCCTGGGTCCTGGAGTCCAGGCCGGTCAGGTTGAGCGTGTTGAACATGCCCGGGTTGGTGATGCCGAGCAGCTGAGTGCGGTCGACAGCCAGGGAGAGGGCCCGGCGTACATGCACATCGGTGAACGGCTTCTTCGTGTGGTTGAAGAACATGTACTGCCCGCCATAGGTGGGGTACCAGGCGTGGTGGTTCTTCGGGTCCTTGGAGATGTACTGCTTCTGCACGTCGGGCACGACCCCGCCGCTCCACTCCAGCTCACCGCTGAGCAGCTTGGGCACCTCGGCGGCCTGGGTGATGACGGGCGCCTTGACCGTCTTGACCGGGATGTTCTTCTGCTTCCAGTAGTTGTCGCGGGCCTGGAAGGTGAGCTGCTGGGCGCTGTACTGCCTGAGCTTGTACGGGCCCGAGCCGACCGGGTTCGGGTTGGTGTACGTCTTGCCGTTCCTGCCCTGCCACTCCTTCTTCGGTACGGGGGTGATCCCGCCGATGGAGTCGAGTTTCGAGTAGGCGGGCTTGTCGAAGGTGATCTCGAGCGTGTGGTCGTCGGCCGCCGTCGCCTTCTTGTAGTCGAAGGCCCAGCTCGGGGGCAGCTTGTTGTCCCGTACGTAGTCCATGGTGAAGACCACGTCGGCGGCGGTGAGCTTGGAGCCGTCCGACCAGTTGGCGCGCTTGTCGAGGTCGATGGTGATCTTCCTGCCGCCGTCGGACCACGTGTACTTGGTGCCGAGCCACGGCTTGAACTCGCCACCCTTGAGGATGTTGAAGCCGAAGAGCGCCTCGTACTGGAAGCCGAAGGTGCCCTGTGACGCCGTCAGGGAGAAGGGGTTGAAGTTCCTGGTGATGGTGGTGCCCGAGAAGCCCAGGTTCGCGGTGAGGGACGAGGCGCCCGCCCCTCCGGACGCGGTCGGTGTGGCCGAGCAGCCGGTCGCGGCGAGCGCGAGGGCGAGGGCGAGGGCCGCGAGGGTGCCGGTTCTGATCGCGCGGGTGCGGGACCGGGGCGTGGGGGCGGTGGCGTTCGTGCGGTTCATGGGGTTCATGGGGACCTGAAACCTCCGGGACGAAAGGTTGACATCGTTGTCCGTGCGCGTTGCGTGTGGGGGGCGGCGCAAACGGTGGGTCCGGTTCAGGGCGACGCGGCGGCGGTGCTGCCGCGCTGTTCGAGATGGGGCAGTTCGTCCTCGACGCGCAGGGCCGGTCCGCCGTCGAGCAGGGCGAGCAGCTCCTCCGCGGCCCGGCGGCCGAACGCCGTCGTGTCGCGGACGAGCGCGGTCAGCGCGGGGTGCGTGGTGCGGCACAGGACGGAGTCGTCCCAGGCCACGAGGGAGAGCCGGTCCGGTACGGGGATGCCGCGCCCGGCGGCGACGGCGAGTCCGGCTACGGCCAGGACGTCGCTGTCGTAGACGATCGCCGTCGGCGGAGCGTCGGAGTCGAGGACCCGGCGGGTGACCTCGGCACCCTCGGTGTCCGAGTAGTCCGTGGTGATCGACCGGACGTCGGTGAGGCCGCGCCGCTCCGCCTCGGTGCGCAGCGACTGGATGCGACGCCGGGTGTGGGCGAGGTCGGGCAGGCCCGCGATGTGCACGATCCTGCGGTGTCCGAGGTCGTGCAGATGACTCACGATGGACGCCATGGCGCGGGCGTCGTCGGCCCACAGGTTGGAGATGCCGGGGTGTCCGGTGCCGTCGTCGCCGGGCGGCAGGGAGCCGATGACGACGGCCGGCAGGCCGAGTTCGTCGAGGAGCGGCGGCCGGGGGTCGTCCGCACGAGGGTCGACGACGAGGACGCCGTCCACGCGGCGCTCCGCCCACCAGCGCCGGTACGCGTCGCACTCAGCGGACAGGTCCTCGACGACCTGGAAGAGCAGGCCGAGGCGGCGCCTGGCGAGCACCTCCTGGATGCCGGAGACGAGCTGGAGGAAGAACGACTCGATGCCGAGCGTGCTGGCCGGGCGGGCCAGCACGAGGCCGACCGTGGCCGCGCCCTCGCCCGACAGGGCGCGGGCCGCGGCGCTGGGCCGCCAGCCCAGCTGGTCGGCGACGCGGCGGACCCGGTCCCGGGTGGCTTCCGAGACGCCGGGCCTGCCGTTGAGCGCGAAGGAGACGGCGCTCTCGGACACGCCCGAGCGCAGCGCGATGTCCTTGATGGTGGGGCGTCTGGCGGGGGTACGCCGCATGGCTGGCTCCTGGATCCGCTTCGCCGGACGGTTCGCACGGCTGGCTAAAGCGCTTGAGTTCGGTGGAGACTAAAGCGCTAAAGCCGCCTCGGCAAGGGGGCCCGTAAAAAATCTCCTGGAACTGTGCAAAGGGTGGATGCGAGCCAGGAGTTGAGGGCAGACTGCCCGGGATTCGATTCCGATAGCCGGGAGTCCGCGATGCGTTTCGGCGCCAACTACACGCCCAGCCAGGGGTGGTTCCACCACTGGCTCGACTTCGACCTCGACGCCGTGCGCGCGGACCTGGACGCGATCGCCGCGCTGGGCCTCGACCATGTGCGCGTGTTCCCGCTCTGGCCCGTCTTCCAGCCGAATCGCTCCCTGATCAGACCGCGGGCGGTCGAGCAGCTGGTGGCGCTCGCGGACGCGGCCGGCGAGCGCGGCCTCGACGTCAACGTGGACGGGCTCCAGGGGCACCTGTCGAGTTTCGACTTCCTGCCCGCCTGGACGCGGACCTGGCACCGCCGCAATATCTTCACCGATCCGGACGTCGTCTCGGCCCAGGAGGACTATCTCCGGACGCTCGCCTCCGCGCTCGCCGACCGGCCGAACTTCCTGGGAATGACGATCGGCAACGAGATCGCGCAGTTCGCGGCGGGCCCTCCGCATCCGGACCCGGACCGCATCACCCCCGAGCAGGCCGGGAGTTGGCTGGAACGGGTGCTTGCCGCGTGCGAGGAGGGGGCGCCGGGGCTGCCGCATCTGCACGCCGAGTACGACGCCTCCTGGTACCAGGACGACCAGCCGTTCACCCCGGCGCACGCGGCGCGGCTCGGCGCGATGACGGCGGTGCACTCGTGGGTGTTCAACGGCACCGCGCAGCGCCACGGCCGCAGCGGCACGGCGACCTCCGGGCATGCCGCGTATCTGGTCGAGCTGTCGAAGGCGTGGGCGATCGACGCGCGGCGGCCGGTGTGGCTCCAGGAGGTGGGCGCGCCGCAGCCACTGATCCCGGCCGAGTACGCGGCCGAGTTCACGGAGGCCACCGTCGAGGCCGCGCTGGACTGCCCGGATCTGTGGGGCGTCACGTGGTGGTGCTCGCACGACGTCAGCCGTGACCTCGCCGACTTCCCCGAACTCGAGTACTCCCTGGGCCTGTTGACGAACGACGGCGAGGTGAAACCGGCCGGCAAGTCCGTGTCCGCGATCGCCGCCCAGTGGCGGGGGCGCGAGCACGCGCCCGCTCCGCGCACGACGGCCCTGATCGTGGACGCCGGCGACGAGGACCGGGCCCCGCACCGCTCGGTGTGCGCGCCGGGCGGGCCCGTCTTCGAGGCGTTCACACGTCTGACGGCGGACGGGGCGCGCCCGACGACGGTCCTGGCGGACCTCGCGGACGACGCGGGGCATCTCGCGGCGCGCGGGATCACCGAGGTCGTGACCGTTGACAACGTTGCCTGATCCCCGCACCGCCCTTGAACCCCTCCCCGCCTCACTGGAGTTGCCTCATGGATGACGACCACTCCTCCGTGCGCCCGTACATGCACGGCTACGACGCCGCCGCGCTCAAGAGCTGGAGCCCCGGGACCGACCGCTGGGCACGTCACTTCCGCTCGCGCGTCCCGCTCGCACCACGCATCGCCCCCTTCCCCGCCACACAGGCGCACCCGGACCTCGCCACGGGCCCGCGGCTCATGAACCTGACCTACGACTACGACGACGCCTTCTTCACGGCCCGCAAGTACGGCGACGCGTTCGCTCGCCGCCTCCTGCGCTTTTGGCAGTACTCCGACTTCTACGGCTCCTGGCACGGGCTGCCCGTCGACGGCTCACCCGCGGACGACCCCGCGCACGGCCTGGTCAACCTGCCCCACCCCGCCTACACGGACGCGGCCCACCGCAACGGCGTGCGCAGCCTGGGCTGCTGGTTCTGGCCGCGCTCCGGCGACTTCGAGGACTATCTGGAGCAGCGCCCCGACGGCTCGTTCCCCGTGGCGGACAAGCTGATCGAGATGGCCGCGTACTTCGGCTTCGACGGCTACTTCATCAACCACGAGGCCGAGACACCGCCCGGCCAGGCGACGCGGCTCCACGACCTGCTGCGCTCACTGCGGGAGCGCGCCCCGGAGGGGTTCCACCTCCAGTGGTACGACACGATCACGCCGGACGGGCACCTCGACTACCTCAACCACCTCAACGCGGACAACGCCCCCTGGCTCGACGTGTCCGACAGCTTCTTCGCGAACTACTGGATGACACCCGAGGGCGTCGAGACGTCGCGTGCGACGGCCCTGAAGCTGGGCCGGGACCCCTACGCGACGGTCTTCCACGGCACGGAGAACGAGCAGTTCGGCTTCGACCCCGAGTACGACCCGCGGCTGCTGTTCCCGCCGGGGGAAGCGGCGCGCACGAGCTGGGCGCTGTTCGGTTCGCACTTCGTGAAGGAGCTGGCCCCTCGCCACGACGACCCGGACGCCCAGGACGAGGTGTTCCGGCGCGAGCGCCGCTACTGGTCGGGGCCGCACGAGGACCCCACCCGCAGCGGCCGCCTCCTCCCCCACGACCGGCAGACGCCACGCGACCGGGACGACCACCGGGCGTGGGACGGCGTGGCGCACCACATCACCGAGCGGTCGGTCATCGGCTCGTTCCCGTTCGTCACCCGCTTCAACACCGGTCACGGACGCGCCTTCTTCCTCGACGGACGGCAGGCCGCGGACGGCGACTGGCACAACGCCTCCGTCCAGGACGTGCTGCCGACCTGGCAGTTCTGGACACGGGCGGAACGTACGGGTGCGGAACGTACGGGTGCAGAAGGCACGGGTCCAGAGGGTGCAGGTGCCCCCCTGTCGGTCGGCTTCGACCACGAGCTCGCGTACGACGGCGGGTCCTCGCTGCTCGTGTCGGGTCCGCTCGGGCCGGACGGCGCGACGACGGTGCGCCTCTACAAGACGGCGCTGACCGTCACCGGGGCCGAGCGCCTCGCCGTGACCGCGCACGGCACGGACGGCGCCGATCTGGAGGTGGGGCTGCTGTTCCAGGACGCGCCCGACGCCTTCGTCTGGCTCGCGGCCGGGTCGGCGGCCGACTGGCACACGACGACGCACGGCCTCGGCACCTTCCGGGGACGGACGATCGCGGCCGTCGGCCTGCGCGTGTCGTCCCGTCGGCCGACCCGGTGCGCGATACGGATCGGTGAACTGGCCCTGCTCGGCCACGAGTTCACACCGCCCGCCCCGCCTGAGGACTTCACGGTCGACGAGGTGCTCACGGACGGGGAGTCGGTCCATGTCTTCCTGTCCTGGCGCCTCGCCGGGCAGGGGGTCCGCCACTACGACCTGCTGCGCGACGACGACGGGAGCTGGCTCGGCCGGATCTACGACGACGTGTACTGCCTGAGTCTTCCCGCGCCCGCCACGTCCGAGACCGTCACGTCGGAGACCGTCACGCGGCTACGGCTCGTGGCGGTCGCGCCGGACGGGTCCCGGAGCGCGCCCGCTACGACGGAGGCCCACTGGTCCCGTTGAGCGCGTATTGAGCTGTTGACTGATGAGCCAGTCAGCAGCTCAATACGTCGACTGATCTGTACTGATGTTCTGGCACACGTTGAGATCTGCTCAACACGTGATTAGAGTCGTCGACCGTGGAGCACGGAGACGAGAACCGAGACGAGATCGCCGCCCGAGTGCGGGAGGTGATCACCACCGCCGGGGTGAGCCAGCGCGAGTTCGCCCGGCGGATCGTCATGGACCCCTCCAAGCTGTCCCGGTCCCTGAGCGGCACGCGCCGCTTCACCGCGGCCGAGCTGGCCCGGATCGCCGACGAGGGGCAGGTGGACGCGGGCAGGCTGCTCGGCGCGCGGCACCGGCCCCCGGCCCGACCGGCGGGCGCCGCCGTCCCCGTCGAGGGCGGCCGCCCCTCGCAGATCGTGCGCGAGACGGTCCGCCTGATCGCCGAGCGCGGCTTCCACGCCGTACGGGTCTCCGACATCGCCGAGGCCTGCGCGACCAGCACGGCCGCCATCCACTACCACTTCCCCGGCCGCGCGGAACTCCTCGAGGCCGCCGTGCGGTGGTGCATGGACGAGGACACCGCCCATCGGGCGGCGCGCACCGCCGACGCGGCGGACCCCGCCGACGAGCTGCGCCAGCTCATCGCGCTCCAGACACCGCGCACTGCGCAGCAGCGCAGGCAGTGGGCGGTGTGGCTGGACCTGTGGGCCGAGGCGGCCCGCTCCACGACGGTCGGCGGACTACACGCCGAGTACTACCGACAATGGCGCGAGACCGTCGCCGACGTGGTGCGGCGCGGCGTCGCACAGGGTTCGTTCAGACCCGTCGACCCGGAGGCGGCAGCACTCGCCCTCACCGCCCTGATCGACGGCCTGGCCACCCAGGTGCTCGCCACGGCTCCCGGCGCCCCCGGCACCGACGCCGAGGCGATGCACACGACGCTGCTCGCGTACGTCGACAGCACCCTGACCGCGCCCACCCCCCGATGAACTGGCTTTCCCTCACATCCCCCTGCCCCCAACGGCCTTCGGGCCCAAGGAGCGATGTCGCATGCCCATGAACCAGGACGTCATCATCACGGCCGCCCTCACCGGCGCCGGCGACACTGTCCGCAAGAGCCCCCACGTACCGGTCACCCCCGAGCAGATAGCCCGCTCCGCGGTGGAGGCCGCGGACGCGGGCGCCGCCGAGGTCCACATCCACGTACGCGACCCCGAGACCGGAACGCCCTCGCGCGACCCACGGCTGTACCGCGAGGTCGTCGAGCGCATCAAGGAGACCGGTACCGACGTCGTCATCAACCTCACCGCCGGAATGGGCGGTGACCTGGCCATCGACCCGGACGAGCCGCTCAGGCAGCTGCCGGGCACCGACCTCGTCGGCGGCCTCGAAAGGCTCCCGCACGTCGAGGACCTGCTCCCCGACATCTGCACCCTGGACTGCGGCTCCCTCAACTTCGGCGACGGCAGCAACCTCTACGTCTCCACCCCGGACATGCTCCGCGCGGGCGCCCGGCGCATCCAGGAGCTGGGCGTACGGCCCGAGTTGGAGATCTTCGACACGGGTCACCTCTGGTTCGCCAAGCAACTGCTCGCCGAAGGCCTCCTTGACGACCCGACCGTGTTCCAACTCTGCATGGGCATCCCGTGGGGCGCGCCCGCCGACCCGGGCGTGCTCCAGTCGATGGTCAACATGCTGCCCGAGGGCGCGCAGTGGGCGAGCTTCGCACTGGGCCGGATGCAGATGCCGTGGGTCGCGCAGTCCGTCGTGCTCGGCGGGCACGTCCGCGTCGGCCTGGAGGACAACCTCTATCTCGGCAAGGGCGTCAAGGCCACCAACGCGCAGCTCGTCGAGCGCGCCGTGACGATCGTCGAGGCGATGGGCGCCCGCGTCGCCACCCCGGACGAAGCCCGCCAGAAGCTCGGCCTCAAGCCCCGCGGCCGATCCGTAGAAGGAACCGCCTGATCTTGACGTTCCCCTCCCTGAAGGGAGGGGATCCTTACGGCTCGCGCCGTGAGGTTTCCTGTTTCATCGCCGACTGCCCGCCCGGAGAACTCCGTTGAGGTCTTACACCAGCTCCGCAGGCTGTAACCGCCTGCCCGGCGGCCAGAAGGTTCTTCGCTGCGTTCACGTCCCGGTCGTGGGTTGTGCCGCAGTCACACGTCCACGTGCGGACGTTGAGTGGCATCTCGTCAGCCAAGGCGCCGCAGGAGGAGCACAGTTTCGAGGAGGGGAACCACCGGTCGATGGCGATCACCTCACGCCCGTACCAGGCGGCTTTGTACTCCAGCATGCTCCGGAACTGAGACCACGCGGCATCGCTGATGGCGCGGGCCAGTTTCCGGTTCTTGACCATGTTGCGCACGGTCAGGTCCTCGATCACGAGCGTTTGGTTGTCACGCACGAGCCGAGTGGTGATCTTGTGCAGGGCATCGCGTCGGCGGTCTGCGATCCGGGCATGGATCTTGGCCACTTTGCGCCGGGCCTTGGCCCGGTTCACCGAGTCTTTGGCCTTCTTCGCCAGCCTGCGCTGAGCTTTCGCAAGTGCGACCCGGTCGCGGCGCTCGTGCCTGGGGTTGGCGATCTTCTCGCCCGTCGAGAAGGTCAGGAGGTGGTCGAGACCGGCATCGATGCCGATGGCGGCATCAGTGGTCGGCAGGTGCTTGATGCCGGGGTCGTCGCACAACAGGGAGACAAACCAGCGTCCGGCCGCGTCCTGCGACACGGTCACCGTGGAAGGACTCACGCCGTCCGGCAGCGGTCTCGACCACACGATGCGCAGAGACTCGCTCATCTTCGCGAGACTCAGCTCACCGTCCCTGAAACGGAACGCCGAGGCGGTGTACTCGGCGGACTTCCGCGACTTCTTCCGGCTCTTGAAGCGCGGGTATCTGGCCCGCTTGCCGAAGAAGTTCGTGAACGCCACCTGCAGGTGCCGCAAGGCCTGCTGGAGCGGAACCGACGACACCTCGTTCAGATACGCCAGTTCCTCGGTCTTCTTCCACGCCGTCAACATCGCGGAACTCTGGTTGTAGTTGACCCGCTCCTGCCGCGCCCACGCCTCGGTCCGAGCGGCAAGCGCCAAGTTGTAGACCTTCCGCACACATCCGAACGTGCGCGACAGCTCCGCTGCCTGCGCATCCGTCGGATAAAAGCGGTACTTGAACGCCCGCTTCACATGGCTCGTGGTCACACTCGCAAACTACCGTCGCCACACGAGACGTTCAAACCCGCGGGTCAGAACACTGCGCTCCGCCCTGGCAGCGCATCCCAGCCCGCTGCCCTGCCCCGCAGGAGTCCGATTCCTTACCGCCCCGAAGGGCGGAGCATCCACGGAGGTACCCGATGACGTCGACCGAACCCGAAAATGTACGCCGCGTCGCCTGTGTGGGCGCCGGGGTAATCGGTGGCGGCTGGGTCGCCCACTTCCTGGCCCGCGGCTACGACGTCACGGCCTGGGACCCGGCGCCCGACGCGGAGCTGCGGCTGCGCCGCCTCGTCGACGCCGCGTGGCCCGCGCTCACGCAGCTCGGCCTCGCCGACGGGGCGTCCACGGACCGCCTCACGGTGACCGTCACCCTCGAAGAGGCCGTGGCGGACGCCCAGTTCGTACAGGAGAGCGCCCCGGAGAAGCTGGACCTCAAGCGCGATCTGCTGGCCCGCCTGGACGCCGCGACTCCGCCCGGAGTCGTCGTCGCCTCGTCCACGTCGGGCTATCCGATGACGGACATGCAGACTGACGCTCAGGGTGCGGGCCGCCTCGTCGTGGGGCACCCGTTCAACCCGCCGTACCTCATCCCGCTGGTCGAGGTGGTCGGCGGCGAGCGGACCTCGGCGGAGGCGGTGGCGTGGGCCTCCCGCTTCTACGAGGTGGCGGGCAAGTCCGTCATCACGATGGACCGCGAGGTGCCCGGCTTCATCGCCAACCGCCTCCAGGAGGCACTGTGGCGCGAGGCCCTGCACATGGTCGCCAACGGCGAGGCCACGGTGAAGGAGATCGACGACTCCATCACCGAGGGTCCCGGCCTGCGCTGGGCCTTCATGGGCCCGATGCTGACGTTCGCGCTCGCGGGCGGCGAGGGCGGCATGGCGCACATGCTGGACCACTTCGGCCCCTCGCTGAAGTCGCCGTGGACCCGCCTCGAAGCCCCCGCGCTTGACAAGGCGCTGTACGACTCCGTGGTCGCCGGCTGCGACGACGCGGCGGCCGGGCGGACCATCGCCGACCTCGTGGCCGAACGCGACCAGGGCGTCATCGACGTGCTGCGTGCGACGGGCCGCCTGCCGGGCGCCGGGAAGGAGTCCGGCAAGTGACGCCGCTGCCTCTGCTGCACAGCACCGTGCGCGCCGAGTGGATCGATTACAACGGCCATATGAGCGAGGCGTTCTACGTCCTCGTCTTCGGGCACGCCACCGACGCGCTGATGATCGAGACGGGCCTGCACTCCGGGTACCGCGAGTCCACCGGCTGCTCCCTGTACACGGTCGAGTCGCACCTGCGCTATCTGCGCGACGTCCCGGAGGGAGCGACACTCGCCGTCCGCAGCCGGGTCCTGGGCGCCGCCGCCAAGAAGGCCCGCTTCACCCACGAGATGTACGTCGTCGCGGCCCCGGGCACGGAACCGGCCGAGGATGCTCGGCCGGTCGCCACGACGGAGCTGCTCGCCGTGCATGTCGACCAGAAGGCGGGGCGCGCGGCGCCGTTCCCCGACGAGGTCCGCGAGCGCTTCACCGAGCTGACCGAGCCCGCCCCGGACTGGGCGGGTCGGTCCATCGCGGAGGTGTAGGTCCGCAGTTCACTCATGACGGTGCCCGACCTCCGGAGCGGGGGCGGGCACCGTCACCGCGCCGCGGATTCTCGGGGCGCGGCGTGCCCGCCGGCCGATGAGGATGCCGGCGAGGACCAGCAGCAGGCCGCAGACCTGGCGCGCGGTGAGTGACTCCCCCGCGACCAGCGTGCCCAGGAGTACCCCGGTCACCGGGTTGAGCAGCCCGACGAGTCCGACCGTCGCGGCGGGCAGATGGCGCAAGCCCGCGAACCAGGCGGCGAACGCGAGCGCCGTCGCCACGACGGTGACGTAGCCGAAGCCCAGGACGGCCGGCGCGTCGAGCGACGGCGGTGCCCCCTCCACCATCACGGCGAACGGCAGCAGCAGGAGGCCTCCGGCGATCAGCTGCCAGGACGTGGACGCGAGCACGTCGGACGCGTGGCTCCAGCGCTTGGCGAGGATGTAGCCGAGGGACGACATGCCCATCGCCGCGACGGAGGCGAGCACTCCGAGGGGGTCGGCCGACGCGGCCCCGGTCAGCAGCATCAGACAGACGCCGACGATCCCGACGGCGGCACCCACGAGGTGCGTCGGGCTGGGACGTTCGGCGAGCAGCGGCCAGGCGATGGCCATCATGACCACCGGGGACGTCGCCATGATCGTCGAGGCGGTGCTCGTCGGCAGGAGTTGTGCCGCGACGTAGACCAGGGCGAAGAAGGCGCCCATGTTGAGGGCGCCGAGGACGAGGGACTTCCACCACCACGATCCGCGGGGCAGCTCGCGCCGGACCGCCAGGAGCAGCAGCCCGGCCGGGAGGGCTCTGAGCACGGCCCCGTAGAGCGGGTTCCCGGCGGGCAGGTAGGCGTGGGTGACGAAGTAGGTCGTCCCCCACGTCACGGGCGCGATCGCCGTGACCATCGTCCACCGCAAGGTAGCTTCCATGGAAGAGATTATGTCTTCCATGGAAGCTATAGTGAAGTCATGCCCCCGGAACAGTCCCACGGGCCCCACCGCCCCGGTCGCCCCCTCGACCACATCGCCCGCATCCAGGCCGAGTGGGCCCGCGAGCGGCCGGACGTCGACGTCACCCCCCAGGGAGTCATCGGCCGCCTGCACCGCCTGGGCGCGCTGCTCACCGAGCAGTTGTGCCTCGTCTACCGGCGATACGGCCTGAGCGAAGGCGAGTTCGACGTCCTGGCCGCGCTGCGCCGCGCCGGCGAGCCCTTCGAGCGGGCCCCCGGCGAGCTGGCCGCGCACACCATGGTCACGACCGGAGCGATGACGAAGCGGATCGACCGCCTCGAACGCGGCGGCCTCGTCACGCGCCGCCGCGCGGCAGGGGACGGCCGGGGCCGGGTGGTGGCGCTCACGCCCGCGGGCCGGGACCTGATCGACGACGCGTTCAGCGAGCACATGGCCAACGAACGCCGCCTCTTGGCCGCCCTCGGCCGGGACGAGACCGAGCACCTGGAGTCCCTGCTCACCTCGTGGCTGGCCCGCGTGGAACCGCCGCGCGGCGCAT
This sequence comes from Streptomyces sp. NBC_01474, assembly GCF_035918215.1. Classification (NCBI taxonomy): domain Bacteria; kingdom Bacillati; phylum Actinomycetota; class Actinomycetes; order Kitasatosporales; family Streptomycetaceae; genus Streptomyces; species Streptomyces sp. NBC_01474. The sequence continues at coordinate 1,673,545 of NZ_CP109449.1, forward strand.
GACATCGGAGCCGCACCGACAAGGCCCTGTTTCTCGTATAGCTACGGCCAGGTGGCGTGTAGCGCTGCGTAAGTGCCGTTGACTCGTTTCCCGGCCCTGGCCGTCTCGTTGCAAGGACGGCGACCTGGCCGGTGCGGACAGGGAATCCCAGGAGGTCAGCATGGTCGCGCTACACCTGCTCCAGTCCGCTCCGGTGCACGTCAACACGCTGCTGATGCAGGAGGTCCTGGCCGATCCGAAATGGGCGGACAAGCTCACCGACGCGGACCGCCGGGCGCTGTCGCCGTTGTTCTGGACCCACGTGAATCCGTACGGCAGATTCGAGCTGGATATGAACAGCCGCCTCGACCCGGACCTGTCCACCCGGGCGACGGTACCCGGCCCGCGCGCCCCGCAGGGGGAAGCAGCCGCAGTTCCGGCGTGAGACCTGGGCTCCGGTCCTGGCCGGAGCCCAGGCAACGTGCGTGAGCGTCACCAGGGGTGTTGGTGGCAGTCATGAGGGGGATGCGTCGCCTCTGCCGGCCGCGGTGGCGCTTTGGACGCAGTCGCGGAGCAGGGCGCGGCGCTGGTCATGTACGTCATCGGGTTCTTGGCTGCTGGCTGCATATACGTTGCTGACCGGTGACCAGGCCATGGACATGGCGATGACCATGGCCATGATGTCGAACGGGTCACCTGCGCGAACCCGCCCGGCGGCCTGGGCCTCGGCGATGGACGTGAGCTTGCGGTCGTCGTAGTGCTGGTGGGTCTCGACGAGGTGTCCGGCAGGCCGACGCTCCAGTCGTGTCCAGGTCGCCAGTCGGATGAGGTCGGGGCGGCGCAGGTATTCGTCGTAGAGACGAACGGCCCAGTCCGCGAGATCGTCGGCGTCGATGGGCACGACGTTGGTGATGCGCTCCAGCGAGCTGAGGAAGATCGCGTCGAAAAGTCGTTCCTTGTCGCCGAAGTAGGCGTAGAGCTGCGCCTTGTTGGTGCGCGCTGCCGTCACGATGCGTTCGATGCGCGCCCCGGCGATGCCGTGCTGGGCGAACTCTTCGGTGGCGGCGTCCAGGATGCGCTGGTAGGTCGCGGCGCCTCGCGAGGTCTGGGGCTGTTCCGGCATGCCCGCACCCTACCAAACAGAACAGTTGGTTTGCCTTTGGGGGGCGGTCGCGTTTAGGCTGCAATAGACAGAACAGTCTGTTTAAGGAGTCACGTATGCGAGCGACCACCGGATGGCAGGCGGCCGGCCCGACGGAGCTGCGGCGCGCGTCGCTGGAGCGCCGTGACCTGCGCCCGGATGACATCGCGGTGCAGGTCGACTACTGCGGCGTGTGCCACACCGACCTGCACGCCCTGCACGCCTACGACCGGCACACGAAAGCGCCCCTGATACCCGGGGTCATGAATTCACTGGCGTGGTGACCGGGACCGGCCCCGAGGTGACCACCTTCTCGGTCGGCGACCACGTCGCGGTGGGCAACATCGTCGACTCCTGCGGCGTGTGCGCCATGTGTGAAGCCGGACAGGAGAATTTCTGCCACTCCTTCCCGACTCTGACCTACGGCGGCACCGACCGGCAGGACGGGTCGACCACCCTGGGCGGCTACTCCCGCGAGTACGTCGTGCGCGAAGCCTTCGCCTACCCGCTCCCCTCCGGCCTCGACCCGGCCGCAGCCGCCCCGCTGATGTGCGCCGGCGTCACCGTCTGGGAACCCCTGCGCTCCCTCGGCGTGGGCCCCGGCAGTCGCGTCGCCGTGGCCGGCCTCGGCGGCCTGGGTCACCTCGCAGTCAAGATGGCCGTGGCACTCGGCGCCACCACGACCGTCATCAGCCGCACCCAGGACAAGCGCGACGACGCCCGCAAGCTCGGCGCTCACGACCTCATCGCCTCCACCGACACCCAGCAGATGGCCACGGCACGCGACACCTTCGACGTCGTCATCGACACCATCTCCGCCCCTCACGACCTCGCCCCGTATCTGAAGCTGGTGGCGATGGACGGCACCCTCAGCCTCCTCGGGTACCTGGGCCCCGTCACCGTCGAGGCCACGGACCTGCTCATCGGCCGCAAGAAGCTCAGCTCCGCGGGCAGCGGAGGCCGCCCGGCGACAGCCGAGATGCTCCAATTCTGCGCTGACAACAGCATCGCCGCCGACATCGAAGTACTCCCGTCGTCACAGGTGGACACGGCACTCGACCGCCTCCGGCGAAACGACGTCCGCTACCGCTTCGTGCTCGACATGTCCGACCTGGACTGAGGAGACAGTTGGCCGAGTCATGGCGTGCAGGCCGGACAATGGCCCGAGCATGGCCCGGCACTCCGCCCTCTCACAAACGACCCTTTGTCGGAGCAAGATCGAAAACGGGCCGCCGGGCCCTCGATGATCTCCGCTCGGTGCTCAGAACCCGTTCTCACCCAAAAGCGGGACGGATCCCCTTCTGAGACTTGCATTGTGCGAAGATTCGGGGTCATAACGGACCCTCAAGAGCCTTCCCCGACCGAGCGGTCGGACGCGGACGATGTCGAGCAGCACGCCTGTCCGATGTGTGCTGCGCAGCCGGGCTCGCCCTGCCGCTCGCGCGGCGGTGCGGTCGCCTCCGCCCACCACACCCGCCGGTTCACCAAAGTGCCCCGCTTGTCGAAGGTGCTGCGGGTGCCGACCCCGGCGGACCGCCGTCCCGGAAAGCCGTGGCGGCCCGGCACGCCGGTACCCGCCGCAGTCGACCCGGACCTGCCGAGCGCGGACATCCGCATCGGCTACGCCCGCTGCTCGACCCTCGGCCAGGAACTCGGCTCCCAGCTCGACGCGCTCAGCAAGCACGACATCCTCAGGGACAAGATCTTCAGCGAGAAGATCAGCACCCGAGTGCGAGTTGACCGCCGTGCACTTCAACTTCACCAGGGCACTACGCCGGCGTCTTCGAAGAACTTGCCGGTCGGGCCGTCGTCGGGCAGGGTCGCCAGCTTGATGGCGATCGCCGCGCCCTGTTCGGGGGTGCGCACGCCGCGGAAGCCGTTGAGTTCGGTCGCGACGTAGCCGGGGCATCCCATGTTGATCAGGATGTTCGTGCCGCTCAACTCCCGGGCGTACTGCAGGGTGACGGCATTCAGGAACGTCTTCGACGGCGCGTACGCCACGGCCACCGGACCAGCCGTCAGCTCAGCGGCGGTTCCTGACTGCCGGGTGAGGGAGCCGACACTGCTGGACATGTTCACGATCCGCGGCGAGGCAGAGCGGCGCAGCAAAGGCATCATCGCGTTGGTGACGCGGATGACGCCGATCACGTTGGTCTCCACGACCGTCCGGATGGTGGCGGGATCGACCCGGGTGGGCTCCTGCGGCATCCCGCCGGCGATACCCGCGTTGTTGACGAGCACGTCGAGGCGCCCCGCCTGTTCCTCGATCAGCCGCGCGGCGGCGGTCACGCTCGCGTCGTCGGTCACGTCCAGTGGTACGTCGAACGCGTCGACGCCGACCGCGCGCAGTTGCTCCACCGCTGCCTCACGGCGCCGATCATCTCGGGCACCGACGCCAACGCTCCAGCCGAGGGCGCCCAAGCCCACGGCGATCTCGTAGCCAATTCCCTTGTTCGCACCGGTGACCAGTGCAATCGTTCGTTCGCTCATAGGGACCATGCTGTCCTCCGACCCCGCCGGGGGTCCAAGACCGATCCGATGGTCAACGATACCGACAGGGTATTGAACCGGGGTAGCGTGACTGCATGGAGACCCGGGAACTGCGGTATTTCGTCGCCGTCGCCGAAGAGCTGCACTTCGGGCGCGCAGCGCAGCGACTCGGGATCGCGCAGCCGCCCTTGTCACGGGCCATCCAGCAACTCGAACGCCGGCTCGGGGCAGCGCTGCTGGATCGGACCAGCCGCACCGTCAAACTGACCGAGGCCGGCTCAGTGCTGTTGGTCGAGGGCCGGGCGGCCCTCGCTGCGGTCGGCGCCGCCGAGCGTCGGACCCGCCGCGCCGCCCTTTCCGCGACCGGCCGTCCCGGCCTGGTCCTGGTGGCGAAAGCCAGCGCGTCCCGCGAACTGCTGGCGAAACTGCTCGACGCGTACGCCGCCGAACCCGGCGCAGTCCCCGTCGATGTCATCCTGTGCGGCCCGGCCGAGCAGGAACGACTCCTGCGCGAGGGCCGGGCCGACGTAGCGCTGCTGCACCGGCCGTTCGACTCGACGGCCGGGTTCCACACCGAGGAGCTCAGCACGGAGGGCCAGGTGGTGGTCCTGCCGGCCGGGCATCCGCTCACGGTCCGGACCCATGTACTCATGGCCGACATCACCGGGCTGCCGGGCCTGCCTCTGCCACGCTGGCCCGACCCCGACGGCACCTGTCCGCCCGGCCCCGGCCCGCAGGTCCGCGACCACGCACAGTTGCTGCAGCTCGTCGCGCTCGGCCGGGCCTGCGCGGTCTCACCGGAGTCGTGCCGAGCCCAACTGCACGGTGACCTCGCCGCCGTGCCCGTGCTGGACGCGCCGAAAGTCACCACCGTCATCGCCTGGCCCCCGCGCAGCCGGTCCAGAGCCGTCGCCGACCTTGTCCGCGCTGCGCCACGTCTCCAGTAGTTCCAACATGCCTGGCTGGTTTCCACCTATCGCGGCCCGGCTCAACTTCGCCGCCCTTCAACAGCGAGACCGCAGCCCCAAGTAGTTGCTCAGCGCTACACGCCACCTGGCCGTAGCTATACGAGAACAGGGCCGACGACAGCAGCAAGCCGCTCCCGCCACAGATCAGCCAACTCCGCGCGAAACCTGAATACTTGACGTCATGGAGTGCCTCATGCGGCATCCTCGCTGCACTGACGCCCTGCAGATGACCGAGAGACAAGGGAGCAGGGGCCTTGAATCCTCCCCTCCCTAAAAGGCGGGGCCTGAACCGGTTCCGGCGCCCCCCGAGCAGGCGGAGCACACCCCCGCACCCTCCCTCGCGCCGGACCCTCGCGCCTCTCCCGGCCTCGAGGCTGAACGGCTCAAGGCCGCCGCCCGGCCGCCGCACCTTGCCGTAGAGCCTCCTGAACAGCCACTCCCTGTACAGGAAATACCCGTCGAGCAGCAGAACGTCACGATGGGGACGAAGGCCGTGGCCGCCACCGTCCGGCTCTCGTTCCCGGCGGCGAAGGCGAGCAGCGCACCCATCAGGGTCAGCGCCCAGCCCTTGATCAGGAACGAGTTGTTGCCCATCCGCGCGGCGACGGTCTGGATCAATTCGAGGTGCCTGATCTGCCCGTCGTCCAGAACTGTCCGGCTCGCAGGTTCCCCTGTGACGGCATTCCCCCTTCGGGCGGGACCCTGCCGAGGGCAGCACGGCGCCGTTACCCCGTCACTCACTGGCCGAATAAGCGACTGCTTAGTACGCTGATGGGGCGGGGCCCGTCGGCCCCGTGGTTCGGCACCGCCCGTCACCACCAGTGCGCCTGGAGTAAACGCATGGCATCCCTGCTGCTGTCCCGCCGCGATCTCGAGTTCCTGCTGTACGAGTGGCTCGATGTCTGCGCGCTCACGTCCCGCGAGCGGTACGCGGACCACTCCCGAGAGACCTTCGACGCGGCGCTCGAGCTGAGCGAGCAGATCGCGACGCGGCACTTCGCCCCGCACAACAAGAAGAACGACACGCAGGAGCCCACCTTCGACGGGGAGCGGGTTCACATCATCCCCGAGGTGAAGGAGGCGCTCCGGGTCTTCGGGGAGTCGGGGCTCATCGCGAGCACCATGGACCACGAGGTGGGCGGCGGACAGCTGCCGTCGGTGGTCGCCGACGCGTGCTTCGCCTGGTTCCAGGCCGCGAACGTCGGCACGGCCGCGTACCCGTTCCTCACGATGGGCAACGCCAACCTCGTCCTCGCGCACGGCTCGAAGGAGCAGATCGACACCTACGTGCGCCCCATGGTGGAGGGCCGCTTCCTGGGCACGATGTGCCTCTCGGAGCCGCAGGCGGGATCGTCGCTCGCCGATGTGCGCACGCGGGCCGAGCGGCAGGAGGACGGGACGTACCGCCTCTTCGGGAACAAGATGTGGATCTCCGGCGGCGAGCACGAGCTGTCGGAGAACATCGTGCACCTCGTCCTCGCCAGGACCCCGGACGGGCCGGCCGGTGTGAAGGGCCTGTCGCTGTTCATCGTCCCCAAGGTCCTGGTACGCGAGGACGGTGCGCCGGGCGAGCGCAACGACGTGGTCCTGGCGGGCCTCAACCACAAGATGGGCTACCGGGGCACCACGAACACCCTCCTCAACTTCGGTGAGGGCGCCCACCGGCCGGGCGGCGCGCCGGGCGCCGTCGGGTACCTCGTCGGCGAGGAGAACCGCGGGCTCTCCTACATGTTCCACATGATGAACGAGGCCCGGATCGGCGTCGGCCTGGGCGCCACCGCCCTCGGCTACACGGGCTATCTGCACGCTCTCGACTACGCCCGCACGCGCCCGCAGGGCCGCCCCCTCGCGGGCAAGGACCCGGCCGCGCCGCAGGTCCCGATCCTCGCGCACGCCGACGTCCGCAAGATGCTCCTCGCCCAGAAGGCCTACGTGGAGGGGGCGTTGGCGCTCACCCTGTACTGCGGCCGGCTCCTCGACGAGCAGCACACCGGCGCCACGCCCGAGGTCCGCGCGGAGGCCAAGCTGCTGCTCGACGTGCTCACCCCGATCGCCAAGAGCTGGCCCTCGCAGTGGTGCCTGGAGGCCAACAGCCTCGCGATCCAGGTCCACGGGGGCTACGGCTACACACGCGAGTACAACGTCGAGCAGTTCTACCGCGACAACCGTCTCAACCCCATCCACGAGGGCACGCACGGCATCCACGGACTCGATCTGCTCGGCCGCAAGGTCGTCATGGACGGCGGGGCCGGGCTCCGCCTCCTCGTGCAGCGCGTCACCGCGACGACCGCCCGCGCGGCCGGAGCGGGCGGAGAAGCTGCCGAGTACGGCGCCCGGCTCGACACCGCCGTACGCCGTGCGGTCGCCGTGACCCAGCGCCTGTGGTCGACCGGTGACCCGGAGACCGCCCTGGCCAACGCGAGCGTCTACCTCGAAGCCGTCGGGCACGTCGTCGTCGCCTGGATGTGGCTGGAGCAGCTGCTCGCGGCGGCGTCCGGCACGGAAGCCGTCCACGAGGGCAAGCGCGGCGCGTGCCGATACTTCTTCCGGCATGAACTGCCCAAGACGGATGCGCAGTTCAGCCTTCTGGAGTCCCTGGACCGGACGGCCGTCGATCTCGCGGAGGACGCCTTCTGACCGGCTGATCGGCGCTCCGGCCCGTCCACCACAGCAGGGCGACGGAGCAGACGGCCGCAAACGCGCACCACGTCGAGATGAACTCCCACCGCCACAGCACGACACACACCGCCGCGCCCGCCGCGACCAGCACACCGAGGAGTACGAGGCCGCGGTCGGCGGACAGGAGCAGGGAGCCGACCGTGGCCAGGAGGTACCCGGCGACCAGGAGTTCGGCGTGCGGCAGGCCAAGGGCGTACCCGACGGTGTGCCCGCGGATCTCGGCGGTCACGGTGCGGGTCGCCAGCGCGTACGCGAGTCCCGCCGCGGTCACGGCCCCGGCCGCGAGCGGGATCAGCAGCCGCCCGCGGGCCCGCCGGGGCGCCGCGCACACCACCCCGGCGGGCACCCACAAGGCCAGGACCGGGAGGGCGATCACGGCCCAGGCGAGGGTGGCCGAACCCGTCCCGCCACCGGACCGCCACAGGACGGACTCGACGATCTGATGGGCGCCGAGCAGCAGCGGCAGAGCCGCGAGCGGCAGGTCGCGGGGCCGTCGCGCGCGGACCGTCCGTACGACGCAGACGGCTCCCACGGCGGCGATCGCGGTGCCCGCCACGAGATCGGCCGTCGCGCTCCAGCACATGCCACATCACCACGGTTCCGGGTCGTGCGCGCCGACGCCCGTCGCCGTCCGCAGTGCGGCCACGCTACGACGCCACGGGCCGCAGCCCGCCGCGCCGACACGGGAGCGCCGGACTCACGCGGCCGATCACTTCGGCGGGGTCTACTGCGCCCAGAGCCCTCGCACGTGCCCGAGGTGGCGGGTCATCACGGCGCGCACCGCCTCCTCGTCGCGGGCGACCAGGGCGTCGAGGATCTCCAGGTGCTCCTCGGCCGACGCCTCCAGGCGGCCCGCCTCGACCAGCGCGTTCAGCCCGTAGAGCCGGGACCGCTTGCGCAGGTCGCCGACCACCTCGACCAGGTGCTCGTTGCCGGAGAGGGCGAGCAGCCCCAGGTGGAAGCGGATGTCCGCCTCGACGTACGCGATGAGGTCGCCGGCGACCGCCGCGTCGACGATCTCCCGCGCGACCGGCCGCAGCGCCTCCAGTGCCGCGAGGTCGGCGGTGGTGGCGAGTTCCGCCGTGGTCGGGACCTCGATCAGCGAGCGGATGTGCTTGTACTCGTCGAGCTGCTTCTCGGAGACGGCCGTGACCCGGAAACCCTTGTTCGGCACCGCGTCGACGAGACCTTCCTTCGCGAGGTCGAGCATGGCCTCGCGCACCGGGGTCGCGGACACCCCGAAGCGGACGGCGAGGGTCGGCGCCGAGTACACCTCGCCCGCCCGCAGCTCACCGGCGATCAGCGCGGCGCGCAGCGCGTCGGCGACCCGCTCGCGGTAGCTGCTGCGCGTCCCGCCGAGGCTGGGCAGGGCGGGAGCGGCGGACGGGGCGCTGCGCCGGTCGGCCATGGGGTGGTCCTCCTAGGTGACATGTCACGTTCCACAAGTATCCCGTGGCGGGTGGAGTGCTGCGGGACGGGTGCTACGGGGCTGGTGTTGCGGGACAAGGGTTGCGGGACTGGCGCTAAAGGACGAATCCCGCCGGAAAGGGGTCGTCCGGATCGAGCAGATACTGGGCCGTCCCGGTCACCCACGCGCGGCCCGTGAAGCTGGGCAGCACCGCCGGGATCCCGGCCACGTCGGTGGTGTCGAGCAGCCGTCCGGTGAACTGTGTGCCGATGAACGACTCGTTCACGAACTCCGTGTGCAACGGCAGTTCACCGCGGGCGTGCAGCTGGGCCATGCGCGCGCTCGTTCCCGTACCGCAGGGCGAGCGGTCGAACCAGCCGGGGTGGATCGCCATCGCGTGCCGGGAGTACCGGGCGGTGGCCCCGGGCGCGTACAGGTGGACGTGATGGCAGCCGCGGATGGACGGGTCCTCGGGGTGTACGGGCTCGTCCTTGGCGTTGATCGCGTCCATCAGCGCGAGACCCGCCGCGAGGATGTCGTCCTTGCGTGCGCGCTCGAAGGGCAGACCCAACCGGTCGAGCGGCAGGATCGCGTAGAAGTTGCCGCCGTAGGCCAGGTCGTACGTGATCGTGCGTCCGTCGGCGAGGGTGATCTCGCGGTCGAGGCCGACGGAGAACGACGGCACGTTCCGCAGAGTGACGGACTTCGCCGCGCCGTTCTCCACGGCGACATCGGCGACGACGAGCCCGGCGGGTGTGTCGAGGCGGATGGTGGTGACCGGTTCGACGACCTCGACCATGCCCGTCTCCACGAGGACGGTGGCGACGCCGATCGCCCCGTGCCCGCACATCGGGAGGTATCCGGAGACCTCGATGTAGATGACGCCGTAGTCGCAGTCGGGCCTGGTCGGCGGCTGGAGGATCGCTCCGCTCATCGCGGCGTGCCCCCGCGGCTCGTTCATCAGGAGCTGTTTGATGTCGTCGCGGTGCTCGCGGAAGTACAGGCGGCGTTCGTTCATCGTGGCGCCGGGGACGGTTCCGATGCCGCCGGTGATGACCCGTGTCGGCATGCCCTCGGTGTGCGAGTCGACCGCGTGCAGGACGAGTTTGCTGCGCATGTCGGAAGCTGCTCCCTGGAAGTGGATGCGGTGGACGTGTGCGAGTGCGGTCGCGTGGTTCAGACGAGGCCAGCGGCGACCGCCTGTTCGGTGGCGGCGCGCACGGCCTTCTCCTGGTCCGGCAGAAGAGGCATGCGCGGCGGGCGGCAGGGGCCTCCGTGGCGGCCGATCATGTCCATGGACAGCTTGATGGCCTGAACGAACTCGGGGCGCGAGTCCCAGCGCAGGAGCGGGTGGAGCTGCCGGTAGAGGGAGGTCGCGGTGGCGAGGTCGCCGGACACGGCGGCGCGGTACAGCTCGACGGACGCGGCGGGCAGCATGTTCGGGTACCCGGCGACCCAGCCCTTGGCGCCGGCCAGGGCCAGTTCGAGCAGGACGTCGTCGGCGCCGATCAACAGGTCGAGTTCTGGGGCGAGTTCGGCGATGCGGTACGCCCTCCGCACGTCTCCCGAGAACTCCTTGACCCCGCGGACGAACCCCTCGTGGTGCAGTTTCGCGAGCAGTTCCGGCACCAGGTCGACCTTGGTGTCGATGGGGTTGTTGTAAGCGACGACGGGGAGGCCCACCGCGGCGACCGCCTCGTAGTGGGCGAGGACGGAACGCTCGTCGGCGCGGTAGGCGTTGGGCGGGAGCAGCATCACGGAGGCGCAGCCGGCGTCCTTGGCCTGCTCGGCCCAGCGACTGGCCTCGGCGGAGCCGTAGGCGGCGACGCCGGGCATTACGCGCTGCCCGCCGATCGCGGCGACGGCCGTCTCGACGACCTTGGCGCGCTCCTCCGGCGTGAGCACCTGGTACTCGCCGAGCGAGCCGTTGGGCACGACCCCGTCGCAGCCGTTCTCGACGAGCCAGGCACAATGCTCGGCGAATTTGGCGTAGTTGACGGAGAGGTCGTCGTTCAGCGGAAGCGGTGTGGCTACGAGGACGCCGTGCCAGGGGCTGCGCTGTGACGTGGTCATGGGCTGAGTCTCCTCTGTGGCGTGTGACATGGCACTGATGGATCCGGATGTCCGGTCCGAGGTCTGATGAATGTCCGGCCTGATGGATGTCCGGTCTGATGGATGTCCGGCCTGATGGATACGGTCGCCGGAGGGGCGTCCGGGCTCACTCGTCGGGCAGGCCCTCCCCCGCCCGAGCGAGCACTCCGAGCGGTACGGGTCGGGCGAACGGCCTTCTGGACGGGACCGGTTCGCATCCCGTGAGCCCGGCGACAGCCGGTCCGCACATGCGGCCCTGGCACCAGCCCATACCGGCTCGGGTCAGCAGTTTCACGGTGCGCGCGTCCGTGGCCCCGAGCTCGCCGACCGCCTCACGGATCGCGGAGGCCGGCACCTCCTCGCAGCGGCATACGACGGTGTCGTCGGTGACCTGCTCGGCCCAGTGCGCACGCGGCGCGAACGCGGCGTCGAGGGCGGCGCTGAACTCCCTGCTCTTCGCACGGGACGTGGCGGCGGCCTCCCACGCGCGCGGGTCGGGTTCGCGCCCCGCGAGGCGTGCCGCGGCGGAGCACCCCGCGACATGGCCCTCGGCGAGCGAGAGGGCGGCGCCGCCCACGCCGGTGGCCTCGCCCGCGGCCCACACTCCGTGGACGTCAGTGCGCTGCTCGTCGTCCACGGCCACGGCCGTCCCTTCGAGACGGCAGCCGAGCGTCTCGGCGAGGTCGGTGTGCGGCAGCAGGCCGTGGCCGACGGCGAGAGTGTCGCAGCGGATGACCTGCTCGGAGCCCGCCGCGACGCGTCCGTCGCGGTCGAGCGCGGCAACGGTGACGGCTTCGAGCACACCGTCGCCATGCGCTGCCACGATGGTGTGCCGGGTCTTCAGCCGTACGCGGCGGCGCATCAGTTCAGCCCCGTACCCGGCCGCTTCGACAACCTTGTCCGGGTGGGCGGCGAACGTCCTCGCGTGCCGGGCGACGTCCTGCGCCCCGGCCGACTCGACGAGCGCGGCGACCTCCGCACCGGCCGCGGCCAGTCCGGCGGCGACCGGCAGCAGCAGCGGCCCCGTGCCCGCCACGACGGCCGTACGCCCCTGGAGCACGAGTCCGCCCTTGAGCATGGCCTGCGCGCCGCCCGCGGTGATCACGCCCGGCAGGGTCCAGCCCGGGAAGGGCAGCACCTTCTCGTAGGCGCCGGTCGCCAGGATGACGGCGTCCGCACGCACCACGGACGGCTCTTCCTGGGCCAGGCCGTGCAGCGCGTGGACGAGAAAGCCGGATGTCTCGTCGAGCCGTTCCACGCACCACACATGATGGTCCGTCAGGTGAGTGATGCGGCCCGTCGTGATCTGTGCGGCCAGGCCGTCCCGCAGCCGCTCCCAGGTCCGCCACTGATGGTGGAGGGCCTGCGGGCGGCGGGCGCCGAGTTCCTCGGCGGGCTGGCGGTAGAACTGGCCGCCGGCCTGCGCGCCCGTGTCGATCAGCGTCACGCGGCTCCCGCGGACGGCCGCGGCGAGTGCGGCGGCGAGCCCGGCGGGCCCGGCCCCGATCACCGCCAGCGAGCCCGCCGCGCCTTCATCGGTGCCTTCATAAGGGCTACGGCTCATAGCTTCTCCTCGCCCGCCACGTGCTCGTGGCCCGTGCCGTGCTGGGTGCGGATGTCGTCGCCGGGTTCTGCCCGTACGAGGCAAGCCCTTTGGTTGGGGAGGCCGTTGACGGTCACGAGGCAGTCGAAGCAGACTCCGATGCCGCAGAAGACTCCGCGCGGCTCGCCCGTGCCGCGCGTGGTGCGCCAGGCGGTGACGCCCGCCGACCACAGCGCCGCTGCGACGGTCTGCCCGGGCAGCACCGCGATCTGCGCGCCGTCGAACGTGGCGGTGTACGCGGGCCCGGGCTCGGCCCTCACGAGATGCAGGGGTGTGCGCTTACTGTTCAAGACGCCTCCTCGGGGAACCGGTCCGGGCGGAACGGCGCGAGCGTGGGGTCCGGCCGTCCCCCGTCGAGCGCTGCGGCGATCAAGTGCCCTGTACCCGTGGCGAGTCCGATGCCGGCGCCCTCGTGCCCGCAGGCGTGGAAGAGGCCGGGCACGCGCGCGTCCGGGCCGATCGCCGGCAGATGATCCGGCATGTACGGGCGGAATCCCAGGTAGGACCGCATCACGCGGACGCTCTCCAGGAAGGGGAACAGCCGTGCCGCCCCCGCCGCGAGTGACCGTACGACGGGCAACGAGAACGTGCGGTCGAAGCCGACGCGTTCGCGGCTCGCGCCGATCAGCACGGGACCGGCCGCGGTGCCCTCGACGACCGGTGAGGTCTGCAGTGCGGCGGAGTCGCTCGCCACGTCGGCCACGTAGTCGGCGGCGTAGACCTTGTGCCGGACCAGGCGCGGCAGCGGCTCGGTGACGAGGACGAAGCCTCGCCGCGGCAGCACCGGCAGCCGCACCCCGGCGAGTGCGGCCAGCTCGCCGCTCCAGGTTCCGGCCGCGTTCACGACGGCGGGGGCGTGGATCTCACCCCGGCCGGTGCGGACGCCTCGTACGGAACCGTCCGCCGACCGGAGCACCTCGGTGACGGGCGCGCCGGTCAGCAGCCGTGCTCCCGCCGCGCGCGCAAGCCGTACGAGGTGTGCTGCGGCCAGTGTGGGCATCACCTGGGCGTCCTGCGGGTAGTGGACGCCGCCCGGCATTCCGGGGGCGAGTTCCGGTTCGAGACCGTAGAGCTCGTCGGCCGTGACGGCGCGCGCGTCGACACCGGCGTCGCGCTGCTGCACTGCGAACTTCTCCAGTGCCGCGAGGCCTTCGGCGGACGACGCCACGACGACTCCGCCCTTGGCCTCGAACTCGACGGCCTCGGCCACCCCCGGCTCGGCCGCGAGTTCGGACCACAATCGGGAGGAAAGCAGGGCGAGTTCGAGCTCGGGGCCGGGTTCCTTGTCGGAGACGAGCAGGTTTCCCTCGCCCGCGCCGGTGGTGCCTCCGGCCACGGGGCCCCGGTCCACCAGGGCGACGGAATGCCCCGCCCGCGCCGCGTAGAGGGCGCAGGCGGCGCCCACCATTCCGGCGCCGACCACTACAACATCGCAGGTCAGCCGCGTAGTCACGGCAGTACTATGTCACATGTTCCCAAGTGCGCCAAGGGTCACTAGGCTGACAGGCAGCTCAGCCGAAACCACTACGGAACACTGCAGAAGGGTGCACCGTGTCCTCCTCCGAGCCCAGGCCACAGCCCACGACTCAGGCGACGTCACAGCCCACGACTCAGCCCCAGGCCCAACCCCGGCCCGCGGGGCGCAAGAACGGCCTCTACGCGGGCCTCTCCGACGAGCTCTCCGCCCTGATGCGGACGGGCTGGGCCGACACCGAGCAGCGCGACCTGCGCCCGGACCAGCAGGCGCCGTACGCCGCCCGTCGCCGCGCCGCCCTGTCCGCGCGATTCCCGGGCGAGCGGCTGGTGATCCCGTCCGGCAAGCTCAAGATCCGCTCGAACGACAGCTACTACCCCTTCCGTCCGTACTCGGCGTATGTGCATCTGACGGGCGATCAGGCGCGGGACAGTGCCATCGTGTTCGAGCCGCGCGAGGGCGACGGGCACGACATCCACCTCTGTCTGCTCCCCCGCGACAGCCGTGACAGCGACGAGTTCTGGACCGGCATGACGTCCGAGCTGTGGATGGGCCGGCGCCGCAGCCTCGCCGAGTCGGAACTGGTCCTCGGCCTGCCCTGCCGCGACATCCGCGACGCCGCCACCGAGCTGTCGGCCGCGCCCGAGGCGCCGACCCGTATCGTCCGCGGCCACGACCCGGCACTCGAGGCCGCCGTGACGACGGAGGCGGAGCGCGACGCCGCACTGGAGGAGGCGCTGTCCGAGCTGCGCCTGGTCAAGGACGAGTGGGAGATCGGCGAGCTGCGCAAGGCCGTCGACTCCACGGTGCGCGGATTCACCGATGTCGTACGGGAACTGGCCACGGCGATCGCTACCTCGGAGCGCTGGATCGAGGGCACCTTCTTCCGCCGCGCCCGCCTGGAGGGCAACGCCGTCGGCTACGGCTCGATCTGCGCGGCCGGCGAGCACGCCACGATCATGCACTGGGAGCAGAACGACGGCCCGGTACGCCCCGGTGAACTCCTGCTCCTCGACGCGGGCGTGGAGACCCACACGCTGTACACCGCGGACGTGACGCGCACGCTCCCGATCAGCGGCACTTTCACGCCGCTCCAGCGCAAGATCTACGACGCGGTGTACGAGGCCCAGGAGGCGGGCATCGCCGCCGTGAAGCCGGGTGCGGCCTACCGCGACTTCCACGACGCGGCGCAGCGTCACATGGCGGGCAAGCTCGTGGAGTGGGGCCTGCTGGAGGGTGACCCGGAGCGGGTCTTCGAACTCGGTCTCCAGCGGCGCTTCACCATGGCGGGCACCGGCCACATGCTCGGCCTCGACGTCCACGACTGCGCTGCCGCGCGCACGGAGTCGTACGTGGGCGGTCCGCTGGAGCCCGGCATGGTGCTGACGGTCGAGCCCGGCCTGTACTTCCAGCCGGACGACCTGTCGGTGCCGGAGGAGTACCGCGGCATCGGCGTGCGGATCGAGGACGACCTCCTGGTCACGGCCGACGGCACGGAGAACCTCTCGGCGGGTCTGCCGCGGTCGGCGGACGAGGTCGAGGCGTGGATGCGCACGCTCGCGGGCGACCAGTAGGGGCCCCGCCGCTGCGACAACAGCCCGAGGGGGCCCGGCCGTCAAAACGGCCGGGCCCCCTCGGGCTGTCAAGGCTTACGCGGTCGGGACCGGGTAGGTCGGGTACTCCACCCCGGAGACGTGCTGGACGACGCGGATGACCTGGCACGAGTAGCCGAACTCGTTGTCGTACCAGAGGTAGAGGATCGCGTTGTCGCCGTCGACCTTGGTCGCACCGGCGTCCACGATGGAGGCGTGGCGCGAGCCGACGAAGTCCATGGAGACCGCGTCGGGGGCGGTGGTGAAGTCGATCTGGCGCTTGAGCGGCGAGTTCAGCGAGACGTCGCGGAGGTAGTCGAGGACTTCCTCGCGGGTGGTCTCGCGGCCGAGGCGCAGGCTGAGGATCGCGATCGAGACGTCCGGCACGGGCACGCGGATCGAGCTGCCGGTGATCGGCGCCTTGAGGTCGGGCAGCGCCTTGGCGACGGCGGAGGCGGCGCCGGTCTCGGTGATGACCATGTTGAGCGGTGCGGAACGGCCGCGACGGTCGGCCTTGTGGTAATTGTCCAGCAGGTTCTGGTCGTTGGTGAACGAGTGGACGGTCTCCACGTGGCCGCGCAGTACACCGTACTCGTCGTCCATCGCCTTCAGCGGCGGGACGATCGCGTTGGTGGTGCAGGACGCGCAGGACAGGATCTGCTCGTCCGGCTTGATCATGTCGTGGTTGACGCCGTGCACGATGTTCGGGACGTCGCCCTTGCCCGGAGCGGTCAGGACGACCTTCTCGATGCCGGGACGGAGGTGCTTCGACAGACCCTCGCGGTCACGCCACTTGCCGGTGTTGTCGATCAGGATGGCGTCGTTGATGCCGTACGCCGTGTAGTCGACCTCGGACGGGTCGTTGGCGTAGATGACCTTGATCTCGTTGCCGTTGGCGACGATCGTGCTGTTCGCCTCGTCGACCGTGATCGTGCCGTTGAACTGGCCGTGGATGGAGTCGCGGCGCAGCAGCGAGGCACGCTTCACGAGGTCCTGGTCGCCACCGCCGCGGACGACGATGGCGCGCAGCCGCAGTCCGTTGCCGGAGCCGGCCTTCTCGATGAGCAGGCGGGCGACGAGGCGGCCGATGCGGCCGAAGCCGTAGAGGACGACGTCACGCGCCTGGCGGCGCTCGATCTTGTTCTCACCCGTGGCGCCGGAGACGGCCTCGGCGGTGAACTCCTCGACCGAGAGACCCCGGTCGTCGGCCCGGTGCGCCTCGGCGAGGAGGCCGATGTCGATCTGCGACGGGCCGAGGTCGAGCGCGGCCAGCGCCTGCAGGAACGGCATCGTCTCGGTGACCGACAGTTCCTCGCCGGCGATCTGGCGGGCGAAGCGGTGGGTCTTGAGGATGCTCACCACCGACTTGTTCACCAAGGAGCGGCTGTGGAGCAGGACGGTGACGTCCCTCTCCCTGTGCATCTTCCCGATGATCGGGATCATCGACTCCGCGATCTCCTCGCGGTTCTTCCAGTTGGTGAACGAGTCATCTTTGACAGTCACAGGTTTATCTTTCGAGCTAGGCGGCGCTCATATGCTAACCCGCCCCCATTTTGATCGTTCAAACGGTCCCCCGGGTTGATCGTTCGGACGGTCCCGCCCAGCGAAAGCCCCCTCGCACCCGGCACGCTCCTCGACGCCGCCCAGCCGTCGAGGAGCGTGCGCAACCCGTTGGCTTTGCCCCTTATGTCGCCACCCTTGCTGGCGGTGAAGGCGTCGGCGCCGAGCCACTCGGCCGTGTTCTCCACGGTGACCGCGCCGGTCGCCACGATCCGCGCGCCGGGCAGTACGGCGAGCAGCGACTTGAGATGGGCGACGCCCCCGATGTGAGCCGGGAAGAGCTTCGCACTCCGCGTTCGGCGGCGGTGCGCAGCTCGGCGGGGCAGTCCATCCACTGCCGCCTCGATCACCACCATGCGGCGCCCCAAGGGCGCCACCGGCGTCGTCGTGCCGTCCGCGTCCGCCGCCCGCTCGGGCGTTGTCCCGGCTGCCCGCCGACCGCTCACCTGCGCGTCCGGCTGGTCCGGCGCCGGTGTCCACCCGGCCTCCGCCTGCTCTCCGTGACCGCGGAGCCCGGCGGTCACCCGCCGCGCCGCCCAGGATCCCGGTGAGCCAGGCGCGCACTTACTTCAGCCGGGCGTCGTCGGACTTTGGCGCGGGGGCAGTGAGCAGGGCACTTACGTCGGCGTAGCCGTCGCCCGTGTCGGAAGACCGGGTGTCGAAGACCCGGGTGACGGGGGCGCCGCAGGTGTGGGGCGTCCATCCCGGCCTGCCGTCGCGGATGAACGCGACCGCCGCGCCGTGGACATCCGTGGCAAGCGTCTTGGGCGGCTCGGCACCGGCTACGGCGGTGACCCCTTCGGCGTCGACGCAGTCGAAGTGGAACGGCACGTCGAGGCAGTGCGTGGCAAGGCCGAGGACGGGCGAGCGCCAGGCGAAGCGGTACAGCCAGGTGGGGGCGGTGCCACGAGCCCGGGCGACCCGGGCCACGGCGGTACGGAAGACGTGGTCCGTGACGTACTGGCCGACGAGGTCTGCCGTGTCCAGGTCCGGGTGATCGGCGACGTACGCGGTGGCGACGGCCTCGTCCACGCCGCACCTGGTGAGGATCCCGGCCGGTGCCGCCGTGGCGAGTCGGTCCCGCATGGGATGCAGCGCCATCGTGAACTCGTGGTCGGTGGCGCCGAGTACGAGCTCCTTGTCGGCGCCCACACCCGCGGCGAGGGCGTCCAGGGGGGCCTGGGGGATCAAGTCGCCATCGACCATCGGAGCAAAGGGCAGGCTTTTGCTGATCAGGCTGGCGAGCCCGGCCAGAGCATCTTCCGCGCCCGTGCCCGTATCCGTATCCGTATCCGTATCCGTATCCGTGTCGGTGTCGGTGTCGGTGTCCGCTGACAGGGATGACACCTGCTTCTGCAGATCGAGGATCTGTTCCTCGCTCAGCTGGGACAGTCCGGATCGGGTCGGCTCTACGCCGCCCAGTTCGGCCACCTTTCGGCCGACACGTTCCGCCCCGGCCGTCGACAGCTGCGAAACCGGGCCGGACAGGCAGTGCACGCGCTGGAACAGGTGCTGCGCCCGGGGCATTCCCAGCAAGGTCAGTACGGCCGCGCCGCCCGCCGACTGACCGGCGATGGTGACCCGGTCGGGGTCCCCGCCGAAGCGCCGGATGTTGTCCCGCACCCATTCGAGGGCCAGCAACCAGTCGCGGACGGCGCGGTTGTGCGGTGCGTCGGAGATCCATCCGAAGCCGTCGAAGCCGAGCCGGTAGCCGATCGAGACGACGACCACCCCGTCGCGGTTGAAGGCGGCGCCGTCGTACCAGGGACTCGCCTGGGAACCGGCGAGGAAGCCACCCCCGTGGATCCACACCATCACCGGCAGCCCGGCGTCCAAAGAGGGGTCCGGGGTGAACACGTTGAGATTGAGCGTCCCGTCGCCCGGAATGCTCGGCTCAGGGATGAAGGTGACCTCTGCCAGGGGGCGGCGCTGTGCGGTCGGTCCGTAGGCGGTGGCGTCCAGGACGCCGGCCCACGGCTCGGGAGGAACGGGCGCGGCGAACCGGAGTTCACCGACGGGGGGTCGGGCGTAGGGGATGCTGAGGAATCGGACGCCGCTCTCACGGCGCTCACCGCGCACGGGGCCGTGGGCGGTGCGGACGACGGGCTGCTCCGCGGGGTGGTCGGTCACCGGTTGCTCCTGGTGTCTTGTACGGCGTCGGGGTGGAGGAGTCGGGATCTGCCCCGGCTTACGGGCGCGGGGCATCCTGCTCGACGTAGTGCTTCAGCTTGCGCAGGTTCTTCCCGTCGTCGACGGCGGCCCCGGTGGCCTGCGGCAGGGTGTAGGCCGTCGCGGTGAGGCTCGCGAGTCCGGCGGCGGTGGCGAGCACGATGCGGGAGCGGGAGGTGGTGGGCATGGTGGGCGTGTCCCTTTGTTCACGTCGGAGGCGGTGGCCGGCGCGGTTGCCGGCCACCGAGTGTCTGCGGGTCCCGAACGATTCCGGGAGTCAGAGGGGCAGTCCGTGTCCGTGCGGGAAGACGGGGTCGGGGGTGTCATTGGGTACGTCCGGGCGCGAGGCCGCGACGGCGGCCATGGAGCGGGGCAGCTCGAACGGCAGGCGCCCCTGGCCGGCGGCCCGGCCGAAGGCGACGTCCAGCAGTGCGGTGTCACTCGCGCCGTAGTCGGCGATCAGCGCGGACGCCTTCTCGGCGATCTCCGGGATGACGGCCGGCCGCTCCAAGTTGATGCAGACAAGGGTCGGCACGGACTCCAAGAGGCGCACGATGTCGCTCAGTTCCTCCTCGGGGAAGTCGAGTCGCCCGGAGTGGAAGAACGCCTCGAACCTGCCTTCTCGCGGCTCGTACGGCGTGCGTAGCCGCAGGATCGCCAGTTCGGCGGCGGCGGGGTCGGCGACCACCTCGCCGTAGGCGGCCGCCGCGTCCGACGAGACTCCTCGGACGTAGAGCTTCGGCCGGGTCCCGGTGACCGGGAGTGTCCGCTCGTGGTTGGTCAGTACGGTCAGGGAGCGGCGCTGTGCGGCCTCGCCGGCCGCGCGGAACTCACTGTTGCCGACTGTTTCCTCGGCCGTCCCGGGATCGACGAAGGGGCTGTCGAACAGTCCCAGACGGAACTTGTCGCGCAGCAGGCGCCGCACCGAGGCGTCAATGCGGGACTCACGGACGCGGCCCGAGCGGACCAGTTCCACGATCACCTCCGGGCAGGCTTCACCGCCGAACTGGTCGGCTCCGGCGTCGAGGGCCTTCGCCGCCCTCTCGGCGACACCGAGGTGTTCCACTCCCCAGGCGCGCGCCTGGTGCAGTTCGCCGAGGATCGGGGCGTCGGTCAGCAGCCCCCAGTCGGTGCACACGATGCCGGTGAAACCCAGCTGCTCGCGCAACAGCCCGGTGACGACACCGTGGTTGAAGCCGAAGCCCACCTCTTCCCAGTCCGTGCCGATCGGCTGGCCGTAGTACGGCATGATCTGCGCGCACCCCGCGGCGATGGCGGCGCGGAAGGGCAGGAGGTGGTGGTCCCGCATTCCGCCGGGATAGACCTGCTCCTTGCCGTGCGGGAAGTGCGGGTCCTCACCGTCCTTCTGGGGGCCGCCGCCCGGGAAGTGCTTGACCATGGCGCTGACGGAGTGGCCGCCCACCTCTTCCCCCTGCAGCCCGTGGACGTACGCCTGCACCAGTTCGGCGGTCAGGGCGGCGTCCGAGCCGAAGGTGCCCGTCTGGCGGGACCAGCGCGGCTCGGTGGCCAGGTCGATCTGCGGGTGGAGTGCCACGCGCAGGCCGACGGCCAGGTACTCGCGTCGGACGGTGTCGGCGAACTGATGCACCAGTTCGGGATCGCGGGTCGCGGCCAGGCCCAGCGGCTCGGGCCACGCGGAGAACGGTCCTGCGGTGAAGGACGCACCCGGGTTGTCGGTGAAGGCGTGCCGCGGGTCGGTGGAGAGCGTGACCGGTATGCCGAGGCGGGTGCCGGCGGCGATCTCCTGAAGGGCGTTGTGCCATTCGGCCATCTGCCGGGCGCCCGCTGCGCCCAGGACGTTGAAGTGGCTGATGAGACGTGTCCGGATCAGTCCGGTGGTGTCCGTGGGCACCATCGCCTCGTCGCCGTGCTCGACCGGGCGTCCGTCCGGATGGAGGGGGAGCATGGTGTGGAAGATCTGTCCGGCCTTCTCGGCGAGGGTCATGCGGGCCAGGAGGTCCTCGACACGCTCGTCGACGGGGCGGGACGGGTCCTGATAGGGGTGGCCGTCGTTACGGGGCGCGGGTGCGGTGGTGGTCATGGGTGGCTCCAGAGCGAAGGGGACGGAGTCCGGGGGTTGTTCGGCGCACGGTGCGGATCGGGACACGCGGCCGGCGCCCCGGGACGGTGGTCACCGCGCGGACGCGGAAGGGGCGGCGCTGCGGGCCGGACGGCTCAGCGAACGCCCCGGACGCGTAGTACCCCCAGCGCGCCCACGAGGGAGACGGCCGCGGCGACCGGGAACAAGGCCTCGTAGCCGCCGGCAGCGACGATCCAGCCGGCGAGGGTGGGGGCGAGGATCTGTGGTCCGGCGTTGGCGATGTTGATGACGCCCATGTCCTTGCCGACATCGGCCGCGCGCGGCAGGACCTTGGTGATCAGGGCCATGTCGACGGCCATGTAGGCGCCGAACGCAAGGCCGCCGACGATGTTGTACGTGAGCATGCCGCCCTGTGTGGGCCACAGCATCGGGAGCGACAGGGCCAGTGCCGCGACGATGCCGGAGGCGAACACGAACGGCTTCACCCTGCCCACCCTGTCGGCGAGGGGTCCGAGCAGGACGGTGGCGGCGACCGTGCACAGCGCGTTGACGACCATCAGGAAGCCGACGGTCGGCAGCAGATCCTGGGGTGGGACCTTGATGTAGTCGGCGAGCAGGTACAGGTTGTAGGTGAGGACGATGAAGTAGCCCAGCATGACCCCGAGTCGGGAGACGAAGGCCCAGCCGAAGTCCGGGTGCCGGCGGGGGCTGACCCAGAAGCCGCCGAGGAACTCCCTCAGTGAGAACGGCTCGCGCGGCAGGTCACGGGCGTCGCGGTCCGGGGACAGGACGACGAACACGAGTGCCGCGACGACGATGACGGCGGCTATCAGGTAGTAGCCGTTCTCACCGGCGAACCGGCCGCCGAATCCGCCGATGACACCGTCCAGGCCGAACTTCGTGCCGGGCACCCCGCCGATGATCAGTGCCGCGGCGATCGTACCGAGGGGCACTCCCAGACCGACCAGCGCGGAGAAGGTTCCGTACCGGGCGACCGGGACGCGATCGGGCATGGCGGCGGTGAGGGCGGCTTGGTAACCGTTCATGATGAACTGCACGACACCCCAGCTCAGGCCGAGCGTCGCGATGCTCGTCGCGTGCGCCTGGGCGGTCAGGGCCAGTGCGCCGAGCAGCGCACAGAGAAGGATCCACGGCGCCCGGCGGCCGAAGCGGGACCGCGTGCGATCGGAAAGTTGCCCGAAGACCGGGTTGCCGATCGTCGCGAGAACCGCCCCCGTGGTGCTGGCGGTGGACAGGGCGGATGTGTCGTTCGTGCCGGTGATCTGGGCGACCTGGATGGGCAGCAGGAATCCGCCCACGCCGAGCCACAACAGGTAGAGCGCGATGTTGGCGGCCGGGAGCGTGACGTAGAGCCGCGAGAGGCGCCGGGGAGGCGCGGGTGCGGCGGCTTCGGTGTCGACGCCGACGACGGCGGCCGCCGTCGCGTTTTCAGGAAGTGAATGGGTCATGGTGAGGCCCCTTGAAGAGCGATGCCGATGAATGCGGACGCGGTGGGGGCGCGCGTTGAGGAGGACAGTAGGTGACACGTGTAATCAGCGGAAGAGGTCTGACGGCACGAGTTGTGTTCGTCATCGACTCCGGACTACTCAAGTGTTGAAAAGTTGAAGCCAGTGATCGACCCGGAGCAACGTCTCCGTCAGCCACGACGCGGTCGCCGCGTGCGGCGACGCTGCTGTCACGTCACCCTGCCGACCGCCCTGGCTAGGCGGATTCCCGGATCACCAGACCGGTTCGGAGGTACGAGCGGGTCTCCGCAGGCGTGTCGGGGGCGCCGATCAGGCGGTCCAGCATCGCCGCGATCTCCCGTGCGGGCGTGAAGTCCATGCGGACGGTCGTCAGCTTCGGGCGGAGGAGTCTGCCGATCAGCAGATCGTCCGCACCCACCACCGCGACGTCCTCCGGGACACGCAGCCCGGCGTCCTGCAGGGCGCGCACGGCGACGGACGCGTACTCGTCGTTGTAGGCGAACAACCCGTCGGCCCTCGTCTCGACGACCAGCTCGGCCCACTGGGCCGCCGCCCCCTCGTCGAGAGAGAGTTCCTGCCGTACGACGGTGACGGGAGGGTGTGCTCGCGCGGCGGTCTCAGCACCGGAGAACCTGGGCTCGGCGAACCCGCGCAGCGACACGTCGGCGGGCACGATCACACCGATGTTCCTGCGTCCGACCGCCACCAGGTGCTCCACGGCCATCGCACCGACCTGCACCTGGTCCGCCACCAGCGCGTGCGCGCCGGCCACAGGCGCCGGCCCGGCGCTGACCACGACCCCGATCCCGGCCCGGTGCAGCACATCGACAGCGTACTCATCCAGGCTGTCGTCCATCAGCGACAGCACCGCGTCGGGCCGCAGCTCGGCCCATCGCCGTGCGGCCTCCGCGCCCCGGTGCCCCGTCGGGCCGTAGAGGACGGCCGTGTAACCGAGTTCGGAGAGGGCCGACTGCAGCTCGGCGAAGAACTGGGCGAACAACGGCCCCGCGGTCACAGCGGGGGCGGTGAGCAGGACGACCCCGCTCCGCCCCGCGCGCAGCGCCCGCGCCACGGCGTGCGGGACGTAACCCAGCTGCCGGGCCGCTTCCCTCACCCGCTCCCGGGTCGCCTCACTGACGCGTCCGCCCCGGGTGTTGTTCAGGACATACGAGACGGTGGCCCGCGAGACTCCCGCGGCGCGTGCCACGTCCTCGCTCGTGGGCGGGGTACCGGCCGTGCTCTGCGCGGACATCGAGGCCATGATTACCCATCATCGCAGAAGGGACAGGTGTCAGTGACGGTGATCGATCCCGCCTGACATCACCTCACGCGGCACCGGGGCGACCACCGCCCTCCGCGCTCAACACCGCCGGAGCCGCGCTCGATCGGGCCCCGGCGACGAACCGCGCCGTGGTGTCAGCAACAGCCGCCGCCCGCGTCCTGTCGCCGGCTCCTGTGCGGCGCGGACGGTCCCGGTCAGGCTTCCTCTGCGGCGTCCCAGCCGGAAAGGAGGGCCTGGTGGCTGCGGCGGACGTGTTCGCGCATCATGCGTTCGGCGCCGTTGCCGTCCTCGGCGAGCCTCCCACCGGGAGGTCGCCGAACTCTTCCAGTTGACATGCTCCCCCTCCTGAAAAGAAGGGGGATTCCTACGGCTCGCGCCGTGGGGTTTTCTGCTTCGTCGCCGACTGCCCGCCCGGAGAACTCCGTTGAGGTCTTACACCAGCTCCACAGACGGTCACCGCCAGCCCGGCGGCCAGAAGATTGCGTGCTGCATTCACGTCCCGGTCGTGGGTCGTGCCGCAGTCACACGTCCAGGTACGGACATCGAGCGGCATCGTGCCCTGCAAGGTGCCGCAGTGGGAGCACAACTTGGACGAGGGGAAGAAGCGGTCGACCGCGATCACTTCCCGCCCGTACCAAGCGGCCTTGTACTCCAGCATGCTCCGGAAGTCCGGGCGTTTCCCCTTGAGCGTGGACACCCTGATCATTGGATCGTGATGATCCATAGGACAGGAGTTCCCGTTGGGGACGTCGAAGTACTCGCCTGAGTTCCGGGCCGATGCCGTCGCGCTGTACCACTCGAGCCCGGGTGGGACATACGCGTCGGTGGCCAAGGACCTGGGCGTTAACCACGAGACGCTGCGCACGTGGGTGCGGGATGCCGGGCAGGCCGCCCGGCCCGGGGCGGTGGAGGCCACCGCGATGGAGAAGGAGAACCGGCAGCTGCGGGCGCGGGTGAAGGAACTCGAGCTCGAGCGGGAGATCCTGCGGAGGGCCGCGAAGTATTTTGCGGCCGAGACCAGCTGGTGAGCAGCCGCTTCCAGTTCGTCGAGGATCACCGTGACGCCTTCGGCGTCAAGCGGCTGTGCCGGATACTCGCGGTCTCGCGGTCCGGCTTCTACCGGTGGCTGGCTGGCGCATCGGCGCGGGCCGGCCGGGCGAGGGCGGATGCCGAGCTCGCCGAGCACATCAACCGGATCCATCAGGAATCGGACGGCACCTATGGGGTTCCGCGCGTCACCGCCGAGCTGAAGGATGCCGGGAGGCCGGTCAATCACAAGCGGGTCGAGCGCGTCATGCGCAAGTTCCACATCGTCGGGCTGCACCTGCGCAAGAAGGTCCGCACCACCATTCCCGAGCCGTCGGCGACACCGGTGCCGGACCTGCTCCAGCGGGACTTTGCTGCCCAGGTGCCGAACACCAAGTACGTGGGCGACATAACCTATCTCCCGATCGGCAACGGCCAATTTCTTTATCTGGCAACGGTGTTGGACCTGTGCTCGAAACGCCTGGCGGGCTGGTCGATCGCCGACCACATGCGGACCTCGCTGGTCACCGACGCGCTCAGGGCCGCAGCGAGGGCCCGCGGCGGGGACGGTCTGCGCGGGGCGATATTTCACAGCGACAACGGGGCGCAATATGTGTCGAAGGAGTTCGCCCAGGTCTGCTCGGAGCTGGGCGTGACCAGATCGCGCGGCGCGGTCGGCACGAGTGCGGACAACGCCGCCGCGGAGAGTCTGAACGCGACCATGAAGCGCGAGACGCTACAGGGGCGGAAGCGGTGGAACGGGGCGCGTGAGGCCCGCCTCGCGGTCTTCCGCTGGGCGACCCGCTACAACACCCGCCGACGGCACTCCCGCCTCGGCCAGATCAGCCCGATCACCTACGAGCAGCGATCAACTACGCTGGCCACCGCCGCATGACAACCGGTGTCCACGATCACGGGGAAGGCCCCTCCGACCACGCCGCATCCGAGATGGCGCGGGCAAGTTTCCGGTTCTTGACCATGTTGCGCACGGTCAGATCCTCGATCACGATCGTTTGGTTGTCACGAACGAGACGAGTGGTCAGTTTGTGCAGGTGGTCTCGGCGACGGTCGGTGATCCTCGCGTAGATCTTGGCGACCTTGCGCCGGGCCCTGGCCCGGTTCGCACTACCCTGCTCCTTCTTCGCCATGCGGCGCTGAGCCTGGGCGAGGGCGGCACGGTCCTTGCGTTCGTGCCGGGGATTGGCGATCTTCTCCCCGGTGGACAGGGTCAGCAGGTGATCCAGACCGACGTCGATTCCCACGGCCGAATCAGCAGCGGCAAGTGGCTTGACGGCCGGGTCCTCGCACAGCAAGGAGACGAACCAGCGCCCCGCGCCGTCCTGCGACACGGTCACCGTGGACGGGGACACCCCCTCGGGCAGCGGGCGCGACCACACGATGTCCAGCGGTTCGTTCATCTTCGCCAGAGTCAGGCCACCGTCACGGAAGCGGAAACCGCTGCTGGTGTACTCGGCAGATTTCCGCGACTTCTTCCGCGACTTGAAGCGCGGATACCTGGCCCGCTTGGCGAAGAAGTTACTGAACGCTGTCTGCAAGTGCCGCAGACACTGCTGGAGCGGCACGGAGGACACGTCGTTGAGGAACGCCAGTTCCCCGGTCTTCTTCCATGCGGTCAACATGGCCGACGTGGCGTTGTAGTTGACCCGCTCCTGGCGCGCCCACGCTTCGGTGCGGGCGGCAAGCGCAAGGTTGTAGACCTTGCGCACGCAGCCGAACGTGCGCGATAGCTCGGCCGCCTGCGCATCGGTCGGATAGAAGCGGTACTTGAACGCCCGCTTCACACACGTCGTGGCCACGCTCACAAACTAGTGTGACCGCCGCACAAGTCCAAACCCGCGGGTCAGAGCACGGTCTTTCGCCCTGGGGGCGAATGACCGCACCTTGCCCTGCTCCGCAGGAGTCCGTTTCCTCCCCTGCCTGAAGGCAGGGGTATCCACGGAGGAACCCGATGAAGGAACTGCTCGAAGGCGCCGCTGCCCGCCTGCTCGCGCTGCGCGGCCGGGTGCCCGAGACGGACCGGCCTGAAGTCCGTCATGACCGAAGCCGACGAGGCGGCACAGGCCGGCGACGCGGAACGCTACGGTCAGCTCGTCCACGAGTTCCACGAGCTGATCATCACCGGCGCCGACAACGGCAAACTGGGAGCGCACTACCGCACCTTGATGGATGAGGTCGAGGACCTGGTGGTGTTCGTGGTCCGACTCTCTGATGCGGCCCGGCTGAGCGAGTGTGGTGCGGACCAGGCGGGCGTAGGCGAGCTGGTTCGCCATCAGCCTGTGGGGTGCATCGGGAGTCGAGGACAAGTTCAAGGTCTTCCTCAACCTGACCGCATACTTCATCGCCCCGTTCGCGACGGTGCTGCTGCTCGACTTCTACCTGGGAGGACGCAGCCACCCGCGCCGGATCGCCGAACTCTACGACCGCTCCAGAATCCTCGACTGGGGGGGGTTCGTCGCCTGGGCGGGCGGCGTCGCCGCCTCCGTACCCTTCTGGCAGTCCACCCTCTACACCGGTCCGTTCTCGGTGGCGTTTCCCGGTGCGGGCGATCTGAGCATGTTCGTGGCGGCCGCGGCAGGGACGGTGCTGTACCTGCTCACCTACCGGCTCAAACCACTCCGGCAGCGCACCACCGGGAATCCGGGCCAGGCACCCGCACAACGGCCCGACCGGACCACTGACCTCGCCGAGCACACCTGACACCCACCACACGACGCGGCCAAGGCCGGGCCCGGCGCAAGCGCTGGGGGCCCGGCCTTCACGCGACTCGGATCTCGGCCCGCAGAACCGCCATCGATCACGACAGGGACTGTCCGGCGGACGCAGCGGGGCTCTGAGACGGCGCCTGCGTCAGTGGCTGGTCAGGTTTCCGACCGCGGCGCGGGCCGCACGGACGGACGGCGGTGACGACGCCGGTGAGCGTGGAGTTGCAGACGAGGGCGGTCGGGACGACACCGCATCCGGCGAGGTAGAGGTTGGTGAAGTCCCAGACGCGAGCGTCCGGGTCGCAGACACTGGTGCCGTCGTTGTCGGCTCCCATCCGGACGGTTCCCGTCATGTGCTTGGGCCCGACCCCGCCGCCCGGCCCTTCATTCAGGCTGTCGGGACTGCCTCCCCTGCCGGGCCGCCGTCCTGCGGTGAGGTTCCCTCGGGCCCGAGCGGCCGGCCTTCCCACACAAGCGTCTGCCAGCCCCGGTCGGGCGAGCCGGACAGGACGACGACGGCTGTGTTGCCCAGCGCGCGGCTCGACGCGTATGCCACGTCCACGTTGGCCGCCCGCGCGGCCACCCACATCCGGATCGCGGCACCGTGGCTGACCATCGCCACCGTCTCCGCCCCGGACCTGGCGGCCTCCGCAACCACGGAATCGAAGCGCCCCAGGGCCTCCACGCCGTTTTCGCCTCCGGGCATCCGGCGTTCCACGTCGCCTGCGGACCAGGCGAACGCGGTGGAGAGGTACAGGGCGGCAGCCTCGTCGTCGCCCCGCATCTCCAGCTCTCCGGCAACCAGCTCCCGGATACCGTCCCGAACCTGGACCTCCAGCCCCGTCGCGGCGGCCAGAGGGGCGGCCGTCAGCTGGGTGCGCAGCAGCGTGGACACGTACAGGGCATCGATCGTCTCCCCCGCCAACGCCTGCGGCAGTGCGGCCGCTTGGTCCTGCCCCAAAGGCGTCAGTCCCGGGCCCGGCGCCGCCGTGTCCAGCAGATGCTTGAGATTGGACGGGGTCTGGCCATGGCGTATGAGCAGCAGGCGCATGCGGGAACTACCTCCTCGGAACGGAACACGTCCCACCACCCTCCCACCTGAACCTGCGACCGACCGTAGGGGGAAGCTGTCCCACGCCCACGCTCCGAGCCGCCTTCGGAGATGACTCTGTCCCGGTCGAGGTCGTAGCCCCGGTGGGCGAAGAGCATGCCAGGGGTCCCGCACGGTCGGCCCGACGACGCGGGCGAGGGGTGGCTCTTGTCGAGTGGGGACAGTAGCTGCTGGGTGATGTGCTCCCTATCCCGGCTGATCACGCCGGACCTCTGGTTCGTCCGCCGAGCCCTTCCCGCTCGTCCTCGTTGCCGACGTGTTCTCGTCGGCGTAGCGGAGGGGGAGTGTCGCCTGGTAGCGGCCCGCGGAGATCTTGTCCACCATCCCGGCGAGATACCCGCAGGCTCGCGAGATCTCCTCCTGGGCCTGGTTGCGTTCACTGACGGCCGCCGCGACGAGCAGGGCGGTCAGCGCGGAGGAAGCGTTGAAAGCCTGCAGGGTGATCATGTTGGTGAGCAGATCGTGACCGGCGAACGGGCCGGACCCCCGGGCGGCGGCGACGATCGCGAAGGTGGACACGGCCAGGGCGCAGGGTGCGGCCCCGGCCAGCTGGAAGCGGAAGGCCGCCCAGATCAGCAGTGGGAAGCCCAGGAACATGAGGGGCGTGCTGCCGCTCCCGAGGAGTCCGACGCAGGCTGTGGCCACGAGGAGCAGGAAGCCCTCCGCCCAGCGGGACGGCGGAGCGTCCCTCGGCCAGCGTGCCGAGCGGAGAACGAGCAGGACCGGCGTCACCACCAGGACGCCCATCGCGTCGCCGGTCCACCAGACCGACCATGTCGGCCAGAACCCGTGGGCGCCCACCACTCCGGCGAGGGCCAGGGTCCCGCTGCCGATCGTCGCGCTGACCAGCATCCCGGTGATCGCGCCGAGAAAGATCAGTGCGAGCACATCACTCAAACGGGACAGTCCGATGCGGAATCCCGCACGACGGAGCAGTGCGTACGAGCAGACGGGCGCGAGCGTGTTGCCCGCCACGATGGCGAGCACGGCCGGCAGCGACGGCCCGAGGGTGGCGTTGACCAGGAGCGCACCGAGCGTGATCCCGGGCCAGACCCGCGGGCCGCGGAGGAGCAGGCTGGCCACGGCGATTCCGGTCGGCGGCCAGAGAGGCGTGACCTGGCCGCGCACCAGTTGCTGCAGCAGTCCCAGCTTGGCCGAGCCGTAGTAGACGGCGGCCACGACGCATATCTCCAGGGCGGCCGCAGCGCCGCGCCGGAGCCGTTCCTGCCGGGCGACAGTCATGGGGGCGGCCTCCGCTTCGACATCCCTCCGTGATCCATCATCCGCCGCTTCCCCAGGATCCTCCACGGCACTGTCGAGCCGGACGTCGGGCGCAGTCTCGATGTCAGGCGGGCGGGGTGCGCAGGGCGAGGACGGCCATGTCGTCGTGACCGTCGCTGGGGTGGTGATCGGCCAGTGCCTGAACGAATTCCGGCAGGGGCAGGGCGACGTACAGGGTGGCGAGGCTGGCGAGCTCGTCGAGGCTCTCCTCGATGGAGTGGGCAGGGTGTTCGACCAGTCCGTCCGTGAAGAAGACGACCGTGGAGTCGGGGGGCAGGTACCGGGAGTGATCGGGGCGGGGTTGTTCGGTGTCGACCCCGAGGGGCACACCCGGCTCGGCGAACAGGGATTCCGCACGACGCCCAGGGACGATGAGCAGGGGCGGGACGTGGCCGGCGGTGCTCCAGTGGAGGCGCCAGCCCGGTCCGGCCGGTTCGATGCGCGCCAGCGTCGTGGTGGTGATGGGGCTGCTTGTCATGGCTTGCAGAGTGCGGTCGAGCTGGGTGAGGACTGCACCGGGTGCATTGCTCTGTTCGAACAACAGAGCGCGCAGCATGTTGCGGGTGGAGGCCATGGAGGCCGCGGCCCGCAGATCGTGCCCGACCACGTCACCGATGACGACCGCCAGGACATTGCCGGGTAGCGGGATGGCGTCGTACCAGTCACCGCCGAGCTGACTGGGCTCGGCCGCGGGACGGTAGATCGCGGCCGCGGTGAATGGCCGCAGGTCGGGAAGTGTCGGCAGGAGAAGCCGCTGGAACTGCTCGGCTCCGACCCGTACGTGCTCGAAGAGACGGACGTTCTCGATCGCGATCCCGGCGGCGCCGGCCAGGGCGACGACGACGTTCTCGTCGTGAGTGTCGAAAGGCTGTCCGTCACGCCGCTCGGAGAGGTAGAGATCACCGTAGATCTCGCCGCGGACGTTGATCGCGACACCGAGCAGGGTACGCATACGCGGGTGACCGGGCGGGAACCCGGTGGACGACGGATGAGACAGGATGCCCTCCAGGCGCAAGGGCTCCGGGTGGCGTATCAGGTGCCCGAGGACCCCTTTACCGCGAGGGAAGCCGGTCTCGGCCAGATCAGCGCGTTCCTGTTCGGACAGGCCGACGGCGATGAACTGTTCCAGATGGTCCCCGGACTCGTCGAGCACGCCCAGCGCCCCGTAGCGGGCACCCACCAGGTCCATGGCGGTGGTGACGATACGGTTCAGCACCGCGGGCAGCTCCACCTCCCGGCTGATGGACACCACGGCGTCCAGCAGGCCCTGAATGCGGTCCATGGCGTCCAGCAGCGACCGCAACTGCTCATCGATCCGGCCGAGCTCGGCACGCAGACGCGCGTGCAGGTCGGGCGCATGCGGCTGCCTCCTGTGGGCGTGTCCCTCGATCCTCGCCATCACGAGCGCCCGGGGACGGCACGGCTGGTCTCGGTCGCCTTCCGGCTGCAGCAGTCACGCCGCACCGCTGCCTGGTCCGCCAACATGATCGAGGAGTGCATTTCGGCCTCCCGGCAGGACCCTAGGCAGTCGAGTTCATCGCATTGCGTGACAGAAAGGGCAATGAGGTCATTATTTCAAATGCGTGAGGACGGCGTCGCCGGTGCGTCATCACGCAGGTGCCGGCTGTACAGCTGTACGGCTGAGGGCAGGGTCGAGCAGGTCCCCACCGGTGTCACCGGTCCGCCGGAAGCGTGATCACAGAGGTTGAAGACGCACCGCCCACCGCGGACCTTCCGCAGCGGCATCCCTGACAAAGGAAAGAACTCGCCTTCCGGTCGGCCGAAGGCGGCTCTCACACAGAATCTGTCGGCACCGCACGCGCAATGCCGAGCGGACCGGCTACCACCACGTGCATGCCACCCAGGTCCACCCACCACCCCCTCACCCCGAGGTTCGGACCCCACCAAGGCGACCGCACACGGCCACGCCGTGCCCGAAAAGCCCGGAACACTCAGGCAAACACAGAATTCTAGAGACGCTGTCACGGGTACGGGCTTTCCTCATCGCGCGGGCCGGCTTCTTCCGACCGCGCTTGTGGAGTCAAAGATCAACTTCCGTTCCGATGAGGCGAGAAGACGGAAGTTCAGGAGGTGGGCATCCCCGCACAGTTGGGCCGTGAGTCCCGCGCGCGGGCTGTCGGCAAGGTCGGACTCCCTGATCGCGGCGGCGCCCCGGTGGAAGCGGAACGGCGACTCCATCATGCGGCCGTAGCGGATCGGGACGAGTTCAGGAACCCGTGGCGCCGACTGGTCCTCCAGGATCGCCAGCGGGTCCAGCCGGTCAGGAGACGGCCTGTACACGGCGTGACTCGACCGTGGAGAGCGGCGACGCGCCTCCTTGCCGAGGACCGCGCGTTCTTCGGGGGTGAGGTGGGATGACGCACGCATCGCCGTGGTCGCGCTCCGGGACGTCGGAGACCCTCCTGCGTGGCCCTGCGGCCGTGGGAACGCCCGACACAGGGCGCATCGGGCGGAAGGGCGAACTCGTCGCTTTCCGCCCGATGCCGGTTCGCGCGGACGATCGATCCCGGGTGAGCGTCTGCTCTCAGCCCAGGGCGCCGGTCTCGGCGTCCGCGACGGCGATGGCGATGCCGAGCGCCGTGGCGATGTTGCCCGCTGCCGTCATGACACGGGCGGTGCCCACGATGGGCGCGATGGCGACCAGGACGTCCTGCACCTGGTCTGCGGTGAGGCCGGTCTTGAGCGCGGGGTCGATATGGGCCGCATAGGAGATGGGCGGGGCGTCCGAGGCGGCGAGCGCCGCGATACGCGCGAGAAGGAGCATGTCCGGCGCCAGCCCGCAACGGTCGATCGAGTCGGCCGTCATGGCGGCGAGGGTGTCCATGACAGGGGTGTCGGATGCAGTGGACATACCGCATGACCTCCTGGTGAGTTCCGAGCCGGAGGGAGACACGAGCCCGAGGGAGATATGAGGCGGAACGAACGGAGTCCGGGAGCGTCAGGCTCACCTCAACTCTAAAACCCTTGCAGGTCCCGTGCACGGGGCCCATCGCTTGTCGTCACGCCTGACCGGTGTGCCCATTCTGACCTGCCCAGATCGTACGTGAGCTACCCATCGAGCGCCGCCGGCCGCCCACCCCGAGGTGCGAAGCGATCGGGGTGGGCCGAGATTGGAAGGAGCCCGATGAGCCGAGCGTGACCGCGCGGTTGTGCGGGGTCCGCGACACGAGGGAGCCGGCGATGGTGATCACCGCTCTCGCCTCGCGATGCAGCCCGGCCTCCGGGCTGTGCCGGGATCGGAGACACGTATGAGAGATCTCAAGTTCGAGCAGAAGCGCACGCTGTCACGCCTCGAGGCGGCTGACCAGCTCACCGCATTCGCAGACGCGCTGAGAAGGGGCGGGGATGCCGAACTGGAACTCGGCGCCGGAACGCTGAGCCTGCGGATCCCCGACGACCTCCGCAGTGAGATCGAGGTCGAGGTCGGTGACGGGGAGATCGAGCTGGAGATCGAGTTCAAGTGGCCGACCGCGTCGGCCCGCAAAGCGTCATCGCGGACGGCCTCGACCACACGGGAGACCCCAGGGCAAAAGAGCACGCCCGCCAGATCAAGGCGCATTACTACCGGCGCCAACAGAGGAGAGAGGGCGAAGCGGTCTGCCAAGAGGGCTGCGAAAACGTCCTGAGCCGTGCCGAGCACCGCCTTCCGGCATCCCTCTCCTACCGCGGTGGGCCGGCACCACTCTGCTGCCGCTACCCGGTGCCGGCCGCTCCCGGCGCCGGTTCCTTCGAGCGAGTCCGCGGGATCCGCGTCAGCGACGGGCGCGACGGCGCGCGATGTACAGACCGAGCAGCAGGCCCACGATGAGGGTGACGGTAAGGACACTCCAGAGAGGGAGCGTCATGTTCGGGATCCACAACCTGATCGTGACAGATCCCGTATTGGCCGCGATGAACCAAATGGCCAGTGCGGCGAGGACGACGAAACCAATGGTGCGCAACCGCATGGCGCGCCCTTTGACCGTCACGGTTGACGGGCCATGCCCCTGCGCGGAGCTATGAGTCATGACCTCATTTTCTTATGGTTGGGCTGATCGGTCGACTTGTGGCCGATGCCGTGTCATCACAGGCCGATGCCGTTCCCGGCCGTCAGCGCAGCCCGGAGGGAGGGACGTGTCCCAGCGTGAACACCCCGCACACCCCGCAGGAAACGCTGATGTCATAGGTACTGTCCTCGAGCTCCGGCAGCTCCCCGGTCATGTCCACGCCTGCGGTGAGAGAGCGGTAGATCCCGGTCTTGCGCGCCTCGGCCACACCGCGATCGAGCACCACGACGCGGCCCGGGCCACCGAGCTCGCCCTCGGCATCATCACCCGCGTGGAATCCCTGTCGGACGGGGGCGCCGGATGAAGACCGGACCGTTTCCGTACGCTCCGTGCGCCCTTGGGCCGGCGGCCGGTACGACCCGCTGATCGAGTCCGGCGTCGCAGTGACCATGCAGGTCAAGGGAAGCAGTTCACTCCGCTCCGAGCACTCGCAGTCAGCGGGAGAGTCAGCCGGAGACGGTGAGCCTGCCGGGTTCCGCGTCGACCGCACCTTCCTCGCGCCCCCGCAGCGTGAAGTCCGCGTCCACCGTCTCGCCCGCCCGCAACAACTTGCGGAAGGCCAGAGGGTGCCGCCCGGGCGCCGACGCCACGATGCCAAGGTGCCCTTCGGGTAGACCCGCGACGGCGTAGCGTCCCTGTTCGTCCGTGACAGTGCTGACCAGTTGCCGCCCCCTGCTGTCCAGAACGACCACCACCGCGCCGCGCACCGGTTCTTGGTCGACGTCGCGGACCGTGCCGGCCAGCGCGGGCACCGGTTCGCCGAAGTGGTGCCGGTGCACCGGGAGTGCGGTGGGTACGGGCGTCTCGAGAGCGGGGTCGTCCGCAGGCGGCTCGGTGACCGCTTCCGCAAGCGCGGCACGCTTGTGGCGCCCAGCGTCGAGCGCGAGGAGCGCTGCACCTCCGGCGATCCAGCCGCACAGCACGAGGACCGGCTTGAGTACGCCCGCGCCGCCGAAGTACAAGATGCCGCGCAGCGCGTCGATGGCGTTCGCCAAGGGCATGACGGCGTGCACGTCCTGATAGAACTCC
Source organism: Streptomyces sp. NBC_01474 (assembly GCF_035918215.1). Taxonomy (NCBI): domain Bacteria; kingdom Bacillati; phylum Actinomycetota; class Actinomycetes; order Kitasatosporales; family Streptomycetaceae; genus Streptomyces; species Streptomyces sp. NBC_01474. The sequence continues at coordinate 1,708,767 of NZ_CP109449.1, forward strand.
GGCAGCAGTGGAGCGGGCACCGCGCCTCCGCTCGTGGGGATGGACATGACGATGAAGAGCGTCATGCCGACCGCGGGCAGGAACCGGCCGGTGAAGGGCGCGAGTCCGGAGGCGGTCGTGGCCACCGCCGTGGTGAGAAGGAAGGCGACCGCCATCACGGACGGTTCGGGGTTCAGGTAGCCCAGGCCGACCCCCACCGCGTAGCCGACGGTGCTGAACACCGCGGCGACGACCGTCAGGGCCAGCAGCTTGCGGCGACGGTTGAGGGTGACCGCGCGCAGCAACGTCGTGGCGAGGATGTAGGCGGGGATGTTCCATGCGATGCCGAAGTAGAGCACGGTCGAGCCCATCGGGTCCTTGGCCGTGGTCGGAGCGACGTCGCGAACCGTGAGCGGCTGTGCCGTGCCGGCGACCTTGCTGAAGGACGTGATCATCGTCTGTTCCAGCGACGCGCCGTTGGCCTTCGCGACGTAGAGCACCGGGTGCCTCCCGTCGACGGCGTAGCCCGCGAAGGCATCCCGGTCCAGGACGGCCTGCCGCGCCCGCTGTCGATCTGTCACGGCCGTGACGTCGAATCCGCCGGCGGTCTGCGCGCGCAGCTTCGCTTCGACCCGGTGCGCCTCGGCGCCTCCGGCCACGACCACCTTCACGTGGTGCGGCCCGGGGGCGTGCAGGGCGGGCGCGAAGAAGAAGATCACGCCCAGGAAGAGGACCGCGGGGAACCAGGCCGCCTCGGCCAGGGCCTTCGCCACCGCCCCGCGCGGTCGTGTGCCGTTCTCCACCGTGTCGCGCTCCATTCCCGCATCCATAGATGTACCGATCGGCACACAAACAACGATTGGACGATACATGTACCGTGCGGTACGTTCAAAATGTGTCCCGTCCTATGAACACCGAGAAGCGCGCCGAACTCCTCGGTCAAGTGGTGGAGTACGTGCAGCGCCACGGTCTCGCGGACCTGTCGCTGAGCCCGCTCGCCGAGGAGATCGGCACGACGAAGCGCATGCTGCTCTACTACTTCGGCAGCCGGGGGAATCTGCTGGCCCGGGCCCTGGCGGCCAGCCGACCCGATGCCCACGCGATGTTCGACACGGTCGAGGACGCGGCGGACCTGCGCCGGTCGGCCCGGGCACTGTGGAAGGCGATCACAGTGGGCGAGCAGGCCGGACCCATCCGGATACTGCTCCAGCTCCTGAGTCTGGCCGCGACCGACCCGGACGAGTACGGAGAGCTGGCCCGCGAGACCGTCGAGGTCATGATCGGCCCGATCGCGGACGCCGTCGGGCGCCTGGGCCACCCGAGAAAGGTGGCCCGCGAACGGGCGACTCTCCTCGTCTCCGGCCTACGAGGCCTGTGCCAGGACCGCCTGGTGACGGATGACGCGGCCCGCACCGACGCCGCGGCCTTCCATCTCATCGAGTCGGTGGTCGAGCCGAGGCGGTGAACCGGAGCACCATCGTGGCGCGGACCGCGGGAGAATCGGGAGGGCGAGGCACCGTTCCGCCCGCGAGAACGCGCCTGGGCTACCCTCACCGCGTGATCGGCAACCGGATACGCGAGCTGCGCCAGTCCCGCAAGATGACCGTACGGGACCTGGCCTCGCACGCCGGGGTGTCGACCGGTCTGGTCAGTCAGGTCGAACGCGGCCTGACCGATCCCAGCCTGGAGACGCTGCGCAGGCTCTCCAGCGCCCTCGGGCTCCCCCTCTTCGACCTGTTCCGGCAGGACGATCCGGACGACGTCGCCCTGGTGCGGCGCGACCGCCGGATCCTGGTGCGTTCGCCGCAGGGCGGGGTCGAGTACACACGTGTCTCGGCCGGCTCAGCACGCCTCGAAGTACTTGAGGGCGCACTGGAGCCGGGCGGGGCGTCCTCGGAGGAGCGCTACAGCCACCCCTCGGAGGAGTGCGTGGTGGTGCTGAGCGGCAGCCTGGTCGTCGAGGCAGGCGAGAGCCGTCACGAACTGGGGCCCGGGGACAGCTGCACCTTCGACTCCCGCGTCCCGCACCGCTACGTCAATGAGGGCAGCGAGCCCGCACGGTTCCTGGTGAGCGTGACACCGCCGAGCCGGTGACCCTCACAACGAGCAGGTGATCCTCACAAGTTGACGGCCGTCCCCAAATCGATGGCCGGCCACCCACCCATTGACGGGCACCTGACTCGGCTGCTTCGATCACCGGCACTGAACAATTTCACCGTGATTGAAATGCGAGCCGCCCGTGTCCATCGCGCCCCTCGACGCCACCGAGCGTTTCCGTGCCCGATTCCCCTCCCTCAGGGACACGGTCCACCTGGCCAGTTGCAGCCAGGGTGCAGCCTCCGAGCACGTACTGACGGCGCTACAGGAGTTCCAGTGGTCCATGCGCAGCCAGGGCGCGCCCTGGGGCGCATGGATGGCCCAAGTGGACGCCGCCCGCGCCGCGTTCGCCGCCCACATCGGCGCGCAGCCGGACGAGATCGCGGTGGTCGGCTGCGCCTCCGAAGGCGCTTACCAGGTGGCGTCCACGCTGGACTGGTCGCGCCGCCCCGGCCTGGTCACCACGGACATGGAGTTCCCGTCCATCGCCCACGTCTGGCTGGCGCAGGAGCGACGCGGCGCCCGGGTGCGCCATGTCCCGGAGCGGGAAGGGATCGTCCCCGCGGAGGACTACACCGCCGCGATCGACGACTCGACCAACCTGGTCTCCGTTCCGCTGGTCTCCTACCGCAACGGCGCCCGGCTGCCGGTGGCCGAGACGGTTCGCGCGGCACATGCGGTCGGCGCGCGGGTGTTTGTCGACGCGTACCAGGGACTGGGCGTACTCCCGGTGGACGTACGGGAGTTGGACTGCGACTACCTGGTGTGCGGTGCGCTGAAGTATCTGCTCGGCGTCCCCGGCATCGCGTTCCTCTACGTGCGCGGCGGCCTGCGCGACGACGTGGACCCTCAACTCACCGGCTGGTTCGGGCGAGTTGACCCCTTCGGCTTCGACCCGCGCTCCCTCGACTTCCCGGACACCGCGCGCCGCTTCGAGACCGGCACCCCGTCGATCCCCTCCGCGTACGCGGCCGCGGCCGGACTCCGCACCCTCGCCGACGTCGACCCGAAGGACATCGAGGCGCACGTCGGCGCGCTCACCACGTACGCCCACACACGCCTGACCGAGATCGGCGAGACGCCGGCCTCGCCCGCCGACCCGGAGCTGCGCGGCCCACAGGTGGCGATCACCGACCCCGCCCCGGACGCGCTCGCTGCCGAGCTCGCCGAGCGCCGCATCGTCACCAGCCCGCGCGGCACCCTGCTCCGCATCTCCTTCCACTACTACAACACCCCGTCCGACGTCGACGCACTGATCGACGCGCTCGGCGAGATACGCGCCCAGTAGCACGTCCAGGAACACCGCACCCCACGGAGCGAGTGACATGCCCGACGATGCCGGAAGCAGCCCAACGGCCGCTCCCTCCCCCACCACTGGCCCGCATCGAAGCCCCGGTGCCGACGGCCAAGACCGGGGCCTGAGACGGTCCTTGACGGGGCGTCAGCTCAGCATGATGGGTCTGGGCGGCGCCATCGGAACCGGCCTGTTCCTCGGTTCGGGTCTCGCCATCTCCGCTGCGGGGCCCGCCGCCGTGATCGCGTACGTGCTCTGCGCGTTGATCGCCCTGGTGATCGGCTGGGCGCTGGCAGAGATGACCGCCGTACACCCGGCGACCGGCTCGTTCGGCACCATCGGCCGCCACTATCTCGGCCCGCTGGCCGGCTTCGTGATCCGCTGGACGTACTGGACGATCCAGGTGATCGCGATCGGCGGCGAGGTCATCGCCGTCGGCATCTACGTCCGTTTCTGGTGGCCCGAACTGCCGCTGTGGGCACCGGTGGTGGCGTCCTCACTGCTGCTCCTGGCGGCGAACGCGCTGACCGTCGGGGTGTTCGGCCGCCTGGAGTACTGGTTCTCCAGCATCAAGATCACGGCGATCGGCGTCTTCGTCCTGCTCGGCTGCGCCTACGTCTTCCTCGGCCTGCCCGGCCACGCCGCGGTCGGCACCTCGAACCTCTCAGGTCCCGGCGGTCTCCTTCCGCACGGCCTGAACGGCCTCGGCACCGCCTTCGTCTTCGTGATCTTCAGCTACATCGGCACCGAGATCATCGCGGTGACCGCCGCCGAGTCCGAGAACCCGGTGCGGGACATCCCGCGTGCCGCCCGGCGGATGGTCGTGCGACTCGCGCTCTTCTACGTTCTGGCCATGGCGGTGGTGGTCACCGTGGTGCCGTGGTCGCGCACGGCGGCGGGCGGGGACGTCACGGCGAGCCCCTTCGTCCAGCTCTTCGACGTCGCCGGGATCCCGGCCGCCGCGGGCGTCATGAACTTCGTGGTCCTGACCGCGGCGCTCTCCAGCGCCAACGCCAACACCTACCTGGCCACCCGCATGATCCACTCCCTGGCGGTGGACCGGCACGCGCCACGGACGTTCGCACGGGTCGGCCGCGGCGGAGTCCCTCACCGGGCGCTTGCCGTCTCCGGGCTCGGCCTCGGCGCCGCCGCCATCCTCTCGGTCCACTCCGAGAACACGGCGTACGTCCTGCTCTTCGGCATCTCGGTGTTCGGGGCGCTGGTCGTGTGGATCCTCATCCTCGCCACGCACCTGATGTTCCGCCGCCACCGCGCCCGCCACGACCTCCCCTCCTCCCCGGCCCGGCTGCGCGGCGCTCCCTTCACCACCGTCGCGGCGGCGCTCGCGCTGGCCGCGATCCTGGTCTCCACCGCGTTCATCGAGGGCCTGGAGGACTCCTGGAAGGCCGGCCTTCCGTTCTTCGCGCTGCTCATCGTCGTGTACCGCTTCGGCGCTCGGCGCTACGAGACGGCGGAACCACTGCCGGACAGCACTCTGCCACCAGAGAGTTCCGACGCCCGCCCACCTGGCACTCACGACGAGGCGCTGCTCACCGATGGGCCGTCCGGTACGGAGGCGGGGCCGAGCTGACGCCTCGCGCGGCAGCGTCAGCAACCCGGCTCTCCACTCCTGCTCAGGCGAACGGACGGTCCCCGGCGATCGCCACGCGTTCGGCGACCCGGGGGTACGGCGCGTAGTCGTTGACGGCGTAGTGCTGGGTCGCGCGGTTGTCCCAGAAGGCGACGTCGCCCGCCTGCCAGCGGAACCGCACCTGGAACTCCGGGACGTGAGCCTGCTGGAAGAGCAGCCTGAGCAGGTGGTCGCTCTCCGGACGCTCAAGGCCGATGATCCGGGTGGTGAAGGAGGTGTTGACGAACAGCATCCGGCGTCCGGTCTCCGGGTGACGACGCACCACGGGGTGCTGGACGGGCGGGAACTGCTCCTGGAACGGGGCCAGTTGCTCCGGCGGGTAGAAGCGCGCGAAGCCCGGAAGGAAGTCGTGGACGGCACTCGCACCGTCGATCCGCTCACGCACCCCGACCGGCAGGTTGTCGTACGCGGCCGCCATGTCCGCCCACATCGTGTCGCCTCCCACCGGCGGCACCTCCCGCAACTGCAACACGGCACCCAGGGCCGGGCGTTCACGGAAGGTTACGTCCGTGTGCCAGACGTTCTCGTAGGTGGGAACGGCACCGGCCGACTTGTCGAAGCGGACCACGTCGTCGGCATCACCTTGGGCGAGCAGCGGATTGGTCTCCAACTCACCCCAGTTACGGGCGAATTGACGCTGCGCGTCGGACGTCAGGTGCTGGCCGCGGAAGAAGAGCACCTTCCATTCGAGGAACGCGCGGTTCAGCTCCTCCCGCACCGTGATGGACAAGGGCCGCGAGAGGTCGAGGCCGCGGATCTCCGCCCCGATGACGCGGCCCTGCGGAACGAGTTCGAAACGCTCGTACGGCCGCTCCCGCACACCGTCCGGCAGGCGATTCAGGATGCGCGTGCCCTCGTACAGGCCGTCGGCGGGAATACGGTGGTCGCGCAGGGCTGATACGGGGGCGACGTCATGCGTGAGCGACATGGCGAACTCCTTCGAAGCTCAAAAAGGGGCCGGCGGCGGACGGCGCGACGCGACGTTTCCGGGAACCGGTACGGGAATGCTCAGGCCCTAATACGCGGGCCTACGGCCTACGGCGGATTCAGCGACAGGAAGACGCCGGGGGCGAACCCACCCGGCCGCGGCGGCGCAGAAAGCCGTATCCGCGAGGCGCGCACTCACCGCGGGGGCCGCTGTGCTGCGGCTCATCCTCACGGAAGTTCGAGTGCGTCTGCATGTCGGTCACCCTAACGCAGAGACCTGCGTGCCGACACCACGCGTCCATGATGGGAGATCCGCGCAAGAGAAAGGCATCGCTGCGCACACGAACGTGAGTAAGTGCTCGGCTTCGCGTTCATTGGCTCGCACGGCACGAGCCCGCGGCCTGACTCCCCGGGGAGTCAGGCCGGATTCGGAAAAGGGCCGCCGGATCCTACAGGCCTAGGTCTCGGGCGACGATCTCCTTCATGATCTCCGTAGTACCGCCGTAGATGGTGCTGATGCGCGAGTCGAGGTAGTCGTGTGCGATGCGGTACTCGAGCATGTAGCCGTAGGCGCCGTGCAGTTGCAGGCAGCGCCCGACGATGTCGACGTAACTCTCCGTGGCCCCGAATTTCGCCGACGCGGCGTCCACGGCGCCGAGTTCGCCGCGGGAGTGCCTGGTGAGCAGATCGTCGATGTAGGCGCGGCCCACGCGGGCGGTGGTGACCATGTCGGCCAGTTGGAAGCGGGTGTTCTGGAAGGAGCCGATGGACCGGCCGAACGCCTTGCGCTCCCTGACATACTCCACGGTCCGCTCCAGGACGCCTTCGATGGAAGCCACGGCGTTGGCGGCGATCGAGATCCGCTCCTGGGGAAGATTGCGCATCAGGGCCTTGAAGCCGGAGCCTTCCTCGCCGAGCAGGTTGGCGGCCGGCACGCGAAGGTCCTGGAAGAACAACTCGCTGGTGTCCTGCGCGTGCAGGCCGACCTTCTCCAGGTTGCGCCCCCGCGAGAAGCCCGGCCGATCCGCCTCGATGACCAGCAGGCTGATCCCTCCGTGGCGGTCCGGGCCGGTCCGCACGGCGGTGACGACCAGGTCGGCGTTCTGGCCGTTGGAGATGAAGACCTTGCTGCCGTTGACCACATAGTCGTCGCCGTCTCGGACGGCGGTGGTGGCGATGCCGGCCAGGTCGCTCCCGGTTCCCGGCTCGGTCATCGCAACCGCGACGATGAGCGTCCCGGCAGCGATGCCCGGCAACCAGCGGGTCTTCTGCTCGTCGTCGGTCAGGTCGGTGAAGTAAGGCACGACGATGTCGCTGGATAGACCCACCCCGGCGAGGCCGTCCGACACGGGATGGCGGGAGAACTCCTCGCCGATCACCGCGTTGAAGCGGAAGTCGGTGATCCCGCCGCCGCCGTACTCCTCAGGGATGTTGAAGCCGAGAATGCCGGCCCGGGCAGCCTCCTCGAAGAGTTCGCGGTCGACCTTGCCCTCGGCCCTCCACCGCTCGGCGTGCGGCGCGGCGTGCTTGTCGACGAACGCGCGAACCGTTCCTCGCAGGAGTTCGTGGTCGTCGTCGTAGAGCGACCGTTCACCGAAGATCGCACTGGTCATCAGTACTCCGATCTGAACTGATCTCGTACATGCGGCACGAAGAGAGCAGGGGAACGAGGACGGAAGAAGGAAGAAGTGAGGAGAACGGTCAGCGGGTCGGACCCAGCACGGGCTTCAGCGCCCGGCCGGCCCCACGGGCGTCGTGTCGCCGCTCATCGCAGACCGAGCCGACGCAGCAGGGCCAGCTGACCGTTGGTGCGGCGAACGAAACGCTCCACGGCGCTCTGCCCGGGCTTCGGCGGTCCGAGCGGCAGGAGCCGCTGTGCGGCGATCGTCTGGCTCTCGGTGTACTTGAGGATTCCCTCGGCTCCGTGGCGCCTGCCGAGTCCGCTCTCGCCCATGCCGCCCATCCCGGCCTCGATGCTGCCGGCCGCCGCGGCGGCACCGTCGTTGATGTTGACCGAACCGGCGCGGATCCGCACCGCCATCCGGCCGGCTTCGCGGGAGTCCCTCGACCAGATCGACGCCGACAGTCCGTAGGTTCCTTGATTGGCCAGGCCCACAGCCTCGCTGTCCGCTCCGTAGGCGTAGAGCGAGAGCACCGGGCCGAACGTCTCCTCGTCGCACACGGCCATCCCGGGCGTGACGCCTTCGAGGACGGTCGGTTCGTAGAAGAGCGGGCCTATGTCGGGACGCGCCCGGCCACCCGCGAGTACGGTCGCTCCCTCGGCCACCGCGCCGTCGACATGTGCCTCGACGGCCGCGAGCTGCGCGGCCGACGTCAGTGACCCGATGTCCACCGAGTAGTCGTAGGACTGTCCGAGCCGAAGCGCCCGCGTCGCCCGGACGAGCTCGGCACGGAAGGCGTCGTAGACCTTCTCGTGCACATAGACGCGTTCGATATGGATGCACATCTGGCCGGTGTTGGCGAAGGCCGCCACCACCGTGCCGGCCGCCGCGGCGGCCACGTCCGCGTCCTCACGCACGATCAGCGGGTTCTTGCCGCCGAGTTCGAGGGAGGCGCCGACCAGTCGCCTCGCGGCGCGCTCCGCGACGGTGCGTCCTGTGGCGGTCGACCCGGTGAAGCAGACGAAGTCGACGGCGTCGACCAAGGCGGTCCCCACCTCGGCCCCGGGACCGGCCACGATCTGCCACAGACCGGTCGGCAGCCCGGCATCCGCCATCAGGGCACGAGTCCACAACATGGTCAGCGCGGTCTGGGAATCCGCCTTGGAGACCACGGCGTTGCCGGCCATCAGGGCCGGCAGCACATCCCCGACACCGAGGTAGAGGGGGTAGTTCCACGGAGAGATGACGCCGACGACACCCTTCGGCACCCGCACCTCCTTGACCTTCGTCAGGCCGGGCACCATCCCGCGCACGTGGTGGGGGGCCAGGTAGTGCCGGGCACGCCGCGCGTAGTGTCTGGCGATCGCCGCGACCTGGGCCACCTCCTGCCAGGCGTGATACCGCGCCTTGCCTGTCTCCCACTGGATCAGGTCGATCACCTGGTCCTGCCGTTCCAACAGCAGGTCGTGGAAGGCGAGTAGCACATCTCCGCGGCGCCTCAGCGGCGTCCCCGCCCACTCCGGCTGGTCCGCCCGGGCACCGGCCACAGCCGCCGTGACGTCCTCCGGGGCGCATGCGGGAACGGCCGCGATCGGCGCCAGGTCGAACGGTGCGACCGCGGTCACGGGCTCGGCTCTGTCGGGCCCGCGACGCGACGCGTCCCGGCGACGCACCCACGCGCACCACTGCGTGATCAACTCGTCCGTCACCCACGCGGGTCGGGAGCTCGTCGCCACAGGGCTGGGAGACGCGGGACTGTTGGGCACGGGCCTGTCAGGCGCTGGACCGTCAGGCGCTGAACCGTCAGGCGCTGAACCGTCAGGCGCTGAGCTGTCGGGCGCTGGACTGTCAGGCGCGGGGATCTGGTCCTGCTCCGTGGTCATGCGGGCTCCTCGGTCGTACGGGACTGGTTCGAGCCGGAATGCCGTGGCCCCGCGTCCGGCCCGCCCGGTGCGGATCCGGCGGGCCGGGGGCCTGAGCCGGCGACGGCTCGTCGGTCACGTCGATGCCCTTGTCGACGGCAGCGCACCTCGCTATGTTAATCAGAAATCACATCCTGGAACAAGCTCTGAAACGTGCTGGCAACGCCAACTCCACGCCAGACAAGGTGAGATGGGCCGCACGTCCTACCAGGAAGGCGAGCAAGTCAATGCACAATCTCAGCCGCAGAAGAGTCCTGTCCCTCGGTGCCGCGCTGGGCCTCGTGAGCGCGACGAGCACCACCCATGCGTGGGCGTGGTCGCCGACGGGTTCGGTCGCCGGAACCGGCACGGGCACCGATCCGGAATACGTATGGGACGACGAGGTGGACCAGCTGGTGGCCTCGCTCATCGACAACGGCCATGTCCCGGCGGTCAACACCGCGATGGCGTCGTGGGTGAACAACAACGACCCGCTGCCCAGTGGCCTGCCGGCCGACCTCACCGCATACCTGCAGAAGGTCAACAAGCTTCCCTCCTGGGCGGACCCCGCCAAGCTGGCTCGCGCCGCCGACTTCAACCGGCGCAAGGACACGTACCTGTTCCTGCTGTACGGGCTCGGCAGCGGGATCATGAGCACTGTGATCCCGAGGGAGGCCAGGAGCGTCTACTGGTCCGCGGGCGGTGCCAACATGCAGGACCGCGCGGCCAAGACGTTCACGTTCGGCTACGACCTGGCCCAGCTGAAGGGCTTCGAGCCGACGGGCCAGTTCGTGGTCACGGCCAACAAGACGCGTGTGGTGCACGCCGCGGTGCGTCACCTGCTGCCGCAGTCGCCCCATTGGACTGCGGTCACGGACGAGCGCATCCCGATCAGCAACGCCGACATCCTGGTCACCTTCCACAGCCTGGGCACCTTCGTGCGCAGGAAGCTGCTCGACTGGAAGGTTCCGTTCTCGGCCCAGGACCAGGACGCCTTCCTGCACAGCTGGCAGGTCGCCCTGCACCTGCTCGGCGTGCGGGACGAGTACATCCCCAAGTCGTGGGCCGACGCGGAAGCACAGTCGGGGCAGGTGCTCACACCGATCCTCGCCCCGACGACCGAGGGCATCGAACTGGCCGAGGACCTGCTCGGGTTGACCGCACAGGTCGACCTGGGCGTCACACGCGGATTCCTCAACGAGTTCGTACGCTACGTCCTCAGCGACGAGATCGGCGACTGGCTGGGGCTCAAGCGCGACTACGCCTCGGCGGCGCTGATCCGCACCGCATGGCCGGCCTTCATCCTGTTCCGCGAGGGGCTGACGCCCGTCGCGCCCGGCGCCTTCTACGTCTTCGACCAGTTCGTACGCGCCTTGGCCATGCTGTTCCTCAACAAGGGCACTTCGGGGACGACCACCCCCATCGTGATCCCGACGGGGAACAGAGCGGGCTCCTGAGTACGGGGACCGATCGCGCGCAGGCCCGTCCCGCGGCACACCTGCCACAGGACGGGCGCCTGCGCGCCCTCCGCCCAGAAACCCAGGCTCTGCTCAGAGACCAGGCTCTGCTGAAAGACCCAGGCTCGGCCCCGAGAGCCAGGCTTATGCCCAAAGACCCAGGCTTCTGTTCAGAGACCCAGGGCGCCCGCGACCAGGCTGGTCACGGCGGCCCGGTGGTCAGGGCTGTCCTGCCATCGCAGTCTCCGCCCGGCCTCGACCACCACGCCGAACCCGGCGTGCACCAGCACCCGGGCCTGACGCGGGTCCAGCTCCGGACGCGCCGCTCGCAGCTGCTGCTCCCAGACGGCGATGTGCTCACGCTGCGCGAGGACCAAGGGGCGCTGCAGGTCGGCCGGCAGGCCGACGAACTCGGCTTCGGCGACGCTCGTGAGAGCGGTGTGCTCGAAGCTGTAGGCCACATAGGTCGCCGCCAGCGCCGCGACGGCGTCATGCGGATCGGCCACTTTCTGCAGGCTCCGGTCCACCGCCTGCGCCAGCAGCCCAGCCGCCTGCAGGCATGCCGCCGCCAGGATGTCGACCTTGCCCGGGTAGTGGCGGTAGAGCGCGGACGGGGCCAGCCCCACCGCCTGTGCGATCTGACCGTTCGTGACGTTGGCGAATCCGTCCCGGGCGAACAGCGGGACGGCGGCGGCGAGGATCTCCGCGCGCCGTGAGCGCGGCACCGGCAGGGCCGGCAGCTCGACGGAGCGCCTGCTCCCCACGGCCGGTACGGGGTCGGTCGCGATCACGCGCAGGGCGCACGCCGACAGCAGTTCCTCGACCCGACGTTGAGCGATGGAGGTGCGATGCATCGTGATGGACCCGATCGCGCCGAGAGCCGCCGCGACCCGCAACTGCTCATCGGACCGCGGTTCCTCGCGCCGCACCGCCTCGGTGACCCGCCCGACGACGTACGCGAACTTCGCTCTGAGGAGCCGGCGATCCTCGCGGTCGAGGTACCTGGCCTCCCATCGGTACACGCCGCCCGACGCGCGATGCGCGAGGGTGACCCGGATGAGGGCGGTGAGCACGTCTGCCGGGGCCGCCTCGGGCGGCATCTCGTCGAGCGCGCCGACGAGCCGGTCCACCATGGCGTGCGCGCACTCGGCGAACAGTGCGTACTTGTTCGGGAAGTGCCGGTACAGGGCCGTGGCGGTGATGCCCACACCGGCGGCGATCTCCTCCATGGACGCCGCGTGGTAGCCGCGCTCACTGAAGAGCCGGCCTGCCGCCTCGACGATGAGCTGCCTGCGGTTGCGGGGGCGAGTTGCCGCGCTCGGCTCGGCGGTCATGAACGCACACACACATGCGGAGACGGGGCCATACGGCCCAGTCAATCACACGTCGAGCAGGTGCTGGGGCCACCCGCGTGCGGACCGTGCGACATGCGGTCCACAGACGCCACCCATGTGATTTTCCATTAACAAAATGCGTCACGACGCTTCTCGGACCGCGGCATTGAACGGCACAATGCCGCAGCGGCCACCGATCGATACGACACCCGAGGAGTCACCCATGCCGACCGACACGGCGCCCGCCTGGTCCTTCCGGCACCACTGGATGTCCCAGGCGGCCACCCACGCGATGATGCGACCCGACAAGCCCGCGCTGCGCCATCTCGGGGAGACCACGACCTGGGCGCAGTTGTCGCGGCGTTCGCTGCAACTGGCCGCCGCGCTCGCCGACCGAGGCGTCGCCGCGGGTGACCGCGTGGCCATGCTCACCCTGAACCATCCGTGGTTCGTGGAAAGCGTGTTCGCGGCGAACAGCCTGGGGGCCATGGCCGTGCCGCTCAGCTTCCGGCTCGCGCCGCTGGAACTCGACTACATCCTCACCGACTGCGCTCCTTCGGCGATCGTCGTCGACGCACATCTCCTGCCGCTGCTCCAGGCCGTGCCCAACGCCACGTCGATCGGCACGGTCGTCGTCATCGGCGAATCGGGAGAGGTCCAGGCCGAAGGCCGCACCGCGTACGAGGAGTTCCTGTCGGCGCACGAGCCGATGGAACTGCCCGACATCAGCGAGGAGTCGACCGCGCTGATCATGTACACCTCGGGCACCACCGGCCGGCCGAAGGGGGTGATGCTGTCCCACCGCAACATGCAGGTACAGGCGATCACGTGCATCCGCGCGATGGAGATGTTCGACGACTCCGATGTCGGTTTCCTGACGGCGCCCTTCTTCCACATCGCGGGCCTGGGTTCGATCGTGGCCAACTTCGTGGCCGGAAGCACGGTCGTGATCCATCCGCTGGGCGCCTTCGACCCGCGGGCGGTGCTCGACGCCTATGAACTCGAAGCCGCCACCGTCGTGTTCAACGTTCCGCAGCAGTGGGACCTGATCTGCGCCCAGCCCGACATCGACAAGCGTGACCTGAAACTGCGGATCATCAGCTGGGGTGCCGCCCCCGCGAGCGACGCGACCCTGCGCGCCATGGGCGAGAAGTTTCCCGCCGCGCTCAACGTGGCGGTGTTCGGCCAGACGGAGACCTCGCCCATCACCTGCGTGCTCCGCGGGGAGGATGCGCTGCGCAAGCTCGGCTCGGTCGGTCGGCCGATCCCGGGCATCCAGTACCGCATCGTCGACGCGGACATGAACGACGTCGCCGTGGGCGAGGTCGGTGAGATCGTCTACCGCGGGCCCACGGTGACCCAGGGGTACTGGAGGAAGCCGCAGGAGACCGCAGAGGCTTTCGACGGAGGGTGGTTCCACTCCGGTGACCTGGTCAAGCGGGACGACGAGGGCTTCGTCTGGGTGGTCGACCGCAAGAAGGACATGATCATCAGCGGCGGCGAGAACATCTACTGTGCCGAGCTGGAGAACGCCGTCGCCGCGCACCCTTCCGTACGGGAGGTCGCCGTGATCGGCAGGTCCGACGAACGCTGGGGCCAGGTGCCGGTCGCCTACGTCACCGTCACCCCGGGAACCGGCCTGTCGCTGCGCGAGCTGACGGAGTTCCTCGAAGGAAAGCTCGCGTCTTTCAAGTGGCCGAAGGACCTCGTGCTGGTGGCGGAGCTTCCCCGTAACGCGGGCGGCAAGGTGGTCAAGTCCTCGCTCCGCACCCGGGACGCGGAGGCGGCCGGCGTCAGTGAACGGTGATCGATTTCGCGTGACGTGACCTCGCGCGGGTGATCACTCCCAGGCTTGTCCCCGCACGACGCGGTACGGCGACCGACCGGCCCGCGCCGTGGCAAGCGCCTCCTCGACCGGTGTCCCGAACGCATCCCAGTTGCTCGCCGACCAGCTGTCCCCCGTACACACGATCTCCCGCCCCTCCCCGGCGTCGACGTGCACGAACGTGCCGGTGACCACGGCGATCACTACGTCGTCCACCGCCTCGAGGAGGTCGGCGGAACCGCTGTCGCAGGCATCGCAGCCACAGTCCGGAAGTTGCTCGAGACTCACAGCGGGCTCCCCCGCCCCCACCACGAGTACCGTCCCGGGAACCTCGTCGATGGCCGAGAACCCGAACACGAGAGATACGGCGTCTGCGCGTACGGGGCGCAGCCGGACAGCGCCGCTGACGGCCACGCCCGGCCGTCGCCGCCAGATCGCCGCCGGATCCGTGACCGCCTCCACCTCGGCCAGCCCGAGCCGGGACAGCGCCCGTGTCCAGGCGTCGGCCCGGGCAGCGAGAACGCGGTACTTCTCCGGCGCCGGACACCGCGAGTACTCCTCGTCCCGCACTTCGCCATCAGGATGTGGATCGGGCCAGGGAGGGGTGTCCACCCCGGTAACGGCGAATGCCTCGTCGACAGCCCGGCCAAGCCCCACCAGATCCATACCGGCACCCTACGGCGCGGAGCCGGGACGGTCGTCGCCACCGACCTGGGGTACATCGACAGCGGCGAGCGCGACACCACACCTCCCCCGGACAGCACGGACCTCGCCAGATCCTTCGGCGAAACGGCCGGTACGGCGCTGAACTGCGAAGAACAGCAGGCAACCTACTCACGGGGAGCGGTGACGCGAGTGATCGCGGACTCGACGGCAGCGATGCGGTCGGCCACCAGTCCCAGCGCGGCGACCGCGCGGACGGCAGGGTCGCCGTCGGCGCCCCCGAGCGTGCGGGCTCGGACGTGGGCGGCCTTCAGCTCCGACCAGCGTTCGGTCTGTCGGGGTGTGAGGGTGCCGCGCAGTTCGGCGAGCTTGAGGAGGTTGGCCTCGGCGCCCGTGGTCAGCGTCTGGGCCTGGGCCGCGTAGTGGTCGTCGAGGACGGCGGAGAGTTCGGCGTCGTTCATCGCCGGGTCGATTCGGGCCGCGATCCTGTTCATGTCGCGGTAGGAGCCCTGGAGTTGGAAGGGCGGTTCGGTGCGGGCGTCTTCGGACTGCGCGGCCGAGGCGATGTAGGCGGCGTTCACCGTCAAGACGGTCGTGCGGGCGGTGAGCAGGTGGCGCAGCACAGCGACGATCCGCTCGGCCTCGGCCGGGGCGAACGGGCGGCTGAGCCGGTCGGTGCGGGCGATGGGGCCTCCTCCCCTGCGCGCGCCGGATCGAGAGCCCGAGGACAGATCTTCGGCGGCGAGGCGGAGGAGGGCGTCGAGGTCGGCGCGGTCGCGGCCGGTGAGCGGCGCCAGGTGGTCGTTCGCGGTGAGCGCGTTCTCGACGAAGCTGACGGCGAAAGCGTCCTGCCTGCCGGTCAGGACATCGCCGAGGTTCCACACGTCGGCGCGGTTGGCGAGCATGTCGGGGATGCGGAAGAGGGCACCGGACTCGGTGTAGGGGTTGCCGGACATGCAGACGGCGAACCGCTTGCCGCGCAGGTCGTACGTACGTGATGCGCCGTTTCGGACGCCGTCCATGCGGCGTTGGGCGTCGCAGAGCGCGATGAACTTCTGGAGGAGTTCGGGCGAGGTGTGCTGGATGTCGTCGAGGTGGAGAAGGACGTTGTTGCCGGCCTCGAGGGCGAAGTTGATCTTCTCGACCTCCTGGCGTGCCGTTGCGTTCGGGGCCTGGGCGGGGTCGAGGGAGGTGACCTGGTGGCCGAGGGCCGGTCCGTTGACCTTCACCAGGAGCATGCCGAGGCGTTCGGCGACGTACTCGACGAGGGTCGTCTTGCCGTACCCGGGCGGCGAGAGGAGCAGCAACAGACCACCTGCGGTGCCGAGTTGACGGGTGAGGTTGTCGCCGATCAGCGGCAGGTACACCTCGTCGATGAGTCGGCTGCGGACGAAGGACGGCGGGACGTGCGGGCGGTGCTCGTCCAGGCACAGCGCGGCGCGCTCCGCGGCGACGAGGGCGGCCCGGCGAGACTGGTAGGTGCGGAAGCCGGGGACGACCTGCTCACGGAACTGGCGGGTGCGGGCGAGGAGTTCGTCGAGGCGGAGGGTGAGGCGGCGGCCGTCCAGGCGCGGGTGGGTGCCGAGGAGCCCGTCGACGGTCGCGGTGAGCGGAGCGTCGTTGTCGTAGCGGACGAGGCCGGGGCAGAGCTCGACGGCGACGGCCTCGGGGAGGTCGGTGTCCCCCTCTCCTGTCGAGGCGGCGTACGAGGACAGCCAGGCCTCGGCCAGGGAGCGGCGGGCGGTGATGTCGGTGACACCGGCGAGGTCGGCCTCGTAGGCCGGACTGTCCACGGCACGGCGGAACTTGTCGAGGAACGTACGGGTGGCGGCCGAGGTGACGAAGCCATCGGGTGCGGACGTCAGCTCCTCGAAGAGGTAGTCGGCGGCCGGGGCGTCTCCGATGCGGGCGGCGAGTTCGGCACACCAGTCGGCGATGGCCGGGGCGAGGCCGAAGGTGTCGCGGGCGCGGGCGAGTGAGACGGCGCGGCGGGTCCACTGCTCGCGCTCGCCCTCGTCCGCCCCGAGCGCCCAGAACTGCTGGGCGGCGGCGCGGGCGGCGGGTGTGTGGCGCAGCAGTCCGGCGCCGGAGCGCAGGCGCAGCAGGGCGGTGAGGATCAGGGTCGTGTCGTGGTCGTGGACGCCGCGTTCGTAGCCTTCGTCGTACGACTTCTCGGCCGCGGTCCGCACCAGGGCCCGCAGGTCGTCGGCGGCCAGGAGCGTGTCCGCGCCGTGGTCGGCGAGCAGGCGGGCGGCGAGGTGCTCGGCACGGTAGACCGTGTCATTCTCCGAGGGGAGCAACTGGGTCCAGTAGGGGCGCAGTTCGGCGAAGCCTGGGTCGGTGACGGGCGCTCGGTAGTCGCTGCCGCCCAGGGCGATGGCCATGCCGTCCCCGTGAGGGACGAGGGTCAGTTCCTGCGGCTGGGTGTTGACCGGGAAGCGGTGACGGCCGAGGCGGATGGTGCTGCCGCCGTCGGTGTAGAGGTCGGTGCGGTCGCGCAGGGTGCGCAGGGCGTGCCGGCGGGCGACGGCCAGGCGGCCGTCGAGTTCTTCGGCGCGGACCTGGTCGTCGAGGGCGCGCAGTTCGTCGATGGTGCGGCGGACCTTGGCGACCATCGGGTCGGACGCCAGGTATGTGGTGATGTCGTCGGGTGAGGCGAGGGCGGCCAGACGGCGGGTGACGGTCTCCATGACGCGGTGCGCGGAGACCGCGAGGCGTTCGGTGTGCCGGGCGCGGGCGTCGGCGAGGGTCTGTTTGCGGGCGGCGAACGCCTCGTGGATCTCGGTGCGCTTGGCGTCGAGGCCGGCGAGGAAGTCGTCGGAGTCGGCGAACCGGCCTTCCAGTCCCTCCAGTTGGAGGAGCAGGCGGGCGATGTGGTCGTCGCAGGACTGCGGTGTGTCGGCGACGGCGAGGGCGCCGCTGACGGCCTGGCCGAGCAGCGAGAACTCGGCGGCGAACTCGGCGCGTCCCTCGTTTGCGGTCAGTTCGCGGCGACGTGCGTCGAGTGTGGCGCGGGCCCGGTTGACGCCGGCGAGGACTTCGGCGATGCGCTCCAGGATGCCGGTGCGCACGGTCGCTTCGCCGACGTCGAGGCCTGAGACGATGTCGGTCACCGTCTGCAGCTGCTCGGCGAGGTCGGCGACGCGGGCGGCGAGCGGGGTCGCCTCGGCGGCCGTCTGCAGCTGAGCGGCCTCGGCGGTGAGCTCCTCGATGTCGGCATGGTGGGCGGCGAAGGCGTCCGGGCGCGCGAGGAAGGTGACGGCGCGGGTGGCGGCCGCGGCGATATCCCCCGCGAGGTCGTCGGCGAGGGTGTCGATGCGGTCGACGTCCGCATACCTGAGCTCCTTGAGGGTGAGCAACCGGCCCTGCGCCCGGCGCAGTTCGGTGATGCGGCCGACCCACTCGTGGGCACTTCGCGGCACCTCCCCGCGGATCCTGCGTACCAGGCCCGCGATGTGCGAGGCCGCGTCGGCGAGTGCGTCGCCGGCCTGCCGGGTCAGCGTCCGGACCGTCTCGTACTCGGTCAGGACCTGCCGCGCCGTGGCCCGCATGGCATCCAACGGGCCGTCCAGGGCCCCGAGTTCGGGGTCGGCGAGCCAGTGGTAGGAGTCGGCTGCGCGCTCGCAGGACGCGGCCAGCGCCTCGTAGGCGTTCGCGGTGGGGGCGTGCGCGGTCCCGGCGACGGCGCGGGCGACGGACAGGCAGTCGGAGATGCCCCGCACGAGATCGGCGTTGCCTATGCGGGTCAACGTCTCGTCGTCACCCGGCGCTTCGGCAGCGTAGGTGTCGGCCGTGAACGGGGTGCGCCACGTCTGGACCGGGTGCACGCGTGCCGGCTCTTCGGATTCGTCGGACCGGAGCAGCATGAGGGTACCGTCGTCGAAGACGGCGTGGCCGCGACAGGTGAGCGGGGCGGCGACCTCTTTGCGGATCACGTTGTAAGGGAGCAGCAGCGTGCGGCCCGCGGCCCGGGCGCGGAAGACGTACAGGACGTCCTCGCCGTTCGGCGAGCGCACCGTCCTGTCGTAGGCCAGGCCCGTGGTGTCGAGCGCGTCGAACGTCTTGTGCGTGCCGGTGGCCAGGCAGTAGCCGCCGGGAAAGAGGATGCCCTGGTCGTCGGGGAGGACACGGCAGCCCTGGCCGATGCCGTCGAGGCGTGCGACGGTCTTGGTGAGGGTGCTGAAGACCAGGTGGCGCCAGGCGTCCTCCTTGTACGGGCGGATGCGCAGCAGGAGCAGGGGGCCGACGCGGGCGTGCGCGATGTCGGCGTCCGCGAGGGACTGCAGCGGCTCGTCGACCGGTTCGGAATGGATACTGTCACCGGTCTCGGTGTCGTCCTCGGCCTTGACGGTCAGGGCGCCGCCGACCGTGGACACATACACCTCGCCGCCGATGGAGACGTGCGGGTGACGCCCTGGAACGTGGTCCTCGCGGGTCGCGTCCCGCCAGATGACGCCGTGCGCGGGCGGCAGCACGTCATCACGCTCGCCGCGCGCGTCGAGGAAGCGCACGCCGCCCCGGCCGTCGTGTTCCCAGCGCAGCACGCGGATGTCGTCGGGCTTCTCGCCGACCTGGAATACGGCGAGCAACTTGCCGTCGACATCCCGGAGTTGAAGGAGGCGTGCCTGGCGGTAATAGCGGAAGAGAGCGGCGAACTCCGCCACGAACGCGGGGTCGTCGAGGAGGCCCGCGACGGCGCCGTCGGGCAGCCGGGCCAGGTCGCGGTCGTGCAGGGTGAAGACGTCGCCGATGTCGGGCGTGCGGGTGCCGGGCGAGGTGCGCAGACCGAGCAGCAGGACGTCCCCCACGGCGACGACGTCGCGTGCGACCCGCGGCTCGTCGGTGCGCACGGCCTCGCTCGCGGCGAGCGTCAGATCGGTGGAGCCGAACGCGGCGACGCGGCGGTCGTTGAGCGCCGCGGCACGGTCGGTCAACTCCCGAGCCTGTAGGGCGAGTCGGTCGCGCAGGACTTCGTACGTGCCCGCGTCCAGACCGGTCCGCGGTTCCGTTCCGGTGGCCATGCCCGGTCTCCGTTTCCGGCTCTGCCGCTACGTGTGCGGGTGGTTGGGCGCGCCCGGACCCCCGTACCGCGGGCCCGGGCGCGATTCAATGGGCGGATCAGTTCCTGCGCGATCCGTTCAAGTCGGCGAGCGGCACATTCGCGATGCCCAACTGGTTTGCCTTGTCGAGGAGTTCACCCACCTGCCCGGCCTGCTCGCCACCGCCCTTCATGAGCTTCATCAGCAGCGCGGAGACGGTGAGGTTCTGCACGGGCGAAGAGAGCGAGCCGAGGATCTTCGATACGTCCTCGGTGAAGCTCTCGGTACCGTCAAGCCACGGCTTGGCCAGCGCCTGCGCGGTCTCGGAGTGCTGGACGAAGGCGTCGACGCCCTTGCCCAGCGCGATCGAGGACACGAGCCGGTCGAAGAAGACGGACTCGCCGCCGACGATGTTGATGTCCGCGTTCTCCAGGCCGGTCGCAAGCACCGTTGCCTGGGCCTCGGCGACCTGCCGCTGCACGTCCAGGCCCGCGAGCCGGATCTCCTTCTCGGCCTGCAGGCGCAGCCGGTACTCCTCGTGCCCGCGCGAGGCCTCGTCCAGGGCGGCCATCGCGACGGCTTTCTGATTGATGCCCTCTGCCTCCGCCTTCAGTTTCTCCGCGATGGCGGTCGCCTCGGCCAGCGCCATCGCGCGAGCCCCCTCCGCCTCCGCGCGCATCCTGGCCTCGGTGGCCTCCGCCTCGGCACGGCCGGCCTTCTCGATGACCTCGGCCTCCTTGCCGCGTACCTGCACCTCGGCGAGCCCGGCGGCCGCGCTCTCCGCCTGAATGCCCGCGGCACGCTTGAGCTTGGCCTGTGCCTGCAGATCGGCGGACTTCAACTCGGCCTCGGCGAGGGTGAGTTGTTCGGCCGCACGGTGGGTGGCAGCCTGCTCGGCCGCCTCAGCGGCCTTGATGTCCTTGACGAGCTTCTCCTGCGCCTCGGCCTCCGCCGCGATGATGACGGCCTGCCGCCCGCGCTCGGCCTCCTCGACCGCGCGCAGCTTCTTGATCGACTCCTCCTGCTCGGCCACCGTGCGGTCCACGGCGACCCGCTCACGCACCACCTCGGCGATCTCCCGCTTCTCCGCCTCGACCTCCTTGTCGGCGGCGATCTTCGTCAGCTGCGTCTCCCGCTCCCGCGCGATGACCTCCAGCAGGCGGTCCTTCTCTATGCGCTCGTTCTCGACGGCGATGACCCGCTCGCGGTTCTTCTGCGCCACGGCGACCTCACGGGCCTGGTTCTCACGCTGTACACCGAGCTTCTCCTCCGTGACGAGGAACGCACCCTGCGAGCGCAGCCGCTCCTCCTCCACGACCCGCGCCGTCTCGGCCTCCTCACGCGCCCGAACGGTGTCGATCTCCCGCTTCTGCTTGATCTCGGCGTCGGCCTGGCGGCGCTCCAGCTCCAGGATGGTCTCGCGGGCATCGACGTTCTGCCGCGTGATCTCCTTCTCCTCCGTCCGCTGGAACTCGTTCGTGCGTACGTGCTCGATGGTCGTCAGCTCGGTGATCTTCCGGATGCCCTGCGCGTCGAGGACGTTGTTCGGGTCGAGCTGAGCCAGCGGCGTCTGCTCCAGGTAGTCGATCGCCGCGTCTTCGAGGTGGTAGCCGTTCAGGTCGACACCGATGACCTCGATGATGCGGAACCGCAGCTCCTCGCGCTTGGTGTACAGATCGGTGAAGTCCAGTTGCTTGCCGACCGTCTTGAGCGCCTCGGAGAACTTCGCGTGGAACAGCTCCTGCAGCGTCTTCTGGTCGCTCGCCCGCTGGGTGCCCACGGCCTGAGCGACCTTGATGACGTCCTCGACCGTCTTGTTGACCTTCACGAAGAACGAGATGCGGATGTCGGCACGGATGTTGTCCTGGCAGATCAGCCCGTCCCGGCCGGTCCGGGTGATCTCGATGGCCTTCACCGAGATGTCCATCACCTCGGCCTTGTGCAGCACCGGCAGCACGACCTGCCCGGTGAACGTCACATCCACCTTGCGGATCTTCGAGACGATCAAAGCCTTGCCCTGCTCCACCTTGCGGAACAGCCGGGTGAACACGAGCAGCAGCGCGGCGAGGACGATCAGGACAACGACGACGGACACGCCGATGCCCACGGTGGTGGCATCCATGATGAAGTCCTTTGGCTTCAGGGGCGGTTGGCGCCCCTGGATGAAGAAGGCGACAGACATGCCGGGGCAGCGGTGCGGCACCGCCAGGGTCGGAACAGGACAGTGGGGCGGGCCGCGCCCGGCACTTCAGCGGCCCTGTTCCGTCAGGGCCCTGCCGCCATGGAGGGGGCCCTCGCGACCACCGGCCGTGGCCCCGGCACCACGTCGGAGCGAGCCGGGTTCATCAGCAGCTCGGCAGGCGGGCCCATAAGGCGGCGGGCCAGCCGCCGGCCGACCACGGGCGAGCCGATCAGCAGCACCGCTTCGAGCGCGGCATGCGTCATTCCCCCCGGAGCGACCAGCTCGGCCGGCATCGAACCGGTCACCGTCGCGAGCCACGCGACGACGATCACCGACGACACTGCGCCGGCAACGGGCACTCCCCCGAGCCCCCATGCGTCCAGCTCGACATCCGCGTCGAACGCCCCGGCCTCGACCCTGCCCGACGCGACCAACACCCAGAACCCGCAGGAGACAACGAGCGCAGAGGTGAAGAGCAGCCCCGGGAAACCAACCACCGCAGCGAGGAACTCCCCCATCCCCCGACCCCCGTTCGGTACGCCCCTTGGCTCCACCCTGGCGCCAGGCCTCGCTTGCGAAGCCCGGCACCAGGGCTTGGCCCCCGTTCCTGCCACACCCATCCTGAGGCGTCCGCGACGCCCGGCGCATTGCCGTACACCGGCAGTCTTTACGACTCTTTAGTGCCGGTGACCGACATACCCGACGCCCCGGTACCACCCGGCTGAGCCGCTCCGGCGGCAACGCCACCCAGGACGGCACCGTCACGTACACGGAGGCGACCGCGCCTCCAGCGCCTCGACCACTCCCCCGGCCACCCTTCCAGCGCGATCGCCCCGGCCGGTCCTGGCGCACCAGACCCGTCCGGATCCCACGTCAGCGATGCCCCTCGCGCAGCGTGCAGAGCGTCCGTACCTCGGGGTCGTCGTCCTCGATGGCGCACCTCACCCCGGACCGCAGATGGGTCCCGCCACATCTGCGGTCCTGCCGGACCCCGGCAGGCACAAGCCCCCTTGCACTGCACGCCAGGAGACTGTCAGTGCCGCGTCAAGGACCTGTAAGGTTCCGCCCGGTGTGCCGGGAAGTCTGGTCGGCGATATGGGACAAGTCTCTTCGCTGATCGGGGGCACCGGCCATGGTTTTGGCCGCGGTATTCGGACGCACAACTCATCGCGGTCCTCCTGTCGGGTCCCGCCGCCCGCACGACCCTGCCGACATGCAACCCCTGCCTCGCGGCCTCCTCTGCGGGCACCCTGCTCGGCGCACGCCCCCGCAGGCGACGGAGACGTCCGAGCCGTTGGGCGAGTCACCGGCTGAACTCGCCGATATCGCCGCCCTGTTGGTGTCCGGCGCGCCGCTCACCCCGCATCTGCTCGACGACCTGTCGACGGTGGGCGCCGGCAAGACGGCCCGCCTGATGGAACGACTCATCGGAGGATCGTGAACGACTGGCACAGCTGGGCAGCGATCGCCGTCTTCATCGGCGCCTACACGCTCATCATCAGCGAGAAGATCCATCGGGTCGCCGCCGCGCTCGGCGGCGCGGCGGTCATGCTGGCGATCGGCGCGACCGACGACAAGTCGGCGTTCTACTCGACCGGATCCGGCATCGACTGGAACGTCATCTTCCTGCTCATGGGCATGATGATGATCGTCGGCGTGCTCAAGAAGACCGGCATGTTCGAGTACCTGGCCATCTGGGCCGTGAAGAAGGCCCGGGCGAAACCCTTCCGGGTCATGGTGATGCTGATCGTCATCACCGCGCTCACCTCGGCCCTGCTCGACAACGTCACCACGGTCCTTCTGATCGCCCCGGTCACGCTCCTGGTGTGCGAGCGGCTCGCGCTGCCCGCCGCCCCGTTCCTGACCGCCGAGGTCTTCGCCTCCAACATCGGCGGCACCGCGACCCTGGTCGGCGATCCTCCGAACATCATCATCGCCAGCCGCGCGGGCCTGACCTTCAACGACTTCCTGACTCAACTCGCCCCACTCTCCGCCGCACTGACGGTGGTCCTCGTCCTGGTGTGCCGCGTGATGTTCCGGAAGTCCTTCCTCTACGACGAGGAACGCGCCGCCGAGATCATGACCCTGGAGGAACGCGAAGCCATCAAGAACCCGCGCCTGCTCGTCCACGGATTGATCGTCCTCGTGCTCGTCGTCGCCGGATTCGTCCTGCACCCCGTGCTGCACTACGAACCCAGCATCGTCGCCCTGCTCGGCGCCGGACTGCTCGTCGCCATTTCCACGGTGGAGACCGGAGAGGTGCTCGCCGAGGTCGAGTGGCCCACCCTCGCCTTCTTCGCGGGCCTGTTCATCATGATCGGCAGCCTGATCGAGACCGGCGTCATCGGCGAGATCTCCAAGGCCCTGGCCCACGTCATCGGCGGCAACGAACTCAGCGGCTCCATGGTCCTGCTCGGCTCCTCCGCCGTCCTCTCCGGCATCGTCGACAACATCCCCTACGTCGCCACCATGGCCCCGATCACCGCCGACCTCGTCCACTCCATGGGCGGCTCCGGCGGCCACGTCATGTGGTGGGCCCTGGCCCTCGGCGCCGACCTCGGCGGCAACGCCACGGCCATCGGCGCGAGCGCCAACGTCGTCGTCCTCGGCATCGCCGAACGCAACCGGCAGCCGATCTCCTTCTGGCAGTTCACCAAGTACGGCCTGATCGTCACCGCCGTCACAGTGGCCATCTCCGCGGCATACGTGTGGCTGCGCCACTTCGCACTCGCGATCGGGTAGGCGGACCGGTTCTCCCGGCCCGCCCCCCACACCACCGGACATGCGGGCCCGCATCCGGCGGTTCGTCTAGCTGATCTCAGGCGGTCCCGAGACGCTGCCACAACCCGTTGAAGGACTTGTAGCCCTGAGCGTCCCAGTAGGCGTTATCCAGGGCGATGGACATCGCGAGGGTTCGGGACGCCTTCCACTTACGGCGTCCCGCAATGATCCGGATCTCATTCGGGATCACATATCCAAGTTTCCGCACCATTCGGTTTCGGTTGTTGGCGTTCTTCCACTCGACCCATCTGACCTGACGAAGCCTCCGGCGGGTCCATTCGTCGAGCTGCCTGAATGTCCATGAGGAGTCCGCGAGCTTGAAGTATGAGACCCAGCCGGTCATGAACCTTTCCAGTTTCTCCAGTCGGTGTTCCATGGACACTCCCCAAGACCTGGAAGTGAACCTCCGGACTTCCTTCTTCAGACGGCGGAGCGCCTTCCGGTCGATCCGGATCTTCACCGGGCCTTTGCCGCCAGGCCGGTAGTAACCGAACCCGAGGAGGGAGACCTTGAACACCGAGGAGACCTTGGACTTCTCCCGGTTCACCTTCAGCTTCAGCCGCTTCTCGATGAAGGTCGTGACCGACCCGAGGACGCGGTTTGCCGCCCGCTCCGACCGGACGAAGACCATCACATCGTCCGCATACCTTAGGAAACGGAGGCCGCGCTCGAAGAGTTCGCGGTCAAGGTCGTCCAGCATGACGTTGGAGAGCAAAGGAGAGAGCGGGGAGCCCTGCGGCGTCCCTTCCTCCGATGCCACGACCTCCCCTTCGGCCATGATTCCGGCCTCCAGGTATCGGCGAATCAGCTTCAGGACCTTCTTGTCCTCCACCCGGCGGGCCACCCGCGCCATGAGCGCGTCGTGATTCACCCGGTCGAAGAACTTGTCCAGGTCCAGGTCCACTGCCCAACGATTTCCGTCTTCGATCGCTCGGCGTCCGACCTTTACAGCCTGGTGTGCCGAGCGGCCCGGACGGAACCCGAACGACGCCCCGGAGAAGTGGGGGTCGAAGACGGGCACGAGGGCCTGCGCAATTGCCTGCTGGATCAAGCGATCCAACACACGAGGGACACCCAGCATCCGCTCCCCGCCGTTCGGCTTAGGGATGGTCACCCGACGAACGGGAGCGGGCCTGTATGTCCCCGCGTCAAGCTCAGCCCACACCTTGGGCCAGTTCAGGGCGATCCACGGCCGCAACTCCTCCGTGGTCATCCCATCAATGCCGGGAGCACCCCGGTTCGCTTCAACGCGCCTGAGCGCCGCGAGCAGGTTCTCTTTCGAGAACACCGTTTCCCAGAGGGGCGGCTCGCGGTAATTGTCGGTCCGGTGGTGCGCCGTCTGGACACTGCGCTCCTCAGACAGGGCAGCCGTATGCACCGGCGTTTCTTTCTGGGGATCTGCCAAGGCAGGCTTGCAGCGGTCATCGTGACCTGATCGAGCAGGCACCCTTCCTTCAATCCACTAAACGTTCGGTCCTTCTCGAGTCCTTGTCGGCCTACTGCCTACCCGTCTCGGTACTACGACCTCTGCTGACTTCTGTCCGGCAAACCGATGGGATTGCTCCTACCGGTCGTCGCGATCTCCGCCGCTGCACGGTTACAGGTGACACCCGGACAGACCTCCCGGAATAAGTACGGTTGCTTTCCCCGGACCGTCGCCGCGTCTACGTGATGGCCTTCTTGGTGAGTACGGGCTTTGACGTGCTGAGCCGCCTTACCCAGTCCATCCCGCCTCTACGCGGTTCTTGTACATCGGTGCCCGGTTTTGCCTCCAGCTTCCTCCGGACCCCACCTCGCGGTGACGCCCTTGCCTTTGGCTAGCGAGTTAGTCTCACCTCTCCTCGTAGGGACTTTCACCCATTAGCAACCGGACATGTCCGGCGTACTCAACTACCCGGTCGTGAAACGACCGGGCTTGGAGGTAGCGCCCGACTGGCTGTTGGGTGGGCTCCTCCGTCCAGACACCCTTATGGGGTGGCAGGGACGCGTGACTCACGCCCCGCAGTCCACACAGCTACGCCCTTGCGGGCGATGTTGTGGGAAGCGTTCCGGTCTGCGTGGGCAACGACCCCGCAGTTCCGGCAGGTGAAGCGGGCCTGGCTTGCCCGGTTCTTCTTGTCGATGTGGCCGCACTCGCAGCACTGCTGCGAGGTGCAGGCGGGATCGACGAAGACCACGGGGACGCCGGCCCTGCGGGCCTTGTAGACGATGAAGTCTGCGAGCTGGGCAAAGGCCCAGGAGTGCAGTGCGACCCGTTGGGGCTTGCGGAGCCGTACCCTCTGCCGGATTCCCCTGAGTTCTTCCAGGGAGATTCCGGCCGAGGTGCGTTCAGCCTCGGTCACGATCGTCTTGGCGATGATGTGGTTCTGGTTCTTCGCGTGGCGCTGTTCACGCCGGTTGCGCTTCTTCAACAACCGCTTGGCGGACTTGGTGCCCTTGGCCTGAAGTTTCCTACGCAGGTCGAGTTGCCGCTTACGGTGACGGTTCAGGCCACGCCCGGCGGATTTGTGGCCGGTGGATGTGGTGGCGATGTTGGCGATTCCAAGGTCCACCCCGATGAAATGGCCGGGCTCGTACTGCTCGGCCTCGGGAACGTCGCACGTCGCCAGCAGGTAGAACACGCCGTCGCGTTCGATCAGGTCCGATTCGCCCTGCCGGTGGTCCCGAAGCGTCTTGAGAGCGTCGGGCGAGCAGGCGAAGCGGACGTTCTTGATGCGCCCGGCGGTTGTCCAGATGCTCACCGTCTGCGCGTCGTACTGCCAGCTCAAACACCGGTCGTCATACGGCTGCGCAGCCTCGGGCCTAAAGGCGATGGGCTTGGACTCCGCCTTGGTACGGCGCTTCGATCCAGGCTTGCCGAGATTCCCGGCGCGGATGTTGGCCCTGAGCGTCGTGTAGGCATCGCGGGTCTTCTTGATGATGTGCTGGGCGGCCTGCGCCCCCAGCCCTCGCGACCGCAGTTCGCCATAGGTGTGCTTGCGCAGCTCGTACTCACGCGGGACACCGTGCTCGAACGCCACCGCCGACACCCAGTTCGCGGCCTCGTTGACCGTGCGCAGCGTCACCGACAACGCGGCGGCCTGCTCGGCCTGCGGCATCAGCTTCACTTGCACGACGACCTTCACAAGGGTGATCGTATCGATGTATGTCACCACGCTGGGAGCCAAACCCCCATATTCGTAGGGGCCGCACGATCGTCCACACCCTCCACGACCGGCGCCGGGAAGGTCGACGGGGCGACCCTGCAGGTGTCGTACGACGGCGGCTCGCGCTGGATCCCGGCCGGCCTGCGCCGGACGGCTGACGGCACGTGGACCGTGGACGTCAAGGCGCCGAAGTCGGCCGAGCATGTGTCGCTCCGCGCCACCGCGAAGGACGACGCGGGCAACACGGTCAACCAGACCGTGGTGCGCGCCTACAGCCTCAAGTAGGCACCATTGCTCCGCGGGAGCCGCGGCCACAAGGTCACGGCTCCCGCGGCGTGGATGGCCGCTCCGCCGCCGTGGGGGTGGGAACGGTGCAGGTGTCAGTACCTCGTGCCCTGCCCGCTGGTCAGGCCCCGCAGGGGCGTTGTCGTGAGTTCCTGCCGGTCGAGGGTGATGGAGGGCACCCTCGGTGATTGCCGGGCAGCTCCGGCCGGCATGCCCTCCATCGGCCTTTACGGGCCCGACGCGCTCTCCCCCACGCAGGTTCTCGATTCAGGGCAGACATCGGCCATCAACTGTCCACCGCACGGTCGTTGACACCCACGACAAGTGGAGTAGACCATTGCGATCCCGCGCACCCGGCGGCTGAGACGCCCTCCCCCATGCCGGTCGCCCCCGTCCCCGTCATGAGGTGGATTTTCATGCGTCACGCACTTGCCCGAGGCGCCGCCCTGCGCTCCTCACGTGTCCGCGCCGGACTCGCTGCGGCCGCCGTACTCGCCGTGGTGGGCCCGTCCCCGCTGCCCGGTGTCGCGGAGGCCGACACCGTGCCCACCAAGGCGACCGAACAGTGGTCGACGCAGACTCCCGCTCCCGGGGTCGAGGTCCGCACCGGCGTCGTCCAGCACCCCGGCGTCACGCACTCGTGGACGGTCACCGTCCAGGCCCCGGTGTCCACCCGGTGGTCCTCGAACGATCCGGACGCACCCGCGAGCTGGGCGGAGGTCTCCACCCGGGACTGGGCCGACAGCACGGCACAGAAACTCACCGCGGCCGGCCTGCGGCCCCGCGTGGAGAGCGTTCAGTGGCCCGCTTACACCGACAGTCCCCACGGGCTGATGGGGTACCGCGTCCGGGTCGGGAACTTCGCCACGCAGAACGAGGCGAAGAGCACGTCGTCGGCGGTCACCGCGGCCGGCTTCCAGCCGACGCTCTCCTGGACCGGCGCCGACAGTCAGGAACCGGCCGACCGGGAGAACGTCCACGTCGCGGTGATCGACCCGAAGACCTTCACCGGAACCGTCGAGGCCACCCACGACGGCAATGTCACACACCGCGCGACCACCTCGTCGGTGGCCGCCAAGCTCAAGTCGCTGGTCGGCGTCAACGGCGGCTTCTTCGTGATCGGATCGGCCGACGGCGTGCCGGGCACCATGTCCGGCATCGGCGCCTACCAGGGTGAACTGGAGTCGATGGCGGTCGGCTCACGGGCCGCGCTGCTCATCCGCGACGGAGGCCGCAGCGCCCGGATCGCCGACCTGACCAGTACCGTCACGGCCCGGGCGGGCAACGACTCGTACCAGATCCAAGGCATCAATCGCAGGCCCGGCACGGTGCGCGACTGCGGCCGTCCCGGCACCACCCCGAGCGAGCTGCCCTGGCAGGACGTGACCTGTCAACTGGGCGACGACATGGTGCAGTTCACCCCGGCCTTCCAGGCCGATCTGCCGACCGGACCCGGTGTCCAGGTCGTACTCGACGCGTCCGGCCGGGTCGCCTCGGTCGGCGCACGTGGCGGACACGTGCCCGCGGACGCACACGTGCTGCAGGGCACCGGTCGCGCGGCGGACTGGCTGACCGAACACGCCGAACCGGGCCACCGGATCAAGGTGACCGAGGCCATTCGCGACAGCCTGGGCAGGCGCGTCGAGCTCCACCGTGGCGACTCCCTCGTCAGTGCGGCCCCGACGCTGGTTCAGCACGGGCGCATCGCCATCGACGCAGCCACCGAAGGGGTCATCGACCCGGAGTACCCGTCGTTCGGGTACGCGTGGGCCAACGTCCGCCAGCCCCGCACCATGGCAGGTATCGACAAGCGGGGCAGGCTGCTTCTGGTGACGGTCGACGGGCGGCAGAAGGGCGGCAGCGAGGGCTTCACGCTCCAGGAGGCCGCCGCGTTCATGAAGTCGCTCGGTGCCGTGCAGGCGCTGAACCTCGACGGCGGCGGCTCCACTGCGATGGCCGTCAACGGCTCGGTGGTCAACCAGCCCTCGGACTCCACCGGCGAACGCGCGGTCGGAGACACCATCCAGGTCCTTCCGGCCGACGACTGACCGCCGCTCACACGAGCTGCCCCCTGATCGCCGTGGCAGAGAAGGCACAGGACGGCACCCACCTGCTGCACGAACTCCGCGACGCCTCCGGCTCCTTGCCCACACCCTGACGCCGAAGCACATCCCAGCGGCTGAGCAGGCCGGGCGAGGAGCCGGACACCACGGCGCGGCCCTCGGCCTTCAGCGGCCGATCTCGAACCGGGGTGGCTTGAGGTCCTTGAGGCATGCGGTATTCGGGGCGGTCGGGGCGTCGAAGAACGAGACGGTGATCTGCTGCGCACACTTCGACGTGGCGAACACGACGTGGGGTTCGTAGGGGACGGTGACGACCTTGGCCTTGCTCAGTGTGCGGGCGACGTACGGCCCGTTGTCCGCGCCGGTCTGGGAGTCGAACCCGCCCGAGAGAGCGAGCGTGGGAATGTCGCTGCGTGTGACGTCCCGGATCGAGCGCGGCGCCGCCGGGACGTTCCAGACGTCGCAGTCCGGGCGCAGGAAGGTGAGCTGCGGGGCCTGGGCCTGTACCGAGTGGGGGAACGACGGGAACGCTTCCTGCCCGCCCCGGAGCGCCGCTTCCTGACTCTCGTACGGCGTCCACTCGCTGCAGAAGACGCCGTAGGAGAGCCCGTGGGCAACCCTTCCGACGGCCTGGGGACTGAGCTTGCCGCCCGCCCACTGCTGGGCGATCCGCTGCGGCTTGCCGTGGGCCAGCTCGTCGAGGGCCAGGGGGACCTGGGGTGCCACGTGGGTGGCGGAGGTCATCCAGTTCACCAGAGCTCCGCCGTCCAGTACAACCTTCACCGGCTTCGCGTGGCCGGGGACGGTGACGGTGGTCGTGACCGGCTTGGCCTCCAGCTGACGCACGAGGCGGTCGAAGGTGGCCGGCAGGTTCGGATAGCGGTGGTTGCACGCGGGCTGGTCGGCGCAGGCCTTGAACAGGCCGTCGAAGCCCTGCCGGGCGCTGCTCCAGGTAGCGGCCGATCCTGCCTTGGACGGCGGCAGAATGCCGTCGATGCCGACCGACCGAAGTCCCTCCGGGTGCAGGCGCATGTAGATGAGCGCCAGGTCGGTGCCGTACGAGATGCCGTACAGGTTCCACTGCTTGATGCGGAGTGCGGCTCGCAGGTCCGCGTAGTCGGCCGCGCTCTCGGTGTCGTTGTAGGCGCTGAGGTCGTTCCCGCGGGCCGCAAGTTGGTCGTGGCAGGCCTTCGTGGCCTCGACGTGCAGACGCTCGGTGGACGGCGCGTCGTAGACGAGGCCGACCGCACGCGCGTTGAACTTGTCGATGTTCGGGCAGGTGAGCCTCGGGGTGGCCGAGTACGTGCCCCGCTGGGACATGAAAATCACGTCCCGGTCGCGGTTCAGGCCGCCGTCGACGGCCATCTTCGCCTCTCCGACCGCGTCATCGCCGGGTCCGCCGGCCAACCACACGATCGGGTCGGCTTTGGGCTTGGCGGCCAACGCCGGCACGATCGCGACGCCGAGCTTGATCTGTCGACCGTTCGGCTTGGCGCGGTTCTCGGGCACGGTGAGCGTTCCGCAACGGGCCCCCTTGAGCTCGGGGATCGGTTCGGGCGTCTTCGGGCACGGGCCCGGCTCGTAGCGGGCGTCGCCCGCCTTGCCGGCGGTCGTTCCGATCGGCCCTCCGGTGTCGTCCCGCGCATGGGCGGGCGCGGCGAGCAGGCCGGTGACGAGGAGCCCCGTCGCCGCACCGGCCACGGTGGCGTGGATCCGTCGTACGGTGCGCCGACGGCTGGGCGCCTGAGGGGAAGCCATCTGTCCTCCCGGTCACTTCGGGGTGATCGTGAACGGTTGCGGCGTGAGACCGGCCACGCAACCGGTGTCGGGCGCGGTCGGACGCGCGAGGAACGAGGCCAGCACGCTTTGCGCGCAGGGCGACTGGGGGACCACCCAGTGAGTGATTCCGGGGATGAGCACGGAGGTCGAGCGGGACAGCGTACGGGCCGCTCCCTTCGCCCAACTCGCCCCGGTCTTAGCGTCGAACGTCCCGGAGACGAGGAGCGTCGGCACCGCGCTGGTAGTGGCAACCCGCTGGACGGCGGCGCGGTCCGGAACATCCCAGAGCCGGCACACGTCGTACTGGAAGGGCAGCTGCGGCACCTGGGCCAGGACCGTGTCAGGCCAGCCGGGGAAGGCCCGGCGCCCCGCTTTCAGCACGTCGGATTCCGAAGAGCCTGGCGCCCATTCGCCGCACGCCACCGATTCCGTCAGCCCGTGCGCGGTCACGCCGACGGCCTGGACCGAGTCGGCCGCGCGGGCTCGCGCGAAGCGGTCCGGACGTCCGTGGCTGAGTTCGTCGATCGCCGCCGGGACGTCCTTGGCCTTGACGGCATTGGCGACCAGCAGGTTCAGCACCGCGCCCCCGTCGAGGACGACCTTCACCGGGTTTCCCCCGCTCGGCGGCTTGGCATTCAGCGTCAGCGGCTTCGCCTCCAGCCTGCGTACCTGCTCCGTCAGGGTGGTGGCGAGGTCCGGGTAGCGGCTCTTGCAACGGGGCTCGGCCGCGCACGCCTCCAGGATGTTGTCGATCCCCTCACGGGCGCTGCTCCAGCCCCACGGCAGGATCGCGCTCTGTGGAGGTGTGACCGAGTCGATCGCCACCGCGCGGATCCCCTTGGGATGCAGGCGCAGGTAGGTGAGGGCCAGGTCGGATCCGTAGGAGTACCCGTAGACGTTCCACCGGGAGATGCCCAGTGCCGTACGCAGGTCGGCGAAGTCCGCGGCGTTCTCGGTGGTGTTGTAGGAGCTCAGGTCGACCCCGTCGCCCTTCAGGCGGTCCCGGCATTTCTTCACCGCGTCCAGCATGAGCCGCTGCGCCGACGCCGAGTCGTAGCCCAGCCCGACGGCCTTCGCGTTGAAGCGGTCGATCTCAGGGCAGGCCAGGTTCGGCTGGTCGTAGAGGTTCCCGCGCTGGGCCATGATGATCAAGTCGCGGTCCTTGTTCAGACCGGAGTCGACCAGGATGGGAATGTCGTCGAAGGTGTCGCCGCCGGGGCCGCCCGCCATGAACACCACCGGGTCCGCGGAGGGCTTGGCCGAGGCGGCCTTGATGACCGCCACGGCCAGCTTGATGGTCCGGCCGCCGGGTCGGCCGCGGTTCTCGGGGACCTCCAGGTGCCCGCACCGTGCCGTGCTCAGGGCATCGATCGGCTCGGGCGTCTTCGGGCAGGGACCGGGCACGAACCGTGCCGGACCCGCCGGGCTGGGCCCGGCCGTGTGAGCGAGTGGTGGGGCGGCATTGCTCTGTGTCGGGCCGAACGCCGCCAGACAGGCCAGAGCGGCCCCGGCAGCCGCCGCGTGGAGGCGGTGCTGTCTCATGGGATTCCGTTCCTCTGCCGTTGTCGAAGGCTGCCCGGCCGGGCAGCGCCGCAGCGGTGTGGGCGGAACACACGCATTTCGACGGTATCGCGGGGTGCGGACTCGCGCACTCCGGCAGCCGCCGACTACGTGCGGGAGGCAATCACCTGGCGGACGGCGGCGGTGTCAGAGGTCCCGGATACGCCGGAACGGGCGGTCGGCTTCCAGCTTGAACGCGCCCTCCAGCAGTTTCCGCCAGCTCACCGCCGGGGCGGCCGGAGGAACATGACACCGATGGGCAGCCCGTCCTCTGTGACGCTCGTCGTGGGCCCGAGATCGAGGGAGTGCCGACGAGTGGACCGTACTGAACCAACTCCGCAGAGGAATGGCCGAAATGAAGCGGGCGAACGAGATCCTGAAAGCCGCCTCGGTGGTTTTGCGAAGGAGCTCTGCCAGCCCCCACGGGGTGACACGGGCGGCCACCAGCTGGACGGGGAACACGGATGCGATTCACGGCCGTGATCAGCTGTGGGGCGTCACCCCACTGTCCGGGGTTTATCAGAACCGCCAGTGGACGGCGACTGCTGTCACTGACCAGGTGCATCAAAGATCTGGACATCGCCGAGCGGGATCACCGGGCCTCGTCGCCGCTCCTCGAAGACAAGGGTGCCCAGGTGTACTGGACGCGCACGCCGTGGTCGTGGAGCCAGGCGGTCTCACGGTGCCGGAGTTCGTGCGCGCACTCCGGGGCGATGGCGCTGGGCCAGCGGACGAGTACCGCGGTGACGTGGCCTGTCTGTGCCAGCTGTCTCACACGCCGCCACCCGCTGCGCTGGACCGGGTCGGGCTCACCGTACGTGTCGGTGACGACCTCGGCGATCGCCAGTCCGCGCTCCTGGGCGAACGCGCGGCCTTCTGTCTGCGCGCACTGCGTGGCCGACCCGGGCGCACCCCGGGCTCGGTCGGCGCATACGTACAGCACGACAGAAGGAGCGGTTTCGCTGTGGGGGGTCATGGGCGCCTTCTGTAGGTGGATCGAGGAGAAGGGGTTCCTCGCCGCGTGAAGGGGACGTAGCGGGGCCGTGCCGTGCCGACCGCGGTCTCTGCCGTTGGACCGGGGAACTCGTCCGGCGCGCAGCAGGCCGGGCCTGGCCACGCTGCATCCGGGCTGTCACTGCCGGGGCGGGCGCCACATTCGGCGCCGGCCGGCGCCCATGGCGTCAGGGGTGAGCCGTCAACTCTGCCCAGACGACCTTGCCTTCGGCCCGCGTCGAGCGTGCGGAGCCCCAGCGGTCCGCGAGTTGCTGGACGAGAAACAGCCCTCGCCCGCTCTCGTCGCCGGGGCCGGCGCGGTGCTCGGGCGGGCGGACCGGGGTGCGGCCGTCGTCGTGGAGTTCGATACGCAGGCACCGCTCGTCGCCGGTCAGCGTGAGGCCACACAGGACATGACCGCTGTCGGTGTGGAGTACGGCGTTCGTGGTCAGCTCGGAGACCAGGAGCACCGCGTCGCACAGTGCGTCTCCGGGCACTTTCCAGGCACGGAGCCGGTCGCGCACGGTGTCGCGGGCGGATCTCGCGCTGGTGCGCAGGGCAGGCAGGCCGAACCAGTACTCCCGACGAGGCACGGTCGTGGCTAAGGCGGGGGTCAAAGCCGGGGCTGGGGACGTGGGCAGGGTCACGGATGTCGCCTTCCAGTGCCTTCCGGGGGGCAGGCGTGGTGTGGGGATGCGGGCTGCAGCTCGAGCGGTGTGAGGCATGCGCCGAGGCAGGCGCCCTGCGGTGGGGCGCCGACGACGGCATCAGCATCACGTCTCCCGTCCGGGCCGGATGCTGCGTCAGAGCTGTGACTTGACCGCTCACATGTCAACTATGCGCGTGATCGTGTTCACGCTGCAACCGACTCGCTGATAATTTCAGCAGTCGAGTATCACCCTGGCGTCGTCTTCAAGTCACTGCCAGAATGGCGTTGTTGATGATCCTTCAGGAGGTTGGGCGTGAGTGAAGCCCGTTCCAGCACGAGCGCGCCGACAGTCCTGCGCATGATCCTCGGCCGCCGGCTGCAGGACATGCGGCTCGGCGCCGGTGCCTCGCTGGAGGACGCGGCAAGAGCACTTCGCGTGAAGACCCTGACCATCCGCCGGCTGGAAAAGGCCGAGGTCGCGCTGAAGCCTCTCTACGTGGAGAAGCTCCTGGAGACCTACGGCGCAGACCGCCAGGAGATAGACGAGTTCGTCGACCTGGCCGAGCAGGCCAACGAGCCCGGCTGGTGGCACTCCTACCGCGACGTCGTCCCCAGTTGGTTCACCGCCTACGTCAGCCTGGAGACCGGCGCCAAGACCCTGCGCACCTATGAGCCCCAGTACGTCACCGGCCTTCTGCAGACTCCCGGCTACGCGCGCGCCGTACTGCGCGGCGGGTTGCCGAACGGCAGCGAGGAGGAGCTCGTGCGCCGCGTGGAGCTGCGGCTGCACCGCCAGAGCCTGCTGGATCGTGAGGACGCCCCCACGTTGTGGGTGGTCATGGAGGAAGCCGTCCTGCACCGGACGGTGGGCAGCCCTGACGTGATGCGGGAGCAGATCGAGCGGCTCCTGGACGTGTCCGAGCTCGCCCACATCAGCGTCGACATCGTGCCCTTCACCGCGGGTGCGCATGTCGGGGCGTGTGCACCGTTCACGTATTTCCGGTTCGAGGAGCCCGAGCTGCCTGACATCGTCTACAGCGAACTCCTGTCCGCCTCCGTCTACTTGGACCAGCGCGCGGACGTGGTCGCCCATCTCGAGGCGCATTCCCGTATGGCGCTGGCGACATCTTCCGAGGACAGCAGGGCGCTCTTGAACCGCATGCGCAAGGAGTACTCGTGACGATCACCGACGAGGGCGTATACAACGGGATGCCGGCCCGCGATCTCGGGGAACAGGGCTGGGAGCGTCCCTGGAGCGGGCCGAACGGCGGCCAGTGCGTCGAGACGAAACAACTTGCCGACGGCCGCGTGGCCGTTCGGCAGTCCACCGACCCGGCCGGGCCGGCCCTGATCTACACGCCGGACGAGATCGCCGCGTTCGTCCGTGGGGTCAAAGAGGGCCTGGCCGATCACTTGGCCGCCGGGTGAACCGGCGGCGGGCAGCAGTAGGGACGACGACACCGGTCCCGTCCTTGGCCTGCGGGCCGACAGACACACACCCGAAGGGGAGAGCATGACCACCAGGCAGGCCGGCCGGGATCTCGACACGAGCAAGGCGCACTCGGCCCGGATGTACGACTACTTCCTCGGCGGCAAGGACCACTTCGAGATCGACAAGGAGGCGGCCCTGGTCGCCGCCCAGGCCCACCCCGGCATCTACGTGACCGCCCGTGAGAACCGGGCGTTCATGCACCGGGCCACCCGTGTGCTGGCGCAGGAGCACGGCATCCGCCAGTGGCTGGACATCGGCACGGGCATCCCGACCGAGCCCAACCTGCACCAGGTCGCCCAGTCCGTCGCGGTCGATGCCCGCGTCGTGTACGCCGACAACGACCCCCTCGTCCTCAAGTACGCCGAACGCCTCATGCGCAGTACGACGCAGGGACGCACGGCCTACATCGAGGCCGACGCCACCGACCCCGATGCGCTCATGAGCGCCGTGGAAGCCTCGGGGGTCCTGGACTTCGACCAGCCCATCGCCCTCTCCCTCAACGCGCTCATGCACTTCATCACCGACCCGCACGACCCGTACGCCATCATCCGCCGGCTGCTCGACCCGCTCCCGGCCGGCAGCGCCCTCGCCATGAACCACTGCACGCCCGACTTCGACCCCGTCACCTGGAACAAGGTCGCGGAGGTCTACACCAAGTCCGGGTCTCCGGTGCAGTTCCGATCGCACGACGACGTCCGCCGTTTCTTCGACGGGCTCGACCTGATCGAACCCGGCATCGTCTGCTGCCACCGCTGGCGTCCCGCCGCTCCCGCCGACGGGACGGAGCCCGCGGACGCCCAGATCAGCCTGTTGGCGGGCGTAGGCATCAAGCGCTGACCGGGGTCGGGCCCCGTCGGTCCGGTCGGCCGGGCGCCTGCGTCCGCAGCGCAGTTGACCCGGGGAAGCTCGGGACTCACAGGGTTGTCGCAGGTCGTGGATCGTGAGAGTCGGCCTGCGGGGATGCCGTGGGGGCAGCGATCCGCCGTCTGCTCGTCATACGCCGCTGGTCGGTACCACGTTGGTGGCATCCACTGCGGGGCGTAGCGCTTTGGCGAGTTCGACGGCGTCGCCCACGGCCCAGAAGTGGGTGAAGAACAGGCGAGGGCTCTCCGTCAGGTGGTGGTTGTGCAGCTCGACGAGCTTGATCCCGCCCCGCCGCAGGGCTCCCAGTACGTTCTGGACCTCCTCGGCGAGCATGACGCAGTCGCCGCTGAGCGCTGCCCTGCCGTTTCCCAGCGGCTGGAAGATGAAGGCGCTGGTCGCGCCCAGACCGGAGGGCAGGACCAGATGGCCGTCGAAGATCGTCTCGCGGCGGGCGAAGACGGCCTTGTAGACCACGCCGTCGCTGGAACCCTTGGCGCCCAGCGCGGCGTCGATTCCGGCAGCGTCCAGGGCGACGGGGCTCGGCGGGCCGGACGGTGTTGCCGGCGGGATGCCGGTGCGGTCGAATCCCGCGCGCAGGCCCTTCGCCAGGGCCAGTTCTTCTTTTTCGTCCTGGCCGTGTCCGTGGACGTGGACCCACCACATGTCGGGGCGATGGGCGGGCAGATGCTTGTGGAGCGCGGTCACCGCGATTCCATTCGCCTGCCAGACATCGATCACCCCCTGCAGTTCCTTCTCGGTGACCGCCACATCGCCCATGCACATCGTGCCGCCGTCGGCGTAGCGGACGAAGGCCACGTGCGCACCCAGCGCGAGCTCCGGCTTGATGACGATGCCGCCCTCGACGACGACGCGTAGATCGTCGCGGGGGTAGGGGGTGTGGTACGTCATCCCTCGCAGCAGGTTGCCGCTGCGGCCCAGCACGTTCGCTACGGGCGCCCAGTCCGACTCGGTGGTGATCACCGGCTTGACCATCGTCCCGTCGGACGCTGTACGAGCGCTGGCCGGCCCCGCCCCGGCCAGCACCGGCGCCAGTGCCGCAGCGGCCAGCACGCGTCGCCGGGAAGTGACCGCCTGTTTGTCTCCAGTCATCATCTGATCTCCTCCATGGCGAGATGAAACCATGAGAAATGTGTGCTATTGGCATTGACTGGGCCCATATAGGCCAGATGGGCTTTTCGAACTATCATCGAACGGCACGTCGAGTGGTGCCAGCTGGTCGCGGCCACGGGGCCCAGCCAGTAGCGAGGTCAGCGCCCGCGGCGACCGCGGCCCCGAGCGACCGCAGCCTCCCTTTGGGGGTCCGGGGCGTTGGGGACAGTTCCGTCAAGCGCAGCGGAATGACACCACTCCGAGGCGTGTCGCGCAGACTGTTCCCATGATTGACTCCCGGCTCCGCATCCTTCAGATGGTCGCCGAGCACGGCACGGTGACCGCGGCGGCGCAGGTCCTGCATTACACGCCTTCGGCCGTCTCGTACCAGCTGCGCCAGCTCTCCGCCGACGTGGGCGTGGAACTGGTGGTCCAGCAGGGCCGGGGGATCCGGCTGACGAGCGCGGCTCGCACGCTGCTGCGTCACGCCGAACGCCTCCGGGCGCAGTGGGAGGAGGCCCGGGCCGAGCTGGCCGCCCTCGGTACCGAGCCCACGGGGCAGATCACGCTGTGCGGATTCTCCACCGCCGCGAGCCGTCTGCTGCCGCCGCTCTGCGCGACGCCCATCCCCATCTGTCGGTACGCATCATCGAGGCCGAGCCCGACCGCTGCTTCGACCTGTTGCTCTCGGAGGAGGCCGATCTGGCGCTCCTGGTGGTCACGGCGGACTCGCCGCCCATGACCGACCAGCGGTTCGATCAACGTCCGTTGCTGGACGACCCGTTGGACCTGGTGGTCCAGGAGGGCCATCCGCTCGTGGACCAGAAGCGGGTCACGCTCGCCGACGCGGCTCTGGAACCGTGGATCCTGGGCAACCCCGGCACCACGTACCACCAGCTGGTGCTGGCGGCCTGCCTCAGCGCGGGCTTCACCCCCGACATCGCCCACTACGCGGACGAGTGGGACACCGGAACCGCGCTGGTCACGCACGGACTGGGAGTGATCCTGGTCCCGCGGCTCGCGCAACTGCGTGACGACTGGCCGGTGGCACGCATCCCGTTGCAGGGTGAGCCGGCACCGGCCCGCCGCATCATGGCCGTCACCCGCCTCGGGGCCCGGGACATCCCCGTCCTCAGACGCGCCGTGGAGACCATCACCGACACGGCCGCGGGGCTGCTGCCGCGGCCGTGACCGCGCCCCACCCGGCGCCGGGGCCGTAAACCTCGGGCCGCCCATCAACCGTGCAAGAACTTTGCACGATCAGCCGCGTATTCCTTTGATTGTCCGTGAACAGCGTCCGCTGCACTCTGGGGGTGTCCACCGCTACTCACGAGGAGCGCCATGCGCACGCGGACAACGGACCCCCTGCTCCAGCCCTTCACCCTCAAGCAACTCACCTTGCGCAACAGGGTGGTCAGCACCTCGCACGAACCGGCCTTCGCCGAGGACGGCCTGCCCCGCGACCGCTATCGGATGTATCACCTGGAGAAGGCCAGGGGCGGCGTCGGACTGACGATGATCGGCGGTTCCGCCGTCGTCTCGCCGGACAGCCCGCCCTCCTTCGGCAATCTGCTGCTCTACCGCGACGGCGTGGTGCCGTGGCTGCGCCGCCTGACCGACGACGTCCACAACGCGGGCGCGGCGGTCATGTGCCAGATCACCCATCTCGGCCGGCGCACGAGCAACTACGCCGGCGACTGGCTGCCCGTCCTCTCCGCCTCACCGCTCCGCGAACCCGCCCACCGCGCCTTCCCCAAGGAGGCCGAGCCGTGGGACCTGGACCGCGTCGTGAGGGACTACGCCGACGCGGCGGCCCGCTGCGAGGACGGCGGACTCGACGGCGTGGAGATCCAGGCGTACGGGCACTTCCTGGACAGCTTTCTGTCGCCTGCGACGAACCAGCGGCGGGACGACCTCGGGGGAAGCCTGGCGAACCGAACTGCTATCCCCCGCCGCGTGATTCGCGCGGTCCGCGCCGCGGTCGGGCCGCACTTCATCGTCGGCATCCGCATGTCGCTGGAGGAGGACCGACCCGGCGGACTCACCTTCGAGGAGGCGTTGGCGGCGGCCCGCCTGTACATCGACGACGGCATCGACTTCATCAGCACCATCCGGGGCACCATCGAGAGCGACGCTTCCCTGGCGAAGGCGATCCCGTCCATGGGGACGCCCTCGGCGCCGTTCCTGGACTTCACCGCCGAGGTCAAGCGCAGG
The DNA here is from genome assembly GCF_035918215.1 of Streptomyces sp. NBC_01474. Lineage (NCBI taxonomy): Bacteria > Bacillati > Actinomycetota > Actinomycetes > Kitasatosporales > Streptomycetaceae > Streptomyces > Streptomyces sp. NBC_01474. The sequence goes on from NZ_CP109449.1 coordinate 1,749,674, forward strand.
CTCGATGTCCCCGTGATGCACGCCGGACGCATCGCCGACGTCGCCACGGCACGACACGCCGTACGGGAGGGCCTGCTCGACCTGGTCGGCATGACCCGGGCCCAGATAGCGGACCCCCACCTGGTCGCCAAGGTGGCCGCAGGGACGGAGGATCGCATCCGCCCCTGCGTAGGGGCGAGTTACTGCCTCGACGCGATCTACGATTCCGGTGACGCCAAGTGCGTGCACAATCCCGCCACGGGCCGGGAGCTGAACCTCCCACACACCATCGCGCCCGCGGCCGACCGCAAGAAGGCAGTGGTCGTCGGGGGCGGCCCCGCGGGCCTGGAAGCGGCGCGGGTGCTCGGCGAACGCGGACACGAGGTCGTCCTGTTCGAGGCGGGCGACCTGCCGGGCGGGCAGCTGCGCATCGCCGCCGCGAACCCCCGCCGACGCGACCTCCTGGGCATCGTCGACTGGCGCGTCACCGAATGCAAGGTGCTCGGCGTCGACCTGCGCTGCGGGGTGCTCGCCGAAGCGCGGGACATCCACGCGGAACACCCCGACCTCGTCCTCATCGCCACCGGCGGCATGCCCAACACCACCTTCCTCCCCGAGGGCGCCGATGTGGTCTCCGATACGTGGGACGTGCTCAGCGGCGCGCTACGGCCCCAGGGCCGCGTACTGGTCTACGACGACAACGGCGCCTATCCGGCCCTGGACGCGGTGGAGGTGATGGCACGGCGCGGGATCTCCGTGGAGTACGTGACACCGGAGCGCACCCTCGCTCCCGACGTCGGAAGCATGAACGCACCGGCCTACCTTCAGGTCTTCGCCGAACACGGAGTGACCAGCACACTGGCCCACCGACTGCGGTCCGTCCGCCGCACCGAGGACGGGCGGCTGACCGCGACGCTACGCAGCGAGTACGCCGCGCACGAGACGGAACGCGTCGTGGACCACGTGGTGGTGGAACACGGCACTCTGCCCAACGACGACCTCTACCGGGAGCTGCTTCCCGGGTCGAGCAACCTCGGCGAGGTGAACCACCGGGCGCTACTGGCGACCGCACCGCAGCGGGTCGTACGCAATCCCGAGGGGAGCTACCAGCTCTTCCGGATCGGCGATGCCGTCACCAGCCGCAACATCCACGCCGCCGTCCTGGACGCCCTGCGGCTGTGTCTACCGATGTGAAGCAACCAACAGCGGAGAGGGGATTGCTCATGACCGCACAGGTCACCACCACACAGGGCAGCACCACACAGGACAGCACCGCGCACAACCTGGTGGCCCGACGGACCACAGGTCACAGCCTCGAGGGCGCGTTCTACACCGGCCAGGAGTTCTTCGGCCTCGACATCGAAGCGGTCTTCGCCAAGCACTGGCTCTTCGTGGCGACGGACGCCGAGCTGCCCGAACCCGGCGACTACCTCACCCTGGACGTCGGACCGTACTCGATCCTTCTCGTACGCCACGGCGGAGATGACCTCAGGGCCTTTCACAACGTCTGCCGACACCGAGGCGCCCGCCTTCTCGACCAGGAGCGAGGGTCGGTCGGGAACCTCGTCTGCGGCTACCACAAGTGGACGTACGGCACGGACGGCGCGCTGCGCCACGCGCCCTCCCAGCCACCCGACTTCGACCCCGGATGCTTCGGGCTGAAACCGGTCCACATGCGCAGCGTCGGCGGACTCGTGTTCGTCTGTGTCGCCGAGGAGCCGCCGGCCGACTTCGCGGAGGTCGCCGCCCTCATCGAGCCGTACCTGCTGCCGCACCGGCTGCGCGAGGCCAAGGTGGCGGCGCGGGTCGACCTCGTCGAGGACGGCAACTGGAAGCTCGTCATGGAGAACAACCGCGAGTGCTACCACTGCGACAGCCACCCCGAACTGCTGCGCTCGTTCTTCCCCACCTACGGCTGCACCGAGGCCGACGTTCCCCCTCAGCTCCGTTCCGCGCACGAGCGCTACCTGCGAGCCGACGCCGAACTGCGGGCGACGTACGACCGGCTCGGCCTCCCGTTCGCACTCATCGAGGAGCTGGACACACGTGTCTCCGGATTCCGGATCCAGCGCGACGCGCTCGACCTCGCCGGTGAGTCGTTCACCCCGGACGGCACGGCCGCCTGCCGGCGTCTCCTGGGCGACCTGCCCACGGCCCGCCTCGGACATCTGTCGCTGCATCTGCAGCCCAACGCCTGGTTCCACGTCCTCAGCGACCACGCGGTCACCTTCTCGGTGCTGCCCGTCGCCCCCGGCAAGACGGCCCTTCGCACGACGTGGCTCGTCCATCCGGACGCCGAGGAAGGCGTGGACTACGACCTGGGCACGCTGATGAAGGTCTGGAGGGCGACGAACGAGCAGGATGCCCGCCTCGTCGCCCGAACCCAGCAGGGCGTGGGCAGTCCGGCGTACGAGCCGGGCCCGTACGCCCCGACGGAGTACCAGGTCGAGGCGTTCTGCAACTGGTACGTCACCCGACTCCGGGAGCACCTGTGGCGGTGAAGCAGCCGGACAACGTCCTCCCCTCAGCGCGGGACGAAATCCTCCGTACGTCAGGAGACGGGCCCACGGAACAACTACTGCTCTGCACAGGGGTCGAGAGCACGACACACGACGTCAAAACCTTCACGTTCGAGCCTGTCGGCCCTGCCGGGCCCCGTCCGCTGCGCCACGCCCCGGGGCAGTACCTCACGTTCACGTTCGAGATCGGCGGAGCCGAGTTCCACCGCTGCTACACGATCGCGTCCCCGCCGACCCGTCCGCACACCGCCTCGATCACCGTCAAGCGCGTTCCCGGCGGGACGGTCTCCAACTGGCTGCACGACCACCTGACTCCGGGTACGGCACTCCACTCCAGGGGCCCACTCGGCGAGTTCTCGATGCACAGCCACCCGGCCGACAAGTACCTCTTCCTCTCCGCCGGAAGCGGCATCACACCTGCCATGTCAATGACCAGAACGCTCTACGACCTGGCCGATCCGGCTGACGTCATCTTCGTGAACAGCGCCCACTCCCCCGAAGACATCATCTTCCGGCGGGAGTTGGAACGGATCACGGCCACCTCAAAGAACATCCGGGTCACCCATATCTGCGAGGCCGAGGCCCCGACGGAACACTGGAACGGCCACCGGGGCCGCCTGACCCTCGACGTGCTGAGGCAGATCGCCCCCGACTTCCGCGACCGGGAAGTCTTCACCTGCGGTCCGCCGCCCTACATGGACGCCGTCCGCCGGATGCTCACGGACGCGGGCTTCCCCACGGAACACCACCACCAGGAGACCTTCGAAGCACCGCCCCCAACCGGCACGCCACCCGCCGCAGACACTCCGACCTTCGCGGTGGAACTCACCCGCAGCGGGCTGACCATCGAGTGCGACGCCGCCACTCCACTCCTGGAAGCGGCATCGCGATCGGGCATCACCCTGCCGTCCTCCTGCGGCCAGGGAATGTGCGGCTCCTGCATGGCCACGCTGGTCAAGGGGGCAGTCGAGATGCAGCACAACGGCGGCATCTCCCCGCGCGACAGAGCACAGAACAAGATCCTTCTCTGCTGCTCAACGCCCCTTGAGGATCTGGCGGTTGATGCCTGAACGACGCCCCCCCCCCCCCCGCAAGGGCGTGATCGGGAAGTTGCTGTTGCGCTGGGTGGGCAGGGTGCCCACCTCTCTTTCCCGGATCGCGAGGTTCTTGGCCTGCTGGACGGTCCGCTGGGCGGCGGGGTGGGTGGGTGACGCCGGCGATGTGGACGCGCCTCGTGCCGTGCTCGATGAAGACCAGCACGTACAGACGCTTGAGCAAGACGGTGTCGAGGTGGAGGAAGGCGACTGCGAGGATGTCGTGGGCCTGGACGGTGAGGAACCGGCGCCACATCGGGCCGGACCATTGCGGGGCGGCGTCGACGCGCGCGGCGTGCAGGATCTGCCAGACCGCGGACGGGGACGCCGCCCACTCCACGTCCGTCATGCCCGCTCGGGCACAGGTCTGGACAGTACAGCCGACCCGAAAAGCTCACATGGGGCACTTTGACCGAGAGCGACACTCCACAGGCGCACAGCCAGAAGCACCTCCCCTGAGGCAGGCGCAGGCTGCGCCTCGTACCTGACGGCAGACAGTGCCGACGCGCGAGCCCAACAGATCAGATGCCGGTCCGTCAGTTCGCCGCGTGGACGAAGCGGAGTGTGGCGGAGACCGTCGCCAGGCCGCGCATCATGCCCATCTGGTTCCAGTTGAGGCCGAACTCGCCGCGGTCCACAGTGAACTCCGTCTCCAGCGTGACCGCCTCACCGTCCGCCGCGACCAGGCGCGCGGTGAGGGTCTGCGCGCGACTGATGCCGCGCACCGTCAACTGACCGGACACCTCGACGGAGTCAGCGGTACGGACCTTCGCACTGTGAACAGCGAAGGTGATCTCGGGGTGGTTGGCGGCGTCGAAGAAGTCTGCCGAGCGCAGATGCTCGTCACGCTTGTTGTTCTTGGTGTCGAGGGAGGCGGCGTCGAGGGTGATCGTGCCGATGGCGGAGCCGTCGGAACTCACCTCCCCGCGGCCGCCGACGACACCGAAGGTGCCCTTCACGGTGACCAGGTTCCACATCGTCTTGTGACGCAGGGCGACGGTGGAGGCTGCGGCGTCGAGCTGCCACACACCGGTTTCGACGGCGACGGTCATGATCTTCTCCAGTGAGCGGGGGTTTGTCGAGGACGAGTAATTCAAAATTGGATGACTGCACGCTAGCTCATCATCCAATTTTGAACAACAGTCTCGTCCAAAATTGAACGACAGGTACACTCGAATCCATGGCCGACCCCGAGGCGCACCGCATCGACCTGCCCGAATGCCCGTCCGCGCAGGGTGGCGGGCTGCTGCCCAAGGAGCTGCGCGCCTGGATGGTGATGCTGGCGGCGATGGGCTCGGTGGAGCAGGAACTGCGCACGGTTGTGAAGGAGCGGCTGGACGTCTCTCACGACGAGTTCCTGATCCTGTGCCTGCTCGCCGAACAGCCCCGGGCGGGCCTACGCATGACGCGCATCGCGGAACTCCTCGGCCGCCCCAAGACCCGGCTCACCTACCAGATCGCCTGCCTCCAGCACGCCGGTCTCGTCACCCGCAGCTCGGTCTGTGGCGACAAACGCGGCATCGAGGTTGCCCTCACCGACAAGGCCCGCCGCCTCCTGGAGGAGGCCTCGGACACCCTCGCCGCGACGGTCACCCGGGCCCTGTCCCACGTCATGGGGCCGGACCAGCACAAAGCGATGTCCGGCCTGCTGCCGGACCTCGCCGGTCGGCCGGAGGAACCGTAGGACGGGTCGCCGGGTCGGGAGTGGGTCCGCCGGTCGGTTACGTGGTGCCAACATGCCGGTCTCGTGCCGAGACGCCGTAGCGGGCTCGAGGACGTTGAACGGGGCAGCGAAGGGAATTCAAGCGCCTCACGCATCAGCCTGATCCCCAAGACCGGCTACCGCGTGGCGCTTCGACGATCCGCAGGACCCTCAAACGCCGAAGGACACCTCCTGCACCCGAAACACGCACCAACACGACAGGGCGGCAGTTCCTCCCTACCCAAGCCTCGACGAGGCTCGCCCTCGAGGGGCGCGTGGTGACTCGAACCATCTCCCCGAACCGACGCACGTCATGCTCTGGCGCCTGCTCTCAGGCGCAACGCTCAGGCGACCCGGTTCACGCGGCCGGCAGCGGGAACAGCATGCACGTACTCGTGGCGTGGGCGAGTACGCGGTCCGTCGCGTCGACCAACTGGGCCTGCGCGAGGGCGGTTTGGCGGCCGCTGCTCACGACCGTGCCGATGGCGCGAACCCTGCCGGTGTCCACGGTGATCCGCCGCAGGAACTTCACGGTCAGGTCGAGCGAGGTGTACGCGACGCCCTGGGGCAGCGTCGACTGGACGGCGCAGCCGGCCGCCGAGTCGAGCAGCGTCGCGTAGATCCCGCCGTGCACGCTGCCGATGGGGTTGTAGTGCTCCTCCCCGGGGACCAGCGAGAACACCGCTCGCCCCTTCTCCACCTCTTCGAGGCGGAAGTCCACGGTCGCGCTCACCGGCGCCGCGGGCAGCCGTCCTGCCTGCATCTCGCGCAGGAAGTCCAGGCCGGAGGACTGCCCCACGGCGGCTGCCGTGAGCGCGGGGTCCTCCCACTCATACGTACGCGTCCGTCCCACAGCCCCGCTCCTCCCGATCTGACTTCGTAACTTGAAGTTAGCCCCGGACCATCTGGCTGTCAATCATGAAGTCAGGGTCCTAGGATGGGGGGATGGAGTGGCTTGAGACGAGCACGGAGAACTGTCCGGTCCAGCTCACGCTCGACGTGGTCGGCGAGAAGTGGACGCTGCTGATCCTGCGCGACGCCTGCAACGGTGTCCGCCGCTTCGACGACTTCCGCCGCCACATCGGCCTGTCGGAGGCGCTCCTCAGCGACCGTCTGCGGAAGCTGACCGCCGCCGGCATCCTGAGGGCCGAGCCGTACCAGGAACCCGGCAGCCGCTCCCGCAACGAGTACCGGGTGACCCGCAAGGGCTGGGACCTGTGGCCGGTCCTGGTGGCATTGAAGCAGTGGGGCGAGGCATACACGAGTGAGGGGCAGGGGCCGGTCATCGACCTGCGGCACGCGGAGTGCGGAGCCCCGGTGCGCGTGGCGGTCGAGTGCGAGCAGGGGCACGCCGCCCTGTCCCCCGCCGACGTCACCGCACGGCCGGGCCCGGCGGCCCGCCCTCGCGCCTGACGCCCACCAGCGGACTCCCCCGCCCGACGACGTACTACTGGTCGCCGCCCGGCACGTCCGGGGTGCGCACGCCCACGATGCGCAGTGCGATGTCGCCGTACTGGTAAGCGAGTTGATCGACGGTGAACTCCCCACCCTCGCGGAACCAACTGGCCACGCCGATGCCCATGTCGAGGATCGAGTACGAGGCGATCCTGGCCGACTGCACCCCGAACGCGCGCTCGGCCATGCCTCGCTCGATCAGTTCGCGGAAGCGGCGCTCGTAGTCGCTGCGGCGGGCGAGCACCCGGTCCTGGTCGGGCTGTTCGAGGCTGCCGATCTCGCGGTTGCCGACGAACGCCTCCAGGCGGTGGCGGGCGTGGTAGCGGATGTGCGCCTCCACGGAGCGGCGCAGTTGCTCCCGTACGTCGTCGGTGCCCGCGACGGCCGCCGTGTTGTCGGCGATGAGCTGCTCCATCGTGCCGATCATGATCTCGGCCAGCAGTTCGTGCTTGGACGCCACGTGCTTGTAGAGGCTCGGGCCGCGCATGCCGACGACGGCGCCGATGTCGGTCATGGTCGTGGACCGGTAGCTCTGGGTGGCGAAGAGTCGCAACGCGGCCTCGCGGATCCCCGACCGGCGGTCGGCCGCGGGTGCGCCCTCCGGGCGCGGCGGCCGGTGCGGACGCTCGTACGTCTCGCCTGGCGATCCGCTCACTTGACCCCCATGAAGCTATTGATTGTTAGCCGACCTTGACGCTCTTGCTGAGCAGTCACTATAGCTCGCTCTCTTGACATCACGCCCGGTTCGGCCATCTGATGGCTAATGGTCAGTAGCCAAGATCAGGGGTGAGATGTGTCCATCAGCTTCGAGATCGACGAGCGGGTCGCCGCGATCGCACGGCGCACCACGGAGTTCGTCCGCGACGTGGTGATACCCGAGGAACAGACATGCGGTGGCGGTGACGTGCACGCCGGGCCCGAACCGCTGCGGCGGCGGCTTCAGGAGGCCGCGCGGGCGGCGGGGGTGTTCGCCCCGCACGTCGGCGAGGAGTTCGGCGGCCTCGGGCTCGATCTGCGCGATCAGGCCGTCGTGTTCGAGGCCGCGGGCCGGTCGCTGCTGGGTCCCCTCGCGTTGAACTGCGCGGCGCCCGACGAGGGCAACATGCATCTGCTCGAGGTGGTGGCCACCCAGGAGCAGAAGGAGCGGTACCTGCGTCCACTCGCCGCGGGCGACGTGCGTTCCTGCTTCGCCATGACCGAGCCGGCGCCGGGGGCCGGATCCGATCCGCGCGCACTGGCCACCACGGCGACGCGTACGGACGGCGGCTGGCGGATCGACGGCCGCAAGTGGTTCATCAGCGGCGCCGACGGGGCGGCGTTCGCCATCTGCATGGCCCGCACCAGCGGCGCCCCGGGCGACGCGGGCGGCGCGACGATGTTCCTCGTCGATGCCGACACCCCGGGGCTGAAGATCGTCCGGAACATCGACACACTGGACCACGGCCTTTTCGGCGGGCACAGCGAGGTCGTCTTCGAAGGCTGCGAAGTGCCGGACACTGCCGTGCTCGGCGCGGTGGACGAAGGCTTCCGGTACGCACAGGTGCGGCTCGGCCCCGCCCGCATGACGCACTGCATGCGCTGGCTCGGGGTGGCCCGCCGGGCGCAGGACATCGCCCTAGAGCGGGCTGCGGAGCGCTCGGCCTTCGGCGGCCGCCTGGCCGAACTCGGCATGGTGCAGCAGTTGTTGGCCGACTCCGAGATCGACATCGAGACCAGCCGCGCCGTGCTGTGGCGGGCCTGCTGGGAGCTGGACCAGGGCCGCTCGGCCGCCCAGCACACCTCCATCGCCAAGACGTACGTCTCCGAGGCGGTCAACCGCGTCGTCGACCGCGCCGTGCAGGTGTGCGGCGCACTCGGCATCTCGGGGGACACCCCACTGTCCCGGCTGTACCGGGAGGTGCGTCCCTTCCGTATCTACGACGGCCCGTCCGAGACCCACCGCTGGGCGATCGCCAAGCGGGCGGTGCGGGCCGCGGCCGAGCAGCGGGACGCTCGTTGAGCCCGGCGCGCGCCGCGGTGGTCGGCGTGGACGTGCCCGCCCTGCAGCGCTACTTCGAGCGTCATGTGCCCCAGTGCGCGGGCGAGTTGAGCCTGAGCCTGATGCACGGTGGTCGCTCCAACCTCACGTACGAGGTGACGGACGGGACGCACCGCTGGGTGCTGCGCCGGCCGCCGCTGGGCGTGCTGACGCCGACCGCGCACGACATGCACCGCGAGTACCGGGTCGTCGCGGCGCTCGGCGGGACCGGGGTGCCGGTCGCCCGCGCGGTGCTGTCGTGCACGGACGCCGAGGTCATCGGCGCGCCGTTCTGCGTCGTCGACTTCGTCGAGGGCACCGTGCTGCGCGACGGCGACGAAGCCGCCGCACTGCCCGCCGCCGACGCCCGCCGCGCGGGGGACGCGCTCGTCGACGCCCTGGTGGAGCTGCATGCGGTGGACGCCGCCGAGGCCGGGCTCGGCGACTTCGGCCGGCCCGAGGGGTATCTGGAGCGCCAGCTGCGCCGGTGGCGCGGGCAGTGGGCCAAGGTCGCCACGCGCGAACTGCCCGGCCTCGGCGCGCTGCACGACCGGCTCGCCGCCTCCCTTCCGGCGAGCGGCGCCCCGGCCGTCGTACACGGCGACTTCCGTCTGGACAACACGATCCTGGCGCCCGGCGACTTCGGGCGGATCGCGGCGGTCGTCGACTGGGAGATGGCCACGCTCGGCGACCCGCTCGCCGACCTCGGGATGCTCCTCATGTACTGGGATCCGGTCTGCGAACCCGTCCTCGGTACGAGCCATGTCCCGAGCGCCAACCCCGGCTTCCCCACCGGCCGCGAACTGGCCGAGCGGTACGCCGCACGGTCAGGCCGGGACGTCGCCTCCATCGCCTGGTACCAGGCGCTCGGGTGCTTCAAACTCGCCGTGATCGCGGAGGGCATCCACGCCCGCTATCTGGCGGGACAGACCGTCGGCACGGGGTTCGAGCGCGTCGGCTCGGCGGTGCCGGCGCTGCTGCGCTCGGGCGCGGAGCTGCTGTCATGACCGCCGTCGAACGCAACCAAGGAGTTCATGTGTCGAGCCGACTGTCCGGACGGGTCTGCCTGATCACCGGTGCCACGGGCGGCATCGGCACCGCCGTGGCGCGCCGGCTGGCCGCCGAGGGCGCCGCAGTGGTGGTGACCGATGTGGACGCCGAACGCTGTGCGGAACTGGCGAAGGAGCTGACTGCCGGTGGCGCCCGGGCGCTCGGCCTCGCCCTCGACGTCACCGACGAAGAGGCGTGGCGCGGCACGGTCGCGCAGGTGGTCGACGAGCTGGGCGGCCTGTCCGTGCTCGTCAACAACGCGGGCATCGCCGCGATGCGCACCGTGGAGACGGAGACCCAGGAGTCCTGGGAGAAGGTCATCGCGGTCACCCAGACCGGTGTGTGGCTCGGTATGAAGCACGCCGGCCCAGCGATCGAGCGGGCCGGCGGCGGCTCGGTCGTGAACATCGCGTCGATCTTCGGCACGGTCGGCGGCTTCGGCAGCCAGTTCTCGTACCACGCCGCGAAGGGCGCGGTCCGGCTGATGACGAAGAACGCCGCGCTGCACTGGGCGACGCGCGGGGTGCGGGTGAACTCGATCCACCCCGGGTTCATCGAGACGCCGCACTCCCGCGAGTTGTGGCAGGGCACGCCCCGGTACACCGCGATGGTCGAAGGCACACCGATGGGCCGGCTCGGCAGGCCCGAGGAGGTCTGTGGGGCGGTGGCGTTCCTCGCTTCGGACGACGCGAGTTTCGTCACCGGTTCCGAGCTGTACGTCGACGGCGGGTGGACGGCTCGCTGAGAGTCAACGGCGATGGGGGGCACGGCAGTTGCCGCGCCCCCCGCTCGTTGTGTCCGACCGGATCTCAGTTCACGCGCGTGTACTGCTGAACGCCGCCGACGGTCGCCACGGTGATCCGTCCCCGCAGCACCAGGACGTCCAGATGCGCCGCCGTCTCGTTGATCGCGAGCATCTGGTTGAAGTCGCTCAGTTCGCCGAATGGCACCTCCCTGCGCGTCCAGCCCAGTTCGCGGGCCACGGCGTGCGCGTCGAGCGTGGTGTCGCCGAGCGCCTTGAGGCTCTGTGCGAGGCGGTTGTCGTGGTGGGTGAGCAGTTCGGCGACGCGGGTGTGCGCGCTGTCGGTGACCGGCCCGTGCGCGGGGAGCAGGCGGGCGTCCGCGTACCGCGTCATCAGCCGCAGCGAGTCCAGGTAGTCGGCGAGCGGACGGCCGCCCGGCTCGGTGAGTTCGAAGCCGATGGACGGGGTGATGTGCGGCAGGACGTGGTCGCCGGAGAACAGCAGCCCACGCTGTTCGTCCAGGAAGACCACGTGTCCCTGGGTGTGTCCGGGGGTCGGCACGACCCGCAGTTCCCCCGCGCCGAAGCCGACGGTCTCGGCGCCCAGCCAGCGGTCGGGGGACTCCCAGACGGCGGGGTCGTAGCCGCCGTGGTCCAACTTCTCGATACGGTCGGCGAGTTCACCGGCACCCGCGTCGCGCAGGGTCCGCAGCGAGCCGGCCGGCACATCGCTGCGCAGCCGGTCTAGCATCTCCAGACCGGGGCGTTCGCCCGCACCCAGATAGACGCGCGAACCCAGCAGGCGGCGGAGCTCCACGGCGTTGGTGTAGTGGTCGCGGTGAATGTGGGTGACGAGGATGTGGCTGATGTCGGTGACGTCACGGCCGATGGCGGCCATGGCCTCCTCGAGCGCCTTGCGGGCCTCGGGGATCGCCCAGCCGCCGTCGATCATGACGATGCCGTCGTCCTCGGCCAGGTTCTCCAGCAGATACACGTTGACGGCGTGGAGTCCGTCGTTGGGCAACGGCAGCGGAACGCGGTGCACTCCGGGCTGGACGGTCTGAACTCCGGCCGCGGCCCACGGGCCCTGATCGAACCGCGCTGTCATGGTGCTCTCCCTCGCTGGCTGGTGTACCGCTGTGGATCGGGCGGCCGATCGGCCGCGTGAGGCCCGCTCGGCCGCGTGAGGCCCGTTGGCCAGGTACAGCGGGTTGGGCGTGTCAGGCCGGTCGGCCGTACGGAACCGCGTGGCCGCGTACGACCGGTGGCCCCGGTCAGGTGTCCGCGCGAAGGCGCTGTGCCAGGCGTCCGGCCGCCGACCGGTCGAGCTTGCCGACCTTGGTCTGGGGCAACTCCTCGATGCCGTAGACGAATTCGGGCCACTTGGTCTTGGCGAGCCCGATGCTCTCCAGGTGGCCGGTCACCTCGGCGAGGTCGATGCCGCCGCCGTCCTCGGTGACGACGAGCAGCGCGATGCGTTCACCGAGCACCTCGTCGGGCACGGCCGCCACGCAGGCTCTGGCCACGCGCGGGTAGCCCGCGACCGCCCGTTCGATCTCGGTGATGTCGATGTTGCGGCCACCGCGGATGATGATGTCCTTCTCGCGGCCCATGATGGTGACGGTGCCGTCCTCGTGGGTCATCAGCAGGTCACCGGTGGGGAAGTAGCCGTCCTGCGTCAGCGTCGGCGGTTCGACCCGGCCGGCGCGCGCGTACCCGACGAAGAGGGAGGGGCCGCGCACCTGCGCCCGGCCGGCCGTCTCCGGTCCGGCCTCGGCGCCCTCGGGAGTGAGCGCGCGCAGGTCCGTGCCGGGGAACGGGCGCCCGTCCCTGCCGAGCCGTGTCTCCTCGGGGTCGTCCGGCCTCGGCGAGGTGTGCCCGAGGCACTCGGACATCCCGAAGACGCGAAGGATCTTCGTGCCCAGGGACTTCTCGGCGCGGGCCAGCGCACCGCGGTCCATCGGCCCGCCGCCGACGGTGATCGCGCGGACTCCCGAGAGGATGCCGGACCCCGCGGCCTCGGCGCCCATCTGCAGGGCCATCGTCGGCACGCACATGGTCCAGCGGACACCGTTCTCGGCCATCCGCCGCAGCGCGAGAGCCCGGTCCCACCTGGCGGTGAGAACGAGCGGGCCGCCCAGGACCAGGGAGAGATGAACGCCGAAGCAGTAGGCGGCTGTTGATGACAGCGGCACGATCGCGGCCACCGCGTCGCCGGGCCGCAGCCCGTTGATCTCGATGGTGCTGGCGGCCGCGTAGGTCAGGGCCTTCTCGGACTGCACGACGCCCTTGGGCCGCCCGGTCGACCCGGAGGTCAGTCCGATCAGGACACCGCCCGACCAGCGTGAGGCGTCGGGCCGTTCACCGGAGCGGTGCACTCTCCAGCCGTCGAGCACCGTGTCGCCGGCACCCGGCATCAGTTCGGCCACCGCCCAGTCGGCCCGCGCCGACGGCTCGGCGACGACGGCGTCCGGCCGGATGTCCTCGAAGGCCGCCGCGAACTCGGCCGTCGTCGTGTGCCGGTTGACCAGCGCGAGGACGCCGCCGCTCAGGCCCACCGCGAGGGCGCCGGCCACGGTGCGCCATGAGTTGTCGGCCTGGAGCATGACCGTGCCGCCCGCCCCGTCGGCGGACATCGCGCGGCTGAGCCGGTCCGCCTCGGCGAGCAACTCACGTGCCGTGTGCCTGCCTTCGTCATCGACGACGGCCAAGAAGTCGGCCTGCTCGGCCCTCTGTCGGAACTCCCGCACTACCTGTCGCATCCCGCTTCCTCGCTACGCTGTGCCGAACCCGGTGTCGAACGTTGCTGTGCGCAAGGCCGGTGGGGCCTCAGCCGGTGAACAACTCCTTCTCGAACCCCATCACCGCGATGCGCCGGCCCTTCATGTCCCCGACCTGCGCGACGGCGTCCGCCCATTCGGGGCTGGCGAGGGCCCTCTTCACGTCCTCCGGGGAGTCGAATCCGAGGACGGACATCCCGTCCCAGCCCTCGGAGCGCTTCTCCAGCGCCTGGTCGATGTCGGTGTGCCGCCAGGAGCGCAGACCGGGCAGCTTGTACGTCAGCTCCGCGTGGTCGCCGCGCCACCAGTCGATGAACTGGTCGTGCGTCCACTCCGGGGGCTTCGCTGCCAGCAGGACGAGGTTGTACATGACGCTCCTTCGTACAAGGCCGGTGACATCGGAAACGGTTTGTGGCTACTCGAAACGGATCTGCGAGGACCGGCCGATCAGCAGCCGCTCCAGCCGGCCGTCCGTGTTCACCCGACCGGCGGCGACGAAGCTCGCCTCGGGAACCTCGCCGCGCCGCACCTCGCCGAGGAAGAGCTCGTCCTGGCCGAGGGTGGTCGCGGAGAGCCGGTGGTGGGTGCGCGTACCCCGCTCCCGCTGCTGCAGATAGCCGACCAGGGCGGCGCGGTCGCCCGCGAAGTCCGTGGCGTTGCCGTCGCCGGTGGAGAACAGGATGGACAGGGAGAAATCGTCGCTGATCAGGTCGAGAATCCGGTGGGGCTCGTCGCTGTCGAGGATCTCGAACCAGGCGGTGAGGAAGGGGGCGGGGGCCGCGGTGGTCCCGGCGGCTGTGGAGGTCTCGGTCATGTGCGCTTCCCTTTGTGCTGCTGTCTATTCCGGCAGATCGATGAGGTCGTACGTGGTGGTGAAGTACGACTGGTAGCGGGCCATGTGCCCGTCGGGCGTGACCACGGCGGCCGACAGGAAGGAACCGACCGCCTTCCCGGACTCGATCACCATGCCGTACACGGTCTCCAGATCGCCGTCACAGCTGTGCCGGAGAATCTTGTGCACCCGTTCGACGGCGTTGCGGCCCGCGATGTAGGCGGCGAATTCGTCCTTGGACCGTCCCGTCGCCTCGCGGCCCGGCAAGGCGATGTGAAAGCGGAATTCCGGTACGAGGAGTTCGAGCGCCCGCGCGGGGTCGTCACTGTCCATACGTGCCATGTAGGTGGGCAAGACGCTGGTCATGGTGTCCTTTCACGGGGATGAGAGGTGTGGACGACGCGCTCCGCGCGGGCGGCGGTCAATCCCGGGTGGGCGGGGTGAAGAAGTCGCCCTGCGACTCCCAGCGGCCGTTCCTGACGACGACCTTCTGCAGGTCTCGTGTGCCGAGGTGCCGACCGGCGCCGTAGTTGAGGACCGGGCCCACGCCCGTGTCGACGTGGCGTGCGGTGCGGTAGGCCCGCGTCAGTGACGCGCTGGTGACGGGCCCGTCGATGGTCTTGGCGATCTCGACGAAGGCCTTGGCCGCTTCCCAGCCCCACAGGGTGATGAAGTCGGCGGGCTGCCCTCGCTCGTACTTCTGCATCGCCGTACGGAACTCCTTGATGGCCGGGTCGTCGTCGTTCGGTGACTTGACCAGCTGGAGCGCTTTGAGGCCTTCGGTCGCCCTGCCCCCCAGCGTGAGCGTGGCCTGTGCCGCCACGGGCGCGTAGCCGTACACGGGGGCGGTGACGCCCTGCAGCCTCGCCTCTTTGAGGTAGGAGGCGGTCTCGGCGGCGGTCAGGATCACGACGACGGCGTCGGGCTTCGCGGCCTTGACCTTGCTGATCACCGGGCTGTAGTCGGTGGTCTGGTATTTCACCGACAGCCGCTTCACCTGGACCGACGGATCGGTCTTGCGGGCGGCGGGGCCGATCACCTTGGCCACGTTCACGAACGCTGCCGGGTCACTGTGCACGACGAGTACCTTTTTCGCCCCGTCCCGCGTCACCCAGTCCCCGAGCGCGGCCGCCTGGTCCTCGTACAGCGTCTGCAGACCGAACAGCCCGTCGCGGGCGGGCTCGTACCAGGAGGCATCGCCGCCCAGTGTGTTGAGGACCGGCACCTTCTTCTGCTCGAGCACGAAGGGGAAGGTGGCCTGGGTCTGGGAGGTGCCGTTGGTCGCGACGATCGCCACGACCCCGTCCTGGTCCACGAGCCGGCGGGCGATCTGGACGGTCTGCTGCGGATCGTTGGCGTTGTCCTTGACGACCCAGTCGATGGTGCGCCCGTTGATCCCGCCGCGTGCGTTGACCGACTTGAAGTATGCGTCGGCGCCCGCCCGTTCGGGGATTCCGAACGAGGCCAGGGCGCCCGTGAGCGGGTACCAGGCGCCTATTTTGATGACCTTGTCGTCCCCTGCCGAGGGGCTCTTGGTGCCGCAGGCGTTCGCCGTCAGGGCGAGCACGGCGGCGAGTGCGGCGATGAACGTGCGTGTCGCGCGTCGTCGCATGACCCCTCCTCAACTCAAAAACTCAACCTGAGTTCAGTTCAAGTTGATTTTAATGCTGCGGAAACACGCCTGGCAATGGTCTGTCACCGCTGTCACGGGGCCGGGCACGAAAAGATCCCCTGACGGGAGACCCGTCAGGGGATCGGTCACTGGATGTGTGCGCGGCGGATCGATCCGTCAGGAGGCGATCATCCGCACGCAGGCACCCTCGATCAACTCGCCGATCTCCGACAGCGGCGTCGGCCCGGCCGGCCGGTACCACCGCCACACGCTGACGATCAGGCCGAGCACGCTCGCCCCGAGCAACTGGGCGTCCCGCAGCGGGAAGGCACCCTGGGACATCCCCCGCACCAGCAGGTTGGTCCAGTCCCGTTCGACGACCTGGACGAGCTGGCGGGCGGCGATCCGCTCCGCCTCCTCGCGCTTGGACTTGCGGGCCCCGGACAGGAGATCCATGTGGTTCTGCAGGATGCGCATCTGCAGCACCTCGTGCTCCGAGACGTCGTACGCGGCACGGACGCCGGCGCGCAGCGCCTCCACCGGGTCGTCCGTGCTCTCGGTCGCGTCGACGAACCGGTCGTGGGAGCGCTGCAGCTCGAGCCGCATGATGGTGAGCAGGCAGTGCGTCTTCGACTCGAAGTAGTGGTAGAGCGCGGTCTGGCCGATGCCGACCCGCTCCGCCACGGTCGACCACTTCGTGGCCTCGAAACCCGTCTCGCCGAAACAGTCCACGGCCGCCGCGAGGATGGCCGCGCGCTTGGACCGCGGTCCCGCCTCCGGTTCAAGGATCCTGGTCATGACTCTCTCTCCTGGCCGTCACTCAGCGTGTCCGTACCGAGAGTAAACCCAAGTTGAACTCAGTTGCCAACCGAATGCCTAGATGCGTTCGAGGACGGTCGCATTGGCCATGCCGCCGCCCTCGCACATCGTCTGCAGACCATAGCGGCCGCCGGTCCTGCGCAGCTGGTGGACGAGTGTCGTCATGAGCCGGGCGCCGGTGGCACCGAGGGGATGGCCGAGGGCGATCGCCCCGCCGAAGGCGTTGATCTGCTCGTGCGCGGCGCCGAGTTCCTTCTGCCAGGCGAGGACCACGGAGGCGAAGGCCTCGTTGATCTCGACCAGGTCGATCCGGTCCATCGCAAGGCCCGCCTTGTCCAGGACCTTCTCGGTGGCGGGGATCGGGCCGGTCAGCATGTGGATCGGGTCGGAGCCGACCACGGCCATGCTGTGCACCCGTGCGAGCGGCGTCAGGCCGTGGCGCTCTACGGCCTCCTCGGAGGCGATCAGCAGGGCGGCGGCCCCGTCGGAGATCTGGCTGGAGACGGCCGCGGTGAGCCGGCCGTCCTCGGTCAGGGTCTTCAGGCCCGCCATCTTTTCCAGCGTGGTGTCGGCGCGCGGGCCCTCGTCCGCGGTGAGCCCGAAGGCCGGGGTGATCTCGTCGTCGAAGTCCCCGGCCGCCTGCGAGGCCAGTGCCCGCTGATGGCTGTGGAGGGCGAACTGCTCCATGTCGTCGCGGGAGATCCCCCACTTCTCGGCTATCAGCTCGGCCCCGCGGAACTGCGACACCTCCTGCTCGCCGAAGTGTTCGCGCCAGCCGTTGCCCGCGTACGGGCTGCCCATACCGGCCTGTTCACCGACGAACATCGGACTGGCGATGGGCACGAGGCTCATGACTTCCACCCCGCCCGCGACCACCAGGTCGGCGGCGCCGGAGCCGACCGCCTGGGCGGCGAAGTGAACGGCCTGCTGGGAGGAACCGCACTGGCGGTCGATGGTGGTGCCGGGGACGTGCTGCGGCAGCCCCGCAGAGAGCCACGCGGTGCGTGCGACGTTTCCGGTCTGGGCGCCGATCTGGCCGACGCAGCCGAAGTACACGTCGTCGACCGCTCCCGGGTCGACGCCGGTCCGCTCCAGGAGCGCGCGCAGCACATGGGCGCCGAGGTCGGCGGGGTGGACGCCGCTGAGCGCGCCCTTGCGGCGGCCGACGGGGGTACGGACGGCTCCGACGATGAAGGCTTCCGACATGGTGGGCTCCATGGGGTTGGGGGACGGGATCAGGTTCCGGAGGTCAGGGACGGGGCGCGGGCGAAGTCCGGCGCCCGCTTGCCGAGGAAGGCGGCGACGCCCTCACGGCCCTCGGCCGAGGCGGCCGCGGC
Source organism: Streptomyces sp. NBC_01474 (assembly GCF_035918215.1). Lineage (NCBI taxonomy): Bacteria > Bacillati > Actinomycetota > Actinomycetes > Kitasatosporales > Streptomycetaceae > Streptomyces > Streptomyces sp. NBC_01474. Next base: position 1,767,612 of record NZ_CP109449.1, read on the forward strand.
GGCGAGCGCACCGGCCTCGCGGTCCAGATGAGGGCCGAGGTCCGAGGTCAGCCCGGCGGCGACGAGCCGGCGGGTGGCGCCGAACGCTGCGGTGGGTCCGCGGTGCAGGGCCTCGGCGGTGCGCGCCGCCTCCTCGGTCAGCAGATCGGCAGCGACGGTGCGGCTGACGAGCCCGATCGCCTCGGCTTCGGCTGCCGGTATCCGGCGGTTCGTCAGCAGCAGGTCGAGCGCGCGCTTGGGCCCGACGAGGCGCGGCAGGAACCAGCTGACCCCGGCGTCCGGCGAGTACCCGATGCCGGTGTACGCGGCGGTGAACGAGGCGTTGTCCGCGGCGAGCGTCACATCCGCGGCGGCGGCGAGCCCGATGCCCGCGCCCGCGACGGCGCCCTGCACGGCGGCCACCATGGGCGCGTCGAGGCGGGCGAAGATCCGCAGTGCCTCGTGCAGCGCGTCCGTCACCGCGATGAGGTGCTCCTCCAGCGCCGCGCCGTCGAGCCGCGCGAACTCCCGGAGATCGCCGCCGACGCAGAAGGACCTGCCCTCTCCCGTCAGCAACACGGCCCGCACTGCGACCCGTTGGCAGGCCAGTGCGGCGTCCAGCAGTCCCCGTGCCGTCGCCAGGCCGATGGCGTTGCCCGCGTCGCCGCGCCGCAGGGTGACGCGGGCGAGTCCGTCGTCGCTGATGTCGATTCCGACGCTCATCGTGCCGTCCATCCGCCGTCGACGGTCAGGACCTGCCCGGTGCAGTACGTGGAGGCGTCCGAGGCGAGGAACAGGAGTGCGCCGTCGAGTTCATGGCCGTCGCCGCCGCGGCCCAGCAGGGTGTTGCGCCCGACCCAGCGGCTCGAGCGCTCGTCCGCGAAGAGTTCCGCGGTCATCTCGGTGCGGAACCAGCCGGGGGCGAGCGCGTTGACGCGGGTCCCGCCGCTGCCCCACTGACCGGCCAACTCGCGGGTCAGGCCGATGAGTCCGGCCTTGGAGGCCGAGTAGCTCGCCCCGCCGAGGGGCGAGGCGGAGACCAGACCGAGGATCGAGGAGACGTTGATGATGCTCCGGCCACCGGGCGGGCCGGGTGCTTCGGCGGTGAGCCGGGACAGGTGGAACGGCGCGGTGAGGTTGACGCCCAGCACGTCGGCGAAGGCGTCCGGGGACTCGTCCTCGGCACGTGTCTCGCCGGAGACGGCCGCGTTGTTGACCAGGATGTCGATGCGGCCGGTGGCGGCCAGAGCGGTCTCGGCCAGCCGCTCGCGGTCGGCCTCCGTCGCGACGTCGCAGGCGACGGGGTGGATACGGGCGTCGGTGTCGGCGAGTTCCTTGAGCCGGTCGATGCGGCGGGCGGCGGCGAACACGGTGGCGCCGGCCTGCGCGAGGACAGCGGCGAAGCGTGCGCCGAGCCCGGCGGAGGCGCCGGTGACGATCGCCGTCCGGCCTTCCAGGGAGAACAGTTCGGCGGCGGGCCGCGGCGTGCTCACTCGTCCACCCCGATGGGCAGGGCGGTGGCGCCGCCGTCGAGCACCAGCGTCTGGCCGGTCATCCACGAGGAGGCGTCGGACGCCAGGAACAGCGCCGCGTTCGCCACGTCCTCGACCGTGCCGAGGCGGCGCATGGGCAGCCTGGCGGTGAGGATCGGCTCGCGCACCTCCCATACGGCGCGCGCCAGTTCGGTCTTGATCAGTCCGGGGGCGATGGCGTTCACGCGGGCCCGCGGGCCGAGTTCGTAGGCGAGCTGCCGCGTCATGTGGAGCATGGCGGCCTTGGTGGCGTTGTAGTAGCCGATGTGGGGATCGACGATGAGCCCGCCGACGGAGGCGATGTTGATCACCGCTCCCCCGTGCTCGGCGATCCAGGCGCGCCACGCGGCCCGGGTCCAGGCGATCATGCCGTACTGGTTGACGCGTACGGTCTTCTCCGCGCGCGGCAGGTCCAGGTCGAGCAGGTCTCCGTTGTACGGGTTGGTCGCCGCGTTGTTGACCAGGATGTCCAGGCGGCCGAAGCGCGTCATGGTCTCGTCGACGCAGGCCTCGGCCTGGTCGGGTTCGCCCGCGTTGGCGACGACGGTGTGGACGTCGCCGTCGCCCTTCACGCGCAGCAACTCCTCGCGCGCCTCGGCGAGTCCGGCGGCCTTGCGGGCCGCGATCACGACGTGGGCGCCCGCCGTCCGGTAGGCGGTGGCGATGCCCAGGCCGATACCGCGGGATCCGCCGGTGATGACGGCGACCCTGCCGTCGAGGATGTCGGTGCTCACGCCGCTCCTGCCTTCGTGTCGGTCTTCTGGTCGGTCTTCCGGTACTTGGCGAGTTCCTGCCGTGCGACGGTCCGCAGGTGTACTTCGTCGGGGCCGTCGGCGATGCGCAGCGCCCGCGTGATGGCGTACAGCCGGGCGAGCACGGTGTCGTCGCTGACGCCGGCGGCGCCGTGCGCCTGGACGGCCCGGTCGACGACCTTGTGGGCGACCTCAAGGGCCGCGACCTTGATCGCGGCGACTTCCATGCGGGCGGCGGCGTTGCCGACGGTGTCCATCAGCCACGCCGACTTGAGGACAAGGAGGCGCAGTTGCTCGATCTCGATGCGGCTGCGGGCGATCCACTCGCGCACCACGCCCTGGCCGGCGAGCGGTCCGCCGAAGGCGATGCGTTCGGTGGTCCGCTCGCACATGAGCTGGAGGGCGCGCTCGGCGAAGCCCACGGCGCGCATCGCGTAGTGCATGCGTCCGGGACCGAGGCGTCCTTGGGCGAGGGCGAAGCCTTCGCCCTCGCCGCCGAGGATGTGGTCGGCGGGCACGCGGACGTTCTCGAAGAGCACCTCGCCGTGTCCGCACCGGTCGGTGTAGCCGAACATGGGCAGGTCGCGCACGACGGTCACGCCCGGGGTGTCGCGCGGGATGAGCACCATGCTCTGCTGGCGGTAGGTGGGCGCGTCGGGGTCGGACTTGCCCATCAGGATGATGAGCCGGCAGTCGGGGTCGAGGATCCCGGAGGTGTACCACTTGCGGCCGTTGACGACGTAGTGGTCGCCGTCGCGGGTGATGCGCGTACGGATGTTGCGTGCGTCGGAGCTGGCGACCTCGGGTTCGGTCATGGCGAAGCACGACCGGATCTCGGCCTCCAACAGGGGCCTGAGCCACCGCTCCTGCTGTTCGGGCGTGCCGTACAGCGCGAGGAGTTCCATGTTGCCGGTGTCGGGTGCCGAGCAGTTGAACACCTCGGGGCCCATGATGGAGCGGCCCGCCAGTTCCATGAGCGGCGCGTATTCGAGGTTGGTGAGTCCGGCGCCCCAGTCGCCGTGCGCCATGAAGAGGTTCCACAGGCCCTCGGCGCGGGCCTTCTCCTTCAGCTGCGTCATCACCGGCGGCAGCGCGTGCGGGTCGCCGGCCTCGGCGATCTGCCGGTCGTAGACGGCCTCGGCGGGGAGTACGTGCTCCTGCATGAACGACCGCATGCGGTGCTGGAGTTCACTCGCGCGGGGCGAGAATCCGAAATCCACGATGGCTCCTGTCCACCGGTGCCTGGTCGGCGTGGGCACCGGTGTCGTGACGTGTGTGGTCGGCGGCCGGGGCGGCTCAGCCGAGGAGGTCGCGCGCGGTGCTGATCATCGCGGCGATGGTGGGCGGCAGTCGCTCCTGGTCCGGGTCGTGGTGCTTGCCCTCGCGGTGCCGGCGCAGGTTGTGGCCCATGATCGCGGCCATCTTCATGCGGCCGAGGGCACGGAACCAGCCCATGGCGGGCAGCGCCGGTGCGCCGTCGAGGTAGGCGGCGAGCAGCTCGTCCTCGGTGGGCAGTCCTGTGACGGCTCGCCCCAGGTCGGGGAAGTTGCGGTGGTCGGCGAAGAGCAGGAACCACCCGAGGTCGATACGGGGATCGCCGACGCTCCAGATCTCCCAGTCCACGACGGCGACCGCGCGTTCCTCGACGCACAGCACATTGCCGAGCCGGAAGTCGCCGTGCAGCAGCACGGACGGCAGATCGGCGGGCACGTCCTCGGTGAGGCGGGCGAGCAACTCTTCGCCGCCTGACCGCAGTTCGGCGGGTACGGCATGCAGGGTGCGGCTCCACCGCTCGAGCTCTCCTGCGGCGCCGAGCGGCGGCGGCGCGTCGAGGCCAGGTGCGTCGACGTCGGTTTCGTGCAGGCGCCGCAGTACGTGGGCGATCTCCAGCATGCGGGCGCGCGCGGTCGCCGGGGGCACCTCCGGGTCGTCGAGTACGGGCTCCAGCGCCTCTCCCGCGGCGAAGTCCATGGCGAACCAGGCGGGTTGGGCCTCGTCCACGGCGGCGACTCCCGGCACGGGCACCGGGGACCCGGCGAGCGCGGACAGGACCCGCGCCTGGCGCAGCACGTCGTTGCGGCCGACGGCCCGCTGCCCCGGTGGCACCGCCTTGACGACGTACCTCCCGTCCCCGGCCGTGACCGAGTACGTCAGCCCGGAGTGTCCGCCCGGAAGGGTCCTCAACTCCCCTACAGCCACTCCGGGTTGGATTCCGGTGAGCGCGGCGGCGACTCGGTGGGCCAGCTCCGTCTCCTGGATGGACGTGCTCATCGGACGGGCTCCTTGGGCAGGCCGAGCACGCGCTCGGCGAGGATGTTGTGCTGGATCTCGTCGGTGCCGCCCGCGATGCTGTAGCCGGGCGCGCCCAGCAGATGCTCGGTCCAGGCGTACGTTCCCCACTCCCCGGTGTCCGCGACGAGGGACGGGCCGAGCAGTTCGGAGACGAGGTCGCTGGTGCGCCGCATGGTCTCGGTGGCGTACAGCTTGCCGACCGAGGCCTCCGCGCCGGGTTCGCGTCCGGCGGCGAGGGCGCCGGTGACGCGCAGCCCAATGAGCCGCTGCACGAGTGCGCGGAGGCAGAGGTCGGCGGCCCGCTCCTGTTCGGCGCCGGTGAGCGGGCGGGGCAGATGCCCGGCCAGTTCGACCGCGCGGTCGGCGTTGTCCAGGCCGAGGTTGCCGGAGTCGAGGCGTTCGGCGGCAAGGACGCTGAGAGTGACCCGCCAGCCCTCGCCGACCGGTCCGAGCCGGTCGGTGTCCGGGACGGTCACACCGTCGAGGTAGACCTCGTTGAAGCTGGCGCCGCCGGTCATCTGCCGGATGGGCCGTACGGTCACGCCGGGCGCGTCCATGCGGACCAGGAAGACGGTGATGCCGGCGTGCTTGCGTACGTCGGGGTCGGTGCGGCACACGGCGACGCCCCAGGTCGCGACGGTGGCGCCGGAGGTCCACACCTTGTGTCCGGTCAGCACCCAGTTCTCGCCGTCGCGCACCGCCTTCGTGCGCACCCCGGCGAGGTCGGAGCCTGCCTCGGTCTCGGAGAAGAGCTGGCAGGCCAGTTCGTCGGTGCGCAGCATGGGCCGCAGCCAGCGGGCCTTCTGTTCCTCGGTGCCCCAGATGCCGATCGCGGGGGCGACGAGCTGCTGCGTCACGGGGAAGATCTCGGTGCGGTGGGGTACGTCGAAGGCGGCTTCCTCGGCGCGGTAGAGCTGGTCGTAGTACGCGGGCAGGCCCCGACCCCCGTACGCTGCCTGCCAGTTGAGGGCGCCCCAGCCCTGGTCGTAGCGGGTCCGCTCCCACTCCTGGGTGCGGCGGGTGTGCGCGCGCTCCTGCTCCTCGGTCCAGTTCTCGAAGACCGCCACGGAGTCGGGGCCGCTGCCCCACTCCCCGGCGGCGGCGCGCGGCGCGGCGACGCCGGCGAGCCAGCGCCGGGCGTCGGCGCGGAACTCCTCCGGTTCCGGGATGCCGTTCATCTTTTCGTGCACCTCCTGCGATCAGCGGGACAGGACCGTGCAGGCGCTGACGCCCGGCGCGCCGTACACATGGGTGAAGCCGGTGCGGGGTTCGCCGGGTACCTGACGGTCACCGGCCCGGCCGCGCAGTTGCTGGACGACCTCGTAGACCTGGCGAAGGCCGGACGCCCCGATGGGTTCCCCGTTGGCGATGCAGCCGCCGTCGGTGTTGACCGGCAGCGCGCCGCCGATCTCGGTGGCACCTTCGGCGATCAGGCGTTCCTGCTCGCCGTCCTCGCACAGCCCGCACTCGGCCATGTGCATGACCTCGGCGCCGCTCTCGGTGTCCTGCAACTGGCATACGTCGATGTCACCGGGGCCGATCCCGGCCTCCTCGAAGGCGGCGGCCGAGGCGGCGCGACTGACGCTGGTCGGCTCGCCCCCGGCGACCGACGGGCTGAACACCTCGAACGAGCCGAACTGCCGGGTGCGCAGGGCCGCCGCACGCAGGCCGACGGACGGGCCCTCAAGGGTGCGGGCGACCTCGGGCGAGCACAGCACGAGTGCGGCGGCGCCCGCTCCCGGGGAGCAGAACATGTAGCGGGTCAGGGGGTCGCTGACCATGCCGGAGTCGAGGATCTCCGCGGCGGACACCTGTTTGCGGCGCCACGCCTCCGGGGTCAGCTCACCATTCCTGTAGGCCTTTTCGGCCACCCTGGCGAGGGTGTGCGGGGTGATGCCGTGGTCGTGCATGTAGCGGCGGATCTTCATGCCGAAGAACTGCGTGGTGACCATCAGTCCGTCGCTGCCGTACTCCGCGCCCAGGCCCCAGTCCTCGGGCCTCGGGTCGAAGGCGCCGCGCGGGTGCTTGTCGAAGCCGACGGCGAGGACGACGTCGGCCATGCCGGAGCGGATGGCGTTCACGGCGGAGATCAGCGCGCTGCCTCCGGTGGCGCAGCCGTTCTTGACGTTCACGAACGGGACGCCGATCAGGCCGAGTTGGGCCACCAGGGTGTCGGCGAGCCCGGCGCTGTCGCTACCGCCGAACGCGGCGCGCACCCGAGGCCATTCGATTCCGGCGTCCCGCAGCGCGGACTTCACCGCGCTGACGGCCAGCTGCCGGCCGCTCGACTCCGACCGGCCGAACGCGGTCCGTGCGGCTCCGCAGATCAGCACGTCCGCGGTCATGAGCTCTCCTCCGCTGCTGTCGTGGGCCGGGCCCGTGGCACGCCGTCACCGGCACGCAGCGTGAGCGGCATGCCGATCCGGATCGCGTCGAGGTCGTCGACCTCCAGTACGGCGGCCACGCGGACGCCTTCGTCCAGTTCGACGTAGCCGACCGCGAACGGCTCGAAGCCGCCGGGCGGGGGCTGGTAGGGCGGGGACTTGGGCGCGTACCGCTGCACGGTCCAGGTCCACAGCGTGCCCGCGCTCTTGAGGACGGCCGGCTCGGCCGGTCCCCCGCAGCGCGGGCACGCCGCGTCCGCGGGGTAGACCGCGACCGAGCAGCCGCGGCAGCGTGCGCCTTGGAGCCCGGTGGCCGGACTCCGCGGATGCGTGGTCATCCGGCTCAGCGCCCCTGCCACTTGGGCTCGCGCTTCTCCAGGAACGCCGAGACCCCTTCGTTGGCGTCCTCGGAGTTGAGGGCGACGCCCACGGCGAGGTGCTCCATCACCATCAGCGACTGGGTGTCGGCGTCGAGGCTGCGGTCGATCGTCATCTTGGTGAGCCACATCGTGAACGGGCTCTTGTCGGTGAGGTGGGAGATGAACTCCTCGACCGTCTCGTCCAGCTTCTCGGCCGGCGCGTGGTCGTTGATCAGGCCGAACTCGGTGGCCTCGACGCCGGAGAGCAGCTTGCCGGTGAGCATCAGCTCCTTGGTCTTGCGGATGCCGATCATGCGCGGCACGCGGTAGATCGGGCCCGCTCCGCCGAACAGCGCGCGGCGGATGTGGAAGTCGCCGATCTTGGCGTCGTCGGCGGCGATCGCGAAGTCGCAGGAGATCATGATCTCGAAACCGCCGGCGGTGACATGGCCCTCCAGGACCGCGACCGAGGGGGTCTTCATCGAGTAGAGCCGGTCGCACACCTTCGCGGACTTGACCGCGACGTCGATGGCGTTCGACTTGCCGACGAAGTCGGCCTTGAGGCTGTCGAGGTCGAAGCCCGAGCAGAAGGTGCCGCCGCGCCCGCGGAAGACCAGGACCCGCAGCTCGGGGTCCTCGTCGACCTCGGTGATGATCTCGTCCAGCCGGTCGAGGATCGGCACCGTGACGCAGTTCTTCTTCCACGGGCGGTTGAGCCAGACGCGAGCGACATGGCCGTCACGCTCGAACTGGATCTCGTCTTCCACTGCCATCTCTGTTCCTCCGCTTCAAACTGAACTGAATTCATTACGAGTCTGGTGAGCCGTTGATCCACTGTCAAGCCCTACTTCGAGATTGGTTCAGCGGATGCCGGCCAAGCCGTCCGCGGGTCAGCTCCCGCCGTCCGCCGGGATGTCGACGAGAACCTTGACCCGCCGCGCGTCCCGCACGTCGTGCAGCCCCTCGACGGCGTCAGCGAGGGGGATGTGGTCGATCCAGCCGTCCGTCGGGTAGTGCCCGGCGGCCATGTGTTCGATGACGCGCTCGAAGACACCGTCGGGGTACGCCTCGCAGCCGAGCAGGGCGAGTTCGGCCAGGCGCACGACGGAGGCGTCGATGGCGACCGGGCCCGAGTAGAGGGCGACCAGCACGACCGGCGCCCGGGCGGCCACCGAGCGGATGGCGGCGTCCAGCACCTCCGGCCGCCCCGCGCATTCGATGGCGGCGTCCACTCCCTTGCCTCCGGTGTGGGCCATCACCGCCTCGACCACGTCGTCCACGCCGGGATCGAGCACGCGGGCGCCGTGCCGGGCGGCCGCCGCGCGGCGCGACGCCGAGGGCTCCGCCACGAGCACGTCGTCGACGCCGTGCGCCTTGAGCGCGAACAGAGCGCCCATACCGACCGCGCCGGCCCCCATGACCAGAGCGCTGCCACCGGCGCGGACACCGGCCCGCTCGATCGCGTTCAGCCCCACGGCCATCGGTTCGACCAGGGCACCCTGTTCCAGCGGGACGGCGTCGGGCAGCCGGTGCGCGGAAGCTGCCGGCACGACCACGTACTCGGCGAGTCCGCCGCCGGGCGAGGTCACGCCGATCGCCGCGAGGGCGGTGCACAGGTGGGACAGCCCTGACGTGCAGCGCGGGCACACCCCGCACGTGCGGATCGGCCGTACACAGACACGGTCGCCCGCCGCGACGCGGTCCACGTCCGCGCCGCACCCGACGACCGTCCCGGCGAACTCGTGACCGAGCGTCTGCGGCAGGGTTGCGCCGGTCAGCGGGTTGGGTTCGTGCGTGGCGCGCGGCATCTCGAAGTACTCGTGCACGTCGGTGCCGCAGATGCCCGCGTACGCCACGCGGATCTTCACCTCGCCGGGTCCCGGCTCGGGTTCGGGCATCTCCTCGATCCGCAGGTCCTTGGTTCCGTACAGCCTGGCGGCGAGCATCGTTCCTCCCGGGGATCACGCTGGAATCGCCTCGTTGCGACCACCCGAGAGTGTCACTGAACTGAACTGACTTCAATGATTGTCTTGAGTCCGGTACCTACTTCAGTTCAGTATGGGGAGGTCTCTGCGAGTACCCGCCCCAGCCCCCGCGGACCGGGGGCAGTCAGGAGTGCACATGCCCCGCGCTCAGCATCCCGTCCGCTTCGTGACCGCTTCCAGCCTCTTCGACGGGCACGACGCCTCGATCAACATCATGCGGCGCATCCTTCAGGCCCAGGGCGCGGAGGTGATCCACCTCGGACACAACCGCTCGGTGAGCGAGGTGGTGGACGCCGCGCTCGAGGAGGACGCCCAGGGCGTCGCCGTCAGCTCCTACCAGGGCGGCCACATCGAGTACTTCGAGTATCTGGTCGAGCTGTTGCGGGAGCGCGGCGCCGGGCACGTGCGGGTGTTCGGCGGCGGCGGAGGCGTGATCGTGCCGCAGGAGATCGAACGGCTCGCGGCGGCCGGCGTGCGCATCTTCTCGCCGCAGGACGGTCAGCGCCTCGGCCTCGTCGGCATGATCCGGTCGATGATCGAGGACTGCGACCGCGCTCCGTGGCTGGAGGAGCCCGCAGACATCGTGCGGGTTCTTGAGGGTGAACGCCCGGCTCTGGCACGCGTGTTGTCCTCCGCCGCGGCCGGGACGCTGCCGGCCCCCGAGCTGCGCCGTCTGGAGAAGGCGGCCTCGGCGCGCCAGGTACCGGTCCTGGGCATCACCGGCACCGGCGGCTCGGGCAAGTCCTCACTCACCGACGAGCTGGTCCGCAGGATCCGTATCGACCAGGGCGATGCGCCGCGCGTGGCGGTGCTGGCCGTGGACCCGACGCGGCGGCGCGGCGGCGGGGCCCTGCTCGGCGACCGCATCCGGATGAACTCCCTCGACGGCGACCGCGTCTTCTTCCGCTCCCTCGCCACCCGCGGCACGAGCGAACTGCCCGAGGGGCTCGGCGAGTCGATCACCGCCTGCAAGGCTGCCGGATACGACCTGATCGTGGTCGAGACGCCCGGCATCGGGCAGGGTGACGCCGCGATCGTGCCCTTCGCGGATGTGTCCTTGTACGTGATGACGCCGGAGTTCGGGGCGGCGTCGCAGCTGGAGAAGATCGACATGCTCGACTTCGCGGACGTCGTCGCCATCAACAAGTTCGAGCGCCGGGGCGCGGCCGACGCGCTGCGTGACGTGGGCCGCCAGCTCGTCCGCAACCGCGAGGCGTTCGGTTCGCGGCCCGAGGAGATGCCGGTGTTCGGCACCAGCGCCGCGACGTTCCACGACGACGGGGTCACGGCGCTGTACCAGCACCTGCGGGGCCTGCTCGGGGAGCACGGCCTGGCGCTGCGCCCGGGGGTGCTGCCCGAGGTGTCGGTACGGCATTCCAGCGGGGCCGCGCAGATCGTGCCGCCTTCCCGGGCGCGCTATCTGGCCGACATCGCCGAGTCGGTGCGTACGTACCATGCGGGCACCGACGACCAGGCGCGGGCCGCCCGCCGGGTCCAGCAACTGACAGCTGTCCGCGATGAGTTGGCGGCCCTGCCTGCACCGGCCGACGCGGTGGAGCGGCTGCTCGTCGAGGCGTGCGGGGCGCTCGGCGACGACGTGCGGCAGGCCCTTGAGCAGTGGCCGCAGACCGTACAGGCGTATTCCGGGGACGAGTTGGCGTTCACCGTGCGCGGGCGTGAGATACGTACCCCGCTGGTCCGCGAATCGCTGTCGGGCAGCCGCATTCCCCGGGTGGCGCTGCCGCGGACGACCGATCACGGGGAGCTGGTGCGGTTTCTGCGCGAGGAGAACCTGCCGGGCTCGTTCCCGTTCACGGCCGGTGTGTTCCCCTTCAAGCGCGACGGCGAGGACCCGGCCCGGATGTTCGCGGGCGAGGGAGATCCCTTCCGTACCAACCGCCGTTTCAAGCTGCTCTCCCAGGGCGGCGCGGCGACCCGCCTTTCCACGGCCTTCGACTCGGTCACTCTCTACGGGCGCGACCCCGGCCTGCGCCCCGACATCTACGGCAAGGTCGGCACGTCCGGTGTCTCGGTGGCGACGCTGGAGGACATGAAGGCGCTGTACGACGGCTTCGACCTGACCGAGCCGACCACCTCGGTGTCCATGACGATCAACGGTCCCGCGCCGACGATCCTCGCCTTCTTCCTCAACACCGCGATCGACCAGAGGCTCGACGCCTTCGCCGCCGAGCACGGCCGCGCGCCCGACGACGGGCAGGCGCGGGAGATCCGGGCCGAGGTGCTGAGCCAGGTGCGCGGCACCGTCCAGGCCGACATCCTCAAGGAGGACCAGGGACAGAACACCTGCCTGTTCTCCACGGAGTTCAGCCTGCGCATGATGGGCGACATCCAGGAGTGGTTCATCGAGCAGGACGTGCGGAACTTCTACTCGGTCTCCATCTCCGGCTACCACATCGCGGAGGCGGGGGCGAACTCCATCAGCCAGCTCGCGTTCACGCTCGCCAACGGGTTCACCTACGTCGAGTCGTATCTGGCGCGCGGCATGGACGTGGACGACTTCGCGCCGAACCTGTCGTTCTTCTTCTCCAACGGCATGGACCCGGAGTACTCGGTGCTCGGCCGGGTGGCCCGCCGCATCTGGGCGGTGGCGATGCGCGACCGGTACGGAGCGAACGAGCGCAGCCAGAAACTGAAGTACCACGTACAGACCTCGGGCCGCTCGCTGCACGCCCAGGAGATGGACTTCAACGACATCCGCACCACACTGCAGGCGCTCATCGCGCTCTACGACAACTGCAACAGCCTGCACACCAACGCCTACGACGAGGCGGTCACCACCCCCTCAGAGGAGTCGGTGCGGCGCGCGCTCGCCATCCAGCTGATCATCAACCGCGAGTGGGGCCTCGCGATGAACGAGAACCCGCTCCAGGGCTCGTACGTCATCGACGAGCTGACCGACCTCCTCGAGGAGGCCGTGCTGATCGAGTTCGAGCGGATCAGCGAGCGCGGCGGGGTCCTCGGCGCGATGGAGACGGGCTATCAACGGGGCCGTATCCAGGACGAGTCGATGCTGTACGAGGAGCGAAAGCACGACGGTTCACTGCCGATCATCGGTGTGAACACCTTCCGTCCTCCGCATGCCGACGGGGAAGGGCAGGCGGCGGCCGTCGTCGAACTGGCCCGCGCCACCGAGCAGGAGAAGCGCTCCCAGCTCGCCCGGGTCCACGACTTCCAGGCCCGCCACGAGGACGCCGCCCGCGAGGCGCTCGCTGCCCTGAGGTACACGGCGACCAGCGGCGAGAACGTCTTCGCCGTCCTGATGGACGCGGCGCGGGTGTGCTCGCTCCAGCAGATCACCGAGGCGTTCTTCGAGGTCGGCGGCGCCTACCGGCGCAATGTCTGACACCCGCCGGCCGACAACGAACCAGCGACCAGCGACCAGCGACCAGCGACCAGCGACCAGCGACAGCCGAGGAGACCTCCCGATGTGGCCCACCTATCCGCCCACGGCCGAGCGCGCCGCCCACTACCGTGCGGTCGGGGCATGGCGAGACCGCCCGGTAGCCCGGTATCTGCGCCGGGCCGCCGCCCTGTGGCCGGACGCGCTCGCCGTGGTCGACGGTGCGCACCGCATGACGTTCGCCGACGTCGACCGGCAGGCGACGGCGCTGGCCGCCGCCCTGCACGCGCGCGGAATCGGCCAGGACGACGTCGTGTCGTTCCAGCTGCCCAACCGGGCCGAGGCCGTGGTGCTCTTCCAGGCGGTCATGAAGGTGGGCGCCGTCGCCAATCCGATCGTGCCCATCTACCGGGGCAGCGAGCTCCGCTTCATCCTCGGCCAGGCGCGGACCAGGATCGCGTTCGTGCCCGGCCGCTACCGGGGCTTCGACTATCCGGACCTCTACCGGCGCCTGCGCGACGACCTCCCCGAGCTGCGGGACGTGGTGGTCGTGGGCGGGGACGGCACAGAGGAACCGGCCGCGATCTCCTGGGAGACCTTCATGGGCTCGGCCGGGCCCGACCCCGAAGCGACGGTGGGCGCACTGTCCGAACCGGATCCCGATCAGGTCTGTCTGCTGCTGTACACCTCAGGGACGACCGCGGCTCCCAAGGGCGTCCTGCACAGCCACAACACCGTGGTCTTCGAGAACTCCGCGCTGATCGACAGGTTCGCGCTGAACGAACGCGACGTGATCTTCAACCCGTCCCCGGTCACCCATGTCACCGGGGTGAACTGCGCCCTGGTGCTGCCCTTCCTGCTCGGTGCCCCCGTGGTCCTCCAGGACCGGTGGGACCCGGCGTCGGCACTGCGCCGGATCACCGGCGAGGGGGCGAGCTTCGCGATCTTCTCCACGCCCTTCCTCACCGATCTGCTCGACGCCGCCGAGGCCGCGGACGTGACGGCACCGACGATCCGCTACCTCGTCTGCGGCGGCGCGGACATCCCCGACGAACTGGCCCGCCGGGCCGCGGCCCGGCTCGGCGTCGTGACCCGGATGTACGGGGCGACCGAGGGCCCGTCCGTGACCGCGGCCAACCGGTGGGCCCCGGCCGGGATCCGCACCCGCACCGACGGTGTGCCCCTCGCCCCTACCGAGGTCGTGGTCGCGGACGGCTCGGACGCCCCGGCGCCGCAGGGCGTCCTCGGCGAGGTGCACTGGCGCGGCCCCGACACCTGCCTCGGCTACCTCGACGACCGGCTGAACGAGGACGCGTTCACCCCGGACGGCTGGTTCCGCAGCGGCGATCTGGCGCGGTTCGACGAGCACGGCGCCCTCCACATCGAGGGCCGTATCAAGGATGTCGTCAACCGCTCCGGCGAGAAGATCAGCGTGCGTGAGGTGGAGAGTCTCATGGCGGAGCATCCCGCCGTCGCCGAGGTCGCCGTCGTCGCCGGCCCCGATGCCCGCACGGGCGAGCGGGCCTGCGCGTTCGTCGTGACGACGGGCGAGGGACAGGAGCTGACGCTCAAGGACATCGGCGAGCACCTGACCGCCGGTGAGGTGGCCGCGCAGAAGATCCCCGAGAGCCTGTTCCTCGTCGACGCCCTGCCGTACACGACGAGCGGAAAGATCAAGAAGTTCGCCCTCCGGGAGTGGCTGCGCGACCGCACTCAACCCGCGCGTGCCGTGGCGGACATGACCGTCCTCGCCGTCCACGAACGGTGACGGCCGCCTCCCCATCCCCTCCAGAAAGGACCCTCATGTCTGTCGTCTCCCGTCTCGGCGTCGTCGGCTGCGGCCTCATGGGCTCCGGCATTGCCGAGGTCGCAGCACTGCGCGGTCTCGACGTGACCGTCGCCGAGTCGAGCCCCGAGCTCGCCGCCGCGGGCCGCGCCCGTGTCGTCGCGTCCCTGGACCGCGGACTGCGCCGCGGCAAGCTCACGGAGGCCGAGCGCGAACAGGCCCTGGACCGGCTGTCGTTCACCCACGACCTCGGCGAGCTGGCCGACCGTCAGTTCGTCATCGAGGTCGTCGCCGAGAACCGGGAGGTGAAGACCGAGGTGTTCCGGCAGCTGGACAAGGTGCTCGTCGACCCCGACGCCGTTCTCGCCACGAACACCTCCTCGATTCCCGTCGTCGACCTCGCCGTGGCCACCGGCCGGGCCTCCCATGTCGTGGGGCTGCACTTCTTCAACCCCGTCCCCGTGCAGCAGTTGGTCGAAGTCGTGCCCGCGCTGACCACCGACGCCGGCACCGTGGCGCGTGCCCGCGACTTCGCCGTCGAGGGACTGGGGAAGGAAGTCATCCAGGCGCCCGACCGTTCGGGCTTCGTGGTGAACGCCCTCCTTGTGCCGTACCTGCTCGCCGCGATCCGCATGGTGGAGTCCGGCACGGCCCGCGCCGAGGACGTCGACCGCGGCATGGAGCTGGGCTGCGCCCATCCGATGGGGCCGCTGCGGCTGCTCGACCTGATCGGTCTTGACACGGCGCAGGCCGTCGCGGAGTCGCTGTACGGGGAGTTCAAGGAGCCGCTGTACGCGGCTCCCCCGCTGCTGCGGCGGATGGTGGCGGCGGGACACCTGGGGCGTAAGAGCGGGCGCGGGTTCTACGTGTACGAGGGCTGAGTCCGCGGGAGAGGGCCGGCCACTGGATTCCAGCGGCCGACCCTCTCGCATGTGTCAACGGTCAGGCCCTGCGCCCAGTTCGTCCGCGGCGCCCTCGGCGTCATCATCACAGTGGTGTTGGTCGGCTCCGCCGGGATGTCCGGCACTTCCCCGTTGCCGGACGAGCAGCCGCCGATGACCTTGCCGCGCAGGCAGCCTCTTCTCTTCTTGAGGGTGTCTGTGCGGTCGTCTTTGCGGTCCTGAGCGCGGTTCTGTTCAGGCGGACACAGCCGCCGCGAGCTCCTCGGCCACGGCGCGGCCCTCCGCGATGGCGTGGGCGATGCGACGCGGTACGACGCAGTCGCCGACCGCGTGGACGCTCTGGCCGTCGGCCGGGGTGATGTCCGGGCGGTACGGGAGCCTTTCGCCGACGGTCACGAGAACGTCCGCGGCGAGACGCGACTCGTGGCCGTCCATCACGTTCCGCAGCCGCACTCCGTCGGGCGTCGTGGCCGTGACGGCGGTCAGGGGGACGACGCGCAGCGGCGCTCCGGTGAGCCGGTTCATCAACTGGGTGCGGTTCTCGGGCGACAGGCCGGTGGCGAAGCCGTTGCCGGGCGTGATGACCGTGACCTCGCGGGCCCCGGCCGCCAGCGCGCTCTCCGCGGCGCTGATCCCCTGCCACCAGCCGAATCCGTCGTCGAGGACGGCGACCCTGGGCGCCTGCGGCACCACGTCCGCGTGCCGGTGGAGGAAGTCGGTGCTGCTGAGGATCCGCAGCTCCCCCGGTACGGGCACGGGCGCCTCTCGGGCGCCGGTGGCGAGCACGATCCGGGAGTACCCGGCCAGGTCGGCGGGGGTCAGGGTGGTCCCCAGCAGGACGCGGACGCCGAGGTCGGCGAGCTGGTCGCGCTGGTGGTCGACGATTTTCTGCCAGCCGGTGCGGTGCGCGCCGAGGGCGGCCAGGCGTGCCTGCCCTCCGGGCTCCCGGGCCGGGTCGTGGAGGACTACCTCGGCGCCGCCGCGTGCGAGCGTCATCGCGCACTCCATGCCGGCGGGGCCCGCGCCGAGGACGGCGACGGGGCCGCGGCGCGAGCCGGGCCGGGTGAGCAGAAGGGGTACGGCCGGGCGGCGGGTCGCGGATTCCGGTGGGCCGAGCGCGGGGTTGACCGAGCACGATCCGGTGGGCTCGAAGGTCCGGCAGCCCTCGTTGCAGCCCGTGCAGGGGCGCACCGAGCGCTCGTCCCCGGCAACGACTTTGCGGGCGAAGTCGGGGTCGGCCATGAACGGCCGGGCCGAGCCGACCAGATCGGCGCCCGAGCCGAGCGCCCGCTCGATGTCCACCGCGGACCGGAAGCCCTGGCTGACCAGCAGCGGCACCCCGACCGCGGCGCGCAGCCGGGCCACGGACTCGAGCAGCGGCGGGCGGGTGGTGGCCATGCCGGGCACGTAGGTGTTGCGGACGCCTGTGGTGACATTGACGTAGGTGAACGGCACGGCGGCGCTCAGGCGCGGCAGCAGCTCGACGAGGTCGTCGAGACCGAGCCCGGAGTCCGCGCCGGGCTCCACCGACACCCGTACGCCGATGGGGTGTTCGCCGATCTCGGTGCGGATGGCGTCGATCACCTGGGCGAGGAGGGCGATCGGGTCACCGTACTCGTCGTCGCGGGTGTTGTTGACGCGGGAGAGGAACTGGGCGAGCAGATAGCCGTGTCCGGCGTGCAGTTCGACGCCGTGGAAGCCGGCCTGCACGCTGTTGCCGGCGGAGACACGGAAGGCGTCGACGACACGGCGTACTTCCTCGGTGCTCAGCGCGTGGGGGGCGCTCGCCTCGCGCGGGGAGCGGACGGCGGCGGCGGAGACCGGCGCGTAGTACGTCCCCGCGCCGAGGGTCTCGCGGCCCAGATGGACGAGTTGGGCGATGGCTACGGCGCCGCCTTCGATGATGGCCTCGGCGCGGCGGCGCACGGCTTCCTTGATCTCGGGGCGCCAGGCCTCGGTGAGATAGCGCTGCGGCAGGGTCGACTCCGGGGCTACGGCGGTGCCGCCGGTGATGACCATGGAGGCGCCGCCTTGTGCGAGGCGCCGCCAGTAGGCCGCGTCGGCTTCGGTCGGAGCGCCATCGGCGACGGCCGCGGTGGCATGGGCGGTGGCGACGAGGCGGTTGCGCAGGGTGTGCCCGCCGAGCGTGAAGGGCGTGGCGAGGGCAGGGGTGTGCGGTGCGGTCACGTGTCTCTCCCCTCGGCTCAGGCGGCGGTGGCGGTGTTCGGGGCGAGGCCGATGAGCGCGGCGAGGCGTGCGCGGTGTCCGGCGGGCGTGCCCAGCAGCACGGCGCCGCTGCGTGCGCGACGCACGTACAGGTGCGCGTTGTGCTCCCACGTGAAGCCGATCCCGCCGTGCAGCTGGACGTACTCGGCCGTGGCCAGGCGGAAGGTCTCGGAGCAGACCGTGGCGGCGGCAGCGGCGGCCACCGGCAGCCGGTGTGAGCCGAGGGCGACGCAGGCGGTCGCGTACGCGGACGCCGAGCGGGCCGCCTCCAGGGCGACCAGCACATCGGCCAGCCGGTGCTTGACGGCCTGGAACGACCCGATGGGCCGCCCGAACTGGTGGCGCTGCGCGACGAATTCGACGGTGGCGTCCAGTGCGTGGCCGCTGCCGCCGACCTGTTCGGCGGCGAGGGCTGCCCGCCCCGTGTCGAGGAACGCCGCCGCTTCGTCGGACTCCCCCACCGGCGTCGCGGGCGCGCCCCGGAACTCCACCCGCGCCTGGCGGCGCGTCTCGTCAAGGACGCGGTGCGGGGTGCGCACGCACGTGTCGGGGTCCGGTTCGACGGCGAACAGCCGTGGCCCGTCGGGTGTTTGAGCCCGTACGAGAACGAGGTCCGCGCCCGCGCCGTCGAGCACGAAGTCCGCCGCGCCGCGCAGCACCGTGCCCTCGCGCGCGGGCCCGGCGACGATGCCGGGCTCGTCGTCGTGGAGGCCGGCGACGGTCGCGGTGAGGGTGCCGTTCGCGATGTGCGGCAGATAGCGCTCACATGCCTGCCGGTCACCGCTCGCGAGCAGGGCGGGCGCGGCGAGGCCCACCGTGGGCAGCAGCGGTGTGCTGCACAGGGCGCGCCCGGACTCCTCCATGGCGACGGCGAGTTCGGCGAAGGTGAAGCCCGATCCGCCGTACTCCTCGGGGATCGCGAGGCCCTGGACGCCGATCTCGCCCGCGAGCCGCGCCCACAGCGTCTCGTCGTGTCCGCGCGGCCCTGTCATGTGCTTGCGGACGTCCTCGGGTCCGCTGACCTCGGTGAAGAAGGCGCGCAGAACAGTGCGCAGTTCCCGTTGCTCCTCGGTCTCGGACAGGAGCCGGGGGTCGATGTCGGGGTGCAGATGGTGCATGGGGTCTCCAGCGTGCTCGTGTGGGCGGGGCTCAGTGGACGCGGCTCACTTGACGGGGCCGTAGGTGCCGGGGCCGGTTCCGAGGGAAACGCCCTGGGTGACCTCGGCAGACAGCCCCGCACCCGGATCGGTCGAGACCGTCTTCGTCAGCAGGAACTCCTCGACGGCGCCGGGGTCGTGCTCCCTGCCGAGCCCCGACTTCTTGAAGCCGCCGAAGGGCCAGCCCAGGTCCGCCGCGAAGGTGTTGACGGAGAACGTGCCGGTGCGTACGCGCCGGGCGACCTCGAAGCCGTGCGCTGTGTTCGCCGCGTCTGCCGTGAACACGGAACGGTCCAGGCCCAGTTCGCTGTCGTTGGCGATGCGCACGGCGTCGTTGATCGGCTCGGCGAGTTCGGCGCGGCGCTCGATGCCGTCGGCGAGGCGGGTGAGGTGGTGGGCCCGCTGCGCCGGGGTCGGCCGGGGCCATTCCCCTTTGTCGAACGCCCGCCGGGCCGCCGCGAGCGCCGCGTCTATGTCGGCCTCGGACGCGGCGGGGACCCGTCCGACGCGCCGCTCGGAACGCGGCGGGATCACGTCGAAGTGGTCGGTGCCGTCGGCGGGCCGCCACGAGCCGTCGATGAAGAAGGCATTGTGGTCGATGGTGGTGGTGGTTCCACTGGTGCTCATGCTGCCCTCCCGCGCGGATGGAGTCCGGTCGATCAGTGGTGTGCCGACCCGGCGGCGGTCCGCGCGGCCGTGAGTCCGAAGACGAGGGCCGAGGCGAGGCCGCCCGCGTAGGCGCGGTGCCACAGGCCGCCGGTGTCCGATCCGGCGGCGAGCAGTCCGCGCAGTGGGAGGCCGTCCTCACCCAGGACGCGGGCGTGGTCGTCGATGCGCAGGCCGTGGAAGGGGAAGGTGATGGCCGGCACGGTCTCGATGACGTAGTACGGCGGCTCGGCGAGCGGAAGTCGGTCGAGTTCACGGCCCGGCGTGGGCCCCGGCTCCGCCGTGACCTGCTCGTTGAAGAGCTTGACGGCGTTGCGGACGGCCTCGCCGTCGTAGCCCCACTCCTCGGGCAGGTAGGCGAGTTCGTCGAGGTCCCCGGCGAGTCCGACGCGTCCGCCGCGCCTGCTCGCGAGGGCGAACTTGTCGACGGCGACCGCGCCTTCGACGTACGAGCCGACGATCCAGTCGCGGAACACCCGGGCGTCGGCGATGAGGAGTCCGCGGCTCTCGGGCTGGTCGAGGAGGGCCATGGCGGTGAGGTGGTCGCCGAGCGTCTCGTCGGCGAACCGCTCGCTGCGTAGATTGAGCAGGAGGGCGTGCTCGCTGTAGTAGAGCGACATGTCGACGAAGTCGGCCGGGTCGGCGAAGGGGATGCCGCTCGGGATGAGGTGCCCGTAGAACCCGGCGTTCTCGCCGCCGGTGGCCGCGCCGATCCCGGTCGCGAGCCGGTGGCCGCCGCCCCGGCTGTGGGGGTTGGAGCGCAGTTGCATACGGTCGGCGTGCGGGTGCACATGCGCGGTGCGCAGGTCCGTGTCGCCCTGGTGGCCGCCGGTGGCGACGAGGGTGGTCGTGGCACGTATACGGCGGTGCTCACCGTCGGCGCCGCGCACGTCCGCGCCGACCACGGACCCGTCCTTGACGAGGAGTTGCTCGGTCTCCGTCTCCAGGAGCAGGGTGCCGCCGCCGTCCACGATCAGCCGGCGGCAGGTGTCGACGTAGTGGTTGGTGTCGAACTGGTGGCCGCGGCCGAAGCTGAGGATGGGCTGGGCGTCCTTGGCCTCGACGCCGATGGACCTGATCCATTCGATGCCGTCGGCGAACCGGTCCACGAGGGCGCGCTTGAGCGCGTGGTCGCCGCGCGGATTGTGTTGGTCCATGGTCGCGTGGTCGGGGGCGGTCCAGGCGTAGCCCGCGAAGCGCGCGGAGCCGCCGACGTCCGTGGCGATCTCGACGACGGCGACGGACAGACCGTCGCGGACCGCTCGGGCGGCGGCGGTCAGTCCGGCCATGCCCGCTCCGATCACGAGCAGGTCGACACCTTGAGGTTGCACGGTGGTTCTCCTCGTCAGGAAATCTGTTGGCGCTCGTTCGGTTCAGCCCTGCGCGGCGGCCATGGGGGCGTCCTCCTCGCCGTCGAAGTAGGCCTGTTCGGCCTGGGCGAGGAACTCGGGGTCGGCGGGCTCGCCCTGGGCGGCGACGCGGCCGTCGTGCAGGACGACGACCTCGTGGGAGGCGGACACGGCGCGGGTGAGGGACTGTTCCAGCAGGACGACCGTCATGCCCTCGTGGGCGAGACGGCCGAGGCGGGCGTACACCTCGGTGACCATGGCCGGTGACAGGCCGAGCGCCGGCTCGTCGACGATCAGCAGGTCGGGGCGCGCCATCAGGGCGCGGGCGATGGCGAGGATCTGCTGTTCGCCGCCGGACAGTCCGGCGGCGGGCATCCCCATGCGCTCGCGCAGCCGGGGTGGCAGCCATTCGCCGGTCTGCTCGAGGCGGGTGCGCAGATCCGCGCCCTTGATGCCCGCGGCGTAGGCGGCGACCTCCAGGTTCTCCCGCAGCGAGAGTGTCTTGAACAGGGCGCGGCCCTCCGGCACGAGCGCGCTGCGCAGCTCCCCGTCGACCGTGCGCCGGCCTTCGGTGGGGGCGAGCGTGCCGTGCAGGATCTGGCCCAGGGTGCTCTTGCCCGCGCCGTTGGCGCCGACGACGCCGAGCACGGCGCCTTGGGCGACAGCCAGGTCGATGCCGCGCAGCGCGGTGACGCCGCCGTAGGAGTGGTCGATTGCGGTGAGGTGTACGGCGGTCCGCTTGAGGCTGTCGCGGCGTGGGAGTTCGACCCGGTCGCCGCCTTCGCCGAGGTAGGAGGAGCGGACCCGGGGGTCGTCCAGGATCGTGCCGGGCAGGCCCTCGCCGACGGGGCGGCCGAAGTCGAAGGCGACGACCCGGTGGGCGACGGCGAACAGGTCGTCGAGGACGTGGTCGATGATCACGACAGCGGTGCCGCGCTGCTGCTGGCGCACGATCTGCCTGGCGAGCAAGGTGCGTTCTGCGGCGTCGAGCCCGCCGAACGGCTCGTCGAGGACCAGCAGTTCGGGTTCCTCGGCGAGGGCTCTGGCCAGGTCGAGGCGCTTGTGCAGTCCGAACGGCAGCTCGGCGGGGCGGCGGTCGGCGAAGGGAGCGAGTCCGACGCTCTGCAGGAGTTCGGCGGCCTTGGCCCGGTGCTGCGCGGTGACGCGGCGGTGGGTGCACAGGATGTTCTCGGCGACGGTCAGTTCCGGGAAGGTCTCGGCGTGCTGGAAGGTCCGTCCTATGCCGAGGCCGCGCCGCGCCGTGGACCGGCTGTTGAGCAGGGGCTTGCCCGCGTACTGCGCGTCACCTGTGACCCGGCCGCCGCCGACGAGCCCGGACAGGACGTTCAACAGTGTTGTCTTACCCGCGCCGTTGGGACCGATGATGGCGACGGTCTCTCCGGCCCGCACGGTCATCGACGCGCCTTCGAGTGCCTTCACGCCGCCGAAGGAGACCCCCACGTCGTCGACACGCAGCAGCTCGGGGGCGGTCGGCGCGGGTGCGGGCACGGACGGCGCCTCTTCGGTCGCCTCGACGGGAGTGGGCGGCTGCGCGGTAGTGCGCGCCGACAGCCGCCGCAGTGCGCGCCCGAGGAAGGGCACCACCCCGCCGGGCAGGAACAGCAGGGCCGCGATGAGCACGACCCCCTGAAGGATCGGCTGGGGGACGCCGACGCTCTCGGCGGCGGTGGGCGCCCAGGTCAGATACGCGCCGCCGACCACCGCGCCGAGCAGCGCCCCCGCGCCGCCGAGGACGCACGCGGCGATCAGCGAGATCGCCAGGGCCAGCGAGAAGGGTTCGGGGCTGACGAACCCGACGACCAGGGCAAGCAGCACGCCCGCCAGTGCGGCGAACACGGCGCTGACGCCGAAGGCCAGCGCCGACTGGGCCTCGGGGGCGATGCCGACGGAACGGGCGGCCAATGGATGGGACTTGGCGGCGACCAGGCGCATCCGCAGGGCGCTCGGCCGGGCCAGGGCGCCGACGGCGAGGGCGACTCCGGCCGCGCCCACGGCGATGTACTGGGCCTGCGTCCCGGCGCTGGCGAGCGTGCCGAGCCCCAGGGCACTGTGCAGCTTCTCCATCGGGATGCCCTGGTCGCCGCCGGTGACGCCGGTCCACTGGCCCATCACCTCCAGCGACACCATGGTGAACGCGAGGGTCAGCAGGGCCAGATACAGCATGGAGAACCGTGCGCCCGCGCCTCCGAGGAAGGCCCCGAAAGCCGCGGCGCACCCGGCTGCCCCGAGCACGACGACCTCCAGCGACCAGCCGTGCGAGCTGCCGTACGCGGCGAAGTAGGCGCCCAGGGCGAAGAAGGCCGGATGGGCGATCGACCAGATACCGGCCCAGCCGGCGAGCAGGTTCACCGAGAGCACGAGGATCGTGTAGACACCGGCGAGCCCCACGGAGTAGGCCTGGTAGGGCGGGATGGCCCCGCTGTGCAGGACGAGGATGAGGGCGGCCGCGGCGAGTGGCCCGAGCCCCGCCCTGAAGAGGTTGGAACGACTGAAGACGGACATGGAGCGCTCCCTCAGACCCGCTGGAACGCGCGCACGCCGAACAGCCCCTGCGGGCGGATCAGCAGCACGACGATGGTGAACGAGAACACGAACGTGTCCCGGTAGCCGGCCGACACATAGCTCGCGGCCAGGTTGTCGAGAACCCCGACGGTCAGCCCGCCGATGACGGCGCCGTACATGCTGGTCAGGCCACCGAGGAAGATTCCGGCGAAGGCGCGGAACAGAGGGGCGCTGAGCACCGTGGGCAGCAGGCCGGCGCGGGGTGCGTAGAGGATCGCGGCCAGCGCACCGAGCCCGAGGCCCAGCGCCCAGGCGACTCGGGCGATGCGCTGTGTGCCGAGGCCGAGGATCTGCGCGGTGTCGGCGGACTCGGCGACGGCCCGCATGGCTGAGCCGATGGTGGTCCGTCCGAAGAGGTACGCCACGAGCGCCATGGCGACGGCCGCCACGCCGATGGTCAGCAGGCTCTGCGTCGGAATCGCCGCGTCGCCGAACGAGACGGACCCGTCCACCAGGCTCGGGAAGAGCTGTGGCTGGTCGCCCCAGATCGTGCTGATGACGCTCTCCGCGATGAGGGAGACCGCCATGGTCATCACCAGCGCCGAGAGCAGCTCCCCGTGGGCCAGTGGCCTGATGACCGTCTCGCGGGCGGCCAGGCCGACCGCCGCCGTGACGGCGATCGCCGCTCCGGCGGCCAGGATGAGCGGCAGTCCCCTGTCGTACAGGGTCAGCGCCGCGTACAGCCCGATCGTCGCCAGGCTGGCGAGGGCGAAGTTCACCACGTCCGTCGCCCGATAGATGATCACAAGACCGAGCCCCATCAGGCCGTACACCGCGCCACTGGCGAGACCGCTCACCAGGACGAGCAGGAACTGATCCACGTCGACCGTCTCCTCGTGCCATACGCCCGTGTCCGGCGCCTCAGCACCAACGAGCAAGTACGAACTGAACTCAATTCATGGACCGTAAACATTCAGCCGCGGCCGGGCAAGACCCGTGCACGATTTGATTTCGCGCGCGCCGGACGTCCGGACGCCCCGTACCCGCGTCCGGGACCGGCCCCAGAGACGGGTCGGTCCCGGATGCGACGGAACGGCGATCAGGCTGTGAAGCGGCCGCCGTTGGCGAGCAGCACCGCCCCGACCAGGTTCGCCGAGGCGTCACTCGCCAGGAACAGGGCGATGTCGCCGATCTCCTCGGGCGTCGCGTAGGGGCGCACCCGCGGATCGGCGAAGCCGTTGCGCAGCGCCTTCGGCGTGCGCGCGGCCATGCCCGTCTCGGTCGGGCCCGGCGCGACCACGTTGACCCGGATCCCGGAGGCGATGACCTCCTTGGCCACGGCCTGGCTCAGTGCGTGCACCCCCGCCTTGGACGCGGCGTAGTGGGGGTAG
This sequence comes from Streptomyces sp. NBC_01474, assembly GCF_035918215.1. Taxonomy (NCBI): domain Bacteria; kingdom Bacillati; phylum Actinomycetota; class Actinomycetes; order Kitasatosporales; family Streptomycetaceae; genus Streptomyces; species Streptomyces sp. NBC_01474. Next base: position 1,792,256 of record NZ_CP109449.1, read on the forward strand.
CCGACCGGGGCATCGAAGGCCGACGACGACCCGATGACGACGATGGCGCCGGATCCGGCCGGCCGCATCGCCCGCACCGAGGCACGCAACACATGGAACGTCCCGTCGAGGTTGACCCGCATGACGCGCCGCCAGGAGGCGTCGTCCAGCCGATCGGTGACCTCTGGCGGACGCCCCTCGACCAGTGCGTCCGCGATGAGCTGTTTGGCCTGCGGGTCGTCGACCCCGGCGGCGTGCACGACCACGTCGAGCCGACCGTGTTCGCGCACCACGTCCGCGACGGCGCCGTCGACCGCGGCCGCGTCGGCCACGTCGAGCCCGACCGCCGCCGCGGCGGGCAGTTCGGCGGCGACGGCCTTGACGGCCTCGCCGTTCAGGTCGGCCACCACCACGTACCGCGCCCCCTCCGCCGCCAGCTGCCGCGCGATCGCGGCCCCCATGCCCGAACCGGCCCCTGTCACCAAGGCCACCTTGTCCGTGAACCGCCCCTGCCGCACAACCTCGCTCATAATCCGACCCTTCCTCACGTCAACCATCGATCGCTACTGAACTGACTTCATCTCTGTTATCGTCACGGCCACCGAGCTGACAAGACCCTGGACGGTGAAGATGAAGGCGCTACGGCTGAAGGCCTGGGGACGGGAACCGGAACTCACCGAGGTCGACCGCCCGGTACCCGGAGCGGGAGAGGTCCTGGTACGGGTGGAGGCCGCGGGGCTCTGCCACTCCGACATCCATGTCCTCGACGCCGCCCCGGGCACGCTCCCGTACCGGGTGCCGTTCACGCTCGGTCATGAGATCGCCGGACATGTCGCGGCCCTCGGCCCCGGCGCGGGCGGCGGCCCGGCACCGGGCGAGCGCGTCGTGGTCCACGGCCCGTGGGGCTGCGGCACCTGTACGCGATGCGCCGCCGGGCAGGACAACTACTGCGACCGGCGCGGCAGTCTCGACTGGCACGGGGCGGGACTCGGCCGCGACGGAGGAATGGCCGAGTACGTACTCGTCCCCACCGCCCGCCACCTGGTGCCGATCGGCGACCTTCCGGCCGACCAGGCCGCGCCGCTCTCCGACGCCGGCCTGACCTCCTATCACGCCGTCGCCGGCGTGCGGAACGCGCTCGGCGCGGGCACCACGGCCGTAGTCATCGGAGTCGGCGGGCTCGGGCACCTGGCCGTCCAGATCCTGCGCGCGACCACCCCGAGCCGCGTCCTCGCCGTCGACCTACGCCCCGAGGCCCTCGCTCTCGCGGACCGCTCCGGCGCGCACCTGAGCATCCCGATGGACTCCGACACCGCCGCCGCACTGCGGAAGGCGACCGGCGGGGTCGGCGTGGACGCCGTGCTCGACTTCGCGGGGGCACAGCCGACGCTGGAACTTGCCACCCAAGTCCTGCGCCCCGGCGGTGAGTTGGCGATCGTGGGCAGCGGCGGCGGTCAGCTCACCGTCCGCAAACCGGGCTTCCTGCCGCCGGGCGTCCGCCTCTCACTCCCGTTCTGGGGCACGCGCCAGGAACTGGTCGAGGTCATCGCCCTGGCCCGCGCGGGCGCCCTGCACGTGGAAACGGAACAACTCCCGCTGCGCTCGGCGCCCGAGGCCATGGTCCGGCTTCGGCGCGGGCTGATCAGGGGGAGGGCGGTGCTGGTGATGTCCGGCTGACAGCTCGTTCGGCGCAGCTGCGGATCTTTGAGGTTTTCCTGACGGCGGCTCGGAGTCCGAGTTCGCGCGTGAGGATCTTCCCGCTGGGGCTACAGCGGAAGACATCGACGAAGTGGACCCGGCGGGGCTTCTTGTACGAGGCGAGATCCTCCCGGGTGAAGTCGATCAGTTCCTGTTCGGTCTGGAGGACTGTCAACGCCACTTCACGGCGCCGACAGTCCTCCTCCAGTCGCGGCCGCGAGGTCGGCGGCCGTAGTGACGCACGCGGCGGTGAACTCGGGCTGGTGGTTGACCGCGGGTGCGCAGTCGAGGCCGAGCATGGGATGGATGGTGGGCACGATGTGGGAGACGTTGCCCATGTCGGTGGCTGCCCCGACCACCCCGCCGCCCGGCAGGTCGGGGAAGGTGCGGCCGAGGGCTTCGGCGTTGGCCCGGTACAGCGCGAGCATCCCGCGGTCGGGGCGCATGTCGGCGTAGTCGGGGGCCTACCGGAACACCGGCGGAGGAGGGCGGCGGCGTAGATGCGCTCCATGGACGTACAGATCTGACCGGTGTTGATGAAGGCGCCGAACGCGACGGCTGCCGCTGCCGCCCGGGGGTCGACGCCCGCATCGACGACGACGGGGTCCTTGCCGCCGAGTTCGAGCACTGCTCGGTGCAGTCGCTCGCCGGTGCCTGCGCCGACGTTCCGGCCGGCTTCGACGGATCCGGTGAAGTGGACCAGCTGTATCTGTATGTGCTCGGCCAGCGGTCCCCCGGCGCGCGAGCTGCAGGACATCGCCCAAGCCCATGACCGGGTCGACGCGAACATGTGCTGGTCGCCGTTCCGTGATGCCCGCCCTCTGGCCTCACTGCTCGGCGGCGAGCAGGGGTACATCCAGGCGAGCGGCGAGTTCGTCGTGAGTGATGCCGAAGGTCCGGGCGACGCGGACTCCTTGCGGGGAGATGTCGAACACCGCGAGGTCGGTGTAGACGCGGTCGACGCAGCCGAGGCCGGTGAGCGGGTAGCTGCACTCGGGCACCAGCTTGGGCGTGCCGTCCTTGGTGAAGAGCGTCATCATCACGCACACCTTCTTGGCCCCGATCGCCAGGTCCATGGCCCCGCCGACGGCGGGGATGGCGTCGGGTGCGCCCGTGTGCCAGTTGGCCAGGTCGCCACCGGCGGAGACCTGGAACGCGCCGAGGACGCAGATGTCCAGATGGCCGCCGCGCATCATGGCGAAGGAGTCGGCGTGGTGGAAGTACGCGGCCCCGGGCAGCTCGGTGACGGGTACCTTGCCCGCGTTGGTCAGGTCGGGGTCGGCCTGACCCTGCTGCGCGGCGGGTCCCATGTTGAGCATGCCGTTCTCGGTGTGGAGCACCACGCCGGAGTCGGCGGACAGATGGTCGGCGACGAGGGTCGGCTGGCCGATGCCCAGGTTGACGAAGGCGCCCTGGGGGATGTCGCGCGCGATGAGGGCGGCGATGTCGTGCTTGCTCAGCGGGCCTTGCTCGTTCTTCAGTACTCGGCTCGTCGGGTTCATGCGCGCCCCGCCTCCTGCACCACTCGGTCGACAAAGATGCTCGGGGTCACGACGGTTTCGGGATCGAGCGCGCCGGTGTCCACGATCTCGCGGACCTGAGCGATCACCGTGGTCGCCGCAGTGGCCATGACCGGCCCGAAGTTGCGGGCGGTCTTGCGGTAGACAAGGTTGCCCATCCGGTCGGCGCGATAGGCGCCGATCAGCGCGACGTCGCCCTTGATCGGGTACTCCAGCACATGGGTGCGGCCGTCGATCTCACGGGTCTCCTTGCCCTCGGCGAGCAGGGTGCCGACACCTGTGGGGCAGAAGAAGGCGCCGATGCCGGCCCCCGCCGCCCTCATGCGCTCCGCGAGGTTGCCCTGCGGGACCACCTCCAGCTCGATCCTGCCCGCGCGGTACAGCTCGTCGAACACCCATGAGTCCGACTGGCGCGGGAAGGAACAGATCACCTTGCGGACCCGTCCCTTGGCCAGCAGCGCGGCGAGCCCGGTGTCGCCGTTGCCGGCGTTGTTGGAGACCACGGTGAGGCCCTTGGCCCCCTGGCGGATAAGAGCGTCGATCAGGTCGACCGGCATCCCGGCCATGCCGAACCCGCCGACCAGCACGGTGGAGCCATCCTCGATCCCTGCCACCGCCTCGTCCGCGTCGGCACACATCTGCGTGGTCATCGGCTACTCCCCGTGACGTTCTCCAGGACCACGGCGAGCGCCTGGCCGACTCCGATGCAGATGGCCGCGACGCCCCACCGCTCGCCGGACTCGCGCAGCCGGTGGGCCAGGGTGCCGAGGAGGCGTCCGCCGGACGCGCCCAAAGGATGGCCCAGGGCGATCGCGCCGCCCTTGGCGTTGACGATGTCCGGGTCCACCTCCCAGGCGTCCACGCACGCCAGCGACTGCACGGCGAACGCCTCGTTCAGCTCGACGGCGGCGACGTCGGACCATGCGATCCCCGCGCTCTTCAGCGCCCGGTTCGCCGCCTCCACGGGGGCGTATCCGAACAGCTGCGGGTCGAGTGCGGACACTCCTCGTCCGGCGACACGGGCGACCGGGTCGGTGCCGATCCGTGCGGCGGCGGCACCCGAGCCCAGCAGGACGGCCGAGGCGCCGTCACTCAACGGGGAGGCGTTGCCGGCCGTGATGACACCGTCGGGGCGGAAGACGGGCTTGAGCCCGGCGAGCTTCTCGGCCGTGGAGCCGGGGCGGATGCCCTCGTCCCGGTCGAGGGTGGTGCCCTTGGCGTCCACGGCGACGGGCACGACCAGCTCGTCGTAGAAACCCGCGTTCCAGGCGTCGTCGGCGAGGTTGTGGGAGCGGGCGGCGAAGGCGTCCTGGCGCTCGCGGGCGACGTCGAAGCGGTCGGCGAGCTGTTCGTTCGCCTCGCCCAGGGAGACGGTCCACTCCTTGGGCATGCGCTCGTTGACCAGTCGCCAGCCGAGCGTGGTGGACACGGCCGTCACGTCACCGGCGGGGAACGCCCGCGTGGTCTTTGGCAGGACCCAGGGGGCCCGGGTCATCGACTCGACCCCGCCGGTGAGCACGATGTCGGCGTCGCCGGTCTCGATGGCGCGGGAGGCGATGATGGCGGCGTCCAGGGAGGACCCGCACAGACGGTTCACGGTCGTGGCAGGCACCGTCGTCGGCAGTCCCGCCAGGAGTACGGCCATCCTTCCGACATTCCGGTTGTCCTCACCGGCGCCGTTGGCGTTCCCCCAGACCACGTCGCCGATCTCCGCCGGGTCGAGCGCGGGTGTCTTGGCCAGGGTCCCGCTGATGGCCAGCGCCGCGAGGTCGTCGGGCCGGACGTTCGCGAGGGCCCCCGAGAACCGTCCGAAGGGGGTTCTCGCTGCTGCATACAGGTAACTGTCGGTCACGCACTCACGGTAGGACCGGCTGGTTCATCACGTCCAAGACCTAGTAAGCATGGATTGATAAGGCGTCTTTATAAGATGTCGTCATGGAACTTCGTCAGCTCCGGTACTTCCTCGCGCTGACCGAGGAGTGTCACTTCGGGCGCGCGGCAGCCCGGCTGCACGTGGCGCAGCCGGCCCTGTCCCAGCAGATCAAGCAGCTGGAGCGCGAACTGGGCATCCCCTTGTTCAACCGCTCCACCCGCCGCGTCGAACCGACGGAGGCCGGCCGGCAGCTCACCGACTACGCGCGCGCCCTCGTCGCGGAGGAGGAGCGCGCCCGCGTCCACATGCGGGAGCTGGCGACCGGCCACGCGGGGCGGGTCTGCGTGGGCTTCATCGGCACGGCCACCTACGACGTGCTGCCGCGGGTCGCCCGCACGGTGCGGGCACAGTTGCCCGGGGTCACCATGGACCTGCGCGGCGAGCTCCTCACCCCTGAACTCGTCGAGGGCCTCAAATCCGGAACGTACGACCTCGCGGTCGTCCGGGGCGCGGTCGCCGACGCGGACCTCCGCATCACACCGCTGCGGTCCGAGCCCTTGGTGGCCGTGCTGCCCTCGCACCACCCACTGGCGGGCCGCCCACGCGTCGCTCTGGCGGCCCTGGCCGACGAACCGTTCGTCATCCACCCCTCGCAGTCCCGGTCCTCGATGTACGACCGGGTGCTGTCCGCGTGCGAGCGGGCCGGTTTCCAGCCCGCCTCACTCGTCGAGGTCGGCGAGACGGCCACACTGGTCGTGTTCGTCGCGGCCGGGCACGGTGTCGCCCTGGTGCCGCAGTCGGTGCAGAGTCTCAGCCTCGACGGCGTGACCTACGTGCCGCTTGCGGAACCGGAGTCCGTCACCCTCGCCCTGGCCCGTCGGGCCCACCGCAACTCCCCCGCCGCCGAGCAGGTCGCCTCGGTGATCGAACAGTGCGTGGCGGGCTGAAGATGGGGACGCCGCATCAGCGGTCCAGACGGTAGTGCTCGAGCTTTGCGGGATCGATGACCAAACCAGGGCCCGCACCTTCCCGCACGCGCAGCGTGCCGCCCTCGATCACCAGAGGCTCAGCGAGCAAGTCGTGGGCCACGTCCAGGTAGTTGGAGAGCTCGCCTGCCCTGCGGGTCGTGGCTCGGTGAGCGGCACCGAAGGCGACCGCGCACAAGGTGCCGACCTGGCCATCGATCTGATTGCCGATCACCGCCTCCGCGCCCAGCGCCTCGCACTGGTCCAGCACGCCCGCCGCCGTCATGGACGCCGACCGCGCGCACGTCGAACCCGGCGACATCCTCCTGCTGCACACCGGCTACGCCCGTCACTTGGCCGAGCACGACAGCCCGCCACCCCTCGAGGCCGTCCATGTCGGCGTCGTCATGGACGGCGCGGACCCGCGGCTCCACACGTGCCGGGATACGGCATGCCGGCAGGGGCTACGGCCTGACGGAGCCCGTCAAGTTCGGGTGACCAGCCGTGACGCGACGCGAGCCGCCCGCCTGGTTCCCCCGTCGCGGACGGCTCGCGTCGTAGGTGTTCAGAGATCAAGGTCGGTGGCGGCGACGTAGTGTCTTGGGCCGCTAGACGACACCGGTCGGGGCCGGCGACGGGATTCGAACCCGCGTTGCTCTCGTGACAGGAGAAGTAGCCGCAACCTGCGCACCTGAACGACGCTCACTGTAATCGTGACGGCTGATTGACGGCACCCGGATTACGCACCACTACTCGCATCCAGGAGACGGCAGCTGTTTGGCGAGTTCCTCCCGGCCCCACCGGCTGGGCGTCTGGCGGTGCCACCGGCGGAAGGCACGGGTGAGGTTGCCCTGGCTGCCCGTTGCCGCGCATGCCCCCGATATCCGCCATGGGCAAGGTCCACTCCCGCGTCGGATGCGCGGTGACACTGGTGATGTGCAGACGCGCACGCGATCGCGCCAGGCACCGGCCGGCAGCGAGAACAGCAGGGGCGGCGTCTTCTGCACGGCCGCGAGGACGGCGGCCTCCCACGTCGTGGCGTGCAGAGTCACGATCGCGACCAGGGGACGGCGACCGAGCTGAGTGAGGAGCCCAGCACGTCGCCGGCCTGGCTCGTCCAGTAGAGGCGGAAGTCGCGGTGGCGCCACAGACTGGAGTCTGCAACTGCTCTCACGCCGGGCCGTCCACCGTTGTCGTGGCCGGTGTGTCGTGGGCGAAAGGCGTGAAGTGCGCGTGTGTGTGGTCGATGGGCAGGTCAGGACGCCAGGCTGTGAGGATCTGGGCGCTGCACACGAAAAGGCCGTCAGGAAGCCGATCAAGAGGGTGCCAGGCCCAGTCACCGACGCTTTCGTTCGGCTGCGTGGCCGGCTGTCCCCGCCACGTGAGGACGAGTGCGCCGACGGTGACCCGCAGGACGCCGTCGACGTGGTCGAGGAGGCTGCCCAGGAGCGTGACGTCACCAGGGCGGGCAATCAGACCGGTTTCCTCGCCGAGTTCGCGGACCACGGCGGCTTCGAAGGACTCGCCGGCCTCGACGGTTCCACCGGGCAGTTCCACGGTGCCGCGACGGTGGCGGCCCAGCAGGATTCCCTGCTCGCTGAGGAGGATGGCTCCGACACCGACGGCCGCGTGCGCCACCGGAGGTCTGCTGCTCCGGGGGCGGCTGGAACTCTGCGTCGGCCGGGCGGGCAGGCGGCGGGCGCGGATGAGCTGCTGGATGACCAGGGCGTTGTCGTCAGGATGGTGCAGCAGGTCGATGGACTCGACCCTGAAGCCGTACTCGGTGAGCAGGTCCTCCCACAGCTGCGGCGCCAGGACCCACATCTGGGTCGGCAGGGGCGGGTCGTCGCGCAAAAGGATCATCTGCTCGCGCGGTGCCACCTGCGTGGACGGGCCGCGTCCGTGCAAGTCGGTGTGCAGGAGCGAGAGGATCAGTGGCGCACCGGCACGCAGTCCGTTGCGCAGGGCGGGCAGTGCCCTGTGTGGGTCGATGTAGGCCAGGGTGCCGATGGCGTACGCCGCGTCGAACGGCTCGGCCTCGGCGAGGTATGCGGCCACGTCTCCCTGTGTGAATTCCACGTCCTGAACGTCCGCGTGGGTGGAGACGGCGCGTTCGTGCTGGGTCGGGGACAGCTCGATTCCGGTGACGCGAGCGCCGTGGGCTCTCGCGAGATGCACAGCGTGGTGGCCGGCCCCGGAGCCGATGTCCAGGACGCGGCGGCCGGTGATGTCGCCGAGGACTTCAGCCCCTGGTCCGACCCCCTCCCAGGGCCAGGGCGTCCAGGACATCTGGACGGGGACGGGTGGTGTGTAGGCGCGGGTCAGTTGGCGCTGGCCATAGATCTTCCAGGCTTGGGCGTTGATGTCCTCGCTGGGCACGGTGCCTCCTCGGTGGGCGGGATGCGGGTCAGGTGTGTGTGATGAGGTAGGCGGGGCCCTCTCCGCGCCTGGCATGTTCGACGGCGTCGAGACGGGCGAAGTCCCGTGGCGCCATCAACTCCTGCCAATCGGCGAGGTCGTGGGCGGCCCACATGTCGTGTTCGGCGGGGTCGAGGCGGATCCGGCGAAGCTGGTCCGCGGTCAGCCGGCCTCCGTCGAAGATGAGACCCACCTTGTTCAGTGGCATGCGCGGTCCGGCGGGCAGAAAGTGCGTGAGGAGCAGCCTCGGCGCCTCCAGGCCGATCTCGAGACCGGTCTCTTCGACGGCTTCGCGCCGGGCGGTCTGGAGCGGGTCTTCGCCTTGCGCGTCGAGGTTGCCGCCCGGGAACTGCCAGAGCCGGGATCCGTAGACCGAGCGCAGCTGTACTGGACGGTCGTGTTCGTCGCGGACGTACAGGCAGCCGTACACCGTGTGGTGGGGGACGGTCTGCGCGTACTGCGTGGGTGTCATCGGCATGGGGCGGCCGGGCCGCGCGGGGCTGTGGTCGAATTCGAAGGCGAGGGGACCGAGCACTTCCTTGGCCGACGGGTAGATGGCGCGAAGGGTGAGCAGGAGTTCCTCGCGCGGACCGTCCGGGTCGATGCGGTCGGCATCCTCCGCGCCGAGCAGGTCCTCGAACGAGGCGTAGGAGGTGATTCGCTTCACGATGACGTCGACTTCCCGCTCGTTGTCCCGGTCGTGGAAGACGATGGTGTCCCCGACCTTGGCGGCCGCCTTCTGCGGGGTGGCGACGCGAACCTCGATCGTCTTGCGTCCCGACTCCACCTGCCCGTAGTACCGGTCCGTGAGGTGGAAGTGATGCTCGCGCCGGGCGGCTGCTTCTTCTCCGTTGTACGCACACGACGGGTTGCGCTGTGCCGCGGCGTGCGGTGCGGCCTCGTCCTGGCGCGGCCCGCGCAGGACGAGGAAGACCAGCCCGTCGGCATCGTGCCGCTCCGCAGCCGCCCAGCGACTCCGCAGGCGTGCAAGCTCGTCTTCGGCCAGGGCGATCCCGCGCCGCTCAGCGGGGGTGTCGGCGGCGAGCGGAGTGATGAGCACGAGGGCACCGCCCGGCCGCAGCCGATGGCCCAGCACGTCCAGGGTGCGGTCGCGGTAGGTGAGGAACGGAGCGACGAATCGCAGGGTGATCAGGTCATAGCCGTCGGCGCTCAGCGAGGCTGCGTGGTCGCCCTCGATGTCGAGACGGAGCCAACGAGCAGCGTCACCGTGGCGGGTGCGGGCCTCGACCAGGGCGGTTTCGGACCAGTCGACGGCGTCCACGGTGTAGCCGGATGAGGACAGATGTGCGGCAAGTTCGCCGGTCGACGTCACCTCTCTCCTCGGCCGCGACCAGCAGCGGCGCCAGGTGGTTGATGGCCAAACGCTTGGCGGCCTGCCAGGTGTCGCACCGCAGGCCGACCTGCCACCAGCGGGTATGCGTTTCGCGCCGCGACGTGCACGGAGCGCAGGGCCAGCAGCAGGAATCCAATGTCGTCGAGGTAGACGGGGTCCGGCAGCAGGTCGATCGGTGACACCGTGTAGATCACGGCGGCCCAGACCAGCGCCTTGTTGCCGAGTGGGATTCTCGCGTCGAGGAGCAGTCTCCTCGCCCGGATCACTCGCACCAGGAGAACTGCGGCGACGCCCATGGTGAGCAGCACGACGGCTGCGGCGAGGATGAGCCAGGCTTTGGTGTCCATGCCTCATCGTGTACCCGCTGAGCGGGCGCGCCACAGGGCACGGAAAGCTCTCTCCCTGATGCGGGGATGCGGTCAGAGCGCTGAGCGGCGCAGTGCAAGGAGCGCCTGGTCGTCCTGGGGCCGGCCGCCCGTGTGGCGCCGTACGTCGTGGATCAGCATGTCGAGGACCTGCGCCGGTGTGGGGTGCTCGCCGGACCGGGCGCGGTGGCGGAGCAGAACGGGCAGGCGCGCCGCAGCGTCGTAGAAGGTGCCTTCGGCGTCCCGTGACTCGGTGATGCCGTCCGTGTAGCACAGGAGTGTCGCGCCGGGCGGGAACGAAAAGGTGTCGACCGGTGCGGACCAGCTGCCCAGCGCCCCCATCCCCAGCGGAGGCACTTCCTGAGACGGTTCGAGGACGGTGGCCGAGCCCTGTGCGTCGAGGAGCAGGGGCGGCGGATGGCCTCGGTTGACGATGCGTACGGCGCTGAGGTCTGCGGGGAACTCCGCGATCAGGGCGGTGGTGAATCCCTCCTCCTGTTCGAGGCCGCCGCGCCGCCCTCCCTCACGCAGCAGTGCCTGCTCCAGCGAGCGCACTAGCTGTGTGAGGTCCTCGGCCTCGTCCGCGGCGTGCCTGAACGCGCCGAGATCGACGCAGACCGCGCTCACGGCGCCCAGGCCCTTGCCCCGTACGTCACCGACGAGGACTCGTGTGCCGTACGGGGTGTCCTGTACGACGTACAGATCGCCGCCGATCATGGCCTCGTCCTCGGCGGGCACATACCGGGCGGCAATGTGCAGGTCGCCCAGGCGCGCCGGCGGTCTGGGCAGCACAGCGCGCTGGGCGACGGCCGCGACGTGCTGAGCGCGCCGTGTCCGGACGTTCTGGCTCTTCAGCGTGCGGTTGATGAAGATGGCCAGCAGGGTCACGGCCAACAGGGTGAACTGGTTGGCCAGACCTCGGTGCCAGCCGAAGGTACCGTCCACCCAGGCCAGTCCCGCATGGGCGGCCATCGATGTGAGGCCCACCCAGATGATGCCGGGCAGCGTCAGGAGCGGGGCGGCGGCGACGGGTGCCGCCATGATGAGCGGGGCCGATGTCACCTCGGTCGGGGTCACCAGGTCGATCACTACGGCCAGCGCGATCACGCCGACGGGAATCCACTGAGCCTTGTTCTGCTGCACCACTCCCCCACGTTGGCGGCAGCGGGCGCGCGCCGCATCCCGGCGGGCGCGGCGGAGAGCTCATGCGACGAGAACGCCGGGGCGGGGCGGTCACACGGGCGGCGTCGAGTCGGCATGGCTCTGATCACCGTCGACTGCGCACGCCGCATGCTGACGGTCGAACTGACGGGCCTCGACAAACTGTGGGCCCTCAAGAGCCGGATGGAAGTGCCGCTCACCCAGGTACGGGGCGCCACACACGACCCGGGTATCGCCCATGAGCGCAAGGGGGCCAAGATCGGAGGCACCCATGTGCCTGGCATCGTCACGGCCGGGCGATTCCGCCGACACGGTGACCTTGCCTTTTGGGCGGTGCGAAAGCCGGCCGACGCGGTCGTCATCGAACTCGCCGAGGGCGCCCCGTACAGCCGCCTGGTCTTTGAGACCGCCGACCCGCGAGCCACCGTGACCCTCGTCGAACAGGCCATCGCCTGACGCACGAGACCTTGCGACCTGGAGCGGCCTCTGCCGCCGCGCCTTCACCGGATCGGGCAGGAAGGCCGGCGTTCGATGGTGGCCGCGTCTGTCAGGGGCGCCCCGGTTCCTGACATCAGCCGCTGACACCCGGCAAGCGTGAACGGGGCCCGATCAGCGCCGAACCTCAGCGGCGGGCGCAGCAGGTCACGACGGAAGTTGCTGGAGGTCGGGGGATCCCTGCGATCGACATGCTGAGGATGAGGCCACAGGTTCAGATCCCGCGGCCAGGCCAGTGAGCCTCCCCTCGTCGAAGTGACCGTTTGACTCAACTCGGGCCATGAGATTCCAACGCCCCGGAGTGATCGCTACGGTGGACGTCTCGACGAGAAGGGGGTCTCTCGTGGCCGACTATGCCGCGCATGCGCACAAGGCTCAGGAGTTGCTCGAAGCAGCTGAGCGAGGGGAGAGGGGGCGGCTCTCCGCCGAGACCCGCGTACGGATGGCCCAGGTTGAGGCGCTCCTTGCACTTGCCGCCGCGATAGACAAGCAGGAAAGAGCGACATCCCGCTGAAGGACGGCCCCACCACTTGTGCAGCAGTGCCGTACCGCAAACCCCAACAACCGTCACCCGTCACCCGTCACTCGTCCGGTGACGCCCTTGAGGGGCCTCGCAGCGGCCCGGTGTGGCTCGCGTTGACCCTTCCTGTTGGAGGTACGGATCAGACGCTCCTCTGCACCTCCGCCGCAGGCTATGGCTATCCAAATACCGCGTCCTACTCGTCGTCTTGGTCCCGGCCGTCTTCGAAGACGAGGAGCGGTTTGGCGCCATGAGCGGGTGTTTCGGCGAACGAGACGGCTTCAGCGAAGCGTTCGAACGGGAACGGCTTGCCTTGGGGGATGCTCAGCACTTCATCAGCGACGAGGCTGCGAACCTCGGACAGCGCACGCAACGCATCCGTAGGTGAGACAGTGCCGAACCAGCGGTTCAGCCAGAAGCCACGGACCACTTTGGTCTCGTAGATGACCGAGCGCGCCTGCAGCGGAATCGTCAGCGCCGCCGGGTCAGTCTGCCGATGGGTGGAGAGCGCGCCGTAGACCACGACCTCTCCTCCCGGAGCCAATGCCTGGGACACCTGGGCACCTACGTGTCCCGCGACACAGTCGATGGCCTTGCGCACGCCGGCCGGTCCTGCAATCTCAGTCACACGCTGCACCAGGTCCTCGTCCTCAGTGCAAATGACCTCGTCGCCACCAAGCGCCTTGATCTCCTCGACGGCATCGCGCCGCCGCACCACATTGATTGTGCGAATACCCAGATGCCTGGCCAGCTGAATGACGAGTCGGCCGACGGTGGAGCCCGCCGCCGTCTGCAACAGCCACTCGCCCGGCTGTACATCGAGTTCGCGAGTCACCAGGAGCAGCGCAGTGAACGGATTGACAGTGAGTTGACAGGCGCTGGAGTCGCTCAGACGATCAGGGACCGACAGAAGTCTATGTACATCGGCAACAAGGTATTCCTGCCAGGTGCCGGCCACACGCGGCCCGGGTACGGCCGGGACAGCAACGACCACCACACGCTCGCCGATCTCCAGTCCCTCGGTATCCGGACCCAGGGCCTCAATACGGCCCACGCATTCCATGTGACCCCCGACAGTGGGAAACTCGGCGGAGAATCCGTAGCGACCACGCAACACGTGCAGATCGCTGGCGTGAATCGGAGTCGCCTTCACACGGATCAACGCCTGGCCGCTTTCTGGCGTGGGAACAGGCCGGGATTCCAGCCGAAGGACATCGTTCGGCTCGCCGACCTCTCCGGCTACGAGCGCGCGCATGGATTGCGGCATGAGTGACCTTTTCTCTCAGCACCCGACGAACTCGGCGGCCGTTCTGGGCAGGAACGACGCAACCTCCGGCGGGTCTCGACGCCATATGCACGGCTCGCCTCGCCTGATCGATCGCCAGGTGTCACCCCTCCACTCCCCTAGCCTGCGCTCCTTCGCGAGGGCTGTCATGTCGGAAGCAGGCTTGCCCTCGACCCGAGGCTCGCGAGGTCAGACGAGCTGCACCGACGCGCCGGGCTTTCAATGAAAGGGTCAGCTGACGGTATTCATTCGCAGTGCACCGGACTTCAGGCCGGTGGTCAAGCGAATCTTGCGATAGCGGCACGGTGACGTGCAGTTACGCATCGAATTGATCCAAGAGGCTGCGGCGGATACTGACGCCCCGTCGGACGCCTCGGAAGAGAAGGGTGAAGGTCATGGTTGACATTGCCTACCGCACGGCCGACGTGGACGGCCTCAATGTGTTCTACCGGGAAGCGGGCGCTGCGGACGCACCGACGTTGCTCCTGCTGCACGGCTTCCCGTCGTCGAGTCACATGTTCCGCGAGCTGATCCCCCTGCTCGCCGACCAATTCCACATCGTCGCTCCTGACCTGCCCGGTTTCGGCAGGTCGGACATGCCCGCGGGAGACGACTTCGACTACACCTTCGAACACATCACCGATGTCATCGACCGTCTGACGGAGGTACTGGGCCTCGATCGCTTCGCGCTGTACGTGTTCGACTACGGCGCACCGGTCGGATTCCGGATCGCCACCCGCCACCCCGAGCGGATCAGCGCGATCGTCTCGCAGAACGGCAACGCCTACGAGGACGGACTGAGCGAGGCCTGGAATCCGGTGCAGGCGTACTGGAAGGAGCCCTCGGCAGCCAACCGGGAGGCGATCCGGATGCTCGTACAGCCGGAGACGACGGTCTGGCAGTACCAGCACGGCGTTCCCGACGAGACGCGCGTAAGCCCGGACGGCTACGGCCTGGACAACTACTACCTCGCACGCGAGGGCGCGCACGAGATCCAGCTCGACCTGTTCCTCGACTACGCGAGCAACGTCGCCCTGTACCCCACGTTCCAGGAGTACTTCCGGACGAGTAAACCGCGACTGCTCGCGGTGTGGGGCAAAAACGATCCGTTCTTCCTGCCGGCCGGGGCCGAAGCCTTCACCCGCGACATCCCCGAGGCCGACGTTCGTTTCCTCGACACCGGTCACTTCGCCCTGGAAACCCATGCCGAGGAGATCGCGGCGGCGCTTCGCGACTTCCTCGCCGGCTAGGCAGCGCGCCGCAGAGCATGCGGATCGCGCGGGCGGGGGCCGCATCGACACTCCGGCCGTGCAGCCGGCCCCCGGTCAAGGTCCCGCGCACCGACGATCCGGCTCACGTCTGGCTGCGCACCCTGCACGAAGCGCATCGCCTTCGACGCCCATCTCTCGCGCAGGTTCCGGCGTCTGACGGTCGCCGACCGGCCGGTGGTTCCTGCGCACGGTCGAGCACATGGGCCGTCTCCTCGATCGCAGCGGCCGGAGTGGGGGGTCGTGCCGCTGCGGCATCCGCAGGACTGAGGTCCTGGCCGATCGGGCTCGCTGCCGTAGGACGGCCCGCCGTGGGTCCGTTGCCACAGAGTCAACGGACCCACGGCCGCCTCGAGCAGGGCGAGCCGGTGAGGTCTGCAGTGAACTGCCCGGGTGCCCTAGGGATCGCGCAGCACGCGATGTCCCAAGGCGCCGGGCCCGCGGACACCGCCGCACCGCTCACCCGGCTCCTCTACCCTCCCGGCTCCCCCGTGACCTGCCCAGCGCAGTGTTCAGTACTGCTCGGTCTCCACGAATCCGGCGTCCCCGTCGTCCTCCGCGCCGTAGGCGTCGGCAGCGGCGGTCGGGTCGAATCCGGGCGGGCTGTCCTTGAGGCCCAGACCCATGCCGGCCAGCTTCGCCTTGACCTCGTCGATCGACTTCGCACCGAAGTTACGAATGTCCAGGAGGTCCGCCTCAGAGCGGGCGACGAGCTCACCCACGGAGTGGACTCCCTCGCGCTTCAGGCAGTTGTACGAACGGACGGTGAGGTCGAGCTCCTCGATCGGCAGTACCAGATCGGCGGCCAGGGCGGCGTCCGTGGGGGACGGGCCCATGTCGATGCCCTCGGCGTCGATGTTCAGCTCGCGGGCGAGACCGAACAGCTCCACCAGGGTCTTACCGGCCGACGCCATGGCGTCACGCGGACGCATGGCCTGCTTCGTCTCGACGTCGACGATCAGCTTGTCGAAGTCGGTGCGCTGCTCGACACGGGTCGCCTCGACCTTGTACGTGACCTTCAGGACCGGCGAGTAGATCGAGTCGACCGGGATGCGCCCGATCTCCTGACCGACCTGCTTGTTCTGGACGGCGGAGACGTAGCCGCGACCGCGCTCGACGGTCAGCTCCATCTCCAGCTTGCCCTTGCCGTTGAGCGTGGCCAGGACGAGGTCGGGGTTGTGCACCTCGACACCGGCCGGAGGCGCGATGTCGGCGGCGGTGACCAGACCCGGGCCCTGCTTGCGCAGGTACATCACGACCGGCTCGTCCTGCTCCGAGGAGACGACCAGCTGCTTGATGTTCAGGATGAGATCGGTGACGTCTTCCTTGACGCCCGGCACGGTGGTGAACTCGTGCAGGACACCGTCGATACGGATGGACGTGACCGCCGCACCCGGGATCGAGGAGAGAAGGGTCCGGCGCAGGGAGTTGCCGAGGGTATAACCGAAGCCCGGCTCCAGCGGCTCGATCACGAACCGGGAACGGAACTCGTCGACGACCTCTTCGGTCAGGGACGGACGCTGAGCAATCAGCACGAGGTATTGCCTCCAGTGGTTTGGCGCCCGCTATGTGACACCGTGGACACCACGAAGAGTACGGGCGATACGAGCCATACGGCCTCCGAAGACACCGAACCGCCCGACTCCGCCCGTCTGCAGGCCAGTCGGCGGGCCCATCCTCACGGGAGTGGAGTCCGACAATCAGCTGCTCCTACTCCAGGGCATCACTCATACGGAGGGCGGCCGGGACTCGTACAGCCGGGTGTAGTACCGGCCTTCTGCTTCCAGTCCAGTGGGATCGTCGCCGGCACGGAGCACCTGCTCGACGGCGCAACGCTGTTCCGCCGCGCTCGTGAACAGCCGCTGAGGGTAACTTCGTGCGGAGTCGGTCGTGGTGGTCAGGCCGTGGGCTTCCAATTCCGGGATCACGGGCCGGTAGGGGACGGTGCGCAGGACGAACGCGCTGACCCAGATCGGCTCCTGCCGGCACCCCAGCAGCGCCCGGAAGGTGCGGCGTGTGATGTAGCCGACACCTCCGGTGACCGTGATCAGTCCGGTGTCCGCCACGGCGCGCCGCAACCGCGGGCTGGGCGGGTGGTGTTCCAGGTTCTCGCCATAGGCCTCGTCGAGCAGACCGACGGCCAGGGCGTACTGGACGGCATTGTCGGCGGAGTCGAGCCCGATGACCGGGGACGCGTCCACGCGGCGCCGTGAGGCGTAGAACTTCTTGTCGTGTTCGATGAGTTCGGTGGGCGTAAAGGCGTCGACCTCGGGGCTGGTGTAGTGCGCGTACAACTCGGCCAGCGTGACGTCGTGGTTGAGAAGAGCGGCGTTGAAGCCGTACGAGCAGCAGAGGTCGAGGACGGTGACGGGGTCGTCGGTGCCGCCGGCCGCGGACCGGTCGGTGCGGGTGCGCCGGAAGACATCCTGGCCATGGTGCGGTATCTCGTACTCCAACGGGGCGAGTCGGCGGACGTAGGCGCGAGGATCGGGCTCGTTGTAGATGTCGTCGAATCGGGTCTTGCCCGATGTGGCACTGCCAGGGCCTGCGACCATGGGGCGTACCTCCGCGGAATCAGGACGGGTGGCTGCACAAAAGCCTATGCCGGACCGGTTGCACCGCTCGGGAGACCTCGCAGCGGGCACTTGCCACGGGGTAGCGAGGGCGCGAGGTCACCCACTCACAACCCGTGCAGAATGTTGTGTCCCGTCAGGACTGACCAATACGTGACGTTCGGACGTCCGTTCGGCGGTTAGAACGCGCCGTGGACTTCTTGACTTCCTGTCCGGAAACGGGCCGAATGTTCGGGATGTCACGGTGGATCATGCCGTGCTCGTCCTCGAAGGACTCGGCCTCGCGGTAGGGGTAGGCCTGCCCCTGGCGGTGCTCGTCTACCGCACCGGCACTGCCGCGCGCCGCCGCTCTGGGCGTCGCGGGCGTATTCCTCACAGTACCTTCGTACGCCTGGTTCGGCCTGCTGATCACCGCTGTGCCGCTCGAAGGGTCGTCGGCGCAGGTCAGGCCGCGTAGCTGTACTCGTTGATGAGGCCGCCGAGGATCCGTTTGCGCAGCAGTCTGCGGTACCGAGGCTGTGCACTACGGCGGGCTGTTGCTGAGCGTCGGGCGGTAGTTGATTGCGGGCCTGATGGGGCCGGCGCTGGTCGTGGTGGAGCTGGTAAACGGCCCAGGACCTGTCGCGCCCGCGCTTGTCCCATGACGAGGACCTGCGTGCTGAGCAATTGCTCCCACCCGCCTACCGCGGGAGTGCCACCTTTCCGAGACCGCGGCTCCGCGGCGCGGTGCGCCGGGCCCGCGGGTCACACCTCCTGCCGCGCCGGCTCCCCCACCGTCAGGTCGGAGTCCGCGCGCCGCGGTATGAACAGCAGCGCCACGAAGGAGAGCACGCAGCAGGCCACGATGTAGACGCTGATGCCGACGCTCGACCCGGTGTCCTCCAGGATCGCCGCGGCGATCAGCGGTGCCGGTCCGCCTGCGATGACCGAAGCGAGCTGGTAGCCGAGGCCGGCGCCGCTGTAGCGGACCTGCGTGCCGAAGCCCTCCGCGATGAGCGCGGCCTGAGGGCCGTACTGCACATCGTGGAAGACGAGAGACAGCACGATCGCCAACAGCACCAGCCCCGACGAACCGGTGTTCAGCAGCGCGAAGTACGGGAACGCGAACGCGGCGACGCAGGCGATCCCGATCCCGTACACGAGGCGGCGCCCGATCCGGTCGGAGAGATGGCCGAAGAGCGGGATGGAGACGAGCCCGACGGCGGCCGCGACGAGCGTGTCGTCGAGCAGGTCGCTGCGGGCGAGGCCGAGGTGTTCGGTCCCGTAGGCGAGCACGAAGGTGATGAAGAGGTAGAACGGGGCCTGCTCGGAGAGGCGTACGAACGCCGCAGTGAGGACCTCGCGCCACTGGTGGCGCAGCACGTCCCACACCGGCAGGCGGACCACGGCCTGCGCGTTCTTGACCGCGCTGAAGTCGGGGCTCTCCACGACCCGCAGCCGTACGTACAGGCCGATCGCAATGAGGACGGCGCTGGCCAGGAAGGGGATCCGCCAGCCCCAGGTCTCGAAGTCGCCGCCGGTCGCCGAGGTCATCCAGCGGACCATGCCGGTCGAGGCGAGCAGCCCGAGCGGCACGCCCATCTGCGGCCAACTGGCCATCAGGCCACGGCGTTTCCTCGGACCCCACTCCATGGCGAGCAGCACCGAGCCGCCCCACTCGCCGCCGACGCCGATGCCCTGCACGACGCGCAGGACGACGAGCAGGATCGGCGCGGCGAGGCCGATCGAGTCGTACGTGGGCAGGCAGCCGATGAGAACGGTGCTCACGCCCATCAGCAGGAGGGTGATGACGAGAGTGGACTTGCGGCCGACCCGGTCGCCGAAGTGTCCGAAGATCGCGGCGCCGACGGGGCGGGCGGCGAAGCCGACGAACTGCGTGGCGAAGGAGGCGAGAACGCCGGTGTAGTCGGACTGGCCAGGGAAGAACAGGTGCGGGAAGACGAGCGCCGCGGCCGTCCCGTAGAGAAAGAAGTCGTACCACTCGATGGCGGTGCCCACCGTGCTGGCGACGACAGCGCGGTTGCGGTGGCTGCGCGTGGCAGCCGTCTGTCCGGTGCTCGTGCCCACGGCGAATTCCTGTCTTCTGCGGTCGAGCCGACCTGTGCGGGGCGGGGGAGGCTTCCGCGAGAGTGCTCTTGAGTCAGGGGCATGTCAAGGAAGCGGACGTTCCCGTTACTGCCCTGCCTCTCCCCGGTCGGCCTGCGGTCGCCGCCGACGCCCATCTGACGGTGGTTCACCCGCAGCTCGACCTCGTCACGCGGGACGAGCCGGCAGTCGTGGCGGACGCCGTCAGATCCCCCGGAGTGAAGTGCGAGGCGCCCATCTCGATCGGCTACACGTCGGAGGGTGCGGAACGCTCAACTGGTGCGACCCGACAGGCCCGTTGAGGCGGACCCCCTCCAAAGAACACAACACAAACGACGCAATGACGCCGCCGGTGCTGTGGCTTCCTGTTTTGCTGCCGGGCCGCAGGAGTTGTCCGCGAACCTTCCCGGACTTGTCCGTGATCGGTAACGGATGCATCCGTGCGCCCGTGTGTCTCGTCCTGCCCAGTGATCGCAAGGTGATCGGGACCGGTGGGGCACTGCGTGAAGGGGACGGACATGGCGCGGCGGGGTAACGGGCGGGGCTGGAACAGCAAATTGGTCGGGGCCGCGCTCGGGGTGACGCTGCTCGCCACCGGTGCCTCGGTGTGGACCGCACAGGCCGGTGAGGCGGACGGCTCGTCACCGGAGGCGACGGCCCCGGCCACACCGGGCAGTGACGTGAGACCGACCGCGGTGACCATCGCACACGCCTCGGACGCGGGGACCCGCGGCATCAACATCACCATCGACGACGGTCCCGACCCCGAGTGGACCCCTCAAGTGCTCGACGTACTGCGGGAGTACGAGGTGAAGGCCACATTCTGCATGGTGGGCCCGCAGGCCCAGGCGCACCCGGACCTCGTGAAGAAGGTCGTCGCGGCCGGGCACCGGTTGTGCGACCACTCGGTGTCGCACGACACCGCCATGGACAAGAAGTCCGAGGCCTACCAGTCGCAGCAGATCCTCGACGCCGAACGCATGATCACCAAGGCCTCCGGGGGCGTACGGCCGATGTACTACCGGGCACCCGGTGGAGCCTTCACCCCCTACAGCCGCAAGCTCGCCGCTTCCCGGGGCATGCGCCCGCTGGGCTGGAACGTGGACAGCAAGGACTTCGAGCGTCCGGGTACGGACACCATCGTCGCCACCGTCGAGCGGGAACTGCCCAACGGACCGACGATCCTCTTCCACGACGCGGGCGGCGACCGCGCCCAGACCGTCGAGGCCCTGCGCCGCGCTCTCCCCCGGCTCAAGGAACAGGGCTACTCCTTCGGCTTCCCAGTGCGCTGAGCCTCGACCCTGGCTCGGCGCGCCCCGGGCGATGTCCGCACGCAGTCGGCAGTGGCAACGCCGCCGACGTCATCCCCCGGAGAAGCCCATGGGGTTCTCGGCAAGGGCAGGGCCGGGCGACGCGACCCGGACCGCGGTGATGACCCTCTGGCATTCCTGAAGGGTGTGGGCCTGACCGACACCCTCCTCGCGCTGATCGTGCCCGCGGTGCCGACCGGTTCGGCACGTCCCTGATGCGGCAGTGCTTCATGACGATGCCGAAGGAACTGAGCGAGGACTCGATGATCGACGGGGCCGGGTCTTGGCGGATCCTCCGCTCGGTCCACGCGCCGCCGGCGACACCGGGCCTCGGGATCGTCGGAGTGCGGGCCTTCAACCACCACTGGAACGACTTCTTCCGGCTGCTCGTCCTGGAGACGAGCAGCCAGAACCTCCCGATGCCGCTGGGCCTGGCTCCCTGCAGGGCGACCTCGGACCGGGTCAATCTCCCTAGTCCTCACGGGAGTTGTACTGTCGATGATCCCGGCGGTGGCAGCGGCGGTGTTCGGGATCGGGCAGCGGCCGCTTCGGGAGGGATCACGTCGTCGGGCCTGAAGGGCTGAGCAGCCGCGCAGAGTTACTTGGCGTCCTGAAGGGCGGCCTGCCAGACAGGGCTGTCGACGTAGTGGTTGTCGTACAGCTCCGAAGAGTTCTTGATCTCCTCGAAACCGGCCTCGCCGCGCATCACACGGCCCAGCAGGCGCAGGTAGTCGAAGCGCGGCATGCCCGGGCTGAAGACGAACAGCACATCCGCCTCGCGGCCCGGGGCCGCAGCGAAGGCGTGCGGAGTGTGCGGCGGCACCAGGAGGAAGTCGCCCTTCTCCAAAACCTTGACCTCGTCATCGATCAGCACGCGCAAGGCGCCGTCCAGGACAAAGAACAGCTCGGACGCCTTGGTGTGAAAGTGCGCGGGAGCACCGACCGCGCCCTTGGCGAAGGTGGAGCGGTAGCTGGTGAGGGCGCTGCCGTCCGTGCCGTGGTCCGCGAGCAGTGTCATCACGCTGCTGGGGTCCGCAGTGGTCTCGGCGGTGGCGGCACGGGTGAGAACGGCCTTGGGTGCGGTCTGCGCGTTCATGATGGTTGTTCCTGCCTTTGAGCTGCGGCTTCGGGCTCTCCCGGCGCCTTGTGAACACAACTTTATTGAGCAGATAGACCTGTCATGAGGTGCATTTCGTGGCCCAATTCATGGGTCAATCGGCCGCGTTCATGGGCTGGGCAATGCTCACCGGGCGTTTCACCCTCGCCGGTCGACACCGGCGTTTCCGTGGCCGCACTCTCCCGCCGGGTCACCGCGTCGATGGGCCCGGTTCCACGGCCAGGAGGCCATCGGCCCGGGCCCGGCGCCGAGGCACCGACCCGCTACCCGAGGCGGCGCAGCCCGCCCTGGACGCGCGTGGACCCCCAGGCCGGGTTCTCCCGGACAAGGCACAGGATCAACTCGGGACATGGAAGGCCGACCGGTCCGCGCCGGCTTCTGCCGCAACGTCCACAGAACGAGACGCCGGTGCCAGGCCAAGAGGGGAGCCCGGGGTCACCAGCCGGTGGCGGCGCAACTGCGCTGACAGGTGCCGGGCGAGCGCGCCCGGGCCGCCCTGCAGACGATGCGGCCGCTCGTCAGCCGTACGCCCGACATCGTCAGGACGACGATCGAGAGCGCCGACGGCTCGAGCCGGATGGGCGAGTTCCAGGTCGACTGACCTCCCGGGCAGGCGGCCCGCACGGCTCGGGGTGATCCTGGTGGCATGGGTGGTACCGGTGGCGTTCCCCGGGTCCGACTGCCCGCCGCCTACCGGGCGGCGGCCCGCCGCTCCGCGCGGGTCACTGTGGCCGCCGGCGCCGGCTTCTACCTGTTCCTGTACGGCTTCGGCTCGGCCGAGGCGGCGATCTACGCGCTGTTCGCCGCGGTGTCACTCGCGGGACTGTCCCACATCCCCGGTACAGGCCGGCAGCGTGCCGCGGTGGTGGCGCGGCTGCTGCCGGTCAGCCTGGTGCTGATCACCATCGGCACCTACCTGTCCGTGCAGACCTGGACCGCCACGACGGGGATGCTGGTGATCGGCTTCGCGCTGGCCTTCTCCGCTGTGGGCGGCCCGCGCCCCGCGGGGGCCGCGCCCGGGCTCCAGCTGATGTACATCCTGCCTTCGTTCCCGCCCTACGACCCCGGCTCGCTCGGCTCCCGGCTGGCCGGGGCCGCGGTGGGCATCGTGTTCCTCGTGCTCGCGGAGAGGTTCCTGCTGCCGGACCCGCCCACCGTCCCCTATCGGGAGCTGGCCGCGCGGGCCGCCGACTGCGCCCGCCGGTGTGCCGAGGAGCTGACCGAACCTCCGTACGCGATCACCGACCGGACGCTGCAGGAGGCCCAGGCCGCCAGTACCGCGCTGCGGTCCTCGCAGGTGCCCGAGGCCGAGCGGCCGGCCGGGCCGAGCGTGCGGGACCGGGGCCTGACGCACACCGGCCTGGCCACCCGCACCCTGCTCGCGAGGCTGACCGCTCCCCCGCAGCCGAATCCCGGGCCGGCCGAGTCCGGGCTCGGGCCCGCCGTACTGCGCGCGGTGCGGGACACGGCCCTCGAGACGGCAGACCGCCTGCGGGGCCGGGCTCCCGACGCCGGGGACGCGCACGCCGAGTTGCTGCGGGCCCGTACCGCCATGGCGGCCGGTCCGGACGCGGGCGCCTCGCCGGCCGCGCTGCGGCGGCACGCGGCGATGCTGGAGCTCGCGGACGCGGCACTGGCGATGTCGACGGCGGCAGCCATCGCCGTACGGGGCCGGGCAGGCGCGGCACAGGCGGCCCCGGGCCGGTTCTGGTACGCCCAAAAGCGCGCGCCGCAGCTGTGGTGGAGGCGGATGGCGGGGCACGCGAGCGCCCGGTCGGTGTGCTTCCAGAACGCGGTACGGATCAGCATGGCCCTCGCCGCGGCCCGGGTGATCGCGGGGGTGGACACGCTGCCGCACGGCTTCTGGGTACTGCTCGCGACCTTGACTCTGACCCGGACCACCGTGCGGCAGACCCGGTCGACGGTGCGGGTGGCACTGACCGGGACCCTGATCGGCGCGCTGATCGTGGCCGGGCTGTTCACGCTGGTCGGGACCAATATCGCCGTGTACGCGGCGGTGCTGCCGCCGCTGATGCTGTTCGCGTTCACGCTGGGGCCCGTCAAGGGCGTGGGCTGGGCCCAGGCGCTGTTCACGCTGGTGGTCGCCCTGGCGTTCGCCCAGCTGGCGCCCGCGACCTGGCAGCTTGCCGAGTTCCGGCTGCTGGCCGTGCTGACCGGCAGCGCGATCGGCGCTGTCTTCGGGCTGCTCGCCTGGCCGCGGGGTGCCCAGGACGAACTGCGGCGGTCGATGGCGGTACTGCTGCGCGGTGCGGCGGAGAACGTGGTGGCGACCACCGCCCAGCTGGCCGCCGGCGGGGTGCGGGCGCCGGTGACCGCCGCGCCGGGCCACCGCTCGCTGATGCACTCGCTGGTCATGGCGGAGGCGGCGTACGCGCAGTTCCAGAGCGAGCCGAGGGGCCTGGCCGCCGGTCACCCCGGCCAGGATCCGCAGGGCTCGACAGGCCCCCATGAACCCGCCGGCCAGGACAGCCCGCAGGACTGGCAGGCGACCTTGATGGCCGCCCACCACACCCTGTGGGGAGCCGACCGGCTTCTGGTGCCGCCCGAGCGGACCGTCGCACCGCCCCTGGAGCTGGGGCCGACGGCGGCCGTGTCCCGCCTCGGGGACCGGGTGGCCGGGCGGATGCTGCTGGTGTCGGCGCGGCTCGATCCGAGCGGCGACACCCCGCAGGACCCGGTGCCGCTGCGGGACCCCGACCTCGACGATTTCGAGGTGGAGCCGCCGGGCGCGCCGCGGGTGTACTACGCGGCCGTCTCGTGGCTGGACGCACTGATGACAGATCTGGAGCGGATCACTGGGGAGGCCACAACCGCGTCCCCCGGCCCCTGACGAACTCGTGCAGGGTTGGCGGTGGCACGTTGAAATCCTGGTCGTCGTGTTGGCACCTCCGGCGTCCTCGACAAGCACCAGGCCCTCTTCCGCCAAGGACTCCCGGCCGGGGGGGGCGCCCGTAACCCGTCTGGTTCCAACCTCGCCAACCGGCGTGGCCAGGTCACGGCGACGGGGATCCCCCTCGGCCGGATCGGCGCCGCCGAGGAGATCGCCACGGCAGTCGCCTTCCTGCCCTCCGACGACGCCTTGTACGTCACCGGCGCCCACCTGGCAGTCGACGGCGGGTTCCTCGCCTGACACGGGTCACACCAGCTCCGAGACCGGCGAGCGGCGCCGCGCCCTGGGCATCGAGGCCGCACGGTGACCGCCCGCCGGGGCCGAACCGCGCTCCCCGAGCGTGCAGCCGTGAGTCGAAGGCACCCAGTGATCAGGCACGGGGTTCGGCAGGGCGTTCAATGGCGATCATGGCGGCGTCGTCGTTCAGCCGTCCGCCGACGTAGCGCAGCAGGTCGCGGCGGAGGCGGTTGAGGAAGGCGTCGGGGTCGTTCCCGGTCCAGCCTGTGATGCGCTCGGCGAGCGGGTAGAAGGTGCCGGTGGAGTCGCGGGCCTCGGTGACGCCGTCCGTGTACAGCAGCAGAAAATCTCCCGGCTCGAACGGAAAACTGTCGACGCGGTAGCGCGAACGCGACAGTTCGCCGAGGCCCAAGGGGGGTGCGGGACGGCTGGCGTCCATGGTCGTCGGCCGGCCGGCACGGAGGACGATCGGCGGCGGGTGACCGCAGGAGATCATCTGGACCCGGCCGCCATGGTCGGGAATGTCCAGGATCGTGGCGGTGATGAACGTTTCTCCGTAGCGGCTCGTCTCGCCCGGCTCCATCAGGTCCCAGCACACGCTCCGGTCGAGGTAGTACACCAGCTCGCCCAGGCTCGCCTGGCGGTGAGCAGCGCCGCGGAACGCTCCGAGCAGCAGGGCTGCGTCATTGACCGCGGTCAGCCCCTTCCCCCGCACGTCGCCGATCATCAGCCGCGTACCGGAGGTGGTACGTGCCGCCGCGAACAGATCTCCGCCGATCCGGGCCTCGGCCTCCGCGGCGAGATAGAGGGAGGCGGCCCGCAGCGGTCCGAGCTGCCCGGGCAGCGCAGGCAGGACCACACGCTGGGCGGTCTCGGACACGTACCGCACCTGCATCAGCTCTTTCGCCCGGCGGTCCCGCACCACGCAGAAGATGACGAGGCAAATTCCCACCAGGATCAGGGCGATGATCTGTGCCTGGTGGTTGGACGAGAGCAACGTGTCGGAATCGCGCAGCAGCCCGATGACCGTCTGCGCGATCACCGCCAGTGCCGCCACCAGTCCCACGGTCCGGGGACCGCCGAACGACGGAGTGATTGCCGGGGCTGCGACGAGCAGCGGCCCCAGATGAATGTCGGGCGGCGCGAGTATGTCGATCACGGACACCGCGACGATCCACGCGACCGGGATGGCGACCAGCGCCCGGCTCGTACGCTCCGGCCGGCGAAGCCCTTCAGATCGCTGCGCCATGACTCCTCTCTACACCGCGCCCGCCCCGTTCGCATCAGCGGACATCGACGGCGCGATCACGTGCCGGTCGCTCTGCGGAGGCAGACTGACACGCACACGCGCCCGAGGTCGTCGCCATCGGCGACAACACCGGCAACCATGCGACGTGAGCTGCATGGATGGGGTTTCCGGCAAGCACAGCGGTGAGCATCCCGGCCAGTTCCTCCGCCTCAGGTCCGCGGCCGTCAGCCCGCCATCTCCCGGGCGGTGCGGAACCCGTGTTCAGGCTGCGGGAACTGATCCCACAGGATCTGTGAGCGGATCTGTCCGCCGAGTTCGCCGAAAAGGAAGCGGGTCACGGTCACGTCGTATCGTTCCCAGTCCTCGCCGGACTCGTCGTTGACCAGAACGGGGCGGGTGTCGGGGTCGTCGCCCTGCTGCACGAGCCAGTACAGGTACTCGCCGTTGTCCGTGGTTGCCCAGCAGATCAGGCGGCTGTCCTCGGCCTCAAGGCCGGCCGGCTTGTCTTCGTACTGCCACAGGGAGTCGTTGGCCTCCTCGCGTTCCGCCGTGATCTTGATCAGGTCGTAGACGTCATTGCGGCACCCCGGCTCCAGGAGCAGCAGGTAGCCGTCGATGAAGCCGCCGCCTCCATAGGTTTCGATGAGCCGCTTGTAGTCCCGTGGGCAGCGCAGTCTGCAGGGTGCTTTCGGCGGCGTTCCAGTCCGGAACCTGGCCGCTGTCCTGAGGCCGCGGCAGCAGCTCGGTGAGCCGGGTCAGGTCGGGAGTCATCTGTCAGGCCTTCCGCCACCGCCTGCGGTTCCAGATGGTGAAGATGTTGGTTCCATCGCCGTCACTGCCGTGCAGACGCATCTGGAAGCCGTTGTTGCGCCGTGGCCTGCGACCTGCGGTCGTCCCACGCGGCGAGGACAGTATCGTGCTTGTCCTCGGACAAACCGACAGGAGTCTTCCCCTGCAGGTACTTGGGCCGCGGACAGCCGCCCTCGCTGAGCGCTCGCCAGGTGTCCGCCACGGTCTCGGCGACCGGGCGGCAGCGCAGACCTTCGGCCAGGGCCTTGGCCGAAGAAGAGGCCCAGATGCCGGCCATCTCGGGAATGTCAGGGGCCCACAGTGGTACCTCGGTCCACGGGGCCACGCCATGATCCTCGAGGAACTGCTCGTCCGCCCAGACGAGTTCGGTCCCGGCACCGGTGGCATCGACACAGGCACCCAGCAGTTCACCCATGGTGGTGTTCCCCCGGACACCGGTGGTCAGATATCGGCCGGTGCCACCCTCGGCGAGCCGGTCGAGCATGAAGTCGGCGATGTCACGGGCGTCGATCAGCTGCACCGCGCGGTCCGGGGACCCCGGAGCCAGCACACGGCCACCATGCGCGACGGTCTCCAGCCACCACGGCAGGCGCCCGACGTTCTCTCCGGGACCGAAGATGATCCCGGGATTGACGATCAGGGCACGTGCGGGGAAGCCCTCCTCGACCGCCCGTTCGCATCCGGCCTTGAGCGCGTTATAGGGCACGTCGTCCGGCGAGGCGTCCGAAGCGCAGGCGTGGCGAGGCGAGGACTCGTCCACCCCTGTGGCCGGCCAGTCCCCTCTCTGTCAGCCTTGGGTGAGACGTTCCGCTTCGGCGGGTTAGCCTGAGAGGGCACGACAGGAGAACCACCCCCTCATGACCAGCACCAAGCCCGCCGGATCCGACCCGGCTCCCAGGCCAAAGCGCCGTTCCTTCAGCCCGGAGTACAAGCTGCGGATCGTGGCCGAGTACGACGCCGCACCCAGGAACGAGAAGGGCGCGGTCCTGCGCCGCGAGCGCCTGTACCACTCGCATGTCAAGGAATGGCGGGCTGCGCGGGACGCCGGGGCCCTGGAAAAGCTGGTCGACAAGCGCACCAGCCCGGCCCGTCCGAAGAAGTCGGCCGCCGAGGCAGACAACGAGAAGCTGCGCCGCCAGGTGGAACGGCTGGAGAAGGAACTGGCCCGGAACAAGGCCGCGCTGGAAGTCATGGGAAAAGCTTCCGCGCTCTTGGACATGCTCTCCGAGAGCGCGGACTGAAGCCCGCCGCCGACCCTGTCGTGGACGAGGCGTTCACCGGCGTCGAGGCTCAGCTGGGCATCACGGCCACCTGTCGGCTGACCGGCCGCTCCCGCGCCACGCACTACCGCCGGCTCCGGCCCCCGCCACCACGCAGAGCACGCGCCCCGCAGGTGCAGCCGTCGGCCCTGACGGCCCAAGAGCGGGCCGCGGTACTGGAGTTGATGAACGGCGACGAGTACGCCGAGCTGGCGCCCGCGCAGATCTGGGCCCGCGAGCTGGATGCCGGGCGCTATCACTGCTCCGTCTCGACGATGTACCGGATCCTGCGCGAGCAGGATCAGTCCGGCGAGCGCCGAAGACAGGCCACCCATCCCGCCAAGGCAGTGCCCGAGCTGGTCGCCACCGGGCCCTCGCAGGTGTTCACCTGGGACATCACCAAGGCGTCCGGACCGGTCAAGGGCATCTGGTATCACGCCTACGTGATCATCGACATCTTCAGCCGGTACATCGTCGGCCACACCGTCGAGCGGGCCGAATCGGCCGTGCGGGCCGAGGAGTTGATCCGCGAGACCATCGCCCGCAACGGCATCGTGCCCCAGACCGTGCACGCGGACCGCG
The DNA here is from genome assembly GCF_035918215.1 of Streptomyces sp. NBC_01474. NCBI lineage: Bacteria > Bacillati > Actinomycetota > Actinomycetes > Kitasatosporales > Streptomycetaceae > Streptomyces > Streptomyces sp. NBC_01474. The sequence continues at coordinate 1,821,290 of NZ_CP109449.1, forward strand.
GCACCTCGATGACGAGCAAGAAGGTCTCCCAGCTGCTGATCGATCTGGGCGTGACGCGGTCGCACTCGCGGCCGAAGGTCTCCAACGACAACCCTTACAGCGAAGCCCAGTTCAAGACCACGAAGTACATGGCGGACTACCCCGAACGGTTCGATTCGCTGGCCCACGCCCGCGAGTGGTTCGACGCGTTCATCGCGTACTACAACCACGAGCACCGGCACTCGGGCATCGGCTGGCACACCCCCGCCTCCGTCCACTTCGGAACCGCCGAAGAGGTCCGCGACCAGCGCGCGGTCACCCTCGCCGAGGCATACGCCCGCCACCCCGAACGCTTCGGCCGCCGCCCCCGACCACCCGAGATACCCCAGACCGCCTGGATCAACGACCCGGCCAAACGCCAGGAACCCGCACCACAAACCTCATAGCGTCACGACCGTCTCACTGGACTTGAAATCTTCCGGTCCGAGTAGGCATGGAAGGACGAGACGAAGGCATACACGTCCACGTGGCCGGTCAGCGCCCGGACCGAACGCTGCACGACACGGGGCTCAAACCCGCAGGTGTCGATCACACAGTCCCAGGTCCGCCCTTCCGCCAGCGCGCGCAGGGCGGCTTCGTCCCCTCGGTCGCCCTGGACCGCCTCCGCGCCCGAAGGCGTCGGGCCCGCCCGTCCGCGGTTGAACAACGTCACCTCGTGACCACGTCGCAGCGCCTCGTCGACGAGCGCACGGCCCAGGAAGACGGTTCCACCGATAAAAAGGATCTTCATGACCGCAAGGTTTTCATCATGCAACGAACTTGCCTAGCAGGGTGTGAGCGGTCTCAGCTTGCGGCCGTGGGCAGGTCGAGTACGCGGTCGGGGTGTGACCGGTAGTGATCCATGGCTTCCGCGTGACTGGTCCGGCCGACCAGGGGGCACTCAACCAGTGAGTGCGGAGGCTGAGATGAGTGCCGGAGAGAAAGCCAAGGCAAAGGCCGAACAGGTTGTCGGAAAGGCCGTACGAAAGGCAGCCCACGCGGTGCACAAGGATGCCCTCGCTGCAAAGGGTGCCGCCCTCGAAGCGCGGGGCAAGATGCGGGGCGCGAAGGAGGGGACCAAGGACTCCTTCAAGCGCTGACAAACTCATGACCCTCCCTTCCCTGAAGGGAGGGAAGTCTTACGGCTCGCGCCGTGAGATTTCCTGTTTCATCGCCGACTGCTCGCCCGGAGGACTCCGTTGAGGTCTTGCACCAGCTCCGCAGGCTGCAACCGCCCCGCGGCCAGAAGGTTCTTCGCTGCGTTCGCGGCCCGGTCATGCCTCGTACCGCAGCCACATGTCCACATACGGACGCTGAGCGGCATCTTGTCAGCCAAGGTGCCGCAGGAGGAGCTCAGTTTCACGGATTCTCGACCGAACCCCGTGCCGCGTAGCGGCACAGCCACGATCGAGAAGGCCAGAATTCTCGGGCTTCAGCCGGAGGTGCAAGTCAAGAGATCAGTGCGTCCCGCAGCTGGTCGGGCGTGACGGTGAGCGACTGCTCGGCCCAGATGACCTTGTCCAGGGCCGTGTACCTGGTCCCCCACCGCTTGGCCAGTTGAGCGACCAGGAACAGCCCGCGGCCGCCCTCGTCCGTCGTGGCGGCGTACCGCAGGTGCGGTGAGGTGCTGCTGTGATCGGAGACCTCGCAGACCAGGCCCCCGTCGCGCAGCATGCGGACGCGGACCGGCGGGCTGCCGTGGCGAATCGCGTTGGTGATGAGCTCGCTGAGGATCAGCTCGGTGGTGAAGGCGAGGCTCTCCAGCCCCCAGTCCGAGAGCTGCCCGACGCACTCGGACCGGATTTGCGAGACGGCGGACGGATCGCTGGGAACCTCCCACTCGGCGACCTGGTCGGACGCGAACAGGCGCGTGCGCCCGATGAGAAGGGCGACGTCGTCCCTCGGCCGCGGTGGAACCAGCGCATGAAAGACCGCGTCACACATGCCTTCCGGAGAGTCGCCGGTCGCGTCCCGCAGAGTGGCGCGCAGGGCGGCGAGCCCTTCTTCTACGTCGCGCTCGCGGTTGTAGATGAGCCCGTTGGTGTAGAGGACGAGTCCGGTTCCGGCCTCCAGTTGCAGTTCCACCGCCTCGAACGGCAGACCGCTCACGCCGAGTGGCGGCCCCGCGGGCAGGTCGGCGAAGTCCACGCCGCCGTCAGGGCGCACGAGAGCGGGCGCGGGGTGGCCCGCTCGTGCCATGGTGCAGCGCCCGGAGACCGGATCGTAGATCGCGTAGAGGCAGGTGGCTCCGGTGACTTCTGTGGCCTGCTCGTCGTTCGTACCTGGCTGGTCGAGGCTGGTGACGAGGTCGTCTAGGCGAGCGATCAGCTCGTCGGGTGCCAGGTCGAGGGTGGAGAAGTTGTGGACCGCGGTCCGCAGGCGGCCCATGGTGGCCGCCGCGTGCAGCCCGTGGCCGACGACGTCACCGACGACCAGCGCGACCCGGAACCCGGGGAGCGGGATGACGTCGAACCAGTCCCCGCCCACTCCCTGCCATACCGGGCAGTAGCGGGAGGCCGCGTCCAGGGCGCTCTGTTCGGGCAGGCCGCGTGGCAGCAGGCTGCGCTGGAGCTCCTCGGCCATCGTGTGCTCGCGGGTGTAGCGGCGGGCGTTGTCCACGGAGATTCCGGCGCGGGCGACCACCTCCTCGGCGAAGGAGAGGTCGTCGTCCCCGAACGGCTCGGAGGATCCAGCGCGCCAGAAGTTGACAATGCCGAGGTTCAGGCCGCGCGCACGCAGGGGCGCGGAAAGCAGCGAGTGGATGCCGTAGGCGAGGACCTTGTCGGAGTTTTCCGGGTCGCGCTCGTGCCAGGCGCGGGCCTGGCGTAGATCGGCGGCGAGGGCGGGATGGCCGGTCACCAGGCCCATGCCTTCGGGTGTGGTCGGCAGGAAACTGACCACCGATCCCATCGGGTAGAGCGGCGCGTCGCCCCGGACGCCGCTCACCGCGGCGCGGCGGAGCGCCGGGCCCCTGGCCGTGCCCGTGCCCGGGGACGGCTCGTCGCCGTTCAGTACGGGGTCGGCCAGCTCGACGGTGACGAAATCCGCGAAGCGGGGGACGGCCACGTCCGCCAGCTCCTGCACGGTCCGTTTCACGTCCAGCGTGGTGCCGACCCGCCCGCCGGCGTCGTACAGGAGCTGCAGGCGGGCCCGCGCCCGGTCGGCCTCTTCGTACATGTGCGTCATCCCGGCCGGGCCCAGGCCGTGCGTCTGGCGGTGCAGTCGCCGCCGGACCAGCACTGCTCCGCCCATGCCCAGGCAGAGTGCGACCGCCGCGCCACCGAACACGACCGGGAGCTGGCCGATCACCCCCTGGTTCACCCGCGCGACGGTGATGCCCACCGAGACGTACCCGGCGATCTGGCCGCCCGGGCTGCGGACGGGCGCGGTGGTGTCCACGATGTGCGCCAGAGGGTTGGTGAAGCTGCTGGTGTACGGGCCGTTCCGGGCTCGCTGGTACGGGCCGTAGATGTGCTTGCCGATGAGGCCCGGGATGGGCGAGGTGTATCGGATCCCGTGCGGGTCGGTGATCACGACGTAGTCGAAGCCCGCGATCTTGCGGGTCCGTTCGGCGATGGGCTGCAGCGTCGCCGTCGGATGGGGGCCGGCCAGGGCTTTCGCCATACCTGGAGACCCCGCGAGCGCAATGGCCGCGGTACGGGTGCGGTGCCCGGCGTCGGTTGTGCTGTAGGACCGGGCCTGGAGGACGAGCGCCGACAGCGCCGCGGCGATCAGGAGCACCACGACTGCGACCTGCAGCAGGAATACCTGCCCCGCGATGCTGTGCACCCGCAGCCGCGAGCGCACGAGCCCGAGCGGACGGCGCCACGCCGGTCCGTCCGTCCATGCGGGCCGTTCCTGTACGTCCATGGCTGGTCGCTTTCCACGCTGCCACAGGGCCGGACGACACGCATGCCACACATGCCACAGTTGGCGCGGATGGCACCACGCACACGCCCCGAGAAGCGGGTCACGGCCGACGTTGGCTGTCGCGCGTCGTTGCTCCTGCGGTGGTTCGCTGCGCGAGTGCAGCTGCCGAGATCATGTAGGACGCCGCGATCCGGCCCAACACCGTGCGTGACTGCTTCGGCTTCTTTCCGAAGGTCCTGATCTCGTCAGCCTGCCTGCACCGGCAGACGGCGTGATTGCCGGCAAAGGCTGATCAGTGACAGCAAAGGTTGAGTGGCGCGGGCCATGGGGGCGCTCATCGACTGTCGTGTAGGAGGGACAGGAGCGCTATGCCCTTATTGTGCAGATAGTCTTGGATGTGTGATCGACTCTGGACGCCTGCGGCTCCGTCGGCGCTACGGCCGGGGGAGGCTTGTGCGGCTGTCGCCGGTCATCCTGACCGTCGTCATCGCCAGCCTGGCCTACACCACTCCGCCGCAATTGGCCTTCAGCCGCCTCCTGCCCGCGGCGCCAGCCCTGGCCGCCGCCATGTGGCCGGTCCTTCCCACCGTCCTGCTCGGGACGGTCTGCCTCTTTCTGATGATCGGCCTCAGCCTTGTCTTCCCCGATCTGGGAACGTGGTGGACGGCCGCAGGGATCATCGCGGTCACCGTGGCCGCCGCGTACGGAAGCCATGTCCGGCTCCAGCGGGAGCGCACCCTCCTCCAGGTACGGCTCGTCGCCGACGTGGCGCAACAGGTGGTGCTGAGCCCTATGCCACGCCGCTTCGGGAACGTCGAGATCGAGTCGCTGTACCTCGCGGCCGCGGCGGAGGCCAGCATCGGCGGCGACTTCTACGAGGTGGTCGACACGCCTAACGGAATCAGGCTGCTCATCGGGGACGTCCGGGGCAAGGGCTTGCAGGCAGTAGGGGCGGCCGCGGCGATCGTCAACGCCTTCCGGGAAGCGGCCTACGCAGAGACCGACATGGTCGACGTCGCCCGCAGACTGGACGCCAGCTGCACCCGTTACAGCGCCGCCTTTCCCCCCGACGGGCCGATGGAGCGCTTCGCCACCGCCCTTCTCGCCGAGATCCCGCACGAGGGCAGACGTATCGACATCCTCAACTGCGGACACCCCCCGCCGCTGCTCCTGAACCCCAGGAATCTCCGTGTCCTCGAATCCGCCACCCCCTCGCCACTGCTCAACCTCGCGGAGCTGATCGGCGATCACTACACCATCGACACCTTCGACTTCGCCCCCGGTGACCTGCTGCTCCTCTATACGGACGGGATCGCCGAGGCCCGCGCCCGCGACGGCGAGTTCTTCCCGCTGGCAGCCTGGATGCGCCGACAGCCCCCGACACCGCCACGCCAACTGCTCACGGCTCTTCACCACGACCTCCTCCGCCACAGCAAAGGACGCCTTGACGACGACATCGCCGCCCTCGCCGTACGCCTGGGTAACCCCTGAGCCACGGAGGCCGAACCAACGGCCGACGGCAGCACTCAAGGTTCAGCGTGCTCTTGCGAGGAACCCCGGGAGGAATCGCATCCGATGCGGAGCACCCGCAAAAAGACCGGGCCGGAGTGCCCGGTGAGGAATGTGCGCCGTTCGGCGAATTTCAGCACCACCGGGGATCGGCTGGGCTGCGCATCCGGCAGCTTCATCGGCTCGGGACGCGAGATGCAGTACTGGCTGGTCTCGCCCTGCTGGGGTCGACGGAGGAGCATGGGAGATGAGCGACCAAGGGAGGCCCGCCATGAAGTCCGAAGCCTCGGATTACGACACCTGGCTGTACTCTCACACGCCCTCCCAAGCCGAGGGCGAGCGCGACGAGCTGGCTGAACGTGCAGCCCAGCACCCGGACGTCCCCAGGACCGAGCCGTCCCAGGCGGAGGGCGAGCGCGTGGACGACATCAAGAACACTTGACCCCAGCCTGCCGGGCTGGGCGTTGCCGGGCCCGGCAAACTGCAGCTCTGCCCGGACGGCCGTCCCGAAGACGCCGCCTGTCGCGGCGGCTTCGGCTGTGGCGCTCGTTCTGCCGCTGTTCGCCGGACTCCTGGGTGCAGAGTCCCGCAGGGGTGTTCACACGGCCGACGGGGGCCTTGCCGCCGAGTGCAGTGTGGCGGCGATGGCAGTCTGCGGCCGCAAGGGCGGCGTCCCCCCGCCCGCCATGGCACACCCGCATGTGCGCGGCGCTCCGCGAGATGCGAGATGCCCCCTCTCGGTGGCCGCATAAGCGACTGGGCGGGCGCAGAACACATGTGTAACGAGCAGCCATCTGCCGTGATCGGTGGGACACGAAGACCACCGTGTGGTGCAGTCAGCTGGAGGCGTCAGGGGTGAACGTGACGGGCAGCTGTTGGGGGCCGCGCAGACCACCCGAGCGCCATCTCAGTTCGCTGGGCGGCACGGCCAGGCTGAGGTGAGGCAGGCGACGCAGTGCGGTTCCCAGGGCGATCTGGCCCTCGAGCCGGGCCAGTGGCGCCCCCAGGCAGTAGTGGATGCCGTGCCCGAAGGCGAGGTGCGCGTTGTCCTGCCGGGTGATGTCCAGGCGGTCGGAGTCCGGGAACTGCGCCGGGTCGCGGTCGGCGATGGCGGAGGCGACCAGTACGGTCGCGCCCCGCGGGATCGCCACTCCCGCGATGGCGACGTCCTCGCGCGCGAACCGGGCGATGCCGGGGTTGACCGGTCCGTCGTAGCGCAGGAACTCCTCGATGGCACCGGGCAGCAGTTCCGGATCGTCGCGCAGTATCTGCAGCTGGTCAGGGTGGGCGAGCAGCGCGGCGATACCGCTGCCGATCAGGTTGACCGTGGTGATGTATCCGGCGACCAGCAGCAGGAAAGCCATGGCGATCAGCTCGTCCTCGTCCAGCCGATGTTCCTCGTCCCGGGTGGCGATCAGCGCGCTGAGCAGGTCGTCTCCGGGCCGGGCTCGCTTGTCCTGAAGGAGTCCGGTCAGGTACGAGCGCATCTGCCGCCACGCTCGGTCGATCCGGACCGGGTCCGGCGGCTCGGCCCCTCGAAGGACCATGTCGTCGGTCCACCGCTGGAAGTCGTCCCGGTCGGCGACGGGCACTCCGAGCAGTTCGCTGATCACGGTGACGGGGAGCGGCAGCGCGAAGTCCTCGACGAGTTCGGCCTTGCCTGCGGGCACGATCGCGTCGAGCAACCCGTCGGTGATCTCCTGGACGCGTGGCCGCAGCTCGGCCACCCTGCGGGCGGTGAACGCCTTGGAGACCAGGCGGCGCAGGCGGGTGTGGTCGGGCGGATCGGAGCGGAGCATGGTGCGCAGCATCGACTCGCGCTCCGTGGCGGGCAGCCGCTCGAGGAGCCGGGGGTCCGAGGCATCGCGGACGTCGCTGCTCAGCCGTGAGTCGGAGAGGGCTGCGAGGCAGTCTTCATAGCGTGTGACCAGCCATGCCTCGAGGCCACCGGCGAGGACGGCGCGCCGTACCGGGCCGTCCTCGCGCAGCTGCCGGTAGAGCGGGAAGGGATCCGCCGTGAAGGCCGGATCGGCATAAGGCAAAAGGACCGGCTGCTGGCTCATCAGGCCTCCAGGGGGCGTCACGAACCCATACGGCAAAGTTGTCATTTTTGAGGGTATATGCCCCATTGAGTCAGATCGTGGATGTCACCGAAGGGAAGGGCTGCGATGGAGCGGACAACGTGCTGCGTGGTGGGCGGCGGCCCCGCGGGAATGGTCCTCGGCCTGCTGCTGGCCCGCGCCGGCGTGGACGTCACGGTCCTGGAGAAACACGGGGACTTTCTGCGCGATTTCCGCGGCGACACCGTGCATCCCTCGACCCTGGCGCTGCTGGACGATCTCGGTCTCGCCGAACGCTTCGCCCGTCTGCAGCAACGCCGGGTGACCACGGTCCAGCTGCCGCTCGGCACGGACGGTTCGCTGATCACCGTCTCGGACATCAGCGCGCTGCCGGGCCCGTACAACTACGTGGCGATGGTGCCGCAATGGGACCTGCTGAACCTCCTCGCCGACGAGGCCCGAAAAGAGCCGTCCTTCTCCGTGCGGATGAACACCGAGGCGACGTCGTTCGTGGTGGAGCACGGACGGATCACCGGGGTGCGGTACCGCACGCCCGACGGCCGAACCGGCGAACTGCGTGCCACCCTCACGGTGGCCTGCGACGGTCGGGGCTCGCTGGCCCGCTCCCGGCCCGAACTTCGGCTCCGGCAGTTCACCTGCCCCATGGACGCCTGGTGGTTCCGGCTGCCACGGCGGGAAGGCGACCCGCACGGGCTCGTGGGAGGCGCCGGCGACCGGCTCCTCACCGCGATGATCGACCGCGGGGAGTACTGGCAGTGCGCCGCGCTGATCCCCAAGGGGACCGATGCCGAGCGCCGCGCCGCCGGTCTCGAGCGGTTCATGGCCGACTTCTCGGCCGCCGTACCCTGGATCGCGAACCGGGCACATGCGCTGCGGTCATGGGACGAGGTGAAGATGCTCGACGTGCGGCTCGACCGTCTCCGGCGCTGGCACCGCCCGGGACTGCTGTGCATCGGCGACGCGGCGCACGCGATGTCACCTGTCTTCGGCATCGGCATCAACCTCGCCGTCGAGGACGCAGTGGCCGCCGCGCGGTATCTCGTCGAACCGCTGAGCAGGGGTGTGGTCGGCCTGCGGGACGTACGCGGCGTCCAGCGGCGCCGGTGGCCGACCACGGCGGCGACGCAGGCACTGCAGCGGTTCGCTCACGCGAGGGTCATCGCGCCCGTACTCGCGGGACGCCCGCCTTTCGGCAATGCCAGGCGGGCGGAGCGGATGAGCGACCTGCTCACCACCTCAGCGTGGCTCAAGCGCGTTCCGGCGTACTTCATCGGCTACGGCGCCGTGCGCGAGCGTCCGCCCGTCGAGTCCGTGCGGTGAGCTGCGGCGCACTGCTAGGGCCGGTTCCAGGAGTGATCTTCTGAGGTGTTAGTGGGCATTGCGCTCAGCGGCAGCGTGCCACCAGCCGGGCGGGGACGGGCCGGTGCACTTGGCGGTCGGTTGTCCGGGGGTGCAGCCCAATCAGCAACTCCCGAGCAACTGGGGAACCTCAAACCGCCAGTTCAGATCACCGTGCCCGATCCCCTCCTCGTACCGCCCGGGTGCCTGTTCCGCACGCACGAGGGCCTGGGCCAGTTCGTCCGCCGAAGCGCATGTCACGGGCATCGGCTTCTCTCCCGTCAGATGCCGGCCAGCGGCAAACAAGACGGCATCACCGGCCGGGAAGCCGCTCGGTGATTTCCTGCAGCATCCAGCCGTTGCCGTCCGGGTCCGTGAACGAGGCGAACGACGCGTAACTGCGCCGCTCGGGATCCGGACCGGGCACCCGGTCCTCGCTGCCTGCATGGTGGAACACTCCGCCCGAGTCGTGGAAGACCTCACTTACCTCAACCCCGTTCCGTGCCAGCTCCGCTCGTGCCTCCTCGACGTCCGAGACCACGAGATAGAGGCCCTCGGCAGAGCCCGGCACGGCCGAGCTGACCTCGTTGCCGAAGATCACCGAGCAGGGAGACCCCGGCGGTGTCAGTTGCACCACGCGGAAGCCGTCACCGGCAACGAAGTCGGCATCCAGCCGCCAACCCAGCGACGTGTAGAAGCCCTTTGACCGGTCGACATCGGAGACCGGGATCACTACGACTTCGAGTTTCATGTCCATGGTGGAGCCCTCCTGCCCTTCTGGCAGTTGTGCACGCCGCCGGTCACCACGACTTCCGCGCTCTGGCGCGCAGGGGGTCCGCCTGTGCAACACCTGGTGAGGGTTGTTCGAACACCGCAGCAGTGTCGTTGTGAAGCCCTGCCACGGGATGGACAAGAGGCTTCACGTGCTCAACCGTGCCCGGGACAAATGCGGGTCGGCCGCCACCGACGCACGGTTTTCGCACCAAACCGGCGGAGACGGCGCACCGCAGAGACTCCTCCACGATACTGCTCCGCCACAGCAGTGCCACTCTTGCCTCAAAGCAACGTCAGGCGTACCCGGCCCTGGGGTCCACCGTGGTCAGCGGTCCGAACGGCAAGTCGATCCCTTTGCCCCGTTGGTGCCCTCCTGGCCGATGACATGCTCCTCGTCCGCCCCGACCCCGTGTGCCTGATCCGGTGCGAGCGTCCGAAGACGACGGCGCCGTGCTCGCCAGGGACGGTGACCGGAGCTTGCAACGGGATGCGATCGACCGCCTGGTGCGGGACGGTGGATTCAGGCGGCGGTTCCGTGGTGCTGCGGCGCCGGATGCGAGCCGGAACGGGCCCGGGACGGCGGAGCGGTCGATGGTGGACATAAAACTCGAGGATCTGGAGATGGAGGAGCACCCCGAACCCATCACGACTCGATGGTCCCGCACAGCCCTCGTGCTCAAGCCGGACTGGTCGACAACGGCAACTCGTGCCGGGGAGAACCTCCGATCGAAGAGCTGCGACGTGACCTGCGCCAGGTCACCCGCGAGATCCGCCCCAACTGAGATCCGGACGGTCCTTGTCTGCGCGCTGCCTGGGACGCCGGTGACCGTTCCCAGCACTATCCGTACCAGCCACCGTCCGACTCGCACCGCAGCACCGGCTGAGTGGAGCATCCGCCATGGAATACCTCGTCACGATGACCACCCACGTCCCTGAGGGAACCGCACAGGAGGAAGTCGACGACATCCGCACTCGCGAGGCCGCGAACTCCCGCAGGCTCGCCGAGAAGGGGCAGCTGCTCCGGTTGTGGCGCCCGCCCCTGCAGCCCGGTGAGTGGCGCACCCTCGGCCTGTTCGCCGCATTGGACGCCGAAAGGCTGGAGGATGTCCTCGCTTCCATGCCGCTGCGCGTCTGGCGCAGTGACGAGGTCACACCCCTGACGCAGCACCCGAACGATCCGGGACCGGCCTCGACCGGCGAATCGGGCGCCGCCAGGGAGTTCCTGGTCACCTTCGCCCCGGCTGCGCGCCAGGGCGCCTCGTCCCAGGCGCCGGCGGACGCCACCGCGGCGGAGGCAGTCCGGGCGAAGGAACTGGCCGGGAAAGGGCACCTGGTGCGGCTGTGGCAGACGCCCGGCGAGGGCCGTGCGCTTGGCCTGTGGCGCGCCCGGGACCCCGCCGAGATGCAGTCGGTCCTGGATTCGCTGCCCTTGGCACCCTGGCTCTCGATGGAGACGACGCCGCTGAGCGAACACCCGAATGATCCGGGGTCAGGGCTGGTCAGGAGCTGATGACCGTCGTGTCCCTTCGGCGTGCGGAAAGGAGCGACAGGCAGTTCTCCCACAGGGCTACCAGCTCGGTCGGTCACACTCCGGCCGGGTCGTACTCCTCGAAAGGTCAGCGCAAGGCCGGGCCTGGGCCAGGCGCCTGCGGCCTTCCTCAACCGAGGGTGACGACGCGCGCCCAGGACGGCGGAGTGTCCGGGACGTAGTCGGGGTCGTCCTCGCGCGTGGCGCGGGCGGGTCGGGGGAACAGACCGACGACCGTGCGGCAGGTCGGCTGCCCGGAGGGCCACGCCGTCTGCCCGTCGGTCAGGGCGACGATCACGTCGGGGCGGGGCCGGGAGCGCAGCGCCCGGGCGAAACCGGAGCGCAGATCGGTTCCGCCGCCGCCGAGCAGCTCGAGGCTCTCGGCACGGCAGAGCGGGACGGCGACGCCGGCCGCCGCGTCGCAGGAGATCACCGACACCAGGTCGCGCCGCCCGCCGACGGCCCGCGAGATCGCCGCGACCTCGAGGAGCGCGCTGCCCAGCTCGGCGTCGCTCACCGACCCGGAGGTGTCGATGACGACGCAGACGCGGGGCGGCGTACGGCGAAGGCTCGGCAGCACCACGCCGGGGACGCTCGACGAGCGGCGGGACGGACGCCGGTAGCTGTGGTTCTCCCCCACTCCGGGCGCACCCGCCGCCGAACGGACCGCCGCGCCCAGCAACTGCCGCCACGGCTGCGGCGGTTGGAACGCCTCGTCCGCCCACCGCCGCCACCCTTCCGGCGCGTCACCGGGCCGGCCCTTGATGCCCTCCGCGACCCGGAAGCGAACCGCGTCCCGCTGCTGCCGGGTGAGTCCGTTCGCCCCGTCAGGCCCCAGCTCCCACGACCGGTCGTGCCCGTCGGCACCACTGCCGCAGTCCAGCCAGGCCAGTTCCGCGGCGAGGCCGGACATCGAGGCCGTCCGCAGGTACTCCTCCATCAGCAGACCGTCAGGCAGTCGCAACAGCGACGGCACGACCGCCCCGAAGGGCCGGGGCAGTCCGTCGCCGTAGATGTCGTCGTTGATCTCGAAGTCGGCGGCGATGTTCCGACGCAGCCGCTCGCCCGGCCCGGTCTCCTCGTGCTCCCGCGCATACCGCTCGCCGCGCCCGTGGTGGTCACGGAGCAGATGGGAGACCTCGTGCACCCAGACGCCCGCCAGTTCCTCCAGCGGTGTGCGGGCCACGAATCCCGGCGACACGTAGCAGCGCCAGTGCGCGTCGACCGCCATCGTCGGCACCGCACGGTCCTCCACCACATGCAGCGCGAAAAGCGCGTCGGCCAGGTAGGGGCGGACCTTCACCGCGTGCAGCCGGGCGGCCAGCAACTTCTCCCAGTCCAGAGGAAGTTTGCGCCGGTCGCCGGACCCTCCGTGGCGGTCCGGTCGCTCCGGCGGTGCCGCCCGCACCGGGCGCGGGGGCGCAGGCGAGGACATGGGGCGCGGCAGTGGGCGTGGTCCCGGGCGCTGCGCGGCAGCCGTCGCCGGTCGGGGAAGCGGGCGCGGTCCGGGGTGGTTCGCGGCAGCCGTCATCGGCGCGCCCCCGTCATCGGCGCGCCCCCGTCGCGCGGCGGGCGTCGGCCGCTGCCGCGACCCGTTCCACCGAACGGTCCGCAGTGCGGGCGAGTCCGACAACGCCGGCCAGCCGTTCCACCGCCTCCGGCACCTCCCAGTCGTCTCGTCGCAGCCCGGCCAGCGCCGTCGCCGGGGCGACCAGGAGGTCCGGGGCTCCGGTCTCCATGGCCCTGACCAGCACGGCCCAGCCCGCCTCCCACCGGTGCCGCTCCGGCCGTGCCCCGACGGCGGCCACCACCGCTTCCAGCGCCGCCTGCCGCAGATCGCCCCGCTCCGGCAGCTCAGCGGCGGCCGGGTCGGCGAGCAGCGACTCCGGGTCCGGCAGGTCCATCCGGTCGAGGTGGGCGAGGAGTTCGAGCCCAGGCCCGTCCCCCACCGCGCCCCGCACCAGCAGCGCGAGGACGTCGCGGGAGACGGAGGCCGCCGTACCGAAGGCGAGCAGGGTCAGGGCGGCCTCCCAGCTCCGGGGCGACGGCCACGCACCGCCGCGCCGCGTCTCGGAGGTCGGCAGCCGGTGGATCAGCGTCGGCCGGGCCTTCAGGAATCCGCAGACCGCGTGCCGGGCGAAGGCCACGGACTCCGGCAGCCGCTCCGGTGCGAGCCGGGGCAGCTCCGCCCGGGGCCAGACCCCGCCGAGGCCGCGTACCACCACGTCCCGGTCGTGCACCCAGTTCAGGTGCACGAAACGGTTGGCGAGCGGCGGGCTCAGCTCCCACCCGTCCGCTGCCGAGGCGCGCGGGTTGGCGGCGGCCACGATCCGTACGTCTGGCGGGAGTTGGAGCGCTCCGACCCGCCGTTCCAGGACTACGCGGAGCAGTGCGGCCTGGACGGCTGGGGTGGCGGTGGAGAGTTCGTCCAGGAAGAGCAGCCCCCGACCGGCGCGTACGAGTTCGACGGCCCACTGCGGTGGCGCCATCGGCACGCCCTGCACGGCCGGGTCGTCGCCGACGATGGGCAGCCCGGAGAAGTCGGACGGCTCGTGGACGCTGGCGATCACCGTCGTGAGCGGCAGGTCGAGCGAGGTGGCGAGCTGCGTCAGGGCCGCGGTCTTGCCGATGCCCGGCTCGCCCCAGAGCAGCACGGGCAGGTCGGCGGCGACGGCCAGGGTGAGTGCTTCGAGCTGTTCGTCGGGGCGCGGCTCGGTGGTGGTCGTCCGCAGGAGGGACAGGAGATGGCCGGCGATGGCCAGGTCCGTATCAGTATCGGAGGGTGCGAGGGCGGGAGCAAAGGTGGGCAGGAGCGTGCTGGAAGTCATGGGCATCACCTGGGTGTGAGAGGGGAACGGGCGTGCCGGTTCCGGATGGCGTGCGGGCGTGCGGGCGTGCGGGCGTGCGGGGCGCAACGCGCCGTGTGGGAAAGGGACGTCGACGAGTCGGCTGACGAGTGAGAGCGGTCAGATCTGACCGGTGCGAGGCCGGCCCCGGCTGTCACGCTTGCGGCGCACCGCAAGGGATGTATCGCGGCCGAGCCGGGGTCGGTGGCCCGCTTCCGTGTGTCGCGCGCCCGAGGCGTGCCCGCCCCGTGGTTCGCCGGGGCCGGCGGGTACGTCGGCCAGCCCCGCGCGGAAGAGCCCGTGGTCGATGCGGCGGACCGCGGCCGACTCCAGTTCCTCTCTGAGCGGCCCGTCGCGCAGCACCGCACCGGGACCGAGCAGCCCCTCGACCACGGCGAGCGCACCGGTGACGTCACCGTGGCGGAGCCGTTCCCGTACGGCGGGAAGTGCCTCAGGGTTGCGGTGCACCGCGTCGATGGCACGCAGGCAGGGCAGCGCCGGACCGCCGAGCGCCACCAGCAACTCCTCTCGGCGGAGTTGGTCCGGGTCGTGATCGACCGCGCTCAGCACTCCGTCGCGCAGCGCGATGCGGTGGACCTCGCCCCGGCACTCCACCCGGTGCGGGTCGCCGGGCTCGGGGGCGCGGCCATTCACGGTCTCTGGGCCGTCTCCCTCCACCGCCGGGGCCACGAGCGGATGCAGCCGCCCGACGGCGATCAGCCCGGCACGCAGCAGTTCCAGATCCGGAAGAACCCTGGCCGCCGCCTCAGGCAGCATGGGCAGCACCGCGACTTCCTGCGGGGGCAGTGTCTCCCGCAGCGGCCGGAACGTCGGCGCGTGGCTGTCGTCGGGGGCGACGAGTTCGAGCACGGCACGACTGCGCGCACCGAGCCGTACGGTGAAGGCCCCACGAGAGCGCCCCTCGGCCCGCAACAGCAACTCCGCCTCCGCGACCCAACTGCCCACCGCCCAGGAGGAGTTATGTGGCCAGCCGGGAGGCGCCGCGGACGGCGCACCTTGGCGCCGCGCCAGTTCGCCGCTCCGTCCCGAATCCCAGAGATGCCGGTGCAGATCGAGCCGGAATCGCCGGTCTGGATGCGGATGGAGGTACGGAGGGTTCGCGGGACGGTCGTTCGCCGGCCCCTCCCACACGTCCAGCGACATCCGCTGTCCGGCGTCCGCGTGGGCGGGCGGTGTCCGCACCACGAGGTGCGGCGGCGTTTCGCCGCACCTCCCGTAACGGGCCAAGGAGATGGTGAGGCCGGGCCTCAGGCGCCCGTCGGGGGCGATCCTGGGCATGTGCCATCGGAGCAGATCGGGCGCGAGCCTGCGCAGATCCGCACGGATGCGGGTGGCGATATCGGTGCCGTGGCGGTCGCGCACGGCGCGCAGATCGAGGTCGACGTCGATCCGGGCGGCGGCACAGGCCCCCGCCCAGTCACCGGCCGCACGGCGCGCGGTCGCGGTCTCGATCATGGACGGTGGCACGGCGTACTCGCGTACGCGCTGCCACATCAACAGGTGGGCCGGAATCTCCTGCGTGAAGTGATGTGCCATCAGCACTCACCTTGCGCGGACGATTCCCCCGATCTCAATGAGAAGAAGGTGTTCATCGCGGGCATCGTAACCACACCGACGACCATCTGTCAGTCCCCTTTCGAACCGCCCGTCCGCGGTCCGGCCCTCTACATACGTACCGAGCGCCGCACACAGAGCGAGGCCCGCGAAGCGGATGACTCCATCGATCGCACCTTCACCAGCGCCGAGAAGTTCAAAGATCGTCCGCGTCGGCCGGCATGGCCGCAACCACCACGCGATCACATCAACAGTCTCCGCGAAACCCTCCACCGACTGTGCAACCCCGCCCTGCTCGCCTTCAGCACCGCCGCCGGCCGGCCCCATGGACGACGTGCAACCACACTGCGACCACCACGCCCCAGGGAACATTGAAGGCCGCCCTCTCGATCACGATTCGGCGGCGGCCACTACGGCTGCGTCGGCGCGCTCCGACTAGGCGCTCTCCATGTCGAGACGCCGCATCAACGCCCGGTATTCCCGCTTGAGTTGCGGCTCCAGAGCCTCCAGCGGCCGCTCGCCCCGGGGCCCGAGCGGCGCCTCCTGACGCCGACCCGGGGAGCCCCGCTGCTGGGCCGCCAGGTTGCCCGGCCCATCTGCGCCATGACAAGCGGCGACGGTCGCCCACCCGCATGGAATTGCGCCAATAGTGAAGGCCCCGGCCGGCGAACCGTCGGGGCCTCACCCCGATGGAGGATGCGCACCATCCCCGCAGTGTCCGTCCCTATCGGGCCGTGCCGAAGTCCTGAGTCCAGTAGCTGTTGGGGCCCGCGAGGCCGATGCCGATCTCCTTGAACGAACAGTCGAGGATGTTGCGCTTGTGGCCAGGGCTGGACATCCAGCCCGCCATGACCTTCTCGGGCGTGGAGTAGCCGTAGGCGACGTTCTCGCCGTAGGAGCTCCAGGTGTAACCGGCACGCGTGATCCGGTCGCCGGGCGACGACCCGTCGGACCCCGTGTGGGACATGTTCCGGTGGGATGCCATGTCCTTGCTGTGGTCCTGAGCGGCCTTGGTCAGCTTCGCGTTCATGGTCAGCGGGGAACATCCGGCCTTGCTGCGCTCGTTGTTGACGAGCGTCAGTACGCGGGCCGTGTCCCCGGATGCCGATGCGGTCGTAGCAGGTGCGCTGGGGGACGCGGTGGTCTTCGGTGCGCTGGGGGACGCGGTGGTCTTCGGTGCGCTGGGGGACGCGGTGGTCTTCGGTGCGCTGGGGGACGCGGTGGTCTTCGGTGCGCTGGTAGTCGCAGTGGGGCTCTTCGACGCTCCCGCAGTCGGCCCATGACCCCAGGACGAGCCCGTCCACCGCTGGTGGGAGCTCACGTGCTCCCAGTGGCCGGAGGGGCGACCGCCCGCATCAACCTGAGTGTCCATGCAGGCCATGGCGGCGGAGGGCACACCCACGGCTCCTATGGCGATGACAGCGATGGCTATCGGCCGGTGGTGCGACTTCCTGCGGTGCTTCCTCATGCGTGACCTCGCTCGGTGATCGCGGAGCGCCCCCAGAGGGTCCGGCTCTGCCCAGTCCCTGCACCTGGGCCGCGGAGACGCCTTGCGGCCGACATTCTTAGAACTGCTGTCGGGGTGCGGCAACAAGCGGCAGTACTACCTCGGCCCGTAGCCATGGAGGGCTCTTGAAACGGGCGCGCAGGCGTGCTGGTCCGGCCCCCGGAATGGCGAAAAGGTCCGTTGGTCCGTCAGAAGCCGTTGTTCGCGCCTCGAACGGGCGAATGTGTTGAGCGGGTCGGATGCCGCTCGATCTGGCTCGGGGTATTCCTGCATCAAGACGGATAAAACGTGCTATGCCGTCAAGCCTCGATCTACTATTCGACGACCCGAGAGCCAAAACAGTGTGTGGCTTATGTCACGGGACGCCGGGTGCTCACCGTCCGGCCCGACGCGACTGCCACCGGCGCGAATCCCGCGGAGTCCACGATGGCCGCTCCGCCGAGTTCCGGTTGAAGCACACATACACATCGTTCTTGTCGGGGCAGGTGTCGAAGATGCGACGGGGCCCAGGACTTCAACGCCTGGCGGTGGTAGCGCGGCGGCGGCTCTGCGACGTCGCCGTGAATCCTTACATACCACCATGACTCGGTACACCACAGCGGCGTCACCGGCGGACCACAGATCTGCCCAGCACAGCGCGCTGCCTTGCCCGGCGTTTCCGATCCGCCTCCCACCACCAGGTTTGGCGGTGACGAGGAAACAGGACCGGCAGCGGTCGAGCCAGGCCACCGGCATCATCGACTTCCCGTGCCACGGCCGCCGCGTCGGCCGTGCGCAGCGTGCGGGACGCCGTCGCGCTCGCAGGCCGCAAGCGCCATATCGGGGTGGACACCCCCTCGGCCTGCTCCTGGCCGTCTGGGTCACCGCGGCGAGCGTCTCCGACAACGTCGGCGCGTACACCTGACGTCTCACATCGCCACCACCAACCCCCGCGCGACCAAGGCATGGGCCGACTCCGGCTACCGCACCAAAGCAATCGACCACGGCGCCGCTCTCGGCATCGACGTCGACCCGGTGCCCAGGTAATTCGATGGCGCGCATCGAGCAGTGTCCGCACGCTGTCACCGTGGCAGAACTCAAGCACCGGATCCGCGCCCACTACACCGACTCCACAGTCACCGTCTACCAGGCATACAGGCCAGAGCTCGGCCTGCCCGCAGCCCGAGAGGGCCGCTTCCCGACGGCCTGGCAGCGAGATCGGATGACGTGGATCAAGCCGTCCTCCCTCTGGATGATGTACCGCTGCGGATGGGGAGCCAAGGAAGGGCAGGAAACCGTACTCGCAGTCGAGATCACCCGCGAAGGCTTCGAATGGGCGCTGGAGCACGCGTGCCTCTCCCACTACGAGCGCGGACTGCACTCCGACCGGGCAACCTGGAAGCGCCAGTTGAAGCGGGCGTCGGCTCGTGTCCAATGGGACCCCGAGCGCGATGTGCATCTGCAGCCCCTCCCCTACCGCGCGCTGCAGCTCGGCCTCGTCGGCGAAGCCGCACACCGCTACGCAGACGAGTGGACGGTTTCCATCACCGACATAACTGGCCTCGCGCACGAGATCCATGGGCATGTTCGGGGCGGCGATCTGGACACCGCCCAGCAACTTCTTCCCCACGAACCCCCCTACCCCGTGCCCGACGGACTCCTGGATCACCTACGCCACTGAGTCCAATCACCGGTTGAAATGTCCTCTTTGACTGTCTACCTCCATCAGGTGCGGCTCTGCGTGAAGGAATCTGCTGCTGTGGATGATCAGGCTGGCGGAATGCCTCGCACTTCGGACCGAGGACGCACGCGAAGGCGACTTCATCGTCACCAACGGATCCGAGGTGTTCTCGGCATCAGGGGCAGCGGCACCCCGCCCTTCGACGTCTGAGGGGCCCACGCCGGAGGTGACGCAACGTGCTGCACGTCGTCACGAGCACGCCGGCCGCAGGCAGAGCAGCTTCCCCCAGGCCCTCCTGGCGGCGGGTCCTCAGGCTATGAGGGCCACACGGCACGCCACGGTCGCCGGCACCCGAGCATGCTGATCACCGCCCGCCCGATCCCTGGGATGAGGCAGGACGGTGATCGCGCCAGAATCTCGTCACTTGCTCTGCTAGGGCAGGCTGCCCTACCTCGCGCCTTCCGGCGGCTCACCGCGACCAATTGTCAGTGCCCAGCGCACCGTTGACGGTGCTTGGACCGAGACCGTGCCCTTCTTCTCCACTCCGGTGACACCAACCTGGTTGTAGTTGGTGGTGACTTCACCATCGACGCACTTCAGCGAGAAGCCGACCTTCACCGGATTCAGGGAGACCTTGATCTCCCCCTTGCCTTGGCATCGCACGGCATCGATGAGGTCTTGCCCCTTCTGACCCTTTCGGTACTCGAGGATCCGTCCTCCACGAGTCCCGCTTTGGCGGCCGGCGACAGTCTCGGTCCCGTCCAACTCGGGCGGGGACTTCACCGATTCCCGTGCGGGCGTGGCGGATTCGGACTTGCTGGGGGCAGCCGGTTCAGAGGTTTCACCGGAATCTTGGTGGTCGGGCGAGCAGGCAACTACGAGCGGCAGCATGACTGCAGGCAGAAGGGCCAGCCTCGCGAGGAGCCGCCGGGGCATCAGTAGGTCTCCCAGATGTACCAGCCGATTCGGTTGGGGGTGTACAGCGTCGCGCTGTGCTTAACCCCCTTGATGCGGTTGGCGGCCTGAGGAGAACGTGAGCTTCGGTTACCGGGATGCGGAATACACGCGGCGCCAATATCCCCATCATGGACACTTGGGACACTGGTGACACCGACTCGAGGAATTCAATCCTGCGCTTACCCCCTCGCGTACAACCTGCCGTCCGGACACAGGGGCTCGATAGTTCGACGGGAAGCTTCTCGCGACAGCTGGAAACAACTAGAGGTCTGGGGGCAGCCGGTTGGTTCACAGCCGCCACAGACTGGTACTGAGAAGTACCCCGCCCCTGCCGACCCGCCACGCGGGACGGCCGCGCTGCCTCTCTTGTTGTGAGGCCGCGGGCGACCTCGCCAGGAGTTCATCGGTGGCAGCGAGGCGGCAGAGACGGCTGGCGCATCGGAGTCGACGGCCGCGTTCCCGGTCGTCGACCCGGCCGACCCCGCCGCGCTCTACTGGGACATGTACACCAAGCGCGACCGCGTCGAGGAAGTCCACCCCCCGCCCTCCAGACCGACTGCCCCGCGCGCCCCAGCCAAGAGCGCCTCCGGCTGCAACTACAGCCGACAGCACGCCGAGCACCAGCGGAGTACGCGGCCGCTGCGAGGTCAGAGACGCCGGCCTTCCAGTCTCACTCACCGACGAAGGCCCCACCGTCCACGAAGCGGACCTGGACGAGGCTCTCAACCGCAACGAGCGCGCACGCGCCGTCCTCGCAACGGAGACCCACCGAGGCAGAGCAACACAGCCGGGAAGTCTGCGGATACTCGGAGATCGACTACGAACGCAACAAGGCCAGTTGGCTCAGCAGCCAAGCAGAACAGAAGCTCGACCCGGAAGCCGTGTTCCGTCAACTCGACCAGTTCGAGGTTCAGGCCCGCGCCCGCGGCATCGCCCACACGACATTCCGCAGACTCACCGAAGCTTTCGGCCTCAACGGCAAGCAGCGCCAGGACCTCAGAGCCCTACTGCTCAGCAGCCGACCGGAGCAGTACGAAGCCCCGCTGCGGCGCATCCCAGCCGAAGTGTCGGGTCTCGGGGTCTCGGGTGAGGCTTGACGGTTCGGCATCAGGTGATGCTTGACGTCTGGCCTGAACATCGTGGCTTACTGGCTGCCATGGCGGACCGTTTTTCTGAGATCACCTCCGTGGAGGAGTTCATCCGGCTGCGGGAAAGCGAGGACCCGGAGGAGTACAACCGCTCGGCGTGGGCGACTCTCCCGCTGCACGTCTGGTGGGACCTGGTGCGCAACCATCCCGACATGCGTTTCTGGGCCGCGCATAACAGGACGGTGCCGTCGGAGATCCTGGCCGAGCTGATCAAGGATCCGGACTGGCGGGTCCGAGACCGGGTGGCCAGCAAGCGCCGCTGCCCGCCCGAGCTGCTCGAACAGTTGGCCGACGATCCGCATGACGCCGTGCGGAGGCTCGTGGCAGGCCATCCCCACTCGCCGCGGTCGGCGGTGGCGCGATTGGTCGATGACCGGTGGCCGGTCATCGCGCAGGAAGCCCGCGCTCGGCTGGCCAACTGGCTGTACCCGCAGACCTCCGAGCCTTGCTGACGCGGCAATCACACGATCTTCCGGCGGTTGTGTTCGCCGGACTTGCGGACGAACACCTCCTTCCAGGTGACTCGCGGGACGGTGGTGATCAGCTCTTGGCCGTGGAAGATACGGATCGTTTTCTCATCCAGGATCGGTTCCTCTTTCTCAGCGCAGTTGCTCGGCCAGTCCGACGATGATGCCCTCCGGGCCGCGGAGGTAGCAGAGCAGATAGCTGTCCTCGAACCGGGCGATCTCGCCGACGAGTTCGGCGCCGTGAGGGCGCAGACGGGCAACGGTGTCCTCGATGTCGTCGACGGCGAACATGACGCGGTGCGTGCCCAGAATGTTGTGCGGCCGGTTGCGCGGCCCGGCGCTGATCACCGCGGGGCTGCGGTACTTCGCCAGCTCGAGCCGGCTGTGACCGTCCGGGGTCCGGACCATCGCGATGTCACAGCGGACGCCGTCGAGTCCGGTGCACTGGTCGGCGACGAGGCCCTCGACCTCCGCCCTGCCCTCCAGCTCCATACCGAGTTCCACGAAGAACGCGATGGCGGCATCCATGTCCTCGACGACGATGCCGACGTTGTCCATCCGCTGAATCGCCATGCTGGTTTCTCCTTCTTCCTCGTGCGGCCGGTGGTGGCCGCTGACGTGCCTGGGACGGAGCCGGTGACACGTTCTCGACATCCACAGACCGCCGAACTTCGAAAGTCATCGCGCCTCAGGTGAGCTTCATCCGGATGTACCAACCCTCCGCCAGCACGATGAGAATGACACCCACGAAGGCCCACGCCGTGGTTGCTGCGCTGTGCGAGGTATCGATCAGATCAAGCATGCCCACCTGGGCTCCGTCTCCCGTCCCGTCCACCGTCGACCCAGGCAGAACCGAGTAGACGCGGCCCCTGGCGTCGCGGTCGTTCGTGCAGTGGCGCGCTCCACCTGGACGCCATCAACCACGCCCGCTCCACGGTATGTGGGTCGACGGCGGACGGGATGGGAGCCGGGGAGGGTGGTGGGTTGAGGAGGGATTTGAAGGTGCCGGCGGGGCCGTCTCCGGGCCGTGGAAGGGTGCTCAGCGATGACTAACGATGACAACTACCCACGGCTCCTCAACAGCAGGTCAGAGCCGTGCTCCGCCGGAAAGGCGCAGGCCACCAGGCCGGGTCACCACTTCTTCGACACGACGCGGCCAGGGTGAACGACGCGGCCAGGGCCAGAACCGCCGGCAACCCCACTCAAAGGTCCGGCCGCTCGATGCCGGACCCTTTGTGGTGTGGCCGGGGAGTAGGGGACGTGGCACCGCCCCGGCACAGGATGCGCCCGGCGGTCAACTACTGCCCTGATGCAGGGCCCGCAAGGTCACCGGCGGGGTCGGCACCGAAGGGTGTCCGTGCAGACCTGCCCTGGAGATGGGCGGCGAGGTGGCGGATCGCGGGGAGCCGGGCGAACAACGCCTCCCCGGGGCAGTCGGTGGCAAAGCCGTCGCGATGGCCGGAGATCGCGTTGAATGTGGCCGAAGTTCCCTTGGTGTAACGGCTCTTGTCATTCGTGGATGTCAGCCGCACCTTGCTGGTGGGGTCGACGCCGCGCAAGCCGAGTTTCCAGGCGGCGAGGGCCGCGATCCCGCGTTCCATGGCGGCCGGCACCGGCGTCCCTGGTCCGAATGTGCCGATCGCCGCGATCCCCACGGTGCCCTGGTTGAACCCGATGGCGTGGGAGCCGATGACCGGGCGGTCGGTACCGCCGGCGCGGCCTTCGTAGATGTTGCCGCATTTGTCGACGAGGAAGTTGTAGCCGAGGTCTCCCCAATTCCTGTCACGGGTCTGGCCCGTGTACAGATTGCGCAAAGTACGCGGGACGTCCGCGCACCTGTAGTTGTTGGGGGTGTCGGTGTGGTGGATGAAGATCGCTGCAACCCCTTGCGCGTAGTGGGCATGGGGGTCGCGCTTGGTCTCGTCGGCCCCCCACTGCGAACGCGACACGATGACGGGTCGATGTGCTGTGTGAGGGAATAGCACGGGCGCCGCCCCGAGGGACGGGAAGGTCCGAGCGAAAGTGCCAGCCGGCTCCGTAACCGCTTCGGCCCGCCGCGCCGATGGAAGGGATTCCGACTTCGTTCCACTGATGGCGGCGGCCTTCGTCATTCCGGCCGGTGCCACCACGAGAGGAACTGCCATGGGGACCATGACCCACAGTGCTATTCGATGCAGACGCACAGGAAAACCTTCTTTGTCTCCCCGACAGGACGGATGGAGCACGTACGCCCAACAGCTTTGCGGGCGAAGGTCCGCTGCGCGCGCCGGGTTACGGCAGTCGAGCGAGCGTTTCGACGCTCAGCACCGCATCTGACGCCACGCGCTGATCCACCAGGGATTGTGGATCTCGGCCAGCCGCGGGTGTCGATGCGGCCGAAGGCATGCGGAGGACGCGGAAGGGGTGCCCTCCCCCAACAGCGGAAGGGCACCCCGGGAAGGACGGTCAGCGGTGGTCGTAGCGGTCGTGACCCCAGCGGTCGTCACGGTCGCCGCGGTGGTGACCCCAGCGGCTGTCGCGGTGGTGACCCCAGCGGCTGTCGCGGTGGTGACCCCAGCGGCCGTCACGGTGGTGACCCCAACGGCCGTCGTGGTCGCCGCGGTGGTGACCCCAACGGCCGTCGTGGTCGCCGCGCCCGTAGTCGTCACCGTGGTCGTTTCCACGGTCGTGCGTGGCCTGAGAAACCACCGAAGGCGCGGCGGCGGCGCTGGCGCCAGTGGCGCCGCCCACCAAAATGGCGCCCGCGATGCCCAGCGCGGCGGCCAAACGGGAAACTTGCATTCCATGCTCCTTTCACGGCAGGTACCTGATGCGCCTGCCTGGGTCGGACACCTTCATGTTCACGCCCGCAATTCACCGTTACGTCCGACTCGCCATCAAAGGCGCCTTATGTAGCGAAAAATCGTTGAAACGGGAACCGACGCGGGCGTGTCGGCGTCACGCGCGCGTACGGGTGGCCCCCGTCCACCAGGGTGACCTTGCACCTCACGATCTGGCCGAGTTCGCGCTCCCAGACGACCCGCCTCTCCGCGAGCACCTCCACCACCAGCAGCAGCCCCGACTCGCCCCACAGCACCGGTCCGGCACATGCAGGCAGACATCAGTGCCCGCGGACTATCCGCGGACAGGCAGCCATCGAGTACGCAGAAACGACCCTGTGACCAGCAGCGACGCCACAGACCCAAAGAGCCTCCGGAGTCGTGCGCGATCGCGGAGCAGCCCTGTCGGTGGCCAGCTGCACGGTCCGCCCATGAGCGAAAGACCCCGACTGGTTGGTGCAAGGGCATAGGGAGGGAGCAACGCGAGCTGGGCGCCGGCACGCTGGATGCGGACTGACCACGGCGGCGTACGGCTCACGCGAGCCCTGAAGCGCGGTCAGGGTGAGCGCCGCGATCAGCGGCACCTGGTCAAAGACGTGGCCAGGCGGGTGGCGGCAAGCGCCGACCGGCCGATGGTCAGGGCGCTGCTGGAGATGAGAGGGAGGGCGTCTCAGCGGGTCAGAGTGAGGGGCGCCGGGGCCGGGTCGGGCCGGTCCCGGCCCGCACCAGGGCAGCTCGCCGGCGAGGGGCAGACCCAGTTCGGCGAGGGCGCTGAGGTCACCGGTGCGAGGGCGCCGAGTTCGTGCACCGTCGGGATGTGGCCGCCGGACAGCGCCTGGGCGAGGGCTTCAAGGGCGGCAGCGTCGATCGCGGTGCCACCGGCGAGCAGTTGGTTGAGGCGGACCCTGAGCATGGCCCGCACTTCGTCGTCCGGGGCGAGCGGGCCGAGGGCGCCGCTGTGGCTGCGGAGCAGGCGCATGCCGAAGGTGTCCTCGCCCGCGCCCGTGGGGACAGCGGCCGTCTGGTTGGCGCGGACGCCGGTTGTCTAGCCGTGGACGGGCCTGCGGGCGGCGATCCGCTGGGCGCTCTCGCGGGCCGCGGCGACCCGGTCCCGGGCCGGCCGGGCGACGGTGACGCCGGCCCGGCCGTGGGCGACCGTGGTGACATCGGCGACAGTAAGGCCGGTGCCCTCCAGGACGAGCAGGGTGGTGCGGTCCGTCAGTGGTGCCATTCCTCGGCGGTCAGGGTGTCTCGGGTCTCCGGCGCCCAGGCGAGGCTCACCGCCCAGCCGACGAGGAGGACAAGCGTCATCCAGCCCATGGTCCAGCCGATCCCGAGGGCGTCCAGGCTGACCGGGAGCAGGAAGGTGCCGAGTGCGGAGGCGATCCGGCTGCTGCCATTGAGCAGACCGACGCCGGAGGCGCGCAGCGCAGTCGGGAACAGCTCGGCCGGGTACACCTGGGTGATGTTGGAGGCACCTGCCATCACGAACGTGTAGGCGACGAACGGGATCATCAGGGCCCAGCTGCCGGCGTCGCTGAGTACCGCCATGGCGCCGAGCGCGACGGCCAGGACCAGGAAGCTGTGCACGGTGAACGGGCGCCGGCCCATGCGCAACATCGGCCACAGGCCGAGGACACCGCCGAGGAGCAGGGCCACGTCGATGACGATGTTCTGCGCGGTCGTGTCGCCGATGTTGAGGGTGCCGAGGATCTGCGCGGTGAAGGTGTAGATCGCGAAGTAGGGCAGCACCTGGGCGCTGTAGAAGATGATCCCGAACCAGGTTTTGGTGGCCTGTCCTGGGGCGAACAGCTCCCGGTAGCGGACGGTGGGGGTGGGCTCCGCCGGGGTGGGCGGCGCGGCCTGCGGGTCGATGTCCTGCTTGAGGAACCTGCGGCGGATCTCGGCGGCCTCGGTGTACCGGCCCTGGGTGGCCAGCCAGCTCGGTGACTCGGGGATGCCGATGCGCAGCACCAGGACCAGGAGCGCGGGCAGTGAACCGCTGGCGAGCAACAGATGCGCGGCTTGGTCGGTGGCGGGGATCAGGGCGCCGAAGATGTTGGCGGCCACGTAGCCCACGGTCCACAGAACAGTGAGCGAGCCGAGCAGTAGTCCGCGCAGTCGCTGCGGCGCGAACTCCGAGAGCAGGGTCGGGCCGACCGCGTAGTCGGCGCCGAGGCCGAAGCCGATGAGCAGGCGCAGCGCGAACAGCGCGGCCGGATCGGTGGTCCACATCTGGAGCGCCGAAGCGATCGTGATGAGGATGAAGTTGTACAGGTAGAGCCGCTGTCGGCCGATCCTGTCAGCCACGCTGCCGAGCAGGACGCTTCCCAGGAAGAGTCCGATCAGCGCGGAGGCGCCGAGCAGCCCTGACCACGCGCCGGACAGGCCCATCGTGGTGTCCAGGATCGGCAGGGCCGCGCCGATGACGCCCAAGGCGTAGCCGTCCGAGAAGTTGGCGCCGAAGGTGGTGGCGGTCACTCGGAGGTGGAACCTGGTGAACGGTTCCGCGGCGCGTTCTCGCTGGGGCGTCTGCATCCCGCCAGAGGGCGGAGTGTGCACGGCAGAGCTCAAGGCTGTCTCCTGGGGTGGTGGGAGGCACGGTGCGCGGCGGCGATGACGGAGATCCGAAGCGACGCCAGACGTCAGAATGAATGATTAATTTCAATGAATCAATGGTTGAATGAAAAGAAACTGCAAGGACACGCACGCCTCCCGCACGTCCCGAAGCTCCGCTCCGATTCCTGTGCACGGTTCGCGATACGCGCCGCCCCGCCCCGCCCCGCCCCGCCCCGCCCCGGGGCAGGTCAGACCGAGTGATGACGGCAACGACACCGGGCCCTTGTTCCGGTTCCAGTCCTTGGCCGGCGGTGGGCGCCGGGGCCATCGACATCCTGCTCCGCCTCGCCGCCCGCCCCGGCCCGGTGCCCGCCCGCGACGATCAGCCCCGGCCGAGGGATCCCCAGGTCGTCGGCGTATCCCATTCTGACCATGCTCGCAGACCGCGGTTTCGTGGCCTTCCCCCCGAGGAGTGTGAGGCGCGGCCGGGAGGCTGGCTACGCGTCGACTTCCTGGACCTTCGGCCCGGGTGCCGTAGCGGGTGATTGCCAGCTGGCACCCAGGTGACGGGCCGGCCGGGTGCACACGAGGTCCGGATTCAGGCCCCAGCAGAGACGGGAGTGCGAGCGGCAGTAGCCGGACATGGTCCGAGCCGAGAACGCTCCACCGTCCCGACCTGCGGCGATGACTTTACAAGCCCCACACGATGCCTGACACACCCAGACCTCAGAAGACGGGCGCTCGCATCGCGGCTTTCAGACAGAGGCGGGCAGCGGCTGTTCGGCCCATATCGTCTTGCCATCGGCTGTGTAGCGGGTCCCCCAGCGCTGGGCCACCCCCGCGACCAGGAACAGTCCGCGGCCTCCCTCCTCCGTGATCGAAGCGCGCCGCATGTGCGGAGACGTGCTGCTGGTGTCCGATACCTCACAGATCAAAGTGTGTTCGCGGATGAGCCGCAGGCTGATGGGGCCGGAGGCGTGCCTGATGGCGTTGGTGACGAGTTCGCTGACGATCAGCTCGGTGGTGAAGGCGGCCGCTTGCATGCCCCAGACCTGCAGTTGACTGACAGACCTCTCACGCGCCTCGTGGACGGCGGACGGCTCGGCGGGCACGTCCCAAGCGGCAACGCAGTCAGAACTCAGTGCGCGGGTACGTGCAATGAGGAAGGCAACGTCGTCAGAGGGACGATCGGGCAGCAGGATTCTGACCATGGTGTCGCAGATCTCGTCCAACGGTCGGTCAGGGTGAGCAAGGGCGAAGCACAGGCGCTCGAATCCGACATCGATATCGCGGTCGCTCGCTTCGATCAGCCCGTCGGTGTACAGCGCGATGATGCTTCCCTCCTCGACCGGGATCTCTGCCGACTCGAAGGGCAAGCCACCCAGCCCCAGCGGCGGCCCTGCGGGGACGTCGGGGAACTCGACCGGCGCGTCGAGGTGCGCGATCGCGGGGGTGGGATGTCCGGCACGGGCCATGGTGACGGTGCGGGCGATCGGGTCGTAGATGGCATAGACACAGCTCGCGCCGATAACGACGGGCCCGTCGGATGTGGCTTCCGCCTCGTCGGAGAGACGCACCACGAGGTCGTCGACTTTGGTCAGCAGCTCGTCCGGGGGAAGATCAAGGTCCGCGAGGGTCTGAACGGCCGCCCGGAGGCGTGCCATGCTGGCCGCGGCGTGGATGCCGTGTCCGACGACATCGCCGACCACGAGCGCCACTCGGGCACCGGAGAGCGGAATGACATCGAACCAGTCACCGCCGACGCCCACTTCGGCGTCAGCCGGCAGGTACCGGTAGGCGGCTTCGACGGCGGTGAGATCGGGCAGGTCCTGCGGCAGCAGGCTCTTCTGCAAGGTCAGCGCTGCCTGCTGCTGGCGTGTGTAACGCCTGGCGTTGTCGACGCACAAGGCGGCCCGGCCCACCAGGTCTTCGACGAGGAGGAGGTCGTCCTCGTCGAACGGGCGGGGATTCTTCCAGCGCAGCAGGGTGATGACGCCCATATTGATGCCGCGTGCCCGCACCGGCACCACCAGCTGCGTGTGCACGCCCAGCCGGATCAGCCTTGTCCAGCGCAGTGGGTCTTTCGCGAGCCAAGGCGTCGACGGGCGAACCTCCTCGCGGATTGGCTGTCCATTGGCCAGGGAGCGTCGTTGGGGTGACTCCTTGGGGTAATTGGGCGTCGTGCCGATCCCGACACTCACTTCTGGGAGATCTTCCTGGATCGAGAGGTGGGCCACCCGGCACAGGGTGTCAGAGCACTCGGCGGATCTCGGAGTGAGATCCATCGGTGTATGGACACTTTCGAGCAGGTCAACTGCCACGAAGTCCGCGACGTTGGGCACCACGACCTCGGCAAGTTCGCGCACCGTACGGTCCAAGTCCAGGGTGGTGCCGATGTGCTCACTGGCCGTGTTGAGCAGTGTCAGCCGTTCGCGCGCCGGGTCCTGACCCTGGAAATCGAGGACGGCGTGGCAGACCCCGAGCAGGTCGCCGTCAGCGCCGCTCAAGGGAAAGGAGGAGCGGAGCCTGACATGACCGCCGTCTTCCCGGCCGGCCAGCCGGACCGGCGCTATGTTCTCCAGAGCCACCGGTGCCTGCCCTGACTTCAGTACCTGCTTGGCCTGGCGTGCGACGATCGGCGATGGTTCCGCACCGGCGGCCGGACTGGTGGCGGCACCGCTCACCTCCTCGTCCAGGTGAGCCATCGCGAGGTTCACCCACTCGTACCGGAGGTTCGTGTCGAGCACGGCGACACCCAGCGGGGACTGCTGCAGCAGGCTCCACGCGACATCCTCACGCCACTCGTTGTCGCGCAGCGCTGCGGCGTCCCGCAAGGCGACGAGCCACTCGCGATGCCCACCGAGCGCGTGAAGCCGGCATGCACGAACCGCGAGTTCTACGGGACGCCCCTCGCGGTGGAGGGCTGCGAGGAGGCCCTCCCAGCCGTTCTCCGCCCCCAGCAGCCATGACTGCACGGCAGGCACATCGCCCTCGTCGACGAGCAGGGTTGTCACGGAGTGCCCCAGCACGTCGGCCGCGGTGTACCCGAGGAGATCCTGAGCGGCCTGGTTCCAGCCCGCGATGACGCCGTGGCTGTCCACCATCAGCAAAGCCGCAGTTGCCATGTCGAATGGTCTGAGCGGATCTCCGCCGCCCGCTTCACTCCTGAAGCCCATAGCGTCATCCCATCCACGGGCACGACCTACGCACACATTGTCGCATCGGGGGCCGGAGAATGCTGCGGCGGTGAAGCCGCAACCGCCCTGATCATTGCCCCCGAGCGCGACCGGTACAGCGCAATCGCGTCCGCCGGGAACTCCGGCGGGTTGCGCTTCGTGACCACGAAATACTGCGTCAGCGAGCTCGTGGGCCGCAGCTCACCGGGTCACCTACATGTGCGCCAGAGTCTCCCTAGCATCGTCCTGGCATGCCTGGACAGGTCGAACCCGTACCCATCTCCATGGACGCAATCCCGCCGAACCTGCCGGTCGGCGGGGTCACAACGCGGCTTCGTCCACGAGTGTCGACAGCGCTGGGCTCCGTCCTGGCAGTGCCGTCGAGTTGCGGATCTGCACTGTCGAGCACGAGCTCAAGCGGACGGCGTGCCCGGTGACCGCATGCCGAGCCACTGCTCGGCGTCCCAGGCCTGGAACCGCTCCACCTCGGTGAATCCCAGCTTTGCCGCGAGACGCATCGAGCCGACGTTGGCGGTCTGGGTGGTGAGCACCACCGGCTCGCCGGGAAGGACGCCGTCGAACCAGTCGAGTGCCGCCGCGCACGCCTCGGCGGCGTACCCGGATCCCCACGCCCGCGGCAGGAACAGGTAGCCGAGATCGGCCTTCCCCGCGGCAGCCGGGCGACGGTGCTCCGTTGCTCTCCTGAGCAGGATCTGGCCGATCATCGACCCGTCGAGATCAACGACGAAGCTCCCGGGCCACCGTGCGGGCACCCCGGACATCTCGCGTTCGAGCTCGTCACGCGGCCGGGGGCCGCCGAGGTAGGTGTGCACCTCTGGCGAGGCGAGCAGCTCGATGAACGCCGCACGGTCCCGGGCCTCGGGCTCACGGAGCACGAGCCGCTCGGTCCTGATCGGGGCAGGCGGCCAGGCGACGTCTCCGAGCTCAGTCATACCGGTCACCCAATCAGCAGGCTCGGCAGCGATCAAGGCTCGCGGACCGATCAACCCACCGGCCCGGGCCCCACACACACCAACGGGGCCGTGCAGGCCCGATCCGATCCATCCGCCAATCACCAGGAACGGCCAAGATCCGCATTTTGGTGATCAAGGACCGCTTTCCGCAGCCTGATCGCCCCCGAAGGCGCGGTGGCCTCCCACCTACGACCGCAACCGCTCGCCGCGCTGCCCGGCATCGGCCCCGCCACCGCCACCGCCACCGCCACCGCCACCGCCACCGCCACCGCCAGAATCCCGTCTCTCCTGGGTACTGGACGTCAGCTGTCCGGCCACGTGGTTGCCCGAGAGTGGGCGGTGCCGGGCGGGAGGACCGACCTCGCGATTCTCGACGCCGCAGGACGGCGGGCCCCAGGCCCTACTGCCTCTTGGGCTTTCAGGGACACCTGCGTCGGTCAGTGCCCCAGATTCACGTCCGCCTCCTTCTCGCCCTCGCCGCTCACCAGCAGCGGCACGGCCTGGGGCGCGTACCCGCTGGCGATCACGGTGTAGTCGCCGGTGTCCAGGTCGTTGAACGCGTAGGCGCCGTGTGCTCCGGTGACCGTCGTGGCGACCGTGTTGCCCGCCGCGTCGAGGAGCGTGACCCGGGCGTCGTCGACCGGGTGGCCCGCGCGGTTACGGACGGTGCCGTGGACGTGGGCGCCAGGGGCGAGGCGGATCTCGTAGCGGTTGGCGGCGCCGCCAGCCACCGCGGCCGGCAGGGCCGCCGGGCGGTGTCCGGGTGCGCTGACCACGAGGGTGTAGCCGCCGGGGGTCAGGTCGACGATGCCGAACTCGCCCGTGTGGTCGGCCGCTGCGGAGGCGACGACCTCGCCGCGCACGTCGGTCGCGATGACCAGGGCGCCGGGCAGCGGCCGGTCGCCGGGGGTGGCCAGGACCGTGCCGGTCAGGCCGGCCCCGCCGGAGAGCACCAGGTCGAAGTCGACCGGACCGTCGGCCACCGTGATGGTGGTGGCCTGCGGCTGCCGGGCGCCGCCGGAGGCGATCAGGACGTACGTTCCCTCGGCGGGCGCGGCGACCGCGTAACGGCCGTCCGCCTGCGTCGTCGTACGGCCGAGCTGGCTGCCGCGCAGGTCGATCAGCGTGACCACGGCGCCCGCCACGGGCGATCCCACGACGTCGCGGATGTGGCCGCGGACACCCGAGGCAAGTTCGTCCGCGAGAGCGGTGGCGAGCGAGGCGACCGGGGCCGCCTCCACTGCCTCCGCCGTGTCGGCCATCGCCGTCACGGGCGTCTCGGCGGCGGCATCCGAAGCGGTGCCGTTCTCCTCGGCCGCCCGCGCCTCCAGGCCCGACATCTTGCGCAGCGGGACCTCCTTGGTCCACAGGACCATGAGGAACGCGACCGCGATCACACCCGCCGCGATCAGGAACACCACGTGCATGGAGTCGGCGAAGCCCTGCTTGAAGGGCTCCGACAGGCGCGGGTCCAGGTGCTGGATGAACGACGAGTCGCTCAGTACGTCCGAGCCGCCGCCCGCGCCGGGGTGCTGCAGCATGTCGAGGACCGGCTTGTTGGCCGGGTCGGACAGAACCGCCGGGTCGTGCAGCGCGGCCTGGAACTGAGGCGTCCCCGCGGCCGACTTGAACGCCGAGGAGATCTTGTCGCCGACGTTCGAGAACAGCACCGACAGGAAGATGGCCGTACCGGCGGTGGCGCCCATCTGCCGGAAGAACGTGGACGACGCGGTGGCCACGCCCATGTCCTGCGGCGGCACGGCGTTCTGCACGGCGAGCACCAGGGTCTGCATGCAGCCGCCGAGGCCGAGGCCGAAGACGAGCATGTAGATCATGCTCTGCCACAGCGGGGTGTCCCACTGGACCTTGAAGTGGAAGAGCAGCAGCGCCGTGACCATGAGGACGGTGCCGATGGTCGGGAAGATCTTGTACCGGCCGGTCTTCGCGGTGATCTGGCCGGAGACGATGGACGCGATGATCATGCCGAGCATCAGCGGCAGCATCTCGAGACCGGACTTGGTGGGGCTCGCGCCCTTCACGATCTGCAGGTACTGCGGGATCATCAGCATCCCGCCGAACATGCCCGCGCCGATGAGGACGGACAGCAGGCTGGTCTTGCTGAAGATCGCGTTGCGGAACAGGCGCATCGGGATCAGCGCGTCGTCGCCCATCCGGCGCTCGACGAGGATCCAGGAGATGATGCCGACGACGCCGATGCCGTAGCAGGAAAGGGACTTCGTCGAGTCCCAGCCCCACTCGCGGCCCTGCTCGGCCACCAGGAGCAGCGGCACGACGCCGAGCGCGATGGTGAACGCGCCCCACCAGTCGATCCGCCGGTCGCGGCGGGTGTGCGGGATGTTGAGGACCTTGGCGACGACGAACAGCGCGATGATGCCGATCGGCACGTTCACCAGGAACACCCAGCGCCAGCCGACGACGCCCAGGATGCTGTCCTGGCCGGCGAGGAAGCCGCCGATGAGCGGCCCCGCGACGCTGGAGGTGGCGAAGGTGGCGAGCATGTAGCCCTGGTAGCGGGCCCGTTCGCGGGGCGGCACGATGTCGCCGATGATCGCCAGGGCGAGGGACATCAGGCCGCCGGCGCCGATGCCCTGCAAGGCTCGGAACGCGGCGAGTTCGGTCATCGACGTCGAGAACGTGCACGCCGCCGAGCCGACGATGAAGACGGTGATCGCGCCCAGGAAGTAGGGCTTGCGGCCGTGCAGGTCGGACAGCTTGCCGTAGAGAGGCGTCGCGATCGTCGAGGTGATCAGGTACGCCGTCGTCGCCCACGCCTGCTGGCTGAGGCCGTGCAGGTCGTCCGCGATGGTGCGGATCGAGGTGGAGACGATGGTCTGGTCGAGCGCGGCCAGGAACATGCCCAGCATCAGACCGCTCAGAATGGTCAGGATCTGACGATGGCTCAGGCCACCGCCGGAGGAGGCGGGTGTCGCCTCCGTGTGCTTTGCGGTGTCTCGGCGCGGCGCCGACACGGCCTCACTCATGCTTGCTTGCTCCCTGCTGCGCCCCGGCTTCGGGCTGCGTCCCGTCGCCGTGGCGTTTCTGTTGATTCGCTACCAGGTCGTCGTTCAGGCGTGTCATCAGCCGGATCAGCTGATACCGGTCCTCGGGGGGCCAGGGGCCGAGGAGCTCCGCCAGCTGCTCGTCGCGCTGCTGCCGGTACTTCTCATACACCGCCCTGCCGGACTCGGTCGCGTACAGCAGCGTGCCGCGCCGGTCCTCCGGATCGGGCCGCCGCTCGATCAGGCCGCGCTCCACCATCGAGCGGACCTGACGGCTGACCGTCGACAGATCGAGGAAGGTCTCGGCGGCCAGATCGGTGGCCCGCTGCTCCCCGTCCCGCAGGAGCCGGGCCAGCAGGACGCGCTCACCCGCGCCCTGCTCCAGCTTGGCCTGGTTCCTGCGTGCCGCGACCAGCCGGGTGAAGCGCACAATCTGGCTCCCCAGTCCTGCCCCCGCCTCCTCGGCACTCGCGACC
This sequence comes from Streptomyces sp. NBC_01474, assembly GCF_035918215.1. Lineage (NCBI taxonomy): Bacteria > Bacillati > Actinomycetota > Actinomycetes > Kitasatosporales > Streptomycetaceae > Streptomyces > Streptomyces sp. NBC_01474. The sequence continues at coordinate 1,855,592 of NZ_CP109449.1, forward strand.
CCGGTGTCCCCGGTTGCCCTGTGCTCCCCCGCTGCGCGGTCATGGACCGTCCCCTTGCCCATTGCCCGCCCCTTCTTCCGCTCACATTTTATTGCTTGTAGCTACCAAGTGAGTGTAGAGGGCCCGGAACGGCGTCCGGTACGGGGCTTCGGATGCACGACCCGGCGCATGTGGCGGCCTCATGCGCCGGGAGCGAAGGGGCCGACTCGAGAAGCTCTCCGTTGGAGGCGATCATGGTCTGCCGCTGACCGTGCTCGTACTCGACTCCCCCGACCGGACTCCCGCACTCACAGCCCAGGCCGAGAGCGTGGCGGAGGCCCGTGTGGTCTCGCACCCGCACGACAGCGCGCTCGCGCTCGCCAGGGCCAAGGTACTGCTGCCCGATGTCCTCGTCGCCGATCTGAGCGCCCGGTTCACGCCCGACTCGGCCACGGGCGTGCACCGTGCGCGGCAGCTGTCGACGCTGTGCACGGTCCTCGTGCACAGCTACGGCGCGGTCATCGGCACCATCGCAGCGGAGGTCTCCGTCGCCCCCGCACCCGACTCCACCCCGGGCGCGCTGGCCCGCGTCCTGACCGACGGACTCCTGCTGGCGGGCTTCGAATGACGGACGACTGACGGGCTTCGGCTAGGCCGCGAACCCGATCACCTCCCGTTCCGCGAACCCCTCCCGCACGTACTGGTGGATCAACCGCTCCCGCGAGGCCATGGCGATCCGCGACCGGCGCAGACACTGCTCATGCACCGCCCGGATCGCCTCCTCCACGCTTCCGTGCGATGCGCGAGGGATCGCACGGGCCGGTCGGGCGTCAGGACAAGACTGTGATGGGAGCTTTGGCCGGGCGCTATGAGGTCACAGGCGCTCGACCGGCCGCGTGCAGAGCGGCACCGCCCAGACCGCCGACGATTCCTGGAAAGGACAGCCCGAAGCGTCAATCGTTCGGTGGGTCAGGCTGCCGAACGGTGCCATGACCGATCCTCACAGTCGTTCGTACAGTGACGCGCTCCACCTGGACGCCATCAACCACGCCCGCTCCACGGTGTGTGGGTCGACGGCGGACGGGATGGGAGCTGGGGAGGGTAGTGGGTTGAGGTGTTCAATCGCGTGATCGCCAACTACCCCGTTCAGCGGCACCTGCAGCTATCTGGGTTCACTCCTTCTCCCCACAGAAGTAGGCGTACGGCGCCACGGAGACACCTTCTGCGACGGCGCGCTCATCGTCCTCGCTGGCCGCTGGATCGAGGTCGGGTGCCCACAGGGAGTGCATGGACCACACGCTGAAGCCGGCGTGGAAGTCGTGACCGATGTCGGAGGGGGTGCTGGTGTACCCCCGAGCATGGAGATCGGATACGACGTCATCGAGAAAACGATGGGTCAGCTGGAACCCGTCGAGCTGGGCTTCGGCATTCCCTCCCTCGCCGCTGTACTTGATTTCAACGAGCTCGACTGTGCTGTCTGCCGCATAGGTGATCACCAGCATCGGCGTGGTGTTGTAGACCGCGCGCTCGCCGCCGGGTCCGTGATGTGGCAGTCCGGTGCGCTCTTCGACGTGCGAGCGGTGGTCGCCGATCTTGACGAGGTCGACACCACGGCCGGGGATGATCTCCATGTCGCCATGCTGTCAGCCAAGGCAGACATGCTGAGCTCCGGGGCCCTCAACCAATAGACTCCCAAACTGGTGCTCCAGGCCCGCCCGAGAGAATGGCCGTGCTTGTCAAGGCTGCGTGCTGCGGCTGACACCAGAGGCTGACACCAACAAACATGAAAAGCAGCGGTCGACGCCGGACATCAGTGGACGATCGGCCGAGGCGCAGGCTCGGTTGACCGACGTCGACGGTCTTCTGTGATCGACCTGATAAAGATGAGGCAGTACAGCAGAGTTCACGAGGTCATCCCGCGCCAGGGCTGGGCCAAGGTGCATAGGGCGCGCCGTCTACTGTTCCTCGACGTACTGTCCGTCGATCACTGAGAAGTCGTCCAACCGAGCCGCCACACCTGTCAGGTATCCGACGAAGTCACTCGCTATGGGCCCGCTCGGCCCTGCTTCGTGGTCCATGTCGATGACCTGGCCGATCCTTCCACCAGGCCCCGGCGACAGGTCCAGCACCGCGCCGTTTCCCCCGCCGTCTGCATCGAGCGAGACCCAACCGATCTGCCACCAACCGACCTTAAGCGCCTCGCCGTCCGCAACGAAGTCCTTGAGGTCGTCAAAGTCGCCGCTGGTCAGGAGGTCTCGCCACACACTCACTTCTTGCAGGATGCCGTCACAGGACAACAGCGTGCCCGTGGGCCAGCCCCCGTCCGTCGATCCGTTGTGTCGCCGCAGCGAGGCCGTGACCGCCCCCGGTAGCTCGACACCGAGCGTGGCCTCAAGGGCGGCGATCTGCTCGCCGGAAGCCGGAGGCAGGATCAGATGCGCAGCACCCTGGGCCTCGTACCACCGTTCGATCTCATCCCACGCGCCCACAACATCCGCCGCGATCTCGTTTGCCATGAAAGTTCCCCCTGGTGGTTCTCTGCTCAGTTGTCAGTGACGGTGACCTTAGTGACGCGCACTGACAGTGCCGCCGAGGGGCGCACCAGCACCGCACCACATCGGCACCAGATCGAACGGGGAACAAGAGACGGGCCTCTCTCGAAGCCCCCAGCCCGTCCTAAGCGCCTGGTCGCACAGTGCGTGCCACAGTCGTGCCACATGGAGCGGTCAATCACGGTTCGCCTCAGCGGAGATGGGGCGACGACCCGCGGGCTCTCCGGAGCCGGGGTGGCCTGCGCACCAGGCTCCTCACTCACCCCTGCCCTTACAAGGCAGATGTCGGCGGTTCGAAACCGTCCGCGCCCACCAGGTTCGGAACGCGATCGGCACCGGCAGTCCTCGATCGACGGCTAGGCCTGCTAGATACCTGGCCGGGGTCTGCGAACCGGTGGCGCGGTGGAACTTTCTCTACTTCATCAAGGTCCGCGCACGGCGCGGGCGCGTGCCGTCTCTGCGGCACGGCCTGCCTCCTGTCTTCGCCCCAGCTGGCCGCGCCCGGCGGCGCGCTGCGTGCAAGCGGGCGCAGGTAGAAAGTCAGCCGCGGGCCAAAGATGTGCCTCCGGCGGGGGCGCTCAGACTCCGGGATGGATGGGGCGCCGTTCGCGAGTGCCGACCGGGTCGTGGCGAGCGTCGTGGGCTCCCATCCCGACCGCCATCGCCCCAAGCAGAGCCGAGCAGTCGCGGCCCAGGACGTCAAGGTCGTTCGTACAGTGGCACGCTCCACCTGGACGCCATGAACCACGCCCGCTCCACAGTGTGTGGGCCGAAGGCGGACGGGATGGGAGCCGGGGGAGGGTGATGGGCTGGCGGATCGCCCGCGTTGCCGATCGACTGTCAGAGCTGGGCGCTACCGTGAGGCCCCACTAGGCGACGGCTACAGAAAAAGGGGCGAGTCATGGGTGCCAGCGGGTGGGGCTACGTCACTCCCTACAGAGGAAGCCTCGAAGCGACGCTAGAGGCCCTGCACGACGAGGCCTTTGAGGAGTTGTACGGCGACGGCGACGAGTACGGGAGCCGTGAGGAGCTCTATGCCGATGAGGAGTTCATGGGTGAGGAGGGTACTCATTCGATTCTGGACGTGCAGCGCCTAGTCGAGACGACCGAGCCCCCGCAGCAGCGGGAGACGGACTACTTCACGCTCCGCCCGCTGCCCACTGCCCGACTTGTACACCACTTCGGCACGGAGCGCCCGACCGTGCAGCAGTACGAAGACGCGATGGCTCAGGCGTATGAGGCCATGTCCACCAGGCGTCCCGTGGACGAGGACACGACCTTGCTCGGCGAACACCGGATGCGCTGGACCGGCGTCTATGTGGTCCTTTACACCGACAGCCAACCTACCCACGTCGGCTTCTTCGGCGCTTCCGGGGACTGAGCCTCACCGCCGCGCAGCTTGTCAAGACCGCATACGGTGGCTGACACCAGCGGTTGACACCAACAAGCGCGAACAGCGGCGATCGGGGCCGGACCTCACTGGACGATCGCTCAAGGCGGCAGACCCGGTTGGATGTCCTCAGCCCCTCGTGATCGACCTGATAAGGATGCGGACCAACCTCAAAGCCTGCGAGCGGCCGTGCCTTCCCTGCCCGATAGACCGGGAACTCACGGGGAATCACGGTCACCGGCGGACAGTAGGCACGATGAAGGCCCCGACCGATGATGCTGATCAGGGCCTTCGATCACTGCGGTGGGTGTGGGATTTGAACCCACGGTGGCTCGCGTCACGACGGTTTTCAAGATAGCTAGTGCCGCATCAGGCATTGTTCGCCCTGGTGAGGAACCAAGCCAACACAGCCACGGCGATGGGCAACGCAACAAGGTAGCCGACGAGGATACCGACGCCCGGATCAGCCAGCGCAGGAAAGGCCCAGTTCACTGCTGCAGCCACGAGCAGGCTCACCGTTGCCAGCGCAAGGAGAGCGGCGACAACAGCAAGCCGACGCGGCGGGCCCGCCCCGCGGTACAACTCAGCCGCAGGCTCGAACGCGATAAAGCCCGTCACGATGAGGACGAAACCAGTGTCGGGCAGCCACCCGAACGGCCACCCCACCAGAGCGACCAACCCGGAGACAGCAAGGCCGCCCAGTTCCGCCGCGACGGTGGCCACTACCGGGTGGTCCCACGAGGGACGTCGGATCGAGCCGCTCCCACTGTCCTCTTCATCGGCCACATCGTCAGAGTAGCCATCGGCAGGGCGAACGTTGCCTGATGCGGCACTAGGGTGTTGACTCGCCCATTGATACTCCGCCGACCTCGTGTGCGCACGTCTCTACGCGGCACCTGCTTCACTAGCCAGTGCCTTCCACGCCCGGCACACTGGCCTCGGTCAACAGCACGAGACAGGGCGGGACATGACGGAGTACCACATCAAGGGCTTCGCCAAACCATGAGGCCACCTGTGACAGGTGCGGAGCGACGCTCAAGGAAGCGATCATCTTGGCTTCGCCTGACCTAGACGGTAAGCCTCAGGGGCACCTTTCCTACTTCGGCGCAGACTGTGCTGGAGTGCTGACGAGAATGAGCCAAAGCACCGTCCGATCGAAGGCGCGGGACGCTGAACCAAGGCGACAGACGGAAGAAGCGAACGCACGGCAAGAACGAGCCCGACGCGAACTCCTCGACCAACGCAGGCGCGATTGGTTGCGCGCCAGATACGGCGTTGAGGACATGGATGCCGCCGCCGAGGTAAGCGGCAAGGACTGGTTCACTATTCTCGACGAGTGGCTGGACCAGCACTGAACGTGCCAGACCCGTGCCAGGTTAGGCAGGAAGCCCCGGGGAGTCGCGGACAATCAGACATCGCGCCGAGGGCGCCCAGGCTGCTCCGTCGCAGTTCAGCGGCCAAATGCCCCTAGATCACCCGAGCTTCTCAAGCTCAGGTCCTCAGATGTCCGCTCAGGCCTTCAACTGCTGGCTGTCGGTGGCGCCTCGTACTCTCCCTCCTCATGGGAAACTACTTCCAAACCATCGTCGACCTCCAGGCCACGCCGGCCGACGCAACGGCACTGGCAGCCCGCGGCCTTGACTGGCTCGTCGCGGAAGGGATAGTCCGCGCCGAGCGCACCGACTGCGTTCTCGGCGCCCCGCTCGGACACCCACCGGGTCCGCTCTGGGCCAAGGCGGTCGAGCAAGTCGACTGGGAGCCGAGCGACGGACTCAAGGTCGAGACAGGCCGAACCGTCTTCCACGGCGGGCAGGGCGATGCCATGTACGCCGCCTGCCCTCACTGCGCCGCCCGCGTGGATCTGTATACCGATGAGTGGGACGCGATCGAGGACGCCTGGGATCCCTTCAACAAGGCCATCGGCACCTGGCGCGACTCGGGCCAAGCTGCCGTCACCTGTCCACGCTGTAGTCGAGCTGGTGACCTGACCGCGTGGACCTGGGACAACGACTACTACGCGTTCGGCTATCTGGGATTCGAGTTCTGGGACTGGCCCGAGTTCAGCCCCGGCTTCCTCGAACGCTTCGCACGCGTGCTGGGTGACCATCGCACGGTCCTGGTGGGAGGCAAGTTCTGAGGATCGGTGCTTCAGGCGACCGCTCCAGGCCGCCAGTCGGCCGACCAGACCTCATCCTTGCTCGTTGGGTGCCTCGGTCCTCGGGCCTAGCCCGTCTCAGTTTCCGTCTCATTCAGCCCCGTTCACGATGGTTCGGACGCAACCCAGAGCCGAGACCACTGGACGAGGCCAGCGACGAGATGATTGCGTTCAACGTGAGCGACAGCGTTGAGTGTCTAACTGCGTGACAACGCAGGCAGACAGCGGCGGACGAGCACGAACACGTACGTACCACCGCAGCAGGTCAGACAAGCACCGGACCAAGGTCGGCAGGCTGTCCCAGTTGCTTCGGGACGAAGAAGTCCCCGTGCCACAGCCGTGCCACATCGTGCGGTCAGCCACGGTCAATGGCGGCTCGGCACAGTCGAGACGCGCCGTTCACCTGGGCTGCCGTTACAGCCGGAGTGACCTGGGGGCATTCGCTTCGGATCACGTCCGCCCTTACAAGATAGATGTCGGCGGTTCGAAACCGTCCGCGCTCGCCACGACTGAGGGCCAGGTCGACCGGGCGAATCCGGGAAACCTGGGCCTTGGTCGTTCTCGGCCTCCTTCGGCGCCGCCGTGCCGCTTACGTGCCGGACGGTCTACGCGCGGTGGCCGCTTCACCTTCCTGAGCTGACCTTCCACGGGGAAGGCCAGCTCAGCGCCGAACTGTCAGGTGGCCACCAGCATCTGCTCAGATGGTCACCGGAATCTCCTGTCAGGCGGCCACCGGTATCTTCGGCTCCTCACCCTTCTGCGCCGGCACGTCGCCCGCCCCGTCCGCCCCGCCCTCGGGGGCGGGCTTCCGCATCCCCTTCAGGATCACGACCAGAGCCGTCGACACACAGACACCGGCGGCGATCGCGATGAGGTAGAGGAACGGGTTGCCGATCAGCGGGACCACGAAGATGCCGCCGTGCGGGGCGCGCAGGGTACAGCCGAAGGCCATCGACAGGGCGCCGGTGACCGCGCCGCCCGCCATCGAAGCGGGGATGACGCGCAGCGGGTCCGCCGCGGCGAACGGGATCGCGCCCTCCGTGATGAACGAGGCGCCCAGAACCCAGGCCGCCTTGCCGTTCTCGCGCTCGGTCTTGGTGAAGAGCCGGCCGCGCACGGTCGTCGCGAGGGCCATGGCCAGGGGCGGGACCATGCCGGCAGCCATCACCGCGGCCATGACCTTGAGCGAGCCCTCGGTGGGGTTCGCGAGGCCGCCGACCGCGAAGGCGTACGCGACCTTGTTCAGTGGGCCGCCCAGGTCGAAGCACATCATCAGGCCGAGGATGACGCCGAGGATGATCGCGTTGGCGCCGGACAGGGAGTTCAGCCAGTCCGTCAGGGCGCGCTGGAGGGAGGCGATGGGCTTGCCGATGACGAGGAACATCAGGAAGCCGACCACCGCGGAGGAGATCAGCGGGATGACGACCACCGGCATGATCCCGCGCAGCACGGGGGGTACGTTCACCTTCTGGATCGCCATCACGACGCCGCCGGCGATGAGACCGGCGGCGAGGCCGCCGAGGAAGCCGGCGTTGATGGTGAGCGCGATCGAACCGCCGACGAACCCGGGCACGAGCCCCGGCCGGTCGGCCATCCCGTACGCGATGAAGCCCGCGAGGACCGGGACGAGGAACGCGAAGGCGACGGAGCCGACCTGGAAGAGCAGCGCGGCCCAGCTGTCGGTCTGGGTCCACACGAAGTGCTCGGCGACGGACGGCGCCTTGTTGATGGTGTAGCCGCCGATCGCGAAGCCGAGGGCGATGAGGAGACCGCCGGCCGCGACGAAGGGGACCATGTAACTGACGCCGCTCATCAGCCACTTGCGCAGCTTGGTGCCGTAGCCGTCGCCGGCGTCACCGGCCCGGTCAACGGGGGTGGTGGACGCTGCGCCCGAGGTCGTCTCGCCGCGGGCGGCCTTCTCGCGTACCTCGCCGATGAGTTCGGCGGGCCGGTTGATGCCGGCCTTCACGCCGACGTCGACGGTGGGCTTCCCGGCGAAGCGGTCCTTCTCCCGTACGGGCACGTCGTGCGCGAAGATCACGCCGTCCGCTCCCGCGATGGCTTCTGGGGCGAGGCGGGTGAACCCGGCCGAGCCCTGTGTCTCGACCAGCACTTCCACGTCGCCCACGTCCCGGCCCGCCTTCTCCAAGGACTCGGCCGCCATGTAGGTGTGGGCGATGCCGGTGGGGCAGGAGGTGACGGCGACGATCTTGAACTTCGCGGCGGGGGCCGCTGGAGCGGTCTCGGGCTCGGGCCTGGGCTCCGGCTCGGTAGTGGACTCCGGCTCGGTGGTGGGCTCGGGCGTGGACTCCGGCTCAGTGGTGGACTCGGGCGTGGGCTCGGGTTCGTCCCCGCGGATCAGCGCCGCCGTGGCCCCCGCGTCGGTCGCCGTGCGCAGCGCCGCCTTGAAGTCCTCGTCCATCAACTGCCGTGCCAGCGAGGACAGGATGGTGAGGTGGGCGTCGTCCGCTCCGGCGGGCGCGGCGATGAGGAAGATCAGGTCGGCCGGGCCGTCCGGCGCCCCGAAGTCGATCCCGACGGCGCTGCGGCCGAAGGCGAGGGTCGGCTCGGTGACGTGCTCGCTGCGGCAGTGCGGGATGCCGATGCCGCCGTCGAGGCCGGTCGGCATCTGCGCCTCGCGGGCCGCGACGTCGGCCAGGAAGCCGGCCAGGTCGGTCACCCGGCCCTGGGCGATCATCCTTTCGGCGAGGGCGCGGGCCGCCGCCTCTTTGGTGCTGGCGGACAGGTCGAGATCGACCAGGTCCGCGGTGATCATCTCGCTCATCGCGGGTTCCTTCGCACTCGTATCGCCTTGGCGGCGGGGGTGGGGACGGGGGTTTCGCCGCGGGGACGGCGGCTCCGGAAGGGAGCGTGGGGAGTGATCAGGTCAGAGGCGACCGGATGGGGCGTATTGAGGGGTGGGGCGCAGGCCGTCATGGCGCGGGCTCCTTCAGGACGCGGTCCAGCGGGACGTCCGCCGTGAGGGTCACCGCGTCCGGGTCCAGGTCGGCCGGGGTCGGCATCGCGCTGCCCGGGAGCTGGACCGCAGCGGCGCCGTGGGCGACGGCCGAGGCCAGCGCCCGCGGGCCGGTGCCGCCCGCGATGAGGAAGCCGGCCAGGGACGAGTCGCCCGCGCCGACATTGCTGCGGACGGTATCGACCGGGGCGGTGGCGAACCAGGCGCCCGAGCCGTCCACGAGCAGCTGCCCGTCCGCGCCGAGGGAGGCGAGGACGGCGCGTGCGCCGAGGTCCCGCAGCTCCTCGGCCGCCTTGACCGCGTCGCCGACGGTGACGAGCGGACGGCCGACTGCCTCGGCGAGCTCCTCCGCGTTCGGCTTGACGACGTCGGGCCGTTCGCGCAGGGCCGCGAGGAGGGCCGGGCCGGAGGTATCGAGCGCGATCCGGGCGCCGGCCGCGTGGGCGCGGGCGACCAGCTCGGCGTACCAGGACGGGGCGAGGCCGCGCGGGAGGCTGCCGCAGCAGGCGATCCAGTCGGCGCCCGTGGAGCGCTCGCCGACGACGGTGAGCAGTGACTCGGCTTCTTCCGGGGTGAGTTCGGGGCCGGGCGCGTTGATCTTCGTCAGCGTTCCGTCCGGCTCGGCGAGCGCGATGTTGGACCGGGTCTGTCCGGCTACGGGGACGGGGTCGACGCTGATCCCCTGGGCGTCGAGGAGCTCGGCCACGAGGGCGCCGGGCGCGCCGCCCAGCGGAAGCACGGCGAGCGTGGGGGCGCCGGCGGCGGCGACGGCCCGCGAGACGTTGACGCCCTTGCCGCCCGGGTCCATGCGCTCGCCGGTGGCGCGCAGGACCTCGCCCCGGTCGAGCGCGGGGACCTCGTAGGTGCGGTCCAGGGAAGGGTTGGGGGTAACGGTGAGGATCATGCCGCGTGCGTCTTCCGTGGTGGCTTGCGTGGGGGGTGCCGGGGCCGGGGCCGGTGTCGTGGCCGCTTCCGGGGCCGGTGTCGTGGGGCTCATGCGCGGACCACTTCCGTGCCGCCCTTCTCGATCGCGGCCGCGTCTCCGTCGCTGAGGCCGCTGTCGGTGATCAGCACGTCCACATCGCCCAGGTCGCCGAAGCGGGCGAAGTGCTCCTGCCCGTACTTGGCGGAGTCGGCGAGCAGCACGACCCGGCGGGCGGCGCCGACGGCCGCACGCTTCACGGCGGCCTCGGCGAGGTCGGGGGTGGTCAGGCCGTGTTCGGCGGAGAACCCGTTGGCCGCGAGGAAGAGGACGTCCGCGCGAATCTCCCCGTACGCGCGCAGGGCCCAGGCGTCGACGGCGGCGCGAGTGCGGTGGCGGACGCGGCCCCCGACGAGGTGCAGCTGGATGCCGGGGTGGTCGGCGAGGCGGGCCGCGACGGGCAGGCCGTGGGTGACGACGGTGAGCGTGGCCTCCAGGGGCAGCGCCGCGGCGAGGCGGGCGACGGTGGTGCCCGCGTCGAGGATCACGGTGCCGTCCTCGGGGAGCTCGGCGAGCGCGAGCCGGGCGATGCGGTCCTTCTCGTCGGCCGCGGTGCCCTCGCGCTCGGCGACGTCGGGCTCGAAGTCGAGCCGCCCGGCCGGTATGGCACCGCCGTGCACCCGCCGTACGAGACCGGCCCTGTCCAGGGTCTTGAGGTCGCGGCGGATGGTCTCCGCGGTGACCTGGAACTCCTCGGCGAGTGACAGCACGTCCACGCGTCCGCCATCACGCGCGAGACGGAGGATCTCCTGCTGCCGCTCTGGTGCGTACATGTCCGTCTGCCTCCGACGTCTCACCCGGTTGTGCCCGAGTCTGTGGTTTCAATCTGAGGCTACGGCTGGATTTCCAGAAAGTGAACAGGTTCGGGCATGTCGCAGACACAATCGGACTTTGATCACGGGTGCGACAGGCGGTTCTCCGCGGCCCGACAGGCGGATCTCCGCGAGGAGGTACGGCGAAGGGCCCGGCCTCCCAGGGCGTGTCTGCCAAAACGATCACGGTTCACGCAGCCAGAGGATGAGCGATGCGCGTCGGAGGCCGGCGAGGTAGCGGCTGACACGACCGGCCGCCAGGGCGCGAGATGCGGAGACGCCTTCAGCGGGTCATCCGTCTTCGCATGGAGTGCGGTCGCGAGATTGCCCAACTCCGTCTTCACACAGTGACGTTGACCGCCCTCGCCCCACGCGCGCGGCCGATCCATTGGTATCGATCATCTAGTGGTGCTGCGTCGGGAAACCAGTGGTCAGACGTCGGCCGAGCGGGCTGCGGCGTACCGTCCGCGGATCGGGCCCGACCGGAGCCGGCGTCCCGGTGCGTTGGCCCGGGTCGCTCTCCCGTCGCCGCGTCAGTAGCCCTGGCGCACTGCGTGGTTCACGCTCGCCGCCCCGGCCCGTGTGCGTTCCAAGCGCCGCTCATGCCTCTACGGATGCGCCCGTCGCCGCCGCGATCAGGGCGGTCGCCGCCGCGCGGGAGGTCGCGGCCACCGTGGAGTCGTGGTCCATCAGGGCGGAGATGCCGGCGCCGTCGTAGAGGAGTTGGAGCTGGCGGCCCAGGGCGTCGGGGTCAGCGGCGCCGGCCTCGGCGGCGAGGCGGGTGAAGAGTTCGCGCATCCAGCCGCGGAAGGTGTCCGCCGCTTCATGGACCAGCCCGTCGGGGCTGGCCTCGGCGCCGGCGCGGATGAAGGCGCAGCCGCGGAAGTCGGGCCGGTCGAACTGCCGCCCCTGGGACTCGAAGACCGCCAGCATCTGCTCGCGGGGCGTGTCGCGCTCCGCGACGGCCCGCGTGATCCGGTCGGCGGTGGCCGCGTGCCGGTGGTCGAGGTAGGCCCGGACGAGCTGCTCCTTGCCGCCGAAGGTGTTGTACAGCGACGCCTTGGCCACGCCCGCGTGCTCGATGACCCGGTCGATCCCGACGCTCTGCACGCCCTCGGCGTAGAACAGCTCGTTCGCGGCGGCGAGCAGGCGCTCACGCGCCGACGGCTTCGCGGTGCTCTGGACACTCGCCATGACGGTCACTCCTTCAGACAGATCTGTCTACATTATGCTCCGGCCGAGTCCCGGCCGGAGGCCACCCCTCAGGCGTTGGCGCCGACCCGCTCGACCGGCAGGACCGCCGCCCCGTCCCGGCCGCCGCGCAGCAGCCCGATCAGCGCGAACGCCGCGAGGACGATCACGGCGACGCCGTACTCCTGCGCGGTGGCGGTCAGTCCGCCCGCGTGGACGACGAGGAACCCGGCGATCACTGCGGGCACCCCCATGCCCAGGTAGGAGACGACGAAGAGCAGCGACAGCACCCCGGAACTCTCGTGCGGCCGGGCCAGCGGCATCACCGTACGGATGCCGCCCTGGAACCCGCTGCCGAAGCCGACGCCCGCGATGGCGGTGCCGACGAAGAAGCCGGTGGAGGAGGAGTCACGGATCGAGACGAGGGTGAGGGCCACCCCGGCGATCAGCGCGAGGATGCCGGTGAGCATCACCGTCCGGGTGGCCGCTTTCCGCAGGACCAGCACCGAGACGGCGGCGACCCCGGCGAGCACGAACAGGCTCAGTCCGCCGAGGACTTCGGACCTGGAACCGGTCAACTCCCGCGCGAGGGACGGGCCGAGCGACCCGTACAGCCCGGCCAGCGCCCAGACGGCGAACAGCACCGGTGCGGCCACCAGCATCGGGCGGCGTACGGCGCGCGGCAGCTTGATCTCCGGCGCCAGGCTGGCCAGCGCCCCCGGCTTGCGGGTCACCGTCTCCGCCATCAGTGCGACGGCGACGGCCTGGAGGACGAAGACCGCCATCAGCCCGAGGAAGACCAGATGCGTGGGGGCGGGCAGGAACTGGACGACGAGGCCGGAGACCAGCGCGCCGGTCGCCGTGCCGATGCCCGGGACGACCGCGTTGGTGATCGTGCCGCGCGGCCGGTCGATGTCCATCATCCCCGCCCCGATCGCGCCGAGCGCGGCGCCGGTCGACAGTCCCTGGACGATCCGGGCGACCATCAGCCCCGACACGCCGTCGGCGGTGGCGAACACGACCATCGAGGTGGCCTGCGCCGCCAGTGCGGCCAACAGCACCGGCCGCCTGCCGACGTGGTCGGAGAGCTTGCCCATGGTGAGCAGCCCGAGCAGCACGGCCACCGCGTAGACGCCGAAGACCACGGTGGTGGCGATCGGGTCGAAGCCCCATTCGGCCTGGTAGACCGCATAGAGCGGGGTGGGCGCGCTGGAGGCCGCCAGGAACGAGATGGTGATCGAGGCGAGCACGTACAGCGCCACGGTCGGCGGCAGCCGCCGGCCCCGCGCGGATACGGCAGCGGAGTCGGATCCGGAAGCGGATCCGACTCCGGCGGGCGCCGCATCCGAGGTACGCGCCGGATTGGACACCGGGACGACCGAGAGATTCGTCATGACCATTCCCGTCCGAAGCACGAGTAGACCTGTCTGTCTAATTGCGATTAGATTAGACAGACAGGTCTACTCACGTCAAGCGGGAGAGGTGAGCGTCGCTCGGGGCGGGTTCACGGGCTCGCGGGCTCACGGCGGGCTTCGGGCCCGCGAGGCCGGGCCTACCGCTCCGAAGCCGCCCAGGTGAGCCGCGTTCCCACCTGCGGCATCTCGTCCCGTACCTGCCCAAGCAGCCCGGCTACAACAAGCGGCTGCGCAAGAGCGCCGAACTGCTCCGCCGGGTCACCCGACTGCCGGCCGCCGACACCTCGGTGCGGAACGACGACGTGTGGATCGTCGACTCCACACCGGCCGAATGCGGCCGCTCCCCCGGGACCGCGAAACGCTCCGACCTGGCCGGGTGGGCCGAGTACGGGTACTGCGCCAGTCACAGCCGGTTCTCTTGGGGGCTGCGGCCGCACCTGGTGTGCACCCTCCAGGGGCTTCCCGTCGCGTTCGCGCCGACCGGCGCCAAGGCAGGCGAGCGCGAGACTCCGCTGAACCCTGGATCGCTCCGGTGTTCCTGAGCCAGCCGGCGAAGAGGACCTGACAAAGGCGTTGGACGTGGCGGTGGGTGATGAGGCAGGTGGCGAGGCTGAGGAAGGGCCTCGTGGATGTCGTCGCGTCGTTCCCAGCGGATGCGCAGGCGGCGGAAGCCGTGCAGCCAGGAGATCGCCCGCTCGACGCCCCAGCGGAAGACTCCCAGACCGGTGCCGTGCGGCTGACCGCGTTCGGCGATCACGGGGCGGATGCCACGTGCCCGCACCAGGCGCCGGTATGTGCCGTGGTCGTAGCCGCGGTCGGCGAAGAGCAGCTCGGGCCGATGCCGTGGCCGGCCGATGGCGGGGATCTTGTCGAGCAGGGGCAGCAACTGCGTGACGTCGTTGCGGCTCCCACCAGCCATCGAGGTGCTGGACGAGCCCCAGGCAGCTCCATCCGGACGGCAGCACGGACCGCCGCAGTGCCTCCGTGTCGAGCCGTCGAGTCTGCCGAGGGCAGGGCGGCGCTGTGTGTCCAGAGAGGTCAGGAGTGCCTAGATCTCAGTGTCCGCTGTCGCGGTCAATGCGCGATCTCCCAGATGTGGCCGCCCGGATCGCAGAAGCTGGCAGTCCGTATCCCCCAGGGTCGGTCCATCGGACCGTTCAGCAGCGTCACGCCGCGGGCGGTCAGGTCCTTGCACATCGCGTCCACGTCGTCCACGGGGAGGGTGAGCTGCAGACGGGAGCCGGCGTCCGGGTTGGCGACGCGCGCGGGGCCGATCAGTTCGTGTGCCGCGGTGGATTGCAGCAGGTTGATGATGGTGTTCCCGAAGCTGAACACGGCCGAGTTGTCGTTCTCGAAGGTCACCGGCAGGCGGAACACGTCACGGTAGAACCGCTTCGTGGCCTCCAGGTCCTCTACGAACAGGGTGATGGCACTGATCTTTCCGGGCCACGTGGTTTCGCTTGTCGTGTGGGTCACGGCTACAAAGAATCTACGAGTGGTTGCGCCCTGCATAGGGGGCGGTAGGGATCTCCTCGCGAGCGGACCGGGGCCTATCCGGTGAGGGACAGGTTGTGCAAGCGGGCGAAGACGTGCCCGACGCGGGCGCGGACCTGTTTGTGGGTCTTGTTGTGGGCCTGTTTCCAGACGGGCGGGTCTTCGCCTTTGCGGCGGTGGGGCATCACGAGCCCCGCGCCTGGATAGCCGCCGTCGGCTGTCGTCATGGTCTCGCCGACGGTGGCCTTCGCGCCGGACTCCTCCCTCTGAATGACGTGACGGGTCAACAGTTGGAACGGGCACCTGCCTCGGTCCACCTGACGTTGGCCGGCGTTGGTGGCGTTCTTCCAGGCCGAGAGTTCGGTGTTGAGGATGTCGCGGTCGACGATCCGGCGGTCGAGACATTGCCCGGTCAGCGCGGAGAGTTCGATGTCGGTTCGTTGGCGGCCTGTGGTGGGTGCCGAGGATCTGGTGATGGTGAAGCTCGAACTACCCGAGACGCTCGTGAGCGATGAACGCAGTCAACGCGTCCACAAATGCGGCGGGTTGCTCGTCAGGAATGAAGTGTCCCGAATGTGGGATGACGACACCGGTCGCGTTGTCTGCCCACGGGCTGATGGAAGCGGCCATGTCGGGGATCGAGCCGTGAGAGCTGGAGATTCCCAGGACCGGGACGGTCAAGTGCTGTCGTCCGAGAGCGTCATGATTCTTGCGTGCTGATTCCGCGGCGTCGCGGTAGTAGGCGAGAGACGCTCGGAGACCGCCTTCTGCAGCGACAGCGGCGGCGTAATGGTCGATCTCGGCACTGTCGAATGTGTTCGGGGACAGTGCTTTGACCTTCAAAAACCAGTCAACGTAGTCACGCTCACGACCGGCGAGCAGCGTCTCGGGAAGATCTGGCACCAGGTGGAACGCGAAGTGCCAGGTCTTCCATGCCCGGTCGGGATCCGTCGGGATGGCGTCCGGGAGGCTGATGCCGGGAATGCCGGCGTCAAGCAGAGCGACACCGTGCAGGCGCTCTTCGTAGTTCAGAGCTAGCGAGAAGGCGACCCAGGCCCCGATGTCGTGGGCGACGAGCCAGTACTTCTGCACGTTGAGCGCAGTGACCGCGGCCTGGATGCGCGAAGCGACGGTATGCGTGTCGTAGCTGTCTTGTGGGCGGTCGGAGTGGCCTTGTCCTGGCAGGTCGATTGCGATCACGTGGAATCGCTCGGCAAGGGCCGGCGCAGCCTTGCGCCAAGCCCACCAGGTCTGCGGGAATCCGGCGAGCAGGACGACGGTAGGGCCGGTCGGCTGACCGCCTTCCACGGCATGAAGTCGGATGCCGTCTGCGTCGACCCAGCGGTGAGTGAAGCCCGCAAGGTCGTGCAGCGGCAACCCGGAGATTGGATTCTGGCCCGAAGAGCGGTTCGCGGCGGTCGCAGCGTCAGTCATGCCTGAACCCTAACGCATCTTGAACCATTCAGTTCAAGATATGATGAGCGAGGCCACAACGGCTTGACTCAAGCTCAAGAACGAGGTGCGTGCGCGATGGCCGGGAAGAAGCAGTTCGACGTGGACGTCGCGCTCGATGCGGCGATGGTCCAGTTCTGGCGAGCCGGATACGCCGACACATCTCTCGACGATCTCTCCAGGGCGACCGGACTGAACCGCAGCTCCATTTACTCCTCACTCGGCGACAAGGAATCGCTTTTCTCTCGTTGCCTGGACCGCTACGCCAGGCGGTACGGAGACAGGTACGACCAGGCCCTTGCAGGTGCGTCCGAAGATCCACTGCGGGCAGTACAGGCGTTCTTCGAAGTCACACTGAGGCGCATCGCCGACCCCGACGTGCCGGACGGATGCCTGGTCGCCCAAACCGCGATGGCGCTACCGGTACTGAGCCCCGACATTGCCACGCGCGCGATCGAAGCCCTGGGCCTTCAGCGTGCGCGGCTGCGGACCGCCTTGATCGCCGCGAAGTTGACTGACAGCGACGCCGACAACTTCGCCGTTCACATCGCGGCGGTCAACCAGTCACTGGCCGTGATGAGCAGGGCCGGGGCGAGTCAGAAGCAGCTCCACACGATCGTCGACATCAGCATGAGCGCGCTCTCGCAGGCGTTGCGCGCTCCCCGGGTCTAGGGGTATCGCTGCGTAGAAGAGGGCAGTGGGCTGTTTTGTGTCATCAGCCGGTCTGTTGCACGTTGATGACGAGCAGTGCGATGTCGTCGTTGCGGGGTGCGCACTGCGTGGCGTAGTGGACGAGGTTGTCGGCGAGGGTCTCCGCGGTTTCGCCCGGGGCTCGTGCGAGATGCACGGCGAGGTCAGCGATGGCGTCCTCGATGTCCACGCCGGAGGTTTCGACGAGTCCGTCGGTGTAGAGAGCAAGCACGGTGCCGGGTGGCAAGGGGATCTCGGCGGTCTCGTAGTCGGCGGTTGGATCGATGCCGAGTACGAGCCCGGGCGGCAGGTCGAGGACCTCGGTGTGCCCGTCGGGGTGGAGCAGGAGTGGTGGGGGGTGACCGGCGGTGGCCAGGCGGGCACGGTGGTGTGCCAGGTCGAGGTGGATGTAGAGGCAGCTGGTGAACATGCCCGGGTCGAGGTCAGTGAGCAGGCGGTTGGTGCGGGCGAGGACGTCGCCGGGGGATGCGCCGGCGGTGGCGTGGACTGCGGTGCGAACCTGGCCCATAAGGGCGGCGGCATTGACGTTGTGGCCCTGGACGTCGCCGATGGCAGCGGCGGCGTTCGTTTCGTCGAGGCGGATGAGGTCGTAGAAGTCGCCGCCGATGTCCACGCCGTGCGTGGTCGGGAGATAGCGGGCGGCCAGGTCCAGGCCGGGGATCGGGGGCAGGTCGTGGGGCAGCAGGGCGGCCTGCAGGCTGTGGGCGAGTTGGTACTGGGCGTCGTAGAGGCGGGCGCGTTCCAGGGCCTGGGCGACCAGCCCGGCGATTGAGGTGAGGATGGCGCGTTCCTCTGTGGTGAAGGAGTGAGGCCGGTCGTAGGCGAGCACCATCGAGCCGACGGTGCGCCCGGAGGCAGTCAAAGGCAGGAACGCCCAGGCAGCCATGCCGTCCTGGAGCACGGCGGGGGGATAGGCGCGTTTCAGGTCCGCGAAGGTGGCGAAGAAGGCAGGAACACCCGTCACCAGGACGCGTACCGCGGGGGTGTGTGAGGTCAGGGGGGCGAGGTCGAAGCGGTCCATGAGTTCGGTGGTGTAGCCGCGGTGGCCGATGATCTGCAGGCGGCCCTCCTGCGCGGTCATCAGCGCGAGGGCCTGGACACCGAAGGCGGGCATGATCTGGCGGGGGACCCGGTCGACGACGTCCTGCACGCCGACGGCTTCGGTGAGCATGGCGGCCAGGTGCAGCAGGTGGTAGAGCTCCCGTGCTCGGCTTGGCGTGGCCGGCGACGCGGCGAGCTGCGTATCCGGGGTGTCCTCGGCAGGGGCTGTGGGGGCAGGAGTGATACGGACGCTGACGCCGGAGGCATTCGGATGGAGCTGGAAGGACAGCCACCGATCCGGCGGGCGCCGGGCGGTGAAGGACGCGGTCCGGCGGCTGAACACCGCGGATCGGTAACAGTCTTCGAAGACCGGGTCATCCAGCCAGGGCAGCGCCTGTGAGGGGAGCGCGCCCAGCAGATCGGGGATATCCGCTCCGACCAGTTCTGCAGCGGCAGTGGTGACGAAGGAGATCCGGCCTTCCAGGTCCAGCGCGCAGCAGCCCCCGGGGAGACGCTCGGCAAAGTCGACCGCGGCCATTGCCTCGCCCGGACAAGGAGCGTAGGAGCGGTGCGGCGGCAGCACCCGCGGCTCGGCTCCGGGCAGCACCGGGCGGCCACTGTCGGCGGCCCGCTGCAGGAGCAGAGCGGCGTGACGGCAGAAGACACCGATCGCATCACGCTCGCCCTGGGACAGCTCCGGCGGATGTGAACCGGGCCAGAGCAGCACCAGTCCACCCCGATCGGTATCGCCTGTAGTGACCGGGGCCGCCGCTGCCGCAAAGTGGTACGGCAACACGAGCGCGGGCCTCGGGTAGCGGCGCGCCATCTCTTCACTGCTACCGACCCACACCACGCGCCGCTCGCGTACGGCATCAGCCACCGGGATCTGGGCGGCCAGCCTCACCTCTGCCCACGGCGCGACGATCTGCAGCGGAATCCCCGTCAGCAATGCCATCCGCAGTACCGTCTCGCCCGACGGCAGCAAATACACCGCGCCCACAGACGCACCGGTCTCCTGCACGACCCGGACCAGAGCGGGCTCCAGCAATTCCAGGCCGGAGCCGGCCTCGGGGGTGAACGCCGCCTCCCGCACGTTCTCACCCTCCCTCGATGACACCGCAGCGAGGTCCCCTCACGCACTCGTCACGATTCCGGGCGGCGTCAGCGCTGATGCCGACGCCCGCACCGAACCGTGCCCGGCCGCCCCGGCCCGCCCGTCGGCCGGTCACCGCCCCGCGCACGAGCAGCCCGATCGGCCCAGGTCTCCCCGGCACAGCTACGCAATGGCAGCCGCCCGCCGAGAGAAGGTCACTCCCCCGCTGCGCGACGACGTGTACCCGTTCCGGCAACTCCGCACCACCGAGCCCCACCGCCTGCCGGGCCTCTGCACCCTTCCTCCAACGGCGCCGCGCCGGCCAGGCCACCCGCCGATGTACCTGGCACGAACGTCGGCCACGACCTGCCGGTACCGATGGTGTGTCGCGCCAGCCATACCGAACGTCGCACATATGTGGACAATACGCCCGTCATGCTGTAGAGGCACTCGAAGTCGCCACATCACGGACCGCCGCCGCCCCAGCACACAGGGGGACCAGCCGGAGCATGCCGCACAGGGCAGCTCAACGTCCGGCTCGCCCGGGCCGCCCCGGTCCTCGCCCGCCGCATCCGCCGCCAGTGCCGCGAGCGGCGTCACCGGGTTGATCCATCTCTGCGCTGATCACGTCGCACCGGCGGCCATCGCCACGAGCTCGCCCAACACCTCGCGCTCGATATCGAGGAACGACCGCCCTTCACTCTCGGCGATCCACTTCCCGAAGGCCGGTGTCGCCGTCACCACCGCCGCCAACTACCCCGGTGATCCACGCCGGCGCGCACCGCCGTACCCCACCGGGCTGAAGGAGCGTCGGCCCCTGGCCCCTCATCGACACGCTCCTCTCCGTGAGTCCAAGGGCGGTCGCGGGATGGTCGCACGCGGTCTGCGTTTCGGTGCGCTCGGCGAACTGTCCGACTCTCTCGGTCTGAAGCCGTCTCCGGTCAGTGACATCGGATCTGGCCCGGGCGCGGGAGAAGGCCGCACAGATCGAGGCGCAGATGGCCTCGTCGGTCCCCTTCCGGCCGGCTCGCCCGGCGGAGGTCGTCTGGCTCGTCCTGCTGGGCGATGTCCGGCGCGTCACGGGGCGGGCGGTGCCGCAGTCCTGATCGAAGACCGGACTCCGGTGCGGGAGTGGGCGACCTTCGCGCGCGGCGCGGCGCCGGGCCGCGGCCCGATTCTCGGGCGCGCCGGCGTATCGGCGGTTGACCGGGGCGGATGCGGCTGGCGTTGCGGGAGGAAGTACCAAGAGCGGGTGAGGCAGGGACTGCTGCGGGGGCGACGGACATGACGCGGCCGGCAGCGAAGCGAGGGCGTCGGGCGTGACGGAGCAGGCCGCGAAGCGTTGAACCCAGCGGTCGTGGTGCCTCCGGGCAGTGTCCAACGAGATTGGACACAGTCCCCGTAGCACCTGATGGCAAGCCGTTCAAGAGTGTTTGCTCAACCGCCTTGCTAGCAGGAAGAATCGATGTCGTGGCCAACGCACTACAGGAATTGGTGAAGAGCCGGCTGGAGCAGCAGGGCTGGTCCTACGGCGACGTGGCCCGGCGCGGCGGCATCCCGCGATCCACCGTCCACCACCTGGCGACCGTCACGCACGTGGCCCGCATGCCGCAGCAAGCCACCCTCGAAGGCCTGGCCCGGGGACTGGAACTGCCCCTGGACTCGGTACGCAGAGCCGCCGCCGAGGCCTGCGGTATCCATCTCTACTTCGAGGACCCCGCCGACACGGCGTCCGACCCGGAGATCGCCACCCTCATCGCCAGCGTCCAGCGCCTGTCCGATGCCGACCGCCGCCACGTCACCGCACTCGTCGAGTCCCTCCTGCGCAGCACCCCCGGCGGCCCCCGCTAGGGGTTTCGCCGCACGGGCGTCCATTGCGTGCCGAACCGTCAGATCGCCGTAAAAATCGTTCCATTGGGGCTATCCTCTCGTCGCACGGGCCGCGTTGAACCGCCCGAATCCTCCAGGGAGGGAGAGGGGGTCTACGTGCTTGTCGTCCGTGGGGTGTCCGCGACCGCCGTCGTACGGGGCAGGACGGGGGAACCGGTGGTCCTGCTCTCCGGCGAACTCCCCGAGGCCCTCACCCGTGCCGCCCTCGACGAACTGCTGAACCTGGCAGCCGCGGTGCTCGATGCGGAGGAACTGCGGCTGTTCCGGAGCTGCCTGTCCGCGCTGCACTGCGGCGAGAAACTCGACGAACGCCGTATCGAGGTGGGCGGAGCCGTCCTGACCGTCTACCGGAGTTGATTCCGGACACGGCCGCGGGGCTCCCGGGAGTTGCTCCCGGGAGCCCCGCATTGGGTGCACCCCACATCGGGTGCCGCCCGATCAGACCGGATCAGAAGTCGCGGTCACAGTTCCTGTAGTCGTTGTAGTCGCTGTAGCCGCGGTAGTTGACGTGGCGGTAGCCCCTCCAGTCGTTGCGGTAGCCGCAGTTGTCGTCCCACCGGCTCCAGTAGTGCCCGCGGTGGTGCCGGTTGTTGTACCGGTAGTCCCCACACCAGCCGTTGTTGTGGGAGGCCGCCTTGTGCAGGAGCCGGTGGGCTTGGGCCGGGGCGGCCGTCGCGGTGGAGGCCATGGCCGTGCCCGTCAGGGGGATGGCAACCGCTGCGATGGTCAGGGCGGCCGTCGCGGTGGCGCGTGCCAGTTTTCTCACCGTGTTTCTCCTTGTTTCGATGAATTGCCGGATGGCGTGCCAGACATTACTCGGCAACGGCCCTCACCCATTCATCCAACCGGCTATGGACGACTTGCCGGAGCACAATCTGCGCAGGGTTTCGTGGCGTCCAAAACGTGCTCTGAGCTTTGCTTACCGGGTATTTCCGGTCTCGCTTCCGCGGCGGCCTGAAGCACTCTTCAGGGTGAAGCAACTCCCGTGTGTCGTGGTCGTGTTGCGAGCCGCCGTGAAATATCAAAAAGTCTCCTGGACCGCCCCGGGGTATGCATTGAAGAATTCTCTGTCGTTTTCATGAGCGGGGAGTTCTGCCCTGCGGAAACGGAAATCTGACGCAGGGTATTCGCCCCGCGTTGTGCGCAGTCGGTTCAGCGCGGTCAGCTTCGGTAGACGGTGAGGACGGCTCCGCTGACCTCGATACGGCGTTCGTCGAGTTTCTCGCCGCAGTGCAGTGCGGACAGGCAGCTCCGGAACAGCCGTAGTTCCTCCGCATCGAGCACCGCAGCGGCCAGGTTCAACAGTTCGTCGAGGGCGGCAGGGGTGAGGGCCTCGGGGAGTTCGCCGGAGAGCAGGACCACCGGTTCCCCCGTCCTGCCCCGTACGACGGCGGTCGCGGACACTCCTTGGACGACAAGCACGTGCACCCCTCTCGCGGAGGTTTCGGGCGGTTCACCCGTCTTGAGGGTCGAGAGGATAGTCATGGTGGGGCGGTGCAACATGGGCCGAATGGCCCCGAGTTGAGCCAATCGGGTGACGAGCTCGACGCGTGTCGGGTGGGGTTTGTATCCGGTCATATGCCCTCCCGCCTGCCGTTTCCCTTGATAGGCGATGTGTCCGGTGGGGGGCGATGTGCGGGAAGTGGTTGTCCGAGGTTCTTGAACGGTCTACTGTCCAATCTCGTCAGACAGATCGTCCGGCATGGATGGACGTCCGAGATCGTATGTGACCGTCCATGCCCATTCAGTAAAGGAACCACCATGCTCGGCATGCGTGAGCTGGACGCGGAATCCGCAGAGCTGCTGCCCGGCCGTGAGGCCCTGGGCCGGCTGAAGTTCAACTTCGTCAAGACGACGAACGTGACGCGGCACGTCGCCTACGTCCAGGCCCAGAACAACTCGTACGCGCTGAACGCCTGCTCCCCCGAGGCCATCGCCCAGTCCGCGGGCAACCAGACCATCAACGTCCACCAGTAACCCACCCCTTATCCCGAAAGAGGTTTCACCATGAACAACGAACAGCTCAACGATGAGTCCGCGGAACTGCTGCCCGGCCGTGAGGCCCTGGGCCGGCTGAAGTTCAACTTCGTCAAGACGACCAACGTGACGCGGCACGTCGCCTACGTCGACGCCCACAACAACTCGCTCGCGGCGAACCTCAACTCCCCCGAGGCCATCGCCGCCTCCGAGGCCAACCAGACCATCAACATCAGCCAGTAGCGGCACCCGACGCGTGCGGACCGTGGTCGTGGCGACGCGGTCCGCACCGGGGAGGGAGGGCAGGACGATGGCCAAGGGTCAGGGGGCCCATGACCCCGCTCCCATGGGGACGGTGGTCCGGGACGCAGACAAAACGTTTCCCGGGGACGTGTACGAGGAACCGCGCTTCCCCGTCCCGCGACTCGGCGCAGGGCTTCAACGCCTGGGCGAGTACCAGGGATCCGGCTTCACGGAGCGCAAGTATCTGGTCCGCCGGGAGGACGGACAGGTGATCCAGCTCTCCCCGCTGCTCTATCTCGTCGTCGAAGCCATCGACGGCGTACGCGACACCGAGAGCATCTCCCACCGGGTCAGCGGCCGCTTCGGGCGCGAGCTCAGCGCCGACAACATCCACTACCTCGTGGAGCACAAGCTCCAACCGCTCGGCCTCACCGTCCCGTTCGGGCAGGCGGACGAGCAGGTCGTCGCCGGTCCCCGGTCCGACCTCCTCCTGGTCCTCAAGGGCCACCGGGTGATCTTCCGTGAGCGGCAGGTCGCCCGTATCGCCAAGGCACTGGCCTGGCTTCACCGGCCCGCGGTGGTGGCCCTGGTACTGGCGGCCGTCATCGTGCTGGACGTCTGGCTGTTCGGCTTCCACGGAGCAATGCAGCCGGTGCTCCAGGTGCTCGAGCAACCCATCCTGATGCTGGCCGTCTTCGCGCTGATCGTAGCCTCGCTCGTGTTCCACGAGTTCGGTCACGCCTCGGCCTGCCGGTACGGGGGCGCGCGACCCGGAAGCATCGGGTTCGGCCTCTTCCTGATCTGGCCCTCCATGTACACCGACGTCACCGACGTCTACCGCATCAACCGGGCCGGCCGGATCCGCACCGACCTGGGCGGGGTCTATTTCAACGTCGTCTTCCTACTAGGGCTGGCCGGCGCCTACCTCCTCACCGGCCAGCCCTTCTTCCTCGGCGCGGTCTACCTGGTGCACTTCGAGATCCTCGAACAGCTGATGCCGGCGGTCCGGCTGGACGGCTACTACATCCTCGGTGACCTCGCAGGAATCCCCGACCTCTACGGCAAGATCAAACCCATCCTCCTGAGCATGCTGCCGGGCCGGCCGGTCACCCCGGAGGTGGCCGGCCTCAAGCGCTCCGCACGGGTCATCGTGACCGTCTGGGTGCTGACCATGGTGCCGCTGATCATCGCCGAGCTCGGTTACGTCCTGTGGAACCTCCCGCGCCTGCTCGAAACCGGGCTGCGTTCGCTGGTCGAGCAGGCGACCGGAACGTGGTTCGCCTTCGCCGACGGACAGATCGCGGCCGGACTCGTCGGCGTCGTCGGAGGGTTCATGATCCTGTGCCCCCTGGCCGGCGCGGGGTATCTCACCGTGCGCCTGACCGGGCGGCTCGTGCGGGCAACCCTCCGCGCCACCGAGGGAAACCTTCGGCTGCGCTTCGTCATCTGCGCCGGCGTACTGGCCGCGGCCACCGCGCTCGGCGCGGCATGGATGGGCGGGGTGACGCCCAAGCCGCTGCCGCCGCGGCCGCCCATCATCCCCATCCTCCAGCCCGGCGTGCCCACGCTCCGCGCGGCGGCAACGCCGTCGGCCTCGGACGAGGCGCCGCAGGACGACACCCGGCCGGACTCCCCCGTCCTCACCGACCCGTCGCCGGAGACGAGCCTGCTCTCGCCGACACCCGATGCCAGTCCGTCCGACGAGGCCGGCACGGCGAGCGGTTCCCCCTCAGCCGAGGACGAGACCAAAACGGCCGCCCCGACACCCAAGAAGACCACGTCGAGCCCGCCCCCGACCCGCAGGCAGAGTCCGACGCCGTCCGGCCCCAGCCCCTCGGCCGGTACGCCGAGCACCTCGCCGTCAGCCCCGCCCTCGACAAACCCCTCCCCGCCGCTGCCCACCGAGAGCTTCCCCGACCCCTCCACCTGGTGATCCCGGGAACCCAGAACCCCCGATGAACAGCCGTGAACCCCGGTGAACCTCCCCGGCCCCCGTGCCGCCCATACACCCGCAAAAGGAGAACTTCAGTGAGCCACCGTAAGCCACGCACCGGCACAGTCAGCCGCACGGCCATGCGCCTAGGCATGCTGACCACCGTCTGCCTGACCGGCCTCGCGACCGTGACCCCAGCGGGTGCGGCAACCGGATCCCGCATTACCAGTGGCGTCGGCATCGCCGTGGACGAGGCACGGTCCCTGGCCAACCCCAGACACCGCGTCGACCACGACGAGGAGTTCACGATCCATCAGCTGGGCACGGTCGTGGGCGCCGGCGTACGCAACCGGGCGATCGCCCGCTCCGTCGGTTGCTCGATCGACGCGCCCTGCCGGTCGATCGCACTGTCCTTCCAGGTCGTCACCACGAACGGGGTCGCGGGCCTCAACGCCTCGAACACCAGCAAGGCCATCAACGACCACTGCGAGGGCTGCGAGACCTTCGCCGGCGCCTACCAGTTCATCGTCTCGACCCCGTACCGGTTCACTCTGAGCTCGTCGACCAGAAACAAACTCGCCGGGTACGAAGGGCGGCTGGCCGCGCTGGAACGCAGTCGCGAGCCGATCGACGTCGTCAAGAGCCACTCCGACGCCCTGGCCGCCGAGGTCGTGAACCTTCTCCAGCAGGCGGTGGCGGCCGCGCCGCGCGGCGAGACCGTCAACTCGCTGGGCTTGCGGCCCACCGTCACCCTCCGGCGTCACATCGACTAGCCCCCCGCGCTCCGTACCCACGGAGCCCACCGCCTCCCCGGGCCCGGGCCTGCTCTCCCGGACCCGGGGGCCGACCCCCCCCACGGATGACACCCATGCAACCCATGCGATACCCGCCCGAACTGCGCCGCAAGGCCCTGGATCTACTAGCCGACGGCGAGCCCGTGAAGAAGGTCGCCGTCGCTCTCGGCCTCAGCGACCAGACGGTCTACCAGTGGCGGCGCCGGTACCTGCCGCACCTCAGCAGAGGAGGGCCCAAGCCCTCCACGGGCATGGACCTCAGGGCCGCACGCCGGCGAATCGCCGAACTGGAGTCCGAGCTCGCCGCCCTCCGGCGCGCGACCGAGCTGCTGTGCGATGTGGTGTCCCCAAAAGGCGATTCGAGGCAGTTCACGTGATGGCCGGCGAAGGGCTGCCCGTGCGCACCGCCACCCGGGCTCTCGGAGTGACCGAGTCCGGCTACTTCACCTGGCGCGCCCGCCGTCCCTCCGCCCGCTCGATCCGTCACACCTGGCTCACCGAAATCATCACCACCCTCCACGCAGCCTCCGGCGCCACCCACGGATACCGGCGCATCCACCACGAACTCACCCAGACATACGGAATCGCCGTCAGCCACGGGACGGTAGAACTCCTCATACGCCGGGCCGGTATCCGGGGGCGCGCCGGCGACGGCACCCCTTCCTGAAAGGAACCGGAACATGACACTGGAACACCCCACGCCCCCGCTGCCCATCTCCTCGCTGCTGCGCCCCCAGATGCGCATGGAAGGGGACCTGCCGGCCACTCAGGCGCACCAGGTGATGCTGCACTGTGCCCTGGACGCAGCCTGTCTCACGGTACGGATGACCGACCTCCCCGCCGTCACCCGGATCGCCGAGCTCGACTACCAGACGGTGGCCACCGTGATCAGATGGCTGCGGATCCTCGGAGCCGGGCGGTGAACGGCCCGACACCGCCCATCAGTCGCCGGAGCCGGAGTCTGCCGGGGCATCGGGGTCAGGGGTGCTACGCAGGAGGGACTCGACGAGTGCGGTGACGTGGCGGCGGTCGGCATCGGACAGGCGCTGGACGCTGGCGATGAGGGTGGCGATCTCCGGGTCGGACGCCGTGTCGGCGGGGTCCTCGAAGTAGAGATGGATACCGCAGGCCTCGGCGGCGGCTCTGCGTACCGAGTCCAGGGGCAGTTCCAGTCCCCGGGCCAGGCCTTCGAGGGTGGCTTGCTGCGGCATACGGGCCACGTGCGTGACGGTCGCCAGGTGGTGGACGGTGGATCGCGGGATGCCGCCGCGCCGGGCCACGTCGCCGTAGGACCAGCCCTGCTGCTCCAGCCGGCTCTTCACCAATTCCTGTAGTGCGTTGGCCACGACATCGATTCTTCCTGCTAGCGACAAGCTGACACGTTCGCGCGAGATCGAGTCTATGTCGGTGCGTGTGGGGACGATCACGCGAGAGAGGTATATCCGTGAACCGGGAAGCGATGTGAGCCGCTCCCAGGCAGCGCACCGGGTCAAAGCCACAGACCAGGGGTGGGGTTCCTGCAGAGAGACGTAGGGCTGGTGGACGGCGATCCGGGCTGACTCCGCGTCACTGATTTTTTCACCCTGGACAGTACGAGCCGCACAGCATCTTCCCGACGCCGGAGCAGACCCCCGGATCAGATCGAACCCGAACACCACTTCCCTGGACCACGACGTACGCCTGGCACTTCCGTAAAGCGCTCAGGGACGCAGGGCTCGTCCATCCCGACGGCACCCCCTGCACACCCCGCACTGTCTGCGCCACTTCTTTGCCTCTACCTTTGATCTTGGCCAGTGCTCCGCCGTTTACGGCGGGGGTGAAGGTCATCTCAGGGCTGCTCTGACCCGCACGTTCGCACGGGTCCGCAGTGTTGTCCTCAGCTGGTGGGGCGCTGCTGGTTTTCGATGTACTGCTTGACGAGGGTCAGCGGTGCGCCGCCGCAGGATCCGGCGAAGTAGGAGCCGGACCAGAAGTGTCCGCCCCACAGGTAGCGGCGGACGTGGCTGTCGTATTCCTGGCGGAGCCTGCGGGAGCTGACGCCCTTGAGGGAGTTGACCAGTTTGGAGAGCTGGACCTTGGGCGGATAGTGCACGAGCAGATGCACATGGTCCTGCTCGCCGTTGAACTGCTTGAGTTCGGCCTCGAAGTCGGTGCAGACGTCGCGCATGATCTCCTCGGTGCGCGTCAGCATGGCGTCGGTGAATGCCTTACGCCGATACTTGGTGACGAATACCAAGTGGACGTGCAGGTTGTAGACGACGTGACGGCCGGTGCGCACGTCAGGATTCGGGTTCCATCGTGGTGAAATAAGCCAACTGTAGTAGGGTGATTGTCATGGGTGAACTCGTGTGGGAGAAGCGGCAGTTCGGGCACCGCGCCCGGCTGGCGCTGACGCCTGCACAGGTCCGGCTCATGGATGACCAGGCGCACGCGGCACGCGCGATGTGGAATCAGCTCCACGACCTGTGGCAGATGACGCCGAAGTGTCAGCGCGCTCTGACGCGCATGGATCAGGCGTTGCGGCAGGCCCGCAAGGAGATCGACTGGTACGCGGTGCTGCCCGCGCAGGCCGCGCAGGCGGTACTCAAGACGTACTTCCAGGCGTGGCGGAACTGCTGGGACGGGCGTGCGGACGAGCCGAACTTCAAGGCCCGCTTCCGCACGGCATTGTCGGTGGACATCCCGCAGGGCCGGGACTTGCAGATCAAGCGAGTACACCGACGGTGGGGCATGGTCAACATCCCCAAGGTGGGCCGTGTCCGGTTCCGCTGGACCAAGGATCTCCCCGTCGGCAAGCTCGCCAACAAGGAGAACCGGATCACCGGGGCACGGCTGGTCAAAGACGGGCTCGGATGGCACATCGCCTTCCGTATCCAGACCCTTGAGTCCAAGCCGGAGCCCCACCAGGGTCCCGAGGTCGGTATCGACGCCGGGGTGAACCTGCCGCTTGCGCTGTCCGACGGCAACCACCAGGACCACGACCGGCCGCCCCGACTCCCGGACGGCACCGCCGACCGGGACAAGTGGCTGAACCCGGATGAGAAGGCCAAACTGCTCCGCCTGGAACAGCGCGCCGCGCACCGCAAGAGCTTCCGCAAGCCGAAAGAGCGCAGCTCCAACCGGCTGCACGCCACCTACGACCAGATCAAGCAGCTCCGCGCAAGAGCCACGCGCCGAGCAACCGACTGGCAGCACAAGACCACCACCGCCATCGCCAAGCAGTACGGCACGGTCGTGGTGGAGCAGTTGCAGATCACGAACATGGTCAAGTCCGCCAAGGGAACCATCGAGAACCCGGGGAAGAACGTCGCGCAGAAGTCCGGCCTGAACCGTTCCATCAGCCAAGAGGCGTGGGGCCGCACCGTGACACTGCTGACGTACAAAACCGCCCGAAACGGCGGAACCCTGGTCAAGGTCCCCGCCCCGAACACCTCCCTGCGCTGCTCCGCGTGCGGATTCATCACGCCCGGCAGCCGCGAAGACCAGGCCACGTTCGTATGCAAGAACCCGGACTGCGGATGGTCGGCGAATGCCGACTGGAACGCGGCCCGGAACGTCTTGCACCTGTACCGGATCGGCCTCGTGACGATCCCGGCTGCCGGGAGGGCAGTCGTCAGGCGCACCCGTGGCGTCAAGCCCGCTGCCGCAAGGTAAGCAGGAATCTCCTTCCTGAGCCTGCGAAGGGAGGAGAGCACTTCAATGCCCTTGGGTACGGAATACCGGTGCACGAGGTTCAGCGAGTGCTCAACCAGACGCGCGGGCCCCGGGCAGCACTGAATCCGCCCCGCAGCACTGCGCAGGCAACGGCCGCAAGGCCCCCTCCAACCGCGTCCGTCAACTGACCGTCGCCTGTACGACTTTCGGCGCGCCTGGCCAGTGCTCCGGCCTACTTCTCCCATGCGAACACGAGGCATCCCCACTCATTTGGATGTCTGCCCACCTGGCTCTCCCCGCCGCGGCGACGCGCACGCCTGTGTGGGGTGTCAATGGGATGTCATTCGGTGCGAGACGCAGCAGAGGGCGGCGAGGTCGAGGAACGCCGGCGGCGGCTCAGCGGTGAGGGACGCCGCCCAGCGCCGAGGGTGACTCTCTGGGGGTGCCCCGGGGCCGATGGGGCGCGAAAGAAACGGAAGCCCACAATCTATGACATCAGTCACAGAGCTCCGCCAGCCAACCGGCACGCATAGTAGATGTGGCATGAGGGGCATCTGTGCATTTGTCCGTATTGACACCAATTTGGATCCCGCCGCGCGTCCCGGGATTCCGCCTGGCCGTCCCGCACGCCCGTTGCCCCATGGCGTAACGCTTCTGACGCCGCGACAGCTTCCCCTCTCGCCGCCATATGCGCACCGAACACCCGCACACAGCCCTGGCGAGGTCCCGGGACCTACGAGGCGACGTAGTGGCGGGACCCCTTGTGCGCCCTGTCGAGCCGTTCTAAGAATGACGACCCACAGGACGTCGCCGCAGTTCGGAACCCGTGTTCACGCAGAGTCGACCACGCACCGGGCGCTCGGCGTCACCGAGCGAGTAGGAGCCCCCCCGTATGAAGTCGTCTCGAACATCCGCGAGGTTCGTCGCCCTCGCTCTCGGCCTGGGTCTGGCCTCCAGCACGCTGGGCGCGGCGGTGCCGGCGAGCGCCCAGACGGCCGTCACACCGTCCGCTGCCGCCGGCACCTCCGTGGCGCGGTACGCCGGGTCGGCCGAGGCGGCTGCGAACAACAAGGCGTTCTTCGAGGCCGTGCTCAAATCGGTCGCCGAGAAGCGCGCCGCCCAGCCGAACGCGCAGGCGGTGACCCTCTACTACAACGCCTCCCAGGCACCGAGCTTCCGTTCGCAGATATCGAGCGCGGCCGCGATCTGGAACAGCTCCGAGTCCAACGTCAAGCTCCAGGCGGCCACGAGTGGTGCCGACTTCTCCTACCGTGAGGGCAACGACCCACACGGGTCCCACGCCGACACCAACGGCCACGGAAGCGGCTACATCTTCCTCGACTACACCCAGAGCCGGCAGAACGACTCGGTCCGCGTCGCCACCCACGAGACCGGGCACGTGCTGGGCCTGCCGGACGACTACAGCGGGCCGTGCAGTGAGCTGATGTCGGGCGGCGGCCCCGGTCCGTCCTGCACCAACCGCTACCCGAACGCCACCGAGCGCTCGCGTGTCGACCAGCTCTGGGCCGCCGGACTCGCGAAGGCCCCGGACTCGGGCAGGTCCTGGGCACGGTGAACCAGGCCCGCTGACCACCTGAGCGCCGCACCGCCGGTACGGACCGTGGCGCCGGGTCGCGATCCGTACGTGTGCTCGCCGGGCCGTGCGCGACCTGCTGCCCGGCCCGGGCCGCTGCATCAACTCGGATCGCCAGTGACGGCTCGATCTCGGCCTCCCGCAGGATCTCCCAGACCGTGGAAGCGGCCACCTTCATGCCAAGGACTAGCAGTTCGCCGTGGAGGCGCCGGTAGTCCCAGCTGGGATTCTCCCGGGCCCGGCGCAGGACCGGAGCGCGGGTGGAGCGCACGGTGCGCGGCCTGCCCGGGCGCTTCGGGCGGGAGCCAGCGGCGTGGCGGCGCGCGAGAAGGTTGCGGTGCCGGCGCAGCACGGTGTCCGGTCGGATCAGCAGCCGCAGCCTGCGCAGCACGTCCATCGGCAGCCGGTGCAGCAGCGCTGCCAGAACGCCCAGTCGCTGGGGCTGAACCACACCTTCTCCTTAGCGAGTTGCCGCTCCAACACCGTGATCCGATGGCGCAGGGCGAGGATCTCGACGACCTTGCCCCGATCGCTCATCGGCAACAGGCGCAACATCGCGAACGCGTTCGTCACACCGAGGTAAGCCAGTCGCAGCAGGATGGTGGATCATCGTGCCGCGTCTCTCGTCAGCGGGGCGAGAGCCGCGGCGCCATCAGCCGCAGCTGCAACGCCCCAGACCTCGCCCACCGGCTCCCACCAGGACGGACGAGTTTTCGGCAAGCGCAGGGCTGACAACACTCACCGATGCCGACCGGACTGGGATCAAACGGACCTTGTAGGACAAGGCCCTACTGCAGAACACCTCACGATCACCTTCCGTTCCACCCACGTCACCGGAACGCCGCAGTCCTTCGAGATCACCGGGGACCTCACCATCAAGAGCCGGACCCGCCCGGTGACGGTGCACGGGAGAGTGAACGGGGACAGGATGTTGCGCGGCTGGGTGATCACCCGGAGACTCGAGTCCCACACACTGCGTTCTTGGGCGTATTGCGGCTGGCCAACGAGGTCCGGATGGAGCTCGGAGTGACTGGACTCGAACCGGCGCCCGACTCCGTGCAGCCGATCGGCTGGCTGCGGGCGGGTCGGGTCTTGGTGCGGCCGCTTATCGTAGAGGCATGGGCGAAGTCCTCATCGTGTACGAGCTCGACAAGGCAGTGGCCACGCGCGTACCGCGTGGTACCGACCAGGCCGTCCGCCGGGTGCACGCGGCGCCTGCCGCCCCGGGGACGCCCACCGCGACGGGACCGCGAACCCTCTGCGGCAAGGACACCTTCGCCATGGAAACGCCCTGCTGGAAGCACTCCGAGCATCCTGAGGGGCCGTGGTATCCCGAGGAGTACGCATCCGCGGTGTGCCCCGACTGCGATGCCGTGATGGAGACCTGACCGGCGGGCCGACTGCGACTCGCCACGGGCTCACATGGCGAGCCCTTTCGGTGATCCGTCAACCGTTTACTCAGACGGGAAGTTCGGTGATGCTGAGGGCGAAGTCCAAGTTCCCCACCCCGTGGTTGGCGAGGCCCACCGTGACCACGCCCGCTCCTTCGAGCCAGTGCGCCATTTTCAGGCCGCCGACGTCCAGCGGGCGCAGCCCGAGGCTCTCGATGAACGCCTCCACACTTGCCTTGGCCTGCGCATTATCGCCAGCGATGAAAACGTCGGGCCGACCCTTCTCCAGGACATGGCGGAAGATGGTGTTGAACGCCTTCACCACGCTGGCGCTGGCCGGGGCCGCCTTGGCGACTTCCTGCGCGATGGAGGTCTCCTCGCGGTGGGCCAGCCCGTCGAACGTGGAGTTGAAGGGATTGCTGATGTCGACGATGACCTTGCCTGCGAGAGCGTCTCCGTACTGGGCGACGGCCGGCACGACGCCGTCGTACAACAGGGCCACGATGACGATGTCCCCGGCCGGGGCGGTGCCCCATTCTCCCGTCGTGGCGCCGCCGCCGAGAGCCTTGGCCAGGTCAGCGGCCTTGGACTGATCGCGGCCCATGACCTCGACGGTGTTACCGCCCGCTATCGCCCGCGCTCCGATGGTGCGGGCCATGTTCCCAGTGCCAATGATGGTGATGTTGCTCATGACATGTCCTGCCCTGGTTGTGGTTGTTCGGTTTAGATGGCGGTGGTGCCGCCGTCGGCGACGAGTTCCATGCCGTTGACGTAGCTGGAGTCGTCGGAGGCGAGGAAGAGGGCGGCGGTGGCGATTTCGTCGGGGCGGCCCATCTGGCGGCGGGGGATGAGGGACTCGAACTGGCGCTTGGTGGCCTCGTCGAAGAGTTCTTCCTGCTTGGCGGTGGCGACCTGACCGGGGGTCAGGACGTTGACGCGGATGCGGCGGTCCTTGAGTTCGTTGAGCCAGACGCGGGCCCATGCCTGCTGGACGGCCTTGCTGCCGGCGTAGACGCTCCAGCCGGGGAAGGCGCCGAGGGAGGCGTTGGAGCCGGTCATGAGGATGGAGCCGCCGTCGTTGAAGAGCGGGAGGGCCTTTTGGACGGTGAACAGGGTGCCGCGGGCGTTGAGGTAGAACGCGGCGTCGAAGTGGGCCTCGGTGATCTCGCCGAGCGGGGCGGGCTCGCCCCCTCCGGCGCTGGCCCACAGCACGTCGAGGCTTCCCTTTTCCCGCTTGACGGTGTCGTACAGGCGGTCCAGGTCGTCCAGGTTGGCGGCGTCGCCCTGGACGCCGGTGACGTTGCGGCCGATCTGCTTCACGGCCTCGTCCAGGGCGTCCTGGCGGCGGCCGGTGATGAAGACGTGCGCTCCCTCGTCGACGAAGAGCTTCGCGCCGGCCAGCGCCATGCCGGTGGTGCCGCCGGTGATGACCGCGACCTTGCCGTCGAGCTTTCCCATGGTCATTCCCTTGGGTCGGTGGTGCCGTGTGTACCTGGGGCGACGGCGTTATGTACACCGCCCTGTGTGCTTACGGTACGGGGCGGGCGGCCGGTACGCAAACTATGTACACCGGTCGTTACCCAGCTGGGGTAGCATGGACCCATGACGGAGTTGGAAAAGGGCCCCACGGGCCGCCGCCGCGGCCGGGGCGCCCGCGAGCGCATCCTCAGCGCGTCCCAGCAACTGTTCCGCGAGCAGGGCATCAACCGCACCGGCATGGACCAGCTTTGCGCGGCGGCCGAGGTGTCCAAGCGCACGGCCTACCAGCACTTCGGCGGCAAGGACGAACTCGTCGCCGAGTACCTGCGCCGGTTCGACCCCTCCGTTCTGTCCGGCGTGTTCGACCGCACCGACCTCACGCCCCGCGAACGACTCCTCGCCGCCTTCGACATCCCCGCCACTACCCCCCTGTGCCCCTACATCGCCGCCGCCGTCGAACTCCACGACCCCCAGCACCCCGCATCCCAGTACGCACGCGACTACAAAAAAGCCGTCGCCGCGCGGCTCGCCGACACCGCCCGCGAAGCCGGCGCCGCCGACCCTGAACAGCTCGGCGAGCAGCTCGCGCTGCTCATCGACGGCGCCGCGGCCCGCACCCGGGTCCTCAACGCCGACGCCTTCCCCACCGCCGCCGCCATCGCCGCCGCCCTCATCGACAACGCCATCCCCGCCACAGCCAGCGATGACCGGCGACGCGAGGAAGTGTCAAGTTAACGTGGCACTCCGCGGCCGGGCTGGACGCGCTGCCGGTCACGCGGCTGCACCGGCTGGTACGCGACACCAGTGGCCCGGCACCTGGCCCGGACCTGCTGGCTTTTGCGGAACTGGCCGCCCGCCTGCTGGCGGCCGCAGCAGAAGCCGCCGGGGAGGCCAGCGACCACCGAAGGCTTCAGCGTGCTCTTGCGAGGAACCCCGGGGGTTCACCCCCGGGAGGAATCGCACCCTGTGGTGGCGATGCGCAGCATCGCCGCGGCAACGGGCGCGGAGCGCCCGCAAGAAACCGGGCCGCAGCGCCCGGCGAGGAATGTGCCCTGTTCGAATGCCGGTACGTCAGGCGACAGGTAGCGTCACGGTCGTGAAGTTAACCGTGCAGGTGAAACTCCTGCCGACGCCCGCGCAGGCGGCGGCACTTGAGGAAACCCTGCACGCCTGCAATCAGGCCGCAACCTGGGTCTCCCAGGTGGCGTTCGAGAACGATATCAAGCGCAACTTCCCCCTGCGCGAGCATACCTATACGGCGGTCAAGGACCGGTGGGGGCTCGGCGCTCAGGCCGCCCAGCACGTCATCAAGAAGACCTGCGACGCCTACCGCACCCTCAAGGCGAACCTGAAGGCAGGAAACCTCGGCAAGCCCTCCTCCAAGCGCTACCGGCGGGCCATCGAGAAACCGATCGCTTTCCGGCCGGAGGGTGCCCAGCCCTATGACGACCGGATGCTGTCCTGGCAGTACACGCAGAGCACGGTGTCCATCTGGACCCTGTCGGGCCGGATGAAGCAGGTGGCGTTCACCGCCGCCCCCGAACATTTGGCCCGCCTGTCCCTGTATCGCAAGGGCGAGTCCGACCTGCTGTACCGCGACGGCATGTGGTTCCTGACCGCCACCTGCGAGGTCCCCGAGGCCGAACCCAACACCAGCGTCACTCAGTTCCTGGGGATCGATCTGGGGATCGTGAACATCGCGACCACCTCGGACGGTCAGATCATGGCCGGACGCCGCCTGAACCGCGGGCGCCTGCGCGAACGCACCCTGCGTCAGAAACTCCAGAAGAAGAACACCCCGTCCGCCAAACGACGCCTGAAGAAGCGGCGTCGTAAGGAGACGCGGCGGGCGCGGGACATCAACCACAAAATCGCGAAACATGTGGTGGCCGAGGCAGAACGCACCGGACGCGGAATCGCCCTGGAAGACCTCACCGGCATCCGCGCACGGGTACGGCTTCGCAAGCCCCAACGGGCCACCCTCCACTCCTGGGCTTTCGCCCAGCTCGGAGCGTTCATCGTCTACAAGGCCCGCAAGGCCGGCGTCCCCGTGGTCTTCGTCGATCCCGCCTACACCTCGCAGCAGTGCTGCGCGTGCGGCCACATCGACAAGAAGAACCGGGCAAGCCAGGCCCGCTTCACCTGCCGGAACTGCGGGGTCGTTACCCACGCAGACCGGAACGCTTCCCACAACATCGCCCGCAAGGGCGACGCTGTGTGGACTGCGGGGCGTGAGTCACGCGTCCCTGCCACCCCATAAGGGTGTCTGGACGGAGGAGCCCACCCAACAGCCAGTTGGGCACTACCTCCAAGCCCGGGCCCTTTAGAGCCGGGTCAAGTTGACGAGTTCGAGGCCGTCATCCCGGCCCAGGGCGCTGGCGCACCGCGGTTCGAACAGACGGCTGATCGCATAAGTCCGTACGCGGTGGCGCATGAAGAGCTCGTACGCAGCTGGGAGGCCCTGAAGATGCGGGTGGCCCATCTGGGCCACGTCAGCCCGAAACGAAGGCCAACAGGCGGGCAGCCAACACGTCCGGCTTAGACCCGACGTCGGGTTCTGGATCCCGCGGACCGACTCCTGCACACTACGAACGGCAGACCGTCGGCGAACGGCTCCGCTGCTACGACAGGGCGATCAGCCGACTTGAGCCGCTTCCGCAGCACGTACTTCCAGTCGGTCTCAGGTGCTTCGGGGCCCCTCAGGCAACTGCCGGCCGAAGAACGGAACCGTCTCAGCTGTCAGCCGCAACAGCACCGCTCCGTCAGGCCATTTCACTCTTCAGCGCATGATGAACGGGGTCAGTCGAACTGCTCAAGCGTGCCTTGTGACGGCATCGCCACCAAGCTGCCACATCTCATAGTTCCCACATTCTGCCGTGATCTTGGCCGTCGACTGAGCCGCAGTGACGAAGTCATCTACTACCGGCGAGGTGTGCGATGTCGCCACCGCGAGGCACACCTGTTCGGGCGCCAGGTCCGGGATGGGCACATAGACGACGTCTGGATGCGAGTAGAACACGGACGCCGAACGGGCCAGGAAGGAGATGCCTCGTCCGGCCGCGACATGCTCGAGCGTCTCGTCCACCCCGCGCACCGGGTACCCGGCATTGGGGAGCGGGCGCTTGGTGGGCTGCGTGCTCGGGTCACCGTGCCAGACCAGCGTTTCGCCGGCCAGGTCGGCCTCGGTGACCTCCTCCTTGGCGGCAAACCGGTGTCCGGCGGGCAGTACCGCTACCCGCGGCTCGGTGTACAGCGGGGTGACGCGCAGGCCGGCCTCGTCGATGGGTAGCCGCACATAGCCGACGTCGATGCGACCGTCGAGCAGCATCGCAGCCTGGTCGTCCCCTTCGATCCGCTGCACGTCCACGACCATGTCCGGGTGCCGGTCCTCGAACGCACGGGCCGCCGGGGTGACGGCAATGCCGGCCCGGAAACCGACCATCAGCCGCCGCTTACCGCTGGCGGCCGCGGATACCCGGCGGCGGATCGCGTGGGTTGAGGCGAGCAGCGGACCGGCGTCGGCCAGCAGTTGCCGGCCCGCGCCTGTCAGCTCTACGCCGTGGCGATCCCTGGTGAACAGCGAGGCGCCGAGATCCTGCTCGAGCGCGCGGATCTGCCGGCTGAGCACCGGCTGTGCGATGTGAAGCTCATCGGCGGCGCGGCCGAAATGCAGCAGGTCGGCCACGGTGACGAAGTAGCGCAGTTTGCGCAGGTCCAGATCCATGGAACCCCCAGCCCGGTGATACCTCCAGGGTATCACCGCGACTTCAATAGGTCTTGGACGCCACTCAGGCCCGATGGCAGCATGAAAAACAAGCACTTAAGGGCGTCGAAGTGAATTCGGCACAAGAATTCGACACTGGAATTTGACAGCAGGGTAAAAGCCCGGAAAGCAGGATCACCGATGAGCAGCATCAGCATTATCGGACTGGGAAACATGGCCCGTGCTTTGGCCGGGCGGGCTCTCGTCGGCGGTAACGCCGTCGAGATCATCGGCCGCGACCAGGCCAAGGCCAAGGAATTGGCCGCCTCGCTCGGCGGCGCCACGGTCGGGACGGCCGGGGCTGCCCCGGCCGGGGACATCGTGATCCTCGCCGCGCCGTACGCCGGCGCGGCGGCGGTGGTGAGGGAGTACGGGGACGCACTGCGCGGCAAGGTCATCGTCGACATCACGAACCCCGTAGCCCCCGACCTGCAGGGCTTCGTCGTCCCCGACGGCAGTTCCGGCGCACAGGAGATCGCCAAGGCGGCTCCCGACGACGCGCATGTCGTCAAGGCGTTCAACACCGTGTTCTCCCACGTTCTGGCGGCGGGCCCGGCCGAGGACCGCTCTCTGGACGTGTTCATCGCTGGCGACGACGCGCAGGCGAAGGCACGCGTGTCGGCGTTCGTCGAGAGCCTGGGGCTGCGCTCCTGGGACACCGGGGAACTGTTCATGGCGCGGGCATTGGAGAACGTCGGCCTGCTGGAGCTGGGCCTCATGAACCACTCCGTCAAGCACGCCAATTTCTCCCTCGGCATCGCCCTTTTCGGCTGAGCGCACCCCTACCACTACCTCTCGTGCCGCATTACGCCAGTTCACTTACGGCACGGGAAGACCCTGCACCTACCCTCACAAGGACAGTTAGATGCGCGTATTCGTCGCTGGGGGGACCGGCCATTCCGGTTCGTACATCATCCCCGAGCTCATCGCCGCCGGGCACGAGGTCACCGGCCTGGCCCGGTCGGACGCTTCCGCGGCGGCCCTGTCCGCGCTCGGCGCGAAGGTGCGTCGCGGCGATCTTCAGGATCTTGACGGGCTCAAGG
Source organism: Streptomyces sp. NBC_01474 (assembly GCF_035918215.1). Lineage (NCBI taxonomy): Bacteria > Bacillati > Actinomycetota > Actinomycetes > Kitasatosporales > Streptomycetaceae > Streptomyces > Streptomyces sp. NBC_01474. The sequence goes on from NZ_CP109449.1 coordinate 1,894,597, forward strand.
AGGCAGCGTCGGGCTCCGATGGCGTCATCCACGTCGCCCACAGGCAGGATCTGCTGCCCTCCGGCGGGATGGACGCCGTGGCCGCTGCGGAGCTCCCGATCATGCTCGCGTACGGCGAGGCACTCGCGGGAACCGGAATGCCGCTGGTCACGGCGGGAAGCATGGGCTCGCCCGGGAACCTGGAGCGGCCGGCCACCGAGGAGGACCCGGCCCTCCCCGCCGGCGAGGAGCACAAGGGCACCCTGCGGGTCCGCAACGTCGTGGAAAGGGCCGTTGTCGACCTCGCCGAGCAGGGGGTTCGGTCTTCGGTCGTGCGGATCGCCAACATCGCGCACAGCACGACCGATCGTGCCGGCTTCCTCCCCACGCTGATCGCGCTCGCGAAGGAAAAGGGGTTCGTCGGCTACCACGGCGACGGCGCGAACCTGTGGAACGCCGTGCACATCCGCGATGCCGCCACCTTGTTCCGCCTGGCGCTGGAGGAGGGGCCGGCCGGCAAATACTGGCACGCGGTCGAGGACGGGGGCATCACGTTCCGCGAAATCGCCGAGGCCATCGCCAGCCGCCTGGGCCTGCCCGCCGTGAGCGTTCCCAACGATGCCCTGATGACGCCGGGGTACTTCGGATTCCTCACGAATATCGTCACGCAGAGCTACCCGGCGTCCAACCTCATCACCCGCCGGGCCCTCGGCTGGGAACCCGCCCGGCCCGGCCTGCTCGCCGATCTGGACAACGGCCATTATTTCCCCGCCGGCTGACGGCGGGAACCCGGGTCGTAACGAGCCCGACAACCGGCAAGTTCGGATCTTCTGAAGGACGTTGAGACTATGACGACTGTTGGATTCATCGGAAGCGGAAGCATCGGCAGGACCCTCGCGCGACTCGCTGTCGGGGCCGGGCACCAGGTGGTGCTCAGCAACTCGCGCGGTCCCGAAACGCTCGTGGACACGGCCGAGGAACTGGGGCCGCGGGCGTCCGCGGCGACGAGCAAAGAGGCCGCGGCGGCCGGTGACATCGTCGTGGTCACGGTGCCGGTCAGCGCCTTCCCCCACGTGCCCGCCGCGTCACTGGCCGGGAAGACGGTCATCGACACCTGTAACTACGGGCCCGAGCGTGACGGGCACATCCCCGAGCTCGACAGGAAGTCCCTCACCTCGAGCGAGCTGCTTCTGCGGTGCGTCCCGGACGCCCTGCTCGTAAAGGCGTTCAACAACATCTTCTTCAAGCACCTGCTGTCACTCGCCCGCCCGGCAGGGGCGGCCGACCGCTCCTACCTGCCGATCGCCGGGGACTCCGCACCGGCGAAGGCGGCGGTGACCGAATTCATCGACTCCATCGGCTACAGCGTGGTGGACGCGGGAACGCTGGCCGACAGCTGGCGACAGGCGACGGGCACGCCGGTGTGGGGAACACCGTACGGGCCGTACTCGAACGAGAAGGGCCAGCCGGTCGGCGAGGACGCCATCCGCGCGGCACTGGCCACCGCAACGCGGTAACCGTCAACTATCGCGGACCGTAATGCGGTCCGGCCGTGCCATGCCCCCGCCCGGGGGATACCGGGCGGGGGCATAGCCGTCGGGGTCATCCGGGATCAGCTCGTGCGGCCGGTCGTGATCCATCGCGTGCTGGTTGGCCCAGGCGGTGAAGGCGCGGATCCTTTCCACGGCGGCGTCGGAGGACAGCCCCGTGCGGGGCATGCAGGTGCCCTTGGCGTACCGGTAGAAGGTGCGGGTCAACAGCTGCTCGCCGGCTTCAAGTTCTTCGACGACGGGGTGGCGCAGGCCGCCAAGAACCTCGTCATGGACCTCGAGGACGCCGGCTGCCGGACACGGCACATGATCAGGGGCCGGGACGGGAAGTTCCCCGCACTCTTCGACGCAGTCCTCAAGGAAGCGGACATCGAGGTCGTACTCATGGTGCCCGGATGCCCCGCATGAACTCCATCAAGGAGACGTGAGTGCAGACCTGTCGACGCGAACTGCTGGACCGCACGCTCATCTGGAACCAGCACCACCTGCTCCACACGCTCCACGACTTCGCAACGTTCTACAACGGGCACAGGCCGCATCAGGGCATCGCCGACACCCGCCCGCTACACCCGCTCCCCCAGCCGATCACCGACCCGGAGCAGATCCCCCGCCTCGACATACGGAAACGCCACCGACTCGGCGGCCTCCTCCACACGTACGAACATGCCACGTGACCTGGTCGGATGAGGTTATCGGCAAGGGCAGGGTGGTACGGCAGTGTGTGCCTTGCCTGCCTTCCACTGCCCCGCTGGCGTATCTCACTTCCTGGCATCGGTCTGTGACCGTGCGCATGTGATGACTCCAGGAATTGAAGGGCAAGCGCACAATTGACGTATGCGCGGATTTCGCATCCGCCCCAGTTCGTCCCCGGACGCTCGATTCATGGGCAGTGGCACCAGCAGCCGGCGGAAGGGGCCGCCTTCGGTGCTGAGTGTCCATAGCGTCGTCGGCCAGATGTTCGTGCTGCAAGTGGCGGTCGTTCTCATACTTGCCGTCGGAGCCGTCGTGATGCTCGCACTGACGACCCAGCGCGAGAGCACCCGCGCGGCTGACAATCAATCACTGGCTGTCGCGCAGGGCTTTGCCAGCTCTCCGGGGCTCCTGGGAGCCCTGAAGTCGCCCGACCCCACCGCAGTGCTGAAGCCGCGGGTCAAGGAGGCCTGGAAGGGCTCCGGCGTGGACTTCCTGGGCGTTGTGAACCGGGACGGAATCTACTACGCCCTTTCCTCCCGTATAGGTCGCCCCGGCAGCCACACCGCTACCAACATGGCTCCTTTGCTGGCTGGCCGAACCGTACGGGAGAAAGGTGTTGGCTCCCTCGGCCCTCAGGTTCGGGTCTTCGTCCCCGTCAAGGAACCGTCTGGGTCGGTAGTCGGCGCGGTCGGCGCCGGGATCACGCTCGAGCATGTCGGCAACAGGGTCGCAGAGCAGTTGCCAGCCGTGGTGGGCGCTGCGGCCGGCGCGGTGGCCGTCACCACGGGCGGAGCGGCGCTTCTCAGCCGACGGCTGCTGCGCCAGACCCGCGGCCTCGGCCCGGCCGAGATCACGCGCATGTACGAGCACAACGACGCGGTACTGCACTCGGTGCGGGAGGGCGTGCTGATCATCGGTGACGACGGGCAGCTGCTGCTGGCCAACGACGAGGCACGGCGACTGCTCGACCTGCCCGCGGACACGGAGGGTCGCCATGTCACGGCCCTCGGCCTGGAGCCGCCCATGGCCGAATTGTTGGTCTCCGGGCGAGGGGCGACCGATGAAGTGCATCTGGCGGGCGACCGTCTGCTGGCGGTGAACGTGCGGCCGACCGGCCCCTACGGAGGGATTGCCGGGAGCGCGGTAACACTGCGGGACACCACCGAGCTGCGGGCGCTTACGGGCAGGGCGGAGGCGGCCCGGGAGCGTTTGAAACTGCTCTACGACGCGGGGGTGCGGATAGGCACCACACTGGATGTGGCGCGCACCGCCCAGGAGCTCGCCGAGGTGGCGGTCCCGCGCTTCGCCGACGTCGTCACCGTCGAGCTGCTGGAGCCGGTTCTGCGGGGCGACGAGCCCCTCGAGGGGAGCACCGCCATGCGGCGCGCAGCCGTCAGCGGCGTCCGGCAGAACTCGCCTTTCCACCCGGTGGGTGACCTCATCACACTCTCGCTCATCGCTCCGATGGCGTCGGACGTGGCGAGCGGCCAGGCGGTCCTCGAGATCGACTTGCGCACGGCGGACCGTTGGCAGGCCCAGCATCCCGAGCGGGCCCGGCAGTTCCTGGACTATGGCGTCCACTCGCTGATCAGCGTGCCGCTGCGGGCCCGCGGCGTGGTGCTGGGGCTGGCCGACTTCTGGCGCGCCGAGACCCTCGAGGCCTTCGGGGAGGAGGATCGGTCCTTTGCCGAGGAGCTGGCCGCCCGGGCGGCGGTGGCCATCGACAACGCCCGTCGCTACACCCGCGAGCGCACCATGGCCGTCGCCCTGCAGCGCAGCCTGCTGCCGCGGAGGCTGCCGGAACTGAGCGCCCTGGAGGTCTCCCATCGCTATCTGCCCGCGCAGGCGGGGGTGGGCGGGGACTGGTTCGACGTCATCCCGCTGCCCGGCGCCCGGGTGGCCCTGGTCGTCGGCGACGTCGTCGGTCACGGAGTGCACGCGGTGGCCACCATGGGCCGCCTGCGCACCGCCGTGCACAACTTCTCCGCCCTGGACATGGCCCCTGACGAACTGCTGGCCCACCTGGATGAGCTGGTCGCCCGAATCGACGCCGACGAGGCCGCCGAGGAGGAGGGGCAGCAGATCACCGGCGCCACCTGCCTGTACGCGATCTACGACCCGGTCTCGGGAATGTGCACCATCGCGCGCGCCGGCCACTTCGGTCCCGCCCTGGTCCAGCCCGACGACACTGTCGCCTTCCCCGACACCCCTGTCTCACCACCCCTCGGCCTCGGTGGCGCTCTCCCGTTCGAATCCGCCGCGCTGCGACTGCCCGAGGGCAGCCGACTGGCCCTGTTCACCGACGGGCTGCTCGAGGACCGCGACCGTGATCTCGACACCAGTCTGGACCTCCTGCGGGGCGCCCTGTCCCATCACGACCGCACCCCGGAACAGACCTGCCAGGCGGTCATCGACGCACTGCTGCCCGAACGCCCCCGCGACGACGTCGTCCTGCTCATCGCCCGCACCCGGCTGCTGAGCCCCGACCAAGTCGCTGACTGGGACATACCTTCCGATCCAGAGGCCGTCTCCCGCGTCCGCGCGGGTGTCACCCGTCAGCTGGAGACCTGGGGCCTGGACCAGTTGGCCTTCATCACCGAACTGATCGTCAGCGAGCTGGTCACGAACGCCATCCGGTACGGCGCCCAGCCCATACGGCTGCGCCTGCTGCACGACAGCAGCAATCTGATCTGCGAGGTCGCCGACGACTCCAGCACCTCGCCGCATCTGCGCCGGGCGGCGGCCACCGACGAGGGCGGCCGGGGACTGTTCCTGATCGCCCAGTTGGCTGGGCGCTGGGGCACCCGGTACACCACCCACGGGAAGATCATCTGGGCAGAACAAGCCCTGCACGACGGAGCCGCAGAACCCGGCACCGACCTGGCCGACATCCTCCTTGGCCAATGGGACGAATGAGCAGGCAACTGGCGCGAGCGCCGGGCACCCGTCCTCGCCGACCCGTCCCTCGCAGCCCCCGGCCCGTCCGGGCCCCACATCAGCGACGACGAGCTGCGCACGGCGATCGAGACCAACCGGCTCCGGCTCAGGGACGAGCGCGGCATCGACCTCAGCGTCTTCTCGCCGCGTGCCTCCAAGAGACCGCCTCGGCGGAGTCCTCCACGAATACCAACATGCCGCCTGAACTGCGCGGATGGACTTTTCGGCAGGCGCACCTAGAGCGTGTCTCTTTGATCGGTTGGTCTGTTGATCGGGTGTGTCCGTCCGATTAGTGATCACTGATGCGATGTGGGACCGGATCGAGCCGCTGATGCCAGCCGATCCGGTCCGTGGTCGGCGGTGGGCCGATCACCGCCGAACCCTGGAAGCCATCGCGTGGAAGTACCGCACCTGCTCGCCCTGGCGGGACCTGCCCGATGAACTCGGCTCGTTCCAGACCGCCCACAAACGGCTGATCAGGTGGGCCGTGGACGGCACCTGGGAACGCATCCTCGCCGCGGTTCTGGCAGCGGCCGAGGGTGCTGACGACATCGGCTGGACCGTGTCGGTGGACTCCACCGTCTGCAGGGCTCACCAGCACGCCGCCGGCGCCAGGAAAAGGGGCTCCAGGCCGGACCGAACCCGGCGACCATGCGCTTGGACGCTCCCGCGGCGGCCTGAGCACGAAGGTCCACCTCGCCAGCGACAGCCTTGCACGCCCCCTCGCCCTTTGCGTCACCGCAGGCCAAGCTGGCGACGCCCCGGCCTTCGAGACCGTCATGGCCGGCATCCGTGTTCCGCGAAGCGGGCCGGGAAGACCGAGGACCCGACCCGATGCCGTCCTGGCGGACCGCGCGTACTCATCCCGCGCGATCCGAAAACACCTCCACCGACGTGGAATCCGCGCTGTCATCCCCCAGCCGTCCGACCAACTCGGCCACCGTCTGCGGCGAGGCCGCGCCGGCGGTCGCCCACCGGCTTTCGACGCCGAGGCGTATCGGCAACGCAACGCGGTCGAGCGATGCATCAACCGGCTGAAGCAGTGGCGCGGCCTGGCCATGCGAACGGACAAGCTCGCCATCGCCTACAAGGGCGCACTCCACCTCGCCGCCATCCTCATCTGGGCACGCCGATGACCACGGAACAAGAACCTAGACCCGTTCCAGCGGGCGGTGAGGGGGTGGCGGGGGCTCGACCTGGATGGAATCGTCGGGGCGGACGGTCCCTCCACGGCGGACCACAGCCATGACGCCACACTTGAACGTGAACTCGCCGGACAAGGGGTCCATGGCGAAGACCTCACCGAGCAGCCCCTTGCGGAAGTCGTTGATCTTCGAGCATGGGTTGCGCAGTCCGGTCACCTCAAGTACCGCCTGCTCCCCGAGATGGAGCAGGGCGCCGGTGGGCAGGCCCAACAGGTCCATTCCGCGCGTGGTGATGTTCTCGCCGCGCTGGCCCGCAGAGACCCAATAGCCCTTGAGCGCGAGTTCGTCGAAGAGTTCCTCGTGCATCAGGTGGACCTGGCGCAGGTTGGGCAGGTTCGGCTCGTAGGTCATGCGGAACTGGTGGCGGATTGTCTCACCTGCGTGAACGTCTCCTTCCACTCCGAGCCCCGTGAGCAGCCTGATGGAATCGCGATTGGGCTTGCTGAACGAGTACCCCTCGTTACGGCTCACTGCGGTCACCTGACCAGGCATCACGCCCTCCACCTGTCGTCGTTCTGCCGGTCGATCATAGAGGCGGTGCAAGCAGCCTTGTGAGGGAAGCGTGCAGTGAGCGGACCTCATCCGGCGGATGGTCATGTCCGGCTCCTGATCGGCACCGTCCCGTCAACGAACGCCAAAGAGACAGCTCCTAGGGGCGATCCCCTACAACACCCCGTCATCACAGAGCAGTTGCTCCGGGCCCGCACCAGGGGTGGAGCCCTCCTCACCGACGATCCGCAGGCGTCCGCACAGCCGCAGGATGATCACATCGATCGTCCATACCAGGAGCAGCAGATGCAGACACGCAGCCGTACCCTCACCGCCGTGGCCGCAGCCCTCGTCCTCGGCCTGACAGCCGGACCGCTCGCCGCCCCCGCCTTCGCCTCCCCCGCCGGGCCCGCCACGGCCGCTCACGCCACCACCGGCCCGGACACCGAGGCCCTGCGCGCCGCGCTCGCCGGGTTGCCGGACTCCTACGCGACGGCCGCGCTCGTACGGGTCGGCGGCAGCGACGGGACATGGCGCGGGAGCGCCGGGGTGCACGATCTCGCGAGCGGCCGGACGGCGGACCCGAACGCGCTCTTCCGTGCCGGTTCGACCACGAAGGTGGTCACGGCGGCGGTGGTGCTGCAACTCGCGGCGCAGGACAAGGTCGACCTGGACGCCCCGGTGCAGCACTATCTCCCCGGGCTCCTGTCGTCCGCCTTCGAGCCCGTCACCGTACGGCAGTTGCTGAACCACACCAGCGGGATCCAGTCGGGCGACGGCTTCGGCGACTCCTTCGAGGACGCGTACGCGCACCGCTTCGACACGCTCACGCCGAAGCAGGTCGTCGCCTCGGCGGTGGCGAAGGGCCCGGAGTTCGACCCGGGCGAGCGGCAGGACTACCTGAACATCAACTACACGATCCTCGGCATGCTGATCGAGAAGGTCACGGGACACTCGTACGCCGACGAGGCCGCCCGGCGCGTACTCCGCCCCGCCGGAATGCACCACACGTACTTCCCAGGCACCGACCCCCGCATCCACGGACCGCACAATCGCGGTTACCAGGCAGTGAAGCAGGCGGACGGCACGACGAAGTTCATCGACGTCACCGAGTGGAACCAGGCGGACCGCTGGGCGGCGGGCGACATGATCTCCACGACGGCGGACCTGGAGCGGCTGATCACCCACCTCTTCCGGGGCGAGATCGTCCCGAAGCTGCAGCTGGAGGAGATGTTCACCGTCCCCTCGAACATCGAGGGTGCCGACATGAGCGCCGGGCTCCAGCGCTTCGAGTACGGCGGCAAGGTGTACTGGCTCAAGTCGGGCGCCCGCTACGGCTACAGCGCGGTCGTCGTGGCCACCCGCGACCTCTCCCGCACCCTCGTCTACTCGGTCAACTCCACGGACGCGAAGGGCGAGTCGATGAACCCGGTGGCCCAGCGGATCGCGCTGGCGGCGCTCAAGTAGCCATGGCAAGCGGCGCAGGCGAGGTGAGCGCCTCCAGCCGCTTGATCTTCCTGCGGACGACGTACAGCGGGATGACCCCGAAGACCCCGAAGGACATGTCGATGACCGACCACCAGAAGGGGATGCCGCGGAGCGGTCCGCAGATCAGGGCGAGCGGGACGATGCCGGCGCAGGCGATCATCGCGAACTCGACGACCCAGATGTTGCGGACCGGGTCGCGGTAGGGCCCGTAGAAGGCGACGGCGATCACGAGGTGCGCGAACGCCAGCCAGTCCGTGCCGTACAGCAGGAAGGGGTACTGCTCGTCGGCGGCGTCGATCCCCTGCCGTACGCGCTCGATCCAGTCCATGAGCCCGGGCAGGTGCTCCGGCACGGACAAGGACCTCAACAGATCCTCGGTCCAGTGCAGTTCGTGCACCAGAGGGAAGGCCGTCGCCCCGCTCAGCACGAGGCAGACGACGAAGAGGACCAGCCACACACGGATGCCCTTGAGGAGGGCGACTCTGTCACCACTGTCGCTCATGGCAGGAGCGTACGCCCTACTTGAACATGTTCAAAACTCCCCGCCGCGAGCAACGCCACCACCAGCGCGCTCCCCGCGCCCAGCCTGGGCGACACCGCCAGGAAGAGCAGCGCCGAGCGTCGCCACCCCCGCGGCCAGTGAGAACTGTTGCGCGGTCCGACCTCGCTGCGTATCGAGTTCAACCTCGATACGGTCCGCACCCCAGCGCAGTGCCACTGCCTGCTTCTTCGGCACCGGTGACGATCGTTTGGACGCCTTTGTGGAGAGAGGCAGGCCAACGCCGAGCCGACGTCTACGACGCCTCGCTCGAACCGGCCTGCTGTCTCATCGCCCAGCGATAACTCGATCCTCTCGAACGATCGAGTCTCTACCGAATCCGCAGCGGTTCAAACCGCTCGAACCCGAGCGAATCGCCGGCCTCGGCATACGCCGACACAACCGCCTCGGCGGCGTCCTCCACGAGTACCGACATGCTGCATGACCTGCATGGACCTAATGTCCGGCACCCACACCCGCAAGAACCCCGGACCGAACACCAGGCTTCAGCCCCACCGACTTCGCACCCGTCCACGGAAGAAACCGCGACAAGTGACGGCTGGGCGGAGCCGCCTCAGCGAGGCGTGACGCTCGATGGCCACGTCATCGTCTGGTCGGCGTGCCGGACACCGTACTCATGCGGGCGTCTCTTCCTGGGTGTATCGCTGGTTGGCGTCGTCGATCTCGGGCATGTGCGCCTCGGCCCACTCCCGCAGGGCGGCAAGCGGTTCCTCCAGCGAGAGCCCGAGCGGGGTCAGCCGGTAGAACACCCGTGGGGGCACGACCGGTTCGACGCGCCGGCTGACCAAGCCATCGCGGACCATCCCCTGCAGCGTGACCGACAGCATCTTCTGCGAGATCCCTGCCATCTGGCGCTGCATCTGGGAGAAGCGCAACTCCCCGGCTTCCTCGGCCAGCACCTTGACCGCCATGGAAATCCACTTCGTGCCGATGCGGTCCAGGAGCTTGCGGGTCGGACACGCAGGTGAGAAGAGATCACCACGCGACCCGACCGGTCCCCGCGCGGAAGAGTCAGTCACCTGCACCTCACCACCTGTCGCAAAAGTGCCTCCTTCCAGCGCCCACCATAGGTACCTAGCGTTGGGTTGTCACCAAAGGTAACTGCCCTCTGGAAGGACCCCATGTCTACCCGCCCCGCTGCCCTTCGCCCGGACCCGGCCGTTCCCCCTCCCCGAGTCGAACTGCGGCGGGTGGAGGCCAACGGAGTCGAGCTGAACGTCGCCCTCGCCGGGCACGGCCCCGCCCTCTTGCTGCTCCACGGGTTTCCGCACACCTGGCAGGTCTGGAGCGAGGTGCTCGCCCCGCTGGCCGCTCACCACCTCGTGATCGCACCCGACATGCGGGGGTTCGGAGCGAGCGAGCGGGCAGCACACGGCTATGACGCCAACACGCTCGCCGAGGACGCACGAGCCTTGCTGGGCTCACTGGGACTCTCATCTGCCGCGGTGGTGGCGCTCGACGCAGGCGTGCCACCAGCGCTCTCGCTCGCCCTGCGCCATCCTCAGCTCGTAGACCGACTGGTCCTCATGGAGTCGTTGGCGGGCACGTTGCCGGGCGCAGAGGACTTCCTCACCGACGGCCCCCCGTGGTGGTTCGGCTTCCACGCGGTGCCTGGACTGGCCGAGTCAGTACTGGAAGGCAACGAGGCGCGCTATGTGGGCTTCTTCCTTGACGCCGGCACGCTGGGAGAGGGCGTACCGGCTGCCGTACGTGATGCCTTCATCGCCGCCTACACCGGCCACGACGCGCTGCGTTGCGCATTCTCGTACTACCGCGCGCTGCCGCTGAGTGCTCAGCAGATTCAGCAGGCCGTATCACAGGCGCGCCTCACCATGCCCACTATGACCATCGGCGCGCACCCGGTAGGGCGGGCGCTGGAGCGGCAACTACGCCCGGTGGCAGATGACTTGACGGGCTATGCCCTCGACGACTGTGGCCACATCGTGCCGCTGCACCGGCCTGCCGCACTGCTGCGGCTGCTGGAACCCTTCCTCGCGGCGAGGCCATGCTCCGAACGGCTTGCTGCCCCTTCGACGTGAGGGCCGGTTCGCGATGAGCGCATGCTGAGCGATCCCGACGGGCCGGCAGGGGCCGGGGCTTCCCTTCGTCCAACCGGTGCCCTGCGCCGGTACGCTGCCATCCGCACCTCCCTTGCCTGTTACGGCAGCATGGAGTCCATGCTCATAGTCATCGGCGGACTGCCCGGCACCGGTAAGACAACACTGGCGCGGCTCCTAGCCGCGCGTGTCGGCGCGGTGCATCTGCGCATCGATACGATCGAGCAGGCGATCGTCCGCTCGGGCCTGGCCGAGCACCCTCTCGGTCCGGTCGGCTACACGGTCGGATATGCCCTGTCCAAGGAGCACCTCCAGCAGGGTCTCACTGTGATCGCGGAATCGGTGAACCCTCTGTCCGTCACCCGTGATGCCTGGCGGGACGCCGGCGCAGACGCCGGCGTCACCGTCATCGAGATCGAAGTGATCTGCTCAGATCCGGCCGAGCACCAACAGCGCGTGATCTCACGCTCGGTCGACATCCCCGACCTGGAGCTGCCCAACTGGCAACAGGTCCTCGACCACGACTACGAGCCCTGGGGCCGGGAACACGTCATCGTCGACACCGCCGGGCAAGACCCGCAGGTGTCCCTCGCCTCACTCGTCAGCCACCTCGATCGCCTCGCTGCGGGCAGGGACATATTGACGTGAACGGCGGTGCGCCCATCGCTCCCAGCAGGACGGAACCTCATGCAACCCATGCAGTGTCCAGCATCGTTGGGCTTCCGTCAGTCGAAACGGCAGCGAGCGCCGGGAAGGACTCCCGCTGTTACGGCCCAGGCAAAAAATCAACCGCCGCGAACGCCGGCATCTCGTGACCAGCAGCAGCCTGCTGAGGGCCATCGAGGTCGGATGGCCCTGCACTGTCGCGGTGCGCGAAGTCCTGTTCCGCTCCGGCTCCACCCGTGCCTAGATCGCCATCGCCGGGGCCGGCACTATCGGCTGCGGCGCGAGCCGGGATCGGCGCGCTGGCCCGCGCCTCAGTGCGGTTGAGTGCCCTGGACTTTGTGGACCGGCCTGTCGTCACTGCGGGGGTCTGCCATCAGCGTCAAACAGCCGCATAGGGCTGCCCTCCGGGCTCACCACACCCCGCCGGAGGCGTCATGCGGGTCGATGAACCCACTGGACAGATCTACGACGAGCCAACGGGGAGCCCGGGTACCCGTCCACCTTTCTCGCACCCTCTTGGCGCCCACGCCTCCGCAATCAGACAAGCAGCACGAGCGCGTACACGAGGAAGAACGCCGCGACCAGCACCACGAAGCCGATGATCAGCGCCAGAGGCGCCTGCGCCCATCCCCTGGACGGGTGGTAGGTCTCCTGGGGCCCGCCCCCGACATGCCGCCGCACCTGACCAGCGGGATTGGTGCAGTCCCACTGGAGTGCTATCTCTCGGCGGCCCGCGCCGCCGCCACATAGTCCTGGAGCATCGCGTCGAACTCGTCACCCGCAATGTCGCAGTCCTCAAACTGCCCGTACAGATCGATGAGCCTGACGACCCCCGCGCTCACTCGCTCAGCCGCTGCGGAGGCGGTCGCCAGAGTGAAGCCCGACTCCCACCGCTGCGAGTCGGCGCACCAAGCGGCCAGGTACGTCTGCGCAGCCTGGGCCGAGGCGATCCCCAGGAGCAGGGTCTCCACCGCCCGCCGGAGGTTCCCGTCTCCAGCGGGCTCCCTGGACGGGACCCAGTCCTCGTCCTCGTCGAGCATGAAGGTCCAAACGGCCCGTACGACGGACCCGGCCATGGCATGCCCTCTCCCTGGACCGGAACAGCTTGGCTACGGCTCCCATGATCTCATCGGCCGCCTCTCGGCTACAGCCCGCCAACACCCAAGAAGACGATGGCGAGCGGCCACCAGGTGCTCGGGCAGAGCGGCGGGGATGCTGTCGGGGTCGAGGAGGCCCTGGTGGGAGGCTGGTTACGGGAAGAGGCCGGGCGGCCCGCCGGCGCCGCGGCGGAAGCCTCCGGATGGGTGGGGTCGACGCGCACCAGGCGCACGCTGAGGAGGCGACGGGTGAGTTGCTCGCCGGGCCGCCGGACGACGCCTGGTGTGTTGAAGCCGGCGCCGAGTTCCAGGATGAGCAGGCAGGTGTCGGTCCCGCCACCGACGGCGTCACTGCCCGCGCGGCGACGATGTCGAGCCGCTGCTCACAGCAGCCGCGCCTCAGCCTCGGGGAGTTTCGACCACCAGTGTCCGTAGCGGCTATAGACCGCCGTCTCGCGTTCGCTGAGGAGCCTCGTCAAGGACTGAGCCTCTGCGGCGAGCCCGTCCCAGGCGGCGGGAGGTAGGGGGTGGAAGGCCGTGGCCTCTATGCCTCCATCCACCGGGCGCCAGACACCGGCGACATGGCCATCCACCAACAGGGTGGGCAGTACATCGCCGTTCCTGCGGATCACCACGGGTCGGTAGGCCGGGGGTATCACCCGGCTACGGTCGGCATAGGCCAGCAGGACGCTGTCCCACATCGCCATCAGCCGGGGCGGAGCGGGGGTCTCCGCGGGGGGCCGGGAGGCGCCAGGAAGGTCGAACAGCGTGCCGCCGTCCGGCCCTTGGAGCTGCTCGACTGCGCCGTCGAGAGCGCGGAGCGCCTCGCGGATGGCCGCCCGCTGGACCATGGCGAACTGCGCCACGTCCGCCACCGAGGCAGGCCCGAACCCTGCCAGGTAGCGCAGGATCAGGGTCCGCAGCGCTTGTGGATCCATCGCCCGTCCCGTGGGGGCGTGTCCCGTCCCGGCAGCGAGGAAGGACGGCCTCAGGCCGAACGACCACGGGGCGTTGGTCGGGGCATGATGCAACGGCGCGTACGCCTTCAGCCCCCACCACGCCCCCTCCTTCTTCTCGGCGCCGACCCGCTCCTCGACCCACGCCTGCGTCTCTGCCGAGGTGCGTTGCCGACGGGCGAAGGCCAGCAGCTCCGGCACCAGTTCGTCGGCGTCCGCCGGGGTCAGCCCCGCGGCGGCGAAGCGGGAGCCGAGCCGGGAGGCATACAGCGTGGGCTGCATCGCCGCGCGGAAAGCTGCGTAGTCCTCGGCGTGCACGGCGTGCAGGGTGATCCGCATCAGGGTCGCCTTGGCCACCGAACGCCCGGTGAAGGCGGCATCGAGATCGGCGGGAGCGAAACTGGTGAGCCGGTTCCACAGGGCGAGGTAGGGCGAGGCCGGGTGCTGCGCCTGGAGCGCGACCACGCGCCGCACACCGTCGGGGACGGTCAGCGGCTCACGCTCCAGCAGGAGCTGGCGGCTGAGGGTCGCTCGGTTGAGTTCGCGCGCGCTGATCACCATGGCGCAGGATTCTGCCCCACGCCACGCGCCCCGGCTCCTGTGCTCCAAGTTCGGTGACACGCATGCGCGTTCGTCACGGTTCGATGGCACACGCGCAAGGTTCGCCGACACAGGACAACGAGAACGCCCCCCGACACGTCGAGGTGCGTTGCCTTTGCTTCAGAATTCGAACATACGCTCTACTAGGGAGCATGGACCGCCACTTTCCGAGCGACCTTCTGAAGGCGCAGACATCCTGGTACGTCACCTACGAACAGCTCGCCACCGGCCCGTCGGACGACGCGGCTACCCAGCGCCGACGGCTCCTCCGTCTGTCCCGGCTCATCGCCGGGCACCCGTACTGGACGACTTCGGCGGGCACGCCCGCGGCCCGCATGGCACTCAAGGAGATCGCCCGTACGAAAGCGCGGCCGTGATGCTCACCGACCGGCAGATGCGGATCATCCGCAGCGCACGGGAGTGGATCGCCGAATACGGGGAAGCCCCATCGGTACGCGAGCTCGCCGCGGCGGTCGGGCTCTCCTCCACGTCGTCGATCGTTTACCAGTTGCGCCGACTGCGGGAGATCGGCATTGAGATAGAAACCCGTGGCCGTCCCAGTGGACGGTGCCCGCACTGCGGTCACTGACCCTTTCGCCACCCAGCCCCGGCTCCGGGCTGTCCACCGAGCCGGCGGACGGGCCGCGATGCGTTCCGGTCTCAGGAACGGAGGAATCAGGCACCAGAATCCATTCCGGGACGTCCTCAACTTGTTCCCAGCACCCGTGTCCAGATTCCAGTACATGAATCTCATGGTGGCGCCGTGACGTCACGTCAGGGTGCTGCAGATCGCGGCGGACCTGGTCGGCCAGGCCGATGCAGTCGGGTTGGTTCCAGCTGAGCCGTCACTCGATCCTGACGCCCTGTCAGGCTGTCTGGGACCTGAGCAACATCGTCGGCAGCGGCAGACCTCTCGATCTCTACCACCCGGTCCAACGAACCACCGCCGGTTCATTGGCTGCTCGGGTTGGCGCACCTCCGACCGGTGGCAGACGATGAAGACGGGGGCACTCGGCACCGTGGGCCGGACACGGACCGCGGTTGGCACGTGGAGGTCGGACATGGCCCGAGCCGGTTCCCTTGCATCGTCCCCGATTCCCGACTCGCTCAAGCCCGGCGGGATCGAGTCGGAGAACCATCCCTGGAAGATACGGCTGGTCGAGCACCCCGAACGTTTCGAGTCGTCCTTCTTCCGCGCCGCAAAGAAGGCAGCGCACAAGATTCTCGACGAGATCAGCGACACGGATCTGCCGTACGGGTCCCGGCCCGCCGGCTCCGAGCACTGGGAGATGCACCACGGAGGCAGCCTCTGGGTCAAGGGAGCGGGCGGCTGGCGGATGTACCGGGCCAGGGTGGGCATCGAGTGGAGCATGCAGTTCTGCGCTGAGCCGGT
Organism: Streptomyces sp. NBC_01474; assembly: GCF_035918215.1. NCBI lineage: Bacteria > Bacillati > Actinomycetota > Actinomycetes > Kitasatosporales > Streptomycetaceae > Streptomyces > Streptomyces sp. NBC_01474. The sequence goes on from NZ_CP109449.1 coordinate 1,910,266, forward strand.
GAAGGTCGACCGGCTCAGGCAGGAGGCGGCCGAACTCATCGATGCCTTCCCGCTGACCCTGCCGGCCCTCGCCGAGCTGGGATACGAGGAGGCCGACGCACTGCTGCGCACCCCGATCAAGGACGCGGACGGTGTGGAGGCGTGGACCGACTCGCTGTTCAACGCATGTGTGCCCATGACCCACGGCAACCACCAGGGGATTCTGCCCAAGGTGCCCGGTGAGCACCACTACCCCTGGCCCGTCAAGGGGGCGGACTTCGTCCGGTACGACGACTTCCAGCTGTGGGTGACCCTGCCCGACGGCACCCATGGCGCCGTCGCTCCGGTGGACCGGCGGGGTTCCGGAGACGGACACGTCCGCCTGGTGCACGTCCCCGAGGGCAGCAGGGCGGCGGAGACATTGGCCGAGGCGCAGGAGCAGGGACTGATGGCGGTCCTGCCGCCGAACAGCTCCGCCGCGCTCCAGGCGTTCGCCGAGCAGATCGACCCCGGACGGCGCAGCGCGGCCGGCCCCCTGGCTACGGGCCGGCCGCGCGGGAACGGCCGAGGCTCCCGCTAGGCCCGCCGGCGGCGGGCGCCCACCTGATTACTCGTCCCGTCGAGGCAGATGACGATCCTGCGCGGCATACCGGCTCCTCGTCCACTGAGTTGCAAGCCTCCGGTGACGGGCGGAAACTGATGGCATAGCACGCGCGCGCACGGATCGCCCGTTGAAACCGGAAGGGCCCTTTCCTCCGGGGAGAGAGCTCCATGCTCGGCACAGCAGTTGGCCACCTTCGACATGAAGAAGCCCTCGCGCCGCGGCATCTCAAGGACGACGTGCGTGTTCTTCAAGTAGTTGAACCCCTCGACCCCCTTGAGTACGTCCGTACCCAGTACCGCGGGCCGCACCTTACGTTCATCGCAGGCGTCGACGGCTGGTACCAGCAACTGACGGACCGGCAGCACTGCACTTCCTCAAGTGCGGACATACGGGGCTGGGGTCAGACGACGGTGACGCTGTTCGTCAACCACTCAAGTCCATGATCGGCACGCGTACCGCCACCCGCGAAAGCGCGAGCGTCAGGCGGATGAGGTACGCCACCGCACCGATCGGAGCACATCCCATGACCGACGACATCCGAGGCTCCTCGCTCAGGTCCGTGGCCACTACGCCGTGTGCGATCGTGCCACCGCATCTGCTCAACCGGCTGGCCCGGGCCGAGAACCCGTCCCTCAACGAGCCTGCCCGCCGCACCCTTGCGCTCGACGCGGCACAGCGCGTCCAACGGAGGCTGACGGCCGAGATCGGCCCGACCGCCGCCCCGCCGAGGCGCGCCCCTGACCACCCCCTCCGCACCATCTGCGACGTCGAGCACCGGCAGGAGTTGCCCGGCAGGCGCATGCGCGGAGAGGGCGAGGCCGACGTACCGGACACCTCGGTCAATCACGCTTACGACGGCCTTGGTGCCACGTTCGAGTTCTATCTCCGGACACTGTCCCGCTTGTCCATCGACGGGGCCGGCCTCCCGCTGGATGCCAGCGTTCACTTCCAAGAGGACTACGACAACGCCTTCTGGGACGGCGAGCAGATGGTCTTCGGTGACGGGGACGGGCGCATCTTCGGTGACTTCACCCAGTCCCCCGACGTCATCGGTCATGAGCTCACCCACGGCGTCACCCAGTACACCGCCAACCTGACCTACATGGGCCAGTCCGGAGCCCTGAACGAGCACCTGTCCGACGTATTCGGGTCCCTGGTCGAGCAGTTCGCCAAGGGCGAGACAACCGAGGAAGCGAACTGGCTGATCGGAGAGGAACTGCTGCGCCCCGAAGTACAGGGCGTCGCGCTGCGCTCGATGAAGGCGCCCGGCACCGCGTACGACGACGATGAGCTCGGCAAGGATCCGCAGCCTGCCCACATGAACGACTTTGTGCAGACTTTCGCCGACAACGGCGGCGTGCACATCAACTCGGGCATCCCCAACCACGCTTTCTACCTCGCCGCGACTCAGCTCGGCGGCCACGCCTGGGACGGTGCCGGCCGTATCTGGTACGACGTGCTCACCGGTGGCGAACTCGCCGGCGACGCCGACTTCACGTCCTTCGCACGGCTGACCGCGGACGCCGCCGACGCCTACGGGCCGCAGGAGCACGATGCGGTACTGCTGGCGTGGGATGCGGTCGGCGTACCCACGAACGGGCTGAGTCGGCCAGTGTCCCAGTAGAACTGCGCGCCTGCGTGATCGGGGCGAAGGGCTTGTGCGCCTACGGCTGGGCACGCATCCCCGCCGACGAGTACCAGCGTGAGTTCCTCGTTCGCCGCGGCATCTACGACAGCGAACCTCCTGTCCGGAGCCCGAAGGAGACATATTCGTGTAGGCCGTCCGGAGGCATCCGGGTGGTGATCCGAATGATCACCGCGGACGATGGTGCTCGAGTCCCGGCGCAGCACCAGGTCTCCTGGTCCGCTGCGGGGATCGGATGCTCCGCGACACCACCGCGAGGTACGTGCCGCAGGAAGCTGGCAGGGGCTCCACCCGTGCAGTACCCCAGTGACGTTCGAAGGAGACACCTCTTGGGTTCAGTTGGCGTACGCCGGTGCCGATCGGCGGACCGTGCACCGGCCGGCTCGGGTGCGTCTCCGGTCGCGGTCACCATAGGAGCGGACGGCACTCCCGCATCGGCCTGCGGCGTCGGGAGCTGACCACGTGAAGGTTCCCTTCTGGTCCGGCGTCGGCTGCCGTCTGCGGGATTTGCTGGTCCCGACGAGCAACAGGCGGTCACCGGCAACCGTGGTATTGATCCTGGTGGTTCTGCTTCTGACGGGGCTGCCGCTGGGCTGGCTCGGCTTCGAAGATCTCGTCGGTGCCCTGACCTACGCGGGTCGCATCACCGGTGCCATCCTGATCCTGGTCTCGTTCACCACATTGGTGGGCGCTTTCGCGGTCTGGGACCACTGGTTCCGAAACCGCATTCCCTACTCGGGCACGGTCGCGCTGATCGGCACGGTCGCGGCATTCTTGACCAACGCCGCGCTTTTGCTCATGACCTTCAAGGACGTCGATTCCACGGCCTACCGGGTGCTGTGGTGCCTGATCACGGTGGGTTGCGCCTGGGCTGTCTTCGCAGTGTGGCGGACATCCGTCGAGATCCCCGCTCCGAAGCGGGTGGCCGCGGCGGTGATCGTCACCGGGCTCATCGCACTGGCGAACTTCGGCTACGAGCGTCTCTACCAGCCGTCCCAGCAGGGTGCCAGACCCCTCATCACGATCACCGTGGGAAAGCCTGTACTGAGGCAGGACCGTAAGGCGTTCGCGTTGCCGGTCGACATCAGGGCCGAGAACCGCAGCGATGTGGGCTTCTACGTGCTCGGCACCGAGTTCCACGCCATGGGGGAACGAGTGTGGATAAGCGCGACGGACCGGAAGCGCGAGCAGTGGCGCGATGATGCCGAGAAGTGGCGCACGTTCCAGGAGATGCACCCTCTCTCCCGCCGGGAGATCCAGCAGCCCGGCGAGCTGGTCGCGGCGCAGCCGTGGGCGCCCGCCGGACACTGGATCGAGCCGGGTGACACGTTCGTCAGCCAGACGGTCGTGCAACTACCCATGGACACGCCGTACGACCAGTTGGCGTTCTACGCCAACGGGAGCTTCGCACGCAAGGACAGACTCGGCCTGTCGCAGATGCAACTGACCGGGTACTCCTGGAGCGACGGCCAGGTGCCCGGTTGGGTGAAGGCGACGAAGGGCGTCGACAACGTCGTCTACCGCGGCCGGGTGTACGAGAACAATTCGATCGCCGCGCATACCAGGGACACCCGTTACGTCACCGTCTATTGGCAGTTCGGTGTGCATGGCGCAGACCTGCTGCAAACCATCAGGCGAAACGGCGAGGAAAACCGCATCAACAGCGAATCGGAAGACCGCGAGTTGGAGAGCCGGTACGGCATCGTCGACTCCAGACAAGGCCCGATCGAACGGACCCTGTGGGACGTCAAGAGCCGGCGCTGACCGGCATGAGCGCGCGGGAGCGCTGGTCCAATCGCTCCAGCCACACCACCAGGGCGAGAGAGCTGTTCATACGATCCCAGGAGTATGAGTCCCCGATGCCGAGCTGCGCCTCCCGCACCGCCCGGCACAGCGTCTCCACGTCGAATATCTCCGCGATCAGCGGATGCCGCGCGGAGCGGCAGAGGTCGATGAGTTCGTCGCCGTGTGTCCGCAAGCCGCGGGCGTAGAGCTCGTCGAAGGGGATCTTGACCGTTCGGCCGAGGATCCGGGGCGGGAGCAGATCTGCCATGGCCTCGCGCAGAACCGTCTTCGAACGGCCTGGATGGAACGTGGCTTCGGCGGGGAGGCGGCGCATCGTGGCGATGACCTCCGGGTCGAGGAAGGGATGGGAGAGGAAGAATCCGTCCTGCCGTGCGCGGCGCCAGGAGAGCGGGTCCGGAGCGGCGATGTAGTTGGCCGCGTCGTAGAGCGACTGTTCCGGCCGGCGTCCGAACACGAAGCGGCTCTCCGCGACGCTGGCCTCACGGTAGCCGTGAGCCCGCGCGAATCCGGACCGCAGCCATCGGGGGCGGGCGAAGTTGCCGAGGCCGCCGAGCACCGTCCCGCGGCGGCGGACGAGCGCGGTGAGCCGTTCGGCGGCCAACGGCAGAGTCGGCTGCACCACGTAGGCGGAGAGGACGTCCCGCAAGCCCCGCTCGCCGCCTGTGGCCCAGGCACGTGCCTGCTTCGTCATCTGCCGGAGCTGTCCCCTGCGGGCCAGCCTGTGCAAGTGAAGCGGGTTGGCGTCGGCAATCGGATCGGCCCCGCAGCCGGTCATGAGGGTGTCACAGCCCAGTTCCGCCGCGGCGGCATGGAGCCTGCTCCAGAACGGGGCGCGGAAGGCGTGCGCATGAGGCTCGTCCGCGTCCCCCGCGTGGTGCCAAAAGTCGTCGAAGTCGGCCACGTCATCTACATCGATCATCATCGGGTGGGCCGCGGGCACATGACGGCGGATCGCTTCCATCGCCTCGTCGAGGTACGGCTGTTCCTCGGCCAGTTCTCCTCTGCCGAAGCGTCCGGCAAGCAGGACCAGGTCCCCAGGGCGGTCCTGTCCCGCGGTCAGCAGGCGTGCCGCGAGCAACGCGACGCTGGTGGAGTCGGTGCCGCCTGAGACATGGCACGCCGTCGTCCTGCCCATACGGCGCCCGACAGCGTTCTCCAGCGCGAGGCGCAGATCCTTCGCGGCGCCGCTGAAGCGGGGACCGTCTGCCCCGGGTAACGACAGGTCGTCCGCCTCACGGACGTGTCGCGGCACCCGACCGCGCATCTGCCCCGTGATCGAAAGTTCCACCACCTCGCCGCCCAGTATCCGGTGCACCCCGGCGAAAGGGGTGAGTTCCGAGTGGGGTTGCGCCATGTTCCCGGTCAGGTACCGGCAGAAGTAGCGACGTTCCAGCTCCGCTCCGGCGCCCAGGCGGCGCGCCGAGGTGCTCACCGCGCTCACACGGCCGCCGGACTCCCTGAAGAACAGGGGGATACGTGCCTGCTCGTCCCGCATCAGCAGGATGCGGTCGCGGTACACCAGGACAGCCGCGTAGTCGCCGGTCGGCAGGCGCGACGCGACTCCCCGCCGGCCGAAGTCGTCGAGGAGGCGGCGCGCACCCGCCATGCGGTCCCGGACCGAGCCGACCCAGCCGGCGACCACCGCGGTTCCGTCCTGTGAGGAGACCGTCGTCACGAGCCCTTGCTCGGCCATGGCCCCGGCTGCCGAGAGCTTCGGTGTGGTCCCGGCCCAGTCGAGGCGGAGTGCTTCCACGTCACTGGCCTCCGCCGTTGATCGAGAGAACTGCAGTGAACGCGTGCCCGCGCGGATCGGCGTCGGGGATGCACACGTCGGCCGAAGACGTCCAGGCGTGCAAGGCGAACGGGTGCTCGCGCGCACCTACGTGGAGGACGGCCTTGAGACCGCGCCGACGCAGCAGGACAAAGGCTGTCACGGCCTCGGCCTTGCAGTCGTCGTTGACAAACCAGCTTCTGTGGCCGTGCGAGTGCACCGCCCGCTTCAGCGAGGCGACGTCTTCCGCGGAAGCGGGATCTGCGCGGGCATAGTCCGGGGCCGCCAGGGACAGGAGCCGAAGCACGCGCCCGAATCCGATGGTCCGGATCAGCAGATGCACTCCGCGCAGCCAGAGCCCGACCTCGACGTTGGAATGCTCCTTTTGGCGGCCCGTCACGCACCGGGCACGGATAAGACCGGTGACGAGCTCGGCGCGTTCCGTGGAGCTTTCGTCGGCGAACTTCTGGATGTCCGCCGTCGCCATTCCGAGAAAACGCGTCCGTTTCCAGTCCGCGATCAGTGCTCCGCCGGACGTCCGTGTGACCCGGCAATGCGGTGACAGGATCCGCTCCATGGCCACTAGGGCATCGGTGTCCTCGGCCACCGCACATCCTCCAATGTCGCCTGCCGCGGCTACTCTGAGGCGGACTCGGTTCGACTTGTGGACGGTGTTTCAGCCAAGGTATCCGTGACCGTCGTAGTGGCTGCCGCTGAAGCCCCGGATCAGACGGCCGTTGCCGATAAGGACAAGTCCACGCGGCATACGACGCCGCAGCAGTCGGGCAAACATGGCTTACCTCCTGGTCGGGTATCGTTGGTTAATTTCAGGCTACTCTGCGAGGAATACCCCGCAACCGGACCAGCGGTGCCCCGTGCCGCGAAGCACGAGTGATTCGCAGGACTGCCTTGTCCGTCGTTCCGGCATCGTGTCCCTCCGCCACGGACGTCGTGATTACTGATTCCCAATGAGGTTGTCAACCTCATTGGGTGACGCGCTGTGAGCGATTCATCCGAGCACGGCAGGGCTGGGCGAGCGGCGATCTCAAAGACTCGGCTGTCGCGTGTGAGGTCCCACAGAAACTTCAATCGACGCCGCGCGAGGGCGACGGCCGCTTGCCTGTGGTTCTTGCCTACGGCTCTCTTTCGGACGTAGAACGCCTTCGAGGTAGGGCAACAGCGGGCAGCGACTTGCGCGGACATGTACACGACCCGCCCCGCAGCAGGCGCCGGCATTGACATGCTCCTCGGGCTGAAGCCCGAGGATTCTGGCCGTCCCACAGGTTGCTGTGCCGCTACGCCCGTACCGGGCCGCCTTGTAGGCGAGCATGGTCACGAACTGTGACCAGCCCGCGTCATGGACGGACTTGGCCAGCTTGGAGCGCGCAAGGCGCTTGACCGACAGATCTTCCACGGCTATCGCTTGATTCTCGCGGATCAACCGGGTGGAGAGCTGATGGTGGAACTCCTTTTGCGCATCAGCCACCTGCGCTTGCGCGCGGGCAACCTTGAGCCGGGCCCTGGCCCGGTTCTTCGAGCCCTTCTGTTTGCGGGATAGCTCCCGCCCGGCCTTCGCCGGCATGTGAAGGCACGCCGACGGCGGAGTCTCAGCCGGACTCGACCACTCGGTCCCGAAGGGTCCTGCGCATCACGGCCTTCGGTGAGACAGCAGCGTGCCTCTTGCAGCCGTAGAGCACGAACGGCGGCCCGCTCGGCCTCTCGACCTGACCGACCATCACGGGCTCGTCCGTCATGTGCGCGCCGGTCGCGCACCATTCGCTCACTGGCCGTCTCCCGCGAACTGGTCGAGGGTGCGCAGACGGCGGCCGAGTGCCGCCACCGCAAGAGCCGCGGCGAGAGGGCTGGGACTGAGGCCCAGCGACAGCTCCCCCTCGGCGTCGGCGATGGCACGCTCGCGGGCATAGAACGCCGTCGTGCCGTGAGTGATCCGGTCGGCCTGCTCCTGCACGCGAGGGATGAGGTGCCGGAGTTCTGCTCGGATCACGAGGTTGAGCTCTTGCAGGCGAGCCAGGCCGGGGATGGTGCGCGTGACCGACATGGCTTCTTGGATCAGCTCGGGGATCTGGCCGCCCGACTGTGCGGCTGGGGCGTCTTCAGTGGTGGGCATTGCGCCTCCGCAGGGCTGCGCCCGCGCACCTTGGCGGGCCGTGGTCGTTGCTGCGTGGCATCGACGCTAGGCCTACCGTGTGCATGACCTCAAGCAATGTGCAGATATGTGCAGACAAGCCAACACAGCAGGTACATTGGCGACTTCGGCACCTTGACTGCGTCCGCCGTAGGGATGACGGTGGTGCACACAAATGCACCTGCCGACCCCGGAGGCCGACATGTCGTTACTGTTCATCGGGATCGACCCCAACACGGGAGACAAGCAGAGCCCGACCGTGTGGGTCGACCAGGACAAGCAGGAGTTCGTGTTCCAGGGATGGAAGCCGAGCACTGAACTCGAAGCGGAGTGCGCTCAGTTCGAGGTGCCGGGGCACGCCAAGGGGATCCCGGACGGTGAAGCTGTGGTCCGTATCCCGGCCCACATGGTCAGCATGATCAGGGAGGCGTGCGATGCCCTCGAGCGTGCCAACGTTTGATGAGCTGATGGCGGGCTGCCGATCGGCCGTGCACCTGGAGATGCGCGACAGCTATGCCGTCGACTACGAAGAGGGTCCGTTCGCCGACTGGCGGGCCGGGTTCCGACACGATCGGGCAGACCGTGCCTCGTGGTGGCGGCCCTGGCTGGACCTCATCCACGAGGCCGTGAGTCGCGGTGCGGTCGTGCGCCGGGCACGCATCGTGTCCGAACCGGTCAGCGAGTACACGCAGTTCCTGTACGACGGCACGTTCACCAACGTCGCCGCAGGCGAGCAGGTGCGGTGGCTCCCGCGCCGGCAGGCCTCAACGATCGCCCTGCCGGGGAACGACTTCTGGCTGTTCGACGACCAGTGGGTCCACTGGAATCTCTTCTCCAGTGACGGCTCGTCGTTGGGCGAGGAGATCACCGACGACCCAGCGGCCGCGAAGCTGTGCACCGAAGCGTTCGAGACAGTGTGGTCGAAAGCAGTACCGCACGACCAGTTCCACATCCGCTGAACAATCCCACTGACAGGCCAGCCCATGCCGTACTCCCCGTCGCCTTCCGCACAGGCTGCCCGCGAGGCCGTAGCTCTACGGCTGCGGGATCTGCGGAAATCGGCCGGCCTCACTGTCACGGAGCTGGCCCGCCAGTGCGGATGGCACCACGCCAAAACGGTGCGGATCGAGAACGCCCGGACCGCACCGTCCGCCAGGGACATAAGGGCCTGGGCAGCCGCGTGCGGCGCCGGCGACCAGGCCGACGGGCTCGTCGCCCAGTCCGTCAACGCGGAAGCCATGTACCGGGAGTGGCGCCTTCAGGTGCGCTCGGGCATGAAGCAGCTGCAGGAGAGCGTCACCGGCTTCTTCCAGCAGACTGAGCTGTTCCGCATCTACTCGTCGACGCTGGTGCCCGGGCTCCTGCAGACCGAGGGCTACGCCTCAGCGCTACTCAGCAGGATCGCTGACTTCCGCGACATCCCGGTCAACGACGGCGCAGCAGCCGGGGCGGCACGCGTGGAACGATCGCGTGTCATCCACACGCCCGGCCACCGATTCCTCATGCTCATCGAGGAGAGCGTCCTGTGGGCACAGATCGGCGACGAGCAGGCGATGGCCGGGCAACTCGGGTACCTGCTGACCGCAGGCGCCTTGCCCCAGGTCGCGCTGGGTATCATCCCGGCCGCCACGCAGGACCGATGCCACTGGCCCATCGAGACGTTCCACGTGTACGACGACAAGCTCGTGTCAGTTGAACTGGCATCGGCTGAGGTCAACATCGCGCAGCCATCGGAGGTCGCCCTCTACCTGCGCGCGTTCGAGCAACTGCGCAGTATGGCCGTGTACGGCGCCGACGCGCGTGCGCTGGTCGTCAAAGCCATCGACGCACTGCAGTGACCCTGGGCAGCAGTCGGAGAGTCACGCCAAACCCGCCGTCCATGTACGCCGAACTCCCAGGTGAGTGACGTCGTTCGGTTTTCCTGTTCGAGGTAAGAGCTACCGTGTGGTGAAGGCGCCACCGTTGACATGGATGGTCTGGCCGGTGATGTGCCGGGCGCCCGGAGAGGCAAGGAAGTGGGCGGTCTGGGCGATGTCGTCGACCATTCCCGGGCGCTTGTTGTGGGTTTCGTCCACGAGCGCCAGGTGGCGTTCTTCGACTAGCTGGCCACGGAAGAAATTTGTGTCGGCGACGAAGCCCGCGGAGATCACGTTGCAGGTGACGCCCCGGGGCGTGAGGTCGGCGGACAGCGAGGTGTTCCAGGCGGCCAAGCAGCTTTCGCTGCACCGTAGGAGCCGCCGCCTCGGCGTTCGGCACCGATCGAGCCGACGCTGATGACGCAGCTGATACTGGTGAGCTTGCCCTGGACCGCGACAGTGGTCAGCACCGCAGTGAGAAGGTTCTGGGCCAAACTGCTGTGCCACTGCGCCAGTTGTGCTTCCAGGATCGCCAGGCACTCGGGTGCGGGTTCAGGCAGCCCTCCGGCGGTGTTGACGAGAACGTCCACCTCGCCGAACTGGGCAGCAAGAGCCCCGTCTTGCTCGGTCGAGGTGGCATCGCAGACAACACCGCGTGCCCCTGTCGACCCGACCAGGGCGTGATCAGCCGGCGCGCCTCCGCCCTCGTCGGGCGCTTTCCAGTGGTCGCGGTCCGCTCCTCGGGGAGCGCGCGGTTCGATGTCGGTGACCTTGACCGCCGTGGCGAACTCGGCGTCGATCCGCTCTTGCCGAGCGCGGCCGAGTTCGCTGGTTCGCGTGCGCGACGGTTTCAGCTAGTGGGCGCGAGGGCGGCGTTCCCCGTCGGCATCGCTGCTCGCTGTGCTGGTCAGGATCGCGCTTGCGACTACGTCGAAGAGGTGATCGGCGCGTGGCGCGAGCGAGCGTTGATCGCCGAGCCAGGCGAGCGCCATTACCAGCGCGAACATGTCGGCGCCGTCTATGTCGGTCCGCGCCATGCCCGCGGCTTGGGCGCGGGTGAGGAGCCGCGTACCGGCGGCGCGCAGAGTGACGCACGAAGCGTGGAGTGCGGACTCGGTGTCATCGATGGCGGCTGCCATCAGCACGATCGCGCCCCGATACTCCGTCGTCCACGCGACGCAGTCGCGTAGCCACGAAACGAGAGCATCGCCGGCCGAGCTGGACGTTTCGAGAGCGCCCGCCTTGGCGGTCAGCTCGTCGAAGCTCGTGTGGAGCAGGGCATCGAGCAGCGCCTCGCGCGTCGGGAAGTGACGCAGCAGCGTCGCGAGTCCGACATCGGCCCTGCGCGCGATGTCGCGCAGTGACACGTCGACGCCTTGCTCGGCGATGGCGGTGCCCGCTACTGCGAGCAGGTGATCGCGGTTCTTCTTGGCGTCGGCCCGCATCTGTCCCCCTTGACTAACCGGATCGGTGGTCCATATATTCGGATCAGTGGTCCACTTATGTGGATCGCCGATCCGAATAAGCCTATCCCGCAGCGCGAGCAGGAGAAAACGATGCCGACACACACGATGAGGGCGGTCCGGCTCCATGAGCACGGCGGCCCCGAAGTTCTGCGTTACGACGAGGCGCCGATTCCCGAGCCGGGGCCGGGCGAGGTGCTCGTTCGCGTGCACGCGGTCGGCATCAACCCGCCCGACTGGTACCTGCGCGACGGGATGTCCAACCTGCCCCCGAAGGTGCGGCCGAAGTTCAGCTTGCCTGTGATTCCGGGGACGGACCTGTCGGGTGTCGTCGAGGCCGTCGCCCCTGATGTGGACGCCTTCTCCGTCGGTGATGAAGTCTTCGGTCTCCTTCGCTTCCCCGGTTTCGATGGCAGTACCTATGCCGAGTACGTGGCCGCGCCTGCGTCGGACCTCGCACTCAAGCCGGCCGGCATCGATCACGTGCACGCCGCCGGGGCGCCTATGGCCGGGCTCACGGCATGGCAGTTCCTGATCGAGCTCGGACACGATCACCCCTCGCCCTTCCAGGCGGCGCAGCATCGTCCGGTGCCGCTCGACGCCAACATGACGGTGCTCGTCAACGGCGCCGCGGGCGGTGTGGGGCACTTCGCGCTACAGCTGGCGAAGTGGAAGGGGGCACGTGTCATCGCGGTGGCGTCGGGCGCGCATGAAGTGTTCCTGCGAGAGCTCGGGGCCGACGAGTTCATCGACTACACCAAGAGCCGTCCAGAGGAACTCGTGCACGACGTCGACCTCGTTCTCGACGCCGTCGGCGGCCCGGACAGCAAGCGCTTCCTGCGCACGCTCAAGCGCGGCGGCTCCCAGTTCCCCGTGTTCTTCGGCGAATTCGACGAAGAAGAGAACGCGAAGCTGGGCGTCACAGTCACGGGCACCCAGGTCCGCTCGAACGGCGCGCAGCTTGCCGAACTCGGACGCCTGCTCGACGCGGGCACGGTCCGTGTCGCGATCGACAGCACGTTCGCGCTCGCGGATGCCCGAGCCGCGCACGAACGCGCCGCCCGAGGGCACATCCAGGGCAAGATCGTGCTCACGGTCGCCTAGGGACGAACCGTTTCGCCGACGCGGCCGGCGCTCGTCCGCGGGGCACCGGCGGCCATCGAGACGCCGATGCGGAGCCATCGCAGTCGCCGGCGAGGTGCCCCTCGACCGGCTCCGGCACGCCGTCCCCGCTGTCCCCGCCCTCGGCGAAGTCTGGCTGCGGCTGCAGGAGACCTACCGCGGCGGCGCTGTGCGTCGTCGGTCGTCGCAGGAGAGTATGGAAGCACCAGAAAGGCACGGAAAACATCCAAGCGCTGCAGCCCCAGGGCCTGCGCCGGGCACGCGTCACCCTGGCAGGTGGAAGGAGCACCCGGGGATGAGTGAAGCGGGATCTTTCAGTGCCGACAGCGGCTCGTCCGGCCTCCGGCTGGAGCTGCCGAGCAGGGTGCAGGATGAGTTCGGCGTGGCGGTGGTCGCGCTGGATACGGCCGGGCGGTTCGTGTGGTGGGGCCCGCAGGCCGAGGAGCTGTTCGGCTACTGCGCACAGGAAGTGCTGGGCCAGCACGTGGCTCAGCTGTTGGTCCATGACCCGGATATGGACCTGGTCGCCCGTCAGTGCGAGCAGATGATGGAGACCGGCCAGAGCTGGGACGGGCTCATTCCTGTCCGGAACAAGGACGGCAGTACGCGGCTGGTGGAATTCCGCTACAACCGTCTGCCGGACAAGCAGGGCGACTTCTACGCTCTGGGTATCGCCACCGATGCGTCGACGCTGCGTAAGGTGGAGCAGGACTTGGCCTTGTCCACGCAGCTGATCGCCCAGTCGCCGGTCGCGCTGGAGGTTCTGGACACCGATCTGCGTTATGTGGCTGTCAATCCGGCGATGGAACGGATACACGGCCTGTCTGCCAAGGACCACCTCGGCCGGGGCTTTCGCGAGGTCCTGCCCTCCGACAGTGTCGACGCGTCCGAGGCGGCAGTCAGAGAAGTGCTCGAGACCGGACGCCCTCAGGTTGACAGGTACACCATTGGCCGCACCCCGGCCGACCCTGACAACGATCATGCCTGGTCCGTCTCCGTCTACCGGTTGGAGGACCCCAACGGTCAGGTTCTTGGTGTCGCCACATCGGTGGTGGATGTCACCGATCGGCACGGCGCGATCACAGCGGCGGCCCAGGCCCGGCAGCGCCTGGCCCAGATCGCCGAGGGCTCCGCCCGAATCGGTACCACCTTGGACATGAATCAGACCGCCCGCGAGCTGGCTGACGTCGCAGTGCCCGAGCTCGCCGGCCTCGCGGTCGTAGACGTACTCGACTCCGCCCTGGACGATCGCCGCCCCGCGACACCCGACAGCGGCCCGGCGCTCTTTCGCACCCTGGCTGTGAAGGCCGCCTACCTCGCCGAGGCGACCGGCGCCGCCGGCACGCCCGACCAACTGGTCAGCTATGACGCCGACCGACTGCCCACCCAATGCCTACGGACCGGTCAGCCGATCATGGTGACTCGCGTGGACGAGTGGGACCTGGCGCGCATCGCCCGTGACGCCGGAGCCGCCGCTGTCCTGGCCAGTGTCGGTATCCACTCATATCTCGCCATGCCGCTGGCCGCCCAGAGCCGGCCGCTCGGCGTCCTGGGGCTGATGCGCGGCCGCAATCAACCGCCCTTCAACGCGGACGACGTCACCCTGGCCGGTGAGCTCGCCAGCCGAACTGCGGTGTCCCTCGACAACGCACGCCTGTACCAAAGCGTCCGCAACACCGCGGTGACGCTCCAGCGCAGCCTGCTGCCCCAGCCGACGCCACCCGAGAGTCTTGAGATCGCCACCCGCTACCAGCCCGCCGGAACCTCTGCCGAGGTCGGTGGCGACTGGTTCGACGTCATCCCCCTCACGCAGGACAAGACCGCGCTCGTGGTGGGCGACGTGATGGGCAGCGGCATCGATGCGGCCGCCACGATGGGCCGCCTGCGCACCGCCACCGCGACCCTGGCCGACCTCGGCCTCCCGCCCGCCGAGGTGCTGCAACGCCTCGACAAGATCACCGCCGGTCTGGACCCCTACATCGCCACCTGCATCTACGCCGAATACGACCCACACAGCGACCGGTGCCAAATCGCCGTAGCCGGACACCTGCCCCCCGCACTGACACCTGCAGGCGGGCTCCCCGAACTGCTCGACCTACCATCTGGTGCACCCCTCGGGGTCGGCGGCGTCCCCTTCGAGACGGCCACCGTGCCCTTGCGCCCCGGCGATCAACTGGTCCTCTACACCGACGGCTTGGTCGAAACACGCCGCCACGCCATCGACGAACGTCTCGACCTCCTTCTCCGCGTACTGGACGGCCACGACCTTTCCCTGGAAGAAACCTGCGACCGGCTCCTGGAAACACTGTGTGATCCGGACGACCACGACGATGTTTCCGTACTCATCGCCCGACCCAGACCGCGGCCCTGACTCACTGCGGACGTCGGCCGGCCGGGGACAGCTCTTCGTGTGCTCGCCTCGCCGTTCCTCCGCCGTCAGGACCTCGACTCCGGCCTCGCCCCGCCGGTTGTCACCTTCATCGTCGTTATGAGTGCAAGCCCGAGTACTTCCTCGCCTTCATCGATCCTGGAAGATGCGCGCCGGTTGCCAGGGACAACGTGACCGGGGAGGAAACCCCGCTCAGGCCCTGAGCGGGGTTTCCCCTGCAGTGTCGGCCGGTCCTGGCCGACCGCTGTCCGGTGAGTCGGCTGGAGCGCCAGTGCCGTCCGTTGCGGCTGATCACGCTGAGCTTCTCCAGGTAGGCGAGCTGGTAGGCGACCGATCTGAGCTGGACAGTCCGACGCGTTGCGAGATCTCCCGGACCGTGGGGGCGTCCCCGGTGTTCGCGATGACATCCCTGATCACGCGCAGGACGGCCTCCTGCCGGGCAGTCGGACGGCTGGCGCTCGTGAAGCCCCGCGCTCGCGGGGCAGGCCGCTCAGCCCTGCCTGGGCTGTCGGCGCACGGCCCGTGGCAAGGAAGTGCTGCCGCCGCTACCTCCTTGAGGCGGAGGCATAGATCTGCTGCAGGGTGCGCCTGCGACAACTGACCCCGTCCGTCAACTCCAGGTGCATTGAGCAGCGCGCGCCCGGAACGCGCCGTACGGCCGATGACGTGTCGGAATTTGCGGCCGGCGCCCGGACGATCCCGCATAGCCTTGGCCGACAAGCCGCGGCCTTCCGAGCCGCCGGACACGACAGGAGGCTCCGCGTTGCTCACCCTGGATCTGCACCCGATCTTCCGCAACAACCGGGACATCGAACTGGCCCTGCGTCAGGCCATGTTCAAGGCAGCGCGCAGCGGCGAGACCACCATGGAGATCATTCCGGGCAAGGGCTCGGGCAAGCTGAAGAAGCGCGTGCTCGCGTTCCTCAACCAGCCACACATCAAGAAGCTGTACGAACGATTCGAGACGGACCCGACCAACGACGGCAGGATCCTGGTCCACTTCAGGCCGTAAGACGGGGCCGCCGCCTCATGGGAGGGCGGCTTCCCGCTCGAACGAACCTGATCCTGCCCCTGTCCCACAGACCAGCGGCCCTCGAAGCGGCCGGCTGCGTGCGGGTGTTCACCGACATCCGGCAAGAACGCGAGGAGCGGTGGAAGTGCCTCGACTACCTCCGCCCCGGTGACACCCTCGTGGCGCCCTCCCCCGACCGCCTCGGGCGCCCGATCCAAGACCTGACCTCCATCGTGGCCGAACTCCGCAAGCGCGGGATCGGCTTCCAGTCGCTGCACGAGTCCCTCGACACCACCACGCCCGGCGGCCACCTTGTCTTCCACGGGTGCGCCGCGCTCGCAGAGTTCATCCGCGAACTGATCGTTCAGGGCACCCATGATCTCATCGGCCGCCCCTCGGCTACAGCCCGCCAACACCCAAGAAGACGATGGCGAGCAACCACCAGAGTGCTCGGGCGGAGCAGCGGGGATGCTGCCGGGGTCGAGGAGGCCCAAGTGGGAGGCTGGTTGCAGGAAGAGCTCGGGCGGCCCGCCGGCGCCGCGGCGGATGCCGGTTTCATCGTCGAGGATCGCGCGTAGGGCGGGCGAGCAGTGTGGGGTGAGGCGCCGCAGGCGCGGCCGGCCCGGGCCTACGACTGACCACCAGCTCCGCCTATCAGACAGCAGCAGCCCGCAGGTCTCCGGCCGACAGCAACGACACCAGACGGATGTTCTCGGTTGCGAGGGTTTCCGTACCACCTTGCTGACGGTCAATCACACACAGAGCCTCTCGTACCTCGGCACCCAGGCCACGCAAGTCCGCGGTCGACAGCACGATCTGTCCACCGCTGGTGACCACGTCCTCCACCACCAGCACCCGACGGCCCCCAACCTCGGCACCCTCGGCGAGACGGCAGGTGCCGTACGGCTTGGCCTGCTTGCGCACGAACGCGCAGGGCAGACCCGTATGCCGGCCGAGCGCAGTCACCACCGGAATGCCGCCCATCTCCAGACCGGCCAGCACCTCCGTGTCGGATGGCACCAGGTGTGCCATCCGCTGGGCAATCTCGTCGAGCAGAGCGGGATCGCCTTCGAACCGGTACTTATCGAAGTACTCCGTGGCAACGTGTCCGGACCGAAGCGTGAAATGGCCCTGAAGATGAGAAACGGCACGGATACGGCGAGCAAGATCAGCATGAGTCACAGGCAGCCAGTCTTCCAGGCCTCCATCGAGCCACGCCAGGGGCTTGTGGTACACGACCAGGACCAGGAGAGGTCCCCCAAGCCGACGCCGTGAACACGAAGCCGGCACCGTGAACACCCAACGCACCTGCGGCCTGCGACCGCAGGGGTGTTCTCACTCCCGCGCGTCATCAACGACAGTGACGCCGTCGTGCTCCTGGAATCGCCAACGAGGCGGCGTGCCCCGTCAAGGGAGCCGGGCAGGGCCTTCGTGGTCGAGGAGGATCTTTTTCAGGATCTGCGCGGCCGCACGGAACTCCTCTGCCGACAGGGAGCGGATCAGTTCCCGCTGGCAGGAGAGGACTTCGCCGAACGCCTCGTCGGTCACCTTCCTGCCCGCTGTGGTGAGTTCGACCACGACAATGCGACGGTCGTCGGGGTCCGGGGTGCGGGTGATCCAGCCGCGGTGTTCAAGGGACTTGAGGCGTGTCGTCATCGTCCCGGAGGTCACGAGGGTGGCCGCCATCAGGTCTCCGGGGGTGGACCGCTGTCGTGGATCCCGTCGCAGCGCCGCCAGCATGTCGAAGGACCAAGGCTCCAGACCGAAGCGGGACAACGTCTTGTCGCGGTCACGGTCGAAGAGCCGGGTGATGCGCAGCATGCGGCTGACCACCTCGAGGCTGCGCACCTCGGCCTCTGGCAGGCAGGCCCGCCAGAGGCCGATCATCTCGTCGATCGCGTCGAGGGGTTCGCCGTGGCGCTTCCCCGCGGTCTGTTCGCCCGCTGCGTGTGCCGATTCCACTGGGTCTCCCTGATGCCGTCGTCCGGATCACATCCGAAAGATATCTTGACGCTCAAGAGAAGTCCATGGAAGCTGTCCGGCAGCCGTCGGTCGGCAACGATCCACCCCCGGAAGTCCGGGGGCACGGGGCTTGCTGTGCCCTGCCGCCGTACGTCGGTCGTGAACTCTGTGCTGTCCCGCCCTTGATGCGATGCGCCGACCGCCGCCTTGTCGGCGGTGGCTCCCGCACGCCCCGAACGAGAAGTGGTGGTCATCGTGGTACTAGAGGACTCTGTCTACGCGAAAGTAGGGAGACGCATCATCCCCCTCCTGTTCGCGCTGTGGCTGGTCAACTTCCTGGACCGGGCGAACGTCGGCTTCGCCGCCCTGCAGATGAACGAGGAACTGCAGCTGTCGCCCGCCGTCTACGGCTTCGGCGCGGGGGCCTTCTTCTTCGGCTACCTCGCTCTCGAAGTCCCCGCCAACATGCTGCTGTTGCGCTACGGCGCGCGCCGCTGGATCGCCCGCATCGCGATCACGTGGGGAATTGTCTCCATGGCACAGGCCCTGGTTGTCGGCCCGACCAGCTTTGTCGCGGTCCGTGTCGCCCTGGGCTTCGCAGAGGCCGGATTCCTGCCCGCGATGCTCTACTACCTGACGCTGTGGTTTCCCGCCGAGCGCCGGGCCAAAGCGATCGGCCAGGCCATGTCCGCCAACGTGATCGCCATCGTGGTCGGGGCGCCATTGTCCGGACTCATGCTCACCTACCTGGACGGCATGGCCGGACTGGGCGGTTGGCAGTGGCTCTTCGTCGTCGAGGGTGCCCTCGCGGTGGTACTCGGCTTCGTCACACTGCGCTCCTTGACCGAACGCCCGGCCGAGGCCCGTTGGCTCGCCGAGGAGGAGCGTTCCTGGCTGGTGGCACGGATGGCCGAGGACGCCACGGCCGCCGGCGCGCAGGGCCACCACTCATTGAAGGACGCGCTGAGGCTCCCCATCGTCTACCTTCTCGGCGCGCTGTATTTCTGCTGGGGCATCGGCTTCTACGGCGTCACCCTGTGGGCCCCGCAGATCGTCGCGCAACTCTCCAGCGGCTCCATGCTCCAGACCAGTCTGCTGACGGCGGTCCCCTTCGCACTGGGAGCGGTGGCGGTGATCCTCAACGGCCGGCACTCGGACCGTACCGGGGAGCGGCGCTGGCATGTGACGATCCCGCTGCTGACCGGTGCACTGGGCCTGGCCGCGGGATCGGTGGTGCCCGGTGCGGCCGCGAGCTTCGCCGCGCTGTGCGTCACCGTGGTCGGTGTCTCCGCGGGCCTGGGCGTGTTCTGGTCCGTACCCTCGCAGTTCCTCGTGGGTCGCGCGGCCGCCGGAGGCCTGGCGGTCATCAATACGATCAGCAGCTTCTCCGGTTTCTGCGGACCGTACCTGGTGGGATTCGTTCGCGGGAGCACCGGCAGCTTCACCGCCGCCATGGTCGTCCTGGGGGCGAGCGCCGGCGTTGCAGCCCTTCTCTCCGTCGTCGTGCTGCGCCAACTCCGCCCGGCCGGAGCCAAGACCCCGGCTGCCGCCCGGGCCGGCCTGCCCGAGGGCGACCCGGTCGCATGACACACTCCGCGGATCTCACGCTCTCCGCCATCCACAACCCCGACGGACAGCCCCCGCTCCCGCTGGACGCCGCTGTCGGCTACGCCCGCACGGTGATGGACTGGGACACCCAGGGCACTGATCCCACCGTGCTCGCCGCACGGGACATCGTCTACGGGCCCCACCCGCTGCACCGCTACAACGTCTTCGCCCCCCAGGGCGCCGAACGGGCCCCGGTCCTGGTCTTCTGGCACGGCGGCGGCTGGACCAACGGCTACCGACAGTGGGCGACTTTCATGGGCCGGGCCGCGTGCTCGCTCGGCCTCGTCCTGGTCGCCCCCTCATACCGGCTCGCCCCCACCCAGCCCCTGCCCGCCGGGCTCGAGGACGCGCTCGCCGCGCTCGCGCACCTCAGGGACGGCATTGGTGCGTGGGGCGGAGACCGGGACCGGCTCTTCCTGGCCGGTCACTCCGCCGGGGGCCAGATCGCCGCGCTCACCGCCCTACTGGCCCCCGACGGTGTCGCGGCCTGCCTGCCGGTCAGCGGAATCATGGACTTGCGGCACCCCGCCCCGCCCCCGGGCAGTCTGGAGGAGCTCGTCTACACGACAGTGCTTGCCGAACCCGGGCTGGACGCCGCGATGAGCCCCGTGTGCAGGGTCACCGAACCGGGGGCGGTGCCCTTCCTGCTCACCTACGGAGAACACGACACCGACCGGGTCATCCGCTCCAACCGGGCCCTGGCCGCCCAGCTGGCCGACCACCAGGTGTCCGTGGACCTGGTGGAGATAGCCGGTGCCGACCACTTCGACACCCACACCGCCCTGCATTCCCCCGACCACACGTGGTACCGCCGGCTCACCGGGATACCGAGAAGGAGTACGACGTGATCACCTCTGTCGATACCGGACTGCCCAGCCCCGACCAGCCGTTCTCCTGGGCGGTGACCGCCGCGGGGACGCTCTTCACCGCCCACGGTCCGGTGCGCCCGGACGGCAGCATCGACACCGGCCCCGTGGAGGCACAGACCCGGCTGACGCTGGACAACCTGCGCCGCTCGGCCGAGGCGGCCGGAGCCGGCCTCGGCGACATCGCCCAGGTCCTGCTCTTTCTGACCGACCCGGCCGACATCCCGCTGGTCGACGCCGTCTACCGGGAGTACTTCGACGCTCCCTACCCGAACCGCTGCTGCGTCGTGGTCGCGGCCCTGGCCGTCCCCGGCATGCGGATCGAGCTGACGGCTCATGCGGCGCTCGTCCGACCGGGACTGCAGGACGAACCGCTCCGACCCGCAAGCGGTGGTGGTGGTGGTGAACCGTAGCCGGAGCTGGTGGCATGGCACGCTGGACGCCAACTCCCTGGTAGGTAACGTGCTTTCGGGGTTGTCGGCACTCGTCGGCGATGATTGGCGGACGAGCGCAAGGTGATGTGCCTGTCGGTGTGAACGGACAGCCACCCGGGTTGAAGGTCCGTTCTCGTGGACGTAGCCGCCCTGTTCTCGTACAGCTACATGCCACTGGCCGTAGCCATGCGAGAACAGGGTCATGAGGCCCGCGAGTTCGCGAAAACTCATGGGACCTCAGCGGGAACCCGAGGGTCTGTTGCCCGGATTCTGGATTGTGGACCTTCGGGTTCGTGGTGAAGATGGGGCGTCGACGCCGGTGTTCCAGCCAGGCACCGACGGTTCGCCGTCGCGCCCCGGGTTACAGCAGGTGTGCGAGGGGCAGCGCCGCGATGTCGGCTGGGGGCCGGGAAACATACAGGTCGGTGTGGTAGTAGCCGTCCGCTTCCTTGTCTGCCGTGTGCAGTCCGTTCACAGCCAGGGCGTCGAACGCCGCGTGCCGTTCGGCGTTGTCGGCGAAGCGGCGCTGCCGGAAGGTCCGGGTGGTCAGTTTCTCCGTCACCAGGCCCGAGCGGGCGAGCAGATCGGCGATCGGCTGGTAGGGCACGGTGCGCAGCACGAACGCCGCGACCCACGGCGGGGTCGCCATGCAGTCGAGAAGCCTGGTGAAGGTCCGGGTGAAGACGTAGCCGACGCCGCCTGTGACGGTGATGAGGTCCGTGTCCGCCAGTGTGCGGCGAAGGGCGGGGCTCGGTTCGGTGACTTCGAGGTTCTCCGCGAAGGCGTGGTCGAGCAGGCCGACGGCGCGGGCGTATCCGACGGCCCTGGCTGCCGAGTCGATACCTGTCGCCGTTGCGGCTTCAGGGCGGCGGTTCGCTGCGAAGAAGGTCCGGTCCTCGGCCGCGAGGTGGCGGGCCGGCAGGACGGAGAGGTCGTGGGAGGTGTATCGGGTGGACAAGTCCGCCAGAGTGACACGGTAGTTGAGGAGAGCTGTGTTGATCCCGTAGGAGCAGCACAGGTCCACCACGTTCAGTGGCGTCCGGTCGGGGTGCAGCCGGCGCAGAGCATGGGCCAGTGCGCGGAAGACGGCCTGGCCATGGTGGGGTATCTGGTAGTCGAGGGATCGCAGGGTTGCGAAGTATGTGCGTGGGTCGGGACAGTCGTAGATGTCGTTGAAGTTCGCTTTGCCCCAATCGGCATTCGCGGTGGTGTTGCTCGCTTCTGCTGCCATGGGCGGTCTCCTGACCTGCGTCGGCCGGTGGGAAGGACCCGATGGCCGCAGGGATAGGGCCAGCGACTGTCCCTCGGAATGCCGTTCGGGCGGCGTAGTCGGGGTGGGGACATTGGTCGGCGAGGTCGCCGAGTGCTTCGCCGAGGGCGGGCACGAATCTGGGACTTCGCGTGGTCGGACAGGGCGTCTTGTCCGGCCCCGCTGCTGTGTGGTCAGCCGAAGTCGAGCGTGCCTGGGGGTGGGGTCGACGTGCCCGGGGGTGCGTGGCCCTGCTCGGCGGCCTCCCAGCGTGCGATCAGCTCGCCCTCCCAGCCCTTCTCCGGTAGTCAGGTAATGCCCCTATCGGCGAACTGGGCACTGCCCATGCACCGTTGGGCGTACGGGCGGCGGCGGTCTCTTCAGCTGACGGCAGTACAGGCATGTGGGATCAGCGAACGACAAGGCTCGGTGTCACTCGTCTTCGAAACGGGGCAATCTGCCGCGGCAGTGACCGCTAGGCGTCGCGTGATCGGCATGCGTTGCGTCCCGGCGCTGGGGGTGCCGGGCGAGCCGGGGGATGCATTCGCTCCGGGCAGGTTGGGCACAACGCGCCTAATTGCTGGCTCGGGCCGGTTTCACCGAATGTGCCCGAGGTGTCAGACGTGCCATGCCGACGTGTCTGCCGGGCCGCGGGCGACCGGGCGGAGACAGCAGTGACCGGCCGGGGGCCTCTCGCGTGCCGAAAAGGCCACGGAGGCCGGCCACCGGCCGGCGTCTGCGCTCGGAACTACCGGGACGACACCGTCGGGTCGATGCCCGGCTTGCCCGTACCGCCCGCGTGCTCGCTCTGCTCCTTGAGCTGGCGGGCCTTGTCCTTCAGACGCTGACGCTCCTGCGGGTCAGTGGCGCGTTCCGCGGCCTGCTCGAGGTCCTTAGCCTGGGCACGCATCTGCTGGATACGACCGGACTCGCCTGCAGCGCTCATGATCACTCCTTGGGTGATGGGGAAGAGCTGGCCACACCAGAGAAACAGGCCTCGTCACCCCCTGCATCTCGAGCGGTCACCCACTGCTATCCACGCAGTTGGGAACGCCCTCGCGGAACGACGGCACAGCCCGGGGAGTGCTGATCCAGTCACCTGATGGCGGCTACGCGGCAGTAACGTGCCATCGCCGCATCCAGAGATGTTGTGAGTGGCGGGGGCGAGGGGAGCCGATACCAAACTCCGGCGGTGGACCGGGAGTTGTATGTCCCTACACTGCGCGGAGTGCTCCGCCGCCTCGGTGGACAGCCCGTTGAGCGTGCAGGCGGCAGCGAGCTGGCTCAACGCCGGCGGCATCAGGATCGGATCGGCATCGGTGCGGGTGCGCCGAAGCTCACGAAGGATGTGCACGGCCGTACGGGCAGACTCCAGGGCCTTCGCTCCTTCCCGGTAGCCGATCAGGGCCTCGGCATGCTGCACGAGGGCACCGACCAGCACGTAACCCCACGTCCCGTACGCGGCGAAGAACCCTTCCGAGCCATCCTGCAGGAAGGAATGCGCCAGTCCCCCAGCCCCATCCGAGGCGCTACGTATACGGTGTGCGGCGATGGATGACGACGTGCGGCCCTGGGACGCGGCGGCGCCGCTCGTACGGGCCGCGCGGTGTGGCGACGCCCTCGCCATGGACGACCTGCTGAAGCTGGTGACGCCGTACGTCACCCGGCTGTGCACCCCGATTGCCCCGGCCGACACCGCGGACGCCGTGCAGGAATCCCTTCTCGCGGTGTTCCGGGGGCTGCGCGGACTGAGGGATCCGCAGGCGTTCTATGGGTGGGTGCGTGCGGTCACCGTGCGGGAGGCTGTCCGGGTGGCGCGGCGCACCGCAGGCGAGACGCCCGCCGACCCCGAGGAGATCGCCCGGCTGCGGGACCTGCTGCCTGGCGTCGGCAATGAACTGACCACAGAAGTGCGGGACTTGCTTGCCCGACTGCCCGTCCACCACCGCACCGTACTGGTACTGCGGGAACTGGAAGGCCTGGACGAGCGGACGACGGCCGAACTGCTCGGCGTTCCCGAGGGCACCGTGAAGTCACGGCTGAACAGGGCCCGTTCCTCCTTCCGGAAGGCGTGGACACGGTGAACGCACCCGATTCGGTCGCCCGGCTGCGCGTACTGGCCGCTGGGCTGCGCGCCCCCCTGTACGCCGAGGCACGGATCGCTCTGCCCTTCGACCAGGTATGGGCGGTCATCGCCGACCTGGAGGGCGAGCTGCCCCATCTGATCTCCTTCGTCCGGGAGTTCAAAGTCCCGCCCGGCGACAGCGAGCGCAAAGCGGCGCGGGCCGTTGACGTACTTGGCCTGCGCGGGCCGTTCGATGTACGGCTGAGCACCGGGTGGTGCCTGATGCAATCCTGGCTGGTGACGATGGGAATGGCCGCCACACCTGACGGCACCGGGACGCGGCTCGCCGTCTGCGGCGCGGCGCGCCCCGCCGCCCTTGGCCCCGTGCAGCGCGTGTACCGCCGCCTGCTCGGGGAGCGCCGCACTCATGCCTTCTTCCGCGAGGTGGAGCGCCGCGCCGCCCTGCGTTGACCCCTCAGCCGGCCTCGGCGATGAGCTTCCGCAGGGCTTCGGCCACCAACTCCGGCCGCTCTTCGTGCAGATGGTGCCCCGCACCCGGCACCACCCGTACGGTCAGATCGTCCGCGTTGGGATCTCCGCCGCGCAGCAGGGCAGGCGGCATCACCGGGTCGTGCTCGCCGCCCAGGACCAGCGTCGGGACGGTCAGCCGCCGTCGGCGGTGGGTGCCCCGGAAGCCCGCCGGGATGTCCCGCACGACGTACTGCCAGAACATCGCCTGCCCGGCATGGGCCGAGGCCTGTGCCGCCTCGGTGAACTCCGCGAGATCCGCGTCCCGCCACGCCGCCGGGTTGGCGACCGCGCGTCGCAGCAGATAGCGGGTGAAGGCCGGCCAGTGGCGCAGGACCAGCCGTCCGAGCACCGGGTACTCGATGAAAGCGGTGAACCACATCCGCCACAGATTCGGCAGGACGTCGCGGTGGCGCGTCCACGGGTGCGCCATGTTCAGCGCGAGGAAGGCACGGAACCGCTCCGGGGCCCGCTGGCAAAGCCGGAAGCCCACCCCGGCACCCCAGTTGTGGCCGACCAGGGTCACCCGGTCGAGGCCGAGCGCGTCCAGCAGCGCGAGTATGTCGTCACTGAGCCCGTCCGTGTCGTAACCGCGCTCGGTCTGCTCCGACCAGCCGAAGCCGCGCAGATCGACGCAGATCAGCCGGTGGCCGTCGGCGAGCAGCGGGACGAGCGCGCGCCACGCGTACCAGTGCTGCGGGAAACCGTGCAGCAGCACGACGGGCTCGCCGCTGCCGGACTCGGCGATGTGCAGCTGGGCCCCGCGGACCGTCACCCACCGGTGCGCGGCCCCTTCCAGCGGGGGCATGGGGCGGTCGCTGTTGGTCATGAGGGGATCCCTTCGCCAGATACGAGAAATCGCGTTCACCCCGCCAGGAGGCGCACGATCCGGCGAAGGTTCCCTCGTGTTTGCGTGTACGTACGTCCAGATCTCGACCAGGCGATTTCGTCGTCTACGGCTGACTCAGCCGAACCGTCCGCGTGTCGGACAGCGGTGAAGGTTCCACGCCGAATCGCTCTGAAGGTCGCAACGATCGACGGAGCCGGGCGGCGGCCGGGGCATGTCGCCCTGCCGGGTCTCGTCGACTCAGCCAGGGCCGCAGGGCGTCCGCCTCCATGTGGCCGTTGACGATCTCCGCGGCGAAGCCTCCGTTGAGCGACTTGTCGGTGAGCAGCATCATCACGAGGCGGCCATCGATCACGACGGACCTCCGTCCAGTGAGGAGTCTTGGCCGGTATCCCCGGTGCGCACCGGGCGGCGACCGGCCACGGACGGCTTCCAGGCATCGGCGGGCATGGGTGGCGGAACGGGAGGATCTGCCGGTCGGGCAGGGTCGGGTGGCGGAGCGGGCATGAGCCGCAGCCCGCGCAGCGGCGAGCGGGCCAGCACCGCGACGGGCACAACCAGCAGGAGGGCGCCACCGATCAGGGTCGGCCGTACACCGAGCCATGTCCCGCATCCGCCGGCGAGTAGCGCGGCTACGGGTCGCGCTGCGGAGGTCAGCCAGGTGCTCACGGCTTGCATGCGGGCCTGCATGGCGGACCCGGTGATGATCTGGCGGATCGACCGCTGGGTGGTGCCCGCGGCGCCGGCGCAGGCCAGTTGGAGGAAGAGCGCGGAGCCGATCGTGATCTGCCAGCCGGGACCTGGGGAGGCGAGCAGCAGCGGGATCTGCGTGAGCGGCGTGATGGAGAGCGCGGTAAGCATCATCGGGCCGGGCCCGAACCGGCGCGCGGCCGTTGGGGCCCCAAGTGCCCCGGCGGCCGCGCCCAGGGCGCCGAGCCCCAGGACCAGGCCGAAGACGGTCGCGCTCATCTCCAGCACGCGCAACAGGTAAAGAGCCCAGAGGGTGTTGAGCACGGCGAGGCCGAACGAGGTCGTGGCGTTGACCAGGGTCAGGGTGCGTAACTGGTGGTTGCTGTGGACGTACCTCAGCCCTTCGCAGATCTCCGTCCGCAACCGGCTGTCGTCGGCGCGTGCGCGCCTGGGCTCGCGGGCTTGGATGCGGGCGGTGCACCAGGCGCTGATAAGGAAGGACGCGACGTCGCCGAGCAGGGCCCGCGCCGGGCCGAGCAGAGCGGTCAGGGTCGCCCCGAGGTTGCTGCCTGCGGTGGCTGCGACGGCGAACAGTGCACCGACGCGGCTGTTGCTGCGCTGGATGAGAGAGCGCTCGACCAGGGTCGGCAGCAGGCTGATCGACGCTGCGTCCTGCAGCACGCCCGCCGCGCCCTGCACCGCGGCGACCACCATCAGTTGGGACAACGTCAAGGCGTGCATGGCGGCGGCCGCGGGGACGGTCGCCAACGCCGCGGCGCTGACCAGGTCACTGGTGATCATCTGTCGCTTCTTGGAGTGACGATCGCCAAGGGCGCCCGCGTGCAGGGCGAGCAGTGCGGGCGGGAGTTGCCCCAGAAACATCAGCCAAGCCACCTGCGCGGCAGTGGCGTTCAGTTCGAGTACGGCCAGCACGGGGATGGCCATCGAGCTGACCGAGCTGCCGGCGACGCTCGCGGTCTGGCCCGTCAGGTACCGGCGGAAGTCACGATGGCGCCACAGTGAAGTCGCGGGTGTCTCGTCGGCGTCAGTTCGGGAGGTCACGGAGAACCTCCTCCGATTGCTCCAGGCTCACAACCGGGCTGGGCGTGGTCGGGTGGACCGGCGTCAGGATCTCGGCCACCTCGCTCACCATCCCATCTCGGTGTAGAGCCGGCCGGCTTGGATTCCCTCGATGGCCGCGCGGGTGTAGCGGACGATCGGATCCGGGAGGTTCTGAGGCGACCACCATCGCCAGGCGACGCACTTGTCGACTTCCCGAACCTGTGCGGCGCCTTCGAAGTGGCGTGCCCTGAAGACGAGCTGGATACGTGGCCGTGCGCCCGGTGAGTCGACGAGATGGACCAGGTGCACAAGTTCGACATCACGGGGCTTGATGATCAGGCCGGCCTCTTCCCTGGCTTCTCTCACCAGGCAGCTGATCGCCGCTTCCCGCTCGCAGTGACCGGCCAGGAAGTGCCACCGGTTCCCCGCGTAGGCCGAGTCCGGGTGGCGCAGACCAAGGAGGATCCGGCCGTGCTCGTCCTCGAGGTAGAGGTGGACACCGACGACGTGGAGCTCGGTGCCTTCCGGTGCCTCGTGGCGCAGCGGACGGACGCTGTCCGGTGGGCTGCTCTTGGCAGGGTGCTGTGCCGCGTGCCGGCGGATGAGGTCGCCCGTTCCCGGGCTCAGGCGCAAACGGTCCAGCATGTCCAGGGTGAACCATCGCAGCAGCACACCTTCTTGCAGATCCACCGTGTCGGGGACACCGTTCCAGCGGCCCGCGTAGACCTGAACCGGCACCGCGAGGCCGTCGACGCTTGTCGCCTCCTCCGTGGCGTACGGCGTCAGGTCCGCGATGTTGAGGCCAGGGGCTTCCTCGGCGAGCTCCCGTAGCAGGGTCGTCTCGAGGCTGCGGTCGCCCCTCTCGCGGCCGCCACCCATGAGGGCGAACACTCCCGGCTCCCAGATGCCGTCACGCTGATCCCTCAGGTGCAGCAGGTAGCGACCGTGACCGTCGTGGATGAGCACGGATGCGTTGACGGGCTCGGGCCGCCCGTTAAGCCCAGCGCCCTCGGCGTCCAGGAGCTTGGCGCGCAGTGACGGCGACCTGACGTCGGCCAAGGGGAGCCATTGGGCGCCGCAGACCTCTTCGTCCTGCAGGGCGAGCAGCGGTGGCTGTTCGGCCGCGAGGTAGAACGCGAAGCGGAAGTCGAAGTGCCGGTGGCTCGGCTCGTCCTTGGCGGGATTGTCGTCGATGTCGTGGGCGTCGATGTCGATCGGGTCGCCGAGGAACTGAGGGGTCAGGCACAGCTCCCCGGGGAGGATGCCAGTTTCCTCGCATACTTCCCGCAAAGCCGCCGCCAGGAGGGTCCGGTCACCCTCGACGTGGCCGCCAGGCGCGAGCAGCTTCCCCGATGCCTTGTGGCCGATGTGCAGTACGTTCCGGTCACGGTTGATGACGACTGCGCTGCAGGTGATGTGGTCGGGCAACGTGGCGCGGTTGCACGGGTCGTCGGTGCCGTCGAGGAGGGCCAGCAGCCCGGCCAGGGCTTCCCGCTCATGGGGATGGCGGGCCAGGTACGCCTCGGCGGTCACGCGGATGTGGGAGCAGGTGGGCGGCACGTCGTCACCTCGGGAGTTCGCGGAACGGGGAGTGGACCTGTTGGGGTATGTGGCCGTGTGAGGAGCCACAGCAGCGTTTCCTGAAGCGGCATCGGAGCGGCTCATGTGCGTGTCCCGCGCCCCTCCGGCTCGGAGGTGACCTGGTAGGACAGCAACTGCTGGAAGAGGCCCGGTTGTTGGGCGAGCTGTGGGTAGGTGCCCTCCTGTACGACCCTGCCCTCGTCGAGAACCACGATCCGGTCGGCCACGGCGACATTCGTGATCCGGTGAGTCACCAACAGCACCACCCGGTCCCGGGCCAGGTGCCGGAGCCGTTGGAAAATCCGGTACTCGGCGCGGGGATCGAGGTTCGCTGTCGGCTCGTCGAGGACCAGCAGGCCGGCTTCGCGGAAGAACGCTCGCCCGAGAGCGATGCGCTGCCACTGGCCGCCGCTCAACTCCTCCCCGTTGAGCCACTCGCGGGCGAGAAGGGTGTCCAGCCCGGCGCCGAGCTTGTCGATGACTTCGTCGGCCCCGGCTGCCTCGCACGCCTCACGCACGGCCGCGTCGCCGCGCTCGGAGGGCTGCCCGAGAGTGATGTTCTCGCGCACGGTCAGCGGCCAGTGCGCGTAGTCCTGCGGCACCAGGGCCACCTGCTGCCACAAAGCTTGCGGGTCGGCATCGCCGGTGGGGATGCCGTCCCACAGGACCTGCCCGGCCGTGGGCAGGTAAAGGCCGCTGACGACCTTCGACAGCGTCGACTTTCCCGAGCCGTTGAAGCCGACCAGGGCGGTGACCTCACCCCGGCGCAAGGTGAGCGAGATGTCGGCCAGTGCGTCCCGGTCCTTGCCCGCGTAGCGGTGGGTGACCGACTTGATCTCGATCGTCTTCGGCGCCTCGGGACGACGCGGGCCCCGGCGCATGCGGAACCCTCCGGCCTTGTCCAGGAATGCGCTCCAGTCGTCCATGTACAGCCCCGTGCGGACGGCTCGCGCCCCGACGGCCACCAGGCCGCGCACGGACTGT
Organism: Streptomyces sp. NBC_01474; assembly: GCF_035918215.1. NCBI lineage: Bacteria > Bacillati > Actinomycetota > Actinomycetes > Kitasatosporales > Streptomycetaceae > Streptomyces > Streptomyces sp. NBC_01474. The sequence goes on from NZ_CP109449.1 coordinate 1,939,935, forward strand.
CCAACCGTCTGCAGGGCGAAGACGGCCGTCCCGGCATACCCGACGCTGATGCGGCTGGTGGCCAGCAGCCACACGACGGCGGCCCACACGACCGCCGACCCCAGACCACCGCACAGTGCGCCGACCAGGGACATGCGGGCTCCGGTGTCGGCTGCGTCCCGGTCCTCGCGGTTGATCCGGGCGACCGTCTGCCGGTACCGGCCGGACAGGAAGCCGGCCATCGTGCCGGCACGGATCTGGTCCGCAGCGTCCTTCGTATAGATGTGCCACCGCAGCACCGAGAGCATCCGGTTGTCGCCGTTGCTGCGCAGATTCGCCAGGTAGCGCACCCGGGCGGCGCTGACCTGGGCCAGGGCCTGCGGCAGGCTGGCCGCCACCAGGAGCGGGAGCAGGACCCAGTGCACCCCGGCCAGCACGATCGCACCGGCGAGGAAGCTGGCGCTCGAGGCGATCAGGTCCTGGCCTTCGTCGACCAGGTCACCGGTGACCTGGGCTCCGCGGTCGGCGGCTTCACGATCGCGGTTGAAGTCGGGTTCGTCGTAGGCGCACAGCTCCGCCTCGGCGCAGCCGGTGAGCAGCATCTGTTCGGCCTCGCGCGACATGAGTGGGCCCAGCCGGGAGGACAGCCAGCTGACGGTGATCCCCAGGAGGGCGCGTACGCCGGAGGCTCCCGCCAGCAGGGCCACTGATGGCCAGGCTTCAAGGAGTCGGTGGTAGACGTCTCCGCTGGTCAGTAGCGCGGTCAGGGTGCCGCTGATGGCGACCAGGCCTAGGGCCTGCGTGACGCCGGCGACTGCCTGGCACAGCAGAAGGCCGACGGTCGCTCGCCGGTCGACGCGCCAGGCGAGAGCCAGCGAGCGGTGCACCAACTGCGGCAGGCGCTTGGCCATGTCGCGCATCCGAATGGAGCGGCCGGCCGCTTCGCGACTGCCGGTCAGGTCGACGTACCGCATCTGCGGCTCGGGGGCGGTCGTCGACGCGGGGCCCGGCTCCGATCCAGGAGGAGAGTCGGCAGTCGGGCCGTTCTGCGCTTGGCCAGGCGGCATCGCGGGCGGGGTTGCCCGTGGGGTGGTGCGCGGTCCCGGGACACCGTCAGCTGACGCATCGGCGGACTCGCTCATACCGCCCACCCCGTATTCGGCGTTGCGGCGCGGCGGGCGACGGCGTCAACCCTCTGTGCATTGAGGGTGGGCATGCTCTCCGCGGGCCGCCGCTGTTCGAATCCAAGAGGCCGATACGCGAGGGCGAGTACAAGATTCATGGCGTCCTCCATCTGGGCGCTCGAGTGGCACTGGTGCTCTAAGAACGGCGCCGGTGGAGGTCCGTAACGGCCGCCTCAGGGGCAGATCGTGGACAGATGTTCCATTCGGCAGCGGTGGCCGGTCTGGCTGCGACCTGAAGGCCCTGATGATGACTCGAACGCCTTCATCACCCGTCCGTGGTCTTGTCTTGTGGGCAGAACCGCCTGAGCGGCGGGGCGGGAGACGCTTGCCCGTGAAGAGAGACGGAACCGAGGGCACCGGCTCGGCAGCTGCGATCCCCTGCTTGATGTGCCGCCAGAACGTGCACATGCAGCGGCCGATGAAGTCGTCGAGCGGGTCCTCGACCCGCCCGCCGGCCCACTCCCCCGATCTCGGGGACCGGCTCCGAGCGCCGCTGGGGCACCGATCTGCGACCTGATCGAGCTGACAATCCGCACGTACCGTCGGCTCGGCAGGCTCGGCTCAGGCGGTATGGGACGCGTGTTCCTCGCCCGACACGGCGGCAACTCCCCTGGCACCGTCGCGGCCGAGGTGTCCGGTGATCTGATGCAGCGACCGGCAGTGGCGGGCAAGTTCACCTCGCGGCACAAGGTCCCAGTGGACGAGGTCGGACCAGGCAGGTGACCGTACAGTGGCGCCTTGGCGGACCGTGAGGTCACTACGCCTGTGACAGAACGAAGACGTCGCGGAGGACTGCCTGTAACTCGGTGCGAGATACAAATATTCCCGACCGCATGCACCGCGCTACTCCTGGGGGAACACCGTGAAGTACACCCGCATCACCGCTCTCGCCGCCATCGGCGTCGCCGCCACCCTCTCGCTCACCGCCTGTGGCAGCGACAACTCCGGGAAGGACTCGTCCTCCAAGGGCTCCTCGTCCTCGCCTTCTTCGCCCTCGGACGGTGGCTCGAAGTCGGATGGCGGCTCGGGCTCCGGCAACTCGGAGGCCAGCAACGCGAAGTCGGGCTCCGGTAAGGGCACCGAGGCAGAGGAAGTCGCGAACGGCACGACGGAGTCCGGCAGCAAGATCACGTTCTGCAAGACGAAGGACCTGGCCATCGACGCCACGGACGCAGCGCCGGACGAGGCCTCCGGCAGGATCGACATCACCATGATCAACCGGGGTTCCACCACCTGCTCGGCGACGGGCTTCGCGGGCGTCGACATCAAGGACGCCGACAACACCTCGAACCCCATCGAGCGCGGCCACGCCCAGCCGCGTGTCACCATCCTGAAGCCGGGCGACGCCGCTGTCTTCAACCTCGCCTACGACATCGACAACACCGGCAACAGCCTCTCGTCCCCGACCAACATCCTGGTGACGCCCCCGAACGAGACCCACACCGTGAGCCTGAAGTGGCCTGCGGGCGCGGGAGAGATCAAGGGCGCCTACACCGACGTTGAGGTCTACCCCACGCACACGACCAATTGAAGTGCTCTCCTCCCTTCGCAGGCTCAGGAAGGAGATTCCTGCTTACCTTGCAGCAGCGGGCTTGACGCCACGGGTGCGCCTGACGACTGCCCTCCCGGCAGCCGGGATCGCCACGAGGCCGATCCGGTACAGGTGCAAGACGTTCCGGGCCGCGTTCCAGTCGGCATTCGCCGACCATCCGCAGTCCGGGTTCTTGCATACGAACGTGGCCTGGTCTTCGCGGCTGCCGGGCGTGACGAATCCGCACGCGGAGCAGCGCAGGGAGGTGTTCGGGGCGGGTACCTTGACCAGGGTTCCGCCGTTTCGGGCGGTTTTGTACGTCAGCAGTGTCACGGTGCGGCCCCACGCCTCCTGGCTGATGGAACGGTTCAGGCCGGACTTCTGCGCGACGTTCCTCCCCGGGTTCTCGATGGTTCCCTTGGCGGACTTGACCATGTTCGTGATCTGCAACTGCTCCACCACGACCGTGCCGTACTGCTGGGCGATGGCGGTGGTGGACTTGTGCTGCCAGTCGATTGCTCGGCGCGTGGCTCTTGCGCGGAGCTGCCTGATCTGGTCGTAGGTGACGTGCAGCCGGTTGGAGCTGCGCTCTTTCGGCTTGCGGAAGCTCTTGCGGTGCGCGGCGCGCTGTTCCAGGCGGAGCAGCTTGGCCTTCTCCTGCGGGTTCAGCCACTTGTCCCGGTCGGCGGTGCCGTCCGGGAGCCGGGGCGGCCGGTCGTGGTCCTGGTGGTTGCCGTCGGACAGCGCAAGCGGCAGTTTCACCCCGGCGTCGATACCGACCTCGGGACCCTGGTGGGGCTCCGGCTTGGACTCAAGGGTCTGGATACGGAAGGCGATGTGCCAGCCGAGCCCGTCTTTGACCAGCCGTGCCCCGGTGATCCGATTCTCCCTGTCGGCGAGCTTGCCGACGGGGAGATCCTTGGTCCAGCGGAACCGGACACGGCCCACCTTGGGGATGTTGACCATGCCCCACCGTCGGTGTACTCGCTTGATCTGCAAGTCCCGGCCCTGCGGGATGTCCACCGACAATGCCGTGCGGAAGCGGGCCTTGAAGTTCGGCTCGTCCGCACGCCCGTCCCAGCAGTTCCGCCACGCCTGGAAGTACGTCTTGAGTACCGCCTGCGCGGCCTGCGCGGGCAGCACCGCGTACCAGTCGATCTCCTTGCGGGCCTGCCGCAACGCCTGATCCATGCGCGTCAGAGCGCGCTGACACTTCGGCGTCATCTGCCACAGGTCGTGGAGCTGATTCCACATCGCGCGTGCCGCGTGCGCCTGGTCATCCATGAGCCGGACCTGTGCGGGCGTCAGCGCCAGCCGGGCGCGGTGCCCGAACTGCCGCTTCTCCCACACGAGTTCACCCATGACCATCACCCTACTACAGTTGGCTTATGTCACCACGATGGAACCCAAATCCTGACGTACGCACCGGCCGTCACGTCGTCCATAACCTTCACGTCCACTTGGTATTCGTCACCAAGTATCGGCGCAAGGCATTCACCGACGCCATGCTGACGCGCACCGAGGAGATCATGCGCGACGTCTGCACCGACTTCGAGGCCGAACTCAAGCAGTTCAACGGCGAGCAGGACCATGTGCATCTGCTCGTGCACTATCCGCCCAAGGTCCAGCTCTCCAAACTGGTCAACTCCCTCAAGGGCGTCAGCTCCCGCAGGCTTCGCCAGGAATACGACAGCCACGTCCGCCGCTACCTGTGGGGCGGACACTTCTGGTCCGGCTCCTACTTCGCCGGATCCTGCGGCGGCGCACCGCTGACCGTCGTCAAGCAGTACATCGAAAACCAGCAGCGCCCCACCGGCTGAGGACAACACTGCGGACCCGTGCGAACGTGCGGCTCAGAGCAGCCCTGAGATGGCCTTCACCCCCGCCGTAAACGGCGGAGCACTGGCCAAGATCAAAGGTAGAGGTGGTGCCCGCGGCCGAATCCGGTGGCCAACGACCGTATCCCGACAGGATTTTGACCATCCAGCGTTTAACTAATGGCTTGTCACGCTGCCTTGGCCGGATACTCGGTCCACTGGCGGATGGGTGAGCCGGGCGCGAAGTTGGTCTTGGGTTCGGCGCGGGCGTTACACCAGCGGATGCAGGCGGCAATGGCCGCGTTCTACTCGTCGTGGCTGCGGTGGCCGGTGCCGTTGAGTGCGAAGTAGCGCAGGGCCGCGAACTCGGCCTCGATCCAGTTCAGCCAGGATCCGAAGGTCGGCAGGAAAACCAGCTCGACCTGATGGACGGCCGCCCAGGCGCGGACCTTGGCGTGCTTGTGCGGGGAGAAGTTGTCCAGCACCACATACAGCTTCTCCCCAGGCCAGCGAGCTCGCAGGGCCTTGAGGAGGTCGAGGAACTCCCGCCAGCGCTTGCACGGGCCGATGCGGTAGTACAGCTTGCCGGTGGCCAGATCGAGAGCGGCGAGCATGTGCCTCACACCGTTGTGGCGGTTGTAGGTGGCCCGTAGCCTGAGCGGACGCCTCACCGCACCCCACGCCTTGCCCTGCGCGGCATCAGGTTCAGCGGCCCGAACTCGTCGACGCATATCACCCGCCCGTCCGCAGGCGGGGTGACGTAGAGCGCCAGGATGCGGTGCATCTGGGCAATGAACTCCGGGCCGGTAGACGCCTTCCACGTGGTGGTCTTCCAGGAGACCTTGCCTGCGCGCAGGATCCGGCGCAGGGTCTCCCGGCTGATGGCGACGGTTACCTTGTGCTTGACCAGGTGCTCGGCGAGCCTGCTCAGGCTCCAGGTGGAGAACGCGGTGATCTTCCAGTCGGCGGGGGACGTCCGGGCGATCAGGCAGATGCGCTCGCGCACCTCGTCATTGATGGTCCTGGGACGTCTCCCACTCCATTTTGGGTCCAGCGCGTCGAACCCCCGCTCGTTAAAGCATGGATGACCTCGCGGACGTAGTCCTCGCCAACCTGCATCAGCGTGGTGATGTCCTTGACTGTCCGGCCCTGGGCGGACATCAGCACCACGATTGTTCGGCGGAGTTTCACCGGCTCCTTCGCGGTCCGGCTGATCCGCTGCAGCCTGCGGCCCTCCGCCGTACTCACCGGCCGGACGAACACACTCGGTCGACGTCCCACAACCACCTCCAAGATCAGGTCCTGGACGCGGTCTGCTGGCCGACGAGCAGCAGGTCGATTACCCGGCCAAGGATCTAGCTCATACCGGCGGGCGGGTCGGCGTAGACGCCGTTCAGCATGCCGGTGGCCTGCCCGACCTCGATGAGATAGCCGTCCGGGTCCCGCAAGTAGCACCGCAACTCGGCCTTGCGATCGATGGGTGGCGTGAGGAATTCGGCGCCCTTCGCACTCCACTCTCGGTGACATGCCTCGATGTCGGCGACGCGGAGGTTGAGGAAGCTGCTGACCGTGCTCGGGTCGGTGGGCGGGCGCAGGGTGACGTCTGGCTTGTCCGGGGTGGGGCCGCCGCCCGGGTTCATGATGATCCATCCGTTGCCGAGCTTGATGGTGCAGGGGTTCTCCTCGAGCACCACCTCACCGCCGAGAACGTCGGTGTAGAAGGCGCGAGATCGGGCTACGTCGGCCACCGTCAGAAAGTGAGTGAGGAGGAGCCCGGAATCTGGGGCAGGAAAACCATCACGGTGCATGCAAGACCTCCAGGCGAATCGGATGTTTCCTTCCATAGTGGTGGGTGGATGTCCGTGGGCACGACTGAACACGGCCGGGAGGGGAGCCAGCCGTGCTGGCCGCCGGACCCTCCGCTGCCATCGAGCCCGTGCCGGCGGCCCGGGCGGGACCGCCGGCACGGGCACTGGTCAGCGCACGTCGACGTACTACCTCGCCGGCCTCCACCTGCGCGCCTCGATGATCTGGGTCAACGACCTCATCCGGACCACCCGATCATCGCGACCCGATACGCCCCCCTAGCGCCTACTGCAAGAGCATGACCGGCACTCCTCGGCTTGGACCCGTCCTGGAGCAGATCGGCACGCGCGAGCGCATGCCTTGAGCTCGCAACAGGACTATGGGTGGGCCCTCTTGAGGCGTCGCCGGCAGATGAGGCTGCAGGCCAGGGAGACGAAGGCGTCGTGGAGTTCGAGGCGTCGTTCCCATCGGATGGCGAGGCTTTGAACTGGTGGAGGAGGGCGAAGGCCTGCTCGACGACGTAGCGGAGTTTGTGACGCTCCGGCTGTCGTTCGCGAAGTTCAGCCGTGTGGGGCGCCTGCTACCGGTTGGCCACGAGGAAGTCCTCCAGGATCTCGACAAACCGCGCCGGCTGCTCCTCGGCCGGGTAATGGCCGCAGTCGTCGAGGACCACCTCGGTGACGTCGTCGGCCGCCAGCCGCATCGTCTGGGCGGCATTCGCGCCGCTCCACAGCGCGCCGCCGACGGCGAGCACCGGCAGCGTCAGCCGGGTCTTGCTGCGCTGCTCGTTCTGCGCGATCGTCTCGTCCAGCGCCCGGTAGTACGCGAAGCTCGCCCGCAGCGCGCGAGGATCCGCGGCGATCGCGTCGACGTAGACGTCGACGGCGTACGCGGGGATCGCGTCCGGGGTGGCGGCCTTGGTGGCGAACTGCCAGCCGAAGAAGAGCCGCTCCCGTCCCCGGACCAGTTCCTCGTTGAGGTCGGTGAGCCGGTTGAAGCCGAACTGCCAGAGCTTCAGGTTGGCCGCGGCCGGGCCGAAGAACGGCGGGGACGGCGTGAGACCGGGGATCACTGCTTCGACGATGGCGAGCCGGCCCACCCGCTCGGGGTGATCGGCGGCGAGGGCGTATCCGGTCCACGTACCGATGTCGTGGCCGACCACGTCGAACCGGTCGTGCCCGAGCGCGGCCATCAGCGCGACCAGGTCGGCGGCGAGCGTGCCGGCGTCGTACCCGTCGTCGGGCTTGTCGGAGAGCCCGGCCCCGCGCGAGTCGACGGCGACGACGGTGTGCTGGCGGGCGAGCGCGGGCATGACTTCCCGCCAGGCGTACCAGGTCTGGGGCCACCCGCCGATCAGCAGCAGCGGCGGGCCGTCCCCACCGGTGACCGCGTGCAGCCGCAGCCCGTTCACCTCCACGAGCCGGCTGGTGAAGACGTCAAGGAATCCGTCAGGCAGTCGCAGCGAACGCAAGCTTGTCATGCCGACGACCATACGCATCTTTGAATGATCGGTACAAGATGTGTACAGTGACGGACCATGGCAGGCCGCAAGCAATTCGACGTGGACGAGGCGCTACGACGCGCGATGCACGTCTTCTGGCGCTGGGGTTATTCGGAGGCCTCGATCGATCGCCTGACCGAAGGCACGGGCCTGGGCCGGGGCTCGCTCTACGGCACCTTCGGCGACAAGAGCGCCCTCTTCCGGAAAAGCCTCCAACGGTACGCGCAGACCTACCACCCGCTGTACGAGCAGGCACTGTCCGGCCCCCACCCGAGCCCGAGCCCCGTTGTGGCCGCCTTCCTGCAGGTCACCCTGAACCGCATCGCCGACCCGACGGTCCCGGATGGCTGCCTACTCACCGTGTCGGCAACGCAGTTCCCGGCCCTCGACGCGGAGGGCCGGGCGATGGTCCGCGCCATGATTGACGGTTTGCGGGCGATGCTGGAGCAGGCGTTGCTGGCGGCGGGGGCCGGTGAGCAGGAGGCGGCAGAGTTGGCGTTGTGCACGCTGGCGACGAACAAATCTCTGGCGGTGCTGAGCCGCGCCGGTTTCTCGGGCGAAGACCTGGCAACCGTCGCGGCAGCCGCCGCCAAGAATGCCAAGGCTCTGACGTATCGACCGGCCGAACCGTCGGGGCCGCGATAGACGGGAACTACTCCGTCGCCAATGGATCGGCAGAGACCTTGGGGCAGCCGGAGGCTCAGCAGGAAGTGACTCGACCCAGCCCTCATGGGGGCTGAGCCGACCCGGGCGACGAAATCGTCCCACCAGGGGAAGAAGCTGACCTGAGCCGCCTCGGTCTTCGGGCACTTGAAGCTCGTAAAAGGATCATGAGTGTGCCTGCTTGAGGCGTCGCCGGCAGATGAGGCTGCATGCCAGGGAGACGAAGGCGTCGAGGAGTTCGAGGCGTCGTTCCCATCGGATGGCGAGGCGTTTGAACTGGTAGGCCTGCTCGACGACGTAGCGCAGTTTGCCCAAGCCCTTGATGTTCGGGGCGCCGTTGCGGGAGAGACCGGCATGATCCGGGGCGTGCGCAGTTCACGGCGGACTACCCGGGAGTCGTACGCCTTGTCGCCCAGGATTGACTCGGCGCGCCGGCGGGGAGGGCCCGGACGCCCGGCCACTGGCGGGATGCCGTCGCCCACCGGCTTCGGGCCCGGAGACCGCTCGGGCCAAGGCGGTAGCAACGGCTCGATCAGCGCCCACAAGTCGTCGTCCACGGTCCAAGGCCGAGTCGTCACACCCACGCGAACGATCAGACCGTCACAACAGTCACGCCCGACCAGGACCGTTCAATAAGATCGTGTCACGAGCTCTTTGCGACCTGGCCGAGGATCAAGCCCTGGCAATATCCCTGCCCGGCATCGGCTCCGCGAGTGCTGTCCGCCATTCAGGGGCGCCGAAGGCGTCGGCGAAGTACTGCGTCTCGTGTACCACCTGCCCGTGCGCGAATTCCATAATGCTCACTGAGTAGCTGGGCACCCCGTCGTATGTGATGACGCACTCGCTCACCCAGAGATCCCCGCCGCCGATGATTCGATGGACGGTGAAGTGCCGGCTGGCAGGGTGCCCGCCGCGTTGCGCCGCGATCGTCGCGCGGCCTCGGAACCTTTCACCTGACTGCGGGTAGTCGAGGATCGCGTCTGCGGCATAAATGGCGTGCTCGGCTTCGGTATCCCCGCGTTCCGATGCCCGCCAGTGTTCCTCTACCGCGGCCCTGGTCCGGCTATCGGGATCCATCGTTTTCTCCCTTCATGGCGCAGAGTTTGCCGATCTGCGCCGACGGCGTCTCCTCAGTTGTCCAGCGCGGTCTTGAGTGCGTCGATGGCCAGGTGGCGGGCGACCGCCAGCCGGGAGGCGTCCAGCGCGTGCCGTGCGCCCTCGCGGGTGATCCACTGAGCGACGGCGTAGTTCTGCTCAACCTGGGTCGGTTACTTCGCCTCGGGTGCCACGTCGTATACGGGGAACACCGCCGCCGCGCAGGAGCCGACCACCAACTCGCGGACCAGTCGTCATGGGTGTCGGTGTCGCCGAACACCCAGCCTCCCCGTGGATGTACATGAACACCGGCAGCGTCCCGGTCGCGCCCCTCGGTCGCATGATGTGTGCACGCACCGTTCCCCACTCGCCCGCGTCGGCGCTGACCCACTCCTCGTCGACTTCGGGCTTGGCCACACCTTGGCCGGCCTGCAGTTGGTCGAGAAGGGCCCGGCCCTGGTCCGGAGACATCTCGTAGATCCGCGGATGCGGGGAGGTGGCCTCGGCCAGTTGCCTCGCGGCCGCCTCCAGCACAGGAGCGGGCGGGGTGGACACAGCAGCCATGATCAAGTCTCCTGGCGTGCGCTGGAACAGGGCCGCGGGCCGCTCACGGCAACAGCAACGCCCGCGTGCGGCTCTTTCGACTCAACACTCGAACCGCGCACCGCCGGACGCAAACGCACACCGGCGAGTCAGTGGCGATCCTCGGGGTCACGACACAACGTGGCCGCCACCCCGTGGCCTTCCCACTTCGAATGGTGCCGTGGCGGTGTGCGTGTAAGCATGCCTAGGAGGAGATGTCGGCGTCGCCGGGTCGCGGGACGTCGCGCTTACCGGCCGCGTATCGCCAAGACCAGCAGGAGCGTTGCAGAATGCGCACTCCGAAGCAGTTGACTCCGCTCAGCGCGATCGCGTCGGGTCTGGCTGCCGGCCTGGTCGGGACCGTGTGCATGGACACGGTTCGGTTCCTGCGGCAGCGCCGGTCCGGTGGTGAGCGCAATCCCCTGCGGTGGGAGTTCGCTCCCGTCCGCACCTGGAAGCAGGCTCCGGATCCCGGGCAGGTCGGCAAGCGCCTGATCGAGGGCTTCACCCAGCGCGAACTCCCGGATGCCGCGGCCTGGCCGGTCAGCACGTTCATGCACTGGTCGTACGGCACGCTCTACGGGGCGCTCTACGGCGTAGTCGCCGGCTCGGTGCACAAGCCGCCGCCCTCTGCGGTCTACGGCGTGCCCTTCGGCGCGGTCGTCTGGATCAGTGGCTACATCACCTTGCCGATCGCGGGGCTCTACGAGCCCATCTGGAAGTACGACCGCAAGACCCTCGCGGACGACCTCGTCCCCCACCTGGCTTACGGCGCCGCGACCGGAACCGTCTTCTGGATCCTGGCCAAGGCAGGCACCGTCTGCGTCCGGACCCATCCGAACGGGTGAACGCGCCCCGCGGCCCGGATCCAGCCCCATCTGGTCGGTGCGGTCCGCAGCTCGGCGAAGGGATGTCGTGTGGCCACGCTGATCGCCGTGAACGTCGGCATGCCCAAGGACGTCGTCTGGCATGACAAGACCCTCCGCACCGGCGTCTGGAAGCAACCCGTGGCGGGGCCCCTGATGGCGCGGTCGCTCAATCTGGACGGCGACGGGCAAGGCGACCTTGCCGGGCACGGCGGCGAGCAGCGTGCCGTACTGGTCTACCAGTTGGACTCCTACCGCCACTGGCAGGAGCACATGAAGCGGGACGACTTCACGTACGGCCAGTTCGGCGAGAACTTCACCGTGGACGGACTCGCCGACGACGAGGTGTGCATCGGCGACCGCTATCAGATCGGCGGGGCGGTCTTCGAGGTCACCCAGCCCCGAGTGACGTGCTACCGCGTGGGGTTGCGGATGGGGGAACCTCAGATGGCCGCGCTGCTCGTCTCCCACCGCCGCCCGGGCTTCTACATGCGGGTGCTGGCGGAAGGGCAGGTACAGGCCGGGGACGAGATCGTAAGGATCGCGCCAGGCCCCGAGGAGATGACCGTCGCCGAAATGGACGGGCTGCTCTACCTGCCCGGCCACTCCCGGCCGCAGCTCGAACGCGCCCTGCGCATCCCTGCGTTGAGCCCCGGATGGAAGACGTCGCTGCGTGCCCTGCTGGACGATGTGGATCGCGGCCCTGGCACCGTGGGCGGCAACAGCGGGCTCACCCCCACCAGTCCGCCCCCGGCATGGCCCGGGTTCCGCCCGCTGAAAGTCGTCCGCATCGAGCCGGAGAGCGCGAGCATCTTCTCACTCACTCTGGCGTCGGTCGACGGCGAGCCGCTCCCGACCGCACTGCCGGGACAGTTCCTCGCACTCAGGTTGCGGCCGGACCCACTGGCCGCCCCAGCCATCCGCAACTACTCGCTGTCCGGCCGTCCGGGAGCCGAGAGGTACCGCATCAGTGTCAAGCAGGAGCCGCACGGCGTCGCCAGCACCTACCTGTCCCAGCAGGTGAAAGTGGACGATGTTCTCGACGTCGCCGCTCCGCGCGGTACGTTCCTGCTGGCGGACACCGAGACCCCGGTGCTGCTGCTGTCCGCTGGTGTCGGAGTCACCCCGGTCCTGGCCATGCTGTACGGTCTCGCCGCGGAGCCCTCACAGCGCCCGGTGTGGTGGCTGCACGCGGCCCGAGACGGCGAGAACCACCCCTTCGCCGACGAAGTGCGCGCGCTGCTCTCCCGGCTGCCCGCAGGCCGGTCATTCGTCTCCTACAGCCGTCCGCGCAGCGTTGATCGTCCAGGTATCGACTACACGGCATCCGGGCGGCTCGGCATCGATCGGATCCGCGGCCTCGAACTGCCCCCGGACACGGACGCCTACATCTGCGGGCCGGTCGCGTTCATGCGGGACATGACCGCGGCCCTGGAGGCCTGCGGCCTGCCGTCCACGCGGATCCACACCGAGACCTTCGGAGCCGCGCCTGCCGTCACCCCCGGTGTGGTGGCGGAATCCACCCGGGCACCGCACCAGCCGGCTCATCCTCCCACCGGACGACCCATGTCGTCCGTGTCCTTCGCTCGCAGCGGCCTGACCGTTCCCTGGCACCCTGATTACGGGACTCTGCTCGAACTCGCCGAGGCATGCGACGTTCCCGTGCGCTGGTCCTGCCGGACCGGGGTCTGTCACACCTGCGAGACCGCGCTGCTTTCGGGCCACGTCGACTACTCCCCTGAGCCCGTGGACCTCCCCGCTGAGGGAAGCGCCCTCATCTGCTGTTCGACGCCACCTGCCGACGCACCTGCCGACGTGGTCCTGGACATGTGACCGGATTGCCTCGGCTGCCAAGGTTCAGCACCTCCCACCAGGCGGGCAGCCGTAGCGGAGAGAGCGTCCGGGTGCGCCGGTCGGCAGACGTGCATAAGGTCCCAGAGGGGTGGAACCCTGCGGAGCGGACCGGTTTCATGCGTCATCCCGCCGAACCCTCGTGCGTATCCGAGAGGAGATCCTTGCCATGGCGAAAGTGCTGTTCATCGTCAGCGGAGCCGCTTACTGGGTACTGAAGGACGGCACGAGGTACGCGACGGGATACTGGGCCGAGGAGTTCGCGAACCCGTACAAGCTCCTCACGGACGCCGGTCACGAGGTAACCGTCGCGACGCCGAACGGCGTGACCCCGACCGTCGACATGATGAGCCTGCGCCCCGAGATGGTCGGCGGCAACGACAGCGCCCTTGAGCTGGAGGCCATCATCCGTTCCGCGGAGGCGATGCGCCGGCCACTGCAGCTGTCGCACGTGCGCCTGGAGGACTACGACGCGGTGTACGTACCGGGCGGTCACGGTCCTATGTCGGACCTGGCGTTCGACGCCGACGTGGGGCGGCTGCTGACGCAGCAGCTGACCTCGGGCAACCCGCTGTTCATCGTCTGCCACGGCCCCGCCTCATTGCTGGCCACCAGGATCCACGGCGAGTCGCCGTTCAAGGACTACAACATCACCTGCTTCACCAACGAGGAAGAAGAGGGCGTCGGGCTGGCCTCCAGAGTGACGTGGCTGCTGGAGACCGACGTCCAGGAGAAGGTCGGGGTCAACTTCAGCCGCGGCCCGATGTGGGAGCCGTACATGGTCCAGGACCGCAACCTGGTCACCGGGCAGAACCCGGCTTCCGCCGCGGTCCTGGGAAAGCGGATGCTGGAAATCCTCAAGTGACCCCGTCCCGCGGCGTGGTGGGACGGGGATCGGTCACCTGTCGAGCGAGCCATGGCCGAGGGGGCCAGGTCCCTGCGCGCACCAGAACCGTCACTGGCCTGATCCATGCTGATCAGGCAAAGGAAGTGGAGCATGAACGACACGACGGGTGCGGGCACCGCCCAGAAGGTCGCGATCATCACCGGCGCCAGCGGGGGCATCGGCTCAGCCCTCGTCACCGCCTACCGCAGCCTCGGGTACGCAGTCGTGGCCACCAGCCGTTCCATGCCGCAGTCCGAGGACCCACAGGTGCTCGCCTTCAACGACGATCTGGCTGAGTCCGGCGCGGGCGCGCGGATCGTGGCGGCGGCGATGGACAGGTTCGGCCGGATCGACACCGTGGTCAACAGCGCCGGCGTCTACATCGAGAAGCCGTTCACCGAATACACGGACGCGGATTTCGACCTGATGGTCGGCGTTAACCTGCGCGGCTTCTTCAGCGTCTCGCGCAGCGCCCTCGGCGCCATGCTCTCCCGCCGTGAGGGAGGCGGTCACCTGGTGAACATCTCCACTTCCCTGGTCGACCAGCCGAATTCGCAGGTACCGTGCGCGCTGGCGTCACTCACTAAAGGCGGGCTGAACGCCGTCACCAGGGAACTGGCGATCGAGTACGCGGCGCACGGCATCCGGGTCAACGCCGTCTCGCTGGGCGTGGTGCGCACCCCGATGAACCCCGAGGCGACGCCCGAGCTCGCCGCCCGCCACCCGCTCGGGCGGATGGAAGAGGTCGACGACGTCGTCCAGGCCATCCGGTATCTGGAGCAGGCATCCTTCGTCACGGGCGAGATCCTGCATGTGGACGGCGGCCAGAGCGCCGGCCACTGACAGCGGCAGCGGTCGCCTCGTGAGGAACCGCGCCTGCGGCCTTAACGTGTGGGGTCGCTGTCGGGTGATCACGGCTCATGATTCGCGCCTTGTCGACGCCCCCCGCCATGCCCTGCGGTGTTCTCTCCGGGTCCCCTCAGCCCGTGCTGCCCGCCGCCCAGGGTCCGCTGGTACGGCCCCGGGTGCCCACACCTCCGCGAGCCGCTACGCGACATCGCCCAGAACCTGCTCGACGACCAGACGGGAGTCCGCCGAGATGCGGTCGGATGGGAGAGCGGGCGCTCTTGACGGCTGCCCGTAAGGGGATCCCGACCGAACGATGCCGGCGGAGCAGACAGAAAAGACCGGCAAGCACGGCTGTTGTCGAGGAGCTGCCGTTAAACCAGTGGCGTCCCGTGGACGAGCCTCATAGCTTGTGCGCTCGTGACAGACGATCCGAAGACGCGCCCGAATCGACATGACATCGGTCGGGCGTTCAACGAGGTGCCGGAGCTCTACGACCGGGTCCGGCCGGGATACCCCGACGAACTGTTCGCGGACCTTGTCACCGTCGCCAGCATGGACGAAAGGTCGTCGGTGTTGGAGGTGGGCTGCGGTACCGGCCAGGCCACGCACTCGCTGGCAGCGCTCGGATGCTCAGTGACCGCGATCGAACCGGGCAAAGAAATGGCCGCCCTCGCCCGCCAACGGATCGCCTCCTTCCACAACGTCGAAGTCGAGACGTCGACGTTTGAGGAGTGGGACGACCGCGGTCGACGCTTCGATGTCCTCGTGGCTGCCTCGTCGTGGCACTGGGTCGACCCGTCGATCGGCTGGCAACGAGCGCACGACGTGCTCTATCCCGCAGCCTGGATGGCACTGCTCGGCAACGTCGTTGTCCGCCGACCGGGAGAGCCGGAGGTGTACGCCGAGACCGCCGATCTCCACGAGCGGTTCTGCCCCAAAAACCCCGGCTGGGGTCATCCTCCCCTGGAGGACGACGTGCGCACCACCGACGAGGGCTGGGGCCTGGTCGACGATCCCGGAGGATTGTTCGGCCCAACGATCGTGCGCTGGTACCCGACCGTCCAGTGGTTCAACGGGGACGGCTTTGCCGATCACCTTCGGTCGTTGTCGCTGTACCGAAGGCTCGACCGCGACGTCCGTGAGCCCCTGCTCGACGCCGTCGCCGAGCGCATCCGCACGCGGATGGGCGACCGAGCATCACGCCGTTACCTGAGCGTCCTCCGTGTCGGACAGCGCGCCGAATGAGCCCAGTGGTCAACTTCTCGGCCGTGAAACGACCGAGCTGGTGTGGCTCGGGTCGTTCACACCTTGTCGCGCTCCCGACTGTCCCTACGGCAGGACGGTCACGGGTCGCATCTCCCTGCTCTCGGCTTTGTTCAGCCGAGTGCGGGGACGGGTACGTTGACGAGCACCCACGCCGAGCGTGCGCGGTTGCGCACGTTGACCCCGGCGACGTGGTCGGCGGGCCCAGCGAGGCCGCACCGACGACAACAGAAATGGTCCCGAGACCTGCGGTTGGCCTTCTCAGTGTGACCGCAGCGTGGACAGCGCTGCGAGGTATAGGCCGGATCCACCTCCAGGAACGGCACCCCGGTCCGGCGGGCCTTGTATGCACGATGCGCGCCGAGTTGGTGGAAGGGCCAGGAGGAGAGCGTGTCCCGCTGGTCGCGTCGAAGCCGTACCCGCTCGCGGATCCCGCCGAGTTCTTCGACGGCGATCCCGCGAGCGGTGCGTTTGGCGACGGACACGATCTCCTTGGCAATTTTGTGGTTCACATGAGTGGCATGACGGGATTCCTTGCGGGCGAGGCGGCGGGTGGCCGAGCGGGTCTGTCTGGCCTGGAGTTCGGCACGCTTCTTGGCCTGCCAGCGGCGGTAGCGGGTCAGGCGCGGCCCTGGTGGTTGGTGCCGTCGCTGGTGGTGGCGAGGTTGACGATGCCCCGGTCCACCCCGATCCAGTCGGCCTGTTCATACACCTGCGGGTCCGGGAGGTCGCAGGTGGCGATCAGGTACCACTTGCCTTTGACCTGGACCAGGTCGCTCTCCCCGCGCCGGAACTCCGCCACTTCCCTGGACGCAACCGCCTGACCAGCGAAGACGCCGTCCTCAAGTCCGGAAAGACAACAGCTTCTAACGGTCGGCAGTGGGGACGCTCCGCGGTTGTCGATACCGTAGTCGTTGGCCAGGTCAAACGGCCCGGTAATGGCGGTGCGGTGACGCCGGCTCAAGGTCTATCTGCTGGCCGTCAAGACTCGGAACAGGGACTGGCTCCAGCCGGCACCACTCCTGATCGGTGAGATATCGCTCAAGCTCGGGCGGCCGGTAGCCCGGGTCGCTGTCGTAGCGTTCCTTGGCCGGCATGGCCAGGGACTCGCTGCCGTCGAGCCGGCCCTCGTCGTCCGCCGCCCGTCCGAGCGCCCGGTTCAGCGGCTGGTCCAATCGGTACAGCCCCGTCCTGGACACGTGCAGCTCGCCCAGGGCTTCCGGCTGCACACGGAAGTCGACGCTCTCGTCCAGCTTCATCCCCTGCCGTCCGGCCCCGCTGAGGGCCTCGGAGTCGAACTCCAGCCCGTATCCACGGGCCTGGTCAACCATCCACAGCAGAGTGATGTCGGACAGCCCCGTCTCCCGGTAGCCGCCGCCGACATCGCAGTGCACACCCGTGAACCACACCTGCTTCAGCTCCTGGCCCTTCTCGGCGGCGCCGGGCTGCTGGTGCCACAGCGTCGGCCGGAACGCCAAGCGCTGCTCGTCGATGGCCAGCGCGTGGAAGGCCCCCTGCACCCAACTGCTCAGCTTCGTGTCGTGAAACGCCCAGCGGCGATTGAGCCGGTTCACGACCGGTTCCAGCCCCCTGGGGCCCAGAACCGGAATTCCCAGGGAACCGACCGTGTCCCACACCCCGATGAAACGGATCCGCGTCTCATGCGCGAACGAGCGGCGGAACAACGTGGAGGCCGCGCCGCTCGGTTTCTCGATTCGGTCGCGATACAGGCTCCAAGCCTCCCCGACCCGGTCTGCGTGGTCCCGGCGCAGAATGCCGCAGTTCCGCACCAGACCCGCCAGGCTGCGGGCGGTGAAGGCGCCCCGGCTGAAGCCGAAGAGAAACAGCTCGTCGTCGGGTTCGTACAATTCGATGAGGAAGCGGTAGGCGTCGACGATGTTCCGGGAGAGGCCGACGCCGAAGGCGCCGCCGCGCAAGTGCTCCCTCCGGTGAGTGCCAACGCCGCTGTGGTAGTACACGCGTTGGCTCATCCCGGCAGCGGACTCCGGCCGTACGGACAGGGCGAGCTTGGTGACATTGGTCTTGCTCGGCTGGTCGGCGAAGTTCCACGTTCCGTCGCAACAGACAACAAGGCGCTTGGCCATGATCATCCCTCCTCGCGAGAAGGAAGTGTCCGGCTCCCAGCCCTCGCCGAGCCTGCTGCCTCTCGGTAAGTGTCAGGAGCAATTCCATGCTTGCACCGCTCCACGGGCTTCGCCAGGCTGGGCTCTCGTAATCATCCGTTGGGTGAACGCCTGACGAGCGGCTCTCGCGGAACGTACTCAGCCAATCACTCCACGGACAGCAGGCGCCAGGCCTGGTTCTTGGTTCCAGATACTGCCACTGCTCCAGATAACGTCGACATGCCGCTGCTGGAACACACTCGTGAAGCGCCGGCCTGCGGCGCTACTGAACTTGAATGGGTGATGTCGGGGACGGGGAGCGTGGTGGTACCCCGAGCCGCTCCACCTGTGGCTGGCTCGGCAAGATGAGCGCATGGTCGAGAGCGAAGCGGTTCTGCTGGCGTTGCTGCGCGAGCTTGATGATCCGGAGTGGCTGGAGTGGCCGCAGCACTACGACCGTGGCGAGACCGCAGCCCGCTTCGGTGGTCTGCTGACCCGACTCGAAGGCGACTTCGCAGCTCGCCGCACGGATGAGCAGGACACCCAGGACTCCAGCGAGTACGGACGCGTCGTCGTGCCGGCTGACGCGACCGTATGCGGAACCCGGATCGTCGTCTGCGTAAGCAAGTTCGGCTCGCTGGCGCTTGTCTGCGCGGACAACCCGGGCGCCTTCCTCGGAACGGAGGAAGCCCAGGCCGAGGGCGAGTTGGACGGCGCTGACCTTGCCAAGGTCAACCGGGCGTTGGTTGGGCTCGGCTATGCAGTGGTTGCCGAGGAACTGCTGGAGAGCGACTACGACGGGCCGAGTCGACTGCCCTCGCATGTTCAGCGGCCCACCTGGTGGGCTCGCTTCTTCGGCTTCTTCTGACGATCACGCCGACAGGGTCAGGCCCGTGCCCGCCAGGCAGCCGTCGATGACCTCCGGCCGGTGCTGGAGCAATTTTGAGCTTGCGCTTCACGGCGCGGGTGACCTGGCCGAGGTCGGCGGCGGCCAGGTTGCCGATGTCGCGCTTGACGAGCGACCAGATGCCCTCCTGCGGGTTGAGGTCCGGGGCGTACGTCGGCAACTGGAACACGGTGAGCCAGTCGGCGTTGGGCTCGAAGAACTCCCGCAGCGGCGCGACCAGGTGCATGCGCAGGTTGTCCCACACCAGCACGATGGGCCCGCCGAGCTGTGTACGGGCGCGGAGGACCAGGTCGCGGTAGTCCTTCCAGCCGAAGCCCTTCGGTTGGTCCTTGCGGCCCCGGTACTCGCGGATCGCGTAGATCAGACGTGACCGCTCACCAGGCTTGTAGCAGGTCATGCCCGCCATCTACACGCGGCCCGAGCCCCGTCCACGCACACGAACGACCGGAAGACCGGAAGACCGCCCTTACGGCACCAGGTCCTGGCACGCGGCGGCGTCATCGACTGGCCGGCTTCATCCTCGAAGACCACCCAGCCACTGTTCGCCGCCGCGGTGCTCATACCCGCGCCCACACCTCTCGCTTCCACAGCTCAACCGCATCGTCGTCACGCTCGATCGCACGCCGGGCTGGTTGCTGCCAGCTCCAGCCGTGACGCTTCAGCAGCCGCCAGGTGCCCTCGACCGTGTAGGACACATGGAACAGTCGACCGATCAGTGTCTTCACCCTGGCCAGGGTCCACCGCTGATCGGCCCACCCGTGTGCCAGAGGGCCGCACGCCAACTCCCGCTCCAGCCCCGCCATTTGCACATCAGACAGTCGAGGCCGCCCAGGTGATCCCTTGGATGCCACTCCGGCCAGGCCTTCCTCGCGCCACTGGCGTCGCCAGCGTTCTACCGACCGCTTCGAGACCCGCAACGCGGCAGCGATATCCCGGTTCCCCTCCTCGCCTTCGAACCGAGCCGCGGCTTCGTGCCGAACACGCTCCCGCGCGGCTCTCTCGACGTCGGTCAAGCCACCACCCTGCGCGTATCTCACCGCCGCAGGACTACCGAAGCCACCCCGACGCCGTCCAGAGAACGGCCCGACATCACCCGATCAAGTTCAGTAGCCTGTTAAGTCATGCAGGAGACACGTCTCGACACTGCTCGGATCCGGGCGGCTCGCCGGGTCATCGACCCGATCTTTCTCGACACTCCGCTGTACCGCTGCGAGGCGCTGGAGCCCGCCCTCGGGTGCACGGTGAGCATCAAACTCGAGACGGCTAACCCGGTCCGCAGCTTCAAGGCCCGCGGCACCGAGGTAGTCGCGAACCTGCTCGCCGACAGTGGCTCGCGAGCCGCGGTGTGCGCCAGCGCGGGCAACCTCGGCCAAGCCCTCGCCTGGTCCGGTCGCGGCCGCGGGCTCGACGTCACGGTCGTGGCGTCCCGCTTCGCGACGGTGGCCAAGCTTGACCGCATCCGCGCGCTGGGCGCCAGGCTGGAACTGGTGGACGGCGACCACGAGATGGCTCGCGAGCGGGCGGCGGCCATCGCGCAGTACGACGGCATCCGGCTGGTCGAAGACAGCCTGGACATCGAGACCTGCGAGGGCGCGGCGACCATCGGCCTGGAACTCATGGACAGTGCCCCGGCGTTCGACACCGTCCTGATCGCTCTCGGCGGCGGGGCGCTGGCCACTGGTGTGGGGCATGTGGTGAAGACCTTGGCACCCGAAGCCGAGGTGGTCTGTATCCAGCCGGTGGGCGCACCGGCGATGACGTACTCCTGGCGCCAACGCCGCGTCGTCACCACCGACTCGACCAACACCATCGCCGACGGCGTCGCCGGCCGGTACCCCATCCCGGCCGTCCTGAATGACCTCCTCCTGGTCGCTGACGACGCCGTCCTGGTCCAAGAGTCGTCGATCATCGCCGGTATGCGGTTGCTCCTCACCCATGCCGGCCTCGTCGTCGAACCGTCGGCCGCACTCGGCATCGCAGCGATCCTCGAAGACCCCGACCGCTTCGCCGGCCGGCACGTAGTCACCATCGTGTGCGGCAGCAACGTCGACGTAGACGCGTATCACCGCTGGGTCGGTGCGGCTCCCATCCACAGGGCTTGACCGTTGCTCGCTCCTCTCCGGATTCGAGCGAGTGACATCGAAACTTGCGGTCTGGGGAGGGGTTACCAGTGACGTCAGGTTGGTCAGGGGCACGAGACGTCGAGCGGCAGATCTCGGTGGAAGACGGCCATGGCCAGGCCGGGGCCGTTGTAGTCGTCGACGATCTTCGTGTCGAAGCCGAGGCTGCGATGGAAGGCGATTGAGCCGGTGTTCTCGATTGATGTGATGGCCTTCAACTGCTGTGCACCGTGACGTTCTGCTGCTTCAGCGAACGCCGTATACAGACGACGCCCGAGTCCGGTGCCACGGGCGTCGTCCCGTGTGGCGATCAGATGCACGTACCCGGTGCCGTCTGGGGTGACGAACCCGAAGATGTACCCACGGATTCCGTCCTCGGCACGGGCAACCAAACAGGTGGAACCGAACTCCTGCATCATTGCCAGAAGGTGCAGCGACCGGAGATCGCGTTCTCCCCAGTAACGGGGGTGATCAGTCAGGACCTGATGGAAGTCAGCCACCCCGGCTGACGCGATGTGTATGTCCATGATGGCGATCATGACAGGCGCCTTAGCCGTTACGGGCGAAGGCCCGCACGGATTGGGCGAGTTGTGACGACCGCTCGCTCTTCTGGACAAGAATTCCAGAGCTGGCTGTGTAAGTTTTCGGATCTGAGCGGACAAACAGTTCCGATGTAGGCGCCGCCTGAGGCTGATCTCCAGCGGGGGTGGCTGGAAAGGCGACGGTGTGGAACTCCCGGCTGGCCTCCAGACACTGGTTGTGATGGCGGAGGCGGTGACGAAGACATGGGCGCCGGTGGAAGACAGCGGGTGGGCCGTACTCGGTGGAGGCGAACTCGGCCACCGCGAACAACTGAACCTGACGCCCTCCAGCACCGGTCGGCGGCGTGGGCTGCGACACCTGGCCCCTGCAACTCGCGGTGGCGTTCCTGGCGCGGTTCCGTCCCGCATGAACTCGTGAAGACCAATTCCGCCCATGGCCTGCGCTCCGAAGCCAGCCCAGGTCGGGGCGGGGCGCAGGGCCTGAGCCGAACCTGCCGCGCCTGCCGCGCCTGCCGAACCTGCCGCGCCTGCCGCGCCTGCCGCGCCTGCCGCGCCTGCCGCGCCTGCCGCGCCTGCCGCGCCTGCCGCCGCAGACGGTAAGGGCGGCCGGGTGCCCTCGAGGCCACGCAGTGGGGTTGCAAGCTGGCAGGGGAGACCGATTCGCCGCGTACCTGTTCCGGTGGGGACGGAACCGAGAGGCATCGGCTCGGCAGCTGCATAGCTACGGCCCCCTCTTGCGAGCGCGGCCTGGTGGTGTCGTCCTCAAGCGCTTTGACCGTGAACCTGACACGAGCGCGACCCCGGCCGCCGCGGACGTCCAGACGTACGTCGCCGGCCGCTGCGTCATCCTGACGCTCACGGACATCCACGCCGAGCACCGCAACTACCTGAGCAGCGTCTCGGTTTTGACCTTGCGGGCGTCGAGGAGCACGAAGAGGCTCCAAAAGTCGCTGCCCGCAATGACGATCGAGCCGACGATCACGAGAGTCAGTGCTCGGCCGACGGGCCATAGACGCAGCCCACGCTCCCCGTTGTTCTGCCCCCGTATCCAGCCGTTTGGTATCCCCACGGGGCGTGACTCTAGGGCGTTGCGACTGTCGTGCGTCAGGAAGTAGCGTCCTTCGGCGGAGCGGTCCGTCGATGCCGCCCCCGGCCCTGACCCAACGTCGGGCGGGGCACCGGCCGCTCCTCGACTGGGCCGGGCGGATAGAGGATGTCCTTCGCGGCTTCGAGGCTGTCCGCAATGCTCACCGTGACCCACTCGGCGCCGTTGAACTCCTGGATTGCGCGGGGCGCGCCTGGGTCGACGTGTGCCCCGCGGTGCCGCCCCTCGGTGAGCGGCACTGCCCGCAGCCGGCCTCGGGTCCGTTCGCGGCGTTCTTCGCGCTTGCGCGCCCACTCCTCGAGCGGCTCCTCGCTGTTCACCGCGACAGGATGGCGCAGCCGCGCCCCGGGCCGCCAGCTTGGGTGAACGCTTCACCACGCGACGCAAACCGTGCGGGTCCGCCACTGTCCGGCGACTTCATTTCCGCATGGAAGGGACCGCCGCTCATGACTGACACGAGACCCTCGAGGCGCACGGTGGCCCTGGTCGTCGGCGCCGTCCTAATCATCGTTGGCGGCGTCATCGCCGCGTTTGCAGTGTTCGGCGGCAGTGGCAGCACGGGTCCGACGCGTCCTCCGGCGGCGTCCCGTCCGGCGACGAGTCAGCCGCCGACATGCCGACCGAGGTGCCGACCGAGTCCAGTGCGCCGCCCAGCGGCATCTCCTCGGACCTGCCCACCGATGAGAGGCGCGCTTGCAGACAATGCCCTCGACGCCCTGGTTGTTTGCGCAGTGGGTGTGTCCCGCACTGGTCGCGTCTCATTGAGTTGGATCAGCGCGGGATCAGATGTCCCGCTGAGGCGGGCGTTCATGTCGCTCTACAGGGCTGCTGGAGGCGCGCCGCGGGGGGACGGAGCGCAGCAGCTGGTTGACCACCGTGAAGTCTCAGCGGTCTTGTTCGAAGCGGGGGATGTGCTGTCCGCGCCGAACCAGCAGTCCCGCGACGGTGCAGATGTCTGCCCCGGCGAACGCGGGCTCCGGCCGTGCTCGCGCAATCTCGAGGATCATTCGGTGTACTCCTCTGGTCGAGGGGCAGTTCGCTGTCGCGGTCGGCCACCTGATGGGAGGCGTCCTGCGGTGCGTGTTCCTCGAAGCAGTCCGGCGTGAGTAGTTCGTCCAGCCGCTGGGCGTAAGGGCCGAAGATGCTCAGGAACGCTGCGGCGGGCATCAGGCACCACTGCCGGGTGAAATAGGTCCGCAGCCGCATCAGATTGGGCAGGTGGCGGTGCGAGAAGACGGCCAGCGGACACAGCAGGCACACCCACGGCTTCGCCGGACAGGGCCGGCCCGCCGGGCCGGTGCAGTCCCGACAGCTGATCCGCGCAGCTCACCGCGAACACATCCCGCTCACCGCCAAGCAGTTCGGCCAGCGCCGCCCGTCGTCCAGCCGAAGATCTCGGGCCGCCTAGGGGAAGGCGCGGACGAAGTCGGCGAGGTGACGCCGTCCGCGCAGTACGAGCCCGGCTGCCA
Organism: Streptomyces sp. NBC_01474; assembly: GCF_035918215.1. Taxonomy (NCBI): domain Bacteria; kingdom Bacillati; phylum Actinomycetota; class Actinomycetes; order Kitasatosporales; family Streptomycetaceae; genus Streptomyces; species Streptomyces sp. NBC_01474. Next base: position 1,964,074 of record NZ_CP109449.1, read on the forward strand.
CGCGCCCCGGCAGGCCGGATCGGCTTGCCCCCATGCGGGCCGGTTCACGCGCGCAGCCGGCCGCCCGAGGCCCTACCCGCTCACGAACAAAGCCAGCTCGCCAAAGGGTTCGGGTTGCGGGATCGTTCCGGGCTAGCGGATTTCGTATGTTCCGTCCAGCCGGGCACGGCCGATGATGTGTCCTGACATGGCAGCGATCACCTCGTCAAGGGCGAAGCCGACAGGCAGTCCGGGGACCTGGTCGAGGGCGAAGAGTTGGAAGACATAGGCGTGGGGTCCGTGTGATCGGATCGGCATGGGGCCGGCCCAGCCGCGGCGGCCGAGCGGGCCTTTTCCGTGCCGGAGGCCCGGAATCGGGCTGGGGTTGGCGAGGGCGTTTTCCGGAATGCCGTTCAGCGAGGGATCGATGCCCAGCGTGAGCGCATGGGTGGCCGGCTTCCCGACAGGGACGTCGGGATCTTGCGCGATGAGCACGAGCTCAACGGTGCCGGCCGGTGGCTGCGTCCAATTGAGGGCGGGTGAGACGTTCGCACCGAACAGCCTGCCGCGGTGCTTTTCCGGAATTGGTGCCCCGTGGTCGAAGGCGGGGCTGGTCAGTGTGAACTCCGGGGCCTGAAGGTCGGGCCGGGCCCAGACGAGGGTGTGGTGACCGGCGCGCCGGTTGCGCAGGGCGACGCCGAGGGGATTTGCAGGCATGGCTTCGACTGTTCCTAACTGGGAATCCGGGTTCTTCTGATCCTGCCTGGCGGGCGGCGCGGTCCAGGCGCGCAGCCCAGCGTCGAGGAGGTCGGTGTCCTCTGCGCCGACGGCAGTCGCGCCGGACTTGGGGAAGACGTGCCCGTGGCAGCGCCGGTGGGAGTCGGGATCGTGGTCGGGCATCGTTCGCCAGTACCTCCCACCTGACGGTGACCTGCCCAGCGGGTTACGCATCACCTCTCCAGCTGGCCCCGCACTTCGCGACACGGTGCACCGGGCAGTGAGCGCGAAACCCGCACCCACTGGCTACGCACAAGAAAGATCTCTTTAGGTATACTAATGATCCATGGAGAAGCATGCAACTGAACAGCAGCCCGCCGACGTCGATGGGACCGACCTCGGCGGCCAGGTACGCTCCGCCGTCGGACGTCTCTACCGTCGCTTCCGCAGCGAGCGCCCCGAAGGCGGCCTCGGAGATGTGGCACTGGAGGTGCTCACCTACCTCCACAAATACGGACCGCAGACCCTCACCGAACTCAGCGAGCAAGGCCGGGTCTCCCCCGCCTCCATGAGCCAGACCGTAAACCGCCTCACCTCAGCCGGCTACGCCGTACGCACCCGCGACCCGGACGACGGCCGCAAAGTACTCTTCAGCGCCACCGCTGAGGGCGACGAACTCGCTAGCGCCACCCGGGCGCAGCGCAACGCCTGGCTCGACGAACAGCTGCGCGCGCTCAGCGCCGAAGACCGCACAGTAATCGCCCGCGCCGCAGCACTGCTCAGCAGCATCGCCAACTCCTGAGAGGACGTTTGGCGAGAGTGGTTTGCCGTTTATGTCCTGGTAGTGCTTGGTAAGGTTCGTCTCTGTTTGGGTATGTCCCGGTGGCAGGTGGGGCAGGCGCTGGCCCAGGTGGCGGGGAGTAGTTGCAGCTCAAGGACGATCGCATACAGGCTCGGACCGGCGCCGCGGCTTTGGGGGCAGTGGCCAGGCGACGCAGGGTGCAGAAGGCATGGGTGAGGGAGGCCAGGGTGACGAGGTGGTGCCAGCCGTTGAAGCTGCGGCCCTCGAAGTGGACCAGTCCCAGGGGCTGCTTGAGCTCGCGGTAGTCGTGCTCGATGCGCCAGCGCAGCTTCGCCAGCCGCACCAGTGTGGTCAATGGGGTGTTCTCGGGCAGGTCGGAGAGCCAGAACTGGACCGGTTCCGGTTCGCCCGCGGACCACTCGGCCAGGAGCCAGCTCTCGGCTAGTTCCACGCCCACGGTGGCCTCGCGGATCTCACGTCCGGCGGGACGGATGCGCAGGGCCACGAAGCGCGAGTCCATGCGCTTATGTCCGGGGCGACCCTTGCCCGGCCGTGAGCCATCGCGCCAGGACACCGGCCTGGCCGCGCCGCGTCCGGCCTCGACCACCAGCGCCTTCACACTGCAGGCCGGCTCGGGGTACTTGGCCACCGGCGGCCAACCGGTGCCGCTGTAGGGCGGGGCGGGAGGCGGCCGGGTGGGCGGTGGGCGTGGTGGAGATACCACGTAGTGCAGTCCGCTGTGGTTCAACCCGAGGCGGAACGCGGTCGCGTCGCCGTATCCCCCTGCCGGCTCGCTGTGGCCAGGCCGCGCCGACCTGGTTGCCCGCGCTCGTACGCGCAGCCCTCGCCGTGACGCGCACCGGGCGGGCGACCGGGTCGAGTTCGGAACGGCGGCTCACGCCGGACGACTGTCTGTTACGAACCATCCCGCACGCCGGATATGAGCCCTCTTTTGGACTCCGGACATGGGGAGGTCATCCGGGACAGACGGACTCGGCGGGACCGACCGGATTCGGCCCCGCCGGCTCGGGGCCTCACTGTCGGGCGACGCGCGAACGTCAGTGGGTTCCGACAGCTGGTGTCAGTACTTCCGACACGGGGTGTGCCAGTAGGTAGGCAGGGGCGCTTCGGCGTCAAGGGCGCGGAGGCTGTACCGGACGTCGTCGGCGAGGACGTGCTGCGGCCAGGCGGGCGGGTCCTCGTCGCGGAATATCGCCCGCCGCGGGACAGGTTCGCCCGCCATTCGGCCTCGCTGTTGCTGGGGCACACGATGGCGCATCTGAAGGGGGACATGGTCGAAACGCTGCTGCGCGAGGCCGAATTCGAGGCGCTGTCCGGCAACGACCTGCGCCCCGCTATGTGTTGCACCTCCGGGGTCAAGCCCGCGCAGGAGCCGGAGTTGCTCTGAGCGCCTGAGTGGTGTCGGGTTCTTCCGGCGATGTCCTCGAGAGGTCGTCATCCCCGGCTATCCGCGGGCAGTGATGCCACCGGAACCGACGCTGATATCGCTCGCGCCGGATCCGACGTTGATGCCACCGGTGCCGACACTGATGGTGTTGCCTGCCCCCATGCCGGCGTAGCCGCCGGAGCCGCCGGAGCCGCTCTCATGCCTGGGGCCGACCGGGTTGGGTGTGCTGACGCGTGGCGCCGTGATGGTGAAGCGGTGCGGTGTCGTCGGCAGGGTGACGTGGACGCGGTTGTTGTCGACGTTGAACCGGTGGTCTCGGCGGAATTCGACGTGTTTGACGAAGTGCTGCCGGAAGAAGAAGTCGTCGTGCCGGCGGACGTCACACCGCACGATCTTGCGGATGACAGTTACTCGGCCGTGGTCTTTCTTCACGACGATGACGACCGTCCGGTGGCCGAAGCGGCAGAATTCGTGTCCCCGCTCGACGACCACGATCACGCGGTGCCCCTTGGGGGCCGGGGTGGCTGCGGCCGGACCGGCCAGGGTGACACCGGCGGTGGCGGCGATAGCGCTCGCTACCACGACGGCGGCACCGCGACGAAGGATGGGGGCGCTCATGGTTGCGGCCCTCCTTAGTTGAACATCGCTGTAGAGGGACAGCTGTAGAGGAATACGAGGCGAATAGCCGCGGGCCCACCTCAGCCGTCTCGTTACCGAGGGGGTTTTCGTACCACCGCGGCCTTGTGCGGACCGTTCGGCCCTTCATCCCACCGTGCAGGGGACTTGGACCGTAGCCCGTAATGAGTGTGTCTATGGATATACGCCGCTGCCGCGAAATAAGTTCATGATTCATCCGAAGCAGAAGTGAAGTCGGCCCAGCTCCATGGTCGATCATGAACCGTTTGCCGGCCTGTCCCGTATACCTCACATGAAGCCGGCTCCTCGGCCCAGCGGACGCCCGGCGGCCCCAGCCCAACAGTTCCCGTCGGCGTCTACGTCCCCATCGGAGTCCCACCTGCAGGCACCTGCGCGGCGTTGGTCTGCCGTCGGCGGTTCCTGGTCAGGAGGTCTGATGTCTTCCCGTTTCGCCGCCGCAGCGCCGACAGGGGTCGCCGTCTGCTGCGCGCTACTCAGCGCTGTGGTCCACCTCGTCATCGCCCCCGAGCACCTTGCGGAGACGCTGTACATCGGAATCCTGTTCATTGCCGGAAGCGTGGCGCTGCTCCTCACTGCCGGCGCCCTGGCGCTATGGAACACCGTAACGGCATGGTGGGCCGGCGCCCTGGTCAGCGGTGGCATGATCCTCGGCTTCGTCCTCTCGCGCACCATCGGGCTGCCCGGCTACCACGAACAGGGCTGGGACCCCCCGTACGGAGTTTTGTCGATCATCGCTGAAGGCATGTTCCTGGTCGCCTTCTTCGCCTGGTACGGCACTCGGTCGGCGCACGCCCCCTCCGCCCCGTTCCGCAGCAAGGTGCCCGCAGGCAGATGACCGGGCAGATGAGCGCCGCAGGAACCGAAGGTGATGTCCGCCGGCGCCACCAGGGGGAGGGACCGCCTCGGCCCGTGGATGCGGCGGCGGGATCGGGAGAGAATGTGAGGGTGATCTTCCGTGGCCGCCTGGCAATCCGCCGGCCGGGGCGGACCGTATATCTAGGTATGCAGAGGTTCCGGTTCCCGGTCGGCCGCCTCCCGGACGAGGCTTTGTTGTCCGGGCTGGCAACGGGCGACCCCGAGCTCGCCGCCACCTTCGTGCGGCGGTTCCAGCACACCGTCTTCGGCGTCGCCATCGCAGTCCTGGGCGATCCACAGCTCGCCGAGGACGTCTCCCAGCAGACGTTCGAGCGGGCGTGGCGGCACGCGCAGATCTACGACTCCCGCCGCGGATCGGTGACGACGTGGCTGACGGCCATCGCGCACAACCTCGCCATCGACGTCGCCCGAGCGCGCCGACCGGTGCCTGTGGCCCCTCAAGACCTCGACACGCTCCTCGATGTCGTCACCGACGCCGCTACGCCCGAGCAGCTGGCCCTGGCCGACGAGGCATCGGCGACCCTGCGTTCCGCCGTGGCGCGGCTGCCGCGCGAACAGGGCCGGGCTCTGGTGATGGCGGGCATCTACGGGATGACGGCCCAGCAGATCGCCGATGTGGAGCAGATCCCGCTGGGCACGGCCAAGACACGGATCAGGGCCGCTATGGGAAAGCTGCGGTCCACGCTCGTGTCTCCGAAGCGAGGCGACCATGGGTAATGACGTGACCTGCGAACAGCTGCGGGAGATCGGCGCCGAGCTGGCTCTGGGCGTCCTCCCGGGCCGCCAGCGGGCCGGGGCAGTGGAGCATCTGGACCGCTGCGCGGACTGCCGGGAGTACGTCGAGCAGCTGACCCTCGTCGGCGACGGTCTGCTCGGTCTGCTGCCGGGCAGCGAGCCGCCGGCCGGGTTCGAAACCCGGGTGGCGCGGCGGCTGCACCAGGCGGCGGCACATGACGACCGCAGCCGCCTGCACGGCCGGGGGTTCCTCCCTCGCAAGAGGTTCCGCAGCCGTACCCGGATGCGTCTCGCGGCTGCCGCGGCCGCGCTCGCGCTGGCCTTCGGGTTCGGCGGCTGGGCCGTCGGCACGGTCCTTTCGAATGAGGCGGCCGCTCCTTCCCGTCCCGCCGAGGTCGGCGCCGGAATGCTGCATGCGCAGCTGACCGCGGTAGGGCACGGCCAGAGGCCGGTCGGCGAGATCTATCTCCATCGCGGGCCGCCGACCTGGGTCTACATGTCCGTTGACCTCGCGGATGCCGGCAACTTGTACGGCGGGAAGATCTCCTGTGTGCTGGTACACAAGGACGGCAGCACCGTACGCGTCGGTACCTTCACCCTGCACCACGGCTACGGCTACTGGGGAGCCCCGGCCTCCGTGAACCCATCCACGCTCTCCGGCGCCCGCCTGACCTCCGCCGACGGCACGGTGCTCGCCACCGCACACTTCGGGGCCGGGTAGCCCTGGCTGTTCAGTGCCCTGCTCAACACCGCCGCTGGATCCACCACAGAACGCCGGTGACGACCGCGCCGCCCGCGGTCGTGGTGATCCCGTGCACGAGGCCGAGGCCGGCGGTGCGGACAAGGGAACGCATCCAGCGAGGCCTGGGTGACGGTTTCTAGGACTGGCCCATAGGGTCGGCTGTAGTGCTGATGGGGGCTCCGAATGTGGGACTGCCGGTCACTTCACGAGGCGGCTCCCTGGGTCACCAGGCTGTCGCCGCCCATTTACCGGGCAGCGACCATCGCCGCCGGACTCCCCCAGTCACACGGCGAGTTCGGTGTTCTCGTATCCAGTCTGTGCCGCCCCCTCTGAGTAGTTGGTGATGTCCTTCCCGCCCCGCTGACCACCCTCCACGTGCGACAACTCGAGTACAGCTCCGGGGTATCCGTCCCCACCGGTACCGTCACCTGGCGCTCACAGCGCTATCCGTCTTGCGACTGGGTTCACTGGCAAGGAAGCCCGAACGACTGGGTTCGCTGTCAAACGCCTCGATTGGCTGACAGCGGACAAGGACACCTACACATCCCGGGGACAGGACAACTGTCCTGTCCCAGATAAGTGTGAGCAGGGCGAGTCTCCGACCTGCAGTGCCCAGAGTTGTCTGAGACGCGGTGCCACGCGCCTTCTCAGAAGACTCTGGGCACCCCGCAGCGTGCGTCGCTCCCCATCACCACACGAACGCGCTGGAGGCAGTGCGCAAAGGGCTGGGGGCGCTCTGGCTGACGAAAGCTGTCAGCTCTCGTACGATCGCGCTTCAGGTGGGGATGAAGAGGGGGTGCGGCCAGTGCGCCGCTTTGTGATTGCTGTGCTCAGCGCAGTCCTGGCGATGACGGTCGGCGGTTGCGCGCCGGACAAGGGCACGCGTCCGACGGCGCGTCAGAGCGGGAAGGCCGACTCCGGGCCCTGGCGGCCGGTGGGCCACACCGGCAACCCCGGGAACCTGAACGGCGTGGTGGCTACGGGCGCGCTAGACGCATGGGCGGTGGGAGACGAGAACAACGAGCCGGTCGTCATGCGGTGGCGCGGCGGGACGTGGACGGGTGTCGAGGTACCCGGGCAGCTCGGCCTGAACAGCCTGCGCGTCGTCGCAGCTTCGGGGCCGGGTGACGTGTGGGTCTTCGGTGCCGCGGGGCTGGCCGGCGGCAAAGAGTCCCGAGCGGCGCGGTGGAACGGCAGCCAGTGGACACTCGCCTGGCGTGAGCCCAACTCCTTGGTGGATGCGGCAACCGTCGCGGGGCCCGGCGACGTGTGGGTGGCGGCTCGGCGGCCGGGCGGTGACGGCACCTGTCGTTCGTTCCTGCGGCACCATACGGCTGCGGGCTGGTCGGCCGTCGCCCTGCCGTCGGTGGTGTGCGTGCATGCCATGCACGCCCTGTCGCCTCGGGATGTCTGGGCCGTGGGCGAGGGCCGGGGCCGACCGGTAACTCTGCACTGGGACGGGCGGAGGTGGCGCACGGTGCCGCTGCCGCCCGCGGTCGCGGGGCCGACCGGAGAGCTGCGCGGTCTCGCCGCACAGTCGCCGACGCAGCTCTGGGCGGTCGGCCGCACGGGTCGAATGGGGGGCGTCGTCGGGCCTGTCGCGGTGCGCTGGGACGGGCACAAGTGGGTGAGTGTGGTCGGCTCCGGCGTCTCCGGGAAGTTCGTCAATGCCGCCGCCGACGGGCAGGGCGGGGTCTTTGTCTCCGCATTCTCCGCGAGCGGAGACGATCTGGTCTTCCACTACGACGGCCGGAACTGGTCGAGCGAACATGTCGCCTCCGACCACTCAATCACCGGCCTCGCTGTCATCCCCGGCACGTCCCAGGTCATTGCCGTGGGCCTCTGCTGCGAAGGCTATGACGAGGACACCAGTGGCAAGATCTGGATGCGCCGCTGACGATCCACGACTGGTCACCCCACCCGACTCGGATGCATCAACAGATCACCAAGGGTCTGCGTCCTCGCAGCGCACTCGTTGCCCACCCCTGGCTTCCTCGGCCCCGTTGTAGTGCCCGCGCTCGTCGCGGTCGGCGGGGTTGTACTTGGTTATCTGGTGGGCGAAGGACGGCGGCACGCTGCTCCCTGGCCTGGTGGGAAGGGGGGCCAGCGTAGTGCCGGGTGGTGCCTGCCGCGACCTCGATTACCAGGTCCCTCGGCAGGGGCGCGCATCCCTGTCCGCTGCTGTCACGGTCGGGGCATCCGCGCTGGTATCCGGGTCGCTCGTGCGGCCTCAGTCGCTCACTCGCCCGGACGGTGCGGCAGTCCGGGACATTGCCGGGGAGGCGTCGAAGAGCGCGTGGACGGCCGCGTGGACCTGGGTGGCGACCACCTCAGGGGTGGAGATGTCGAGTTTGCCGTCGAGGTGCAGGAACGCAAGGCCGTGGACAAGGGCCCACACCGTGGTCGACAGGGCGTCCGCGTCCACGTCGGGGAAGGTGGCGCGGACGATGCTGCGGACCTACTCCGAGATGGCTGCGGTCGCGGCGACCCGTTCTGTGGGCGCCTCCTGGGGGTAGCGCCCGCAACATCTCCGTGTGCGCTGCGGACGCGGTGCGCCTGGCGGAAAGCCCAGGCCCGATCACTCCGCGGCCGGAACCGGGCAGCAGACGCCCTGGCGCACAGCCGCGTACGGCCAAGTTCCCGATGACGACGCTGGTGAGCGCCCCTCAGCCGCAAGTCAGCGGGACGGGAAGCAGCGGCGACCAGACGCATCAACTGGCCGTGCCGTCGTACCGTCCGGCCCTCATGGTCTTCTCGACGAACGAGCGGGCACCGGTCAACCTGCGCTTCGAGGGCAGGAAGGGGCGCTCCTCACGGCTTTACCGGCTGTCAGGCGACGGCACCCCCGTCGTCGCCCGGATTCCGCTGCCGGAGGCGAAGAAGGCAGTCGCCTTCCGGGTATTTGCCTCCGGCGGCCGGGAGACGTGGACGGCGACTGCGGCACCGATGCGAGAGGCCCTCCGCTTCCACGACGAGATCAACGGCACCGGGTCCGATGTCGTGCACTACCGGGGGGGGGGACCCGGGGCCGGGTGTTCTGCGATACGAGGGACCGAGCGTGATCCAGGTGGAGGCTCTGGACGACCGGCTCGCCTACCGGGTGACCGTGGCCGAGGGCGGTTCCGGCGAGCTCACTTTCCGGTGGCCGGGCCGCGGCTACTACCAGGTGCGCTCGGCCTGGGCGTGGAGTCTGTCCGCTGCATGACGAAACGCGGATAGATCGCTGTCCTCGTCCGGCCATCCGTGATGCGCAAAGTGGCCAACTGGCGCGTTCAGTCATAGCGCGGTGCAGGTCAGCTGGCCGGCAGGCCACCGGAGCTGTGGTGACAACTTCGATGCTTTCCGCGCTGCTGGTGACAAGTAGCTTGCCGATCTGCTGACAGCTACCGCGCATCGCCGGGCCAGGGGCACAGGCCAGTAGCCGCTGATGGTGCCAACTTTCGCGCTTCGGCACACCGGGGAGCGTGGACCGCCGGCGCGGTGAAGCGGCCTCAGTCGTCGTGCAGGGCTGCCCGCAGGGCGTCGACGGCAAGTTTGCGGGCGACGTTGGCGGCACGGGTGTCGCGCAGGCTGTCCAGCAGAAGGAAGTCATGGACCATGCCTGCCACCCGCACGGAGGTCACGTCCACGCCGGCCTCGCGGAGCCTGTTGGCGTACTGCTCGCCCTCGTCGCGCAGCACGTCGGCCTCGTCGGTGATGACCAGGGTGGTGGGCAGCCCCCGGAGCTGGTCCAGGGACGCCTGAAGCGGGGAGGCATGCACTTCGGCACGCTGGGCGTGGTCGGCGGTATAGGCGTCCCAGAACCACTTCATGGCGTCGCGGGTGAGGTAGTAGCCCTCGGCGAACTGGAGGTAGGAGGGGGTGTCGAAGTCGGCGTTGGCCACCGGATACAGCAGGACCTGCGCCTTGAGGTCGATCCCGCCGCGCTCCTTGTTCATCAGCGCGAAGACGGCGGACATGCAGCCGCCGACCGACTCGCCGGTGACGGCGATCCGCGAGGTGTCCAGTCCGTGTTCCGCGCCGTGCTGCAGGACCCACTGGCCCACGGCGTAGTTCTGCTCGACCTGGGTGGGGTACTTCGCCTCGGGTGCGCGGTCGTAGACAGGGAAGACCCCTGCCGCCCCGGCGCCCACGGCGAGTTCGCGGAAGAGGCGGTCGTGGGTCTTGTCGTCGCCGAAGACCCAGCCGGCGCCGTGGATGTAGAACACCACCGGCAGTGGGCCGGTGGTCCCCTTGGGCCGGATGATCCGGGTGCGGACCGTGCCCCACTCCCCTGCGTCCACGTCGACCCATTCCTCATCGACCTCGGGACGGGGCACGCTCTGGTCGCTCTGCAGGCCGAGCAGGATGTCGCGACCCTTCTCCGGGGGGACTTCGTAGATGCGCGGGTGCGGGTCCGTGGCCTCGCTCAGCTCCTTCGCGGCGGGTTCGAGGTAGGGCGTGATCGGAGGAGGAAGATCAGTCATGTCGACTCCATGTCGCGGGCGCGCGAGCGCCCTGTCCGCGCGGCCTCGCCGGCCGCGTCTGCTGCTCTGCCCCGGGCCGTGACTCCCCACGGCCCATCCTCGCCCTCCGCCCGTGAAGCGCAACCGCGCCAGGCGCCCCTACCGGGCAGTGCGGAGCCGGCGGTGCCGTAGCAGCCACCCCAGTCCGGGCGGCGAAAGACCGGTCACGATGCGACTTCGAGAGCGCCCGCGCGTCACCGCGGCTGCCGAGGTTGACGGCCCCGCGCCGAGGTCTGGCGGCTGTCATCTCGCTGGGACTCGTGCCAGCGAAGTCGTTCCCGCCGAAGACGGCGCCGTCGTCGCTCTCTCCCGATCCGCCTGCTGCACTCGGTGCCCACACCCAGGAAAAGCAGCAGCGTGAGAAGCACTGCCATCACCGCCTGGGACACGCAGGCCACCGGCAGCGCGGCAAGAGAACAGCCGTACCCGATGGAGGCCGAGGAAACCGCCGCCACGCTCAGCGCCAACACATCCCGGCCCATCCGATCGGGAACGGGCGCTCCCTTGGCAGGCCACTTCTCCATGGCTCCGACGAACCAGACAGCAAGCAGCGCCACCACTTCGAGCCCCGCCAACAGGACGGCCAGGCCGACGTCGAAAATCCATTTCGCCATACTCCCCATGTTGGGCGAGCGGGCGGACCGCCCGACTGAGTACAGCTACTCAAATACGTTGACCAGATGGCGAGTTCGACTGCCAACGCTGCCCTGACCGACAAGTTCGGCGAACTTGAGATGCGGCGACGCGTAAATGGCCAGGCCGAGCCAATTTGGGTCCTTTGGTCCTTTGACTACTGTCGGTCTGCAGACGGGCCGTCAGGGGTGCGTCGGTGGAGGGCTCGCCGCGGCCTGGGGCACTTCCAGACGGTAGGGAGCCAACGCGAGGTCGGCGGCCGCCGCGTAGGGGCGGTTGGACATACGGGTGACGAGTTTCCACATGGCGCGCTCGTCGTCCAGGCGCTTGGGAAGCAGCAGCCCGAGCCCGTCGGCCAAGGGCTTGCGGCCGAGATTGACCAGGGCCCTCACGGCTGATGCCCATTCGTCGGTGGCTGCCACTGCTGACCGGTACCACAGGGGCATCAGGACGATCAGCGCCAGCGCCGTGACCACGAGCACGGGCCGGTTGGCGTGGGCAGCGCCCAAGGACGCGAAGGCGGTGGCGGCCATGACGCCATGCCCGTACAGCAGGGCCACGAAGAAGTCGACGTTGGTGCGTGCGGTGTGGACCTGCTTGTTCGCCATCTCTGGGGCAGCACTGGTCAGTTCGGACCACAGAACCTGTGTGTCGAGGCAGTAGCGGTCGTACCCGTAGGTTTCGAAACGACGGATGGCGTTGCCGAGCCGGCTCGGGGCGATCTGGTCATCGTCGGCCGGGTACCGGCTGAGCTTCTCCGCCAGCAGCGCCCGCCGGATAGGAGGCACGCCCTCGCCATGGGTGAGGCTCTTCACCTTGTCGCGCCGGTTCTTCTGGACGCGGATGCCCCGCCGGTAGGCGCCTTGGGGCCACAGGAGGTAGCCCTCCAATAGGCGATACAGGGGCGTCTGCAGGGCGTTGAGGACCAGACCGAGCAGACAGGCGGCCACCAGCAGCGCCAGCGGGGTGGGCCGGCCGGAGGCCGGCCACAGCGGCCCGAACACCGTGGGGCGTCGGAGGCTCGGGGCCACGGCGAGGGCGAAGACCACGAGGTTGAGGGCCGCGGGCAGGATCCAGCCCACCAGCAGGGCCCACCCGCCTCCCAGTACGCCCTTGGCGATGTCTCCCACGCCTACTGCTCTTCCCTCGGCCAGTCGTCATCCGGATCGATCACCGGAGGGCCCGGCGGCGCATGCCCGTCGGCACCCGGATCGCGGTGGCGCGGACGGAACTTGACACGACCACGAGGCGGGAATTGCTCAGGCACCGGGCGCTGCTCACCGGACGGACCTGCACCACCTGCAGCACCCCGGTCCGGCACGTTCGGGCCCTCAGGCCGCCCTGCCGTCAGCAGGTGGAGGATCCGCTGCCGGGAGTCGGTGTCCATGACCGCTGCGAGGTCCAGGTTCTGCTCGGGCAGAGAAAGAGTGAGTCCGCGCTGCGCCTGATGTGTCTGCAGCCAGGCGGCAAGCGACATGAAGCAGGCGGCAGCCTCTGCCCGTGTGCCAACCGAAACACGGCAGCCCCTGATCGGAGCCATTCAGCCAGCGCGAGCAGCGACGCGTCCGCGGACTCCTCTGTAGGTATGACCGTGAACTCCACACTGTCCCCCGCCAGGTGATGAATACCGTGAGTCCAGAGTAGAGCCTGTCAGACCGCCCTACTCAGCCCGCCTTCATGTCCAGGAGTTCGGAGGGCGTACCCCTATGTCGTCGCTCACGTACGGGACATCCCCGCGCGCAAGGCCTTCACGCATCGGCCCCTGCTGCCCAGGAAACTTACGAATGAGGAGCCTGATCCGCGATCACGATGCAGTCGTGGACGTCCAGAGGCGGGACGGCGAACCGCCTGACCCGGCGATGCCCTTGGCTGCCGCACGGGCGGCTGACCGCGGTCACCCGTTCGACCGCAACCGCTGAGCTCGCCGCCGAGCCCCCGGCCGACACTCGATCATTCCACTGACATCGACCCGCATGCCGCGATCCGGCCTGCGCTGTGCGGGCATCACATGTGCATTTCACTCACCACGCTCACCCAGGATCCCCGGCGGGGACCGGCAGAGAACGGGTCGAATTGACATCTTCCTGATCTGCACCCCTGACGGTCACGCTCGTCGAACACCTCAGCTGGCGCACCACGTACGGGAGCTGGCGAACGGTCTACCCGGCTCATGACGCCGGTGCCACGGCCGTAACAGTCGCAACTCGCAGGCGTTGTTGACTGTGGGGATAATGGGGCCCATCCATCGCACCCCGACGCCGGGCCGCTCCAGCAAGCGGCCGGACCGGAAGGAGCGGCATGAGACAGCACAGACTGGCCACTTTGGGTGCGGCGCTGTGTACAACCGCAGCACTAGGCCTGGCAGTGCCACCTGTCGCCGCAGCCGTCCCCCATCAGTGTTCCTACCTCTCGTCGGCGTCTCGGCCCGCGGTTATGTTCGGGGACACCGGTGTGGGGGTAAAGCAGGCGCAATGCTTGAGCAACGCGTGGGGAGGCGAGCCGCCCAAGCTCACCCTCGACGGGGTCTTTGACTCGGTCATGCTGAAGAAGATCGAGTGGATCCAGGGCTGCCACGGTCTCCCGGCGAGCGGCATCATCGAGGACCGCACCTGGCAAGTGCTTTACCACCCGGCCCTGGACTGCTACAACCCCTATCCGGCCTGAGCAACCGATTACCCCCGCCCGAATGAGGGAGATGGCCAGGTCGCGGGCGAGGGCGAGGGACGAAGCCCACTTCTGTGACTTCGCCGCTGCGACCGCGCTCGAACAGTCGGGTGGCCTCGTCATGCACGGCTTCGACGGCGGCGCCTTCGCCACCAAGCCGCTCTCCGGTGCCGAGTTGCAGCTGCTCCATGGCAGGAGCCCAATGCGGTGCAGGTCGCGTCGTCGAAGGAGACACTTCACACCAACCGGCTCGTCCTGGCTCAACCTCGTCGAGCGATGGTTCGCCGAACTGATCAACAAACAGATACGACGAGGTGTCCACAGATCCGTCCAGGCCCTCGAGAAGGACATCCGCAGCTGGATCGCCACCTGGAACACCGACCCGAAGCCCTACGTCTGGACGAAGACCGCAGACGAAATCCTCGAACGCCTCGCCAGCTGTCTGAATAGAATTCCTAGCTCAGAACACCAGGGCCTGTTGCGAAAGTGGAGTTGTCGGACTGGACGCGCCCCGCGGCAGGTGCCGTGTCAGGTCAGGCTCTGGGGGCCCGCTGCCGCTGGGGACTGTCAGCTGCGATCGGGAGACTGCGCAGTGTCAGCGCAGTCGGCGGAGGCAGCAGCTCGTTGGCCGTGTCGGCGCGGAACGACTGGAGCAGGTAGGCCACGAGGCGCCGGGACGCTGCACCGTCACCCGGTAGGGCGGTCACCAAACCGCAGTGTGCCAACAGGACCACGGCGAGGTCGGAAGGGTGAAAATCGGCCCGCAGAGCGCCCGACGCCTGAGCCCTGCGTACCAGGGTGGTGAAGTCCCGCTCGGCTCGTTGCCGGGCCTGCGCGTGTTCCGACGTGCTGTCCGGGAAGGACGCGACGAACGCGGCCGGGAACCCGCGTTCCTCCCGTTGCAGAGCGCAGACCGTCTCGATCAGCTGCTGGAATCCCTGCCACGGGTCAGGGGCGGCCAGAGCCTCGGTGAGCGCCCGCACGCAGGTGTCCATCTGCTGCGCGAACGCCCCCCGCACCAGGGCGTCCCGGGTCGGGAAATGCCGGTACAGCGTCGCCACGCCGACTCCGGCCCGACGCGCCACGGTCGCCATCGGGGCGTCGATCCCGTGCTCCGCGAAGACCGCACGGGCGGCGGCGAGGACGCGCTCCCGGTTGCGCCGGGCGTCGGCCCGCAGCCCGTCCTGGGCTGCGATCCGAGAGGATTCCACCATCACTGCCTCTCGCTTCGGGTCCAAACGGACGATTGCGTCCACTTAGGAGCCTACCGTCGGTGTCAGTTCCTTGTACGACCACCGGCGGCAAAGGGAGAACGATGAACGACCGCATGATGAAGGCAGTGCTCTACGACCGCTACGGCGGCCCCGATGTGCTGTACCTGGGCCGCGTGCCACGCCCCGAGCCGGCCGCCGGCGAGGTGCTGGTGAAGGTGCACGCGTTCAGCGTCAACGGCGGGGAACTGGCAGCCCGTGCCGGCCGCGTCCGCCTCGTGACCGGCCGGAAATTCCCCAAGCGTGTCGGCTTGGACTTCACCGGTGAGGTCGCCGCATTGGGTGCCGGAGTCGCACGGCTTGTGGATGGCGACCGCGTATGGGGGGTCTTGGGCCGCACCTCCGGGTTCGGCAGCGCCGCCGAGTACGTGACCGTGCCTGCCGAGCGGATCGGCCGGGTCCCTGACGGACTGGATCTGGTAGACGCCGCCGCGCTGCCGGTGGCCACCACGGCCGTCACCGCCTTGCGGGACAAAGCCGGGCTGCGCCCCGGCGAACGACTCCTCGTCCGGGGCGCGGCGGGCGGCGTCGGCAACGCCGCCGTCCAGCTCGGACGGGCGTACGGCGCCGAGGTCACGGCCCTCGCCCGTGCAGCCAACCTCGACTTCGTCCGCGGGCTCGGCGCGCACAAGGCCGTGGACCACCGGATCGTGCGGTCGGGGGAACTGGACCGCTTCGACGTGGTCCTGGACACCGCGGGGACCGAACTGCGGGCCTTCCGCGGCCTGCTGAATCCCGGCGGGCGCATGGTCACCATCGCCTTCGACCCGAAACGGCCCGCTGCGTCGCTCGGCTACCTCGTTGCCAGCACGGTCCACGGACACGGCCGGGTGCGCTTCTTCAGCGGCGACCCTACGCGGGCGCACTTCGACGACCTGTCCCGCCATGTGGTCGAGGGGAAGCTGAGCCCCGCGGTGGACACGGTCTTCCCCCTGGAAGAGACCGCGGCGGCCCACCGGGCGCTGGAGGCGGGCGGCGTCCAGGGCAAGTACGTGGTCAGGGTCGCGTAGGACTCCTGTGGAGGTGGTGATCACAGCCACTCGTTGATGGCCGCTACGAGTACCGTCGCCTCATAGCGGACCGCGAGCTTGTCATAGCGAGTGGCCACAGCCCGGTGACACTTGAGGCGATTGATCCCGCACTCGACCGCGTGGCGCTCGCCGTAGTCGCGCGGGTCGAAATGTGGCGGCCGGCCACCGCGGGAGCCGAATTTCCTGCGGTTACGTACCTGGTCGGCCGCCGCGCCTACCTGCGCCGCCGCGGAATCCGCTGCACCATCCCAGACACCTTGTCAGCCCGCACTCGCTCGGGGCGGGCACGTGGCCGGCCCGCCCCGACGCGGGGCACACGGATCTTCTCCAAGACGGGCTCGAACTGCGGCGAGTCACCACGCTGCCCAGCCGTCACGACGATCGACATAGGCTTCTGGCCCTGCTCGACGGCCAAGTGCAGCTTGGTGGTGAACCCGCCGCGCGAGCGTCCCAGTCCGTGATCAGGTGGCTCGGTGGAGACACCGCCTGGCGATTCTTCTGCGAGAGCAGGCAACTCAACCTGCGGCATATGCCAGTAGGCGCCGTTTCGGCGACTACCGGGGCGTCCGGTCACCAGACTGGGCGGGTGACGACACGAGCATCCTCCGCTGAAGATCTCCGTGCTGTTCTCTTCGACTCAGGCGGCGTGCTGATGCAGCCGATTGGCGGCCGGTGGAACCCACGAGCCGACTTCGAGCAGACCGTCCTCTCCTACGCCCCCTCGATCACGCCGGAACAGTTCACGGCGGCCATCGTCACGGGCGACCAATTCTTCGCCGCCTCGCCGTCGACGCCCGACTATGACGACTACCACCGGGTGATGCTTCGCGACCTCGGCGTGGAACCGACCTCGCAACTCCTGGCCGACCTGCGCCGCGAGGTCCCACCGGCCACGGTCCTGGAGACGTACCCGGAGGTCGTAGGAACTCTGGAAGAGCTGAGCCGGCGGGGCGTACGGATGGCGGTGGTCTCGGACGCCTGGCCCGATCTGCCCGACCTCCACGCCGGACTCGGGATCGGCAAGTTCTTCGAGGCGTACACGATCTCCGCCGAACTCGGCTGCGACAAACCGGACCCGCGCATGTACCACCACGCCAGCACCGCGCTGAATCTCGCCCCCGGACAATGCCTCTTCGTCGACGACGATCCGAGCCTGGTCGCCGCCGCGATCACACTCGGATATCCAGGACGCGCAGTCTGTCGCAACTCGACGACCTCGGATGTGCCGTCCATCGCTTCCTTGACGGAACTACTGGACCTCTTCTGACGCAGTCCTGTATGGCCGTCTCTTCGTCGGCTCTTTCTACAGAGGGCTGTCCCATGACGTACGGCCTACGGATGAGGGTAGAGGATTCGAAGGCCCCAAAACCCCGGGTGCAACGGGTCATTGGCATCGTCCGCAGAGGCAGCGAGATCCTGCTCGTGCGAGAGAGCCTCGGCGCCGACGGGGAGATTCTCTGGTCACTTCCCGGCGGCGGGGTCGAGGACGGCGAGCTCATGCACGAAGCCCTGCGGCGCGAGCTCAAGGAGGAGACCGGGCTGCTGGTGGGCAACCCGGTACGGACCGCACGAGCGGCTATCGGGAAAGGCGCGGCCGCGCAGCCAGGCCGGCACCGGCAGCAGCGGCCGGACCGCCGCCCACTCCGCGTCTGTCATGTCCGACGGATAACCGCCGAACACGTTCCGGGTGATCGACTGCGTTTCCGAACCGGTGGGCGACACAATCACACGATGGAGCAGTCGAGTTGAACTCCACCGGCGCAAGCACGTAGAAGCGGCAACAGGGTCCCCTGGGTCTCGGTTGGCTTCGCGCAACCCCGAGCTACCAAGAGGCCCTGCCTCTATGCCCGCGGCCAGCGGCGATCACCGATCGAGACTCCCGTTCGACGCACACCCCTCAAGATCGGAACGACAACGGCTTCTAACTAAGCCTTGATTGATGCGGCCGACCTGGCAGCCTGCTCGATCTTGGCGCGGTAGGCTGCGCGGGCTTCCTCGTCGATCTGCTTCTCGTGTTCGGCGCGCAACCCGGTCCGGCCGTCGAGGCCCTCGCGCAGGATGTCGGCGTGCCCGGCATGCCGGATGGACTCGCCGAGGACATGGACCATGATGGCGAACAGGTTCGTGTTGGGATAGGGCTCCGGCCACCACGGCACGTGGCCGGGGGCGTCGAGGGGAAGCTCGTTGATCGTCACATCCGAGTGTTCCCACGTGCGCCGGTAAAACCCGATGATCTGATCGCGGGTCTCGTCCTCGGACGCCCACTGATCGCTGCCGTCGGAGTCTTGCCATCGAGGCAGCGGTTCCGGGGAAGGGCGGCCGAAGACCTCGCCGAAGTATCCGGCCTCGACAGTGGCCACGTGTTTGACCAGGCCGAGGAGATTAGTCCCTGTCACGGTCAAAGGCCGGCGGGCGTCGTATTCGGACAAGCCGTCGAGTTTCCAAAGCAGCGCCTCGCGGTCCCGCCGCAGTCTCCCGTGCAGGTTGTCCTTCGCGAATTTATCGATCATGCGGCATGAACCTTCCATGTTCGTGGTCCCGAGATCCCGTACGTGGTCCGCAACGGCTGGCAGAGCCGAGACTTCGGACTCCTCACACAATGAGCTAACAGGATTGACTCTCTATCAGAGAGACGTGTGGGGGTGGGGTGCGTGACGGCTCGCGGCCGACCCGACCTGCGACGGGTACTGCGCAGGAGGACTACACGCATGCTGTCCGGTGCCGTTCTCTGATCCCGTTGAGCAGTTCGGGACGGGGACAGGGGAGGTGGGCTGGTGCCAGGTGAGAATCCAGCCGGCGGTAAGCGCCACCGCGCCGCCTGCCACGGCGATTGCGCCGCCTGTTCCGATGCCCGCGGCCGCCAAGCCGAAGCAGGCCGGCCCGACGCCCTGCAGCGTCATGTTGCCGGAGCCGAGCAGACCGAAGGCCTGGCCTTGGCCATCCCGCGGCAGGGCGTCCAGGAACGGCCGTTGCAGGCCGAGACCGTAGGCGAATCCGAAGCCGCAGAGCAGCAGCAGACAGGACGAGAGGCCCACTCCGGGCTCGGCGGCGAAGGCGACCAGCGGCAGTCCCATCAGCGCAGTCAACGGGACTACCAGTCGCTCCCGGGTGAGTGGCCGTAGGAGTCGGCCCACCAGCAGGTCACCGACGAGCATGCCGACCGGCAGACAGCCCATCAGCACCGCGTACCAGCCAGGCGCGAAGTGGCGTCCTCCCGCGTAGGCGACGATCAGGCCTTCCGCCCCCGCTACGAACGCGGACGGTAGCCACTGGGCCAGCATCAGCCGTCGCACCGTGCGTCCGCGCAGCAGCAGGCCGGCACCGTGCAGGCTTGCCCTGACGGCCCCGCCATCGCCCCGAGCGCTGCCGGGTGTGCCGACGAACTCTCCCAGCTGCAGCCGGGGTAGCCGGATGCGGACAGCGAGCGCGCAGCCGAGGTAAAGGGCGGCGCTTACCGCGAGTGCCCGGTGCGGGCCGAGTACCGTGACGGCCGCACCTCCCAGCGCCAGACCGAACAATTGCGCGCCGGAGGCAGCGATGTTGTTCAGTGAACGGCCCAGTACATAGGCGTCGCCCTCCAGCCACTGCGCGACCAGCCGACTCGATGCGCCGCTGAACACCGGTGTGGCGAGGGCGACCAGCGCCACGACGCCGAGGCTTGCCGCGATCGGCATCCGCACCAGGGCGAGCAGCAGGGCGGCGCCGCACTCCAGGGCGTAGCCGCTGGCGATGAGCGCGCGGGGCGGCAGTTGGTCGGCCAGTGAGCCCAGCAGCAGCGAGCCGAACAACTGTGGGAGAAAGCCGATGCCGAAGGCCAGGGCGCTCAACAGCGCGGAGCCGGTGGCCGCGAAGACCAGCACCGAGAACGTGGTGATCCGCAGCGAGTCCGCTGTGATCGCGACGGTGCGGGTCGAGAAGAGCAGCCGGAATCGCGGCTCGGCCAGCACCTCCCGGTAGGTGGCACGGTGGTTGCCCTGCGCGGGTTCGGCGGTTGGGGTCATGGCGCCCACCCTCGCCGTGCGCCCACGCCACTCACCAATGATTCGTCGCTGGACGAATCGGAACAGACGTCCCGCGGTAGCGTTGCAGGGTGCTCCGCTTCGAAGTCTCCGTCGAGGACCTGCTGCGCAGCCGCTTCGCACTGTCGCCGGCGATGGACCTCTGCCTACTGCTACGGTCGCTCGCCGGCCAAGGCCGGCCGCTGCCGCGAGCCTGGGCCACTCGGCTCCTGCCGGCCTTTGAACGGCTTCGCCGCGAGACCGAACTGAACGCCGTCCTCGCCCTGCAGGCCCCGCAAGGCGGACCGAACTTCGTCGCTCCGCCCCCGCGCGGCCTCAACCAGACCTGGGCAGACGACCTGGCCATGATCCGGGCCACACCGCTGGAAGCGGCCCGCCACGAATTCGCCACCACTGCGACCGGCCCGTCCGCCCGTGATCCCCGCGTACGCGCAGTGTTGGACTCGACGGACGCCGTCTCCAGGATCGCCGGGGCGATGGACCAGGCGTGGCACGAGCTGCTCGCCCCGGACTGGCCGCAACTGCGCACGATCTGTGAGCGCGATGTCGTGCACCGGGTGGGTGTCATCGGCGAACAGGGATGGGCCACGACCATCGAGAGCCTGCACCCGGGCATCGTCTGGCGCGCCGGCGGTATCGAGATCGGCTTCTTCCGAGGCGGAACAGTCCGCCTCGTCGGCGATGGGCTACTGCTGATCCCTTCGGTCTTCGTCGGGAATATCGCCGCCCACCTGGAAGACCCCTGGCCCAGGACCTTGGTTTACCCTGCCCGCGGCACCGCCGCCCTGTGGGGCGAACAGGAGACCGTCCCCCAACCGGACGCGCTGACCGCTCTGGTCGGCCGGGCCCGAGCCCGGCTGCTGGTGGCGCTGGACGCCCCGGCCAGTACCAGTCACCTCGCCCGAAGCCTCGCCATGGCACCCGGCGCGGTAGGAGACCACCTGGCCATCCTGCGAGGCGCGGGGCTGCTCGTCCGCGCCCGATCCGGACGGTCGGTGCTCTACCGGCGCACCCCGCTCGGCGAGGCACTCG
The DNA here is from genome assembly GCF_035918215.1 of Streptomyces sp. NBC_01474. Taxonomy (NCBI): domain Bacteria; kingdom Bacillati; phylum Actinomycetota; class Actinomycetes; order Kitasatosporales; family Streptomycetaceae; genus Streptomyces; species Streptomyces sp. NBC_01474. The sequence continues at coordinate 1,985,145 of NZ_CP109449.1, forward strand.
TCGGCGGCTCTATATCCAGGCACCAGGACCGCCTCGGGAAGACTGGGAGAGACTCCTTCAGGTCCTAGGCGACATCACCCCGGTTGTCGAGGCCTGGAGACGTGAGGCATGGCGGTTGTTCCGCGGCTGGGCCATGCGACGTCGTCAACGGCGAGAAACGGCTCGCCGGCAACGGTCGCGGGGGTCGCCCCAGTGAACGCCATGACGTCCCGATGCAGGTGGGACTGGTCGGCGTAGCCGGTGTCGGCCGCAACCCGGGCCGCGCCCTCACCCGCGACCAGGCGGTGGGCGGCATGGTCGAAGCGGACCAGTCTCACGGCGCGCTTGGGCGGCAGGCCGAGCTGCGACCGGAACCGGGACCACAGCCGCTTACGGCTCCACCCGACCTCGGCGGCGAGTCCGTCGACCCGGGTCAGGCCACGGCTGCTGACGATCCGGTGCCAGGCCCAGGCCACCTCCGGGTCCACCGGCGGCCCCGCCTCATGCCGGCGGGCGAGCAGCGCGTCCGTCAACGCGAAGCGATCCTGCCACGACGAGAGATCGCCGAGTCGCTCGCGGATCCGGGACGCCTCCCGGCCCCACAGGTCGCCCAAGGCCACGACGGCGCCGTCGAGGTCGGCTGGGGAGGCGCCCAGAACCGCGCGTGCGATCACCGGAGACAGGCGTATCTGCACACACTCGACGTTCTCTCCTCGCGCCCGGACGGCGCCGCCGGACCCGAGCCCGGGCCCGGCGACGACGCTTCCCCGTTGCTGCTGCCCGGAGGCACAGTCAACGACGGGCGAACCGGCGCCGAACTCCAGGAGCAGGGTCACGGCCGGGTGCGGGACCATCCGGAGCGCGTCCAGGTCACGGACACGGAACCCGGCCATGGTGAGACCGGCCACCTGGCTGGGCCGCTGCGGGCATGCGACGTCCCACACAGCCGCACCGTGCATGAAAGTCCGCACCGTCCGATGCTACGTGAGCCGGCGAGGGGAACATTTATCCAATCCGCCGGTGGGTGCCGCCGGAGACAGTGGGCTCATGACTGTTTCTGACGGCGGATCACACGTTAATGACGGCGCCGAGGCCACCGAGAGTTCGACCCTGTCGCTGGACGACGGCGACATCCACGTGTGCCAGGACGGCCCCCACGACGCCCCCGCACTCCTGCTCATCCACGGGTCCGTGTCCTCGACCCGTTCGTGGAATCCGATGGTTCCGCTGCTGACCGGGTCTCACCGCGTCATCCGGATCGACCTGCTCGGGCACGGCCGGTCGGCCAAACCGGCCGACCGCAGCTACGCGCTCCCGGACCAGGCACGCCGGGCCGGCGTGGCACTGGACCGCCTCGATGTCGAGCACGCCGTGGTCGTCGGTCACTCCAGCGGCGGCGTGGTCGCCACCGCCCTCGCCGAACAGCGGCCCGACCTGGTGACCGCGCTCGTGCTCATCAACACCGGACCCAGCCTGGACGCCTTCATCGCACCGCAGTCCGCCGCAGTCGGACTCTCGCAGTGGCCGCCGACCGACGAGCAGATCCGCCGGTTCGCGAGCACCGGTTTCAGCCGAGCGGGCTACCAGATCCCAGAAGAGCTCCTGGACGAGGTGCGCTGTATGACCCACCACACGCTCACCAGAACAATGCAGGCCACCCGCGACTACCTGGAGCAGCGGGCGCTCCCGGACCGACTGACTGCCCTCGGCAAGCCGCTACTGGTGATCTTCGGCGAGGAAGACCGCAGGTGGCGATCCTCATCCGCCGCCGACTACCGCGTCGTTCCGGGCGCGAAAGTCGAGTTGCTGCCCAGTCTCGGACACTCACCCATACTCGAGGATCCCCCGCGGACCGCCACCCCCCTGCTGGCCTTCACCACGATCCACACCGTTCGGGTGGACTGAATGACAAGGAGGCGTGCCATGCGGATTCTCGTCTCCGGCGCAAGCATCGCCGGTCCGGTGCTGGCGTACTGGCTCGTTAGACACGGCTTCTGCGTCACCGTCGTGGAGCGCGCGCCGACTCTGCGCAAGACCGGCGGCCACACGGTCGACCTGTTCCGGCCCGCGATGAACATCTCGGAGAAGATGGGCGTGCTCCCGCGCATCGAGGAGCGGGCTACCGGCACCAACCGGATGACTGTCCACCAGGAGAGGGCACGGCGTCCCGTCCGGGTAGACCTCTCCAAGATCTTCAATGCCACCTCCGACCGGCATGTCGAGATCATGCGCGACGACCTGAGCGAGATCTACTACGACGCCGCGCGCGACGACGTCGAGTACATCTTCGGCGACTCCATCACCGCGATCTCACCCGACGGCGAGGTGCGGTTCGAGAACGCCGCGCCGCGCCGCTTCGACCTCGTCGTCGGCGCGGACGGGCTGCACTCCAACGTGCGCCGCCTCACCTTCGGCGACGAGTCCCGCTTCAGCGCCTTCATCGGGGCTTACCTCGGAGTGCTGACCTGGCCGAACCTCTCGGGGCTCGACAGCGAACTCCTCATCCACGTCGGCGTCGGCCGCACTGTCGGCACGTACGGTGCGCGGCACCTCGGCGACGCGCGGCCTTGTTCCTGTTCCGGAGCGAGCGCGAGCTCGACTATCACCACCACGACGTGCCCCGGCAGAAGGAGCTGCTGCGCGCTGCGTTCGACGGCATGCACCCTGACGTGGACCGCTGGTTGGACGAGCTCGGCCGCACCCCGGCGTTCTACTTCGACTCGATCACCCAGCTCCGTATGGACACCTGGTCACGGGGGAGGGTGACGCTCGTCGGCGACGCGGGCTACTGCCCCGGACCGGCCGTCGGCGGCAGCACCAGCCTGGCCGTCGTCGGCGCGTACATCCTCGCCGGGGAGCTGGCACGGGCGGGCGGTGACCACGAGCGCGCCTTCCCCGCCTACGAGCGCGCGATGGCGGAGCACGTGCCTGGCAGTCGCGCGGCCGCGCTCAGCGCGGCGAGGACTCTGATCCCCACCTCACACCTCGGGGTGCGGGGGCTGGCTCAGGGCGCCCGCCTGATCTGCGCCCTGCCCGCGGGGCCCAGCCGCGCCCTCCTCCGCCTCACCACCAAGAGCGCACGCCTCTACAACTCCATGGCCGTCGACGACTACCCGCCGTCGCCCACCTCACCGCGAGGCTGGGTCGGCCTCGCGGGCGACTTCGGGGTGGAGTGAGGGGTGCTCGCCGCCGTCTGCTTGACCGGCAGCTCCAAGATGTGAGGGGCCGCCTCGGCTGTCCCGGGAAGAACCGCAGATCAGCAGGTCGGGTGACACCCGATGTTAAAGATCAAGCTGAGCTGGTGAGTTCGTATGTTGAGGTGTTGCGTATTCATTGGATGGGGCCGGTTTCTGATTACTGACTGTCGCCGGTCACGGTCGTCCAGCGCGGATCGATGTGGCCCAGCCATGCGTCTTGATCGTCGGCCAGTGGTTGCTTCAAGGGAAGGGGGAGGAACCGGCAGGTGAAGGTGAGGCCAGCGTCGTCTCCGTCGCCGTTGACGTGGTGGTCCCACGCATCGGGGGTTTCTGCTGATGCCTGGAGGAAGAAGAAGCTGGTTCGTCGTGGCTGACCTGTGTCGGGATGGGGCTTGTCCTCCACGGCGATCTGCCGGACCACCGTGGCTGTCAGCAGACCCGTCTCCTCGGCGACCTCTCGAAGGACTGACTCTTCCAGTCCTTCGCCTGATTTGACTCCTCCCGCGGGGACTTGGGTGCCGGCCTCGGGCACACCGATGTGGTCGAACACCAGAACTTCGGGGACGGCGCGGTTCCGGATCACGTATGCGGCGACACGGATTCTGGGTCGGGTCATCCCGGCATTGTCAGTCATCTGCGCCTTTCATGGCCGCCAGGGGCGTATCGGCTCCAGGTTCCGCCTGCTTCGGTGACCAGCCGTGTGGCTGTCTTGTCGTGGTAACCGAGCGCCTTCGCGATGGCGGCGAGCCGGGTGTCGGCGGCGGCTGAATCTTGGTTCTGGATCACTTTCGGTGCCAGGGCCACGGAGGGGCACTGAATCCGCGATCATGAACGGCCTCGCGCGGTGAGGAGGATCCGCCCCGCAAGAGGTTCCGCAAAGACACCGTGCTCATCGTGGACGGCACCCTGATGCCCACCCGCGACCACACGGTCGAAGAATTGCTGGTACTCCACCAACCACCAGGTTGTCATCGACGTCGACACCCGCCTGATCGTCGTGGTCGGGTGCCCCCCTCCCGGCAACCGCAACGACTGCAAAGCATGGGAAGAATCCGGAGCCAAGGCCGCCGTCGGCAACACCATGACGATCGCTGACGGCGGCTACCCGTGCACCGGCCTTGTCATGGCCCCACAGGCGCCGCAATGGCGAGGAGTTACCCACCTGGAATCAGGTGCACAACAAGTCCCACAAGCAGGTCCGGGCCCGCGTCGAGCACGTCTTCGCCCGCATGAAGACGGCTCAGCGAAGTTAGTGGGGGCGGGCTGGCACAGCGCTCCACTTGGCCATTCGGAGACACGGCCGTCTCGGCCGGCCCCACGGCTGGGTCAGCTCGGCTTGACCGCCAGCGTCGCAAAATAGTTCGACATGTATTGAGCGGATGCGTTGGATTGGTGCGGCGCTTCCGCGAAGCCGGTGAGGACGAACCCCGCGGCGAGTTGCCCGCCGATCTGGTCGGTGAGGGTGTGGCTGTATTCAAGAGGGGCATCCGCGCCGAACTTCGTGGCGCGTTCCTCGGCGGAGTACTGCGTGACATCGCTGTAGGGCAGCTTGTGCACGACGATCAGCTCGCCGCGCTCGTCGAGCGCCTCGTGGTCGAACAAGTACACATCAGGGTTGAGGAAGCCCACGAGCAGAGTTCCGCCCGGTCGCAGGACGCGGAAGCACTCACGCCACACCGCTGCCAAGTCCGGTACGAACAGGTTAGAGACCGGATGGAATACGACGTCGAATGTTGCGTCGCCGAAGGCGCTGAGGTCGCGCATGTCACCCAGGACGGTGCGCAGCTCGAGTCCGTCGCGCGCCGCCACCATTTGGTCCTGGCCGAGCTGGCGGGGTGAGTTGTCGAATACGGTGACCCGCGCCCCTGCGGCGGCGAGGATCGGACCCTGCTGGCCACCGCCGGAGGCCAGGCACAACACGTCCTTGCCGGTCAGGTCCGTCGGCAGCCAGGAGCGGTCGACTGGCTCACGCCCGATGAGAACAATCGACCAGTCGCCCACGCGGGCGCGCTCGACATCCTCAGCACTCACCGGCCTCGACCACTCGTTGCCCTCTTGGACACACTTGTCCCAGGCTGCCCGATTGTGGGCAACCGGGTCGACAACAATGTCCTGCACGTTTAACTCCCTGCTACAGCCAAGCGGACACCTGCGGTGCTGACAGTTCGGTGCCGCCAGCCAACACGATTGCAGGGTGCGGGCTCAACGAAATTAGCGGGCATGGAGGTGTCCACGGGCTCAACGGGTGGTCGCGCAGCGGGTGCGTAAGCGCTGGTTGCCGGGGTTGCGGAAACCGTTGGCGTCGCGGACCGGATAGACGAACGGGCGGATCAGCAACCGGCCTCGCCCGCACCGGTTCGAAGATCAGTTACGGGGCAACCCATAACTGCGGTCTCGCCCGGGCTGGGCACGGGGAACGCGCTGGTGGTGACGCTCCTGGTGCAGCTCGGGGGTGGTGGCGGTAACGGGGCTGCTGAATCTGCGGCTGCCCGGGGTGGTCGACTGAGACGCGGGTGGTCGGCCGAGAGCTGATCGGGGCCGGCCGCACCCGGTACGGCAGCAGGGCCCGGACCGCGCGTCGCGGTCCGGGCCCTGCTCCGTTCAGTGCTGCCCTGCTGCGGCGGTGCGTCAGCTCTGTGCGGTGTCGTCGCCCGCGTGCCCGGCGCCCTCAGCAGCGCCTGCCTTCTCGCGCATCTTGCGCACCAGCTCCGCCTTCTGGTCGGCTGCACCCTGGCGGTCGAGGTTGCGGTGCGGACCGTTGTTTTGCCGTTCGGTGCGGGACAGCTTCTTGCGCTGGCCGCCGCCCATGCCCACGGGGTTGTTGATGTTCTTGCTCACGGTCACGGGTTCTCCCGGTAATGATGTGAAGTGATCTACGGATTCATCGGTAGGGGGACGGGCGGCGACGTCGAAGGACGTCAGCAGGGGCCCATCACGCTCACTCGTAAATCGGCGTCTGGAAGAACATGACAAAGACGTTACCCGGTTCCGCCAGCCCCGCACACCAACCTTTTCGCCGCCCCGGCGTCGGCCGGGCCTTCGGCGGGCGCCCGGGGCCAGCTGTTTCCTGCCACTGACACCGTTCGGTGTGAAATTGGTCCGGCCCGAGCTGGCTGAGCTCGACGAGTTCAGGCAGAGGGTCGCCCGTGAGGTGCGGTCGCGCGTTCTGTGGCGCTGACGGCTCCGCTCAAGGCCTTACCTGGAATGCGGAAGGACACCTAGCGACCGTCACCACGGGTGGCAAGACGACGACCCGTCCACCCGTGCCCTCGGGTGAGATGCGAAGTGCACGGGCTCGATGGCCAGGTGGTCGGCGACGGCACGGGCGGGAGTCTCGCGGGACCGGCCCCCCATACCCGACTGACGGTGCACGACCAACGACTCCTGATCGATCGAGTCCGGGCCGGTCGCCCCGTCGCGCACGTTGCCGATGGAATTGGCATCAATGCCCGGCAAGACGTCCCACAGGACGACCGGATACAGTGCGCGTTTCGACAGTCTCGTTGCTTGAGAAGGGGAAGCGTGACCGACACCAGCGAAGCCCGATCCGCGGACGGTGTGGCGCACGCGCCCCAGCAGAGCCGACTGCGCCGCCTGATGCGCTACATCCCTTTGATCGCCCCCATCCTGCTGTGGGCCGTGCCCTGCTGGGTGCTGCTGCACGCCGGCCAGCACTGGCCGCTCCCCGTGGCGCTGGGCGGCACCGCCCTGTTCGTCCTCGGTCTGATCGGTATGCCGCTCGCGATGGGGCGCGGCCACGGCCGGCGGCAGCAGGACTGGGCGGCGATCGTCGGAGACTCCCTCCTTGGGGCCAGCTGGGTTCTGTTCACCTGGTCCGTCCTGCTCGGCGTCCTGCTGCGCCTGGCCCTGACTGTGGCCGGCGTAGGCGATGGTCAGAGTCGGGCCCGGATCGTCACTTGGGCGGTCCTCGGCGTAGCCGCCGTGCTGCTCGCCTGGGGGTACGCCGAGGCCCGCCGGGTGCCACGGGTGCGCCGGCTCGACGTACAACTCCCGCGCCTGGGAGCCGGGTTGGACGGCACCCGCGTCGTCCTCATAACCGACACCCACTACGGCCCGCTCGACCGCGCCCGCTGGTCGGCGCGGGTCTGTGCGACGGTGAACACTCTGGAGGCCGATCTGGTCTGCCACACCGGGGACATCGCGGACGGCACGGCCGAACGCCGCCGCGCCCAGGCCGCCCCGCTCGGCACCGTACGAGCCACTCGGGCCCGGGTCTACGTCACCGGAAACCACGAGTACTACAGCGAGGCCCAGGGCTGGGTCGACCTGATGGACGAGCTGGGCTGGGAGCCGCTGCGCAACCGTCATCTGCTGCTCGAAAGCGGCGGTGACACCCTCGTGGTCGCCGGCGTGGATGACGTCACCGCCGAGTCCTCCGGCCTGGCCGGCCACCGCGCTCACCTCGCCGGAGCCCTGGACGGCGCCGACCCCGACCTGCCCGTCCTGCTCTTGGCCCACCAGCCCAAGTTCGTCGACCGGGCCGCAGCAGGCGGAGTCGATCTCCAGCTCTCCGGGCACACCCACGGCGGCCAGATCTGGCCCTTCCACCACCTCGTCCGCATCGACCAGCCCGCCCTCGCCGGCCTCAGCCGCCACGGCAACCGCACCCTTCTCTACACCAGCCGCGGCACCGGTTTCTGGGGCCCGCCGTTCCGTATCTTCGCCCCCAGCGAGATCACCTTGCTCGTACTCCGCTCTCCGCAGCGGCACTCCACGCCATAACCCGGAGCGGGCCGACAATCCTGCATGGGCCGTTTCATCGAGTCGAAGTTTGCCTCGTCCTCAGACGCGCGGACACCGCCGGTCGACCGTCTCAACGCCTAACCCGCCGGGCGAAGTCGGCCCGCGCTGCCCTCCGCTCGAGCGGTCCCCTACAAGGTGCATCCTGCGGGAAGCCTCCTGGTGCGTGACGCCGACGCGGTCCGCTGGTGGTCCTGGGCCGGCCACCGGGCCGACGCGATACTCGCCCAGACCTCTCCCCCACGAACTGGCAGACAGCCCACGCCGCACGCCGGACTCCCTCACCCTGCCCTGGTCGATCCACGCGCCGTGCGCGGCCTCAAGTTCTCCGCAGCGCTGCCTGAGCGCATGGCCACGGCAACCCTGGCACAGCGCTTGGCCGACTTCGACGGGGCGCTGGCGTCGGCGCGCGAACCCGTGCGCATCGAATGGGCCGGGTGAGGCACCCGCATGGCAGCACTTGAGCACTCCCGCCGTCCGCGTTCGGCCTAGAGGACCGCCGGTGCAGTCCGCGATCGACGGGTGGAATCAGCGACGACAGACTCTCCGAAGTGCCCGCACTCTGCCCTAAAAGCCGGCAGTCGTTCCCTTCGGAAGGTAATAGGAGAGTTCCCACCCACTCAGCCGCTGCCCCGGCCGATCCTCACAGCGTTGACAGCCGCAACGCGCAGACCGCCACGCTCAGATGGGCTCGCCGCCAATGAGCGCCTCGGTTCCCCTCCAGGCGTCCAACTGGCCGCGTCGCCAGGTGACCAGGGCCAACTTCCGGGCGTGAGTAGTGTCAGCGCAGCTGGCAGGCGGCCGGGCCTGCAGAACAGCAGGCGCCCGCCAGAGTCCGTGACAACCACCGCCTTCACGGCGTTCTGCTTGTTCTTCGGCGGAGATGAACTTGTCCCGGTCCTTACGTCCGGCGGCCGGACGACGCACCCGGGTGCTCCCGCGGCCCTCTCCGGCGAGCGGTGGATCGAAACCGCCCCTCAACTACGCCACCGGCCGGGCCAGACCGTGCTTGCCTCAGTTCTGGCCGCTCACCCGGCCCTGTGCCTCAGATCGCTTCGGCCTCGGGGCGGACGACCTGCTCGGCAAAGGTGCCCAGTCGCGTGGCCAACTGCTCGAGTGCGGCGGCCGCGTAGTGGTCGGGGCTCCAGCATGCGTGGATGGGGAGCTGGACGGGAGCGCCGTCGGTGTCGAGGACGAGCAGGGGACGAGTATCGAATCGCGGCAACTCGGTCCCGATCGCGACGCCACGCCGCCCTGCCGCCAGGGCGTGGCGCATTTGTTCCCATGGGACCTCGGTGTGGCGTTGATACCGGAGTCGGGCGGCGGTGACGGCTGCGTCGAGAACGGTGCGTGTCGGGTCCGTTCGGCCCGGAAGGAGGAGGGGCTGCTCTATCAGCTCGTCCAGTGTGACGCTGGTGTCGCGGGCCCAGGGGTGGCTCGGGTTGACGTAGGCGTGGAGCGGCACGCGGGTGAGGTGTTGCCAGGCAAGGCCGCCCGCGGGGGGCATGTTCGCGGCGATGCCGAAGTCGTGTCCGGCGGCGACCGCTTCGTGTACCTCGTCGCCGAGGACCGAGACGACGGCGATGAATGGGTCGTCGTCGTTGAGGGTGGCGACGAATGGAGCGAGGACGTAGTCCAGTGTGGTGGGGGCGGCCACGCAGGTGATGCGGGTCAGTTGTCCGTCGGCCAGCTGTCCCGCGACCGTCGTCAGCCGGTCGGCTCGGGTGAGTAGGTCGTGTGCCAGGTCGAGCGTGTGGCGGCCGGCGTCCGTGAGGGACAGCCGATGGCCGTTGCGGCGGAAGAGCGTGACGCCGAGGTCGCGCTCCAGGCGCTGGATCTGGCGGGACACCGCGGGTTGAGCGATGTGCAGTTGGTCGGCGGCGGCCGTGACGGTACCGAGTTGCGCGACAGTCAGAAAGCACCGCAGGTGTCGTAGCTCCATGCCTCATCATGCCGAAACGGCATGATGATGGGTAGTAGTTAGGTCTTGGACAGGAGTAGGTGACCGGGATCACCATCTCCTCCATGACTTCCCCAGACATCTCGTCCGGCAACTGGCTCACCCCACCTCACCACCGACTCGGTCTGCACCGGGTCGAGGACGTGGTCCCCTGCACGACCATCGCTCGCGGTGAGGCGCCGGCACGCATGCTGGTGCCCGCGAGTCAGCCCTTGGACTGGGACCTTCTGACCGTGCCGGGCCCCCTAGGGAGGCCCATCAGCGCACAGGAGTTCCTCGCTCGCACGCACACCGACGGCATCCTCGTGCTGCGCGGCGACACGATCCTCGCAGAGCGCTACTTCGGTGAGTTCACCTCCGCGTCTCACCACATCGTGATGTCCATCTCGAAGTCGTTCGCCGGCATGCTGGCCGGGGTGCTGGCCGGCGCCGGCCTGCTCGACCTCGAGGCGACCGTTCCGACGTACGTCCCGGAGCTGGCGGCGGGTTCCTACGCCGGTGCCACCGTGGGGCAGCTGCTCGACATGACCGCGGCGCCGCACTACGACATGTCGTACCTGGAGCCCACCGCCGAGGTTCACGCGGGCGACCGCGCTGCCGGATGGCGGCCGCGCCGGCCCGAGGACGTGGTCGGCACCCGGCCGTTCCTGGCCCAGTTGCGCGGCGCCGGCCGGCACGGCGCCGACTTCCAGTACTGCTCGGGGACCACCGACGTCCTCGCGTGGGTGCTCGAACGCGCCGGCGGCGCGGGCTACGGCGAGCTGATGCGGCGACATCTGTGGTCGTGGATCGGCGCCGAGGACGACGCCTTCGTCACGGTCGACGACCACGGAACGCCCTATGCGTGTGCCGGGATGGGGATGCGACTGCGCGATCTCGCGCGATTCGGGCGCCTGGTTCTCGACGACGGGTGGCGTGAGGGCACACCCGTGGTGCCGGCTGACTGGATCGCGCGGACGCGTCGCGGGGGGCTCTTCGCGACCACGGCCGAGTCCGACGCGGCGGCGGGTGGCACCTACAAGAACCAGTGGTGGATCCCGGGCGACGATCACGGGTCCTTCTACGGGGTCGGCATCTTCGGCCAGTACCTCTGGCTCGACCCGCAGAGCGACGTCGTCATCGCGAAGTTCTCCGCCACCGACCAGCCGGTCGCCGACACACCCGCTCACCTGGACGCGCTGGGCGCCATCGCCCGTGCGGCCGCCTTGACCCGGCAGGAGGCATGAGATGGACCGCAACCGATCACACGGCGAGTCGATAGAGCAGCACTCGATCGACTACGTCCCGCCCGAGGAGCGCCACGGCAAGCCGTGGCACCTGTTCACGGTCTGGTTCTCCAGCAACGTTCAGATCACCGCGTTCGTCACCGGCGTCCTGGCGGTCACCCTCGGACTCGACCTTCCCTGGGCGGTCGCCACCATCCTGATCGGCAACCTCGTCGGTGCCGTGTTCATGGCCTACCACTCGATCCAGGGTCCCCGTCTGGGCGTGCCGCAAATGATCCAGAGCCGTGCGCAGTTCGGATTCCTCGGCACCCTGCTGCCGGTCGTGATCGTCCTGTGCATGTACATGGGATTCGGTATCGAGGGTGGCGTCATCACCGGGCAGGCCTTCGCGAACTGGGCCCACATCTCGTTCAGTTGGTCGGTGATCATCCAGGGCGCGGTCCCGGCGGTCATCGCGATCGTCGGGTACAAGGTCATCCACCTGTCGACCCGGGTGGTCAGCGTGGTCTCGGGGCTGCTGTTCCTCGCCCTCACGATCGCGTTGGCCGGTCACTTGCCGGAGCACCTGCCGAGCGGCCCGGCTCCGTCGTTCGGCACCGTCCTGCTCGTCATATCGATCTTCGTCTCGTGGCAGCTGACCTGGGCGCCGTACGTCTCGGACTACTCTCGCTACCTCCCCGAGGACACCCCGTCGCGGACCACGTTCCTGTGGACCTACGCCGGCTCGGCACTCGGCTCCTCGTGGGTGATGATCCTCGGCGCGTTCGCCGCCACGATCAGTGCCGAGGCGGTGGGCGACGACGCCATCGGCATGCTCAGCCAGCAGATCCCGGGGCTGAGCTCGGCCATCCTGCTCGCCATCGTCATCGGTATCGTCCCTGCCGGCGTGTACGGCTACTACGGTATGTACCTCACCGCGATCAGCGCCTTCTCGGCCAAGGGCCATGGCTCCGCGACGCCGCTGGTGCGCGCCGTCTTCATCGTGGTGAGCGCCGCGCTCACGATCGCAGCCACTTTGATGGCAAGCGGCCACATCCTGAGCACCGTCGAGAACATCACGTTGTTCCTGCTGTACCTGCTGGTGCCGTGGACCGCCATCAACCTCGCCGACTACTACGTCGTACGGCGCGGCCACTACGACGTCGGCGAGCTCTTCCGGCCTCGGGGCGAGTACGGCTTGGTGAACTGGCCGGCCGTCGTTGTCTACCTGGTCGCCATTGCGGCGCAGATCCCCTTCATCAGCAGCAGCCTCTACACCGGGCCGCTGGTCGACTACCTGGGCGGCGCCGACATCTCCTGGATCGTCGGCCTGCTGGTGGCGACGGTGCTGTACCTGGCCTATGCGCGGCGTACCCGAATGGTCGCGCAACCCGTCGGCGCGCGAGCATCGGCGGCCGGCTCCCACACGCCGCTCTCGGTCGACTGAGCGTCCAAGATCTGCGCAAGCCCCGGCGGGTGCTTCTGGACCAACTCGTGAAGGCCATTGACGCACTGGGCTGACCCGCAGAACGAGGGAACGCACAGAACACCCCGCATGGCCGCACATGGCCGTGTGAGAGCGTGCTGTCCTCAGTGTCGGATTGGGCCGCCTACTTGGACGGGATCGACGTGGCCGGTTGTCGGAACGCTCTGTGCCAGGCAGAGGCCGATGTCGAGCAGCGAAGATCGGCCGAGGCGAGCGACGTCGGTATTGGGAGTCCAGACCGACTCTGCGGTTTCGCCGTTCGGCTCAGGTCGGCTCGAGACCTCGTCCGCTCCGCGCGTGAGCAAGCCCAAGTCCGCTGCGGTACAGGCAGGCAGGGCCACTGTGCCGAATTCGGATCGCACGCGCCCGTCCGATCACTCGCAGCGGTAGTCGCAGTAGTCCTTGGCCCCGACGAGGACCGAGGTACACAGCGTGGCAGCCCGTCCGCGTCCCCCTCGATGTCCCGGGAGGTCTGCCGGTGAAGGCCAGGGACACACCGGGGATCACCGGGTACTCGGGCTGCGACGTGTCGACGCGCCGGCCGCGACCGGCGCCGCGCGCGAAGAGCTCCTGGGCGGGGGGTGGTGAACACCTCGTCCTCGTCGAGCAGCACGCGCGTGCTGGAGACGCGGCCCGCACCGGGCCACCACAGCTCGATCGCGGTCACGACGGCCCCGCCCTCCTCGGCCATGACCCGGCAGGCACAGCCTGAAGAGCGGGTGCGATGCGACGAACCGGCCCCGGCACACCCTCGAAGGGGCGCGTCGGGGCCGGTTCCGGTTGGGATCGCCGCCCCCTACGGGCGGATGCCGGCGTCAGCCACGGGGGCCGCGGTGGCACTCCTGATGGGCGGGGCGCCAGACGCGGGTCCACTGACCGGGGTGCCAGCGGTGGTGCCGGTCCCGGAACGCCGGGTGCCACTGCCGTGCCCAGTGGCCCGCCACCTTCACGCAGTGGTGCGACGCCGCCGACGGACGGTGGTCCTGCGGAGCGGCCGACGCGGTGCCGACCGCGCCGACGACCGCGCCCGCGGCCAGGGCCACCGTCGCCGCCCCCAGGGCCGCTGCCTTCTTCAACCCGTTGATCATGTTCAGACCTTTCCGTACGAACCGGGGCTGACGCCCCGGCACTGCCGGACCGTTCGGCCGGGCACGCACTGATCCTCACCCTCCGACACCACCAAATCACCGCAGAACACTGCCTCTTAGGAAATACAGATCTATTTCTCATTCGGCTCAAATAGTCATATCTGCGCGTCAATGCTGTAGCCCCTCGCACACCGCCGCCCTGCACATGCACCACCACTCGCGGGCCGCGGCACAGGTGCCCCACCTTGACGCGATCGGTCGTCGCCGAGAACCACACCATGCGGGCCTCGGAGTCCCACCTGTAGAGCATGGTGGTCAGGGGGGTTGGCCACTGTGTCTGACGGTGACAAGCGCGCCCAACTGCAGCTTGCCGAGCAGGGCGGAGCGGGCTTCGTCGGGCAATGGGCGAGGCGCTGATCCTTGAGCAAGACCTCAAATCGGTGTCCCGGAAGGCGAAAACAGTGGCGCTATCACGGACCTGGGCCGATGGTGGACGGGATGGAAGCACCCCGCGCATGCCACTACGGACCCGCAGTCGGAAGCGGCGCCCTCTCCACCCCGGTGCCGGCCTTTCCTCCGCCGGAGGCACTGTCTTGACCACAGCCCACGTTCTGCAGTGATCGCCTCATCGCCGCTAGCCTCGTGCCAGGGCTTTGACCTCCGGAGGCAGGCTGCCACCGTGTTGGACGGCGAGGAGCATGACCTCGTCCGAGGTGTACCGCACCGCGATGGCGATACGTGGATTCAAGCCGTCGACGGCATAGGCCGTGGTCGGTTCGTGCCCTGCGGCATCGTCGTTGTGGCCCGGCGTGTCATTGCAGGGCGGGAACTCGGCGGGGCCGAGTGCTTTGCCTACGGTGAAGTCGACGTTGACCACCTGCGTATAGGTGCGGCCTCCGTACATGGCAGCGATCGCGCATGACCCTTCGGCCTCCCCGCCACCGCTCTGCGCTGAACAGGCGGTCGTCAGCGCGACCACGACCATGCCCGAGTACAACACCCGCCGCCGCGACCATGTCGAGGCGTCGGCGTCGCGGCGGCGTGAAATTCTGATTCGCATCAGTGGGCTCCTTCTGGAGCGTGAGCGCTCCGTCTCACCGGGTGCCGCGTAACCCATGGGGAGTTCGGACCCCGGGCGCGTCTCCCGATCAATTCATGAACATGACGGAGCTCGGGGCGAACTGGTTCATTCCACTTTCGGCGACTCGCCCTTCTCACATGATCCAAACGAGAGACCCCAGCCCTGCCCATGGGCGCGCGTCGGCGCAGTCCGCGCGGGGCGGGCCGAAGGCAGGAGCGTCGCGCGGAGCGGAGCCGGGAGAGCGCCCGACGGGGCGGAGCGCAGCCAGGGCTTGATGAAGTAGGGAAAGTTCCACCGCGCTGGCGTCAGACGCTTGCCGTCATGGCGTCACACGTGCGGGCCCGCATCGTCGAGAGAGTAAGGAGCCGGATCGCGTAGACATCGACCATCCGCTCGGAGACCTCTTCAGGTGTGAGCCAGCCGGCCCCCGTCGATTCGCTGGACACCCAGCACGAGGCCATGAGCCACATGAATCCGCTGCTCAGAACGCGGCGCGGGCGCCAGTGACCACCCGCGTTGATGTCAATGGCCCCGGACCGTGATCGGTCCCGGCCCATTGCATCGGTGCCCCCGGCAGGATTCGAACCTGCGACACCCGCTTTCTGTGAGCTGGTCGTAGTGGTCCAGATGCAGGCGGGTCAGGAAAGCGTGGTGTTCGCGGAAGCGTCCGGTCAGGGCCTCTGTGAGTTCGGGGATCTTGTTGCGGAGCCTGCGTTTGGCCAGGTCTGCGAGGACGTGGGGGTCGGCTTCGCCGCGGATGAGGGCCTCGAGCATGGCCCGGCCGGAGACGCCCATGATGTCGGAGGCGACCGCGGAGAGTTTGATGCCGGTGTCCTACAGCAGCTTCTCCAGCCGCTGGACCACCCGGCCGCGTTCACGGGTGACGGTGGTGCGGGCCCGGGTCAAGTCCCGCAACTCGCGCACCGGCTGAGGCGGGACGAAGGAGGGCCTCACCAGGCCGTGGGCGCCGAGCTGGGCCAGCCAGGCCGCGTCCGAGACGTCCGTCTTGCGGCCGGGCAGGTTCTTGACCTGCCGCGCGTTGACGAGGATCACGTTCAGGCCCTCGGCCAGCACGTAGTAGAAGGGCTTCCAGTAGTCCGAGGTCGCCTCGATCACCACCAGTGTCACCCGTGCGGCGAGCAGGTGTTCCCGCAGGGCGAGGACCGCGTTCGTTGTCGATCCCCACGTCGGGGTCTCGGTCGTGAAGGACCCCCGACGCTTCGTACTGAGGGTGCGCACACATGCCTTGGCGTCCTTCTTGCTGATGTCGAGGCCAGCGCAGTGTTCGTGCAGCACGTCCATGGCCTTGCTCCCTCCCTGGTGGACGGACCCGTCGTATGCCGTTCCGGGAGGGCCAGGGTGAATCAGGAATTCTGACGCACGTGCTTCGCAGCGACACTCCACGGTTCCCGTGGACGGCCCCCAGCACCATGCTGACCAGCGAGCCCACCGGCATCACAGAGCAATCGGTTTCGGCCGGAACGAACCCCTCCAGCGTCTCGGACCGGCATCAGCCCACGCCAGGGCAGACAGAAGCACCTCCAGCGCACGCCACGGCATTTACCACGCCCCCGGCGCGCACCGAAGGTGCGCTGAGTCGCTGACCAGGAACATCGGTCGGGGGCCTTCGTCTTGGCCAGTGCCCGTGGGTTTCCGCTGTTCCCCGGTGTTCCCCGCTCCATCGGGCACGGCTGGGGCACGGCAGCGCGCTGCGTGGAGCAACTCCCCCTGGAGTGTCTTGCCTCCAGTACATCAGTCTGGCGAGGCGCCGAAGGAGAACAGGGAAGCACTCTGACCTGTGATGCTTTGCATGCCCAGGCGCAGCGGACGTACCAGGGCCCCTCAGGTGATCACTGAGGGGCCCAGTCGCTGCCGCTTGCGCTCGGCAATGGCCGGGAAAGTCACTGGGCCGCAAGTACCTGCTCTCCGGGATCACACGATGGGTTGTGCAAGGCGAAGATCCGGGGTGGTCGGTGCCACGACACCAATGCCGTGACCTTGTCAGTCCTTAACCGAGCCCTTGACCCGCTCTTTCGCGCCCCGCATCATGCCCCGTGCTTCCAGTGCGGCCCCTTTCGCTTCGAGTGCGGCCCCTTTCGCTTCGAGCTTGTGGACCGCGTGGGCCGCCTTCCGCACGGTCTTTCCGACGACCTGTTCGGCCTTGGCCTTGGCTTTTTCTCCGGCACTCATATCGGTACCTCCGCGGAGTCTTACTGGTCGTGTGCCCGTGAGGCGGGGGCATAACCGCCCTGCGGGATGCGCTGACCGTGGACGGACGAGGTCCCGCGAGCGAAGCTCTCTTGGAGCCTGAGCGCCCCCGCCGGAACTCGGCGGTGATCACAGAGGGCTGTCGTTCGGGATCGGAGGGTAAGGCGTGCTGGCCCTGGCCACGCGTCACGCGTGAGTGCCGCTTTAGGAGCGAGGTTGGCAGTCACGCGCCTGAACTGCGGGTTCCCTGTCTTGGACGCAGTCCGGCGGCCGTACCCCTGCGCACCCCTATTCCCCGTGATTCCCCGACCGTTCTGGCACGAGAGTGGCACAGAGCCGTGCACTGGTGATCCTCTCGATGCCTGTTTATCGTGCGACTCGGCATGCCAGACTGCGGTCGTGGAGGAGATCTACCAACTGTGGTTGGCAGCCGCCCCGAGCCCCATACCCGAGGGCGAGGCTCGGATCTATTGGAATTGCAAGGACGACCCGACCCCAGCTTTGGCCGAGGGCTTGCGTTGCGCCTCCTACCTGTACGTTGGTTCCTGGAGCGCCGAGCACGAGCCAGAGAACCTGCATGCGGGCGAAGGGCATTGTCCCGCCAACCGGCTGTTCAGCTGGCTTTTCTACATCGGGACGATAGATCGCTATCAGGCGCCGTTGCTCGACGAAGAGCTGATGGCCCGGTTGGTCGAGCTCTACCGTCCGCGTCCCGGTGACCTTCCAGCCGACGCGATCGAGCTTCCACGGTTGGAGAGCTTTCTCCGTCGGCACTTGAGGCTGTACCTGCTTCCTGAGGAATCGGGCCGAGAGGTGTACGACCAGATGTAGCACTGAGGTCGGCGGAGCCTGCGCGGTGTCGTCCGTCTACCGAGGCCGACGCCACCGATTTTGCACTCTGGCATGATCCTTATCAGGTCGATCACAGGAGGCTGTCGACACCGATCAACTTGGCCTGCGCCTCGGCCGATCGTCCACTGAGGTCCACCGCCGAGCGCTGCTGTTCGTGCTTGTCGGTGTCAGCCGCTGATGTCAACCGTCACACACGGTTCTTGCAGAGGGCGACGCTGTTGAGCGACTGGGGCTGTCTCCGGTGTGGCGGAGGATGGTGCTCATGTCCGCTCTTTTCGAACCCCCCGAGCCTCGCCGCGTCTCGCCGGGCGAGTACCTAGTGTGGGACCAGGCTCTCGCCCTTCTGAACCGGGACCTGGCGGTGACGCTTCCCCAGCTGGAACCCCTGCAACTGCTGGCCCTTCCGTCCTACGCTGCGGATGAGCCGGAGGACGTCTACGTCGCCATGGCCAACGGCGAGTGGCACGGCAATTGCCTGGACCCGAACTCACAGGACAGCCTTGCCTCGGCACTGGCGAGCGTCGCCGACGCCGCGCAGGAGACCGTCATGGAGCTTCTGTGGCAGGCGTGGCCCCTGTGCCCCGAGCATGGCCTGGGCATGCATCCAAGGGGGGATGCACAGGAGCGACTGTTCTGGTGGTGCGCAGGAGAACGGTTGCGTCGCGGCCCGGCTCATATCCACGCGGCCGTGGGCGCACTCGACGCTTTGGAAGCGTCAATCCGTACACGGTCTTGAAAACCGTCGTGGCGCGAGTCACCGTGGGTTCAAATCCCACACCCACCGCGCATGGCGAAGGCCCCTGACCAGGAACATCGGTCAGGGGCCTTCGCCATGCAGATTGCCTGTTGGTGACCGCAGTTCCCCGTGAGTTCCCGGCCTACCGGGCACGGATGGGGCACGGGTGCCTTCTGATCCGTAGCTCTAGCCGGATCGGTCAGCGGCGGTCATTCCGGCCGCTACGAGGCCCCGGAGGGACACCACCGGACGCAGGCGATCGCTGGGGTTGCGGTACCTGGCTGCTGTACCGCAGGATCCAAACGGGGGTGACCATGGAACGGCATGTGCTGGAATCGCTGTTGGCCGGTGACGACGAGGCGTCCGTGATGGCTCTAGCCGCCCTCCGCAGCGGCGCCCCCTACTCAGTGGAGGAGCGGGTACAACCCACTGGCGCGCATGCCGGAGTCTTCAGTCGCCGACTTCAGCGCATGCGGATGCGCGGATTCGAACCCCCTGGCCTGGAGCGAGCAGTGCAGCTCATCAGGGAATACGGCCGGCCTGTGCGCTCAGCGCTGATCGATCCTGGCAATCGGACACGGTTCACCCTGCTCTTTCTCACCGAGGACGGCAGCGCACTCGTGGCCTGCGCTAGCTGGCCGCTACCGCTGGTTGCCAGGAAGCCACCGCTTTAGGAGCGAGGTGGGGCGAGTTGAGGCCTGACCTGCGGGATGCGGACGTCGGCGTCGGTCTGCTGTGGCCCCTGCTGGCGTCCGCAGTTCCCCGTGACTCCCCGCCCTATTTGGCGCGGTTGTGGCACGGGGAACTTCTGATCCGTAGCTCAATAGAGATCGGCCATTGGAGGTCATACAGGCCGCGGCGAGGGCTATGCGGGTCAGCGCTAAACCCTGCCGGTTGCTGAGGTTGCTGTACTTCGCTGCTGTACAGCAGGATCTCGACTGGGGGTGGGCCATGGAACGGGAACAGCTCGAACAGCTGCTGAGCGATGGCGACGAGACGTCGTCGGCCGCCCTGTCTGTTCTTCGCGCCGGTGCTTCTCACGTTGTCTGGGACGGAACAACGTCAACCGATACGCTCGCGAAGGTCTACGGGCGCCGACTCCAGCACACCGATCGGAGGGGTATCGAGACCTCTGGGCTCGCGCGAGCCGTCTAACGCTTGGACCTATACGGCCGACCGATTCGACTGGGCCAGATCAGAGCTGCCGACGGATCGTGGGTCTTCATGCTGTTTCTCGACGCGGACGGCGGCACGCTTGTGGCGTGCACTGGCGTCCGGCAAACCCAACCCGGGCCAGCGCGACTAGGCGGTTTCGTTTGGATCACCTGGCTGACCAGAGGAAGATGCTCGCAACGTGGAGTCCGGCCAGGTAGATGGCTGCTGTCTTCTCGTAGCGGGTGGCAATGCCTCGCCACTGTTTCAAGCGGTTGATGCAGCGTTCGACCGTGTTGCGTTGCTTGTAGGTCTCGCGGTCGAAGGCTGGTGGCCTGCCACCCCGGCTGCCGCGTCGCAGACGGTGGCCGCGTTGATCGGCCGGCACGGGGATGACCGCCCGGATGCCGCGCCGCCTGAGGTGTTCACGGATGGCCCGCGACGAATACGCCTTGTCTGCGAGGACTGCCGCTGGCCGGGTCCGGGGCCGTCCACGCCGTCGGGGAACGCGCAGCCGCGCCATCACGTCAGCGAAGGCAGGCGCGTCACCGGCCTGTCCGGCGGTGAGATGGAAGGCCAGGGGCCGGCAGTTGCCATCGGCCGCGAGATGGATCTTCGTGGTCAGTCCGCCACGGGACCGGCCGATGGCGTGGTCGTACGGCTCGTCGGCCGGGGCCCCTTTTTGCGGGCTCCGGCCGCGTGCTGATGGGCTCGCACGATCGTGGAGTCCACCGAGACGACCCAGTTCAGCTCCTCGTCGGCGTCGGCCTGTGCCACAAGCGCGGTGAACACCCGCTCCCATGTGCCATCGGCGGACCACATCCGCAGCCGGTTGTAGACCCCCCGCCAGTTGCCGTACTTCTCCGGCAGTTGCACCCACTGTGCCCCGGTCTGAAACTTCCAGGCGATGGCGTCGATCACCTCTCGGTGGTCCCGCCACCGGCCACCCCGCTTCGGTGTCCGGTCCGGAAGCAACGGCTCGATCCGCGCCCACTGCGCGTCAGTCAACGGCACACCAGGACAAACGAGCAGACGATCCGAAGGGAGCGACTACACGCAGCCGGTGCCATCGGTTTTCCCAGCAGCTGTCCACCAGGACATCACCCGGGCAGCTATCGCTTCCGGCTCTGACGGAAGAGGGGTGAGACCGAAGTGGTCTTCCAGCTCATGCCGCAGGAACTCACCGATCTCCGCCTGGTCGGCGCCCCTCCGGAGCCGCTGAAGGAGAGGGACGAGCATGCAGTCGTACTCGTCCTGCACCGCGTCAGCGACGCCGATCGGATCCCACTCATTGAGCAGATGCCGCAGGCCGTTCTCGGTGACGTCGGTCCCCGCATCGCTCCAGGGTGCCACCCCAGAACCGCCGTCATCACTCACCCCCACCTTGATCCAGAAGAAACGGCCTAGACACCCGCTGAATCTCGCACCGCCAACACGCTTTCCAAGTCTGTTGCTGCCGCAGAGGGCTGTGTACGACGCTGTTCACCTGCGTTCACGCCGGGGTCAGCGGCACGGCCGGTATTGGCTCCGGTCCCGCCCTGAACCCTCATGAACGGCTCTGAATGAGACGGAAACTGAGACGGGACCCCGATGAAACGAGTAGAGGCTGAGCTGTTCACCGATGGCGGCAACGACGCCGTGGTGCGCCTCCCGGGACGCAACTTCCTCGGAGTCCTGATCTAGGGGGACACTCTCAGCACCCTCCAAGCGGATGTGGCTGAGCTCGCCGAGCTGTGCGCAGCCGGCGACCTGGAGGAGGCCCGTCACGTGGCGAGCCTCCTCCATGCCGATCTGGGCACCAAGCTCGTCCGCTACACCGAGGCGCTCGAAGCCCACGGGATCTCCCGGCCCTTCTGATCCGTAGCTCTACAGAGATCGGTCACGGACGGTCATACAGGTCGCCCTTCGGCTGCATTGGGGACGCTAGGGGGTGGGGACCACGGCGCATCGGTGTTGTCTGCCATGGATAGCCTTCAGGCTACTAACTGCTAGGAGATCAAGGAGCATTGGTGCTTGACGAGCTGAGTGGTGAGCCAGTGCGAGGTCTTTATCCGTCTCAATGTCCGCTGTGTGAGGGGCCGCTCGTTAGGGCGGAGGGAGTTGCCGCGGGTATGCACCCGCTATTCATAAAGGTCCGTCTGGCGGGTAAAAGGCTGGCGCGTCAGCGCGGGACCAGGGTCTTGGTGTGTGACCGGTGCAGCCATGTTCTGCTGTTTCTACAGCCTCCCCGGTCCGCAGAAGGAGAGGATGCCGGGCTGTGAAAGCATACGGAGGGCGAGCGGAGGTGTGACCCGAGTCCGGGACGAGCATTGGCGCCGCCTAGGAATCTCGATGACGCTTTCTGCGGAGACGGTTGCCGGAACGAGGACGACCGGACCACTACACCGCCGAATCCTCAACTAGTCTTCGAGCGCCGGCACTTCGGCGTTTGTGCAGGTCAGGCCGGTATGCAGAAGCAGTTGGCGGGGTAGCGATGCGCTCCGCGTGGCGGTAGTCTGCCCCACCCCGCACGCCGCTGGCAACTTCAAAGGTCACAGGGCTCGTTCGCCTAAGATTTTAAATCTGGCCAACCTTTGCAGGTGCGCTTCCTTCGGATGCAAGGCGTTTCCTCCTGTGGCTACTTAGGCGATGCCCGTAGCCATTGGACTCTCCTCGACCCACCACTCACCCCAGCTCCCATCCCGTCCGCCGTCGAGTGGCGCACCGCATCAGGTGTTGCCACGAGGGGGTAACAGGGTGAACACGGTGCTTGGTCTCACGGGCGTGATAGTTGGCATAGCGGCCGGAGTTGTCACCATCCTTGTCGACGGGCGACGGGTCCCTTGGCCGGACTGGCTCTCCGGCAGCAAGTGGTGGAAGGCGGTCCTGGTTTTCGTGGCGGCAGGGTCGATCTCCACAGGACTCATGCTCAGCGCGTACCTGATAGCTCAGCAGACCAGCGAGGCGAAGGAGCTGGGCGGCGTGGACCTGTCCGGCTACTGCACCTCGTACGAATTCAAGGGGACCCAAGGGATGGGCTGCCAATCCCCGATCGACCTGGGTGCCGCCTGCGACAAGCGGTGGGACAGGGAAGGCGACACCATGAGGTTCACCGACCCCAAGGACCCGGACAGCGGCGTGTGCTTCACGGCTTCCGGGCGCAATACGAAGAAGGGCGTCGACAACCTGCCGGAATACTGCCGCGCGAAGTATCCGCTGAACGACCAGGGCTTGCGCAAGTTCCCGGGTTCGCCCAACTGGCGTGAGGATGCCGCGGGTTGGGGTGGATGACAGAGCGGACACGGAATCCGTGATCATTCAGGTGTCTAAGCCGAGTGATCAAGAGGGTTCCCGTGTCCGCTGTCTCATCTTCCCCGATCCCTGCCGTGTTGGCCAAGTTGGGTCCGCTCAACCCGGACGACGTGGCTGACCTGCGGTTCTTCCTGGAGGCGGTGCCCGATCCTCGCTCCCGGCGGGGCCGTTGGTACTCGTTGGCCTCAATCCTGCTGGTCTGCGCGGCCGCCGCGGTCTCAGGAGCCCGGACCATCGACGAGCTCGCCGAGTGGGGTGCCCGTGCCGACGCCGGGCTGCTCGCCGCGCTCGACGTGCGCCGTCACCTGCTGCACTGGCGGCATGCACCGTCCAGATCGGCGATCGGGAGGGTCCTCGAGCGCCTCGACGCCGACGCACTCGATGCGGCCGTCGGAGCCTGGCTGGCTCACCGCCATACCGCCGCAGCCCCGGGCAGACGACGGGTGATCGCCGTGGACGGCAAGGCACTGCGCGGCTCCGCCCGTCTGAGCCAGCCCCGCCGCCACCTGCTGTCCGCCGTCACCCACGGCCGCCCGGTCACCCTCGCCCAGGCCGAGGTCGGGTCCAAGACCAACGAGACACGGCACTTCCAGCCCCTGCTTGCACCGCTCGACCTGGACGCAGACGTGGTCACCTTCGACGCGCTGCACTCCGTGAAGGCCAATGTCGCCTGGCTGGTGGAGACCAAGAAGGCGCACTACGTGGCCGTGATCAAGCCCAATCAGCCCACCGCCTGGGCCCAGCTGGACGGTCTGGACTGGCACGCGGTGGCCATCCAGCACACCGCCTCGAACAAAGGACACGGCCGTCGCGAGTCCCGCTCGGTCAAGACTCTCGCCATCGCCGACAACCTCGGCGGCATCGCCTTCCCCCACGCGAAGCTCGCCCTCCGCGTCCACCGCCGCCGCAAAGCAACCGGCAGGAAGGAGACCCGCGAGACCGTCTACGCGGTCACCAGCCTCGACGCCCACCAGGCGAAACCGGCCGAACTCGCCTCCCACCTGCGCGGACACTGGATCGTGGAAGCCCAGCACCACATCCGCGACCGTACCTTCGCCGAAGACGCCTCCACCGTCCACGCCGGCAACGCACCCCGCGTCATGGCCGCCCTCCGCAACCTCGCAATCGGAGCCCTCAAAGCCCTCGGAGCGACCAACATCGCCAAGACCACTCGCGCCATCCGCGACCAACCCGAACGAGCCCTCCCCATCCTGGGCATCACCTACAAGCCCGACCTCAACGGAACTTGATCAAGCCCTGCTGAACGACAAGGTCACGGCCAGATCCAGCCCGCCGCACAAATGGGTTTGCCGTACGCCTGTCGATCCGACGCTGGTGTGCAGCTGGCACTACCAGTCCCGCGACGCGGTGGCGCGGAAGGACGACGCCGACGAGCAGTGGAAGTGTTACGAGCAGAAGCGGCTCTGAACCGCAGGACGGTGATCAGGGTGCCGTGTCCGTTCCGGCATTGCGCCCACGACGGCCGGCACCCGACCCGTTTTCCCAGTTCACCACTCAATCCACCACAGAACCAGGAACTTCTGGCTCGGGGTGAACTCCTTGCTCTCGGTGATCGCCTCGACGCGCGCCTTGTCGACCTGGGTATGCCCGCCCGAGAAGGCGTACGGCGCATAGGGGACCGCTTCGCCGGTGTCAGCGTCGACCAGCCTGCGTGCTGCTCCCAACGGGCCCTCCATCGATGGGCATTGCTCTGGTGTGCATGAAGGGCGGCCCGATCGTCGTCCCGGTGACCGGCCATTGCTCCACCTCACCGTCCTTGGTTCCGGCGAGAGCGACACGCCCGTCCGCCGAATCCGACAGCGCGGAGACCGGCCCGCTCGCCTGAATCAGGGCGAGTTGGCTCTTATCACCCTCTGACGTGTGATGCTTCGCACCCCTAGGCGCGGCGGACGTACTACGGCCCCCTCATGTGATCACTGAGGGGGCCGTAGCGTTGTTCGGGGTGATTGAGACCTTCTTGGATTGGGATCGGATTCCCACATCTGCCCGTCGGCCGTCGCCGGAGAGCTGTCCCGGCTCTCCCACGGATCCACCCCCGCCTGCGGCTGCTGTCGAGTCAGGCCAGAACCGTCCGTCAGAGTGGAGTTAGCTCAGTGGGAACCTTCGGCCGGGTGCCGGACACGTACAGAGCATGGAACTGAACGACGCTGGTCCCGCCGTCCCGGTCGGATGGATATCTGACCAAGAGTTGTGGGCGAGGGCTGTCGACGGCGACCGGGAGGCGTTCGGTCGGATCTTCGACCGGCACGGGAAGGCCATCTACAACTATGCGTTCCGGCGGACGGCTGACTGGTCCGAGGCCGAAGACCTCACGTCGACCGTGTTCATGCATGCCTGGCGTCGGCGATCGGAGACGGTGCTGGACCGCGACTCCGCCTTGCCGTGGCTGCTGGGCATCGCCGACCGCTTGCTGTCGAACACCAGACGGCGGCTGAGACGGGCCGAGGCGCTGCTGCACCGGCTCGTCTCTCATAACGAGTCGGTGGGCGACCACGCGGACCGCGTCGCCGGCCGGGTCGACGACGAGCGGCGCATGTCGGAGATCCACCGGGCGCTGGCTCGGCTGCCGCGCCACGAACGCGAGGTCATCGAGCTCTGCGTGTGGTCGGGCCTGGACCAACAGGCGGCCGCGGCAGTGCTGAAGGTGGCGGTCGGAACCGTGAAGTCCCGACTGCACCGGGCGCGGCGGAGGCTGGGGGCCGACCTCGTGGGCGGAGCCACGGTTCCGGTGTCGTTCAGTCCGAGGAATCCCGTCGACGTGAAGGAGGCCGCACGATGAATGACACGCAGGACATTCCCACGGCTCCTTCTGATCGTGATCTGCCGAACCACCGGCGGATGCGAGAGGAGTTGCTGATGAAGATCGATCCAGAGGACAACGATGTTTCGCTGCGCCGCAGGTGGGGTGTGCCGCTCAGTGTCGCCGCCGGTGTCACGGCGGTGTGCGCCGCGGCTGTGGCCGTCTTCGGCGGGACAGGGGAGGCCGAACCGAGCCTCGCTGACCCTGCGGCAGGAGGTGGAGGGCCGTCGAGCGCCGCCACGTCATCGAGTCCGAACACAAGAGCCGGTTCCACGTCGGGCGGAGCTGGCTCGACGTCGTCCACGGCTCGCGCGACGTCCACTCAGGATGCCTTCACCATCACCAGCGCGAAGACGACCCCGATCGGAGCCGCGACCATCGCCAAGATCCTGTCTTCCTGCCTGGGGCAGGACGCATCGCAGTACCACGCCGTGATCGCGGTCCGTACTCCCGTGGCCTCAGGGGACTGGGACGGCGTGGTCGTAGCCGTTAACTCCGCCGACCAGTACGTGCAGTGCGAATCGAAGGGCGACAAGGGCACAAGCCAGGCCGTCCCGCCCACCTTCATCAACAACCGCCTGTGGGGCACCGGTCGTGTGATCGAGTACTTCGATTCCTTTATGGCCAACGCTGGCAAGGGGAAGTACCTCATGCTGGGTGCTGGGCACTACGCATCTGACGTCGCCAAGATCACCATCAGCTACGGCAACGACCCGAAGCAGTACCCGGCGGTCATGTCGGGCGGCGCGTTCACCTACGCAGCGGCCCTCTCTCCTGACGCACCCCCCGGCCCGCACTATGCCGGCCCGGCGTCCTACGTACATGCCTACAACGCATCAGGCAAGGAGATCTACAACCAGGTGAAAGATCCGAAGTTCACCAGCGAGCAGTAAGCCAGCCTGGTCAACAGCCCACTGCTGGCACGCCTGTATACCAGGGCCGCAACGACCGCGTATTTGCCTTGGAACCGGGGGACGATAAGCGTCGCCTCGACGCCTGTATCGCGCTCTCATGCCACCGAGTTGACCGCCTTTGCGCTGGCGGTCAACTCGACGGGGCGGACTAGGACATCCAGGCGAATCCGCACCGACAGGTGCGTCGACGTCACCATGATCGCCATCTGCGACGGACTCCCCTTCGCCCGCAGGAGGTAGCCCGGCCATCTGACCTACCTGTTTCTAAACCTCAACCGGCGTTGGGGACCAGCGGTACAGCCGTTGGCGCTAAGCACTCGATCATGGGCAGCAGAGGACCCCGGCCACGTGGTGGCTGGGGTCCTGTGCGTGTGCAGGTGTTGGTTCAGCCGCAGCAGTCGCAGCCGGGGCGGCAGCCGCACTCGGCTGTCTCGGGGCCAGCGGAGGGGACCGCTGCGGCGGCGGGTGTCGCGCAACAGCCCTTCCCCTGCCATGCGTCGCGGCCTTCCTTCACGGCGATGGCGGCGATGACCAGGGCGGCGATCGGGTCGGCCCAGGACCAGCCGAGGGTGGCGTTGAGGACCAGGCCGACCAGGAGGACAGCGGACAGGTACGTGCAGAGCAGGGTCTGCTTGGAGTCGGCGACGGCGCTGGCGGAGCCGAGTTCGCGGCCTGCCTTGCGCTGGGCGGCGGACAGGAACGGCATCACTGCGAGCGAGAGGGCGGCGATGACGATGCCGGGGATGGAGCGTTCGGCTTCGCCGGTGCCGGCCAGCGCGCGGGCGGCGTCGATGGTGACGTACGCGGCGAGCGCGAAGAACGACACCGCGATGATCCGCAGGGTGGTCTTCTCCCGGGCCTCGCGTACGGCGTGGTCGCGGGCGGAGAACTGCCAGGCGACCGCGGCGGCGGAGGAGACTTCGATGACGGAGTCCAGGCCGAACCCGATCAGGGCGGTGGAGGAGGCGATCGTCCCGGCGGTGATCGCGACGATCGCCTCGATGACGTTGTAGGTGATGGTGGCCGCGACCAGCAGCCGTATCCGTTTGGCGAGGACGTCGCGGCGGGCCGGGGCCGGGCCTATGCCGATGGGTGTCTCGGCGGTCATCTCAGCAGCAGCCCTTCTCGTCCGCGTCCGCGCAGGTCTTGTCGGCGGCGACGGCGACCACGGCGGTGCGCAGGTCGTCCAGCGCGTGGCCGAGGCGCTCGTCGGCGAGTTCGTAGCGGGTGCGGCGGCCGACCGGTACCGCGACGACCAGGCCGCAGTCGCGCAGGCACGCCAGGTGGTTCGACAGCCGGGTCCGGGAGATCTCCAGGGTGTCGGCGAGGTCGGCGGGGTGGGCCGGGGCCTCGCGCAGGGCGAGAAGGATCCGGCAGCGGATCGGGTCGGCGAGGGCGCGGCCGAACCGCGCCAGCACCTCGATGTCGGCAGCGAGAGTCAGCACACCACCGACAGTACATGGATTCCTGAATTCACAGAATCTTGCATCCATGGGTCATGGTGCACGCCCCTGGGTAGCACCGGCACAGCCGCCTGTGCCCAGATTGATCACGGGGCCTGGCTGCGGGTCTTCGGGCTGGCGGATGCGGACGGGCTTGGCCCGCAGGGGTAGGCCGTCGTCCACCGCGGTGGCCTCGGCTTCGGCGAGCGCCCGGTAGAGCGAGGCGACCGAGGGCGACCTGCCCGCGTTCTTCCCGACCTTGATCCGGCAGGACCGGCCTGGACGCGACTCTGACGATCGAGGGATAGCAGCACGATGTGCCGGCCGCGGTGGGCCGGACCGTCTACCGGATCGTTCAGGAGTCGCTCACCAACATCGCCCGTCACGCGAACGCAGGCACGGCGTCGGTCCGGATCGACTGCCGCCCGGACACCCTCGCAGTACGCATCGATGACGACGGCAAGGGCACACCAGTCATCGCACTGACGCCCGGCGTCGGGCTGCTCGGCATGCGCGAACGCGTCACCGCCCTCGGCGGCCGGCTGCGGGCGGAACCGCGGAGCGAGGGTGGCTTCACCGTCCAGGCCGAACTCCCCCTGGACCGAACGTCATGATCCGTGTCCTGCTGGTCGACGACCAGCCGCTGATCTGCAGCGGATTTCGCGCGCTCCTCGATCTCGAAGACGACATCGAGGTGGTGGCCGAGGCCGCCGACGGGAAGCAGGGCCTGGCGCTCGCCAAAGAGCACCTGCCCGACATCGCTCTCATCGATATCCAGATGCCGGTCGTCGACGGCATCGAGGCGACCCGGCGCATCGCCGCGGACCCGGCCCTGGCCGGGGTGCACGTCGTCATCCTGACCAACTACGGCTTGGACGAATACGTCTTCAACGCCCTGCGCGCCGGCGCAGCCGGATTCCTCGTCAAAGACATCCTGCCGGAGGACTTCCTACACGCCGTACGCGTCGCCGCGCGCGGCGACGCCCTGCTCGCACCCACGATCACCCGCAAGCTGATCGACAGGTTCGTCACCCAGCCTTTCAACACCGGCACCGGCACCGGCACGGGGCTGGAGGGGCTGACCAGCCGCGAACGCGAGGCCGTCGTTCTGGTCGCGCAGGGCCTGTCCAACGACGAGATCGCGGGCCGTATGGTGATCAGCCCGCTGACCGCGAAATCCCACATCAACCGGTCCATGGCCAAGCTCCACGCCCGCGACCGGGCCCAACTCGTGGTCCTCGCCTACGAATCCGGTCTGGTAGCCCCGCGCAACTCTTGACATCCATGGTCCGGCTGGATGCCTGCCCGCCGGTGGTCCTGTTACTGAACACCCTCGCAAGCGTCATCAGCGTCGTCAGATGCCTTGGACGGAGTGCTGTCGTTTCTCGGGCTCTGGCTCAATTTCCGTGATCGCGTAGCCGTGAGTGAAACCGGCTGGGCAGGCATCGACGATCGATCCGAGTACGCGTGCTGCCCGCATGTCGACCGACCGCTGCTGACGAACAAGTCTCAGTCGAGAAGGTCTCTCGCTTCGTAGCTGGCGAGCCCCATGGCAAGCAGGGGCGGTACCAGCGCGTTCAGATACCACGCCATGTCAGTCAGGGCCGGTGCACCGGAGAGCCTTCGCCGGTCAATCGTCGGGATGAAGGAGCAGTGCGATCGGCCTGCATGAAAGAGTAGTTGGCCACCGGTTTCCGCAGTTGAGTGATAGATGCAGACGCCGACGTGGTAGCCGATGTTGTCCAGTGAATCCACCACGGCCAGGACCTCAGCTGCCTGGTCGGTTGAAGTCGACTGCCAGTCGAACAGGTCGTCGTTGTTGACCATGTAGGAGATGCCAAGCGGTTCCTGCAGCGACCATCCCTCACCGGCCAGAGCTCGCACCACGGCCTCCACGGTGAGGGCACCTGCGAACACGAGATCGATGTCGGCGGTCCTGGACATTCGCGGCTCCTGCGGTGGGGTTGATCAATGTCGGAAGCCTTTCACGTGTGGGTATCGATCACGGAGCGAGGAGTACTCGTTTCCTCAGGAGTGCGAAGCCGGCTCGGCCGAACATCTGGCGTTTGAGCATCTTGATGCGGTTGACGTGCCCTTCCACGACGCCGGAGTTCCAGGGCAGCGTGAGCCCGGCGATGACCGCGGCCTGGTCGCGATCGATGCCGGCAGCGAAGGTATGGAGACCGGGCAGGTCGTCCTGGCGGACTGCGTCGAGCCACTCGGGCAGCCGTTGGCCCTGTCGCTGGGTGAGGATCTGGGCGAAGGAGCGGACATGTCCGGTGAGGGCTGCCGGTTCGGGGCAGTGGGCCAGGACGGCCTTGAGCCGGAGCTGTTCGACCTCGGAGAGGGAGTCAGGGTGGCGCAGGATCCAACTGGCGACGGTGCGGGATGAGGGCGGGGGTGCGGTGACCGGATCGGCCGAAAGGCGTTTGGTGCGGAAGTAGGCGCGAACTCGCTGGTAGCTGCCGTTGTAGCCGAGTGGCACGATCTCCTCCCACGCTTTCCATGCGTTGGTGCAGCCCTGGTTCCAGCGGTCGTCCAGGTAGGGCCTGTACTCGTCGAGGACGGAGGGGCGGCCCTGCCACTGGCCATGGAAGAGGTCTTCCGGGGTGGTGGCGTCGGCGAGGAGCTTGACCGTGCGGTAGGTCATCCCGAGTTGGCGTTGGATCGCGCGGCGGCTGCGGCCGGCCGCCAGCACGGCGTGAACGGCGGCATGGTTGGACCGGGTTCTGTCGGCGAACCGGTGGCCGGTGGGCCACGGCCAGCCAGCGGGGTCAGCTGGCTCCTTGACCTGTTGGGATGGCTCGCGTGCGGTGCCTCGCAGGCAGCCCCGATGGCCGGCGACGCACCGTTCGGCGGCTTCGCTGAGGTTGTGCCACAGGTGCCAGCGGTCCGCGACCTGCACCGCCTGCGGTGCCCCGACGGTGGCGCCTTCGGCGAAGAACGGAGCCCGGTCCCGGCAGGCGACCTCGATCCCTGGCCTCTTGGCCAGCCAGGCGGCCAGGCTCGATGCCTCCCGGTCTGGCAGCAGGTCCACCGGCCGTCGCGTTTCGACGTCGACCAGCACCGTGCCGTAGTGCCGGCCTTTGTGCGTCGCGTACTCGTCGACGCCGACCACTCTCGGGGCTGGCAGATCCGGTTCGGGCAGCGCCTCGACGAGCCGCAGGACCGTGCTGCGGCTGACGGACACCCCAAAGATGCCAGCCATCCGGGCTCCCGCCCGGCCAGCCAGGGCGAGGCCGACCGCCGCCAGAGTCGAACGCAGACGCTCAGTCCACTGGCCGTACCTCCGGGTCAATCCCGGCACCTGCTCAACGAACGTCCGTCGCCCGCACGAAGCGACCGGGCAGGCGAAGCGGCGGACCCGCAGACAGAGCACCACCCGGCGCCCCGCGCTGGGAACATCCGCAGGAAACCGCAGGTAGGAGCTATGAACCCGGATCGACCAGTTCCCACAGCCCGAACACGCGGAACCGGTCGTTGTGCTGCGGGCCTCGACTCGTATCGTCTCGTTGCTCACGTCCACCGACACCACCGACACGTCCGCGATCGACGGGAGCAACAACTCCTCCAGCCGGAGGACCACTTCTTCCACGGTCCCGAACTGTCATGTACCCGAGGTCACCACTGATCATTTTCGGGCGACTTTCAGGGGCCCAACACGACCACGAACCGTGACTCAGCGTGCGCAGGTCACGGAACTTGAGCCAGAACCCGAGACCGGACAGCAGTTGTGCACCAGTGTGGGAGGCAGCCAACACCTACGTGGGAATCGAAATGCTCACGGGTTCCGACAGCGCTGGTAGATGTGGGCGCTTTCGGGGGCGCCGAATCATGGCGGCCAGCGACTGTCTAGGGTCACGTGCATGTCGAGGACCACACCGCCGCGCCCGCTCGATGTCGAGGCGCTTTTCCCGGAACTGGCTACCCATCGGGGCACTACCACCCGGCTCCATCCGCGACCGGGCCGACCTGATGTGGCGGCCAGTTCCGTGGGCGGCCCGCTGCTGTGGCCGGTGGACGAATCCTGGCCGGTGTGCACCGAGCCTCACAGCCATGCACGGGGCCGACGCCCGGCGGACATCCACCGGCGGCGACAGATCCTGGCTTCCGCATGGCTCCGTGAATCGAACCCAGGCCCCACGGACGAGGAACGACAGCTACTGGAGGAGCTGGACCAGAAACATCGCATTCAAGAGGATGCTGCGACCGATCCACTGCCACTCATCGGCGTGGCACAGCTGCACCGGAGGGACATCCCCGATCTGCCGGCCGGACCGGACGACTGCGATCTGCTCCAGGTGTTCTGGTGCCCCTTCGACGCACACGGGCCGACCGATCACGGCATGCTGCTCGACCTGCGCTGGCGCCGGTCGTGGGAGGTCACCGAGGTGCAGACTTCACCGCCACAGCCGCAGGTCGTCGGCTTCGAGGGGTACGTGCCCGAGCCGTGCGTGCTGCATCCGGAGCAGGTGGCCACCTACCCGTTCGCCGGCCTCCTCCCAGAGGACCTGTGCGCACGGATCGATGCCTGGGAAGAGGCCCTGGAGGAGGAGGCCGAGGAATCGGAGGACGAAGACGCCGCCACACCAGTGGGCTACCAGTACGACCTGTCCATCCCACCCGGCTGGCGCGTGGGCGGTTTCGCCTCCTGGCACACCACGGACCCGTCCCCCATGAACTGCCTGGCCTGCGCCACACCGATGCACCTGCTGCTGACCATCGACAGCTCGGAATGGGACGGCGGCAGCGGCAGCTGGAAACCGCTCGAAGAACGGGACTTGCCCACACACCTGTACGCCAAGCCAACCGAGGTCACCGTGGGCCGCTGGGGCGAACTCAACATCTTCGCCTGCCCCGAAGATCCCTGCCACCCGCACCGCTGGAGCATCCAGTAGATCACTCGGCGGGATGAGGTCGGTGAGGCCCGGTCGCCGGCGGCCGCAGGATTTGAACCTGTGGCCTCATCCTTATCAGGTCGATCGAGGCACCTCCTCGACCATGGTGAACGTCTGTAGACCCATGGTCCGGCTAGCGCTGAGGTTCGGCGTTGATCGGTGGCGTACGCCCTTGTTGGTGTCAGCCGCTGATGTCAGATGGCCTAAGAGAGAAGAGAAACACTCCGACTCCGACCAGAAGGCCCCCGATCGCAATCGATCCCGCTCTGGTTCGGCGGACTTTCTGAGCTTCAGCGGAACGCCCTTCCTCGTCCTCTTCCCGAATCACCTTGCTGGTGAGAGCGGCGAAGCCGAGGAACAAGCCTCCGAGGAGCGTGAGAACGACGCCCAAGATCCCTACCAAGATCTGCGCATCGCTTTCTTCCGCAAGCCTCACCAATCCCCCTCTGCTTGGACACCGTCTACGGGCCTGCCCCATCCTCAGTGGGGTCGATCAGGCGGTCAAGGGACATACACAGGGTGCAGCTGAGGTTTCTGCGTCATCAAACAGCTCGACGCGGCTGCTCCGACACCCAGCTCAACCCACCACCTACCTCAGCTCCCATCCCGTCCGCCGTCGACCCACACATCGTGGAGCGGGCGTGGTTCATGGCGTCCAGGTGGAGCGCCCTGGACGCCATGGGCCGCGTCTGCTCGGCTCTGCCTGGGGCGATGGTGGACGGGATGGGAGCCCACCACGCTCGCCACGATGTGCCCGCGGCCGGGAACGGTGCCCCCTCCCCCCGGTGCCGGCCGATCCCCCGCCGGAGGCATCGTCTGTGACCGTGGGCCGCGTTCGTCGGGTGCTCGACTCATGACCTCCGGGCCTATCCACAGTGGGCGGGCGTCGGCGCAGCCGGGGCGGAGCGGGCCGAAGGCAGGAGCGGCAGCCCCAGCGGAGCCGGGAAGCCCGCCCGGCGGAGCGGAGCGCAGCCGGGTGCTTGATGAGGTAGAGAAATCTGTAACAGCTCGGCCTTGGAGGGCCGTTGCCGTAACCCTCCGGCCATCGTCAGATTGCGGTCATGATGAACGCGTACACGCACGGCGTCCAGGACACGCAGCGCGAGGCTGTCAGCCACATGGACTGGCTGCTCAGGAGGCGGCTCGAGCGCGAGCGATCACGGGATTTGGGCGTTGATGCAGTCCTGTACGTCGAAGACACCCGACCGACACCGGCCGGGGGTCTTCTCCCGGGTGGGCGCGGACGGTTTCGAACCGCCGACATCTGCCTTGCAAGGGCGGACGTGATCCGAAGCGGAAGCGCCCAGGTCACTCCGGCTGTAGCTGCTGCCCAGCTCAGCGACGCATCAGGACTGCAGCGAGCCGCCGTTGACCGTGGTTGACCGCACAATGTGGCACGGCTCTGGCACGTGCCGACACTCGCCTTAGGAGTTCGATCTCCACCCGGTCCAACTGGGGCCGCGTCGTGGACCGGTGTCGCACGCGACTGCTTCGCTGGCGTTGATGTCGCTCGTGGATGTCAGAACGGTGCAACTCCGTGTAAGCATGTCCCGTGATCACCATCGATGTCAGCGAGGTGAGCGACGAGGGCTCTCTCCACCTGCTTCTGATGTGGGAGCTGGACTTCCCGGAGTTCTACGGCATGAACTGGGCTGCCTTCTGGGACGCAATCACCGGACTGGTCAGCCTCCCCGATCATGTGCGCTTTCTCGGCTGGGATCAGCTCGCGGCCGGTGTTCCCCGCGGGGCCGCCATGCTTCGCCGGGCGCTCGACGACTACCAAGCCACGTACCGCCCGGAGTTCCTCGCTGAGTATGCCTAACGATGAGCACTCTCCGGATGCAGGCGTAACGCTTCCGGTGTCGCAGATCGTTTGGCGCCGCCCAGGTCAGATGGACGAGGGACCTGTCACCCTCCGGTGACCTCTGTCACCGTTGGTCAGCCCTTCACGGCCCAGAGACGGCCCAGCGGTCGCTGTCCGCGCCGTGTGCACTCAAAGATCAATGCGCTCTGCGGCATACCGCGTCTCCAGAGGCGTAGGTCCTTCTCCCGTATGGATCCGGCGGACTGGAGTAGTGCGAGTGCAGTAGAAGGGATTGCCAGCAGCTGCACGACGACGGGACAGCCCTGGTCTTGGAGTCTTGTGGAAGATTCCCGAGACCAGATGTGGAGATTCTCTGTCATGGCGTCCTTCCTCTACCGGCTGGGCCGGACGGCCTTCCGGAAACGCCGTTGGGTCCTGTTGCTGTGGGTGGCCGTCGTGGCCGTCGTCGGCTTCAAGGGCCTCACCGCCACTGCCCCTTCC
The DNA here is from genome assembly GCF_035918215.1 of Streptomyces sp. NBC_01474. NCBI lineage: Bacteria > Bacillati > Actinomycetota > Actinomycetes > Kitasatosporales > Streptomycetaceae > Streptomyces > Streptomyces sp. NBC_01474. The sequence goes on from NZ_CP109449.1 coordinate 2,020,521, forward strand.
GACGACTCGTCGTCGATGCCTGGGATCGAATCTCAGAAGGCCTTCGACCTCATCGACCAGCGCTTCCCAGGAACCACAGCCGACGGGGCGAGTGCACGTATCGTCTTCGTCGCGCCGGACGGACAGAAGGTCACGGCCGCCGACAACCGGCAGGCCATCGAGAAGACGGTCACCGATGCCGCTGCCGGCAGCCAGGTCGCGAGCGCGGTGGACCCGTTCCAGGCGAACGCCGTCAGCAAGGACGGGAGCACTGCCTACGCGACTGTCACCTACAAGGTGACGGCCAAAGACATCTCCGACGGCAGCAAGGATGAGCTCCAGGAAGTGCTGAGCGATGCGAAGGAGGCCGGCCTCACCGTCGAGACCGGCGGCAGCGCCATGGGTGCGCAGACGGAGGCCGGTGGCGTGGGCGAGGCGGCGGGTGTGCTGGTGGCCGCGCTCGTCCTCCTGGTGACCTTCGGATCCATGGCCGCGGCCGGACTGCCCTTGCTGACCGCCATCATCGGCGTGGCCACGAGCATGCTTGCCATCACGGCCCTGAGCAGTGCGTTCGGCCTGTCGTCCTCGACGGGAACCCTCGCCACCATGCTGGGCCTCGCGGTCGGAATCGACTACGCGATGTTCATCGTTTCCCGGTACAGGGAGGAGCGAGGCAGGGGCCATGCCCCGCAGGAGGCAGCCGGCCGGGCCACCGGTACAGCTGGTTCCGCCGTCGTCTTCGCCGGGCTCACCGTCGTCGTCGCACTGGCGGGACTCTCGATCGTCGGCGTCCCGATGCTCACCAAGATGGGGCTCGCAGCCGCCGGAGCGGTCCTGCTGTCCGTGATCATCGCGCTGACACTGGTTCCCGCGCTGCTCGGGTTCTGGCCGAACGCGGTCCTGCCTCGACACCTGCGCCGCCGCAACCGTACGGCCGCAAAATCCGACGAGCAGCACCTCGCGACCGTCACCGGAGCGGCAGGCGGCATCAAGGAATCGAGGTGGGCCCGCTTCGTGCTGCGTCGCCCGCTGCCGGTCCTCCTGCTGTCCGTCATCGGCCTCGGAGTGCTCGCCCTGCCGGTGGCCGATCTTCAGTTGGGCACCTCCGGCGACGAGGCCAAGCCCACCTCCACCACCGAACGGCGTGCCTACGACGCCCTCGCGGACGGTTTCGGCCCCGGCTTCAACGGCCCATTGACCGTCGTGGTCGACGCTCAGCGCGCCCCCGACGCGACGGGAGCGGTGAACACCATCGCGAAGAAGATCGCTTCGACGGACGGCGTCGTGTCCGTGTCCAAGCCGCGCTTCAACCAAGCCGGGGACACCGCAATCATCTCCGCCACGCCGTCCACCTCGCCCACCAGCGAGGAGACGAAGGATCTCGTCCACACCATCCGCAGCGAGCGCTCGGGGCTGGAAACGGCGACGGACGCAACGTTCCAGGTCACCGGGACGACAGCGGCCAACATCGATGTCGCGCAGAAGATGCAGAGCGCGCTGATCCCGTACCTGGCCGTCGTGGTCGGGCTGGCCTTCCTGCTGCTGCTCGTCGTCTTCCGCTCCATCCTGGTGCCCGTCAAGGCGGCCGTCGGGTTCCTCCTGTCCGTCCTGGCCTCGCTGGGCGCGGTCGTCGCGGTATTCCAATGGGGATGGGCCGCCGGCCTCCTCGGCGTCGAACAGACCGGCCCGATCATGAGCATGATGCCGATCTTCCTCGTCGGCATCGTCTTCGGCCTGGCCATGGACTACCAGGTCTTCCTCGTGTCCCGCATGCGGGAGGCCTATGTCCACGGCCAGAGCCCGGGCCGTGCCATGGTCACCGGCTTCGGTCACAGCGCACGCGTCGTCGTCGCGGCAGCACTGATCATGATGAGCGTGTTCTCCGGCTTCATCACCGCCGGTGAATCGATGATCAAGATGATCGGCTTCGGTCTCGCCATCGCCGTACTCTTCGACGCCTTCGTCGTCCGCATGGCGTTCGTGCCTGCTGTCCTCGCGCTCCTCGGCCACCGGGCCTGGCGGCTGCCCCGATGGCTCGACCGCGTGCTCCCCCGAGTCGACATCGAAGGCGAAGCGCTCACGCAAACCGACACCCCAGCGACACAGCCCGACCAGAAGCCACTGGAAACCGCCGGAATCTGAGTACACCCAGGTGAGGGCCGCCCGATGTCGTCAGACCGCCCTCACCGGCCTTCCCCACTGGATGCTCCACCATGGGTCCGACAGCCACTGCAACCGGAGACCGCGATGCCCAGCGCCGCCCGCCGATTCGCTCTCAACCACCCGCACGTCATGGACACGGCACTGCTGACCTTTGTGTTCGCCTGCGTGGTCACAGCGAGCTTCTTCGGCACATGGGACGTGCGCGAACCGATCGCCTGGTGGCCAGGGCTGGTCCTGGGGGTCATCGCCACCACCGCACTGCTGTGGCGGCGCACTCACCCTCGCCCGGTCGTCGTCGTCACCGGCGTGTGCGCCATCGCCGCGGTGAGCCTGGGCTACCTCACCACCATGCTCTTGCTCGCCCCCGTCATGGTGGCGTTGTTCTGGCTCGCGCTCCTCGACGAGCGCCGGACCGCTCACCTCTTCGGCCTCGGCGTGGTCGTGCCCATGGTCCCCATCGCGATCGTGCAGGCACCCCGCTACGCCAGCTTCATCATCGTGACCCTGAACCCGGCTCTGGCATTGCTCCTGCCCGTAGCCTGGGGCTCCGCTCTACGGCTGCGCCGCGCGTTCACCGACTCGCTGCGGGCCCGCGCCGAAAACGCTGAACGCACCCGCGAGGAGGAAGCACTGCGCCGGGTGGCGGAGGAACGTGTACGCATCGCCCGCGAACTCCACGATGTCGTAGCCCACCACCTCACCCTCGCCAACGCCCAGGCGACCACCGCCGCGCACCTCATCCTCAGCGACCCCGAACAGGCGGAGCACCTGCTCACCGGCCTGAGCGGCACGACCGCCACCGCCCTGCGCGAACTGAAGGCGACGGTAGGGCTGCTGCGCCGCCCGGAGGACACTGACTCGCCTCTCCAGCCAGCCCCCAAGCTTGACCAGCTCCCCGCCATGGTCGCGGCGCTCGCGACCGCAGGACTCACTGTCACCGTCACAACCGACGGAGCGACCCAGCCGCTCTCCCCAGCCGTGGACCTGACCGCCTACCGGATCATCCAAGAGGCGCTCACCAACGTCTCCAAGCACGCTGGAACCCCAACGGCACAAGTGACGCTGACCTATACGGACGACGTACTGAAGATCGAGGTCACCAACAAGCGAGGACACCCGGCCACAACCGCCTCGATGTCCGTGCATTCCAGGTTCGGACTCATCAGCATGCGCGAACGCGCCCTGTCCGCCGGAGGCCGGTTCACCGCAGGCCCCCGCCCCGACGGTGGGTACACCGCCATCGCCGAGCTCCCCCTCAACTTCTGATCCGGGAACCTTATGACCATCCGAGTGCTCCTCGCCGACGATCACGCCCTCCTCAGGGACACCTTCCGCATCCTGATCAACTCCGCCGGCGACCTGGAAGTCGTCGGCCAGGCGTCCGACGGCGCGCAAGCCATCACCCTCGCGGGAACACTCCACCCCGACATCGTCATCATGGACATCCGTATGCCCGGCACCGATGGCCTCGCCGCCACGACCGCCATCTGTGGCGACCCCTCCCTCTCGGACGTACGCATCCTCATCCTCACCACGTTCGAGACCGACGAGTACGTCGCCCGCGCGCTGCGCGCCGGAGCGAGCGGGTTCCTCGGCAAAGACGTCACAGCGGACGTCCTCCTCGACGCGAAAAGCGCTGTCCGTTGCGCGCGCCCGCTGTCCGTTCAGCGCGATGATCCCGGGAAGCCACCGCGCGAGCCCGCCCGCACACCGCCGTGCGGCCCGCCCTCTCTCCGAGCCGCTCCGGCCGGGGTCTTTCGTCAGGATCCGAACGAGAAGCCTCAGGTCCGTGGTTCAGCTCACGCACTCCATGGTCAAGCTCGGGCCGCAGCCGTATCTGCACAACGGCGTCCTGTACGTCGACACCGGCACCATCGGGCAGCCGCTGTTCGCGGTCGACCTGCGCACGCACCGCCCGCCGTGGACGCTGCGCAGCGGCGCCGAGGACGACGGGCGCCTGCCGCAGAATCTGAGCGACGGACGCACGGCCCTCGTGAGCGAGGGCCGGCGCCTGTTCGTGTCGTACGGGACGGAGGTGCTCGCCCTGCCCGTGCGGTGAGCACCCTCGCCGCGCTCGTCCGCCGCGGGCTGAACCGCACCGGCGCCTCAGATGCTGCCGCTACTGCTGACATCACCGTGTGACACCACCGGCGCGAACACTGGCGATTGGCGCCGGACTAAGACGTCGTTTCTTTTGGTGGTTCTCGGGCCGAGCTGTGTCGGGATACTGCTGTGGTGCTGTTGACGTGGATCGCTGAGGTGGCGGCCGAGCCGCTGGTGTTGGAGCCGACTGACCGGCGGGTGGAGTGGGAGACCAACACCTGGTCGCTGGGTGCGGCGGACGAGGACAGGAGTTCGTTGTCCGTCGCCGAGGTGGTGGCTGCCTTCGAGCGGACTGCTGCTGCCAGCCGGGAACGCATTCACGATCTGGGCTTTCCCGGGGTGGCGACGTTCTACGTGTGGCACGACGAACAGGCCGGGCAGCTTTGTTGCTCGACCGGTTCTGTGCCCCCGGATGCGTTGCCGTTCAGCGGTACCTATGCGGCTTCCGACGACCTCGGTCCGATCGTCGAGGGATTTCTGGCCGACAGCGAGCCAGGCTTCATCGCCTGGCCGGACCTGGACGACGTGCAGAGTCTCTCGGAGAAGACCGAGAGCGAGCCGGAGATCGTGTCCTTCGGTGTCTGGGTCAGCAGTGTCGAAGCCTCACGCTGAATGGTCCTGCCCGTCCGCACGGACGAGTCGGCGGTGGCAGATAAGGGCTGCGGCTATGCCGACGAAGGCGAGGAAATGTTCCGCCTTGCGTTCGTAACGGTGGTGGAGTCGACGGCAGCCGGCGAGCCAGGACACGGTCCTTTCAACAACCCATCGGTGGCCGCCGAGCCGCTGTGAGGATTCGAAAACCAGTTGCTCGACGGGGACGGTGAAGGACTGGCTCGAGAGCTCGTCCGCTCCACGCGGCAGCAGCCCAGGTCCGCGGTGGTGCTGGCAGGCAACGCCGCTCTGCCGCACCCGGGTCGCCCCCTGTCCCCGATCACTCGTAGCGGTAGTCGTAGTAATCCTTGGCGCCGACGAGGACCGAGGTGACACAGCGTGGCAGCCCGTCCGCGTCCCGCTCGACCTCCTGGGAGGTCTGCCGGGTGAAACCCAGGGACACGCCGGGGATCACCGGGTACTCGGGCTGCGACGTGTCGACCCGCCAGCCGCGGCTGACGGCGCGCGCGAAGACCTCCTGAGCGGGGGTGGTGAACACCTCGTCCCCGTCGAGCAGTACGCGTGTGCTGGAGACACGGCCCTCACCGGGCCACCACAGCTCGATCGCGGTCACGACGACCCCGTCCTCCTCGGCCATGGCCTGGACGCCGACGTGGTCCAGCGTCCACTCGGCCATCGCGTCGTCCTCGGATCGGCGCAGGACGCTGGCCTCGCCCCACTCCCGCGGCGCCGCGGCGACCGCCTCCTCCAGCGTCATGCCGAGCCGCAACGGGGCCACGCCGTGCGGCGGGTCGAGTACCAGGTCCATCGGTCGCTTCTCACCTCATGCTCGGGCAGAGCCGCACCTGTGCCGTGACGTCGGGGGTCACGGTGCGTCCTCATCGGTCATTTGAGCAGGTCGGAGTCTATCTTCCAGCCCTTCTGCTTCAGCATTGCCTGGAACTTCCTGTTGTTGTCCAAGCTGTCGACCATGTCCTTGATGTGGGTGTCGTACTTGTCCCCGTAGAGTTTGCGGATCTCGTCGATGTCCATTTTCATGGCCTTGTCCCAGCGCCCGGCGTCGATGAACGCCCGTTGCTTCGCACGCCAGCGTTCGCTCCTCTTGCTGGATCCGGTGCTGGTCAGCTTGCGGTGGTCGTCGGAGTCCATGCGGATTGCGGGCCCCATGCCGGCGCCGCCGCCGTTCTTGTCCGTGCGGAATCCGGCGATGTCCAGGTGGGCGTAGGACGCCTTCGCCGGAATGTGGTTGATCTCCTGGTCCACGGGGTTGATGCGCTGCTTGTTCTTGTCCAGGAGGTTGGCGGGCTTCATGCCGCTGTACCAGCCGCCGTTCTCCGTGCAGCCCTTGGCGATCAGGCCCTCGGGGTCCATCCGGGTGTGCGGGTTGGTGACGTACGCGACCGGATTCGGGGCAGGGGCAAGGCCAAGCGGGTCCGGGCTCGCGTAGCGCGCGGTGTCGGGGTCGTAGTGGCGCTGGTAGTTGTAGTGGAAGCCGGTCTCCGGGTCGTCGTACTGGCCGGGCATCCGCAGCGGCGTGTAGGCGGTGGCATCCCGGTTCCAGCCCGTGGCACCCCAGACAGTGGAGCGGCTGCGCCAGGCGACCGTGCCCGCCTCGTCGACGAGTTCGCTGGGCGTACCTATCAGATCGGTGACGATTGCGAAGAACCGGGCGTCGACCTCACCCTGGTCGGATGGCCGGCGCTCCAGCTGGGTCAGCGGGCGGTAGCCCTCGTAGTCCCAGGTGGTGGTGATGTCGTGGGCACTGTCAGTCTGCTCGGCGAGCCGGGTGCCGTCCCAGGTGAAGTGGACGCAGTGCACAACGGTGCGGCCGTCGTCAGCCAGCCGGCATTTGGCGGTGCGCCGCCCCAGCGGGTCGTAGCTGTACGTCCACCGGGTGCCGTCCGGAGTGACACAGGCGATCAGGCGGTTCTCCTCGTCCCAGGTGTAGTGCCAGGTGTCGGGCTTGCGGGAGAGTCGCTTGCGCTGGCGCAGGACGGTGCGGCCTCCGGCGTCGTACACGCAGTGGACCTGGCCGGCGGAGACCACGCGGGTGCCCTCGTAGGTACGCTCACCGCGGCTCTCAGCCCGGCCGGCTCGCTGTGGCCAGGCCGCGCCGACCTGGTTGCCCGCGCTGTCGTAGGCATAGCTCTCCGCCCAGTTGTCCGCAGTGACGCGCAGCGGGCGGCCGACCGGGTCGAGTTCGAAACGGCGGCTCGCGCCGGACTCTTGGTCCGTGATCTGCTCCAGGCAGCCGTCGGCGCGGTAGCCGTAGGCGCGCTCGCGCAGGGTACGGCTACCGGTGGTGAGGAGCCGCGAGGTGAGCCGGCCCATCTCGTTCCAGGTGGAGGTGAGGGTGACCGGTGCGTGCTCAGGGCCGAAGCTCCGCGTCAGCTCTTTACCCCAGGCGTCATGGGTGAAGGTCAGCGCGTGGCCGTCGCTGAGCAGTCCGGTGCGGTTGCCGACCGCGTCGTAGCTGTAGTGCGTCACCGCGCCGCTGGGCGTCGTGCGGCTGACGCGGCGGCCCACGGCGTCGTAGGCAAAGCGTGTGGTCCGGCCGTCCACGGTCTCCGCGACGACCCGGCCGATCACGTCCCGTTCCACGGACAGGGTGGATGTAGCTGAGGTCAGCGACGCGATGCGGCCCGCCGCGTCATAGGTGTAGCGCGTCACGCGGCCCGCCACGTCCTTCTCGACGACGCGGCCCATCACGTCGTAGGTGCTGGTGATCCGCGCCCCGAGGGGCGTGATACGCGCGACGGGCTGGCCCGCCGGGTCGTACGCGTAGTCGATCGAGCGGCCGTCGAAGTCGGTCTCGCGGACGAGGCCGCCGACCGCGTCGTAGTGGTAACGCCAGGCCATTCCCTGCGGGTTGATGACCTGTGTGAGGCGCAGTTCGGTGTCGTAGGCGAAGGTGTAGCGGGCGCCGTCGGCTCCGGTACGGGCAGCCAGCAGGTCGAAGTGTGTGTACTCGAAGCGGGTCACAGCGCCCGTGGGGCCGGTGTGCGAGGTGCAGTTCCCCTCGGCGTCCCAGGACCAGTGCTCCGTGGTGCCGTCCGGGTGCATGCGCCGGGCGAGCCGGCCCTGCGGCAGCCATTCGAGGAGGGTCGTAGCGCCGCCGGGGGCGACGAAGCGCACGGGGCGGCCGAAGGAGTCACGCTCGGCTGAGGCGGTGGCGCCGAGGGGGTCGGTACGTGAACGGACCAGACCCGCTGCGTCGTTGACGAAGTGCTCGCTCGTGCCGTCGGGTTCGGTCAGGCTGAGCAGTGCACCGCGGGCGTCGTAGGTGAAGCGGGTCTCGGTCCCGTCCGGCGCGACGACGAGGACACGGTTGCCCTGCTCGTCAAAGTCCTGCCGCCAGGTGGTGCCGTCGGCCTCGACGACCGTCACCGGCTGGTTGAGGTCGTCGTAACGGGTCGTGGCCTCGCTGCCGTCGGGGAACCGGACAGCGGTCAGGTTGCCGCGCTCGTCCCAGGTGAAGCGGGCGGTGCGGCCGAGCTCGTCGGTCCGTTCCAGCAGGTTGTCGTGGCGGTCCCACACGAAGCGCACGGTGTGGCCGAGCGGGTCGGTCTCCGCAATGGTCTGGCCGAGCGCGTTGAGCCGGGTGAGGGTGAGCGCACCGGTGGAGTCCGTGAAGCGGGTGACACGCTCGGAGGTGTCGTAGGAGAAGCGGGAGGAGAGCGCTCCGTCCGGCCCGATCGTCTCCACGACGCGACCCGCGCCGTCGTAGACGTAGGCATAGGTGTGGTCGTTGCGGTCGGTCCACGAGGTGACGCGGTGCCCGGCATCGTAGGTGAAGCGCAGCGCGGCGGTCTCAGAGTAGGACAGGACGTCGGCCAAGTCGCCGCCCTCGTAGCCGTACGACGCGACCGCGACCGGCCCGTCGGGGGCGCGCAGTTCCACCGACGTGACCCTGCCCTGGGTACGGTCGCAGCCGATCCGCACGTCATAGCCGCCGTGGTGGACGACGGCGCTCGGCAGGCCCTCCTCGTCGCGGACGAAGGACAGGGTGTTCCCGTTGCGGTCCTCGATCTCGGCCAACCAGTACAGGCCGCCGGACGTGTAGGGGCTGCCGACGAACCGGTGCGCGATGCCGGACCAGGGGTCGCGCGTAGCGTAGGTGATCTCGCCCAGCGCGTTACGGTCGACGTACGTGAGCGGGATGCGCTCGCCCTCGACCGGCAGCACCTCGTCGTCGGTCCCCGTCGGCATCCGGGAATACACCAACACCGAACCGTCCTCACGCGCCCAGGCCGCACCGTTCCCCGCCAGTTCCAGGCGCTCGTCGAGGGTCGAGGCCCAGCTCGTCCCGAAGCACCGGCCGTACCGGTAGCCGGATATGTGGGTGCGCCGGAGCACCAGCGGCAGCGCGCCCGGCAGTTCGAGGTCTGTCTGGGTCAGCACCATCTCGCCGCTGGCGACATCGACCGGGTCAGTCTTGCAGCGCCGGCGGGTCAGGGCGACGGCCCTGGCCCGCGCGTTCGCCAGGGCGTCCTTGAGGGAGTCGGGACGGCGCCCGCCCCGGCCGCCGCCCTTGCGGCCGTCGTCACCCTTGCCGCCATCGTGCTTGCCCGCGTCGATCCCGTCGACCTTGGTGCGGACGTCGTGGTCCTTGCCCTTGTGGACCCGGGACGCACCCTTGACCCGCTCAGGCACGGTCTCGGTGATGTGCTTGGAAATTTTCTTCAGGGCCTTCTCCGAGCCCTTGATCGCGCCGTGCAGCACGCTGTCGAAGGCCTTCGTGAACGGGTCGCGGCCCTTGCTGCGGCCGAACGCACCTTTGACCCGGCCCAGCGGATCGGAAGCCGCCGTGTGCAGCTCGCTGCCGTGCCGGGAGACCTTCCCCGCACCGTTCTCGAACTCGACGTGATCGATACGGGTCTGCTTGCCGGCACCGCCGCTGTCCCCGCTGCCGCCGCCGGCCGAGGCCAGGTGCATACCGCCCTTGCCGCCGTGCCCACCGTCACCACCACCGCTGCCGGCCGCGGGCGGCATGCTGAACGCGCCATCCGCGAGGTCCAGGACCATGTCCTCGACCATCGCTTCCAGCTTCGCGTTGACTGGCTCGGTCAGCTTCGCTATCACCTCGTCTACGATCCGCTCGACCGCCTCGTCGATGATCCGCTTGACCACCTGCCGCATCGCCTGGATCTCGGCCGCACCGAGGATGGCGGACAGACCGCCGGTCACCCAGGCAAGGCCGATGGACAGGCCCACCGAGCCTGCCATGATGGCGAGTTCGGCCTCGGCCTTGTGCTTCATCCACTCGATGATCTCGGCGAGGGTGTCGCAGGCGTCCGCGAACAGCCGGGCCAGCTCCGGGAGTTTCTCCAGGTGACTGGCCTTGATCGTGTTCCAGTGCTTTTCCATGGAGTCGACTGCCCAGCCCTCGGAGGAGGACAGGATCCGTGAAAACGCCTTGTGTGCGTCCCCGCCATGCCCCTCGAACTTCTCCGCGAACTCCCGCATGGCGTCAGCCATGTCGCGGTAGTCATCCTCATCCACGTTCGGGAAATTGATCCCGATGAAGTCCAGAACCTCGTCCAGCCAGCCCGGTATCGTGTAACCCATCCCCCGTACCTCTCCCCTGTGTCCCACGCCTCGCTCGCAGGCGCAACGGTGCTGCGTATGCGATCAAGAACCTAGTTGACGACGTGACGCTGATGTAAGCGGGCCAGCCGTCCCTGGCCAACGCAAATGGGACTTCGTGACGATCCCTCGTGGCCGCGGTCTGATGTCTGCGCGGGGCGGGCAGTGCCCTGCTCAGGCGGGGATGCCCCCGTGAATCACGGGGTGCGCAGACCGGTATTGTTTCATCCAAGCCCTTTCTCAAGCTTCATCCGCCCTACCCGATCTGTGGGTTCGGCCGCCCGGCGGAGTCGCCGGGAGGCACTCCCCGCACCGGTTGGGGCGGGCCATTGCTGAGAGAGGAAACCTCTTGGACACGGAGAAGTGCACCAAGCGGCGAACCGAACCAGGCCGTAGGGGTTCCCCGTACCAGCCGTGCGGTTCACGGCTCGAGGCCCCACTCACGGTTGCAAGTCCAGAACCGTCCAGACGCCTGTCCCGACCGTCACCGTCCCCCAGGCCCCCAGTCCGCCAGGGCCAACAACAGCCGTGGCAGCAGCGGCAGGCGCTCCATCGTCTCCCACCCGGGCAACGGCTACGAGGCGAGACAGTTTTGCCGGAACAGCCATCATGGAACCCTGACGACCACCGTCAGCGGTGCGCGAATCAAGTGCGCATACAGCGCGAACGCATGGCGCTGGAGGTACTCCTGAAGGGGCACGGGCGAACGGATAGGGCTTCGATCCGGACTGAATAGCCCTGGCCCGCGATCAGTCCCAGGTGCAGCCGACATCTTGGTGATCGGTGTGATGCCGCATCCAGACCACGACATCGCAAACCCGCAGCACGCTGACCGCCTCGGGTAGTCCGGCAGCCTGCTTCAGGACGAGCAGCTCACGCTGGAGGGCGTAGTCGTCGGCGCGTAGGGCGCTGTGCATGGCGTGCCAGAAGGAGCGTGGCTGGCCAACGGCGCAGCGTACGACGCGGTTGAGGTTCCCCCGAGATGCGGAGGATGCTGACAGCGGGTCAGATGGGACTCATGAGAGGAACATCGACCATGGCTGCCCCCAGGAAGTACTCGCTGGAGTTGCGTGAGCGTGCGGTGCGGATGTATCGCACGACGGATCCGAAGCCGCAGATCAAGAAGCTGGCCGTCGACCTCGGCGTGCATCCCGAGGCCCTGCGCGGCTGGATCCGCCAGGCCGAGGCCGACGCCGGCGAGCGCGACGACCGGCTCACCACTGACGAGCGGGCCGAGCTTGCGGCCCTGCGCAAGGAGAACACCCAGCTCAAGCGGGCCAACGACGTCCTGCGGACGGCCTCAGCTTTTTTCGCGGCGCAACTCGACCCGACCCGGCCCAGGTGACGGCGCTCGTTGACGAGCATCCGCGTCTGGGGGTCGAGTGCGTGCTCCGGGAACTGCACATTCCCTCCTCGACGTACTACCGCTGGCGCCGCGCGGAGAAGGAGCCATGTGAACGGCGCTGCCGCGACGTTGAGTTGACCGAGCAGATCCGCGAGATCCACGCCGCCTCGGGCGGCATCTACGGATCGCCGCGCGTGCACGCCGCCCTCAAACGCGAGGATGTCCACGTCGGCCGCAAGCGGGTCGAGCGATTGATGCGTGAGGACGGACTGGCGGGCGTGAGCCCGCGGCGGAAGGGCTTCACGCGCCGCGACCCGAAGGCCACCCTGGCCCCGGACCTGGTCAACCGGGACTTCACGGCGCCCGCGCCGAACCGGCTGTGGGTCACCGACCTCACGATGATCTCCACCGGTGAGGGGCCCTTGTGGCTGTCCGCGATCCGCGACGCGTTCTCCCGCCGCGTCGTCGCGTGGGAGACCTCGGCCCGCGCGGACGCCGACCTGGTGCTGACCACGCTCGAGTACGCACTCGCGTCCCGTGAGGTCGAGCCCGGCAAGCTCATTCACCACGCGGATCACGGCTGTCAATATACGTCCATCAAGCTGACAACTCGACTGATGCGAGTGGGAGTTGAGGCCTCCATGGGTTCGGTCGGGGACTCGTACGACAACGCCCTCGCGGAGAACCTCTGGATGCTCATCAAAACCGAGGGCCTGCGTGGTCGCGTCTTCACCACCCGGGCCGAGGCGAACCTCGCCCTATTCGAGTACATCGACGGCTTCTATAACTCCCGCCGCATCCAGGAACGGCTCGGCTTCCTCAGCCCGATCGAGTTCGAGGAGAAGTACTACGCCGACCAGGCGACGGCCGAATCAACGAACCTGAACACCCGTCAACCCGCTCTGACCAGCTGATCAGCAACTCCCGAGCAACGGGGGAACCTCACTGCCTAACGACGCACCATGGCTTTCAGCCTCCAGCCGCTGTACTGTTCTCTTTGCTTGACAATGAGTGATGAGATAAGCCTTGACAAGCAAACAGAGGGCCCAGCTCCTGCCAGAGCCAGGCCCTCCGCGCAGTTCACGAGCCCGGTCGCGCTTCACGAGACCGGGCTCGCTGCGCACGCAGCTCCCGATCGCGACGGGTTCGTAGGTGGACGTCCTAATGGACGAACTGCCCCACCGTGGCGATGACCGCCACCAGCAGACCTGCCGCAGCTAGCGCGACTTGCCACCTTTCGGGCCAAGTCCAACTCCTGCTCGGTTTCCGCTCGATCGGGCCTTCCACCACACGCCCCTCCTGTTCTTCCAGTGTTGCTTTGACGGAACTGTCAAAGCAAGCTGCCACCCGCTGCATACAGATCGACAACGGGGTACGCAGCGCTCAAGAGGAAGAACTGGCGAGCGTGACTCATCATACGGACCTTGAGAGCCCCTGGCCTGGCCAACTACACGGCCTGTAAGGAAGGTTGGTCGCCGTTGCACACTGCGACGGGTACCGATTACCCACGGGTCAGTGCCCCCCTACAGCCGGCGTATCAGTCCACGCCGGAAGAAACGGGCTGCTCATTTAGTCATTTCCACGCCGCTGACTCCATCGGCGTCTGCATCTTTCCCCAGCGCGTGAAGAACGGAACTCGTGAGCCCACGCAACAGCGACCCGTCCAAGGGAAAGGGAAGCCTCTTCACCAGAACCCCCCTCAGAGCCTCTTCAATTCGACCCGATACGTCATTGGCAGGGTTCGACACAGAAACCCTCCACGACTCGGGAGGATCACCCCAGAAAGTTCGCGAATTTGAGATACGTCTGAGCTCAACTTGCCTGCGAATGTACATATCTATCTCTGCACTCGGGACGTTGTATCGCTCGCAGACCTCAAATATCTCTTCAATACCGAGTTCAACGTACTGCCTGGCACCCGCTGGCAGTCTATACATCCCACCCAAATGACCGTTTCTACTTCTCCTATCACGCTCAGCGCGGTCCCATGCCTCATCCCATGCTTGGACCGAACTCTCCGTCTCGCCGCAGGTGCGCGCAAGCTTGCTAGTTGAACTACGGCTGAAATTCTGACGCCCACTGAGAGCATCACCGAGCGTGCTTCTGCGAAGCTTGACGCTCCGCTGCTCAGCCATCTTTTCGATCTGCCGCAAAGTCAACCCTTTCCGCTTCATGAGGCGCCCCAGAGCCCTACGCAACTCGTTGTGAGTGGTAACGTCATCGGGGTGAATCGACACGGTCGTGAAGCCAAACAAAGAGTTTACCGATTCAGCCTTCCGCCATTCCTCATCGGCAGTCTTGAGGTCCGATCCGCAACCTCGAACGAATGCTTCGAAGACTTGCCGACTAGGCATTTCGAACCCTTGCGTGGCGCGATGCAGCGAAGATTTCGAGATAAATGTCAACGCGGCAAGTTCTCCGAAACTGAGGCCAGCGCGATACTTTTCCCGAATCAGCCAGGACTGTAAAGGGCCGGTCCTCGCATTTCGATCTTGCATTCCATATCGCTGCACCGATACCCCCTCGCCAGGCAGCTATAAAGCTGTAAACCTGCTTCCGTGGAACAGGAAGAGCGTGACAACGAGGAGGCATCCCTGTCCACCGAACCAAACTTTTTGTCCGGGACGTCCAGCAGTTGTGCGCAGTAAGGACCTGCACCGATCCAGACGTTCGCGCTGGTCGAAGGCACGTGGGAGCCGAGTCGTCCCAGACCTGTCCGATCTCAAGGTAGCGTCGACGGTGTGAACCTTCCCCTTGATCGTGGACACCTGGAGACTGGGACCTGAGGTTCCAGAGGAAGTAGCGCCAGGTGGGAAGCAAGTACACGAAGCGGTACACCGAGGAGTTCAAGCGGGACGCGATCGCGCTCGTCGACTCTTCGGGCAAGACGGTCACGGCGGTCGCCCGGGATCTCGGCATCAGCTCCGAGTCCCTGCGCGGCTGGTATCGCCGGGCCAAGGCAGATCGGGGCGAGGGAGCCCCGGGTGAGCTCACCACGGCCGAGCGCGAGGAGCTCAGGCGGCTGCGTCGGCAGAACGTCGAGCAGGCCAAGACGATCGAGGTGCTGCGAAAAGCCGCGGTCTTCTTCGCGAAGGAGAGCGATCGGTGAACGACACGTACGCGTTCATCGAGGCGGAGAAGACCACCCACGGCGTCGCTTTCCTCTGCAGGCTGCTGAAGGTTGCCCGCTCCTCCTTCTACGCCTGGCTCGCCGCGGCCAGGACCCGATCAGTCCGCAAGGCCGCCGACGAGGCCCTGGTACACGAGATCACCGTCATCCACGTCGGCTCACGCCAGACCTACGGCGTCCCGCGCATCCATGCCGAGCTGCGGCGTCTGGGGCGGCGTGTGAACCGCAAGCGGGTCGCCCGCCTGATGCGCGAACACGGTATTCAGGGAGCCCATCGCCGCAGGCGGCGGTCGCTGACCCGGCCGGATAAGAAGGCGAAGCCGGCGCCGGACCTGATCGGCCGGGATTTCCACGCCGAGATCCCCGGCACGAAGCTGGTCGGCGACATCACCTGCCTCCCGACCGCCGAGGGCTGGCTCTACCTCGCCTGCTGGCTGGACCTGGCCACCCGCGAGGTCGTCGGCTACTCGATGGCCGACCACCACCGCGCAGACCTGGTCGTGGATGCCCTGAAGATGGCCGCCGGCCGTGGGCGGCTCCGGCCCGGCTGCATAGCGCATTCGGACCGCGGCAGCGAATACACCAGCAGTCAATTCCGCTGTGAAATAGGCGAGTTGAACCTCCGGCAAAGCTGCGGACGCACCGGATCATGCTTCGATAACGCCGCCGCGGAGAGTTTCTGGGCCCTACTCAAGGAAGAGATCGGCACCAGAGTCTGGCCCGACCGGGCCACCGCCCGCGCCGACGTTTTCGACTTCATCGAGACGTTCTATAACCGCCGCCGACTACGCAAGCACAAGGCCTTCGGCTACCTCACCCCAGCCGAGACCCGGCAACGGCACCAACACGGCCTCGCAGCATAGAGATCAAGTGTCCAAGATCACGGGGAAGCTTCACAGCAGTGTTTTACCCTCGCCGGTGGGCATCTCGATGGCCAGGTCTGCAGCGTCAAGGTGCTGCTCCGCGTACGCCGCGAGGACCTGGCGCTGACCAGGCCGGAGCCGAGTGAACCTCGCCGATCCGAAATCCGCGAGGGTCTGATCGAAGTCCGGCTTCGCTATGTATGCCACCGTTCGCTCCTCACTCGTAAGGTGAGAACCATACGGCGCAGGCCGGTGTCTCGGCGGCACTATTTCCGTTCGTGCGGCGGGCGTTGAGCGAACCATCACAGGTCTATCAACGGGATCGTCTTCCGCTAGCCAGTCACGTCAGAGAATCCGGCGTTCGCGCACGTGGACTTGGCAGACAAGGAGCAGTCTTTACCACCGGCTTGAGTGTGGGGAGTGTAGGGGCGGGTCTTGGTGGACCGTGCGCCCCCGCCGCCCTACCGTGCCCACAGTTCCGGCGTGTCCATCAGGGGCAGGACACCACCGACGCACCCAGCGGTGAGCGCGTCGCCGTGGTCCTCGTGCTCGCTCTCCAGGTCGGCGGGGAGGTTGCGCTGGCACCACCAGCGCGCGTTCTCACTGTCCGCCTCCACTGCGTCCTGGACGGACCCCTGGGGGTCGGACGTACGGGCCACGCTGTCAGGGATGCGGGCGGTGTCCTTGTGCTCCCGGCCGAATGACCTGCCTGCTTGGTAGGCCTCCCAGACGGGGCCGCTGGGGGACGGTGAGCCTTTGGCCGCCGCGCCCGGGTCCTCCATGTGCCCGCAGCCGACGGCACTCAGCAGCAATACGGTCACAGCCGCGACCTTCAGTCGACTCATCCCAGCCCTCCGGGGTATCCAGCCTCGTCGCCTGCACCATAGGCCTGGCCCTGGGGTGCCGCCAGCGGCTTGTTGGAGACGACCGGCCACCTCCCTCGTTTCCACCGCAGCTGCACGAGTAGCGGGGCGCCTCCGTGTTTGCCCTCCGTGGGAGCCGAGGTGTCACGCTTGGGCGGTCTCTGCCGCGGAGCGCGGTCTCGGTAGCTTTGCTCCCTGGATACTGGTCTGCTCCTGGACCAGTAAGCGCAGTTCGGCCGGCGTGGGCCATGGGGCACTGCGGTGAATCATGCGGTGGCAGTTCGAGCAGATCAGCGCGAGGTCCGCCAACTTCGTGGTGCCTTCTCCGGCCTCGTGGAGCGGCACCACGTGGTGGCACTCGATGTAGCCCTCACCCCGCTCGCCGTAGACCCTGGCGAAGTCGAACCCGCACGCCTCGCAGGACAGGGTGCCTCCCCGCTTGAGAATCGACGCGATTTTCTTCTTGCGGAGCCCCTTGCTGCGTTCGCGTGTCCGGTGGCGCCGGTAGAGAACGCGTCCCTCGGGCGCGCTGACGTCGTCGTCCAAGTCCTCGTCTTCGGGCAGTGGTACGGGCTGGAGCTCACCAGACCGCAGGCCCTCACGAAGAAGCTCGGCTGCACGTGCCATCTCTGCCGGACGGTTCAGGAAGTCGCGCAGTACCTCGCGGTCCAGCCGCCCGCCGTTTGTTGGCTTGCCCGTGTAGTCAGGATGGAAGCTGGCAATGTTGAGGCTCTTGTAGGCCGCCCCATTGCGGTTGCGGTACTCGGCCGCGCGCTGCTCCGGCGGGTAGACAGCGAGGAGTTGGAGGAGGTCGGACAGCTCTCCGATCCGCGGGTCCGAGGAGGAGAGTCCTTGCCAGCCGTTCCGGGCGACGACATCGCACGCGAGGATCAGCTCGTCTCGGGTCCACTTGGGGCTGCGCGACACTCCGACCTGGAAGCCTTCGCGCTTCAGCCAGTCGACTGCGTGGCCTACCCCGCCGCGGAGTTCGTCCCAGGACAGTGTCCTCCCTTGGGAGTGCTTATGGGCTACTCCCGCGACTGCCTTCGAGTCGTACTCTTTGCCGTCATGCAGGATGAGGAACTTGCGGGCTGGCTTGAAGCCGTACAACTCGAGGAACGACTCCGCTCCGAGTTCGTCGTACTCCCGCAAGGTCTTCAGGATGTCGTCGCGCGAGATAGCCCCTTTTTCCATGAGCGGAGCCTACGGGGCGGGTATGACAATGCACTTGCCCTCGCGTCGCCTCGGTCAGGCTTTACAGCGGTGGCTAGGTCCTCGCTGCCGAGGGGCCGTTGGAGACAGTCTCATTCGAGGTTCGGTCCGCAGGTGTCCGGGACAGTGCGAGTCTGTCCGCCTTGCCTGATGACCTGCGGAAACGCGAGTCTGATGGACGCCCCCGGCCTGCCGCGGAGCAAGATCCGACAACTTGTCATGCGTCCCGGTACTTGCGCGATTGAACTTTCCCTACTTCATGAGCAGGGTGTTCCTCGGCATGAGGCCGAGCAGGACGTGAAGACAAAGGCCCGGGGCGGCGCCTGAGTTGACGGCAGCTACGCCGCGCTGTCCGGCCATGCCTCCAGTTCACGCCACGACTCGTCCGCAGCCTGCTCAGCCAGTGTGATCCGGGCACCCGGGATGCTGCCATAGCTGCCGATCCATGACCGGAACTTTCGCTGTCCGGTCTCGCGGTTGGACCACGCGCCCTGCATGACAACGGCTCCCCTGGTCGTGAGGGTGACGCGGTATCGGTCCAGGTCGGCCATGTCCTGCACTGTGTCACGCTCCTTGCGGCGGGTCGACGAGAACCCGCACCGTGAAGCCGGCCTCCTCGGCGGCGGCACGCAATACAGCCAGGGTGTCGGCGAGCGGCACGGCCCGTCGACCGCGGTCGGCGGTGGCGAGCATGCAGTCGCGGCAAAGGTCGAGCCATCGTCGGCCGTGGTCGGGGGTGGCGATGATGCGGGTGGAGCGGGCCGGGTCGCCGCACGCCACGCACGGGACGGGGCCGGGGGTAGGGCCGAGGCGCGCGGCGGCGTCCTCCTGGTTCGCCGACCGTTGCGGCCCGGGCTTCAGGTCGGCTGGGTCGAGGGCGAGCCGTTGCAGCAGGTCAGTGAGGTCCACGGGTACCTCCTGCCCTGGCGATGGCGCGGCGACCGCCGACGTACTATCGAACATATGAACGATAGCTCGACCTCGCGACTCGACATGCTGCACTTCGCGCGCCGCATCGCAGTCCAGCAGGTCAAGCAGATCGACCGGTGGATCGCCACCGAAGAACGCCGCGAGGCCGAGCGGCGCCACGGCGAGCAGACCCGGCCGCCCGCCCCGGACTGGCTCATCGAGATGGGCCTCGGCGGCCGCGACCCCGTGTACGTGCATGTTGGCGGCTGTCACATGGCGGGCAAGCGGTCCCGCGGCGTCGAGCGCGATCAGGCCCTCCGTGGTCTCACCGAGGGCGTGCCCGCGTGTACGCACTGCCGGCCGGACACGGAGCTGGGCGTGCTCGACTAGGCGCTGCGCCTCGGCGACTTCTTCGCGGGCGCCTTCTTGCCGGCGGCCTTTTTCGCGGCCGTCTTCTTGGCTGCGGTCTTCTTCGGCATGTCGTGGACGGTCGCGTGCTTCCCCTCGCCGCGGGAGGCCTTTGCCTTCTGCACGGACTCCTGGAGGGCAGCCATGAGGTCGACGACGGCTCCGGCCGGGGCTTCCGGCTCGGCTGCGTGGGGCAGCTCCTTGCCGCCCTGCTTGGCGACGATCAGGTCGGAGATCGCATCCGTGTACCGGTCGACCGCCGCGTCTTCGGGAATGTCGTCGCTCGCCATGACGTCCATAAGCGCTAGGGCGCGCTCGATCTCCTCCTCGGGGACGTCGACCGCCGGCGGGGCGAGCGTCTCGGAGGAACGGATTTCGTCCGGCCACCGCATTGAATGCAGGACGATCGCGTTGCCTCGGATGCGGAGCAGGCCGAGGCGTTCCCGCCCCCGCCACGCGAACCGTGCGACGGCCGCATTCGAGTTCCGCTCCAGAGCCTGACGCAGGAGCGTGTACGGCTTGGCAGCGACCTGGCCGTCGGGCTCAAGGTAGTAGCCCTCGCCGATGCGGATGGGGTCGATCTCGCTGTACGGCACGAACGCCACGATCTCGATCACCTTCGCCGTGGTCAGGGGCAGGCCAGCGAGGTCCTCGTCCGAGATGGCGACGATCGTGTCTTTGCTGACCTCGTAGCCTTTGCCAATCTCCTCGGCGCGGACCTCGGCCCCCTCGATCTCGCAGAACTTCCGCGTGCGGATCCGAGCCATGTCGTCCAGGTGGCACTGGTGGAAGCGGATCGAATGATCTTCGGTCGCAGCCGTGCCCTTGATCGGGATCGTGACCAGGCCAAAGCTGATAGCTCCGCTCCAAACAGCATGGGGCATGAAGAACCTCCAGAGCAGCCCCCTAGAGATCCCACCCTACGAGCGGCATCAGCGACCAGCACCCGGGCGCCCTCGTCGAGCGCACCGGCCCCGCAGACACGGCGGGCACTCCCGGGGAGTTGCCGGAGCCACATCAGCAAGCGTCCGACGCCGACGCGATAGAACATTCTCTACTTCATCAAGACCGGCTGCGCTCGGCTCCACCGGGCGGGCTCCCAGCTCCGCCGCCCTTCGCGCTCATGCCTTCGGCCCGCGCTACGGGCACTACGCCTACGCCCGCCCACATGTCAATCCCCCCGTTTCGTGGAGACCTTCCTATGCAGCCAGCTCCTCGGTGAAGCCGGCCCGGTAGCCGTGTTCGTAGTCGATCGGGCTCTTCCAGTCGCAAACGCTGTGCAGTCGTCGCGTGTTGTAGAAATTGGTGATCCAGGTCGCAATCCGCATCCGGGCTTCGGCGCGAGTTGCGAAGGCGTGCCGGTGGACGTACTCGACCTTCAGCACGCTGTTGAACGCCTCACTCACGGCGTTGTCGAAGCACGAGCCGACCCGGCCCATGGATTGAAAGACGCCCAGCCGGCGGCAGGCCCGTCGGAACTTTCGCGAGGCGTATTCGCTGCCGCGGTCGGTGTGGAAAATGACGCCGCGGACGTCCCCACCGCGGGTGGCCGCGGCCATGTTCAGGGCAGCGACGAACAGGCCGGCGTCGTGTCGCTCTCCCATCGCATAGCCGAGCAGGCGGCGGGAGAACAGGTCGATGACCGTGGCCAGATACAGCTTGCCCTCGCCGGTCTCGATCTCAGTCATGTCCCCGCACCACACGAGGTCGGGCGCCTCCGCGGCGAAGTCGCGGCGCACGAAGTCCGGGCTGGCCGGTCGCCTGCCCGGCCTGGTCAGCCCACGCCGTCTACGGACCGTGCGGACCGCCAGGCCGAGCTCGGCCATGATCTTCGCGATGGTGTTCACCGAGACGCGCCAGCCCTTGCGAACCAGCGTGATCCAAATTTTCGGGGAGCCGTAAGTGCCGCCGGAGCTCGTGAACTCCTCCTTGACCGCCTCCACCAGCAGCAGGTGGCGCGTCTGTCGCGCGGTGGGCCTGCGGCCGCGGTGCTTGTAGAACCACGACTCACTCACGCCCAGGGCGCGGCAGGAGATGCGGTGCGGAATGCCCTGCTCGGTCCTGAAGTCGCTAATCGCCCCGACCACTTGGGACGGGTCCGCCACGGCTACTTCACCCACAGGACCATGCAGCGTTTGAGCACATCACGCTCCATGACCAGTTCCTTGTTGTCCCGCTTGAGCTGAGCATGCTCCCGCCTCAGCCGCTCCAGTTCATCGTTTTCCGCACCGGGCGCCGTCCCGGCTCGGCGGGCCCGGGACACCCAACTGGCCAGGGTCGTCTCGTTGATGCCCAGATCCTTGGCGACCTCGGCGACCGACTTCTCGGTCTCCGCCACGATCCGTACTGCCCCCTCACGGAACTCCGGATCGAACTTTCGACGCTTCTCCGCCATGACTCTCAACTTCCCCTGCAGTCACGGTCTTCACGCTATGAGGGGAGGGACAACATGATGGGTGCCGGGGCTGTGCAGCGGGCAACCGCACAGCTCAACTCTCCGTCGGAAGGCGATGCCTCCGGCGGGGAATCGGGCGGCACCGGGTGGGAGGGGGCCGCGTTCCCGGCTGCGGGCAAATCGTTCGGATGGCAGTGAGCAGGATGGCCACCAGCTCCGACGGGCAGTGCCTGAAACCTGGCAGGGGCGACTCCGAGCGAGTGCACCGCCAGGGAGCTCTCGGCAATCAAGTCCGCCATGCGCTCAATCAAGTAGAGATCTTGCTGCCTTTCGAACTCTGGCAATAGGATGATCGCGCTCGATTTTACGCAACTCTTCAGAGATATCGGGATACCCGAGTGCCACGCCTCTCCTTTTAGCCCGCAGTAGACCACGGAGGGCACCGAACGGCACAGCCACACCGTTCGCGCCGAGCATCTGCACCAACCTCTGACTCACCAGTCGGCGATCGACATTTCCAGAGTCGTCGTCGAGGCAGTACCCGAGCATCTCGGCAGCCTGAGCCCGCACGAACACTGATACGTCAGCAGTCATCTGCATCAAGTATCCGATAGCAAGGGCGTCTCCTAGCACTTTGCGGGCAGCGGGTAGCGACTTGGCTGCCTCAACGCGAACGCTCGATGCGGACGTGCTTGAAAGTCGAAGAAGCGTGACCAAGGCATCATTCGATCCAATTGCCTGAGCAGCACAGAGAAATCTGAACAGTGCACCAGAGCTTCGATCGGAACTATCGAATAGGCCAGAATGAACTGAAGTCAAGCGATCTGGATCACTTGAAATCTCTCGCACAACATCACTCGGGATTTCACTCACCCGGACGGCAAGAAAGTCCAAGACTGGCTCTTTGTCATCCGCTGCAACCAGCGGATCCCGCAGGAACTCTGAAATCGCAGGCCAAATGGAATCCCACGGCCTCTTGGTCGAGAGAGCCGCACCAATCAAAGCAGGATTACTGGCACCGAAATTCCACGATCCTCGCGAAGCTTGATTGCGGATTCTGCCAATTTCCCTTGTGCACAAATCGGCAACGGCTCCAGAAAGGATTCCTAGTAGGTCTGCACCCACCTCATCTGGCAAGTCCACTAGCTGCGCAGAGCGCTCAAGTGTAAGTTCCGTGCGGCACGCCGAGTGGAAGAGCTCTCTGGCTACAGGATTTCCGGTTCGGCAGATTTCATAGAGGACCGAGTCAAGCAGAGTACGCCAGTCACCGTCGACAGCAGCACTTGAGCGAAGCAGGTTGATCCAATTCTCTTGCTCAGTGGAGGAAACTAGGGACCAATCGAGGACGTCGACAGCCTTACCCATGTGGAAAGATTGCGTCGAATCCTCATCTCCCACTCTTTCCCTTATGCGTCGCGATAGATAATCACCATCCGCAAGCTCTCGAGCCAAAGCCGCTACCGCATCCCAAAGCGGAAATTCGGTTCGGTACCAACCATGAGCCCTACGCGCATGCATAGGAAGCCGATCGTCGAGCAACGAACGGATTACCGAGTCAGCTTCTTCAGCTCGGAGCAGGGGAGCTCCCACACGAAGAAGGTGAAACTCAAGATCGGTAACTTCGCGCTCTAGTCTTCCTAGCGCCTTCTGCAATTCGCTGTCTAGCGCATCTAGCGGGCCCTCTTCACGTACGAGTCGCAGTCCATCGATATAACTACGACTTCCCCAACCTTTCCTGAGGTAAGCCAGCCCTTGGCTAAACTGCGCTGTTACTCCGTCTGCGCCCTCAAGTGGTCGAAGCATTCGCTCCATCCCAAGCCGCTGAGAAGCTTCAAGGTATCTATGCCAATGACCAACCACCTGTACGCGCAAGTAGTAGGCGTACAGGTTACGCGAGATGTAGTCATCATTTCTGATCGCGCGAGGAGGCTTCGGCAAGGCTCGATCTCTAATTCGATTTTTGAAGTCCTCCGACATGTACTCAACAGCGGCTGAGGATGCCATTGAGTCAAGGTCGATCCAGAAGCGGGGGGAGGCCGGCCGATCACCACGTTCAGCCAGAAGAAACTCATCGGACAGCATGGCATTCATGGCGCCGACGTTGCTTTCAGCCGAATACTTTAGTCCGTCGAGCGCTACTTTTAGAGTATGAGCGCCGCCAGGCGGGAACTCTGCAATCTTCACTTTCGCAGAGTTTGCCCAATATAGAGCGCGTGAGTATTTCTTGACCTCTGCGTTCCGCAGGGATGCCTGAAGCTGCATCATGACGCTAGGGAAAGCGCTTAGATCCGGCTGCTCTTCGAGTAGCCGCTCGCAAATATGAAGGGCTTGATCATGCATTTCCATGTCGGCATATGCGACACTTGCTAGAATGCACGAAATGGCCCGCAGGTCGGAATCTAGATCTCCATCGAAAGCGAAATTTTCGAGTTCGATGGCTCCCATTTCTTGCGTCTCGTCCAAGACAGAGCGCAAGACCGAGCGAACGAACGCCCACTCACTAGAGGGCATCGGGTACTCGCCAAGCAGATCTGGGACAGACTCGGGAGATTCCCGGCCACGCCAAAGATCGTACTCCATCAGACGCCCCAAGAGGACAAATGAAAGTGCGGTGGCACTCCGCGAGTACCCAGGATCTCGCCCATTAACCGGCAATACGTCGTGCGGGCAAAGTGCCGCCACTACCCAGTCATTCATATCGTCTTTCACCTGCCTCGCATGGGAATGGAGCGAAGATTTCCTCGCCGTCTACCGGGATCCATGCGATCCATCTGGAGAGCCGTTCTATTCAGATAAGCCACGACAGCTTGGATGGGTGACTCGCCTTGGTAGGTTCCATACTCGAAAGAGTATGCATGGTCAGCTCCTAGCTGCTCGAATAGACCCTTCGAGTACCAGTCCAGATCCATTTTGGAAAGCACAATAGTGGGGATGCCACCTCGCGCCGCTGCCTCTGCAAGCTCCACGCAGGAGGCTGAGGGCGACTCGTCATCGACGATAATGATTGCTGCTGAAACGCGCGCCATCATTTTGTCGATCGCATCTGCCTCTGCTCCGGGACGGGAGGCGAATCGGACCTTGGTCACAGAAATTTCATTCGGCGGCCACTGCGCCGTTAGCATGTCAACAGCGGACCCGATGATCGGGCTAACAGTGTCAGGGTCCCCGCTGTTCACCCAGACAATGCTGGGCCTCAAAACCGTCTGCTGCGCACTACGCGCTAGAGCATTCTGCCAAGTCTTATCAGATTCGTGGAATCGAAGATTCAGATCGAGTAGCTCTGATAGACCTGGCGAGACACGCATCGCCTCGACTATGGGCACTGCCCACGCGCCCAAGTCGCTCGCAGCATCTCGCGTGCGCGTAACCATTCCGAAGACCTGATGGGTGTCCTGGTTGAGAAGAGGCGCGCCACTCATGCCAGGCGATGCCTGACCGGACTTGAGAGTCCACCTACGACCATCCCCAATGTCAGCCGGCCCTTCGAAAATAAACCGAGCTGATGACGGCCGGAAGATGCTCTGCTGGAAACGATCAGTGTAGCCCCATGCCCACCCTTCCGTAGCAGGGTGCGCGAGGCTCGGCTCTCTTGGATCTAGCTGAACGCAGCGATGCTGCTGATAGTCGATCTCTAAACAGGCCATGTCTGGCCATGGATAGGGGCTTGCTAGCTGCGCGGGGAGCTCTGGGGGTGGGGGGCAAATAACGCGAACGTGAGCTGAGTGACTCATATCGCGCATTTCCACCGTAAGTGCCTCCCCGATTCGGGATGCCTCTGCGACGACATGAGCACACGTAATTAGTCGACCAGGCGCAACAAAAAAGCCCGTGCCAATTGCTCTAGTTGATCTTACTTGAGCTGTGCACTCCATAAGCAGGTCATGCACAGGATTTGATTGCGACTCCAACTAGCTGCCTCGCGCCGCTCTGCTCCCTCAAGCCGACGGTGGAGTCGGCGCAGAATTCCAGGTGAGCGTAACTTTCAGAGTTGCATTTGCCGAGCCAGAGACAATCAAGCCGCCGAGCTTGCCGGATTCAACCTTGACATCAACACCGAACTCTACGCTCGCCGAATCAGGGCGAACAGCCTGCACAGCGTCACGAGCCAAGGTAGCCATGCCCGTGATCGCGGACCGCACATCGTCAAGCGAGGGGACGCCCCGGGCGGCGATGTCCTGCGCAGGGTCGTGTCCGTCGGTCGCCATCGCGACGATCGAGACGAGCCCACCGTCAGGCAGGCGGGCCTCTACAACTCGCTCTTCCCCGCTCACTGTCCACTCCCATACGACACTGGCTGTCTCCGCAGGCAGACTACCGCTCCATCCACGCGCGTACCGCCGATAGAGAGGAGGTGCGCGGTCAGACTAAAGCCACCTCGTTCCCGCCCCCTTAAGGATCAAGCTCTTCGGCCGCTGGTCGCGCGCTCACGGAATGCAACATTCCGGGATATAGCCGGTGGCGCAGATGACGACGGCACCCGCCCCATCCGCTTCCATGCAGGTCAGGGCCTTGTCGAGCTTGGAGTGATTGGACCTCGAAGTCAGGGCCTGCCTCGTGACGCGTTGGCTCACGCGAACGCCTCTCCGCTAGGGCGCGCGTGAGTGGCGCGTGAGCGTCCGAGACTTCTCGCTACCTGCTGACGTTTCCTCAGGTCATGCCGGGAAGTCAAGATCAATGGCGCCTGCCCTCCGGAGTCGTGTGCGATCGCGGAGCAGCGCTGTCAGTGGCCAGCTGTACGGTCCGCCCATGAACGAAAGACCCACGACAGGTTGGCGCAAGGGCATAGAGAGGGAGCAACGCAAGCTGGCCACCGGCACGCTGGATGCGGACTGTGCGTGCATGGCTGAACTGTTCCCGGAGAGCCTGATCACCGCCACAGACAGCGTCCTGGACGCGTTCGAAGCAGATATCTCAGCGCTCCAGGATGCTTCCGACGAGCGCATCTTCGATGCAGTTCAGCGTGTTGTCCTGGCCCTGAACGCCGTCAACGACGAGCACGACGGTGCCGCTTACGAGACGGACGAACGTGAGCAACTGTGCCACTACATCGACGAAGCCCTCGCCGAGCAGGGAGTCAATGTCCTTGCTCTGACCGCACGACATGGTTTGGGGCACTACGAACTCACGGACCGGTGGCGCGACTGGTAGCGTCGCCGCCGTGTCGAATGCGTGTCGAAGCGAGCTCGCCAGCCAACAGTGATAGCGGATAAAGGCAGCTCAGGCGGTGTCCTCTCCCGCACTGTCCGGGCGCCTTCTAAGCGCTCGGCCGCTTAGAACGTGCCACAGCCGTGCCACATCGTGCGGTCAATCACGGTCAATGAGGGTTTGCTGCAGTCGAGATGCGCCGTTGACCTGGGCTGCAGCCAGAGCCCTTGTGACCTGGGCATCACGGCGACCCCGTACCCCCGCCCTTACAAAGCAGCGATCCAGCTTTGACCGGAGCCTTGAGATCAGTCCGGCCGCGGGACCTCGTGGGCATCCAGCGGGGTTGGATGGTGCGATGGAGCGCGTTGAGGCAGAGCTGTTCACGGACGGTGGGAACAACGCTGTGGTGCGCCTGCCGCCGCGTCGGTTCCCCGGCGTCTTGATCCAGGGTGACTCTCTCTCCGTTATCCACAGTGAAGTTGCCGAAGTCCTTGAAGCCTGCGACCAGGGCGACCGCCGGGGCACAGGAAACCGTTGGCCTGCTACTGGCTGACCTCGATGAATTGCTGGCGCGGTACACCTGTACGAGGCGACCCTCGCCCGTCGCGAGCAGGTGCTCGGCGACGCCCGGATCAGGGCGTGAAGGAGCGGTGTTGGGGTTTCGGTCTGCGTGGCGACCTCGATCGCTGCTGTCACGAGGGTGTCGTAAACACTTCAGCATCCCGGGACAGCCAGCCGCGCTCTCCGAGACGCTCAGCCACTGTCTCATCGCCGCTCCCTGCCCAGACCTCGATGCCGGGCGCCTGCTCTACGTCGGTATAGCCCCGCGACACATGGCGAACCGGACCAGCACGCAGAACCTGCGTAAGCGCGTGAGGTATCACTACCGGGGCAATGCGGCCGGATCGACGCTTCGCCTCACGCTCGGTTGCCTGCTCGGGATTGAGCTTCGTCGGGTGGGGAGCGGGACGCGTATGACCTTCGGCAAGGCCGGGGAAGCCGTCCTCAGCCAGTGGATGGCAGAGAACGCCCGAGTGTGCTGGATCGAGCACAACGAACCGTGGGCGCTGGAGTCGGAACTCATCTCTCAACTCGACCTGCCGCTGAACCTCGACCAGAACCGCCACAACCCGTTCCACAGCCGTCTCAAGAACCTGAGATCCCAAGCTCGCGAGCGCGCACGAGAGTTGGCCGTCAGCGCATAGACCGTCTGTCGGTCTGACATCACCAACTGACGTCAATGACGGCGAACGATGGCACACGGCGGTGACTGAAGCCGGATGTGTGAGCGACCAGCTGGCCTCGTTCCGGCACCTCGCATCGCGCAGCGATCGATCTTGCAGATCGCAACGTCACAGGCACGTCATACCCCTTCACACCGTCCACACCGGTCGGGACGATGGGTCTTCCATCTCAACGTTCCTGGGGGATCCGTGGGGTTCATCAACGACGCCATGGCGCGCGGCGCCGAGTTCATCAAGAATGCCAAGGCGCAAGGTGCCACCGACGAAGCGCGTAAGGCCTACGCCGAAGGACGCGCCGTTCTCGTGTACAAGATCATAGAAGCGAGCGGGGGCAGCATTGATTACACCGGACCCATGACCGGCGTAGGCGAGCAGATCGAAGCCATCGAAGCCGAAGGATGGGCGTTGGCCAACATGGCGACAGGCGAGAGCAAGACCCTCAGTGGCGACGAACGCGTTGGCCTCGTCTGCGTGTTCCGCCGCCGCTAACACTCTTCGATCGGCCCGGCCTGCGCCCGGCCCCATCGCGCCGATCCCCCGGGCGGCCCACACGGGCGGAGATCAAGCAAAATGAGTTCGCAGTGGGGCCCTTCAACGTGCGAAGTCTCAGTTTTGGTCTCCCGCCTCGCTCTAACGCTGCTGAGCCCCGTAGCGCGACCTCGGCGGCTCCTGCGCCGTCAACCGATACCGAAGTGGCGGGAGACTTCTTCGATCGTGAAGCGGGCGCGGAGCTTGCAGGCGGAGTTCTGGTTGGCGAAGAAGCCAGCCCGCCACAACGCCCCCGCGCGCGGCAGAGCTTCTTCCCAGTCGACTGGCACGACCCACTCGCGGCGGTCCTCCCCATCTCCGTCGTCCGCCGTATCTGCGTGGGCTCGGTAGCTGCCCTTTAGGGGTAGCTCGGCCATCTGCCGGCTCTCGCCGTCAACGGTGAGCGTGGCGTCCTCAAAGGGCCGCGGCTCACCGGACACCGTGCCCACTCCTACGTATCCCGCCTTGGGGATATGGGTGAACACCCGCGCCCCTACAGGTAGAGAGCGCAGCGTCCGGGAGAACCAGTCTCCACCGCCGGCTGACACAAAGCCGTACTGAAGGGCGTCCTCCCAACTGCGGCTTCCGGACTCATCCCCGAACGAGACGTACCAGTCCGTGCCGTTCCAGGGCTCCTGTTTCCCGCGGGCCTTGGCACCAGCGGGAGCCACCACCGTCTCGGCCTCGTCCATCAGCCAGGTACGGGCGAGATAAGAGCGCCCCTCATCCTCGAAGTGGCGGAAGAACAGTACGTTGAGGGGAACCTGGTAGCCGGCTGCCAGGTAGGTGACGATCCGCTCCGTGGCCGCATCGATCTCGCTCGCGACGACAGTGAGGGTGTGGGCGCTGTTTAGCGCTTCCGGCGGGCTGCCACCGAAGCGGAGCGCGAACGCCTCGTCCAGCTCCTCTGCCAAGCCGCGCCCTCGGGCGTACCCTCCGTAGATCTCACGCACCTGCTCATTGCTGAGGTCTTGGACCCAAGAGCCGTAGTCGAGGAGCTGGGCGACGACCTCCCGAGGCGTGCGGTCCCGTTTGAGCTCCAGGACGTGCAAGCCCCCCTCGACGTCTATGCCGAGTAGGTCTAT
Source organism: Streptomyces sp. NBC_01474 (assembly GCF_035918215.1). Classification (NCBI taxonomy): domain Bacteria; kingdom Bacillati; phylum Actinomycetota; class Actinomycetes; order Kitasatosporales; family Streptomycetaceae; genus Streptomyces; species Streptomyces sp. NBC_01474. The sequence goes on from NZ_CP109449.1 coordinate 2,050,091, forward strand.
GAATTTTCCGTGGTCGGTCTGCACCTGCCGACCGATCAAGAGGAGGGGCCTCCCCAGGATCTCCGGATCAGCCTCAATGAGGTCTTCGAGTCTCGCCTCCACTCGCATCGGCCGCGTAGTGACCCGTATCGGCCTGTCATCCACTCGCCACAGCCCGAACTCCAATGGCACGTGCGCTCCTCCTCTGATCCGACATCGTGAACGAGCAGGTAGCTGGAGGCCGCACGGAAGCCGTAGTTGGCGAGGAACGCCTGTCGCTCGACCCGGCCGTGCGGAACTGGCTCACAATTCAAGCGTCGCCGACATTATCTTCGTATGTGCGGCGGCAGCGGGGCCGAGTCGACCCTACTTCTCCGTGAGTGACCTCCAGCGGTACCGCGCCCGCTTCTTTCTCCCCGAGGCAGACGAACCGCACCTTACGCATGCCGGTGATCCCGCGACAGTGATCGCGGCAGTTTGCCTGGCCGGTGACTGACTCATATCTGGCCTACGGCAGGAACTAATACCCCAGTGCGAACAGGGCTGTAGTGAGGGCGGCGGCGAGGTTGAGGGTCGCGGCGAAGGCTACAGCGGCGCGAGTCAGCGCGGTGGGATAGGTGGCGTAGTCGCGGCGGGCGAGGTAGCCGGCGCCCGTCCCGACGATGGCGGCGACCACAAGTGCCAGGGTGCAGGCGAGCAAAATCAGGGCGATGTGGTCAGACATGGTGTCAGTTCCTCTCGGCACAGCGAGTGTTGTCGTGATGCCGAATCTTGTGGATCCAGTGTTCGCCGTGGTTCGCACGGTCGAAGATGAACGATGGCGAACAGCGGCACAGCACAGGGGGGCAGCGTGGGGACGAACCACTTCCAGGATCCGGCAGCCGCACTGGCGGAACTGCGCGCCCAACTGGAGGCTGGTCGGGTTGCGTTGGGGCTGAACCAGACTGAACTGGCCCGCCGTGCCAGCCTGGGCCGTACCTCGGTCAGCCAGGCGCTCAGCAACACCGCGCCTTCGCCTACTGCGCAGACGGTGGGCGCGTTGGCGCGTGCCCTCCGCCTAGAAGTCCGCCCCTTACTAGACTTGCTGGCCACTGCGAGTGGGGCGCCTCACGGCCCGGGCGGCGCACTGGGAAAGCCAATCGCGGACTGCAATCCGCATGACCTGGAAGTGCATCCCGCGGCCGAAGTCCCCACGCGTCATGGATACGGCAGAGGCCCGGACGGTGCGATCGGGCGAGGGCGGCAGTCCCCACTGCCGTCGTATGTGGGCCGTAGGCACGATGAGGAACTGTTTGCTCTCGTCGACGCCACGACGCACGGGCGCACGGGCGCACGCAGATGGTGGTGCTGGTCGGCTCGTCCTCGACGGGCAACCGGCATCGAACGCGAGCGGGTTGCTGAATCAGCAGGCGACTGGCTCGATGCCGCAAGGGAATGCCTCGACGGCGGCGGTGACCCGGGACCCGGGGTCTAACCACTGTCATCCACATCAGAATCGGTCGATGCTGATGTGGATGCGGACATGGGGTGCCGCCGGGTTTTTCCGCTCAGAGGATGCGGCGCCGTCGGCGGCGGGCAGCACGGGTGTCGCTGATCTTGGTCGAGGGTTCAGCGGTGGTCTGAGGTGAGGGTGCGAAGACGACTACCGGATTCGGTAGACGCTTCACCTGTTTCTGCGTGCGTGTCTATCTGCCTGGCTACTGCTCCGGGTCCCGCTTGAGGAGTCTCCTGAACGCCCTCGATGGCGCCGGCCCCACGCGCCGGAGCACGACAGCAAGCGTCTGACAGCAACGCAATAGAACTTTCTCTCATCAAGGCACACGGCTGCGCTCCGCTCCGCCAGGTGCGCTTCCCGGCTCCGCTCCTGGGTGCCGCTCCTGCCTCCAAGACAGCCATGGCCGCGCCTCGCCCCAGGCGGCGGGACGGGAATCGGGTCTGCTGCAGGTTTGGGTGACAGGTTCGGTCACGCGGCCTGGAGGGCCGGTCTCCCCAGCAGCACGTGGCGTCGCCGCACGCCTGACCTTCACGGCCTGATCACACAACCGCAGACGGGATCAACGCACTTCAGCATTGGCCCCGTCCGCACATCCACGCGGCGGTCAGAGTGCCGATGCGTCCATGAGGGTGCCGTCATCGATGGCACCACGCAGGACGTGGGCGATCTCCTCGGGCTTGAGGTCGATGCCGTCTAGTCGCTCCACGGTCAGCGGGATCTCTTGCAGCGCGTATTCGCCTCGGCCTTCGGCGCTGAACTCGGGACCGGTGCGGTCGTCGAAGTTCCACGTCGCGATGCGGGCGAGGTAGAAGAACTGACGCTCCTCGTCCGTCTCTATCGTGTGCAGCAGGCGGACGATGTCGGCGTTGCCCGCGACCTCTTCGTGGATCTCCCGGTGGAGGGCGGCTTCCCGGGAGTCGTCGCCGGCTTCGACGCCGCCGCCGGGCAGGACCCAGTACACGGGGAGGCCGGGCTTGGTGCGGCAGATGACCAGCATCGTGTCGTCCGCGGTGACGAGGACGGCTCGGACTCGTTCGATCATTTCGCTCTGTCTCCTTGTTTGTTGATGGTCTCAGTGCAGCAGCCAACCGCCGTCGACGTGGACGGATTGCCCAGTGATGAACGATGCGGACGGGCCGACGAGGAACGCCACCAGGGCTGCCACGTCTTCGGGGCGCCCGCGTCGCGGGACGCACTGGCGGTTGATCTGGTCTTCCGGGCGGGCGCGGTGTTGGGCGGGGATGGCGGTCTCGGCTTCCACCTCGATGGCGCCGGGCAGGACGGTGTTGACGCAGATGCCGTGCGGGCCGAGCTCGCGGGCCGGGGAGCGGGTCAGGCCCAGGAGGCCCGCCTTGGCTGTGCTGTAGGCGACGAGGTTGGTTCGGCCGGCGCGGGCATTGACGCTGCCAATGTTCACGATCCGGCCCCAGTGGCGTTCGATCATGCCGGGAGTCAGGACGTGGCAGGTGCGGTAGTGGGCGGTGAGGTTCACGTCGAGGGAGTAGTTCCAGGCGGCTTCGTCGGTGTTCTGCCAGGGGACGCGGGGGTAGGAGCCGGCGTTGTTGACGAGGATGTCGACGGGCCCGATCTCGGCACGTACGAGGTCGGCCATGGTCTGCACGGCGGTGGGATCGGTCAGGTCGGCGTTCACTGCGATGCCGGCGTTTCCGTCGCGCTCGAGGGCGGCGAGGAGGGCGTCGGCGTCCTGGCCAAGGTGGTTGACGGCGACGGTGGCTCCGGCTGCGGCGAGGGCCCGTCCGATCTCGGCGCCGATGCCGGTGGCTCCGCCGGTGACGAGGGCGTTGCGGCCCTGGAGCGGCCGGGCCTGGAGGGGGATCTCAAGCAGGGGCAGGGGCATGGCTGCTCCCTTCACCGTGGTTGGGGTTAGGTGCCTGTGTGGTGGTGAAGAACGTGTCGAGGGTCGTGATCGGGTCCTGGCTTTCGGCGAGCTTGATCAGCACGAGCAGGAGGTCGTGTCCGGTCAGCCGGGCTGCCGGAATGACGCCGAGGATGCGCAGGGCAAGGTGGGCGTGGATCTCCTGCAGGGTGGTGCCGTCCTCTCCTTGGAGACCGTCCAGGGCCCGGGCGATGGCCGCACTCCGGCCGGGGCCGGTGTTCCAGGAGTACAGGACGTCGATGTGTCGGCGGCTCTCATGGAGCTCCAGGTGTTCGATGCGGGGGCGGGTTTGTGGCGGGAGGGCGAGGCGGAGGGTGCGGGCGTATACGTCGGGTTGGTAGTCCGGGACGAGCCAGCCGCCGAGGGCCATCAAGTACCAGAGCATGTTGGCGGCTTCACCCACGGCGATGTTGCGGCCGGCGAACTCGAAATCGAGCCAGCACAGCGGATCGGCGATGTTGGGCTCCGTCGGGTCGCCCTGTGTCAGGCCGGCCAGCCAGCAGCGGTCGGGGGCCAAGGCGTGGCGGAGGCTGTCGATGATGTCGGCGACGTTCAACGTCAGCTGCCTGCCGTTGGCGGTGAGGGTGAGGTCGGCCAGCTCCCGGAGGGTGAGGGTCGTATCGGTGTGGGGCAGGGCGATCGGTAGGTCGCGGCGCAGGTACCAGCAGTCCAGCCGGCCGCCGGGACGGATCCGGTCGAGGTAGAGGTCCGGAACACAGTCGGCCAGCAGCGTGCGCTTCCCGGTCTCCTCGGCCGCTGCCCGCAGGTCGGCACAGACGCCGTCCACCAGGCGGTCCAGGCGGGGCAGCACGGCCGAGTCCCGGTCGGCCACGGCGATGACATCGCCCATCAGCAGCTCGCACTGGCCGGTGGCGAAGACATCCTCGTAGGCGAGGAATTGTCTGTCGGGCAGAGCGATCTGTCCGTGAAGGGCCGGAACCGTGATGCGGGGAGCGAGCTGTGCCCAGCCCTTCGCCTCGGTGGCGCCCTGCTCGCGGCTTGCCGTCGCCTTGTGGAAGGTGGCCGCTGGGGCCAGGGGCAGGCGGCCGCCCGCGCTCACCGGGCCGTCCCCGGCAGGGTGTCCAGCCAGCTCTTGAGGACCATGGCCGCGAGCGCTTTGGTGGCGGAGCGCTCGGTGCGGGCGGCGACGACCCGGTTCGTGTTTTGCCGTTTGGCGTCGAGGAGCACGGTGAGGGCGTCGCTGTCAGAGGGGCACTCGATCCCGCTGAAGCGGAGTTGGATTTTCGCGAGCAGCGCGGTGACATCGTCGACACCGCACACCACGTGGCCAGCTACCGCACGCAGGACGGCCGTCATCAGGACTTCCCCAGCGCCCGGCAGGCTTGCACCACCGGCCTGAACGCCGACGGCCACTCCGAAACCCTCTATCGAGCCCTGATGCGCGCCGAGGCCGCAGCAGGCAACCGCACCGGACTGCGCTCCGCCATCGCACGATGGCAAGACGCGAACCGGCACCTCACCCGAGACCAGATCGACAAGAAGACCCAGACACTCGTCGACGAACTACTCGCAGCCTCCTAGCTGAGCGGGGAGAAGACCCGTGGGACCGATCTCTTGGGGCCGCGGGCTCAAGAGTTCGGCTCAGGCGGCGGCGAGCTCGCGGCGGGCGGCTAGGACAGCAGTTCTGCCGCCACAGTCGACATGAGCGGGCTGTCCTGCCAGCGTGCCACCGTCTCCCAGACTGCGGCGCTTGTGGCCCCTGTATCTCTTCGCCGACCAGCCGGCCGGGTTGCGTGTCCAAGACGCCGTCCGGTGCGCGAAAGTCTCGCCGTGATGCCGGAAAGCGGCCCGCCCGCCGGATGTCACCACCCGGCGGGGGCCGCTCTGTCGTACGAGGTGCTCAGCGCCTCACTTGAGGGCGTATGCCCGGGTGATGGTCTGGGTCGTGCGGCTGCCGCCCGCGTCCCAGGCCTCGGTCTTGAGGGTCACGTATCCGTTGGTGTCCGCGAGCTTCGGGTGCCGCAGCAGGGCCTGGAAGGAGTTGCTGTCCTTCCGGAGCACCTTCGCCTCCTTCCAGGTGGCGCCGTCGTCGTACGAGACGGAGACCTTGGCGCCGGCGACCGCCGTGGAGCCGGCCCAGCCCTTGGGGCGTGCCGCGTTCACGGTGAAGGTGTACGGCAGTCCGGCCTGTGCCTGGTTGAGCACGTTCAGCGGCAGGTCGTAGTCGAGCAGGAGCACCGGCATGGACTCACAGACCTTGGGCGTGGGAATGAACGCCGTGTCGCAGTCCTTGATGGCCATCGTGGTCGGTGCCGCCTGGCTGAAGTTCCACTCCGTGCGCATCTGGCGGCCCAGGGTGACACCCGGGACGTCCTTGGTCAGCTTCTGGTCGAGGACGTACCGGTAGTCCGCCTTCTCCTGCGCCAGCTGGCCGAAGCCGGTGATCGGCTGCCCGTTGAGGTAGAAACTCCAGGTGCCGGTCAGGCCCGACAGGGTGTGGGTGGGATCGTTGTCGGCACCGTTGCTGCCCGGAAGGTTCTGCCAGACGTCGGTGCGGCAGAACACACACGGCCCGAACTCGTACTGGGACAGACGCATGGGGGCATCGAACCAGCTCCGGGTGTAGGACTTGCCCGGGGTGAGGTAGGTGGCGCGCTGGCCGTTCATTCTCCAGGCCGAGGAGGAGTTGAAGTCGGCCGACACGCTCGGCTGGTACGTCACCCCGGTGCCCGCGAGGAAGTAGTCGTCGCGGGTGGTGCCCTGGTAGAGGGGCTGGCCGACGGAGCCGGTGCTCACCTGCAGGGGACCCCAGACGTTCATGTTCTCGGCGCCCAGGCGCCGGGCTCCGTCGGAGTGGAACGTATTGGTGACCTTGGCGAAGGCCTTGACGTCGACGCTCTTGGCCAGGTCGGCGGGGATCCGGTCGTCGGTGAAGTGCGGGTTGTAGGTGTAGCCCGACTCCAGGACGCCCTTCAGGGCGATCCGGACCTTGTCCTTGGCCAGCAGGCCCTTGAGGGTTGCTGCGTTGTCGTACGTGGCGTGGGCGACCGGGATGGTCTGGCCGGCGGGGACGCCGCTTCCGCTCGGCCCGGGAACGGCAGGGGCCACGATCATCGCGACGGCTCCGGCAGCCGCGGCCCTGACGGCCTGGTCGTCGGCCTTGGTGACATCGGCCACGGAGACCAGAACGGTCTTGCCCTTGACGTCGGTACCGGCGAAGTCCTGCTCGGTGCCGGCGCCCAGGTCGACCAGCTCGGTGTGCTTGGTGCCCTCGAAGCGCTTCGCGTTCACCGAGGACTTCAGCGGGATGGTCACGTGCCCGGGGCCTGTCACCTCCAGTTGGACCAGCGGTTCGCGCCGGGCCAGGGAGGTCTCCAGGCGCAGCGCGCCGTTGGTGGCGCCGGCACTGGGGATGGCGCCTTGCCTGGTGTCGGCGAGGTTGAGCAGGTTGCCGATGCCGGAGAAGTTGGTGTGGCCGTTTGCGGTGCCGTCGTCACGGACGATGAACGTGGTCACCTGGCCGTTCTCCAGGGGCCGGTTCTCACCCTTGATCTTCACGCTGAGGTCGGTGGCGGTGGTTCCGTCGACGGTGAAGGTCTGGTCCCGGTCACTCACTTCGATGTTGGGCACGTCGAACAGGTCGGCCGCGTAGGAGATCGCACCGCCGGCGGGGTCCGCCGAGTAGAGCGAGCCCTCGATGGAGTACTTGCCGAGCGGTACTGACAGGGTGGCGGTGCCGTTGTCGTACAGGGTCTGGCTCTGCCAGAAGTTGTTGTCCATCCCGTGCAGGGTGAACTTGAGCGCCTTGGGGGTCTTTCCGAAGCGGTCGGTGACCTTCAGCGTGACGTCGTGCTGCTCGACGGAGGTGACGAAGCCGAGTGCGGCGTGCACCGACTCGCCGCTGTCGGAGGTGGCGGTGACCGATCCGCTGTACTGGCCGGTCTTCAGGCCGTTGTTGTCGAGCGTGACGGTGACCTCGGCGGTGCCGCCGGCCGGTACGGTGACCCGGCCGTCGGACAGGTCCGCTCCCGACAGCGACAGTGTGCCGGCCGGGACCGCGGTGCCGCTCGCGTCCTTGGCGTCGGCCGTCACGGTCACCGCGGTGTCGGTCGCGGCGTTGTTGTGCAGCGTCAGAGTGCGGCTGCGCGTGGGGTAGGTGCCCTTCTGCCACGGTATGACGCGGAAGTCGGCGGTGCCGGACAGCTCCAGCGACGGGTCGAGGGCGGCAGGGATGTCGACCCGGCCGTAACCCTGCTGGTAGACGGTCTGGTCGGCAGCGGACTTGGCGTGCGCGGTCAGCGCGTCCTTGATGCGCTGACCGGTCCAGTCGGGGTGGCGCTGCTTGAGGATCGCGGCGGAGCCGGCCACGTGCGGGGTGGCCATCGAGGTGCCGCTGGCCGAGGTGTAGTTGGCGTCCACCGGAGTGCCCATGGTGGTGCCGGCCGCGCGGGCGGCGACGATGTCCACACCCGGGGCGGTGATCTCCGGCTTGATCGCCATGTCGCCGAGGCGCGGGCCGCGGCTGGAGAAGTCGGCGAGCGCGTCGGACTTGTCGACGGCGCCGACGGTGAGGGCCGCGTCGGCGGCGCCGGGGCTGCCGATTGTCGACTCGCCCTTCCTGCCGTCGTTGCCTGCCGCGATGACGAAGAGGGTGCCCGAGGAGGCGCTGAGCGAGTTGACCGCGTTGGTCAGAACGTCCTCGCCGGGGGTGTCGGTGCCGCCGAGGCTCATGCTGACGACGTCGGCGCCCTGCCCGACCGCCCAGTCCATGCCGGCCAGGATGCTGGAGTCCAGGCCCTGCCCGCTGTTGGCGAGCACCTTGCCGATGAGCAGATCGGCGCCGGGGGCGACGCCCTTGTACTTGCCGTCGGAGTTGGCGCCGCTGCCCGCGATGGTGGATGCGACGTGGGTGCCGTGGCCGTGACCGTCCTGGACCGTCTGGCCGTTGACGAAGCTCTGGCTCTGGACGATCTCTGACTTGATGTCGGCGTTGTTCAGGTCGGCGCCGGTGTCCAGCACGGCGACCTTCACGCCCTTGCCGTCGTACCCCTTGGCCCATGCCTCCGGGGCGCCGATCTGCGGCACGCTCTTGTCCAGTGCGACCTTCGCCTTGCCGTCGTACCACAGCTTGGAGACCCCGGCAGTGCCGGGGACCGTGGCGGCCTGGGCATCTCTGCTGCGTGACTGGGCGGGCTTGACGGCCTGCCAGAAGCCCTTCGCGCGGTGCTTGTCGACATGCACCGCGGACAGCCCCAGCCGGGGCATGACCCGCTCGTTGTCGCTGCCCGGCAGGTCCTCCGTCTTCTGCTTCAGGGCGGCGGCGGTCGGCTTCCCCTGGAAGTCGACGATGGCGGGGACCTCGTCGGTCTTCGCGTCGCCGTACCCGTCCCGGACCAGCCGGCTGACGTTGAACAGTTCACGGTCCACCGTGCCCGAGGCGACCGCGGCCGTGGTGTCGTCCGGGTAGACGTACAGGTCGCCATTCTGTCCGCTGACGGTTTCGAACGTCTTGGACGTCCCCGCCCCGGAGATGACGGAGACCGCCTGCCTGCCGTCGGGCTCGGTGGTCAGCGAGGCCGTGTCGCCGGTGATCAGAGTCACCGCCGTCGTCGTCGCCGCCTGCTTCTGCAGCGTCGGGCGGCTGCTCAGGTCGAGAGGCGCCGGGGGTGTGGCGGCTGTCGCGGTTCCGAGCTGGCTCGTCAGTGACATGGCGACTGTCACCGCGATCCCGCTGATGAGGGCGGTGCGCCCCCGTCTGAGGCGGGCCTTGTGCATCGGTTGTCCTTTCACGCTCAACTGGTGGGCGCTGCGGGGCAATTGATACCGAGGGGGACCGACCGAACGTCCGGCCGACTCCGCGCGCCGCTCGGAACCTAGCTCTCCGGCCGGTGCGTCTTCCAGAGGTGGTGTGGCGGATACGCGCCACATGGCGCACACCCGCCACGTGGGTCCGCGATGTGGGCGGCGCCGGGCCGCCGATGCGGCCCTATGTGTCCTGGCCGATGCCCGGCGGCTGCAGCCCGTCCAGGTCCCCGGCCGTGATCCAGCCGCGTTCGCAGGCGTGCCACCCGAGTTGCATCCGGCTCGAAGCGCCCGTCAGATCCATCAGGCCGCGTACCCGGCGGTTGACGGTCCGCTTGCCGATCCCCATGAGGCGGGCGATCGCGTCGTCGGTGAGACCGGACAGGAGCAGGAGCAGCAGATGGGTGTCCGAGCCGGCGAGTTCGCCGCGGTGCGTCTCGTCGGTTGACGGATCCAGGGGGAGCGCGGTGACCCACACCAGCTCGAACAGTGCGACGAGAGCGTCGAGCAGGGGGCCTTGGTGGATCTGCACGACGGCGCCCGGTGGCCGCCCGTCGTCCGTCCGCACCGCGAGCATGGCCGTGGACCGGTCTACGATGATCAACTTGACCGGGAGTCTGGCCAGCACGCGGGCCTGTTCACCTGCGTCCATGTACCGGCGGATCTCCAGCTGCGCCGCGTACCCCTCGATCGCGGCCCGGTCGTACACCGTCCGGAAGCGCACTCCCGCCGCCAGTTGCTCCAGCTCCGCGACGTTGGACTCCTCGATCAGCAGATAGGGCGGGGCGTCGAAGCGCAGCACTTCCCGCCGGGCGCGGAGCTGGAGCTGCTCGCACCGCTGTGCCAACGCCTCGGCCGGCACGATTTCGGCGATCTCCTCCAGGGCTGCCGGCCGGAGCGCCTCGCGGTACTCCTTGGTGAGTCGCTGCAGAGCACCTTTGGCGGACTGCAGTTCGTTCATGCGCGCCAGCAACAGCGTTTCCCCGGCGATGTCCGGCGGGGCGGGAATCATCTGCGCGGGCAGGTCGTCGGTGAGGGTGACCAGCCCCTTCACGGCCAGTGCCGCGACTGCCTGTTCGAGCTGGGTCCCGGTCAGGCCGGTCCGCTGCTCCAGCCGGTCCACCGGGCAGCGCCCGGACCCCACCAGCCGTTGGTACACCTGCGACTCGGCCGTGCTCAGACCCAGCGCCTCAAGCATGAATGTCCTCTCCTCACGAGCTCCCCGTTCCCACCCCGCGCACGCGGACCGCCCCCGGACCTCGATCAGTCCGGGGGCGCTCAGTCGGCGTCACTGCAGGCGCGAGCGGCGGTTCAGGGCGCGGACCCGGCCGCGCCCAACCGGTTTGCACCACTCTCGGTCGTTGCCGCGCGGAGCGCGGCGAGCTCTGGGACCGACCTGGAACCTCGGCCAGCATCTATCTAACCGCTGAAATGATTTACGCTAAAGCTTCTGCTTGGCAAGAGGTTTGGCTCCAGCTGATCAACCCATGGGAGACGAGCATGAACTCATAGATGCCGCTGAGCAGCTCGGCGCAGCCTGGGCGCAGCAGGGAGTGCTTACGCTGGTGCTGCGGGTGGACGCCCGGGATAGGCACCCCGGGCATGCCTCGTGGGGGCGCTCGAGCCTGACTGGCGGGTCCGGAGCCATGTTCACGGGGAAGGCCGACTCTGTGCGCGGGACCCTCGAAGCCGATGTCACCGGAGCCCGGGCAGACTTCGACCACATCATCATGGTCAAACGTCAATGGACGGACGCGCCCTCGATGGGCATCTCCCCTCTGGCCGATGAACACCTCGTCGCCGCCTACGGGCACTTCCCGCGGACGACCAGGAGCACCACAGCGAACGCCGGGGAAAAGAGCACGCCCTGCACATCACGCTCGAGCACGTCCTGACCACCGCCGACAACGTCATCAAGGACCCGCCTAAGCCCTATCCGGACTACGCGGCATCCCTTATCGACAACAACCTCTGGTCGTTCGGGAACCTCTGCTGTTCAACCCTGGGGCGGTGGGCTGCTTCATCGGCGGGCAGGTCGAGGCCATGTCCTTCGCCTTCGGGGAGGACAACATCGTGCTTATCGTCGACTTCCCCGACCCGGTCTCCATGGCCGCCGTCAGCCTCACCGTCAAGGCCAGCGGAGCCCTCCACTCCCGGGCCACCCCTCTCCTCACCCTCGACGAGATCGACAAAGCCGCCCGTCGGCAAGTCACCTTCCGCTCCCCCGGCACGTGAGCCCGGGACTCTTGGCCCCGGTACCCGGAACCGACCCTGCCGCCTAACGCCGTCCGTAACCGACCAGGCAGCGTCGCCTGCCATCAACGGCTGACATCAACGGTGCCGGACGCCGGCAACTTCGGGCGGTCATAGGTGTCGGTGCAGGCCTGGCCACAGTCGACTGGTCATGGACGAGTTGAAGCGGTAGCCGCACGCGCAGAAGGGCCTGGCCTGCTCCCGGAGTGAGGGGTGGGCAGCACGTCAGACCCGCCAAGACAAGGACCGTGTGAGGGATGACCTCGTGCAGTGGTACTGCGAACAGCTCGTCGAGGACGAGCGGATCGCCCGGAGGGCGACCGCTCAGCAACGCGGAGGCGAGGCATGGGCTTACGTGAACTCCGCTGTGCGGGCGGGTAGCGGCCTCGACATCTTCAAGAGGACGCCGCCGGCTTTCGGCGAGCATGTGGCGGAGCATGATCCGGCGCGGGTGCTGCGCGAGATCCACGCCAAGCGAAGCTACTTGCCCTGTACGTGGAGCACGAGTGCATAGACTGGGAAACGTTCGAGGCCGAGAGTGAGCACGCGCGATCTCTCGTGTCGCTGCGGCCGTAACTGGACGCGGTCCGGCATCATGCCGCTGTAAACGCGGACCGGCCCGGCTACAAGGAGGAGTGGCGCCCGTGACGCTGACCCTCCACCTTCCCGGCCTAGGTGCCGCTCCGCGCTGGCTCCACCTCGCGGTCGGCATCATCGTCCTGGGCCTGATGATCGCCCGCCTGTGGCTGTTCTTCCGCCGCCGGAAGTGACCGTCTTCCAGGTTCGCGCCCTGTACCCCTGCCCTCCGGGTCACAATCGGCGCATGGACGACGTGTCATACATGGCGCGCGGTAGTACCCGCGCTGTGTGTCAGCGCGAGCTGGACCGTATCTGCCGGCTGCTCGAAGCGGTGCCGACGATGCTCCCCTCCGACACCGTCGGGCACGGCTGGACTGCCCGTGCCGTACCCACAACGAAGGCCCCGGACGCCGATGGTGACGTCCGGGGCCCTGTCGTGTCCGGCTAGCCGAGACTGCCGGCGAAGCCGCCGTGTTCTGCTTCCTCAGCGGAGAGCTGGAGCGTGCCGCGGTGGGACACCTCAACCTTGTAGAACCGCTCACCCTTGGGTACGCCATCCACGGCCACCTTGTAGGTGCAGTTGTAGTTGTCTCCGTCGTAGGTGGATTTGCCGAGGCCGCCGGCGGCTACAACTTTGCCGTCGGCGCTGTACACGGTGACGCTGGCACCTTCACTGATGTCGTCGTATCCGCGCGTTCCTGCGCATCCTCCGTCACCGTCGGGGACGACACTGTCGGTGAGCTCGAAGGTGCCGTTGAGGGTGAACGTGCCGGGCTTGTCGGGGCCGCTGCTGGCGGTGAGGCCCCAGGCGCCTCCGACGATGGCGGCGCCCGCAGTAAGGCCGAGGAGTGCGGCGGTGAACACGGCCCGCTTCGGGACGACCAAGACTATGGGCGGTGCGGTGGGCGGCAGCGGCGGGATGTCGTGCTGCGGCGGGTGCGGGTGACTCATGGATTCCCCCTGAGGTAAGTGGTGCACAAGTAGAGGACTTGTGAAGGACTCGTGTGGTTGCACGCTTGATGAAACTGCCCGACCGCGTCGGCCCGGCCGCGCGCAGCACCTCTCCGAGCTCCTCGCCCGTGATCGCGCCGATGATCTGCGCCGCACCGTCGGATCGACGCTGCGCGCTGGTGGCTGGACCCGGCCCATGGCACCCCGCACGTCCGCGTCCCCTGCCCGCAGCCTGGCTGCGGCTGGGCCGAGAAGGACGCCGAGCGGACCCGCGTTTTGCTCGGCGACGAGCACGCCATCGTCCAAGCCGTCTGCCTGCACCATGGCCCTTACGAGGTCGTGATCACCCCCGACCTCGGCGGTTACCTCGACCTCGCGACTCTGTACCGCACCCTCGTCAAGGAGCTCGCAGCCGGCGCGGACCGCGATCGGTTGAGTGTGATGGTGAAGGATGGCGACTGGGTGTTCGGTTCGACTCTCGTCGATAATGCGCTCACTGCGATCGGGCTCACGGCCGGGCAGCTTCCGACTCGGCTGTTCTCTGTCCGCAGGTCGTCACGGACACTGGGGCGAAGCTGTCCAAGTCCCTGATCCGGGATGGCCAGGCGTCGTTGCCTGCTGGTTCCGCGCCGTGGATGCTCGACACCAGGATGTGGCCTGGGTCGTTGTCCGAGTACGCCGATCGGCTGCTGGAGATGGCCGCGACATTCCTCAGCGACCCTCGGCACTTCTTCCGCTCGTATTCGGCCGGCGAACTCGGCCGCCTGATGTCCCAATCGACGAGGAGCGTCACGACCCCATGAGCGACACGACCACGGCCCGCAGGCACGAACTCAACCTGTACCGCCGCTATTTCGAGCTCATCGCTGCCGGACGCAAGAAAATCGAGGTCCGGGTGCGATATCCGCACCTCACCGGTATGGCTGCGGGCGACACGATCCGCTTCCGGATCAAGGGCACCGAGGAGACATGCGACGTCCGAGTGCTGCGGGTGACCCGCTATCCGGACTTCGAGGCTCTCCTTGATGGCGAGGGGCCGGCGAACGTGAACCCGACGTCTGGCCGCGAGGAGCAGCTCGCGAACATTCGCGCGATCTATCCGCTCGAGAAGGAGTCACTAGGCGCCCTCGCGATCGAGATCGAACTCCTCGCCGCGTAGGCACCGTCTGCCCCATGAGCCTCGCCCGTCAAGCACGGGCGGGGCTTTGGCGTTTGCGCCCTTGCGGCTGACGCCTACTCGCCTGACCGCGGACGGTCAGCGTGGTGGCGTACCGACGAGAGGGGGATGGCGTGCGACGCAGGTGGGACGACATAGCCGGACGGCTGCTGCTGCGGCTGGCAATAGTGCTGCACCGGACCGTTCCCGGCAGGGATGCGCGGGAGCGGTTACAGGGCCGCCGGAACAGGATGGTGCCGGTGGAGGAGTTGGCGGAGCGGATGCGGCTGACGCCGAGTTGGATCCGCCAGGTACTCAACGGAAGCCGGCGGTGGAGGAGACCGCGTAGGCGGAAGAGCCCCCGCACCTGTGAGGGCTAGTCCAACGCACGATGGCCCCCGACCGCATGTCGCGGCCGGGGGCTTTGTCAGTTGGTGATGTCGCTATCGCGCGAGGGTGACCTTCACTGGGGCGTTGGGGCAGTTTGTGAGGTCCTTGGAGAGTGCAGCGTGTTCGGCCGGGTCAATGGCGAGCTGCCAACGCACCTTCACGACGATCCAGTCCCGGAGGTAATCACAGTGGTCGCTAGCGGCCGGCGGCATCCAGGTGGACGGGTCCTGGTCGGCCTTGCTGCGGTTCGACTTCGCGGACACGGCGATCAGCGCGCGGTCGTCGCCGAGGTCGTTGGCGTAGGCCTGGCGTTCGGCCGCGGTCCAGCTGGAGGCTCCGGAGTCCCAGGCTTCGGCGAGCGGGACGCGGTGATCTACGTCGAGGCCGCTCGCGCCGTCGATGTACTGGTCGTCGTACTCCGAGTACCAGCGTCCGCCGGTGAGCTTGCATTTGGGGCCCTGCTCGGGGGTCATGAATGCTTCGGCTTTGAGGACTTCGGCGCGGGTGTTGCAGCCGTCTTTGTCGGCGTCGATCCAGTGCTTGAAGCTGGTGCGCTGGTAGCCGGTGCGGTTTTCATCCGCGACGGGCAGGGCCTTCAACGCGAACTGGACCGGGGTAGTGATGACGTCGCCAGGGCTACCGAGCGGTCCGGACGCGGCCTGGGCTGCTGTGGTGGGGATGACGAGTGCGGCGACAACGCTGAGCAAGGCGGTAGTGCGGGCGAAGGTGCGCACGAGGCTCCTCGGAGATCAAGAACGGGTCAGGTTCTTCGTAACGGCACGCCGCCCGCCCAGTCGACGCCACGACGGGCCGATTCACCCGCGAGTGGGGATAGTCAGCCCGTCATACAGCCGCAAGCGGCGTGATGCTGCGGGTGAGCCCACTCCCAGTTGAGGCGTGGTGAAGAGCCGCCTTAGTTGCCCGGATCCATGTGCGATAGAACGTGGCAGCAAAACGACTCTTCTGCCAGGGTGATCACTTCATCATGCAACCATTGTGCCGAGGAGTCTCGATGAGCCGCCGTGCGTCCAGACAAAGTGCCGCCGCCCTGTCCGTCCTGGCCTGCCTGCTGGCCGTGACCGCCGCCGCGCCCGTCGAGCCGTCGAGGGTGGATCGCTCCGCGAAGAAGCAGCAGGAGAGCCTGCTGGACGCCGTGCCGAAGTCCAAGGTGCTGCGCGTGTGCACCACGGGCGACTACCGCCCGTTCACGTACAAGGACCCGAAGGACGGTTCCTACAGCGGCATCGACATCGACATGGCCCAGGACCTGGCGAAGAGCCTGGACGCCAAGGCCCGTTTCGTGGACACCACATGGGCGAATCTCACGAAGGACCTGGCGGGCGGGAAGTGCGAAATCGGCGTCGGCGGCGTCTCGATCACGCTTCCCCGCGCCCGCCAGGTGTACTTCAGCGAGCCGACCCGCGAGGACGGCAAGACGCCGATCGTGCGCTGCGCGGACAAGGACAAGTACCAGACGCTCAAGGACATCGACCAGGCCGGGACGACCGTGGTCGTCAACCCGGGCGGCACGAACGAGCAGTTCGCCCGCGCGAACATCAAGCAGGCCACGATCAAGGTCCACCCGGACAACACCACGATCTTCGACGAGATCGTGGCGGGCCGGGCGGACGTGATGATGACCGACGCGAGCGAGACGCTCTACCAGGCGAAGCTCCACCCCGAGCTGTGTTCGGTCCACCCCGACAAGCCGTTCACGTTCGCCGAGAAGGCGTACGCGACGCCGCGCGGCGACCGCGACTTCCAGGAGTACGTGACCCAGTTCGTGCATCTGGCGACGCACGACGGGACGTACGCCAAGTACGAGGCGCAATGGATGAGTTGAGCCGTGTCGTGCTCTGCAGGGCACCATCACGGTCACCCGGCTCGACCGGCTCTTCTACTCCGTCCAGAACCTCATCATCGTGGGCATCGAACTACGAGGCCGCGGTATCCGCATCCAGGCTGTCGCGCAGAACGTCGACGGCAACTCTCGAAGGAGGCGACTTGATGCCGCCATGGCAGATAGGTCAAGACGTCCCCTCAGCGAGCTTCGCCAAGGCGAGACAGCCAAGCAGGCTATTACTCGGTGGTGAGAGCGTTCAGCTCACATAGAGTTCGGTGGTAGCGCAGGTATGCCTCATCGATGTGATGGCCGGCGTGTCGGCGAAGGTGCCCCAGCGGCTCGTCCCCGTGGGCCTGCCTCACGACGCCGTCAACATCGATGTAGATCTCCAGGCCGTCGAAGAGGACGTGGTGGTTGGGGCATAGGCAGAGCAGGTTCTGCAGCTCATCCGGACCGTCATGTGGGGACCCGAGGCCACGTATATGAGCAGCCTCGCTGTAGGGACTGTGCTTGTACTGCAGGCGGGTTCCGCACACCTGGCAGGCGTGGTCGTGCAGTTCCTTGACCCGATTCGCAATCGCCGCATCGCGGATCAGCCGTGAGGAGGTCGACTCCCGCCGCCCGGTCGGACCAGTCGCCCGCTTCTCATCGGCGGCCTCCTGGCCGCGGGCGTCCTGGCCGTCATCGAGCAGGCCGTTAGCGGTCGCGTATCCAGCGAGGCCTACCCGGCTGAGCAACTCGCGCTGATCGACGTCGTGAAGATAGATGCTGTACAGCTTGGCCACGGCTTCCAGGCGAGTCAGAGGGTTTTGAAGCAGTTCGGCCGCCGCATGAGTAAGGCCTGCGACGGGTTGGACCTTGTTGAAGGTTCCCGGTTGCGGCATGGAGCTGGCATCGCTTTCTATCCCATGCACCTCCCACAGGTCACTGCCCTTCAGATGCCAGAAGGGATATTCGGGAGTGACTTTGGAACCGGACAGTCCGAACTCGGCCAGGAGTGGACTGACCTCCGCGCGGAAGCAGGACCACGGTGCCAGCCGGGGTTTGCCCGCCGCGATCCGAGAAACTGCCCAGAGCAAAGCCAGCGGCTGGTGACGGCTGGGGGCTCTGTTCCCTCGATGACGATGAGTGTTGAGGGAGCCGATCCGGTCCAGCAGTTCCGCCGAGGTCAACCTTGAAGATGCGTCAGGCAACGTTGCCGGAGGTGGGGCAGTCGCCGGTTGGCGACGCTGCGGAAAGTGCTGGACAACACGGCGGTAGTCCTCCGTGGACCGCAGGGTGAGGCTCCGTAGAGGTGCTGGAACGTTCAGGCTCTGCAGAACTGGAGCCGCAGGAACGCGAGTGGGAAACTCTTCGATGTCTCCCAGCGCCATGATGTGTTCCCAGGTGGCGTCGTCCTCATCGGTTCCCCAGACCGCCTGCGCCGCAGGCAAGCTGTTGAATAGGTGCAGGATTCGGGCGCGCGCGATGAAATGGTTCTCTGCATAGAACAGCACGTCGTCACCTACGCGCCTGTTTCGCAGAGCTTTTGCCTTTTCGTTGTTGACTCGCATGGTGGGAGTGGAGCCCCAAAGCCGAACGACCCCGTCCGGGTACAACGTGGCAAGCGCATCCACATGTCCGCCGAGTGCGCCCTTGATATCTGCGATCGGGATGCCCCGTCGTACCGACCTGGCGAAGTTCTGCGGGCCGCGGTCCCGGGCCCCGCCGCGAGGCTGGAGAACAAGCTGTGGTGGCACCTGCTGCGGCCCATACGTAAGGGCAGTCCCGTCCTCCACAGTGAAGCCGAGCGCGCGCAGACGGTGCGCCACCGTACGCGCCCCACCACTGAAGCCATCAGCCGGCAGCAGGTCACCGACCGAGTAAAGGTGCGCTACGCCGGCGATGGCCTTCGAGTCGTATCGGTTTCCATCCAACACCAGCTCATACGCCATGGCTCGACCGAAGCCGTACCGGCGGCGAAAGTTCTCACGCCCTAGGTACTGACACTCATCGACGGCAGCCAGCACCCCTGCACGCGCCACATCCCCAAGTCCCATACACAGGAGGTTAGTAGGACCAGATCACACCAGCACCCGCTCGTCGGCACAGGCTCCGAGCGGGTGCGACCGTCGGCCCAGTCAGCTCAGCTGGGCCTTGTTCTAGGCGGCGGTGAAACGCATCGGCCGCTCGTTCGTGATTGCCTTGTTGGCACTCACGCGTTCATCAGGTCCTCGGCTCGGCGCGGTGACGGCCCTTCGCAGGGCCATCTTGGCCGTCAGCCCTCGGGACTGGCACGCGTTGTCGCGGAGCATGAACAGAGCCCTACCGGGTGGGGCACAGCAGCACAATGTTCATGAACACGGAGGTCGGAGTTCCGACGAGCCACAGAAGACCGCCACATGGAAGGACGAGCAGTGGCCCGTCATGAAAAGACGGCGGCGGCCCTGGGCGCCCGGCTCTGCGCCGAGGACGAAGCCGGCCAGGGGCTGAGGCCGCCCAAAGGCCGAACCTGGGGCCGCCGAGGCCACACACCGTCGTGCGCGTCACCGCCGCAGGCACCAAACGCGTCTCCATGGCGGCACTGATCTGCACCAATTCCGGCCACCGGCACCGGCTGATCTATCGCATCCACCTCGACCGCGGACCCGCCAAGGGCCGACGCAAGGGCTTCACCGAGACCGACTACGCACACCTACTGGATGCCGCACACCAGCAACTCGGCGGCCCGATGAGTCGGGCGAGCTGAGCGCGAGGTCAGGCCGGGTTCTCTTCGGCCGTGAACGCCTCGGTCTCGTAGCGCGCCATCGCCTCGCGGCGCTCCTTCAAGTACTGGGCTTCCACGTCCTCGGGCGTGACCCCGATCTTCGCCATGATGGGGTTGAGGACCCTCTCGCTGAAGCGTTCGTCCGTCTGAGTGAACAGTTGGCAGTCCGTTTTCAGGTCTGCGCACAGCTTGGCCCGGCTCGCCTCGGTGATCGTCTCTTGGATGCGCTCGCGCCAAAAGTTGTGAACCAGGTCGTTACGCCGCTTCAAGCTCCTGGTGAGGTCGTTGCCGACCTCCGGGTAGGCGCTGGTGTGCGCCTCGACGCGCTTGATGAGTCTCCCCATCATGTCCTTGAATCCTTGAGCCCAGGGGTCGCGCATGAGCTGCTCTCCCTGCTCCCTCGCCGTAACAAGCTTGGTGAGCGCGAGAGCATTGACGAGAGAGTGTTCGAGGACGTTGGCCTTGTAGATGGCCAGCCCAAAGAGGGCATACAGGGTCTTGTGATCCGTGCCGTTGTCGTACTCGTCGTCAGACTCCGGCTCCTCGCGCCAGGTCGGCTCATGCCTGACCACATACAGTCCATCCATGTCGTCCAGTGTGCTGGTAGGGCGAGCCAACTCGTGATGAATTTTGATGACCTGGCTACCAATGCCCGTGAGCCTGCTGACCCTCGAGGGCGGAGGTGCCTGACCGTAACCCGGGCACGCCCCCAATGACGGCGACTGGCGCTAACACACATCGACAACTCGACTCGTTATGTCGGTCAAGAAGACCCGCGATGCCTTCACGACGCTCAGGGTCAACATCCGCGCAGGGAATCTCGGCAAGCCTGGATCGAACACCCAGGGCAAGAAGAAGCTCTCGGTGGATAGGCAGCCCGTAGCGATCGGTTCGAGCGGCGGGAGGTAGCTTGCCCAAAAGCTGGAGCTGTTGATCCAAGGAGGCCCGCCCGTGGCGCAGAGTTTTGCAGGTCCACCGTTCGATCTGGATGACCTGATACCCGAGCTCGCGGCTCTCGGCCGGCGGACGACGCTGCTGTTGCCGAAGAGCGGGTCTCCCAGTGTCCAGGAGAGTTCTCTTGGCGGCCCCATGCTCTGGCCGGTTGACGAGCCTTGGCCCTCCTGCGGACAACCGGGACACTGGGCATGGCCCAACGAGAAGAGCCCTGCTGGGACGATTCCCATGGTGCCGGTGATGCAGCTCTTCGCACGAGACGTACCCGAGCTTCAGTTCCCGGAAGGCATGGACGTACTCCAGCTGGTCTGGTGCCCGTTGATCCACCCTCAAGACCAGGCCGGCGCCGCACTGCCGAAGCTCTACTGGCGCAGCGAGACGGACGTGCTCGCCACCGGCGTGCTCCGGGACATCCCCGCCCCGCAGGAGGGTGAGTTCGAAGAAGAGTTCATGCCCAGTCCGTGCACAGTGTCCCCCACCTCGGTGAGGGAGTACCCGAACTGGGACCTGCCGCAGAAGCTTCAACAGACCTTGCAACCCCGTATCGACGAGCTCGAAGAGCGCTTCGGAATGGAATACACAGGGTTGGCGTGTGCGCTGCAGAACAAGGTCGGGGGGTATCCAGCCTGGAACCAGTCGCCCGACTGGCCAGCCTGCCAGCGTGGCCACCACATGGAGCACCTGCTCAGCGTCACTCCTGAGGAAGATCTCGACATGGCCATGGGTGACCTCGGAGGTATCTATGTCTTCCTCTGCCGCCAGTGTCCCGAACTCCCCTACGCGCACCGCTACGACTGTTAGAGCGCAGCCACGGAGCCAGCCAGAGGCGTGCCAGATATTGCGGGGAACCACGGGGAACAACGGAAATGATGCCAGCGGCCGAGCGCCCGGGGGACGGCTCCACCTCGGGTCAGCAAGGCAACGAAGGCTCAAGCACACGAGCTTCCCAAGCTCAGGTGCCAGACGCGACTGCACAGCGGAAGCCGTAGGGTTCCGTCCATGGTGACTGCGACTGTCCGCGAGTGGGACGACGAGGAAGGGTGGGGTGTTCTTGACTCACCCGAGACCCCCGGCGGCCGCTTCGGCCACTACGCCGACATCCAGGCGACCGGCTTCCGCACGCTGTCGGCCGGCCAGCAGGTCGAACTCACATGGGAAGCCCCTGGCTTCAAGCAGGACGGGTACGACTACCGCGCGGTGAGCATCGTGCCTCGGACGGCCTGACACCCACAGCTGACATCAACGACGGCGTACGTCCACGGTCCCCAGCAGTCCGCAACGCCACCGCACTCTTCACCGCGACGTGCAGTAGCTCCCGCATAATCGACCTCCTAAAGCGGGTGTCGCGCACCCGTCCTTGCATGCGATGCCCAGCACCCGGCGGGCGTTGAACTCCTGCACGACACCGTTGTGCGGGCCCAGATCCCTGCGGTCGGAATCGAGCGGATCGTAGATCTCGGCCAGCCGCGAGCGCTTATGCGGCCGACAGCATGCAAAGGACGCGGAAGGGGTGCCCTCCCCCAGCAGCGGAAGGGCACACCCAAGGACGGTCAGCGGTGGTCGTAGTGGTCGTGACCCCAACGGCCGCCGTGGTCGTGACCCCAACGGCCGCCGTGGTCGTGACCCCAACGGCCGCCGTGGTGGTGACCCCAACGGGCGTCACGGTGGCGATCCCAGCGGCCGTCGTGGTCGCCGCCGCCGGTAGTCATCTCCGTGGTCGTTTCCACGGTCGTGCGTGGCAGGAGATTCCACCGAAGGCGTGGCGGCGGCGCTGGCGCCAGTGGCGCCGCCCACCAGGATGGCGCCCGCGACGCCTAGCACGGCGGCAAAACGGGAAACTTGCATTCCATGCTCCTTTCACGGCAGGCGCCTCATGCGCCTGCCTGGGTCGGACTCATTCATGTTCACGCCCGTAATCAACCCTCATGCCCGATTCGCCACCAAAGACGCCTTACATAGGGAAACGTCGTTGAATCGGGAACCGACGCCTGGCATGTCGACGTCACGCGCGCGCTAACGGGTGGCTCCCCTGCCCACCAGGGTGAACTTGCACCTCATCCCGTCGAGTTCGCCCTCCCCTACGATCGGCCTCTCCGCGAATACCTCCACCCCCCAGCAGCCCCCGCTTGTGTGCAGCCAGAGGCCGCCCGAAGTCGCGTATGTCGGGGCCGTGGACGAGGCGTGGACGGGACCTTGGGGCATCGCCGCAGGTGAGCCGGGAAAGATGACGAGGCCCCTGGGCAGGGGGCCAGGGGCCCTGCGGCGGACGGCGACCCCAGCGGGAGGAACGGTCCGGCGGCCTGATCTCGGCCGTGCGCCGACTGAACGGCCAGTGGTGCACCTGGCAGAGGTTCATGAGAGTGGGTTCCGAGCCTTCTGTCGTCTCTCGTACCGCTTCCAGCAGTTGGAGCGGTTGGATAGGCGGTGACGTCAGGCGCGACGCATGGGCCGCTTCCTGACACGTCTTGGAAAAGATTGTGGGCCGGCTGTCGATCCGGCCACGTCCCGTTCGACGTCATGATGTGCGGCGCCTCGCCGCACGATGGCGCGACCGGACCTGACAAGGAAACACGTGGATCAACTGCTGAGAGTCATGAACTTCAACGTCTCGAGTGATGGAATCGGTGCCGGTGAGCACCAGAGTCTCGAGCGACCGTTCGGCTATGACCATCCCGAGAGGCTGTTCGCATGGGCCGGAGCCACCGCGAAATGGCCCATGCGCACGGAGGCCGGGGGGAGCCGGGGTCTCGACGACTACTTCACGCGGGACTTCGCGCGCAACATCGGCGCCGAGATCATGGGTCGCAACAAGTTCGGACCCCAGCGCGGGCCCTGGACGGACCATGAGTGGCGCGGCTGGTGGGGTGAGGAGCCCCCGTTCCGCACTCCGGTGTTCGTCATGACCCACCACACGCGTCCGTCGTTCACGCTCTCGGACACCACGTTCCACTTCGTCGACAGCGATGCGGCCACGGTCCTCGAACGGGCACGGGAAGCGGCACAGGGCAAGGATGTCCGGCTCGGCGGCGGGGTCACCACCATCCGGCAGTTCCTCGACGCCGACCTCGTCGACACCATGCATGTGGCGGTCTCGCCAGTAAAGATCGGGTCCGGACTACGACTGTGGGAGTCCCCCGATGAACTGCTCGACCGGTTTCACCTGGAGGCCGTGCCCAGCCCAAGCGGCGTGACGCACCACCTGTTCTGGCGAAGGTGACGCGAGGGCTCACTCGAGTTCAGGCTGCGGCTGCGAGGGGGCGTCCGCCCCGGCGGATGCCCTTCTCGCTGCGAATATGGGCGTGTTCCTTGCGTTCGGCGACCAGGACGTCGCGGTGGGGGATGTCGGCGTTGCGCCGGCGCAGGTAGGCGTGCAGGGCCCCGGTCTGCACGGTGTGGTTGGGATAGTTCGAGTTGGCGATGGTGAACTGCCTCAGCGGTCCGAAGTGCGCCTCGATCGGGTTTGCCCACGAGACGTAGGTCGGGGTGAAGCACAGCTCGACCTTGTGCTGCTTCGTCCAGCGGCGGATGCCGGCGCCTTTATGAGCGGACAGGTTGCCCAGGATGACGTAGATCGAGACGCCATCCGGGCTGCTTTGCCTCGCAGCCCGGGTCGGCGGGATTCCTTCCAGGTCTTGGTGTGCTGGAAGGTGACACCACGGCGGGCAAGCAGGCTGCGTCGCCTCGCGGCCGATGAGGATCACCGGACCGTGGCGCAGGTGGGCGACGAGTGTGCGCCCTTCGGGACGAAGCGGCCGTGTGCCACTAGTTCAGGCGACCGCAGGTCACGGCCGCCGGTGATCAGTTGTGGCTGTGCAGTGCGTCGTAGCGGCGCTCGAACCCCGACGCGAGATGCTCGCCGCGCTGCAGATCGTCGAGGGTCAACTGCCGGTTGCCCGACTTGATCCCGTCGTGGGCGAGCCGATCCAGCAGCGTCTCGTAATTAGGAGGCTCACCCAGGCGCTCGTATTCGTCCACCCAGCGGCGGTAGATGCGCTGCTCCAGTGCGTACCGACGCAGGGTGCTGGCGCTGACCGGCTGTCCCTTGTCACCCAGGACACCGGACGCAGCAAGCTGTTGGGCTACTTCTTCCCAGGCTGCTCTGCCCTTGGGGTCTATGCCGTGGGTGTCCACGTATTGCTGGTAGGCGAGGTAGTACCGGTCGGGATTCGTGAGCCGTGCGAGCCCCAGCCCCGCCTCTCCTTCGTCGTTAACCGGCGCGGAGGTATCGAGGGCTACATCGATCTGCGCGCGGGCTCGCTGCGAAGGAACCGGCACCTCGTCTGGCGGAGTCTTCTCTAGCGCCAGCCCGGCGGTGGGACTCATGTCCGCAGCGTTAGGGAGCTGTTCCGCTGTGACCTCGGCGGGCAGCAGGTGCAGCTCGGGAGCGTCCAAGTCGTAACGCTCTCGCAGGTACTGCGCGAAGGCTGCCGTATCGGGGGAGCCGCCGAACTCCTCGACATAGGCACGGGCCACATCCCGGTAGAACGCCGACCATGTCTCCTCTGAGACCGGCACCTCAGCCTGCGACCCTTCCGCCTCGACCATGCGGCTCACGCGTGCCTCGAGTCTGGCCGCGTATACGGACAGGAGTGGGACCAGTTCCTCCTCCGACAGCGCGCTGCCGTCGTCCTTAGCAGCCTCATGCTCGGCCCACAGATAGTGCGCGAACTGAGCTGCTGTCGGTGCGATCTGATACTCAGCGAGAAATTTCTCGTAGGCGCTAAATTGGTCGATCGGGCCCGCCGTCTCGACGGGGTGCGCCGGCAGCTGTTTGGCGAGCCACGGACTCGAAGGCTCTGCCATGGGAACCTCTACGGCTTCAATCGGCAACTCCAGCTCCGGGGCTGTCTGCTGTGACGCGGCCGGCAGCAGCGCGGGCTCGATGCCTGCGGCGGCCAGGCCCGAGGGGGCGGTCTCCGCGAGGGGGACGCCGTAGCGCGCGAGGCGCAGCGGCATCAGGGACTCGACGGGGGCCTTGCGGCGCCAGGCGCGGCCGAAACGGGAGTGCAGACGGGCCTGGTAGACGAGACGATCCTGCTCCAGCTTGATGACCTGCTCGTAGGAGCGCAGCTCCCACAGCTTCATGCGGCGCCACAGCAGGAACGTGGGCAGCGGGGAGAGCAGCCAGCGCGTGAGGCGCACGCCCTCCATGTGCTTGTCGGCCGTGATGTCCGCGATCCGGCCCACCGCGTGCCGCGCCGCCTCGACCGAGACGACGAACAGGATCGGGATGACGGCGTGCATGCCGACGCCGAGGGGGTCCGGCCAGGCGGCCGCGCCGTTGAACGCGATCGTCGCCGCGGTCAGCAGCCACGCCGTCTGGCGCAGCAGCGGGAACGGTATGCGGATCCAGGTCAGCAGCAGGTCCAGGGCGAGCAGTACGCAGATACCCGCGTCGATGCCGATCGGGAACACGTAGCTGAAGTTCCCGAACCCCTTCTGGAGCGCGAGTGAGCGAACGGCCGCGTACGAACCCGCGAAACCGATGCCGGCGATGACCACCGCACCGGCGACGACCACGCCGATGAGTATGCGATGCGTCCGTGTCAGCTGCGGTGCGCCGCCTCCCCCACCCCGACCTAACGCACCCTCACCTTCCCCAGCTCCCCCGTGCCGCACGCCCCACCACCCCCACCAACACGCCACTGCCATGACAGCTAACTACCGGACACACTCTCACAACCCACCATCGCCATCATCTGCAACTTCCGTAACTCGTAGCCCGGTTGGACGATCTCGGCCTCGTATACCAGGACGGTGAAGTTCGTCGGGGAGGCTTGCCTGCACGTGCGGCACGGCATCGGCGCTTTCCCGCGGGACTTGGTTCGGC
Organism: Streptomyces sp. NBC_01474; assembly: GCF_035918215.1. NCBI lineage: Bacteria > Bacillati > Actinomycetota > Actinomycetes > Kitasatosporales > Streptomycetaceae > Streptomyces > Streptomyces sp. NBC_01474. The sequence continues at coordinate 2,075,927 of NZ_CP109449.1, forward strand.
GCGAGGATGGTCGAAGTCGCGCGGTGGTCGGGGATCTACCTGGCACGTGAGTTTCGTAGCGCTGCTCAAGGACGCTGAATCGGCTGAAAGTCGACCGGCTGTGGCGTCGAACTCGCAAGTGGCTTCCATTCGGGCGGATGGGTGAGCGGCTCTCGCTGGCCGAAACTCCGTCGCCCTCAGCGATCGCATCCTTACGTCGTGTCAGTGACGCGTGCTGTCATATGACCTGCGCGAGGACATGCCAACGCATTCGGACAGGGGGATTTTGATCGTGACGGCACAGGTGAAGGCACACATACGCGGCGAACCAAGGTTGAGTGGTGACGCCAAGTGCCGCCCACGAAACGCCACTTCTGGCGCTGCGGTCTCATGGGGAGTGGCCAGATGAGCCGCCGTCGCCCCACACGGCGGACGGTGCGCCGCCGTCCGGCCCGTCGTTCCAAGAAGCAGGACGAACAGATCGCTGTGCTGGTCGGCGCTGTCGTGGCGGTCGGCTTGGCAGTCGCCGCCGTGCAGTGGCTGCTCGCTCACTGGTGGCTCCTCGTCCTCATGGCCGTGATTGCCTCGGTCGCTGGCGGCTTCTGGCTCCAGCGGGTACGACAGAGAGCCGAGTGGCAACGCGTACACGCTCAGGCTCTGCGGATGCGCATTGCCGAGGTTGACGCCCTGGACCACCGTGCATTCGAGTTCGCCGTACGGGACTTGATGCGCCGAGACGGCTGCACGGCCGAGCAGGTCGGCGGCGCCGGCGACGATGCCTGCGACGTACGGGCTACTGACCCGGCCGGCCGCATCTGGGCCATTCAGTGCAAGCACCGCCGCGACGGGGACCGCGGTTCGGCCGTCGGCGTCGGGGTGCTGCAGCAGGTCAACGGCACTGCACGACAGGTCCACGGCGCGGACATTGCGGTCGTCCTCACCAATGGCCGTTTCTCCTCGAAGGCCATCCCATGGGGCCGGGAGCACCGTATCCACCTGGTGGACCGTCGCGTACTGGGCGAATGGGCCGCCGGATCACGACCACTGTGGGATCTGCTTGATCGCATCCCACCGCCGCGCCGGCCGACGGCACTGTCCTGACCAGAGGAGGGAGTTGGCCCAGTGATCCTGACGCTCAACGTGGCGGTCCTGCTTGCCGTCATCATCTACTTCCGCATACGCCGCCGTGTGGAGGCTCGAAGCCGATCCGACCAGTGGGTGACCGTGTCCGTCGTGCTGGTTTTCGGCGTGCTCATCGCGCCGACCGAGTTCGGCCAGGGACTGCTCGATGTGCTGGGTAATGTCGTGAAGAACTTCTCTGCGTCAGCCAGCCCATGACATCCCGGAGCGCTCAATCACGGTTCTGTGGAGATCAATTGGCAGGGCGCAGCGACGGCGGCCAGCCTAACGGGCATATCTGGCCAGACTTTCACCGGTTCGCCTGGACAGACAGGAATGCCCCCGGCCAGGACTGCTGCCCTGCCGAACGGCACGGTCAACGTACGACGTCCTGGAGGAAGAACCGCTCCGGACCATGGAGGTGCCCCTGTACCGACACTCCCCCAGCGATCCTTCCACACCGACCCGGCCAGCTCCCGGAGATGGGAGATGAAGGGAGCCGCGGCGTCATGGAGCACGGCCATGCCCCGCACGAGCAGGGGGTTCTCTTCGCGGGACACCCAGTCCTGCAGGTGGCGCACGTAGCCGCCAGCCTGCCGGGCGGGATGCTGGACGGTGCACCCACCGGCCCGGAGTATTCCGGGGGCGGGCAGGCCTGCTCTGGACTGACGTCCATTGAGCCCTTTTCAACCTCATGCTGACGCGTGGTGAAGGACGAGAACAGCCTGGTGATCGCGGTGATGCGGTTGATACTACAGCGGAGCTTCCGTAGGAGGCGCCAGCCCTTCAGCGTGGCCATGGCCTGCTCGCCGAGGCAGCGGATCTTGGCGGCGTGCTGTTGTGCCGCCGCTGCCACCGCTTGAGACGACGGCCCCGGATGAAACCGCCGGCGCCCTGATACACCTTGTCGACCCCGCACTTGAGGCCGGCCACGGTGAGTGCCTCGACGATGCTGTGGGTGCGGACGGCGGTCAGGTCGTGGGTGGAACCAGGCAATGCGGGCGAGGCCCACAGCAGACGCCCGAAGGGATCGTCGGGTCGGTCCGCCGAGGCGGGCGCGACCGGATGAGAGGGCAAACACTGTGAGGCATATGCCGAGGAGGATGGCTGCGCCTGACACGGTGTGGCTATGAAGCCTAGGGCCAGGGGAACCGCCCCGCCCAGTGGGCCCAGGCCACCAGCACCATCAGGACGGCTGCCAATCCGCCCAGCACCATGACCGTAGAGGGCGAGGAGTGGTCGAGGACGGCCCCTCCGACCAGGGCTCCGATGGAGATAGTGGCCTGGAAGGAAGCGGTGAAGAGGACAGAGGACGCCTCGGGGGAGTCGGGTGAAGTCTTGGCGAACCAGGTCTGCGAGCAGACCGGCACGGCTCCGTAGGCGACGCCCCAGACGATCAGCAGTGCTACCGCTCCCCCGTCCGACCGGCCAATGACCGGGAGGAGCAGGGTCGCACCGGCGATCAACGCGGCGGCTGCGGCAAAAGTCGCCCGCGGATAGCGCACCACAGCTGATCCGCCGAGGAAGTTGCCGGCGATTCCGGCTGCTCCGTAGACAAGCAGATAGACCGTGATGAGAGCCGAACTCACGTGGGTCACCTGCTCCAAGAAGGGGGTGACGTACGTGTACGTGCCGAAGTGAGCGAACACGATGAGGAAGGTCATCACCAGAGCGAAGCGGGTGTTGACGCTCCGGAGCATGCCACCGAGGACGTCGAGGCGCGTCGCCTGGTCGGAGGGGAGCGGCGGGACGACCAGGAGCAGCAGAGCGAGGACGGCCAGCGTGAAGCCGCCCATGACCAGGAACGCCGTCCGCCAGCCTGCGATGTCACCGATGAACGTGCCAAGCGGTACCCCAAGTACGGAGCCGAGCGGTACCGCACAGAAAATCACCGAGGTCGCGCGGCCTACGGATTTGGCAGGCACCAGCTGGCCGGCGAGCCCGGCTCCGATGGACCAGAAGCCGCCGATGGTGACCCCCACCATGACGCGGGAGACCAGGACCAGCCAATAGTTCTGCGCGATGGCGGCCAGGAAATTGGCCAGCGCCAGCAAGAGAATGAACACACCAAGCATGACCCGTCGGTCAATACGCCCAGTGGCCACCGTGACCAAGGGTGCTGAAACCGCAGCCAGGAATCCTGGCATGGTCATCATGAGACCAGCCATTCCGTCCGAGATGGTGAAACTCGATCCGATCGAGGTAAGCAGTCCGATCGGCAGAATTTCAGTGGTGACGATCGAAAAGATCCCCAGCATCACCGAAATCACAGCCAGCCAGGAAACCAAGGCCGAGCGATCCGGCGGTGCAGGAGAGTGGACAGAAGCGGTGGTTGCTGTGGACATGAATCCCGTCCTGAGTTGGACATCACATTCAGAGTGTGACCACTAGTCCAGCAGGAACCGGCATCATTCTCTGGCAGATTCCCGACGCCAACAATCAGTCCCAATCAGTGCGGGGTGGCCGCAGTCCGCTAATGGATTCGTACCGTCGCGTGTTGCCGCAGGTCAGAGAAACTGCTGCAGAGCCTGGAGTGGGGTGCCCCGAGGGCCACAAGCGCACCCTGGCCCCTGAGCCTTCTCTAACCTGACGGTTCTAGCCGCGTGTTGGACGGATCTATTGCCACCGCTGCCATCCGGCACTGGCTGGTGATGGTGGTGAACTCCTCGATATCTTCCGATGGTTGACGCCAGCTGAGTCCACTGCGGCGATGGGTGATCCCGTGCGGTCTGCGCGCGTGCGGGAGGAGATGGCGGACGTCTTCGCCCACCTGCTGCGGATGGCCGATGTCCTGGATCTGGCCGTGGAGCAGGCGTTGGCTGACAAGATCGAGGGGGACGCGCGGACAAGTACACACAAGCTGAGGCGATAGCCGCGCCCTCGACCTGGTAGAGCAGATCCTCGTCTCGCACCACTTCACCAGGTGGCGATGAGACAGCCGCTACCGTCGCGGCGAACTCGCGGCACCCGCGCCCACCAGCACATTGGTTGCCGCGCGTGTGTCTTCCATGGCGGGAGGCTACGCAGGCCGCCGCTGGCACAGAGGCGAATCTGAGGTTCCCCCGTTGCTCGGGAGTTGCTGATCAGCTGGTCAGAGCGGGTTGACGGGTGTTCAGGTTCGTTGATTCGGCCGTCGCCTGGTCGGCGTAGTACTTCTCCTCGAACTCGATCGGGCTGAGGAAGCCGAGCCGTTCCTGGATGCGGCGGGAGTTATAGAAGCCGTCGATGTACTCGAATAGGGCGAGGTTCGCCTCGGCCCGGGTGGTGAAGACGCGACCACGCAGGCCCTCGGTTTTGATGAGCATCCAGAGGTTCTCCGCGAGGGCGTTGTCGTACGAGTCCCCGACCGAACCCATGGAGGCCTCAACTCCCACTCGCATCAGTCGAGTTGTCAGCTTGATGGACGTATATTGACAGCCGTGATCCGCGTGGTGAATGAGCTTGCCGGGCTCGACCTCACGGGACGCGAGTGCGTACTCGAGCGTGGTCAGCACCAGGTCGGCGTCCGCGCGGGCCGAGGTCTCCCACGCGACGACGCGGCGGGAGAACGCGTCGCGGATCGCGGACAGCCACAAGGGCCCCTCACCGGTGGAGATCATCGTGAGGTCGGTGACCCACAGCCGGTTCGGCGCGGGCGCCGTGAAGTCCCGGTTGACCAGGTCCGGGGCCAGGGTGGCCTTCGGGTCGCGGCGCGTGAAGCCCTTCCGCCGCGGGCTCACGCCCGCCAGTCCGTCCTCACGCATCAATCGCTCGACCCGCTTGCGGCCGACGTGGACATCCTCGCGTTTGAGGGCGGCGTGCACGCGCGGCGATCCGTAGATGCCGCCCGAGGCGGCGTGGATCTCGCGGATCTGCTCGGTCAACTCAACGTCGCGGCAGCGCCGTTCACATGGCTCCTTCTCCGCGCGGCGCCAGCGGTAGTACGTCGAGGAGGGAATGTGCAGTTCCCGGAGCACGCACTCGACCCCCAGACGCGGATGCTCGTCAACGAGCGCCGTCACCTGGGCCGGGTCGGGTCGAGTTGCGCCGCGAAAAAAGCTGAGGCCGTCCGCAGGACGTCGTTGGCCCGCTTGAGCTGGGTGTTCTCCTTGCGCAGGGCCGCAAGCTCGGCCCGCTCGTCAGTGGTGAGCCGGTCGTCGCGCTCGCCGGCGTCGGCCTCGGCCTGGCGGATCCAGCCGCGCAGGGCCTCGGGATGCACGCCGAGGTCGACGGCCAGCTTCTTGATCTGCGGCTTCGGATCCGTCGTGCGATACATCCGCACCGCACGCTCACGCAACTCCAGCGAGTACTTCCTGGGGGCAGCTATGGTCGATGTTCCTCTCATGAGTCCCATCTGACCCGCTGTCAGCATCCTCCGCATCTCGGGGGAACCTCAATCTTCACATCACGACCCGGCGACGTTGTGCACCTTTCACACCTAAGCGACATATCATGTTCCGGCTAGCTCACCTGTGGGGGGATTCATGCGCATTCGCGCTGCTGCGGCTACCGCCGCCATGCTTCTGGCTGCTCTGACCGCGTGCGGCGGCAGTAACGACAAGACCGATGACAAGCCTGCTGACGCCAAGCAGTCGGCGAAGAAGGTCGACTGTACAGACGAGAACCTGAGCCAGGCGGACTGGATGAAGCACTGCTCCGACGAGGACGGCAGCGCCAACGCAAGCGCCGGTGCTGAACAGCCAGGGAAGACTCTCTCTCTGGGGACTGCTGCGGAGACCATCGGCGCGCAGTCTCCCGCAGAGGGAACCGGTGGCGGCGCGCTGGAGGTGACGCCGACGACGGTCGCCTACCAGGCGAAGGCCATGGGGAACGAAGCCCAGAACGGGCTCTTCGCGATCATCACGGTGAAGGACAGGCCCACGCGGGCTGCTGCTGCGACGGAGTCCGCGCCGATCGAGGGTGGCGGCTGGCAGTGGATCGCTCCGGATGGTCAGGCTCTCAACGAAGGTGAGAACGAGGCATCGAGCATCACGCCGAGCGGGTTCACCGGGGGTGGCATGGTGCAAGCCGGGTCGTACAAGTGGCGCACGATCGCATTCGATCTGAGCGAGGGGCAGCGCGGCGGCACCATCGTCTACACGGATGGCGACGGCACGCCCTTCCGTTGGAAGGTCCCAGCCAAGGATGCAGGCCCCGAGCTCGCCGCATTGAAGAAGGGGATGGCCGGCAACTACTAGGACGTGAGCGGCGAATCGGAGCCCAGCTGACCCTGCTCGGTAGCCCCCACAGCGAGTCCCATTAAAGGCTGTTCCGTAACACCTGTCAGGGCAGAGGGTGCAGGTCTGAGGGTGTTCGTAGGTCTGCGAGGACGGCGGCGTGGTCGGACGGCCACGTGCCGTCTACGGGCTCGTCGCCGACGCGGCGGATGGAGCTGACGGAGCCAAGGCCTTGAGGGCCTGGTGGGCCTGTGTGGATGTAATCGACGCGGACGCTGGGTTCGAATCCGGCGGCGACGAACGGGTTGGCCGCGTTCCAGGTTGCTGACGGCTGGGCCGGGTCTGCGTATTCCCACGCGTCGAGGAAGACCTGGCCAGGCACGGCAGGTGCCGTCTTGTATCCGCCGAACTGTCGTACTTCGTCGGAGTCAGGAAATGCGTTGAAATCGCCCGTGACAATGGGTGGGAAGTCGGTTCCGCTGCTGTGCGCCGTGACGAATTCGGCGAGCACCTTTACCTGTTGGCAGCGTATTGCGGAGGCATCGATGGCCGACGTGAGGTGGGTGGTGAAGAACGGCACCTGGTGTGTGGGGGCGTCGATGCGTGCGTAGAGGGCCAGACGGCCGTCATCGTCGTCCTCGCGGGCCGGCAGCTCTATCGTGTCGTGCTCCGCGATGGGCCAGCGGCTCAGGACGGCGTTGCCGACGTCCACCGTTGAGTCCCCGATCCGTCCTTGCCACCGCTCCGGCGCGCGGGATGCTGCCCAGGTCCAGTGCATGTCGAGGTGGGACGCGAGCCATTCCGCAAGGTTCTCCCCGCCGCGGGCCCACACTTCCTGAAGGCCGATGACATCGGGTTGGAGATCTCTCAGCACCGTGAGGATGGCCTTTCGCCGTTCCTCCCACGGGCCAAAACGCCACCACATGTTCCATGTCAGCACGCGCATCACTGCCACCCCTTCTATCTGGTTCGCATGAGCATCCTGGACCATGCCGGTCGTTGGCTATCCCGGTGAGCGAGGTTGTGCAGGCGGGCGATCCCGCGCATGGCGTGGTGGACGCCGTCGCCCTTGAGGCGGCAGTCGCGGAGGATCTTCCAGGTCTTCATACGGGCGAATGTGTGCTCCACGCGTGAACGGACCCGTTTGTATGAGCGGTTGTGTTGCTCTTTCCAGGCCGGGAGTTCGGTCTGTCCGGCTTGGTGGCGGTGCGGGATGACCAGGCCAGCGCCCTGGTAGCCGCCGTCGGCGATCGTGACGGTGTTGCCGACGGCGGCCTTGGCACCGGATCCTTCCCAGCCCTTCGAGTCATGCCGGTTGCCTGGCAGGGGCTGGGCAACCACGACGACGAGACGGCTGTCAGCGTCGATGAAGACCTGGTGGGCGGTGGAGCAGCGATAGTTCTTCGACTGCTCGGCGATCGTGCGGTCACGGGTGGGCACGAGAGTCCCGTCCACGATGAGCACGGCGTCCTTGCGGAACCGCTCGCCCGTCCGGAGCGAGAGAAGCGGCCCGAGATGGTCGATGACCCGGTCGGCTGCGGATTTGGAGATGCCGAACAGCGGGGCCGGCTGGCGGAGCGTCAAGTTCGTGCGCCAGTAGGCCGTGACCAGCAGAATTCGATCTTCGAGAGACAGGCCCCTAGGCCGCCCTCGCCGAACCTTGCTCGCGGTCTCGCGACGCACCGCAGTCACCAACGTGCCGAAGCAACGCGGGCTCAGCCCGGTGAACGGACCTATCCAGGACGGCACCGACGCCGTGATCACACCAGCACGCCAAGATCATCTCACCCGTGACCAGCCGTTACGGGACAACCTTTATAGGCACTGTTTCTCGGATCATGTGCGGAGCCAGATCAGGAGTGCTGCGAGTGTGACGGTGCCGAGGTAGATATAGGCACGTTTCCCGTAGCGGGTGGCGACGGCTCGGTGCGGTGCGGTGCGCCGGCCGGCGACAGCGACGGACGTCACCGCGAAGGACGCCGGGGCGACCGCGCCGAGACACTGGCCCAGTGGCACCAGCCCATCCTCGGGCGCGCGGTGGAACACGGCGGCAGCCGCTCCCGGTGAGCACCTTGGTGTGGTGCTGCGAAGGTCAGCTCTTCCTCGTCGGCGGCTTGATCAGGTAGAGCCGGCGGGCCAGATCCAGCGCGGTCAGCAGCACACGGGCCCCATTCCAAACGTATTCACGGCGTTGCTGCCACACCTCCTGATAACCCGTCGGATCAGCGGCGCGTGCCCGAAGGACAACCTGGGAATCTTGGTCCCAGCTCGTGATCTCGTCCGCGTGGCGGCGCACCTCCCAGTCTCTCCCGCCACGGATCGCCTGGGCGATGTACGCGGGAATCGCCTGGAACCGTGCCCCTTCGGCCAAGGCCACGGCGAGCGTCTCGACTCCGCCCTCCAGCGTGTGGGTGCTCGTGTTCGGGTCATGATGGTAGATGTCGCGCACCGCATTCCGCAGGCGGCTCCGGCTGATCGTGGTTCCGGCGAGATTCCCGTAGTTGACACCCCAGCCGAAGTGCTCCCTGCGGGTGCCCGGGTACACGCTGCCCGGGACCATGTCCCTCGTGCGACCATCGACCTGCTCGGTGAATGTGTAGAAGACCCGACGGCTCGCGTCCCTGTTCTCCACGTAGAACCCCAGCAGATAGCTGTCGGACCGGCGGAAGACTGCTCGGACCATACCGCCCAGGATGAACTCGTCCTCGGTGAACCGTCCGATGTTGATCGATTGGAAGGCGTTTGGGTCGGGGTTCTGGATCAGGTGACCGGCGCCGGGCCGACGGACGCTCTCGTCCCCCAGCAGCGCGTTGCGGATGTTCGCGACCGTGCGGGTGTAGATGTCGGCGAAATCCTCGTCATCTGTCACTGCTCGTGGCTGCGCCTGCCCCTGGGGCTGCGGCTGGGCCCGAGCACTCTGGTCCTGCTCGGTCCGAGCCGGTGCACCATAGGTGACCGCCCCTCCCGCACCCAGGGTGCCCGCCAGTACCGAAACCACCACAGCCGCGCTGACCAACCGCCGCCGCACCGCCCCGTGTTCAGGCCGTACGGTCCGTTCGGTCCGTTCCATCCTTCGCGTCATCTCGTCCGTGCCTCCCATGTCAGGCCCAGAACTCGAACTCGGCCTGCAGCGTGCCCTTGGTGACCCGGCCCCCGTCGCTGTAGTAAAGGGCCTTGTACTCCGCGCCCTTCGTCAGGTTCGCGTCGATCAGGGTCGAGCCGTACGCGCCACAGTTGGCGTTGCCGCAGGCCCAGTCCCACGTGACGCGCTTACCGTTGCTGTCCTGGATCTCGATCCAGTCCCAGCCGTTGTACGGGTCCCGTCCCGAGGGCGCCACCCACGTGACGCTGAACCCCTTGACATGGGACTGGTACCAGTAGCCCCTGAACTGAGCCGGGGCTACTTCACTGATCAGGTAGGCGGTGTTGATCTCGCCTGGATGCGGGTCCTCGGGACCATCGCTCCGGACCGTCGGCGGCTGCCACTGCTCACGCGCCGAGTCGGCCCCCGGAGCCGCATGCGCAGCGGGCTTCACCGGCTCCCCCGAACCCTGCGATGCCGCGGCAGCGGTCCCCAACGCCACCACGGACACAATCACGAGCACTCCGGCCATGACCGCGGCCCTCCGCCGGGGCGTGTCCGCCCCGGCGGATAAGGAAGAGACCTTGTCTTTGCCTCGCGTGCGGAACAGCATGCGTACTTCACCTCGCCGTTTGTCGGAGATCAATGCGCCAGAAACGCTAGGGAGCCGCGATCAACGTTCCGTTGACGATCGATCAACGCACCTTCGCGAATGCAAGACACAAAGCCGACGAGCCTTTAGCGCGACTGTCCGGCACGTCGCGGGCCCGGCGCGCCGACGCCGAGACGCGTGTGTCCAACAACGGACGAGCAAGTGGCGACCAGAAAGCGTCTGTTCGCGCTCTACTAAGCGTCAGTCTTCATCCTCCGACGAGGAGCCCCGTCGTACGGAGAACACCAAGACCGCAGCAAGCGTCAGGATGACCAGGACCGCGACCAGTCCCCAGATTCCGGACGACCAACCCGCGCTTGTGTGACGCTTGAGGGGCACCAAGCCGCCGTGTCCAACAGCGAAGATCCCACGCCCCATATCCCCCACGTTCATGGGCGCAGCGTATTGCTGCCTACTATCCGCGGCTAGAGCGTGTCACCCCGTAATCCGGAGGAGAAGTGCTTGTCAAGACCGCGTGCGGCGACTGACATCAGCGGCTGACACCAACAGGCGTGTACAGCGGTGGTCGGCGCCGAGCTTTGGCGGACGATCCGCCGAGGCTTACGGTGCGTTGATCGATGTCCCCGACGCCCAGTGATCGACCTGATAAGGATGAGGCCAGACCTCAAAGGTTGGCTACCACGCGGGGAGTCACCGTCAACCGATGGGCGGCGCCCCGCCGGCTTGACTCGGTCATTGAGACTCCGCCGACCTTGAGTTCGAGGACCTGCAGGGGAACGGGACTGGCGATCAGGTGATCCGATCGGAGCGGCTTATCATCACCTCTCATGGCCACAGTGATCTTGACCGTCGGGCTGGCGTTCATCGGCTACCTGGCGACCTATCTCAACGGACTGCGACTGGTGCAGAGACAGGCCCGACTGACGCGGGTCAACGTCCAGTTGAGCGACTTCTACGGTCCTCTGTTCGCGCTGATGGAAGCCAACAGCCGCGCCTACGACACCTTCTCTGAGATGTACGCCCGCCCCGACGGGCGCGATCCCTTCCACCACGACATACCTCCCACCGAGCAGGAGCTCGCGCGGTGGCGCACATGGGCCACGACCGTCTTCATCCCCAAAATTCAGGCAATGCTCGACGTGGTGGTCACGAAGGCCGATCTTCTGATCGAGGAGGAGATGCCCTGCGGCTGCGCCGGGTGAACGCGAGTGACCGGAAGCGTTGCCGTAGGCAGGCAGCCGGCGGGGGCCCAAGGTCCCCGGCTGCGTGTCCGCCGGGACGGTGTGTCAGACCACGGCGAGCCGGTCCACCAGCAGCTCCACCCTCTGCGCGGCGTCCTCCGGCAGCAGCCGTCCCGCCCGGGTCAGGGTCGCAAGGCCGTGCAGGGACGCCCAGAACACCTCGGTGAACAGCCCCGGGTGGACGCCGTCCCCGGCGACCTCGCCCAGGCTTTCCAGCAGGGCGGCGAAGGCGTCCTTGAGAGGTTCCGGGGTGTCCTCCTGCGCGTACGCCAGGCCGCCGTCGAGCTGGAACAAGGCGTCGTAGACCGCCGGGTTGCGTGCGGCGAAGTCGAGGTAGGCGCGGGCGAGGGCGGTGACCCGCTCGCGCGGGCCGTCCGCGGCGGTTGCCGCGGCGCGCACGACCGCCGCCATCTCCGCGGCGCCGTCCAGGGCGACGGCGCCGATGATCTCGCGTTTGCCGCGGAAGTGGCTGTAGAGGACGGGCTGGCTGTATTCGATGCGCTCGGCGAGCCGGCGGGTGGTGACTGCGTCCCAGCCCTGCTGCTCGGCGAGTTCGCGGGCTGTTGCCACGATGAGGCGCTCGCGCTCCGCCCGTTCGCGCTGCTTGCGTTCCTGTACCGACATGATTCGATACTAGCACCGCTAGACAACGGAGCGGCAGCAGTACTAGCGTTGCCTCGTCACCTAGCAACACTAGACATGAAGAGGGTCGTCATGCTCAACGCACTCGAGGTCGTCACCACCGTGATCGTCGGCGTGATGGTGGGGGTGGAATTCTCCGTCGCCTTCGTCATGAACCGGATCTTCAACGCACTCCCCGAGGACAGCGGCCAACTCGGCCGCGCCCACGGGGGCCGGATGCTCGGCGCCGTGATGCCGTTCTGGTACATCGGCTCGCTCGTCCTCGTCGCGGTCTGGGCCGTCGCCGGATGGCACCACCACGGCGCCGGCCTCGTCGTCACCGCCGGCGCGCTGCTAATGCTCAGCGTGATCATGTCGATCCTGCTGCTCGTCCCGATCAACAACCGGGGCAAGACATGGACCCCCGAGAACCGGCCCGCCGACTGGAAGGAGCAGATGAACCGCTGGGACCGCTTCCACTACGTCCGCGTCGCCGTCATCATCGCCGCCTTCGCCCTGCTCGCCGCCGCCCTCGCCTGATACCCAAGCCGCCCCGACATGCACTGGGTCGCCCCGTTACCTCGACGGCTTTCGCCCCGTCGGGATGAGCCCGACAGGGCTTCGGACTACTGACCCCGCGGGCCGACGCCGCGCCGATGGCGCGCAATCCCCCACTCCCCGGGCGGCAACTGGCCACCGAAATCCCGACATCCGGGAATGCAGCTGCCGCTCAGATCCCACAACGGCGATCCCGACAAACACGCCCCTCGATCAGCCGCGTCCGCGCGGCCTGATCAGGCCCCACACGACTCGGCAAGCTCCACGAAACTCACCAAACCGACGAAGACTCGCAAGGAGAAGAACAATGCCGCTGAGGAAGATCAACACCGTCCTGGCCGCCGCCTTCATCCTCTTCATCCTCTGGTTCGGGGCGGAGTTCATCCTGAGCCCGCAGACGACGGCACCGGGCTTCGGCCTGCCGAGCTGGCCGTCCGGCGACGGCGACGGCTTCCTGATCGTCAAGGGAATCCGCGACGTCGTCATGGCCCTTGTCCTGGGCGTCCTGCTGGTGACGGGCCACCGCCGGGCGCTGGGCTGGGCGCTGCTGGTGGAGGCCCTTGCCGCGTACGGCGACATGACCACCGTGCTGGCCCATCACGGCTCCGTGGCCACCGCGCTCGGCGTCCACTGCCTGACCGCGACACTGATGGTGGTCAACGGGCTGCTGATAATGCGCGAGACCCGCAAGGTCGCGGCCGCTCCGGCAACTCCCGCCCCGCAACCCGCCTAACGCCACCTTGGCGCGTGCCGGTATTCGCCTATCAGCGCCAGCCGGGACGGGCGAGGCGCACGATCTTCTCCCAGTGGGCGGCGGCCTGGTCCCGTTTCTCCGGGATGGCGCTCTGCGAACGCCGCACCCTCGCCGACACGCTTGCCCACCTCCTCGACGACGGCACCGGTCGTGTCGCCCCGGAGTTCCTGCCGCTGGTCAAGATCCTGCTGGAGATGGACCGGCCCAATTGCCGACTGATCTGGCTCCGCAACCCCAACATCGTCCGCCTCCTCCACGGCCTGGCCACCGGCAGCATCCCGCTCACCCACAACGGGCTGCACCAGGAAACCCCATGGCAGAGCGTGTCTCTTTGATCGGTTGGTCTGTTGATCGGGTGTGTCCGTCCGATTAGTGATCACTGATGCGATGTGGGACCGGATCGAGCCGCTGATGCCAGCCGATCCGGTCCGTGGTCGGCGGTGGGCCGATCACCGCCGAACCCTGGAAGCCATCGCGTGGAAGTACCGCACCTGCTCGCCCTGGCGGGACCTGCCCGATGAACTCGGCTCGTTCCAGACCGCCCACAAACGGCTGATCAGGTGGGCCGTGGACGGCACCTGGGAACGCATCCTCGCCGCGGTTCAGGCAGCGGCCGAGGGTGCTGACGACATCGGCTGGACCGTGTCGGTGGACTCCACCGTCTGCAGGGCTCACCAGCACGCCGCCGGCGCCAGGAAAAAGGGGCTCCAGGCCGGACCGAACCCGGCGACCATGCGCTTGGACGCTCCCGCGGCGGCCTGAGCACGAAGGTCCACCTCGCCAGCGACAGCCTTGCACGCCCCCTCGCCCTTTGCGTCACCGCAGGCCAAGCTGGCGACGCCCCGGCCTTCGAGACCGTCATGGCCGGCATCCGTGTTCCGCGAAGACCGAGGACCCGACCCGATGCCGTCCTGGCGGACCGCGCGTACTCATCCCGCGCGATCCGAAAACACCTCCGCCGACGTGGAATCCGCGCTGTCATCCCCCAGCCGTCCGACCAACTCGGCCACCGTCTGCGGCGAGGCCGCGCCGGCGGTCGCCCACCGGCTTTCGACGCCGAGGCGTATCGGCAACGCAACGCGGTCGAGCGATGCATCAACCGGCTGAAGCAGTGGCGCGGCCTGGCCATGCGAACGGACAAGCTCGCCATCGCCTACAAGGGCGCACTCCACCTCGCCGCCATCCTCATCTGGGCACGCCGATGACCACGGAACAAGAACCTAGACCCGTTCCAGCGGGCGGTGAGGGGGTGGCGGGGGCTCGACCTGGATGGAATCGTCGGGGCGGACGGTCCCTCCACGGCGGACCACAGCCATGACGCCACACTTGAACGTGAACTCGCCGGACAAGGGGTCCATGGCGAAGACCTCACCGAGCAGCCCCTTGCGGAAGTCGTTGATCTTCGAGCATGGGTTGCGCAGTCCGGTCACCTCAAGTACCGCCTGCTCCCCGAGATGGAGCAGGGCGCCGGTGGGCAGGCCCAACAGGTCCATTCCGCGCGTGGTGATGTTCTCGCCGAGCTGGCCCGCAGAGACCCTATAGCCCTTGAGCGCGAGTTCGTCGAAGAGTTCCTCGTGCATCAGGTGGACCTGGCGCAGGTTGGGCAGGTTCGGCTCGTAGGTCATGCGGAACTGGTGGCGAATTGTCTCACCTGCGTGAACGTCTCCTTCCACTCCGAGCCCCGTGAGCAGCCTGATGGAATCGCGATTGGGCTTGCTGAACGAGTACCCCTCGTTACGGCTCACTGCGGTCACCTGACCAGGCATCACGCCCTCCACCTGTCGTCGTTCTGCCGGTCGATCATAGAGGCGGTGCAAGCAGCCTTGTGAGGGAAGCGTGCAGTGAGCGGACCTCATCCGGCGGATGGGTCATGTCCGGCTCCTGATCGGCACCGTCCCGTCAACGAACGCCAAAGAGACAGCTCCTAGCCGTTACTCACCTGCGTGACCTGCTGATGGACAGCGGTGTCCTCCCGCGAGTCGATCGGCAGCTCATGCTTTACCAGCGATGGCTGACCGAACGGCTCGCCACCATCGAGGAACCCGAACACCGCCTGCTTCTCCGGCACTTCGCCACCTGGCACCAGATGCGGCGCCTGCGGGCAGAGGCCGAGAAGGCACCTCTCGGACGTTCCCAGACCAACCACATCAAGCAGGAAGTCACCCGAGCTGGCGCCTTCTTCGCATGGCTCGCCAGCCAAGGACGTGCCATCGGGCAGTGCCAGCAGGCCGACATCGACGCCTGGCACACCGAGAGCCTGGCCACCCGCCGTCCGGCCCAGTCCTTCCTGCGGTGGTGCATGAAGACCGGCCGGATGCCCCGCCTCACGCTGTCACCCGCCGTCATCACCCAGGACCCCGAGTCGCCGGGGCACAGCCGAGGAACGGCGTTGCCCCAGCCCATGATTGGCCGCTAGGGTCGGTTGGGTGACTGCCGGGTCGGCCATGGGCCATTCACGAGTGAGGTTCCCGGCCTCGGCGTGAGCGCGAGGCGGGCAAGAGCCCCGCCCCCTTCTCCGCGTCTTTGCATCGGCGCCCGCATGCGGCGCCCCATCCCAGCGGATCCAAAGACCCGGAGACACACCACTGATGTCATACGACCAGCAGCACCCGAACGAATCCGCGCTGTCGCCGACCGCCGTCCAGCTGAACCACACCGCCATCTACGCCAGGGACCGGCACCTGTCGGCCGAGTTCATCGCCACGATCCTGGGGCTGAAGGTCGGTGCTCCGTTCGGGCCCTTTCTGCCCGTCGACCTCGGCAACGACGTGACGCTCGACTACTACGAGAAGTGGGACGAGCCGATCCAGTCGCAGCACTACGCATTCCTCGTGCCCGACGGGCAGTTCGACGCCATGATTGCCCGTCTGGAGGCGGTTGGGGTGACCTACTACGCCGACCCCAGCCACACCGAACCCGGCCAGATCAACCGTCTTTTCGGCGGTCGCGGGGCGTACTTCGAGGACCCGGACGGCCACAACATGGAGATCATGACCCGGCCCTACATCCGCCCCTAGCAGACCGTCTGGCAGCGGTCCGCCGGGCCCTCCTCGCCGAGTGGCTCTCCAACTCCGCCGTCCCGGGCCAACGCCCGGGCCGGCGGAGCGAGCCGCTTGGCAAGGAGGAGCTGAATGCATAACCGGGGCGACGAGTTACCTGAGACATGTCCGACGCTGGCTCCTGATGCGGTACTGAGAAGCCAAGTCGATGCCCCCCAACGAACCCGTACACCATCTCCATGGACGCAACCGACCCTCGCAGCAGCTCAGAGCAGCCACGGCCCAAGGATGAGCCCTCACTAGAGTTGCTTCGGGACGAAGGGGTTGCAGGTTCAAATCCTGTCACCCGCCGCGGTTCTCAGCTGCAACTGGCGATGATCTGCCCGACGACGGAGAAGCGCTGCTTGCACTCCGGGCAGGTCGCCTCACCGAAGGCATAAGTCAGGGCATGCGCGACTTCATCGTGGCCGTCGGCCCGGGCAAGGTCGTACAGGCGGTGGCCGAGACCTTCCAGCGCGCGGGGGTCGGCCGGATGGAGAGGGGAGGTTTCGACGTCGTCGGAGAGGGCGTAGTCCCCCACCGCGCTGAAGAAGCCCCGCTCCCCGATGACCACCCACAGTGACGCGCACCCGCCGGGATTTGGGCACTCGATTTCGTATTCCTCGCTGACGACGCCCCAGATCAGGTCCTGTGCCCAGTGGATGTCGCCCTCCAGGTTCAGGACCGCCTCGAGCAGATGGCAGTAGTCGTTCCGGTCGGCCGTGTCCTGCCGCCACCGGTTTGCGGCGGCCAACAGGCGTGCGACTTGCGACACGTGCTGGTTGCGCAGGTTCTGGGTCTCGTACCGTTGGTCCGCCTGGACGAGGAGGGCGCCGGCCAGGTGGAGGGCCGAAGCTGCCGCATCGGCATGGTCGTCCTCCGCCATGCCGGTCAGCGTGTGGAGCACCAGCGGATGGGCGACGTCCAAGGAACCGTTGTGGTAGAGCTCCGTCCACAGGTCGCTCCAAGCCTGACTGTCCGCCCCCTCGGCGGCACGTTCCAGCAAGGCCCTCAGGCGGTCGGAATCGGCGTCGTCCGCGAGGGGAACAGAAGAACTCGTCGTCATCTCCGGAATCCAAGCAGACTGTCGCAAGCGCACTTTCGCCGACCTGTCGATTGTCGTGAGTGTGTGTATCGGCAGGTCTGCTGGGGCTGGGCCGCGGGTCCGGCGAGCCGTTGCAGGTCTGCCCCGTGCCAAAGCTGTTCCGCTGACATCCAACGCTGGCATCAACGGCGACGAGCAGTAGCAGTTGTCGGCAGCCTCCCATGGCCCCGGTACACACAGGCGGGCCCTACCGCACCCGGGATGAATCGAACTTCTAAAGCGGGTGTCGGGCACCCGTTCCTGCAGGCGCTGTCCAGCACCCGGCGGGCTTGAACTCCTGCACGACACCAATGTGCGGACCCAGATCCCTGCGGTCGGAATCGAGCGGATCGTAGATTTCGGCCAACCGCGAGCGTCTATGCGGCCGAAGACATGCGAAGGACGCGGAAGGGGTGCCCTCCCCCAACAGCGGAAGGGCACCCCGGGAAGGACGGTCAGCGGTGGTCGTAGCGGTCGTGACCCCAGCGGTCGTCACGGTCGCCGCGGTGGTGACCCCAACGGTCGTCGCGGTCATGACCCCAACGGCCGTCACGGTCGTGACCCCAACGCCCGTCACGGTCGTGACCCCAACGCCCGTCACGGTCGTGACCCCAACGCCCGTCACGGTCGTGACCCCAACGGCCGTCGTGGTCGCCGCGCCCGTAGTCGTCACCGTGGTCGTTTCCACGGTCGTGCGTGGCCTGAGAAACCACCGAAGGCGCGGCGGCAGCGCTGGCGCCAGTGGCGCCGCCCACCAAAATGGCGCCCGCGATGCCCAGCGCAGCGGCCAAACGGGAAACTTGCATTCCATGCTCCTTTCACGGCAGGTACCTGATGCGCCTGCCTGGGTCGGACGCATTCATGTTCGCGCCCGCAATTCACCGTTACGTCCGACTCGCCATCAAAGGCGCCTTATGTAGCGAAAAATCGTTGAAACGGGAACCGACGCGGGCGTGTCGGCGTCACGCGCGCGTACGGGTGGCCCCCGTCCACCAGGGTGACCTTGCACCTCACGATCTGGCCGAGTTCGCGCCCCCTACCACCCACCCCTCTGCGAGGGAGTACCTCCACCACCAGCAGCAGCCCCCGCCTCGACTCGTCCCGCAGCACCGATCCGGCACATGCGGGCAGGCATCAGTCCCCGTGGACCATCCGTGCACAGGCAGCCGTCGAGTACGCAGAAGCGACCCTGTGACCAGCAGCGACGCCCCAGACCCAAAGAGCCTCCGGAGTCGTGCGCGCGGGTTCTGATCCTGCGGGGGGCACTCGCCCAAGATCAGCAGAAATCGAATGCTGACCAGGGCGGATGCCGACATGAGAGAGCGGGAACCAGCCTCACTGGGTCCCGCTCTTTGTCGTTGTTGCGCGCTGATCGCGATAGACCTGCGATAGAGCCGTCAAACCCTGCTACCACACGAACCCTGGACAGCCCTGGTGGGAGGCGGGCTACGCCGATCGGCGTAACGATGGGGGTGGAGGTGTTTTCGAATGCCCAGCGGTGACGTGCTCGTACTCATCGATGAGAGTGGCCGGGTGATCGAGTGGGGGCGTCCGGCTGAGGAGCTGTTCGGCTGGTCCGCCGAAGAGGCCGTCGGCCAGTCCGTGACCGCGCTCATGCGTGAGGTCGCCGCTGACGGCGAACGGCGGGGGGAAAGCTTCTCGCATTCGGCCGCGGTGCTGGTCAAGCCAGTACTTCGAGGTACTTCCGTGTTGTGGCAGATGTTCGCAGCGGGGGACACCATGTCGGGACAGGACGTGGCGATCTTGAAGGCTGCGTTCACCCATTCCCCAGTGGGACTGCACGTCCTCGACAATCAGCTGCGCGTGGTCCGCATGAGCACCGCCACCGGCGGGCCACATGACACCCCAGTGAGGCACCTGCTGGGCAAGCATTTCACCGAGGCATGTGGACTCGCAGACCCCGAGGAAGAAACCGCTGTGGCGCAAAGGGTCCTGGAGAGCGGGGAACCGGTCGTGAACCGGCTCGTCCGGCGCATCAAGGCACCGAGCCAGCCCACGCGCCGTTTCCACTCCGTCTGCTACTTCCGCTTGGAGGACTCCGCCGGCAATGTGGTCGGACTGGTGGCATCCACGCTCGACGTCACCGAGCGAGAGAACGCACAGAACCGCCTAGCCGTCCTGGACGCGGTCCGCTCACGAGTGGGGCACCGGCTGAACGTGATGGATGTCTGCCGGGAGCTGGTGGAGGCGGTAGTGCCCGCCTTCGCCGGCATCGCCGACGTCTCGGTGATCGAAGACGTCGTCCGCGGAGAGGACCCTCCCCTGGTACCCGTCCAGCGGGACGTTCCACTACGCCGAGCAGCCTTCCAAGGCCAAATCGCGGGTCACCCGCTCGAAGTCGTGCGGCCCCTGCCCACCGGCACCCCCTTCTCGGACGTCCTGTCCGACCTTCGGCCGCGCCTCGTGGTGATCGAGGAGGACAGCTCGTGGCTGGCCGCCGACCCGGCCCGAGCCGACGTCGTCAGGCGGTCCGGTGCCAACTCCTTGATCGTGGCACCGCTGGCGTTGCGCGGCCATGTTCTGGGCGTGGTCAGCTTCTACCGCCACCAGCGACAAGACCCCTTTGAAGAGGAGGACGTCGCGGTGGCGTCCGCCGTGTGCGCGCACGCTGCGCTCTGCATCGACAACGCCCGTCAGTTCATGCGCGAGTGGATGATCGCGCGAACCGTCCAGCGCAGGCTTCTCCCCCAGCAACCGGCCACACATGCCACCGTGGAGATCTCCCAATTGCATCTTCCCGCGCCGGAAGGCGGAGGCGCGTGGTCCGACGCGATCGCGCTGCCCGGGGCACGGACCGCGCTGATCGTCGGCGACGTGGCAGGGCAAGGCATCGCCGCCGCCATCACGATGGGACTCCTGCGGACGGCCATCCATACACTCGCCGCCCTGGACCTGCAGGCCGACGAGCTGCTGGCCCGCCTCGGCGACACCGTAGCCCGTCTCGTGGCCGCGCGCGCAACGCTGCCCCCCACGGATCCCCTGAACCGCGAGCCGCTCACCGCCAGATGCATCATCGCGATCTACGACCCGGTCGAGCTCACCTGCACCATCGCCCGCGCCGGCCTCCCCGAGCCGGTCGCTGTCTTTCCCGACGGCACCTCGGCCAGCCTGCCCATACCCCCAGGCCCCCAACTCGCCGAAACAGGCAACGCGCCATTCCCCGCGACCACCGTCGACCTCCCCGAAGGAAGCACTCTGGCGATGGGCACGGCCACGCTCGCGGACGCGGTCCTGGCGCCATCCGGCCCACTGCGCCCGCTCCTGGACGACGCCAGCGCGGGGCCCCTGCCAGACCTATCCGACAACATCGCGCACGGGCTCACAGATGGCTACCGGACCCGCGAGGCACAGATGCTGCTCGCCCGCACCAAGGCACTGGCTCAAGACCGAGTACTGACCCGCGCCCTGCCAGCGGACCCCGAGGCCGCACCGATCGCCCGCGCAGCGGCCCGCCGCCAACTGGAGACTTGGGGCATGGACGAGGAAACGGCGTTCACCACTGAGCTCATCGTCAGCGAACTCGTCGGCAACGCGGTCCGCTACGGCACTCCGCCCCTGCGACTACGCCTCATCCTCGAGCGGATGCTGACCTGCGAGGTCAGCGACACCGCGACCAGCGCCCCCCAGGTGAAACATGCCCGCACCATCGACGAGACAGGCCGAGGGCTGTTCATCATCGCGAGCGTCGCGGACCAGTGGGGCACCCGCTACCAAGCCCAGGGAAAGACCGTCTGGGCAGAGCAACCGACAGGGATGTCGGCGGAGCGCCGAAACGGCGCCGGGCGTCCTACGTGAGCGCGGCAGGCGGAATGGTTGGAATCGCAGTACTACCGCGACCACCTCCCGCTGGAAGGCGCCCCCCTCGCGCACGCGTGGAACGACCCACGATGAATCAGAAGGCCCCGCGGGCGTCCATCGCACTGTCGGCGCGGCAAAGGAAACAGCGGCGCGTCGACCGGACCACGACCTGTCGTCTGAGGCACAGCAAGCCCAGTCGCGGGTGTCGACGTCGCTGCTGCGAAACGCGGGCCGCCAGCTGGGACAGTGCACCGTCGCAGCTGTCGCCCGCGCGCCTGCGGCCGTACGTTCACAGGCGTCGCCCGGCCTCACCTTCGGTGTGGTCGAACCTCAGCGGTGCAGCCGCGGGGTCGCACTGGAGCCGGTGTTGCAATGGCGAGCGGACTCCCCTTTTTACCTCTCGCCTATCCCCTACCGCAGGCTCCGGGACCGCACTCACTGAGGTCGGGGGTCGGGGCCGCGGCGCTCCGCCTGACATACGAGCACAAGCCCAAGGCGGCGGCCCACCCAAGTCGCTTCTTTCGGCGGCGGCTGAACCTTGGCCCGGTTTGGTGGTTCTGCTCATCATTGAGACAACAGCTGCTGACCGCCGTCAATGTCGTACGTCGCGCCCGTCAATGCTTCGTTGCACATGATGTGTACGGCCAGAGCGGCGACGTCCTCCGGGCCGACGACCCGTCGGATGGGGAGCGAGGCGCGGAGTTCTTCACGCCGTGTATCGACCTGATTGCCCAGGAGTGAGGCTGACAAAGGCGTGTCGACGAATCCGGCGGCGATGAGGTTCACCCGGATCGGCGCCAGTTCGAGTGCCAGGTTCGCGGTGAGGGCGGGAAGTGCCGCGGTGAGCGCTGAGGTGACGGCCCTGCCGATGCCGGGGCGGCGACCGCCCGTGCCACCGATGAACAACAGCGTTCCTGCGTCCCGGACTCTGCCCTGGCTGTACTTGGCTATCCCGAGCGTCATGGCGAGGCGTTCGCCGAAGTGCCGACTGGTCTCCGCCACGTCCATGTCGGCCAGGGGCGCGTACAACGGGCCACCGGCTGTCGATATGACGTGGTCGACCGCGTAGGGCAAGTCACTGAAGAACTGCTGGAGTCGGTCCGTGTCAGCGGCGTCGAGGGTCGCAGTGCTCCGCGGCCGGACTTCCGCAGCGGCTCGCTCCAGTCGCTGCGGATCGCGTGCGACCATGACCACCTGGCCACCGGCGGCGCGGACTTGACGCGCGGTTTCGAGTCCGATTCCCGAGCTTGCGCCTATCACAACGACGGTCTGGTCGACCAAGTCCTGGTGTGGGTTCGGCTCGCTTCCGCTCATCAGTGCCTCCGATGATCTGACGGTGTCGACGAGCCGACGGCACGGGAGGGCTGTGCCCTCTGGTGCGTCAGACCAGCGATGGCCCACCGTGCAGTTGTGGATACAGTTCGTCCGGTCCCCCGGGCAGAGCGGCCTGAACCTGCTTGCTGACCTCGTCGGCGAGCACCTCGTGGCGTCCGGCCTCGACGCCGATGAGCGCCGCCCGGGCGACTTCTCCGGGATCGGCTTTCGGGCCGCGCACATTCGCGGCCATGCCGGTCGCCAGGTAGCTGACATGCAGTGCGGTGACCTGCGTGCCCTGTTCCGCGAGGGCGACGCGCAGGGCGTTGGTCACTGACCATTCGGCGGACTTGGCTGCGGCGTATCCGGCGCTGACCGGGATCGACACCCATGACAGCACGGAGAGAACGTTGACCAGTGCTCCGCCGCCATTGCGCTCGAGTACGGGGGCGAAAGCTCTGCTCATGGCTAGCGTGCCGAGCACATGCGTTTCGAACTCTGTCCGGAATGCGTCGAGGTCGGACGTGAGGATGTTGGCCCGGGTGGTGGATCCGGCGTTGTTGATGAGGAGTGTCACGTCCTGTGCCTGGGCACTGGCAGCCCGCACCGACTCGTGGTCTGTGATGTCGACGGCCACCGGGACGGCTCCCGACACCGTGACCTTTGCGGGGTCGCGGGCTCCCGCATAGACCTTGGCTGCTCCAGCCTCGAAGAGGGCTCGTACAAATTGCTCCCCCAGCCCGCGGTTGGCGCCCGTGACAAAAGCAACGGACCCGTCAATCTTCATGGGACACCTTTCCCGCAGGGCGACTGAAAGGCTGCGGGTCGCTCGTTCCGCGATGCTCCACGCAAACGTTTCCAACCTTTCCGAACGTACCTCGCACGGCTGTCCAACACCACCCGGAGTGGGATTGCCGTGCCCACTCACAAAAAACGGCCGTCAGCAAGCTGACGGCTCCTCACGAGTCGAGGTTGGGCCGCTACACCGGGCCACCGTTCCGGCTCCCGCCCCACTCCAGCCCGGCCGCGGTCCGTGCCGCGCTCTCAGCAAGCAGCCGCCCGATCAGGGCGCGGCACCCGGATCCGTCGCCGGCCTCTTGCGCAGTCGCGCAGCCTTCGGCCGATGGCCTGACGTTCCCGTGACCGGCGAGGTGACGGCTGCCGGACCGGGTAGGGGAATTGGTGCGTTCACCGTCGATGCAACTCGACTACCGGGCGGCCGCGGTTTCACGGGAAGTACGGAGATGATCAGCAGACGAACCTTCGGAAAGGTCGTCGGCACGGGAGCGGTTGCGGCCTCGACGGCCGGCCTTTCCGTGGCATGCTCGACTTCCATGTCCGGCGAAAGCAATTATTTTCCGCAGACGGTCGAGCAGGTAAAGGGAAACTCGGGGTTCGGCTCATTGAAGCAGGTCAAGGCCGGCGTCCTGAATGTGGGATACGCCGAATTGGGTCCGACCCATGGCCCGGTTGTCGTTCTCCTGCACGGCTGGCCTTACGACATTCACAGTTACGTCGCTGTCGCGCCGTTGTTGGCGGAGAAGGGATACCGGGTCATCGTTCCGTATCTGCGGGGCCATGGCACGACGCGCTTCCTTTCGAGCGGGACGTTCCGGAACGCTCAGCAGTCGGTGTTTGCTCTCGACATCATCGCCTTGATGGATGCGCTGCGGGTCGACAAGGCGATCCTCGCAGGCTACGACTGGGGATCGCGGACGGCGGACATCATTGCGGCGCTCTGGCCGGAGCGGGTCAAGGGCTTGGTCTCCGTTAGCGGCTATCTGATCACGAACCTGGAAGCCAACAAGAAGCCGTTGCCGCCGAAGCTCGAGTGGGCGTGGTGGTATCAATTCTATTTCGCCACGGAGAGAGGCCGGCTCGGCCTCGAACAGAACCGACATGATCTGGCGAAGCAGATCTGGAAGTTCAACTCCCCGACATGGGATTTTGATGACGCCACGTTCGATCGCACCGCGGCAGCGTTCCGCAATCCGGATTACGTCAGTATCGTGATCGACAATTATCGCTGGCGGCTGAGTCTGGCCAAGGGCGACCCCCGTTACGACGAACTCGAAAAGCAACTTGCCGCGAGTCCCGTCATCACCGTGCCCACGATCACCCTCGACGGCGAGGCCGATCCCTTCACGCCTGCGGGCGGCGGCTCTTCCTATCGCGATAAATTCACCGGTCGCTATGCGCACCGAACCCTGAAGGGTATCGGTCACAATCTGCCCCAGGAAGCGCCCCGCGACTTCGCGCAGGCCGTCGTGGACGTCGACCATTTTCCCGCAGCCGGGCGGACGTCATCTAACGACGGGGTCACGGTTAAATGACGGCGCGGTCGCGGGCCCGCCTCGGCCAGGGGCGATTACCCGCAGTGGTCAGCAGGGCGTCTCCCGCGAAGCGAAGAGCAGTCAGTGAACGCTCGGCGGCATGATCTAGGGCCTGGATCGAGATCGTCGGTAACGTCCGCCCACAGAATCACACTTCGGCGAGGCCGAGTTGGCGCAGCATGCCGAGTTCGTCGCTGCTGCCCCAGCGTTCGACGAGCTTGCCGTCACTGTCGAAGCGGCTGATCTGCATGCCTCGGTAGCTCACCTTCTTACCGGTCGCTGGTTTCCCCATCAGCGATCCCAGATGCGTCCCGGTAATGCTGTAGGCGAAGGCCAACTCGTCGTCAGTAGCCACCAGATGCTCCACCTCGACGTTCAAGTCGGGAAAGGCTGCTCGCAACTCGCCGAACATCGCCTTATATCCTTCGGCCCCCGGCACCTGTCCTGGGGCAGGATCATGGTCGATCGAGTCGGGTGCGACGATCTCGTCGAGGGCGTCGAGGTTGCCGGTGATGACCGCCTCTCCGAAAGCAGTCTGCGCGGCGATGTTTTTTTGCTGAGACATAGGCACTCCTCCGGCGCTTGCCGGCCACCGGCCCATCCGCCGGCCGTAAAGCCCACACACTTACGCCGTATTGCGACCGTACACCGGCCACACGCCCCCAGCCTGTCTACACGGCAGGCCTCCGGAGCAACTGCTCTCCATCAGGGGCCATGGTCTGCATACTGGGAAAGAGGCGCAAGATCCGCAAGAAACGATAGCTCCGGCTGACATCCACGGGTGACATCAACAACGCCGGACGCGGGCGCCCACGCACGGCCCAGCACGCTCGCCCCGACCACGTGATGGCGCCGCCGGGCCACGCTCGGATCGAACTCCTTAAAGCGGGTGTCACAGGTTCGAATCCTGCCGGGGCACCGACGCAAAGGCCCCGGACCGATCATGGTCCGGGGCCTTTAACATCTGCCTCTGACAGCAACGCGGGTGGTCGCGGTGATCACCGGAGACCGGGGCGTCTCCTGAGTAGGCGGTCCAGGTGACTCATGGCCTCGCGCTGGGTGCTCTGGAACACATTGCGCGGCTCGACCGGGCCTCCGGTGCCGGGTGGTGACGACATATCGGAGCCACGCACCGCCTCCACGATGCCCGGCACGGCATGGCCACCCGCCTTACAGCGGCCGGAGTCGCGCCCCACGTCGGCAAGCGCCTCGCACCAGCGCGATAGAACTTTTTCCACCTCATCAAGGCCCGCGCACGGCGCGGGCGCGCGCCGCCTCTGCGGTGCGGCCTGCCTCCTGTCTTCGCCCCGGTTGTCCGCGGCCCGGCGGCGCGCTGCGTGCATGCGGGCTGAAGCGAGAACGCCATCCGCGGGCCAAAGACATGCCTCCGGCGGGGGCGCTCAGACTCTGGGATGGATTGGGCGCCTTGCGCGGGTGCCGGCCGGTTCGTGGTGAGCGTTGTGGGCTTCCATCCCGACCACCTTCGGCCCAGGCAGAGCCGAGCAGTCGCGGCCCAGGGCGTCAAGGTCGTTCGTACAGTGGCGCGCTCCACCTGGACGCCGTGAACCACGCCCGCTCCACAGTGTGTAGGTCGACGGCGGACGGGATGGGAGCTGGGGTGATTGAGGCGTGCGCGTGTGGACTGCCTCAAACACACAGCCAGCCGAGGCTCACGAGCTGATCCTAAGCGTGCCACTGAAAGCCTCCGGCATCCTCCTGGCCGCCGCGGGCTTCGTTGTGCCCGGCGCGCAGTCACCTCGATCCGCGCCCACGCAGCGATCGTCAAGCACCCGCTAGGCCGCGATCAGCCAGGCAGGGACACATCGAAAATGATGTGGCGCATCGCACGCCTTTGTCACTCTTTCGCCCTGCGGTGGCCGCGAGTACGCTGTGCCGGTTCGGACAGGTGCCTCCCTCTGTTGATATCCATCCGAACGACCAACAACCCTGATGGATCATGACTGCCGTTGAGAACAACCTCTCGCGCCGGACTGTTCAGTGGTGGGAGCGCCTCGGCGCCGCACTCAGTGGTCCATGGGCTCCGCGGGCACGGCCCGGCGGTGGGCACGTCCACTGCGAACCTGACTGGTCCTGGCATCTTGTCCTTTCCGACCACGATTTGTGGTGCGTTCTGGACGGAATCGGACGTGCCCGGCTCAACGGCCGCGATATCGCTCTCACTGCCGGTTGCGCGCTGATGCTGCGACCGGGGGACAAGATTGACGCATATCACGACCCCCGCAATCCCCTGACCGTCGCTTACCAGCACTACGCCCACGACGATGCCAGCCAGGGCACGGCGGTCAATGACTGCCCGCCCGATCTATTGCTCCCGCGCCTGGTACACCTGGACGACCTGCCTGAGCTCCGACGCCACCTCGACGGCCTCGCGCGTCTCAGGCGCCGCCCCGGCCCGGACGCCTCCGCGCGGACCACCGCTGCACTGGTGGCGTTGCTGCTGGAGATCCACGCCCAGGCCGCCCGAGCCGCCGGCGACCTGCCTGCGCTGATGGACCGGCGCGTACACGACGTAGTGGAGTGGTTGGCTCGCCACCCCACCCGCCGCCTGGACCTACATGCGGCTGCCGCGTCAGCCGAACTGTCGGCAGATCAGTTCTCCCGCCTCTTCCGCCGCGAGACCGGGCAGTCCTTCCGTGCCTACCAGGTCACAGTCCGGATCGACCGCGCCCGCGAACTCCTGGCCGAAAGCGGGATGACGGTGAGCCAGGTGGCGAAGGTCTTGGGTTATGCCGATCACCGCCTGTTCGTCCGCCAGTTCAAGGCCCACACCGGCACCGCCCCAGGCATCTGGAAACGCTCCGCCTGAACGGACGCCTTCCAGACCGGTCCAGTGCCCGCAATCCACGACTCGCGCCCTCCCCGGCCGCCTTCGCCCGGGCCTACCGTCGGCCCATGACCTACACCGTTCCCGCCGACCTGTATCGCGCCGACCGCCTCGCTCCGCTGCTGGACTCGATCAACGGCATCGGCGCCGCGGAGACCGACGCCTACCGCGGTCTCGGCTTCCTGGCCGTGCGCAGTCTCCTCACCGACCGTGAAGTGCTGGGAGTCCTGGACGGCCTCGCTGTCGTAGCCCGCCCCTCGTCCCCCGCAAGCGTGGAATTCGAGGAGTGGGCGCGCCCAGAAAAGCGGAACCGCGACGAGCTGCTGGACGGCGTCCGCAAGCTCCAACATTTCTGCGCCCACGAGCCGCGCCTGGCTGAACTCGCCCGCCATCCCGCAATCCTGGCCGCCGTCGCTCGGTTCTTGGAGACCGAGCCGGTCCTCATCCAGGACATGGCCCTTCTCAAGCCACCGGGCGGGGGACGGGAGAAACCTTGGCACCAGGACAAAGCCTTCTTCGACATCCCGCTGGGAACACCCGTCGTGGGTGTGTGGATCGCCCTCGACGAGGCCACGATCGACAACGGTTGCATGCATATCCTGCCCGGCACCCACACCGAAGGACCAGTGGTCCACTTCGCTCGCCGTGACTTCCAGATCTGCGACACTGAAGTCCAGACCCACCGCGACACCGCTGTCCCGCTGCCACCCGGCGGCGCCCTGTTCTTCGACGGGCTGCTGCACCACGGCACCCCGCCCAATCTGACGCACACTCGCCGTCGCGCCGTGCAGCTGCATTACGTGCCCGCCGGAACTGTGTGGACTCCGCAGAACGACCGACTGAAGGCCTTCGGTGCAGACGGCAAGGATGCCACCTGCTGAGCTGGGCACGATGTCCGGTGTTGCGCCGCTGGCGTCGCCGGGGTCACAGAAGTGCACCATCACCTGGTTGAGTGCTCAGCCGAGTTGCTTCGGGAGAAGCGGCCGCGTGCCACAGCCGTGCCACATCGTGCGGTCAACCACGGTCAATGACGGCTCAGCTCAGTCGAGATGCGCCGTTCACCTGGGATGCCGCTGCAGCCGGAGTGACCTGGGCGCTTCCGCTTCCGAGCATGGCGGCCCTTACAACGCAGTAGTCGCGGACACCTCGGCGGGCCAAGATCTATCTATGGACGAGTACAACTGGCCAAAGCGCCACCCTGACGTGCCGGGGCAGTCGCCGGAAGAGGTCTGGACGGCGACGCTTGCAGCTCTCCCCCTGGGAGCCTCCGTCACAGGAGAAGTGATCGCACGTCAGCCCTTCGGCATCTTCATCCGCGTCGACGTAGTCCCGAACGCCATGGCGCTTGCCGAGATCATTGCCATACCCGAGGAGATGGGGCTGCCCGTACTCGGCACACGCATCCGCGGTGAGGTCATCGACCACGTTGAACGCAACCACCAGGTGAGAGTTCGGCTGCACCGAGCAGGGGCGGCGCTTGAGTAGCGCTCGGGCTAGTGTGCGACGCATGACCAGCGACGTTCTGCCCTGCCCCGAATGCAGGCAGCCCCTGAAGTCTGGTGGTCTCGTGCTCTCCAAGTGCAAGGACGACGGCCGACGGACCTGTCGATCATTGTGGCGGTGTGCCAGTGGGCACGTCTGGTGGGGTTGGGCGGATCGGCCGGACGAGCCGTTGGAGATCTGCCCTGTGCCGGAACTGTTCCGCTGACATCCAGCGCTGACATCAACAACCACGCACAGCCGCAGCCTTGGGCGCATACAGATGGCTCCCGGGAGCGCGGTTGCGCCCAGCCAACGCCGAGGCGGAGCGAACTCCTAAGGCGGTGGTCCAAGTCAAGGGATGCCCCAGTTCAGCCTGTTGAGGGGTGAGGCGTAGCCCAGCCTCAAGTGCTCGACCCTTCGGAAGTCGTGTCACGCCTTCCAGGTACGTTGAGCCGTCAGCCGAGGGGGAACGCTCGCGAGGGAGCGCCCCGCAACGCGCGGCTGCGGGGCGCCGATCCACTTTCACAACGGGCCCTAGTGGGGTTTAGTCGACCGTCTGCCCGTCGTTCATACCGCCTCTGCAGGTCGGGAGCATGGGCGTCGACCGATCGATCGTTCCGCCGCCGTCCGTGCACTCACCCGGGGTGACGCTGGCCGGGGTGACGCTGGCCGGGGTGACGCTGCCGGCGGTGGCGGTGGCGGTGGCGGCGCCTGTGAGGCCGAGTCCGGCGAGGGCTGCCGTGGCGAAGACTGCGGCGAGGATTCGTCGAATGCGCATTTGGTTCGCCTTTCACAGATTGCCTCGGTTGGAACACTACTCAGCCAATTGTTCATCCATGTGGGTGACACGTCATGTTGGGCCGTTCGGTTGACATTGCTGTCGGGTGCGGGGTCGGTGACGCGACCCGTCAGAGCGGATGGAAGCCCGTGCCACATCCGTGCCAGAAAGAGCGGATCCCAGCGGTCAAGAGCAGTCAAGCGCGACGCCTCGCGATTAATCACCAGAGGCCGTTTGCGCTGGTCAGCGTCAACCCCCTCCGTGACGGCCCGGTGATTCCCAAGCTCAGGGCTCTTCGTTGCCGCGGCGGACAGATCTCGGGTACTGCTCCCCCTCGTCGCCGATCAGCTTCGCGGACAGTTCGGCTGCGAGGTCAGCCAAGCCGACCAGGTCCACACCAGGTGCGTGGGCCCCGGACAGAATCACTCGTCCCTCGCACCAATGGAGCCCGACCGCGACGCTGTCCAGGCTGCCCCATGTGAACACCGGTTGCCGGCCTACGCTGTGCAGGTCGAGGTGGCCTTCTTGCCGAAGTGCCGCGCTGTTGTGTGCAAACTCAAGCCAGTCGGGCAGCGAGATGGGGCGTTCCTAGCTGTCCAACCAGTCCGAGGCGCGCGTCATGTGCAGTTCGTATCCCATACCCGGGATCATTCACCGCAGGTCTGACACGTCTCCTGCCCTGTCGACGAGGCCTCTGACATCCACGCCTGACATCAACGGCACCGGACGGCGGCGTAAATCAGCATCCCTGTCCGGACGTCGTGCCAGTCACCGATAGCAGCGGGAGCAGGATCGGATCGAACTCCTAAAGCGGGTGTCGCGCACCCGTCGCTGCAGGCGAGGTCCAGCACCCGGCGGGCATTGAACTCCTGCACGACACCAATGTGCGGACCCAGATCCCTGCGGTCGGAATCGAGCGGAACATAGATCTCGGCCAACCGCGGGTGCCTATGCGGCAGAAGACATGCGAAGGACGCGGAAGGGGCGCCCTCCCCCAACAGCGGAAGAGCACCCCGGGAAGGACGGTCAGCGGTGGTCGTAGCGGTCGTGACCCCAGCGACCGTCACGGTCGCCGCGGTGGTGACCCCAGCAGCGACGGGCGAGGCGTCTCGGCAACCGTACGCAACACCACTGACGTTGTTGCCGATGTCGATCCACTGCGGATCGAGGCTCTGCCCACCATCGGATATGTCCACGGGCGGAGTATGAAACATCGAAGCCATCCCTCTCACTCGTATCCTGATCGGACGCGAAAAGGTGGCGCTGAAGTTCACCACGGGCGCGACATGGACGATTACGCCCGGGGAGGTCAGGAGGGTGTGCCTGCTCGTATCAGCCAGCGACCAGCGGTCCTGCTGGAGCCTTGGACCAAAAGGCGCGGGTCTCCTTGCTAGCCATCCGACGGGCGGATCGGAGGCAGCTTCCGGCGCTTCTTGCCGCCGCGACCGTTCCGGACCGTGTCCCCGCCACGCGCCACCAGGATGTAGCCGACCACGCTGAGTGCTGCAAAACAGATCGCGAGGATGACACCGAGCGGCTGGCGGTCTCCGGTCAAAGAGGCTACAGCGCGTATCAACTGCGCTACTCCGAGGGCCAATCCGCCCCACCCCACGAGAGTGCTGGCGCGCCTGCGGCGTTGCCGCAAGACGAACCACATGCCAAGAGCCAGGCAGATGGCACCACCAGCACCGAAAGCCACTGCATTGAACATTCCCGCCTCCGGACGAAGCGTACCGATTCAGGGGGCTGAGGAGCCGACGAGTTCACGGCAGCGACGACACAGAGACCGACGATCACGGCTGCGGCGCTGGGTCGCCCTCCCTGGGAGTGCCGAACTGACCCCAGGCACGCTCCAGCTCGGCTAAGCGCTGAGGTGAGTTGTGTCACCGCGCTCTCCGGGATGCGGGTTCGGGGGGCGGCGAGCCAGGTTTCGGCGCGTGGTTTCGCCGTCCTGGGACGGTCGGGAGCACGTCCTGGGCGCGGCGCGAGTCGGCGCGGGTGTGTGCTGAAACCCATTGACGCCGACATTCACTCCCATGGCCCACTTCTGTGACCCGGTTGGAGTGCGTGGCCGCGTCTGCCGGGTGCAGATGGGTGAACACTCAGATGCCGTAGGTGTCAGGTGTCACGGAAAGGGAGAACGACATGACGGTATTTCCGGTCCCCGGCTCACGGCGCCGAATACGGCGCGCACACGTCATCGCGGCCGGGTGCGCCGTGGCCCTGTGCACGTCCGTTGCGGCCCCTGCCGCCGCGGACGGCGGCACGACCGCCACCAAACCCACCATCGTGCTGGTGCACGGGGCATTCGCGGACGCCTCCAGCTGGAACGGGGTCGTCGAACGGCTTGAACACCGTGGCTACACCGTCATCGCTCCCGCCAACCCGCTGCGCGGGCTGTACAGCGACTCCGCCTACATCGCCTCCGTGCTGGACAGCATCAAGGGCCCGATCGTGCTGGTGGGCCACTCGTACGGCGGCGCGTTGATAAGCACGGCCGCCGCCGACAACCCTCAGGTCAAGTCCCTGGTGTACGTATCGGCACTGATGCCCGATGTGGGCGAGACCGGAATGACCCTGAGTGCCAAGTTCCCCAGCGAACTCGGCACCGCTACGAAGTCCGTTCCCTACCGGGCCAGCGGCGTCAGCGGGACCGACCTCTACCTCAAGCCCGACAAGCTCCACCAGGTCTTCGCCGCCGACCTGCCGGAAAGCACCACGAGGGTCATGGCGGTCACCCAACGACCCGCGGCTACGACTGCGTTCTCAGAGAAGGCCAAGGTGGCCGCCTGGAAGCACATCCCGTCGTGGTTCCTCGTCGCGAAGCAGGACAAGACCATCAATCCCGACCAGGAACGCTTCGAGGCGAAACGCGCGGGTTCACACATGGTAGAGATCGACTCCTCCCATGTGGCCATGATCTCCCACCCAGATGCGGTCACCGATCTCGTCCTCCAAGCCGCCACGGCTGCCGATTCCGCCCGGCCTGCGCTGGCCGCCACCGGAACCACTCATGACGCCCAGGCCGAGACCGCACTCACCGGCATCGGCGCCGCCTCGTTGATCGCGGGCGCAGGAACCGTTCTCCTGGGCCGCCGGCTGAGGCGCCCCGCGTCCTGACGGCGCTCGGGCACGGCGTTCCTTTCTGTGTCACCGGCGAACGCAAAGGCGTACGGCCGGCTGCGGCTGTCGACGGCTGCCACGCGAACACGCGTCCAGGGGATCTCAGCTCCTCCACCCAGTCATCCAGAGTCCCGCTTGAACCTCAGTCCGGGAGCAGTTCGTCGGTTCTCGGGGCCAGTTCGAGGGGGACCTGACGAACGGTTCCGGATTCGACGACGAGTACGTCGGGGATGTGGTCTTCATAGAAACGCACATAACCGATGGCGCCCACGGTCGTTGTCCGTGCAGCGATCCACTTGAGGAGATGCCGCAGGCGTGCGAAGTCGTCGGGGTGCACCTCCTGACGTGCCAGCAAGGAACAGCCGCGAGGCCCGCGCTGGAGCATGCCGATCAGCGCCCCACCGATGCGCTGCGCGGGGCCTGTGCCGGTCAGTAGTGGATATTCCTCATCGCTGTCCGGTTCCTTGTCTTCTGGTGTCTCGCCCAGGTGCCACCGGAGCAGACCCAACTCTGCGGAATCCGGGAGATCCAGGGCCAGCTGGAGTTCGTAGAAGTCGGCCACGCGACAACGCTAGCGCCGCGGTTGGCCGCCCCTGCTCGCGGGGGCTGGACCAACGAGTTTGAGAACGTGACTCTTTCAGTTGCGACCGAGGAGCGGTCGGTCGCCTTGGGCCGTCCGGTGGATGAGCAGTTGATCTAGACCGTGCGGCGCGGCCCGTCGGTTGGTGTCTGCGAGAGGTGAATTGCCAGGCGGGCAACACACTTTGATGCCCATTCAGTTCGATAGCGCCGAGCAACATGCGTGCCAGGTCATGCGGGACCCACGGGAACACCGGGTACGAAGGGGGCGGCAGCTGAGCCGAAACACTGGCCTACCAGCTCACGCTCGGCATCTCGACGGAGGTCCGCCGCGGAGCGATCCGCCACGGCGAGGTGACCCGGCAGCTGGGCCTCAGCTACCGCGACTCGTCCCTGACGGTCGACACCCGCACCACCGCCGGCCCGCCATCGGGCGAGCAGCCGGGGCGAGACGCTCTTCAGCGCTGTGGAGGATGGTGGTCATGGATATCCGGCAGCTTGAGTATTTCCTTGCGATTGTGGATCACGAAGGTTTCAACCGGGCGGCGTCAGCCCTGTACCTTTCTCAGCCTTCGCTTTCCCAGGCTGTTCAGGCTCTGGAGCGGGACCTGGGCAGCACTCTGTTCCATCGGATCGGCCGCCGGGCTGTTCTCACCGAGGCGGGGACAGCGTTGATCGAACCGGCCCGGGCGGCTGTGCGGAGCCTTGAGACGGCCCGCGCCAGCGTCGCGGCCGTGCACGAACTGCGCCAGGGGCGACTGGACATTGCCGCGATGCCGTCTCAGGCCGTGGAGCCTCTGACCACGATGATCCGTGCGTTCAGCGGCCGGTATCCCGGGGTGTCGGTGAACATCCGGGCCGCCTTCACCGCACGCGATGTCGTGGACATGGTGCGCACCGGCGCCGCCGAGCTGGGGCTCCTTGCCACGTCGGGTCCGCTCACCAACAAGGAGGTGATCTCGCATGCTGTCGGGGAGCAGCGTTTCGTGCTGGTCACCCCTCCCGACGGGCCGTTCCCGGCGGGGCGGCCGGTCGCCTGCGAGGAACTGGCCGGCCAGCGCCTGATCGTCGGCCAGCGGGGCACCGGGATGCGCGCGTACGTCGATCGACTGCGCGAGAGTGGCATCGGGTTCGCCATCGCGGCGGAGACCGAGCACCGGGTGGCCATTCTTCCGCTGGTCCTCGCGGGGGTCGGTCTGGCGGTGGTCACCGAGTCCTGGCGCACGACGGCCGAGCAAGCGGGCGCACTGGTGTTGGATATCGAGCCGAAGACGACGCTGCAGATTGCGCTGGTCAGCCGTCGGGCGGAGCAGTCCCCAGCCGCCAGCGCGTTCCTGACCTGCGCACTTGCCGCCATTCAGCACTGATAGGACAGGCTTATAAGGCAGATCGGCAGAGCGTCTTGGACGACCTCGTGGCCTGATTGCTGGAATCGGCACATGACCGACCACCACATCGCACTCATCCCCGGCGACGGCATCGGAGCCGAGGTCCTGCCGCCCGCCCAGCAGGTCCTCGACACCGTCGGCGCCCGCCACGGCTTCGCCTTCACCTACACCTCCTACGACTGGTCGTGCGAGCGGTACGTCCGTGAGGGCGCGATGATGCCCGAGGACGGCCTCGACCAGCTGCGCGACAAGGACGCGATCCTGCTCGGCGCGGTCGGCTACCCGGGCGTGCCGGACCACATTTCGCTGTGGGGACTGCTGATCCCGATCCGCCGCAGCTTCCGTCAGTACGTCAACCTGCGGCCGATCCGGGTCTTCGAGGGGGTCGCCAGCCCTCTGCGCGCCGCCGCGGCCGGTGAGGTGGACTTCGTCGTCGTACGCGAGAACGTCGAGGGCGAGTACAGCGAGATCGGCGGCCGGCTGAACCGGGGCTTCCCCGAGGAAATGGCCGTGCAGGAGTCGGTGTTCACTCGTGGCGGCGTGACTCGCGTCCTCGACTACGCCTTCGAGCTGGCCGCGCAGCGCGGCAGGAAGCTCACCTCGGCCACCAAGTCCAACGGCATTGTGCACACTCTGCCGTTCTGGGACGAGTTGGTCGCCGAGCGCGGCGCCGTCCACCCGCAGGTGGCCTGGGACCAGGAGCACATCGACGCGCTGGCCGCGAAGTTCGTCCTCGACCCGGCCCGCTTCGATGTGGTCGTCGCCTCCAACCTCTTCGGCGACATCCTCAGTGACCTGGCCGCCGCCGTGGCGGGCTCCATCGGCATCGCACCGGCTGCCAACCTCAACCCGGAGCGCGAGTTCCCCTCGATGTTCGAGCCAGTCCATGGCTCGGCGCCGGACATCGCGGGCCGCGGCGTCGCCAACCCGCTCGGCGCGATCTGGTCGGCTGCCATGATGCTCGGCCACCTCGGCCACCCCGAGGCGGCCAAGGAGGTCACCGACGCCATCGCCGCGGTGCTCGCCAAGACCGACGTCCGCACGCCCGACCTCGGCGGCAGTGCCACGACCACCGAGTTCGCAGAGAAGCTCCTCGAACTTCTCTGACCGGTTCCCACAGGGCCGAGGGCGGCACGGACGACTCCGCCCCGGCCTGCCCGCCGCAGGACCACCATCCCGCGCCGAACCCACGGCACCCGTATCTGTCCGCTACCGAGCCGCGCCCTCTCCCCACCGGTCTCCGCGCCCCGAAGACCGCCCGCGTCCCGGCTGCGTCCACGTTCCTCGACGAGGAGAAACGCCATGGCAGCAACCGCGTCCCCCGCCTCCAGCCCGTCTCTTGTCACACCGCCGTCCAAGCCCTGGTACAAGCAGCTGTACTTCTGGGTCCTGACCGCGATCGTCTGCGGCATCCTCACCGGCTGGCTCTGGCCGAGCGTCGGCGTGGCTCTGGAGCCGGTCGGCACCACCTTCGTGTCCGCCATCAAGATGCTCATCACGCCGATCGTCTTCCTGACGATCGTGGCCGGCATCGGCGGGGTCGAGAGCCTGCGCCGTGTCGGCAGGGTCGGCCTCAAATCCCTGCTCTACTTCCAGGCCGGCACCCTGGCCGCCCTGGCCGTCGGGCTGATCGCTGTCAACGTCTTCCAGCCGGGCGCCGGAGTCCACGCCCACCCCGGCGAACTGCATCTGTCGGGCGACGCCGCCCAATACGTCAAGGACGGCGAGGGCCAGAGCTGGTGGCACTTCCTCACCGACATCGTGCCCTCCAGCGCGGTGGGCGCCTTCGCTGAAGGCAACATTCTTCAAGTCATCTTCTTCGCGGTGTTGTTCGGTATCGCCCTCAAAGCCGTGGGACCCGTCGCAGTCCCGATCGTCGACGCCATCAACCGGCTGAGCGCCGTGGTGTTCAAGATCCTTCACTACATCATGCTGGCCGCACCCGTCGGCGCCTTCGGCGCAATGTCCTTCACCATCGGCAAGTACGGCATCTCCACACTCACCAGCCTCGGCCAGCTCATCGGGCTGTTCTACGGAACCTCGGTGTTCTTCGTCGTCGTGGTCCTCGGCGGCGTTCTGGCCCTGCTCAGGATCAACATCTTCCGACTGCTGCGCTACCTGCGCGAGGAGTTCCTCATTGTCCTGGGCACCTCCTCCTCCGAGAGCGTGCTGCCGCGCCTGATGGCCAAGCTCGAAGGACTCGGGGTACGGCGCGACGTCGTCGGCCTGACCGTGCCGACCGGCTACTCGTTCAACCTCGACGGCAGCTCCATCTACTTGTCTCTGGCCGCCGTCTACATCGCCCAGGCCACCGACACACCCCTCAGCCTCGGCCAGCAACTCGGCCTGCTCGCCGTCATGATCCTCACCTCCAAGGGCTCCGGAGGCATCACGGGCGCCGGGTTCATCGCACTGGCCGCCACCCTCTCCACCGTCGGCACCGTGCCCGCCGCCGGCATCATGCTGATCTTCGGCGTCGACAAATTCATGTCCGAGTGCCGTGCTCTGACCAACCTCGCCGGGAACAGCGTCGCCACCCTCGTCGTCGCCCGCTGGGAACACGTCCTCGACACCGCACGCGTCAACCGCGTCCTGCACACAGGAACTCCAGAGCCCGCCGCGGCACAACCACACGACACCGAGGCCGAACCGGCACTCGCCAAGGCATGACCCCGAGGCATCCCCAACGCCTCACCTCCACGTCCCGGGCCGCATCCAGTCGCGCCGGCGGTCCGGGCGAGCCGTACGCCCATGCGTACGCACAGCGGTGGGCCCGGCAGGAGAAGTCCGGCCGGGCCCACCAGACCAACTTCGTGAGACAGCGTCTCGCCAGGCTGGGGGCCTTCTGGCGCCTGCCCGGCGATCGTGAAGCTCATGGCCGGCCGGGCAGCCCGCTGGCATGGGATCGGCCTCGGCGGGGGTCACTTGGTCGCCCAGCGTTCTCAAGACCCGGCCGCTTTTGAACCTCCTGATGGTGGGCGGGCCAGACCCGTTGGCCCGGGGGGGCGGACAATGGAGTCCGGCGTGTTGCTTGTTGGTCGACGGCGGACGAGATGGGAGCTGAGGTGAGTGGTGGGTTGAGGTAGGCATCGATGTATCGCCCAGGTTGGGTCAACCGACCTGGAGCGTGACGAGCTACGATCTCGCCCACGCAAGGGGAGGGGACGATCGTCGTGGCTATGGGACTCGCAGGGCTACCCGACAGAGAGTGGATGATCCGGAGCGCGAAGGGTCGGAAGTATCACTACGACTCGGAGGAGGAGGCGTTCGCGGAACTCGCCGAGCACGGGGAGGGCGCCACGGTGTGGACCCGTGACGTCTACCGGATGCTGTTCATAACCCGGTCTGTAGACGGCTGGAAGCAAGTCCCCAGCCCACGCGGGTAGCGTGCCCCATCCGTGCCCGATAGACCGGGGACCCACGGGGAGTCGCGGTCACCAGCAGGCAGCATGCAGGACGAAGGCCCCCGACCGATATTGCTGCTCAGGGGCCTTCAGCCTGCGCGGTATGTGTGGGATTTGGACCCACGGTGACTCGCGCCAGGACGGTTTTCAAGACCCTCATGTGTCCTTCGGATACAACCGGCGGCAGGGCCCTCGCCTACTCAAAGGTCGCACCCCGGCCCAGACATAGCCCAGAGTCTGAGAGGCCGTTAAGTCCACTTCTGGTAGAGGCTTTGTCCGGATCGTCGGCGGGCAGGCCATGTAGTCGTGCCGTTCGTAGATCCGGAATGCCCGGCCGGGGAGTTGGTCGAAGGCGTGCACGGTCTGCTGGTAGGCGATGCCTTGGCTGTGAGGACCGGACCGGGAGCGGATCGGATATTCGGTGTCTGCCTGCCTCATGAGGACGCAGGATGGTGCCCATGACTTTGGCCACCCCCATCCTGCACACCGCTCGCCTGCGACTGCGCCCCTTCACCGACGCCGACGCGGCCCCCCTCTTCGCGCTGCACAGCAGCAACTACGTGATGCGCTACTGGGATTCCCCGTCATGGAACGAACGGGCCCGCGCCAATCGCTTCATCGCGATGTGCCGGAAGATGGCGGACGAAGGCACCGGGGCACGGGTGGCCATCGACCGTGCCTCCGACGGGGCCTTCGTCGGCTGGTGCGGTCTGACCGAATGGAACCCGGACTACCGCAGCGCATCGTTGGGCTACGTCCTCGACGAAGCGATGTGGGGCCACGGCTACGCGACGGAGACCGCGCACGCCTTGCTGCAGTGGGCATTCGACACACTGGACCTGAATCGAGTTCAGGCCGAGACCGATACGCGCAACCTGGCATCTGCCCGGGTCTTGGAGAAGATCGGATTCGTGCGCGAAGGGACGTTGCGGGATGAACCTTCCCCTTGATCGTGGACACCTGGAGACTGGGACCTGAGGTTCCAGAGGAAGTAGCGCCAGGTGGGAAGCAAGTACACGAAGCGGTACACCGAGGAGTTCAAGCGGGACGCGATCGCGCTCGTCGACTCTTCGGGCAAGACGGTCACGGCGGTCGCCCGGGATCTCGGCATCAGCTCCGAGTCCCTGCGCGGCTGGTATCGCCGGGCCAAGGCAGATCGGGGCGAGGGAGCCCCGGGTGAGCTCACCACGGCCGAGCGCGAGGAGCTCAGGCGGCTGCGTCGGCAGAACGTCGAGCAGGCCAAGACGATCGAGGTGCTGCGAAAAGCCGCGGTCTTCTTCGCGAAGGAGAGCGATCGGTGAACGACACGTACGCGTTCATCGAGGCGGAGAAGACCACCCACGGCGTCGCTTTCCTCTGCAGGCTGCTGAAGGTTGCCCGCTCCTCCTTCTACGCCTGGCTCGCCGCGGCCAGGACCCGATCAGTCCGCAAGGCCGCCGACGAGGCCCTGGTACACGAGATCACCGTCATCCACGTCGGCTCACGCCAGACCTACGGCGTCCCGCGCATCCATGCCGAGCTGCGGCGTCTGGGGCGGCGTGTGAACCGCAAGCGGGTCGCCCGCCTGATGCGCGAACACGGTATTCAGGGAGCCCATCGCCGCAGGCGGCGGTCGCTGACCCGGCCGGATAAGAAGGCGAAGCCGGCGCCGGACCTGATCGGCCGGGATTTCCACGCCGAGATCCCCGGCACGAAGCTGGTCGGCGACATCACCTGCCTCCCGACCGCCGAGGGCTGGCTCTACCTCGCCTGCTGGCTGGACCTGGCCACCCGCGAGGTCGTCGGCTACTCGATGGCCGACCACCACCGCGCAGACCTGGTCGTGGATGCCCTGAAGATGGCCGCCGGCCGTGGGCGGCTCCGGCCCGGCTGCATAGCGCATTCGGACCGCGGCAGCGAATACACCAGCAGTCAATTCCGCTGTGAAATAGGCGAGTTGAACCTCCGGCAAAGCTGCGGACGCACCGGATCATGCTTCGATAACGCCGCCGCGGAGAGTTTCTGGGCCCTACTCAAGGAAGAGATCGGCACCAGAGTCTGGCCCGACCGGGCCACCGCCCGCGCCGACGTTTTCGACTTCATCGAGACGTTCTATAACCGCCGCCGACTACGCAAGCACAAGGCCTTCGGCTACCTCACCCCAGCCGAGACCCGGCAACGGCACCAACACGGCCTCGCAGCATAGAGATCAAGTGTCCAAGATCACGGGGAAGCTTCAGGAAGACTGCGTCGTGAACGGCGAGGTATCCGACTCGTGGGTGTTCGGGTTGATCAGGCGAGAGTGGCGGCCTTCGCCCCTCCCGATTCCAGCCCGCTAAGAGCGGCGTTAAGTCCGTTTCTGGTAGCGGCCTCGTCCGGGTTGAGTGAGGAAGCCTTGGCGGGTGAGGCGTCCGAGGCGGCTGCGGGTGACGTTGATGGACGGTTCGCCGGTAGGCATGCCGAGGAGTTCGTGCAGCCCACGGACACAGAAGACCTGGTCGGGGTGCTGGTTGAAGGCGTTCACGATGGCCTGGTAGACGGTGTTCGTCTCGGGAACAGCGGGCTCGTCTCCTGCCGGTGCGAGTTCCGCGATGACCTTCCGAGTGGTGGACAGATCCGCGAGTCGTGCTTCGGTCTCGGCCAGCATCACGAGCCTTCCACACATCTCGAGTGCTCCGGGAAGGACGGTTACGGAACATCTGTGGGCCGGCCTGCTGGTGCCCTGGCATTCCGGAACCTCTTGTCGTCCGCCCCGGATCGGGCAAAACCGGCGGGAAACACCGCGTAGACCAGGCGAGCCAGTCGGTCGGCCGTCAAGACTCATGCTGAGGCAGCACTCGAGACAGTGGTGAGGGCACAGGTTCAGCAACTGGCCGACGGCGTGCCTTCGGGGGCACTCAGCATGGCCTGCGGCAGGTAGGCGGATTGGACGCGCAAGTCCCAGCCGTGTGCTTGGACTGCGAGGGCGGCCAGGGCGATGGTCTTGTGCGGCAGGAGGCTGCGGGGCGCCGCATCGGATGGTGCGCTCTCCCGGTGCTGGACAAGACGATGCTCCAGGGCTTGCTCGAAGGCCACCTGGT
Organism: Streptomyces sp. NBC_01474; assembly: GCF_035918215.1. NCBI lineage: Bacteria > Bacillati > Actinomycetota > Actinomycetes > Kitasatosporales > Streptomycetaceae > Streptomyces > Streptomyces sp. NBC_01474. The sequence continues at coordinate 2,117,296 of NZ_CP109449.1, forward strand.
CATCCTCCAAAAGCACGTGCAGGAGGCGCTGATCTGGCGTCAGCGCATCGAGAGTGTCCAGCTGCCGCTTTGCATCGGTGCGCTCGCCGGCATTCGGCTTGCACAGCGTTACCGACGGCCAGTGCCGGGGCAGATGCCCTTCGGCCTGGGTGAGGTAGCCGCACAAGGCGTCCATCTCCGCCAGCTCGCCCGGGTCCGACTTCGATTGCAGCTTCGAGTGCGGCACACCGTTACGGATGTCAGGCGCATAGTCGCCGCGGAGCAGCAGCCCGATGACCAGGCGCTGTTCCCAGACCATGCCGCTGATCACAGACAAAGCGAATGCGTCCAGCCAGGTCCTCGCGGTGGCCGCCTGCTCCACCACAGCCTCGAAGTCTGTGTCTTGGCTGCTGAGCTTCTCGTCAATGAGGGTGAAGGAGATCTCTTGGTCGCCGTTGGGGTAGCAGCCCAGGCTCAGGAGTCCCAGGGCGCACTCGGCCGCGGTGCGCAGGATGATGCGTGACGGGGCGGTGCCAGGCTCGGGGTCCGCCACCGTGCGGGCGGCTATGTGGTCGAGGAGTTCGTCGCGCATTCCCTGCAGCACCTCATCGGAGTAGCAGTCGTATTGCATCGTGTGCCAGCGGCTGCGGGCCCGCCGCCAGATGTTCTCCAGCGCCTGTTCGATCCGCGGCTCACTCACGTCATGCCGGGCTACGTCCTTGATCGTCATAAGCGTCATCCTGGCAGCCGCCACTGACACCGCAGGTACCCAGCCGTGACCACGCCCGAGAGGCCTGGCAGTTGCAGGGAGCAGCTCCGCGCGACTGACGAACCAAGCAGAGGTTGGAAGCCGTTGCCTTTCCGGCTGTAGTCCCTGAGTTTCCGCTGGTCGGGCATGGTCCTGGGCATACTGGAGAAGCTTCACTGTTCGTCCGCTGAAGTACAGCGCTGACCACGGCTGTTCGCGTTCGTTGGTGTCAGACGCTGATGTCAGCTTCGGCACGCGTTCTTGACAAGCACCACTAACTCGACCTGGAGGACCAGTGGCGGGATGAGCAGTTCAACCAGCGTCCCGATCATCCAGTGCCCGGCGCCGCTTCGGTCGCGTTGGCCTGCCGAGGATCTGAAGCACCCCGCCGAGCACGCAAAGAATCATGGCTACGCCAGCGAGGTCCGCGCCCACTTCATAGGACCAGCCGACCAGCCTCGGCACTCCGTCCAAGGCAAAGCCGGCACCAATCAAGATGAAGCCCCAACCAGCCTTCCGCGGATGCCTGTACTGCGCTCCATGCCGACCGTTCAAGGTCAGCATTCCCAGGGATGCCAACAAGCATCCGCAGGCCAACATGATCCACGAAGTCATGGCACCCCTCCGCCGGGAGATTACCCCGCGGGCGTTGGAGTCTCTATGGGGGCCCAGGTCGTGAGCAATCTTGAAAACCGTCGTGGCGCGAGTCATCGTCGGTTCAAATCCCACACCCACCACAGTGGTTGAGAGCCTCTGACCAGCAAGACAGGTCAGAGGCTCTCTCTTTTGACCTTGACCGTGGCTCACCGCTGTTCCCCGAGGTTCCCCGGTGGATCAGGCACGCGAGGGGCACGGACACTCAAGCGGTCAGTCGTGGCGGGCAAGCTTGATCGCGGAGATCAGCAGGATGACGGCCAGGGCGGGGATGAGAACCAACTCGGAGAACACGCCGACCAGTAGGCCGCCCAGCAGGGCACCTGCGATCGAGCCTCCGGCCATGACCACGGTGAAGGGGAGATTGGCGCGCAGCACCGCGAAGCTTCCGTCGCGGCTGTAGCGGGCGAAGGCCACCAGCATGGTCGGCAACGACACGAGCAGGGACAGGCTCCCGGCCGTCTTGATGTCGACCGCGAACAGCAACACGATCGTCGGGATCAGCAGCTCGCCCCCGGCCACGCCCATGATCGCGGCGACTACACCGATACCGAAGCCTGCCAGGACTCCGCTGAGCACCTGCGCCCACAGCGGCAGCGAGAGCGTTCCCAGGGCCGTGGCGTGGGTGATCATCAGGGCTGCGGCCATGAGCACCATCAGCGCGGCCAGCACCTTGTACAGGGTGAAGCTGCGCATCCGGACCGCCCACGTAGCTCCCGCCCACGCGCCCAACAGACTTCCCGCCAGCAGGTTGACGGCGATCGTCCAGTGCGAAGCCAACTCGGACGCCGAGACTGCTGCCAGGCGGGCAGGGAGCGCGGCCAGGACCACGACCAAACTCATGGCCTTGTTGAGGATTACCGCTGACAGGGCTGCGAACCCGAACAGGCTGATCAGGAGCGGCAGCCGGAATTCCGCGCCGCCCAAACCGATCATCCCGCCGAGGATCCCGACGGCGCCTCCCGCTACGAATGCCAAGGGCATCGAGCGCGACGAGCATGCGGGAGCAAGATCCTGGTCTATGGCCATGGCGGGCATCCTCCCTGGCAGAGGGCCGAGATCGCTACGGCACAGGCCAGCCTTCAGGCGAAGGTCCGGAGGACCTGTTCACCGTTCGTCGGCTCCTCTGAACCATCCCGCCAGCCTCCCCAACTGCAACCCCCGATTTGAATCAGCGGCCTCATCCTTGTCAGGTCGATCACGGGGGTCAGCCAACGTCGACCAACGGCCGCTTCGCCTCGGGCGATCGTCCACTGAGGTCCGGCGCCGACCGCTGCTATTCGCGCTTGTTGGTGTCAGCCGCTGGTGTCAGCCGCCGCACGTGGTCTTGACAAGGGTGCCCCGCCTTTGCCGGACCGCTACCAAGCCCGGCCCGCCAGCGTCGTGATGGGCAATGGAGGACACTTCTCCGGCTTCCGAGTGAGGCTGACCAGTTCCTCCGGAGGTTCGTTTCCGTCCCAGACGGCCATCACATAGGCCTTCGCCTGCTGTGGTCTCAACAGGGGGGCCTGCTTCCGTAGGTGGCGTATCGCGGCCATCGTCCCGTCGGAGTGCACGAGTGCCCGGACAGCCGTGATCAGCGGATCGGGCGGTCGGACCCCCCTGACCTGCTGGAGATAGAGCTCCTCCCAGCCCTCACCGACGTATGTGGTGACAGGAATATGGTGGATGCTCCCATCCTGGCGGTCCACCAGATAGGGCCCGCTGCCCACCAACATCTTCTCGCTATCGCGGCTGCGGATGTACTCAACCGACTGCCAGGTGACCAGCCACCCGAGCGCGTGCTCCTTCACGTCGAGGACAGCGAGCTCCCCTCTCTGTCAGCCTTGGGTGAGACGTTCCGCTTCGGCGGGTTAGCCTGAGAGGGCACGACAGGAGAACCACCCCCTCATGACCAGCACCAAGCCCGCCGGATCCGACCCGGCTCCCAGGCCAAAGCGCCGTTCCTTCAGCCCGGAGTACAAGCTGCGGATCGTGGCCGAGTACGACGCCGCACCCAGGAACGAGAAGGGCGCGGTCCTGCGCCGCGAGCGCCTGTACCACTCGCATGTCAAGGAATGGCGGGCTGCGCGGGACGCCGGGGCCCTGGAAAAGCTGGTCGACAAGCGCACCAGCCCGGCCCGTCCGAAGAAGTCGGCCGCCGAGGCAGACAACGAGAAGCTGCGCCGCCAGGTGGAACGGCTGGAGAAGGAACTGGCCCGGAACAAGGCCGCGCTGGAAGTCATGGGAAAAGCTTCCGCGCTCTTGGACATGCTCTCCGAGAGCGCGGACTGAAGCCCGCCGCCGACCCTGTCGTGGACGAGGCGTTCACCGGCGTCGAGGCTCAGCTGGGCATCACGGCCACCTGTCGGCTGACCGGCCGCTCCCGCGCCACGCACTACCGCCGGCTCCGGCCCCCGCCACCACGCAGAGCACGCGCCCCGCAGGTGCAGCCGTCGGCCCTGACGGCCCAAGAGCGGGCCGCGGTACTGGAGTTGATGAACGGCGACGAGTACGCCGAGCTGGCGCCCGCGCAGATCTGGGCCCGCGAGCTGGATGCCGGGCGCTATCACTGCTCCGTCTCGACGATGTACCGGATCCTGCGCGAGCAGGATCAGTCCGGCGAGCGCCGAAGACAGGCCACCCATCCCGCCAAGGCAGTGCCCGAGCTGGTCGCCACCGGGCCCTCGCAGGTGTTCACCTGGGACATCACCAAGGCGTCCGGACCGGTCAAGGGCATCTGGTATCACGCCTACGTGATCATCGACATCTTCAGCCGGTACATCGTCGGCCACACCGTCGAGCGGGCCGAATCGGCCGTGCGGGCCGAGGAGTTGATCCGCGAGACCATCGCCCGCAACGGCATCGTGCCCCAGACCGTGCACGCGGACCGCGGCACCTCGATGACGAGCAAGAAGGTCTCCCAGCTGCTGATCGATCTGGGCGTGACGCGGTCGCACTCGCGGCCGAAGGTCTCCAACGACAACCCTTACAGCGAAGCCCAGTTCAAGACCACGAAGTACATGGCGGACTACCCCGAACGGTTCGATTCGCTGGCCCACGCCCGCGAGTGGTTCGACGCGTTCATCGCGTACTACAACCACGAGCACCGGCACTCGGGCATCGGCTGGCACACCCCCGCCTCCGTCCACTTCGGAACCGCCGAAGAGGTCCGCGACCAGCGCGCGGTCACCCTCGCCGAGGCATACGCCCGCCACCCCGAACGCTTCGGCCGCCGCCCCCGACCACCCGAGATACCCCAGACCGCCTGGATCAACGACCCGGCCAAACGCCAGGAACCCGCACCACAAACCTCATAGCGTCACGACCGTCTCACTGGACTTGAAATCTTCCGCTCGGGCAGCCGTGCCATCCATGGCGACTCCTGCCGCTCCCTCGAAAGCAGGGCCTCGACCAGTTCCACGGCGCGTTCCTTGGTGACCACGCCCTTCATCTTTCACCACGGCGCAACCGGTTTTCGAGCCCCACGGACCAGTCGCACATGCCTGGACCGCGTCTCAAGCGCGGTCTCACACCGCTGCCTCAGCCCACTGTCCACCCCAGCTCCCATCCCGTCTGCCGTTGGCCCACACACCGTGGAGCGGGCGTGGTTCCTGGCGTCCAGGTGGAGCGCGCCACTGTACGAACGACCTTCGGCACACGGGGAACAACCTCGCCGCCTCCGGGGCGAGCCTGCGGGAGCTGATGACGAGGATGGGCCACAGCACCTCGCGCGCCGCGCTGATCTACCGAGTTGATCTGGCCCCACCGGTATGACTGGGGGCTGCCAACCGCTACGGTCGGCAGGGGGAGGAGATCCGCATGAGTCGTGTGTTGCGTCTGTTGGAAGGATCGTGCGCGGTCGTCGCGGTGCTCTACGCAACACTCCTGGTGCTGTTCACCGACTCCGACGCCCTGCTGATCGCTTACAGGAACGGTGACCTCGACTCGACGATCACGGTCTTCGCCGTGGCGTGCATCGGCTGGCTGGGGCTGCGCATGGCGCGCTCCCCGCGGCACCTCTCAGCCGGGCTGCTCGTTGGTGGTGCGTGCGCTGTTGGGATCATGGCCCTGCTGTGGTGGACGACTCGCCCCACCGTGGAGGAGCACCACGTCACGCCCGCTCCGAGCACTGGGCTCTTCTCGGACTCGCAACCGTCCGAGAACTCTCCGGGCTCGGCGCCCCCTCCCGCACCGCCGACAGCCGGGCCGTAGCCGACGTGACTTGAAAGCCTGGCTGACTCTTCTGCGGCCGAGGGCGCCGTCGTGCGTACATCAGCGGGGCCACAACTCGTCCGTACCGTGGGGCCCAAGGAAGTGCGTATAGACAGGCCCTAGCGTTGTTCACGGTGTGATGTGGCCCTCTGATCCGCGGGCCACTAGGGCGCGGTCAGGGACGTGAGTACCGGCGGCCTGTGCTGTCGCCGTATCCGCTCGCTGCCCACGGACTCAGTTGGCGCCTTGCCACCCCTCTACGGCATCCTCGACGATCGCTGGGTGACCCTCTACCTCTGGCTTCCCATCGTGTTCGAGGTCTGTGCGGTGCTCTTCCTGGTCACGTCGGTGCTGCGGCGCCGCTGGAACGCGATCGTGCCGGACATCGCCATCGTGTTGGCGGCCGGAGTCTGGTTGCTGACAGCGGTTCGGCATTGGCACTGGTGGCTGGCCTGCCCCGCGGTTGTGCTGTTGCTGGTTGGCGGTAAGGCGTGTGGGAGGCATCGCGAGACATCAGCGGCGGACACGGCGTGAGGTTGGCGGAGCCTCAGCGGCTGAATCAAGCTGCGGCACCGGAGGGTTTGATGTCCGGCCTCATCCTTATCAGGTCGATCACAGGAGGCTGTCGACACCGGTCAACCTGGCCTGCGCCTCGGCCGATCGTCCACTGAGGTCCACCGCCGAGCGCTGCTGTTCGTGCTTGTTGGTGTCAGCCGCTGATGTCAGCCGTCACACGCGGTTCTTGCAGAGGGCGACGCTGTTGAGCGACTGGGGCTGTCTCCGGTGTGGCGGAGGATGGTGCTCATGTGCGCTCTTTTCGAACCCCCCGAGCCTCGCCGCGTCTCGCCGGGCGAGTACCTAGAGTGGGACCAGGCTCTCGCCCTTCTGAACCGGGACCTGGCGGTGACGCTTCCCCAGCTGGAAACCCTGCAACTGCTGGCCCTTCCGTCCTACGCTGCGGATGAGCCGGAGGACGTCTACGTCGCCATGGCCAACGGCGAGTGGCACGGCAATTGCCTGGACCCGAACTCACAAGACAGCCTTGCCTCTGCACTGGCGAGCGTCGCCGACGCCGCGCAGGAGACCGTCATGGAGCTTCTGTGGCAGGCGTGGCCCCTGTGCCCCGAGCATGGCCTGGGCATGCATCCAAGGGGGGATGCACAGGAGCGACTGTTCTGGTGGTGCGCAGGAGAACGGTTGCGTCGCGGCCCGGCTCATATCCACGCGGCCGTGGGCGCACTCGACGCTTTGGAAGCGTCAATCCGTACACGGTCTTGAAAACCGTCGTGGCGCGAGTCACCGTGGGTTCAAATCCCACACCCACCGCGCAGGTCGAAGGCCCCTGACCAGGAACATCGGTCAGGGGCCTTCGCCATGCAGATTGCCTGTTGGTGACCGCAGTTCCCCGTGAGTTCCCGGCCTACCGGGCACGGATGGGGCACGGGTGCCTTCTGATCCGTAGCTCTATGCGGAACGGTCGGCGGTGGTCATACCGGTCGCGAGATGGCCACACGAGGACGCTAACGGACGTGATCGGTTGCTGAGGTTGCTGTACTTCGCTGCTGTACCGCAGTGAAGTCAGCCTGCACTACACGTGACTCGTGGTCGCCCTGCTCAGGGGCCACGACTGCCGGCCGGAACGGCAGGCTGCGCAGATCCCGACCAACACGCTTTCCAAGTCTGTTGGTCGGGATCTGGCGGTGGCCCGCTGTGGTTCACGCCCGTTCGCAACGACGCCAACGACACGATGCACGACGACGACACCGGGTTCCGCTGTGTGACGACGACTGAGCAGATGGCCCCCGCAAGCGGTGACGATTAGGGTGACCTGAACCTCATGTTTCACTCAACTGCCGCGACAGGAAAGCGAGTCGCTCCCTAGGGTCAGTTCCTGACGGTCGACGGGGGCCGCTTTCAGCGAGAGAAAAACGGGGAAACACGTGCGTCCAATACCCAAGATCGTCGCAGTCGGCTGCGCCGTCGCTGCACTTGCCGCTGCGGGTCTGTACCCGCCAGTGCCGGGACAGTCCATCCGATGATCTGCCCGCCCGACCGGGGCTACGACTTCTCGGGCTGCCACACGTATTACAGGGACATGGAACCCCGTTCCGGCGGGGACAGCGGCACGACGATCAGCATCACCTTCCACAAGGGCAAGACGACGACGTCGACGGTCGGCGGGGCGGTCTCCGGCGAAGCCAAGGTGGTGTTCGTCAAGGCGTCGGCTGAGTTCGACTACCATTTTGCCTGGCAGTGGACGAACAGCTCCACCTACACGTGGTCGTGGAAGGTGCCGAACACGATGAGGCACGGTTACCTGCACGCCGGGGTGAAGGCCAGGTACACGAAGTGGAACTACAACCAAACTGAGCCCAACTGCAAGATCAAGGTGCTGCGGAAGGGATCGGCGCGGCTGGTCTACAACGGCCGCGAGACGTGGCACGGGAAAAGCTGATGCGCAGCGCAGGGATTGTTCTGCTGGTGGTGTCCGCCGCTGTGGTGTCCGGGTGCAGCGGCGGGAAGAGTACGCCGCCTTCGCCGCCTTCGCCGAGTGCCTCGAAGGCAGCAGCGCTGGTGTCCGATCCGGAAAATCCTGAGAAGGGCGCTAAGACACCGGGCCGGCTGGGTCCGGGGACGGTGAAGCTGCCCGTGGCTGCGGACCGGATTGCCGCATTGTCCGTGCGGTATGACTGTCTCGGTCCCTCAGGTGGTCTGAACGTCAGTAATGGGACAGCGCTGCGCGCCGGGATCGAAGTGTGTGACGACAGCGCCACCTACGGTGCCTCGATGAAGACGAAAGACCTGGATGGCCGGAAGTTCGGCGGTACGGTCAAGATCGAGGCCGACAAGCGGACGCGGTGGCGCGTTTCCGTCAGCATCACCGACAAGGATGGCGTCAAACAGACAGTCCATAGCTGAACTTGACTCTGCCGGGGATCTTGGAGTTGCCCGGTGCGTCGGCGTGACTGGTGGGCATGCTCGGGGTGTTGGCCGAATCGTCACACCGGTAACGCCCAACCAGCACTCTTCAACAAGATCGTGCTACGAGCTCTAAGGCCCCTTTCCCGGGGCCGGTGGGCCATGCGTGGGCCAAGGTGCCCTCCGTGGGAGCCTAAACAGGCTCTGACCAGGGCATATGCCCTGCAAGCGTGACGCTCTTGAAAACCGTCGTGGCGCGAGTCACCGTGGGTTCAAATCCCATACCCACCGCCCAGGTTGAAGGCCCCTGACCAGGAACATCGGCCGGGGGCCTTCGTCATGCGCGTTGCCTGTTGGTGACCGCGATTCCCCGTGAGTTCCCTGTCTATCGGGCACGGATGGGGCACGGCCACACACGGGTTTTGAGGTTGGTCGTCATCCTTGTCAGGTCGATCAAGGGGAGACGTCGACCTCGGCCAACCCGCTTTGTGCCTCGACTGGCTGTCTACCTTTGATCTTGGCCAGTGCTCCGCCGTTTACGGCGGGGGTGAAGGCCATCTCAGGGCTGCTCTGAGCCGCACGTTCGCACGGGTCCGCAGTGTTGTCCTCAGCCGGTGGGGCGCTGCTGGTTTTCGATGTACTGCTTGACGACGGTCAGCGGTGCGCCGCCGCAGGATCCGGCGAAGTAGGAGCCGGACCAGAAGTGTCCGCCCCACAGGTAGCGGCGGACGTGGCTGTCGTATTCCTGGCGAAGCCTGCGGGAGCTGACGCCCTTGAGGGAGTTGACCAGTTTGGAGAGCTGGACCTTGGGCGGATAGTGCACGAGCAGATGCACATGGTCCTGCTCGCCGTTGAACTGCTTGAGTTCGGCCTCGAAGTCGGTGCAGACGTCGCGCATGATCTCCTCGGTGCGCGTCAGCATGGCGTCGGTGAATGCCTTGCGCCGATACTTGGTGACGAATACCAAGTGGACGTGAAGGTTATGGACGACGTGACGGCCGGTGCGTACGTCAGGATTTGGGTTCCATCGTGGTGACATAAGCCAACTGTAGTAGGGTGATGGTCATGGGTGAACTCGTGTGGGAGAAGCGGCAGTTCGGGCACCGCGCCCGGCTGGCGCTGACGCCCGCACAGGTCCGGCTCATGGATGACCAGGCGCACGCGGCACGCGCGATGTGGAATCAGCTCCACGACCTGTGGCAGATGACGCCGAAGTGTCAGCGCGCTCTGACGCGCATGGATCAGGCGTTGCGGCAGGCCCGCAAGGAGATCGACTGGTACGCGGTGCTGCCCGCGCAGGCCGCGCAGGCGGTACTCAAGACGTACTTCCAGGCGTGGCGGAACTGCTGGGACGGGCGTGCGGACGAGCCGAACTTCAAGGCCCGCTTCCGCACGGCATTGTCGGTGGACATCCCGCAGGGCCGGGACTTGCAGATCAAGCGAGTACACCGACGGTGGGGCATGGTCAACATCCCCAAGGTGGGCCGTGTCCGGTTCCGCTGGACCAAGGATCTCCCCGTCGGCAAGCTCGCCGACAGGGAGAATCGGATCACCGGGGCACGGCTGGTCAAAGACGGGCTCGGCTGGCACATCGCCTTCCGTATCCAGACCCTTGAGCTCAAGCCGGAGCCCCACCAGGGTCCCGAGGTCGGTATCGACGCCGGGGTGAAACTGCCGCTTGCGCTGTCCGACGGCAACCACCAGGACCACGGACGACCTGCCCGGCTCCCGGACGGCACCGCCGACCGGGACAAGTGGCTGAACCCGCAGGAGAAGGCCAAGCTGCTCCGCCTGGAACAGCGCGCCGCGCACCGCAAGAGCTTCCGCAAGCCGAAAGAGCGCAGCTCCAACCGGCTGCACGTCACCTACGACCAGATCAGGCAGCTCCGCGCAAGAGCCACGCGCCGAGCAATCGACTGGCAGCACAAGTCCACCACCGCCATCGCCCAGCAGTACGGCACGGTCGTGGTGGAGCAGTTGCAGATCACGAACATGGTCAAGTCCGCCAAGGGAACCATCGAGAACCCGGGGAGGAACGTCGCGCAGAAGTCCGGCCTGAACCGTTCCATCAGCCAGGAGGCGTGGGGCCGCACCGTGACACTGCTGACGTACAAAACCGCCCGAAACGGCGGAACCCTGGTCAAGGTACCCGCCCCGAACACCTCCCTGCGCTGCTCCGCGTGCGGATTCGTCACGCCCGGCAGCCGCGAAGACCAGGCCACGTTCGTATGCAAGAACCCGGACTGCGGATGGTCGGCGAATGCCGACTGGAACGCGGCCCGGAACGTCTTGCACCTGTACCGGATCGGCCTCGTGGCGATCCCGGCTGCCGGGAGGGCAGTCGTCAGGCGCACCCGTGGCGTCAAGCCCGCTGCTGCAAGGTAAGCAGGAATCTCCTTCCTGAGCCTGCGAAGGGAGGAGAGCACTTCAATGAGGTCCAGCGTCGACCGCGGCTGTTCCGCGCCTGCGGGTGTCAGCTGCTGACGTCAGGAACCGGGGTGTTCGACGAGTTCGGGCTACTTGCACGCCGGATCATGTCCACCACCTGTACCGCCTGCTCCGGGTGGGCCCATAGCCGTACAGGCCCTACAGACGATTCGCACTCGATCACCAGCACTCTGTCCGGGAGCCACAACTTTCCGCGGAAGGTCATTTCGCGTGCGCGGATGTAGCGCAGATCTGTCGGGAGTCCACGTAGCCGCGTCCACGACCAGCGAGGTATCCATCGGAACTCGCCTCCGGCCAGTACGCGACCGAGGCTGTAGCGCCGCCCTTCGTCCGGCAGGTTGGCCCCGACCGGGAAGAGGACTGCTTCCCCTGCCTCGGCCCGAGCGGCTGTTCGCCGCGCTCGCCGTTCCATGAGAAACGCCCCGATCACCGTGCCGAGGAAGGCACAGACCCCTGTAATCATGCGCGCAGTAGAACAGGTGGCCAGCTAATCGCCAAGAGGTTCGGCGCACCTCGGACCTGGTCAGCGCTTCTGCTTGTAGCGGTCGAGGAGTTCTCCGGCGGCGACGACGATCCCTGCGAGGAGGGCACACGTGTACCACCTCTTCGGGTCGTCGAACACCTGGGCAAGCGACCAGAACATCACGGTGCCAATGACCCAGGCTATGGCCCAGGCCAAGGGTTCCGGCACGGCCGGGCGTGGGATCTTCACGGGGTGAGGCTACGTGCCGCCAGCCCCGCACCCGACCTCTTTCCCTAACCCACTACTTCCCCAGCTCCCATCCCGTCCGCCGTCGACCCACACGTCTGTGGAGCGGGCGTGGTTCATGGCGTCCAGGTGGAGCGCCCAACTGGACGAACGACCTGGACGCCATGGGCCACGTCTGCTCGGCTCTGCCTGGGTCGATGGTGGACGGGATGGGAGCCCACCACGCTCACCACGAACCGGCCGGCACTCGCGTACGGCGCCCCGGCCATCCCAGAGTCTGAGCGCCCCCGCCGGAGGCAGACGCCTTGGCCTGTGGCCCCTTCACACGGTGATCGCCGATTGGCCTACGGCCCTATCCATGAGTGGGCAGGCGTCGGCGCAGCCGGGGCGGAGCGGGCCGAAGGCAGGAGCGGCGCCCCGAGCGGAGCCGGAAAGCCCGCCCGGCGGAGCGGAGCGCAGTCGGGTGCTTGATGAGGTAGAGAAACTCGTAACAGCTCTATGACTCCCCGCAGTTGGACTAGTTGCCTGATCGGTCGGTGAGGTTGCGTCCGTCATGGGTTCGGATGTGGGGCGCCATGCCGTCAGGGCATCTGCGATGCGGACGCTGTAGGCCTCGCTCATCGCGGCCATGACTTCGTCCGAGGCAAGCCAGGTCACCGCGGTCGACACGTCAGAGAGCTGTTCGTGCGATCGAGGTCGTCGCCATGGTCTTCCGGTGCCGGCCAGACGGTGGGGTAGGGCTATGGCGAGTGACAGCGTGGCGTCTTCAGCGATGGCGAAGTACCTACAGATCGCGGACGACCTGGCCGAGCAGATCCAATCCAACGCGCTTTAGCCTGGGTCTCCGGTACCCAGCGAATCGGACCTGATGGCCCGGTACGGAGTCGCGTCCGGCACCGTACGCAAAGTCGTGGCCGAGCTCCGCGCCCCTCAGTTGATCGAGACTCATCACGGGCGCGGTTCCTTTGTGCGCTCGCGTCCGCCAGCGTCAGTAGCCGGTGCCGCGCTTGACCTGGGCCCGCTCGATCGCATGGGTCGCACCCTTGTCGTCCAAAGTGCGACACGCGTCGGCAATGTCCTGGCTCAGGCGATCGATCTGCTCGCGGCTCAGGGTCTCCTTGACCAGGGCACGCATGATCTTCACCCGCTCCGCGTTGGGCGGGAGCGTGTACGCCGGTACCATCCAGCCGCGCTCGGCCGAGAGTTGCCAGGCGACGTCGGACTCGTCGTAGGCGTGCTTGCCGGCGAGACGGAAAGCGACCAGCGGCAGTTGCTCGAGGCCGCTCCCGATCACTTCGAAGCGGCCGGAGTTACGCAGGTTGTCCGCCAACGCGTGGGCGTTCTCCTGCAACATCTTCATGACGTAGGTGTAGCCCTGACGACCGAGCCGGACGAAGTTGTAGTACTGCGCGAGCACCATCGACGCGCCGGTAGAGAAGTTCAGTGTGAACGTCGCGTCGGTCTTGCCCAAGTAGTTCTCGTGGAACACGAGGTCCTTGGGCAGGTCGGACTCCTCGCGGAAGACCAGCCAGCCGATGCCGGGGTAGACCAGGCCGTACTTGTGTCCCGAGACGTTGATCGAACGGACCTGCTCCAGCCGGAAGTCCCATTTCGAGTCCGGGTAGAGGAAGGGCCACACGAATGCGCCGCTGGCTCCGTCGACGTGGATCGGGATGTCGAGGTCCCGCTCCTTGCGGACGTCCCGCAGGAGTTTGTCGATCCCGACGACGTCGTCCTTGTGGCCGGTGAACGTGGTGCCGAGGACGGCGACGACGCCGATCGTGTTCTCGTCGAGGAGAGGCTCCACGTCCTCCGGGCCGATCGTGTACTTGCCCTCGGCGAGCGGCACGATGCGCGGCTCGACGTCGAAGTAGCGGCAGAACTTCTCCCACACGACGTGGACGTCCCCGCCGAAGATCAAGTTGGGTCGGTCGACCGACAGATTGGCCGCCTGGCGGCGCTCCCGCCACTTCCACTTCAGCGACAGCGCCCCGAGCATGATCGCCTCGGACGAGCCCTGGGTCCGACATCCGGTTGTCTTGCCCGGCGCGTTGAAGAGGTCGGCGAGCATGCGCACGCAACGCTGCTCGATCTCGGCGGAAATCGGGTACTCCGCATGATCGATGAAATTGCGGTGGAGGTTCTCGGCGATGATCCGTTGCGCCTCCGGCTCCATCCAAGTGGTGACAAACGTGGCCAGGTTCCGCTGCGGGTCCCCCTCCATGGCGAGGTCCACATCCAGCAGCCTCATTGCGTCCGTCGCAGCCATGCCTTCCTCCGGGAATGTCTCCGAGGGAGCGGGCACGGTCAAGAATCGGTTGCCGAACAGGGCCGCGTCGTCACGCTTAGTCATATGACGATTCAAACAGCGCCGCTGCATGCCTCGGCGAGGGACACGCCGAGGAAGAACAGCGAGGCACCGAACTGGCTGCGGCCCTGCGCGCTACGGACGCTACGGAACAGCCCCTTCCTAGAGGAAAGGCACCGACCAGCCTCCCAAAGTTCGTAGGGTCGCCTGACCCCCCACCGCCCCACCGCCTACCCCACTCCCATCCCGTCTGCCGTCGCCCCCCACACGCATGCGGAGCAGGCGCGGTGCCGGGCGTCCAGATGGAGCGCGCCCCTGTACGAACAACTGTGAGGATTGGTCATGGCACCGCTCGGCGGCCTGACCCACCGAACGATTGACGCTTCGGGCTGTCCTCTCGGGGAATCGTCGGCGATCCGGGCGGTGCCGTGTCTGCTCGGCTTGACCTGGGTCGACGGTGGACGTGATGGGAGTCCCCGCCTCAGCACCCCACCGGCCGGCATCCCCGTACGGCGCCCTCGCCGTCCCGGAGCCTGCGCGCCCCCGGCGGAGGCATCGCCTTCACCTGCACCTCGGGCAGCGGCCCTGGCCAATTGGGCAAGCCCGAGGCGGGACTTCCGGCATGGTTCGGCGCCACGCCCCGGAGTCTAAATGTCTCTCTCGGTCATACCGCGAGGCCATCGCGGCCGCGTCGTGCGGTGAGGCTCTGGAAGGGACAGAGAAGCCGAATTTGATCTTGATCTCAGGGCTAGGGTGAGGGCTTCCCGCGACCCCCTTCGGAGGTGCCCGCCCGGTGGCTGACAGCTTTGTTCACCTGCACAATCACACCGAGTACTCGATGCTTGACGGGGCTCAGAAGCTCAAGCCGATGTTCGCCGAAGTCGAGCGGCAGGGCATGCCCGCGGTCGCGATGAGTGACCACGGCAACATGTTCGGTGCGTACGAGTTCCATCAGGTGTCCAAGGGCTTCGACGGCGTCAAGCCGATCGTCGGGATCGAGGCGTACGTCGCGCCGTCCTCGCGTCGCAACCGGAAGCAGGAGTTCTGGGGGCCCGGTGGGCAGCGGGCCATGTCCGACGACGGTGAAGGGTCCAAGGACGTCTCGGGCGGCGGACGTTTCACCCACATGACGATGTGGGCGCAGAACGTGAGGGGTCTGCGCAACCTCTTCTACCTGTCGACGGAAGCCAGCTATACGGGGCAGTTCCCGGCCGGCAAGCCCCGTATGGACATGGAGCTGATCAGCGAGCATGCGGACGGGATCATTGCGACGACCGGCTGCCCCTCCGGTGCGGTCCAGACCCGTCTGAGGCTGAAGCAGTACGACGAGGCACGGCAGGTCGCGGCCGCGTACCAGGACATTTTCGGCAGGGAGAACTATTTCCTCGAGCTGATGGATCACGGTCTGTCCATCGAGCGGGATGTGCGGGACGGGCTGCTGCGTCTGGCCAAGGATCTGAGCATTCCTCTCCTGGCCACCAACGATGCGCACTACGTCCACGCGGACCAAGCCGACGCGCACGACAACCTGCTGTGCATCGGCGTGGGCAAGAACAAGGCCGACGAGAAGCGGTTCCGGTTCTCGGGGAACGACTACTACCTCAAGACCGCGGACGAGATGCGCGGTCTGTTCTCCGAGATGCCCGAGGCGTGTGACAACACCCTGCTGATCGCGGAGCGCGTCGAGTCGTACGACGAGGTCTTCGACAACATCGACGAGATGCCGCAGTTCCCTGATGTTCCCGACGGGGAGACTCAGGAGTCGTGGTTGCGCAAGGAGGTCATGAAGGGCCTCGTCATGCGCTACGGTGACCCGATCCCGGCCGAGGTCCTGGAGCGGTTCGAGACCGAGATGACGGTCATCGGCCCGATGGGGTTCTCCTCCTACTTCCTCGTGGTCGCCGACATCTGCAAGTACGCCCGCGACAACAAGGTGCCGGTCGGTCCGGGCCGCGGCTCGGCCACCGGTTCGATCGTGGCGTACGCGACCCGGATCACCGAGTTGTGCCCGCTGGAGCACGGCCTGCTGTTCGAGCGGTTCCTGAATCCGGAGCGGATCAACCCTCCGGACGTCGACCTCGACTTCGACGACCGTCAGCGCGACTTCATGGTCCGTTACGTCGTCGAGAAGTACGGCGACGAGTACACCGCCATGGTCAACACGTTTGGCAAGATCAAGGCCAAGAACGCGATCAAGGACAGCTCGCGCATCCTGGGCTATCCCTTCCAGCACGGGGAGCGCATCACCAAGGCCCTGCCCGACGACATCATGGGCAAGTCCATCCCCCTGGACGGCATCTTCGACTCCACGCACCCCCGCCACGGCGAGTGCGGTGAGATCCGGGCGATGTACGAGAACGAGCCCGACGTCAAGAAGGTCATCGACACGGCCAAGGGCGTCGAGGGCCTGACCCGCGGCACCGGCGTGCACGCGGCCGCGGTCATCCTCTCCAAGACCAGGCTGACCGACCGGATCCCGCTGCACATGCGGGCCAAGGACGGCGTCAAGATCACCGGCTTCGACTACCCCAGTTGCGAAAACATGGGGCTGGTCAAGATGGACTTCCTGGGCCTGCGGAACCTGGGCGTCATCGACCACGCCATCCAGAACATCCGTGAGAACCGCGGTGTCCATCTGGCCACGGTCGACCCGGGCAACGGCGACGTCACGGACCAGGTCGTCATCCCGCTCGACGACAAGAACACGTACGAACTGCTTGCCTCGGGCGACACCTTCGGCGTCTTCCAGCTCGACGGCGGCGGCATGCGCACACTCCTCAAGGCCATGGAGCCGACCCGGTTCGAAGACATCGCGGCCGCCCTCGCCCTGTACCGTCCCGGCCCGATGGCCGCGAACGCGCACATGAACTACGCGCACCGCAAGACCGGGCGCCAGGAGATCCAGCCGATCCACCCCGAGCTGGAGCAGGCTCTGGAGCCGATCCTCGGCAACACCTTCCATCTGCTCATCTACCAAGAGCAGATCATGGCGATCGCCCGTCAGCTCGCCGGCTACACCCTCGGCGGCGCCGACCTGCTGCGCCGCGCCATGGGTAAGAAGAAGCCCGAGGTGCTGGCCGCCGAGTGGGAGAAGTTCCACGGCGGTATGCGGGGCAACGACTACTCCGAGGAGTCCATCAAGGCGCTGTGGGACG
The DNA here is from genome assembly GCF_035918215.1 of Streptomyces sp. NBC_01474. Classification (NCBI taxonomy): domain Bacteria; kingdom Bacillati; phylum Actinomycetota; class Actinomycetes; order Kitasatosporales; family Streptomycetaceae; genus Streptomyces; species Streptomyces sp. NBC_01474. The sequence goes on from NZ_CP109449.1 coordinate 2,134,410, forward strand.
TCATGCTCCCCTTCTCCGGCTATGCGTTCAACAAGTCCCACACCGCCGGATACGGGCTCGTCTCGTACTGGACCGCCTACCTGAAGGCCAACTACCCGGCCGAGTACATGGCCGCACTGCTGACCTCCGTCGGCGACGACAAGGACAAGGCCGGCATCTACCTGGCGGACGCCCGCAAGATGGGGGTCACCGTCCTGCAGCCGGACGTCAACGAATCCGTCGCCGAGTTCGCGGCCATCGGCGACGACGTCCGCTTCGGCCTGCGCTCCGTCCGCAACGTGGGCGACAACGTCATCGAGTCGATCGTCGCGGGCCGCAAGGCGGGCGGAAAGTTCGGCAACTTCGCCGACTTCCTCGACAAGGTCGACCTGCCCGCCCTCAATAAGCGCGCCATCGAATCGCTCATCAAGGCAGGCGCCTTCGACTCGCTCGGCCATACCCGCAAGGGCCTCACCGCGGCCCACGAATACGCCATCGACGCGGTCGTACCCGTCAAGAAGGCCGCAGCCTACGGGCAGGACGACTTGTTCGCGGGCCTGGGCGCAGGCGGAGGCGACGACGGCACTGAGGCGTTCGGCGTCGACATCAAGATCGACGAAGGCGAATGGCCGCGCAAGCAACTCCTGTCCACCGAACGGGAGATGCTCGGCATGTACGTCTCCGCGCACCCCCTGGACGGCACAGAGAGCATCCTGGCGGCCAATCGCGACACCACGATCCCCGACTTGATCGCCTCCGGCCGGACCGAAGGCGTCGTACGGCTGGCCGGACTCATCACCAGCGTGCAGCCGAAGATGACCAAGCAGGGCAACTCGTGGGCCATCGTCAACCTCGCGGACCGGGACGGCCAGCTGGAAGTACTGTTCTTCCCCGCCACCTACCAGCTCGTCATGGGTGCACTCGTCCCGGACAGCGTGGTCTCTGTCCTGGGCCGCCTCAACGACCGTGACGGCACCATCAACCTCGCCGGGCAGGAGCTCCAGGTCCTCGATGTGACCTCCGCCGAACGCAGCGGCGCCGCGCCCGTCCAACTCCACCTCCCCTACCACCGGGTCAACGATCCCTCCGTACGGGAGCTCAAGCGCATCCTCCTCGCCCACCCCGGCCCCAACCCGGTCCGCCTGGCCATCCAAGGACCCCGCAAGACCACCGTGTATGTCCTGCAGGAAACGGTGAACGCCGGCACGATCGCATCCGACATCAAGGGCAGCTTCGGCCTGGACATCTGGCAGGGCATGGCGTGACCGAACCGGCTGACGAAAAAGACGTCATCATCCAACTCGACGACGTGAAGGCGTGCCCGGCCTGCGGCGAACAAAGGGTGCTCAAAGCCAGATTCGTCCACACGTGGAAGAACATGCAGGGCGAGGCCATGTCCGGGCTACGCGAGGCAGCGCTGTGCCCAGAGTGCGACCGGGGAACCCCGGCCGCAGACGAACTGCTCGCGCTGTTCGCCGTCGACGAGAAGCTCGGCATCAACAACATCGAGACGTTCGGCGCACTCGTCGCGGCCTGGGTCGAGTCCGTACGACACCAGAAGGCCGACGAGACGCTACTGCCAGATGAACATGAGCAGTGGAGCGGTGAGTTGTGAGCCGCTCCCCCTCATGCGAGATCCCGTCAACCTCGGCACGAGCGAAGTGGAGTTGCCATCCGAGCCGCCACCGACTGCCGCTCGCAGCACGTTCCTCAACTTTTTCTACCCGGAGCGTGCCGCCGAGTGCGCGGCCGCGGTGGCCGACCGCTACTCCGGCAGCTTGAGTCTGTCTGCCGCCCGAGAGCCGGGCCGCACTTGGCCAGCACGGCCGGTTTGATGGCCACGGCGTGTCTCTCAATTTCCAGAGCAATGACATTTCGACCGCGCGCGCTGTCCTTCTTGCGTGCGCGGCCATCCATCTCGCGCTCGGTGCGCGAGACGATGGAAGGGAGAAAGGCCCCATGCGAGCACTTCGCGTGGAGCGCATCATCGCGGTGACCGCCACCGGAATTCTGATGGCCGGTGGCGCCGCGATCGGCTCGGCCGGGACAGCCTCGGCCTCAGGCTCGAACTACCACGACTCCGGCTACCGTCATTGCTACAGCCGCGGCTGGAACTGGAACTGGAACGACGGCTGCTACTACGGCCGCGGCTACAACGACTACGGCTACGGCGGTGGCGGCTACGGCGGACGTTGACTGTCTGCCTGCTGAGAGCGCCGTGTGCGGGCCCGGTCAGCGCCGGGGCCGTACCGCACCCTGCGCTACTCCCCCGCTCTCCCACACAGCGAGAGTGCGGCATCCGCGTGGTATCGGGTGCACACTTTGATGGAGGCTGGGCGCTGTCTACGACGTAGCGGGGACATGGAGTTCGTTCGCTGCCACAGGCGGACGCTTCTAGTCTGCGTCGGGTGATGACAGCTGACGACGTGCTGTTTGTTCTAACGACATTGGGATCTATTAGCGGCAGAGCGGCTGCTTGAGGGGCGATGTGCCGGGTCGCCTCTGGGCTCCCAGGGCCGGGTGTCAGTGGTTCATGCAAGGGTGCCCCCATGGAACCTTCGGGAGTGGTTGAGGCATTGTGGGATCGGATCCAGGCGCGCGATTGGTCAGGTGTCGCCGACTTGGTCGCAGAGGACGTCGTGGTCGAGTGGCCGGTCAGCGCGGAGCGCATCGTTGGCAACAAGAACTTCGTCGCGGTGAACAGCGAATACCCGGGGGGCTGGTCGATTCGGGTGCTGCGGATCGTGGCTGACGGCAGCGAGGTGGTCTCCGAAGTCGAGGTGCCGCATGACGAGTTCGGAGTGTTCCGGGTGGCCTCGTTCTGGACCATCCAGCAGGGACGGATCGTGCGTGGCCGGGAGTACTGGACGAGTGTTGGGGCTGATCCGCGCCCGGAATGGCGGGCGGCTCTGGTTGAGCCCATGTGAAGCGGTTGCCGCTCGCAGCGACGTTCCGGCTAAATTGGTCGTGCCGTAGCAAGGGCCGTGCGGGTTGGGTGAGTTGTGAGGCTGACCTGGGGCCGCGTGGCCTGCTCCCATCCTGCCCTGTCTGGTGTCTCCCGCGCACACGTCGGCGAGTTTCTCGCCGAACTCGCCGCCCCGTGAGAGGCCGCACGGCAGTCCGGCCTTCGCGAAGCCCGAGGTGGGGAACGCCGCAGGGCGGCCGGCGCCGGGCGCAAGCCGAAGCTGGACTTCTGCGACCGGCTGCTTCTTGCCCTCGTGCACCTGCGCCATCAACTCATGAGTGCGACCGCCACGCACATCCTCACCAGCGTGCGGATGTGCGTGGCCGATGTGCGCCCGTCCGGCCCTCAGTGCGGATCGGCGCCGAACAGTCGCTGCGCGAGGGGGTCCTGTCCAAGGAACGCCGCCAGTGCCGCCCGGTCCGGCGCGGTGGCGGGGCCGCGGCGGGCCACCGCGTAGGCCGCCGCCGCGTTGGCGCCGCGGGCGGCCGTCACGGGGTCGTGGCCCTGGCCGATCAGGGCCAGGAAGGAACCGACGTGGGCGTCTCCCGCACCGTTGCTGTCCACCGCGTCGACCGGGAAGCCCGGCACATGCGTCGGTGCCTGGCCGGGCGCCGCCAGCCAGCAGCCGTCCTTGTCGGCCCGCACGAGCACGCCCGCGCCCGAGCTCAGCCGGTCCCGCAGCGCCGTCACCGCGGCCCGCGGATCCTCGTGCCCGGACATCAGGCGGGCCTCGCGGGCGTTGACACTGAGCCAGTCCACACGGGCGAGGACCGGCGCGAGAACGGCCTCGGGGATGTCGGCCACCAGGGGCGCCGGGTCGAGGCAGACGGTGATGTCCGACGGGAGCCCCGCCGCGAAGCCGGACAGCAGCGGGCCGTTGGCCGACAGCACCAACCCGTAGCCGGAGAGTTGCAGCAGATCACCGGGACGCAGGTCCGCGGCAAGCGTGTCGATGTCCGACGGCGTCAGCGTGGCCTCAACTCCGAAGCTGGTGACGAAGGTTCGTTCGCCACCGCTGTCGATCAGGGCAACGGTGAAGCCGGTGTCGCCGTCCGTACGGACGGGCAGCAGCGTTCCGATGTCCTCGGCGGCGAGCGCATCGCGTACCAGATCGCCGTAGGGTCCCGTGCCGTGCAGCCCGGCGAAGACCGCTTCCGTGCCGAGGCGGCGGGCCGCGACCAGGGTGTTGAAACCGCCACCGGCGGTCGTTTCGGTACGGGTGCCGATGACATCGCTGCCGCGTTCGGGCAGCTCGGGAACCTCGATCACCAGATCGGCGATGACGTTCCCGGCGAGGACGAGACGGCCGTTCATTGTCCGGCTTCCTGAAGAGCGGGGGCTGCGGATTCGTTCCCGCTGCCGGCGGCGGAGTCGGCACGGCGGGCGAACAGCGCGTACGCCGCGGCACCGACGACCATGGATATCGCCCAGCCGAGACCGTTCACACCGAACCAGGTGCCGGAGAGCGGGCCCGCGAACCAGACGTCGGTCTCGCTGGTCGAGGCCTTGGTGAAGAGCAGACCGGCCACGATGGCGGCGGCCCAGCCGAGGACGGCGGGCAGATGGAATCCGCCCGAGTACCAGTACCGACTGGTTCGGGTGGTGTCCATCAACGCCTCGGGGGCGTACGTACGCCCGCGCAGCGAGTCCACCGCGATGACTCCGATCCACGCCGAGATGGGTACGGCCAGCAGGGTCAGGAACGTCGAGAAGGGCCCGTAGAAGTCGCCGGCGATCAGCATGAAGTAGATGCCGCCGGCGAACATCAGCACCACGTCGAGGGCGACTGCGGCGGTGCGCGGCACCCGCAGCCCCAAAGTGATCATCGTCAGCCCGGCGGAGTAGGTGGACAGGTGGTTCGACATGAGCAGCCCGCCGAAGGCCGCGATGAGATAGGGGATCGCCATCCAGGAGGGCAGCATCGCGTTGATGGCGGCGACCGGGTCGGAGGAGGTGGCGAGCGTCCGGTCGCCCGCTGAGAGCAGCGAGCCGAGCGAGATCAGCAGCACGAGAGGGATGCCTGCGCCGAACGCGGAGGCCCCGATCAGCCGGCGGCCGGGAATCTCGCGGGGCAGGTAACGGGCGTAGTCCGCCCCCGCGTTGGCCCAGCCGATCCCCGTGCCCGCGGCGATGAAGCCGACACCCGCGATCACTCCGCTGGTCGGCCCCGCCGGGATATGCAGGACCTTGGACCAGTCGACGGTGGCGACGAGGAAACCCATCACGACCAGATTGAGGACGCCGAAGACGACCGTGGCCCACTTGTTGATCCACATGATGGTGGCATGGCCGAGTCCGCTGATCAGCAGCGTGCAGGTGATGAAGATCAGCAAGCAGACCAGCGTGAGCACGGTGTTCCGGCCGATCCCGAAGGCGGTGTTCAGCATCGCCAGCAGCGCGTACGCGGCGGTCGTGGTGGTGATCGTCTCCCAGCCGACCCGGCTCAGCCAGGTGATCAGGGTCGGACCCGCGTTGCCCCGCTGTCCGAAGACCGCGCGGGACAGGGTGAGTGCGGGCGCGCCCCCCTTCTTGCCTGCCAGGCTCAGGGCTCCCACCAGCGCGAAGGAACCGAAGGAACCGACGACGGCAACGAGTATCGCCTGCCAGACGTTCAGGCCGCGGAAGGCGACGAGGGTCGCTCCGAGCGGGAGCCCGAGGATGCTGATGTTGGCGGCGAACCAGGTCCAGAACATCTGGCCGGCCTGTCCGTGCCGCTCGTTGTCGGGGACCGGTTCGATCCCTCTTGTCTCGATGGCACCGACGCGATCGTTCGCCTTCGAAGCGGCCATGACGGAACCTCCTTGCAGGGTGCGAAAAGGACGGGTGGGGAGAGCGGGGAAGGTGTGCGCGTGTGCTGCGCGAAGCGGCGGGACCTCGGGCCCCTGCCCGGAGCAGGGTTCCGGGCAGCTCAGCGGAGCGTGAGCAGCCGGGCGGTCAGAGGTTCCAGGTCGAGGGAGTTGACGTCGCGGAGCGTTCGGACGGCCTCGGGGGGAAGTCCCGAGAGCCCCGTGACCGACCCGGCGACCGCACCGGCGATCGCACCGATGGTGTCGCTGTCGCCGCCGAGGTTGGCGGCGAGCAGGGCAGCTCTCCAGGGATCGCCGCCGGCCACGGCGAGCACCGCGAACGCGGCGGGCACCGACTCCTGGCTTGCGACGCTGGTGCCGACGAGCGCGACGATCCGGTCTAGGGCCTCGGCCTCCGGGAGATCCCTCACGAGGTCCTGTGTCCACTGGATCCGGGACGCGATGTCGGCCCCCGCGATCCAGTGCCCGCGTCGTGCACCGGCGCGCGCCGCGGCCACCGCGGCGGCCACGGCTTCGCCCAGCGTGCCTCCGCCGACGCCCGTGCTGACGGCGGCAGCGACGGCGGCCGCGCCCGCGATCCCGATGCCGGTGTCGTGGGTGACCTGGCAGGACTCCACGACATGGTCCAGGAAGGCGTCCAGCGGCTCGACGGCGAAGGCGATTCCGACGGGGGTGACGCGCATGGCCGCGCCGTTCGTCGTGCCGTGCCTGCCGGCCTCCTGAGTCGGGACACCACGGGCCACCGCGTCCAGAGCGGCCTTGGTGGACGGGCCGAGGAGATCGAAGGAACCCTTGGCCTTCATCTCCTTCTCCCAGTCGAGCAGTTCATGGGCGAGGCGCAGGGGGTCGATCCGTCCGCGGCCCTCGTCGATCAGCCGGCCGACGATGACGGCCTGGTCGGTGTCGTCGGTGACGGACCCGGCCGGCATACCCGCGCTGACCGGATTGTCGGGGCGGGCGGGCTCGAAGCCGGTGAGCGTCCCGTACACCCGGACGACGTCCTCCCTGGACATCACCTGCGTGGGCATGCCGAGAGCGTCACCGAGGGCGAGTCCGTAGTAGGCACCGAGGGCGCGGTCGAGTTGGTCGGTCACAGTCGGCCTCCTCGGCCCGAACGTACGTGCAGTTCAAATCTGGCGGGGTCGAGCAGGCTGGTGACATGCTCGACGACCGAGTCGTCGGCCGCCCGGTACACCTGGGTGAGCCGCAGGAAGGACTCGCCGGGCGAGCGGTGCAGTACGGCGGCCTCCGCCGCGTCGAGCCCGCGCACCGACACCACGCCTTCGCCGGAGTCGGTGGTCCGGCCCGCGGCGATCAGCGTCCGGCTCAGTGAGCCACCGTCGAGGCCGCGTTCGGGCAGCCCGGCCAGGCCCCCGGTGGCAGGGACTCTGCTGCGCTCCAGCGATACGCCCTGTCCGTCGGCGAGCCGCCTGACCCGGTCCAGGGCGATGAACGCACCCGAATCGAGTCCCAGCTCCTCGGCCAGATCGCGGTCGGTCACCTCCTCGAAGCGGAGGGTCTCGGTGTGCAGTGTGGTGTCCTGCTCTGCCAGCGCCCTGGTCCAGCCGAGGCGGTTGTCGAGTGGCGTTCCCTCGTAGGTGACGAAGGAGCCGATCCCGGCGTGGGTGGAGATGAGCCCTTCTTCGCCGAGGACCTGAAGCGCCTGCCGCAGGGTGGTGCGGCTGACACCGAAGCGCTGGGTGAGCGCGTACTCCCCCGGGAGTCGGCTGCCTCCGGTGTGGACCCCGGCTCGGATCTCGTCGGCGAGCACGCTGGCGATGCGTTGATGTTTGTGGACCTGTCCAGGCATGTCCAGACAGTAAATGGACAGGTCCTCTCAGGTCCATAGCTGCAGAGGATTTTTTCCGTGTGACCGCGGCGCCGGGGGCCGTCCAGGCCGGACCCGAGATCGCTGTCGGCCTGCGCACACTGAACATCGGCGCGTTACCTGGTCCATCGGTTCGGCCGGAACCGGGGACCGACCGAGGCAATGATCAGAGCTGGACTCGATATCCCGGGCACCGTCGCCGACGAGTCCCGCAGCCTGACGGCCGCCGAGAAGGACCTGCCGGCCGGCGCCTGGCGCGCGGGGTCCGTCCGGGCCGATCCGACCGTCGCCGACATGCGGGACCTGATGATCGGCTGCGTAACCTGCGACCGGGACCTCGCGGACCCGGGGCCCCGCGACCGCATGATCGACATAGCCTGCACGGGAATGCGGCCGAAGTGCTGAGCGCGACTGTCGACGAGAAGACTCCCGCCCAGCGGCCGAGTAGGTCTGGGTCTCCGTTCGTCCCGGTTATTTTCTGCGGGTTCGTCGTGGTTGGTCGCGCAGTTCCGCGCCTCGGAAAAGCAGGTACCCCGCGCCTACCGGGATGCCAACAGATCGGCCAGCAGCGGGAGTTGCTCCGGGTCTTCCAGGGCTGAGCCCACGGCGACGACCCTGGCCCCGGCTGCCAGGTAAGCGGCAGCGTTGGACGCGTCGATGCCGCCCGTCGCCACGAACGGCACCTCCGGGAACGGGCCCCTCATGGCCTTGAACCAGCCCTGGCCGAGCACGCTCGCCGGGAACGCCTTCAGCCAGGTCAGGCCGAGCGCCCGCGCCGCCTGGACATCGGTGGCGGTGGCGACGCCGGGCAGGTGCGGCAGGCTCGCGTTGGTGCTGGCCCGCGCCACCTCGGCGTCGAGCCCGGGTGCCACCGTGAACGCGGCACCCGCCGACACCGCCCACTCGAGGCGCTCGGTCGTGGTGACCGTGCCCGCACCGACCGCCTTGCCGCGCTCGCGGCCCGCGGCCACCACGGCGGCGAGCACCCGCGCGGCCTCCTCGGTCTGCACCGGTACCTCGACGCACTCGATGCCCAGGTCCCAGGCTCGTACGGCGAGTTCCACGGACTTGTCCGCCGGCATGCCGCGCAGGATCGCCATCACGGGCGACTTGGCGAACAGCTCGTCGAACGTCGGCGTCTCGGGGTCTACGGGGGTCAGGGGCGCCATCCCAGCTCCTTGGAAATCGTCTCGGCGGTGGTCATCAGGTCAGGCAGTACGTCGGCCTCGAGGGCGGCCAGGTCGGCCTTCGCCTTCAGGGCGGTGACGGACACGGCGGCGACCACGTCGCCGCCGCTGTCGCGCACGGGGACGGCGAGGCAGTTCACGTAGTCCTCGTACTCGCCGTCGTCGACGGCCCAGCCGCGCGCCCGGGTCTCGTCCAGGGCCCCGCGGTAGGCGGCTGCGTCGGTGATCGTCGTGCCGGTGTGCGGCGCGAAGTCGCAGCCGGCGAGAAGCGCGTCGGCCCGATCGCGGGGTACGTGGGCGAGGATCGCCTTGGCGACGCCGGCGGTGTGCAGCGTGACGGGTCGGCCGATCTGCGAGTACAGCCGCACTCCGTCCACCGGGTCGACCTTGTCGACGTACACGATCTGCTCGCCCTCGAGCGCGGCGAGGTGCACGGTGTGCCCGCTGAGCTCCCCGAGCCCGCGCAAGTGCTCGCTTGCGACGTCCTTCAAGCCGAACTGTTCCACGGCGAGTTGGGCGAGCCCGGCGAGCCGGTGGCCGACCGCGTACCGCCCATCGGGCAGGCGGCGGGCGAGTCCGCCCTCGGCCAGCGACTCCAGCAGGCGCAGCGCGGTCGAACGGTGCACGCCCAGGTGCTCACCGACCTCGGTCTGCGTGCGCGGCCTGCGGGCGATGCACTCCAGGGCGTCAATGGCCCGCCGTACGGTCTGTGACATGACCTCAGCTCCTGCCTTTCGGTGAGATGGGGACGTAGTCCTCGATGCTGCGCAGCGTGCGCCCGGCCAGACGGTGGCCGAGGGCGAGGCGCTCGCGCGGCGCCGCTCCGTCGAGCAGCCCGCTCAGGTATCCGGCGGCGAAGGCGTCACCCGCACCGACGGCCTCCACCACGTCCACGGCGGGCGCGGCCACGAACTCCTGTTTCCCGTCGGTGAATTCGGTGGCTCCCACGGCGCCGTCCTTGACGACGAGCGTGCCGCGCGGCCCGATGTGGTCGCGGATTGCCTGCGCGGTAGCGGTGCCCCACAGGGTCTCGCCCTCGTCGCGGCCGACGAGCACGATGTCGGCGCGGCGCGCCAGGGCGAGCAGCGCCTCGGCCGCCTCGCCGTGCGAACTCCATAGCGCGGGGCGGTGGTTGACGTCGAACGAGACCAGGGTTTTGGTGCCGGCCGCCCGCTCCAGAAGCGTGGCCACGAGCGCCGCGCACGTGCCGGACAGGGCGGGTGTGATCCCGGTCAGGTGCAGCAGCCGCACGCCGGTCAGGTCGATGCCGTCCGCGTCGGCCGCGCTCATCCGGGAGGCCGCCGAGCCGGCCCGGTAGTAATGCACGCGCGTTCCATGGGGTCCCGGGTCCTTGAAGTAGACGCCGGTCGGGGCCGAGGTGTCGCGCCGTACACCGGTGACGTCCACACCGCGTGACGCGACCGCCGCGACGATCCGCCGCCCGAACGGGTCGTCGCCGACCCGGCTCACCCAGGCGGCGCCGTGGCCGAGGTCGGCGAGGTACTGGGCGACGGTCGACTCGGCGCCCGCGACGGCGAGCCGCAGCGCCCCGCTGTGCTCGAGGCCTGCGCCATCGGCGGGCGTGACCTGCGCCATCGTCTCGCCGAGGCAGACAGCCGTAGCGGCTGTGGTGGTCATCGCGCCGTCCCTCCATTGGCATGAGTGACATGCCATTGACATCCCGCAGTGGTCATGAAGAACGTTAGCAGCCCTTGTGCAACAGGCGTGCATATGTTGCAACACGAGCATGAGCCGCACAGAATCCCCCCACCAGCGTGAAGCGAAAGGGAGTGCACGACGCCGAGGGCATCCACCCATCAGAACGCACATCAGGAGGCCGGACCGCAGGCGGCGATGAGCGCCCGCACCCCGCAGCGCCGCACCGCCGCCGCCAGCGTCGTCGGCTCGATCCTCGAGTGGTACGACTTCTTCCTCTTCGGTGCCTCGGCCGCGATCGTCTTCAACAAGGTCTTCTTCCCGAACGTCTCCCCGTTCGCGGCGACGCTCGCCTCCTTCGCGACCTTCGGCCTGGGCTTCGCCGTCCGCCCCATAGGCGGCCTGGTCCTCGCCCACCTCGGCGACCGCATAGGCCGCCGCCCGGTGCTGATCCTCACCGTGGTCCTGATGGGCGCCGGCACCCTCGCCATCGGCTTCCTCCCCACGTACCACCAGATCGGCATCTGGGCCCCGGTGCTGCTCGTGCTCTGCCGGATGATGCAGGGCTTCGGCGTCGGCGCCGAGCTCGGCAGCGCGTACGTCATGTCGACGGAGGCGGCGAAGGCCGAGAAGCGCGGCTTCTACGGATCGCTGCCCGGTGCGGGCGAGTTCATCGGCGTCGTCATCGCCTCCGGCGCGGTCGCCGCCGTCTCCACGCTGCCCGAGGACGACTTCCTCGGCTGGGGTTGGCGCATCCCGTTCCTGGCGAGCGCCCTGGTCGTGATCATCGCTCTCGTCATCCGCAACGCGGCGCGACCGAGCAGTTCGAGGCCACTCGCGACAGCGGCAAGCGCGAGAAGCTCCCCGTCCTCGCCACGGTCAAGAGCCGCCCCAAGGCGATCGCCCTGCTCATCGACTCCGGGTGCGCCACCGCAATCGCCTCGTACGCGATCCAGGGCTACCTGCCGAGCTACCTCACCAACCAGCTCGGCCTGTCCTCCGACACCTCGGTCCTCGGCATCACCATCGCCTCGGCGATCTCCATCCTCACCATCCCGCTGGCGGGTGCCCTGTCCGACCGGGTCGGCCGCAAGCCGGTGATGATCGGCGACGCGGTGGCGATCACGCGGGTGATCACCGTCCGCCCGGCCGGTGCCGCCCGCTCGAGGAACCCGAGCGCTTCGACCTGCTCCTGGCCCGCAGGGCGCACCGCGATTCTCCGGCCGCTGAGCAGGTCGCCTCGGTGATCTCGCGGTGCGCGAGCGGGGCATCCGGCGGCACACCCCGGTGACGCTGCCGCGCGCCGGCTCAGCCGAAGGGCCGGCCTCGGTGATCGCCACGCGTTCGGCGACCCGGCGGTACGGCGCGTAGTCGTTGACGGCGTAGTGCTGGTTCCACCGGGCGCAACAGCTTCCGGTGGAGCGGCACTTCGCCCACCGGCGCCATGTGTGCCTCCAAGGACGGCCGGTCCGGCGTCAGTGCCGCAGCAGGTGAAGGTCGATCGCATCGGCCATGGCCTTCATGCCCGCGTCGTCGGGGTGTATGTGATCGCCGGAGTCGTAGGCGGGGTTGAGGGCCGAGGGGTCCGCGGGGTCGCGCATGACCCGGTCGAAGTCGATGACGCCGTCGAAGGCACCGCCGGTGCGGATCCAGTCGTTGACACTGCGGCGGAGCGCCTCGGCGGCGGGCGTGTAGTAGCCGTTGCCCTTGACCGGCATCAGGGTCGCGCCGACGACACGGACGCCGGCGGCGTGTGCCTCGTCGACGAGGGTGCGCCAGCCGTCGATCAGGTCCTGCGCGGTCAGCGGTCCGCCGTCGGGACCGGCGTTGTTGCCGATGTCATTGATGCCTTCGAAGAGAATCACGTCTTTGACGCCGGGCAGACCGAGAGCGTCATGGCGGAACCGCTTCAGGGCGCTCACGCCCTGCCAAGGGTTGGGGACGTCGGTGAGCACGCGGTTGCCGCCGATACCGGCGTCCACGACACTCAGCCGCTGCGGGCCCGGCTCGGCTTCGAGGCGGCGGCCGAGCACGTCGGGCCACCGGGTGTAGGTACCGGTCGAGGAGTGGTAGCCGTCGGTGATGGAGTCGCCGAACGCGACGACGGTGCCCTTCGCCGTCGGGGACAGGACGTCGAGACCCGCCAGGTAGTACCAGGAGGTCGTGGTGGTGACGAACCCGGCCGCGCTGTCGTCCCCTGTGCGGTCGCCCGAGGCCGTGTAGGTCGTGTCGAAGGCGTCCGAGTGCCAGGTCGACATGCCGGTCGCGCCGGGCACGTAGAGGCTGACGAGCAGGTTCTGTCCTGCCTCCACCGAGATCGGGACGACGTCACTGACGACCTCGTCGCCGGCCGGGACCGTGACGCGGTCCGAGCCGCCGAAGGTGATGCGCCGGGCGGTGCCTGGCCTTGCCTCGCCGCCGTGCGCCTGGACGGCGACGTTCGTGGCCGCCGCCTCGAGCGGCCCGGGGCTGTAGCGGTTCGAAAGTGTGATCCGGGCGCGCGATCCCGCCACGCTGCTGTGCACCACCATGCGAATGGTCTGGTTCTCGAAGGTGGGGCCTCCGGTCGTCATGCTCGGCGACCAGGCGCTCACCCGGGTGCCCGGGGCGTTGGCCGACGGCGTGGCCGCGCGCGCGGTGCCCACCGGCGCGGCCGCCAGGGCGAGCGCGAGCAGCGCTCCGAACAGGGACCGCGAAGGTCTGCGGCGGGCGCGGCTGCGCACCGCTCGGTGCGGCTGATCGAGGGTCATCGGCACTTTCTCCGTTCTTCTCGACGTTCAGGTCGTCGTTCAGGTCGTCGTTCAGGCACGTACGTCCTCGGGAAAGCGCGGTGCGGGGCAGGGCGACCGTGGGGCCGGGCGCCCTGCCGTGCACCGGTCGTACCGACCGGTTCAGCCCTGGAGGTCGGTGAGCCTCATCGACTGACCGGGCCGCAGGGTGACAGTCGTGCTGCGGCCGCCCGCGGTGACGGTGGTCCTGCGCCCCCCGACGCTGTGCAGCGTCGCCCGGTGTACGCGGCCTCGCTCCCAGGTCATGTCCACGGTGAAGCCGCCGCGGGCTCCCACGCCCTTGAGGGAGCCGGATTCGGCCCAGGCGTCGGGGAGTGCCGGCAGGAGTTCGATGTGACCGGGGCGGGAGTAGACGAGCATTTCCAGCATCGCGGTGGGCGTGCCGAGGTTGGCGTCGATCTGGAAGATCGCCCGGGTGTCGGAGACCCGGTACATGTCGAAGAAGTTCATGGCCGTGCCGGTGTCACCGCCCGCCCAGGGCCGCAGGTTCGTCAACAGCAGCCGGTAGGCCTTGTCGGCGTCCTTGAGCCGCGCCCAGCACGCTGCCCGCCATGCGCAGGCCCACCCGTAGCTCTCCATGCCGCGGGAGGTCAGCAGCTGCGTTGCTCCCTTGAGGAGTTCGGCGTCGCCGGCGTCCGGGCGGATACGGTCGCCGGGGAACAGGTTGATGAGCGGCGACAGATGGCGGTGGGTGGTCTCGCCGAGGTCGTCCTCGCTCATCCACTCCTCGAGGCGGCCGGACTTCGGGCTGACCTTCGGGAGATAGAGGCGGGCACGCAACGTGCCTATGACGGCTGCGTGTTCGGTGTCGCGGCCGAGAGTGCGGCAGGCCTGCTCGTAGTGGCCGAAGAGAGACCACAGGAGTTCCTGTGTGTATGTGATGCCGCGGGCGTCCTGCGGGCCCTGTTCGGGCGACCAGTCGTGGTCGTCGATGAGGACCTCACGTCCGTCGACGGTCGTGGTGATCAGGCGTGCTTCCCAGAACTCGCAGGCGCCCTTGAGGAGCGGCATGATCCGCGCCAGGTACTGCACGTCCTGCGTGTACTCGTAGTGCTCGTAGAGGGATTCGCACAGCCAGGCGTTGCCCGCCGGGTGCCACCACCAGCCGAGGCCGCCGTAGGGGTTCGTGGAGAAGGCGACCGTCCAGCCCGCGACCTTGCCGGAGGTGTTGCGGTAGCGGTTGCGGGAGTCGTTGAACTGCTTCTGCGTCACCTCGCTCCACGCGGGGAGCTGGGCCAGGCAGTAGTCGGCGAAGGCGGTGAACGTGTCCCCGAGGCCGGCCCGGTCTGCCAGCCAGTAGTTCATCTGGACGTTGATGTCGGTGTGGTAATCGCCCATCCAGTCCGGGGTGTTGCCCTCCAGCCACACCCCCTGGAGTCCCATGGGCAGCCCGTCGCGCGAGCCGCAGATGGTCAGGTAACGGCCGAACTGGAGGTAGCTGGCCTCCAGTTCGGGGTCCGGCGCCGATCCGTCGGAGGCGCGCGCCTTCAGGCGCGACCAGGTGTCCATCCGGCGTTGCCCGCCGCTGGAGCGGCCGAGGTCGAGGGTGAGCCGGTCGTAGCGGGCGCGGTAGTCGGCGACGTGCGTGTCGCGCAGCCGTAGGGCCGGAGTCCGGGCCGTCGCGAGGGCCTTGTCCTGGGCGAGGGTGAGCGGGTCCGCGTCCGGGTCCCGGTAGCCGGTGGTGTGGTCCGGCGCGTAGTCCGTGCCGCCGCTGATGACGAGGGTGACCTCGGAGCAGTCGGTGAACGTGACGCGGGTTCCGGTGGCGGTGATCGTCCCGTCCCCGGCAGCGGTGACCGTGGCGGCGTAGCGCAGCTTGTTGCCGAAGGCGGCGGAGAAGGAGGCGAGGTTGCGGCCCTTGTCGACGCCGGTCGTCTCGCCGTGGGTGCCGGAGAGGATGACGGCGCCGGTGAGGGAGCCGCCGCCGCTCTGGCTCAGCCGGACGACGATGGTGTCGTCGGGCGCGCTGGCGAACATCTCCCGCGTGTGGCGGACCTTGTCCTTGGTGTACGTCGTGGTGACGAGGCCGTTGCTGAGGTCGAGGGTGCGGCGGTAGTCCGTGACGGCGGAGAGCTCGTGTCCCGGCAGGTACAGCATGACCCGGGCCAGCAGGGTGAGGCTGCCGAAGTCATCGCGCCCGTAAGGGAACTGGCCGTCGGAGTCGAGGGTGGTGTTGGCGCCGCCGGTCCACAGGGTGGCGTCGGTGACGTGCAGGAGTTCCCTGGCCGGGTCGGCGCCGACGAGGGCACCGAGGCGGCCGTTGCCCAGCGGCAGGCCCTGCTCGATGAGGAGGTCCTCGTCGGCGGGCTCGGGGTACCACAGGGTCGTCGCCTCGCCGGCCGGTACCAGCGGGGATGTGGTGGGGCGGCGGGGCGCGGCGTGCGCGGTGAAGGCGGGCAGGGCGCTCAGCGCGAGGGCTCCGCCGAGGCCGAGGACCAGGCGTCTGGAGGGTCCGTTGCTCATGTGCGGCTCCTTGGGCGTGACGGGCGGTCAGGAGAGCTTGATCAGGCGGGAGCCGTGGGCCGGGACGGCGGTGGCGGTCCAGGAGCCCTTGGCGGTACCGAGGTCCTTGCGGGCGACGACGTCGCGCAGGTGCTGGGGGCGCTTGATGCCCAGGTCCTTGAGGTCGACCGTGATGTCGGTGGCCGTGGAGCCGAGGTTGTAGACCGCGAGGTAGGTGGCGCCGCCCGCCTTCTTCGTCCACACCTGCGTGTCACCGGCGCGGATCTGCCTGGGCAGGACGGCGGCCTGGTCGACGGCGATGACCTCGGGGTTGGCCAGGATCGCCTTGGCCTTGTCGTCGAGGAAGTAGATGTCGCCGCCGACGTACAGCGGAGACGAGGCCATCGACCAGAAGGTCATGACGGTCTGCCGCTCGGTGTCGTTGATGCCGTCCTGGAGTCCGCTGCCGGAGTTGTTGTTGATGGGCATCGAGTCGAGGTCGGCGAGGTAGCCGGGGGCGGACAGCTTGTCGAGCCACTTGGGCAGGTCGGCGAAGCGGTCGTCGACGGAGCTGGTCCACGTGCTGGTGGTCTCGCAGTAGCACTCGATGTCGGTGTCGACACGGACCCCGTTGGCGTAGGGCCGCAGGCCGTCGCCGGCCTCGAGGTCGACGGGCCAGGCGCTGGCGGACAGCCACATGCTGCGGCCGCTGTGGTCGATGGCGGTGGACCAGGCCTTGATGTCGGCGACGTTGTCCTTCGTCACGCCGTCGATCTTGATGAAGTCGATGCCCCAGGAGGCGTACCGCGCGACGATCGAGTCGATGTACTCCTGGGCACAGGGGTTGCTGTAGTCGATCTTCCAGCTGCCGCCCCACTTGTTGGTCGGGGTCAGCGGCTTCACCGCAATGTCCTGCGCATGACAGTCAGTACCGAGGATCGGCGCGTTCTTGTCGTACACCTCCTTCTCCAGTCCTGCGGCGCCGTACAGACCGAGCTTGAGGTCCTTGCCGTGGACGTAGTCGGAGAGCGACTGCATACCGCTGGGGAAGCGGTCCTTGTCGGCGTTCGGGATGCCGTTGGCGTCGGTGTGGAAGTTCCAGTCGTAGTCGAAGTTCCAGCCGGCGTCGATGTTCAGATTCCTGTAGCCGGCCGAGGACAGCTGGCTGCTGAGCGCGTCGGCGGCGTTCTTGATGTTGCCCTCGTTCAGCCAGTGTGTGCCGTAGCCGTCACGCGAGGAGGACTCGACGCTCCAGCTGCTCCAGCCCATGAACGGCTTGACGTACGGGGTCTTGGCCTCAGCGGTGCCGGTGGACAGGGCGAGGGTGAGGGGCAGTGCGCAGGCGGCGGTGAGCGCCGCGCGCCGGGTCGTTCTGGTCGTACGGGTCACTGGAAGTACCTCCGGTACTGGGGAGAGGGAGTTTCAGGACTTGAGGCCGGACATCGCTATGCCCTGGACGATGTGGCGCTGAGCGACCAGGAACATGATCACGAGCGGGAGGATCGCCACGACCGTGCCGGCGAACAGCTCGGGCAGGTTGACGGTCTGGGAGGTGAGGAAGCTGGAGAGCGCGATCTGCACGGTCCAGCTCTCGGGGTCCTGGCCGATCATCAGGGGCCACAGGAAGGAGTTCCACGCCTCGATGAAGGACAGTGCGCCGAGTGAGGCGATCATCGTGACCGAGTTGGGCAGGATGATGCGCCCGTAGACACCGAGGTAGCTGAGGCCGTCGAGGCGGCCCGCCTCCTCTATCTCGGCGGGGAAGGACAGGTAGAAGCTGCGGAAGAGCACGACGGCGAACGCGTTGAACAGGCCGGGTGCGATCAGGCCCCACATCGTGTTCACGCCGCCCATCGAACCGACCACGACGAACGTCGGCAGGAAGGTCACGGCCTGCGGGATCATCAGCGTGCCGACGATGAGCGAGAGGACGACCCCGCGACCGGGCACGTTGATCCGGGCGAGCGCGTATCCGGCCATCGAGGCGAGCAGCGTGGACACCGGGGCCGAGATCACCGCGATCAGCAGCGAGTTGGCAAGGGACCGGCCGAAGGGTCGCTCCGGGTTGTCGAACAGGGAGCTGAAGTTGTCCCAGTTCAGCGAGGACGGCAGCCAGTGCCAGTCGGTGGCTGTGACCTCCGGCGTCGTCATGAAGGCGTTGCGCACAAGCACGTAGAACGGGATCAGGAAGACCACGGCCAGCAGGCACAGCACCAGGTACGTGGCGGCGGAGCCGAGCACGCTCCCTCGGTAACGGTTCATGGGTTGAGTCCTTGTCCGATCAGTCCTTGTCGCGGGAGAACCCGAGCATCCGGCCCTGGAGGAGCGTGACCAGCACGATCAGGAGGGTGAGCAGGAAGGCTCCGGCGGAGCCGACGCCGTAGTCCTGGTCCTGGAGGGCGACGCCGTACAGGTGCATGAGGGGGGTGCGCACAGGTTCGCTGCCGAGCGAGGCGCCGGTGGAGAAGATCGCGTAGAACTCGTCGAAGGCCTGGAGGGCGGCGATGAGCATCAGCAGCAGGATCGCGACCGACGTGTTGCGCAGCATGGGGAAGGTGATGCTGCGGAAGGTGCGCCAGGCACCGGCGCCGTCGAGGGCCGCGGCTTCGTACAGGTGCTGCGGAATGGACTGCAGCCCCGCGATGAAGAGAATCATGTACAGGCCGACTTGGAGCCACAGACGCAGTGTCACCAGCACGATCCAGTACAGGGGTGGGCTCTGCGTCTGGATCCACGGGGTGGCGTCGGCGCCGAAGAGCGCGCCGAGGGTGTTCGCGAGACCGGACGGCACCCCGCTGAACAGGGCCATCTTCCAGATCATCGCGGCGGCCACGTAGCTGACCGCCGCGGGCAGCAGGAACGCCGTACGGAAGAAGGCCCGGCCGCGCCGTACCCGGTTGACGAGGACGGCGAGGCCCAGGGATCCGGCGAAGGTGATCGGCACGATCATCGCCGTGAACAGGACGATCATCGTGAGCGAGTCCCGGAACCGTTCGTCGCTCAGGAGCTGCTGGTAGTTGTCTAGGCCGACCCAGCTCCCCAGGGAGATGGTGCGGCGGGCCTCACTGAAGCTGAGCAGGAAGCTCCAGCCGATGGCCACGTAGCGGAAGACACCGAGGCCGATCAGCATCGGGGCGGTGAGGACGACGAAGGCAACCGCCTTGGAGCGCCGCTCCGTGAGCCGCCGGCGGCGCGGAGCTGTGGCGGGCGCCGGGCGGGCGGCACTCCCCTGCAAGGGCGTGGTGCCGGTGGCGGTCATGACGCTCAGCCCATCTGCTTGTCGAGGTCGGACTGCGCCTTGGACTGGGCCTTCCTCAGGGCCTTCTCCGGTGCCGATCCCTTGGCGATGTCGGCTGCCGCGGCGATGAACTCGGCCTGCATCGCCTGCGTCCACTCGGCCGGGAAGGAGATGCCGTACTTGGTCCCGATGGTGACGGTGTCCTTCGAGGCGCCCTTGCTCAGCTCCGGCGTCCTGGCAGCGACCGCGGTCTGCGGCGGCACATGGAAGCCGTACTTGACGGCCCAGTCGATCTGGATGTCGACCTGCTTGACCCACAGCCACTGGAGGTACTTCTTGGCCTCCGCGACGTGCTTGCTCTTGGCGTTGACCGCCTGTGTCCAGCCGCCGAGCCGGGCGACGGGCTTCCCGGAGGAGTCGTACGCGGGCCAGGGCGCGACCCCGAAGTCGTCACCGAGCGCCTTCTCGACGGTGGGCAGCGCCCACAGGCCGCACCACTGCATGGCGGTGGCGCCCTGGGTGAACGCCCCCGCGTCGTACCAGTCGGTGGTGAAGCCGAGCAGCACCGACTTGTCGGAGTGCAGATCGTGCAGGCCGCCGATGGACTTGGCGGCGTCGGCGTAGACGACCTTGTCTCCGTCGATGAGGTCCTTGCCCTGGGACCAGGCGAGGAGGTAGGGGCTGTCGCCGATGCCGTCGTTGCCTATGAAGAGGCCCTTCACATCGCCGTCGGTCAACTTCTTCGCGGCGTCGGCGAGTTCGGCGAAGGTGGTGGGCACGGCGACGCCCGCCTTCTTCAGCATCGACTTGCGGTAGAAGAGCATCATGATGTCGTCGATGGTCTTCATGCCGTAGAGCTTGCCGTCGACGGTGAGGTAGTCGAGGTCGGCCTTGTTGAAGCCGTCCTTGGCGGATCCGTACACGTCGTCGAGGGGTTCGAGTTGCCCCTTGCGGGCCATCTCGGCGCGGAAGTCGCCGAGTTCGAAGACGTCCGGGGCGTCGGCACCGAGCAGGGCCGCGTTCAGCTTGGTCTCGTACTGGGAGGTGTCGGCGCCCCACACGACGTTGATCGCGATGTCCGGGTTGGCCTTGGTGAACTCCTCGGCGTACCGCTTCACCGCGGCCTGGGTGCCCTCCTCTCCGTACTGGTGATACCACTGCGTGAGGGTGACCTTGGCCCCCTTGGCAGACGCGGTTTCCTGCGGGTTGCTGGAGCAGCCGACGGCGGCACCCGCGACGAACAGCAGGGACGTGCCGAGGAATCCCCGGCGGGACAGAGCGGAACTCGCAGTCATGACAGGGTCCTTCCGGGGAACGGATGCGTGCGAGAGATCAGGCGCTCGCGTGGGTTCACGCGGCGAACAGTGACTGGATGCTGACGGCGGCGGCCCCGCGTGCCCATTCCTCCCAGGGCAGCGGACGCACGACGAGGGGGCAACGGGCCGCGTTCCCGAAGGCCTGGGTGGTGAAGGCGGCGCGGATCTGCTCCTCGAAGAGGTCGTACGCGGCAAGGCCCTCACCGGAGACGACGACCCTCTCTGGGCCGACGAGGTTGACCATGGCGGCGAGGCCCAGCCCGATGGCCTTGCCCGCCTCGTCGAAGACGGCGCGCACGGCGGCGTCTCCGCCATGGGCGCGGTCGACGGCCCCGGCCATGTCGAGGTCCGGCTCGCCTGCCGCGCGACGCGCCCGGGCCACGATGGCCTCCTCGGAGGCGATGGCCTCGACGCAGCCGCGGGCGCCGCAGTGGCAGGCGGGTCCGTCACCGGCCGCCACCGGGATATGACCGATCTCGCCGGCCACGCCATAACTTCCGGCCACCAGCCGGCCGTTGACCACGAGCGCGCAGCCGATACCGACACCGACGGTGGCGAGGGCGAAGGAGTCCGCGCCCACACCCTCGCCGAACCACTGCTCCGCGACGGTGAGGGCCTTCACGTCGTTCTCGACGGTGACCGCCAACCCGGTTGCCGAACGGACCAGTTCGGCCAGCGACACGTCGCGCCAGCCGAGAAACGGCGAGTAGCGCACGAGGCCACCCACCCGGTCCACGTCACCCGAGACGGACACCCCGATGTGGTGAGTCCGCTCGGCGTGCGCGGGGGTCAGCTCCGCGACGAGCGCGGCGATGCCACGGACGACCTGCTCGACCGACCGGTCCGTCACCGGGATCCGGTGCGCGGCCCGCACCTGCGCCCTCAAGTCGGTGACCACACCGATGAGTTCGTCGGCCGTGACCTTGACGCCCACGAAGAACTCCCGGTCGGCGCGGACGGCGAGGGGGTGCGCGGGACGCCCCGCACCTTCGACGGTCCTCGGCCCCTGCGGCAGCTCCTCCAGGTATCCGGCTTCGATCATCGGCTTGACCGCCTTGGTGACGGCGGCGGAGGAGAGACCGGTGATCCGGGCGATCTCCGGGCGGACGACCGGACCACGTGTGAGCACTGTCGTGAACACCGTGTTGGCCGCCGGAGACGCGAGAAGCTTCGCTCGGTTCAGCAACATGGGGGAAACGTAGAGGCAATAATTTCCTTCGTCAATATTTAAATTCAGGGAGTTCGGATCTAGGCTCCCGCTCATGTCTCAGGTGTACTTCGACGAGCCCAGTCGCACGTTCCTGCTCACGACCCCAAACTCCGCGTACGCGCTGCGCATCGACGCGGACGACAGCCCACGGCATGTGCACTGGGGCGCGCCCCTCACACTCGACCAGGCCGCCGCACTGCCCACACACGACGGACTGACCAGCAGCTTTGCCTCAACAGCCGGCGAAGAGCTCACTGTTGAGGGCGGCCCCCGGTTCGGGGTGCCGTCACTGCTGGTGCGGTACGCGGACGGCACGCGCGGCATCGAGTGGGCCTACGAGGGCCACGAGATCGACGGCGGCCACCTCCACGTACGGCTGCGCGACCGCCACTACCCACTCGGCTGCACGCTGCACTACGCGGTGCACCCCGACAGCGACGTCGTCGAACGCTCCCTGACACTGCGACACTTGGGCACGGCCGAGGCGGCCGACGAGCCCATCGAGATCCTGCGCTGCGACGCCGCGAGCTGGTCCGTGCCGGCGGCGTCGGGCGTACGGCTGAGCCACACGGTCGGCGAGTGGTCGGGCGAGACACAGCTGCGACGCACCGAAGCCCCCTATGCCGAGACCCTGTTCACAAGCCGCCGCGGCATCTCCGGGCACTACGGGAACCCCTGGCTGATGGTCGACGCGGGTGACACGGACGAGGACCACGGCGAGGTGTGGAGCATGGTCCTCGCCTGGTCGGGGAGCTGGCGGATCACCGCACAGCGCGACCACGCAGGCGGCCCGTTCACCGTGACCGGTGGCGCCGGGCACGACGGCCTGACCTGGCGACTCAAGGCCGGCGAAAGCCATCGAACCCCCGTGTTTGCCGGGCAGTTCAGCCGCGGCGGCTTCGGCGCGACGAGCCGCGGCTGGCACCGGTACGCCTCCGCCCACGTACTGCCACGGCCCGACGAAGTGCGCCCCGTGGTCTACAACAGCTGGGAGGCGACCGGCTGGGACGTCACCCTGGAGGGACAGCGGAGCCTGGCCGAGCGCGCCGCCGACCTGGGTGTCGAGCTGTTCGTGGTGGACGACGGCTGGTTCGGAGGGCGCACCAGTGACCGGGCCGGGCTCGGCGACTGGCACCCGAACCCGGAGCGGTTCCCGCACGGGCTCGGCCCGCTGGTCAACGAGATCCGACGGCTCGGAATGCGCTTCGGCCTGTGGGTGGAGCCGGAGATGACCAACCCGGACAGCGACCTGTACCGCGAGCACCCCGAGTGGGTACTGCACATGCCGCACCGCCGCCGCACCGAGCTGCGCCACCAGCTCGTCCTCAACTTCGCACGCACCGATGTCACGGAGTGGGCCTTCAAATGGCTCGACCGGCTGGTCTCCACCTACGCGATCGACTTCCTGAAGTGGGACATGAACCGGGCATTCACCGAGGCGGGTTGGCCAGGCCACCCCGACGCCGAACGCCTGTGGACCGACCACACGCAGGGCGTCTACTCGGTGCTCGACCGGCTGCGCAGCGCCCACCCCGGTCTGCGGATCGAGGGCTGCGCGGGCGGCGGCGGCCGCGCGGACCTCGGGATGCTGGCCCGCACCGATCAGACCTGGATCTCCGACAACACGGACGCCGACGACCGCATTGTCATCCAGCAGGGCTACAGCCAGGTCTACCCGGCCCGCACCATGTCCACCTGGGTGACCGACAGCCCGAACCCGCACACCGGGCGCACCACTCCGCTCACCTACCGCTTCCACGTGGCGATGGCAGGCGCACTGGGCATCGGCGGCGACCTCTCGCGCTGGACCGGGGCCGAACTCGCAGAGGCCCGCGACCTGGTGGCGCTGTACAAGGAGATCCGCTCAGTGGTGCAGCTCGGCGTGCAATACCGGCTCGCAGACGCCGTGCAGTACCGGGCCGGCGATCGCGTCGTGGTCATCGCCTGGGGCCAGGACCGCGATCTGCGGCTGACCGGCCTCTCCCCCGCCGCGGTCTACGTCGACGAGTCCACCGGCGCCGAACACGCCGGGGCGAACCTCCTCTCGCACGGCCTGCCTCTGCGGTTGCCCCGGACGGACCGGCCGAGCACCGTGATACGGCTGACCCGGCGATGATCTGACGCGGTCGGTGCCGGGGCCATGGTCGGCGCGTCACCCGGGACACGCGACCCGGCCGCGCGGGGGCGCCCTTCGGCTGTCGCGAGCACGGCCGGCCCCCGCCGACGGTGCACCGGAGCGAGGCTGGTGCTCGCGACCGCCTCGCCCCGGCCGGCCATTGACCAACTCAACGACCAGGATCAGCCGTGGCTTGCCACTACGTGTTGAGGCCCTTGTCGTAGTGGTCGTGTGCGATCCGGATGCCCGAACTGCCGTGGAAGAAATGCCGGCCCCTACAGCGGGTTGTCCCTCAGCCAGGTCAGGACCTGGTCGGCATGCTCGTTCGGCGGGAAGATCGGATAAAAGACGTGCTCGACCACGCTGTCGCGGACGATCAAAGTCAGCCGCTTGTAGAGCGTCAGCCCGCTGGTCTCGAACGTGGGCAGGCCGAGTTCCTCTGCCAGGCTCCGTGCAGCGTCGGAGAGCATCTGGAACGGCAGATGGAGCCGCTCGACAACCTCACGCTGGTAGTCGGTCCCCTGGCTTGACAGGCCGAATACGCCGTCCGCGCCGGTGGCGAGAAGATCCTGGTAATGATCGCGGAAACCGCATGCCTCGGGGGTGCAACCGCGCGCCCCGGGAATCGAGTCCCAGCCGTCGGGCAGGTCGACGCCCGGGCGTCCGGTGAGCGGGTAGACGTAGATCACCGTGCGGCCCGCGCCGAGCGCGTCGAGGCGGACGGCCGTGCCGCCGGTGCCCTGGAGTTCCAGGTGCGGCACCTTCATGCCGGGCAAATGAGCAGCCGCGCCGTCGTCCTCGGGAACGGGCAGATCGGCGGGCACGCTCGTGTAGTCAGTCATCAGGTCCTCTCCTTCGTCGGCCGGTGAGATGCAGCTGCCGCGGTGAGCGGCCTGTTGCAGGTGCGTGACCAGTACCGCCCGACGGGCGGTGAGTCCCTCGATCCGCTGAGTGAGCTCGCCGATTGCGTCCCGGTAACCGGCCAGCGAGGCAGGACAGTCGTCGGCGTGCCGATGTCCGGCCGTGAGGCACTCCAGGAACGGGCGGGTGCGCTCAACCGGAATTCCGAGACTGCCCAGCGCCCGGATCTCCTGCGTGAGTCGTACGTCGTGCTCGTTGTAGTCCAGGTAACCGTTGGCCAGCCGCCCGGGCGTGAGCAAGCCCAGCGATTCGTAGTAGCGCACCGCTTTCGTCGTCACGCCCGCTCGGCGGGCCAGCTCACTGATCTGCATGCCTCTCACCTCGAAGAACGCTAAACCTTGCCCCCAAGGGTAAGGTCAAGTCGCGGCGAGGATGGCCCACTGTGCAGGCCTGGGGCCGGCGACGAACGCAGGCACCTCAGGCAGGAAGACGACGGCGGCAGACTCAGCCGTGACGGGCGAGTTCGACCGCCGAAACCAGCAAGATCACGGCCAGCATGGGCATGAGCACCAGGTCGGGGAACACACCACGAAGCAGGCCGCCCAGCACCGCGCCGCCGATCGATCCTGCTGCTGTGATCGTGGTGCAGCGGAGGTTCTCGCGCCGAGGACGGCGATGCTGCCGTCGCGTGAGCCGGTCGCCTGTCTCCGCACCCCCGCGGACCGTTCACCCGGTCCACCTATGACAGACGCGACCCCTCCGTCAGCGTTGCGTCATGGGTACGCGGCTTCGCATCAAGCATCCGTCAGCGTGGGTCCCGTCCCCTGATGGGCGGGCATAGCTTCGATGCAGCGCCCGGGCAAGTTCGGCCGGACTGCGCACGTCGCCTTCTTCAAGGAGCAGCGCCATGTCTCCAGTCGAGTTTTCCGAGGACCCGGAGCCCGCTGAACGCGCCCCGGCCGGACTTCTCCACGTCCCTGTCCGGTCGGGGCCCGCGGGCTGTACGGCCCGGTTCTTCCGCACACCGCTGGGTGGCCGCACGGCCGTGGGATTCACGTCGGCGGCCAAGCTCGCCGCCACGCTGGGCACAGACCAGGCCGGCATCAGGCTCTCCGAACCAGCGTTGCGCGCACTCGCCGCGCCACTGGGCGTCACGGCCCTCACCGTCGACCCGCCGCTCTCCGCCCCGGCTGCCGACCGCACCGCGGCACAGATCCGTGAGCGTGAGAACTCCTGGCGCCGCTGGCACCCCCAGCATGTCGGTGCCCTGCGGGTGACCTGCGCCGCCGCCATCGTCGTCTGCCTGAACCTGCTGATCGGCTGAGGAGGCTCGCTCCATGTCAGTTTCCGTTTCGTCTTCCGTTCCGTCGCCCCTCACGGCGTCCCTCACGCCGTCCCTCCCCGCGGATCCCCACGAACTGTCCCGGTACCTCGGCGACACAGAGGGCCTGTCGGTCTGGCCGGGCTCCGCCCGCGTCGAGGCCGGCGGGGACGTCTGCGTCGGCGGGGTCTCCCTGACCGAGGCGGCCGACCGCTTCGGCACCCCCGTCTACGTGCTCGACGAGCAGGAAGTCCGAACGCGTTGCCGCACGTACCGCACGGCGTTCCCCGACGCCGACGTCGTCTACGCGGCCAAGGCGTTCCTGTGCCGCGCGATGGCGCACTGGGTGCAGGAGGAGGGCCTGGGGCTGGACGTGTGTTCCGCGGGAGAGCTGATGCTCGCGGTCACCGCCGGTTTCCCGCCGGAGAAGATCGTGATGCACGGCAACGCCAAGAGCCCCGATGACCTGCGTACCGCTCTCCGCCTCGGCGTCGGACGCATCGCCGTGGACAGCGCCTCCGAGATCGCACGTCTTGCCGCGCTCGCCCCGTCCGACACCCGCCAGAAAGTCATGGTGCGCGTGGTGCCCGGTGTCGCGGCCGGCGGACACGCCAAGATCCGCACCGGCACCGACGACCAGAAGTTCGGCCTGTCCATCACGGACGGATCCGCCCAGCACGCCGTCGCCCGGATCCTCGACCAGCCACACCTCGAACTCGTCGGCCTGCACTGCCACATCGGCTCGCAGATCTCCGCTGTGAAGCCCTACGTCGCGGCGGTTCGGCGCGTCGTCGGGCTGATGGCCAGAATCCAGGACCAACACGGCGTCGCCCTCCCTCAGCTGGACATCGGCGGCGGGCACGCCATCGCCTACCGCCCCGGCGAGGCAAGCATGAACGTCGGTGTCCTGGCAGGACGCATCCGCGCCGAACTCGAGGACGGCTGCGCCCGGGCCGGGTTGCCCGTGCCCCGGCTCACCCTGGAGCCGGGCCGCGCGATCGTGGGACCGGCCGGGATCGCCGTCTACCGGGTCCTCGCCGTCAAGCGCACCGGGGATCGCACGTTCGTCGCCGTCGACGGCGGCATGAGCGACAACCCCAGGCCCGCGCTGTACGGGGTGCGCTACGCGCCCCGTCTCATAGGCCGCGCCTCCTGCGCCCCGCCCCGCCTGGTCACCGTCGTGGGCCGGCACTGCGAAGCGGGCGACGTCCTGGCGGACGAGGTCGCCCTCCCCGGCGACGTGCGCCCCGGCGATCTCCTCGCCGTCCCGGTGGCCGGCGCCTATCACCTGTCCATGGCCTCCGGATACAACCTCGTCGGCCGTCCGCCCGTCGTCGCTGTGTCCGACGGCATCGCGCGCGTCCTCGTGCGCCGTGAATCGCTGGACGACATGAGCCGCAGGGACGTCGGCCTCTAACCCAAGTACCGCCGCCCTGTACGTGGTGACGGTCTCCGCCGAAGCTCCCTCGCGGCGGAGACCACTTCAAAGGCGCAGCCGGTGCAACCACTTAAGTCATGCTCATTGCCCCCTGCTCAGGTTCAACCGAAGCCCCGGCCTTGCGTCCGAGCCGTGGCACCGGCACGGCCAGCGCCGCGATGCCCGCTATCACCGCCGCCAAGCCGAAGCCGGTGGCATAGCCGGCGGCACTGATCAGGGCACCGAGCAGGGGTGGGGTCAGGGAGGCGGCCAGGTTCTGGCCGGTGTTCTGGACACCCATGGCGCGGCCCGACCAGGAGCGGCCCGCGAGTTCCGCGACCGCGGTGAACGCCAGGCCGTTGGTACTGGCCGTGACGCCGCAGGCAATGATCAGCAGGGCGTCCGAGGCAGGCGAGGGCCACACCGCGCCGAGCGCGGTCAAGGCGAGTACCGCGGCCGTGGCCCAGGCCAGTTGGCGCATGGGGCGCACCCGGCTGGCCACGCGGTCCGACCAACGGCCTGCCACCACGCGGGAAAGAGCGCCGAGGACCTGGGCGAGGGCGAGGATCTGGCCGGCCGCGACAGCACCGTAACCGCGTACGTCCACCAGGAAGACCAGGGCGAAGGCGCTTGCCGTGAACTGGGGTACGCACAGAAGGGCGCTGGCGCCGTGGATGCGCCACAGTGACGGGTTGCGGTACGGGGTGCCGGACTGCTCCTCAGGTTTGGTGCCCGAAGTCGGCTGCGCCTGAGGGGGGTTGACCGCCAGGGTTCCCACCAGGAGTGCGAACAGGGCGCACAGCGCGGCGCAGAAGACGCCCGGGCCCTGCACCCCGAAGGATTGTGAGAGTGCGGGGATGCACAGCGCCGCAACGCCCATGCCCAGCGGCGTCGACGTCTGCCGGATACCCATCGCCAGGCCGCGTTCCTCGGCGGAGAACCAGCCCATCACCAGGCGGCCGCTGGCCGCGTACACCGAGGCGCCGGCGGCCCCGGACAGGGCGAAGAGGAGGCCGAGTGGGACCAGGCCGTTGACCTGGGTGCCCAGGGCGAGGAGTGCCGCGGTCGCCGTCAGGCCCGCCGTGATGACGATGCGTTCGCCGATGCGGTCGGCGAGCGCGCCCCAGGCGACGAGGGCGAGGACCAGGCCCGCGGTGGGGCAGGCGACGACAAGGCCGACCTGACTCAGGCTCAGGGAGCTGTCATGACGCAGCTCGTCGGACATGTAGGGCAGGCCGTAGACGAAGACACAGGCGGCAGTCTGTGCCCCGGTGCCCAGCGCGAGGATGAGCCAGCGCCGCATTTGGGGGTCCTCCCTTTGATCTCTCCGGCGGCCCTGATGGCGGGCATCAGGAACGGCCCGACGAAGCAGC
This sequence comes from Streptomyces sp. NBC_01474, assembly GCF_035918215.1. Lineage (NCBI taxonomy): Bacteria > Bacillati > Actinomycetota > Actinomycetes > Kitasatosporales > Streptomycetaceae > Streptomyces > Streptomyces sp. NBC_01474. Next base: position 2,162,915 of record NZ_CP109449.1, read on the forward strand.
CGAGTTGTCGGTGGTCGATACAACCACCATGACATCCTCTCCATTATCTGAGATGAATCGTCTCGCCATTCGGTCATCGCGGATGGCGATCAGCCCGCTGCCGATGCCGAGCAGGACGGCCGCTGTCATGACGGCGAGGGCCACGCCCGTCGTCCGACGAAGTCGGAGGTGTTGAGGATCGAGCCGAAGACGGCGACGGAGATGAGTCCGCCGCTCCGGCGGAGCGTGTTCTGTACGCCGGAGGCGAGCCCCGCCTGTTCGCCGGAGGTGCTGGAGACCACGATCGAGGCGGCCGCGGACGGTACGAAGGCGGATCCGGCGCCGATGAGGAGGGTGCCGACGGCGACACGCGCGTACGGCATCGAGGCGTCGGTGCCGTACAGGGCGAGCGCGCCGAGCAGCAGCGTGACGAAGCCGGTGACGAGCATGACCGGGCGCCCGAAGCGCTTGGACGCGGCCCGCCATCCGGACATCACTGTTGTCAGCGACTCAGGCCCCGCGGTGAACGCGCCTGCACGTTGACAGGCAGATCCACCGGATCTGTGACCGACTGGAGGTCAGACCGTCTCGGCTGCGAGGGGCAGATTCCGGCGTGCCGGCTCGCGCGTTGCGGCGGAGACCGCGAGCGTGACCACAACGTTCAGGAAGAGCGCAATGATGCCGACGTTGAGGTCCTTGACCGGCTCTGGCAGGTACGGCAGCAGGCTGCCCACGGTGACGCCGGTGAGAGTAACGGCGGCCACGGTGCTCACACCGACGATGATTCCGGCGGCCGCGCCCTGCTTGGTGACCACCGGCCGCCGCAAAAGGCTGCCCAGCACCGCCGGGAACAGCTGGGTCACCAGTGCGTACCGTTCCTAATCAGTGTGCAGGAGTGAGTTTTGGACCCACTGCCCGGCACTGCGCGCGTCCCGAACGGTTTTGGATGCACTGGTCCCCCGCGTGCCCTGTTGTGTACCCGCTCGGCGGCGTGCATCGTGTGCACGGTCCGTGACGGGTGGGCGGGTTCCCTCACGCCCTGGGGTACCCGGTCGGGCCTGGACGGTCCGATGCCCCGCAGCATCACTCTGGTGCTGTGGGGGCGGTGCCGTCCGTCGCCGGATCGGGTGCCCGAGGGCGCGTCGCCCGATCGCGATGCCAGCGGCATCGTGGCGGGACATCTTGCGGTGGGGTGTCCGCATCGGCTTGCGCCAGTGCTGGTTGCCCCACATCGAGGTGTAGGCCGGATCAACGGCCACGATGGACAGGTCCATCTCGGCGGCCATGGAGACGAGCCGGGCTTTGAGCTTCCCGGTCGGGATGCCTGAGATAAGCTGCCGGAACCGCTTCTTGCGGCCGTGCTTCTCGCGGGTCTTCTCGGCGGTGAAGTCCAGGTTCTCGATACCGATGGCGGCGACGCCGCAGCTTTTCGCCCAGTGCAAGACCTGGGTGATGGCGTGCCGGATCTGCGCGTCACGATGATCAGCAGTACCGGACAGGTCGTAGAAGAAGCGGTGTGGGTCGCCTACCGGGTTGCCGTGCGGGTCGAGCCGGTAGGCGGCGAAGTGATCCGCGTTCGTGTCGACGCCGATGATGCCCGCTGCGCGTGCGGTCTCCAGCCCGATCGTCTGGACCACCGGCCGCTGCCACGAGGCGGTCAAGTACCAGCGGCCACGTTCCACGTCGTAGTGGATGCGGTAGGCCACAGCCCGGTCGTTGTCGATGCGGTCGGCCCACTCCTGGCCCCGATGCGCGAACGCGACCTTGGAGCCAAGGACGTACCGGCCGTGCTTGGCGTTCGCCCAATCCGCGAGCGGGGCCGGCAGCTTGATGGACACCTCGCCGTCGGGGGCGACGCGGATCGTCTCGTTCCCGTATCGCTTGCCCGACTCCCCGTCGGCGGCGAGGAACCAGCGCTGGGCCTGCCAACGTTCCCGCCACTGGGCCTCGGTGAGCTGCGCGGCTTCGAGGTTGTGCCGGTTGCCCAGCAGCTTGCGGCCACCACGCACGACATGCACGACACCGGCCTCCCGGTCCGCGCGCGCCACGTCGAGGCGGTGTTCCAGGATCGCCAGGCGACGCGATTTGTGGAACCACTCGCCCTTCGAGTGGTAGCCGCCCGCAGCACGCTTGGTGCCCTTCTCACCGACCGGAAGGGACAGGCGGTGCATCAGCATGCGCACACCGGCCTCAAGGCCCTGGATGTGGGCGAGCTGGCAGCGACGGGCGAGCGCCCACTGATCGTGCGTGGCCTTCGTGATCGCTCCGGCCCACCGCGATGACGAGGCGCCCGTCAGGTCCCGCTTACGCGCCGCCCACGTATCGGTGGAATGGTCACCCGCGTCCTGGCAGCGGGCCTTGAGGTCGCGGGACGCCAAGTGTCCGAGGTGTTCGCCGACCAGGCGCAACACCTTTTCATCCTCGGGCGTGAGGCGCCGCAGCCGGTCACGGATCGCGACACCGGACGGCCCGAGGGCAACGAACGGCGCATCGATGGTACGGAGCTGCTTCTTCTTCGGCTCAGTCATCGGCGGCAGCCGCCTCAAGAGCCTTCTCTGCCCGGTTCTTCGCGGAACGACGCCCGTACAGGCGGGCGCAGAACGAGGTCAGTACCTCCACCATGTCCCGCACCAGGTCGTCTTCGACTTCGCCGTCATCGAGAACAACGAGACGACGCCCAGAAGCGGCAAGCGCGGCCTCGACGAGTTCGACGTTCATCCGGCCCAGGCGGTCCTTGTGCTCGACCACGACCGTGGTCACATCCGGGTCGGCCAGAAGGCGCTTCGCTTTCGACCTGCCACCGTTCATGCCCGACCCGATCTCGGACTCCACACGCACCACCCGGTGACCGGTGCTGGCCGCCCAGACGACCAGGCGCGCCAACTGCCGTTCCAGATCACTCTTCTGGTCATGCGAACAGACACGGGCATACAGGCCCAGGCCGCCCGTCACGGACGGTGAGGAGTTTGCCTCGATGTTCACCAGGATCGTGCGCGGACCGACCCGCTGAGCAGGTACCGGCAACGTGCCCTCACGGAACCAGCGATACGCGGTATGCGGATGCACACCGTTCGCCACCGCCCACTCCTTGAGGTTCACACGGAGACCATAACACCCACTCAAAGGCTGTAATACACACCAGAGTTGACTCAACCGCGAACAGTTCACGACCCCATCAACAGGAGGGAGACCAGTGAGCTGCCTCCGTGGAAGGTGAAGTACAGGGAGATCAAGGCAAGGGCCGGGACGAGCAGCTTCGCGGTCCGAGCGACCTGCGCCTCGGAGGTGGCCGGGCGGGCGACGCGGTAGACGTTCTTCGCCAGGCAGGTCGCGGAGGTCATGAGCAGCAGGGAGCCGGGAACGAGCGCGGTGAGCAGGCCGGCTCCGCCGGCGATGCCGACAACCCAGGGCGGGAAGGTCGCCGTGGTGATGCGCAGCAGTGACAGGTCCGCGTCCGCGCCCTTCAGGCCGGGCACGACGAGGATCGCCGCGAAGCCCGCGAAGCCCGCGAAGAAGACGAACAGCAGCACCAGTTGGTAGAGCGGCATGAAGATCGCGTTGCGCCGGAAGACCTTCTCGTTCTGAGCTGTGTAGCTGGCGCTGAAGGTGTGCGGCCGCATGTAGAGGCCGATCGCCGACAGCAGCACTGTGGAGGCGAACCATGAAGTGCTCATCCCGCTGGAAGGCAGGGTGCGGAATTCCGGCTTGGCGTGGTCGACGGCATGGAACATGTTCCCGATGCCGTGGAAGTAGTGCAGGGGCAGGTAGAGGCCGAGGAAGAGGACGACCGCCAGGATCGTGATGTCCTTGAGCAGCGCGGTCCAGGCCGAGCCGTGGATGCCGGAGATCGTCACGTATACGGTCAGCGCGACCGCGCCGATGACGATGGCCCAGTGCGCGGATATGTGGCCGTAGGAGGCGACGGCCGCTGACCGGCCTCCTGCGCGCGGTCCGCACAGCGGCCGGCGAGACGGCTCCCCCACCCATAACGATCGAACCGGTTTCGGACGCGTTGGAGACACTGCCCCTGGCCTGGGTCGCCGAGCGTGCCCTGCAGTCAACCGCGCGCCTGCTCACAGAAGTTGACTGGCCGCAGTACGGACCATCCACGACCACGACCGACCATCCCCACAGTCTCTGAGGAGACGCGATGCACGCTGCAGTACTCCACGGACCGAATCTGAACCGGCTCGGCAAGCGCCGCCCCGACAAGTACGGGCTCACCACGCTCGCCGACATCGACCGCGACATCGATGCCACCGCCGCCCGCATCGGCGTCACGGTCCAGCACTTCCAGTCCAACCACGAAGGCGCACTCATCGACTGGCTCCACGAACGCCAGGACCGCATCGACCTCATCGTCGTGAACCCCGCCGGCCTCACTCCGTACGGCTACTCACTCCTCGACGCCCTCAACGACACCGGTCTGCCCTTCGCCGTCGTACACATCTCTCCGTTCCACGCCATGGACGGACAGACACGCCGGGACATCTTCGCCGCGTCCGCGACCGTCTACGCCACGGGCATGGGCTGGCGCGGGTACTCGCATGCGCTGGACGCACTCGCCGCCAAGATCAAGGACGCGTGAGCATGACCGCCGGCCTCGAAACCGCGTAGAGGTCTCCGCCCGGGATCTTCGACACCCGAGACGTCCATGTCCTCGGCGTGCGGCACCCGTTCGATCTGCCCTCATCGGGCGGCCGTACGTGGGGGGCCTCGCCACGGACAGCGCCGACGGCATACGCGCCGTCGTCGACCTGCTCCGCGACGAGCTTGCGACGGCGATGGGACTGGCGGCACACCCCGGCTGGAGCTTGTCGACGAGAAGGTTCTGGCCCGCTGACGACACCGGCGCATCGTCGGCGACCGGCACGATACGGCAGGCCTCGGGATGCCTGGGGCCTGCCGTATCCGCAGTGGTTCTAATCCGCGAGCACGGTCGTGCGCGTCAGGGGCAGGCGCAAGGTCTCGCGGAAGGAGAACCACACCACGAGTCCGGACACGATCGCCAGACCCATCAGGTAGAAGCCCGGCGCGAGCGGTGTACCAGCGAGGGACACCAGGCCGGTCGCGGCGAACGGTGCCGTGCCTCCGAACAGGACGTACGCGGCGGTGTAGCCGATGGCGGAACCGCTGGCCCGTAGCTGGCCGGGGAACATCTCGACCATCGCCGGCACGTTGGACGTGCCGATCACCGAGACCAGTACGGCGAGGACCACCGTGCCGGCGATCGCACCCGCGAGACCGGTACCGATCAGCCAGAAGGCGGGCAGTGTGGCCACCGCGAAGCCTCCGCACGCCACGAGCAGCATCGGTTTGCGGCCGAATCGGTCGCTGGCTGCGGCCATCAGCGGACACGCCGCGCTGTACGCGAGCATCGCCACCACGCTGGTGAGCATGGCTTCCGACTTGGTGTACCCGACCTCCTCGGACATGTAGGCGATCATGTAACTGCTCATCAGGTAGTACCCGACGGCGTTGGTGATGCTGTAGCCGAACAGCGTCAGAACCTGTCGGCGGCACGTACGCCACGCCTCGCGCAGCGGTGCCTCCTGGACCGCCTCGCGCTTCTCCATCGCGCGGAAGACCGGGGTGTCCTGGATACGGCTGCGCAGGTAGAGGCCGATGAGGCCGAGTGGCCCGGCCAGCAGGAACGGTATGCGCCAGCCCCAGCTGTTCAGGGCGCCCTCGTTCAGTGTGGAGGTGATCAGCAGGCCCGTCGCGGCTCCGGCCACGGAGGCAAATCCGACCGTGATCGGCACGACGCTCGCGTAGCGCGCACGGCGGCCCTCGGGCGCGTACTCCATGATGAACGCCGAAGCCCCGGTGTACTCGCCACCTGTGGAGAACCCTTGGATCGCCCGCAGCAGGAACAGCAGCACCGGTGCGAGGATGCCGAGCCCGGCATAGGTGGGCAGCAGCCCGATGAGCAATGTCGAGCCGCTCATGCACAGCACGCTCAGCGCGAGCATGCGGTTGCGGCCGATGCGGTCGCCGTAGCGGCCGAAGAACGCGGCTCCGAGCGGACGTGCGATGAATCCGCCGGCGAAGACGGCCCATGTGGCGAGGAGTGCCGCGGTCTTGTCGTATTGCGGGAAGAAGAGTCCGGCGATGGTCGCAGACATGATGGCGTAGGCGCCGGAGTCGAACCACTCCACGAAGTTGCCGACGGCCGTGGCGGCGGCGACCTTGCGGCGCATCCCTGGGGCGTCGGGGCCGTCGGGGCCGGTGGCCTTCTCGGTGGTAGGCGTGGGCACGGAGGTGTGTCTGTCCGTCGTCATGTCCGTCCGTCCTTCCGAGGTGGCGTCGCGATGTCGGGGGTGGCGGATCCGACGTCGCGGGCGCGTAGGGCCGCACGCTGGATCTTTCCGGTGGCCGAGCGGGGCAGTTTGCCGACGAACTCGATCAGTCGGGGATAGGCGAAGCGGGAGTGCGCGGCACGCGCGAAGCGCGAGATCTCCCGTGCCAGGTCTTCCCCCGGCTCATAGCCGGGGTTGAGCTCGATCCAGGCCTTGACGGCCTGTCCGCGGACCGGGTCGGGGACGCCCACGACTCCGGCCTCGGCGACGGCGGGGTGACCGCGCAGCACGGCCTCCACTTCGTACGGTCCGACCCGGTAGCCGGACGTCTTGATGACGTCGTCGGTGCGGCCGAGGAACCAGAAGTAGCCGTCCTCGTCCATGACTGCCTGGTCCTTGGTGCGGTACCAGGCGCCGCCGAAGGACTCGGCCGACGCTTCCGGTCGGTTCCAGTAGCCCAGCGGGAACTGGGGGTTGGATCCGGCCTGCAGACATATCTCGCCCGGCTGTCCGACGGCCACCTCATGACCGTCGGCGTCCAGCAGCGCGACCTCCCATCCGGGAAGTGGCCGCCCCATGGAGCCGGGTTTGACCGGTACACCGGGGAAGTTGCCGAGCAGGGGGTACGACTCGGTGGACCCGTAGTAGTCCAGCGGGGTGACGCCGAACTGGGCGGAGAACCACTCGATGAGATCGGCGGTGAGTGGCTCGTTCGAACAGCACACCACCCGCAGCGACTGCGGATGGCGGCTGCCCGCATCCGGGACATCCTGCATCATTTTACGGAGAAAGGTCGGGTTGACCAGGGCCGTTGTGACCTTGTTACGGGACATTCCCGCCAGCAGTCCGACGGGGTCGAAACCGCCGGCCGGCCGGTACACGTAGTGGACGGCACCGGCCCGCAGAGGGCCCATGAGCTTGGCCATCGACCAGGCCCAGTCCCCCGCCCCGTAGAACACGTCACCGGGCCGCAGGTCGTGGCAGTGACGGAACTCGTTGTGACCGAGCAGGGTCCGGTGGGCGTGGACGATGCCCTTGGCGGCGCCGGTGGTGCCGGAGGTGTAGAAGATGAGGGCCGGATCGTCCGCGGCGGTGTCGGCGGTGTCGTACACGGGCGGCAGGCCGCCGATGGCCGGGTCGTCGACGTTCACCACCGTGCCGCCGAATCCCGCGGCACGCTCCAGGGCCGAGGTCTCGGTGACCAGGACGGTCGTGCCCGAGTCGGCGAGCCGGTAGCGGATGGGCTCGTCGGCCCACAGCAGGGACATGGTCACCAGGACGGCGCCGGTGCGCAGAACGCCGAGATAGGTGGCTGGGGTGTCGGGGCGCTGAGGCAGCAGCACCGCCACCCGGTCGCCCTTGCGCACACCGAGCACGTGGAGGTGGGCGGCGATCTGGCGGGACCGGTCCTGGATCTGTTGCCAGACGACCTCCTCCCGGTGGCCGCTGTGGTCCTCGAAGATGAGCGCGAGCCGGTTGCTCGGGTGCCGGTCGGCGACGTCCGCCGCCATGTTGTAGCGCGCGGGCACGGCCCATCGGTGTTCCTCGACAAGTCGGCGGTAGGCGCGCTCGCCGTCGTCGGCCGTGCGGGTGTCCGACGTGACACTGGTGGTCATGGGGGTCCTCTCGTTCGAAGCCGGTGGGCGGTGTCAGCCGCGACGGCCGGCGAGGAACCTGGCCATCTCGCGCTGCGGCTCCCCGGTGGCGTAGGCGGCGACGTGCACCTTCTTGGCCGCCTCGATGGCGTCGTCGAGGCCGGCGTCGTCGAGCTCGCGGAGCCGGCCCTTGGTGAGGGCCACGGCGCCGGGCGGGAGTTCGGCGAGGCGGGCGGCCTCGGCCAAGGCGGCGGCCTTGACCTCGTCCTCGGCGACCAGTCGGGAGAGCAGCCCGAGACGCAGGGCCTCGGTGCCGTCGACCAGGCGGCCGGTGAGCGCGAACTCGGCGGTCCTGGCCCGGCCGAGAATGCCGCTCATGGCCCAGATGCCGGTGATGCTGGGGATGCCGGAGAGCACTTCCGGCTGTCCCATGCGGACGGCCGCGTGGCCGATGCGCAGGTCCGCGAGGAGCGCGAACTGGAATCCCGAGCCCGCGGCGACACCGTTGACGGCGGCGACGACCGGCTTGTCGAGGCCGCGTACGGCGCGGAACAGACGCCCGAAGTCGTCGATCCACGCCTCGGCGGCCGCGTGGTCGTCGGGGTCGATGGCGGCGGTCTCGGTGAGGTCCTGGCCTGCGCAGAACGCGCGGCCGCTGCCGGTGAGGACGACCGCGCGGCATCCCTCGTCCTCGCCCAGCTCCTCGAGCGCCTCCACCAGGCGGCCGCGCATGGCACCGGTCCACGCGTTGAGCTTGTCGGGCCGGTTGAGGGCGACCTCGGCGACGTGGGCGCCAGTGGTCGCGTCGGTCACCGGGTGGCGGGTGACGACGACGGTGTTGTTCTCGGTCATGACGGTGTGCCTCTCTGGGAACGGGCAGGCGAGATCAGCGGCAGTGGCGCCGTGCGGGAGACGGGGGTGCCGGGTGGATGTCCGCGAGCGTGCTTCCCGGCAGCAGTCATGCAAACAGCCGGGAATGTGATCCGGCCAACACCAATCGGGACTGGCGGTGATATCGAAGCGATATGGTCCGCCCATGGAGCTCCGTCACCTGCGCTATTTCGCCGTCCTGGCCGAGGAGCTGCACTTCGGCAGAGCGGCGACACGGCTGCACATGGCCCAGCCACCCCTGTCCCAGCGCATCCGCGACCTGGAGCGCGAGCTCGGCGTACGGCTCTTCGACCGCAGCCGTCATCAGGTCCAGCTCACCGAAGGCGGTGCCCTGCTCCTGGAGCATGTGCGGCCCGTGCTGGCCGCGGTGGACACCGCACGCGAGGCGATGCGCAGGATCCGGCCGGGCGAGGCGGGCATGCTGCGCGTCGGCGTACCGCCGGACACCAGCCCTCAGGTGCTCGCGAACCTGACTGCGGGATTCACCGACCGCGTGCCCGACGTATTGATCGACCTCCACGAGCTCACCACGGACGAGCAGTTGACCCGGCTACGGGAGGGCGAGCTGGACGCGGGCGTGGTGCGCCACCCGTCGGACACAGTGGGTCTGGAGTCAGGACCCGTGGCGCGGCGCGAACTGGGCGTGATCCTCCGGTCGGACCAGGCCGCGGCGGCGCCCGGCGGCCCCGTCCGGCTGCGGCACCTCGACGGAGCGCCGCTGGTGATCTTCCCGCGCGCGATGGCGCCGCGCCTGTACGACCACATGCTGACCATCTGCCGTGACGAGGGGTTCCTGCCGGGCTCGATCAGACACGCACGCAATCCGAACTTCGTCCACGGCCTGGTACTCGCGGGCCGCGGCATCCACCTCAACTCGGCTCCCACCACACCTCTCGCCGACGGGCTGGTGTGGCGGCCACTGCAGGACGCGCCCCTGGCATGGCTGACGTCGGTGGTGTGGGTACCGAGTCGGCACAACGAGGCGATCGCCGCGTTCGCGGAAGCGGTCGCAGAGGGCCTCGTGGCGGCTGGACACCACATCGCGGACAAGGCGTCGAACGGCTGACGTGGGCCCAACCGCCCGACCCTGCGTGGCACAGACGCGTCAGGGCCCGAATCCAAGTGGATCCGGGCCCTGAACGGCAGTAGCGGGGACAGGATTTGAACCTGCGACCTCTGGGTTATGAGCCCAGCGAGCTACCGAGCTGCTCCACCCCGCGTCGGTGAACCCAACAGTACGCCATCACAACGGGTACCGAAGACCACCTTCGCCCGGGGCTCTTGTTTCGGCCGTCGGACCACCGCCTTGCGGATATCGCCGGAGCGTAGGTTGCCGGGGTGTGGGTGGCAGCGTCTCCACAACACTGATCCCAGCGGCGCCACAGAGACGACGTCATGAGAAGCCGAAGGTTCGAACTCAGCCGATCCTGATCGAATCCACCGTCCAGGCCGCCGTCTGTTCGCGGAGGGACAGGCCGAACCCTCGTCGGTTCGGGATGACGCGACGGCCGTCTGCGATCTCCAGGCGCTCGTTGAACATCGGCTCCAGCCACTCGAAGTGCTCCACCCACGCGGTACGCGGGCCGGCGGCGCAGAGGTGGGCGTGGATCTCCATGCCGAAGTGCCGGGCCAAGGCCAGGCCCTTGTAGTCGGCAAGCTGCACGATCTGCAGGAATGGGTGGCCCTCACGGCACCCAGTCACAGGGACGCATCAGTCAGCATTGCTCCGCTCCGGTCGCAGCGGACGGACGCCCAGGATCATCAAGACAACCACGACGAGCAGGAGCACAAGGGCCACGGGTTGCGGACGTGGGGTAGTTCCACAGGAGGACGGCGAGGCCCCGGCCCCGATGACGACGCCAGTGGTCAGGGGCCGGTGCGTACACAGCCACTGACCGACGGCACCTGGCTTCAACCCCTCCGGGCGAGCGCTTGCCCGGCAACTCGGTACTTCGAGCCGCGACCGAGCGCATAGCGACGGCACCGCGGCCGAGTCGCTACCACACTCGCAGCCTCCGCGAAGACCTCCGCCGACTCGGCAAGCCCAGCTCGCCCGCCTTCGGCACCGCTGCCGACAGGCCCCGGCCTGGGCATGCGACCACGCAGACCACCACGCCCCCAGACACACAAGAGGCCGCCCTCTCAACCACGAGAGAACGACCTGCGACCTGCGCCCCCATATCAACGGCCGCAGGTGCAGGAGAACGCGAAGCTCCTGGCAGGCACAGGAAATCTTGATCGATAGCCCGTGCCTGCCAGGAGCTTGTCGTACCACTCAGCCTGCGCAGGCCTTGCCCCGCCGACCACACCGCTGGGCCGGAAGGGACCTCACCGACCGACGGGCAGGCTGCCGATCAGAAGGAGACGCTGACGCCGGCCTGGTGGTACTGGCCGAGGGCGCCCAGGGCCTCGTTCTTGGCTGCGTCGAGCTGAGCCAGGACACTCGCGTCGCTGATCGTCGCAGGGCCGGCGGTGACGCTGGCGTGCGGGCTCAGGCCGCCGGAGACGTTGGCGAGTTCGGCGTCGGAGATCTCAGCGGTCTGAACCTGGGGAGCGGAGTTCATGATGAAAACTTCCCTTCGCGTGGGTGTTCTACAAGGGGAGCGGCGCCCCCGCTGGGGACAGACGGCGGGCCGCTGCCGCGGGCGCGCAACATCCGGTTTCGAAAACCTTCGCGCGAGCCCGGCGGCGCAAAGGATCAAACCACGGAACGCGCCGGCACCCAATCAATCGGTGCTCCTGCCATAGCAGTTGAAGGCCTTGGCCACCCATCCGTGCGGGCCCGGACACGAATTGGGGGCAGCTTCTCCACACGCTGCAGCGCACCGGGCGGTGAAGATGTTGCCACGGTGACCCCGACCGGGACATTTCACACCAACAGGTCATCATCCGGGAGTCTCTTGGGCGGAACCAACCGTCTCGTGCCGCAGTTGCGCATTCGATGTGCAGATTCGCCGAATCCGGGTTCTCGTCCCACCCAAGGGAACTGACCGTTGTCGATCGATAGCGGAACGTGTCGCAGAGAACTCCCCGCGTCGCCTTGAAGACGCCGCCAACCCCGCCTACGCCATGGGCCGGGTCACCGAAATAGTCGGCAGCGCACCTGCCTACCCACAAGCGATCGGTGAAGCCCGCCTGATCACACCCCAGCGCTCGGTGGGAGAAGACCGCCACTACCCGCACGATCAGGCGAAGATCGCCGCTCGCGATGGGACCAGGCTCTCCGCCGCCCCGCCCGGACCGCCCCGGCCCGAGCGGCGAAAGCCGTCGGCTACTTGGCTGGGGGTTTCCGAAACGCGTCGGCGTGCTCGGAGACCCACTGCCGAAACGTCCGTGCCGGTGCACCGACGACGTCGGCCACAGTCGACGTCACGTACGCCGGGCGTCCGACCGTCGCACCCCATGCGTCGAGCAGCATCTCCACGACCGGGCCCGGCCAGACACCTTGCGTCGCACGCCGGAACTCTTCAGGCGAGAGCTCCTCGAACGGGATCTGGCGGCCGAGGACGTCTCCGATCACGCCCACTTGCTCCGCCTGGCTCAGCGACTCGGGGCCGGTGAGGACGTAGTCGCCGCCGGAGTGCCCTTCCTCGAACAGGGTGCGTGCCGCGACAGCCGCGAGGTCACGTTCGTCGACCGGTGCGGTCTCGGCTGCGCCGTAGGGCCACCGGATGACGCCGCCGTCACGGATCGTGGGCGCCCACCAGTACTGCGCGTTCGAGTTGAACATCCCGGGCCGGATGAAGGTCGACTCGAGTCCGGCGGCTGTGATCAGGCGCTCGATCTCGGCGTGCAAGCGAGCCATGGGGTTCGGCTGCTGAAAGAACGGGTGCGGTGTCTGGTGCGGCGAGGAGAGGAAGACGACCCGCCGCGTGTGCGATGCCAGCCGTTCGACTACGGCCTCAGCCGTGACGGGCGGAGCAGTCCACAGGAGGAACACCGAGCCCACACCCCGCAGCGCGGGGTCGAGTGACTCGGGCTTGGTGAAGTCGCCCGCAACGACCTCGACATTCGCCGGAAGCCCGGCCGCCGCAGGTGTGCGCGTGAGCGCCCGTACCGGCACACCCGCAGCCAAGAGCTCGGCGATCACCCCGCGCCCAATTCGGCCCGTGGCTCCGGTCACCAGGACGGGTTGCATCTCGCCCTGCTCGCGGTCCATCTGTTGTGCACTGCTGGTCACCGGGACCTCCCGTACTTCCGTCCGCCTCGCCGTGACTCAGAAGGCGCATCACGTCGAGGGCGGGGTCAGATGCTGTCACTACGCCGAGAATAACGTAACCGAGTCACATTATTTACCCGGTTTCGCGCGGCTGGCCGTCCAGGGCCGCGCTCTCACCCTTGCACCGAGCCGCAGGAACGCCCGTCCAATGACACACCGCACACTCTCAAGGGGCGCAGCGGGGAGCAGTCAGAGGATGAAGATCCGTCGTGCGTTGACGGACAGGAACAGCTCGGCGACTTCCTCGTCCAGGCCCGGTCCCCGAAGTGTTCCAGCGGCTGGCCGAGGGTGATCACGGGATAGTTCGTGCCGAACAACACCTTCGTGCGGCCGCGGCCGCGCAGGCAGTCGACCAGCTCACGGGGGTAGCGGCAGGCGGCGTAGGCGCTGGTGCCGATATAGCAAGTGCGGCAGTCTCAGTGCGACGCTGGCGTTGCGCACACCACGCGAAGACCTCACGCTCCAAACGGTCCGGACGGTCACGCACCGTCCGCTCCATCCGCCCTGATCCTGCGTCAGGTCCGCGAAAACCCGCACGGGGCATACCGCCAAGTGCACGGCGAACTCAAAAGGCGCAGGCGTCGTATGGACCACACCTCCGTCCGCCGGGCCGACCGGGATGGCGCCGTGCGCCGCCGGCCGTCGACAATCACAAAGGCCTCGGCCCGCCGTCTGTTCCTGGCGTGTGCACCTGAAGGATCCGGGTGCGAGTGCGCAGGGTGAAGCCGATCGACTGGTACAGGCGGATCGCCGTCTCGTTGGCGGCCGATGCATGCAGGAACGGTGTCTCCCCGCGTTCCCTGATGCCCGCCGCGACCGCACGTACCAGTCGCGTCGCGAGGCCACGCCCACGGTGGGCCGGGTCGGTGCAGACCGCGCTGATCTCCGTCCAGCCGGGTAGCCGCAGCCGTTCTCCGGCCATCGCGATCAGCCGCCCATGCTGCCTGATGCCCAAGTAGGTGCCGAGCTCCACGGTCCGGGCGAGGAACGGCCCCGGTCGGGTGCGGGCGACCAGCTCAAGGATCTCCGGTACGTCACCGAGCCCAAGCCGCACCGCCTCGGGCGCGTGCTCGGGCCGGAGGAGCACATCGACCAGCTGGACTCCGCGTCCCCCACCGACCACCTCCCACCCCGACGGAACCCGCTCAACCCCCTTCACACGCACGGTCGTCGACGGTCCTGCGATCGTGTGCAGATCTGCCCAGGCGGCCGGGTCCGCGGGATCGGCGAGGGCGGCGAACCCGTACATGTCCGCCGGATAGCGGGCGGCCCTGCCCAGCCTCTCGGCGACGTGGGTGTGCGGTCCGGTCAGGGCGGCCCAAACGGCGTTGTCCAGATGTCGTGTGTTCGGGGTGATCGCGGCTCCGCCGCCACGAACGTCGATCGGATACGCCGCGGAACAGAGGCCTTTCGTGATGCGTGAGCAGGCATCGGGATGCGATGGACCGGGTGCCACACAGGAAGGACGCGGGTGGTCTCCTCACATCTCGACGGATGGTGAGGGAACGTCAAAAGCACCGACACGTGGAGGCGTCCACACGTGCCAGATCCACGTACAACCTGCGGTACAGCGCTTGAGGGCTTTGGCTCACCTGCCCATGTCTAGCAGGCAGACGACCGAGGGTTCATTGCAGATGCGTGAACTTTGACAGCCCACGGCAGAAGCGGTGGCGTAGTGCGCGGCGGTCGCCTCCTTCCCCGGAGCCGAAGCAGTTCCAGAAGCCGGTCCACGGCGGTGTCGAAGGGGCCACGGACAGGGCACCGTCCTGCCGGGCCTGCCGACCCGGGCGCCGGACTCATCCCGGTTGCAGGACGAAGTCGAACTCGGCGCACAGGAAGGGGCGTTGGCAGGTGGCGCCGTCCGGGGACGGGCCTGCCGGCCTGGGGGTGAAGGGGACGATCAGGGCGTCCTTGGTGCCGAAGACCACGTCGGTGTCGAGGTATGCGGCGCCCGCCCGGAAGAGGTGGGTGATCAGCCTGCGGTGGCCCGGCTCGTCGAGGAGGACGTGGAAGTGGGCGGGTCGGTAGTGGCTGATGTCGGTGTGCCGGATCAGGTCGCCGACGGGGCCGTCCATGGGGATGGAGTAACCGTGCGGCGCGATCGTGCGGATGCAGAAGGAACCGTCGGCGCGGGCGCGGTACTTGGCGCGCAGCCGGGCCTCGTCGACCTCGGGCAGCTGGGCCTCGTAGGCACCGTCGGCGTCCGCCTGCCAGACGTCGAGGACGGCGCCGGGCACGGGTGTGCCGTCGGTGGAGGTGACGCGCCCGGTGACGTAGAGGGGGGTGCCTGGCAGGCCGTCCGACATGTCGTGTCCCCAGGGGACCTCCGGCGAGCCGTCGATGTGGAAGGGGCCGAGCACGGTGGCCGGGGTGGCCGCGGGGGTGAAGCGGTGGTTGAGGCCGACGACCAGCATGCTCAGGCCGAGCACGTCGGAGGCGAGGATGAACTCCTGGCGCTTGTCGTCGCTGAGCCTGCCGGTGGCCGTCAGCCACTCGATCGCCCGCATCCACTCCTCTTCGGTCAGTTCGACCTCGCGGGCGAAGGCGTGCAGATGCTGTACGAGAGAGGTCATCAACTCGGCGAGGCGCGGTGAGTGCGCGGTGGACCAGCGGTCCATGGCGCGTTTGGTGACGTCGGCCAACTCGTCTGGGGCGGTGGGCTCGGTGAGCCCGGAGGCTTCGGCGCCCGGGGTGTGGTCCATCGGGTTCTCCTCGGAGTGCGGGATACTCAACGGCCTTATCTGGCAGCGGCGTTGCGGACGCATGTCCGTACTACGGGCGAGGGTGCCGCCCTGGGCGATGAGCGGCAAGACAACGGTACGAACTGGCCCAGGATTGCCCCATGACCGGTATCCGGACCGCCGTACGGACAGCTAGCCTCAGGGCATGCGACGCGATGCGAACCCGGATTTCGTGGAGGCTCTTGCGCGCGGCCTCGACGTGCTGCGCTGCTTCGGCCCGGAGCGTCCCGCGATGACGCTCAGCGAGGTGGCGTCGGCTGCCGCTCTGGCGCGGCCGACGGCTCGTCGCCTTCTGATCACCTTGGAGCAACTGGGATACGTCCACGCCGACCAGGGTCGCTTCCGGCTCACGCCTCGGGTGCTCGAGCTCGGCATGGCCTATATCGGCGCCGCCCGCGTCTGGGACCTGACCGGGCCGCATCTGCGCGCCCTGGTGGCACAGACCGGGGAGTCCTGCTCGATCGCCCAGCTGGACGGGTCGGACATCGTTTACGTGGCGCGGGTGGCGGTGCCCAGGCTGGTGACTCTGTCGGTGACGATCGGCACCCGCTTCCCGGCCGTGCAGACTTCACTCGGCAAGGTATTGCTCGCCTCGCTCGGCCCGGACGAGCTCGACAAGGCCCTTGCCGAGCCGGGGCGTTCTGGGATCACGCCACGTCGCTGTCCGCAGCGCGAGGAGTTGGACGCGGCGTTGCGCGAGGTGCGGGCCCAGGGCTGGGCGGCCACCGACCAGGAACTGGCCCTGGGCATCCGCTCGGTGGCGGCCGCGGTGCGCGACGGGCAGGGGCGTGTGGTCGCCGCCGTGAATGTCAACGCGCATGCCGCCGAGACGTCCATGGGCGTGCTGCTCGAGGAACACCTGCCACGGCTGCTGCGCACGGCGGGGGCGATCGGCGCCGACTGGGAGGCCTGGCACGGGAGGCCGCTGGAGACGGTGCCACGGCCACCGCTGATGCCGCCGCGTTAGAGGCCTGCGGCCGACCTCCGTCAGGGATCGTGCGGTTCGGGCGGCACGGCCCGACTGTGGCGGTCCACCGACAGATACACCTCGCGCGCCATCGGCCGGCGCAGCTCCTCGGCCAGCTGGCCGATCAGGCCTGCGGTGCGGGCGAGCAGCGCGAAGCCGCGCAGCAGCTCGAGGGGCAGGCCCAGGTCGGCGAGTGCGGCCCCGCAGACTCCGGCCCCGTTCAGTGGAAGGGTGCGACCGAGTACCTCAGGGTGTACGCGGCCGATGGCGGCGAACAGCCGCAGGTGCGGGCCGAGCCGCCCTTCCTCGCGGGCGAGGGCGAAGAGCCGTGGGGTACGCGGGTCCACGCGCTTGTGCACGGGGTGCCCGAGGCCGGGCACGAGGCGGCCCGCGGCGCGCTGCCGCCGTACCGCATCCAGGGCGAGCGCGTCCCAACTCGCCTCGTCGTCCGTGTTCTTGGGCTCATCGGCCTCGGCCAGGACGCTGTGCAGGAAGTGCCCGCAGTCTTCGGTGACGCCCAGGAAGCGCGAGCCGCCGCCGAGCAGCCCGGCTGCCAGCGCGCCCTGCACCGAGTCCGGCGCGGACAGAAACGTCAGCCGGGCGGTGAGAGCGGTCGGCGTGAAACCGTGATCGGCGAGGGCGGCGAGCACCGCTTCGAAGACGCGGATCTCGCCGCTGTCCGGACGGCGCTGCGTGGCCAGCCAGAACGCCAGCTCCCCGAACGGGACTTCACCCATTACGTCGCGCGCGAGATCCTGACCGAGCAGGGTGATGGTCTCGGGGGTGGCGGCGCCGAGCGCGGTCGGGTAGTCGGGTCCTGCCGGGCCGCCGTTCTCAGGTGGTGGCGTCGCTGCTGTCATCGTTCTCCTTGAGCCAGCTCCGCAACTCGAGTCCGTGTTCGTCGAGTTGGGGAGGCGGCAGGCGGTAGTGGGCGGGGGTGACCGACAAGCGCACGGGGTGGCGGGTGGTGGGCACCGCGCGCTCACCCTCGCCGACCACCACCACCGGGTCGAGCCCGAAGCGCTCGGCGAGCGCGAAGCCGCCCTCGATGGTGTTGACGGGAGCACAGGGCACCCCGGCAGTGACCAGCAGGTCGAACCACTCCTCGGCGCCCCTCGCGGCCAGCCGCGCCACCAGCAGGGGCCGCAGCTCCTCACGGCGGGCCGTTCGGTCGGCGTTCCGTGCGAAGCGCGGGTCGTCCGCGACCTCCGGGATGCCGAGCACCGCACAGAGCCGCCGGAACTGGCCGTCGTTCCCGGCCGCCACGATCAGCTCCCGGTCGGCTGTGGGCAGCGGCTCGTAGGGGAACACACTGGGGTGGGCGTTGCCCATCCGATAGGGCACGGTGCCGCCCGCCACATACGCCGAGCTGTGGTTGACCAGGCCGGTCAGCGCCGACGACAGCAGGTTGACCTCCACATGCTGCCCCTGCCCCGTGGCGTCGCGGTGACGCAGCGCCGCCAGGACGCCGATCGCCGCATGGTTGCCCGCCATGACGTCGAACACCGAGATACCGGCACGGTAGGCGGGCCCGTCCGGGTCTCCGGTGAGGCTCATGAGGCCGGAGACCGCCTGCACCATCAGGTCGTAGCCCGGCACCTGGCGGCCGGCACCGCTGCCGAAACCGGAGATCGAGGCGTAGACCAGGCCTGGATTGTCCGCCTTGAGGTCGTCGTAGCCGAGGCCGTAGCGGGCCATGCCGCCGGGCTTGAGGTTCTCGATCAGGACGTCGGCGCGGCGGGCCAGCCGCTGCGCGAGCCGTGCGTCCCCCTCCTCACGCAGGTCGAG
Organism: Streptomyces sp. NBC_01474; assembly: GCF_035918215.1. Taxonomy (NCBI): domain Bacteria; kingdom Bacillati; phylum Actinomycetota; class Actinomycetes; order Kitasatosporales; family Streptomycetaceae; genus Streptomyces; species Streptomyces sp. NBC_01474. The sequence goes on from NZ_CP109449.1 coordinate 2,181,394, forward strand.
GGCGAGGGAGCGCTTTCCGCGGTTGACGCCCAGGTAGTACGTGGCGACGCCGTCGCGCACGGGCGGCATCCAGCTGCGGGTGTCGTCCCCGCCCGGCGACTCCACCTTGATCACGTCGGCGCCGAGATCGGCGAGCAGCATCGTCGCGTACGGGCCCGCGAGGATGCGGGAGAAGTCGGCGACGAGCAGCCCGGACAGGGGGCCGGGTGCGGACTCGGCCGGGGCCGAGGTGGCAGTACCGTCTCCCGCACCGTCTCCCGTCGTACGGTGCTCGCTCACCTGGGGTCACCTCCTTGCTCCTGCCCTTTCTCGTGTGCCGCGCTCCCCCGCAGCACGCGGGCCCGCTCCCTGAGCGGTACGGCCGCTGCCGCAAGGCCAAGCGCGAGCGCACCGAGTCCCCATATCCAGCCGTGCCGGGCCCCGAGCCCCACGGCGGCGTCCAGCGACCATCCGCCGGGACCGGTGAAGGCGAGCACGACCGCCAACACCCCGTACAGCAGCGGCACTTCACACCCGCCCTGCTGCGCCCAGAATCCGTTCCCCGCCGTCGCGGCGACGGCCACCGTCATGGTGCCGACGACGACCGCGCCACCCGCCGGGGTCAGCAGACCGAGCCCGAGCGATGCCGCTCCGGACACTTCGCACAGGCCGGCGAGCACGGCCATCCGCGGCCCCGGAACAAAGCCCCAGCGGGCGAACACCGCTCCAGTACCGGACGGCCCACCACCGCCGAACCAGCCGAAGAGCTTCTGGGCCGCGTGCCCGCACAACAGCACGCCGATCAGCAGCCGCAACAGCAGCAGGCCGAGGTCCATCCGCGCTCTCCCTCCAGATTTCCGGTTCCCTGTGTGTCGTCTTCACTGCCCGTGCGTGGTCCCGCTGCGGAACTCCGTGTACGTGTAGGGGTTGTCGAGCACCTTCGTCTCAGGAATGCCCGGGTTCATTCCCTGCGCCCATGCCTCCTCGCCGAGCGCTCCCCTCAGGTGGTCCACGGTGTTGGCCACGGCGTGCCGTATCGCGGCCAGGTCCACGCCGACAAGACGGTGCGCGTGCTTCACCACACGCCCGTTCACCAGCACCGTGTGGACGTCGCCGCGCTGCGCCTGGAACACCACGTGCCCGTAGGGATGGAGGATCGGGAACATCGCCGGGGAGTCGTCGTTGCGCAGCAGGACGACGTCCGCCTTGCGGCCGGCCTCCAGGGTGCCCAGGTCGTCGCCGCGGCCAAGAGCCCTGGCCCCGCCGTTGGTCGCCCAGGCCACGACCTGGTCGGCGCGCAGCGCGCTGTGGGTGACGGTCTCACCGCGTTCGTGGGCCTGAAGGTGCTCACGGGAACGGTCGGCACCGAGGGTGGCGCGCATCGCGGAGAACAGGTCGCCGCTCCACCACACGCTGGTGTCCATCGAAAGGGACACGGGGATGTCGTGCGCGCGCAGCCGCCAGGTGGGCGGATACCCCTGGCCCGCGCTCTGTTCGCTCTCCGTGGAGACCGAGACGCTGCCCCCGGTGGCGGCGATGCGGTGGTAGGAGTCGGCGGAGAGCGAGGCGGAATGGACGTACACCGTCTCGGGTCCCATGAAGCCGTGCTCGTGCATGAGGCGGATGCCGTCGTCGCCGGTGGCGCCCCATACCCCGGCGTGGGTGGTGACGGGAAGGCCGAGTTCGCGGGCGGCCTCGAAGGCGGGCTTCTCCGGGAACTCGGGGTCGCCGGTGACATCGAAGGCCAGCTGGAACGCGAGCATGTCGTCGTCGCCGGTTCGGCGCCTGCGCAGGAAGGCGCGGATGCCGGGGTCGGCCGTCCACTGGGCGGGGGCCTGGTGGATGTTCCCCAGGGCCAGGACGTACCGGCCGGGCAGCGAGGTGAGCGCGTCGGCCGCGGCGTCGGCGTGTTCGGGGGTGCTCAGGCCGTGGGACCAGTCGACGACCGTGGTCACACCCGCGTCCAGGGCCTCGGCGGCTGCCAGGAGGTTTCCCGCGTGGATGTCCTCGGGGCGGAAGTGCCGCCCGTGCTCGAGGTAGTACCAGACGAAGTACTGGGTGAGCGTCCAGTCGGCACCGTAGCCGCGCATCGCGGTCTGCCACATGTGGCGGTGGGTGTCGATGAGTCCCGGCAGAACGAGGCCGCCGCGGGCGTCGATCTCCAGGGTGCCCTCCGGCACAGCCAGCGCGGGCCCTACCGCCGCGATCCGCTCGCCCACGGTGAGCACGTCGGTGTCGGGCAGCACCCGGCGGCCTCGGTCCATCGGCAGCACGGTGCCGCCACGCAGCACCACGGGGCGCCCTGGCGCCATGTCCCGTACATCTGTGCCGGATATGCCCTCGCGCATCGACGCACCTCGCAGCCACTAGCCGCTTGACGGACATTCGTACGCTAGCCAGTCAGCAAGGCGGGCGCCAGACTGGCACATTGATCAACTCGCCTTACTACAAAGTGAGTTGATTGCCTGATCGATACCACCCGTGTGCGCTCGGGCCGTCCGGATTCCTGGCCCGAACTGGTCGGCTACACGCCTGTCCAGTCCGGACACGACCGCCAGACCCTGCGCGCAGCGTCATCGGAAAGATGCGAGACGAGACCGTCACGCTTCCCCTGCCGACCCTTCGGGACACGCCGGTCCGCGTCGAGGCGCTGCAACCGGCATCCGCCAAAGCACTGACCGAGTGGCAGCCCCTGGCGCAGAGCTGAGTGTGTCGCTCTCCACAGCACCATCGGCTGTGGTGTTCCGACTCACTCGTCTGTGAAGCCACCCGGCACAGAGGCGCCGCTCACGACCGTGCTCCTCCCTCGGCGATCCGCTCGAAGAAGAACTCATGCTTGAGGAAGGAGACATCGTACTCACGGCCCGGGGAGGGCGGGATCAACTGGGAGACCTGAAACAGCCGCCAGCCGTCGAGGAGGGCCTCGACTCCCGTCTCGTAGGGCGGTTCGTCGCTGTCCCCCGTGGTCGGGGTGGTGCGGCCAGTCCCGTCGTAGCGCGACCAGCCGACGACCGGGGAGTCCAGAGCGGAGGTCGACAGGTACAGCACCAACACCTGTTGCCGCAGCGTCGCAGCCGGAGTGGTCGTGTGGGTGGTCATACGGCTGCCTCCTGGGGGCGATTGGCGGTTCTGGTCACCCAGTGGTCGATGTCGAACGCGTCGTCACCGGTGAGCTCGCGCCACAGCAGGACGCGGTTGTATCGCTCGAGCCGACCCGAAGCCTGCTCGTACCACGGGAACGTCACGTCCAGTTCGGTGCGCACGCGGGGATCGTGCAGGTCCGAGGTGTCCCACAGGAGTCGCTGCCGAACCTGGGGGTTGAACCGGATCTTGAACATGTAGCGGCGGATGTCACTGTCGTTGCGGCGGCCGCCGTGCCAGAGTCCGTGGTGCAGGAACACCACGGTGCCGGCCGGACAGACGAGCCGGTCCTGGCCGCGCAGGTTCTGGTAACGGCCGGTGTCGGACTCGTTGGTCCGCCGCAGATGGCTGCCGGGCACGCTGAGCGTGCCGCCCATCTCCAGGGTCACCTGCTGCGGGTAGTACATGAGTTGGACGTCGAAGGCGTCCGGCCGTACGTCGATGATGGCGTCCGCGTGCAGCGGCTGGGCCTCGCCTCCGCCGGGCTCGCGGAGGTGCACGGCGTGGTGGTCGACGGTCGGATTCGGCCCCACCAGGCTGCCCAACGCCCCTGCCACCGCTGGCAGTTCGATCAGGCGGCGGGCGAACGACCCCGGCTCGAAGGCCCGGCTCACCGGTGTTCCGTACGGCACCGGCGGAACGCCGTCCGCGAGGACGCGCAGCGCCTCGTCGTTCATCTCGGGCGGCACCACCGCGTCGAGGCGCAGCGCCCCGCGCGCCACGAAGCGGGCCATCTGCACGGAACTGAGCAGCGTCCCGCCCGTCTCCGGCGCCTTCTTCTCGGCTTCTTCCATTTCCATGCCGCCACGCTAGGAGCGGCCGCGGTGGATCGCGTGGGCAGCGTTCACCGTCCAGTGGTTGATTCTCACCCTCCTCACTCTCGGGTGACGCGAGCTCTGATGGCGCGGGGAGAGGCCCCCAGTTCACGGCGACATGCCTTGTTGAACGCCTGCAGGTCCGGGATACCGACGGTGGCGGCGACGGCGGGAATGGACAGGGTGCTGGCCCGCAGCAGGTGACGGGCCTGCGCCATTCTGCGGGCCCGGATGTAACCGACCACCGTGTGCCCGGTGGCCGCGCGCAAGAGGCGGGTCAGGTGATTGTGGGAGACCCCGGCCTCCTTCGCGATCTCGGGTACGGTCAGCGGCTCCGCGAGCCGCGCCTCGATCAGGGCCACCGCCGCGAACACCGCCGGATGTGCGGCCTGCGCGGTCCGCTCGCGGGGCGGGTCCAGCTCGGCCACCCGCCACAGCGCGGCCCACACCTCGGCCACCGCCCGCCCGGGCGTGTTCGGCCAGGCGGCCAGCGCCTGCCGCAACTGCCGGTCCAGCGCGGTGACTTGCACCCCGGCATGCTGAACCGCCACCACCTCACGGGGCTCGCCGGCCGCGCCGAGCCGCAGATGGACGTAGAGGTGTTCGGAGCGCCCCCGGTAGCAGTAGCGCACCGGCGTCCCTGGGGGCACCAGGCTGACGCTGCCCGGGCGGATGGCGTGCTCGACACCGCCCAGGGTCAAGTCGGCCTCGTAGTCATAGAGATGGAACTGCCAGAGGTCCGGCAGCTCGAACTCGTCCACGTGGCCGGCCGGGCCGTGCACGCCGATGCCGATGGCTGCGAGGACCGGCGGAGCGTCGAGTCGTACGCAAGCCGTTCGTGGGGGCAGGAGTTCAGTCACGGTGCCTCGCGGGATCGGTGTCGGGTCCGGGCCGACCGAGTCTGCACGACGACGTCTTCACGTGCCGCTCCGAGCTCGGTCCCCTCGATGCTCCCGGTCAGGAAGGCCGACTGCCCGCCGGTGACGACGTCACAGCGGCCGGCAGTCAGTGCGTGCTTCGACTCCGAGGTCTTGTCGTCGAGGATCAGGTGTCCAGCGGGGCTGGGTGAGGTCTCCGCCCTCGTCCTCCAACAGTCACTGCGGGACGTCGAGAGCGCCCACGCAACTTCTTCGCCACCCTCGACAAGGTGGTCGAGGACCCGGAGGCGATCCTGGCCTCCAACACCTCCTCGATCCCCATCATGAAGCTGGCCGGGGCCACAGGTCGCCCGGCCCAGGTCATGGGCACCCACTTCCTCAACCCCGTACCGGCGATGCCCCTGGTGGAACTGGTCAGCTCCCTGCACACGTCCGACGCGTCCATGGACAGGGCCGAGTCACGGGTCGCGCAGACCCTGGGCAAGCAGCCGATCCGCTCCAAGGACCGGGCCGGCTTCGTCGTCAACGCGCTGCTGGTGCCGTATCTGCTGTCCGCCGTGCGCATGACCGGAGCCCGCTGCGTACGGCCGGTGTCATGGCCTTGGGCACCTTGCGCGTGTACACCGTCGGAGTGCCGTATCTCGCGCTGTCCCTGCATCTTTCCCTGGACCGGGCAGAGGCCCTTGGCGCCGCTCCCTATCTGGTGGGCGATGTCTGAAAGCGGCCCTGGCGATGGGTGCGCTTCCTGCGGTGTGGCACGTACTGGGGAACTCCAGGACTGACGATCACCGTTGACACCTGGGTCTCCAGCCCCAAGGTCTTGTCCAGCCACCGTCCGTCCGCCGGCATGCGACCCACGGCCACGCGGCGAAGATACAGGTCCCCCAACTACACACCATCATCCGGTGCTTTCACCGCGCACTCTCGGAGTTGGACTTCATCCTGCGCACCCGGCTGTAGCACGGCAGGTACGGAGGGTGCCTCGGTACCACCGCACGTCCTCGTGCCCGGCACTGCAACCAGCGCCGGGCGTCAAGAAGGCCGGTACGCCTACCGCGTGGCCAGTTCCCGTACCGTCGCCATGTCGCTGAACGGCAGCAGTGCCTCGTTGACGATCTGGTAGGGCTCGCTGCCTTTGCCCGCGATCAGGATGACGTCGCCGTGCCCTGCGGCGGACAGGGCGAACGAGATGGCGCGGCGGCGGTCGGCGAACCGCTCGAAAGGGGTGCCGCTCGCGAGCAGACCCGGGACAATCTGATCCATGATCGCCCGGGGGTCCTCGTTCCGGGGATTGTCCGAAGTGAGAACGCACAGATCGGAGTAGGTGCCGGCGATCTCCCCCATCCGGGCGCGCTTGGTGACGTCCCGGTCCCCGCCGCAGCCGAAGACCGTGACGACCCGCCCAGAGGCGAAGCCGCGGATGGTGGTCAGCACCTTCTCCAGTGAGTCCGGGGAGTGCGCATAGTCCACGATGACGGACGTGCCGTCCGGGGTCTCGTAGCGTTCGAACCTTCCCGGGATCGGGGACATCTGCTCGAGTGCGGCGACCAGTCCGGCCAGATTGTGCCCGATGAGGTGGCAGGCTGCGACAGTGGCCAGTGCGTTGGAGACGGAGAATCGTCCAGGCACGGGGATCGCCGCCGGATACTTGTGGCCGGCGTGGTGCAGGATGAAGCGGGTGCCGACGGCGTCCATGGTGAGGTCGGTCGCCCGGTAGTCCGCCTCCGCGTCGATGGCGTACGTGACGACAGCGCCGGGCATCATCGCCCCGATGCGGGCTCCGACCGGGTCGTCGGCGTTGACCACCGCACGCCGGCACAGCCCCTGGAACAGAAGCAGTTTGGCGTCCCGGTAGTTCTCCATGGTGCCGTGGTCGTCCAGGTGATCCTGCGTCAGGTTGGTGAACACCCCTACATCGATGAACGAATGGTCGAGGCGGTGAGTCAGCAGGCCCATCGACGTGGCTTCGAGCGCCACGGTGCCAACACCACGGTCGCGCATGCATGCGAGCAGATACTGGAAATCCGGCGACTCCGGCGTGGTCAGTACCGACTGCGGCATCGGGATCAGTTCGTCGCCGATCCGACTGCCGCCCGTCCCGATGACCCCCACCCTGGCGTGCTCGGCGACCCTCAGCACCGACTCCACCATAGAGGAAACCGACGTCTTCCCGTTGGTGCCCGTGACGGCCACCAACTTCATCTGCCGGCCTGGCTCCCCGTGGTAGCGGGAGGCGACGAGCGCGGCCGCCTTGCGCGTGTCCGCGACGGCTACGACGCATACACCAGCTGCCGACGCCCAGGTCGCGACCGGAAGTTGCGCCGTCGCGGAGTCGATGAGTACAGCCACCGCGCCGCGCGCGAGAGCCGGTCCGACTGACTCGGGGCCGCCCTCGCGATGACCGGGTACCGCGATGAACAGCGATCCCGGAGCGGCACGGTGGGCGTCGAAGCAGGTGCCTCCGGTGATCCTCGTCTCCGGATCGCCCTCGATGACTTCATGATCGTGCCCGGCGAGCAGCTCGCTCAACTTCACAAGGGTCCTCTCGAAGATGCACCGGCTGCCGGTCGTCCGGCGGTCGGCGCGCAGGCGGCGCCAGGGGCGCCAAAGGATGACAAAGCAGAAAATTGCGGCGAGGACCGTCGCCGTGCGGTTACAGAGACGGGGAGGGGTGGCTCAGAAGATCGTCCGCCTGCAGAGGCGGAATGATCCGGGAAATGCGAAGAATTGCCCGGAATCGCTAGCCGTGGCCGTGCAACGCGCGACAGCGGATCGCCGGCGCGTTCATCGGGTCGACGGCCGTCGCGCACGCGGCGGACGGGCACAGGGCATGAGCGGCCTGGGACAGGCACTCCCTCACTGCGCATGTGCGACCCATGTGTGGAGTGTACGTCCAGCCGCAGGGGCTATCGCCCACCGCTCGTCCGCGCATCTGCGTTACTGCGGCCGCACCGTCTCCGGCACCCGCGCCACGAGGAACGCCGTGCGGTGGCGCAGCCGGAAGCCCGGCGACCCGTACAGCTGGATGCCGTTGGTATTGCGCACAGAGGCGTGCAGGAAGTGCCTCTTGTCGCGGGCACGGACGCCGGGGGCCACCGCCAGGACCAGGCGGGCGGCCAGGCCCTGCCCCGCGGAAGGCCGGATCGAAATAGACCGCAGTGATCTCCATGAAGTTTCGTGGCGCTGCTCAAGGACGCCGAATCGGCTGAACGTTGATCGGCCTTGCCGTCGAACGCGCAAGTCGCTTCACTTCGTGAGGTTGCGTCGGCTCAATGCGTCAGCGCCGAGCTGGTGCCGCGGGCGGCGCCCGCCTGGCTCCTCGGCCACGCGTCAGTTTGAGATGCGGGCTTCGATGCCGTCGAGGAGGAAGTCGAGGCCGATCCAGAAGGTTTGGTCGGCGTCCAGGTCGGGACCATCCTGTAGCGGGCCTTCGCCACCGGCCGATTTCTCGCGCTGGCCTCGGTCGTCCACGACGGTGAGGATCTGGGTCAGCGCGAGGGTGTACAGCGGCGTTTGCGGGCCGGTTTGAAGACCATGGTGCAGCTCGCGGAGAGAGCCGGGGATCTTGCACGGATTTGTTCCCGGACGCGGTGAGGTATTCGCGCAGCGCCCCGCAACGCCCCCTCCTCGGCCTGACCGGACCCCATCACCGCAGCTCACAGCACCAATTCGTACTCTCGAGCGGCGCAGGCTGCGCCTCTCCTACTCCCCGACCGACGGCCTTCCCGGCTGCCTCCTCCTGGTCACCATGCGGTCGAGGTGCGCCACCACCCCGGTGTGGAACTTGTGGATTGCTTCGTCGACGCTCCGGATGAATCCGGATTCCGTGTTTCCCCGTTGCGTGCCCATGCCCTTGTACAGGGACAGCCGGAAGCCGGTGATCTTCGTCCCGCTCTTCGGGAGGAGATCACCCGGCTCGGGGCGCAGACGTTCCAGCGTTCCCCGGGGGCCTCCCGAATCGCCATCGACCAAGGTCTCGATGTGGAGATCGGCGGGCGCTTCAGCCAGTTCGCGGACGATTCGCTTGGCCCAGGAGAGCGGGTAACCCTGCTCCGGGGGCGAGATGTCGATGGACGTGCGGATCTTGGCAGTACGCAGATCGGCGGTGACGGCGAGCACTCCTGGTGTCTGCTCAATACGCAGCTCGGCATGGAGCTTGCCGTTCTGGCACAACTCGTCAGCCATGCGGGTGCGTCGGGCCACCGCGTCCGTGCCGCGGCGGGCACGCTGCACGGGAAGGACCTTCCGTCCCAGTTCACCCCCCAGACCCAGCGAGACCTGACGTACCAGACGCTCCCAACTCTCGACGGCCTCGAGTGCCCGTGGGTCACCCGGGCAGAGGGTCTCGTCCTGGATCCCGTTGCGCACGGGCACCCATGCCGGTCCCATGTTGTGGAAGCCGTGGCAGCCCGAATTCTCGTGGAGCAGGTAGTGCAGCAGCTCCTCCAGGAGCCAAGCATGTGCGGGGTGCCCGACGCCCTCATGCCGGATCAGCATCTGCGCCTGATGGGCCACCTCGGCCCAGGACAGATGCCACAGACTCACCTTGTTCTTCCGCCGCCGGTCGATCTTCACCTCGACCAGCGGGCTGCCTTCCAGCGCCACGTCGTTGGAGAGGGTGATGACCGCCTCGTAACCCCTCCTGGCGGCGATGTCCGAGTAGTCCTGCACCTGCTCGGCCCTGAGCGGATTGCCATTGGTCTTGGTCTCGACGAGTGCCGTCCACAGTTTGCCCGCTCGCTCCACACGGATGACACCGTCGGGGCGCCGGGGCGATTCTCCGTGGGGCAGTGACACCTCGGTGAAGGTCTCCATACGCCCGGCGGGGGCGCCGAACCCAGCGGTGAGCCGCCGGCCGAGCTCCGGCACCTGAGCCATCACAGCCAGCAGGACCGAGGTGGCGCGAGCCTCCCGGCCCCGGTCACTCTTCAACGCGGACACGGGGAAGAGACGGGCGCCCCTCCAGGACTCGTTCTCCGCGAGGGACTTCTGCGGCGTCTTGGAAACAGTGACTTTCTTCTTCGACGTGCGCGGACGCACCGGCTTCCTGGCGAGCGGCGCCGCTGCCTCGGCTGCCTGGCGCGGGCCTGGGGCGGTCGCTGTGACGACAGGGTCCGGCACCAAATCCGGCACGGGCTTCTGCTGGTGGACATCAGGGGCCGGGAAGTCCTCGGAGCCTTCCTCTGCCTGCGTGGCGTTCGCCGACTCGGCGTCGTCGTCGATGTCTACGCCGTGATCCCCGGCCAGGGCTGCGAAGCCTGCCTCGTAGCCCTGCCCTACAGCCCGGAATTTCCATTCCTCTCCACGCCGGTACAGCTCACCAAAGATCAACGCGCTCACGTCGCCGGCATCATCGATGGCGAACCGCAGCAGCGGCTCGCCGGACCCGTCGCTCAACCTCAGCTGCAGGTCTTCGAGTTCCTCGAACCGGGCCGACTCGTATCGGCTCGCCGCGATGAGGATGGTGGCGACATCGCCGGGGACCGCCGTCAAGTCGAAACTGATCCGGTCCTCGCTGCCCTCTCCCGCAGGCGTTTTGCCCAGCAGCTGCACGCTCCCGTCCGGCGCGCAAGCGTTGTTATAGAAGTAGAAGTCGGCGTCGCTGCGGACCTTTGCGTTCTCGTCCAGCAGGAGCACGGAGACATCAGCGTCCCCCTCACCCGTGGGACTCACCCATCCCAGACTGACAACGACCGAATCGACGTCGCTGCCGCTCAAGCCCCCCAGCCCAACGTTGGCCCCCTTGACCATCTCGTACATGCGGCCTCCCAACCGATCACCCAGGTACGAGGAACCCCCCTCACTCACCCCGTCGGTACATGTGTGCATATGGTGAGCCTGGCGTGAAGAGAATGAGTCTACGGGCAGTAGGGGAGGCTGGCCCTCACATCGCCAGAGCTGGTCGCGCGTCTGAAGTCGGCCCTACGCACCGGCGCTGCTGGTGAGACCCAACAGGCGTCGGCGACCACCACGCGCCGTACACCGATGCCGGTTCGTGCGCTTCTAAGAAATGCCCACCCGTATGGTGACCCCTTTCCACCCTGACTTCTGCGGGCCGGAGTTGGTAGTTCCGAGGAACGACGAATCTGTTGGCAGACGAGTTCTCGACCTAGGTCACCCATGCCTTCCCAGTGAGCTGTACTGAGATCTGTGGCGTCTCGGAGGCCGGCCAAAGAGGAACCAAGCCACAATGACCTGATTCCCAGACTCGGCACCCTCAAGCTCGACCAGCTCGGGCACCGGCACATCGCTACCTTCGCCGCCTTCGCCGCCTTCGCCGCCTTCGCCGCCAGCCAACTCGCCGCCGGCCGCGGCAAGGTAACCCTCTCCAGGCGTCTGGCCCCCTCTCCAGCGCCCTCGGCGACGCCATCCGCCAGCACCGCCTCCCCCACAACCCCGCCAGTCCCCCGGTCCTGCGCCGGCCACCCTCGCCGGAGCGGCGCATCTGGACACCAGAGCAAGCGGTCCGCTTCCTCGCTTAGCCACGAGACTGACCCCCGGCTGTCTGTCGCCACGCCGGGTCCAGGACCGGCCCACACCGCGGCCATGCACCGCCGCCGTCTCGGCATTCCGGACGGCGTCCGCTTCGCCCTCCTCAGTTCGACCTGGGGCCGAGCGTGTCGTCGTTCGCCTTCAAGCCCGCGGTCGTCGAAACGTCTGCGCGGCGTCGGTGCGCCAGCCGCCGGACCGATTCATGAAGGCGCCGAGTGGCTGGTACTCCTCCGCAGTGACGAAGCCGGTGACATCGCCCCTGGTGGGCGTCTTGGCGCCGCCGTATTCCCGTATTCCAGGCCGAGAAGCGATGCTGGGCTCGCGTGTCAAGTGCGGTACCGGTGGAGTCCCCACCTGGCCTAGAGTCGGGTCGGCAGCTGCACCGCCCTGACGGCGCCCGGATCGGACTGTCCGGCATGGGGAGCGGTGCGAACGCCCAGAAACAACGGCGATGGTGAAAGCGATGGATCAGACGTGAGGTTGCTGTTCGACCCTGAATCCGAGGTCACCGACGAAGAGGGAACCACGGCACTGGGCGTCGTGGGCCAGCCGCCGCACCAGGAGGAGGAAGGCGACGCCTTCGACGCGACACGTGACACCCTGATCCGCCTGGTGGCCGAATACTGGCACGAGCAGCAGGAGAGAGCGCCGTCGGGTCAACTCACCGACACGATCGATGAGTTCATCCTCACTCACGTTCTGGACTACCGTCACCACGGCACGGTGGACGGCCGGCTCGCCCTGTGGCGGCAGGAACACGTGCGGGCCGTCCTCCTGGAGTGGCTGCCGCGACACGTCACCGTCCTCCCGGACGAGGCGGCCGAGCACGACGCACCCGCTGCCGTCGCCGCTCTGGTCGACTTCCTGGCCGCGGCCGGCGTACTCGACCCGCGCTCCGACGACCCCGGCCGACTGCGCACGCTGGCCAAGGAACTGCGGTCCGCCCACGAGGAGGCCATGCAGGATCCGCGTTTCATGGGCCCGGCCAAGTTCTGGATGCTGACCGCCGCCCGCAACGGCGTCGACGTCCGTAACAAGCGCGCCCTGGACCGCTTCCTCGCAGACGCCCGTGCGGGGCGCGTTCCGTACGGCGAGGAACAGCTCGCCCAGGTCATGAAGAACCAGTTCACCGGGTTCTTCGGTAGGGCACTGGACACCGGGGCCGGGCCCGGCGGCCGCAGCCTGCTCCAGGAGCGGGCGCTGCCGTTGCCGGTCGTTGTGCTGGGTGAAGAGGAGGAGCTGCGTCGGACTGCCGCAGGCTCGGGCCTGCTGGGGCAGCTCGATGAGGTGGCGCGGTGGCTCGGCACGGAAGGGCGGCCGGTGACGAATACCGGCCGCCTGAAGGTGGCCGATGCCCTCGCCCTGGCCCGTCATCTCGGCACCGACCGCGGCCGGGGAGAGGCGGCCGGCCCCCTGATCCATCTCGCGGGGGACACCTGGGAGAACATCCGCCGGGCCGATCAACTCCCCATGCTCCGGCTCCTGGTGGACTGGGCACGCCAGGCACGCCTCATCCGGGTGTACCGCGGCCGGTTGGTGGCGGTCGCTGGCGCCCGGGCCGTGCGCGAGGACCCACTCGCCCTGGCCGTCCGAGCCCTCGCCGCCTTCCCCGAGCTGCGCGACCCGCTCCTGATGGGCCCGGTGTGGGATGTACCGTCCGACCTCTATCCACGCTTCGATCTCCTGCTCACCGACGTCCTGGCCACGCTGTACGGGATGCCCGCCGCCATGCCGTGGCCCGTGCTGTGGCAGTCGGTGCGCGACAGCTATCTCGGGGACGACGGCTGGTTCGCCACACCCGAGGCGCGGCAGGCGTCGCATCGCCGCTCCGCCGCCGAACTGTACGCAGTCATAGACCTGTTGGCGGAGGTGGGGATGGTGACCTTCGAGCGCGGCACGCCCGCCGCGTTGTTCCACGAGAGCCTGCGCGACCTGAACGAGCCGGAACATCCAGAACCGGCCGATGCCTCAGACCTCTCGGACGACTCAGACGGCTCAGACGGCTCAGACGGCTCAGACGGCTCAGAGGACCTCGCGGTCCGCGACGACGTAGAACTCGTCCGGCTCACCGAGCTCGGCACCTATGCCGTACGCGCCCTGCTGACCTCCCTCGACCGCAGCGCCCCGGCCGTCGGCGACCTCCGGGACGCCGACGCCCCGACGCTTTGTGCCGCACTCCTGGACGAGTACGACCCGGCGAGCGCCCGCGCAGAACTCGCCGAGTGGATCGCGGCACGGGGCGGATGGAACTCCGCACGGCCAGCCTTCACCGAGGCGCTGCGCCGCACACGACTGCACTCCCGACGCCACGCACTGCTGCGGCTGCTGGCCGAAGAACTGCCCGACGGACACGGCCCCGAATTCCTGCGCACCCTGCGCTACGAGGAGGAACTGCGCCCCAGCGCACTGTTCATGGCACAGGCACAGGCACAGGCGGCCGCCGCGGCACTCTCCGCGCAGGGTTCCGCCGAGCGGGATGCCGCCGACGCCGCGGCCCGGGCCGACGAGGATCTGGACGACCACGAGATCGCCCTGACCGCCGCCGAGAGTCTACTGCTGATGAGAGAGACCGGCGGCGAAGAGGCACTGCTGGAGCAGGTGGGCCACAGCAGCGGCGACGCCGCGGCGTTCGCCACCATGCTCGACGTGGCGCTCGCCTCCGGCCACCCGGACCAGGCGGGCCTGGAGCGGCTCAGCCGGATCGACCTGGCCGCTCTCCGCCGCAGGGCCGCCCGGCTGGGGCGCCTACGCGCGGACGCCGCCCGCCGGCACAAGAGCGGCGGCACCAGGAAGCGCAAGAAGCGCCGCTGAGAGCGGTGCCCACCACCTCTCTGAAGGTTGAGTGGCTACGGGGGTGGGGCGAGCCGGTGGCCCACGCCGTTCAGGGCTCTGTGCGCGTCCTCTCCAGTGGAGCAAGGTCTACAGCGCCACAAGGCGAATCGCGTTCTTGAGCCCCACACGACAGTGCGCGGGGCGTCCTCGCCGCCAGGGTGCGCACGTCGTGGCATGACGGTGCTTTAGGAAACCGCGGTGCCAGCACACAATGGTGTCCGGGCACACCAGCAGGTGCAACCCTCGTAATCTGTCCATCGACAGGTGGTGGAGCAGGCCGGCGAGCAAGAACCGGTCACCCCGCATGAACGGCAACTTGTCGACTTGGCGTTGCAGGACCGTGAGCTGGTGCCGCAGTACCAGGATCTCGACCTCGGTGATCCTGACATCCGATGCCCCGCATGCATCTGATGTTCCGCCGGCGGTGACTGCGCCGTCGCACCGCTCCAGAACATCATTGCGGCAAGGTGGCTGACCATCATGCAGACACCTCGGTGGCGACCGCCGCCGAGGTGTCGTCGGGGTCGGCCGCCCAGGCGTGGAGCTCGTCTCGGCGGCGAAGGCACCGCAGGCGACGCGTCCGGCCTGTCGCCGCAACGAACGTGGACGACGACTGATTCTGGCGCCGGTCACAAAGCGGGCGTGAGGCCCTCCCAACAGACCGTCCAACCCTGGTCCGGGAATCCCGGGGCCACGCCCCGCGGGCCGGGACGCCCCCGCTCGCCCGCAGGGCCGCCAGGAGAGTCGCGCCAGCCGGCGCACATCATGGCGACGGCGTAGAGCAGGCCTCCCGCGGCCGGGAAGTACGGGGACGGCACCCCGCTCTTCCCGCTGGCTGGCAGGCCGGTGCCGGTGAACCCGAACCGCTCGTGGAGCAAGTACTCCACGGCCGAGTCCGGGTCGCCAAGGCGGGCGGCGTTCATCGCCAGGAGCGGGAAGTCCCAGCTGTACAGGTCGGCGACTGGCCAGGTCTCGCGGACCTTTTGGGTCGTCGCCCGCATGGTCTCCACGTCGACGCCGTCACCGG
Organism: Streptomyces sp. NBC_01474; assembly: GCF_035918215.1. Lineage (NCBI taxonomy): Bacteria > Bacillati > Actinomycetota > Actinomycetes > Kitasatosporales > Streptomycetaceae > Streptomyces > Streptomyces sp. NBC_01474. Next base: position 2,196,558 of record NZ_CP109449.1, read on the forward strand.
GGAGCATCCCGAACGGCGCGACGGGGTCGGGGTGGTTGGTGTTGTACTCGGTCCACATGTCGGTCACGCCCTCGTACAGCACATACACGCCGTCCTCGACGGGCAGCGGCGCCAGGCCGTCGAGGACCTCGTCCCAGTACGGCTCACGCGCCATGCCGAGGCGCTCGCGCCACTCCTGGGCGATGCGCAGACCGAAGCGCCAGTAGGACAGTTCGAAGGCCGGGTTCAGAGTCTGGGCGGGTGGGTTGCGTTCGTTGCAGCACATGATCGGCGGGCCGATGACATAGCGGCCGCTCTCCTCGCGGTGGGCGAACGAGGCGATGAACTCCGCACTCTCGTGGACGACTTCGCGCCACTTGAGCAGGGTGCTGCGTCCCGGGTGGGCCTGATGGTCGAGTTCCGCGAGGAAGAGAGGGTGGGGCTGCTGCCAGATCAGCAGACAGGTCGGGGTGCCGGGCGACTCGCGGCCGATCGCGTCGCCGTATGTCGTCGTCATCTTCGGCCAGCGGGCGCCGCGGAAGCCCTGGGACGTGGCGAGGCGTCGCGCCGTAGGCAGGAACCGTTCGTAGATGTCGGTGCCGCGGTCCAGGAGCGGCCAGCGGTTCCAGAGCGCGTACTGGAAGGCGTGCCACCAGTACATCTCCATGTGGAACTTGCCGTACCAGCCGTTGTTGACGAGTCCTGACTCCTGGGCGGGGTCGTTGCCGGCGTCGTTCACGGCCAGGTGGTACTGGCTCAGGACGATGCGGCGCTCCAGCTCGCGCCAGCGTGGGTCCTCGCTCGCCGAGAGGTCGACCGCCCCGCCGGTCCGCCAGAACCGCGGCCACCAGGTCTCGCTCTGGCGCACCACCTCGCCGGCCCTCGGCACGGCGCCTCGCACCTCGGACGCGAAGAGGGCGGCTACGTCCAACTGGTCGCCTTGGCCCATGACTTCGTAGCGGTGCCGACCCGGATCACTGCGGCTGACGCGGGCGCCCGGAGACAGCGCCAGGCCGACCTCGTAGCGGGTGGCGTCCATGGTGTGGGTGACGACCGGTGTGCGGCCGCGGCGGCGCAGCACAGTGGTGTGCAGCTCGGGACGGTCCCAGAGGCCGACGTACGGCGCCTCGAACTTGTTGCGTCCGGCCGCGGTGGCGTACGGGAAGTCCAGGAAGACCGAGAGGCGCCCGAGCCGGACGAGTGCGGACTCGATGCGTACGCCCATGACGTCCTGGCCGGGGTGACAGGCGGTCTCGACGGTGACCCGGTGTCCTTCGAGGCGGAACGCGCTGCGCAGGATGCCCGTCCACGGGTCGAGTTCCTGCACGGTGTCCGTGAGGTCGGACTCGGTCGCCTCGGTCCCGTCCGCCTTGAGCAGCCGCATGCCGATGCGGCCGAGGTTCGCCCGGTGGGGGTTCTCGCGCAGCCAGTTGTGGAGTTCGGGCTCGTTGTCGTCGTCCGTCCAGTAGGAGACGTCGCGGCCGTACGTGTCCCAGACGGTGCCCCGGTAGTCCGCGATCTCCTTGCCCGCCGGCAGGGCGTCCGCGTGCCAGCCCCAGTCGGAGAGGGTGTTGAACGGCACGAAGGTCTGCAGTCCGGTCACGTCGGCGCCGAAGGCGAACCGGCCGTTGCCGACCTGGACGGGCAGATCGAGGTCGCTGCTGTGCCGGACGACGCGGTGACGGGACACCAGCGCGTGCCGGTCGATGCGGGTTCCGGTGCCGTCCGTGCCGGGTTCGGCGGCCGCCGCCGACTCCGCTTGCAGGACGCGGGACATCAGCGTCGCGGAGGTCAGGGCGGCGACTCCCCCGACGAAGGTTCTGCGGGAGACGTGCGGCTGGTCGGTCATGAACGGTTCCTTCCTCGTTGGGTGGACACGACCACCTGGTAGACGCTCGTGTTGATGTCGATGCCGTTGTCCGCCCAGAAGTTCACGGACACGTAGTGCCGGTCGCGATACCAGCTCTGGTCGTCGTCCAGGGTGACGGGGTCGCTGAGGAAGGTGCCGTCGGCCCGGACGTGTACCGGGACGGGTGTGTCGTCGCGGTCGACGAGGATGCGCAGTGTGCCGGTGCGTGGGAAGTCGGGTGCCGTGGTGAGGTCCACCGCGCCGGCGATCCGGAACGTGCGCCCGGGAACCGGTGTGACGGTGTCGGGGCGGCCGGCGTCGGCCGCGGTCAGGCCGGTCGCGTCACCTGTGTCCGGGACCGCCCGCGTCGCGTCGAGGAGGCGCAGCGGTGTGGTGTCGTAGCGGGTGGTGGCGCCGGTCTGCGGGTTGATGTAGGTGACGTTGTCGACGACGAGGTCCTTGATGTTCTTGTTGTCCGCGAAGCCCGCCGCGAGGGTGCTGGTCGAGTGGTAGACGGAGTCGCGGTAGCGGACGTTCTCCACCGGGGAGCGGGACGCGGCGCTGCGGAAGGAGAAGCTGGTCGTGGCGGGCGGCATGTCGGGGCCTGTGTCGACACGGTCCACATAGATGTTGCGGACCTGGGGGTCGAAGTCGTCCGCGTTCGGGAACGGCACGGTCTCGTTGTAGTTGCTGTCGAGTTCGACCAGGGACCGGACGGCGTACTGCAGCAGGCTGTCGCGCAGATAGATGCTCTCCACAGCGCCGCCGCGGGTGGAGTTCGTCTTGATCTTCAGGGCCATCGCCATGCCGTGGCCGCCGAAGACGTTGTCGTGGATGAAGACGTCGCGGATTCCGCCCGACATCTCGCTTCCCATGGAGATGGCGGCGGAGTTCCCGGCCTCGTTGCGATAGTCGGAGTCGCGGATGATGATGCGTTCGCTCGGCGTCCGGTGCTCGCGCCCGTTGACGTTGCGGCCGGCCTTGACTGCGGCGCCGTCGTCGCTGACGGTGACGTGGTTGTGCTCCATGACCACGTCATGGCTCGACTCTGGGTCGATGCCGTCGTCGTTGTTCCAGCCCTTGGCCTCGAAGTCCTTCGTCTTGTCGCTGTAGATGTCGAGGCCGCGGACGAGAACGTTGGCCGAGCTGAGGGGGTGGACGATCCAGAACGGCGTATTGCGAATCTTCACGTCTTCGATCAGTACGTTCGTCGATTCGTTGGGCTGGATGAAGGAGGGGCGGAACGTCGATTTCATGGCCTTGGCCCCGGCGGGCGGTGTGACCTGGCGGACCTTGCCGTCCTCGACGACGGGAATCGTCTTCGGCAGGTGGCCGTCGTCGCTGAAGAGGCGCTGTTCGACCGGGGTGTCCTCGAAGTTCATGCGGTTGAGAACACCGTTCTGCCCGTAGGAGCCGTCCGGGTCCTTGTCCTCCACCGAGGGCTCGCCCCAGTAACCCTTCTTCCAGGGGCGCCAGTTCCACATGTCCTCCTGGCCGTCGAGGGTCCCTCCGCCGCTCACCGCGATGTCGTGCTGGTGCAGGGCGTAGATGAGCGGCGAGTAGCTGTAGAGGTCGGTTCCTTCGTAGCTGGTGCGCACGACCGGGTAGAACTTGTTGGTCCTGTCCCGCATGAACTTCACGACGGCGCCGGTCTCGACGCGCAGGTTGACGCCGCTGAGCAGGTTGATGGCGCCGGAGTAGTAGGCCCCGTTCTCGTTCAGGGAGCCTCGCGGCGGGACGACGACGGTGCCGCCGCCCGCGTCATGGCAGTCCTTGATCGCTGCGTTGAGGGCGTTGCCGTAGAACCACACCCGCTGGGAGTCGTACACAAGGGGCGAGGTCTTGGCCGCGGGGTCACCGGCCTCGTTCCCGACGGCGTACCGCTCCGTGACCCGGCGGACCTGGGACCGGTAGGCGGGGTCGGTGATGTCGCAGCGGCGGTCGGGGAAGACCGGGACGTGGGCGTTGACGGTGGAGTCGATCCGGTCGTAGAGCGGCTGGTTCCAGTAGGCGCCGTCGCGCCCCGCGGCCCCCGGGTCGTACACGGCCAGCGCGTAACTCCCCTCGGTGCGGCCGTCCTCGGCATGGACAGTGAGCCGGTCGCCCGCCATGACCGGACCGTCGCGCCGGACGGCACCGGACGCGTCGACGATCGTGCGGCTCTGGCGGGAGCGGTCGGATGCGGTCAGGCGGCCGAGTGTCTGCTGCACGGTCGCGCCGGGGCGCACGGTGACGGTGGATGTGCCGACGTTGTGGATCACGCGCGTGGATCCGGGCTTCGCCACCACGACCGTGCCCGTGGACGCGACGACGCTGTCGTCAAGGTCTGAACTCGCGGTCACTGCAGCGGAGTTACCGGCCGGCACCAGGCCTGTAAGGGCCACGGCGGCGCACAGGCTGAGGACGGCCCGGGCCAGTGCGCGCGCGACCGGCCGGCCCGCTCCGTGCCGTACCTCTCGCTGCTCTCTGTACTGCTTCATAGCGAGGCCTTCGCGTTCAGTCGGTGGACCGGGCGTGGAACGACACATGTCCGGACCCGACGCGGTAGACGGCGCGGCCGTCCTCGATGCCGAGGTAGCGGACGCCTTGGCCCGTGACGCGGTAGGCGCCGCCGTGAACCACCGGCAGGGCGACGGTCGCCGTCACATTGACGGGGACGGTGACCTCGGTGTCCACGCCGTGGCGGTTCCTGCGCCAGTCCACGCCGACGGTGCCGCGCTCTGTCCACTGCGTGCCGGAGGCGTGGTCGAGGCCCTTGTCCGCCGGGGCGATACGGACCGTGGCGGCGCCCGGCGAGGTGACGGTCAGGCCGAGGACGCTCTCGATGACGCCATTGATCCCAGCTCCGCCCCACCCGTGGGAGAGGCTTTCGCTGCTGCTCTGGGACACCTGGGCACCGGTGCAGTCGGAGGTCTCGCAGCCGGGGGTCCACTGCTCCCACAGGAAGGTGCCGCCCTCGGCGAGCACCTGGGCCGGGCCGTCGTGGCGCGGGTCGGTGAGGAGATCCACCACGGTGTCCGGGCGGTCGGTGACGCGCAGGGCTTCGAGCAGCGTGCGCAGGGTCATCGGCCCCTGCTGCATGCCGAGTGCGGAGATGCGCTCGCCGAGTTCCGGGTATTCGGCGGAAGTTGCGGCTCCGTAGGCGACAGGGAAGGTCTGCGCGTGCTGGCCGGCGTGGTCGATGCGGCTGCCGGTGGCGGTCAGGCCGTCGGACCAGGCGCCGCTCCCGGGGTCGCGCAGCTGGGCTCGCATCGCGGCGGTCAGGTGCTCCGCCCGGTCGTCATACAGGGTGTGGGCGTCCGCGTCGCCGAGGGCGTCGGCGGCCTCGGCCGTCGAGCGCAGCGCGCCCAGGCCGAGAGCGTTGACGACGGTGCGGTTGACGTTGCCGTCCGTGACGTAGCCGTAGCGCATGGGGGCGGGCCAGTCGATGATTCCGTACTTGTACGCGCCACTGCCGCCGGGCAGGTCGGCCACCAGACCGCGGCTGTCGACGGCGGACGATATGTAGTCGGAAATGTTCTTCATCACGGGCAGGGCCTGTGCCAGCAACTCCCGGTCGCCGGTGGTCCGGTAGTAGCGCAGCACCCACTCGGGGAACATCTCGGTGTAGTCGGGGATGTCCCGTTTGCCGTCGCCGTTGGGGTAGACGGCGTTCATGGCGCCGTTCTTCCAGTACCGCGCCTGGGAGTTCATGAAGGAGACGATCGCCTGCCGGGTCAGGCTCCGCTCCCCGGAGGCCGCCATGGTCGCGTACGACTCGTCGATGGCGTCGCCGAGGAACTGGCCCTTTTCCCGGGTCGGGGTGTCGAGGAAGACGTTCTGCGCCGACTGCAGCGCCGAGTGCTGCATGAGCGCGAAGACGTCGTCGAGGGTGTCGTCGCTGCTGGAGAAGGTGGCCGGGTGGGCGGCGTCGGTGTGCTGCACGACGGCCGTGATGTCGTCGGTGGTCAGCTTCTCGCCGGGGTCGCTGATCTGCAGATAGCGCCAGCCCCAGTACGTGAACGGCTGCGCGACCTGGGCGCCGTCCCGCTGGGTGTGGAAGAAGCGCATGTTGCTGCCCTGGGTGTCGAGGGCCGACGTGCCGGCGCGGGAGTTCTCCACCCAGCTCCCGGCGGCGTGGTCCTTGCCAAGCGCCTGGTCGAGGGTGGCGGTCTTCCCGTCCACCGCCGTCACGGTGCGGGTTTCCGGGTCGCCCGCGCCGTAACCGGTCGCGGGGGCGTCGACGGTGACACGGTCGCCGACGTGCAGGTTGCCCGTACTGGCGAGGGTCACCGTGGTGTCCCCGGCGCTTACGGCCGCTGTCAGCGTGGAGTTGCTGCGCCGGTAGCTGGTGGTGAAGGTCAACTGCCGCCCTGCCACGCCGTGCTGGAAGCTCACCGAGGGAACGGCGGAGTTGACCTTGCCGAAGTCGGCGAAGACGGTGCCGTCCGGGAGGCGGAGCAGGGACTTCGGGTGGACCACCGTGCGGGTCAGGTGGGCGTTCGTCGCGGACAGGTGGGTGAAGGCGCAGGGTGATGTACCGGACGCGTACGAGGAGCATTCGGCCGGGTTCGGTCGCGGGTGCGGGCCGACCACCGTGGCGCCGGACCAACTGCCGTCGTCGTAAGCGGCCTTGTCCCAGCCCGTCAGTTCCGCCCGGGCGTCGTAGTACTCGACCCGGTCGCCCGCGTCCTTGTTCCGGAACGACACGGTGTCGATGGTCTGCGGCTCGTAGCGGCGCACCTTCCAGCTGCCGTCGGACACCATCACGTCCCGGGTGCCGTCCTCGTGGTCGACCACGACCTTCACGAGCAGACCGTCGGGGCCCTCCGGGCCGGCAGGACCATTGGCGCGCCCCTGGCACTTGCAGTTCCAGTAGTGCGTGACGACGCCGACCGGCAGCTCGTCTCCCGCCTCAACACCCTTGATTTCCGCGACGTCGTAGAGGCCCTCGCCCGCGTACTCGTACGACGAGCCGCGCTGGACCGTGCGTCCGTTCGCCTGGACCTGCCAGTCCCCCACGGCGGCGGTGTAGACGCGGGCACCGGTCACCGGACTGCCTCCGGACACCCGCATCACCTTGCGGGCGGCGGTCCACTGGTTGTCCGCGTCGTTGCCGGTGGCGGGCCTGCGGATCCACTGCGCGCCCGACCAGTCCGCGTCACCGAGGCCGGTGACGAACGTCGCGGGGCCCGCGTACGGCGACACCGCGCCCCGGCGGTCCCAGGTCCGCACCGTCCAGCGGTACTCCGTGCCCGGCGCGAGGCCGGGACCGGCGTAGGGAACCCAGGACTGCCGTGCGCCGGGCACCTTGCCGCTGTCCCAGACCGTGCGCCCCGCGCTGTCGCGCACGACCAGCTCGTACGCCGACTGCACCTCGTCGCTGTCGACGTCGCGCGGCAGCCAGCCGAAGGGGGGTGTCCCGTCGACGGCCGACGGGTCGACCCGGTCGCCGACCGTGAGCCCGGCCGGCGCCTGGGGGCTGTGATCGGGCCCTGCGCGGTCCGCGACCGCGGGCGGGGCAAGGGCAAGCGTCAGCCCGAAGGCCGTCGCGACAACACCGGACCGAAGACCGGACCGGAACGGGAACGGCCACTGAAGGCTCATGCACATGCTCCCAGGAAGGGATTTGAATGATTCAACTGGACACGACTGCTGCCACTTCCGCGGAAGACGGGAAGCGCAGTTGGAGCGATGTGAAGTGCAACAAGTGCGTCAACTCGGGAGTCATGGGCCTGACTTGCCGAATTGAAACGTATCAATATCTTCTGCCTCGGACCCTATGAAGGAGCCGAGGACAGTGTCAATGGGTGTGCACAGGAGTGGCAGAAGTGCCGCCCGCGCCGACTGCCTGGGCTCCGGCAACGACCCGAAGCTCAAATCTCTCCATTCCAGGGCGTAACACACGTGAGCCTTGGGAGTAGTTGCGGACGATGCCGGGTGGGCGCCGGCGGCGGTGGAGGAACCGGCTGGTTTCCGCAGCGAGTTCGGCCCGGCCTCAGACTCGGCTGTGCATCGGAAGGCTGCGCTCGAGGTCAGCGTCGCCCAGCCCGTCGGGGTCCAACGGGGCGCAGGACGGCAGAAGGTGCAGCTCGATCCGTGCGGCATGCCAGGCCGGCCAACCAGCACGGACCCCACCGATGCCGAAGCCAACTGCCGCCCGACGCGACACAGCAGGCGTCACCCGCCGTCAGCATCCAGAAACGCCGACTGCTGCGCACCCGCGTACTAGTGCTGCCCCGCGCAAGTTCGTGGAGGGGTGTTGGGCCTGATCAGGCGGTCTTGAGTGGGCTGCCGTCATAGGTCCACCTGAACGGCTTCGCGGTCTCGTTGCGGCCGATGACGTAACTCTCCAGCTTGTCGATGAGGTCATCGCGGCTGGAGAAGTCACCGTGTCGCAGCACGCGGCGGGTCAGGACGGAGAAGAACAGCTCGATCTGGTTGAGCCAGGAGGCGTGCGGCGGGGTCCAGTGCACGTGCCAGCGCGGGTGGTCGGCGAGCCACGCCTTGGTGTGTTTGGCGGTGTGGGAGGAGCCGTTGTCCAGCACGACATGGATGTCCTGGTCTGGGGCGATGACCGTGTCGAGCTGGTCGAGGAAGGCGGTGAACGTCGCTGCGTCGTTGCGGGCGATGATCTCGGTGAGGACCTCGCCGGTGCGCACGTCCAGGGCGGCGACCAGCGAGGCGGTGCCGTGGCGGCGGTACTCGAACTCCTCGTGAGCGGGCTCGCCTGGCCTGACGGGACGACCGGGGTGGCGCCTGGCGCGGGCGGCGATCGCGGTCTTCTCGTCGATGGACAGCACCACCGCCCCTTCAGGTGGGTCGCGGTACAGGTCGCACACGTCCGCGACACGGTCCCAGAAGTCAGGGGTGTCTCGGCGGGTGAGCCAGCCGCGGACCCGGTGCGGCTTGAGGTCCAAGTCGGCCAAGATCCGGCCGACTTGGGAGGCAGAAATGGTGGCGAAGACAGTGCCGGCGACCTGGGCGGCGATCGTGCGGTGCGACCAGGTCGCTTCCGGGTGCGGGGGCACACTGGTGGCGGCGGCCACGATCGCCACCGTCACCTGGGGCCCGTATGCCTTGGGCCGGCCCGAGCGGGCGGCGTCCTTCAGCCCGTCCCGGCCCAGAGCGGCGAACCGTCCGCGCCACTTACGGACCGTGTTCACGCTGACCGCCAGGTCCCGCGCGATAGCCCCATTGCTCAGGCCCTCACCCGCCGCCAGCACAATCCGCGCCCGGAGCACCGCCCGCACCTGCGCTTTCAGGGAGACCGCTGTACGGATCAGACACTCGCGCACCCTCTCGTCCAACTCCACCACGACCGCCTCGACCATCCCGGCCACACCCTCGCCCACCCCGACCAAAGTGATGATCATGGCGTATGCGGGGGTAACCCAGCAGGATGGACCCGTGCCGAAGAATCCGCCCGAGTCCATGCAGGATCACCTGCGCCACCGTCTGAACGTCCGCGCCAAGGAACGCTGGCCCCAGCTCGCCCGCGTCCAGGTGCGCTTCCGCTCCGGATTCGCCTACGTGGCAGGGGAACTGCCGGGCGAGGAGGAACCGCTGCCGCTGTGCCGCCTGCGCTTCACCGGCGTCCTGCACACCTGGGGCTTCGCCCTCTACCTCGCCAGCCGAGGCAAGTACGAGGACAACTTCCTGCCCACCGGACTGCCCTTCGGCTCACCCGAAGACGCCCTGGACTGCGCCTGCGGCTTTTACCTCGGCGACCCGACACCCTGATCAACACCCCTCCACGAACTTGCGCGGGGCAGCACTAGTAGGCGGGACCGAGCTGACGCCACGCTCGGTAGCGTCAGCTGCCCAGCCTCTCGACCCGGTGCGCACAGGCCGAGTTCATCGTCTGCGTGATGCACGAGCGTGCCGGGCTCGACCTCGCGGGAGGCGAGGGCGTACTCGAGCGTGGTGAGGACCAGATCGGCGTCCGCGCGGGCGGAGGTCTCCCAGGACACCGCCCGGCGGTGCCGGGATCAGTCCCCGGCCGGGGTGTAGACGGAGGCGAAGGACCAGTCGCCGGAGCCGACCTCGTACACCGCCGTGCCGCCCTCGGTGCGCAGCATGCGGGCGCCCCGGTCGGCCTGGACGGCCCCTGAGGTGACCGGCACGTGGACCTCCGCCGTGGCCCCCGCCGGCACGGTCACCCGCAGGCGGTAGGCCGAGCCGTCGCGGTGCCAGGAGGTGGAGGCCTTGCCGTACGGCGTGGTGTAGGAGCCGGATGCGGAGGCCAGGTCCCCTACGACGGCCGGCGCGACGAGCAGCTTCTGGTAGCCGGCCGCGCCGGGCGCCTGCTGGATCCCGGCGAGGCGGCTGGTGAACCACGAGTCGATCGCGCCGAGCATGAAGTGGTCCTGTGACTGGCCGGGTCCGCCGTCCCAGGACTCGCCGAGCGCCGTGTTGCCGTGCACCACCTGGTAGCCGTAGCTGGGGCTGGTGGTCTGCGTGGCGATCTTGTACACGATGTCGTCGTGGCCCGCCCCGGACAGCACCCGGAACGCCGCCGGCAATGAAATCTCACCGAGGTTCAGGTGGTAGCCCGCGTCCCGGATGCTGCCGACGAGGTGGTCGAGGAGCCGCTGCCGCTGGTCGTCGGGGACCGCACCCATGTCGAGGGCAAGGACCTCGGCGCCCTGGCCGCCGCCGCCGAAGGTCCCCGTCGCCTCGTCGTAGTACTTCCGGGTGAGCGCCTTGGCGCTCGCGTCGGCCTCGCTGCGGTAGGACGCCGCGTCGGCGTCGTCACCGAGCACGCCGGCGATCCGGCTGAGCGCGTCCACCACCCGCCAGTAGCCGTAGGTGCCCGCGACCGCACGCGGGAAGGACCTGTCGGGGGTGAACCAGTCGCCGAGCCCGTAGTCGAGGATGCCGTCGGAGACCTGGGTCTTCAGGAATGCCGCATACCTCTTCATGTCCGGGTAGTAGGTGCGCAGCGTGTCGGTGTCGCCGTACGTGGTGTAGAGCTGCCAGGGCACGAGGACGAAGGCGCCGCCCCAGTTGGAGTCGTTGCGGTAGGCGCCCGGCAGGCTGGTGTACTCCGGCACGGTGCTCGGGATCAGGCCCTCGGTGGTCTGTGCGTCGGCCATGTCCCGCACGATCTTGCGCAGGTAGGCCTCCATGTCGTAGTTGGCGGCCAGGGCCGGGAAGACGAGCTGGTCCTGCTCCAGCCAGCCGAGCTTCTCCCGGCTCGGGCAGTCGGTGAGCACGCTCATCATGTTGTTCTCGATGGCGCTGCGGGTGATCGAGTGGATGCCGTTGACCAGGTCGTCGGAGCTCTTGAAGTCACCCGCGGAAGCGTTGTCGGTGTGCAGTGCCTTTCCGCGCACGGAGATGGTGGCTCCGGCCGGCAGGCCCTTGATCTCCAGGTAGCGGAAGCCGTGGTAGGAGAACTGCGGGTGCCAGGTCTCGCTCTTTTCGCCGCGTGCGGTGTAGCTGTCCCACAGGGGGGCGCCCACGTTGCTGATGGACTGGAAGGCGTGGCCGTCCTTGAGGCTTTCCGCGGGGTAGATGCGCACGGTTGTGCCGGCCGGTGCGTCCAGTGTGATCTCAGGCCAGCCGGCGATGTTGCGGCCGAGGTCGAAGATGCGGCTGCCCGGGGCGGCGCCGGAGACCTCGGTGCCCTTGAGGTTCTCCTCGACGCGGATCGGCTCGGTCTCGCGGGCGCTGAGCTGTGTCGGGTGGCCGGGCGTGCCGGGCCCGTCCACGGTGACCGCGTGCGACCAGGCCGAGCGGTCCTGGTGCGGCTGGTCCCAGTGCGGTATCTCGCGGCGGGCGTCGTAGTCCTCGCCGCCGTACCAGTTCGAGGACGTGGTCGGCCCCAGTACCGTGCGCCAGTCCGCGCCACTGGCGATGCGCTTGACGGTGCCGTCGCCGAGGGTCACCTCCAGCTGGGCGATCAGCTTGGGGTCGCTGAGGTTCCCGTAGAGCTTGCGGTACCGGTCGGCGGTGCTGACCACGTTGGACATGCCGTTGCCGAGGGCGACGCCGATGGTGTTGTCGCCGTGCCGCAGCAGGTCGGTGACATCGTACGTGGCGTACTGCACACGGTCCGCGAACGTGGTGTTCGCGGGCTCCAGCACGGCGTCGCCGACCGGCCGGCCGTTGACGTCGGCCGTGTAGATGCCCAGGCCGGCCACGTGGAGGCGGGCGCTGCGCACCTTCTTGCCAAGCGCGAAGTCCTTGGTGAACAGCGGGAGGCCGGAGGGCAGGTACGGCTTCGGGGGCTGCCGGCCCGTGACCTTCGCGGCGGAGGCGAACGGTCCGGTGGCCGCGTCCCCGGTGGAAAGGGTGTAGTCGACGGGGAAGTTCGGTACGCGACCGTCGTCGGTGAGGACGTCGGAGCGCGGATAGAGCACGACCTGGTCGAAGGTCCGGGCGGACTTGAGGTCGAGGGTGAGGGTGATCGGCGAGGACGACACGTCGGCGCCGGAGTGGGCCTGGCTGGAGTACCCGGCCGCGGTCTGCAGGGCGCTGTTGGTCATCCCGTCGACGGCGAGGGCGGGTTCCCAGGTCTTGCGCAGGGTGTTGGACTCCGAGGCGGTGACGGCCGCGCCCTGGGCGAGGTCCGTGTCCGGCGCGGCGGAGTCGCGCACCTCGATCTCCCCCAGCTGCAGCCGCCAGGACCGGTTCGGGAAGTCGTCGGCCAGCGGCAGGCCGAGCTTGGTGACGTCGAGCCGGACGTAGCGGGCGGTGGTCTTCGGCAGCCGGACGACGACCGGCTCCACCTTTCGGGTGCTCAGCTTCCAGTCAGGGTTGGTGATCCACTGCGCGGACCAGTCCTGCGGGTTCGTCAGTCCGGTCTCGAAGGCGGCGGTGTCGCTCCAACGGGACGGGCGGTTCGTGGTGTTCGACCACACCGTCACGCGCCAGTAGACATGAGCACGCGATCCGAGCTTCTTGCCGGCGTAGGTCGTGCGCGGCGCGTCGGAGTCGACCCGGCCCGAATCCCACAGGTCGGGACGGCCGCTGGTGAGCAGAGCGCGGCTGGTGGCCGCCTGGACGCGGTACGCCTGCTGGGTGACGTCCGTGCCGCTGCCGCTGAGCTGCCAGCTCAGGTCAGGAGTGGTGTCGTCGATGCCGAGTGCCTGGCTCAGGTGCTGGGTGCGCAGCGTGACGGCGACGACGCCGGCGGGTGCCGCCTGGGCGGTCACAGCCGGGGGCAGGACGGTGACCAGTGCGGTCAGGGCGGAGGCGGTGACGAGGGCCGGGCGGCGCCGGACACGTCGGGGGAAGGCTGCGGACACGGGGTCTCCTGGATCGGGTGCGATGGACGTGGTGTGGCGTGGAGGCGCGGGATCAGGCGTCCGCGCGGAACAGCGCGGCGACGTCCGTGGCGGAGAGAGCCCGGTTGTGGACACGGAAGCCGTCGATGGCGCCCTGCAGATACGGGTGCTTGGAGTTCTGCGATCGGCCGAGGTAGTTGTGCGTGGTGGTGCCCAGCAGCAGCGGACTGCTCACCATCGCGTCGTTGCGCCCGGACTCCGCGCCATCGACGTACAGCACTCCGGTGCCGCCGCCAACGGTCAGGGCGACATGCGTCCAACGGCCCTGCGGCAGGGCGTCGGAGGCGTCGATGAAGTCCTCGGCCTCCATACCCGCGATCTTCAGGGCAGCGCGTGCCTTCCCGGTGCCGGTGCGCACGGCGAGGAAGAGGTAGGTGTCCTTGTGGTAGCCGAGGTCGAACACTCGGGCGGAGTTGCTGAGCGAGTCGACACGCACCCAGGCGCTGACGGTCAGCTCCGCCAGGCCGGTGAGCAGACCGGGCGGCAGGACCACGTGGCCGCCGGCGGCGCTGTCCAGGGCGACGGCGGCGCCGGTGCGGCCCGCCGTCCAGTCGGCGCCCGCGGCCAACTCTCCGTCTGGGAAGGAGCGCAGGGAGTCCGCGGTGGTGCTTCCGTGGCCCTCGTCGAAGGCGTAGTGGACGATCTCGCGCTCGCGGCCGGCCTTGGGCGAGACGGCCCAGTACACGTTGTAGTGCTGGTGCTGGATCCGGTGGAAGGGCAGCAGCGGCACCTGGGCGCCATCGGCGGTGGCGGTGAACTCCGTCGAAGACCGCGGCAGCCGCCGCACTGAGGCGGGATCGATGTGCGGGATGGTCGGGGACACGGTGCTGCCGTACGCGCCTGCCAGGACCACCGGGCCGTGGGACAGAGAGCGCACCTGCGGGTTGTCCGGCGCCGGACGCCAGACCGGCTCCATCGGCAGCACCACCTCGACCACGTCTCCGGAGCGCCAGTTCCTGGTCAGCGCAAGGTACGTACCCGGTTCGGAGTGGGCACCGGCCGGACGCCCGTTGACCCGGACCCGGGCGTGAGAGCGATGGTCGGCCAGCCAGCCGGGGATTCGTACCTTCAGGGTGAACCGGCCGCCTCCGGAGGTGACCGTGAGCCTGGTGGTGTCCGCGTCGGGGTAGCGGGTCTCCTGGCGCAGCGTCACCCCCCGCTCGGCCCATGTCACCTGGGACGGGATGAACAGGTTGACCCACAGAGCGTCTTCGGAGCGGAAGTAGATGCTGTCGGCGAACTTGGTGTGGGTCTCCATGCCCGTGCCGTGATCGCAGGAGAAGTTGTCGTAGTCGCTGCTGTAACTGCCGGGCGCGGCCCCGAGTCCGCCCTTGACCTGGCGCTGGGAGCCCGCCCACAGACCCGTGTAGTACGTCACGAAGCCGTGCTCGGCGTCGGGGTCCTGCTCGCCGAGCATCTGGTTGTACAGGGTCCACTCGTAGTGGTCCATGTACGCGGCGTTGCCCGGGTCGTGAAGGAAGAGCTGCCGGCCCAGCTTGAGCATGTTGTAGGAGTTGCAGTTCTCGCAGGTCACCTCGGAGAGACGGCTGACGATCTCGCCGGGAGGACCGAAGAACTCCTGATTGGAGTTGCCGCCGATGGCATACGAGTGGTGATGCACGACCGTGTCCCAGAAGTAGGCGGCGATGTCGCGGTAGCGCTGCTCACCGGTGGCCTCGTACTCGCGCGCGGCGCCGACGATCTTGGCGATCTCGGTGTTGGCGTGGCGGCCGTCCAGTTCGTCGCGGCCCACGGCCAGCGGCCCGTACAGGTCCTCGTGGTCGAACCGACGGGCGGTGCGCAGATGCGCCGGGTCGCCGGTGACCAGGTACAGGTTCGACAGGACCTCGTTCATGCCGCCGAACTCCACCCGGAGGACCAGCGTCTGCATCTGGTCCATCGTCAGACGCGAGGTGCGGGTCTCCACCCAGGCGGCCATCGAACGCACCACGTCCAGGGCCTGGTAGTTGCCGCTGAGCAGATACTGATCGAGCAGTCCGGCCATGATCTTGTGGATCGTGTAGTAGGGGGCCCAGGGTCGGCCGCCGGCCTCCAGCTGGTCGAAGACCTGCTCGGGGAAGGCGGAGAGGTATCCGGGCGTGTAGCGGGCTGCGGGAGAGGCGGCCTGGCAGGCCGCGAGGGCGTCGACGATGACCCGCCCCTTGGCGGCGTAGGCGTCGTCCCCGGTGTTGGCGTGGGCCTGGGCCAGCCCGGAGAGCAGATGGCCGGTGCTGTGACCGCGCAGTTGGACCGCCGGGTCCTCCCACCCGCCGCAGGGTTCGGCGGACGACGGCAGGCCGGCGTTGAGACGGAAGGTGTGCAGCAGCCGGTCCGGATCGACGAACAGCAGATACGCGCAGGTGCGCCGCATGTTCTCGCGGAAGGGGCTGTTCAGGAGCGTGACGGATGACAGGGGGAGAGGGGTGAGCCGCGGCGGGATCGTGCCGGCGGGGACCGGGCGGCCCCGGTCGGCGGGGCGGGCCGTGGCCCCGGCGGGGGCGCCCAGGCTCAGCGCGATGGCGGCGGCTCCGGCGGCGGCGATGAAGTGGCGGCGGTTGGGGCGTGCCGGATGGTGCGATGCGTTCATGACGGCAGGGCTCCTGGTGGATGCGGAGGGATCCGCCGAGCGAGGGGGCGCGGGGTGTGGCTCGGCGGCGGCAGGCGCGAGCGGGCGCGCGGTGGCCCGATCCGCGAACCGGTCGGCGGCGTGCAGCGGACAGCCGCGGCGCGCTCTGTGCGGCGGGGAGCGGAGCGCGGGCTGTCCGGAAGGCCGCGCACGCCTCACGCGGGCCGGCGCGAGGCGTGCGCGGCGTGATCGTCTCAGCTGTCGTGCTGGTGGCTGTCGATCACGTGGTGTCCGGAGAGCGCTTCCAGGTAGACGTACTCACCGTCGGTGTGCGCGTCGTAGGCCTTGGCGGTCCTGCCGTTCCAGGCCAACTTGCCGTCGACGAAGACCGAGATGTGCTTTCCGAAGGTGGGCACCGCGACTCGCCCCTCACTGTCCTTGGGGGCGGTGAGCTCCGCGTGGTACGTCCCCTCCTTCCGGTTGACGCGCCACGAGGCGTCGACCGGGCCCAGCGTGGTGGTGATCCGCCCCTGGGCGAAGGTGAGGTCGGCGGTGTGCGGGACGAAGTCGAAGGCGCGGCCGCCCGCGCTGGTCGGCTGGAGTCCCAGCACGGAGAACGTGAGCGCCGTGGTCGGCCCGGTCGCCCAGGCGTGGGCGAGGCTGACGTAGGTGCTGCAGATGCAGCCGTCCGGACGCGACGACTCCCAGAACGTGCTCCTGGTGCCGAGCGGGTCGTCGAGCATGGCGCCCCACTGCCGCCGGATCAGATCGACTCCCGCCTGGTCGGCGGTCGTTCCGCCCGCGGCAAAGTG
Organism: Streptomyces sp. NBC_01474; assembly: GCF_035918215.1. NCBI lineage: Bacteria > Bacillati > Actinomycetota > Actinomycetes > Kitasatosporales > Streptomycetaceae > Streptomyces > Streptomyces sp. NBC_01474. The sequence goes on from NZ_CP109449.1 coordinate 2,213,037, forward strand.
GGCGTTGACCTCCATGGACCCGGCGAAGACGCCCAGGTTCCCCTTGTTCTCCGGGGAGGTCGACCCGCGGTCGTTCCAGTTGGTCGTGAGGTACGAGCTGATGCGGCGTGCCTTGCTCTGGTCGGCCAGGCCGTACCACACCGCGAGCGCGTTGCCGTCCTGGGCGTGGACGTCCGAGTCGGGGTAGAACCGGTACGCCCCCTTCTTCTCGTCCCACAGACGGCTGTCGATCGCGGTGCGCAGCGCCGCCGCCCGGTGCGCATAGGACTGGGCGAGCGTGGTGTCGCCCTCGACCTTCGCCAGCTGCGAGCCGGTCGTGAGCACGCGCCACATCAGGACGTTGGCGATCAGGTTCTCGCCCTTCGGCAGGCTCCGCACCGAGTCGGCGGTCTCGGTGATCGAGAGCAACCCCTGGTCGTCCGTCTTCGCGCCGATGTAGTCGACGCCCCGCTTGTACTGGTCCCAGATGCCGTCGACCCACTTCCGGTCGCCGGTGTACTGGTAGTAGTCCCAGGACGCCGCCAGGGTCCACATGTGGTAGGTGTCGGACCCGTACTTGTTCATCATGGGCCCGGAGTACGGCAGTTCGCCCGTGATCTTCTGGTGCTGGTAGAGCGTCGTGAGGGCGTTGCGGGCCGACTCGGTGTCGTCGAAGGCCGCGTAGGCGGAGGGGATCTCGACCCCGAGGTCACCCGGCCAGACCGTGCGGTCCCGCTTCGCGCCGTCCACCAGGATGGTGTCGCCCACGCCCACGTCGCCGGTGTTGTCCCATGTCTGGGCGGGAGCCTCCCAGACCCGTCCGGTCTTCGGGGCGATGGTGTTGAGCTGGATCGTGTAGGCCCCGGCGTACCAGATCCTGTTGAGCAGGTCGTCGCTGGAGTAGAAGTAGTTCGCGTAGGCGCGCGGGTCCTGCATCTTCGGTGCGGCCGTGAAGTGCGCGGTGATGCCGTCGAGATCGGCACTGCCGGCGGAGTCCATGAAGACGGTCAGGTACCGGAACCCACCGCGCAGGTTCTTCGCCGGCATGGTGTAAGTGGTCGCGCCGTCGACGTCGGCGTAGAGCGCTCCGTCCCGGCTTCGTGGACCACCGGTGGAGGCGTCGCTTGTGGTGCCCACGTACTGCGAGGACTCGTTGAACGCGAGACCTACGCGTTGCGGGCCGTCTGAAGCCGCGAAGTGGAGCGTGACCAGACCGCTGACGTCCTTGCCGAAGTCGAAGGTGACGGCGGATCCGGTGCCGCTCAGTCGGGTGGACTTGCCCGAGAGCGCTGCGGAGGCGTCCGTCACCGAACCCACGGTGCTGTGGATCGCCACGGGCTTCAGTGTCCGGGACTGCGGTGAGTAGTTGTAGGCATCCCAGGGATGCCGGGCCGCCGAAGGCAGGGCCCCGGAGAAAGCGGCGCCGGGGGCGGTGGCCCCATCCGCCGCCTGTGGTGCGAGCAGGGCCATCGCCAGAAGCGCTGCCGAGGTCGCGGTGGTGAGGGCGGTCCGGTGTCTTCTCTTCCAAGTGGTCATACATGCCTCGCAAAGCTGGATGAACGCGGAGAACGAGTGGGTGGAACGGGCGCGGCGGCCCGAGGCGGGCCGCTCCGACGCCATGAGCGGTCGGCAGGCACCATGCAGCGCCCACCTCCGCATACCTGCTGCGGATGCCGCCGAGGTGTGGCGTCACCCCTTGGTGTCTCACCGGCGGGATGCGGACCGGCGTTCGGTTCCGGCCTACCGGTTCGGCTCCGGTGCGACCGCCACGTCGTCGAACTGGGAGGACTGATAGGAGTCGAGCCCCAGACCGGCCTGGCCGTGGTCGTACGTGGTGTCGGTGACCTCGGCGACCGGGGTGCCGTCGACAGTCGCGGTGATCCGCTCCCCGGAGAAGTCGAGTGCGAGCCGGTGCCAGGTGTCCGCTCCGGCGGTCGGCAGGTCGCCCTGGTCCAGGGTCCGCTTGGTCTTGTCCGGCATGACGGCCTCCAGGGCCCAGGAGCCGGTGTCCGACAGCTTGAGGTGGTAGCCCTCCCACACGTTGGAGTGGTCGGGCCCGACCGAGTTGAGCTGGTTCACCACCCGGCCGAGCAGCGAAGCCGTGCCGGACTGGTGGATCATCACCTTGGCGGACACGGTGTAGTCGGTCCACTGGCTGTCCCCGACGAGGGTGAGCGGGCTGGGGACCTTCGACCACCTGATGGGCTGGGTCGTGATGGCCTGCTGCAGACAACCACCGGTGCCCCCGCTGCCGGGGGCGGCCTGCGGTGCGGCGGAGCACGGCGCCACCTGGAACGCGCCCTCCATGTCGGACAGGTATCGGGGGGTGGCACCGTCGCGGTATCCGTCGAAGGTGTCGCGGTAGGGCAGCGGCATCGTCTTCGACGCGGGCGCCGTCCTCGCGGCCCGGCCCTCCCCGCCGGGCATCGTGGTGAGCGTCGTGGCAGTGCCGGGCTGCAGGGTGACGGTGTGACTTCCCCGGGCGTCCGGGGACACGTCGGCGCCGCGGACGAACCAGTCCGCCGGGTCGGTGGATCGCAGTGTGGTCGACCACCGGTGCAGCGCGCCGCGGGGAAGGTGCCCGGCTGGTGTGACCGCGACGGTCTGCGGGGCCGTCGCAGCGGTCGTCTCGAACACCGTCGTGTAGGCCGGCGGCTTGCCCGGCGACTGCAGCGTCACGTAGGTGCCGCCGCCGTCGAGGTAGCCGCTGGCCGAGTCGACGTAGCGCCAGCCGGGACGCGTGAACTGCGCGGTCTGGGCCATGGTCCACAGCGTCGGGCCGAGTTCGTAGTGGCCGCTCCATGGTTCGTTGGCGCGCAGCAGACCGCTGCCCTGCATCTGGACGGTGGGGTACCAGGCGTACGCGGCCGGCCAGTTGATGAACCCTGTGATGCGGGAATCGACGTACTCGTGGTTCATCTCCGCGGCGAGCCGGGGCGCTCCGGTGAGGTAGTTGTTCCAGCCCGATTCGCTGGCGAACAGCGGCTTGTCCAGACCTAGGGCGTCCGGTGAGCTCGAGCAGTGGATCTCCGAGCAGGGGTAGTGGATGCCGACGACGTCCACGGCCTTGGCGAAGGCCGGGTCGTTCTTCATGTCGGTGGCCACCTTCCAGCCCGCGTTGTCGGCGGCGACCACCTTGACGTCGGGGTAGCCGTTCTTCACGAGCGCGGCCTTCAGCTTCCCGTACCAGGCGGCGTCCCAGCCCTTCTCGTTCCAGCCGCCGAGATAGTTGACGTCCAGATGGTGCTTCTTCGCGCAGCCCAGCCACTGCATCAGGTAGTTGATGTTGTCCGTCGACCAGAATCCACCGTCGAACCACCCGGGCGCGCCCCACTCGAGTCCGTAGAACTGGATCTGCGGGTTGCGTTTCTTCGCCTGGTCCATCAGCCACCACTCGTACCCGCGCTCGCAGTTGACGTCGGTCGGCGTGCGCATGTGGCTGGGTTCGGCTCCGTTGCTGGAGTTGGTGTCGGAGCCGATCTCCACCTTCAGAATCTGCAGCGAGGCACCGTATCCGGGTCTGAAGAGGTAGTCGAGAATCTGGTCGCGCTGCCGCTTCGGGTAGTCGACGAGCAGCCGTGATGTGCCGCCGCCCCCGCTGATAGCCCCGATTCCGTCGAAGACCCGTCCTGTGCCGCGGCTGTCGACGCTGATCGACTGGACCGTGCCGGTGCCGGCACTGGCCGTGGGTGTGACGAGCGCCGCCACGCAGGCGATGAGCAGGGCGCCCACCGCCCACAGGGAACGGCAGGCCGGCCGCCACCATCGGCCGGAAGACGGTGTTCTGGTGCTGGGCATGGGACCTCTCTTCTCGCTCCGAGGGGTACGGGTGTCACAGCTCGACATGGGTCCGTCCCGCGCGCACCTGTGTCCGGCGCGCCCGGCCGCGCTCCGGGGACACCTCGATGTCAACCCGGCCGTCCGCGTTGACGTCGAAGGAGACCCCGGACGCTCGGAGCAGGAAGTTGCGTACCGCGATGCGCGCACCGGTGGCCCGGAACACGACGCTGCCGTCCCGGACGAGTGTGGTCCGGTTCGGCCCGGCGGAGACGGCATACGTGTGCCCACGCAGTCGCACGTTGGCGATGCTGTTGGTGCCGGGCAGCGAGAGGGTGCCGAACATGATGCCCGACGGATCGCCTTCCCAGGGATTGTCGGAGATCAGTTCGTGCAGGCTCTGCACGGCCATGGCGTTGGACCAGGAGTAGGTGCGCCAGGCGGAGTCGACGGCGGAGTCCATGATCGACTGGCCGGGAACGGGGTCGAAGGACTCGGGGAACCAGTTGTCCCTGTCCCAGGCATCGAGGTACATCGCGGTGCTCCGCGCGGCGAATTCGCCGGCGACGTCGTCGAAGCCGTACCGCTTGAGACCGTCGTACACGGTGGCATTCATGGGGGGCCACACCGCGCCCTTCCACTGCTCTGGGGCGGTGTCCTCGCCGTATCGGTCGAAGAACTTGAAGTGTTCGGAGAGTGGGTGCACCGGGCCGCCGCTGCAGTAGGCCGGGTCGTTGCGCGCGACGCTGGGCACGACGTACTCGCCCCAGAACTCCTCCGGGTCGAGCAGGTGCTCCCGCACCAGGATCTTCGCCCGGTCCTGCGTCGCGATGCCGGCGAACAGCGGGTAGAAGACGGTCGGCGTGACCACCTCGTTCCAGGTTCCGTCCAGGTAGCGGCTCAGATAGAGGCGCCGCTGTGGGTGCCACAGCCTGTCGTTGAGCAGCCGCCGGATCGTCTCGTGGTGCGCGGTGAACCGTGCCGCGTCCGCCGTTCTGCCCAGCACTTCGGCCATCTTCGCCAGCGTCTCGGCGAGCAGTGCGTAGTACGAGTTGAGCGCCACGTCGGTGAGGTCGGTGTTGTCGCGGCGGTCCCCGCTGCCGCCCACTTTGGGGATGCGCCGGTAGTCGGCGTACACGGGGCTGTCGTCCAGCCCGAGGTGGTTGCCCCGGCCGCCGACCCGGTCTCCGAAGTAGGGAGTTTCCAGCAGACCGTCGCCGTCCGCGTCCCACTCCGGCAAAAGGTCGTAGTAAGCGACGAGCGTGGGGTACGCCTTCTTCAGGACCGCCACCTCGCCGAACTTGGTGTACAGCCGCCAGGCGGCGTACGCGTGCATCGGGCCGGAGTTCTGCTGGTCGTAGCGCGGACCCTTCAGCGGGACCTGGTTGGGCGGTGCGTCCGCGTCGAAGATGTCCGTCTCGTGCTGCGTGGCCAGTGGCCGGCTCACGAGTGCGGCGTCGATGGCGTCGAAGGCCGAGTCCCACCCCGTGAAGAGGCCGCCCCCGCCGCCCCATCCCCACATCACGAAGGCGCGTTGATGGTTCTTGTCGTAGTTGGTGTTGAGGGACAGCGCGTCGCGCACGGCGTCCGCCGCCCGCCCCGCCGGACCCGAGCCGGTCAGGTTGTCCCTACGAACCGATGCCTCGGCGGTGGCGAGTGCCCGCTCCACCTCATGTGGCTCCGGCGGGTCGAGCCGTGGCGGCCGTCCGCCGACGGTGGCGGCGAAGGTGAGGGCCTGGCCCTTGCTCAGCCGATACCGCAGGGCGGCTGCCGCGGTGCCGGGGGCACCGGTGGTGGCGCCGGTCATGTCGGCGATCATGTCGGCGATCGACGCGTAGCAGCCACTGCTGTCGGCGGGTTCGGCGGGCGCCAGCCGGAAGTGGCCGGTGCGGGACGTCTGCAGCAGACCCGGCGCGCTGCCGGTCACGTTCTGGCCGTCCAGCGCGAAGGCCGCGTCCTCGCCCCAGGGCGTCGCGACCTCAAGGAAAACCGTCGTGTCGTCGTCGAGTGCGGTGACGGATCCGACCAGGGAACTGCCGTCGTCGGCACGGGCGTAGCGGACCCGGATGGTGTGCTTCTGGCTCTGCGTGTCGTCGTACTGCTTCTGCAGTGACGGCAGTTTCGCGGTGGCGTCGGAGACTTCGGCGGCGGACCACTGCTCCGGGTGTGCGATCACCTCGCGCAGGGCTTCGAGATGCGTCGGTGTGACCTTGCGTTCGTCGGTGCTGACCTGGACCTCTTTGTAGGCGCCGTCGGGTGCCATCGGCCCCATGCGCCAGAGGTTGTTCGTCATCTTCTCGCGGATGACCTTGCCCGTCTCGGTGAGCAGGCCTATGCGGAGCGCGAATCTGGACTCGCCCTCACCGACGAAGAGCGCGCCTGTCCAGTCCTGGTCCTTGATGCCAGGCATCGCGAACGGTCGTTGCACCGTTGGATACGGCAGGGCCGTCCCGCGGCCTTGAGCGGGGCGCCCTCCGGACGCCGAGCCCGGCGGGGCGGCCTGAGCGATGCCGGAGCCGGCAGCCAGGGCGGCCGCCGATGCGCCGAGTCCGGTGGCGCCCACCGTCCTGAGAAATTGACGTCTGGGCACATGACCGTGCGTCATCTGGCCTCTCGTTTCCGCACACAGGTACAGGTCACCGTCTGGACATGGAGGACTGACCGACCACGCGGCGCGCGTGACGGCGACCTGACGGACGGACATGAAATGTTTCACTCGCGGCGTCATTCTCAGCACCCTCCATCGGAACCGTCAACGGGGAGTGCTGTCGTGATTACCGAGACATGAGCTCACTACCTGCAAGTAACCGCTTAATTTCGCTGGCTGGGCGCAGACCCCTTGCTTCCCAAGCCGTGTCGCCCTAACGTCCCGATGCGTTAAAACGATTCAAATCTTCCTCAGAAAGCGTCGACGGTCCATCCGTAGCGGCTTCGCTCATGCGTGCGCCCGGTTGGTTCGTCGGCGTGGCACGTGCAGCAAGGAGAGACACCACGATGAGTGACGCCGACGCCCAGGACGACCACGGCTTCACCCGCCGACGACTGCTGCGGACCGCGGCCGTCGCGGGAGCCGGCACCGCGCTGGCCTGGAGCACCCCAGCCGGCACCGCGCTGGCCGCATCCACCGGGCCCGCGGCCTCCCCGACGTCCGCGGCGGCCCAGGTCGACCGCACAGGCTGGCTCGCGCACCCCGGACGGCCGGTGCAGCCGAGGTTCCGCTGGTGGTGGCCGGACGGCCTGGTGGACCCGCGCGAGATCAGACGCGAGGTGGACCAGATCGCCGACGCCGGGTTCGGCGGCGCGGAGATCGCCGCGGTCACCCACAGCCTGGACGACAAGACGGTGCTCGACGTCGCCGAGAACGGTTGGGGCACTCCGGTGTGGACGGCCCGCGTCGAGGCCGCCCTGGACCAGGCCGCCAAACGCGGGATCACCATCGACCTCACAGCGGGTCCCAGCTGGCCGACGGCAGTCCCCTCCATCACTGCGGACAGCGAGGCCGCCGTCAAGGAACTCGCCCATGGTTCGGTGCAGGTGGCGGGCGGAGCGACCTACACGGGACCGGTCCCGGCACCCCTTATCGCCGCCGCGTCGGGCGTCACACGCCAGCAGCTGGTCCTCGTACAGGCGGCGCGGGTCGACACCGCCAACTCCACCCGCAAGGAGACCGGACTCAGCTTCTCCTCCGTGCGCGATCTGACCGGCCAGGTCACCGACGGATCCATCAGCTGGACCGCACCGCCGGACGGCGAATGGGTCCTCATCGCCTACTGGCTGCGCGGCTCCGGCCAGACCCCGGAGTCCGGTCCCCACACCTCCCCCACCGCGTACGTCGTGGACCACTTCAGCGAGGCCGGCGCCCAGGCAGTGATCGACTTCTGGGAAGCGCACATCCTCACCGCCCCGGTCCGGAGGCTGCTCAACAAGGCCGGAGGCGCCCTCTTCGAGGACTCGCTCGAGATCGAGACCGCCGCACTCCAGTGGACCCCCGGCCTGCCCGCCGCATTCGAGAAGCACTGCGGCTACGCGTTGGAGCCGTATCTGCCCGCGGTGATCCTCAGCAAGAGCAACCAGGTCTTCGCCTTCGACGCCGCACTCACCCGCCAGGTCCGGCACGACTTCTGGGAGACCGTCTCCAGACTCTTCGACGACCACCATGTCGCGGTGCTGAAGAAGTGGGCGCACTCCCTCGGCCTGAAGCTGCGGATGCAGCCGTACGGACTGCAGACCGACGCGATCGCCACCGCTTCGATCCTGGACATACCCGAAGGCGAATCACTCGGATTCAAGAACCTCGACGACTACCGTTGCCTGGCGGGCGGACGCGACATGGCCGGCCGGACCATCCTGTCCTGCGAGTCGGGCGCCTACACGGGAGGCGCCTACAACACGACATGGCAGAAGTTCCTGACCACGATGGGCGGTGCCTACGCGGCCGGGGTCAACCAGACCGTGGTGCACGGTTTCTCGTACGCCACGACGCCCGGCGTCAAGTGGCCGGGCTACGCGGCGTTCACCCCGTACCACGGCAAGGTCGGCTACGGGGAATCCTGGGGACCTCGGCAGCCGACCTGGCAGCATGTCCCGGACATCTCCGGCTACCTCAGCCGCATCCACCAGGTTCTGCAGTCCGGCACCGCCCGAGCCGACGTCGCGGTGTTTCGCCAGACCGGGTACACCGCGACCGGGATCGGCGCCTCGTGGTTCACCGCGAGCGGCGTTCCGCTCGGCTGGACCCACCAGTTCATCAGCGCCCCACTGCTGGAACTGCCGGGCGCGAAAGTTTCGGGCGGCCGGCTCGCTCCCCAAGGCCCCGCCTACAAGGCGCTGTTCATCGAGGGTGACTTCTTCTCCGGTTCCGCCTGCACACTCCGAGTGCGGGACGCCGAACGGCTGCTGGACTTCACCAAAGCCGGCCTTCCCATCGTCATGCTGGGCGCCTGGGACACCGCGACGGTGCCCGGCCTGCCCGCCGACGGCGAGAACGAGCGTCTGCGGACGGTCATCGGCGAGCTGCTCACCCAGCCCCGGGTGCGCAGGGTGTCGGACAAGGCCGACGTCCCGGCGGCCTTGTCCGACCTGGGTGTACAGCCGGACGTCCGGCACGCGACTGCTTCCACTCTGCTCAATGCCCATCGGGTCGCCGACGGCGTCGACTACTACTACCTGTGCAACGGCAAGCACGCCGAGAACGTGAAGCCACCGGTCGCCCCCATGGACCACGAGGTGACTCTGCGCCGGACCGGACACGACGGCGTTCCTTATCTGCTCGACCTGTGGACCGGGGACGCTCGCCGCATCGGCCAGTATGCGGAGGACGGCGACTCCATCCGGCTGCGCGTGGCCCTCCACCCCGCCGAGACGCTGCTCGTGGCCATCGGCCGGCCGGGCCTGTTCGGCGACCGCGGCGGCAAACAGCCGCACGCCGTGAGCAGCCAGGCCGAATCCGTGCAGTTCGTGAACGGTGAGCTGACGGTCCGCCACTCAGCCGCCGGCACCTTCGACACCGTGCTGTCCCAGGACGCTTCCACAACGACCGTCAGCACCACGATCGGTGAGGTGCCGGAGCCCAGGGTGCTGTCGGCCTGGCAGCTGCACGTGGAGGACTGGCGACCGGGAGGTGCCCCCACCACGACCACCGTGACGGGGCACGACCTGAAGCTCGACGCTCTTGCGCCCTGGTCGCAGCTGGAGGGCCTGGAGGACGTCTCTGGGGTGGGCCGCTATCGCACCACCGTCACCCTGGAACGGCCATGGACCGGCGGATACGGCGCCTACCTGGAACTGGGCACGCCGAGCGGCACCTGCCGCGTGACCGTCAACGGCAGACAGCTCGACCCCGTCGACCAGATCAACCCGATGGTGGACGTCGGCCCGTGGCTGAAGCGAGGTGACAACACAATCGAGGTGGAGGTGGCATCCACCCTCGCCAACCGGCTGCGGGTGAGCGACCCCGATGTCTACGGCGGGCTCGCTCGCCAGCAGTACGGCCTGACCGGCCCGGTCCGACTGGTCCCGTACGGACAGGCCCGCGTCGGCTGACAGCCTCGGGGCGCGCCCGGGCCTCTCGTGATCAGCAGGGGGGACGACAAGGTTGGTGTACTGCTGACGCCCTGGCCGGCCGTTCCCCACAGTCGCCGACCATGGAAGTGAGCGAGAGAGCACGGCACGAACATCAAAGGGCATCGAGCTCGAGGGCACCGTCCTCGAGTGCCTGCGCAACGCACCTTCACCGTGGAACTCCAGAACGGGCACAAGCTGCTCGCGTACATCATCGGGAAGATCCGCAAGACCTACATCCGGATCCTGCCGTTCGACCGGGTGCTCGTGGAGCTCGGCCCGTCGACCTCACGCGCGGCCGGATCCACTACCGGTGACGTGAAAGGTGTCGGCGCCCGGCCATCAGCCAGGCGCCGACACCTCCCCCCGTGACTACTTGACGTAGACGAGCCCGTCCGTCGTGATCGTCGGGCGGCCGCTCGTGCCGACCACCACGATCTTCACCTTGTGCGTGGCGCTGCTCGACCAGGTCTTGGTCCAGATCGCCTGCCGGTACTGGGTGGTGGAGGACTTCAGGTCGACGGTGCTGACCTTGACGCCGTCCACATAGACGTATGCCTGACCCGAGCTGGCCGCCCGGGAGACCACCCACGAGGCGGAACTGCCGGTGAATGTCCAGGTCAGGCTCGCGCCCTTGGAACCGCTGGAGTACGACTTGCCGCCGAGGTAGCTGCTGCTCGAACGGGACGTCCAGCTACCGGACTTGACCGCCGACGTCTCCTGCAGGATCACGGGCGTGTAGGAGGGGGACGACGTGCGGTAGTTGCCCGCGAAGTCGTAGGCCCGCATCGACCAGGTCGAGGCCGTGCCAGAGGCCGCCGTGCGGTTGGAGGTGGTGGTCGTCGGGCCGAAGGTGGCCGTGGCCGGCGAGAGCAGCTTCACCTCGCGCAGCGCCTTGTCGTCCGCCGCCTTCCAGCCGAGCGCGACCGGGACGGCGGTGGTGTTGACCGTGCCGGTGCGCAGGGAGATCTTCGGCGTGGTGGAGAAGGTCGGCGCTGTGGTCTCCGCAACGACCTTCAGCGCAGGCGTGGTCGTCGTCTTGCCGGATTGGTGCGTGGCGCGGACGGCGACGGTGTGGCTGCCGAGCGCGAGGGTCGCGGCGGCGGAGGTGGCGCTGCCACCCGTGGTGGTGACCGCCTTGCCGTCCACCAGCAGCTCATACTTGGAGATCAGCGCGGCCGGTGTGGTGGCCGACCAGTGCAGGGTGATGGCGCCCTTGGCGTAGTACGTAGTGCCGGACAGGCCGGCGCCGTCGACCGTCGTGGTCTTCAGGCCCTGGACCGGACCGGCCGCCCAGTCACGAATGGTCTGCAGCTGACCGTAGAGGGAGCCGCCCGGGCACTGGGTGTTGAAGCCGTCGCGGTGACCGGAGATCCGGTTGAACGTGTACTGGGTGCCCGCGGTGAAACTCTTGGCGAAGTAGTTGGTCTGGGTCGCGCCCGCGGTGAGCTGGACGGTGCCGGCCGGGTCAGCGCCATACTGGCCGAGCTTCCAGGCGGCGATGCGCGCGATCGACGTCAGCGCGGCATTCGAGGCGGTGGTGGAGACGTAGTTGCCGAGGACCGCGATGCCGGTGGACTCCCGGTTCCAGCCGTACGTGTGCGCGCCGAGCACCGGCAAGTCGGTGCCGCCTGCACGGCCCTCGAAGACGGTGCCGCACTTGTCGACGAGGAAGTTGTAGCCGATGTCGTTCCAGCCCTCGACGTCCACGTGGTACGCGTAGATGCCGCGCACGATCGAGGCCGAGTCGGCGCAGGAGTAGTCGTTCGCGCCGTCCGTGTGGTGGACGAAGACACCCTTCACATCCGTGTTGTACGTCGGCGGGTCATCGACCTTGGACTCGTCGGCGCCCCAACCGGCACGTGAGGTGATCGGCGGCTTGGGCACGGTGGACGGGGGTGCGGTGGGCACGGTGGCGGACGCGCTCGGCGAGGTGGACGCCGAGGCGGAGGCCGTGGGCGCAGCGCTCGACGAGGTCGTGTCCGTGGGCGCCGCGCTCGACGAGGTCGTATCCGTGGGCGCCGCGCTCGTCGAGGCGGCGGGGCTGTCGCTCTCCACGGCGAACCCGGCCGGCTCAGCCGTGACCCCGGGCTGCTTGGCCTCGGCATCGGTCACCACGCCCGGGTCGACCAGGTTGACCTGAAGTCCCTTGGGCAGCACCGTGGTTGTGCCGTTCTTGCGGGCCACCTGCACCTGAACGCCGTCGGACGCGCCGACCCAGAGGGGCTCGGACGCGCCGCGCGTGCCCGCCTCCGGCTTCTCCAGCGGATCGACGTCGAGCTCGAGGTCGCGCCAGCCGCTCCACTCGCCGGTCGCGATGCTGTGCGTCCGCACCTGCGCGGTGCCGTGGAGCCGCTTGGTGGCGCCGGTCCAGGAGACGCCGAGCAGGGAGAACTGCTCCGTGTCCTTGCGCGGGAGCTCGCGGCGGCCGGTCGCGGTGGCCGGCAGCGCGAGGTCGTAGACCTTGACGGGCCGCTTGTCGCGCAGCGCCACACCGCCTCCGCCATCGGACGGGGAGGCTACGGCGTAGGCCGCCACGCCCCCGCCGCCCAGGACGACAGCGCCGAGGGTGATCCACGCCCTCCGCTTCAAACTCAATGATCTGTACGCATGAGACACACGAGGACTCACGAAGTTTCCACCCCAAAGAAGGGCCCGAAGGGCCACCGAAGACAGTCACACGCGGCGCATCCATTACATGAACAGCCATCTGTCACAGCGCAGCCGGGCGCCAGAGTGTCACTGCCCTCAGGGAACCTGACTCGGAGACAAATTCACCCCGAGGAACACACCTACCCAAGGTGAATTTCCGGGTGAGTTTGCGCCGGGGATGCGTCAGTTTGGTGCGTGGTGACGTACGCCACAACAGACACGAGGCGGCGCAATTGGCTTGGCAGAGTGACGAGTTGTCGCCCCTGAGGCCGGAGCCGCGTCTTCCGCAACCGGGTGAAGATGTTCCTGGAACGTGTCCGCGTCAATCACCCGGGACTCAAAGTCCCGGGCTTGCACAACGGGCGCCACTGGCTGTGGTGCTGCGTTTGCGTCCTGTCCCACGCCCGGTTTTCGGGGGTGGGTCTGGGGCGGTTGACTGCGCCCCGCGTCGCCACAACTCTTCCGCACGGTGGCGGATGTTGCGGGAGCCGTTGCGGTCTGCGTGATCAACGAATCCGCAGGACCGGCATGCAAATCGGGCCTGGGAGACCCGGTTCGCTTTGTCGATGTGCCCGCATTCGGCGCAGGTGCGGGAGGTGTACGCCGGATCGACGTGCACCACCGGTACCCCTGCCTTGCGGGCCTTGTACGCGATGAACTCTCCGAGCTGAGCAAAGGCCCAGGAGTGAAGGGTGGCCCGTTGGGGCTTGCGAAGCCGTACCCGTGCGCGGATGCCCGTGAGGTCTTCAAGAGCGATACCGCGACCGGTGCGTTCTGCCTCGGCCACCACATGCTTCGCGATCTTGTGGTTGATGTCCCGCGCCCGCCGCGCCTCCTTGCGACGCCGCCTCTTCAACCGGCGTTTGGCGGAGGGAGTGTTCTTCTTCTGGAGTTTCTGCCGCAGGGTGCGCTCGCGCAGACGCCCGCGGTTCAGTCGGCGCCCGGCCATGATCTGACCGTCCGAGGTGGTCGCGATGTTCACGATCCCCAGATCGACCCCCAGAAACTCCGTGACGCTGGTGTCGAGTTCGGCCTCGGGGACCTCGCAGGTCGCGCTCAGGAACCACATGCCGTCGCGGTACAGCAGGTCGGACTCGCCCTTGCGATACAGGGCCAGACGCGCCAAATGTTCGGGGGCGGCGGTGAACGCCACTTGCTTCATCCGGCCGGACAGCGTCCAGATCGACACCGTGCGCTCCGTGTACTGCCAGGACAGCATCCGGTCGTCATACGGCTGCGCACCCTCCGGCCGGAAAGCGATCGGCTTTTCGGTGGCCCGCCGGTAGCGCTTGGAGGAGGGCTTGCCTAGGTTTCCTGCCGTCAGGTTCGCCTTGAGCGTGGTGTACGCGTCGCAGGTCTTCTTGATGACATGCTGGGCCGCCTGCGCGCCGAGCCCCCACCGACCCTTGACCGCCGTGTAGGTGTGCTCACGCAGGGCGAAGTTGCGCTTGATGTCCTTCTCGAACGCCACCTGTGAAGCCCAGGTCGCGGCCTGATTGCAGGCTTGCAGGGTCTCCTCAAGTGCCGCCGCCTGCACGGGCGTCGGCAGCAGTTTCACCTGCACGGTTAACTTCACGACCGTGACGCTACCTGCCGCCTGACGTACCGGCATTCGAACAGCGCACATTCCTCGCCGGGCGCTGCGGCCCGGTTTCTTGCGTGCGCTCCGCGCCCGTTGCCGCGGCGATGCTCCGCATCGCCGTCACAGGATGCGATTCCTCCCGGGGGTGAACCCCCGGGGTTCCTCGCAAGAGCACGCTGAAGCGCACCTCGCACGCCGGGGCGCTCCGCGGCGGCCGGATGCACACCAGCGACCTCGGCTACATCGACGATGACAGCCGCCTCTACATCACCGACCGCCTCAAAAGCGTGACATCACCGGTGCGGAGAACGTGTACTCCGCCGAGGTGGAGAACACCCTCGCGCAGGATCCCGCCGCCGCTCATGCGCGGTGATCGGCGTCCCGGACCTCGAATGGGGCGAGCGGTTGTGAGCCGTGGTTGTCCTCAGGCCCGGCGCGCAGGCCCGTACCGCTCCAGGATCGCTGCACAGCCCTTGCCCTGGGGCGATGCTTCCCAGAGGCGATGGGGCACCATCGTTCCTTGCGCTCGTGCGAATGCTCTGCCCGCTTACCACGTGGATCTTCGCGTGGCTGGTCCTACTGTCCCGGCCCTCCGCAGCCAGGAACACGGCGCGAAGTACCCGGCCCGGGTATCGTCGGACAGGCGCGTTTCGCAGACGCGCGCCATGACATGACGTAGGGAACGAGCGTGACGGACAGCACCAGGCAGAGAGACAGGCGGCAGGGCGTCGCCCGGCTGCTGACGCTCTGCGCGGTCCTGCTCGGCCTGCTCCTCATGCACGGTGCACCGGCAAACGCCGCCGAAGGCTGCCACGGCGCTATGCCCGCACCGGCTGCCCTCCCGGCCAAGCACGCAGGCACCGCGATGGCGTCCACGTCATCGTCGGCGACCCATGCCGCTGCGCAGCAGGCGTCAGCCATGTCGGCGATGGGCGGGGCGATGTGCGTCTCCACGCCGGCCCGCGATCTCACGACGTTGCCGGTGGCCGGCCTCATGGCCGTCGTCGCCGTGCTGGCGGTGCTCCCCGCAGTCGGGCGGCCGGTGGCCCTGGGCCGCACCGGGCGGCGCGGGCCGCCCACTCCAGGCGGGCGAAGTCTGCTGCTCCAGGTGTGTATCGCGCGGACCTGACAGGCCCACGCCGAAACCCCGGAATTCTCCGTGGCCCGGCGACGTGCCCTGCTCACTTCCGCGCGCCCACCCGGCGTGGTGCGCCCACCCGGAAAGACCACTCGCATGCTCACTTCTGCCCGTCCCACAGCGCGTCGTCGCGCCCTCGCGGCGGCCGGCACCGCCGTCGTCCTGACGCTGACCCTGGCGGCCTGCGGCTCCTCCAGCAGGTCCTCCTCGATGCCGGACCTCGACCACAGTGCCAAGGCGTCCTCGGCGAGCGCGTCGCCCTCGATGCGTGACATGCCCGGCATGGATCACATGGCCGCGGGAAACGGCCTCAGCGACAACAAGGACGGCTACCGCCTGACCAGCAAGGACACGGCCTTGGCTGCGGGCAAGCAGACCCCCTACCAGTTCACGGTCACCGGCCCGGACGGCAAGCCCGTCACCGCCTTCGCTGTCGACCAGATCAAGCGGATGCACTTCTACGCCATCCGCTCCGACCTGACCGGCTTCCAGCACATCCACCCGACCATGGCCGCCGACGGTACGTGGAACGCGGACCTGGCCTCCCTCGCGCCCGGCTCGTGGCGCGTGTTCGCCTCCTTCACCCCTGCCAGCGGGGCCGGCAAGGGCACGGCGTTCGTCCTGTCGCGCGCCCTTACCGTGCCCGGCACCGGGACCAAGACCCCCCTGCCGGCTGCCGCCAAGACCGCTGAGGTCGACGGGTACACCCCGTCACCGTCAACGGCGAGCCGATGGCCGGTATGGCCCACCCCATGAGCGTCACCATCACCAAGGGTGGCAAGCCGGTCACCGGCCTTGAGCCCTACCTCGACACCTACGCCCACCTGACCGCGTTCCATGAGGGCGACACCGCGTTCGCCCACCTTCACCCGACCACCAAGGTCAACGGTGACCACGGCGGCCCGGAGCTGTCCTTCGACGCCGAGCTGCCCACCTCGGGGAACTGGCGGCTGTTCCTGCAGTTCCAGACCGGCGGAACACTCCACACCGCGGCGCTGACCCTGAACGTCGGCTGACCCTGGCGGGGCGCCCCCATCCGGGTGGCGCCCCGCGCGCCACCCCCGCCGCCACACGACGGCTCCCCGCGGTGCGACGTGTCGCAGGGTCCAAGTCGTACTCGCCCCGGAACGCTGCAGAGATGATCCACGCCGTACTGCACGCACTGTCGATCGCTGGTTCCATGACCTGGGAGATCACCTGGGCCCTGATCCTCGGCTTCACCCTGTCCGCCCTCGTCCAGGCCGTCGTCCGCAAATCCACCGTTGTCACGCTGCTGGGCGACGACCGCCCCCGCACCCTCACCATCGCCGCAGGCCTCGGCGCGGCCTCCTCCTCGTGTTCCTACGCCGCCGTCGCCCTGGCCCGCTCCCTGTTCCGCAAAGGCGCGAACTTCACCGCCGCCATGGCCTTCGAGATCGCCTCCACCAACCTCGTCGTCGAGCTCGGCGTGATCCTCGCCCTGTTGATGGGCTGGCAGTTCACCGCGGCCGAGTTCATCGGCGGCCCCATCATGATCGTCGTGCTGGCGGTCCTGTTCCGGCTGTTCCTGCGCGACAAGCTCCTGCGTCAGGCCCGCGAGCAGGCCGAACGCGGAATCGCCGGCTCGATGGAAGGGCACGCGGCGATGGACATGTCCGTGCAGCGCGAAGGGTCCTTCGCCCGACGCCTGCTCTCCCCCGAGGGCTTCACCTCCACCAGCCACGTGTTCGTCATGGAGTGGGCCGCGATCCTGCGCGACCTGGTGATCGGCCTGCTCATCGCCGGGGCCATCGCCGCCTGGGTGCCGGACTCGTTCTGGCGCACGTTCTTCTTCGACGGCCACCCACTGGCAGCCAAACTATGGGGGCCCATCATCGGCCCGCTCGTCGCGATCGCGTCGTTCGTCTGCTCCATCGGGAATGTGCCGCTGGCGGTGGTGCTGTGGAAGGGCGGCATCAGCTTCGGCGGCGTCGTCGCGTTCATCTTCGCCGACCTGCTGATCCTGCCCATCCTCAACATCTACCGGAAGTACTACGGCGCGAGAATGACCCTCTTCCTGCTCGGCACCTTCTATCTCGCCATGGTCATCGCCGGCTACATCGTGGAGTTCTCGTTCGGCGGCCTCGGTCTCATCCCCGATCAGGCAGACGCCAAGGTCCCCATGGAAGGCATCACTTGGAACTACACCACCTGGCTCAACATCGCCTTCCTCACCCTGGCCGCCGCCCTCCTCTTCCGGTTCTTCCGCACCGGCGGGCGGGACATGCTCCGCATGACGGGCGGCGCACCCAGTACGCGCCACGACCACGGCGACCAAGGCTGAGCGCAACATCCACCTGAGGGCGGGAAACCGTGTCCACCCCCAGGCCGATTCCGGCGCTGCCCAGCCAATGCTCGACCGGTCCCATGAGCCCTCTGCTGCCCCGCATCCTGCCCGGCCCCGACGGCAAACCGTCACCGCAGAACAACACCGCAGCGGCATTCCGGGCCTTCGACCGTGACCTGGCAACAGGCCGGCGCCCCTGGACCACCCAAGCGGCGGGCTACCTCTCCGACCTGTCCGACCAGCTCGCCGGCTCCCGGGACAGCGACCAGGTCACCGGCCGTGACGATCCCCTGCACGACGCACTCGCTCGCGGCGGCCCCTTCCCTCGAAGCACCTGCCTGGAAATCGGCTCCGGCACCGGCCTGTTCACCCCCAACCTCTCGGCAGCATTCGACACCGTGATCAGCATCGACCTGTCCGAGCAGATGCTTCGCCAGGCCGCCGGACGTTCGCATCACACCGCGAAGTCGCTACCGGCTGAAACCAGGAGCAGAAGCCCGGGGCCGGTGCCCCAGTCATCAGCTCCCGGCTCCACGCGCCGTCACAAGCACTCATCGACATGTCAGCGTCTCAAGATCAAGAAGTGTCGCCCAGACCCATCGGCAAACACTGCTCCAAGAAATCAACGAAGCCAGTGATGGCCATCGCATATGAATAGTCATACGTCCCGTAGTGCCGGTCTGTGCGACCCCGTGATGCCGCCTGGGCGGCCCGGCGGTTTTCCACATCGCCCCATGCCGGATCGTTCGACGCGCGCACGGGTGGCACGTACGCGGAGAATGAAGCAAGGATCTGTTGCCAGGAGCACCACGCCCTCTGCCCCGCAGAGCGGCGGTGGCCCCTTCGCGGAGGTGGTGGCGATGCCGACGTGGCGATTGCGGGACTTCCACGATGACGACCTGGACCGCGCCATCCAGATCTGGGACCAGAACCAGCAGGCGGACGAGGCACCTGCCGTTTTCCCCGTGTCGGAGGTCGTGACCACGGCCAGGGCCAGAGGACCGGCCGTGGTGGCGGTGGTCGGCGACGAGCTGGTGGGCGTCGCCGTGGCGCAGGCCTATGGCGAGCGCGCCTGGATCACCGTGGTGGCCCTGGCCGCGACGTGGCGCAACCGCGGCATCGGGAGCTCCTTGATCGCCGAGCTTGAGCGACGCCTGCGGTCACAGGGAGTCCGCAGGATCGGCGCGCTCCTCACGCCGGGGGCGACGGGTACCGCAGCCTTGGAGAATGCCGGCTACCGCGCCCGGTCCGGGCTCGTCTTCTACCAGAAGGTCGAGCACCTCGGCGCGAGCGACGCCGGTCTCCTTGCGGAACTCGGGGGAAGGATGCTTCCCAAGGGGCTGTGGGACAGCCTCGCGGGAATGGAACGGGAGAAAGAAGCCATCGAGCGGCGGATCGTACTGCCGCTGGCCCAGCCCGTGCTGGCCGAGCAGTACGGAGTGAGGCCGCCAAAGGCGGTCATCCTCTTCGGGCCGCCGGGCACCGGCAAGACCAGCTTCGCCCGAGCGGTCGCCTCCCGGCTGCAGTGGCCTTTCGTGGAACTCTTCCCCTCGCGGCTGGCCTCGTTCCAGGAGGGAGGCCTGGCGACCTCGCTGCGGGAGACATTCACCGAGCTGGCCGAGCTGCAGACGGTGGTGCTCTTCATCGACGAGGTCGAGGAGATCGCCTCTGTCCGGTCCGGTACGGCTGTCGACCCCAGTCACGGAGTCACCAACGAACTGCTCAAGCTGATCCCCGGCTTCCGCGACCACGACGACCGCCTCCTGATCTGCGCCACGAACTCCGTCCGATCCCTCGACCCGGCGTTCCTTCGCCCTGGCCGTTTCGACTACGTCATCCCCGTCGGCCCGCCGGATCCAAAGGCCCGTTCGGCAGTCTGGCGACGCTACCTCGGACCCGCAGCCCTCCATGTCGACCTGCACCGTTTGGTGGAGGCAAGCGCAATGTTCACGCCGGCCGATATCGAGTTCGCCGCTCGCAAGGGTGCCCAAACCGCCTTCGAACGCGAAGTCGCCCAGGGCAAAGGCATCCCCATCGGCACAGAGGACTACCTGCAGGCCATCGCCCAGACCCGTCCCACACTCACCGACCAGGCACTGAAGGACTTCGCTCAGGACACCGAGGAATACGTGCGCATGTGACGTAAAGGCACAGGCCGCAGACCCGACAGGCCGCTCTCAGTGTCGGGATGGTGACGATTTGCCAGAAGGAACCCTGTAGGCGCCAATAGTCTCGTCCGTGCTGGCCATGCTGCCTGTGAGCACTGTCATGAGTCCCTGACAGTCGGGAGTGACGGCAGGGACCTGCTCGGTGATTGCTGGCTGGCTCCGGCCGACGCCAGGATGGTCCGGTGCTGCCGTGCTGTTGCTGCTGCGACTGCCGTACCTAGCCCTGACGACCCATGCCTTGCAGTCATCGCGGTTGCCGGGAAGCGGCCGGCCACGACGACGAACCGGCTGTCGGCGTCGATGACGACTTGGTGGTTGGTGGAATATCGATAGTTCTTTGACTGCTCGGCGACTATGTGGTCGCGGGTGGGGACCAGAGTGCCATCCACGATGAGGGCGGCGTCCTTGGCGAACCGCTCGCGCTGCCGCAGGGCAAGTTTCGGGCCGAGGCGGTCGATGACCCGGCCGGCGGAGGACTTCGACTCCCCGAACAGCGAGACCAATTGTCGCAGCGTGAAGTTGGCGCGCCAGTACGTGGCCATCAGCAGCAGGCGATCCTCCAGCGGCAGCTTCCATCGCCGCCCCGGGCCGGGGCGTCGGCGTCCTCTCGGAGCAGTTGTTTCACCAACTTCCCGAAGACCCGGGGGCTACTGAGGTTGAAATCGTGGGGCCGTAGGGGCTAGCTGACGGTTCGTCGCCTGTGCGGAATCACCAGGACATGCGGCATCCACAAGGGGGCGGGCTAACCACCGAACGACAGCAGTTCCGCAAGGAGTTAGGGCTCAGGGCCGAGGGTTCGCCCGGGGCGAGTCGAGCTCGGTGACTGCCGAGAACCTGCGGGTCAGCGTCCGCTCGGTGCAGCGGTGGCGGCAGATGTGGGACGAGGGCGGTCCGCGGGCTCCGCGATCACAAGGGCCGGCATCACTGCCGAGGCTGAGCGAGAAGCAGTTCACCCAGCTGGAGGCGGAGCTGGCCAAGGGGCCGGCCGCGCACGGCTGGGAGGATCAACGCTGGACCCTGAGCCGCGTGAAGACGGTGATCAGCCAGCACTTCCACCTGACCTACACCATCCAGGGCGTGCGCAAACTCGTGGCAGCGGACACGTCAGACGCAGGTGGCGACAGGGGCGCGAGCGCCGGCCCGACGGCACGGACGGGTCGCTACGCCAGACGATTGTCGCTCCCCACGGTGACCACTCATTGGTCGATCAGCAGAGCAACACCTCGCGGCTGCTCCCCTGCTCAAGGAATCTTGCGACGCGCAGCGCGCGGACTTCAAGTATTTATCGGAACAATCGGTGGAACAGTAGTAGATTCCGCTGATGGCGGCATCGCTCCCGCGAGCCCCTTGCGGCAAGCCGACTCTCCACCTCAACAGCCCAGCGAAAGGCCGCCCATGAAGCGAATGTTCACGTTAATCACCGCACTGGTCGTCACTGCACTGTCGCTGACAACGGCGCAGGCCGCGGTCAAGAAGGCCAAGTCGCCGCTCAGTTGCGAGTCTCGGACGTTCACCTCCAGCCCGGGCCCGCGCTTCAACGACCCGGAGGACCCCGCCGCCCAGATGAAGATCATGGGCCCGATCATCGAATCGATCAACAGCGCCAGCTGCGGGCAGACCATTCGCGTCTCCATGTACTCGATCAGCAACGCACAGCCGGGCCCCGACTTCGCCAACGCCCTGATCGCCGCGCACCAGCGCGGCGTCATCGTCAAGGCGCTGATGGACGCCCACAGCGACAATGCGATCTGGCAGTCGATGGTCACCGAGTTGGGCAACGACCCGCGAGCCTCCAGCTTCGCCGCGCTGTGCCCGGGCGGCTGCCTGACCCACTACGCCGGCTCCTCCCTGCACGCGAAGTACTACATGCTCAGCGGCGGGAGCGACGCGAACAGAACAGTGACCGTCAGCAGCGCCAACCCCACCGCCGCCCAGGCCAGCACGGCGTGGAACAGCAGCGCCACCGTCAAGGGCAACGTCGCCCTGTACAACTCCTACGTCAGCTACTTCACCGCCATGGCCAAGGGGGCGCTCAACGGCCCGGGCCCGCTGGCGCCCGACTACTACAGCGCCACCAGCGCCACGGCGGCCAGGAAACTGTCCCCGCCCTCCTATCAGTGGCCCAAGGCGCGCGCCAAGAGCGATACCTGGGTCGACTTCTTGAACAACATCAAGGCCCCGGCCACGATCAACATCGCCATGTTCCAGTGGACCTCTCACGGGGAGCCGGGCGACCAGAACTATCTGGAGCTGCCGAAGAAGCTGGTAAGCCTGGCAGGAACCGGAGTCAAGATCCACATTCTTATCACCGCCGCCCAGGTCGATGACAGCGTGCAGAACTACTTGAAGAACCGGCCGAATATCGACGTGCACGACACCACCCGCGGCACCGACGCGAACGGCAACGCCCTGCACTACACGCACAACAAGTACATGATGGTCAGCGGCAATTACGCGGGGGCCGCCAACTCCGAGCTTGTGTTCGTCGGCTCCTCGAACTGGACGAGCAACGGCATCTGGCACAACGACGAGACGGACCTGAAGCTGACCGGCGGCTCCAGCTACGACACGTTCATGACGGACTGGCAAAGCCAGTACGACCGCTGCTGCGGGACCTCGGAGCGGCGGTCGATCGCCGAGCAGCGCGCCGAGAGTTCGGCACGAGAGATTCCGATCGATCCGAGGCAGGTCCAGGAATAGGCATCCTCGGACCGAACAGTGCCAGCGAGCTCCAACCTGGCCAGTTGGGCGGGTAGTCGGGGTGAGTGGTGTCCGGACTTGAATCCTCCCCTCCCTGAAGGCGCATTCCCACCGTCGTAGCAACACCACAGGTAGATAGGTGTGTTGCATGTTCGAGTACCACCGTGGCAGCAAGCCAGGGGGGACAGCCCGTGTACAAGCGCGACGAAAGTTCGTCGAGCTCGTTCGAGAGGGCATGGGAATCAAAGAAGCTAGTCACACTGTCGGGGTCAGCTACAGAACGGGGAAGGTCTGGGTCAATGGCAGGGCAGCCAGCAGCAGTAATGGGGCCCGGCTCCCGCTGCCCGAGTTCAGGGAACCCGTCACATGTGACCTTGCGTCCGGGAATTCTCGCTATCTGAACGAGGAGGAACGTGGCCACATCAGTGATTTGCTGCGAGAGGGCCGTTCCGTCCGTGCCATCGCTGCTGCGCTCGGTCGGAGCCCATCGACCGTCAGCCGGGAGATCCGACGTAACAGGAATGCGAATGGCACCTACCGGCCCCACTCGGCACAAAGGCGTGCGGCTGCGCGTCGACCACGCCCCAAAGCTCGGAAGATTGAGAGCTATGGGGAACTGAGGACTGTCATCCAGTCCCTCCTGGACAAGAAGTGGAGCCCTCGACAGATCGTGCAGTGGCTGCGCCTCAAGTATCCAGACAGAGAAGATATGTGCATCGGCGTGGAGACCATCTATCGGTCCCTCTATGCCCGCGGGAACCTGCTCGAGCGCGAAGCGAAGAGGGTGCTGCGGACGCGTCGACACCGCCGCCGGCCTCGCTCGATGGCACGCCACCATCGGGCCTCCGTCTCCATCACCGGGATGGTCATGATCAAGCAGCGTCCGACGGAAGCTGATGACCGCCTTGTTGCGGGACATTGGGAAGGCGACCTGATCACCGGGCCGAACCTTGGGGGCTCTGCCATCGGCACGCTGGTGGAACGAACGACTCGCTACACAAAACTCCTGCATCTGCCCGGCAAGGGTGCGGTCGCCGTGAGGGAGGCTCTGACGTCCGCCATGATGGAATTTCCCGCGCAATTGCGGCGATCGGTCACATGGGACCAAGGTGGGGAGATGGCGCATCATCAGCAGTTCACCAAGGCCACTGGAGTTCCGGTCTTCTTCTGCGACCCTGCCAGCCCTTGGCAGCGAGGCACCAATGAGAACACCAACGGCCTTCTGAGGCAGTACTTTCCGAAGAGCACCGACCTATCCGTCTTCACTCGCATCGACCTCGATTCCGTTTCTGCTGAACTCAACGAACGACCCCGCGAAGTGCTGGATTGGGCGACGCCGGCTGACCGGATGGCCGCTCTTCTAGCCGCGAGCTGACACGCGGTGGCGCGGTAGCATGCTCCACCGTCATGTCTCGATGAGAAGCCAAGACTGAACGTCTAAGTCCACCGCCGTTCGAATAGAAGAGCGGCACGGAAAGCATCACGTGTTGCAACGATCTATGGAATGCGCCGAAGGGAGGGGGATTCCTCACCCTCCAGGGCTGATGTGGGGATTTCTAGCTCACGCTGCCAGACCAGGCAGCGCCTGGTCTGGTCTTCCACGATCACCACTAGCCGGGTGGAAGACCAGCCCGGACCAGCATCACGCGTGCGGAGTTCTTATCCCTGGGGGATACGGCTCCGCATGCGGTGCAGGCATACGTTCGCATCGAAAGAGGTAGTGCGTGCTTGGTTCTCGCTCCGCACTGCGCGCAGTCCATCGTGGTGTGCGCGGGGTGTACCAGGTGCACGGCACGTCCGTGCTTGCGTCCCATCTCGACCAGGGCCTGCTTCGTCGCGCTGATAGCCGCGTCGGCGGCCTTCTTGGCCATGGTGGACTTCGCGAGGAACTTCGGTCGGAAGTCCTCCACGGCCAGGGCGTCATGGTCGCGGACGACCTTCTTGGCCCACTTGCGGGCGGTGTCCTGACGCTGGCGTGCGACCTTCTTGTGCACCTTCGCCGTCTGCCACTTCGCCTCGCGGTAGCCCTTCGATCCGGCGTGTCCACGCTGCGGCTTACGCCGGGACATCATCCGCTGGTGCCGGGCCAGCTTCGCCGCCGACTTCTTGCCGTGCTCGGCGTGGGGAAGGTCGTGGGCGGCAAGCGCTGCTGGCCCTGGCCCATCTGCGTTGCGGTCACGCCTACGCCCAACTGAGCGCCGGGTCGGCGTGGGCATCACCACCGCCTACCGGTTCGTCGACGAGACCGAGGTCGTCCGTGTTCCCAACCGCGGCCGCTGGGACAAGCTCTCCCCAGACGAGGTTTTTCGCGGCCTGCACGACCCAGAACGCCGACGGATGGGCGGTGGCGCCCAGGATCCTGATTCGGCGGCTGGCGTGTTCGATCACCGCGAGCGCGTATATCCGCGTCCCCGTTGGGGTCACTGTCTCGAAGAAGTCTCAGGCCAGCAGGGCGTCCGCCTGGGAGCGGGGCCCGTCGAAGCCTGATCAGGCGCGCAGGGTGACGCCGAAACGGGTCCTCATTCGCCGCAGTTCCCACAGCGAGACGGCGGTCACCGACAGTGGCCCGCCCAGCGTGGAGCCGATCTGGACGATGGGCGGGCCCCCCGGCATGCCGTCGCTGGTCAGGTTCAGGACCGCGAACACCCACACCAGCGCCAGGGTGAGGACGGGTGGCAGCATCGGGTGGACCTGGGCGCTGTTGAAGGCACTGCGAGCCGAGTACAGCGACGCCATGAAGAAGAAGGGAAAGCCCCACACGATCACGATCAGCGAGGCAACGGCCAGTACATATTCCCACCAGTCCTTCCCGTCGTCGGCGTTGACGGTCAGGGCCGTCGGGACGAGGATTCCGCCGATGACGACCAATGTCAGCACGTACCAGCCGACCGCCTTGAGCGGAGCGCGCAGCCGGGAACGCAGATGCGGCCGCAGGTGCGGGGGCGCATAGTAGATGAATCCGAGGATGACCAGGGGCGCGGCGATGATCAGCACGAACGGAGCGAGGATGAGTTGGGCGGCACCGCCGGTCGCCGCGTTCTCCCAGCGGTCCGGGTCCACGTTGTAGGCGAGGATCAGGGCGATGGTGGCGGCGGCACCGAGCACTGTGCGGGCCAGCTGGACGCGGTCCACGGTGCGGTCCTCGATCCGGCCCTGACCCTCCTGCGCGAAGAGCCTGGTGGCAACACGGTGCGCGGAGCGCAGGATCGCGCCGATGAGCCCGAAGGGAGAGCCGAACGACAGGCAGCCGCGACGGCGCCGGGCGGCGGGCCTCGTGGGCTGGGGGCCGTAGGGGTACGGGTTCGGGTTCGGGTACGGAGGCTGGTTCGGGTACGGGCCCGGATTCGGTGGTGGCGGACCGTACGGGCCGCCCTGCGGTGGTCCGTAGGGAGCGCCCCAGCCGCCCTGGCCTCCCGGTCCGTTGCCGCCAGGCTGACCCGGGCCGTTTCCCGGTCCCCATCCCCCCGTAGCCATGCCGCTCCCCGTTCGCTTTCGGCCAGTTACTGTGTGTCCTGTGGTGCCACGGCGCAGTGTAATGGCACATCGGGTGACAGAGGCCAGGCTCGTTGCCGGTCGCGCCGCCTTGCCCGTCACGCCACATAGGTGCATACCCGTCAGCGCTCCGGCGAAGCGCCGAGGCCGGTCAGGGCTCCGATCGGATCGAGGTCGGGGGTGCCGCGGGACCACCAGTCGTCGTGGCCCGGTTCCGACACGTACGCGTACCACAACCCGTCCTGACCCAGGCGGAGTTGGACATGGTCGCGGGGGTGGGTGGGGGGTTGCGTCAAGGGCGGAAGGCCGGCAGGTCAGCGGCGAGGAGAAGCGGCCGGCCAGCGGGCCCCAGGGCTCCTCGAGAACGGTGAGCGGCTCGCGCCGCCCGCGTTGGCGCCCGCGGCACTCTTTGCGGATCAACAGACCGGGACTCAGAATCTTGAAGGTACGGCTGCCAGTTGGGCCCCTGTACCGCGCCCATCAATGGGCCTTTGATCGAGCCGATGTGACGTCGGATGCCGACTGCATGATGCGAAGCCAGGCGTGGATGTACTTCGGGCTGCGGAAGTCCCGGCGTCGTGGCAGCAGACGAACTTGCCGCTCCGGTAGGGCTTGTGCTGCAGCTCGCCGCCCATTGCCGCTTCCCACCCGGGCAGGTCGTCCAGGGTCATCATCAGGTTCGCCTTGTGAGTAGCCCTGACGGTGCGAAACCGGTAGGTGCCGATGCGGGCGTAGCACTTGGGCGTAGTCCTTGCTTATTTCTTGTGCCTTTTTGAGGTAGCCCGAGCAAGGTGACGGAGTCGGCGTGGGCGACGTCCTGACGGGTTCGTGGAGGTGGTGGGAAGTTCGGAGGCTCGAAGGGTTGCCCCTGTTTCCTGTGGAGTTGGCGCTGCTTGTCCACCGCCGCCGACAGACGGGTCGTGCTACTGCGGCGGAGGGTGTTCCGAGGACCATGGCACAGCGGTGTGGCGTGTCTGCGTATCCCTGACCTGCCCGGGTGTAAGGGTTCGGCGAACGATCGTCCATGACGACGGGGTGACTCCGACCGATGAACGCGATGCCGACTGTTGTCCCTGCCGAGCCCGCACAACACGACAGCACACTCTCGGCCCCGCCGGTCGACCTGCACGAGCAGTCGAGCAGGTTGGTACGGCGCTATGGGCCGGCGGTCGGGTGCTACGCGGTACTGAAGCTGGCCGGCTTCGCGGTCTTCATGTGGCTGGTCGACTACTCCGGCTACCACCTCACGAAGGAACCGCGCTTGGGCGGCGGCGCCCACCCGTGGGACGTGCTCGCTTCCTTTGACGGCTGGTGGTACCAACAGGTCGCGGAGTTCGGGTACAACCCCCAACTGGTGCCGATCACCGGTTCCTCCTGGTACACGTTCCAGGCGAACTCGGCCGCGTTCTTCCCGCTCTATCCGGGCCTGATGCGCATGGTCTCGGAGTTCACCGGTCTCGGCCTGTACGGCGCCGGGATGCTGGTATCGGTGGTCGCTTCGCTGTTCGCCGCGGCCGGTATCTTCGCCGTCGCGGAGAGGCTCGGCGGGGTCCGGGCCGGTGTGATCGCGGCGGGCCTCTGGGCGGTCATCCCGGGATCCGGCGCGGAGTGGGCGGTCTACTCGGACTCCACCTTCGCCGCGCTCGCCGCGTGGTCCTGCTACGCCGTGATGACCCGACGGTGGATCGCTGCCGGACTGCTCGCCCTGGTGGCCGGGCTCAACCGGCCGACCTCGGCGACCCTGATCGCAGCGGTGTGCCTGGCGGCGCTCGTCGCACTTCTGCGGCGTACTGACGGAACGAGGCGCCCTCTGGCCGCGATGGCGCTGGCTCCGCTCGGGCTGTTCGGGTATGTGGGCTGGGTGAGCTGGCGTATGGGCGACTGGGGCGGCTACTTCAAGCTCCAGAGGGGAGCCTGGCTGCACTTCTTCGACTGGGGCCAGCACAATGCCACCGTGATGCGGGGCATCCTGCTTGGTCGCGACGATGATCTTTTCGCCGCGCTCGTCCCTGATCTGCTGGCGGCACTGATCGTCATGGCGTTGCCGATCCTGATCGTCCTGTTGGTGCGGCTGCGTCCGCCCGCCGTTCTGATGGTGCACACGCTGCTCACCGTCGTTACCGTGCTCGGCAGCCAGCAGATGTTCTGCAACGTCGCGCGCTTTCTGTTGCCCGCCTTCCCGTTGTTCATCCCGCTGGCGATTGCCCTGAGCAGGCTTCGCCGACCTGCTCTGGTAACTGTCCTCGGCACCTGCGCTCTTGCCTCCGGCTGGTTCGCCGGGTTCGCGATGTTCGAACTCGGTGGTGCCCCGTAGCAGCGGCCTGTCGCACGGTGAACTGCGTGTTCATCGGGCCGACAAGATCCCTGAGGACTTGCACGTTCTCTCTACCAACGCTTGCACCCCACGGTGTGACCAGAAGTGTCGCCCACGGCGTCATGAGCCGGCCATCCCTACGGTGATGTGCTCTGCCCGGCAATCTGCGCGGAGCACTGGCCGGGCCGGCTCGAGGAGCTCTTCGTCCATCTCCATGCCGGAGGCCAGGACCTGCAGCAACCGGGTCCGCCACACGTCAGGGTCCGTCTTGTAGGCGTCCGGAACCCGTACGCCGTTTCCGCCCCGCACGCCGAGACCGGCCGGCCGCCCGCGAGTCATCTCCCCCAGCGCAGCGCGGAGGTCATGGACGACTCCGCGTGCGGTGTCGGTGACTCCGGCCGGTGCTCCGGAGGCCAACGCGGTGACCACCAACTCCACTTCGGTCACTCCGGCTCCCTTTGGTTGTGCGGGTTGTGCAATGCCGTGCCCATCACGGTGGCCGGGCGTGCTGCAATATCGATGAAATCTCGATGACGTGGACGACGTGGCAAACGGAGGCTTCGCGGTGGACGGCGGATCTCGTCAACGGCTTCGGATCGAGGTGCTCGGGCCGCTGCGGGCATGGCGCGACAGGACGCCACTGGAGCTGGGGCCGCTCAAGCGACAGGCCGTGCTGTCCGCCCTTCTGCTGCGTAAAGGCGCCATGGTGAGTCACGAGCGGCTGCTCGACGCCGTGTGGGGGCCACAGCCGCCCGCGGGCGGCGGCAAGGTGCTGCCCACACATGTCAACTCGCTGCGCAGGGTGCTCGATCCTGAGGGCACTCCGCCCGCGGAGTCGGTGATCCGCAGCGGCAAGGGCTGGTACCGCTTCGCCGTCGAGGAGGTTCGGCTCGACACGGCGGATCTCGAGGAGCGGGGCGGCGAAGCGATGCGGACCGTCGCGGCCGGAGACCTGACCACCGCCGCGGACCAACTGTCCGCGACCATGGGACTGTTCCGGGGAGAGCCGCTGGCCGGGCTGCCGGGACCGTTCGCGCAGGACGAGCGGCAACGGTTGGAGGAACGCCGACGGACGCTCCGGCTGGAGCGGCTCAAGTGCCTGGTTGTGCTGGGCAGATTCGGCGAGGCCCTCGACGGGCTGTCGGCGTCTTCGGTGGCTGACCGCTACGACGAGTCACTGACGGCCTTGCGCATGCGGGCCTTGTACGGCAGCGGACGACAAGCGGAAGCCCTGGGCGCCTACGACGACATGCGCGTACGACTGCGGAACGAACTCGGAGCCGATCCCGGTGAGGATTTGCGCCGGGTGCACGAAGCGGTGCTGCGCCACGACGGCGCCTTCCTCCTGCATCGGCCGACTCCTTCCCCGCCGACGCTCTCCAAACCGCGCGAGAGCGCCGTGCCCGCCGAACTCCCGCACGACGCCCCAGGTTTTGCCGGCCGTACCGGCGAACTCGCCCGACTCCACGCACTGCTTCCGTCCGAGCAGGAGCTGGGGGCAGCAAACACCGTGGTCATCTCGGCCATCGGCGGCGCCGCCGGCATCGGCAAGACCGCGCTGGCCGTGCACTGGGCGCACCAGGTGCGCGACCGCTTCCCGGACGGCCAGCTCTACGTCAACCTGCACGGCTTCGACCACGACCGGCAGCCCCTCGAACCCGGCGAGGCCCTTGAACTACTGCTCCGCAGCCTTGGGCTCGCGGCGTCGGAGATCCCCCCGCACCACGAGGCCCAGGGCCGCGTGTTCCGGACTCTGCTGGCCGACCGGCGCATGCTCGTCCTGCTGGACAACGCGGCCTCGGCCGAGCAGGTACGTCCGCTGCTGCCGTCGAGCCCGGCCTGCTGTGTCGTCGTCACCAGCCGCAACCGGCTCGGCGACCTCGTCGCCCACGACGGGGCCCACACCCTGCCCCTGGACCTCCTCCAGCCGGACGAGGCCCGCGCACTGCTGAGCCGGACCCTCGGCGCGGACCGGGTCGACGACGACAAATACGCGGGCGACGAGCTGATCCGTCTCTGTGGCAGGCTCCCCCTGGCCCTGCGTGTGGCCGCCGCGAGGCTCGCGGGCGACCCGGCCCTGCGGACGGCCGACCTCGTCGCCGAGATGACCGAGGGCAACAAGCTGGAGGCACTGGCGCCGGACGGTGACGCCAACTCCCCTTTGCGTACCGCCTTTTCGGTGTCGTACCAGGTCCTGGCTCCGGGCGCACGCCGGCTGTTCCGCCTGCTCGGCCTGTTCCCGGGAGCCGAGTTCACCACCGAGGCCGCCGCGGCGCTCTTGGATGCGCCACTGTCGCAGGCCCGACGTCTGATCGGTGCGCTGACCGCGGCCCACCTGATCGAACCCGCGACGGCGGCGCGTTACCGGTTCCATGACCTCCTTCGCGAGTACGCACAGGAGCGTGCGCAGGTGGAGGAGGCGGCGCCTGACCGTGAAGCCGCCCTCGAACGGCTCCTGATCTGGTACCTGAACGCCACCCGTACCACCGCGGGGCCGGGACTCTTCCCGGAGTTGCCCAGCAGCCTCCGTCCCGGCGGGCACCCGGGCATGCCGTCGGCCATCGCCGCCGGACCATGGCTGGACGCGGAACGGGCGAATCTGCTCGCCGTCATCAACCATGCCGCCCACCACGGCCCGCGCCCCGTCGCCTGGCACCTGGCCTCCGCGCTGTTCAGCGACTTCTGGGTCCATCTGCCGCGGAAGACCTGGCAGACCACCGCGCAGACGGCACTGGACGCCGCCGAGACCGAGAGTGATCTGTTCGGCCAGTCAGCGATGCACTCCAGCCTGGCAGCGGCGCGGTGGGACCGGGGGCATGTCCGACAGGCGATGGAACACGCCACACGTGCACTGGGCATCAGCCGGGAGGTCGGTTGGGCGATGGGCGAGGCGGCGGGTCTGGGCCTCAGAGGCTTCGCGTATTGGAGCATGGCGCGCCTCGACAGTGCGCACGACGATTTCACCGTCGGCCTGCGCATCTTCCGTGAGGCCGGGCATCGCTACTTCGAAGGCTTCGGGGTGGTCGGCCTCGGTATGGCCTGTCGGGATCTGGGCCGGCTGCACGAGGCCGCCGATCACCTCGAACGTGCTGTCGACCTTGAGGCAGAGGTCAGCTGGTGGGATGCCGGCTCGGCCTTGCAGATCCTGGGTGGCGTGTACTGGGAACTCGGCCGTCTCACCGACGGACTCGACCTCCTCGGCCCGGAGGTGGCCTCCGACAGGCGGGCCGGTTTCCGCGACGGCCAAGCGATGATGCTCGACGCCCTCGCGAAGATCAATGTCGAACTGGGCCGCCACCACGAAGGGCTGGAGCAGGCCGAGCGAGCGTTCGCGCTGGTCGAGGACACGAAGCGACACTGGGTTCAGTCCGGCATCCTCAACACGGTCGCGGCAGCCCACCGACGACTGGTACGGCTGGACCGGGCTCTTGAGGCCGGCGAGCATGCTCTCGCCCTGGCCCGCGAGGCGGGATTCAGACGGGCCGAGGTGGACAGCCTGGTATGCCTCTCCCTCACCCACAAGGAAGCGGGCCGGAACGACGAGGCCCGTACCCATGCCGAACAGGCCCTGGCCCTGGCACGCGCCCATTCCCTCCGCGTCGTCGAGGGCCAGGCGCTCACCGCCCTGTGCGACGTGGCAGCAGCCGACCAAGCCCACGCCACAGCAGCTGAGTTGGGCCGAGAGGCCCTGACCATCCATCGCGAGACCGGCCACCGCTCAGGCGAAGCCCGCACCCTCTTGGCACTCGCCCGCGCTCACCGGAAAACCGACGGCACTGCCGCTGAACTGATGAGGCAGCAGGCACGGGACATTTTCGCGGACATAGGCGTGCCCGCGAGGGAGTACGAGGATCTCGGCCAGTGACTCTCCACAGTCTCCTCTCGCGGTGGGGTGCCCACTTTTTTGCGCCGCTGGTCAGGACACAGGGCTGGACGTGAAGTGCACCTGTGCCGCGTGAAGATTCCGTCACCCGACGGCGAGCAGTCCCGGTACGCGTGCGGCTACCTGGGGGACGCGCGGCCCCGGCACCACACTGGCCGGGCGCGAGCGGCGTAGAGCGAAGTGAGTGAAATCGTGGCCGGGCAGTTGTGTCACATCGCGGGGGTCGTGCGCGGGCCGCAGGCTGAGGCACATGTCTCATCACCTCAGCGGACCGAACCTGCGCTCCCCCATGGATGACGCCCGGTTGGACATGACCGACCTGTTCGCCTTCACCACAGCAGCGGGCAACCGCACCGTGCTGATCATGAACGTCAACCCCGTCGCGCCCACCGGCGGCAACGCCTTCCACCCCGACGCCGTCTACCGCATCAACGTCGACACCGACGGCGACAATCAGGCCGACATCGCCTTCAGCTTCGTCTTCTCCCAGCCCCAGGACGGGCAGCAGACCGTCACCGTCCACCGCGCCGAGGGAGAGCAGGCCCGCTCCCACGACGCCGACGGACAGAAGATCGTCACCGACCAACCGGTCGCCTTCGGCCCCGACCCCGAAATCATCATCGCCGGCGACTACCGCATCAGCACCGGGCTGCGCAGTGACCCGTTCTTCGCCGACCTGGAGGGCATCACCAAAGAATTCCAGTGGACCGGCAAGGACTGGGGCATCGACAAGAACATCTTCGGCATCGCCCTGGAACTGCCCTCGGACGAACTCGGCCCCGCCCCTGTCATCGGCCTCTGGGGCCGCGTCAGCGTCCGCCAGAACGGCCGGCTCAAGTCCGTCGACCGCGGCGCCCACCCCTCCGTCACCGCATACTTCAACTCAGAGGACGTCAAGGACGCCTACAACGAGGGCGAACCCGCGAACGACTGGGACACCTACCTCCAGCCCTGGACCGCCGTCCTCGCCCACACCGGCCAGTACGACGCCGAGGCCGCCGAGGAGACCCTGCGCACCATCCTCCCGGACGTCCTACGCTACGACCGCTCCGAGCCCGCCTCCTACCCCAACGGCCGCACCCTCACCGACGACGTCGAGACCGCCCGCATCGACATGCTCTCGCGCGGCAAGGTCCCCAACGCGGGCATCCCTCCACACACCGACCTCCTGCCCGACTTCCCCTACCTCGGTCACCCGCACCCCGCCCCGACCGCCTGAGAGGGCCGTCAGTGCGACGGCGCGTCCAGTGGGCGCGCCCGACAGCGCCGAGGTGCTGCGGATCCGACGACGCCCGGTCCAGTCGACGGACTGCGCCTCTCCGGTTCTGCGTCAGTTCGGTGAACGGCGGCGCAGCGCGGAGTCGGTGAGCGAGGGCGGGGTGTAACCGCCGTCGCGGGCCGAGAGGTTGGAGCCGGGCGGGACGATCTCGTCGATCCGGTCGAGTACGTCCTGGCTCAGCCGGATCTTGTCCGCGCCCAGCTGGCTCTCCAGCTGTTCGAAGGTACGCGGCCCGACAATCGCCGAGGTGATCGCGGGGTGTTCCAGGACGAAAGCCAGGGCCAGCTGCACGAGGGTGTGGCCGACTTCCTCGGCCAGCAGGGCGAGGGCCTCGGTGGCCTCCAGCTTGGCGGCGTTCTCCGGTGAGGTGATGTCGAAGCGGGCCGCCTGGCGTTCGGCACGGCTGGACGCGGGCTGCTCGGCGCCCTTGCGGTAGCGCCCCGAGAGCCAGCCGCCCGCGAGGGGGCTCCAGGACAGCACGGCGAGACCGTAGCGCTGCGCCACGGGCAGGACCTCGCGTTCGATACCGCGCGCCAGCAGGGAGTACGGGGGCTGCTCGGCCACGACGCGTTCCCGGCCCCGACGCTCGGCGAGCCACTGACCCTCGACGATGGAGGAGGGTTCGAAGGTGGAGGTGCCGATGTAGCGGATCTTGCCCTGCTGCACCAGGTGGGACAGCGCGCCGAGCGTCTCGTCGAAATCGGTGTCGGGCTCGGGGCGGTGCACCTGGTAGAGGTCGATCCAGTCGGTGCCCAGCCGCCGCAGGCTGTTCTCCACCTCACGAATGATCCAACGGCGGCTGTTTCCCTGTTCGTTGGGGTCGCTGCCGAGGCTTCCGTGGAACTTGGTGGCGAGCACGACGTTGTCACGCCGCCCGCCGGACAGGGCCTTGCCGACGATGCTCTCGGACTCGCCCGCGGAGTACACGTCTGCGGTGTCGACGAAGTTGATGCCCGAGTCCAGGGCATGGTGGATGATCCGGACGCTGTCGGCATGGTCCGTGTTGCCCCGTGCTCCGAACATCATGGTGCCCAGGCACAGCGGGCTCACCTTGACGCCGGTGCGTCCGAGATTGCGGTACTCCGTCATAGTGCGTTCTCCTTGACGAGTTCATTGATCTTCGGGTGATCCGCCGAGGCGGGGCGCCCGCCCTGCTGGAAGGCCTGCCACAGTTGGTGGTACGGGCCCCGTGCGGCGAGGAGTCCGGCATGGGGGCCGTCTTCCACGACGGCTCCCGCGTCGAGGACCACCACCCGGTCGGCGCGGGCGGCGGTGGTCAGGCGGTGGGCGACCACGATGGTCGTACGCCGACGGGCCAGGGCCTCGGTGGCCGCGGCGACCCTGCGTTCCGTGGCCAGGTCGAGCGAGGCGGTGGCCTCGTCGAGCAACAGAACGTCCGGGTCGACGAGTTCGGCCCGGGCAAGCGCCAGGAGCTGACGTTGCCCGGCGGACAGATTGCGGCCCCGCTCCCCCACGGGCTGCAGGTAGCCCAGCGGCAGCCCCGCGACCATCTCGTGGGCACCGACCGCGCGAGCCGCGGCCTCCACCTCGGCGCCGGTCGCTTCCGGCCGCCCGTAGGCGATGGCGTCCCGGACCGTACCGCTGAACAGGTGCGGCTCCTGCGGCACCACCCCCAGCCTTCGGCGCAGACCGGTCAGGTCGAGGTCGCGCAGATCGTGGCCGTCCACCCGGACCGTGCCCGCTGTCGGGTCGTAGAACCGGGCGAGCAGCTTGACGACGGTCGACTTGCCCGCGCCGGTGGCACCGACCAGGGCAACGGTTTCGCCCGGTGTGATGCGCAGGCAGAGTCCGTGCAGTACTTCCCGGCCACCACCGCCCGGGTAGCCGAAGGACACTCCGTCGAACTCGAACTCCCCGCGCAACTTCTCCACCGGCAGGGGGTGTTCAGCGAGTGGGGTGCCGGCCGGGGTCTGCATCAGCGCCCGTAGCCTGCCGAGGCCGACGACGGCCTGCTGGTAGCCGTCAAACACCTGGGAGAGCTGCTGGATCGGCGAGAAGAACAGCTCGGCGTAGAGCAGGAAGGCGATCAGGGTGCCCCCGCTCAGCTCTCCCGAGCGGACCTGACCGGCTCCGACGACCAGCACGGCCGCGGTCGACAGTGTGCCCAGGAACTCCACGAACGGGAAGAACGTGCCCATGTAGCGCTGGGCGCGCAGCCGTGAGTCCTTGAAGGCCCTGGCCAGTCGGGCGAAGTCGCGGGCGTTGCGCTACTCGCGGCGGAAGGCCTGGGTGACGCGGATGGCAGTAACGTTCTCCTGGAGGCAGGCGTTGACGGCGCTGATACGTTCCCTGGCCTCCCGGTAGGCAGGCACCGAGTAGTGGCGGAAGAGGGCGGTGGCGCCGGCCAGCAGGGGCAGGACGGCGAGCAGGACCACGGCGAGGCCCACGTCGATGATCAGCAGGGTGAGAAGGACACCGAGGATGGTCAGCAGGCTGACGACGGCGGTGATCAGACCGGTCTGCAGGAAGTTCGACAGGGCGTCCACATCGGTGGTCATTCGGGTCATGATGCGGCCGCCGAGCTCGCGCTCGTAGTAGTCGAGGCCGAGGCGCTGGAGTTGCGCGAAGGTCTTCACGCGCAGGGTGTACAGCAGCCGTTCACCGGTGCGTCCCGTCGTACGGACTTGGGCCACTCCGATCAGCCAGTTCCCGGCGACGACGAGACCGGCGGCCGCGGCTGCGGCCAGCAGGATGTTTCCGGCGTGCCGGGCGACGCCGTGGTCCACTCCGTGGCGTACGAGGACGGGCACCGCGATCTGTGCGACCGCGTCCAGGGCGACCAGGAGCAGGCCGAGGAGAAGCGGGAGACGGAACGGCCGTAGCAGGGTGCCGAGGTGGAAGGCCGGGTCGGCGGCCACGGCGTCCTCGGTGGGCACCCTCGGGTCGGCCGCGGGCAGCGGAAGCCGGGCGAGGGCGGCGATCAGTTCGGGGCTGGGTGGCGCGGAGCTGAGCACTCCGCCACCGGGTCCACCTCGTCCGGGACCCGAGGTGGCCGCCGCCTCGGCCAGGGCTTGGGCGGCCCGGACCGCTGCGCCTTCGTCGGTGTTGCGGCCGCAGTGAGCGGGCCGCTGCCACAGGTGGGCGGTGACTTCGCCGGGCGGTGGTGCGGCGAGTGCCGCCTCGGCCGCCTCGGCCGCACCCGTCGCCGTACCGGTCGTGAGCAGGTTGCGCAACAGGGCCGACCGGTGAAGGAGTTCGTCCAGCGTGCCGGTGTCTGTGATCCTTCCGCCGTCCAGGACGGCGATCCGGTCGGCGAGCTCCAGGGTCGATCTGCGGTGCGCGACGATGAGGGTGGTGCGGCGGCGGGTCTCCTCTCGCAGCCTGGTGTGGATCTCGGCTTCCACTCGGGCGTCGATGGCCGATGTGGCGTTGTCGAGGACGAGCACGGCAGGGTCGCCGACCAGGGCTCGGGCGAGTGCCAGCCGCTGCCGCTGACCGCCGGAGAGCGTGAGGCCCTGTTCGCCGACGACGGTGTCGTACCCGTCGGGCATCTGTTCGATGAACTCGTCGGCCCTGGCGATCGTGGCGGCGGCCCGTATCTGCTCTTCGGTGGCGTTCGGGATGCCGTAGGCGATGTTCGCCCGCACCGTGTCCGAGAGCAGCAGGCTCTCTTCGAAGACGAAGCCGATACGGGAACGCAGTGACTCCAGAGTGAGGTCGCGTACGTCGACGCCTCCCACCCGTACCGAACCGGATGGCACGTCGTAGAAGCGGGGCAGCAGAGCCCCGGCGGTCGACTTCCCGGAGCCGGCCGGACCGATCAGGGCGACCGTCTCGCCGGGGCGCACATCGAGGGTGAAGCCGTGCAGCAGCGGTTCGCCGTCCCCGTATCCGAAAGTGACGTTCTGCCAGGACAGTGCCGCAGGGCGGTCGGGCAGTTCCTGCGCGCCTGGCGCGTCGGTGATCAGCGGGGCCTCGTCGACGACCTCCAGGACCCGTTCGGCCCCGGCCCGTGCCTGTTGCCAGACGGTGAGCAGCGTCGCCACCTGGCGTACGGGCGTGACGAAGGAGCCGAGATAGGTGGTGAAGGCAAGGAAGGTGCCCAGCGAGATCCGGCCGTGCAGGGCCATCCAGCCACCGAGGGCCAGTACGGCGACCTGGCCGAGGGCGGGGACCGCCTGGAGCGCCGGGTTGTAGCGGCTGGTGAAGCGGACCACCCGCAGCCGGGAGGAGAACAGCCGGCGGGCGCGTTCCTCAAGGCCGGTCAGTTCCCGCGCCTCCTGGCCGAAACCCTTCACCACGCGGACGCCGGTCACCGTCGCCTCGACCCTCGAGGCGACCTCGGCGGCCTCCGTCTGGGCATGCCAGTTGGCGGGGAAGAGGTCGCGGCGGCCGCGCAGGGCGATCAGCCAGAGCAACGGGCCGACGATCAGCGCCACCACGGTCAGCGGCGGGGACAGCAACGCCATGAAGACCAGCGAGAAGAGGAACATCAGGGCGTTGCCCGTGAGGTTGGGCAGGAACTGCAGCAGGGTCTGGATCAGAGTGATGTCGGAGATGGACCGGCTCACCACCTGCCCGGTGCGCAGATCGTCCTGCTGCGCGCCGCCGAGGCGCAGCAGAGCCGCGAAGGCGTCGTTACGGAGGTCGTACTGCACACCGAGGGAGAGCCTGCCGGAGCGGTAGCGGCGGGTGAAAGCCGCCGCGAAGCGGACCGCGCCGAGTCCGGCGAGCAGGATGATCCAGGGGGCGAGCGAAGCGGTGGTGCCCGCCGCCACCCCGTCCACCACATGGCGCAGGACGAGGGGCAGTGTGGC
Organism: Streptomyces sp. NBC_01474; assembly: GCF_035918215.1. Classification (NCBI taxonomy): domain Bacteria; kingdom Bacillati; phylum Actinomycetota; class Actinomycetes; order Kitasatosporales; family Streptomycetaceae; genus Streptomyces; species Streptomyces sp. NBC_01474. The sequence continues at coordinate 2,251,144 of NZ_CP109449.1, forward strand.
GGTGGCGACGGCAGCCACGGCGGCGGCGCCGAAGGCGAGCAGGAGGTCGGCGCGGTGGCGCAGGCAGTACCCCAGCAGCCGCCGGGCCCACCGGGCGGAGGGCTGCTGAGGTGTACTGGTTGCCTGGGACGGACAGTCCGTCACCGGGCCGCCGCCAGGGCGATGCCGGTGTGCCCCTCGCCTGCGTCGACGGTGTCGAACAGCCGGTTGGCGGGGCGCGGGAGCCCGTAGTGCTCACGCAGTGTGGAGCCGGTGTACTCGGTACGGAACAGGCCCCGTTCCTGGAGGATCGGCACCACCCGGTCCACGAAGACCTCCAGGCCGGACGGGAGCACGGCGGGCATGATGTTGAAGCCGTCCGCGGCACCGCTGTCGTACCAGTGCTCGATGGTGTTCGCGACCTGCTCCGCCGTACCGGCGAAGGTACGGTGGCCGCGGCCGCCGCCGAGCCGCCCGATGAGCTGACGCACGGTCAGCCGCTCGCGCCGTGCGAGCTCCACGATGAGTGTGTAGCGGCTCTTGGCGCCCTCGATCTCCTCCTCGGTGGGAATGTTGTCGGGGAGTTCCGCATCGAGGTCCAGATCGTCGGGGGCGATCTTCAACCGCTGGGCGAGCTGCCGCTTCGCGTACTCGGGGACGATCAGCCGGTCGAGCTCGGCGTCCAGCTCCAGTGCCTGCGCCTCGGTGTCGCCGATCACGGGGACTATGCCGGGGAGGATCTTGATGCCGTCCGGGTTGCGGCCGAGTGTCTGTGCTCGCTGCTTGACGTCCTTGTAGAAGGTGATGCCCTCCTCCAGGGTCTGCTGCGCGGTGAACACTGCTTCCGCGTACCGGGCGGCGAAGTCCTTGCCGTCCTCACTGGAACCTGCCTGGACGAGCAACGGGTAGCCCTGTGGCGGACGTTGTACGTTCAGGGGTCCGTCGACCCGGAAGAACTCGCCGGTGTGGTCGATGCGTCGGACCCGCTCGGCCAGGGCATGTACGCCGCTTTCCTTGTCGGCGATCACTGCGTCGTCCGCCCAGCTGTCCCACAGCTTGGTGGAGACCTCGACGAACTCTCCGGCCCGCCGGTAGCGGTCCGCGTGCAGGGGCGTGTCGTCGAGGCCGAAGTTGCGGGCCGCGTCGGCGCCCGCGGTGGTGACGATGTTCCAGCCGGCCCGGCCGCCCGAGACATGGTCCAGCGAGGCGAACCGGCGGGCCAGGTTGTACGGCTCGTTGTAGCTGGTGGAGGCGGTGGCGATGAGGCCGATGTGCCGGGTGGCCCCCGCCAGCGCGGTGAGCAGGACGGTGGGCTCCAGCTTGGCCGCCGGCCGTCGGCCGGGGTCACCCATCAGGACGGGGCTGTCAGCCAGGAACAGCGAGTCCAGCTTGCCGCGTTCGGCGATCCGGGCCAGGTTCTTGTAGTGCTCGATGTCCGCGTTCGCCTCTGCCGGACTCCCGGGAAGCCGCCAGGAGGCCTCGTGGTGACCGGTGGACATCAGGAACGCGTTCAGGTGCAGCGGCTTGCGGCCGGACTCGCGTCCCGTGGGCGGCCTGCTCTCGGCTTCCGTCCGGTCTTCTGTTCTGCGTGCCATGGGGCGTCGTCTCCTCAAGAGGTGGTGGGCTGGTGCTGTGCCACACCGAGGGCGGCGAGCAGCGTGTCGCGGTATTCCTGGAAGCGGGGTTCGCGCGGGGACCGCGGGGTGGGCAGGTCGACGGCGAGGTCCACGGAGATGCGGCCGTCATCCAGGACCAGCACCCGGTCGGCGAGTTCCACTGCCTCGTCGACGTCATGGGTGACCAGCAGCACGGCGGGGCGGTGTCGCTCGTACAGCTCGCGCAGCAGTCCGTGCATCTTGATCCGCGTGAGGGCATCCAGGGCGCCGAACGGCTCGTCGGCCAGCAGCAGTTCGGGATCGCGGACCAGGGCGCGGGCGAGCGCGGCGCGCTGCTGTTCACCACCGGACAGTTCATGCGGCCAGGAGCGCTCGCGGCCCTCCAGGCCGACTTCGGCCAGGGCTGTCAGACCGCGCTCTCGGGACCCGGGACCGCGCAGGCCCAGGACGACGTTGTCCAGTACCCGGAGCCAGGGCAGCAGCCTGGAGTCCTGGAAGGAGAGCGAGACCCGCTCGGGGACGATGAGTTCGCCGGAGCCTTCCACCGTATGGTCGAGGCGGGCGACGGCCCGCAGCAGCGTGGACTTGCCCGAGCCGCTGCGGCCGAGAAGTGCCGTGAACTCGCCCGGTGCCAGGGTGAGATCGAGTTCCTTCAGTACGATCCGGTCTCCGAACTTCCGCACCAGGCCGGTCGTCCGTACCGCGGGCCGTTCGCCGCCGCCTTCCTCGCTCCCCGATCCGGTCCCGGGCCGGATCTCGGTCAGCCCGCCAGAGTGCGTCGCCATGACAGGACCCTCCTCTCGATCGCGCGTACCGCCGCGTCCGAGGCGAAGCCGAAGATCCCGTAGGCCACCAGCCCCACGATGATCACGTCGGACTGGGCGTACTGCTGGGCCTGGAACATCATGTAGCCGATGCCCTGGGTGGCGTTGATCTGCTCGACCACGATCAGGCCGAGCCAGGACGCCGTGACGCCGAGGCGCAGGCCGACGAAGAAGCCCGGCAACGAGCCCGGGACGACGACCTTGCGGATGAACTGCCATCGGCTCAGGTCGAGTCCCTCGGCAAGCTCCACATACCTGCTGTCGATGCCGGTCAACGAGGCGTAGGTGTTGATGTACATGTTCACCGCGACGCCGAGCGCGATCACGGTGACCTTCATCTGCTCGCCGATGCCCAGCCAGAGGATGAGCAGCGGGAGCATCGCCAGGGACGGAATGGCCCGCTTGACCTGGAGCGTGCCGTCGAGGAGGTACTCCCCCGTGCGGTTCAGCCCGGCCGCCACGGCCAGGATCACCCCTGCTGCCACACCGAAGAACAGGCCGAGCCCGGCGCGCTGCAACGAGACGAGCACGTTGTCCTGGAGCCGGCCGGTGGAGACCAGGTCCGCCGCGGTGGACAGCACGGTCCCGGGTCCGGACAGAATCCGGGGGTCGAGATAGCCGAAGGCCGAGGCCGCCCACCACACGGCGATCAGCAGTGCCGGGCCGATCAGCCGGCCGAAGGGCACGGACCGGCCTGGGCCCAGCCGCCTCCGGGTACCACGGGCGGCTTGCGGGACCGTGCCTTTTGCCGGCTTGAGACGACTCGTCGCTCCGGCGGTCGTTGCCACCGGGCTCTCCAGGCGAGCGTTCGACAGCATCTCAGTCATGACGCCACCCGGTACGTGGCCGGTACGGCCTTCGCCGCCAGCCCCTCGAAGCGGCGGTCGAACAGCTCGGAGGCGTCCTGCTTGGGCACGAACCCTCCATCGGCCAGCAGATCGGCGGTCTCCTGCTCCCACTCGATCGCCTTGTCCCAGCTCACGGGGAACTGCGGCTTGCGGAGGGAGGCGACGATGCGCTTGCCGTCCTCCTTGGAGACGCCCTGGTCCTTCACGTAGTACGTGTCGATCCATTCGTCGGTGTTCTCCCACGCCCACACCAGTCCGCGGGACCACAGCGGGATGAAGTTGCGGACGGCCGCGACCTTCGCCGGGTCGTCCAGCACCTCGGTCGGCGCCCACAGCACGGTCAGCAGGTCCACGACATCGGCCTTCACACCGCGGGCGCCGTCCTTGCCGTACTGGCCGAGGTACTTGGTGAGAGTCGGCTCGCCGAGCGGGGCCACATCGACCTGCTTGGACTGCAGAGCGGTCAGGAACTGAGTGCTGGGCAGTGCGACCAGCTCGACATCGCTGTTGCGCAGCCCTGCCTTCTTCAGGGCCCGCAGTACGACGACACCCTGCGCCTGGCCCTGGGAGAAGCCGATCTTCTTGCCGCGGAAGTCGCCGACCGTCCTGATGTCGGAACCCGTGGCGGTGGCGAAGACGTAAGAGGGGTTTTTCCGCACCTGTACCGCGACGATCTTCGCATCGACACCGATGGCGTGAGCCTGGATCGGCGGGATTCCGGCATTGGTCGCCAGATCGATGGAATGCGCACGGAATCCCTGGATTACGTCGGGGCCGGCGCTCAGATTGGGCCACTGCGAGACAGTGAACGTCAATTCCTTGTTCAGCCCGGCAGGTTCCAGCTGAAGTTGTGTGGAATGGACCGCGATCGACAGCTTGGTGCCGGACGGCGGTGACCCCGTAGGCAACTTTCCGGCAGGTTTCGCCTCGGCGGCTGTTCTGGTCTGCGGAGCGCAGGCGGCAAGGCTGAGTATGGTCCCGCCGGCGAGGGCCATGAATGACCTGCGCCCGACGGATGCGTGCGCGAAATTACGTGACATGGCGGATTCCTGATCGATGGGCAGCTGAAGGGAATGCTCAGACGGCGAGGTAGGAGCCGTCGTGGAACAGGAGTGGGCTGCGCCCCTCGTCGAGCCAGGAGTCCACGACCCTGGCGATGACGATCCGGTGGTCACCCGCCGGGACGAGCTGCTCGATGTCAAGCCGCATCCAGCCGGCAACATCGTCGAGGACCGGCTCACCCTGCGGCAGTCGCCGCCAGTTGGTCGGCGCCGCGAACCGGTCGATACCGCTGGTGGCGAACGTGGTGGCCAGTGCCTGCTGGTCGGCGCCGAGGAAGTTGACCACGGCGGTGGCGGACCGCTCGATATGAGGCCAGGAGGAAGTGGCGGTCCCGATGGCGAAGGAGACCAGCGGCGGATCGAGCGACAAAGAGGTGAGCGAGGTGGCGGTGAAGCCGACCGGCCCGAGGCCGGCGTCCGCGGTGACGACGACGACACCGGCGGGATACCTACGGAATGCCTGTCTGAACCGCTCCGGCGCAATACCCGTAGCGGAGGATGTCGCGGACTGCGAAGGCACGGCGACAGTCAACTTCTCTCCCGAGATGGAAGGTTGAAAAATGGAATCGGCACGCGACCGGCAAAGCCGGAGCGGGCAGGCCGAGGAGACGGGGCGCGCAGGCGTAGAGAGGTACGCATGACGATGCGGAGCACCCGTGTAAATCAGTCGCTGTTTATCGGAGGCCCGGACAGGGGCGACAACAGGAACGCCGGGCGAAGAAGCCGACCGACACATCCACCCAGCAGCGGCATGCCGCCGAGGGCAGGCGCTGGGGAATCCGCTGTCGGCCGGTCATGAATCCATCTTCCCGTTCGGTCCAGGAGGCGGTCAATAATGCAACATTCTGAATTAAGTCGAGGACAGAAAATACCGCTCAGGAGACCGTGGGCAGCGCGGGCCACGAGCCCAGCGGGTCCGCGTACAGCACCCCCAGCGCCACCGCGCCACCGGCGGTGGCCAACACCGATCCGGTGAAACTGCTGGGCACCACAGCCCGTTCGGGGTCGTCGCAGACCCAGGAGCGCTCGGCCACTTCCGCCCGCAGATCGGCGAGGCACTGTGGCAGTCGGCCCGCACCAGGCTCGACGACCACCAGGACCTCGGGGTCGAACATGTCCAGGAGCAGTGCCGCTGCTCTGCCGACGAGCCGCGCCCGACGGCGGAAGAGCGCCACCGCCCGCGCCTCACCGGCCAGCGCCTGATCCAGCAGCTCCGTGAACGATGCGGCCGGCAGACCCTGTTCGGCCGCACGCCGCACCATGGCGTGCTCCGACACCTCGGACTGCAAACACCCCGTCCGCCCGCACGGGCACGGCTCCGCTCCGCCGGCCGACCCGAGCGGCAGGTGAGCCACACTGCCCGCCCCCGAACGCGGTCCGAGGTGTATGGCCCCCGCAGTGGCGAACGCCGCGTCCACGACCGCACCGACAAACAGGAGCACCGCGCTGGCCCGGGTGGTGGCCTCGCCCAGCATCTGCTCGGCGCGCGCCAACGCCCGTGCATGGCTGTCCACTTGGACCTGCAGTCCGGTCGCCGCAGCGAGAACATCACGTACCGGCACATTGCGCCAGCCGAGTTGCGGATGCTCGATGACCAGTCCGGCCTCCGGGTCCACCCGGTGTCCGGTGGCCACCCCCAAAGCGAACACCGTCCGTCCAGCCGCATGGGCCGCCAGCAGCCGGGGAAGGCGAGCTGCCACGTCACCGAGGATCCGCTGCGGTTCGGTGCCTCGGTGCGGCTGGCGGTCCACAGCCAGGATCCGGCCGCGCAGGTCCATGAGGGACACGGTCGAGTGGGCGACGGCAATATGTGCGCCAGCCACCAGATGGCGGCTGGTGTCGATCTCCAGCGGTATGTGGGGCCGCCCCAATCCCTTCGGCCCGGTGGCCTGCGCACTCTCGCGGATGAGACCACGGGCCACCAGCCGGCCGGTGTGTCCGGTCACGGATGCAGGTGAAAGGCCGGTGAGCCGGGCGACGGTGGAACGGGCGACCGGTCCGTGGTCGAGAATGGCGCTCAGAACGGACCCGGCGCCGGAGACACGACGGGCCGGTGCGACGGCGGGGATGTCCGAGCGACGCAGCGACGTGGGACCACGACGGGCAGGCGCAGAGAGACTCTTCACGGATGTCTTCCAGGCTCGGTGGCAGCGGGCGATGCGGGTGCGTGCTCCTCTACGGAGCCTTGAGGACAGAACCTGCCGGACTCACGGCCGGCAGAATGTCGCTTCTCCCGTGGAAAGGGCGCCCCGCGAAGAGCCGACCCGGGAGAGGTCCCGGGTGGCAGGCCCGCGCGGGCACGGCGTTCAGGCCCGGTGACACGCCGCGGAGCACACACGCTTCAGGTCGACATGACCTCGAGTCGTCAGGTGTGCGGATCGCTGCATGGCCCGGAACGTAGCCGGAACGCTATTACCCGGTCAAACCACTGACCGCATCATGGACAGGGACAGAACGGAGATGCCGACTCCACCCAACTTCGCCTGATCTCTTGCGCCGAGGGCGAGGACTCGAACCGCCAACTGCGGCGACTGAGGAGAACTCGCCGGTGACGCCAGTGTGGAAGCAGCCGTTCGTCAAGCGGCTCACGCACGACCTCGAAGACCGGCCGCCATCACGCCGCGTGTTCTGGACGGCCGACCGGATTCACAGGACTGCCGTACGCCCGTAACGGAGCGCCGTTGACCGCCAAGGGCGGAATTGCGAGCATCGGCGCATGGTCGTCTCTCCGCTCCCGCTCCCGTGCTGTACGGACTCCCACCGCCGCTGAGCGTGCCTCGCTCCGCGGCTCTCTGCCGTCCTACCGTTGAGCGAGGGAGCCGATGACTGCCATCTCCTATCATGCCCGGCCGCCGCTGCTCGTTGCTCTGCCCGCGCGGCCGGAACCGCTGTCCGTCGAAGGCGGCGGCCCGGGCGCCCTGCTGCGTACGCTGCTGCGCGACGGACCCGCGGCGCGCACGGAACTCGTGGCCAGAGCCCGGCTCAGCCCGGCCGCGGTGTCGCGGCACACGGCGGAGCTGATCGGGCTCGGGCTGCTGCGCGAACTGCCGCCGCGTGTCAGCCCGCCGCGCGCCGGGCGGCCGCAGGTGCCGGTGGCGATCGACCCCGGCCACCACGTCGCCTGCGGGGTGCATATCGCCCTCGAACACGTGACCTTCGCCGTGGTGGATCTGCTGGGCCGGGTCACGGCGCAGCAGCGGCTGCCGCATCCGGGCGGGCCGCGGCAGGTGCTGGAGGAGATCGGCAGGCTCCTGCCCGGCTTCCTCGGCCGGCACGCGGCGGGGCGCTCGGTGCTCGGCCTCGGCGTCGTGACCGGTGGTTGGGTCGACGCCGAGCAGGGAACGGTGATCGAGCATGCGCCCCTCGGTTGGCGGGATGTGCCGGTTCGGCGCGTGCTTGGCGCCACGACCAGGTTGCCGGTGCATGTGGACGGGCACGCGCGGGCGCTGGCGCACGCCGAGTTGCTCTTCGGCGCCGGGGCAGGGCGCTCAGACCTTGTACAGCTCTTCGTCGGCAATGTGGTGGACGCCGCGATCGCGGCCGGTGGCAGCGTGCTGCGCGGGCGCCGGTCCGGGGCGGGCGATGTGGCTCATCTGCCGCTGGGCCACATCGGTCAGGCTTGCGGGTGTGGTCGTACCGGCTGTCTGCAGACTGCGGTGTCGGAACTCGCCGTGGCCGAGCGTGCCTTCGAGTCCGGGACCATCCCCGCGCCGGACTTCACTCTGCTCCTGGATAGGGCCCGTCAAGGCCACCACGAAGCGCTGCGGGTGCTGCGCGAGAGGCTGCGCACCGTCGGGCGTGCGGCAGCGCTGCTGCTCGATGTCCTCAATCCGGAACTGCTGGTGGTCGTTGAGCGCACGGCGCTGACCTTCCCCGAGCTGCTGCCGGACCTGTACGAGGAGATTGCCGCGCAGTCGCATCTGTGCGGCGACCCCGAACGGGCCGTCGTCCCCAGCAGTTTCGGGCCGCACGTGCTGGCGGTCGCGGCCGGATCGGTCGTGCTCGACGCGGTGTACCGGAGGCCGATGGAGCTGCGCACAGCGCGCTCCGCGTAGGACGGCGCGCTGTGCCTGCGCCCGGTCGCCGCATGCCGCTCGCCCGCGACGGCCCGTGCTTTCGCAGTGGCGGGCAGATCTGCGGAACGGTGCGGCCCGCCGCACCCGAAAGCCGTTTCTTCCACGGTGTCGCAAATTATTGTCGCCCCGTCAGGCAGCGCGGAGAATCGCCCTATGGATGCGACAGTGATGGCCACGGCGCGTGACGCCGCCGGACGGGAGACGGTCAACGCCTTCCGCGCCCATCACTTCGCCGGTCTGGGCTGTAGTCGGCCCGCCTGCCACACGCGCTGAGCCGAGCGCCACGGGCGCGTTGTCCGTCTCCTGGTTGCTGTTCCCCTTTCCCGCCCCGTAGGGGGCTGCCTTCCTCGTACGCCTCGGTACACCTTCACCGGTCAGCGCATCCGCGTATGCGCCCATTGGAGCTGCCCTGCCATGTCTGCACCCGCCCAGACCGTCCTCGACATCGTCAAGGTCGCCGGGAACATCGGCGCCGAGATACACGGCGTCGACCTCGCCTCCGACCTGCCCGACGACACCGTCACGGCAATTCGCGCCGCCCTCCTGGAGCACAAGGTCGTCTTCTTCCGCGGTCAGGACCTCGACGAGGCCAGCCATGAGCGCTTCGCCCGCGGCTTCGGCACCCCCACCACCGCGCACCCGACTGTCCCCGCCCTGGAGGGCGCCCCGGCCGTTCTCGACCTGGACTACGGAAAGACCACATCCCGGGCCAACCACTGGCACACGGACGTCACATTCGTGCAGCGCCCGCCGCTGGGATCCATCCTGCGCGCGGTGACAATCCCGCCCTATGGCGGCGACACCGTGTGGGCCAACACGGCCACGGCGTACGCAAATCTGCCGGAGGAGCTGCGCGCGCTCGCCGACCAGCTGTGGGTGGTGCACTCCAACCAGTACGACTACGCGGCCTACAAGCCGGCGGACGACACCGAGGCGGCCAAGCGCCACCGTGCCGTCTTCACGTCGGTCGCGTACGAGACCGAGCACCCGGTGGTACGTGTGCACCCCGAGAGCGGTGAACGGGTGCTGGTCCTCGGCGGTTTCGCGCGCCGGTTCGTGGGCTGGTCCGCGGAGGACTCGCGCGAGTTGCTGAGGCTGTTCCAGTCGTACGTGACCGAGCTGGAGAACACCGTACGGTGGCGCTGGGCCCCTGGCGATGTCGCCTTCTGGGACAACCGCGCCACGCAGCACTACGCGGTGGCCGACTACGGCGCTCTCCCCCGCCGCGTGCAGCGGATCACGCTCGCCGGTGATGTCCCGGTGTCGGTGAACGGCACCCACAGCAGGGTCGTCACCGGTGACGACACCACGTACAACACCGCCCTCGCCCTGCCCGATGACGGGGGCGGTCATGCATAGGCCTGTGAGAGAGCTCGTCGCCCCCTGGTGCTCGGGCTGTTCCTGCCGGTCGCCACGGCCGGTGGAGGGGACTCCACCGCGGCTACGTCGTCGGACGGCGGCGGCAGCCGGGGCAAGGTAACGCTTCGGTCGGCGACCAACGGAAGAGTCCGCTGACCACTCTCGAGGTGTCCGGCGGCGAGCGCGGCAGCTGAAGAACCTGCCGTACATGGTGCTGTTCTACATCGACAGTGGGCCGGCAACGTTCTCGAGTCCGGGACGGTCGACGCCGACCCGACCAAGTGCGAGGCGCTGTTGGACTTCACCGCACCTCTGGTGAAGGCAACGCGTAGGTCCACTCCCCCGGACGCGTGGGTCGACGCCTACTACGTCGAGATCCGCAAGCAGACACCCCCTGGGCCACCAGGCCTTCCAGACCACGGACACGACCGCCTCCGTCCCCATCGACGACGGCGTCGTCGAGCCCCAGAAGAAGCACGCCGACCTCTACACCGAGATCGGCCGGATACCGCAGAAGGCCGACGCCTCCAAGCAGTTCGACCCCTCCGTCACCAACGACTTCAACGCGGCGCTCGCCGCAGCACAGAAGGGCTGACCACCATGACCTCGACCATCTCGTCGAAGCCGACGACCTCCACCGCGACCGCACGCCCCGCCTCCGGGCACACCGGCGCCGACATCTCCGGCGTCGACCTCTCCAAGCCCCTCTCCGACGGCGACCTGGCCGTCATCAAGGAGGCGCTGCACCGCTGGAAGGTCGTCTTCTTCCGCGGCCAGGACCTCGACCACGCCTCGCAGATCGCCTTCGCCCGGCAGTTCGGCGAGCTGACCTATGCCCACCCGCACGACGACACCCCGCCGGAGGACCACCCCGAGATCTTCACCATCGACCCGCGCCGCTACGAGGAGCGCTACGGCAAGGGGTTCCGCGAGGCCACGAAGAAGCGCCGCTACAGCTACTTCTCCGGCTGGCACACCGATGTCACCGCTTCCGTCAACCCGCCCGCCGGATCGATCCTGCGCGCCGAGACCGTCCCCGAGTTCGGCGGCGACACCCAGTGGACCAACCTGGTCGCCGCGTACGAAGGCCTGTCCGCCCCGGTACGCGCCTTCGTCGACACGCTGCGCGCCGAGCACCGCTACGGCGGCGCCGAGAAGCCCACAGGCGACAGCGCCTACGCCCGCCGCGTGAACGACAACCTGCTGGTCGCCGTCCACCCGGTGGTCCGCGTCCACCCCGAGACCGGGGAGCGCGCGCTCTTCGTCAACCCCGGCTTCACCAGCCACATCGTGGACGTGACACCGAGCGAGAGCCGCGCCATCCTCAATCTGCTCTACGAGGAGATCACTCGCCCCGAGTACACCGTCCGCTTCCGCTGGGAGCCGGGCAGTGTCGCCTTCTGGGACAACCGGGCCACCGCCCACCTCGCCCCGCGCGACATCGAGCACCTGAACGTCGAGCGCCGTCTGCACCGCGTCACGTTGATCGGTGAACTCCCGGTCGGCCCCGACGGGCAGGAGTCCGAACTCGTCGCGGGCAAGCCGTTCACCGCCGACCACCGGGTGGTCGTCGGTACCTGAGGCGCTGACGACCGAGGTGTGATCGTCACCGGGCTGGCGGTCGTGGCGGTCCGGCCGGCCAGCCGGACCGAGGCCATCAAGCCGCTGCTGCCTCCCCCGGGCTGGCAAGCGGACACGACAGCCGGTACGGATACTCCCGTGCGCGCCGGAGGTCGGCGCGCAGCCCTGCGCGGCGTCGGGACGTCGGCCTGTAGCCCCAAGTGCCTCCGCCCTGCACGTGGTTACGGTCTCCGCCTAAGCTCCCTCGCGGCGGAGACCGCTTCAAAGGCTCAGCCGGTACGGCACGACGCACACGACAACGTCGGTACGGGCCCTCAGTGCGGCCGCGAGCAGGAGGCCACGCGGGTTCTGGAGGATGTAGTAACGCTGGACTCGGGCGAACAACAGCATCAGCAGCGGCACCGCGACAACCACCACCCAAGCTCCCTCGAGGAACTTGGTGGCCAGCAGGACGATGCCCACCACGGCGGTGAGCACCGCGCCGGCCCCGTCGAGCGCCGCACGCCGGAGCCAGCCGGGCGGCCGCTGCGCAGCCCCGTGCCGATCGAGCCCGCTCTGGCTGATGGTGAAGCCGATGAACACACCGATCGCGAACAGCGGGATCATGCGGTGCGTGTCCGCGTTCACGGCTATCAGCAGCAGCACGGCGACGGCCACAACTTCCCAGCGGTACACGGGGCGCTCCGTGCGCAGCCCGAAGAGATCCGGCAGCCAGGAGTCCCTGGCGAGCAGGCTCATTACTGCCGCGCGACCGGGCCCTTGGCGGCTACGAGGTGGCGGTCGCCGGAAGGTCGGGGCGGGCCGGCTGAAGGCTTGGCGCGGTCGGCAGGGAGAGGACCATGGTGAGGCCACCGCCGGGGTGTCCTCCGCGCTCAGTGTCCCGCCCATCGCCTCGGCGAAGCCGCGGGCGACCGCGAGGCCGAGGCCCACGCCCGCGCCGCCCGGGGCGTCGCCGTAGCGCTGGAAGGGCTCGAAGATACGGTCCTTGGCCTCGTCGGGGACGCCGGGTCCGCGGTCCACCACCCGCACCTCCACCCGGTCGGCGATGGCGCTCGCGGACACCAGGACCCGCTCGCCGGAGGGGCTGTACTTCACGGCGTTCTCCACCAGGTTGGCGACCGACCGCTCGAGCAGGCCCGGATCGACATTCACCATCGGCAGGCTCTCCGGGATCTCCAGCTCGACGCTGTTCTCGGGGATCCCGCCGAGCGCCATCGGCACCACCTCGTCGAGGTCGATCTCACGGATCAGCGGGCTGACCGTGCCGGTCTGCAGCCGTGACATGTCCAGCAAGTTCCCCACCAGGTTGTCGAGGCGGTCCGCGCCCTCCTCGATGCCCTCGAGCAGTTCCGATTGGTCCTCCTCGGACCATGCCACGTCGTCGGACCTCAGCGAAGAGACCGCTGCCTTGATTCCGGCCAGTGGCGTGCGAAGGTCGTGGCTGACGGCGGCCAGCAGCGCGGTGCGGATGCGATTGCCCTCGGCCAGCGTGCGGGACTGTTCGGCCTGGAACTGCAGCCGCTGACGGTCCAGGACCACCGCGGCCTGGGCGGCGAAAGCGGCCAGGACCCGCCGGTCCTCTGCCGGCAGCACTCGTCCGGATAGCGCCAGCGCCATGCGGTCACCGACCGGCATGTCGACATCCGCGTCCTCCGGGCGTTCGACCACCGTTCCTGTACCCACGCTGCCCGCGCAGGTCCACGGATCCACGTCGCCGGCTCGCTCGAGCAGCGCCACCGACTCCATCCCGAAGGTCTCCCGGACCCGTTCGAGCAGGGCCTCCAGGCTGGTCTCGCCGCGCAGCACACTGCCCGCGAGGAAGGAGAGGATCTCCGACTCGGCGCGCAGCCGGGCCGCCTGGTGAGTGCGCCGGGCGGCGAGGTCCACCACGGAGGCCACCGACACGGCGACGCCGACGAAGATCGCGATGGCGACGATGTTCTTGGGATCGGCGATGGTCAGGGTGTGTACGGGTGGGGTGAAGAACCAGTTCAGCAGCAGGGAACCCACGAGCGCGGACGCGAGCGCCGGGTAGAGCCCGCCCAGCAGGGCCGCGGCCACCGTCAGTGCGAGGTACAGCAGCATGTCGTTGGCCAGGCCGACTTCGGGGGCGACGCTGGTGAGCAGCAGCGTGAGGAGGGCGGGGCCGGCCACACCCGCCAGCCATCCCCAGATGACCCGGGACCGTCCGAGGCGCGCGCTCCGGGCGATCGGCAGACCACGCCCCTTGCCCGCCTCGTCGTGCGTGATCAGGTGGACGTCCAGGTCGGGACCCGAGTCCCGGGCGACGGTGGCGCCGACGCCCGGTCCGAAGACGTACTGCCAGCCCTTGCGGCGGGACACACCGAGGACGATCTGAGTGGCGTTGACGCCGCGCGCGAAGTCCAGGAGCGCGGTCGGGATGTTGTCCCCGATGACGTGGTGGAAGGTTCCGCCCAGGTCCTCCACGAGGGTCCGCTGGACCACCAGCTCCTTCGGTGACGCGGAGGTCAGCCCGTCGCTGCGGGCGATGTAGGCGGCCAGCACTTCACCGCCCGCGCCCTTCTCCGCGAGCCGCGCGGCTCGGCGGATCAGCGTACGGCCCTCGGGGCCACCGGTCAGACCCACGACGATCCGCTCGCGCGAGCCCCAGATCTTCGAGACCTGGTGCGCGCTGCGGTACTCGGTCAGATAGGCATCGACCCGGTCCGCCACCCACAGCAGAGCCAGCTCGCGCAGCGCGGTCAGGTTCCCGGGGCGGAAGTAGTTCGACAGCGCCGCGTCGACCTTGTCGGGCTTTTGAAGTGCTCTCCTCCCTTCGCAGGCTCAGGAAGGAGATTCCTGCTTACCTTGCGGCAGCGGGCTTGACGCCACGGGTGCGCCTGACGACTGCCCTCCCGGCAGCCGGGATCGTCACGAGGCCGATCCGGTACAGGTGCAAGACGTTCCGGGCCGCGTTCCAGTCGGCATTCGCCGACCATCCGCAGTCCGGGTTCTTGCATACGAACGTGGCCTGGTCTTCGCGGCTGCCGGGCGTGATGAATCCGCACGCGGAGCAGCGCAGGGAGGTGTTCGGGGCGGGGACCTTGACCAGGGTTCCGCCGTTTCGGGCGGTTTTGTACGTCAGCAATGTCACGGTGCGGCCCCACGCCTCTTGGCTGATGGAACGGTTCAGGCCGGACTTCTGCGCGACGTTCTTCCCCGGGTTCTCGATGGTTCCCTTGGCGGACTTGACCATGTTCGTGATCTGCAACTGCTCCACCACGACCGTGCCGTACTGCTTGGCGATGGCGGTGGTGGTCTTGTGCTGCCAGTCGGTTGCTCGGCGCGTGGCTCTTGCGCGGAGCTGCTTGATCTGGTCGTAGGTGGCGTGCAGCCGGTTGGAGCTGCGCTCTTTCGACTTGCGGAAGCTCTTGCGGTGCGCGGCGCGCTGTTCCAGGCGGAGCAGTTTGGCCTTCTCATCCGGGTTCAGCCACTTGTCCCGGTCGGCGGTGCCGTCCGGGAGTCGGGGCGGCCGGTCGTGGTCCTGGTGGTTGCCGTCGGACAGCGCAAGCGGCAGGTTCACCCCGGCGTCGATACCGACCTCGGGACCCTGGTGGGGCTCCGGCTTGGGCTCAAGGGTCTGGATACGGAAGGCGATGTGCCATCCGAGCCCGTCTTTGACCAGCCGTGCCCCGGTGATCCGGTTCTCCTTGTTGGCGAGCTTGCCGACGGGGAGATCCTTGGTCCAGCGGAACCAGACACGGCCCACCTTGGGGATGTTGACCATGCCCCACCGTCGGTGTACTCGCTTGATCTGCAAGTCCCGGCCCTGCGGGATGTCCACCGACAATGCCGTGCGGAAGCGGGCCTTGAAGTTCGGCTCGTCCGCACGCCCGTCCCAGCAGTTCCGCCACGCCTGGAAGTACGTCTTGAGTACCGCCTGCGCGGCCTGCGCGGGCAGCACCCCATACCAGTCGATCTCCTTGCGGGCCTGCCGCAACGCCTGATCCATGCGCGTCAGAGCGCGCTGACACTTCGGCGTCATCTGCCACAGGTCGTGGAGCTGATTCCACATCGCGCGTGCCGCGTGCGCCTGGTCATCCATGAGCCGGACCTGTGCAGGCGTCAGCGCCAGCCGGGCGCGGTGCCCGAACTGCCGCTTCTCCCACACCAGTTCACCCATGACCATCACCCTACTACAGTTGGCTTATGTCACCACGATGGAACCCGAATCCTGACGTACGCACCGGACGCCACGTCGTCTATAACCTTCACGTCCACTTGGTATTCGTCACCAAGTATCGGCGTAAGGCATTCACCGACGCCATGCTGACGCGCACCGAGGAGATCATGCACGACGTCTGCACCGACTTCGAGGCCGAACTCAAGCAGTTCAACGGCGAGCAGGACCATGTGCATCTGCTCGTGCACTATCCGCCCAAGGTCCAGCTCTCCAAACTGGTCAACTCCCTCAAGGGCGTCAGCTCCCGCAGGCTCCGCCAGGAATACAGCACGCACGTCCACCGTTACCTGTGGGGCGGACACTTCTGGTCCGGCTCCTACTTCGCCGGATCCTGCCGCGGCGCACCGCTGACCGTCGTCAAGCAGTACATCGAAAACCAGCAGCGCCCCACCAGCTGAGGACAACACTGCGGACCCGTGCGAACGTGCGGGTCAGAACAGCCCTGAGATGACCTTCACCCCCGCCGCAAACGGCGGAGCACTGGCCAAGATCAAAGGTAGATGTTGCCGTGCGCCATCCTTCGGCGCAGGGCGGGCGGCGACATGTCGACCAGCTCGATCTGGTCGGCCCGTCGCACGACCTCGTCCGGGACGGTCTCACGCTGCCGGATACCGGTGATGGACTCGACGACGTCGCCGAGCGACTCCAGGTGCTGGATGTTGACGGTCGAGATGACGTCGATGCCGGCCGCCAGCAGTTCCTCGACGTCCTGCCAGCGCTTGTCGTTGCGCGAGCCGGGGATGTTGGCGTGCGCGAGCTCATCGACCAGGGCCACCTGAGGCCGCCTGGCGAGTACCGCGTCGACATCCATCTCGGTGAAGACGCTGCCGCGGTATTCCAGCTCCTTGCGCACGACCTGCTCCAGGCCGTGCAGCATCACCTCGGTGCGCGGCCGGTCGTGGTGCTCCACGAAGCCGATCACGCAGTCGGTCCCCCGCTCGACGCGACGGTGCGCCTCGGAGAGCATCGCGTACGTCTTCCCGACGCCAGGCGCCGCACCGAGGTATATCCGAAGCTTGCCGCGTGCCATCTTCTCGTCTCTTCGTCTCTACGGGCGGAGGCTGTGGGAGTGCTGGGGCCGGTTCACGAAAGCCCGGCTCAGCTCTCGAAGCGGTACCCCATGCCGGGCTCGGTGATGAGGTAGCGCGGATGGGCGGGGTCCGTCTCCAGCTTGCGCCGCAACTGGGCCATATAGACGCGCAGATAGTTGGTCTTGCTGCTCTGGGACGCACCCCAGACCTCCTGGACCAGGTACTTCTGCGTGATGAGCCGCCCGGGGTTGGTGACCAGGATCTCCAGTAGGTGCCATTCGGTCGGAGTGAGGCGTACGTCGTGTCCGCCACGGCTGACCTTCTTGGCCAGCAGGTCGATGGTGAACTCGTCGGTCGTGACGAGAACGATGTCCGGGGCGAGCGGAGCGGCCTCGGTGCGGCGGACGGCCGCCCGCAGACGGGCCAGCAGTTCGTCCATGCTGAACGGTTTGGTGATGTAGTCGTCAGCACCCGCGTCGAGCGCGGCGACCTTCTCGTCAGATGCGCGGCAGGCGGAGAGCACCAGGATCGGTACCCGGGTCCAGCTGCGCAGGGCCTTGATGACGTCCGTGCCGTCCATGTCGGGCAGGCCCAGGTCGAGTACGACCGCGTCGGGCTGGCGCGCGGCGGCGAGGCGGAGTGCGGTGGCTCCGTCGGGCGCCGGGTCCACTCCGTATCGGCGGGCCTGCAGGTTGATCACAAGAGCCCGGACGAGCTGAGGATCGTCCTCCACCACCAGCACCCGGGTCATCGGTGTGCGCCTCTCCTGTTGCACGGAAGGCCGGAGCCTGCGGAACCGGCTTCATGGTTACGGGAGTTGACGGATCGGGGTCGGGCCCCGTCCGCCAACTCCCGCTCGGTGCGCATAAGGCCATCAGCTCTTCGCCACGAGTCCCTTGAGCGCGATGTTGAGTTCGAGGACGTTCACGCGGGGCTCACCCATGAAGCCGGCGACACGGCCTTCGGTGTGCTCGTCCACCAGCTTCTGCACCTGGGCGACGGAGAGGTGGTTCTTCTCCGCGATGCGGTGGACCTGGAGGTCGGCGTAGTCCGGGGAGATGTCCGGGTCGAGGCCGGAGCCGGAGGAGGTGACGGCGTCGGCCGGCACATCCGACTTCTTGACCTTGTACGTGGCCGTGGAGTTGTCCTTGATGACGGCCTTCTGCGCGGCCTCCACCTGGCCGATGAGGTCCTTGTTGTCGCCGGCCAGGTTGGTGGCGCCGGACAGGATCAGCTTGTACTGGGTGTTGACGCTGTTGGTGCCCAGGCCGTTGGAGGGGCGCGGCTGGAACCACTTGAGGTCGGGTTCCGCGGTCTCCTGGCCCTTCTTCAGCGGCAGGTCGTAGCGCTGGCCGATGAGGGACGAGCCCACCACCTTGCCCTCGGACTTGATCTCGGAGCCGTTGGCCTTGTTGTGGAAGAGGGCCTGGGCGACCCCGGTGACGGCGAGGGGGTAGATGACGCCGCACACGACGGTCAGGACGAGCAGGGCCCGCAGGCCGGCCCACAGCAACCGGCCGGTGTTCTTAACCGAGTTGTTCATGGTGATCAGCCGATCCCGGGGATGAGTGAGATGAGGAGGTCGATGATCTTGATGCCGATGAATGGGGCGACGAGACCCCCGAGCCCGTAGATCCCGAGGTTGCGGCGGAGTAGCTTGTCGGCGCTCACCGGCCGGTACTGCACGCCGCGCAGGGCGAGGGGTACGAGCGCGATGATGATGAGCGCGTTGAAGATGACCGCGGACAGGATCGCGGAGTCGGGCGAGGACAGGTGCATGATGTTGAGCTTGTCCAGGCCCGGATAGACCGCCGCGAACAGGGCCGGGATGATCGCGAAGTACTTCGCGACGTCGTTGGCGATGGAGAACGTCGTCAACGCGCCCCGGGTGATGAGGAGTTGCTTGCCGATCTCGACGATCTCGATGAGCTTGGTCGGGTTGGAGTCGAGGTCGACCATGTTGCCGGCCTCCTTGGCGGCCGACGTGCCCGTGTTCATCGCCACGCCGACGTCCGCCTGCGCGAGCGCGGGGGCGTCGTTGGTGCCGTCGCCGGTCATCGCGACCAGCTTGCCGCCCGCCTGCTCCCGCTTGATCAGGGCCATCTTGTCCTCGGGAGTGGCCTCCGCGAGGAAGTCGTCCACACCCGCCTCGTCGGCGATCGCCTTCGCCGTCAGCGGGTTGTCGCCCGTGATCATGACGGTCTTGATGCCCATGCGGCGCAGCTCGTCGAACCGCTCGCGCATGCCCTCCTTGACGACGTCCTTGAGGTGGATGACACCCAGTACGCGGGCACCCTTGTCGTCCTTGACGGCGACCAGTAGAGGAGTGCCGCCTGCCTCGGAGATTCGGTTGGCCAGGGTGTCCGCGTCGTCGGAGACCCGGCCGCCCTGCTCCTTGACCCAGGTGATGACCGAACCGGCAGCGCCCTTGCGGATCTTGCGCCCGTCGACGTCGACGCCCGACATGCGGGTCTGGGCAGTGAAGGCGATCCACTCGGCACCGGCCAGCTCGCCACGCTGCCGCTCACGCAGTCCGTACTTCTCCTTCGCCAGGACCACGATCGACCGCCCCTCGGGGGTCTCGTCGGCCAGCGAGGACAGCTGCGCGGCGTCCGCGACCTCGGCCTCGCGAGTGCCGGTCACCGGCACGAACTCGGAGGCCTGACGGTTGCCGAGCGTGATGGTGCCCGTCTTGTCGAGCAGCAGCGTGGAGACGTCGCCGGCGGCCTCGACCGCCCGGCCGGACATCGCCAGCACGTTGCGCTGAACGAGGCGGTCCATGCCCGCGATGCCGATCGCGGACAGCAGCGCGCCGATCGTCGTCGGAATCAGACACACCAGCAGGGCCACCAGGACGACCATCGTGAGGTGCTTGCCCGCGTAGTCCGCGAACGGCGGCAGTGTGGCGCACGCGAGGAGAAACACGATGGTGAGCGACGCGAGGAGGATGTTGAGGGCGATCTCGTTGGGCGTCTTCTGGCGGGCCGCGCCCTCGACCAGTGCGATCATGCGGTCGATGAACGTCTCGCCGGGCTTCGTCGTGATCTTGATGACGATGCGGTCGGAGAGAACCTTCGTACCGCCCGTGACCGCGGACCGGTCGCCGCCGGACTCGCGGATGACGGGCGCGGACTCACCGGTGATGGCCGACTCGTCGACACTCGCGACGCCTTCGACGACGTCACCGTCGCCGGGGATGATGTCGCCCGCCTCGCACACCACCAGGTCGCCGATGCGCAGTTCGGTGCCCGGCACCTGCTCCTCGCCGGTGCCGTCCTTCGACAGCCGGCGCGCGACGGTGTCGGTCTTGGCCTTGCGCAGGGTGTCCGCCTGGGCCTTGCCGCGGCCTTCGGCCACAGCCTCCGCCAGGTTCGCGAAGATCACCGTCAGCCACAGCCACGCGCTGATCGCCCAGCCGAACCAGTCGGACGGGTCCTTGAAGGAGAACGCGGTCGTCAGGACCGAGCCGACGAGCACCACGAACATCACGGGCGACTTGACCATGACGCGCGGGTCGAGCTTGCGGCAGGCGTCCGGCAGCGACTTGAGCAGTTGCTTCGGGTCGAAAAGACCCGCGCCGACACGTCCGTCGTCCTTGTGACCTGAAGGCACGTCGCTGTGCGGCGCCCGGGTCGGAGTGGCTGTGGACATCGCGTCCTCGTCGTTTTCTGTACGGGTCTTCGCTATACGAGCGGTCATGACGCCAGGCCTTCCGCGAGCGGGCCGAGGGCCAGGGCGGGGAAGTACGTCAGACCGGTGATGATCAGGATCGTGCCGACGAGCAGCCCGGTGAACAGCGGCTTCTCGGTGCGCAGGGTGCCGGCCGTGGCGGGGACGGGCTTCTGCTCGGCGAGCGACCCGGCGAGTGCCAGGACGAACACCATCGGCAGGAACCGGCCCAGCAGCATCGCGAGCCCGATCGTGGTGTTGAACCACTGCGTGTCCGCGCTCAGACCGGCGAACGCCGAGCCGTTGTTGTTGGCACCCGACGTGTACGCGTAAAGGATCTCCGAGAACCCGTGCGCGCCGGAGTTGAGCATCGAGTTCGGCGGCGTGGGCAGAGCCATCGCCACCGCCGTGAACACCAGGACCAGGGCCGGCGTGATGAGGATGTAGCAGGCCGCGAACTTGATCTCGCGGGTGCCGATCTTCTTGCCCAAATACTCCGGCGTACGGCCGACCATCAGGCCTGCGATGAACACCGCGATGATCGCCATGATCAGCATGCCGTACAGCCCCGAACCGGTACCACCGGGCGCGATCTCACCCAGCTGCATACCAAGCATCGTGATACCACCGCCGAACCCCGTGAACGAGGAGTGGAAAGAGTCCACCGCACCCGTCGACGTCAGCGTGGTCGCCACCGCGAAGATCGACGAACCGCCGACACCGAAGCGGTTCTCCTTGCCCTCCATCGCACCGCCCGCGATGTCGAACGCCGGGCCGCCGTGGTGGAACTCGGTCCACATCATCAAAGCCGTGAACCCGATCCAGATCGTGACCATCGTCGCGAGGATCGCGTAGCCCTGCCTGAGGGAACCGACCATGCGCCCGAAGGTGCGGGTGATCGCGAACGGGATGACCAGGATCAGGAAGATCTCGAAGAGGTTCGTGAAGCCGTTGGGGTTCTCGAAGGGATGGGCGCTGTTGGCGTTGAAGTAACCGCCGCCGTTCGTGCCCAGCTCCTTGATGGCCTCCTGCGACGCGACCGCGCCGCCGTTCCACTGCTGCGAGCCGCCCATGAACTGGCCGACCTCGTGGATCCCGGCGAAGTTCTGGATCGCACCACACGCCACCAGAACGATCGCACCGACCACCGAGATCGGGATCAAAATGCGGACCGTGCCGCGCACCAGGTCCGACCAGAAGTTGCCGAGCTCACCGGTGCGGGACCGCGCGAAGCCCCTCACCAGGGCGACGGCCACCGCGATACCGACGGCCGCCGAGACGAAGTTCTGCACCGCCAGGCCGGCCGTCTGCACGACGTGACCCATGGCCTGCTCGCCGTAATACGACTGCCAGTTGGTGTTCGACACGAACGACGCGGCCGTGTTGAACGCCTGGTCCGGGTCGATGGACCGGAAGCCGAGCGAACCCGGCAGGCTGCCCTGAAAACGCTGCAACAGGTACAGGAAGAGGACGCTGACCGCCGAGAAGGCCAGCACACCGCGCAGATACGCCATCCAGCGCATCTCGGTGTTCGGATTGGCGCCGATGCCCTTGTAGATCCACTTCTCGACACGCAGGTGCTTGTCGGAGGAGTAGACCCGGGCCATGTAGTCACCCAGAGGACGGTAGGCAAGTGCCAGTGCCGCTATCAGGGCGAGGAGCTGGAGCACACCAGCGAGGACGGGGCTCATATCGGTGCTCAGAACCTCTCCGGGAAGATCAGGGCGAGGACCAGATAGCCAAGGAGGGCGACGGCCACGATCAGGCCGACGATGTTTTCGGCAGTCACAGCTTCGTCACCCCCTTGGCGACGAGCGCCACCAGCGCGAACACCGCGATCGTGGTGACAACGAAGGCCAGGTCGGCCATCGCGAGCTCCTAGATGAGGTTCGGATTGAACGGACGATTAGAGGAAACCGCCTCGCTGGCCGAATTTGAGCGCCGTTGACGCCTCCCATACGGAGACGTGTACGCCTTTGACGGAACTCTTACGGTCGGCGCATCCATCTGCAGAACCAACCCTCCATCCGCGTGAATACTCCGTGGCCCACACCGGTGAGCCCGAGGCCGACCTCCGCGCGCTGAGCCCGGCGCACACGTGGGACGCGGAAGGACGGCACGGTGTCGGCGAGGGCCTCAACGCCGGTTAGGGCGCTGCACCCGGACGCGAAGGCCTTGAGCGGAAGCAGGGCGCCGACGGTAATGACCTTGTCCACGAGCGCGGAAGCTTGAACCGCAGCGGCCGCCGTGCTGACGGGCGGACCGGAAGAGACCGACGGCGATGAGCCCAGGATCGAGACGCCGAAGAAGGCCGTCGGCACGATGACGGCCCGCGCCGACTCGACGATGCCACGCAGGTTCACGCCCGTGATCAGCACGCGCACGGCGAGGCACATCCACAGCCTGTCGTCGTACGGCTCGGGAAAGGCCGAGGCCAGGGCGGCCACCCCGCCGCGGCGGCCAGCACCAAGGCGATCGCCTCCGGGCCTGACGCCACCGATGCCATCGCGTGCACATTCGCACCGGGGTTGCCCTCGGGTGCCACTTCACGCGCTGTCGAAACGCTGTCCGCTCTCGCGTGCAATATCACCCGCCCGCCTCCCCTCTCTGCGGCCCACACCCGGACCGGACGTCAAGGTCGAACACGGCAGTCATCAGAGCCGCGTCAAGGTACGGGGACTTTGCTCCCCGGAGTTCTACCGTCGGCGCTATGGAACGCCCCGACGACACTCGATACGACGCGGTCAGCAGCCACAAGCAGACCTCCTCCGGCGTGACGTACGACAGCCGCTGGCCAAAGGATCTGCGCAGCGCGATTCGGTGCTCGGCCGTGGTTCTCTGCCTTCTGCAGCTGATCGACTGGTGGGCCGGCAGTTTCACGGCCGCGCGGGCCACACTGTGGGTCGCTCTCGGGGTGCTGCTGTTCGTGATCCTCTACCCCGCCCGGGTCACCGCGGGCGAAGGCTGGCTGGCCTCACGCGGACTCGTGCGGGAGCGGCGGGTCCGCACCGACGCGTTGGTGTCGGCGCGCTGCCTGGGCGGCGTCTCCCAGCGCCTCCGCCTGCGGGACGCGTCGGGCGGACGGCTCGAGATCAACCCCCAGGTCCTCCACAGCAACCCGGAACTGTGGCACCGCTTCGCCAAGGACGCCAACGCAGCCGCCGCCCGCGGACACCTGACATGCGGAGCAACCGCCCTGCGGCGGATCTCCGCGCGGATCGACCGCGAGACGGCCCTGACGGTGTTCAAGGACTCCGGCCTGGACTGAGCCGTTCGCGCCCGTCACCGGAAGTCCCGCACGCTGGTCCAGCCCAGTGGCCGCAGCCACACCGACGTCGGCGAAACCGACCAGCTCTCAGCCCCGTCTGTCCGCCGGGTGCGGCTGTACCCCGGTCATGAGGATGTCCAGGCCGCGCCGCGTCGTCGCCAGCACCACGCGGTCGCCCGCACGCAGGACCTTCCCCTGCGAGGGGCGCCAGTCGAACCCGGGTTGGCGGAACCGGATCCCGGCGAGGGTGTCCATCGACGAATGAGCGGGCCTGTCTGCGGCAGATCCCACGGCCAGCACCCGCCACTCGTGCTCCCGGAACGCCTCGTGGACCGAGCGTCCCTCGAGCTCGGGATGCCCCGCCACATCCACCACCGTGAACAACAGCGAGCCCCGCTCGACCGGCATCACCCCCAGCACGTGGCGGCCCATCATCGCGGCGGCGAAGGACGGTGCGGCGAGCGCGGAAACACTGCGGCTGCGGGTCGGGGCCTGGGGGTAGGAGGCGCGCAGGGTGCGCTGGACCGTGGCCGCGAAGTCGTCGTCGTACAGCCGCATCACCACGCGCACATTCGGGGTGGTCTCACGTGCGGCCATCACGATGTCGAGGTTCTCGCCGTCGTCCCGGGTGAGAACCAGCAGCGACCTGCTGTGCCGGATGCGCGCGCGGTCGAGGACACCCGGCGTTCCGGCGTCCTCAAGGACCAGCGGAACGTCGAGTTCACGGGCGAGGGCGACGCCGCGCGCGTGCGGATTCCGTTCGACGGCAACGACCTTGTGGTCGGTGGTGCGCAGCTGCGCCAGCACACGGGTACCGATCTTCCCTAGACCGACCACGACGATGTGGTCGGTGAGGTCGTCGGAGGGCGGAAGGCCGACGGATGCGCTGCGGAACGCCTCGGTGGCGTTCATGGTGGCGGCCACGACGAGGGGCAGGACAGCGAGCCCGACGAAGCCCGCGACCAGTTGCAGCACCCGGCGGGCCACCGCCTCGTCGGTGGCAGGGTCGCCCATGGCGAAGATGTCCAGCAGGGGAAGGTAGACGTTCTTCCACCAAGGGTGCTCGTGCGCGAACAACGCGGTGGCGACGGCGAGCGCGACGACGATCGCCGCCAGTACACCGAAGACGGCGATGACCTCGCGGGAGAGGAAGACCCGCCACGGCAGATGCGCGAGCCGCGCCCTCAGCCAGCCGCCGACGGGGCCGCCCCGCTCTCCGGCGGCCGGCTCGGGGGCGTGGTGGTGGGTGACCTCCTCGAGCATCAGCCGGCCGTGTGTGAACTGCCGGTGGTAGGCGGTGCGGGTGTCGGGCAGCAGCTGGGTGCCGTCCTCTCCCGGTGTCTCGGGGCTGTCGTCGCTCGCCGGATCGTCCTGGTGGGCGCCGGAGAGCACCGCGAGTGTGGCCAGATCGGTCGACCGGGGTGGCGATCCGGCGGGCCGCACGACTCCGCGGAAGACCTTGCCCTCGACCTGGAGGGTGTGGCCGTGGCCGACTGCGGCGGCGGCCACGAGCTCGGGCACGGCCGTGTCGGCGTCGGACAGAACCGTGGTCGACATGTCAGGCCGGGGATCGTCGTCGCCTCCGCCCATGACCTCGGCGGCTGCACGGTCCAGGAGGCGCTCGAGGTGGCGTCCGCGCTCGCGGTTGAACATGCGGATGACGAGGCGGATGGACGGGTTGAGGCCCGGGCCAGCAGCGCCGCGGTCATGTTGATCTGGTCGTCGGCGTAGGTCAGCGCGAGGGCTGCGGCCCGCTGCACGCCCGCTGCACGCAGGATCTGTTCGTCGGGGTGTGCCGCCACCAGGAGCTCGATGGACGAGTGCGGGTCGCGGTGCAGCGCGGCGATCTCGGCGCCGTGCTCGTCGCGTCGTGAGGGCAGTACGACGGTGACGGCCTCGCCGCACACGGCGTCCAGTTCGACGGCGAGCCGGTGCGCGAGCCCGTCGTCGCCACAGATCACCATGTGCTGGGAGCGGTGGCCAAGTTCCGTACGGAAATAGAGAGTTGACGTCACATCAGTCAAGAACGGCAGAGCAAAGGGGCCCGGTCCCGGATCACCGAGGGTTCAGCGTCAAGGTTCCGTATGCATACGTCCGCACTGCGGGGCGTACCAGGCGTCCCGCTGGCCGGCCGCCCCGGGCCTGCCGGGTGTCAGCCGTCCTTCAGCGGGCCCGCCGTGTCGAGGGCCGCGCCGGTCTGGTCGGCGAGGGTCACCGCCACGAGGCGGGCCTGGAGCGGCGGGACAGGACCCGGGCCGGGAGTGAGCATGAACCGGCCGAGGTAGTGGCCGTTGCCGTACGTGCGTAGTTCTGTCTCGCCCTTCGGCCAGCCTTTGCTGTCGACGTCCCAGCGCTTGCGGCTGACCACGACACTGCCGTCCGGCTGCAGGCGGGGCGGCTGTCCCATGAGGGTGCCGTATTCGAAGCGGCAGGCACGCAGGCCGAGCAGTTCGGTGAGCTGGTGGCGGACATGGTCGACCACGGTGTCCGAGGAATTCGCGGAGTGAGCGAGATCGGCCGTCTCGTGGATGCGAGCGAGGTACCCCGCGTCCGTCACGGTGATGACTTCGAGACGGCGGGCGCGTGCCGCGAGCTGGGACACGATCACGCCGACGACCAGAAGCAGGACCGCCGTTTCGATGTCGTCGGAAGCGTTGATGTCGAAGGTCCGGTAAGGCCGGGTGAGGAAGAAGTCGAACCAGGCGGCCGCCGACAACGCCGCGAGCGCGCCCGCCGCACGGCTGCCGATGGCGGCGATCGCGACGACGACCACGACCAGGATCAGCGCGGCGTTCGTCTGCGACAGGTCGGTACGGAAGGGCACGAGCGCGAGCGCCACCAGGAACGGTCCCGCGAGGCCCGCGAGCAGTGCGAGCCGGTCGCGGAGCCGGTAGCCGGTCATCATGCCGACACCTCTTGCGTTCGTTGCGGCGAGTGCGGGCCTGGGCCCTCGTACGCCGATGTCAGAGCTCATGTGCTCCTCCTACGCTCTGCGTACCGCTGGGGTGCTCCGCCCGCTCGGCGAAGGGCAGGGACAGCACCATGGTCAGGCCCCCGCCGGGAGTGTCCTCCGGGACGAGGGTGCCGTCCATCGCCTCGGCCAGACCTCTGGATAGGGCCAGACCGAGGCCGAGTCCTGTGGTGTTGTCGGTGTCGCCGAGACGTTGGAAGGGTTCGAAGAGGCGGTCGCGGTCGGTAGGCGGGAGGCCGGGACCTCGGTCGACGACGCGCAGTTCGACGCGTCCCGCGTGGGCGCTGGCGGTCAGCAGCACCTTGCGGCCCGCGGGACTGTGGCGGGCTGCGTTGCCGGCGAGGTTGGCGACCACCCGCTCCAGCAACGGCGGGTCGGCCAGGACGGCCGGGACCTCGTCCAGGTCCCCCACCTCGACCTCGGGGGTGTCTGCCAGCGCCGTCGGCAGGACCTCGTCCAGCGTGGTGGGGCGCAGGTTCAGTGTGAGCGCCCCTGCCTGGAGGCGGCTGAGGTCGAGGAGGTTCTCGATCAGCCGGTTCAGTTTGGCCATGGATGCGTCGGCGGTGGCGAGGAGCTCGTCGCGGTCCGCGTCGGAGAACTCCACATCGCTGCTGCGCAGAGAGGAGACGGCGGCCCATCCGGCGGCGAGCGGGGTGCGCAGGTCGTGTCCGACCGCCCGCAGCAGCGCCGTACGCATTCGGTCGGCGGCCTTGACCGGCTCGACCTCGGCGGCGGCCTCGGCGAGCCTTGCCCGTTCGACGGCGGCGCCCACGTGTGCCGCGAAGGCGGCCAGCACGCGTCGCTCGGAGGACGGGAGGGGGCGGCCGCGAAGCACCAGGAAGGCGCCGGGTCCCGCGGGCACGACTGTTGCACCCTCCTCCCCCGGCGGCTCGTCCACCAGTTCCGCCGAGTCCATGCCGAAGGTCTCACGGGTGCGTTCCACCAGAGCGGGGATGGTCGCACCGCCGCGCACGATGGTGCCCGCGAGGGACGACATGGTCTCCGCCTCCGCGGTGGCGCGCGCCGAGCGCCGCGACAGGCGCAGGGAGCGGTCGACGACAGCAGCCACTATGGCGGCCACCACGACGAAGACGGCGAGCGCCAGCAACGCATTCGGATCGTTCAACGTGAAATGCCCTACGGGCGGGATGAACCAGTAGTTGAGCAGCAGGGACGCCGTCACCGACGCGATCACCGCCGACACGACCCCACCTATACAGGCCACCGCCACCACAGCGAGCAGGAAGAGCAGGGCCTCGCTGGTGAGGTTGAGTCTGTCCCTGGCCACATCCAGATCCAGCAGGAAGGTCAGCGCCACCGGCAGCAGCAGACCGGCGACCGGACCGGCGATCCTGCGGACGGTCGACAGAGTGCGGCGGCGGGAGGGCAGCAGCGTGCCACGCCCGGCGCGTTCGTGCGTGACCATGTGGACGTCGATGTCGCTGGAGAACTTGACCACCGTCTCGCCGGTGCCCCGTCCGGTGACGAACCGCTCCAGACGGTCACGGCGGCTGGTGCCCAGCACGAGCTGGGTGGCGTTCTCGGCGCGCGCGAACTCGACCAGGGCGGTGGCGACGTCGTCGCCGACCACGGAGTGGTAGCTGCCACCGAGGTCCTCGACGAGCCGCCGTTGCCGGGCCAGGGAGGCGTGCGAGGTGCCGGCGGCGAGTCCGTCGCTGCGCGTGATGTGCACGGCGAGCAGGTCACCGCCGGCCGACCGGTCGGCGATGCGGGCGGCCCGCCGGATGAGAGTGTCGCCCTCGGGCCCGCCTGTCAGAGCCACGACCACCCGCTCCCGGGTCTCCCACACGCCGCCGATACCGTGCTCGACGCGGTAGGTCTGCAGTGCCTCGTCGACTCGGTCGGCGACCCACAGCAGGGCGAGCTGGCGCAGGGCGGTCAGATTGCCGGGGCGGAAGTAGTTGGCGAGGGCCGCGTCGACCTTTTCGGGGGTGTAGATGTTGCCGTGCGCCATCCGGCGGCGCAGCCCCTCGGGCGGCATGTCCACCAGCTCGATCTGACGCGCCCGGCGGACGACCTCATCGGGGACCGTCTCGTGCTGCGGGACCCGGGTGATCTTCTCGACGACGTCGTTGAGGGATTCGAGATGCTGGATGTTGAGTGCGCTGATGACATCGATCCCTGCCGCGAGCAGCTCCTCGATGTCCTGCCAGCGCTTGGGGTTGCGGCCGGCACCTGGAACGTTGCTGTGGGCGAACTCGTCGACGATCGCGACCTTCGGACGCCGGGCGAGGACCGCGGCGAGGTCCATCTCGGTGAACTCGCCTCCGCGGTAGGTGCACGAGGTCCGATCGACCACTTCCAGGCCGTCGAGCATCGCCTCCGTGCCGGGGCGCCCGTGGCATTCCACGAACCCCACCACCACATCGGCACCGCGCGCCGCTCTGCGCCGCGCTTCGTCGAGCATGCGGTAGGTCTTGCCGACTCCCGGGGCGGCTCCGAGGTAGATCTTCAGGCGTCCGGGGCGTACGTGACCAGCGCCGGTCCGTGTCACACCCCCGCCAGTCCGTACGTCGCTCGTTTCGGTCCGTACGTCACTCATCGCAGCCGATGCGCTCCGCTCACTGGCGATCAACTCCCCGGTGGACTCCCCGGAAGGGTTACTTCTCTCTACCGAAGCGCTGTGAGAGTGAATGGGCGCGGCCCTTGACGCATCCTTGGCGCCGGTCACGTGGACATTGACACCACATTGACGAAACCTGGTCCGCCGGGGTGAGGGAGACATACCGGGAAGTCCGGTCGGCAGGGGGCCACAGGGGCACATTCTCAGGACCAAGGGGACGGCATACGCAGCGTAAGGACGGCGGAACAACACCCACTGATCACCATGCCTGACACCACCCCCTCGTCCCGTACCGTCCTCGTCACGGGCGCCACTTCCTGCATCGGCCTGGAGACCGCCCGGCAGCTCGGCGATCGCGGTACGACCGTGCTTCTGCACGGCCGCATCTCCGAGGAAGCCCGCGCCGCCGCCGACTGCCTCGTCACGACGGCCGGCATCGACGCAGACCGACTGTGCACCGTGGGCGCCGACTTCACCCGCCTGGACGAGGTCAAGACCATGGCGGCCCATGTCGTCGCCGAGCACCCACACCTGCCGGCCTCGTTGGCGGCCGACGTCCCGTGTTCATCGTTCATCGCGACGCCGATCTCGGTGACGAACATGACCGGATTGCGTGCCAGCGTTACGGGGTTGAGCTTGCGCAGCGCGGCAGGCAGGGCACGCCACAGCTGCTGCGGGTCGAGCAGACCGGCGCCGATCCGCCGGGTCGGAGTTCCCTCGGGCGGGTGCGCCGCGTCTGCGGGCTTCTCGCGTACGGGTGCGGGCGCGGCCATCAGAAGCGCTCCGGCTTGATCAGGGCCACCACCAGGTAGGCGAGCAGAGCGATCGCGACGATCAGCCCGACGACGCTCTCGGCCGTCACAGGGACCTCACAGTTTTCAGATGGCTTGTCGGACAGAGGGGTTGGACACCTCCGGGCGAGGCGGCCGGGCAAAGGTGCGCGTATCGCCCGGAGGTGGTTCGGTGGGCGGCGCGGGCTACAGACCCACGTCGCGGCTGCGGATGTCCTCCAGGGACTCGCGGCGCACGAGGAGGCGGGCGCGGCCGTCGCGTACGGCGGCCACCGGCGGGCGTCCGACCAGGTTGTAACCGGAGGCCATCGACAGGTGGTAGGCACCGGCGACGGGTACGGCGATCAGGTCGCCGGCGCCCACATCGTCGGGGAGTTGCACGTCGGCGGCGACCACGTCACCGGCCTCGCAGTGCCGTCCGACGACCGTCACCGGCGCGAGCGTCGTACTGCCGCGCCGGCCGACCATACGGGGCGCGTAGCACACCCCGTACAGGGCGGGCCTGGGGTTGTCGCTCATGCCGCCGTCGACGGCGACGAACGTGTGCCCTCCGGTGTGCTTGACGGACACGACGCGGTACAGCGCGATCCCGGCGGGTCCGGCGATGGCCCGGCCCGGTTCGATGATCAGGCGCGGCACGGTGAGACCGGCCGCCGCGCACGCCTCGGTCAGCTCGGCGCATACCTTGCGCGCCAGGCGGGTGAGGTCCATGGTCTGCTCTCCGGGGCGATAGGCGACGCCGTGACCACCGCCGAGGTCCAACTCCTCCAGGACTACACCGTGTTGTTCGCGCAGACGCGCCATCAGGCCCACCATGCGGCGCACCGCCGACAAGTACGGCTTGACGTCGGTGATCTGTGAGCCCAAGTGACAATGCAGACCTGTCAGTTCGAGCTGCGGCTGGTCGAGGATGCGGGAGATGGCGTGCTGCGCGTAACCGTCGGAGATGGACAGGCCGAACTTCTGGTCCTCGGTGCCGGTGCGGATCTTCTCGTGGCCGCCCGCGCTGATGCCGGGCACCACGCGGACCATCACCTTCTGGTGTCCGTCCGGGCCCACCGCCGCGGCGATCCGGGCGATCTCGGAGGGGCTGTCAATGACGATGCGGCCGACGCCGTACCACAGGGCCTTCTTCAGGTCGTGCGGTGTCTTGGCGTTGCCGTGCAGGACGATCTTGTCGGGTGGGAATCCTGCGGCGACCGCGAGTTCCAGTTCACCGGCGGAGCAGACGTCGAGGCCGAGGCCCTCCTCCTCCACCCAGTGGGCCATGGCCCGGCACAGGAACGCCTTGGCGGCGTAGTGGATCTCGGCCTCCGGGAAGGCGTCCCGGTAATTCTGGCAGCGGCGGCGGACCTCACTCTCGTCGAGGACGTACACCGGAGTGTCGAAGCGGGCCGCGATCTCGGCGAGGGCCACGCCGCCGACGGTCAGGTCACCGGGGCGGGGCTCGGCAGTGGAGGCCGGCCACACTGACAGCTCTTCGGCAGAGGCCGTGGCGGGGACGGCGGGTTCGTGAACGGTGGTCATGGTGGCGCCCTCCTCAGCCGATCCGGTGCGAAGGCGCCGAGACGGGCGCGGCGGTCCCGGTGACCCGGAGTGCGCCGACCGCCTGCGGGTCCCAGGTGCTGCGGCGCACGGCCCTCTTGCCGGAGGTGGGTGCCGGGGCGGTGAGCTGCGGGTCCACCGTGACGGTGGCTGCGCCGAGTGGCGCGGTCATGGCCCGCAGGGCGGGCTCGGCGAGCCGGATCCACGGCTGGTCGGTGCCGAGGGTGGCGGTCAGGGCGCGCTCGGAGGTGAAGCCGACCGCTGTGCGGTCACCGAGCGGCGTGCGGAACAGCCGGGCGACGTGCCCGAGCGGGCCCGGCCGGACGGGCACGTACAGGGGTCCGGCCGGGAACCGTTCAGAAGGTTCCGGGTCTTCGCCGTACAGAAGTTCTGCCATGGGATGTCTCCTGGAGGATCCGGGGTCGTACGCGATATCCCGAGGCGGTTCGCCTGGGACGTTCGCTTCAGTTCGAAGGTGATGGGGCCCAGGTCACGGGACGGGCGACCGGGGCTCGCCAAGGACGCTATGCCCGCCCACCCGGGCCCCCGGAACCGTCCTGACGGATTGCTGACGCGGAGAGCGGCAATGCTGACGCGTTGGTGATGGGCACCGCTTCAACAGTGGGACGGCGCCGTCAGAGGTGTGCCAAGAAGCGACGAAGGGGCTGTTCACGGGCTCCGGCTCGGGAGTGTGATGGTGCCGGTGTTGATGAGAACCGCCGACGGGCCTCCTCCTGCGGCGGCAGTTGACGGACGGTGAAGCAATGTCCGGTTCCGACGCGACCCCAGACGCGCGTGTCGCCCGTGTCGTGGTCGGGGTGAGCGGGTCTCCGGGAAGCCGCACGGCCCTGCGCCGCGCCGCGGCCGAAGCCCACCATCGGCAGGCCGAGCTCTGGGCGGTGCTGGCGTGGCAGTCACCCGGCGGCGAACTCCACGCTCGCCGGGCCTCGGCCGCGCCGCTCACGGACGAGGACTGGGAGAACCTCGCCCGCACCACGCTCGTCACGACGATCCGCGAAGTGCTCCCCGATGGCCCCGGCGTCCCCCTGCACGCCGTCCTGACCCGCGGCACCCCCGGCCGGGCACTGGCGGAGCCGCCGACCGTGAGGACGACCTCCTGATCGTCGGCGCCGGGCACCGCAGCCACCTCCACCGCGCACTGCACCCGTCGGTGAGCCGGTACTGCCTCGCCCATGCCCGCTGCCCGGTCCTCGCCGTCCCGCCGTCCCCACTGGAGGCCGACCTCGCGGCAGCACACCTCCGCAATGTGTGGCGGCTGCGCCTGGACACCCGGCACTTCACCAAGGAGGCGACACCGCCCGACGCCTGAGGGCGACCTCGGGAGAACGTCAGAGTTCGCGCGCGGGCCCCGCCGTTCCGAGGGCCGAACCGGTCTGAACGTCAGAAGTGACTGCGGCGAGGCGAGCCTGCAGCGAGGGCACGGAACCATCACCGGTAGTGAGCATGAGGCGGCAAAGGTGGTGTCCATTGCCCTGGGTGCACAGTTCGATCTTGCGGCCTGCCGCGTGGTCCGGCATCGGGCGGGCAGCCGTGGCTGCGATCCGCCTATGGCTCCGGCCGTGGTCCGCCGACACCACACCCTTCAGACACCTGAGGGATCGGCGTGATTCGGGTTTCGGCGAAGCGGCAGCAGCTGGCTGAGGGCAATCAGGAGCAGCCCAGCGAACAGCAGGGCGTTTCCAGTCAACTTGACCCGGCCCTAGAGGACCGGGTCTCGATTGATCGCGCCGATGCTCTGACCGGCGCCACCCAACCTCACCTGTGCCACGCCCCACCCCCTCCTCGATCGGGAGGACTTCGGCCTGCAACGCCTCAGATACGACGCGGCCATGTCGCGACGTGCTCCCTGCCGGCCCCGGATTCGCGCCGGCGACGGTCACCGAGGCGAAGTGGCGCCCCTACCGACGATTGCGCCATGGGATCGGTATCGTCCGCCCCGACGCCCCGGTCCGCGGCTCAGCGGCCCGCACGAGGAGGAGCACCATGGCCGATCGCCGACAGGAACCCGCGTCGGATGACGGATCCCCATCGGGGACACTGAGCGCGCGTCGGGCGAGCGCGCGCGACACGGTGCGCCTCGCGGTGGTCATCGGTGCTCTGGGTGTGGTCTTCGGCGACATCGGGACCAGCCCGATCTACACGCTTCAAACGGTGTTCAACCCCGACGACCCGCACCCCGTCCCGGTCAGCACGGACAACGTCTACGGGGTGGTGTCACTGGTGTTCTGGTCGGTGATGATCATCGTCACGATCACCTACGTGCTGCTCGCGATGCGCGCCGACAACGACGGCGAGGGCGGCATCATGGCGCTCATCACCCTGCTGCGACGGTTGAGTTCACAGCGCGGGCGCCGGGCCGCCGCCATCCTGGCCGCCCTCGGCATCTTCGGCGCGTCCCTCTTCTTCGGCGACAGCATGATCACCCCGGCGATCTCGGTACTGTCCGCGGTCGAAGGACTCAAGGTCGTCGAGCCGTCCCTGGAGGACGCGGTCGTACCCATCACCGCGGTGATCATCGTCATCCTGTTCCTGGTGCAGCGCAGGGGAACCGCGGCCGTGGGCCGGGTGTTCGGGCCGGTCATGATCGCCTGGTTCGTGGCCATCGGTGCGTGCGGCGTCGTCGGCATCGCCGACCACCCGGACATTCTCAAGGCCCTGTCACCGACGTACGCGTTGGGCTTCCTGTTCGGCCACTGGGGTACGGCCTTCTTCGCCCTGGCGGCGATCGTGCTCTCGGTCACCGGCGCCGAGGCGCTCTACGCCGACATGGGTCACTTCGGCCGCCGGGCGATCACCCGAGGCTGGCTGTTCCTCGTACTGCCCGCCTGCGTCCTGAGCTACCTGGGCCAGGGCGCGCTGATCCTCGACGATCCGGCCAACATCAGCAGCCCGTTCTTCCTGCTCGTGCCCGGCTGGGGACGCTGGCCGATGGTCCTACTGGCGACGGCGGCGACCGTGATCGCCTCCCAGGCAGTGATCACCGGCGCGTACTCGGTCGCCTCCCAGGCGGCCCAGCTGGGCTACCTGCCGAGGCTGCGCATCGCCCACACTTCCGAATCCACCATCGGTCAGATCTACGTCCCCTGGATCAACTGGCTCCTGATGGTCTCGGTCCTCACCCTGGTCTTCGCCTTCCGCAGCTCCGCGGCGCTGGCCTACGCGTTCGGCATGGCGGTCACCGGCACCATCACCATCACCACCCTGCTCTTCTTCTACATCGCCCGCGCCAAGTGGGGCACACCCCGGTGGCTGCTCGGCATCGGCGCGGGCGTGCTCCTCTTCGTGGACCTGCTGTTCGTGGCGGCCAACATGACCAAGCTCGTCCACGGCGCGTGGCTGCCGCTGCTGATCGGCCTCACGGCGTTCACCGTCATGACGACCTGGCAGCGGGGCCGCGCGCTGGTCACCGAGGAACGAGCCCGCGCCGAGGGGCCGTTGCCCGAGTTCGTCGACGACCTCCGCAGCGGCAAGGCTTCCACGCTCCAGGTCCCCGGCACGGCCGTCTTCCTGAACCGGGGCAAGGAGACCACGCCGCTGGCCATGCGGGCCAACGTCGTGCACAACCATGTCCGGCACGAGCAGGTCGTGATCCTCGCCCTGCAGACCGAGCCGGTGCCCCGTGTCCCGGCCGACCAGCGGGTCGTCGTGGACGACCTCGGCTACGCCGACGACGGGATCGTCCACGTCACCGCCCGGTTCGGCTACATGGAGACACCGGACGTGCCCGGTCTACTGGCCACGCTCGACCCGGCCGAAACCGAAGGGCCGTTGCAGCTCGGCCAGGCGTCCTACTTCCTGTCGAAGATCGAGCTCCGGCGCGGGAAGGCACCGACGATGGCGCCGTGGCGCAAGCGGCTGTTCATCGCCACCTCCTACATCACGTCCGACGCCGCCGAGCACTTCAGCCTGCCCCGCGACCGCACGGTCATCATGGGCTCACAGATCGAGGTGTAGGCGCGCACCGCGGGAAGCCGGGCCCGTTCGGCCTGCATGGACGGCCAGTTGCAGCGAGGGGTACTCGTCCAGCACGGTGCGCAGGCGGCGCTGACCGAAGATGAGCATCCGGTCGGTGACCTCCGAGCGGACGGTGTGCACGAACTGCTCCGCGTACACATTCGCTTGCGGACAGCGCGGAGGGATCTTCACGACTTGGATGTCCTGGCTGGCGAGGACCGCGCCGAACGACCTGCTGAACTGGCCGGCCCGGTCGCGTACGAGGAAGGTGAACTCGGATGCTCGGTGGTCGAGTTTCATCAGGAGACTGCGGGCCTGCTGCGTGGTCCAGGGTACGTCCGTATGGCTGGTCACTCCGAGGATATGCACGTACCTGGTGCCGACCTCCATTGCGAGAACACGTACAGCCGCCGCAGGGTGACCGCGCAGTCGATGTGACATGAACGAGGCCCACGCCCGACAGGTCCTGGCCGCCTACGAACGCCGCTGCAACAAGCACCGCCCCCACCGGGCCCGCAACCAACTACCGCCAGGCGCGCCGACCAACAGCCCATCGCCGTTCACGCACTCGAAGGCCGCAGACTCCTGCGCACCCGCGTCCTTGGCAGCGTCATTAACGAGTACCGCTATGCCGCTTGACCTGCAGCGACGACTTTCCGAGCCCCCCACGGTCGCCGGTCACGTCGCTGGCCGAGCTGACGCTGACAGCCGAGCACCGGCGCGGGCACGGAGCGATGTACATGGCTGGCTGGAGCCGCGCCGTCTGCGGCGGCTGCTTGCCTCCACTCCGCTGCCGAGGGCGGCCGACGGGCGAATCGTCCTCGCGGTCGATGTGAGCAACTGGCTGCGGCCCGATGCCCCTAGGTGTCGGTGGACACGGGTGAGTCGGTGCGTGCGGCGACCGAGTTGGCGGTCGCGGATTTGGGGATCGGGCGGTCGTGGCGCAGGGCTTGCCAGACCTGGTGGGATGGCTTGGTCAGTGGCAGGACGCGGCCGGTGTCCTGGGTGTCGTAGCGGACGGGCAGCGTGATCATGTTCATGTGGTCGGGGCTGATGCCCTTGAGGTCCTTGGCCAGGCCGAGCAGTTTGTCCGCGGACGCGAGATTGGAGTCGGCGCTCACGGTCTTGGTCGCGGTGTCGGCGAGCGCGTAGGCCCGGGCGGGGTTGCTGACCACGCCGATCGACTCGGCGCGGTGGATCAGTGCCTTGATGAACGTCTGCTGGAGCTGGATGCGGCCCAGGTCGCTGCCGTCGCCGACGCCGTGCCTGGTGCGCACGAGCGCCAGAGCCTGTTCGCCCTTGAGGGTGTGCTTGCCGGCGGTCAGGGAGAGGTGGCTGCTGGTGTCCTTGATGGCCCGGTGGGTGGTGACGTCGACACCGCCGAGCTCGTCGACGAACTTCTCGAAGCCCTTGAAGTCGACCTCGAGGTAGTGGTCCATGCGCACGCCCGACATTTTTTCCACCGTCTTCACGGTGCAGGCGGGGCCGCCCACCTGGTAGGCCGCGTTGAACATCGCCTGGTGCTCGCCCGGCGCTGTGCCGCCCGACGGCTTCGCGCACTGCGGCCGGTCGACCATCGTGTCGCGGGGGATGCTGACGACGGAGGCCATTTTGTGGCTCTTGTCGACGTGCAGCACCATCGCCGTGTCCGAGCGGGCGCCGGTGACGCCACGGCCGTATCGGCCGTGTGTGCCGGCGCGTGAGTCGGAGCCGAGGAGGAGGATGTTCATCGCCCCGTCGTGGCCCGCGCCCGGGCGGTTCTTGCCCAGTACGGCGTTGATGTCCGTGCCCTTGAGGTTCCCGTTCAGGTGCGACCACGCGTAGGCCGCACCGCCTGCGCCGACGAGGACGGCGCCGAGTGCGGTGTATGTGATGACGCGCAGTCGTTTCCTGCGTGACCTGCCGCGTGAGCGGTGCAGGTTCGCGGACCCGTAGCCGGGGTGGTCAAGGGCGTCGGCTGAGGGCGCGTGCCCTTCGTCTCCGCTGGTGTGCGGCATAGGGGCTGCCCTCCATATCGAGGGTGGAGATGTGCCGTGGTGGAGATGTGCCGTGGATCAGTCACGGCGTGCGGTTGCGGGGGCTCAGTACGCGGAGTTGACGTTGTCGATGGAGCCGTAGCGGTCGGCGGCGTAGTTGGCGGCCGCGGTGATGTTGGCGACCGGGTCCGTCAGGCTGTTGGAGGTGCCGGCGACGTGGTAGGCGTCGAAGGTCGGCTGGATGACCTGCAGCAGACCCTTGGACGGGGTGCCCTTGACCGCGTTGACGTCGTAGCCGTTCACGGCGTTCGGGTTGCCGGAGGACTCACGCATGATGTTGCGGTGCAGACCCTCGTAGGAGCCGGGGATGCCCTTGGCCTTCATGATCGACAGGGCCTCGTTGATCCACGCGTCGACATTGCCTCCGCCGGTGCCCTTCTGGGCCGACACCGCGGACGCGGCCTTCGGCGCCGCGGCGGGCTCGGCGGCCTGCGCGGGAGACGGGGCGAACGTCAGCGCTGCGCCCGCGAGACCGGCGGCGGCCAGGACCGTGACGGTGGCGCGCTTGAAGCGGGTGGTGGGGCGGGCGGCAGCGGCGATCGGGGTGGAGAAGGTCATACGGGAGTACCTCTTCATGTTCGGGGACATCGTGTGGCGCCGGCCGGTGTGGTGGCGCCTGGAGCGGAATGGGGATCCGCGTCCTGACCCGGGGGTGTGGAGCGAGCCGCTTCGCTCGTGCTCCGACCCGCTCTCCGGGACGACAGCCATAGTTAGCGATGGCCGAGAGGGGGCGCAAGGATGTGACGTACTACCCCACTACGGAGGAATGTCCGAAATGAACCGATGTGGTGCCTTCTATGCACCGCCGAGCGGCCCCACCGGCTACTACCACCGCTAGTATGTGATCTGGCTCCTATGGGGTGCTTCACAGGCCCGACCCCCTCCGCGTTACCCACGTCACGCATCCAGCCCGGTCCGCGACGCGGTCAACCATGGCCGGCTGGAGCCGCGCCGTCTGCGGCGGCCGCTTGCCTCCACTCCGCTGCCGAGGGCGGCCGACGGGCGAACCGTCCTCGCGGTCGATGTGAGCAACTGGCTGCGACCCGACGCCCCCACCAGCCCGGACCTGCTGTTCTGCCACTTCTACGGGCGAGGCCGCAGCGCGGATCAGTTCATCCCCGGCCGGCCCTACTCCTTCGTTGCCGCCATGGAAGCGGGACGCACATCGTGGACCGCCGTGCTGGACGCCGTCCGTCTGGGCCCGGCCGACGACGCCACCGCGGTGACCGCCGCCCAGCTCCGCGACGTCGCCGTCCGGCTCGTGCGGGCCGGGCAGTGGCGGCCCGGCGACGCGGACATCCTCGTCGTCATGGACACCGGCTACGACGTGACCCGCCTTGCCCACGTCCTGGCCGACCTGCCCGTCGAGGAACCCGGAACGGTTCAGTTCTCCCAGGTCGTTATCGGACCATTACTTGAGCGAGTCGTCCGGCGACGGCTACGACCACGGGCCACGAGGCTGCCTGGAGGTACTCCGCATCGGTGTCGTTGGGCGCCTCGTTCGCGGCCGCGTTGAGCGCTGCACCAAGCTCCCGCATGAGGGCGACCTCCTCCTCTGTTCGCAGACTTGTGCCGAGGTAGCGCTCGGGTTCGTCGGCGTCGCAGAAGTCGTCGAAGAGCGTGTGGAAGATGTGGTCCAGGTTCTCGAACGTGGACGGGTCAAGCCACACATCCCGTTGCCGAGCCCGCTCCTGCTGCTGCCGCCGACTGGTGCGACAACCGGACTGAGATGCTGGTGTACGCCTCCGTCCAGCGTCGTTGATGTCAGCCGTGGATGTCAGAGGCCTGCTGATCCGCTCTGCGCGTAACGGATGCTTTGGGTCATTCCGGTTGCTCGGGAGAGGTTGAGGGGCGCTGACGGCCAGGGCGGCTCCACCATCGGGCCGTTTAGCCCCGACGCGGTCGAGGACGGGCATCAACTGCGGGCGCCGACGGTGGAGCCGCTCTGGCCATCCCCCCTCTCAGCCGCAGCCAGGGCATGACGCGTGGGCGCTCAGTCAAGGACCGCGAGGTGGTCGGCGGCGCCTCCGTGCCACTCGATCATGAAGAGGGTGGCGTCGTCGGTGGTGCGCCCGCTCCGTTCCCTCTTCAGCGTGTGGGAGAGCCGGCGCAGATCCGCCCTCAGCCCGAGCGACGGCTCATCCCTCAGGCGGTTCACGCAGCGGATGAGGCGTTCCTCGCCGAACTGCTCCCCGCCGTTGACGTGTTCCTCGATGATGCCGTCGGTGTAGCACAGCACCCGGTCGCCTTGCTGGAGTGTGTGCTCTCTGATCCGGGGCTCCTCACCGCCGAAGCCGACGGGCAGCGTCGTCGCGCTCTCCAGCTGCCTCACGACCCGGCCGTCGCGGATCAACAGAGGCGCGGGGTGGCCCGCGTTGACCAGTTCCATCTCACCGGTGGCGATGTTCACATGCATCAGTTGCGCCGTGACGAAGTGGTCGGGCCCGAACTGCCGAGAGATGGCATCGTCCATGAGCGCGTACTTCTCGGCCAGGCTGACAAAGACGCGCCGGGCATGACGGTAGGCGCCGATGGCCACGGTCGCCATCGTGGCGGCGTCCAGGCCGTGGCCCATCGCGTCGATCACGGCCGCGTGCAGGATGTTGTCGTTGAGGGCGTAGTCGAAGCTGTCGCCGGCGACACGGTAGGCGGGCTCCAGGATGCCGGCCACCTCGACCTGCGGCACGGACATCGACGTCGGAGGCAGCAGGCTCCATTGGATCTCCGCGGACACGCTCATCGGCTCACGGCGCCGGGCCTGGAAGAACTGGTCGGTGTAGGCGCCCTTGGTGACCAGCATGTCGGCCACCAGGCCGGATAGCCGACTCAGCAGCCGCCGGTCGTCGCGGCCGACGGCGTTCAAGGTGAGGGCCATCACGCCCACCGTGTCGCTGCCGTCCAGCAGCGGCAGGTACATCCGGACGCCCGAGGGGGTCTTCGGCACCTCGACGGCGTGCCCGCTCAGGAAAGCCCGGCCGGCGGGGGAATCGATGATCGACTCGGGCTGGCCGACGTGCAGCTTCTTGCCCGGCAGCGGCACCAGCACCTCCTGCGCGTAGTCCTGAAGCAGGATGGAGACGTCGCGACCTCCGATCCTGGCCACCTCCTCCGCGATCAGCGGGGCGATCAGCTGCGGCGGCAGCAGCCGCGCCCTGTCCAGCAGCACACCGAGCAGCCGCTCGCCAAAACCCTCCGACCGGTCCACGCTCTCCTCGCCCATGGCTGGTATGCCACCTCCTTCCCGCCACCGCCCCGGTCACCGTCTTCGTACAACGTGACCGCGAACGCCCGCCCGATCGGCTCATTACGCCAAGCGCGGCATGTCGGCCCACGTCGTCGGCGGTCCGCGGTTCACGCCCACCACTCACCCCAGCTCCCATCCCGTCCGCCGTCGACCCACACACCGTGGAGCGGGCCTGATTCAGGGCGTCAAGGTGGAGCGCGCCACTGTACGAACGACTGTGAGGCCGGAATGCTGAGAGCTACTGAGGCTCTGAGCAACGGCACAATGGCAGGCATGGACGTGAGCGACGACGCGACAATGCGGGCCGTGGTATTGAGCGGCCCGGGCCCGGTAGAGAATCTTGACGTCAGGCGGCTGCCGCTGCCCGAGCCGGCGCCCGGCTGGGTGCGCGTCCGAGTTGAGGCGGCCGGGCTGAACCGCTCCGAGTTGCACACCCGGCTCGGTTTCGCCGAGGGGGTGACCTTCCCGCGGGTCCCTGGCATCGAGGCCACCGGCACCGTTGACCTGGACCCGGAGGGCGTGCTGGCGCCGGGGCAGCAGGTCGTGGCCATGATGGGCGGGATGGGCCGGACCTTCGACGGCGGATACGCCGAGTACACAGTGGTGCCGCGCGCGCAGGTCGTCCCGTTCCGCTCCGCGCTGCCGTGGGAAACGCTCGGCGCGGTGCCGGAGACGCTGCAGACCGCCTACGGATCGGTGACGACCGGTCTGGACCTGCGGTCCGGCCAGTCGCTGCTGATCCGCGGCGGCACGTCCGCACTCGGGTTCGCCGTCACGGCCCTTGCGAAGGAACTGGGCGTCACCGTTCTCGCTACGACCCGCAGCCCCGAGCGGCTCGCGGCACTGAAGGACCACGGCGTCGACCACCCGCTCGTCGACGACGGCGCGGTCGCCGACCAGGTGCGTGCGCTCATTCCGGCCGGCGTCGATGCGGCACTGGAGCTGGTCGGCACGCCGACCCTGCCGGACACGCTGCGGGCGGCCCGCGTCCACGGCACGGTCTGCTTCACCGGCATGCTCTCCAACCAGTGGATCGTGCGGGACTTCTACCCCATCGGCTACCTGCCCACGGGCGTCCGCCTCACCGCCTACTCCGGCGACGCGGCCGACCTGCCGGCCGAGGTGCTGCAGCGGTTCCTGGACCGGATGGCAGCAGGAGAGCTCAGCCTCGGCCCCGTTCAGGTGTACCCGCTGGAGCGGGCGCGGGACGCCCACCGGGACCTGGAGGAGGGCCGCCGGGTCGGCAAGCTCGTGCTGCGCACCCGCTGAGGCGGCGCCAGGGCCGGGTCGCCTCCTGATACACGGCCACGGCGTGGCCACGGTTGGGTAGATCCGCTCCTCTCCCAGCGTCACGGCCAGGCCTATGCAGAAGGTGGCTCTAGTTCCAGATCAAAGTGCGGTCGAGGAGTTCATGCCGGCAGGTCTGCATCCAACGCTCCATGAGGGAGTTCATCCACGGCATCCGGACACCGCTGGTGACGACCTTCAGCCCGGCGTCGGCCACCAAGGCATCGAAGGCAGCGGTGAACTTCGAGTCCCGGTCCCGGATCCGGAACTTGACGGTGCCGCCCGCGTCCTCCGAGTCCATGAGGAGATTGCGGCCGAACTGCACGATCCACTCCGCGGTCGGGTGTGCGGTGGCGCCCAGAACCCGGACGCGCCTCGTGGAGCATCTCCTGCTGCTGGTGCGCCCGGACACGCTTCTGCGCTGGCGCCGTGACCTGCTCAGCCGACGCCATGCTGCGACCTGCGCGCCAAGGCGTCGTGGGCGCGGGCCCATCGTCCGTTCGGTCCGCGCCCTGTTGGTGCGCCTGGCCCGCGAGAACAGCTCGTGGGGATATTGCCGGACCCCGTAAGTGGGACAGCCTTTAGGCGAGTTCGAGACGCTCTACGACGAGCACAGGCCACACCAGAGCCTTGCGAATGCCCGCCCCCTCCACTCTCTGCCCGCCCCGATCGAAGACCCGGACAGGATCGCCCATCTGAACATACGCCGACGAGCGCGGCTCGGCGGCACCCTCCGCGAGTACCAATATGCGGCCTGACCAGCGTGGATGAGGTATTCGCCTAGCGCGTGATCATGGTCGATGGCTGAGGGAGACGGCGTCCAACGCCTCCATGACAATGCGGCTCCCGTTGAACCTGTAGACGACGAGCTCGACATGACGGCATTCGACCTGCCCGAGGGCGAGATCCCGGCGCTCACCCACCCAATCCACGACGGCCTGCGGATTGGTCAATGGACGCGTGAAATGCACCAGCGTCGAGTACCAGATGTTCCGGTCGAAGTCGGCCTCCAGCCAGCCGTCTTCGCCCAACGCGTCTTCGTAGGCGTCATACAGGCGCTCCATAGCGTCGCCCGACGGCTCGGCGCACAGCATGACGCAGCCTGGCGTCAGGGTCAGACCCGACAGAGTCATCCGAACGGGGCCGACTGCTGTCGCCGCCGTCCGCAGTGCCGCCATGTAGCGGGATACCCGTGCGTCGCCGTCCGGGACCGATACGCGGTGCTCTTCCAGCGCGCGAAGGGTGAAGTGCGAGGAGTCAGCAGTCCCGGTCGGCCAGTGTTCTTCCCCGGCAACGGTCATCGCCTCGCGGGTGATCTCCCCCATCCTGCGGGCGGTCGCGGCGTCAGGTCGCATGACGACGGACATGACCCAGCGATTCCCGCCGTCCACAGGCGGCACCTGGCACTGAACCGCACCTGCCAGCACCGCATCCCGGCCGCGTTCAAACAGGCCATCGAACCTCGTTGCGTACATGCCGAACGATCATGCCGCAGC
Organism: Streptomyces sp. NBC_01474; assembly: GCF_035918215.1. Lineage (NCBI taxonomy): Bacteria > Bacillati > Actinomycetota > Actinomycetes > Kitasatosporales > Streptomycetaceae > Streptomyces > Streptomyces sp. NBC_01474. The sequence continues at coordinate 2,294,589 of NZ_CP109449.1, forward strand.
TCACGTAGGGGCCACAACGCACACGGACGGCTTGGCTGCCCTGCTTCAGTGAGGTCTTCTCGCTGAAGGCCACCTGTCATCCTCTGAGCCTGATTCGCGCGCCGTTACGCGCCTGCCAACAGCCCCGCGAACTCGCGCACATCGCCCGTCGCGGCCAGGCCGAACACGGCGTCCTCCAGCACCCGTGTCCGTTCCGGTGCGAGGACTCGCCCGGCCAGTGAACGGAACTTCTCGCGGACGGCCGGTTCGGTGAGCGGGTTCCCCGGCGAGCCGCTGGCCTGGGTGATCCGTCGCGCCCAGCGTCGCCCGGCGGTACCGGTCACGGTGACGACCGGTTCCTCGGTGGCCGGCATCTCCTCGTCGACCTCGAGTGCGATCCGCTCCATGGCGGCGCGCAGCTCAGATCCGGTCCTGCACTCCTGCGCGTACGCGTCGAGTCCCGCATGCCCATGGGTGAGTACGGCGGCCACCGCGTAGGGAAGGCTCAGCTGCGCCGCGGCCAGCGTCGCGGTCGACCGGCCCCCGCACATGCCGTGCAGGAACGGGCTGAGGCGCACGTGGACGGAGGCGATGTCGGCCGCGTCCAGCCGCTGCTCGGCCATGATCGCGAGCAGCGCGTCGACGGACGAGTGGGTGCCGCGGCACGAGGCGTACGGCTTGAGAGAACTGCGCATGATCTTCCAGTTGCGGCCCAACTCCTCGGTCAGCGCAGCTGGTTCGGCCTCCTGGCCGGCGTAAGTGGTGAGCAGACCGCCCCAGGTGTCGTCGAGCAGCGCCGAAGGGCCCGTCATCCCGGCGGCCGCGAGGCGTGCCGCGAGCAGACCGCTCTCAGCGGCACGGCCCGCGTGCAGGCGTTTGGCCATGGTTCCGTCGCGGATGAAGGCCCACAGTCCCGCGCTGCCGCTGGAGGCCAGGCCGAGTGCCGCCTGCGCCTCTCGGGCGGGGAGGCCGAGGACGTGTGCCGCCGCGGCTGCCGCACCGAAGGGACCGCAGGTTCCGGTGGAGTGCCAGCCGGCCCCGTTGTGCGCCTCGTAGCCGCCGAGTGCTTCGAGTATCCGGCGGCCCACGTCGTAGCCGAGGACGATCGCGGTGAGCAGGCGGGCGCCGTTCACCGGGGAGGTACTGGCGTCGGCAGCCGCGAGCGCGGCGGGTACGACGACCGCGCCCGAGTGGTCGCAGCCGCCGGTGTCGTCGACCTCGTAGGCGTGGCTGGAGATGCCGTTCACCAGAGCGGCCGCTCGGGGGGTGAGCCGCTCTCCCGTCCCCCACGCCGGGCAGTCGCCCCGCTCGTCACCGAGACCCGACAGTGCGATCCGGGTCTCCTCGCTGTGCGCCCCGGCGAGCCCGGCGCCCAGCGTGTCCAGGAGGTGAACGGTCGCCTTGCGCACGACGGCGTCCGGCAGATCTTCGTACGTGGTGTCGGCAATCAGGTCCGCGAGATGGTGCAACGGCGCGGCGGTCATGCGGTGCCCTCCCGGTCCGCCGTCAGCCGTGCGAACAGGTCGGCCGGGTGTCCGGGGTCGTTGGCCGGGTGCTGCGCTCGCCACCGGTCGGCGATCTGCGATCCGGTCGCGAGCCAGACGTCCGGGTGGCCTTGGATGTGGGTGATGAGCTCCCGGACGAGTCCGATCCTGCCCGGCGTGCCCGTCACCTCGGGGTGCAGGCGCAGCACGTAGCAGAGCCCGAAGCGGTGGTACGCGGTGAACTCCTGGGTCCAGTTGCCGAGGACGTGTGCGTACGACGCGATGCGCGACTGACCTGTCGGGAAGGGCGGTTCGAGGTTGAAGAAGAAGTACTGGTGGTCCTCGAGTTCGTACTGGACCGGGATCTCGACGACCCCGTGCGTGCCGGGGTGGAGGTAGGGCAGGTCGTCGCCGGGCGAGGACGAGGACCAGTCGATGCCGAATCCGGCGAGCCGGCTGCCGAGACCCGGCTTCCACTCCCCCGCCGGGGTGCGGAATCCGCGCACGTTCGAGCCGGTCGCCTGGCGCAGCCGGTCGGCTCCGTCGCGGGCGGCGCGGGTCTGTTCGTCGAGCGTCAGGTCCTGGAAGTCCTCGTGATTGTCGCCGTGACAGGCGAGTTCGTGTCCGGCCGCGGCGATGCGTCGCACTGCCTCTGGGTGCCGCTCGGCGTTGCGTCCCGGCACGAACCACGTGGCGGGGACGGCGAGTTCGGCGAAGAGGCCGAGCAGCCGGTCGATGCCGCGGTCGGTTCCGTACCTGCCGACGGACAGGGTCTTGCCCCGGTCCGCGGTGGCGGGCGAGCCGCTGAGGATGGCGAGATCGGCGTCGTGGTCGACGCTGATCATGACGGCGGCGCGGGCGCCGTTCGGCCAACGGCCTCGGATGTCCTTCATGCGGCCGCCACCTGCGCTCCCTGCCCGCTCTCGATCCACCAGTCGGCCACGTCGTCACAGCGCGCGAACCAGACGTCGTCGTGTGCCCGCATGTGGGCGATCAGTTCCTCCAGGATCAGCAGCCGGCCCGGCCTGCCCGAGACCTTCGGGTGGAAGAGAGTGGTCAGGCAGAGCCCTTCGGCGCGGTATCCGTCGAACTCGCGCTTCCAGTTGTCGAGCGTCAACGCGTAACTGGCGATCCGGTCCTGGCCACTGGGGTAGTCGGGGTTGCGGTGGTAGGCGAGGAAGGCATAGTCGTCGAGGTCCCAGCGCGCCGGGATCTCCACCAGGTCGGTGGTGACGCCGTCGACGGTGTGCCGGTAGGGGCGGTCGTCGCCGCGCATCGAGCTCGAATAGCGGAACCCGTGGTCGCGCAGGATGCGCGGGGTCTCGGGGTGCCAGTCGCCGGACGGGGAGCGGAAGCCGGTGGCCTCGGTGCCCAGGACGTCGCGGAACACGCGCTGGCTGCGGGTGATGACGTCCGCCTGCTCGTCGGCCGTCAGGTCGTAGTAGCACTCGTGGCGGTAGCCGTGGTGGGCGACCTCGTGACCGCGCTCGACGATCTGACGGCAAGCCTGCGGCCAGTGCTCCACCACCCAGGCGGGAGTGAAGAACGTGGCAGGGACACCGCCGTCATCGAGAAGGTCGAGCAGGCGGGGCAGCGCCCGGTGCGGGCCGTAGCCGCCCAGGGCGAAGTAGCCGGGCCGGTCCCACAGGGAACCGTCGAGCATGGCTCCGCCTGTGGGGCCGTCCAGGTCGAAGGCGAGGGCGACCGCGCTGCGGCGCCCGTGCGGCCAGCGCGGCGGGCGCGGGTCTGCGGGGGTGTGCATGAGTCAGCCCTCAACTCCGTTGAACTTCGGCGCGGTTGACCCGTAGGACAGGCCGGCCTTCTTGAGGATGCGCTGGTACGTTCCGTCGGCCCGCAGCTTGCGCAGCCCCTTCATCACCAGCGCCGCCATGGGTTTGTCGTCCTTCTTGACCACGGCGGCGAACGGTTTTGCGGGCATCGGGTCGAGCACCGCGCGGAACCGGCCGGGTTCGGTGCGGTCGAAGAAGGCCAAGTTCTCGCCGCCCTGGATGGCGATGTCCGCGCGCTTCTGCTCCAGTTGGAGGCGGGCCGCGGCGCCGGAGTCGGTCGGCAGGATCTGCACGGCCGGCTTCCCCTTGCCGGTGCAGTACTTCTTGTTGAAGGCGAGGGCCTGACCGTAGTAGTCGGTGGTCTTGCTGACGGCCAGCTTGCGGCCGCACACGTCTGCGGCGGTGCGAAAGTCGCCGGCCCGCGAGGGCAGGGTGTAGAGGCGGCCGACCGTGTCGAAGTAGTCGACGAAGTCCACGGTCTCCTGACGCTGCACCGTGTCCGAGATGCCGGACATCACCAGGTCGACGCGGGAGGTCGCGACCGAGTTCATCAGCTGGTCGAAGCGCTGCTCCACGAACGTGACCTTGAGGCCGAGTTCGTCGCCGAGCGCCCGCGCCAGGTCGACGTCGACGCCCACCAGGCGATTGGTCTTCCCGTCGCGGTACTCCATGGGCGGGAAGTCGGGCGACAGGCCGACTTTGAGCTTCTTGCCGTCGACGACGGAGGGCGGGAGGCCGCCTTTGCCGTCGGCGGACGCGGGCAGGGTGGTGCTGACGCAGCCAGTCAGGGCGGCCGTCGCACCGAGGCAGACGGCGACGGACACGAGCGCGCGGATCGGACGGGACATGACTTCTCCTGCCGACGTGCGGCTCACAGGACGCGCGCCAGGAACGACTGGGTGCGCGGGTGCTGAGGGTTCCCGAGGATCTCGGATGGCGGGCCGATCTCCAGGACCTTGCCGCCGTCCATGAACGCCACCCGGTCGGCGACCTCGCGGGCGAAGGCGATCTCATGGGTGACGACCATCATCGTCAGGCCGCTGCGCGCCAAGTCCTTCATGACGTCGAGGACTTCACCGACCAGCTCGGGGTCGAGCGCGGAGGTCGGCTCGTCGAAGAGCATCAGGTCGGGTTCCATGGCGAGGGCACGCGCGATGGCGACCCGCTGCTGCTGCCCGCCGGAGAGCTGGCGCGGGTAGGCGTCCGCCTTGTCCTTGAGCCCGACCTTGCCGAGCAGGGCGACGGCGCGTTCGCGGGCGGCCTCGCGGGCCACCCGCTTGACGCCGACGGGCGCCGCCATCACGTTCTCCAGGGCCGTCATGTGCGGGAAGAGGTTGAACCGCTGGAAGACCATGCCGATGCGGCGGCGCTGCCGGGCGATGGCCCGCTCGTTCAGCTCGTGCAGCTTGTTGCCCTGCTGCCGGTAGCCGATGACTTCGTCACCGACCCAGATCCGCCCCGAGTTGACCTGCTCGAGATGGTTGATGCAGCGCAGGAAGGTGCTCTTGCCCGAGCCGGACGGGCCGAGCAGGCACACCACCTCACCCTGGTGCACCTCGAGGTCGATGCCCCTGAGGACTTGGAGGTCGCCGTAGCTCTTGTGCACCGACTCGGCCCGCACCAGGGCGCGTTCGGTGGTCGTGGTGACGCTCATCACGAAACCGCCTTCTTCTGGTTCAGGGCCGTGCGCAGCCGCTGCAGAGGCGTCGCGGGCAGCGCGCGACTGCTGCTGCCCTTGGCGAAGTGCCGTTCCAGGTAGTACTGGACGACCGAGAGGACCGAGACCGCGGCCAGATACCACACGGCACACACGATCAGCAGTTCCATGATCCGGTTGTTGACGAAGTAGATGTGCTGCGCTTCCGAGAGGATCTCGCTGACACCGATGGCCGAGGCGAGCGAGGTCGTCTTGAGCATGCCGATGGTCTCGTTGCCGATCGGCGGCAGGATCACCCGCATCGCCTGCGGCAGCACGATCTGTCCCAGGGTGCGCAGGCGTGACATTCCGAGCGCCTGAGCCGCCTCGGTCTGCCCTTCGTCGATGGAGAGCATGCCGGCTCGCACCACTTCGGAGGTGTACGCGCCCTGGTTGAGGCCGAGACCGATGGCGGCGGCGACGAACGGGGTGACCAGGTCGACGGTACGGGCGCCGCCGATGCCGGGCAGGGACACGTAGGGGAAGAGAAGCCCGATGTTGAACCAGGCGAGCAGCTGCAGGTAGACCGGGGTACCTCGGAACACCCATACGTACAGCCAGCCGACGCCGGAGGTGACCGGGTTGCGGGATAGGCGCATCACCGCGGCGAGGACGCCGAGGACGATGCCGATGACCATGCCGACGACCGTGAGGACGAGGCTGATGAGGAGCCCCTTGAGGAGCACGCCCATCGTGAAGTACTCCTTGACGACGCCCCAGTCGATCGCCGCGTGGGCGAGGGCGTAGCCCAGCCAGCACAGGAATGCCACGACCCCGAGGGCGCCGATCCACCGGCCGTAGTGGGTGCGCGGCACCGCGACGAGCTCGCTCGTGTCCACGGCTTCGGAGCCCGCCGCTACTGCTTCGGACATGGCCTGGCTCTCTTCTCCGGGTGTCCCGGTGTCGGTGGGCAAACAGGAGGGGAAGGCGTGGGAGGCAGGGACCGGCCTGTACTCATGTGCGGGGGCCCGTGTACTCGGCGGCCCATGCGCGCTGCTCGGCGACGAGTGCCACCAACTCCCGGATCTGATCGTCGACTCGGGCAGGCGCGGTTCCGCCCTGTCCGCTGCGCGCGGCAAGGGCCACTTCCACGGCGAGGACGGAGCGCACCTCGGGCGTGAGCCGGGCGTCGACGCCCGCGTAGTCCTCGTCGCTCAGCTCCTCCAGGTCGACCCCGCGCTCCTCACAGAGCCGCACGACGGCCCCGGTGATCTCGTGGGCCTCGCTGAACGGGACGCCGCGGCGCGCCAGCCAGTCGGCGATCTCGGTGGCGAGGGTGAATCCGGCGGTGGCCTGCGCGCGCAGTTCCTTCTCGTCGACGACGAAGGTGCGGACGAGCCCGGACATCGCGGGCAGCACCATGAGCAGCGTCTCCACCGTGTCGAAGGCGGCGCGCTTGTCCTCGGCAAGATCCCGGTTGTAGGCGAGCGGAAGGCCCTTGAGCGCGCCGAGGACGCCCGTCAGATTGCCGGTGAGACGGCCTGCCTTGCCGCGGGCCAGCTCGGCGATGTCCGGGTTCTTCTTCTGCGGCATAATCGACGAGCCGGTGGCGAAGCGGTCGTCGAGCGCGATCCAGCGGAACTGGCGGCTGGCCCAGAGGCAGATCTCCTCGGCGAGCCGGGACACGTCGACGGCGAGCATGGAGCCGACGAAGAGGAACTCGGCGACGTGGTCCCGACTGGCCACCGCGTCGATGGAGTTGGCGCAGGTGCGCTCGTATCCCAGCTCGCGTGCGGAGTGCTCCGGGGTCAGGGCGATGGCCGATCCGGCGAGGGCCGCGGCGCCCAGCGGGGACCGCGCGCTGCGGCGGTCCCAGTCACACAGCCGATCGATGTCACGGCCCAACGCGTGGGCGTGCGCCAGGAGTTGATGCCCGAAGGTGATCGGCTGGGCGGGCTGCAGGTGCGTGAAGCCGGGGGCCGGGGTCGCGCGGTGCCGCCGGGTCTGGGCCAGCAGGGCGTCCATCAGGTCCGCCGTGGCCTCGGCGAGCCTGCGCACCTGGTCGCGCAGGTAGAGCCGCAGGTCGTTGGCGGCCTGGTCGTTGCGGGAGCGTCCGGCGCGCAGCTTGCCGCCGACCGCGCCGAGCCGCTCGCTGAGCACCCGCTCCAGGAACGTGTGGACGTCCTCGTCCTCAAGGTTCGGGTGGATCTCCCCGCGCCGGTACTCGCCGTCGAGTACGTCGATGGCGTCGAGCAGCGTCGCCAGCTCGGCGTCGTCCAGGAGACCGGCCCGGTGCAGCTCGCGGGCATGGGAGCGGGAACCGGCGAGATCGTAGGGCGCCATAGCAAAGTAGCTGGGATCGGAGCGGGACAGCGTTGTCAGCGCTTCATCCGGAGCGCTGCGGAAGCGCCCGCCCCACAGGCGTGTGGTGTCAGCGGTATCGGTCATGAACAGGTCTCCCTGGTGTGAGAGGGCGGCTCGACGGCCGTGGCCGGGAGGTTTCGATCACATGGAGAGGGCGCGGAAGGAGGTGGGCAGAGCGGACCACCGACACACTTCGTCGGACTGCCCGCTTGTCGGACAATTTCAGCAAGCACAGTGATCGTCAAGAGCTCGGGAGGGAATAGGGCCTTCCAACTCCCCACTCCTGTTGGCCAGTAGGCTGTCGTCCCAGATTGTCCGGCTGTCCGACCAAGACCCTGAGGAAGTACGTCATGGCCCTAGGACCCATAGAGATCGATCGCTCCAGCACCGTGGACCGCGTGGCTCACGCACTGCGCGAGGAGATGTACCGGGGAACCCTCACAGGGGGCACCTCGCTGCGCGAGAGCAATGTCGCCGAGAGCCTCGGTGTCTCGCGCAGCACCGTGCGCGAGGCCCTGCAAATCCTCACCAGCGAGGGCCTGTTGGTACGGCGGCCGAATCGCGGGGTGGAGGTGCGGCAGCTCACCGAGGCGGAGATCGAGGACGTCTTCAAGGCTCGGCGCGTCCTGGAGACGGCCGCGGCGCGCTCGGTGGTGCAGGCAACTCGCACCGACCTCATGACGCTCATCGCGGTCCAGCGCGACTTCGAAGAGGCTGTCGCCTCGTCGGCCGCTGCCAGCGTCGTCACGGAGGCGCATCTCGCCGTGCACGTGGCGATCGTCGGGCTCCTGGGCAGCCCCCGCCTGACGACGACGGCCCGCGATCTCATGTCGGAGATCAAGCTGGCGGTGGCCACCACAGACCGCACCAGCGACGATCTGCCCGCACAGGTCGAGCAGCACCGGGCGATCGTGGAGCTGCTCCGTCAGGCGAAAGGCGAGGATGCGGCCCAGCTCCTGGAAGCCCATCTCGCACACGCCAAGGCGTTCATGCCGACGGTTGGTTGACCCTCGGACATGCCTGCGTCTACACAGCCCGGGACACCCAGACGCCCGCACCGCCGACGCTGACGACGAGCGCCTCGCAGGCCGAGGCCGGAGTGAAGAGACGGTACGGGTGCGCTTCCGCAACGAGAGCGCGGAACCGTGCCCTGCCTTGCCGAATACCTCATCCGTGCAGGTGGGAGCGGTTTCCCAGGGCGCCAGCCGTGGTCGCTCGAATCATCGTGATCTGTCGGACACCTCGTGGATCCCCGGTTCCGGCTCCTGATCACCGGTACCGGATCCGGATGCATCCATGAGCACTTCCCCTGCCGCCGTCCGGACGTACAGCACCGATCGCCCCGCCCGCCGCCGCTCCACCATCCCCGCGTCGAGCAGCACCCGCAGATGTCCGCCCACCGAACCCAGCGCCCGCCCGGTCACGGCGACCAGCTGGGTCGTGCTCATGGGCGTCCCCAGCAGCGTCAGTAACCCGGCTCGCACGGTCACGATGAGCGCGCCGAGCCCGTCCGGGGCGGGTCGCCGGTCATAGTCTTCGGAGAGCGCCCCGAGACACGGGTAGACGACTGCATACCGCTCCCGTCCCTCCCCTGACACCCAACTGGTTCTTGGCGTGACCGGCATGAACAGCAGCTGGGCCCCGGCGGCGAGTTCCCGCGGCGGGTAGGCGTTGCGGTTGACCTGGAAGCGGCTCTCCCCGAGCCACCGCGTCCCCGGCTTCAGCGAGTCGAGGACGGCCGCCCAGCCGCCCTGATTGACTCGTGCGGTCCGCGCGGCCATGTCGGCCTCCATGACGCGCCGCCGACGCTCCCAGTCCGGCTGGACGGTCTCCTCCCAGACGTACGTCAGGAGCGCGGTCGCCCGCTCGGGCAGGTCGTCCCGCTCCAACACGGAGGGGAGCGGTCCCCGCAGGGACGCCCGGAGGTTGGCCCGTGCCTCCTCGGCATCGGTTGCCCCCACCCAGGCCACGGTCTAACTGTTCCGCAAAACGAATATATTGGACGATCAGGCTCGCGCCATTTGGAGAGAGGCGTTTGATCAGTCTCTCTCACGACCGACCTCGCGCTGGGGTCGCGGCCCGTCGAGCGCGCGGCGGCGAGAACAACCCTGTGGCGTGGACGGATCTTGCGGATGCACTCGGTTTGCCCGGCATCCGCGGTTGATCAGGCCCGCGGTCTCCGCATCCTCCGGGTTCGGCGGATCCCAACCACAGGAATGCCCACACCTCAGTGGACCGTCGTCCGCGCCCGCTGCCCCGGGCGACGTCCGTACATCGGGGGTGGCTGTGTCGCGCGAACGCTCCACCGGGGTAGCGCACAGGCGGGACCACGTGCTTGCTGGGAGTGAGCTACGTGCGATGTGGGAGTCCCAGGAGTGGAGAGGTAATGAGGTCTCGGTTCAAGCTGCCCGAACTGGCCGCTGCCGTCGTTGTCGTCATCGCCCTCCTGGTCGGTGGCTGTTCCGGCGAGCAGCCGCCGGAGCGGGAACCGGCGCAGGCGCAGCCGGTGGCTGTCCCCCTGCAGTCGCCGGCGGTTGCGCAGGGCGCGCCGCTGAAGGAGCCGGCGCAGATGGTGAGCCGCAACGGGGTCCTACGGGTGGAACTCGTCGTGGAGAGGCGAAAGGTCGAGGTGGGCGGCCGCAAGCTGTGGGCCCTCACCTACAACGGCAGTTACATGCCTCCCACGCTGCGCATCCGGCCGGGGGACAAGGTGGACCTGTCGATGAAGAACTCGCTGAAGGAGTTCACCAATCTGCATGTTCATGGACTTCATGTGTCGCCGAGCGGCAACTCCGACAACATCTTCGTCCACATCCATCCCGGCCAGACGTTTCACTACGCTTACCAGTTTCCGAACACCCTACGGCCCGGCACCTACTGGTACCACTCACATGCACACTCGATCTCGGCACCGCAGGTCGCCGGGGGCATGTCGGGCGTCCTGATCGTCGACGGGCTGCAGGAGTACCTTCCGGCGAAGTTGCACCACATCACCGAGCACGTCATCGGGCTCAAGGACTTCCAGGTCCAGGGTGATGCGGTCAGGACCCAGAACCTGCACATCGGCGCGTCCACCAATCGCACCGTCAACGGTCAGCTGAACCCGACCATCCGCATCCGGCCGGGTGAGACCCAGCTGTGGCGGCTGGCCAACATCAGCGCCAACATCTACTACAACATCCACCTGCAGGGTCAGCGGTTCCATGTGATCGCCCACGACGGCACCCCCGTCGACCGGATCTGGACGGCCGACTCGCTCCTGCTCGCGGCAGGCGCGCGCTTCGACGTGCTCGTACAAGGCGGTCCGACCGGCCGTACCCAGCTGCAAACGCTCGCGTACAACACCGGGCCGGCCGGCAACAAGTTCCCGCAGGCGACCCTGGCAACCCTGGTCTCCGAAGGACCTTCCGCGCACCCGGCGGCCCTGCCCACCTCAGCCTTCGCGCCGGTCACGGATCTGAGCCACTCGGCGATCGCCGCCCGGCGCACCCTCGTGTTCTCCGAGAACAAGGACGGCAGCAAGTTCTTCATCAACGGCAAGCAGTTCGATCCGAACCGGGTGGACGTCCGGTCCAAGCTGAACACGGTCGAGGAGTGGACCGTGCGCAACGACAGCAACGAGGAACACTCGTTCCACGTGCACGTCAACAAATTCCAGTTGATGAGCATCAACGGCCGACCGCACCACGGCCACGGCTTGCAGGACACGGCAAGCGTGCCCGCCAAGGGGAAGCTCGTCCTTCGGACCCAATTCAGGAACTACACCGGCAAGACCGTGCTTCACTGCCACATCCTCAACCATGAGGACGCGGGCATGATGGCGGTGCTGGAGATCGTCAAGTAACGTGCCGACGCCCGTAGCGCCGGGGCGAAGCGGTCAGTATCGGCGCCGACGTCGGAGGAGCGAGATCTCCGTGACGACGGCCCGCCACAACGTCAGGCGCGTGCCCGTCATTTACGGGATCGCCTCGTCCCACATCGCGGGTTCGGTGCCCCTCGGACCGTACGCATCGTGCGCCGTTCGGGAACTCATCGCCCCTGGTCAGGCGGCATATCTGTACTCGTTGATCACGCCGTCGAGCATTCGGGTGTAGAACCCGGTGAGCGGACGGGGCGACCATGGGTGCCGGGTGCTCCTGGGCGAGGGGAGGGAGCTGTAGGCGAGCCTGGTGGGGGCGATGACCGTTGTAGTGCCGGGCGTACTCATGGAGGACGTGCCGGGCGTGGAACTCGTTCCAGATCAAGAGGTGGTCGAGGGCCTCGCGCCGCAGGGTGCCGATGACCTTTTCGCAGTGGGCGTTCATCCGAGGAGCCCGCGGCGCGGTCCTCACAATCTGGATGTCGTCGACCGCGAAGACCGCGTCGAAGGACTCGGTGTACTTCGCGTCCCGGTCTCGGAGCAAGAAACGCAGCGAGTCCGCCCGACGAACGCCGGGAGGAGGCGGCCCTCGTTCTCCAGGCGGTCGGTGCCCGCGCGCCGAACCTTACGCTTCAGGCTTGTTGGGCCTGTCTCCACCTTGGCCGTCGGCGACCGAACAGGGCAGCCGACGGTAGCCGTCAGGTGCCCCGGCCACGTCGAGGACAACGACCACTCCGCCGATCGCTGCATAGACGATCCAGCAGCGCACGCGGCGCGTGACGTCGGCCATCGTGATCTAGTGGATCGCCTGCCGCCTCGAAGTGGGCGCCGTCGGGCGAGGAGAATGGATCAGACCACCATGCCCACCGCGCTCTCAGCGAGACCAGCGGCGCTACTCGGGCCCGTAACCAGCTACCGCCAAACGCCCACGAGCACCCGCCACCGTGCACAACCTCGAAGGCCTCACACTCCTGCGCACCCAAGTGTTCGGCGGCGTCATCAACGAGTACAGATACACAGCCTGACCAGCGACGAGTTTTCGAGCCCCACAGGATCTGCCGGACCGCGTCGAGGCGGTACTCGGTGTGCCCGGCGAAAGGGCCCCGCAGGGCAAGGCCACCGGGAAGGACGGCAGCGACGGTATTGCCACCGTCGAGTTGGACGTTCCAGTACGGAGGAATGATGTACGCCTGCCGCCTGGCGGCGGGATTCGACCCCGACGATCCGCGCTACGAGTGCACCTCGCCGGAGCCCTCCCCCAACCCCGCACCGGGCCCGAGCGTCCTCGGGCTGCCGGCGGATCGGCGCCGCCCATGAAACATGCGCCCCTCTGTCTGGCCTCACGGCCGGGCAGGGGCGCATTCGTGCGTCTGGGCTCCGGTCAGCTCTTGCGTGCCGCGCCATCCGGCCGCACCACGTCGACAGCGAGACCGCGGGCGCGAGCGTCCTCGACGACGTCGGCCGTTCCCCCGCCCTTGCCGGACGGCGGCTCACCGTTCCATACCGCGAGGAGCCGGTCGGCGCGTTCGAGCACGGCCGTGTTCGCCGTCTCGTACGCCTGGCGGTTCGCAGTCTCGTGCGGCATCACCATGACCTCGTCGGCCGCCTCGATTAGCCGGTCGAGTGCGGCATGGTCGGGCTTGACGTTGTTCTGCCGGTAGTCCTGTGACGGCAGCACGACGACGAGGCGGCCGCCCGCGTTCAACAGTTCCTCGGCGAAGATCGAATCCGAGCCCTTCGCGATGCACGAAACGCCGATGAGGCTGTCGTCGGAGTGCTCGGCGAGCAGTTTTCGCAGTGCCTCACGAACGAGCCCGACACTCCCGTCGGTGAGGTCCATATGCCCGGTAACGGCGAGAGTCGTCATGCTTGTCCCTCGCTCTCGTCAGCTCGCCAACAACCCGCGCAGCCTATCCCGCGCCTCCCGTACCTGCGGCGACGCCGAGTGCCCCACCGTGTACGGGTAGAGGCTCCCGAGCTGCGTACGGACACGGCTTGACTGCGTCTCCTGCGCCGCCTCGACCGCGCGGTGCGTCTGGCCTACCGCCTCGGCCAGATCCCCTTGCAGGAACGAGCGCTCGGCAAGCCCGATCCAGTCCAGTGCATGGCTGCGCCGCGCGTCCGCCCCACGCGTGGCGATCGCCGTCCGGATCTCGTCGGCGGCCGATTCCGCGTGGACGTGAGGGTCCTTGCGGGCGAGGTCGAGCAAGCGCCCGCCGGTAACCCCGGCGAGCTCGGCCTCATCGAAGTACGCGATCCAATAGGGCTCCTCACCCGGAACGGCATTCGTGAGTTCCTCGGCCGCCTGCGCTGTTGCACGACTGAACGCAGCCGACCGCCCGGTCGCGGCCAGTGCCCACGCTTCCCGTGTGTGCAGCATCGCGCGGACGCGGGGCCCGGCATGGCCGCGGGAACCGTCCTGCGCCAACCGCACGAGGTCGAGCGCGTCGTGCGGACGGTCGCGGTAGAGCATCTGTCGAGCCATCAGTACCCGTCGCTAGCACTGCGGCCGTCGTGGCCCACGGTCGCGTCGGCGGACGCCCGGTCTTCTTGAGACGCTGGACGCGCTGGGTGTCCCGTCTCAGCGTCGGCTCCTGGCGGGTCGCCCGTACCCGACGCGCGGTTTCCACGCCCTGTGTCGAGTTGTCGCCGTGGCGGGATCCCGACACCCCCGAAGCGTTGATCTTCCGGCCCCCGTGGCATTTGATCGCGCCCGTGTACCGATACTCCCCTCACGCGGCGGCCGGACTCTTGCTGCTCGCACTCATCAGCCCCGGGCACGTGGCGCAGGCCGCCACGGATGGCTCGTCCGGGCCCACCGTCACGCGTATCGTCACGCTCGACTCCGCGCCCGCGGCCCAGCAGGTGCGGCCGGGCGAACGCGCCGCGGCGCGCGGGGCGGTCGACGACGTGCAGGACGCGTTGGTGGACAGGGCGCGCGACGCAGGCCTGGCGGTCGCGGTGCGGCGGCGCATCCGGAACGTCGTCGACGCCGTGGTGGTCCGCATGCCCGCCGATCAGGTGTCCCGGCTGGCCGAGTTGCCCGGCGTTGCGTCCGTGTCGAAGCCGGTCAGGTACGCGATGCCGGAGAGGCCGACGCCCGTGCCCAAGGCGGTGCTGGAGAAGGCGCTCGACCGCGCGGCCGACGGCGCGAAGTCGGCGGGTGGCGCGGACGGCGACACACCGTCGGGGCGGGAGGTCATCACCAGCACCGACCTCACGGGCGTCCCCGAGGCCCACCGCCACGGCCACACCGGCGCGGGCATCACCGTCGGTATTGTCGACAGCGGCATCGCCTACGACCACCCGGCGCTCGGCGGCGGAGGGTTCCCCAATGCCAAGGTGCTGGGCGGTTACGACTTCGCCGACGACGACGCCGACCCGTACGACGACAAGCAAGGCCCTGCCGCCGGGCACGGCACGCACGTCGCCGGGATCGTCGCGGGCTCCGACTCCCGCATCGAAGGCGTCGCCCCGGACGCGACCCTGCGCGCCTATCGTGTCTTCGGCACCAAGAACCCTCCCACCGACGAGATCATCCTCGCCGCGCTCGACCGTGCGGCCGCCGACGGCGTGGACGTCGTCAACCTGAGCCTGGGCTTGACCGGGGACCGCAGCAGCAGCGTCCTGTCGCTCGCCGTGGACCACCTCGTCGACTCCGGAATCCCGGTCGTGGCGTCGGTCGGCAACGGTTACGCCGGGCCGTTCAACGCGTCGGCCCCCGCGGTCGCCAAGGGAGCGATAGCCGTCGGCAGTACGTACAACACCCGCGTCCCCGCCCTTGGCTTCACCCTCGATGACGGCTCCGACACGCCCGTCCCGTACCAGGAGTCCGGCCGCGGCGCCGCGGCGCCGGCCACCGGAGGTGCTCCGATCACGCCGGTCGCCTCCAGCTGTACCCAGCTGCCGGAAGGCAGTCTCACCGGACGGATCGCGCTCTTCGCCCCGGTCGCCGGCGCCGGCGGCAGCACCTGCCGTCCGATGGACCTGGCCCGCACCGTCGCAGCGGCGGGCGCCGTTGCCGCGATCTACCACAATCCGGCCGAACCGCCGGACAGCATCCCCTTCTCGCCGTGTTGCGGCACCACGGGCATCCCGCTGGTGTCGGTCAGGGAGACCGACGCGCGGCGCATCCTCAACGCCCCCGACGCGGTCCGGCTCACCTGGGGCGCGTACGCGGGCACGGCGCTGGGCCCGGACCTCGCCGGGCTGATGGACCGGTCCTCGTCCTGGGGACCGGGAAACGAGCTGGAATTCAAGCCCGACCTGGCCGCCCCCGGTGGCTACATCCTCTCCGCCCTGCCGCCCTCCCTCGACTGGTACGGCGTCATGTCCGGTACGTCGATGGCGGCACCGCACACCGCGGGCGCGATCGCCCTGCTCCTCCAGACTCACCCCGGCCTCAGCCCCGACCGGATACGCACCGCCCTGCAGAACACGGCGACGCCGCTCGCCATGACCGGTGACCACACGCGAGGCGCACAGCCCGTCGCACAGCAGGGCGCCGGCCGGATCGACGTGAGCGCCGCCCTCGACGCGGTCTCCGGCACCCGCCCCACAGCCACACCGTCCGAACTAGCCCTGGGAGACCTGGAGGGACGGGTACGGATCCGCCGGATCACCGTCCGCAACCCGACTGCCGAGCCCGTGACCTACCGGATCGGGCAGCGCAATGCCGTCTCCGCCGGGCCGCCCTACACGAGCGCCTGGCAGGCGACGGACGCGGCGGGTGACGCGAGCGCCGATGGCACGGGGCGGCTCCGTGTCCCGGCACACGGCTCGGCCTCGATGACGGTGCACATCGAGCAGCCCTCCGGCGTCGCCGCAGGCACTCTCTTCGGCGGCTGGGTCGAACTCACGCGGACCGGCGACGAAGAGCCCCAGATCCGGGTGCCCTATCAGGGCATGGCCGGCGACTTCGACGCGGTCTCCGCGGTCAACCCCACGTTCTCTGCAATCAATCCGTCGCTCGACAACCCGGCACTGCGGCCCGGCTACTACACCTTCGGCAAGAGCGTGCCCGTCACTGTCGACCTCACCGACACGTCCACCGGTAATGACAAGGCGTGGGTGATGCTCTCGGACGGCTACCCGATGCTCGCCCGTCTGCGCCTCCAGGTCCTCGACGCGTACGGCACGGTGACCGCCACGCCGTACGACGCCGCCTGGGTGGGCCGCAACTCCGGTGCCGGCACGGGACTCACTTTCTACGGCTGGGACGGCAGCCGCGATAACGGCACACCGGCGCCCGCCGGCGCCTACCGGCTCCGGCTCGTCTTCGACAAGGCACTCGGCGACCCCGACGGGGCTCCCGGAACCGAGACCTGGACCTCGCCGGAGGTGACGCTGGTCCGCTGAAAGCAGCCGTGCACGCCAGTGGTCTGGACCACTTACCCAGTACCCCGCCCCTTCCGGCAGGCCCCTGAACTGCGAGAATCCCGCGGCACGGCACGCATAGCGGAGGGTGACAGTGGTATTCAGGGATCTCGGGCTCGGCACTGAGGAGGAGGCGGTCTACCGCGTCCTGGTCGGCAGGCGCTCTGCCACCGTCGCCGAGCTCGCCGAGGCGTCGGGCCTAGCCCCCGCGGCGGCCGGCGCCGCGCTGACCTCTCTGGTGGCGCGCGCCATGGCCGGTCGGGACGAGGAAGGCCCCACCCCGGCGGGCGACCGCTATGTCGCCTCCTCACCCGCGGTCGCCCTCGGCGCCGAGCTGGCCGCCCGGCGCGACCGTCTCAACCGCGCCGAGATCGCCGTCGCCGAACTGGTCGAGGCCTACCGGACCGGCAGCATGGGCCGAGCACAACGCGATCTGGTGGAGGTCGTCGAAGGCCGGGACGCCGTGCGTCAGCGCTACCTCCAGCTCCAGCTTTCCGCACGGAGCCGTATCGACACCTTCGTCACCGGCGCGCCCCAGGTGGTCGGACCCGACAACACCCAGGAGGAGACGGTCCTCACTCGTGGGCTGCAGGCGCGCGCCGTCATCGACCAGGGGTTCCTGCACGAACCGGGCGCCGTCGAGAACGTCGACGCCTCACTCGCGCAGGGCATGAGCATCCGGACCGTCGAGGGCATCCCCCTCAAGCTCATCGTGTGCGACGGCGAGGCCGCGATGCTGCCACTGCACGGCTCCGGAAGCCAGGTCGACCCGAGCATCGTGCTGCGCGGCGGCCTGGCCACCGTCGCCCAGTCCCTTTTCGACGCCGTGTGGGAACGTGCCCGCCCCTACGGCGAGTCGCACCACGGCCTCGACGCCCTCGACACCCGCATCCTCCGGCTGCTCCTCGCGGGCCTCACCGACACTGCGGTCGCCGCGCAACTGGAAGTATCGGCCCGTACAGTGCAGCGCCGCATCCAGGCCCTCATGACGCAGGCCGGCGTCACCACCCGCATCCAGCTCGGCTGGTACACGCGCCACCACGACTGGGCGTGAAGTGCGCGTCCGTACGCGCGCGTCACGTACCCCTCCCGCACGCGCAGCTCACACTGGCGACAACTTGTCATGGCGATGAATCGCCAAGCCGGAGTGTCGTCACTGGAGTTGGCAGACCGTTAACTCTTCCGTGCGCCCGGAACTATCCGTTCCCCGGGCGCACGAGGAGAGAACGTCATGAGCAGACCACCCGCGAGGCGTGGCGCCAGGCTGTTGGCGACGGCCGGGCTCTCGCTCGCCCTGCTGCCCGCCAGTGCGGCCAGCGCTCTCAGCACGTCGGCCGGCGGACACGCCCCTACCCGTGCGGTCCACGCCGCGCACACCGTCACGCTGATCACCGGCGACAAGGTCACCGTCACCGACCTGGGGGGTGGCCGGAAGACCGTCGCCGTCGAGCGTCCCGACGACGCGACGGGGGCCGTCCACACGCAGACGTCGGGCGGCCGAATCACCGTCGTACCCGACGAGGCCCAGCCCTACCTCCAGGCGGGCGAGCTCGACCCCCGGCTGTTCGATGTCACCGCGCTGATGAAGCAGGGACTCGACGACCGGTCCGCCGACGGACTGCCCCTGATCGTCACGTATACGAAGGGCAGTCGCGCCGCGACGCCGCGGGGAACCGAGCGGGTGCGGGACCTGCCAAGTGTGCGTGGCACGGCCGTCGAAGCCGGGAAGTCGGGGCGGTTCTGGCACACGATCGCGCCCGGTGCCGCGTCCCCGGCCGAATCCGGCGCCGCGTCACCCGGAGCGCGCAGTGCCACCTCAGGCACCGCCCACTTCGGCGACGGCGTCGCCAAGATCTGGCTGGACGGCCGCGTCAATGCCGACATGGCCGACAGCAACGCCCAGATAGGCACCCCCGAGGCCTGGCAGGCCGGGCTCACCGGCAAGGGCGTGAAGGTCGCCGTCCTCGACACCGGGGTCGACGCCACGCACCCCGACCTCAAGGACCGCATCGGCGAGACCAAGAGCTTCATCGACGGTCAAGAAGTAGCCGACCGCAACGGCCACGGCACCCACGTCACCTCCACCGTGGGCGGCAGCGGCGCAGGGTCCGACGGCAAGGAACGCGGCGTCGCCCCGGACGCCACCCTGGCGGTCGGCAAGGTGCTCAGCGACCAGGGCTCCGGCAGCGAGTCGCAGATCATCGCCGGAATGGAGTGGGCAGCGAAAGACGTCAAAGCCAGGATCGTGTCGATGAGCCTCGGCTCGCAGCAGGGCACCGACGGCACCGACCCCATGTCCCAGGCGGTCGACACCCTCTCCAAGGACACCGGCGCCCTCTTCGTCATTGCCGCGGGCAACTCCGGTGCAGCCGGCACCATCGGCGCGCCCGGCGCCGCCGACGCCGCGCTTACCGTCGGCGCCGTCGACTCCGCGGACAAGGCCGCCTCCTTCACCAGCAAGGGCCCCCGCACCGGCGACAACGCCCTCAAGCCCGACCTCTCCGCGCCCGGCGTGAACATCCTCGCCGCCCGCTCCCAACTGGTCAGCGGCAGCGGCCTGTACACCACCATGAGCGGCACGTCGATGGCCACTCCGCACGTCGCGGGTGCCGCCGCGCTCCTCGCCCAGAAGCACCCCGACTGGACCGGCGCCCAGCTCAAGGACGCCCTGATGAGCACGTCCAAACAGCTCGACGCCTCCGCCTACGCGCTGGGCGCGGGCCGCGTCGACGTCCCGTCCGCGACCGCGGCGCAGATCACCGCGACCGGCAGCGCCGACCTCGGCTTCTACTCCTGGCCGTACGACGCGGACAAGCCGGTGACGAAGACACTCACCTACACGAACTCGTCCGACCAGCCGGTCGAGTTGAACCTCTCGGCCCAGGGTGCGCCCGTTGGTACCGTCACGCTCGCCGACTCGACGCTCACCGTGCCCGCGCACGGCAGCGCGCAGACCACCGTCACCAGTGACGGCTCCGGCGCACCCGTCGGCACCACCTCCGGGCAGATCGTCGCGAAGAGCGGCGACACAGTGGTCGCGCACACCGCGTTCGGCCTGGTCAAGGAGGACGAGCGGTACACCCTTACAGTGCATGTCAAGGACCGCGATGGTGCACCCGTCGCCGCACGTCTCGGCATGCAGAAGCTCGCCAAGGGCGCATCGCCCTTCCCCGCCGCGGTCGACGCATCGGGCACCGTCAAACTGCGCCTGCAGCCGGGCACGTACAGCATCGACAGCTTCCTCGACGTGCACGGCAGCCACGGCAAGGACTCACTCGCGCTCGGCTTCCTCAGCGCCCCCGATGTCACCCTCGACCGCGACCGTGAAGTCACCCTTGACGGACGTACGCTGCGCGAGGTCCGGGCCGACGTGGACCGGCGCACCGAGACCCGCCAGCTGGTGATGAAGTTCAACCGGTCGGCGAACGGGGCCTCGTACACCGACTCCGTGCAGGTCCCCCTGAAGTACGACAGCGTCTTCGCCGCCCCCACCCAGCGGCCCACCGACGGCACCTTCGAGTACCGCACCGTGTGGCGGCTCGGCAAACCGCGCCTCGACACCGAGGCGGACGGCACGCGCCTGCGCGAAACCGTTGCCCAGCCCGGATCTGAGCTGTTCACCGGACGGCGGACTCTCCGCGTTGTCGACGCGGGGGCCGGCGGCACGGCCGACTATGCGGGCAAGGACATGCGCGGCAAGGCCGTCGTCGTCCACCGGACCAACGCGACCACCCCCGCGCAGCTGGCGCAGAACGCCCAGGACGCGGGCGCGAAGGCGCTGTTCGTCACCGACGACACGCCCGGCAGGCTGATGGCCTCCTTCGCGGCGGCCGACGGCTCGGCCCGACCCCTGTCTGTTGCCACCGTCGACACCGCGGACGCGGGACGCCTCCTCGCGGCCGCCCGCCACGACGAGCCGATCCAGTTGATCGGTACGGAGTACACCCCGTACGTCTACGACCTTACGGACGCGCACCCCGGCGCGATTCCGGCAGCCGACCTGACGTACCGCCCCGGTAGCAGTCAACTGGCGGAACTGAACACCAGGTTCCACGCTCCCAAGGCCGCCGACGGCAGTGAGTTCCGCTATCTGATCAGCGACACCTTCCCCATCGGGACGGGCCTCCGGGAGAAGGTCCGGTTCCCGGTCGAGCGCACCGACTACGTCAGCACCGGCCCTGACGACCGCTGGCACGAAACAGTCACCAACGGTCCGGACGCGATCGAGGAGCGCAGCGGGCTGGTGACGTACATGGGCGGCAGCCACACGAAACTCGACTGGTTCAAGCCAGTCTGGCACCCCTGGCTGGGCACCGGCCTGGGCTGGGGCCAGCAACGCCGCGGCAACAGCCTCCAGTTCAACACACCGGGCTGGGGCGACTCGGGCCCCGACCACACCGGCTTCGGCGACGTGTGGGGCCAGCACTCGCTGACCCAGGTCACCGCGTTGTACGCGAACGGAACGCTGCTCAGCAGGTTGACCGGTTCGGGTGTGACCTACCCGAACGCCGACCCGGGCGAGCAGACCTACAAGGTGGTCACCGACACCACCCTCGACCCGGACGTGTGGGGACTCGCCAGCAAGGGCCACTCCGAGTGGACCTTCAAGTCGGCGCGGACACCCGACGACCAGTGGACGTACTTGCCGCTGCTCAACCTCGGCTTCGACGTGGACACCGATCTGCACGGTGACGTACGGGCCGGGCAGCGACTCGACATCGGCCTGAGCGCCGAGTACGTCAAAGGCGCGGCCGGCACGGGGACGATCGGCGGCGGGTCGCTGGAGGTCTCGTACGACGACGGGGCGACCTGGACATCGGTCCACTTGGACCGATCGAGCGGCGGCTCGGCCTCCTGGAAGGGGGCGCTGCATGTGCCCGACGGGGCGCACTCCTTGTCGTTGCGGGCCTCGGCCTCTGACGATCGGGGCGGCTCCGTGCGCCAGGAGGTCGTCCGTGCGGTCGGCGTGACGAAGTAGCAGGAACGCGGTAGGGCCCGGAGCGCGGCACGACCGCACCGGGCCATGCCCATGAGCTGAGAAGGACAAGGGAACGCTGGTGCTCAATGCGATAGGCCTCGATGGTGTTCAGGAGAACGCCTATCGGGAACTGGTCGAGCAAGGTGCGGCGGACACGGGCGACCTCGCACGGCGCCTCGGTATCGCCCAGGACAGAGTGCTCGTGGCGCTGCAAGGCCTCGTAGAGCGGGACTTGGTCAAGGCCTTGTCCGAAGCGCCCGAACGCTGGGTGGCGGAGCCCCCGTCGGTGGCCCTCCCGCCGCTCCTGGCCCAGCAGCGGCACGAGCTGGAGCGCGCGGAGCTGGCCGCCGTCCGGCTCGTCGAGGATTACCGGCCCCAGGAACACCAACCCCTCGCACACGACCTCGTCGAGGTCGTGACCGGGGCGGGCGTGGTGTCCCAGCGCCTCACCCAGCTCCAGCTGGGCGCCGAACGGGAGATCTGCGCCCTCATCACCACGCGACCGCTCGCCGTGTCATCCGAGGAGAACGCGGCCGCCGAGATTCTGGCCTCGACCCGTGGCGTGAACTACCGCGTCGTCATGGGGCGCGACATGTTCCCCGAGAACGGCACGATCACGGCCGACCTGACCGCGGCCTTGCGGCGCGGCACACAAGTCCGGGTCCTGGACACCGTCCCCACCAAACTCGTCATCGCCGACCGAGCCCGTGCGCTGCTTCCCGTGCACTCCGGCCCCGCGCCGGAACCGGCCGCCGTGGTGGCCCACTCCAGCGGCCTGCTGGTGTCCCTCGTGGCCCTCTTCGAGTCGCTGTGGCGCCAAGGGCTGCCCCTCCGGCTCGGTGAGGACGACCATGTGGAGCAGGAACCGGACCCCGGCCCGGCCGCCGTGGACCTGCAGATCCTCTCGCTGGTCCTGATCGGACTCACTGATGTGGGCATCGCCCGTGAACTGGGCCTCGGCGCCAGGACCGTACAGCGGCGCCTCAAGCGTCTGATGGAACTGAGCGGTTCCAAGAACCGGCTCCACCTCGGCTGGTACGCGAGTGAGCGTGGGTGGGTCACACGGCGTGGGGATGCCGACCCGGCTCACGGTGGCGGTGACCTGGACCGCTGAGACGGTGACCCGGACCTGTCTCCCGGCCCGCGGTGTGGCGAATTGTCGCCGGGGCAGGAGCCGCCACGCCCGGCTCTGGTGTTACCCCCTACTCCCTTCGTAGCGTCCCGGTAGCACTACAACGCCTCGGTGCACCAGGCCCGTTGCCCATCCTGCGGCGGTCACCCGGCGCCGCTCCGCGACTCATGAGGGGAACCGCCCATGCACAGACCCCGTGAGCGACGACGATCCGCGGTGGTCGTCGGCCGCGCCGCCGGTGGCCGGCCGCCCTGACCTTGACCGGCCCGCCCGGCGCCGCGACCACGAGTCCCACCACGCCGACGGCGTCGAAGACGTCGACACCACCGTGCACGAGGGCCGCGCCAAGGGCTGGACCGGCTCCACGGGGATCGTCGGGGCCAAGGTCTCGGCGTCTTACGACGACGGGGCAACCTGGACGCCCGCGAAGGTCGACCGGGAGCACGGCGGCGCCTTCGAGGTGGCGTTGCGGCAGCCTGCACTAGACGAGTTGTTCCGATGTACCTGGGTGAGTGGGCGGCGATCTTCGCGGGCATCATGGAGGCTGGCTTTGAAGGAGCGACGCCTGTGAGACTTTTGTCCGATCCCGTTTATGGCGAGGTAGATCTCACCGCGACGGCGAGAGAACTGGTCTGCTTGGCAAGCGCGGTCGCCGAGGGTGCTGGGTTCATCAGTGCTGCGTCCGCGTCTTCGCACGACAGCAATACGCTGGCGGGAATCAAGGTCGGGAAGGCACTCGGTTCCGGTCTCCGCATCGACCTCGATGCCCAGCGGCAAACTCTTGTGATCAGCGGCGATGCCGACGCCAGGGCCATCCTGGCCGAAAATCTGCATGCTATGGCCACGGCCGAAGACGGAAGCCACCTCCACATCGACTACTACCCCGAGCACCCCTACCTGGTGGAGGGATCACTGCCCTTGGTAGTCAATAGTCCGCATGGAGGCATGCCCACGCGATGAACCAGGTCTGCGGCCGAAGATCAGTGGTCGTAGGCGATCAGCGAGCGGGTGACTGGTGCGCCTGTGTTGTTGTTGTGCCAGATCGCAGCGGCCATCGCCAGAATGCGTTGAGCGACGCGTATGGCGACCCCCTCGATGGTCCGGCCGCCGTGTTGTTCCAGGTCAAGCTGGCCTTTGAGGGTGTCGTTGACCGACTCGATGAGCTGGCGGACCTTCTTGAGGATCGGCTCCCCGTATCGCTGCTTCTCCCGCTTGCGAGAGGGCCGCAGTAGCTCTATGCCTTGCTCGGCGAGGGCCTTCTCGAACGGTTTGGACGCGAAGCCCTTGTCCGAGATCAGCACGATGCCCTCGCGCCGGGCGACCAGGTTGGCGTCGACCTCCAGCATCGCGGCGAGGACTTCGCGCTCGCCGATCTTCGGGTCGGCCAGCGCCCACATAATCGGCATTCCGATCGGAGTGCAGACCAGGTACAACCGCAGCCCCCAGAAGAACCGGGAGTGTGAGGCGCAGTAACCGTAGCCGGCCCAGCCGGCCAGGTTGGACCGCTGCACGGTCGGGCGCGACATGCCGCACGGCACCGGGGTGGAGTCGGTGATCCAGTGGTTGTCGAACCAGAAGTCGCTGTCCATTGCCAGCTCCCGGATCATGCGTTTGACCAGGCCGAGGGCCGAGCGGAGCCGCTTGTTGTAGCCCGCGCGTTGTGGCAGATACGGGAACATGCCGGACAGGTGCTTGTTCGCGTAGCGCAACCAGCGGGACTCGGAGTGGAAGCCCAACAGGGCCTGGGCCACGGCCAGGCAGACGAGCTCGGAGTCGCTGAGCAACGGCGGCCTGCCGAGGCATCGAGTTCCTTCGATCTCGTCGTCAACCTTTACGTACAGTGCAGTCAAGAGGGTGTTCAGGTCTGTCGTCACACACGGATCTTGGACACCCTCGCCCCTTCGACGGGCCCGAACTTTGGATCTACTCGTCTAGCGAAGACCAACGGCTTCGTCACCCTCAGGACCGAGGCGTGGGACGCCGGCGGCAACCGCACGGTCCAGACCGTCACCAGGGCGTACGCCCTGAAGTAGGGGCTGGCCGGCCCACCTTGAGCGAGGCCGGAGCTGCACTGTCGGCGGTGCGGCTCCGGCCTCTTCCACGTTCCGCGGGTCACTCGAGCATGAGCATCTGCCGCCAGTTCGTCATCGATCATGTCGTTCTCCGTCTCGGCTGCACGGGCATGGCCGGGTCGGTCGTCCCTGCGTGGATGGGCCACTATCCCCGCGCCTCAAGCAATGCACATGTGTGACATGTTTGCTTCGCGAGCGTGGTCGTGCCCTGCACGACGAGGGGACGGGGCGTTACCGGAAGCCCAAGGCCCAGCTGCACGCGGCGATCCGCCGTGAGCTAAGGCCAACATGTCGCTGCGGGCTCTCATGCGAAAGGACGGCGTCGGCGAGAGGACCGTGCAGAAGGCCCTGGTCACGCCGCGGCGCAACCACACTCCAACACTTGGACGTCGAAGTGTTCAAGCGTCCGTGCGCCATGTCGGCTCAGCCCCTCCCGCTCCAGGTCTTGACCTCCGGAGCAGGAGGGCTGAGCTGAACCGCCAGGCGAGCGCACGTCGTCAAGTGCGCGCGGCCCGCCTACTGTCAGGCCCTCACGGGCCGCACGTTCGCCGTCACGTGGGGCAGACGGTGTCTATGGAGACCGTGGTCATGGACATCACCGTGTTGTGCGGAAGATCAATTTCTTGCCCCGGGCCGATGCTGAAGTTCACGTCGGCGCTGACGCAGTACTGCGTGTTGCCGGTGCCGTTCGAAATGCTGGTGATGTCGACGGCCGGCGAGAAGGTACGCGGCTCACCGCCGGGTATCAGGTTCGCCGCGCCCGGCTGGTCGGCAGTCATGTAACAGACGTTGCCGGGCACGAACCCACACATGTCGGCGGTCTGTGTGCTGGCGGCGCTCGCCGTGCCCGCGCCGAACGCGGCCAGGGCGGCCAGCGTGGTGCCGACCACGGCGGCCCGGCGGTTGATATTTCGCAGCATGAGCTGAGACCTCATAGGAGTTGGGGATGGCCCTGTAGGGCCGTTCCTCGGTAACGGCTACAAGGCGTTTCGGGGGCGCTTCATCGCCATGGCGAGTAGCCGTCACCAAGGTGATGGGGGGAAGTTCCGCTGGTTGGCAGCGGTCGGATGTAAGCGTCACTTGCTCGGAGCCCCGCGGTGCCGGCCGGGTCTCGACGGTGATGGCGGTATCGCCTGTGGGGAGCTTTCCTACGATTCGGCGTCTCGGGAACCACACTGCGGACCGCAGCCTGCGCTTGGGCAGATCACTGGTCGGCGTCCGCCGCGGATCGGCTGCCGTGACTGTGCGCCGCAACCACTCGGCGGCAGCCGCCGCAAGCCCGCGCCCTTTGTCGCTGGTCTTGTGGACGGCCTCCTCGTCGGCGGGACGTGATTCCGGGCGCGATGTCCCAGCCCTCGGTGCGTTCTCCGGCCTGTCTCCTGGTGCTGAATCGTCATGGCCGGTACGCCCGCGGCTCTGGCGCGTTCGCGGAGGCCAGCGATCGGGGCCAGGGTCTCGGCGGCCCGGTGCGCGATCGCTGCCCGGATGTTCATGTCGATGGCGAGGAGCGCGGACGCGTGTGGCGTGGATCCACGCCACGGGTCCGTGTCCGGCCCGGGCATGCGGCCGCCGCGGCCCGGACTCCGGGCCGCGGCGGCCTGTGATCGAAGGGGTGTCCGACCGGTGCTGTCTACTTCAGGGCGTAGGCCCGGTAGATGGTCTGGACGGTGCGGTTGCCTGCGGCGTCCCACACCTCGGTCCGTAGGGTCACGTATCCGTTGGTGTCCGACAGCTTCGGGTGATGTACCGACGCCTGGAAGGAGTTGTTGTCCTCGCGCACGATCTTGGCGTTCTCCCAGGTGGCGCCGTCGTCGTACGAGACGGAGACCTTGGCGCCCGCCATCGCGGTGGACCCGGACCAGCCCTTGGGCCGGCCCGCGTTCACGGTGAAGGTGTACGGGCTGCCCGCCGGTGCCTGGTTGAGGATGTCCAGGGGGACGTCGTAGCCAAGCATGACGGCCGGCAGGGACTCGCAGAACGTGGGCTTGGGCGTGTACTTCTCGCAGTCCTTGACGGACATGGTGGTTGGCGCCGCCGAGGTGAAGTTCCACTCCGTGCGGACCTTGCCGCCCAGCGTGACGCCCGGATAGTCCTTGTCCCGGGCGACCTCCTGGACGAACCGGTACTCGGCCTTCTGCGGAACCATCAGCTTGGACTGGTCGATGATCTGCTCACCGTTGCGGTAGAACGTCCAGGTGTTGGTGAGGGTGGGGGGCGTGGCCACCAGCGAGTGGGTCGGGTCGCTGTCGCCAGCGACGGTCCCCGTGGCCCGGGTCCAGACGTCGCTGCGGCAGAAGGCGCAGATCGACGGGTCTTCCATCGGTGGGTGCATCGGCGCGGCGAGCCAGTTCTCCCGGTAGGTCTTGCCGGCAGTCGTGTACGTGGTGCGGGGGCCCGTCATGTACGCCTGGTACGCGGTGCTGGGGTACACCATCCGCTGGTACACAAGGTTGGAGCCCGCCAGCTGGTAGTCGTCCCTGGTGGCGCCCATGTTGAGGGGTTGGGCGGCACGGAATGAGGTCGGCTGGCCCGGGGCCCAGCTGTGCAGGGTTTCGGCGCCCTGGTGACGCACGCGGTCGGCGTGGTAGGCGCTGCGGACCTTGACGAAGTCGGCGGCGTCCACGGTTTTGGTCAGGTCGGCCGGGATGCCGCTCGTGCCGAACGGCATGTGGTAGGCGTAGCCGGACTCGAGAACACCCTTGAGGGCGATGGAGACGTTGCCCTTGCCGAGCAGGCTGCGCAGCTTCTCGCCGTTGTCGTGGCTCGCGATGGCGACCGGGATGGTCTGGTCGGCGGCGAGCGAACCGTTGAACAGCGGGCCCTGGTTCGCGGTTGACACGATCACGGCGGTGGCTCCGGCGGCCGAGGCGCGGCGTACCTGATCGTCCATCTTGCGCGGGTCGGCCACGGTGATGAGCGCGGCCCGGCCCTTGAGGTCGGCAGCGGCGATGTCCTCGGCGGTTCCGCTGCCCGCGTCGGCCAGCCGCAGGTTCTTCGTGCCCTCGAAGCGCTGGGCGAACCCGGGTGTCACCACGGGGACGGAGATGCGCCCTGGGCTGGTGACGCTGAGCTGCGTGATCGGCTCGCGCTGGGTGAGGGCGTTGAACAGATGCAGGTCACCGGTGGTGGGCTGCTCGGTGGGCACGGCGCCGATCTTCGAGTCGGAACCGTTGATGAGACCGGCTTCGCCGAGGGTGTTGTTGTGACCGCCGGCTCCGTCGCTGCGGCTGACGAGCGTCATCCACGAAGCGTTCTCCAGCGGGCGCTTCTCACCGGTGATCTTCGCGGTGAAGTCGGTCGCCTTGGTGCCGTCGACACTGCGAGTCACGTCCTGGTCCGTGACGTTGATGTTGGGGATGGAGAAGCCGTCGATCGCGTAGGTGCGGGTCGGGTCGCCGGGGGCTTCCGTGTAGGTGATGCCCTCGAAGGAGTACGCGCCGACGGGCAACGTGACGGTCGTGGAGCCCTGATCAACCAGGGAGATGTTCCTGAAAGTGGAGTTGTTCATGCCGTGAAGGACCAGCTGGACCCGTCCGGGGATCTTGCCGAACCGGTTGGTGAACTTGACCGTAACATCGTGCTGCTCGACGGCCATCACGAAGCCGACCGGAGTGTGCACCGACTCGCCGTCGGTGCCGGTCGCGGTGATGTAGCCGCTGAACTGGCCGGCCCTCAGTCCGTTCGGGTCGAGGGTGACAGTCACCTCGCTGCTGCCGCCGGCCGGGACGGCGACCTTGCCACCGGTCACGTCGGGGCCCGACAGGGTCAGCGCGCCGTCGGGCAGCGCGGTCCCGTCGGCGTCCTTGACCGAGGCGGCGAGGTCCAGGGTGGTCGCGGAAGAGGTGGAGTTGTGGATGGTGACGGTGCGTGTCTCCTTCTCGTACGTGCCCTTCTGCCACTCGACCAGACCGAAGTCGCCCGTACCCGACAGGTCCAGCGCGGGGTCCAGGGCGGCAGGGATGTCCACGCGCCCGTAACCCTGCTGGTAGGGCGTGTAGTTGTCCGACTTCTTGGAGTGGGCGGTGAGCTCCTCCTTGATGCGCTCCCCGGACCAGTCGGGGTGGCGCTGGGCCATGATCGCCGCGGCGCCCGCGACGTGCGGGGTCGCCATGGACGTACCACTGGCCGCCGTGTAGTTGGCGTCGACCGGGGTACCCATGGTCGTACCTGCGGCACGGGCGGCGACGATGTTCACGCCCGGGGCAGTGATCTCCGGCTTGATCTTCATGTCGCCGAGGCGCGGGCCGCGGGAGGAGAAGTCGGCCAGGGCGTCGGACTTGTCGACGGCGCCTACGGTGAGCGCGGCGTCGGCGATGCCCGGGGTGCCGAGTGTCGACGCGCCGTTCCTGCCGTCGTTGCCTGCCGCGATGACGAACAGGGTGCCGGAAGAGGCGCTGAGCGAGTCCACGGCGTTGGTGAGCACGTCCCCACCCGGGGCGGTGGCCCGGGATCCGAGGCTCATGCTGACGACGTCGGCGTCCTGGGCGACTGCCCAGTCCATGCCCTCCAGGATCCCCGACAGCGGGCCACTGCCCGCGTTGGAGAGCACCTTGCCGATGAGGAGGTCGGCGCCGGGAGCGACGCCCTTGTACTTGCCGCCGGAGTTGGCGCCACTGCCCGCGATGGTGGAGGCGACGTGCGTACCGTGACCGTGGCCGTCCTGGACCGCCTCGCCAGTGACGAAGCTCTGGCTGGCGGTGATACGGGACTTGATGTCGGCGTTGTTCAGGTCGGCGCCGGTGTCCAGCACGGCGACCTTGACCCCCTTGCCGTCGAAGCCCTTCGCCCAGGCCTCGGGGGCGCCGATCTGAGGCACGCTCTGGTCCAGGGTGGCCTTGGCCCGGCCGTCGTACCAGAGCTTGGTCACTCCGGCGGCGCCGGGCACCATGGCGTCCGGTCCACTCTTGGCCTTGCCGGCCGTTGGCTTGACGGAGCGCCAGAAATTCTTGGTCGCACTTTTGTTGACGTGCACTGCCGCCAGGCCGAGGCGCGGCATGGTGTGTTCGCCCTCGGTGCCGGGCAGAGCCTTGGCCTGCTGCCGGAGACCCGCGGCGGACTCCTTGCCTCGGAAGTCGACGATGGCCGGCACGGCATCGGTCTTCGCGTCGCCGTAGCCGTCCTTCAACGCCTGGGTGACGTTGAAGAGTTCGCGGTCCACGATCTGGGCGGACACGGCGTTCAGCGCGTCCTCGGGGATGACGTAGAGGTCCCCGTCCCGCCCGCTGGAGATCTGGAAATGCTTCGATGCGTCCGTCGCGCTGACGATGTCCACGGCCTGCTTGCCGTCGGCTCCGGTCGTCACGGCGACCTTGTCACCGGTGATCAGGGTCAGCATCGAGGGCGCCGGTCTCGGTGACGGCCGGAGTCCCGAGCCCGCGGCGGACGGACGCGATGTGGGCGGCGCCGCACTGGCCGCACCGGGAAGACCGGTCAAGGACAGCACTACGGCGACGGCCGCCCCGGTGGCGGCGGTTCGCCGTATTCGTTGGGACGAGATGCGCATAGATTCCCTCTCAGGGACGGGGCGTGAACGCACCTGGAGCACCACACGTGCCACAGCATCAGGGGGCGATGCGGCGCGGCACTCCAGGGTGTGTGTTCGATGGAAGTGAAGCTGACGGGCTCACACTTACGGAACATGTGAGAGCGGCGGATGGTCGCCGATGGCGAGTCTTTGCCACTCGCTCGCCCCTGTTGTGGGAAGCCGCACGGCAGGTCAGGATGACCGCCATGCTTCAGGTGCTGGGAATCGACAGCGAATCAGAGTCCGTCTACGCCTCGCTGCTCACCAATCGGCCGGTCAGCCTCGACGACCTGGCGGGCATCACCGGGCTCGCACCGGCCCGAGTGCGTATGGCGCTGCGCCGGCTCCAGTCGTCCGGGCTCGCCGGCCGCCGGCCCGGACGCCCGGTCACGTACGTCGCCATCGACCCCGAAGTCGCCCTGGACGGCCTGCTGCTCCGCCGGCAGGAGGAGCTGCACAAGGCACGGGTTCGCGCCGGAGAGTTCAGCGAGCGGTTCCGGCGGGCCGCCGCGACCCGCGATCCGGCCGAGGTCATCGAGATCGTCACCGGGGCCGCGTCGGTGCTGCAACGCAGCGAACAGCTGATGCGCAACGTACGACACCAGTTGCGGGTATTCGACAAACCGCCCTACCTCGACGGCCGGGATCCGAACCAGCCCGAACTCGACCTGCTCAGCCACGGTGTCATCATCCGGGGCGTGTACGACGCGGACAGCATCGACGTTCCAGGGCGCCAGGAGCTGGTGCGCATGTGGACGGAAGCGGGGGAGCAGGCCCGGGTGCTGGCCGATGTGCCTACCAAGATGGCGCTCGTCGACGACCGGCTGGCCCTGATGCCGCTCCGGGCCGGGGCGGGCCCTGACCCGAGCCCCTCCTTCGTCATCCTGCACCGCTCGGCGGTCCTCGACGCGCTGTCCGCGCTGTTCGAGGCCCTGTGGGTGGTCGCCCAGCCACTCCACCCACAGGGCTCCGATGACGACTCCCAGGCCCTTTCCGAGGAGGACCGGCTCCTGATCAGTCTGCTGACCGCGGGGCTGCCGGACGAGGCAATAGCCCGCCAGGCCGACCTCAGCTATCGCACGCTCCAGCGCCGCATGCACGTGCTGATGGAACGGGCCGGCGCGAGCACCCGGTTCCAACTCGGCATCCACGCTGCGGCGAACGGATGGGTGACCGGAGTGGAGCTCGGACGGGAACCGCACCCCGAAGGTGATCGGCTGGTTCCGGCCGTGCGGCCATGAACTTGGCCGGATGGCAGGCCGACTTGAGCAGCGTCGCAGGTTGCCGTGTAGAGGTCGCTGACCGGTGACCATGGCCATCACACCGAAAGGGGCAATGAGGTCCCAGTCCCACCGCGCCCGTAGTGATCCAAAATGGCTTCATCAAGTGTGAAATGCGGGCTTACCGCTTTTGCTCGGTGGTATTCGTTGATGAGGCCGGGCTCAAGTTGTTTCGCTCTTGGTGGGGCCGGTGCCGGTTGAAGTGGCGGGCGTAGCCATCAAGGATCTTCCCGGCGTGGCCTCGGTCGAAAAGCAGGAGCCGGGCAGTGCACTCCTCCCCTACGGAGCGTATGAATCCCTCCGTGTGCGGGTTGCTGTTGGGGCTGCGTGGGGGATCTCGGCGAGGGTCATGCCCTCGCCGGCGAAGACGGCATTGAAGGCTGCGGTGAACTTCGCGTAGCGGTCCCGGATCAGGTGGGTGAAGTCGGCAGAGCCGTCCCCGAGTTGCCGGAGCACCTGATGGGCCTGCTGGGTGGCCCAGGCGGCGCCGGATGGGCGGTGACGTACAGAATGTGCACGGGCGGGTGCGCGCTTCCATGACGAACAGCGCATACAGCCGTTGCAGTCCGACAGTGACCACGTGGGGGAAGTCGGCGGCGAGCAGGCCGCTCGCTTGGGACTTGAGGAAGGTGGCCCACTCTCGGCGCACCGGGTGACGGCGGGGCGCGGGGCCGACTCCTGCGGTGCGGAGGACGCGTCGGATGGTGGCGGCGCTGGTCCTGTGTCCGACTCGGCACAGTTCGCCGTGCACGCGGCGTGCGCCCTACCGTGGGTTCTCGCCAGCGAGCCGGATGATTAATCAGGTCGCGCAGCTCGTTGGATACCGGCAAGCGGCCGGGGAAGGCGGCTGGGTCCACCGCTGCTGGTTCACGCGCTGGTGCCAGGCGAGCAAGGTACGTGGTGTGACGATCCGGTGCCCGTGGAGCAGCCGGGGCAGTAGTAGTCGGGCGAGCCCGGCCAGCGGCGCCCGGCCCTCCCCTGACCAGGCCGACTGCGAGGATCCCTCCTCGGCTGACCTGGTGCAGGCGATCACCGACTCCCTGGAGAAGCACGCCTGGATGGTCAGCGCGAAAGACCGATTCGTCTGATGCCGTTCCCCCCAATTTGCCCTCGGTGACGAGTCGATGAACGCCTTCAGGCCCGGGCGTTCACCGGCCCAACACCCTGCGCCGAGGACGCTCGGCCAGAGGTTTCTGACCGGCGGAAGCTTTGCGGCGGCATCGACGATCACAGAGGCCGCCCGTCCGGCGATCGGTGCGCGGACAGGCGGCCTCAAGTGTCGTGCATCTCAAGGGTGGTCGTGCGCCGCAGGCTGCGGCGCACGACCACGCGCTATGCCACCGGGCAGAACGGGTACGGATCCAGTGCCAGTGGCACCGTCCGGGTGGCACCCGCCTGCAGGGTGACGTCCGCTCTGCTCGGCTGCCAGTCGTCCTTGGAGACGATGACGGTCAGCGGGCCCTCGTGCTCGCCGATCCAGAGCGCGTACGTGCCGTCCTTCGCCGTCCTGATGACCCGGTGCACGCCCTTGGCGGTGAGCGTGACCGAGGCCTTCTCCAGCGGGCCACCACCACCTGGTGCGCAGGCGGCGGTGGTGATGGTGCCCGCGATCTTGCCCCACTGCGGCGGTGCCTTGACGGTGAGGGTCACCTTCACCGGGTCGACATGGTCGCCGTGATCGGTGCCGAGGCGGAGGGCGGCGGTGTAGGTGCCGGGCTGGGAGAAGCCCGAGGTGTCCATCTTGACGGTGACGGTGTGGGTCGCGCCGGGCTGTACCGTGAACGCCGCGTCGTCGGTGGTCAGCCAGTCCACCCCGTCGCCGCAGGCCTCGTAGCCCGGGAGCTTCTCAGCATTCGCCATGATGCCTGCGAGACCACCGGTCGTGCCTCCGATGCGGTACAAGCCGCAGGCGCTGCCACCTCGGAAGGCGATGTGGTTGGCGTTGGGCAGCGCGCTCCAGCTGTCGTCCTGGGGGTCGTACTGGTAGCCGGCGTTGGTGTACGAATCCTGGCCGTTGGAGCCGCCGGAGACCAGCAACCGGCCGTTGGCGGCGCTGGAGGCAGCCCCGAACAGGCCCTCCGGCATCGGGGCCAGCTTGGTCCAGCTGTCGGTGGCCGGGTCGTAGGCGTACGTGTTCTTGATGGGTACGGCGACGCCGTTCTGGTCGACCTCTCCGCCCGCGCAGTACAGCCGCCCGCCGAGCGTGCCGCACGACGCCCAGGACACAAGCTCCGGGTACTCCGCCTTCTTCGACCATTCGTCGGTGACCGGGTTGTAGGCAAGGACGGCGGTCGAACCGCAGGCTACGGCGCACCCGCCCACGGTGTACAGCTGTCCGTCGAGGACGGCAGCGCCCTGCCCGGCGAGCGGTTTCGGGCTCGCGGCCTTGGTGGCCCAGCTGTCGGTGGCCGGGTCGTAGGCCTCGGTCGCGGCGACGTTGAGGACGTCGCCAGGGGCGCCCCAGCCGCCGGTGACGTACAGCTTGCCGTCGATGAACGCCCCTGCCGGCTTCTCGTGCGGCTGGGACAGGGGTGCGATGGTGCTCCAGGTGCCCGCGACCGGGTCGTAGACCCGGGCCGTGGCGATCACTTTGCGGTCGGAAATGCCGGCGACCGAGTACACCTTTCCGCCGGGCCCGGTGGCGGCCAGGTTGTCCATGACCGGCGTGGGGTGATCGGTGATGTCCTGCCATGGTGCCTCGGCAGGGCTTGCCTCCTGGGGGGCGGCCTTGGCTTGCCTGTCTCCACCGGTGGCGAGCCGGTGCGGGTCGGGTGTGCCTGTGATCTCCCGGCGTGGCGCGCCGGTGTCCTTCAGGTCCTGGATGGTGAAACCGCCGCCGGACTCTGCGAGCGTCACGGTGCGGGTATCCGTGCCGTGATTGGTGACCGTGAAGGTCTCCTGGGTGCTGCCGCCTAGTTCTGCGCCGGCGGTCAGGGAGTCGGTACTGACGGTGATGTCGGGTCCGTCTGCGCCGGCCGCTGAGCCGGTGAGCAGCCCAGCGGTGAGGGCGACGACGGATATGGCGGTGCCGAGTAGGGGTCTGCGGCCCATGAGGGTCACCCGGATCCCTTCCGAAGGTGTCGTGGGTGCGGTGGTGGGTCGTGGTCTCAGTCGTTGTCTCAGTCGTTGTCTCATCGGGCCGCGCACCCGCCCGCCGGCTTCAGGGTGAGCGTGGGGCTCTGCGTGTCGCCCTGCTTGACTGTGAGGCGTTCGCTCGCCGAGCTCCAGCCGTCCTTGGCGGCGATGACGGTCACCTCGTGGCCGCCGTCGTTGACCGGCAGCCAGACCGAGGCCTGTCCGTCGGCGTCCGACCTGCGGGCCAGGGTGGCCTGTCCGTCGATCTTCACGAAGGCACCCTGAATCTGCTCCGATGTCCCGTCGCACTGTTCGGCCTTGACGGTCACAGCCACCTTGGCCCAGGTGGGCGGCGGGGTGACCCGCAGCGTCATGGGGACGGCCGGGGTGGCGTACGGGGAGTCGGTGCGCAGGTGGAGGGCTCCGTCATAGGTGCCGGGCTGCTCCATGGCCTTGCTGTCCAGAGCGACGGTGAGCGTGGTGCGCTCGCCGGGAGCGAGGGTGATCCGCGTCCGCTCGGGCGAGGCCCACGAGACACTTCCGGTGTCGCAGTCCTGTCCCTGCAGGTTCTGCACTCGTGCGTTGCCGTTCATGACGCCGGTCAGGCCGCCCACGAGGGTTCCACAAGCCGAGCCGGCGCGGTAGGTCGGATACTTCATGTTCGGCAGCGCCGACCAGGTGTTCGTCTTGGGGTCGTAGGCGACGCCCTCATTGGTGATGGTCCCGTTGGTGTTGCCGTCGCGGACGCCGCCGGCGACCAGCAGCTTGCCCCCACTGGTGCTGTAGGCGGAGGACCAGGAGCCGTTGGGCATCTTCGCGATCGGCGACCAGTGGTCGTAGACCGGATCGTAGACGTAGGCGTCGGACAGAACGCCTGCCTTGTTCATGCCGCCCGCGCAGTAGAGCTTGCCGTCGATGCCGCCGCAGGCTGAAAAAGCCGCCCCCACGGGGTAGTCGGCCGCTCTTGTCCAGCGGTCCTTGACCGGGTCGTAGACGTGGACGTCGGTCTGGTTGCAGGTGCCGACGAGGGTGTTGTCGGGCTCGGCGCAGCCGCCGACCAAGTACAGCTTGCCGTCGAGGACTGCGCTTCCCGAGCCGGTGAGTCCACGGGGGTGGCTGGCGGCGGTGGTCCAGGTGTCGGTCTTCGGGTCGTACACCTCGGTGAGGGTCGCCAGCGTCTGCGAAGCGCTCCAGCCGCCGGTCACGTACAGCTTGCCGTCGATGAACGCCGCCATCGCAGCGACCCGTGCGATGTGCGGTCGGGCGATGGGCGACCAACTTTGGGCAATGGGGTCGTAGACGTAGGAAGCGCTGACGGTCTTCCTTTCGCTGTAGCCGAAGGGACCATTCGGGTAGGGGATGGTTTCGTAGCCGCCGATGCTGTAGATCTTGCCGTCGTCCACGGCGACAGCCGAGTCCGAGATTCCGGCCGGGTACGAAGTGTGGGTCCGCCAGTCGCCGCCTTCATCGTCGCCGGCGGTTCCTGCCTGAGTGCCGGTTGCGGCGCCGGTGTCGGTGCTGGACAGCGGGCTGCTGCTGTCGGGAGTGAGGAAGCTCATGCTGGTCTTGACCTTGACCGACACCTCTGGGTTGGGCTTGCTCCGCTCCGCCGACTTGGTGGCCGCAGCGTCGCCGCCCGCGCCGGTCTCGACGGTGAGCGGGGCCTTGCCGGTGTTGGTCAACGTGAGCTTCTTCATGGCGCGCTCACGGAAGGGGACCGCGCCGGACAGCGAGTCCTCTGCGACCTTCAGGCGGCCGGCGTCGAGGGTGAAGTCGGCTCCGGTCACGGCGTTCTCGCGGACCGTGACGGTCTTCTTCTCGGCGGTGAAATTCTCATGGGTGGCGGTCAGTTCGTGCTCTCCGGCGCGGGAGAACAGGACGTACACGCCGTCGCCGGTCGCCGGGTCCTGCGGCGTCGTCGCTGAGCGGGCCGACTCCCCGGACGGGGTGGAGACGGTGGCCGCCGCCAGGCCCGCGTCGGTGTTGCGGTCGCTCACCTGGCCGACGACGAGGCCGCCGTCGAGGGGCGTGCAGGTCGCGTCGCCGATCAGGACGTCGTCTATCTCCCACCACCCTTCGTTCCTTGGCGCGTCGTAGTGGAAGCGGACCTTCACCTGGGACTTGTCTGCGGCCTGCGGGAGGGGCAGTTTGAGCGATTCCTGTGCGAGTGCGAGGCCGCGTGACCAGACGCCGGTCCAGGTCGCGCCGTTATCGGTGGACACATCGATGCTGATGGTGGACTGGAGCGGGGGGTTGTAGCCCGTATTCGCTCGGTAGAGGCTCTCCAACGAAAGCTCCGGTTCGCTGACGCCGGTCAGGTCCACGGTGGGGCTGATCAGCTCGGAGTCACGCGGTTTGAAGGTGCTCATCCGGCTGCTGACGGAGGCGAAGCCGCCTCGGCCCTTGAGGGTGCGGTTGCCCAGCGGTGTGGGGTCGTCGAACGCCCAGCCGCTCAGATCGGAGTGGGTGACGACACGCCACCCGGCAGGCTTGTTCCCGGAGTCGAAGTTTTCGTACAGGCCCTTCACCCCATAGCCGGGTGCCTCGCAGCGATCGGGCGTGATGGCGAGGGACACGTCCTTGGCTCCGTCGCCGGTGAACGGCACCTGGACGGACTTGTCCTGGTAGCCGGTCGAGACGGCCTCGACGTGCAGGGTGTGCTCCGCGGTCTGCGGCAGCGTCACCTGGTACTCGCCGGTCTTGGGGTCGGTGAACCACGGGCCTGCCTGCGTCACACCTTCCGCCGTGATCTTGGCGTAGAGCGGCCACCCGTGACCCGATCCGTCGGTGACTTTGCCGTGGACGGTCGCCTTGGGCGCCGCCTTCAGGGTGATGTTCGCGGTGACCGTGTTGCCGGCGGTGACGGTGGCGGTGCTCTCGGTGCCGGTGTAGCCGAAGGCGGCCACGGCGAATTTGTACTCGCCTGCCGTCAGCCGCAGCTCGTACGAACCGTCGCTGCCGCTCACCAGCTGGCGGTCAAGGGCGCCGGTGACGTGGATGCTCGCGCCGGCGACGGGCTTGCCGCTCTCGTCGGTGATCTTGCCGGTGACCGTTCCGGTGCCCTCGCGGGGCGCGGCGTCCACCAGCGCAAGGGCGTCCAGTTTGCCCTCGCCCCACACGTTATTGTCCGCCGCGGTGCCGCCGCAGCTGGTGTCGTCGACGTCGACGGCCGTGCGGTCCAGCAGTGCCCGGGTCGCAGGAATGTCATGGGCCAGGCGCGGCGCGGCCGACCAGAGCAGGGCGACGGCGCCCGCGGTGTGCGGCGCGGCCATCGACGTACCGCTCATGGTGGCGTACGTGCTGCCGGGCACCGCGGACAGGATGCTCACGCCCGGGGCGGCGATGTTCGGCTTGATCTCACCGTTCTCGCCC
Organism: Streptomyces sp. NBC_01474; assembly: GCF_035918215.1. Taxonomy (NCBI): domain Bacteria; kingdom Bacillati; phylum Actinomycetota; class Actinomycetes; order Kitasatosporales; family Streptomycetaceae; genus Streptomyces; species Streptomyces sp. NBC_01474. The sequence continues at coordinate 2,332,510 of NZ_CP109449.1, forward strand.
TGTCCGCGCGAGGAGAACGAGGCGATGTTCCCGTTGACGTCGAAGGCGCCCGCGGCGTAGGTGGAGGTGTAGTCGCCGGGGCTGCCCGCGGTGTTGCAGCCGGGCCCGGTGTTGCCGTTGGCGAAGACCGGGAAGATCCCGGCAGCGGTCCAGGCGTTGACCATGTCCTGGTAGAACGGCTCGACGGCGATGCCGTTGTCGAGCCCCCAGGAGTTGTTGATGATATCGGGACGCAGCTCCGGCCGGGGGTTGTTGCCGTTCAGGTCGGTCGGCGCGAGCATCCACTGACCTGAGGCGAGCAGCGCGAAACTGGTGCAGCTCTTTTGTGTTTCGCAGCCCTTGGCGGAGATCCACTTGGCGCCGGGGGCGACTCCGATATCGCTCGTCGTGCCCTTGCCACCGGTCATCGTGCCGATGGTGTGCGTGCCGTGCCCGACGTTGTCGCAAGGCTCGAGCGAGGGGGTGCCGCACGTGTTGGTCGGGTCGTACCAGTTGTAGTTGTGGTCGTACGTCCCGTCCGCACGGGTGCCCCGGTAGGAGGCCTTGAGGGCCGGGTGGTCGAACTGGGCGCCGGAGTCGATGGAACCGATGACGACGCCCTCACCGCGCGTGTTGAAGTCCTTCCACACGCGGTCGGCCTTGATGGCCTTCAGGCCCCACTCGACCGGGGCGTCGTCGGCAGCGGTATTCACGGCCGCGACCTTGGCGGCCTTGATCGGCTCCGGCAGCTTATAGACATGGTCGCCCTGGAGGCGGCTCACCTCGGCCCCCTTGGCGAGGTCCTCGGCGAGTTTCAGCGAACCCCCGGTCACATAGACCGTGTTAGAGGCCCAGAAGGCACGGTAGTCAGCGCCCGCGGCCTTCACCTTGGCGATCACGTCCGCCTGCTGCGCATGGGCGGTATCACGCAGAGCCTTCAGCACGGCCTTACCGCGTCCGTCCCTGCTCTTGATGGCGGAGGCCTTGCGCAGGTCGGCCTTCATACCGAACCGCACCCAGAACGGTGTGCCCTGATCCTTCTTCAGGTCGGCCACCAGGCCGACGTCGATCTTCTGGTCCGCTCTCGCAGGATCGCTTCCCAGCGGGCCGAGAACGAGGCCCGCCAGGAGGGCAACGAGGAGAGACAGGACCAGAGTTGTTCTTCTTCGGTCCAGGGCGCGGATTCTTTGCATCGGGACGTCGACTCCTGCCGCAACAGACGTGGTTGCGTACCCGAACGGGCAGCGAGCTACGACGTTCCCAGCGAGTTTGTGTGATCATCAACGCTTAGGGGGAGGCGGTCTTACGACATAGCGCAAACTCGCCCCGCCCGGACATATTTACGGTGCCCGGATCCTCCACAATTCCCGATGTGCTGGGACTGACAGACGCCCCCTCTGTGCTGGAGCTCGGCGTTCTGGGTGCCGCGCGCGATGTTCCAACTGCGTCCGAAGCCTGCCTAGTGCTGTGACCGCACAGGTTCGCCGGGTTGCGTTCAGGCCGCCGGTGACTCGCGGCGATACCTGGCCACTCGCAGCCGTGGATGGCCACTCCCGAGGCGGCATCGAGCGATGAGTTCCGATACGAAGAGAGGTCTTCTTGGGCGGACGTGCTCGCGAGGTGCCAGTAGAGGCGCCACCCAGTCCTCGGATCGTGGGCACGTACGGACTCGACCAAGCTTGATGACCGGTAAGGAGACTCCAGCGTGAGCGACATGGTGGTCCAGAAGATCGTCCGGCCTGAGCGCGCAGTATCGGGTCTGTGGCTGGAGGTGATCGCCTCGAATCTCGACTACCACCGAGCGACCTTCTTGTGGAAGTGCGAGGGCCTCTCGGATGCACAACTGCGGCTACATCCTGTGCGGTCGTCGGCGTTGACCCTGCTGGGGCTCATGCGCCATCTGCAGGGGGTTGAGCGTGCCTGGTTCCAGCGGACGTTGGCCGGCACGACGCCTCGCTTCTTCCCCTATCGGACCTCCGTCACCGCTGACGGTGGCGACTGGTACGACGAGTCGGACGCTACGCCGGCCACGGACGTCTACGAGGACTACCTGAAGGCGTGCGAGGAGTCGCGGCAGGTATTCGCGAAGGTGACCGTCGACCTCGCGCGCATCGTGCCGAACCCGGAATTCGGTGACACCGATGTGCGGTTCGTCCTTGAGCACGTGATCGAGGAGTACGCCCGCCACGTCGGCCATGCGGATCTCCTCCGCGAGGCCATCGACGGCGTCACGGGCGAGTAGCCGACCGCTGCGCCCCACGAAGCACGCCTCAGCCCAGCATGCGACGAATCGCTGCCGTACTGACCAGCTACGGCTGAGCAAAATGACCAACCACCCGTGAGTACAGGCTGGTCACCAGGGGTCCTGCGACCGCCCCTGGCCACATATCGCTGGCGGTCACAGCGCCGTGGCGAGGGGCCGACCGCCTCAGCGGATGCCTTTCTCGCAGCGGATGCGGGCGCGTTCCTTGCGTTCGGCGGCCAGGACGTCGCGGTGGCGGGCGTTGGCGTTGCGCCACCGCAGGTAGGCGTGCAATGCCCGGGTCTGCACGGTGTGGTTGGGGTAGTTCGAGTTGGCGATGGTGAACTGCCTCAGCGGTCCGAAGTGGGCTTCGATGGGGTTGGCCCACGAGGCGTAGGTCGGTGTGAAGCACAACTCGACCTTGTTCTTCGTCGCCCAGCGCCGGATGTCGGTGCCCATGTGGGCGGACAGGTTGTCCAGGATCACGTAGATCGGGGCGCCGTCGGGCCGGGTGGCGCGGATCGATTTCAGCGTGGCCAGCGTGTTCCCGGCGCCCTTCTTGCGCCGGTTGACGCCCCACAGGGTGTCGTCGCCAACCGAGTAGCAGCCGTGGAAGTACCGCACGCCGTGGGTGCGGTGGTAGGTCGCCGGCACCCGGTCGGGCCGGATCCCCAGTGAGCCGAACTCGTCGAACGCGAAGACGCGGTCCGGGAAGCGGTCGAGGACGTGCTCGATGCAGTCGAGCCTGGTGTCGCGCTCGGGGTCGGGGGATTCTTTCCAGGTCTTTGGTGCGGTCCGTTCGGACGTGACCGTCCACCCGCACGACGCACAGCCCACCGCCCCGGCGTGGTCCGGGAACGGGCGGAGGGGCGGCGAGGTCGGCCCAGCTGGTGCCCGCTGCACTGGCTGCTTCGATCAGTTCCGGTTCCCCCCGGCGAGCTGGTCGCGCAGCAGCAGGGCGGCCAGCGCGCGCCCAGCCGGCTATCCGGCTCAGCTCCGGCGATGTGGGCGGTGAGGTGTCCCAGATCTCGTACTGCACGTTTGCCTCGGGCTACTTGCATGGTGAGGATTTCCGCGACCCAGCCGGCAAGCCTCTCGGCACTGGTCATGCCAGCGAAACCGCCAGTCGACCGCCGATTCGGTACAGGCCTCAGGCGCTGCCGGCCTTCAGCACCGACGTACCGCGCGTGTCCCGGCCCTTGGCCCCGGACGGTCAGCACTCACGTTGGCAGGAGGCGTGCGTCACCGGCAATGGACACAGCGTGGCGATATTACGACATAGCGCAAAGTCGCCAGACGCGGACCGTTGCACCATGGCGGGGATCCGTCATGATCTCGGTGTGCTGGGACTCACGGATGACGAATTGAATGCCTACCGCGAGCTGCTGCGCCGCCCCTCCTGTACTTCTGCGGAGTTGGCGGCATCGCTGGGTGTCGCACCTGGGCAAGCGGCACGGCTGCTCGCCCGCCTGGAACACCTCGGCCTTGCCGCGCACAGCGGCGAGTCCCGGGAGCAGCTGACGGCTTCCCCGCCCGAACTGGCTCTGGGGGCCCTGCTGATGGAGCACCAGAGCGCGCTCAAGCGGGCAGAGATCGAGCTCGACTCTCTCGGAGAGCTCTACCGCACAGGTGTCACCCATCGCGCCTCGCCCGAGGTGATCGAAGTCGTGCGGGGCTCAGCGGCCATCCGGCAGCGCTTCACCCAGCTGCAGCTCGGCGCACGCAGCGAGGTGCGCTGCCTGGTTCAGGGCCCGTTGCTGACGGTCGGCATCGCCGACAACGACGTCGAAGTAGTCGTCGCTGCCCGTGGCGTGTCCTACCGGATAGTGTGGGAGCGGCGGATGCTGGACGAAGGTCCGGAGATGCTGGATGCGGTGGATCGCGCCATCGCCGCCGGCGAGCAGTTCCGTATCGTCGACGCTGTCCCGCTGAAGCTACTGATAGCCGACCGCGAACTGGCTCTCGTCCCTATCGCCGGCAGCACGAACGGATCAGACGCCGAGGGCGCTCTCCTGGTGCGGCCCAGCGCACTGCTGGACGCACTGCTCGCCCTGTTCGACCTGGTCTGGGAGCAGGCCTCACCCGTCACCGTCAGCGCCGAAGGGCTGGCCCAGGAGTCGGCCCGCGGCAAGGTCGACCATATGGATGGCCGGATCCTGGGCCTGCTCGCCGCCGGCCTCAACGACCAGGCGGTCGCAAGCCGACTCGGCCTGTCGTTGCGCACAGTACAGCGGCGCGTGCACGGCCTGATGGAGCTCACAGGTGCCAAAACCCGTCTCCAGCTCGGGATCCAGATAGCGCAGATCGCAGGCAGCTCAAAGCTACCCGAGTCCGATGCTCGTCACCGGGATGAGGTGAATGCGTCGGCTTCATCCGGGTGACGACTCACGCCCGGCACATGCCGAGCCGGGCGGCTGAGACGGTCGGCGATTACTGGCTGGCCACCCAGTAATCACGGGCCGGTAGGCAGCTGCGGTGCCGGCTCCGACGATGCCAGGACGTACCGGGGACGGGAATTGCGGACGTGGGTCATTGGAGGCCAAGGAGGGTGCGGAGTTCGCGGCCGGATGCGCCGAGGCTGGGCATCGAGCTGTTCGACAACGCGGCGGACGGTGCGCACCCGGCGACGCGATAGCGGTTGACCTTCGCATCCTCATCACCCGTCGCACCGACCTGGTAAGTGCCCGCACCCGGCAGATCAGCCGGCTCCGTGCCCAACTGCTGAATTTTTTCCCGTCATTGGAGTGCGCACCGGATCCGACCAACAAGGGTCCAGCAATTCTCCTGACGGGCTACCAGCCCCGGCCGCCATCCTGCGCGCCGGCGCGAGACGCATCGGGACCTGGCTGGGCAACCGCAAGACGAAGCTCCGCGGCCCGGGCGAAGGCTGCCTCGGGCGCGGCGCCGCTGCGCGCCGGAAAGGCGAGGGCCGCGCCCACCTGGCTGGTGGGCGCGGCCCTGAAGCACCTGACTGCTACTTACAGCCGGGATACGCCGCGAGCGTGAAGTTCTGCGTGCTCGTCGCGCCGGCGGTCAGGCTCACGGAGCGCATCTGCGCCCGCCAGCCGTCGGAGGAGGCCAGCATCGTCAGCGGGTTCTTCGCCGTGTCGATCCAGCGCCGGTACTCACCGGAGGCGTTGGTGTGCAGCACCGTACCGTCGGTGTCCCAGTCCACCTCCACGGTCGCATCGCCCAGCGGCGCCACCGTGCCGGCGCAGTTCTTGCCGGAGACGGTGCCGGTGAGCAGGCCCCAGCTGGGTGGCGGGGTCGCGTCGAGGCTGACCGGTACGGGTGGCGTGGTGCCCGGCAGCGAACTGGTGATGTCGAGCGCGGCGGTCTGGTTGCGCGGCTGGTCGAGCTTGGAGGTGTCCACGCTGACCGTGACGGTGGCCGAGCCATGTGCCGGTACGGTGACCCGCTTGGGGCTGACGGACAGCCATGGCACGTAGTCCGAGCAGGTGCCGTACCCGGCCAGCAACGAGGTGTCGGCCACCGGATTGACCTTCGAGACGGAGCCGCCCACGGCGTACATGCCACACGCGCTGCCGCTGCGGTACAGGGCCTTGGGCGCGGCAGGGATCGCCGACCAGGTGTCGGTGGCCACCTTGTAGGCGTAGCCCCTGTTGGTCACACCGGTCGTGGTGGTGCTCCCCGTGCTGCCGCCGGAGACCACCAGTTGGCCGGCGGACGCCGTGTACGCGGAGGCCCACAGCGATTCCGGCATGTCGGCCATGCGGGTCCAGCTGTCGGTGTCCGGGTCGTAGGCGTAGGTCGCCCCGCTGGACGCATGCGTGCCGCCGGGGTTGTCGACGTAGCCGCCCGCACAGTAGAGCCTGCCGGCGACGGCGCCGCAGGAGGTCCAGGCGGTGCGCTCCGGGTACGGCGCAGCGTTCGACCACTTCTTGGCCACCGGGTCGAAGACCCGCACGTCGGTGCTGCCGCAAGTGTAACGACAGCCGCCCACCTGGTAGAGCTTGCCGTTCAGCACGGCGGTGCCGGCGGCGGCGTACGGGACCTCGTTGGTGGCCACATTGGTCCAGCTCGCGGCCCCCGGCTGGTAGGCCAGGGTGGAGCCCTCGGTGGAGCCGTCGTTCACCCATCCGCCGGTGACGTAGAACGTGCCGTCGATGAAGGCACCGGCCGGCTTGTCCCGGAGGCCCGGATGCCCCAGGGAGTCGCCGGGCAGGTCCGGCAGCGCTGACCAGCTGTCGGATGCCTGGTCGTACACATAGCCGCCCGCGGTCAACGGGGGGAAGAACCCGCCGCCGACCACACCGCCGACCGAGTACACCTTGCCCTTGTAGACACCGACCGCGCTGTCCATGCTCACGGTCGGCAGTGCGGCCTGCGAATTCCAGCCGTCGGCCGTCGCAGTGGCGGGCGCGGGCGCGGGCGCGGCGCTGGTCAGCTTCTTGCCGCCCAGCATGTGCCCGGTGGTCTTGGTGGGGATGGTGACGGCCGGTGTCGCGGTTCTGGCCGAAGCCGGAGCCGGCGCCGCGGCCGGGGCGACGGCGCTCGAGGCGCCGTCCAGCGACACGGTCGCGTCCGTGTCGGTCGGGTTGGACAGCGACAGCGCCACCTGCCGGGGCTGGCCCAGCTGGAGGGTGACCGCGACCGACCCGGGGTCGACCGTGATCGCGTCCCCGTCGGCCGACGCGGGCGTCGCCGTCAGGCCGATCGTCGCCGCGAGGATGCCGAGCGCGGCCAGGCCGCGCACCGCTTTTCTCATCGTTGCCTCTTTCATGAGCAGCTCGCCGAGGGCTTCAGGCCGAAGTCGGCGGTGACGGTGTGCCCGGCGGAGATGTCGACCGTGCGGTGGGCCGGCCGCCACCCGTCCTTGCTGGCGATCGCGTTCAGCGTTCCGACGCCGGAGTCAATCCACAGCGAGTAGTGGCCGTCGGCGTCGGTGCGCCGGGCGTAGCCGGTGGTGTCGCTGTCGATCTCCAGGTAGGCGCCGAACAGCGGTGCATGGGTGCTGTCGCAAGCCACCCCGTCGACAGTGCCGGACAGTTTGCCCCAGCTGGGCGGGGGCGTGGCGGTCAGCGTGGCGGGGATGTCGTCGACGGCGTACGGGCTGTCGGTGCCGACCTCGATCGCGCCCTGGTAGGTGCCGGGCTGCTCGGTGCCGCCGGGGTCCAGGGTCACGGTGATCTCGGTCATCTGCCCCGGCTTGAGCGTCAGCCGCGGGGTGTCGGTCGCCAGCCACGGGACGTTGCCGGAGCTGTCCGCGTCGTACCCGGCGAGCAGCTCGCCGTCGCGCCGCGGGGTGAAGCTGCCGTTCAGGCCTCCGATCACGTAGTAGCCGGCTGCGGCCGAGGCCTTGTACACGCCGTTCTTGAGGGACGGCAGCTGCTGCCACGAGTCGGTCGCCGGGTCGTACGCCCAACTGGTGTTGGTGACCGTGCCGAAGGTCAGGTCGCCGGTCACGCCGCCGGTGACGATCAGCTTGCCGTTGGCCGAGGCGTACGCGGCGCCCCAGGTGGCCGTCGGCAGACTCGCGATCTTCGACCACGCGTCGTGCACCGGGTCGTAGACGTAGGCGTTGTCGTACAGGGCGTTGTCGGACTCGCCACCCGCGCAGTACAGCTTGTCGCCGATGGCGCCGCAGGACTCCAGCGAGACCGGCACCGGGTACGGCGCGGCCTTGGTCCACCGGTCGGTCTTCGGGTCGTAGACCTGGACGTCGGTCGACTGCTCCGAGTGGGAGTCCGGCATGCCACCGACCAGGTAGAGCTTGTTGTGCAGCACGGCGGTGCCGGCGGCGGTGCGCTGGATCGGCATGGGCGCCGCGCCGGTCCACGTGCCGGCGGCCGGGTCGAACACCTCGGTGCTGGTGAGCCCGCGGGCCGAGTTGTCCCAGCCGCCGGTGACGTAGAGCTTGCCGTCGATGAACCCGCCGGTGGCCTGCTGCCGCGGCTGGTTCCCCTTGGGCAGCGGCGACCAGACCATCGTCTTGGGGTCGTACACGTACCCCGCGCTGGTGGCGACGGTCACGCCGTCCATGCCGTCGACCGAGTACAGCTTGCCTTCGTGCACGCCGACCACGGAGCCGAGGATCCCGGTCGGGTACTGGGCGGTGGGCGCCCAGCCGTTGCCGTCGACGACCGGGGCGCTCGGCGTGGCCGAGCCCGCCAGGTCCTTGGCGGTCAAGGGGCCGGCGGCGACCTTGGTCGCAGATCGGGCCTGCTTCGGCGCCGCAGTGGCGGCCGGCGCGTCGGCCAGGGTCGCCCCGTTGCTGCGCTCGCTCAGCCGCAGGGACAGCGGAGCGGTACCGGTGTTGCGGACCTCGACCGTCCGGCCGACCGCCTTGCCGATCATCGAGCCGGTGGCGGAGACCCCGGAGGTGTGCAGGTTCAGCCGGCCGGCCGCCAGCCGGAACGTGGTCTCGGCGACCGCGTCTTTGCGGACCTGCACGTGCTCGGTGTCGGCGGAGTACCCGCCGGTGTGGCTCGCGGTGAGGTCGCTACTGCCGTCCTTGGGCACGAACAGGGTGAAGAACCCGTCGCCCACGGCCGGGTCGTCGGTCACCTTCGAACGCGCGGGCGCGTCGGGCGCGTCCGGCGAGACGACGGTGCTGCCGGCGATCGGCTGCTGGGTGTTGGCGTCCAGCGTCTGGCCGACGACCAGCCCGCCCGGCACCGGGTCGCAGCTGCCCGCCGCACCGATCAGCATATTGTCGAGTTGCCACCACATGTCACGGTTACCGGCGGTCCAGTAGTGGAAGCGGACCTTCACATCGGCCTGGTGCGCGGCCTGCGGGATGTCGATCGACAGCGGCGCCGGGCCGACGGTCGGGTTGGTGTGGCTCCAGACCGAGTTCCAGGTGCTTCCTCCGTCCAGCGACAGGTCGATACTCGCGGTCGAGTCCGAGAATTCGGAGGGCGAGAAGTACTCGGTCGCCAGGTTGATCACCGGCTTGTCCACCGTGGACAAGTCCACGGCCGGAGTGACGAGCTCGGTGTCCAGACGCTTGTGGACCCCGGCGAACTCGCTGTTCACGGAGGCGAACCCGCCAGAAGCACCGGCGGTCTTCATCCGGTTGCCCTTCGTCCCCGGGTCGTCGAACTCCCAGCCGCCGTCGTCGGTGTGGTTGACGACCGTCCAGCCGGCCGGCTTCTTCTCGGAGCCGAACTCCTCATAGAGGCCGTTCACGTGGTAGCCGGGGGCCACGCAGCGCGTGCTGTCCGCGGGGACCTTCAGGTCCGCCGTGGCGCCCTTGTCCGACACCGAGACCGTGCGGTCCAGCTTGCGGTAGCCGTCGGAGACACCGGTGGCGTGCACGGTGTAGTCATGCCCACTGGGCAGGGGCAGCGAGTACCGCCCGGTGACCGGGTCGGTGTACCACGGACCGGTCGGCACTCCGTCGACGGTCAACTTGGCGTACAGCGGCCAGCCGTGCCCGGAGCCGTCGGTGACGCGACCGCTGACCTTGGCCATCGGGACCGGGGTCACTGCCACGTCGCGGGTGACGGTACCGCCGTCGGTGACGGTGACACCGGTGACCTTCTCGATGCCGTAGCCGTAGGCGTCGACGGTCAGGTCGTAGGTTCCGACGTTCAGCGGGAAGGTGTACGCCCCGGTGGCGTCGGTCTTCGTGGTGTGGCCGCCGACCTTCACCGCGGCGCCCTCGATCGGCTTGTGGGTCGAGGCGTCGGTGACGGTACCGGCGATGGTGCCGTGCGCGCCCGGCTGCCGCAGCGCGCTGACGCCGTTCGGCGTGCCGAGCCCGGTGGGCCCGTCGTACCCGGCGACCGCGGTGCACAGGTAGGCCGGGGTGCAGCTGCCGTTGGCCCCAGAGGTGACGTCGTTGAGGGCGTCGTTGTCCAGGTTGAGGTACGGGAAGGTGTTCGGGTACTCGCCGGGGGTCGCGGGGCCGGCCTGGGCGTAGCCGGCCGCGATGATCGGCGCCGACGCGCTGGTCCCGCCGAAGACGGTCCATCCGCCGTCGCCGCCGAAGGTGTTGTACACCGCGACACCGGTGGCCGGGTCGGCCACCGCCGACACGTCGCCGGTGGTGCGCTTGTCGCAGCCGGTGTCGTGCTGGAAGGCCGGCTTGGCCTCGAAGCCCGAGCATCCGCTGCCCGCACGGGACCAGGCGCTCTCGGTCCAGCCGCGGGTGCTGCTGTCCCGCCTGAGGGCGGTGCCGCCCACCGCGGTCACGTGCGGGGAACTTGCCGGGTAGGACACCCCGTAGCCGTCGTCGCCGGTGCTCGCGGTGATGGCCACCCCGGGGTGGTCGTAGTACTTGTCGTAGTCGGTCTCGCCGTTGGTGTCCGGCGCGCCGTAGGAGTTGGACACGTACTCGGCGCCCTGAGCCACCGCGGTGTCCACCGCCGCGCCCAGGTCGTCGTACGAGGCGGTGTCGGCCTCGACCAGCAGGATGCGGCAGTTGGGGCAGGCCGCGGAGACCATGTCGACGTCGAGCGCGATCTCGCCGGCCCAACTGGCGTTCGCGATCGGGTAGTCGGTCCCGCCGCGCTGGTCCACCTTGCGGAAGCAGCCGTTCCCGCTGGTGCAGGCCGGCAGCCCGTACTGGGTGCGGTAGGCGGCGAGGTCCGCCTCGACGTTGGGGTTGTCGAAGGCGTCGACGATCGCCACGGTCTGGCCGACGCCGCCGTCGGCCGGGAACCGGTACGCGGACTGGATGTCGGCCGGCCCGTAGCCGGCCGGTGCCGCCGCCGCTGCGGCCGACTTGGACATCGGCTTCAAGTCGGTACGCTTCAGCGCCATGCACCGCATGGTCTCGGGGGATGTCGGCGCGTCACACAACGCCCTGCTCGCGGGCGATGAGCCGACTGTGGAGTCGGCGGGGGCGCCGGTCGGGGCATCCTGCCCTGGCAGCGCGACGGCTGCCGGGGCTCCGGATATGCCGCCGACCGTCAGTACGGCTGCCGCCAGACAGGCCTGTACGGCTCTGCTCAGCCACCGGCCTACCGGATGAGGGGTGTCCATGGGAGTCCTTGGGAGTCAACGGGGGTGTGCCTGATGAGGCTCGTCGACGTTGACAGGACGCTTACGCCACCGGCAATGCCGAGTAGCTGGCGTTTTTACGACGTGCCGTAAAGTCGCCAGGCCCCGCTGCGCGCGGCATGGCGTGGGTCCGCCATGATTCTCGGCGTGCTGGGATCGACCGATGACGAACTGAGCGCCTACTGAGAGATGCTGCTTCACCCCTCCGGCGCAGACGCTGTCCGACGAGGCCCGCGGGGGCGGGCCCGCCGCCGGGTGACGATCACGCGGGACAACTCGGATATCCCGCACATCGTGAACGAGACCGATGCCGAAGCGGTGTTCGGGATGATGTACGCAGGCAGAGGACGACTTCAACCGGATCGAACGGAACTACCTCGTCGCTCTGGGCCGACTTGCCGTGGTCGAAGGCGAATGCGCGATCTGGCAGGACCTGCGGCAGCGGCTCAAACTCGACCCGGAGGCGCTGAAGAAGGACTACGCGAAGTGCCCGCAATGGCTTCAACGACGGCGCCATCCTCTGGCAGTTCAACGACGCCGGCCGATCATCCCAGTGCCCTTCGTCTCATCGCGCTCAGGCCCCCTCGCCTCGTTCGGAGCTAAGGGTTACCCGGGAACGAAGCGCTATTACGACAACAGCTACTTGGCGGTGATGGAGTTCGGGCCGCGACGGGGCGGTGATGGCGGGCGGTACCCACGTAGCGCGCCCCCGATGCCCGACTCCTTGATCAGGGAGAGTTGTTCGGGCCGGTGCAGGGAGCGTGCCACGGTCCGCTCGGCCGGTGAGAGCTGGCTGAAGGCCTTGACGTTGCCCGCGCCACGGGTGAACAGGGGCCGGTAGAGACGCTCCTGGATGCTGTCGAGGCCTGTCGCCTGGGGCATGTGGCACGTCTCCCCCTGAGGCTTGGGGAATGGCCCCGGTGGCGGCGTTCGGCCATGGCGCAAAGCCGTCCGGCCACACATCCCTGTTCGAGCAATTACTCAAGGCCGCAGCCACGCCCCCCGGATCTGCTCGAACCGGTGCGGCAAGGGCCCCCACCCCGGCCGGCCCGCGTTCTCGATATTCATCCGCTGCGCCCATCGACGCCACGCCAACAGCACGCCCTGCGCCGACAACGGCAACCCCACCTGCTTCGTGACCATGCCCGCAACCCCACGCCACATCGTGTGATGACACGTCACAAACAAAGCGTCATGCTCCCCACCAGCCAACTCCTTGACCAGCCTCCGCCGACGCTTCGCCCACTCGTCCACAACCCTCTTCAGGTCGTCATCGATCGGCACCGTCACAAGCTGACGGAACTTCGTCCGACGCACAGTCAACTCCCGCTTATGAGGCCTCACATCACCGACCGACATCCGCGTCAGCTCAGCCCGCCGCGCACCCGTCGCCCGCACAACCCCGACCATCAACGCCAACCGAACGACATCATCCGGGGCATCCTCGGCCACCGCCTGCACCCACAACGCCTGCCACACCCGCTCCGCCTGCTCCCAGAAGCCAGCTCGAACCGGCTCCCCATCGAACCGAGCGCCGGGAGTGGACCTTCCCGGACCCATCACGGACCCCTCCTGCCGAGTAGCCGAGGGGGATCTCGCCCCTCGGCTCTCACAGAACCGTGCGTAACAGTCGCCCGTTACACGGCTCTTGCCGTTCTGATCATCAAGCCGATACGGCACCCGTGGTCAGGCGCCAGTGCGCGAACATGCGGGGGTATCGCCGGGCGATCTCCTGCATCTTCGCGAGGGCCTTCCGCTTGGCCGCGAGCCGTTTGTACTTCTGGCGGATCCAGCGCACCAGGTAGGCGTTGATGCGCATCACGAAGGGGATCAGCTCCCACGGCCTGAAGCGGCTGTAGTAGTTGAGCCAGCCCGCCACCACAGGGTTGATCCTGCGGGCGAGCTCATGGAAGGAGAGTTCCGAGCGGGTGTGCAGGTGCCAGGACCGCAGCTCCCGCCCCATCTTCGTCAGAGCGTCCCTGCTGATCGCCGGCTCGAAGGACAGGAACAGGTTCCCGTGTCGAGCCCGGTTCTTCCTGGCGCGGAACGTGTACCCGAGGAAGGTGAACGCCGTGTGCTCGTAGGAGCCGCGGCGGCTGCCGTCCTTGCAGTAGACGATCCGGGTCTTGTCCGGGTGTAGCTGCAACCCGACTTCAACCATCCTGTCCGTGAGCGCGGCCAGGACCTGGCGGGCCTGGCGCTCGGTGACGCAGTGCAGCACCGCATCGTCCGCATAGCGTTCGAACCAGATCGACGGGAACTCCCGTGACATCCAGACGTCGAACGCGTAATGCAGGAACAGGTTCGCCAGGACGGGAGACACCGGGGCCCCTTGCGGGGCAATGCCACTTAGATAAGTGGTTAGCGTTCCGCCGTCCACATATGCACAGAGGCACGCCCGGGCTGCCTGTGGATAGTCAACTATGCGATACCGGCGCTTCGTTGTTCCCGGTGGACCGGTTATCTTCCTCACCTATGGGTGGGGTGCGGGATGGTTCGGCGGCGGTTTCGGGTGTCCGGTTGACCGATCGGGTGGGTGTCGGGGTTCTGACGCGTCTGGTCGATCGTGATCTGGTCGATGAGGTTCTCGCGGAGACGAGGCGGACGGAGAAGAGGTCCCGTCTGCTTCCGGCGCGTGTTGTTGTCTATTACGTGTTGGCCCTGTGCCTCTTCTTCGGGGAGTCGTACGAGGAAGTCATGCGTCTTCTCGTCAACGGTCTTCGTTTTCTGGGGACCTGGCGGAAAGACTGGACGGTTCCTACCACGGGTGCCATTTCGCAGGCGCGCCGGCGTCTGGGGCCGGAGCCGTTGCGAGTGCTGTTCGAGCGGGTGGCAGTGCCTTGTGCTCAGCGGGGGACACAGGGGGCGTGGCTGGGGCGGTGGCGGCTGATGGCCATCGACGGGTTCGTGCTGGACATTCCTGATACCCCGGCGAACGATGCGGAGTTCGGCCGGTCCGGGGGAAAGGCGAATCCGGCGCCTTTCCCCCAGGTGAAGATCGTGGGGCTGGGTGAATGCGGGACCCATGCAGTGGTGGCTGCGCGGCTGGGTCCCTGGCGAGTGGATGAGGGAGTTCTCGCTGGACAGCTTGTCTCCGAATTCGAACCGGGCATGCTGGTCACCGCCGACCGGGGATTCTACGCGTACCGTCTGTGGGAAGCCGCTGCCGCTACCGGTGCGGACCTCTTGTGGCGCATGCCCGACGGTCCTCATCTGCCGGTCGTCCGGCCGCTGGAGGACGGATCGTACGAGTCTTTTCTCCTCGACCCCAAGGTCCGCAACCGGCGTGCGAATCAGCGCCACCGTGGATCGGCCGCCATCGAGAAGCCGTCCGGGATCCCGGTCAGAGTCGTCGAGTACGAAGTCACGAACCGTGGAGGCAAAGGCGAGATCTTCTGCCTGATCACCACCATCATGGACCCGGATGAGGCCAGCTCCGCCGAACTTGCCGCCGCCTACGCCGAACGCTGGGAGTTCGAATCCAGCCTGGACGAGATCAAGACGCATCAACGAGGCCGCGGCGGCGTACTGCGCTCGAAATCACCGGACATGGTCGAGCAGGAGATCTGGGCACTGCTTCTCACTCACTACGCGGTCAGGCACCTGATGTGCGAGGCAGCCGACCACGCCGACATCGACCCGGACCGACTGTCCTTCATGCGCTCACTGCGCGTCATCCGCCGTCAGGTCACCGACCAGGCGGGATTTTCCCCCCTGCCGCCTCACGAACGCCCTTGACAAGGCATATGCAGAAATAATCGAAAGACTCAACCCTTGCCGACGGAACCGCAGTAGTCCACGAGCCGTCAAGCGTATCCACGTCCATGCCTACAGGAAGAAACTCCGCACCGAAACCACGACCCGTCACCCGGACCCACCCCACATCAAAATCCTTGCCGTTTCTTAAATAAGCGGCATTGCCTTGCGGGGTCCCGCGTTCCCGTTCCAGCAGGGAGCCGTCGGGCATGACGAGCGGGGCGGCAAGCCACCGCCGCACGTACAACTTCACCCAGACGGCGTCGGTGTGCGCCTCCACCGCGTTGACCAGCAGGTCCCAGGGCACGCTGTCGAAGAACTTGGCGATGTCGAACTCCACCACCCAGTCCCGCTTCCAACAACGCTCCCGGCATTTTCCTACCGCGTCCAAAGCGGACCGCCCAGGCCGGTATCCAAAACTGTCCGGATGGAAAACAGGCTCCACCCTTCGCATCAGATGCCGGGCCACCACGGTCTGAGCCACACGGTCAGCGACAGCGGGAATGCCGAGCATTCTCTCACCCCCGCCATGTGGCTTGGGAATCGCCACCGCGCGCACCGGAGGCGGAAAGTACGAGCCCGACGACATCCGGTTCCAGACCTTGTAAAGATTGTTCCTCAGGTCTTTCTCGAAGTCGGCGATACTCTGTCCGTCCACACCGGGTGCACCCTTGTTACCCCTGACTTCCTCCCATGCCTCCTTGACTTCCCACTTCGAAATCTCAAACGGCTTGGTCGATGACTTCAACTGGCCCATCGGACTCCTCCCGGACATTGTCCGGTTGATGCGATCAACTCAGTCACGAACGGCCCGGCTCCTTCGCTCCACGCCTGTTACAGGGGCTTCATCACTACTACGAGCCGGTCCGCCAGCAGGACCCGCGTCGGTACTCGACCCCTTGCAGTGTCTGCTGCTTGGGGCACTCCCTCTCGCCCGCCGCTACGCGGCGGGCGGTATCGGGTCCTGCCTTCTCCTGTTCCATGCGGAAGCCGCAGACCGGACTCACGTCGCCTACATGCCGGACACCACCTGGCCAATAAGCGGGCACCCGCCAGGCTCATCCCGAAGTTCTGGTCACACCCCGGTTTCGATGTCGTCTGTTTTCCTTGCGACACGTCAGCAGCGATTCACTTGCGTTCGTCTTCCCGGTCCCCACCTGACGCCTCTTACGACGCCTTTTCCTCATCGCTCACCACGACGGTCTTCAGCCAACGCAGCATGAGGCGGTTTGAAGCCTCCCCCCGCAGGGCGGCTCCGAAGGGCCAAAACCTTCATCTTCCGCACAGCACCACGTCCAGAAGTTGCCCTACAACCAACTCCCTTTCATGTTCAGGACACAAGACCAGGGAAAATGAGTTGCTTGGCACACTATTTTTTTCGTGGCTGGCGACGAGCCGCATCATTCACCGAAGCGTAGTGGCCCCCTCCCCGGAGCCCGATTCTGCCCGTGATCTCACAATGCCCGTTTGCCGGAATGCCAGAGTCCGTGCGACAGATCGAACGCGCTGTGAAGGTTCGCTCGTGATTGAATCTGATCCTGGCATATGCAAGACATCAGGCATCGCGAAGACTTAGCGTTCGGAACCACATGCGGCACAACGACGGCCGCGTGAAGACGCGTTCCAGCGGGGGGACGGCACGGCTCAGCGCCTCGCTGCGGCCGAGCCCCGCGCGCTCAGCAGTGCCACAGCAGCCCATCCCGCCACACGACGGGAAAAGGGGTGGTCAGGGTGAGTCCCGACGACAACGACGGCATACAACGGCAACTCGAAGCCATGACCAAGGGCTTCCTCACACTGCAAGACGGTCAACGTCGCTTGTGCGACATCCAGTTGCGGTACCGGGCACGCGACCCGCTTGCCGTAGCGGTGGCCGTATCCGGGCCCAGCACCTACAGCGGATTATGGATCCTCTCCCGCGACCTTCTGTCCGCCGGGTTGAGCGGCACGGCCGGCATCGGCGACGTGACCGTGAGACCCGAGGCCGAGCCGGGCCAGCCAATGCGCATCGTCATCCGCGTGCCCGGCCAACGGGGCGAAGTCGAGATCCGGATCGACCATCAGGCACTGCTCACGTATCTGGAGTACACCCACGCCATGCGGCCGTTCGGATCGGAGATGGACGACCGCCCGCTGGACGAGGAGATCAAACATCTCCTCGAAGACGACGAATGACCGACTGCATCCATCTGCGGTCCCCCTCGTCGTCACCGAGATCGGCCTTGGCCTCGGCAGCGTTCTTGGCGTTACCTGTCCAGAAGTAGCGGCTCTACTCGTCTGAGGGCACGCCGTCGATGTCGTAGGCCGCATCGTCCATCTCGACGCTGCCCTTGCCGAATACCTCATCCATCCAGGTGGTGGCTGCCTTCAGCATTCCGGAACAGCAGCGCCACGTCCGCCACCGGGTACGCAGCTATCTGAGGTGGCTCGGGTTCGCGCCGCTGTTCGACGGGCTGTGGGTTTCGGCGCACGCCGATCCTGCGGCTCTCGAGCCGATCTTCCGGGCCGCGGGAGAGCCGCCGGGGCGTCCAGCCAGTGCTCGCCCAGCAACGTGGTCAGCAGCCGTTGCGGAGACGCCCCGGTCTGCTGGCGTGGGAGGACGGACCCCTCCTGTGCGCGGCGCAGCACAAGCGCCTCGATCGACGGGTTCTTCTCCGGCATCGCTCCAGCTTAGTACCCCGCCCCTCGCGGCCTGGCGACGGTCGAGACAGGGCTGATGGCGGGCCGGCAGACCGGCGGGAGGAGCCCCGGGCTGGTCGTCGTCTCCCGCCCGCGGCCCCGGGGCACGCTCCTCCCACCGGCAGGGTGCTACGCGTAGTGACGGAAGATGGCCTGCGCGACGCAGGCCGGCTTGTCTGCACCGTCGATCTCGATGGTGAAGGCCAGGCGCATTTCCACGCCGTTGCCCTTGACGTCCTCGACCGAGTCGACCACGCCGTGCAGACACACCTTGGCGCCCACCTTCACGGGGTGCGGAAAACGCACCTTGTCGAGGCCGTAGTTGATGCTCATCGAGGTGCCCTGGATGGTCAGCAGCTGGTTGAAAAGGGGAATGATCAGGGACAGGGTCAGGTAGCCGTGGGCGATGGTGCCGCCGAAGGGGCCGTCGGCGGCACGAACGGGATCGGTGTGGATCCACTGGTGGTCACCGGTGGCGTCGGCGAAGGTGTTCACCCTTTCCTGGGTGATCTCAAGCCACTCGGTACGGCCGAGGTCGCTGCCCGCCAGGGCCTTGATCTCGTCGAGTCCGGTGGCGGTGCGCAGGGCAGTCATGACAGGGAGCTCCTTCAGTTGGATGTGCCGAATTGTTCGCGGATACGGCGCTTGAGCAGTTTTCCGGCGCCGCTGCGGGGCAGTGCATCGGCGAAGACGACGGACTTGGGGATCTTGTAGCGGGCCAAGCGCCCGTCGAGAGAGGCGATGATGTCGTCGGCCGTCGCCTCGGAGGCCGGGTCAAGGACGACGACCACGCGGGGCACTTCGCCCCACGTCTTGTCCGGGACACCGATGACGGCGCAGTCAACGACGGCCGGGTGGTCGTAGAGAACCTTTTCGACCTCAGCGGGATAGATGTTCTCCCCACCTGAAATGATCAAATCCTTCACGCGGTCGACGATGGTGACGTACCCGTCCTCGTCGGTGCAGACGACGTCACCGGAGCGGAACCAGCCGTTGTGGAAGGCAGCAGCGGTCTCGTCGGGCAGGTTCCAGTACCCGCTCATCACGTTGGGTCCCTCGACCAGCAGTTCGCCGCGTGCGGCATCGTTGCCGTCGGCGTCGACGACACGGATGTCGCTGAAGAAGTGCGGCAGACCTGCCGTGCCGGTCTTGTTCAGAGCGTGCTCGGCGTCGAGCAAGCAGACGCCTGGCGAGGACTCAGTCATGCCGTAGCCCTGGATGAAACCGAGACCGCGTTGCTGGTAGAGGCGGACCAGGCCTTCGGGAACCGGCGCGCCGCCACACAGCAGCATGCGCAACGACGACAGGTCGGCCTCGGCGAACCGGGGCTCCGCCGCGATCTGCTGGAACATGGCAGGCACCCCGAACAACACGGAGACGCGGTGCCTTTCGACGAGGTCGAGGGTGCGGCTCGCTGAGAATTGTTCCTCGATGACCAGGGTGCCGCCCTTCAGGACGGTGGGCAGACTGGTCATGTTCAGTGCCGCTGTGTGGAACAGCGGAGCGGACAGCAGGGTCACGTCCCCGGTGGCGAAGTCGCCGTCGACCAAGGTGTTGAAGCTGTTCCAGGTGAGGTTGCCGTGGGTCAGCACGGCTCCCTTGGCGCGGCCGGTGGTGCCCGATGTGTAGAGGATCATCGCGTTGTCCTCAAGGCCGACCACGACATCGAGCGGCGCGTCCGAGGAGCGGGCGAGGGCCTCCTCCAGGTCTTCGTCCACGCTGACGGTCTGCCGGACACCGCTGGAAGCCGCGAACGCCTCGTAGGAAGGCGAGTGCACCAGGACACTCGCCCCGGAGTCTGCCAGACAGTGCCGCAACTCCGGCTGCGCCAGCCGGGTGTTGAGGGGCAGGAAGACGGCACCGAGTTGGCCGCTGGCGAAGAGCGTTTCGAGGAAGGTGGGGTGGTTGGGTCCCAGAAACGCGACGCGATCGCCGGGGCGC
Organism: Streptomyces sp. NBC_01474; assembly: GCF_035918215.1. Lineage (NCBI taxonomy): Bacteria > Bacillati > Actinomycetota > Actinomycetes > Kitasatosporales > Streptomycetaceae > Streptomyces > Streptomyces sp. NBC_01474. Next base: position 2,352,077 of record NZ_CP109449.1, read on the forward strand.
ACACCAAGACTGCGCAGGTAGTGGGCCAAGCGCGTGGTGCGGTCGTGGAGTTGCGCATAGGTGCGCTGGGTGGCGCCGTGGACGAGAGCCAGGCGGTCCGGGGACTTACGGGCGCGTCGCGCGGTCCAGGATCCGATGCCGTGGTTGCGCATGCGGGTGCCGTGCCTTTCGGATGTGGTCGGACGAGCCGGTCGGGAAAGGAGTGGTGAAGACGGACGGCTCGGGGAGGTGTCGGATGAACCTTTGGCTCGGCCGGTGGTGCCGCGGTTCCCGGCGGGGCTTCACGGGGCAGCCCGTCGCCTGCTATGCCGTGCAGGGCACGGCCGGCCACGGCACGACCCGATGCTGCCGACGAGTGTCTGCCGTCGCCTCAACACGTGCGGCGACACCCACGGAGCCACGCCCTGCCGGCGAGACCTGGCCGGACAGCGGCCCGTACCGCGACAGGGTTCCGGCACGGTGCCGGAGACAACACGAACCGGCCTGAGACGGCGGTCAGTCCTGAACCAGACCGAGCAGTCGCGCCGCATTGTCCTTGAGGATGCGCGGCCGTACCTCAGGCTTGATATCGAGCTTGTCGAAGTCGCTCAACCACCGGTCCGGAGTGATCACCGGGAAGTCCGACCCGAAGAGCACCTTGTCCTTCAGCAGGGTGTTGGCGTACCGGACGAGCTGCGGCGGGAAGTACTTCGGGGACCAGCCGGACAAGTCGATGAAGACGTTCGGTTTGTGCGTCGCCACGGCCAGGGCCTCGTCCTGCCACGGAAAGGACGGATGGGCCAGGATGATACGCAGCCCCGGGAAGTCGGCCGCCACGTCGTCGATGAGCATGGGATTGGAGTACTTCAGGCGGATACCGCCGCCTCCCGGCACACCGGCACCGATTCCGGTCTGACCGGTATGGAAGAGGGCGGGCACGCCCAGTGCCTCGATGGCCTCGTACAGGGGGTAGGCCAGCCGGTCGTCCGGCGAGAAACCCTGCAGACTCGGGTGGAACTTGAACCCCCGTACGCCGTGCTCGTGAACGAGACGCCGGGCCTGGCGCACCCCCGCACTGCCCCGCCACGGGTCGATCGAGGCGAAGGGGATGAGAACGTCCGCATGGTCGGCGCAGCTCTCGGCGACTTCTTCGTTCGGGATCGGCGGGTGCCCCAGCGCGTGCTCGGCGTCGACCGTGAAGACGACGGCAGCCATCCGGCGCTGCCGGTAGTACTCCGCCATCTCGTCGATGGTGGGCTGGCGGTGTCCGTGTGCCGCGAAGTACTTCTCGGAGGCGGCCATGAGTTCAGGACTGAGCGAGGGATGCCCCGTCCGCGACACCTCCGCATGTGTGTGCACGTCGATCGCGGTGAGCTGCTCCGGGTCGATTGCGGTGGACGAAGGCATGTCAGGCTCCCGTCGGCGGCTGGGGGGCGGGGATGCCGCAGCTCTCCGGTTCCGCCCCGATGCCGCCGGCCCAGTCATGGGCGATCTCCTCGGCGGACCAGCCGCCGTCACGCAGCATCACCGCCTTCTCGTTGGGATGAGACCACAGTGCGAGGCGGTCTCCGCCGACGCCGATGGCCTGGCCGGTCACACCGCTGGAGGCGTCGGAGGCGAGGAAGGTGACGAGCCCGGTGACGTCGTCGACCGTGCCGAGTCCTTCGTCCTTGCGCATCCAGTCCGGCAGGGGCGCACCGGTACGTTCAGCCTCTTCGATGGCGGGCGCGAAGACCGGAATGGTCTTGGTCATCTCGGTGGCGGCGACCGGGACGACGGCGTTTACGGTGATCTGGGCCCGGGCCAGTTCCATGGCCCACGTGCGCGCCATGGCCACGATGCCCGCCTTGGCCGCCGCATAGTTGGTCTGTCCAAAGTTCCCGCGCTGCCCCGCAGGCGAGCCGATCAGAATGATGCGTCCGCCCTCACCCTGCTCACGCATCCGCACAGCTGCTGCTCGGGCACAGGTGAAGGTGCCGCGCATATGAACACGCACGACGTCGTCGAAGTCGTCGTCGGTCATCTTCCACAACACCCGGTCGCGCAAGATGCCGGCATTGGTGACGAGGACGTCCAGCCGCCCGAAGTGCTCCACTGCCGTGGAGACCAGCTGTTCGGCCGCGGCGGTGTCACCGACGGCAGCCGTCACACCGACAGCCTTGCCGCCGGCCGCTTCTACGGCCTTGACCGCAGCCTCGACCGCCTCCTCTTCTACGTCGTTGACGACAACGGAGGCTCCTGACGCGGCGAGCGCCCGGGCATATGCGAGACCCAGCCCGCGTCCGCTGCCGGTGACGACGGCGACCTTCCCGATCAAGTCCATGACTACCAACCCTTCATTGACAGGATTCCTGGCAAGCGCCAGTTTTTCGATCAACAGGAATCCTGTCAATGGGCTAGGGTGACTCTTCTACACGGGGCATGCCACGCGCATCCCTCAAAGCAGCAACACCGGGAGGACGCCGTGCCGAAAGCAGTCACACCGACGGCCCGCCAAGGGGAGAAGGACCTTCCTTCTCTCCTCTACCTGGTCAAACGCACCGAACTTGTCGTCCGGGCCCGGCTGGACGAAGCGCTCAAGCCCTCGGGCGTGACCGCGCTGCAGTACACGGCGCTGACCGTGCTCCATCGGCACGACGGACTGACGGCCGCCCAGCTCGCGCGCAGCTCATTCGTCACCGCCCAGTCCATGGCGGACATGGTCCGCACCCTCGAAGCCTGCGGGTACGTCGTCCGCCGCGCCAATCCCACCAACCGGCGGGAACTCCTCATCGGCTTGACGGAGCTCGGCCGCCAGCTCCTTGCGGACCACGAAGAACCTGTACGCGAACTGGAGCGGCGAATGACGGACGGCCTCGCCCCGACGGAAACCGCCCAACTACGCAACGCGCTCACCCACGCCTGGCGTCAACTGTCCTGACCTCGCTCCTGCACGTGTGCGGGGTCCAGCAGCACCGCAGGACATCGAAGCCGCAGGCACCTTCGCAGAGAACGGCCACTGCCTCACCCGTTCTCCACGCGGCCCGCACCGGGCGATGGAGCGGAGCAAGGTCGGCGCGAACAGCGCTTCTTCGCTTTCCTGCCGAGCCGTTCACCCCTGACGGCAAAGCCTTCGGCCACAGTCAAACGACCTCGAGGCTGACCATTCCCTGCGTGTCGATGACGCGACCTGCCTGGGTGGCTGCTGGAAGTCATCGAGCTGCTGTCGGCCCGCTCTCCGCACCTGGACCGCGCCCTGAAGGAGATCGCCGGGAAGGGTGGCGCCGTCATGCTGCTCGACGGCACCCTCGTGCGCACCCGCAGAGACATCGGGAACGAAAGCCAGCCGAACTACCCGGGCAAGCACCACCGCCGTTCCTCGCCCTGACCGACAAGCGCTGCAACCTGGGGGGTTTCGGCGGCGAAGCCGGGACGCTCCAGCTAGATCACCACCGACCGCCACAAACAGGATCAGCGCCCAACCACGGAAGGCAGGAAGTTCTGGCGGGATGGCTACGCCGACGCGCTGACCTGACCGAACGCAGCCTTCTGCAACACGCTTCAGCCGTCGTGCCCGCCCATGCTCGACCTGCGCACCACCAACTCCGGTTGCAGCACCACGTATTGGTGCCGGCGATCCGTCGCCGCCGCTCCTGTCTCCTCCAGCAGCAGCTCCGCGGCGATGCCCCTCCTTGCCGCTGATCTGGCCGGACTCGAGGGCGACGGCAGTGCGCGCGGCCAGGGCGCCCAGCTTGGCCGGGTCCCACAGCTCGAACGCGTCGACGGGTGATGAGGCCACAGACGACACCGAGCAGCAGGCACCACCACGCCCCGGAAACACGAAAGGCCGCCCTCTCGATCACGAGAGAACGGCCTCCGACCTTCGACAACACAACTCGGGACGACAGGATTTGAACCTGCGCCCCCTGGACCCCCAGTCGATGCACGCTGTTCGCAGCGGTTCAGACGCCGTTTGCCGACGCTGAGCTGGCCCGCATACTCCCGCACCTCGACAACGCTCAAGTGCTGTGCGTGGACTCTGAGTTGGCTGGCGTGATGTAGCCGCCCGCCTGCCCGAGGTGCGCTCGGATCTGGTGGGTCTGTCCGACGAGTAGCTCGCCCCGCGTGCCCGCCTCACCGACGCCTCCGAGCGCGCCGCCCCTGGCAGCCGACGCCGACCGTCGGCAGTCGCTCGCCGAGCTGTTCCCGCCCGGTCAACTCACCTCGTATCTCTCGCCGTTCGGCGACGAGGTGCTCGGGTGGGCGATCCGGTACGCGTAGTCGGTCGAGGGCGAGCGAATCGCCGCCGAGCTCGATCGCCGCTACCGGGCGAGCTGCCCGCCGCGGCGAACACGACCGAGTCGGCCGCGCAGCTCGCGATCCCTCCGCACGGCGGCCAGAACACCATCGACGGCCATCAGGGGCGCCAGGGCGCGACAACCGTGCGACAACACCCGGCCCGAGCACCAGAAAGGCCGCCTCCGCAATTCTGCGGAGACGGCCTGCGACCTGCGTAAACGCTGGTCGGGACGACAGGATTTGAACCTGCGACCCCTTGACCCCCAGTTGACGAATTGTTGCCGACCGTTCGCGGCCGTTCGGCTGCACAACGCCTCGTAGCGCGCTGTTCGCGACAGCTGCACGACCCACGCCCACCCGCCTTGTCGTGCGCGCCCAAGGGGCGATGACCTTTGCGTTCGGCAACGATGGCCGCCATCGATGCAGGTCAACGGGCGGTGGTCGCCTCCTGGGCGTACTTCTCGGAAGCGGCACTGATCGCCGCCATCGTCTTGGTCTTCCACTCGTTGTCGCGGACCCATGCGTTGTGCTCTCGGATGGGTTGCAGCTGGCCCCGGAACTCCGGGATGACGTACTCGGCCCAGAGTTCAAGCGCGCGCTTTTGCTTGTCGAAGGTGGTGAAGTCGGTCAGTGTCATCACGAAACTGCCGAAGCCGCCGGTCTGGTCCGCCAGTTTTCGGATGAGCTCGATGGCCGTGTCCGGCGTTCCGATCAGGACCGCCCCGGACTCGATTGCTTCTTCGATCATTCCCTCGATGTCCGGCTTCTCCGAAGCGGGCATTGGCGAGATGTGGGCGAGGTAGTTCCAGATCTCCTCAAACCCGTACGTACAGTCCTTGCGCGCCTGATCCTCGGTCTCGGCGATGTGGGTGATCGCGGAGAGGCGCCAGTTCTTGCGGTCGATGGTCCTGCCGTGGGCCGCGGCCTCTTTTTCCGCGATACTCCAGTGCGTCCGGAGCGCCTCGAAGGCCGCCGCCGAACTCGCGGAGAGGTTGATCATGCCAATGCCGAGCCTGCCTGCGGTCACCGGACCCGATGGCGAGGTGACTGCAGCGACGACCACGTCCAGCTCAGGGACGGTGTAGGGGCGCAGTTGCAGCTTTGCCTCGTGCAGGTCGTACCAGTCGGTCTTCTCTGTGACGGTCTCGCCACGCAGGAGCCGCATGATGACGTCAGCCGCCTCGAGCATCCGGTCGCGCTGGGTGGCCGGGTCGATGCCGAGCATGTAGGCGTCCGAGAGCAGTTGCCCCGGGCCGAAGCCCATGATCGCGCGTCCGTGGGTGAGATGGTCGAGTGTCACCAACCGTTCCGCGAGCAGGAAGGGGTTGTGGTAGGGCAGCGAGTTCACCGCTGTGCCGAGCTTGATGTTGCGCGTGCTCCGTGAGACCGCGGCGAGCATCAGCTCCGGGGATCCGATCGGCTCGTGGCCTCCGGAGTGGTGCTCACCTAGCCAGGCCTCCTGGAAGCCGAGCCGGTCGGCCATCTCGACGATGGCGAGGTCCCTCTCGAAGAGAACGGTCGGACTGACGCCGATCTTATGAAAGGGAGCCATGAAGACGCCGAAGTTGGTGGGGTAAGGCGATGCGGACATGGTGAATGAGCCTCTCGTTGGCAAGCGGTCCCGGGCGGAGGGGATGGGGCAGAGTGAGCGCACCTCAGAGCAATGGCGGTGTCACACTGCCGCCGAAGGCGACGACCAGCGGAATCGGGTCGTAGTACTCCCGAAAGTGGGCGATCTTGCCGTTCCGGATGGTGAAGCAGGTGACGTACTCGTTCTTGTACTCGACCGGCCGCACCATCTTCATGTCGCTCTTGTAGAAGGCAACAACCTGGCCGGGGTCGGAGTGCAGGGTCTCGACGCGGATGTCGTACAGACCCTCGGTGACGATGGACTCAGGCAGCGGAGCGAGGAACTCCATGACGGCCTCCACCCCGTCGATGCGGCGCGGGAACCCCTCCGGCGCCCACCGCATCTCGAAGACCACGTCGGGCGCGAGCAGTTCACGTTTGACGTCGAAGTCCCAGTCGTTGATCGCCTGGAGATACCGTTCGGCGACGGTGGTGTTCGTCTGCCGCAGTGCGTCTTGTTCCATAAGACGTCCTCACTGAGTCTGGTTCGATCCGCACAGGGAATCTGGGCGGCTTTTCATGGGGAGCGCTCGGGTCCGACGTCGCTCCCGCGCAGTTGGACGCACTTCGCGGCGACGGCACTATTGATGTCCGCCAGCACGAAGGCGGCGCCGAGCCGCGCGAGCGTGCGCGCGGTGGCTGCTCCTTGCCCGACCTGGTACGGGTCGTCGTCGTGGTAAGAGGCGGCGCCGGCGAGAATGGCGACTTCGCCGTGAAGGTCGATCACGGAGATTCCTTGCGGTGAGAAGGTTGGAGCCGGATGGCAACGGCTCGTAGGGCCGGTGATGAGCACCGTCCCGCCTCGCGTCGAAGTTCAAGCGATTGATGGCATTCGTGAAGCGGCACAGCAGGTCGGCTCCGGCAGAGTGGGGAGCCGTTGCGCCATCGATGTTCGTGCGTCCTGCGTCACCCCATCCAGAAGCCGACGGGAAGATGCCTCCTGCCCCTACATCCGGCCCCGGAGTTCGTCATCCAGTCGTCCCATCCGGCCACGAAAGTAAGCGAGTGGGGATCCATCGCGCGCACGAGCCCGGTCGACCTCTGCGAGGAAGACAGAATGAGTGCCGCCGCTCACTTCCTGCGCAACCCGGCATTCGAGGATCGCGAGGGACCCATCCAACAGCGGCGGCCCGTCAGGAGCCCCTGAGAAGGGCACGTCGGCGAACTTGTCGCCGCCCTTGCGCGCGAATCGCTCAGCTGTGCCGACCTGGTCCTCGCTGAGGATGTTCACGGCGAAGGTGCGGGAGCCGGCGATCGCCTGCGCAGTCACGGACTGCCGATTCATACAGACCAGAAGCATCGGGGGTTCGAGCGACAGTGAACTGACTGCGCTGACGGTCGTGCCACACGGCCTGCCGTCATGACGCGCGGAGACGACTGTGAGGCCGCTGGCGAAGTGCCCAATGACGTACCGGAAATCATCGGGAGACAGCGTGTCCCGGGTCCCCACGGACGACGGCGTCATCGTGGCCCGCCCTGCTGCGACTCGACGTGTGCGCGGACCGACGTGCCGGCCATGAGCCATCCTCTGGCCCGGGCGTCGTCGATCATTGCATCGAAGTCAGCTAGCCACTCGAGCTCGGCGGCGCGTTCGCCGCTGAGCCGCCGCAGGGCTTCAACCAGCAGGCAGGCATGCCCGTCAACGTCTACCGTCCCCACACCTGCAAGTGCCTGTGCCAAGCGTTCCGTGTTGCCGTCATCGCTCAGGACAACGACTTTGAGGGACCGGAAGTCGTCTGCTTCCAGCAGCACAGTGGATGCGGCTGGTGACCGGAGATCAACCTGGACGTACATGATGTGACGTTCTCCCTGATCGAGGATCGCCCCGCGGTCTGAGATCGGCAGGCGCGGTTTTCCACGAGCGCCGACAGGGCTCGCGGTTCGTTCGTGGGAAACTGAATCGAAGTCGGGTTGATTGAAGTGCGTGCTCCGCGATCCAGTCAATAGGCGTGCCGAACCTGGGCAGATACGTTGACTACGGGCCTACGTCGGGCTAGCTTCCAGAAAATGAAGTTAGTTCGCTTCACTTCCGGTCCGATCTTGAGGCGTCAGGCCTCAACGACGAGAGTGAGTGAGAGTGGCCGACTGGAAGTGCTTCGGCGTCTCCCCGCTCCGTTCCACTCCACTGCAGGGCGCCAATTGTCATGCAGGCGCCCTGAGCTGGCATTTCGTCACCCATATGGGATCTTCGTCAGGCGCCTTCGCAGTACTCGTGGATGAGTCCGCCGGGGCGTCGCGGCGTTGAGTGTGCTGGGCGTGGAACGGTATGAGGGCGGGGTCGACGGAGGGGCTCGGACCGCGCTGCTCGTTGCAAATCAGCATCCGGTCCCTGCACTCAGCCCGTACCGGGCAGTGCTGGGACGTGAACGCCCACGCCGAGAGGTCCATACGCACCTAGTCGGCGAGGCGATCTCCCGCTCCGGCGTCGACCGCTCCGACCTCTTCGTCACGACCAAGCTGGGGGTCGAGCAGCTCGACCTGTGGCTGATGCACCAGCCACTGCCTTCGGACTTCTCGACCACTCATTGGGATGCGCGGCAAAGGTCGCTTGGCAAGGACACGCTGGCGAGGTCGTCTGCTGCGACAGATAGCGGAACGACTTAGGAGGCGGCCGTGCCCCAACTGTGGGCTGGTATGGATGCAGGCAAGGCCGAGCACCACTGCGAGGTGGGGCGTTTCCCCTTGAGCGTGGACACCCTGATCATTGGATCGTGATGATCCATAGGACAGGAGTTCCCGTTGGGGACGTCGAAGTACTCGCCTGAGTTCCGGGCCGATGCCGTCGCGCTGTACCACTCGAGCCCGGGTGGGACGTACGCGTCGGTGGCCAAGGATCTGGGCGTTAACCACGAGACGCTGCGCACGTGGGTGCGGGATGCCGGGCAGGCCGCCCGGCCCGGGGCCGTGGAGGCCACCTTGATGGAGAAGGAGAACCGGCAGCTGCGGGCGCGGGTGAAGGAACTCGAGCTCGAGCGGGAGATCCTGCGGAGGGCCGCGAAGTATTTTGCGGCGGAGACCAGTTGGTGAGCAGCCGCTTCCAGTTCGTCGAGGATCACCGTGGCGCCTTCGGCGTCAAGCGGCTGTGCCGGATACTCGCGGTCTCGCGGTCCGGCTTCTACCGGTGGCTGGCTGGCGCATCGGCGCGGGCCGGCCGGGCGAGGGCGGATGCCGAGCTCGCCGAGCACATCAACCGGATCCATCAGGAATCGGACGGCACCTATGGGGTTCCGCGCGTCACCGCCGAGCTGAAGGATGCCGGGAGGCCGGTCAATCACAAGCGGGTCGAGCGCGTCATGCGCAAGTTCCACATCGTCGGGCTGCACCTGCGCAAGAAGGTCCGCACCACCATTCCCGAGCCGTCGGCGACACCGGTGCCGGACCTGCTCCAGCGGGACTTTGCTGCCCAGGTGCCGAACACCAAGTACGTGGGCGACATAACCTATCTCCCGATCGGCAACGGCCAATTTCTTTATCTGGCAACGGTGTTGGACCTGTGCTCGAAACGCCTGGCGGGCTGGTCGATCGCCGACCACATGCGGACCTCGCTGGTCACCGACGCGCTCAGGGCCGCAGCGAGGGCCCGCGGCGGGGACGGTCTGCGCGGGGCGATATTTCACAGCGACAACGGGGCGCAATATGTGTCGAAGGAGTTCGCCCAGGTCTGCTCGGAGCTTGGCGTGACCAGATCGCGCGGCGCGGTCGGCACGAGTGCGGACAACGCCGCCGCGGAGAGTCTGAACGCGACCATGAAGCGCGAGACGCTGCAGGGGCGGAAGCGGTGGAACGGGGCGCGTGAGGCCCGCCTCGCGGTCTTCCGCTGGGCGACCCGCTACAACACCCGCCGACGGCACTCCCGCCTCGGCCAGATCAGCCCGATCACCTACGAGCAGCGATCAACTACGCTGGCCACCGCCGCATGACAACCGGTGTCCACGATCACGGGGAAGGCCCCGTGCTCGGTGCTGACGGCGCGCGGTAGCTGTCGCAGGATGTGGTCAACGACGAGAATGCATTAACCGCCTCGTGTAGCCGACCCTGCACACCGGCTCTGGCCCAGATCATTAACCGCCGGTGCACCGTCGACTTCGACACCCCGAAACAGGGCGGCAACGCCCGCCAGGCGCAACCGCTGACCAGTACATAGATGATCGCGGCGAACAGCCTCTCATCAGGCGTGTTCTGCTTTCCGCCACCGTGCGGCCGCACCCGATCCGCCGGAATCAACGACCTGGCGATCTCCCACAGCCCGTCCGGTGGGCTGCCGAGACCCCCAAGTTGCCGCACACCCGACACACAGTGGCGCCCTCCTCAGCCGGAGGATGGATGCGGCCAGTGCGCGAGGCTGCCAGGCAAGGGAGCAGACGCCGTCGCTTCCGCTGTCGAGGGGAGGATTTCGTAGCTCTCGCGCATGCCGCTCACATCGAAGATCTTCAGTACCCGGCTGGAGGCGGACGCGATACGCAGTGCCCCTTCGTGTTCACGGAGGCGTTTGGTGATCGCCACGATCATGCCCAGCCCCATCGAATCCATGAAGGTGACAAAGCCCAGGTCCAGGACGAAATGGCAGTGTCCCTCATTGAGGAGCTTGATCACTCCTTCGCGGATCACGGGGGCGGTGTGGGCGTCGACCTCACCGTCGACCTCGATGACGGTCCAGCCGTTGACCACGTCGTAGCTCACCATCATGTTCTCGTGCCGGATGATGTTCGTTCGCATTGCCATCCCTCCTCACGTCTCCAGGCGGCGTGGGATGCCCAGAAGCGTGCGGTGAAGACGGCCGGCCCGTGCCCGATCAAGGCCTGCGCAAGGGCCAGTTCGTGAACGGCGGTGACCGCCACCACTGGCGTCTCACGCACTGGTCACCAGCTCCTGGTCAGCCACTCGGCGAGAGCAGCTCCCGACTGTGGTCCACATCCTTAGCCGCGCCCAAGACGATCTGTTCGGCCATAACGGTGCCCTTCCAGACCGGCCGGCCGCCCCGGCCTCGCGGGTAACCAGCTCCGCCCCCGCTGCGAAGCGGTTGGTCCCGACCCTGTGCCGCTCGAACATCTCATCCTGCGCCTGGCCCGGGAGAACAGCAACTGGGGCCACCTCCAGATACAGGACGAACTCGCCCGCCTCGGCTACCCGATCGCCCCGTCCACAGTCTGGGAGATCCTCCACGCAGCCGGAATCGACCCCGCCCCGCAGCGCTCCGGCACGACCTGGCGACAGTTCCTGACCGCCCAGGCCCACGGCATTATTGCTGCCGACTTCCTGCACCTCGACACCGTGGCGCTCAAGCGCCTGTACACCCTGATCTTCATCGAACACGGCGCCCGCCGCGTCCACCTCGCCGGCGTCACCACCCACCTCCGCGTGAACCGAGACGGGCCCGTCCGACGGCCGTTGTCAGTGGTCTCGCTTAGTCTCCGGCCCTGAGCATGATCGGTGAGTACCTGCGCGTCACGGCTGCTGAGCTTGATCGGGTGATCCAAGATCCTGACTGGGCTTTGGGCTTGGTCGAAGAGGTCCAGGATGCCAAGGAGGAGTCGGAGCCTGCGCCGGCCGAAGCGCGCCACTTCAGCACGTACAAGGCCTGGGACATGCTCCGCTTCCTGATGGCGCGTGCCGAGTTCCCGGTGAACGTGATTCACGGGGAGGAGCCGTTCGCCGAGGATGAGGACTGGGGGTACGGGCCTCCGAGGTACCTGCGGCCTGAACGGGTCCGGCTGGCGGCGGAAGTCCTGCGGACTACCACCTATGCCCAGCTGTTCAGTGGGGTGGACCCCGCTGAACTGACCAGCGCCGAGGTGTACCCGCTCCGATGGGGTGAGCCCGGCTCGCTGGAGTGGGGGCGTCCCTGGTACGACGACCTCACACAGTTCTTCGAGGCTGCTGCCAGAGCGGACGACGCGATGCTCGTCTGGCTGGACTGACGGTGCCCTTGCCGGAACCTCGTCCGCCCAGATCACGCGGCATGTTCGTACGCGTGGAGGATGCCACCCAGGCGTTCACGCCTGCGTATGTCGAGGCGGGTGGTCTGCCCTGGATCGGCGATCACCTGGGGCAACAGGTGTAGCGGTCGGGCGTTCGCGATGCCCTGATGGGACCTATGGGAGTTTTGAAGTGCTCTCCTCCCTTCGCAGGCTCAGGAAGGAGATTCCTGCTTACCTTGCGGCAGCGGGCTTGACGCCACGGGTGCGCCTGACGACTGCCCTCCCGGCAGCCGGGATCGTCACGAGGCCGATCCGGTACAGGTGCAAGACGTTCCGGGCCGCGTTCCAGTCGGCATTCGCCGACCATCCGCAGGCCGGGTTCTTGCATACGAACGTGGCCTGGTCTTCGCGGCTGCCGGGCGTGATGAATCCGCACGCGGAGCAGCGCAGGGAGGTGTTCGGGGCGGGGACCTTGACCAGGGTTCCGCCGTTTCGGGCGGTTTTGTACGTCAGCAATGTCACGGTGCGGCCCCACGCCTCTTGGCTGATGGAACGGTTCAGGCCGGACTTCTGCGCGACGTTCTTCCCCGGGTTCTCGATGGTTCCCTTGGCGGACTTGACCATGTTCGTGATCTGCAACTGCTCCACCACGACCGTGGTCTGCACCCACCACTCCATAATCGAATTCATTCGCGGCATCTGAACTCCGCTGAGCACGACCTCGATGCCCGCGTCCTTCAACATGGCGTCGAACAACTCAGGGAACTTGCCGTCCCTGTCCCGGATCAAGAACCTCGCTCGGCAGCCCGCGCCCTCCAGATCCATGACGAGATTCTTCGCTGCCTGCACCACCCAGGCTCCCGACAGGGGCGCGCGGTCGCGCCCAGGACCCGAATCCGGCGCTTGGCATGCTCGATCACTGCGAACACGTACAGCCGCGCTCCGGTCAGGGTGACCGTCTCGAAGAAACCACACACCAACAACGCCTCGGCCTGGGAACACAAGAAGTCGGCCCACGTGCTGGAACTCGGTTCGGGCGCCGGGTCGATCCCGGCATCCCGCAGGATCTCCCACACCGTGGAAGCGGCCACCTTGATCCCCAGCACAAGCAGTTCGCCGTGCACCCTCCTGCAGCCCCACGTGGGATCCCGCGCCAGGCGCAGAACCAGGATCCGGATGGAGTGCACGGTACGTGGACAGCCCGAGCGCTCCGGCCGAGAACGGGCCACGTGGTGGCGCGCGACCAGGTCGCGGGCGCGGCGCGCAGGCGGAAGATCCCTGGCGCGGTTCCTGGTCCGCGCGGGCCTGGGGTCGTCAGTTCTGTGAGCGATCATGAAATGACGTGATCGCTCACAGGTTTCCGGTTGTGGGGTGCCCGACGGACCATAGAAGGGAGCCCGGACGGTGGTCGGGGCTGCGCTACCTGTCTCCTGTCGCGGGTGAGGGCGATGAAGGGTTTGATCCGGATCGGGAGTGTGCGGGGAGTGCCGGTGCGGGCGCACTGGAGCGTGCCATTGATCATGCTGCTCTTGGCGTACGGTCTGGCCGGCCGGACCCTGCCTGCGTACGCGCCGGGCTGGGCGCCGGTGGTGTACGCGGTCGCCGGAGTGGTCGGTGCTCTGCTGTTGCTGGCGAGTCTGGTCGTGCATGAGGCGGCGCATGCGCTGACGGCCCGCCGAGCCGGGATACCGGTGCGGGACGTGACGCTGTGGGCGCTCGGTGGAATGACCCGGATGGACCGGCCGACGACGGCGCGGGCGGCGTTCGTGGTCGCCGTCAGCGGTCCGCTGGCCAGCCTGCTGCTCGGCGGGGCCACCATCGCAGGCGCGGTGGGCGTACATGCGGCGCTGGGCTGGCGGATGCCGGTTGCCATGCTGGGCTGGCTGGGTGGCATGAACGTGCTGCTGGGCGTCTTCAACCTGTTGCCGGCCACGCCGCTGGACGGGGGCCGGGTGCTCCAGGCCGTGTTGTGGTGGCGTACGCGGGACCGCGAGCGGGCCCAGCTGGCGGCCGGGCGCAGCGGACAGGTCATCGGCATGGTGCTGGCCGTGCTGGGCTGGTTGACGTTCGTGCGGGGGGTGTCGGGTGGACTGTGGCTGATGGTCATCGGCGTGTTCGTGGCGGTCACCGCCGGGGCCGAACGGCGGTGGGCCCAGCTGTCCATGGCCGTGCGCGGCCTGCGGGTGACTCAGGCGATGACCAGCCCGGTGGTCACCGGTCCCGAGTGGCTGACCGTGGACCGCTTCCTTGCCGACGTGGCCGCTCGGACGCGACATTCGGTGTTGGCGCTGGTGGACTTCGAGGGCCGCCCCAGCGGGGTCGTGCAGTTGCGCAGGCTGACTGCCGTGCCGTCAGGGCGGCAGCAGGCGCTGCGGGTACGGGACCTGGCGACCCCGCTGTCCAAGTGCACGCTCGCCACACCGGACGAGCTGCTGACTGCCGTCCTGGAGCGCCTCGGCTCCGGCGGCGGACTGCCCATCCTGGTCATGGACGGCGGCAGCCTCGGCGGTATCGTCACCGCGCACGACATTCAACGCCTCTACCAGCGGAATCCGGCGGGGCAGGGCGGAGCGGCACCTCCCGGCGGCGGTGGCGGCAACCGCCCTCGTATCGATCCGTAGCCGTCACGCACCCCGGAGAAGCAGGTCGCGGCGCGATGCGGTCGTGTCATCGCGTACCTGTTGTGGACCGATGCGCCCACCGGCGTGATCTGCTGGGTCCACGCGACGGGACCCGATGGCGCCGCACGCACACCCTGCGCCCGTGCCTGCCCCGCCACCGTCACCCGATCGGTGGCCCCGCTGAGGCTCAGTGGGGCGGAATGCCTGGATCGTTCGGGTTGGACTGCTCGGGGGGTGCGTCGAGGGCTTGGAGGTCCCCGACTGGCACGGGCTTGATCGGCAGGTGAGCGGAGAAGCGTCCGCCGAGTCCGATCGGTTGCTTGCGTGCGGTCGCGAGGATCGCGCCGACGCTGTTCTCGCAGTAGCGCCCCTGGCAGGGGCCCATGCCGGTACGGCAGGAGAGCTTGACCGCGTTGACGCTGCTGACGAACGGGGACGATTCGAGGAAGTCGTCGAGGGTGTCGCGGGTGACCAGTTCACATCGGCAGATGGTGGTCTCCCGTGTGGCGAGGTCGCCGAGTGCTTCCCGGGCCGGCTCGAACATTCGCTGCACCACGGTGGAGAACTGGGTCGCCTTGCGGATGTGCCGTTCCGCTTCGGTGAATGACGCCCGGGGCACGGCGCATCCGAGGCTGACGGCAACGCCGAGAGCCGCGAGTGCGCCTTCGGCGCGGGACTGGTCGGCGCCGGCGACGCCTGTGGGCTCACCGGCGACGAACACGTGGGGGACGGATGTCTGAAGCCGTTCGTCGTGTGCGACCACCCAGCCGCCTCGCGGCGAGTCGTACACGAGGTCGCATCCGATCTGGCGGGCGAGTTCCGTCGATGCGGAGAAGCCGTACCCGAGAACCAGGTGGGAGGCGGGAACCTGGCGGGGGGTGCCGGTGACCTTCCATTGCCGGTTCACCCGGGCGAGCTCGACTCGGGAGACGCGATCGGTGCCGTGGGCGGCCGTCACGATGGTCCGGGGTGAGACCCGGATGCCCTTGCGGGTCAGTCGAGCCAGGATCGCGCCTGTTTCCGCGAGCATCCGCAGGTGGCCGGGTACGGCTCCGAGAGCGTGCAGCATCTCCGCTGGTGTCGGGATGCTCTGGGCGAAGGCGACCTCGCGTACGGGTACGCCGTCGCGGACGAGGAGGTCGGCCACGAGCAGGAGCAGGGGGTGTGCCCCGGCCAGTACGACGTCGCCGACGGGTGCGATCTTCTGTGCCTTCACGAGGGTCTGGACTCCGCCGGCGGTCATGACGCCGGGCAGCGTCCAGCCAGGGAAGGCCACGGGAAGGTCGTAGGCGCCGGTGGCGATCAGCAGCCGTCGCGTGCCCAGCACGCGAGTCCCGTGCTCCGGGTGGTTGATCGCTACGCGCAGGCAGTCGGGCTCGGTGTCGTCGCTCAGCACGCCGATCGCCGACCAGCCGAACTCCGTCGTCAGCCGGCTGTCCGTCTCGAAGCGGCGGATGAGGTCGGTGGCCCAGCCGTAGCCGGCGGTGGGGTGCAGGGCGCTTCCCGAGAAATCCTCGGGTGGCTGGCGGAAAATCTGGCCGCCTGCTCGCTGCTGCTCGTCGACGACGACGACGGTCAGGCCGTGATCGGCTGCAGTGAGTGCCGCGGACATGCCCGCCGGGCCTGCGCCGACGATCGCGAGATCGAACATCACAGCCTCCCGGCGGTCTCGATGGTCAGGCCTTCGCGGGCCGGGGTGAGACAGGTGCGCGTCAGAGGGCGGCCGTCGACCGTGGCGACGCACTCGAAGCACGTTCCCATGTTGCACAGTGGCGCTCGAGGAGCTCCGGTGCGGTCGCGTTCGAAGGTGGTTCCTGTGGCCAGCATGGCTGTGGCCACGGTCTCGCCCGCGCAGGCGTGAACGGGCTCGCCGTCCACGGTGAAGGTCACGGCAGCTCCGCGTGCTTGCGCGGTGCGGCGCCAGGCATCGCTCCGGGACATCAGGCGTTCCTTTCTGCGAAGCGGGCCGGGTCGTACGGCGCGAGGTCGACATCAGACGAGTGCCCGGAAATGAGGGCGGTCAGCACTCGTGCGAAGCTCGGTCCGAGCGTGAACGCGGATCCGCCGGTGGCAACGAATACTCCCGGGGCGCCCTTGACCGCTCCGACGAGCGGGAGCTGGTCGGGGGCCACCGTGGTGGTGCCGACCCAACTGCGCACGGCGGGTACCCGGTCCAGCGCGGGGATGGTCTTCACGGCCGCGCGGGCGTTGCCTGCGATCGACTGCGGAATGAGCTGGTGCTTGCGGTCGAACGCCGGGGAGCCGTCCGCGTCCCGCATCAGCCGCGCGGGCCACCCGCCGCCGATGAGGACCGTGCTGTCGAGTGACTGCTTGAGCGACAGGCGCGCGCCGGCGTGCTGGACGAGATGAGGGATGAACCGGGGCACCTTCGAGGTGACCGTCATGGTGAGGGCCAGCGGGACGGTGGGCAGGTCGGCGTCGAAGACCCGGCCGAGTTCGGTCGTCCACACTCCGGCGGCGAGCACGACCGCGGCGGCCCGGACGGTGTGGGTCCCCTCCTCCCCCGTAGCGGACGTCTCCCGGAGGGAAAGGTCCCATCCGGCCGGTACGCGGTGCGCGCCGGCCAGTTGGGAGCGTGTGCGCACGGTGGCTCCGGCGGCGACGGCCGCGCGGGCGACGGCCGGAGCGGCGATGCGGGCGTCGGCCTTGCCCTCCAGCGGGCTGAGGTTGGCCGCGACGATGGCCGGTGAGAGGTAGGGCGCGACGACATCGAGCTCGGAGCGGTCGAGTGTGCGCACGTCGAGGCCCCAGGAGCGTTCCAGCTCCGCCTTGAACTCGAGCATCCCGACCTGGTCGGCGTTCTCGGCGACCATGAGCCCGCCGGTCTGGCGCACGCCGAACGGTTCGCCGATCTCGTCCTCCATGCGTGCCCACATCGCGGCGGCGTCGAGGTGGAGCGGCATCGCTTCCGCCGCGACGCGCGCGGCTTCCTCACCTGACTCGACCATGCGGTATTCGAGCTGGAAGTGCAGACTTCCGGCGTTCTGGCCCGAGGCGTGCTGGTTCACCTGGTCCTTGTCGACCAGGAGCACCCGCGCGCCGTCGCGGGCGGCCATCCATGCCGTGAGGCAGCCGAGCAGGCCGCCCCCGACAACAGCGACGTCGTAGTGGTCAGACATGGGCGAGGGGGACCGTCACGATGCCGAGCTGGTGCAGGGTCGCCTCGACCCGGGCAATCTCCTCGGGGGTGAGTTCGAGCAGCGGCGCCCGTACGAATCCCGCGGGGACGCCGCGCAGCCGCAGCGCGGTCTTGATGATCGCCTGCTGGTTGCCGAACTGCACGCCGTAGTCGGGACGGAACCAGGCGTTCATGTAGACGCGGTCCTTCGCTCCCAGGCGAATGGCGCGTTCACGGTCCCCGGTGTCGATGGCGTTCCAGAAGTCGGCCTGGTCGCGTCCGAGGATGCCGCCCGTTCCCATCAGGCCGTCGCCGTGGCCGAGGATCGCGAGGTCGGCGCCGAGTGCGTTGGTGGGCAGGCCGAAGTAGCGGACCTGGCCTTCCAGCGCGTACATCCCGGCGAGGAAGCTCGCGAAGTCTCCTGTCGAGTTCTTGATCGCGACGACGTTCTCGATCTGTGCGAGCTCGGTCAGCAGGTCCACGTCCATGTCCACGACGCAGCCACGTGGCCAGTTGTACACGGTCATCGGGATGTCGGTGGCATCGCTCACCGCCCGGTAGAACGCGATGATCTCTTTGCGGTTGGGCACGATGTAGGGCGGCGGGGTGAGGAGAATGCCGTCGAGGCCCGCTGCCTCGGCCGCGCGGGCGTGGGTGATCGCCTCGTGCGGGGTGAATGCGTTGCAGGCGCCGATGACCGGGAAGGTGTCGGTACGGTGCTCGGCGCCTGCCGCGAACAGCTGTGCGCGCTCCGCTGTCGACATGGAGAACCACTCGCCGCTGGTACCGGCCAGGATCGCGCCCTGGATACCTTCCTTGACGAGCCAGTCCACCTGTACGTGCAGCGCGTCGGTGTCGAGCACGCCCTCACGGGTGAACGGTGTGGTGATGGCGGGGATGTAGCCACGCCAGTTGACAGTGTTGCGATCCATGAGGGCTGCTCCGACTACTGCTTGCTGCTGCCTGTGCAGGGTGTGTGCTGGGGGGTGCCGCTCAGACCAGGGCCGGTGCGGGCTCGGTCCTGGGCTCGGGCTGCTTCAGTTCGACGCCGTCCGCGCCCTCGAAGCGGCGACCCCATCCGGTCGCCGCTGCCACGACCATGACGACGGTGAGGATGAGCGGGTAGAGCATGGCGACGAAGATCTCGGTGGTGGTCAGGGCCGGGGCGCCCTTGATGCCGGTCGTGAGTTGCGCGCCGATGAACAGGTAGGCGCTGAGGACAGGGACGATGGCGGCGATGCCCATCGCGAAGCAGTCCATGACGACCGCCCTGCGGTAGGGGTGCAGGTCGACGCGGGCGCCGATCTCGTCGGCGACGGGGCCGAAGGTGAGCATCGCGGCCGAGTTCACGCCGCCGAACAGCAGGGTGGTGGCCGAGATCCCGATGCCGATCGCGAACTCCGCGCCGCGGGGGGTACGGGACAGGCGACCGTTGGTCAGCGCGCTCACCAGCCAGTCGAGGACGCCGGCGGCGGTGAGTACGCCCATGATGCCGAAGACGGCCACCACGAGGGCGATCACGCTGAGCATGTTGGAGACGCCCTGTACGAGGAATCCGGTGGGGGCTCCGTCGGTGACGCCGATGATGCCGGAGACAGTGAGCAGGCCCGAGGCGAGGCCGGTGATGATGCCCGTGCCCAGTCCGACCGTGACCGCCTTGAAGATGTCACGGGTGAGCAGCGCCACGGTGAGCATGAGCGCGACGGGGATGAGCATCACCAGGGCGCGAGGGTTGGAGGCGTGCTCCAGCAGCTGCTGGGAGTGTGCGGAGCTGGTGGCGTGGCCCGAGGCTCCGAGCAGGAAGAACCCTATGGCTGCGAAGCCCGCCGTGGTGAAGGCGAAGCGGGCACGGTTGCGCACGACGCCTGCGATGTCGGCGGTGCCGGCCTTGCGGCGGAACGTCTGCGTCGACGACGAGATGACGGTGGTGTCGGAGATCGGGGCCACGTTGTCGCCGAAGATCGCACCAGAGATGATCGCGGCGGCGAGGAGGGCGGGCTGGGCCCCGAGGAGCACGCCGGCCGGGTAGAAGATCGGGAACGCCGTGAACATGGTGCCGATGGACGAGGCTGTCGACATCGAGATGATGCACACCGCGACGAACGTGAAGAGGGTGAAGGTGCCCCCGTGGACGCCGAGGAGGTCGGCGAGCCACACGAAGCCGCCCGAGACGTTGGTCGCCTTGATCAGCGCGGACATCATCCCCACGCAGAAGAGGATCATCACGATGGTCACCGCGGTGGGTGACCCGATCCCTCGTGTCACGGCGGACCAGTAGGAGCCGTACGACTTGGCGACCAGCGCGCCGACGAGCAGGGCGACGACACCGCCTGTGGCGAGCGCCGTCATGTCGAACGCCTTGAAGACGACGAAGAAGACTACGCAGAACCCGAGGAACACGACGACTGGCACGAACGCCAGCGCCCTTCCTCCTCGGAAGTGCAAATCCTTGTCGGTGGTCATGACAGGGGCCCTCTCTCCACGACGCTGGGGAGACCCAGGCGTGCACTTATTTACGTTGATACACAAAAGTGCACGATGGCTCGCGTGTCAACTGTCGAGCCACCAGCAAAAACGCATGGACGCATCACATATGCGCCATGACACTCGTACACAAGAGTGCGCAAGCCTGGGCTAGGCTGAACCCCGTGATGGGAGACCAGCTACACACCCTGCGGACGGAAGCAGGACTCAGCCTGCGCGACCTCGCGGCCCAGACCGGCCTGTCCGCGACCCTGCTCAGCCAGGTCGAGCGGGGAGTCCGGGAACCAAGCCTGAAAACCCTCCGCGCCCTGAGCACGGTGTTCGGCCCATCGACCGCCTCGCTCTTCCACGGGAACGTCCCGCTCACGGCCCATCACAGCCGCCCTCACGAGCGATCCCGCCTGCTCATGCCCAAAGGCCTGGTGCAGTACGAACGCCTGACTCCGAGCAACGGCCAGCTCGAAGTGCTCCTCGGCACCCTCGAACCGGGCCAGGCCTCCGGCGACGAGCCATGGGGCCACACCGCGGTCGAGTGCGCCTACGTCATCAGCGGCACGCTCACCGTCCACCTCGCCGACCAGCGTCACGAGGTGCACGCCGGGGAGGCCCTGACCTTCGATGCCGCGCTGCCGCACCGCTACACCAACGATACGAGCAAGCCCACGACCTACCTGGCGTCTGTGACGCCCCCCACGCCCTAATTGACCGATTCAGAACCTGTGGGGTTCCAGAACAGGGGCGTCGCGCTGACCTGCAGATCTACGCTGCCCTTTCGTACTCGTTGATGAGTCCGCCGAGGACGGTGTATGTGCCGACAATTACGTCCGCACAGGTCACCGCAGCCATGGCGTCGATCACACCGCGCGGCAGCATGGTCACTCGTGCTGCTCCGTCGCACCCACCTGACCGCTGCTCACCTCTTCGCCGCCCTGCGCCTGCTGCGCACGAGTGACCACGACAAGGTCGCCGAAATCCTCGCCCTACGCCACCAGCTCGCTGTTCTCGAGCGCCAACTCTGCTCGTCGAAAGTGAAGTTCAGCCCCGCAGACCGGGTCGTCCTCGCCACGCTCCTGGCCCCGCTGCCCCGTGCGGTGCTGACCGCAGCGGACCACCGTCACCTGATCCGCCTTCCTCCGCTCCCAGGCCGGCGCACTCCTCGCCATGGACTTCATCGAGACCATCACCCTGACCGGCCAGCGGCAGTACATCCTCGCCGCCATCGAACACACCACACGCCGGATCCAGATCCTCGGCACCACGGCGCACCCCACAGCCGACTGGGTCACCCAGACGATCAAGAACCTCGTGATGAATGTCCAGGACGTAGGCATCCGCGGGAAGTTCCTCATCCGCGACCGCGATACGAAGTACCCCACCCTCATCGACGAGATCCTCGCCGACGCCGGCATCCGCACCGTCCTCCCCGGCGTACGCATGCCCCGCATGAACTCGATCACGGAACGCTGGGTGCGCACCCTCCGCCGCGAACTCCTCGACCGCACCCTCATCCTGGAACGAGCAGCACCTACGCCACGCCCTACGCGCCTACGAGCTCCACTCCGCTCCAACCCCTCCCCCAACCGCTCGAACCCGAGCGAATCGCCAGCCTCCGCATACGCCGACACGACCGCCTCGGCGGCGTCCTCCACAAGTACCGGCACGCCGCATGACTTGCACGGCCCTACCTTCCGGCACCCACACGACCGCTGATTCGACTGAGACTATGTCGCGGCGATCTCTCGCCGGAGCTGATGCGTGAAGCGGTGAAGGAGGTCCAACGTCTGCTGGTGCTCGGCCCTGCGATCGTCCCTGCCCTCGCTGGGCCGGGACTTCCAGACCCGACGAGCAAGAGCGTCGGCGAGTTCGACGGTGTCGTCGGCGCACAGCAGGTAGAGGGCTGACCGGGCTTCTTGCATCCGGTCCGCCAGCTCGTTGCCCCCAGCACCGTCGTCACTCAGCTGTGTTTCCCGGAGGTAGTCGATCAGCAGAACCACGGCAGTGTTGAAGCCGGCCCCAGCTTTGAGTTTCTGCTCGCGAAGTCACATACGGTCCTGTCCGCGCGCGGCGAACCAAGAACCGAACACCACCCCTATAAGACCGATCCCGGCACCCATGGCAACGGACAGGAAGTTTTCCACGGTCAGCTCAGCTCCCCCTGGCACACGATCCACGCCAGGCTACAGAAGCCGCCGAAGGTGCCCAACCCATGAGCACACACCAAGGATTCGGTGATCCAAACGAGACGGCCTAGGGCGTGTTTCAGATGTGGATCTTGAGGTGAGATGATCTTGTTCTGTGGCACGTGGAGACATGACGGATGCACAGTGGGCTCGGCTGGAGCCGTTGTTGCCGGTGGGCGTGAAGCCGGGGCGGCCGCCGGTGCATCCCAAACGGCAGTTGATCGACGGCATACGGTGGCGGACCCGGGCCGGTACGCCGTGGCGCGATGTTCCGGAACGGTACGGGTCTTGGCAGACCGTATACGGGCTGTTCCGGCGCTGGCAGCGCGACGGAACCTGGAAGCACATCCTGGAGCAGCTCCAGGCCCGGGCGGACGCCGACGGGCTGATCGCCTGGGATGTGTCGGTCGACTCCACGATCGCCCGTGCCCACCAGCACGCTGCGGGCGCGCGGAAAAAGGGGTCTGCAAAAGGAGCCCCCGGGCGGCGTCGGAATCGAGCCCGAAGACCACGGGCTCGGCCGGTCGCGCGGCGGCCTGACCACCAAGGTCCACCTCGCAGTCGAGCAGGGGCAGAAACCTCTGTCGCTGATCATCACGGCCGGGCAGCGGGGCGATTCCCCGCAGTTCCAGGCGGTGTTGAAGCAGATCCGGGTCCCCCGGCTCGGGCCCGGGCGGCCTCGTAACCGCCCGGACAAGGTCCGCGCCGATAAGGCGTATGGCTCGCGGGCGAACCGGGCCTACCTGCGACGACGCGGGATCGGCTGCACGATCCCGGAGAAACGTGACCAGATCGCCAACCGCCTCAAACGCGGGATCCACGGCGGTCGGCCGCCGAAGTTTGACAAGGCCGACTACCGCGAGCGGCACGCGGTCGAGTGCGGGATCGGTCGGTTGAAACGCCACCGCGCGGTCGCGACGAGATACGACAAACTCGCCGTTCGCTACGAAGCGACCCTGACCATCGCGGCCATCAACGAGTGGCTGTGACCAGCACATCTGAAACACGCCCTAGGAGACCCGATCTTCCCCTGCCCTCCATATCGAGGGTGGAGATGTGCCGTGGTGGAGATGTGCCGTGGGTCAGTTACGGCGTGCGGTTGCGACGGCTCAGTACGCGGAGTTGACGTTGTCGATGGAGCCGTAGCGGTCGGCGGCGTAGTTGGCGGCCGCGGTGATGTTGGCGACCGGGTCCGTCAGGCTCTTGGAGGTGCCGGCGACGTGGTAGGCATCGAAGGTCGGCTGGATGACCTGCAGCAGGCCCTTGGACGGGGTGCCCTTGACCGCGTTCACGTCGTAGCCGTTCACGGCGTTCGGGTTGCCGGAGGACTCACGCATGATGTTGCGGTGCAGACCCTCATAGGAACCGGGGATGCCCTTCGCCTTCATGATCGACAGGGCCTCGTTGATCCACGCGTCGACATTGCCTCCGCCGGTGCCCTTCTGGGCCGACACCGAGGAAGCGGCCTTCGGCGCCGCGGCGGGCTCGGCGGCCTGCGCGGGAGACGGGGCGAACGTCAGCGCCGCGCCCGCGAGACCGGCAGCGGCCAGGACCGTGACGGTGGCGCGCTTGAAGCGGGTGGTGGGGCGGGCGGCAGCGGCGATCGGGGCGGAGAAGGTCATACGGGAGTACCTCTTCATGTTCGGGGACATCGGGCGGCGCCGGCCGGTGTGGTGGCGCCTGGAGCGGAGTCGGGATCCGCGTCCTGACCCGGGGTCCGGAGCGAGCCGCTTCGCTCGTGCTCCGACCCGCTCTCCGGGACGACAGCCATAGTTAGCGATGGCCGAGAGGGGGCGCAAGGATGTGACGTACTACCCCACTACGGAGAAATGTCCGAAATGACCTGATGTGGTGCCTTCTATGCACCGCCGGGCGGCTCCACCGGCTACTACCGCCGCTAGTATGTGATCTGGCTCCTATGGGGTGCTTCACAGGCCCGACCCCCCTCCGCGTTACCCACGTCACGCGTTCAGCCCGACTCGGAGGCCAGGACGATGCCCCCGGAAGGCGACGCTCTTAAGAAATCGATGGATGGTGGGCCTTTGGCCTGGCGCCCCGGCAGGATTCGATCCTGCGACACCCGCTTTAAGGAGTTCTATCGCGGGGGTGATCTCGGCCTGCGGAGAGCGACCTCGGGCCTGGCAGGTGATTGGGTCCCGGTACGTCCGCTTCCACCGCTGTCCGCCGTCGTTGATGTCAGCTGCGGATGTCAGTCCGACTCCCGAGTTGCCCTCCACGCGCGGGATACGCATCCCCCTCGAACTCCCACCACCCCCTGGACTCGCCATGTTCCAGGAGCCGTTGGACCCTCGCGAGGTCGACCTCCGGAGGTATATCCAGAGCGATCACGTGGAACTGGCCCATGAGGCGGCGTGGAGTCAGGCCGATGAACGGCGACGTCCAGGCGGCTCCGATGCCGTGATCACACCAGCCGCCACAAGATCATCACGTCTGTATCTGCAGGTCACGGCTGCGGTAATCGCTGTGCGGACGACCTGAAAACCAAGGTTGTCTGCTTGAATGCGCGCATGGATACGCTGAAGTTGCTCATAGCGGGGGTTTCGCTTGGCGTAATCCTGGCCGCTCGACTCTTCCACTGGGGCCAGCGACGGCTCGCAAGGAGCCTCGTCGACGGGCGGCGGATCAAGATCGGGTGCTACGTGAAGAGTTCACGGATGACCCGATGGACAAACGGACATTTCGTGATCGACTCGGGATCGTGGGCCTGGGAGCCCGGACGGGGAGAGACGCGAGCGCTAGCTGCCGATCTGCAGGCGGCAGGGGTGCGGGAATCGTCCACGGGGGATGGCCAGAAGGTCAGTTACCCGGTCCGGTGCATGGTCATTGAGTGCACCTCATCAGAGGGTGACGTGCTCATTGCCGCCCCGCCCGGACAGCTTGAGTATGTGTTCATGGCTCTGAACCGCACCTGAGCCGTCTCCATACGCGGGGGTCGCCGAGACGATCAGCCAGGCCGCTGGAGAGCACGCGAAGGAACCGACATGGACGGCTGGATAGTCGGGGAATCGACGTCGGTCTGGATCACCTGCTGACCCTGTCCACCGGGGAGAAGATCGCCAATCCCCGGCACGAACGCAAGGGGCTTCGTCCCGGCGTCGAGGAGCCGGGCAAAGCCATGTCCAGCGGTTCGTTCATCTTCGCCAGAGTCAGGCCACCGTCACGGAAGCGGAAACCGCTGCTGGTGTACTCGGCGGACTTGCGGGACTTCTTCTTCGACTTGAAGCGCGGGTACTTGGCCCGCTTGGCGAAGAAGTTACTGAACGCCGTCTGTAAGTGCCGCAGACACTGCTGGAGCGGCACCGACGACACGTCGTTGAGGAACGCCAGTTCCGCGGTCTTCTTCCATGCGGTCAACATGGCCGAGGTGGCGTTGTAGTTGACCCGCTCCTGCCGCGCCCACGCATCCGTGCGGGCGGCAAGCGCAAGGTTGTAGACCTTGCGCACGCACCCGAACGTGCGCGATAGCTCGGCCGCCTGCGCATCGGTCGGATAGAAGCGGTACTTGAACGCCCGCTTCACACACGTCGTGGCCACGCTCACAAACTAGTGTGACCGCCGCACAAGTCCAAACCTGCGGGTCAGAGCACGGTCTTTCGCCCTGGGGGGCGAATGACCGCACCTTGCCCTGCTCCGCAGGAGTCCGTTTCCTCCCCTGCCTGAAGGCAGGGGTATCCACGGAGGAACCCGATGAAGTGTCGCGGTGGGAGCGCGGCAGCCGAGTCCCCGAGGTATGGCTTCCGTGGCTTGCTCAGGTTCTCTCCGTGCCGTTGCGGGAGTTGGAGCAGGCTGCCGCCTATGCCCGCGGCGACGAGTGGGTCAGGCTCCCCGGCCCCGCGGCATCCCTGTCCACACTGCTGCCCGAGGGCGACCCACTCGCGGCGGCCGGCACTACCGGGCGGCGGGTCCGCACCGAGGAGGTCGCAGGGCTTGCCGGGCGAGACCACGCGCTGCGTCATCGAAAGGATGTCGCAGGGAGCGGTGCTGCAGAAGGTGCAGGTCAGGGTCGGTTCTCGGCCGACTTGACGCCATCTCGGGCCCCGGAGCGTCAAATGAGCGTCACGGTCGAGACGGTGCCGGTCCCGTCGGAGCACGCCAAGGGCCCCGCTCGAGGAGGAGACTGGGCTGACGAAAGCGCGGCGCGGTGACCGCTGGCACGTGGTCAGAGAGGTACCGGCCGGAGCGTCGATCACGGGCCCCTCTCTGTCGGCGGTCCCCGGCCTCGGACACGATGGAACGCACGTGACTCCGGCCGGGACCCCCTCGTCGACGAGCACCGGTGGGGTGGTCCCCCGACGGCACCGCCCTTCGCACCGCGGCTGTCGCGGCGATTGCTTACCGCGGGAGATCGGCTCGCGGCCCCCGCTCCGTACTCGTCAGGCGTCGCGCAAGGACCTCACGGGCTCGTGCCGAACGACCGCGAGGAGAGCTTCGATGTCGTCAAAGCCCAACGGCACGATCGGCAGTTTGGCGAGCTGGCTGAGCCTCATGCCGGTGATCATCCGGTACCGGGGACTGCCCTCCTGCGGGTACGCGTCGCCCATGGCCTTCCGCACGCGGTCCAGAAGACGCTCGACGGCGGGCCCGCCGACGGGGTGCGCGCGCCACTCGCCGATGGTCGAGTCGGCGCTCAGGGCGTCGGCGGGCCTGTCCCCATCGATCGTGACGGACGTGGTGACACGGATGTCCCGGCTGGAGGCGCCGACTTCGATGCCGTAGTCGAGCCCTTCGACGAGCCAGGCGTCGGCGCCGATGTCGAAGTGGGCGAGGTCCGCGCGGGCGATGTGGAGGGTGACGTCGCGGGTCTCGGCCGGAGCGAGGGGTACGGCGGCGAACGCCCGCAACTCCCTTACAGGTCGACGCATTTGTGAGCCGGGAGCACGGGTGTAGGCCTGCACGACCTCGTGTCCCGCGCGCGGGCCCGTGTTGGTGATCGACACGGTGACGTCGAGACCGGCGTCGCCTTGGGTCACTCGCAGGTTGGTGTACTCGAAGGTGGTGTACGAAAGCCCGTGGCCGAAGGGGTAGGAAACCTCCAGGTCGCGTGTGTCGTAGTGGCGGTATCCGACGAAGATTCCCTCGCCATATCGCGCGTGACCCCTCTCTCCCGGCCAGTCGGCGAAGGCGGGGGTGTCGGCGAGGCGCAGCGGGATGGTTTCGGCCAGGCGTCCTGATGGGTTGGCCGTTCCGAAGAGGAGGTCGGCGGTGGCGGTGCCGCCGGCCTGGCCGAGGAGCCAGCCCTCCAGGACGGCGGGCACGCGGTCGATCCAGTCGGCGAGGCGGACGACACCGCCGTTGGCGAGGATCACGACCGTGTTCGGGTTGGCCTCTGTCACCGCGGCCAGCAACTCGGTCTGTTCAGCTGGGAGTTCGAGGTGATCACGGTCGTAGCCCTCGGATTCGAAGCTCGGCGGGAGTCCGAGGAAGAGGAGGACCACGTCCGCTGCCCGCGCGGTGCGCACGGCTTCCTCCCGCAGTGCTGCCAGGTCGCCCTCCGGGTCGTCGACGGGGAACCCGGGAGCGAAGTCGATTCGGGCGGAGGGTGCGGCGAGGGCCAGCGCGGTGAGTGCGTCATCCAGCTGGGTGGGGGTGACCTTCGAGCTGCCCGCACCCTGGTAGCGGGGTGTGCGGGCGAACTCACCGAGCACCGCGATACGGGTGTCCGCCCTCGGGTCCAGCGGCAGCAATTCGTTGTCGTTCTTCAGCAGTACGGCTCCGCGGGTGGCTGCCTCGCGGGCCAGGGCGTGGTGGGCGTCCCGGTCGTAGTCGGCATCGGGATCGGCGTGGGCCATCGTCTTCAGAGCCAGTTCGGCGACGCGGGCGGCGCTCACGTCCAGGGTCTTCTCGTCGAGTTCACCGGAGTTGACCGCATCGACCAGCCGGGCGGGGCCCAGGCCGGAGGAGGAGGGCATTTCCAGGTCGAGGCCGGCAGCGAGGGAGCGGGCCCGGTCGAGGACGGCGCCCCAGTCCGAGACGACGACGCCTTCGTATCCCCATTCGTCGCGCAGCAGGTCGGTGAGGAGCCAGTGATTCTCCGAGGAGTGGACGCCGTTGAGGCGGTTGTAGGCGCACATCACCGTCCAGGGTCGGGCCTCGGTGACCACACGGTGGAAGGCGGGCAGGTAGATCTCGCGCAGGGCGCGGGGGTCGATGTCGGAGCTGACCGACATGCGGCCGTTCTCCTGGTTGTTGGCGGCGAAGTGCTTGAGGGAGGCGCCGACGCCTTGGGCCTGAAGGCCCTTGACCCAGGCGGTGCCCAGTACGCCGCTGAGGAACGGGTCTTCGGAGAAGTACTCGAAGTTGCGGCCACACAGGGGGCTGCGCTTGATGTTGATTCCCGGGCCGAGCAGGACGTGCACGCCGTGTGCGAGGCACTCGCGGCCGAGTGCGCGACCCACGCGCTCGGCCAGGTCGGCGTCCCAGCTGCTCGCCAGCGTGACCGCGGGCGGGAAGCAGGTTGCGGGGGCGCTGCCGTTGATGCCGAGGTGGTCGGCCCGCTCGTCATCCTGCAGGCGCAGTCCGTGCGGCCCGTCCGAGAGGCGCATCTCCGGGATTCCGGCATGCGGGAAGGCTCCGGTGGCCCACCAGCTCGCGCCGGTTGTCAGGGCGGCCTTCTCGTCAAGGGTCAGCCGGGCCGTCGCTTCCTGGGCGGCTCCAGGAGTGGCGGAGATCGGCTTCGGCGCGTCGGTCACTTTGAGCTCCTTGGTGGTGCGGTGAGGGACCCCGCTGGAAGAGCCGGGGACGTGATGTGCAGGCGTGCCCGGTGGCCGCCCAGTCCGTCGTCCCGGCCACCGGGAGGGCCGGTGTACGTGCTTGCGGCAGGGCGGTTGCGATGCTGATGGCGCTCTGGTCGCGGAAGAGGGACATCCGAGCAGGCGGCTACGGGGAAGAGAAGGCGGCGCCCACGACGCTCACCAACGGAGTTCTCTCTCCCCCCGGATGCCCGAACCGGCGGTCAAGTGCTGGGGGACCGTCCCGGCAGGGTGCCGGGTCGCTCGACGGGTCTTGCCCGGACGTGGCCTTCCGGGGGCCGACCACTCGGGTTCCGTTGACCGCGAGTGGTCCGATGCCGAGAAACAGTACGTCGTACTGTTTTTGCTGGCAAGGGGCGGCCCTCTCCGATCAAGCACGACCCATAGGCTGGCCCGGTGACAGCGAAGAACTCGTACGCCAAGGGCGCGGCCAAGCGCGAGGAGATCCTCCGGGTCACGCTGGAGATCTTCGGTAGGGAGGGCGAGCGGAACACGACACTACGGGCGGTTGCCGCGGAGAGCGGCATCAGCCTCACGGGTCTGATGCACTACTTCGACTCCAAGGACCACCTGCTCACGGAGGTCCTGCGCGCCAGCGACCGAGCGGCGAAGATCCGCTTCTACTCACCTGACACCGTTCAGAACCCGGGCGAATTCCTGGCCCAGGCGCTGACGGCGACCGCGGCCAACGCGGCCCGCGCCCGGCTGTACGTCACTCTGGCGGCCGCCGCCACGGACGCGGCTCACCCGGCGCACGCCTACTTCGAGGAACGCTTCCACCTGCTGCGAACGGCCATCGCCGAGCACCTGGCCGCCGAGGCGGACGAAGGCCGCGTCGGCGCCGCTGTCGATCCGGACTTCACCGCCTCCGCACTCATCGCCTCGTCCGACGGCATCATGCTCCAGTGGCTGAGCGACCCTGCGGTCGACATGGCCGGCCACGTCCGCCGCATCTGGCGGACGCTCACCGGCTGAGTGTCCGCTTCATCTGGCCGAGGCCGTTCTGAATCCACAGTTCCCGCTGCTGGAAGCCGGCGTGTTGGCCGACCGGGCGGCCACGCGATAGCGGTGGCAGTAGGAGTGGTGGCATAGGTAGGAGCCGCCCCGCATCACCCTGCGGTTCCCGCTCCGCGGCCCGCGGGGGTCGGCCTCGGGTGCCTGCGCGTAGTAGTGCGGGTCGAACCAGTCGGCGCACCACTCCCAGACGTTCCCGGCGACCTCGTGCAGGCCGAATCCGTTGGGCGGGTAGGTGCGTACGGGCGCGGTGGCGAGCCAGCCGTCGGCGCCGGTGTTCACGTACGGGAAGCGGCCTTGCCAGATGTTGCAACGCCACTCGCCGTCCGGCAGCAGTTCGTCACCCCAGGGGAACCGCCTGCCTTCGACGCCCCCGCGGGCCGCGTACTCCCACTCGGCCTCCGTCGGCAGGCGCCGTCCCACCCACGTGCAGTAGGCCGCGGCGTCGTCCCAGGTGACGTGCACCACGGGGTGGTCGTCCTCCGCATCGGACAGGGGGCCGTGCGGATGCCGCCAGTCGGCGCCCCGGACGTCGAGCCACCACGGGACGGCAGGATCGGCCACCGCGACGTCCCCCCGGCTCGCGGCCACCGCCAGGTGGAAGACAGCCGAGCTCCCTTCCCGTTCGGCCCCGGTGACATACCCGCTCTCCTCCACGAAGACGCGGAACATCGCCACTGTGACCGTGGTGACGTCGATGGCGAACGGGGCGACACGTACTGCGTGGACAGGTCGTTCCCCGTCCGCCGGATACCCCTCACCGAAGGCGTCCCCCATCCGGAACGCGCCTCCGGACAGCCGCACCTCAGGGTGTGCAGGTTGGTGTGCGGCCGGCTCGGGTGGCGGGCCGGCAGGGGCGAGCCGGGATGTCGATGTGCAGCAATCCATTGACGTCTCCATCCCTTGAGTATATGAATTTACACATAGGTGAGAACGCACATAGGAAGTCGGGCACATGAAGTTCGAGTACGTGCTGCTGGGTCTGCTGGCTCGCCGCCCCTACGACGGCTATGAGCTGCGCAAGTGGCTGGAGACGGAGGGTCAGTTTCTGTGGGCCAAGGCACACCACAGCCAGATCTACCGAAAACTCGCCCAGCTGGAGACTCATGGGTGGGTCCGGCACGAGACAGACGTACGCGAGGGCCGCCCGGACGCCAAGGTGTACCGGCTCACGGAGCGCGGCCACCACGCCCTGCGGGAGTGGATTCGTTCACCGTACGAGCCCTCGACCCGACTCCAGGACATCGACTTCACCGCCCGCTTCAGCGTGACGGCACCACTCGACCGGGAGGCCGCCGTCGAACTGCTCAGGACCGAGCTCGCCTATCGCCGGGCCCAGATCGCCAAGAACCGCAACCGGGACCGAACCCTGCTCTACGAGGACCCGGCGCCCGGCCTGGACCAGGAGGTCGACCGGGAGGTCCACGAGTCCCTGCACCGGCTGGGCGCGGGAGCGATGGACTACTGGGTCGACTGGCTGGAGAAGTCTTTGCACCGGCTCACAGGAGGGAAGACCACCGGATGAAAGCCATCATGGTGATGTTCGACAGCCTCAACCGGCACATGCTGCCGCCGTACGGTGGTGACTGGACGCACGCCCCGAACTTCGCCCGGCTCGCCGCACGGGCCGTGACGTTCGACAACGCGTACGCCGGCTCCATGCCCTGCATGCCCGCCCGCCGGGAACTGCACACCGGGCGCCACAACTTCCTGCACCGCAGTTGGGGCCCACTGGAGCCGTTCGATGACTCCATGCCCGAACTGCTCAAGCAGAACGGCGTCTACACCCACTTGGTCAGCGACCACCCGCACTACTGGGAGGACGGCGGCGCCACCTACCACGGCCGCTACCACACCTGGGAGTTCTTCCGCGGCCAGGAGGGCGACCCCTGGAAGGGGCAGGTCGCCGAGCCACCCATACCCGAGGACCTCAAGAAGGTGCGGTTCGGCGAGGGCTACCGGCAGTACTGGGTCAACCGGCCGCACATGGCCACCGAGGACCGGCACTCCCAGACCCTCACCTTCGACGCGGGCCTCGAGTTCATCCGCACCAACCGGGACGCCGACCGGTGGTTCGTCCAGATCGAGACCTTCGACCCGCACGAGCCCTTCTTCAGCCCCCAGAGATACAAGGATCTCTACCCGCACGACTACGAAGGCCCGCACTTCGACTGGCCCGACTACAAACGCGTCGTGGAGACGGACGAACAGATCGACCACGGACGGCTGGAATACGCGGCGTTGCTGTCCATGTGCGACCACTCGCTGGGGCGCGTCCTGGACACCATGGACGAACTGGGTCTGTGGGAGGACACCCTGCTCGTCGTCAACACGGACCACGGACTGCTGCTCGGGGAGAAGGGTTGGTGGGGCAAGAGCGTCCAGCCCTGGTTCAACGAACTCGTCCACCTGCCGCTCTTCGCCTGGGACCCGCGCACGGCAGCCGCCGGTGCGCGCCGCGAGGCACTCGTACAGACCGTCGACCTGGCGCCGACCTTCCTGGAGTTCTTCGGCGTCGACCGCCCCGACGACATGCAGGGCTCCCCCCTCCCCATGGCTGAGGACATACCCGCTCGGGAGGCCGGGCTCTTCGGTATCCACGGCGGGCACGTCAACGTCACCGACGGCCGCTACGTGTACATGCGCGCCCCCGCGGCACCCTCCAACTCTCCTCTGTACGAACACACCTTGATGCCCACGCGCATGCGCGGCCGCTTCTCCCCCGCCGAGCTCGCCGACCTGGAACTGGCCGACCCGTTCTCCTTCACCAAGAACGTCCGCACCGTACGCGTACCGGGCCGATCCCTCCTCAATCCGTACCACCACGGCACGCTCCTCTTCGACCTGGAGAACGACCCCGAGCAACACACCCCACTCGTAGACGACGCCGCGGAACTGCGCATGGCCTCCCTGATGGTCGACCTGATGCGAGCCAACGACGCACCGCCCAGCCAGTACGAACGCCTCGGGCTGCCCGCAGAGGGACCGGTGACCGACGACCACCTGCTGGTCAGGTCGCAGCGCGCCCAGGCGGCACTGGCGGCTGAGCCGCTGCCACGTCCCGAGGACTACCCGCAGGGCCGCTTCTCACTGCGCACGCCGGTCCAGGCCCTGGTCTGCGACCCCTTCGGCATCGAAATCCTGCGCACCCACCTGCCCGGTGTCGCCGACTCCGAACTGCTCCAGACGGTCGGAGCGACCCCGCTGATCGATCTCGCCGCGATGGCAGGCGCGATGATCCCCACCGACGCACTGCGCCGGGTCGCCGAGGAACTCGCGAAACTCTGACCGCGAGTCGCGGTCAGACGCGGCGAGCGGACCCACCTGATGCACCAACCATGCGGCTCTGGCACGCCAGGCCGCCGGCGGAACACCTGCCCCATCGGCCCTCCCGCCCCGGCCCCCATTCCCCGGCCCGCCCTCGCCCGACTCCTCTCACGGATGTCCGCAGCCTGTCGTCGCCCATCGCTGCCCCACCCGCCCGCCAAGGTCGCGGACCTCTTCGGTCGGCGGGCTGCTTCCGTCTGCTCGCTGCTTGACCGCAGAGAATCGAGAAAGCACGATGCCCGAGCTCAGCAGGGGCCCCGCGCAATCCGTCGTGGGCTCTCCAGGAACACCCGTACAGGTCAAGGGACGCTGGCGCCAGCTCTCCCTGCTCGGCGGCACCATGCTGGTCGACAGCACCGAGGCCAGCCTGGTCAGCAGCCTGTTCCCGCTCATAAGGCAGTCCCTCGGCGTCTCGCTCGGCGCCCTGGGCACCCTCACGGCGGCCAGCAAGATCGTGGGGGTGTTCACCGGCCCGTTCTGGGTGTGGGCGGCCCAACGCTGGTCACGCAAGAGCGTGCTCGTCGTGGCCACCGGGCTGTGGGGCCTGTGGGGCGTGGCAGCCGGCTTCTCGCAGAACTTCACCCAACTCCTGGTCCTCTACACCGTATTGGCGGCCGGCTACGCCGCCGCGAACCCGATCATCACCGAGCTCATCGGCGACCTCTTCGGCAGCTCGTCCCGAGGCCGCGCGATCGGGTTCGTGTACGGGGCGATCTCCCTGGCCGGCGCGGTGATCGGGCCGCTCAAGGGACAGCTCGCCGGGGTGGACGAGGGCTGGCGCTGGGGGCTGTGGGGCATCGGCGGTTTCAACATCCTGCTCGGGATCGCCCTGCTGATCTGGTTCCGCGACCCGGGCCGGGGCGCCTCCGAGCAGCAGCTTGCCGACCTCGACCGGACGACCAGGGAGGCCGTCTCGAAGCTCTCCTGGGACAAGGTGTTCTCACTCCTCAAGATCCGCAGCCTGGTCATCCTGCTCGTCTCGCGTCTGCTCTCCGGACACCTGCTGGTGGGCACGTTCGGCGTGGTGTTCCTGGTGGACGTGTACGGCTTCAGTACACAGCGGGCCTCGCTCGTCATTCTTCCGTTCGGCGTCGGCTACTTCCTCGGCACTCTCCTGGGCGGCTTCGCCGTCGACCGGGTGTCCCGCCGCAACCCTCGCTCCGGACCGGTCGCGGTCCTCCAGGCAGCCCAGTTCGTCTTCGCCGTCTTCGCCTACTTCGGCACTCAGTTCCGATACGACAGCATCCTCGTGTTCGGCGCCCTCTTCGCCCTGATCGGCACGGCGCAGGGGATGAACCCCAGCATCAACCGGCCGATGGTCATGGCCATCACGCCACCCGAACTCCGGGGCGCGGCCTTCGCGTTGTACGCCTCCATCGCCGAGGCGATCGCCTGGGCCGGCTACAGCCTCGGCGCGGGCTTCCTCGCCGACACGGTCGGCCTGCGCGTGGTGTTCCTGTGGGTCCTCGTCGTACTGATGCTGGTGAACGGCCTGTTCCTCACGCTGCTCTACCGGCCGTACGCGGTGGACACGGCACGCGTCCAGGAGGAGCTGGACACCCGTCGCAGGGACGTCCTCGCCGACCCTCGCTGACCCACTCCCCGAGGTCCCACCACGCCCGCACTCGCGCCACCTCCCCCTCCCGCTCTCTCGACGAAATGTGAATCGACCCATGGCACACGCACGCCACCTGCCCGACGGCTTCCTCTGGGGCGCCTCCACCTCCGCGCACCAGATCGAGGGCGGAAACACCAACAGCGACTGGTGGCAGTTCGAGCACATGCAGACGCCGTTCATCAAGGAGCCCAGCGGCGACGCCTGCGACAGCTACCACCGCTGGCGCGAGGACATGGACCTGCTGTCCGAACTGGGCTTCACCGACTACCGGTTCAGCGTCGAGTGGGCGCGCATCGAACCCGCGCCCGGGGAATTCTCCCAGGCCGCGATCGCCCACTACCGTCGCATGGTCGAAGGCGCGCACGAACGAGGACTGCGGCCCCTGGTGACGCTGCACCACTTCACCGCACCTCGGTGGTTCACGGAACGCGGCGGCTGGGCAGCCGGCGGCTCGGACGGCCTCTTCGCCCGCTATCTCACGGCAGCAGCGCCCGTCTACGCCACCGGCGTGGAACACGCGTGCACCATCAATGAGCCGAACATGGTCGCTGTGATGGCCGCCGTCCAACGTGCCCACCTCTCCGGCGAGCCACTGCCCACGACCGGGATGCCCCTGCCGGACGGTGCCACGTCCGAGGCGTTGATACGGGCCCACGCGCGCGCCGTCGAAACAGTCAAGTCCTGCGCCCCGCACGTGCGTACAGGATGGTCTGTGGCCAATCAGGCATACCAGCCCCTCCCCGGGGCGGAGGAGGCCGCCGCGCCCGTCCGGCGCCAGTGGGAGGACGTCTTCCTGGAGGCGGCCCGCGGCGACGACTGGCTCGGCGTGCAGGCCTACACCCGCACCCGCATCGGCCCGGATGGTGCCCTGCCCGTCCCCGAGGATGCCGAAAGGACTCTCTCAGGCTGGGAGTTCTACCCTCAGGCTCTGGGCCAAGCCGTGCGTGACAGTGCCGCGCTGGCCCCCGGCGTCCCGCTGATCGTCACAGAGAATGGCATCGCCACCGCCGACGACACCCGCCGCGTCCAGTACACCTCAGAGGCTCTGGAATCCCTCATCAGCGCCATGGACGACGGCATCGATGTCCGCGGCTACTTCCACTGGAGCGCCCTGGACAACTACGAGTGGGGTCGCTACGCACCCACTTTCGGGGTGATCGCAGTCGACCGCGAAACCTTCATCCGCACACCCAAGCCCTCGGCGGCCTGGCTGGGCGCCATGGGACGCCGTCGCATCCTGACCTTGAGGGAAGAGTGACACCGGCACGAGCCGCTGCAGCGGCGATGTAGCTGCCCGTCCGGGGGCAGGTCGGTGTACTTGGTGTCGCTGTCGCGGAGCACGAAGCGTAGGGACCCCGCCCGGGTGCCGAGCTGGTCGGTGAGGTTGCGGGCCTGCTGGGTGGCCCACTGCGCGGTCGGGTGGGTGGTGACGCAGGTGATGTGCAGCCTGCGGGTGCCGTGCTCGAGGAACGCCAGCGTGTACAGCCGCCTGCCGGTCACCGTGTCCAGGTGGAAGAAGTCCGCCGCGATGATCCCCTCGGCCTGCGCGGTCAGGAATTCGCGCCAGCTCGGGCCGGTGCGGCGCGGGGCCGGGTCGAGGCCGGCCGCGTGCAGGATCTGCCAAACCGTCGAGTGGGCGATCGGGTGTCCCAACCGAGCCAGTTCGCCCTGGATCCTGCGATGGCCCCAGCGCGGGTTCTCCCCGGCCAGGCGCAGCACCAGCTTCTTGAGCGCGGCCGCGGTCGGCGGGCGTCCGGTGCGGCCGCGGCGGGCGGAGTAGTCCCACTTCCTCGCGATCAGCCGTCGGTGCCAGGCCAGCAGCGTCCCCGGCG
Source organism: Streptomyces sp. NBC_01474 (assembly GCF_035918215.1). Lineage (NCBI taxonomy): Bacteria > Bacillati > Actinomycetota > Actinomycetes > Kitasatosporales > Streptomycetaceae > Streptomyces > Streptomyces sp. NBC_01474. The sequence continues at coordinate 2,388,866 of NZ_CP109449.1, forward strand.
TGACCGGGAAGACGCTGGCCCAGCGTCGGCGCGGTATTAGTGACGAGAGCGCGGCGAGTCAGAACCGGTCGGTCGGCTCGTAGCGGACCGGACCCCTGAGCTGCCGCCGCAGCACCGCGTTCTCGTGCCGGAGCACCAGAAGTTCGGCATCCTTGGCAGTGTCTCGGCGAAGCAGCACCGCAGGCAGGGACAGTAGCGCGCGGGTGGCCCGGGTAGAGCAGCGACACGATCATCCCGGCAGCATTCCAGCCACCGCCAACGACCCTGAACACCGGCCTTCACCTGCGGCGATGACTTTACGAGCCCCACAGGGCTACGCCACGGGATCGATGGTGCAGGTTCACGTGATGGCCGGACTTGAGTCGCTCGTGGCATGGGCTGCAGGCCTGCAGCATCAGCTCCGCGGCAGGAGGGTTCCGAGTGGGCCGAGGTCGAGGTTGAGATCCTCCGGCCGGACTCCGTGCTGCTCGCAGAGTTCTGCCATCCGCTGGTCGAGCAGCATCAGAGTGGTTCCGATCTCGTCAGCCTGCGCATCGCTGAGATCGCCTTGATCGACACGGCGAATTGCCTGCCGCTCCATCAACTGCCGGAGGAGTTCGACCACCGTGAGCACGAAGGCGACGAGGTCATGTCCCACCTTGTCGGAGTCAAGATCAAGTCGAGATCCGGTCACAACGGGCCGCCGTCCGCCCAGGGTGCCGGAACGCGTTCGTTGACGGACGACAGCAGAGCATGAAGCGACAGGCGCACCAGGGGAACGTCGGCGATGGCGATGACCAGGTCGCCGCTGATGACCACCCCGGTGGCCAGGAGTCGGTCCAGCAGATCGACAAGAGGCACCCCGATGGGGCCGTTTAGTGGCCCGGGGCTGTCCCAAGGCACCACGTCGTCGTAGGTCACGGTCTACACCTCACCAATAAATGAGTAGGGGACCCACGGCCCCGACAGCTCGATCTCCACCCCGGCCCGTTCTCGCAGCGACTGTGTCAGCAGGGCGAGTTCGTCGGCGCGATGTTCGGCTACCAGATATGTTGCGTTGAGGGCCTGGATTCGCCGTTCCCCGGAGAGCTGGGGGGCATGCGGTCGCAACCTACGGGATGCCTTGGCGAGGAGACGGACTTCGGAATCTACTGTTTCGGCAGCCTGCAGCGCCTCGTCCTGGCTCTGGTCGCGACGCTCCTGCACACCTCGCTTGCGGTCCAGGTAAGCAAGGCCGGCTCCGGGTGCCGGACGGGACCGGTCGGCCGGCGCGGCGCTACGGCTCGAATCGTCCGGTGGGCAGGGTGGCGCGTACACCTTTACGCCCCATTCGGCATGGTGCGCGATGCGCCTTAGTGCTGCATGAAAGCGGTCCGCCTCGTTGATGAGGGCGTCCCTCGCCCTCTGCTCATCGTGGTACAGCGTGGCCAGCGGCAGGGGCACTGTAGGGCAGCAGGCGGCAGCCGCAGTAACGACGTCATGGTGGGCGCGTGCGTAACGTTCCAGCTCCCGTTGGTCGGACAGGCGTGCCTGCCAGGCCTCGTCGGTGAAGTCGCGAGCTCGGACCTTCTGGACGATCGCAGTCAGTGTCTCCAGCGGCAGTATGCTCACGGGCGCCTGGTCGGCGACACCTGGCAGCCCCCCGAAGGCCGACGGGTCCGGGTTCCGGCAGACCGCGAACACGTAGGTGGCGTGGGCGTCCGTATGCTCAGGGCCGCGCTCCGTCATGTGCCTCGGTTCTCCTTGGTCCTTGCTGGATGGGGAATTTCGCTGCGGGGTCACTTGGGTCGCTGCTTGGGCGATTCGTCCTTCGTTTGGGATTCGAGCGCCTCCAGACGTTCTCGCAATGCGCGATTCTCGTCCTGCAGGGCGCTACGGGAAGCGCGCGAGCTGAGTGCCGGATCGGTTTCCCACCAGTCGATTCCGGCCTTCTTCGCGGTATCTACGGAGGCCACGAACAGGCGGATCCGGATGGTGAGCAGCTCGATGTCGAGGAGCTCGATCTTGATATCCCCGGCGATCACGATCCCTTTGTCGAGAACACGTTCGAGGATGTCGGCGAGATTGGTGGTCTGTGGGCCGGAGGCGGGATAGGACGTCTGCCGCAAGTCGACGTCAGTCACGACGCCGCCTCTGTCCTCGTCGCCTCTTGGAAGCGGACTCGTCCTCCTCCTCGTCCTCCATCCCTTCTTCGTCCTCGTATTCGGCTTCTTCGTCCTCCGCTCCCTCGTCCTCCTCCTCGTCCTCGTCCTCGTCCTCGTAGGCACCTTCGGCTTCGTCCTCGTATGCGGCGTCGGCGCCTTCCTCGGAATCGTCTTCGTCGTCGCCCTCGGGCTCCTCACCCTCCGGCTCCTCCTGCTCAGCGTCCTCTTCCTCCATGGCGTCCTCGTGCGACACAACGACTTCACCGTCACGGATTTCACCGCGCCAGCCTTCGGGTTCTTCATTGGTGAGGCTGACGTACCGCTGGAAGTTCTTGAAGTCCAGTCGCATACGGCGCCCTTGGGCCCGCCATAGGTTGCCGGTCTTCTCGAAAAACCCTGATGGGTAGTACTCCACGACGAGGACGATTCGGGTCAGGGTGGGTGCCAGTTCATGGAAGCTGACCGCGCCGCGAGTGGTGCCCTTGGCTCCTTCGGAGGTCCAGACAATACGGTCGTCGGGAATCTGCTCCTGAACAGTCGCTTTGAAGCTACGCGAGGACGGACCGACTTTAACCTTCCAGTCGCTCTCGACCTCGTCACTCTTTGAAACGTCGCGAACGCCCTTCGCGAAGCTGCTGAATTGGTCGTACTGCGTCCAATAGTCGTAAGCGTCGCGCAGGGGCACCCCTACATCGAGAACCTCGATGATGTTCATGACCTTGCCGCCGCTGGACTTGCGTTTCCCCTTCCCCCCGCCAAAGGCGTCCTTCACCTTCCCCACGACGTTGTCCTTGACGCCTTTTGCTTTTTCTGAGACGAATGCCTTCACCGGGGAGTCGCCCTGCAGGATGCGGGATCCTATCGCCGGAAGCGAACCAGACTCGGACGCGTCGGTGAGCTTCTCGGTCACGTCGGTCAGTTTCTCTCCCGCCTTCTCGGCGAGATTTTCCACTTGCGCGGAGAGGAACTTGGACAGCTCTTCGCGGAGCTGGTCCATACCCGAAGCTTCCTCAGTGGTTTGGTCTTTCTCCGTCTTGGTCATGACTGGCTACCTCCGACGATCGGCGCGCTTGGATGCTGCTCGCTTCGATGACGTCGTTTTCCTCGCCGCGGTCTTCTTGGCGGGTGCGGACTTCTTCGCCGCCTTCTTCTTGGACGGCGAAGCCTTCTGCGGCGCGGCTTTGGCTGCCCGACTCTTCATTGCGCGGGCGGGGGCGGCCTTCTTAGGTGTGGCTGGCGCGGATGCCCTCCGGGACCGTGCCGATCGCGGCGAGCTGCGGCGCCGCTGCGGCCGCGCCTCCTCTTCAGGCTCTTCCTCCTCCTCTTCTTCCTCGTACTCGGCCTCCGGCTCTTCCTCTTCTTCTTCCTCTTCTTCTTCCTCGGCCTGGTCTTCTTCGTACTCGGCCTCCGGCTCTTCCTCTTCCTCGTACTCCGCGTCTTCCTCTTCCGGCGCGTACTCCCCCTCGTCCTCCTCGTCCGCGATCTCGCCGAGCCGGGCCGTGCGATCGCTGATGGCGCCGGCAAGCGTGCTCATCCCGCGGTCGGCAGCGGCAGCCACTGCCTGACGCCCCGCTTGGAGGACTTCCCCTCGCAGCTGCTCCTGCAGATCAGCAAACTGGGGAATCTCACCCAGCCTGCGCATCCCCTCGGCTGCAAGCTGGCGAGGCTCAAGGCCGAACCTCCGGCCTGCCAGATAGGTCGCAATGGACAGAGCCAGGCGGCCCTTCTTCGTTCGACCCAGCACGTAGCCGCCCACTACAGCAGCGGCAAGCGCCACCTTTTCCTTTTCGTTCATGAGCCTGTCACCTTCGATCGTTCGGAGCGGGACCAACCCGTGTGGCATACAGCCGATCGAGCAGTCGTTCCTCTTCTCGTTCGAACTCCGCAAGGCTGATGTCCCCGTCTTCAAGTTCGCGGTTCAGCAGAGCCAGCTGGGCGCGGAGCACTCCCGGGTCGTGCAGCTCTCGTTCAGCTGCGTCGTTGAGTTTTTCTGCCACCCAGATCACGCCGCGGACCGGTGCAATGGGGAGTGTGAGAATTCCGGTGATCAGACCCATGTCAGACCCCGACGGTTCGGATAGAAGCGCCTTCAGCGGAGACAAAGCTGTAGCAGGGCAGCGGGCCGGCGAGACGCAACTCAACGCGTTCACGGTGCGCCTCGGCGAATTGCTCTGCTGTGTTTCGGAAGCCGTCGCTGTCGCCACGGTCCACTAGGAACGACACGTTGAGCACGCATCCGTGGACCTCCGGTCCCGAGGCCACGGCACGCGCCTTGGACGTGAGCTCGCGCAGCACTTGCCGACCGGCTGCGGCGGCCCTGCTTTCCAGAGCACTCGCGACGGCTTCGCCCAAACGGACGTTGGCTTCGTACCCGGGCCTCTGGCGCGCCTCATCTCGCAGTCGGCGGACGTTCTTGTCCTCCGCAAGGAGGCTTCTCAGCGCATTCTGTGCCGGGAATGCCTTGACGTTGACCTCGACCCCGTCCGCGAGATGCTCAAGTACAGCCACGTGGTCCGCCTCGCAGGCTGCCAACTGAGCGCGTACCGTCTCCTCGTCCGGTGCCACCATCCCAAATCGCATGGGAAGAACGGGGCCTTGGCCCGTAAGGCGCAGCAAAAGCTCCTGATGAGCCAAAAGGTCGCGTCGTCTAGCGCGGAGGTTCGCGGGCGCCTCGCTGACGACAGCGGCCACCCGGCCCTGCCGGATCACTCGCAGACGGGCGGCAGGGCTGCCCACACCGCTTGAGTCCGTCGGCAGCGGTTTTCCCGCCCGAATGATCGCGTATACGTATACCCCGTGGGTTGTCACGACTCAGGCCTCCGCCGGTCGTCGACGCGAACTGCCACGGGCAGGAGCACGCCGCTTCCGTGGCCGTTCCTGCTGCTCTTCCTCGTCGTCGTCCTGCTCGTCGGAGTCGTCGTCGCGGCCCCCGACTGCCTTGCGCACGGTGTCACCCACGGTCTCCGCGGCCTTGCGGACCTTCCGTTTGCCGATGGACTTGGCAGCACTGCCGCTTAGTAGCTCAGGGACGGTGGTGCTGCCCGAGTCCCGTTCCAGGTCCAGCCGGTTGCAGGCCTCGGCGAACCGCAGGTAGGTGTCCACACTCGCGACAACGATGCGCGCGTCAATCTTGAGGATCTCGATGCCGACCAGGGAGACCCGGACGAACACGTCGATCACCATGCCCCGATCGAGGATGAGTTCGAGCACGTCGTACAACGTGCCGGCGCGCGGTGGGCACGCCACTACCTCATCGGAGTAGGTGGTCGCAGGCATGGGGCGTCCTTCCGATTGTCGACAAACCAGGGTCACTCATCGGCGGATCCGCGCCGATAGCGGCGGACCCTGCAGTACTCCATGAGTTCACCGTCCTGGTCGAGCTGCACCTCGTACGAGGCGAGAAGGCTCGTCGTATCCGGAATCCGGGGCAGCTCAAGGACGTCCACGACGACACACCAACCGTCAGCGACGCGCTTCACGGCCGATACTCCCTCCGTGGGATGGCCGATCAGCCCTTCCAGGCTCCGGCAGGCAGCCCGCGCGGCTTGGCCTGCCCCCCGCATGGGCGGTGAGCGGCGAGCGGCTGTCGTCGAGGACTTCCCGGCGCGCGGCCGACGTTCTTCTGCCATGAATAGAAGTCTGACCAATATCGGGCTTAGCGCACGTCGAGCGGAGCAGACGAGCGCACGCGTCGGACCGCGTTGCTCGCGCCTGCGGCCAATAGCTTGCCGAGCTCACACCAAATGCCTGGATCAGCAGGGGACGGGCCTGGACGTCAGCGTCCCCGGGGGCTGTTGACGTAATACCTGCTGGGCTTCTCATGCTTCCAGAGGATCCGGTCGTGGTTCCCACCTGAGACTGCAGGACGCTCACGCGGCTGGTCCGCTGCGCGCCGCAGCACGGCGGACGCGGCGCGCTCGGCTATCCACAGGGCGCGCGTGGGGTCACCCAAGGGCAGTGTCGATCCCGGCCACACCTGATCACGGACGATGTTGGTCATGACGCGGGCGATGAGGCGCTGCGTGCTGGGCGGTTCCCGTTCCCGCAGGGTCTTCGTCGCTGTGTCCAGTGCCGGGTCTTCGACGGAGTCACCGGGCCAGCCGTCAGACTGCACGTGCAGGCGGCCGGGGGGCGGAGGCTGGGCGGGAGGAGTCACCGGACCCCGAGCTCGACGCCAAGCTGGACCGCATCGAGCACGTCCTGGACCGCTTCCCAGACCGCGTGTTCGCGTTCGACGAGTTCGGCCCGCTCGGGATCCGGCCTACCGCCGGAGCCGGCTGGGCTCCTGCTGGTCACCCCGAGCGGCTGGCGGCGGCCACCCTGCCGGCTCCCCGGGTGACCTTGGTTCGCAGGCGGACGGTCCAGTCCGAATGGTCCTGGCGGCCGCATTCTTCGCCCGGATGTCGCTGCCCGACCTGCCACCGCGCACCGAGGGCAACGCGACGATGCTCGGCGAACTGCGAGAGGGCTGGAGCTACTTCAGCTTGCAGCCGTGGATCTGGACAGTGACGTTGGCCTTCGCCGTCTTCAACGCCGTCAACATGGGTGTCTGGCAGATCCTGGGTCCGGTGATCGGGAACGACACGATCGGCGCTGAGGGATGGGGCCTGGTGCTGAGCGCCCGCGGTGTCGGGGCCTTGCTTGCCAGTGTGGTGATGGTGAAGCTGACGGTGCGGCGGCCGATGGTGCCGGCGCTGTCCTCGATGACGCTGGGCGCCGTTCCGTTGATCCTGCTGGGCGCTGGCGTGAGACACATTCTGGTTGGCTGGCGCAGCATTCGCGGCGGGAGTGCCCTCCGAGTTCTTCACCGTCGTGTGGGAGACCGCGAATAACACCCACGTCCCGGAGCGGCTGCTCTCCCGGGTCGGCGCCCACGACGAGTTCTGGTCCTTCGTGCCCATCCCCATTGGCCAACTGTCCACGCCCTTCCTCGCCGCGGTGTTCGGGACGGCCGCGGTCGCCGTCACCGGCGGCGGGGTGGCAGCGGTGGCGATGCCGGTGCCGTTACTGATGCCGTCGCTTCGGCGGATCGAGATCAACCGAAACGGCGATTGAGTCGCAACGGCGGACGGTACGGCGGCTCAGCGTGTGGGCCGAGCCCTCGAAAGGGGCGCTCGACGAAGTGGCCGGACACACTCTTCTGGATGAGCGGTAGCGATGTAGGCGCATCGCGGCGCCGGTACTGATACCGAACTGCCGCATCAGGCGGAGAGAGTCCGCCGAGAGGCGGGTTTCGTCGAGGATGCGGTCCTCGCGTAGTTGCCACAGAGAATGGGCGGGACCCGAGTACGTCACGCGGGTAGCCCCCGAAGCCGTCGCGGGATGGCAGATCCCCGAGGACCAGAAGACCCTGACCCTGCTGGTCAGCATCGGTCTCCCCGTGACAGACAACCCCTATCGAAGCCTCGGCGTTCCAGCCCGAGGCCCTGCCACAGCTGCTGACCGGGACGGCAAGCAGGTGTACCAACTGACCAAGAACCGCAACGGCGGCCTGGTCCCGACCGTACGCGCACACCGAAGACTTCAACCACCTCTCCGGCAATGCGATGGCCGCCAGCACCACCCAGCTCCCCGGCACACATTCACGTCGACTGCGAGTTCTCAGCCACCCTTACGCGCCACTCGTGGCAGTCACGCTCTCGTAGGGGGCGCTCCAGACAGGCCGACACCGGTCGACGGAGGTCATGGAGGCCGCGGTCGTCGCGGGCCTGGCCAGCGCGGGCGTCGACGCCCAGCGCAAGGACACATCCGCGTATGCCCGAGGCCGCGGCGAGGGTGGACGTGGCCGGTGTGGGTAGTCCCGGTGCGGGGTACCTCGTACCTGTAAATGAAGGGACCGGACCGTCCCCGTACGTGTCGGACGGCTGCGACTTCATAGAGGCCGGAGCCGCCCGACATCCGGCCGACGACGTCAACCGGCGGTGAGCGCCACCCGCATCGGTCAGGCGCGGGCCGCCGCCGCGGCGACGATCCAGTTCCTGAACTCGACGGCGTAGTGCCGCAGGTGGTGATCCAGGACGTCCTTCGGGCAGGACGTGGGGAAGTAGACCGTCAGATTTGCGGTGAACCCGTCAGCGGTGTCGCCGAACTGGATCAGCGCCCGCCCGACGACGGTGCCGTCCTCCAGGAAGAGGTTCGAGGACATCTTGCGCGGAAACTCCGACTCCGGGAGGGGTTCGTCCGCGTCCTCGGCCCAGGCCATCGCGTCCGTTCCCCAGCCGCCCATGTAGAAGGAGCAGACGTGGGGGCCGATGTTCTCCACCACGCGCGCTCCGATGGCATCGGTGCCCATCACGTAGTGCTCGGGGTGCGCCGCGAGAAGCGGGCGCTCGTCGTCGCCCGCGAAGGCCCCGTCCATCCAGTCAAGGAACTCGCCCGAGGTCAGGCCACGTGCCTTGAGCACCGTCGTACCCGCGTTGAAGGCACCGTCGGAGGTGCGCACGCACTCCCGCAGGAAGGCGTTGCATCGCCACGACGATCGCCACGGAGCCGATGCCGCGTGTCGGCCGCCTGCAGTACGCGAGCCAGTGTCGCGGCGCTGCGCGCCTGCTGGGGCTCCCGGTACGGCGCTGGGCGGTCGGACCGATGCGGTGTGGCTGGCCGCCGCTACCGTACTCGGGATGTCAGGCGGCAGGAGTGCCCGCAGGGCCGCACGCTTGACCAGCATGGGCGAGATTTTCGGCAGGCGCAGAGGGTGAGGCGGCGCTGCGGTCCGGTCCGGTCGCGCGCAGACTGGATGATGGCCGACTCCCCTGCTCGAGCCGATCAGCAGCGTCGGCCAGTGCGGACACTTGATGCGCCTGGGGCGGGGACAGAACTCTCCGCAGGCGAAGGCAGCTTGTGTCCGCGGCTTTCCGCCGTGGCGCGCGTGCGATGGACCGTGCGGGTCCCGATATTGGCGGTGGCCGCCGGTGCGATCATCGCTGCGGCCTGGGCAACGGCCCTTGCTGGTGGCTGACACTCCCAGACACCTCCGCGTGGGGCCACAGGCTGTCTTGCGGAACGGCTTCCCCGGCGCACATTCCGCAAGGTAGCCCCCACCCGAGCCTCGCAAGAACGCGAGGACGCGCACGACATCCCTGGCAAGGGCTGACAGCGAATGCCGGCAAGAGCGGCATCGACTCGGCGATGATGGGCTCGGGTGGGGATTCTCAGGCCAGGTTGATGTTCTCGGCCTGGGGGCCCTTCTGGCCCTGGGTGACATCGAACGTCACGGTCTGGCCCTCCTGGAGCTCACGGAAGCCCGTGGAGTTGATCGCCGAGTAGTGGGCGAAGACGTCCGGGCCGCCACCAGCCTGGGCGATGAATCCGAAACCTTTCTCCGCGTTGAACCACTTCACAGTTCCCGTAGTCATGTCTCATGCCTTCCAGTCACGAACGCCTCCCGCACCATGCGGAAGGCGGAGGTGGTCGTCCTGGTTCCTGCGGCACTGCACAGCAGAACGCCCACGCCGAAGCGCGGGCAATAGGGAACTTCCGAACCACGACATCTGACCTAAACGCTACACGCCCTCACACCCTGTCACCATCGGAAACACGCCCCTGTGCCCCACGCCCGACAGGTGTGCGCAGGACCTGCCGGTGCCCGATGACCGTTGCCGCCTCAGCTCGCAGGCGGTGAACCCGACTCGGCGGCACGGCGGTATTCGGCGTTGATGCGCTGGGCTTCTTCGAGTTGGTCCTCGAGGACGATGATGCGGCAGGCGGCCTCGATGGGGGTGCCTTGGTCGACGAGTTCCCGGGCGCGGGCGGCGATGCGCAGCTGGTAGCGGGAGTAGCGGCGGTGGCCTCCCTCGGAGCGCAGCGGGGTGATGAGGCGGGCTTCGCCGATGGCGCGGAGGAAGCCCTGGGTGGTGCCGAGCATTTCGGCGGCCCGGCCCATCGTGTAGGCGGGGTAGTCCTCGTTTTCGAGACGGTCGAACGAGTCGTCTGCTGTCATTTGCACCTCTCTGTGGAACACGCTTGAGGGGCCCTGGTGCCATATGGCACCAGGGCCCCGAAGGAACATCTACACCATCTGCCGGCCCTGGAACTGCGCCGGCCTTCTGTGTCCGCTGACCCGACCTGGGAGTTGTCGGGGGTGCGGGGATCGCGGTTGCTTGACCGGAGACCACCTCACTATCGATGTCCTGCGGTACCCGGGCTCAACACTCCGCCCGGGCGATCCTGATGGCGCGGGTTCCTCCGTTCTTCCCTCGGTGATCAACCACTTACTAAACGGGGGGACTTGATACTGCTGGTACTGCTCTACTGCGTACTGCTGGTGTTGCGAACTGCTCAGTGGCCTGTGGCAGCGCCACTCTTCGGCAGCCAGCCCCGTCACCCATCCTGCGTCCGCTCTGGCTTAGAACCCCACTGCCGAACCTCCCGGTGCGCGCGCCCGCAGCCGACGCCTTCACCGAGGTACTGCTCACCGATTTCACTGCTGGGTACTGCGAACTGCACTGACGGGTACCGCCGCTGTTGACCGCGGTCCCGCCGGCGGCGGCCCCTGATCACTGCGGGCCACCCGGTCCGGTCGTCAGCCCCGTCGCCGTCCTGCAACAAACCCTGGCTTCGGAACTCCACCACCGCACCGTCCTACGCACTGCAACTTCTGTATCACTGCCGGGCAGTTCGTCTCTGCCGGGCCCTGCTGACTTCTGGCTACGAGAGAAACCATAACCACGCCACCCCCCAATGTCTACTCTGGCCGACATAGATTTCTGCGTGTTCGACAGTTAGATATTCGGCCTCGAACAGAGGAGGGGCGAGAGCAAGGCCAGTCACCTGCACTGACGACCAAGTCCATCGCACCGAGGGCTGCACTGCCAGCCCCACAGCCGTGGGGGCCGGTTGGGAGCGGCCTCGCCCCCAGGTGTTGGATCACGAAGCACTGCCAGGCGGGAGCCCGAGGCGGACGCGGTCGCGGTGCGCCGACCAGTGACGGCCAGGCACGCCCCAGCCGATCTGGGAGCAATCCGCAGACACGGTGCGACTGGGCATGGGCCGGCGGGTCAGGCTGGCCGGCGCCGCCGGGCGGAGGTACCCACCGAGCTACGACAACGTCGTCCCGCTGCTCCCCCACCGTTCAAACAGCACTGAGCCGCCACAGCGGTCCCCGCCCCTTTCCCCCTGGACCGGGCAGGGTCATGCGGCTTGGGTGAGTTCCGCCTGACCGAACAGCAGAGCGTATCCGGGCGGAAACCTGGTGAGGATGCGGTCCAGAAGACCGGGGCCGGCCAGTGCCAGGGGAGCGGGGCGGGCCGACGAGGCCCGCCCCGCTCGCACGCGACCCTCAGTCCCCGACCGCCTCGCCGCGCCCCCACGCCCAGGCGAGCCTGTCCGCACCCGACTGATTGGTGGTGGCCAGCCAGGGGCGGTCCTCGGTGCCGGTCAGGGTCTGCAGCGAGTACGTGTCGTCGCTGCGCAGGCCGGGCCAGTAGACGGAGCCCATCTTCAGCTCGCGGAAGGTGTCGGTGACGGCCTGGAGGTAGTTGACGAAGTTGTCGTCCGGGGTCGGCACGTTGTAGTCGAGGCCGGTGGTCATCGGGGAGCCGAACTCGTCCGCGACCGTCCGGCCGGCGCAGTCGCCGATGCGTTCCTTGAGGTCGGCGACCCACTGGTCGTAGGTGGCGTACGACTTCCAGAAGCCGTAGTGGTGCAGCGACAGATAGGTGCCGGCCAGGCGCGGGTCGGCGCAGACGGAGGTGACGTGGTCGTTGTAGCCGGCGCCGCTGACGAAGACCCGGTCGCGCGGGACGGAGGAGTAGGTGTCCAGCCACTTCGCGGCCAGGTCGGCCCACTCGGTCTCGGTGTAGCCGTGCGGCTCGTTCATGGGCTCGAAGTAGACCCGCGGGTCGTTCTTGTACGTGTCGACGACTCTGTTCCACATGGGCCAGTAGGTGGTGGTGTCGTCGATCAGGCCGTCCTTGCGCTCGCCCGTTCCCTCCCAGTAGGAAACGATCACCTTGAAGCCCTGGTCGGAGGCCGCGTCGATGACCCCCTGGTAGGAGTCCCAGTAACTGCCGTTCACCGTGTACGGGTTGATGGGAAGCCGGACGGTGTTGGCCCCGAGGTTGGCGCGGAAAGCCGAGATGATCCGCTTCGCCTTGCTGTACGTCTCGCGGTAGCTGTCGGTGGTCAACAAGCCGGAGAGCTGGAGCTCGTCGTCGGCGAAGTTGTCCCGGGGGTCGGCCCAGTTGACGCCCTTGAACTGGGTGGTGTCCGCTCGCGGGGCCGCGGTGGCGGGTCCGGCGGAGAGAGCGGCGACGCCGAGAGCGGCCGCCGCGACAGCCACGGCGGAGGAGATACGACGGGTTCGGGCCATGCGCACGGATATTCCCCTTCAGGAGAGAGCGACTCGGTGAACAGCGGTGCCGCATCGCCGGGTTGGGCGCGGGAAACGCGCGTACACACGCTGGGACAGGCGTGGGCCCGGCATTGCGGGCAGGCCCGGCCGCTGCCGATGTTTACGCAAACATCGCAGCGCCGGAATCGTCACATCCGGCCCTTCTGCCGTCAAGGTCTCGCGCAAGGCGGACCGTTGAGAACCGCTCGTTGCTCATGACGCGCGGGCGGCTTGACGTCGCGCTGCTCGCCGGGGGACGGGACCGGGGGTTGGTCCGGCTCGCAGGGAAGGTGCGGGCACTCGTGTCAGAGGGGCGCCAACTCGGGCTGAGCGGCGAGGAGATCATGGAGATGACGCGGGGCGGGCTGACCCCGTAGACCCACCGGAAGGCGTCCCTTATCGATGACTTTCCACTGTTTACCGTTCGGTATATCGATCGGCCTTCGAGTTTTCGGACCAATCCGTGTCCAGGACCTTGACCGGGCCCCTGAGGGCTTCTTCACTGGCCAACGCCGACACCACCGCCACCCCCACGAGCTCTGCCCCCACGGGCTCCCCCCGCACTCCGAGGACCAGTACGTATGCCCCGTAACGGAACATCCCGTCTGCCCGCTGCCAACCTGTCGCGGCGGCACCTTCTCGTCGCCGGAGCTCTCACTCTGGGGGCCGCGACGCTTGCCGCCCCGGCCCCCGCCCGTGCGGGGGACAAGAGCGCCGCCGCCTACGAGGGCTACCTCTTCGTCTACTTCACCGGTGAGGGCACCGCCGACGGCGAGCAGATCCGTTTCGCGCTCAGCCGCGGCGACGACCCGCTTCACTGGCGGGAGTTGAACGGCGGTGAGCCCGTGCTGACCTCCGCCCTCGGCGGCAAGGGCGTACGCGATCCCTTCGTCATCCGGTCGCCCGAAGGGGACACGTTTTTTCTCATCGCCACCGACCTGAAGATCTACGGCGGGGCCGGCTGGGACTACGTCCAGCGGCACGGCTCCCGGTCGATCATGGTGTGGGAGTCGACGGACCTGGTGAACTGGTCCCAGGAGCGTTTGGTGCAGGTGTCTCCGGCGACGGCGGGCAACACCTGGGCGCCCGAGGCCTATTGGAGTGAGGAGGTCGGTGCGTACGTCGTCTTCTGGGCGTCGAAGCTGTACGCCGATGACGACACGGAGCACACCGGGGACACCTACAACCGGATGCTGTACGCGACGACCACGGACTTCGTGACGTTCAGCGAGGCCAAGGTGTGGAACGACCCCGGGTACTCGGTGATCGACTCGACGGTGATCGCGCACGACGGGACGTACTACCGGTTCACGAAGGACGAGCGGTCGGCGGAGCAGTCCTCGTGCGGGAAGTTCATCCTGGAGGAGAAGGCGACCGATCTGCTCGACACGGACTGGGACACGGTGTCCGAGTGCATCGGCAGCGGGGCCATGACGCAGGGCGAGGGGCCGCTCGTCTTCAAGTCCAACACGGAGGAGAAGTGGTACCTGTTCGTCGATGACTACACCTCGAGCGGCTACATGCCCTTCGAGTCGACGGACCTGGCCGGCGGGGTGTGGACCAAGTCGGCCGAGTACCGGCTGCCCTCGGCCCCTCGGCACGGCACCGTGCTTCCGGTGACGAAGGACGAGTTCGACCGGGTCAACGCCAAGTGGGGCGTCGCCCCTGTCCTGGCCGACGCGGACGGGCTCGTCGCCCACTGGCCGCTGGACACCAGCGCCGACGACACCTCCGGGCACGGCTGTCACGGCACCGCCACCGGGGACATCAGCTGGGCCGAGGGGGCTCTCGTACTCGGCGGCGCGAGCGGGCACATCAAGCTGCCCGACAACATGCTGTCCGGGGTGGACGCCGTCACCGTGGCCGCCGATGTGTGGGTGGACAGCGATCAGGCGACGCCCTACTTCCTCTACGGGTTCGGGAACACCGCCTCCGCCACCGGCTACGGCAACGGCTATCTCTTCGCGACCGGCGGCAGCAGCAGCAGCGGGTTCCGGGCCGCCCTGTCCGACGGCAACTGGAGCAAGGAACAGGAGGCGAACGCCAACAGCGGCCTGGAGCACGGGCGTTGGACCAGCGTCACGTACACCATCGACGGGGACACCGCTCTGCTGTACCTCGACGGCGTTGTCGTCGCGCGCAACACCGCGATCACCCTCATGCCCTCGGACATCGGCGGCGGTCGCACCACGGCCAACTACCTCGGCCGATCGCAGTACACCTCCGACCACACCCTCAAGGGGCGGCTGCGGGACGTCCGGCTGTACAACCGGGCCCTGTCGGACGACGAGATCGCCGCGCTGCCCGCCAACGCGACCCGCGTCCGTGGCGTGGAGGTGAAGGAGCTCAAGGTTCCCGCCGTCATCGAGGGGGAGGGCGCCACCGTCGTCCTGCCGGTCATGCCGGGGACTGACCGGCGGCGGCTGAGGCCCAAGTTCACGCTCGCGCCCGGTGCGCGGATCAGCCCGGCGAACGGGAAGCGGATGGATCTGCGCAAGCCGGTGACGTACACCGTCACCTCGGCGGCGGGCGCGCAGCGCGCGTGGAAGGTATCCGCGGTGGAGATGCGTACGCCGGTGCTGCCGGGGCTCTACGCCGATCCCAACATCGTCGCGTTCGGCGGGACGTACTACATCTACGCGACCACCGACGGGTTCGCCGGCTGGAGCGGCACTACCTTCAGCGTCTGGTCGTCGCAGAACCTTGTCGACTGGAAGGACGAGGGCGTCATCCTGGATCTCGGGAAGGACGTGGGCTGGGCGGATGCGCGCGCCTGGGCGCCCACCATCGCCGAGAAGGACGGGAAGTACTTCTTCTACTACTGTGCCGAGGCGAAGATCGGTGTCGCGACCGCCGACTCACCCACCGGGCCGTTCACGGACTCCGGCAAGGTCCTGATCGCGGCCAACCCGGACGGCGCCGGGCAGGCCATCGACCCGGCCGCCTTCACTGACGAGGACGGGCAGGCGTATCTGTACTGGGGTAACGGTTCGGCGTGGGTGGTCCCGCTCAATGACGACATGGTGTCCTTCGACTCGTCAAAGATGCAGCAGGTCAAGGGACTTGAGAATTTCCGCGAGGGCACATTCGTCGTCCGGCGGGGGGACGTGTACCACCTGACATACTCGATCGACGACACCGGAAGCGAGAACTACCGCGTGGGATACGCCACTTCCGACTCCCCGAACGGGCCGTTCACCTACCGCGGTGTGGTCTTGGAGAAGGACCCGGCCCAGGGGATCCTCGGCACCGGGCACAACTCCCTGCTCCAGGTACCCGGGACCGACGACTGGTACATCGCCTACCACCGCTTCGCGATCCCCGACGGTGACGGCACGCGGCGTGAGACGACCATCGACAAGGTGACGTTCGGGGCGGACGGGCTGATGCACCCCGTCACGCCCACGCTGGAAGGAGTGCGGCCGCAGCGTATCCCGTAAAGCCGGCCCCGGCGCCCGCCCCGAGGGGACGGTCGCCGGGGTGTGGGCTCATGCCTGGTCGCAAGGGGTCACCTGAGGTGACCCCTTGCCGGTTGGCGCCCCCCGAGGGGAGCAAGGGGGCGGAAGAGGGCTCTGCGCCTGCCGAGAATGTCGTCCATGCAGCTCAGGAGGCTGTTCGGTGATACGGCAGGATAAGCACTCGTGTTGCTTCGTCTCGCCTATCTGACCGTCACCAACCTGTTCGGCGCGCTGCGGTTGCTGCCTGCCGATGAGCGACCGCGACAAGGACGCGGAGATTCTCGCTCTGCGCCACCAGCTCACCGTCCTTGAACGGCAGCTCGGTACGGACCGGGTGAGACTCGCACCGGAAGACCGGGCATTGCTTGCCACTCTGCTAATGCCGTTGCCCCGTCAGGTCCTACGCCGGTTACGGCTACTGGTACGACCTGACACCGTGCTGCGATGGCACCGCGATCTGCCGCCTCCCGCCGACAGCGGATCGAGCTCCCTGCGCCGTCGGCTGATGGAGTCGGGGTCCCAGTCCGGCCGGGGGACGGACGCCAGCAGCAGCTGCGTGTACGGGTGTCCGGGGTCTGCGAGCAACTCCGCGACGGGGCGGTGTTCCATGGTGCGGCCCCGGTACAGGACGAGCGCCTCGTCGCACACGTACCGCACGACGGCCAGGTCGTGACTGACAAAGACCAGGCCGATGCCGGTGTCTCGGCGGATGTCCGACAGCAGGTTGAGCACCTGCGCCTGAACGGACACGTCGAGCGCCGACACCGCCTCGTCGAGTACGAGAACAACGGGTTCGACCGCCAACGCCCGGGCTATGGCGGCTCGTTGACGCTGCCCGCCGGAGAGCCTGCGAGGCAGCGCCGCCGCCTCGCGATCACCGAGGCCGACCTGGGCGAGGAGTTCCCGCACCCGGGCGGCCCGGGCCGTGGGGTCAGCGAGACCGTGCAGGCGCAGCACTCCGTCGAGGGTCGCGCCGATGCTGATCCGCCCGTCCAGCGAAAGGTAGGGGTCCTGGAAGACGATCTGCACCGCCTTGGCGCGGGCGAGGCGGGCCGCCCGGCCGCGTACGGTGGCGGCCAGGGGTTCGCCCTGGACGAGGATCTGTCCGGCGTCGGGGCGTTCGAGGCCGATCAGCATCCGGGCCGTGGTCGTCTTGCCGGAGCCCGACTCCCCCACGATGCCGAGAGCGCCGCCGGCCCGCAGCGAGAACGACAGGTCGTCGACCGCGACGACCTCCGTCCTACCCGTTCGGTAGGTCTTGCGCAGACCGCTGACCTGGAGCAGCGTGCGAGCATCAGTTCCGGTGGTCAACTGTTCTCCATCGCATGTGAGTTGGTCGCCGAGGGGGCCAGCTCGTCCGCGAGGTGGCAGGCGACCAGGGCCTCGCCGTTGCGCTCCAGCGGCGGCGGTGACTGGTCGCAGACACCGGGCCGGGCGAAGCGGCAACGGGCCGCGAACGAGCAGCCGGGCGCTGAGTCGAGCAGCCCCATCGGCGAGCCGGGAATCGGGGTGAGCCGGGCCGGCGGCCCCTCCGGCGCCTGAAGCGGTGGCGACGAGCCGAGCAGGCCCGCGGTGTACGGGTGTTGGGGCGTCGCGAAGAGCTCGGCGGTGGGCGCCGTCTCGACGATCCGGCCCGCGTACATCACGTAGATCCGGTCGCAGGCGGCGGCCGCGAGTTCGATGTCATGCGTGATGAGGAGCATGCCCAGGCCGCGTTCGCGCTGCAGCCGCCCGAGGATGGCCATGATCTCGGCCTGGGTGGAGACGTCGAGCGCGGTGGTGGGTTCGTCGCACAGCAGCAGCCGGGGTTCGGCGGTGAGCGCCGAGGCGATCATGACGCGTTGCAGCATGCCGCCGGAGAGTTCGTGCGGGTACTGCCGCAGGTGCCGGGCGGGGTCGGGGAGGCCGACCGCGCCGAGCAGTTCGGCGGCACGGGCGCGGGCGCGGTCCTTGGCCCAGCCGTGGCTGACGCGCAGCGACTCGGTGAGGAAGTCACCGATGCGGCGCACCGGGTTGATGCCCGCCCGGGGATCCTGGAAGATCATCGTGGCTGTGCCGGTGCGGACAGCCCGCAGGTCCGCGGCATCAGCCCCCACCAGCTCCCTTCCATCAACCCGGACTTGACCCTCCACGCTCGCCCCCGCCGGGAACAGGCCCAGCGCGGAGCGGGCCGTGACCGACTTCCCGGAGCCGGACTCGCCGACCAGCGCGACGACTTCACCGGCGGACACCGTCAGGTCGATGCCGTCGAGGACAGGGCGGGCCATGCCGGGCAGGGCGATGCTCAGCTTCTCGTATTCAAGGAGTGCCATCAGGACTCCCTCCCCGCGAGCCGGTCGCCGAAGTTCTCCCCGACGACGTTGAAGGCGACGACCACGACCACCACGGCGACCGCGGGCACGACCGCGGACAGCGGCCGGCCTTGCAGCACAGCGGCCTGCGACTGGTTGATCATGGCTCCCCAGTCGGGGGTCGGTGGCTGGACGCCGAGGCCGAGGAAGGACAGCGCGGCGAGGTCGAGCAGCGCGTAGCCGAAGTTGACGGTGGACTGGGCGAGCACGGTCGGGCCGATGTTGGGGAGCAGCCTGCGGACCGCGACGTACAGCGGGGAGTGTCCTTGTACACGGTAGGCCGCGATGTACGGTCTGGCCTGCTCCTGGAGCGCGAGGCCGCGTACCAGTCGTGCGGTGTACGGCATGTAGGCCACGGACATGGCGATCACCGGGGCCGTCATGCCTTTGCCGAAGACCGCCACCGCGAGGATCGCGACGAGGAGGGCCGGGAAGGCGAAGATGACGTCGAGCAGCCTTCCTATGACTGTGTCGATCCAGCCGCCGCGCCACGCCGAGAACAGGCCCACCGCGATCCCGGTCACCGTCGAGAACAGGACCACCAGCATCGGTCCGACCAGGCTCGTCCGGCTGCCTTCGATCAGGGCGGAGAACGTGTCGTGGCCGCCCTGGTCGGTGCCCAGCCAATGGTCGGTGCTCGGACCGACGAGGCCCGCGCCCAGTTCTCCGTACGTCGGGTCCTGCGGCGCGAGCCACGGCGCGAACACCGAAACGACGACGAAGAGGACGAGAAGTCCCAGGCACAGGTTCTGGAGCCAACCACCGCCCAGGGCACGCACCTTGGCGACCTGGCCGCGCAGCACTCCTGCCACCGGGGCGCTCATCGTGCGCTCCCCGCTGCCGCCACCCGCGGATCGATCACCGGATGCACCATGTCCACCAGGAAGTTGACCACGACGAACGCGGCCACCACGAGCAGCACGATCGCTTGCACCACCTGGAAGTCCATCTGGTTGACCGACGTCACCAGCAGCGATCCCACGCCCGACATGCCGAACGCGGTCTCCACGATGGAGGTGCTCACCAGCATGCCGGAGATGAGGAGTGCGGAGACGGTGACGATCGGGCCGAGGGCGTTGCGCAGCACATGGCGGCGGATCACCGTCCACCGCGGAGTGCCGCGGCTCACCGCGACCTCGACGTGCTCACGGCCCATCTCCTCCAGCATCGACGAGCGAGTCACCCGCGTGACCATCGCCATGAATGTGACCGACAGGGCGATCGCCGGGAGCACGACGTGGTGCAGCCGGTCGAGGACGCCCGTGCCGTTGCCAATGGTCGGGAACCAGCCCAGCTTCACGCCGAACAGCGAGCGCAGCAGCAGCGCGGCGACGAACGCTGGGGCGGCGGCCCCGACCGTCACCAGGAGCATCAGCACGGAGTCGGTGCGCGAGCCGCGGCGCAGCGCGCCGATCACGCCCGCCGCGACGCCGACCACCGCGATCAGCAGGGCCGAGGCCACGATCAGCAGCATCGTGGCCGGCAGCCGCGACCAGATGACCGAGCTGACGTCCTGGTGGAAGACGTAGGAGCGGCCGAAGTCGCCGTGCAGCACGCCACTCAGCCAGTCCCAGTACCGGACGAGGAACGGCTCGTCGAAGCCGTACCGGTGGCGGATCTGGGCGAGTTCCTCGGGGCCGGCGCTGCGGCCGCGCACCAGGAAGCTCGCCGGGTCGCCGGGCGCCAGGTACAGCGAGGAGAACACCAGGAACGAGGTGACCAGCAAGGTCGCCGCCATCCCGGCCAGTCGGCGCGCGACCCCGAGCGCCCGTGTGGTCGTGCGGCTCACTTCTTGGCCCCGATCTCGGCCGCCCACGGGTAGTAGAGGTAGGCGACGGACGGCTGCACGCCGGTGATGCGGTTGCCGAGGAAGACGCTCGTGGGCTGCGTGTACAGGGGCAGCCAGGGGAGCTCGCGCAGGGCGATCTTCTGCGCCTTCGCGCTGGCATGTGCGCGCGCTGCCGGGTCATAGGTGCCGGCGGCGTCCTCGACGGCCTTGTCGAACTCCCTGTCCGACCAGCCGCCGTAGTTGGTGAACATGCCGGTTTCCAGGGAGCCGTACACATCCAGCGGATCGGTGATCGAGGTGTACCAGAACGTCAGGAAGAGGTCGATGCCCTTGCGGGCGGCGGCGTCGGTGAAGAGCGTCGAGTACTTCTCCGGGGAGAGCGTCTCGATTCTGGGGTC
Organism: Streptomyces sp. NBC_01474; assembly: GCF_035918215.1. NCBI lineage: Bacteria > Bacillati > Actinomycetota > Actinomycetes > Kitasatosporales > Streptomycetaceae > Streptomyces > Streptomyces sp. NBC_01474. The sequence continues at coordinate 2,409,315 of NZ_CP109449.1, forward strand.
GAGTCCGATGGCCTTGGCAGCCTGCTCGACGGCCTGCGCGACGATCGTCGTCTGCGAGTCGAGCGGGCTGGTCGCGATGACGATCCGCTGCCCCTTCACGCCGGCCTTCTCCGCGATGGTCTTGGCCTTGGCCGGATCGTACGGGTAGTGCGGTACGTCGTTGATGACGGCCTTGCGGCTCGCGGCGGGCGCCTGGTTCCACATGTTGTCGGTGACCAGGGAGTCGGTGACCTCTCCGACCCCGCCCGCGCCGGCCTTGACGATGCCCTTGCGGTCGATGGCCATGAGCAGGGCCTTGCGCACCTCGGTGTCGCCGAGGGGGCCCTTGAGGTTGCTGACGATCTCTTCGGCGACGGTGCTGTTGACGCCGTAGTAGAGCTTGCCCGCGGTGGACTTTCCGAGCTGGTCGTAGGCGTCGGCGGGGACCATCCAGCCGCCGTCCACCTCACCGCTCTGGAAGGCGTTGACGCGGGTCGTCGGGTCGCTCAGGAACACGAACTTGACCTGGCCCGCCTTGGCCTTGAGCTTGCTGTTCCAGTACCCGTCGAACTTCTTCAGGGTGAGCGACTGCCCAGACGCCCAGGTCCCGAACGCGAACGGGCCCGTGCAGTTCACGCCGCCCTTGGGGCTGCCGTAGTCCTTGCCCGCCTTGGCGAGGGTCTTCGCCGCCTCGATGGTTCCTGAACTGGTGGCCATCTCCTGGTTGAAGACCGCGTCCGGCTTCTTCAGCTTGACGGTGACTTCCAGCGGCCCGGTCGCGTCGATCGACTTCACGTTGCGGAACGTGTTCTCCCAGGCGCTGCCCACGGCGGGGTCCATGTGGCGGCGCAGCGAGGCGACGACGTCGTGCGCGGTGAGCACCGTCCCGTCGTGGAAGTGCACGTCTGGGCGGATCTTGTAGACCCAGGTGGTGGGCGTCGGATTGCCGTACGAGGACGCCAGGTTCGGCGACGTGGTCAGGTCCGGGTTCCAGCGCAGCAGACTCTCGCAGACGTTGGCGAGGATCTGGTTCGGCGGGTAGTCGTACGCGTAGACGTAGTCGAGCGAGGACGGCTCGGCGTAGATCGACCAGGTGAAGGAGCCGATGTCGCCCGCGGCGGCGGGCGTCTGCTTCGTGAGCTTGTACGCGGTGCCGTCGCCGGCGCCCTCGTCCGGGTGCGCCGTGCCAGTGCACGCGCTGGTGACGAGCAGTGCGCTCGCCACGAGGAGAGTCCCCGCGGTGCGCCGCACCCCCCGTGTCCGTACGGGTCGTCTCCGTATCAGCCGTCTCGGTCCTGCGCTGTCTGAGGGCATCGCCTGTCTCCGTCCGGGTGAGCTCGATGAAGTGCCTGAGGGGTTACGTGCGTCAGTCGTGCGCGGTGAAGACGGGTCGGCCCTCGACATAGGTCCGGCGCACCCGGACGTCGGCGATCTCCTCGGCGGGCCGCGTGAACGGGTCGCGGTCCAGGACGACGAGATCCGCGTACTTGCCCTCCTCGACCGTGCCGGTCACGTCGTCGAGGTGGTTCACCCAGGCGGTGCCGGCGGTGTACGCGGCGAGCGCCTCGGCCAGGCTCAGGGCCTGCTCGGGATGGAACGGCGGGTACGTCGCGCCCTCGGGGAGCTCCTCGGCGGGGGCGGCACGGTTGACCGCGACGTGGATGCCCCACAGGGGGTTGGGGCTGCTCACCGACCAGTCGCTGCCCGCGACGAGGCGGGCCCCGGCTCGGCTCAGGTCCCCGAACGGGTACTGCTGTGCGGCCCGTTCGGCGCCCAGGAACGGGATCGTCAGCTCGTCCATCTGCGGTTCGTGCGCGGCCCACAACGCCTGGATGTTCGCGGCGATACCCAGCTCCGCGAAGCGCGCGATGTCGTCGGGGTGGACGACCTGGAGGTGCGCCATGTGGTGGCGGTGGTCGTTGGCACCGTTGGCTGCGCGGGCCGCACCGAGCGCGTCGAGGGCCTCGCGTACGGCACGGTCGCCCAGCGCGTGGAAGTGGACCTGGAAGCCGGAGCGGTCGAGCGCGCACACCGCCTCGCGCAGCAGCCCGGGCTCGACAAAACTCAGGCCGGAGTTGCCGGTCGGGCAGCCGCACCCGTCGAGATACGGCTCCAGCATCCCGGCGGTGAAGTTCTCCGCGACGCCATCCTGCATGATCTTGACGCTGGTGGCGCGGAACCGGCCGGCCTGCCCGATCCGGCGGCGCTCCTCCAGCTCGGGGATCTGCTCCAGTCCGCGCTCACGGTCCCACCACAGGGCTCCGACGACCCGGGCGAGCAGGGCGCCCTCACGGGCCGCGCGCAGGTACACGGGCAGGTTGTCCGGGTAGCCGTGGAAGGAGCCGATCATGGCGTCCTGCCACCCGGTCACCCCGAGGGAGAACAGGTAGTCCTGCGCGGCGAGTAGCCCGGCGTACGTCTCCTCCTCGGTCGCGACCGGAACATGACGGGCCACCAGCTCCACTGCGCCCTCGTGCAGGGTGCCGGCCGGGGTGCCGTCCGCCTCCCGCTCGATCCGGCCGTCCGCCGGGTCGGGGGTGTCGCGGTCGATCCCGGCGAGCTCCAGCGCACGGGAGTTGACCCAGGCACCGTGGCCGTCGCGGTTGGTGAGCAGCACGGGCCGGTCCGGCACTACCGCGTCGAGCACGCCGCGCGTCGGCGTACCACCGGGGAAGCTGTCCATCGACCAGCCGCCACCACGGATCCAGACCGTGTCCGGGTGCTCCTTGGCGTACTGGGCGACGACCGCAAGGCAGCCCTCGACGGTGAACTCCTCGCTCTGGTCGCAGCCGAGCATCTGGGTCCCGCCCATCACAGGGTGGACATGCGAGTCCTGGAACCCGGGGACGAGCAGCCCGCCCTCCAGGTCGACGACCTCCGTTCCGGCCCCGGCCAGCGCGCGCACCGTACCCGCGTCGGCGACGGCGACGATCCGGCCGCCCGCGACGGCAACGGCGGCGTCCACCGGGAGGAGGCCCGTGCCGGTGAAGACCCGGCCCCCTACGAAGACGGTGTCGGCCCGTCGGGTGCTGTGCGCCATCAACTCAACCTCCAGCTCGGCGGATTGACCCGCCCGGCGTGTTCGTTGAGGAGGAGTGAACGGCAGCGCAACAGCGCTGTCAACAGCATTGCGCCCTCTGGGCAACGGATCGCTACACTGGTCGCACCATGCCGAAGTCACCCGCCACCACGGCCCGGAGCAGCAAACGCGCAGGCAGTCAGCTCACGCCCGACGCGATCATCGACGCGAGCCTGCGCATCGCCGCCCGCGGAAGCAAGGACGCCTTCACCGTCCGGCGCCTGGGCGAAGAGCTCGGCGCGGACCCGACCGCGATCTACCGGCACTTCCGCGACAAGGACGAGCTGCTGCTGTCGGTCGCCGACCGCACGCTCGGCGAGGCGCTCGACGCCATCCCCGAGGGGCTCGACTGGAAGGGCCGCATCCGGGCACTGGCCGACGCCTCCCTCGCCGTGGCCCTCAAGTACCCGGTGGTGGGCTCGGCCATGGCGAGTCGGACCACGCGCCGGTCCAACGAGTTCCGGGTCGTCGAACTCATCCTCGGCGCCGTCCGGGAGGCCGGCCTGGAGGGCGCCGAGGCGGCAGTCCACTACCGAATGATCGGGGACACACTCCTCGCGTACGTGGGGCAGCAGGCCGCGTTCCTGCTGTTCGACGCGGACGCCCGCGCAGGCGACGACTCCGCGTGGAGCCGCGAGTACCGGCTGGTCGACCCGAAGCACTTCCCGAACATCACCCGCCTCAGCGGCGAACTCGCCGAGGTGGCGGACGACCAGATCTTCGACGCCACGGTCGACGCCCTGATCTCGGCCATCGAACTGCGCGCCAAGGCTATGGGTGCCGAATATTACGTCGGTGCAGTTCAGCCCTGCTATCGCGCCGACGACAGCGGTCGGTAATGATCACTGCTCATGCTCGTACGCCTGGCCTGCATTGCCGTCACTCACGCCTTCACCGCCCTGCGGCTGATCTGGGCCTGCCGAGAATGTCATCCACCCTGGTTGAGGGTGGTGCTGGCGGCCTGCGGCATCATGATCGGCTGTACTGCTGCGTCTGGCCTACCTCTCGATGACGAATGCTTTAGCCGCGCTCCGACTGCTGCCGATGAGCGCGACTGGGTAGCTCTCTCACCCCGTGTCCGCAGCGTGCTCGAGCGCCGCCACCACGCCTCACCCGCGAGCGCCGAACTCACTGATCGGAGCGTCGGGTTCGTGTCCGACCGTCCTGACGGATGCCCCCTGCACCCCGAGTGGGTCCTCAACCACTGCCACGATCTCACCGATCAGGCTGGGGTCCCCGCTGCACCCTCCACGACCTGCGACACCTCGCAGTCACCACCGCCATCAGCGAAGACGTCAGCCTGTGGGCCGTCTCCCAGACCGCGCGCCACTCCACCATCTCCACCACGGCGAACATCTCGCCCACCTCACCCGACGCACCGCCCACCAGGCCGTCGACGCCATCGCCGCCGCCCTCAACCGCGAGGAACAACACCACGACCACACCACGACCACCGCTCCGCGCGCAGCCTGACCACGCCGCAGCACCGTCCGGGCCCACGCCACGGTTACGGCCACCCCACGACCACCAAAGGAAAAGGCCGCTCCTGCCTTCCGGCAGAAACGGCCTCCGACCTACAAAAGCATGGTCGGGACGACAGGATTTGAACCTGCGACCCCTTGACCCCCAGCTACTGACAGAATCCCGCTGTCGCTCCCGACCGCACGCGCACGCCGAGGACCTCAATTCCCCTTCCTGACAACACAGTTGCCAACATCACCCAGCTCCCCTTGCGCAGGCTCACGACCACTGCGAGTCCTCAGCCACCCTTGCGTGTCGCTCGTGGCAGTCACGCTCTCGTAGGTGGCGCTGGCTTCTTCTCGACTCCCAGAACTCCGCCGCAGCGGGCCTAGCGCTCACCCCGGTGGTCATGGACCTGAGCGGCGGGGTCAGGGGCTGGTGCGATGGATACTGACGGCGTAGCCACCGACGCCGTAGGCGTCGGCGTCCCAGGTGGCGAAGCGGTCAACGAGGGCGAGTCCCGCCCCAGTGCAACTCGCGTCGTACTCCGGCAGCGTGATGCCGGGCGGCACGGGCAGGTGGGCGGCGTCCAGGCCGAAGCCCGCGACCAGCAGCCCGCCCGGACGCAAAGCCCCGGCCAGGCGCTTGACCACTGCGGCCTCGGTACCGGCGGCCAGCAGCGGGAAGACATTGCCGGCAGCGAGGACCAGGTCGAAGTCCGCCGCGATGCCGAGCAGGGCCGGATCGAACTCGGCGAGATCGGCCCGGAACCACGACAGCTCCGGTGCGTAAGTCCGCGCCACGTCCAGCATCGAGTCGTCGAGGTCAATCCCGACGCAGTCGTAACCCAGCTCCGCCAGCCGGATCGCGACCCGTCCGGTACCGCACCCGGCGTCAAGCACCCGCGCCCCGGCGGGCATCAGGGCCGCACAGAAGCGCGCCTCACCATGCACATCCTTGCCGTTACGGGCCAGCGCGACGAAGCGCGCGGCGTACTCGTGTCCGGATGTGCCACCGGTCAGTTCCTGCCAACGACTCATGAGATCGACTATAGGCCGACCCCCAGCTCCCGGTGCATTCGCTCCTCCTCGCGCTGCTGCGAGGTCGGGCCGGAGCGTTGCGTGGCGGGGTCGATGCCTGCTGCGTGGAGGATCTCCCAGACTTTGGAACTGCGATCGGGTAGCCGAGGCGGGCGAGTTCGCCCTGTATCCAGCCGTGGCCCCACCGTGCCGGTCGCGTTCATCGGCAGTGCGAAAGATCATCACGTGTGGCCGCTGGATCTGGTGTGCTCCGGGGACCGGCATTCTCGGTAGCGTGACCATCTGCTGCATGGAGTGTCCATGTGTCCGGCTGGTCCGTGCGACGGCTTCCGACGGAGAGTGATGAGGCTGCAATGAGTGAACTGACGAAGCCCGAGGTCGACGTTCCGGAGGGTGACGCTCCTACCGAGCTGACCATCCGGGACCTGGTCGTCGGGGACGGGGCTGAGGTGAAGCCGGGCATGGTGGTCAGGGTCCACTATGTAGGGGTGACCTTCGAGTCCGGGAAGGAGTTCGACGCCTCCTGGGACCAGGGCCAGCCGTTCAAGTTCGCCCTGGGCAGTGGCAAGGTCATCAAAGGCTGGGACCGCGGGGTGAGGGGGATGAAGGTCGGCGGTCGGCGCGAGATCATCGTTCCCCCGCGTCTCGGCTACGGCAATCAGTCGCCCTCGCCGTTGATCCCGGCGGGCTCGACCCTGGTCTTTGTGGTGGACCTGCTGGACTCGTATTCCAGCACAACCGGGTGGAGCAACGCCTGGTGACCCTGGCCGCTCCTCCCCTACGACGTGCTGCATCGTCCCCCGGAGTTGGCGCCGCCGTGCTCCTCGCTGCCGCTCGTGCTTCCGCCTCCGCAGCGTCCGAACGGTTCCGCTGCGACTCAGTGACCGCCGAAGGCCACAAGGCGACCGACTGCCTCAACGGTCTGCCCGGCGCCGCCGCCCGGACGTCTGAACTCGGCGGCCGCGCTCGGCAAACGGGGGAGGTCCCCGGCGGAATCCAGTTCGTCGTACTGCCGATCACAGCGCTGGTCCGAGAAGGCCCCGCTCAGCAGTAGCACATTGCGTAAGCCGATACGGACCAAGATCCGGACCAGCCGCCGCCGGAGAGCCGCACCATCTGCTGTTCCGCTGGTCAGCTTGGGTGCAACTGCTGCACCACCGGGAGACGAAGAATCTGCTGGCGGCCTGCAGAGCTGCGCCCTATCAAGGGATATGACCAGGTCAGAGACCATGCCGAGGGCATGGTGGTCGCCTGGTGGTCGCACTGGACGGAGGCTGGAAGTGTCGGCATATCGACCGGGCCGGCCATGAGTTGTCCGACAGCGCAGCCGTGTACGTGAGCACGGCCGACGCGACCGCGCCCGAAGCACCGACGAGTCTCACCGCGCAAGGCACGACCGCGGGGAACACCCTGCGGTGGACAGCTCCCCCGGGTGACTGGGACCACTTCGAGATCTCGTCGGATCCCGATACACGGCCGTATCCGGACGAGGGGGCCACCACCACGTCCTTTACGGCCCACACGGACCTGTCGGCCCCCACGGGCGTCTCCGTCTCGTACCGCGTCCGGGCCGTCGACGCCGCGGGGAACGCCTCCGCGTACACCGAAACCGTGACCGTGACCCGGCCCGAGCCGGTCGGCCCCACGCCCGCCTTGGTCGAAAGCCAGGTCATCGACGGCGCCGCCCACCTCTGGTGGGACGTCAACTCGGAAATGACGAACTACTACCACGTCTACCGCCGCAGCCCCGGCGAGCAGGCCTGGACCCTCGTCGGCACCCCCTACGCCCCCTCCGGCTCCTGGGTCGACCCCCAGCCCCTGTCCGGATACACGAACTACTACATCGTCAACGTCGACGACGCGGGCAGAGAGTCGGCACCCGCCAGAACCAGCGTTCAACCGTAGACATGACCGAAGCGGGGCTGACATAACGTCAGCCCCACACCTTGTGTGAACAGACCGCTGGCTACTTCGGGCCGGGCATGAGCTTCTCCGCCTGCTCATCCGACAGAAAGAGGACCGGGCAGGCCCTGGGCCGACCCTGAAGGATGTCTCTATTCCACGCGTGCGTTGACCTCAGCCTCACAGACTGCCCGACTCTCCGGAAGCTTAAGGGGCTATGATCACTCGCCCCAAAGCCGCTCCGCCGACCTTCTCTGTTGCGCGTCTGTGATCGGTCCACACCGCCACACGTGAGTAAGCCCGTCAGGAGGCGAGGATAGAGATGCCGTCTCCGAGCAGTTTCAGCCCGAGGACGAAGAACAGGACCGCCATCACGGCGACGTTGTGCTGAGCTGCCCAGTCTTTCCAGTTGCCCAGCGTGGTCTTCGCTCGCTCTCCCCCGAGCAGGAAGACTCCCAGTGGGGCCAGCAGGCCGAGAGTGGCGATCAGGACGAAGATGGCCAGCGATGCGATCTGCTGCCCGACCGGCAGCCCTGCTGAGCCGATGGAGGCGGCCGCGGCGATGGTCAGCGGGGCATTCTTGGCGTTGAGCGCGGCCAGGCCCAGTCCGAGTCCGAAGACCTTGACCGGCGTGAGGCGGTCGATCGCACCCATCCACTTCGGCAACTGAGCTTGTGAGGGATCCTTTGGGCGCCGGTGCCATTGCCGGGCGCCGAAGAGGACGAGGAGTACGCCCAGAGCGAGCTTGAGGGCTCCCACCCAGGTGGCCGGTTGATTGTGGGCGGAGGCACCTGCGGGGGAAGCGATTGCCAGCATGACCGCGCCCAGTGCCGAGAGTCCCAGGATCCAGCCGACGGTGAAGAGGGGTCCGTTGAGACGCCCCCGGGGCGTGGCGAGTATGAGGATGATTGCGATGATCGGGAGCGGGCTGATCGCGACAGCGGCCGCAAAACCCAACACGTCACCGAGAACTGCGCCCATGGTTGCCTCCAGGTGGGGATCAGGGTGGCGCAGAGGCTTGGCGCAAGCGGACGCCACGACGGCCTGGGCTGCGCACCGGGCTGCTGTGCGATCGGCTGCGCCGCTGTCTTCGGCTGCGCGGAAGTGGCTGCCCGAGAATGGCGACGACGACGTACTCGGCACGTCCCACCAGTTCCATCTTCCTGCGCATGGCCGGATCTGTCCTCGGGAGTTTCTCGGGACACGCGAGTACCCCGGCATTGGCCTGCCGCACCGGGCAGCTGGACCCCGCAGTGCCGGAGCTTCCCGGGAATCCGCCCCGGGCGACCACAACGCCCAGGGGCGCAGATGCGAGGCAGCACATTCGCAGTGAGGATTGATATGTGGGGGCGATGGCGCCTCATGTTCGAGCGCTTGGCGACCCTCGCACCGATCCGTGGCAGGAGAATCACACGATGACTGCGACGACAGGTGGAGCCCAGCCGGCTCAGCCCAAGCGCCCGGGCACGACGGATGGGGTGATCAGCGAGTTCACCATCTTCGCCGAGATCAAGCCGGGCCATGCAGATGCACTGCGTAAGGATCTCGCCACGCTCTCCGGAGGGAAGGATGACGAGAGGGCCCGTGCGGCACTGCACGAGATCGGCACCCTGCACGAAGGGCGGCACGTGATCTTCGACAACGACACCCGGTTCATGTTCTGCAGCTCCTTCGACGGCTCCTGGGACACCTACATCGATGATTTCGCCAAGACGGTAATGGGGGACCGTTTCGCAACGATCTTCGCGCACTGCGAAGGGTTCCCTGGCATCCACGATCCAGGGGCGAAGGACTGGTTCGTCGCCCACCAGGAGCCCGCGGAGCTCTTCATCACCTCCTCTCCCGATCTGACCATGCAGCAGATCTGGAAGGACCACCGAGTGGACGAGGCGTTCGAGGAGGTGCTGGACACGTCCGAGTTCCGGGCGATGCTGGACAACCCGGCCAACGCCGAGCTGGTAGGCACGCCGGCCTTCCAGAAGCTGCTGGAGGAAGCCTCGGCCTAGAACCCGGACACAACCAACCCTCAGAACCGACCCAAACGTCGTTGGACCGCTCCAACGGGTGCGCACCAGCTGTTGCAGCGCTGCCCGGGCAGAGACCGATGCGGAGGCACAAGCAATCATGAACACGGCGGACAGCAGCAGCGCAGCCGGTGTGGGCGTCGAGATCGACGACGTCCAAAGCGGGGCGCTGCGTCCACGGCCCGTGCCCTATGAGGGAAAGTTCATCTTCCTGCGCGTCGATGACCGCCATGCCGGCCGTGCCCTGCTGCGGCGGCTGCTCCCGGTGACCGCGGGTGGTCTACCCAGTGCGGACCGGATCCAGGAAGCCTGGGTGGCTGTGGCGCTCACCTACCAGGGACTGAGGGCCCTGGGGCTGCCCCAGGAGTCCCTGGACAGCTTTCCGCAGGCGTTTCGTGAGGGCATGGCCGCTCGGGCGGAGCTGATCGGTGACGTAGGCGAGAGCGCCCCGGCCCATTGGGAGACACCGTTCGGAACGGGCGAAGTTCATATCGCGTTGAGCGCCCTGTCCTCCGATGCGGCGGAGCTGGACAAGGAGCTCGAGCGGGCGCGCGTCGCCTACGAGGACACACTCGGTGTCCAGGTGATCTGGCAGCAGGATGTTCACCAGCTCCCGACCGGGCGAACCACCTTCGGCTTCCGCGACGGCATCAGCCATCCGAATATCGAGGGCGTCGGGCTGCCCGGCTCGAACCCGCAGGAAGTCCCCATCAAGGCGGGCGAGTTCATCCTCGGCTACCCCGACGAAACCGGCAATCTGCCGCCCATGCCCAGCCCTGATGTGCTGGGCCGCAACGGGACCTACGTGGCCGTTCGCAAGGTCCACACCAATGTGGCGGCCTGGCGCCGGTACCTGAGCGCGAACAGCTCCAGCGCCGAAGAGGAGGCGCTCCTGGCGGCGAAGATGGTCGGGCGCTGGCCCAGCGGGGCGCCGCTGACGCTGGCGCCGGAGCACGATGATCCGGAGCTGGCGGCCGATCCGCACCGTGTCAACAACTTCCTGTACCGGGAGAACGACGATCGCGGCTTCCGGTGCCCCGCCGGTGCGCACATCCGGCGCATCAACCCCCGCGACTCCACGATCATCGGCGACGCACGGATGCACCGCCTCATCCGCCGCGGCACCACCTACGGCCCACCGCTGCCCGAGGGCGTCCTGGAGGACGACGGCGCCGAACGAGGCCTCGTCGGAGCGTTCATCGGAGCCCACCTGGAACGGCAGTTCGAGTTCATCAAGGCCGAATGGGTCAACGACGGCAACTTCATCGGCTACCCCGGCGAGAAGGACCCGGTAGCCGGGCATCACGACGGAACCGGCAGCGCCACCATCCCCGAGAAGCCGGTCCGGCGCCGCCTGCGAAACCTGCCCAGCTTCGTGGTCATCCGCGGCGGTGAGTACTGCTTCCTGCCAGGTCTGCGCGCCCTGCGTTGGATCGCGGAGCTGGAGGACTGAGGGCAGTCCCTGCCCCCTGAGGCCTGACCACGGTCTTCGAGGAAAGGTCGAAGTCATGGCAGCACAGTTCGTCCCCTACACGCCTGACGTCGATATCTGTGAGCCGAACTTCGACGAGAACCTGCAGACGGTGATCGAAAAGACCGAGCGCTACATCGCCGAGTCGGTCACGGCCGGTGGCACCGGCCGGGCCCTCCGCGACGCCCATGCCAAGGGCTACGGGCTGGTCCGCGGGAAAGTGGAGATCCTGGACGGGCTTCCCCCCGAGTACGCCCAAGGCATCTACGCGACCCCGGGAACCCACGACGCACTCATCCGCTTCTCCAACGGCTCACCGCACGCCGGAGCCGACGCGCGACTGGGCGCCGCCACCGGACTCGCGCTGAAGATCTTCGACATCCCCGGCCCGACCCTGCTGGAAGACGAACCGGACACAGGCACATTCGACTACGCCAACATCAACGCACCGATCTTCTTCTGCAACACAATCGAGCACTACCTGTTCATCCAGGAACTGTTCCTCGACGCGCCAGACTACTTCTCCCAGGGCAAACCCGGCGCACATCGCTTCTTCACCGAGTTCGTGACCGGCAAGGGAACGCTGGACCAGGACAACTGGGCGTGGGACGAGTTCCTGGCCTTCCTGCGCCTGTCAAAGATCCCCCCGGCCAACGTCCTGCTGTCGAGCTACTGGACGATGGGCGCGGTCCGGCACGGGGACTACATCGCCAAGGTACGCATCACCCCCGATCCGTCCTTCGCCGCCGCGGTGGTCCGGCGCACCCTCGACCCGACCTCGGCGGCGGAGGTCTTCCGACCGGCCCTGGTGGCCGAACTGCAGGAGCGGCCCTACGCCTTCGACATCCAGGTCCAGCTCAGCACCGACCTGGAGCGGATGCCGGTGGAGGACACCACCGTGGAGTGGCCCGAGCAGCTCTCGCCGTCCGTCACCGTGGCCAGACTGCGGCTGCCGCAGCAGGACATCTCCGGCCCGGAAAACCTGGAGAAGATGGACTCACTGTCCTTCACGCCCTGGCGGGTCACCGCCGAACACGCACCCCTGGGCAACATCATGCGGGCCCGTAAGGAGGTCTACCGGCACTCCTCCATCGAGCGCCACAAGCTCAACCAACAGCCGCGCACGGAGCCCCGCAGCGCCGACGAGGTACTCGGCCCGACTCAGTGAAGCCGACGGCTGGGACGGCAAGCGCCCGCCCGGTCACAAGGCCTGCTGCATAGCAGCGGAGTACCGCAACCACCGCAACCGAAGCGGTTATCAACGGCCGCCGATGACTCCACGAGCAGCGTCTTGGACCGCAATGACCTCGCGGCCGATAGTTCCGGACGAGAGACTTGGGTTCAACTCCCCGACAGAGTTGCGGGCGTCAGTAGCCGGTGCCGCGCTTGACCTGGGCCCGCTCGATCTCATGGGTCGCGCCCTTGTGGTCCAAGGTGCTGCACGCGTCGTCGATGTCCTGGGTCAGACGATCGATCTGGTCACGGCTCAGGGTCTCCTTGACCAGCGCACGCAGGATCTTCACCCGCTCCGCGTTGGGCGGGAGCGTGTACGCCGGCACCATCCAGCCGCGCTCGGCGGAGAGTTGCCAGGCGACGTCGGACTCGTCGTAGGCGTGCTTGCCGGCAAGGCGGAAAGCGACCAGCGGCAGCTGCTCTAGGTCGCTCCCGATCACTTCGAAGCGGCCGCTGCTCCGCAGGTTGTCCGCCAGTGCGCGGGCGTTCTGCTGCATCGTCTCCATGACGTAGGTGTAGCCCTGCCGACCCAGTCGCACGAAGTTGTAGTACTGGGCGAGCACCATCGACGCGCCGGTAGAGAAGTTCAGCGTGAACGTCGCGTCGGTCTTGCCCAAGTAGTTCTCGTGGAATACGAGATCCTTGGGCAGGTCGGACTCCTCGCGAAAGACCAGCCAGCCAATGCCGGGGTACACCAGGCCGTACTTGTGTCCCGAGACGTTGATCGAACGGACCTGCTCCAGCCGGAAGTCCCACTTCGAGTCCGGGTAGAGGAAGGGCCACACGAACGCGCCACTGGCGCCGTCGACGTGGATCGGGATGTCGAGGTCCCGCTCCTTGCGGACGTCCCGCAGGAGCTTGTCGATCCCGACGACGTCGTCCTTGTGGCCGGTGAACGTGGTGCCGAGCACCGCCACAACGCCGATCGTGTTCTCGTCGAGGAGAGGCTCCACGTCCTCCGGGCCGATCGTGTACTTGCCCTCGGCAAGCGGCACGATCCGCGGCTCGACGTCGAAGTAGCGGCAGAACTTCTCCCACACGACGTGGACGTCCCCGCCGAAGACCAGGTTGGGCCGGTCGACCGACAGATTGGCCGCCTGACGGCGCTCCCGCCACTTCCATCTCAGCGACAGCGCCCCGAGCATGATCGCCTCGGACGAGCCCTGGGTCCGACAACCGGTTGTCTTGCCCGGCGCGTGGAAGAGGTCGGCGAGCATACGAACGCAACGCTGCTCGATCTCGGCGGAAATCGGGTACTCCGCATGGTCAATGAAATTGCGGTGGAGATTCTCGGCGATGATCCGCTGCGCCTCCGGCTCCATCCACGTGGTGACGAACGTGGCGAGATTACGCTGCGGGTCACCCTCCATGGCGAGGTCCTCATCCAGCAGCCTCATGGCGTCCGTCGCGGTCATGCCTTCCTCGGGGAAGGTCTCCGAGGGAGCGGGCACGGTCAGGAAACGGTTGCCGAACAGGGCCGCAGCGTCTCTCTTGGTCATGCGGAGGATTCAAACAGTTCCGGAACGTACCTCGGCGAAGAACACGCCGAGGAGGAACAGCGAGCCGTGACCTCCGCCATATCAGTCGATATTGTCGCAGCCCACGAATTCATGGTCACAATCATGGGTAAATTTCAGCAAATCGCCAATGTGCCGATTGCCTACTTACTGCGAAGGCGGCAATCGACGACCCTTGAATGCTCGTTCCAGTAGATCGCGCCGGGGTGCCGTCTGCTGGCTGATTGCGGGGTGCCCGGTCTCACGGGGAGGCGTCGGTGGCTGTATCGGATAGCCGGCTCTCGCCGGTCCGGACTGCTCCGAAGAAAAGTCGAAGTCCAAGACCTAGGACGAGGAGATCGAGCAGCATCTGGACGGTGACGATCAGGTGGGCGGCTTCGCTGGTGGCGGTGATGTCCCCGAAGCCGACCGTGGTGAAGGTCGACACCGTGAAGTAGAGGGTGTCGGTGCGAGTGAGGGTGTGGGAACTGAAGTTCGCCGGATTATCTTGGGCGAGGATGAAATACGCTGCGGCGAACAGCAGCAGGAATAGTGGTGTGGTGACCGAGAGCGCCTCGGCCGCCCGGATGGCGGGGTAGTCGGCGCGGGTGATCGAAATGACCTCCCAGGTCACGACTCCGGCAAGGATCAGCAGCGCGACTGACAATGACGCCGGGACCGGGACCGACAACTCCTCGAGTTGCTGCAGCGGGGCGAGGTAGTACAACGCGACCAAGCCCAGCGAGGTGGCCAGGATGCGCACGAATGCCAACAAGGCCAGCCGTCGCCGCTGTGCCGGGGGCAGGGAGCGGAGCGGTTTCGGGATAAACATCTAACGGCCTCCGGTTCACACGGTCGCATCCTCGGAGCGGTAAAAGCTCGACGAGGAAGGTGCCGTGGAGTGGATATTACGCGGCGTCTGTGAATGTGCCGTTGAGCTCGGCGGCGGTTCGCCTGATCGAGGTCCGGGGTTTGGCCAGGGATCGGCGGAAGTCTTGGAGGCAGCGGAGGCCGGCGGGGAGGCATGGGGAAGCCCGCGCGAGGACGGCCCAGACCAGGCTGATGCAGGTGGTCTCACTGGGGAAGCGGTCGATGACCTTGGCCCGACGGCGGGTCTAGCCGAGGGGCCGCTCGATGAAGTTGCTGCACGCAGCTGCGCCCGGAGGATGTCTGCCGTGTCGTCTATCGATGGCCTGTGCCGGACATGCACTGATCCCGTCGCTCGCCAGGTGGGTGCCCAAACGTACTTCCGCGGTCGGTGTAGCGGCTTGGTGAGTACCGCCGCGCCAGAGGTGACCAGAAGGGCCTCCTGCCGCCCTCCCGGCACAGGTCACCGCGAGTACGTGGCCAAGTGCCTGACCAGCCCGACCAGCGTGATCGCCCAGGCGGCGACGGCGATCCAGAGCAGTACCTGCCCCGGCGTCCGCAGCCAGCCCACGGCCGCGGCGTCGGCGACGGACAGGGTGGCGACGGCCGTCATGCCCATCGGGAAGACCGTCGCCCAGCGCCTCATGTCGTAGCGCGGACGCGGCCAGCGTGCCTCGGCGAAGACGAGGACGGCGTACCAGCACGCGGACAGCGCGAGTGTGACCAGAGTGAGCGCACGCAGCGCGTCTTGTGCAGCGGTGCCGCGCCAGGCGGGCACGGCCATCAACTTCGACCCGGCGAGCGCGGAGATCGCCAGCGTCCCGCCCGCCACCCATTGGTCGCCCGCGCCGGACCGTACCTGGCCGAGGTCGAAGCGGAGAAAGGCGATCGGGTAGAGCGCCAGCCCGAGCAGGAAGCAGCCCAGCGCCGGCCAGGCGAGCCACCCGGACGGCAGCGAGAGGGCCAGCGTTCCGCCCAGCACGGCCAGGCCCTGCGTCGCGACACACACCAGGAACACCGTGCCTGGCAAGCGCCGCCGCCAGTGCCGCACCACCGCCGTCAGCAGCACCGGCCAGACCAGTACTGCGACGACCAGCGCGGCGACGGCGACACCCGACCATCCCTGTAGTGCGAACCAGGTCCCGAGGATGGTCGTCGCGGCCACTGCGGTCAGCGCGGGCGGCGTGGCTGCCTTGATCTCCCACTGTTCCCGTTCGCGCAGTAGCTGCCGCGCGAAGTCGACGGCGAGGGCGAGCCATACGATGGCGGCGAGGACGAGCAGGATCCATGAGAGCGCCTCCTGCCCGACCAGGTGCAGCCCGATGGAGACAATCCCGGTCGCCATCACCGCTGTTCCTGCTCCCGGGGGCAGCTTCACCCACCAGCCGGCTAGCCCATCCTTGGCCGGGACACGATCACCCATGTCCCCACAGTCCGCGGCGGTGGGGGGAGCCGCAACCGCAACGCGGTGCCCGACGGGCAAGCGGGCGCCAGTCCAGCGCACGTCGCCACGACGGCCCACAACGGCGCAAGGTCGGGGTTGTCGCGCAGCCCGAGACACGTGCCACATCCGTGCCAGTTGGACCGGCCGGCAGCGGTCAACGCCGGGCAC
Organism: Streptomyces sp. NBC_01474; assembly: GCF_035918215.1. Lineage (NCBI taxonomy): Bacteria > Bacillati > Actinomycetota > Actinomycetes > Kitasatosporales > Streptomycetaceae > Streptomyces > Streptomyces sp. NBC_01474. The sequence goes on from NZ_CP109449.1 coordinate 2,425,479, forward strand.
GACGGCTCGCCTCCCACCCCATCGACCAGTCACGTCATTGCTGGTCAGCGACCCAGGGCGGCTTCGCCACCCGCCGTGGGGGCAGGTAAATAGGCACGCCGGACACCCCGTAGCCCTTGATCAACACGGCGTCGCGGGGCGACAACGCAGGAGGCGAGATCAGCTACCTGCGGTTTTGCCCATACGTGTTGGTATTTACGCGTCAGAACCCCAGGAAGGGTCTGACGGCTCGTGATTCCCAAGCTGATGTCTCGGCAGAGCCGGACGGCCTTTCTCCGCCGTCGTTCGGATGCCCTACCGTTTCGACCATGACTCGGAAAGCGGAGGCAACTGAGGCATGCTCGCTCCCACTGTCTTGTGCAATGAAGCCGCAGGCCGACGACAGGATGCCCCCGCCTCTCTCCTAAAGCGGTGGTCAGCAACCACGCGGAATAGGAGAAGCCCCCGCACGCCTGTCGCGACATCAGCTGACCGGCCGTGAAGCGCTCCGAGATCGGTGGAGGCTCCGGACTGCACCGAGTGGGGTGGAGCCGTCGCTCGCCGACCAGCGGATCGCCCCGAACCCGGGCAGTGGCAACCCCTTCACCACCCCCAACGTCGGCACGGACCCCGTCAAGCGCCGATATCACGTCACGTTGCGTGCTTCGGACGTCATCAGGGGCGGGTGTCTTCAGGGAGCACACGGGGAATCTCGCGCTTGAGGATCTTCCCGGTGGCGCCCTTTGGGAGGGCATCGAGGATCCAGACATCACGGGGGTACTTGTAGGGAGCGACGCGTGCCCGTACGAACTCACGTAGCTCGTCCGCCGTGGCCTCGTTGCCGGGGTGCAGGGCAACAACGGCGGCGACATCCTCGCCGAGGGTGGGGTGAGGGATGCCGATCACGGCGGCTTCGGCGACAGCGGGGTGTTCGTGGAGGACCTCTTCGATCTCGCGGGGGTAGACGTTGTAGCCGCCGCGGATGACCAGGTCCTTCTTCCGGTCGACGATGAAGTAGTAGCCGTCCTCGTCGACGGTGGCGAGGTCGCCGGTGCGCAGCCAGCCGTCGACGATGGTCTCGGCGGTGGCCTCGGGGCGGCCCCAGTAGCCCTTCATGATGTTGTGGCCCCGGACGCAGAGTTCACCGACGCCGTCCTTCGCGTCGATCAGGCACAGCTCGATGCCCTCGATCGGGGTGCCGATGGAACCTGCCTTGCGCGGGCGGTCCAGGTGGTTGAAGGAGGCGACGGGCGAGGTCTCGGACATGCCGAAGCCTTCCAGGACGGGGCAGTCGAAGGCTGCCTCGAACGCGTGCAGGACCTCGACGGGCAACGAGGCGCCACCGGAGGCGCACAGCCGCAGGGTGGAGGCATCGTGGGCTCCGGGCTGCTGTGCGTCTGCGGCGAGCATGGCGGCGTACATCGTCGGCACGCCCTCGAAGATGGTGACCTGCCGCTGCTGGATGGTCTGCAGGGCCAGAATGGGGTCGAAGCGGGGCATCAGGGTGAGGCGGGCGCCACTGGTCACTGCGGCGTTCATGGCGCAGGTCTGGCCGAAGGCATGGAAGAGCGGCAGGCAGCCCAGCAGGACGTCCTCCGGGCTGAGCCGGAGCAGTGGCGTCGCGATGATCTCGGAGTTGTGGACCAGGTTGGCGTGAGTGAGCTCGGCGCCCTTGGGAACCCCGGTGGTGCCGGAGGTGTAGAGGATGACCGCGGTGTCCTGCTCCTCGCGGGTCTGCTCGGGCGCGGGCACCGGGTGGGCGGCGAGCAGCTGGGTGAGCGAGCCGGGCCCGACAGGCACTACGTCGGCGGCAGTGCCCTTGGCCCCGGCAGTGGCCTCCTCCGCGACCGAGGCGAAGGCGAACAGCAGCACCGCGCCCGAGTCGCCCAGGTAGTGGGCGACTTCGCGCGACTTGAGGAGGGGGTTCATCGGGACGACGATGGCGCCGGCGCGCAGCACGCCGTAGTACAGGACCGGGAACTCCAGCAGGTTGGGCAGCATCAGACCGACCCGGTCACCGGGGGTGACACCGCGTGCGGCGAGCAGCGCGGCCACCCGGCCGGCGAGCGCGTCGAGTTCGGTGTAGGTAAGCGAGTGGTCGCCGTGTTCGACGGCGGTGCGGTGGCCGTGTGCTGCGGCGGTACGGCTGAGAAGGTCGGCGAGGTTCAACTTCGGCCTCTCGTCTGACGGTGGCGGTTCGGGGATGGCGGGGTGCGGGCGGGGTCAGCCGCGCAGTGCGGAGGCGAAGATGGCGGGGAGCTTGGCGATCGCCGGTGCGGCGGTGAAGCGGGTGACGCGTTCGATGGTGGTCCGGGCGGTGCGGTTGGTGACGAAGTACGGCGGTCGGGGCGACAGTGACGGGGAGCCGGTGATCAGGCCGCGCGGGGCGGGGGCGAAGGGTGCACGCAGCACGGTCTTCTCGATGTCCTCGAGCATGAAGGCGTTGTGGACGAAGCCGATGCCGCTGCCGATGTCCTGGCGGGTGTGGCCGGGGTAGGCGCCCCAGGGGGTGTAGCCGAGCAGGAAGCCGACCGCTGACCAGCAGTTGACGCCGAGGGTCCCGTAGCGCAGCCCGGCCACGGCCGCCTCGACCGCGGAGCGGTGGTTCTTCTCGGTCCTGGGGTGGACGATCAGGGTCGCGCCGAGGGTGCCGGGGAGCTTGTCGTTGGCGAAGTCGACGGCGCAGCGCAGGAATTCGGCCGCGGTCGCGCCGGGCAGGCGGACCACGCCCAGTGCGCTGCCGAAGACCTCGTCGGTGATCAGCATGTCGTCGTGGTCGGTGATGTCGGGGACAAGGATCCGGCAGGGGCCGTCGCCGTGGGTCTCGGCTTTGGGGTGGGCCTTGAGGACCGCGCCGAGGCGCTGGTCTGCCCCGGGGTAGTAGTCGGTGCGCGGCGGCAGCTCACGCAGCACCTTCCGGATCTGCTCCAGTAGCCGCTCGGTACCGTCCCACTCCGCCGGCAGGACCAGGATCTGACTGGCGATGCAGTTGTGGCCGGAGTTGTTCATCTTGCTGGTCACGATGTGCTCGGCCTGGAAGCGGAAGTCCGCCTCGCTCCACGGCCCGGGGGCCACGATGCACGGGCTGACGCCGCCCAGCTCACTGCTGAACGGCTTGCCGATCAGCGGCGTGTCGTCGCGGCGGCGCTGCGCGGCCTGCTCGTCGGTCCCCCACACGATGGCGTCGTGGGTGCGGTCGCTGCCGGTGACATGGATGGCGTCCACGCCGTCGTGCGCGGCGAGATAACCGCCCGCCGCCGCACCGCCGTCGACGAACCGCAGCCAGCCGCGCTCGACGAACTCGGCGAAGACCAGCTCGAAGTGCGGCCGGAGGTAAGCGTTGACCGGGTTCATCTTCGCGACGACGACCTGGCCCTCGACATACAGCTTGTGCAGGATGTCCAGGGCGGTGATGGCCGCGACATTGCCTGCGCCCAACACCAGGGCGACGGCCGGGCGTCCGGGCCTCCCGCGGTACTCGCCGGCGGCCCGGTCTCGCACCTGCTGCGCGCTGGTGCCCGCGCGCATCCACACCTGGGCGGTGAACCCGTTGAGCAGCAGGGTGTCCCAGCCGGTAGCGGGGAAGACGTCGACCCAGGTGCGGCCGTTCCCCTCGTGCACGGCTCCCGCGTCGATCGGTTCGTTGCCCGCGGCGATCCGACGCAGCGCATGCAGATAGGCGCTGACGTTCTGGGCGAGCGCCCACGGGGCGCCGGCCCAGTCCTCGGCCGCCCACGGGGAGTCGGGGCCGTAGCCCTTGGCGCGGGCTCCGGCCGCGGCCATCTCCGCGGCGCCGTCGGCGATTCGCGGCAGCAGCCGCTCCAGCAGTGCGATCCGCTCGACGATCGGGGCCGCGGCCCACGATGCGGAGCCTTCACGCAGCTCGGCGACGGCACGGTTCAGCAGTTCGGTGTCGATGGCAGGGGCGGTCACGGATCGGCTCCTAGGGCAGCAAGGGTGGTCGGGCGCGTGTCGGTGGGTCAAGCGTCGAGGCGAGCGGTGTCGCGAGCCGGGGCGATCAGGGTGAAGGCCGCGCACACCCGCCTGCAGCAGGACACCGGAGAGCAGAACGGCGCTCTGGTACACGCCCCAGCTGTCGACCAGTTGTCCGACCACGGCCGGGGCGATCAGGCCCGCGGTGGTGACCACGGCGTTCACGTACATAAGGCGCCGCCGCGCCGTGCCGGCGGGGCCAACTCGGCGACGACGGTGAACGCAACGCTCGCGAAGGATCCACCCATGCCGAAGCCGACCACCAGCAACGCGGTCTTTGCCCCGTCCCCGTCCACCAGGGGCACTGCCAGGCAGGCGGCCGCACCGAGCAGCAGGCTGCCGCCGACCCGGCCACGCGCCCGGCGGCTGTCGACTACACGGCGCATCAGCCAGTCGGTGAGCGCGGCCTGGGCGAGCAGTACGAGTGCTCTCAGCGCCCAGGGCCGGCCGACGGTGCCAGCGCCGAAGCGACCTGCGCTCGTGCGTCAGTCCAAAATCCGGTCGGCCCGTTGGCCGTTGGAACTACTGCGCGGTGCGGATCAGCGTCTCGGTGCAACCGTAGGCGGTCATCTATTCCGTAGGCGGGAGGATGCCGAGCTGCCGGGCGAAGTCTGCGCCGTCCCAGTAGATCGTGTTCTGGCGGATGCGCAGCTGGTCGTCCCACTCGGCGACCGAGACAGCCCGCAGCCCTTCAAACCGTCGGCCCGTCGCTTCGATGCCGAGGAAAGGCGCCCCGGTGAAGGTCCCGCTGGCATGCCACTGGACTGTGGTCCACGAGCCGTCGGACAGGATGCGTTCGGTCTCGACCTCCATGTCGGGGAACGCGGCCAGGAGCTCGGTGAAGAAGCCTACGATCGCGTCCAAGCCGCGGAACTCTCCGACCGCGACGAAAGTGTCAACGGCGTCGGGGCTCCACATCTGCTCGGCGTTATCGAGTTCGTGGCGGCCGATCTGCTCGAACAAGGAGCGTGCTGCCTCCGCGGGTGTGGTGGGCTGGGTGATGCTGCTGGACTCCATCGCCTGCTCCTTCTCAATCTCGATCGGGGTCTCTTAGCGCTCACGCGCTCCCGATTTCGTCATGCCGGCAACGGTGCCAGCGCCGACGTGACCTGCGCTCGTACCTCAGTCCAAAATCGGCCCGGTCCGTTGGCCGTTGGATCAATGCGGTGCCGCGGCATGCTCGTGCACAAGCCGGAACAGCGGTCCTCGGAGCGGACATGGGCCGACGTCCTGGCCCTGCGCAACGGCTCCGGTTTCAGGGCGGTCGCCAGGTTCGGGCGCGACTACCAGTGCCGCTCCAATCCCACGGTCCCGGTCACCATCGGATGGAGCGAGCGCGAACGCATCCTGCCCCTGCACATGGCTGATCTGGCCCGCGAGCGGATTCCCCAGGCCGAACACGTGACACTGCCCGGCTGCGAGCACATGCCCATGAGTGACGACCCGGCACGCATCACTTCCGTCATCCTGGACACCATCGCAGCAGCAGCAAAGCCGTGACGTCACGCGCCGCCTGATGCCATCACGTCGGCAGGCCCTCCGCGTCCTCGCGGAGGGCCTGTCGACCTCAGGGGTCGCCGAGCAACCCGAGCCGGGGCGTGACTGCGGCCGTGCGGTGCCGGTGAGCCGGCCGCGGTTGGCCTGCCCACCGGCACCGCACGGCCGGCCCGTCACTGCCGGGACATGGCGATCCGCCAGCGCTCCTCAACCGGGATGAGGTGTTCCTGATTGGCCGCGGCGGCGTCCACGTCGATCTGCACCCACCGGATCTGGCCGGTGAAGTCGTTGCCGCGTGCCGGGTACTCCGGCGTGACGGGCGAGCCCGACTCACGGCCCACGTTGGTCGTCTCGTCCAGGGAGAACACCATCGCCTGGGTCACCGGCAGCTGCCCGCGGCCCACCTCGGTGCCGTCGACGTGGAGCGTGACGGTGCCGCCCTTGGCCAGCCCGGGGCCGGCGTAGTCGAACTCCATCCGCACCTGGTGCTCGCCGGCCGGAATCTTGTCCTGCGAGCCGACGTAGAAGTACTTCAGACCCACCAGGTTGTAGCAGTAGCGCAGTCGGCCGCCGCGGACGTACAGGCTCCAGCCGCCGGCCATGCCGCCCTGGGAGAGGATGACGCCCTCGGCGCCGTCCTCCGGGACCACGACCTGCGCGGTAACAGCGTGGCTCTTGTTCTTGATGTTGATGACGGAGCTCTCGTTGAGGTGGCCCATGCCCGGGAAGAGCACCTGGGTATTCCCGCGGATGAGCTGCGGCCGGCCGGCCAGGTCGGGGTCCAGACGCTCGGCGGCCCGGTCGTCCATCGGCAGCACTCCGTGCTTGGTCGCCTCGATCAGCCACAGCCGCTGCAGCTTGTGGAGCATCTCGGGCTGCTCGGCGGCGAGGTTGCGGGCCTGGGTCCAGTCGTCGGGGCCGTACAGCTCCCACACGTCGTCGTCGAAGGCCACCAGCTTCGCTCCCACCATCTCCCAGGGCGTGCGGTGCTTGGTGACCGCGGTCCAGCCACGGTGGTAGATGCCGCGGTTGCCGGTGATCTCGAAGTACTGCGTCTGGCGCCGCTCGGGCGCAGTTGCGTCGCCGAAGGAGTAGCCCATGCTCACGCCTTCGATGGGGGCCTGGGTGACCCCGTGCACCGTGGTGGGCTCGGGCAGCCCGGCGGCCTCCAGAACGGTCGGCGCCACATCGATGACGTGGGAGAACTGGTCGCGGACCTCGCCCCGGGCGGTGATGCCGGCGGGCCAGTGCACGATGGTGCCGTTGCGGGTGCCGCCCCAGTGCGAGGCCGCCTGCTTGGTCCACTGGTACGGCGTGCACATCGCATGTGCCCAGCCCACCGCGTAGTGGTTGTACGCAGACGGCGTACCGAACTCGTCCACCTTGGCGCGCAGGAACTCCGTCGACTCCAGCGCGCTGAGGCCGTTGAAGCTGATCGTCTCGTTGAAGCTGCCGTGGTGGGTGCCCTCGGCCGAGGCGCCGTTGTCGCCGATGATGTAGTAGATCAGCGTGTTGTCGAGCAGTTCGAGGTCATCCAGGGTCTGCACCAGTCGGCCGATCTGGGCGTCGGTGTGGGCCAGGAACCCGGCGTAGACCTCCATCTGACGAGTCAGCACCGGCTTGAGGTCGTCGGGCATCTCGTCCCAGTGCGGGATCTCCGCGTTGAACGCGGTCAGTTCGGCGTCGGCCGGGATCACGCCGAGCTGCTTCTGCCGTTCGAAGATCTCCTCGCGCAGGGCGTCCCAGCCGGCGTCGAAGCGGCCGGCGTACCGGTCGGACCACTCCTTGGGGGCATGGTGCGGGGCGTGGGTCGCGCCGGGCGCGAAGTAGAGGAAGAACGGGCGGTCGGGCTGCAGCGCGTGCTGGCGGCGGATCCAGTCCACGCTGCGGTCGGCGAGGTCCTCGGTGAGGTGGTAGCCCTCTTCCGGGGTGCGCTCGGGCTCCACCGGGGTGGTGCCCTCGTACAGCGCGGGGTAGTACTGGTTGGTCTCCCCGCCGACGAAGCCGTAGAAGTACTCGAAGCCGCTGCCGGTGGGCCAGCGGTCGAACGGGCCGGCCGGGCTGGTCTCCCACACCGGCACCTCGTGGCATTTGCCGAACTGTGCGGTGGCGTAGCCGTTGAGCCGCAGCGTCTCGGGCAGCGGCGCCTTGGTGTTGGGCCGGATCGTGTTGTATCCGGGCGCGGAGGTGGCCAGTTCGGTGATGGCGCCCATGCCGACCGAGTGGTGGTTGCGGCCGGTCAGCAGCGCCTGCCGGGTCGGCGAGCACAGCGCGGTGGTGTGGAACCGGTTGTAGCGCAGCCCGCCGTCGGCCAGCCGCTGCGCGACCGGGGTGTCGATCGGGCCGCCGAACACGCTGGACGCGCCGAAGCCCACGTCGTCGAGCAGAATCACCATGACGTTCGGCGCGCCCGCCGGCGGCCGCAGCGGCATGATCGGCTCGAACGACGTCTCCGGGTCCCGGGCGTCGTACGTGGTCAGCCCCGGCCGGGGCCGGTCGGGCATGGGCAGGGCGGTGCGGGGAAGGTCGTCATGCGAGGGCACAGGGCCCCTCCTGTCCGGGATCGGTGAAGCGACGGCGACGGCCGTCCGGGCACACAGCCCCGGTCTCCGGCGCCGTCGTGATGGGTGGGCAGGGACACGGCGGCTCCCGGCATGCCGCCAGATGAGGCGGGCCGAGCGAGTGGCTCATGTCCCGTGTACGCGTGGGGTCTTGTGCGCCGTCCGATGGGGAGCCGGGCGGCGAGGAGGTCACGGCCGCAGCGAGGCTGTCGATCCGGCGGTGAGTGCAGCGCAGCCGTGACGGATCACAGCTGCCGCGGCCTGCGGGGTCTTGACGACCCCTGGCGTGGATGGGACTTTAACGGAACTCGCAGTTACGTATCTAGAGGGTCCGCATGTGACCGCAGCAACGGTCGCGTCGCCCATCGGCGGCTGAGCCCGGCAGCTCGACACCGCCGCCTGCCGTTGGCAGGAAAGGCAGGCCGCGGCCCGATCCTCGTAACTCCGCAAACCTCGCACAACTAGGTGACACCGATGAGTGACGTACCCACCGCGACCACGCCACCCCTGGGCCACACCCCGCGGAACCAGCCCGACGACATGGTGTGGATTCCCGGTGGCGGGTTCACCATGGGGTCGGACCGCCACTACCCCGAGGAAGCCCCGGCCCATGCCGTGAGCGTCGACGGCTTCTGGATCGACCCGCATCCGGTCACCAACGCCCAGTTCCAGGCATTCGTCGAGGCCACCGATTATCGGACGATCGCCGAGCGACCCGTGGACCCGTCCGCGTATCCCGGCGCCGATACGGCCATGCTGGCGCCGGCTTCGGCAGTGTTCACGCCGCCTTCGCATCCGGTGGACCTGAGGTACCCGTACCAGTGGTGGTCGTACGTGCCCGGCGCGAACTGGCGGCACCCTGGCGGACCGGGGACGTCGCGACGCGACCAGCTCGATCATCCGGTGACCCACGTGGCATGGCCGGACGTGCTCGCCTACGCGCAGTGGGCCGGCAAGCAGATCCCCACCGAGGCCGAGTGGGAGTACGCCGCGCGCGGCGGCCTGCCCGACAGCGAGTTCGCCTGGGGCGACGACCTCACCCCGGGCGGCCGGTACATGGCCAACACCTGGCAGGGCCAGTTCCCGCACGAGAACCTGGAGCTGGACGGCTATGCCGGCACCTCGCCGGTCGGGGCCTTCCCGGCCAACGGCTACGGCCTGTACGACATGATCGGCAACGTGTGGGAGTGGACGTCCGACTGGTACGCCGACCACCGGCGCCTCGCGACCAACGCGCCGACCTGCTGCGGCGCACCACGGCCACGCTTCAACCCGGTCGGCGGCGCGGAGGCGGACAGCGTCGAACCCGGTCAGCTCCAGCTGCGTATCCCCCGCAAGGTGATGAAGGGCGGCTCGCACCTGTGCGCGCCGAACTACTGCCGCCGCTACCGGCCCGCCGCACGGCTCCCCCAGCCGATCGACACCTCCACCTGCCACCTCGGCTTCCGCTGCATCGTCCGCCCCGCAGCCGGTGCCGCGCAGCAAGGCAGTGCCATGAATCAGCTTGATCGTTGACGCCTGGCCTCGAAGGTGGCGTCGTACATGATCACTCGTGGCGGGATCCGCCGCACGGCATGGCGGCCCACGCCTGATCCTGCGCTCCGACCAGGAACGCACGCGACCAGGACGAAGACCGTGAGGATGAGCCTGCTGCACGAAGGCGTTGACCAAGACCGGTTCGCTGAACTCTCACGCTTCCGGGGTGCATTCGACGCCTGCCCAACGCGGCGCGCGGATGCCCTGTCCGAGCTGTCCGACGCCGTGCTGTGCGCGGACAAACCCGTCAGGTCGCTGGTGGAACCGTCCCTGGCCAGCACCGCCGCGACCATGGCGCCGAGCACTTGTTCCGACGGCCAACGGGCCGGACGGATTTCGGACCTATGTACAAGCGTGGATCACGTCGACGCTGGCACCGTTGTCGGCATGACCGCGCCAGCGCCCCCCACACGCGAAGGGACGCCCATCGTGATCGAGAGTGACGCCGTCGCACTCCTCCGCATCCAGGAGGGCGGCGGCATGGCGGCAGCATTCGTTCGGCTGCCGACCAGGGCGGACATGGGGTCCCGCGCTGGTCGGACAGCCTGACGACCTTTGCCGGTGTCCGCACTGGGGTTACATTCGAAAGGGGCGGGTGGCGTTGAGGATCAAGGACGGCGAAGGTCCACGAGGCGGGCCAGCCCCTCTATCGAACGCCCGGACACGCGCCGCATGCGTTCGAGGACGCTGAGTACGTGGACTTCGAAGACGCTTGTCGGCTGAGTTCGCGGCGACCCGATGCACGCGACACCAAGGCTTCTTGGGTTGCGAGCAGAGGTGGGGTGCAGCATTGTTCCGGACGTCCGAGAATCGTGGCCACGGTCACAGCGGGAGTCGGAGGCGTCGATTGTCAGAGAACCGGTCGGACGCGTTGACTGCCTGGGCAAAGAACTTCGGCAAGAAGGCCTCACAGGACACCCTGGTGGACTCCTTCGCAGACCGGATCAACGCCGTCATCCTCAAGCAGGTCCCCGAGATCGCCGACGATCCCGTCCTCGTCCAGGACTTGCACTGCAGCACCCGCGCGGAGTGGCGCGAGTTCGTTGCGAGCCTGAGTGAGGACCACCGTCTCGTGCGGCCCGGCCAGGGATCCGACCTGGCCCGGACCCTGGCCCGGCGCGGCTTGGACCTCGGGATCCTGTTGAAGGTGTACTGGGTCGCCCAGCAGAGCGTCTTCCAGTTCCTCACCGAGGTCATCGACGGGGCGGGTGAAGACGCTCCCGCGCGTGACGAGATCCTTGTCTTCCTTTGGGGTCTCGGCGGGCAGTGGATGGCCGACGCCGTGGAAAGCCTGATCGAGACGTACTACGAGGAGCGACAGCGGCTGCGCGACGACGCCGTCATACGCCGCGCCGAGACCATCGAAGCGCTCCTCGGGGACGCGCCACCCAGCGCGGACGACGCGACGCGCCTGCTGGGCCACCCCCTGTCACACTGGCAGACCGCCTACGTCGTCCGGGCCCCCGAGGCCGGCTCGTCCACGACCGAGGCAATGCTGGACGTCGCGAACGCCGTCGCCCAGGCGCTCGGCACCTCACGACCGCTGACGATGGTCGCCGGCAGCCGTGACCTGTGGTGCTGGGTCGCCACGCCCCACGAACCCGACCTCGCTCAGTTGCCCGGCCTCGCGTCGGCGTTGCAGCAGGCCGGCATGCAGGCGGCGATCGGCCGGCCTGGTCCGGGGATCCAGGGCTTCCGAGCGAGCCACGCGGAAGCCCGTGCCGCCGAGAACCTGGCCCTCAAGGCTGCCCACGGTCGAGCGCTGGTGCGCTATGACGAGGAGGAGTTGCTCGTCCTCGTTTCAGCACAGGAAACACTGATGCGACGGATGGTGGCCCGCGAGGTCGGTCAGCTCTGCGGCGCCGACAAGAACCTCGCCCTGCTCCGCGAGACCGTCCTGGCATACCTGACGACCTTGAACATTGAGACGACGGCCGAGCGGCTGTTCGTACACAAGAACACGGTGCGCTACCGCATCGCACGGGCCGAGGAGTTGCTCGGGCACCCGTTGTCGCAGCGCTCGACGCAAGTCGAGCTCGCACTGCGATGGGTCTCGCTCTTCGGCGCTCCTTCCGACACACCCTGATCCACACCCCCGACTTGTTCCAACGGCCAACGGGCACTGCCTGTTTCGGACTGAGACACGAGCGCACGTGGCGTCGACGCTGGCACCGTTGCGCGTACGACGAATCCCGGAATGGCCGGCCGGGTCATCCTCGTGCAACGCCTCCCGACTCGCCACCTGGAACCGTGACCCATGGACTCAGTGATCGCCTCTGTCTTCCTGCCGGCAGCCCTAGCGGTCGTCATGCTCGGCCTCGGACTGTCGTTGACCGCCGAGGACTTCGCCCGCGCCGCCCGCCAGCCGCGCGCGGTGGTGGTGGCGCTCACGCTGCAGCTGCTCGTCCTGCCCGCACTGTGCTTCGGGCTGGTCGTGGCGTTTGACCTCCCCCCGGTGCTGGCGGTCGGGATGATGCTGCTCGCGGCGTCTCCGGGAGGCACCGTCGCCAACCTGTTCAGCCACCTGTTCCACGGCGACGTCGCCCTCAACATCACACTCACCGCCATCAACTCGGTGGTCGCCGTGGTGTCCGTCCCGCTGATGACCAACTTCGCCCTGGCGTACTTCGCACCCGACCTCGGCGCGGGGCACCTCACGCTGCAGTTCGGCAAGATGCTCCAGGTGTTCGTGATCGTGCTGATTCCCGTGGGGATCGGCATGATCCTGCGTCGATCCCGCCACGCCTTCGCCGAGCGCATGGACCGTCCGGTGCGGATCGCCTCGACCCTGGTGCTGGCCCTGGCTGTCCTCGGCACCGCCTACAACGAGAGGGCCCATGCCCTCGGCTATGTCACCTCGGTCGGCATGGTGGCGCTGCTGTTCTGCCTGGCCAGTCTGACGCTCGGCTTCGTCGTGCCGAGAGCAATGGGGGTGGAGCACCGCCAGGCCGTCGCGGCCGCCTTCGAGATCGGGGCGCACAACGCGGCCCTCGCCATCACCATCGCCGTCAGCGCCCTGCACAGCGTTCCGCTCGCTGTTCCCGCAGCGGTCTACGGATTGGTGATGATCCCTTGCACCGCCGCTGTCGGCCGGCTGATCACCCGCGGCAGCTCGAGGCCGGCGGCCGTCAAGTCCGCCATGGCGGCCGACACTTCCGGCTGAGACGCTGCACCGAGCGGAACCGAAACGCCCGCGGAGACCCACGGTGTGCGTGGCCCTGCCGAAGCGCACCTTCACGCTCCCCTTTGCCGAGCGGTTCCACGCGCTGATCGAGATGCAGGCCGCCGACTGTGCCGCACGCGGTCGGGTGCAGCGACCATGCCAGGGCGTCAGCGCCAGTCCGGATGGCGCACGACAACAGCCCCGCGCCCGGCCCCGGCACCTGCCGACCCATGACCGGCGCTGCCGTTTCCCTGACCGCCTCCGCGGTCTTCTGTGAGGCATGCACCGTGGCCGCGGCTCCCGCCGTTCTGACGGCAGTGGGCGCACTGGCCGCGGGGTGTAACTGGATCTGCCGATGACTGCTCTGAGCGCGATGCGCGAGGAACTGTGTCATTGGCTCGAAAATGTATTCGAGAAGGGCTGTCGATGGAAATACACGTCTCCGAATCCATAGAGATCGCTGCACCGCCGAGCGTCGTCTACACGGCAGTGACGAACGTGGCCGACATGGGCCGCTGGAGCCCCGAATGCACCGGCGCCGACGTCAAGGACAACGGCCTGCAGGAGGTCCGGCCCGGGATGAAGTTCACCGGCCACAACCGCTCCGCCAAGCGCCCCTGGTCGACCCAGTGCACCGTGATAGCAGCGGAGCCAGGCGAGCGGTTCGCCTTCCTCGCCCGTGGCGTAGGGCTACGCGTCGCGATCTGGACCTACCGGTTCGAGCCGCTCGACTTCGGCCAGGCGACCAAGGTCACCGAGACCTGGATCGACCAGCGCGGCTGGTTCATGCACTTCATCAGCCCCAAGGTCAGCGGCATCCGCGACCGGGCCACCCACAACCGCCAGACCATGAAGGTCACCCTCCAGCGCCTCAAGAAGACACTGGAGAAGGAGCACCCGTCACCTGAGGCCGTCTGCGGTGACACTGGTCCTGTAGGGCCCGATCACTCCAGGGCAGCGAGCGGGAGACGCCTGGATGGAGTCGACCATGAACGCACGGAAGGACACCACAGCGCGCCGGGGCGGGCCGGACACTGACCGCGGCGCTCGGTTGGTGCTGGATGAGCAGGGCCTGATCGCTGAGTGGAATCAGGCGGCAAGGGAGCTGCTCGGGTATCCGGCGGAGGAGGTTCTGGGCCGCCCGGTGGCGAGGCTGCTGGCCCGAGAGCAGCCGGCCTCCCCAGCCGCAACAGCGGGAGCGACTGTGACCGCACGCCACCGGGACGGACACCGGCTTGATATCCGCGCCCGGGTGTCTGCCCTGCCGGGTGAGGGCGCGGCCGTGCGCTGGTGCGTACTGCTCGACCCAGCAGAGGGAACCGACGCCGAGATGGTCGACGCAGCGCTGCTCACAGCGCTGCTGACCGAGTCCCCCCTCGGGGTGCAGGTCCTGGACCCCGAACTGCGGTTCGTCCGGCTGAACCTTGCCGGGCCAGGGCTGCGGGGGGCGGTGAGCCAAGAGGCCATCGGGCGCCGCGCTCGCGAAGTGGCTCCGGGCATGGTCGACGACGAGACGGAGCGCAGACTCCGGTCGGTGGTGGAGACGGGCCGGCCGATGACCTTCGGCCACGTCGGCCGCCCTCCGGCCGACCCCGACCACGATCACGCCTACGACGTGAGCTTCCTGCCCCTGAAGGATCCGACCGGCACCATCCACGGGGTGGTCGTCGCCTCACAGGACGTGACCGAGCGGCAACAGGCACAGGCCCGTTTGAATCTGCTGGTGGAGGCAGGCACACGAATAGGCACGACGCTGGACGTGATGACAACGGCCGAGGAACTGGCCGAGGTCGCGGCGCCGGCCCTTGCCGACATCGCGGCGGTGGAGGTCCTCGACGACGTACTCGCGGGCGAGGCACCGCCGCCCGGCCCGGTGAGCTCTGAGGCGCTGCTGCGGCGGGCCGGCTTTCGTGCCGCCGCAGGGCTGGACGCGACGCCCGCCTACAGTCCCGGCGAGGTGATTCCCGGCTACCCGCCGTCCTTCACCGCGTGCCTGGCCGACCTGCAACCCCGTCTGATTCGGGAACTACGGGTCGACCACGAGTGGATCATCCACGACCCCCGCCGCGCAGAGCTGCTGCGCCGGGACGGCGCGCACTCGACGATGGTGGTACCGCTCACCGCCCGCGGGGTGGTGCTCGGCCTGGCGAGCTTCTACCGAATGCAGACACCCGACCCGTTCGAGGAGGACGACCTCGCCCTCGCCGTCGAAATCGGTGCCCGGGCTGCCGTGTGCCTGGACAACGCCCGCCAGTACACCCGCGAGCGTAGCGCCGCCGTCACCCTGCAACGCAGCCTGCTCCCACAGACCGTCCCCGTCCAGAACGCCGTCGAGGTGGCCTGGCGCCACGAGTCCACCCGTGGCAGCGGGGATTGGTTCGACGTCATCCCGCTGTCCGGGGCACGGGTGGCTCTGGTAGTGGGACACCTGGTCGGGCACGGCATGCAAGCAGCAGCAGACATGGGCCGACTGCGCACTGCCATCAATACCCTGGCCGCACAGGACCCGACCCCCGACGAAATGCTCGCCCAACTCCACGACCTGGCGTCCGGCCCCACCGGCGAACACGCCCACCTGGCCGATGACGACCGTGCCAGCCCACACCTGGCCGGAGTCACCTGCATCTATGCGGTCTACGACCCCATCTCTCGCCGCTGCACCTTCGCCCGGGCCGGCCACCCAGCACCTGTGATTGTCTATCCCAACGGCTCTCTCGAGGTCCCCGGCATCCCGGCCGGTCCACCCTTGGGAAGCGACCATCCGCCGTACGAGACCACCGAGGTGGAACTACCGGTGGGCAGCATCATCGCCCTGTCCACCAGCAGCCTCGCCCCATCCGACCACCCACCCGAGGGATCGGCCCGTCTGCGGCGGATCCTCGGCAACCCCCACCGGTCTCTCAAGGACACCTGCGACGCCATAGTCCGAGAACACCAAGACCGCGGCGAGGAGAGCACAGTGCTGCTACTGGCACGCACCCAGAGCCTGCGCGCCGACCAGGTCTCGACCTGGACTCTGCCCAACGACCCCGCACTCGTCACCACCGCCCGCACCCTGGCCGTACGCCAACTGGCCCACTGGGATCTCCAGGAACTCGAGTTCCCTACCGAACTGATCGTCAGTGAACTGGTCACCAACGCCATCCGCTACGCCACCGGCCCCATCCAGCTGCGCCTGATCCACGACCTCAACCTCATCTGCGAAGTCACCGACGACAGCAGCACCGCCCCGCACCTGCGCCACGCGTACGAAACCGACGAGGGCGGCCGCGGCCTCTTCCTCATCGCCCAACTCACCCGCCGCTGGGGCACCCGCTACACCGCCCGAGGCAAGACCATCTGGGCCGAACAGGCCCTCCCATCGGGACTGTAAATCGCTCCGGTGTAACTCCTGATCAAGGAAACTTGCTGTGCTGCACCTCGGGGCGACCGATTGGCTTCCCTCGCCCCGGCCTCAGACGGGACTCATCAAGGTACGTTTTTTTCGTGCAGCCGCAGTCTGAGGATCCCGAAGGAGTCGACCCCGCATTTACCACGGTCTTCGACGGCTCACTACTACTGCCGGACGGCCGCATCGCCGTCGGCGACGTTGAGCAACTGACCCGGTCGTATACCGGGTTGGCGACCGTGGCGAGTTCAAGGTGCATGTCGCAGTGGACTCCCCAGGCGCCGACGCTCGCGTCATCGACGTCACGATCATCCGAAGCATCATCTGACGAGGCGAGACCGCCCGTGGTCGCAAGGCGGCGACTCCGCGTTCAGTCATCTCCACCGGCAAGCTCGCGATCTACAGCTGGAGTATTTGCCCCGGCGAGGAGCGTCGAAGCCGCTGATCAGGGTGGACTGGGTGCTCTGCGTTGCCAGCCCCGGACCGCCTTGGCCGATGAAGCGGTCCAGATGCCGGCCATCTCGGGAATGTCAGGGGCCCACAGTGGTACCTCGGTCCACGGGGCCACACCATGATCCTGGAGGAACTGCTCGTCCGCCCACACCAGTTCGGTCCCGGCGCCGGTGGCATCGACACAGGCATCCAGTAGTCCGCCCATGGCGGCGTTCTCGCGGACACCGGTGGTCAGATAGCGGCCGTCTGTCAGAACTACTCAGCCAATAGGCGCCCCTCACTTTCGCGTGGGGCGCCGGGCGTCTGTCGTCGTCGCCTCGCATGTCACTCCATCGCGGCTTCCACCGAGTTATGGATCTGCAAGGCCCGGTACAGGCCGGTGATGCGGAAGATCTGGAGAATGTCCGGGTTCGTAATCACCAGCCTCAGGTCACCGACGTGCGTACGAATCCGCTTGGCGATGCTGACTAAGACCCCAAGGCCCGTCGAGTCGATATATGGGACCCCCCTCAGGTCCACGATGAGGCGATGCCGGCCCACTTCGATACAGGTGAACACGTGCTCCCTGACCTGAGGCACGCTGGAGACGTCGACCTCGCCATGGATCTCGACGACGGTCCAGCCCGTCTCGTCACGGTGGCTGATGTGAAATTCCGGGTGCATGGGTTGCCTAACGGCGATGCCCTGGGGAGAAGTTTTGGGTCGTGCCTGCCGCACGTCCGTTCCGCATATGCACGAACGACTGGTTATGACCTCACCCGCCAGATGGCGCATGTCCATGACTCCGTCACCGAACGCATGACATGCCAACCTCTGACGTCACCGAAAGCGAGCGGGTGATTGCTCAAGCCAGCGTCTCTCGGCTCCCACTATCGTTCGGCGCGACCTGGACGCACTACGAGGAGAAGGAGATCGTCGTCAACATCGCGGTCTCGCTGGTGGCCGACATTGCCCAGCAGACGGCGACCTCTGCCGTGGTCATCAGCGCTGACAGCGATCTGTCGCTTGCCATCCGCACCGCACTCGTGGTGAATCCCCGGGCCCACACCATGGCGGCGTTTCGCCCAAGCAGTTCTGCAACGAGCTCAAGCGGTTGATGTCCGCCTCGTTCATCATCGGCCGCGCCAAGTTCGCCCAGGCGCAGCTGCCTCAGAAGGTGCAGGACCCCCCTTTCGGTCACACCTTCGAGCGTCCGGCGCACTGGGGCCTGACCGGCTGCCGCCCGGTGCTGCCGGGACGCTGCAGCAGCACGGTCGGCTGCTTCCTGCCCGCGTAGCGGGGGGTCCCGTGCCGGAGGAAGTGGGGGGAGGCTTCACACCCTCATCGGGGGCATCGAAACAAGGCGCCCTAGAGGACTCTCTGATAGGCCCCAGGGCCCCACGTGAGCGGCTGGAGGACGCCCTCGAGGTCAAGCTCGGAGTCTTCCTGAGCAACAGCAAGAGCCGCCGTGCCAAGTTGAGTCGCGACCAACTCGCCGCACTCGCCGATCCGCACTCGCCGACCTTGGACTCCACTGGGCAGCGGCGTGACGCGAGCGCGGGGCCGCCAGACGGTTTCGCCTGGCGGGGCCGAAGCCGTCAGGCTTCGGCCCCGCGGCGATTAATGAGGGGCGGCCAGGAGCCGGCCATGGCCATGTCCTGCAGCGCGATGATGTGGTTCTTGAGGTGGTGGCTGTTGCCGTTGGTGGGGGCGATGTGGCAGTGGTGCAGGAGCCGGTCGGGGATCGCACCTGCACCATCGACTGTTGACTCGGCCACGCGAAGGAAGCGAGATAGCAGGAGAGCTATCAGCTACAAGACGCGCGGTGGCGTAGGGCCCGACCGGTATCTGCCTCGAGCGTCGCCGTTCCTGGCATTTGCTTCCATGGGCCGCTTCGGTCCTGCAAGGCTGGCCGTGTGATGTATGTCGTGACAGCGGATGCCCAGATCCCGGTTGGCGCCCCGGGGATGGATGAGTTGCAGCGCGTCGGAGCAATTGCACTGTTGGAGCAGGGATTCGACGCGGTGGAGGGGATCGGCCGACCGGGGCGGAGGTGGAGGTCGTCGACAGCATCGTCGCCGCCTACCCCGGTGGCGCCGATTGAAGGTCTTCGCGCACGCCTCGACGGCCAGCACTTCCTCCCGCGCGAGAGCCGGGAGCGAGCATGTCGTTCGCAGCGGTTTCCTTGCGTCAGTGGGGCTGGGACGGGGAGGCGGGGATCAGCTGCTCGCTCGGGCCGTCTGGCGCACCGGCACCGCCGGTCGCCGGTGTACGGCCGTGCCGCATGAGCGCGGCCACGAGCAGCGCGGCCCCGGCCGCGGCGGCGGCCAGCAGGTGGGCGAGGACGAACCCGGACTCGGTGTGCACGATCCGGCCGGTCTCCGGGTAAGCGCGGAGGATGTGCTGGGCCAGCACGGCACCGAGCACGGTTACCCCGGTCGCGTTGCCGAGGTTGCTGGCCACGCCCATCATTCCGGTGCTCACCGCCGTGTGGGTCGGCGGGACCGCCTCGACGACGAGGTTGGAGACGGACACGAAGAAGAAGCCGAACCCGATGCCCTGCGCCACGGCCGCGATGAGCACCTGCCACGGCTCGGCGTGCAGGACCGCCAGGCTCCCGGCGCTCACAGTGAAGGCGGTCAGTGCGACGAGGAGGCCGGTGCGCGGCCCGCGACGGCGCGCCAGGACACCGCCGAGCGGTCCGCAGACGGCGCCCACCAGCCCTTGCGGCACAAGGAACAGCGCCACGCCGAGCGCTCCCATGCCGAGTCCGTAGCCCGGCAGCCGCGGGGTCTGCACCAGCAGCGGCACCACGAAGGCCTGCCCGCCGATCGCGAAGGCGCCGCCGAACGCCGCCAGCAGGGTCCACCGCAGCGCCGGTCCGGTGAGCAGCCGCACGTCGATCAGCGGCTCCGCCCTCCGTAGCTCGCAGAGGACGAACAGCACGAGCAGCGCGCAAGCGCACCCGAGGACGGTGAGCGTGCGCGCCGAGGTCCACCCCCAGGCTCCGCCCTGGCCGACCGCGAGCAGCAGGCCCGCGGCTCCCGCGCCGAACAGCACTCCGCCGATGGCGTCGACGCGGCGGCGCAGCCGTACCCCGGACTCCGGGACGGTGAACGCCAAGACCGGGGTGAGCACCAGGACGTATGCCAGGCAGAACCAGAAGACGGCGCGGAATCCGAAGGCGTTGACAAGCAGCCCGCCGATCAACGGCCCGGTGACGGCGCTGAATCCGAGCCCGGTCGTGATGGCTCCCATCGCCACGGGCACGATCCGCGGCGGGAAGAGGTCGCGGATCAGGCCGTAGGCGGCGGGCCCGATGACCATGCAGGTGCCCTGCAGGGCGCGGCCGAGCAGCAGGACCGGGTAGGACGGCGCCAGCGCGCAGACGAGGGAGCCGACGGCGAAGGCGGCAGCCGCGAGCACGATCATCCGCTTCTTGCCGATGGCGTCTGCGACCTTACCCAGCAGCGGCTGGGCCACCACTCCGACGAGGCTGACAACAGTGAGCGTCCATCCGATCGCGGGCGTGCGGTACTCCGCTGCCATCAGCGGCAGTGCCGGATAGACGAGGGAGAGCTCCAGCGCGACGACCTCGGTGAGCAGGACGAGGGGGACGAGCAGGAGGACGTACGAGGCTGTGGACCTGCCCTCGAGCCGGCCGGCGGCCGAGTCGGGGCTCGGGCCCGCGTCGAGGGAAGGCGGGTGGGCATCACGCACTGCGTTTCTCCTCGCAGGCAGGGACCGGCCTGACAGATGCGGGCCGGGACGGGTTCGGAATCCCAGGAAGGGTGATCAATCGCTTGTCAGGAGACTTCTGGACGGCCGCGGCCCTCGCCCAGGTGCGGGTTGACTCGCCGATGGCGGCGTCGACGGTGAACAGCGCGGCGTACAGCGCGGCCATGCGCGGTTCGTCGACCAGGGCGTTGTACGTGGCGCCGAACGGGGCCAGGCCGCGGGTGGTCCGCCATGGACAGCAGCGTGAGCGTGCCGCCGGCACGCGGCGGCACATCGTCGTCCCCCTTGGCCCGAGCCTCATCCGCCGCCGCACGCGGCCGCCAGGCAGGACAGCGCCGTCGCCAGGAGGAGTGCCGGTCTGAGCTTCATGATGGGCTCGTGATCAGTGGCGGTTGCGCAGGTGGGCGGCCGTCCGCCGGCGGCGCAGCTGCTCGCTGCGCTCGGCGGGGGTGACCTGCGCGGTGGACGCGGGGAGGTGGTCGCGGACAGAGTCGAACGCGACGACCCGCAGCACCGGTTCGGGGAACGCGTCGGCCAGGAGCAAACGGCCGTTGAGGGTTCCGTGCGAGTGGCCGCCGGTGTCGAGCCAGTTCGGCACCCCGGGATCGCGATGCGCTATGACGGCGCGGAACACGCCGTCGTCGTCGAGCCGGGCCTGGTGGCAGTTGAGCGAGGACTGCCGGCTGAACCAGTTGACGGTCTCCCAGTAGTAGTTGCCGAGGCCGAAGCTCCAGTAGTGCGCCGCCGGCGGCGCGAACTCCAGCACGACCGCCTCATCGGAAGCACAGCGGAAGTTACCCATGCCGTACGCCTGGTTCTGGAAGCCGCCCCATGCGGACTCCGCGAGCGGCGTGAACGGCATGGTGTTCGACGGGGTCTCGAGCGACTGCTTGCACATCAGGTCCCAGAACACGCCCGCCTTGTCGAACCAGCGCACCAGCCGCTCGCCGCGCGCCCGCACGTCGGCTTCGGTCAGCGGCGAGGCCGGCGGGTACTGCGCGCCGATGCGCTCGATCACCAGATTGGCCGGGCGCTCGGTCTCCCAGTCGCAGAACAGCTGGCGCACGCACAGCGACTGCGCGTCCGGGTCGATGTAGAGCCAGTTGCCCTCGCGGGGCTCGCCGCCGACGAACAACTCGAACGTGCCGTCCTCGGCGACGGTGAGCGAGCGGCTGTCGATGTTCGAGTTGATCCGGTAGTCCGGCGCCTCGCAGAAGTGCGGCGAGTGCACCTGGACGTCCAGGTAGTGCGATGTCCCGCGGTCGCCGAAGATCCGGTACTCGGCGTCCCCGCGGATGGCAGCCAGCGTGTAGATGACGTCGGGGTTGTCGATGCCCCAGCTGCACGTCGTGTCCGCCCAGCGCGCGAACTCCGGGTAGTCCGGGTCTGCCAGCTCCATGCTCAGTAGCGCCCCGGCCGCCATGTACCGGGTCGCGAAGCGCAGGCCCTCCGCGCGCAGCAGCGACGTGTCGGTGGCGGGGTCGTCGAAGACGACACTGCGTCCGAACCGCCGCCACGCGTCCACCACGTCGTCGAATAGCTGCCCGTGCCGCACGGTCGTATCGCGCTCTGTCATGCCGTTTCTCCTTTGCGTCTCATCCGTCGGCCGACATACTCGCAATTGAAAACGTCATTTTCAATAGCGCGTCTCGTATACTCGCAGGGTCGGTAGACGACAGGGCAAGCAGTGACGGCGATCGAGGGGACCGAAGTGACGAACGAGCCGGGGCCGCGCGGAACACTGGCGACGGCGGCGGTGGACCGGATCCTCGGCCCGCAGCGCGAGGAGTACCTCCACGACGCGCAGCTCCTGATCACCGCCTGCCGCGACCTCATCACGGAGACCGGCAGCGTCGACCCCCCGGTGTCGCTGATCCTCAAACGCGCGGGGCTGGGGAGCCGCGCCTTCTACCGGCTCTTCCCCAGCAAGCGCGACCTCCTGATGGCTGTCCTGGAAGCCAGTACCGAAGCTCTGCAGGCGCGCATCCGCAGCCGGCTCGACACCATCCCGGACCCGGCCACGCGCATCCACACCTGGATCGACACGTTCATCGAACACACCACCAGTACCCCGGCCGACGGCACCGCATCGCTCATCCTCGACGCCCCCCGATTGAGCGCCATCTTCCCCGACGCCAGCGAGACCCTGGAGCGCCGCATCATCGCGCCGCTGCACGAGGCCCTCGGCGGCCTACGCCGCGACGCGGACACCGACGCGAACCTCGCCGACGCGACCGTGGTCTACGACATGGTCGCCTCGGCAGTCGTACGCGCCTTGTCCCGGAGGCAACCCATCGCCGAACCCGTACGCGCCCACCTTCACGCCTGCACAACACGCGTCATCGAGGGGCCCGACCAAGGAACAGCAGCCGCATGATCAGCAGTTCTTCCGGACCATGCCTGACCGCCGCGCCGAGCGTGTGATCGGTGCGCCGTTCATTGACGGCCGTCCTGTCCCGCTCGAAAATACGATTCGCTGCTTTGGCCTGCACGTTTGCTGATACTGATGACGCGGCCCCGGACGGGCCTGCGACGATCTGCGGATGTCACTGTCGGCCGTTGCCTCGCTCGTCCGAAATCTGATCACGGCGCCCGCTGCTGTGCTGCGTGCCCGCGTGGCCAAAGATGCGGAAGTACTGGCGCTACGGCACGAGAACGCAGTGCTGCGCCGTCAGATCACCCGGTCCACTACCAGCCGGCCGACCGAATCTGGCTTGCCGCACGCTCACGACTGATCCCACGCGGCCAATGGCGCCAGGCCTTTGCAGTCACCCCCACCACACTGCTGCGCTGGCGCCGTCAACTCATCGCCCGAAAGCGGACGTTCACCCAGTGCCGCCGCCCTGGGCGACCTTCTACCGGCCCCATCGTCAAGCAACTCACCCTGCGCCTGGCCCGAGAGAACAGCAGCTGGGGCCACCGCCGAATACAGGGCGAATCGCCCGCCTCGGCTACCCGATCGCCCCCTCCACGGTCTGGGAAATTCTGCACGCCGCCCGCATCGATCCCGCCGCACAGCGCGCAGGGCCGGCCTGGCACCAGTTCCTCACCGCACAGGCCCGCGGCATCCTCGCCGCCGACTTCCTCCACCTCGACACCGTCACCCTCAATGGCCCTGGCCTTCATCGAACATGGCACCCGGCGCGTCCACCTCGCTGGCATCACCACGCACCCCTGGAGCGCGGTGGTGCCGGGCGCGCCCGTGGCAGTGAAACGGCCGCCCCGGTGAGATTCCCTGCCGGTGATCCATAGGCAACCGCATTTGGTTCGGGTGGTTATCAGTCTTGGACGCGATCAGTCGGTGCGGCTTGGATGAGACGGTGCGAGGTCGCAACCCGGTCTTCGCAGTTTGTACAGCGAGCAGACATCTGGCCCTGCCTCGATCACGCCGGTCCAACGCATCCGGCGCCTCGCCCCTCATACCCCTCACTTCGAGGAATCTTCATGACTCGAACGATGTCGAAGGCGACACCGGCCGCAGCCTCAGCGACGACGACCAGCGCGTGGTGTGTCACCGTGCTGCTGGCGCTGTTCATGCTGATCAATTATGCGGACAAAGCCGTGATGGGCTTTGCCGCTCAGGACATCCTCAAGGATCTGGGCATCACGGCACAGGAGTTCGGTGTCATTCAGAGCGCCTTCTTCTGGCTGTTCTTCGCGGGAGCCATGTTCATATCGTCGGCCAACATCAACACCGGCCGCGCGGACGGTACAGTATCGGCCCGCCCACCCGAGTCCGGCCTCTGCCAACGGCATTGTGGACAGCACTCGATCGTATCGTTGGTCGACTTGCTGAACACGCCACGGCAGATGGGCGTGATCAAGTGAGGCAGCGCAGCCGGACTTGTACGCGCACGGGGCCACCGGCCGAGCCGGGCTCTTGAGGCGGTGAAGGAGAGCTTGTCCGAGACGGAGTGCTGGACCAGATACTGCGGGACATAAGAGCGGATGAACCCGGGAACCGCCTCCTGCCATCCGCCTGTGCCGGGGGATGCCGGAAGGTCATTCGCATCACCATGCGTTCCATAGCGGGCCCTGGCGGGGACAGGGGCAGGCGGGGTCACGCCGGCGCTGACGGGCTCCGCCGGTGAGGCTGCAGCGGGGTCCTCTCGGATGTGTTGATTTCCCGGAACAGGCTCAATACGGTGTGTCCGCCGCATCCTAGACACGTCTGAACACCTGGGAACACCATGACCGTCTCCGCCTCGCCCTACACCGGAGGACCAGGCGACGGCGCAGGCGACGCGGACCTCCAGCAGATCGTCGACGCGCTGGCCGAGCGGCTGAGACGGTCCGTGGCGATCGACGACCCGCGCCTTCGCCTGCTCGCGGCGAGCCGCCACTTCGGCGACGAGGATCCCGCCCGGGTGCACGCCATGCTGAGCCGTGAGGCAACGCCTGCCAACACCGAGTGGGTCCTGTCGCATGGTGTCGCGAGCTGGCACGGGCCTGGCCGGATCCAGGCGAGGCCCGAGTCCGGGGCGGCGGGGCGGGTCTGTGTTCCGGTCCGGTGTCATGGTGCGCTGTTCGGATATCTGTGGCTCATCGACCCCGACAAGGCGGTGACCGAGGACCAGCTCGCCGCTGCGCAGCAGGCAGCGGAGCACGCCGGTGCCGTGCTGGACGGACAGCTCCGGTTCCAGAGGCGCAGGCGCCAGATGGAGGGTGCTCTTGTCAGTGATCTGCTCGGCGACGACGCCGCTGCTCGGGCCAGGGCGCGTGAGGCGCTCCTCAGCGGTGGGTTCCCTGCCGCCCAGGGGTGCGTGGCCGTTCTGGTGGTGGAAGTGCTCCCGGTGCCAGGCGCCGAGGTGCCGGACGCCGCGACGGCGGATCTCGAGCGGGCTCTGCGCGCCGCTGTGGAGCCCGCTGCCCTCCGAGTGCCGGGAGGGTCGGTGCTGGGCCTGTTTCGTGGAGGTCATGCGGTGCTGCTGCTGACCGCGGCGACGCAGTGGCACGAGGGGGCGCTCACGGACGTCGCCGGCAGGCTCACCCGCTCCGTCGGGGCGGTCGTCGGCGTGGGCTCGGTGCATCATGACCTCGACGACTCGCTGGAGTCGTACCGGCACGCTCTCGACGCCGTCCGCGCTGCGCGGCTCCTGCCCGATCTGGGTCCCGTGGTCCTTTGGGATCGGCTGGGTGCCTATGCGGTGCTGCTGCAGCTGCTGCCCGAGCGGGTGTCGCGCGAGCACTACCCTGCCCCGGTCGCGCGGCTGCTGGCAGCGGACCGTTCGCGCCGTCTGGTTACCACCGTCGAGACCTATCTCGACCACGCCGGGGACTCCCAACTCACCGCGCAGGCACTGGGGATCCACCGCACCACGCTGTATTACCGGCTCGGGCGCGTGGAGGAGATCGGCGGCATCAGCCTGCGCGACGGCGGCGACCGGTTGACCGTGCACCTCGGTGTGAAGCTGGCCCGCCTCTCAGGCGATCTCCCGCCTGCACCGCTCCCGCCGTCGTAGAGCGAGTGAACGTACCTCAGCCGCCCCCTCCGTCAGCTGTTGAAATCCGGCCCCCGCAATTCCTTTCGCACGCGGATGACCCCGGGGTCGTGGTGGCCCATGCTCATGGCCATGCGTACAAACGATGTGCCGGTCATCGGTGGCGGGGCGGCCGGGTCGGCTTCAGGGTGGGGACTTGCACGACGCGGCTGGCGGGTCGCCCTCCTGGATTCGGGACTCAAAGTGACCCGTATCAGCACGGGGTTCGACAGCATCCTCCCAGGCCTGGCCGCCCACAAGCACGACCTCGGCGCCTCAGCCTTCGGTGGACCTCGTCCCAGCCCTCAGGGCGGCTCCAGCATCGCCGTGAAGGTCGGCAACCACTTGGCCTGACCATGAAATGAACCTGCTGTTCCCTGCGCGGACCGGCCGTCTCCGCCGAGAGGGGCAGCAGTCAGGGCCTCGTTCAGCTCCCAGCGATCTCCAAGCAGTGCACCGGCAGCGCCGGCAAACCGGCGGTTGCGATCCAGCTGTGCTCCTCCCTCTACTGGGGGCTCACCAACACCCGCTTGCGGCACCACTTCGCCAGCGCTGCCATCGACATGGCCCGCCTCGACGCCTGGCTCACCGGCAGAGCTCTCGCCCGAAACCGCGTCGCACTCTCCGCAGCATTCCGCCTCGCCGACCGCTGCCCAATTCGCGATAGCGGGCATTCACTTGACTATTTCTTGACGATTCCAATTCATGCATTCTCTCGCCCACGCCTCTGCTCTACCAGGAGTCACGCATGACGAACAGCTCAGCAGCAACCGAGAGCAGACCTTTGGCGGCTTCCCCGGGTGCCACCGACCGAGAGCCCCTCACCGGTTTCCACCTACGGGTGACCGCCACCACCTTCGGCGCGAACTTCTCCGACGGCTACGCACTCGGCATCATCGGCGCGGTCCTGCCTGTGCTCGGCACGACCATGCACCTGTCCGGCATCTGGCAGGGTCTGCTCGGTGCCTCCGCGCTGATCGGGCTGTTCTTCGGCAGCATCCTGCTCGGGCGGGTAGCCGACGTCATAGGGCGCCAGAAGCTCTACCTGTACAACTTCGTGCTGATCGCGGTCGCCTCCGCAGCCCAGTTCTGGGCACACACTCCAATGCTCCTCTTCCTGCTCCGGCTGGTGATCGGCTTCGGCCTGGGCGCGGACTACGCCGTCGGCCCGACCCTGCTCTCCGAGTTCGCCCCACGCCGGCTGCGCGGCTTCCTGCTCGGCTCCCTGACGGTGCTGTGGACCGTCGGATATGTCGTCGCCAACACTGTCGGCACCTACGTCCCCCTCACCGACACAGCCGCGCACTGGCTGCTGGCCAGCGGCGCGTTGCCCGCACTCCTGGTGCTGCTGCTGCGCATCGGCATCCCGGAGTCCCCGAGCTGGCTGGCCACCCGCGGCCGGACGGCCGAGGCCGCGCAGATCCGCCGCGCGTACCTCGGGCAGAGCCTGACCGCCGAGGAGGAGGCGGCGACCGCTGCCGCCGGTCATGCACCGACCGCCCGCTACCGCGAACTCTTCGCCCCGGGTCAGGCGACCAAGACCTGGTTCGGCGTCATCTTCTACAGCGCCCAGGTGCTGCCCTACTTCGCGATCTACACCTTCATGTCGCAAATCCTGGGCGCACTGCGCATCTCCGATGTCGACACCCAGAATCTGGTGCTCAACCTCGCCCTGCTGCTGGGGGGCGTCATCGGTCTGTGGCCGGTGCAGCGGATGGGTCGACGGCCGTTCACCATCGGCACCTTCGCGATCCTCACCCTCTGTCTGGGCGCGATGGCCGTGCTGAGCGGCGCCGGCAACTGGCTGCTGACAGCCCTCTTCCTCATCTACACCTTCGTCATGTCCGCTGCTTCCAACATCGCCCAGGTCTACCCGCCGGAACTCTTCCCCACCGCACTGCGCGGCTCCGGCGTCGGTCTTCTCAACGGCACCAGCCGGATCGCTTCCGCCGTGGGGACCTTCGTTCTGCCGGTCAGCCTGAACCAGATCGGCGTCGGCTGGTCGATGGGCTGGATGGCCCTGGTGCTGCTGCTCGGCACCGTCGTCAGCCTCGCCTGGGCACCGGAAACTCGCGACACCCTCACCACCGAAGAAAGGCACCACTGATGACCACTTCGTACCGCACCTCACCGACTGCTGACCGACCTGAGAGGAACCTCATGACTGCCGACGAGATCACCGCTGTCACCTTGGGTGAGGAGTTGATCACCC
This sequence comes from Streptomyces sp. NBC_01474, assembly GCF_035918215.1. NCBI lineage: Bacteria > Bacillati > Actinomycetota > Actinomycetes > Kitasatosporales > Streptomycetaceae > Streptomyces > Streptomyces sp. NBC_01474. The sequence goes on from NZ_CP109449.1 coordinate 2,453,458, forward strand.
TTGAGGAGTTCGTGGCCGTCGCCCGGCACGGCGCCCGGATCGAGTTCGATGCGACTTACGTCGACCGCGTGCGCAAGTCACGCGCGCTGGTGGAGCGCTTCCTGGCTGAGAATCGCTTGGTGTACGGGGTTACCACCGGATTCGGCGACAACGTCACGGAGGTCATCGACCCGGCGGATGCGGAGCAGCTGCAGCGCAACATCGTGCGCTCACACGCCGTGTCTGTCGGTGAACCTCTGCCCACCGAGGTCGTCCGCGCCATTGCGCTGATGGAGCTGGTCGGCCTCGGCGAAGGCTATTCGGGCATCCGGCTCGAGACTCTGGAGCTGATCCGACGGATGCTCAACGGCCGGGTCACGCCGCACGTACCCGGCGAGGGTTCCGTCGGCTACCTGGCCCCAGAGGCACACATGGCTCTTGTGCTGCTGGGGGAGGGCCAGGCTTGGTACGGCGACGAGCTGCTGCCTGGGGCCGAGGCGTTGACCCGGATCGGAGAGCAGCCGACCCGTCTCGGCTGCAAGGAAGGACTGTCGCTCACCAACGGGACGCACTCGGTCACCGCGATCGCCGTCCTGGCCACCTATGACTCCAACGTCGCGGCGACCACCGCTGACATCGCCGCGAGCCTGTCGGTGCAGGCACTCAAGGGCACCCTCCGCGCCTACGACGCGCGGCTGCAGGAGCGGAAGCGGCACCCCGAGCAGGCCGCGGTCGCCGAGAACCTGCGACGGCTGACCGAGTCCAGCGCGATCAGCGCCGAGTTCCTCGACCACCGACTCCAGGACGGCTACTGCCTGCGCGGGATCCCGCAGATACACGGCGGCGCGAAGCGGGCGCTCGCTCAGGCACGGGAGGTCGTCGTCGAGGAGCTGCACTCGGTGGGCGACAACCCGGTCATACACCCCGAGGGCGAGGACGGGGTGGCGCTGATGGGGGCCAACTTCGACAGCACGTACGTCGGCATCCAGGCCGACTCCATGGTGAACGCGATGACGGTGCTGGCCAAGGCATCCGAGCGCCGCACCGACCGCATGGTCAACAGCAACTTCAGCGAGCTGCCCGCTTTCCTGGTTCCCCGGCCGGGACTAAACAGCGGATACATGATCGCGCAATACACGGCCGCAGCGCTGACCATGGAGCTGCGCGGAATGGCAGTGCCCGCATCTGCGGATACTGTCCCCACCTCGGCCAATCAGGAGGACCCGGTCAGCAACGCCTATCTGGCGGCGCTGAAGGCATACCGGGCGGCGCGCAAGCTCGGCTACGTCGTAGCGATCGAGTTGATGTGCGCCGTGCAGGCGCTCGACCTGCTCGCGCCGCGCTTGCCCTCGCCGGCCACGGAGGCCCTGCGGGCCAGGATCCGAGAAACCGTACCGACCGTCAACGAGGACCGGGTCTTCCACGCCGATATAGAGCACATCGCCGAGCTCGTACGAAGCGGGGAGGCGTTGCGCGTCGTCGAGGACGTGGCGGGTCCGCTGCGCTGCTGAGTGGTCGGCTCCGGAAGTCCTTGGGGGTTGATCAGGGTGCCTGGGCGACGGAGGTTTCCCGGTGTCGGGTGGGAGTGGACCGGTCGAGCCTGGCCAGTAGATCGGCCGGGCCGGATTCCAGACCGGGCCATCTCGGCCAAGTGCCTCAGCCCGCTCCGGGCGACCGGAGAGCGCGCCGAGCCGACGCAGGTTCGGCGGCCGCTGTCCGATGGGCTCGTCCCGGAAACGAATGGTGAGGCGGAACTCGGGCGGGTAGGAGCAGCGCATGTCGATCACTGTCGCGGATCTCCTCGAGTTGCCGCACCTGCGCCTGCATCTCTATTGCGGAGGCGAAGGTACGGACCGGGCGGTTTCGTGGACGCACGTGTCCGATCTGCCGGATCCGTGGCGGTGGCTGACCGGCGGCGACCTGCTGCTGACCAACGGGATGTCGTTTCCGTCGGAGCCCGGCCGGCAGGCCGCACTGATCGAGAAGTTGGACGACGCGGGTGCCAGCGGGCTGGCGATCGGTGACAAGATGTACTGCCCGCCTCTCACCGATGAGTTCGTCGCGACGAGTGAGCGCCTGCGCTTCAGCGTGCTGATGGTCGACTACCCGATGCCGTTCGTGGCGATATCCCAGGCGGTCGCCGCCGCGAACCTGCTCGAGCAGTCGGATCGCCTGGTTCGTACGGAGCGCATCTACCGCACCGTCCAGCGGATGGTTGCGAGCGATGACGGCGCGTCGGTGGTGTGCGGGCCTCTCGCGCAGGTGTTGGGGTGCGACGTGCATGTCTGCCACCGCGAGTCGGGCGAGCCCTGGTATCCCCAAGGCCAGCGCCTCGATCCGGTTATCGCGGCGGCTCTGGACAGGATCGCCAGTGGAACAGCCGATCTGCGCGCGGGCGCGTTGGTCCTGCCGCTGGATGACGGGCGGGAGTTGCGTCTGGTGGACATCCCGACCCAGCGTGCGGCGGTGCTGGTGCTCGTGTCCCAGAGGCGCAGCGTCATTGATGCGATCCTCATGCAGCATGCCGTCACCGTCGTCGCCCTGGAGCTTTCCCAGTCGTTGGTGGCGATCGAGCATCGCCGCCGTCTCGGTGCCGAGTTGCTCGCGCAGTTGATGGAAGGTCGCATCGATCCGCGCGTTGGGCGTCGGCAGCTGACAAGCTTCGGTATTGACGTCGCGGGGGCTCGCCTCCTTGCGATCAGTTCCACCGAGGTCGGCAAGCTACGCGACTCTCACATCGCTTTGTGGCGCAACGCCGTTCCTCATGCCGCCGCACACCACTCGGAGGTGCTGTACCTCATAGCCGTCGACATCGGGGACGTCAGCGAAGTGATGCGAGCCGAGCTCGGGCCGCAGGCTCTGATCGGGGCTAGCGGAGTCATCCGAAGCGTCGAGCGGATGCCGGAGGCTCTGCGCGAGGCGAACTGGGCGTTGCGTGCTGCTGACGGGATGCCAGGGCGCACGTTCAGGTACGGGGATGCCACTCCGTTCATCGGTGTCGGGAGTATCGATGACGCAGCGGCCCTGGTGACGCGAACTCTCGGGCCGCTGATCGAGTACGAACGGGCTCACGACACTCCGCTGCTCGCGACACTCGATGCCTATCTCGCGCATCAGCGGTCGTGGCAGAAGACGGCCGATGTCCTGCGGGTACATCGCCAGACGGTGCTGTATCGAATCCGCAAGGTCGAAGAGATCACCGGACTGAGCATTAACGAGAGCCGCCACATCACCGAGTTGTGGCTCGCGATGCAGGCGCGGGCGCTGCTGCTGCCCGGCGACGGCGCCGCCGGCGGACCCGGCACGGACTGACAGCCGTCATCAGCGGCGGCCTCGGGACCCGGTCGTCCGCCTTGTGCATGTGCACAAACCTTGTGGCAACGAATGTGGCAGCTTCGATGGCGCGCGCTCGAGCACAGCGGGGGCAGGGTGGGGACACCCCACGGCGCGGACGTCCAGGCCGAGCCGGTCGGATGCCGAAATGGCGGTTCTCATCGCCGGTCAGGAGTGTGTCGAGTGAGCGTGCATGGAGCGGCCGACGACGTGGATGTGCTCATCGTCGGCGCGGGAGCATCAGGTGGTGTCGCCGCGCTCGAGCTGGCGGGTCGGGGCTTCCGGGTCGTCTGCCTCGAGCAGGGTGAATGGGCGCTGCCGGACGATTTCACCGGCGGCAAGCCGTCGTGGGAGCTGTCCCGGCTCAAGCAGTGGCACCCCAGCCCGAACATCCGCGGCCGCGAGGCGGACTACCCCGTCAACTCAGCGGAGAGCCCGCTCGAACCACTCATGTTCAACGGTGTCGGAGGCAGCACCATCATGTTCTCCGGGCACTGGGTGAGGGCGTTGCCCTCGGACTTCCGCGTGCGCACGCTCGACGGTGTCGCCGACGACTGGCCGTTCACCTATGAAGACCTTCGGCCGTTCTACGACGAGGTGACGCGTCACATCGGCGCCTCGGGACTCGAAGGGGACCCGGCGTACCCCGATGCGCACGCCTTTCCGCTGCCGCCGATGCCGATCGGAAAGTACGGCCTGGCCGCGGCCAGGGGGATGGACAAGCTCGGCTGGCACTGGTGGCCGGCGCCGAATGCGATCGCGTCCCGCAAGTTCCGCAACCGGCCCGCCTGCATGAGGTACGGCGCCTGCGAGTCAGGGTGCCCGACCGGTGCCAAGGCGAGCACCGACTTCACTCATTGGCGAGATGCGATCGCCGTCGGCGCGGTGCTGGTTACTGGCGCTCGGGTACGGCAACTCACGGTGAACGGGCAGGGTTTGGTGACGGGCGCCGAGTACATCGACCGTGAGGGGGTGGTGCGGCACCAAGCCGCCGGCGTCACCGTCCTCGCCGCCAATGGCGTCGGCACTCCGCGCCTCCTTCTCAACTCGGCGTCCTCGCGATTCCCCGGCGGACTCGCGAATTCGTCCGGCCTGGTGGGCAAGCGGCTCATGGTCCACCCGTACGCGTCGGTCTACGGTGCCTACGAGGACGACCTCGAGAGTCACCTCGGACCGACCGGCCAGGCTCTGCAGTCGCTCCAGTTCTACGAGACCGACACCAGCCGGGGTTTCGTCCGCGGCGCGAAGTGGAACCTGATGCCGACGGGCGGCCCGCTCACCCACACACTGTGGGAACCGGGCCAGGACTGGCGCGAAGGCTTCGGCTCGGCCTTTCACACGCGGCTACGGAGCACCTTCGGACGCTACACCGAGTGGGGGATCACCACCGAGGACCTGCCCGAAGAGCACAACGAGGTGGTGCTCGACCCCGACCTGACCGACTCGGACGGCATCCCGGCCCCGAAGATCCGTTACCGGATCAGCGAGAACACCCGGCGGATGCTGGACTTCCACGTCGCCCGGGCGACCGAGGCGCACGAAGCGGCAGGTGCGCTCTCGGTCAACCCGATCCCCGTGGTTCGCGAGAGCGGGTGGCACCTGCTCGGCACCGCGCGGATGGGCGCCGATCCGGCATCGTCGGTCGTCGACGAGTACGGCCGGTCCCACGACATCCCCAACCTCTTCATCATCGACGGCAGCACCTTCGTCACATCGACCGGAGTCAATCCGACGGCCACGCTCATGGCCGTCGCGCTGCGAGCGATGCGCCACCTCGTCGACGACCGGCACAACCAGATCACTGCCTCCTGACGGCTGCCTCCCGACGACTGCCTCCTGATCACTGCCTCCTGAGGAGTCCGCATGCTCGATTCCGACCAGGGCGACACCTTCGCGGTGATCGCCGACGTACTCATCCCCGCCTTGGACCCGATGCCCTCCGCGACCGCGGCCGGCGTACCCGGCGTGTTCATCGACCAGGTGCTGGGCTACCGACGAGACCTCGTCGAAGCCTTCGGCCTCGCACTCACCGCCTGTGTCGGCAGGGACCCGGAAGCGGCGCTCGACGAGCTCGCGAGCGAGCACCCGGATCAGTTCGAGGCGCTCACCCTGCTCACCGCGGGCGCCTATTTCCAGAGCCCGTTGGTGAAGAAGGCGCTCGCCTACGAGCCGGCCCCTCGGGCCGTCCAGGACGACGTCGACACCTACGTCGACATGCTCGAGGCCGTCGTCGAACGCGGCTTCCAGAACCGCTGACCAAGACCTTCGCTCACGAGGACACCGACCATGACACAACCGCGAGAACTCGCGCACTACATCGACGGCGACCCGTGGCAGGGAACCGGCGAGCCCACTCAAGAGGTAGTCAACCCCGCGACCGGCGAGGTCATCGCCTACGCACGGCGCGGCACGGCGGCGGACGTCGACCGAGCCGTCGCCGCCGCCACAGCGGCCTCTGACGCGTGGGGTCGCAAGACGCCCAAGGAACGCGCCGACGAACTGCTCGCGGCAGCATCCGTGATCGAGGCGCACGCCCAAGAGCTGGCCGACATCGAGTCCCGGAACGCCGGCAAGCCCAAGGAACTCGCTGCCTTCGACGTCGCCGGGACGATCGACACCTTCCAGTTCATGGCCGGCGCGGCTCGCGCCCAACTCGGCGTGAGTGCGGGGGAATACGTCGAGGGCCGAACGTCGATGATCGTCCGTGAGCCCGTCGGGGTGGTCGGTGCGATCACGCCATGGAACTACCCGCTGCTGATGGCTGCCTGGAAACTGGGACCGATTCTCGCGGCCGGCAACACGTGTGTGCTCAAGCCCTCGGAGCAGACACCGCTGAGCACCCTGCGACTGGCCGAGTTGCTCACCGACGTGCTTCCGGCAGGCGTGCTGAACATCGTCACCGGCGACGGCGCTGTCGTCGGCCAGGCGCTGGCGACTCACCCCGGCATAGCCCTGCTGTCGGTCACCGGCAGCGTGCGCAGCGGCCGGGCCGTTGCTCGCGCTGCGGCCGACTCGCTCAAGCGGGTGCACCTCGAACTCGGAGGTAAGGCGCCTGTACTGGTCTTCGCCGATGCCGACCTCGACGCCGTTGCCGACGGTGTCATCTTCGCCGGATTCGGGAACTCCGGTCAGGACTGCGGCGCCGCCTGTCGGGTGCTCGTGGAGGCATCCGTCCACGACGACCTGATCGCCCGTCTGGTCACACGAGCCGAGGCAATGGTCGTGGGCGACCCCGCTGACGGTGACAAGGTCGAGATGGGTCCACTGGTCTCGAAGGATCACCGCGACCGCGTACTTGCGGCGCTCGACCGGGCGTACGCCGAGGGTGCGCGTGCCGCGGTCGGTGGCTGCGCGCCTGACCGTGACGGCTACTTCGTCCTGCCGACCGTGCTCGTGGATGTTCCGGAGGGGGCCGAGTGCACCCGGGAGGAGATCTTCGGCCCGGTGGTCACGGTCGAGACATTCACCGACGAGGACGCCGCGATCGCGGCCGCGAACGGCACGCCGTACGGGCTGTCGGCCTCGGTCTGGACCGAGAACGCACGGCGCGCGGCAGACCTGCCGACCCGCCTGGACTTCGGCACGGTCTGGGTCAACGACCACCTCGCGTTCGCAACGGAGATGCCGTGGGGCGGTTTCAAGTCCTCCGGGTACGGCCGAGACCTGTCGTCGTACGCCCTCGACGACTACTCGCGGACCAAGCACGTCATGGTGAACCGGTCCCGGTAGGGCCCAGAGCTGAGAGATGACGAGATGACTCAACTGCGTGAAGAGCGCGGCTCCTCGGGCACCGACATCGAGGAGTCCACCATCCAGCAGATTCCGCCGGATCAGCGACACGGCCGCAGCCGCGACATGTTCACCATCTGGTTCGGCACCAACATTATGGTCCTGAGCATCGTCACCGGTGCCCTCGCCACCACCGTGTTCGCCCAGCCCGTATGGTCGGCGGCGCTGGCGATCGTGATCGGCAACCTGTTCGGTGCGATCTTCATGGCTCTGCATTCGGCGCAGGGGCCGAGGCTCGGCGTCCCTCAGATGGTGCAGACAAAGGGCCAGTTCGGTGCCTGGGGCTCGGTGCTCATCGTCGCCGTCGTGGTCTGCATGTACCTGGGCTTCTTCATTTCGATCCTCGTCTTCGGCGGCGAGTCACTGGCCTCGGTCATCCCCGCCCTCGGCACATCGGGCGGCATCGTCGTACTCGCGATCACCAGCCTCGCGGCGGCGATCTGGGGCTATTCGCTGATCCACGCCTACGCGCGCGTCATGACCATCGCCTCCGGACTGGCCCTGATCCTCGCGCTCGTCTGGGCATTCGGTGTGCACCACGTCCCGCCGCACTTCTTCCACAGCGGCGGAGCGACCCTGGCGGGATTCATGGGCACGGTCTCGGCATCCGCGGTGTGGCAGATCGCTTACGCCCCGTACGTCTCGGACTACTCGCGTTACCTGCCGGCCGAGACGGGCTCCAAGCCGGCCTTCTGGATGAGCTATTGGGGCACCACGATCGGCTCCATCCTTCCGATGTTCCTCGGCGCCGGAATCGGGGTGCTGATGCCAACCGCCGACCCCGTGGTTGCACTCGCCAAGGCCACGGCCGGGATCAGCGTGCTCGTGGTCGCCGTGTTCAGCATCGGTGTGGCTGCGACCAACGCAATGAATCTGTACTGCAGCACGCTGTGCACGATCACCATCGTGCAGACCTTCGCTCCGCGGTTCACGGCACGCAGCCGTGAGCGTGCTCTCATCGCCGTCGCACTGGTCGCCCTCTCACTCACGGTCGCGCTGACGATCGGCACCCACTTCGTGAGCGTCTACAACAACTTCCTGACGCTGCTCCTCGGTTCGCTCGTGCCATGGACCGCGGTCAATCTGGTCGACTTCTACCTGGTCCGGCACGGTGACTACGAGGTCGGCGACTTCTTCCGCGCCGACGGCGGCCGATACGGGCTGGTGAACTGGCCCGCCGTCATCTGCTACCTCGTGGGCGTAGGCGTCCAGATCCCGTTCATGGTGATCGGCACGTACTACACAGGCCCGATCGCGAGGGCGCTCAACAACACCGACGTCTCCTTCATGGCCGGGCTTGTCATCGTCTCACCGCTCTACTACTTCACGGTCAAAGCCGTCGAACGGCGCAAGGCGCATGCAGGACGCTCCGCAGCCGTCACCGTCCCGAACACCCTGATCGGAGCCATCAGCGATGAGTAACCACCAGATGAGCAACCACCATCCGATCGGTGCCACTGAGGCCACCGTGGTACCGCGATTTGCCGGGGCGAGCACCTTCGCCCGGATCCCGACCATCGACGCGGTACCGGACTACGACATCGCCGTCCTCGGCGTTCCATTCGACGGCGGTACCTCGTATCGACCGGGGGCCCGCTTCGGCCCGATGGGTGTCCGCCAGGCATCACGTCATCTGCGCCCGCGTTTCCATGTCGAGCTCGACACGGCGCCGTTGGAGCAGATGCAGGTGGCCGACGCCGGCGACGTTCCGTGCACGCCCTACTCCATCGACGATGCGATGCAACAGATCGAGCAGGCAGCGCGGGAGGTGGTCGGTGAGCGCGACCGCCGACTGGTCACGATCGGCGGTGACCACACGGTCGCACTGCCGATGCTGCGGGCCGCGGCGGACAAGTACGGGCCGATCGCACTGGTCCACTTCGACGCTCACCTCGACACCTGGGACACCTACTTCAACGCGCCGACCACCCACGGCACGGTGTTCCGTCGGGCTTTCGAGGACGGTCTGCTCGCTGAGGACAAGTCGATCCACGTGGGAATCCGCGGTCCCATCTACGACCGGCTCGACCTGGTCGATGACGCCTCTTTCGGCTTCCGGGTGATCCGGGCCGGTGACCTCGACGTGCTCGGGATCGAAGGCGCGGTGGACGTCGTGCGCCGACGCGTGGGCGATGCCCCTGTCTATGTGTCGGTCGACATCGACGTCCTCGACCCCGCGTTCGCGCCGGGCACCGGCACACCGGAGATGGGTGGACTCAACAGCCGCGAACTGCTGCGCATGCTGCGTGCGCTCGACGGCTTGAACATCGTCGGCGCCGACGTCGTGGAGACCGCGCCGGCGTACGACCACGCCGAGATCACCTGCGTGGCGGCCGCGACCGTCGCGTTCGACCTCATCACGCTGATGGCCAAGACTGCGTGTGCCGATAAATCATCCGGCCAGGTCAGGACTTGATCGTCGATGACAAGTCCCTCAGCTGCAGAGCTGGCCGCGCCCATGTTTGTTTCACGTGGACAGCGGGCGGCATCATGACCTGTCGTGCTGCTGCGCCTGGCCCACCTCGCCGTGACCAACACCTTCGCGCTCCTACGGCTGCTGCCGATGAGCGACCGGGACAAGGACATCGAGATCCTCGCGTTGCGTCACCAGCTCGCCGTCCTGCAGCGTCGGCCCGGCAACCAGCGCCCCGGTTTTCAGGCGGCCGACCGCGCCTTCCTAGCCGCTCTCCTCACCCCGCTGCCACGAGCCGCCCTGCGCCGGCTGCGGCTCATCGTCTCCCCGGACACTGTCCTGCGCTGGCACCGCGACTTCATGAATAACCGTCACGTCCGTCTCAGCCGCAACCGGCGTCCCGGCCGCCCCCGCACAGTCACTTCCGTCCGCCGCCTCATACTCCGCCTCGCCGAGGAAAACCCCACCTGGGGATACCGGCGTATCCACGGAAATCCTCAAGGCCGAAGGCGTCGATCCTGCGACCCAGCGCTCGAACGTCACCTGGGCCACCTTCCTGCACTCCCAGGCCGAGGCCATCCTCGCAATGGACTTCATCGAGACCGTCACCCTCAGCGGGCAGCGTCAGTACATCCTCGCCGCCATCCACCACGCCCACCGAGGCGTCCGTGTACTCGGCACCACCGCGCATCCCACCCACGCCTGGGTCACCCAGGCAATCAAGAACCTGGTCATGGACCTCGAAGATGCCGGACAGCTCGCCGCCATCAAGTTCATGATCCGCGACCGCGACGCGAAATACCCCGCTGTCATCGACGAGATCCTCGGCCAGGCCGGGATCCGTACCGTGCTCACCGCCGTCCGCACGCCGCGCATGAACTCAATCATGGAACGCTGGGTTCGCAGCCTGCGCCGTGAACTCCTCGATCGCGCCCTGCTCTGGAACGAAGCCCACCTCCGGCGAGCGCTCCGCGAGTACGAGCAGCACTACAACCATCACCGCACCCACCGCACACTGCAGGCTGCCGCGCCTCTCCACGCCGTCCCCGAACCGCTCGAACCAGTACAGATCGAGCGTCTTGGCATACGCCGACGCGACCGTCTCGGCGGCGTGCTCCACGAGTACCAACACGCTTCCTGACCTGCAACGGCGTAATTATCGGCACGCACAACCTGCTGGCAGGGGCCAGCGTGTCACGCGGCGTCGGCGATACCTCGGGGGCATCCTGTGGGCACGGGCGGTCGGGGGGCAGCCGACGAGAAGGGTCCAGTCATGCGGGTGTCGTCTCAGGGCGTTACGGTCGTGGCTCTCCTGGCGGATCCGGATGCGCCGACGGAGATCGCGCAGCGCATGGCCCAGACACTTACTGCTCGGCTCGCCGACAAGTCGGGCCAGGGGCGACGGTTCGACGTCGAGGTGGTCAGTGAGCCCTTCACCGCAGGGACCGAGGACTTGCCCACCTTGATGCGCCGGATCATGGACCGCGGAAGAGCTGAGAATTGGGACATCGTCGTGGCCCTCACCGACCTTCCGCTGCACACGCACGGGCGCAAGCTCGTTGTGAATCTGAGTCACGAACACGGCTTGGCGCTGTTGTCTCTTCCCTCTCTGGGGGGCTTTCGGCTGTATACGAGGGCTCGGCGGGCCGTGGAAGAAGCCGTGCTGGGCTTGGCAGGTCCGAAGGCTACTGGGGCTCAAGGACCTCCGCAGAGCCAGCCGCTGCTGGGGCCCTTCGCCGGTCGACTCGCGCCCATCCACCCGGTCCCGGTCGGTGGGGAGGAGACCGCCGATCTTCGGTACGTCGTCAGCGGGCCCCGCGGTTACCTGCGGGTGCTCGCCGGTATGGTCCGCGCCAACCGACCGTGGCGGTTGGTGCCGGGTCTGTCGAAAGCCCTGGCGGCCGCACTTGCCACGGGAGCAGTCGCCACCGTGAACTCCACTGCCTGGAGCCTGGCCGAGGCCCTGAGCGCGCCGCGCCTCGTGATCGCCATGGTCGGGTCCGTCGGGGTCATGATCGGCTGGCTGATCGTAGACGCGCAGCTATGGCATCGCTCAGCAGAGGGCTCACTGGAGGCGAGGCAGAGGGCGAGACTCTACAACGCCTCGACGGTCGTGACCGTGGGTATCGGGGTGCTCGTCTGCTACGTGGGCTTGATGGTCATCAACTTGGTGTGGGCGCTGTTTATCCTCAACGACCAAGTGTTCGCTTCCATGACACGAACCCCGCTGCACGCAACGGGCTACTGGACGTTGTCATGGTTCGTCGCTTCGGTCGCAACGGTGGGCGGCGCACTGGGATCGGGCTTGGAGAGCGACGAGGCGATCCGGGCAGCCGCCTACTCCAAGCGCGAACAGGAACGTCGCCTCATGCTCCAGGACGACCACGGTGACTATTTAGCCTAGCTAACCATCTGCTGTCCACGATCACGGAGGAACTTCACCGCACAGTTCTCCCCTTTCCACACGCTCCACGCCGCGCAGTTCCTCCCGGCCGCCATCGTGTACGACGACTGCCCGGAGCATCTGCGCAACGGGTACGGGGTCCCGGACATCGACCGGCTGGTCCCCGAGGACGCGGACGCCTGTCCTGATGACGGTCGACGGGCAGCGCAGCGTGTTCGGAGGCCGGCTCGATGAGGAACTGCGCAACGTCGAGGACCAGGTAGCCGCCACCGGCCGCGCCCGGGCCACCATCCAGCTGGTGCTGGGGCAGGTGCCACACGGTCGCGAGGGCCGGGCGCGGATGCTCGACATCGTCTACGAGCTCCGTGACGACCCGCGTGCGATCGCCGGCGTTCTCGCCTCACCACTGCGGCGCTGCGCGAGGTGGGCCTGCAGCGGCCGGCGGACGCGTGGGTCGGGCAGTGACAGTGGGCATAGGGTCCGGACGCCACGCCGCGGGAGGTCATGCCCGACGAGGAGCGACCGACCGCGTCACACTGACAGCAGGTGTGCCGACGAGGCGAGGTGGTCGCGGATGAAGTTCGGAGTATCGACATTTGTCACCGATGAGGGCATTGGCCCCGCGGCGTTGGGACCCGCCCTGGAGGAGCGTGGGTTCGACTCCCTGCTGCTGGCCGAGCACTCGCATATTCCGGTCAAGCGGGAGTCCCCGTACCCGGGGGGCGGTGAGCTGCCGCGGATCTACTACCGGACGCTCGACCCGTTCGTGGCGCTCGCCGCGGCCGCCTCGGTGACCCGTGACCTGCTCCTGGGCACCGGCATCGCTCTGGTGATCCAGCGCGATCCGATCCACACCGCGAAGGAGGTCGCCTCCCTCGATCTGATCTCCGGCGGCCGGGCCGTGTTTGGGGTCGGCGCGGGCTGGAACCGCGAGGAGATGCGCAACCACGGGACGGATCCAGCCGTCCGCGGGCGGCTCATGGACGAACGCATCCGCGCGATGATCGAGCTGTGGACCAAGGAGGAGGCCGAGTTCCATGGCGAATTCGTCGACTTCGATCCCGTCTACGCCTGGCCCAAGCCGGTCCAGAAGCCCCATCCGCCCATCTGGGTCGGGGGCGACAGCGAGCGCGCTTTCGAACGCGTCGCCGCGTACGGTGCGGCGTGGATGCCGAGCGATCTGCCGCTCGAGAAGCTGGGTGAACGCATCGCGCGTATGCGGCGGACGGCCGGTGACCGCCCGTCCGTCGTGGTGTACGCGGGCCGGCACGACCGCAAGGCGCTCGACACCTACGCCGAACTCGGCGTCGAACGCGTCCTGCTGTATCTGCCGACCCTGCCGGAGAACGAGACGCTGCGCACCCTGGACGAACTGGCCGAGGCCACGTCCAGCCACCGGTGACAGCTCGCGGCTGCCGCTGAATAGGAGCTGACCGTGCCGGACATGGCCGGGGACGAGGCGCGCCGCCGGTTCATGACCGCGCGGGTGGCGCGCCTGGCGACGGTGGACGCGGGCCTGCGCCCGCATCTGGTGCCGGTCGTCTTCGCGGCCCACGGCGAGGAGATCGTCACCGCCGTCGACTGGAAGCCGAAGAGGTCGCAGCAGCTGAAACGCTTGGACAACATCGCGGCCCACCCGGCTGTCTGCCTGCTCGTCGACGCGTACGACGAGGACTGGGAGCGGCTGTGGTGGGTCCGCGCGGACGGTGACGCCCGCGTGCTGCCGCCCGGCACCCAGGGCGAGTACCCGGCGGCCGTCGCCCTGTTGCGGGAGAAGTACGCGCCGTACCGGCAGCGACCGCCGACCGGTCCGGCGCTCGTGATCGCCGTCCGCCGGTGGCACGGCTGGCGCGCCGCGTCGGGGGGGTGACCGTAAGGCAGGAGACACGCCGCCCCCGGCATCACCAGAAGCGGCACCATCACGGCTCGTCGTCGCCGTCATTCGGCTACCCGACACCGCCGTTGCCCCGGAGGAGCTGGGTGTCCATCCGCCCGCCGTCCCGACACCGCTCATCTCCGCCGGCGCGCGGCGAACGCCGCAGCTCAGCCAGGCCCGCTCGTGCTGCTCCGTCTCACCTACCTGACCGCTGCTCACCTCTTCGCCGCTCTGGGCCTGCCGCGCACGAGTGACCACGCCAAGGCCGCAGAAATCCTCGCCCTACGCCACCAGCTCTCTCTTCTCGAGCGCCAACTCGAGTCGCAGAAAGTAAAGTTCAGCCCCCGTAGACCGGGTCGTCCTCGCCGCGCTCCTGGCCCCGCTCCCCCGTGCGGTGCTGCGCGGCTACTGCTACTCGTCCCTCCGGACACCATCTTGCGATGGCATCACGACCTGCTCCGGCGGCGCCACGCGAGAACCTCCTGCAACAAGCAGCCCGGGCGCCCCGCACCGTCCGCTCCATCCGAGCCCTCGTCCTGCACCTGGCCCGCGAGACACGAGATTGGGCAGCGGTGTTCAGTTACTCGGGAGTCGCCGAGTAACTGGCGTGTTCGATGTTCACGAGATTGGGTTCTGGCTCAACTTCTGTGAAGCGACGCCATGCCCGTCCGTCCGCGGCTGTCCGCACAGCCGGTCCAACCTCCTGACGTGGCGGTTTCTGCGTCATCACGGCACCGACTCGCCAGGCGGCGAGACGCCATCACAGAAGTTGGGACAGAACCAGTTCTGGTTCTGTGCGAAGGCCAGGTGCCCGGTGTCTGCGGGGCGGGCCTTGGCCCGCGATGGCCCGGTCCGGTCAGCTCGAGCCGTTGGGGTGGAGGACGACCTTGGTCCAGCCGTCGTCACGGGCGTCGAAGTGCTGGTAGCCGGCGGGGGCCTGGTCCAGCGGCAGCTCGTGGGAGACGATCCATGAGGGCTTGGCCTTGCCCTGCTCTATCAGGGCGCACAGCTGTCGGTTGTATGCCTTGACGTTGGCCTGGCCGGTCCCCATCGACTGGCCCTTAAACCAGTGCAGGCCGTAGTCGAAGGCGACCTCGCCCTCCGCCTTGTACAGCTTGTCCGGGCTCCCCGGGTCGTGCGGCACGAAGACACCCACGACCCCAATCGTCCCGGTGAACTTCACCGAGTGCACCAGGTTGTTGAGCGTCAGGTTCGGGTGCTCGACACCCTGAGGGTCGTGCGCCTGGTAGCCCACGCACTCACAGCCACGGTCCGCCCCCAGACCGTTGGTGAGTTCGTTGATCTGGTCGATCGGCGAGGCCTTGGAGTCATCGATGGGAATCGCACCGATCTGCTCTGCGAGCGCGAGCCGGTCCGGGTGACGGTCGACGACCATCACCTGCGCGGCGCTCTTGAGATTTGCCGACAGCGCCGCCATCAGACCGACCGGGCCCGCGCCATAGATGACAACGGTCTCGCCCGGCTGCACGCCGGCCAGCTCCGTGCAGTGCCAGCCGGTCGGGAAGATGTCGGACAGCATCACGTAGTCGGTCTGCTTCTCGCGCGCCTCCTCCGGCAGCACCAGGCAGTTGGAGTCTCCGTACGGAACCCGCAGGAACTCTGCCTGACCGCCGCTGTAGGGGCCCATTCCCGCGAAGCCGTATGCGGCACCGGCCATCGTCGGATCCACCGGCGTGGTCAGGCAGAAGGCCGTCAGCCCGTTGTCACAGTTGCGGCAGAACCCGCAACTGATGTTGAACGGCAAACAGACCAGGTCCCCCACCCGCACACGGTCCACGCCATCGCCGACCTCGATGACCTCCCCCATGTTCTCGTGGCCCAGGACACGCCCCGTCTCCATGTCCGTGCGCCCCTCATACATATGCAGGTCCGACCCGCAAATGTTGGTGGAAGTGATCTTCACCAGCACATCCGTCGGCCGCTCGATCCTCGCGTCCGGCACATCCTGCACGTTCACCGAACGTGGCCCGTCATACACCAGAGCCTTCATGGGATTCTCTCCTCCTGTCCGATATTTCGAATATCGATGGAAGGAACAAAATTCGCGAATGAACCAACATGCGCCGCGCGAAACGCCCACGCAGGACGCACGGGGCTGCTAGCGCCAGTACGCACTGGCAGGTTTCGCAAAGTACTCACTCGAAATTGACGCGAGCAACTCACCGGGGAGGAACTCATCGGGGAGGCGCACGGCCTCAATGGCCGGGCCGCTGCATCACGTTGCCTTTTCAGCCGCAGCATTAGACGCAGCAGGGGAGCCCCGCGGACTCACTTCAAGCCTCCCACCGGGACTCTGCATGTCAACTGGAGACTGAGGTTTTCTCAGCGGTGATCACTCCCAAATTCCGTTGAGGACGAAATGAGTTCTCGCCGGGTCTCGCGGCTCGATATGGCCGTGGTCGTCGGCTTGGCCTTGGTCGTCATCGCTGCCGTGTTCGCCCTCTTCTACGGCAGCGCCGAGGCGCCGGGGACAACACGGGCTGACCCAACCCCCAGCCCACACGCACCCCGGACGGCGTACTCATGCTGCCCGGGGTGCGATGTTTTGTCAGTGGCCCACTGCGAGGGCATGACCGTGATCCCCGCGTTCGACGCCGAACTGCACGACCGGGTACTGCGCGATCAGAGCGCAGCCGGACGCTCGGACGTTCTCCGGCCACGCCTGGTTCGGATAGGCGACGTTCTCCGGCGTGGCCTCGTTTACTGGGCGACGTTCGAGACGGCCTCGCGGCTGGGTCCTCTCGTTTGCCAGGGATTCCTCGGCCTGTCCGGCACACAGTGAGCTCATTCAGCGTTGCCGCTCCAGGGTGAGGACGGCCGCGGCGATTGACGACATTCGATTCAGTCTGCACCGGGCTATGCAGAAGACCCGCCAGGACTTCAGGCGGGCCACTCCGCTCCACCGGTGCCCGCGCCCCCGAGAGAGCGCGGTTGATCGTTCGTTGGGTTGGCGTGAGGTCGCGGCCCGGCTGGCGTCTGAGGGGTGTCATCACCCACGGGCCAGCTGCCATGTAGGCGCGGTCGGCGAGGACGGGGACACCGTGGCGTTCGCAGATCCGGATGATCCGGTGGGTCGGGCCGCGGTCAGGTCGTGGGCACGGCCGGGCAGTTCAGGCGAGATCCAAGGCAGCCGCCTGGCAGGATCGCTCACTACCTGCACGTTCTCCCCGTGCCGATGATGCTTTTGGGAGTAGTCGGCCCGGCCGTCACCAGGGCGGTCGCACGCCGCCAGGTGGTCGATCAGGACCTAGTCCTGCTCGGATTCGCGCAGGGCACGCAGGAGGCCGGGCGCACGGTGGCGAGCAGGTCGACGACGAGCTGCCGTGTATGCGTGGGCGGTGCCGACGGAGATACCGAAGCCGGCAGCGAGTTGGCGGACACCAATCCCCTCACCCGATCAGTCGCCACGCTGAAAGAGCTCAGTGGTAGCGCCGTGCAACTCGGCGTATCAGCCCGACACATCGCTGGTTGTGGTCGCAGAAAGTCAGCATTGCCAGCTTGCCACGGACCGGGCTTGATTGACGGGGTCTGGCGTAGCTGGTCGATTCGCCAGTGGACGGCGTGATCTGGATCAAGAATGTGCCGCCCCTGCGGCCCCCGGAGCACCAGACCAGCCAGCGGCGGTGCAGCCCCCCGGACGGGGCGTCGGGCAGCCAGCCCGCTAGGGCGTGTTTCAGATGTGGATCTTGAGGTGAGATGATCTTGTTCTGTGGCACGTGGAGACATGACGGATGCACAGTGGGCTCGGCTGGAGCCGTTGTTGCCGGTGGGCGTGAAGCCGGGGCGGCCGCCGGTGCATCCCAAACGGCAGTTGATCGACGGCATACGGTGGCGGACCCGGGCCGGTACGCCGTGGCGCGATGTTCCGGAACGGTACGGGTCTTGGCAGACCGTATACGGGCTGTTCCGGCGCTGGCAGCGCGACGGAACCTGGAAGCACATCCTGGAGCAGCTCCAGGCCCGGGCGGACGCCGACGGGCTGATCGCCTGGGATGTGTCGGTCGACTCCACGATCGCCCGTGCCCACCAGCACGCTGCGGGCGCGCGGAAAAAGGGGTCTGCAAAAGGAGCCCCCGGGCGGCGTCGGAATCGAGCCCGAAGACCACGGGCTCGGCCGGTCGCGCGGCGGCCTGACCACCAAGGTCCACCTCGCAGTCGAGCAGGGGCAGAAACCTCTGTCGCTGATCATCACGGCCGGGCAGCGGGGCGATTCCCCGCAGTTCCAGGCGGTGTTGAAGCAGATCCGGGTCCCCCGGCTCGGGCCCGGGCGGCCTCGTAACCGCCCGGACAAGGTCCGCGCCGATAAGGCGTATGGCTCGCGGGCGAACCGGGCCTACCTGCGACGACGCGGGATCGGCTGCACGATCCCGGAGAAACGTGACCAGATCGCCAACCGCCTCAAACGCGGGATCCACGGCGGTCGGCCGCCGAAGTTTGACAAGGCCGACTACCGCGAGCGGCACGCGGTCGAGTGCGGGATCGGTCGGTTGAAACGCCACCGCGCGGTCGCGACGAGATACGACAAACTCGCCGTTCGCTACGAAGCGACCCTGACCATCGCGGCCATCAACGAGTGGCTGTGACCAGCACATCTGAAACACGCCCTAGGCCCGGCACAGCACTAGCGTGACGACCCGGTCTTGGCGAACTGGTCGACGATGGCCCGGCAGAAGGCTGGCAGGTCCGCCGGCGAGCGGCCGGAGATGAATTGTCCGTCGATGACGACTTCCCGTCGACGACCTCGGCCCCGGCGTTGCGCAGGTCAGTGCGCACACTGGGCCAGGAGGCGAGTCGGCGTCCGCGCACATGAGCAGCCTTTGCACCTTGGCGAGATCAGCGGCGGGCGGGACGGCCAGGACGACCATGCCGAACCGTTCTATGCCCTCGCCGTTGACTCCGAGTCCTGAAACGCGTTGATCACGTACTGCCGTGCAGCTCCAGGAAGGGCCCTCGCCCTCCTAGTTCTCGGTCGTAGGTCGGAGCTGGACCGGACCAGAGACCGATGGCGCCGGCCCGAACGGTTGCTAGCGTGGAAAGCAGTTCCGGCAGCCAGGGGGAAGGAGGCCGACCGATGGCAGTCGAACTCAACCACACGATCGTCGCCGCGCACGACACGATGGCGTCCGCACGGTTCCTCGCGGATCTGCTGGGTTTGGACGTGGCACCGGAGTACGGTCCGTTCGTCCCGGTGCAGATGCCGAACGGCGTGACGCTGGACTACATGGACACGGCCGAGGCGATCAGCCCACAGCACTATGCGTTCCTTGTCTCCGAGGACGACTTCGACGCGATCTTCGCCCGTATCGGCGAGGCGGGCCTGACCTACTGGGCGGACCCGTCCCACCACCACCCCGGCGAGATCAACCACAACGATGGCGGCCGCGGGGCGTACTTCGACGACCCCAACGGACACAACCTCGAGATTCTGACCAGGCCGTACGGCAGCGGCGAGGACTGATACCCCAGAACGTGCCGGGAGCCGGAGCCCCCTCGGCGACCGTGTGCCCAGGCGACTGGCCGGGGGACGGCAGCAGGCTCTGGTGGCTGCTGGCGGTCGGCGAGGTTGCTGTACTTCGCTGCTGTACCGGGCGAAACTTCCATGCTGGCCGTGGACGCTGGCCCAACGGCCGCCACGGCCACAGGGACAAGTTGAGGCTGCAGAAATACCGCTCCGAAGATCCACCACCCGGTCGGCGGCTATACGGTCGAAGAGAAGGAGGTAGTTCGACGAGATGAACCTCACTGACCACGCCGGAGTCCGGCTCAAACACGGCAAGCCCAAAGTCAATGGCGTGGAGATCCACTACGCGATCGGCGGCACCGGCGAGCCGGTGTTCTTGCTGCACGGTGTGCCGAAGTCAATGTCGTACTGGCGCCACGTCGTGCCGCTGCTGACCCCGCACTACACCGTCATCGCGGTCGACAACCGAGGCTGCGGCGGCTCCCAGCGTCCCCTGACCGGCTACGACACCGCCGCGATGGCCGCTGACGTCGCCGAACTGGCCACCTACCTGAGCTTTGACCAGTTCCGCGTCGCGGGCGAGGACTGGGGCGCGGCCATCGCCTACGCCGTCGCCGCCTTCCACCGGCCCCGGGTGCAGCAACTGGTGTTCCAGGAGACGCTCCTACCGGGGTTGCCAGTCGGCCCAGGGATGCCAGGCGGCGAACACGATCCCTCGCTCGCCGCTGACGATGCCCGAACCGGCTGGCACTTCAGCTTCTTCAGCCTGCCGAACCTGCCCGAGCTGCTGCTGGCCGGGCGGGAACGGCCGTTCTGGACGTACTACGCCAGACGCCATATGTGGGACCCGAGCGCGCTGACCGAGGAGGACATCGACGAAATGGTGCACTCGGCCGAGCAGCCGGGCGGCACCAGGGCCATCTTGGAGATGTTCCGCGCCCGCCAGACCGACGCCGAACAGAACCGCCCGCATTACGCCGATCCGATCAGCTGCCCGGTCCTGGCCGTCGGCGCGCAGGCCTATCTCGGGGACGAAGTATCCAAACAGCTCGCGCAGGTGGCCCGCGACGTCCGCGGTGCCGTCATCCCCGCGTCCGGTCACAACATCGCGCTTG
The DNA here is from genome assembly GCF_035918215.1 of Streptomyces sp. NBC_01474. Lineage (NCBI taxonomy): Bacteria > Bacillati > Actinomycetota > Actinomycetes > Kitasatosporales > Streptomycetaceae > Streptomyces > Streptomyces sp. NBC_01474. The sequence goes on from NZ_CP109449.1 coordinate 2,473,849, forward strand.
AGAACCCGGCCGCCCTGGCCCAGGCCTACCTCGACTTCTTCTCAGGCGGCTAATTAGACGTCCAACCGCAGCGACGCCGCTGAGGGGCGTCAGGCGCCGGCAGGGTGAGGCGGCACTGCGGACCGTCTCGAGCAGCGCCTCGTCTGAACTGACCGGAGAGGCGTCTGAAACCAAGGGCTGGGCGGCGTACAACGTGCTGGCAGTGCCCGTTTCTGCGGATGCCGATTCGCGGTGACTTCGGGAGTCGGGCGGAGTCCTTTTAGCTTTTCGGATCTCGCACCAATAAGTAGACCCGACTGGCGCGAGCTGGTTTGGGGAAAATTATTACGGCCGCCCTCAAATGCGCGCTTCATACAAACTTCAGGGTTACCGTGCGATGCCATTCGGCCATCTTCCGTCTGATGAAGCACAGGGAATCCCATGGGCGACTCGCAAGACCAGGACCCAAGCCCCGAGGAAGCCGGGCATGAAAGCGCGGACGATCCCGATGCGTCCGGCGTCAACAAGACGCCTCCTCGGGCCGGAGCTGCACCGGTCGGTCGCCCCGGTCAGGCTGGGAACCCCGCCGCGCCCCTCAGCGGCAGCGAAGAGGGTCCGAGAACCTGGAGCGGCCCTTCCTCAACCGGCCCACCACCACCGAACAGCGGTGCCCGGACTGACACCGCATCAACTGCTCCGTCGAGGGTGCGTCTGGCGGGGCTGTTGCGGGATGGGCCGCCGTTCGGCCCGACCCGGCCGGGGTTCTGGCGCAGCCCATTGCGCGGGCCGTGGCTGACGTCCGTGCTCGGCGCGGCACTGCTGGTGGGCATCACGCTGCTGTTCGTCACGGGACTGCTCTCCTACGCCGCGTACAACCCGGACCTCGGCGCCAATGACAAAACGCCGGACCGCGGCTGGTTGGGGTTCTATCTGTTCTCCTGGCCCACCCATCCGTACTGGCTGTACCGGCTCACCCAGGGCGTCCACGTCACGCTCGGCATCGTGCTGATCCCTGTGCTCCTAGCGAAGCTGTGGTCGGTGATCCCCAAACTGTTCTCCTGGCCCCCGGTCAAATCGGTCAGCCACGCGCTGGAGCGGCTCTCGCTGCTGCTTCTCGTGGGCGGCGTACTGTTCGAATTCGCCACCGGGGTACTCAACATCCAGCTGGACTACATCTTCCCCGGCTCCTTCTACCCCCTGCACTTCTACGGGGCCTGGATCTTCATCGGCGCATTCGTCGTTCATATCACCTTCCGGATCCCGCTCATGGTCCGGATGCTGCGCCGCGGCGGTCTCCGCGAGGAGCTGCGGAGGCGCCCCAAGACGGGTGAGACCGAGCTTTCGGATCCCACGGGTCTGGTCACTCCTCGCCCTGCCGCGCCGACCATGTCCCGCAGGGGCGCGCTGGGGATGGTAGGGGCCGGCTCCCTGGTGCTGCTTGCGGTGACCGCCGGGCAGAGCATCGGAGGCCGGCTCCGGCCCACCGCGCTGCTCGCGCCGCGCGGTCAGGATCCAGGACCTGGCCCCAACGGTTTTCAGATCAACAAGACCGCGGCCGGTGTGGGCATCCGTGCCGTTGACATGGGTGCGGCCTGGCGTCTTGTCGTTCGGGGCGGCGGCCGCGAGCGGGTCCTCACCCGTGAAGAGGTTCTGGCGCTGCCGCAGCACGGTGCGGCGCTGCCTATCGCTTGTGTGGAGGGCTGGTCCACCGAGGACCAGGAGTGGAGCGGGGTCCGGCTGGCCGATCTGGCCGCGCTCGTCGGGTTCAGCCACCGCCCGCCCGGTGTCTTCGTGCAGTCCGCCCAGCTCAGCGGCTCTTTCCGCTCGACCACGTTGCGCGACAACCAGGTCCGCGATCCCCGCTCGCTGCTTGCGCTGCGGGTCAACGGCGCAGATCTGTCGCCGGACCACGGCTACCCGGCGCGCATCATCGTCCCGGCCAACCCGGGTGTCCACAACACCAAATGGGTCACCCGGCTGACCTTCGGGGAGAACGTATGAGCCGCTTCCGCAGTCGTTACGGGGCCTCTCCCCTGCATCTGCTTCTGGTGCTCTGCTCGTTTGCTCTGACCGGTTACGCCGGGATCCGACTCCTGGCCGGAGCCGAGCCGTGGAAGGTGGTCATCTGGTTCGTCGCGGCGGCCCTGTTGCACGATCTGGTGCTGCTGCCCCTCTACACCGTGACCGACCGCTCCGCCCAGACCCTGCTGGGCGAGCGTCAGGAACCTGCCACAGCGAATGAAGCCTCCCGCCCGACGAAGGGCTGGATCAACTACGTCCGGGTTCCGGTCTTCCTGTCCGGCGTGCTGCTCCTGACGTACTTTCCCCTGATCCTGGAGCGGGTGAGTCACCGCTTCACCTTGTACACGACGCTCTCCACTGACGTGTATCTCGGTCGCTGGTTGCTCATCACCGCCGCCCTGTTCGCAATCTCTGCGCTCACCCTGCTGATCCGCATGGGACGGTCTCGTCCCACCCGCGAGCCGAGCGTGGACAGATCCGGCGCAACACGGCCGGGACCGGGCAAGAACGATCCCGGTCACGAGCCCGCCCCGTGAACCAGCGGTTGGAAACATTGAGGCAGCGGACCCCGATTCACGCTCGGCAGGCAGGACTGACGTGAGCACGCGCCCGATCGGTGACTACGCACTACTGTCGGACTGCCGTTCGGCCGCGCTGGTGTCCACGGCAGGTTCAGTGGACTGGCTGTGCCTGCCGCGCTTCGACAGTCCGGCGGTCTTCGGCCGTCTACTCGACGAGGAGGCCGGACACTGGACGATCCGCCCCAGCGGACCGAGTGAGGTCACCCGCCGCTACGTACCCGAGACCCTGGTACTGGAGACCACTTTCCGTACCGCCTCCGGCACCATGGTTCTCCTTGACGCCCTGGCCATGGGGCACCGCGAGCGCGGGCACGCGCTGGCGGCGTCCTCCCCCGGCATCCTGCTGCGCCAGATCACGTGCACCAGCGGATCGGTCAGGGTGGAGACCAACTTCGCGCCACGCCCGGAGTTCGGCCTCGTCCACCCGGTGATGTCCTTTGTACGCGGCGGACTCAGCGCGTACGGAGGCGCGCAGCGACTTGTACTGTCCGCCCCGCTCGCGCTGCGGATCGACGGCTCGACCGCGCACGGTGAGACCGTACTCAGGGCGGGCCGACGGATCGGATTCGCTCTGTCGTCCCTGCCCGCCTGGGGCGAGGCGGAACCGGAACCCTGGCGGAGCGGGCGCATCCACCGACGACTGCACGACACGATCAAAGGATGGAGATCGTGGACACAGATCCATCAGGGCTATGAAGGCCGGTGGAAGGAACAGGTTGCCCACAGCGGGCGAGTGCTGCAAGCACTGACCTTCACCCCCACCGGAGCCATCGTCGCAGCCGCCACCACCTCCCTCCCGGAAAGCATCGGAGCCGACCGCAACTGGGACTACCGCTACACCTGGGTCCGCGACGCCAGCTTCACCCTCCAAGCCCTGTCCACCTCCGCCTGCGAGAAGGAGAAGGCCGCCTACTTCGGATTCCTCGCCCAGGCCGCAGCCACCCAACTCGAACGCGGCGTCGACCTCCAGGTGATGTACGGAATCGGCGGCGAAAGAGACCTCAGCGAACGCACCCTTCCCCACCTCTCGGGATGGCGGGGCAGCGCACCGGTCCGAACCGGCAACGACGCCTGGCGCCAGCACCAGCTCGACGTCTACGGCGAACTACTCGACGCCGCACACCAGACCCACCCCCGCACCGAGTGGTTCGACCAGCCCACCCGTAGATTCCTCCTCCAGGCCGCCGAGACCGCTGCTCGACGCTGGAACGAGCCCGACCAAGGCATTTGGGAAGTGCGAGGTCCCAGCCGCCACTTTCTCTACTCGAAACTGATGTGCTGGGTCGCCCTCGACCGGGCCATCGATCTCGCGCCCGCGCTCGGAGCGACGACCGAACGCGTCACGTCCTGGCGGCGCACCCGCCAGACCATTCGAACAGCCATTGAAACCGAAGGGTGGAACCCGCGCCTTGGCGCCTTCACCCAAGCATTCGGATCCAGCGCGCTCGACGCCTCAGCCCTCATGCTGCCCCTCGTCGGATTCCTTCCTGGCGACGACCCCCGCATCCGCGCCACCGTGTCGGCGGTCGCGGACCAGTTGTCGGACACACGCGGACAGGTACGTCGCTATCTCCGGGACGATTTCGCATCCGATGAGGGGGCGTTCCTGCTGTGCACCTTCTGGCTCGCCCACGCCCTGGCCCTGATCGGCGAAGTGTCGCGCGCACGCGAAGTCTTCGAAGCAGCACTCGCCTGCGCCAACGATGTCGGCCTCCTCGCCGAAGAAGTCACTCCCACCTCCGGGGAAGCGCTTGGAAACTATCCACAGGCGTTCAGTCACATCGGCCTCATCAACGCGGCACGAGCCATCCACCATGGCGAGCAGGCATGACACAACCGTTGGCGTCAAGGCGGACGTCAACCGGGACTCGCTCTGGTGGATCCTGGCCGAGGACGAGATGCATCCGATCGCCCAGATCGCGGTGGACGAAACGTGGTCCGCTCTGCGCTTCCGGATGCTGCGCGAGGGCGAGGTCTTCAACACCGACGCGGACGGCTGACGCCCTTATGGGGCCTGCCAGTTCTGGGGCGCATCCGGTGTCCGTACTGGCCGAGTGCGGCCGGCCCGGCGCTGACGGTGCAACCGCGAACAGTGCGCGAGGCGCGCGAGCGGATCACTCTGGATGACGAGGATCAGCCGTCGGCGAGCATGCCAGTCCGCAGTTTGGCGAGTGTGCGGCTCAGGAGGCGGGAGACCTGCATCTGGGAGACGCTGAGCACCTCGCCGATCTGACTCTGGGTCATCTCCTGCCCGAACCGCATCTCGATGATGTGGCGCTCCCGGTCGTTAAGACGGCCCAGAAGAGGATGCAGGCAGTGCAGGTCCTCGACGGTCTCCATGCCGGGGTCGGGCTCACCGATGAAGTCGGCCACCGTACGGCCCTGAACCTGAGCCGGTCCCGCCTCGCCGGCGTCGGCGGCCATGTCCAGGGAGCCGGCGGTATAGCCGTTCGCGGCGACGACGCCCTCAATGACCTCGTCCTCGCTCAGTTCCATGTGCTCGGCGACCTCCTTGACCGTGGGGTCACGGTCCAGGACGACTGCGAGCTCCTCCTTGGCCTTGGCGAGGTCGACCCGCAGCTCCTGGAGCCGCCGGGGCACGTGGACCGCCCAGGTCGTGTCGCGGAAGTACCGCTTGATCTCACCGACGACGTACGGAATGGCGAACGTGGAGAACTCGACCTCTCGGGACAGGTCGAACCGGTCGATCGCCTTGATCAGACCGATGGTTCCGACCTGGACGATGTCCTCTATGTCACCGTCGCCACGGTTCATGAACCGGCGCCCGGCGAACCGTACGAGCGACAGGTTCATCTCAATGAGCGTGTTCCGGGCGTACTGATTCTCGCGGGTGCCCTCTTCCAGGAGCTGAAGCTGGTCGCGCTGTCGTTCAGGGCTGGACAAAGCCTGCTGCGGGCCGCTTCCAGACGTTCGGCGTAGTCCGCCGCAAAGATCCCCGGCAGCGACTTGTCGAGCGTTCCAGCAATGCGGTGAAGGGGCGCCCAGACTGCCGCATCGCCGACGAGACGGCTGAGGTCCGTCATCTGCACCTGCTACAGCCAGTCCGACAGGACTAGCGCCTCATCCGGGGCGAGCTTGATGATGATCTCCGGATTCTCCACCCTCCGAACATAGTCCATCGACCATATGTTGTATGGGAGTTGAGGTGTGATGAAGTACATTCCTGTGTCCCATCACGTGACAGGCTGACGTGGCAGCGAGGAGCAGGAACGATGACGAACCCGGCAGCCCCGGACCCTGCTGCGGGAAATGGGCAGGCCCCCAGCGGGGGCAGCAATGCCAGCCCAGGTGCTTCCGGTTCCGGCAGCGGTTCCACGAACGCTCCGGAAGCGTCTGCCCCACCTACGCCAGCCCCGCCGACGTGGCGCGATGAAGTGCTGGAGCAGCTATCGGGACAGGATCCGGCTCGCGGCCGAAAGCGCGCCTTCAGAGCGATCGCCGTCACCTGCGTGGTGGCCTTGGTCAGCATCGTTGGCGGCTTCGAGGTGTCGCACTGGCTGGAGAACAGGCACTCGCAGGGAGACGCCAAGCGCGACGACCACAACGCGGATGTGATCGAGGATGCAAAGAAGCCGTTCGACTGGAAGATGAACCCAGGGCTCAGCGACGAGGAACCGTGGACGAGCTGGGTACTTGACCGGCGACTCGCTCCCGAGGAGCAGGCAGAGCTTAAGGGGCTGAGGGACGACCGGAAGGCCATCTGGGCCTTCGTGAAGAAGCGCGGTGGGTGGCGTGTTGCCATGGAAGCTGATTCGTACAAGTTGCAGCTGACCAGCGAAAAGCAGAAGGCAGTAGTAGTTACGCAGCTAGCGGCACGGGCGGTTAACTGTCGGCCGTCGCCAGTGAAGACCAGCATCTCGATCGGGACTGGGGGGACCGAGGTGTGGGATAACGCGCACTTCAACCTCACCGCAGATGACTCGTCAGTGCCTGCGCTCGTCTTCAAGCAGAAGGATCCGACGGACAGCCCGGAGGAAGCGCCGTTCGAGAAGGTGGTCTCATTGGGCGGTGCTCAGTCCCCGGGCTTCTTGATCCTGACACCCTTCTTGACCGCTCCAAAGCTGTGTGACTGGTCGGTGTCCTTGAAGTACAACGTGAACTCGGGCAAGACGCAGTCCCAGACAATCGCCAAGGATGATGACGGTCGGCCTTTGCGGGTCACCGGACTGCGCGGGGAGGGGGTCGACTCCTGGGTGTGGTCAGATGCTGGCACCTGGGTGCACTCCCCACCAGTGTCTTAACTGAGCGTGTGGTCCGGCAGCCCCAGCGGCTCACTGGAGTACTAACCCGGGCCGTCAACGGGTGGCCCGCAACGACAGACAACGACCATCAATGACCCGGTGCCCGCAGGTCAGGAGTGGTCGAGCTTGGATCGCAGCAGGCGGTCGGCGGCGCTCATCAATTCCTGCGCGCAACAAGAAGCAGGAGTGGGAGGAGTACCGCTCCGAGGTCACCGCGTTCGAACTGCGGAAGAACCTGCCGGTGCTGTAAGCGCAGGTCAGGGGTGCTTTTCGTCCAACGACCGACAGGGGCCCACGGTCAATGATCGTGGGCCCCTGTCGCGCCTCCCGCCATCTCCCGGCGCATGCTCACCCTCGTCCTCAAGCGCCTTCAGTGCAGCGGCCTTGTCGAGCGCACTGCCTATGCGGAGGTGCCGCCCTGCGTCGAGTACTCCACTCACTCCCTCGGCGCCTCCCTGCTGTCCGCCATTGAGTACCTGGCTGCCTGGAGCTCCGAGCATCACACCGGGATCCGACGCCACCAGGACGCGTACGACAAGAGCGCCACACAGTGCGTAACTGGCATGAGCAATCGATCATCGTTCGTGTGTAGCTTCCCTTAGGCCTGCAACATCATGATGCGAGCTGTGGCTCTCTGCTCGTATCGTGAAAAGACAGACAGCGGCGTGGTGAGCAGGAAAATCATGGCAGAACCGGCGGTCGACTACGCGGCGGTGTTCCAGGCTCTGCCCGGGGCGGTGGCGCTGGTGACTCCGCAGCTGATCTTCGCGGACGCCAACGCGGAGTTCTTGCGCCTCCGGGGCCTCCCCCGCGAGCAAGTGGTCGGTCGCTTTCTGCCTGAGGACCAGCCCGAAAACGACTCCGCCGAGCCTCTCCTGCTCAGAGTTCTGGCGTCACTGCGCCGGGCGGTGGACACCGGTGAGCGCAGCACCGTAGCGCTGCAGCGCGTCGACATGGAGGACCATGACCAGCCCGGGGTATGGCACGAGCGGTATTTCAACGTGACCAACATTCCCGTATTCGGACCCGATGGGCGGATGACGCTGCTGCTGCATCGGCTGGAGGACGTCACCGAACTCATCCGCGCCCGTGACGTCGCGCTGACCTTGCAAGAAGCCATGTTGCCCGCTCCTCGCACGGTCGGCCGGCACTCGGCGGCCGTTCGCTACCGGCCCGCCGCCCAAGCGCTGAATGTGGCCGGCGACTGGTACGACCTGGTCGACCTGCCTGGCGATCGCATCGCCGTCGCCGTCGGCGACGTCGTCGGCCACGGCCTGCCCGCGGCCTGCGTCATGGGGCAACTGCGCAGCGCCCTCACCGCCGCCTCTCTCGATCCTGAAGGCCCCGCCCGCGCCCTGGAAGTTCTCGGGCTGTACGCCCGCACCATCGACGGCGCCGAGAACACCACCGTGGCCACGGCGTTCATCGACTGGGAGAACCACACCATCACCTACAGCAGCGCCGGCCACCCCCCACCAGTGCTCCTGCAGAGGGACGGGACCGTCGAGTTCCTGGACCAGGCCACCGACCCGCCACTGGCCGCTCGTCCTCAACACGGCTCCCGGATCCAGGCTGTCGCTTCCTTCCACGAGGGCGCCGTCCTCGTGCTTTACACCGACGGTCTGATCGAACGCCGCGGCGAAGACATCGACACGGGCCTCGCCCGGCTCGCCGACTCCCTGGCCCGACACCGGGCAGGTGATCCCGAAGCTCTCGCCGACGCCGTGCTCACGGACCTGCTCCCACCCGGTGACGCCACCGACGACACCGCCCTGGTCATCCTGCGCCTGTAAACCTGGCCCGCCACGTTCGGCCGCTCGGCCGTCCCTCGTCGACGACAGTGAAGTGCTCAACTCACGAGGGGGCGACGCGCCACCGCGCCCGGGGCAGGCCTGGGGGCAGCGATGTTGTTCGACGACGTTTTCGCTGGTGGTGGGCAGGTAGCCGCGCGGACTGCAAATCTGCCGGGTTCCTGAGCCGGGCCGCCTGTGAGCCGTCGAAGGGCGACCCACGGCGACCAACAACGGCCACCAACCGCCGCCCGATTGCTGGTCATTGGCGCCCCGACGTCGGTCAGGCGAGATCGCTCCCAACGTGCACAAGTTCCTGCGCAAGAAGCGGTGCATAAGCGAGGAAGCGCTCAGAGGCTACAGCGTTGGAACTGTCCCGGCTTTAAGGGTTTCTGTACTGACTGAGAAGATTTTGGGCGGTAAGGGTCCACGGGTGTGTCGGGCCTAGGGTTCGGATTCGCCCTTCTGTAACCATCTCTATTTGCTCGATCGCATCGGCCTGCTGGCCTAGGGCGTTGAGGATGCGGCTGAGGTTGTGTCGTGCACTGAGCAGCACCGGGTAGTCCGGGGGGAAGGTCTGCTCGTACCCGGCGAGAGCCTTACGAGAATGAGGGAGTGCCTCAATCGGTCTACCGGCACTGATAAGCGCAAAGGCGTAGCTCAGTTCAGCGTCGAGCGTTAACGAATGATCCTCGCCGAGTGTGCTGCGGCAGTCTGCAATCAGTGCGGGCCCCGTGGAAAGCAGCTCGTCGCTCACTGGGAGCCCAGCTATATCTGGGCTCCCAGCCACCTCTAGGAGTAACGCCCGTGCGATGAGTGTGAGTGGATGCGACTTGCCAAGAGTCTCCTCCCGGCCTTGCGCTGCCCGTCTGATCAATGGAATCGATTCCTGGGCCCGTCCAAGATTGTAGAGCGGTATCGCCAGCTGTAAACATGTTTCGAGCGTGTCGGGAGCATCGGATCCGAGTGTCCCCTCACATTCCTCAAGTATCTCTTGATATTTGGTCTCGGACTCCTCGAATCGTCCGAGGCGGCAGAGGGCCCCGCCCACACGTTGGCGGAGTCTAAGAATGAACACGTTCTCGGCCTGCAGGCGGGGAGCGGAAATTTCGATGGCTTCATTAGCCAATGCGAGAGCCGAGGCGTAGTCCCCTGACCTGTGAACGGCAATGACGAGCCGGAGGGCGCACTCGGCTGCTCCCTCCACCGCGGGTAGTCCAGTCTCCCAGTTCACTACTCGCCGTAGGAATGCAATGACATGAGGAGCGAGCATTATCATCGCAGGGTCTTGCACTCCACGCTCGGGTACCTCTGGCAGCATGGTTTTGAGTACATGGACAGCTGTCGAAGCGAGTTGCTGTCGCTGGTTATGCGGGGTTGCGTGAGCAACACTGTCAAGAAGTATTCCGTGGACGCGTAGGCAGCGTGCGGGGGCTGGCAGGAGCTCGGCAAGAGAGTGGTCGAGCAGCCCTCGGAGGGCCGATTCGACGCGGGTACGGTTCAGCTCTGCGCCAAGTTCGGCATGGGCGAGGACCTTGAGGGGGAGCGGGTCGCCCGCGAAGCAAGCGAGAAGGCGGAGCAGGTGGGTTGCTTCGGGGAGTCCTTGTGCGGTGAGGGCGTCCAGCGAGAGTTGCCAGGTGCGGCTCAATAGGCGCCGGGGATCGCTGTGGGTTTCAGCACCCTGGTCTATGAGTTCGATGCGGTGGAGTCCAGCACCGTTGTCGAGTCCGTGCCCGTAGTCGGCGAGGGTCCACGGGTCAATGACTTGGTGGGCGAGGAATCCGCCAGCGAGGGTGAGCGCCAGGGGAAGGCGTCCCAGGCGGTCGGCGACCTCTGCCGCTTCTTCAATGCTTCCAGCGTGCGGTGCGATGTCCTGGAGGACGCGGGCGGCGTCTTCGCGTGGAAGGACGCCGAATTGGAGGAGTTCGGCGCCCGGCCACCAATGGGCTGCTGCCTGGCGGGTTGTGACGATGACGGTGCCGGAGGGGCTGGTGCGCAGCCATCCTCCGTCACGGAGGACGGCAGGGGTGTCGGCGTTGTCGAGGACCAGCAACCATGGCTGCTCAGAGCGGTCGAGGTACTGCCAGACAAGGTCGGCGGCGGGGCGCAGGCCGCTGCGTGCACCGGTAAGTTCAGCGTCGGTTGCGCCACGGTCAGCGGCGACAGCAAGCATGCCGGCGCGTAGAGAAGCTGGGTCAGAGGCATTGACCCAGAGTCCGACGCGGCCGACGTTGTTGGTGGCGTGTTGGAAGAGGGTGTAGGCCACGGCAGTCTTGCCGCAGCCTCCCAAGCCATGGAGGACGTAGACGCGGTTGCCGATGCCAGGCTCGACCGCGGCCCGCAGCCGGTCCATCTCTCCGACGCGGTCGCGGAGCGCCACGGGGGCGCGGCCGACGGCTGGGTGACGAACCGAGTCCGGCCCCGACCACTCGGGGCTGTGATGGTGGTGCTCGATGATGTGCTGGTCGCCTGAAGCTTGGTAAACGCGCCCTTGCCCGTCGGCCTGCGCGTCGTTGCCGCCACTCATCGTTGGTTGAAGTTCTGGTCGCGGCCCGCCTGGTACACGCGGGCGTGCCCGGAGGCGGTGGCGTGCTGCGAGACAGACGTAACGGCTGGCGCGAGCGGCTGTAGCTCGTTGATGAGCGTGCGAAGCGCTTCAGCTTCTTCGGGGTGTGTCACGAGTAGCCGCCGGATGCGGCCTTGCCACTCTGTACCCAGTTCGTCCCGGGATTCGAGGTCGCCGCCGACCTGAGCAGCTAGCAGGTCTGTCCGGGTCACGTCGAGCTCGGCGGATATCCCCTCGGCCCGATCTGGCTCAGCACGGCGCCACAACGAGGCAATGCCGTCTCGGGCTCGTTGCCACGCTTCGGTCGTCAATAGAGTGACCAGGGTTGTGCCTGCTGTACCCGCCAGCGCGACTATCTCCGGATCCACGAACTTGCCCCCTCTGGACGGTAGTTACCCGTGCTCCCAGAGTAGCCAGGAGGACTGGCGGCTGCACGATCTTGTCCAGGGGAGCTGCCACCGGCCTCGAAGCCGAGGCAGCAAGCTGGCGGGCCCGGGTCGACGAACATACTGGATTGACCTGATAAGGATGAGGCCACCGGTTCAAAGCCGGCGGCCGGCCAGTGCGCCCTCCGCAGTTCGATGAAACGGCCTGGCTTCACTCGGTCCCTGCAGGAGTTAAGGGCTGTTCCGTTCGACTAGGACTTGTCCGGGCGATCAAGCCGCTCGCTAAGGTGACGCCGGTGGGAGGAGCCTAATGGGTGCGGTGGAGTTGAGTCGGGCGGAAGCGGTCGCGCTCGTGCAGCGGATCATGGAGGCGGACTATGCCTCCGAAGAAGAGGTGAACGACTGGCTGGACAGGCTCGACAGAGCTCTGGCCTGCCCGTCCGGCCACGTCAGCGGCCTGGTCTTCTGGCCGCCGCAACGGGAGCTGTCTGCCGAGGAAGTGGTCGACCATGCCTTGGCCTACCGGCCGATTGCTTTGTGACGCCGGTACTCAGCTACGACGCCAGATCCCAGTGCCGCGACGCCCCAGGTCAGGGTTGGGGCGCCTCGCCGCCGGTGAAGATTACGGGGAAACGAACTGGTCTTCTCTTGGGCCGTCGACAAGCAGCTGGAGGCGACCAACGTTCGTCGCTCTCCGAGAGTGGCCTACCCCTGGAATATATCTCCCGTCTCGTCGGCCACTGCGCGACTGCCGTGACCGAGAATGTCCATCGGCAGCAGATCCAGACCGGCACCGACGTCATGGATGGCACCCTCAAGCGGGACCCGGAGCAGCAGCCAGGGCGATCGGCACGCGCGAGGATGATCGAAGCCCATGTGGTGGTCGGAGATCTGCCTCCTGCCATGAGTTTCGTAGTGCTGCTCACGCACTCTGAATCGGCTGAAAGTTGACCGGCCCTGGCGTCGAACGCGCAGGTGGCATCCATTCAGACGGATGGATGAGCGGCTCTCGCTGGCCGAAACTCCGTCGCCCTCAGCGATCGCATTCTTACGCCGTGTCAGTGGCACGTGCTGTCATACGACCTGCGCGGGGACATGCCAACCGCAGCAACCCCGCCCCGACATGCACGTAGGCACCAGCGCCCGTGGACTATCTGCGGACAGGCAGCCGTCAGATACGCAGAAGCGGCACCGTGACCAGCAGCGACACCACAGGCCCAATGGGCCTCCGTAGCCGTGGGATGGCTGAACGTTCTACGCCGTACCCGGCCTGGGTATCGCTTCATACGGTCATCTGTACTGCCTGCAGGAAGTCTGACCACGAGGGCGCTCGCCGATCGGGCAGGGCGTTGCTGAGGCTGAGTTGCAGGGTGCGGCGGAGAGGGTGGGGGGACTGCATGATGGCCTCGTTTCGGGCGGCCAGCCGGGCGAGTTCGAGTGGGCTGGGCAGTCGATCACTTTTCGTTCCGTTGCAGGTGGCGTGTGCTGGGGCGAGGTTCCACAGGGCGTCCAGATCCGGTCCGTGCCAGGAGCCGACGCTCTCGAAGCGACGCATCAGGGAGAACGGGAACACGTGGTCGACGGCGATGTCATCGCTCATGCCCAGGACGTCTTCGCAGATCAGGCAGCGTCCATGCTGGAAGCCGGTCGTGGCCTCGACAATGCCGGTTACCGAGCGGCGCCGGCGTCTGTCCGTGAGTTGAAGCGTGTCCCAGTCGATGAGGACGCCCTCCTCTATCAGGCTGCGGCCGATGCCCGCGGCGAAGGACGTCTCGACGATGTTCCAGCGGGCTCCCAACTCGGCAGTCAGAGCCACGGCTTGTTCCGAGCGGGCCAACTGGAGCAGGTCGGGGGTCAGCCGCACCACACGGTGTCGCCCCGTCCCGGCCAGCTGATAGAAGGTGTGGGGCACCTTGGTGTCGCCGCGCAGGTTGTGGAATTTCTGCATCACCATCGTCGGCATTGAGCGCGCTGCCGCCGCCAGCAGCCGCTCAGTGGGCCGGCCGGTCTCCAGGGTCCCGGCGCCTTCCTGAGCGGCGATGGTGAGGAAGTCGTTCTCGCCCAAGCTCTCAGCCTGCGGCGCCTGCGGGTTCTGAGCGCAGTGGCGCACCAGGGCAAGGCTGTAGGCGGCGGCAAACTCGGCAAGTGGGACAGACTCCTGTCCCTGCCCACCGAACTCCAGCAAAGCTTGGCCAAGGGCGAACTTGTAGGTGCGTGAGTTGGCCCCCATCAGCACGGCCAGCCGCCATGATGCACGCGCCGAGGCGTCTTGGGCATAGAAGTCCCGGCCGCTCACTCTTCCCCCTTGCGCAGGGCGACGGTCTGCCACCACACCTCGGCACGGCCGAGCCTGTCTACGCCCTCCTCCACAAGCCGCACCAGCCGCAGCCCCGCTCGCTCCCCGTCGCGCACGACGTCCTCGGCGGACACATCGAACATCACACGGTCCGTCGGCGGGTCTCCACGTCGTAGCGAAATCACCAGCAGTCCCGCGGGAGCCAACAGTGAGGCCATCCGCTCCATCGCTCGCCCCCGTTCGGCCGGCAGCAGATGCATCCACACTGCCGACAAGAGGGCCAGATCAAAGGCCCCCTCCAGACAGGGGAGTTCGGGTAGGAAGTCTTCTACCCATGAAACGTCCTCGCCCGGGTACAGGCGCCGTGCGACGTCCCGCATCTCACGCGTCGGCTCGACCGCCACTACCTGATAGCCGCGCCGCGCCAGCGCCGCAGCGTCCCGCCCAGTGCCGGCCCCAACATCCAGCGCCACCGCCGGAGACGGCGGCAGCAGATCCAAAACCTTGCCGTGCACCTCCTCGAAGGAGACGCTCTCATATCGCTGTGACAGAAGCCCGGCATTCTCCGCGTAGTACGCCTGGACGCCCGCCACGGGCTGGCGTCCCACGGGCGGCACATCGGGCCGGGAGTCGGAGTGCTCGCCTGTTTCGACCATGGCCACAAGCTACGGCAGCCATCTGACAGTGGTCGGCGCGCCCGCAAATCCCCGCTGTGTTCGCCCTGTCACGGCTGTCCGGTCAGGGCTCTCACCTGCAAAAACCGCCCGAACAGCTCAAAGTTCCGCTGTCCGGGGCTGTCCGACCAAAGACGGGCTGCAACACCCCGGGGGTTGCAGCCCGTCGGCGAAGCCGACCTTTGAACGGGCGTAGGAGCCGAGGCAACTTCTGATCTGATCTGCGCCTCACGGCGGGGCGAACCGGAGGGCGCGGAGCTTTCCCTACCTGATCGAGACCGGGCTGTGCTCGGACGGTGTTGAAGCCACACCGAGCACCAGGAGGCCCTGCTGGTCGCATTTGTGCACCGTCGCCGCGGAGGTCCCTGCCGGTCAGTCCTTTGTGGTGGTGGCGATCCGGCCGGCGTAGCGCTGCGTCCAGGTCGTGTCGCTGTCGACGGTGACGACCACGTCGTAGTAGCCCTCCTGGGTCGGCCACATGACGACCTTCGTCGCGCCGTGGGCCACCGTGACCTTCTGGGTACGGCCGAGGTAGTCATTGGCGGTGAGCGTGTAGTGCACCGGCTTGGTGCCGTCGTTGTGCAGCGTGAGCTTCGCCTGAGCTTCGTGCTTGGTGCCCTTGGCCTTTAGCAGGTCGACTTCCACGCGCGGGAGGCCACCGTCCCTCGTTCCGGCGGGAGCGACCTGGCCGGCGAAGGAGCGCACAAACCCGTCGTTGGAGTAGATCGAGAACGCGTACTTGCCGTCGGTGGCCTTGGCGTCCCAGGTGTACTTGCGCGTGTTGCGCGCGGTGACGGTGAAGGGCGTGCTGGAGAACGGCTGGTACTTGTCGGGGAAGACCTGGAAGCTCAGGGCCTTGTCCTTCGGGCCGCCGGTCAGGGTCATCCTGGCGGTGACCGTCCCCGTCGCGCGGTCCTCCGAGATCGTCGCGTGCGGATGGAAGCTCAGCGGGCGCGGCTTCATGTGGTCGGGGGAAATCGACACCGACTGGTCGGCCAGTGGGTCCACGAAGGTGGCTGGCCCCGGTTGCGGGTGGGCGAAGTCGAGCGCGCTGGTCAGGTCGCCCGCGATCGAGCGCCGCCAGTCGCTGATGTTGGGGCAACGGAAGGGCTTGCCGAGGTGGGTCGCCCAGGTCTCGAGGAACTTGATCGTCGAGGTGTGGTCGAAGACTTCCGAGGCGACGTACCCGCCGCGGGTCCACGGCGAGACCAGCAGCATCGGCACTCGCGGGCCGAAGCCGAGCGGGTAGTCGCCGACGTACTCGCGCGACGTGCCCGGCTCGGGCCACGGCGGCAGCACGTGGTCGAACTTCCCGTCGTTCTCGTCGTAGTTGAGGATGAAGAGGGTGTGGTTCCAGATGTCGGGGTTGCTCTGCAGGATGTCGAGCGTCTTCTTGACGTAGCGCTCGCCGTGCAGGGTGTCTGCGTCCGGGTGCTCGGACCAGCCGTAGGGCGCCACGATCCAGGAGACTGCCGGCAGCGGGTGTTCCGCGCCCGGCTGGCAGGCGTCATGGAAATTTTTGAGTACCGAGTCGAGGTTCGCGTCGGAGTCGTCGTTCGGCGCGGTCATGCCGGAGTAGTACGTGGCGTTGCCGCGCCAGATCAAGCCGGTGCCGGGCCGCAGCTTGGGGTCGTCGGCGCTCAGCCCTTCCGGGTCAAATCCCTTGAAGTACTTCAGCTCGTTGTCGCCGTAGTCGCCGACCCAGGTACTGATGTAACCCTGTCGCCCGTTGCCACTGTTGTCAGAGTAGAGCCGCCAGTCGATGCCGACCTGCTGGAGCTGCTCGGCCACCGTGGTCCAGGAACGGGAGTAGTTGGACTCATCGGTATTGCCCGTCTCGCTGTTGGCGGTACCGCTCCACAGGTACTTGCGGTTGGGGTCAGTCGGCCCGAACTCGGAACAGAAGTTCTGGTCGGCGATGGTGTACTGCGCGGCGACCGAGTGGTAGAAGCCCATGTAGGTGTCGCTGTGGTAGTTCATACAGCTGGCGCCGTTGTGCTGCAGCCACAGGTCCCACTTGCGATGGTCGACGTCGCCCCAGGCTCCGTGGTCGTTGCCCCACGCTCCGTCGTCGACCTGCGGGGTGACGATGTTGCCGCTGCCGTCCTTCTGCTGGAAGACGGTAGTGCCGTCTTGGAACCGCAGCGCCTGCTTGTCGTTGAAGCCGCGTATGCCCGGGAACGTACCGAAGTAGTGGTCGAGGGACCTGTTCTCCTGCATCAGGATCACGACATGCTTCAGGTCGGACATGTTGCCCTCGAAGCCCTTTGGCAAGACGTACCTGGGGTTCGGAGCGGCGTACGCGCCGCCCGCCCCGGCGGTCGCGCCGAGCGCCAGCGCCCCGGCGGTGACCCCTGTGCTCTGGAGGAACTTACGGCGAGTGGTGCCGGTCGTCGTCCCGGGTCTGTCGCTGAGTTCGGACTCGGATGTCGGGATGTTCGGATCGGGGGCCATGGAAGCTCCTCACAGGGGCCTGGACAGTCGAGGGGGTGCTGCAGCCCGCTCATCGAAGCGAGTGGACACCAACCCTGTGTGAACGCCGGCTGAGCGATCAGCAGGACAACGGCTGCGGGGTGGTCAACTTCTGCGTGTATGTGGCGGTGTGCGTCCTACATGACAGCCGTAAGCCGTGATCTTCATTTGCGTTGTTGGCAGGGTCAGCTGCTGGGATGTGTCAGGTCCGAGGTGCGCCGAACCTCTTGGCGATGAGTTGGCCGCCTGTTTTACTTCGCGCATGATTACGGCGCTCTGTGCCTTCCTCGGTGGGGTGATCGGGAGGCTTCTCCTGGCGCGGCGAGCGCGGCGAACAGCCACTCAGACCGAAGCAGGGGAAGTAGTCTTCTTCCAGGTCGGGGCCAACCTGCCTGACGAGGGGCGCCGATACAGCCTTGGTCACGTACGCGCCGGCGGCAGGTTCCAATGGAAGCCTCGCTGGTCGAGGACGCGGCTGCGTGAACTCCCGAAAGATCTGCGCTACATCCGCGCGCGCCGAGCGACCTTCCGCGAAATGTTGTGGGTCCCGACCAGAGCGCTGGTGATCGAGTGTGAAGGGTCTGGGGTGCCTGTACGGCTATGGGCCTACCCGGAGCAAGCGGTGCACGTAGTGGTGATGATCCGGCGTGCAAGTAGCCCGAACTCGTCGAACGCCCCGGTTTCTGACGTCAGCAGCTGACACCAGCTTGCGCGAACAGCCGCGGCCTGTCTGCCAAGGCTGAAAAGTGGACCGGTATCGGACGCTAGATAGTTGCACGCTCCAGCAGCCTGGCTCGTTGAGTCAGGCCGGGAGGAGTGGTGATCAACGTGGAGGACTGGGCGGAGATCCGTCGGCTTCTCCGGGCCGAGGAGATGCGGTGAGAGCCATTGCGAGGAAGTTGAGCGTCTCGAGGAACACCGTTCGCAGAGCCATTGCGGACGATGCTCCACCGAAGTATCAGCGGGCAGCAAGGGCTCGAACATCGATGTCGTCGAGCCGCAGATCCGCGAACTGCTCGAGCAGTGGCCGCAGATGCCGGCGACGGTGATCGCCGAACGAATCGGCTGGGACCGTGGCCTGACCGTGCTGAAAGAGCGCGTCAGGGAACTGCGTCCGGCGTATCGGCCCGTCGATCCGGCGTCTCGGACGGTCTATGGACCTGGCGAGCTGGGCCAGTGCGATCTGTGGTTCCCGCCCGCCGAGATCGCCAAGTGGCACCTAATTCGGACGTCGTTGCACGGCGTCGGCGATGACCGCTGTCACGAGCTTGTTGACGACTGCCGTGGTCGGCGGGCCGGGGTCGCGGTCTGTGAACAGGAGATGCCCGCCACCGACCAGGGAGAGAGTGAGTGAGTCGATGTCGGCGTCGGCCGCAATGCGGCCCAGTTCACGCTCGTCGGCCAGATAAGCGGAAATCGCTGTCGTGGCCTGGGCGAGGACCGCGATGCCCCCTCCGGGCCTGGCTTGCCGCAGCCGTGCACGCAGCTCGTCCCGGAAGGTAATGAGCGGGATGATTGCCACCGGAATCGGCCCGAACAAGGTGGTCAGCGCGCTGGTGAGGTTGTCGGCCACCGTGCCGCTGCCTGCGGACTCGCGCAGCGCACTCGCCTGCATCTCGAGCTGCCCGGCACGGTCAAGTACGAGGTCGGCGAGGAAGGCGTCGAAGTCGGAGAAGTGCCGGTGCAGGACGCCCTTGGCGCATCCCGCCTCGTCAGTGACGGCCCGGCTGGTCAGCCCGTCCGGCCCGTCCCGCAGAAGCACACGCTCGGCAGCGTCGAACAGTTGCTGCCGCGCGTCGCGAAGGTGCACCCCAGTCGGCACTCACAGATCCTCTCGCGCATCAGCTCGCTAGCACCCGTTGTCGAGTGGGCATGCGCCCACTAAAGTGGGCGCATGCCCACTCTACCGCGAGAGCAACCGGAACCGCCCCCAGCGCAGTCGCATGAGGCCCGGCGGATGGCCGAGTCGTTCGGCGTGGACGCGCAACGCTATGACCAGGCCCGGCCCGGCTACCCCGATGCATTGGTGACGCGGATCGTTGCCGGGAGCCCCGGGCCCGACGTACTCGACGTCGGCTGCGGCACCGGCATCGCAGCCCGCCAGTTCCAGGCGGCCGGCTCCGCCGTGCTCGGCGTCGAACCCGATGCGCGGATGGCTGACTTCGCGCGAGCCCGTGGCCTGCAGGTTGAGGTGGCGACGTTCGAAGCCTGGCAGCCGGCCGGCCGGACGTTCGACGCGGTCATCGCCGCCCAGTCGTGGCATTGGGTGGATCCGGTCGCCGGCGCCGTGAAGGCGGCACGTGTGCTGCGTCCAGGGGGACGGCTGGCGATCTTCGGGCACGTGTACGAGCCGCCAGCCGAGGTGGCCGATCCGTTCGCCGCTGCCTTCCGGCGGGCGGCGCCCGACTCCCCGCTCAACGGCCAACCGGCCCGACGTCCGCTCGACCTCTACCAGGCGGCATACGCAAAGTTCGCCGACAAGATCCGGGAGACCGAACAGTTCAATGATCCCGAACAGTGGCGATTCGACTGGGAGCAGTCCTACACGCGCGACCAATGGCTGGATCTGCTACCCACCACCGGCGGTCTCACCCAACTCCGTCCCGATCAACTGGCCGAGGTACTGGATG
Source organism: Streptomyces sp. NBC_01474 (assembly GCF_035918215.1). Lineage (NCBI taxonomy): Bacteria > Bacillati > Actinomycetota > Actinomycetes > Kitasatosporales > Streptomycetaceae > Streptomyces > Streptomyces sp. NBC_01474. The sequence goes on from NZ_CP109449.1 coordinate 2,493,507, forward strand.
CCGTCGGGGGCGCCATCGATTCCCTGGGGGGACGCTTCACGATGAACTACACCACCCTGTCCGCGACCGCCGTTCGCGTCGGCGCCTGCTGAGTCCATCCGTCAAGTCGCCGCCGACCTAGGATCAACGCAGCCGTTCAAATCTCTGCCGGGCGCAGGCGCAGTGCGGCCAGCCACGTTGACGGCCATCTCGGCCAGGAGTTGCCAGCCGGGCGGGTTGCCGATGGCGGTCCAGGGGCCTGATAAGGGATGAGGCCACAGGTTCAAGTCCTGGGGACGGCGCCCACAGGCTAGGGTCGGCACGATGATTGACTACGACGCTAGGGCGGCCGCAGGTCACGGCCGCCGGTGATCAGTTGTGGCTGTGCAGTGCGTGGTAGCGGCGCTCGAACCCAGACGCGAGATGCTCGCCGCGCTGCAGATCGTCGAGGGTCAGCTGCCGGTTGCCCGACTTGATCCCGTCGTGGGCGAGCCGATCCAGTAGCACCTCGTACGTAGGTGGCTCGCCCAGGCGCTCGTATTCGTCGACCCACCGGCGGTAGATGCGCTGCTCCAGTGCGTACCGGCGCAGGGTGCTGGGGCTGACCGGCTGTCCCTTGTCGCCCAGGACACCGGACGCAGCAAGCTGTTGGGACACTTCCTCCCAGGCTGCTCTGCCCTTGGGCTCCATGGCGTGGGTGTCCACGTATCGCTGGTAGGCGAGGTAGTACCGGTCGGGATTCGTGAGCCGCGCGAGCTCCTCGCCCTCCTCCCCTCCGTCGTCAACAGTCGCGGAAGAGTCGAGGGCTACGTCGATCTGCGCGCGGTCCCGCTGCGAGGGAACCGGCACCAAGCCGTCCGACGGAGTCTTGCCTCGCACCGGCCCGACGGGGGGCGTCATGTCCGCACTGTGAGGGGCCGGGAGCTGCTCCGCTGTCACCTCAGGGGGCAGCAGGTGCGGCTCGGGAGCGTCCAAGTTGTAGCGCTGTCGCAGGTACTGCGCGAGCGCTGCCGCATCGGGGGAGGCGCCGAACTCCTCGACATAGGCGCGGGCCACATCCCGGTAGAACGCCGCCCACGTCTCCTCTGAGACCGGCACCTCAGCTTGCGGCCCGTCCCCGTCGCCTATGTCCTGGCGGCCCACGCTCGCCTCAAGCTTGGCCGCATATCCGGCCAGAAGCGGCACCAGCTCCACTTCCGACAGCGGACTGCCGTCTTCCTGGGCAGCCTCATGCTCGACCCGCAGATAGTGCGCGAACTGAGCCGCCGTCGGCACGACCTGATACTCAGCCAGGAAATCCTTATAGGCACCGAAGTAGTCGATTGAATCCGCCGTCTCGGCTTGGTGCGCCGGCAGCTGTTTGGCGAGCCACGGACTCGAAGATTCTGCCGTAAGAGCCTCTGCGGCTTCGATCGGCGGCTCAAGTTCCGGGGTGGTCTGCTGCGGTGCGGCCGGCAGCAGCCGGGGTTCGATCCCGGCAGCCGCGAGCCCCGCCGGAGCCGTCTCTGCCAGTGGCACCCCGTACTTCGCCAGACGCAACGGCATCAGCGATTCCACCGGAGCCTTGCGGCGCCAGTTCCGGCCGAAGCGGGACCGCAGCCGCGCCTGGTAGACGAGCCGCTCCTGCTCCAGCTTGATCACGGCCTCGTAGGAGCGCAGCTCCGCCGAGTAGCCGAGGGGAATCTCACCCCTCGGCCCTCACAGAACCGTGCGTAACAGTCTCCCGTTACACGGCTCTTACCGTCCTGATCAACCGACCCATACGGCCGCCGTTGTGTAGCGCCAGTGCGCGAACATGCGGGGGTATCGACGGGCGATCTCCTGCATCTTCACGGTGGCCTTGCGGTTGGCCGAGAGCCGCTTGTACTTGTGGCGGATCCACCGCACCAGGTAGGCGTTGATGCGCGCCAAGAAGGGGTACAACTCCCAAGGCCTGAAACGGCTGTAGTAGTTGATCCATCCCGCGACCACAGGGTTGATCCTGCGGGCGAGTTCCTGGAAGGACGTGTTGGTGCGGGTGTGCAGCCTCCAGGACCGCACCTCTCGCCCCATCTTCTTCAGGGCGTCCTTGCTGACAGCCGGTTCGAACGAGGTGAAAACCACCCCATTGCGCATCCGGTTCTGTCTGGCGCGGAACGTGTACCCGAGGAAGGTGAACGCCTCGTGCTCGTAGGAGCCGGTGCGTCCTCTTTCCTTGCAGTAGACGATCCGGGTCTTGGCCGGGTGCAGACGCAGCCCGACCTCGGCCATCCTGTCCACCAGAGCTGCCAGTACCTCACGGGCCTGGCGCTCGGAGACGCAGTGCAACACCGCATCGTCTGCGTAGCGTTCGAACCAGATGGTGGGGAACTCCCGGTCCATCCAGAGGTCGAATGCGTAGTGCAGGAACAGGTTCGCCAGGACGGGAGACACCGGAGCCCCTTGTGGGGCAATGCCGCTTATTTAAGAAACGGCAAGGATTTTGATGTGGGGTGGGTCCGGGTGACGGGTCGTGGTTTCGGTGCGGAGTTTCTTCCTGTAGGCATGGACGTGGATACGCTTGACGGCTCGTGGACTACTGCGGTTCCGTCGGCAAGGGTTGAGTCTTTCGATTATTTCTGCATATGCCTTGTCAAGGGCGTTCGTGAGGCGGCAGGGGGGAAAATCCCGCCTGGTCGGTGACCTGACGGCGGATGACGCGCAGTGAGCGCATGAAGGACAGTCGGTCCGGGTCGATGTCGGCGTGGTCGGCTGCCTCGCACATCAGGTGCCTGACCGCGTAGTGAGTGAGAAGCAGTGCCCAGATCTCCTGCTCGACCATGTCCGGTGATTTCGAGCGCAGTACGCCGCCGTGGCCTCGTTGATGCGTCTTGATCTCGTCCAGGCTGGATTCGAACTCCCAGCGTTCGGCGTAGGCGGCGGCAAGTTCGGCGGAGCTGGCCTCATCCGGGTTCATGATGGTGGTGATCAGGCAGAAGATCTCGCCTTTGCCTCCACGGTTCGTGACTTCGTACTCGACGACTCTTACCGGGATCCCGGACGGCTTCTCGATGGCGGCCGATCCACGGTGGCGCTGATTCGCACGCCGGTTGCGGACCTTGGGGTCGAGGAGAAAAGACTCGTACGATCCGTCCTCCAGCGGCCGGACGACCGGCAGATGAGGACCGTCGGGCATGCGCCACAAGAGGTCCGCACCGGTAGCGGCAGCGGCTCAGGGCTTGATCAAGTTCCGTTGAGGTCGGGCTTGTAGGTGATGCCCAGGATGGGGAGGGCTCGTTCGGGTTGGTCGCGGATGGCGCGAGTGGTCTTGGCGATGTTGGTCGCTCCGAGGGCTTTGAGGGCTCCGATTGCGAGGTTGCGGAGGGCGGCCATGACGCGGGGTGCGTTGCCGGCGTGGACGGTGGAGGCGTCTTCGGCGAAGGTACGGTCGCGGATGTGGTGCTGGGCTTCCACGATCCAGTGTCCGCGCAGGTGGGAGGCGAGTTCGGCCGGTTTCGCCTGGTGGGCGTCGAGGCTGGTGACCGCGTAGACGGTCTCGCGGGTCTCCTTCCTGCCGGTTGCTTTGCGGCGGCGGTGGACGCGGAGGGCGAGCTTCGCGTGGGGGAAGGCGATGCCGCCGAGGTTGTCGGCGATGGCGAGAGTCTTGACCGAGCGGGACTCGCGACGGCCGTGTCCTTTGTTCGAGGCGGTGTGCTGGATGGCCACCGCGTGCCAGTCCAGACCGTCCAGCTGGGCCCAGGCGGTGGGCTGATTGGGCTTGATCACGGCCACGTAGTGCGCCTTCTTGGTCTCCACCAGCCAGGCGACATTGGCCTTCACGGAGTGCAGCGCGTCGAAGGTGACCACGTCTGCGTCCAGGTCGAGCGGTGCAAGCAGGGGCTGGAAGTGCCGTGTCTCGTTGGTCTTGGACCCGACCTCGGCCTGGGCGAGGGTGACCGGGCGGCCGTGGGTGACGGCGGACAGCAGGTGGCGGCGGGGCTGGCTCAGACGGGCGGAGCCGCGCAGTGCCTTGCCGTCCACGGCGATCACCCGTCGTCTGCCCGGGGCTGCGGCGGTATGGCGGTGAGCCAGCCAGGCTCCGACGGCCGCATCGAGTGCGTCGGCGTCGAGGCGCTCGAGGACCCTCCCGATCGCCGATCTGGACGGTGCATGCCGCCAGTGCAGCAGGTGACGGCGCACGTCGAGCGCGGCGAGCAGCCCGGCGTCGGCACGGGCACCCCACTCGGCGAGCTCGTCGATGGTCCGGGCTCCTGAGACCGCGGCGGCCGCGCAGACCAGCAGGATTGAGGCCAACGAGTACCAACGGCCCCGCCGGGAGCGAGGATCGGGCACCGCCTCCAGGAAGAACCGCAGGTCAGCCACGTCGTCCGGGTTGAGCGGACCCAACTTGGCCAACACGGCAGGGATCGGGGAAGATGAGACAGCGGACACGGGAACCCTCTTGATCACTCGGCTTAGACACCTGAATGATCACGGATTCCGTGTCCGCTCTGTCATCCACCCCAACCCGCGGCATCCTCACGCCAGTTGGGCGAACCCGGGAACTTGCGCAAGCCCTGGCAGCGGCTTCCCACAGACGGTACGCGTAGAATCCCCGGTCGGCGGTGACCAGCATGCCCGGTTCGAATTCGGAGACAAGCTGTCCAGCGAGAACTCCCTCATCCACTCGCCAGGGACCCAGCCGCGCAGCCACCACTGCATGGGTCCCGCATTCACCCAGCCCCACGATCTTCACCTGGGGGAAAGGCGCCGGATTCGCCTTTCCCCCGGACCGGCCGAACTCCGCATCGTTCGCCGGGGTATCAGGAATGTCCAGCACGAACCCGTCGATGGCCATCAGCCGCCACCGCCCCAGCCACGCCCCCTGTGTCCCCCGCTGAGCACAAGGCACTGCCACCCGCTCGAACAGCACTCGCAACGGCTCCGGCCCCAGACGCCGGCGCGCCTGCGAAATGGCACCCGTGGTAGGAACCGTCCAGTCTTTCCGCCAGGTCCCCAGAAAACGAAGACCGTTGACGAGAAGACGCATGACTTCCTCGTACGACTCCCCGAAGAAGAGGCACAGGGCCAACACGTAATAGACAACAACACGCGCCGGAAGCAGACGGGACCTCTTCTCCGTCCGCCTCGTCTCCGCGAGAACCTCATCGACCAGATCACGATCGACCAGACGCGTCAGAACCCCGACACCCACCCGATCGGTCAACCGGACACCCGAAACCGCCGCCGAACCATCCCGCACCCCACCCATAGGTGAGGAAGATAACCGGTCCACCGGGAACAACGAAGCGCCGGTATCGCATAGTTGACTATCCACAGGCAGCCCGGGCGTGCCTCTGTGCATATGTGGACGGCGGAACGCTAACCACTTATCTAAGTGGCATTGCCTTGTGGGGTCCCCTGCTCCCGTTCCAGCAGGGTGCCGTCGGGCATGACGAGCGGGGCAGCGAGCCACCTCCGTACGTACAACTTCACCCAGACGGCGTCGGTGTGCGCCTCCACCGCCTTGACCAGCAGGTCCCAGGGCACGCTGTCGAAGAACTGGGCGATGTCAAGTTCGACCACCCAGGCCCTCTTCCAGCAACGCTCACGGCACTTCCCCACTGCGTCCAGGGCAGACCTCCCGGGCCGGTATCCATAGCTGTCGGGATGGAAGATTGGCTCCACCCTCCGCGTCAGATGCCGGGCCACTACGGTCTGCGCCACGCGATCGGCGACAGCAGGAATGCCCAGCATTCTCGTGCCTCCACCGTGCGGCTTGGGAATAGCCACCGCACGCACCGGGGGTGGGAAGTACGAACCCGATGACATCCGATTCCAGACCCTGTAAAGATTGTTCTTCAGGTCACCCTCAAAGTCATCGATGCTCTGTCCATCCACGCCGGGTGCGCCTTTGGTGGCCCTGACGTCCTCCCATGCCTCCTTGACTTCCCACTTCGAGATATCAAACGGCTTGGTCGGTGACTTCAACTGGCTCATCTCACTCCTCCCGGACTCTGTCCGGTTGATGCGATCACCTCAGTCACGAACGGCCCGGTCCCTTCGCTCCACCCCCATTACAGGGGCTTCGTCACTACTACGAACCGGTCCGCCGGCCTGCCCTGCCTCGGTACTCGACCCCTCGCAGATACAGCTACTTGGGGCACTCCCTCTCGCCACCGCAGCGCGGCGGACAGCATCAAGGCAGGCCTTCTCCTGTTCCGTGCGGAAGCCGCAGCCCGGGCTCACGTCGCCTGCATGCCGGACACCGCCTGGCCAATAAGCGAGCACCCGCCAGGCTCATCCCGGAGTAACTGTGACACCCCGGTTTTGATGTCGTCTTTATGATTTCGACACGTCAGCAGCGATTCACTTGTGTTCGTCTTCCCGGACCCCACCTGACGCCTCCTGGACGCCTTTTCCTCATCGCTCACCACAACGGTCTTCAACCCAATGCAGCATGAGGTGGTTTGAAGTCTCCCCCCACAGGGCGACTCCGAAGGGCCATACCTTCATCTCCCGCACAGCATCACTTCTAGAAGTTGCCCTACGACCAACTCCCTTTCATGTTCAGGACACAACACAGCTTCATGCGGCGCCACAGCAGGAACGTGGGCAGCGGACAGAGCAGCCAGCGCGTGAGGCGCACGCCCTCCATGTGCTTGTCGGCCGTGATGTCCGCGATCCGGCCCACCGCGTGCCGCGCCGCCTCGATGGAGACGACGAACAGGATCGGGATGACGGCGTGCATGCCGACGCCGAGGGGGTCCGGCCAGGCGGCCGCGCCGTTGAACGCGATCGTCGCCGCGGTCAGCAGCCACGCCGTCTGGCGCAGCAGCGGGAACGGTATGCGGATCCAGGTCAGCAGCAGGTCCAGGGCGAGCAGTACGCAGATACCCGCGTCGATGCCGATCGGGAACACGTAGCTGAAGTTCCCGAACCCCTTCTGGAGCGCGAGTGAGCGAACGGCCGCGTACGAACCCGCGAAACCGATGCCGGCGATGACCACCGCACCGGCGACGACCACGCCGATGAGTATGCGGTGCGTCCGTGTCAGCATCACGGGCGGTGCCCCTCCCCCGTTCACAGCCACGTACCGCTGCCCCTCCTGCAACTTATGAATCATGAGCAGTAGCCACACTCTCACGATGCGTCACGCGTTACATCGAATCGCCGTGACTCATGAGGGATCGTCAGCGGATGGTGATCACACTGTGGAATGGCGGCGTTCCTCCCGGGCGCAGGCGTCTGAGAGGCGTGCGCAAGGGACCGTCCGGCTGGCAGGTGCGCCGCTCGCGACCGCGCGGCGCGCCTGCGTCAGCTCTCCAGAGCAGACCGCGACGCATTGCGCATCGCCCAAGATCCCTGATTCGCCCGCTGGTTGGCACAGATAGCTACGACGGGCGGGTGCGCGCACCCTGTGCATCTCTCCTGACGAGGACGCGGGACGCGATGACCGGGGAGATCCCGCACCGCTACGACGCCCGCCACGAGCTGGGCGAGCGGCTTTCCGTCCGCTGCCATAACAGACGCGCGACCGTCTGCGTCCCGTGCTCCCGACTCCGCGCGGGGACACCTTCCACCTCGCCCTCGCCGGCCTCGTGGGCGGTAAGAACGCCCCCGGCGGTTGGCGATCGACGCAGGCTCTTCGTCACCCTGACGGCGCCGTCTTTCGGTCCTCTCCACTGATCTGGTGAACGATGCCGCCCCGGCGCGAAGCGGCCAACTGCGATCACAGACGGGCGCTCAGCTGCGGCTGCGTGACTACCCGTCGAAACCGGCCGCTCCTGCGGGTGGGGACCGGCAGGCGTGTCGAGGTGGCGGACTCGGGAGCGCCCGCCGGAAATGGGGGCGGGGTCAGTCGGTACCGGTCTGGGAATTCCTGCGACGCCTCGCCTCGGCTTCGGCCTTCGCCAGGGCTTTGCACCAGCGGCAGTCGCCTGGGTGTGCCCGTCGCGCTCGGGGGCGTCGAGCCAGTAGCTTCCGTTGAGTTCGGCACGGACGCCGCTGGCGTATTCGTCGTGTTCACGTCGGTCGCTCATGATCAACCCAACGCAGCACCCCGCGCTGAGCATCGGGCACGCATGGGATCCCGACGCCCCTGCAACACACTCAGGGCATTCATACTAGTTTGTCCCGTTTTACTCACGTCCCGGTGTCTCGGCCCTCCAGCGACGGACACTTCTGATAGAGATCGCGAGAGCGGCCCGTTCCGCGCTCCCAGGCGCACGGCCCCGAACGCCATGCCCCAGAACGCGGGAACGCCCCGGCGCTGGCGGATACGGGCTATGCGAGCACCAGGGCGAGCCTCGCGAGTACAACGATGCGCACGCCTGACACGGCGCCCCTCAGCGCGCGCCTGCCCCGCCGGAACGGCCGGGGCATCGTCGTCTCACGGCCTCTCACACAAGCCAACCGTGCGGACTCCCCCGGACGATTGGGCCCTGACGTGGCATTAGGCCCCGGCGTTGGACCGGCTGACGTGGGAGGCGACGGCCACCGCGCAGGTGCGGCCTGACGAGTCTCGGCAACCCCGGCGTCGACGAGCGCGGCCAGTTCCTTGGTGCGGGGCAAGCGCGGCCCTCGGCCATGGGGGCGCACCAGTGGTCGGCGTCGTCGCGGCGGGACATACGTACCGTGCCGCCCAGTACGCCTAGCACGTTGTGGCGCGCAACTTGCACAGGAGCTCCGTGTTCGCACCGTTCATCGTCCTGCGGATCGCAGGGTGATCAGCGGTCATTGCCCCGCGGGGGACGCCCTGGCCGGCTGCAGCTGTCCTACGCCCCGACAGACGGCTTTCCCGGCGCCCTCCTCCTGGTCGCCGTGCGGTCGAGGTGGGCCACCACCCCGGTATGGAACTTGTGGATTGCTTCGTCGACGCTGCGGATGAATCCGGATTCTGTGTTCCCCCGTTGGGCGCCCATGCCCTTGTACAGGGACAGCCGGAATCCGGTGATCTTTGCCCCGCCCTTCGGGAGGAGATCACCCGGCTCGGGGCGCAGGCGTTCCAGCGTTCCCCGCGGTCCTCCCGCATCGCCATCGACCAAGGTCTCGATGTGCAGGTCCGCGGGCGCTTCAGCCAGTTCGCGGACGATTCGCTTGGCCCAGGAGAGTGGGTAGCCCTGCTCCGGGGGCGAGATGTCGATGGATGTGCGGATCTTGCCGGTGCGCAGGTCGGCGGTGACGGCGAGTACTCCTGGTGTCTGCTCGATGCGCAGCTCGGCCTGGAGCTTGCCGTTCTGGCACAACTCGTCGGCCATGCGGGTGCGGCGGGCCACGGCGTCCGTGCCGCGGCGGGCACGCTGCACGGGAAGGACCTTCCGTCCGAGTTCGCCCCCCAGGCCCAGCGAGACCTGACGTACCAGACGCTCCCAGCTCTCGACGGCCTCGAGTGCCCGTGGGTCGCCCGGGCCGAGCGTCTCGTCCTGGATCCCGTTACGGACAGGCACCCATGCCGGCCCCATGTTGTGGAAGCCGTGACAGCCCGAATTCTCGTGGAGCAGGTAGTGCAGCAACTCCTCCAAGAGCCATGCGTGTGTGGGGTTCCCGACGCCCTCGTGCCGGATCAGCATCTGCGCCTGGTGGGCTACCTCGGCCCAGGACAGATGCCACAGGCTCACCTTGTTCTTCCGCCGCCGGTCGATCTTCACCTCGACCAGCGGGCTGCCTTCCAGCGCCACGTCGTTGGAGAGGGTGATGACCGCCTCGTAACCCCTCCTGGCGGCGATGTCCGAGTAGTCCTGCACCTGCTCGGCCCTGAGCGGATTGCCATTGGTCTTGGTCTCGACGAGTGCCGTCCACAGCTTGCCCGCTCGTTCCACACGGATGACACCGTCGGGGCGCCGAGGCGATTCTCCGTGGGGCAGCGACACCTCGGTGAAGGTCTCCATACGCCCGGCGGGGGCGCCGAACCCGGCGGTGAGCCGCCGGCCGAGCTCGGGCACCTGCGCCATCACAGCCAGCAGGACCGAGGTGGCGCGAGTCTCCCGGTCACGGTCACTCTTCAACGCGGAGACGGGGAAGAGGCGCGCGCCCCTCCAGGACTCGTTCTCCGCGAGGGACTTCTGCGGCGTCTTGGAAACAGTGACCTTCTTCTTCGACGTGCGCGGGCGCACCGGCTTCCTGGCGGGCGCCGCTGCCTCGGCTTCTTGTCGTGGGCCGGGGACGGTCACTGTGGCGATGGGGTCCGGCGCCGATTCTGGCGCGGGGTTCTGCTGGAGGACGTCAGAGGCCGGGAGCTCTTGGGAGCCTTCCTCTGCCTGCGTGGCGTTCGCCTGCTCGGCGTCGTCGTCGATGTCTACGCCGTGATCCCCTGCCAGGGCTGCGAAGCCTGCCTCGTAGCCCTGCCCTACAGCCCGGAATTTCCATTCTTCCCCGCGCCGGTAGAGCTCCCCGAAGATCAGCGCGCTCACGTCACCGGCATCATCGATCGCGAACCGCAGCAGCGGCTCGCCGGACCCGTCGCTCAACCTCAGCTGCAGATCCTCGAGTTCGTCGAACCGGGCCGACTCGTACCGGCTCGCCGCGATGAGGATGGTGGCGACATCGCCGGGAACTGCCGTCAAGTCGAAACTGATCCGGTCCTCGCTGCCCTCTCCCACGGGCGTTTTGCCCAGTAGCTGCACGCTCCCGTCTGGCGCGCAGGCGTTGTTGTAGAAGTAGAAGTCGGTGTCGGTGCGGACCTTGGCGTTTTCGTCCAGCAGGAGCACGGAGACATCGGCGTCCCCCTCACCCGTGGGGCTCACCCAACCCAGACTGACGACGACCGAATCGACGTCGCTGCCGCTCAAGCCCCCCAGCCCGACGTTGGCCCCCTTGACCATCTCGTACATGCGGCCTCCCAACCGATCACCCAGGTACGAGGAACCCCCCTCACTCACCCTGTCGACACATGTGTGCATATGGTGAGCCTGGCGTGAAGGAAATGAGTCTATCGGGCGGCAGGGAAGGCTGGGCCTCACATCGCCAGAGCTGGTCGCGCGCCTGAAGTCGGCCCTGCACACTGGCGCTGCTGCTGAGACTCAACTGGCGTCGGCGACCACCACGCACCGTACGCCGATGCCGGTTCGTGCGATTCCGAAATGCCCACCTGTACGGCGATCCCTTTCCAACCGGGCGCCTATGGACCAGAGTTGACAGCTCTGGAGGTGAGCTCTTGCAACTCAGCTCACTCCCTTGGAGATTGACGCCCTGGGCCGTCGTTCTACGGGCCGACTTGGCTGAAGGACGCGAACGACTGCCCCGCCATACCCTCGGCTGGCAGATCGCTGGCTGGGCCGCCGAGTGGCTAGTAGGTGCCGAGCCGTCCGGTGCCTTCGTAGCCGAAGGCCGCACCTGGGCTCTCTTCCCCGACGGCCAGGTCGTCGACCTCGCCGCTTGGGACACACGTGACGACGAGCCCGGTCCTGGCGACCTGGCTTCGTCGGGGGTTGAGGCACGGTGGCCGCGACGAAGCCAGGTCGCCAGGACCGGGAATCGGAACGTGCGCGGAGCCCGTCAGGTCAGCGACATGACGGGTACCGCGCAGGCTTCACCGAGCGGAGAACTCAGGTGTAAGGGCAGAGGTAGGCCACCGTGTCGGAGATGCGCACGGTGAAGGACTCGTCCGCCTCGATCTGGAAGGAGTCGCCCTCGCCGAAGGTCTTCCAGTCGCGCGATCCGGGGAGCTTCACGTCCCAGGTTCCCCGGATGAGGATCATCCACTCCCGGGTCGGGGCTTCGAACTCCCACTCCCCCGGCTCCATGACGCCGACGGTGAACTTGCCCTGGCTGTTGGCGAACTCGAGGCTGCGTACCTGACCGTCGTAGTACTCGTTCTGCTGGATCAATTCGGCTTCCTTTCACGTGCCGCGCGCCGGGCGTCCCGGCGGCATCGCCCGTTCGCGGCGCTTCGTCTTCGGACTCCTGGAAGCTATTTCGGCGGGAGAGCCCTCAGCCATCTCCCGCGTGTACAAACCCATGGGCCGGAGGTGGCCCGCAGGGCGACGCCGACCGCTCGTACGATGCGGGCATGGACCGCACAGCCCACGCGCTCACCGTGGCCGATGTCGCTACCCTCGAAGGCCTCCATCTCGCCGTCGAACACGCCGGATCGCGGATGGACGCCACCGTCACCGCGCCCCACGCCGCCGAAATCGGCCTTCCCGGACAGTGGCTCCAAGGGGGCGAGATCGTCATGACGAGCGGCGCCGTTCTCGGCGCGGATCCCGAGCCATGGGCGAACTATGTGAGCGCGCTCGCAGCGCATGGAGCCGTGGGACTGATCCTGGGAACCGGACCCCAGGCACCTCTCCGCGAGATCCCCGGCTTCCTCGTCGACCTGGCCCGCGAGCACGACCTTCCGCTCCTGTCCGCGCCAGCCTCCACGCCCTTCACGAAGATCACCAGGGCTGTCATCGCGAAGCAGGTCGCGGCGGAACGCGTGGCCCTCCAGGACTCCTTCGCTCTCCAGGTACGCCTGACGAGGATCGTCGCGCGCGGCGGCACGGTCGACGCACTGCTGCAGGAGTGGCAGCGGTCGACCGGCGAGAGCGCCGGGGTGTTCGACCGCGTCGGGCGTCTGCTCGGCAAGAACACCGGGCTGCACGCCCCGTCGGCCGAGGCGACCGGTGACCGCGTGCGGGCGGACCCACCTGCCCTCGGCCACACCCGGCGGGTCTCCGTCGACGGCAGCTCCCTCGCCCTGATCGTGTCTCCGTTCGCGGGAGAGACGACCGTGCGCGGGTACATAGCCCGCTCCGACAGCGGTCTGGCCATGGCCGACCTCGCCGTGCCCACCCTGCTGTCCCTGCTCGCCCTCGAGTTCGAGCGGCGTTGGTTCCTCGACGAACCGGAGCGTCGGCGGCGCGCCCAGCACGTGGCGCGCCTACTCTCCACCGAGGACGACGCGCGGGCCCGGGCGTTTCTCCGCGGGCTGAACATCAACGCCCCGACCCTGTGGGGTGTGGTCGTCGAGGCGAAGTCGCAGACACACGCCGAGGTCCTCCTGGACGATCTCGCGGTTGTCCTCGGATCACCCCTGCTCAGGGTGAGCGAGCGACTCGTCGAGGGCCTGGCCACCCAGGACCCCAAACGCCTGCTCCAGGAGTACGGCCTCGACACACCGGTGGGCATCGGGACCGCGCTGCCCCCCGGAAACGCAGCCCGCACCCTGCGACAGGCCCGGGCCGCGCTGGAGACGAGCCGGCGGATCGGCTCACTCGTCGGGTTCGTCGACGGGTCCGCCCACGACTTCCTCCTGCACGTCGCCGACAGCCAGTACCTGACGGCCTTCGCCAACGCCGTACTCGCGCCCATCGACGCGCTGCCCAACGGAGACGTGCTGCTCACGACACTCCACACGTGGCTCATCGAAAACCGGTCGATCGAGGCGTGCGCGGTGCGTCTCGGGGTGCACCGGCACACGATCAGGAACCGCGTGCTCCGGCTCACCCAGGTGACGGGCCGCAGCCTCGACAGCGTCGACACGCAGACCGAACTCTGGCTGGCTCTCAAGGCGCGCGGCTTCAGGGACTGACCGCCTGAGCCACACGCGATGGTATGCACGCCCTGACGTGTACGCCGTGGACAACGCGTTTTTGGAGGAGCGCCGGTGAGGCCATAGGCCCTGGCCCGCCGGCTGGAAATCGTAGGGACGCGACCACGCGAGTGGCCCATGTCACCTCCGGACACACGTCACCGGGGACCGGCCGCAGAGCCATAGGATGAAGGAGATTCCCATGCTCACCTCCACCCACGCCGTAGCGCCACCCGATCGCGCGGTCATGCGGCGGGTCATCGCGGCCAGCGGTCTCGGAACCCTCATCGAGTACTTCGACTACGCCTCGTACAGCTATCTCGCGACCACCATCGCCGTCGTGTTCTTCCCGTCGGAAGACCGGTCAGTCGCCCTGCTGAGCACGTTCGCCGTCTTCGGTCTCTCGTTTCTCGTCCGCCCGCTCGGCGCGCTTCTCTGGGGAATCCTCGGAGACAGGATGGGACGCAAGCGCGTCCTGGGAACGACCATCCTCCTCATGTCGGGATCGACCCTCGCGATCGGCCTCGTTCCGGGGTACTCGACCATCGGTGTCGCCGCTCCCGCCCTTCTCCTCCTGCTGCGCATCACGCAGAGTTTCTCGGCGGCCGGGGAGTATGCCGGAGCCGGGACCTTCATCGCCGAATACTCACCGGACAAGAGACGTGGCCTGCTCACCGGCTTCGTGCCGATGAGTTCCGCGGCAGGCTTCCTTCTCGCGTCCGTCATGGCGACGCTCATGTACGCGAACCTGTCCGCCGGCAGCATGGAGTCCTGGGGATGGCGACTGCCGTTCCTCATGGCGGGACCGCTCGGACTCATCGGCCTCTACCTGCGGTTCAGGCTCGAGGACACCCCCGAGTACCTCAAGCTCGCTGACCGGGAGTACGACGCGCCCAAGACCGCTCAGCAGGAGACCGGGCACAAGCCGTCGTTCATGGCATCCCTCCCGAGGATGGGGCGTCTGCTTCTCGTGATGGCGCTCAACGCCGGCGGCTACTACCTGCTCCTCAGCTACATCCCGACGTACCTCATCGAAGAGACGGGAATGAGCCAGGGAGATTCGAACCTCGTGGTGACCATCTCCCTCGTCTGCTACATCGCCATCATTCCGTGCACGGCGGCGCTTTCTGACCGGTTCGGCCGGAGGCGAATGCTTCTCGCGGCGTGCGTCCTGCTCATCGCGCTGAGCTACCCGTTGATGATGGCGATATCCGTGGGCGGCGTGCTCGTTTCCACGGTGGTGCTCGTCGTGTTCCTCACGATGTTCTCCCTCAACGACGCCGTGTTCCCGTCCTTCTTCGCCGAGACGTTCACGACCCGCTCGCGCTACCTCGGCTTCGCTTTGCCGTTCAACGTGGGTGCCGCACTCTTCGGCGGGGTGGCGCCCTACGTCGGAACGTGGCTGATCTCGTGGACCGGCTCTTCCTACTCCCCCGCGTTCTTCCTCATCGCGGTCGCACTTCTCTCCCTGATCGGAGTGGCGGCCTCCCGCGAAACCGCGCGGAAGCCCCTGCCGACTGCTTCTGGGTGAGGGACGGGCCGGCTCCAGGTGAGGAGTCGGCCCAGCGCGTCGTTGTACGCCTGCCGCTCCTCCGCATCGACCCGATTCTTAGTCGGCTCAGCGCGCACAAGGATCTCGGCCCTGTCCGAGACCTGTTGGAGCGTGTGGCAGGCTAGGACGCGTCCTAGGAAACGGAGTCGCTGATCCACTTCTTGCAGCGCTCCGCACCCTCGGTGATCGGCACGGCACACACCTCCGGATTGTCCCAAGGGTGGCGCTCGAGGAGGTAGGCCTCCAGCTCCGGATAGCGGTCGCCAGTCGTCTTCAGGAGCAACTGCCACTCCTCACCCGTGCCGTACTCACCGAGATGCCAGAAAACGCTGGTGACGGGCCCGATGATCTGCGCGCCCGCTGCGAGCCGCTCCTTGACCGCCGGGCCAGCGAGATCGATTGCCTGTTGCTTGGTCTCCGTGGCCGTCGAAACCTGCACGTAGTCAGTCATGCCGAGAGCCTAACGAGCAGCCCACGCCAGGTCCTTGGGGGCTGCCCAAGTTGGCTGGACGTTAACCCGCCCAGGGAGCACCGCCTGTCTCCCACATCTCCCAAACTGGCACGGATGCCCCCTGACCAGCCAGGGCGTGGTCATCCAAACCGTCGCCGTCGCCCACCGGGTCACCGTCGCCCGAGTCCGCCATCACCTTGCAACCCTCGTGCGGGCCCCGGACATTCGGGGCCGGCGCTGTCGAGCTGCCGTCTTGCGATCAGGGCCGGATACGACGGGATCGTGTCTCCTGCTGTTTCGCGGCCTGTAGCACGGCAGCGGGAACCGCCGAATGCCATGGCGTGTCGTTTGTCCCATCGGCCAGACCGAGCGAGTGAGCGGCCGCTTCCCGGCGGGGCGCTACCAACTTGCGATCCGGAGTCAGTCAGGGGCGCAGCCGCCGAGCCTGCGGGTCGTAGCAAACGAGCCCCATCGATGCCTCGAGATCGGCAGCGTAGGCCGAAGCCTCCTCGGCCATGCTGTAGCGCATCGGGAAGTAGATGAACGGGCCGGCCGCCTCGCCGATCACCGGCCCCGTCGACCAGGGGGAGGTATCTTCTTCGTCCTCTGTGAGGTCCACCCATCGCTCCAGGAACGCAGCGGCGTGATGAGCGACACCGGTCGGGCCGGTTCCCCATCAGACCCCCGGCTTCGGCCGCTCAAGGGCATGCACTCAGTCCCAGGGTGAGGGCTCATCGGCCACGTCCGGGCAGTCGCCGCAGTGGACCACCCACGTACCGTGATCGTCCGGATCGACACCGGCCCAGTACAGCGCCGCCTCTTCCACGGGAAGCAGCACATCGGCGACCGGGCCGCCGCACACCGGCCCGCAGCCGCGCACAAGCTCCTTCGACGCGGTGAACGCGATGTCCTGCACGATCAGTTCGGCGTCGTACCCGGGCGGGATATGCTCTCCGGCCAGCAGTCGCCGCTCGACAGTGTCCCGCAGAAGGAGCTGACGGTGCTCGTCCTCCAGGGCGCCGCGTTCCCGCCGGGCCTGCAGCTGCGCCGCGCGCACGGTCACCTCGGTGAGCAGGGTGGTCAGCCAGGCCGGTGCGCTGCCCGGATTCTGTCGCCACTGCCTGGCTTGCGCCGTTTGCAGCGCCTGTGTGATCCCGTGGGCTCGCATGGCCCGGGCGACCTCGTGGACCTTCAGCCCCAGCAGGTGCGAGACCTGCACGGGACACAGCGCACGGTCTGCCTGCTTCTCTGCGGTGAGCTTGCGTTTCGCCACGTCGTCCGCCCCCTGGTGCTCCGATGGTACTCGCACGTCCCGACCGGGGACGCCCTCCACCTTTCCAGCCCTGCGGCCAGATGTCCCCCGAACATAAAGCGATCACCCGAACAAGCGAACTTCGGGGCGCCGCGCGGAGCTTGATCCACGGCGCCGGTCGGCGCCGGCCACTCGATCCGGTACAGGTGCGGCGGACCGCTGGCGGTCGGCGATCTCGAGCTGGAAGCCTCGCTCCATGACGGGGGACGAGGTGAGGGCCGTTGCGGTCCACAGGGGCAAGGGCGCGGCCGACGAAGACGCCTGGGCAGGCCTCGGACCAGGCGACGCGGGCAGGTGTAGGTGTGGCTCGGGGAAAGCCAGCCACATCCACACCCCGAACGGCAGCGGCACCGGGTATGCCGATGCGGTCGGGCCGGTCGGGCCGGTCGGGCTCCAGGGCTCCCCTGTCTGCGGGTGGGTCGGCAGGAGGAGTATGTCGGCGCCCAGATCGGGGACGGACAGTCCCGGTCCGGCCAGGACGGCGCGCCGCGCTGGCGGGCCCGCAGGCAACAGGGCATCGAGGGCGCGTTGGAACACTTCCGCGATCAGGCCGTGCGGGAGGCGTGCCCGGCCCGCGAGGGCGAGGACAGTGCACGCATCACACAACTTGAGCCAGAACCCGTTCTCGTGAACAAACCACGCGGCAGACTCCCGCACCCCGGACGCGGGGCGCAGCGGCAGCTGCACCCCGGGGAGGTCAGTTCTGAACAAGCCGCAGGGCGCGGGCTTGTGCAGCCTCATCGAGGGCCGGCACGCACCAGCGCACGCTGTCCAGGACGATCATGTCTGTGATGTCGTCGAAGCCCTTGGTGGCGCTGGCGAGCATGCGGACGTAGTAGGAGAACGCAAGTGCGTCCAGCTCCCGTAGAACCTCCGCGTCGCCGGCGTCATCGTGCTCCTCTACGCACAACCCCTCACCCGAATCGTCCGGCTCACCGTCGACGATGTGGTGACGACGGAGAAGCAGTATCGCTCCGGCTCGGGGAACCGGCCTCGCCCATCCCCGAGCCGGCCGCTTCCCTGCTGCTGGACACATCGCCGACCGCGACCACATGAACACCGCCACGGCCCCGCAGGGTTCGACACCGTCGAAGTTCACGACGAAGGCCCGCTGTCCAGTACCCAGCATGCGGGTCAGCGGCAAGCACAGTTGCGTCGCCGTGTCCCCGTCGAACGTCCCGGCAACGTCGACGACCAGAACCTGCCCGTGTTCCCACCGCGTCGTGAGAGTCAACCGCGACCTCGCCGTGCACGCCCCTCGCCCATGGGGCCGCCGCCCTCGGCGCATCCCCTGCACGTCGCGCCTGCCCACGAAGCGGCCTTCCGCATCCACCGCCGCCTGCACCCACACATCAACTCTCGCGGCGATGCAGGCTGCGTGTGTCCGCCGCCAGACCCTGTCGCCCCCGTCGGCTACACCGCCGTCGGCGGGTCGATCGTCTGTGACAGCTCGCGGTCGATCGTGGCCGCCGCCGTGCGCAGTACCGCGACCGCCTGGTCGAGGAACGGGTTCGGGTCTCCCGCGCGGCGCACGGCGAACACTCGGCGCACGTGGGTGGGGTTAGCGAGGCGGATGAGGTGTACGTCGTCCGACTTGCTCAGGGCGAGTTCGGGCACGATGGCGACGCCGAGCCCGTTCCGTACGAGTTCGAAGGGCAGGTTGTAGTCGTTCGTGCGGAAGATGACTTCGGGGCGGAAGCCTCCCTCGGCGCAGATGTGGAACAAGGAGCGGGCCGCGTCGGTGTCCTCGCGGTAACAGATCCAGCGCTCGGCCGAGAGGTCTCCGACCCGGATGCGTTTGCGGCGGGCGAGGCGGTGTTTCTTGGGGACGAGGACGTACAGCGGCTCCTCGAGGATGAGGGTGCGCTCCAGGTCGGGTGGGTCGTTGCGGGGCACCGTGCCGTATTCGAAGATCACCGCCAGGTCGAGCCGGCCCTCGGCGACGGCGGGCAGGGTGACGGGTGGGTCACCCTCCTCGTAGCGGACGTCGACGTGCGGGCGGTCGCGCAGGAAGTCGGTGAGGACCGCGGGCATCAGACGGAAGCCTGCCGACCAGAAGCTCCCGAGGTGCAGTCGTCCGCGCTCGGCCGCCGCGAAGGACCGCATCTCGTCCTCGGCTGCCTCCAGATCGGCGAGCAATCTGACGGCTCTGCGGGCGAGTTGGGCACCCGCGGCGGTCGGCCGGACACTGCGCGGCGACCGCTCGAAGAGGGGCACACCGAGGGCCCGTTCGACCGAGGCGATCTGCTGCGAGATCGCGGACGGTGAGTAGCCGAGGCGGCGGGCGGCGGTGCGCAGCGAGCCGGTGGCGACCACGTCTCGGATCGCCTGCAACTGCGTCGGGGTCAGCATCAGGTGAACTTAACCACCGGCCTGGTGCCGCCGCCAGAGTTCGATCCAGGAAGGTTCCCTGTGGGCAGGTGGAGGCCACGCTTCCACTGATTCTCCGCAGGTCGGAACGGAGATCGTCTCCCCTACAAGCAACAGTTCAGCTGAACGATGTGTGCGGCAACGTTCATTCTGCTTCATCTTGTATTGCCGTCCCCGCTGCCGCAGATTGAGCGGCATTGACCGGCCAGGACATGGCCGGCCGACCCAGGGAAGGGCACTGCCATGGAAATACGGCTCCCGGAGCTCCGAGCCCGCCGGTCGAAGCGCGCCGCGTCCGCCGGTGTGGCGCTGGCCGGACTTCTTCCACTGCTCGCGGCGTGTGGCGGCTCGCCCTCGGCCGACGCGGGAGGCAAGGGGCCCGCTGCCGACTCCGGCCCGGCCGCGCAGCGCAAGGACGCGCAGCTCGCGGCGCTCCTGCCGCAGAAGGTGCGCGACTCCGGTGAGCTGGTCGTGGCGGAGGGCGACGACTATCCGCCCCTGGTGTCCCTCGGCTCCGACAACAAGACGCTGATCGGCATGGAACCGCAGCTGATGACGGCGGTCGGCCAAGTCCTCGGCGTCAAGGTGAAGTTCTCCAAGGCCAGCTTCGACAGCATCATCGGCGGTGTACAGTCGCGCCGCTACGACCTCGCCATCCAGGCCATGCTGGACAAGCCCGAACGGCAGCAGCACGTCACGTTCGTCGACTACTTCAAGACCAGCAGTGCCATCCTCGTCCAGCAGAAGAACGCCGAGTCCATCGGCTCGCTCGGCGACCTGTGCGGGCGGACGGCCGCCGTGGAGAACGGCACCGCCCAGGTCGACGACGTGGACGCGCAGGCCAAGAAGTGCAAGGCCGCGGGCAAGCCGGCCGCGAAGCCGCTTGTCTTCCCCGACTCCGTCGGCTGCTTCCAGGCCCTGTCCACCGGTCGCGCAGACGCCTTCGTCGGCGGAACGCCCACCGTCGCCTACCAGGCCGAGCAGTCCCACGGCCAGATGAAGCAGGTCGGCAAGCCCTACCGCTTCCTGCCGTACGGAATCCTGGTGAACAAGCAGGACAAGAAGCTGGTCGAGGCGGTGCGGCAGGCCCTCCAGAAGGTGATGGACAGCGGCACCTACGGGAAGATCCTCAAGCGCTGGGACGTCGAGTCCGGCGCCCTGGACCGTGCCACGGTGAACGGCGGCGCCACCGCATGAGCGAGTCCACTCTCCGCGGCACCGGCATCGCGAAGACGCCCGCGGTCCGCAAGGAGATCGACGCGGTGCCGCTGCCCCGTCCGGGCCGCTGGGTCGCGTCGGCCGCCCTGGCCTTCGTCCTCGTGTTCCTGCTCCAAGGGTGGGCCGCCAACCCGCGCATGCAGTGGGCGACCGTCGGCGACCACCTTTTCGCGCCCGTCGTCCTCGAGGGTCTGGGCACCACGCTCTGGCTGACGGCGGCCGCGATGGCGATCGGCATCGTCGGCGGTGTCGTCCTGGCTGTGATGCGCAGGTCGGACAACCCTCTCCTGTCCCGCCTGAGCTGGCTCTACATCTGGGTCTTCCGCGGCACACCCCTCCTGGTCCAGCTGCTGTTCTGGTACTTCCTCGCCGCGGTCGTGCCCCAGGTCGGGCTCGGCGTGCCGTGGGGGCCGACGTTCGTGGAGTTCGACACGAACCGGCTGGTGACCCAGACGTCGGCGGCCCTGCTCGGTCTCGGACTGCACGAGGCCGCCTACATGGCCGAGATCGTCCGCTCCGGCATCGCCTCCGTGGACGACGGGCAGTCGGAGGCGGCGAACGCCCTCGGCATGACGCATCGTCAGACCCTGCGCCGGATCGTGCTGCCGCAGGCCCTGCGCATCATCATCCCGCCCACCGGCAACCAAGTGATCTCCATGCTCAAGACCACGTCACTGGTCTCGGTGATCGCCGTGCCCGAGCTGCTGACCTCCATCCAGGCCATCTACTCGCGCAACTTCCAGCAGATCCCGCTGCTGACCGTTGCCTGCGCCTGGTACCTGCTGGCCGTGTCGGTCCTGAGCGTCGGCCAGTACTACCTGGAGCGCCGATACGGGCGCGGGGCGAGCCGTGACCTGCTGCCCACCCCGCTCCAGCGCATGCGCGCCACCTTCGCCGCGCGCCGGCCCGCACCTCAGGAGGAGCGATGAAGACAAGCACCGCGACGATGGTGCGCGCCGAGGGCGTGCACAAGAGTTTCGGCAGGACCGAGGTGCTCAAGGGGATCGACCTGAGCGTCATGGCGGGCGAGGTGATGTGCCTGGTCGGCCCGTCCGGCTCCGGCAAGTCCACGTTCCTGCGCTGCATCAATCGCTTGGAGACCATCGACGCGGGGCGTCTGTACGTACGCGACGAACTGATCGGTTACGAGGAGCGCGACGGTCGTGTGCACGAACTGGACGACGCGGCGGTGGCCCGCCAGAGGCGCGGCATCGGCATGGTCTTCCAGCGGTTCAACCTGTTCCCGCACATGACGGCGCTGCAGAACGTGATGGAGGCGCCGGTGCAGGTCAGGAAGGAGTCCAAGGTTGAGGCCAGGGAGCGGGCCCAGGCGCTCCTCGCCAGGGTCGGACTCGCCGACCGCGCGCACTCCTACCCCTCGCAGTTGTCGGGCGGTCAGCAGCAGCGCGTGGCGATCGCCCGGGCTCTGGCGATGCGGCCCGAGCTGATGCTGTTCGACGAGCCCACCTCCGCCCTCGACCCCGAGCTCGTGGGCGAGGTCCTCGACGTGATGCGCGCCCTCGCCGACGACGGCATGACGATGATCGTCGTCACGCACGAGATGGGCTTCGCGCGGGAGGTCGGCGACTCCCTCGTGTTCATGGACTGCGGTGTCGTCGTCGAGTCCGGCACGCCGTCGGACGTGCTCGGCTCCCCCCGCCACGGGCGCACTCGGGCGTTCCTCGGCAAGGTCCGCTGACCGGTCCCACGCCCCGCCTCCCCCACTCTTCATCCACGCACCGCAAAGGAAGACCCATGTCCCGTGTCCTCGTCATCGGAGCCGGCGTGCTCGGCGCCTCCGTCGCGCACCATCTGGCGGCCGCCGGCGCCCACGTCACAGTGATCGAGGCAGGCGGTCCGGCCGCCGGCACATCCAGCGCCACCTTCTCCATCGACGTCACCCACCTCAAGACCCCGCACACCTACTACGCGTTGAACCGGCGCAGCGCCGAACTGCATGTGCGGCTCGGCGACGAGCTGGGCGGAGCCGACTGGCGTCACCCCGTGCCGCTCGTGCAGTGGGGCCACACCGAGCGGGAGCAGCTCGTCATCCGGGAGCGCGCCGAGCGCCTGCGCGGCTGGGGTCACGCCTGCCGGGCGGCCGATCCGTCCGAACTGGCCGAGCTGGCCCCGGGCGTGAGCCCTGACGCATGCCGGGCGGACGAGCTCGTCGTCCACGAGCACGCGTCCTGGTACGACGCTCCCCTGTTCGCCCGGCGCCTCCTGGACCGGGCGGCGCTCAACGGCGCGGACATCCGTTACGGGCTGCGGGTCACCGGGGTGCTGCGCACCGCTGACCGCGTCACCGGAGTGGTGGCCGAGGGCCGCCGTTTCGAGGCGGACTGGGTGGTCAACTGCGCTGGTCCGCAAGCAGGGCGTATCGCCGCGCTGGCCGGCGGGTCGCTGCCGCTCAACCGGGTGCCGGGGCTCGTGGGCGAGAGCACGCGGCTGCCGGATCAGGACCGCCTCGGTGCGATCCTGGCGACTCCCGGTGTCGATCTGAGGCCCGCACCCGACGGCCGCGTGGTGTCCATCTCCTGGCCGGTGGACGCCGTACTGCCGCCGGATGTCGAGGGAGCGTCGGAAACGGCACGGCAGGCCGACCCGGCACTGGAACAGGAGCTGCACCGCCTGGGCCGCGAGGTGTACGCCCCCTTGCGCGCCGCCGAGATGGCCGGCGTCCGGCTGGGAGTGCGTCCGGTCCCGGCGGACGGGCTGCCGCTGGTGGGCTGTTCGGCGGCAACGCCCGGTCTCTACACGGTCGTCACGCACAGCGGGGTGACGCTGGCGCCGGCGCTCGGCCTGCTCGCCGCGCAGGAACTCATCAGCGGCTCCAGCGTCCCGGACCTGACGGACTACAGCCCGGACCGCACCCCGGCCACGGACATCCTCGACGAGAGCGTGCAGGTCATGAGCAACGCGGGGGCGATCACGGCCGCGTGAGGCGGATCCGACACCCTGGTCTTCGTCTCGGGCGATGCGCGTGGCCAGGCACTTCACCGCCAGGGCGGCGATGACTGACTTGTACGGAGGCATGCTGAGCCGCCGCGGCGCCGCCGTCCTCATGTCGGCACCACCGGCGGAACACTCTGCTGGTCGCCGTCGGCGGCGGCCTCGGGATCGAGTGGCACGCCATTGGTCCGCGGCCGGGACGGGGACGGTCGTGGCGAGCTTGGCAGCGCTGCACGGCACTCGACGGCGAGCATCGTCGAGGCGTGGGTACGGAGGAACTGCCGCCACGTCGTGTCGGTGCGTCGCTCGGGTGCCGGGGGTATCTTCCCGCGCTTGAGGATCCTGCGGATCGTCGAAGCGCCCACGCGGTAGCCGAGCTTGAGGAGTTCACCCTGGATACGCTGGTATCCCCAGGAGGCGTTTTCCAGGGCGAGTTGTTCGATGAGCGTGGCGGTAGCCCGGTCGATCGGCGGCGGCCGGTCTGGTTGGGGTACGTCCACTTCTTCGTCACCAGCCGGCGGTGCCACCGCAGAATCGTGCCGGGTGTGACCAGACGGTGTTGTCGCAGCGCCCCGGGCAGGTGTCGGATCAGGGCGGCGAGGTAGGCATGGTCGGCCCAGTCGAAGCGCGGTTTGGGATTCGTGCGGCGCAGCACCGCGACCTCGTGCCGCAGGACCAGTAGTTCGATGTTCTTGGACGCCGAGGAACGACAGAGAAGCGCCAGCCAGCCGAGCAGCCGGGCGAAGACCAGGTAGAGCAGACGTAGCGACACAGTCCGAGATCCTTCCCGGAGCGTGATGCTCTATCCATCGCTGCTGATCACCGGGCCAGGCCGAGTTCTGGAACCCGACAGGGTGCGCTCGGCGGGTACGAAGCCGCCGTTCGCTTTCACCACGCCGTGGATCGAGCCGGGTACCTTGCCCAGCGCGCGGCCGATCTCGCTGAGCGACTGCCCCTCCTTTCACCGCCGCCAGACCTCCCGCTTCTGCACATCCGACATCCCCGGACGACCGATCCTCGCCACCCTGCAACACCTCCGGCACTTGTTCTCCCTGCGATGTTGCAGCGACCGGTTGAACCCAAGGAACTGGTCTGGGCCGACGGCGGCTACAGAGGCAGCCTCATCGAGTACTGCTTCCCCGCTCACGTCCCGGCCGACATGCCGTCGCACCCCAGCGGCGGCGCACCTACGACAAACCGATCGCATCCGGGCAGTCCCCATGCACGCCGAGTCTCGAACGTGAGTGCCGACTTGTCCCGACGTGCTGGGGACGGCCAGAGGGCGAGCGTGCGAATTCTCGACGGAGTCGGCGGTGTTGGCGGGGCCCGGGGACGCTCACGCGGCGGGTGGGCGCCGGATCGGGCGTTCTGGCAGCGGTGGCCGGCCCTGTCGCAGCGGTGCGGGGGCAGGAACCTGCAGGTTCGAGGTTCATTGCTCATCACATGTAGCATCTGCCAGCCCATCCTGTGTGATTCGCCTGTAGCTGCGGTTTCTGGCGGACTGTTACTGTCCGCGTCTGTGAGCCGCGTTGAGTGCCGGCTCATACGGGTTCCGTCTCCCGCCGTCCAAGGCTCCCCAGCCGCCCACGGACCCGTGGCGGCCGCTCCCCCCGAAGCGGTCGGTTCTTCTCCTGCACGGCATTTCTCCGCGCTGCCCTCCCCGTGCGCAGCGCTGCAAACAGAGAGGGAGAGTCCGATGAAGACCAAATTCCTGCCGCGCCTGGTGGCCGGCAAGGCGCTGGTGATTGGCGCTCTGCTGGCCCTGGCGGTGCCCGGGGTCGCGTACGCCAACACCGTGAGCGTGACCGTGAAGACCCCCGGCGCGACCGCCGGGCCCACCACCACCTTCTCTGAGATCTCGACCCACGCGGACTGCAGCAGCGGTCTCGTCTCCGGCGGCGGTCTTGAGCAGGCCATCGGTACCGGTACGTCGTCCAACGGCAACCATGTGATGGGCAGCGAGCCCAGCTCGGACGGCTCCGCCGAGTACACCGGCGCCACTGGTGTCGTCGGCACCGACAACACGCACTGGCTCGGCATCGGCGGCAGTGGCGGCGCGGTGAACAGCTCGTTCTCCACGACGCCGTACGCGGTGTGCTTCACCAGCAACCTGGTCAACCACACTCAGATCGTCATGAACAAGGCCGCCGGGCCGACCGCCGCCGCGACGCCGGTCGCGGTCACGGCGACCTGTCCGGCCAACACCGTGCTGCTCGGCGGCGGCGCCCGGACCACCCCGGCCAGCGTCGGCAGCCTCAAGCCGATCTCGAGCTTCCCCACGTTCAACAACTCCGGGCACGACAATGGCCTGAAGGCAGCGGCCGACGGTGAGACCAACCCCGACTCCTGGACGGCGGTCGGCTGGAACGGCGGCGGTGGCGGCACCACGAACGAAACCTACGCGTACGCGATCTGCAGTGGCAGCGGCATCAACGTCAGCGGCGCGACGGTGAAGGTCCACTACAGCGAGGTGACCACCTCCTCCTCGGCGGGCGCGAACACCGTCGTGACGGTCGGCTGCGGCGCCGACGGCAACCTGGTCAGCGGCGGCGCAGGCGCCAGCGGCGGCAACGTGACGACCACCGACTACACCGGCCCCGGCTCTGGCGGCGACCACCTCAACGGCAGCTTCCCCAGCAACTCCAGTGGCAACCCGGTCGGCGACGGCGCCACCACCGCCTCGTACTGGTCCGCGGACGCCCACGCGGGCGGCGCCGGCTCCACCAACACCTACGCGGACGTCTGGGCGCTCTGCGCCAACGACGGCGTCTGACTGACGGTTGATCCCGATCCGCAGGCGGGCCCGGCCCGCCTGCGGACCACCCGTTCCCCTACCTCGGCTGCCCACAGGGCCGGAGAAACAGTGTCAACATCCATGAGCGACAGCAGCCCAACCTCCCGTCGGACCATATTCAGATCGAAGATGATGTCGGTGGCCGGCACCACCGGCCTCGTCGCCGCCGCGATCGTGCCCCTCACCGCGGCCGCCGGCACGGCGAGTGCGGCCGAGCCCTGTGGCACCGGCGGCGTCTTCACCACGGCGCCGCAGCCCACGTGCACCTACGACTCCGTGGGCACGGACACCTTCACCGTCCCGGACGGCGTGACCGCGGTCGACATCGACCTGTTCGGCGGCGAGGGCGGCAGCGCCGCCGGCTACATCGTCCCCCACCCGGTGATACCCGGTGCGCCCGGCGGACTCGGCGGCGAGAGCCGCGCGACCCTGCCTGTGGCCCCCGGCCAGACCCTCCAGCTCACCGTTGGCGCGGCCGGCATCCCCGGCTCGTCCCGGCACGGTGAGTTCGCCCGGCCCGGCGGCACCGGCCACGGGACCGGCGGCGGTGGCGCGCACGGCGGCGGCGGCTCGGGCGGCGGCGGCTCGGACGTCCGGGCCGACACGTTCGGCGGCTCCGACCGCGTCCTGGTGGCCGGCGGTGGCGGCGGCGCCGGCAACGGCGGGCCCGAGCTACAGGGCGGCGCCGGCGGCGGCGAGGTCGGCCTGGACGGCGGCCAGAGCAACGGCCCGCTGGGCTCGGGTCTCGCGGGCGGCGGCGGCAGCCAGACCGCAGCCGGTCACGGCAACCCCAACACCCTGAACGGTGGCCCCGGCACCCCCGGCATCGACCTCGACCCCGTCACCAGCCAGCCCAACCCCGGCAGCGGCGGAACCGGAGGCAACGGCGGCGCGGGCGGCCCCGGCGGCGGGGGTGGCGGTGGCGGCTGGCACGGCGGTGGCGGCGGCTCAGGCGGCGGCAACCCGGGCTACTTCCCGGGCGCGGGCGGTGGCGGCGGCAGCAGTTACGCGGATCCGTCGGCGACCATCGTCTCGCTCCTCCAGGGCGTCAACCACGGCAACGGCAAGGCCGTCGTCTCGTTCCGGTACGGGACTTCGGTCACACTCAGCACGGACACCGCGACCCCGCTGTTCGGCCACGCCGTCAACGTCACCGCCACCGTGGCCTCGGCCAACCCGGGAGCGGGCGCCCCGACCGGGTCGGTCACCTTCTCGGACGGGACGACCACGCTGGCGACCGTGCCGCTCCATGGCGGAAGGGCGACCTTCACGACCAGCAAGTTCCAGCCCGGGGCGCACAGGATCGCCGCCACCTATGGCGGCGACCCCACCTTCACAACCAGTGCCACGGCCGCGCCCACCGACCTCACCGTCGGCTTCACCCAGCCGTGCATCACGGACCACGACGGCCCGCTGACCGTGGCGGCCGACCAGTCGCTGTGCATCGCCCCCGGCGCTACGCAGAACGGCCCGGTGGAGGTGCAGCCCGGCGGAGCGCTGGCAGTGTCGGGTGCGGAGATCAACGGCCCGGTGGCCTCGGACGGCGCCCTCGCCGTCACCATCTGCCACTCGACCCTCGACGCGCAGGTAACCCTCGCGGGCACCAGCGGCTTCGTGCTGCTGGGCGACGGTGAGGGGACGGACTGCGCGGGCAACGCCTTCAAGGCCCCGCTGACCCTGGACGGCAACACCGGCGGCCTTGAGGTTTCGTCCAACACGATGTCGGCGCCGGTGAGGATCAACGACAACAGTGGCAGCGGCCTGCTGTCCGAGGACCTCGTCCCGGAGTTCGAGGGCAACCAGGTCGGGGCGCCGCTGCGCTGCGCGGGCAACTCACCCACTTTGCAGCAGTCGGGCAACACCGTGAACGGGCCGCACATCGGCCAATGCAAGTGAGTTGAGCCCAGGGCCCTGTCCGGCCGATCTCTCCGGACAGGGCACCGCGCTGGATTCCTCAAACGACGTACACCTATCGGTGCCGTAGTACACGGGTTGGTGGTGCGGGTCTCCCCATACCCAGGGCCTGGCTCGGGCGTTGAGCCGGTATGTTCCGAGGCGTGCGGCTTGTTCGATCTCGGGTGGTCCGGCGAAGGACTGGCCGACGAGGGCGGCCTTGCGGAAGATGCGCCAGCAGCTCCCTGGAGGCGTTGTCACATTGTTGAGTGTGATCGTCTGGCGGTGTGTCAGGACCGTTCCGGGACCTCACCGTCCGGCTCACCGGTCGAGTGCCGGAGCGAAGCGTCCGGTACGTGCCTCGATCGCCTCGGCCGCCCTCAGGATGCGGGCCTCGTCGAATCGACCGCCGATGAGCTGAACACTCATGGGCAGTCCGTCCGAGTGCACGGTGGGGACGCTGACCGCGGGGAAGCCCAGCACGGGCACCGCGGTGAGCGGCCATACCGCCCGCATCAGCTCGGCGGTCCGCTCAGCTGACACCAGGTAGGCGTCCTACTCGAACGCCGGCTCGGCGGTGACGGGGGTGAGCAGGATCCGTCCGTCACCCAGAAACTCCTGGAACTGGCGAACTCGTCGACGAAGAAGGCCACGTCGCCTGGCACACCCGCACCACCGCGTGGGGCACCACCGCCTGGAACAAAGACGCCACCGCCTACACCCCCCTACGCTTCCCAGGCCAGTACGCCGACCCGGAGACCGGCCTCCACTACAACTACTTCCGCCACTACGACCCCGAAACCGCCCGCTACGCCACACCCGACCCCCTCGGCCTGGCTCCCGCGCCCAACCCGATGGCGTACGTACCCGACCCTCACACCCAGTACGACCCTCTTGGACTGGCCTGTCCCGCTCGGAAATACGATTCGGGGTCTGGCCTGCTGCTTCTCCGCGCGCGGCAACAGCCTCCGCGGCGCCTGGGGTGATCCTTCGATGCTGCTGTCGATCGTCACCTGTGGGGCTCGTAAAGTCATCGCTGCAGGTCGCGACCATCGCGCGGCCTGTACTGGAACCATGCCGGCGTGATCGTCTCACTGCTGTACAAAGTCGCCCGCAAGCTGCTGTCCGTCCCCGGGGTGCTGTTGAGTCGCGACAGCACCAAGGCCGCCGAGTTACTTGTCCTCCACATGAGAATGCGGTGCTACGCCGTCAGATCGCCGGCCCGGTCCGCTACGAGCCCGCGGACCGGTTCTGGCTGGCCGCCCTCTCCAACCTGATACTCCGTCGCCGCTGGCGCGAGATCTTCCCGGTCACGCCTGGCACGCTGCCGGCCTGGCATCTCAGGTTCATCGCAGCGAATGGGACTACAGCGCCCGCCGCACCCACACAGGACGCCCACCGACCAGGACGGCGCTCAAGAAGCTGATCCTGCAGCTCGCTCAAGAGACTCTGTTGCCCAATTCGTTCATGCCGCGAGATCGAGGGCTGCGAGTCGGGATGTTCTGGCGCGAGCGAGGGGTGTGTCGTTCCACCAGGCGTCGAGCCGGATCAGGTTGACGGCAGTGGCCGCCAGGACGTGGCCCAGGTGTGTCTTGGCCAGGCCGCGGTAGCGGGTGCGGCGCATGCCGCTGACGGCGACGACCTGGTGGATGGTTCCCTCGATCCCGGCCCTGGCCGCGTAGCGTTCCTTCCATGCTTCGGTGGTCTGCTCGATGCGGACGCGTTCAAGTAGCGCGTCCTGTTCCTGGGGCCGGACGGTGAGCTGTCGGCCGTACTGGGTAGAGCGGGTGCACTGGTCGCGAACAGGACAGGGAGCGCAGGTCGTGGTCGCGAAGCGGATCCTGATCGCATCGCGGCCGTTGTTGTCGAGGCCGGCAGTCCAGTAGCGACTGTCCTGGCCGGACGGGCAGATGGCCTTCTTGTCCTGCCAGTCGATGGTGAAGGCAGACCTGCCGAACCCGGCGGCCCGGACCTGCTGCGGGGTGCTGTTCGGCCGGACCGGCGCGATCACGGAGATGTCGCGATCGGCAGGAGCGGTCAGCAGGAGTTCGGCGGAGGAGTACCCCGAGTCCAGAAGATGTTCAGCGGGCTTGAGCCCTTTGGCAGTGAGCGCGTCGTGCACCGCATCGACGACGGTAGCGTCGTTCGAGGTGGCATCAGTCGTCACCACGTGGGTGATGAGGTGCGGCTGCCCGGCGCCGCTGCAATCCTCGCTCAGGTGGACCTTGTAGCCGGTCCACGGCGAGCCGCGCTTTTGTGAATACCGAGCCTCAGCGTCGTACGGCGAGGCGATCAGCGCCCTCCCCGCAGGCAGATCCTCCTTGCCGCGCCAGCACACCGTCTGGGCTCTGCGCGCGCGAGCTCCCGCACGCCTCCCAGCACGTGACCCGCTGTCGGCGAGTCCGTGGTCCCTCACAAACCTCGACGACGACACCGTCGAAGACTCGCCGGCCGAGCGGCTCCCCGTGCTCACCTTCACCGAGGCGCACGAGTTTGTGCTCCTGCTGTCCGCAGCCCTCGAAGACGGCAAGACCGACAAGGCGTTCGCGGACTACCTCCTGTCGAATCTCGCGGCCCGGGTGCCGTCGCTCGCGTCGGCAGGCGGCATAGGCAGCTAGCCACTTCTCCTGTCGGCGGGGTTGCCGCTATGGCACCATGCCGCCATGACCGAGCTGTCTGAGCATGAGTACTGGAAGGCCTGGCAGCGATCCCGGAGGCTCACAGTCGAACTGGGCGGAGCCTTCGGATCGCTCGGAGCTATGGCGACGGCTCTCTTTCTCACCGCTGGCTACGACTTGGCCATGACAGACGACTTCGCCGCGATGACCTCGGCAGCGATCGCCGTCATCCTGGTTATCGGTTTCGTCGAACTACACACGCTTGCCAAGAGCACCCGCTCGTTGATCGAGTTGGCCAACGATAGGCAGCTAGCTGCAAGGGCCGACCCATTGGCGGAACGGATGGTCAACGCCCAGACAACCGCAATGGGCTGGGCGAATCTCATTTGGGCAGCGCTGTGCTGCCTGATGACGGCAGCGCTCATTCTTACGTTCCTGTGGGCAGGCATCGATGGGCACGGGCCCGCCCAATGGCTGGCCATCTACGTCCTCGTTGTCACGAGTTCTGGTCTGATCTACGTGCTGACGGGCGCCATCTCGAAGGTGACCTCGGAGTATCGCGAAATGAATTTCGACGTGCTCCCCGAACCTGCGCCCCGTTCCCCTGGAAGTGAGGACAGGACAGTGCCCACTCAAGCTGCCTCATAGTGGTGCGCCCGGCCGCCGTGCCACTTCACCCACGACGGATCCTCCAGCAGGTCCTCCGCGTCCGGCAGGCCCGCGCGGCGCAGGAACTCGATCACGTCCCCATCCGAGTAGGCGAGACCGAGGATCTGTCCGCCCGCGGTCACCCGCCGGCCGCCCGTGCCGAGCGGCGGGTGCACGACTATCGGCGCCATCGCCATACGTCCATGGTCACCCGAATGGCCGGTGCGTGCATGCGGTACGGGTGTCGGCCTCGGAGGATTCCGCAGAGCCCCGCCCGGCCTCCCTTCCGTCCTTCGGGCCGGGCGGGCCTCTCTCAGTCCAGGACGCCTAGCTACGTATGGCTGACGACGACGGACAACACATCACGGTGTATTGCGAGAGGTGCGCCGGTCACTACCCGATGGGGCACGGCTGCCAGTAGGCCACTCGACAACTAAAGAGAGTTAAGGGAAAAGAGCGTCCGCAGCGTCCGCCGGACTTCTCTCGTCCCCTCTGACCTGCACTTTCGATGTGGACGCTAAACAATTTGTTTAGCGTCCGCCAGCGTCCAGTCACGCACCGCTACTAAGAGCAGGTCTCCGCAGGTCAAGGCAGCTCTTAGTGGATCGGGGCTGCGGACGCTGGCTCCTCCGCCGGGAGACGGAAGAGACCACCGCCTCGCGAGGCCGGGTGGTCTCTTCCGTCCAGCACCTGACGCGTCAGGGCCGTCACGGGCGTTCCGGGGTACCGCCCGCGAGTCGAGGCGAGACGCCGACCGGCACGGGGCGCCTCCGAATTGCTCGGAGGTGCGTGGAGCGGCTTCGGCCGCAAGACTGGAGCCAACGGGGGGCGTGTGTGCCCAGGATCGGGGGTGCCCGGATGACAACGTGGGACGGCCCGGTACGTCGAATGCTGGTCGACCTGCTGGAGGCCAGCCACCTCGTGCCCCTGGAGTCGTTGCCCGAGTCCTTGGACCGATGCGCCGCTCCCGCCGGATTCCCGACTGTGCTCGTGTACCTGTCGGACCTGGAGCTGCGGTGCCTGCGGCTGCTCACCGGCAAAGGACCGGATGCCGGCCAGGATCCCGGGGACGACCCGGCGGAGTTGCGGATCGACGGCACCTTGGCGGGACGTACCTACCAGACTGGGGAGATTCTCCCTGCGGGACCTGTAAATGACGATGATGTCTGCGCCTGGTGGGTCCCGATGCTGAACGGCATGGAACGCCTCGGGGTGATGAAGGTCTGCACCTCTCGTGAGGACGATATGGTGCGCGAGGACGCCGATGCCTTGGCCGCACTCACCGCCCTGGTCGTCGCGAGCAAGCGGGACCGCAGCGACTCCTACGCCCGGCTCGCGCGGACCGCGCCCATGGCCGTCGGCGCGGAGATGCAGTGGAATCTCATGCCGCCGCGCACCTATGCCGACGGCCGGGTTGTCATCGCGGCAGCACTGGAGCCCGCTTACAAAGTCAGTGGCGACGCCTACGACTACGCGACGGCCGGAACCCGCGTCCATCTGTCGATCTTCGACGCCATGGGCCACGACACCGCGGCAGGGCTTACTGCGAACCTGGCCATCGCCACCTGCCGCAACTCCCGACGCCAGGAATGCGATCTGGTCGAGACCAGCGAA
The DNA here is from genome assembly GCF_035918215.1 of Streptomyces sp. NBC_01474. NCBI lineage: Bacteria > Bacillati > Actinomycetota > Actinomycetes > Kitasatosporales > Streptomycetaceae > Streptomyces > Streptomyces sp. NBC_01474. The sequence goes on from NZ_CP109449.1 coordinate 2,526,382, forward strand.
CGGATCGAGGCCGACCTGATCGAGCAGTTCCACCACCAGCGCTACGCCACCGGCATCCTCGCAGAGTTGAACGCCGCCACCGGTCTGCTCACTTTCGTCAACCGCGGCCACCACCTGCCCCTGATCATCCGGGCCGGCCGCTGGAACAGTCCGCTGCGGTGCGAGCCGGCCCTCCCCATGGGCATCGATCTCGGCCTGCCTGTGCATCCGTGCCGCGAACAGCTGGAACCCGGCGACCGGGTCGTGCTGTACACCGATGGCATCACCGAAGCACGACGAGCGGGAGGTCCGGAATTCGGCCTCGCCCGGTTCGTGGAACTCCTCATCCGGTGCCACGCCGACGGGCTACCCGTTCCCGAGTCCCTTCGCCGCGTCGTCCACGCCGTCTTGGACCACCACAACGGACAGCTCCAGGACGACGCCACCATCCTGTTCTGCGAGTGGCTGGGAACAGACACCCAGCCCTCCGCCCAGGCCGCGCACCTGGAGAACGTATCGAGTTCGTGATCAATCAGCGCCCTGGGTGAAGCAAGAAGAGCACCCCCGCCCGACGTGCTCCTCTTGCTTGTGTGCGCGGCGCGGCCACCCCGCCTCTGAAAAGCCGTCCCAAGCCGTCCTAAGACCGTGTCCTACATGGTCAGTTTGAGGAGCCGTTTGTAGCAGCAGAGCGCGGCTGCCAGACCGAGAAAGGCCAGGTAGTTGCCGGGTTCCCGCTCGTAGCGATGGTTGAGGCGGCGGTAGCCGGTCAGCAAGGACATGGTGCGCCGCTCGGTAGTAGATGCCGCGGACCATGCCCTGGGCCTGAGGGTGACAGCAGTGGACGTCACGGTCATCGACGCACCACCCGTATCGCCGAACCGCGCAGACACCACCCGCAGTGGACCGGGCGGCACCCCATGACCGCATGTCACCCTGCCGACATTCGCCAGACCGCCGCTGAGGCCGCCCTCGCGGTCAGCGGGGTCCTCGCCCTGCAGCCCACCCTCGCGAGCCGTCTCGCCCGAGCCGCCTGACGCGCAACTGCAGGCGCGGCAGCCAGCAGGTTCGCCTCGCCGCTGTCGGGCATCCGTGTCGTCCATGACCCAGACGGCTCCGGCTGGCAAGTGGAGGTGGTGCGCTGCGTCCTGGCCGAGGGACACCGAGCCATAGACGTCGCCCGCACCGTCCACGACCGGACCCGCGCGTCCCTCACCCCCCTGGTCACGACGCACGGCACGGCGGACACCGTCGCTGTTACCGTCACGATCACCCGCATCACACGGACAAAACCAAAGGTCGCCTAGCGGCCGGTGAAATCAAAGAAGTGAGCGATGATCCGGTCAGGGTAGCCATGAAAGTGCGAACCATGGCTTGACACCTCCATTCTGCCGAAGCTGAGCCCGAGGGCCGCCCCTGTTCTGAGTGAAGAGGGGCGGCGCAGGCCCTAGCCCTACAATCAGCGCATGGCTCAGCGAGAAGTAATCACTTATACGGACGACCTCACAGGTGAAGAATCCGAAGAGATCGGTACCCACACCATCCTCATCGACGGGGCTGGGGTCGAGATTGACCTCTCCACGGAGAACCACGATCGCCTGTTGGAAGTTCTGCACCCCTACTTGAGCGCTGAGGGGGCCCGTCGAGTACGTGGCAGCGTCACCACTGCCGGCACGAGGGGTAAGCGTCGAGCGGTAGGACCCTCCGCCCACTCGGACACGGCCCAGATTCGGGCTTGGGCCAAGGAAAACGGCCTTGAGGTGAATGACCGGGGTCGAGTTCCCGCTTCCGTTAAGGAAGCATACGAAAAGGCCAATGATTAATCTCTGACATTGGTCGGGTCGCCCGGGGGGATCTCACCCCCGGGCTCCCACAGAACGGAGCGTGACAGTCTCCCGTCACTCCGCTCTTGTCACTCTGATCACCAGAAACACGGTGTCCAAGCCCAGTGGGCGAAGAGCCTGGGGTGCCGGCTGGTGATGCGCTGCCAGCACTTGTGGGCTGCTTTGAACGACCGAAATCGCTTGTACTTCTTGCGGATCCAGCGCATCAGGTAGGCGCTGATGCGCCGCAGAAGGGGTAGCAGTTCAGAGCGGTAGAACGCTCCGTAGTACTGCATCCACCCGCGGACGATCGGGTTGATCTTGCGGGCCAGTTCGGCGAAGGTGAGGCCGATCCGCAGGTGGATCCGCCAGGAGCGGACCTCCCCACTGATCTTCTTCAGGGCCTCCTTGCTGATCGCGGGCAGGAAGTTGGTGAAATTCTTCCCTCTCCTGTTCCGCGCCCTGCGGGCCTGGAACGTGAACCCGAGGAAGGTGAACGACGTGTGCTCGTAGGCACCGGGCCGGTTTCCGTCCTTGCAGTACACGATCTTGGTTTTGTCGGGGTGCAGCCGCAGCCCGACCTCTTCCATCCTGTTCCCGAGCGCCGTCAGGACCTGCTGGGCCTGGCGCTCGCTGACGCAGTGCACGACCGCGTCGTCGGCATACCGTTCGAACTGGACATCCCGGAAGGCCCGGGCCAGCCACAGGTCGAACGCGTAGTGCATGAACAGGTTCGCCAGCACGGGCGAAACGGCAGACCCCTGTGGGGTCCCCCGGTTCCGCTTCTGCAAGGTGCCGTCGGGCAGTTGAAGCGGCGCCTGGAGCCACCGCTTGACATACAAAATCACCCAGACGGCATCGGTGTGAGCCTCCACGGCCTTGACGATGAGGTCCCACCGGACGCTGTCGAAGAATTTCTGAATGTCGAGATCGATCACCCAGTCTTTCCTCCAGCACCGTTCCCGGCAGCGTTCCACCGCATCCAGGGCCGACCGACGTGGCCGGTATCCATAGGAATCCTGGTGGAACGCAGGCTCCACCCGGACTCCGAGGTGCCTGGCCACCGCGGTCTGAGCAACGCGATCGGCGACAGTGGGAATACCTAGCATTCTTGTGCCGCGACCATGCTGCTTCGGGATCTCCACCGCTCGCACCGGAGGGGGAAAGTAAGACCCTGACGACATCCGATTCCAGACCTTGTACAGGTTGCCCCGAAGATCTGATTCGAAGTCAGCGATGGACTGCCCATCCACTCCCGGCGCGCCCTGATTCCTCTTTATCTCCTGGAATGCCTCCCAGACTTCCCATTTCGAAATATCAAACGACTTCTCCGGCGACTTCAACTGGTCCCTCGACTCCTCCCGGAGGACCTCCGGTTGGTCAAACTCCCACAGTCACGAGTGACCCGGCCCCTTCGCTCCACTCCCATTACAGGGGCTTCGGCACTACTACGGGCCGGTCCGCCGACATGCCCCGCGACGGTACTCGGTTCCTCACGGTGGTCACCGCTTGGAATACTCCCTCTCGCACCCGCACCGGGCTGCAGTGTCGGGGCATGTCTTCCCACGTTCCGTACAGGAGCAGCAGATCAGGCTCACGTCACCTCCATGCCGGACACCGCCTGGCCAATAAACGGGAACCCGCCAGACTCCTCCCGGAGCAAAAGCCATCGCCCCGGTTTTGATGCCACTTGAGTTGGATAACGACACGTCCTCAGTGATTCGCTCGCGCTCGTCTTCCTGATCCCCACCTGACACTTCAAAGAGTGCCTTTTCCACATCGCTCACCACGGTCGCATCACCGCTTCCGCAGCATGTGGCGGTTTGGAGCCTCCCCCCCCCCCAGGGGCATTGCGTGTTCGCGATCGGTCCGGTTCGCCGGTCTCGCGTGTGACGTGACGTCATGTTCCGGTACCAGGTGGGATGTTCCCGGGAAGCAGTACAGGCACGGCGCTGGTGATCATGTGGTTGTCGAGACCCATGAGAACCGAGCGAGACCGTGCCTGCCCGAACATCATCTCCCATGCCCGCCAGGCTGGACCAACTCGCCCTCCCGAACCTCCGCGTCACCCAGCAGGACGCCGCCGACCTGCGTCGCTTCCTGATCTGGGTGCCCGATCCACGCGGCCTGCGAGGACGGCGCTATCCCATGCTCCCGCTGCTTTGTGCGGCCGCCGCCGCAGTCCTGGCCGGCGCCCGCTCCCTCGTCGCGATCGGCGAATGGATAACAGACGCCCCGCAGTCCGCCCTGAGGCTCCTCGGCTTCCCGGCCGACCCGCTCACCGGCATCCGGCCGGTGCCGCACGCGGCCACGGTCCGCCGCCTGCTCCAACGCGTCGACGGCGATGCCCTCGACGCGGCCATCGGCGCATACCTGAAGGCCCGAACGCCATCGTCACAGCTGTCCGAGCCGCCGCCGAAACCGTCGTTGCGGGCGATCGCGGTCGACGGCAAGACCGTGCGCGGCTCCCGCACCACCACGGCCACCGCGATCCAGCTGCTTGCCGCGATGGACCACCACGGCGTGGTCCTGGCCCAGCGGCAGATCACCTCCAAGAGCAACGAGATCCCCTCCTTCCAGCCCCTGTTGGACACCATCGATCTGGAGAACACCGTGCTGACCACAGACGCCCTGCACACCCAGCACGCCCACGGCACTTACCTCCGCACGCGCGGCGCCCACTACCTGGCCGTCGTCAAGAAGAACCATCCCGGTCTGTATGCGCAGGTCAGGAAGCTGCCGTGGGCCGACATCCCGCTGGAGCACCGCACCCGCGACAAGGCCCACCACCGCGTGGAGATCCGCCGGCTCAAGGTCGCAGCCTTCCGCCACCTCGACTATCCCGGCGCCCGCCAGGCCATCCAAGTCGTCCGATGGCGAAGGGAATTGAGTACCGGCAAGCTCACCATCGAGCGGGTCTACGTGATCACCAGCCTGGACATCCACGACGCCACCCCGGCCCAGCTCGCCGCCTGGATCAGAGGCCACTGGGGCATCGAGAACCTCCTGCACCACGTCCGTGACCGCACCTTCCGCGAGGACGACTCCAAGGTCCGCACCGGCCACCTGCCCCGCACCATGGCCGGCCTGCGCAACCTCGCCGTCAGCCTCTTCCGCCAGAACGGCGAGACCAACATCGCCGCCGCCCTCCGCCACACCAGCCGCGACTACCACCGCCCGCTGTCAGCCCTCGGCCTCACATGACCAACCCGGACAGATCGCAATCATGCAATGGCCCTGCCCCCCCCCCCCCGCAGGGCGGCTCCGAAGGGCCAAATCCTTCATCTCCTGCACAGCATCAATCGCAGCGGCTCTCCTACATTGAGCCCCTCCTCTTGTTCGTGGCACACAGCCCTTTCCAACCTGACGGCGTTGCCTGGAGGTTGGCGGCCTGTACGAACCGATGAAGCTCCTGGTAGACGGGTTCACGACCAAGATCACCCGTGCCGACCAGGAGCTTTGTGTGCTTGTCTATCCATCGGCGATCGATCTGTCCAGTGCCCACCTGCGCCACCTCGCTGGGCATCTCACGGTTCGCCGTCGCGAGATCGGCACCCGGTGGCGCCGCGTCACGCCGGGCCGTCAGGCTCTGCTGGTCCTGGCTCATCTGCGATGCGGCGACACCTATGCCCAGCTCGCCGCCGCGTTCGGCATCGGGATCGCGACGGTCTACCGCTACGTCCGCGAGGCGATAGAGGTCCTGGCCGCGCTGGCTCCCAGCCTGGCCGAGGCGATGCGGACCGCGAGCCGCCTGGCCTTCGTGATCCTCGACGGGACGCTGCTGCCGATCGACCGGATCGCCGCCGACACCCCGTACTACTCCGGGAAACACAAACGCCACGGCATGAACGTCCAGGTCCTCACCGATCCCTTCAGACGGCTTTTGTGGGCCTCGCCAGCGCTGCCCGGTTCCACCCACGACCTGACCGCCGCCCGCACCCACCGCATCGTCGACGCACTTTCTACGGCGGGCCTCAAGTGCTGGGCCGACAAGGCGTATCAGGGCGCCGGTGGCTCGATCCGGGTACCCTTCCGCGGCCGTCGCCTCAAGCGGTGGCAGCGCCGGCACAACAGCACACACGCCAAGATCCGCTGCCTCGGCGAGCAGGCCATGGCCACCCTCAAGGGCTGGCGCCTCCTACGGAAACTCCGGTGCAGCACGAACCGCATCACCAACTTCGTGAAGGCCGTCCTCGTCCTTCACCACGCATCAACGTGAGGTTGGAAAAGGCTCAGTACTTCATCGCCGTCTCGAACAACACCTACTTCCTGACCCTCGCGCTCGGAGCAATCACTGCGGGCCTGTCCCTGTACGCGTTTCGCAGGCCCATCCACCGCAGCCTGTACGCCGGAATCGAGGTCTGACCCCCATGCCCACTCCTCGCATCGCCGTGATCGGAACGGGAACCATCGGAGCACAGACGCTCTGGCAACTTGCCAAGCACGGTGCCGACGTGACCGGATACGAACTCTTCAGCCCGGGACACTCACGCGGAGCCGCCGGCGGCGAAACCAGGCTGTTCCGCCACATCGACGTAGAACACCTGGAGTACCTGGCCATCACCGACCGGGCCGACCTCATCTGGCGCGAGCTCGAAGAGGAATCCGGACACACGCTGCGCAACCTGACCGGCGCCCTCGCCATCGGCAGCACCGCCAGCCCCGCGACGCACACCGCACTCAAGAGCGCAGCCCTTCTCGGCAGCCGCGCCGAGGTGCTCAGTCGCGAGGAAACACAGCTGCGTTTCCCGCAATACCGGCTGCACGAGGACGAGATAGCGATCCTCGACAAGGGCGCTGGCATCATCTTCCCCGAACGCACCGTACGTACCGCCGCGGACGCGGCCGTCGCACGCGGCGCACGGATCCTGCGCGAATGCCGTGTCACGGCCATCAACCAAGTCGGCAGCCAGGTCGACATCGTGACCGGCGACGGTACGGAACACTACGACCGAGTCGTCGTCGCGGCGGGTGCTTGGACCGCCACCCTCTTGCCGGACATGGCCCCGTACCTCGCGACGCGGCGCCTCATCTCATCGTGGTACCTACCCAAAGCCGGCAGCACGCTCGACGGCATGCTCCCTTACCTGCGTACGGAACCCGACTACTCGTACGGGCTGCCGACCGCGGACGGCCTGGCCATGAAGCTCGGCGTCGGATTCCGCGACCACCTGCCCGTCGAGTCCCCGGACACCGCGCCGCTGCGCATCACCGACGAGGACCTAGAGCCCATCCGCGCCGTCGCACGGGACCTCTTCCCGATACTGGAGGACTACCCGATGCGTGCCCAGGCCTACTTCGCGGCCTACACGCATTCACGCATCGAGTTCATGCGCGAACACCCGAGCATGCCCTCGGTCTTCGTCTGCGCCGGTTTCTCCGGCAAGGGTTTCAAGAACGCACCGGTCTTTGGCGAGCTCGCCGCCCGAGCGGTCCTCGGCCTGCCACCGAAGAACGACAGCACGGCATTTATCCTCAACGCCGAGCATCCGACCCGCTCTGTAACCGCCCACCCACCATCACTTTAAGAGTGTGTCTCACGTGGCTTAGCGCCGTGCGACATGATGCCGGTCGCGGATGCTGATCTGTCGAAGCGTCTGGTTCCCGAAGAACTCTGGGAGCTGGTCGCCCCGTTGCTGCCGTCATTCACCGCTCTGCGCGTACCGAAAATTGCGTCCACCCAGGTCAACACCCATCGTGACCTCTTCGAGTCCGCACGGCATGATGATCACTCATGCTCCTGCGCCTCGCCTGCCTGACCCTGACGAATGCCTGCGCCAAGGACGCCGAGACCCTCTCGTACAGCACTCGCGCTCGCGGTGTGGCAGTCGTTGGGGCGCTAGGTCGGCGTAGCCCCGGACCCGGACGACGCACGGGCCGGGCGACAGATACACGCCAATCTCCCGACCCCCTCCCGCCACAGGTCGAATCGGCCCCTAACTTCCCTGACACAGCGACGAGTTGCAGCTACATTGCCGTTGCTCCACATCGCTCCCATCCCCCACGCCTGCACCCCCCGTCCTCATGGAAAGGGCCGCCAGCCGTGATCGATTCCGCTGTTCCGTCGCCCCGCCGAAGCCGTCCCAGACGCTTACGTATCGCCGCGGTCACCGCTGCCGTCGCCGCCACCCTCACCCCGGGCCTCGGACTGACGGGCGCGGCTGACGCCCACGCGGCCCCCAGCTCCGTCGCTGTTGCTGCCGGCCCTTCGGCCCCCACCGGCACGGATGTCACGTACGAACTGGACTCCTTCACTGCCACGATCACCTGGTCCGGCAATGCCCGGAAAAACGTTACCGGTTACCGCGTCTTCCGCCGGCCGGCAGGCGAAGGGGCACCCCCTGCGGAAGTCATCAGCGGTGACGCACCACTGACTGCGACCTCCTTCACGGATCACCCGCCCGCCGACGGCGCCACCTACGCCTATTGGGTACGTGCCGTCGACCGGGCCGGCCATGAGTCGTCCGACAGCGCAGCCGTGTACGTGAGCACGGCCGACGCGACCGCGCCCGAAGCACCGACGAGTCTCACCGCGCAAGGCACGACCGCGGGGAACACCCTGCGGTGGACAGCTCCCCCGGGTGACTGGGACCACTTCGAGATCTCGTCGGATCCCGATACACGGCCGTATCCGGACGAGGGGGCCACCACCACGTCCTTTACGGCCCACACGGACCTGTCGGCCCCCACGGGCGTCTCCGTCTCGTACCGCGTCCGGGCCGTCGACGCCGCGGGGAACGCCTCCGCGTACACCGAAACCGTGACCGTGACCCGGCCCGAGCCGGTCGGCCCCACGCCCGCCTTGGTCGAAAGCCAGGTCATCGACGGCGCCGCCCACCTCTGGTGGGACGTCAACTCGGAAATGACGAACTACTACCACGTCTACCGCCGCAGCCCCGGCGAGCAGGCCTGGACCCTCGTCGGCACCCCCTACGCCCCCTCCGGCTCCTGGGTCGACCCCCAGCCCCTGTCCGGATACACGAACTACTACATCGTCAACGTCGACGACGCGGGCAGAGAGTCGGCACCCACCAGAACCAGCGTTCAACCGTAGACATGACCGAAGCGGGGCTGACATAACGTCAGCCCCACACCTTGTGTGAACAGACCGCTGGCTACTTCGGGCCGGGCATGAGCTTCTCCGCCTGCTCATCCGACAGAAAGAGGACCGGGCAGGCCCTGGGCCGACCCTGAAGGATGTCTCTATTCCACGCGTGCGTTGACCTGGAGTTTTGGCTGACGCTGTGGGCTGGGCGTGATCGTCGGTTGTGGCTCCGCGACTGCTCTACATGATCTTCTGTCGGATACTCGGCTGGCTTGTCCTCTACCTTTGATCTTGGCCAGTGCTCCGCCGTTTACGGCGGGGGTGAAGGCCATCTCAGGGCTGCTCTGACCTGCACGTTCGCACGGGTCCGCAGTGTTGTCCTCAGCCGGTGGGGCGCTGCTGGTTCTCGATGTACTGCTTGACGACGGTCAGCGGTGCGCCGCGGCAGGATCCGGCGAAGTAGGAGCCGGACCAGAAGTGTCCGCCCCACAGGTAGCGGCGGACGTGCGTGCTGTACTCCTGGCGGAGCCTGCGGGAGCTGACGCCCTTGAGGGAGTTGACCAGTTTGGAGAGCTGGACCTTGGGCGGGTAGTGCACGAGCAGATGCACATGGTCCTGCTCGCCGTTGAACTGTTTGAGTTCGGCCTCGAAGTCGGTGCAGACGTCGCGCATGATCTCCTCGGTGCGCGTCAGCATGGCGTCGGTGAATGCCTTACGCCGATACTTGGTGACGAATACCAAGTGGACGTGCAGGTTGTAGACGACGTGACGGCCGGTGCGTACGTCAGGATTCGGGTTCCATCGTGGTGACATAAGCCAACTGTAGTAGGGTGATTGTCATGGGTGAACTCGTGTGGGAGAAGCGGCAGTTCGGGCACCGCGCCCGGCTGGCGCTGACGCCTGCACAGGTCCGGCTCATGGATGACCAGGCGCACGCGGCGCGCGCGATGTGGAATCAGCTCCACGACCTGTGGCAGATGACGCCGAAGTGTCAGCGCGCTCTGACGCGCATGGATCAGGCGTTGCGGCGGGCCCGCAAGGAGATCGACTGGTACGCGGTGCTGCCCGCGCAGGCCGCGCAGGCGGTACTCAAGACGTACTTCCAGGCGTGGCGGAACTGCTGGGACGGGCGTGCGGACGAGCCGAACTTCAAGGCCCGCTTCCGCACGGCATTGTCGGTGGACATCCCGCAGGGCCGGGACTTGCAGATCAAGCGAGTGCACCGACGGTGGGGCATGGTCAACATCCCCAAGGTGGGCCGTGTCCGGTTCCGCTGGACCAGGGATCTCCCCGTCGGCAAGCTCGCCGACAGGGAGAACCGGATCACCGGGGCACGGCTGGTCAAAGACGGGCTCGGATGGCACATCGCCTTCCGTATCCAGACCCTTGAGTCCAAGCCGGAGCCCCACCAGGGTCCCGAGGTCGGTATCGACGCCGGGGTGAACCTGCCGCTTGCGCTGTCCGACGGCAACCACCAGGACCACGACCGGCCGCCCCGACTCCCGGACGGCACCGCCGACCGGGACAAGTGGCTGAACCCGGATGAGAAGGCCAAACTGCTCCGCCTGGAACAGCGCGCCGCGCACCGCAAGAGCTTCCGCAAGCCGAAAGAGCGCAGCTCCAACCGGCTGCAGGGGCCTTCCCCGTGATCGTGGACACCGGTTGTCATGCGGCGGTGGCCAGCGTAGTTGATCGCTGCTCGTAGGTGATCGGGCTGATCTGGCCGAGGCGGGAGTGCCGTCGGCGGGTGTTGTAGCGGGTCGCCCAGCGGAAGACCGCGAGGCGGGCCTCACGCGCCCCGTTCCACCGCTTCCGCCCCTGTAGCGTCTCGCGCTTCATGGTCGCGTTCAGACTCTCCGCGGCGGCGTTGTCCGCACTCGTGCCGACCGCGCCGCGCGATCTGGTCACGCCCAGCTCCGAGCAGACCTGGGCGAACTCCTTCGACACATATTGCGCCCCGTTGTCGCTGTGAAATATCGCCCCGCGCAGACCGTCCCCGCCGCGGGCCCTCGCTGCGGCCCTGAGCGCGTCGGTGACCAGCGAGGTCCGCATGTGGTCGGCGATCGACCAGCCCGCCAGGCGTTTCGAGCACAGGTCCAACACCGTTGCCAGATAAAGAAATTGGCCGTTGCCGATCGGGAGATAGGTTATGTCGCCCACGTACTTGGTGTTCGGCACCTGGGCAGCAAAGTCCCGCTGGAGCAGGTCCGGCACCGGTGTCGCCGACGGCTCGGGAATGGTGGTGCGGACCTTCTTGCGCAGGTGCAGCCCGACGATGTGGAACTTGCGCATGACGCGCTCGACCCGCTTGTGATTGACCGGCCTGCCGGCATCCTTCAGCTCGGCGGTGACGCGCGGAACCCCATAGGTGCCGTCCGATTCCTGATGGATCCGGTTGATGTGCTCGGCGAGCTCGGCATCCGCCCTCGCCCGGCCGGCCCGCGCCGATGCGCCAGCCAGCCACCGGTAGAAGCCGGACCGCGAGACCGCGAGTATCCGGCACAGCCGCTTGACGCCGAAGGCGTCACGGTGATCCTCGACGAACTGGAAGCGGCTGCTCACCAGCTGGTCTCGGCCGCAAAATACTTCGCGGCCCTCCGCAGGATCTCCCGCTCGAGCTCGAGTTCCTTCACCCGCGCCCGCAGCTGCCGGTTCTCCTTCTCCATCGCGGTGGCCTCCACCGCCCCGGGCCGGGCGGCCTGCCCGGCATCCCGCACCCACGTGCGCAGCGTCTCGTGGTTAACGCCCAGGTCCTTGGCCACCGACGCGTATGTCCCACCCGGGCTCGAGTGGTACAGCGCGACGGCATCGGCCCGGAACTCAGGCGAGTACTTCGACGTCCCCAACGGGAACTCCTGTCCTATGGATCATCACGATCCAATGATCAGGGTGTCCACGCTCAAGGGGAAACGCCCGCACGCCACCTACGACCAGATCAAGCAGCTCCGCGCAAGAGCCACGCGCCGAGCAACCGACTGGCAGCACAAGACCACCACCGCCATCGCCAAGCAGTACGGCACGGTCGTGGTGGAGCAGTTGCAGATCACGAACATGGTCAAGTCCGCCAAGGGAACCATCGAGAACCCGGGGAAGAACGTCGCGCAGAAGTCCGGCCTGAACCGTTCCATCAGCCAAGAGGCGTGGGGCCGCACCGTGACACTGCTGACGTACAAAACCGCCCGAAACGGCGGAACCCTGGTCAAGGTCCCCGCCCCGAACACCTCCCTGCGCTGCTCCGCGTGCGGATTCATCACGCCCGGCAGCCGCGAAGACCAGGCCACGTTCGTATGCAAGAACCCGGCCTGCGGATGGTCGGCGAATGCCGACTGGAACGCGGCCCGGAACGTCTTGCACCTGTACCGGATCGGCCTCGTGACGATCCCGGCTGCCGGGAGGGCAGTCGTCAGGCGCACCCGTGGCGTCAAGCCCGCTGCCGCAAGGTAAGCAGGAATCTCCTTCCTGAGCCTGCGAAGGGAGGAGAGCACTTCAAAACCAGCATCGCCCCCACCGCACTCTCGCAAGCACCGCGCCACTCTGTCCCCTGCCCGAACCGATCAGCGAACCCGACCGGCTCACCCACCTCGAGGTCCATCGACGCGATCGCCTCGGCGGCATTCTGCACGAGTACCAACATGCGGCATGACCAGACCGGACGTGGTTCTTGGCACTTACAGCGCCACGGAAAGCCGCGCACCAAGGAAGCCGACGGAGAATCATCCGGCCGATTTCCCCTAGCAGGCCCAGGTCACATACAGGGATAATGCGGTCACGAGGCTTGCGATGAGGAGTTGCATCGGTGTGAGGATCCGCGGTAGCCGTGCCACGTCCGACGCGCCGCTCGCACTCGATTCGGGCGCGGGAAGGAAAGGGCTCAAGGCCGGTGCCCTGGGGATGGTCTCCTCCGTAGCCATCGGCTTGGCCTCCACCGCCCCGGCCTACAGCCTCGCGGCCACGCTCGGCCTCATCGTGGCCGCCGTCGGCCTTCAGGCCCCGGTAGTCACGGTGCTGGCCTTCATCCCCATGCTGCTGATCGCGTACGCCTACAAGGAACTCAACGCGAGCAACGCCGACTGCGGGACGACCTTCACCTGGGCGACCCGCGCCTTCGGCCCGCGCACCGGCTGGATGGGCGGCTGGGGCATCATCGTCGCCGACATCCTCGTCATGACGAACCTCGCCGAGATCGCCGGCATCTACAGCTTCCGGCTCCTGGGTTACCACTCACTCGCGAACAACAGGCTGTGGACCACCGTCGCGGGCATCGTCTGGATCATCGTGATGACCGCGATCTGCTTCGTCGGCATCGAGATCTCGGCCGCCGTCCAGCGCTGGCTGCTGTTCATCGAGATGGCCGTACTGGTCCTGTTCGCCGTCACCGCTCTGGTGAAGGTCTACACGGGCAACCCCAGGACGGCGATCCACGTCTCACCCTCCTGGTTCAACCCACTCCACGTGCCCTCGACCGAAGCACTGACCGCGGGCCTCCTCGCCGCCGTCTTCATCTATTGGGGCTGGGACACCGCCGTCACGGTCAACGAGGAGACCGCCGACAGCACGCGCATCCCCGGGCGAGCCGCGGTCATCTCCACCGTGCTGCTGCTGATCACCTACGCCCTCGTCGCCACCTCGGCGCAGGCATTCGCCGGAGTCGGCAGCGCGGGAATCGGGCTGGGCAACAGGGACAACGCGGGCGATGTGCTCTCCGGACTGGGCAGCGCCGTCTTCGGCAGCCACGGCACGGGGCTCTTCCTCTCCAAGCTGCTGATCCTCATGGTGCTGACCTCCGCGGCCGCATCCGCCCAGACCACCATCCTGCCCATGGCCCGGACCGTCTTCTCCATGGCCGCGCACAAGGCCCTCCCCTCACGATTCGCCCGCGTGCACCGCAGATTTCTCACCCCGACCTGGTCGACCGTCGGCATGGGCCTGGCTTCCATTGCGCTATTCGTCCTGCTCGCGGCGATCAGTCGCGACGTCCTGGCCGACTCCATCGAGTCAGTCGGCCTCGCGATCGCGTTCTACTACGGCCTCACCGGCTTCGCGTGCGTCTGGTACTACCGCAAGGTGCTCACCCGCAGCTCCGGGGACTTCCTGTTCAAGGGCCTGCTGCCGGGGCTGGGCGGGCTGCTGATGCTCTTCCTCTTCTGCTACGCCGCGTTCGACGTCTACGCGGACCCCCACTACGGCGCGACCTCCATCGACCTGCCGCTCATCGGACGGACGGGCGGGGTGACCGTCGTGGGCCTGGGAGCCTTGATGCTCGGCGTCGTGCTGATGCTGGTCGTCACACGCGAGCACACCGCGGCCCTCAGACTCCAGCGAAGCCTGCTGCCCCACAGGCTGGCGCCGCAGACCGCCGTCGAGCCGGCGAGCCGTTACGTACCAGCGGACAGCCGGTCCGGGGTGGGCGGCGACTGGTTCGACGTCATCCCGCTGTCGGGCACGCGCGTCGGCCTGGTAGTCGGGGAGGTGATCGGCCACGGACTGCTCGCCGCCGCCACCATGGGACGCCTGCGCACCGGCGTACGCGTCCTCGCCCGGCTGGACCTCGCTCCGGACGAGCTCCTCGCACGCCTGGACGACCTGGTCGGACAGACCGCCAAAGAGCGCGCGGCCGCTCACGGCCCGGGCGGCGCGAGGCCCCAAGGGGACGAAGCCCTGGGGGTGGCCTGCCTGTACGCGGTGTACGACCCGGTGTCCGGACAGTGCAGCATGGCGCGCGCCGGCCACTCGCTGGCCGCGGTCCTCGAGTCGGACAGCGGTGTCGCCGACTACCCGGAGCTCCCACCGGGCCCGCCCCTGGGAGTGGGCGGTCTGCCATACCAGAGCATGGATCTCCAGCTGGCCCCGGACAGCCTCATCGCCCTCTTCACCGACGGCCTCGTCCAGGCCACCGGAGACTTCGACGCCGGGCTCCGTCTGCTGGCCGAAACCCTCGCCCAGTACCGGCGGCGCCCCCTGGAAGAGCTCTGCGACCGCGCCGTCGCGACGCTGCTGCCGGGGCCGGCCAACGACGACGCGGCCCTGCTACTCGTACGCACCCGGATGCTCGGCGAGCACCAGGTGGCCGTGTGGGAGTGGGCCGCGGACCCGGCGCAGGTCGGCGACGCCCGCACCGCGGCCACGGGGCAACTCGGCGCATGGGGACTGGACGACCTGGCGTTCACCACCGAACTCGTCGTCAGCGAACTCGTCACCAACGCCATCCGCCATGCCGGCGGGCCGGTCAAGGTGCGGCTCATCCGCGAGCAAACCCTCATCTGCGAGGTCTCCGACACCGGACACACCTCGCCCCATCTGCGGCACGCCGCCCTCGACGAGGAGGGCGGTCGCGGTCTCTTCATCATCGCTCAGTTGGCCCAGCAGTGGGGAACGCGCTACACGCCCACCGGCAAGACCATCTGGGTCGAGCAGGCCCTGCCGACCGGGGAGGTCTGACGAAGCGTCCGTGGACACCTTGCGCTTGCCGAGAACCTCATCCGCACAGATCAGAGTGGTTATGAGGTGAATGAGTACCCGGTGACGGAGCACAAGTGATGCCCCTCCGGATCACCACGGCATGATGGTTGATCGTGCTGCTGAGACTGACGTACCTGGGTGTGAAGAACGCGTTCGCGTTGCTACGCCTGATGTCGATGAGCGACCGGGACAAGTATGTAGAGATCCTGACCTTGCGTCACCAGATCGCCGTGCTCGAGCGGCAACTGAACGGGTAGCGGGTGCGATTCGACGCAGGCGACCGCGCCCTCCTCGCCGCACGGCTCCAGGTGCGGGTGCCGGTTAATACGTGCCTGCGTAGGTGCGATAGCTCTCCAGCAAAATCGGTGCCGCAGCCTGCTCGTCCAGAAGCCAGGGGTTGACCCCTTGCGCTGGATCCGCGAATCCCATACAGCCGAGCGTGAGCCTGCTGGCCCGCAGAACGGTGCGCCTGAGCGGGAGGTACTCCATCGTCGCGACGCTCACGCCGGGTAGGGAGCGGCGTTGCGCGCATACCGGAGCGCGGCAGCCCACCAGGCCAACTGGTCGAGCAGCGTCTTGGCGTACCCGGGGGCCTCAGGGGCGAGGGGACGGCCTTCCTGCCACGCCGTGAAGTAGTTCGGAAAGGCCAGACCATCGCGAATCGTCACCGCGTGCAACTCGGTCAGCACGTTCTCCAGGTGCAGCACCGCGTGCCGACCACCTGCTGCACCACCGTAGCTGACGAAGGCGACGGGTTTGGCCGTCCACTGGGTGAAATGCCAGTCGATGGCCGCCTTCAACGACGCGGGATAGCTGTGGTTGTACTCCGGTGTGACCACGATGAACGCGTCAGCGTTCTCCAGAGCCGACGTCAGTGCCGCCATCCCGACCGGACGGGGGTAGTCATCGCCGGCGAACTTCGGCGATGCCGCAGGCAGCGCCAACGGGATGTCGATCTCGGCCAGGTCGACGACCTCCACATCGAAACCACCGTGAATGTCTGCCTGTTCGACGACCCACGAGGCCACAACGGGGCCGAACCGTCCATCCCGGACGCTTCCGACGATGATCACCAGCTTGTGCCTGTTCTTTTCCATGCCCACCACGATCAGGCCGCGCCGTGGCTCCAGCCAGACCGTGTTCAGGCTGGCCCCCACAGGGCCAGCCTGAGCACTCCGCGATCAGCGGGCAGCACCGTATGCTCCCAACATGGGTACGCCGTTAGGGGACTTCATCCGGGCCAAGCGCGACAGCACCCAGCCGGAATCGCTGGGCCTACCGGATCGCGGCCGCCGCCGGTCACCGGGGCTACGACGCCTGGATCTCGCCGCGCGGGCCGGCATCAGCGTCGAATACCTGACCCGCATCGAACAGGGCCGTGACCGCAATCCTTCGGTGGCGGTGGTGAACGCGCTGGCCGATTCGCTCAGCCTCGCCCCGTCGGAACGCAACCACCTGCGCTACCTCGCGAAGATCACTGGCGGCGAATGTTCCGCTCACACTCGGCCGGCACCACCGCGCCGCGAAGTCCGTCCGTCGGTCCTGGAGACACTCCGCCTCCTTGAACCGGGGATCGCCATGGTGACCAACCGGCTGGGCGACATCCTCGCCCACACCAGCGGCTACGAGTCCGTGACCAGCGGAACCGGACTGCTCGACGCCAACGCCCCGAACCTCACTCGCTACCTCTTCACCGACCCTCGCGCCCGGACGCTCTTCGCCGACTGGGACGATGTCGCGGACGAGCAGGTCTTCGACCTGTGGCTCGCACCGTCCCTCGACAACTCCGAGTGGTTCACCGCAGAACTAGCCCCCATCGCCAGCCCCGACTTCACGCTCCGCCTGAACCGTCACGTGGTTCCGCAACGTGGCGTTCTCCGCCTCAACCACCCGTCCGGATGCGAACTGCGGCTGATCCGCGAGACGCTCGAACTCTCCTCGGGCGCTCAGCAGCTGGTCGTCTTCCTCCCCGCGGACGAGAGGACGGCCCAGGCCGTCGACCAACTCCGCCGCCGGTCCCCCAGCCAGCTCCGGGCAATCTCCTGACTCACCCTGACTTCATCCGACGTCGAGTCGCGTCACCGTCGTGTCAGAGCCAACTCCGCCATCAACGACCGCGTCGACGCCGCCTACCACATCCACTCGGTCACATGGCGCCTCGTGGCGCACCCAGCTGGGGCCTCCGAGCCACAGGCCCCAGCAGGCCGTCTCTTCGTAACGTGGATGCCGGCACGCTGATGCCGCAGGTGAGGCCGGGAAGAACGCGAATACGGGAGCAGGCACGTGACCGGTGAGGGCGGCATCGACGTCTATCTGGGTCTGGACGTCGGTTTCGACGTGCTCTTCGCAATGCTCCGAGACGGCACCTTCTACGAGGCCCCAACCCCCACCGCAGCTTGACGAAGACCATAGGGGCACCTTTTCGGGCCCCGGCCGCGTGCTGGTGGGCCCGCACGACGGTGGAGTCGACCGACACCAGCCAGCCGATGTCCCCGGCCGCGTCCGCCTTGGCCTGCGCGGCCCGCAGCATCCGCTCGAAGGTGCCGTCCTTGGCCCACCGGCGGAAACGGGTGTGCAGCGTGGCCCAGGATCCGTACCGCTCGGGCACATCCCGCCAGGCCGTGCCGGTGCGGAACTTCCACACGATCCCGTTGAGGACCCTTCGGTCGTCCAACCGCTTGCGGCCCCGCAAGGACGCGGGCAGCAACGGCCGGACGAACTCCCGCTCGGCATCGGATAGTTCATGACGACGTATCACCCGACCATGATCCACCACTCAAGATCATCATTTGACGACAGGGCCTAGGACTGTCCTGCGATCAGTGCAGCAGGAAGCTCTCCGTACAGCACCAACTCCTTGGGCAAGTTGAGATGAAACCTGCTTTCAACGATCTTGAGGGACTCAAGGTGGGCAACGTTCCGGTCCGTCTCGGTGGGGATTCCCGCGTTCTCAACTTCACTGCGGATGAGATCTGGGCGAGTGCCGGCGATCTCCTGCGACCACGTGTGCATGAACATGTCGAAGCCGCACATGTACTGTCCGTCGTGGTAGTAGGTGAAAAGGGGTGGGGGCAGCTTGGGGTTCTCCTGCTCCCAGTACAACTGGAAGACGTCGGCGCCGTCGTCGGAGAGGCCGTTGGTGTATCCGGGGCCCATTCGGCCAGGCCAGTTGTCGCCGTGCGCTACCGCGAAGGCCAGCCCGTCGACCTCGCCGTATCGCACTGCGATGCTGTCGCTCGTGCCTTGCTCCCGGTCCTGCCGCGCCAGGTGGGCCTCCAACTCCGCTGCGGTGTCGCCTCCTAGAGAGGCGGGCTCCTGATCGCTGGCGAGGCGGGTGACCAACTCCTCCGGGGTCAGTCCGCGGGCGAGGGTAACGCAGTACCCGAGCCAGGAGAGGTCAGCGCGTGCGATCCACGTGATGCCGTCGTCGTTCATCTTCGTCCTCCAACGGATGCTGGGGGCAGCACGTTTGGCGCCGCCCCCAGCTGGTGCTACCGGACTACTTATCTGATGTCGCACTTCACGACGGCCTGGGAGGCGTCGCAGTTCTCGAAGCCCGGGGTCGTCACAAAGTACAGATCCTCATCAGGCAGCCGAAGCTGCTTGGCGAAGGTCGGGAAGCGGCTCATCGAGGTGGAGTTCACCCAACCCGACATTGTGGAGCGGCCGCACACCTCCTTGAAGGTCGGCGCGGCCCGACGGTCGTCGTCGAACAGATGCCAGTTGCCGCTGGACGTCAGCTTCCTGGAGAAGGTCTGCAGACACTGGTCCCCCGAGGTCACCGGGTTGGTGCCTTCCATGTCCGCCGGCATGCCACCGCTGTTGTAAGTGGCGGCGAACTCGTCGCAGGACAGTACGTCCGACGCAGAGATGTCCGTGACCGTCGTGGAGGCCGGGTGGCCGGACTCCGCGGCCCACTTGTCGGGACAGATCACCCTGCGGTTGGCGTCGGGGTCACGGCCGTACTTGTTGCGCTCACCATGCAGGCCAGTACTGCCGCGCCGGTCCGGCAGATAGTTCAGCGGCGCACCCTTACGGATCTTCTCTTGGACCAGCCATGCATGCGCCGCGGCGGCGGGGGTCTTCTTGGTGTTGAAGACGTAGCCCGGCATGTAGTCACGCATCACGCAGCCTGCGGGGGAATACACCATGTCGCAGCGGGTGTAGACGGGAGCGCCGACAAAACCTTGGCTGTTGTCTGTGGGGAAGGTCTCCGGGACACTGGTGGAGAACGTCGCGAACGGCGCGAACGCCATGTCCTGCTTCAGATCCTGGTCCTTCGTGCTCAGTTCATCCTTCACACCCCCCGACCACTGCACGGTCGCGGTGCCGGTCTCCTCATGCGGGTCGATGTCGTACGACCCGCCCCACATCAGATTGCCTGACCAGGCGTAGGCGGGCTTGTCCATGCAGCCCGCCGACGGCTGCTCTCGGCGCCGTGCACGCACACAGGAAGCCCCTGGGCACCTCACTGGCCGAGGTCGCGGACCCCTTGACATGGCCCTGGTGGAGGAGGATACCCGGGGGACCTCAACTACACCTTCCTGCGCGTGGACGTCGAGCCCGCGCCGAAGGGCCGCTACGCCAGGCTGAAGGTCCAGGGCATCGCCGAGACGGGCAACCGGATCGGCCACTTCACGGTGGCGCGCCGCGCCGAGTAAGGCCACCCGCGCGCCCGGAAGGCGGGTGCGGCCCGCGCAGCCGGCGCAGCAGCGCCTCGTGCTCGTTCTCGACCGTCCCCGCGGCGGGCGCGGCGAGCTCCTTCCACGGCGGCGGTGACCCGCCTTCCGGCTTCGGCCCAGCGATGTTCCAAGTAGGGCTTGAACGGGTCGAGTTCGCCTCCTCGGCACGCGGCATCGGCGCAGATGCCAGCCATCTTCCATTCCATGAACGTTCAACCAGCCGCCCTGCCGAACGTTGGTTGTCACACCTAAGGTCCTTGGAGGTACGGAGGAGAGGACTTATGGACAGACCTATCGCACTCCAGGCTCGCGGGATCACCAAGTGTTTCGGCGACGTCATCGCACTCGATGGAATCGACCTGGATGGGACGCAGGGCCAGATCCACGGCTTGGTCGGACCGAACGGCGCCGGCAAGACCACATTGCTCGGCCTGCTGCTTGGCCTGGCCGTCGCCGACAGCGGCAGCCTCGAGATCCTGGGTACGCCGGTCGGGCGGGCCCTCGACGTTGCCGACGGCGTCGCCGGCTTCGTGGACGCGCCAGGTCTCTACCCCTCGCTCACCGCCAGGCAGAACCTCGCCGCGCTGGCCGAACTCCGCGGCCACGAAGCGCGGACGGCGAGAATCGACGACGTGCTCGCACAGGTCGGGCTCACCGATGTCGCCGACGACCGCACCCGCGGCTTCTCCCTCGGCATGCGCCAACGGCTCGGACTCGCCGCCGCTCTGCTGACCAAGCCCCGGCTGCTCGTGCTCGACGAACCGTCCAACGGCCTCGATCCGGCGGGCAAGAGGCAGGTGCACGGTGTCCTCAACCGGCTCGCGGCCGACGGAACCAGCATCGTGCTCTCGAGCCACCGCATGGACGACCTCGAGGCACTGTGCTCCGAGGTCACCATCCTCGCCACCGGCCGCGTCGTCTTCTCCGGCCCGCTGAGCAAGCTCGCCACCGAGAACCGTGAACTCGACTACCGGCTGCTCACCTCCGACCCGCAGGCCGCCCGCCGGGTGGCCTGCGACGCGCCGGGGATCCAGGTCGTCAACGACGCCGGGGTACGGCAGGACGCCGAACTGCTCGTCGTACGGGCCCTGTTGCCCGCCCTCGACGAACTCGTGGCGCGGCTCGTGGAGAAGGGCGTCGCGCTGCGCGAGCTCACTCCCGTCGTGTCGCCGCTCGAAGCCGCGTTTCTCGCCCTCACCGAACTGCAGGAGTCCGGCAGATGACCACGCCCCCCACCCGGAGCCGGGAACAGGAACAGGAACAGGAACAGGAACACGAGCAGGTGGCCCGGGTCCGTCGCGTCCCCGTCACCCGCGCCTGTCGCTTCGAGCTCGTCAAGCTCGTCTCCCAGTGGCGGATCCGCCTCCTGGTCCTCGCCTGCTGGATCGCTCCCGCCCTCTTCGTCGCCGGCGTGAGCCAGCAGAGCACACTCCCCGTTGACACCCTCTTCGGACGCTGGATGCACGCCTCCGGGTGGGCCGGGCCGCTGGTGATGCTCGGCTTCGCGGGGACCTGGGCGCTCCCGCTGCTGACCTCGATCGTGGCCGGTGACGTGTTCGCCTCCGAGGACCGGCTAGGCACCTGGCGCCAGTTGCTCGTGGCCGTCCGCTCGCCTCGGCGGATCTTCGTGGCGAAGGCAGCCGCCAGCCTCACCGTCCTGCTGCTGCTCGTGGCCGGGCTCGCGGTCTCCAGCACGGTCGGCGGCCTCCTCGCGGTCGGCGACCAGCCGCTGGTCGGCCTCGACGGCCACCTCCTGGCACCGTCGGACGCCGCCGTTCAGGTCCTGCTCTCCTGGATCTGCGCCCTCGCCCCGACCCTGGCGCTCGCCGCGCTCGGCTTCCTCGGGTCGGTCACGCTGGGACGCTCCCCGATGGGGCTCCTGGTGCCCGTACTCGTCGCGCTCGCGATGGCGGTCGCCCAGATGCTGCCGCTTCCTGCGGCCGTGCGCGTCGCCCTGCCCAGCTACGCCTTCATCTCCTGGAACGGACTGTTCACCGGCCCGCAGCAGCTCGGCCCGCTGCTGATCGGCGTCGTTGTCAGCCTCGTGTGGGCCGTGGTCGCGACGGCGCTGGCCTACGTGCTCTTCGTACGGCGCGAATTCACCAATCCGACCCACGACGGCTCGGGCCGCCGCGCGATCACCGTCGGGGTCCTGCCGCTCGTCGGGGTGGCCGCCGTGTCATTCGCGGTCGTCGCCGCGACGACTTCGGCGACGAGCTCCGGGGTCACGCAGGACAAGGTGCAGCGCTCGGTCGCCACGGCGTTCGCGCACCTGTACCGCATGCAGACCGACCAACTCCACCGACCCGCCGTCACCGAGGCCGAGTTGAAGGCCACGGCGGCGTGCAACAAGGGAAGCACCAGGGTCGCAGCTCAAGGCCCGGGCAACGACTGGCGCTGCGTCGTGACGTGGCATCTTCCCGGCGTCGAGGCCTCAGGACAGGCCATCTACCAACTCGACGTCACTCCGGACGGGCGGTTCATGGCCGATGGCGATGGACCGAAGGAAGTGAACGGCTACTTCCTGGTGCAGACCCCCGAAGGGGACGCACCGAACCCACTGTGGCAGTTCGACGGCAACGTCGAACTGCTCGACACCACCCTGAAGGGATAACACTCCATGCAGGTCACTCGCCGCCGCAAGCTCGCTGAGGAAGCTCGGATCAACCTCCTCAGCAGACGCATCGGGCGCCGGATACCGCTGTTGACGGCGGCCACCACCGCTGTCGCCCTCGTGGCCGCCGGCACGGCGCTCGCGCAGACCCACCAGTTCGGCACGGACCAGGTCGGTCAGGTCACTGAGGACGGCCAGGTCGTCTCCAGCAACCAGTACATCGCCCCGTACGGCGACCGTCTTGTCATCAACCAGGGCAAGATCATGTCGTCCTCGGTCAGCCCGGACGGCACGCACATGGCCGCCTCGGTCACCGACGGTGGCGCGGCCCTGGCTATCGTGGACCTGAAGAACTGGAAGACGCAGCAGCTCGTCAGCAACGCCGCGTCGTCCAACCCCCGCCTCAGCAGCATCAACGTGGGCCAGGAAGGCCCGACGTACTCGCCCGACGGCAAGCAGCTGTGGCTGGGCCAGCCGGACGGCTACACCGTGCTCACCGTGAACGCGGACGGCAGCGTCTCCAGCCCGAGGACCGTCACCATCGCGGCGCAGGGGTCCAAGCACGCCCTGGTGGGCGAGGCGGTGTTCTCGGCCGACGGCAAGACCGTGTACTCCGCGGTCAACGGCCAGAACCGGGTCGTCTCCATCGACGCGGCGACCGGGACCATCAAGCAGAGCTGGGCCGTGGGCAACGCCCCGCGCGACGTGATCGTCGTCGGCAACAAGCTCTACGTCAGCAACGAGGGTGGCCGCCCGGCCAAGCCCGGCGAGCCCACGATCAACTCGTACGGCACGCAGGTACTCGCCGACCAGAAGACCGCTGCCGCCACCAGCGGCACGGTCAGCGTCATCGACCTGGAGAACCAGGACGCCGCCGTCTCCAGCATCGATGTCGGCCTGCACCCGACCGCCCTGTACGCCAAGAACGGGGCGCTGTTCGTCACCAACACGGCGACCAACGACGTGTCGGTCATCGACACGGCGAAGGGCAAGGTCGTCCAGACCATCGCCACCCGGCCGTGGGCCGAGGCCTCCGTGGGTTACGAGCCCAACGCGGTGACCCTCACCGACGACGGTCACCTGCTGGTGACGCTGGGCCGCGCCAACGCGGTCGCCGTCTACAAGTACACGTCCGCGCAGGAGCCGGTGAGCTACGTCGGCCTTCTCCCGACGGACTACTTCCCCTCGGAGATCACCACCGTCGGCGACCAGGTCTACGTCTCCAACACCCGTGGTATCGACGCCCGCCGTAAGGCCAGCGGTCACGGCACCCACGACACGACGTCGAGCCTGACGAAGTTCACGCTGCCCGACGACAGCGTGATCAGGTCCTACACCGGCAAGGTCTTCAAGCAGAACGGTTGGAACGGCGAGTCGCTCAAGAAGTCCGACGGCACCCCAGCCAAGCCGATGCCGGTCCCGGTCAAGCTCGGCGACCCCTCGACGATCAAGCACGTCTTCCTCCTCGTCAAGGAGAACCGGACCTACGACCAGGTCTTCGGTGACATCTCGGAGGGCAACGGCGACCCGTCGCTGGCCCAGTACGGCGAGAACGTCACGCCGAACCAGCACGCCCTGGCCAAGCAGTTCGGCCTGTTCGACAACACCTACGACATCGGCACGAACTCCGCTGAGGGCCACAACTGGCTGATGCAGAGCGACAACCCGGAGTACACCGAGTCCTCCGCCGGTGAGTACACCCGCAGCTACGACACCGAGGACGACGCCCTCGGCCACCAGCGGACCGGCTTCATCTGGACCGGTGCGCAGGACGCGGGCAAGTCCGTGCGGAACTTCGGTGAGTTCCAGCAGTTCCTGACGAAGCCGTCGGGCGCGAGCTGGCAGAACCTGTACTGCGACAGCAAGAACATGGCGGCGACCGGTCAGGACACCGCCTACCCGCTGAACTCGACCTCGCCGATCCCGTCGCTCAACGACGTGTCGGTGCACGGCTTCCCGAAGTTCGACACCAGCGTCCCGGACGTCTACCGCTCCGAGATCTGGAAGAAGGACTTCCAGAAGAACGGTCCGGCGAACCTGAACATGTTCTGGCTCTCCAGCGACCACACCGGTGGCCCGGTGAGCGGTCCCGCCCAGGTCGCGGACAACGACCTCGCCGTCGGCAAGATCGTTGACGAGATCTCGCACAGCAAGTACTGGAAGGACTCGGCGATCTTCGTCGTCGAGGACGACTCCCAGGCCGGCACCGACCACGTCGACGGCCACCGCGCCCCGGTCCAGATCATCAGCCCCTGGGCCAAGCACGGCGCGGTGGACAGCCACTACTACTCGCAGATCAACATGATGCGGACCATCGAGCAGATCCTCGGGGTCCAGCCGATGAACCAGAAAGACACCGCGGCCAGCCCGATGGCCGCGGCGTTCACCCAGAGCCCGGACTTCACGCCGTTCACCGCGCTGCCCAACCGGGTCTCGCTGACCGACGGTGTGAAGAACGGCGCGCCGTCCTGTGGTCTGGACACCCCCGCGGCGCAGAACCCGAAGGCGGCGGCCGTGCCGGCGGCCTCGGTGCCGGCGGACATGAAGAACGTCGCCGCCGAGTGGGACCAGTGGAGGTCGAAGCAGCGGCTGACCGGCCCCCGCGCCGTGCCGGACTACGCTCCCCCGGCGCAGATGAACCACTTGGCCTGGTACGAGTCGCACAACTGGACGAAGCCGTACCCGGGTGAGAAGAAGATCTATGCTCCGCAGGACGTGCCGGGTGCGTTCATCCCGTCGGCGGAGAACGACGGCTGACGTTTGCCGGCAATCAGAGCGGCGACTGCCGTTAAAACGCCCCGGAGCTTGATGGCTCCGGGGCGTTTTGCGAGCAGCGGCCCGAGTGGGAGCAATCCGTCAAGGGGACTGGGAGGGAGCGTGCTCCCTCTCATCACAGGTGGCGACCGAACCCACTGCCCGTCTTGCGCGGCGGTGTCAACGCCCCTCCCGCCGGAGGCGGTCGAGCTTGTGGGTGCCCGATACGAACTCCGCCCACGTTGTGCCCGAGCGCCGTGGTCCCGGATCGACTCCGGCCTTCTTCAAGATCGCCCACATCGTAGAAGCGCCAACCCAGGCTGCCCAGTCCTGTGGGGCTCGTAAAGTCATCGCTGCAGGTGGGAGCCTACGTGCCAGGCCCTCCGCGGTGGCTGGGATGCTGCGCGTGTGATCATCTCGATGCTGTACCGGGCCACCCGGGCGCTGCTGTCCATACCCGCGGTCCTGCTGCGCCGGGACACGGCCAAGGACGCCGAACTGCTGGTGCTGCAGCACGAAAACTCGGTGTTGCGACGACAAGTCAACGGTCCGGTCCGCTACGAGCCCGCGGACCGGTTCTGGCTGGCCGCGCTGTCGTCGCTGATACCGCGCCGCTGCTGGAGCAGCGTCTTCGCGGTCACGCCGGGGACGCTACCGGCCTGGCACCGCAGGCTGATCGCCAAGGAGTGGGACTACTCCGACCGACGCCGACGCACCGGGCGTCCACCCACGGCGGCCGCGCTCAAGAAGCTGGTGCTGCGCCTGGCGCAGGAGAATCCGCGGTGGGGCCACCGGCGGATCCAGGGCGAACTGGCCCGACTGGGGCACCCGATCGCGCCGTCCACGGTCTGGGAGATCCTACACAAGGCCGGCATCGACCCCGCCCCGCGCCGCACCGGCCCGAGCTGGCGCGAGTTCCTCACCGCGCAGGCCGAGGGGATCATCGCGGCGGACTTCTTCCACGTCGACACGATCACCGGCAGCCGGCTGTACGCGCTGGCGTTCCTCGAACACGGCACCCGCAGACTCCACATCACCGGCGTCACCGCCCACCCCACCGCACAGTGGGCGACCCAGCAGGCGCGCAATCTCGCCGATGACCTGGGCAGCCGCGTCGAGTCGCTGCGCTTCGTGCTCCGCGACCGCGACAGCAAGTACACCGGCTCCTTCGACGCCGTCTTCGAAGCCGAAGGCATGGACGTGCTGCTCAGCGCACCCCAGGCACCGCGCATGAACGCCCACTGCGAGCGCGTGATCGGCACGATCCGCCGCGAGGCACTCAACCACGTTCTGCTCCTGAACGAGGCCCACGCCCGGCAGGTCCTCGCCGAGTACCAGGACCACTACAACAGACATCGGCCGCACCGATCCCGCGATCAACGACCGCCCGAGGCCCAGGAACAGCCAGCAGTCCTGGATGGTTTCGAGCCCCGCAAGCTCTTGCGCACCCGGATCCTCAGCGGAGCAATCAACGAGTACCGACATGCCGCTTGAACTGCAGCGATGACTTTTCGAGCCCCACAGGATGGCAGCTGTCCTGGACGTGCTGACCGCCCATGCGATGTTCGTGGACGTTGCGGGCCGGGGGCACTGGCAGGTCGGCCGTCTCGGCGGCCGGTAGGTGGAGAGCGCTGAGCCCTACCGCTGAAACCGGTTCTGAATCCTTCCCGGCCCCCTGACCGTCGCCTGCTCCGTGTCCTCACTCAGCCTCCGATGAGAATCGCTCAGCCTTGGATGCGGCAGGTCAGCTCACAGGTGTCCTGTGCCAGCGAACCTTGACCGCTTGCCATCGAAGATTGAGTGGTGGGGGCCAGACACCCCCTCCGGTTAGCTGAGGATGTGATCAGGCGTGACGGCCCGGTCTACCTAACCGGGCCTTCATCTTCTCCTGACTGCTCGTCGGGCATGTCCAGGATGTCCTCTCGGGTGAGGAACTGAGGGCTCCCAGGGGGTGGGGCCACCCTCGGTGCCATGAGTTCGGTGAGGAGCCTGCTCAGGTCATCCGTGGATAGCGCCAGGCCTAGGGTCTGCACGATGCGCAGAGCACAGTCCCGGATGGACTGAGCGTCCTTCTCGGGCGCCGCCGTGCTCCTAATCTCGTCACGCACTCGGCTGAACTGCTCAGCACTGATTGTTGGCCGACTTACCGGTTGCGCCATGGTGCGCTCCTCCTTGAAGAGCGGGCCGTTCCACCCGCTCTTCAAGAAAGCGCTGAGCACACCCCAACGGCAACTGGAGAGAGCAGGCGCGCAGGCGCCGCCAGAATCGCTCAGACTTCGTTGGCACGCGCTCAAGGTGCGCCGTCACAGGACAACAGGAGTGCGTGACTCACGGTCCGGAGACTTGCCGCGAAATTCGAACACCTGATCTACTTGATTCATGGTGCACAGCGGACATTCCCCCGACATCGTGCAGTCTCAGCGCGAATGGGACCGCACCTACAAAGCGCTCGCCGAAGGCCCGGCAGGCAGCAATACGCGACTGCGGCGGCGCCTGATTGATCTGTCCCGACAGCTCATCCAGGACGTGCCGCAGGAGCGGCTTGCCGACCTGCGGCGCCGGGCCGGGCAGGAGGAGTCATGACCCGGGTCCGGCGGTCCTGGGACGTCACCGAGCGGCAGCGGTCAGTTCTCGCGGCGATACGCACCCACATCGCCGATCACGGCGAGGCCCCGACGGTCCGGGAGATCGCTGCGGCCGTGGGTCTGTCCAGCCCGTCATCGGTCATGTATCAGCTGCGCCGTCTAGAAGAGGCGGGCGCCCTTCGGCGTGCTCCGGGAACGGGCTCGCGGGAGTACCGGCTCAGCTGATGTCCGGCAAGATTCACCAGCTTGATGCGCTCCGGTTCCTGGAGCGGGTGCAGGAACGGGATCTGGCGCGTACGCGCAGGTGGATCGCGGATGCGGAGCGGCGCGAGGCCGAGCGGCTGCAGGGTGAGCGGATGCTGCCGCCGGCCCCGGACTGGCTGATAGAGCTGGGCATCGGCTCGGGCCGGGCACCGGTGTACGTCCACGTCGAGGGCTGTCACATGGCGAAGAACCGGACCCGGTCGATCAGCGAAGAGCAAGCGCGTCGGGCGCTGTGGGACCAGGTGCCGGCGTGCACGCACTGCAAGCCCGACGTGGAGCTCGGAGTGATCGATTAGCGCGCACGGCCTTCGCGCTGCAGCCGACGTCCTGGTCGCCGTTCCCTATGCCGCCGCGACGACGTCGGGCGGACCCGCCTTCACCGCATTGATGAGGTCCATGCGCGCTTCCACGAGGTCCGGGCCGGAGAAGCTGCCCCAGAACGCGTGTGAGGTCACGACTGTGGCGAGACGCATCACGTCCGCGGTCAGGCGCGCCACCTCGGCGGCCTCCTGCTCCGTGTAGCCCGAGGTCGGCGGGCGCTCGATCGATGTCGTGGGGGCCGTGGCCGGTCGCGGGAATGCCGTTCTCGTCGGGCTGCACCGACCAGGGCAGCGTCCGGGACAGTGCCGCGAGGGCGGTGTACGCGGCGTCAAGGTCGCGGCGGGCAGCAAGCAGGTCGCTGGGGAAGTCGGTGGCCATGAGTCCCGATATTGGTTCGACAGCGACCGCGTCCGGCGCCCCACGCGGCCTCCCGCGCGAGCGGCCCAGGATGGCGTGATCGGGATCATGCCCGGCCCCGATGGGCGTGACTTGCGGGGCTAGCTAGAGCTGTTCCGCAAAGAGCTCCTCGTGCGTCGTGCGCTCTGCTCGTAGTTGTTCCGCTTCAGGTTCGAAGTCGGGGTGGTCGGCCTAGTGCTGCCCCGCGCAAGTTCGTGGAGGGGTGTTGGGCCTGATCAGGCGGTCTTGAGTGGGCTGCCGTCATAGGTCCACCTGAACGGCTTCGCGGTCTCGTTGCGGCCGATGACGTAACTCTCCAGCTTGTCGATGAGGTCATCGCGGCTGGAGAAGTCACCGTGTCGCAGCACGCGGCGGGTCAGGACGGAGAAGAACAGCTCGATCTGGTTGAGCCAGGAGGCGTGCGGCGGGGTCCAGTGCACGTGCCAGCGCGGGTGGTCGGCGAGCCACGCCTTGGTGTGTTTGGCGGTGTGGGAGGAGCCGTTGTCCAGCACGACATGGATGTCCTGGTCTGGGGCGATGACCGTGTCGAGCTGGTCGAGGAAGGCGGTGAACGTCGCTGCGTCGTTGCGGGCGATGATCTCGGTGAGGACCTCGCCGGTGCGCACGTCCAGGGCGGCGACCAGCGAGGCGGTGCCGTGGCGGCGGTACTCGAACTCCTCGCGAGCGGGCTCGCCTGGCCTGACGGGACGACCGGGGTGGCGCCTGGCGCGGGCGGCGATCGCGGTCTTCTCGTCGATGGACAGCACCACCGCCCCTTCAGGTGGGTCGCGGTACAGGTCGCACACGTCCGCGACACGGTCCCAGAAGTCAGGGGTGTCTCGGCGGGTGAGCCAGCCGCGGACCCGGTGCGGCTTGAGGTCCAAGTCGGCCAAGATCCGGCCGACTTGGGAGGCAGAAATGGTGGCGAAGACAGTGCCGGCGACCTGGGCGGCGATCGTGCGGTGCGACCAGGTCGCTTCCGGGTGCGGGGGCACACTGGTGGCGGCGGCCACGATCGCCACCGTCACCTGGGGCCCGTATGCCTTGGGCCGGCCCGAGCGGGCGGCGTCCTTCAGCCCGTCCCGGCCCAGAGCGGCGAACCGTCCGCGCCACTTACGGACCGTGTTCACGCTGACCGCCAGGTCCCGCGCGATAGCCCCATTGCTCAGGCCCTCACCCGCCGCCAGCACAATCCGCGCCCGGAGCACCGCCCGCACCTGCGCTTTCAGGGAGACCGCTGTACGGATCAGACACTCGCGCACCCTCTCGTCCAACTCCACCACGACCGCCTCGACCATCCCGGCCACACCCTCGCCCACCCCGACCAAAGTGATGATCATGGCGTATGCGGGGGTAACCCAGCAGGATGGACCCGTGCCGAAGAATCCGCCCGAGTCCATGCAGGATCACCTGCGCCACCGTCTGAACGTCCGCGCCAAGGAACGCTGGCCCCAGCTCGCCCGCGTCCAGGTGCGCTTCCGCTCCGGATTCGCCTACGTGGCAGGGGAACTGCCGGGCGAGGAGGAACCGCTGCCGCTGTGCCGCCTGCGCTTCACCGGCGTCCTGCACACCTGGGGCTTCGCCCTCTACCTCGCCAGCCGAGGCAAGTACGAGGACAACTTCCTGCCCACCGGACTGCCCTTCGGCTCACCCGAAGACGCCCTGGACTGCGCCTGCGGCTTTTACCTCGGCGACCCGACACCCTGATCAACACCCCTCCACGAACTTGCGCGGGGCAGCACTAGTGACCCTGTGCGTGCCAGAAAATGCATCCGCGCAGGCCAGCTCAGCCAGAATGTGACCCGTTCGCCATCCTGCGTGATCGCTGCTCATGCGCTCGTCCGCCTCGCCTACCTCGCCGTGACCCAGACCTTCGCAACACTACGTTTGCTGCCGATGACCGACCGCGAGAAGGACGCCGAGATCCTGGCACCCCGCCACCAACTCAGCCTCCCGCAACGGCAACTAGACGGAAGACGGCCGCCTTCAAAGCCGAGGAAATAGAGATCTTCATGAGCGCGCCGCGGGCTCCTCGGATGAACGCTCACCGCGAGCGGGTGATCGGCAGCATCCGGCGCGAGGCCCTCGACCATGTCCTCATCATGAACGAGGCCCACGCCCGACAGGTCCTGGCCGCCTACGCACCGCACGACAACGAGCCCGCCCCCACCGGGCCCGCAACCAACTACCGCCAGGCGCCGACCAACAGCCTGCTCCGCTTCAACAAGAACATCACTCCCGAGTCCGGCGCGCCGGTGCGTTCAGTCCGGCAGCCCCCAGGGGCGCCGCGCCGACAGTGCGGGCACGTCCCGCGGTGCGGGACCGGTGATCCTCTTGCCGGCAGGGGTCACCAACACCACGGCGCCCTGCGGGAGTTGGATCACAGCGCGCCCGACACCCGTCGTGCGGTACGGCAAACGTCGCCCCTGCTCGTCCCGTACGTCGATGTCCCCGCTGATCCCGTGCTCCAGGTCGAGCGGCGCGCCGGCCTCGCTGTGCACCCGTACCCATCGGGTGGCGCCGTCGGCCCGGTCGGCGTCGATGAGGAAGGCGCCCTGGGCGCGCAGGCCCTGGACACTGGCGTCGGGCCAGCTCGCCGACACACCGGGGAAGACCCGCACCGGCCCGGAGTGGCTCTGGATCACCATGTCGAGCACGGACTGGCCTGCGGTGAGCGGGGATTCGACGGCAAGGTTGCCGCCCTCGACGTACATGGTGTTCTCGGTCATCCGGGAGTTGCGGAACACGTTGCCATCGGTGAAGTACGTCAGCAGGTCGACGGCCTGCTCGGGACGGCCGATCCGGGCAGCCATCGAGGACGCGGCGGCGAAGCTGTAACCCGCCCACTGCGTACGGTCCTTGACCCAGTGGTCGAAGGTGGTGTCAATCAGGGCACGGTCGGCGGGGCGCGCGTAGTCGTACTCGGCGAGCGGAAAGAGCCAGAGCATGTGCGAGAAGTGCCGGTGCGACTCGGTGAGCGGCTTGTTCGCGCCGACCATCACCCCGGTCGCGTCCTGCGGGTAGGGAGTGAGCCGGTCCAGGATCTCCTGCCAGCGGGCCGCCTTCGGGTGCGTCGTGCGCAGCAGCTTCAGGCACTGCAGGAGGGTGGTGCAGCCCCAGCGCACCAGGGACAGGTCGTAGGTGCAGTCCTCGGCGTCGGCCCACTCCGGTGAGCGGGTCAGCGGCAGATGCAGGGCGCCGTCTGAACCCTCGTACAGGAAGTGGTCGTAGAAGTTCACCGCGCGGGTGAGGATCGGGTAGAGCACGTCGCGGACGATCGCCAGGTCCATGGAGTGGCGGTAGCTGAGCCAGATGTTGTGCAGCGCCCACAGCAGGTTGCCGGTGTTGTCGGTCTTGGAGGCGGTGCCGGGGACGCCGACCGTCTTTCCGCCGGTGCGCAGCATCCAGTCCGAGGGGTGCGCGAGGGCGTAGGTATCGCCGTCACGGTACTCCGCGGGGACGGAGGTGGGGAGTTCCGCCTCGAAGGCCTTGAACGTCGAGGTGACGGAATCGAGTTCGGGATGGTTGGAGCCCTGCAGCAGCCAGCTCGCGATCTGCACGTTCAGGTTCCACCAGACGGCGGTCCAGCTGCCCCCGGTCTCCGGATACCACGGCCCCCACTCGGACAGGGACGGCCCGTTCGCGCGGGTGGCGCTGGCGAGCTTGTACAGCTGAATCCAGTAGAAGTCCTGGATTCGCTTGTCGGGTACGGAGACGAAGCTGCGGCGGTAGTAGCGGTGCCACCAGGATCGGTGTTCGCTCAGCAGGCCCGTGGTGGAGGCGGCGAGGGTGCGGTCGACCGCGGCGAGGGCGAGGCGCGTGGTGCCGCTCAGCTCCTCCGGGTGCCGGTACACGACATGGGCGGCCAGCACCCGGCGGGTGCCGTCGCGGCGCTCGCGCCAGGCCGTGGTCCAGCCGCCGCCCGCTATCAGCGGCTGCTCGACATAGGAGGTGCCCTCGGCAGTGCCGGTCGCGGGGTCCGGGTTGCCCACGTAGTCGGCGGGCTTGTCCTTTGTGCGCGACGTGGTGGCGGGCATCCAGGTGAAGGACCAGGCCGCGTCCTCTTCCCCCGGGCTCGGCTCGGTGAACGCCACCAGCGCGTCACGGGAGTTGTGCACCAGGATGCTGAACGCGACGCTGCCCCGGACCGTGGTGATGGTGCCGCGCAGTTCGGCGTCGTACAGGTCGAGGGTCCAGTCGACGGCGGTGATCTCGCCGGAGAGGCTGAGGGTGAGACAGCCGATCGGCAGTCGGGAGTATCCGATGGCCGCACGCCACTGCCCGCGCTGGTCCTGCACCTTGGTGTGGCTGAGCATCACCTGGAGGGTGTTCGCGGCGGCGCCCTTGGAGACGACGGCGCCCAGCAGCCCGTTGCCGAGCAGTGCGCCGTCCTTCCAGTCGGCGGGCAGCGTGCGCCAACGCAACGAGGCATCGCGCGCGACCCGTTCATGGGGCGAGACATCGGTGGAATGCGCGCTCGCCCCCACGGTGGCGGCAGAAGCGGCCCAGGCGGAGGCAGTCTGCGGGAGAAGCGTGGCTGCGCCCACTCCGGTGGCCAGAGTGAGAGCGGTCCGCCGGGATGGGCGGGAGAGTGCGGCCGAGATGTGTCTCTCGTTCATGTAAGCGACTCCCATACTCGGAGGTGAACCCGCGTCCCGGGAATGATGCAGTCAACACCCGTTAACCACAAGGGGTCTTGAAGCCAGAGGTCCGATCTTTTCGCGCGGCCACGGACGGGAGGCCGCCGTCCTTGCAGTCCGGCGCGGTCCGATCGACCAGACGTAGCAGCGCGCCCCGCTCGAGGGCGCAGGCATCATGGTTCTCGCAGCCGGAGGCCGCGTCCCGCGCGCACGAGGCGGCGGCCGCGGGCCTACCGTGAGGTGCCGACGGCGTTGCGTCGGGCACCCGGCACACGTGGGTGTGAGCCCCAGCTACGAGGTCCTGCCGGACAGACCGCAGGCCCTGCGTCTCGCACGTCTGGCACTGGCGGGGCTTCCGGCCGTGGCCCGTTTCAGGCTGCCCGCCCCGACACTCCGGCCAGGCAGGAACCGGCAGCGCGTTGCGCACCACCACCCACTCCGCGTCCGTCATGTCCGACGGACACCTGCGCACCCCGTTCGGACGGTCGGCCGCATTCCCGAACCGGTGCGCGAGGCAGTCACACGACAGAACAGTCGAGTTGAACTCCAGTACGGCAAAAGCGGGAAGCGCCTCCCCACAGTCGACGATCTCTACGACCCCAGTCTGCTGCCGGAGGCGTCATGAACAGCGGCGCTGTCAGCACGGGAGTTGAGACGACGGCGATGAACCCGGCCCCCACGCAACCAGATATCGAGGTCCAGGACGTCAGCTTCGGCTACGGCGAGAAGACCATCGCCAACCGTGTCAGTTTCGAGGCGCAGGAAGGAGAATTCCTCTCCCTCATCCACAGTCTGGGAGATCCTCCACGCAGCCGGCATCGACTCCGCGCCGCAGCGCTCCGGCCCCACCTGGCGGCAGTTCCTCACCTCCCAGGCCCACGGCATCATCGCGCCGCCGACTTCCTGCACCTGGACACCATTTCGCTCAAGCGCCTGTACGCCCTGATCTTCATCGAACACGGCACCCGCCGCGTCCACCTCGCGGGCGTCACCGCCCACCCCACCGCCGAATAGGCCGTTCAGCAGGCCAGGAACCTTGCCATGGCGCAGGGGCACCGGTTGAAGCCGCTGCGCTTCCTCCTCCGGGACCGGGACAGCAAAGTACACCCGTTCCTTTGACGCCGTCTTCGCCCGTGCTGGTCAGGGGCCGTGTGGGCATTGTCGCGGGTCCATGCCAGTCGGCGGTGACAGTGAGGGCCTCGGCCGGTGATTGCCAGCGCGTTCCGTCCGGGGCCAGGATGATCCGGTGCTCCTGCGACTGCCTTACCTGGCATTGAAGGGCATGTTCACCTGGATACGGCTCCTGCCGATGAGCGACCGCGGCAAGGACGCCGAAGTCTTGGCGCTGGGCCATTAACTGGCCGTGCTGCAGAGGCAGATTGGCAAGCCGAAGCTCACCTGGCCCGACCGTGCGCTGCTCGCCGCGCTCCTGCACATCCTCCTCCCCCCGTACAACTTCGCCAGCTCCAGTTGATCGTCTCCCCCCGACACCCCGCTGCGTTGGCACCGCGACCTGCTACGCCACGGACACGCCAAGGCCTCACGCAAGCACCTGATGCACTCGCCCAAGGCGTACGTGGACCTGCTCAAGAAGGCCTACGGCAAGTGAGCTGACGGACGGTCCGAAGCGAGAAGCCACCCGACCACCGCGGGGGCCGTACGGGATCCCGTACGGCCCCCGCGGCTTCGTCTCGGCGCCCGGTGCCGGGGCGGAGTCCGGGGGCAGTGGCGCCTTTCGGCTACCCGCCGGAAACCTCAGATCTCCCGCAAATCTTCCCGTGTCTCGTTGCTGACCTGCTCCAACGCTGTCAGGGTTTCGGCCGATCCCCTCATTTCTGGTCACCGGAGGCTCCATGCCTGTCCGTCGTACCGTTGTTGTCGCCGCGTCCGCGGCCGCGCTTCTGTTTCCCGTCCTGACTCCCTCCGGCGCCGTCGGAGCCCCCGCCTCCGCTCCGCGCGCCGACGGTTCCGGGCTTCAGCTGCCTGCGAAGCAGGCCGTCGCCATCGGCAGCGGCGGTGCGGTCTCCAGCGTGAATCCGTACGCCACTCAGGCCGGCTTGAACGTGCTGCGGCACGGCGGCAACGCGGTCGACGCAGCCGTGGCCACCGCCGCCGCACTCGGTGTGGTCGAGCCGTACTCGGCGGGCATAGGGGGCGGCGGGTACTTCGTGTACTACGACGCCGCGACAGGGAAAGTGCGCACCATCGACGGGCGCGAGACCGGGCCCGCCCGGATGGGACCTGACGCCTTCCTCGACCCGTCGACCGGCAACCCGATCCCGTTCGACGAAGCAGTCAACTCGGGCCTGTCCGTGGGCATTCCGGGCACCCCGGCCACCTGGCAGAAGGCTCTGGACGACTGGGGCACCATCCCCCTGAAGCAGGCCCTGCGCCCGGCAACGCGCATCGCGGATGACGGGTTCGTCGTCAACGACGAGTTCCGCGCCCAGACCAAGATGAACGAGGCGCGGTTCCGCGACATCAGCTCGACGGCCGAACTCTTCCTCCCGCACGGTCAGTTGCCCGTAGTCGGCTCCCGCTTCCGCAACCCGGACCTGGCGCGAACCTACCGGCAGCTCGCCGACGAGGGCGCCCGCGCCATGAACGGCGGCTCCATCGGACGCGACGTGGTGCGTACGGTGCAGCACCCGCCGGTGGCCGAGGGCTCGACGCGGAACGTGCGCCCCGGGTCCATGGAGCTCTCGGATCTCGCGGACTACCGGGCGATCCCGCGCACCCCGACGCACACCACGTACCGCGGCTCGGACGTGTACTCCATGGCCCCGTCGTCCTCCGGCGGCACCACCGTCGGTGAGGCGCTGAACATCCTGGAGAATTTCCACCTGTCGTCCGCCGACCGGACCCAGGCGCTCCACCACTACCTGGAGGCCAGCCGGATCGCGTTCGCGGACCGCAACCGCTGGGTGGGCGACCCGGCGTTCTCCGACGTGCCGGCCACGGAACTGCTGTCCAAGACGTACGCCAAGGACCGGGCCTGCCTGATCCGCCCCGACGCGGCGCTCACCAGCCCGCTCGCTCCTGGCGACCCGCGCCGTCCCGGCCAGGGCTGCACGCGCGGCACCGGCAGCCAGGAGCCGCACGAGGGGCCGTCGACCACACACCTGGTCGCGTCCGACCGCTGGGGCAACGTCGTCTCGTACACGCTGACCATCGAGCAGACCGGCGGCTCCGCGATCACCGTCCCGGGCCGCGGGTTCCTACTCAACAACGAGCTCACCGACTTCGACTTCGCGCCACTGACGCCGGGCGTTCCCGACCCGAACCTGCCGGGCCCGGGCAAGCGGCCGCGCAGCAGCATGTCGCCGACGATCGTGCTGCGCGACGGCAAACCGCAGATCGCAGTGGGCTCGCCGGGCGGCGCCACCATCATCACCACGGTGCTGCAGACCCTCGTCAACCGCCTCGACCTGGGGATGTCGCTGCCCGAGGCGGTCGCCGCGCCGCGCATCTCGCAGCGCAACCGCACCACGACCGACGCCGAGCCCGCGTTCCTCGACTCACCCGAGCGCCCCGCGCTCGAAGCCCTCGGCCACCACTTCGTCCTGGCGCCGCAGGCCTTCACGCCGTCACCCGAGATCGGCGCCGCCGCGGCGCTGGAGTTCGGGCGCGACGGCAAGGTGACGGCGGTCGCCGAGCCGAAGCGCCGCGGCGGCGGCTCGGCCATGGTGGTCAACGAGACCCCCTGACCCCGGCCACCCAGCCAGTAGGGGCCCGCCTCCGGACTTCCGGAGGCGGGCCCCTGTGCGATGAGATGCGGGCCCTCGCGGCTCAACTCTTCGTCGTGTTGTTGAAGAGCGAGCGCGACCAGAGGTAGCCGACCACGGCGATCGCGGCGCACCAGGCGAGCGAGATCCAGCCGCTGTTGCCGATCTCCGAACCGGTGAGCAGGCCGCGCAGCGTCTCGGTCATCGGGGTGAACGGCTGGTTCTCGGCGAACCAGCGCAGGCCAGGGGCCATCGAGCCGGCCGGGACGAACGCCGAGCCGAGGAACGCCAGAAACTGGATGAGGAGCGGCTTGTTGCTCGCGGACTCGACCGTCTTGGAGATCAGGCCGAGCGCCGCCGACAGCCAGGCCTACCTGTGAGGCTCAAAAACACGAATCGTCGTCCCGTTTTGAAGCCCGTCGCCGCAAAGAACCGGGGGTACAGGATTCTGAGCAGCGGCTCTGCCGCGTCTGGGATCATGTTTCGTGATCCTGTCCACGGTGTACGCCGTCACCCGCCGCCTGCTGTCGCTGCCCGCATTGCTGCTGCGGCGTGACGTCACGAAGGACGCGGAGTTGCTGGTGCTGCGCCACGAAAACGCGGTCCTGCGCCGACATGTCCCATGCCTACGCTACGAACCAGCCGGCCGCCTGTGGTTCGCCACCCTCTCGCACCTGATACCACGCCGCCTCTGGGCTCAGGCCTTCCCGATGACCCCGGCCACGCTGCTGGCCTGGCACCGCAAACTGGTCGCGAGGAAGTGGGACTATAGCCAGCGGCGCCGATCCGGACGCCCGCCAACGGCCGCCGCCGTGAGAGCCCTGGTCCTGCGCGTGGCGGCCGAGAACCCGGGATGGGGCCATCGGCGCATCCACGGCGAACTCACCCGCCTCGGCCACAAGATGGCCGCCTCCACCATGTGGACCATCCTCAATCGGGCCGGTATCGACCCCGCCCCACGTCGCACCGGAGCAACCTGGAGGCAGTTCCTCGCTGCCCAGGCCGAGCACATCGTCGCTGTCGACTTCCTGCACGTCGACACCATCAATCTCAAACGCATCTACGCCCTGGTCATGCTCGAACACGGTAGCCGCCGTGCGCACCTGCTCGGCGTCACCGCCAACCCCACCGGCCCATGGACCACCCAGGCCGCCCGCAACTTCCTCATGGATACCGGCATGAACATCGCAGGCATCGAGTTCCTGATCCGTGACCGCGGCGGCCAGGTCACCGACGCCTTCGACGCCGTCTGCGCCGACGTCGCCGACGTCGGCCTGCGCGTCCTCAAAAGCCCGCCCCAGGCCCCGAAAGCGAACGCGCACTGCGAAAGGTTCATCGGCACCCTGCGCCGCGAGCTCCTCGACCGGGCACTCATCCTCAACGAACGGCACCTGCGCCGAACCCTCACCAGGTACCTGGAGCACTACAACGGGCACCGGCCTCACCGCGCACTGAGCCAGCTCTGTCCATCGCAAGCTGAAGCCGGACCGCCGCGCCCCATCGACCTCGCCGAGCACCGCGTCCACCGCACAGCAATCCTCGGCGGACTCATCAATGAGTACCAGATAGCCAGTTGACACCACTACGAACCCGCAGATCAGCAGCCGAATCCCATATTTGAGCCCCACAGCCCAGCTCACGACTCAGGTCGGGATCGTCAACTCCCGGGCATCGACTCTGAGTTCAACCTCGACTCACCCATCGATCTGGTCGATTGTATTCAGTATGCTTACAACCGGCCTTACGCCCGCATCGCGCCACCCGGAGGAACCATGGCAGTCCCGCACCCCGAACTGCTCGCGCACATGACCATCCACGCGCCCGACGGCATCGTCATCGTCGACAGCGAGGGGCTCATCGAGTTCTGGAACAGCGGCTCGGAGCGGATCTTCGGATGGAAGGAGAGCGAGGTGCTCGGACAGAGCCTCGACCTGATCATCCCCGAGCGGCACCGGCGCCCGCACTGGAAGGGCTTCCACGCGGCGATGGCCAAGGGCTCCACCCACTACGGTGCGAGCGACCTGCTGACCGTGCCCGCGCTCAAGGCCGACGGGTCGAGCCTGTCGATCGAGTTCAGCGTGTGCCTCCTGCCGGATCCGCGGGGCGGCACCGGACATGTCGGCGCGGTCATCCGTGACGTCACCGCGCGCCGCGCTCAGGAGAAGGAGCTGCGCCGCCGCCTCGCCGACGCGAACGCCGGCGCCACGACCTTGTGAAACGCGGGTCATGGCGAGGAGGGCAGGGAACCCCGGGTTCCCTGCCCGCCTCGCTGTTCTGCGTTCTCCGGGACCGCGCACGTCTGGGACTACACACGTCTCCGGGTCCGCACACGCGGGTGCCCCGCACGCTCGTCGCGCACGGGGCACCCCCTTGTCCTCTGACTCCTGCCCCGCCTGCCGCCTGACCCCTGCCGCCAGGCGGACAGGCGTCAGGCGACGACGGAACCCTCGTGCAGCTTGCGGATGGCGTCCGCGTCGTAGCCCAGGTCCGCGAGGACTTCGTCGGTGTGCTCACCGAGCAGCGGCGCGCCCTTGATGTCCGGCTGGAACGCGGAGAACTTCACCGGGCTGCCCACCGTCAGATAGGTACCGCGCTCCTTCTGCTCCACCTCGACGATGGTTCCGCTCTTACGCATGTCGGGGTCCTCGGCGAGCTCCTTCATCGACAGGACCGGGGCGCACGGCACCTCCCACTCGCGC
The DNA here is from genome assembly GCF_035918215.1 of Streptomyces sp. NBC_01474. Lineage (NCBI taxonomy): Bacteria > Bacillati > Actinomycetota > Actinomycetes > Kitasatosporales > Streptomycetaceae > Streptomyces > Streptomyces sp. NBC_01474. The sequence continues at coordinate 2,566,365 of NZ_CP109449.1, forward strand.
AGGATGTCGACGGCCTCGTACTTGGTCTTGTCGGCGAGCCACTTCTCGATCTCGCCGAAGATGTCCATGATGTGTGGCTGGCGGGCGCGGGCAGTGCTGTACTCCGGGTCGTCGGCCCACTCCGGGCGGCCGATGGCCTCGGCCGTGCGCTTCCAGTTCTGCTCCTGGACGGTGAAGTAGATGTAGGCGTTGGGGTCGGTCTCCCAGCCCTTGCACTTGAGGATCCAGCCGGGCTGGCCGCCGCCTCCCGCGTTGCCGCCGCGCGGCACGGCGTCGCCGAACTCGCCGTGCGGGTACTGCGGGTACTCCTCCAGGTAGCCGACCTTCTCCAGGCGCTGCTGGTCGCGCAGCTTGACGCGGGTGAGGTTGAGGCAAGCGTCCTGCATGGAGACGGAGACCTTCTGGCCGAGGCCCGTCTGGTTGCGCTGGATGATCGCCGTGAGCAGCCCGATCATCAGGTGCATCCCGGTGTTGGAGTCGCCGAGGGCGGCGCCTGAGATGGTGGGCGGGCCGTCCCAGAAGCCGGTGGTGGAGGCAGCGCCGCCGGCGGCCTGGGCGACGTTCTCGTAGGTCTTCAGGTCGTTCCACTTGGACTGCTCGTTGAAGCCCTTGACCGAGCCGAAAATGAGGCGCGGGTTGAGCTCGTGTATGTGGTCCCAGCCGAGGCCCATCCGGTCCATGGCGCCGGGCGCGAAGTTCTCGACAAGGATGTCGGCCTCGCGGATCAGCTTCTCCATGACCTCCTTGCCCTCGGCCGTCTTGGTGTTGATGGCCAGGGAGCGCTTGTTGGAGTTGAGCATGGTGAAGTACAGGGCGTCGAGGTCCGGGATGTCGCGCAGCTGCTGGCGGGTCACGTCGCCGCCATTGATGCGCTCGACCTTGATGACGTCGGCGCCGAACCAGGCGAGCATCTGCGTACAGGCAGGGCCCGCCTGAACCCCGGTGAAGTCGATCACCTTAATGCCCGCGAGCGGCTGTTCATTCATGTCTGAGTCCTTCTCGTGATGGGTTGCGCGGCGAACAGTGGTTGTGCGTTCGCAAGTTGAGAGATGGCTTGCCGAACAGTGCGGGCGGTCACTTCTTCGACGGCACGATGTTGCCGACGGTGATGCCCTTGGGGTTGAGGTGCGAGATGTGACCGCTCTCCGTACCCGCGCCGGGGTCGATGGCGCAGTCGATCAGGGCGGGTCCGCCCGCGGCGAGCGACTCGGTGAGGGCTGCGGTGACCTCGGCGGGCGTGGTGGCGCGGTAGCCCTTGCCACCGAACGCCTCGATCATCAGGTCGTGCCGGGCGGACAGCGTCAGGCTGGTGGGCGACGGGGCGTCGTCGCGCGGGTTGACGTCGTTGCCGCGATACACACCGCCGTTGTTCATGATCACGGTGGTGACGGGGAGCTGGTAGCGGCAGATCGTTTCCAGTTCCATGCCGCTGAACCCGAAGGCGCTGTCGCCCTCGACGGCGATCACCGGCTGGCCGGTCTCCACGGCGGCGGCGATCGCGTAGCCCATGCCGATCCCCATCACACCCCAGGTGCCGACGTCCAGGCGGTGGCGCGGGACGTGCATGTCGATGACGTTGCGCGCCATGTCGAGGGCGTTGGCACCCTCATTGACGAGGTAGGCGTGCTGGTTGTCGCGCAGCACGTCGCGTACGGCGCGCAGCGCGCCCATGAACTGCATCGGGTGCGGGTCGGCCGCCAGGCGTCCGGCCATCTTCTCGACGTTCTGCGCGGAGCGCGCCGCGAGCTCCTCGCGCCAGGCGGCGGGCGCGGAGATCTGTCCCGGCTTGGCGCGCTCGGCCAGCGCCTCCAGCACGGACTCGACGTCACCGACGAGGGGGGCCGCGATCGGCTGGTTGCTGTCCAGCTCCCTGGGCTCGATGTCGACCTGGATGAACTTCGCGTCGGGGTTCCACTGCGGCGCCTCGCCGTGCCCGAGCAGCCAGTTGAGGCGGGCTCCGACGAGCATCACGACGTCGGCCTTGCGCAGCGCGAGGGAGCGGGCGGTCGCCACCGACTGCGGGTGGTCGTCGGGCAGCAGGCCCTTGGCCATCGACATCGGTACGTACGGGATGCCGGTCGACTCGACGAACTCCCGGATCCTGTCGTCGGCCTGGGCGTAGGCGGCGCCCTTGCCGAGCACCACGAGCGGCCGCTCGGCGCCGGCGAGGAGTTCGATGGCGCGATCCACCGCCTCGGGCGCGGGCAGCTGTCGCGGAGACGGGTCGACCAGCCGGCTGAGGGTCTTGGCGCCCTCCGCCTTGTCCATGATGGAGCCGAGTACGGCGGCCGGGATGTCGAGGTAGACGCCGCCCGGCCGGCCGGAGACGGCGGTGCGCAGCGCGCGGGCGATGCCCCGGCCGATGTCCTCGACCCGGCTGATGCGGTACGCGGCCTTGCAGAACGGCTGCGCGGCGGCGAGCTGGTCCATCTCCTCGTAGTCGCCCTGCTTGAGGTCGACGAGGTGGCGCTCGCTGGACCCCGAGATCTGCACCATCGGGAAGCAGTTGGTGGTGGCGTTGGCCAGGCCGACGAGTCCGTTCAGGAACCCCGGCGCGGACACCGTGAGAGCGATGCCCGGCTTCTTGGTGAGGTAGCCGGCCGCGGCCGCGGCGTGGGCCGCGTTGGACTCGTGGCGGAAGCCGATGTAGCGGATGCCCTCGGCCTGGGCGAGCCGGGCCAGATCCGTGATCGGGATGCCGACCACGCCGTAGATGGTCTCGACGTCGTTCAGCTTCAGAGCGTCGACGACCAGGTGGTACCCGTCGGTGAGCTCGGCCTGTGCGTCGGCGTTCGCCGCTGTCTCCTGTGGTGAGGGGGCGGTCATGGTCCGAGGTCCTCCTTGGGCAAGTGATGCTGTGCGGCTTGTGGATCCACCTTCCGCACTGCACCCTCGCCCCGTCCAAGACCTGACGACGACCAGCCAATAACCGGTATTTATCAACGGCCGGAACGGGCCCGGGTACCTGCGGTGATAGTCGGCCACTATCAGCCGTTCACCGTTGCGCATTGGACGCTGACGGGCCACGGCCCCCAGGCTCGCAGTCGACCGTTTCAGCTCTGTCGACCGTTTCGGATGTGTCGGCTGTTCGCCTCAACCGGCGCAAGGAGGTGCGGTGATGGCCACAGTGGCCACGGCGTCCGTGCGTGAACCGGACCGTTACCACGTCCCCGCGCTCACCGGTCTCGTCGATCTGCTGTCGCGGCCCGTGCGGGCGCGTCCGCACGCGCGGGCCCTCGTCGTCGGTGCGGATCGCGTCGAACTGTCGTATGCCGCTCTCGCCTCGCTCGCCGACAACCTGGCCCGCCGGCTGACGGCCGCCGGGGTACGGCCCGGGGACCCGGTGGGGCTGGTCGCCGCGAACAGCGTCGAGTACGTCGTGTCCCTCTTGGGTGCGGCCCGGGCCGGCGCGGTCGTCGCCCCGCTGGATCCGGCTCTGACCGCCGGTCAACTGGCCGCGCGGCTCAGGATGTTCGGGGCGCGGGTGGTGCTGTGCGGGCCCGAGGCGCCCGCGGGCGTACCGGCCTGGCCCGTGCGGGTAAGCGTCGCGTCCGGCGCCCCCTGCATGGTCACGCTCGATACGACGCGCGCGCCGCTCGGCCTGTACGGGACACCCGCACCGGGCCTCGCCCCGGACGACGCCCTGATCCTGTCGACGGCGGGCACCACGGACGGGGCCCGCCTGGTGCCGCTGACCCACGGGAACGTGGCCGCGGCGGTGCGTGCGCTGTGCGCGACGTACGAACTGGGGCCGCGAGACGCGACGGTGGCGGTCATGCCGCTGTTCCACACGCACGGGCTGATCGCGGCGCTGCTCGCCACGCTCGCCGGCGGCGGGTGTGTGCTGCTCCCGGCCGGGGGGCGTTTCTCGGCGGACACGTTCTGGGATGACATGCGGGCGGTGGGGGCCACCTGGTTCACCGCGGTGCCCGCCATCCACGAGATCCTCCTCGACCGCTCGGCGGTCGAACATCTCGCGCCGCTCGTGCCGCCGCTGCGCTTCGCCCGCAGTTCCAGCGCTCCGCTCAACACCGCGACCCAGCGGGCTCTTGAGCGCACGCTCGGGGTGCCGCTCCTGTCGGCGTACGGCATGACGGAGGCCGCCCATCAGGCGAGCAGCGAACCCCTGCCGCCGACCGGTACGTCCAAGCACGGATCCGTGGGCCGGCCGACCGGGACGCGGATTCAGGTCGTCGACGCGTCGGGGCAGGCGTGCCCGCCCGGTGTGCAGGGCGAGGTCTGGGTGCGCGGCCCCAGCGTGACCAGGGGCTATCTCGTCGATCCGGCGGCGACTGCGCACGGTTTCGGCGGAGGCTGGCTGCGCACCGGGGACCTGGGGCATCTGGACGCCGACGGCGCTCTGTTCCTCACCGGCCGGATCAGGAATCTGATCACCCGGGCGGGCGATCAGGTCAGTCCCGAGTACGTCGAGGACGTGTTGTGCGGTTGTCCCGCTATCGCCGAGGCCGCCGTGTTCGGGGTGCCGGACGAGCGGCACGGGCATCGGGTGGGCGCGGCCGTGGTGCTGCGCGAGGGGGAGGACGCGGAGCCCTCCGAGATCGTCAGGTACTGCCGGGGCCGGCTGGCCGCTTTCGAGGTGCCCGAGCGGATCCGGGTCGTCGAGGCGCTGCCGCACACGGCCAAGGGAGCGCTGGACCGGCAGGCGGTCCAGCTCCGTTTCGCCCGGTGACGTAGCGGCCGGGCGGGCCCGCCGGACCCGCCCCGCTTCAGCGGACCAGGGGTTCGGCCACGGGCAGCGGCTGGTCGAAGAAGTCGTCCAGGCGCAGTGAGGCCGCCGCCGTCATGAACGCGCGGGCCGCGAGCGAGCCCGGCGTCGCGTCGTGGATCGCGACCGAGATGAGCGCTCGCGCGTCCGGTTCGACGAGGCGCAGCGCGCGCATCCGGCCGGTGACCGGCAGGGCCCTCAGCCAGGTGTGGGGCACGATGCTGGTACAGGCGCCCGCGCCCACGTTCGCGTACAGGGTCGCCACCGAGTCGGTCTCCACCTGCGGGGTGACAGTGACTCCGCTGCGAGTGAACGCGGCGTCGATGACCTGACGGATCCGCATGTCGGGGGTGAGCAGCGCGAGCGGCAGCTGGGACGCCTCGGCCCAGGTGAGGGTGTCGGACTGGGGCAGCAGTTGATCGGCCGCGGCAAGCAGCATGTACCGCTCCTCGTACAGCGGCGTCACCTGGAGTCCGTCCCGGTCCTCGGGGCCGAAGTGGGCGATGGCCGCGTCGAGCTCGAAGGCGCGCAGCTGCCGGATGAGTTCCGTGGTGGACAGGCGGGAGCGCACTTGGACCTTGGCCAGCGGGTGCGCGGTGCAGAACGCCATCACCGGCAGCGCGAGTGTCGTCGAGGCGGTGGGCTCCGCGCCGAGGCGCAGCGTCCCGGTGATGCCCGACTGGACGGCGGCCACCTCGGCCTTGAACGCCTCCTGCTCGGCGAGGATCCGCTTGGCCCAGACGACCAGGCGCTCGCCTTCGGGCGTCAGGCCCTGGTAGTTGTGGCCGCGGTTGATCAGTGTGACGTTGAGTTCGCGCTCCAGTTTGGCGATCGACACGGAGAGTGCGGGCTGCGAGACGAAGCAGGCTTCCGCGGCGCGCGCGAAGTGCCTCTCCCGGGCCACCGCCACGAAGTACTCCAGCTGCCGGAAGAGCATGCCCCGCCTCCTGCTTCGTCCCCCGCATCCCATACGTCCCCGCCCCCGACCAGGTCGAACACACCTGCGGTGGCGCGCTGCCCGAGCTTACCCGGCGGTCTCGGCTGCGCCATGCCCGATCCGAAGGCCCTGCTCCCCAAGGTCATTGGGGGAGCAGGGCCGCGCTTCATCCCGTGCCGGTGCGGCGTGCCAGCAGGTCGGTGGCCGCGTGCACCGCTCGGAGCCTGGGTGCCTCGGCACCCGTGATGTCGGCCATCTCCACCACCGCGGTCACGATGGCGTCGAGTTCCAGCTGCTTGCCCGCTTCCAGGTCCTGGAGCATCGACGTCTTGTGGTCGCCGACGCCCTCCGCGCCCCGCAGGCGCTTCTCGATGGAGATATCCGGGTTGCTGCCGACCCGGGCGGCAATGTCCAACGTCTCCTCCATGAGCTGGGCCACCAGGCGTCGTGTCGGCGGATGTTGGCAGATCTCCACCATCGTGGCCCGGGTGAGGGCGCTGATCGGGTTGAAGGCGACGTTGCCCATCAGCTTGATCCAGATATCGTCGCGCAGGTTCGGCTCCACGGGGCACTTGAGCCCGCCCGCGACCATCGCCTCGCTCAGCGCGGTGCACCGCGCCGAAATCCCGCCACCGGGTTCACCGATGGAGAAGCGGGTGCCTTCGAGGTGGCGGATCACGCCGGGGGCGTCGATGACGGTGGCGGGGTAGACCACGCAGCCCACGGCCCGTTCCGGCGCGAGGACCTTGCTGGTCGCACCGCCCGGGTCCACCGCCTCGATCCGGCGGCCCTCGTAGGGTCCCGCGAGCCGGTGGAAGTACCACCACGGGATGCCGTTCTGCCCGGCGACGACGGCGGTGTACTCGCCGAGGAGCGGTTCGATCAGCGGGCCGCTGGACGGGTAGGAGTGTGCTTTGAGCCCGAGGAACACGAAGTCCACGGGTCCGATCTCGGTGGGGTCGTCGGTGGCGTGCGGGTGGGCGACGAAGTCTCCGCGCGGGCTGATGACCCTGACCCCGCGCTCACGGATGGCCTGCAGGTGCGGACCGCGGGCGATCAGGTGGACATCGGCACCACCCCGGTGCAGGGCCGCTCCTACGAAGGCTCCGATCGCACCGGCTCCGAGGACAGCAATCTTCACGGCAACTCCTCTCGGGAGGAAGGGTGAGCGATTGTGATTGGATACTGTATGCAGTCGGACTCTCCGCTGTACACCCGTCGCGCCCGAACTGATACGGCCGCGATATCCCCAACTGCCCGGCCGCCGGGGCCCACTCCTGACACCCAGCAAACTGCATACAATATGCTGCACTGCTCCTGCCCCGTGCCCCTCTTGCTACGCTCCCGACGCTCCCGACGCACCGACGGACCCGTAAGGCCCCTGAGAGAAGGAGAGCAATGCCCGCTTCACCACCACAACGCATCGGCGTGGTCGCCGAGTCGACCTCCGGGGAAACCAGAGTGGCGGCCACCCCCGACACCGTCCGCCGCCTGATCGAGCTCGGCTACGAGATCGTCGTCGAGACCGGGGCCGGAGCCGCATCGGGCTTCTCCGACGCGTCGTACGTCGAGGCGGGAGCGCGCCTCGACGACGCCTGGCCGGCCGATGTCGTCCTCAAGGTCAACGCGCCGTCCCACGACGAGGTGCGGCGGCTGCGGGACGGGGCGACGATCGTCGGCCTGCTCGCCCCCGCGCAACACTCCGAACTCCTCACCGAGCTCGCGAACAGACCCCTGACCGCATTGTCGATGGACGCCGTGCCCCGCATCTCGCGGGCCCAGTCCCTGGACGTGCTCAGCTCGATGGCCAACATCGCCGGCTATCGCGCGGTCATCGAGGCGGCCCACGCCTTCGGACGCTTCTTCACCGGGCAGGTCACCGCGGCCGGCAAAGTGCCTCCCGCGAAAGTGCTGGTGGTCGGCGCCGGAGTGGCCGGCCTGGCAGCCATCGGAGCCGCTGGGAGCCTCGGCGCGGTGGTGCGGGCCACGGATCCGCGCAGCGAGGTCGCCGATCAAGTGCGCTCGCTCGGCGGCGAGTTCCTGCCCGTAGAGGTCGAACAGGAGTCGGCCGGCGACGGATACGCGCGGGCCACCTCCGAGGCCTACGACCGACGCGCCGCCGAGATCTACTCCGAGCAGGCCAGGGACGTCGACATCATCATCACGACGGCCCTCATCCCGGGGCGCCCCGCGCCACGGCTGATCACGGCCATGCAGGTGGCCTCGATGAAACCGGGCAGCGTCATCGTCGACATGGCGGCGGCGCAGGGCGGGAACGTCGAGGGGACGGTGAGCGGCCGGGCGATCGTCACCGAGAACGGCGTCACCGTCATCGGCTACACCGACCTCGCGGGCCGCCTGCCCGCCCAAGCCTCACAGCTGTACGGCACGAACCTGGTGAACCTGCTGAAGCTGCTCACCCCGGAACGGGACGGGCAGCTGACCCTCGACCTCAAGGACGTCGTACAGCGCGCGGTGACTGTGGTGCACGACGGCGAGACGCTGTGGCCGCCGCCCCCCGTCGCGGTCTCGGCGGCGCCCGCGAAGGCCCCGGCCGCGCCGGCGTCACCGGTCGATCCGACGCCGCCACGGCGCCTGTCACCGGCGGGCCGCTACGGCCTTATCGCGCTCGGGATGCTCGCCCTGTTCGCGATCGTCGCCGTCTCACCCGCCCAACTCGCCTCCAATTTCACGGTGTTCGCGCTAGCCGTGGTCATCGGCTACTACGTGATCGGCAAGGTCCACCACGCGCTGCACACCCCACTGATGTCGGTCACCAACGCGATCTCGGGGATCGTGGTAGTCGGGGCGCTGCTCCAGATCGGCCACCCGCCCCTGGCAATCGGCGTGTTGGCGTTCCTGGCCATCCTGCTCACCACCGTGAACATCTTCGGTGGGTTCGCCGTCACCCGTCGCATGCTCGGCATGTTCTCGAAAGGCTGAGGTTCGATGAACACAACCACGGCGGCCCAGGCCGCCGACATCGTCGCCGCACTGCTGTTCGTCCTCAGCCTGGCGGGACTCTCCCAGCACCACACCGCCCGGGCGGGGGTCGCCTACGGCGTGGCGGGCATGGCCCTCGCGCTCGTCGCCACCGTCGTCGTCGCCGGGCGCTCCGTCTCCGGCGGGTCGATCGCGCTGATCGCAATCGCGGGCGCGATCGGTGGCGCGATCGGCCTGTGGCGGGCCCGCCGCGTCGAGATGACCCAGATGCCCGAGCTGATCGCCGTGCTGCACAGCCTCGTCGGGCTCGCCGCCGTACTGATCGGGTGGAACAGCTACCTGGAGGTCGAGGCGCAGCACCCGGGCTCCACCGAGCTGGCCGGTTCGCTGCTGCGGATCCACCACGCCGAGGTGTTCATCGGCATCTTCATCGGCGCGGTCACCTTCACGGGTTCCGTGATCGCGTTCCTGAAGCTGTCGGCGCGCATCAAGTCCCGGCCGCTGACCCTGCCCGGGAAGAACCTCCTCAACGTCGGCGCGCTGGCCGGCTTCGTGGGCCTGACCGTCTGGTTCACCGTCAGCCCGAACCTCGCGCTGATGATCGCCGTCACCGTGCTCGCGCTCGCGCTCGGCTGGCATCTGGTCGCCTCCATCGGCGGCGGCGACATGCCCGTCGTGGTGTCGATGCTCAACAGCTACTCGGGCTGGGCCGCCGCCGCGGCCGGCTTCCTCCTGGACAACAACCTGCTCATCGTGACCGGGGCCTTGGTCGGCTCCTCCGGCGCTTACCTGTCCTACGTCATGTGCCGGGCCATGAACCGGTCCTTCCTCTCCGTCATCGCGGGCGGCTTCGGCGTCGAGGCCGCACCCAGCGGCGAGGAGGAGCAGGGCGAGCACCGGGAGATCAGCGCCGAGGACACCGCGAACGCACTGCTCAACGCCACACAAGTGATCATCACGCCGGGGTACGGCATGGCGGTCGCCCAGGCCCAGCACCCGGTGGCGGAGCTGACGCGCCGCCTGCGCGAGCGCGGCGTGACCGTCCGCTTCGGCGTGCACCCCGTGGCCGGGCGGCTGCCTGGGCACATGAACGTCCTCCTGGCCGAGGCCCGCGTCCCGTACGACGTCGTCCTGGAGATGGACGAGATCAACGACGACTTCGCCGACACCTCGGTGGTCCTGGTCATCGGCGCCAACGACACGGTCAATCCGGCGGCGATGGACGATCCGGCCAGCCCCATCGCGGGGATGCCGGTACTGCGGGTGTGGGAGGCGGAGCACGTCGTCGTGTTCAAGCGGTCCATGGCCTCCGGGTACGCAGGCGTGCAGAACCCGCTGTTCTTCCGGGAGAACAGCAGCATGCTGTTCGGCGACGCCAAGCAGAGCGTGGAGGCGATCCTGCGCGAGCTGGCAGTGAGCGACCCGGGCCCGGCGGCGGGTTCCGGCCCCAGGCCGGCGGAGCAGCCCGCACCTGCCTGACCGTCAAGTAGACGTACATCGCCGATACGACGCGCGGCGGCCGGGATGCTCTCCCGGTCGCCGCGCGTCGCGCTTGGCCAGTTCCGGGATCTGCACAACAGACTCAGATTGCATACAGAATCCTATATGCTGCACGAGAACCCTCCACCACCAGCACCTCCCCGCAGCCCGCCACCCCGAGGGAGCCCATGCGCGAGCCACGCACTTTCCCAGGCACCGCGACGACACCGGTCGCCAGGCCGGCACCTCTGCGCCAAGCCGTGTACGACGTCTTGATCGAGCTGATCGTGGGGGGCGTACTCCAGCCGGGCCAGCATCTGATCGAGGCCGAACTCGCCGTGGACCTGGGCGTGAGCCGCCAGCCGGTGCGCGAGGCGCTCCTGCGCCTACAGTCCGATGGATGGGTGGAACTGCGCCCCGCGCAGGGCGCGTTCGTGCACAGCCCGACCGTCGAGGAAGCCGCCCAGCTCCTCGGCGTCCGCGCCGTCCTGGAGACCCACGCGGCGCACGGCGCCGCACAGTACGCGACCGGTGCGGACATCGCGCGCCTGTGGGAACTGCAGGCCGCCGGAATAGCCGCGCTCTCCGCGGACGACGCCCGCGGCATAGTCGAGGCGAACGCGGTGCTGCACGGATTCATCACCGAGCTGGCACGCAACCCCATCCTCGCCGAGCTGATCCGGCAGGTCGACCGCCGCGTGCGCTGGTACTACATGCCCATCGCGCGACCACGCGGCAAGGACGCGTGGAACGAGCACGCCGAGATCATCGACCGCATCGCGGCCGGCGACGCCGACCGGGCCGAGGCCCTGATGCACCAGCACACCCGGACGACCACCGACTTCTACTGCCGGCAACTCAGTGCCGTGCCCCGAGCCCGGGCGTAAGGGCGGCGACACCGGACGCTCTCACCCCAACTTCCGTACCTGACACGCCAATTGGCCGGAGCCGGACGGAGCAGGGAGCGCACCCCACCGTCCGACCCCGGCCTGTGCCACGGGTGCCCGCCGGACGACTGCCGCCGCCGTCCAGCGCTGTGTCCGCATCCGCGCACGGTCTGCGGTCCCGGGCGCGAGGACGCGCCCGGGTCTCCGCTCAGTTCGCCGCGCTGGTCAGCCCTCGGCTGTCGCTGCCGGAGGCGGGCTGCACACCGGGCAGCTCCTGGTCCGCGGGGCGGCCGGGCTGGCGCAGCAGCAGGGTGATCAGGGCCGACAGGAAGGCGATGCCCCCTGCCAGGTAGTAGCCGCCCGAGTAGCCCCAGGCGCTGATCACCGAAGCGGCCAGGCCGCCACCACCGACACCGCCGACCAGCTTGGCGCTGTAGACGAGGCCGTAGTTGGTGGCGTTGTTGTTCTCCCCGAAGTAGTCCGGGACCAGTGCCGCGAACAGTGGGTAGAAGGCGCCGCCGCCGAAGCCGTTGACGAAGGCGAAGATCAGGAACATCGGCTCGTTGTGGGCCTGCCCCGACCACAGCACGCCGAACTGCGCGACGCCCGCGATCACAAGGACGAGCGTCAGAGTCTGCCGGCGGCCCAGCGTGTCCGACAGCCAGCCCACGGCGGCCCGGCCCACCCCGTTGACCACGGCGAGCACACCCGCCGACGAGGCGGCGATCAGCGGCCCGAAGCCGAGGCTCTTGGCGAAGGGGACCTGGAAGTTGATGCCGAAGAGGGAGACGCCGCCGATGCAGACGAGGGCGAACCACATCAGCGGCAGCTGCCCGGTCTTGATCGCCTGCATCGGGGTGAACTGCCCTTTGGCGGGCGGGTTCTTGCGCAGCCTGCGCGCCACGCGATCGGCGTCCTCGCCGCCACCGCGATTGAGCGGGTCGACGTCGTGCGGCCACCAGCTCTTGGGCGGGTCGCGGAAGAAGAAGCCGCAGGCACCCACGAGGAGCACCATGCCCAGGCCGATCAGGTCGAGGACCAGTTGATAGTTGCCGGGGTGGAACCAATAGCTGAAGACGAAGATCAACGGCAAGGTGCCGTACGCGAATCCGCCGTTGACGAAGCCGGTCCGTGCGCCCTTGTTGTCCGGATACCACTTGCCGACCATGTTGATGCAGGTCGCGTAGACGAGTCCGGAACCGGCGCCGCCGAGCACCGAGTAGCCGAGGATCACGACGATCGTGTTCGAGACGTGTGAGATGGCGATGAAGCCGAGTCCGGACAGTGCGGCTCCGAGGAGCATGCCCGTCTTCGCGGAGAGCTTTCCGGTCTCGCGCAGCCTGCCCGCGGGGAAGGCTACGCCCGCCTGGAAGACCGCCCAGATACTGGCGATCCAGAAGGCCTCGGTGAGGGTCCAGCCGTGGGCGTGCTCGAGCGTCGACTCCGCCGAGCTGTATCCGTACTCATAAACGCTGACACCCATCATCGCGATCCACGGGAGCCAGACCATCCATGCCCGGGGCCTGCCCAGGATGGAGCGGTCGGTCTCGCCGACGCGGTAGACGCGCCCGTTGGCGTCGGTGACTTCCCGGTACGAGGTGGAAGTCGCCTGCGGTGTTACTGACATGTGTGCCTTCCCTTGCTGAAAAGAGCCTGGCGTGCGCCCCCTGGGGCCTTGCTCTTCGTGCAGTGGTGAAAGCGACTCCCCTCCGGCTATGCGCGCCCGGGCCGGGGCCGGGCGCGGTGGGGGGTACGCCGTCGGCTCGTCACGGATCCGGGGCGGCATCCCGGAATCCGCCGGCGCGCAGGCGGTGACCTGGTGGTTCGTCCTCGGGGCGGCGGGTTCAAGTCCGCGGCGAGGTATGGCAGACAACTGACCTGCCGATCAGGCGCAGGGAGCCTGACTGCAGATTGCATACGGTATGGAGTGCGGAATTCTCGTGTCCAGTGGGGCGGCATGAAGCTTGACCACTGCATTACCCAACTACCTTTGGGAGCCGTGTGGTTACAGGCCGCAGCGAGCAAAGAGACCGGTTCCGGGCAGGCCGAAGGGCCCCGTGGGCTCTGCCCGCGGGGCTGCACGACACACAGCCCGCTACGTCACTCCGCAGCGGGCTGTGCCTTCAACTCCATTGTCAGCGCAGCAACTTCACCGCCTCGATGACCAAGGGGTGCATGCCCGGCGCGTCGCTGTCCGCCAGCGCGCACAGCCTGGTGCGCATCCGCGGATCCCAGAACCTGCCGATGTGTCCGGCCAGTTCGGCGGCGGCCTGTCCCGCGGGCAGATGGGCGAGGTTCACGGCGATGTCGTTGGCCATGCGGCGCTCCGACGGCTCGGTGGCGGCCATGGTGTCAGTCCCCCGCCGTCAGGGCGCCCACGGGGGCCTCGGCGGCCGTGGGCGCCCCTTCCTGCCCCTTCGGCGCCAGGGCGACCTGGACGGCCGTCACCTTGTACTCGGGGCAGTTCGTCGCCCAGTCGGAGTTCTCCGTGGTCACCACGTTGGCGCCGGTGACCGGGTGGTGGAAGGTCGTGTAGACGACGCCGGTCGGCATCCGGTCGGAGACCATCGCGCGCAGCGTGGTGCGGCCGACCCGGCTGGCCAGGGTGACCAGGTCGCCGTCGCCGATCCCGCGGTCCTCCGCGTCGTGCGGATGCAGCTCCAGGACGTCCTCGGCATGCCAAGCGACATTGCCGGTGCGGCGCGTCTGCGCCCCGACGTTGTACTGGCTGAGGATGCGCCCGGTGGTGAGCACCAGCGGGAAGCGGCGGGTGGAGCGCTCGTTGGTCGGCACGTAGGACGTGACGACGAACTTGCCCTTGCCGCGTACGAACTCGTCGATGTGCATGACGGGCGTACCCTCGGGCGCCTCGGCGTTGCACGGCCACTGGACGCTGCCCACCTTGTCGAGCAGCTCGAAGGAGACACCCCCGAACGTCGGGGTGACCGAGGCGATCTCGTCCATGATCTGGCTCGGGTGCTCGTACGCCATCGGGTACCCCATGGCGGTGGCGATCTCAGTGACGATCTGCCACTCGTGCTTGCCCGACTTCGGCGCCATCACCGCGCGCACCCGGTTGACCCGGCGCTCCGCGTTGGTGAACGTGCCGTCCTTCTCCAGGAACGACGCCCCGGGCAGGAACACGTGGGCAAACTTGGCGGTCTCGTTGAGGAACAGGTCCTGGACGACGACGAGTTCCATCGCCTCCAGGGCCGCGGTGACGTGCTTGAGGTTCGGGTCGGACTGCGCGATGTCCTCGCCGTGGACGAACAGCCCGCGGAAGGAGCCGTCGATGGCCGCGTCGAACATGTTGGGGATACGAAGCCCCGGCTCGGACAGCAAGGTGGCGCCCCACAGGTCCTCGAACACGGTGCGCACCGCATCGTCAGAGACATGCCGGTAGCCGGGCAGTTCGTGCGGGAAGGAACCCATATCGCAGGAGCCCTGGACATTGTTCTGGCCCCGCAGCGGATTGACGCCCACACCGTCGCGCCCGATGTTCCCGCACGCCATCGCGAGGTTGGCCATCCCCATCACCATGGTCGAGCCCTGGCTGTGCTCGGTGACGCCAAGGCCGTAGTAGATCGCCCCGTTGGGCGCCCCCGCGTAAAGCCGGGCGGCCGCGCGCAGTTCGCCGGCCGGGACCCCGGTGACCGGCTCGACGGCCTCGGGGCTGTTCTCGGGGCGGGCCACGAACGCGGCCCACTCCTCATAGCCCTCGCACCGCTCGGCCACGAAGTTCTTGTCGACGAGGTTCTCGGTGACCACGACATTCGCCATGGCATTGATCACGGCCACGTTGGTGCTCGGCCGCAGCTGCAGATGGTGGTCGGCCTCGATGTGCGGCGAGCGTACGAGGTCGATGCGGCGCGGGTCGACCACGATGAGCCGGGCCCCCTCGCGCAGCCGGCGCTTCATCCGGGAGGCGAACACCGGGTGTCCGTCGGTGGGGTTGGCGCCTATCACCACGATGACGTCGGCCTCGGCGACCGAGCGGAAGTCCTGCGTCCCCGCGGATTCACCGAAGGTCTGCTTGAGCCCGTATCCGGTGGGCGAGTGGCAGACGCGCGCACACGTGTCGACGTTGTTGTTGCCGAAGGCGGCACGGACCATCTTCTGGACGACGTACACCTCCTCATTCGTGCACCGCGACGAGGTGATCGCGCCGACCGCGCCCGTCCCGTACGTCCCCTGCAGGTCCCGCATCCGGCGCGCGACGGTGGTGACGGCCTCGTCCCACTCGACCTCGCGCCACGGGTCCGTGATCTTCTCGCGCACCATGGGCTTGAGGACACGGTCGGGGTGCGTTGCGTAACCGAAGGCGAAGCGGCCCTTGACGCACGCGTGTCCCTCGTTGGCGCCGCCGTCCTTGTACGGCACCATGCGCACGAGTTCGTCGCCGCGCAGTTCGGCCTTGAAGGAGCAGCCGACACCGCAGTACGCGCAGGTGGTGATCACCGAACGGGTCGGCATCCCGAGGTCGACGACCGACTTCTCCTGGAGCGTGGACGTCGGGCAGGCCTGCACGCAGGCGCCGCAGGAGACGCACTCGGAGTCCATGAAGGACTCTCCCGCGCCCGCCGCCACCTTGGAGTCAAAGCCGCGTCCCTCGATGGTCAGGGCGAAGGTGCCCTGGATCTCGCCGCAGGCGCGCACACAGCGGGAGCAGGCGATGCACTTGGAGGCGTCGAAGTCGAAGTACGGGTTGGAGGTGTCCTTGGGCGCGTCCAGGTGGTTGGCCCCGTCCTGACCGAAGCGGACCTGCCTGAGGCCCACCACGCCCGCCATGTCCTGTAGTTCGCAGTCTCCGTTGGCAGGGCAGGTGAGACAGTCCAGCGGGTGGTCGGAGATGTACAGCTCCATGACGCCCTGGCGGAGCTTCTCGACCTTGGGGGTCTGGGTGCGCACCTGCATGCCGTCGGCACACGGCGTGGTACAGGAGGCGGGCGTGCCGCGCCGGCCGTCAATCTCGACGACGCACAGGCGGCAGGAGCCGAAGGCCTCCAGGGAGTCGGTGGCGCAGAGCTTGGGGATGTCGACGCCGGCCTCGGCCGCCGCCCGCATCACCGAGGTGCCCTCGGGCACGCTCACCGGTATGCCGTCGACCTCGACCGACACGGTGGCCGGTCCGGGCCGCTCCGGGGTGCCGAAGTCGGGTTCCTTCAGAAGCGTCATGCTGTGCCCTCCGTCCTCGCACCTGGAACGCGCGGGATTGGGATGTCGACCGTCCGCGCCCCGCTGAGGGAACGGGCCGGCCCGGTGAAGTCGTCCGGGAAGTGGGTGAGCGCGCTGCGCACGGGCAGCGGGGTCAGGCCGCCCATCGCACACAGCGAGCCGTCCGTCATCAGCTCGCACAGGTCGTCCAGGACCGCCAGGTTCTCGTCCCGGTTCTCGTCCGCGACGATCCGGTCAATGGTCTCCACGCCCCGTACCGAACCGACCCGGCACGGGGTGCACTTGCCGCAGGACTCGGCCGCGCAGAACTCCATGGCGAAGCGCGCCTGGGCGGCCATGTCGACGGTGTCGTCGAAGACCACGATGCCGCCGTGCCCGACCATCGCCCCGGCCGCCGCGAACGCCTCGTAGTCCATGGGCAGGTCGAACGAGGAGGGCGGCAGGTAGGCGCCAAGCGGCCCGCCGACCTGGGCGGTGCGCACCGGCCGGCCCGACCGCGTGCCGCCGCCGTACTCCTCGACGAGTTCACGCAGCGTGATGCCGAAGGCGGTCTCGACGATGCCGCCGCGGGCGATGTTGCCGCCGAGCTGGAACACCTGGGTGCCGCGCGAGCGCTCCACGCCGAGCTCCTGGTACCCCTTGGCGCCCTGGGCGAGCACGACGGGGACGGTGGCGAGGGTGAGGACGTTGTTGACGACGGTCGGCTTGCCGAACAGGCCCTCGATGGCGGGGATCGGCGGTTTGGCGCGGACCATGCCGCGCTTGCCCTCCAGGCTCTCCAGCATGGAGGTCTCCTCGCCGCAGATGTACGCGCCCGCACCGACCCGCACGTGCAGGTCGAAGGCGAGCGGCGTGCCGAGGACCGAGGTGCCGAGCCAGCCGCGCTCGCGGGCGATCTCGATGGCGGCGCGCATCGTGACCACCGCGTCCGGGTACTCGGAGCGGATGTAGAGGTAGCCCTCGCGGGCGCCGACGGCGTGCGCGGCGATCGTCATGCCCTCAATGAGCAGGAACGGGTCGCCCTCCATGAGCATGCGGTCGGCGAAGGTCCCGCTGTCGCCCTCGTCGGCGTTGCAGCAGATGAACTTCAGTTCGCCCGGGCAGTCGAGGACAGTCTTCCACTTGATGCCCGCGGGGAAGCCCGCCCCGCCGCGCCCTCGCAGGCCCGAGTCGGTCACTTCGGCGACCACGTCGGCGGACGTGAGCTTGAGCGCGGTGCGCAGACCGGTGAGTCCGCCGTGGCGCAGATAGTCGTCGGCGTCGAGCGGATCGATGACGCCGACGCGTCCGAACGTGACCCTGTTCTGCCGTGCCAGCCACGGAAGTTCGTCCACCAGGCCGAGGCGCAGGGGGTGTTCGCCGCCGTCGAGCAGGCCGGCGGCGAGTAGCGCGGGAACGTCGTCGGGGGCCACCGGACCGTACCCGATGCGCCCGTGCTCGGTGGCGACCTCAACGAGCGGTTCGAGCCAGAGCATGCCGCGCGAGCCGGTGCGTACGAGATCGAGGGCCGTGTCTGCGCCCTCGACGGCCTGTTGGAGTGCTGCGGCGACCTCGTCGGCGCCCACTGACCGAGCGGCCGAATCGCGGGGGACGTAGATCCGCACAGGAGGCTGCGCGGGATGCCGGGTCATGACCGGGGTACCTCACTTCCGTCGTGCGTGGCGCCGTCACGCCGCGTCCGCTCGGTTCCGTGGAGCAGCGCGCCGAGCCGCTCCGTGTCCACCCGGCCGTACAGGCGCCCGTCCACCTCGACAGCGGGTCCGAGGGCGCAGTTGCCGAGGCAGAAGACCTGTTCGACGGTGACCGAGCCGTCCTGTGCGGTCTGCCCGAGGGCGAGCCCGCTCTGCTCCACGTACTCCACGAGCCGCCCGGCGCCCTGCGCCTGGCAGGCCTCCGCGCGGCAGACGCGGACGGTGCGGCGGCCCGCGGGTTCGGCGCGGAAGTCGTGGTAGAAGCTGACCACTCCGTGAACGTCGGCCCGCGAGAGGTTGAGCTCGTCGGCGAGGACGGGGACGGCCTCCTTGGGCACATGGCCCAGTTCGGCCTGCACGGCGTGGAGGATCGGCAGCAGCGCGCCACGCTGCTCGCGATGGGCGGCGGCGACCGTCCTCACCACCTGCTCCACCGTCGGATCACTGGTCCGGATCTTCATGGTCGTGCGGCCTTTCGTCAGGGCCGTGGGAGAGGTACGGGCACGGGCACCTGGGGGTCCGGTCCGAGCACCACGGTTCGCGGTCACAGAGGCACCTCGACCTCACCTCGCGCGCACGGACGGCGCAAGGGGCGAAACAGTCCTAGCGAAGCAGCAAACTGGCATGCATACAAGCTCCTGCATACAGAATCCCAAACAGAACTGCATCGACGCATTCACCGCGATGTCCCGTCAATCCGCTGCAGGAGGCGTTGAGTTGATCCGGTCCCCGACCGCCCGTCGTCCAGGCGGGACATCACGCAAGGCCGCCACGGGGACATCACTCTGCATACGAAAACCTGTATCCTGAATCGGCCGCCGCGCGGTCCGCCCGGGGGCAACGGCCGGCACAGCCGCCGACTCGGTGAGATCGGGGGCGGAACAGGAGAACCATGCGCCAAGGCCTGACGGCTGCCTCCGCCCGACGCGTCGCCCGCCCCACCCCGCTGCGCCAGGCGGTGTCCGACGCCCTGGCAGAGCTGATCATCAGCGGCACCCTGGAACCGGGCCAGCACCTGGTGGAAGCGGATCTCGCCGAGCAGCTGGGGGTCAGCAGGCAACCCGTGCGCGAGGCGCTGCAGCGCCTGCACACGGACGGCTGGGTCGACCTCAGGCCCGCCCAGGGCGCATTCGTACATGTCCCCACGCAGGAAGAGGCGACCCAACTCCTCGGCGTCCGTACGGTGTTGGAGACCTACTCCGCACAACTTGCGGCGCAGCACGCCAAGCCCGAGCACGTCGAGCGCCTGTGGCAGCTCCAGCAGGAGGGCGTGGACGCGCTGGCCGAGAGTGCGACCCACCGCCTGGTCGCCGCGAACACGGCCCTGCACACCTACATCACCTCTGTGGGCGGCAACGACGTACTCGCCGAGCTGATCACACAGGTGGGGCGCAAGGTGCGCTGGTACTACACCCCGATCGCCAACTCCCGCTCCAAGGGCTCCTGGAACGAGCACGCCCGCCTCATCGAGGCCATCGCCAAGGGCGACCCGGAGCGGGCCGGCGAGATCATGCGCAAGCACACCGAGCGCACCCGCACCTACCGCAAAGCCATCGAAGCGGAGGCCGCCAGCGCCTGACCGTCTCCAGAGCGCGCGGCCCCCGAAGCGGACCGCGCCAGCGCACCCAGCGAGGGGTGCACCGCATCGGACCCGACGACGGCGCACAGCTCGAGCAGCCACGGCAGCACGGCTCCGAGCAGCATCCCGAACCCCTCGCCGTCCGCCCCCAGCATCGCCTCGGCCGGGACGCGCACCGGGTCGGCGACCACCGTGGACGTGGCACTGGCGAGCGGCACCCCGGTGGCGCGCGCCGGAACGAACAGGCCGGGTGCGTGAGCCGGGACGCCCCAGAGCGTCAGGCCGCCGGAGTCCGCGACAGTCGGCGACGACCAGATATAGCTGTCCGCCTCACCCGCGGCGACCACATCGCGCTTGCGCGCCCGCAGCGTCACCACACCTCCCCTGCGCCGCACGGTCGAGCGCACAGTTCCCCCGGCACCGTCCTCCACCACCGCGAGGCTGCACAGGTGACGGCCGGCCGCGACCTCACCCCGCAGCCACCGCCCGCCGTACGCCCCGACCACCGCGGCCGCAGCGTAGTGGGACTGGAGCACCGCGGCCGTGGCCGGGCACACGGGCACGACCCGGGCGACCACCTCGGCGGCCAGCGCCAAGTCGGCGCCACCACCGGCGGGTTCGGCCGGGCAAGTCAGCCCGAGGAGCCCGGCCCGACCGAGGGCCGTGACCACCGTGCGCGGGAACTTCCCCTCCTGGCACGCCAGTTGGGCGGCCAGAGCGATGACGTCGTGCAGTGCGCTGGGATACGACACGGGGCGCCCCCTTGGGTGCGATGTCCGATCCGCCCCGGGCGGGCGGTCCCGATGGCCTCGGCCGCGGATCAGCGAGGCATCGACCTGTATTGCATACAGTATGCCATTGCCCCTTGCGGTAGCGCTACGCATCTGAGGGTTGCGACCATCCAACTCCCCCTCGAACGACGCAGATTCGCGAGGACGCAAGGGGGCTCAGCCGAGGTCCGGGATCTCCCTCAGCAGCCCCGACGCCACGTCGAAGACAAAGCCCCTCACATCGTCGGTGTGAGGCAGGAACGGGGACGTACGCACCCGCCGCATCGACTGTCGCACGTCCTGGTCGGCGTCCCGGAACGACTCCACCGCCCATGCCGGGCGCTGCCCGACCTCCCGCTCCAGGTCGTACCGGAACTCCTCGGTCAGCGTCTGCAGGCCGCACCCCGTGTGGTGGATGAGGACGACGCTTCGGGTGTTCAGGGCGCGCTGGCTGATGGTGAGGGAGCGGATGGTGTCGTCGGTGACCACGCCACCGGCATTGCGGATGGTGTGGCAGTCCCCCAGCTCCAGGCCGAGCGCAGCGTGCAGGTCGAGCCGGGCATCCATGCAGGCCACGACCGCCACTCCGAGGACGGGACGGGCATCCATTCCGGGGTCGCGAAACACGTCGGCGTAGGCGCGGTTGGCTTGCACCAGAGACTCGATGACCGATTCCTGGCCGGGGGAACCGGTGGACGGGCGCGCACCGGAAGATCTCGATGTCAGCATGCTCGGTCGCCTCTCAGACGGATCGATGCCCGGCCAGAACGGAGCCGGGCAGAACGCTGCCGCCCGGCGAACCGGGGGCGACAGAAGGGAGACCAGGAGTGGTCGTTGACGTCAGGAGCGTGGGCGGCCCGGTGCGGCGGGCCGCATTGCGGGGACAGTGGTTCGGCCCCGCACTGGGCGGGGCCGAACCCTCACCTCCCGCTCAGAGCGCCTCCCCTGCGACCGCGCCCATGGCCGGGGCGGTGCGGACACCGTCCTTCTTCGGCCGGCCCGGCGCCCGCAGGAACACCGCGAGCACCGCAGAGCAAAGGCCGATGGAACCGGCGAGGACGAACGCCCCCTCGTAGTCCCACGCGCCGACCACGACGGCGCCCATGCCGGAGCCGACAAGCCCGGAGACGAGCTTGGAGCTGTAGACCAGACCGTAGTTGGAGGCGTTGTTGTTCTCACCGAAGTAGTCCGCAGTCATCGCGGCGAACAGGGGGAAGATCGCGCCGCCGCCGAAACCGGAGACCATGGAGCAGAAGAGGAAGAACGGCATGCTGCCCATCGATCCGGACACCAGCACCCCGAACTGCGCCGATCCCAGGACCAGACAGACCAGGATGAGCGTGTTGCGACGGCCGTACTTGTCGGAGATCCAACCGATGACCCCGCGGCCCGTACCGTTCACGATCGCCTTCAGCGACATGGCGGTCGCCACGATGCCGCCGGCGAATCCCATGTCCTTGCCGAACGGGACCTGAAAGGCGATGCCGAAGATATTGATCCCCGCTGTGCACAGCAGGCAGAACCACATCATCCAAAGCACAGGGGTCCGCGCGGCTTCCTTCGTCGTGTACTGCTTCACGGCCGGCGGGTTCTTCTCCAGCGCGCGCACGATTCGCGGATCGTCGGAGACCTTCAGTGGGTCGACGTGCTCGGGCCACCAGCTCTTGGGCGGGTCCTTGAAGAACCAGCCCGCGACCGCGACCACGGTGCAGCAGATCAGGCCGACCATGACGAGGACGGTCTCGTAGTTGCTGAGGTCCATGTAGGACGTGAACAGGAACACGAAGGGCACCGAGCCATAGGCGAAACCGCCGTTGACCAGGCCGGTCTTGCCGCCCTTGCGCTCCGGGTACCACTTGCCGACCATGTTGACGCAGGTCGCGTAGACGAGACCCGCGCCGATGCCGCTGCACATGCCGAAACCGAGATAGGCCACGAACACATTCGGCGCGTACGCCAGCGACAGATAGCCGAGGACGGTGCCGAGGGCACCGAGCATCATGGCGTTGCGCGCCGGCAGCCTGCCGCTTTCGCGCAGCTGTCCGGCCGGAAGGGCCACAGCCGCCTGGAAGAACACCCAGACGCCCATGAGCCAGAAGATGTGCCCGCTGTTCCACAGATGAGCTTCGTGCAGCGTGTCCTCGGCGGATGTGAACGCGTACTCCGAGGAGCTGATGCCCAGCATCCCCATCCAGGGAAAGAGCACCATGGTCCATCGCGGGCGTCCCATGATGTCCCGGTCGGACTCGCCGATCCGGTAGGTGCGTCCGTTTCCGTCCGTCACCTCCCTGTACGGAACGTGTGACGGTGCGTCAGTTGTCGTCATGCCATTACCCCTACGTCGCAGAACCCTGGCCAGCGCCCCCTGTCCGGTTCTCACGTGCCGTCAGGACCCTCCGCCCCGCGATCGCCCCCACGGCCGGCCGGAGCTCCCTGCGCCCCGACGCGGCCCGGAGCGCGCGTGCGCTCACGAGTCCTGACCTCGCGTCACCACATGTGCGACCCCTTCCGCGACGACGGGAACAGTGATCCACTCCACACGCCGCAACTTTGCATACGATATGGAGTAGCCCGTATTCTGTAGAGGGGTCGCCTCTCTGTCTAGGGGCTGCACTCCGTCCTTCTCGCGCGAATGTCATGCGGGTCATACGGACGTCCACGTACGCCGCGTCGGACCTCGGCGGGTGCCCGTCGGACCACGATCCCCTTGGGGTGTACGGATGTTGGAGTGCTGCGCAAGTCTCTGACGAAGATGTCCGCGGGGGCCGTGTCCTGCGCTGCCGACCTGCGGCACATCGCCCCGAGGGAGAACCTTGGCCACCCCGTAGCGCAGGGGCGGGATCGCATCCACGGAGTCGAGAGCGTGCAGGCACCGCGGGCGTGAAGCCGAATTCCGCGCCGAGCGCGTCGAGAGGAGTCGCGGCACGCCGTCATGCGGTCACTGTGGACGCCACGGGGCGCACCCCGACTCCAGGCCTACGAATGTGGCATTTCCGTGCAGCGTAGGCGAGTTGACGGCTTCACGGAGGGTGGGCCCGCCGGCGGATGCGGTCGGGCGCGACGGGTCCTCGACGGCGCTCACGGTGGCGCTCATGGCTTTGCGCGGCCGTTCCATCGTGCCGTTGCGCGATGGAACGAGGCAGGGGTGGGCGGGCCGGACGGTGCCAGGGGGCGCCTGAGAACACCATCCGGCCTCGCACCCGCGCCGCGGCGGCGGACGGGGTCAGCCACCGCGGGCACGATGAGGGCCGACGCTCAGTGTGAGGTCGTACGGGCGGTACGGGTGGTACGGGCGGCGCAGTGCGGATACCCGTGGATCCGGGAGACAACGGGGTGCACGACACGTGACCGAGGCGCGCCGGCACGGCTGGGGCGGTGACCGTGGCGACAGCACGTCCGCACGAAAACGCTGCCGTCCGGTCCGAGCGGCATCAAATCACCCCACCGGTCCGCAGCACGGCCAACTCTTCACTGTCCAGGCCCAGTTCACCGACAAAGACCTCTTCGTTGTGCTCACCGAGCAACGGCGAGCTGGTGATGTGGACCGGAGAGTCGGAGAGCTTGAGCGGGGATCCGACGGTGGTGAACGAGCCGCGCTGGGGGTGCGGCACCTCGACGACCATGTCGTTGGCGACGAGCGAGGCGTCCTCGATGATCTCCTTGGTGGACAGGATCGGGCCGCACGGGATGTTGTGGGCGTTGAGCTTCTCCAGAACGTTCCACTTGGGGAGCGTCGAGGTCCACTCCTCGATGAGCTGGAACATCTTGCCGAGCTTAGGGAGCCGCGCCGCGGGGGACGCCCACTCGGGGTCGTCGGCCAGTTCGGGCCGCCCGATCAGCTCGCTCAGCGGCTGCCAGCCGACGGGCTGCACGATGACGTACACGTAGTCGTTGGGCCCACCCGGAGCGCACTTCACGGCCCAGCCGGGCTGCCCGCCGCCGGAGGCGTTCCCGGAGCGCGGCACCTCGTTTCCGAAGTCCTCGTTCGGGTACTCGGCCAACGGGCCGTGCGCGAGCCGCTGTTGATCCCGAAGCTTCACCCGGCACAGGTTGAGCACGGCGTGCTGCATGGCCACGTTCACGCGCTGCCCCTGCCCGGTATTCTCGCGCTGGAAGAGGGCAGCCAGGATGCCCGCGACGGCATGGATGCCCGTTCCCGAGTCGCCGATCTGCGCGCCGGTGGCGAGCGGCGGCCCGTCCTCGAACCCGGTGGTCGCCATCGACCCACCCATGGCCTGCGCGACCACCTCGTACGCCTTGAAGTTGGTGTACGGCCCTTCACCGAAACCCTTGATGGACGCATAGACGATGCGCGGGTTGATCTCCTGGATGCGCTCCCATGTAAAGCCCATGCGGTCGACGGCGCCCGGACCGAAGTTCTCGACCATGACGTCGGAGCGCCGGATCAGCTCGGTGAGGAGCTCCTTGCCACGCTCGGTCTTGGTGTTGAGGGTGATGCTCCGCTTGTTGCAGTTGAGCATCGTGAAGTAGAGCGAGTCGACGTCGGGCAGGTCGCGCAGCTGCTTACGCGTGATGTCGCCGGTAGGCGCCTCCACCTTGATGACGTCCGCGCCGAGCCAAGCGAGAAGTTGGGTGGCGGAGGGCCCGGACTGCACGTGCGTCATGTCCAGAACTCGGATGCCTTCTAGTGCCTTTGCCATGGCCGTCCTCACCTCACTGATACGTCGTGACGTCGGGTTCGGGCTGAAAACGCGCTGGCACGGAGGCCAGGCCCAACACGCGCACCCTGCGCGACGACGGCAGTCATCACGCCTGGCCAACTCCAGACTGTAGATTGCATACCGTATGGAGTTGTTCGTCATCATGGCCATGGAGGGAGTGGTTGTCCAGAGTCCGTACGTCGATCGCAGTGACGGCCGGTTCGTCCTTGTGGAAGCCACCGGCGCCGGCCTGGAGGTCTTCCGGCAGCGGCGCGCCGAGCGCGCCGAGTCCCTGCGGCACCTCATCGAGGAGCTGTCCGAGCGGGAACAGCACGCGGTGCAGGTCGGCCTTCCGGCCCTGGCCCTGGCGATCCAGGCTCGCCCGTCACACTGCGCGTGCCGGTGAATCATCCGGCCAGGTCAGGAGCTTGATCGCGGGTGACAGGCCCACTGCCACCGCACCAGTCCGTGCTCTTCCCCGTGAACGGCGGTCGGGCGGCATCATGATCGGTCGCGCTGCTGCGCTGACCGACACCTTCACCCTCCTTTGACTGCTGCCGATGAGCGAACGGGCGAACGGGACAAAGACATCGAGATCCTGGCGCTGCGGCACCAGTTGCTGGTCCTGCAGCGCCAGGTCGGCAGGCCCGCGTTCACCGACACCGACCGCGCCCTCCTTTCCGGGAACCCGTTGCCCGTGCTCGATGTCCTCGCGGACCGCGACCCGGTCGAAGTTGGCCGGGGGCCGCGGGAGACGGCGCGCTCCCGCATGCCGTCCTGGAGCCTGGCGGCCAGCCGGGCGACTGCTTCGAAGGTCCGGCGGGACTGTGCTCCACCGTGTCGACGTCGACGCCGGACTCCTGCTCCAGAAGGCAGCCGGCCCTCCGGCCGGTGTGGAACGGCCACGGGTGCGACCTCGATGCGGCAGGCACGGCGACGGCGTACGGCCGGGAGCCCAGGCGCTCCGCACGCCACAGCCCGCCCCGGCGATGGCCTCGCCGCCGCACACACAGCAGCCCGGCGTCCAGCACACGCCGGGCCGGACCGCAGGAGGAGTCGCGTGAGCACGGAGCGGTACAAATTTCTGGGCACTCTCGCGAGCCGAGCTGCCGGAGGCGGCTTGTACCCTGCACTCATTCGACGATCGGACGATCACAGGTACGGGCATGCGGGCACGGGGCGGGCGTCCAGGGGCGGGAGCGCGGGGATTTCGATGAGTGACGCACATCCGATACGAAGCCGCAGACCGGGCCTCTCGGTCGGCGCGCGCATCATCGCCGTGGTCGTCCTCGCCGCGATCGGGGCCGTCAGCGCCTGGCTCCAGCACGACGCTCCCGGCCGGAATGCGGAGCCGCGTACGGAGTTCACCGCAAGCAACCCGCCCGCCGGTCTGCCCACCGCGCTCACCACCGGCCAGCACCTCCACTGGTCCAAGTGCACCTCGCCGCCCACAGCGCGCACGGGCTACGACTGCACCACCATGAAAGCCCCCCTCGACTACCGGAAACCGGACGGCACGACGATCGACGTCGCCCTGATCCGCCGCAAGGCCACCGGCCCGAACGCCCGGCGCATCGGCTCGCTCGTCCTCAACTTCGGCGGCCCCGGCGTGTCCGGCGTGAGCGGACTGCCCGAATTCCTCAACCAGTACGAACCGCTCCTCGACCGCTACGACCTGGTCTCCTTCGACCCGCGCGGCGTCGGCGCGACCATACCCGTGCGATGTGGGAAGACCGCGAACGACACCGGGTTCGACGGGCCCGACGCCTGCGCCGAGCACTCCGGGGCGCTCCTCCCGTACATCGGCACCTCGCACACCGCGCGCGACCTCGACCTGATGCGCTACCTCCTCGGCGACGAGCGACTGCACTACTTCGGCGTCTCGTACGGAACGGCGCTCGGCGCGGTCTACGCCCACCTGTATCCGTCGCACGTCGGACGGCTCGTCCTCGAAGCGTCCGTCGATCCGACCGAGGACTTCGACGAGAAGCAGGTGTCGCAGGTCAAGGCGGTCCAGGCGGCGTTCGACCGGTTCGCCGCGCACTGCGCGGCCCATATCCGCCACTGCCCGACCGGCGACGGACCCGAGGAGGCCGCGCGGCGCATGGCGCGCCTGGCCGATCGCCTGGAGAAGAAGCCCGCCCCGGCCGGCGCCGGAAGGACCCTCGACGCCGACGACCTCGCGTATGCCGTCAGCGACCATCTCGACCGCGGCACGGACGGCTGGGCGCCGCTCGCCAAGGCCCTCACCGCGGTGATCGACCACAACGACGGCCGTCCGCTGAGCAAGGGCGCGGACGACAACGGCTCCGCCGACCGCGCGGCGACCTCGCGCGACAACAGCCGCGTTGCCCTGTCCGCGATCACTTGCGCGGACTCCAGCCTGCGCCCCGGCATCGAACGCCTCGACCGGGACGAGGCCCGCATCAAAGCCGCCTCACCCGTCTTCGGCGCTGCCTGGTCCATCGGCGTCTACCGCTGCTACGACTGGCCGTTCGACGGCGAGCACACCACGCTCCAGGTGAACGCCGGCGGCGCGGCCCCCGTCCTGGTGGTCGGCGGCACCGGCGACCCGACCACCCCCTACCCCGGCGCCCGCCACATGGCCCGCGCCCTGGGCGACGGCGTCGGCGTCCTCCTGACGGCCGAGGAGGAGGGCCACGGCACATACCCGCAGAACCGCTGCGTCACGGAGACGGTCGACCACTACCTCCGCACGGGCCGCACCCCGGCCCCGGGAACGGTGTGCCGGGGCAGCATGTCCTGAGGCCCGTACGGGGCCGCCGGGCGGCCGTCAGCACACCGGTTCGCTTGCAGGGGCCCGGGCGTGCACCACCACACCGGCCAGTCCGAGACCGCCGTCGGGTGGGTGTCGGGTCGATCGCCTGGGGCATGATCGCGGACGGATACGGCCCCGATCGCTTCGACGTCATCGGAGCCCTCGTCTGCCTCACAGGAATGGCCGTGATCTTGTACGCCCCGCGAACGTTGGCTCGAACGAGATACCGAAGGCCATGCGGTGCTCCTCTCTCTCCCCCCCCGCCCCCCGGGATGCGCCCGTGGCGGACCGGTCCTCACACCAAGCCCACCTGATCGCCATCTATCGCGCCCCTGCACCCTACGACTGTCCAACGGAGTCAACGAACCCGTCCACCCAGCTTCGGCGGTACCACTGCCCGCTCCGGAGCGGGCAGTGGTACCCCGTCATACTCCGAGGATCCGGCGCCGGTACCGGAGGCAGTGCGCGTGGACCGTGGCGGGTGCCGCTTCCGTTCCGGGTGCCGGTCAACACGTCGTACGAGCCCCTCGGTCCCGAGCGTGCCGCGTTCTTCGAGGGGCGCCTGGCTACCCGGGTACTAGGCGGTGGTGCCCCGGCACGCGCGCCTACGCCCCACCGGCAAGGACGAGCACGGACGACCGCAGGACGAGTTGCTGCACAGCCCGTCGGGCGATCCGTTCGAGACGGCGGGACACACGGAGTGGATGCCCGTGCCAGATCCGCCTGCGGTGGCCGTCCGTACGCCCTCCCGGCACCGGCGGCTCGTGGAGTCCGTGCGACGCCGGGACACCTCACAGCACGCGCAGGACCTGCGGGCCGGTCGCGTCTCGGCGGGGAACTCCCGCGCCGCGGAACCCCTTTGACCCACCTGGCGCCCTGGTCCAGCCCGACCAGCACCTCATCGTCGCCTGCGACGACCCCTCTCAGGTTCCAGAACTCGGCCTGGCTCTATGACCAGTGGCAATGGGTGGAGCACTACCTCCAGGGAATGATCTCGGGGTGTCGCTACGTCTGCTCTATCTGATCTTCAGCTGGCTGCTCGGCTGGTTCGCATCGCTCGCCCGTTCCTCCGCGTCCACGGACGTCGAGCTGCTGGTCCTCCGTCATGAGGTCGCTGTGCTGCGCCGCGCGAACCCCAAGCCGCGCTTCGACTGGGCCGACCGCGCATACCTCGCAACTCTGGTCCGACAGCTGCCCCGGCAACTGCAACGGCACCGTCTGGCCACCCCCGACACGATGCTGCGTTGGCACCGCCGGCTGGTGACGAAAGAGTGGACGTACCCGAACCACACGGGCCGCCCACCGATCGACCAGGCGATCGCCACGCTCATTGAGCAGCTCGCCCTGGAGAACGCGTCGTGGGGATACCAGCGCATCCAGGGCGAGCTGCTCAAGCTCGGCCACCACGTGGGCGCTTCCACTATCCGCAGGGTCCTGAGGCACCGGAAGATACCCCCGGCACCCCGCAGCAGACCGACACCACATGGCGGCAGTTCCTGCGCACTCAGGCCTCGACCATGCTCGCCGTCGACTTCTTCCACGTCGACTGCGCGATCACCCTGCGGCGGCTGTATGTGTTCTTCGCAATGAAAGTCGGCAGCCGCTACGTCCCGGAATCTCATGGCCGACCTCGGCAACCAGACGTCCAAGTTCACGTTTCTCGTGCGGGATCGGGCAGGTCAGTTCAGTGCGTCGTTCGACGCTGTCCTGGACGAGTACGCCAATCACTACAACGGACGCCGGCCCCACCGTGGACAACAACCGCATCCGCCAAGGCCCGACCACCCCATCGCCAGTCCTACCCACGAACGGATCAAGCGCCGACAACGCCTCGGCGGCCTCATCAACGAATACGAGCGGGCGGCATAGACACGCAGCTCAGCGCAGGTGACCCTGTTCTGGAACCCCACAAGGCCGGTAGGCAGGCGTGAGGCGCAGGGCCTGTGGTTCGGGCATGCGGGCATAGCGTTTGACGGTGTTCAGGGCCAAGCCCAGGGGGCGAGAGCAGTCGAGCAGGCCGATACCTCGGCCGAGGAGATCGGGGATCTTGTTCCAGCGTTCGCGGGTGGTCTGCTCGCGTACTCCGCCGGGGCAAGTCGGGTTGATGGTGGCCCAGCAGCCGGCATGCGCGCGGACCTCGAGCTGGGCTTTGTCGCAAAGGTTGCGCCAGAGGTGCCGTCTGTCGCTGACCTGCACCGCGTCGGGCAGGGCGCGGCGGACGGCCTCGGCGTAGGTGGTCGAGCAGTCCCGGCACACGACCTCGACACCGGGATGCTCGCGCACCCAGAACTCCAGGGTGGCCCTCCCGTGGTCGGGCAGGACCGCGATGCGTCGGCTGGTTTCGGCATCCGTGATGATCGTGGCGTAGCGGTGGCGGCGGCGCAGGGCGAAATCGTCCACGCTGATCACCGGCGGGATGGCCTGCTTGGGCAGCGGCAGGCGCCGCAGATGGCGCAGCGCTGTGCTGCGGGAGACGGGCACGGCCAGCAGACCGGCCAGGCGTGCGGTCGGCAGGCCGCATAACTCCCGTGCCACCTGCGATATCTGTGCGGCGAGACGCACAGTGCGGCGCTGATGGAGCTTCAGCAGTCCGGGAATTTGCTCACGGAAGGTCTGCCGCGAGCAGCCCAGAAGCGGACAGACCAGCCTTCGTACGCGCAGGTGGTCGACGACCGGGCGGCCGTCGACCGGCACGTCCCGCACCGTCCGGCGGTGGTACCCGTGCACCCTCGCCGCTGGCGTTCGGCACACCGGCCAGGCACCGCCACATCCCGGGTGCAGGCCGTGACCCCCACCTCGTCACCGTCGCCCGTCACGTCCTCGACGACCAGCGCCGACAGCCCGGAAAACACCGTCCCGATAAGGGAGTTGACATCCATCACAAGATCATGATCGCGGATGGCTACTCGGCGTCACCACCGACTACGGGCCAGACCCGTTGGTTGGACAGTCCCGCCGCACCCTTGAGCGTTCGGCCAGGACGATGGCTGCCGTCTCAGAAAGCGGAGTTGGCGAACCAGTGCGTCAGCAGGTCGTCGTCTCCCTCGCGCGAGAGGGCCGTGGAATCGTGGTGCAGGCGGCCGTAGACGAGCAGCAGCAGGTCGCGGGCGGTTCCCCGGATGGTCGCGTCAGCGGTGTGCGCGTCCGCGCTGGCCGTGGCGAGCCCGAAGCTGTCGGGCCGCAGGCGGACGAGCCAGTCGCCGTCGCCATCAGTGGCGCGGAAGCGGATGGTCCTGTCGGGGGCGCGCAGGTTGGCGACCTTGGGGGCGAAGAAGGCGGCAAAGGGCAGGTTGACGAGGAACTCGTCGATCCCGTCGACCGCGACCGCGCGGTCGATCGCGGGCTGGAGGCCGAGTGTCAGCTCGGCGTCGGCTCGGTGCAGCAGGGTTTCGAAGAGCATCCGGCGTGCCCAGAAGCGCGCGTGCTGGTCGGCGCCCCACGCCCACATCGGCAGCCTCGGGTCGGTGGCTGCGAAGGCGCCTGCGGCCACGGTCGCGCTCTCGGTCAGCCAGTCGGGGTACTCGTCGTGGCGATCCGGGAGGTGCAGGTCCACCGTGCGGCTCTGTGGGGGTTCTTGGATGGCCGCCCTCTGCAGGGTTGAGAACCAGCGCTGGACGCTGCCTGTGTGCTTGACCAGGTCGGTCAGTGTCCAGCCGGGGCAGCTCGGTACTGGGGTCGTCAGGTCGGCGTCCCTGACCGCTGCGACGAGCCGGGCGGTCTCGGCTGCGACTTGCGTGCGGTGGTCGACCGGTGCCGATCCGTCGTCGGGGCGGGGCGAGGTCTTCATCGAGGTGTGCCTTTCTGAGGGAGGCCGGTCTTGGCGGGCGACGTGTGGTGGGAAGGGCTCAGGGGGCTGTGAGGCCACGACGCCGACAGTCCCGGGCGCAATGAGGAGGCCGAGAGTGAACCGGCTTCCGGTGCGTCGGGTTCCGCCGGGACCTCAACAGCTGTTCTGATCAGACAAGTTCGACGTCATGTGTAGAGCCTGCGGGTTCCGCCGCCCCTGATGCGTCGGCCTTCCTGGCCACCGCTGTACGAGGTGCGCGCGCCATCCTGAGTCCGGTGAGGGCGACGACCACGACCAGGGCGAAGGCCGCTCCGGCGATGGCGAAGCTCAGCGTGAACTGGCTCTCCTGGGGCAGTACGGGCATTCCGTCCGGCAGCGCGATGGTCTTCGACGCAAGGAGCGAGGTGATCACGGCGCTCGCGACGGCGCTGCCGACCGAGCGGGAGATGGAGTTGATTCCGTTGGCGATACCGGTCTGGTGGGCCGGTACGGAGGCGACGATGAGCGCCGGCATGGAGGCGTATCCGAAGCTGATCGCCAGGCCGATGACCATGCCCGCGCCGATCACCGAAGCAGTGGTGCCGTGCGCGGCGGTCAGCCAGACGAAGCCGAGTACGCCGAAGGCGGCGCCGGTGGCCAGTGTGAAGCGCGCGCTGATCCGGCGCACGAGCAGTCCTCCGGCCTGGGCGCCCACGAGTGAGACGAGGGTGGTAGGCAGCAGGTAGACGACGGCCGCGTCGAGCACCGAGGCACCGAATCCGTAGCCCGTCAGGCTCTCGGGCATCTGCACGAGGTACGAGACGCCGATGAACTGGGCGAACATCGCGAATCCAAGTAGCAGCCCGGCCAGGTTGGTGAAGAGGACGGGCCGGTGGACGAACATCTTCATGTCGACCATCGGCTCCTTGACCCGGCGCTCGACCGCGACCCATACGAATGCCATGACGACCGCACCGACGAAAGCGCCGAGCGTCCTGCCGGACGTCCAGCCCCACTCATGGCCCTGGGAGATGGGCAGAAGCAGCAGCACGAGCAGCATCGCGAGGGCGAGCGCGCCCAGCCAGTCGGTCCGTCCGCCGGTCTTCGCGCGGGACGGCGGCACCGCGAGCAGCACACCGGCCAGTGCCATCACGGCAAGCGCGACCGCGAGCCAGAAGACCCGGTGGTAGTCCGGGTTCGAGCCCTGGGTGAGGAGTCCGGCGCCGACCAGCGCGAGCCCGCTGCCGAAGGCGAGCGTTCCGCTGACCAGGGCCATGGCTCCGTGCAGCTTGGCCGGCTTGATCTCCTCGCGCAGTACGGACAGGGCGAGCGGGAAGATCGCGGTCGCCGCCCCTTGCATCACCCGGCCGACGATCAGCCAGGTCAGTGAGCTGGTGGTGGCGGCGAGCACCGAGCCCGCGATCATCACGAGCAGGACGCCGACGAGGGTGGGCTTCTTGCCGTGCTGGTCACCGAAGCGGCCGAGGAGCGGGGTGAAGACGGCGGCTGACAGCAGTGTGGCCGTGGTCACCCAGCTGACATTCGCCGTGGTGGCGTGCAGATCGGCCTGGATGATGCTCAGCACCGGGACGACCAGGGTCTGCATCATCGAGACGACCATGGCGGCCGCCCCGAGGGCCAGGACGAGCAGGGTCTGCCCGGGGACCCTTGGGGGCGCGGCGCGATGTGCTTGGGACACGGCGAATCTCTCTCAGTTACTTGACAACCTTGATGCTTGAGGTTCTCAAGCAATGGGAGACGGTAAACATTAATAGTTGAGATCGTCAAGTTTTCCGGGGTAAAGTGACTCCCATGACAGGAACTCCCCGCGTCGGCACGGCCCAGCTCATGGAGCTGCTCTCGGTGTCACTCGGCGCCTATTACGGCGACTTCACGGTCGCGGCGGCGAGTGAGAACCTCACGGCGAGCCAGGGCAAGGCACTGACGGTGCTGCGCCGGGGGCCCGCGGCGATGCGGTCCCTGGCCGACACTCTGACCTGTGACGCCTCGAACATGACCGGGATCATCGACCGGCTGGAGAAGCGCGGCCTGGTACGCCGCGAACCGAGCCCCTCCGACCGGCGCGTCAAGAACGTCGTCCTCACGACCGAGGGCGAGCGCGTCGCGGACGCGATTCGCGTGAAGATGCGCGCCACGCAGGAGGGTCTGGACGGGCTTGGCGACGATGATCGGGTCGCGCTGTACGCCCTGCTCGAGCGCGTTTTCGTCTCCCGGCCGGCCGCTGCCTGACTGGGGTCAATGGGGCGCAGGTCAGTAGTTGGGCCGAGGAGCTGTCGCGAGAGCCGAGCGAGGGTGGCAGACTCCAGCCGGCTGGTCGGTGACCAGCTGGGCCCACTCGTCATCAGGGCAACGGGCCAGATGAGGACGGGCGTGCCCGTGACCATCCTGTGAGGCTCAAAAACACGAATCGTCGTCCCGCTTTGAAGCCCGTCGCCGCAAAGAACCGGGAGCACAGAACTCTGAGCAGCGGCTTGTTTTCGGCAGGCGCGCACCCTGGAGAGATCGTCCAGTACAGCGTCTATCTTGAATACACCGACGACAAGAAGACCTCTGTGCCCAAGTGGATCACCATGGAAGCCGATAGTGACGGCGGCTTCCAGCTCAGATCCGACTTCGAGAACCCTCACCACGCCGCGCAGCAGATCCGACGCAGGAGCGGAATCGAATGAGCCCCCTCGAGCGCCTCACCGAGCTCTGTCCCCCTCCCACTCCCCACCAGCAGCCGGTGGACTGGGCACACGTCGAGTCCACTCTGGGCACCCCTCTCCCCGACGACTACGAAAGACTCACCGCCACGTACGACCCTGGCTGCTTTGCCGGCTACCTCTGGGTCTACGACCCCCGGCATACCTCGGTCCACGTCAACCTGGTAGGTCCCGCAAGCAACCAGCTGCGGGAGCAGATGCGGTCCGATCACGCTCAGGGCATCTACCCGGCTCCCGTGGATCCCGCGCTCCTGCTTCCCTGCGGTGGCACAGACAACGGTGAGCGACTGTTCTGGGTGACCGACCCTCAGAAACAACCGGATGCCTGGACGATTGCCGTCAACGAAGCACGTGGGCCCCGCTGGTTCACCTTTGCCGGAAACCTGACGCAGTTCCTGGTTTCGGTGTTGAGCGGAGAGACGATGGTTCCGCAGTTCCCGAAGGATCTCGTGGAAGGGGGCATCGGCTTCGAAGCGTCAGACCTCGATCAGTGGTATCCACCGATGCCGTCGGTACAGCCGCCCTCCGACCCGGAGAGAATCCGCGAGTGGGGCCGTGCGAACGGCTTCAACGTCCCCCTGCGTGGACGCATCCCAGCGGAGGTGCGGCAGGCCTGGGAGCAGGCCACCGAAAACGACTGACCCGTCGCCGCGCGGCGGCTGACCTTCTTCAGCGAGCGCACCCACGTCGCAGGACCAGCCGTGCAGCCCTCCAACGCCAGCGGCATCGCCGCTAATGCTGTGACCGGGAACGTTCGCCGGGGGCAACTCGATCAGTCCCGCCGTGCTGCTTCCCACCTCCATGAGGTTTGGCGAGGGAGGCCGACGAGTTCTCCGCGGCCGGTGCACCAGAGGAGTACCTGAGTGGGGTCTCCGGGCGGGGAGGCAGGGAAGCGCCTGTTGAGTACTGCTGCGCTCAGCGGTGCTGGCGGCAGCCAGTCCACGGACTGTCCCTGCGTGATGTCGTAGGTGTGCAGCAAGGTTTCGGCGACGCCCATCGCGGCGAACCCTTCGAGGTCGCACGGGCCCCAGTGCCAGGCCCTCAGGGTCGGGGTGGCTGTGGCCAGGGCGCTGCCGAGCAGGCCGCCGCAGACGGTGACAACCTGGAGTACTTCGGCCGGCGAGGCAGTGGGGCGAACGTTCAGGTCGACGGGAAGGTAGGCGTCGGCGGGCTGTGCTGCCAGCTGCCTCGGCCTCCTTTGCGCGCCGCTCGTGGCAATCACGGCCCCATCGCCCCATCCCGGCCGGTGAGCGCTCCGGCGGAACGTGGCACTGACCCGAGCGAGCAGATCATTGGCCGACCGCCTGATCTGCTGCCCGCCGGCAATAAGCCCGTATCTGCTGCTGCACCGGCAGCAAGAGCTCTTCGCACCGGTTGAGGTGCGCGCTGCGCTGTCGGCACTGCCAGGCACCCTGGCCGGGGTCAGCCGCCCCTTCCTGGACGGCAGTCCCCTTCAGGTGCCGCGCAGGGAGGGATCGTGGGCCCTGGCCCGCGCCGCCGGCTCATTCCGGCCGCTGACGGTCTATGGCGACGAAATGGCGGACCGCTGATTGCACGATGAGCCCGATGCCCCGCGAGGGTTGATGAACGATGGGCTCCGGGGCGTACTGCACTACGACACCCAGCACGGCACCGACCCAGTCGCCTCGGCCCTGACCTGGAGAGAACGGGTCCAACGCAACGACGAGGCGACGCGCGTACTCCTCACTCACCCGAACACCCTGGCCTACCGCCTCCGTTGCCCTGAAGCATCGACACATTGAGACTATTCGGATAATAGTTCGACAACATGTTGGGCCGAAGCGCGCATCATCGAACGTAGGGAGAACGTCTACGAGGAGTGGCGATGAGGCTGTCGTTCCTGGAGCCCCTGTACGCGGAGCCCGGCCCGTTCGCGTCTGCGTACCTGGACACCTCGCGTGACGTCGAGCATCCCGAGCGGGCGATCGCGCTGCGCTGGCGGCGGCTGCGCGACAACCTGACCCGTCAGGGCGCGGACCGGGCGCTACTCGAGGTGCTGGAGGAGGTGGTCGGCGCCGACACGGAGGTACCGGGGATCCACGGGCAGGCAGTTTTCGCCGCGGACGGAGCGCTCGTACTGGACGGGGAGCTGCCCAGGCCGCCAGCACACGACTCCGCGCGCTACGGCACGCTGCCGGATGCTATGCCCCTGGTCACCCAGCACATCCCGGAGATCCCCTACCTGGCCGTGACCGTCCACTATGGCGGGCTGCCGACCGCCAAGACCCACGGCTGGGTGAGGGTGGACGCGGAGACCGGGACCTGGCCGGCGTCCAATGTCACCCCGGGTGAGCGGCTGCACCGCAGGGTCGCGGTGGCGACCTGGCACCACACCGCGGTCCGGCTGGGCCACCGGCTGGACGAATGGGCGCGGCACGCCTGCGCCGACGCCGTCGTCATCGGCGGGGACGATTGGGCGTCCAACGTCCTGATCCGCCGTCTCCCGCACACCCTGCGGGACAGGGTCGTACGCGTAGGGGGTCCCACGCCGACGGACACCCGGCGCGCCCTTCTGGAGCCACAGCTGAACATTGCCTTCCGCGGCCGCATGGCCTCGCACGACCGGGCGCTCGTGGACATCTTCATCGGTCGGCGGGCACTGCATCTGGCCGCGACGGAGGGGCTGTCCGCCACCGTCGCCGCCCTTCAGCGCGGTCAGGTCGCGGCGCTCCTCCTCAACCACCCGCCCGCGCCCTCCTTGCGGCTGTGGGCGGGCCCGCAGCCCACCCAGCTCGCCCTGACCGAGGCGGAGCTGGTCTCCTTCGGCGTGCGGGCACCCCGCGAGGAGCGTGCCGACGAGGCCCTGCTGCGGACCCTCGTCGGCACTGGTGCCGAACTGGTCGTCGTACCGGAGAGCGAGCTGAGGCTGTACGAGGGCGTGGGCGCACTGCTGCGGTACACCGACCCGGGGACGCCGTCCTGACCCGAACGCGTACCGCGGTTCCAGCTCGCGCGGCGGGTAGAACGTGACGGCACTGGACACGAACGGAAGCCCGAGGCAAGCGGGCAGGTAGTGAGCGTGCTCGAGGCGTCGGTCGATGGAGCCGCCCCGGCGCGCGCCGCCCACAACCAGTGGACCCAGTTCGAGAGCTTCCCCCGGTTCACGCCAGGCGTGAAGGACGTCGAGCAGCTCGGTCCGGCCCTGATGCGCCCGGTGACCGGGGCCCGGTCACCCACGTGTTCGACCCGCAGATCGTGGAGCACACCCGGTGAACGCTTGGTCTGGCAGAGCCTGGACGAACCGCGCCACACCAGTTCGGTCACCTTCCGTTCCACGGTCGGCGACGGCGACCACACACGGGTCACGCTGCGCATGGAGTACGCGCCGCACGGCCCCGTCGGGCGGACGGTGGACGCCCTCAGAGTCGTCCGGCGCGGGATCCACGGCGGGCTGGGGCACTTCAAGGCGTTCATCGAGCGCCGGGGGAAAAGACCGGAGCCTGGCGCGGCGCGATCAGCGACGGGCACGTACGTCCTGGGCGAGACCTCGGGTCCCGTGCCGGCCCTCGGGCTGACCGGCCTGCTTCGTCCGGCCGTACGGAGCCCACGGACCCGATCAGCGCTGATACGTGCCCACCAGGGTGCCACTGGCCAGGCCCCTGCCCTTCAGGGCCCGGTGCACCGCATCGGAGCCCGCCCGGCCGTGGAGCGGGAGCGGCTCGGACACGGCGTACAGGCGGAAGAAGTAGCGGTGTTCCCCGTGCCCGGGGGGAGGCATGGGCCCGCCCCAGCCCACTCGTCCGAAGTCGTTGGGCCACACATGGCCGCCGGCGGGTGTCTCGCCCTCGTCCACGCCAAAGCTCCCCGGGTCGATACCGGTGACGAGCCAGTGGAGGAACGCCCCTCCGGGCGCGTCGGGGTCTTCGCAGACCAGGACCAGCTCGGCCGCACCCTCCGGTGCCGCCGACCAGGTCAAGGGTGGTGAGACGTCGTCACTCTCCCCACTGTGGTGGCGTGGGATCGCCTGATGGTCGCGGAATGCCGTGCTGCTGAGCTCAATTGCGGTCATGGACGCCGCTGTACCCGGTGAACGGCATGAACATCACCGATCGGGCGTCCTATGCGCCCGATCGGCCGATCCGGGGCGGCGAAGACCTTCTTCGCTGGGAGCCTGGTGGAGGGCTGCCGACCCGGAACGGAGTACGAGATGCCGACGAGGATCCTGCTGGAGGGACGCCCCGGCGTCGGCAAGACGACCGCCATCCGCCGACTGGCCTCGCTGCTGCACGGCCGTGACATCGTCGGCTTCACCACGGAGGAGATCCGGCAGGGCGGCTCCCGGGTCGGTTTCGCTCTGGAGACGACGGCGGGACACCGCGTCGTGCTCGCCCATGCCGATTTCCCGGGGCCGCCGAAGGTGGGACGGTACGGCGTCGATCTGGGCGTCATGGACCGGGTGGCGGTGCCGACTCTGATGGCGGCTTCGGCGGATCCTGTTCCCGGTCGGCTTGT
This sequence comes from Streptomyces sp. NBC_01474, assembly GCF_035918215.1. Taxonomy (NCBI): domain Bacteria; kingdom Bacillati; phylum Actinomycetota; class Actinomycetes; order Kitasatosporales; family Streptomycetaceae; genus Streptomyces; species Streptomyces sp. NBC_01474. Next base: position 2,604,957 of record NZ_CP109449.1, read on the forward strand.
GCTCATCGACGAGCTCGGCCGGATGGAGTTGGCCGCCGCCTCGTTCAGGGCGGCCGTCCGGTCCGTTTTCGAAGCCGGCATCGATGTGGTCGCGACCGTTCATGCGCACAGCGACCCGTTCACCGACGCCCTGAAACAGCGCGCCGGCATCGAAGTCATCGTCGTGACGCAGGCGAACCGGCACGCCCTCCCAGAAAATCTGGCTGCACAGCTGGAGTACAGGTGACGGGTTCCGGGTCGCGTGCGTGAGGGCAGCCGCGGAGGGTTCGGGCGCGGGGCGGGCTGTCGCCGTACGTGCCGGACCCCGTACAGTCCGTGCTGCCGACGCTCCCTCACGGGACGGATCCGACGGTCGGGCAGGAGGAGACCCGTGGCCACCGACGCCAGTAGCGAGCCGCTCGCCCCGCGGCTCTCCGGAACGGGCCGTCCGGTCCCCGAACTGGACTCCATGTGCGTGGAACAGTGGCGCACCGAGGGGGCGAACTGGTCAGCCTGCTGACCCAGGCGCGAGAGCAGCTCGGTGGGGTCGCCGCGTTGCGCCACCGCCACCTGGGCCACCCAACAGGCTCGGCAATTCCTATGGCAACCCTGTAGGTGCCAGAATTCTCATCCGTGCTGGTCAGGCCGTATCTGGGCACTGTCGTGGGTCCCTGCCGTTCGGCGGTGATGGTGGGGGCCTCGCTCGGTGATTGCGGGCCGGCTCCGGCCGACGCCAGGATGGTCCGGTGCTGCTGCGACTGCCCTACCTGGCCCTGACGAGCGTGTTCACCCTGGTACGGCTCCTGCCGATGGGCGACCGTGACAAGGATGCCGAGATCCTGGCACTGCGCCATCAACTCACCGTGCTGCAGCGGCAGAACAACAAGCCGCAACTCACCTGACCCGACCGCGTACTGCTCGCCGCGCTCCTGCACCACTTCCCCCGAGTGCAACTTCGTCGACTCCAGTTGATCGTCTCACCCGACACGCTGCTGCGCTGGCACCGCGACCTGCTGCGCCGACGCCATGCCAAGGCCTCCCGCCCCAAGCGCCCGGGCCGTCCGCGCACCGTGCGCTCCCTCCGTACCCTGGTGCTACGGCTCGCCAGAGAGAACCGCAACTGGGGCTACAGGCGCATCCACGGCGAGCTCGCCGCGCTCGGAATCAACGTCACCGCCTCCACCGTGTGGAACATCCTCAAAGAGCACGGCATCAACTCCGCACCCGAACGCGACCACACCACCTGGGTGGCATTTCTACGCTCCCAAGCACACGCCATCCTCGCCGCCTACTTCTTCGAGGCCAAGACACTGACCGGGGCAACCATGACCGTCCTCACCGTGATCGAGCACGCCACCAGGCGCGTGCGGATCCTCGGCGCGACCACGCACCCGACCACGGCCTGGGTCACCCAACTCGCCCGAAACTTGGTCATGGACCTTCAGAACACCGGCGGCAGGGCGAAGTTCCTGATCCGAGACCGGGACGTTCGCCAACGGGCCGCCTTCGACGCCGTCCTGCACGCTGAGGGCATCGGGGTCGTCCAGAGCGGCGTCCGGATGCCGCGGATGAACGCGATCATGGAGCGATGGGTGCGTTCCTGCCGGACTGAGCTCCTCGACCGTACCCTCGTATGGAATCAGGCCCATCTGCTACACGCCCTGCGTGAGTACGAGCAGTTCTACAACCAACACAGGCCCCATCGCGCTCTCGCAAGCGCGGCGCCACTCCGTTCCCTGCCCGAACCGATCAGCGAACCCGACCGGCTCACCCACCTCGAGGTCCATCGACGCGACCGCCTCGGCGGCATCCTGCACGAGTACCAACATGTGGCGTGACCAGCACGGACGTGGTTCTTGGCACCCACAGGGTCCACGGGCGACCGGCAGCAGAGCAGGGCCTTGCGTACAGTCGAGGCGGTGATCGCCCGGCGGATTCAGTGCTCCTGGAACAGGGACTGGGCGTGGTTCAGGCCGTACCTGGCGACATCGGTACCCAGTGTGACCCCGGCCTCGTCCGCGAGTCGGGTGTGGATGCCCAGCCAGACCCGCGCATCCATGTTCTCCAACGTGAGCTGGTGCCATGCGGTGTAGGTGTGGACGACGCCTGGTGCGGTGACGCTGGTCAGGGTGAACGGGGCCGTGCGCGGTCCCACGAGGGCGGTGAGAACGGTTTCCGTCGCGCCTGCGTAGGTGTTGTGGCCGCTGGGGTAGTCCGGGTGCGACGGGGTGGCGTGCAGTGGGGTCCATGACGGGTCGGCAGAGATCTCGCCGACGCCGGTTCGGATCGCGGTGACGGGGCGCCACAGCGGGTAGGTGTACTTGCTGTCGGAGGTGGCGATCTGGGTGTCCACCAGCGTGGCGTTGGCCAGGGCGATGAGTTCGGCCTGCTTGGGCAGCGGCTGGTGGGAGGTGGCGGCGAGCGCGACGCGAATCGGTTTGGTCCACAGGGTCAGCGAGGAGCCGAACCAGAAGTTGGCCGTGTCGGTCTGCCGTGCGGTGCGCACGGTGCTGTTCAGCTCGCCGAAGTCGCGAACCTCCTTCAGGTCGGTCTGGTACCGCTCGGAGGTGGGAGAGGGAGGCGCGGGCAGTCGGAACTGGCTGGCGCTTTTCAGCAGGAAGGGCCGGGCGAACCGGCTGCCGTTTTGGATGGCGGGGGCGAAGGCGGGCGGGGTCGGTTGCCAGACTCCTGGCGCGGCCGGCGGCACGGTGAAGGGGGCGTTCACCGAGGCGGCATCGAGGCCGTCTCCCTGGCGTTCGTGCAGGACCTCCAGCGCTTGGCGTTCACCGGCTGCGGCGCCCAAGGTCTCGGCCGGGCCGTCGGGGGTCTGATCCAGGCTCTGCTGCAGGGCGGCATCCAGCTCCGGGGCACGGGTGGGCACCAGCTCAACCAGGGCGCGGTGCACCGCGGCGGCCAGCGCCGCGTCCTGGTAGTCCCTACGGTCGACCCCAGACGGCACGTGTTGCAAGGCCCGTGCCGCCGCGATCCAACTGAGCGCCCAAGTACGGCTGTTGGTCACTGGAGGGAGTGATGAGCCAACCGTCGCGATCGTGTCAGCTGTGGTGTCGTACCAGGCGAGCACCACGGATGTGCGACCGTGTCCAGGCGCAGGGGCGGCGGTGACGCTCGGCGCTGCGCCGGAGGCGACCAGCAGTGCCGTGGAGGCCACCAGGGCCACACGGGTCTTCGGGGAGTTCATGGGAGTAGCTCCTCATGGTGGGGTGGGGCCGGGTGTCGGCCCGTCCGTCTGTCAGTCATGTGCGACGGGACGTAAAGAATTGAGGACCTTGCACTGGCCGCAGCAGGTTCCCGGACGAAGCCGTGGGGCCTTGGCCCGGGAACCTGCGGAGCACGGTGACGTGTCGGACCGGACGTCCTGCCCGCGGATAGGGATGTCGCTGCGGGCAGGGGCGGCCTTCGGCGTGGCCGGGTATGCGCCGGCAATGATGTATCCGGGGGAACTGGCGAGCCCAGGAAGTGCCCAGGCATGTCTGCAGCCGAGTGACGGGTGTCCGCAGGGGACCACCTACGGAGCAGCAGACGAATGCGGGCGAGACGGCGCCGTCGTCGCTCCGTCTCATGACACCGGCTCGCACTGCGGCGCACGCGCAGGCGTTCACCTGCCCGGCGGCGGCGCCCTTCTGACCTGGCGGGGATCAGGCGGGGTCGGCGTTGATGTGGAAGGGGATGGTGACGATGTTGGAGGCGACGCCCATCAGGCCCAGGTCCTTGGCGTCGATCTTCCCATCGTCGTTGAGGTCCTTCACGACGCTGGGTGCGTCGTTGTAGATGTCGTCGTGGTTGAGGTCGTCGACGACGGCCACAGTCAGGGTGGTGTCGACATTCTGCCCCGCGATGGGGGCGCCGACGATCCAGGTGTCCCACAGTTCGGTCTTGTCCGGGGTGCGGTTGGTGACGCCGGAGAGGTTGAACAGGTTGGCCAGGTTGGTGCCGGGCCCGGAGAAGCCGGGGAGGGTGCTGTTGATGGTGGAGTCCAGCACGACCAGTGCAGGGACCTTGTCGTCCTGGCCGGTGGAGAACGTGCCGGGGAAGGGGGCGACGTTGTTGTGCGCGGCCGGGCCGGTGAGCTGGAGCCCGTTGAAGCCGGTCTGGGCCAGGGTCTTGCCCCGGAAGGAGAGCTTCAGGTCCACGAACCAGCCCTTGCCCTCCGCGCCCGCGTTGTCCCCGCGCTTGGGTGCCAAGACCTCCACCTTGACCGGGTGCCTTGTGGTGGAGGCGGCCGTGTCAAAGCTCGAGGCGTTCGCGCTGGACAGCCCGGAGGCCGCGGCGCCCAGGCCGAGGATCATGGCCGCACCCGCGCCGATCGCCCAGCCGAACTTCTTCTTCCTCATGACTTGTTCTCCTGAGTGTTGGGAGGCTAGCGGTCATGTGTACGACCACCTGCGGCACCCGGTTCAGTCCGCAAGTCAACTAGTAATGCTTAGTTGGGTGGTGCGCGCCGGGGGCTGGTCACAGTCGTGTTCCGGCAGTTCTTTGTCCATATGGCTCCGGACGAGTCGGGCCGTTCACGCGATGAGCTAAAGGCGTTCGCGGCGGAGGTGTTCGCTCGCCTGCGGCGCTCGGACCAGCAGGGCAAGGACGTGAGCTACCTGCCCGGTCTGCTGCTGGGCGGACGACGCAAGTCGATGCAGCCAATGGCGAGCGGCTGGGCATCGACCGTCAGTGCCTGCAACAGTTCATGGCAGGTTGAACTCCCGCAGGGCGACCCGGGCGACGAACTCAGCGTCGATCGGGTCGGATTTGCCCCGCTCACGGGCAGAGCGCCGGGTGCCAGCCATCAGCCGGTCGTCGCGCTCGCCGGCATCGGCCTCGGCCTGGCGGATCCAGCCCGGCAGGGCATCGGGATGCACGCCCAACTCAAGCGCCAGACGCGCTGCCTGCGGGTGAACTTGAACCCCCAGCTCGTCGTATACGTAGCCGCAAGGGCACACGATCAGTGCCTCAGGACACAAGAAACCGCATGTCGCAGCTGTCCTCAAAGACGGCACAGCCGGTGCGGTCATGTATGGAAGTGAGTCGGATGGACCGGATCTGGTTCCGCGCCTCCCCGGGGCGCGGACTGTCCACCGCCTACAGCCCGGGCCCGGCGATGCTCCAAGGGACCCCAGCCTGCGAGACGAGGAAATCGAGCGTGACGCCGGACGAGCAGTTGATGACTGCGTTGTACACCGAGCACCACGATGTGCTGCTCTCCTTCGTGCGCAGGTACGTGCGCAGCCCTGAGCAGGCGGAGGACGTCGTGCAGGAAACGCTGCTGCGGGCGTGGCGCAGCATCGACAAGATCGAGCCACGCCACGTCACCATCCGCTCCTATCTCTTTACGATCGCCCGCAATGTACTCACCGACGGCTGGCGCGCTGAGCAGCGGCGTCCGGAACCGCTCTACGACAACGAGGCACTCGCGGCTGTACCTTCTGCCGATGATGTGGAGGCGGCGCTGGAGGGGCACGTGATAGCCGCAGCGTTGGAACGCTTGTCCAGCGAGCATCATGACGTGATCCACGCGCTGTACTTCGACGGACTGACCGTCGCCGAGTCCGCGTCACGGCTCACGATCCCGGAGGGAACGGTCAAGTCCCGCGCCTACTACGCCGTACGCAACCTGCGCGCAGCCTTTGAAGAAATGGGAGTTCTACGGTGAGCACCGACCACGATGACGTGCGCATGCTGATCGGCGCGTACGTGCTGGGCGGTCTCAGCGAGACCGACCGCCGCATCCTGGAGTCCCACCTGCCCACATGCCAGGAATGCCGTGACGAGCTCGCACGTTCGGCCCCGCTGGCGGGACTGCTCCGCCGTACCACGGGCATGTCCGCGCCCCGTCCCCAGGCCACGCGCGAGGCCGACACCGATGCGGCGCCACCGGCTTCGTCGGCCGGGCTCGACCGTCTGCTGGAGCAGGTCCGCGCCGCCGATGTCGCACGCAGGCGCCGGGCTCGTCGGCAGTGGCTGGCATTGGCTGCGGCTCTGATCGTGGTTGCCGGGCTCGGACTGGGGTCGATGCTGCCGTTCCGGCACTCGACCGGCCCGGCCACGGCCTTCACTTCGGCCGCCGGGTACTCCGTTTCCGGCCGTGCCACGCTCACGGCCAAGCCCTGGGGCACTGCGGTGAGCGTCACTCTGGCCGACCTGCCCGCAGGAGCACCAGGACCCTTCATCCTCCAGGTCTCCTCGGTAGACGGCCGCAAGGAGCAGGCGGCCACCTGGGCGATCACTCCCAACGGCAGCGCTGCCGTGACGGGGGCGAGTGCCCTGCACCTTCCCGACATCCGATCCATCTCCGTGATGGACCATGCGGGACGCCTGGTCGCCACGACCCGACCACTCTGACCTGCCTCGACCACCATCCCGCGGACCGCTCCACTGCCGGGCCCGCGGGATGGTCCCGCCTGCCCTGACGCGGGGCGACAGGCCACTGACCTGACGTCGTTGCCCTGCAGAGCAATTGCCCCAGCACGTGCGACTCGGGGCAACCGGGCGCGGCGCCGCGCTCAAGCCACCTCACCGCAATTCCTACTTCCTATTGAAAGGGTTACCCCTATGAAGATTCACACCCGCGTCGTATCTGCCGCGGCCATCATGCTCGCCGTCGCTGCCCAGGCAACTGCCTGCTCCTCCGGCGACGGCAGCAAAACCACCGCGGCATCCGCACCGGCTTCGCAGGATGCCGCTGCCGGGGCGGTGAGCACGTCGTCGTCGCCGACGCTGGGCACCATCATCGTCAACGAGGCGGGCCGTACCCTGTACGTGTTCGACAAGGACACCACAAGTCCTGCGATGTCGAACTGCTACGCGGACTGTGCCGCCAAGTGGCCGGCGGTCCCAGCCACCCTCAACGTCAAGGGTATCGACCCCAGCCTGCTCGGCTCGGTCACGCGCAAGGATGGCACCAAGCAGCTCACCATCAAGAGTCACCCGGTCTACCTCTTCGCGGGCGACCAGGCAGCCGGTGACACCAAGGGCCAGGCACTGAAGGGTGTCTGGTACGCCCTCACCCCCCAGGGAAGCGAGATCAAGACGCCGAAGGCTTGATCGTCGGTCTTGGTGCGCGACTGGTGAGAGGCCGTCCGCCGCGTGAACCCCGACGCATGCGGGCGGCCTTGTGGTCGATCTTCTCCGGGATCACGTGCCGGTGGTGAGCCGGTCGTCGCGTTCGCCTGCGTCCGCCTCGGCCTGGCGGATCCAGCCGCGCAGTGCCTCCGGATGCACGCCGAGGTCACCAGCGAGCCCCTTGGTCCGCGGCTTCGGGTCGGAGGTGCGCTACATCCGCACCGCACACTCACGCAACTCCAACGAGTACCTTCTGGGTGCAGCCATGGTCACAGGTCCGCTCCTGAGTCCCACCGTGACCGCGTACTTCAAACCCGACCCGCCGCGGCAGGCGCGTCATCACATGCCCCGTGCTGCGTGCAACCGGGAACGCTCTACGCCTGCCACATCTCTATGACGCGGCCGGAACAGCCGATCTCAACCCGCGAACCGGGCCATCCACGCCTCGACGTCGTCTGCGGACCGCGGCAGACCCGCTGACAGATTCTCGTGGCCGTCATCCGTGACGATCAGGTCGTCCTCGATCCGGACGCCGATGCCGCGCCATTCATCCGGCACTGTGAGGTCGTCCGGCTGGAAGTACAGGCCCGGCTCGACGGTAAGCACCATTCCCGGCACCAGCACGCCGTCGACGTACTCATCGTTCCGTGCCTGGGCACAGTCATGCACGTCCAGACCGAGCATGTGTCCGGTGCCTGCCATGGTGAAGCGGCGCTGCAGACCGAGTTCGTACGCCCGCTCCGCCGGACCCTCGATGAAGCCCCACTCGACCAGCTTCGCCGCCAGGTGGCGCTGAGACGCCTCGTGGAAGTCGCGGTACTGAGCGCCCGGATTCACGGCGGCGAAGCCTGCCTCCTGGGCCTCGTACACCGCGTCGTACACCTTGCGCTGCACGGGCGTGAAGGTCCCGTTGATCGGGAGGGTGCGGGTGACGTCGGCGGTGTAGAGCGTGTGCGTCTCCACGCCGGCGTCGAGCAGGAGCAGGTCCCCCGGGCGTACCGGTCCGTCGTTGTCCGTCCAGTGCATGATCGTGGCGTGCTCGCCCGCGGCGCAGATCGAGCCATAGCCGACGGCGTTGCCCTCGAGGCGCGCCCGGCGGAAGAACGTGCCCTCGATCCAACGCTCGGACGACTCGACGGCCCGGGAGAGCTCTCCGACGACGTCGGTGAAGCCGCGCACCGTGGAGTCGACGGCCTTGCGCATCTCGCCAAGCTCCCAGGCGTCCTTGACCAGCCGAAGGTCGCTGAGCGCCTCTTCGAGCTCGGCGTCGCACTCCGAGTCAGTGGTGACTGCGGCCTCCAGGGCCGGGTCGATGCCGCGGACGATCCGGGTCGGAACACCGGAGGCGGCAGCCAGGTCGTCGGCCGCCGTGCGGACGTCGCGGCAGGGCAGGCCGAGTACGACCTCCGACTCGGCGAGGGAGCGTCGCCGGCCCATCCACAGCTCGGCGGTGTAGCCGGACCAGAACTCGTCACTGTCCCGGCTGTCGCGCGGCAGCTGATAGCAGTAGGCGTCGTGACCGCCGTCCGAGCGGGGTTCGAGCACGAGCGCGCCGTCACGGGCCTGGTCTCCGGACATGTGCACGTAGCCCGTGTACGGCCGGAACGGATAGGTGTCGTCGTTCGAGCGGACCTTGAGATTTCCCGAGGGAATGACGAGGCGTTCGCCGGGATAGCGCGCGGAGAGCGCGGCACGGCGGTGTGCCGCGTACGGGGCCTGCTCGGCGGCCTTCAGGTCGTGCCGCTCGGTGTCCGCCCACCCCGTCCGCATCAGGGCGGACAGCTCCTCGGAGATCCCTGAGTAGAGGCCGTTCTTTCGAGCCTTCGCCACGTGGGGCACCTTCTTCCGGGTGGGTTCCTCGACCGCGAGGGACGGGGAGGCGTGTACGGAGATGTCGCGCCCCGGCACGGCGTAGCGCCGGACGCCCTCGCGCTGCCACCGTCCTCGGTGGCTCCCGAACGCTACCTCGCACTACGCGCTCTGGCGGCCGAGGAGTGCCAGTGGCACAGATCAGCCATCCGCCCATGCGGACCTGCGGCGCGGACCGATCGGGAGCCGTCGATAATGCGGCGTATGGCAAACCAAAAGCTCGGCGAGGCCCTGCGGCTGCTGGGGATCGATCACGCGGCGGTCCGGGTCTACCTGGCGCTTCTGGACCTGTCCCCCGCTCCCATGAGTGCGATCGCGGCCTCGTCCGGTCTCGACGGCGCGGAGCTCACCGAGGCGTACGGCGAACTGGTCGACGCCGGTCTGGCCAGTGCGGCCGGGGCTGACGGGGACGTGGTGGCACCGGTTCCGCCGACCGCTGGCCTGGAGATCCTCGCCCGACACCGGACGGCCGAGGTGGAGGACTCACGCCTCACCGTCGACGGCGCGTTCGAGTCGTTCCGCAGACAGCGGCTCGCCGCGTACAACGACAATCTCGTCGAGGTCGTCACCGGGGACGCCATCGGCCCCAGGATGCGTCAGGCGTGGGCCAGCGCCCGCGACCAGATCCGGCAACTCGAGTCACCCCCGTACTTCCCCCTGCCCGGGGCCATGGACGACGCGATGGCCACGCTCGCCCGAGGCGTGACGCAGCGAGTCGTGTACTCGCGGGATTCGCTGGAGCATCCCGGCCGCCTCAAGGAGGCCATCGAACCGGCCATCAAGGCCGGCGAACAGGCCCGGGTGCTCGCCTCGGTACCGGTCAAGCTCGTGATCATCGACGAGGCGTACGCGCTCGTGTCGTTGTCGATCAAGGAGGCCGATGTGCACAACACCATGCTCGTCGTGCAACCGTGTGGGCTGCTCTCCGCGCTCGTGGCACTGTTCGAGCAGTCCTGGCAGAGCGCCCTGCCATTCCATGGCTCCACCACCCGGCCAGGCGGTCTGCCGCCCGCCGACCGTCGGTTGTTGTGGCTCCTCGCCAGTGGCGCGGGCGACGACGTCATCGCCCGCGAGATGGGAATCAGCCGACGGACGCTGTTCCGTCGACTGCAGATCCTCATGGCCCGCCTCGGCGCCGCCAACCGCTTCCAGATGGCCCTACAGGCCCAGCGCTGCGGATGGTTGTGATCGAGCCAAGCCACCGACTCTTCTCTGGCTTGGAGAAGACAGACGCCGCACCGCTGGGCCGAGGCCCGCGGAATCTGCCGTCTCGGCGATGGCCCCACCTGGCCTGGACGTCAGCTGGTACTGCATACCGATGACCTGGGCGAGACCCGCGAGCCGGCCCACGAACCGTGTGGCGGCGTCTGGCGAGCATCAATACCGGCGGCAGCTCACGCCGACAACGCCCGCGATCACGGCGCTGGTTATTGAACTGAACCAGCGCGACAACCACCCGCCCCTTATCGACGCCCTCCCCTGGACGCCCGAACCGCGGTCACACGGTAGGCGGACACGTCCAGGGCGCCGCCGACTCCAGTTGTGTCGCAAGGACGAGGAGCGTGCCCTCGGCGCCGAGACGTGCGGCGAACTGGACACCGAATGGCAGGCCTTCGGCGTCGGGGCCAAAGGGGAGCAACATCGCGGGCATGCCGCTCACGTTGTGGACGCTGGTGAACGCGGAGTAGACCGAGGCGTGTTGGTAGATCGACTCCGGACGGCCGGTGTCGAGCGTGCCGAGCCGGGGCGTCGGCCGGGCAAGCGCCGGGCTCAGCAGTACGTCGTACCTCGTGAACTCGCCGCCGACCGCCCAGCCGATCTCCTGCATGCGCCCGAGGGCCCGGCTGACGTCGCGGCGGTGAGGTCCTGGTGGCTGGCGTAGAGCACCCGCGTGAACGGTTCGAGGCCGTCGTCGGCGAGGGGCCCGCCGAGTTGGTCGCGGGCGTCAACCTGGGCCACCAGGCCGCTGCCCATCAGGACGGCCGAGGCACCGACGACGTCCACCGGCCGGTAGGCGGCCGTCGCCTCCTCAGGCGAGGCTGGGGTCGGGTCGCGAGGAACCGCGGTGCGGAGGAGACCCTGGAGCAGCTGCCCGCCAGCTACGGGGTCCATGTGATGACGCCGTCGATGGATGCGCCGCGCGACTACCGGATGCTCGCCGTAGCGGGCCGCCAAGACGACAACCCGGTCGTAGGCGCCACCACGCGGGTCGCGGACGCCGCGACCGCGCACACGCCTGACGTCTCGACATGAATCGGCTGCTCAGAACGAGGCGCGGTCGTCAGTGACCACCCGCGTTGATGTCAATGGCCCCGGACCAGGATCGGTCCGGGGCCATTGCGTCGGTGCCCCCCGGCAGGATTCGAACCTGCGACACCCGCTTTAGGAGTTCGATGTCCCTTCGGCCGGGTCGGGCTCCGCCTCGTAAACCGGTGCCACAGGTGCCCGCTGTGTGTCGCTGCCGTCCGGGGTCGTTGATGTCAGCGTTGGATGTCAGCTGATCGCTTAGCACCCGCAGCCTCAGCTTCGAGTGGTTCATCCCTGAGCGGCTGCAAGAGCGCGGTGAGCTATCCACCCCGCCTCGGTAAGTGACCATGGATCACCGCGCTGTTCGCAGGGTACGTCCGCTGCTGTCCGTCGGCGTTGTCACGCAGTCAGACACTTGCCGTGTTAGCGGCTGCCTGCCTTGCGCTGGTGGTCGACTCGACTCGGTAGGCGAAGACATCCAAGCGAAGGCGCCTGTTGTTCAAATAGCTGGCGATCCGATCCGCCAAGCGTCGGTGATGTCGGTCCAGTCATCGAGACAGGCGTTTACGCACGTCGTGCGGTGATTTGCCGCTGGGGGTCGTCAGGCGAGGACATTGACGGCTCGAGCGACGACGAGCCCGAGGATGAGCAGCGAGACGATGGACTGCACAGTCATGACGATCTTGGCCCAAGGTGCCAGCGGCATGACGTCGGTGGGGCTGAAGGCGGTGGCGTTGGTGAAGCCGAGGTAGAGGTAGTCGATGTAGCGGGGGCGCCACTGCGTGGCGTTTAGTTCGGGGGCGAGGTGTTGGGGAAAGGCGAGAGCGGGGGTCGGCGACATGGAGTGAGCCCGGGCGGCGGCTCCGCCACTGTCGAGTTCGAAGTACAAGAGGGAGAACGCGAGGACGGTGAGGGCCCACACGCTGCCGCTGGCCTGCAGGAGGGCGTCGGCGGAGTTGGTCTCGCTACCACCGTGCATGAGGTCGTCGACCAACCGGATGGTTGACCAGATGGCACCGCATGCCAGCACGCTAACCAGGGCGATCGATACCGCACGCATGGCAGCCGAGCGGCGGCTGATTCGAACCGGGTCGCCCGCGATCAGCACCACCAGGAACAGTCCTTCGACAAGAGGGAGCGTCCAGCGAGGTCCCAGGCGCAGGTCGTCGGGCAGCAGCAGAGTCAGCACCGCGGCGGCGATGACGGCTCCGGCCATCGGCCATCTGGCCTCGCCGTATGGCGCTTGCTGTGGCTCGCGCAAATTGCCCGCATCAGAAGGGCGCTGTCCGGTCATGTTCGGCTGCCGTCCGAGTTCGGGTCGGCGAGACTGGTGTAGCCCGGACCGGCCACGGTCGTGTCCTTTCGAGTGCCATCGCCTCATTGTGCGGACGGGCAGCCGCGCCGGTGTCCTGTGACACGCGGAGCACATCACTGCTCGTCAGGATTGCGGGCCTGCGGGCTGACCTTGTCGGTCAGGGACGACAGCGCCGCGGCAAGAAGATCAGCCGCTTGTTCTGCCGTCATGCCAGTGGCTTCGGCGAAGGGAGCGAAGACATCAGCAGGCAGGGCCGAAATGCAGCTGTTCTCCGGAGACAGGAAAGTGTGGAATGCCGGCGCGCCCCGTCCAAGCTCTCGAAAGTCGTATGCCGCCGTCGCGGGACTTCGACACCAATGGCACGGTAACTTGCGCAACTACAGACCTGGAGCGCGCAGTTCGAGGCTACTGACAGAATCCCGCTGCCGCACACGACGAGGACCTCGATTCCCCTTCCCGGCAACACAGTTGCCAACACCACCCAGCTCCCCCGGCGCACGCTCACGTCCACTACGAGACCTCAGCCACCCTCGCGTGTCGCTCGTGGCAGTCACGCTCTCGTAGCGGGCGCTGGCCTCTTCTCGGCTGTCAGAACTCTGCCGCAGCGGGCCTGGCGCTCACCCCGGTGGTCATGGACCTGAGCGGCCGGATCAGGGGCTGGCGCGATGGATACTGACGGCGTAGCCACCGCCGTCGTAGGCGTCGGCGTCCCAGGTGGCAAAGCGGTCAACGAGGGCGAGGCCCGCCGCAGTGCAACTCGCGTCGTACTCCGGCAGCGTGATACCGGGCGGCACGGGCAGGTGGGCGGCGTCCAGGCCGAAGCCCGCGACCAGCAGCCCGCCCGGACGCAAAGCCCCGGCCAGGCGCTTGACCACCGCGGCCTCGGTACTGGCGGCCAGCAGTGGGAAGACATTGCCGGCAGCGAGGACCAGGTCGAAGTCCGCCGCGATGCCGAGCAGGGCCGGATCGAACTCGGCGAGATCGGCCCGGAACCACAGCAGCTCCGGCGCGTGAGTCCGCGCTACGTCCAGCATCGAGTCGTCGAGGTCAATCCCGACGCAGTCGCACCCCAGCTCCGCCAGCCGGATCGCGACCCGTCCGGTACCGCATCCGGCGTCAAGCACCCGCGCCCCAGCGGGCACCAGGGCCGCACAGAAACGCGCCTCACCATGCACATCCTTGCCGTTGCGGGCCAGCGCGGCGAAGCGCGCGGCGTACTCGTGTCCGGATGTGCCACCGGTCAGTTCCTGCCAACGACTCATGAGATCGACTATAGGCCGCCCTCCAGCTCCCGGTGCCTTCACTCCTCCTCGCGCTGCTGCCAGGTCGGGCCGGAGCGTTGCGTGGCGAGGTCGATGCCGGCTGCGTGGAGGATCTCCCAGACTGTGGACGGGGCGATCGGGTAGCCGAGGCGGTCGAGTTCGCCCTGAATCCGGCGGTGGCCCCAGCTGCTGTTCTCTCGGGTCAGGCGCAGGACGAGGGCTCGGATGGAGCGGACGGTGCGTGGGCGCCCGGGCTGCTTGTTGCAGAGAGTTGTGCCTGCGAAGTCCCATGTTCGGTCGACATGTTTCGCAATGTGCCGACAGCCGTCTGCACCTCGTCTCGTTCTGGCGATTACTGCGTGACCTGTGCGTGCCGGTCGCGTTCATCGGCAGTGCAAAAGATCATCACGTGTGGCCGCTGGATCTGGTGTGCTCCGGGGACCGGCATTCTCGGTAGCCTGGCCATCTGCTGCATGGAATGTTCATGTGTCCGGCTGGTCCGTGCGATGGCTTCCGACGGAGAGTGATGAGGCTGCAATGAGTGAACTGACAAAGCCCGAGGTCGACGTTCCGGAGGGTGACGCTCCTACCGAGCTGACCATCCGGGACCTGGTCGTCGGGGACGGGGCCGAGGTGAAGCCAGGCATGGTGGTCAGGGTCCACTACGTCGGGGTGACCTTCGAGTCCGGGAAGGAGTTCGACGCCTCCTGGGACCGGGGCCAGCCGTTCAAGTTCACCCTGGGCAGTGGCAAGGTCATCAAGGGCTGGGACCGGGGGGTGAGGGGGATGAAGGTCGGCGGTCGGCGCGAGATCATCGTTCCCCCGCGTCTCGGCTACGGCAAGCAGTCGCCCTCGCCCTTGATCCCGGCGGGCTCGACCCTGGTCTTCGTGGTGGACCTGCTGGACTCGTATTCCAGCACAACCGGGTGGAGCAGCGCCGGGTAACCCTGACCGCTCCTCCCCTACGACGTGCTGCGTCGTCCCCCGGGGTTGGCACCGCAATGCTCCTCACTGCCTCTCCTGCTTCCGCCTCCGCAGCGTCCGAACGATTCCACTGCGACTCAGTGACCGCCGAAGGCCACAAGGCGACCGACCGCCTCAATGGCGTCAGGGGCTTTGCGCGTCCGTAGAGCGACTCCCCCGCCACGAACGTCTTCCCGGCACCCAACACGGGCAACCGTTCTACGAAGCCGAATGACGCCGGTCACCGCTCTACGCGCGCCATTCGCCGCCCGCAAGCGCCACTGCCGGACGTTCGCCGGTAGTTTCGTGCCCCGCACATGTTCGAGGAGGCCCGCCAAGTCACCATTCCGCTGCAGGTCCTGCTGCAGTGGGATGACAAAGGGAACGACCGGCAGGCGGCCCTGGACCTGTTCGACGCCTTCAGCACCAAGGAGAAGACGCTGCACGCCAACATGGGCGGGCACACCGGCGTCCCCCAGTTCGAACTCGACGCCGGGGCACGGTTCTTCACCTGGCACAATGAAGTGACGCTGGCCGTCAGGCCACCAGCAGACGGTGAGCCGTGCCGGCCGGATGCCTCTCATCGAGGACAGGCCCTGGCCCTCCTCGATGGCGGTGACCGGCAGATGCACAACCGCCCCGACCGGCCGGTACCAGCCGGTCGGGGCGGCACGGAGAACAGGCCGCGACCCTGACTGTGCATCGAGCGCCAGGCGATGGTCTGCTGCAGAGTGATCTCGACTGCGTTCTCCGTGTAGCCCAGCTTGAGGAGCGGGTCCTTCTGATTCCTTGTCGGCCGCTGCACCGCGTCCAAGCGGCTCTCCACCCCGAGCGTGAACACCCGGAGTGCCGACGCCCAGTTGCCCTCTTACTGCCGCATCGAGAGGAAGGGGCCCTTCGGCACGCGAGGGGACCACCTACTGCGGTTGTCTGGTTGAATGCAGAGGGTCGCACGACTGGGTGCACACCAGCGGCTCGCAGGGGCACGAGATATCGGGCTGGCAGGACTGCGGACACCGTTCCTCGGAGGCCTTCGGCCACAGCGTGTCGTGGATCTCGCGGCGGATCTGCGCGAGCTCGCCACCGTGCAGGATTTCGTCCAGCGTCTGGTCCAGGACGTCACCGACAGCCCAGTCCCGGGACATGACGCACGGGAAGACCTTGCCGTCCGGCGCGACGGCGAGGTTGCCGTTCCAGCAATGCCCGCACAGGCCCGAGAGGCTCGCAGGCTGTCCGAGAAGGTCCTGTCCCCGGCCGAACTCCCGCACCTCGGACGTCCGCACCGAGCCATCGACCCCGAGGTCTAGCAAGAATTGCCGGGTACGTTCAGCGGCGTCGGCGTCGCCCTTCACCGCGATGACCCCTACCCGCGTCCGCACTCCCCTCTCGACGAGTCGGCGCAGGTTGGCAACGGTGCGCCTGTGGCTGCCGCGCACGGTGGTGACGGCATCGTGCACATCGGGGTCGTCGGAGTAGACCGAGGTCGCGAAGTGCACTCCGTTCTCGGCTGAGAGTGCGAGTGTCTCGTCGTCCATCCGGGTGAGATTGGTGAACACCTCGACGAACTCGAAGCCGGTGTCCACGCTGCGGCGCAGGAGCTGTTTGAACGCCGGGTGGAGCTGGGGCTCGCCCCCGATCAGCTGGATCCGGCGACAGCCCAGGTCTTATGCCTGGCCCATGACGGATCCGTAGTCCTCGGTGGTCAGCACGTCCCGGTCTCCGCTGAGCGGATGCGACTCCGTGTAGCAGTGGACGCACTGCAGATTGCAGCGGTTCGTCAGCTCGAGCCAGAGAAAGTTCAGGACTCCATCGACGTCCTCGGGCGTCGTGCGGGTCTTCGACTGTGTTGCTTCCGAAGCGCTCACCGGTTTCCTTCCGACGCGGCCGAGGCCTGTCCGGATGCAGGGCCCTTCTCCTGACCGGGAAATGGCTTTCATCGCAGTTCAGAGGCTAGATCGCACCACAGCGGACGACTGCGGACAGCCTGGGACTGAGGCGCTGATGAGACCGCAATTGAGACCGTCATCGCTGGCACCCGCAGGCCCTGTCGCGCCTGAAACGAGCAGAGCCGGTTCGCCCGGCCGTGGCTCGGTAGCCACCGTTTACGCCAGCAGAGACGTACTCAGCTAGCGCCGTCATCGCGGGTCGGTTCAGCAAGTTTCAACAACTTCGGCAAAGTGCGCTCTTCATCCTGTTCGCGGAGCGCTGCCAAGTGCTCGAAGTCCACCCCGAGTTCCTTGGGCTTACCCCAAGCCTCCGGGTGCAGATACCTTCCACGTTCATGTTCAGGCTTTTCCACTTCCGGCGAAAAGGAATTCGCCTGCGCGTAACGATCTCGGCGAGTTCCGCTCACTTGCCACGAGACCTTCACCTTTGGCTGGTCGGTCTTGATAGAGAATTTCGCTTCCTGTACTTCCTGACTTACGATCGCTTGCGCAAATTCAGCACCCACCACAGTTAGCTGGTACCGAAATCTCTCATTCAACTCTTCGCAATATTCAGGTAGATCGACTACGGCCCTGCCATCATCGCCAGTCACGATCATGTCTGAGTAGATATTCCGACGTTCATCTGACTCAACGAATGAATGCCGGAGCGTTTGATTCTCCGGGTCCAATGGATGGTCAATTTCGAAGCCGCCTGCGGATTTCAATAGGTCTCCGCTAACCCGAACCTTTCCATTGAAGTATCCGGCGTAACCCTCAGTTGACGCACCCAGCACCGCCATCGCGGAGAATCCTTCTTCGACAATTCCCGCGACTCCAATATTATTCCTCCCCAGCCCGTCGCCCTTGACCGCGCAGGAGCGTCCATTTTTTGCCGTAATTCCGTGCACGCCGACGCCTGTTTCGGAGAGGCAGATCCCCTCAACACCGATCCCCTCTCCGACGAGCCCACGGCCAGCGACTCCTGTCACGCCGTAACCCATGCCGTCTTCTACGGCATGCCCGGCGACCCCGCTTCCCTTGAGGCTATTTGAGCGACCCTCTACGCCGGCCTGGGCGCCCAAGGCGCTTACGCCCACCCCGTTGAAGTCGTAGATGGACAGGGCCGCCTCGGCGGAGTCTGATCGCAGAGTCGTGCTATCCCCAAGCGCATCGTTTTCGGTGCCATACTTCATCGGTCCTGTGGCCATTTCAGCTCCCTTACGCTTACGATCTTCGCCGTTCGACGCAAGTTTGGCCCAGTCGGGACCGCAACGATGAAATCGACACGAACACGCCCCAGCCACGTACCCTTTCGTGGCATCAGTCGACTGATTGCGCACAGAGAGCAGAGCGAGCCACGTTGATGGCAGAGAGCGCACATATGCCGCAGCGGGCCCTAGAGCGGCGCGCGGCTGAGTTCCTCGGTCGGGTGCCCGTGACACGCACCTGACCCAAGAAGCCGTACGCGAGCGCCGTTCTGCGGCCCCAAAGGCGGCCCCGGTCGCTCCCTGGACAGATCTGAAACCATTCACTGGCCTTCAACGCACGGGTTTGTTGGAGACGCAGGAGGTGGCGGATTGGTGGTCACGGCCTAGGCCTAGCTCAGGCCAGCAGCAGATTTACAGTGAGCCATCTCTCCCCTTGTTTACCAGGCGTTCCTCATGCAACTGCATTGCTTGGGGGACACCTGGGGAATCCAGCCTCCCGTCGAGCTGGTCACAAGTTCGGGCCGGACCGCCCGCGAACGAATCCTCGGCCCCGAGCACCCCGACACCCTCACCAGCCGCCACAACCTCGCCAACGCTCCAGCCGCCAGGACCGAGTGGGGGCAACGCTGGCAGCTCTGGCGATGGGGACGGCGGTGACATCCTCGCGGAGCCACCAGCGCCAGGCCAGATCGTTTACTTCTGGCCGGAGAAGACGAACGCCTACCTGGCCTCCGTCTCCGGGGCCTGATAGCTCCCCGATCAGTAACGATGTCATCGCCTGGGCCAACCCGATCGAGGCACCCTTCGGGCCGCTGCGGCAGTTCACCCTCGCCAACTCCCGCCACCCCAACCACACCGTCCAGACCTGCCAGTTGCACCGCTATCTGCGCTGGCGCAACCAGAATCCCCACCACCCCGACGTCCTGGCCGCACAGCGCCGCGAACGCGCCCGCATTCGCAGCGAGAAGGGCATTCGCTGGGCGGACGCCCCCTCGCCGCCGCAGCCTGACCAAGTGAGGGATCCCGCCGTGCCCGGATGTGGAGATCAGACAGCGGCCAGGCTCTTCGCCATGACCCGCTCCCTGCCAACGCCATCGGGCAGAAGATCGCCGGGCTCACCCGTGTCCGTGAAACCGGCCCGCTCATAGAGCGCGGTCGCCTTGCGGTTGTCCGGCATGACGGACAACCGCAGCGTCGCGGCACCGCGCTCCGCCGCCCACCGCTCGACCGCCTGGATCAGGTAGTCACCCACACCCTTGCCCCGAGCCGTGGGGTTGACCCACATCGAGATCAGCTCCACGTTCTCTGCTCCCTCGCCCGGCACTCCGCTGGCCATGCCCACCGGAAGACCGTCGAGGAGCGCGACGAGATCGTGCGCGCCAGGAATCGACAGACGGGCACGCCAGCGTTCCTCTCGGTCGCCGGAGCCCTGCCACTGGGCCAGCGTCGATCCGAACGCGTAGGGCGCCTCAGCAAGCGCGACCAGTCGCAACTCCCGCCAAAGGGGCCAGTCGTCTGATTCCAAAGTGCGTAGTTCAAGCATGATCCAGACCCTGCCCGCCCGCCGGGGTCGGCAGCAAGTTGATTACCACCATGCAAACGAGGTCGTTCAGCCCTGCGACCAGCCGAAACCGGGGAGCAGCGGTGACTCACGCACCCGCAGACCACGAGACCTCGGTGAACCTATCCGGTCACGGCACTAGCCCCAGACCAAGGTGCGGTCCAGGAGTTCGCACCGGCCGGTCTGTACCCACCTCTCCATGATGGAGTTCTCGCGGCATCCGGACGCCGCTGAGCACGACCTCGATGCCCGCGTCCTTCAGGACGGCGTCGAACAGGTAGGGGAACTTTCCGTCCCAACCTCTGATCAGGAATCGGGCCCGGCAGTCGGCGTCCTCGAGGTCCATGACGAGGGCACGGTCATGACGACCAGGGAGCGGGGTCCCCACGCGCCGTCGAGGCCGCCTTCGCAGGAGTGCGTCGTCTACAGCCGGGGGGTGCCTCTATGTCTTTCGTCAAGGCACTCCTGTCGGGTTTGGGGTGGTTCGGGGTTGCTGAGGTTATGCGGCGAGCTCGACGTCCTTCGGTGTCCGGGATTCGTAGAAGGTGCCGTCGCGGAGCATGGCGAACAGGACGCTGATGCGTTGGCGGGCGAGGCGGAGGAGGGCCTGGGTGTGGGTCTTGCCGCGGGCCCGTTGCTTGTCGTAGTAGGCGCGGGAAGCCGGATCGGCGTTCATGCAGGCGAAGGCGGACAGGAACATCGCCCGTTTGAGTTGCCGGTTGCCTCCTCGGGGTGCGTGTTCGCCGTGGATCGAGGTGCCGGACTGCTTCGTGGTGGGGGCGAGTCCGGCGTAGGAGGCGAGGTGGGCGGCGGTGGGGAAGTTGGTGCCGTCGCCGACGGTGATCAGCAGGACTGCGGCGGTCCTGACGCCGACGCCGGGCATCGACGTCAGGACCGGGGAAAGAGGGTGAGCCTCCAGCAGGGTGTTGATCTGGGCTTCCATCGCCCGGCGCTGGGTGTGGACGGCGGCCAGGGAGGCGGCCAGAGAAGGGATGACGATGTCGAGGGTGCCGGTGCCCGGGACCACGACGGTCTGTTCGTCGAGGGCGTCGAAGACGTCGTCGATCAGCCGCTGGGCCATGCGCGGGGCTCTCGGGCGGATCAGCTCCACGAGTCTGCGGCGGCCGGCCTTGCGCAGGGCGGATGGGGAGCCGTAGCGCTCCAGCAGCCAGGTGACGGCCTGGTGGTCGAGGCGGGGACCCAGAACGCGCTCCAGGCTGGGGTGGAACTGGGTGAGCAGGCCGCGTATCCGGTTGGACGTGCGGGTGGCCTCGGCCGCGAGGTCCTGGTCGAAGCCGACAAGGACCGTGAGTTCGGCGGTGATCTCGTCGGTCAGCTCCAGCGAGCGCAGGGTGTGCGGCATGGTGCGGGCCGCGTCCGCGATCACGGCGGCGTCCTTCGCGTCGGTCTTCGCCTCGCCCGGGTAGAGGTCGGCGATCCGCCGCATGGCCAGGCCGGGCAGGTAGGCGACGCGGCAGCCCACGTCCCTCGCGACTGTCAGCGGCAGGGCGCCGATGGAAGCGGGCTGGTCGACAACGACGAGGACGGTGCCGAACTTCGCAGCCAGCTTGTCGAACACGGCCCGCAGCCCGGGTTCACTGTTGGGCAGGGGCTTGTCGAAGACCTTCTTCCCGGCCGGGGTGCGCCCGTGGCCGTGATGGGCACTCTTGCCGACGTCCAGGCCCAGGAACACGCCGACATCTTCGATCTCGAACATCGCGCCCTTTCACGGGTGTTGACGGTGCCGGCCTCGGCTTGGGTGTCGTGCTCGCGCATCCACGTTATGCAGACCTGCCGCCCGCGAACTGCCCGGCATTGCGCCGGACCGGACGGTGGCCGGACCTCTGATCAGCGTCTCCGACGGACACCTCCCGGGCCCGGTGAACACCACCCCCCAGGTCATGCCTTCGACAGGGGGCAACAGTCATGCCGGGCCCGGAGGCCAGCGGCCCCGTTGCGGAGCCGCGGAAAACATAACGGGGGGAGCAGTGCCGCGCCGGGCCTCACTGCTCGGTGGCTCTCGACCGGAAGGAGCGTCCGGGGGTGGGGTGTCAGGTTCGGCCATGGTGGGTCGCCTGCCTGCGCGGGGCCGCCGACACCTCGTGGCCGACGAGGCACCGCCGTGGTCTCGCGGTACTTCGCGTGCCTGTGGTCTTGCCCGCGAGCATCGGCCGGGCGGTGTCCCCGGTGGAAAATCGCCTGGTCAGAACAACTCGTCCGACTGCGGCTCGGAGTAGTCTGAAGGTACCGGGAGTAACCCGAACACCCGCTCCCACGCGGACGTCGTTTCCGGCGATCATGACACTGGGCCGCCCTGCAGGGCGGCCCGGAGACGGGTCCGCATCATGACCACGAACGTCGAGCGCGGCGTGGCACGGGGGCTTGATTCCGCGCTCCCGACGCGCTTTTCCCTGACGCCGAAGACCACCCTCCCCGGCCAGTTGGACGGTGCTTGGTGGCCGTACTCGCGCGACCTGCCCACGGAACTTCCGTCCCTGGTGGAAGCGCTGGAAGGGCGTTTGGGTCGTATTACGCGCGCCATGGTGAACCCCACCCGCTGGCCCGTCGTCCCACACAAGGTTTCCTTCACCGGGCACACGGTGCACGTGGGCTGGTTCACCGAACTGGATCCCGACAAGATGATCCTTCTCTCCTACACGGTCGGCCGCTTCGACCTGCTGGTGATTCCGCCCGGGACCGAACCCGACGCAGCCGTCCGGCTTCTGACTGCCGCCGCAATCCCCGGCAGTGTCCTCACTGCCGGGGTGCTGATGTCCGACGAAGCCGCGACCGGCCGCCGTATTCGGGACACCCGAAGCAGCGAGGAGACCTGGGAGAACGACGGCGGGTCCGCCCTGCCGCCGTCCCTCCGGCGCCCGGTCGTGGGCGCGCGGATGATCCTCCTGCCGTGGAACACGCGGAGATGACGACATGGAGGCCCTGATCACGTTCGCGGCAAGCGCCCTCATGATTGTGCTTGGCCTGAGCCTGCTCCACCGACTCAACGCCCAGCACGACGCACGAACCGCGGCCTACCACTTCAGCGACCCCTTCCCGGCCATCACAGCCGGCTACCCGGCCGTAGCGACCACAGGTCGACGGGGGCAAGCCACTAGCCGCGGGCTCACGGGCACCTGGCCCTGACCTCAGACCACTCCTCCGACCGAAGGCGCCGTGGGTGGGGCAACAGACACCTGGGCCGCCCCACCCGCCGGCCCCGCGCTCGCTCTTGAAGGGAGCACGTACCTTGCATCCCACCGACACCGCGACCCTGCCCTCGGCCGGACTCGCCGAGATCCGCATCGTTGCCGCCACCCCCGAAGCCGCCCGTACGGTCGCCGAATTGCTCCGCCATGCCTTCGCCGGTACGGAACAGCGCAGCTACCCCGTTCCCGAGGGCGGTACCCGGCTCCACCTCACCGTCGACACCGAAGCCGCCGCAGCACCGGCCCTCGCCTGGCTCACCACCAGCAGACCGTCCACGCACACCGGCGCCTACGGCGACGAAGTCTGAGAAGCATCGGACCTTCACATGAACGAAAGGACTCGGTCATGGCGACCCTCCGCGAGCGGCAGGTCTACCGCGATCAGGTCCTGACCGCCCTCTACGAAGCCACCGAAGGCAACCGTCTCCTCGGAGTCCCGGGGCGGACGCTGCGGAACGACCTGCGCATCCCGGAGGCAGACCTGGCGGCCGCCTGCACCTACCTGGCCGGCGAGGGCCTAATCACAGTCGACTGGGAACCGGGCAACACACCCGCAATGGTCTCCCTCACCCACCAGGGAATCCGCCGCATGGAGGCCGAAGAAGAACAACGCGGCTGAGCCGGCCTGTCCGAGGGCCGCCCGCCCGCCGCTCAGTCCGGCATTTACGGCCTGCACGGCCCCACTTGCACACAAGAACGAGCGGGACGGGGCCTGCCCGATGGTGCGCTCATCCTCCCGGCCTGTCTGGCCCGCAGTCGTACAATTGAAACTGGATCGAGCACTCTCACGTGTGACGATCCGGAAGGGCGGCCCTGGCGGAGTGAATGCGCTGGGGCCGTTGACCGTTGCAACGACCCCCATCGTCTGGCCCACGCGCCCGACGCCACGTCGCGGCCCGGTGCTGGTGACCCACTTCGCGCGCGAGGTTCATTCTGAGGACGCGGTCGAAAAGGGCGAACGTCTCAAACTTGACACACGTCGGTACATCGGCGCGCGGCGCCACGGTGACCAGCTTGTCAAGGACAGCGGGGATGCCGAGATCATCAGCCAGCACGGCATGGGCGTGTCTCAGCACATCGGCAGGGATCGGCCTGGACGGCTCCTGTGCCCAGTCGGCCACCAGCTGCCGCCAGTGCCCCAGCGTCCGCATGGTGTCCTCGAGTGGAGTACTGATGAAGTGACCGGCGTGGGGTAACAGCCTGGGGAGCGAATACCAGTGACGGCTGGTCGGTCAGGGCCACGAGACGTTGAGGGCGGGAAACTCATGCTGTCCAGTGACAGCGAGCCTTGAGCGCCTGCCATCACATTGCGAGTGGCCAGCATTGCTGGTCCTTCTGAGTCGCATGCCTATATTGCAGGAGCGTGAGTCGCTTCTGTGACGGCTGCGGCACCAAGGGGAAGGAGTGAGGGAGATCAGGGAGGCTGATGTGGTGGTTGATCGGATCGGGCTGGCTGAGGTGCTGGCGGCGGCGGAGGGTGCCTCGCCGGTAGCTTCTCTCGATGTTGTGGCGCGGAATCTGCGGGACCGATTCGGTGCGCGGCACGTGTCGTTTCTGTTCGTGGATGTGATCGGCCGGAAGGTGGTGCGAGTCAGTCAGGAGACGGCCTCCCAGCAAGGCCGCCAGGCCGATCAGATGCCCCTGACGGGCAGCGCCTACGACGAAGTTCTGCGCCGACAACAGCTGGTGCAAACCCAAGACGGCGGGCAAGGCCGGCGGGTGCTTGCCCCGGTCACCAATCGCGGGGACACCATCGGCGTCCTGGAGCTGTTCCTGCCCGAGGTCAGCAAGGACGTACTGGAGCAGGTGGAGGAGGCCGCGCACGCGCTCGCCTACATCATCGTCGCCGACCGACGCTTTACCGACCTCTACCACTGGGGTGAGCGCACCACACCGATGAGCCTGGCCGCGGAGATCCAGCGTCAGCTCCTGCCCTCTGCTCCCTCGTGCGAGGGAGCAGAGTTCGCACTCGCGGGCGCCCTGGCGTCCGCAGACAGCATCGCCGGCGACACCTACGACTACACCCTCGACTACAACACCCTGCACCTGTCGATCACAGACGCCATGGGCCACGACGTCGACGCCGCCCTCATGGCCACCCTCCTCGTCAACGCCTCCCGCAGAGCCCGCCGCGCCGGCACCGACCTGGCCGAACAGGCCACCCAAATCGATCAGGCCCTCCTCGACCACGGCCGCCGCGCCTTCGCCACCGGCCAGCTGCTGCGCATCGCCCTCGACAACAGCCGCGCCCAGCTCGTCAACGCCGGCCACCCGTGGCCACTGCGCCTGCGCGACGGCACGGTCGACGAGATCACCCTCGCCGTCGACCTGCCCTTCGGCATGGCCGCGCAGATCCCTTACCGGGTGCAGAACCTCGACCTGCGCCCCGGCGACCGCCTCATCCTCCACACCGACGGCATGCAAGACCGCCAAGCGCAAGCCGTCGACCTGCCCGGCCTGATCCGCGACACCGCCGGCGAACACCCGCGCGAGGTCGTGCGCGTCCTGACCGCCGCGGTCACCGACTCCTGCGACGGCCATCTCGGGGACGACGCCACGGTGCTATGCCTGGACTGGCACGGCGCCCACGCCGGAGGGCACCACGCCAATGCCTACGCCGGCGCCTGAACCCAGCCCGCAGACGTAGAGATCCGCACTGCTGCGACTAGCTCTCACCGCAGCGCTGGACCATCCTGGCCTGACGGCCGGCCCTGGCGTACCAGGGCCGGCGCCGGGCCGGCGCGCACAGCAAAACCCGCAAAACCGCCCGGCCCGAAGCGTCAGACGACCCCTGCGGCTGCTCAACACACTGCGGGACGGCGGCCTGGTAGGAGAGCCCGACTAGACATCAGCTCCGCATACACCTGCTCCGCGAACAGCCAGCCCGCCGGCGTATGCCCGAACCGCGAAGCCGACCGAGGTGCCGCCAACAACTCCAGCGTCTCGCCCACCCACCCCCGGACAACCCCCAGGCCATACACGGCAGCCTCCATCACCAACAGCTCCGGACCGCGCACAGGACCATTCAGCCACACCGTCGACCGCGCGTAGGCGCCGAACCGGCCCGCCCGCACCAACGCCCCCCGCACCGGCCTCGGGGACCGCACCACGGCCAGGTCCACCTCCAGTGGTCTCACCAGACGGCGCACCAACTGACCGTCACTGCACTCCATGGCATCCGCAGGGCAATGCCGCAGCAGCAGTCGCTCACGCGGCGACAACGACGAGGCAGACACGGGCACGCCCGCCGGCAACTGCATCAGCCCGTCCAGAACGGCCCCGTCCAACAATGGCGCTACACCGTCGCGTTCACGACGTGCGATCTCTGCCATGTTCAACCGGGCCGCCAGCACCGCACGCACACCTCGCGCCCGGACCTCCACCACCGACGAACCCGCCAGCAGGGAGCCACCGGTCGCCACCTCGCACACCCGATGAGCCACATCAAGATCCAACTTCGACGACATCACATACGTCCCTCACCAACGACAGCCACACGCACGCAACCACACAGGCGCCTGCGAGCAAGGCAGAACCGGAGAACACCACACTCGGATAGCAAAAATGGGACAGGTCCCGAAGACCCCATCCCGCTGGAGATCACAGGCAGCTACCTGACCCAACACACGCGGGGTAGGCGACATGCCGCGCCACATGAACTGGCAGCCGAAGGAGGACCGTGAATCCTGTTGTCGCCCGGGTGCCCTACAGCGACGAAGTGACGCGGTGGTCGTTCACGGGTACCGCCATCGCCGTCCTAGGCATCTGGATCTACTACCGCACGCGAGGGAAGTAGCTACCGCCACGCGCGGCGCATCTGCTCGAACCGGCGCGGCAACGGGAACCCCTCGTCCCCGACATGCCGGGCATTCAACCGGCCGACCAGCCGGTCCCACGACTGCTGCATGCCGCGCGGGTGAATCGGCATCCCGACGTGATACAGGGTGCCGTCCGGCTTGTGCGCGGCCCGCACCGTCACGAACAACGCCCGCACCCGGTCCCCCTCGATCGGCCCATGCATCACCCGCTTCCGGACCTCCAGCCACCAGCCGAGCACCGTCAACGAAGCGTCATCGAGCGGGTACATGCGCAGGTAGCGGGAGCCGGCCGCCGGACCCGGCCGCGCGTGCCAAACCCCGACCGCGCCCGCCCCCAGGTCGACGTCGTCGACGGCGACCTGCTGCAACTCCCCCACCCTCGCCCGACCGCCGGTCGCCCGGGCCAGCGTGAGAACACACGCCAGCCGCACCTGCTCCGGCCTGGCGCGCCCGCGGTCGGCCTCGTCGACGACGAGACGCCAGACACGCTCGGCCGTCTCGAACCGGACCGGAGGGTGCGTCGGGTTCGGGGTCGATGCCATGGCTAGAAGCCTAAGCCCGCCGACCGGCAGACGGGTTCCCGGTCTGCGCCCCCCCGTTTACGGTTCGACATCGAACCGTCTCGTGCCTGTTTTACGTGTCTGGATAGGCACGGAGAGTTGGACCGCGGCGGCTACGCGGGCGGATCGAGCAGCGCATCCGGCGGCCGGCCCGGGCGTCAGATGCGAGCGGGTTCCAACCGGCAAGGGGGACAGCGAAGACGGAATAGCGTGGGGGAGTTTCTGACCGCAGGTCTCTACGTGCACTACATCCTGATGGGCGCGGTCCCCGAACCGATCACCGATCCCGGACGAATAGCATGGACCTCGTCGTAGATCAGGATCCGGTCGAGGAGCTCGCGGCGGAGGGTGCCCACGGCCCTTTCACAGATCGCGTTCGCCTTGGGCGCCCGAGGTGGGCTGAGCAGGATCTCCATGTGGTCGGCCTCGAAAACGGCGTCAAAGGCGTCGGTGTACTTGCTGTCCCGGTCCCGTAGGAGGAAGCGCAAGGACTCCATGCGGTGGTCCAGTGCTCTGGCGAGGTTCCTCGCCTGTTGGACGGTCCACCCGGCGGTGGGGTGAGCTGTGATGCCAGCGAGGTGGACGCGGCGGGTGCCGTGTTCGAGGAGGATCAGGGCGTACAGGCGCTTGAGCGAGATGGTGTCCAGGTGCAGGAAGTCGGCGGCGAGGATGCCCGTGGGCCTGGGCGGTGAGGAACTGACGCCAGGTCGGGCCGGAGGGTTGCGGGGCGAGGTCGATGCCGGCGGCGTGCAGAATCTCCCAGACCGTGGATGGCGCGATCGGGTAGCCGAGGCGGGCGAGTTCGCCCTGGATCCGGCGGTGGCCCCAGGTGCTGTTGTCCCGGGCCAGGCGCAGGATGAGCTGCTTGACGATGGGTGCGGTGGTAGGTCTGCCTGGACGGCACGTCCGTCCGAACGTCCATTTTTGGACAATGAGTTGACGGTGCCAGCGCAGCAGTGTGGTGGGAGTGACCGCGAAGACTTGGCGCCAACGGCCACGAGGGATCAACCGAGAAAGTGCGGCGAGCCAGACCCGGTCGGCCGGCTGGTAGCGGGCCCGGGCGATCTGACGGCGCAACACCGCGTTCTCATGTTGTAGCGCCAACACTTCCGCATCTTGGCCACGCGGCTGCGCAGCACGGCACGGGCACCGCGATCAGATTCCGGACCAGCGCGGCGACGACCGACAGCGACATCTGCAGATCGTCGCAGGGCAGTCGACGCCGCGTCGCCAGGATCAACAAACGTCCAGGCCACAGCCGAGAATCGTATTTTCGAGCGGGACAGGTGGAAGAACTGGCCCATCGGCTCATCGGGTTCGAGAAACAAATGGCGGCCTACCTGTGGCGCAGATGCGGATCGCGCAAACGCTGCGTGCCCATGACGCCGATATCGGGCTGCGGGCACGCACAATGTTCGCAGCCCACCTCGATTGCGCGGCATTGCCCGCCTGCACAACCTCAACCTCGCGTGACAGGCGAGCGGTCACCACCGCCACCGACCACGCCCCGACCGCACCGGAGATCATTTGCGAGACAGCCCTTGGCCCTCACACTCCACTCGCCCTCCCGGTCGCGAGGTGACTAGGTGACTAGGTGACGAGCGAAGGCCAGGGATCGGTTGAAAATTTCCTCGACTTGGGCATCAGGCAGCTGGCACCAGCCGTGGTCGGCGCCCGTGACTTTCCATAGCCAGGTCGGCACCTGAGCCTGCTCCAATGCCGCGCCGAGAGATTCGCTGTGGGAGCAGGCCACCAAGGTGTCCTCGTCGCCGTGGACGAGAAGGAACGGTGGCGCACCGGGGCGGACCTGGGCGAGAGGGCTGGCCGCGCGGGCGCGCTGCGGGACCGTGGCCGGGGCCGCGCCGAGCATCAGGGCCTCGGGCGTGGCGGGGTCTTCGGGAGCGAAGCAGCCCCGTGCAGTGGTCAGGTCGCTCGGGGCGTACCAGATCACCGCACCGGCCGGTGACGGGGCGGTGTGTGTCAGGGCGAGGAGTGAGGCGAGGTGTCCGCCGGCGGACTCCCCCCACACCACCGTCCGCTCGGTGTCGATGTCCAGTTCCGCGGAGCGCAGGGTGAGCCAGCGCAGCGCGGCGCGCAGATCGTCGAGCGCGCCGGGGAACGTGGCCTCGCCGCTGAGCCGGTAGTCGGCACAGGCCACAGCGAAGCCCGCAGACGCGATGCGCGCGAAAGGCCCCGGAACCCAGGAACGCATGCACGGACCCATGTCATCGCGTCGCCCCCGACGCCAGGCGCCGCCGTGCACGAACAGCACCAGCGGAACAGGCCCCGCCTGGTCGGCCTTCGGCAACCACAGGTCCAACTCCAACGGACGGCCGCCCTCGACGACGCCGTAGGGCACGCCGCGCAGCTCGCGCACGCCGGGCTCCCTCTCATCGGCGGGCGGCAAGGGGGCCCGGTCCGGGTGGGGCGCGACGATCCGTTCCCGCACCGAGGGTTCGGCTGCCGTCATCGGATCCGCCACTGGTGGTCCGGCAGGAAACGCACGTCGTACTGCTCGGGGATGCTCACGAACTTGCCGGGTTCCGGGATGACCGGCTCAGTGGGCAGGCCGAGTTGCTCGGCCGGCGCTCCGAGGTTTTCGAAGAACCGCTCGAAAGTGCCCCCGGGGCCGGCGGCGACGCCGACGACCTGGCTGTGGTGGCGCTCCATACGGTAGGCGTGCGGGCAGTTCTTGGGCACGAAGCCGAAGTCGCCGGGGGTGAGCAGCTTCTCCTGCTGGTTGCCCTCCGTGTCCTCGACGAACAGCCGGACCGCGCCAGCGGCGATGTAGAAGACCTCATGGGTGTCCGAGTGCAGGTGGGCCGGGATGAGGTCGCCCTTGGGGCCTTCGACGGTGAAGAAATTGAAGGTGTTCTCGGTCTGCTCACCGCCCGCGTAGATGGTGACCAGGTCACCGAACAGGTGGGCGCGGTCGCCCTCGCCCTTCTCGATGAAGTAGGGCTTGCCCACCTCGGCGGGTATGCGCGAGGCCCGCCGGTATCGGGTGGCGTACTCGATGGTCATGAGTCTCCTCGGATCGGCTACCGCCAGGAATGTCAGGTAGCCTGACATGGAAAATGTCGGTGGGCAACCCTGAGGCGAGCCCGGCCCCCGCCCCCTGTCGCCGTGAGGAACACATGCAATCCACCCACCGCAACCTCCCCCAACTGCTCGGTGACGCCCGGCGCTGGTTCGAAGAAGGGCTGCTGGCGGCCATGGAAGCGGGCGGCGCCGCGCCGGTCTCCCCGACGCAGGCGCAGCTCTTCGCCGTACTGGACGACGAGGGCACCACGGTCTCGGAGCTGGCGCGGCGCATGGGCGTGACCCGGCAGACCGCACACCAGGCCGTGCACGGCCTGATCCCCGCCGGACTGCTCGAACAGGTTCCCGACCCCGCCTCCGCCCGGCAGCGCCTGATCCGGCGTACCCCGGATGGGGAACGCGCGCACCGCCAGGCCGGCGTCATCCTTGAACGGCTGGAAGAGCAGCTCGCCGAACGGATCGGCCGGGGGACGGTCGATGCCCTGCGGACGGCGCTGGAGGCGCAGTGGGGCCAGCCACCCTCCCCCGGATCAGATTGAGGCCGCTGCCGCGCGGCCGTCCCCGGTCAACGGCGCATTGAGGTCGCCCTCGGACAATGGGCCGGTTGCACCGACTGGCGGCGTTGCTGATCACTGAACCGTTCCGGGTTCGAAAGGGCGAGCCCCACAGGACAAGTGGAAGAGCTGGGCAGACCAGCCCACCCCATGCCTGAATCCGCGACGCGATCCCGACACATCCCTCACAACCTCGAAATTCCCACCCCCGAGATCAGCCGGTGGATCCGGGCTCAGGCGCGGACGAAATCCAGCGGAACGGAACGGGTACCCCACTCGGCCCATATGGCCATTTCGGGAGATCCGGCGAGTTGGAAGCCGGCGCTGCGGGTGAGGGCCTCTTCCAGTGTCGTGATCATCATCATCCGGGCGAGGGGCGCTCCGGGGCAGCTGTGCGTGCCTCGGCCGAAGGAGATGTGCCTGGCGATGTTGGGCCGGTGCAGGACGAAGGCGTCTCCGTCGGGGAACACTCGGTGGTCCCGGTTCGCCGAGGTGTAGACGAGCGCCACGGGGTCGTCCTTGCGAATGAGCTGCCCGCCCAGCCTCACGTCCTCACGCGCTGTGCGGGCCATGCCCCGGTAGGGCGAATAGAGCCGAAGGAACTCCTCCACCGCGGCGGGAATGTCCTCCGGCCGGTCGCGCAGGTGATCCTGCAGCTCCTGGTCTTGGCTCAGGTGCACGAACATGTTGCCGATGAAGACACTGGGCGCCACCATCCCGGTGACGATGAGCTGCCGGACGCAGCCGAGCACCATGTCGGCGGGCAGTGGCGCGCCCTGGTATTCGGCGTCGAGCAGCGCAGCGGTGAGATCCTCTTCGGGATCGTGCGGATGGGCCCGTCGCTCGTCGATGACTGACTGGGCGATCTCGTACAGCCGTCGGCTGAGCTTCTTCACCGTCTCGTGGTCGAGGACCTGGATGGCGTCGACGTAGGTGCCGCTGACTTGCTTGATCAGGGTCGAGGTCTCGACGGACAGGTTGAAGAAGTGGGCGAAGACGTGGGCGGGGAACTGGTGCGCGTAGTCCTTGCACACGTCCGTCCAGCCCCGGTCGATGAGCGGGGCGAGGAGTTCGACTGCTGCGGAGCGGACCTTGGGGGCAAGGTCACGCATCTTCGGCGGGGTGAAGAACTTGTTGATGACGCGCCGGTACGCCATGTGGTCCGGCGGGTCGAGATGCAGCGGTGGCCGCACCCCGGTGAACGCGAACTTCGGTATTGCGTTCTGTTGTGACGTCGTGAAGTGCTCGATGTCCGTGATCACCGAGAGCACGTCGTCGTAGCCCAGCAGCGCCCAGAACCCGCCGTACTCCTGGCTGCGGGCGATCGGGCAGCGGGCCCGCAGCCCAGCGAACTCCTCGTGGGCGCTGGTGAAGGTCTCGCCTGGCCGCACGGGATCGAAGTCGTGGGCGTCGCGGCGGCTCTCGTCGGCGCTTGAATGGTTGTTGCGGGGGCTGTGGTTCACGGTCCTCCTTGAGGACAGGTTGGTGCGGAATCAGACGGGTCGGGGCAGGGCTCCGACCCGACACGCCGCACGGCAGTCCCGGCTGAGGGGCAGAGCCGTCGGGTGTCCCGGAGTGCGCGACGCTGTCGGACGCACGGCGGTGGATCAGGCCGCACTCCATCGAACGTCATCCGTGGAGCCGGTTCGGGGACTCGCGGGCCAGCAGCGGCTCAGGTCGCCGGTGGTACGGGAAGGGGACAGGTCATTCGGACGCTGCGCGACGACGGAGCAGTGCCGGCACCTCCCCGGCACTGCGGATGGCCGTGCCATGCCTGCACGTCACGGTGCCAGCAGGCGAAGCAAGTGCTCCCGAGCCTCCTCTGCGGCGGGTTCCTCGGCCACCAGGCGGCCGAGCTTCATGACCGCGACCCGGTCGCACACTCCCAGGGTCGCGTCGATGTTCTGCTCGACGAGCAGGATGCCGGTGCCGCGTTCCTGGCGTTCCCAGCGCAGGGCGCTGACCACGGTGTCCACCATCGACGGCTGCAGACCCGCGGTGATCTCGTCCAGGACGATGAGCGTGGGGTCGGCAAGCAGGGCGCGGGCAAGAACGAGCATCTTCTGCTCGCCCCCGGACAGGGTGCCGGCGCGCTGACGCAGACGCGTGCCCAGGACAGGGAAGAGTTCGAGGACGGTCGATCGCCGCTTGAGGTCGATGCGCCCGGCCTTGGCGGCGACGATGTTCTCCTCGACGCTCAGCGCCGCGAACACCGGCTCGTCCTGCGGGCCATAGGCCACGCCTCGGCCCACGGTCCGTTCCGGCAGCCGGCCGGTGATGTCCTCCCCGCCGAGATGCACCGTGCCCGCGGTCGGCCGGATGAAGCCGAGGAGCGTCTCGAGCAGCGTTGTCTTGCCCATGCCGTTGCGGCCGACGACTCCGACGGCCTCGCCGTTGCCCACGGTCAGATCCACCCCCCTGAGGACGGTGGCGGATCCGTAACCGGATTCGATGCCCAGTGCCGTCAGCTTCATCACGCCACCGTCCCGAGGTAGGCCTCACGGACCACATCGGAGTTGCTGACCTCGGCGGGAGTGCCGTCCTCGATGATCCGGCCCTCGTGCAGGACGACAACACGGT
Organism: Streptomyces sp. NBC_01474; assembly: GCF_035918215.1. Taxonomy (NCBI): domain Bacteria; kingdom Bacillati; phylum Actinomycetota; class Actinomycetes; order Kitasatosporales; family Streptomycetaceae; genus Streptomyces; species Streptomyces sp. NBC_01474. Next base: position 2,638,120 of record NZ_CP109449.1, read on the forward strand.
CGGCGATCCGGTTGACGAAGTCCAGGTCGTGCTCGATGAGGATGATCGTCATACCTCCCCTTGCAAGGCGTTGCAACACCGTTCCCACGACCGCCCGTTCGTTGTGGGTGAGCCCGGCGGTGGGTTCGTCGAGCAGCAGCACCTGGGGGCGGGAGGCAACCGAGGCGGCGATCTCCAGTCCCTGTTTGAGCCCGTGTGCCAGCGACGTGCTCTTCTCATGGTCCCGCCCCTGCAGGCCCATGGCCTCAAGAACGTCGAGCACCGCTGGAGAGGTGGGGATGCGTCGGCTCCGTCGCCAGAAGGAAGGCAGTCTGCCAGCCTTGCGGGCGAGCAGGACCGTCTCGGCCGCCGAAAGGCTTTCGAACAGCTGCGGCGACTGGAACTTGCGGCTCACTCCCCGGCGCGCGAGGCGGTGCGCCGGGGGACGGCGGTCCACAGTGTGTGCGCCGAGGTCGTAGTGCACGGTGCCCCGGGCGGACAGGTTGCCATCGGCGAGCACGGACACCAGCGTCGACTTGCCGGCTCCGTTCGGGCCGACGACACAGAGCAGTTCGCCCCGCTGCACTTTCAGGTCCACACCACGCAGCACCTGAAGGCTCCCGTATCCGAACTCCAGGCCGGAAACCGAGATGACGGGTGACTTGTCCGGGAGCGGTGGGGGTGCGGTGGTCTCGGGGACGATCTCGCGCTCGTCGGCCCGGGCATCTCGTCTCAGCAGTCGGCCGAACGCGCGGGTGAGCGGCGGCAGGATGCCGCTGGGCGTGAACACCACGACGAGCACGAACAGCAGGCCCTGGATCAGCGACCACTGCGTGGGGAAGCTCCCCGACAGGCGCGCTCCGAGCAGTTGCAGGCCGATGGCGCCGATCACCGGGCCGATGATGGTGGCGCGTCCGCCGACCGCCACCCACACCATCATCTGCGTGGCGAACAGGAAGGTGAAGAGGTCGGCGGCCACCAGTCCGGTGGCGAGCGCCATCAGCCCACCCGCGAAGGCGGCCAGGCCCGCGCCGCCCATGAACGTCACGGTCTTGACGTTCTCCACGTTGTAGCCGAGGTAGCGGGTGCGAACCTCGTTGTCCCTGACTGCCCGCAGCAGCAGGCCGACATCGCTGCGGACCAGGATGAGCGCACCCGCGGTGACCAGCACGAGCGCCGCCAGGGTGAGGTAGTACCAGGCGCGGGTGGTGATCGTGAGGGGGTTGAAGCCGAACAGTCCGTTCTCGCCACCGGTGACGGTGGGGAATTGTGAGTAGAGCGTGGTGGCAGCGGTGGTCAGGGCCAGGGTGACGACCGCGATGTAGAACGGGGATCCCTTGGCCGAGAAGGCGAAGCGCCCCACCACGCCGGCGACCGCGGCGGCGATGGCGATGCCGAGGAGCAGGGCAACGGCGTAGCGCCAGGGCTCGTCCTGTACCGAGATGACTAGACCGGTGCTGTCGGTCGTCGTGGTCATGGCACCCACCGTGAGGGCGCCGATGCCGAACCACAGGCCGTGTCCTAGATCGGGCGCGCCGACGTAACCCCAGACGAGGTCGAGGCTGACGGCGGATATGCCGTAGATGAAGGCGACGGTGAGCAGGCTTACGTCGTATTCACCGACGACCTGGCCGAGCACCACGAACACGAGCACGGCGACAAGTGCGCCGGCGGCCGAGAGTCGGCCGTTGAAGGTCAGGCGTGACGCCATGTCAACCCCTCGGGTCGGATACGCAGGAGAACGACGGCGACCGCAATGACCGCCGTGGAGCTGTAGACGGGGCTGGCCCAATGCGCAAAGAGAATCTGCACCACCCCGAGGACGAGGCAGCTGGTCACGACACCGGACAGCCTTCCGCCGGCAAGCAGCACCGCAAGGAACCCGGTGGCCACCAGGGAGAGCGCGTAGTTGGGGGTGACTGCCTGGGTGGGGCCCAGGGCGGCGCCGGCGAAGCCGGAGAGCGCGCAGCCGACGACGAACGTGACGGCTCGGATGAGCGCGACCCGGATACCGAGCGCACGGGCGAGGTGCTGGTTGGACTGCACCATGCGAATAGTCAGGCCGACCCTGGTGAAACGCATCAGCAGTGCCAGCGCCACGACCAGCGCGGCTGCCAGCAGGATCAGCAGGAGCCGGTAGGTCGGGTACGGCGTTCCGGCGACGGACGTCGCCGTGGCCATTGGCTGGCCGACCGCCTGGTTGTCATGTCCGAATCCCAGCGTCAGGGCCTGAATGACGATCAGAGAGATGCCCCAGGTGGCAAGAATCGTCTCCAGGGGGCGGTCATAGAGGCGTCGGATGACCAGGCCTTCAACGACGAGCCCGGTGACCGCCGCGGCGGCGGCACCGGCCAGGATGCCGATCCAGAACGGCCAGCCCGCCCGGTGCGTAATCACTGAGGCATAGACGCCGACCGCCATGAAGCCGGTGTGCGCGAGGTTGATGACATCCAGTACGCCCAGCACGATGGCCAGGCCCAGGACGACGATGGTGAGGATCCCGACTGCTGTCAGGACGTCGAACAAGAGCGTCACTTGACTCTCCTTGAGGTCGTTGCCGAGTCGTCCGTCAGCCCTGGCAGGCAAGCTTCGGGGGGATCGGGTCGGACTTCTTGCGGATGGTGAAGGTGCCGTCGGACCGCGCCTGCGCCAGGTACACCGGCTGGTAGCTGAAGGAGTTCATGGACTTGAGGGCGCCGACCGGGCCGTCAATGTCTGTGTGCCGGAGCGCCTTGACGACGTCCCGCCCATCGGCCCCGGACTGCTTGACCGCGGCGGCGAGTGCCTGCACCTGCATGTACGACACATATGCGTTGACGTCCGGCGCGCCCTTGAGACCGCTTCGCTCGGCCAGATCCTTGAAGGCGTCGTTGCCGCTTCCCTTGATGGCGGCGAAGTAGATGCTGGACGACCAGATTCCCTCGGCGGCGGCGCCCAAGGCCTTGGCGGTGCCCTCGCCGAGTAGCACGTCCACCCGCGTGATGCCCTTGGTACGCGGGTCGGCCGCCCACTGCTTCTGAAGGGCGACGTCGTCGTCACCGATCACGTTGAGGAAGGCAACGTCGGGGCGGGCCTTGACGATGTTGGCGATGTCCTGGGAGAAGTCGGCGGTGCCGCTGGGCTCGTAAGCGGTACCGACGACGGTGCCGCCCAGCTTGGTCAGATGCTCCTTGGCCGTCCCGATGGAGGCCTTCGGCGTGGAGTAGTTGGCGCCGAGGAAGTACCACCTCTTCTTGCCCTCGGCGACGAGTTCGTCGATGGCGGGCAGTGTCTGCTGGTTGGGCACCAGCCCGAGGCTCGTGAGGTTCCAGGCGCAGATGTTGCCTGCACCGGACGACAGGCTCACCAGCGGGATGTCGAGCCGCTTCGCGAGGGCGTTGCAGGCCAGCAGTTGCGGGCCCGGTATGAAGGCGACGATCGCCTGTGCCTTCTGCTGCTGGATGAGCCGGCTGCAGGCGGTGTTGGCGCTGCGTGCGTCCGCACCTGCGTCGGCCACCATGGAGGTGAAGCGGACGCCGGCCTTGTTGTGCTTGTTGACATCTTCGAAGCCGGCCTTGCTGCCGGCTTGGGCGTGGTCCGCGTAGACGGAACCCGCTCCGGACAGTTGCAGGATGAAGCCAACCTTGTACGAGTCGGCGGAGCCGCTCGGCGAACCGGCCGACGGGTGCGTTCCGCAGGCGGACAGGACGAGCGCCATGGCGCTCGACATGGCAAGCACGGCGATCGGTCGCCGTCCGTGTCGGATGAGTCGGGCCATCGGCTGTCTCCTCGGGGGATTGCTGGATGCCGTTGCCATGTCGGCCTCGGCGGACAGGTCGTGCGGTGTGCACGGGAGGCGACCGCGGCAAACAACGGAAGCCCGGGCAGGTAGGGGTGGCCTGGGCCTGACCACAGGAGATGGCGCACTCCGTCGTAGCGCTGGAACGTGACGTGAAACATAGAAAGTACGTTGCCGAGTGTCAATGAATGTGTCTCATATTGCGGCACAACTCTTTGGTCACTGACGCGGCACAGGGGTGTACATGCAACCTCAAAACGCCCATACATACGCGGCGTTGAGCGGGATCTAACCTCGACACAAGATACTTGCCTTCCGGATCGTCGCTGCATATGTTGCTCATCGCGACCGGCTAAATTCACCGGAAGCAGTACATGAGAGGTGGCGGACGTTGAGATCACTGCAGCATCTCCTCACGGTCTACGAGTCCCGGAACGACGCGTTGCCCGCCGAGGTGCAAAGCCGCCCCGTGGTCGCCTGCGTCGGTGCGGACGTGCCCGCCGAGGTGCTCACCGCCGCGGGATTCGTCCCGTTCCGGCTGGCTGGCCGCCCGGATCGGCACGAGGCAGCCGAGCCGTACTGCGGGCCTGGAATCGACCGGCTTGCGGTGTCGCAACTCGCCCGTCTCCTCGAGGGCGACGCCGCAAGGACCGCTGGTCTCGTGATGTCCGCCGACACCGAAGGCTCCGTGCGGCTCTTTCTGTACCTGCGGGAGATCCAGCGTCTTCAGCCCCGCGCCACGGTGCCCCGGTTCACGTTCTTCGACCTCGTCCACCTCCCGCAGCGAACCTCGGCCGCCTACAACCGGACGCGCCTTGACCAGCTGGTCGAGGAGATCAGCAGCTGGGCCGGCCGGCCCGTCACCGACGACCGGCTGCGGACCGCCGCCGAACTCCACGACCGTGTGCGGGAGCTGATCCGGACGGTCGGCACCCGGCTGCGCAGCGGCCCCGGTGGCCCGCGCCTGACCGGAGCCCAGGCCCTGGCGGTGATCGGAGCGGCTTTCCTCACGACGCCCGAGCACTGGTGCGAGGCCGTGAAGCGGCTGATCGACGACGCCGGCCGGCTGCCGGCGCTGCCGGGCACTCGCGTATTCCTGACCGGCTGCGATCACGACCATCCGGATGCCTACGAGGCCATCGAGTCGCTGGGCTGCGTGATCGTCGGCGAGGACCACAGCTGGGGAGCCCTCGCCGGCGAGGCAAGCGTCGGACCCGCGTACGACATCCGCAGTGCTCTCGTCCGGGCCGGGGCCCTGCAAGCGCCCGCCGCCGCGGGTCACAGCGCCGCTGTACGCGCCGCGCAGACGGCGCGCATGGCCGCCGCGTGCGGCGCGGACCTGGTGGTGGCTTGGGCCCGCTGCCATGACGACGCGCCGCCGTGGGACGTCCCGGCCCAGCGCGCGGCCCTGCAAGCCGTCGGGATCCCGATGTTCGCCGTCCCTGCTCAGAGGTACGGCGAAGAAAGGAACGAGAACGTGCGCTCACTGCTGGAACCGGCGCTGCGCCGACCGGCCCGCGCCGCTGGGGTGACCCGGTGACGGCCGATGCCATCGGCCGGCGCAACCGGATGGTGCTGCCCTCCGCAAGCGCGGCCACGGCCTATCAACGGCAGTGGTTCGCCGACCTGAAACAGCGTGCCGCGGACGGCGACCCGGTCGCACTCGTCAACGCCGACGCCCCGCAGGAGATCCTGCGCGCGCTCGACATTCCGTACGTGGTCAACCAGTGGTGGGCGTCGGTCTGCGCGGCCAAGCAGAAATCCGGCCGCTACTTGCGTCTGCTTGCGGACCGCGGATACCCCGCCGACCAGGAGGCGTACAACACCCTGGCGCTGGCGAGCACCTTCGACGAGGATCCCCCGTGGGGTGGTCTGCCCCCCATCTCTCTGGTGCTCGCCGAGACGACGGGGGACGCCCTGCGCAAGGTCTTCGAGGTCTGGGAACGCGAACATGGCGCCGTCTTCCTGCCCTTCGAGCGCACCATCGCGAACCACCAGGACCCCCGTTGGTGGGAGCGGATCGAGGACGACTGGGAAGCGTTGATCGGCACTGCGCGCATCGACCTGATGACCGCAGAACTGACCGGTGCGGTCAAGCATCTGGAGATGGTCACCGGTCGTGTCTTCGACGAGGAGCGTTTCCGTGAGGTGATGGCTCTGGTCAACGAGCAGCAACTGTGGAACCGGGCAGCTCGCGACCTCATCGCCCGCACCAGCCCGGCCCCCATCACGATCAGTGACAGCATCCCCAGCGTCATGATCCCCCAGTGGCACCGCGGGACGGTGTGGGCACGTGACGCGGCCCGTACCTTCTACCACGAGGTACGCGACCGGGTGGATACGGGAGCGGCCCCCTGCCCCGACGAGCGCATCCGGCTCATGTGGGTGGGGACCGGCCTCTGGTTCGACATGGGCTTCTACACCTGGTTCCAGGAGGTATACGGCGCGGTCTTCGTGTGGTCGATGTACCTCGCGATCGCGGCCGACGGCTACATCCGCCACGGCGACGATCCGCTGCGCACCCTGGCTGGCAGGTTCGCAGCGTTCCCCGACATGATCAACGCACCGCCGTGGGCGGCGGAATGGTACGCCAAGGAGGCGGTGCACAACCGCATCGACGGCGCGGTCCATATGGCGGGCACCGATCGCCGGGGAACCTACTTCGTCAACCGCGCCCTGGAGGCGGCCGGGGTGCCGGTGCTTCAGATCGGCGGCGACAGTGGCGACTCCCGGGGCTGGGATGCCCAAGCCGTGCAGGCAGAGGTCTCGGAGTTCATCCAAACCCGGGTGGAACCGGTCGCCGCTCGCCGTCGCGCCCAGGAGAAGGGCACCGGCTGAACGTGCCCCTCCCCACCTCGCCGCAACGGCCTCCAAACGGTGCTCCCGCCCCTGCAGCGACCCGCTCCTGCTCTGCGGGCGAACTGACGCCGCGGGCTCGGCCCGGAGGGCGAGCACGCACATCGCCAAGGCCGGGAGTCGGTGCCGCCTGCCGCGTACCGGTCCCGGCGTTCCCTGGCACGGCCCTGCCGTCGAACCATCAGTCCGACCATCTGCTGTCCCCGCATACCGTCGAGGTACTCATGTCCGCACAGACCGCCGAACTTCCCCGACCGCTCGAAGGCATCACCGTCATCGACCTGACCATCGCGCTGGCCGGTCCCTATGCAACCCTCCTGCTGTCCGGGCTTGGGGCACGGGTCATCAAGGTCGAGAACCCACGAGGCGGTGACCGGGTCCGCAACAACGCGCCCTACTTCGGCCGCGACGGACTCACGATGCAGCGCCGCCACGACGACGACATTTCCCTGGGGACCCTCGAACGCACCCGGGGCAAGGAGAGCGTGACGCTCGATCTGAAGCACCCGGCCGGCCGCGAGGTCTTCGCGGACCTGGTACGGCAGGCGGACGTCGTCGTCGAGAACTACAGCCGTGGCACTGCCGACCGGCTCGGCGTCGGCTACGCGGCCGCCGCCGAGATCAACCCCCGCATCGTGTACTGCTCGATCAGCGGCTTCGGGCAGGCCGGCGAGCCGGGGACCGGCAAGGCGATGGACGCGATCGTGCAGGCGCTGTCCGGAACCATGATGACGTCCGGCAGCCCGGGTGACCCGCCGGTCCGCGTGGGGTTTCCCATCGGCGACCTGTCCGCACCGCTCTACGCGGTCATCGGCGTCCTGGGCGCTCTGCGGCAGGCGGAGGCAACCGGGATCGGCCAGCATGTCGACGTCTCCATGCTCGGCTCGCTCACCGCGCTGGTCGCCGGCGAGCAGTCGCACCTGCTGACCCGGCTCGGCCTGTCCGGCCGCAACGGCAGGTTCATGCCGCGGCTGGCGCCGTTCGGGGTGTTCGAGACCGCCGACGGCTGGGTGGCCATCTGCGCACCGGAGGACAAGTTCGCGCGGGGAGTGCTGACGGCTCTGGGGCGCCCCGAGCTCCTGGCCGACGGGCGGTTCACCACCCGTGACGCGAGGGTGGCTCATGCCGACGAGTTCCATGCCCTGATCGAGGAGTGGTCACGCAAGCACCCACAGGACCGAGTGATCGCCGCTCTGGAGGCCCACGGTGTCCCATGCGCCCCGGTCAGGGAACCCGCCGAGGCCGTCAGCGACGCGTCGCTGCTCAGCCGCGGCGACACCGTTGCGCTCCACCATCCCGCCTACGGCACTGCGGACGGATTGATCGGCAGCGGCATGCCCGTTCACATGTCCCGCTCCCGTACCGATTTCGCCGACGGTGTCCCCCACCTCGGTGAAGACAGCCGGCTCGTCTACCGCGAGCTGCTGGGCTACTCCGCGGAGCAGATCGACGGGCTCGTCGCTGATGGAGCCATCTGATGACGTCTGCTGCCCTTGGACCCACCGGCTCGGCACAGTCGGGCGACGTGGTTCCGACCGCCGGGGCCCCTGGCCCGCATCTGCCCCGTCCCCAGGCGGGCTCGTCGTCTCAGCACCTGTTGACGACCCTGCTGGGCGACTACTGGGCGGGGCGCACTGAGCACCTGCCGTCGGCGGCGCTCGTGGCTCTGCTCGGCGAGTTCGACATCGGTCCCGCCGCCGCCCGCGCGGCGCTGAACCGGCTGGCCCGGCGCGGCGTGCTCGCCTCGACCAGAGTGGGGCGCTACACCTATTACGGCTTCGCGCCGGGCGCCGCGGAAGTACTCATGGCCGGCGCATACGAATTCGTGTCCTTCGGACAAGGCGACCGATCGTGGGACGGGCAGTGGACCCTCGCCCTCTTCTCGCTCAACGAGAGGGAACGGGATCTGCGCCACGCGGTGCGCTCGAAACTGCGCTGGCTGGGTTTCGCCCCGCTCTACGACGGCACCTGGGTGTCGTCCCGCCCGGTAGCCGCTCAGGCCCGGCACGAGCTGGACCGCCTCGGGATCCGGGACGTCACCGTCTTCCGCGCGGCGGAGCAGCCGGGGTCGCCCCGTCGACCGGTCGACGCCTGGGATCTCGACGAGGTCGAGGCGACCTACGCACGTTTCGTGACGGCCTACGGCCCGCTGCGCGACCAGGTCCGTGAGGGAGAAGTGAGCGCTGCCCAGGCGCTGCTCGCCCGCACGAGGATCATGGACAGCTGGCGCACGTTCCCCGGTATCGACCCGGATCTCCCCGCCAACCTGCTGCCACGCGAATGGCCCCGGAAAGACGCCCGCACCATCTATGTCGAGGTCTACGACGCCCTCGGCCCCCTGGCTGCGCTCCGGGTCCGGCAGATCGTGGGCCGGTACACGCCGGAACTCGCCGAGTACATCGAGTACCGCTCCACAGATCAGCTGCTCGGGTTGGGCAGCCAGGCGATGCAGCGTCGCCGCTCCCCCCGACTCCTTCCCGGCCGGCCAACCAGCGATCGGACCCACCCATGACTGCCGTGGACCCCTGCCCCGACAAGCCGGACGACTTCGACCCGACGGCCGACAACGCACCGGACCGCGTGCACGCCATGTACCGTCGGCTGAGGGCCGAATGCCCCGTCGCGCACAGCAGTTCCTACGGTGGTTTCTGGGCCTTGACGCGGTACCGGGAGGTTCGTGCGGCGGCGCTCGACGACCGTACCTTCATCTCGTCGGTCAAAGCCGTCGTCCCCAGTGATCCTCGTGGGCTGCGCAGACCTCCGCTGAACTTCGATGCACCCGCGCACACTCCGTACCGCCGGGCGCTGGAGAGGACGCTGCAGCGTGACCGGCTGCAGCGGTTGATGCCGCGGCTGCGCCGGCACGCCGGCAAGGAACTCCAGCCGCTGCTCGACCGTGGCCACGGTGACATTGCGCAGGAGTTCGGCACCCGTTTTCCTGCGTGGACCACGACCGAGTGGCTCAACCTCACGCCGGACGTGGCTCCGCTGCTCGCCGAGACGTCGGCCCGGTGGGTGCAGGCCTGGCGCAGCCAGGACAAGGACATCGTCAACTCGACGAGTCAGAAGCTGTACGACATGGCGCGCGAGCTGGTTGCCGATCGGCGGCGCAATCCCCGTCCTGTCGACGAGGATCCCGCGAGTTCTCTTCTGTCGGAACGCATCGACGGCGTGCCGCTGGACCCGGAGCACGTGGTCGGGGCGCTCCGTCAGTCGCTCGTGGTCGGGATGGTGGCACCACCGATCATCCTCGGGTCGATCGCCGTCCATCTTGCGGACGACCCGGAATTGCAGCAACGGCTGCGTTCACGTCCGGAGCTGATTCCGGACGCCCTGGAGGAGTTTCTACGGCTCTACGCGCCTTATCGGGGGTTCGCACGCACCCCGTCCGCGCCCGTGGAGATTCTGGGTCGCACCATCCGCCCGGAGGAGCCCGTCACGCTCGCGTACGCGTCAGCGAACCGGGACGCCGCGGTCTTCGACGATCCCGACACGTTCCGGATCGATCGGGCGAACATCGCTGGGCATCTCGCTTTCGGCCGGGGACGGCACCGCTGCCCCGGGGCACCCATGGCGCGGACGATGCTGAGGATCGCGCTTGAGGAACTCCTGTCCCGTACAACGTCGTTCACCGCCGTCGGTGAGCGCGAGGGCGCCAGGATGCCTGAACTGGGCATTGTCTCGGCCGAGTTGCAGCTCACTCCTGCCTAACAGTGGGTGCTGACCGCCTCACCGCGCGCCGCTCCGTTCTTATCCGGCTGCCCAGTCGGCGGTAGTTCGGTGGCCGGCTTGTTCGGCCACCGCACCGTCGTGGACGGCGATGAGCTGCCGGAATCGCAGCTCTGCGAGAGGCGCGAGCCCGTCGTACAGGGACACGAACAGCGACCGCGCCGTTGTCCGGGGCCAGTCGGGGGAAAGCAGTTCGTCCGGTAGGTCCGGGTCGATTCCCGGAAAGGTACGCCAGGCGTCCAAGACCTGGAGCCGGTCGGCCAGGGCGGCGCTGGGGTTCACTTCTCCCGCCGTCAGCCGTACCGCCAGTTGCTGGTGGTCGGCGACGAAGGTCCGGTAAGCCGCGGCTACGTCGCTCAGGTTCCACGCCGCCAGCGGCAGGGTCTCCCCTGCCTCCTCGGCCCTGAAGATCGTCAAGTTGTCCACTCCCGCGGCCCGGAAGATCGGCTCGAGAGCCGCCGGATCGGCGTGCGCCGAAACCCATAGCCCGTCGAACAGCGGCGCGAACCCGAGCCACCTCAGATAGCTGCGTACCCGGTGGCGGACGTGGCGCTGCTGTTCCGGAATGCTGAAGGCAGCCAGCGTCCACAGGCCGTCCCAGTCCGGCTGCAACGAGCCGAAACGCACGATGCTCGCGGTCTTGTGCCGGGTGTCCTCGCAGCCGATCGCGCTCAGCCGCAAGTAGGACTGGCGCCCGGACCGCTCGGTCTCCAGCACTCCCCGCTTGACGAGCCGGTTCGCGGTCGCTCGTGCGCTCGTCTCGCTGATACCGAACTCCGCCAGCAGGGTGATGACCGTACTCATCGACAGAGCCGCCGGGGCGTCCAGCCAGTGCTCGCCCAGCAACGTGGTCAGCAGCCGTTGCGGAGACGCCCCGGTCTGCTGGCGTGGGAGGACGGACCCCTCCTGTGCGCGGCGCAGCACAAGCGCCTCGATCGACGGGTTCTTCTCCGGCATCGCTCCAGCTTAGTACCCCGCCCCTCGCGGCCTGGCGACGGTGGAGACAGGGCTGGTGGTAGATCGGCGGACAGGGTGGGAGGAGCCCCGGGCCGGTGTCGCCGCCTCCCGCCCGCGGCCCCGGGGCACGCTCCTCCCACCGGCAGGGTGCTACGCGTAGTGACGGTAGATGGCCTGTGCGACGCAGGCCGGCTTGTCCGCACCGTCGATCTCAATGGTGAAAGTCAGGCGCATTTCCACGCCGTTGCCCTTGACGTCCTCGACCGAGTCGACCACGCCGTGCAGACGCACCTTGGCGCCCACCTTCACGGGGTGCGGAAAACGCACCTTGTCGAGGCCGTAGTTGATGCTCATCGAGGTGCCCTGGATGGTCAGCAACTGGTTGAAAAGGGGAATGATCAGGGACAGGGTCAGGTAGCCGTGAGCGATGGTGCCACCGAAGGGCCCGTCGGCGGCACGAGCGGGATCGGTGTGAATCCACTGGTGGTCACCGGTGGCGTCGGCGAAGGTGTTCACCCTTTCCTGGGTGATCTCAAGCCACTCGGTACGGTCGAGGCCGGTGCCCGCCAGGGCCTTGATCTCGTCGAGTCCGGTGGCGGTGCGCAGGGCGGTCATGACGGGGAGCTCCTTCAGTTGGATGTGCCGAATTGTTCGTGGATACGGCGCTTGAGTAGTTTTCCGGCGCCGCTGCGGGGCAGTACATCGGCGAAGACGACGGACTTGGGGATCTTGTATCGGGCCAAGCGCCCGTCGAGAGAGGCGATGATGTCGTCGGCCGTCGCCTCGGAGGCCGGGGCGAGGACGACGACCGCGCGGGGCACTTCGCCCCACGTCTCGTCCGGGACACCGATGACGGCGCAGTCAACGACGGCCGGGTGGTCGTAGAGAACCTTTTCGACCTCGGCGGGATAGATGTTCTCCCCGCCCGAAATGATCAGATCCTTCACGCGGTCGACGATGGTGACGTACCCGTCCTCGTCGGTGGCCACGACATCACCGGAGCGGAACCAGCCGTCGTGAAAGGCAGCAGCGGTCTCGGCGGGCAGATTCCAGTACCCACTCATCACGTTGGGTCCCTCGACCAGCAGTTCACCGCGTGCGGCATCGTTGCCGTCGGCATCAACGACACGGATGTCACTGAAGAAGTGCGGCAGACCTGCCGTACCGGTCTTGTCCAGGGCGTGCTCGGCGTCGAGCAAGCAGACGCCAGGCGAGGACTCCGTCATGCCGTAGCCCTGGATGAAACCGAGACCGCGTTGCTGGTAGACGCGAACCAAGCCTTCGGGAACCGGCGCGCCGCCGCACAGCAGCATGCGCAACGACGACAGGTCGGCCTCGACGAACCGGGGTTCGGCGGCGATCTGCTGGAACATGGCCGGCACCCCGAACAACACGGAGACCCGGTGCCTTTCGACGAGGTCGAGGGTACGGCTCGCTGAGAATTGTTCCTCGATGACCAGGGTGCCGCCCTTCAGGACGGTGGGCAGACTGGTCATGTTCAGTGCCGCGGTGTGGAACAGCGGAGCGGACAGCAGGGTCACGTCCCCGGTGACGAAGTCGCCGTCGACCAGGGTGTTGAAGCTGTTCCAGATGAGGTTTCCGTGGGTCAGCACGGCCCCTTTGGCGCGGCCGGTGGTGCCCGACGTGTAGAGGATCATCGCGTTGTCCTCAAGGCCGACCACGAGATCGAGCGGCGCGTCCGAGGAGCGGGCGAGGGCCTCCTCCAGGCTTTCGTCCACGCTGACGGTCTGCCGAACACCGCTGGAAGCCGCGAACGCCTCGTAGGAAGGCGAGTGCACCAGGACACTGGCCCCGGAGTCTGTCAGACAGTGCCGCAACTCCGGCTGCGCCAGCCGGGTGTTGAGGGGCAAGAAGACGGCACCGAGTTGGCCGCTGGCGAAGAGCGTTTCGAGGAAGGCGGGGTGGTTGGGTCCCAGGAACGCGACGCGATCGCCGGGGCGCACACCAAGACTGCGCAAGTGGTGAGCCAGGCGCGTGGTGCGGTCGTGGAGTTGTGCGTAGGTGCGCCGGGTGGCGCCGTGGACGAGAGCCAGGCGGTCCGGAGACTTACGGGCGCGTCGCGCGGTCCAGGATCCGATGCCGTGGTTGCGCATGCGGGTGCCGTGCCTTTCGGATGTGATCGGACGAGCCGGCCAAGAAGGGAGTGGAGAAGACGGACGGCTCGGGAGTGTCGGATAAACCTTTGGCCCGGGAGCCGGTGGCCACGGTTCCCGGCGGGGCTCCGCAGGGCAGCCCGTCGCCTGCTACGCCGGGCATGACACGGCCGGTCACGCCACGCCTCGACGTTGCCGAGGAATTCCTGCCGTCGCCTCAACACGTGCGGCGAGACCTAAGGAGCCCCCGCTCGCGAACCGGTCGGACAGCGGCCCGTACCGCGACAGGGTTCCGGCACGGTGCGCCGGAGACAACAGACGGCGGTCAGTCCTGAACCAGACCGAGCAGTCGCGCCGCATTGTCCTTGAGGATGCGCGGCCGTACCTCAGGCTTGATATCGAGCTTGTCGAAGTCGCTCAACCACCGGTCCGGAGTGATCACCGGATAGTCCGACCCGAAGAGCACCTTGTCCTTCAGCAGGGTGTTGGCGTACCGGACGAGCTGCGGCGGGAAGTACTTCGGGGACCAGCCGGACAGGTCGATGAAGACGTTCGGCTTGTGCGTCGCAACGGCCAGAGCCTCGTCCTGCCACGGAAAGGACGGATGGGCCAGGATGATGCGCAGGCCCGGGAAGTCGGCCGCCACGTCGTCGATGAGCATGGGATTGGAGTACTTCAGGCGAATACCGCCGCCTCCCGGCACACCAGCGCCGATACCGGTCTGACCGGTATGGAAGAGGGCGGGCACGCCCAGTTCCTCGATGGCCTCGTACAGGGGGTAGGCCAGCCGGTCGTCCGGCGAGAAGCCCTGCAGACTCGGGTGGAACTTGAACCCCCGTACGCCGTGCTCGTGAACGAGACGCCGGGCCTGGCGCACACCCGCACTGCCCCGCCACGGGTCGATCGAGGCGAACGGGATGAGAACGTCCGCATGGTCCGCGCAGCTCTCGGCGACTTCTTCGTTCGGGATCGGCGGGTGCCCCAGCGCGTGCTCGGCGTCGACCGTGAAGACGACGGCAGCCATCCGGCGCTGCCGGTAGTACTCCGCCATCTCGTCGATGGTGGGCTGGCGGTGTCCGTGTGCCGCGAAGTACTTCTCGGAGGCGGCCATGAGTTCAGGACTGAGCGAGGGATGCCCCGTCCGCGACACCTCCGCATGCGTGTGCACGTCGATCGCGGTGAGCTGCTCCGGGTCGATTGCGGTGGACGAGGGCATGTCAGGCGCCCGTCGGCGGCTGGGGGGCGGGGATGCCGCAGCTCTCCGGTTCCGCCCCGATGCCGCCGACCCAGTCATGGGCGATCTCCTCGGCGGACCAGCCGCCGTCACGCAGCATCACCGCCTTCTCGTTGGGATGGGACCACAGTGCGAGGCGGTCTCCGCCGACGCCGATGGCCTGGCCGGTCACACCGCTGGAGGCGTCGGAGGCGAGGAAGGTGACGAGCCCGGTGACGTCGTCGACCGTGCCGAGCCCTTCGTCCTTGCGCATCCAGTCCGGCAGGGGCGCACCGGTACGTTCAGCCTCTTCGATGGCGGGCGCGAAGACCGGAATGGTCTTGGTCATCTCGGTGGCAGCGACCGGGACGACGGCGTTTACGGTGATCTGGGCCCGGGCCAGTTCCATGGCCCACGTGCGCGCCATGGCCACGATGCCCGCCTTGGCCGCCGCATAGTTGGTCTGTCCGAAGTTCCCGCGCTGCCCCGCAGGCGAGCCGATCAGAATGATGCGTCCGCCCTCACCCTGCTCACGCATCCGCACAGCTGCTGCTCGGGCACAGGTGAAGGTGCCGCGCATATGAACACGCACGACGTCGTCGAAGTCGTCGTCGGTCATCTTCCACAACACCCGGTCGCGCAAGATGCCGGCATTGGTGACGAGGACGTCCAGCCGCCCGAAATGCTCCACCGCCGCGGAGACCAGCTGTTCGGCCGCGCCGGTGCCACCGACGGCAGCCGTCACACCGACAGCCTTGCCGCCGGCCGCTTCCACGGCCTTGACCGCAGCCTCGACCGCCTCCTCCTCCACGTCGTTGACGACAACGGAGGCTCCTGACGCGGCGAGCGCCCGAGCATATGCGAGACCCAGCCCGCGTCCACTGCCGGTGACGACGGCGACCTTCCCGATCAAGTCCATGACTACCAACCCTTCATTGACAGGATTCCTGGCAAGCGCCAGTTTTTCGATCAACAGGAATCCTGTCAATGGGCTAGGGTGACTCTTCTACACGGGGCATGCCACGCGCATCCCTCAAAGCAGCAACACCGGGAGGACGCCGTGCCGAAAGCAGTCACACCGACGGCCCGCCAAGGGGAGAAGGACCTTCCTTCTCTCCTCTACCTGGTCAAACGCACCGAACTTGTCGTCCGGGCCCGGCTGGACGAAGCGCTCAAGCCGTCGGGCGTGACCGCGCTGCAGTACACGGCACTGACCGTGCTCCATCGGCACGACGGACTGACGGCCGCCCAGCTCGCGCGCAGCTCATTCGTCACCGCCCAGTCCATGGCGGACATGGTCCGCACCCTGGAAGCCTGCGGGTACGTCGTCCGCCGCGCCAATCCCACCAACCGGCGGGAACTCCTCATCGGCTTGACCGAGCTCGGCCGCCAACTCCTTGCGGACCACGAAGAACCTGTACGCGAACTGGAGCGGCGAATGACGGACGGCCTCACCCCGACGGAAACCGCCCAACTACGCAACGCACTCACCCACGCCTGGCGTCAACTGTCCTGACCCCGCTCCTGCATGTGTGCGAGGTCCTGCAGCACCGCAGGACCTCGAAGCCGCAGGCCCCTTCGCAGAGAACGGCCACTGCCTCACCCGTCTTCCACGCGGCCCGCACCGGACGATGGAGCGGAGCGAGGTCGGCGCGAACAGCGCTTCTTCGCTTTCCTGCCGAGCCGTTCACCCCTGACGGCAAAGCCGTCGGCCCCAGCCAAGCGACCTCGGGGCTGACCATTCCCTGCGTGTCGATGACGCGACCTGCCTGGGTGGCTGTTGAAAGTCATCGAGCTGCTGTCGGCCCGCTCTCCGCGCCTGGACCGCGCCCTGAAGGAAATCGCCGGGAAGGGTGGCGCCGTCATGCTGCTCGACAGCACCCTCGTGCGCACGCGCAGACACATCGGGAACGAAAGCCGGCCGAACGACCCGGGCAAGCACCACCGCTGTCCCTCGCCCTGACCGACAAGCGCTGCAACCTGGGGGGTTCGGCGGCGAAGCCGGGACGCTCCAGCTAGATCACCGCCGCCCGCCACAAATAGGATCAGCGCCCAACCACGGAAGGTCGGCCTCAGGGCCAGACCTCGGCTTCACCGGCCTGGACGACGACACCGACGCCCCAGTCATCTTCACCGGCCGCAGCCACCCGAGGCCACCCGGTCACCGCCGCTCAGCAAGACGCGAACCGACGGGTGAGCCGCAAACGCGCGCCGAACAAGCACGGCTTCGCAGATTTGAAGAACTGGCAGATCCTCACCAGGATCCGCATGAATGCCCGACACGCGACCACACTGCTGCGGGCCGTGCTCGTACTGACCAACGCGAAGATCGGCGCTGACCAGGCGTCGCGGATGATCTCCGCGAGACGATCACCACGGCCGCCGGCGTGAGCACACCCTCACCAGCTCACGCGAGCCCCGTGACCTGCAACTTCAGGATGAAAACTTTCCATCGAGCCTCAGGGAACCGCGAGCAGCCCTTCGCCATCGGTAGAGATGTCGCGCAGGAGCCGGTCCAGGTGCACGCGCACAACGCTGACGAGGTCGAACGCCCTCCCGCTCGCCAGCCACTGAAGCCGGATGCCCGCGTCGACCGCGAAGCACTCGCGAGCCAAGGCCACATGGTCCGCGCCCGGCTTGAGTTCGCCGGACTCGGAACCGGCGCGCAGGTTCGCGGCCAGCCGATGGACGCCGCTTTCCTGCCATCCAGAGAAGAGGGTGTGCGCAGGATGGTCCGGGCTGAGCGCCTCGGCAGCCAGCACGACCTCGAGCTCGATCATCCCTGGCTCGCGCAGGTTGTCCTCGATGGCCTGAAGGTAGCTGCGGAAGACCTCCCTGGCGCTGGCGGAGGCTGAGACTTGCGTCCAGCGCTCGTCCTGACGCTGGAACCAGCGCTCCACGACGGCCAGAAGCAGCTGCTGCTTGTCGCGGAAGTGGTGCAGAAGCCCGGCGTCGGTGATCCCGGCGTCTTTGGCGACCCGCGCCAGCGAGGTCCTGCGGTACCCATCGCGCCCGAAGCGGTTCAGGGCGGCGTCGAGGATCTGCGCGCGCCTCATCTGCCCTGTCGCGTAGCCGCCGCGCGGCCCTCGAGGTGTCACCATGCCCCAACCGTAGCGGGCGCACGGCGCAAGCCCCCGGTGGGGTGGATCAAGGAAGCGCCGCTCGGCTTCGGGCGATCGCTTGCATGTGTTCAGTCGTGTGACGTGCACCACTTCTGCAACACCTAGTGAACACTAAGTATTCGGTGTCATCATCAAGCCCACGCAACGACGGGTTTCAGCCAGGTTGCGCCCCCATGGCCACTCCGTAACGGGCAACCGGTCCACGCCTGCCCGCAGTCCGAACCTCGCGAAAGGACCGGCTTCATGACGCCGACGTCAGCAAGCCTCTCGCCCAACGCAGCACCCCCTTCCAGCGCAGGCGGATACAGTCCCCGACTGATCGCCATCTTGATCGCGCTCATCTGGCCAACCCAGTTGCTCGTCGCCGTCGGCATCCTCGGCGCCAACGCCACCGCGAGCGTGGCCGAGCACTTCCACACCACCCAGGTGGTCTGGTTCACCCTGATCATCACGCTCGGGACGACCATGCTGGCCCCCTTTGTGATCAAGCTCGGGGATATGCACGGCAAGAAGCGCGTGATGCTCGCCATGATCGGACTGGGCGTCATCGGAGAAGTGATCGCGACGACGGCGACCAGCTTCCCGATGCTGCTGGTAGGCCGGGGGATCGCCTCCTTCTACGGACCGCTCGCAGCCCTCAGCTTCCCCACAGTCCGCGACATCTTCCCCCGCCACCTGGTCAAGTCGGCGAGCGCCATCCTGGGAAGCAGCCTCGGCCTCGTCTCCTTGGCCTCGCCCTTCCTGGGCGGCTGGCTGATCGACTCCTGGGGCTACGAGGGCGCTCTGTGGTTCATCGTCGCCGCGACGGCCGTCGCCTTCCTACTGGTCCTCTTCGTAGTGCCCGAGACCCCGCGTCACTCCGTCGCCGCCGGCTTCGACTGGATCGGCGGCATCGTGCTCGGCGGCGCCCTTGCCTCGATCGTGTACGCCCTCGCCGAGGGGCCGACCTGGGGCTGGGCCAGCGGCCGCACCTGGGTGTTCATCGGCGCGGGCCTGGCCGCTATCGTCGCCTTCGTCTTCATCGAGCGGACCAGCTCCCACCCCATCATCGACCTGAAGGTGCTCAGCCGGCGCCCGGTGGCCGCAGCCGTCGCCTCCGGCTCCATCGCCCAGGCCGTGGTGTACAGCGCCCCGGTCATCGCGATCCTGCTCGCGCTCTACCCGAACATCCCCGGCGTCTCGGCAGGCTTCGGCTGGACGACCACGCACAACGCCGTCATCGGCGTCTCCTGGAACGTCGTGCTGTTCGCCGCCGGCATCGCCACCAGCCGTGTGCTGCGCCGAGCCGATGCCCGCGCCGTCTGGCGGGCGGGTCTGGCGGTCACCGCCGTCGGCTTCCTGCTGGCGGGCTTCTTCCACGGCAACGCCTTCGAGCTCACCTGGACCATGTGCGTCGCCAGCCTGGGCAGCGGCCTGGTCGTCGCGACCGCGCCTGTCCTGGTTGTCTCGGTGGTGACTGTGGACGAGCAGGGCCTGGGCAGCGGAATGCTCACCATGTTCACCAACGTGGGCGGCGCCGTCTTCACCGCCGTTATGTACGCGGCGCTGGACGCCCACAGCGTCACCTTGAAGGGCACCGCCTTCTACCAGGGCTCCGGCTACAGCCTCGCCTTCTGGGCCGGCGCGGGATTCGCCGTCGTGGCGCTGGGCGTCTCCGCACTCATCCCGCGGTTGAAGGACTCGGCGACGGGCCTGTCCGCCCTCCCCCTCGAGACCTCTCACGCCGCAGCCTGAACCCGGGCTGTGGGGGTGCCGGCTGCGCGACCTGCGCAGCTGGCACCCCCACAGCCGCGCCCGTGGCACCCGCCGCCGAAGAGACGGCGACATCCGCACCGCAGATCCAAGGACGGTCATGACCAGCACCCCCGAGCTGAACCTCGGCCTCAGGACGCCCCCTGCCTCCGGTGACTCCCGCGGTCGGCCGACCCGGCTGCGGGTGGAACACCTGGACCGGCCGCTGGGCATCGACGTACCGCGCCCGCGCCTGTCATGGCTGCTGCCCGCAGGCGCGACACACCAGCTCGCGCACCGGATCCGGGCCGGAGCGTGGGACTCAGGGCGCGTCGAGGCATCCGGCAGCCTGCTGATTCCCTACCAGGGCCCGCAGCCCACGGCACGGGAGCGGATCCCTTGGCAGGTGAAGGTCTGGACCGACCTCGGCGAGAGCGGGTGGTCCGAACCCTCCTGGTGGGAGACCGGCTTGACAGCCCGCGACGACTGGCAGGCGGTCTGGATCGAACCTGCCGAGGCGCAGCCCCCGGCGCCGGCCGGGAGGCGCCCCGCACACCTTCTGCGGCACGACTTCACCGTGCGCGGCCCGGTGACCCGCGCACGGGTCTACGCCACTGCCCACGGCGTCTACGAGCTGTTCCTCAACGGGCGACGGGTCGGCGATCAGGAGCTGACACCTGGCTTCACCGCGTACCGTTCCCGGCTCCAAGTGCAGACCTACGACGTGACCGAACTGCTGCAGGAGGGCGCCAACGCCGTAGGCGCGGTGCTGTCCGACGGCTGGTTCCGCGGCCGCCACGGCTTCAGCAGAGCGGCCGACGGCTTCGGGGAGCGCACAGCGCTGCTCGCCCAGCTCATCGTCGAGCACTCTGACGGCTCGACCGCTGTGATCGGCACCGGGCCGAACTGGCGGAGCTGCCGGGGCCCCGTCCTGGCAGCCGACCTGATGGACGGTCAGGAGGTCGACCTGCGCCTCCTCGACCCGGGCTGGTCCGCCGCGGACGATGCCGGTCGGGCCGGCCCCGGTTGGGACGGCGTCGCGGTCGGCGAGGGCGGCCTGTACGAGGACTTCAGCCGGCTCACCGCCAGCCCAGCGCCTCCCATGCGCCGCGTCGCCCAACTGCAGCCCACCTCGGTCACCGCCCTGCCGGACGGCCGGCAGATCATCGACCTCGGCCAGAACATCAGCGGCTGGGCGCGTCTGAACGACCTCGGCCCCACCGGGACCCGGCTGATACTCACCCACGGCGAAGCCCTCGACGCCGAGGGTGCCGTCACCACCGAGAACATCCGCGCCTTCGACTGGACGACCGGCCGGCTGCTCCCGGCCGGACAGGTGGACAAGGTGGTCTCCTCGGGGCGCCCGGGCGAGGTGTTCGAGCCCCGGCACACCACCCACGGATTCCGGTACGTGCAGGTGGAAGGCCATCCGCGCGAGCTCGCTCTCGGCGACGTCACCGGCGTCGTCGTACACACCGACCTGGAGCGCACTGGCTGGTTCGACTGCAGCGACCAGCGGATCAACCGGCTGCACGAGGCCGCGGTGTGGAGCTTCCGGGGCAACGCCTGCGACGTGCCCACGGACTGCCCCCAGCGTGAACGCGCCGCCTGGACCGGCGACTGGCAGCTGTTCGCCCCCACCGCAGCCTTCCTCTACGACGTCGCCGGATTCTCCGCCAAGTGGCTGCGCGACCTGGCCACGGACCAGTGGTCGGACGGCCGAGTTCCCAACTTCGTCCCCGATCCCGCCGACGAAGCCTCCCGGCGAGCCTCACCCGAGGGCCCCATGACCGGCTCGGCAGGCTGGGGCGACGCCGCCGTGATCGTCCCCTGGGAGACCTGGCGGGCATACGGCGACCTGGACCTCCTGCGCGAGCAGTACCCGTCCATGACCGCCTGGGTCGACTATGCGGCAGGGCAGGCATCCGCCCGCCGCCACCCCGACAGGGCCGCCCGGCGCCCCGAACCGGCTCCGCACGAGGAATTCCTGTGGGACACAGGGTTCCACTTCGGCGAGTGGCTCGAACCCGGCGTCGCCATCGACCTGGACCCCGCCCGGGACCGCGGTGACGTCGCCACCGCGTACCTTCACCGCTCCGCGCAGCTGCTCGCCGCCACCGCCCGGCTCCTGGGCCGCAACGACGACCATGAGCGATACCAGCGCCTCGCCCAGGGCGCCCGCGCCGCGTGGCAGGCCGAGTACGTCGCTGCCGACGGCATCATCAGCCCTGGCACCCAGGCGACCTTGGTCCGCGCTCTCGCCTTCGGCCTCGTTCCCGACAGCCTGCGCGAAAAAGTGGCCGACCAACTGGCGAGCAGCGTTCGATCCGCTGGCACCCATCTGGCGACCGGCTTCCTGGCCACCCCGGACCTGCTGGCCGTCCTCGCGGACCACGGCCACGGGGAGCTCGCCTACGCCCTGCTGCTCCAGGACACCTCTCCCTCCTGGTTGGCCATGCTCGAGCGCGGAGCCACCACGATGTGGGAGGACTGGGACGGCGTCGACGACGCCGGCCGCCCCAAGATGTCCTACAACCACTACAGCAAGGGCGCGGTCGTCTCCTTCCTACACACGCGAACTGCCGGGATCCGGCTCGCGGACGGCGCCGACCCCACCGCCGCGGCCTACCGGCGCTTCGTCATCGAGCCCGTCCCCGGAGGCGGACTGACATCCGCCCGCGCTGAACACGACTGCCCATACGGGCGCATCCGCTCGGCATGGCGCATCGAGGACGGTGTGTTCACCCTGAGCGCCGCCATTCCTCCGGGAACTTCCGCGCAGATCCGGATGCCCGACGGCGCCCGCGTCGACGCGGGACCCGGCAGCCACGTGCTGAGCTGTCCCGCCGGCGCCGGATCGTCCGCCGCCGTTTAGGCCTGACCGCCTGAACTACGCGGGCTGCCGATGCAATCGCGCCGCCCCGTCGGCACGCGTTTGTTGGAGCGTTTGTTTGAGATCAAGCAGGTCAGCAGGCGCCCCGGCACCGTCTCAGCCGGAGCCGGGGCGTCATCGTTCTCAGCCGGCGACGGTTGCGGCAGGAGTGTGGCCGAGTCGCCTAGCGGCCTTGTGGAAGCGGCCTTCCTGAGTACATCGGCGGGCACGGCGGCGACACCATCACGCTCGGGTGCGGCCTGCGCGGGGCCGAGGACTGGCCTGACACCAGCTGTATCGACTGGGCTGATCCGGCATCCGCCTCGCGGTGCCGGGCTGCTGCGGGAGTATCCCGACTGGGCCCGCGAGTGTGCGACGACGCGTTCTGGCCCCGGCCGATCCACGCCCTGCCGACAGGTCCGGCCTGAGAGCGGGCGCCCGGCGTGACGCTCGTCGGGGATGCCGCGCACCTGATGTCGCCGTTCGCGGGCGAGGGCGCCAATCTGGCGCTCATCGACGGTGCCGACCTCGCCCGCGAGATCGACGTGGAGACGGCCCTGTCCCGCTACGAGAAGATGATGTTCGCGCGCGGGGCCAAGTCGGCCGCTGCATCGCAGCGGGGCCTGGACATGATGTTCGTCAAGGGCCCGCCGCGGAAGCTGATTCTGTTCTTCAAAGCCATGGGGGTCGCGGCGAAGGTCGCCAAACCGTTCGCACGCATCCCCGCTTCCGGAAAGGGAGAGTGACCGTGACACCCTCCGAGCCGGCCGGATAGACGCTCAACTAGCGGTCGGCGCCGTCGGTTGACCGTCGCAGACCTTGAACGCAGCCTGGACTACTACACGAGCCCCATCGGCCTTCAAGTGCTCGACCACGATGCGGACCGCGCATCAGTGGGTGTGCCCCGGGCGCGTGCTCGCCCAGTTGCGGGAGCGCCAGGGTGCCTCTCCTGCGCCTGCTTCGGGGCCGGGACTGAGCCACTTCGCGCCCCAGGTCCCCACGCCCGCGGACCTGTCGCGGTTCGAGAAGCACTACACGGCCACGCACACCGATGCCGAACTGACCGACCCCAGCCGCTCCGCAGCCGTCATGACCTGTGGCACAACACGGCGACGCTCCGCGTCGCACCACGTGGACGCGATTCCTCCCGGGCGTGAACGACTCCGTTGGGAAATGCGTAAACCGGCGGGTGCGATCTCGTCGTCAGGCGGCGAGTTGGAGTCGGGTGAGGTGTGAGGTGCGGGTTGCGCCGAGGGGTGTTTCGCTGAGCCATGCGTCGAGTCTGATGATGTTGATGGCGGTGGCGGCGAAGATGTGTCCGAGGCGGGTCTTGGGCAGGCCCGTGTAGCGGGTCCGGCGGATGCGGGTGCGTCGGATTGCCTGGGAGATGGTGCCCTCCACTCCAGCGCGAATGTTGTAGCGCTGCTGCCACTGGTCGGTGAGCTGTTCGCGGCGCCGGTCTTCCAGTGCTGCCTGCTGGTCTTGGGGCAACAGGGTCAGGCTTCGGCCCCACTTGCCGTTCGCCGCTTTGGTGCACATGTCCTGCACCGGGCAGGCCGCGCAGTCCTGGGCGGTGAAGTGCACCCGTGAGACGGGGGTGCCGCTGCTCTTGCGCTGGTCGGACCAGCTGGCACTGATTTTGCCCTGGGGACAGACGGCCTTCTTGGCTTCCCAGTCGATCGTGAACGCGCCCTGCGTGAAGTGCTCACCTTCGTAGTTCTCGTGGCATGTATCCAGCCCGACCGGCCCCAGCAGTTCGATCCCATGTGCCTCGCGCGCGGCCACGATGTGTGCGGCGGTGACGTAGCCGGCATCGACGTCGTGCTCTTCAGGCAGCAGTTCCCGTGTGGCCAGGCCCTGGTGGACGACTGCGGTGACCTCGGTGTCGGCGACGGTGGCGTCCGTGGTGAGGACATGAGTGATCAGGTGCGGGACGTGAGGTTCGCAGGTCT
Source organism: Streptomyces sp. NBC_01474 (assembly GCF_035918215.1). NCBI lineage: Bacteria > Bacillati > Actinomycetota > Actinomycetes > Kitasatosporales > Streptomycetaceae > Streptomyces > Streptomyces sp. NBC_01474. Next base: position 2,662,423 of record NZ_CP109449.1, read on the forward strand.
CGCTGAGGTGGGTCTTGTAGCCGCACCAGCCCGAGCCGCGCTTGGTCGCGTAGCGGGCGTCGGGGTCGTAGGGCGAACAGAGCCTGCGTCTGCCTGGCGGGAGATCTTTGCCCTCCCGCCAGCGCACCCCCTCGCCGTCGCGGTGGTACTGCTCCACCCAGGCCCGGCGCAGGACCTGGACGGCGGGGACTTCCCGTAACCACGCGGGGGCCCGGGGTGCGTAAACGGCCTCCAGGATGGTGAAGCCGTCCCGGCCGACCTGCTCGGCCCACTCCTGGCGGACGTTGTCGCCCTTGGGGAAGCGGTAGGAGTCGATCCGGGCGCCGTAGCGTTTGGCCCAGTCGGCGTTGACCAGCTCGGACAGCCATGCCGGGGCGGCTGCGGCCAGTGCCTCCAGCGCCGCGCGCAAGGTCTCACCGACAAACTCCATCCGGTTCAGCGTCCGCACGGCTGCCAGGACGTGGGTGGAGTCGGTGCGCTGCCGACCCCCTGCACGCAGCAGTCCGAGTTCGGAGCACCTGGCCAAAACCAGGTCCAGGACATGCTCCTCCAGCCCGTGCCCGATCAGCCGGACACGGAAGTCGCTCAGGACGGAGAAGTCGAACCCCGGATCGTCCAGCTCCAAGCCGAGGAGAAACTTCCAGTCGATGCGAGCCCGCACCTGGTCAGCCGCCTGCCGATCGGTGAGTCCCTCGGCGTACTGCAGCGCCGAGACCAGCGCGAGCGCCCCCGGCGACACGGCCGGACGCCCCCGGGCCGAGAACGCCTCAGCGAAGGATCCGTCCGAGAACAACGGACCGAGCGCCTCACGCACCCGGACTGCCAACGTCCCCTTCGGGAACGACGCCCGCACCACCCGAGCGGTCAGCTCCGGCACCCCACCATCGTCCCGAGACTCCAGCGACACCCAGCCACACCCCTCGCTCCGGCGAACACAACGATCATGCCGACCTCAGCAAGCCAGCGAAGCCGGTTTACGCATTTCCCAACGGAGTCGTGAACGCCCGGGGTTCCTTCGCAAGAATCCGCTCAACACAGTCACCGACACTCTGACCGCCGTCCCCAACGTCAACACGAGCAGCCACCGAGCTCGCCATCAGCAGGACATCGCGCTCGTCGCATTCAAGTCGATCAGCAGCCCTCAGGACGCCAAGACCGTCGACCTGGTCAACCACCTGCGCAGCACGGCCCTCAAGTCACTGCACCCGGACGGCAACACCCAGATCTACTGTTTGATCCAAGACGGGGTGGCCAGCAACACATGGGGCAGAGCAGCAAGTAGGTGCGGCATGACAGGCAGGAAGCAGTTCGACATCGACACGGCACTCGACGCCGCGATGATCCAGTTCTGGCGGGATGGCTACGCCGAGGCACTGACCTGCCCCAACGCAGCCTTCTGCAACAGGCTTTAGCCATCATGCCCGCCCATGCTCGACCTGCGCACCACCAACTCCGGTTGCAGCAATACGTGTTGGTGTCGGTGATCCGTCGCTGCCGCTCCTGTTTCCTCCAGTAGCAGCTCCGCGGCGATAGTGCCGAGAGTGTAGGCGGGTTGGCGTACGGAGGTGAGCGGGACGGTCGCGGCCGCTGCGAACTCGATGTCGTCGTATCCGACGAGCGCGATGTCCTCGGGAACCCGGACGCCCGCGGTGTACAGGGCCTGCAGAACGCCGAGGGCGAGCAGGTCGTTGGCGCAGAAGACGGCGGTGGGGCGGTCGGCAAGGCCCAGGAGGCGGGCGCCGGCGTCGCGGCCCGCGGCCACGTCCATGCGTTCGGTGGGCAGTTCGCGCAGTGCGTCGAGAGGGAGACCGGCCTCGGCGAGCGCGACCAGAGCTCCGGTGCGCCGGTCCTGGACCTGCTTGAGATGCGGCGGGCCGCTGACGAACGCGATGCGGCGATGGCCCTGTGCAACGAGGTGGCGCAGGGCGAGCGCGCCGCCCGCCTCGTCGTCGACGGAGACCGAGCAGCCCTCCTCGTCTCCGGCGACGCGGTCCACGACGACGTACGGGATGCCGTGCCGGCGGAAGTCACGCAGCGTCCCACCGCTTGGGTCGGCCGGGGCGACAAGAGCCCCGCGTACCCGCTGCTCGGCGAAGTGGGCGAGGTAGTCGGCCTCCTCGGCCGGGTCCTGGCCGCTGTTGCACACCATGACGCCGAGTCCGGCGTCACGCGCGGCGCGTTCGGCGCCCCGTGCGATGTCGACGAAGAACGGGTTGCCCATGTCGAAGACGAGCAGCGAGATGATGCGGCTGCGGCCGGCGCGCAGTTGCCGGGCGGACTCGCTGCGGACGTAGCCGAGACGAGTGATGACCTCCTGCACCTGACGGCGGGTGCCCGCGGAGACCCGGTCGGGCTGGTTGAGGACGTTGGAGACCGTGCCGACGGAGACGCCCGCCGCCTGCGCCACGTCCTTGATGCCAACCGTCATGGGTTCCCCTCGTACGTGCTCTGAGCAGCATTCATTCTAGTAAGTCGGTGCCTGTCCGCCGCTCAGGCAAGGTGGAAGACCTCGGTGAGGGGTCGCATCGCGGCGTCGGGAGCCTGTCCGTCCAGTGCCTCGAAGAAGTCGCCCATTTCTGCCTGCCAGCGGGCGTTGACGTCGGTGGCGTCCATCGCGGCTCGGGCCGCGTCGAAGTCCTCGGTCTCCAGGTAGCCGACGAGCAGACCGTCCTCGCGCAGGAAGAGTGAGTAGTTGTGCCAGCCCGTGGCGGTCAGCGCCTCTCGCATCTCCTGCCATACACCCTGGTGGCGGACTCGGTACTCGTCGATCCGGTCGGCCTTGACCTTGAGCAGGAAGCAAACCCGCTGCATCCTCATCTCCCTTGTCCAATGACGGAGCCGGGGCCACCGTCCATGACGTGAACGGCGGCCCCTTCTCCCTTACGTCGGGTCAGAACTTGAAGTTGTCGATGTTCGACTTGTCGAAGACGGTCGGCTTGCCGAGGGAGACGACACCGTCCTTGCCGATGGTGAACTCGCCCATGTCACCGGCCTTGAAGGTCTGCCCCTCCTTGCCGCTGATCTGGCCGGACTCGAGGGCGACGGCGGTGTGCGCGGCCAGGGCGCCCAGCTTGGCCGGGTCCCACAGCTCGAACGCGTCCACGGTGCCGTTCTTGACATAGGCGCGCATGTCGTTGGGGGTGCCGAGGCCGGTCAGCTTGACCTTGCCCTTGTACTTGGAGCCGGACAGGTACTGGGCGGCGGCCTTGATGCCCACCGTGGTCGGGGAGATGATCCCCTTCAGCTTCGGGTGCTCCTGGAGGAGGCCCTGGGTCTGCTGGAAGGACTTCTGGGCGTCGTCGTCACCGTAGGCGGTCGTGACGAGCTTGATGTCCTTGTACTCGGGCTTCTTCAGCTCGTCCTTCATGTAGTCGATCCACGTATTCTGGTTGGTGGCCGTCTGGGCCGCCGAGAGGATCGCGATCTCGCCCTTGTTGCCGATCTGCTTGGCCATCTGCTGCACCTGGGTGCGGCCGAGGTCCTCGGCGCTGGCCTGCGAGACGAACACGTTGCGGCAGTCCGCCTTGGTGTCGGAGTCGTACGTGACGACGCTGACGCCGTTCTTCATGGCCTGCTTCAGCGCGGTGCACAGCGCGCCCGGGTCCTGCGCCGACACGGCGATGCCGTCGACCTGCTGCTGGGTGAGCGTGTTGACGTAGGAGACCTGGCCGGAGGTGTCGGTGCCGCTGCTGGTGCCGACCTCCTTGTAGGTCGAGCCGAGCTCCTCGACCGCCTTCTTGCCGCCGTTGTCCGAGGTAGTGAAGTACGGGTTGTTGACCTGCTTGGGCAGGAACGCGATGCTCAGGCCCTTCTTGGTCGCGGCATTGGCGTCGGCCTTGCCCGCCGCCGCGGAGCCGGCCTCCTTGTTCGCGTCGTCCTTGGTCGTGCCACCGCAGGCGGTGGCACCGAGGACGAGGGCGGTGGTGACGGCGAGGGCCGCGGTGAGCCGACGGGTTCTGGCGGTGGTGGTGAGAGACATGGGCTTCTGCCTTTGCGTAGTACGACGGTGTACAGCGGTTGACCGAACAGGAGCTGGTGGTTCTATGCAGTGGCGGGCGCAGGTGATGACGGTGGCGCTGCCGCCGTCTTCTTCCTGGCCCTGGCCTGAGAGATCTGGCGACCGACGCGCGGGGCGAGGACCGAGAACACGAGCAGCACGCCGGTGACGAGGATCTGGGACTGGGCGGACACGTTGACGAGACTCATCACGTTCTGCAGGGTGCCGAGCAGGAACACGCCCGCGATGGCGCCGCCGAGGGTTCCCCTGCCGCCGTCGAAATCGATGCCGCCGAGCAGCACCGCCGCGATGACGGACAGCTCCAAGCCGGAAGCGTTGTCATAGCGGGCGCTGGCGTAGTGCAGGGTCCAGAAGGCGCCGGTGAGCGCTGACAGCACGCCCGTCGTGACGAACATGGACAGCTTCAGGCGCTTGACCCGGATGCCCGTGAAACGTGCCGCTTCCTCCGAAGCACCGATCGCGAACAACGAGCGGCCGACCGGAGTGGCGTGCAGGACCAGGACCGCGATCACGAACAGGATCACGAAGGGCAGGGCGGCGTACGGGATGAATGTGTCACCGATCCGGCCCGCGCCGAAGTCCAGGTACTGCGAAGGGAAGTCGGTGACCGAGTCGGACCCGAGGACGATCTGGGCGATGCCGCGGTAGGCGGCCATGGTGCCGATGGTGACAGCGAGGGAAGGCAGCCCGAGCCGGGTGACCAGGAGGCCATTGATGAGGCCACACACGACACCGAGCAGCAGGCACAGCGGGATGATCGTCTCGATGGCCATGCCCTCGTTCCACAGGGCACCCATCACCGAGCTGGACAGACCGACCGTGGACCCCACGGACAGGTCCACCTCACCGGAGATGACGAGCATCGTCATCGGCAGCGCGATCAAGGCGATCGGCAGAGTGTTGCCGATGAGGAACGAGACGTTGAGCGCGTTGCCGAAGTTGTCGACGAACGAGAACGAGAACAGAAGCAGGAGCACGAACAGGACGCCTACCGCGGTGTCCCAGCGCACCGCCCCACCCAGGCCACGACGGGCCGTCGGCTTGGGGCTCGTGATGTCAGTCATGGCGGGCACTCCTCATCTGTGCGGCCTTCTTTCGCAGCACCGCGGCGACCCGCAGCGCCAGGATCCGGTCGACGGCGATGGCGAGCAGGAGCAGGATTCCGTTGATCGCGGTGACCCAGACCGAGCTGACGCCGATCGCGGGGAGCACGCTGTTGATGGAGGTCAGCAGGACGGCGCCTAGCGCGGCCCCGTAGACGGTGCCGGCGCCGCCGGTGAAGGCGACACCGCCGACCACGACGGCGCTGACGACGGTGAGTTCGTAGCCGTTGCCGGTGGCGGAGTCGACATTACCGAAGCGGGCGAGGTACAGGGCTCCGGCGAGTCCGGCGAGCGCGCCGCACAGCACGTACGCGGTCATGATGCGCTTACGGACGGGCACGCCGGCCAGGTTCGCCGCCTCGGGGCTCGATCCGAGTGCGTACATGTCGCGGCCGCTGCGGTAGCTGCGCAGGTAGTAGCCGACCGCGAGAAGGACTACGACGGCGAGCAGCGCCAGATAGGGCACGACCCAAATACCGTCGTGGCCGAAGTCGACGAAGCTGCCGGGCAGAGCGTCGGCGGTGATCTGCTTGGAGCCGACCCAGATGGAGTCGACGCCGCGGACTATGTAGAGAGTGCCGAGGGTGACGACGAGGGCCGGTACCTTGCCGAGGCTGACGAGGGCCCCGTTCAGGATTCCGAAGAGCACCCCGAGTGCGACGGCGAGGAGCACGCCGACGAGTGGGCTTCCGCCGTCCCGGAGGTAGTTGCCGGCGGCGAAGGCGGAGATGCCGAGCACCGAGCCGACCGACAGATCGACGTTCTTGGTGATCACCACGACGGCCTGACCGACCGCAACGAGCACCAGAATGGTGGCGTTGAGCATCAGGTCCTTGAGGCCCTGCTCGGACAGGAACTCGCCGTTGTAGATCTGCGTGGCACCGAGCATCACCACCAACACGGCGACGACGGCCAGTTCGCGGGCCTTGAACACCTTGTCGATGAAACGGCGCGAGGCGGTGGCCTGAGGTGCGGTCTCGTTCCGCACCGGCTGCGCGGTCATGGTCATGCGGCCGCCCTCCCTTCCTTCGTACGGCCGGTGGCCGCAGCCATCACGGACTCCTCGGTCGCCTCGGCGCGCGGGATCTCTGCGGTGAGCCGGCCCTCGTGCATGACAAGGACGCGGTCGGCCATGCCGAGAATCTCCGGCAGGTCGGAGGAGATCATCAGGACCGCTACTCCGTCAGCGGCCAGCGAGGACAGCAAGCGGTGCACCTCGGCCTTGGTACCGACGTCGATGCCGCGCGTCGGCTCGTCCACGATCAGCACCTGCGGAGCGGTCGCAAGCCATTTGGCTAGGACGACCTTCTGCTGGTTGCCGCCCGAAAGCGTGCCGACGACATCAGCGAGACGCGCGTACTTCACCTGGAGCTTGACCGCCCAGTCGACAGCGCGACTGCGCTCGGCCGTGCGGTTCATGAGCCCGGCGCGGGTGGTGTCGGCGAAACCGGTAAGTCCGATGTTGCGCTCGATGGACATGTCCATCACCAGGCCCTGGGCGCGGCGGTCCTCCGGCACGAGGGCGAGGCCCGCGGCCATCGCCAGGCTCGGGGCGCCTGGCTTCAGTTTCCTGCCGAGCACCTCAACCTCGCCGCCGTCGAAACGGTCGACGCCGAACACCGCCCGGGCCACCTCACTGCGGCCGGCGCCGACGAGCCCAGCAAGGCCCACGATCTCCCCGCGCCGCACGTCGAACGACACATCGGTGAAGACACCCTCACGCGTCAGCCTTCGCACAGTGAGCGCGACGTCACCCACCTCGGTGACCTGCTTGGGGTAGAGCTCGTCCAGATCACGGCCGACCATGCGCCGTACGAGATCGTCCTCGGTCAGCCCCTCCAGCGGCTCGCTGCTGATCCAGGCGCCGTCACGCAGCGTGGTCACCCGTTGGCACAGCTCGAAGATCTCCTCCAGGCGATGCGAGATGAACAGGATGGCGGCTCCCTGCGCGCGCAGCGTCCTCACGACGCCGAAGAGGCGGGCGACCTCGCTGCCGGTGAGCGCGGCGGTCGGCTCGTCCATGATCAGGACCCGGGCGTCGAAGGAGAGCGCCTTGGCGATCTCGACGAGCTGCTGGTCGGCGATGGACAGGCCGCGCGCCGGCTGCTCGGGATCGAGGTCGACACCGAGCCGGGTGAACAGATCGGCGGCTGCCTGCTTGACCGCGCGATGGTCGACACGGCCCAGGGAACGCCGGGGCTGGCGGCCCATGAAGATGTTCTCGGCGACGGTCAGGTCCGGGAAGAGCGTCGGCTCCTGGTAGATGACGGCGACGCCCGCGTCACGGGCGTCCGCCGGACCGTTGAACGCCACCGGCTCACCATCGAGCAGGACCGCGCCCGAGTCGGGGCGGTGCACCCCGGCAAGCGTCTTGATCAAGGTCGACTTGCCCGCGCCGTTCTCACCGGCGAGGGCGTGCGCCTCTCCGGCGTACAGCCGCAGCGAAACACCACGCAGGGCGCGTACAGCGCCGAAGGACTTACTCACCCCCTCCAGCGCGAGCACCGGAGTGGTCTCCGGTTCAGAAAGCGTCATGCGTCTCTCCATGGGTGTGCCGGGGAGTCTGCCGAGGTGGTGTGTCGTCGAGCGCGGCGAAGAATGCCGAAGAAGTCACCCGACTGAAATGTTTCAGCGAGGTTGCCCGGAAGCTAACCCCGCGCGGTCGACAGGTCAAGGGGTCACTTGGACCTCCAGGCCTTCCCATGTGGGCCCGCCGAGCCATAAAGGCCACTTGAACTGCAGGAAATCGGAGGAACCCTGGACCCGCGAGGGACGAACGACACGATTTCGTAACGCCCCCGAGAGCCCCTACCGGGCGACTTGAACCCCTTGACGACCGCCAGTCAAGAGGGTTACTTTCCCCAACGGAATGAATCGATTCACATCTTCATCCGCATGCGGCCACACACGTGGTCGGTTCGTGTACCTGTCGCCCCAGCTTCCGGGGCACCCCATTCCTTCAGTCACCCCGAGGTGAACATGCCTGACATCGCTGCCGTGAAGGCCGCACTCGCCGGCCAGCGGATCGAGACACCATCCTGGGGCTACGGCAACTCCGGCACGCGGTTCAAGGTGTTCGCGCAGGCCGGTGTGCCGCGTACCCCGCGGGAGAAGCTGGACGACGCGGCGAAGGTGCACGAGTTCACCGGCATCGCACCCAAGGTGTCCCTGCACATCCCGTGGGACAAGGTCGACGACTACGAGGGCCTCCGCACGTACGCGAAGGAACGTGGTGTGGAACTCGGCGCCATCAACTCCAACACCTTCCAGGACGACGACTACAAACTGGGGAGCGTCTGCCACCCCGACCCGAAGGTGCGCGGCAAGGCCGTCGACCACCTCCTGGAGTGCGTCGACATCATGGACGCGACCGGGTCGAAGGACCTGAAGCTGTGGTTCGCCGACGGCACGAACTACCCCGGGCAGGACGACATCGTGGCCCGCCAGGACCGGCTCGCCGAGTCGCTGGCCACGGTGTACGAGCGGCTCGGCGACGACCAGCGTCTGCTCCTCGAGTACAAGTTCTTCGAGCCGGCCTTCTACACGACCGACGTGCCTGACTGGGGAACCTCGTACCTGCAGTGCCTCAAGCTGGGCCACAAGGCTCAGGTCGTGGTGGACACGGGGCACCACGCGCCGGGTACGAACATCGAGTTCATCGTCGCCACACTGCTCCGCGAGGGGAAGCTCGGCGGCTTCGACTTCAACTCACGGTTCTACGCGGACGACGACCTGATGGTCGGCTCCGCCGACCCGTTCCAGCTGTTCCGGATCCTGCACGAGGTCGCCAAGAACGGCGGCTTCAAGCCGGAGACGAACGTGGCGTTCATGCTCGACCAGTGCCACAACATCGAGGCGAAGATCCCGGCGGTCATCCGCTCCGTGATGAACGTGCAGGAAGCCACCGCCAAGGCGCTTCTCGTCGACCTCGACGCGCTCGTGGCCGCGCAGCGCGAAGGCGATGTGCTCGGCGCCAACCTCGTGCTGATGGACGCCTACAACACCGATGTCCGGCCTCTGCTGCGCGAGCTTCGCGAGGAACAGGGGCTCAACCCGAATCCCGTCGCCGCGTATGCCGCCTCCGGGTGGCAGGAGCGGATCGTGGCCGAGCGGGTGGGCGGGGAGCAGGCGGGGTGGGGGGCCTGAGTCTTCGCTCCGTTCCGTACGTTCACCTCTCTCACAAGGACTGATCCACGCCATGTCTACGCACCCCGAAGTCGCCGCGCTGCTGGCGCGCTCCAACCGACTCGGCGCCGACCCCCGCAACACCAACTACGCCGGCGGCAACACGTCCGCCAAGGGCTCCGAGACCGACCCGGTCACCGGCGGCGACGTCGAGCTGATGTGGGTGAAGGGCTCGGGCGGCGACCTGGGCACACTCACCGAAGGCGGACTCGCCGTGCTGCGCCTGGACCGACTGCGGGCGCTCACCGACGTCTACCCGGGTGTGGAGCGCGAGGACGAGATGGTCGCCGCGTTCGACTACTGCCTGCACGGCAAGGGCGGCGCCGCACCGTCCATCGACACGGCCATGCACGGCCTGGTGGACGCCGCTCACGTCGACCACCTGCACCCCGACTCCGGCATCGCGCTGGCCTGCGCGGCCGACGGGGAGAAGCTCACCACCGAGTGCTTCGGCGACAAGGTCGCGTGGGTGCCGTGGCGCCGCCCCGGATTCCAACTCGGCCTGGACATCGCGGCCATCAAGACCGCCAACCCGCAGGCCGTCGGCTGCATCCTGGGCGGACACGGCATCACCGCGTGGGGCAAGACGGCCGAGGAGTGCGAGCGCAACGCCCTCTTCATCATCCGCACCGCGGAGACCTTCCTCGTCGAAAAGGGCAAGGACGAGCCGTTCGGTCCGGTCCTCGAGGGATACGCGGCGCTCGGCGCGACCGAGCGCCTGGAGCGCGCGGCTCGGCTCGCCCCGGTCATCCGTGGGCTGGCGTCGATGGACCGCCCGCAGGTCGGCCACTTCAACGACTCCGAGGCCGTCCTCGACTTCCTGGCGAGTGCCGAGCACCCCCGCCTTGCCGCGCTGGGCACGTCCTGCCCCGACCACTTCCTGCGCACGAAGGTGCGCCCGCTGGTCCTCGACCTGCCGCCCACGGCCGAACTCGACGTCGTGACCGCCCGGCTGAAGGAGCTGCACGCCGAGTACCGCGAGGAGTACGCCGTCTACTATGCGCGGCACGCCACACCCGAGTCACCCGCGATGCGCGGTGCGGACCCGGCGATCGTGCTGGTGCCCGGAGTCGGCATGTTCTCGTTCGGCAAGGACAAGCAGACCGCGCGGGTCGCGGGCGAGTTCTACGTCAACGCCATCAACGTGATGCGCGGCGCCGAGGCCGTCTCCGAGTACTCGCCCATCGAGGAGTCGGAGAAGTTCCGCATCGAGTACTGGGAGCTGGAGGAGGCCAAGCTGCGGCGCATGCCGAAGCCCAAGCCTCTCGCCACCCGGGTGGCTCTGGTGACCGGCGCCGGTTCCGGTATCGGTAAGGCCATCGCCCACCGGCTCTCGGCGGAGGGCGCCTGCGTCGTGGTCGCCGACCTGAACGGGGACAACGCCGCTGCTGTCGCCGAGCAGCTCGGAGGGCCGGACAAGGCTGTGGCCGTGACCGTGGACGTCACGTCGGAGGAGCAGATCACCGAAGCGTTCAAGGCCGCTGCTCTCGCCTTCGGTGGCGTCGACCTCGTCGTCAACAACGCCGGAATCTCCATCTCCAAGCCGCTCCTGGAGACGACGGCGAAGGACTGGGACCTGCAGCACGACATCATGGCGCGCGGCTCCTTCCTCGTCTCCCGCGAGGCCGCGCGGACCATGGCCGAACAGGGTCTCGGCGGCGACATCGTCTACATCGCCTCCAAGAACGCCGTCTTCGCCGGCCCCAACAACATCGCCTACTCGGCCACCAAGGCGGACCAGGCTCACCAAGTCCGTCTGTTGGCGGCCGAGTTGGGTGAGCAGGGCATCCGCGTCAACGGCGTCAATCCGGACGGCGTGGTGCGCGGCTCCGGAATTTTCGCGGGTGGCTGGGGCGCGCAGCGCGCGGCGACGTACGGCATCGAGGAGAACAAGCTCGGCGAGTTCTACGCTCAGCGCACCCTGCTGAAGCGGGAGGTGCTGCCCGAGCATGTCGCCAACGCGGTCTTCGCCTTGACCGGCGGCGACCTGACCCACACGACCGGCCTGCACATTCCGGTCGACGCGGGGGTCGCGGCAGCTTTCCTTCGATGACCCGCAGCATGCCGGGTGCGGGAGCCGGTGACCAGCCGGACCGCCCCGCACCCGGCCGCTAGACCTCAGCCCCCTCCCCGGAGCCCGCATGCACAACCTCACCTTCGCCGCCGCCGACCTGGGTGCCACCAGCGGCCGTGTGATCCTCGGCCGTGTAGGCCCAAGTCACCTGGACCTCACGGAGACGCACCGGTTCCACAACACACCCGTCCGCCTCCAGGACGGGCTCCGCTGGGACGTACTCGCCCTCTGGCAGGGCATACTCGACGGCCTGCGCGCGGCAGGTCAGGTGTCCTCCATCGGCATCGACACCTGGGCCGTCGACTACGGCCTTCTCGACGCGGACGGCGCCCTGCTCGGCCAGCCGTTCCACTACCGCGACACCCGCACCGAAGGCGTCGCCGCCCGCAATGTATGGCCCAAGATCGGGCCCCAGGAGCTGTATCAGGTCACCGGCCTGCAGCACCTGCCCTTCAACACCGTCTTCCAGCTCGCCTCCGCAGCAGGAAGCGCCCAGCTCGGCATCGCTCGAACTCTGTTGATGATCCCCGACCTGCTGATCCACTGGCTGACCGGGTCCATCGGCGCGGAGGAGACCAACGCCTCCACCACCGGCCTGTTCGACGCCCGCACCGGCACCTGGGCCGACGGCATCCTCGACCGGCTCTCCCTCGCCCCAGGACTCCTGCCCCCGCTGCGCTCCCCCGGCGACCCGGCGGGCACACTGCTCCCGCACGTCGCCGCGTACACCGGCCTCGCCCCCGACACCCCCGTGACCACGGTCGCCTCGCACGACACCGCGTCGGCCGTGGTCGCCGTGCCGGCCACGACACCGGACTTCGCCTACATCTCCTGCGGCACCTGGTCTCTTGCCGGACTCGAACTCGACGCTCCGGTCCTCAGCGAGGCGAGCCGCGCAGCGAACTTCACCAACGAGCGCGGCATCGACGGCACCGTCCGCTACCTGCGCAACATCATGGGCATGTGGCTCCTCGAGGAGTGCCGCCGTACCTGGGCGGCGCAGGGTCTGCCGGACGACCTGCCCGCCCTCTTCACCAGTGCCGCCCATGCCGAGCCGTTCACGTCCGCGGTCGACCCTGACGCCCCGGAGTTCATGGCACCCGGCGACATGCCCGAGCGCATCCGCGCGTACTGCCTCCGCACCGGCCAGCCGGCCCCCAGCAGCCAGGGCGCCGTTGTCCGCTGCATCTTGGAGAGTCTGGCCCTGGCCCACCGCCGCACCCTGCGCCAGGCATCCGCCCTCGCCGACCGCGACATCCGCCACGTCCACCTGGTCGGCGGCGGTTCCCGCAACGAGCTGCTGTGCCAGTTCACCGCCGACGCCACCGGCCTCCCGGTGATTGCGGGCCCCACCGAGGCAACGGCCCTTGGCAACATCCTCGTACAGGCGCGCGCCCACGGACTCATCGGCGACCTGTCGGCGATGCGCAGCCTCGTCGCCGACACACAGGAACTACGCCACTACACACCACGTGGCAACAGCGCCGCCTGGGCCGCGGCCGCGGCCCGCCTCTCCCTCACAGCCACCACTTCCGGCAAGGACTCGTGATGCGCGTCGCCCTCTTCGCCACGTGCGTCAACGACGCCGTGTATCCGTCCACAGCCGTCGCCACGGTCAGAGTCCTCGAACGCCTCGGTGTGAAGGTGGACTTCCCGGCCGCTCAGACCTGTTGCGGACAGCCCCAGTTCAACACCGGCTACCGCCGCGAGACCGAACCCCTCGTGCACCGCATGGGCCGCGCCTTCGAGGGCTACGACTATGTGGTCACCCCCTCCGGCTCCTGCGTGGCGATGGTCCGCGACAACTATCCGCGCATCGCCGCGAAGGGCACCGACCCACGGCTGACGCGAGTGTCGGACTCCCTCGTCCCTCGCATGTACGAGCTGACCGAGTTTCTGGTGGACGTGCTCGGCGTGACCGATGTCGGCGCCTACTTTCCACACAAGGTGACCTACCACCCCTCGTGCCACGGCCTGCGCATGCTGGGCCTGGGTGACCGGCCGACGCAACTCCTCAGTGCGGTCAAGGGGCTTGAACTGATCGAACTGCCGGGCGCTGAGGAGTGCTGCGGCTTCGGCGGCACCTTCGCGGTGAAGAACTCCGACGTGTCGACGGCAATGGGAGCCGACAAGGTCGACCACTCCCTCTCCACCGGCGCGGACGTCCTGTGCGGCGCGGACAATTCCTGCCTGATGCACATCGGTGGCATCCTGCGCCGCCAGGACGCACCACAGCGAGCCCTGCACCTCGCGGAGATCCTCGCCAGTACCGAAGAGGAGCCCTGGTCATGAGCGGGACCTATCTGGGGATGCCGTCCTTCCCCAAGGCGGCGCATGAGGCCGTCGGCAACACCACCCTGCGCGCGAACCTGCGGCACGCCACGCACACCATCCGCGACAAGCGGGCCAAGGCCGTCGCGGAGCTCGACGACTGGGCGCTCCTGCGCGAGGCCGGCAAGCAGATCAAGGACCACACGCTCCGCCATCTCGACACCTATCTCGTGCAGTTGGAGGAGGCCGTCACCGCGGCGGGCGGCACCGTGCACTGGGCCACCGACGCCGACGAGGCCAACCGGATCGTGACCCGCCTGGTCAAGGAGACCGGCGAGTCCGAAGTGGTCAAGGTCAAGTCGATGGCCACCCAGGAGATCGGGCTCAACGAGGCGCTGGAGGCCGAGGGCATCCACGCCTACGAGACCGACCTCGCCGAGCTGATCGTGCAGCTCGGCCACGACCGCCCCTCCCACATCCTCGTCCCCGCGATCCACCGCAACCGCGGCGAGATCCGCGACATCTTCGCCAAGGAAATGGGCGAGTGGGGCCGCCCGGCCCCCGAGAGTCTGACGGACACACCCGCGGAGCTGGCCGAGGCCGCGCGCCTCCACCTGCGCGAGAAGTTCCTGCGCGCCAAGGTCGGCATCTCCGGCGCCAACTTCATGGTCGCCGCCACCGGCACCCTGGTCGTCGTCGAGTCCGAGGGCAACGGCCGCATGTGCCTCACCCTCCCCGAGACCCTCATCTCCGTCGTCGGCATCGAGAAGATCGTCCCCACCTGGCGCGACCTCGAAGTCTTCCTCCAGACGCTCCCCCGCTCCTCGACGGCAGAGCGCATGAACCCGTACACGTCGATGTGGACGGGCACCAGCGACAGTGACGGCCCACAGACGTTCCATCTGGTGCTGATCGACAACGGCCGCACCGACACCCTCGCCGACGAGGTCGGCCGCCAGGCCCTGCGCTGCATCCGCTGCTCCGCCTGCCTGAACGTGTGCCCGGTGTACGAAAGGGCCGGCGGCCACGCCTACGGCTCCGTCTACCCCGGCCCGATCGGCGCCATCCTCAGCCCCCAACTCCGCGGCACAGCCAGCGAGATCGACGCCTCACTCCCCTACGCCTCCAGCCTCTGCGGCGCCTGCTACGAAGTCTGCCCCGTCGCCATCGACATCCCCGAAGTCCTCGTCCACCTGCGCGAGCGGGTCGCCGACCAGGGCGGCAAGGGGCACCGCCTGGAGAAGGCCGCGATCAAGGCGGCCGGCTGGGTCCTGGACCACCCAGGTGTTTTGGCAGCGGGCGAACGCGTCGCGGCGAAGACCCGCAAGCTGCACCCGAAGAAGCTCCCCGGACCGGGAGCCGGGCAGTGGACGAACAGCCGAGACCTGCCGAGTATGCCCGCCGAACCGTTCCGCGACTGGTGGAAGAAGAACCGCACATGACCTCCCCCACGACACCCTCGTCCCGCGAGCGAATCCTGTCCCGCGTGCGCAAGGCCCTTGTCGACGCACCCGAGGCAGACGACCCCACGCGCACCTACTTCACGACCCATACCGCCGACGACCCAGCCACGATCCTCGACCTGCTCCACGAGAACCTGGCCGACTACCGGGCGATCGTGCACCGTGCCCAGAGCAGTGAACTCCCCTCGCTCATAGCAAAGTTGCTCGGCGAGCAGGGAGCCCGCACGGTCGCCGTCGCACCTGGCCTGCCGGACACCTGGCTGTCCGACACAGCGGTGGAGCAGCGCCCGGACGAAGATGCGGAAAGGGGAACACCCCTCACGTCGTACGACCTCGACGCCACGGACGCCGTGGTCACCACTTGTGCCCTCGCCATCGCCGAGACCGGCACGATCGTCCTGGACGGCGGCCCCGGGCAGGGCCGCCGCGCGCTCACCCTCGTCCCCGACCTGCACATCTGCGTCGTACGCACCGCCGACCAGGTCGTTGCATCGGTCCCTCAAGCCCTCCCCCGCCTCGACCCCACCAGCCCGCTCACCTGGATCTCGGGACCGTCCGCCACCAGCGACATCGAACTCGACCGCGTCGAGGGAGTACACGGCCCGCGCGCCCTGCACGTAGTACTGCTCACCTGATGAGGAAGGAGTCTTGAGCGGCCGGAAGGCCTGACTCCGGCGCGGAAACCTCATCCACGCCGCAGCTCCGCGACCAGGTCGCCGTAGAGGCCCGCGCTCGGCTTCGGCGTGCGCTCGAAGCTGACGGGATCGACGCCGTGCAGCCCGAACTTGGGCCCGAAGCCGAAGATCCACTCGAAGTTGTCCATCAGAGTCCAGTGGAAGTAGCCGAGCACTGGGACGCCGTCGTCCATCGCCTCCTGCAGACCTGCCAGCGACGGCTCGATGAAACCGGCACGCTTCGTGTCGTCGTCCGCCTGCATGCCGTGCTCGGTGACCAGGACCGGCACGCCGCTCACCGCGTAGGCGTACCTCGCGCAGCTGCCGAGCGACGCCGGGTCGGTGCGGTTCATCACCCCGCCCTCGGCGGGTGTGCCGTCGAGGTTCACTGCACGCGTCGCGTCGTAGTAGTGCCGCTCGTAGTTTTGGATGCCGATGAAATCGTCCTCGCGAGCGATCTCGAGCCAGGACTCGTAGACCTCGGCGCGCTTGCGGTCACGCAAGGTGGGATCCGGGCCGTAGACGAGGTCGTCCACGATCGCGATCGACAGGCCGATGGGAAGATCTGCGCGACGCGCCTTGATCGCTGCGCGAGCCGCACGGTGCCCCGCAGCCTGGCCAGCGAGCAGGGCGTCGGCCTCCTCGGCGAGCGTGATGTTGGTCAGGCGGTAGCGCTCGACGCCGGTCGCCTGGGTGCAGGCCTCCAGCGTCGCCCGCTCGAGGTCCCGGACGAACTCGGGCAGCCCGGCCCAGGCCAGCATCGGCGGCAGGTTGGGTTCGTTCATCGTCACCGCCACCGCGATCCGATCACCGAAGGCTGTCATGATCCGATCGCAGAAGCGCGCGAACCGTTCCGGGGCTTCGGCGTCCAGCCATCCGCCGCGCGCTGCGAACCAGTGCGGGGCAACGAAGTGGTGGAACGTGACGACCGGCGCCAGACCTCGCTCGATGCAGTGGTCGACGATCTCCTCGTAGTGGGCCAGCGCAGCGGCGGAGAACTCGCCTTCGACGGGCTCGATGCGCGCCCACTCGACGGAGAAGCGGTAGGCGTTGAGGTTCATGGCGGCAACCAGGTCGACATCCTCGCGCCAACGTTCCCATCCGTTGCACGCCTTGCCTGACGGCTCTTTGAAGACAGTCGGTGTCGCATTCTCGGCGAACCAGCAGTCACTGGCTACGTTGTCGCCCTCGGTCTGGTGGCCGGCACTGGCCACTCCCCAGAGGAAATCGGCGGGGAACCGGTGCATGGGATCTCCAAAGGTGGTTCGAGGGTCAGCGGGTCGCACGAAGCGCGGCGACCTCATCGAGGCGATGGCAAGCCGCAGAGGCGTCACCGGGGCCGGTGAGGAGCGGCCGCTCGGTGCGACAGAGGTCCCCCGCGAGCGGGCACCGGTTGACGAACGGACAGCCCGTCGGTGCCGCCGCGGCTGTCCCGGCCACGCCGATGCCCAATGCTTCGCGCGCAGCGCGACGGTGCGCCTGCTCGGCCGGATGAGGCACGGGTGCCGCCGCGGTCAGCGCCACGGTGTAGGGGTGACGTGGGTCCTGGGTCACCGACTCGACATCGCCCTGCTCCATCACCTGGCCGCGGTAGAGAACCACGACCCGCTGGGAGAGGAACCGGACGACGCCCAAGTCGTGCGCGATGAAGAGCAGAGCGAGTTGTCGCTGGTCACGCAGGTCTGCCAGCAGGTTCAACACCTGCGCCTGGGTCGAAAGATCGAGAGCACTGACCGGCTCGTCGAGCACGATCACCTTCGGGTCGCAGACCAGGGCCCGGGCGATCGCCACTCGCTGACGCTGACCACCGGAGAGCTGCGCCGGATAGCGGTCGATCGCATCGCTCGGGAGACCGACCGCCTCAAGCGCCTCTCGGGCCCGCTGCCACTGCTCCTGCTTCGAGACTCGCAACAGCCGTAGCGGCTCCACCAGAGTCTGGCCGATGCTCTGGGTCGGATTGAGCGAGGAGTAGGGGTCCTGGAAGACCACGCGCAGGTCGATCGCGCTGACCCGCCGCTGTCGCAGCGAGGCCGTGGTGATGTCCGTCCCGTTCAGCTTGATCGCCCCAGAACTCGCCGCCTGAAGTCCCAGGATCGCCTTGCCGATGGTCGACTTGCCGGAGCCGGACTCACCGACCAGCCCGAGAGTCTCGCCTGGCGCGATGTCGAAGCTGACCCCGTTGATGGCGGGCGGCGTCCTGCGACGACGTCCGTAGTGAACGACAAGATCCCGCACGCAGAGCGCTGACTGGTTCATCGGACGACTCCGGATTCGTTCGGCATGGCCCTGCTGGGCGCCAGGGCCAGCGGATGGATGCAGCGCACGGTTCCTGCACCGTGCGCCGGCGCCGCCGCGATCGGCTCGTGACATTCGGGGGTGGCCAGGGAACACCGGCTCGCGAACCTGCAGCCGGTGGGCCAGTCCTTCGCCGCCGGCACCGTGCCCCGGATCGCGGGCAGCCGGTCCGGGACCGAATCCCCCTGCGGGATGTGGGGGTTCGCGCTCAGCAGCGCATTCGTGTAGGGATGCGCGGCCTGGTCCAAGACTTCGGCCACGGTCCCGGACTCGACCACTTGACCGGCATACATGACGGCGACGTCGTCGCACAGGTCTGCCACCACACCTAGGTCGTGACTGACCAGGACGACCGACAGGCCGGTGCTGCGCACCAGTGAGCGCAGCAAGCTGAGGATCTCTGCCTGCACGGTCACGTCCAGAGCAGTGGTCGGCTCGTCGGCGATCAAGAGCTTCGGCGAGCCGGTGAGCGCGAGGGCGATGCAGACTCGCTGGGCCATGCCGCCTGACAGTGCGTGAGGGTAGCTGCGCAGGATCCGCTCGGGGTCGACGATGCCGACCTGGGCGAGCAAGTCGAGCGCGATGCGGCGGGCCTCTGCGCGGCCGACCCGGCGGAAGCGGCGGATGGGCTGGGTGAGCTGATAGCCGATGGAGAACATCGGGTCGAGCGCGACCATCGGCTCCTGCGAAATCAGCGCGATATCCCGTCCGCGGACGGCCTGGTGCTGCTTGTCGGAAAGCCCGACCAGATCCCGGCCCTCGAAGAGGATGGAGCCGCTGCTGACCTCGACGCCGTCGGGCAGCAGTCCCATCAGCGACCGTGCCGTCATCGTCTTGCCGCACCCGGATTCGCCGACCAGGCCGAGCACGGTACCGGACCGGACCGAAACCGAGACGCCGGTGACCAGTTCCGTGCCCTCCACGACGCCGACGTGCAAATCGCGCACCTCGAGCAGGGATCCATCGGTCCGAGGGAATGCCCCGCCCGCGGCCGGAGCCGCTGCTCGAGGTCGACCCGCTCGTCGCACGGGGCGGCGAGCAGGTGCGGTCCGCTGTCGCTCACCAGCCAGGGCGTCGGCGATCTGATTGGCCGCGATCACGGTCAGCGCGAGCACGACACCGGTGGGAACCATCATCCAGGGGGCGTCGTAGATGTGCTGCTGAGCGTCGCCGATGAGGCCGCCCCAGCTCGGCGCCGGTATGGCCGGCCCATAGCCCATGAAGGCCAGGCCGGCCTCGATCAGGATGCCGAGCGCGAAGAGCTGCGCCGCCTGGACGGCGATCGTGGTCGCCATGCCGGGCAGCACGTGACGCACGTTCACCAGGAGAGAGCCGACGCCGTTCACCCTCGCCGCATCGACATAGAGGCGGGTGCGAAGCGACTGAGCCAACGCGAGCAGGATCCGATACACCGGCGCCGCGAGCAGAAGCCCGAGAACGGCCATGATGGCCCAGACATGGACCCCCACCGCGCCGACGAAGGCGAGCAGAATCACGGTCGTCGGCAGTGCCAGGAGCAGCTCGGCGACGCGGCTGCAGGTCCACTCGACCCTCCGACCGTGCTCGGCTGCGAGCAACGCCATCGGCACGCCGACGCAGAAGGCCACCGCCACTGCCAGCAGTGCCGGACCGATCGAGATCCAGCCACCGGTGACGATCCGGGAGAAGATGTCGCGACCCAGTTCGTCGGTGCCGAGCCAGTGCCTGCGCGAAGGGCCGGCCAGGACGTGAGCGAGGTCTTGCTGGTCGACATGGAATGGCACCCACCAGTGCGCGATCGCCGAGGCGATCACGATCGCGACCAGCCATGCGATCGCGAGCACGGTCTCGGGGCGGCGCAGCGAGGCCGGCAGTCGGCGGCGGCCGGACGCCGGCTCGGACGCCGCGGGCAGCTGGAGGGGTTCAGTGAAGGCGTTCACGCGGCACGAACCTTCGGGTCGAGGACAGCGAGGACGAGGTCGAGGACCAGGTTGGTGGCGACCACAACCACGGTCGCGATGACGACGACGCCCTGGACCGCGGGGAAGTCGTGGGTGTTGATCGCGGTCTGTGCGGCCTGGCCGAGACCCGGCAGCGCGAAGAGCTGCTCGATGATGACCGAGCCACCGAAGAGGGCGATGAACTGGATGCCGAGCACCGACACCACCGGCGCACCGGCGAAGCGGAGCGCGTGCAGGTAGCGGATCCGCCAGACCGGCGTGCCGAGGGCCCGCAGGGTGCGGATGTGCTCCTGCTGCAGCGCGTTGACCATGCCCGCCCTGGTCGTGCGCGCGATGATCGCGGCTCCCGTCAGCCCCAGGGCGAGCACCGGGAGAACCAGACTTTGGAAGTACTGCGTCGGCGAGGTCATGAACCCGACATAGCCGGTGGCGGGCAGCAGATGCGCATTCACCGAGAGCACATAGACCAGCAGGATGCCGAGCCAGAACTGTGGCAGGGAGAGCACGACCCCGCTGGTCACCGTGATCAGGCGATCGAGTCGGCCTCGGCGCGCCGCCGCCACGACTCCGACCAGGATCCCCAGGATCCCGCTGAACAGAGTCGCGAAGGCTGCCGTCGAAGCGGTGACCGGTATGCGCTGCATCAGGTCCGGCCAGATGCCGGTACCGTCGATCAACGAGACCCCGAGGTTGGTACGGACCGCATGTCCCAGCCAGCTCGCGTACTGGGCGACGAGCGGACGGTCCCAGCCGAGCCGGACGTTCTCCGCCGCGATCTGGGCTCTGGTCGCCCCCTCCCCGGCGGTGATGGCTCCTGGACTGCCGCCGGAGGCGTGCACCAGGAGGAAGCTCAGGGCGGACGCCACCAGGACAGTGACGACACCGAGCCCGATACGACGGGCGAGGTAGGCGAACATGAATTCCTTTCTGAGATCACGGCACCGAGCACGCTGTCCCGTCGGTCGGCCGACGATCCTGTGGACCGCCGGCCAACTGCCGGGAATGGTCAGGACACCGGCTTGAACGAGCTCAGCAGCGGGTAGCCGTCACTGCCGGGATAGGCCGGCGCCTTGAGCACCTTGGCGTTGTAGCCGGCGTACGAGTACTGCTCGGCGACCGGGATCAGCCAGCCCTCGTTGATCAGCGAGCCATTCAGCTTCTTGACCGCGGCGGGGTAGTCCGAGGCGGAGGCGTTTGCGGCCGCCCCGAGCGCAGCCCCGATCAGCGGGTCCTGCGTCTTGTGCGGGTTCGCGAAGCCGCCCACGAGAACCCCTGTGGTAACGCCGATCTCGTTGCTCATCGTCAGCGGGATGAAGCCCAGCGGCTGGGAGTTGATCGCTGCGAAGAGCTGGTCGGTCGAGGTGGTGACGTCGATCTTCATGTCAACGCCGATCGCCTTGAACTCGTTCTGCAGGAACTCCAACTCGGCCCGATTGGTCGGGCTGGCGGTGATGGTGAACGAGAACCCGTTCGGGTAGCCGGCCTGGCTCAGCGTCTGCTTCGCCTTGGCGACGTCGTAGGAGTACTGGGTGTTCAGCGCGGGGTCGTAGCCGGGCGAGGACTTGGGGAAGGCGTTGGCTGTCGGCTGGGCGCCCTTCGCCACGGTCTTGACGAAGGCGTCCCGGTCGATCGCGTAGCTCAGTGCCAGGCGAACGTCCTTGTTGCCGAACGGCTTCGAGCTCACCCCGGTCTTGTCGAAGACCAGTAGGTCCAGCATCGTGCCGCCGTTCTTGGCCAGAGAGACGCCGTTGGACGCCGCCGTCTGCTCCGTGGACGTGTCGATGAGCGACACATCGGTCTGGCCGGAGATCTGCGCATTCAGGCGAGCGTTCTTGTCCAGGTGGGGCTTGTAGACGATCGTCTGGAACGGGTAGGTGCCCGTGTTCGTGCGGGGCTGGCGGCTCATCGTGTAGCTGCTGCCCTTGACCGCGGCGTTCATCTTGTACGGGCCCGAGCCGTCCGGACCCCGATTGAGCAGGCTCGGGTCACTGATCGCCTTCGCTCCGACGATCGTCCCGGGGACGCCGGCAAGGTTCGTCTGGAACGACCTCTGCGCAGCAGGGAAGGTGAGCACCACGGTGTTCGCGCTCGGGGCCCTGACGTCTGTGATCTCGCTCGAGCCGCCCTTGGCGAAGCCGGAGTAGGCCTGGAGCTTGGAGTCGCTGCGACGGTCGAGGTTCTCCTTGACCAGCTGAGCGGTGAGCTTGGAGCCGTCGGTGAAGGTGACGCCGGACTTGAGCTTCAGCTTCATCTGAGTCTTGGCCTTGTTATAGCTGAAGCTTGAGACGAGCTCAGGGACGGGCTGACCGTCGGCGCCCTCCGCGAAGAGCGACTGGTAGACCGACTCGTAGAAGAGTCGCTGGCCGCCGCCGTAGAGCAGCGGGTCGTAGCCCTGCGGTGCCGGGTCGGAGTCGTAGCCGATGGTCAGCGTGGTGCTCGAAGAACGATCAGCGCTGTTCGTCGAAGAGCCGCACGCCGCCAGAGAGACGGTGGCTACCGCCAGGGCCAGTGTGCTGACTCCCAGACGCTTGAAGGTGAAGCCGGTCATCGAAGCCTCTCGGGTTGTCCGGGTCGGGGCCTTAGCCCGACTTGACGAGAACAATGAGTGACGCCAGTCACACAAGTCAGTAATGATTGCCATTGATTGAAACGCTCGATCGAAAGGTGTCACTTGTGAGCGAGACGGCTGCCGCCCCGACCCGACGCCGGGGCAAGCGACCACCGCAGGGAGAACCGGTCATTGACCGAGCGCTGTCGCTGCTCGAGACGTTCGACGCGACGCGGCGGCACCTGACCTTGCGCGAGATGAGCAGGCTCAGCTGCATTCCGGTCAGCACGACGTTGCGGCTGGCCAACCGGCTGCTCGACTGGGGTGCTCTCGAGCGAGACGAAGCCGGCCGGTACTCGATCGGGCTGCGGCTGCTGGAGGTTGCCTCACTCGCCCCGCGCGGTCACGGTCTGCGCCAGACAGCTCTGCCCTTCATGAGCGACCTGGGAGCGGTCACGCGTCAGCACGTACAACTCGCGGTCCGCGATGGGCTGGAGGCAACGCTGGTCGAGCGTCTCTCGGCGCACAGAGCGGTCCAGGTGCGGTACCGGGTCGGCGGCAAGATGCCGCTGCACACGACAGGCATGGGGCTGGCACTCCTCGCTTTTGCACCGGCCGAGGTGCAGGACGAACTGCTCGCGCGGCCGCTGCACAGCGAGCCGGACAAGCGGTTGATTCCGGCCTCGGTGATGCGGCGCACGCTCGCCGAAGTGCGCAAGGAACGGGTGGCTATCTTCCGTCGTACCGAGCTGGAGACGCTGGTGGCGGTGGCGGCGCCGATCTTCGACGAGCGCGACGAAGCGGTCGCCGCGATCGGCGTGCTGCTCCCCGAACGGGAGGCGCAGCCACGCCGGCTCACCTACGCGGTGAGAATCGCCGCGCAGGGCATCTCGCGCGCCCTCGGCGCCCCCAGCGCGGCCGTGCCACCGGCAGCATTCAGGTCGTGAAGGTGTGCCGGCCAGGGCCGACCACATCCAATCCACCTCACCGTTCGGCATGACGACCTCGGCGGTCGTGCCCTGGGGCAAGACGACCTCGAGAAGCAACCGGCCGCCTCCGAGCTGCCAGGCCGACCCGATGCCCCCATAGGGCGACTCGGGTCGGCGCGGAGCCGCGGTGAGACCGCCGTGCACGAGCGTCACCTCGCTGCCCGCCGGCCGAGGTTGCTCAAACTGACCCAACCGTTGATGTTCTGGCCCAGGTCGACCAGTTGCCGATCATCGCCGCGTCGTACCACCGACCTCGGCCGTAGCTCTTCGATGCGACGCGTTGGTGGCGCCGGCGACCAGAACAGCGTCTCGTAACCCAGGCCGGCCGGCTCCACAGGGCACCATCTGGCCGCGTCAGTGGCCCGCCGGTCGTCGCACACAGTGTCGATCAGGTCGGGCCTGTGCCGAAGCTCGCCGCGGCCGACCAGCCGGACTCCCCCTCGATCGGTCCGCACCTGCGCTTGCCGGCTCACCGGCCGCGCCGACCCGGCCGGATCGAACGGCCATGTCTCCAGGGCACTCCCGGCGGACTCGCCCCAGTCCGAGTCGTGCACACTGCACCACCGAACTCCGCTCGGATCCGGTACGCGGTCTGGGTGAGCGTGCCCTCCGGGAGCCGCCACGACAGCCGAGGCGCGGGTTAACCGAGCCCGAGCGGAGAACCGAGGTGTTCGACGGCCAGCGCGGTCGGCGCGCTCATGCGCCGAGCGGCACCGGCCGGCCGACCGTGGCTGCGATCAGGTCCAGCGCAGCGGCGGTCGGCCCCACAGTGGCCGCGAGATTGAGGTAGCCGTGCAGCATCGAGCGCACCATCACCTGGCGCACGTCCACGCCGGTGGCCGCGAGCGCCGCTGCGAAGGCCTCGCCGGAGACCCTCAGGTCGTCGTACTCGGCGTTGAGCACCAGCGTCGGGCACATCCCTCGCAGGTCGGCCAGGATCGGGAAGGCATATCCGTCGGCCTTGCTGAGTGGGCCACCGAGATAGTTGTGATTGAAGAAGCCTTGCATCTCCGGCGGAAAGTGGAGCATCTGGGGCACGTGCCCCATCAGGTCGGCCAGCTCGGGACCGAGCGGTGGGAGCACCGCGTGGGCGACGCCGTAGGCGAAGATCAGGTAGGCGGGGGGGCGGCGGTCCTCGTCGCGCAGCTTCAGGGCGGCTCCCGCGGCGAGGTTGGCGCCGGCACTGGCCCCGCCGACCGAGATCCACGCGGGGTCGACACCCAGATCGGCCGCGTTCTCGCGGACCCAGCGCACCGCGGCCACGACGTCGTCGTGGGGCACCGGGTAGTGCACGCCGTTCTGACACAGTCTGTAGTCGACCGAGACGACGACCGCGTCAGCACGCTGCGCCACCTCCCGCGAGGTCCAGTCCGCCTCGGGCATGTCCAGGTCGCCCATCATGAAGGCGCCGCCGTGCATCCACACCAGAGCGGGTCGCCCGGTCACTCCTGAACGCTCGCCGTATACCCGTACCGGCACAGGACCGTGCGGCCCGGGCGCCTCCGCTGCGCGAACCGCGACGTCGGGGACTTCGTAGTCCGGCCAGGACTCGAACGCGACCCGCCGCTCGGCGTACTGGGGGTCCTCGAACAGGGCTTGCATGCTGGGAACACCCTCGATGTGCGCGAAGCGCTGGAGGGTCTCAGGATGAATCGGCATGCGTCGCAGCCTCGCGGTCGCGCTGATCCACGTCACCTGGCCGCCCCATTGAATGGAACGTCAGGACCGACCCGAGCACCGGAGCCGGCGGACCCGAACCGCGCCCTCGGTCGCGAACGGCCCGACTACCCGGCCCGTGAACGCGCCTTGGCGGTCTCGAAGCACCAGTGTCGGCCGTCCAGCTCGACAAGCGTCACGTCGTCGTCGGCCACCCGGGCCGTCAACCGGATCCGGTCACCCCCGACCGCACCGGCGGAGAAGTCGGCCGGCGGCGCCGTCGCGATAGTGAGTTCGACATCTCAGCACGGCAGGGTGGCGTGCCAGGTCCGGTCGAATCCCGCCACTACCACCCGCGCCTCGGCCTCGACCTCGGTTCCGGTGGCGCGGGCCTCGAGCGCCACCAGGTTGTCCTCCGCGGTGCGGAACGCAAGGCCCCCACGACCCTTCCGAACGTCGAAGACACCGACCACGGCGCCCTAATGCTGCTGCCGACGCCCGACGAAGGCCGGTCGTGAGCCGTCCAGCCCGGTGTGACCGGAAGTGCGACGGATGAGAAGACCGTCGGGCGTGGGAGGAGCGACCGCGACCGGCAGCTGGCGCACGGCGATCCAGATCGGGTTGGTCAGCGCGTCCGGCGCGCCGAGGTCGTAGGAGACCTCCTCGGCCGGCGCCGGCGGCAACTCGGTCAGCCGCGCCCTCGGCCAGTCGTCGACCCAGTCGACGTCGGCCAGGAAGGTCCCGCGGCCGAGAGGCGAGAACGCCTTCGCCAGCCCCACCGGTCGGACTCCGAGGCAGACGAGCGCCGTCCCTCCGTCGGCCTCACCCAGGTCGGCGCGGCCGAGGTTCTGCTCCGGCCAACCGGTGCCGGCGGCGGAGAGCACCGGATTCCCCGGGCAGCCCTCGAACGGTCCGTCCGGCCTGGGAGCGCGGGCCACCATGACGGCGTGGCCACGGTCCATGCCACCTTCGGCCACCACCATTCGCCACGGCGGTAGAGGTGCGGGCCCCCGGGGTCGAAGCCGCCGCTGCCGGCCCAGACCGCACGGGGCGTCTCGATGGCGTAGCCGGACGTCAAGTCGACGCGGGCCTGCTGAATCGGCTCGGGATAGCGGGCGAACGTGACGATCGCAGTGCCGTCGTCGTCCCAGGCGAGATATCGGGGTCGATCCCGTCGACGGCAGGGATGCTCACACCGTCGCTCCACGGGCCGGCCGGATCGGTCGCCGTGAAGACGATGCAGCCCCGGCCGCCGAGGAAGACGGTGACGATGAGATAGAAGAGGCCGTCGCGATAAGGCAGCGTCAGGGCCCAGACTCCGCCGGGCGTCGGAATCCGCTCGAGCCCGACCTGCTCCGTCTGGTCGCCACATGACCGATCTGACGCCAGTCCGTAATTCGGTGCTGTGGTAGACCGGCAGCCCCGGCAGGTATTCGAACGACGAGGTGACGAGGTAGTAGTCGTCACCTACCCGCACCACGCTGGGGTCCGGGTTGAATCCCGGGATCATGGACGGGTCATGGCGTGACGAGCGACTGCAAGAAGGCGAGCGACTGCTGATGCAGGGCGGTCACGTCCGCGGCGCCGTCCCAGAAGTGGTTCGCGTCAGGCACAAGCAGCAACTGCGCGGACCCTGCCGCTGCGGTCAGGGCCGCGGCGAAGTCGACGCTCTGCGCGGTCGGAACCATCGTGTCGCTGTCGCCGTGCATGACCAGCATGGGCGGCGCATCGGCACGCACGTGGTTGATCGGGCTGGCCTCGCGGGCAAGGTCCGGGATCTCTGCGGCCGGCGCTCCCAGGAAGAGCGCCTCGCGCGTCCGGGGATCGACGGGGTCGGGCATGGCGGTCAGGTCGGTGACCGGAAACCACGCGACCACTCCAGCCACGGCGGAGCCGGTCAGTGCGGCCAGCAGAGCGAGGTGCCCGCCGGCGGAGTCGCCCCAGAGGAACACCTGCCCTGCGCCGACCTCGTGGGGCGCCATGATCTCGGCTATGGCGCCGACTGCGGCGCGAACGTCGTCGGCAGCAGCTGGGTAGGGCGCCTCACCACTGAGCCGGTAGTCGATCGCCGCCACCGCGAAGCCCGCCCGCACCATTGCGGGGTAGAAGTCCTCACCCAGGCGCGGCAGCGGGTGACGACGCGAACCGCGTCGCCATCCACCGCCGTGTACGTGGACGATGACCGGCACCTCGACAGCGCCCGCCGCGGATACCGCGTCGGGCAGGTACAGATCGAGCTCGAGCGGGCGGAAGCCCGGGATCACGGCGTACTCGACGCCGTCGAACCGCCTCATGCCACACCGCGCGTGAGCTGCTCGGCGCACGTGTGGAACCGGCCGCCCTGCACGATGGCGACGAGGTTCTCGGCGTCCTGCAGCACGGTCACGTCCTGCGTCGGGTCTCCGTCCACCACGAGGATGTCGGCCAGGTATTCCGGCGCCAGGAGGCCGACCGGGAACTCGAGGACCTGACCTCCGTACAAGGTGGCCCCTTTGAGTGCCTCGATCGGGCTGTATCCGAAGAGCTTGACGAAGAGTTCGAGGTCGCGGGCGTTGCGGCCGATCGGGTTGTTGGGGAAGCCGTAGTCGCCGCCTGGCAACACGCGCAGGCCGCGCTTGCGGAGCTCGGGGTAGAGCTTCGTCATCGCCTCGAGCGACTTCACCGAGCCCATCTTCCCGGCCATCGCGGTGTCGATGCCGAACTCCTCGCCTTCGTGGACGTTGGCCCACATGATGCCGACAGCCGGCGAGAGGAAGATCGAGTCCTTCGCCTCGTCGAGTAGGTCGATCGCCTCCTGGTCGGCGTAGGAGCAGTGATAGATCGAGCGGAAGCCGCTGGTGACCGCCAGCTTGATCGACTCGGCATTCTGGGCATGGCAGTTGAGCCAGACACCGGACTCGCGCGCCTGCTCGCCGGCGGCCTGTGCCTCTTCGGTGCTGTACTGCGTCACCATCGACCCGCCCTCGAAGAAGACGTCGTCGTTGCTCATCAGCAGCTTGACGCTGTCGAAGCCGATCGCGGCCTGCTCGCGGATGAACGCGCGCACCGCGTCCGGCCCCGTCTTCTGCTCGCGCGGGCCGTCGGGACCCATCTGCACCGGGTTGTTGTCGCGCTCGAACGACGCGGCACGCATCCGCGGTCCTACCGCGGCACCGGCCTTGATCTGATCACGGAGGATCACCTCCGTCGGCACGGGGGTCAACGAGCCGGCCGAGTAGGCGCTGGTGAAGCCTTGGTCGAGCAGGATGCGCGCGTTGCGCTTCGCGATCTCGAGGTGCTCGTCCGGCGTCGGCATGTGATGGAAGAAGCTGACGTCCAGCGGCGGGTTGAAGGAGGGATCGATGTGCCCGACAGCCGAGGGGAAGGTCAGGTGGCAGTGCGACTCGATCATGCCCGGCATGACCGTCTTGCCGGTGCAGTCGACGACCTGGTCGCCCGGTTGCGTCTGTACGCCACCGCCGACGACGACCGCCTCGATCGTCTCGCCACGGACGACCACATCGGCACGGACGGCCGGGGTGCCCGAGCCGTCGAAGACAGTGCCGTTGACGAAGAGGATGCGCTGCTCGGACATATCAGGCACCGATCATGTTGTAGCCACCGTCGGCGACGAAGTAGCTGCCGGTGATGTGCTGGGCGTCTGCGGTCGCGAGGAGGAGCGCCGTGCCGGCGACCTCCTCGGGCTTCGGGATGTGGTGCATTGGGGTCATCTCCCGCAGCTCCTCGCCGCGCCCGTTCTTGTAGTCCTGACGGTTGAGCATGCGCTCGGTCTCCATGAAACCGGGCGCGAAGGTGTTCACCCGAACCTTGGGCGCGAACGCCTGGGCGTAGGACTTGGTGATGCCGAGAATGCCGTACTTCGCGGCCGCGTACTGCGGAGCCCGTGCGCTGCCGCGGACCACGACCGTGGAACCCACGTTGACGATCGAGCCGCCGTCGGGCTGCTCGAGCATCCGGGAGCCGAACTCGTGGGTGCACACCAAGGTGCCCTTGAGATCGACGGCGAGTGTGTGGTCGATCGCCTCTTCGGTGATCTCACGCCACGACATCTGGTCGCTGGCCATGTCGCCCACGTTGTTGATCGCCACGTCGACCCGGCCGAAGTGGCCCCACACCTCGTCGGCCATGCGCGTGATCTGCGCCCATTCGACGATGTCGGCCTGGACGAGGAAGGCTTTGCGCCCCTCCGCCTCGACCCGGTCGGCCGTACGGCGTGCGCCCGCCTGCGA
Source organism: Streptomyces sp. NBC_01474 (assembly GCF_035918215.1). Classification (NCBI taxonomy): domain Bacteria; kingdom Bacillati; phylum Actinomycetota; class Actinomycetes; order Kitasatosporales; family Streptomycetaceae; genus Streptomyces; species Streptomyces sp. NBC_01474. Next base: position 2,691,868 of record NZ_CP109449.1, read on the forward strand.
GCTGCGGTAGTGGATCGCCACGTCGGCACCCTCCTGGGCCGCCCGGACGGCGATCTCAGCGCCGAGGCCGGTGCCGGCACCGGTGACCAGGACGACCTTGTCGGTGAAACGCTGCGGAAGATTCATGGGTCTGCCTTTCAGACGAGGGTGCGGCCGCCGTCGACGTACATGACGTGGCCCGTCACGAACGCGGACTGCGCGGAGCAGAGGAACAACAGGGGTGCGACGACGTCGTCGGCGGTGCCGAGTCGGCCGGCCGGAACGAGACCGACCATGCCTTCGCGCATGCCGGGCTTGTCGAGGTAGGCGCGCGTCAGGTCGGTCTCGGTGTAACCGGGCGCGATGGCGTTGACCGTGACGCCGTGCGGCGCCCACTCGCGAGCCATGACGCGGCAGAGCTGGTTGATTCCGCCCTTGGTGGCGGCGTAAGGGGCGTGGTTGGCGTGCGCCAGCATTCCGGAGACCGAGGACAGCAGGACGATCCGGCCGTAGCCACCGGACACCATCAGGGCGCCGGCCGCCTGAGCGCTCCACACGGCGCTTTTGAGGTTGACGTCGATGATCCGCTCCCAGACGTCGTCGGGCGTCTCGAGCACCGGCCGCCGGTCGTTGATGCCGACCGCGTGCACGAAGGCGTCGAGGCCGCCCATCGTCTCGGCACTCTCGTCGACCGCGGAACGAGCGCTCTGCGGGTCGGTGAGATCGGCCGCGCGGGTCGCGATCGAGAGTCCTGCCTCCACGGCCTGCTTGGCGAGGGCGGCGAGTCGCTCCTCGTCGACGTCCGTGACAGTCACGCGGGCACCGTGTCGGGCGAGGCCGAGGGCCGCAGCCGCACCGATGCCGCCGGCACCGGCCACCAAGGCCGCGCGATGATCGAGTCCGAGCCAGTCATCCATGCGAGGGATGAAAGGCGATGGCGTGTGATCCGCACTACGTTCGTTTCAATCATTGGAACGTGCCGAAGTTCGATGCCATTGCTTGGCACAGCACCGCATGTGCTCGGATGCGCGCACGACACTCGGCGCCATGACTCGGTTGCCCCGCCTCGCCCCGGATGAACTCGACCTCGACCAACGCCCCCTCTACGACGCGATCACTGGAGGGCCCCGCGCCGGCGGTCCCCAACTCTTCGCCCTCACCGACGCACAGGGAAGACTCAACGGCCCCTTCAACGCGATGCTGTTCGCACCCGGGGTCGGGGCAGCCCTCCAGGAGCTGGGCTCGGCGATCCGTTACCGGACCTCGCTCAGCGATCGAATCCGCGAACTCGCCATCCTCGTGGTCGCTGCCCAGTGGGACTCGGCCTTCGAGCGCTACGCCCACGAGCCGATCGGCCGGGCCGCAGGTCTGACCGACCCGGAGATCGCCGCGGTGAACGCCGGCACGGCACCTGAGCTCTCGGACCCTGCCGAAGCAGCGGCCCTTGAGCTGGTGCAGGTCTTGGCCGCGAGTGGTGACGCTGACGACGCCGTCTTCGACCGGGCTGTTTCATTGAACGGCATCGAGGCGGTGGTGGAGCTCACCACCCTGGTGGGCTACTACGCAACGCTCGCGCTGCAGTTGCGCGTCTTCCGCGTCGGACTACCAGGAGACTCCGCATGAAACTCGTGACCTTCAACGACGGTCAGGTCGGCTACGTCGACGGCGAGGCCGTCGTCGAGCTCGACGTCCCGTCGATGCGCGACTTCTTCGAACAGGAAGGGAAGGTCGAGGAGACCGGGCGCCGATTCCCCCTCGGGGAGGTCACCCTGCAGGCGCCGATCGTGCCGAAGAAGTTCTTCCACACCGCAGGCAACTTCACCGACCACCACGATGAGCTGACCGCCGTCGACTGGTCGCACCCGGTACACAAGGGGATCGTCTTCTTCCAGAACGTCGACGCGGTCATCGGTCCCGACCAGCCGATCGTGTACCCCGAGGGGCTCACCAAGGAGCTCGACTACGAACTTGAGCTGGCCATCGTGATCGGCAAGAGCGGCAAGTTCTTCGGCCCGGAGGAAGCCGAGGACTACATCGCCGGCTACACCATATTCAACGACATCACCGCGCGTGACATCCAGCGCCGGGAGATGCAGTCCGGCGTCTTCTCCTTCTCGAAGGGGATCGACACCTTCTGCCCCATCGGCCCCTGGATCGTCACGAAGGACGAGGTTCCCCACCCGCACGCGCTCGCGATGGAGCTCCGGGTCAACGGCGAGCGGCGGCAGACCGGAAACACCGAGCAGATGATTATCTCGATCCCGCACCTGGTCGCCTACCACTCGGCCCAGGGCTACACGGCCGGCGACATCATCACCACCGGCACCATCTCGGGCGTCGCCGCCGTGCAGCCGAATCCGTTCGACTTCTACCTCCAGCCGGGTGATCGCATCGAGGCGGAGATCGAGGGCGTCGGCACGCTGCGGAACCACGTGGTCGGCTGGAAGGACGCGCACGACACCGAGCCGTTCTCCATCGACCTATACGGCCCGGCGAACTGAGGCAGAGAAGATGCGACTGGCCACGCTGGCCGACCGCGCCGTCCTGCTCACCGAGGATGGCGCGGTCGACATCGCCGACGCCTCTTCGGGGCGCTTCGGCCCGGACCCCATGGACGTTCTGACCGACTGGACCGAGTTCCAGGCTTGGGCCGAGAGCGCCGAGCTGCCTGCGGCGAGCCCGTACCGGAATGCCGATCTGGACGCACCGGTCCCGCGACCACGCCAGGTCTTCGCGGTGGCGCTGAACTACCGTCCGCACGCCGCCGAAGCCGGCTACGTCCCGCCCGACGTCCCTCTGCTCTTCACCAAGTTCCCCAGCTGCATCGTCGGCCCGACCGCAAAGGTCGAACTGCCCGAGGGCAACGTCGACTGGGAGCTCGAGATGGTCGCCGTCATCGGTGCACCCTGCCATCGGGTGCCAGCGAGTGAAGGCTGGGAGGCCGTGGCCGGGCTCACCGTGGGGCAGGACCTCTCCGAGCGCGTCCTCCAACTCACCGGCAAACCGCCGCAGTTCTCGCTGGGCAAGTCGTATCCGGGCTTCGGCCCGACCGGTCCGGCGCTGGTGACCCTCGACGAGCTGCCGGACCGGAACAACATCGCGATCGAGTGCCTGTTGAACGGCGAGAGCGTCCAGGCGGCGCGCACCAGCGAGATGATCTTCTCCGTTCCGGAGTTGGTGGAATTCATCAGTGGAGTGTGCCCGCTCTACCCCGGCGACCTGATCTTCACTGGGACCCCTGCCGGGGTGGGCAACCGTCGCGTTCCGCAGCGGTTCCTCAGCCACGGCGACGTCCTGGTCAGCCGGATCGACGGCCTGGGCGAGATGCGCCAGACCTTCCGATGAACGCGGCCTGCGCCGGCCGCCACCCAGGAGGCCGGCGCGGATCCGCTTCGTCATGGCCCGGACTGCAGCTGCGACACGCACGGCCGCCGCGCACATCCACGCCGCGGTGAAAGGACTCGGAGTTTCGACATACTGGCTGGCCGCCCGGGGCTGGGGTGGCCATTTGGTCTCATAGCGGATGACCTGGCTGCCCGAGCGGCGGCGCTTGCGCACCTGGACAAAGCCGGGAAGAACCCCTGGGACCTTCTTGATCGGTCCAACGAGTTGTGGCAGCTGACGTTGCCGCTGAGGACGGAGGAGCAGTACCGCTGCAGCGCGCCCGTGTCCGAACGATCGTTCTGCGTGCCGAGCTCTGCGCCTGCCGAGAATGCCGTCCGTGCAGCTCAGGGGTCTGTGCGGTGCTGCGCCAGGACGAGCACTTGTGTTGCTTCGTCTCGCCTACCTGACCGTCACCAACGCGTTCGCCCTGCTGCGACTGCTACCGATGAGCGATCGCGACAACGACGCGGAGATCCTTGCCCTGCGCCACTAGGCACTGTTTCCCGGATCTCCTTACGTGAGTGGGTCGTTGGGGGCAGGCTGGTTGTATGGGCCGTGGGGATCTGACGAATGCGGAGTGGGATCGGCTGGAGTCGTTCTTACCGCGTGGTGGGACGCGTGGGGGCCGGCGGGGTGATCACCGGCGGGTGATCTACGGGGTGTTGTACCGGGTGCGGATGGGGGTGCAGTGGCGGGATCTGCCGGAGCGGTTCGGGCCTTGGGAGACGGTCTATAAACGGCATCGCCGCTGGTCGGCAGATGAAACGTGGCAGATGCTGCTGTCGAAGGTCCAGGCCGCCGAAGATGCCACGGGCGGGATCGACTGGGACGTGTCGGGGGACTCAACAGCGGTGCGGGCCCACCAGCACGCCGCCGGCGCCAGGAAAAACCCGCCCACCACACCGCCTCAAAAGGGGGCAGTCCAAGGGGCGAACCGGGCCGATCCAGTGCTCCGGAAATTCATCGTCCGGCTGGAGGAGGTGGTCAGATCGGCGAATGCCTGGGACGTTCCCGCGGCGGCTTCACGACCAAGATCCACCTCGCAGCCGACGGGCTACGCCTGCCCCTCGCCCTCGTCCTGACACCCGGCCACTACGGTGACGGCCCGCAGTTCGAGCACATCCTGCAGCAGACCTCCGTGCCACGCGCCGGAGTTGGTCGACCTCGCACCCGTCCCGACAGTGTGTTGGCGGACAAGGCCTACACGTCCCGCAAGAGTCGCCGCTATCTGCGGCGACGCCGAATCCGGCACACCATCCCCGAGCGCCACGACCAGCAAAGACACCGACACAATCGTGGCTCCCGAGGCGGCCGCCCCACCGCGTTCGACAGCGAGCACTACAAGAAACGCAACACCATCGAACGCGCCATCAACCGGCTCAGGGGCTTCCACGCCGTCGCCACCCGCTACGAGAAACGTGCCTACATCTACCTCGGCACCGTCACCCTCGCGACCCTCGTCATCTGGCTCCGCAGCTGATCCGAGCAGACCCTAGCCGCGGATCGTAGGCAGCAATACGCTGCGCCCATGAACCTGGGGGATATGGAGCGTGGGATCTTCGCTGTTGGACACGGCGGCTTGGCGCCCCTCAAGCGTCACACAAGCGGGGGTTGGTCGTCCGGAATCTGGGGACTGGTCACGGTCCTGGTCATCCTGACGCTTATTGCGGTCTTGGTATTCTCCGTACGACGGGGCTCCTCGTCGGATGACGAGGACTGACGCTTAGCAGAGCGCGAACAGCGAGATGACTTCTGCTCCGGTGTACGCGTAACACGTGGTCGACGTAGCAGCTTTGGGCTGGCACGTGTTCCCGCCCCTCGACCGGCACCTTCACCACCATCCTCATCCTGTCCGGCGCGAAAACCCCGATTTGGGCCCTTGGCCACGCCGTTTACCCGGGCGGCGTTAGGCCGCTTGCTTGTACTCGTTGACCAGCCCACCGAGTAGCTGGGTGCGGCGGATGCGGCTGTCGGGCGCGATCGCCGGAGTTTGCTCGCCGGCCTCTACGGCCTGGGGAGCACGCTGCTGGAGGGACTGGTGGGGCCTGTGCCAGTTGTAGTGGTCGGTATACGTGTCCAGGACAGTGCGCAGGTGCCGCTCGTTGAAGATGAGCAGGCGGTCGGTGCACTCGCGTCGGACGGTACCCGCCCATCGTTCCGCGAAGGCATTCGCCTTCGGCGATCTTGGTGGGGAGAGCAGGACTTCCACACCCGCGCCGGCGAGGACGGCGTCGAAGTTGTCGGAGAACTTGCCGTCCCGGTCGCGTAGGAAGAACCGGAAGCGGTCCACTCGGTCCTCCAGCGTCACCATCAGATTGCGGGCCTGCTGGGTCACCCAGTCCCGGTTGGGGTGGGTGGTGATGCCGAGGATGTGAACGCGGCGCGTCTCGACTTCCATGACGAACAGCACGTACAGGCGCTGGCAGAAGGTGGTGTCCACATGGAAGAAGTCACAGGCAAGAACCCCGGAGGCTTGGGCGCGTAAGAAAGAGGCCCAGGTATCGCGTGCACGTTGGGGTGCGGGCGGAACGTTGTTCTGCCGCAGGACTGCCCGCACGGTGGCCGCCGCTACGGTGATGCCCAACTGGGCAAGCTCGCCCTGTATCCGCCGGTGCCCCCAGAGCGGGTTGTCTCTGGCGAGACGCAGGATCAACTCCCGCGTCTCTGGCGGTATGCGTGGCCGGCCGGGCTTCTTCTGGGGGTAGGTCCACTTGTCGGCGATCAGCTCGCGATGCCAGCGCAGCAACGTGGCAGGGGTGACAAAGAAGTTCCTCCAACGCTGTCTGGGCAGCAGCCGTGAGAGGGCCGCCAGCAGTATCCGGTCGCTCGGCTCCAGCTTCGGCCGGCCGACTTGGCGCTGCAGCACGGCAACTTGGTGCCGCAACACCAGCAACTCGACGTCCTTCGCCGCACTGCTCAGCAACCGCAGACTCGCGAGTTTCAACGAGCTCCGCGCCAGGAGATAGATCCACGACCACCGCATGGACTCCGATCATCCTCGCGCCAACCCCACCCCCGCAGGGAAACGGTCCAGGTCAGCCAGTCGAACCGTAGTTTTCACGCCGGACGGGCACCCCGCGCTGCGCGCTCCGCACCGGCACCACAGCACCACCCCACTCGTAAGGCACGCCCGTGTTACCCCATGCCACCGCCCCTGCGCGGTACCCCTGACCCCGGAGACCTCCATGGCCCTCACCGCCTCGCGCACCCTGTACCGGCTCCCCAATGTCGCCCCTGATGCCGGCGCTATGCTCGACGCCCTCAACACTGAACAGCTCACCAAGCTGAACGCCGACTTCCACGTCGTCCCCGAGACCTGGCTCGGCGTACCCGCCCTGCTGGTAGTCGCCCCCATGGAGCGGGAGGAGGCGGCCTGGTGCGAGGAAGTGGCCCGCACCACCGGGATCGAGCTCACGGAGCGGGTGCGGCGCACCGCTGCGCTGCTGCTCGCCGTGGACGAGCAGGTCTACGCCGTCGGCTACGACCAGGGCTACCGCCTCATCCCCGAAGACCTCAAGGACCAGCGCTTCGGCCTCTCGTTCGCCATCCGTCAGGTCGACCCCGAGCACATCCGCGGCTTCGTGTCGCGTTCGCTCGGGCAGGCCAGGACCGACATGGCGCTCATCCCTGGCGGCATCTCGGTCCTGGCGCTCGGCATCCGTGAGCACACCCAGCTCATCCGCCGCATGGGCGGCTACCTCACCGACATCAACCTCACGGCCCGCAATAGCCGTAGCGAACTCATCAACGCCCACGGAGGGTGCGGCCTGCAGATCTCCCTGGGCATCGAACCGGGTGCCCTGGTCTCCGACATCCGGGAGATCGCGCGCGTCTGCCGCGAACGCGCTCCGCTGCCGGAACTGGAGTTCGTCGAGCACATCCTGCCGGTGAAGGGCAAGGCCATCCTCGACGCGCTCGACCAGGCGCTCGACGACGTTCTTGGTCGGCCCGATGCCGGCGGAATCACCGTGGCCGTGCCGAGCGAGAACCTTCACGACTTCGCAGCCGCACACTCGTACCACACGAAGATCGGCAGCAGTGAGGCGTTCCGCTCGGACGATTTCGACCTGGACTACGTCCTGCAGCGGGCCCGCCTCCAGGCCTCCGGCCACCGGCTGCAAGCCTTGCGGGACGGCACTGTCACGCTCTACCGCGACCCGCGGGCCAAGGACAGCCACCAGCTCGCCAAGATCCGCACCGTCAAGTGGATCGAGGCCAACGTCTCCCTCGGCGCCCGACACTTCTGCCTGCTCGACGGCACCTGGTACGAAATCGGCGCCGCCTGCCTCAAGACGATCCGGTCCACGCTCGCCCGCCTATTCCCGGAGACCCCGTCGGTCCGGCTGCCCGAGTGGACCGCCGGGATGACCGAGGGCGTCTACAACGACAAGGTTATGGACCAGCCCTACGCACGCAACTACGTCAGCATGGACAAGGCGTTCGCGAACAACCCCCTCAAGCGCACCAACCGCATCGAGCTTTGCGACCTGCTCGTCGACGACGACACGTTCGTACTGATCAAGCCCGCCCACGGGCACTCGGCCCCGCTCAGCCACCTGTACAACCAGGGCCTGGTCGCCATCCAGATGATGCGCGAATCAGCCGACGTCCGGGCCGAGTTCCGCCACAAGGTCTTCACCAAGAGCAACGGCAAGCGCGTCCTCCCCGAGGACTTCTCGCCCCGCCACCTCGTCTTCGCGATCTACCTGAAGCGGGGCACCACGCTCACCCCCGACACCCTCTTCGCCTTCTCCCAGGTGACGCTCGCCCAGACCGCGAAGCAGCTCGAGCAGTGGGGCGTGACGGTGGAAGTCATCGGCATCAAGGAAGCTGAAGAGGGCCGCGGCGAGGCATCCCAGCCGGCAGCCGCGTAGCTGCATCAAGACCCACTTGCACCCCCGCGGCAGCCGCGTAGCTGCATCAAGACCCACTTGCACCCCCGCCCCACTCGGCCACCAGGTGTCGCTCTCGTACGTGGCCCATGGCATCAAGTGCCTTCCGGAGAGGTCACGGACGTGTGCGCGGCCAAGAGCCCGCCCCACCAGGGCGTTCGTTGAGTGCCTAGTGGTCCGCGATCGCCACGCACCGACGCCGTACTGCGAATACGCAGGGCAACCGCCCACCTCTCAGCCCGGTCCCGTACCCGATCGTGTCCCGCCGAGGACACGATCTGCGATGCGCTCCATCGGTCCCCAACTGCGCCCAACTTCTCCCCAGGGAATCCTCCGCACTCATACAGCCCACCGGGTCCGCCGCGCGACCCCGAACGTCGCTCACCATCCGGCACGTGCATTCAACATCTCCATGCATCCCGCAACAGCCACCGCTGAGATCCGACATACCACCCAGTCGAAATCGGAACTGGGGCCAAGGTTTCGCATGGCCCCATATCGTCGGCCCCAGTTGTGGGGACGCCGCTCCCAGCCCCGCTCCCACTGGGAGCGAGCGTGACCTGCAAGAAGAGCGCAAGCCCATACCCATAAGACCCCCCGCACGACGGGGAGACTGCGGTCACAAAACGGACACGGATGTGAACGCGTGGGCAAGAAATCGAATATGTGGGCAGCGGCCCGAGTGGGAGCAATCCGTTAAGGGGACTGGGAGGGAGCATGCTCCCGCCCGTCGCTCCCAGGGAGCGATCCCGGAAACAGAAAAAGGGCCGTTATGAAAACGGCCCTTCACCTGCGACGTTCGATACGTTCGAACTGTCGGGACGACAGGATTTGAACCTGCGACCCCTTGACCCCCAGTCAAGTGCGCTACCAAGCTGCGCCACGTCCCGGTGCTCGTCTGACCTGGGCTTTCCCCTGGCCGAACGCGCACGGAAACCATACCGCACTCGGGACCGTGGTCGCGCACCCCTTTCGTCCGCGGCCGGCGCGTGGCAGGTCACTCTTGACCTCAAGCAGACTTGAGGTTGCACGCTCCTGTCATGACAACGACAGCGGCACGTACGGCGGCGGCCTCCTTCTCCTACGACGACCTTCCGGCCCTCATGGAACGCATGACCGGCGACGAGAAGCACGGCCCCGCGGCGACCTCCACCCTCGATGTCCTGTGGGTGCTCTACGACCGCGTGCTGCGGGTGACGCCCGACGGAGCACGGGATCCGGAACGTGACCGGTTCCTGCTGTCGAAAGGCCACGGCCCCATGGCGTACTACGCGGTGCTCGCGGCGAAAGGCTTCGTGCCGGAGGAGTGGCTGCCCGGCTTCGGGGCGTACGACTCCCCGCTCGGGCACCACCCGGACCGGGTGCTCGTCCCCGGCGTGGAGATCGCGAGCGGGTCCCTGGGGCACGGGCTGCCGATCGCCGTCGGGACCGCACTCGGACTCCGCGCGCAGGGCCTCGCAAGCCCGGCGGTCTGGACGCTGATCGGGGACGCCGAGCTGGACGAGGGCAGCAACCACGAGGCGATCGCCTTCGCCGGGCCCGCCGCACTCGACCGGCTCCACACCGTCGTCATCGACAATTCCTCGGCCAGCCACGCCAGGCCCGGCGGCATCGCCGCCCGCTTCGAGGCAGCCGGCTGGTCCGCCACGACCGTCGACGGACGCGATCACGAGGCTTTGTACGAGGCCTTCACCGCGCCGCACCCGGGAAAGCCGCGCGTGGTCGTCGCCCGCGTGGAGCCCAAGAACGCCTGAGCCGCGCCGCCCCGCTCTTCTGCTCTCTTCCCTCTTCCCTCTTCCCTGGAAGGACACCCGCGTCATGGACACCATGCGTGATCGATTCGCCCCCGTCGTCTCCCAGCTGCTCGACGAGGACCCCCGGGTCGCCGTCGTCCTCGCGGAGATCGGCAGGGACCGCTTCGTCGAAGCCGAGCGCCGGCACCCGGACCGGGTGATCAATGTCGGCATCAGGGAGCAGCTGCTCATCGGGACGGGCGCAGGGCTCGCGCTGACCGGGCTGCGGCCCGTCATGCACACCTTCGCCAGCTTTCTGGTGGAGCGCCCCTTCGAGCAGGTGAAGCTCGACCTCGGGCATCAGGACGTCGGCGGAGTCCTGGTGAGTGCCGCCGCCTCCTTCGACTGGCCGTCCGGCGGCTTCACGCACATGGCGCCGGGCGACGTGGCGCTGCTCGACACCCTAGACGGCTGGACAGTCCATGTGCCGGGCCACCCGGACGAGGCCGAGACGCTGCTGCGGCACGCGGTCGCCGCCGGTGACGACCGCGTGTACGTCCGCCTCTCGGTGCAGTCGAACAGGGAGGCACTCGCCGTCGACGGCGAGCGATTCCTGACCGTCCGCGAAGGCCGCAGTGGCGTCGTGGTCGCCGTTGGGCCGATGCTCGACGCGGTCCTCGCCGCCACGGAGGGCCTCGACGTGACCGTGCTCTACGCGACGACGGTGCGTCCATTCGACGCCGGAGCGCTGCGCCGTGCCGCGGGTGCGGCCGACGCCGCCGACGTGGTGATCGTCGAGCCGTATCTGGCGGGTACGTCGACGGCGGCCGCCAACGACGCGCTCGCCGATCTGCCGCACCGAGTGCTGGGGCTGGGCGTGGGCCGCCGCGAGCTGCGCCGGTACGGACAGATCGAGGAGCACGTGGCCGCGCACGGCCTCGACCCCGCGTCCCTGCGGGAGCGGATCAGCGGCTTCCTCGGTGCGCCGGCTCGCGGTTAGAGGAGGACTCGCCCAGGCTCCGGCCCGGGACCGGCACGGTGCTGTCCACCCGTATCAGGCCCCTGATCGCAGGGACGGAAAGCAACGCCGCCGCCACGAGAACGGTCGTGACGCCACCGGCGAGCAGCACGTGGCGCGTGCCGAAAACTCCGGCGGCGGGGCCCGCGAGCGCCTGGCCGACCGGTGTCATCGCGAGGGAGCCCGCGACGTCGTAGGCATGTATGCGGTTGAGGACGTCGCGCGGGACCTGGGTCTGGATGCTGGTCGCCCACATGACGCCCCAGAACGACATGCCCGCCCCCGCGACGACCGCGCCCGCCGCCATCCACTCCACGCCGAACCCGGCGCCCACGGTCGCCGGGAACAAGCTGAACCCGAACAACGCGACGGCGCCGGCCCTCAGCATGCGGCGGGGGCGCAGCCGCAGGGCGCAGACGCCGCCGATGACCGTGCCGAGGCCGAGCGCCGAGTTGACCAGGCCGTAGGCGCGCGGGCCGTGTTCCTGGACGACCTGCGTGGCGATGAGCGGGACGGCTGGGCCCCAGGCGGCGATCATCAGTACGCACCAGATGGCTATGACTCCCCAGAGCCAGGTGCGTGATCTGAACTCCCGCCAGCCCTCGACGAGATCGGCCCGGAACCCGCTGCCGCGGATCGCCTCGGTGCCGGGCTGGGCCGGGGGCAGCCGGAGCAGCAGCAGACACAGGGCGCTCAGCCCGTACGTACCCGCGTGGGCCGCGAAGACGACACCCGGCGAGGCGAACGCGACGAGCATGCCGGCGACGGCCGGGCCCGCGAGCTGCGCCACGGACTCCGCGACGCGTATCGCGCCGTTCGCCGCCTGTACGTCGGAGGCGAGGCGCGGGACGGTGCTGGCGACGCCGGGCTGGAAGAGGGCGGCCGCCGCGCCGTTCACCGCGCCGATCACGCAGATCTCCCACAGCACCACGTGCCCGGAGAAGAACATGACCGCGGCGAGGGACTGGGTGACCAGGCGCGTGAGGTCGGCGCCGATCATCAGCAGTCGTGTGCTGAACCGGTCCGCGAAGACACCGCCGAAGATGACGAGCCCCGCGAAACAGGCCACGGAGGCGGCCATCGCGAGGCCGACGGCGCCCGCGCCGTACCCGTGCTGCAGCAAGCCCGCGGCGAGCGCCACCGGCAGCATGGTGTCCCCCAGCTTGGCCACGGCACGCGCCGAGAAGAACAGCCCGAAGTCCCGCGACCAGATACCGCTGCGCGGCCGCCTCGGTTCACCGGAAACAGGATTCGACCCCCCAGCCGAATCCCGCCGTCGCCTCGGTTCACCGGGATCAGGATTCGATCCCTCAGTCGAATCCCCGGCCCGTTCCCGCTCTTCCCCCGACCCCCGTGGCCCTTCCTTCGACATTCCGCCCATGCCTGCCCGTACCCTCCCCGGCGGCGCGACGGCCCCTGTGGCTCCGCGCTCCCCTACCCCTGCCGGATCATGCCACGCGGCACTGACATCGCCCCGGGAATATCAGTCCGTCGGCTCCGGTGGGCCCAACTCTGGGTGAGCGTCCAGGAGTCGGCCCGGGGCGGCCTGGCGCCAGGAGTCGGTGAGGATGTCGCGCAGTTCGTCGCTGTCGTCGAGGGCGGCGAGCCTCACCCGCACCCACGCGAAGCCCGCCTCGTGGTCCGCGATCCAGAACTTCTTCGGCTCCGCGAGAACCAGTTCGTCGCGCTCCACCTTGGGGCAGCGCACCGCGATGGAGGTCTCCTCCTCGGGCATCGTGGCGAACATCTTCCCCGCGACCCGGAACGTCGGCATGCTCCAGGCGATCTTCTCCGTCACCTCCGGCAGGGCGAGGGCGATGGAACGTACGTCGTCGGCGTCTTGCATGGAACGAACCGTAGCCAAGGCCACTGACAACCGCCGGTCGGAGCGCATGCTCGGACAGGTCGCCCACCGGTTCGGGCGTGACGGGCGCCGGGTCCCAGCGAACAACGGACAGCCGGCCCACCAGCTCAGGCGCCACCGGCGCCGGCCCCCACGAACGGCTGTCGTCCGACCCACCAGTTCAAGCGCCACCGGCGCCGGATCCCGTCCCCGCGAACAACGCACAGCCGGCCCACCAGTTCGGGCGCGACCATGCGCCTGGCCCCCGCGAACGAAGACCGGCCCGCCCACCCGATCAAGCGCCATCGGCACCAGGCCCCGCGAACAACGCACAGCCCGCCCACCACTTCAGGCGCCACCGCCGCCGCCCCGCGATCGGCGGCCAACCGCTCCACCGGTTCGAAGGCGACTTCCACCCGGACCCCCGTGATCGCGGCGCCCCCTCCGCATCCCCTGGCCCGTTCCGGCCCATTGACCCCTCTCCGCCCGGAACCTACGCTGAACGACGCCATCGGGAAAGCGCTTTCTAAGCTTCGGCTTCCAGGCGTTCCGGCATTCCCGCAGCACTCACCGCACGCCCGAGTCGGCCACCGGCCAACAGCCCAGGGAGCGCCATGAGTTCTACGAGTTCCGCCACACCCGTACCGTCCGGGAGACACGGACCCCCCGCGCCCACCGCGCGAGACCCGCACAGCTCACGCAGCCCTCGCAAGGGACGCCGTCCGTGCTCGCCCTGGACCGTCCTCCTCGCGCTGATCGCCCTCGTCGTCGGCCTCGGACTGGCGGCCCCGCCGCGCGCCGAGGCCGCGGCCTCGTACCGCGTGCTCGTCTTCTCCAAGGTCACGAACTTCGCTCATGATTCGATCCCAGCGGGCATCGACGCGATCAAGAAGCTCGGCAGTGAGAACGGCTTCGAGGTCGAGGCGACCGACGACGCCGCCGCGTTCACCGACGAGAACCTCGCCCGCTTCAAGGCGATCGTCTTCAACAACACCAACTCGACGCCGGAGACAGGCGATCTGCTCGATGCCGACCAGCGCGCGGCTCTGCAGAAGTACGTCCGTGGGGGCGGCGGCTGGGTCGGGCTGCACGCCGCGTCGGCCAGCGAGCGGGACTGGGGCTGGTACGAGGGGCTCGTCGGAGCCATCTTCGACCAGCATCCGGCCGTGCAGACGGGCCGGATCAAGGTCCTCGACCACGCGCACCCGTCCACGAAAGGGCTTCCGGAGCTCTGGGAGCGTACGGAGGAGTGGTACAACTGGCGCACCAACCCCACGGGGAAGGTGCACACGCTCGCGCAGGTCAAGGTGCGTGACGGGGTCACCGGGCTCGACGAGGGCGTCGATCACCCGTGGTCGTGGTGCCAGAACTATGACGGCGGCCGGTCCTGGTTCACCGCGGGCGGGCACGCCAAGGCGGCGTTCGAGGAGGCCGGTTTCCTCCAGCACGTCCTCGGGGGCATCCAGTGGGCGGCCGGCGACAAGCCGGGTGACTGTTCGGCGACCAGGACCGGCAGTTTCCAGCGCACCCCGCTGGCGACGGCCGACCTGGCCGACCCGTTCGAGCTGGCCGTGGCGCCGGACCGGCGTGTGTTCTTCATCCAGCGGACCGGCAAGTTGAAGATCATCGATCAGGAGTCGCTGAAGGTCACCACGGCGTTGGACCTTGCCTACACGCCCGAGATGACGAGTCAGTCGGACGGTCTGCTGGGGCTCGCGCTCGATCCGAAGTTCCGGGACAACCACTGGATCTATCTGCTCAACTCCGACAAGACCGAGAAGCGGATCAATCTCTCGCGGTTCACCGAGTCGGGCGGCACGGTCGACCCGGCGTCGGAGAAGCGCCTGCTGACCCTGCCGACCTGGCGGGGCGAGGGACGCGCCAACTCCCATATGGCGGGCTCCATCGCCTTCGACAACAAGGGTGACCTCTACATCGCGACGGGCGACAACACGGACCCGTTCGCGTCGGACGGGTTCAACCCGATCGACGAGCGCGAGGGCCGGCGCGCCTGGGACGCGCAGGGCACCGCGGGCAACACGAACGACCTGCGTGGCAAGGTGCTGCGGATCACCCCGAAGGCCGACGGGACGTACAGCGTGCCCGAGGGGAACCTGTTCGCACCCGGCACCGACAAGACGCGTCCAGAAATCTACGCGATGGGCATGCGCAACCCGTTCCGGATCACGACCGATCCGGTCAGCGGGGCACTGCTGGTGGGTGACTACGGTCCTGACGCGCGCAACGCTGTGGCCAACCGTGGGCCCGAGGGCACCGTCGAGTTCAACCGCATCACCAAGGCGGGGAACTACGGCTGGCCGTACTGCATCGGCAACAACACCCCCTTCAACGACTACGACTTCGAGTCGAAGACATCCGGGGCGAAGTTCGACTGCGGTCACCTCGTGAACGACTCGCCGAACAACACCGGCCTGCGCGACCTGCCGCCCGCCCACGCGGCATCGGTCTGGTACGCATACTCCGCCTCGGAGCAGTTCCCGGAGCTCGGCACCGGCGGCGGTGGCCCCATGAGCGGTCCCGTGTACGCCTACGATCCCGCGAACCCGAACAAGACCAAGTTCCCGGAGTACTTCGACGGGAAGTGGTTCAACTACGAGCTGACCAGGCAGTGGTTCAAGACCTTCTCGATCCAGGAGAAGGACCAGACGTTCACGGATCCGCGGTTCGCGCCCGCCAAGGCCGGCGATCTGCAGTCCATCAACTCCGTGTTCGGCGACATGAAGTGGAACCAGCCCTTCGACGCGGACTTCGGCCCCGACGGGGCCATGTATGTCATCGACTTCGGGCTCGGCAGCGGCACGGGCCGCGGCGGGAGCAACGAGGGCGCCGGTATCTACCGGATCGACTACGTCGCCGACAGCCGCCTGCCGGACGCGCGGGCCGCTGCTGCGCCGGACAGCGGCTCGGCGCCACTCGCCGTCACGTTCTCCAGCGCCGGCTCGGGCCTGCCCGACGGCAAACCGGTCACGTACGCCTGGGACTTCGACGGGGACGGCACCACCGACTCGACCGACGCGAACCCGAAGTACACGTACACGAAGAACGGAGTGTTCACGGCACGGCTGACGGTGACCGGGCCGACGGGGCTCACCGGTCGTGCCGTGCAGGACATCACCGTCGGGAACACACGGCCCAAGGTGACGATCCAGCAGCCACCGAACGGCGGGACGTTCAGCTTCGGCGACACGATCCCGTTCAAGATCAAGGTGACGGACCGGGAGGACGGGCGTCCGATCGACTGCTCGCGCGTCGTCGTCCAGTCCCAGCTCGGCCACGACTCCCACCTGCATCCGCTGGACAACTACACGGGCTGCGCCGGGGAGATCGTGACGGACGCCGGGGACAGCCACGGGCCCGGCCAGAACCTGTACTACGGCATCAGCGCCCAGTACGAGGACAAGGGCGGGGCGGGCGGCGTGCCCGCGCTGACGGGGTCCGCGTCGCTCTCGCTACGTACCTCGTTCCGTGAGGCCGAGCACCACACGAAGACCGGTGGCGCGCACGACGGCGTCGTGGTCGCGAGCCGCGCGGACGCCTCGGGCGGCAAGCGGCTCACCGAGATCGAGAACGGGGACTGGGTGTCCTTCGACCCCGTGCACCTGAAGGGCGTCGACTCGGTGACCGTGGGCGCCGCGTCCGGCGGGATGGGCGGAGACATCGAGTTCCGCGTGGGCTCCCCGACCGGCAAGCTGCTCGGAAAGGTGTCGGTCCCGAACACGGGTGACTGGGGCAACGTGGTGTCCCCCACCACCCAACTGGCCGACTACGGGGGTACGTTCCCGCTGTACGCCGTCTTCACCAACCCGCAGTGGAGCGCCGACAAGCCCGACCTGTTCGCGGTCGACTGGCTGCACTTCAACGGGCCGGGGGTGGAGAAGCACGCGGGCGCCAGGGTGAAGGTGACCGCGACACCCGAGAGCGGCGCGCCGTCGCTCAACGTCGCCCTCAAGGGCACGGTGAAGCTCCCGGAGGGCCGTACCGCGGCCTCGTACCACTGGGACTTCGGGGACAACGGCAAGCCGAGCGGTACGGAGGGCGCCGACGCCCAGCACGCGTACGCGCGCGCGGGTGCGTACACGGCGCATCTGACCGTCACCGACGACAAGGGCGACACGACCACCGGCTCGGTCCGGATCACGGTGAAGTGAGAGGTGTGGGCATGATGAAGAGCAGCAGAAGGGCCTTTCTCGGCACGTCGTTGGGGCTCGCGGCAGCGGTCGGTACGGCGCTGCCCGCGTCGGCCGGGCAGCGGCGGCGCATCCCGCGTGGCGGCATCGGCATGCACCTCTACACGATGCGTGACGTCCTCGCGAAGGACTTCGCCGGCACCGTGGAGCAGCTCGCGGAGATCGGGTATGCGACGGTCGGCGTGAGCGGGCGGCACGGGTACGGGGCGGCGGACATCCGAAGGATGCTCGACACCGTCGGCCTGCGCGCGGTCCTGGAGCACGTCGCGTATCAGACGCTGACCGGCAGCGGACTGCCGCAGGCGCTGGAGGATCTGCACACCCTGGGCGCGAAGTGGCCGGTGGTGCCCAGCCTGCCGGGCTCGATGCACAGCCCGGCCGGATACCGGGAAGCGGCAAGGGAGTTCAACCGAATCGGGGCCGCGTCTCGCGAGGCCGGGCTCGGGCCCGTTCTGTTCCACAACCACGACGGCGACCACGACGTGCTGGACGGGGAGAACCTGTACGACATCCTCGTGCGCGAGACCGATCCGCATCTGGTCGCCTTCGAGCTGGACGTGTACTGGGCGTCGAAAGGCGGCGCGGACCCGGCCGCATACTTCGTTCGGCACCGGCGCCGCTTCCCCGCCCTGCACGTGAAGGACATGGCACCCGACGGCGGGTTCGCCGACGTCGGGTCGGGGACGCTCGACTTCGCCGCCATGTTCGACGACGCCCAGGCCGGCGGCGTCAAGCAGTGGCTGGTGGAGCACGACATCCCGAAGGACCCGTTCGCGACGGCCCGCAACAGCTACGAGTATCTGGCGGCGCTGCGGTACTGAGAAGGCCGGTGCAGGAGACCGGACAAGGGACCCCGCGTCCCGTGACGCTTGCGGAACAGCGTCGTGGGGCGCGGGGTTGCCAGCTGTTGGTGGTGAGGGTTGATGAGTGGGCGTAAACGGGTGGCAGTGGGTGACGTCACCAGCGTATGAATGGGTGCGACTTCACGCCGAAGAGTGAGGTCCGATTCTGGTGCGGCTGGACCCGTCGGGCCACACCTTCACCACCAAGTTCCGTATCCCGCACCGTATGTGGGACGCCTGCGGAACTGCCGCATAGTGCCGCCGCACGCGGGCGGGTTGACCGCGGTGCAGACCTCGTCGGTCATGTCCGCGAGTTCATCCGCACCCACGGCAACAAGCAGGAACTCGCCGAGCTCGAAGCGGCGGAGCAGGAACTCGCTGGGTGCCGCGCACGCAAGGGCGGCCGGCCGAAGAGGGAGCCAAACGCATGAGTATCTGGTCGAGCGTGCCGGGTCCGGACATCCTCGCCCTCAACGGGGCGGACGACGCAGCGAACTATCACGCCGAGGGTGAAGCCACGATCAACGTCGACGTGGCCACGAACGGGTTCCATGACCACATCCGGCTCGCCCTGTTCTTCGGCTGCCCCGAGGTGGATGCGCTGCTCTCGCCGGCCGCCGCCCGCATGTTGCGCGATCGACTGAATGCGGTACTCGGCGACGAATCCACCACATGACCACGGCCCGCACGGAACCACCGGGCGGGGCCGCTGAGTGAGGTCTCGCCACCCCTGCGTCGAGACGTCCGTGGTCTCCACAGACACCTTCGTACTCGCCGTCGCCGTACTGATCACGGACGGCGTGTAGTTCAAGCTCGCCCGGTCCGACAGCTCGGCCGTCTCGATGACCGGGCCGGACTCGTCGCCGTGGATCTCGTGCGGGCTGACGTTCCCGGGGTGTCGACCGCGATCAGGCGTTGCGCGGGCTCGCCGAGGGCGTCGCCGCCTGCCCGCGCTGCCGGCTGGACACACACGGAGTTCGGCGTCCAGCGCGCCGGTGGTAAGAGCAAGCGCGGCGGCACGCCGTGAATCTTGTCCGAGCGGTCTCGTTCGGAGCCGGATGGCATGGGCTGCTGCTGTGGCGGTGCCGTTGAAGATGCAGCCGCGCATGTCATGGCGGGCGGCTTGACCCCTGTCATGGGTGAGCCCTTCCAGCAGTGCCCCACGGCCCCTAGGCTCGCCGTCGGATCACGGGGGCATCGATGTCAACTGGGGGCACAGATGGGTTACTTGACAGGGATCCTGCTGATCATCGTGGGAGCGCCGCTGGTCGGCCTCATCGGTACCTGGATCGAGGACGCCGGGCATGTCAGGGCAGGCAAGTCGATCTCCGTCGGTGGGTACTTGGCGGTGCTGGGCGTCGCGGCGTGGCTGATCGTCAGCTCTTTCTGACGCCCGTATCGCCGCGACATGTGTGCGGTGCGTGGCTAGGAGACGCTTGCCCTCGTCGATGGCATCGGGGACGGGTGGCGTCGGCGTGGATCCGGCGTATATCTCGATCTGGACCGGTGAGTATTGGCGCGCAAGCCCCTCACCAGCGCAATGCGCACTTTGACTCTCCATGACGCCGTGTCGGTGGCGATCGGCAGGCGCGCCCTCGGCCGCTCGGTCCGGCGGCGGACGGCACTGCCCCGCGACGACCGGAGCGATCGTCGTGAGTGTCGGACCGTCCAGGGGCTGATCACCCTGTCTCAGGGCGTGAGGTACCCCGCCGTCCCGTCGCGGAGCGCGCACATGATGCGTCGCGCCGGACGAGGACGGCGAGAACGCGGGAGAGCAGCGCATTCAACACCGTTCGGGATGCGCGCAGTTCCAGGACATGGGTCCAAGGATCACTCCTGCATCCTGTTCGGGAGCGGTCCCTGCCGTGCGCGTAAGGGGTACGTGCTCGCCGTAGGCGTGCCGGTGCGCGCTCAGTCGTGTGCCGAGACCGCCCCCAGAAGTTCGCGGATGCGGCCTGTCGCCGTGCGGAACTCGGGGGTCGCGAGCGTCGCCGCGTAGTCCCGCTCGGCCGGCAGGCCGACGTCGATGATCTCGGTGACGGTGCCGGGGCGCGGGCTCATGACGACGACGCGGTCGGCGAGGTAGACGGCTTCCGGGATGGAGTGGGTCACCAGGAGGACGGTGGTGCGGGTCTGGCGCCAGATGCGGTTCATCTCGACGTTCATCTGCTCGCGCGTGAGCGCGTCCAGGGCGCCGAACGGCTCGTCCATGAGGAGTACGGGTGGCTCGTGCAGCAGGGCCCGGCACAGGGCGACGCGCTGTTGCATGCCGCCCGACAGTTCGTGCGGATATGCGTCCTCGAAGCCGGTGAGTCCGGTCATCCGGATCAGTTCGTCGGCACGCGCGCGTGCCTGGGCGGTGGACATGCCGCGCATCTCCGCCTGGAGCAGGATGTTGCGGCGCGCCGAGCGCCACTCCAGGAGGGCCGCGCGCTGGAAGACGTACCCGATGTCCTTGCGCGGGCCGCGCACCAGCTCGTCGTGCAGACGGACTTCACCCGACGAGGGTGTGAGGAGGCCGGCGACGAGCTTGAGGAGTGTGGATTTGCCGCAGCCGGAGGGTCCGACGATGGCGACGAACTCGCCGGCTGCGACGTCGAGCGATACGTCGGTGAGGGCGGTGACGTCCTTCTTCTTCGTACGGAAGCGGACGTCGACGTCTGTCGCGCGCACGGCGGCTCCGACGTGTGCGTTCGCTGCGTCGGTCTTCTTCAGTGTGGCGTCCTTCGGCATGGTGCAGCTCTCCTTGTGGGCTGTGCGGGACGGGTGCTCAGCCCTTGATCCCGTTGGCCGAATCCCAGTAGTCCGCCACCGGCTTGGGGTTCTTGACCATGCCTGCCTGGGCGAAGACGTCGATGGTCTGCTGCCAGTCGGCCTCGGTGTTGGCGCCGGGTGCCTTGCCCTGTGTCGCGTCCGTGTGCAGGAGGGTCAGGGTCGTCTTGAACTGCTCGGACAGCACGGTCTCCGGGGGGAGTTGCTCGGAGGCGCCCTTCATGGAGGCGACGGCGGGCTCGGGGCTCTTCTCCGCGGCGGCCCAGGACTCGCTGACGGCGGCGACCATGCGCTTGGCCAGATCGCCCCTGCCCTGAAGGGTCTTGGGGCCCGCGATGAGGCCGTCGGAGTAGAAGTTCAGGCCGTGCTCGGAGAAGCGGAGGTAGGAGACGTCCTTCTTCGCCTTGTCCTGCATGGTGGGGCCCTGGTCGCTCGCGTAGCCGAGGAGGGAGTCCGTCTTGCCCGACATGACGGCGGCGATCTTGCCGGCGGGGTCGGTGTTCTGGACCTTGACGTCCGACTCGGCGAGGCCGTTCTTCTTCAGGAAGATGGGGAACGT
Organism: Streptomyces sp. NBC_01474; assembly: GCF_035918215.1. Taxonomy (NCBI): domain Bacteria; kingdom Bacillati; phylum Actinomycetota; class Actinomycetes; order Kitasatosporales; family Streptomycetaceae; genus Streptomyces; species Streptomyces sp. NBC_01474. The sequence goes on from NZ_CP109449.1 coordinate 2,713,098, forward strand.
CTTGGAGAGCGCGTCGCCCGCCGTCCCCGCGATGGTCTTGCCCTTGAGGTCCGCCGGGGACTTGATGTTCTGGCTCGCGAACGACTGCACCGAAGCGGGCGTCGTCTGGAGGAAGACTCCCAGGCTCTTCACCTTGACGCCCTGGTCCACGCCCGCGAGCACGGCGGGGGTGTCGGCCCAGCCGAAGTCGGTCTGGCCCGCGCCGGTGGCCTGCACGGTCTTCTGCGAGCCCTGTCCCGCGCGGATCTGCAGGTCGATGCCGTGCTTCTCGAAGATCTTCTGCTTCTTGCCGTAGTAGAACGGCGCGTGCTCGCCGTACGGGTACCAGTTGAGCGTGAGGGTGACCTTGTCGAGCTTCTTGCCGGAGTCGCTGGTCGATGTGGAGCCGGAGTCGTCGCCGCAGGCCGTCGCCGTGAGGGCGACGAGCGTCAGGGGGACGAGTCCGGTGAGGAGTCTGCGCGCGTGCATGGGGCGGCCCTTCTCGCGGCGGTCGGTGGGTGGTCCGGGGTGGTTCCCGGAAGTGCCGGCGTTCAGTACGCCGTGGTCGCCGTGACGTCGCGGCGGCTGGCGTGCCACGGCAGGAGCAGCTTCTCGGCGATCTCGACGAGGACGAAGAGCACGACACCGATCAAGGACATGACGAGCAGGCCCGCGAAGAGCATCGGGGTGTCGAGGTTGCCGTTGGCCTGGAGGATGACGTAGCCCAACCCCTCGTTCGCGCCCACGAATTCACCGACGACGGCGCCGGTGACGGCGAGCGTGACGGCCACTTTGAGGCCGGAGAACAGGTGCGGCAGGGAGGCCGGGAAGCGGATCTTGCGGAAGGTCTGCCAGGGGCTCGCGCCCATCGTCGCGGAGAGCTGGAGCATCTCCGGGTCGACGGCCTTGAGTCCGGTCACCATCGAGATGACGACGGGGAAGAACGCGATGAGTACGGCGATGAGGATCTTCGGTGCGATGCCGAAGCCGAGCCAGACCACGAACAGCGGGGCGATCGCGATCTTCGGGACGACCTGGGCGAAGAGCAGGATCGGATAGAGGGTCTTCTCGACGGTCGAGGAGTAGACCATGATCACGGCGGAGAGGATGCCTACGCCGACGGCGATGACGAAGCCGAGCAGCGTCTCGTACGTGGTCACCCAGGTGTGCTGCCAGAGGTAGTCCGGCTTGTCGAGGATGACGTCGAGGGTCCGGCCCGGCGACGGCACCAGATAGGGCTCGACCAGTTCCGCCGCGGCGATCACCCACCAGGCGGCGAAACAGATCACGAGCAGCGCGACGGGGCGCCAGCTCCGCTCGGCCACGTCCGCGGCACGCCGGCGCAGCCCGGGCGCCTGACGGTCGGCGACTCCCGCCGTTTTGACGGGTGTTGCGGGCAGTGTGCTCTGACTCACGATGAACTCCTACGGAATCGGGAGGCAGTTGAGGGGAGCCGGGGTAACGGACTCGCGAGGTAACGGATCAATACTCACTACGGTGACGAAGCCCGGAAATCGCTTTCAGAAAGCGCTTTCTGGTACGATGTCAGCCACGCTAATGACTCGTGGAGCACAGGGTCAATAGGCCGTTCCGAAGTTTCCTGTGACCGGTGCCGCAACCGGAATCCGAGGGGGCAGAGTGAGCGAACCGCACGGGCACCCGCAACAACCGCACGTGACTCTCGACGCGGTGGCCCGCACGGCGGGGGTCTCCCCCGCGACGGCGTCCCGCGCCCTGAACGGAACCACCCGCGTCCGCGACGACCTGTTGCGCCGGGTCCGCGCCGCGGCCGACGAACTCGGCTACATCCCGAACGCCCACGCGCAGGCCCTCGCCAGCGCCTCCAACAACACCGTCGGCGTCATCTGCCACGACGTGGGCGACCCGTACTTCGCCGCGATCGCCAGCGGGATCATGGCGCGGGCCGCCGAGCGCGGGCTGTTGGTGATGCTCTCCAGCACGTTCCGCGCGCCCGAGCGCGAGATCGCCTACATCTCCATGCTGCGGGCGCAGCGGGCCCGCGCGATCCTGCTCATCGGCTCCGGATTCCAGGACCCCGCGTGGGAGCGTTCGCTGGAGTCCGAGATCGCCCCCTATCTGCGCGGCGGGGGCCGGGTCGCGGTCGTGAGCCGGCACCGCAGTCTGCGCGTCGACACCGTGCTGCCGGAGAACCGGGCGGGGGCGGCGGCGCTCGCCCGCGCGCTGGTCGGCCTCGGGCACCGGGAGTTCGGGGTGCTCGCCGGGCCCGCACGACTGACGACCGTCGCGGACCGGCTGACCGGATTCCGGCAGGGGCTCGCCGAGGCAGGGGTGCCCCTCGCGGACGAGCGGGTCGTCGAGGGGGCCTTCACTCGTGACGGCGGATACGCGGCGGCGAGCGAACTGCTGCGCCGCGCACCCCGGCCCACGTGCGTCTTCGCCGTCACCGACGTGATGGCTGTGGGGGCGCTCGCCGCGTTCCGCGACCACGGCCTGCGCGTCCCTCAGGACATCTCCCTGGCCGGCTTCGACGACATCCCGCTGGTCCGCGAACTGACCCCGCCCCTCACGACGGTGGCCCTCCCCCTGACCGGCATGGGCCGCGCCGCCCTCGACCTCGCGTTACGTGAACCGAGGGGGCCGCGCTCACGGGTGGAGCGGATCGTGGGCGAGGTACGGATACGAGAGAGCACGGGGGCGCCGGGGTGACCCGGTCGCCTCTCCGTTACTCGGCCGCTTCCCCCAGCGCCTCCAGTACCGGCCTGATCAGAGGGTGCTCCTCCGCTCCGCAGCGGACCGCCGCGAAGACCCTGCGGGTCGGGGCCACCCCGTCGACCGGGCGGACGACCGCGTCGGACAGGTCCATGCCACGCAGCGCCGAGCGCGGCACCAGGGCGACACCCGCACCGGCCGAGGCGAGGGCGACGACGGCGCGGAAGTCGTCCGAGGAGTGTTCGACCTGCGGCTGGAAACCGGCGTGCTCGCAGGCCAGGACCACCACGTCGTGGCACGGGTTGCCGGGGAACGGGCCGATCCAGGTGTCCTTGGCCAGCTCGGCGAGCGGCACCCGGTCGGACGCCGCGAGCCGGTGCCCCGCGGGAAGCACCGCGTCGAACGGCTCGGCGTACAGCGGTACGCGCGTCAGGCGGGCGTCGTCCGCGCCCGGCGCCCCCCGGTACTCGACGGCGACCGCGACGTCGACCTGCCGGTCGAGGACCATGGGCAGGCTCGCGTCGCCCTCGGCGTCCTGGACGCGGATCCGGATGCCGGGCGCCGTCCGCGCGAGGCGGGTCAGGGCCGGGGCGACGACCAGGCCGATCCCGGTGGCGAACGCGGCGACGGTGACCGTGCCGGCCGCCCCCGAGCTGTACGCGGCGAGCTCGGCCTCCGCCCGCTCCAGCTGGGCGAGGACCGCGTTCGTGTGCGTGAGCAGGATCTCGCCCGCCGGGGTGAGCCGGACGCCTTTCGCGCCGCGCTCGACGAGCCGGTGGCCGGTCTCCTGTTCCAGGGCGGTCAGCTGCTGGGAGACCGCTGACGGGGTCAGATAGAGCGCGGCGGCAGCCGCCGTCACGGTGCGGTGGTCGGCCACCGCTCGGAGGATGTGCAGCCGCCGCGCTTCGATCATGCGACCGATTCTCCCAAATGTGCCGCCGATGTCCGAACCGGGGGCCTGTCGCCCCAGGTCAGCTCGCGGCTCCGGCGGACTCCGTCTCCAGCTCCGCGCGCGCCGCGACGAAGGCGTCCACGGCCCGGTTCACGTCCTCGGTGGAGTGCGCCGCGGACAGCTGGACGCGGATCCGCGCCTTGTCCTGCGGGACGACCGGGTACGAGAAGCCGATCACGTACACGCCGCGCTCCAGGAGCAGCTCGGCCATGCGGCCCGCGACGGACGCGTCGCCGATCATGACGGGCGCGATGGCGTGGTCGCCGGGCAGGATGTCGAAGCCCTCCTGCGCCATGCGGGTGCGGAAGAGCGCCGTGTTGGCGGCGAGCCGCTCGCGCAGCTCGCCCGCCGACTCCAGGAGGTCGAGGACCTTCAGGGACGCGGCCGCGATCACCGGGGCGAGGCTGTTGGAGAAGAGGTACGGGCGCGAGCGCTGGCGCAGCAGCGCGACGATCTCGGCGCGGGCCGCGACATAGCCGCCGGAGGCGCCGCCGAGCGCCTTGCCGAGGGTGCCGGTGATGATGTCGACGCGGTCCATGACGCCGTGCAGCTCGGGGGTGCCGCGGCCGCCGGGGCCGACGAAGCCGACGGCGTGCGAGTCGTCGACCATGACCATGGCGTCGTAGCGGTCGGCGAGGTCGCAGATCTCGCTCAGCGGTGCCACGTAGCCGTCCATCGAGAAGACGCCGTCGGTGACGATCAGGCGGCGGCGCGCGGACTGCGCCTCCTTCAACTGCCGCTCCAGGTCCGCGAGATCGCGGTTGGCGTAGCGGAAGCGGCGGGCCTTGGACAGGCGGATGCCGTCGATGATCGAGGCGTGGTTCAGCGCGTCGGAGATGACGGCGTCCTCCTCGCCCAGGAGCGTCTCGAAGACACCGCCGTTGGCGTCGAAGCAGGAGGAGTAGAGGATCGTGTCCTCCTGGCCGAGGAACGCGGACAGGCGCGCCTCGAGCTCCTTGTGGACCTCCTGGGTGCCGCAGATGAAGCGGACGGAGGCCATGCCGTAGCCCCAGCGGTCGAGTGCCTCGTGGCCGGCGGCGATGACCTCGGGGTGGTCGGCGAGGCCGAGGTAGTTGTTCGCGCAGAAGTTGAGGACCTCGCCGGGGCGGCCGCCCGCGGTGACGGCGACCGTCGCGGACTGCGGGGTGCCGATGACGCGCTCGGGCTTGTGCAGGCCCGCGGCGGCGATCTCGTCGAGGGTGGCCTGCAGACCGTCGCGTACGGAGTCGAACATGGTGACTTCCTTTAAAAGAAGAGGTCGGTCAGGAGGTCGGGGCCCGGCAGCGGGGCTCAGGCGGTCCAGTCGAGGATGACCTTGCCGCCGCGGCCGCTGGCCGCGTCGTCGAAGGCGGCCTCGAAGTCGCGGTGGCTGTAGCGGCCCGTGATCACGGGGGCGAGGTCGAGGCCGCCCTCCAGGAGGACCGACATCGCGTACCAGGTCTCGAACATCTCGCGGCCGTAGATGCCCTTGATCGTGATCATCGAGGTGACGATCCGGGACCAGTCGACGGCGAACTCCTCGGCGGGCAGGCCGAGCATGGCGATCTTGCCGCCGTGGGTCATGTTGGCGAGCATGTCGCGCATGGCGACGGGGTTGCCCGACATCTCCAGGCCGACGTCGAAGCCCTCGCGCAGGCCGAGGGAGCGCTGGCCCTCGGCGATCGTCGTCTCGGCGACGTTCAGGGCGAGGCTGACGCCGATCTTGCTGGCCAGGTCGAGCCGCTCCTCGCTGACGTCGGTGACGACGACGTTGCGGGCGCCGGCGTGCCGGGCGACGGCCGCGGCCATCAGGCCGATGGGCCCGGCGCCCGTGATCAGGACGTCCTCGCCGACCAGCGGGAACGACAGGGCGGTGTGCACGGCGTTGCCGAACGGGTCGAAGATCGCGGCCACGTCGAGGTCGACCGGCACGCGGTGCACCCACACGTTGGAAGCGGGCAGAGCGACGTACTCGGCGAACGCGCCGTCGCGTCCGACACCGAGCCCGACCGTGGAGCGGCACAGGTGGCGCCGCCCGGCGAGACAGTTGCGGCACTTGCCGCAGACGAGGTGGCCCTCGCCGCTGACGCGGTCGCCGATGGCGATGTCGGCGACGTCACGGCCGGTCTCGACGACCTCGCCGACGAACTCGTGGCCGACGATCAGCGGCGCGCTGATCGCCTGCTGCGCCCAGCCGTCCCAGTTGCGGATGTGGAGGTCGGTGCCGCAGATCCCGGTCCTGAGGACCTTGATCAGCACATCTCCGTGGCCGATGCCCGGCTCGGGCACGTCCGTCAGCCACAGTCCCGGCTCGGACTTCTCCTTGACCAGCGCCTTCAACGCACGGCTCCCCTCGTCGCACCCCGCGTCACGGCATGCCGGGACCGGCCGCCGTGCGAGGGGAAGAGTGAAATGACAGCACGGACGGGCGCCTTGGTGCGGCTGCGGCGCGCCCTGCTGCCGACGGGAGCAAATCTGCCGTACGGCGGCGCTCCTGGTCCATCGAGGATTTCTTAAGCGCCGCCGCAGGTTTCCTTCAGGCCTCTCCTGGCACGGGAGCTACGGGTGTACGAGCACGTGGGCGAGTGCCACGCGTCCCGTTCCCGTGAGCTTGATCCGTACGTAGCGGGCCTCGGTGCCCTTGTCGGTGTCCAGGACGGTGGGCCGCAGGGCCTTGCCCGGGACGTGGAGGGTGGTGGCGTCGGCGAAGTCCGGGGTGCGGGCCAGCTGGACGTCGAAGCCGGTCGTGGTCATCGAGGTGTTGTTCCAGACCTCGACCTGGCCGACGTGCTGTACGGACCCCAGGTCGACCTGCCACCAGGCGCCCGGCTCGGACAGGGTGCGGGTGTCGGTGGAGGTGTCGCCGTCGGTCGCGGCGGCCGCGGTGGCGGTGCCGTCCGTGGAGGACTGCGAGGCGGTGCCGGTGCGGGCGAGGTCGGGGCGCAGTTGTTCGACGCGGTCGTGCCCCTGGGCGCCCGCGGAGGCGGCGACCTTCAGCGCGTCGGCGGGGAGCCGGTCGAGCTTGGTGTGGTTGTCGGTCATCGCCGAGCCGGTGCCGGCGAGGGCGGGGGCGTCGGTGTCGGTCCAGTTGCCGGTGGCGTGGTTGTCGATGCCGTAGTCGGCCCAGTTGGACACCCACTTGTAGCCGAGGCGGGTGAGGACGTTGCCCTCGACACGGATGTGGCTGGACTGTTCGTCGAGGTAGATGCCGTTGCCGTCGCGCTCGGTGTTGCCGAAGGCGCTGCGGTTGATGTAGTTGCCGGAGATGACGGTGCCGGGCTGGGCGCCCTGGGTGTAGATGGCGCCGCCGTCGTGCTGCTCGTGCTCGACGCGCATGACGTTCGTGATCCGGTTGTTCGTGATCCGGTTGTCGCGCAGGACGGACTTCTGCGCCTCGGGCTGGTTCCAGCCCCAGCCGACGGAGATGCCCGAGTAGGGCAGGTCGTCGAGGGTGTTGTGGTCGATGACGGTGGCGGCCTCATAGCCGGCCCAGATGCCGACGGCATCGGTGAACTCCACACCGGTGCGGCGGATGGTGTTGTACGCCACCGTGTTGCGCGCACCCGCGAGTTCAGGAGCCGGCATGGGTTCCGTGTCCCCTATGTAGGCGGCTCCGGAGGACAGGTCGGTGAAGCGGGAGCGGGTGAGCTTCGAGTCCTGCGTCCCGGCCTCGAACACCACCCCGGCGCCGCCGAGCCTGCTGAACTCGACCTGGTCGACGCTCACATGCCTGCCACCGCGCACGGTGAGGGCGGCGGAGGGCTTGGTGTAGTAGCGGCCCGCGTGGTCCTTGGGGCCGCTGGCGCCGGTGAGCACGAGCCCCGCCTGCATCCCGGCGTAACCCTCGTCGGTGGAGGGCTGGTGCCAGGCCGCATACCGCAGCGCGATGCCCTCGATGCGCACGTCGTGGGCGCCGTCGAGGACGAGGAGCTGCTCGGTGGCAGGGATGACGGCCTTGGCGCGGCGCATGTCCTCGCCCTTGCGCGGCAGGTACGTGAGGGTGCGGGCGTCCGAGTTCCAGGCGAACTCGCCCGGACGGTCGAGGAGTTCGGGCGCGTTCTCGAAGTACTTGACCCCCGAGTAGCGCGACGAGTCGACCGCCGTGGTGTCCCACGCGGGGCCCGTGCGGTCGGTGCCGGAAGCGGAGTTGGTCCAGCATGGCTGAGCGAAGGTCAGGATGTCGCCGGTGACGGAGTCGATGCGGCAGTGGTAGTTGCGCCAGCGGACGCTGATGACGGCCTCGGCGTCGGTGGGGCGGGCCCAGGAGGCGATGCCGGTGGCCTTCGCGCCGGTCATGCCGGTCTTGGTGGCGTCGCACACGGAGGCGGCGCACGATTCGCCGCGTGCGCGCACGGCCCGTACCCCGTCGACGAAGAGCTGGCGGGGCGTGACGCCTTCGGGGACGTGAGTGGTCCAGGTCCCGTCGGTGTTGCTGTCCCAGCCCTTCAGGGTCCTGCCGCCGGAGAGTACGGGGTGTGCGCCTCGCTCGGCGGTCCAGGTGACGGTGTGCCCGTCGCGCCCGGAGTCGGCCGCGCCGAGTTCCAGCGGTCTGCTCAACGCGTAGGTTCCGTCGGCGAGTTCGACGCGTACGTCGCGTCCGTCGACGGTGCGGGCGGCGTCGCGGGCGCCGTCGAGGGAACAGGGGCGGCCGTGCGTGCAGGCGGTGCCGGATCCGTCGGGGGCGGCGTGCAGGACGCGGGGGGACGGGTCGGCTTGTGCGGCGGGGGCGGTGGACAGGAGGGCGGCCGTGGCGGCGAGGGCGACGGCGATGCGGGTGCCGTTCATGATCGGCGTCAGCTCCAGTCGGGGTGGCCGGGCATGGGCGGGTTGTCCTTGCTGAACAGCCAGTCCTCCAGGAAGGGCCGCAGCGACGGGTCGTGTGTGACCCGTACGGCGTTGTCGATGAAGTCCTGGGAGTCGGCGTTGGCGTGCCGGTGCTTCGTGAGCCAGGACTTCATGATCGCGTCGTAGTCGTCCTGGCCGACCTGCTGGTTGAGGGCGTACAGCACGACGGCGGCCCCGTCGTAGATGTTGAACCCGCCGAGTTCGGTGGGCAGTCCGGGCGGCCCGTCGGTCTTGCGGACGGCGTCGAGCTTCCCGTACGCGGTCCGCATCTTGTCCTCCATGGAGGCGGTGCCCTGCTGGTCGGCCCACAGGGCGGCGTAGTAGACGGCGGGCCCCTCGTTCAGCCAGGCGCTCTGCCAGGTGGTGGGAGTGACCGAGTCGCCGAACCACTGGTGGGTCATCTCATGGACCATGACGTTCGTGTATGTCGTCGACTTGGACGCGTCCTTGAACCAGCCCGGCCCGAACAGTGACAGAGTTTGGTTTTCCAACGCGTCGCTGTAGCCGTCGCGGACGATCTGCATCCCGTAGGTGTCGAACGGGAAGCGCACGCCGAGGGTCTTCTCCAGCCACGCGATCTGGCCGCCGGTCTGCTCGACGATCGGCCGGTACGTGGCCACCTGGTCGTCGGGGACGTAGTGGCGCAACTTCACTCCATGCGGCCCCTCGCCGACCAGGAGTGTCTGCTTCTCCACGGAGATGCCGAGGAGTTCGGAGGCCATGGGCGCGTCGAGCCGGAAGTCGGAGGTGGTCTTCCCCTCGCCCGCCGGGCGGGTGCCCGTCTTGGTGCCGTTGGCACCTGGCGTCCAGCCGTCGGGGGCGGTGAGGTGGAACGTCCAGCTCGCCTTGTCCATCGTGGTGTCGTTGACGGGGGCGAATGTGTCGGCGCGGGACGACTGCGCCGCGGAGGCGAACCCTCCGTCACTCATGTAGCGCCAGCCGGGGACGCCGATGGGCTTGGTCTTGCCGTTGCCGTGATAGGTGACGGCGACCTCGAAGGGCCGGTTGTCGTGCAGGCCGCCGGCGGGGGTGACCGTCAGCTCCTGGCCGCTCTTGCCGAGCGATACGGCGAAGGCCGCGTCCTTGCCGTCGACCTTCACCGCGTCGATGGCGAGCGAGTCGATGTCGAGGTTGAAGGAGGAGAGGTCCTGGGTGGCCTTCGCGCTGATCTTCATGGTGCCGGTGAAGTCGTACGTCACCGGCGTGAAGTCGAAGGAAAGGTCGTAGTGCCGGACGTCGTAGCCGCCGTTGCCGAGCGTCGGGAAGAGCGGGTCCCCGACGCCGTCCGCGCCGGGCTTCGGGTCGAACGGGTGCGCCTGAGCGGGTGCGGCCAGGGCGAGGGTCGCCGCGGCCGCGGCGGTGGCGATGGCGGCGCGTACGGTGCGGGTCACTTGCCGGTTCCCTTCTGGGCGGCGTCCTCGAATTCGGAGCGGCACTGCTCCCCGCCCTTGGCGAGGTAGTCCTTGACCAGGGCGTCGTAGTCCTTCATGGACTTGCGGCCGGAGATGATGTCCTTGAGCCCGTCGCCCTTGAGGGTGCCGAGGCTGCCGTACCCCTTCGAGTCCCAGGTCGGCGACGTGTAGTCCAGGAAGTCGGACTTCACCAGCTTCGGAACGAGCTTCGTGTACGCCTCGTGCGCGTACGTCACCGCGTCCTTCGACGTCGGCGAGAACAGCGCAGGGACACCGGAGGCGAGCTTGCCCCAGGGAACGCCGATGTCCTGGCTGCCGGTGGACGTGAGCACCGGGATGCCCTCGGCGTCGCGCTTGAAGTCGGCCCCCTCCACCCCGAAGTTGATCAGGGTGTACTCCTCGGTGCCGAACGGCGCCGCGATGAAGTCCAGGAGGCGCAGGATCTGCTCGACGCGCGCCTTGGGAGCCTTCTTCACGAAGGACTCGCTGAGCGTGGCGTTGTCGGTCCAGGTGACCGCCTTCGTCCCGACCGGCACGAAGGGCCGCACGTCGTAGCTCTTGTCGATGGCGGCCATCGCGTCGACGTAACCACTGGAGGGCTGAAGGTAGGCGGGCATGCCGTCGTAGACGTACGCGCCCTTGCCATTCTTGAAGAGGTCCGTGTACTGGGCCTTCTGTGCGCCGGTCATGGCGAGGGTGCCCGGGTAGTAGCAGCCCGCCTTGTAGAGCTTGGCCGCCATCTCCACGGCGGAGCGGTACGCGTCGGTCTCGAGGTCGGCGGTGAACTTGCCGGTCTTCTTGTCCATCGACCAGAAGTAGGGGGCGCCGGCCGACATGGCGAGCATGCTGGTGGCGCCCGCGATGATCGCGTACTGCTTCTTCTTGGGCTGCGTGAGCTCCTTGCAGACCTCGAAGAAGCGGTCCAGGTCGGTGATCTGGTCGAGGCTGTCGACCCCGACCTCCTTGAACAGGTCATGCCGGTAGAAGCCGGCTCCCGAGGTGCCGTAGCGGGTGACCGGGACGCCGTAGAGCTTGTCTCCGTAGAGGGCCTGCTGCCACGCGCTCGCGGGGATCGCCGCGAGGTTCGGGTACGCCTTGACCTTGTCGCCCGACAGGAACGGCGTCAGGTCCGCGCACTCGGCCGCGAGGAAGGACGCCTTGTGGTCGACTCCCCCGCTCTCCGGGTACATGAACACGTCCGCGAGGTCTCCGCTCGCGACCATCGTCGAGAACTTCGCCGGGTAGTCGTCGGCGGCCACGGCGGTGATGTCGACCGTGCCGCCGAGCCGCTTCTCGATCGCCTGCCAGGCGGCGTTCCGGGCGCGGGCCGGGGCGGGCGGCGCATAGGTCTCGGTGAACGCCTTGACGGTCTTGGCGCCCTTGAGGGGAGTGCCCTGGACGGAGCGGACCGGGGTCTTCGGGTAGCTGTAGAAGGCGTTGGGCACACCGGCGGCCGTGCCGGGGAGGTCGGCCTTGACGGTGTTGGCCGTGACGGTGGACGGCAGCACCTTGCTGCTCTTCGCGGCGGACTTCTCGGCGGCGCCGCCGTCACCACAGGCGGTCAGCAGGGGGGCCGCGGCGAGTCCGAGGCCCAGACCGAGGGATGTCCTCAGCAGGTTTCTGCGATTGATGGGGGTGGAGCGCGGCACGGTGAACTCCTCGGTGACGGAGGGGACATGGGCGCGGGGGGTGTGGGACGGACGGGACTGTGCGGCGTCAGCCCTTGATGGCGCCGGTGAGGACGCCCTTGGTGAAGTAGCGCTGGAGGAAGGGGTAGACGCACAGGATCGGCACGACGGCGATCACCAGGACGGCCATCTGCACGGCCTGCTGGGGCGCGAGGGCCTCACCGGCCGAGGCGCCTTCGAGGGACTGCCCCTGGAGGACGAAGGTGCGCAGGACCATGGAGAGCGGCCACTTGTCGTTGTCGCTCAGGTAGAGCATCGCGTTGAAGAAGGCGTTCCAGTACGTCACCGCGTAGAACAGGCTGATCACGGCGATGACGGCCTTCGACAACGGCAGCACGATGCGCACCAGGGTGCGCAGGTCGCCCGCGCCGTCCACCTTCGCGGCGTCGTACAGCTCCTCGGGCAGGTTCATGAAGAAGGAGCGGAGAACGACGAGGTTGAACGCGCTGACCATCGTGGGCAGCACGAGCGAGGCCAGGGTGTTGTACAGGCCGAGTTCCTTGATGGTGAGGAACTTGGGGATGATGCCCGGGTCGAAGAGCATCGTGAACAGGGCCGTCATGAGGATGAAGCGGGAACCGGTGACCTCGCGGCGCGAGAGGCCGTACGCCATCCCGATGGTGACGAGGACGCTGGTCGCGGTGCCCACGAGGGTCACACCGACGGAGATGAGCAACGCGTGCGTGACGACACCGCCGCTGAAGACCGTGCGGTACGCCTCCAGCGTCGGGTGGTCGGGCCACAGGACCAGGCCGGGGCTGCGGATGATGTCGGACTGCGAGGCGAAGCTCGTGCCGATCACACCGAGCAGCGGGTAGGCGACGGCCGCGACCACCAGGACCAGCACAAGTCCCTTGAGGAAAAGGCCGGTTCGGGTGGGCTTCTCCATCCAGGGCGGGCGGCCGCCGGACACCCTGACGCCGGTTACGGCCGGGACGGCCGGCTTGCGTGTGCGGCGTCCGGCGGCCGCCGTCTGCGTCTCAGCGGTCAGCACCGCGGTACACCCCTTCGTGGCCGAGCCGGTGGGCGAACTTGTTCGCGCCGAGTACGAGGACGGTGCCGATGACCGCCTTGACCAGTCCTACGGCCGCCGACGTGCCCCAGTCGTTGTTCTTGATCCCGTGGAAGTACACGTAGGTGTCGAGGACTTCACCGGCGGCGGGGCCGACCGCGTCGCGCTGGAGCAGGATCTGCTCGAAGCCGACGGAGAGGATCTGCCCCAGGTTGAGGATCAGGAGCAGGATGATCACCGGGGAGATGCCGGGCAGCGTGACGTGCCACAGGCGCCGGGCGCGCCCCGCGCCGTCGATCGCCGAGGCCTCGTACAGGCCCCGGTCGATGTTGAGCAGGGCGGCGAGCATGATGATCGTGCCCCAGCCCGCGTCCTTCCAGGCCACCTGGAGGGTGAGGAGCCAGGGGAAGGCGGCCGGGTCGGTCGTCATGTCGTAGCGCGGCAGGCCGAGGTGGCCGAGGAGGTCGGGCAGGACGCCGGCGCCGCCGAGGATCTGCTGGAAGATCGAGACGATGATGACCCAGCCGATGAAGTGCGGCAGATAGACGACGCTCTGCACGAACCGGCGGACCTTGTCGCTGACGATGCTGTTGAGCAGCAGCGCGAGGGCGATGGGGACCGGGAAGAAGAACACCAGCTGGACGAGTGCGATCTTCAGCGTGTTGCCGGTCGCCGACCAGAACGCCGGGTCGGCGAAGGCGGACGTGAAGTTCGAGACGCCCGCCCAGGCGCTGTGCATGTAGCCCAGGTAGGGCTGGTAGTCCTGGAACGCCACCACATAGCCGAGGAGCGGCACGTAGTGGAAGACGCAGAAATAGAGCAGGCCCGGCAGGGTCAGCAGCAGCATGACCTTGTCCCGCTTGAGCCGCTGCCCCAGCGAGAGGCGGTGAACTGCCCGCGGCGGGGAGGGCGTTGTATCAGCCATGGGGCGGCAAGTTAGTAATCGGTTACCCCTCACGTCAATAGGTCTGGGCAACACCTGGGTCAAGCGAGCTTTTCAACTGCCCGTTCCTGACGGCTATTTAGCACTATCTCGCAGTAAGGCGGGCAAGGGCCTTGGTCGGCATGCTTGACGCTCACCCCTCGTGATCCCTAGCGTGCGGTGACCTCATAGAACACGTTTACTGTCCGGAGGCAGGGTGCGTACCACTGACGAGTCGCCGGTCCAGGCCGACTCCGCCGGCTCCACACGGCCCCCACGCAGGCCCCGTACCGTCCTGGCGATGGACGCGGGGCTGCTCGACGACGTCTTCCCGCCCGCCGTACGGCTCCGGCTCGAGGAGTCCGCGGACATCCGGCCGCCGCAGGTGGTGGGCGAGTTCGGGAGCCCCGAGGCGGTGGCCGCGCTCGCCGAGTGCGAGGTCCTGCTGACCGGCTGGGGCTGCCCGCACATCGACACGGACGTGCTCGACCGGGCACCGCGGCTGCGCGCGGTGATCCACTCGGCGGGCACGGTCAAGACGTTCCTGACCCCCGAGGCCTACGGGCGCGGCATCGCGGTGTCGTCCGCCGCGGCCGCCAATGCCGTACCCGTCGCAGAGTTCACCCTCGCGGCGATCATCATGGGCGCCAAGCGGGCCTTCCCGCTCGCCCAGCTGTTCCGCTCCCGCCGCTCCCACCGCACGGCGGCCGACCTCGACCGCCACCACTGGCTCGGCACGCACGGCATCACCGTCGGCGTGGTCGGCGCCTCACGCACCGGCCGCAGGGTCATCCAGCTGCTGCGCTCCATCGACGCCGACGTACTGCTCCACGACCCGTACGTGAGCGACGCCGAGGCGGAGCTGCTCGGAGCCACCCGCACCGACCTCGACACCCTCGTCGCCACCAGCGACGTCGTGACCCTGCACGCCCCGTCCACCCCTCTCACCCACCACCTCCTCGACGAGCGGCGGATCGCGCTGATGCGCCCCGGCGCCCTGCTGATCAACACGGCACGCGGCCCACTCGTCGACACCGAAGCCCTCACCGCGCACCTGGTCAGCGGCCGGATCGACGCCGTACTCGACGTCACGGACCCCGAGCCGCTGCCCGCCGACCACCCCCTGTGGGACCTGCCCAACGTCTTCATCACCCCGCACCTGGCGGGGGCGCAGGGCAACGAGGTGGGGCGGCTCGGCGCCCTCGCGGTCGACGAACTCGCCCGCTACGCGCGCGGGGTGCCGCTCAACCACCCGGTCCTCCTGGAGGAACTGGAGCGGATCGCGTGAGCGGGGGCTCCGCGGACGCCATAGGCTCTGTGCACGGGAGGGTCGCGGGACGGGTCGCGGGGCCCGCCGCGCAGACCGGTGACCAGGACGGTCAGGAAGACCGCGACGACCAGGGGGAGGTCCGGATGCCCCGGCAGGGCTCTACGGCGAACGGACGGCGCGCGACCGTCGTGGACGTGGCGCGTCTCGCGGGCGTGTCGACCGCGACCGTGTCCCGTGTGATGAACCGCAACTACCCGGTCGCTGCCGCCACCCGCGAGCGCGTCGAGGAGGCCATGCGGGAGCTGGGCTATGTGGTCAACGCCCATGCTCGCGCGCTGGCGGGTGTCTCCGGACGCACGGTCGGCATCATCATCAGCGACGTGGTCGACCCCTTCTACGCCTACATCGCGCGCGGCGTGGAACGCGAGGCGACGGCGGGCGGCAGGCTCTGCCTGGTCTGCAGCACCCAGGGCGACCCGCAGCGCGAGCTGGCCTTCATCGAGCTGATGCACGAGCGCCGAGCCGACGCGGTGATCCTCGTCGGCGGCAGCGTCGCCGACCGCGGCTACCGCACGGAACTCGAACGCCGCGCCCGCGAACTGGACGCCGGCGGCTCGAAGCTCGTGCTGTGCGGCCGCCCCTCCCTCGGCAAGGACGCGCCCACGGTCGGGGTCGAGTACGACAACGAGGGCGGCGCCTTCGCGATCACCGACCACCTCCTGGCCGAGGGCCACGAGCGGATCCTGTACCTCGGCGGCCCGCCGGGGCTCTCCACCACCAAGGAACGGATCGCCGGCCACCGCCGCGCCCTGGAGCAGCGCGGGCTGCCGCGCGATCCGGCGCTCGTGCAGCCCGGAGCGTTCAGCCGCCAGTTCGGCCACCGCAGGATGACGGAACTGCTGAGCGACGGGCCGGAGTTCACCGCCGTCTTCGCGGCCAACGACATCGTGGCGGCGGGCGCGGCCCAGGCCCTGGAGGAGGCCGGGATGCGAGTGCCGCAGGACGTCTCCCTGGTCGGCTACGACGACGTGCCCGTGGCGCAGGAGCTGCGGCCGCGCCTCACCACCGTGCACATCCCGCTCGAAGAGATGGGCCGCCAGGCCGTCCGCGTCGCCCTCGCGGGCGGCGACGAGGACGACTGGCGGGCCCCGACGACGGGCACGCTGCGCCTCGGTACGCATCTGGTGGTGCGCGATTCCGTGGCGGCGCCACGTGTGGTGCGGCGCCGCCGGGGGTGAACTGCGCTCCGGCGCACGGCGTCGCGGTCTGCGGCGCTCCGGTTTGAGGCGCTCCGGCCTGAGGCGCCCCGGCTCACGACGTCGCGGTTTGCTGCGCTCCGGTTTCTGGCGCTCCGGCTCACGACGTCTCGATCTGCGGCGCTCCGGCTTGAGGCGCCCCGGCTTACGACGTTCCGGTTCGCGGCGCCACGGCCACGCGTCCCGGCTCACGACGCTCCGGCCTGAGGCGCCCCGGCCACGGCGTCCCGGCTTGCGACGCTCCCGTCCGGTTCACGGCACCCCGGCTCACGACGTGCTGCCATGGACCGTTCGTCGGCTTTCCGACCGGCTCTGTTCACCGGTTTCCTCCCTCAGGTCGTAGTAACAGACAGAAACTTGCCGGGCCCTCTTGCGGCGGGATAGCAAACGCTTACATGCTGGCGCGCAGCCCGCACATCACTCCGATGCTGTTGATCCCCATGGGAGTCTCTGGATGCGCCCTGCCCGTATGCCCGCCGCCGCCTCGACCGACGCCGCTGTCCCCGCCGACACCCCCGCCACCTCGGCCTTCTCCCGTCGTGCGGTGCTCGCCACCCTTGCCGGCGCGGGAGCCGCCACGCTCCTCGGCACCGGCACCGCACGTGCCCACGCCACAGGCGGTGTCGGCCTCACCGTCCCGCTCATCGCGCGTCCCTCCGCCGAGACGGAGCGCCTCCGCCTCGGACAGGCCCTGCGCGCCACCGAGTTCCAGCCGACCGGGCAGTACGTCCCGGCCGGGACCGCGCTGCGCTTCGACGTGCTGCCCTACGACGGCCTCGTGCCCACGCTCTGGGTCGGGCAGTGGGACTACTACGGCACGGTGACGGAGCCACGCAGTTATGCGCTGAAGCCCGGCGCCAACACGGTCACCGACCCGCACGGCGGTCCCGTCTACTTCTCCCTCGAAGGCCACGGCGAGCGCGCCGCCGTGAAGTTCAGGACGGGCGCCACCGCGATGCCCGTCTTCACGCTCGGCCACACCTCCGAGGCCGACTACCAGCGGCAGTTGGACTGCCTCACCGACGTACCGGTGGTCGAGCTGCACGCGCCGCGCACCATCATGACGCTGACGCGCGACGGCGCGCTCCTGTACCGCGACCAGGACCACGCGGCGCTGCTCCGGCTCGTCGAGGAGATCATCGAGGCCGAGTCGCGGATCAGCGGGCTCGACGGGTCGAAGCCGGTGCACCGGCCGAAGGCGGGCGGCTACCACTTCACCGAGGTGTCGGTGGTCCCGTCCGGCGTCGGTGCCTACGCCACGCACGGCTACAACGGCTTCCCGCGCGCCTATCTCGACCGCGCCACCACCGTCGACGGACTGCGCACCCGGGGCTGGGGCCTCTACCACGAACTCGGGCACCTGCATCAGCAGATGGCGTACAAGCCGACGGGTCTGACCGAGGTCACGGTCAACATCTACTCGCTCGCGGTGCAGCGGGCCCTCGGCCAGCCGTCCAATCTCCTGACCGTCGACCCGAAGACCGGCCTCAACCCCTTCCAGTCCGCACGCGCGAAGTTCGGCACGGACGGACTGACGTACGAGAAGTCCTTCGGCGCCTACGAGAAGCTGGTGCCGCTGCGGCAGCTGGAGCTGGCCTTCGGTGACGACTTCTGGCCGCGGTTGCACCGGCTTGTGCGCGAGGAGAACCCGCAGTCCGACTACACCGAGACCGCCAAGCGGTACCGCGCCCTGTCGACCTACGCCAGCCGTGTCTCCGGCCGCGACCTCACGGACTTCTTCGTGCGCGACTGGGCCTTCCCCATCGACGCCACCGGACTGGCCGAGATCGCCGCGCTCCAGCTGTCGAAGCCGACCGTCGAACCGGCCACGCTGACCGACTGACCCGACCGACGTGACCGACGTGACGACGTGACCGACCCGGAGGGGACCCACCGAACATGGACCTCACTCGCAGACAGACCCTGACCCTCGCGGGCGCGACCGCCGCGGCGGCGCTCCCCCTGACCGCGGGCGTCGCGACGGCGGCGGACGCCGTGGAAGCGGCGGACGCCCCTGCCGCCGACGCCTTCGATGCCCTGCTGGCGCGCGCCGAGGAGCAGCTCACCGGCGGTGCGTTCGACACCGCCGATCCGGACTTCGCGGCCGCTGTCAAGGCCCTCGACACGCAGGCGTCCGCCTGGTGGAAGGACCTCGACCGAGGCGCCGGCAGGAAGGCGCTGTGGGCCGACCTCTCCCCCGCGTCGGACCCCGGAATGTTCGGGCAGAGCTATCCGCGCCTGCGCACCCTGGCCACCGCCTGGGCCACCCCCGGCACCTCGCTGACCGGCAGCGCCGAGGTCGCCGACGCACTCGTCGCGGCGCTGGGCTTCCTGGGCAGCACCGGCTACAACCCGGCTCGCGGCGAGTCCGGCAACTGGTGGTTCTGGGAGATCGGCGCGCCCCGGGCGCTGATGGACACCTGCGTACTCCTGCGGTCGAAGCTGCCTGCCGCGGATCTGGCCGGATACGTCGCGACCGTCGCGAAGTTCTGCCCGAACCCCGACCGCCGCACCAACTCCCCCTCCCTCTCCGAGACCGGCGCGAACCGCGCCGACAAGGCCGTCATCGTGGCCCTGCGCGGGCTCCTCGCCCGGGACGCGGCCACCGTCGCGCTGGCCCGCGACGGCCTGTCGGACGTGCGGGACAACGGGCGGCGCAACCTGTTCACCTATGTCACCTCGGGCGACGGCTTCTACGAGGACGGGTCCTTCGTCCAGCACGACAGCGTCGCCTACACGGGGACGTACGGGAGTGTGCTGCTCGGCAGCGCGGGGCAGCTCATCGCGCTGCTCGCCGGGTCGGACTGGGCCCTGAACGACCCGAAGGTGTCGGTGCTCTACGAGGCGGTGGAGCGGTCCTTCTCGCCCGTCATGTTCGACGGGCTGATGATGGACGCGCTGCGCGGGCGGGCGATCTCCCGCGAGCGGGCCCGCGACTACAACGACGGTGCTGTCACCCTCACTTACATCCTCCAGCTCGCCGCGGGCGCCCCAGCCCCGTACGCCGACCGCTGGCGTGCGCTCGCCAAGGGGTGGATCAGCCGCAACAAGGCCAACCCGTACGCGGGTCTCGTCGGCATCCCGGCTCTGGCGCGCGCGAAGGCCGTCCTCGACGACAAGGCGATCCCGGCGGCGGAGCGTCTGGCCGGTCACTTCTCGTTCGCCGACATGGACCGCGTGGTGCACCGGCGGCCCGGCTGGGCGCTCGCCCTGTCGCTCTCCTCGAAGCGCATCGCCGCCTACGAGGCGGGCAACGGAGAGAACCTGCACGGCTGGTACACCGGCGACGGCATGACGTACCTGTACGACGGTGACGACCTCGGCCAGTTCGGCGACGGGTTCTGGCCGACCGTCGACCCGTACCGGCTGCCGGGCACGACGGTGGACACGCGCGCGCGTGCGGACCTCGGCACGGGCGTCGGCACCGGCACGTACCGCCCGAAGAACGCCGTCGCGGGTGGCGCCGTCCTCCAGGACCGCTATGGCGCGGCAGCGATGGAACTCATCGCCGACGGCAGCACCCTGCAGGCCCGGAAGGCGTGGTTCTGCCTGGACAACGCGGTCGTCGCGCTCGGCGCGGGCATCACCGCGAGCGACGGCCGCGCGATCGAGACCGTCGTCGAGAACCGCAGTCTGCACACGGACGGAGCGCCGCGCCTCCTGGTGGACGGGCGGCGGCAGCCCGGCGAGCAGGGCTGGTCCGCCTCGCTGTCCGGCGCCGACTGGGCGCATCTGGAGGGCACGGGCGGCTACGTCTTTCCCGACCATCCGGGACGCGCGCCCGGTGGCGTACCGCTGCGGGGGCTGCGGGAGGAACGCACCGGCACCTGGGGCGCCCTCAACTCCGGTGCGGACACCGGCGGCGGCACCGAACCGGTCACCCGCCGCTACGTCACGCTGTGGTTCGACCACGGCTCCTCCCCCACCGACTCCTCGTACGCCTATGTGCTCCTGCCGGGTGCGAGCGCCGTGGCGACCGGGGTCTGGGCGCACTCGCGGCCCGTGCGGATCGTGGCGAACGACGCCACGGTGCAGGCCGTCGAGGCGCGCCGCCTCGGACTCCTCGCCGCGCACTTCTGGGGTCCCGGCAGCGCCGGCGGACTCACGTCGTCCGGTCCCGGCACCGTCCTGGTGCGGCGGCACGGCGACGCCATCTCGGTCGCCGTGGCCGACCCCGGCCGCACCGGGTCGACACTCACGGTCGAACTCCCCTTCCCCGTGCGCAAGGTGACGCGTGCCGACGACACGATCACGCTCACCCCGGGCCGCCGACCCGTCCTGACGGTCGTCGTCGCGGGCTCACGCGGGCACAGCCATACGGCGGAACTCGCATGAGGTCATGTCCGTCAATTCCGACCGTCGTCGTCCGTCCCAGGCGCGCATAGGGTCACCCCCGGCCCGCCACTTCCGATCAAGGAGCGACACGCCCCCATGCCCGCACCGCACCTCTCGCTGCCGCCCACCGACCGTGTCCTGTCCCCGCTCACGGGCTGGACGCGGGCTCACTGGGAGGCGCTCGCCGACCGGCAGTTGGAGGCGCTCGTCCTGTACGCGACGCCTGGGTTCGCGCAGTACCGGCTGCCGGGGCGGGCCAGCTGGTCGGGGGTCGTGTCGGACGGACTCGAGGGGTTCGCGCGGTCATTCCTGCTGGCCTCCTTCCGCATAGCGGGCGCGGGCGGGGACGTGGATCCCCGACTCGTAGAACGCTACGCGCAGGGTCTGACAACCGGCACCGACCGCGGCCGCGGCGCGGGTCTCGACGGCGAGGCGTGGCCCGAACTCACCAACTGTTCCCAGCAGATGGTGGAGGCCGCGTCCATCGCGATCGGGCTGCACGAGACCCGCCCCTGGATCTGGGACAAGCTCGACTCCCGGGTCCAGGAGCGGATCGTGGACTGGTTCTCCGGATTCGTCGGCGGCCGCACCTGGGACAACAATTGGCGTCTGTTCCAGGTGGTTTCGGAGCAGTTCCTGGCCTCGGTCGGGGCCCCGTACAGCCAGGAGGGCATCGACGGCGGCCTCGACCGTATCGAGGACTGGTATGTCGGCGACGGCTGGTACACCGACGGCGACGGCCGCAACTTCGACTACTACATCGGCTGGGCCATGCATCTGTATCCGCTGCTGTGGGCGCGGATGGCGGGCCCGGACGGCGACGGCGGCCGCGCGAAGGTCTACCGGGAGCGCCTGTCTCAGTTCCTCACCACCTACCCGCACTTCTTCGGCGGTGACGGCGCACCCGTGCACCAGGGCCGCTCACTGACGTACCGTTTCGCCGCCACCGCGCCCGTGTGGATGGGCGCGCTCGCGGACTGCACCCCGCTGGAGCCGGGGCTCACCCGGCGCCTCGCGTCGGGCACGGCACGGCACTTCGTGGAGCGCGGCGTCCCCGACGAGCGGGGTCTGCTGCCGCTCGGCTGGTACGGGACGTTCCTGCCGACGACGCAGGCGTACTCGGGCCCCGCCTCGCCGTACTGGGCGAGCAAGGGGTTCCTCGGGCTGCTGCTGCCCGCCGACCATCCGGTGTGGACCGAGCGCGAGGCGCAGCTGCCCGTCGAGAAGTCCGAGCAGTACACGGCGCTGCCCGCGCCCGGCTGGCTGCTGCACGGCACGCCGCACGACGGGATCGTGCGGCTGATCAACCACGGCAGCGACCACAACCCGCTCGAGGGTCCCGCCACGGACGATCCGCACTACGCGAAGCTCGCCTACTCCACGGCGACGGCGCCCGAGTCGGCCCCGCACGCCTGGCAGCGGACCGTCGACAACCACGTGGCGCTCGTCGCGAAGGACGGCACCCCTTCGCGCCGGCGCCGGATCCACCCGATCTCCTGCGAGGGGCGCGTCGCCTCGTCCCGCCATGACGCCCAACTGCCGGGATTCGACGAGGAGTTCCCGATCGAGTCGACGACCGTTCTGCACGGGCCGTGGGAGATCCGCGTGCACCGGGTGCACGCACCCGAGGGCGTGACGGTGCGCGAGGGCGGCTACGCGGTCGCCGACGAGAGCAGCGTCCACGCCGAGCGGGGCCCGGGCTGGGCGCTGACGCGTACGGAGTCCGGGGTGACCAGCGCGGTGGTGGCGCTGCACGGCTGGGACGAGGAGTCCGGTGTCGCACGGGAGGTCGAGGCCAACGCCTACGGCCCGCACTCGGCGACGCCCTACCTCCGCTCGACCGGCCACCCCGGAGGATCCGGCGTGCACGTCACGCTCGCGGTCCTGACGCGCGACGTCGTGCATCCGCAGGCCCTGCGCGAGTCGATCTCATGCGTGGCGGACCCCGGGGACGGCGGGCAGGTGCGGATCACGTTCCCCGACGGCGGGACGGTCACCGTCTGACGTCGTCACGTGCGGGCCCCGTACGTCGGGGCGGGGGCGTGGGCCAAGAGGTGCCTGACGAGGGTGAGAAGGGTCTGGATGCCGGAGCTCGAGATCCGGGCGTCGCACCGCACGACGGGCACCTGCGGGTCGAGGTCGATGGCCGCCCGCACCTCGTCGGGGTCGTAACGGTAGGCGCCGTCGAACTCGTTGACGGCCACGATGAACCCCATACCGCGCTCCTCGAAGAAGTCGACGGCCGCGAAGCAGTCCTCGAGACGGCGGGTGTCCGCGAGGATCACCGCGCCGAGCGCCCCCTCGGAGAGCTCGTCCCACATGAACCAGAAGCGCTCCTGCCCGGGCGTGCCGAACAGATACAGCACGTGTTGCGGGTCCAGGGTGATCCGCCCGAAGTCCATCGCGACCGTCGTCTCGACCTTGTTCTCGATGCCTTCGAGGTCGTCGGTCTCGGCGCTGACCGTGGTGAGCAGCTCCTCCGTGCTCAGCGGGGCGATCTCGCTGACCGCGCCGACGAAGGTCGTCTTGCCGACACCGAAGCCACCCGCGACCAGGATCTTCAGCGCGGTGGGGAAGGCGTCAGAGCTGTCGTCGTAGTCCATCGAGCACTGCCTCCAGCAGGGACCGGTCAGTGGGGTTGTCGTGGAACGTGGGGGGCTTGGTGGTGATCGCCCCGCAGTCGACGAGGTCGGACAGCAGGACCTTCGTGACGGCGGCGGGGAGTTTCAGATGGGCCGCGATCTCCGCGACCGATGTGGGGTGGGCACACAGTTCGAGCGCCTCGCCGTGTTCGGGCCCCAGGTAGCCGAGCGGGGTGGCCCCGGTCGCCATCACCAGCGACAGGAGATCCAGCGAGGTCGTCGGCTGCGTCCGCCCGTTGCTCACCGTGTACGGGCGGACGAGGCGGCCGGCCGCTGCGTCGAGCCACGGCCCGTCCTGCGGCGCCGTCATGCTCAGTTCCTCATCGCCGTGGGTTCGGCCGCGTGCTGGCGGGGTGCGGTCATCAGGTACGGGCGCACACTCTTGACCAGCATGGCCATCTCGTAGCCGAGCACCGCGGCGTCGGCCTCACGTCCGGCGAGCACCGCGAGGCACGTGCCGGAGCCCGCGGTGGAGACGAACAGCAGGGTGGAGTCCAGCTCGACGACGACCTGCCGGACCTCACCCCCGTCCCCGAAACGGACGCCCGCGCTGCGGCCGAGGGAGTACAGGCCCGACGCCAGGGCCGCCATGTGGTCGGCGCTGTCGGCGTCGAGGCCGTGGACGGACTTGACCAGCCCGTCGGACGAGAGGAGGACGGCGCTGCGGGTGTGCGGCACACGCTGGACGAGGCCGCTCATCAGCCAGTCGAGATCGGACACATGACCCGTCGGCACATCGCTCGCCATGGGGGATCGACTCCTTGGTGGACTGCTGGGGATGCGTTGACTGTGGGAAGTGCGGGACTGCTTGCGGCACCTGGCGGGCGCACGGGAGGTGGGCGCACAGGTGGCGGGCGAACGTCATCCGGCCGTATCGCTCCCGTCGTGCCGTGCGTCCGGTTCGTAGGCGGCGAGTGACCCGGTGGCGGGACCGCCGGTCGGCTCGGGACCGGCCTGAGGCAGGTCGCGCACGCCGAGGGTCAGATCCCGCGCCTCGGCCGCCTCCGCGAGCCCGATGCCGCGCTGGAACGCCGCCATCAGACCGGGGTCGTGGAGTACGGGCGCCTCGTTCTCGGGGCGCTCCTGCCGCTGCGCCGGGCCGCCCCTCAGCTGCGGCGCGAGGTGTTCCTGGACGCGCCGTCTGGGGAGTTGGGGCCGCCCCATGGTGCCGCGCACGGCGCCGTTGACCGGGGTCGGCTGGACGGGCGTGTGCTCGCCGGTGACCTGCCGGTCCTCGGAACGGATGCCGGGCAGCGCGTCGGCGGATGTCCGTCGCTCGTCCCTGGCGGTACGCAGCGGGAGGGGCGGCGCGACGCCGTTCGCCCCGGAATGCCTGCCGTCGGAGGCACCGCCCTGAGGCTGCCGAGGGACGACGGCCACGCCGGCGTGCGGGGTCTCGCGGGGCGGCGGCGGGGGTTGGTGCGGTGCCTCGTACGACTGGGGGGCCAACGGCTGGGGGTCGAAAGGCTGGGGGGCGGGCTGAGGGGGAAGGTGGAGCTGGTTCTGGAGCTGGGGCTGCGGTGGTCGGCGGTGGGACTGCGGCTGAGGCTGCTGTTCGAGCTGGTGTTGCCGTTCCTGCTGGTTCTGGTGTTGCGAGAGTCGCCGTTCATGCGCCTGGTGCCGCTGGTGCATGGTCTGCGCGCTGTCGTCCGTCGCGTCCGCGGCGCTCCGTGGCCTCGGCGCGGGCTCGTTCTCGTCGCCGCCGAGCAGGCTCTGCGGCACGACGAGGACCGCCTGCACACCGCCGTAGATGTTGCTCTGGAGCCGGACCGTGATGCCGTGTCTGCGGGCGAGCTGCGAGACGACGAAGAGGCCGATGCGCCCGTCCTGGAGGAGGCTCGCGACGTTGACCTGGTCCGGGTCGGCGAGCAGCGTGTTCATCTTGTTCTGCTCGGTGACGGGCATTCCGAGGCCGCGGTCCTCGACCTCGATGGCAAGGCCGGACGTGACGGTGGTGGCACGGAGCAGGACCTGGGTGTGCGGGGCAGAGAACACGGTGGCGTTCTCAACGAGTTCGGCGAGCAGGTGGATGCAGTCGGCGACGGCGTGCCCGTGCAGGGTGCCGTCGACCGGCGGGACGAGCTTGACCCGTGAGTACTGCTCGACCTCCGCTATGGCCGACCGCATGACCTCGGTCATGGAGACCGGGCGGCTCCATTGGCGCCGGGACACGGCACCGCCGAGCACGGCCAGGTTCTCGGCGTGCCGGCGGATCCGGGTGGCGAGGTGGTCGACGTGGAACAGGCCCTTGAGCAGGTCGGGGTCCTCGACGTCGTTCTCGAGTTCGTCGAGGATCGAGATCTCGCGGTGCACGAGGGACTGCAGGCGCCGGGCCAGATTGACGAAGACCTCGACCTTCTGCTCGCTGCCCGCGTGGCTGGAGAGCTGGGACGCCTGGACGACGGCGGTGACGGCCACGTCCTGGGCGCGGGTCATGTCCGCGGCCAGCAGGTCGAACTCGTCGGCGTCCGGGGCGGCCGCGGGGGCCTGCCTGCGGGGCGGCGGCCCCTCGCCCTTGCGCAACTGCTCTACGAGACCGCGCAGTTCACCCTGCCCGCGCGCGCTCGCACGGCGCAGGACACCGACCCGTTCACGTACGGTCCTGGCCGCCCGGTCGGCGGCCACGGCGGCGATCACGATGCCGGCCAGGGTGACGAGGCACGCTCCGGCGAGGACGGCCCAGAGGGCGAGCCCGGGGCGGGCGCCCGTGGAACGGACGGTGAAGAGAACGGCCGCGCTGGCGCTCAGGGCGACGGCGAGCGGGGGCAGTACGGCAAGGCGCAGAAGCTGGGGCCGTATGTGGGTCTCGGGCTGCGGGGGGACGGACCGGCCGCCCGGCCTGCCGTGCCGACCGCCCTCTCGGCGGTCTGCGCGGGGGGCCGGTGGGCGAAGGTGAGACATTCGGCGTCCTCGTACGTGGGGGCTCCTGCGGGTCGGCGCGAGGCGGGCAGGCGGCATCGCGCTCCCGGCCGGGAGCGGGTGGGAATGCCGCCGCTGCGTCGCTCAGCGAGCACACACGGTAGTCGGGGACGGCTCACATGCGGTGGGCAGTTGCCAAAGTCCGGCGGCCCAGGTCCCGCTCTGGTATGAGGCTTCGTACGACAGACCGATAACAGGGATGGACGCCCGACCGGTCATGGGTACGGGTGTTCCCTCAACCGAAAATGTGTCCTGTTCACGGCGCGCGCGGCATGCCGGATGTTCGAGGAGTCGGGCCACGACAGCCACCGAGATCCGGACTCTCACGCGCAAAGGTCCGGGCCCTCACAGGACGATTGCCTGAGAGCCCGGACCTCGTCGACGTGCTCAGACCGCCGGTACGGCCTCCTGCTCGCCGGAGCCGGCCCCGGCGCCCGCGCCGTTCCCGGCTGCCGTGCC
Organism: Streptomyces sp. NBC_01474; assembly: GCF_035918215.1. Lineage (NCBI taxonomy): Bacteria > Bacillati > Actinomycetota > Actinomycetes > Kitasatosporales > Streptomycetaceae > Streptomyces > Streptomyces sp. NBC_01474. The sequence goes on from NZ_CP109449.1 coordinate 2,739,459, forward strand.
GGCGTCCGGCCGGTCAGCCGACTCCGCCGCGGGCCAGCCTTCCGCGGGCTGCGTGGCGATGGCGCGCCACCACGGCTGGACGGGGAGCGTCTCGGCCGTGGGTTCGAAGGGCTCGCCCGGGCACGGGAGCGCGACCTTGGCCCCGGCCCGCTGTCCCGCCGCGAGCGTGCCCTCGCCGGGCTCGGACCACGGATGCGGCGCCAGATTGAACGTGCCCCAGTGGATCGGCAGCATGGGCCCACCGCCGGGCCCGCCCTGGAGGTCGAGGTGAGCGCGCATGCCCTCCTCGGGACGCATGTGGATGTCGGGCCAGAAGTCGCTGTACGCGCCGATCTGGATCATCGTCACGTCGAACGGCCCGTGCTCCTCGCCGATGTCCTTGAAGCCGGGGAAATAGCCGGTGTCACCACTGTGGTAGACGCGGTGCTCGAGACCGGCGACGACCCAGGACGCCCACAGGGTGTGCTGCTCGTTGCGCAGGCCGCGGCCGCAGAAGTGGCGCGCGGGCGTCGCCGTCAGGGTCAGCCCCGCCACCTTCGTCGACTCGTTCCAGTCGAGCTCGCGGAGGCGGTCCGCGGGGACGCCCCAGTGCTCCAGGTGCGCGCCGACGCCGAGCGGCACCGCGAACACCGTGTCCGTGTCCGTGTCGGCCAGCGCGCGGATCGTGGGCAGGTCCAGGTGGTCGTAGTGGTCATGGGAGATCACCACCACGTCGACCGGGCCGAGCGCGGCGAGCGGCAGCGGTACGGGGTGCAGCCGCTTGGGGCCCGCGAAGGAGAACGGGGAGCAGCGCTCGCCCCAGACGGGGTCGAGCAGCACGCGGCGGCCGTCGATCTCGGCGAGGACGCTGGAGTGCCCCATCCAGGTCAGCCGCAGGCCGCTCGCCGGGGGCTTGGCGAGGTCGGCGAGGGTCGTGGAGTGCACAGGGACGGTGCCCGTCGGCGCCCGGCGGACGCGCCCCTCCTTGGCGAAGAAGACCTTCGCGAACTCGATCATGGAACCCGCGGGCCGGGTGCGTGCGCCCACCGGGTTCTGGAAGCTGCCGTCCGCGAAGTTCGGCGACCTCCGGATCCGCGCGAGTCTCTCTCCCGCCGGGTCCGCGCCGAAAGCGGCGGGCCGCAGCGGGCGGAGCCCGGAGCTCAGGGAACGTGACACAGCGCCTCCCGGTGGATCGATCAGGGTTTCCCGATCAGGGACTCCATTATGGGCGGCCCCGCCGACAGCGCCCGATCCGAGACCTGGACGCACAGGGAATTCCAAGGCACGCCCCGGTTGCGCGGCGCCGACGTCACTCGGCGTCACGGCCGGCAACCGGCCCGTGTCGCGCTCGGACCTCCCCGCGCGCCGAGTCGGCGGAGGCCGCTTCGCAGTGGCGTCAGAAAACTGATCCATCATTCAGTAGCCGTTGCGTTGACACCGGTCTTCACGGACTCAGATACTGACTGGCGATTCAGTAATCGGGTCAGTGATCCGCGCCGGTCGTGACCCCCTCGTCGGTATCCGTCAGTTTCTGGAGGCACCGTGTCAGAGCTCCCCATCGAGCTGGTCCCCCTCACCCCGGAGCAGCGGGACATCGTGGACCTCACGAGGACGTTCGCACGTGAGGAGATCCGCCCGCGCGGGCGCGCCGTGGACGAGGCGGACGTCGAGACGCCCTGGGATCTGTGGCGCGCGGCCGCGAAGGTCGGCATCACCGGCTTCATGCTGCCCGAGGAGTACGGGGGCGGCGGGTTCACCGACGTGTTCACGCAGGTCCTCGTCCAGGAGGAGCTGTGCGTCGGCGACCTGGGCATCGGCAACCTCCTCTGCTCGAACGGCTTCTTCGCCGACCCGGTCATGGAGCTGGGCACCGAGGAACAGAAGCGCGCGTGGCTGACGCCGCTGGCCGGGGCCGACACCCCGATGACCTCGCTGGCGACGACCGAGCCGGGCTCCGGGTCCGACGCCGCGTCGATCGTGACGACCGCGACGCGCACGGCGGGCGGCTACCTCCTGAACGGCCAGAAGGCGTGGATCTCGAACGCGGGCGAGGCCGAGCAGTACGTCGTCTTCGCCAAGACCGACCCGTCGCAGCGCTCGCGCGGAGTCACGGCGTTCCTGCTGCGCAAGGGCGCGGAGGGGCTCACGTTCGGTGAGCCGATGCGCAAGATGGGCCAGCGCGCGATCGTCTGCCGCGAGGTGTTCTTCTCCGACGTGTTCGTGCCCGACGCCGACCGTCTCGGCGACGAGGGGCAGGGATTCGCCGGCCTCATGCGGACGTTCGACATCTCGCGCGCCGTTCTGGGCGCGGCGGCCACGGGCGTGGCGCGGGCCGCGTACGAGTACGCCCGTGACTACGCACGCACGCGCGTGCAGTTCGGCAAACCGATCATCGAGCACCAGGCCGTGGCGTTCCGCCTCGCGGACATGCGCACGCGGATCGAGCAGTCCCGTCTGATGACGTGGCGTGCCGCGCGGCGTCTGGACGCCGGACTCGACGCGACCGCCGAGGCGGCCATGGCCAAGCTGACCGCGTCGGAGACGGCGGCGTACTGCACCTGGGCGGCCGTGCAGACGCTCGGCGGCTGGGGCTACTCGCGTGAGTTCCCGGTCGAGCAGTGGATGCGGGACGCCAAGCTGGAGGAGATCGAGGAAGGCACCTCCGACATCATGCGCCTGGTCATATCGAGGTCGCTGTGACCGAGGGGACGGCGACGGAGCGAACGGTGACGGAACAGATGCGGACGTCGACCGGCGGCGAGGCGCTCGTCAGGGCACTCGCCGCCCACGGGGTCTCCACCGCGTTCGGCATTCCGGGGACCCACAACCTGGAGATCTACCGGCACTTGGCGGCGTACGGCATCACGCATGTCGCCCCGCGTCACGAGCAGGGCGCCGGGTACGCGGCCGACGCCTACGCGCGCGTGACGGGCGATCCCGGGGTGGCCATCACGACGACGGGGCCCGCTCTCCTGAACATCGCGGCCGCAGTCGGGCAGGCGTACTCGGACAGCGTGCCGCTTCTCGTGGTGTCGCCGGGCATGCCGCTGCGCCATCCGCGCCAGTCGACGGGTCTGCTGCACGAGATGCGCAGCCAGACGGAGGCACTGCGGAACGTGGCGGCGTTCAGCCATCGGGTGTCCTCCGTGGAGGAGATCGGGGCGGCGGTGGCGCGCGCGTTCAGCCTGTTCCGTACGGAGAGGCCGCGGCCCGTGCACATCGAGGTGCCGCTCGACCTGCTCGAGGCGACGGAGCCCGCCGGGCCGGTACGGCGCGCTCCCCTGGTGGCGCCCCGCGCGGCGGACGGTCCGTCGCTCGACGCGGCGGCCGCCCTCCTCGCCGGCGCGGCGCGCCCCGGCCTGGTCCTGGGCGGTGGCGCACGCGGTGCGGCCGAGCAATGCCGGGCACTGGCAGAGCGGTTGGGCGCTCCGGTGGCGACGACCGCGAACGGCAAGGGCATCGTCGACGAACGGCATCCCCTCGCCCTCGGTGTGTCCCTGCACAGCCCCTCCGTACAGAAGTGGCTGGCCGACTGCGACATCGTGCTCGCCGTCGGGACGGAACTCGCCGAGTCGGACCTGTGGTCCACGCCGCCCGCGCTCGACGGCAGGCTGATCCGCGTCGACGTCGATCCGGCGCAGATGTACGCGGGCCTACCCGCGGACGTCGCCCTGGTGGGCGACGCACACGCGACCATGCAGGCGCTCAAGGAGCGGCTCGCCAGGGTGCCGGCCCCCGCGTCCACGGACGCGGCCACGCGGACCACGGCCGCCGTGCGCGCCTCCCGCGACGACGAGACACGCGCACGTGACGCTCGTTGGGTGCCGTATCTCGAAGCGATCAGGAGCGTCCTCGCAGCCGATGCCGTGGTGACCTCCGACAGCGCCCAGTGCTGCTACTACGGCGCGCTCCCGCACCTCCCCGTCGGCCCCGAGGGGCGCTATCTGCACCCCACCGGGTTCGGCACGCTCGGCTACGCGCTGCCCGCCGCGATCGGCGCGAAGACCGCCTGCCCCGACCGGCAGGTGATCGCGATCAGCGGGGACGGCGGGCTCCAGTTCTCCGTGCAGGAGCTGGCCACGGCCGCGCAGCTCCAACTGCCGCTGCCCGTAGTCGTGTTCGACAACGGCGGCTACGGCGAGATCCGCGACGAGATGGCCGCGCGCGGCGACACACCCGCCGCCGTCGACCACGCACGCGTGGACCTCGCCGGCCTCGCGCGCGCCTTCGGCGGCAGGGGCGCACCCGCGCACTCCCCCGGCGAACTCGCCGCGCTCCTGACCCGCGCCCTGGCCACCCCCGGACCCACCCTGATCACCGTCCCCGAGGAGACCGCATGACCGCGCCCGCCACCCCCCTGATGTCGCTCACCTGGACCGACCACGTCACCGGCAGGCACGGCTACCTCGTCGTCGACCGGCTGGTGCGCGGCGTGTCCAGCGGCGGGCTCCGCATGCGTCAGGGCTGCACCCTCGACGAGGTCGCGGGCCTCGCGCGCGGGATGACGATGAAGGAGGCTCTGCACTACAACCCGCAGGGCCGCTACATCCCGCTGGGCGGCGCCAAGGGCGGCATCGACTGCGACCCGCAGGACCCGGAGGCGTACGGCGTCCTCGTGCGCTATCTGCGCGCCATGCGGCCCTACATCGAGTCCTTCTGGACGACCGGCGAGGACCTGGGGCTCACCCAGGACCTCGTCGACAGGGCGGCCGAGGAGGCCGGGCTCGTCTCGTCCATCCAGGCCGTCTACCCGCTGCTCGACGACGAGACGGCCGCGCGCCGGCGCCTCGCCGACGCCTTCGCGGTCGACGTCGACGGCATCGGCCTCGACGAACTCGTCGGTGGCTGCGGAGTCGCCGAGTCGGTGCTCGCGGCCCTGGACCGCGCGGGCGTCCCCTACGAGGGCACCCGGGTGTCCGTGCAGGGCCTGGGCACCATGGGCGGGGCGACCGCCCGGTTCCTGGCGCGCGCGGGCCTGCGGGTCGTGGCCGTCGCGGACGTGAAGGGCACCGTCGCCAACCCCGAAGGCCTGGACGTGGACGCGCTCCTCGCCGCCCGTGACGCCTACGGGACGGTGGACCGCTCGGCGCTGCGCGAGGGTGACCGTGAACTGCCGGGCGACGCCTGGCTGTCGGCCGACGCCGAGGTCCTCGTGCCCGCCGCCGTGTCGTACGCGGTGGACGCGGCGAACCAGGAACAGATCACGGCGCGCTGGATCGTCGAGGCCGCCAACATGCCCGTGCTGCCCGAGGCGGAGGAGCTGCTCGCGCTGCGCGGCATCACCGTCCTGCCCGACGTCGTCGTCAACTCCGGTACGAACGCCTGGTGGTGGTGGACCCTGTTCGGGGACATCGAGGCAAACGCGGACGAGGCGTTCGCGTACACGCGGCGCTCCATGCGCGCGCTGATCGACCAGATGCTGGCGCGGGCCGAGGCGGACGGGACGACGCCGCGTGCCGCCGCGCACGCGATCGTCGCGGACCGCCTCCCGGTGATCGCGGAGCGGTTCGGGTGGTACAGGTGACGCCCCCGCCAGACACCGGTGCGCACGCGCGCGTGGGCCTCGACGCGCTCTTCGACCCTCGGTCGGTCGCAGTCGTCGGGGCGTCCGACAACCCGGAGAAGTGGGGCTACTGGCTGGCGTCGGGGGCCCTGTCGGGCCGTGACCGCCGGGCCGTCCACCTCGTCAACCACCGCGGGGGCGCCCTGGACGGCGAACCGTTCCTGCCGGATCTCGCCTCGCTGCCCGTGCCCCCCGAGCACGTCGTCGTCGCCGTGCCGCCCCGCCATGTGCGGCCGGTGGTCACGGACGGCCTCGCGGCGGGCGCCCGGTGTTTCACCGTGATCACGTCGGGCGGCGCCACCGCCGAGGAGGAACGGGCGCTCGCCGAGCTCGTCACGGCCCGGGGCGCGCGGCTGCTCGGCCCGAACTGCATGGGCGTGGTGGACACGACGAGCGAACTCCGGCTCAGCTGGGGCGAGTTCCCCTCGGGCGGCCTCGGTCTCGTGTCCCAGAGCGGGAATCTCGCCCTGGAGATCGGCCGACTCCTCGCACGCTCCGGACAGGGCTTCTCCCGGTTCGTGTCACTGGGCAACCAGCGGGACATCGACGCGGCGGACGCCCTGGAGTCGCTGATCGCGCACGGGCCCACCAGAGCGCTCGCCGCGTACATCGAGGACTTCCGCGACGGCCGGCGGCTCGCACAGGTCCTGGCGGCCACGCACGCCGCCGGGAAACCCGTCCTGCTCCTGACCGTGGGACGCAGCGCCGCCTCCGGGCGCGCCGCCGCGTCCCACACCGGCGCCCTGGTGAGCGCGCGCGCCACCGTGGAGGCGGTGTGCCGCGACGCCGGCGCCCTGCTGCTCGACACGGCGGGCGAACTGGTCGACACAGCGCTGTACTTGCTGGCGCAGGGCGTACGCGACCGGAGTGCGGGGCACACGGCCGCCGGCCCGTCGCCTCACCTGCGCAGCGTCGCCGTGGTCGGGGACAGCGGCGGTCAAGGTGCCCTCGCCGCCGACGCGTTCGCCGCACAAGGCCTCGACGTGCCCGCCTTCACGGAGGACACGCGCGATGCGGTGGCCGAGCAGCTGCCGAGTGGAGCCGGGTGCGGCAACCCGGTCGACCTGGCGGGCGCGGGTGAGGCCGATCTCGGCAACTACGCGCGCGTGGCGGGCACCCTGCTGCACTCGGGAGACACCGACGCCGTCGTCCTCACGGGCTACTTCGGCGACTACGCGACCGCCAACCCGGCCCAGACAGAACACGAATGCGAGGTCGCACACGCCCTCGCGGACGCCGCCGTCACATCCGGGCGTGCCCTCGTGGTGCACACGATGGCCCGTGACACCCCCGCCCTGACCGTTCTGCGGCAGCGCGGTGTGCCCGTCTACGAGCGCATCGAGCAGGCCGCGACCGCCGTCGCCGCGGCGGCCCGCCTCACGGACCCTCCGCTCACCCGCGAGGATCCGCCGGCCCCGGCGACGTACAGGCTGACGGACGGCGGTTACGAAAGCGTGCGGGAGCTGCTTTCCTCTTATCAACTCGCCTTTCCTGCAGCCGAGTTCGTGACCGACGCGGACGGAGCCGTGGAGGCGGCGGAGCACCGGACGGGGTATCCGCTCGTCCTCAAGGCCATGGGGCTCGCGCACAAGACCGAGGCGGGCGGGGTCGCCCTGTCCATCGCCGACGCCGACGCCCTACGGGCCGCGTTCGCCCGTATGAAGGCGGCGACGGGCGCGGACCGCTACGCCGTGGAGGCCATGGCCACCCCGCCGTACGGACACGAACTGATCGTCGGTGTGCGGCGCGACCCGTCGTTCGGGCCCGTCGTCATGGTCGGCATCGGAGGAGTGACCGCCGAACTGCTCGCCGACACGGCGCTGGCCCTCGCACCCCTGACGCCGGCACGCGCACGTGCCCTGCTCCTGCGACTGCGGCACGCACCGTTGCTGACGGGCTGGCGCGGCGCGCCCGGAGCACATCTGGACGCGGCGGCCGCCGCCGTGTGCGCGGTCGCGCGGGCCGCCGTCGACCATCCGGAGCTGGCCGAACTGGAGGTCAATCCCCTGCTCGTGCACCCGGGCGGCGCGATCGCACTGGACGCCCACGGAGTGCTCGACCAGGCCGTCGCCTCACCGGCGCCCGTCCATGGCGTCGGCGAGGAGGCCGGCGGTCTCCTGGTCGAGCGGTAGGAACGCCTCCAGTTTCAGCTCGGCGAGCGTGACGTCGACCGCCGTCCCGAAGTGGGTGAGCGTGCTCAGGAGGCGCAGCTCGCCGCGCTCCGTACGCAGCCGCAGCGGGACGGCGAAGCCGAGGTAGTCCGGACCGGCTTCTCGGGGCCGGTCCGGCACCATGTCCTCCAGTTCGGCGACCAGCTCCGTGAGAGCTCGGTTGGAATTGCGGACGGACTCGTCGCGCAGTCCGTCGATGACGTGCCAGGCCCACTCGTCCAGGTTCACGATCCGCGGCGCGAGGCCGCGCGGATGCAGCAGCACGCGCGATGTTCACCGGCGTCGAGAGCAGCGCCGGATCGACCGTTCCTAGATAGTGAGCGGGAGTGAGTCGTAGATCCACTCTCGTTCGCTACGCCCGTCCCGAACGGTGTTGGGCGGGCTGGGTCGCCGCTTTCGCTTTCCTGGTGGCGTCACCACTGCTGGTGGTGGTCCGGTCCGGGGTGGGCGGTCTCCCTCACGTCCGGGGTTTCGGGGTGCGGCCTGGGTGATCCGATGCCCCACGCGATCTCTCCGGTCGCGTGGGGGCGGTGTCGTCCGTCGCCGTGCCCCGAATCCCTGGGCGCGCCTTCCGATCACGAGGCTTGCGGCCTCATGCCGGGTGGTCTGATGGGTGGGGATGCTGGTCGGCTTCTGCCAGTGCTCGGCGCCCCACCGGCTGCTGTACGCGGCATCGACCGCGATCACGCTGATGCCCTGCTCGGCAGCCATCGAAATGAGCCGGGCAGCCAGCCGTGCGGTGGGAAAGCGGGAGATCAGACAGCGGAAACGCTTGTTACGGCCGTGCTTCTCCCGGGTCTTGGAGTCCGCGAAATCGAGGTCCTCGATCGCAATAGCGCTCGCGCCACGCTGTTGCGCGTAGTGGAGCAGGCGGCTGGTGGCGTGCCGGATCTGTGCATCCCGATGCAGGGCATTGCCGGACAGGTCATAGAAGAAACGCGCCGGACGCCCGACCGGGTTGCCGTGGACGTCGAGGCGCCAGGCGGCGTAGTGATCGTTGTTGGTGTCGACGCCGATCACGGTCCCGTCTGCCAGGGCGGCTTCCAGGGTGAGGGCAGGGGCTGGGGTGCGTTGCCAGGATGCGGTCACATACCAGCGGTCTCGCAGCACATCATGGTGGATGCGATACGCAACTGCCCGGTGGTCAGCGACCCGGTCCGCCCACTCCTGGCCCCGGTGCGCGAACACCGCCCGGGCGGCCAGCACGTAGCGGCCGTGCGGGGCGTTCGCCAAGTCGGCGAGCGGGGCAGGCAGTTTGAGGCTCAACTGCCCGTCGAGATCGAGACGGATGGTCTCGTTGCCGAGGCGCTTGCCGGACTCGCCGTCAGCGGACAGGAATATCCGGGCCGCCTCCCAACGAGAGCGCCACCCCTGCTCGCTGAGCCCGGCCGCATCCAGGTGATGCCTGGTATTGGCCAGCCGCTTGCCGCCACGCACCACCCGCACTCGGCCCGCTACCCAATCCGCCCGCGCGAGGGCCATACGGTCCTCAAGGACGCGCAGGCGGCGCGACTTGGCATGCCACTCACGCCGGGAGCGATACCCGCCCGGCACATTCCGCTCGCCCTTGGCGCCCAGCTCCTGCGCGAGGCGCTGCCGGATACAGGTGATGCCCGCCTCCAACTCCCGGACATGCGCGGCCAGGCACCGCCGCGCCAGCGCCCACTGGTCATGCGAGGCCTTGGTAACCGACCCCGCCCACCGCGCCGATGACAAGGCAGTCAAATCCCGCTTACGCACCGCCCATTGACCGGCATCGTGACCGAGCCCAGCCCTGCTGCGGACCTTCAGATCCCGTCCGGCCAACGACCCCAAATGCCGCCCGACCACACCGAGCACCTCGGCATCGGGTGCGGACAGGCCCTTGAGTCGGGTCCGCACCGCTACCCCGCTCGGAGAGGGAGCCACGAACGGAGCCGCCAACACCCGCAACGCCTTCCCGGCCACCCCACCCACTCCGTCCAGCGAGCCACTCACGCAATCCGATCATCAGTCCACCTGCCCAACGAGCCCCACCCGATCGAGGTCACGCATTCGACACAGGATTCTGCGTTCCCACCGGACGCTCCACCCACTCACACTCCTTCCTGCGCGGTAGAGCACGCCCCTCACCCAACAGTTCGCCACCCCTTCGGTCAGCGCATCGAAGGCCTCGTTGCGCGCGACGAGATCCCCGCGCCGGTCGATGATGACCGCCGGATACGGCAGATGCGCCTCCATGACGCGCTCCAGTGCCGTACGGACGGCGGACAACTGCGGACCCCCGAAATGCGACTCCTGGTACGCGGGTGCGTAACCCGCCGCAAGGAGAAGGGCGTTGCGCTCCCGCAGCGGCACCTTCAGCGCCTCCGCCAGGCGTACGACCATGGCGCGGCCCGGCACCGAGCGGCCGCTCTCCACGAAGCTGACATGCCGCTGCGTGGTCCCCGCGCGCGTGGCCAGCTCCAGCTGGCTGACGCGCCGCCGCACCCGCCACTCGCGCAACGCGTCACCGAACCCGCCCTGTGCCGCCCTGTCCGAGGGCCATGCCCCTGTCCCCGCCTCAGCCGGTTCCGCCTGCGTCGTCACCGGACCGTGTCTACCCGACGGCGGGGTCTACGGGCCATTCCCTGCGGGGAATTGTCGCGCCGCACCCCGCCGCGCAGAGTTCCACATCACAGACAGCCATCAGGGACAGGACAGGAAGCGAGCGATTCCATGCCGCACATCGACGCACAGGAGCTGGCCGGCCGGTACGCGGCCGTCTGGAACGAGCGGGACCCCGGGCTGCGCCGCAAGGCGGTGCACGCCCTGTGGTCCCCGAACGGCGTGCACGCCCTGCTGCCGCCGCAGGAGTTGCGGGAGACGGCCGTGCGCCTCGGCTTCCCCACGGCCGCCTTGGAGGCCCGCGGTCACGACGAGCTGGAGGCGCGGGTGGCGCGGGCCCACGAGGAGTTCGTGGCGTCCGGCGAGTACACGTTCAGGGCGACGGCCACGCACGCGCAGCAGTTGAACGACGTCGTCACGTTCCGCTGGGAGTCGGTCCTCACGCAGAGCGGCGAAGTGACGGGCGGAGGCCTGGAGTTCGTCGTCGTGGCGGAGGACGGGCGCATCGTGCGGGACTACCAGTTCGTGGGGGTCTGACGCGACAGATCGTCCGGGGGGATCCGACACGCAAGGGAGGGCCTACCCCGCCGCGGGGAAGGCCCTCCTTGCGGGCGAGCGCGCTACTTGCCCACGCGCCTGCGCGTCCGCGCGCCCATCGCGTAGAAGACGAGCCCGATGCCGACGAAGAGCAGCAGGGGCAGCACCTGGCTCAGTGTGTACTGGGCGCGCTCACCGGCGAACGACGCGGGCAGTGAGTCAGCCGCGCTGCCCGCCGAGCCGAACCAGCCGACCCCGAAGCCCGGCCAGATCAGCACGATCACGGTGAACGCCACGAAGCCGGTGGCGAGGACGCTCACGACCCACGCGCCCACGCGTCCGCCCGGGACGGCGTACGGGCGTGGCGTGTCCGGGTACTTGCGGCGCAGCACGGCGAGGCTGGGGAACGTGATGACGTACGAGATGAAGGTGGTGCAGATCGTCAGGCCGAGGCCCGCCGCGAAGTACTTCTCGCCGTTGCCGCCCGTGAGGTTGAGGGCGACCACGAAGAGGATCGAACCGAGCACGGCGGAGAGCAGGTTCACGCGCACCGGCGTCCCGTGCTTCTCGGAGATGCGGCCGAGCCAAGCGGGACCGGCGCCGTCCGCGCAGGCGACGGCCTGCGCACGGTGGGCGCCCATGGCCCAGGTGACGCCCGAGGTCAGCAGGCCGATGATCAGGCCCGCCGCGGCGACCCCGCCGAAGGCGGAGCCGAGGCCGGTGAGCGTGACCGTGCCGTCGGCCGCGATCGACCCGCCGTAGACCGTGAACACGGCCTTGCAGGCGTCGATGAATCCGCCGAGGCTGCCGATCTCCTGGCTGGGCAGCACAAAGAGGATGCCGAGGATCGGGCCGCCGTAGAGGAGCACCGCCGCGAAGCCCGAGCGCAGGATCGACAGGGGGATGTCGCGCCGCGGGTTCGTCATCTCCTCGGCCGCGGAGCTGGGCAGTTCGAAGCCGACGTAGTTGAAGATCAGGACCGGGACCAGCGCCACGAAACCGGCGTACGTCGGGACGAACTCACCCGCGGGCAGCGCGTGCACGCCGTGCTGGACGGCGAACACCACCACGGAGACGAGGAAGAACCCGAGGAGCACGATCCGGGCGACGGCGCCCGCGATGGGCACCCATTTGCCGATGCGCACGGACTGTACGACGGCCAGCGCTCCGCCCCAGATGAAGACGAGGCCGGCCGCGTACTTCCAGAATCCCGGCAGCGGGGTGAAGAACTCCTCCCACGTGGTGAGCGCGATGATGCACAGGCTGCCGCCCACCCAGACGGGGTTGGAGATCCAGTAGAGGAGCTGGTTCACACCGGCGACGAGCCTGCCGAACGCCAGGCGCGTCCACACGTAGGGGCCGCCCTGCACGGGGAAGGCGGAGCCGAGTTCGGCGACGAGCAGCCCGTACGGGAGGAAGAACGCGAGGGCGAGGATCGCCATCCAGGTCAGGCCCTGCGGACCCTGGGCGGCCACGGAGCCGATCGTGTCGAGGCCGACGAGGGTGCAGATCAGGAAGAACAGCACGTCCAGCCTGCGCAGGTCCTTCTTGAGCCGGGAGCGCTGTTCACCCCAGCCCTCAGACAGGTCCGGCAGGTCGGGTGCGCCCTTGGCGGACGGCTCGGTCGGCGGTATCGGCGGCGCTTGGGTCACGGGGAAACTCCTGCTGCACGGCGGGGCACGGGGCGTGACGGTTGTTCTCGGACTGTGCTGCGACTCTTGTTGCGACGGTGCCGCGACCGGCTTCCCGGTCGCTCTATTGACTGAACGGCCAGTCAGTAAGCGAGACTGTGACGGGCACCACTGGGCACTGTCAAGAGTCGCGCACGAGCCGTTCGCGCCGGGTTCGCCGCTCGGCGCCCACCGCCGGTGCCCGTGTGTAGGGTTACCGCGTGGCAAGAGTGCGGTTGAGTGTGGCCGAGCGGCGCGAAGAGTTGCTGCGGGCCGCCATCGAGCAGATCGAGGCGCGGGGCGTGGCAGCCGTGCGCATCGCCGACGTCGCCTCAGCGCTCGGGGTGAGCAACGCGCTGGTCCTGTACCACTTCTCGACGAAGGAAAAGCTCGTCTCCGCCGCGTTCGCGCACGCCGCCGAGGGCGACCTGGCGCATCTGCGCAAGCTGCTGGGCAAGCGCACGACGGCGCTGCGCCGGCTGCGTTCGGCCGTGCGCTGGTACGCGCCGACCGGGCAGGCCAAGGGGTGGCGGCTGTGGATCGAGGGCTGGTCCGCGGCGCTGCGTGAGCCCGCGCTGCGGGAGGTCACGCGCGACCTGGACAAGCAGTGGAAGGCGGCGCTCACGCAGGTCGTCGCGGAGGGCGTGGCGGCGGGCGAGTTCCGCTGCCCGGACCCGGCAGGCGCCGCGCTGCGCCTGACGGCGCTCCTCGACGGTCTGGCGGTGCAGATGACCGCGTACACGGGGACGGTCTCACGGGCCCGCATGCAGGAGTGGGTCGACGACGCGCTGGCCCGCGAGCTGGGACTTGAGCGGGCGGACCTGACGGCCACGGCCGGCTGACTGCGCCGTGACGTCCGGCTCCGAAGGGAGCCCGGGGTGACCGCGCAGAAATGACGCGGGGGAGCCGCCCCCAAGGACAAGCTCCCCCAAGACGGGCACGGCTCCCGTCACAGCGGCAGCTGACGCGCGCGGCTCCCGTCAGAGCGGCAGCAGATCCGGCCGCTTCGCCGCCACATGGTCCCCGGACGACTCGCCGCGCAGGCGTCGGCCGATCCACGGCACCAGGAACTCCCGTGCCCAGTGGATGTCGTCGCGCCGTACCTCCAGCGTGCCGCGCGGCGGTTGCGCCGGCCACGGCTGGTCCGGGTCCGCCGGCACCTCGACGCCGAGAGCCTGCCCCGCGCGCAGGGCGACCCGTGTGTGCCCCTCGGGCGAGAGGTGCAGCCGGTCGTCGTCCCAGGCGCGGCGGTCCTGGACGGTCTTGAGGGACCACAGGTCGAGCACCGGGCAGCCGTAGCGGTCGGCGACCGCGCGCACGTGCCCGTTGTACGTGGCGATCTTGCCGCGCAGGTGCTTGAGGACCGGGACGTCCCGGGTGTCGAAGCCTGTGGTCACCATGACCGTGCCGACGGCGGAGGTCAGCCGGGCCACGGCCTTCTCGAAGCGCTCCGCGACGTCGTCGGGGTCGGTGCCTGGACGGATGATGTCGTTGCCGCCGGCGGCGAAGGTCACCAGGTCCGGGGCCAGTTCGACGGCGCGCGGGAGCTGGTCCTCCACGATCTGGTCGAGGAGCTTGCCGCGCACGGCGAGGTTCGCGTACCGGAAGGAGTGCTCGGGGGTCCGGTCGTCCAGGAGGACGGCGAGACGGTCGGCCCAGCCCACGAAGGCCCCGTCGGGACCGGGGTCCCCGACGCCTTCGGTGAAGCTGTCCCCCACCGCCGCGTAGGACCGAATCGTGCCGCCGCTGAGTGATCTCGATTCGTTTGCCACGACCACACATCTTTCACCCTGCGATGTGACCTACGCGACCGTAGGAAGGGGTTGACGGGTGGTGATATAGCCCACCCGGTCAGTTTCGCGATTTCAGGAATACGGCGGGGATATGACGAAGGGGCGGGTCCGGAACCGGACCCGCCCTTTCACGTCACGCCTCGACGAGACACCTTCACGTCACACCGTCAGGGGCGGGGCGACGTCACACCGTCGGGGTCAGAGCGAGACCCCGTGCGCACGGAGGTAGGCGACCGGGTCCACGTCCGAGCCGTAGCTCGGGGTGGTGCGGATCTCGAAGTGCAGGTGCGGTCCCGTGACGTTGCCGGTCGCGCCGGAGAGGCCGATCTGCTGGCCCCCGGTCACGGTCTGCCCGGACGAGACGGAGAGGGACGACATGTGGGCGTACTGCGAGTACTTGCCGTCGGCGTGCTGGATGACGACCTCGTTGCCGTACGCGCCGTCAAGGCCGGCCGACACGACGGTGCCCGCGCCTATGGCCTTGATCGGAGTGCCCGTCGGGACCACGAAGTCGACACCGGTGTGGTAGCCGCTGGACCACATGCTGCCCGCGGTCTTGTACGCCGTGCCGATGGAGGCGCCCTGGACGGGCAGCGCGAAGCCGGCACCGGTAGCGGCCTTGGGCGCGAAAGCCTGCGTGGCGGTGGCCGTCGCGGCGGGGGCCGCTGCCTTCTGGCCGATCGTCAGCTTCAGGCCCGGATGGATCAGGGAGGGGTCGCCGCCGACGGCCGAGCGATTGTCGGAGTAGAGCTTCTTCCAGCCGCCGCTGACATTCTGCGCGTCGGCGATCTTCGAAAGGGTGTCCCCGGCCTTGACGACGTAGGTCTTGGCAGCGGCGGGCGCGGCCTTCACGACCGAGTGGGCGGCCGCGGGAGTCGCGGCGTGGACGCCGGCGGCACCCATCAGCGGCAGCGCGAGTGCGACGCCGCCCACGCCGGCAATGGCGATCGTGCGGGAGAAGCGCTGGGACTTGGGACGGCGGTGCTTACCCTTCGCGGGCATGGGGAATTCCTCTCCGTCGCCTGCGAGGTGAGCTGTCGGGTTCGGGCTGGAGCTGCCCGGCCGCGCCCCTTTCGGGCACGGCTTCACCCCGAGCCGTTTCCGATGTCCCGGAAACGGCGGTCCACCTGGGTCCCCCGCTCCTGCCGAGCACGGATCGATGTGCGGATTCCGGGCGGCGGCAGGATTTGGCGGTCCGTCCGGATTGCGCTGAACGTAAGCGAGCGGGGAGCGCGGGGACAAGCCGCGAATTCCCCTGGGCATTCCGGTTCTTGATCCTCAAATGATCCTTTCCGGAAAAGGCCGTCACGCTCCGTCGATTTACGATCTTTGCAACTGCGATACCTGCTGGAAATTCATTCGGGCCCGCCGCCACGCACGGTCACCGCTATGAGCCTGCTCACCTATCAGCCACCATATGGCCTCATTTCAGGGTTAGTTATCCCACACGGCGCGATTGGCTATCTATCGGTTTATTTCGGGCATTTACTACGCAATCGCCAGCCTTCTCTCACATGGTTGCCCCTGGCAGCCATGTCGTATCGTCGAAGGCGCCCGCAGGCGAGCAGCGCCGCGGCCGACCGGGAGGAGCCCCCGTGACGCAGCAGGTCCCGTCCACCGAGCCCGAGTTGGCCGGAGTGCGCAACTTCCGCGACGTCGGTGGTCTCCCGACCGTGGACGGCCGGCGGGTCAAGCAGGGCGTGCTGTTCCGCAGTGGTCACCTCGCGCACGCCACGGATGAGGACGCCGCGTTCCTCTCCTCGCTCGGGCTGCACACGATCTTCGACTTCCGCAACGCCGCCGACCAGCGTCTCGAAGGCCCCGACGTCACGCTGCCCGGCGTGCGGAACGTGAATCTGCCGCTGACCGACCCGGCGGACGGCGCCGAATTCTGGCAGATGGTGCGCGACGGCAACCTCGACGACCTGCGCGCCGCCCTCGCCGAGGGCCAGGCCGCGGACCGCATGATCACGTCGTACCGGGCGATCATCACGGAGCGCACCGCCGAGCACAGCCAGGTCCTGCACTCCCTCGCCGAGGACAGCGTGCCGGCGCTCATGCACTGCGCGGCCGGCAAGGACCGCGCGGGCCTGTCGATAGCGGTCACGCTCCTGGCCGTGGGTGTGGAGCGCGACGCCATCGAGGCGGACTACCTGGAGTCGAACGCGACGCACCGCCGCTACAAGGTGCACCGCAGCAGTGCCTCGAAGGACGCGATGTCCCCCGAGGTCATGGAACTGCTGAGCCCGCTGTTCGACGCCCGCGCCACGTATCTGGCGGCCGCCTTCGAGCAGGTCGCGCAGACCTGGGGCTCCACCGACCGCTACCTGGAGGAGGGCCTCAAGCTGTCCGCCGCCCAGCGTGAGCGGCTGCGTGAGCGCCTCCTCGACTGAGACTGAGACTCATCGGCCACACGCGGGCCGCGTCACCCGCGCGACGCCCCCAGCGTGAACAGCAGATAGATGAAGCCCGCGACGAGGTGCCCGGCGAAGACGTAGACGAGCAGGCGCACCCAGATGCCGCGCGGGAGCTTGTCCTCGATGTCGCGGCGGGCGGGCCGCTCCGGCTCGGTCACGTCGTTCGGCTCTGAGCTCATTGGGGACCTCCCTGGGTCCGTTCGCCGGCGCCCGTCGCCGGGCCGAGACACAGCGCGGCGGACGGGCTCTGCAGCAGGGTGTGTACGAAGAGGAGCTCGGCGCCGTCGCGGTCGGCGGCGGCGATCCGGTGCGGGGTCAGCGAGTCGAAGTGCGCGCTGTCCCCCGGCTCGAGTGCGTACGCCGTGTCCCCGAGGCGCAGCCGCAGCCGCCCTTCGAGCACGTACAGCCACTCCTCACCGGGGTGGACCCGGACGATGTCGCCCTGGGCGCCGAACGGCACGTGCACGCGCAAGGCCTGCATGCCGCGCCCCGGGGCACCCGCCTGCCGGTAGATCCAGCCGCCCGCCTCGGTGGGCTCCATGTCGCCGGAGCGCACGACGGCGTCCCTGTCGGCGGGTGTCTCGCCCAGGAGCTCGGAGACCGTCGTACCGTAGGTGCGGGCGAGGGCGAGCAGCATCGGGAGCGAGGGCTGGCGGCGGCCCGTCTCCAGGCGCGAGAGGTGCGCGGGCGAGAGCCCGGCGGCGCGGGCCGCGGCCTCCAGGGTCAGGGCGGCGCGGCGCCGGAGTTCGCGCAGCTGCGGGGCGACGGCGGGCAGCTCCGTGGGTTCCGGAGCCGGCTCCGGAGGGGCAGGGCTCATACCGTCGATTGAGCCAGAGCTGTACCTCTGAGGCAAATTTATTGCCCCAGAGGCAAACAGCTACCTTCTTTAAGAAGCGCCCTCTAGAAGAGGTCAGCGGTTGGCGACCGCCTGCTTCACCAGCGTCTTGCCGAAGTCCCACATCAGCCCGCCGCCCGAGTGCGCGTCGTCCATGACGGCGGTGAACGCCTCCACGAAGCGGTCCACCTCGCGCTCCCCGATGATCAGCGGCGGGATTAGCTTGATGACCTCCAGGTGGTCGCCGGAGACCTGCGTGAGGATCCGGTGCTTCTGGAGCAGCGGCACGACGACCATCTGCGCGAAGAGACCCTTGCGCGCGGCCTGGAGCATCGTCCAGCGGCTGCGCAGCTTCAGCGACTTCGGCCGCCCGAACTCGATGCCGATCATCAGGCCGCGGCCGCGTACGTCGCTCAGCAGCTCGTAGCGGTCGACGAGCGCGGTGAGCCGGGACTTCAGGAGCTCACCGGTGGCCCGGGTGTTCGCGACGACCTCCTCGTTCTCCATCACGGAGAGCACGGCGAGCCCCGCGGCCATGGCCTGCGCGTTCGAGCCGAAGCTGGCCGAGTGCACGAGGACGCGGTCCATGGACGAGTAGACCTTTTTGAAGATCCAGTCCTTGCCGAGGGTCGCGCCGACGGGCACGTAGCCGCCGGAGAGCGCCTTCGCCACGCACACGAGGTCGGGTTCGACGCCCTCCTCGTGCTGGTAGGCGTAGAAGTCGCCCGTCCTGCCGAGGCCCGTCTGCACCTCGTCCGCGATGAGCAGCGCCTTGTGCTGGTGGAGCAGCTCCTGGGCGGCGCGCAGATAGCCGGGCGGCGTCCCGTGGACGCCCTTGCCCTGGATGGGCTCGACGATCAGCCCGGCCACGTCGCCCTTGGCGAGCTCCGCGCGCAGGGCGTCGAGGTCACCGAGCGGCACCGCCGTGTCCGGCAGGAGCGGCGCGAAGCCGTCCCGGAATCCGGACTCGCCGTTCACGGACAGAGACCCGGTGGTCAGCCCGTGGAAGGCGTGACCGCAGTACAGGACCCTGGGGCTGCCCGTGGCGTACCGGGCGAACTTCAGTGCCGTCTCGACGGCCTCCGTGCCGCTGTTGCCGAAGAAGACCCGGTCCAGATGCGGGCTGTGCGCGAGGAGCCGTTCGGCGAGCAGGCCCGGCAGCGGCTGGCAGTCGAAGCGGGTGAGGTCCGCGAGCGAGGCGTCGAGGACGTCGTGCAGCGCCTTGCGGACCACGGGGTGGTGCCGGCCGAGGCCCATCACGCCGAACCCGGCGAGCATGTCCAGGTAGTCGTTGCCGTCCTCGTCCCAGAAGTAGGCGCCTTCCGCCCGCTCGTAGACCTTGTCGAAGCCGATGGTGTGCAGCATGCGCGGGAGCTGGTGGTTGAGGTACTTGGCATGCAGCTCGTAGCGCTCGGCGCCGCGGTCGGCCAGGAGTCTTGCGAGATCGAACTCCTTGCTCATACGTCGTCGCTCTCCTTGCCGGCCACGAGGGCCGCGGTCTCGGCCTTCAGGGCCATGCTGGTGCCGATCCGCCCGGCGATCTCGACGGGCGTGAGCCCGATGTCGGCGAGCACCTCGCCGCGCTTGGCGTGCGCGAGGAACTGGTCGGGGATCCCGAACCGCCGTACGGGTATGTCGACCTCGGCCTCGCCGAGCGCGAGCGCCACGGCGGAGCCGACGCCCGCCGCCTTGCTGTTGTCCTCGACGACGGCGACGAGCCGGTGCCGTGCGGCGAGCGGCGCGAGGTCCGGGTCGACGGGTTTGACCCACCGCGGGTCCACTACCGTGCAGTTGATGCCGCGCGCCTCCAGGAGCTCCGCGACCTGGAGGCACACCGGCGCCATCACGCCGACGGAGACCAGAAGGACGTCCGGGGCGTCGGCCCGGTGCAGTACGTCGAGGCCGCCGATCCGGTCGACCGCCGGGATCTCGGGGCCGACCGACTCCTTCGGGAAGCGGATCAGCGTCGGGGCGTCGTCCACGGTGACCGCTTCGCGCAGCTGCGCCCGCAGCTGCTCGGCGTCCCGGGGCGCGGCGATACGAAGTCCGGGGACGACCTGGAGGACGGACATGTCCCACATGCCGTTGTGCGAGGCACCGTCGACGCCGGTCACGCCGGCCCGGTCGAGGACGAAGGTGACGCCGCAGTTGTGCAGCGCGACATCCATGAGGAGCTGGTCGAAGGCGCGGTTGAGGAAGGTGGCGTAGACGGCGACGACCGGGTGGAGGCCGCCGGTCGCGAGGCCGGCCGCCGAGACCGCCGCGTGCTGCTCGGCGATCCCCACGTCCCACACCCGGCCGGGGAACTCCTGGGCGAACTTGGTGAGTCCGACCGGGTGCAGCATCGCCGCGGTGATCGCCACGACGTCGTCGCGCTCCCGTCCGATGCGGGCGATCTCGTCGCCGAACACCGAGGTCCAGGACGGACCGTTGGACGGCGCGAGGGGCTCGCAGGTGAGCGGGTCCATCACGCCGACGGTGTGGAACCGGTCGGCCTCGTCCGCGAGGGCGGGCTCATAGCCGCGGCCCTTCTCGGTGAGGCAGTGCACGACCACCGGCCCGTGGAACCGTTTCGCACGTCGAAGCGCCGACTCGACCGCGCCCAGGTCGTGCCCGTCGATGGGCCCTACGTATTTGAGCCCCAGGTCCTCGAACATGCCCTGCGGTGCGAAGGCGTCCTTGAACCCCTTCTTGGCGCCGTGCAGGGACTCGTACACGGTGTGCCCGATGACGGGGGTGCGCAGGAGGACGTCCTTGCCCCAGGCGAGGACCTTCTCGTAGCTGTCGGTGGTGCGCAGGGTTGCCAGGTGGTTGGCAAGGCCGCCGATGGTCGGGGCGTAGGACCGTTCGTTGTCGTTGACGACGATGATCAGCGGGCGGTCCCTGGCGGCCGCGATGTTGTTGAGTGCCTCCCAGGCCATGCCGCCGGTGAGCGCCCCGTCCCCTATGACGGCGACGACGTGGCCCCGCTCGCCCAGGACCTGGTTGGCCTTGGCGAGGCCGTCCGCCCAGCCGAGGGCGGTGGACGCGTGGCTGTTCTCGATGACGTCGTGCTCGGACTCCTCGCGCGAGGGGTAGCCGGACAGGCCCCCCTTCCCGCGCAGCTTCGAGAAGTCCTGACGCCCTGTCAGCATTTTGTGCACGTAGCTCTGGTGGCCGGTGTCCCACAGGATCCGGTCGACCGGCGACTCGAAGACCCGGTGCAGGGCCATCGAGAGTTCCACCACCCCGAGGTTGGGTCCCAGGTGACCGCCGGTCCTCGCGACCGCGTGGATCAGGAACTCCCTGATCTCCGCGGCCAGTTCGTCGAGCTGTTCCTCGCCCAGCGCCTTCAGATCGCGCGGCCCCCGGATGCTTTCCAGAATTGTCACGCTCGGGCCCCCTCTCCGGTTGTTCCTCAGCTCACGGTGACGTCAGGGGCGCCCGAGGCCACCCCGGCGTCCGTCATCTGCTCGGCGATCTTCATCGCCTCTTCGATGAGGGTCTCAACGATCTTCGACTCGGGGACGGTCTTGATGACCTCGCCCTTCACGAAGATCTGGCCCTTGCCGTTGCCCGACGCCACGCCGAGATCCGCCTCGCGCGCCTCGCCGGGACCGTTCACCACACACCCCATGACGGCGACCCGAAGGGGCACCTCCATCCCGTCGAGGCCCGCGGAGACCTCGTCGGCCAGCTTGTAGACGTCGACCTGCGCCCGCCCGCACGACGGGCACGACACGATCTCCAGACGCCGCTCCCGAAGGCCCAGCGACTCCAAGATCTGGATGCCGACCTTGATCTCCTCGACGGGCGGCGCGGACAGCGAGACGCGGATCGTGTCGCCGATCCCCTCACTCAGCAGCGCCCCGAAGGCGACAGCCGACTTGATGGTGCCCTGGAAGGCCGGACCCGCCTCGGTCACGCCGAGGTGCAGCGGATAGTCACTGGCCGCGGCGAGCTGCCGGTAGGCGTTCACCATCACGACCGGGTCGTTGTGCTTGACCGAGATCTTGATGTCGCTGAACCCGTGCTCCTCGAAGAGCGACGCCTCCCACAGCGCCGACTCGACGAGCGCCTCGGGCGTCGCCCTGCCGTACTTCTTGAGCAAACGGGCGTCCAGGGAACCGGCGTTGACCCCGATGCGGATCGGGGTGCCGTGGTCCTTGGCCGCCTGCGCGATCTCCTTGACCTTGTCGTCGAACTGCTTGATGTTGCCCGGGTTCACCCGGACCGCCGCGCAGCCCGCCTCTATGGCCGCGAAGACGTACTTCGGCTGGAAGTGGATGTCCGCGATCACGGGGATCTGCGACTTCCTCGCGATCGTCGCGAGCGCGTCCGCGTCGTCCTGCGTGGGGCACGCCACCCGCACGATCTGGCAGCCGGACGCCGTCAGTTCGGCGATCTGCTGCAGCGTGGCCCCGATGTCCGAGGTCCGTGTCGTCGTCATCGACTGCACGGACACCGGCGCTCCGCCCCCCACTGCCACCGGTCCGACGTGGATCTGCCGACTCGTTCTGCGGTCGGCGATCGGTCGGACCGGCAGCGAAGGGAGCCCCAGCGAAACGGGCTCTCCGGAGGTCATGTCGGTGTCACCCGCGGTTTCCGGAGACGGTCTCGCGGGCGGCGCGGATGGACTCCTTGAGCGAGCCCATCGTGGCGAGGACGGCCGTCGGCTCGTAACCGCAGTGCGCCATGCAGTTGTTGCAGCGCTCGTCCTTACCGCGCCCGTAGGCGTCCCAGTCGGTCTTCTCGATGAGGTCCTTGTACGTGGTCACGTACCCGTCCGCCATCAGGTAGCAGGGCTTCTGCCAGCCGAAGAGCGAGTAGTTCGGGATCGCCCACGCCGTGCACGGGAAGTCGACCTTGCCCTCGAGGAAGTCGAGGAACAGCGGCGAGTGGTTGAGGCGCCAGCGGCGCCTGTTGCCGCCCGCGAAGGCCTTCTTGAAGAGCTCGCGGGTCTGCTCCACGCCCAGGAAGTGCTCCTGGTCGGGCGCCTTCTCGTAGGCGTAGGCGGGCGAGAGCATCATCTCGTCGACCTCGAGGTCGTCATTGAGGTAGTTCAGGACCTCGATGATGTTCTGCGGGGTGTCCGTGTTGAAGAAGGTGGAGTTCGTGGTGACGCGGAAGCCCCGCTTCTTGGCCTCCTTGATCGCTTCCACCGCCTCGTCGAAGACGCCTTCCTTGGCGACGGACTCGTCGTGACGCTCACGCATCCCGTCGATGTGCACCGTGAAGGCGAAGTACGGCGAGGGCGTGAACTTGTCCATCTTCTTGCGCATGAGCAACGCGTTCGTGCAGAGGAAGACGTACTTCTTCCTCGCCACCAGCTGCCGGACGATCTCGTCGATCTGCGGGTGCATGAGCGGCTCGCCGCCGGCGATGGACACCATCGGCGCGCCGGACTCCAGGACGGCGCCCACGGCCTGCGCCACGGGCATCCGCTGCTTCAGCACTCCGGCGGGGTGCTGAATCTTTCCGCAGCCCTCGCACTTGAGGTTGCAGGCGTAGAGCGGCTCCAGTTCGACAATGAGCGGGAACTTGTCGCGCCTGCGAACCTTCTGTTCAAAGAGGTACGTCGCGACCTTGATGGACTGACGAAGCGGCATGGCCATCTGGCTCACCTCCGAGGGAGCAGCAAAGAACGGTGCCATTCGAAAAATGCGGGAAGCACGGCACGAAGAACGCGGAAAGCCGATATTCCACCGCGCACCGTGCTGATACGGACGAGTTCATGTTCTGGAGCGTCCACGACCACTCGTACGGCCGCAACCGGACGCGGGCCCCGCGCGGCCGCCGTGCGCAGCGTGGCCGCGGACTCCATGTCCACCGCGATCGCGCCCGTGGCGAGCAGGTCACCGCGTTCGTGTCCGCGTACGACATGGTCGGAACCGGTGAGCGGACCGGTGTGCACGGTCCGTCCCGGTACCGCCCTGATCAGCTCCTTGACGAGGAGTTCCGTGCCGGTGCACGGCGTGGAGCCGTACGGGTCGCGGGTCTCCTCGGCGACGACCAGGTCACCCGGGTGCATCCCGGGGGCGAGGCCGGCGCAGAAGCCGGTCGCGACGACCGCCGCGTCCTGCAGGGCGGGATCCTCGAGGACCTTGGCCACGGACCGCTCGGCCGCCTTGGGGCCCATGCCCGTGCGCAGCACGATCACGGGGGCGGATGCTCCGGTGCGGGCGCCGGTGCGCAGGGCGAGGTGCTCGATGCCGAGCGCGCAGGCGACCAGCAGCGGGGCGGAGTCCGGCGGGCGCGGGGCCGCCGGGGATCGGGCCATCAGCCCCCCTTGCCCGGCAAGGACGCCTGGTCGGAGAACGGCTCGCCATGGACGTACCGGCCGAGTGCCGTGAGCGGGAAGACATGGCGGTAGAGGTGATAGTTGATCGAGAAGTCCCACGGGAAGCCGGTGCCGGTGAAGTACGGCTCGTCCCAGGTGCCGTCCGCCAGCTGGGTCTCGGTCAGCCAGGCGGCTCCCCGCTCGACGGCCTTGGAGTCCCGCTCCCCGGCCGACAAAAGCGCCATCAGCGCCCAGCCGGTCTGCGAGGCGGTCGAGACGCCGTGGCCCTTCCAGTCCTCGTAGCGGTAGGAGCGCAGGTCCTCGCCCCAGCCGCCGTCGTCGTTCTGGACGGATTCGAGCCAGCCGACGGCGCGGCGGACCGCGGGGTGCGAGGGGGGCAGCCCTGCGGCGGTCAGGGCGGGGAGCACCGACCCTGTCCCGTATACGTAGTTGACGCCCCAGCGGCCGAACCAGGCGCCGTTCGGCTCCTGTTCGGCGAGCAGCCACTCGATGCCGCGCCGGGTGCGCGGGTCGTGCGACATGCCCTCGACGGCGAGCATCTCCACCACGTGCCCGGTGACGTCCGCGGACGGGGGGTCGATGACCTCGCCGAAGTCGCAGAACGGCAGCCGGTTGGGGAACGGGCTGGTGTTGTCGACGTCGAAGGCGGCCCAGGCGCCGTTCCTCGACTGCATGCCGAGGTTCCAGCGCACGCCGCGCTCGATGGCCTTCTCCATGCGCACGGTGTCCGGGTGCCGGACGCGGCGCAGCGCGAGGACGACCTCGGCGGTGTCGTCGATGTCGGGGTAGTTGTCGTTGTGGAACTCGAACGCCCAACCGCCGGAGGCGAGTTGTGGCCTGCGCACGGACCAGTCGCCGGGCCGGTCGATCTGCTCCCGGAGCATCCAGTCGGCGGCCTTGACCAGCCGGGGGTGGTCGGAGGGCAGGCCGGCGTCGGCGAGGGCGATCACGGCCAGACAGGTGTCCCACACGGGTGACTGGCAGGCCTCGATCATCCTGGCCCCGTCCTCGCGCCACACGGCGAACCGGTCGAGTGACTCCAACCCCGCCTTCATCACGGGGTGTTCGAGGTCGTAGCCGAGCAGGTGGAGGGCGATGACGGAGTACACCGCCGGGGGCTGGATGCCGCCCCAGCAGCCGTCGTTCTCCTGGCGCTCGATGATCCAGCGAGCGGCCGAGTTCATGGCCGCCTTGCGCAGCCGGCGCGGCGCGACCTTGCGATACAGGTGCATCGCCTTGTCGAGCCGCTCGAAGACGCCGTCCCAACTGGCCACCGGAGCAAGGGGCTTGGCCGGATTGGGGTTGTGCGCGTCGGTGTGCAGCTCGTCGAGCGGGAAGGGCGCGGGCCGTACGGGGCGCTTCGCGGAGACGACCGTGAGCGGCACGATGGTCTGGCGGGCCCAGCAGCCGAAGTCGTAGATGTTGAGCGGCATCCACTTCGGGAAGTAGATGAGTTCCGGGGGCAGTTCGGGCAGGTCGTCCCACTTCCACCAGCCGAACAGGGCCAGCCAGATGCGGGTGAAGACGCGGCTCGCGGCGATGCCGCCCCGCTCCCGGATCCAGGCGGAGGCCTTCGCCATGTGCGGCGCGCCTGGGGCGTCCCCGGCCAGGCGCAGGGCCACGTACGCCTCGATGGTGGCGGAGAGTTCGCCGGGGCCGCCGTAGAACGTGGCCCAGGTGCCGTCGTCGCGCTGTTCACCGCGGATGAAGAGCCCGGCGGCGCGAGTGGTCGCCTCGTCCCCGATCCCGAGGAACTGGCGCAGCAGCAGGTCCTCGGCGTCCATCGTGACGTTCGTGTCGAGGTCGCCCTTCCACCAGCCCTGGGCGTCCTGCCGGGCGAGCAGGAAGTCCGTGGCGCGTTGGACGGCGCTGGCGGCGTCGTGCGTCCCGGCCGCCCCGGGGCTCGTGTCGGTCAATTGGGCAGTGGTGGCCGAGGTCGCGCCGGGAGCTGCCGCTCCGCTGCTTCCGTCGGTCGTCGCTGTCATGGCTTCCCCTTCGTGCAGTGCTCTATCTCTGCTGGGTCCGCCGTCGGCCGATGCCCTGGATGGACACCGGCCGGCGACTGCGAGTCATATACGGCCGATAGTGATCATCTCTTTCGTACGACGACGAAGTCCGCGAGCGCGACGAACTGCGCCCGCACGTGGTCCTGCATCTGGACGGAGTCCAGGGCCTCGATGGCGACGGCGTACTGCCGGCGCGCCTCCTCGGCGGTCCAGTCGCGGCCGCCGGCCTCCTCGATGAGGGCGGCGCGGGCCGCGAACTCCTCCTCGGAGAAGGTGTCGAAGTCGATGCTCTTCGCGTCGGCGGCGAGGAGCTCACCGAGCCGCTCGGACGCGGGGCCGCCCGCGGCGAGCGCGGCGACGACGGGCAGTGACTTCTTGCGCTGGCGCAGATCGCTCCAGGTCTGCTTGCCGGTGGTCTCCGGGTCGCCCCAGATGCCGAGCAGGTCGTCGACGGCCTGGAAGGCGAGGCCGAGGTGGTAGCCGTACTTCTCCAGCTGGTCCGCGGTCCGGTCGTCGGCGCCGCCGAGCACGGCGCCGATGGAGGAGGCGCAGGCCAGCAGGGCGCCGGTCTTGTTGCCCTCCATCTCCAGGCACTCCTCGACGGTGACCCGCTCACGGTGCTCGTAGCTGATGTCCTGCGCCTGCCCGTCGATCAGGGCGCGCGAGGCGGCGGTCAGTCGGCGCGTGGCGCGGCCGGCCTCGGCCGTGCCGAGTTCGAGGAGCACCTCGTTGGCGAGGGCGAAGAGCGCGTCACCGACGAGGATGGCCTGCGCCGGGCCGTGCACCTTCCAGACGGTGTCCCGGTGGCGGCGCTGTTCGTCGCCGTCCATCAGGTCGTCGTGCAGGAGCGAGAAGTTGTGCACCAGCTCGACGGCGACCGCACCGGGTACGCCCACCTCGGGCGCCGCGCCGGGGACCTGGGCGGACAGCACGGCGAGCGCGGGGCGTACCGCCTTGCCGCCGTCGCCGTCGGCAGGGTTGCCCTGGGCGTCGATCCAGCCGAAGTGATAGGCGGCGACGGTGTCCATCGGAGATGCGAGGCGGTCCACCGCGGCCCGCAGCACCGGGGTGGCCAGGGTCCGGCCGCGCTCGAGCAGCGCGGTCACGTCCACCGCGTCGGCGGCCGGTTCGGCCGAGGGCACAGCGGGCACAGGGTCTCCTTTTGTTGCGTCGCCGGGGGCCGGATGGTCCGCCCCCTGGAGATCGAGCTTCATGCCGCCTCCCGGAACAGGTGACCGCGTGGGCGGTCGAGTGCGGCGAGAGCGGCATCGGCGGCGCTGACACCGCTGCGTACCGCGCTTTCCATGGTCGCGGGCCACCCGGTGGCGGTCCACGCGCCGGCCAGGTACAGGCCGGGGGCGTTGGTGCGGGCCGTGGGCCGCAGCGCGCCGACACCGGGGGCCGGCGCGAAGGTCGCCGTGCGCTCCCGGGTGACGAAGAAGTCGAGTACCTTCGCGCCCCGAGCGGCGGGCAACAGCCGCTCGAACTCGGGCAGGTAGCGCTCGCGGAGCACGGCGACGGGCTCGTCGATCTCGTCCTGCGCGGCCGACTGGGACACGGCGAGGTACTGCCCCTCGGCGAGTCCGGACGCTTCCGTGCGGTCGAAGACCCACTGCACCGGCGAGCCGAGCGCGGTGAAGAAAGGCCGCTTGAGGACCTTGCGGTCGTAGACGACGTGCAGGTTGAGGATCGGCGCGGTCCCGATGGCGAGCAGCCGCTCGGCGTCGTCGAGCGCGCCGTCGGGCAGCAGGTCGTACGTCTCGCGCTGGGGCACGGCGAGGACGACGGTGTCCGCCGCGATCCGCTCCCCGGGAACCTCCACGCTCCAACGTCCGTTCCCGGTACGGGAGATGGAGGTGACGCGCGTACGGAGTTCGGTGCGTACGCCCGCGGAGTCGAGCGCCTTGCGGGCGAGAGTGTCGTGGAGTTCACCGAGGGGGACGCGTGCCCAGCCGATGTCGGCCGCGCCCGGTTCGGACAGCAGCCCGGTCTTGAACACCATGGCGGCGAGCCCGAGCGAGGACTCGCCTGCGACGGCGTTCAGGGTGGCGACGCCCACCAGGTCCCAGAGGGCCTCGACGGCGCGCCGCGACTGGCCGTGTTCGGCCAGCCAGCTGCCGAAGTCCCGTTCGTCCAGGGCCGGATCGCCCAGGTCGAGCCCCTTGAGGGCCAGCGCGGCACGCCCTACGTTGGCGCGCTCGGCGAGCGAGAGATGCGGATACGTGACGAGGCTCGCGGCGAGATGCAGCGGTACGGGCAGCGCGGTGCGGCGCAGCCTGCCGAGCCGGTTCCTGTCGGCGTCGAGGACGGGTACGTCGAGACGTTCCTGCAGGGGCGACAGGGCCGTGCCGTCGATGCGGTCGAGGAACCAGCGGTAGGCGGTGCAGCAGCGCAGGTACACGTGCTGGCCGTTGTCGACGGTGAGGTCGCCGCGCTTGAAGGAGAACGCGAGACCGCCCAGCCTCGGGCGCCCTTCGAGCAGGGTGACGTCGAGGCCCGCGTCGGCGAGCGCGAGTGCGGCCGTGGTCCCGGCGAGACCGCCGCCGACCACGACCGCGCTCTGCCGTCCGGTTTCTTCGGCGGTGTCCGCGCCCGGCCCGTCGGGCCGCATGTTCCCGGTACTCATGCGCCCTCCCCTCCGGCCGTTCCGCCAGTGTGCGCGCGATGGTTGAAAGACGCACGGCAAGCCGCTGAAGTCATGGACGCCGCGTCGGCGTGGAGGGTTGCCCGCCGTTTCCCGTCGGTGCGGACCGCTCTGTCGGACGTGCTCATCAGACGCGCCTCCTGAGGTGCTGCCGGGAGACGCTGCGGGCGTCGAGACCGGACAGACCGCGCACGGCGACGTACGCCTTCTCGCGCCCGGGGAGCGAGACCCGGCCGCGCAGGACGGCCTCGGGCTCGCGCTCGATGCGGTCGAGCAGGCGCCGGTAGATGCCTGCCATGGCGGCGACGCAGGCGCCGCTGCGCCGGTCGAGCAGGGGAAGGAGCCGGTACCCCTCGGCGAACAGGGCACGGGCGCGGCGCACCTCGAAGTGCACGAGGCCCGCGAAGTCCGAGCCCGCCGGCGGTGTCGGGGCGTCGAAGCCGGCCGAGCAGCCGAACTTGGCGAGGTCGTCGGCGGGCAGGTAGGTACGGCCGTCCGCCGCGTCCTCCCGCACGTCGCGCAGGATGTTGGTGAGCTGGAGCGCGAGCCCGAGCGTGTCCGCGTACTCGGAGGCGCGCTCGGCGCCGCGCGCGCCCGGCTCGGTGCCGAAGATGCCGAGCGAGACCCGGCCGATGGCGCCGGCGACGCAGCGGCAGTAGACCTTGAGGTCGTCCCAGGTCTCGTACGTCTCGCCGCGCAGGTCCATCAGGACGCCGTCGATGAGTTCGTCGAGGCCGCCGAGCGGGATCGGGAACCGGTGCGCGGCATGCGCGAGCGCGACGCCCACCGGGTCGGTGTCGTCCTCCGCCACGTCGCCGTCGCGCACCCGGGCGAGCAGTGCCCGGGTCTCGTCGAGCCGGTCGGCCTTGACGTCCGGCGGCAGCGCTCCGTCGCCGATGTCGTCGACGCGGCGCGAGAACGCGTACACCGCCGACATGGCGCGCCGCTTGGCCGTCGGCAGCAGCCTGATGCCGTAGGCGAAGTTACGTGCCTGCTGTCCGGTCACGGTCTCGCAGTAGCTGTATGCGGCGAGCACCGCTGCCGACACGTGCTGATCTGACTCCACGGTCCGGCTCACCCCTCTCCTCGCAGAGTCGCTCCCACCTCACGCAGCAACCGGAGCTTGGTGGGCTTGGGCGGTCCAGGAAGTACGTCGTACGAAACGGCGGCGATCGCGGTGACCGCCGCTTTCCCCCCTGCCACGAACCCGGCAAGCAGCAGCTTCAGCCTGCCGTGGACGCTACCCACGAGGGGGGTGCCTTCATTCAGGAGACCGAGGGCGCGTTCGGCCTCGAACGCGACCAGGGCGCGCACCGATGCGCCCGCCGTGGGAGCGGCGAGGTCGGACTCCTGGACATGGAACTGTTTCATGTCCTCGGCGGGGAGGTAGATGCGCCCCTGCCTCAGGTCCTCTCCGACGTCCTGAAGGTGTTCGACGATCTGCAGGCCGGTGCACACGGCGTCCGAGCGGCGGATGCGCTCCGGGGTCGCGGTGCCGGTGATCGCGAGGACAAGGCGGCCGACCGGGTTGGCGGAGAGCTCGCAGTAGGCCAGCAGGTCGTCGTACATCTCGTAGCGCGTGACGAGTTGGTCCTGGCGGTTGGCCTCGATGAGGCCGAGGAAGGGTTCGGGGGTGAGGCCGCGGCGGTGCACGGTGGGCTGCAGGGCGCGCAGAAGGGGGTGACGGGGGGTGGAATCGAACACCCGGTGAAGGTCGGCCTCGAAAGCGTCGAGCAAAGCCAGCCGGTCCCCGTCGGCCCGTTCGGGTGACACGCCCAGGAGGCGGGCGTCGGCGCCGCCGGGAGCGAGGTCGCCGTCACCGATGTCGTCGACGAGGCGGGCGAAGCCGTAGACCGCCATGAGGTCGTCGCGCCAGTCCCGGGGCAGGAAGAAAGGGGCCACCGGGAAGTTCTCGTCGGCGGCCTTGTCGAGTGTCGCAACGGCCGGCGATCCGGCGTGCGCTCCCGATGATCCCGTCACCACGCGCTGCCCGGTACCAGGACGGCGAAAGCATCGTGGAGCTGGAGAGTTTCCATAGCCATTGCCGTCACATCTCCCGTTCTACACTGCTGACCCAAAACATCCTATTTCGGACACGCCGCCCAGCCTTACGCATGGCAGACCGACCCCTGAGTCAGGGTGTCGCGCATTATCGCCCCTTTGCCGCGAATCGGCACCAGTACAGCTTACGTTGTACAACCGGCACTGCCCCGACGGGGTTTCCTGCAGATCACAACAACACACCGATTGGCTCCAACATTCCCTGCGCGCAAGGAAGTTGACCTTCGCTTGACCTCGGCGGGAATCAGTTGCCACCTACATGCATATCAAGGCCCCGCCGAAGAGTTCCCGGCGGGGCCTTGAGACGCGAGACGGGTGCAGAGGGTTGCCCGGAGGCCGCCCCGGCTACTTGCCCGTGAACTTCTCGTACTCCTTGAGTACCTCAGCTGTCGGTCCGTCCATACGCAGCTCGCCTCGCTCCAGCCAGAGCACGCGGTCGCAGGTGTCGCGGATCGACTTGTTGTTGTGGCTGACGAGGAAGACCGTGCCGGCCTCCTTGCGCAGCTCGCGGATGCGGGCCTCGGAGCGCTTCTGGAACTTGCGGTCACCCGTGGCCAGGGCCTCGTCGATCATGAGGACGTCGTGGTCCTTGGCCGCCGCGATGGAGAAGCGCAGCCGCGCCGCCATACCGGAGGAGTAGGTGCGCATCGGGAGCGTGATGAAGTCGCCCTTCTCGTTGATGCCCGAGAAGTCGACGATCTCCTGGTAACGCTCCCGGATCTGCTCGCGGGACATACCCATCGCGAGCCCGCCGAGTATGACGTTCCGCTCGCCCGTCAGGTCGTTCATGAGCGCCGCGTTCACACCGAGGAGCGAGGGCTGGCCGTCGGTGAAGACCTTGCCCTTCTCCGCCGGCAGGAGCCCGGCGATCGCGCGCAGCAGGGTCGACTTGCCGGACCCGTTCGAGCCGATCAGGCCGATCGCCTCGCCGCGGTACGCGGTGAAGGTGACGCCCTTGACCGCGTGCACCTTGCGCACGCCGCGCGCGGCGTCGTCGGAGCCCCGCTTGACGATGCGGCTCAGCGCGGCGGTCGCGCTGCCCTTGCCCGTCTTGGCACCGTTGACGCGGTACACGATGTGCAGCCCGTCCGCGATGACGGTCGGGATGTGTCCCTTGCCTGCGTTCTTGCCCAGGATGTCTTCGTCAGCCACGGCCGTACCGCTCCTCTGCCTTCCAGAAGTAGACGAAGCCGCCGACGGCGACCAGCACCGACCAGCCGGCCGCGACCGCCCACACGTGCGGCGGCAGGTTCCCGGAGTCGTATCCGTCGATGAGCGCGAAGCGCATCAGGTCCATGTAGATGGCGGCCGGGTTCCACTGCAGGACGTCGGCGACCCACGCGGGCTTGTCGGCCAGCATGATCGGGATGGAGAACATCACGCCGGACGCGTACATCCACGTACGCATCACGAACGGCATCAGCTGCGCCAGGTCCGGGGTCTTCGAGCCCATCCTCGCCATGATCAGCGCGAGTCCGGTGTTGAAGAGGAACTGGAGCGCGAGCACCGGGATGATCAGCAGCCAGGACATACCCGGGTAGCTGCCGAAGCCGATCGCGACGATGAACAGGACGATCATCGAGAACAGC
This sequence comes from Streptomyces sp. NBC_01474, assembly GCF_035918215.1. Lineage (NCBI taxonomy): Bacteria > Bacillati > Actinomycetota > Actinomycetes > Kitasatosporales > Streptomycetaceae > Streptomyces > Streptomyces sp. NBC_01474. The sequence continues at coordinate 2,771,590 of NZ_CP109449.1, forward strand.
AGCTGCTGGAGCTGCTGGAGCGCGAACGAGATCGGCAGCGAGGCCCGTGGGAAGTGCAGGGCGCGCACCAGGCCCAGGTTGCCCGAGATCGCCCTCACACCCGCCATCACCGAGCTCTGCGTGAAGGTGAAGACGAAGACGCCCGTGACCAGGAACGGGATGTACACGTCCATCGACATGCCCCGGCTGGCGTGCAGGATGAGGCCGAAGATGAGGTAGTACACGGCCGCGTTCAGCAGTGGCGTCGCCACCTGCCAGAGCTGGCCGAGCTTGGCCTGGCTGTACTGGGCGGTGAGCTTCGCCTGCGAGAAGGCGAGGATGAAGTGACGCCGCCCCCACAGCCGGCCGACGTACTCGAACAGGCCGGGCCTGGCGCCACTGACGGTCAGACCGTACTTGGCGGCCAGGTCGGCCGGGGACAGCCCCTCGTCGGGCGACGGACGCGCGGTCACCGCGACACCGCCGTCATGCGTTGTCTCACTCACTAGTGGAAACTTTCGTCTTCAAAGTGCGCAGCCTGGTCGGGCATAGGCACGGGCCAGGGGCCGGGGTACGGGCCGGATGCTCTCAGACACGAGCTTGTCAGATGATGGGAGGTCGGCCCAGTCGGGTCAAGCGCCACACCGTACGCCACTTCATGGGACGCCTGGGGCCGCACGGGCTCGTCCAGCCCTCCTTGAACCCGCCGAACCAGGCCTTGAGCGCAGGTCCGGAGGGGCGGCGGGCGAGTGTGAGGAGCAGCCAGACCCCGAGGTAGACGGGGACGATGAGCGCGGGCAGATTGCGGCGGGCCAGCCAGACCCGGTTCCTGGCGACCATGCGGTGGTAGACCGCATGCCGGGAGGGAGCCGTGGTCGGGTGGTGCAGCACCATGTCCGCGCGGTAGTCGATCATCCACCCCGCGTCGAGGGCACGCCAGGCGAGGTCGGTCTCCTCGTGGGCGTAGAAGAACTCGTCGGGCAGGCCGCCGACCTCGGCGAGGACACTGGTGCGCACCGCGTTCGCGCCGCCGAGGAACGTGGTGACGCGCGAGGAGCGCATCGGGTCGGCGGCGCGCAGGCGCGGGACGTGGCGGCGCTGGGTGACGCCGGTCTCCGGGTCGGCGATCCGGAAGCTGATGATGCCCAGCTTCGGATCGGCCTCGAAGGCCTCGCGGCACAGCTGAGCGGTGTCGGTGTTCGGCAGGAGGCCGTCGTCGTCGAGGAAGAGCAGCACGTCCACGTCGGAGCCCGACGGCCCGAAGGCCTCGATGCCGACGTTGCGCCCGCCCGGGATACCGAGGTTCTCGGGCAGCTCGACGGTGCGGACACCGGCGGGGACGTCCGGGACCGGGGAGCCGTTGCCGACCACGACCACCTCGACCCGGTCGCCGTCCTGCTTGGCGACGGAGTCGAGGAGGGCGCGCAGCTCCTCGGGGCGGTTGCCCATGGTGATGATCACCGCGCCGACCTTCATCCGCGTACTCACTTCAGCCTGCTCGACGCCAGGATGGACACCAGGTGCAGCACGGTCTGGAGCAGCGCGATGCCGGCCAGAACCGCCACGCCCAGGCGCGTGAAGAACAGGTCGCCCCGGATCTGGTCGACGATCGCGAGGACCAGGATCAGAAGCGACGCCTCGATGCCGAGGATGAGGCGGTGGAACTTGAGCGCCGACGCCGCCTTGCGGGCGAGCGCCATGCCGGAGGCCTGGATCTCGGACGCGGACTCCTTGACCTGCTCCTTGCCGTTCTGCGCGCGGGCCACGCCGACCAGGTCCGTCTCGGCCTTGATCAGGATGGCGCCGAGCGCGGCGAGCGTGCCGAGGAAGGCCCACAGCCAGTCGATCCGGCCCGTGCCCCACAGGTCGGCGGCGCGCAGGCCGAAGCCGACGAGGACCGCGGCGTCGGTCAGGTACGCGCCGACGCGGTCCATCCAGACGCCGGCGAGCGAGTACTGCTTGCGCCACCGGGCGATCTCGCCGTCGACGCAGTCGAGCAGCAGGTACAGCTGGACCGCGACGACGCCGAGAACGGCGCCCCAGATACCCGGGACCAGCAGCGCGGGCGCCGCGAGGACGCCGCACACGGTCATCAGGTAGGTCAGCTGGTTGGGGCTGACCTTGGTGTTCACGAGGTGGCGGTCGATGCGCAGCGAGATCTCGCGCATGTAGAGCCGGCCGCCCCAGTGCTCGCCGCTGCGCCGGTCCTTCACCCCTGCGGGGTGAACGACCGGGCGCAGCTCAGCTACCGATGGCTTTTGCATAGTCGGCGTAGGAGTCCCTGATCTGGTCGGTGGACAGATTGAGGTGCTCGAGGATCGTGTACCGGCCCGGACGGGTCTGCGGCGCGAACTCCACGACCTGGACGAACTCGTCCACGGTGAAGCCGATCTCCTCGGGGGTCACGGGCAGGCCGTGCCTGCGCAGGACCTCGACCATGTACAGCGACTCCTCGCGCGCTCCCCTCAGGAACATCGCGAAGGCCGCGCCCAGGCCGCACTGCTCGCCGTGGCTCGCGGCGCGCTTGGGGAAGAGGAGGTCGAAGGCGTGGTTGATCTCGTGGCAGGCACCGGAGGCCGGACGGGAGTCGCCCGACACCGACATCGCGATACCGGTGAGGACCAGCCCCTCGGCCAGGACCTGGAGGAACGCGTCGTCCCCCACGCCGCCGGGGTGGCGAAGGACGGCCTCGCCGGCCTGGCGGGCCATGGCGGCGGCCAGGCCGTCGATGTCCTCGCCGCGCTCGCGCGCGGCCAGCTCCCAGTCCGCGATCGCGGAGATGTTGGACAGGGCGTCACCGATCCCGGACCGCACGAAGCGGACCGGGGCCTCACGGATGATGTCGAGGTCGATGACGACGGCGATCGGGTTCGGCACACCGTACGAGCCGCGGCCCGCGTCGTTGTCGAGCGTCGCGACCGGCGAGCACAGGCCGTCGTGCGACAGGTTCGTCGCAACGGCGACCAGCGGCAGGCCGACGCGCGCCGCGGCGAACTTGGCGCAGTCGATGATCTTGCCGCCGCCGAGGCCCACGACCGCGTCGTAGCGGCCCTTCTTGATGGCCTCGGCGAGCTTGATCGCGTCGTCGAGCGTGCCGCCGCCGACCTCGAACCACTCCGCACGGGGCAGCTGCGGCTCGAGGCGCTTGCGCAGGACGGCGCCCGAGCCACCGCTGATCGCGATGGCCAGGCGTCCGGTGGACGACGAGATCCGCTGGTCGGCGAGAACGGTCGCCAGGTCGTCGATCGCCCCCGCCCGGATGTCGACGACGACCGGCGAGGGGATGAGCCTCGTCAGTACTGGCACGCGATCTCACGTCCCTTGGCGAGGTCGTCGTGGTTGTCGATCTCGACCCACTTCACCTCGCCGATCGGGGCGACGTCGATCCTGAAGCCGCGGTTCACGAGCTCCTGGTAGCCGTGCTCGTAGAACTGCTGCGGGTCCGTCTCGAAGACGGTCTTGAGCGCGTCGGCGAGCTCGTCGGCCGCCTCGCCCTCGATGAGCGTGACGCCGATGTACTCACCGGTCGCCTCGGCCGGGTCCATCAGCTTGGTGATCTTCGTCATGCCGCCCTCGGGGCCGACGACGACCTTCATCTCCTCGTCGGCGAGGGACTTCACCGTGTCGAGGGCGAGGATGATCTTCTTGCCGTCGCCGCGGGCGGCGAGCAGCGTCTTCTCGACGGAGACCGGGTGCACGGTGTCGCCGTTGGCGAGGATCACCGAGTGCTTGATCGCGTCACGGCCGCACCACAGGGAGTAAGCGTTGTTCCACTCCTCGGCCTTGTCGTTGTCGATCAGGGTGATCTTGACGCCGTACTTCTGCTCGAGCGCCTCGCGACGCTCGTAGACGGCCTCCTTGCGGTACCCGACGATGATCGCGACCTCGGTGAGACCGATCTCGGCGAAGTTGCCGAGGGTCAGGTCCAGAACCGTGAGGCTCTCCTCGTCACCCTCGGGGCCGACCGGCACCAGGGCCTTGGGCAGCGTGTCGGTGTAGGGACGCAGACGCCGTCCGGCGCCGGCAGCCAGCACGAGGCCGATCATGCGGGTTCTCCTTCATCGTGTACGGCGGGTGCGCCGCGCCTGTGGGCGGTCACCCAGTAGCGGATGCTCTCGACGAGCACCACCAGTGCCACGGCCACGGCGCAAACCGTGAGCGCGACAGTGAAATCTGTGTTGGTGAGCAGTGCGGCGATCACAGTGACCACCAGCGTCCTGCCCTCGTGCCCGCCGATCGCCCGGACCAGCCAGTGCGGGGGCGCGCCGGTGCCACCGCGGATGCGGTACACCGTGTCGTAGTGATGGTAGGCGACCGCGGCCACCAGTCCGAAAGCCGCCGGCAACGCTCCGTTTACGTCCGCTTTCGCTGCGATCAACAGGATCGTGCCGTATTCGGCGGCGCGGAAGACGGGCGGGACCAGCCAGTCGAGGGGGCCCTTGAGGGGGCGCGAGACGGCCGCGGCGGAGGTCAGCGCGTAGACGGCGGCGCCGAGGACGGGCCACCAGCTGCCGTAGTCCGACAGTGCGGTGGCCAGTACGAGGACCAGGGCGCCGAGCGCGGCGATCGCCGGGGCCGTGTGACGAGGCACACCGCGCACCGCGCGCTGGAGCAGTTCACTCAGGGGCCCGCTGTCGGAGAGCTCCGTGAGGGCCTGCGCGGCCCGGTCGGTGCGCGTGGCCCGGCGGGTCAGCGAGCGCAGGACGCGGCCGGCCGTGGTGTACGTCGCCGCGAGGGCGCAGCCGATCAGCAGGACGATGAACGTGATGCGCGGCGTCGTCAGCGCGGTCAGCACCGCGATCAGGGCCCAGCGTTCGCCGATCGGCAGCACTATCATCCGGCGCACCCAGACCGTCCACCCGACGCTGTCGAGCTTGTCCGAGAGGGCCGCGGTGGGGCTGGTGTTGGCCGTCGCGTCGTGGTTCGCCTCGTTGAAGGAGAAGTCCACGACATGGCGGCAGGTCTGCAGGACCATCGCGCCGAGCGCGAGCGCCCACACGTCGTCACCGCCGCGGGCCGCGCCGAGCGCGAGGCCCGCGTAGTAGGCGTACTCCTTGGCGCGGTCGAAGGTCGCGTCGAGCCAGGCGCCGAGCGTCGAGTACTGCAGGGAGTAGCGGGCGAGCTGCCCGTCCGTGCAGTCCAGGACGAAGGAGAAGAGGAGCAGCAGTCCCGCGGCGACGAAGCCGACGCGGGTGCCGGTGGCCGCGCAGCCCGCCGCGACCAGCGCGGTGAACAGCGAGGCGGTCGTCACCTGGTTCGGGGTGAGACCGCGCCGGGCGCACCAGCGGGCGATGTAGCGGGAGTACGGGCTGATGCAGTAGGTCGTGAAGAAGCCGTCGCGCGCCTTGACCGCCGTACGCAGCCGGATCGCCTCGTCGTCCACGGCGGCGACCGCCTGGCGGGCCTCGTTGCGGGCCTGCGGGTCGGCGGGCACGGCGGCGACGAGTTCACCGAGCTCGGGGTGGTGCACCTCGGTGCCGGACGCGGTCAGGCGCTCGGCGACGCGGTCGGCGAGCACGCCGGCCAGGGTGCCGGCGCGCGTACCGAAGTCCGTCGCGGAAGGCCCTTGGGCGGTGTCGCGCAGGGCGCCGGTCAGCGCCTCGCGGGCCGCGGGCTGTACGGAGACGGCTCCGGGGACGGCCGAGGCGGCGAAGCGGGGGTCGGTGAGGCCGAGACGCAGGGCGTGGGTGTGACCCACGAAGCCCGCGTCGACGAGCGCGACCCGCTGTCCTGCCGGGACCGCGGCGAGCGCCGTCCCTGCCTGTGCGGCGTCCGGGGCGAGCCGCACGTCGAAGCCGAGTGCCCGCAGCTCGCCCTCGAGCGACGACCCGGGTACCGGCTGGCCGGTGACGATGGCGGTCGACAGACGAACTCACTCCTTGGATTGCCTGCACGCCGGCGCAGCGGGCACAGGCGTGATGGGGGCGCCCCGGGCCGAGATCGGCCGGGCGACACGTCGGCAGAGGCTATCGGATGATGAGAAGCCGACGTTCACCGCCCGTTTACGGCCCGATAAGAGCGGTCTGAGTGTGCGCGACCGCCCCGTCATCATTGTCGATCAAGGCCCCGCCCCACAAACTGCCGGTCCCGCGAAGGCCCGGGAGGGCACGTCGCGAGGGCACATAGGGGCACACCCTAGGGTGGTCGACCATGACATGGCTGATCACAGGTGGAGCGGGTTATATCGGGGCACATGTGGCGCGGGCGATGGCTGCCGCCGGTGAGGACGTGGTCGTCCTCGACGACATCTCGACCGGGGTGGCCGAACGGCTGCCGTCGGACATCGAGCTGGTCAGGGGCTCGGCCCTGGACCCCGAGCTGGTGACGCGGGTGTGCGCCGAGCACTCCGTGACCGGTGTGGTGCATCTCGCGGCCCGCAAGCAGGTCGGGGAGTCCGTGGAGCGGCCCGAGCTCTACTACCGCGACAACGTGGGCGGCCTGGCGGTACTCCTGGACACGGTCGCCGCCGCCGGCGTGCGGCGCTTCGTCTTCTCCTCGTCCGCCGCCGTGTACGGCAATCCGGATGTGGAACTCATCACCGAGTCCACCCCCTGCGCGCCGATGAGCCCCTACGGCGAGACGAAGCTGGCGGGCGAGTGGCTGGTGCGGGCGGCCGGCCGCGCGCACGGCATGGCGACCGTGTGCCTGCGCTACTTCAACGTGGCGGGCGCCGCCGCCCCCGAGCTCGCGGACACCGGCGTCTTCAACGTGATCCCGATGGTCTTCGACCGGCTGAGCCGCGGCGAGGCCCCCCGGATCTTCGGCGACGACTACCCGACGCCGGACGGCACCTGCGTACGTGACTATCTGCACGTCGCCGATCTCGCCGAGGCCCATCTCGCGGCCGCGCGCCGGATCACGGAGCCGGGCGCGACGGGCGATCTGACAGTCAACATCGGCTCCGGCGAGGGCGTCTCCGTACGCGAACTGGTCGACCTGATCTCCGAAGTCAGCGGCGACCCGCGGGCGGCCGTGGTCGAGCCGCGCCGCGCGGGCGACTCCCCGCGTGCGGTGGCCGTCGCGGAACTCGCGGCGAAGGAGCTCGGCTGGGCGACGAGTCGCGGGGTGCGCGAGATGGTCGAGTCGGCGTGGGCGGGCTGGCGGCTGCGGCACCCGGAGACCCCCTGCAACTGAGCTCTGTGACGCCCTGACCTGCACCCATTTCCACAGGTCAGGGCACATGACAACGGTGTTCAGTGCAGTGTTTGCAGATACCCCCTACCCGTAGTTCACTGTGATCGCGGGGGCGGCCGACGAGGTGCGCCGAAGAACGGACGGAGGGCGGTTTCCATGGGGGCCGGACACGATCACGGGCACAGCCACGCGCCCACGGGCACGGCCTCGGCCGCGCACCTGGGCCGGCTGCGCATCGCGCTCGGCATCACGCTGACCGTGATGGTGGTCGAGATCGTCGGCGGGGTCCTCGCGGACTCGCTCGCCCTGGTCGCGGACGCGGCACACATGGCGACCGACGCACTCGGCCTCGGCATGGCACTGCTCGCCATCCACTTCGCCAACCGCCCCGCGAGCGAACAGCGCACCTTCGGCTTCGCGCGCGCCGAGATCCTGGCCGCACTCGCCAACTGCCTGCTGCTGCTCGGCGTCGGCGGCTATGTGCTGGTCGAGGCGATCCAGCGATTCATGGAACCCGCCGAGACCCAGGGCGGGCTGACGATCGTCTTCGGCGTGATCGGCCTCGTCGCGAACATGATCTCGCTGTCGATCCTGGTGCGCGGCCAGAAGGACAGCCTCAATGTGCGTGGCGCCTTTCTCGAGGTGGCCGCGGACGCACTGGGCTCGGTCGCCGTGATCATCTCGGCGACGATCATCCTGGCCACCGGCTGGCAGGCCGCCGACCCGATCGCGTCGATCGCCATCGGCCTCATGATCGTCCCGCGGACCGTGAAGCTGTTGCAGGAGACGCTGAACGTGCTGCTCGAAGCGGCCCCGAAGAGCGTCGACATGGCGGAGGTGCGCGCGCACATCGCGGGGCTCCCCGGCGTCCTGGACGTCCACGACCTGCACGCCTGGACGATCACCTCGGGCATGCCCGTTCTGTCCGCGCACGTGGTCGTGAGCTCGGAGGCCCTCAACGCCATCGGGCACGAGAAGATGCTCCACGAACTCCAGGGCTGCCTCGGCGTCCACTTCGACGTCGAGCACTGCACGTTCCAGCTGGAGCCGGTCGGACACGCGGAGCACGAGGCGAAGCTCTGCCACTGACCGCTCATCACCCAGGGGCAGTTGCGCACACTGCGTGCTACGTTGGCCATGGATCTTTGAGGAGGTGGGTTGATGACTGTCGTCGCGGTGAGCGCTGCCCCGCGCAGCGACAGGTGCATCCCCATCTCCCGGGCCACCGGCTGACCCTCCCCCTCCCTTTTTCGGTCGTCGGGGTGCGCGTCGGCGGGGCCCTCACACCCAAGGGTTCCAACCGTTGACTGACAACGTCGTACGTGACGCCTTCTTCGCCCTGCACCACGGACTTCCCCGGCAGGGCCCCGGCTCCGACTCCACCACCCTGCGACTCCTCTCCCTCGTGGGGCCGCTGCCCGAGCGCCCGCGCGTGCTCGACCTCGGCTGCGGCCCCGGCCGCTCCGCTCTGCTCCTGGCCGCCGAGACCGGCGGCGAGGTCACCGCGGTCGACCTCCACGAGCCGTTCCTCGACGAACTGCGCGTCACCGCGAAGGCGCGGGGCCTCGCCGACCGGATCCACCCCGTCAACGCCGACATGGGCGAACTCCCCTATCAGGATGCTTCGTTCGATCTGATCTGGGCCGAGAGCTCGGCGTACTCCATCGGCTTCGACCAGGCGCTGCGACGGTGGAAGCGGCTGCTCGCCCCGGGCGGCTCGCTCGTGCTCACCGAGTGCGAGTGGACCACCGCCGATCCGTCCCCCGAAGCACGCGCCTTCTGGGAGCCGCACTGCGCGCTGCGGACGACGGAGCAGAACCTCCGGGCCTGCACCGGCGCCGGGTACTCCGTGCTCGGCGTCCACCGACAGCCCGAGTCCGACTGGGACGAGTACTACGGCCCGCTCGCCGAGCGCGCAGCCGCCGCGGACCCGCGGGCACCCGGCATGGCCGACGCCCTCGCGGGCGCGCGCGCCGAGCTGGCGATGCGGCGCGACCACGGCGAGGACTACGGCTACACCGGCTACGCGCTGCGCCCCGCGACGACGTGGCCCACGCGGCCGGAGTCGGCCGCCGACGCCGCGGCCGTGCACACCGTGAACGCCGCCGCCTTCCCGACGGAGGCGGAGGCCGACCTGGTGGACGCCCTGCGGGCGGACACCGACGCGTGGCTGCCCGGCCTGTCGTACGTCGCCGAGGCGCCGGACGGCACCGTGGCGGCGCACGCGCTGATCACCCGCTGCCTGGTCGGCGGTGCGCCCGCGGCGGCCCTGGCACCCGTCGCGGTACTTCCGCGACACCAGCGCACGGGCGCCGGTTCGGCCGTCGTCAGCGCGGTGCTCGACGCGGCACGCGCGCGCGGGGAGCGGCTCGTCCTCGTACTCGGGCACCCGGAGTACTACTCGAGGTTCGCCGGGGGTCCGGGGGTGTCCCCCGGATGGCACTGCACGCCCGCCTCCAGATACGGCATCCAGCCCGGGTTCGAGGTGCCCGATGAGGCGATGATGGCGCTCGTCGTGGGCGCGGCGGACGGTTCCTGGCAGGTGCCGCAGGGCACGATCACCTACCCGGCCGCGTTCGGCGTCTGACCCTGTGCATGTCCCGCCCGGCCCGCCGGGCGGGACATGCGGGCGCTGCCAAGTGCCGGGACCGTCTGTCCGGTACGGCAGACTTGGGGTTCGAGGACCGAAGCGAAGGATGGGTATGCCGACCACACCTGCCACCGCGGCGAACAGTTCGTCGAACGGCACCGGAGAAGCGATCTTGCTGGAACTCGTGGACGAGGACGGCAGGACGATCGGCACGGCGGAGAAGCTCTCCGCGCATCAGGCGCCCGGACAGCTGCACAGAGCGTTCTCCGTGTTCCTCTTCGACGAACAGGGCCGGCTGCTGCTCCAGCAGCGCGCGCTCGGCAAGTACCACTCCCCCGGCGTGTGGTCGAACACGTGCTGCGGGCACCCGTATCCGGGCGAGGCGCCGTTCGCCGCGGCCGCCCGCAGGACGTTCGAGGAGCTGGGGGTCTCGCCCTCGCTGCTCGCGGAGGCGGGGACGGTGCGCTACAACCACCCGGACCCGGACTCGGGCCTGGTGGAGCAGGAGTTCAACCACCTGTTCGTGGGGATGGTCCAGGCGCCGCTGCGGCCGGACCCCTCCGAGGTGGGCGAGACCGCGTATGTGACGGCGGATGAGCTGGCCGTGCGGCACGCCCAGGGGCCGTTCTCGGCATGGTTCATGACCGTGCTGGACGCGGCGCGGCCGGCGATCCGGGAGCTGACGGGGCCGTCCGCCGGCTGGTGAGTCCGCCGCTCAGACGCCGGCGGGTTTGAGGGGCAGGGCGGCCCAGATCACCTTGCCCCCGCTCGCCGTGTGCTCCACGTCGCACACCCCGCCCGCCTCCCGGGTGACCTCGCGTACGAGGAGGAGGCCGCGCCCGCCCGTCTGCCCGTCGGTGGCCTCCAGGGCGGTCGGGCGGTAGGGGTGCTCGTCCTCCACGGAGACGCGCACCCACTCGGCGCCGACGGCGACCTCCACCGCGAGGACGGGCGAGAGCAGGGCCGCGTGCCGCACGGCGTTGGTGACCAGCTCGGAGACGATGAGCAGCAGCCCCTGGACGAGGTCGTCGGAGGCGGGTACGCCCTGCCGGACCAGCAGGTCACGTACGGCGTGCCGGGCCTGCGGCACGGACGCGTCGACGGCCTGCGCCGTGAAGCGCCAGACCCCCTCGTACGGCAGCGGACTTCCCGGTTCCTGCACCGGAGGCGCTCCCCCAGTGCCTTGAGGACTCGGGCGGGACCCCCACCCCTGGTCGCTCATCGTCCGGTCGCCGCCCTTGCGCTCGATTGTCACCACGCATCGAGTGTTGGGAATCAACTGGTCCGTACCGAATGACTGATCAGAAGTCAGCGAGTATCGACGCAATTTGACCGTTGGCGTATGACAGCGTCAGGTGTGCGACTGATCCTGCCGTTCTAGTTTCCTCTTCCATCCCTTCTCTTGCGCGGGTATCCCCGGCTTCAGCCGGGGCGGGTAACGCATCTCAGGGCTGCTCCGACGGGTCATGTGCCCACGGGTGTCCGTCTGGGGAGGGGGTGTCAGTGGCCTGGGCCGGGCACGTCAAGGTGCAGCCGCCCCTTGTTGATCGCGTGTTCGAGCCCTGCGGATAGCATCCGGCGCATGTCCCACACGCTGCCGCAGCTCACACACTCGGTCACCGACGGCATCGCCACCGTCGTCATCGACCACGCCGCCAAACGGAACGCCATGACGGACGGCATGTGGCGCTCGCTCCCGCCGCTGCTCGCCCGGCTCGAGGCCGACCCGGCGGTGCGGGTGCTGGTGCTGACCGGGGCGGGCGGGACGTTCTGCGCGGGCGCCGACATCTCCACGCTCGGCGGCTCGGGGTCGCGGGCGCAGGAGCTCGCGGTCGCGGCCGAGGAGGCGCTCGCGGCCTTCGCCAAGCCGACGCTGGCCGCGGTGCGGGGGTACTGCGTGGGCGGCGGCTGTCAGCTGGCGGCGGCCTGTGACCTGCGGTTCGCGACCGAGGACGCACTGTTCGGGGTCACCCCGTCGAAGCTGGGGATCGTCTACCCGGCGGGCTCGACGCGCCGCCTCGCCTCCCTGGTGGGACCCGCGACGGCCAAGTACCTGTTGTTCTCGGGCGAGTTGATCGGTACGGAGCGCGCCCTGCGGACCGGGCTCGTGGACGAGGTGCTCGCCGGGGACGAACTGGACAAGCGCGTCGGCGAGTTCGCGCGGATTCTCGGTGAGCGTTCGCAGCTGACGCAGGCCGCGGCGAAGGAGTTCGCCGACGGGCGCGTGGACCGGACGGCGCACTGGGCCGAGCAGGCGCGCGGAAGCGGCGACACCGCGGAGGGCGTCGCCGCGTTCCTGGAGCGCAGGAAGCCGCACTTCACGTGGACCACGTCAGGGTGAGGCGGACCTCCTGGACCGCCTCAGGGTGAAGCCGGTCTCCTGGACCAGCACAAGGTGAAGCCGGCCTCCTGGACTACTCCAGGATGAAGCGGCTCTCCGCGCGGAACTTCTCGACGAGGTGCGCGGGGGCCTTCTCGGGCGAACCCGCGTCGTAGGGCGGCTGCGGGTCGTACTCGGTGAGCAGCTGTACGGCCTGCGCGTGATCGTCGCCCGCGATCGTGCCGACGAGGGTCAGGCCCATGTCGATGCCTGAGGAGACCCCGGCGGCGGTGACGTACTTGCCGTCGACGACGACCCGTTCCCCCGTCGGCTCGGCGCCGAACTGCTTGAGCGTGTCGCGCGCCAGCCAGTGCGACGTCGCGCGCCGGCCGTCGAGCAGACCGGCAGCGGCGAGGAGCAGGGAACCCGTGCACACGGAGGTCGTCCAGGTGCTGGTGGTGTCGGCGGTGCGCAGCCAGTCGAGCAGCACCTCGTTCTCCATCTGCGCGCTCTGGCCCGGGCCGCCGGGGACGACGACGACGTCCGGGTCGGTCAGCTCCGACAGTGCCTTGTCGGCGGTGAGGGCGAGCCGCCCGGTGTCCGACCGCACGGGCCCGGTCCGCTCGGCGACGAAGGTGAGTTCCGCGTCGGGGAGCCTGCCGAGCGTCTCGTAGGGGCCGACGGCGTCGAGCGCGGTGAAGCGGTCGAAGAGGACGATGGCGATCTTCATCGGGTGCCTTTCGGTCAGGATGTGCGGGATTCGGACGGGCGCCGGCCCGGTGTACGGGTTCCGGGTGCGCAGAAGCGGCGGCGGTACTCGGCCGGGGACGCGCCGAGCGTTCTGGCGAAGGCGCGGCGCATGGCTTCGGGGGTGCCGTAGCCGCAGGTGCGGGAGATCTTCTCGACGCCGTCGGAGGTGTCCTCCAGGAGGCGGCGCGCCTGTTCGAGGCGGACCAGATCGACGTACCGGCCCGGGGTCATGCCGGTCTCCGCCTGGAAGGCGCGGGCGAAGTGGCGTGGCGAGAGGCGGGCGCGGGAGGCGAGCGACTCGACGGAGAGGTCGTCGTCGGGGTGCTCGGTGATCCAGTGCTGGACCTCGCGCAGCGGCTCGCGCCGCGCGGTCTGGGCGGAGAGCTGGGCGCTGAACTGGGCCTGGTTCCCCGGGCGTCGCAGGAACACGACGAGGTGGCGGGCGACCGTCAGCGCGGTGTCGCGGCCGTGGTCCTCCTCGACGAGCGCGAGGGCGAGGTCGATGCCCGCGGTGACGCCGGCCGAGGTCGCCACGTTCCCGTCGCGTACGTAGATGGGGTCCGGGTCGACCTCGACGGCGGGGTGGTCGCGGGCGAGGCGGTCGCAGTACGCCCAGTGCGTGGTCGCCCGGCGGCCGTCGAGCAGGCCCGCCTCGGCGAGCAGGATAGCGCCCGTGCAGACGGAGACGAGACGTGGGGCGCGCGGGCCGTGCTCCCGCAGCCAGGCGGTCAGGCGCGGATCCGGGCGGCGCGTGCCGCGGCCGCCGGGGACGAGGAGCGTGTGCGGCGTGGGCGCGTCGGCGAGTGCGTGGTCGGGGACGAGCGTGAGACCGCTGGACGTGCGGACGAGACCGCCGTCGAGGGAGGCGGTGCGGATGCGGTACGTGTCCGCGGGGCGCGGCCCTTGGCAGAGGGCGGCCCCGGCGAAGACCTCTGCCGGGCCGGTCACGTCCAGGCTCTGGACGTCGTCGAACAACAGGATGAGCACGGTGCGGGCGGCCATGCAGCCAGTGTTCGGGCACGGCACGACGGCCGCAACGACGAGTTCCCCACCTTTCCTGCCATAGGGCCTGGTGCGGTGGGAGCGGTCCGGCCGGCGGCTCGGCGAACGGTTCGGCGAATGGTCCGCGCCCCGCACGTTCCGCCCGTACCAACCAGTCGGTAACGTACTCGCATGACGACCTCCCCGGCTTCAGACCCCCGCGCCGCCCGCCGCTGCCACAACATGCTCAACCCGTTCCACTCGATGCACTACTTCTCGCCCGACCTGGGCAAGGAGCTGGGCGCCATCGGGATCGCCCATCGGAGCGCGGCGTACTTCGCGGCCCGCGCGGCGGCGATGGGGGCCGTCGGCGCCGGGACCGTGACGGCGACGTTCTACAACTTCAAGCACGAGCTCGTCGCCGAACATGTGCCCGCGGTGTGGGAGACGGCCTCCCCGGAGACGGTCCTCGCGGCACGCGCGCGTGCCGTCGACTCGACGCTGCGCAGGCTCCTCGGCGACGAGATCGTGACCTCCCCGGAAATGGCCGAGGCGGCCACGCTCGCGCTGCGGGCCACGGAGGCCTGCACCCGCCACGCCCGGCCGCTCTACGCCGGCCACGCCGACCTGCCGGTGCCCGGGGAGCCGCACCTCGCGTTCTGGCACGCCGCCACCCTGCTGCGTGAGCACCGCGGCGACGGGCACCTGGCCGCGCTGCTCGCCGCCGACCTCGACCCCGTCGAGGCGCTGGTGAGCCATGTGGCGACCGGCAAGGGCATGGCCCCGAAGTGGCTGCTCGCCACGCGCGGCTGGACCCACGAGGACTTCGACTCGGCCGCCGACCGGCTGCGGGAGCGCAAGGTGCTCGACGCGCAGGGCGAGTTGACCGAGCTCGGGGTGGCGCTGCGCCGCGATCTGGAGGCGCAGACCGACCGGCTCGACCGGGAGCCGTACGCGCACCTGGGCGAGGCGGGCGTGGCCCGGCTCACGGAGCTGGCGGGCGGGTTCATGGGCACCGCACTCGGCGCGGGCGCGTTCCCGGCCGACCTGATCGGCAAGGCCGCCTGAACGGACACCCGGCGCCGGCAGGCCGGTGGGCTGCCCCCCGTTGTCGGCGCCACCTGCCACAATTGCCGCGCACCCTCAGTTGAGAAGGCGGTACGGCATCGTGGCAACACCCAGCGCAGGCCCCATCACGGGGTCCATCGAAGGCAGGATTGCCGAGGAGCTCGGCGTACGGGAGCGGCAGGTGAAGGCCGCCGTCGAGCTGCTCGACGGCGGTTCGACGGTCCCGTTCATCGCGCGCTACCGCAAGGAAGCGACCGAGATGCTCGACGACGCGCAGCTGCGCACCCTCGAGGAGCGGCTGCGCTATCTGCGGGAGCTGGAGGAGCGGCGCGCGGCGGTCCTCGACTCGGTCAGGGAACAGGGCAAGCTGACCGACGAGTTGGCGGCGCAGATCATGGCCGCCGAGACCAAGGCGCGCCTCGAGGACATCTACCTGCCGTTCAAGCCGAAGCGCCGCACCAAGGCGCAGATCGCGCGTGAGGCGGGGCTCGAGCCGCTGGCGGACGGGCTGCTCGCGGACCCCACGGTGGAACCGGCCGCCGCTGCGGCCGCGTTCGTCGACGCCGACAAGGGCGTCGCGGACGCGCAGGCCGCGCTCGACGGCGCCCGCGCCATCCTCACCGAGCGCTTCTCCGAGGACGCCGACCTGATCGGCGAGCTGCGTGAGCGCATGTGGGGCCGGGGACAGCTGGCCGCCAAGGTCCGCGAGGGCAAGGAGGAGGCGGGCGCGAAGTTCGCCGACTACTTCGACTTCTCGGAGCCGTTCACCGCGCTGCCCTCCCACCGGATCCTCGCGATGCTCCGCGGCGAGAAGGAGGACATCCTCGACCTGACCCTGGAGCCGGAGGAGCCGGGGGACACGGCCGGTGGCCCGTCCTCGTACGAGCCGATCGTCGCGGACCGGTTCGGGATCAGGAACCAGGGACGGCCCGGGGACAAGTGGCTGTCCGACACGGTGCGCTGGGCCTGGCGGACCCGCATCCTGGTGCACCTCGGCCTCGACCTGCGGCTGCGGCTGCGCACGGCGGCGGAGGACGAGGCCGTGCAGGTCTTCGCGGCGAACCTGCGGGACCTGCTGCTCGCCGCCCCGGCGGGCACGCGCGCGACGCTGGGCCTCGACCCCGGCTTCCGTACGGGCGTGAAGGTCGCGGTCGTCGACGCGACGGGCAAGGTCGTGGCGACGGACGTCATCCACCCGCACGTGCCCGCGAACCGGTGGGACGAGGCGCTGGCCAAGCTGGCCCGTCTCGCCCAGGAGCACAAGGTCGACCTGATCGCGATCGGGAACGGCACGGCGTCGCGCGAGACCGACAAGCTCGCCGGTGAACTGATCACCAAGCACCCGGAGTTGAACCTCACCAAGGTGATGGTGTCGGAGGCGGGCGCGTCCGTGTACTCGGCGTCGGCCTTCGCCTCGCAGGAGCTGCCCGACATGGACGTGTCGCTGCGCGGCGCCGTGTCGATCGCCCGCCGTCTCCAGGACCCGCTGGCCGAGCTGGTGAAGATCGACCCGAAGTCGATCGGTGTCGGCCAGTACCAGCACGACCTGTCCGAGGTGAAGCTGTCGCGCTCCCTGGACGCGGTCGTCGAGGACTGTGTGAACGGCGTGGGCGTGGACGTGAACACGGCGTCCGCTCCCCTGCTGGCCCGCGTGTCCGGCATCGGCTCGGGCCTCGCGGAGAACATCGTGGCGCACCGCGACGCGAACGGCCCGTTCACGTCCCGCAAGGGGCTCAAGGACGTGTCCAGGCTGGGCCCGAAGGCGTACGAGCAGTGCGCGGGCTTCCTGCGGATCCGCGGCGGCGGCGACCCGCTCGACGCGTCGTCCGTGCACCCGGAGGCGTACCCCGTGGTCCGGCGCATGGTGAAGACGACGGGCGGCGAGGTCGCGTCCCTGATCGGGAACGCGGCGGCGCTGCGCGGGCTGCGGCCGGCCGAGTTCGTGGACGACAAGTTCGGTCTGCCGACGGTCTCGGACATCCTGAGGGAACTGGAGAAGCCGGGGCGCGACCCGCGTCCCGCCTTCAAGACGGCGACCTTCAAGGACGGCGTCGAGAAGATCTCCGACCTGGCCTCCGGGATGGTCCTCGAGGGCGTCGTGACGAACGTGGCGGCGTTCGGCGCGTTCGTGGACGTCGGTGTGCACCAGGACGGGCTCGTGCATGTGTCCGCGATGTCGAAGACGTTCGTGAAGGACCCGCGGGACGTCGTGAAGCCGGGTGACATCGTCAAGGTGAAGGTCCTCGACGTGGACATCCCGCGCAAGCGGATCTCGTTGACGCTGCGCCTCGACGACGAGGCGGCGGCGGGCGAGCCGGGTGCCGGGGGCGGGGCAGGCGCCGGTGGCGGCGGTGGCCGCAGGGAGCGCGGCGGGCGCCCGCCGCAGCAGCGGGGGCAGCAGCGCCAGGGCCAGGCACAGGGCGGTCAGGGTCAGGGCGGCCAGGGCCGACGCCAGCAGGGCCAGGGGCAAGGTCAGGGCCAGCGGCAGCAGCCTCAGGGACAGCGGCGTGGTGGCGCGTCCGCGCCCGCGCCCGCGAACAGCGAGATGGCCGAGGCGCTGCGCCGCGCGGGCCTGCTCGACCCGAAGGGGCGCTGACACACCCGGGGCCGGTCACCACGCAGGTGACCGGCCCCGGGTGCCACGCCGACGCGGGCGGCACACGTCGGCCCGGGCCACGCGTCGGCCTGCGCAGCACACGTCGGCCCACGCGCACCCGTCAGCCCACGCCGCAGAACGTCAGACGGACAGCTCCGTCACCTTGCCGTCGGCGACCTCGAGGCGCCGCTGCGTCCTGACGGCGTCCAGCATGCGGCGGTCGTGGGTGACGAGCAGGAGCGTGCCCTCGTAGGAGTCGAGCGCCGACTCCAGCTGTTCGATGGCGGGCAGGTCGAGGTGGTTGGTCGGCTCGTCCAGGACCAGCAGGTTGACGCCGCGGCCCTGGAGCAGCGCCAGCGCGGCGCGGGTGCGCTCGCCCGGCGACAGCGTGGCCGCCGGCCGCAGGACGTGTTCGGCCTTCAGGCCGAACTTCGCGAGCAGCGTGCGCACGTCGGCCGGCTCGGTGTCCGGCACGGCCGCGCAGAACGCGTCGAGCAGCGACTCCGAGCCGTGGAACAGGGCCCGCGCCTGGTCGACCTCGCCGACGACGACGCCGGAGCCGAGCGTCGCGTGCCCCGCGTCCAGGGGCACCCGGCCGAGGAGCGCGCCGAGCAGCGTCGACTTCCCGGCGCCGTTGGCCCCGGTGATCGCGATGCGGTCGGCCCAGTCGATCTGGAGCGCGACCGGACCGAGCGTGAAGTCGCCGCGCCGCACCTCGGCGTCGCGCAGCGTGGCGACGACTGCGCCGGATCGCGGCGCCGCCGCGATCTCCATGCGCAGCTCCCACTCCTTGCGCGGCTCGTCCACGACGTCCAGGCGCTCGATCATGCGCTGCGTCTGCCGGGCCTTGGCCGCCTGCTTCTCACTGGCCTCGCTGCGGAACTTGCGGCCGATCTTGTCGTTGTCCGTGGCCTTGCGGCGGGCGTTCTTGACGCCCTTGTCCATCCAGCCGCGCTGCATCTGGGCGCGGCCTTCGAGAGCCGCCTTCTTGTCGGCGTACTCGTCGAACTCGTCGCGGGCGTGCCGGCGGGCGACCTCGCGCTCCTCCAGGTAGGCCTCGTATCCACCGCCGTAGAGGTTGATCTCCTGCTGGGCGAGGTCGAGCTCGAGGACCTTGGTGACGGTGCGGGTCAGGAACTCGCGGTCGTGGCTGACGACGACCGTGCCGGCGCGCAGCCCGCGCACGAAGGACTCCAGGCGCTCCAGGCCGTCCAGGTCGAGGTCGTTGGTCGGCTCGTCGAGCAGGAACACGTCGTAGCGGGACAGCAGCAGCGAGGCGAGACCCGCGCGGGCCGCCTGACCGCCGGAGAGCGAGGTCATCGCCTGGTCGAGGCCGACGCCGAGGCCGAGGGAGCCGGTGATCTCCTCGGCGCGCTCGTCGAGGTCGGCGCCGCCGAGGTCGAGCCAGCGCTCCAGGCTGACGGAGTAGGCGTCGTCGGCCCCCGGCGCCCCGTCGACGAGGGCCTGGGTGGCCTCGTCCATGGCGCGCTGCGCGGCGTCGACGCCGGTGCGCCGGGCGAGGAACTCGCGCACGGTCTCGCCGGGACGGCGCTCCGGCTCCTGGGGCAGGTGCCCCACGGTCGCGCCGGGCGGCGAGAGCCGCAGCTCGCCCTGCTCGGGAGTGTCGAGGCCGGCGAGGAGTTTGAGGAGCGTGGACTTCCCGGCGCCGTTGGCGCCGACGAGCCCGATCACGTCGCCGGGCGCGACCACGAGGTCGAGCCCGGCGAACAGGGACCGGTCGCCGTGCCCGGCGGCGAGGTTCTTGGCTACGAGAGTGGCAGTCATCAGACCGCCGATTTTAGCGATCGGGCGGACCGCCCACGCCCGCCGCTCCCCGCCGGCGCAGGACCCCCCTCACCGGGCCATGGACGCCACCAGCACGCTCCCCGTGGTGCGGGCCACGACGAACGACTCGCCCCTGGTCGCCTTCGGGTCGAGCGCGATGCGGTGGCGGCCCGGTTCGAGTACGGCGTCGAAGACGTCCTCGGCGTGGGTGCGGTAGAGCCGGTCGAGGCGGTACGCGGTGAGGCGGACCCGGCAGGCGGAGGTGACCTCCAGGCCCGCCTCCCCGTCGGCGGCGACGAGGCGGGTGAGGCGCCGCTGCGGGACGGCGCGACGGTCCAGGGCACTCTCTATCTGGGCGACGAGAAGCGGGATGATCGGGGCGAGCCCGTCCACGTACGCCGCCTCGGCGCCCGCCCGCTCGAACTGCTCGCGCACCGCGGCCCGGTCGGACTCGCTGACGGCACGCCCGAAGGCGACCGCGCCGTAGGTACGCAGTTCCTCGGGCGGCACACCGGCCGCGTCCTGGGTGATCTCGGCGCCGATGCCGATGGTGCGCAGAGCGGCGGCGAGTCTGGCGAGGACGGCGACGCGGGCCCCGATGAGCAGGACACGGCGGTCCGGGGCCGGCCCCGCGGCGCCGTCGAGCAGTGGCCGCAGGGCTTCGCGGTACGCGTCGCCGTGGAAGCGGAAGGGGCCCATGCCGTGGTAGCCGTTGAGTTCCAGGTCGGCTTGCTCCTCGGTCTGCCAGGCGAAGTCGCGCCAGATGACGTCGGGCCCGTCCGCCTCGATGACCGCGGTGACGGCCCCGCATTCGAGGCCCTCGCACTCGGGGCACCCGTAGATGACGTAGCGGCCGCCGGGCAGCGGCGCGTCCGCTTCGAGGAGCAGCCGGCGGACGTGGGCCGTGAAGATCGCCGGCGGGATGTCGGAGGCGAGCGGGGAGACGGCGTCGAGGTCGGAGAGCTGGAACAGCAGCGGCGAGCCGTTCACGATGAAGTCCAGGAACTCCCGGTGGACTTGGTAGTCCCCGTTCGTGAGAACTCCACCGGCGCGCATGGCCGGTGCCAGGCCGAAGGTCGCGTACTCGGCAGACATGTCCGGAGTATTCCCACCCAAGAGCTGATGTGAGCACGGCATGACGCATTCCGCTACGGTCCGCTCGTGGACAGTGACGCGAGCGGTGATGTGATCGTGGTCGGCGGCGGGGTCATCGGCCTGACGACGGCTCTTGAACTCGTGGGCACGGGGCGGCGCGTGCGGGTCTGGACGCGGGATCCCACGCCTCTGACGACGTCGGCGGTCGCGGGCGCGCTGTGGTGGCCGTACAGGATCGACCCGGTGGAGCGCGTGACCGACTGGTCGCTGCGGTCCCTGCGCGTGTACGAGGAGTTGGCGGCGCGGCCCGGTCCGGCGGGCGTGCGCATGGCGGAGGGCGTGCACGCCGACACCGTCCTCGAAGGTCTGGGGCCGTGGGCGGACGGGGTGGCGGGGCTTCGTCCGGCGACCGCGGCGGAGTACGGGGGTGGCGCGGGCCTGTGGGCACGCCTTCCGCTGATCGACATGCCGGTGCACCTGGAGTGGCTGAAGGACCGCTTCCTGGCGGCCGGCGGGCACGTGGAAACGCGGGAGGTCACGGACCTCGCGGAGGCGGGCGCGGCGGCGCCGGTCGTGGTGAACTGCACGGGCATCAGTGCCCGGACGCTCGTACCGGACGATTCGGTACGCCCCCTGCGCGGGCAGCTCGTCCTCGTGGAGAACCCGGGCGTGGACACGTGGTTCACCGGCGGCGGTGACTCCCCCGACACCTCGACGTACTTCTTTCCGCAGCCCGGCCGGCTGATCCTGGGCGGCACGACGCAGGAGGACGACTGGTCGCTCGAACCCGATCCCGCCGTGGCGGAGGCGATCGTGGCGCGGTGCGCGGGAGTGCGGCCCGAGATCGCGGGGGCGCGGGTCATCGGGCACCGGGTGGGGCTGCGGCCGGCGCGGCCCGAGGTGCGGGTGGAGCGTGAACGGGCGCCGTGGGGCGGGGTGTTGGTCCACAACTACGGCCAGGGCGGGGCCGGTGTGACGGTCGCGTGGGGCTGCGCCCAGGAGGCGGCCGGGCTCGCCGTCTCCTGAGTGCTTCGACCGCACGAACCGGGGCTAGCCGATCGGGTCGCCCTCACGTTCCGTGCGCCGGCCCGGCCCGATCCGGATCTCGAAGTCGCCGTCGTACTGCTCGTGTCCGGCGACGACCGCCGCCTCGACGGCCTCGACGCCCCTGTCTCCGCGGACGATCAGCGGGTCGTGGCGCAGGTCCCGCATCAGGGCCACGCACATCCCGATCATGACGAGGGTGAAGGGCGCGGCGACGAGGATCGTCAGGTTCTGCAGGCCGGTCAGCGCGTTGCCCGAGCCGTTGCCGATGAGGAGCATGACGGCGGCGACGGCTCCGGTGACGACGCCCCAGAAGATGACCACGAAGCGGCCGGGTTCGAGGGCGCCCTTCTGCGAGAGCGTGCCCATCACGATGGAGGCCGCGTCGGCGCCGGACACGAAGAAGATCCCGACGAGGATCATCACGAGCAGGCTCGTCGCGGTGGCGATGGGGAACTCGTGCAGTACACCGAAGAGTTGGGCCTCGGGGGTGGAGGCGTTGCCGAGCGCACCGCCCTCCTTCAGGCTCATCGCCGTACCGCCGAAGACCGCGAACCAGATGAGGCTGACGGTGCTGGGGACGAGGATGACGCCGCCGACGAACTGCCGGATCGTGCGGCCCTTGCTGATGCGGGCGATGAACATACCGACGAACGGCGTCCAGGAGATCCACCACGCCCAGTAGAAGACCGTCCAGCTGCCCAGCCAGGCCGCGACGCCCTTGCCGCTCGACGCCTCCGTCCTGCCGATGAGCTGCGGCAGGTCACCGAGGTACGCACCCAGGGACGTGGGCACGAGATCGAGGACCAGGATCGTCGGCCCGGCGATGAACACGAACACGACCAGGATCAGCGCGAGGACCATGTTGATGTTGGACAGCCACTGGATGCCCTTCTCCACCCCGGACACCGCCGAGGCGACGAAGGCGACGGTGAGGACCGCGATGATGGTGACGAGGAGCCCTGTGCTCGCCTTGTCCATCCAGTGGAGCACCTCGAATCCGCTGCCGATCTGCAGGGCGCCGAGGCCGAGGGACGCGGCGGAGCCGAAGAGCGTGGCGAAGATCGCAATGATGTCGATGACGCGGCCCCAGGCCCCGTGCGCGTGCCGCTCGCCGATCAGCGGTACGAAGACCGAGCTGATGGTCTGCCGGCGGCGGCGTCTGAACGTGCTGTAGGCGATGGCCAGTCCGACGACGGCGTAGATCGCCCATGGGTGCAGCGTCCAGTGGAAGAGGGTCGTGGCCATGGAGGTCTCCATGGCCTGGGCGGAGTCGACGGGCTGGGTGCCCGGCGGGTGCGTGGTGTAGTGGGCGAGGGGCTCACTGACTCCGTAGAACATCAGGCCGATGCCCATGCCGGCGCTGAACATCATGGCGACCCAGGAGACGGTCCTGAACTCGGGCGTCTCGCCCTCGTCGCCCAGTGTGATCTTCCCGTACCGGCTGATCGCCAGCCAGAGGGCGAAGACGACGAAGCCGGACGCGGCCAGCATGAACGCCCAACCGCCGTTGTGGATCAGCCCTTTGAGGAGGCGTGTCGAGATGTCCTCAAGGGAGTCGGTGGCGACGGAGCCCCAGATGACGAACGCCACGGTGAGTGCGGCTGTCACGCCGAACACCACCCGGTCGGTCGCCGGACTCCGTCGCCCCGTTGCCTCCGCGGCAGGTTTGATTTCGGGATTGTTCACCCCTCAGGACCTACCACAAATGACGTGAACGCCCCGGATTCAGCAGGTTGTGTCGGGCTCCCCCTCGATGAGGTGGTACGGAGCACGCGCGTCGAGGAGCAGCGTCACGAGCGCCCGTTCGGACTGGCGCAGCGGCACGAACACCCCTTCCCCCGCCCGGTCCTTGCGCACCGTGATCCCGTGCAGCGCCAGCTTGTCCTTCACGGCCGCGTACTGCGCCGCGTCGAGACGGTAGCCGCACGGCGGGTTCTGGATGATCTCCGCGGGTTCGGCCGGGTCGTTGTCGGCGCCGCCGACGTAGACGGGTCCGCGGTCGCGGTATCCGGCCACGCGGGCGGCTCCGGTGGCCGCCTCTATCCTGCCGCGATGCTGGTCGGTGAACGTGAACAGGCCGCCGAGTGCCGAGAGTTGGCTCTTGACCCGGCGCCGGTTGTTGAGCGCCGGGTCGGCCTTCTCCGCGTCGGTCCGGGGGTCGACGCGGCTCTCGATGAGCAGTCCGACCGCGTGCTTCACGCCGGAGACGTTGCGCAGGATGCGCTCCTGTCCGTCCCCCGCGGTCTGCTTGACGGGCTCACCGGTCACCGGGTCGGTCCAGATGCCGTACGTGCCGGTGGAGTATCCGCCCGAGTTGGCGGCAGGACGGACGTACGCCGTGGAGAGGGTCTCCGCCTCGTCGTGGACCTGGGTGTCGGTGTTGAGGTTGCGCGGCCAGAGGTCGAAGAGTTCCTTGTCGTAGTACTTGGGTGTGGCCCCGTACTCGTGGAGGTCGTAGATCACGTCGGGCTTGCGGTCGCGGATGACGGCGGCCATGGCCCGCGCCTCGGCGGTGTCCAGGGCGATGTGGTCGCGGTTGATGTCGACGCCGTCGGAGTTGCCGCGGGTGTTCGCGGCGCGGCCGTCGGGGTTGGCGGTGGGGACGACGAGCAGGGTGGTGCGGGACAGGAAGGCCTGCGTCTTCTTGTCCTTGGCGTAGGCGAGGTCGCGGATCGTGGTGAGACACGCCTCGCGGCCGGACGGTTCGTTGCCGTGCTGGCTGCAGATGAGCAGCACAGTGTTCGCGGTCCGGTGCTCACCGATGCGGACGAGCTGGACGGGCCTGCCCTGCTTGGTGGTGCCGGCCGTTTCGACGGAGACGCGGTCACTGCCCTTGTCGACCGCCGCGAGGAAGTCCTGCTCCTCGGGCTGACTGGTCCAGCCGGCTCCGTCGCGCTGCTCGAAGCCGGTCCACGGCACCGCGGAGGACGCCTGGGCCGGGGCCGTGAGCAGGGGCGCGGCGAGGGCGGCCGCCGTCGCGGCCAGGGCGAGGGTACGGAGGTGGGGTGTCATGGAGCGCGGTGTCATCGGGCGCTGCCTCCCGGGACGGGGCGGAACGGGCGGGGGTCGGCCATGCGCTCGGGTGCCGGCGTGCGCGGCGCGGCGGTGTGGGTGCCGGCCGTGGCGGACGCGAACGCGTGGGCTCCGCCGACGAGCGGGACGAGCGCGGACGTCCTGGCCAGGTCGAGGGTGAGCGTGGGCTTGGTGGACGGCGGGTCGATGAGGTCCTTGTCGGTGCCCGCGACGATCAGCGCGAGGCGGTGGCCCGCCGGCACGACGTGGTCACTCGGGGCCAGGTCGAGGGTGATCGTGTAGGACTTGCCCGGGGTGAGCGGCCTGCCCGTGCGGTCGGAGGCGTAGTTGCCGAGGTCGGCCCAGCCGCGGCTGAACACGGTCCGGTCGACGTCGGCGGTCTTGGCCTCGGTCCGCAGGAAGCAGGAGCTGTCGCCGGCCGTGCTCGCGCCCCAGCAGGTGCGGTCGGTGAGCGTCGTGATGCCCTCGCCGGCGTCGGCGTAGTCGCGGATGGTGGCCGGGCCGAGGTCGACGAGGACGGCCGAGAGATGGGCGGTCGCGGTCGACGGGGTGGCGGTGACGGTGACCTTCGACGAGCCGGACAGGCGCAGGTCCTTGCCGAGCGGCTCGGTGATGAACCCGGCCTTGTCGGGCGTCGACTTGTCGATCTGCGCGGCCCAGTCGGTCTCGCTCAGCTTCGGGTCGTCGGTGAACGCCTCGGTGCCCGAACCGTGCTTCAGGCCGAGCTTGCCGACACCGGCCGCGCTGCCCTTGGCGGGGCTCAGACGCACGGCGTCGGTGGTGCGGGACGGCCAGACGCGGTCGGTGGTCCAGTGGTCGGGGGTGCGTTCGATGTCAGCCATCGGCTCGCGGTCCACGCCGTTGTCGTAGCCGAGGAGTTCATGGTCGAACCAGCGGTGGAGGGTGTCGACCCAGGCGCTCCGGCGGGAGTCGAAGGGGTCGACATGACCGGTCTGCGCGAGCCAGATCTTGCGGTCGACGCCCGCCTTCGCGAGGGCGTCCCACCACTGGCCGAAGTGCTTGGCGCGGACGTTGAGGTCCTGCATGCCGTGCACGACGAAGACACTGGCCTTGACCTTGGCGGCGTCGGGCACGTAGTTCCGCTCGTCCCACAGGCCGGTCCAGTCGCCGGTCCTGGGCGCTTCGTCGACAAGTCGCTTCTGCACGGCGGCGCAGCGCGCGCGGGCCGCGGGGCTCTCGACGTAGTCGGACAGCCACTCGGGTCCGCTGTCGTACAGGGGCGCGCCCTGCTGGAAGTAGTAGTCGTACCAGGAGGAGATGCCGCCGATCGGGACGATCGTCTTCAGGCCCTCGACTCCGGTGGCGGCGACGCCGTTCGCGATGGTGGCGTCGTAGCTCTTGCCGATCATGCCGGTTCTGCCGTTGGTCCAGCCGGCCTTGGCGCGTTCGGTGCCCGTGCGGGTCGTGTAGCCCTTGCCGCGGCCGTTCAGCCAGTCGACGACGGCCTTGCCGGACTGGATGTCGGAGCGGCCGCCGACGTCGACACAGCCGTCGGAGCGGTTGGTTCCGGCGAGGTCGACGGCGACGAAGGCGTAGCCGCGCGGCACGAAGTAGTTGTCGTAGTACAGCGGGAACTGGACGACGTTGCCATGCTCGTCGTACGTCTTCAGCTGGCTCTCGTTGCCGCGGCCGCAGCAGGAGTAGTACGGGCTCGCGTCCATGATCACGGGGACTTTGCGGCCCTGCTGGGCGGGTTCGCGAGGCCGGATGATGTCGACGGCGACCCGGTCGGTCTTTCCGTCGCCGTCCCCGTCGAGCCGGGTGTCGACCCAGACGGATTCGCGGATGGCCTTGTCGTACGAGTAGACGGGCTTCGACTCGCGGGGCGCGGCACTCTGGGCGGCCCCGGGAGAGACGAGGACGGCAAGGAGTGCGGCGGTGGCCGCTGTCGCAAGCGTCCTCCACAGGGGGCGCGTGCGTCTCTCAGGTATCGGCATGGGGCGGAAGCTACCCCGGTCAACTCCCGCGCAAAAGAGGGCAGTCCGTGACGATGAAAGGTGCGGTGAAAGGTGTGTGGGACGTTATGGCACATGTCGGCCGAATGGCGATCGTGTGACACGTGAAGCCATGGACATGACCGGGGCGGGAGGGCTGAATAGGGTCGGCAACAACGTTCACGGCCCTACGACTTGGAGCTTTCGTGTACCGCAGACTCATCGCCCCGGGCGCACTGGCGGCCGCTCTCATGCTGGCGATCCCGGCATCGGCGGCGGCCGGGGGTGTGGGGGTGTCCCCCACAGAAGACAGCACGCCCGGGGCTTCGGGCATCGGCGACCCCTACTACCCGGACTACGGGAACGGCGGCTACGACGTCTCCCACTACGACCTGCGGCTGAAGTACCAGCCGAAGACGGACCTCCTGGAGGGCACGGCGACGATCCTCGCCACGTCCACGCAGGACCTCTCGCGCTTCGACCTCGACTTCGGCCTCAAGGTCAGCGAGGTCCTCGTCAACGGCAAGAAGGCCAAGTTCGCCACGTCCGGCGTGGAGGAGCTCGAGATCACTCCGCCGGCGGGCCTGCCCAAGGGATCGACGTTCACCGTCGTCGTCCGCTACGCCGGCAAGCCGTCCGAGGTGAAGCTGTACGGCTTCACCTCCTGGCAGCGCACACCGGACGGCGGTATCGGGGCGAACGAGCCCGAGTCCGCGGCCTGGTGGTTCCCGTCGAACGACCACCCGCGTGACAAGGCGACGTACGACGTGTCGGTGGCCGTGCCGGACGGGACGCAGGCGATCTCCAACGGCGTGCTCCAGTCGCAGTCGTCGAAGCTCGGCTGGACGCGCTTCAACTGGCGCTCCAACAAGCCGCAGGCGACGTATCTGACCACCCTCGCGGTCGGTAAGTTCGACATCACGACCGACAAGACGGCGGACGGCGTGCCGGTCGTGAACGCGTACAGCAAGGACCTGGGCGACAACTACGGCGCGGCGCGCGCGAGCGTCGAGCGGACCACCGAGGTCGCCGAGTGGCTGGAGACGAAGTTCGGGAAGTACCCGTTCAACGCGCTCGGCGGGTACGTCCCGAACGTGCCGTCCGGCTTCGCCCTGGAGACGCAGACGCGGCCGTTCTACAGCCCGAAGCAGTTCGCGAACGGGTCGAACGTGTCGGTGATCGTGCACGAGCTGGCGCACCAATGGTACGGCGACAGCGTCTCCGTGGACGGCTGGAAGGACATCTGGATCAACGAGGGCTTCGCCCGCTACAGCCAGTGGCTGTGGTCGGAGAAGGAGGGCGAGGGCACGGCGCAGGAGCTGGCGGACTACACGTACGCGCAGCACCCGGCCGACGACGCGTTCTGGCAGGTCAAGCCCGGTGACCCGGGCGCGGAGAACCAGTTCGACATCGCCGTGTACGACCGCGGGGCGCTGGCCATCCAGGCGCTGCGCAACGAGGTCGGCGAGAAGAAGTTCGCCGCGATCCTCAAGGGCTGGCCGCAGGAGCACGCGTACGGGAACGCGAAGGTCTCCGACTTCGTGAAGTTCGCCGAGAAGGTCTCGGGCAAGCCGCTGGCGGGACTCTTCGACACATGGCTCTACCAGCCGTCGAAGCCGGGCACGGCCGCGGCGCAGCGGGACCGGGTGGCGCGGGCCGGGGTGGCGCCGGCGAAGCCGAAGTCGTGGAAGCAGATCGCCGCGACGAACTCGGTGCACGACCACTGACGCACGGAGTGCCTGTCAGCGGGCGCGGGCCGCTTCGGCGGTTCGCGCCCGTCTCGCCATCGGCAGATAGCGCAGGCGCTCCGGCAGGAGAGGCGCCACCCGTCGTACGACCGCGCCGAAGCGTCGCAGCCTGCGCTCCTGGACCGGGGTCCACGGCAGGCCGATGGCTTCCCGCGCGTCGGGCGGCATCAGCCCGATCGTGAGGAAGCGGCGGAAGCGGGCCAGCGGGGGCAGCAGCACCGGCCACAGGGCGCGCAGCGCGAGCCTGACCGGCAGCGGCCCGCGGTCGGGCGGCGGGACAGGCACGTCGACCGCGACGAGTTCACGGACGACTGTGGTCAGCTCGATCTCGTCGGCCAGGACCTTGCGGTAGTAGGGCCAGAACGCCTCGACGGTCTGCGGCATGTCCCGGTCGTGCAGGCCGAGGATCCGGCCGACCTGGAGCCACTCCGCGTAGAGCCGGCGCTCCTGCGCCTCGGTGAAGGGGCGACGCCCGAGGTAGCGCTGGGCCTGGCGGTAGACGGGGAAGCCGGTGGCGTGGACCCAGGCGTAGTAGGCGGGGGTCAGCGCGTGGTAGCTGCGGCCCCGGGTGTCGGTGCCGCGGATGGTGCGGTGGAGCTGCCGCAGGCGGCGCCCCTCCTGCGCGGCGGCGTCACCGCCGTAGACCCACAGCATCACCGAGCGCAGGGAGCGCTCGCCGCGGCCCCAGGGGTCCGTGCGGAACACGGAGTGCTCGTCGACGCCGGCGCCGACGGCCGGGTGGGCGACCTGAAGGGTGAGCGCCGCCGGAAGCGCCAGCAGGGACCGCACCTCACCTGCGATGTCCCACAGGATGCCGCCGGGCGGGGGCGGCTCCGGATCGGGCTCGTGCTGCTTCATGCGGCTCCCCAGCGGTTCCCGGGTGATACGTGATCCAGTATGCGACCCCGGGGCCCGGTGGTGCCGGTCAGGGGCGTGCCGGGCCGCCACTGCCCTGAGACTCACTGCCCAGCCGGAAAGCCAGGTCGGACGCGAGCTCCGAGACACAGGTGCGCAGGTCCGTCTCGGCGGCGGCGACCGGACCGCGCGGCGCGGCGGTGAGGTCCGCGCAGGGCCGGACGGGGGCGCACTGGCAGAGCTGGGGCGGCTGCTCGCACCCAGGGGCGGCCGCGCCCCGCGCGCCGGACCACCGCCGCGCCCGGCCGAGGACCCCCGCAGCGAACAGGGCGACCGATGCGCCGACTTGACCCACCTTGAGGTGGAATTCCAGGGGCAGGGGTACGAGGGCCATGCCTTGGGCCTACCCGACCACCCCCGACTCGCAACGTGCGGCTCGGTCCCCGTGGTCCTGCACCGTCACCACGATGCCCAACGGCACGGTGGCGCCACCTCGAAGACAGAAGACATACGTGATCTTCGAGGTGACGCCACCGTAGGGACTGCCGCTGACAGTGGGGGGTGGCGGCGTTATTCGCCGTCGGTCAGCTTGGTCAGTTCCTGGGTTGCCTCGCGCCGGATGCGGCGGCGGGCGGCGAACCAGCCCGCGACGAGCAGGACCACGATGACCGGGATCAGCATCAGGGTCTTGCGGCCCGTGTCCGGGTCGTTCCACATGAGGCCGAGCACGAGCAGCAGGAAGACGATCGTGACGATCTCGGTGACCGGGGACCAGGGCAGGCGGAACGACGGCCGCTTGATCAGGCCCTGCTTGGCCCGCCGGACGAACGCCAGGTGGGCGACCATGATCATGACCCAGGTGCCGATGATGCCGATCGAGGAGACCTCGATGACGATCTCGAAGGCGTCGTGCGGGAGGAGGTAGTTCAGGCCCACGCCCAGGACGCCGACACCGGCGGTGAGCAGGATGCCGCCGTACGGCACCTGGCTGCGGTTCATGCGGGCGGTGAACTTCGGCGCGGAGCCCGACATCGCCATGGAGCGCAGGATGCGGCCGGTGGAGTAGAGGCCGGAGTTGAGGCTGGACATGGCCGCGGTGAGCACGACCAGGTTCATGATGTCGCCGATGCCGCCGACGCCCAGCTTGCTGAACAGCGTGACGAACGGGCTCTCGTCCGACGAGTACACCGAGGACGGGAGCAGCAGAGCGAGCAGCACCACGGAGCCGCAGTAGAAGAGACCGACGCGCCACATGATCGAGTTCACCGCGCGCGGGACGACCTTCTGCGGGTCGGCGGTCTCGCCCGCCGCGACACCCACCAGCTCCAGGGCGGCGTAGGCGAAGACGACGCCCTGCATCACGAGGATCACCGACATGGTGCCGCTCGGCATGAATCCGCCGTGGTCCGTGATCATGCTCAGGCCCGGGGTCTGGCCGTCGATCGGGTGCTGGGTGGCGATCAGGAAGATGCCCACGAACAGGAAGGCGACGAGCGTGGCCACCTTGATGATCGCGAACCAGAATTCCATCTCGCCGAAGTACTTCACGGAGATCAGGTTCACGCCGAGCACGACCGCGAGGGCGATCAGTGCGAGCACCCACTGCGGAATGGTCGTGAAGGCACTCCAGTACTGGGTGTACAGGGCGATCGCGGTGATGTCCGCGATGCCTGTCATCGACCAGTTCAGGAAGTACATCCAGCCGGCGACGTAGGCGCCCTTCTCGCCGAGGAACTCGCGCGCGTACGACACGAAGGAACCGGAGGACGGCCGGTACACGACCATCTCACCGAGGGCGCGCACCACGAGGTACGCGAAGACTCCGCAGACGAGGTACGCGACGGCGAGTGCGGGGCCCGCCGAGTGGAGGCGGCCACCCGCTCCGAGGAACAGTCCGGTACCGATCGCGCCACCGATCGCGATCATGTTGACGTGGCGGGCCTTGAGGTCCTTGCTGTAGCCGGCGTCACCCGCGTCGGCGGGCGCCTGGGACGCATCTGTGCGGGATGCGTCCAGCGCCGTGTTGGCGGCTTCCTTGCTCACGTGGGGGGATCCCTCTGTGGTGCCCGGATCGCTCCGGGGTCCGGATGTGCTGCGGCCCGCGACATTCCTGACATGGCGCGGACCGACTGTGCACCTTCCCCCGCGAGGCGAGCAGCACGCGATGGCGGAGATCACATAGCGGCGCTTCTCACATGATGATCAACCTCTGTACAGCGGGTTCGGCGAGGCGTATAAGCACTCGCCCATTCCCGAACGGCCCCTGGACGCCCGCCTTTTCCGCCGTACCGTGCTGTCACATCATTGGTGTGTCAGCAATACTGTTGAACCTACCGGGCGTGGAACCGGAGCACGGCAGGACACGGACCCGAGAAGCGAGGCGCAGCATGACGACGGACACCGAGGAGCCGACGCTCACGGTCGACGAACTGGCCGCGCGCGCGGGCGTCACCGTCCGTACGATCCGCTTCTACAGCACGAAGGGCCTGCTCCCGCCGCCCGTGATCGGGCCGCGCCGGGTCGGCCACTACGGCCGGGACCACCTCTCCCGGCTCGCGCTCATCGAGGAGCTGCAGCTCCAGGGCATGACGCTCGCGGCGATCGAGCGGTATCTGGAACAGCTGCCCCCGGACCTGAGCGCGGACGACCTGGCGATCCACCGCGCGCTGGTGGCGACGTGGGCCCCGGACTCGGCGGAGGACGTCACGCGGGCCGAGCTGGAGCGCCGGGCCGGGCTGGCCCTGTCCGGGGAGGATCTGGACCGGCTCGCCGCGATGGGCGTCGTCGCGTACCTGGAGGACAGCGACCGCTTCCGCGTGGACCCCGGTCTGCTGCGGCTCGGGGTGGAGCTGCTCGGGGTGCCGATCGCGCACGAGACGATCCTCGCGGCGCGCACCGTCCTCATGCAGCACACGCGGGACGCCGCCCAGGAGCTGACGCGGCTGTTCCGCGACGAGGTGTGGGGGCCCTACCGGGAGCGGGAGTCGAACCCCGAGGATCCCGCGCACGTGGCGGCGATGAAGTCGCTGTCGGCCCATATGCAGCCGATGGTGGTGCAGGCCCTGGTGACCGCGTTCCAGCGGTCGCTCAAGGAGCAGCTGCGGGAGGCGTTCCGCGCCGAGGGCTGAGCCCCCGGCGCGGAACCCCGTGCCGGTCAGGCGTCGGTGAAGGTCTCGCCCTTCCCGGCCTTCTCGACGAGCAGCGCGGTCGGCCGGAAACGCTCGCCGTAGCGCTCGGCGAGCTCGCGCGAGCGGGCCACGAAGCCGGGCAGACCGCCCTCGTAGCCGTTGATGTACTGCAGCACTCCGCCGGTCCAGCCCGGGAAGCCGATACCGAAGATGGAGCCGATGTTGGCGTCCGCGACCGAGGTCAGGACGCCCTCCTCCAGGAGGCGCACCGTGTCGAGCGCCTCGGAGAAGAGCATGCGCTCCTGCATGTCCTTGAACGGGATCTCGTACCCGGACTTGGTGAAGTGCTCGCGCAGGCCCGGCCACAGGCCGGCGCGCTTGCCGTCCACGTACTCGTAGAAGCCCGCGCCACCGCTGCGTCCGGGACGGTCGAACTCCTCGACCATGCGGTCGATGACGACGTCCGAGGGGTGGCCGGCCCAGGTGCCGCCCGCCTCCTCGACGGCCCGCTTCGTCTCGTTACGGATCTTGCGGGGCAGGGTGAGGGTCAGCTCGTCCATGAGGGACAGGACCTTGGCCGGGTAGCCGGCCTGGGCCGCGGCCTGCTCGACGGAGGCGGGCTCGATGCCCTCGGCGACCATCGCGACACCCTCGTTGATGAAGTGCCCGATGACGCGGGAGGTGAAGAACCCGCGCGAGTCGTTCACCACGATCGGCGTCTTGTTGATCTGGCGGACCAGGTCGAAGGCGCGGGCGAGCGCCTCGTCACCGCTGCGCTCGCCCTTGATGATCTCGACGAGCGGCATCTTGTCGACGGGTGAGAAGAAGTGCAGCCCGATGAAGTCCTCGGCCCGCTCGACGCCCTCGGCGAGCAGGGTGATCGGCAGGGTCGAGGTGTTGGAGCACAGCAGCGCGTCGGGCTCGATGACGTGCTGGATCTCCTTGAACACCTTGTGCTTGAGCGCCGGGTCCTCGAAGACGGCCTCGATCACGGCGTCACAGCCCGCGAGGTCCTGCGGTTCGGCGGTGGGCGTGATGCGGGCGAGGAGCGCGTCCGCCTTCTCCTGCGTGGTGCGGCCGCGGGAGACGGCCTTGGCGCAGAGCTTCTCGGAGTAGTTCTTGCCCCGGGCTGCGGCGTCGGCGGTCACGTCCTTGAGGACGACCTCGATGCCCGCGCGGGCGCACGAGTAGGCGATGCCCGCGCCCATCATCCCGGCGCCGAGGACGGCGACCTTGCGGACGGTGCGCTTCTCGATGCCCTTGGGCCGGTTCGCGCCGGAGTTGACGGCCTGGAGGTCGAAGAAGAACGCCTGGATCATGTTCTTCGCGGTCTGGCCGGTGACGAGCTCGGTGAAGTAGCGCGCCTCGATGGTCAGGGCCGTCTCGAAGTCGACCTGGGAGCCCTCGACGGCCGTGGCGAGGATGTTGCGCGGGGCCGGGTAGGGGGCGCCGTTCAGCTGCTTCTTGAGGTTGGCCGGGAAGGCGGGCAGGTTCGCCGCGAACTTCGGGTTGGCCGGGGTGCCGCCCGGAATGCGGTAGCCGGGCTTGTCCCAGGGCTGCTGCGACTCGGGGTTGGCGTCGATGAAGGCGCGCGCCTGGGCGAGCATCTCCTCGGGGGTGACGGCCACTTCGTGGACGAGGCCGTTCTCCAGGGCGCGCTTCGGGGTGTACTGGGTGCCCTGGAGGAGCACCTTCAGCAGGGCGTCGGTGATGCCCATGAGGCGTACGGTGCGGGTCACGCCGCCGCCCGCGGGGAGGAGGCCGAGCGTGACCTCCGGGAGGCCGATCTTGGAGCCGGGCGCGTCGAGGGCGATGCGGTGGTGGGAGGCGAGCGCGATCTCGTAACCGCCGCCCAGGGCCGCGCCGTTGATCGCCGCGACGACGGGCTTGCCGAGCGTCTCGATGCGACGCAGGGAGTTCTTGATGCCGGTGCCGGTCTCGAACGCATGCTGGGCGTTCTCGGGGCCGGCCTTCATCATGTCCTTGAGGTCACCGCCGGCGAAGAACGTCTTCTTGGCGGAGGTGTAGATGATGCCGCGGATCGAGTCCTTCTCGGCCTCGGCGCGGTCGGCGATCGCGGCGATGGAGTCCTTGAACGCCTGGTTCATCGTGTTCGCGGACTGGTTGGGGTCGTCGAGGACGAGGGTGACGATGCCGGTCTCGTCCTGTTCCCAGCGGATGGTGGTGCTCTCGGTCATTTCTGCTGCTCCGTAGATGCCGGTGCGGGAAGGACGGTCAGAGACGCTCGACGATGGTGGCGATGCCCATGCCGCCGCCGACGCACAGCGTGGCGAGGCCGTAGCGCTTGTCCTGGCGCTCCAGCTCGTCGATGAGGGTGCCGAGGATCATCGCGCCGGTGGCGCCGAGCGGGTGGCCGAGCGCGATGGCGCCGCCGTTGACGTTGACCTTGTCGAGGGAGAGGCCCATGTCCTTGACGAAGCGCAGGACGACGGCGGCGAAGGCCTCGTTGATCTCGACGAGGTCGATGTCGTCGATCGTCAGACCGGCCTTGGCGAGGGCCTTGCGGCTGGCGGGCGCGGGACCGGTGAGCATGATCGTCGGCTCGGAACCGGAGACGGCCGCGGAGACGATCCGCGCGCGCGGGGTCAGGCCGTGGCGCTCGCCGACCTCCTTGGTGCCGATGGCGACGAGGGACGCGCCGTCGACGATGCCGGAGGAGTTGCCCGCGTGGTGGACGTGGTCGATCTTCTCGACCCAGTGGTACTTCTGCAGCGCGACGGCGTCGAAGCCGCCGAGGTCACCGATGTCCGCGAACGACGGCTTCAGCTTGGCGAGCGAGTCGGCGGTCGTACCGGGGCGCAGGAACTCGTCGTGGTCGAGGACGGTCAGGCCGCTGCGGTCCGTGACGGGCACGACGGAGCGGGCGAAGCGGCCGTCCTTCACGGCGGCGGCCGCGCGCTCCTGCGAGAGCGCCGCGTACTCGTCGACGTCGCGCCGCGAGAAGCCCTCGATGGTGGCGATCAGGTCCGCGCCGATGCCCTGCGGCACGAAACCCGTCTCGTAGTTGGTCATCGGGTCGGCGAACCAGGCGCCGCCGTCCGAGGCCATCGGGACGCGCGACATCGACTCGACGCCGCCGGCGAGGACGAGGTCCTCCCAGCCCGAACGGACCTTCATGGCCGCCAGGTTGACCGCTTCGAGGCCCGAGGCACAGAAGCGGTTCTCCTGCACACCGGCCACGGTGTCGGGCAGTCCGGCGGCGATGGCCGCGATCCGCGCGATGTCGGAGCCCTGGTCGCCGACCGGGCCGACGACGCCGAGCACGATGTCGTCGATGGCGGCCGGGTCGAGGTCCGGGAAGCGGGCCTGGATCTCGTGGATGAGGCCGACGACGAGGTCGATCGGCTTGGTCCCGTGCAGGGAGCCGGTCGCCTTGCCGCGTCCGCGCGGGGTGCGGATCGCGTCGTACACGTACGCTTCGGTGCTCACTCGCTTGCCTTTCAATGAGGGTGGGCCGGGCGACGAGGGTGGGCCTGGCCGGGAGGTCGGTGGGGAGTCAGCCGAGCAGGGAGCGCCCGATGATCTCCTTCATGATCTCGGTCGTGCCGCCGTAGATCGTCTGGATGCGTCCGTCCGTGAAGGCCTTGGCCACCCGGTACTCCGCCATGTAGCCGTAGCCGCCGTGGAGCTGGAGGCAGCGGTCCGCTACGCGCTTCTGGAGCTCGGTCGCCCACCACTTGGCCATCGAGGCGTGCACCGCGTCGAGTTCGCCGTTCGAGTGGTCGACGATGCAGCGGTCCAGGAAGGTCCGGGTGACGGCGCACTCGGTGGCCATCTCGGCTATCTCGAACCGGATGTGCTGGAGCTTGGCGAGCGGCCGGCCGAAGGCCTCGCGCTCCTTGACGTAGGTCGTGGTGATCTCCAGGAGGTGCTCCGCGGCGGCGATCCCGGCGACGGCGATGCCCATGCGCTCCTGCGCAAGGTTCGTCATCAGGTGGACGAAGGCGCCGTTGAGCTCGCCGAGAAGATTCTCCTTCGGAACGCGTACGTCATTGAAGAAGAGCTCGGCCGTGTCCTGGGACTTCTGGCCGATCTTGTCGAGGTTGCGGCCGCGCTCGAAGCCCTCCATGCCGCGCTCGACGACCAGGAGGGACAGGCCGTGGGCGCCACCGTCGGGCGTCGTCTTCGCGACGACGATCACGAGATCGGCGAGGATCCCGTTCGAGATGAACGTCTTGGAGCCGTTGAGCACCCAGTGGTCGCCGCGGTCCTCGGCCGAGGTGCGGATGCCCTGCAGGTCCGATCCGGCGCCCGGCTCGGTCATCGCGATGGCGGTGATCAGCGAGCCGTCGCAGAAACCGGGCAGCCAGCGGCGCTTCTGCTCGTCCGTGGCGAGCGACGTCAGATACGGCCCGATGATGTCGTTGTGTAGACCGATCGCGAGGCCGGCGGCTCCCACGCGCGTGAACTCCTCGGCGATGACGGCGCTGTAGCGGAAGTCGGCGTTGCCGCCGCCCCCGTACTCCTCGGGCACGGCGAGCCCGAGGAGGCCCTGGCGTCCGGCCGCGAGCCAGGCCTCTCGCGAGACGATGCCGTCCTTCTCCCACTGCTCGTAGTGCGGGGTGACCTCCTTGGCGAGGAAGGTGCGCACGGTCTCGCGGAACGCGTCGTGCTCCCCGGTGAAAATCTGCCGTTCCATTGCCATCGTGGTGCCCTCCTCTACAGCCAGCTCTTGACTGTCTCGACCAGCCGGGCGGGCTCGGGGCCGACCGGGATGACGTTCAGCATGGTGACGCCCGCGGCGCGGAAGGCCTCGACACGCTCGCGCACGTAGCTCTCCGGCCCGCACAGGCTCATGAGCTCGCAGAACTCGTCCGGGACGGCGGCCTCCGCCTCCTTCTTCTTCCCGGAGAGGTAGAGCTCCTGGATGAGCTTGGCCTCCTTCTCGTATCCGTAGGCCACGGCGAGGTCGTTGTAGAAGTTCTTGCCGACCGCGCCCATGCCGCCCACGTACAGGGCGATGTTGGGGCGGGCGAGGTCGCGGGATGCCGCCGCGTCCGCGCCGATGGCGAGCAGGCCGCCCGCGACGACCTGGAGCGGTCCGAGCTCGGGGGCGCGCTCGGCGGCGCCATCGGCGAGCGGGGTGCCCCACACCTGGTGGGCCTTCTCCGGGATGAAGAGGGTGGGCAGCCAGCCGTCGGCGATCTCGGCGGTCATCCGCACGTTCGCGGGGCCCAACGAGGCGACGTACAGCGGGACTTCGGGGCGCACGGGCCTGGAGAGGATCTTCAGGGGCTTGCCGAGCCTGCCGCCCTTCTCCGGGGGCAGCGGCATGTCCGTGATGCCGTGGTGGTCGATGACCTCGCGGCGCAGGATGCGCCGGGTCAGCTCGATGGTCTCGCGGGTACGGCCGAGGGGCTTGTCGTACGCCTTCCCGTGCCAGCCCTCGACGACCTGCGGGCCCGACGCGCCCAGGCCGATGATGGCGCGGCCGCCGGAGACGGCGTCGAGTCCGGCGGCGGTCTGGGCGATGAGGGCGGGGGTGCGCGAGTAGACGTTGAGGATCGCGGCGCCGATCTTCATGCGCTCGGTGCGGGCGGCGAGATAGCCCATGATCGTGGGCGAGTCGAAGCCGTAGGCCTCCGCGACCCAGACGGCGTCGAGGCCCGCCGACTCGAGCGCGGCGGCGTCGTCGGCCGCCTGCCGGGGGTCTGCTGCGTAGGCGAGCGGTGCGGACAGCTCCATCAGTTCTCTTCCTTCGTCAGGCTCGGTACGTCCCAGTCGCGGGCCACGCCGGCGGTGTCGGCGCCCGGCTGCGCGGGGCCGCTGCGGACGGCGGTGGGGGTCGCGGAGAAGCGGGGTGCGGGGGCGGGCTGGGTGATGCCGTCGTGGTCGGTGAAGGTGCCGCGCGCGGCCAGGTGGGGGTGGCCGGGCGCCTCGCGCAGGGACAGGACCGGCGCCACGCACGCGTCGGACCCCTCGAACACGGCCGTCCACTCCTCGCGGGTACGGGACTTGAACCGGGCGGCGACGGCGTCGCGCAGCTCGCCCCACCGGGCGAGGTCCTTGCGGGCGGGCGCCGTGCCGTCGATGCCGAGGAGCGCGATGAACTCGTCGTAGAACTGCTGCTCAAGGGCGCCGACCGCCATGTACTTGCCGTCGGAGGTCTCGTACGTCCCGTAGAAGGGGCAGCCGCCGTCGAGGAGGTTGCTGCCGCGCCGGTCCTGCCAGCCGCCTGCCGCGAGCATGCCGTGGATCATCGCGGCGAGGTGCGAGGCGCCGTCGACGATCGCGGCGTCCACGACCTGGCCCGCGCCGGTGTCACGCGCGTGGTGGAGGGCGGCGAGGATGCCGACGACGAGGTAGAGCGAGCCGCCCGCGAAGTCACCGACGAGGTTCGCGGGGACGGTCGGCGGCTCGTCCGGCTTGCCGATCATGCCGAGGGTGCCGGTGAGGGCGATGTACGCAATGTCGTGCCCGGCGCGCTGCGCGAGGGGGCCTTCCTGGCCCCAGCCGGTCATGCGTCCGTAGACGA
This sequence comes from Streptomyces sp. NBC_01474, assembly GCF_035918215.1. Lineage (NCBI taxonomy): Bacteria > Bacillati > Actinomycetota > Actinomycetes > Kitasatosporales > Streptomycetaceae > Streptomyces > Streptomyces sp. NBC_01474. The sequence goes on from NZ_CP109449.1 coordinate 2,810,150, forward strand.
GGCGCGGGTTGCGGGCGTGACAGGCGTCGGGGCCGACGCCCAGACGCTCGGCGACCCCGGGACGATAGCCCTCGATGAGGACGTCCGCCTTGGCGACGAGGTCGAGGACGCGCGCCGGGCCGTCGTCCGCCTTGAGGTCGATGATCACGGAGCGTTTGTTGCGGTTGGTGATGTCGTACTCGGGGTCGATCGCGAGCCCGGCTCCGCCGGGGCGGTCCACGCGCACGACATCGGCGCCCAGGTCGGCGAGGAGCATCGCGGCGAACGGGCCCGGGCCGATGCCCGCCAGTTCGACCACGCGCACCCCGGCGAGCGGGCCGCTGTTCGCCATCCCTGCCACTGCCATCAAGCCCCCAGCACTGTGACACAACTGATGTAACACCAGTGATGCTAAGAACGTGTTCCACTCAGCACAACCCCTGGAGAGCAAGCGCTTAGTAATTTACGACGCGCTGCTGCCGTGTCGCCAGGAGGCGCGTATGGATTCGGGGGCACCGGCCTGAAACGACATGCCATTACCTCCTGGGGGCGATGCTCATCGCGCGTCCAGTTCGGCGACGAGTTTCTTCGTGGCCACCGTCCGATAGCTCTCCTCCACCCAGTCGCAGATCAGCTCCGCGCCCGGGGCGCCCTTCACCTCCAGGGGGATCTGCACCCAGCCCGCCTTGCCGAGGCCGTATCCGGCGGGCTCGGCGCCGGGAGTCGTGAGCGCGTGCGCGTGGGCCGCCTCGTCCCTGAGCTTGACCGTGAGCCCCATCGGACAGCTGCCGTCGTCGACGCCGAGGAACACGAACACCTTCTTGTTCACCTTCGCGACCGTCTCGCCCCAGGGGAAGTCCTCTGTGGCACCCGGCATCCCGAGTGCGAACTCCCGTACGCGCGCCCACGTCTTGAGCGCCCGCTGCGACGGCTTCCTCGGCTCGGCCACGACGACCTCCCGCTCCAGGCGGGGCCCCTGAACCTCCGCTCCCCCCTCACGCTAGCCTCGGCCACCGACAACGGCGCGGGGCTCAGGGCTGAGGGGTGTCATGACCAGGCAGGACAGCGGGCACGGCAAGGATCGGGACATGCGGGACAGGGCCGACAGAGCCGACAGGACAGGCCGCGAGTACGACATCGTGCTCTTCGGGGCGACCGGGTTCACCGGCACGCTCACCGCCGAGTATCTGGCGGCGCACGCGCCCGAGGGGCTGCGGTGGGCCGTCGCGGGGCGCGACACGGGGAAGCTGGAGCGGCTGCGCGAGCGCCTCACCGCGATCGACCCCGCGTGCGCCGTGCTGCCGCTGGTCCGCGCCGACGTCGCCGACCCGCCGTCTCTGCACGCCCTCGCGGCACGCACGCGCGTGGTGGCCACGACCGTCGGCCCGTACGTCACCTACGGCCAGGACCTCGTGGCCGCGTGCGCCGAGGAGGGCACCGACTACACGGACCTGTGCGGCGAGCCCGAATTCGTCGACGTCACGTACGTACGGCACGACGCCCGCGCGCGGGAGACCGGGGCGCGCCTCGTCCACGCGTGCGGCTTCGACTCGGTCCCGCACGACCTGGGCGTGCACTTCACGGTGGGGCAGCTCCCCGAGGGCGTGCCGCTGCGCATCGACGGGTACGTGCGGTCGAACGCGACGTTCTCGGGCGGCACGTTCGCGTCCGCGCTGACGCAGTTCTCGCGGGGCCGGCAGATGCTGGCCGCGCAGCAGGACCGGCGGCGGCACCAGCCGCGCCTCGTCGGCCGCAGGGCGTACGCGCCGACGGGCGCGCCGCGCTACGCCAAGGAGGTCGACGCGTGGGCGCTGCCGCTCCCGACGATCGACCCGCAGGTCGTACAGCGCTCCGCGCGGGCTCTGGAACGCTACGGTCCCGACTTCCGCTACCGGCACTACGCGGCGGTGCGGCACCTGCCCGTCGCGTTCGGCGGCGTCGCGGCTACGGGCGCGCTGTTCGCTGCCGCCCAACTGCCGCCCGCGCGCAGGTGGTTGTCGGGACGGCTCAAGCCGGGTGACGGACCGGACGAGGCGCGGCGCGCGGCGAGCTGGTTCTCGGTGCGCTTCGTCGGCGAGGGCGGCGGCCGCCGCGTGTACACGGAGGTCTCGGGCGGGGACCCCGGCTACGACGAGACGGCGAAGATGCTCGGCGAGTCCGCGATGTGCCTGGCCCTCGACGACCTGCCCGAGACCTCGGGCCAGGTCACCACGGCCGTCGCGATGGGCGATGCCCTGACGACCCGCCTGCGGAATGCGGGGATCAGGTTCCGGGTGGCGGCTACGCGATAGGCCACGCGCGCGGCGGTGACCAGGCGACACGGGGAGGCCGGCCTCAGCTGGTGACTACGCGCGCAGAGCACCCTCCGGGGCCTTCACGCGTGGCCGCGACGCGCTAGCAGGTGGCCACGCGCGCGGTGACGCGCCCTGGGCTTGCTTCGCCGAGGACGCGGCAGGTGGCTACGCGCGCGTGGCGTCCTCCTGGGCCTCCGCCAGCGCTCGCCTGCACAGCGCGTCCGCTCTGCGGGTCGTTTCGGGCTGGCGGTAGTTCGGCGTGAGGCTCAGGGTGTGGGCGCACGCGGTGTCGAGGCTCGTGCGGTGGCCGACGGAGACGTAGACGGGTTTGACGCCGTCGCGGGTGCGCAGGGCCCGGCCGACCTCCTCGTCGCCGTCCAGCAGGGGCGCCGTGCTGCCGCGCGGCGCCGCCGGCTCCTCGTGCGTGAAGGTGAACGGGTTCTTCGCGACGCCGATCGTGGGCAGCCCCGTCAGGATGCCGAGGTGGCTGGCGAGGCCGAAGCGGCGAGGGTGGGCCAGCCCGTACCCGTCGCAGACGACGAGCCCGGGGCGGGAGCTGAGCCCCTCCAGGGCGGCGACGACGGTCGGGATCTCGCGGAAGGCCAGCAGGCCCGGCACGTACGGGAAGGAGATCCGGCCGACGGCGGTGGACTCCTCCACGACGTCGAGGGTCGCCGCGTCGAGCACGACGGCCGCCGCGGCGACGAGGTCGCACTCGTCGTCGTAGGCCACGTCGACCCCGGTGACGAATCCGGTGCCGGGCGGGGGCCCCGGCTCGTCGAGGACGACGCGGGCGCGCAGCTCGTCCTGGACCGCGCGGGCGGAGCGCTCCTCGGTGGGCCAGTCGGCGAGGATCTGTTGGCGGCTCATGATGGCGACCACCATAGAGCGCGGGGCCGGCGGGCCACGGGTAGCCTGGCGATCATGTTTGTACTCGAGCTGACCTACACGGCCCCGGTCGAGCGCGTCGACGCGCTTCACGAAGCGCACATCGCCTGGCTCATCGAGCAGTACGAAGCCGGCGTCTTCATCGCTTCCGGCCGCAAGAACCCGCGCGACGGCGGGATCATCCTCGCCGTCGGGGACGACCGCGCGCAGATCGAGAAGATCACGGCGGCCGACCCCTTCGTCACCGGCGACGTGTGCGCGTACCGCGTCACGGAGTTCATCGCGACGAAGACGGCACCCGAACTGGAGCGCTTCCGACAGCAGTTGGCCGGCTAGTCGGCCGGGCCCCGGTCACCGTTCCAGCCGGGCGATGCGCCCCTTCTCGCCCGAGGCCCAGCACGCGCCGTCGTGGGTGCAGTCCGCCGTGTCGTACGAGCCCGTGTCGACCGTGCGCCACGTGCGGCCCGCGTCGAGCGTGAGGTCGGTCCCCGTCGGGCCGACCGCGAGGGCGCTCGTGCGGCTGTGCGGGAGCCAGGTGACGCCCGAGCGGTAGGCGGGGACGGGCGCGGCGGACGGTGTCCAGGTGCGGCCGCCGTCGCGCGTCGTGGCCGAGGCACGAGGGGACGCCTGATCCCCGCGGTAGTCACCGCCGACCGCGATGCCGTGCGTGCGGTCGCGGAACGCGAGGCCGAAGACGCCGCGCGCCGGGTCGCCCGCCGGGATCGGGGCGTCGGTCGCCCGCCAGGTCAGGCCACGATCCGACGAGTGCAGCACGCGCGCGCGTGCGGCCCCGCCCGTGGCCAGCCACACATCGCGCGGACCGGAGCTGACCAGGCACTGGCCGCTCGCCGCGAACCCGGCCTCGCCCTCCTGCGCCGCGGGCATGCCCTCGCTGGGCAGGACGTCCCAGGAGCGTCCTCCGTCGCGCGTGGACAGGATCCGGTACTTGCCGTCGACGGGGTCGCTCATCGCGAGGCCGTGGCGCGCGTCGAAGAACGTCAGGCAGTCGTAGAACGCCTTCGGGTCGGGGTTGCGGAAGGACTCGGTCCAGGTGGCCCCGCCGTCGTCCGTGCGGAACACCCGCGAGGCGTCGCCCTCACCGATCGCGAGGACGACCGCGTGCCGGCTGTCGAAGGCCTCGATGTCACGGAACTCCAGCTCGCCCGCGCCGGGCGGGGACACGTTGCGCCAGTGGGCGCCGCCGTCGGAGGTGCGGAGCACCGTGCCCTTGGCCCCGGCCACCCACGCCGCGTCGCGGCTCACCGCGGCAAGTCCCCGGAACCGCGCGTCCGTGCCGGATCCCTTCAGTGCCCAATGCGGCTTCGCCTGTGCGTGCCCTCCACCGGCCTGTGCACCGGCGGCTTGTGCACCGGCGGCCTGCGCCGGACCCGCCGGAGCGAACGCGAGGGCGAGTGCCGCCCCGGCCAGCCCCATGGACACCATGCGTCTCGACTTCCCCATGCCCCTCATGGCGGGCGAAGCTAGCCCACTCCCCCGGCCCCGTCCAGATGGCCTGCCGACCGGAACGACGCCTGCCGGTGACCGAGGTCACTCACCTTTCCTGGGCCGCCCGGTGCACGGATTCCCTCGTTCCGCCGTCTCTTCAAGTGGCGGGGAGTCCTACCCGCCGTCCCACCCGTCGTCCGGCATGCCGTCCGACCCGCCGTCCGAGCTGTTGCCCGAACCGCCGTCCGTTCAGCCGTCACAAGGGAGCAGGCGTTGTCCACCGTCATCGAGCAAGCCGTAGAGGCCCGTCTCGTCGCCGCCGCGCCGCGGATGTCGACCATTCCCGCGACGTTGCGCTACGACATGCGGGACCCCTTCGCCGTGCGCATGTCGTTCCCCGCGCCTGCCACGCTCGAGGGCGTCGACGTGAGCTGGACGTTCGCCCGCGAGCTGCTCTCGGCCGGAGTGCGGGAGCCGGCCGGTGCGGGCGACGTCCGGGTACGGCCGTACGGCTTCGACCGCACGGTCCTGGAGTTCCACGCCCACGAAGGCACGGCGATCGTGCACATCCGGACGGGCGAGCTGCACCGCTTCCTCAGCAGCACGGCGGCGATGGTGCCGGTGGGCGACGAGCATCTGCACGTGGACCTGGACGGCGATCTGGCGGAGCTGATGCGGGACGCGTACTGACCAGCCGACGAGCGCGATCCTCCGGGCTCAACTCCCGTTCCCGAGAAGAGTGTTGAGCTCCCCGTAATCGAGCCCGCCGGCCAGGCTCCCGTACGTTCCCTCGGTGAGCAGTTCCCGGGCCGCCCTGCGGACGAGGGCGTGCGCGGCCTGCGCGATGCCCCCGCCGACGCTGATCCGGGCCACCCCGAGCGCGGCGAACTCGGATACGGACGGCGCCCCGGGCCACGCCATCACGTTGAGCGGCCCGTCGACGCCGGCGACGAGCGCCTCCACGGTCACCGGGTCGACGGCACCGGGCACGAAGATCCCGTCCGCTCCCGCGGCGAGGTAGCCCGCGGCCCGCTCCAGCGTCGCCGCGAGCCGCTCCTCCGGCTCCCCCACGCCCATCAGATAGGTGTCGATACGGGCGTTCACGAACAGCGCCACGCCCTCCGCGTCCGCCGTCGCCCGGGCCACCGCGATCCGCTCCGCCTGCGCCTGCACGGGCCGCAGCGGGGCGTTCCCGTCGTGCCAGGCGTCCTCGATGTTGACGCCGACCGCTCCGGCGTCAAGGACGGCGCGCACGGTGGCGGCGACGTCCCGGGCCGCGTCGGCGTAGCCGCTCTCGATGTCGGCGGTCACCGGCACGTCCACGGCGGCGGCGATCCGCGCGACGGCGTCGAGCGCCTCGTCCCTGCCGAGCCGGTCCCCGTCGGCCACGCCGAGGTCCCAGGACAGTCCGGCGCTGGTGGTGGCGACGGCGGCGGCTCCGGCGTCCGCGACGATGCGGGCGCTCGCGACGTCCCAGGCGTTGGGCAGGACGAGCGGGCGGCCGGCGATGTGCTGCGAACGGAAGGCCATAGCCCGGTCATTGAGGTGCGTACGGTTCGTCATGCGGTAGAGCCAACCATCCGGCTCCCGCGCGCGGCTGGCGAAAATCCGACACGTACGTGTGACTCCCGCTCAGCCTCTCTTCAGCCCCCGCCCGCCGAGGACCGCGCCGCCTCCGCCGCCTTGACGGCCGCGGCGAGCGCGGCGCGGATGTCGCCCAGGCTCTGGCCCAGCTCGGGGGACAGGCCGCCGGCACTCGCGGCGAGGTCGTCGAGGCGCTCCTTGTGCGTGCGCCGGGCCTTGCCGGGGATCAGCCCGCGCAGCTTGCCCGTGGCGGCGAGCACCGCGAGGACCGCGTCGTCCTCGTCCACCCGGCCGGCCGGCTCGGCCCCCTCCAGCGCGCCCAGCACCTCGGCCCGCAGCACCTCGACGTATCCGGCGCGCTCCAGGCCGTACCGGGTCACGGGGAAGAGCCCGAAGACCCGCTTGTGCTCGGCCGACAGATAGCCCTCGGAGGCGAGTTGCCGGCGCACGGTGTCGAGGGTGGCGCCGGAGCGGTAGCCGATCCAGGTACGCCATGAGCGCGGCCTCGACTCCTCTGCGAGTTCCATCAGTTCGTCGAGGACGGGGTCGCCGGTGCGCGCGTCGAAGACCGGGGTGACGACCCCGTCCACGTCGCTGATGATGCGGCGTCGGGCCAGTTCGACGAGTGCGGCGGCGCGGACGGCGAGCGCGAGGTCCGGGGCGCCCGAGACCCTGCCTTTCTCCGTGTCGAAGCCCAGCAGGAAGAGCCGGGCGGGCAGCGAGAGCGAGCCGTGGGGCACGGGGGGCCTCCTCCTGAAGGGTGGTGGCGGGGGCGCGGGGTTCAAGATAATTCGTTGACGGCCCGCATCCGCCTTCGTACGGTGTTGAGCGTTCCCGTTGATCCTGTTGTCGTCGATCGGAGTAGGACGTTGCTCTTCTGAGGTTCTGAGACACCGCGTCACGCGGCCGCACCCCGGTGTGGTGTGCCACGTGTCCTGCGTGTGCGACCTCGGATGACCGAGCCGTCCTCCTGCCGGAATCCGGTGCAGGACTTTCCTTCGCGCCCCTTGCGCTCTCGTTCCTTCCGGCTGTCGTCGCCCGCGGTGTCCCGACGCGCTGCCCACCGTTCCCACCGAGCGACCGCGAGGCCGTATGTCTACCTCCCCCACATCCGTCATCTGCACCTCCCTCACCTACGCCTGGCCCGACGGCACACGGGTCTTCGACGGCCTCCAGGCCGCTTTCGGCCCCGGCAGGACCGGCCTCATCGGCCTCAACGGCGCAGGAAAGTCAACGCTGTTGAAGCTCATCGCCGGAGAACTCGTCCCGGCCGACGGCACGGTCAAGGTGGCGGGCGAGATCGGCTACCTGCCACAGAACGTCACCCTCGAAACCTCGCTCCGCGTGGACGAGGCCCTCGGTATCGCACGCGCCCGGGCCGCGCTGCACGCCATCGAGGCGGGCGACGTACGCGACGAGCACTTCACCGCGGTCGGCGACGGCTGGGACGTCGAGGAGCGCGCCGTCGCGACCCTGGACGGGCTCGGCCTGGGCCGCATCGGTCTCGACCGCACCGTCGGCGAGCTCTCGGGAGGCGAGTCCGTACTGATCCGCCTCGCCGCGCTGCTCCTGCGCCGCCCCGACGTCCTGCTGCTCGACGAGCCGACGAACAACCTCGACCTGGCCGCCCGCGGGCGCCTGTACGCGGCCGTCGACGCGTGGCCGGGCATCATGGTCGTGGTCAGCCACGACCGTGAACTCCTCGAACGGGTCGACCAGATCGCCGATCTGCGCCCGGGCGGCCTCGTCCGCTACGGCGGGAACCTCTCCGCGTACGAGGAGGCACTCGCGACGGAGCAGGAGGCGGCGGAGCGCATGGTGCGGGTCGCCGACGCCGACCTGAAGAAGCAGAAGCGCGAACTGGCGGACGCCCAGGTCAAGTTGTCCCGGCGCAAGCGCTACGGACAGAAGATGTGGGACACCAAGCGCGAGCCCAAGGCGATCATGGCCCAGCGTAAACGGCAGGCCCAGGTCTCCGCGGGCAAGCACCGCCAACTGCACGAGGGCCGGCTCGCCGAGGCGAAGGAGCGGCTCGACGAGGCGGTGGACGCCGTGCGCGACGACGACGAGATCCGCGTCGATCTGCCGCACACGGCGGTGCCGCCCGGCCGCTGCGTCTTCACGCTGAGTCAACTGCGAATGGCCTACGGGGCTTACGTGAAGGGCGAGTTCGAGGTGCGCGGCCCTGAGCGGATCGCGCTCGTGGGGCGCAACGGTTCGGGCAAGACGACGCTCCTGCGCACGATCGCCGGGGACCTCGATCCCGTTGCGGGCGAGGCGGTGGCGCATGTCCCGCTGCGCTTCCTGCCGCAGCGGCTCGACGTGCTCGACGAGGGTCTGACCGTCGCCGAGAACGTGGCGCGGTTCGCTCCCGGGGCGACGAACAACCGCGTCAGGGCGCGTCTCGCCCACTTCCTGTTCAAGGGGGCGCGGGCCGATCAGGCGGCGGCGACCCTCTCGGGCGGCGAACGGTTCAGGGCGACCCTCGCGGCGCTGATGCTCGCCGAGCCGGCACCTCAGCTGCTGATGCTCGACGAGCCGACGAACAACCTCGACCTGGCGAGCGTCCGGCAGCTGACCACGGCCCTGGAGTCCTACGAGGGTGCGCTGCTCGTGGCGAGCCACGACCTGCCGTTCCTGAAGTCCATCGGGGTCACGCGGACGCTGCTCATGGAGGGAGGCCGGCTCCGGGACATCACGAAAGGGGAGGTCGGATACGGCGGGTAGCCGCGCCGGGGGCGGGCGGCGGGGCGGGACCGGGTGCGGGCAGGGGATTCCGTCGCCGGGGCCGGGATGTGCATGATGTCCGCGCCGGAACGTCGCGCGCCGGCCCGCGCGAAAAGCCCGCCCAGTCCGCCCACGAGCCTTCCGAGCCCCCGTGGAAGCGCCGCCCGAGTCCCGAGGAGTGCCGCCCGTGCCCAGCCAGAAGGCCTTGATCCGCCGCCCGGGACCCCGCCTCGCGGACGGGCTCGTCACGCATGTCGAGCGCACGCCCGTCGACCCGGGGCGGGCGCTCACGCAGTGGGAGGCCTACGTCGCGGCGCTGCGGGAGCACGGCTGGGAGACGGTGGAGGTCGGGGCCGCCGACGACTGCCCCGACGCGGCCTTCGTCGAGGACGCGGTGGTCATGTACCGCAACGTCGCGCTGATCACCCGGCCCGGCGCCGCGTCCCGGCACGGGGAGACGGCGGGCGTCGAGGAGGCCGTGTCCCGGCTCGGCTGCTCCGTGAACCGGGTGCGGGAGCCGGGCACCCTCGACGGCGGCGACGTCCTGAAGGTCGGCGACACGATCTACGTCGGACGCGGCGGGCGCACGAACGCGGACGGCGTGGCTCAGCTGCGGGCCGCGTTCGAGTCGCTCGGGGCGAAGGTCGTCGCCGTACCGGTCAGCAAGGTGCTGCACCTGAAGTCGGCGGTGACGGCCCTGCCCGACGGCACGGTCGTCGGGTACGGGCCGATGGTGGACGTGCCGTCCCTCTTCCCGCGCTTCCTGCCCGTCCCGGAGGAGGCCGGGGCGCATGTGGTGCTCCTGGGCGGCGGGAAACTCCTGATGGCGGCGAGCGCGCCGAGGACTGCGGAGCTCTACTCGGATCTCGGTCTGGAGCCGGTTCTGGTGGACATCGGCGAGTTCGAGAAACTCGAAGGCTGTGTGACGTGCCTCTCAGTCAGGCTCCGCGAGCTGCACTCCTGAGGCGGAATGAAGCGTTGGAGGCCACTGAGACCGGAGGGGTCAGTTCCGGGAGGCCCTTTACAGAGGGTTTAACCTACGGCAACGTAACCTACGACACCGTAGGTACCACCGCTCGTGCCTGCGATTCGTCTCCTCGCACTACTCCCGTCCCCCCTGGAGCCCTCGTGACCATCACCTCTCCCCACCTCGGCAGCTCGTCCTCCACCTGGACCGACGCCCAGCTGCTGTACGCGCTGGAGGAAGTGGTCGAGAAGGAACTGAACCGGCACATCAAGGTGGCCAAGGACTGGATGCCGCACGAGTACGTGCCGTGGGCCGACGCCCGTAACTTCCCCGGTTTCTTCGAGGACGGCGAGGCCTGGGCGAAGGACCAGTCCAAGGTCACCGAGATCGGCCGGATCGCGCTCGTCGTCAACCTGCTGACCGAGGACAACCTCCCCAGCTACCACCACGAGATCGCCTCCCTCTTCGGCCGCGACGGCGCCTGGGGTACCTGGGTGCACCGCTGGACCGCCGAGGAGGGCCGCCACGGCATCGTGATGCGCGACTACCTGCTGGCCTCGCGCGCCGTCGACCCGGACCAGCTCGAGCAGTTCCGCATGGCGCACATGGCCGAGGGCTTCGAGTCCGACAACCGGCACTCGATGCTGCACTCAGTCGCGTACGTCGCCTTCCAGGAGCTCGCGACCCGCGTCTCGCACCGCAACACCGGCCACCAGTCGGGCGACCCGGTCTGCGACCGCATGCTGGCGCGCATCGCCACCGACGAGAACCTGCACATGGTCTTCTACCGGAACCTGCTCGGCGCGGCCTTCGAGCTCGCCCCCGACCTCACGATGCAGGCCGTGCGCGACGTCGTCGTCAACTTCCGGATGCCCGGACACGGCATGCCCGGCTTCGAGCGCGCCGCCGCCCAGATGGCCATCGGCGAGATCTACAACATGCGCATCCACCACGACGACGTGATCCAGCCCGTGCTGCGGTTCCTGAAGGTCCTGGACATCGACGGGCTCGGCCCGGAAGGTCTCCAGGCCCAGGAGGAGCTCGGTCTGTACATGGGCGGCCTGGACAGCGAGGCCTCCAAGTTCGACGAGAAGCTGGCGGCCCGCAAGGCCCGTATGGCGGCCCGCGCCGCCGGCTGACCCGCCCCCCGTCACGCAAGCACGCCCCGGGCCACGCGCCCGGGGCGTGCCGCGTCACGGGCGTGCGACCCGCTCATCCGCGACGCAACTGGAGGCGCTCCTTCTCGGAGAGGCCGCCCCAGACGCCGAAGCGTTCGTCATTGTCGAGCGCGTACTCCAGGCAGGCGGAGCGCATCTCGCACCGGCCGCAGATGCTCTTCGCCTCACGCACGGAGCTGCCGGGCTCGGGAAAGAAGAAGTCGGCGCCCGTCTGGGCACACAGCGCCTCGTCCTGCCATGAGGGGACGGGTGTCACGGGAGCGCTCGTCACGGGGCGCAGCGTGTGGTTCGAGTACATGCCGCTGATCGTGCCGCGTGGCGAAAAACAGACGATCAACGACTGATCAACGCGGCGCGCCGGGCGGATCGCGACCTGCCCGCCCGACTCGGCCCGACCCGGCTCAGGTCTGGTCCGGGTCCCCCTTGATCACCGCGAAGCGGGCGCCCTGCGGGTCGGTCAGCTTGGCGATGCGGCCGACACCGGGCAGGTTCGTGGGCGCGAAGCGCACTGTACCGCCGAGCTGCTGGGTCCGGGCGGCGATCGCGTCGACGTCCGGCACATGGAAGTACGGCGACCAGTGCGCCCCGGTGTCGGACTCCGACGGGTCGTCGCCCAGCGTGACCATGCCGCCGAACATGTCGTCCTGGCTCGTGCCGGCCGGGTTCACCGTCACATACATGCCGCCCGGGAACGGCACGTCGAACGTGCCCCAGCCGAGCACCGAGCCGTAGAAGTCCTTCGCCACGGCGACATCCGGGGTGTACAGCTCGATCCAGTTGAGCGAGCCGTCGTCGGTGGCGAGATCCAGGCCCTTGTTCCGTCCTGGCTGCCAGAGGCCGAACGTCGCCCCCGCGGGATCGGCGATGACGGCCATGCGGCCCAGGTCCAGCACATCCATGGTCTGGAACGGCGCGGATCCGCCGGCCTGCTCGGCTGCCTTCACGGTCGCGTCCGCGTCCTGCGTCTGGAAATAGACGGTCCAGGACGGCGGGGCCTGGTCCGGCGTGACCTTCACACCGCCGGCGACGGTCCTGCCGTCCAGCTGGAACAGGCCGTAGCCGCCGACCTCGGGGCCGCCCGACTGGAACTGCCAGCCGAACAGTCCGCTGTAGAAGGAAACGGCGGCGTCGAGATCCGGGGTTCCGAGATCCAGCCAGTTCGGCGAGCCGTCGACGAAACGGGTGGTGAGCATGGTGCCCTCCTCGTTGAGGGTGCCCCCCTTGCAGGGGTCCCGCTGTCTGCCTCACCGAGTCTGGCACCGCGCACTGACAATGGCCGTTCCAAACGCCGCCACCGCCCCGGACGGCCACCTGGCCAACGCTGGCCACCGCGCAGCCCCGCCCGGTCACCGACCACCCATCGCGTCAGCCACCACATCGGCCACCGCCAAGAGTTGAACGGTTCACAGAAATGGGAGCGCTCCCCGTCACAAGTCTTGACCCGTCGCGCCACACTCGCAACAGTAGGGCTCCCCCACACATCAGGAGTCCTCCGTGATATCGCGCAGACTGTTCCTGACCGGCGCCGCCACGGCCGCCACCGCACTCACCTACCCGGCCTGGGGCAGCGCCCTCAGCCCGGACGCCACGGCGGCCCCCGCCACCTGTGAACTCGCCCTGCAGAACAAGTCGTTGCCCGGCACCGTGCGCGCCTACGTCACCGGCCACGAGCAGGGCACCGACCGCTGGGTGCTGCTCAAGCCCGACGGCGGGGTCTACCACCCCGACTCACCGGCCGCGCCGCAGACCCCGCTGCCCGTCGACTGCGCCATCCCCCTGGGCGCCGCGGGTTCGGCGCCGAAGCTCCTGACTTTTCCTCAGATGTACGGCGCCCGCGTCTACTTCGTGCGCGACAACACCCTCGACTTCTTCCTCAACCCGGGCCCCTCGCTCGTCGAGCCTGCCTTCGCGACCTCCACCGACGCGAACTACGGGAAGACCTGGTCGTTCTGCGAATTCACCTTCAACTCGGACCAGTTGTACGCGAACATCAGCTACGTCGACCTGGTGACCGCCCTGCCCATCGGCCTGACCCTGGAGGGCGACGCCACGCACACCGTCGCGCCTCTCCCGGACGGCGCCGTGGAGAAGATCGCCGCGGATCTCGCGGCCCAGACCGCCAAGGACGGGCAGCCCTGGGACAAGCTCGTCATCCGCGGCGGCGACGGCAAGGTCCTGCGCGTCATCTCGCCGCAGAACCTGATGGCCCCGTACTTCGACCGCCCCGACCAGATGCCCTTCAGGGACGTCTGGGACAGCTACGTCGACCAGGTCTGGGAGAAGTACCGCACGACCGACCTGAAGATCGACCTCCAGGGCGGCCGGGGCGTGTTCACCGGTCGCGTCAGCGGCGACACGCTCACCTTCAACGGCGGGCACAGCTTCCCCAAGCCCGCCTCGAAGGACATCTTCACCTGCAACCACGGCCCGTTCACCAACAACCCGGGCGACCCCGACGACAAGAAGGGCCTCCTCGCCCGTCTCGCCGCCGGGTTCAACCGGAGCATCATGCTGACCCACCCCGAGCAGCCGAACGGCACCACGACGGCCGACTACTACCAGGGCGACGTCACCAACCACTGGTCGCGGGTCGTGCACGCCAACTCGCCCATCGGGTACGCCTTCCCGTACGACGACGTGCGTCCCGACGGGCAGCCCGACGTGTCCGGCGCGGCGCACGACGGGAACCCGCGGCGCTTCACCGTCAGCGTCGGATCTTGAAGTGCTCTCCTCCCTTCGCAAGCTCAGGGAGGAGATTCCCACCTACCTTGCGGTGGCGGGCTTGGCGCCACGGGTGCGCCTGACGACTGCCCTCCCGGCAGCCGGGATCGCCACGAGGCCGATCCGGTACAGGTGCAAGATGTTCCGGGCCGCGTTCCAGTCGGCGTTGCCGGACCAGCCGCAGTCTGGGTTCTTGCACACGAACGTGGCCTGGTCCTCCCGGCTGCCGGCTGTGGTCAACCCACAGGCTGAGCAGCGCAGGGAGGTGCCAGGGGCGGGGACCTTGACGAGGGTGCCGCCGTGGCGGGCGGTCTTGTATGTCAGCATCGTCACGGTGCGGCCCCATGCCTCCTGGCTGATGGAGCGGTTCAGGCCGGACTTCTGCGCGACGTTTGTCCCTGGTTCCTCGACGGTGCCCTTGGCCGACTTGACCATGTTCGTGATGGTGAGTTGTTCGACCACGACCGTGCCGTAGGTGCGGGCGAGGTGCGTTGTGGTCTGGTGCTGCCAGTCAACGACTCGGCGCGTGGCTTTTGCGCGGAGCTGCTTGATCTGGTCGTAGGTGTAGTTCAGCCGGTTGGAGCTGCGCTCCTTCGGCTTACGGAAGGACTTGCGGTGCGCGGCCCGTTGTTCGAGGCGGAGCAGCTTGGCCTTTTCCTCCGGGTTCAGCCACTTGTCCCGGTCGGCGGTGCCATCCGGGAGCCGGGCGGGCCGTCCGTGATCCTGATGGTTGCCATCGGACAGGGCAAGGGGAAGGTTGACCCCGGCGTCGATGCCAATCTCAGGGCCGGTGTGCGGCTCAGGCTTAGATTCCAGAGTCTGGACGCGGAAGGCGATATGCCATCCGAGTCCATCTTTGACCAACCGCGCCCCGGTGATCCGATTCTCCCTGTTGGCGAGCTTGCCGACCGGGAGATCCCTGGTCCAGCGGAAGCGGACACGTCCGACCTTGGGGATGTTGACCATGCCCCAACGGCGGTGCACCCGCTTGATCTGCAGATCGCGGCCCTGCGGGATGTCGACGGACATGACGGTGCGCAAACGGGCCTTGAAGTTCGGCGCGTCCGCCCGCCGGTCCCAGCAGTTCCGCCACGCCTGGACATACGTCTTCAGCACCGCCTGCCCGGCCTGCGCGGGGAGCACGGCGAGCCAGTCGAGCTCCTTACGGGCCTGGCGGATCGCCGCATCGGCGGCGGCCAGGGAACGCTTGTCCTTGGGGAGCATCGTCCACCAGTCGTGCAGGCAGTTCCACATGGTGCGGGCTGCGTGCGCCTGGTCGTCCATGAGCCGGATCTGTGCAGGCGTCAGCGCCAGCCGGGCCCGGTGCCCGAACTGCCGCTTGCCTTCCGCACGTTCCGTAGTCACATGGTCACCATAACGCTGGACCCCATGTCGCCGAGAGGGAAGCAAAATCCCGAGGTGCGTTCTGGTCGCCACGTCATCGACAACCTGCACGTCCACTTGGTATTTGTCACCAAATACCGGCGCAACGCATTCACCGATGCCATGCTGACGCGCACTGAGGAGATCACGCGCGCGGCCTGCAGGGACTTCGAGGTCTCAAACAGTTAACCGGCGAGCACGACCATGTACACCTGCTCGTGCACTACCCGTCGAAAGCCCAGCTCCCCAAACCGGTCAACTCCCTCAAGGACGCTCCTCCCGCAGGATCCGCCAGGAGTACAGCACGCACGTCCGCCAATACCTGTGGGGCGGACACTTCTGGTCCGGCTCCTACTTCGCCGGATCCTGCAGCGGAGCACCACTGACCGTCGTCAAGCGGTACATCGAAAAACAGCAGCGCCCTGTGGCCTGAGGACAATACTGCCCACCCGTACGACCAGTGCGGTAGTGCGGTCAGAGCAGTTCCGAGATGGCCTTCACCCCGCCCTGAAGGGCAGAGCACAGGCCAAGATCAAAGGGTAGACCCCGGACGGCTCATGCCCCGGCGTCCTCGCGGATGAGCTCTGCCGCCTTCTCCGCGAGGGCGACGGTCGGGGCGTGGGTGTGGCCGCGGGTGATGCGCGGCATCACCGAGGCGTCGACGACGCGCAGGGCTTCGACGCCCCTGACCCGCAGGCGCGGGTCCGTCACCGAGCTCTCGTCGGCGCCCATGCGGCAGGTGCCGACGGGGTGGTAGAGCGTCTCGGCGCCCGCGCGGATTACCTGCGCGAGCTCCTCGTCGCCGACGGCCCCCGGGTACGGCCCGAGGGGCCCGTCGGTGTACGGGGCGAGCGACTTGGCCGCGAGGAGTTCCTCGGCGCGGCGCACTCCGGCCATCAGCGTGCGCAGGTCCTCGTCGCGGGCGAGATATCCGGGGTCGATCAGGGGCCACGCCGAGGCGTCCGCCCCGCCCGGGGTGATGCGGCCCTCGCTCGCGGGCTGGAGCAGGACGACGCCGATCGTGATGCCGTGCTCGACGGGCGGGGTGAGCCCGTGGTTGACGAACGGCACCGGCGCGTAGATCAACTCGATGTCGGGGGCGGCCAGTTCGGGGCGTGTCCTGATGAAGGCGACCGCCTCTCCGACGTTCGACGTGAGCGGTCCGCGGCCGGCCAGGAGGAAGCGGCCGACATTGGCGAGGGAGTCCGCGCCGGTGAGGGTGACGGGCCGGGGGCAGTGCATCGTGACGGCGAAGGAGAGGTGGTCCTGGAGGTGGCGGCCGACATCGGAGGACGCGACGCGGACGTCGATCCCGGCCTCGGCGAGCTGTTCGGGGTCACCGACGCCCGCCTGCTGGAGCAGTTGCGGTGAACCGATCGCGCCCGCGCTGAGGATCACCTCACGGCGGGCGCGCAGGATGCCGGGGACTCCTTCGGCGACGACGCCGGCCACGCGGGTGCCGTCGAAGTCGAGGCGTGTGACCCGGGCGTCGGTGTGGATGTGCAGGTTGGGCCTGCGCGCGGCGGGTTTCAGATAGCCGTCGGCTGCGCTCCACCGGCGGCCGCGGCGCTGGTTGAGCGGGGTGAGCGCGAAGCCGCCGTGGTCCTCGTGGTTCAGCTCCGGCAGCTCGCGCAGCCCCGCGCCGCGGCAGGCGTCGAGGAAGGCGGACGTCGTCACGTTCGGGTCGCGCGGCGGGGAGATCCACAGCGGGCCCTGGGTGCCGTGCGGGGAGTCTGCGTTCCGGGTGCCCGCCCAGCGTTCGGCGCGCTGGAAGTAGCGCGCGAGCTGGTCGTACGACCACTCCTCGCCGGCCGCCTCGCCCCACGCGTCGTAGTCGTCGCGGTGGCCGCGCACCCACATCATGGCGTTCATCGAGGAGGATCCGCCGAGTGTGTGGCCGCGCGGCCAGTACAGCTCGCGGCCGTCGAGCGCGGACTGCTTGGACGTCGAGTAGTCCCAGTCGTACGGCGTCCTGAACAGCTTCGGGAACGCCGCCGGGATGCGGATCTCGGTTTTGCGGTCGCGCGGGCCCGACTCGACGAGCGCGACGCGCACGGCCGGATCCTCCGACAGCCGCGCGGCCAGCACACAGCCGGCCGACCCGGCCCCGACGATGACGTAGTCGTACTCGCTGTCCTTGCTCAACTCGACTCCAGGTGTGGGTGGTTGGGGCTATGCAGTGTTCCCCGCCGTCCCTGGAGGTGTACACCCGCGATGTACTCCTCGATAGGTCCTTCGCACTACCCCCTCACCACCCCCAACGCAGGCAGGACTGTCTCGGCCACCCGGTACGCCTCCTCCAGGAGCGGGTTACCGGACAGGATGAACGTGTCGACGCCCAGGTCCTGGTACTCCTTGAGACGTTCGACGACCTGGGCCGCCGATCCGACGACCGCCGTGCCGGGTCCCGGACGGAAGAGGCTCATGCCGGGCCAGAGGTTCGGATGGGTCTCCAGCTCGCGTGCCCTGGCCGGGACGCGGCCGCCGTGCTGGCGGAACTGCCGCTGCCAGCCGACCCCGTCCTCGCCCGCGCGCTCGCCGAGCTGCCGCCGGTACGTGGCCTCGGAGGTGACGTCGAGGAGCCGGTCGGCGGCGGCCCATGCCTCGTCCTCGGTGTCGCGGACGATGAGATGGAGGCGCAGGCCGATGCGCAGGGTGCGACCGTGGACGGCGGCGCGCTCGCGGACGCGGTCGAGCTTCTCCTTGAGCAGGTGGGGAGGCTCGCCCCAGGTGAGGTAGACGTCGACGTGTTCGGCGGCCATCTCGATGCCCGGCGCGGACGAGCCGCCGAACCAGAGCGGGACGTGCGGGTCCTGGACAGGCTTCAGGTCGCGGAAGGAGGCGCCGGCGTCTTTGAGGTCGTAGAAGCGGCCCTTGTGGTCGAAGATCTCGCCGGCGGTGAGGCGCTTCACGATCGACCAGTACTCGGCGCTCAGTTCGTAGCGCTCGTCGTGCTCGACGTGGAGGCCGTACTCCTGGAGGGACTTCGTCGAGCCGTTGACGACGTTGAAGCGCAGACGGCCGCCGAAGAGCGTGTCGAAGCTCAGCGCCATCTTCGCGAGGAGCGTCGGCGAGATCAGGCCGGGGTGGACCGCGAGGAGCGGTTTGAACGCAGTGCTTGTCGAGGCCGCGAGCGCGCTGCCCAGGGGCCAGACGTCGTACAGGTCCGTGGCCAGCAACGCGCCGGAGAAGCCGAGGCGTTCGACGGTTCCTGCGAGGCCGCTGAGGTAGCCGAGGTCGACCTGCCTTCGGCCTTCCGGCTCCCAGGGGTAGGCGCCCTCGCGCGGGATGATGTACCAGAGGACTTCGGGTGCGGCGGCCATGGCGTTCAGGCCGCCTTTCGCGCCACGGCGTGGGCGACCGTGACGGGGTGCTCGATGAAGCCGGTGCGGTGGAAGATGTCCGCGCCCTGCTGCTGTTCGGCGAGGAACTCGTCTGTGACGGCCTCGATGCGCCACGGCAGCGCGCGCAGTGCGGTCTCCCAGTCGTCGGCGGTGCCGCCCTGGTGCTCGGCGGCGATCTCGGCGGCCTCGCGCGGGTTCTCCTTCGCCCAGTCGTCGGCGCGCTGGAGTGCGCGGGTCAGGGCGTCGATCACCTCGGGGCGCTGCTCGGCCAGGTCGCGGCGGGTGAAGAAGACGGAACGGTCGGAGATGACGTCGCCGGTGCGGACGACGACACGGACGCCTCCGGTGCGCAGGGCGGCGACGAGCTGGGCGCCCTGCGCGACCCAGGCGGTGATCTCGCCGGAGCGCAGCAGCTTCTCGCTGTTCTCGTCGCCGCGGACCGGGGTGATGTCGGAGGCGTACGAGAGTCCCGCGTCGTCCAGGGCCTTGGCGATGAGGTGGGTCTGCCACGAGCCGATGGCGAGGTGGACGGTGCCGCCCTTGAGGTCGGCGACCGTGCGGACCGGGCTGTCCTCCGGGACGAGGAGCGCGCCGTGGTCGGGGCGGGGCGCCGAGACGGCCGTGTAGACGATGTCGTGGCCGGCGGCCTGGGCGGTGACAGGCGGGGTCGACCCGGTGCCGCCGAAGTCGATGACGCCCTGGGTCAGCAGTTCGCCGGTGCGGACGCCGTTGACGTAGGAGTGGAAGACGGCGCTCTCACCGACGGCGGCCAGCTCCTGCTGCGCGAAGTCCAGGCGCGAGAGGTAGTAGAGCGACGGATTGCTGTTGTGGACACCGATGATGACGGTCATTCAGATCACTCCGGATTCTGCGGGGGTGCGGCTGTGGACGCCGAGGTCGGCGAGGAGGTGCCTGCGGAGGGCGGCGAAGGCGGGGTCCCCGGGGTCGCGGGGGTGGTCGACGCCGACGGGTTCGTCGGTGACGAGGCGCCCGTCGCGCAGGACGCAGACGCGGTCGGCGAGGCGTACGGCCTCGTCGACGTCGTGGGTGACGAGGAGGACGGCCGGCCGGTGCGCGCGGCAGAGCTCGCCGACCAGGTCCTGCATCTTGAGGCGGGTCAGGGCGTCCAGGGCGGCGAACGGTTCGTCCAGTAGGAGGAGTTCGGGTTCGCGCACGAGGGCCCGGGCGAGCGCGACGCGCTGGGCCTCGCCGCCGGAGAGCGTGGCGGGCCAGGCGTCCGCGTGGCGTTCGAGGCCGACCTCCGACAGGGCCTTGAGTCCGCGCGCGAACTGCCCGCGCGGCAGCGCGACCGTCACGTTGGCGAGGACCTTCTTGGACGGTACGAGGCGTGGTTCCTGGAAGACGATCGTGCGGGCCTCCGGGACGAGGACTTCTCCCCCGTCGGCCCCGTCGAGCGCGCCGAGGATGCGCAGGAGCGTCGTCTTGCCGCTGCCGCTGGCGCCGAGCAGGGCGACGAACTCGCCTCGACGAATGGTGAGATCGAGACCGTCGAGGACGGCGCGGTCACCGAAGGCGCGGCGCAGGCCGGTGATGCTGACCGCTGTGCTCATCGGGCGGCCCCCTGTACGGCGCGGCGCCACGGCATGAGTCCGCGTTCGAGGAGCCGTACGACCCCGTCGGCGATCAGGCCGAGCAGGCCGTAGACGAGGATGCAGACGGCCAGGATGTCGGTGCGCGCGTAGCTCTGCGCCTGGGACATGAGGTAGCCGATGCCGGCCGTGGCGTTGATCTCCTCGGCGGCGATGAGCGCGATGACGCTGAGGGTCATCGACAGGCGCAGGCCCGCGAGCAGTGACGGCAGGGCGCCGGGCAGGACGACCTCCCTGACGATGCCGAGCCTGCTCATGCCGAGGCTGCGCATAGCCTCGACGAGTTTGCGGTCGGTGTTGCGGACGCCGCTGGACGTGGAGACGTACATGGGGAAGGTGGTGGCGACGGCGATGAGGAGGATCTTCGCGGTCTCGTTGATGCCGAACCAGACCATGAACAGCGGCACGAGGGACAGGAACGGGATGGTGCGCAGGGTCTGCAGGGAGGAGTCGAGGAGCTCGTCCCCCAGCCGCGTGAAGCCGGTCGTGATGCCGAGGGTGAGGCCGGTGACGAGCCCGAGGGCGAGGCCGAGTCCGGAGCGGGTGAGGGAGGTCGTGAGCGCGTCGGGCAGCTGGCCGTTCCTCCACAACTCACCGACCGCATCGATGACTTGGAGTGGTGAGGCGAGGACGTCGGGAGTCAGCAGGCCCGTCGCGGACGCCACCCACCACAAAACGAGGAGGACGACAGGCCCGAGGGCCCTGACGGTGACGGAGTAGGCGCGGGGACGGGGCCTGCCGGACGGCGGGCGCGGGGTGACGAGACCGTGCGGTGCCGCCTGTTCCGTGCTCCGCGCCCGCCGGTCGGTGAGCGTCACGACAGCTTCTCCACGTCGATGAGGTGTGCCGCGACGTCGACCTTCGTCTTGGTCACCTTCTGATCGGCGTAGAACCGGGCGACCTCCTCGAAGCGCTTGATGTCGGCGTCGGTGATCGGCTCGACGGTGCCGCCCTCGGCGGTGAACCCAGTCTGGATGCCCCTGGCTTCACCGGTTACGGCCTGCGGTCCGGCGTCGGTGTTCACGTTCAGATAGGCGGCCGGGTCCTTCTTCTCCTTGACGCTGCCCTCGTGGAGGTAGGCGTAGAGCGCCTTGACGACCTCGGGGTGCTTGTCGGCGAAGCCCGTACGGACGGCGTTCAGGCTGTAGTTGTCGGAGCCGATCTCTTTGCCGTCGGCGATGAACTCCGCTTTTCCGCTGCCGAGTTCGGCCACCGCGTACGTCGACCAGACCGCCCAGGCGTCGACCTTGCCGGTGTTGAAGACGGCGGCGGTCTGGTCGGGGCGGAGGTAGACGCGCTCGACCTTGCCGGCCGGGATGTGGTGGTCGGCCAGGGCCTTGAGGAGCAGGTACTCGCCGGTGCCGCCCTGATTGACGGCGACCTTCTTGCCGACGAGGTCCTCGATCTTCTCGATCCCGGAGCCCTTCTTGGCGAGGATGCCCTCGCCGACCGGGTCGGGGGCCGTCGCGGTGAAGAACTTGAAGCCGGGGGTCTGGGCGAGCGAGGTGATGCCCGAGGTGATCGAGCCGGTCGCGATGTCGAGCTGGTCAGCGTTCATCGCCTGAGCCGCGGGAGCGAACGGACCGGCGCTGCCCGTCCATTCGACCTTGGCGTGCACCGTGGCGAGCGCCTTGGCGAGGGAGCCGTCCTTCTTGCCGAGGGCGAGGACTCCGGAGTTCCCGGGGTCGGGGATGCGGACGGTGACCTCGGCCGCGGCGCCGGAACCGGAGTCCGCCTCGGACGTGCCGCAGCCGGCGACGGCCGTGAGCGCGGCGAGTGCGGCGAGCGCCGACAGGGTCTTCGGGATACGCATGGCGGAGTCCTTAGAGGGTGGGCCGGTTGGAGGCGGGCGGGGTGGGGTGGAGGAGGCGGGCGCGGTGCAGCGGAGCGGGGTCGGCCCAGTCCCGTACGTCGACGGGCTCGGGCAGGAAGCCGTGGGCGTGCAGGGCCGCCGACTGCTGGGCGAGCAGGGCGAGGCGGTCCTGGGAGAGGTCGGGGTGCAGGGTGCGGTGGGTCCCGGTGCGGTAGGCGCCGGCAACGCCCTCGGCGCCCGCGCCGGTCTCGGCGCCGAGGATGCGGGCCACGTCGTCGGGTCGGTCCGCGGCCCAGTCGGCGGCGCGCAGGAGCACGGCGAGGAACCGGTCGACGAGGTCCGGGTGGTCGTCGAGGAGACGGCGGTGGACGGTGATGGGCCGCGGTGTGCCGTTGTTCACGCGGTGCGTACGGTCGGGCAACTCGTCGAGTTCCAGGGCGACTTCGGCTCCGATGCGGCGGGCCGCCTCGACGGAGAGCGCTCCCTTGACGTAGACGGCGTCGACGTCGCCGCGCTGGAGGGCGGCGAGTTCCGCGGCCCACTGTCCGGTGTGCCCCTCTGCGGGCACGTCTACGAGGATGGCGTCCTCGAGGCCGAGCCCCGCCGAGGCGAGCGCGCCCTCGAAGCCGCGCAGGGCCATCGCCCGCCAGAAGTCGATGGCGACGCGGTGGCGGGGCGCGGCGAGGCGCAGGCCCCGCAGCGCGGCGGCGCCCCTGATGCCCGAGCCGGGCGCGACCAGGATCGTCTGGCGCTCCTCGATCCAGGTGAGGCCGACGAGCCGTGTCTCCTCGCCGCGCGAACGGGCCCACAGGGCGGGGACGTTGCCGCCCTCGCGGAAGAGGCCGGGCAGCGCGTGCGTGTAGTGCGTGCGGCGGTCGACATCCCGGTCGGCGTCCTGAAGGGACCGTACGGCGATGCCGTCCGGCGCGAACTCGGCGGTGAGCCACTGCTGGTCGGCGGCGATACCGGTCGCGGTGGGCACGGGACAGCGGGTGAACCAGAGGGTGTCCGGGACGGCGGTCGTGGCGGTCGACGTCCGGGCGTGGGCATGCGTCATGGCGGGTTCCCGGGGTGGAGAGGCATGGAGGCGGGGAGCGCGAGCGCGGGCCGCGGCGGCGTGCGGGCGCCGCGCGGGGAGGCAGGCTCGCGGTCCTGCCGGTGAGGGTCTGCGGTGTCAGCGACAGGTGGCGCTGGACACGCGCGCCAGGTCGATGTGCCGGCGCAGCGTGAACAGGGACGCGACCAGGGGCGGGGCGAGCGCGGCGGCGCGGCGAAGGCGACCAGTCATGGCTCTGCTCCCCTCTGCGTTCGTGCGGTCCGTGCTCGTGGCGCGGTGGTGACGGGTGCACAGTGGCACGCCGTCGGCCGGACCGGCAAGCCGCTTCCCATCATGTGGGAACGAGCGTGAACGGAGTGTTTCAGATAGCCATTTGGGTCCGCCACGGCCGCCGTTGGGGCCCGTCGAGGCTGCCGTAATGTGGGAACCGAGAGCCCGAGCACATGCACGTACGAACCGTAGGGAGCCCCCACCGTGACCGCCCCCACCGCGCCCCGCACTCCCGGCGGCGCGCAGGCAGTGCAGCGCGCTCTGGACGTCCTGCACTGCTTCCACGACAACGGGCCCGACCTCAGCGCGTCCGACCTGGCGCGCCGCCTCACCCTGCCCGTCTCCACCGCGCACCGTCTCGCCCGCACCCTCCTGGGCGCGGGCTTCCTCGAGCAGGACTTCCGTACGGCGCGCTACCGGCTCGGCCCGGCCGTGACGGAGCTCGGGCGGCTCTCCTACCACCAGCGCGGGCTGCACCTCGCCGCTCCGGAACTGGCCGATCTGGCCGAGCGCACCGGCGCGACCGCGGATCTGGCGCTGCGCAGCGGGCCGCACGCCGTGATCGTGGCGGGCGGCTCGGTCACGCCGAAGGTCGGCCTGCGCCGGCCGCTGCACTCCACGGCACTGGGCAAGGTGCTGCTCGCCTGGGGGCGGCCCGGGGAGTCGGACCTCGACTCACTGCCGCCGCTGCGCGCCTTCACCGACCGCACGATCGTCGAACCGGCCGCGCTGGCAGCCGAGTTGGAGCGCGTGCGGAGCGACGCGTACGCGCTCAACGACGGCGAGTCGGCGCACGGCGTGCGCACCCTGGCCGTGCCGGTTCTCGACCGTGCGGGGCACGCCCGGTTCGCCCTTGCGGTCCGGGCGACGCCCGAGCTGATCACGGACGGGCGCACCGAGTGGTTCCTCGACCGGGCACGGACCTGCGCCCGCGCCCTGGAGGTGCTGCTGCTGCCGCCCGGGGAGCGCCGGCAGGACCAGTAGGCACGGCGCGCTGTGCCTACCTAGTGATGCGGCTCGTACCCCGGGATCGTGCCGTCCTCCTTCTTCACCAGGAAGAGCCCCACCATCCCCATGTCGGAGTGGCTCTGGACGTGGCAGTGGTACATCCAGGCGCCCGCCCCGACGCCCTCGCCCGCGATGATCTGGAAGCCGAACGAGTCCGCGGGGCCGACGATCTTGTTGTCGACGACCCTGCTCGGGTCGTCCGGGCCGGTGAGTATGCCCGTGCGGTTGTCCGCCCAGCGGTGACCGTGCATGTGGAAGGTGTGGTAGTACTCGCCGTGCGTGATCATGACGATCTCGACGCGGTCGCCCACCGTGGCCTCGAAGTCGGGGCCTTCGTGCGCCGGCTTGTTGTTGATGGTCATGTCGTTGAAGACGATGGTGAACGTGGTGTCCGGGAGGACGTCGCCCTTGCGCCGGACGATCACCGGCCCGTACAGGCCCTTGCGGATGCCGCCTGTGCCGTGTTCCGTGCCGACGACGTGGTCGTGGTAGTGCCAGTACCCCGCGCTGCCCGCGCGCCACGTGCCGTCCTTGCGCCGGCCCGGGGCGTGGGTGCGCCAGGTGTAGGTGCGTTTGCCGCCGGGCTCGACGTCGCTCTTGTTGAGCTTGGTGCCGTCGCTGGAGACCTCGTAGTCGAGGCCGTGGACGTGCAGGCTGGCCGCCACGTCCATCGTGTTCTCGAACTCGATGTGCAGCGTGTCGCCTTCGTTGAGCTCGATGAGGGGGCCGGGCACGGATGCCTTCCCCTTCTCGAACCCGTAGCCCATCTGCCCGTCCGCGAGCTTCTCGGCGTACATCTTGATGTGCTTGACCTCACCGCCGGCCGGGGCCGTGCGCACCGGGCCGTCCGCGGGGGCGGCATCCGTCGCCGCGATCAGTGACAACGATGTCGCCGTCGTCGCGGCGGCGGCCCCGCCCATCAGCACCCGCCGGTTGAAGCTGCGTCTGCCCATGTCGAACTCCCCACTCTCGTACGGGACTTACGCGGGCGTGCCACCAGGGCCTGCGGTGACAACCAGAGAGACGGTAACCGGGTGATCTTCGTTTATCCACACTCAGGACAAAGTTTGCGCCACTGCGGCCATACCTATTGGCGAGCCGCGAAAAGAGGTCTAGCTTCATCCGCGCCGTACCTGTGACCGACGAGGGGTGGGTGAACTCATGCGGTCCACGCCGCATCAAAAACCCTTGGCCGTAAGAGGGTTGGACAGAGACAGACGCAGACGACGTCGCGCCGTCGCCGCGGTCCTGGCGTCCGGGGCGGTCGCCGCCGGGCTCCTCACCGGGCCCGCCGCCAACGCGCGTCCGTTCCCCGAACCATCCGTGACAACGATGTCCCTGCCGTCACCTCCCGGCGGGGCGAACGTGCGCGTCCTGGTGTACTACGGCTCCGCCGCGGGCGGTGACGAGTCACCGGTGGTGAACGCGGGCATCGCGGCCATCGAGAAGATCGGCCAGAGCGGCCCCGCCGCCCAGCGCTTCAAGATCACGGCGACGGACGACGCGTCCGTGTTCACCAACGCCGCCAAGCTGGGCCGTTTCAACGCGGTCGTCTTCCTGACCGGCGGCGGCGACGTGCTCGACCCGGACCAGGAGGCGGGACTCGAGTCGTACATGGAGGCCGGCGGCGGATTCGTCGGCATCCACGACGCGGCCCGTGCCGAGCCGTACTCGGACTGGTTCACCGGCCTGATCGGCTCGCGCCCGGCGGACTCCAGCCCGGCGAACGTCCAGCGGGCCACCGTCGAGGTCGGTGACCGTCAGCATCCGGCCACCAAGGACCTTCCCGTGCAGTGGAAGCGGCCCGACCAGTGGCTGAACTGGGTGAAGAACCCGTCCGGCTCGGTGCACACCGTGGCCCGGGTCCGCGAGTCGACGTACCAGCCGGGCGCGAGCGCCAACGGCGCGGACCACCCGGTGTCCTGGTGCCGCGACTACGACGGCGGACGCTCCTTCTACACGGGCATGGGCGGCACGGCCTCCAGCTACGACGAGGTGGACTTCCAGTCGCATCTGCGCGGCGCCCTGCTGTGGACGAGCCGCATCGTGCGCGCCGACTGCAAGGCCGCGATCGACTCCAACTACAAGGCGGAGCGCCTCACCCAGCCCAACCAGGCGGGCCAGAACGACCAGATCGGCGAGCCGCACGGCCTGGTCACCGCGCCCGACGGGCGCATCCTCTACATCGGCCGCGGCGGCGCCGACTCCTCGCAGCCGGTGATCACGGACTGGAACAACCCCGATGTCGGCAAGGGCAAGGGCGAGATCCACGTCTACGACCCGAAGACCAAGAAGGTCACCCAGGCCGGGGCACTGACCGTCTTCGGCAACAAGGGCGGCGGCGACGAGCTGACCAAGGTCGAGGAGGGGCTGCTCGGTATCGAGCTCGACCCCAAGTTCGAGGAGAACGGCTGGGTGTACCTGCACTACACGCCGCACTCGCAGATCGACCGTGACAAGCAGATGGCCGAGCGCCGCGTCTCGCGCTTCACGCTCGACCTCGCGACCGACAAGCTGGACATGGGCAGCGAGAAGGTGCTGCTCAAGTGGCCTGTGCAGATCCACAGTTGCTGCCACGCGGGCGGCGGGATGGCCTGGGACTCCAAGGGCAACCTGTACATCGCGACCGGCGACAACAACTCCTCCGGCTTCAGCGACGGTTACTCGGGCAACAACCCGCAGCCGAACTACAAGGGCGTCTCCTTCGCGGACGCGCGCCGCACCGCCGGCAACACGAACAACCTCAACGGCAAGATCCTGCGCATCCATCCGGAGGACGACGGCACGTACACGCTGCCGGAGGGGAACCTCTTCACCGGTAAGGAGACGGCCGAGGGCGGCGGGAAGACACGCGGCGAGATCTATGTGATGGGCGTCCGCAACCCGGCGCGCATCTCCGTCGACAGGAAGACCGACACGCTGTACGCGGGCTGGGTCGGCCCGGACGCCGGTGAGCCGTCGACGACCTGGGGTCCGGCCAAGTACGACACGTTCGCCGTCATCACCAAGGCGTCCAACCGCGGCTGGCCGTACTGCATGGGCAACAAGCAGCCTTACCGCGACCGCAATCTGCCGGACCCGACGAAGCCGCTCGGCTGGTACGACTGCGACCACCTGAAGAACGAGTCGCCGAACAACGACGGTCTCGTCAACCTCCCGCCGATGACCGCCAACAACATCTGGTACTCGCCGCAGGGCGGGGCGCCCGACTACCCGCGCGACGCCAACGGCATCCCCTCGTACAAGAAGGAGGAGGCCAAGTACCTCCTGCCGTGGCTGAAGGGCGGCGGCCAGGCCGCGATGAACGGTCCCGTCTACCGCTACGACGCGTCCGTCCCGAACGCCGACAAGTGGCCGAGCTACTGGGACGGCAAGTGGTTCGTCGGTGACTTCTACGACGCCACGCAGCCGCGGCACGCGGTGATCACCGACCCGAAGACGGCCGGCGACGGCGGCATCCCGGTGCACGCCGAGAACCTCAAGAAGATCGTGCCGGTCGGCAACGACGGCATCAAGAACCTCATGGACTGGAAGTTCGGCCCCGACGGCGCGCTCTACGTCCTCGACTACGGCCGCGGCTTCTTCACCTCGGACGCCAAGTCAGCCCTGTGGAAGGTGACTTACACGGGCGGCGAGGCGACCCCTGCGGCCGGTGACCTGGCCAGGAAGGCGCAGTGATGAGGATGCGCAGCAAGAACCGGCGAAGACTGTGGACGGCGCTGTTCGCCGCCCTGCTGATGACGCTCGGACTCGGCTCCCCCGTCGCGTTCGGGCAGGACGCCCCCGTCGCCGCCGCGCAGCAGGTCCTGAACTGGACCGGCAGCGACGACATCACCAAGTACGCCTCGGCGCCGACGACGGCGGTCGCGGGCGCGACGACGATCGTCTTCGAGAACAGCGCGGCGACCGGCAACACCATGGGCATGCCGCACACGCTGACGTTCGACACGTCGGACCCCGAGTACAACAACGACGTGCCGGTGAACATCCTGGCCAACCCGAACGACAGTGAGGGCGGCAAGCACTCGGTCGAGGTCACCCTGACCCCGGGCCGCTATCGCTATCACTGCTCGATCCCCGGTCACGAGGCCATGCAGGGCATCCTCGTCGTGACCGAGGGCGGCGGCGAGGACACGGCCGCGCCGGAGACCTCGGCGAGGGTCGAGGGGCAGAAGAACGCCCAAGGGGAGTACGTCGGTTCGGCGTCGGTCAGCGTGACGGCGACGGACGCGGGCTCCGGTGTCGACAAGGTCGAGTACGCGGTGGGCGCCGACGGCGCCTGGCAGCCGTACACAACCGCGGTGGTCGTCGATCAGGTCGGGGCTCACAAGATCCGCTACCGGGCGTCCGACGAGGCGGGGAACGTGGCGGCGGAGAAGTCGGTCGACTTCACCGTGGTCGCGCCGCCGACGGACGACAAGACTCCGCCGGAGACCTCGGCGACGGTGAGCGGCGAGAAGAACGACAAGGGCGAGTACCTCTCGATGGCGACCGTCACAGTGACGGCCTCCGACACCGGATCCGGCGTCAACTCCATCGAGTACGCGGTGGGTTCGGACGGCGCCTGGCAGCCGTACACCTCACCGGTGATGGTGCACGAGGTGGGCGCCCACACCGTGCGCTACCGCGCCGCGGACAAGGCGGGGAACGTGGCCGCCGAGAAGTCGGTCAACTTCACCGTGGTGGCGCCGCCCGTGCAGGACAAGACGCCGCCCGAGGTGTCGGCGAAGGTCGACGGCGACAAGAACTCCGACGGCGCGTACCTCAAGAGCGCCAAGGTGACCGTCTCCGCGACGGACGCCGACTCGGGTGTCGACAAGATCGAGTACTCGCTCGACGCGGGCCCCTACCTCGCCTACACGGCGCCGGTCGTGGTGGACCGGGCGGGCGCGCACACGGTCGCGTACCGGGCGAGCGACAAGGCCGGCAACATGTCGGCGGCGAAGTCGGAGGCCTTCACGGTCACGGCGGGCGGCGGGGTCCCGGCGCCCAACTGCGCCGAGTTCGACGAGCGGTTGACGGTGATCGTCGGCACGGTGGACACGGGTATCCCGAACCGGGTCACCAACAACCGGTGCCGGATCAACGAGTTGATCGAGGATGAGCGGGAGTGGACCTCGCAGGCCCTCTTCCTCAAGCACGTCAAGACCGTCACCGACAAGCTCCTCAAGGAAGGCGTGATCGATCAGCGCGAGTACAACAAGATCAACCGCGCCGCCAGGCAGTCGGGGATCGGCAAGCCCGGCCAGACCGAGGGCTACCGCAAGATCTTCGACGGCACCCAGGGCTCGCTCGACAAGTGGGAGCAGGTCGGCGGCGGCAAGTTCGGCCTGAACGCGGACGGCTCGATCACGTCGAGCACCACGGTCGAGGGCATGGGCATGCTGTGGTTCCC
This sequence comes from Streptomyces sp. NBC_01474, assembly GCF_035918215.1. Classification (NCBI taxonomy): domain Bacteria; kingdom Bacillati; phylum Actinomycetota; class Actinomycetes; order Kitasatosporales; family Streptomycetaceae; genus Streptomyces; species Streptomyces sp. NBC_01474. Next base: position 2,839,814 of record NZ_CP109449.1, read on the forward strand.
GCAGCGCAAGTACGGCGACTTCTCGCTGAAGCTCCAGTGGCGGGACGACGCGCCGGGCACGGGCAATGCCAACGGCGGTGTCTTCGTGCGCTTCCCGTGGGTCCACGACCACCCGGAGGAGTCGCGGCCGGAGTGGGTCGCCATCAAGTACGGGCACGAGGTGCAGGTGCTCGACAAGCCCGACGGCGACATGTACAAGACGGGATCGATCTACGGGTTCGACCGGGTGGGCCTCGCGGGCGCGGGCGTCACGCAGAAGGGCACGTGGAACGACTACGAGATCCGTGTGGTCGGCCAGCACTTCTCGATCCTGCGCAACGGTGTCCTGATCAACGAGTTCGACAACACGGGCGGGCAAGTCTTCGAGCCGCCGCGCGGGGACGACCCGGGCACGGACGGCCGGCGGTTCTCCTCCGGCTATGTCGGGCTCCAGGTCCACAGCACGACGGACGTCATCTCGTACCGGGACATCCGCGTCAAGGAGCTGTGACAGGCAATATTGGTAAGTGAGCCGAGCGAGTCGAGCCGGGTCAGTCCTCGTGTCTGGCCCGGCTCGGCTGTACCCGCTTGGGCTCGCCCGGCATCTTCGGGTACTCGGGCGGGTACGGCATGTCGCCGAGGCCGCGGTCCCGTTCGTCCTGGTCGGCGAGTTCGAGGAGCGCGTCGAGCCGGAAGGCGTGCTCGTCCATGTCCTCGTGGACGTCGCCGAGTTCGGCGTAGCGGGCCGGCATGGAGCCGATGTCGAAGTCGGCCGGGCGCGCGTCGTCGACCTCGTCCCAGCGCAGCGGCGCGGAGACGGAGGCGTTCGGCCGTGGCCGTACCGAGTAGGCGGAGGCGATGGTGCGATCGCGTGCGGTCTGATTGAAGTCGACGAAGATGCGCTCGCCGCGCTCCTCCTTCCACCAGGCCGTCGTGACGCGGTCCGGCATACGGCGCTCCAGCTCGCGGCCGCAGGCGATGGCCGCGCGGCGCACCTCGACGAACGTCCAGCGCGGGGCGATCGGCACGAAGACGTGCATGCCGCGGCCGCCGGACGTCTTGGGCCAGCCGCGCAGGCCTCCGAAGTCATGGAGGACGGAGCGCAGCTCGTGGGCGGCGCGGACGGCGTCGCTGTAGTCGGTGCCGGGCTGCGGGTCGAGGTCGATGCGCAGTTCGTCGGGGTGGTCGGGGTGCGCACGGCGGACCGGCCAGGGGTGGAAGGTGAGGGTGCCGTACTGGGCCGCCCAGATGACGGCGGCGATCTCGGTGGGACACATCTCGTCCGCGTGGCGCCCGCTGGGGAAGGTGATGGTGCCGGTGGGGATCCAGTCGGGCAGGTTCTTGGCGGCGCGCTTCTGGTAGAAGGACTCGCCGTCCAGGCCCTCGGGGTAGCGCTGGAGGGTGGTGGGGCGGTCGCGCAGGGCGCGCACGATGCCGTCGCCGACGGAGAGGAAGTAGCGGGCGAGGTCGAGCTTGGTGTAGCCGGGCTCCGGGAACATGACCCGGTCCGGGCTGGACAGGCGTACCGTCCGCTCCCCCGCCTCCAGCTCCACCGCCGCGCCGTTCGACTTGCCCATGCGGGTCACGCTAGGCGCATCGGCCGACTTGCGCATACCGGGCGGACGGGGGCGTATCGCGTCAGAATCGGCTCATGGTCATGGATCTGCCGGTGATGCCGCCCGTGAAGCCGATGCTCGCCAAGTCCGTCGCGAAGATCCCGCCGGGGATGAGTTACGAGGCGAAGTGGGACGGCTTCCGCGCGATCGTGTTCCGGGACGGCGCCGGCCTGGAGATCGGCAGCCGCACGGGCAAGCCCCTGACCCGCTACTTCCCCGAACTGGTCACCGCGCTCCTCGACCGGCTGCCCGAGCGCTGTGTCCTCGACGGCGAGATCGTGATCGCCCGCGACGGCCGGCTCGACTTCGACGCGCTCACCGAACGCATCCACCCGGCCGCGTCCCGGGTCAGGACGCTGGCGGAGCGGACCCCGGCGTCCTTCGTGGCGTTCGACGTCCTCGCGCTCGGCGACGAGTCGCTGATGGACACGCCCATGGTGGACCGCAGGGCCCGCCTGGCCGAGGCGCTGTCGGGCGCGACGCCGCCCGTCCACCTGGCCCCGTCGACGACCGACGCCGAGCTGGCGCAGACGTGGTTCGAGCAGTACGAGGGCGCGGGCCTCGACGGGGTGATCGCCAAGCCCTTCGACCTGCGCTACCGCGAGAACGAACGCCTGATGTTCAAGATCAAGCACGAGCGGACCGCGGACTGCGTCGTGGCCGGCTACCGCTTCCACAAGAGCGGCCCGGTGGTCGGCTCCCTGCTGCTCGGCCTGTACGACGACGACGGCGCGCTCCAGCACGTGGGTGTGTGCGCGGCGTTCACGATGAAACGGCGTACGGAGCTGATCGCGGAGCTGGAGCCGCTGCGTCTCGAGTCGGCGCAGGACCATCCGTGGGCCGCGTGGACCGAGGAGTCGGCGCACGAGAAGGCCCGGCTGCCCGGGGCGACGAGCCGCTGGACCGGCAAGAAGGACCTCTCGTGGGTACCTCTCGAACCGCGGCTCGTCGCCGAGGTGGCGTACGAGCACATGGAGAACGGCGCGCGCTTCCGCCACACGGCCCGCTTCCGTCGCTGGCGCCCGGACCGGACGCCCGAGAGCTGCACGTACGCACAGCTGGACGAGCCGGTCCGGTACGACCTTGCGGATGTCCTGCGCTGAGGTCTGTGTTGGACGGCTGTTTTTGAGGGCTGTTTTTGAGGGCTGCGCCTGAGCCGCCGCCGGGCACCGTCAGGCCAGGCCGAACAGGCAGTCCACGGCGACCGGCGCGCCCCCGTCCGTCACCAGCAGGGGATTGATGTCCAGCTCGCGCAGGTCCGGGGTGTGCAGCACCAGTTCCGCGACGGTGACGAGCACGTTCGTCAGCGCCTCCTCGTCGACCGGGCCGACCCCGTGCGCCACCCGGGTGGCGGCCGCGCGCAGCGCGTCCCTGGAGGCCGGCAGGAGTACGGCCGTACGCGCCGCGTCCGCGGCCTCGGCCCGGTCGCCGCCCGCGCCGACCAGCAGGGCGGCCCGTACAGCTCGTCGCGTACCGCGCCCACGGCGACCAGACCGCTGTGCGGGAGGAGCGGCTGGACCACCAGACGGCGCGCGGTGCGTACGCCCTGCCGCTCGGCGAGCGCCGCCAGCTCCCTGACGGCGCCCGGCACGTCGGCGGCCGGTACACCGATGCGCACCAGCCCGAGTTTCGCCCGGTGCACCGCGTCGGGGCTGTCCACCTTCACGACATAGCGGCCGTCCGGCGAATCCGGGAGCACCAGATCGTCGGCCGCGTCCGAGCAGACCGCCGTCGGCGCGTACGGCACGGCTAGCAGGCTCAGGGCGGGGTGCCCCGCGGCCTCGGTGACCACGCCGCCCACGGCGCCCGCGCGCAGCAGGGCGCCCGCGTCCGACACGGCGACGGGGGCGTCCGCCGCTGCGGGCGCTTCCTCGGGGACGGGTCCGGTCCCGGCCGCGGCGAGGTGGCGGGTGAGTGCGGCGACACTGGGCCAGACCGTACCCGGCAGCAGGCCGTCGGCCGCGCCGGGCGGTGCCGCCGCCCACACCATGCGGGCCGGCGTCCGCAGCCATGTCATCTCGTCGGCAAGGAGCCGCACCGAATCCACCGCCGAGTCCGCGATGGCGAAGTAGACGACGATCAGGTCGGCGTGCGCCTCCTCGTCGAGCAGGCGCAGCAGTGCCGTGAACTCCGCGACGCTGTCCTTCCACTGGGCGCCCACGTCCACCGGGTTGCCCGCGCCGGCGAGACCCGGGAAGCCCAGGGCCCTGATCCGCTCGGCCAGGTGGCCGGGCAGCTCGAAGACGTCGGCACCGGCGACGCTGAGCCGGTCGGCGAGGAGCGCCCCGCCGCCGCCCGACATGGTCACCACGACCGTGCGCCCGGCGCCGCGCGTGCGTATCTCCTCGCCCTGCGCGCAGGCCAGTACCGTTTCCGCGAAGTCCTCGTCGTCCTGCGCGACCAGGATCCCGGCCTGCCGGCACAGGGCGGCGAAGAGCAGCGCGTCGCCCGCGACGGCGGCGGTGTGCGAGAACGCCGCCCGCTTGCCGGCCTCGCTCACGCCTGTCTTCAGTACGACGACCTGCTTGCCCGACTCCCGTGCGGCGCGGCCGAGTTCGGCCAGGGCCGCCGGATCGCGTACCGCTTCCAGATACAGGCACAGGACCCGGACGTCGGGACGGCTCAGGAGGTAGCGGCCCAGACTGGAGACGTCGTCGCAGGCCTCGTTGCCCGCGCTGACGTAGTAGCTGTACGAGACCCCGCGCTGCTCGAGGAGCTCGGCCAGCACGATGCCCATGCCGCCGCTGTGCGTGATGATCGCCACCGGGCCCGGTGCGGGGGCCGGGCGGTCGAAGTAGTGCGTGGGCGAGGCGTGCAGGGCGCCCGGGCGGCTCACCAGGCCCACGCAGTTGGGCCCGACCAGGGGCATGTCACCGGCCGCGGCCCGGAGCTGCTCCTGGAGCTCGATCCCTTCGGGGCCGGTCTCCGCGAACCCCGCCGACAGGACGATCACCGCGCCGGTGCCGGCGGCCCGCGCCCGGGCGACACCGTCCACGGCGGCCTTCGGAGGTACCGCTACCACCAACAGGTCGAGTGGGGCGTCGAGTTCACCGACGTCGGCGACGGACGGAATCTCCACCTCCGAGCGGGGTCCGATGGCGATGATCTCGCCGTCGAAGCCGCCCGCCCGCAGGCGCTCGACCGTCAGCCGTCCCCAGGTGGCGGGGCGGCTCGACATCCCCAGGATCCCGATGCGGCGCGGGAAGAACAGCCGGTCGAAAGCGGCCTTCGACTTCTCTTGCATCCTCAGCTCCAGTCAGTGGTGGTAGCGGGCCAGACCGGGGAGCGCCGCTCGCGGAAGGCGGCGGTCCCCTCCTTCGCCTCGGCGGAGGCGAAGTAGGTGCGGGAGAGTTCCTGCAGCTCCGCCATGAGTGCGGCGCGGCCGTCGGCGGTGGTGTGCGCGGCGGGTCCGTCGAGGAGCGCCTTCGTCCCGGCGAGCGCGGCGGGGCCGCCGCGTACGAGCTGCTCCGTGAAGGAGGTGACCGTCGCGTCGAGTGCGTCGTCCGGTACCGACGTGGTGAGCAGTCCGCAGCGGACGGCCCGTGCCGCGTCGAAGACAGCCCCGGTCAGCAGGAGTTCCTGGGCGCTGCGACGGTCCATCAGGGGCAGGCATACGGCACTGATGACGGCGGGCACGACGCCGATCCGGACCTCGCTGAAGGCGAAGTCCGCGCTGTCGGCCGCGACCGCGAGGTCGCAGGCGGCGATCAGCCCGAGTCCGCCGGCCCGGGCGCGGCCCGCCACGCGGGCGACGAGAGGTTTCGGGCATCCGGTCAACTGCCCCAGGACGTCGGCGAGTCCGATGCCGCCTGCCTGAGGCGTGTCCCGGTCGCGCCCCTTGAGATCCGCGCCGGAGCAGAAGACCGGGCCGGCCGCCGTGAGGACGATCGCGCGCACCCGCGCATCTGCGCACGCGTCGACGAGCGCCCCATGCAGCTGGGCGAGCAGGGGCCGGGACAGGGCGTTGCGGTTGTGCGGGGAGTCGAGGGTCACCGTGGCGACCCCGTCGGCGCCGACGTCATAGGTGATCAGCGGGTCCACTCCCTCTCGGCAATCCCGGCGCGGGCATTGCCCCGCGGGGATACAGAAAATATTCTATTACTTGTACGGTACATAGATCGGCGGGCGGGCGGAAGCCCTCTGCACCCCCGTACACACAGGGCAGTTGCGCAGTTCCACCCCAGCCACTCAGGAGGCCCATGTGACCCCGTCCGACCCCTCCCCCCTGCGCATCGCCAACTGCAGCGGGTTCTACGGGGACCGGCTGTCGGCCGCCCGCGAAATGGTCGAGGGCGGTCCGATCGACGTACTGACCGGCGACTGGCTGGCCGAACTCACCATGCTGGTACTGCACAAGGACCGTCAGCGCAGGCCGGGCGGCGGCTTCGCCCGCACATTCGTGCAACAGCTGGAGGGGGTGCTCGGCACCTGCGCCGAGCGGGGCGTCCGGATCGTCAGCAACGCCGGCGGGCTCAATCCCCAGGGCGCGGCCGAGGCGGTCCGGGCGCTCGCGGACCGCCTCGGCATCCCGCTGCGCGTCGCCACGGTCACCGGTGACGACCTCACGGGACGCCTCGGTGAACTGGCGGCCACGGACGAGCCGTTGACCAATATCGACACCGGTGAGCCGCTCGCCGCGCTGGGCCGCCCGCCGATCACCGCCAACGCCTACCTGGGCGGCTCCGGGATCGCCGCCGCGCTGCGCTCCGGCGCCGATGTGGTGATCACCGGCCGGGTCACGGACGCCGCCCTCGTGGTGGGCCCCGGCATGTGGCGCTTCGGCTGGGACCCGGGGCGGGCCGAGGATCTCGACGCGCTGGCCGGAGCCGTGGCCGCGGGCCATGTCATCGAGTGCGGCTGCCAGGCGACCGGCGGCAACTACTCCTTCTTCCAGGAGGTCCCCGACCTCGCGAACTGCGGCTTCCCGCTCACCGAGCTGCACGCGGACGGCAGTTCGGTGATCACCAAGCACCCCGGCACCGGCGGCCTGGTCTCGGTGGGCACGGTCACCGCCCAGCTCCTGTACGAGATCGGCTCGCCGCACTATCTCAACCCGGACGCCGGCGCCCGCTTCGACACCCTGCGGCTGATCCAGGAGAGCCAGGACCGGGTGCGGATCGAGGGCTGCCTCGGCACGCCCGCACCCGGGCGGCTCAAGGTCGCCGTGAACGCCGACGGCGGCTACCGCAACACCATGACCGTCTCGATCGCCGGTCTCGACGTCCCCGCCAAGGCGAAGCTCGCCGAGGAGGCGCTGTGGGCCCGTATCCCGGGCGGCCGCGCGTCCTTCGAGCGCGCCGAGGTCGACCTGCTGCCGGGAGACCCCGCGCAGTACGCCCCCTCACTTCTGCGGATCACCGTGCTCGACCCGGACAAGGAGAAGGTCGGGCGGGCCTTCTCGGCGGCCGTGGTGGAGACGGCGCTCGCCACGTTCCCCGGCTATCACACCGTCACCCGGCCCTCCGGCGCGAGCTCCTACGGCATCTACTGGCCGGCCTCCGTCCCGGCCCGGCTCCTCACCCATCAGGTGGAGCTGGACGGTGTCGTCACCGAGATCCCGGCCGCGCACTGTGCGCCCGCCGCACCGGCCGGCCTCCCGCAGCTGCCGGCTCCGGACCCCGAGGGCCCGGACCCGTTCGCCGGTGAGCCCACCGTCCGGCTCCCCATCGGCACCCTCATCGGCGCCCGCTCCGGGGACAAGGGTGGAAACGCCAACCTCGGCCTGTGGGCGCGCAGTTCGCAGGCGTACGACTGGCTCGATCACCACCTCACCACCGAGCGGCTGCGGGAACTCCTGCCCGAAACGGCCCAGTTGCACGTGGAGCGGTACCGGCTGCCCAATCTCCTCGCCGTCAACTTCGTGATCCACGGACTGCTGGGCCGCGGCGTCGCCGCCAACACCCGGCACGACCCGCAGGCCAAGAGCCTGGGCGAGCAACTGCGCGCCCGCCTCACCGACATCCCCACCGCCCTGCTGGCCTGACGTACCTTCCCGAAAGGCACCACCATGCAGTTCACGGATGAACACCACGCCTTCCGCCGCACCGTGCGCGACTTCGTCGAGGCCGAGATACAGCCGCACATGGACGAGTGGGAGGCCGCCGGGATGTTCCCGGCCCACGAGCTGTTCCCCAAGCTCGCCAAGATCGGTCTCCTCGGCCTCGAGTACGACCCGGCGTACGGCGGCGAGGGTGCCGACCACACCTTCACCGTGATCGCCGGTGAGGAACTGGGCCGGATCAACGGCAACGGTGTGCCGATGGGCATCAGCGTGCAGACCAACATGGCCACTCCCGCGCTCGCCCGGTTCGGCACCCACGAGCTCAAACAGAAGTACCTGGCGCCCGCTATAGCCGGCGAGTACGTCACCTCCATCGCCATCACCGAGCCGGACACCGGATCGGACGTGGCCCGTGTGCGCACCCGGGCCGAACGCGACGGCGACGACTGGGTGATCAACGGTTCGAAGCTGTACATCACCAACGGTGTGCAGGCCGACTGGCTGTGCCTGCTGGCCCGCACCTCGGGCGAGGGCGGCTACCGGGGAATGTCCCAGATCGTCGTGCCGACGGACACCCCCGGCGTCACGGTCTCGCGGAAGCTCGACAAGCTCGGCAACCGCTCGTCGGACACCGCCGAGCTCGTCTTCGAGGACGTCCGGGTGCCGGTGTCGAACACCATCGGTGAGACCGGCCGGGGCTTCCAGCAGCAGATGCAGCAGTTCCAGCACGAGCGGATGATCGCGGCCTATATGACCGTGGGTTCGGTCGGCCATGCCCTGGAGCGCACCCGGGACTACCTCAAACAGCGCACCACCTTCGGCAAGCCGCTGATCGAGAACCAGTGGATCCAGTTCAAGCTCGCCGAACTGGCCGCCGAGCTGGACCTGTTGCGCCACTACAACTACGCGTGCGCGGAGGCGTACCTGCGCGGCGAGGACACCAGCCGCTACGCCACCATCGCCAAGCTCACCTCCGGCAAGCTCGCCCGCAGGACGGCCGATGTCTGCATGCAGTTCCACGGCGGCGTCGGCTACATGGAGGAGACCTGGACCGCGCGCTACTTCCGTGACGCCCGGCTGCGGTCCATCGGCGGCGGCGCGGAGGAGATCATGCTCCAGGTGCTGGCCCGAGCCGAAGGGTTCCACGCATGAGCCCGGCCCCCCACCCCGTTCTGCCCAGCGCCCTGGACACCGCGTCCGCGCAGTACCGGGCGAGCCGCGCCCACATGAGCACGCTGCTCGACGAGATCGCCGCCGAGCAGGCCGTCGCGCTGGCCGGCGGCGGCGAGAAGTACACCGCACGGCACCGGGAGCGCGGCAAGCTCCCGGTGCGCGAACGGATCGATCTGCTGCTCGACGAGCACTCACCCTTCCTGGAGCTGTCGCCTCTCGCGGGCTGGGGCACCGCCGATCCGGTGGGCTCGGGTTTCGTCACCGGCATCGGCACGGTGAGCGGGGTGCAGTGCGTGATCCTCGCCAACGACCCGACGGTGCGCGGCGGCTCGCGCAACCCTTCCTCGATGCTGCGGATGCTGCGGGCACTGGACATCGCGGAGTCCAACCGGCTGCCGGTGGTCAACCTCACCGAGTCCGGCGGCGCGGACCTGGACCGGCAGGCGGAGATCTTCGTCCCTGGCGGCGAGCAGTTCGCCCGCCTCACCCGGATGTCGGCGGCCGGCATCCCCAGCGTCACCGTGGTCTTCGGCCCGTCCACCGCCGGTGGCGCGTACGTCCCCGGCATGAGCGACTACACGATCCTGGTGGAGGACCGCGCCCGGGTGTATCTGGGCGGGCCGCCGCTGGTGAAGATGGCCACCGGCGAGGAGGCCGACGAGGAAGAGCTGGGCGGCGCCGCCATGCACGCCCGGCTCTCCGGACTCGCCGACTTCCTCGCGGCCGACGAGACGGACGCCCTCGCCACCGCCCGCCGGGTCGTCGGGCAGCTGGGCGTCCGGCGCATGGGACCGACGCCCCTGCCGAGCCCCGAGCCGCCGAAGCACAACGCCGAGGAGCTGCTCGGTGTCGTGCCCGCCGATCTGCGCACGCCGATGGATGTGCGTGAGGTGATCGCCCGTATCACCGACGGTTCCGGTTTCACCGAGTTCAAGCCCGAGTACGGGCCCAAGCTGGTGACGGGCTGGGCTCGTCTGCACGGCTATCCGGTGGGAGTCATCGGCAACAACGGGGTGCTGTTCTCCGAAGAGGCTCAGAAGGGCGCCCAGTTCATCCACGCCTGCAACCGCTCCGACACCCCGCTGCTGTTCCTCCAGAACATCACCGGCTTCATGGTCGGCACCCGCTACGAGCAGGGCGGCATCATCAAGGACGGTGCGGCACTGATCAACGCGGTCACCAACTCGGCCGTACCGCACCTCACATTGATGGTCGGAGCCAGCTACGGGGCGGGGAACTACGCGATGTCGGGGCGGGCCTTCCGCCCCCGGTTCCTGTTCACCTGGCCCAACCACAGAATCGCGGTGATGGGGCCTAAGCAGCTGAGCGGGGTCCTCTCCATCGTCCGCCGCAACGCCTCCGCCGCCGGGGGGCGGCCGTTCGACGAGGCCGCCGACGCCGAACGGCGGGCGGCGCTGGAAGCGAAGGTCGAGCGCGAGTCCAGCGCGCTGTACGCCACCGGCCATGTGTGGGACGACGGTGTCATCGACCCCCGGCACACCCGGGATGTCCTGGGCATCGCCCTGTCCGCCACGCACGCGGCCGAGGTGCGCGGCACCACGGCGTACGGCGCGCACCGTCACTGATGAACCGTCGCTGATGAACCGTCAGGACACTCACCGCGAAGGAGCGGTTCGTTGATCTCCATCCTGCTTGTCGCCAACCGGGGTGAGATCGCCCGCCGGGTGATCCGCACGGCCCGCGCCATGGGGCTGCGTACCGTCGCGGTGTACTCCGAACCGGATGCCGCGGCTGCGTTCGTCCGGGATGCCGACGTCGCCGTACCCCTGCCGGGCCGTACCGGCGCCGAGACGTATCTGAACGGGGAAGCGGTGCTCGCCGCCGCCCGCAGGGCGGGCGCCGACGCGGTCCATCCCGGCTATGGGTTCCTCTCCGAGAACGCCGCCTTCGCCGCGGCCTGTGTCCGCGAGGGGCTGGTCTTCGTCGGCCCGCCGGCGGCGGCCATGACGGCCATGGCGGTCAAGACCGAGGCCCGGCGGATCGCGGAGCGGGCCGGTGTGCCCGTCGCGCCCGGCGCCGAACTCGACGGCACCGAATCCCCGCGGGCGCTGCGCGAGACGGCCGCGCGGGTGGGGTTCCCGCTTCTGGTGAAGGCCGCTTCCGGCGGTGGCGGGCGGGGCATGCGCCTGGTCGGGAACGCCGGGGAGCTGAGCGAGGCGGTGGACTCGGCTCGCCGGGAGGCGGACGCGGCCTTCGGCGACGGGACGGTCTTCCTGGAGCGGTATCTGGGCGGCGCACGCCATATCGAGGTGCAGGTGGTCGCCGATGCGCACGGCACCGTGCGCACACTCGGTGATCGCGACTGCTCTGTGCAGCGGCGCAATCAGAAGGTCCTGGAGGAGGCGCCCGCCCCCGGGCTCGGACAGGGCCTGCGCGAGCGGATGGCGAAGGCGTCGGTGGCGCTGGCCCGCGCGGTGTCGTACGAGGGCGTCGGCACCGTTGAATTCCTGGTCTCCGGCGACGAGTTCTTCTTTCTGGAGATGAACACCCGCCTCCAGGTGGAACACCCCGTCACCGAGGAGGTCTGGGGCCTCGACCTGGTGCGGCTGCAGGTGCGGACCGCGGCGGGAGAGCGGCTCGACGAGCTGCCCTGGCCGGCGCGCCCCGAAGGGCACGCGGTGGAGGTGCGGCTGTGCGCGGAGGACCCTGCCTCCGGATACCTGCCCTCCCCCGGCCCTGTGCACCGGTTCCGTATGGCGCCCTCGCCCGGACTCCGGGTGGAGAGCGCCGTCGAGGACGACACCCTCGTACCCGGCGAGTACGACTCACTGATCGCGAAGCTGATCGTGCACGCGCCGACCCGGGACGAGGCCGTCACCCGGCTCGGCCGGGCCGTGCGCGCGCTCGAACTGCACGGCCCGGCCACCAACCGCGACCAGCTCGCCGCCCTCCTCGACCACCCCGCGACGCTCGCGTCGGGCGTGGACACCGGCTTCCTGGACCGCACCCCCGAACTGGCCGCGGCGCGCCCGGACATGGCGTACCAGCGCGAGTGCGCGGTCGCCGCCTCCGTGTGGGAGCGCCACACCGGCCACGCCCGCGACGCGGTGCTCCCCTCGGTCACGGCCGGCTTCCGGAACATGCCGGTCCCCGCCGCGCCGGGCCGGTGGGCGGGCCCGCGCGGGGAGACGTCCGTTTCGCTGCACTGGGAGGGGCGCGCCGAGGTGGACGGGGCCCTGCTGCCGGTGCGCGTCCACGGGGTCGACGCGACGGGCGTGGATCTGGAGGTGGACGGCCTGCGCAGGCGCTTCGGCGTGCACCGGCGGGCGGACCGGGTGTGGGTGAACACCGCGGAGGGCCAGTGCGATCTGGTCCGGTGCGAGCGCTTCCCCCAGGCCGGCCGCTCGCGTGCGGCGGGCAGCCTCACCGCTCCGCTGCCCGGCGTCGTCGTGGCGGTGCACGCCGAGAAGGACGCGAAGGTCGCCACCGGCGATCTGCTCGTCATGGTGGAGGCGATGAAGATGGAGCACCGCATCGAGGCGCCCTGCGACGGAACGGTCACCGAGCTGTTGGTCGGCGTCGGCGACGGGGTGGACGCGGGAGCCCCCCTGCTCGTCCTGGACTGACGGCAGGGGCCGCGGCCACTGGCGGCACCGGACCTGGACAGCCGGGCCCACTGAGGGCTCGGTAAAGTGATGAGCCTGCCCGCGCACAGTGCGGGCCCCCGCCTACCGCGGGCCGCAGAGGGGAAATCGTGGAGACCAGCGCCGTGCCCGAGCCCCGTCCGGCCCCGGGGCGGCCCCGGCGGCGCCAGCTGAGCGAGGAAGCGGCCGACCACCTGCGCGAGCTCATCATGTCGGGCGGCCTCACGGAGGGCGAGTTCCTGCGGCCCGAGCGGTTCGCCGACGAACTGGGCATCAGCGTCACACCGGTGCGCGAGGCGCTGCTGGAGCTGCGGGCCGAGGGCTTCGTGCAGCAGGAGCCCCGGCGCGGGTTCGTCGTGCTGCCGCTCACCCGCCAGGACGTGCTGGACGCCTTCCTGGTCCAGGCGCAGCTCGCGGGCGAGCTCGCGGCGCGGGCCGCCGAGCGGATGGGGGACGCGGAGCTCGCGGAGCTGCGCGAGCTGCAGGACCGGATGCGTACCGCGCTGGCCGAGGGGCGGCACAGTGAGGTGGAGGACTCCAGTTTCCCCTTCCACCGGCTCATCAACCACGCCGCCCAGTCACCCAAGTTGCGCTGGTTCATGCGCACGGCCGGCGCCTACGCCCCTCGCCGCTTCTTCGCGGCGGTGCCCGACTGGGTGTCGCAGTCCGTACGCGAGCACGAGGACATCCTGGCCGCGCTGGCCGCCGGCGACGCCGAGGCCGCCCGCCGCCTGATGCACGCCCACATCCAGCACTCCGGTGACTTGATCGCGGACCACCTCACGGCCCAGCACTGAGCACTGTTTCGAACATGTTCGACCTGAACTGATCGATCCGCCCCTGGGCGGGTATCACCCACACGTGCGAATACGACGGATGCGGGTGACGCGCGTACGGCGGGCCGCGATCGTCGCGGCGGTCCTGGCCGCCACGGCCGCCGGATGCACCGTGGGCGACGGGCATCTGCCGGACGGCCACTCCGCGAGCCCCACCGCCGAGGAAGCCCGTGGCCCGGTCCTCGCGGTGAAGATCGACAACGTGGGTCCGGCGCGCCCGCAGACCGGCATCGGCCGGGCGGACATCATCTACGCCGAGCAGGTGGAGAGCGGCCTGAGCCGGCTCATGGCCGTGTACGCGACCCGGCTGCCGCCCGTGGTCGGCCCCGTGCGCAGCGCCCGTGAGACCGATCTCGAACTGCTGCGGCAGTTCGACAACCCCGCACTCGCCTTTTCCGGCGCCCAGTCGAAGCTCCTGCCGCTGATCGCCGAGGCCCCGCTCACCGCGCTCCCGCCCGGCAAAGCGCCGGCCGCGGCGTACTTCCGCGGCAGCGACAGGCCGGCGCCGCACAACCTCTACCTGCGCCCCGCCAAGCTGGGCGTGACGCCGAAGGCGGGCGCGCTGGCGGCGGCCGGGGTCACGTTCGGGGCTCCCCCGGCGGGCGGGCAGGCGAAGAACGCCCTCACGGTGCGCTTCCCCGCGGCCCGCTTCACTTTCGACTGGTCGGCACAGAGCGGCAGTTGGCAGGTGTCGATGGACGGCACCCGGGCGCGCACCACGGACGGCGGGGCACTGAACGCTTCGACCGTCGTGGTCCAGTACGTGGATGTCCGCGGTTCGCGGTTCCACGACCGGTCCGGGAGCACGTCACCGTTCTCCGACACCGTGGGCGCGGGCAAGGCGACGGTGCTGCGGGACGGGCGGTCCTACGACGTGCGGTGGGAGCGGCGTTCGGCGGCCGACGGCACACAGTTCACGACGGCGGCCGACGGCAAGCGCATGACGTTCGCCCCCGGACAGGTGTGGGTCCTCTTCGCCGAGCGGTGAGAGCCCCGGCTCGCCCGGGTCGCCGCCGTCAGGCCTTCGCGAACGGCTCCGTCGGGTTGCGGAGCCCCTCAGCGGCGTCCGAGACACGCTGGATCAGGTCGAAGAAGACGGCCTGCTCGTCGGCCGACAGCGGGGCGAGGAAGATCTGGTTCATCCGGGCCGTGCGCACGGTCAGTTTGCGGTGGATGCGCGTCCCGTCGTCGGTGAGACGCAGCAGGGAGCGGCGGCCGTCCTGCGGGTCGCGCACCTTGTCGATCAGTCCGCGGCGGCTGAGGCGGCTGATGACCTCGGCGATGGTCGAACGGTCGAGGCCGACGCGCTCGCCCACGGTGCGCTGGTCGAGGCCGGGCTCGGCGACGAGCGCGTTCAGGACGGCGAACTGCGGTGAGGTGATCTCCTCGGAGACCATCGTGTTCCACAGCAGGTAGTGCGCCTGCTGGAGGCGCCGGGCCAGGTGCCCCGGGTGGGTGGTCAGATCCACCGCGGCCATCGCGGACCTCCGGTCTGGGTCGGCAGGGCTTCCGGGTCGCGCCGTCCCCGCGTCGTGCAGGGCGTCCGATCCATGGCCCGCTTTTCGGGTGTGTACTGACCAATACTCGACCATAGGGTGGCCCGTGTCGAGTCGACTCCCCCACACCAACCGTCACTACCGTGGACTATTGACGGTCCGGGCATGCGGTGGCACCGTAAACGCCAGTCACATAAATGCTCAGTGTGCTGAGTAATTGGGTGGCGAGTGATCGGTTGACGTACGTGGAGAGGCTGGCTCGGATGGACAAGGTGGTGGCGACGGCCGCGGAAGCGGTCGCCGATGTGGGGGACGGGGCATCCCTCGCGGTCGGCGGGTTCGGTCTTGTCGGCGTCCCGAACGTGCTCATCGGCGCCCTCCACGAGCGCGGCACCACGGGCCTGAGCGTGGTCTCCAACAACTGCGGGGCGATGGACTCGGGCCTGGCCGTGCTGCTCGCGGCCGGGCGGATCGCCCGGGTCACCGGGTCGTACATCGGCGCCAACAAGGAGTTCGCCCGCCAGTACCTGTCCGGCGAGGTCGAGGTCGAGATGATCCCCCAGGGCACGCTCGCCGAGCGCCTGCGGGCCGGCGGCGCGGGCATCCCCGCCTTCTACACGCCCGCCGGCGTCGGCACCCAGGTCGCCGAGGGCGGACTCCCCTGGCGCTACGACAGTCAGGGCGGCGTGGCGCTGGCGTCCCCGCCCAAGGAGGTCCGCACCTTCGACGGCACGGACTACGTCCTCGAACACGGCATCCGTACCGACTACGCCCTCGTGCGCGCCGCCAAGGGCGACCGCCACGGGAACCTCGTGTTCAACAAGTCTGCCCGCAACTTCAACCCCCTCGCCGCGACGGCCGGACGCATCACCATCGCCGAGGTGGAGGAACTCGTCGAACCCGGCGACATCGACCCCGACGCCGTGCACCTGCCCGGCATCTTCGTCCAGCGCGTCGTCGCGCTGACGCCGGGGCAGGCGACCGACAAGCAGATCGAACGGCGCACCGTCTCCGCGCCTCCGGCACGAGGAACGGTGAGCGGCTGATGGCCTGGACCCGCGAAGAGATGGCCGCGCGCGCCGCCCGCGAGCTGCGCGACGGCCAGTACGTCAACCTCGGCATCGGCCTGCCGACCCTCATCCCGAACCACCTGCCGCCCGGCGTCGAGGTGATCCTCGAATCCGAGAACGGCATCCTGGGTGTCGGCCCCTACCCGGCCGACGACAAGGTCGACCCCGACCTCATCAACGCCGGCAAGGAGACGGTCACCGTCCTGCCCGGCGCCTCCTACTTCGACTCGGCGCTCTCCTTCGGCATGATCCGCGGCGGCCACATCGACGTCGCCGTGCTGGGCGCGATGCAGGTCTCCGCCCGCGGCGACCTCGCCAACTGGGCCGTCCCCGGCAAGATGATCACCGGCATCGGCGGGGCCATGGACCTCGTCCACGGCGCGCGGACGGTCATCGTCGCGATGACCCACACCGCCAAGGACGGCACGCCCAAGATCGTCGAGGACTGCACGCTGCCCCTGACCGGCAAGGCCTGCGTCAACCGTGTCATCACCGACCTCTGCGTCCTCGACGTCACCGCCGACGGGCTCGAACTCGTCGAGCTGGCCCCCGGCGTCACCGCCGACGACGTCACCGCGCGGACCGCGGCCAAGGTCCGCATCCCGGAGGAAGCCCGATGAAGGACGTCTGCGTCCTCAACCCGCGCGGCGGCGCCATCGCGACCGGCCACCCGCTCGGCGCGTCCGGCGCGCGGCTCGCCGGATCCGTCGCGCACCAGCTCAAGAACGCCGGTTCCGGGACCGGCGTCGCCACCCTCTGCATCGGCGTCGGACAGAGCCTCGCGCTCGACCTCTAACGCTGAAAGGACTCAGGAAGAACCCACATGGCACTCACCCAGTCGGACATCGACGTCGAGGTCGCGGACCTCCAGAGCGCGTACGACAAGGCGCGCGCGGGCGGCGCGCCCCTCCAGCACCACCCGGCGCGTGACTACGCGCCGTACCGCAGCTCACTGCTGCGCCACCCGCAGCAGCCGCTCGTCGCCGTGAACGGCGGCGACCCGGAGACCGTCGAGCTGTCCGGGCCCGTCTTCGGCGCCACGGACATCACCGACATCGACCAGGACCTGACGCGTCAGCACGCGGGCGAGCCGCTCGGCGAGCGCATCACCGTCTCCGGACGGCTGCTCGACAGCGACGGCCGCCCGGTGCGCGGCCAGCTCGTGGAGATCTGGCAGGCCAACGCGTCGGGCCGGTACGCGCATCTGCGCGACCAGCACCCGGCACCGCTCGACCCCAACTTCACCGGCGTGGGGAGGACCCTGACGGATGATCAGGGGCGGTACTCCTTCACCACCGTCAAGCCGGGCGCGTACCCGTGGCGCAACCACACCAACGCGTGGCGCCCCGCGCACATCCACTTCTCCCTGTTCGGCGACGCGTTCACGCAGCGGCTCGTGACGCAGATGTACTTCCCGAACGACCCGCTGTTCCGCTACGACCCGATCCTGCGCTCGGTGACGGACGAATCGGCCCGCAACCGTCTGGTCGCGGCGTACAACCACGACCTGTCGCAGCCCGAGTTCTCTCTCGGCTACGAGTGGGACATCGTCCTCGACGGTCCCTCCGCCACCTGGATCGAGGAAGGCCGATGACCTCCGTGCCCGAGAAGCTGCTCCCCACGCCGTCGCACACCGTCGGCCCGTTCTACGGCTACGCCCTGCCCTTCCCCGAGGGCGAGCAGGTCGCGCCGAAGGGGCATCCCGACACGATCGCCCTGCACGGCTACGTGCTCGACGGCCAGGGCGACCCGGTGCCGGACGCCATCCTCGAGTTCTGGCAGGCAGGACCCGACGGCTCGCTCGCCGGGGCGCCGGGCTCGCTGCGCCGCGACACCACGACCGGCGGATATCTCGGCCGCAACGGTACGGACTTCACCGGGTTCGGCCGGGTCGCCACGGACGCCGACGGGCACTACGCGCTCTTCACACTGCCGCCGGGCAACGCGGGACTGCCGTACGTCAGCGTGTGTGTGTTCGCGCGCGGGCTGCTGCACCACCTGTTCACCCGTGCCTACCTCGCCGACGGCGCGGACCCGCTGCTCGACGCCCTGCCGGCGGAGCGGCGCGCGACACTGCTCGCGCAGCCCCAGGAAGACGCGCACCGCACGTACCGTTTCGACATCCGCCTTCAGGGCGAAGGCGAAACGGTCTTCCTGGAGTTCCAGTGACACACGTCGATCCTGGCGCCGATCCCGACGCCGGGCTGCTCTCCCCCGGCCGGGCGGGCTCCCCCGCCGAGTCGGCCACCTCGGACGCGGCGGTCCTGCGCGGCCTGCTCGACGCGGAGGCCGGGCTCACCCGGGCGCAGGCCGCCCTGGGCCTGGCGCCCGCGGCCGCGGCGGACGCGGTGACGCGGGCCGCCGCGGACGAGGGGCGCTTCGACGCCCGTGACCTCGCGCTGCGCGCCCGCCCCGGGGGCAACCCGGTGATCCCGCTGGTCGCCGACCTGACGGCCGCGGTGGCCGGGGAGCACGCCCCGTACGTCCACCGGGGCGCCACCAGCCAGGACATCCTGGACACGGCGCTCATGCTGGTCGCGGCCCGGACGCTGGACGGGCTGCTCGGCGACCTGGCGCGCACGGAGAGTGCGCTCGGGCGGCTCGCCGCCGCGCACCGGGACACCGTCATGCCGGGCCGTACGCTCACGCAGCACGCCGTGCCGACGACGTTCGGCCTGAAGGCGGCGGGCTGGCGCTGCCTCGTCCTCGACGCACGCGACCGGCTCCGCACCGTACGGGCCTCCCTTCCCGTCCAACTGGGCGGCGCGGCGGGCACGTTGGCGGCCTTCGGCGTGTTCGGTGCCACGCACGCCGGTGAGCTGACCGAGGCGTATGCGGCCGAACTCGGCCTGGCCGCGCCCGTGTTGCCCTGGCACACCCTGCGCACCCCGATCGCCGACCTCGCGGGCGCGCTCGCGTTCACGGCCGGCGCACTCGGCAAGCCGGCGGCGGACGTGCTCACCCTGTCCCGAACCGAGATCGGCGAGCTGGGCGAGGGTGCGGGCGGCGGCTCCTCCGCGATGCCGCACAAGGCGAACCCCGTCAGGGCCACGCTCGTCGCGGCGGCCGCCCGCCGCGCCCCCGCGCTCGCCGCGACGCTGTACGCGTCGATGGCGGCCGAGGACGAGCGCCCGGCCGGCGCCTGGCACGCGGAGTGGGAGCCGCTGCGCGACCTCCTGCGGCTCGTGGGTGGCGCGGCACGCGACGCGGCCGAGCTCGCCGAAGGGCTTCAGGTCCACGCGGACGTGATGCGTGAACACCTCTTCACCACCCATGGGTTGATCGTCTCGGAGCGCCTGGCCGCCGAGCTCGCGCCCCTTCTCGGGCGTGCCCGCGCGAAGTCCCTGCTCACCGAGGCGGCGCGGCGCACCCGCGCCGAGGGCAGGACGCTGGCCGGGATCCTGGCCGACGAGCCCGACCTCAAGGGCGTCGACCTGGCCGACCTCACCGACCCCATCCATTACACCGGCTCCGCCGGAGCCCTCACCGACCGCGCTCTGGAGCGACGTTGAGCACTGCATCCCCCGACCACGGCACGCACGGCGAGCTGCTGCATCACCGCGCCGAAGGTCCCGCCACCGCGCCCCCGCTCCTCCTGGGCCCCTCGCTCGGCACGTCCACCACACTGTGGGACGCGGTCGCGCCCGAGCTGTCCGTCACCCACCGGGTGGTGCGCTGGGACCTGCCGGGGCACGGCAATTCCCCGGCCGCGCTGATCGGCCCCGGCGCGACCGTCGCCGATCTGGCCGGGCTCGTCCTGGACCTCGCCGACTCCCTCGGCATCGAGCGCTTCGCCTACGCGGGGGTGTCGCTCGGCGGCGCGGTGGGCCTGCACCTCGCGGTCCACCACCCGGACCGGGTCACGAGCCTCGCGGTGATCTGCTCGTCCGCGCACTTCGGCGGCTCGAAGCCCTGGGAGGAACGGGCCGCGCTGGTACGCCGCGAGGGGCTCGGCCCGGTCGCCGAGACCGCCGACCGGCGCTGGTTCACCCCCGGGTTCACGGTGCCGGCCCTCGTCGAGGACCACCGCACCGCCGACTCCGAGGCGTACGCGGCCTGTTGCGACGCGCTCGCCGCGTTCGACATCCGCGAGGACCTCTCCTTGATCACGGCCCCCACGCTGCTGATCGCGGGCCGCGAGGACCCGGCGACGCCGCCCGCGCATCTGCGGGAGATCGCCGACGCGGTGCCCGGCTCGTCACTCGTCGAGATCGCGGGCGCCTCGCACCTCGCCCCCGCCCAGTGCCCCGAACCCGTGATCACGGCGCTGCGCGCCCAGCTAGGCGCGGGCGTCAAACGCGGGATGGAGGTACGCAGGCAGGTGCTCGGCGACGCACACGTCGACCGCGCCCAGGCCCGGCAGAGCCCCTTCACGGCCCGCTTCCAGGACTTCATCTCGCGCTACGCGTGGGGCGAGATCTGGACCGACCCGACGCTGGCGCGCCGCGAACGCTCCATGATCACGATGACCGCGCTGGTGGCCCACGGCCACTACGACGAGCTGGCCATGCATGTGCGCGCCGCGCTGCGCAACGGCCTGACACCCGACGAGATCGGCGCCGTACTGCTGCAGACCGCGGTGTACTGCGGTGTCCCCGCGGCCAATTCGGCGTTCGCGGTGGCTCAGCGGGTCCTCGCCGAGGAGAACGGAGAGGACCCGGCCGCGGGCTGAACCCCGCACACGCCGACGGTCAGCGCAGGCCGCGTCCCGTGTCGAGCACCTCGCGGGCGCGGACGGCCAGGCCGTCGGCGCCGCACGACTTGGCCAGGGTGAGGCCGCGGGTGAGTTCCGCGACCGAGCGGGCCGCGATGCCGTACTCGACGCGGGCCGCCGCGTGTTCGTACGCGCAGGGTGACGCTTCGAGGTACGTGACCGACTTGGCGTACAGGGTGAGGGAGCGCTGGCCGGTCTCCAGGGCTGCCTCGCAGCGCAGGGCCTCCCCGATCGCCGTGTCCGTACCGAAGCGCTCGGCCTGGAGCCGGGCGTCGGCGGCGAGTTCCCTGGCGCGCTCGGGGTCCTCGGCGGCGAGCGCGCGGGCCAGGTCGCAGGCCCAGGGCGCCATGATCGTGTTGTGTCCGCCGCGGGCGGTGGCCGCCTTGGCCGCCGCCTCCAGCTCACTGACGCCCTCCTCCGTGCGGCCCGCGGCGATCAGCAGGCGGCCGCGGACGGAGTGCGCGTCGGGCAGGACGATCGTGGAGGGGTAGGGCGGGCCGAAGGAGTAGCGGTCCGCGATCTCCATGGCCTCGCCGGTGCGGCCGCGGGCCACCAGCGTGTCGATGAGCATGCACGCGGCGTCCCAGTGCATGGGCAGGCCGCGGCCGACGCGGTCGGCCAGGCGCAGACTCTCGCGCAGGACGGCCTCGGCGTCGGTGAGACGGCCGCGCCTGCGGTGGACGTAGCCGACGAAGGCGTGCGCGAGCGCCAGATGGCCGCCGCTCCAGCCGGCGGTCTCGTAGGCGCGCACGGCCTCGGTGAACAGGCTCTCCGCGCGGTCGAGCCGGTCGGAGAAGAGATACGCGCTGCCGAGCATCGCGAGGAGTTCGAAGCCCCACTCGGGGTCGGTCCAGCCGAGGCCCGGCGCGAGGCGTTCGTTGACGAGGGAGCGGTCGCAGAGTTCGACCACCACCTCCGCGTTCTCGCCGCGCGTCATCGCGTCGAAGGCGCGCAGGACGAGCAGGACCCGCTCGGGGTTGTCCCGGCCGGTCAGGGAGCCCGCCAGCGCGGCGAGGCTGCGGGAGCGGCCCGGGGAGTCCTCCTCGCCGGCGTGGATGCCCTCCCACATGTAGCGCATGGCCTGGAGACGGAGGCGGGCCGGACCCGGGTCGAGCCGCGCGGCCTCGGCGTCGATCGCGCGCAGCGCCTCTTCCAGCTGGTTGTTGTGGACGAGGGCCTGGGACAGCCGGCACACGGCGTCCACGCGCGCGTCCCCGCCGAGCCCCGGGGTGGTGTCGAGGGCCTGACGCAGGTAGCCGATGGTGACGGCCGGCGAGGTGAGGAGGGTGGCACAGCCCAGCTCGTAGAGGAGTTCGGACCGCACGTCGGGCAGCGGCGGCTCCTGGAGGGCGCGCTCCAGACAGCGGCGGGCGGCCTCCGGGGCGCCGACCGCGAGGTGTTCGCCGGCCGCAGCGCGCAACTGCTCGACGAGTTCGGGGTCGTCGTCCGGGTGGACCTGGAGCAGATGCCGGGAGGCGGCCGCGGCGCCGTGGCCCGAGGCGGTGACGGCCCAGGCGGCCTGCCCGTGCATGGCGGTGCGGGTGGCCGCCGGGATGGAGCGGTACACGGCGGTGGCGATCAGCGGGTGCACGAACTCCAGCCTCACGGTGCCGTCTTCGTACGTCGCGTCCGTGAGGATGCGGGCGGCGCGCAGCCGCACGGCGCAGCGGCCGGCCTCGCCCGGCGTCATCCCGGCGAGGCGCGCCGCGAGGTCGTGGGCGATCCGGGTGCCGAGGATGGCGGCGGCCCAGGCGAAGCGCGTCGCGTCGGTGCCGAGGCCTTCGAGGCGGTCGATCAGACCGCGGCCGCGCGCCGACTTGTTCAGGGCGCGCAGTTCGCCGGCGGAGCCTTCCGAGGGTTCGAGTTCACTGTCCTGGACCTTGGCGAGGAGCTCCACGGTCTCGTACGGGTTGCCGCCGGTGACGGCCCACACCTCGCGGCAGAAGGGGGCGTCGGCGTGCTCGCCGAGGGTGGCGCGGGTGAGGCCCGCGGTGGCGTCGGGGGTGAGGGCGTACAGGGTGGTGAGGGGGCGGGCAGCGGCGCCGACGGCTTCGAGGTGGCCGGTGGAGGCGGCGGTCGCCTCGCCGTCGCGGTGGGCGACCACGACGAGGACGGGCAGGTCGTCGAGGCGTTCGGCGAACGCGGCGAGCCAGTGGAGGGTTTCCTCGTCGGCCCACTGCGCGTCGTCGACGAGCAGGACGAGCGGCCAGTGCAGCCGGGCGAGCCGGGACACCGCCGCGACGAGTCCGTCGCGCACACCCTGCGGGTCGGCCTGGCGGCCGCCCGGCTCGGCTATGCCGAGGGCGGGGCCCGCGATCTCGTACCAGTCGCCGAAGTACTCGCGGGCCTCCTCCTGCGAGAGCGCGAGGAGGGCGGGCTGCAGCAACTGGCGTACGACGTTGAAGGGGACGGAGGTGACGGTCTCGCCGCCGCGGGCCGACCAGACCATGGCCCGTCCCGCCGCGATGCGGCGCACCTCTTCGAGGAGGGCGGTCTTGCCGATGCCCGCCTCGCCCCTGAACACGACGAGGCTGCCCGACGACGCCGCGTCCCCGCAGAGTTCGGCGAGCGCCCGCTCGACGACCGCGATCTCCTTGTCCCGCTCCCACAGGGCGGCCGAGGCGGCTCCGTCAGGCCGACTCTGCGTCATCCCGCACTCTCCCGAAATCGCTCAATCGACGTACAGATGTTGAGAGTAGCCGCAGCCGGGGGGTTGTGGGTGGGGGTCTGCGCACGTCTTCGCCATAAGTGGGAAGGTGCCCTTCCGGAACGGGACCGGCCCCCTCTCATCCCTCTTTCACGCACGCCTCATACTGTGGCGCCCATGACCCAGGTGACTCCCCCCGGCTGGTACCCCGATCCCGGCCAGAAGCCCGAAGGCCCCCGCACCGAACGCTGGTGGGACGGCAGTGTGTGGACGGAGCAGACCCGTGCCGCCGAGACCGGCGCCGCGCCGGGCCCGCCCGCGTACGCGCCGGCGGCTCCCGGCGCGCATCCGCAGGCGTACGGCTATCCGCAGACCTCGCAGCCGCCGGGGCAGTTCGGCCACCCCGGATACCCGGGCTACCCCGCCTACCCTGAGCCGAAGCCGAGGCGCGGCCTCAAGATAGCCATCGCCGCCGGTGTCGCCGTGGTGGTGCTCGGCGGCATCGTCGGCGGGGTGTACGCGCTGACCTCCGGTGACGGTGACGGGAAGAGCGACCGGGCCGACTCGCCGTCAAGTCCCTCTGCTTCTCCGGGACTTCCCCAGGCCCCGGGTGACGGTCCTGGCGGGAGCGGGGGCAATGGTGGCACCGGCGGTTCCGGCGGGGAGAGCGGCGCTCCGCAGGCGCCGGGTCCGAGCGACGGTTTCGCCGCCGACCTCGTCAACGGGGTGTCGATGCCCGTGCTCGACGGCTGGACCGGCGGCACGACGAAGGGCGGCAACGCGGGGGTGACGACCGGCCCGTACGCCTGCCCCGGCGACACGAAGCAGCAGTGTGTGCGCGGCGGCGCGTTCTCGGCGTCGGCCGAGGCGCTGAAGCTGAAGGCGACGGGCGCGGAGGCCGCGGCCAAGGAGGACATCTCCAAGAACGCGCAGCAGTCGTACGGCGGCGCGATCTACGGAAAGATCACCTCACACAAGGAACTGGCGTCCGAGGCCGTCACCGTGGCCGGCCAGAAGGGCTACCTGGTGCGCTGGCAGGTCGTCACGGCCAAGGGCGACGACGGCTACGTCGAGTCGCTGGTCTTCCCCGCACCCGCCAACCCCAAGTCGCTCGTCGTCGTCCGCTTCGGCATCGACGTGAACGACAAGGCGCCGGACGTGACGTCCATGGACAAGATCACCAAGGGCATCAAGAAGTCCGCGATCGCCGAGGGCGGCGGCAACGGGCAGAACGTGTAGGACCCCGCACCAGGACGCGCGGGACCCCGTGCACCACGCGGAGGCGTCATCGGGGAGAAAGCCCAGGGGCCGGGCAGGTCCCCCTCCGCTCAAGGAGGGACCCGCCCGGCCCGGGGGTGCGCGCCGCGCCCGTCCCCACGGTGCGGCGCGGGCAGACCGCCGTCCGGTCATCCCGACAGACGGCGGTCTCCCGTTCAGGTGGCTTCGCCCAGACCGAGTGCGGGCAGCACCACGGCGTCGACGAAGCGGGTGAGGTAGTCCGCGTCCGCGTACCGGCCCTCGAGGACCGGGCGGATGCGCTGCACCCCAAGCAGTTGTGCGGCCAGGAACTCGATGGCCGGATGGTCCGCGGCGATCTCACCGCGCGCCACGGCCCGGTCGATCATCTCCCCGAGCGCGGCCAGCTCCGGCTCGACCAGGGCCTCGCGCAGCGCCCCCTGGAGTTCCTCGTCACTGAGGACCGCGTGGCCGAGGGCCTGGACGAGCTGAGTGTCCCGTCCGGCCTGCTGCGCCGCCGCGCGAGCGGCCGAGCGCAGGTCTCCGGCGAACGTACCCGTGTCGACAGTGGCGAACTTCACGCAGCGTCCCGCCCGCAGTGCGGCGGCCACGAGCTGCGGCTTCGTCTTCCACTGCCGGTAGAGCGTGGACTTGCTGCAGCACGCCTGGGCCGCGACGCCCTCCATGGTGAGCGCCTCGTAGCCGTTCTCGCGGAGCTGGTCGAGGACCGCGTCGTAGAACTCCCGCTCGCGCTCTGGAGTGATCTTGGAGCGGCGCGAAGTGGTCACTGATGTGCCTGCCTGCTCCTGGGACGTCATGGCTCTTCTCCTCGCGATCTTCGCTATCGATACGCCAGTGTACCGGTACGCCAGCGTTTCGGTACACTGGCGTATCGATGAGCGCGGTTCACGCCGTGCTCACCTCCGCATCACCGCACCACCCAGTCGTCATGAAAAGGGGCCGGGGGATGAATTCCCTTACCGAGCCTGCCGAACCGGAGCCGGACACAGCCGGCCGCGAGACGGACGCCGTCGGCCACCAGCCGGACGTCGTCGCCCGCCCGCCCCTGGTCCGGGAGCTCCTGCTGGTCGTCGGACTGTTCCTCGTCTACAAGTTCGGCAGGCAACTGGCCAATGGCCACACCGACGAGGCGTTCCACAACGCGCACCGCGTGTGGGACCTCGAACGCGCCGTCCACCTGCCGGGCGAGGGCGCTGTCCAGCACATGCTGCTGCACAGCGAAGACCTCGTACACATCGCGAACACGTACTACGCGACGGTGCACTTCCCGGCGACGGCCGCCTTTCTGATCTGGCTGTATCTGCGCAGGCCCCGGCACTACATATGGACGCGCCGGGTACTGGCCGCCCTCACCGCCGCGGCCCTTGTGCTGCATCTCACCTTCCCGCTGGCGCCGCCCCGGATGCTGGCCGCGGCGCACCTCGTGGACACCGGGCAGGTGTACGGGCCGACCGTCTACGGCGCGACGCCGCAGACGGACTCGATGGCGAACCAGTTCGCGGCGATGCCGTCCCTGCACTTCGGCTGGGCCCTGATGGTCGCCGTCGGCCTCATCGCCGCGACCCGCTCCCGGCTGCGCTGGCTGTGGCTGCTGCACCCGGCGCTCACCCTGTTCGTCGTCGTCGGCACGGCGAACCACTACTGGCTGGACACGATCGTGGCGACGGCCCTCCTGGGCATCGCGCTCGCGGTGATCCGGCTGCCCGGCACCACACCGGTCGCGAAGCCCGGACAGTCCATCGGCCGGCGCCTGCTGCCCGCCCCGCGTTCGGCTGCCTCGCTCATGGCGACGGCGGCGACCATGGGCGCGGCACTGCCCGCCCCGTGGACCCCTGCGCACCAGCGCGGCGGATCCCTCTCCGCTTCCGATGTGCTCGCACGCATCCCGGTGTCGGTGACCGCGGGCTCGGCGTCCGCCGTCGACGCGCCGGTCGCGTCGGGAGCGGTGGGTCCGGGTCGCTCGGTCCTCACGGCGACGGGAGCACACCGGTGAACGCCACCCTCCTCGCCGTCGCGCTCTCCCTCGTCTCGGCGGTCGCCTACGCGGCTGCCGCCGTCGCCCAGGAACGCCTCGCGTCACGCACCGTGGGGACCGACTCCGGTGTCCTGCGCCTGCTCGGCACCGGCGCCTGGTGGGGGTCGGTCCTGCTCAACGCGTCCGCCGCGCTGCTGCATGTGGCGGCCCTCAAGTACGGCCCCCTCACCCTCGTACAGCCGCTGGGCGCGCTGACGCTCGTCGCGGCGGTGCCGCTCGGGGCGCGCATGGCCGGGCGGCGTGTCCTGTCCGTCGAATGGCGCGGCACCGCGCTCACGCTCGCCGGTCTCGGCGCGCTCCTGCTCACGGCCTCGGGCCCGGCCCCCGACGACACACTCAGCCTCGGCGAGGCGCTCACCGTCGCCGGTGCGACGGCCGCGCTGATCGGCCTCCTGTCGCGGCGCGGCGCGAAGCCGGGACTGCGGCACGCGACGGCCTCCGGCCTCGCCTCGGGCATCGCCTCGGCGCTCGCCCAGACCGTGACCGTCGCGGTCACCGACCGGACGGGGCCGCTGCTCAGCGTCGAGGTCATCGTCGTGGCACTGCTGATCGCGGCGTTCGCCGCGGGCGGCCTGCTCCTGTCCCAAGTCGCCTACCGCGGCGGCCTCGGCGCCCCGCTCGCGATGGTCACCCTCTCCAACCCGGTGGCCGCGGCGATCATCGGCGTCACGCTGCTCGGCGAGCGGCTCCAGGGCGGGATCACGGGGATCCTGCTCGCGGCGGCGGGGGCGACGCTCGCGGCCCGGGGGGTCCTGCTCCTCACGCGTACGTCGCCGGAGACACGCGAGACGCAGGAGACCCGACCACAACCGTCACTCATCGCGGCGGAACGCCGGCCCGAGCTGACGTCCCGGCCGACGGAGACGGGGCCGATCGCGACCCTGCCGGATTTTCAGAGCCTTCCCCCGATACCCGTACTGCCCGGCACGGTGGTCGTCCTGCCGTCGGTCCCGACGCAGCCGGAGCCGGCACCGGGCGCGCTCCAGGCATCCTGAGCGCGACCCCTTTTACGGGTTCCGCATGACGGGTTCCGCGTCACGGGTTCCGCGTCACGGCTTGCCGGGCGCGGGCCGCGTCCTCATCCCGTCGAGCGTGATCCCGAAGACCCGGTCGCGCTGCTCGGTGTCCACGTAGGCCGCGCCGGTGACGCCCGAGATCAGGCGGAGCAGGTCGTCGAACGACATGTCCGAACGGACCTCCCCGGCGGCCTGCGCGCGCAACAGCAGCGGTTCGCCGGCGTCGAGCATGGCGCGGCGGCAGGCGACGAAGATGTCGGACTCCCCGCTGAGCGCGTCCCTGATGGCGCGCTTCGTGACCGTGTAGTCCACGAAGCGGCGCAGCCAGGTGGCGAGCCCGTCCCACGGCGGGGCGTCCGCGAGTTCGTCGGCGAGCCGGCACAGGGCGTCGACCTCGTCCGCGTAGACGGTCTCGAAGAGGACCCTGCGCGTGGGGAAGTTGCGGTACAGGGTGCCGATGCCGACGCCGGCCTGGCGGGCGATGTCCTCCAGCGACGCCTCCGCACCCTTCTCGGCGAACGCGTCGCGGGCCGCGGCGAGGAGCGCGTCGAAGTTGCGCCGGGCGTCCGCGCGGCGCGGGCGCTGGGCCACGACGATCCCGCCGACGAGTTCCCTGTCCGTCATGCGTGCCACTCCCGGGGTGAGGCAGCGCGGGCTGCCGAGGTTGTACCGGAGGCTTCCCTCCGCTATCGTTATCCAAGTCGAGGGGTGCCTCCACTTTAACAGTCGACGCATCCCGGGCCCCGCCGCACAGCGCTGCGGGCAGACCGGCCGAAACGGCCGGATCCCACATCCTCCCAGCTCGTGTGCGCCCGCAGACCGCGGCCCTTGCCGCAGGTCACGCCGGTGTGCCCGGCCACCTTCCGTTCAGAGAGACACCGCCTTGAACCGGAATCGCACGCCCTCTCGTCGTACGACCAGGAACCCTCTGCCCGGGAATCCCACGTCCGGGATCCGCATGATGCCGAGCCCGGCGCCCAGAAGCTCCAACCGCCTCACCTTCGCGGTCCTCGCGACAGGTGCCGGCGTCTTCTCGATGATGCAGTCGCTGGTCGCCCCGGCCCTGCCCACCGTCCAGCACGCGCTGCACACCAGCCAGGCCACCTCGACCTGGGTCATGACCGCCTATCTGCTGTCCGCCTCGATCTTCACGCCCATACTCGGCCGGGTCGGCGACCTCGTCGGCAAGAAGCGCACCATGGTCGTCGCGCTCGTCGCGCTGACCGTGGGCTGTCTCCTCGCGGCCCTCGCCCCGAGCATCACCGTGCTCATCGTCGCCCGGGTCGTCCAGGGCATCGGCGGCGCGCTCTTCCCGTTGTCGTTCGGCATCATCCGCGACGAGTTCCCCGGCCACCGGGTCAGCCCCAGCATCAGCAACCTGTCCGCCGTCATCGCGGCGGGCGGCGGTGTGGGCATGGTCGCGGCCGGGCCGATCGTGGGCGCGCTCGACTACCGCTGGCTGTTCTGGCTGCCCGCGGCCGTCGTCGCGGTGACGGCGCTGATCGCGCACCGCTACGTGCCCGAGTCGCCGACGCGCGGCACGGGACGCGTGAACTGGCTCGGCTCCGTGCTGCTCTCCGGGTGGCTCGTCGCCCTGCTGCTGCCCATCAGCCAGGCCACGTCCTGGGGCTGGGCATCGATCAAGGTCGTCGGTCTGCTGGCCGCCGCCGTGGTCCTGTTCGCAGCGTGGGTGCTGTCCGAGGCCCGCTCCGCGAGCCCGCTGATCGACCTGCGTGTCATGCGACTGCCCGCCGTGTGGACCACGAACACGACCGCACTGCTCTTCGGCGCCGGGATGTACGCGGTGTGGTCGTTCCTGCCCGGCTTCGCCCAGACACCCTCGTCCGCCGGATACGGCTTCGGGGCGAGCGTGACGGGTGCGGGGCTCCTGATGCTGCCGATGCTCGTGGCCATGTTCCTCGCCGGGGTGCTCAGCGGCCGGCTCGAACCGGTCGTAGGGGCGAAGGCGCTGCTCACCACCGGCGCCACGCTCGGCGCGGTCGCCTGCGCGATGCTCGCCGCCTGGCACACCGAGCAGTGGCAAGTCGCCCTCGCGGCAGGCGTGTTCGGGCTCGGCATCGGGCTCGCGTTCGCGTCCATGGCGAACCTGATCGTGCAGAACGTCCCGGCCGCGCAGACCGGCGCGGCCACCGGCATGAACGCCAACATCCGCACCATCGGCGGCTCGATCGGCGCCGCCGTGATGAGCAGCCTGGTCACGGGGCACCTCCAGGCGTCGGGGCTCCCCTACGCCTCCGGGTACACCCACGGCTTCACGCTGCTCGCGGCGCTGTGTCTCGCCGCCGCGCTCGCGGCCCTGCTGGTCCCAGCCGCGCGCCGAGCGGGCGGACCGCGCGTCCCGGCCGCGCACGGGACGACGGCCGGGGCGGACGAGCAGGTGGGCCTGGAGCAGCCGATGTCGCGGTGAAGCGGCGCCCGCCGGGCGCCGGTCCGGTCAGCCGAAGCCGCGCGCGTCCTGCTTGAGGGCCGTGTCCACGGTGAGGGCGGTCGCCACGACGAGGCTCAGGAGGGGCTCGGGCAGCTGGTAGTGGATCTGGAGGACGTAGTTGTCCGCGGTCGTGAACATCGTCTTGGCGAGTCCCTCCCACGTCTTCGTGATGCGGGCGACCTCGTTGTCGGCGTGGTCGACGATCGAGAAGTTCCAGGCCCGCCAGTTCTCGGCCTTGATGGCGCCGATCTGCTGGCCGTTCACGTTGATCCCGAAGTTGATCTTGCCGATCATGTTCTGCTGGACGATCTCACCGACCGGCGAGCCGTCCGGACGCTCCACGACGACACGCGACTTCATGAACTTCGCGGGCCGCGTCATGACGAGCTGCGGCTGCCCGTACGCGTCGCGGATCTCCAGCTTGTGGGTCATGAACTGGTCGAGGCTGGAGACGAAGCGCGCGACCTTCTTGAGCGTGCTCTGGCCGACCTGGACGACGGAGCCGATCTGGGCGCCGTTCTGATCCATGACGGTGTACTCGTTCGTCAGCTCGATCAGCTTGGCCTTCTGATTCACCACCAGGACCGGCTCGGTGAAGAGGCTGCCGCCGCCCTGCGCGGTGGGCGCGACACCGGCCTGATGCTGCACCTGGCGCTGCACCTTGGCGGGGTCGACATACTGCTGTTGCTGTTGCTGCTGCGGGACCTGCTGCCCGTACGGACCGGCGGCGTGCTGCTGGGGCTGCTGGTACTGCCCGGGCTGCTGCGGCTGGTGCTGCTGCACAGGCTGCTGCTGCTGGGCGAACTGGCCCTGGGCCGCCTGCTGTGCGGGCTGCTGCTGAGGCTGCTGCGCCTGGCGCGGGACCTGCTGGCCGGCGGGCTGCTGCACGGGGCTGGTGTGCTCGGTCCACTGTGCGCCGTCCCACCACCGCAGGGTCTGGGGCGCGCCCTGGGGGTCCGGGTACCAGCCTGCGGGGGTGTTCGATTGCGTCGTCACCCGGGCACACTATCGCGCCATCCTGTGCCGGCATCCGGGCCGGACAGATGTGACGTACGCCGCCGCCCGAACCGGTACGGAACGGGCGGCGGCGCGAATGTCGAGCGCCTTCGAGGCCGAAGCGCCTACGGGAGTCAGACCGTGAGGATTCCGGGGTCGCTCACGCCGGCCTGTCCGTTCTCGACATGGCCCGCGAGGCGACGCAGGTACGTGCTGTCGCTGTCGGCGGTCATCTTCAGGTCGTACCAGCGCTTGGTCGCGCGCAGGTCGACGGTCTGCGTGACGGTTGCACCGGCCCGCACGGTGTACGTCTGCGGCTGTCCGCCGTAGGCGTTGGTGACGGTGAGGTGGACGTCGGCGCCGGTGGGGTTCGTCAGCGTGAGCGTGAGATTGCCCGTGCTCGCGTCGTGACGGGCCGTGAGTCCGGGCTCGGCGACGGTGTTGGTGCCCTTGAAGGCGCGCAGGAATCCGTTCGGGCCGTGCACCGTGAGGTCGTACTTCCCGGCGGAGTAAGCGGAGTTCCAGGCGTCCGAGATCGACTTTCCGGCCTCGGTGGAGTACGTCCAGGGGCCGTCGGTCCGGCTCTGCGACCTGACCTGGAAGGCCGCGCCCGCGGAGGGGCCGCCGCTGAACGTGAGCTGGAACTTGCCGGTCGACGGCGTGGAGACCCCGTCGACGTACGGCGCGTACGGCAGCGGGCGCGCGGGCCGGGAGCCCGACTCCTGCTTGGGCAGCAGGGGCGTGGCCGGCGGCTTCGGTACGTAGCTGGAGTGCCGGTCGTGGTCCGGCGGCACGTACCCGGCGGTGCTGGGCAGTTGCGCCGGGGCCGTGTTCGTGAGGGAGAAGTCGAACGCGGAGGAGAGGTCGCCGCAGATCGCGCGGCGCCACGGCGAGATGTTGGTCTCCTTGACGCCGAAGCGCTTCTCCATGAACCGCAGGATCGAGGTGTGGTCGAGCGTCTCGGAGCAGACGTAGCCGCCCGTGGACCAGGGCGAGACGACGATCATGGGGACGCGCTGGCCGAGGCCGTAGGGGCCCGCCGCGTAGCTCGCGTTGCCCTTGAAGTAGTCGAGCGTGGTGTCGGCGGTGGACAGGCCCTGGTTCGCGGAGGCGGGGGCGTAGGGCGGCACGACGTGGTCGAAGTAGCCGTCGTTCTCGTCGTACGTGATGAACAGAGCCGTCTTGCTCCACACGCCCGGGTTGGACGTGAGCGCGTCGAGAACCTGCGAGATGTACCAAGCCCCGTAGTTCGCGGGCCAGTTGGGGTGCTCGGAGAACGCCTCGGGCGCGGCGATCCAGGAGATCTTGGGGAGCTTCCCGGCCTTGACGTCGGCCTTCAGGACGTCGAAGTAGCCGTCGCCCGCCTTGGCGTTCGTGCCGGTGCGGGCCTTGTCGTAGAGGGGGTCGCCCGGCTTGGCGTTGCGGTAGTTGTTGAAGTAGAGGAGCGAGTTGTCGCCGTAGTTGCCGCGGTAGGCGTCGTCGATCCAGCCCCAGCTCCCGGCGGCGTCGAGGCCGTCGCCGATGTCCTGGTAGACCTTCCAGGAGACCCCGGCCTTCTCCAGGCGCTCGGCGTACGTGGTCCAGCCGTAACCGGCCTCCTGGTTGCCGAGGACGGGCCCGCCGCCGCTGCCGTCGTTGCCGACGTGGCCCGACAGCATGTAGTAGCGGTTGGGGTCGGTGGCCCCCATGAACGAGCAGTGGTAGTCGTCGCACACCGTGAACTTGTCGGCGAGCGCGTAGTGGAACGGGATGTCCTGGCGCGTCAGATACGCCATCGTGCCGGTGCCCTTGGCGGCGATCCAGTTGTCGTACTTGCCGTTGCTGAAGGCGCTGTGGCCGCCGGCCCAGTCGTGGTCGAGGCCCGCGATGAACTGCATGCCGAGGTCCGCCGCGTCGGGGTGGTAGGGCAGGACCTCCTTGCCGCCGCTCACTTGGTTCCACACGGGCTTGCCGCTGGGGAGCGTCACCGGCCGCGGGTCGCCGAAGCCGCGGACGCCCTTCATCGTGCCGAAGTAGTGGTCGAAGGACCGGTTCTCCTGCATCAGGACGACGATGTGCTCGATGTCCTGGACGGTTCCCTTGACGCGGGCGGCCGGGATGGCCGCGGCGCGGTCGATGCTGTTCGACAGGGCGGTGAAGCCCGCGGTCGCGCCCGCTATCTGCAGGAAACGCCGCCGGTTGAGTTCAGGCATGGGTGTAGGGCCTCTTGGGTGTGTGGGGACAGAAGCGAGCAGAGTGTTCCAAGAGGACCGGCCAGAGGGGAAGGGGTGATGACACTTGCATGAAAACTCGCCGTATGCGTCAGAAACAATCACCCAGGCGCTGGTGCCCCGATCAGCGGGGAGGACCGACCGGGTCCAACCGGTCCTCCCCGCCGCCGACTTCAGCCCCGCTCGCCCACCGCGAGCCGCAGCGTCACGATCTGGAACGGCCGCAGCGCCACCCGCACCGCGTCACCGCCGTCCGCCGACTGCCGCACCTGGTCCGGCTGTTCGGTGAGCGGGCGCTCCAGCAGGTCGGTGACCTGGACACCGGCCAGCGGGAAGCCCGTACGCAGGGTGCCCGCCGCCCGGCCACCGAGCGACTCGTAGAGCCGCACGACGACATCGCCCGAGCTGTCGTCGGCGAGCTTCACGGCCTCCACCGTCAGACCGTCGCCGTCCACCGACACCACCGGGTCGGGCGCACCTCCCGAATCGGCCACGCGCAGCGGCAGGTTGAGCGCGTACCCCTCGGCCACGGCGTCGGCGATGCTCGCGCCGGGCAGCAGGGAGTAGGTGAAGCGGTGCGCGCCCTGGTCGGCCTCCGGGTCGGGGACACGCGGGGCGCGCACCAGGGAGAGGCGGACCGTGGTGGTGGTGCCGCCGTCGTCGCGTGTCGTGCGCGAGACGTCGTGGCCGTACGTGGAGTCGTTGAGGACCGCGACGCCGTAGCCGGGTTCACCGATGTGGACCCAGCGGTGGCCGTACACCTCGAAGCGGGCCGCCTCCCAGCTCGTGTTGGTGTGCGTGGGGCGCTTGACGTGGCCGAACTGGATCTCGGCGCTGGAGTGGTCGGCGCGGACGTCGACGGGGAACGCGGCCTTGAGGATCTTCTCGGTCTCGTGCCAGTCGATCTCGGTCTCGACGTCGACGCGCTTGCTGCCCGCGCGCAGGGTCACGGTCTGTGTGATGCGGGAGCCCTTGCCGAAGGCGCGCTCCACGCGGACGGCGGCGCGCAGCGGCCCCTCCTCGGTCACCGTCACGGACTCGGCGTCGAGGAGGTCCCGGTAGTGGTTCTTGTAGTGCTTGTCGATGTCCCAGGCGTCCCAGTAGTTGGGCAGGTCGCTGTGGAGGCGGAGCAGGTTGCCGGGACCGGCGAGGACCTCGCGTTCCGCGGTCAGGTCGTACACGGAGGCCAGCGTCCCGTCGGGGCCGATGACGACGCGCACGAGTCCGTTGTCGAGGGTGCGGCCCTCCGTGACGGTGACGGGATGGTCGGGGGCGGCGGGGGCGAGGGGCGCCGACCCGCCTGCGGGCACGTGGGTGCGGGCCGGCTCACCGGCCGGGGTGCGGATCACTTCGGTACGGGCGTACGGGCTGGTGTTGAAGACGTGCGGCACGCCCTCCCCGAGCGCGCCCTCGCCCAGGGCGGCGACCGCTTCTGCGGTGATCGCTTCGAGTTCGCCCGCCACACGCGCGTACTCCGCCTCGGCCTCCCGGTGCACCCAGGCGATGGACGACCCGGGCAGGATGTCGTGGAACTGGTGCAGGAGCACCGTCTTCCACAGCCGGTCGAGCTTCTCGTACGGGTACGCGTACCCCGGCGCGCGCAGAGCCGCGGTCGTGGCCCACAACTCGGCCTCGCGCATGCGGTGTTCGCTGCGGCGGTTGCCCTGCTTGGTGCGGGCCTGCGACGTGTACGTCGCGCGGTGCAGCTCCAGATAGAGCTCCCCCGACCACACCTGCTCCTCGGGGATCTCCTTGCTCGCCTGCGCGAAGAAGGCGTCCGGGTGCTCGACCCTGACCTTCGCGGAGCCCTCCAGGTCCGCGAGCCGTCGGGCGCGCTCCAGCATCTCGCGGGTGGGACCACCCCCGCCGTCGCCGTGTCCGAAGGGCGCGAGGGAGCGGGTGCCGCGTCCCTTGTCCTGGTAGTTGCGGACGGCGTGCGCCATCTCCCGGCCGGAGAACTCGACGTTGTAGGTGTCGACCGGCGGGAAGTGGGTGAAGATCCGCGTGCCGTCGATGCCCTCCCACCAGAAGGAGTGGTGGGGCAGCTTGTTGGTCTGGTTCCAGGACAGCTTCTGCGTGAGGAACCACTCGTTTCCGGCGAGCCTGGCGAGCTGCGGGTACGCGGCGTTGTAGCCGAACGAGTCGGGCAGCCACACTCCCCTGGTCTCGACGCCGAAGTGCTCGATGAAGAAGCGCTTGCCGTGGACGAGCTGGCGGGCGATGGCCTCGCCACCGGGCAGGTTGCCGTCGGACTCGACCCACATCCCGCCGACGGGCGCCCACTGACCCTTGACGACGGCTTCCTTGATGCGGTCCCACACGTGCGGGTAGTTGTCCTTGACCCACTCGTACTGCTGGGCCTGCGAGCAGGCGAAGACGAACTCGTCGTACTCCTCGGCGAGCGCCGTCACGTTCGAGAAGGTGCGGGAGGTCTTGCGTTTGGTCTCGCGGATCGGCCACAGCCAGGCCGAGTCGATGTGCGCGTGGCCGACGGCGGACAGGGTGTGGGCGCCGGCGTGCGCGGGCTTCGCGAGGGCGGGGGCGAGGACGGCGCGGGCGGCGGCGGCCGTGCCGGAGACGTCGTCGAGGTCGAGGGTGTCGAGCGCCGCTTCGAGGGTGTGCGCGATCTCGTGGCGGCGTGGCTCGTGTTCGCTCAGTTCCAGCATCAGCTCGCGCAGGACCTGGAGGTCGAGCGAGAGGTGGAATACGTCCTCGTCGAGGATCGCGAGGTCGGCGCTCCTGAAGGTGTAGAGCGGCTGGTCGCCCGCCGTGCGCGGGTCGCCGAGCGCGGTGGGGTGGGCGAAGCGGTCGGCGAGGATGTCCGGGTTGGAGGCGGCCTCGATGAGGTACTCGACCTCTTCGCCGCCCTGGGCGGGACGGGCCACGGGCACGTACTGGTTCTGCGGGTTGACGGCCTTGAGGGGGCGGCCGTCGGGGAGGTGGACGAGGGCCTCCGCCTGGTTGCCGGGCCATTCGTTGACGAAGCCGAGGTCGAAGACGGCCTCGACGCGGCGGCCCGCCCACTCGGCGGGGACGGTGCCGTGCGCCGTGAACCAGGTGGTGCCCCAGGGCGGCCCCCACGGGGTGCCGACGCCGAACGGCTTGTACGCGGCCGCTCTCGCCTCGGCGAAGGGGACCGGCTCGCCGGGCGCTTGCCAGGACTGGAGGGCGAGCGGGACCCTGGCGCTGTGGACAGACGGCTTGACGCGCTGGTCGTGGACGCGGGCGATGCGCTGCTCGATACGGCGGAGTTCGTCGTGCATACCTGCTCCTCTGCTACGGGGTGTCCGGCGGATCACGGCCGGGGGCGCGACGCCTGGCACGGCACCTCGCCGCGACCTACCCGACCCTGACCCGCCGGACACCCCCTAGCGGGCCAGGTAGGCGAGGCCGGGGTGGGCCGCCGTGTATCCCTCCAGGAGGCGGCGGGCCACGGTCACGGAGTCGACGAGGGGATGCAGGGCGAACGCCTTGACGGCGGTGGCGCGGGAGCCGCCTTCGGCCGCTTCGAGCACCTCGCGCTCGACGGCCTTGACGGAGGAGACGAGGCCCGTGGCATGGCCGGGCAGCGGTGCCACGCTCACGGGGTGCGCGCCGTTGGCGTCGACGAGGCAGGGGATCTCGACGACGGCGTCGACGTCGAGGGACGGCAGGGCGCCGCGCCCGCGCACGTTGAGGATCAGCGTCGCGCGCTCGTCGCGGGCGATGGCGCGCATCAGGGCGAGCGCCACCTTCTCGTAGCCGCCCGACTCCTCCAGGTCGGCGGCGTCCCGCTCGCCCGCGCCGGACGCCTCGCGGTTGTGCGCCATGTAGGTGGCCTCGCGCTCGGCCCGGGTGCGGTCCCAGCTGGCGTACGACGGGTGGGAGTAGAAGGCGGCCTGCTGGTCGAGCAGGAACGCGCCGCGGGTGCGTTCGGCCTCCTGGTAGGCGTGCACCGTCTCGCGGTTGAAGTAGTAGTAGTGCAGGTACTCGTTGGGGATCGCGCCGAGGGAGCGCAGCCAGTCCGGGCCGAAGAGGCGGCCCTCCTCGAAGGAGCCGAGCAGCTTCTCGTCGGCGAGCAGGCGGGGCAGCTCGTCGCGGCCGTTCACCCTGAGTCCGCGCAGCCAGCCGAGGTGGTTGAGGCCGACGTAGTCGATCCAGGCCTCGCCCGGGTCGGCGCCGAGGACGCGCGCCACGCGGCGGCCGAGTCCGACGGGCGAGTCGCAGATGCCGATGACGCGGTCGCCGAGGTGCCGCGACATGGCCTCGGTGACCAGGCCGGCCGGGTTGGTGAAGTTGATGACCCAGGCGTCGGGGGCGAGTCGCTTCACGCGGCGCGCGATGTCGACGGCGACGGGCACGGTCCGCAGGCCGTACGCGATGCCGCCGGCGCCGACCGTCTCCTGGCCGAGCACCCCTTCGGCGAGGGCGACCCGCTCGTCCGCCGCGCGGCCCGCGAGGCCGCCGACGCGGATCGCGGAGAAGACGAAGTCGGCGCCGCGCAGCGCCTCGTCGAGGTCGGTGGTGGCGTGCACGGCGGGCGCGTCGGGGACACCGGTGGCTTGTTCCGCCAGTACGCCGGTGACGGCCCGCAGCCGGTCCGGGTCGGTGTCGTGCAGCGTGACCTCGGTGACCCGGCCTTCGGCGTGGTCGCCGAGCAGCGCTCCGTACACCAAGGGCACTCGAAATCCGCCACCGCCGAGAATCGTCAGCCTCATGCGCCGATCGTAGGGCAGCCTGGTCCGCGACCCGATCTTCGACCGGCGGAGGCCGCATGAAACCCCCCACGCAACGACGGACGAGACGCCAACTCCTCACTCTGGCCGCGACCCTGGGCGCCCTGTCGCTCGGCGCGGGCACGGCGACGGCCGCGCCCACCTGGACCGAGACCGGCACCGCGCGGGTGAGTTCACTCACCGGCAGCCAGGGCCTGGCGAGCCACGCCGACGGCTCGCTGGTGTACCGGGGCCTCGCTTCCGTGCCGCTCGATCTGCGCACGGCGGGCTGGTCGCACATAGGCGACCCGGACGTGGCGCAGGGCTACACGTTCGACGCGTACCAGGGCGGCGACGGCACGACGAAGAAGATGTTCGCGGTGACAGCCCCCGACGGGCGGCGCACCACATACGAACACACCCTGGATCAGGGTGAGTTGCTCAACAACTCGTTCGCGTCGGTGTCGCCCGACGGGCAGTGGCTGGTGGCGGGCGAGTGGGGCAGCATGAACCGGCTGCAAGTGTTCCCGGCGCCCGTGCTCAACCCGTCCGCGCCCGCGCCCGGCGCGAACCTCCCGCAGGCCGGGCAGATCAGCCTCGACAAGCCCGTCGACAACATCCAGGGCTGCGACTTCACCGACGCCACGCATCTGGTGTGCTCGTCCGACGACTCGACCAAGGAGGTCCTGGAGGTCGCCCTCGACCGCCCGCTGGACGGCTCTCCGGTCGCCGGGCACGTCACGAGCGCGTTCGCGATCCCGCAACGAAGCATCTGCTCGGGCACGTTCGAGGCCGAGGGCGTCGACTACGACACCGCGCGCGGCACGCTGCGCGTGGAGATGGTGCCGCCCTCGCCATGCCTGGTGACGACGACGGTGATCTCGTACCGCAAGGGCTGAACCGACGGTGATCCCATACCGCAAGGGCTGAACCGACAGTGGCCTCGGACCGCGCGGGCCGAGGTGTGGGACGGCGGGGTTCGGGGGATGGTCGCGATCATGACAGATCGCACGTCCCCCTCCCCGTCGGCCCCGTCCGGCCCTCCGGACCCGCCCGAACCGGCGGCCGGGGCCCTGACCACCGCTCCCCCGCGCCGCCCGCTGCGCCAGCTCCTCGCCGCCTCGGTCGGCAACGCCGTCGAGTGGTACGACTGGTACGCCTACACCTTTCTGGCCACGTACATCGCGGGCCAGGTCTTCCCCAAGAGCTCGGGCAACTCCCTCGTACCGCTGCTCTCCACGTTCGCGGTGTTCGCCGTGGGGTTCTTCATGCGGCCGGTCGGCGGGCTCCTCATGGGAGCGGTCGCCGACCGGCACGGCCGCCGGGCCGCGCTGACCGTGACCATCCTCCTGATGGGCGGCAGCAGTCTGCTGGTCGGGCTCACACCGACGTACGCGGCCGTGGGTGTCCTCGCGCCCGTCGTGCTCGTCCTCGCGCGACTGCTCCAGGGCCTGTCCGTCGGCGGCGAGTTCGCGGCCTCGACCACCTTCCTCGTGGAGTCGGCGGGCCCGGGACGGCGCGGCCTGTTCTCGTCCTTCCAGTACGTGTCGACGTCCGCCGGGCAGCTCGCGGCGTCCGGAGTCGCGGCGGCGCTGGTGAGCACGCTCGGCGACGGGCAGATGGACGGCTGGGGCTGGCGCGTGCCGTTCGTGCTCGGCGCGCTCCTCAGCCTGGTCGGCTTCTGGATCCGGCGCGGCGCGTACGAGACGCGCAGCGCCGAGCAGCGCGCGGCCGAGCGGCCCGGACTCTTCGACGCGCTGCGCCATCACCCGCGCGAGTCGCTCCTGATCTGCGGCATCACCGCGGGCGGCACACTCGCCTACTACACGTGGACGTCGTATCTGCCCACGTAC
The DNA here is from genome assembly GCF_035918215.1 of Streptomyces sp. NBC_01474. Taxonomy (NCBI): domain Bacteria; kingdom Bacillati; phylum Actinomycetota; class Actinomycetes; order Kitasatosporales; family Streptomycetaceae; genus Streptomyces; species Streptomyces sp. NBC_01474. The sequence continues at coordinate 2,879,461 of NZ_CP109449.1, forward strand.
GCGGAGCTGAACGCGGGCATCGACAAGGCCGACGCCCTCGTCGCCGGCACCATCGCGCTGGCCTTCTTCGCCCTGCTCCAGCCGGTCGGCGGAATGCTCTCGGACCGGTTCGGGCGCAAGCCGCTGCTCCTCTTCTTCGGCCTGGGTTTCGCGCTGCTCAGCGTGCCGCTGCTGCGCTCGCTCGGCAGCTCGTTCGCCTCGCTGCTCCTGGTGCAGTGCGCGGGGATGGTGCTGCTCACCGGTTTCACCTCGATCTCGGCCGCGGTCAACGCCGAGGTGTTCCCCGCGCGGGTGCGCGCGGCCGGCATCGGCTTCCCGTACTCGCTGACCGTCGCCGTCTTCGGCGGGACAGCCCCGTATGTCGGCACGCTGTTCAAGGAGACAGGGCACTCCGGGCTCTTCCCTTGGTACGTCGCCGTGCTCTGCCTGGTGTCGTCCGTGGTGTACCTGCGGCTGCCGGAGAGCGCGCACAAGGAGCTCGACCGCTGAGGCGCGTTGCGCAGGATGCAACCAGAGTTGCGCCTCTTGCCAGTTGAATGGGCGCGCACCAGGCTAGGAGCCACGTCACTCTGACACCGGAGGTACCAGGAATGAGCAGCAGCACCGGCCGCCGCCGCTTCCTCGGCGGGATCGCGGCCGTCGCGGCCGGCGGTGTCGTCACGGCGGCGGCGGGTCCCGCACAGGCCGGGGCGCCGCGCGCGGGACGGCCCCTGTTCCTCGGCACGTACACCTCACAGGACGGCGGTGGCGGCGGCATCGGACTCGCCACGTACGACGCGGGCACGGGCCGTATCACCGGGACCGGCACGATCGACGGGGTGGCCGACCCCTCGTATCTGGCGCTGCATCCGCGCGGCCACACCCTGTACGCGGTCGACGAGGGGCAGGACGGCGGTGTGACTGCCGTCCGCCTCGCGGACTGGCGCGTGCTCGGCCGGCAGAGCACCGGCGGCGCGGGCCCCTGCCATCTGTCGGTGCACCCGAGCGGCCGGTGGCTGCTGAGCGCCAACTACCTCTCGGGCAGCGTCGCCGTGCACCCGATCGCCGACTCCGGCGCGCTCGGTGAACGCACGGCGCTCGTCACCCACTCGAAGCCCGCGCCCGGCCCCGGCCAGGAGGGCCCGCACGCGCACCAGATCATCACGTCCCCGGACGGGCGGCACGTGCTCGCCGTCGACCTGGGCAACGACACCGTCTACACGTACCGCCTCGACACCGCGGCCGGGACGCTCACGCAGGTGTCGTACGCGTCGCTGCGTCCGGGCGCGGGCCCCCGCCACCTCACGTTCCACCCCGGCGGCCGCTTCGCGTACCTCGCCAACGAGGTGGACAACACGGTGGTCGTCTGCGCGTACGACCCGCCGACGGGACGCCTCACGCCCGGCGAACCGCAGCCCACCGGCACCGGGTCCGGCACCAGCTACCCGGCGCAGATCCTGGTCACCGCCGAGGGCGGCTTCGCCTATCTCGCCAACCGCGGGCACAACAGCCTGACCCAGTACGCGATCGAGGCGGACGGCGCGCGGCTGCGCCTGCTCGACACGGTCCCCGTCGGCGGCGACTTCCCGCGCCACATCGCCTTCTCGCCCGACGAGCAACTCCTGTTCGCCGCGAACCAGAAGTCGGGGTCCGTCACCGTCTTCCACGTCGACCACTGCGGCGGCGAGCTCACCCCGGCGGAAGGTCCCGCGTTCGCCGCGCCGATCGCCGTCTGCGCACTGCCGCAGTAGCGCGCGGTCCGGGAGTCGCGCGGACAGCCGTGAGAGGGGCCCGTTCGCGGCCGGCCACACTCTCCGCGGCGGTCAGTCGACGAGACCGGGCGGCAGACCCCACGCGAGGCCGCCCAACTTCGTGCCCGCCGCCGGGTCGAGCCGCAGGGCGCGTGCGCTCCGCTCGCCGGGCGGGTCGGCCGGCACCATGACGCGCCACGGCTGCCTCGGGTCGTCCTCGACGACGGCCCGGTCCCGGTGCAGCAGGCCCCGGACGTCCCGTGAGTGACGCACCTCGAGGGCGGGCGGATTCCGGGGCTCGCGGACCGGCCGTCAGGTCACCGCATGATCCCGGTGAGCGCGTCCCCTTCCTTCGCGCACTCCCACGCGCCGTCGCAACACGCCTGCCAGGACCGGGCGTCGGGCCCGAGCAGCACGGCGCGCTGGCCGGCGGCCGCGGGCGTCAGCAGGGACAGGCGCAGTCCCGCGGTCTCGACGACCAGGCCGGTGGCGGTCCGGCCCGCTCCCGCCGCGGCGCCGTCCGGCAACCGCGTGACCTCGGGCAGGGCCTCGGCGACCTCTCCCGCCGGGTAACCGAAGAGGTCTATGTCGTCCCAGGCGACCGGCGTCGCGGGGGCGGGGACCGTGGTGGTGACGTCGAGCCGGGCCAGCCGGTCCGCCGATCCGGGGCCGCCGCCCCAAAAGCCGAGCGTGACGCCGTCGAACTCCGCCTCGAAGGCCCAGTCCGGGTCGTGGAGAAGCCCGTTGAGCCAGGCGTCGTGCGCGTGCCGCAGCTCCGGGTACTGCTCGCGCGTCAGTGTCATGCACTGCCGCCTGCGCGTGATCGCGCCCTCGGTGAGTGTGGAGAGCACCTCGTCGGGCGTCATCCCGAACCGCACCGCCCCCGCACCGCCGGGCAGCGTCACGCCTGTGTCCTGCGACAACTCCAGCATCGCCCCATTGTTCACGGCGGGGCCCGGGAGACAAGCCCCCTGCGGCCCCGCGCGCCCCTCCAGCAAACCTGCACACCGAATACGCAGTCCGGTCACGGTGTGCTGTGAATGCACACAACCTTCAAATGTGGGCCCGGGCAAAAATGCGGGAGTGTCCATTTTGCAGAAATTCATGGAGCCCGCTCGGAAATTCTGACCTGTGGATCCTGTGAAGGGTCTGCCCGCACCCGGTGAACACTCCTGCACGCGGCGGTAATTACGTGCCCACACAGCCTCTGACCGGGGACCTTCCGATTGGATGTGCGAGGCGTCCGCGTGCTTTGATCCTCCGCACTGCGGGAGTTACGCAAGTGATTCACGCATTCTGGTAATTACCAATGAGAAGGGCAGCTCATCATGAACTCCACCCCCCAGGTTCAGACCCTTGAGATCTCCGACGCCGACCTCGACAACGTGTCGGGCGGCCTCGTGGGCGGCCTCGCCGCCAACCTGACCGGCACGGCCGACTCGATCGCCCCCATCTCCGGCGTCGTCGGTGGCCTGACCGGCACCGTCGAGGGCCTGACCGGCGTCAACACCGCCGCCGTCACCGGCCTGGCCACCGGCCTGACCGCTGGTCTCTGAGCCACGGCTCTGCCAGGGCCCCGGAACCTCCCCCCGGTTCCGGGGCCCTTGGGCACTCCCGGCACCTCGCCGGACCGGAAGACACATAAGGGAAGTACGTCGTGCAGTTCCGCCAACAGGCCCTGTCCAAACTGCAGTCGCCCGAGGAACTCGACCTTCCCGTGCGGCTCGCCAGGCCCCAGGGCGTACTCGCGCTGGCCGTGACCCTCGTCGTGATGGCGGCCGCGTCCGTGTGGGCGGTGACCGGATCGCTCTCCTCGACGCTGCGGGTCCCCGGCGTCCTCACCCACGCGCAGGGCAGCTACGTCCTCCAGAGCCCCGTCACCGGTCAGGTCACGGGCGTGCTCGCCAAGGAGGGACAGCACCTCGCCGCGAACTCCCCGCTCCTCAAGGTCAGCACACCGCAGGGCGACCGCTATGTGCGGACCGTCGACGCGGGCCGCGTCACCACACTCGTCGCCCGGATCGGCGCGGTCGTCACCACTGGTTCCGACGTGGCGACCGTCGAGAAGACCGGCACCAAGGACCCCCTCCTCGCGATGCTGTACGTCCCCGCGGACCGCGCGGGCACCGTGCCCGTCGGAGCGGACGTGGACCTCACCGTCCAGTCGGCACCGTCCCAGCAGTACGGCACGCTGCACGGCCGCGTGCAGGCGGTCGGGCGCGGCGCTCAGAGCAGTCAGCGGGTCGAGGCGTTCCTCGGCGACAAGGAACTGGCCACGCAGTTCACGAAGGACGGCCCGACGGTCGCGGTCCTCGTGAAGCTCGTCGCGTCACCCTCCACCAAGTCGGGCTACGCCTGGTCGTCCAAGGGCGGACCCCCGTACGCGCTCGACTCGATGACCCCCGCCTCCGGCGCCGTGCACCTGGCCGAGCAGCGCCCGATCGATTGGCTGCTCCCGTGAGCCCCTCCCCCGCAGTCCAGCAGCAGCTGCCCCCGGCCGGACACGGCCGTCGCCGCGCGCGCCCCGCGCCGAAGCCGCCGCGCCGCCGCCACCGCACCGTCCGCACGCCCACCGTCCTCCAGATGGAGGCCGTCGAGTGCGGCGCCGCTTCCCTCGCGATGGTCCTTGCGCACCACGGCCGCCACGTCCCGCTGGAGGAGCTGCGCATCGCGTGCGGCGTCTCGCGCGACGGCTCGCGGGCCAGCAACCTCCTGAAGGCGGCCCGCAGTTACGGGATGACCGCACGCGGCATGCAGATGGAGCCGGCCGCGCTCGCGGAGGTCGAGGCGCCCGCCATCCTCTTCTGGGAGTTCAACCACTACGTCGTCTACGACGGCATGGGCCGGCGCCTCGGGCGGCGCGGCGTGCACATCAACGACCCCGACAAGGGCCGCAGGTTCGTGCCCTCCGAGGACTTCGACACCAGCTTCACGGGTGTCGTCCTCGTCCTCGAACCCGGCGACGACTTCCGCCCGGGCGGGCGCAGGCCCGGCGTCCTGCGGGCGCTGCCCGCGCGCCTTCGCGGCACGACGGGCACGATGCTCGCGGCGCTGCTCGCCAGCCTCCTGCTCGTGGCCGTCGGCGCGGCGCTGCCCGCGCTGAGCCGCACGTACATCGACATGTTCCTCATCGGTGACCAGACCTCGCTCCTCGGCGCGCTGTTCGCGTCGATGGGCGCGATGGTGGCGCTCACGGCCGTGCTCACCTGGCTCCAGCAGGCCAACCTGCTGCGCGGGCGCGTCATCGCGTCGACGCTGAGCAGCGCCCGGTTCTTCGGCCATCTGCTGCGGCTGCCCGTGACGTTCTTCGCACAGCGCAGTCCGGCCGATCTGGTGCAACGCCTCCAGTCGAACGACGCGGTCTCCGAAACGCTCGCGCGTGACCTGACCGCGGCGGGCGTCGACGGCGTCGTGGTCCTCCTGTACGCGGCGCTGCTGTGGACGTACGACCCGCAGCTCACGCTCGTCGGGGTGGGCATCGCGCTCGGGAACGTCGTCGCGATGCGGATCGTGATCCGGCTGCGGGCCACCCGTACGCAGAAGCTGCGCGCGGACACGGCGCGGCTCACCAACACCTCGTACACCGGCCTTCAGCTCATCGAGACGATGAAGGCGACCGGCGGCGAGAACGGGTACTTCCGGCGCTGGGCCGGGCAGCACGCGACCACGCTGGAGGAGCAGCAGCGGCTCGGGGTGCCGAGCGCGTGGCTCGGCATGGTGGCGCCGACCCTGGCGACGCTCAACAGTGCCCTGATCCTGTGGATCGGCGGCCTGCGCGCGGTCGAGGGGCATCTGTCGGTGGGTCTGCTCGTGGCGTTCCAGGCGCTCGTCACGCGGTTCACCGCGCCGATCACCCGTCTCAACGGTGTCGCGGGACGCATCCAGGACTTCGCCGCCGATGTGGCGCGCCTCAAGGACGTGGAGAGCTTCCCGGCGGACGCCCTGTACACGCGGCCCGACGCGGCGGCGAGCACGCGCCGCCTCAAAGGACACGTCACGCTCGACGACATCACCTTCGGCTACAGCCCACTGGACAAGCCGCTCCTCACGGGCTTCTCGCTGGCGGTCGGCCCCGGTCAGCAGGTGGCGCTCGTCGGCGGCTCGGGCAGCGGCAAGTCGACGGTGTCCCGGCTGATCTCCGGGCTCTACAGCCCGTGGGAGGGCACGATCCGGATCGACGGACAGCGCCTGGAGGACATCCCGCGGGGCGCCCTGTCGGCGTCGGTGTCTTTCGTCGACCAGGACGTTTTCCTCTTCGAGGGCACGGTCCGTGACAACGTCGCCCTGTGGGATCCGTCGATCCCGGACGAGGCCGTCGTCGACGCCCTCAAGGACGCGGCGCTGTACGACGTCATCGCGCGCAGGCCCGGCGGCATCCAGGGCCGGGTCGAGCAGGACGGGCGGAACTTCTCCGGCGGCCAGCGCCAGCGCCTGGAGATCGCGCGGGCCCTGGTGCGCCGGCCGAGCATCCTCGTGCTCGACGAGGTGACCAGCGCGCTCGACGCCGAGACGGAACAGCTCATCATCGACAACCTGCGGCGCCGCGGCTGCGCCTGCGTCGTGATCGCGCACCGCCTCAGCACCGTGCGCGACAGCGACGAGATCGTCGTCCTCGACCACGGCCAGATCGTGGAGCGGGGCCGGCACGAGGCGCTCGTCGCCGCCGGCGGGCCGTACGCCGAGCTGGTCAAGGAGCACTGACGTGACGTACGCAGATCAGGAGTACGCGGCCGGCGACCAGGTCACCGCCTCGTTCGGCTCCCTGGGCATGCCGGTGGACTGCGCCGGCATGCGCAGCCTGAACCTCGAAGGACCGCAGGTCCTGTGGCTGGTCGTCCAGGGCGCGCTCGACCTGTTCGCGGTCGACGCGGCCGCCCAGGGTCACTGGCACTTCCTGGGCCGCCTGGAGGCGGGCACCCTGCTGCTCGGTCCGGTCGAGGGACCCCAGCACACGTTGGTGGGCCGCCCGTTGCAGGGCTGTCTGCTGCGCCGTATCGGCCTGCGCGAACTCCAGCGCCCCGACTACGGCGACGCCTCGTGGTCGTACGACCAGCAGTACCTCAGCCAGTACGACACCCAGGACGCGGCCCTCAGCCTCCTCGAGCACGCCTTCGCCCTGGGTGTGGGGCGCAGCCAGCGCGTCCTGTTCGAGGCGCCGCTCGACGGCCGGACGGCCGGCGACGACTCCGTGGGCGACGACGACATCCTGTGGCTGCCGATCCTGCCGGGCAGCGTGCAGTACGGGGCGTCGTACAGCGCGGACACCGTGGGCGAGCTGCTCGTCGACGGCTCGATGTGGCAGCGCATGGTCAACCAGCAGTTCCGTCTCCTGTCGGCGCTCGACCGGTGGATCGAACGCCTGGAGAGCGCGCACGAGACCCGGACCGCGGCCGGGATCAAGGCGGGTGAGACCGTCCGCGAGGAGGCCGACCGGACGCTGCTCGCGTCCATCGGCCGCCAGGGCAAGGGGGGTTCGCGGCGCGGCTCCTCCTCGGGGAACGGCGACGACGCGACGTACGCCGCGTGCAAGCTGGTCGCGGGCGCTGCCGGGATCACGCTCACGGCGCCCGAGCGGAGCGGCGCCGTCAGCGACCGCGTCGACCCGGTCGAGCAGGTCGCCGTCGCCTCACGGATCCGCACCCGCGCGGTCCGCCTCGACGGGCGCTGGTGGCGCGAGAACGCGGGCCCCCTGGTGGGTCACCGCGCGGCGTCCGGCGCCCCGGTCGCACTGCTGTGGCGGCGCGGCGGGTACGAGGCCGTGCATCCGTCGAGCGGGCGACGGACCCGGGTGGACGAGGACAACGCGGAGGAGTTCGAGACGCGGGCCGTCATGCTGTACCGGCCGCTGCCCGACCGGGCGCTGAGCCCGCTGCGGCTGCTGCGGTTCAGCGCGCGCGGCACCCGGGCCGACGTGCGCAACCTGCTGCTCGCCGGGCTCGTGACCGTCGCGATCGGGGCCCTGGTGCCGGTCGCCACCGGGCGGGTCCTCGGCGTGTACGTGCCGAACGCCCAGACGGACCTCATCGTGCAGGTCTCCCTCGCGGTCATGGTGACGAGCATCGTGTCGGCCGCGTTCATGCTGCTGCAGAACCTCACGATCCTGCGCATGGAGGGCCGGATCGAGAGCGCGCTCCAACCCGCCGTGTGGGACCGCCTGCTGCGGCTGCCGACTCGGTTCTTCGCGTCGCGTTCCACGGGCGAGCTGGCGAGCGCCGCCATGGGCATCAGCTCGATCCGCCGCCTCATGTCCGGCGTGGGCCCGGTGGTGGTGCAGTCCGGCACGGTCGGCGCGATGAACCTCGTCCTGCTCCTCCTCTACAGCGTCCCCCTGGCACTGACCGCGCTCGCCATGCTCGCGGTGATCGCGGGCGTGTTCCTCACGCTCGGGCTGTGGGAGCTGCGCTGGCAGCGCCGTCTCGTCGTCCTCGGCAACAAGCTCAACAACCAGGCGTTCCAGACGCTGCGCGGCCTGCCGAAGCTGCGGGTCGCGGGGGCGGAGAGCTTCGCGTACGCCTCGTGGGCCGGGGAGTTCGCGCGCAGCCGCGAGCTCCAGCGGCGCGCGGGCCGCATCAAGAACCTGACGACGGTCCTCAACGCGGTCTATCTGCCGCTGTGTTCGCTCGTGATGTTCATGCTGCTCGCGGGCCCCGCGCGGGGCACCCTCTCCGCAGGCGACTTCCTCACGTTCAGCACCGCGGTGACGATGCTGCTGTCGTCGGTCACGCAGCTCACGGGCGCCCTGATCTCCGCGGCGGCGGTCCTGCCGATGTTCGAGCAGATCAAGCCCGTCCTCGACGAGGCCCCCGAGGTGCGGGCCGCCAGCACCCAGCCGGGTGAGCTGACCGGCGAGATCGAGGCGCGCGGCGTGTCCTTCCGGTACACGGACGACGGGCCGCTCGTCCTCGACGACGTGAACCTGTCCATCAGGCCGGGCGAGTTCGTCGCGGTCGTCGGGCCGAGCGGCTGCGGCAAGTCCACACTCCTGCGCCTCCTCATCGGCTTCGACAAGCCGGTCTCCGGCGGTGTCCTGTACGACGGTCAGGACCTCGGCGCGCTGGACCAGGCAGCCGTGCGCCGGCAGTGCGGCGTCGTGCTCCAGAACGCGCAGCCGCTGACCGGTTCGATCCTGGACTGCATCTGCGGCGCCGAGGTGTTCACGCAGGAGGAGGCGTGGGAGGCGGCGGCGATGGCGGGGCTCGCCGAGGACATCAAGCGGATGCCGATGGGCCTGCACACGATGATCGCCGGCGGCGGCGCCATCTCCGGCGGCCAGCGCCAGCGCCTGATGATCGCGCAGGCGCTGATCCGTCGGCCGCGCATCCTGTTCTTCGACGAGGCCACGAGCGCGCTCGACAACGAGACCCAGCGCACCGTCATCGACAGCACCCGCGCCCTGAACGCCACGCGCGTCGTCATCGCGCACCGCCTGTCCACGGTGATGGACGCGGACCGGGTGATCGTCATGGCGGACGGCCGCGTCGTCCAGCAGGGACCGCCGGCCCAGCTGCTCGCGGACACGAACGGGCGGCTGCACGAGCTGGTACGTCGTCAGATGGCGTAGTCCGCGCGGGGAACGCGGCTCGCGCAAGGGCCGCAGCCCGCCGCAAGGACGCGGCTGGCTCAAGGACATTGACAGAACCTCCGAACCCTGTGAACCTTCGTGCTCGAAGTTGCTCGAAACAGCGATAGTTCAAGCACTGGTAAACATCGACCGGCCGGGCTCCACGGGTCACTCGGGTTGAGCGGAGATGCACCTTGCACGGATTGCGAAGACTGCGGCAACGGCGGCTGAGACGGCAACGACCGCCTCGCGGGGGCACCCTGGCGGTGATCGGCACGGCCGCACTCCTCGGCGCGGCCCTCCTCGGGGCCCCCGCCCAGCAGGCGAAGGCGGCGACCCCCGGCAGCGGCGTCCTGGACGACGGCCACAAGAGCGTGACCTGGCAGAGCCCGGTGTACGCCGCGGGGACCGTGGGCGATCCCGGCAAGTGCCCGGCCGCCGCCGACGACCCCGACAACAAGGTGTGCGACCGCTTCGACCTCAAGGTGTCGGTCCCTGACGGCTACTGGGACGACAACCCCGAGGGCGGCGTGCCCGTCTCGATCGAGTGGGCGAAGCAGCCCACCGACGACTTCGACATGTACGTGTTCGACGACGCGGGCAAGCAGGTGGCCGCCAGCGCGGGCACCGCCGACCCCGAGGCCACGGTGATCCCGAAGGCCGACGGCACGTACCACGTCGTGGTCGTCCCCTACGACGTGCACGACAACTCCTTCGTCGGCAAGGCGTATCTGCCCGAGACGACCGACGCGGGCGACCTGACCTCCTTCACGGGCAAGGACGGCAGCTACACCATCGGGGCCGGCGCCCTCAAGGCGCGGGCCGACTTCCTGACGGGCGGTCAACTGCGGCTCCAGGCGGACCCGTCCGGCACGTTCAGCGACCCGGCCGGTTCGCAGATCGTGCGCAAGCAGCCCGCCCTCGACAAGCACACGTCATCCTTCGACGCGGGCGCGTACTACGGCATCCGCTCCGCCGGAGCCGTCCTGCGCGTCTACAAGAAGCCGCTGCGCTTCGGCCTCTACAAGGCCGACAACAGGACGCGGATCTGGCAGGAGGACAAGCCCCTGCGCTGGTCCACCGGCGGCATGCGGCAGAGCCTGGAGCGCGGCAAGGACGAGCAGTTCTTCGGCGGCGGCGAGCAGAACGGCTCGTTCTCGCACCGCGACAAGACGGTCTACGTCGCGAACAACACCAACTGGAACGAGGGCGGTTACAACAACTCGCAGCCGTTCTACCTCTCTTCGGCGGGCTACGGCGTCTACCGCAACACCTTCGCCCCGGGCGTCTACGACTTCGGCCCCTCGGTCCACGCGGGCCAGCAGGAGCGCCGCCTCGACGCGTACTACTTCCTCGGGGACGCGAAGAAGGTGATCGGCGGCTACACGTCGCTGGTCGGCAAGCCGTTCATGCCGCCGGTGTACGGCCTCGAACCCGGCGACGCCGACTGCTATCTCCACAACGCCAACCAGGGCGAGCGCCACACCCTCGACGCCCTCAAGGTCGCCGACGGGTACGTCGACAACCAGCTGCCGCTCGGCTGGATGTTGGTCAACGACGGCTACGGCTGCGGCTACGAGAACCTCGCCGAGACCTCGAAGGGACTCCAGGACCGGGGCGCCGAGATGGGTCTGTGGACCCAGGACGGCATCGACAAGCTCGCCGACCAAGTGAAGGCCGGACAGCGCGTCGCGAAGCTCGACGTCGCCTGGGTCGGCAACGGCTACGGCATGTCCCTCGACGCCTGCGACAAGGCGAAGGCCGGCATCGAGGACAACAGCGACGCGCGCGGCTTCGTCTGGATGCCCGTCTCATGGGCGGGCGCGCAGCGCTGCGGCGTGCTGTGGAGCGGTGACCAGAAGCTGTCGTGGGACTTCGTGCGCTGGCAGATCCCGACGTACGCGGGCGCCACGATGTCGGGCATCGCGTACAACACCGGTGACGTGGGCAGCATTTACAGCCACGACGCCAAGATGTACGCGCGTGACCTCCAGGCCAAGACGTTCCTGCCGGCCATCATGACGATGGACGGCTGGGCCAGGGACATGACCACCGGCCAGAAGATCAACCAGCAGCCGTGGGTGGACGGCGAGCCCTACACGTCCATCAACCGCAAGTACCTCCAGCTGCGCGAACGCCTGCTGCCGTACCTGTACACCCTGTCCGCCGAGGCGGCGAAGACCGGTGTCGGCGGCGTGCGCCCGCTGTACCTGGAGTACCCGGACGACCCGCAGACGCTGGGCGCGAACGCCAAGTACGAGTACCTGGCGGGCGACGACTTCCTGGTCGCCCCGGTCTACAAGGACTCGGACACCCGCGACGGCATCTACCTGCCCAAGGGCACGTGGACGGACTACTGGACGGGCAAGACGTACCACGGTCCGACGACGGTCGACGGCTATCACGCGCCCCTCGACACGCTCCCCCTCTTCGTCAAGTCCGGTGCGATCGTGCCGATGTGGCCGAAGGGGACGACGTCGTACAAGTCCCGTGACGTCCACGAGCTGGACTGGGACGTGTACCCGCAGGGCCGCTCCTCCTACACGCTGTACGAGGACGACGGGGTGACCCGCGACTTCGCCAAGGGCGCGTCGGCGACGCAGCGCGTCACCGTCGACCAGGGCAAGCACGCGACCGAGGTCAACGTCGGTGCGAGCAGGGGCAGTTACAAGAACGAGCCCGACGCCCGCGCCTACCGTTTCACGGTCCACGGCGAAGGCGCGCCGCACCGGGTGTCGGTGGAGGGGCGCACGCTGCCCCGCGTCGCCTCGGCGGACGCGCTCGCCGCGGCCGGGTCCGGTTGGTACTACGACGCGGACACGGGGGTGACGACCGTGAAGACCGCGCGCCAGTCCCTCGACCGCGACTTCACGGTGACGCTGCGGCGCTGATCCGCGGTACGGAGTGAAGTGGGGGCGGGTCCGCCGGTGCGGGCCCGCCCTCGGCCATTGCCCCGTATACCGTGTCAACTCCCGCCGGTGCTGCGACTGTTCGCCGCGATGTGCGCCAAGGCCTCCTGCACCGCGCGCGCGTGCTGCCATGCCGCACGCGACGCCGCCTCCGGGTCGCGGCGGGCGATGGCGTCAGCGACCCACCGGCGGCTGGACGGCACCGATGCTGCTGCTCGCGGCGCCGTGCGTACCGATGGGCGTCGCCGGCACAGGCCGCGACCGCCAACTCGACGACGAGCCCACGGCGAACACCCTCGCTGCAGGAGCGCTCGCTCCCTCCGGCCAGGAGCACGCGCCGGCCTCCGGCCGCTGACCCCGCACCAGCGGGTTTGCTCGTGCGACTCGGGCTGCTCGTACGATGTCCGCCAGTGTGTCCGCGCGAGCGCACGGAGGAAGGGGTGAGGGTGTCCGCTACAGCCGATTCGCGGCGTCGTGTCCGCGTTGCGCCCGCCGACCCCGAGGCGGCCGCCGTTCTCAGGTCGTGGGCGCAGCAGGGCGATTCACTGCTCGATGCGGCGGAACTCGACCTGTCCCACGCCGACCTGTCCGGCCTCGACCTGGCCGTGGGGCTGCTCACAGGGACCGTGTTGCGCGGCGCCCAGCTCGTCGGCACGGACTTGTATCGCGCGCACATGGAAGGGGCGGTCCTGGAAGGTGCCGATCTCTCCCGCGCCTGCCTTACGAAGGCGATCCTCGACGAGGCCGACCTGAGGGGCGCGGTCCTCGTGGAGGCGAATCTCGGCAGCGCGGAGCTCTACGGAGTCGACGCGCGGGCGGCCTCCTTCCGCGGCGCGCGGCTCAACGGGGCCTCGTTCCTCGACGCGCGTCTGGAGGGCGCCGACCTCACCGGCGCCTCGGTGCGCGAGACGTCCCTCAAGGCGGTCCTCGACGACCGCACGCGCGTCGAGGGCCTCACCGGCAGCGTCTTCGGTCCCGCACGCCTCGAAGACGACGGTCCGCCGCGCGAACTGGCGGGCCCCGCACTCGAAGAGTGGCTGAACAACCGCGGTGCGGCCGTCCAGGTCCTCAATTCCCGCACCGCACCCCGCACCGACTCACGCACGGACTCACGCACGGACTCACGCACGGACTCACGCACCGACAGAGCCGCAGGGAACGTACGCAACCGGCCGTTTCCTCCCGCCGGAGCCCCGTCCACCACGCCGACCAGCACGTCTTCGGCCCGATGATAGGTTCGACCGCGTGATGTCGACGGGGCCCCTGAGCCGTACGGCGCTGAGCCGAGTCACCTTGGTGGGTGCGCGCGGACGCGTCGAACTCGTCCTGCCGTCCCGGGAACCGCTCGGCATGCTCCTGCCGGAAGTACTGCGGCTCCTCGACGACGGCTCCCCGCACACCTCGCACCACCGCCTCATCGCCGCCGACGGGTCGGCGCTCGAAGCCGACAGCACGCTGGAGTCCGCGGGCGTGTCCGACGGTGCGGTGCTGCGCCTCGTACCCGTCGAGGACTCGGCGTCCGTACCTGCGGCTCACGCCGACATCGACCTGCGCACCTGGTGCTGGCGGCCCGCCGCGCGCAGGGTGGTGGCCGGTGCGGCCACCGTCGTCTGGGCTGTGCTCGCCGGGCTCCTCGCACGCCAGGGCCAGGCGGAGGCGCTGTCCGCCGTCGGCGGCACGTTGCTCGCGGCTGCCGCCCTCGCGGCGCTCGCCGGGGCGCTCCTCGGGCGGGCCGGGGACAAGGGTCTCGCGACGACGCTGATCACGACTGCCGGTGCGGTCGGTGTGCTCGGCGCCTGGACGCTCGCCGACGCGCACGACTGGCCGGGTGCGGCGCGCCTGGCGTGCGCGGGCGGGGTGGTGGCCGGGGCGCTGCTGTTGCTCGGGCTGTTCTCGCCGGTGGGCCGGAGCGGCGTGGTGGGCGCGGCGGCCGTCGCCGGGTGCGGGGTGTGCTGGGAGGCCGCTCTCGCACTGCAGTCAGGTGGCGGCACGGCGCAGGAGGCGGCTCGCGCGGGTGCGCTCGTCGCGGTCGCGTCCGTGGTCGCCCTGGGACTGCTCCCGCGTCTCGCGCTCAAGGCGTCGGGCCTGTCGGGTCTCGACGACCGCCGGTCCGGCGGGGCCTCGGTCAGCCGCTACCGGGTGTCCACGGCGCTGGCCGCCGCCCATCGTGAACTCGCGCTCGCCTCCGGCGCCCTCGCGGTCTCGGCGGCCGTCGCCGCGGTGTGCGCGCTGCGTGCGCCCACGGCGTGGACGGTGCTGCTCGCGGTCGCCGTCGCGCTCGTACTGGCGATGCGCGCGCGGGCCTTCCCCCTGACCGGGGAAGTGGTCGTGCTGCTCGCCGCCGGAGCGGTGGTGGCCGTAGGGCTCGCGTGGGTGTGGCTCGACGACGGCTCGGGCGCGGCGGGGCCGCCGGCCGCGCTGGTCGTGCTCGCGCTGGTGTCGCTCGGGGTGCTCGCCGTGCGGCCCGCGGAACGTGTGCGGGTCCGGCTGCGCCGGGCCGGCGACGTACTCGAATCGGTCGGTGTGATCGCGCTGCTCCCGTTGGTGATCGGCGTGTTCGGTGTGTACGGGCGTCTGCTCGGCACCTTCGCGTAAGGGCTCGGGGAATGACGCAGAACGACTGGCAGAACAACGTACTGCGGGACCTGCTCAGGCAGACCCAGGCACAACTGGGCGGGGAGGGCGTCGGGATGACGGCATCTGAGGCGCCCGGTTCCGGCCCGGCGGGGCAGGACTCCGGGGCGGGTGGCGAGTCGGAGACCTCAGTGGCGCCACCGCCCGCACCCGGGCGCGCCCGGCTTCCGCGCCGACGGCCCAACACGGCCCCGTCACCGGACGCGGGCCCCGGCCCGTCGCCCTCACCGCCGCTCGACCCGGACGTCGACGCTACGGATGAGCCCACTCCCCAGACGCTCACCCCGGCGCCGGGCCAGACGTCCACCCCGGCCCCGCGCCGGCCGGCGTCACTGGCGGCGCGCCTGGCGGCAGGCCGAGCGGACCGACCGACGCCACCGACCGACGCGAACGCCACCCTTGCGGTGCCCGCACCCGCGCATGCCCCGGCGCCGGGCGCGCCGACGTCTCTGCTCAAGGCCCACGTCACGGACGCGGCGCCGGTCCAGGAGGCGTCAGCCGACGCCCCCGGCGACGCAACGGCGGCCGCAGAGCCCCCGGAGCCAGAGCCCCGACCCATCAGCACGGGCTCCTCCGCGATACCGGACGTGTCCATCGAGATCCAGACGAAGGCCACACCAACACCCGTACCTCCGGCCGAGATCACGGACGCCGCGCCGCCCGTCCCGGTGGCAGCCACCCCCACCCCGGCCCCCGGTGCACCCACCCCCACACCCCGAGCCGACATCACGGACGCCACGCCCACCCCCAACGCCCCCACCCACACTCCGGTGCCCACCCCACCCCCGTACACCCCGGCCTCACCGCTGCCGCCCGCTCCGGCCCCCTCAGGGCTCCCCGCCCCCTACGCGCCCGCGCCCGCGCCGACCCTCCAGCCGCACACGCCCGCAGTCGCCCCCCGCTCCCGCTCGCGGAACTCCCGCCTCCCCGCCATCACCCCCGAATCCGTCCCCACCGTCGACCCGCGGCTCGCGGGGGCGCTCGGGCGGGCTCAGCACGGGGACACCGTGGCGCGGCGTACCGGGCGCTCGCTGCGCAGGCTCGCCTCGTCCGCCGCGCAGGAGGTGTCCGAAGAGACGCGTCTCGCGCGGGAGTTGCAGCAGCCGGTGGCCAACGGCCGGGTGGTCGCCGTGACGTCCATCCGCGGGGGCGTGGGCAAGACCACCGTGTCGGCCCTCCTCGCCCGCACTCTCAACCACTACCGCCATGACCCGGTGCTCGCGCTGGAGGCGGACGCCGCACTCGGCACGCTGCCGGTGCGGCTCGGCGCCGAGTCGGTGCGCTGGTCGTGCCCGGACCTCGCGCAGATCCTCAAACCGTCGATGCAGCTCACCGACGTCACCGGCTATCTCGTGCCGGTCACCGACGGCGGCTGGCTCCTCCCGGCGAGCCAGGGCCGCGTCGGCGCTCCGCTGGACGTACGCACGTACAGGACCCTGTCGCTCGCGCTGCGGCGCTACTTCGCGGTGACCGTCGTGGACTGCGAGACGCTGCCGGGCGAGGTGGCCCGTACGGCGATGGACACGGCGCACGCGCGCGTGGTGGTCGCCCCGATGACGGTGGAGGGTGTGGGCGGCACGCGCGTGGTGCTCGACTGGCTGGCGCAGCTGCCGAAGGCAGCCCTGGCCGCCACCGTCGTCGCGCTCACGTCGAGCGCGCCCGACATGACGCTCGACCTGAAGGCGGCGACGGCGCATCTGCGTGAGACGGGGGTCGCGGTCGTGCACCTGCCGTACGACCGCCATCTGGCCGCGGGAGGACCGATCAGGTCGGAACTCCTGTCGGAGGCGACGCGCCGAGCGGCCACGGGTCTGGCGGCCGAGGCGGTGCAGCGGGCGGCCGCCACGAGGTAGCGGCGGCGCGGCAGTCGGCACACCGCCCGGCCCGTACCCCGCAAGCCCGCGAGCCCGGCATGATCCAGACGGGTGGCCCTAGGCACGGCCCGCCCGGCGGGGTAGCTTGCGCTGCCAATGGTTTAGTCCTGGTCCGCCGCCACGGAAGGGGACCCATGCACGAGTTCACCGTCCCGCGCCTCGTCGAGCCGCTGCGTTCGGGCGGCCTCGCCGACTCCGTGTTCACGACCGCCGAGCGCGACCCGAGGCACCTCCAGTTCTCACGCCCGAGTGACAACGGCCGGGTCGGCGGCGCCCGCCGCGACATCTCATGGGTTCCCGTCACCGCGGCCGCTTTCCGTGACGACGTGCTCGCGGCCGCCCGCGGTTTCCTCGCGAACGGGATCCGGCTCGGTGACCGCGTGGCCCTCATGTCCCGCACCCGCTACGAGTGGACGCTCCTCGCGTACGCGCTGTGGACCGTCGGCGCCGAGGTCGTCCCCGTGTACCCCACGTCGTCCGTGGAGCAGGTCCGGTGGATCCTCCAGGACACCGGCGCGACCGGGATCGTCGTGGAGAACGAGAACCACGCGATGACGGTGGCCGCCGCGTACGGCTCTCAGACGGCGCTCACCCGGATCTGGCAGCTCGACAGCGGCTGCGTGGCGGCGCTCGAGGACGACGGGATGGGCGTGGCCGACGAGGACGTGCACCGGCAGCGCGCGGCGGTCGCCCCCGGGAACCCGGCGGCCATCTGCTACACCTCCGGCACGACGGGCCGCCCGAAGGGCTGTGTCATCACGCACGCGAACCTCGCGTCCGAGTGCGACAACCTGCTGGCCGGCTGGAGCAGTCTCCTGGAGGCTCCCGGCGAACCCCCGTCGCTGCTCGCTTTCCTGCCGCTGTCCCACTGCTACGGCCTGATGGTCGTCGTCGGTTCGGTGCGGGGCGGCGTGCACGTGGCGCACCAGCCCGACCTCTCCCCCGAGAGCCTCCTGCCCGCGCTCGCGTCGTTCCGGCCCACCTTCCTGTTCGGGGTCCCGTACATCTTCGAGACGGTCCTCGCCAGGTCCCGCGCGGCCGCGCAGGAGGCCGGCCACGGCACGCTGTTCCGCAGGGCGGCGCAGGTCGCGGTGCGGTACGCGGAGGCGGCGCAGCGGCAGTCGCTCGGCCGCGGCCAGGGGCCGGGGCCGCGGCTCAGGCTGCGGCACGCGGTGTACGAGCGGCTGGTGTACGCGAAGCTGCGCGCGGTCCTCGGCGGACGGGTGCGGCACGCGGTGTCGGGCGGTTCGCCGCTGTCCCGCGAGACGGGTCTGTTCTTCGCGGGCGCCGGCATCACGGTCTACGACGGTTACGGGCTGACGGAGACCACGGCGGCGGTGACGGCACAGCCGGTCGGCGCGGTCCGCTTCGGCACGGTGGGCCGGCCGCTTCCCGGGTGTTCCGTGCACATCGCGCGCGACGGCGAGATCTGGGTCCGCGGTGACGTCGTGTTCAGCGGATATCTCAACAACCCTCAGGCGACCGGGACGGCCCTGCGGGGCGACTGGTTCGCGACCGGTGACCTCGGGCATCTCGACGACGGCTATCTCGTCATCACCGGCCGCAAGAAGGACGTCATCATCACCAGCGGCGGCAAGAGCATGTCGCCGCTGGTCCTGGAGGAGGAGCTGCGCGGGCACCCGCTGATCTCGCAGTGCGTCGTCGTCGGCGACAACAGGCCGTATGTGGCCGCGCTCATCACCCTCGACCCGCAGGCCCTGCACCACTGGCAGCGCCTCAAGGGCCGGCCCCCCGCCGAGCCGGGCACGCTGACCGACGACGAGGAGCTGCGCGCCCAGATCCAGCGTGCCGTCTCGCGGGCGAACACCCGGGTCTCACGGGCGGAGTCGATCCGTGAATTCCGTATCCTGCCGGGCGAGTTCACCCCGGACGCGGGCCTGCTCACACCGTCGCTGAAGCTGCGCAGGAGCGCGATCCTCGCCGCGTACGCGCAGGACGTGGAGCGGCTGTACACACCCCGCGCGGCGGCGTCCTTCGCACGGGAGCCGTTCGGTCGCCGCTGACCTTGCCCGTGTCACGCGTCCACCACGGCTCGATTGCCCCACCCTGCTGCTTCCGTTCGCGAAGATCGTGGGCACGTCCCTGACGGTCGGTTCCGGCGGGTCCGGGGGCATCTTCGGCCCGTGCATGGTCGTCGGCGCCGGTGTGGGCGCGGCGGTGTGGCGCCTGGCGGAGCCGTCGGGACTGGCCCCGCACAGCCCGCAGCCGGGTCCCGGTGGGGCGCTCGGCCGTCCGGTGTTCCAGCTGGCTGCGGTACAGCGTCGTACGGCCGATTGCCGCGCTCGCGCACAGCACCGCCAGGATCCCCGGGCCGAGGAGCGACGCGTCGCCGGCCATCTCCACCGCCATGACGAGGACGCCGAGCGGGGGGGCCCGACCGGGCCGAACCATCGGCACCAGCGACGCCACCGGCCCCGAAGCCCACGCCCGCCCCCGAGCCGCTCGCCCGGTCCGTGTCACCGGAGAGCGCCACGGACTGACGGCGCCCACCGCGAGCGACGCGTCGGACGAGGGCGTGTCAGATGAAGCGGCCTCCCGCCACCTCCAGGACACAGCCCGTCGTGTACGACGACAGGTCGGAGGCGAGGAACAGGACCGTGCCCGCGACCTCCTCGGGTTCGCCGGCGCGCCGCATCGGCACCTCGGCGAGCTTCGCGTTCCAGATGTCCTCGCGCAGGGACTCCGTCATCTCGGTGCGGATCAGGCCTGGCTGGACGGCGTTGACGCGTACGCCCCGGTGGGCGAGTTCCTTCGCGGCGGCCTTGGTGAGGCCGACGAGACCGGCCTTCGCCGCGCTGTAGTTGGTCTGTCCGACCATGCCGACCTTGCCGGAGATCGACGAGATGTTGACGATCGAGCCGCTCCCCTGCTCGCGCATGACCTCGGCGGCCGCTCGGGTGCCCAGCCAGGCCCCCTTGAGGTGGACGTCGACGACCGCGTCGAAGTCGGCCTCGGACATCTTGCGCAGGGTGGCGTCCCGGGTGATGCCCGCGTTGTTGACCATCACATCGAGGGAACCGAACCGGTCGACGCAGCCGCGTACGGCGGCCTTCACCGCGTCGGCGTCGGTGACGTCGCAGGTGACGGCGGCCACCTGGGTGCCGGTGGAGTCGAGGGCGCGGGCGCTCGCCTCGGCTGCGGGGCCGTCGATGTCGGCGATGACGACGCGCGCGCCGTTCTTGTGGAAGGCCGTGGCGATGGCGAGGCCGATCCCCTTGGCCGCCCCGGTGACCAGGGCGCTCCTGCCGTGCAGCATGGGTCGAATCTCCTTTTCCGATACGTCAGTTGAGGGCTTCGGCGGTGCCGAGCAGCGCGGTGACCTGGCTGGAGAGCACGCCTCCGTTGCCGTGGGCGAGGGCGACGCGGGCCCCGTCGACCTGGCGTTCGTCGCAGTCGCCGCGCAGTTGGCGTACGGCTTCGATGACGGTGAAGATGCCGTACATGCCGGGGTGGCCGTACGAGAGGCCGCCGCCGTTGGTGTTGACGGGCAGCCTGCCGCCGGGCGCGATGCCGCCGTCGGCGACGAAGGGACCGCCCTCCCCCTTGGCACAGAACCCGAGGTCCTCCAGGAACAGGACGGGGTTGATGGTGAACGCGTCGTACAGCTCGACGACGTCCACGTCGCCCGGGGTGAGCCCCGCCATGTCGAAGGCGCGGCGTCCGGACTCGGTCGCCGCCGTCACGGTGAGGTCGGGCATCCGCGAGATGTTGCGGTGCCAGGTGGCCTCGCCCCCGCCGAGCAGATAGGCGGGCGCGGCGGCCAGGTCGCGGGCCCGCTCGGCCGAGGTGACGACGAGGGCGCCGCCGCCGTCGGTGACGAGGCAGCAGTCCCGTACGGTCAGCGGGTCGCTGATCATGCGGGAGCCGAGGACGTCCTCGCGGGTGAGCGGCTTGCGTTCGAAGGCGGCCGGGTTGAGCTGCGCCCAGGCCCGCGCCGCGACCGCCACATCGGCCAGTTGCTCCCGCGTGGTCCCGTACTCGTACATGTGCCGCGAGGTCGCGAGCGCGTACATGCTCAGCGGGTAGCGCGGGCCGTACGGCTCCTCGTACGGGTCCGGCCTGGTCGGGGAGACGAGGCGGCCGCCGTCGGAGCGCTGCGTGCTGCCGTACACGATCAGCGCGGTGGTGCACAGGCCCTGCTCGATCGCGGCGGCCGCGTGCAGGAGGTGGGAGACGAAGGAGCTGCCGCCGATGTTGGTGCCGTCGAGGTGGCGGGGGCGTATGCCGAGGTACTCGGCGGTGTCCATGGCGGCCATCGGCAGGTACGACGAGGCGGTGAACAGGCCGTCGACCTCCTGCTTGGCGATGCCCGCGTCCTTGAGGGCGCGGGCGGTGGCCTGGCCGACGAGGTCGAGGTGGGTGAGTCCGGGGGCGACCTCGCCGAGGTCGGACTCGGCCACTCCGACGACGGCGGCCCTGCCACGCAGCGACTGCGTCATCGGGCGTCCTCCTTCGGCTCGAAGACGGCGGTGTCGCCGTCCGCTGTCGTACGGAACCGGACGCGGTCGCCGATCGCGACGTCCTCCGGAGCGGGCCCCTCGACCCGCGACATCATGCGGAAGCCGTCGTCGAGGTCGACGAGTACGACGTTGTGCGCGCCGTCGCGGCCGCGCACGACGGTGGTCGCGTACACGGTGCCGTCACCGGTGCTGCGTTCCCAGCTCAGCTTCTGCTCACCGCAGTCGGGGCAGAGGGTGCGGGGCGGGAAGACGGCGGCCGCGCAGTGCGCGCAGCGCTGGTAGCGCAGTTCGCCGCGGCCGAGGCCGGCGCGGTGGGCGAGGGCCGGGGACCGGGGTTCCGGTGTCACGGCGTCTTCACGGGGGGCGAGTGGGTTCATCGTGCGTCCTGTTCGGAAGGGGCGCTCAGCAGGGCGAGGCAGTCCACGGCGACGGCACCGTCACCGGCCGCGCCGCACAGCAGCGGGTTCACGTCGAGTTCGAGGAGGTCGTCGGCGAGGTCGGTGGCGAGCCAGGACAGACGGACGAGCGCGTCCGCCACGGCGTCGACGTCGCGCGCGGGCGCGCCGCGCACCCCGTCGAGGACCCGCGCCGCGCGCAGCGAGCGCAGCATGCGCACCGCCCCCGCGTGGTCGACGGGGGCCACGGCGACCTGGCTGTCGTCGAGTACCTCGACGAGGACGCCGCCGAACCCTGCGACGACGACGGGCCCGAACGCGGCGTCGCGCTGGATGCCCAGGATCAGCTCGGTGCGGTCGCCGCCCGCCATGCGCTGCACGAGGAGCCGCGCGTCGCCGACGCCCTCGCGGGCCGCGGCGGCGAGGATGTCCCGCGCGGCGTCGCGCACGCCGTCCGGCGTGGTCAGGCCGAGCCGCACGCCCCCCATGTCGCTCTTGTGGGCGATATCCGCCGACAGCAGCTTGACGGCCAGGGGTCCTTCGAGGTCCGCCGCCGCCCGTACGGCTTCCTCGGGGTCGCGCGCGGTGCAGGCCGGCGCGGAATGGAGTCCGTAGGCGGCGATGAGCCGGGCGGACTCGTACTCGTCGAGCCTGCTGCGGCCCTGCGCGCGGGCCTCTTCGATGATCGCGCGGGCGGCCCGCGGGTCGGTGCCCGTGGGGCGTGCGCCCGTCGGAAGGGGCGGGCGGAGGCTGAAGTCGGCGAGGTGCCCGAGGGCCGCGGCGGCCCGGCCCGGGTCGCTGTAGCAGGGCACGCCCAGCTCCCGGAGCCGCTGCCGCGCCCTGCCGTTGCCGCCGGTCCAGACGACGACGAGCGGCTGGTCGGTGGAGCCGTGCGCCTTCGCGATGGCATCGGTCAGCTCGTCGATGTCGCCGTCGGCGTTGCCGAGCAGCACGCCGATCATGTCGGTGCCGGGGTGTTCGAGGGCGACGTCGAGGGCGCGGCGCAGCATGTCGGGATCGCTGACGAGCGCGGCGGTCAGGTCGACGGGGTTGCGGGGCGAGCCGAACGGGGGGATGACGCCGGCCATGCGCCGCTGCCACTCCTCGTCCCAGGTGTCGACTGCGATGCCGTGGGTGGCGGCCTCGTCGGCCATGAGGACTCCGGCGCCGCCCGACAGGGAGAGAGTGGTGAGGCGACGGCCCTTGGTACGGCGGCCGGTGGCGAATATCTGGGCGGCGTCCAGCATGGGTTCGACGCCGCTCACGCGGGTGAGGCCGAACTGGCGTGCCGCGCCGTCGAAGACGCGGTCCTCGCCGGCCAGTGACGCGGTGTGCGACTGGGCGGCGCGGGCACCGGCGGCGGAGCGGCCCACCTTCACGGCGATGACGGGCTTGTCGGCCGCGTGCGCGGCGCGGGCCGCGTCGAGGAGTCCGGGGCCGTCGCTGACGCCTTCGAGGTAGGCGAGGAGGACCTTCGACTCGTCGGTGGCGGCGAACGCGCCGAGGAGTTCGGACACCGAGATGTCGACCTCGTTGCCGGTGTTGACGTAGTGGGCGAGGCCGATGCCGTAATGGCGGGCCTCGCTGAAGATGAACGAGCCGAAGGCGCCGCTCTGGCTGACGAACGCGACGGGGCCCGGGCGCAGTTCGATGTTCTCGTCGAGCGCCGACGTGAAGGTGGGCACGGCCCGGTCGTGAACGCTGATGAGGCCGAGGCAGTTGGGCCCGAGGACGCGGACGCCGCTCTCCTCGGCGGCGGCCTTCAACTCCCCTTGAAGCAGGGCACCTTGTTCGCCGGTCTCGGCGTAGCCGGCGGCGGCGACGATCGCCACCTTGATGCCGCGGCGGCCGCACGCCCGGATGCCGTCGGCCGCGTGGGCGGCGTCGAGCATGACCATCGCGAGGTCGATGTCGCCGTCGACGGCGTCGAGGGTGGGGTGGGCGGGCAGACCCTGGACGGTGGCGCGGCGCGAGTTCACGGGCAGGATGCGGCCGGCGTATCCGAAGCGCTTGAGGTAGTCGATGGGGCGGCCCGACAGTTTTCGGGGGTTGTCGGAGGCGCCGAGGACGGCGATGGAGCGGGGGTGGAGCAGGGTGTCGACGAGGTCCGTGCGGGACGGCCGCCCGCTCATGCCCCGGCCTCCCGCAGCAGCCCCTTGCCGATGATGAGTTTCTGGATCTCGCTGGTACCTTCGTAGATCCGGAAGAGGCGCGCGTCACGGTAGAGGCGCTCGACGGTCGAATCACTCATGTAGCCGCTGCCGCCGTGCACTTGTACGGCACGGTCGACGACCCGGCACACCATCTCGCTGCAGAACAGCTTGGCGCTGGAGGGCCCCATGCGGGTGTCGGTGCCCGCGTCGAACGCCTCGGCGGCGGCAAGCACCAGCGAGCGGCCCGCGAGGAGTTCGGCGTGCGACTCGGCGAGGAGCTCCTGGACGAGCTGGAAGCGGCCGATAGACTCGCCGCCCTGCTCGGCGGTGGCGGCGTAGCGCACGGCCTCGTCGAGTGCGCGGGACGCGAGGCCGACACACAGGGCCGCGATGTGCAGGCGGCCGCGCGTGAGGGAGGCCATCGCGGCGCGGAATCCGGTGCCGGGCTCGCCGCCGAGTACGGCGTCGGCGGGGACCCGCGCGTCGTCGAAGTAGACCGGTGCGGTGTGGGCGCCGCGCTGGCCCATCTTGCGGTCCGGCGGCCCGATCCGTACGCCCGGCGCCGTGCTCTCCACGAGGAAGGCGGAGATCCCCCGGTGGGCCTCCGCGTCGGGGTCGGTCCGCGCGAAGACGACGAACACGTCGGCGTGGTCGGCGTTGGTGATGAACCGCTTGGCGCCGGACAGGACCCAGCCGTCGCCCTCGCGGACGGCGCGGGTGCGTACGCCGCTGGGGTCGGAGCCCGCGCCGTCCTCGGTGAGGGCGAACGAGGCAACGGCGGAACCGGCGGCGAGCGCGGGCAGCCAGCGCTTCTGCTGCTCGGGCGTGCCGAAGTTCACCAGGGCCTTGCCCGCGATGCCGTTGTTGGTGCCGAGCATGGAGCGGAACGCCGGTGTGGTCCAGCCGAGTTCGATGGCCAGGCGTACGTCCTGGCGCATGTCGAGGCCGAGCCCGCCGTACTCCTCGGGCAGCGCCCAGCCGAACAGGCCCATGTCGGCGGCGCCGCGCCGCAGCCGTTCGGGTATGGCGTCGCTCTGCTCGATCTCCTCCTCCAGCGGCACGACTTCACCGCGGACGAAGTCCTTCACGGTGCGCAGGATGTCCTCGAAGACATCGGAGTCCATGGCTGTCTCCCTTGTGCCGGGGCTTGTCTTGCTTGGTTACTTGACCGACTTCGGCCGACCGTCGGAGTGCTGATCGTCAGAGCGCGGCGGCCTGTTGTGCGGCGTCTGCCGCCTCGGCGTCACGCTCCTCGGCTGCCGCGGTGCGCGCAAGCAGGGCGCGGGCGCCGAAGAGCGAGAGCAGCACCATCAGGACGGCGAAGGCCACGACGGGCACAAGAGTTTCCCGAGGACAATCGCCGACGCGGTCCCGACTATGTAGAAGTCGCACCACTCGATAGTGGTTCCGGTAAATGCGGCGATTCCCGCTCGCCGACTCATCTTCTCGTCTGCGACGAGTTTATGTCTCACCCTTGCCACACTCCTTCGGGAGGCAATTCGGATTCACCGAAAGCCCACCTCACGTGGGCAATCGGGCCACTGGCGCGCCTATTGAATTCCGGCTCCCTGTGGCCGTTTTCGCGTCTGGTGACATTTACCGTATCACTGGGTGTGTGATGCAACTAACACATTGTTGGCCATCGATTTATTCGCCGGGGCGACATAATCTCGACGCGTCGGAACGAAACGGCTTCCGGCGGAGGTGGAGGGTCGAAGGGCATGGAACTGCGCCGTCTGCAGGCTTTCGTCGCGGTCGCCGAGGAGCTCAGCTTCAGCCGGGCCGCGGCCCGGCTGCACATGTCGCAGCCGCCGCTCTCGCAGCAGATCAAGCGTCTTGAGCAGGACGTCGGCGTCGAGCTGCTGCACCGCACCACCCGCAGCGTCGAACTCACCGCCGCCGGAGCGGCGTTCCTCACCGAGGTACGGTCCGCGCTCGACTCCCCTGGAGGCCGCGAAGCTCGCGGCGCACCGGGCGGCGGAGGGGGTCACCGGGGTGGTGCGACTGGCGTTCAGCGGCCCCACGTCGTACCGCGAACTCCTTGCCATTGCACGCGAGTTCAGGCTGCGGCACCCCACCGTCAGACTCGACGTCGTCGGCCCCTACTACGGTGGCGAGCTGGCCGAGCGCCTGCATCTGCGGGAGGCGGACGCGGGTCTGGTGCGGCTCCCGCTGCCGGACACCGGGCTGCGGGTGCGGGAGCTGTTGCGGCACCCGCTGGTCGCGGCCGTTCCCTCCGAGCACCCGCTCGCCGCGCGGGAGTCGCTGACCCTCGCCGATCTTCGGGGTGTGCCCTTCGTCAGCTATCCGGCCGGCCGGGGCTCGATCGTGCGGGACCTGGTGCTGTCGGCGTTCATGGCTCAGGGCACGCCCCCGCGCATCGTCCAGGACGCGCCCGACACGCACACCCTCCTCTCCCTGGTGGGGGCGAGCGTCGGCGTCGGGCTCACTCCGGACTCCGCCGGGCATCTGGCGGTGCCGGGGGTGACTCTGGTCCCGGTTCTTGACGCCCCGGCGCTCCCGCTCGGCCTCGCCTGGCGGGCGGACGACACCGATCCGGCGGTGGCGGCGCTCGTCGACCTGGTCGACAAGTTCGCCGACGGGCTCCGGGACTTGCCGACGACGTGACATCGCCGGGCGCGTCCCGTTCCTCCGTTCTACGCCGGCGCGTCCGCAGGGCCGGTGGCGAGCTCCACCCCGAGCAGCCGTCGCGCCCGCTCCTGCACCGGCTTGTCGACCATCACACCGTCGACGGCCGACACCGCGTCGCCCGCGGCGAGCACCTTCCTGGCCCAGGCCAGCTCCTCGTCCGAAGGCGCGAACCCCTCGGCCACCGACTGGAGTTGCCTCGGATGGATGCACAGTTTGCCTCCGAAGCCGAGCCGTCGGGCGTGCCGGATGTCCTGTGCGAGCGCTTCGGCGTCGTCGAGCGCGGTGGTGACGCCGTCCAGCGGGGGCGCGACACCGGCGGCGGCGCTCGCCATGACCAGCCGGGACCGCGCATACGCCAGCGCCAGGGTGTCGTCGTGGCGCACGCCCAGCTCGGTGGCGAGGTCGACGCTGCCGAAGGCCGCGCGGACGACGCCGGGCGCGCAGCACACGTCGAGGGCGCGCTCGATCCCGGCCGCCGTCTCGACGAGCGGGATCACGGCGCAGACCTCCGCGATTCGTGCGATCACGTCGGGGTCCTCGGCCTTGGGCAGCATCACCGGACAGCCGAACGCGGTGACGAGGTCCAGGTCGGCGTCCCACCAGGGCGTGCCGGGCGCGTTGATCCGCACCACCGCGTCCCTGCCCCGCGCGAGCCAGTCGGCGGCGTGCCGGCGGGCCGCGTCCTTGCCGTCGGGCGCGACGGCGTCCTCCAGGTCGATGATCACGGCGTCGGCCCCGGCCGCGGCCGCCTTCTCGAACCGGTCCGGGCGGTGCCCCGGGACGAAGAGCAGGGTGCGGGCGGCTGCGAGGCGGGTGCGGTCCGGGCCGAGGCGTGCGGGGTCGACGAGTTCGGGACGCGCGGGGTCGGCCCTCGCAGGTTCGACGGTGGTGTGCTCAGCGCTCACTTGAACGTCACCTCCGCCGTCGCGTGCCGCTCGTCCCGACGCGTGGCGATCCGCAGCCCGGCCGACCCTCCGTCGTCCGCCACATCGCCGAGCGCACAGACCTGCTCGCCCGCGAACACGGGCTTGCGGAGCCGGTAGGAGAGCGTGCGGATCTCCCGCTCCGGGGCCTCACGGCGGGCGAGTTCCAGCATCAGCTGGACGAGGAGCGGCCCGTGGACGACGAGGCCCGGGTAGCCCTCGACGTCGCGCACGTACGGCTCGTCGTAGTGAATGCGGTGGGCGTTCGCGGTGAGGGCGCTGTAGCGGAAGAGCAGGGTCGGCGAGGGACGCAGGATCAACTGCCATTCGGCGTCGGACGGTTCGGCCTCGCCGAGGTCGAGGCCGAAGCCCCCGCTCCGCCGCTCGTCCTCGCCCACGCGGTAGACGAGGTCCTGCTCCTCGGTGACCCGCGTCTCCCCTTCCTGCGCGATCTCATGACGGACCGTCACGAAGGCCATCTCGCCGGTGCGGCCGCGCTTGATCTCGACCTTGGCGAGGGAACTCGTACGCCGGGCTGGCACACCCACCCGCAGCGGCGCGGTGAACTCCGCGCGGCCGCCGGCGAACATGCGCCTGCGGTCCGGGAGGGGCGGCAGGAAGTGACCGTGCGCGGGGTGCCCGTCGGCCCCCAGCTCCCGCTGTGCGGGCCATTCGAGGAAGTGCAGCCAGTGCCACAGCGGCGGCACCGGCTCCCCCTCGCCGGCCACGGCCGCCTCCTGGTCGAGCACCTGGCTCAGCGCGGCGACGGGCGCGGCGGCGACGGGATCGTCCAGCGTCACGGGTGGCGGGGCCCAGGCGTCCAGATACCGCGCGAGCGCGGACTCGCCCTGGGATGCGTCTGGTTGGGGCATGGTTCTCATTCTCCGATGCGTTGCGAAACGGTTGCCGCGGAAGCCACCGGGGCCGCCGCGGCGTCGTGCAGGGTCTCCAGCGACCGGCCGCGCGTGTCGACGCCGAAGAAGAACACGGTGGCGGTGGCGACCAGCCAGCATCCCGCGATGAACACGAACACGGCGACGTAGCCGAGCCCCGGCGTGGTGTAGATCGCCGCGACCGCCAGCGGCGCGATGACGTTGCCGATCCGGCCGACGCCGTTGCCGAGCCCGGCGCCCGCCGTGCGCAGGCGGGTGGGGAAGACCTCGGGGGTGTACGAGTAGAGCACCGCGATGAACGTCTGGCTGAGCGCGGCGACGAGCGTGCCGAACACGACGACGGCCACGACGGACGAGCTGAGCCCGTACCCGATGCCGAGGACCGCGACCACGAGACCGAGTACCACCGCGAGGTGCTTGCGCGGGTAGCGGTCGATGAACGGCCAGGCGAGGAACGCGCCGGGCACCGCCCCGATGGTGGTGACCGCGGACATGGTCATGCTCTTCGCGAAGTCCTGGCCGTGGTCGGCGAGCAGCGTCGGCACCCAGGACTGGAACCCGTAGAAGCCGACGAGCCCGAAGAGCCACAGGACCATGAGGGCCACGGTGTTACGCCGCTGGCCCGCGGCGAACAGTTCGGAGAACCGTGGCCGGTCCGCCGGAGCGGGGGGCGCGGCGAGCGCGTCGGCGGACGGCTCCCAGTCGGGCACGAAGGCGCGTGTGACCTGCACGGCTTCGGTGCTGCGGCCGCGCGCGAGGAGCCAGCGCGGCGACTCGGGCAGGCGTATCAGGAGCGGTACGAGCAGGACGCCGAGGGCGCCGATGACGAAGAGGGCGCGCCAGCCGCCGGGGTCGTCGGCGGTCAGGCCGCGGGCCGTGAACGCCACGACGGGGATGCCGACCAGGCCGGTGCCGAGCGCCGTCGCCTGGGCGCGACCGCGGTGTGCGGCCGGGGTGACCTCGGAGAGGTAGGTGATCGCGACGGAGGTCATGGCGCCGAGGCCGAATCCGGTGGCGAAGCGGGCCGCCGCCATCGCGCCCACCCCGGTGACCAGTGCGTTGACCACGGAGGCCGCGGAGAAGAGCACCACGGACCCCGCCATGACCCGCCGCCGGCCCACATGGTCGGCGAACCGGCCGCCGAGGATCGCGCCGGCCGCCATGCCGGCGAAGGCCAGGGCGGTGACGAACGCGATGTCGTCGACGGTGAAGAGGTGCGCTCGGCGAATGGCGGGCGCGGCGAACGCGAACGTGTTCAGGTCGGCGAGGTCGAAGAAGAACATGGCGCTGACAGTGAGCAGCACCCGCCGGTGCAGGGCACCGTGCCGGGCGCCGCTGAGCGCGGCGAGCAAGGGATGCGCATCGCCCATGCGAGACCTCCGGAGGGACAGGCGACAGCCGCTTGGACAGCCGGATGAGCAGGTGGCCGGACAGGCGGCTGGACAGGTCGATTGATGTGGCCGCCTCAATGGCGGATTGTGCCGTACAAAACGCGGCCCAGCGTCCGCCCCGACGGGCGTCCAGTCAACCCCCCTGGGGTGAAGTCGCATGTGAAAGCTTTGGGTTGCCCTGTGGCGGCGGCATTGACGGCCCCGCCATTTGGCCGTACAAAGTAATCACGCAGCGCAGGACATGTACGAAGGGAAGCCATGCCGGCCATCGCGGAATCGCTCGCCGAGTGGGCGTACGGATACGAACCCGACGCCGAGGACCTGGCGCTCGCCCGCCGCTCCCTCCTGGACACGGTCGCGGTCACGCTCGCCGCGCGCGACCATCCGGTGAGCGCGCTGGCGGCCGAACTGCCGGACGCGGCGCGCTGGGCCGCGGTCGGGCACGTCCTCGACTTCGACGACCTGCACATCGAGTCCACGACACACATCAGCGTCGTGATCGTCCCCGCGGTCCTCGCGGCGGGCGGCGACGCGCGCGCCTATCTGGCCGGGGCCGGCGTGATGGCCCGGCTCGGCACGCTGCTCGGCTGGTCGCACTACGCGGCCGGCTGGCACGCCACGTGCACGGCGGGCGCCCCCGCGGCGGCCGTCGCGGCGGGCGTCGCCTGGGGCCTCACGCCCGAGCGGCTGGCGACGGCCATGGCGCTCGCGGTGCCCGGCGCCAGCGGGGTCCAGGCCGCGTTCGGCACGCACGGCAAGTCCCTCCAGGTCGGCTTCGCGGCGGAGGCGGGAGTGCGGGCGGCGCGCCTCGCCCGGGCCGGTGCCACGGCCGACCCGCGGGCGGTCGACGCCTGGCTGAAGCTGGTGGGCGCGCAAGGAGCGGACGACGCCGGGGAAGGCACGCCCCACAGCGGCCGTCCCGCCGTACCCGCTGGCCTCGCCATCAAGATGTTCCCCTGCTGCTACGCGATGCAGCGCCCGATCGCGGCGCTGCGCGACCTGCGCGCCGAGTGCGGCCCCGACGACGTCACGGCCGTCCGCGTCACCACCCCGGGGGCCACCGTCCACCCCCTCATCCACGACGGCCCGGACACCGGGCTCGAAGGCAAGTTCAGCCTCCCGTACGCGGTGGCGACGGCCCTGCTCGACGACTTCCCCGGCTTCGGCGCCTTCACGGACGACGCGGTGGGCCGGCCCGAGGCGCGGCGCCTGATGGCCACCGTCGAGACGGAGCGCACCGAGGGCGGTGCCGGGCTCCTCGACGGCGAGGTCGACCTCGCGGTGACGCTCACCGACGGCCGGGTCCTGCGCTCCGCCCTCGCCCATCCCCCGGGCTCGCCCCGACGTCCGCCCACGGACGGGGAATTGGCGGAGAAGTTCGCCGCGTGCGGCAGCGACGTACCCGCTCTGCTCAAGGACACGACCTGGGAGTCGGCCCGCACCCTGCTCCTCACCGAACTTCCCGGGAAGGCACCCGCATGACCGAGCCGCTCCCCCTCGAAGGCATCACGGTCGTCAGCCTGGAACAGGCCGTCGCCGCGCCCTTCGCCACCCGCCAGCTCGCCGACCTCGGCGCCCGCGTGATCAAGGTCGAGCGTCCCGGCGGAGGCGACTTCGCCCGCCGATACGACACCACGGTGCACGGTCAGGCCAGCTATTTCGTGTGGCTCAACCGCTCCAAGGAGTCCCTCGCCCTGGACCTCAAGTCCCAGGAGGGGCGGGACATCCTGGAGGAACTCCTCACGGACGCCGACGTGTTCGTCCAGAACCTCGCCCCGGGTGCCGCCGACCGCATGGACCTCGGCCCCGCCGCACTCCAGGCCCGCCACCCCCGCCTGATCCCCTGCACCATCAGCGGGTACGGCACCAGCGGCTCCTGGTCGCAGCGCAAGGCGTACGACCTGCTCGTGCAGTGCCAGACCGGACTGCTCTCCATCACGGGCTCGCCCGACGAGCCCGCCCGCGTGGGCATCTCCGTCGCCGACATCTCGGCCGGCATGTACGCGTACAGCGGCGTCCTCACCGCCCTCTACACCCGGGCCACCACCGGGCGGGCACCCGCCGTCGAGGTCTCCCTCTTCGAGGCGCTCGCCGAGTGGATGAGCCAGCCCGCCTACTACACGCGTTACGGCGGCACGCAGCCGCCCCGCATCGGCGCCCAGCACGCCACGATCGCGCCCTACGGCCCGTTCACCGCCTCCGACGGGAAGGAGGTGCTGCTCTCCATCCAGAACGAGCGGGAGTGGCAAGCCCTGTGCACCACGGTCCTCGGCCGTCCCGAACTCACCGACGACCCCCGCATGGCCACCGGAGCCGACCGCGTCGCCCACCGCGACGAGGTCAACGCGGCCGTCTCCGCGCGCTTCGCCGAGCTCGGCAGCGAGGACGCCATGGCGCTCCTCGACAAGGCCGGCATCGCCAACGCGGGTGTGAACTCCATCGCCGAGTTCCTCGCCCACCCGGCCCTCGCCGAGCGCGACCGCTGGCGCGACATCACGGTGCCGGGCGCGCAGGGACCCGTACAGGCGCTGCTCCCCCCGGCGGACCTCTCCGGCGTCACCCCCCGGATGGACCCCGTCCCCGCCGCGGGAGAGCACACCGAACGGATCCTCACCGCCCTGGGCCGCACCACCGCCGACATCGAGCGGCTGCGCGCTCAGGGTGTCATCGACACCACGCACGACCACGAGCAAGGAGCGTCCGCGAAGTGAGCACCCTCGACACCCTCTCCTCCGACGAGCAGCTGATCGTCGAGACCGTGCGCAACTTCGTGGACCGCGAAGTCAAGCCGGTCGTAAGGGAGTTGGAGCACACCAACACTTACCCCGAGGCCCTCATCGAGCAGATGAAGGACCTGGGCATCTTCGGCCTGGCGATCCCCGAGGAGTACGGCGGCACGCCCGTCTCCACGCCGTGCTACGTGCTGATCACGGAGGAGCTTGCGCGCGGCTGGATGAGCCTCGCCGGCGCCATGGGCGGCCACACCGTCGTCTCCAAGCTGCTGCTGCACTTCGGCACCGACGAGCAGAAGAACCGCTACCTGCCGAAGATGGCGACCGGCGAGATCCGCTCGACGATGGCCCTCACCGAGCCGGGCGGCGGCTCCGACCTCCAGGCGATGCGCACGGTCGCGCGGCGCGACGGGGACTCGTACGTCGTCAACGGCGGCAAGACCTGGATCACCAACTCCCGCCGCTCACAGCTGATCGCGCTGCTGTGCAAGACGGACCCGGCGGCCGAGCCGAAGCACCGCGGCGTCTCCATCCTGCTCGCCGAGCACGGCCCGGGGCTCACCGTCTCGCGCGACCTGCCCAAGCTCGGCTACAAGGGCGTCGAGAGCTGCGAGCTGACCTTCGACGACTACCGCGTCCCGGCCGACGCGCTGCTCGGCGGCGTCGAGGGCAAGGGCTTCGGACAGATGATGAAGGGCCTGGAGACCGGCCGCCTCCAGGTCGCCTCGCGCGCGCTCGGCGTCGGCAGGGCCGCGTTCGAGGACGCGCTGCGCTACGCGCAGGAGCGCGAGACGTTCGGCGAGCCCATCTACAAGCACCAGTCGATCGGCAACTACCTGGCCGACATGGCGACGTCGCTCACCGCGGCGCGCCAGCTCACCCTGTACGCCGCCCGCGAGGCGGACGCGGGCCGCCGCGTCGACATGGAGGCGGGCATGGCCAAGCTCTTCGCGTCGGAGACGGCCATGGAGATCGCCCTGAACGCGGTCCGTATCCACGGCGGCTACGGCTACTCGACCGAGTTCGACGTCGAGCGCTACTTCCGCGACGCACCGCTGATGATCGTCGGCGAGGGCACCAACGAGATCCAGCGCAACGTCATCGTGCGCCAGCTGGTCTCGCGGGGCGGTCTGGACGTCTGACCTGCGCACCGTCTTGTACGGCCATTAGACTCACGGCACAGGCAGGGCGGTGAACGGCAGACATGACGCGTACGACACGCACAGAGCGGACGAGGGGGACACAGATGGCGGCCCCGGGGCGTGACAGCGCCTATGTACGCCTCGCGCGCGAGCTGCGCGAGGCGATCCTGCGGCACGACTACCCCGAGGGGGTGCGGCTGCCCACCGAGGCGGAGCTCGCCGCCTCGCACGGGCTCAGCCGGCAGACCGTACGGCGCGCCTTCCAGGACCTGGTCACGGAGGGACTGGTGCACCGGGTCCCGGGGCGCGGCACGTTCGCGGCGCCCCGCGAGGAGCAGTATCTGCGGCAGTTCGGCTCGGTCGAGGACCTCATGGCGCTCTCCCTCGACACGACGATGCGCCTGGTGTCGCCGCTGCGCCGCCGGGTCGACGTGGACGCGGCGGGCCGGCTGCGCGTCGGCTCCGACCGCGTGGACCACCTCTCGTTCCTGCGGCTGCACGAGGACACCCCGTTCTGCCTGACGACGGTGCATCTGCCACCGGACGTGGGCGCGCTCGTCGCGGACCGCCCCGAGCTGACGGAGGCGGGCACGGACAGCCGCGTCACCATCATCGGCCTCCTCGACGGCCGGCTGCCCGAGCCGATCGCGGAGGCGGAGCAGTCCGTCACGGTCGCCCTCGCCTCGGCCGAGGTGGCGGCGCACCTGGACTGCCCGCCGCAGCATCCGCTGCTCCGCATCGACCGCCTCTACCTGTCGGCGTCGGGCCGCCCGGTCGAGCTGGCCGTGAGCCACTTCCTACCGGAGCACTACTCGTACCGCGTGCGGCTGCGCCGCCATCCGCGCTGAGGCACGCACGGCGGCCGGGGACCGGGCATGTCCGCGTGTCTCAGAGCGACGACGCGACCGTCAGCCCCTCCAGTACGGCCTCTTCCACGGTCCGCGGTGACACGCAGTCCCCCGCCATCAGGACCTCACCCACTCGTCCGTGCGCCAGGCCGGCGAGTTCACCCACGGGATCGTGCCCCTGGGCGAGGACGACGGCCGCGACCCCTTCGATGATCACCGGCTCCTCGGTGAGGGTGTGCTGGAAGTACGCCGTGTCCTCATCGGCACCGTATGGGCGCACCGTCGGCACGGTCTCGACCCCGGCCCGCGCGGCCTCGGCGAGCATCGACGCGCGCACGTACTGCTGAAGATGCTCACCGGCGCCGAAGCCGGTCGTGCAGAGCGTCACTTTCCGTCCCTGGCCCGCGAGTTGGACGGCCACGCCGATCCCGATCCAGTCACCGCGCCAGTCCGCGACGACGATCCGGCCCTTGGGGACGTCGGCGGTGCCGCGGACGACGTCCCAGGCGTCCAGCACGACGGGGTCGTCGAGGAGTTCGAGCGCGGGCCGGCGTGGCACCGCACCCGTGGCGACGATGAGCGTGTCCACCTCTTCACGGTCGAGCAGGTCGGCGTCGACGCGGGATCCGGTGACGATCCGTGCCCCGGCCCGCCGCGCCTCGCCCTCCAGGTTGGTGATCGCGCCGCCGAACTCGGCTCGCCCCGGAAGGAGTTGGGCAAGCAGCACCTGGCCGCCGACGCGCCGGCCCGCCTCGTGCAGGGTGACGTCGTGCCCGCGGGAGGCGGCCACGGCGGCGGCCTTGAGCCCGGCCGGTCCGCCACCGGCGATGAGGACCTTCCGGCGCCTGGTGGGCAGGGGCAGCCGCGTGAACCGGCGCTCCCTGCCGGTCTCTGGGTGCTGGATGCAGGAGATCGGGTAGCCGCGCTGGAAGTGGCCGATGCAGGCCTGGTTGCAGCCGATGCAGGCCCGGATCTCCTCCGTGCGGCCGCCGCTCGCCTTGCCCGGCATGTCGGGGTCGCAGATCAGGGCGCGGGTCATGGCGCAGGCGTCGGCCTGGCCCTCCTTGATGATCTGCTCGGCCTCCTGGGGCTGATTGACGCGCCCGGCGACCATGACCGGCACCTCGACCGCCGCCCGCACACGCGCCGCGAGGGGGGCGGTGTATCCGGCGGGCTGCGTCATCGGGGGCGCGATGTGCACGGCGCCGGAGATCGTCGCCGACGATCCGGCGCAGACGCTCACATAGTCGACGAGACCCTCGCGGTCCAGCCGGGCGGCCGCCTCGACGGCGAGCTCGGCGGTGAGGCCGTCATGGCTCAACTCGTCACCGGAGATGCGCAGTCCGGCGACGAAGTCGGGTCCGGTGTGCGCCCGTACCGACGCGAGAGCCTCGCGCAGGAACCGCAGCCGGCCGTCCGCGTCACCCCCGTACCCGTCGGTGCGCACATTGACCTGCGGGTTGAGGAACTGGGCCGGGAGGTAGCCGTGGCTGGCGACCACTTCCACGCCGTCCAGCCCGGCGGCGCGCAGCCTGCGGGCGGCCTCTCCGTACCCGTCGACGACTTCGCGTATCTCGGTCTCGGTCATGGCGCGCGGCATCACATGGAAGCGCTCACTGGGCGTCGCCGACGCGGACCACGCGACGGGCGCGGAGCCGTCGCGCGACTCCAGGATCTCGCGTCCCGGATGGAAGAGCTGTCCGAAGACCTTGGCGCCGTGCCGGTGCGCGGCCTCGGCGAGCCGCCGGTACCCCTCGACACACGAGTCGTCCGTGGCCATGAGGACATGCGTCGTGTACCGCGCGGTCTCGTGAACTCCCGCCACCTGTACGACGATAAGCCCGACGCCGCCCTCGGCACGCGCCTCGTGATAGGCGACCAGATCGTCGGTGACCTGCCCGCCCTCGACGAGGACCGTGTCATGGCCGGAGGACAGAACGCGGTTCTTCAGCGTCACGCCGCCGATGGCGAGCGGGCTGAACAGATGAGGGAATGCGGTCGACGTCATGGCGCGGTGCCTCCTGTGAACTGCGGCTCGGATGGAGTGAGTTGAGAGGGAAACAGCTCAGTCGCGTACGCCGAGGACCGAGCGGGCGGTGGCGAGGATGACGGCGGCGTAGCCCTCCGCCCCCATGCCGCTGCCCGACGCCACGGCCATGTCGCAGCCGTCGACGGCGGCGAGCACGGAGCGCACCGCGACGTCGGTGGGCACGACGGGCACGAACTTCCCTGCGGCGACCCCCGATTCGACGATGCCGAGGACGAGATCACGCCAGTCCTGGTGGGCGCGGCGCACCCCGTCGCGCAGCTCGGGCCTGCGGGCGGCGCTCGCGCAGAACTCGGTCCAGGTCGCGCACCGGCGCTGGAGGTCGGGGTCGTCGGCCAGTTCGCGTACGAGGAGTTCGAAGCGGCGCCACGGGTCGGGCTCGGCGGACGCGCCCTTGCGCCAGCGGGCGATGAGCTCGCCGATCGACCACTCGAAGGCCTCACGGAACAGCAGGTCGCGTGTGTCGAAGTAGTGCTGGAGCAGCCCGATGGACACGCCGGCGCCGCGCGCCACATCCCTCATGCGCGCCGCGTCGAAGCCGCGTTCCGCCATGACCAGGGCGGCCGCCCGCAGAATCCGCTCGCGCTGCGCCTCGCCCGCGTCGCCACCGCTCTCCTTCTCCCCCATACCCGCCCCTCGTCTCTCTGTCGGTCGGGAGCCGGTAGCCCGGCCCCTGGAATTGGCCACTGCCGAACCCCTATCCCGGCCAACAATAACGAATTATTGTGACCGCCGACACACCGCAGCGGCATCACTTTCCGCCGCACCGGACCTTCTCCCGTCAGTCCCCCCGACCGAGACAGGTGGCCCCCTTGAGCCAACAGCTGCACAAGTCCCTGACCTGGCGCGACGGCCTCGCCATCGCCATGGTGATCCCGAACGGCCTGCTCCTGACGGTGGGTTACACCGTGGGCGCGATCGGAGGCTGGACGGCGATCACCATCTGGTGCGTCGGGGCGCTCGTCGCGTTCGCGCAGAACATGCTGTTCGCCGAGACCGCCGCGATGTTCCCCGGAATGTCCGGCGGCATCAGCAGGTACGCCACCGAGGGCTGGAAGCGCTACTTCGCCCCGCTGGGCGCCGTGGCGTCGTACGGCTACTGGATCGGCTGGTCGTTCAGCATCGCGGTCAACGGCGCGGCGATCGGCCACCTCATCACCGCCCAGTGGTTCCCGCACGCACCGTCGATCCCGTTCCCCGGCCACCGCATCGGTCTTCCGGAAGCGCTCGCGGTCCTGGCGATCGCCGGCGGCTGGGCCTGCAACTACTTCGGCGCGCGGCTGGCGGCGAGCGTCTCCAAGGCCGTCGCGGCCCTGGTGATGTGCGGTCTCGCGGTGGTCGTCATAGCCCCGTTCCTGCACCCGGGGAGCTGGGACGCGTCCCGTCTGACCTGGTACCACGGCGGCAGCTGGATGACGCTGATCGTGTGGTTCTACGTCACGGCCTGGACGACGTACGGCACCGAGATCTGCGCGTCGTTCGCGCCCGAGTACCGGGACACGGCGCGCGACACGGCGAAGGCGCTGCGGCTGACGTCCCTCATCTCGCTCGGCGTCTTCTTCGTCGTCCCGCTCGCCACGGTCGGCAGCGTCGGCGAGGAGACGCTGCGCTCGGACCCGGTCGGCGCGTTCGCCACCGCCTTCACCCAGGCGCTGGGCGGCTTCTCCGACGTCGGCGTCCTCATCCTGATCGTCTCGATGTTCTTCGGCATGGTGTCGTGCACGGCGGACGGGGGCCGGGCGCTGTACGGCCTGGCGCGGGAGGGCATGACCGTCCGGCAGCTCGACAAGGTGAACCGCTGGGGCGTGCCGGGCCGGGCCCTCACGCTGGACGCGCTCGTCAACGCGGCGATCGTGGTCCTGCTCGGAGAGCCCCTGAGCATCCTCATCGCCAGCAACTTCGGCTATCTGGTGGCCATGACACTCGCGGTCGCCGGCTTCCTGCTCCTGCGCAAGGACCGTCCCGACTGGCCCCGCCCGATCCGCCGCGCCCGCGCCTGGATCCCGGTCGCCTGGGCCATCCTGGCCTTCAACATCGTGATCGTCTCGGTCGGCGTCACGCATCCGTCCCTCGCGGGCTACGGCGGCGCCACGGAGTCCTTCCTCGCGGTCGGCATCCTGCTGATCTCGGTGGTCCTGTACGCGTACCGCAGGGTGGTCCAGGACGGGGAACGGATCGCCTGGCGCATCGAACCGCCGCTGATGCCGGAGGACGAGGCGGCCCCTCAGCCCCCGAACTCGGCGACCGCGCGCTCCACGATCCCCTCCAACCGGTCGTGATGGGCACCCCGCCAGTACACGCGCCCGCACGCGCGGCACTGGGCGAACACGTCGTACGTGCCGCGTGTCCCGCCTTCGAGCCGGTCGGCGACGTCTTCCTTACGTGCTTCCTTCAGCAGCCCGTTGCAGGCGGTGCACCGGGTCCAGGGGCGCAGCTCGGGCGTGAACCGACCCAGTACGTCGCGTAGTTGCTCGTCGGGCCGGTCGCTGTAGACGTACGCGCCGGCCCACAGCTCCCGCCGCCGCAGCAGCCCGCGGTCCCGGCTGAGCATGACGCGCCGCTCGTCGGCGGAGCGGGTCGCCAGCGCGGCGTCGCCGATGTCCGTGGACTCGTACGCGGAGTCGACCCCCAGCAGCCTCAACCGCCGTGCCAGCGTGCCGAGATGAACATCAAGCAGAAACCGCATTGGAGCGCCCTCGACGCGCTGCGGCCGGACGACGCCCCGCACCTCGACCCGCTCCCCGGCGACGGGAATGTGGCCGACGGCCACCTCGCGCCCGTCCACGACCAGCGCCCCGACCTCCGTCAGCGGCACGCCGAGCGACTCGATCACATGCCCCAGTGTGGACACGCCGTCAGTGACGAGCGGGACGGCCGCGCCCCCGCGCCGCGTATGCGGAACGAACAGCTCCAGCTCGGGCACGACGCTGACGAAGATCTCCGGTCCGTTCATCGGCTCAGGATGCCATGGGCGCGGGGGCGGGGACCTGGGGTTTTCCCCTCGCACGAAGCTGGAGCCGCCGCGCGCCGAACCTGAGCCGACCGCGTCAGCAGCCGCGCGCCCGCGGCTCGAACTTCACGCGCGCGTGCTCGGCCTTGCCGTGGACGTCGCTGTACGTGGCGGGGCTGACCCGGAACCAGAGGTTGTCCTTGGCGGCCTTCCCGTTCACGTCGTCGAGCCGCACACACCACCGCTCGGTCCGCACGACGCGCGTGTACGTCTCGCTGCCCTTGCGGACCTTGTGGCACTGCTCGTAGCGCTCGGTGGTGTACCAGGTACGGGTCCTCTTACGCTTGCCACTGCCGCTGCGCGAGGTGTGCTTGACCTTCCGGGTGGCCGGATCACACTCCTTGACCATGTGCGCGCGGGTGCCCTTGACGGTCTTGCGCGGAAGATGCCGCACGGCGTCGTAGAGCCCGCGCACCTGATCGGAGTGCGGCTTGGAGTACGCACCGCCGCCCATGCCGCCACCCTTGCCGCCACCGTGGGCGTCACCCTTGTCCGCACCACCGCCGCACGCACTGAGAACGGCCACGAGCATCAATGTCAGGCCGGCGAGTACCGGGCGCTGCTTCACGGACAGTTCTCCTCTTCAGGGGGCTCGCACACCAGTGGTGTACACGTCATACTTCGCGCCGCAGCGTATCCGATCACGCGTAGTGCTCAGCGCGCTGCCTGGCCGACGAACGCCGCCCGTGCCACCGGGCCACGACGAACTGTGGGCCTCTTTCTCCTACCCCACCGCCGAGCTCGCGACGACCGCCGGGGGACACGCGGCCTCGCGGACTCCATCCTCCCCGAGGGAATCGCCTGCCGCGCCGACGCGGGAAAGCCGCAGCAGGACCTCGGCCGGGCGAAGGCCCTCATCCGCGAGGCCGGCGCCGGGGGGAAGACCGTCACGATCGCCTATCAGCCGACCGTCGACGAGTTCAACGTGGCCGGGACCATCCTCCAGGACTCCCTGAAGAAGATCGGCCTCAAGGCGGAGCTCCAGGCGGTGACGTTCCCTCAGTACTCGGAGCGCGTCTCCAAGCAGTCCACCATGCCGGACATCGCGCTCGCGTGGGACTTCGCCTCATACCCCGAGGCGGGTCCGCAGCTGAACCGTGAGTACAACTCGGCCTTCGCCGGGTCGACCAACTACACCTGGTACTCCGACCGGCAGGTCGACCGGTGCCTGAAAGAAGGGAACACCGCCCCGACCGCGAGCAAGGCGTGTGCGGCTTTCACCCAGGCCCAGAACAAGATCCTCGCCGGTCACGCCCTGCTCTACATCGCCTACCCGGCGATCACCGTCCTGTCGGACGGGCGGGTCAAGAACATCCCGTTCTCGCCGACGCAGCGGGACTTCAACGTCGGGTTCCCGCGGAGGCTGAGTGCCCTGTCCCTGCCCCTGCCCCCTGTCCTCGTCCCTGCCGGAGAACGTGTCCGGCACGATGTGTTGCATTCGCCACAATTTGCCCATTTTCTATTGAATAAATGGATAAATGGCTCACTCGGGGCTGGTCGCTCTCCACTGGCGACCGGCCCCAGGCATTCGACGACCAGTGGACGGGAGACGGTTTGATCACGGTACGTAAGCGGACCACCGCTCTGACGGCTACAGCCGGCGTGCTCGGCGGCGTACTCGCTCTCACGGCCCTCGGCGGGACCAGCCAGGCCGCCACCGGAGGAAACGGCCATGGCGATCACCCTCACTCGCAGGCGTGGGAACGGCAGGCCGGCGCCCAGGACGCTTCCGACGCCCGAATAAAGATCACGCCCGGGCAAGGTGCCTCCCAGGTCGGGATCGACCACCCCGTCAAGGTCACCGTCAGCAACGGCAAGCTCACCAAGGTGGCCATGACCGCCGTCGCGACCGGTACCGAGATTCCGGGCACCCTGGCC
Organism: Streptomyces sp. NBC_01474; assembly: GCF_035918215.1. Taxonomy (NCBI): domain Bacteria; kingdom Bacillati; phylum Actinomycetota; class Actinomycetes; order Kitasatosporales; family Streptomycetaceae; genus Streptomyces; species Streptomyces sp. NBC_01474. Next base: position 2,920,714 of record NZ_CP109449.1, read on the forward strand.
GCGGACGGCACGTCCTGGCAGCCGGACAAGCCGCTGGAGCGAGCCACCAGGTATCAGATCGCCGCGGAGGCCGCGGACGCCAAGGGCCGCTCCGCCACCGAGAACGCCTCGATCACCACGGTCTCCCCGGCGGGCGACTTCATCGGGCACGTCTCCCCCGAGGACGGCTCGACCGTCGGCGTGGGCATGCCGGTGACGGTCACCTTCGACAGGGCGATCAGCGACAAGGCCGCCATGGCGTCGAAGATCCAGGTGAGCTCCAGCAGCGGCCAGCGCGTCGCCGGTCACTGGCTCAACGACGGCCGCCTGGACTTCCGCCCCCAGAACTACTGGAAGGCCGGCTCCACCGTCACCGTCAAGCTCACCGACCACGGCATCCAGAAGACGGTCGCGTTCAAGGTCGGCCGGAGCCAGGTCAGCACGGTCGACGCCAAAACGAAGCAGATGACCGTCGTACGGGACGGCAAGACGATCAAGACGATCCCGATCTCGTCCGGCAGCGATGAGCACCCGACGTACAACGGCCCGATGGTCATCTCCGAGAAGTACCGGCAGATCCACATGAACGGTGCGAGCGTCGGCCTCACGGAGAAGGACGGCAAGCCCTCGTACGACATCGAGGCCGTACCGCACGCCATGCGCCTGACCGACTCGGGCACGTTCATCCACGGCAACTACTGGGGTGCCGACTCGGTCTTCGGCAAGGTCAACACCAGCCACGGGTGCGTGGGCCTGAAGGACGCCAGGGCCGGCGACGACGGCACGCAGCCGGCCGCATGGTTCTTCGACCACTCGATGACCGGCGACGTCGTGATCATCAAGAACTCCACGGACCACACCAAGCTGGCCCCGGGCAACGGCCTCAGCGACTGGAACATGCCGTGGAGCGAGTGGGTCGCGGGAGGCGCGACCGGCTGACGCGGCGTCACTCCGCTCACATCCGCACAAGCGAGGGCCCCGACCGTCTGGTCGGGGCCCTCGCTTGCGTTATTACTTCTGGTGTCCGAGGGGGGACTTGAACCCCCACGCCCGATAAAGGGCACTAGCACCTCAAGCTAGCGCGTCTGCCATTCCGCCACCCGGACAAGGTGTCTGTCGCCAGGCGGGGGTGTTCCCCGCGGCGACATGGACAACAATACCAAGCTTTCGGAGTGCCTTTCACCTGCGTATCTGTCGTGGGCACACACGTGAGCGCACACGTGAGCGGCACACCACCCGCCGTTACGGAGGTGTGCCGCTCGGTGATGCCGGGTCGCCTACGGCATCAGATGGTGGTCCGGGAAGTTGCCCGGGAGGCGCTCGCCGTCGGGGCCTCTGGTGACCGCGCGCACCAGTAGCTCGCCGCCGACGAACGCTCCGCGCCACGACGCTCCGAAGCCCCCGAAGAGCTCGTCCCGGTCGCCGCGCGAGCGGGGCTTGCCGCGGCCTGTTTTGAAGGCGCGGATCTGGGGGGCGAGGCGGTCGTACGTCGCGTCGTCGTCCGTGGAGAGGGTGGCGACCAGCGCGCCGTTGGAGGCGTTCATCGCGGCGAGCAGCTCCGCCTCCGTGTCGACCAGGACGATCGTGTCGACGGGGCCGAACGGTTCGGCGTGGTGGAGGGGCGAGGAGGGGGGTGGGCTCAGGAGCGTGACCGGGTGGACGTACGCGCTCGTGTCCTGGCCGGGCAGGAAGCGGGCGGGGTCCGGGGCGCCGCGGTGCAGCGGCACGGCGCCGCGGTCGATGGCCTCCGCGACCTGGTCGGCGATCTCCTTCGCCTTGGTCGCGTTGACGAGCGGGCCGAAGTCGAGCTGAGGGTAGGGGTCTTGGGGGTTCGCCACTGCAAGGGGGTGGCCGATGCGCAGGGTGCGTACGGCCGGGAGGTACGCGGCGAGGAAGTCGTCGAAGAGGCTGCGCTGGACGACGAAGCGCGGGTACGCGGTGCAGCGCTGCTTGCCGTAGTCGAAGAGCTTGGGGATCACGGCCGCGAGCTTGTCCCAGTCGGAGTAGTTCCAGATGCCCCAGGTGTTGAGGCCCTCCTGTTCGAGGATGTGGCGCTTGCCGAGGTCGGCGACGGCCGTGGCGACGGCGGCGCCGGTGTCGCGGCCGCCGACGAACGAGACGCAGCCGATCTCGGGGGCCCGCACCAGCGCTTCGGAGAGTTCGCCTCCGCTGCCGCTGACGAGGGTGACGGGGATGCCCTCGCGGGCGGCGAGGGCGCAGGCCAGGGTGAGGCAGGCGACGCCGCCGTCGGTGGGGGTCTTGGCGATGACCGCGTTGCCGGCGAGTGTCTGGACCAGGACCGCGTGCACGAGGACGCTCATCGGGTAGTTCCAGCTGGCGATGTTCGAGACGGGGCCGTCGAGCGGGGCGCGGCCCTCGACCATGGGCTCGATGCCGTCGACGTACCAGCGCACCCCGTCGATGGCGCGGTCGACGTCGGCCTGGGCGAGGCGCCAGGGCTTGCCGATCTCCCAGACGAGAAGGAGCGCGAGGAGTTCGCGGTGCTGGGTGAGGGCGTCGAGGGTGGCGCCGACGCGGGCGCGGCGCTCGTCGAGCGGGATGTGCCGCCAGGCGCGGTGCTGGTCGAGGGAGGCACGCACCGCCTGGTGGGCGGTGGCGGCGTCGAGGCGGGGCGGTCCGGCGATGGGGCTGCCGTCGACGGGGGTACTGGCGGGCAGGGCGCGGCCGTCGGCCTGCCAGGTGCCGTTCCACAGGTTGAGTACGCGGTCGTCGCGGAACGCCTCGGGGGCGACGGCGAGGCAGCGCTGCCAGGCGTCGTGCCAGGAGGTGCCGGCCTTGAGAGTGGTCGCCACGGGGGTGTCCGGGCCGGGGGCGTCGGGGCCGGGGGTGCGGTCAGTGGGATTGCCTGGGTTGTTCGCCATTTCGGGTTCTCCGCTCACGGTGCACAGTCGGGGCGGGGGGTGCATGGCTGGTGCGGGGTGGAGTGGGGAGGTTGCCCGGTGGGCTCGCTCCCCACTCCCGCTGTACGGCGTTACTGCGCCAAGCGGTCGAGGACCAGGCGGGCCGTTTCCGTCGGGGTGGAGCCGACGCGGACCCCGGCCGCTTCCAGGGCTTCTTTCTTGGCCTGCGCCGTGCCGGAGGAGCCCGAGACGATCGCGCCCGCGTGCCCCATGGTCTTGCCCTCGGGGGCGGTGAACCCGGCGATGTAGGCGACGACGGGCTTGGTGACGTGGTCGCGCACGTAGGCCGCGGCGCGCTCCTCCGCGTCGCCGCCGATCTCCCCGATGAGGACGATCAGGTCGGTGTCCGGGTCGTCCTGGAACGCGGCGAGGCAGTCGATGTGTGTCGTGCCGATGACGGGGTCGCCGCCGATGCCGACGCAGGTGGAGAAGCCGATGTCGCGCAGTTCGTACATGAGCTGGTAGGTGAGGGTGCCGGACTTGGAGACGAGGCCGATGCGGCCCGCCTTGGTGATGTCGGCGGGGATGATGCCGGCGTTGGACTGACCGGGGGTGATCAGGCCGGGGCAGTTGGGGCCGATGATGCGGGTGCCCTTCGCGGCAGCGTACGCGTGGAAGGTCACGGCGTCGTGGACGGGGATGCCCTCTGTGATGACGACGGCGAGGGGGATGCCCGCGTCGGCGGCCTCCGTGACGGCGGCCTTGGCGAAGACGGGCGGTACGAAGACGACGCTGACGTCGGCGCCGGTGGCCGCGATGCCCTCGGCGACGGAGCCGAAGACGGGGACCGCGCGGTCGTCGAAGTCGACGCTGCGGCCGGCCTTGCGGGGGTTGACGCCACCGACGACGTTCGTGCCGGCGGCGAGCATGCGCCGGGTGTGCTTCATGCCCTCGGCGCCGGTCATGCCCTGGACGAGGACCTTGCTCTCCTTGGTCAGATAGATCGCCATGTCCCGCACTCCTTGGTCAGGTTGATCGCCATGTCCCGGCTCCTCAGTGCGCGTCGGCGAGTTCGGCGGCCCGGCGCGCGGCGCCGTCCATGGTGGTGGCCTGTTCGACGAGGGGGTGGGCCCGGCCGTCGAGGATGGCGCGGCCCTCCACGGCGCTGTTCCCGTCGAGGCGGACGACGAGCGGTTTGGTCAGCCGGACGGACTCCAGGGCCTGGACGATGCCGTCGGCGACGGCGTCACAGGCGGTGATGCCGCCGAAGACGTTCACGAAGACGGACTTCACGGCCGGGTCGGAGAGGATGACGGAGAGGCCGTCGGCCATGATCTGCGCGGAGGCGCCGCCGCCGATGTCGAGGAAGTTGGCGGGGCGGGCGCCGCAGCCCGCGACCACGTCGAGGGTCGACATGACGAGCCCGGCGCCGTTGCCGATGATGCCGACCTCGCCGTCGAGCTTGACGTAGTTGAGGCCCTTGGCCGCGGCGGCCGCTTCGAGGGCGTCGTCGTGGGCGGCTTCCCGGGTGCCCCAACGCTCCTGGCGGAAGCGGGCGTTGTCGTCGAGGGTGACCTTGCCGTCGAGGGCGAGGATCTGGCCGCCGCTCGTGCGGACGAGGGGGTTCACCTCGACGAGTACGGCGTCCTCGCGGGTGAGGACGTCCCAGAGGCGGACCAGGACGTCGACGGTCCGGTCGGGGAGGCCGGCGGCCTGGGCGATCTGTGCGGCCTTCGCCGTGGTGACGCCCTCGGCCGGATCGACCGGGATGCGGGCGACGGCCTCGGGCCGGTTCGCCGCTACCTCCTCGATGTCCATGCCGCCCTCGGCGGAGGCGATGGCGAGGAAGCGTCCGGCCGCGCGGTCGAGAACGTAGGAGACGTAGAACTCGCTCTCTATGTCGACCGGTTGGGCCAACATCACCTTGCCGACGATGTGGCCCGTGATGTCCATACCGAGGATCTGGCGTGCCGTCAGTTCGGCGGCGGCCGGGTCGGCGGCGAGTTTGACGCCGCCCGCCTTGCCGCGGCCCCCGGTCTTCACCTGAGCCTTGACGACGACGCGGCCGCCCAGCCTGCGCGCGATCTCGCGGGCCTCCCTGGGCGACTCCGTGACCTCGGCTTTCGGCACCAAGATGCCGTGTTCTTCGAAGAGTTCCCTTGCCTGGTGCTCGTACAGGTCCATCTCGGCTCCTGCCGTAAAAGTGCCGCACGCCCCCTGGACACCACCCACCGGATGCGGGATAACAAACTTCATACAGTATTCGTCGACTGTATGCAATGTACTGCGACACCGCACGACTCCCCTACGAAGGGACAGGACTTCCTCATGCCCGACGACAGCCAGGAACTCATCTCCGGTGGTCATCTGGTCGCCAAGGCACTCAAGGCAGAAGGTGTGGAGGTCATCTACACCCTGTGCGGCGGCCACATCATCGACATCTACGACGGCTGCGTCGACGAAGGCATTGAAGTCGTCGACGTCCGTCACGAGCAGGTCGCCGCCCACGCGGCGGACGGGTACGCGCGCATCACCGGCAAGCCCGGCTGCGCCGTCGTCACCGCGGGCCCGGGCACCACCGACGCCGTCACCGGCGTCGCGAACGCGTTCCGCGCGGAGTCACCCATGCTCCTCATCGGCGGTCAGGGCGCGCACACCCAGCACAAGATGGGCTCGCTCCAGGACCTGCCGCACGTCGACATGATGACGCCGATCACCAAGTTCGCCGCGACGGTGCCGGACACCGCGCGCGCCGCCGACATGGTGTCGATGGCGTTCCGCGAGTGCTACCACGGCGCCCCCGGCCCGTCCTTCCTGGAGATCCCGCGCGATGTCCTCGACGCCAAGGTGCCGGTGGACAAGGCCCGCGTACCGCAGGCCGGGCAGTACCGGGCCTCGACCCGCTCGGCCGGTGACCCCGAGGCGATCGAGAAGCTCGCCGACCTCCTCGTGCACGCCGAGAGGCCGGCGATCCTGCTCGGCAGCCAGGTGTGGACGACCCGTGCCACCAAGGACGCCATCGAGCTCGTACGCGCCCTCAACGTGCCCGCCTACATGAACGGCGCCGGCCGCGGCACCCTGCCGCCCGGCGACCCGCACCACTTTCAGCTCTCGCGCCGCTACGCCTTCTCCAACGCCGACCTCATCATCATCGTCGGCACGCCCTTCGACTTCCGCATGGGCTATGGCAAGCGCCTCTCCCCCGACGCGACCGTCGTGCAGATCGACCTCGACTACCGCACCGTCGGCAAGAACCGCGACATCGACCTCGGCATCGTCGGCGACGCGGGCCTCGTCCTGAAGTCGGTCACCGAGGCCGCCTCAGGACGGCTGAACGGCGGGGGCGCCAAGCGCAAGGAGTGGCTCGACGAGCTGCGGGCCGCCGAGCAGACCGCCATCGACAAGCGCCTGCCGAGCCTTCGCTCCGACGCCTCGCCGATCCACCCGTACCGCCTGGTCAGCGAGATCAACAACTTCCTCACCGAGGACTCGATCTACATCGGGGACGGCGGCGACATCGTCACCTTCTCCGGGCAGGTCGTGCAGCCCAAGTCGCCGGGCCACTGGATGGACCCGGGGCCGCTGGGCACGCTCGGCGTCGGCATCCCGTTCGTCCTCGCCGCCAAGCAGGCGCGGCCCGACAAGGAGGTCGTCGCGCTCTTCGGCGACGGGGCGTTCTCGCTGACGGGCTGGGACTTCGAGACCCTCGTCCGCTACAACCTGCCCTTCGTCGGGATCATCGGCAACAACTCGTCGATGAACCAGATCCGTTACGGCCAGAAGGCCAAGTACGGCGACGAGCGCGAGCGCGTCGGCAACACCCTCGGCGACGTCCACTACGACAAGTTCGCCCAGATGCTGGGGGGGTACGGCGAAGAGGTCCGCGACCCCGCCGACATCGCGCCCGCGCTGCAGCGGGCCCGCGAGTCCGGGAAGCCCTCGCTGATCAACGTGTGGGTCGATCCGGACGCGTACGCCCCCGGAACCATGAACCAGACCATGTACAAGTGAGGAGCCCTGCCATGACCACCAAGGCTCTTGAGGGCGTCCGTGTCCTCGACATGACCCATGTGCAGTCCGGGCCCTCCGCGACCCAGCTCCTCGCCTGGCTCGGCGCGGACGTGGTGAAGCTGGAGGCACCGACCGGGGACATCACGCGCAAGCAGCTGCGTGACCTGCCGGACGTCGACTCGCTCTACTTCACGATGCTCAACTGCAACAAGCGGAGCATCACCCTCAACACGAAGACCGAGCGCGGCAAGGAGCTCCTCACCGAGCTGATCCGGCGCTCCGACGTCATGGTCGAGAACTTCGGCCCGGGCGCCGTCGACCGCATGGGCTTCACCTGGGAGCGCATCCAGGAGATCAACCCGCGCATCGTCTACGCCTCCATCAAGGGCTTCGGCGACGGCCCATACACCAACTTCAAGGCGTACGAGGTCGTGGCGCAGGCCATGGGCGGCTCGATGGCGACCACCGGCTTCGAGGACGGTCCACCGCTGGCCACCGGCGCGCAGATCGGCGACTCCGGCACCGGCATCCACGCCGTCGCCGGCATCCTCGCGGCGCTGTTCCAGCGCGAGAACACCGGGCGCGGCCAGCGCGTGAACGTCGCCATGCAGCACGCCGTGCTCAACCTGTGCCGGGTCAAGCTGCGTGACCAACAGCGCCTGACACACGGCCCGTTGGCCGAGTACCCGAACTCCCAGGACACCGCCGAGGCGGACGAGGTGCCGCGCTCGGGCAACGCGTCCGGCGGCGGGCAGCCCGGCTGGGCGGTCAAGTGCGCGCCCGGCGGCCCGAACGACTACGTGTACGTCATCGTGCAGCCCGTCGGCTGGCAGCCGCTGAGCGAGCTGATCGGGCGGCCGGAGCTGGCCGGCGACCCCGAGTGGGCGACGCCGGAGGCGCGCCTGCCCAAGCTCAACAAGATGTTCCAGCTCATCGAGGAGTGGTCCTCGACCCTGCCCAAGTGGGAGGTGCTCGAGCGGCTCAACGCGCACAACATCCCGTGCGGGCCGATCCTGTCCACCAAGGAGATCATCGAGGACGAGTCGCTCGTCGCGAACGAGATGGTCGTCGAGGTGGCCCACCCGGAGCGCGGCACGTTCACCACGGTCGGCTCCCCCCTCAAGCTCTCCGACTCCCCCGTGGAAGTGGTCAGTTCACCCCTGCTCGGCGAGCACAACGCCGAGGTGTTCGTCGGGGAGCTGGGGCTCGGGGACGAGGAACTGCGCCTGCTCAAGTCGAACGGAGTGATCTGATTGATGGCCGAGGACCGTGAGCTCACGGTACGGGCGCTGCTCGAATCCGTCCGCGCTGAGGGCCGCAGCGCTCTCACCGCCCCCGAGGGCAAGGTGATCGCCGACGCGTACGGGATCTCCGTGCCCGGCGAGGAACTGGCGACGGACGTGGACGAGGCGGTCGCGTACGCGGCGCGCTTCGCCGGACCCGTCGTGATGAAGATCGTCTCCCCCGACATCCTGCACAAGACGGACGCGGGCGGCGTGATCGTGGGCGTGGAGGGCGCCGCCGACGTACGGGCCGCGTTCTGCACGATCGTGAAGAACGCGCGGGCCTACGCGCCGGACGCCCGGATCAAGGGCGTCCAGGTGCAGGAGCTGCTGCCGACCAGGCCCTCCTCCCAGGAGGTCATCGTCGGAGCTGTCACCGATCCGACGTTCGGGAAGGTCGTCGCGTTCGGGCTCGGCGGTGTGCTGGTCGAGGTGCTCAAGGACGTGACGTTCCGGCTCGCGCCGGTCGGCGCGGACGAGGCCGTGTCGATGCTGGACTCGATCCGGGCGGCCGAGGTGCTCCGCGGGGTGCGCGGCGCGCAGCCGGTCGACCGGTGGGCGCTCGCCGAGCAGATCCGCCGGGTGTCCCAGCTGGTCACCGACTTCCCGGAGATCGCCGAGGTAGACCTCAATCCGGTGATCGCGACGCCGGAGGGCGCGGTCGCCGCCGACATCCGTGTGATCCTCGCCGACGGTGCGCCGAAGCAGCGGCGCACGTACTCGCGCGAGGAGATCCTCAGGTCGATGCGCCGGCTGATGCAGCCGCGCTCGGTCGCGGTGATCGGCGCGTCCAACGAGCAGGGCAAGATCGGCAATTCGGTCATGCGCAACCTCATCGACGGGGGATTCTCCGGGGAGATCCATCCGGTGAACCCCAAGGCCGATGACATCCTGGGCCGCAAGGCGTACAAGAGTGTCACGGACGTCCCGGGTGAGGTGGATGTGGCGGTCTTCGCGATCCCCGCCAAGTTCGTGGCCTCGGCCCTCGAAGAGGTGGGACGCAAGGGGATCCCGAACGCGGTCCTGATCCCCTCCGGGTTCGCGGAGACCGGTGAACAGGCCCTCCAGGACGAGATCGTGGCGATCGGCGAACGGTACGGGGTACGCCTGCTCGGGCCGAACATCTACGGCTACTACTCGACGTGGCAGGACCTGTGCGCCACGTTCTGCACGCCGTACGACGTGAAGGGCGGGGTGGCGCTGACCTCGCAGTCCGGGGGCATCGGCATGGCGATCCTCGGCTTCGCGCGCACGACGAAGACCGGTGTCTCCGCGATCGTCGGGCTCGGCAACAAGTCGGACCTGGACGAGGACGACCTGCTCACGTGGTTCGGCGAGGACCCCAACACCCAGTGCATCGCCATGCACTTGGAGGACCTCAAGGACGGGCGGGCCTTCGTGGAGGCCGCGCGGGCGACGGTGCCGAAGAAGCCCGTCGTGGTCCTCAAGGCGGGGCGCACCAGCGCCGGCGCGAAAGCTGCCGGTTCGCACACGGGAGCCCTCGCGGGCGACGACGCGGTGTACGACGACATCCTCAGGCAGGCCGGCGTCATCAGGGCACCGGGGCTCAACGAGATGCTCGAGTACGCGCGGGCGCTTCCCGTGCTTCCGACGCCCAAGGGCGACAACGTCGTCATCATCACCGGCGCGGGCGGCTCGGGTGTGCTGCTCTCGGACGCCATCGTCGACAACGGCCTGAACCTGATGGAGATCCCCGAGGATCTGGACGCCGCCTTCAAGGCGTTCATCCCGCCCTTCGGCGCCGCGGGCAACCCGATCGACATCACGGGCGGTGAGCCGCCGTCGACGTACGAGGCGACCATCAGGCTCGGTCTGGAGGACCCGCGGATCCACTCCCTCGTCCTCGGCTACTGGCACACGATCGTCACCCCGCCGATGGTCTTCGCGGAACTGACGGCACGGGTGGTCGAGGAGTTCCGCGCGCGGGGCATCGAGAAGCCCGTGGTGGCGTCGCTCGCGGGCGACGTCGAGGTCGAGGAGGCCTGCCAGTACCTCTACGAGCGCGGGGTCGTGGCGTACCCGTACACGACCGAGAAGCCGGTGGCCGCACTCGGTGCGAAGTACAGGTGGGCCCGTGCTGCGGGGCTGTTGTGACGCCCGGACCAGCCGACGAAACGGCCGGGGGTCCGGGGGTTGCCCCCGGGCGAAACACCGCCCGATGGGCCCGTGCGGCGGGGCTGTTGGGGGGCGCCTCATGAGGTGACCGGACTGAGGGCCGGCCGGCGGTGCGCGCAGGCCGGCCCCGGGACCCATGCGCACGCGAAAGGAATTTGGACAGAGGGCGCTGGCCAGATCTTTCGACGCAAGGGGTGCGACCGTCATGACCGCAACCGATCTATCAACCTCCGTCCCCTACAGGGAGGTGACGGACGCCAACGGCCGTGTGTACCGGGTTGGCGAGACCGATATCGACATCCTGGGCCGCAAACGCAAGTGGATGGTGATCCTGCCCTGGGTGGGCATGATGGGGATCTCCTCCGCCGAGTACGCGTTCGCGTCCGCCGAGGACACCCTGCACACCGCGCACGACTGGAACAGCCTGCACATCTTCTGGATGATGACCGTCTGGGTGTTCTTCCAGGCCGCGGTCGCCTTCCCCGCGGGCAGGCTGCGTGAGAGCGGCAGACTGCCGGCCCGCTGGGCGATGATGATCGGCGCGTCGGGCACCTTCATGGGCTATCTGTCGCTGGCCCTGGCACCACACGTCGTCTTCGCCTATATCGGCTTCAGCGTGCTGAGCGGCATGGGCGCGGGCATGGTGTACGCCACCTGCGTCAACATGGTGGGCAAGTGGTACCCGGAGCGAAGGGGCGGCAAGACCGGCTTCGTCAACGGCGGATTCGCCTACGGTTCGGTGCCGTTCGTCTTCCTGTTCACCGGCTACATGGACCTGACCAACTACCGCTGGGTGCTGCTCTCGGTGGGCGTTCTGCTCGCCGCGATGGTCGCGTTCGCCGGTTCCTTCTTCAAGGATCCGCCGAAGAACTGGTGGCCCGCGAGCGTCGATCCGCTCAACCCGCCGGAGGACCCGCGCGCCCGGCGTTCCCTGGAGAAGAACCCGCCGGCCGTCAAGCAGTACACCCCGCTGGAGGCCTGGCGGACCGGCCGGGTGGCACTGATGTGGTTCTGTCTGGCCTGCACTTCCGGCGTGAACATCTTCGGCATCGCCTTCCAGGTGGACATCGGCGAAGAGGCCGGCTTCGCCGGCGGGATCGTCGCCGCCGCGATGTCCTTGAAGGCGCTCGTCAACGGCAGCGGGCGCGGCGTCATCGGATGGCTTTCCGACCGCTACGGCCGCAAGCAGTGTCTGCTCGCCGTGTGCGCCATCCTCGGGTGCGCCCAGTTCGGCATCCTCTGGTCGGCCGAGGCCAGGAACCTGCCGCTGTTCCTGATCTTCTCCGCGATCTCCGGTTTCGGCGGCGGCGCCATCTTCCCGATGTTCGCGGCGCTCACCGCGGACTACTTCGGCGAGAACAACAACGCCACCAACTACGGCATGGTCTACAGCTCCAAGCTCGTCTCCGGACTGGGTGCGGGGATGGGCGCCGTGGTCGTCGGGGCCTGGGGGCACTCCGGTGCCTTCGTCCTGGCGGGCTGCATCTCCTTCTTCGCCGGCTTCATCGCGCTCTTCCTGTCCCAACCCGGCAGGCCCAAGTCCCGTGACATTCAACCCAACCCGCAACCGCTCGGTGAGGAGATGGCTTGATATGACGGCCGAGCCCATCGCCGCAGGAAACTCAGCGACGACCACTGGTAGCAAGTACCGAGAGATCACCGACGAGAACGGCCGCGTCTACCGCCTGGGTGAGACGGACCGCGACATCCTCGGCCATTCCCGTAAGTTCATGGTGTACCTGCCATGGGTCGCGATGATGGCCATCAGCGTTTCCGAGTACGCGTACGGATCGGCGGAGGACACACTGTCCAGCGCACATGGCTGGACGCAGTCGAACACCTTCTGGATCCTGAGCATCTGGGTGTTCTTCCAGGCGGGCATCGCCTTCCCCGCGGGATGGATGCGGGAGAAGGGCATCCTGTCCGCGAAGCGGGCCATGATGACCGGCTCGTTCCTGTGCATGCTCGGCTTTCTCGCCCTGTCCCATCTCAGCAATGTGTGGCTGGCGATCCTCGGCTTCGGCGTCATCGGCGGCCTCGGCTCCGGCCTCGTCTACTCGACCTGCATCAACATGGTCGGCAAATGGTTCCCGGAGCGGAAGGGCGGCAGGACAGGCTTCGTCAACGGCGGCTTCGCCTACGGATCCCTGCCGTTCATCTTCATCTTCAACTACGCGTTCGACACGTCCAACTACCACCGGGTACTCGACATGATCGGCGCCTACGTCCTGGTCGTGGTGCTGGTCTGCGCGTTCTACTTCAGGGACCCTCCGAAGAACTGGTGGCCGCACGACATCGACCCTCTCGCCACCTCCGGCACGGGCAAGAGCGCAAAGTCTCTCGCCAAGAACCCGCCCGCGGTGCGCCAGTACACGCCCAAGGAGGCCATCAGGACCGGCATGCTGCCGATCATGTGGTTCAGCCTCGTGCTGACGGCCGGTGTGTCGATCTTCGGCATCTCGTTCCAGGTGGACTTCGCCAAGCAGGTCGGTTTCGGGCCTCTGGTCGCGGCGTCGTCGATGGGCGTCATGGCCGTCATCAACGGAGTCGGCCGTGCCGTCGTGGGCTGGATGTCGGACATCTGGGGCCGGAAACTCAGCCTCGTGCTCGTGATCGTCGTGCTCGGGCTTGCCCAGTTCGGCGTGATCTGGGCGGGCGACATCAAGAGTGAGTGGCTGTTCCTGGTCTTCGCTTTCCTGTCCGGCTTCGGCGGCGGCGCGTTCTACCCGATGTTCGCGGCGCTGACCCCGGACTACTTCGGTGAGAACTACAACGCCACCAACTACGGGCTCGTCTACAGCGGCAAGCTCATCAGCGGCCTGTTCGGCGGTGGCCTCGGCTCGATGGTGGTCGCCGCGTGGGGCTACAACGGGGCGTACGCGCTGGCCGGCGGGATATCGATGGTGGCCGCGGCCTTCGCGCTGCTGCTGCGGCAGCCCGGCCGGGAGAAGGCGGCTCCGACCCTGAAGGAGGTCATCGGCGCATAGGGGGAGTTCACCTACTGAGTGGGGCCCGGCCGTACGGCCGGGCCCCACTCACTTCTGCCGTGTCGGCGTCAGCGCTTCTTGCGCAGCCCGGCCAGGTTGTCGTAGCCGATCTTCGCGTGCTTCAGGGACTGGCCGAGGTCGGTGTCGCTGGGCGCGTTGTCCTGCTCGACCATCGGGTTGTGGTAGTTCATCGCCCCGACGCGGGTGAAGAACCTCTCATAGTCGATGACTCCGGTGCCGAACGGCACCATGTCGTAGCCCATGCCGTTCGTCGTGTTGACCGTGCCGTCCTTGGCGTGGAACAGCGGGTAGCGCTTGTTGTTGCGGCGTACGAGCGCCGCCGGGTCGAAGACGTTCTCCCGCTGGGAGCCGTCGTGGGCGGTGTAGGTGTGGAACTTGTACTGGGCCACGTGCGCCCAGAAGATGTCCATCTCCAGCCAGACCGTCTTCGGGTCGGTCACTTCGAGGAAGTACTCCAGCTTGCGGATGCCGGAGCTGCGGGTCGGCTTGCCCTGCGCGTCGAGGGGCCCGCCGTCGAGCAGGAACCCGTACGCCGCGTCGTGGTTGTGTGTGTACAGCTTGAGCCCCGCGCTGTGGGCGATCTTGCCGAGCGCGTTCCACTTGTCGGCGGCGGCGTCCCAGTCGGACCGGTAGGCGCTGCCGGTGGGGTCGCCACCGGTGCCCATGTGGTCCATGCCGAGGATGTTGGCTATCTCCAGGTGCTTCTTGAACGTGTCGAGGTCGGGCTGGCTGAGCGGCCACGACCCCGGGATGAAGCCGTGGTTGCCCTGGGCGTGCAGGCCGTACTCGTCGAGCCAGGAGCGCAGCAGCTTGGCGCCCTCGACGGTTTCGAGGTTGGCGCCGCCGGGCGCGTTCGCGTGCTGGCCGTAGCCGGCGAACTCGACCTGCTTGTAGCCGTAACGGGCCAGCTCCTTGAAGACCTCCCGGAACCCGGACGGCAGGTTGGAGGCGAGCGGGTCCCTGCCCGTGGCGTCGCGCACGGTGTAGAGGATGATGCCGCGCTTGGACGCCGGGACGAGGGCGTGGCCGCCGCCCCCGCCGCCGTTGTGCGCGCTCTGGGCGAGGGCGGGCGATGCGCCGAAGACGGGTGCGGCGACGGCGGCGGCCCCCACTGCGGTGCAGGTGCTCAGAAAGCTGCGGCGGCTGACGCCGAGAGCGCGGCGCAGGGCGTCGCCAGTTCCGGATTCATCGTTGAACGCGGTCACGGTCTCTCTCTTTCTCGGGTGGGTGCGGCGTGTGTGCGGGTGCGCACCGGGCTCATGCGAGACCGGCCAGGTCGAGCAACAGCGATTTCACGTCGGTGGCCGCGACACGGCCGGTGACGGCGCGGGGGGTGGAACACAGGATGAGCGGACCGTCGGGGCTGTCGTCGCTCAAAGGGAGGCGGCCGTGGCTGCCGCGGATGGGTGAGGGATCGAGGGGCACGACCGCCATGCGGTAGCGCATGCCGAGCTTCTTGCGGGCCAGGGCGCCGGCTGCCTTCACCTTGACGTAGGGGTCCTGGGGGTCCATGAACAGCTCGACGGGGTCGTAGCCGGGCTTGCGGTGGATCTCGACGAGCTGCGCGAAGTCGGGCGCGCGGTCGTCGTCGAGCCAGTAGTAGTACGTGAACCAGGCGTCGGGCTCGGCGACGGCAACGAGTTCCCCGGAGCGCGGGTGGTCGAGATGGTGGGCCTTCTTGCCCTCGTCGTCGAGGAGCTGTTCGATGCCGGGCACGTCCTTCAGCGCCTCGCGGACCATGTCGAGGTCCTCGGGGCGGCGCACGTAGATGTGCGCGATCTGGTGGTCGGCGACCGCGAACGCCCGGGACGTCATCGGGTCGAGGTACTCCATGCCGTCCTGCGTGTGCACTTCGAGGAGTCCGGCGCGGCGCAGGGCGCGGTTGATGTCGACGGGCCGATCGACGCGGGTGATGCCGTACTCGGAGAGGGCGACGACGGTGCGGCCCTCGGCCTTCGCGTCGTCGAGGAGCGGCGCGAGGGTGGCGTCGAGCTCGGCCGCCGCCCGGTGCGAGCGCGGGTCGTCGGGGCCGAAGCGCTGGAGGTCGTAGTCCAGGTGGGGGACGTAGGCCAGCGCCAGGTCGGGATGACGGGAGGCGATGATGTGGCGGGTCGCGTCGACGATCCACCGGCTGGAGACGAGGTCGGCGCCCGGGCCCCAGAAGTGGAAGAGGGGGAACGTGCCGAGTTTCTCGGTGAGTTCGTCGTGCAGGGCCGGCGGCCTGGTGTAGCAGTCGGGTTCCTTGCGGCCGTCGGCGTAGTACACGGGCCGGGGCGTGACGGTGATGTCGGTGTCGGCGCCCATGGCGTACCACCAGCAGATGTTGGCGACCGTGTATCCGGGGTGGCTGCGGCGGGCCGCGTCCCAGAGCTTGTCGCCGGCGACGAGTCCGTTGTGCTGACGCCACAGCAGTACGTCGCCCAGCTCGCGGAAGTACCAGCCGTTGGCGACGATGCCGTGCTCGGACGGCATCGTGCCGGTGAGGAACGTCGACTGGGCGGCGCAGGTGACGGCGGGCAGGACCGTGCCGAGGTGGGCCTGGGAACCCGTCCGGCCGAGCGCCTTGAGGTGGGGCATGTGGTCGAGGAGGCGCGGGGTGAGGCCCACGACGTCCAGGACGAGCAGCGGGTTCGGGCCCGACTCCGTCCGGTCGGCTGTCGTGTCCGTCTCGGGAGTTGTCATGGGAGTTCCTTCAGGCCGAGGTCCGTCAGGAGGTCGCGGGCCAGAGTGAGTTCGGCGGCGATGCCGTCGGCGAGCTGGGTGCGGCCGCGGGGGCGCACCTCGGGCGGGAGCGCCTGCCAGGTGTACGTCTCGACCTCCAGGTGCCGGGTGAGCGGATGCGCGCCGCCGACCAGACGCGTGAGCGTGTCCTTGAGCACCGGGAGCGTGGAGGTGAGGGGGGCGGCGGGCGCCGCGTGCAGCGGTACGTGGAAGTGGGCGCGCCAGGGCGCGGTGTCGGGGAGCGCGCCGCCGGCGAGCGCCTCGCCGAGGTCGTCGGTGCCGCGCAGCCCTACGGGGGTGAGGGTGCGGGTCTGGTGCAGGAAGCGGGGTTCGTCGAACGCGGCGAGCGCCTCACGGACTTCGGCCCTTTCGGGGTGCTCGGCGTGCAGGGCCGCGGAGAGCTGGGACTTGACGACGGGGATCCCGGCGGCGGCGAGGGCGTCGAGCGCGGTGGCCGGGTCCTCGAAGGAGGTGGCGAGATGGCAGGTGTCGACGCAGACACCGATGCGGTCGCGGGCCACGGCCGTGAGCGGGGCGATCGCGTCGCCGGTCGTCTCGACGGTGCAGCCCGGCTCGGGTTCGAGGCCGATGCGGATGGAGCGGCCGGTCAGCTCCTCCAGGGCGTCGAGCCGCTCGGCGAGGGTGGTGAGCGCGGCGTACGCGACGTCCCGGCGCGCCGGGTCGATGGCGGTGCGCCATGCGAGGGGCAGCGTGGAGATGGTGCCCTCGGTGATGTCGGAGGGGAGCAGCGCGGCGAGGAGGCGGGCCAGGTCGGCGGTGTGCGCGAGGCGCTCCGGGTCGGCCCAGTCGGGCTTGTACACACGGTACTTGACCTCTTCGGCACCGAACCCCTCGTACGGGAAGCCGTTGAGGGTGACGACCTCGAGGCCGCGCCGGTCGAGTTCGGTGCGCAGGCCGCGCAGGGCGACGGGGTCGGTGGTGAGGGCGCGCGCGGCGTCCTTGGCGAGCCACAGGCCGATCCCGAGCCGGTCGCGGCCGAGGCGCTTGCGGACGGGTTCGCAGTGGTCGCGCAGCTGGGCCAGCACGCCGTCAAGGGTCTCGGCGGGATGGACGTTGGTGCAGTACGCGAGGTGGACGGTGGACCCGTCGGGGTGGCGGAAGCGCATCGCTCACGCCCCGCCGCGCAGGATGGAGTTCCCCTCGTGGGTGGCGTCGGTCCCCGCGACATCGAGGTCGAGCCGGCCGCTGAGGCCGTAGAACGCGACGGGGTTGCGCCACAGGACACGGTCGACGTCGTCCTCGGTGAAGCCGGCCTTGAGCATCGCGTCGGCGACCTCGCGGGTCTTGAGGGGATCACTCTTGCCCCAGTCGGCGGCCGAGTTGACGAGAACCTGCTCGGGTCCGTACTCGGTGAGGATCGCGACCATTCGCTCCTCGTCCATCTTGGTGTCGGGGTAGACGGAGAACCCGAGCCAGCAGCCCGCGTCCTTGGCCTCCTTCACCGTGGTCTCGTTGAGGTGGTCGATCAGGACCCGGTCGAGCGGCAGGGCCGACTCGCGTACGACGTCGAGGGTGCGGCGCAGTCCGGCGAGCTTGTCGCGGTGCGGGGTGTGCACGAGCGCGGGGAGTTCGTGGTCGGCGGCGAGCTGGAGCTGGGTGGCGAGCGCGGTGTCCTCGGCGGGGGTCATGGAGTCGTAGCCGATCTCGCCGACGGCGACGACGTTGTCCTTGACGAGGTAGCGGGGCAGCGCGTCGAGGACGGGTGTGCAGCGCGGGTCGTTCGCTTCCTTGGGGTTGAGGGCGAGCGTGCAGTGGTGGGCGATCCCGTACTGCGCGGCGCGGAAGGGCTCCCAGCCGAGGAGTGCGTCGAAGTAGTCGAAGAACGAGGCGGGCGAGGTGCGGGGCTGGCCGAGCCAGAAGGACGGCTCGACGATCGCCCGGACGCCGGCGGCGTACATGGCCTCGTAGTCGTCGGTGGTGCGCGACGTCATGTGGATGTGCGGGTCGAAGATGCGCATCAGGACTCCTGGGCCTTGTGGGGAGGCGGCGTGGTCAGGGCCAGCAAGCGGTGCAGGTCGTCGGGGACGGGACGGCCCGCGGCGGTGCGCTCGTTCGCGTAGTCGCCGAGCATGCGGGCGAGCTCGGCGTCGCCGCGGGCGCGTTCGGCGAGCTCGGCGACGGCGGACACCGGCACGCCGGTGAAGAGGCACTTCAGGACGGCGTGCCGCCAGTGGTGCGCGGTGAGGTGTTCGGCGGCGTAGGGGCCGACGGCGGCGGCGACGAGCCGGGTGTCGTTCGTGCGCAGCGCGTCCTCCACGAGGGGCAGCGCTTCGGGTCCCGCGACGAGGTGGGGAAGGGCCGCGAGGACGGCGCGGCGTTCGGCGGCGGCGCCCTGTTCGTAGAGACGGGTGAGGGTGGCGGTGTCGGCGCGGGCCGCGTGCAGGAGGACGATACGGGCGCTTTCGGCGTGCTCGGCACCGCACCGGCGCCCGGCTTCGGCGAACCGCAACTCCCATGTGGTGTGCGTCTGTTGATGGCCACCGTCATCTGAGGCGGCCTCCGCCGCGGCCTTGTCGAGCCACGTGCGGGCCGTCTCGCCGAGGGAGGCGTCGGTGCTGGCGCGGAGGGCCGCGATGCCGGGAGGTGCGTCGGTCATGGGGTGCCTCCTTCAGCGGCGGCGGCGCGCAGGAACCGCAGGGATTCCTCGGCGAGTCGGGGTCCCGCGTGGGAGTGGCGGGGCAGTTCCACGACCGTCAGTCCCTGGTAGCCGGTGGCTTCGAGGGCTTCGAGCACCGGCGGGAAGTCGATCTCGCCGTCGCCGAACGGGAGGTGTTCGTGGACGCCCCGTCGCATGTCCTCGATCTGTACGTGCTTCAGCCAGGGAGCGGCCTCGCGCACGCAGTCGGCGGGCGGCATCGGCTCCAGGCACTGGCAGTGGCCGATGTCCAGGGTGAGGCCGAGCGCTTCGGGGCCGCCGAACTCCTCGCGGAGGTAGTGGAAGTCGGCGAGTGTGGCCAGGAGGTGGCCGGGTTCGGGCTCGATGGCGAGCGGGACGCCGGCGGCGGAGGCCGCGTCGAGGACGGGGGCGAGCGCGTCGGCGAGCCGCTTCCACGCGGTGCCGTCGTCCGTGCCGTCCGGGGTGACGCCGCTGAAGCAGTGCACGGCGTGGGCGCCGAGGTCGGCGGCGACCTGCGCGGCCCTGATGAGCAGCCGGGTGCGGGCGGCCCTCGCGTCCGGGTCGGGGTCGAGGAGCGAGGGGCCGTGCTTGCGGCGCGGGTCGAGGACGTAGCGGGCGCCCGTCTCGACGGTGACGCTCAGGCCGTGCCGGTCGAGGACGCGGGCCACCTGCCGGGTGCGGGTGGGCAGGTCGGGGACCAGGGGGTCCAGGTGCATGTGGTCGAGGGTGAGGCCTACGCCGTCGTAGCCCAGGTCGGCGAGGACCGCGAGGGCGTCCTCCAGGCGGAGGTCGGTCAGGCCGTTCGTGCCGTATCCCCAGCGGATGGTCATGTGACGCTCACCTTCGGGGCGAGGCGGGCCAGTTGGGCCAGCGACGCGGTGGCCAGGGCGGTCAGGGGGGCGCCCGCCTGGGCCGCGAGGGCGGCCTGGAGGGGGATCATGGCGCGGATGCCGCCGCCCACCGCCCGCTGGGTCAGAGGCGGCGAGGGGTTGAGGGCGGCGTGGAGGTAGGGGCGGGCCGCGGTGGCCGCGTAGGCGGCGGCCAGGGCGGCGGTGGTGGTCCCCGACAGGCCGGGGGCGGCTGCTACCCGCCGGCCTGCCGGGAGTCGTGGGGCGCGCCCGGCGATCCGGGTCAGCGCGAGGGTCGCGGCCAGTGCGCCCAGGGGGGCTTTGACGTCGCCGCCCTGGGTTTCGTTGCGGGACACCGCGGTGACGGCGAGCGTGTGGGCGGCCAGCGTCGTGGCCGCGGGCAGAGCCGTCCGGTGCAGGCGGCCCGCGGTCGCCGCCGCTCCCAGCAGCACGTCGAGCCCTCTCGCCGCCGCCATCGCCACCGGTCCCGCCGGTGTCTTCTTCAGGCCCAGGTCGTACGCCCATACCGTCGCCGCGAGCGCACCCGCGGCCAGGGCGGCGGGACGGCCCGCCCGGGTCGCGAGGGCCAGGCCCGCGGCGGTGAGGCCGCCCGCTGCCGCGAGGGCCGCTGCGGGGCGGATTCGCCCTGACGGCAGCGGGCGGTGGGGGCGGTCCACGGCGTCCTCGGCGCGGTCCGCCCAGTCGTTGAGGGCCATGCCCGCCTCGTAGAGGCACAGGGACGACCCGATGGCGAGGAAGGTGCCCCGGCCGGGGCGCAGGCCCACCGCGGACGCACCGGCGAGCGCGTCGCCGGGGACCGTGAACAGGGCGGGCAGGCGCAGGAGTTCGGCCCAGGCCCGCAGGTGCCGCGCGCGGCCGGTCACCGCAGGCGTCCCGCGAAGCCGACCAGCGCCGCGTACTGCTCGGCGAGCGCGGGGGACGCGTCGCCGTCGGGGTCCTTGAAGTAGAAGCCGAGTTCGGGCAGGGGCCCCTCGACGCCCTTCTCGTGGGCGCGCAGGAGGAGGCGGGCCAGGTCGAGGACGAGGGGGGCGGCGAGCGCGGAGTCGCAGCCCTGCCAGATCGTCTGGAGGATCATGCGGGAGCCGAGGAACCCGTCGAAGGCGATGTGGTCCCAGGCCGTCTTCCAGTCGCCGAGCGCGGGCACGTCGTCGATGTGGACCTCGCCCTCGGGCGCGGCCCCGAGCGCGTCGGCGAGGACGCGTTCCTTGCCCGCGTTCTTCGCCGCGGCGGCGCCGGGGTCTGCGAGTGCGGCACCGTCGCCGCCGCCGAGGAGGTTCGTGCCGGACCAGGCCCGCACGGACAGGGAGCGCTGGAGGAACATCGGCGCGAGCACGGATCGCAGGAGGGTCTGGCCGGTCTTGCCGTCGCGCCCTGCGTAGGGCAGGCCGCTGGTGGCGGCGAGATCGGCGAGCGAGGGGTGGTGCAGGCCGGTGGAGGGGGTGAAGTTGACGTAGGGGCAGCCCGCGCGCAGGGCGGCCGCCGCGTAGAGGGAGCTGGCGGGCAGGCGGCTGCTGTCGGGGGCGGGTTCCGTGGACGCCACGTTCACGACGACGGCGCCGGCGAGTGCGCCGCGGTCGACGAAGTCACGGATGTCGGCGGCGAAGTCGGCGATGAGTTCGTCGTCGGAGCGGGAGTCCCCCGGCTGGGGGCCACCCGGGCGTATCTCCCGGTCGGCGGCAACGAGCTCGGCGCCGACCGCGGCCGGCAGGCCGTGCGGCAGGACGCCTCCGGCGGCGAGGTGTTCGGCGCGTTTGGGCAGCGGACAGTCGACGGTGTCGTGTCCGCCGAAGACGAGGGACGACAGCGCGGGGAGCCCGGCGCCGGCGAAGGGTTCGGTCTCGGTGACCATACCGGTCGGGGGGTGCAGGCCCGCGCCGACGGCGGCGCAGCCCGCGACCGCGGTGGTGGCGACGGAGCCACGGGCCCCGATGAGCCAGACTCCGAAGCGGGCGGTGGGGAAAGTGGGTTCGGCGGACATGGGCAGCCTCCTTGTCGTACGCGAACCTGGAGCCGGAGTTGCGGTGGTGGTGCGGGACGGCGGGCGGGGTCCGGCGTCCCCCGCCCGCCGTCGTCTAGTGGCCGGACCCGGCGCCCGGCTTCGCGGGCAGGTCCTTGACCCGGATGTCACGGAAGGACACCTGGTCGTCGTTGCCGTGGTTCTGGATCCCGACGTACCCGTCGCGCAGGCTCCGGGCGGGGTCGGTGTTGGTGAAGTCGTTGACCTTCACGCCGTTGAGCCAGATCCGCAGGTGCTCGCCCTCGACCCGGATCTCGTACGTGTTCCACTCCCCCGGCGGGTTCAGCGCGCGGTCGCGCTTCTTCACGTCGGCCGACTGGAAGCTGTAGACGGACCCGGTGGTGCGGTCGGGTGCGTCGGTCGCGTCGATCTGGACCTCGTAGCCGTTGTTCACGGCCGACCAGGGGTCGTCGGACTCCGGGAAGCCCACGAAGACACCGGAGTTGTCGTCCCCGGCCATCTTCCAGTCGAGCTTCAGGGAGTACGAGCCGAGCGGGCGGCCCGCGTACCAGAGCATTCCCATGCCGCCGGACGAGGTGAGCGTGCCGTCGTCCGAGAGCTCGAAGGAGCCGGGTCCGGCCTGCTTCCAGTCCTTGAGCGACTCGGCGGTCCCGTCGAACAGGGACGTGTAGCCGCTCTCGGGCCGGCAGTCGGCCTGCGCGGCACCACTCGCCCAGCGGATCCCGCCGAGCAGATGCTGCCGGAAGGCCGGATCGGCGTACGACTCCTTGGTGTGGCCCGCGCCGGTGTAGAAGGAGCGGCCGCCCCGGTAGTTCTGGCACCAGGAGATGGGGTGGTCGCCCGCCATGGTGCCGCCGGTGTACGACGACTCGTCGAGCGAGGCGAGGACGTGGGCGTGCTCGCGCGGGTTGGAGCGGTAGTTGTACCACTCGTCGGTGCGGCTCCACGTCCGGGCGAGATGGGCGGTGGCCGGGTTGCCCCGGTCCTCGACCTTGACCGTGGCGGGCTGGATCGCCGGGTGGTTCTGGAAGTAGGCGCCGGCGAGGCCGCCGTAGAACGGCCAGTCGTACTCGGTGTCGGCGGCCGAGTGGACGCCGACGTAGCCGCCGCCCTTCTTGATGTAGTGCTCGAAGGCGGTCTGCTGGTCGGGGCCGAGCACGTCACCGGTGGTGGAGAGGAAGACGACGGCGTCGTAGCGGCGCAGATTGGCGTCGGTGAAGGCGCCGGCGTCCTCGGTGGCGTCGACGGCGAAGCCGTTGGCCGCGCCCAGGTCCTTCACCGCGGCGATCCCCTCGGGGATCGAGTCGTGGCGGAAGCCCGCGGTCTTGGAGAAGACCAGGACCCGGCCCCCCGCCCCCGCGTCCCCCGATGAGGAGGACGCGGGAGCGGAGACACAGCCGATGAGCAGGGCGGCCGCGGAGGCCGCGAGCGCGATACGGGTGGAGGTGCGCACAGCCCTGCTCCTTCCTCAGCTGGTGGTGAAGGTGAAGTCGTCCACGTCGAAGAGCGCGTCGGTGCCCGCACCCTTGAAGACCAGGTAGAGCGTCGTGGTCTTGGCGGGTGCCCGGCTGATGGTGCCGGTGACGTCCTTGTACGTCTCCCAGGACCCGGTGGGTTCGACCTTGGCGCTGCCGAGGAGGCGTCCGGTGGCGGAGCCGCTGCGGATCTCCAGCGTGCCGCCGCTGCCGGCGGACGCGACGCGCGCCGTGAACGAGGTGGCGTTGCTCAGGACGTACGGCTTGAAGGAGATCCAGTCACCGTTGTTGATGTCGCCGACGGTCTTGCCGCCGTTCGCCGGGGTGTGGCTGGCGATGGTGACGCCCTTGGAGTCGCCGTAGTGCTCGGCCTGGCGGTGCTTGGGCTGGGTGACGTTCTGGTCGTGGGTGGTCAGCGCGGGCTGGCCGTTGGCACCCTGGTCGGTGTACTCGGCGTCGAAGACCCCGAAGACGTTGGCGTTGGCGTCGTGCTCGCTGTCCGCGGAGGTCTGGATGGTGCCCGAGCAGCCGTTGGCCGAGGTGACCGGGTGGCCGTGGCTGTCGTGGCCGAGGATGTGCGTGACCTTGACCTTGGAGCAGTCGATCGTCCCGTCCTCGGGGTCGGTGACCTTCACCTTGAAGGGCACCTTGTCGCCGAAGGTGAACAGCTGGCCGTCCGCGGGGAGTTCGAGGGTCACCTTGGGCGCGGTGTTGCCGACGACGATGTGGACGTCGGCGCTGCCGGTACGGCCCGTCGCGTCCTTGGCGGTGACGGTCGCCGTGTAGGTGCCGTTCTTCTTGTACGTGTGGCTGGGCGCGGCGCCCGTGCCGCTGGTGCCGTCGCCGAAGTTCCAGGAGTAGGTCAGGGCGTCACTGTCGGCGTCCGTCGCGGTCGAGGAGAAGCGGGTCTTGAGCGGGGCCTGGCCCGAGGTCTTGTCGACCTTGGCGTCGACGACGGGCGAGTGGCCGTCGGTGGCGTTCTCGATGCGGTAGAGGCCGGAGTGCTCGTCGCCGCCGAACCAGGACAGGCCGTAGTCCAGGACGTACAGTGCGCCGTCCGGTCCGAAGGCCATGTCCATCACCTGCGTGCCGGTCCACGGGAACGGGTTGATCGAGGTGACCTTGCCGTCACCGTCCTGCTCGATCCGCTTGATCCACTGCCGGCCGAACTCACCGGCGAAGAAGTCGCCGTCGTAGGCCTCGGGGAACTTCACGGGCGAGGTGCTCGCCGCGTCGTAGCGGTAGACCGGGCCGCCCATCGGGGACTCGGAGCCGGTGCCGAACTCGGGCACGGAGCCGCCGTCGTAGGGGATCCAGGCCGGCTGGGCCGGCGGCAGGTCGACGATGCCCGTGTTGTGGGGCGAGGTGTTCTTCGGCGCGGCACAGTCGAAGGCGGCGCCGGACGTCTTGGTGGCGAAGTCGTAGTCGATGTACGCGTCGTTGTTGCCGGTGCAGTACGGCCAGCCGAAGTTGCCGGCCTTGGTGATGCGGTCGAACTCGACCTGGCCCGCGGGGCCGCGCTTCGGGTCGGCGGTGCCGGCGTCGGGTCCGTAGTCACCGACGTAGACGATGCCGGTCGGCTTGTCGACGCTGATCCGGAACGGGTTGCGGAAGCCCATCGCGTAGATCTCGGGGCGGGTCTTGTCCGTGCCCGGGGCGAAGAGGTTGCCGTCGGGTATGGAGTACGTGGCGTCGTCGTTGACCTTGATGCGCAGGACCTTGCCGCGCAGGTCGTTGCTGTTGCCGGCCGAACGCCGGGCGTCGTAGGCCGGGTTGCGGGTGGGCTGCTCGTCGATCGGCGTGTAGCCGTCGGAGGAGAAGGGGTTGGAGTCGTCGCCCGTCGACAGGTAGAGGTTGCCGTCCTTGTCGAAGTCGATGTCTCCGCCGACGTGGCAGCAGATGCCGCGCGAGGTGGGGATCTCCAGGATCTTCTTCTCGCTGGCGTTGTCGAGCGTGCCGTCCGCGTTGAGCACGAAGCGCGAGAGCTGGTTGTGGCCGTCGAAGGGCTTGAAGTCCGCGGCCGTGCCGTCGTTCGGGGCGTCGCCCGCGGGGGTGTCGAGCGGCGGCGCGTAGTAGAGGTAGATGAAGTGGTTGTCGCTGAACTTCGGGTCCACGCCGACGCCTTGGAGGCCCTCTTCGTCGTGGGAGTAGACGTCGAGCTTGCCGGCGACCTTGGTGGTGCCGTTCTCGTCGGTCAGGCGCAGGACCCCGTCGCGCGAGGTGTGCAGGACCTTGCGGTCCGGCAGGACGGCGAGCGACATGGGCTCGCCGACCTCTTCGGCGCCCTTGGCGAGGGTGACCTGCTGGAAGTCCTCCGCGGCGGCGACCGCGGCGTCGGGGGCGGGCGCCGCGCCGGCGTGCGGGGCGCCGATCGCGAGTGAGGCTCCGGCGAGAAGTGAGCCGGTGAGGAGTGCGAGTGCCTTGCGGAATCTCGGGCGTTTCCTGTGCACGGGGTTCCTCCGGAAAAGGGCGTGCGTACGGACGGGGGCGTGTCGCGCATGCGCTCTGCGGGTGCGATCGGTACGCCGGGGTTCGCCGTCACCCCGGAACTGTGCGTGTCCTGTACAACATTGGACCGTAGCCACGTTTGTCCGGGACGGAAAGCCCTTGCACAGCAAAGGCGTTGACTTTTTCCCCGTTCAGGACAAACGTGGCCGCCGTGCAGCTAGTCGGAGCCGCCGAAGGCCGCGTCGAAGGACGCCGTGGGCGGCTCGAAGTCGAAGGCCTTGAGGTGCTTGAGCGCCTCCGGGGCGCCCTGGAGCCGGTCCATCCCGGCGTCCTCCCACTCGACCGAGACGGGCCCCTCGTAGTCGATCGAGCGCAGCATCCGGAAGACGTCCTCCCAGGGCACGTCGCCGTGGCCCGCGGAGACGAAGTCCCAGCCGCGCCGCGGGTCGCCCCAGGGCAGGTGCGAGCCGAGACGGCCGTTGCGGCCGTCCAGGCGGCGCCGGGCCTCCTTGCAGTCGACGTGGTAGATCCGGTCACGGAAGTCCCACAGGAAGCCGACCGGGTCGAGGTCCTGCCACACGAAGTGGCTGGGGTCGAAGTTCAGGCCGAAGGCGGCCCGGTGGTCGACGGCGTCGAGGGCGCGCTGCGTGGTCCAGTAGTCGTACGCGATCTCCGACGGGTGGACCTCGTGCGCGAACAGGACGCCGTTCTCGTCGAAGACGTCGAGGATGGGGTTCCAGCGGTCGGCGAAGTCCTGGTAGCCGCGCTCGATCATCGACTCGGGCGCGGGCGGGAACATGGCGACCAGATGCCAGATGGACGAGCCGGTGAAGCCGATGACGGTGTCGACGCCGAAGGCCGCGGCGGCCCGCGCGGTGTCCTCCATCTCGGCCGCCGCCCGCCGTCGTACGCCCTCGGCCTCGCCGTCGCCCCAGATGCGGGCCGGCAGGATCGCCCGGTGGCGCTCGTCGATGATCGCGTCGCACACCGCCTGCCCGACCAGGTGGTTGGAGATCGCCCAGCACTTGAGGCCGTACTTGTCGAGCAGGGCGCGGCGCGAGTCGAGGTAGCCGGGGTCCGCTAGGGCCTTGTCGACCTCGAAGTGGTCGCCCCAGCAGGCGAGTTCGAGGCCGTCGTAGCCGAAGTCGCGGGCCAGCCTGCACACCTCTTCGAGCGGCAGGTCGGCCCACTGTCCGGTGAACAGGGTGAACTGGCGTGGCATGAGCCGTGCCTCCTCAGACCGGGATGGGGGTGTAGACGGAGTTCTTGAGCGCGCTCTCCTCCACGGCGGCGAGCACGCGCTGCACGCGCAGGCCCTCGGCGAAGGACGGTTCGGGCTGCCGGCCGGCCGCGATGGCATGGACCAGATCGCGGGCCTGGTGCACGAAGGTGTGCTCGTAGCCGAGGCCGTGACCCGGCGGCCACCAGGCCTCCAGGTAGGGGTGGCCGGGCTCGGTGACGAGGATGCGGCGGAAGCCGGCGCTGACCCCGGGTTCGGTGTGGTCGTGGAACGAGAGCTCGTTGAGTCGCTCCAGGTCGAAGGCCAACGAGCCTTTCTCGCCGTTGAGTTCGATGCGCAGGGCGTTCTTGCGGCCGGAGGCGAAGCGGGTGGCCTCGAAGGAGCCGAGCGCCCCGGAGGCGAAGCGGGCCGTGAAGAGCGCCGCGTCGTCCACCGTCACCGGGCCGCGCCCGGTCCCGCCGCCGCCCGCCGCGAGCCCGGCCGACGCCCCTTCCAGGATCGGCCGTTCCCGTACGAACGTCTCGGTGAGCGCGGAGACCCCGACGAGGGGCTCCCCCGCCAGGAACTGCGCGAGGTCGACGGCGTGCGCGCCCAGGTCGCCGAGGGCGCCCGAGCCCGCGTACTCCTTCTTCAGCCGCCAGGTGAGCGGGAAGTCGGGGTCGACGAGCCAGTCCTGGAGGTAGGAGACGCGGACGTGGCGCAGGGCGCCGAGGCGGCCCTCCTCGACCATGCGGCGGGCGAGCGCGGTGGCGGGGACGCGCCGGTAGTTGAAGCCGGTCATCGCCAGCTGACCTCGTGCACGGGCCCGTTCGGACGCCTCGACCATCGCCTCGGCCTCGTCCACCGTGTTGGCGAGCGGCTTCTCGCACAGCACGTGCTTGCCCGCCTCCAGGGCCGCGACGGCGATCTCCGCATGGCTGTCGCCCGGGGTGCAGATGTCGACGACGTCGACGTCGTCCCGCGCGATCAGCGCCCGCCAGTCCGTCTCCGCCGCGGCCCAGCCGAGCCGGTCGGCCGCGGCTCGGACGGCCTGCCCGTCCCTGCCGCAGACGGCCGCGAGGACCGGTCGCAGCGGCAGGTCGAAGACGCGGCCCACGGTGCGCCAGCCCTGGGAGTGGGCGGCGCCCATGAAGGCGTAGCCGACCATGCCGACACCCAGGGGGCGCGGTCCGGCCCCGGGCTCCTGAGTCGTGCCCATGCAGTAGTCCTCCTCGTCGACGCCGGTCCCGCGAGATGCGCTGTGGGGGCATCCATCACTTGAAGCCGGTCGGCATGTACTGGGCGACGTTGTCCTTGTCGACGACCGCCGAGAAGAGCGTCACGTGGGCCGGGATCTCGAACTCGGCCATGCCGCTGACGCCCTTGCCCTGGCCGAGGGCGCGGGCGAGGTCGATCGCGGAGGCGGCCATGGTCGGCGGGTAGAGGACGGTCGCCTTGAGGACGCTGTTGCCTGCCTCGATGGCCTGCATGGCGGAGAGCGCTCCGGCGCCGCCGACCATGAGGAAGTCGTTGCGTCCGGCCTGCTTGATGGCGCGCAGGGCGCCGACGCCCTGGTCGTCGTCGTGGTTCCACAGGGCGTCGAAGTTCTTCTGCGCCTGGAGGAGCTGGGCCATCTTCGCCTGGCCCGACTCGACGGTGAACTCGGCGGCCTGGCGGGCGACCTTCCTGATGTTCGGGAAGTTCTTCAGGGCGTCGTCGAAGCCCTGGCTGCGCTGCTTGGTGAGCTCCAGGTTGTCGAGGCCCGCGAGCTCGACGACCTTGGCGTTCTTCTTGTCCTTGAGCTGCTCGCCGATGTAGTTGCCGGCGCTCAGGCCCATGCCGTAGTTGTCGCCGCCGATCCAGCAGCGGTACGCCTGCGGGGTGTTGAAGATCCGGTCGAGGTTGACCACGGGGATCCCGGCGCGCATCGCCTTCAGGCCGACCTGGGTGAGGGCCTTGCCGTCGGCCGGCAGGATCACCAGGACGTCGACCTTCTTGTTGATGAGGGTCTCGACCTGCCCGATCTGCGCGGCGGTGTCGTTCGAGCCCTCCGTCGCCTCCAGGGTGACGTCGGAGTACTTCTTGGCGCGTTCCGTGGCGTTGTCGTTGATCGCGTTCAGCCAGCCGTGGTCGGCCTGCGGTCCCGCGAACCCGATGGTGACGTGCTTGCCCGGCTTGTCGTCCGCGGCGGGCTTGTCGTTCGCCGCGGGCTTCGCGTCCTTGGGCTCGTTGCTCGTGCAGGCGGTGAGCAGTCCGCCCGTGGTGACGGCGGCTGCCGCCCCGAAGAGCAGTCCTCTGCGGCTCGTGGTCTCTGGCATGTCGGTGGGCCCTTCCCGAGTCAAGAAGTGGTGGTGGAGGTGCGTCGCTGGACCAGGACCGCGGCGACGATGATCGCCCCCTTGGCGATCTCCTGGACGTCGCTCTGCAGATTGTTGAGCGCGAAGATGTTGGTGATCGTGGTGAAGATCAGTACGCCGAGCACGGAGCCGGTGATGGTGCCCCGGCCGCCGGTCAGCAGGGTGCCGCCGATGATCGCGGCGGCGATGGCGTCGAGTTCGTAGAGGTTGCCGTTCGTGTTCTGTCCCGATCCGGCGAGGACGATCAGGAGGAAGGCCGCGATGCCGCAGCACAGGCCCGACAGGAGGTAGAGGTAGAGGCGCTGGCGGCGTACGTCGATGCCGGCGAGCCGCGCGGCCTCGGCGTTGCCGCCGACGGCGACGGAGCGGCGGCCGAACGTCGTACGGTTCAGGACCAGCCAGCCGACGACCGTGACGGCGGCGAAGACGAGGACGAGCGGCGGGATGCCGAGGATGTAGGCGTCGCGCTCCCCGAGCTTGAGGACGCTGTCCACGGACACGGTCTGCGTCTTGCCGTCGGTGATCTGGAGGGCGAGACCGCGGCCCGACGCGAGCATCGCGAGGGTGGCGATGAAGGGGACCATGCCGCCGTACGCGATCAGCAGCCCGTTGACCAGTCCGCAGCCGACGCCCACGACGACGGCGGTGAACAGGATTCCGGCGAAGCCGTAGTCCTGGGTCGCGACGGTGGTCGCCCAGACGCTCGCGAGGGCGACGATCGCGCCGACCGACAGGTCGATGCCGCCGGAGATGATCACGAAGGTCATGCCGACGGTGACGACACCGATGACGGACGCCTGCGTGAGGATCAGCTGCACGTTGTTCATGTCGAGGAACGAGTCGGGCTGGGTGATGCCGCCGATCAGGACCAGGACGGCGAGCACGCCCACCAGGGACAGGGTCCGCACGTCCGGGCGGAACCCTCTCGGGCGGGGGCCGGCGGGCGTGGTCTTCGAGGTGGCGGGCCGGGCGGGGGATGCGGGCTGGGTCATGGTGCCGGGCTCCCTTCGGGTGCGGGTTGTCTGTGGCTGAGCCCCCGCGCCCCTGGTCGGGTGGGTGGCTGGTGCGTGCGGCGGCTTTCCGGGTGCAGGCCGGTGGGGGCTTGTCGCGCCCACGCGGCGGAGCCGCATTGGTAGCGGCCCCGCGCCCCTATCGGCCCCCTGCGAGGACCAGGTCGAGCACCCTGTGTTCGTCCAGGTCCGCCGCCGGCGACTCGTGGATCACCGCGCCCTCCCTCAGCACCAGGACCCGGTCCGCGAGGCCGAGGACCTCGGGGACCTCGCTGGAGACCATGAGGACCGCGAGACCGTCGTCGGCGAGGCGGCGGATGACGGCGTAGAGCTCGGCGCGGGCGCCGACGTCCACGCCCCGTGTCGGCTCGTCGAGGAGGAGGACGCGGCAGCCGCGCAGGAGCCAGCGGGCGAGGACGGCCTTTTGCTGGTTGCCGCCGGAGAGGGTGCGCACCGGCGCGGACGGGTTGTCGGGGCGCAGGGACAGCTCGCGGGTCGCGGCCCGCGCGGCGTCGAGTTCCTTGCCGCGGTCGAGCCAGCCTCCGTACGAGAAGCGGGACATGGAGGAGACGGAGACGTTGCGGGTGACGGACTCCAGCATGAGGAGGGCCTGCGCCTTGCGCTCCTCGGGGGCGAGGCCGAGCCCGGCGCGGACGGCGGCGCGTACGCTGCCGGGCCGCAACACCTGCCCGTCCACGACGACTTGTCCGGTACTGGCCTTGCGCGCGCCGTAGATCGTCTCCAGGATCTCGGAGCGCCCCGAGCCGACGAGGCCCGCGAGGCCGACGATCTCGCCGGGCCGCAGTTCGAGGTCGAGCGGCGCGAACTCACCTTGTCGGGAAAGGCCTTTGACAGTGAGGACGGGTTCGGCGAGCGGGGGTCCCGCGGGTCGCTCGGGGAACACGTACTCGACGTTCCGGCCGGTCATGAGGGCGACCACGTCGCGGGTCGGCGTCTCCTTCGCGGGCAGTCCGCCCGCGACCGCCCGGCCGTCCTTGAGGACGGTGACGCGGTCGCCGATCCGGCGGATCTCCTCCAGGCGGTGCGAGATGTAGACGACGGCGACGCCGTCGGCGGTGAGGGAGTCGACGATGCGGAAGAGGTTGTCGACCTCGTCCGGGTCGAGGGCGGCCGAGGGTTCGTCCATGACGATGAGACGGACGTCGTGGGAGAGCGCGCGGGCCATGGACACGATCTGCTGCTGGGCTGCCGAGAGGTCGCCGACGAGCGTGCCCGGACCGATCTCTCCGTGCCCGAGTCGTTTGAGAAGTGCGGCAGTTGTGGTGCGGGCCTCGCGTCCGCGGACCACGAAACCGGCGGTGGTCGGCTCGTGTCCGAGGTAGATGTTCTCGGCGACGGACAGCCCCTCCACCAGGTCGAGTTCCTGGTAGATGGTGGCGATGCCGAGGCGCATCGCGGCGATGGGCGACTTGAGCACCGTGCGCTCGCCGCGCCAGGTGATCGTGCCGTCGTCGGGCTGGTGGGCGCCGGCGAGGACCTTGATGAGGGTGGACTTCCCCGCGCCGTTCTGGCCGAGGAGGCAGTGCACCTCACCGGCCAGGACCTCCAGGTCCACGCCGTCGAGGGCGCGCACGCCGGGGAACGACTTGGTGATGCCGGACATGGTGAGCAGGGGTGGTTCCGGTGCCATGAGTGATCCCCTCGGCGGATACGGGCCGGTGTCAGGGCAGGGCGGAGCTGAACGCCGTACTGGTGTGGTGATCGCGTGCGGTGTTAAGCCGGGCGGTGTTACGCCGGTGAGAACAGGTGGTCGCTGATCAGGCGGGCCGCGCCGATGACTCCGGCGGTGGGGCCGAGCTCGCCCAGGACGATGGGGAGGTTGCCGGTCGCCAGGGGCAGCGACTGGCGGTAGACCTGGGTGCGCAGGGCTGCTAGCAGCGTGTGGCCGAGGCCGGTCACGCCACCCCCGATCACCACGAGGCCCGGATTGAAGAAGCTGACGAGTGAGGCGATGACCTGCCCGGTGCGGTTGCCGCCCTCGCGGATGAGATCGAGGGAGGTGGCGTCCCCGGCGGCGGCCGCGGCGGCCACGTCGGCGGCGCTGAGCTTCCCGGCCGCTTCGAGCAGGGCGGCGAGTTCGTCGGAGCGGCCCTCGCGGGCGGCCTCCTCGGCGTCGCGGGCGAGTGCCGCGCCGCTGAAGTAGGCTTCCAGGCAGCCCTTGTTGCCGCAGGCGCACTGACGTCCGTCGGGCTCGACCTGGATGTGGCCGATGTCGCCGGCGCTGCCCGTCGTACCGCGGTAGACCTCTCCGCCGACGACGATGCCGCAGCCGATGCCCGTGCCGATCTTGACGCAGAGGAAGTCGCGCGCGGAGCGGGCGACGCCCGCGTGCTGCTCCCCCATCGCCATCAGGTTCACGTCGTTGTCGACCATGACCGGGCAGCCGAGTTCCTGGCTGAGGGCCTCGCGGACGGGGAACCCGTCCCAGCCCGGCATGATCGGCGGCGCGACCGGCACACCCTCGGGGAACCGGACGGGTCCGGGGACGCCGATCCCGGCTCCGTCGAATCCCTCGGCGAGCCCGGAGGCCCTCAACTTGGCTGCCATCGCGAGCACTTGCTCGAAGACGGCGACCGGTCCCTCGCGGACGTCCAGGGGCTGGTTGATGTGCCCGAGGACTTCCAGTTCGGCGTTGGTGACGGCGACGTCGACCGAGGTCGCGCCGATGTCGACGCCGAGGAAACGCAGTTCGGGGGCGAGCCGGATGTTGTGGGAGCGGCGCCCGCCGCGCGAGGCGGCGAGTCCGTCGGCCACGACGAGGCCCGTCTCCAGGAGCCGGTCCACCTCGACGGCCAGTTTCGACCGCGAGAGGTCGATCTGATCGCCCAGCTGGGCACGGGAGTTGGGTCCGCCGTCACGCAGCAGACGTAGCAGACGCGCCTGGTGCGCGTTCGCGGGTCGAGCCGTCATGCGCCTCACGTGCCCCTCACCGCCTCACCGGGCCGCCTGTCGTCCCGTCTTCGGGCTTTCGAGGGGAACGTAGCAGTGCTTGCCGGGAGTGGGAAGAAGTTGCGCAGCAATTACCCATGACTTTCTCCAGCTACAGGACAAAGAGCGGGGAATGAGGATCCGCGCACCTTGTCGCTCGCACAACTGAAGGACGTCGCAAGGGGGTTGGTATGACGGCGAGCACGCGCGCCGGCGGCGGAGCAGGGAGAGGAACCGCCCGCCGCGCGGAGAGCGGATCAGCCCGCCGCGGAACTGCGGGTCAGCACGCTGGGTCACGGTCGCGCCGAGGCGACGTTCCGGGCGACGTCGCCGGCGCGCCGGTTCCGCCTCGCGATGAACGCGTACTCCTACGCCTTCCTGCCGATGCTGCTCGGCGTCGCGTTCCTCGCGGCGGGCGTGAAGATGTCGCTCGGGCACCTCGGTGAGCATCTGCACACCGGGCCCGCGCTCGCGGGCGGTGTCGCGCTGTTCCTGGCCGGCGACGTCGCGTTCAGGACCGCGATGCGGCTCTCCCCGCCGGCCTTCAGAGCGGCGGCCGTGCCGGTGGTGCTCGGCGCGGCGCCGCTCGGCACGCACGTGGCCGCCGTGGCGGAACTCGTCGCGCTCGTCGTGATCCTCGTGGCGATGCCGGCCGCGGAGACGCGGGCCTGTCGGGGCGTTCCTGCGGGCGACGGATTGTCCGTGACCGGTCGCGCCCACGCGGCGGAGCCGCATATGCAGCGGTCCCGCGCCCCTTTCAAGGGCGCGCCCCGACCGTGATCCGTGTGCGGCGCCGCCCTTACGACTGGTCGCGCCGGTGGTACGTCTCGCGGGTGTGCTCGGTGTGGGCCCGCATGACCGCCGTCGCGCGTGCCTCGTCCCGCCGCGCGATCGCCGCGATCAGCTCGCGGTGCTCGATCCAGGACTGCTTGCCGCGCTGGCGGGCCACCGGCTGGTAGTACCAGCGCACGCGGCGGTCGACCTGTCCGGCGAGCTCACCCAGGACGACGTTCCCCGCGAGTTCCATGACCTTGGCGTGGAAGGCGGCGTTCGTGGCGACGACGAGTTCGACGTCGCCGTCGGCGACGGCCTGCTCACCTCTGGCGCACAGCTCTTCGAGTGCGGTGATCCCGGGCTTGCCGGCGTTCGCTGCGGCAAGGCGGGCCGCCTCGGCCTCCAGGAGCGTACGGACCGTGAGGAGCTGGTCCGCCTCGTCCTCGGTCGGCTCGTGCACGAAGGCGCCCTGCGCGGGACGGAGATCGACCCAGCCCTCCGTGTTGAGCCGCTGGAGCGCCTCGCGCACGGGCTGCCTCGACACCCCGAGGTGCCCGGCGAGTTCGCTCTCGACCAGGTGCTGGCCCGGCTGAAGTGCACGCGTCGTGATCAGTTCGAGCAGCGCCTCGTAGACCCGCTCGCGCAGCGGTCCGGGGCGCTCGAGCTTGGGCACCGCCCCCTGCGGCAGTCCTGTGGACAACATCGCGGTCCCCCTCCTGTGCAACGGAGAAGCCAGTATGAATTGGCTTTCGTCTACAGTCTACCGAGCACAATGGCCAGTAGGGGCGGGAGTTGGGCTCGTCACACCCGTGAACGCCGCGAAATCACGCCTGCTCAGGGACAGTGGACGACCTGGCCCGCGTAGGACAGGTTGCCGCCGAATCCGAAGAGCAGCACCGGCTGGCCGCTGCGGATCTCGCCGCGCTCGACCAGCTTGGAGAAGGCGAGCGGGATGCTGGCGGCGGATGTGTTGCCCGAGTCGACGACGTCACGCGCGACGACGGCGTTCACCGCGCCGATCTTCTGGGCGAGCGGTTCGATGATCCGCAGGTTCGCCTGGTGCAGGACGACGCCGGCCAGATCCGCGGGCGTGTATCCGGCCCGCTCGCACGCCGCGCGGGCCAGCGGCGGCAGCTGCTGTGTCGCCCAGCGGTAGACGCTCTGGCCCTCCTGCGCGAAGCGCGCCGGCTCGCCCTCGATGCGCACGGCGTTGCCCATCTCGGGCACGGAACCCCACAGGACGGGCCCGACGCCCGGCTCGTGGCCTGGCGGGCATGCCTCGACCACGACGGCGCCCGCGCCGTCGCCGACGAGGACGCAGGTGGTGCGGTCCGTCCAGTCGGTGACGGCGGACATCTTGTCGGCGCCGATCACCAGGGCGCGCGTCGCGGCGCCCGCCCGTACGGCGTGGTCGGCGGTGGCGAGCGCGTGCGTGAAGCCGGCGCACACCACGTTGACGTCGAGCACGGCGGGCGAGGGCACACCGAGGCGGTGCGCGACGCGTGCGGCCATGTTCGGCGAGCGGTCGACGGCGGTGGAGGTGGCGACCACGACGAGGTCGATGTCGTTCGCCGTCAGACCCGCCCCCGCGAGCGCCTTCGCCGCGGCGTGCGCGGCCAGCTCGTCGACCGGCTCGTCGGGACCCGCGACATGACGGGTGCGGATGCCCACGCGGCTGCGGATCCACGCGTCGTCGGTGTCCACCATGGCCGCCAGGTCCTCGTTGGTGAGGACCCTGGCGGGCTGGTAGTGGCCTACGGCGGTGATGCGCGAACCGGTCATGGGTGGGGCCCCCTCGGTGTTCGAGATGCGGATCCACCAGTCTGGTGAGCGACTCACCGGTACGAGGGCACGTAAAGCGACAGGATTGGGGCGCCCTGGTTGGAGGGTGCCCCACATCACCCTGCGGCGCCCGGGGTCTGTACCGCCCTACCCCGTGAAGAGCTGCCTCGCCTTCTGAACGAGTTCGTACAGGCCGTACACGAGCGGCACCCCGACCCACAGCCAGGCGAACAGGGTGAGCGCGCGGCGGCTAGGCGGACTGCCGGCGGTCTGCGGCTGCGTCATCGGTGGCCTCCCTCGGGGCGGGGATGTGGTGGCGGGCGTGGACGGGACGGATCAGCTCGTTCGCGACGAAGCCGACGACGAGCAGACCGATCATGATCGTGAAGGACAGGCCGTAGAGGTCCTGGCCGTGCTTGCCGGCCGCTTCCTGGCTGTCGGCGACCCGGTTGACGATCAGCGGGCCGAGCACTCCGGCGGTGGACCACGCGGTGAGCAGCCGGCCGTGGATCGCGCCGACCTGGTAGGTGCCGAAGAGGTCCTTGAGGTACGCGGGGACGGTGGCGAAGCCGCCGCCGTAGAAGGAGAGGATCACCAGCGCGCAGCCGATGAACAGGGGCTTGGAGGAGTCGCCGAAGCGGGCGATCAGCAGGTACATGACGGCGCCCACGCCCAGGTAGAGGCGGTAGACGTTCTTGCGGCCGACCAGGTCGGAGGCGGAGGACCAGCCGATGCGGCCCGCCATGTTCGCCGCCGACAGGAGCGCGACGAAGCCCGCGGCCGCGGAGATGCTGACGGGGGTGCCGCTGTCCTTGAAGAAGTCCGTGATCATCGGGGCGGCCTTCTCCAGGATGCCGATGCCCGCCGTCACGTTCATGCAGAGCACGAGCCACAGGCACCAGAACTGGGGGGTGCGCACGGCGCTGCGGGCCGAGACCTGCACCCCTTCGAGCGGCGCGGGCACCCCTGCCTTGGGCGCCCCTTCCGTGCGGGGCACCCGTACGAGCAGTACTCCGAGCGACATGAACACGGCGTACGCGAGTCCGTGCACGAGGAAGGCGAGGGCGATGCCCGAGGAGTCGGCACCGAAGGACTCCAGCATCTGCGCGGACCAGGGCGAGGCGATCAGCGCGCCGCCGCCGAAGCCCATGATCGCGATGCCGGTGGCCATGCCGGGCCGGTCGGGGAACCACTTGATCAAGGTCGACACGGGCGAGATGTAGCCGATGCCGAGGCCGATCCCGCCGACGAAGCCGTAGCCGAAGACGATCAGCCAGAACTGTCCGGTGGCGGCGCCGAGGGCGGAGAGCAGGAAGCCGGAGGAGAAGCAGACGAGGGCGACGGTCATCGCCCAGCGCGGGCCGTTGCGCTCGACGAGCGTGCCGCCGAAGGCCGCGGAGAGGCCGAGCATCACGATGCCGAGCTGGAAGGGTAGGGCGCTCTCGGTGCCGCTGAGGTGCATGGCGGACTCGAGCGGGGGCTTGAAGACGCTCCAGGCGTAGGCCTGGCCGATGGAGAGATGGACGGACAGAGCGGCGGGCGGAACGAGCCAGCGGCTCCAGCCGGTTGGCGCGACGGGGGGCCTCATGATCCCGAACGTTAGGGAGCCGTACGGGAGTTGGGAAGAGTACGCACCGGAATCCGTACACGGTATGCGATGCGCCACCTCTTGTCGGCCCATCTTCCACACTGTAGACAATATTCCATCGACAGTCCGACGGTCCTCCGCACTCTCCTCCCGTGAGAGCAGGAGCCCTCGACCGAACGGAGCTCGCCATCGTGAAAGTCGCAGTCCTCGGCGCCGGTGCGATCGGCGCCTACGTCGGAGCCGCGCTGCACCGCGCCGGCGCCGACGTGCATCTCGTAGCCCGTGGACCGCACCTCGCGGCCATGAGGCAGCACGGCGTCCAAGTACGCAGCCCCCGCGGTGACTTCACCGCCCGGGCCCACGCGACCGACGACCCCTCGGGGATCGGCCCGGTCGACTATGTCTTCCTCGGCCTCAAGGCGAACTCGTACGCGGCGTGCGGGCCGCTCATCGAGCCGCTGCTGCACAGCTCGACGGCCGTGATCGCGGCCCAGAACGGCATCCCCTGGTGGTACTTCCACCGGCACGGCGGCCCGCACGACGGGCAACGCATCGAGAGCGTGGACCCGGACGGCGCGGTCAGTGCGGTGCTCGCGCCCGAGCGGGCCATCGGCTGTGTCGTCTACGCGGCGACGGAGCTCGAAGGCCCCGGCGTCGTACGCCACCTCGAAGGAACCAGATTCTCCATCGGGGAGCCCGACCGCTCGGTGTCGGACCGGTGCCTCGCGTTCAGCCAGGCGATGCACGCCGGGGGCCTCAAGTGCCCGGTCGAACCCGAGCTGCGCGGTGACATCTGGATCAAGCTGCTCGGCAACATCTCGTTCAACCCGATCAGTGCGCTGTCCCGGGCGACCATGCGGCAGATGTGTCTGCACGGCGGCACGCGCCGGGTCATCGAGATCATGATGACCGAGACGCTCGCCGTCGCCGGGGCACTGGGCTGCCGGCCGGACATCTCCGTCGAACGGCGCCTGGCCGGGGCCGAGCGCGTCGGCGACCACCGCACCTCGACACTCCAGGACCTGGAGCGCGGCAAACCGCTCGAACTCGACGTGCTGCTCGCGGCCGTCGTGGAACTCGCGGAGATCACCGGCGTCCCGGTCCCGACGCTCCGCACCGTCCACGCCATCTCGGATCTGCTCGCCGACCGCATGAGGAGCGCGGCATGAAGAAGCGGGACCGCACCCCGAAGACATACACCCGCCTCACCCATCCCCTCGTCCGGGACTCACGCGACGAGCCCTTCCGCCCCGCCACCTGGGACGAGACGCTCGCCCGGGCGGCGGACGGGTTCCGGCGCACCAAGGAGGCGCACGGCCATCGACCGCCTGGGGGCGTACGAATGACCGCCATACCGCTGGGAGTGCCGCGCCGCCTCGTCGAGTTCACGCTGGACGGGCAGGAGGCGCGGGTGCCCGAGGGGTCGACGATCCTGGACGCCTGCCGGGCCGCGGGCAAGGACATCCCGACGCTGTGCCAGGGCGACACCCTCACACCGAAGAACGCGTGCCGGGTCTGTGTCGTCGAGGTCGAGGGCGCCCGCACCCTCGCCCCGGCGTGCTCGCGCAAGGCCGAGGCGGGGATGGAGGTGCGCACGGACACGGAGCGGGCCCGGCACAGCCGCAAGGTCGTCCTCGAACTGCTCGCGTCGTCCGTGAACCTGTCGACGACGCCGCGCGCCGCCGAGTGGATCAAGGAGTACGAGGCGAAGCCCGACCGGTTCGGACCGGACGCGGCGCGTGTCGACGAGGAGCCGCGCGTCGACAACGACCTGTACGTCCGGGACTACGACAAGTGCATCCTCTGCTACAAGTGCGTCGACGCGTGCGGTGACCAGTGGCAGAACACGTTCGCCATCTCGGTCGTGGGGCGTGGCTTCGACGCCAGGATCGCCGTGGAGCACGACGCGCCGCTGACGGACTCGGCGTGCGTGTACTGCGGCAACTGCGTCGAGGTGTGCCCGACGGGCGCGCTGTCCTTCAAGTCGGAGTTCGACATGCGGGCCGCGGGCACCTGGAACGAGGCCGAGCGGACGGAGACGACGACGGTGTGCGCGTACTGCGGAGTGGGCTGCAACCTCACTCTCCATGTGCAGGACAATGAGATCGTCAAGGTCACCTCGCCGCACGACAACCCGGTGACCCACGGCAACCTCTGCATCAAGGGCCGCTTCGGCTATCAGCACGTACAGAACCGGGACTGATCGACACATGGGACGAGTCACGGAACGACGCAAGGTGCTCCGCATCCGGGACGGGCAGGTCTCCAACAGGCCCGACACGCTCGTCGCCGAGGAGCCGCTTGAGATCCGGCTCAACGGCAAGCCCCTCGCCATCACGATGCGCACCCCGGGCGACGACTTCGCGCTCGCGGCGGGGTTCCTGGTCAGCGAGGGCGTCCTCGGCGCGACGGAGGAACTGCAGAGCATCGTGTACTGCGCGGGGGCTACTCAGGACGGGTCGAATACGTACAACGTCGTGGACGTGCGGACCGCTCCCGGTGTGGTGCTGCCCGACATCACGCTCGAACGCAACGTGTACACGACGTCGTCGTGCGGCCTGTGCGGGAAGGCGAGCCTGGACGCGGTGCGTACGCAGACCCGGTTCGCGATCGACGACACTCCCCCGGTCCGGATCGAGCCCTCGCTCCTGGCGAGCCTCCCCGACCGGCTGCGCGAGGCCCAGCGGGTCTTCGACCGGACCGGGGGTCTGCACGCCGCGGCGCTGTTCTCGGAGGCCGGGGAACTGCTCGACATCCGCGAGGACGTGGGCCGGCACAACGCGGTGGACAAGCTCGTCGGGCGCGCCCTCCAGAGCGGCGGTCTTCCGCTTTCGCGCGCGATCCTGCTCGTCTCGGGCCGCGCCTCCTTCGAGCTCGCGCAGAAGGCGGTGATGGCGGGCATCCCGGTCCTCGCGGCCGTGTCCGCGCCGTCGTCGCTCGCGGTCGACCTGGCCGCCGAGACCGGCCTCACGCTGGTCGGCTTCCTGCGCGGGCCCAACATGAACGTGTACGCGGGAGAACACCGCATCGCCCTGCGGGCCGCGGCCGCCCAGGGCTGACCGGATTCCCCGCGGCACGGCGACGGGGCCCGGATCCGGCGGGGAGCGCCCCCTGCGCCGGCCGGGCCCCACGCGCCGACGCCCCGGCATCACTGTTTCCTACGTGCCCGGCTCGCCGGATATCCGCCCCAGCATGTCCATGAACGCGGCGCGCTCCGCCGCGCGCCGACGACGTGATGATCTACGGCGCCGAGACCTGGGCCGAGCCCATCTCGGCAAGGTCGTCCTGATCCCCTGATGCACGGTGCTTGTGGCGTGCCGAGCGTCCCAAGTAGCGTCTGTGATCCGGACATTGGACGTGGGATGTCTGGATGTCCAGACGCATGAGCCGTGACATCAGCCTTGACATGAGCCGTTGAAAGGGTGGCCGCACCATGCCGTCAAGTCTCCGCGTACGTCTGAGATCCCTGGGCACATCCGTCGTCGCGCTGCTCGCCGTCGCCGCGGGAGCCGCACTGCCCGCGCACGCCGCCGAACCGGCCGGCGCGGCGCAGGCGGCCCGAGCAGCCGCGACGCAACCGCCGTTCGAGCAACAGGTCCTCTTCAAGGCTTCCCAGGATCCCGGGTACGCCTGCTATCGCATTCCCGCCGTCGTGAAGACGAAGCAGGGGACGCTGCTCGCCTTCGCCGAGGGGCGGACGAACGACTGTTCCGACGCGGGCGACATAGACATCGTCGTCAAGCGGTCCGAGGACGGCGGCCGGACCTGGAGCCCGCTCCAGGTCGTCAACGAGGGCGCAGGTGACACCCACGGCAACCCCGCCCCCGTGGTCGACCTCAGGACGGGCCGCATCCTGCTCGCGGAGACGTACAACACCGGCCGCACGGACGGGAAGAACTGCGACGTGCCGTGCGACCGCACCCCGCACCTCCAGTACAGCGACGACGACGGCCGCACCTGGTCGGCGCCGCGCGACCTGAGCGACGAGATCCTGCCGAAGGACTGGAACTCCTGGTACGCGACCGGACCCGTGCACGGCATCCAGCTCACCCAGGGGCGCCACCGCGGCCGGCTCGTCTTCACCGTCAACGCCGAGACCTGGAACGGCAGTCGCGTCACCGCGAACCACGCCGCGCTCATGGTCAGCGACGACGGCGGCAGCCACTGGCGGGTCGGCGCGAAGGACTCCTGGCCGATCGCGGACGACGGCACCTTCCGGCAGAAGCCGTCCGAGATGACCGTCGCCGAACTGCCCGGCGGCACCCTGTACGTGTCGGGGCGCGAGCAGGACGGCACCGACCTCGGTCACCGCACACACACGTGGAGCCGGGACGGCGGCGACTCGTTCACGCGGCGCTTCACGGCGATCCCCGACCTCTACACCCCGCAGGTGCAGGGTTCGGTCCTGCGCGCCGGCAACCGGCTCCTGCTGGCCTGCCCCGGCGACCCCGACCGGCGCCGGACCATGACCGTCCGTTCCTCGTACGACGGCGGGCGGACCTGGGACAGCTTCGACCGCTCGACCGTGGTGACGACCGACTGGTCCGGCTACTCGGACCTCGTGCAGGCGACCCGCGACCAGGTGGGCCTCATGTACGAGGGCGGCGCGGTCGACGCCCGCGACGAGATCCGCTTCGCTCGCTTCACCGAGCGCTGGCTGACGCCACGCCGCGGCGCCGACCCGACGACGGAGGACCGGGCCCGCCACGCGCGCGACGCGGCCGTGCTCGGCGGCGCCTCCCCGACCGCCGGCCGCTTCGGCGGGGCGCTCTCCTTCGACGGCACGGACGACGCCGTACGGCTCCCGTACAGCGACCGGCTGCCGCTCGGCACTAAGGACTTCACCGCGTCGCTGTGGTTCCGCTACTCCGCCACGACCGGTGAGCAGCCCCTGCTGTGGATGGGCGGCATCGGCACCACGCAGCCGCAGGTGTGGCTGCGCGCCGAGCCCGCGAGCAACCGCATCACGGGCCTGATCACCACGCGGGACGGAGCCGCGGCCCCGCGAACGGCCTCGGTGCGCACCACCGCCGCGTACAACGACGGCCAGTGGCACCACGCCGTACTGCGGCGCGGCGGAGGACAGCTGACGCTCACCGTCGACGGGACGTCGGTCGGTACGCCCGACGTGCCGGGCTCCGTCAGCCGTAACTCGCCGTTCGGCGTGCACGTGGGCGAACGGATGGACAGCCGGGCACACTTCACCGGCGCGATCGACGACGTCCGCGTCCACGACCGGGCGCTGAGCGACGAGGAGCTCGACACCCCGATCACCACTGTGACCCCTGACACCGTCCTGTGGCTGCCCATGGACCGCGTACGCGGCGGCCACTAGCGTCCGAAAGGTGCCCGCGGACACGGAGGCGGTGCGCCGCAGGAGCATGAGGGCGGGGATCGGCCTGCTGCTGGCCCTGGTGTGCGCCGCCGCGCTGCTGACCACCCTCCCGGACGACGACCGGGAGGGCGGTCGCCCGTGCGCGGCGCGCACCGTCGCCTCGTGGTCCGCCGACCCCGGCCTCACGGGCGCGTTCGCCCGCTACGGCGACGACGCGTCGCGGGGCGACGACTGGACCGGCGGCGACGGCACGCACTCGGCGCGGCTCCCGGACGGGCGGGTCCTGTGGCTGTTCTCCGACACCTATCTCGGGCAGGTGCACGCGCCGCCCAACCCGGCGGGCCGGCCCCACGCCTGGCGGGACATCTCGGCGCCGTTGGTGCGCAACTCGGCCGTGGTGATGGGCCGTTCGGGCGCCCTGGAACGCACGCTCCCCGCGCCCCTGTTCCCCGACCCGGCGCCGCAGCAGTGGCGCTGGCCCGTCGCGGCCCGCGTCGAGCCCCGCTCCCCCGGCTCCGCCGAGCAGGTCGTCCGCGTCCTGCTGTGGACCCGTACGACGGGGACGGGTCCCTGGATCTACGGCATGCCCGCCGCCACCGAG
The DNA here is from genome assembly GCF_035918215.1 of Streptomyces sp. NBC_01474. Lineage (NCBI taxonomy): Bacteria > Bacillati > Actinomycetota > Actinomycetes > Kitasatosporales > Streptomycetaceae > Streptomyces > Streptomyces sp. NBC_01474. The sequence continues at coordinate 2,963,736 of NZ_CP109449.1, forward strand.
GTCGCCACGCTGTCGCTGCCCGGCCTGCGCGTGGAGAGCGTCGTCACGGTCCTCGACCAGCGGGGTGTGCCGGACCCGGCGCGGCGCGTCCTGTTCGGCACGACGGCGCTCGACCGGGGCGGATGGACGTATGTGTTCGGCGGTGACGACGGGCAGGGGGCCACGCGCCACGCCTATGTCGCGCGGGTGCCGCACGGCCGGCTCGCCGAGCCGGGGGCGTGGCGCTACTGGGACGGCTCGGACTGGACGCGGGCTCCACGGCCACGGCCGGTCCTCGGCGACAGTGAACGGCGCGGGGTCGGCAGCGCGTTCACCGTCGTGCGCGACGGCGGTACCTACGTCCTGTTCACGATGGCCGCCGGGACCGCGGGCCTGACCCGTGTCTCCTCTTACTGGGCATGTACGCCGACCGGGCCCTGGCACGGCCCCGCGAAGGGCTTCGATGCGCCGCTGCCGCGGGACGGGGCGCTCCCGCAGGGCACGGCCGCGTACAACCCGCAGGCGCACCCCGCGCTCGGGGGTGGTGACGGGCGTCTGCTGCTCAGCTACGACGTCAACTGGCTGGACGCGGCGCCCGCCACCGCGCAGGCGCAGGTCAGCGGGAACGTGTCGCTGTACCGGCCGCGGTTCGTGGCTCTGCGGCTCGCTCCCCTGCGCTGACCTGCTCCAGGGGGTCGAGCGCCCGGCGCTTGGCGATCACGGCGCACACCATCAGCTGCATCTGATGGAACAGCATCAGCGGCAGCACGGCGAGGGACGCGTGCGCCCCGAACAGGACGCTCGCCATGGGCAGTCCGGCCGCCAGGGACTTCTTCGACCCGGCGAACTGGATCGCGATGCTGTCCTCACGCCCGAAGCCGAGCGCCTTGCCGCCGTACCAGGTGACCGCCAGCATCACGGCGAGCAGCACCGCCTCGACGACGAGGAGCCCGCCCAGGCGCACGGCGCTGACCTGGTGCCAGATGCCCTGGACCATGCCCTCGCTGAACGCGGTGTAGACGACGAGCAGGATCGAGCCGCGGTCCACGTAGCTCAGGACCTTCTTGTGCCGCGTGATGAAGGAGCCGACCCAGCGGCGCAGGAACTGCCCGGCGAGGAACGGCACGAGCAGCTGCAGCACGATCTTGACGAGCGAGTCCGCGGAGAACCCGCCGCCGCTGTTGCCGAGCAGCCCCGCCGCGAGCAGCGGCGTGATGACGATGCCGGCGAGCGAGGAGAAGGACCCCGCGCAGATCGCCGCGGGCACGTTGCCGCGGGCCATCGAGGTGAAGGCGATCGACGACTGGATCGTCGAGGGGACGAGGGTGAGGAAGAGCAGCCCGTCGTAGAGGGACGGCGTGAGCATCACGGGGACGAGGCCGCGGGCCGCGAGGCCGAGGAGCGGGAAGACGACGAACGTGGCGGCGAGGACGGTCACATGGAGCCGCCAGTGCCTGAGCCCGTCGAGCGCCTCGCGGGTCGACAGGCGCGCCCCGTAGAGGAAGAAGAGGAACGCGACGGCGGTGGTCGAGGCGCCGGACGCGACATCGGCCGCACCGCCACGCGCGGGCAGGAGCGCCGCGAGGCCCACCGTCCCTATGAGCGCCATGATGTAGGGGTCGACCGGCATCCAGGACGGCCAAGTCAGGCGTTTCACGGGTTCCATGTTCCTTGCTGTCGGTTCAGGTCGTGCCCTCTCCATCGTCCTCCTGATCACCGCGATCGGGAATCCTGCATACCGCACTGACTGTCATCACGTTTCGCGATGAGCACGGGTAGGGTCGGGGACATGTACGACCCCTCGCAGCTGCGTACGTTCCTCGCGGTGGCCCAGACGCTGAGCTTCACGCAGGCCGCCCGCCGCCTCGGCCTGCGCCAGTCCACGGTCAGCCAGCATGTGCGGCGCCTGGAGGACGCCACGGGGCGGACCCTGTTCACGCGGGACACGCACACCGTGGAGCTCACGGAGGACGGCGAGGCGATGCTCGGTTTCGCGCGCCGGATCCTGGAGGTGCACGAGCAGGCGTCGGCGTTCTTCACGGGCACGCGGCTGCGGGGGCGGCTGCGCTTCGGGGCGTCGGAGGACTTCGTCCTGACCCGGCTCACCGAGATCCTGGAGGCGTTCCGGCACGACCACCCGGAGGTGGACCTGGAGCTGACGGTCGAGCTTTCCGGGACGCTGCACGAGCAGCTCGACGCGGGCAAGCTCGACCTGGTCCTCGCCAAGCGGCGCCCGGAGGACCCGCGCGGCGAGTCCGTGTGGCACGACCGGCTGGTGTGGATCGGCGCCGAGCGGCTGCGCCTGGACCCGGACCGTCCGGTGCCGCTCATCGTGTACCCGCCGCCGGGCATCTCGCGGGCCCTGGCCCTCGAAGCCCTGGAGCGGCACGGCCGCGCCTGGCGGGTGGCGTGCACCAGCGGCAGCCTCAACGGCCTGATCGCGGCGGCCAGGGCGGGCCTCGGCGTGATGGCGCACTCGCGTGGCCTGATCCCGCCCGGCCTGGTCCGCGTACCGGAGCGGGCGGGGCTGCCGGAGCTGGGCGAGGTGGACTTCGTCCTGCTGCACGGGCCGCGGCACGCCAGCGCCCAGGGCGACGCGGCGCAGGCGCTGGCCCAGGCGATCCTCGACGGGGGCGACCGGCTGCACCGCAGCCATTAGGGTCTTTCGCCCGCCGCAGGGCGGGCCCGCCGTCCGCAGGGAGCGACCGCGTCGGCCGCCGCCAGGGATGGTCGTGAACCGTCCGTGGAGAAATCGGAAGCGACCAGTCCGCCCAAAAAGCCCTCAGCGGACCCCCGGTAACCACCCCGTACAGATTCCGTGGAGATTACGCCACCGAAACTTACTGAACCGTAAGAATTCTGTCCCGCCCTTCCCCTTGTGGCCGTATTTCACCGGCTGACCAGTGCATATTCCGCGCGCTCCGGCCCATTTGGACCCCTCCCGCCGGGGCGCGCGGTGGGGTACCGTCACCGGCGCTGTGCGGAGCGCCACAAGGAGCAACATGCGCGAGTTCACCAATCCTCCTCTGGCGTCGGCGCCGCCGGTGGGCGGCCTGGCCGACGCTGTGTTCGACCATGCCCTCGAGGATCCGCTGCGCGTCGCGCTCGGCCGCAAGGACGATGCGGGCCGCTGGCAGGACGTGACGGCCGCCGAATTCCGTGACGAAGTGCTCGGGCTGGCCAAGGGGCTGCTCGCGCAGGGCGTCCGCTTCGGCGACCGCGTCGCAATCATGTCGAGGACCCGCTACGAGTGGACCCTCTTCGACTTCGCGCTGTGGACGATCGGCGCCCAGGTCGTGCCGATCTACCCCACCGCCTCCGCCGAGCAGGTCTTCTGGACCCTGCACGACGCTCAGGTGTCGGCCGCGATGGTGGAGCACGAGGACCACGCGATGACGATCGCCACCGTCATCGGCCGCCTGCCCACGCTCAACCGGATGTGGCAGCTGGACGCCGATCCCGTCCCCTATCTCATCGAGTCCGGCGCGCACATCGACGACGAGGTGGTGCACCGTCACCGGCGCGCCGTCACCCCCGACGCGATCGCCACAATCATCTACACCTCGGGCACCACGGGCCGCCCCAAGGGCTGCGTCATCAGCCACGCGAACTTCATGTTCGAGGCGGACACGATGATCACCCGCTGGGAGCCGGTGTTCCACTCCAAGCGCGGCGACGAGGCCTCGACCTTGCTGTTCCTGCCGCTCGCGCACGTCTTCGGGCGCATGGTGCAGATCGCCACGATCCGCGGCGGCGTGAAGCTCGGCCACCAGCCGCAGCTCAATGCGGCGGCCCTGCTGCCCGACCTGCAGTCGTTCCGGCCGACGTTCATCCTCGCCGTGCCGTACATCTTCGAGAAGGTCTTCAACGCGGCCCGTCGCAAGGCCGAGAAGGACGGCAAGTCGGGGCCGTTCGACAAGGCCGTCGAGTGCGCCGTCAAGTACGCGGACGCACAGGAGGCCAAGGCGTTCGGCACCGGCCCCGGACCGTCCGCGTCGCTGCGCATGCAGCACTCGATCTTCGACAAGCTCGTCTACTCCAAGGTCCGCGAGGCGATGGGCGGCCGGGTGCGGCACGCCATGTCGGGCGGCTCGGGCATGGACCGCCGCCTCGGCCTGTTCTTCGCGGGCGCCGGCGTCACGATCTACGAGGGCTACGGCCTCACCGAGTCCACGGCCGCGGCGACCGCGAACCCGCCGGAGCAGACCCGCTACGGCACGGTCGGCCAGGCCATCCCCGGCACGACGGTCCACATCGCCGACGACGGCGAGATCTGGCTGTACGGCGGCAATGTGTTCCAGGGGTACCTCAACGACCCCAAGTCCACCGACGCCACCCTGCACGACGGCTGGCTGGCCACCGGCGACCTCGGCTCGCTGGACGACGACGGCTACCTGACGATCACCGGCCGCAAGAAGGAGATCCTCGTGACCTCCGGCGGCAAGAGCGTCTCGCCGCAGCAGCTGGAGGAACGGGTGCGCGACCATCCGCTGGTCGCCCAGTGCATCGTCGTCGGCAACGACCGCCCGTACATCGCCGCGCTCGTCACGCTGGAGGCCGAGGCCGTCGAGCACTGGCTGGGCATGCGGGGCAAGCCGCCGCTGAAGCCCGCCCAGCTGGTCCACGACCCGGACCTGGAGACCGAGGTGCGCAGGGCCGTCGTGGCGGCCAACACCCTGGTCTCGCAGGCCGAGTCGATCCGTACGTTCCGGATACTGGCCTACCAGTTCACCGAGGAGCACGGGCTGCTCACACCGTCCCTGAAGCTGAAGCGGAAGGCGATCGAGACGGCGTACGCGGAGGAGGTCGAGGCGCTGTACCGGGGCTGATCGCGCGCCGGTACGTTCCCGACGGTAACCCCGCCACAAGGCCCTGACCCGGGCGTGAGCCGTTTCTGACGGTTCATCAATTACCGATGCGTCAGTTATTGACGGTTCATCAGGTCGCGCACAGAATCACCCTCACCCGACGGAGGGGGCCCATCGTGTCGCGAAATGTCCGCGCCATCACCGCCACTGTGGCGGCACTGCTGCTCGCCACCGCCTGCAACTCCGCCGCAACCGGCAACTCCCCTGACAGCAAGGGGAGTTCGGTACGCGGAGTGACGGATGACGCCATCAAGGTCGGCGGCATCGTCTCCATGACGACCGCCAGCGGCTACAGCAAGAAGGACACCGACCTCGGCGCGAGGGCCCGCTTCGCCCGTGCCGACGCCGAAGGCGGGATCAACGGCAGGAAGATCGACTACCTGGGTGCGGAGGACGACGGCCAGGACCCGGCCAAGAACCTCGCCGCGGCCCGCAAACTCGTCCAGCAGGACAAGGTGTTCGCGATCTCGCCGATGAGTTCGGTCACCTTCTCCGGCGCCGACTTCCTCCAGAAGCAGAAGGTCCCCACGTTCGGCTGGGGCACCATCCCGTCCTTCTGCGGACCCACCTACATCTACGGCTTCGGCGGCTGCATGGTCCCGATGCCCGGCGGCACCATCTCGCAGACCTGGCCCGAGGGCCTCAAGCAGGTCACGCACGGCGCCAAGGGGAAGACCGTCGCCATCCTCGCCAACGACAACGACGCGGGCACCTTCGCCATCCGCACCTACAAGCAGAGCTTCGCGTCCGCCGGATACAAGGTCACCTTCGCCAAGTCGTCCGTGCCCGCGACCTCGGTGCCGAGCGACTGGTCGGCGTACACCAAGGAGATCCTGCGCAGCGACGGCGGCAAGGCGCCCGACATCGTCGTCTCCGTCATGCAGACCCCGTACAACATCGGCCTGTTCACCGCCGTCAAGCGCTCCGGGTACCGCGGCGTCCTCACCGACCCGACCGACTACGACCCGGGGCTGCTCGCCAAGAGCGCCACGAAGGAGGCACTCGACGGGGTGCACATCCTGCTCACCTTCGAGCCCTTCGAGACGCGCTCGGCGACGATGAAGCAGTTCAAGGCGGACATCAAGAAGGCGTCGGGCGGAAAGGACGTGCCCCTCAACATGCACATGATGACCGGCTACATGTCCGCCGACCTGTTCCTCTCCATCGCGCAGAAAGCGGGCCGGAACCTCACCGTCGCCTCCTTCCAGAAGGCCGCGAACGGGTTCTCCGACACCGGCACCATGGTCGGCGACCGCGCCCTGCCCAAGGGACAGAAGGAGTCGTTCGGCTGCGGCGCCCTCGTCCAGCTCAAGAACGGGGCGTACCACGTCTCGTCACCCTTCAAGTGCTACGAGCCCATCCCGTTCAAGTAGGGGGCGCCCCGCATGTCCGACCTGCTGGCCTTCGTGCTGAGCGGGCTCGTGTCGGGTGCGCTGTACGCGCTCCTCGCCACCGGCCTCGTCCTGTCGTACTCGGCCTCCGGCCTCTTCAACTTCGCCCATGGCGCCACCGCCTACCTGTGCGCGCTCGCTTTCTACGAACTGCACTCCGGCCTCGGCTGGCCCGCCGTACCGACCGCGCTCCTCCTCGTCTGTGTCGCATCTCCCTTGCTGGGCTGGGGACTTGACAGGCTGATGTTCCGCAAGCTGGCGCGCGTCGGCGAGACCGCGCAGATCGTCGCGACCATCGGCCTCCTCGTCGCACTGCCCGCGCTCGGCCTGTGGGTGGTGGAACTGCTCGACGACGCGGGCGTGTCCGTCAAGCCCGCCGAGAACCAGTTCGGGCTGCCGGGCGTAGGCCCGAGCCCCGCGAAGAACTGGCAGCTGATGGACGGCGTCGGCATCGACTCCGACCAGCTGATCACATGGGTGGCGACCGCCACGGTCGCGCTCGGCCTGTGGATCCTGATGCGCCACACCACCCTCGGCCTGCGCCTGCGGGCCGCCGTCGACAACCGCTCACTCGTCGAACTGCGCGGCATGAGCGCCGACCGGCTCTCCACCGTGGCGTGGATGCTGTCGTCCGGGCTCGCGGGCCTCGCCGGCGTCCTCGCTACCCCGCTGCTCGGCCTGTCCGCACACGACTTCACCCTGTTCCTGTTCGTGTCGGCGACCGCCGCGGTCCTCGGGCGCTTCGCCTCCGTACCCCTCGCCTTCGCGGGCGGACTCGGCCTCGGAGTCCTGCAGAACCTCGTCGCCGGCTACTCCTCCTTCGCCGAACGCGTCACGGGGTTCCGCACCGCCGTCCCGTTCCTGATCCTCTTCGCCGGACTGCTGCTGCTCACCCGGCGACAGCGCATGGCGGGGACGGCCGCCGCCGACGCCCCGCCCGTCGACTACCTCGCGGGCCGCCCCTGGGCACGGAAATGGGGCCCGTGGGCGGTGGCCGCCGCGCTGCTCGCGGCCGCCTTCTACACCGTGACGACCCCGTTCTGGAGCGGCATCCTCGCCCAGGGCCTCGCCCTCTCGCTCGTCTTCGTCTCCTTCACCGTCGTGACGGGGCTCGGCGCGATGGTGTCCCTCGCGCAGGCCACCTTCGTCACCGGCGCGGCGCTCGTGGCCGGGCTCCTGATGAGCCACGGCTGGCCGTTCATCGCGGCGGCGCTCGTGGGCACCTGCGTCGCGGCCGTCCTCGGGGCGCTCGTGGCACTGCCCGCGCTGCGCCTCGGCGGCCGCACCCTCGCCCTCGCCACACTCGCCCTCGCCTTCCTCGCCGACCAAGTCCTTTTCCAGATGGGCTGGTTGAGGAACGGCGACACCGGCTGGGAAATCCCGCGCCCCGTCTTCGGACCCGTCGACCTGAGCGACGACCGGGCGATGGGCGTCGCGATGGTCGTCCTGTGCGCAGCCGCCGTGGCCGCCCTCGGCGCACTGCGCAACTCCCCCTCGGGCCGCGCGATGCTCGCCGTGCGCTCGGCGCCCGCCGCAGCGATGGCCTCCGGAGTCTCCGTCATCCGCACCAAACTCCTCCTCTTCACCCTCTCGGCCGGCCTCGCGGGCTTCGGGGGCGTGATGTACGCGTCGTACAACACCCGCATCACCGCTACCGACTTCACCGCGATGACGGGTCTGATCTGGCTCGCGGTGGTCGTCGCGGCAGGGGTACGGCGCCCGCAGTTCGCGGTCGTAGCGGGCCTCGTCTACGCGATCGTGCCGCACCTCGTCGCGGACCACGTCACGGACTCCGTCCATCTCCCGGTCGTCCTGTTCGGCCTGGCGGGCCTCGCACTCGCCAACGACCCGGACGGCTACTGCGCGGCGATCTCCGTACGACGGCACAGACGCAGAAGTACGAAGACGGGGGCAGGAGTCACTACCTCCGAAGCAACGGGCCCGGCCCCCACGCCCGCCCCCGAAAGCGGCACCCCGCCGGCCCTCGAACTGCGCGGCCTGCACGCCGGATACGACGGCGCGCCCGTCCTGCACGGAGTCCGCATCACCGTGCACCCCGGCGAGATCGTCGCCCTCCTCGGCCCCAACGGCGCCGGGAAGTCCACGACGTGCCGTACCGCCGCCGGACTCCTCACACCCCTGCGGGGGCAGGTGTACGTCGCCGGGCGGGACGTCACACGCGAGGGCCCCGTCCGCCGGGCGCGGGCCGGCGTACTCCTCGCCCCCGAAGGACGCGGCATCTTCCCCGCCCTCACCATCGAGGAGAACCTCACCCTGCACCTCCCCGACAAGCACGCGCGCGAGGCCGTGTACGAGCGCTTCGCCGGGCTCGCCGCCCGCCGCAACGTCACCGCGGGCGCACTCTCCGGCGGTGAACAGCAGCTGCTCGCCCTCGCCCCGCTCCTCCAGGAGCCGCCCCGGGTCCTCATCGCCGACGAGCCGTCCCTCGGTCTCGCGCCGCGCATCGTCGAGGACGTGTTCCGGCTGCTCACCGAACTCCGCGACGCCGGAACAGGGCTGCTCCTCGTCGAGGAGAAGGCCACCGAGATCCTCGGCGTCGCCGACACCGTCGCGTATCTCGACCGGGGCCGCGTCTCGTGGTGCGGCCCGCGCGCCGAAGTGCGGGCCGACCGGCTCACCGAGGCCTACCTGGGGCTCGCCGCGAGCGGACCGGGCACGGCGCAGGACGCGGAAGAGGAAGGGGCGGTGCGGCCATGACCGGGACCACCGGGGGACCCGTGCTCGAAGCGGCCGGAGTCGGCGTCCGTTTCGGCGGGATCCACGCGCTCGACGGGGTCGGCATGACGCTGCGCGCCGGCGAGGTGTGCGGCCTCATCGGCCCGAACGGCGCAGGCAAGACCACCTTCTTCGACGTCGTCTCCGGCATCCGGCGCCCCGACGAGGGCCGCGTCCTCCTGGACGGCGAGGACATCACGCGCCGCTCCCCCGTGTGGCGGGCCCGCCACGGGATGCGCCGCACGTTCCAGCGCCAGCAGCTCTTCGGCCAGCTCACGGTCGCGGACAACCTGCTGGTGGCGCAGGAGTGGCGGGGCGGCGGGGGCGGGCTCGCCGCCGATCTGCTGGCGGCGCCGACCAGACGGACGTACGAGCGCCGGCGTCGCGAGCAGGCGTCGTCGATGCTGCACGCGTGCGGCCTCGACGCGCTGGCCGGGGAGTACGCGGGGGCGCTCCCGGTAGGCCAGGCACGCATGGTGGAACTGGCCCGGGCGGGGGTGGAGGGGGCGCGGGTGGTGCTGCTCGACGAGCCCGCGTCAGGAATGACAGATGATGAAATCTGTCAGCTGAAATCCGTCATCCGTCATCTGTCAGACCAACAGGGCTGCGCCGTGCTCCTCGTCGAGCACAACGTCGCCTTCGTCATGGACCTCTGCTCCCGCATAGTCGTGCTCGACCTCGGGACCGTGCTGGCCGAGGGCACCCCGGCGGCGGTCCGTGCCGACCCGGCCGTACGGGACGCCTATCTCGGTCCGGCCGGGTGAGCGGGGCCCGGGGCGCACCCGTGAACACGCTGTGAACGGGAATGCGCTCCGGGCCGTGATCGTTGACGATGGGAGTACCAACCGACAACGCGAAGGATCGAGAGCTCGTGAGCAAGGTCCCCCCGATCGTCCTGAACAACGGCGTCGAGATGCCCCAGCTCGGTTTCGGCGTCTGGCAGGTGCCGGACGCCGAGGCCGAGAAGGCTGTCGCGACGGCCCTGGAGGCCGGGTACCGCAGCATCGACACCGCCGCGATCTACGGCAACGAGGAGGGCACCGGCAAGGCCGTCGCCGCCTCCGGCATCGCCCGCGAGAAGCTCTTCGTCACCACGAAGCTGTGGAACGCCGACCAGGGTTACGACGCGACGCTGCGCGCCTTCGACGCCTCCCTCGACAAGCTGGGCCTCGACTACCTCGATCTGTTCCTGATCCACTGGCCGCTGCCCTCGAAGGACAGCTACGTCGACACGTACAAGGCCCTCGAGAAGATCTACGCGGACGGCCGCGCCAAGGCCATCGGTGTCTCCAACTTCCTTCCGGAGCACCTGGAGCGCCTCCTCGGCGAGACGTCCATCATCCCGGCGGTCAACCAGATCGAGCTGCACCCGCATCTCCAGCAGCGCGCCGCGCGCGAGTTCCACGCGGAGCAGGGCATCGCCACCGAGGCCTGGTCGCCGCTGGGTCAGGGCAAGGGCCTTCTCGAGGTCCCGGCGATCGTCGCGATCGCCCAGAAGCACGGGCGCACGCCGGCTCAGATCGTGCTGCGCTGGCACGTCCAGCTCGGCAATGTCGTGATCCCCAAGTCCGTGACGCCGTCACGGATCGTGGAGAACATCGACGTGTTCGACTTCGAGCTGGACATCGAGGACATCGCGGCGATCAGCGCGCTGAACGAGGACCGTCGCCTGGGTCCCGACCCGGCGACGTTCGACGTGGCCTGACCGCGTCACGCGTACGGCTTCGTGTGCCCCGAGGTCCGGAGGCGGGGCACAAGTGCGTGAGACGGGGCATCAAGCGCGGCCGTAGAGGTCGCCGAGGGCTTTGACCGTGTGACCGGCCGTTTCGACAGGGACGGGCGGGGCGTCTTCGAGGGCGACGACACGCATGACGGCAAGGACGTCCGGGTGCGGTTCGTGTGGTCGGGGATCTCGGTGACGACGGCGCACTGGGAGCAGTTCTTCTCGGTGGACGGCGGCGACACATGCTGTCGAACTGGACGATGGCGTTCACCCGTCGCCCCTGACCCGCCGTCGGTGGACGCCGCTCACTGATCTCGCGTCAGGTGTGCCGAGTGAAGGAGTGAACGGTGAACTCCGGCTCCGGGCGCGGGACTTCGGGGTCGGGGAGCGCGGCGAGGCGGTCGGCGAGCGCCGCTCCGCCGGCTCTGTAGATCCTGCCGCGCCGCACGTCGTCGGCGAGGCGCCTCGGGGTGCGGCCCTGGCCGTGTCCGGGGAAGCGGGCCTCGCCGCTCGGCCGCAGCCCGTGGCCGGCGGCGTGGGAGGCGACCCGTGCGGCCGCGTCGGAGGGGAGGCGGCCGCGATAGGGGGCCACGAGGGTGTCGATGTCACTGCCCACGTCGTGGGCGGCGGCCTTGTCTACGGTGGTCACCAGAACGCCGCCGGGCCGCAGGACGCGGGCGGCCTCGGCTATGACGGGGCGCGCGTCGGGCAGCAGATGCAGCAGCCAGATCACGGCCACGACGTCCACGGAGGCGCTGCGGAACGGGAGTTGGCGGCTGTCGCCGCGGATGACGGCGCCGTCGAGGCGGGGCGCCGCGGCGCGGAGCATGCCGGGGGCGAGGTCGATGCCGACGGCGCGCAGGCCCGGCCTGGTGAGCCGCATCGTGACGAGCCCCGTGCCGCAGGCCAGGTCGAGGAGGGTGCGGGCGGTCGGCGGCACAAGGCGGAGCACGGCCTCGGCGGCGGACCGGGCGCGGGGTATGCCGCCGCGGGTCTCGTCGTAGACCGCGGCTTCCTTGTCGTAGTCCAGCACCGGCGGTCACCTCACGCCGTGGCTGGGGGCGATCTCCTGGACGCGATGGGCGAGGCCGAAGTCGAGGTGGGTGAGGGCGCCGCCCACGCTGTGGGTGTTCACGGACACGTCGACCGTGTTGTAGCCGAGGGTCAGGTCGGAGTGGTGGTCGAGCTCGTCCTGGATCTGCGCGATGTGCATGACGAGGGCCGTGGCCGCGAAATGGTTGGCCAGGCGGTAGGTGCGGGTGAGTCTGTCATCGGCCACGCTCCAACCGGGCAGCTCGGCGAGACGGTCCTCGATCTCCTTCTGGGACAGCGGCTCCAAGGGCATGACCAGGTCCTTTCCCTGTGATGTGCGAGGAGTTCCAGCGTCCCACAGGGGTGGCTCCGCGCGCCCCTCGGCTACGGTCGTGGCATGTCGACTGCCACGCGTGCTCGCCAGTCCGGAATCGGTCCTCTGCTGCGGGAATGGCGGGAACGGCGGCGGGTGAGCCAGCTGGAGCTCGCCCTGCGCGCCGATTCGTCCGCCCGGCATCTCAGCTTCGTGGAGACGGGCAGGTCACGGCCGAGCGAGGAGCTCGTCCTGCGGCTCGCGGAGCATCTGGACGTGCCGGTGCGGGAGCGCAACGCGCTGCTGCTCGCGGCGGGTTACGCGCCACGGTTCGCGGAGACCCCGTTCGACGACCCGTCGATGGGGGCGCTGCGGGAGGGCCTGGACCGGCTCCTGCACGGCTACGAGCCGTATCCGGCGCTGGTCGTCGACGCGACGTACACGGTGGTCGCCGCCAATCGGGGCATCGCGATGCTGATGGAGGGGATTCCCGAGTCGCTGCTGACCCCGCCGCTCAACGCGATGCGGCTCACCCTGCACCCGGAGGGCCTCGCGCCGCGGATCCGGAACCTGCGCGAGTGGCGGGGACATCTCCTGGCGCAGATGGAGCGGCAGATCGCGCTGGACCGCTCGGAAGCGCTGCGCGCGGTGTACGACGAGGTCAAGGCGTATCCGGTGGCGGACAGGGACGGGGGCGACGGCGGTGGGGAGGTCGGCGAGGCGGTGCCGTACTTCGCGCTGCCGATGGTGATCGAGCACGACGGGCAGGTCCTGTCGTTCGTGTCGTCGATCTCGACCTTCAACACCCCGATGGACGTGACGGTGGCCGAGCTGGCGATCGAGACGTTCCTGCCCGCCGACCCGGCGACGGTGAAGTATCTGCGGTCGCTCGCGCCGTAGTCGGGGACCTCGTAGCGGGATCCACGCGGTAGTGGGCAGGCCACTCATCGCACTGGTACCGTTCACGCGGCTCGCGCACATGTTCAGTGCGCGCAGTGCCGCGGCTGGGAGCGCACCGGCTCCCGAATCCGCTCGCCGCCCGGCACGTGGGGAGACGTGACGTGAGTGAACGGCGGCCCGCGCCGACCGTGGGTCAGGTGGTTCTGGGCAGACGCCTGCGGGAACTGCGGGAGTCGGCCGGGCTCACCCGCGACGAGGCCGCCCGCGCGCTGCGCGTCACCGGCGCCACGATACGCCGCATGGAGACCGCGGAGGTCGCCCTCAAGATCCCGTACGTACAGATGCTCCTGGAGCTGTACGGGGTGCCGGAGCAGGAGGCCGAGGCCTTCGTCGGTCTCGCCGAGGAGGCGAATCTGCCGGGCTGGTGGCAGCGGTTCCACGACATCCTGCCCGACTGGTTCAGCCTGTACGTGAGCCTGGAGAGCGCGGCCGGGCTCATCAGGTCGTACGAGCCGCACTTCGTGCCGGGGCTGCTGCAGACCGAGGAGTACGCGCGGGCCGTCCTGGACGCGGGCACCGTCGGCCGCACGCAGCCCGATGACCTGGAACGCCATGTGACGCTGCGGATGGCCCGGCAGGCGCTGCTGACCCGTGAGGACGCGCCTCATCTGTGGGTCGTGATGGACGAGACCGTGCTGCGCCGGCCGCCCGGCGGCCCCAAGGTGCTGCGCAATCAGCTCGACCGGCTCATCGAGGCGGCCGAGCTGCCTCAAGTGACGCTCCAGATAGCCGAGTTCGCGGCGGGCCCGCACCCGGGGACGTTCGGCCCGTTCACGCTGTTCCGGTTCCCGGTGCGCGAGCTGCCGGACATGGTCTTCAGCGAGTACGTCACGGGCGCGCTCTATCTGGACGGCCGGGCCGAGGTGGGCACCCATCTGGAGGTGCTCGACCACATCGCGGCGCACGCGGCGTCCGCCGAGCGCACGGTGGAGCTGCTGCGGAAGAAGCGCGCCCAGCTCTGACATACGACGCGTGGTGACCGCCGAGGCGCCGGAACCGCGACGCGTGGTGACGGCCGACGTGTGGTGACAGCAGTGCCGCGGGCCCGTCTCTGCGGGACCGCGGCACATGAAGGCTGCGCGTGCGCCCTCAGGCGAGCTTTGCCGTGAGGGTGATCGTGGTGCCGGTGAGCGCCTGGCTCACCGGGCAGTTCTTCTTGGCGTCCTCGGCCGCCGCGGCGAATCCGGCCTCGTCGAGCCCGGGCACCGTGCCCTCCACCGTGAGGTGAATTCCGGTGATGCCCTCACCCGGCTGGAACGTGACGTCCGCGGAGGTGACGAGCTTGGTGGGCGGGTTGCCGCCGGTCGTCAGGCCGTTGGACAGGGCCATCGAGAAGCAGCTGGAGTGCGCGGCGGCGATCAGCTCCTCCGGGCTGGTCTTGCCGTTGGCCTGCTCGGCGCGGGAGGGCCAGGACACGGCCTGCTGGCCGATGCCGGACGAGTCGAAGGTGACGACGCCGCTCCCCTTGAGCAGATCGCCTTCCCACACGGTGTGCGCGGAGCGCGTGGTAGCCACGGTGATTCCCTTCAGTCGGGTGCCGGTTGGGGCGTTGGGCACCATCCGACCACACCCGGACCGCTTATGGCCGGAATGCGCACGGGGCACGGATCAGTCGGTGGTGTCCCCGGCGACGCGCTTCTTGCGGGCCGCCATCCACGCGTAGACGAGGACTCCGACGAAGAGGAACAGGACGCCCTGGTAGACGGCCGCGTATCCGGCGCCGCCGACCAGCCAGAGGGAGAAGCCGAACGCGGCGAGGGCGAGCACCATGTCGCGGGCCAGGCGCGGGCCGCTGACGCGGTGGCCCTGCCCGGACAGCAGGAAGTAGATCTGGGCGGCGGTCGCGAGGAGGTAGGGGACGGTCGCGGTGAACGTGGTGACCAGGACGAGGGTCTCGAAGACCCCGGCCGAGCCCGCCGTGTAGTTGTAGACCGTCAGGATCGAGGCGAGGGTGACGGCGACGAGGACGCCGACGGTCGGGGTGCCGCGCTTCTTCTTGGTGAACACCGCGGGGAACAGGCCGTCCTTGGCGGCGGCGTACGGGGTCTGGGCGCTCAGGAGTGTCCAGCCGTTCAGGGCGCCGAGCATGGAGACGATCGCGGCGATCGCCACGGCGGTGCCGCCCCAGGTGCCGCCGAACATGGCGTTGACGGCGTCGGAGAGGGGCGCGCTGGAGTCGACGAGCCGGTCGTGGGCGACGGTCCCGAAGACGGCGACCGTGCACAGCAGGTAGAGGAGGGCGGCGAGTCCCGTGCCGAGGACGGTGGCGCGGCCCACGTTGCGCTCGGGGTCGCGGACCTCGCCGGCGCTGACCGAGGCGGACTCGACGCCGAGGTAGCTGAAGAGGAGGATCGCGGCGGACGCGGAGACGGCGCCGAGCGCGGAGTCGCCGCTCGCCCGGAACGGTCCGAGGTTGTCGGCGTGGAAGAAGAACAGGCCGCCGACGGCCACGAGGAGCAGCGGCGCGAACTTCAGGACCGTCGACACGAGCTGCACCGCGCCGACGTAGCGGGTGCCCGCGAGGTTGGCGAGGGCGGGCAGCCACTGGACGGTGAGCGCGGCGACGATGGTCCAGAACCGGGAGCCGTGGATGGGCAGGAGCACGTCGAGGTAGCCGACGGCGGCCACGGCGAGGGCCGCATTCGACACCCAGGTGGTGATCCAGTACGACCAGGAGGCCAGGAACCCGGCGAAGTCGCCGAACGCCTCGCGCGCGTAGACGTACGGTCCGCCGGTCCGGGGATGGCGGCGGGCGAGGCGGCCGAAGACGAGCGCGAGCGCGATGGCTCCGACGGTGAGGACACCGAAGGCGACGAGGCTGATGGTGCCGAAGGGGGCGACGGAGGCCGGGAGCAGGAAGATGCCGCCGCCGATGATGTTGCCCATCACGAGGGCGGTGGCGATGGGGAGCCCGAAGCGGCGGGCGTGCTTGCTGGGGAGCTCTTCGTGCTGCGGGGCCGGAGCCGGCTTCGTCACGGTTCCGGTGTGGGGCATGGGGTGGTGCGCCTCTCTCGTGCGGGCGCCGACCGGGATCGCCGGGCGACGTCCCATGGTCGACCCTCGGCACACATCGTTCAAAATCAGGCGGAATCGTCCTGCGGAGTGACTGTCGCGGCCGTAAATGATGCGTCGGGGGCGGGCTCGTGCCGGGATTCGTCCAGCGGCACCTGAGGACCGCTGCCCTCTCGCAGCCAGCGGCGGAGCACGTGGTGCACCTGCTGGGCACCCACCAGTTCCACGCCCTTCGCGACCGGCGGCGAGAAGGCCTCCGGGGCGAGCAGGAACGGGTGGCCCTGGGCGCCGCCGAGCCCTCCGTGGGAGCCGATCTGCTCCTCGAAGGCGAGCACTTCGCCCTCGGCCGGGTCGTACCAGGAGTTCACCATGATGTCGGCGGTGTGCGGGAAGGAGTCGGTGCGGCGGACCGCGTCGGCGGCGTGGGCACCGAAGTCGGCCAGGGGACCCGGGCGCCCGTCGAGGTCGGCCAGGGGGATCTCGGCGCCGCGCGCGCCGAGGACGACGGCGCCGTGCTCCTCGCTGCGCACCAGCAGGAAGCCGATGCCGGGGTGGTTGGCGAGGGTCGTGAGGAGCGCCGGGTGGCGGGCGTCGATCTCCTCCTTGCTCATGCGGTGCGGCACGTCCGGGAAGGAGACCAGGCCGAGGTTGCCGGAGGCGAGCACGATCGGCTCGGAGCGGCGCGACGCCGGGCGGTGCTTCTCGTCACCCTCCTCGACGGGCCTGCGCAGCGCGGCCCTGACTGCGGCGCGGGCCTCGGCGCCACTGTGGGTACGCCGGGCACGGCGCGGCACGGGCAGGCCGCAGCCCGCCCGGACGAGGTCCTGGAGGCCGAGCCCGTAGCGGGCGCGGAACGTCTCGCCGGGGCTCTGCCCGTGATCGGACAGGACGACGATCCGGTACGGGCGCGGGGCGTGCTCGGCGACCTTCGCGAGCAGCGCGAGGGAGCGGTCGAGGCGCGCGAGGACCTTCTCGGCGTCGTGGCTGACGGGCCCGGAGTGGTGGGCGACCTCGTCGTACGCGACGAGGTCGGCGTAGACGGCGCTGCGGCCCGCGAGCATGTCGCCGATGACCGCGGCGACGACGACGTCCCGCTCCACGACGGTCGCGAACGCGCGGATGAACGGGTAGAGCCCGCCGCGGCCGACGCGGGGACGCCGGCGGGTCAGGCGGGCCCGGGTGGACTGGCCGATCTCGCGGCCGACCTCGGCGACGAAGGACAGGGCGGTGCGCACGGCGTTCGCTGGGTCGCTGAAGTAGGCGAAGTAGCCGGCCCGCGAGCGGTTCTCCTTGCCGCGGCGAGCCGCGACGGACAGCACGAGGGCGACCTGTTCGGCGCCTCCGCTGAAGAGGTTGCCGCGGCTGGCGCCGTCCAGGGTGAGGAGTCCGCCGTCGCCGGTGTGCTCGATGGCGCGGCGCTGGAGTTCGGCGGCGCTGGTGGGCCGGTTGGAGACCTGGATCTCGCGGGTGTCCTTCTCGTACCAGCGGAACGCGGGCACGTCGTAGTTGCTGCCGTGCAGGATGCCGAGCTGACTGGCGCCCGTCTGGCTGGACCAGTCGGTGCGCCAGGGGGTGAGGCGGTGGGTGCCGGAGCCGAGCCACGCGCCGACGGTGGGCATCACACCCCGGTCCACGGCGTAGCGCAGGACGTCGTGGCCGACGCCGTCGAGCTGGAGGAAGACCGTGCCGGGGGTGGACGGTCCGGCTCCGGCGCTCCCTCTGCGGCGGCGCCGGTCGGCGAGGCGGTAGAGGCGGCGGCGGTAGGCGTCGTCGTCGCGTACGGCGAGGGCTCCCCCGGTGGCGGACGCGACCGCGGACATGACGGCGGCGACGACGACGGCGGTCTCGGGGTTGGCCTCGCCCCGGCCGTCGGGGACGAGGGCCAGGGCGAAGAGCAGCAGGCCGCCGTTGAGGAAGAAGACGACGAGGCCGAGGACGAGCGCGGGCACCAGAAGCAGGGCGCGCACGAGGAGCGGCCACACCAGCGCGGACAGGATGCCGAAGGCGCCCGCGCCGAGCGCGGCGGTGACGGCGATGCGGGTGGCGCTGTCACCGTTGTCCGACTGGAGCTGGAAGTCCGGCAGGATCCCGGCGAGCACGAGCATCGTGACGGTGCTGACCGCCCACACGGCGATCGACCGCCACCATGTGCCGGCGAACCGCCGCCAACGCCCCTCACCCACGCCCCGCTCACCCTCTCGCCGTCTGGTCGACCCCGGGCCAAGCGTGTCATATGAGCGCGATACGTCCGGGTTTTCCCCTGACTGCGAACACAAATGCCCGGCGCGGGACGCGCGGGGTGCCTGCTCAGCAGCCGTCGTAACCGGCCGTCGGCATCGACATGCGGCGGTGGACGCGCTTCTTCATCTCCGCGTCGTACGACGGCTCCACGAGACCCGCGGTCTCCAGGCGGACACCGCGGCGCTCGCACTCGGCCGTGAACTCGTCGACCGAGCGCAGCGCGGCCCGCAGGACCCGGTCGCTCGGGGCGACGAACAGGTCGACGAGGCCCGCGTCGACGTCCACCCACAGCACGTCGTGGTCGGAGCGCAGTGAGTGGACGAGGAGTTCTCTGGTCACGACGTAGCCCCGGTCGGCGGCCCAGCGGGCGCACATCGCGTGCTGGCTGCGCGAGTCCACGAGGAAGGGGTCGGCGTCCAGCTCCTCCAGCGGGGTCAGACTGGCGATCGCCGTGACGCGGACCGCGCCGGCCGCCGTCTCTTCCGCCGGTTCACCCATGGTGTCCCCCTCACCTCCGGTCTCCCCGACGACCCTACTCCTGCCCTTAGGCTCGGGGGGAGTCGCACGGAGGAGGTCCTGGAGGTGCCGGTGGAGATCACCTGGTGGGGTCACGCCACCTGCACGGTCGAGGACTCGGGGATCCGTGTGCTGACCGACCCGCTCTTCACACGCCGCCTCGTCCATCTGCGCCGGCGCCGCGGGGCGCTCCCCCCGCCCGAGGCCGCCGTCGCCGACGTCGTCCTCGTCTCGCATCTGCACGCCGACCACCTGCACGTCCCGTCCCTGGCCCGGCTCGCCCCCGGCACCCTGGTCCTGCTCCCGCGAGGGGCCCGGCGCGCGGTGCCCGGCCTGCGCAGGCTCACGCACCTGCGGCTCACGGAGGTCGAGCCCGGCATGCGCGTGGAGGTGGGCGGCCTCGTCGTACGGGCCGTACCCGCGTCGCACGACGGGCGGCGCATCCCCGTGGGACCGCACCGCTCCCCCGCGCTCGGGTTCGTGGTGAGCGGCGAGGCCCGCACCTACTTCGCGGGCGACACCGGGCTCTTCGACTCCATGGCGGAGGCGGTGGGCGAGGTGGATGTGGCGCTGCTGCCGGTCGGGGGGTGGGGGCCGTATCTGGGGCCGCACCATCTGGACGCGGGCCGGGCCGCCGAGGCGCTCGCGCGGATCGCGCCGCGCAGCGCCGTTCCGGTGCACTACGGGACGTATTGGCCGATCGGCATGGACGCGGTGCGGCCGCACGAATTCCACACGCCGGGCGACGAGTTCGTGCGGCGCTCCGCCGAGCTGGCGCCCGAGGTGACGGTGCATCTGCTCGCTCACGGCGAGAGCGTACGGCCGGAGGTCGCCAGGTGAACCCGGCCGGTCTCGGGGGCCATGAGCTGCTGGTCGCCGCGGTGACGCACACGCCGCCGGAGTCCACCCAACAGGCCCTCGGATACCCGTCGTTGTTCCTGCTGATCGTGATCGGCGCGCTCGTGCCGGTCGTCCCCACGGGGGCGCTCGTCAGCTCGGCGGCCGTGGTCGCCTTCCATCAGACGGCGCCGTTCTCGCTGCTCCTGGTGTTCGGTGTCTCCGCGTTCGCGGCGTTCCTCGGCGATGTGGCGCTGTACTGGCTGGGGCAGCGCGGCATGGGTTCGAAGAACGGCTCGAAGTGGCTGGCCGCGATCCGCGACCGGGCGCCCGAGGAGCGGCTCGCGCAGGCTCAGGACAAGCTCGCCGACCACGGGGTGATGGTGCTCGTCCTGTCCCGGCTCGTGCCCGCCGGGCGCATCCCCGTGATGCTGGCGTGCCTGATGGCGAGGATGCCGCTGCGGCAGTTCGCCCGCGGGGATGTCCCGGCGTGCCTGGCCTGGGCCTTGACGTATCAGCTCATCGGCATCCTCGGCGGCTCGCTGTTCAGCGAGCCGTGGGAGGGCGTAGTGGCGGCGGTCGGCCTGACGCTGCTGGTCAGCTCGGCGCCCGCCGTGTGGCGGCGGCTGCGCGGGGGCCGCTCAGACGGTCAGCACGCGTGAGGCGCCCACCGGCAGGTCCCACAGGTCCTTGCGCGCAAGGCCCGCCTTCTGCCATGCGGCCCGTACGCGCGTGAGGGGTTCGAGGACCGGCTCGGCCGAGAGCAGGAACGTCGCCCAGTGCATGGGCGCCATCCGGCGCGCGCCCACGTCCTGCGCCGCCCTGACCGCTTCCTCCGGGTCGCAGTGGACGTCCCGCAGCCACCAGCGTGGCTCGTACGCGCCGATGGGCAGGAGCGCCAGGTCGATGCCGGGGTAGCGGCTGCCGATCTCCGAGAACCAGTGCCCGTATCCGGTGTCCCCCGCGAAGTAGACCCGCTGCCCTTCCAGGTCAGTGAGGACCCAACCGCCCCACAGGGTGCGGCAGGTGTCGACGAGGCTGCGCTTGGACCAGTGGTGGGCC
Source organism: Streptomyces sp. NBC_01474 (assembly GCF_035918215.1). NCBI lineage: Bacteria > Bacillati > Actinomycetota > Actinomycetes > Kitasatosporales > Streptomycetaceae > Streptomyces > Streptomyces sp. NBC_01474. The sequence goes on from NZ_CP109449.1 coordinate 2,984,406, forward strand.
GGGACGAAGTCGAAGCGCACGCCGTCCAGTTCGGCCGCCTCCCACCAGTCGAGCTCCGTGACGCGGGTGAAGCGGCGGCGCGTGAACCAGCGGCCGAGTCCGGCGGGCACGAACACGGGGGTGTCCCTCGGGAGCCTTTTGAGGGTGGGGGCGTCCAGGTGGTCGTAGTGGTTGTGGCTGATGACGACGGCGTCGACGCGCGGCAGGGCGCTCCAGGCGATGCCCGCGGGGGTGACGCGGGCCGGGGTGCCGAGGATCTTGCGGGACCAGACGGGGTCGGTGAGCACGGTGAGGCCGCCTATGCGCAGCACCCAACTGGCGTGCCCCGCCCAGCTGACGGCGACGGTACGGGCGTCCACGGCCGGCAGCGGGCCCGGCTCGAACGGCAGGGCGGCGATCTTGGTCAGTGCCTCGGGCGGCGGCCGCAGCGCGCCCTCCCTGGCGAACCGGGCGAAGGCGCGCAGTCCGGGCAGCGGCGCCGTCAGGCGGTCGGCGAACGACTTGGGCCAGATACGTCCCCCGCCGAGCGGCTTCGGCTCGGCGAGGGGCACGAAGGACGCGAGGGCATCAGCTCGCTGTGCCATCGACTCGGACTGCTGCGTCATCGAGGACTCTCCCATCCCTTGACGTCGGCCCTGAGATCGTCGAGTGCCGACTCCAACATGCTCAACGCGCGCTGTACGTGCGGCAATTCCAGCGGTTCCGGTGTGGTGAGAGACGTCATGCGCTCCTGCGGGGTTGAGCCGAGGAATGGGCCGGTGGACAGGCGTACGCGCAGTGCGGCGAGGTCGTCGCCGAAGCGGTGGCCCCCGGGGGTGGGCATGCCGAGCCGCTCGGAGAGGCGGTCCTCCAGGTCCTGGGCGTCCCCGACACCGCGGGCGGCGAGTGCGGGGCGCAGCCGGTCCAGGTCCGCGTACAGCTGACGGCCGGCCTCGGGCGGCCGGGCGAGTCCGCCGGAGTCGAGCAACGCGCGGTGCACGGCGGCGGCCACGCGCGCGTGGAGGGCGGTCGTGGCGCGCAGGCGCGCGGTGATCCCGGGGGGCTCGCCCAGCGCGTATGCGGCGGCCGCCGCGGCGGGGCCGGAGAGGACGGCGCCGAGTGCCGTGAGGATGTCCAGGACGCGGGCGCGCAGCGCGGCCCCGCGCGCCGTGGCGGGGAGGCGGGCGACGGCCGCGGGCAGTCCGGGCGGCAGATAGGCGCCGGTGAGGTCGGTGACGACGGTGACGTGCTCGGGCATCATCTCGGCGGGGTCGATCAGGACGGTGGTGCGGGCCGGGTCGCGGTGCAGGGTGTCGCGCCAGGTCTCGTCGCTGACGATGTGCAGGCCCTCGGCCGCGGCGGCCTCGATCGCCTCGTGCAGGATCTCGGGCGGCGCCACCGTCCCGGTCGGGTCGTCGGCGACGGACAGGACGAGGAGCCGCGGGTCGCCGCCCTCGGCGCGGACGCGGCGGACGGTTTCGAGGAGGGCGTACGGATCGGGGACGCCGCCGCACTCGGCGGGCGTCGCCACGTGGAAAACCGACCGGCCGAGGAGTCGCGCCTGGGGCTCCCACCAGGCCGGGCAGGGCCGGGGCAGCAGCACGTCGCCGCCGATCGCGGCGGTCAGCGCGAGGAGCAGGGGTACGCCGCCGGGCGCGGCGGCGGTGCTGCCCGGTTCGGTGGGAAGGCCGCGGCGCAGCCAGTAGCCGCAGGCGGCGTCGAGGAGGGAGGGGGTGCCGCCGGGCGGTTCCGGGACTGCCGGGTCCGCGGCGGCGGCTGCGGCGGCCAGCTCGGGCAGGACGGGAAGGCCGTCGTCCGGCAGCGGTGGCCCGTACCGGACGGGTCCGTGCCCCTCCAGGATCCCGTGGTCGTTGCCCCGCATGTGCCACCTCCACGCGCTGCCAGTCCGCACTGCCGGGAACTCATGGGCACCTCATACCCTCCCCAGCCTCTCCCGAGCCGCACACTCCTGCGCGGCTTGCACGGGAGGGTCGGTGCCCGTCGCCCGGGAGCGGGGGCACGGGGGAATGCGGTGCGGGGAGGGTGCCGCGGGCCTGGGCCGAGTGGGTGACGGGGCGACAGCAGGGGGCTCCGAGGCGGTTACCCCCGCGCCCGCTCCACCCTGCGCTCGTCCCAGACGGGTTCGTCGGACTCGCGCAGGCGGCCGTCGCTGCCGAAGACGAGATAGCGGTCGAAGGAGCGGGCGAACCAACGGTCGTGCGTGACGGCGAGGACCGTGCCGTCGAACGCCTCCAGGCCCTCCTGGAGCGCCTCGGCGGACTCCAGGTCGAGGTTGTCCGTCGGCTCGTCGAGGAGGAGCGCCGTCACTCCGGCCAGTTCGAGCAGCAGGATCTGGAAGCGGGCCTGCTGGCCGCCCGAGAGGCGCTCGAACTTCTGCTCGGCCTGGGCCGTCAGCTCGTAGCGCCTCAGCCGCCCCATCGCCGCGCCGCGGTCCTTGGCGTGGTCGAGCCAGAGGATGTCGAGCAGGGTGCGGCCCTGGAGCTCGGGGTGGGCGTGGGTCTGCGCGAAGTGGCCGGGCACGACGCGCGCGCCGAGCTTCCACTCCCCCGTGTGCGCGACCTCGTCGTCGGGGTGCCCGGCGAGCAGGCGCAGGAAGTGCGACTTGCCCGAGCCGTTCGAGCCGAGGACCGCGACCCGCTCGCCGTAGAAGACCTCCAGGTCGAAGGGTTGCATCAGGCCGGTCAGCTCCAGGCCCTTGCAGGTGATGGCCCGCACCCCGGTGCGGCCGCCGTGCAGGCGCATGGTGATGTCCTGCTCGCGCGGCGGCTCGGGCGGGGGTCCCGCCTCCTCGAACTTGCGCAGGCGGGTCTGCGCCGCCGCGTAGCGGGACGCCATCTCGTGGCTGACCGCGGCCGCCTGCCGCAGGTTGAGGACGAGCTTCTTCAGCTGGGCGTGCTTCTCGTCCCAGCGCCTGCGCAGCTCCTCGAAGCGCGCGAACCGCTCCCGCCGCGCCTCGTGGTACGTCGCGAAGCCGGCGCCGTGCACCCAGGCGTCGGCGCCGGCGGGTCCCGGCTCGACGCTGACGATCTTCTCGGCGGAGCGGGCGAGCAGCTCCCGGTCATGGGAGACGAACAGGACCGTTTTACGGGTCTCGCGCAGCTTCTCCTCCAGCCAGCGCTTACCGGGCACGTCGAGATAGTTGTCCGGCTCGTCGAGGAGGAGGACCTCGTCGGTGCCGCGCAGCAGGGCTTCGAGGACGAGTCGTTTCTGCTCGCCGCCGGAGAGGGTGCGGACCTCGCGGAACTGCGCCGTGTCGTACGGGATGCCGAGGGCGGCCATGGTGCACATGTCCCAGACGGTCTCGGCCTCGTAGCCGTGTGCCTCGGCCCAGTCGGACAGTGCCTGCGCGTATTGGAGCTGCGCCGCCTCGTCGTCGACGGTCATGATCAGGTGCTCGGCCTTGTCGACGGCCTTCGCCACCTCCCTGAGCCGCGGGGTCGCGACCGATACGAGCAGGTCGCGCACGGTCGTCTCGTCGCGCACCGAGCCGACGAACTGCGACATCACGCCGAGTCCGCCGCCGACGGTGACGGTGCCGCCGTGCGGCTTCAGCTCGCCGGAGATCAGCTTGAGGAGCGTCGTCTTTCCCGCGCCGTTCGGCCCGACGAGGGCGACCACGGAGCCCTCCCCGACCCGGAAGGAGACATCACCGAGCAGCGCCCGCCCGTCCGGCAAGTAGTACTCGAGGTGCGCGGCTTCCAGATGTCCCATGGTCCGCATTGTGGGCGCCCGGCCGGGTGAGGAGCAAAACGATTTCGGCACGCCCCCGGAGTCCGGGGCCGTGCGGCGGGTAGACGTGCGCAATGTGCGCTGACCTCGACCCTCTGACGACCTGGCGGACCGCGACCCCTGCCGGGCCCGGCCTGCGTGGCCGGCTCGCCGCCCTTGACCTGCGCGTTTTCGAGTACGCGGCGCGCCGGCACTGGCCTGGCGGCGACCGCGTCCTGCCCCGGCTGAGCCGCAGCGCGAACCATGGGGTGCTGTGGTTCGCGGTGGCGGGCGCGCTGGCGGTGGGCGGCTCGCCGAAGGCCCGCCGCGCGGCCGTGCGCGGTGTCGCCTCGCTCGCCGTGGCATCCGTGACGATCAACACACTCGGCAAGCGTTCGGTGCGCAGGCCGCGGCCCGCACTCGACCCGGTGCCGCTGGTGCGGCGCCTGAAGCGGCAGCCGCTCACGACGTCGTTCCCGTCCGGGCACGCGGCGTCGGCGGCCGCGTTCACGGCGGGCGTCGCGCTGGAGTCCCGTCCGCTGGGCGCGCTGGTGGCGCCCCTCGCGTTCTCCGTCGCCGCGTCCCGTGTCTATACGGGCGCTCACTTCCCGGGCGATGTCCTCGCGGGCGCCGCGCTCGGGGCGGGTGCGGCGTTCGCCGTACGGGGACTCGTGCCGACCCGCGACCAGATGCCCTCGCCGGGCCGCCCGCTGGTGGACGACGTGCCGAAGCTGCCCGGCGGTGAGGGCCTGGTGATGGTGGTCAACACGGGCGCGGGCAGTCCGGACCAGGCGCGGGCGCTGCGCGGGCTGCTGCCGCACGCCGAGATCGTCGAGGCCTCCGGGTCCGATCTGCCGGCCGCGCTGGAGAAGGCGGCGACCCGGGCGCGGGCGCTCGGGGTGTGCGGCGGGGACGGCACCGTGAACACGGCGGCGGGCGTCGCCCTGCGCCACGGCCTGCCGCTCGCCGTGCTTCCCGGCGGCACGCTCAACCACTTCGCGTACGACCTGGGGATCGAGGACCCGGGCGATCTGTCGCGGGCCGTCGAGGCGGGCGACGCCGTCGCGGTCGACGTCGGCCGCTTCCGGTCGTCGGCCACCTCCGGGATCTTCCTCAACACCTTCAGCCTGGGCGTGTACCCGGAGCTGGTGAAGGAGCGCGAGCGCTGGTCGCGGCGGATCGGCGGACGGCTCGCCGACGTGGTGGCCGCCACGCACGTGCTGCGCCGCGACCACCCGTTGCAGGCCGACCTTGACGGCACGCGCCGGCCGTTGTGGATGGTGTTCGCCGGGAACTGCACCTACCGCCGGATGGGGCTCACGGCGGGCCGGCGCGCGGATCTCGCGGACGGCCTGCTCGACGTGCGCGTGGTGCACGGCGGCCGGCTGCCGGGCGTACGACTGCTGGCGGCGGCGTTCGCGGGGCCGCTTTCCCGCTCCCCGTTCCACGCAGCGGTCCGGCGCACGCAGCTGCGCATGGACCGCATCAGCCCCGGCACACCACTGGCCTTCGACGGTGAAGTCGGGCCGTGCGGACGGGAGTTGATCATCGACAAGCAGCACGAGGCGCTACGGGTCTACCGGCCGCTGAGCATACTGTGACACCACACCCCCGGTCCGGATCGTGAGATAGCCATCTCACGATCCGGAGGAGCGGCGTACGGTGATCTCACTGGGTTCACCGCTCACCGATCTTGCGAAGGGGTCCGCCATGCCGAAGGAGACCGCCCTCTACACGCACGGCCACCACGAGTCCGTGCTGCGCTCCCACACCTGGCGCACCGCCGCCAACTCGGCGGCGTATCTGCTCGGTTCACTGAAGCCGCACATGAAGATCCTGGACATCGGGTGCGGCCCGGGCACCATCACCGCCGACCTGGCGGCGCTGGTCCCCGAGGGGCACGTCACCGGCGTGGACCAGGCCGCGGGGATCCTCGACCGGGCCCGGGCGACAGCGGCCGAACGCGGACTGACCAACGTCGACTTCGCGACCGCGGACGTCCACGCACTGGACTACCCGGACGACACGTTCTGCGTCGTGCACGCCCACCAGGTGCTCCAGCACGTCGGCGACCCGGTGCAGGCCCTGCGCGAGATGCGCCGCGTCACCAAGCCCACCGGGTTCATCGCCGTCCGCGATTCGGACTACGCGGCCATGACCTGGTACCCGAACGCGCCAGCCATGGACGACTGGCTGGACCTGTACCGGCGGGTCGCCCGCGCCAACGGCGGCGAACCTGACGCGGGCCGGCGCCTCAAGTCCTGGGCGCTGGAGGCGGGTTTCGCTCCGGCCGACATCAACGCGTCCTCCTCCACCTGGTGTTACTCCGCGCCGGACGAGACCGACTGGTGGAGCGGCCTGTGGGCGGACCGCACCGTCGCCTCCGCGTACGCCGACCGCGCGACGGAGAACGGCCACGCCACGGCCGGGCGGCTGGAGGAGATCTCCGAGGCGTGGCGGACGTGGGGGAAGCAGCCGGACGCCTGGTTCTCGGTGCTGCACGGCGAGATCCTGTGCCGCAAGAGGGAGGACCAGGGCACGGCCGTCTCGGCGCTCTGACGTCTCCCGCGGCAGAAGCGGACCCAGCGGCCCGAGGTCGATGTTGAGGCCCTCGGGCCGCAGGCCGTAACGCTCGCAGCTCGGCCATGCGGTCGTCCAGGAGCATCAGGGTGAGCCCGATCCGCCCCTCCTGGTCCTCGCTCAGATCCCCGGTGCCGAAGCGGCGCAGCGCCTGGCGCTCCATCAGCTGACGCAGCGGCTCGACGACCGTGAGGACGAGCTTCATCAGATCGCGCTCGACGGTGTCGGGGTCGAGCTCGACCACTACAGCGATCTGGCTCTTAGGGGCGACCTGCGCAATGACCTGGGCCTGGAACTCGACTACCTCGGACTCGTGGCACGGCTGCGCGACATCGCGCAGGTCGACGGGATCGACTATCTCCTGAGCTCGGTCGAGCTGGGGACATGACGGCTCCCGGGGGTCGGCCGGCCCACCAGTCGGCGAGCCGCAACAAGATGCTCGGGGCGGTCCGCCCTCCCCCGCCGGACAGCGCGGCCCGCAGCCGGCTCCCGTTCGATCCCCGGAAACGATCACGCGTCCGCGCATGGCCAACTACGCTCACCGCCATGGAGATCCTGGGAACCACGCTGCGTATCTGCGTCGAGGACCTGGAGTCCTCGGTCGCGTTCTACGAACGGCTCGCGGGCAGCCGGGCCCTGCGCTTCGAGCGCGGCGGGGTCTCCGTCGCGGCGGTCGGCTGCTTCCTCCTGATGAGCGGTCCGAAGGAGGAGATCGACGTGCTGCGCAAGGTCGCGGCGACGATAGCCGTCCCGGACGTCGACGAGGCGCACGCCGTCCTCAGCGCGTCCGGCGCACGCGTCCTCGCGGGGCCGGTCCCGACACCCGCGGGCCGCAACCTCATCGCGATGCACCCGGACGGCTCGGTCTTCGAGTACGCCGACCGGCAGGGCCAGGCTTAGCGCGAGGTCGCGGGCCCGTCCCCGTATCCTCGCCCGGGGTACGCGGGAGCGAGGACGGTGGACATGGCGGGCGACGACGACGGCGGCGGGACCCGGGAGGCCGGGGAGTCCGCGAAGAGCGGCGGGGCCCGGCCGCCGCTCGGCTCGCGCGCGCGGGACGCGATCCGGGAGCGCATCGTCGACCGGCGCTACCCGCAGGGCTCCCGGCTCGTGGAGCGCGAGGTCGCCGAAGAGCTCCGGATGTCGCGCGTCCCCGTGCGGGAGGCGCTGCGCTCGCTCGTCACCGAGGGTCTGCTCGAACTCCTGCCGCACAGCGGGGTGCGCGTACGGCGGCTGGCGCGGGCCGACGTGGAGCATCTCTACGAGGTGTGGGAGCCGCTGGCCGTACAGGCGTCCCGGCTCGCGGCGCGGCGGGTCGCGCGGGCCGCGCCGCAGGAGCCCGAGGGGCTCGGCGCGCTGCGCGGGACGCTGGACGTGGCGGAGCGGGCGGCCGCGGCCGACGAGGGCGCGCGTGAGGTGGCCGCGCACACCGCGTTCCACGAGGGCATCGTGACCCTGTCCGGGAACCCTCTCCTGGCGCGCACCATGGAGCAGCTCGGCTGGCAGCTCCAGCTGCTGTTCGGCCTGCGCGAGGAGCCCGCCCATATGCGGGCGCAGCATGCGGTGATCTTCCGGCACATCGTCGCGGGCGACGAGGAGACGGCCGCCGCGAGCACGCTGCTGCACGTACGCGACAGCCGGTCGGTGGCGCTGCGCTCGCTCTTCGGTGACGAGGGCCATGACGGCCGGGGTCACGGCCGCGGTGACGACCACGGAGACGACGCCGCTTTGTATACCAGTCTCTACTAGTTCCGCTCCGGACGACCAGAATCCGGACAGAACATGCAGGTCAGGCTGGAGCGGAATCACCCCCTCCTTGCCCGCTCCTCCATCTTGGTATACAAAATGTCGGACCAATCGATCCCTCCCGCCATCCGCCGAGGAGCCCCGCATGTGCGTCGAGAACTGCCCCCCGCCGTCGAACCGGCTGACCCGCCGAGGCGTACTCGCGGGTGCCGCCGCCCTCGCGGGCACCACCGCGGCCCTCGCCGCCGCGCCCGGCGCCTCCGCCGCCCCGATGGCCCGCACGTCCGCCGCCCGCTCCGGGAACGCCCCTCGCGGCGGTGACCTCGTCATCGACGGCGGCACGCTCCTCGACCCCGCGACGGGCGAGGTCACCGAGGACGCGGTCGTCGTCATCCGCGACGGCGTCGTCCGCGCGGCCGGCAGGCGCAAGACCGTCGACGTGCCCGCCGGCGTCACCGTCCTCGACGCGCAGGGCCGGTGGGTCCTGCCGGGTCTCGTCGACTCGCACATCCACCTGAACACCGCCGCCGAGGCCGCCAGGACCCTCGCGCTCGGCGCCACCACCGCGCGCAGCGGTTCGACGAACTTCTACCAGGACATCGCCGTCCGCGAGCTCTCCCGGCAGGCCCCGGGTCTGGCCCCCAGGCTGCGCGCGTCCGGCATCTTCGTCACGCCCGACCTCGGTGACACGATCCTCGCGGACCCCGACCTCACCCCGCTCGCCCGCCTCAAGGGCGGCGTCACCTCGACCGAGGCGCTGCGCCGCGTCGTCGAGGTCAACCTGGCCCGTGGTGCCGACACCATCAAGACGCGCGTGAACCCGCGCGCCGGCCTGGCCGAGCAGGACCCTCTGGAGCAGGTCTACAGCCGCGAGCAGCTCTCCACGATCGTCGCCACCGCCCGCCGCGCCGGCAAGGACGTGCTGTGCCACAGCTACAGCGAGAAGGGCTGCCACGACGCCGTCATGGCCGGCGTCAAGTCCGTCGAGCACGGCGCGTTCATCAGTGAGCAGACCCTGCACGAGATGCGCCGCCGTGGTACGTACTTCACGCCCACGATGATCGCGATCGGCGGCATGATCGGCGACCCCGACCCGGTTCTCGACGAGCGCGGCCGCACCTACCTGCCGAAGCTCAAGGCCGCCGCGAAGCTCGCCCACGAGCTGGGCGTGGGCCTGGTGTCCGGCACGGACTCGTCGGGCGGCTCGGTCGAGCCGATCGGCGCCGAGATCGAGATGATGCACTCGGCCGGTCTGTCCGCGCTCGACGCGATCCGCACCGCCACCACCAACGCGGCCCGTCTCCTCGGCTTCGAGGGCAGGGTGGGCCGTCTCGCGCGCGGTTACGCGGGCGACGCGATCCTGCTGTCCGGCAACCCGCTCGCCGACGTGTCGGTGCTGAAGAAGCCGGTGCGCGTCGTGCGTACGGGAGTCGCCGTATGACGGCCACCGTCTTCCGGAACGTACGCCCGCTCGGTGCGACGGAGGCCGTGGACCTCACGGTCGTCGACGGGGTGATCGTCGACGGTCCGGCGCCCGAGGGTGCCGAGGTCGTCGACTGCGGCGGCCGGATCGCGCTGCCGACCCTGGTGGACGCGCACATCCACCCGGACAAGACCGCGTGGGGCGAGCCCTGGGTGTCGCGCAAACCCGCGTCGGGGATCGCCGAATTCGCCGCCGCGGACGCGGAGTTGTACCGCTCGCAGACCACGCCCCTCAAGGACCGCGCCCAGCGGCTGATGGCGCACGCGGTCACCCGGGGCACCCGGGCCATGCGGGCCCATGTCGATGTCGCGCCCGCTTTCGGCCTTGCCGGTGTCGAGGGTGTCGGCGCCGCGCGTGAGGCGCTGCGGGACGCGGTCGACGTGCAGATCGTCGCGTTCCCGCAGCACGGCGTCCTGCGGGCGCCCGGCACCGCGGAGCTCCTGGAGGAGGCGGCCCGCACCGGTGGCATCGACATCGTGGGCGGCATCGACCCGATCGGCTTCGACGAGGCGCTCGACGCCCAGCTCGACCTGGTCTTCGGGATCGCCGACCGGCACGGCGTGGGCGTCGACATCCACCTCCACGACCAGTCCGTCCCCGGCCTGACCGCGGTGCACGCGATCATCGACCGGACCAGGGCGCTGTCCCTCCAGGGCAAGGTCAGCATCAGTCACGCGTTCTGCGTGCCCGGCCTCGAAGTGGTCGAACTCGACCGCATGGGCGCCGAGTTGGCGGACGCGGGGATTTCCCTGACGACCGTGGCGCCCTCGCGGCCGCTGGTCCTGCCCACACGCCGGCTCCGCGAACTCGGGGTGCGGGTCGGGCTCGGTTCGGACGGGGTGCGCGACTCGTGGAGCCCGTTCGGCAACGCGGACATGCTGCACCGGGCGCATCTGCTGGCCCGGGCCCAAGGGGCTCGTCTGGACGAGGAGTTGGCCGACGCCTTCCGTGTCGCCGCCGATGACGGCGCTCGCGTCGTCGGCCTCCCCCACCTGGATCTGTCCGCCGGTTCACCGGCCGACTTCTTCCTGGTGCGCGGCGAGTGCCTGCCCCAGGTCGTGGTGGACCTGCCCGCGCGTGACCTGGTGGTCAGGGCGGGCCGGGTCGTGGCCAGGGACGGCGAGCTGCTGCTGCCCTGACCACCCGCGCCGTGCGCGCGCCGGTCAGGACTCCCTGGGCCGCATGCTGAAGTCGTACTGGTCGGGCAGCCGTTCGCCCGGTGCGGCCAGGTGCGCCCACAGCTCGGCGATGGCCTCCGAGCCCTCGCGCAGGTCGGCGACCTCGAAGCCCTCGTCGAACACGGCCCGCGCCGCCTCCTTGTCGCCCTCGGCGATCAGGAGACGGGCCTCGACGAGCCGGAAGCGGCCGCGGGCGCGGGTCGCGGCGTGCAGCCGGTCCCAGACGGCGCGGGCCGGTCCGGGGCGGCGGGCCGCGAGCAGCGCGTCGATGGCCTCGCGGCCGAGCGCCGCGGTGGCCGCCGTCCACGCCTCGCCGTCGTCGCGCCGCTCCTGGCACAGGTCGTCGAAGGCCTCGGCGTAGCGGTCGGCGGCGCGTTCGCGATGACCGGCCTCCTGGTCGGCGACGGCCAGGCAGCGCAGCAACGGCCACAGGGACGGCGCGAGTTCGAGGCCGCGCTCCCAGCTGCGTACGGCCTGTGCCAGGTCGCCCGCGTGCCATTGGGCGACGCCGAGGTGGTACTCGGTGAGCGGCTGTGCGGGTGCCGTCTCCAGCATGTCCCGCCAGTGCGGCGCGACAAGGGTGGGCCCGGGCGGACCGACGCGGCGCGGCTCGGGGATGGAGCCGGTGCGCAGGAGGTCGAGCCAGGGTGTCTGCGACGGGCCGAGGGTCGACTCGTCGAAGGGGGTGCCGGGGAGCTTGAAGTCGCCGCGCAGCACTTCGAGGGCGCCCCAGCCGGAGCCGGCCGCGAGCACCTCCCCCGGTTCGGTGTCGGCGTGCGGGCGCCAGGCCTCGTAGGCGGCGTCGACGTCGCCCCTCGGCAGCGCGGCTTCGAGGCACTCCTCGACCTCACCGCGCGCGGCCGCCCAGTCCTCGGCCGAGTGCACGGCGTCGGGCGCCGCGGACAGCGGTCCGTACGACTCCAGCCACGCGAACTCGCCCTCGGCGTCCAGGCGTACGTGCTCCAGCTGGGTGCGGGCGAGGCCCGCCTGTATCTCGGCGTAGCCGCCAGTGCCCGGCTCGGTCAGCCACTCCTGCCAGCGCCGGCCGCCCGCACCGTGGCCCCAGAGGAACAGTTTGCGGCCGCGCAGCAGGTCGGTCGAGGTCTGTACGAGTCCGCGGCCGTCGTCGTCGAGGGCGGCGATCCAGCGGCGCTGCCCGTCGGGGACCTCGTAGAAGTAGTCGGCCGGGTATTCGCCGCTGAGGGGGTAGGTGCGGTCCACGCCGTCGAACTCCGGGACGGGGACGCGGCGCAGGCTGCGCTCGTAGCCGAAGTGCCAGGCCTCGTCGGCGGGGGCGAGGACGCGGTGTTCCTCGGGGACGGCGATGTTCGACCACCAGTAGACGGGCGCCGGCCGCTCGTGCGGGTTGCGTATCCGCACGCCCACGTGGAGGAAGTCGGATCCGGCGGGCAGCCACAGGTCGACCTGGAACGGCAGGTCGCGCAGCCGCTCCCACTCCCACAGGCGCAGCATGTCCCCGCCGTCGGGCGCGGTGACGCGGGCGGCGTGCAGAGGTGCGCAGGACAGGGTGGTGTGTCCGGTCGCGCCGATGTTCCACTCGATGCCGCCGGAGAACCAGGCGCCGTTGAGCGCGAAGTCCGCGGGCTGGAACACCGGGTTGCGGTAGAGGAGTTCACGGCCGGTGGGCTTGTGGAACATCGAGTGGATGCGACCGCCGAGGCCGGGCAGGACCGTGACGCGCAGCCGGTCGTTCTCGATCACGAGCGTGTCGAGGGTGAGGGGGGCGCGCTCTCGCCCGTAGCCGTTCTTGAGCCGCTCCGGCAGGACGCTGCGCAGCTTCTCGTAGCCGATCTGGCGGGCCATGTCGCGCGGCATGCCCTGCTTGGAGCGGTCGTCGAGTTCGTGGAGCTCGTCGAGGGGCCGCAGCGGCGGCAGCGGGTCGGGGGCGCCCACCGCCACGCCGGGCAGGGTCAGTACGTCGCGTCGAAGGGTCGTCCGCTCGGCCTGCGAGTCCGTCAAAGTCCGCCTCCCGGTTCGCGGGGCCCGCCGTCCGCACGCGGTGTGCCCCGACGACCATGGAACAGGCTCGCCCATGAGCTGACCAGGGGTTCCCCGGGTCAGAATTAAGCAAAGGCGCATTTCTGCACGCCGGGTTACTCTCCGCGGATGGGAACGCAGCACACCTATAGGGTCATCGTCCGCGGCACATGGGACGGTCTGGCGGACGGCGCGCGCGAGCGGCTGCTCGCCGAGGTTGACGAGCACGGGCTCGCGTCGATGAGGTTCACGCCGGAGGGATCGCTCACGTACGACCGGGTGCTGAAGCACTTCTCGTACCGGTTCGTCGTGGAGTCGGATGCCGAGGACGGCGAGGAGCTGGCGGAGGCGCTCGCCGAGGAGCGGGCCGAGGCGTCGCTCAGGGCGCTCGGTGAGGGGTACGGCTTCGGGGCGCTGAAGTCGTCGGCGACGGACATGGACACGATGAAGGTCAACCGGAAGCACCGGGCATCTCGGCCGTGAGCGCCCAGCGCTCGTGGTCGCGCCAGGCGCCGTCCATGAAGATGAAGTCGGGCGAGTAGCCCTCGAGGCGGAACCCGGCGCGGCGGGCGAGCGCGATGGAGGCCTCGTTGCCCGGCTGCACGTTGATCTCCAGGCGGTGCAGTGCGAGGGGGCCGAAGGCGTACCGGACGACGAGGCCGAGGCCCTCGCTCATGAGGCCGCGGCCCGCCGCGTGCGCGAACACGCCGTAGCCGAGGGCGCCGCAGCGGAAACCTCCGCGGACGATGTTGTTGATGTTGATGAAGCCGGCGATGCCGCCGCCGGCCCGCTCGTACACCAGGCAGCCGAACCGCGTCGGGTCGTCGATGAGGGCGCCCGCGTAGGCGGCGTAGGTGTCGGCGGCGGTCGGCGGGTAGAGCCAGGGGTGGTGCAGGTCTTCGCTCTCCCGCGCCCGCGCCGTGAACTCGTCGGCGTCCGTGAGGGCGAAGGGGCGTATGCCCACGCGGGGGCCTTCAGCGAGGTGGCGGTGGCCGGTGGCAGACATCCGGCCAGCCTACGCGGCGGCCGTGGGACCGGTGCGGGTCCGCCTCACCTGCGCCCGCGGATGAAGCGGATGAAGTGACCGCCGCAGATCACCCCGATGACGGCGCCGAGCGCCAGACAGGGCGGCATGGACACTTCGGGGATCAGCAGGCGGATCTTGACCTGCCGCGTGTCCTCGAAGATGGAGATCCCCGCCCGGCATGTGCGGCCGGGCGGGGTTCGCGCACGTCGCGGTGTCCCTCCGGGGTGGGGCGTGGGCCGTACGGGTGACGGCGCCACCGGCCGGACCCGGGGCGGGCCTACTGTCCGACGACGGGCAGCTCCAGGACGCCGGTGTCCTCCGGCGCGCTGGTGACGGTGACGGGCTTGATGCCCTTGTTGCCGCCGTACGCGTCGTCGCTCGCCGCGACGACGAACTGGAGCCGGTGCCCCTTCTCGTAGCGGTGGACGATGCCGGGCAGCGACACCGTGAAGGAGCGGGTCACGTCCGGCACGCGGACCGGTGCGACCAGGCGGTGCACGAGTGTCTTGGTCCCGTCCGGCGCGATGTCGTACAGCTTCGCGAAGAGGACGAGCTTGTCGGCGGCGTCGTCGGAGTTCTGGACCCGCTCGGTCCTCGGCGAGACGACTTTGAGGGTGGCCTTCGGGGAGCCCACGACGTCGGTCGTGCGGGTCAGCGGCTCACTGGTCCAGCCGAGGTAGGTGCCCGCGGTGTCGCGTGGGGCGGGGTCGGGGAGGCCGATCAGGCCGGCGACGGAGGACTCGGAGTGGCTGGTGGGGATCAGCCAGTTCCGGTACTCGCGGCTGCCGCGCGCGACCTTCGACCGGTTGTCGACGAGCTTGCCGTCGCCGGAGAGGTACAGCTTGCGGCTCAGCGCCGGGACACTCTGCGCGGTGGCGTAGGTCTGGCCGGGGTCCGTGATCCAGTCGCGGTAGTAGGCGAACGCGGGTCCGGTGTCGACGTCCTTCTTGTGCTGGAGGTAGCGGTCGAACCAGGCGAGAATCCGCTTGCCGACGTACGAGGTCTCCAGGTTGCCCTGCGCGAGGTTGAGTTCACCGCTCGCCGGATCGGTGAGGCCGCCGCTGTGGCCCCACGACTGCCAGATCATCTTCGTGGTGGTGCCCTGTGCCTTGAGGGTCCCGTACGTGGCCTGCGCCTCGTTCAGGTTGAAGAGGCTGTCGGACTGGCCCTGCACGAGCAGCGTCGGCGCCTTGACCTGCTTCAGATACGAGACCGGGGAGACGCTGCGCGCGTAGTCGAGCATCGGTCCCGCCTTGCCGGACGGGTAGCGGCCGGAGTTCAGGGTGCTGATCGTCTCGCAGGCGTCGGTGACGAAGTGCAGACAGGTGAGCTTGTTGATCCGGGACGGGTCGAGGGACGGTTCGAGGAGGGGCTGGCCCTCGCCGATCAGGTAGAAGCCGTTGGTCCACTGCCATTTGAAGGCGCCGGGGACGGAGCGGTCGGCGGCGTTGTTCGGGTCGAGGGAGTACGCCAGGTCGTTCCACGTGATCATCGGGACGAGCGCGTCGACGCGGTGGTCGACCGCCGCGGTGGCCAGCTGGATCGCCCCGCCGTAGGAGCCGCCGATCATGCCGACGCGGGGGTCGCCCCTGCCGTCCTTCGTGACGTAGTCGGCCTTCGTGCCGTCGTCGGCCGCGCGGGTCCCGGCGAGGAAGTCGACGAGTCCGGAGGCCGCGGCGCCGTCGACGCGGGGGTCGTCGAGCGAGACGAGACACCCCGACTTGCCGAAGCCGAGCCCGGAGTAGACGAGTCCGACGTAGCCGCGAGCGGCGAAGGCCTTGCCGATGGCGTCGGTCGAACCGTCGGACTTGCTGCCGCCGAAGCCGTTGGTGGCGAGGACGGCGGGCGCGGTGTGGGCGGCGTCGACCCCAGCCGGACGGTAGAGGTCGGCGTCGACGACGCAGCTGCGGCCGCCGGCCTGGACCGTGAACTTCAGTGCGGTGACGGTGTATTCGCCCGCCTGCTTCGTCTGCGGCGCGGCGTTCGCGGGCGCGGCGAGGGCGAGCGGTGCGGCGACCATGGCGCCGAGTGCGAGGGCCGGCGCCAGTGGAGATCGCGGTCGGGATCGGGGCACGGCACGGGACACGGCTACCTCCACGCTGAGGAAGACCCACCGGCTACCCGCCGGTAAGTCTGGGCGTGGTCATGTTGTGACACGTGTCATCCACGGGTCAATCACCGCGACGCGTGTTTCTTGACGAAGATTCAGCAACCGAACGATTCAGGCCAGCGCGGGCACGTCCAGGGTCAACGTCCTTGCGTCCGCGTCGAGTTCACCGGGAATGCCGAACGGGATCGTCAGCGCTCCCTCGCAGTGCCCGAAGCCGAACTCCTCGACGATGGGCACCCCCAGCCCGCCGAGCCGGTCGGCGAGCAGCGCGCGCAGCCCGTCGTACGCGTCGCACTCGGCCCAGGACCCGAGCAGGATCCCCGCGACCCCGTCGAGCCAGCCGGCGCGCAGGAGTTGGGTGAGATAGCGGTCGATGCGGTACGTCTCCTCGCCGGTGTCCTCCAGGCACAGCAGCCCGCCGGCGGCCGACGGACGGGCGTGCGGGGTGCCCAGGTCGGCGGCGAGCAGGCAGAGGCAGCCGCCGAGCGTGACGCCGCGCGCGGTGCCGCCCACGAGCGGCCGCCCACCGTCCACAGCCGTGATCGTCCGTACGGTCTCCGGTTCGAAGAGTGTGGCCCTCAAGTGGTCCTGTGCGCGGGAGCTCTTGAGGAAGTCGGCCGCCGCGACCATCGGCCCGTGAAGGGTCGCGAGACCGAGCCGGGCGGCGAACGCCTCGTGCAGCGCCGTGATGTCGCTGTACCCGACGAACACCTTGGGCCCGGCGGCCCGCATCGCGTCCCAGTCGAGCAGGTCGACCATGCGCTGCACGCCGTATCCGCCCCGCGCGCAGAGGACGGCGTCCACGGACGGGTCGCACCAGGCCCGCTGGAGGCCGGCGGCGCGCTCGGCGTCACTGCCCGCGAGGTAGTCGAACCGGTCGTGCACAGCGCGGACCTGGGGCTCGACGACGGGCTCCAGGTCCCAGCCCCGCAGGAGGTCGAGCCCGGCCTCGAGCCGGTCCTCGGGCACGGGTCCGCTGGGCGCGACGACGGCGACGCGGGCCCCGGGGGCGAGGCGTTCGGGGCGGGTGAGCGGTGTCGGTGACGTCACTTGGACAGCTCCAGTATGGGGATCCCGGTCGGATGGAGGCCGAACACCTGGGCGTACAGGGAGAGTTCGGACTCCAGGACGCGGATCATGGTGTCCGCGCGCCGGAACCCGTGGCCCTCGCCCTCGAAGGCGATGTACGCGTGCGGGACGCGCCGGCCGTCCAGGCGGGCGAGGAACCGCTCGCACTGCGCGGGCGGGCAGATCACGTCGTCGAGGCCCTGGAGCAGCAGGAACGGCGCGGTGAGCCGCTCCGCGTGCTCGGCCGGCGAGCGCTCGACGTACCGCGCGGGCACCTCTGCGAGCGGCCCGACGAGCGACTCCAGGTACTGGGACTCGAAGTCGTGGGTCTCGCCGGAGCCCCAGGCCGTGAGGTCGAGGATGGGGTAGAGGATCGTGCCGCAGGCGTAGACGTCGGTGCCGGTCAGGGACGCGGCCGTGGTCCAGCCTCCGGCGCTGCCGCCGCGGATCGCGAGCCGGTCGCGGTCGGCGGTGCCTTCGGCGGCGAGCGCGAGCGCCACGGCGGCGCAGTCCTCCACGTCGACGACGCCCCACTGTTCGCGCAGGCGGTTGCGGTACTCACGGCCGTAGCCGGTGGAGCCGCCGTAGTTGACCTCGGCGACACCGATGCCGCGCGAGGTGAAGTAGGCGATCTCCAGATCGAGTACGAGGGGCGAGTGCCCGGTGGGGCCGCCGTGCGCCCACACGACGTAGGGCGGCAGTTCGTCGTCGGGCGCGGCGTGGGTGGGGCTGTGCGGCGGATAGATGTGGGCGTGGATGTCCCTGCCCTCGGGACCCGCGAAGGTGCGGATCTGCGGCTCCGGGTAGTACGCCGGGTCGACGGCGTCACCGTGCGCGGCGCCGACGACGCGCGCCCGGCCGGTACAGGTGTCGAGCTCCACGACCTCGTGGCCGGTGCGCGGGCTGGCGGCGACGCCGACGACGCGGGTGCCGTGCACGGCGAGCGCGGGGCTCCACTCGGTCCAGGGTCCGGCGGCGTCCACGACCTCGCCGGTCGCCGGGTCGAGGACGCCGAGCGCGGTGGCGCCGACGCCGTGGACGACGGCGATCAGGCCGCTCTCCAGCGGGGCGAACCAGCGGTGGCCGATCTTCCAGAGCGGTCCGCCGAACTCCTCCTCGCGCGGGCACAGGGGCCGCGGTGCGCCGTCCGGGCCGACGCGGTAGAGGTTCCACCAGCCGCTGCGGTCGCTGGAGTAGACGAGGGCGCCGTCCGGCGCCCACTCCACCTGCGCGACGGACTCGTCGGGCCCGCCGAACGCCGTCCTCGCCCCGCTGAACGTGCCGTCTTCGGACACGTCGGCGACGACCAGCTCCGTGCCGTCCCACGGCATGCGCGGGTGGTCCCAGGCGAGCCAGGCGGCACGGCGGCCGTCGGGCGCGAGGCGAGGGCCCGTGACGAACCGGTGGCGACCGTCGGAGAGTTCGCGCACGGCGCCGCGGTCCTCGGCCGCGCTCCCATCGAGCGGCACCGCGGCGGCGACGCGGCGCACGTCGGTCGGCCCGTCCCCGGTGAACTCCTCCAGGACGCACCACACTTCGCCCCGGTCGAGGTGGATCTGCGGATCGGCCCAGCGCAGCCCGTCCCCCACCGCGGAGACGGGCGTGAGGGGGCGGGGTACGGCGCCGGGGGCGTCGGGCTCGTAGGCGTAGAGCCGCTGGTCGGCGAAGTCGACGAACACAACAAGCGGGCCCTCGGGGCGCCCGGCCCCGGCCCACGGCTGTCCGCCGTACTCGATGACGCGGCTGCGCACGTTCCACGGCGCGGGCAGCACGGTGTGCTCCCTGCCGTCGGCACGCCGCCTGACCAGGGCCCGCCGGCCGCCCTCGGCGGGGCGGGGCTCGGTCCACCATGCCTCGTCGCCGACGAAGCCGACGTACTCCGGCTTCCCGTCGTGCGCCGCGGCCAGCGCGGCCGTGATCGGCGACGGCCACGATCCGTAACTCTGGATCAGCACCAACTTGTCCACGTCCCCCATGACTTCAGAGGCCCCCATGTTCTCCACGTGTGACGCCATTTCCTAGACCGTCTCCCGAACCGCTTGCCGAAAACCCTCCCGGCGGCGCCTACGCGGACCGCAGGAAGCGGTCGAGCACGCGGACGCCGAAGTGCAGCGCCTCGACCGGGACACGCTCGTCCACGCCGTGGAAGAGCGCCTGGTAGTCGAAGCCCTCGGGGAGCTTCAGCGGCGCGAAGCCGTAGCCCGTGATGCCGAGCCGCGAGAACTGCTTGGCGTCGGTGCCACCCGACATGCAGTACGGCACGACGTGTCCCTCGGGCGCGAACTCCTCCACCGCCGAGCGCATCCTCGCGAACGTCGGCGAGTCGACCGGCGCCTGGAGCGCGACCTCGCGGTGCTCGAACTCCCACTCCACATCGGGTCCGGTGAGCCGGTCGAGGGTGTCGCGGAACTCGTCCTCGCCGCCCGGCAGATACCGGCCGTCGATGTGCGCGGTCGCCTCGCCGGGGATGACGTTGATCTTGTATCCGGCGGACATCATCGTCGGGTTGGCGCTGTTGCGGACGGTTGGCGCGACGAGCTCCGCGGCCGGGCCGAGCTTGGTGAGGAGGTCGTCGGCCGAGAAGTCCGGGGAGTCCACGCCGGCGTCGATGCCGTACAGGGCCGCCAGTTCGGTCAGCGCCGCGGCCACGGTCGGCGTGAGCCGCACCGGCCACTCGTGCTCGCCGATCCGCGTGACGGCGGCGGCGAGCCGGGTGACGGCGTTGGCGTGGTTCACCTTCGAGCCGTGGCCCGCCTTGCCGTGGGCGGTGAGCCGGAGCCAGCCGGTGCCGCGTTCGCCCGCCGCGATCGGGTAGATCTGCTTGCCCTGGCCGTCGTGGAAGGTGAAGGCACCCGATTCGCTGATGCCCTCGGTGCAGCCCTCGAAGAGGCCGGCGTGCTGGTCGGCGAGGAAGCCGGAGCCGTCCTCGGCGCTCGCCTCCTCGTCGGCGGTGAAGGCGACGACGATGTCCCGGCGCGGGCGCACACCGGCGCGGGCCCACTGCCGGACGACGGCGAGGATCATCGCGTCCATGTTCTTCATGTCGACGGCGCCACGGCCCCATACGACTCCGTCGCGGATCTCTCCGGAGAACGGGTGCACGCTCCAGTCGGCGGCCTCCGCGGGGACGACGTCGAGGTGGCCGTGGACGAGCATCGCGTCGGCGGACGGGTCCGTGCCGGCGATGCGCGCGACGACGTTCGTGCGCCCCTTGGTGCGTTCGAGGAGGGTCGGCTCCAGGCCCGCCTCGGCGAGCTTCGCGGCAGCGTACTCGGCTGCCGGGCGCTCCTGGCAGTCGCCGCCACCGCGGTTGGTGGTGTCGATGCGGATGAGTTCGGACGTGAAGGTCACGACCTCGTCGAGCGCCTGCTCGTCCACCTGGAATGCCTGGTCAGCCATACTGTTCCTCCACCGCGGCCGAGACGATCGTGGTGACCGCCTTGAAGGTGCGGATGCCGTCGTACATGGTGTCGTTCGTGTAGGAGATCCTGCGCTCGCCGGTACGCCGGACGCCGGGCACCACCGTCGCGGCCATCGACAGATGCTCGGCGTCGAACTCGAGCTCGATGGTGAACGGGTCGCCCTGGACGGGCTCGTGGCGCACGGCTAGTGCCGCCGCCTCCTTCGCCGCGGCCCGGATGTCGGCGGCGGTCCGCTTCGGCGTACGACAGACAGCCGCATACCGGGACACGTAGTCCTTGACCGCGACCTTGCGGGCCTCGGGCGCGTAACCGAGCGCGTCGTCGCAGGTGAGGTCGTCGCCGGTGACGAGGACGACGGGTACGCCGTACTCGGCGACGACGTGCGCGTTCAGCAGGCCCTCGCTCGCCCGGACGCCGTTGATCCAGACGCCGGTGATGGAGTTGGCGAGGTACGTGTGGGCGAGGACGCCCTCCGTGCCGGCGCCCGTGTGGTAGCCGATGAACGCGATGCCGTCGATGTCGCCGTGCTGGACGCCCTCGACCATGGAGAGCGTCTTGTGGCGGCCCGTGATCATCTCCGCGCGCTCGTCGAGCTGCTCCAGGAGCAGGTTGCGCATCGACCAGTGGGCCTCGTTGATGAGCACCTCGTCGGCGCCCCCGTCGAAGAAGCCGAGCACGGCGGCGTTGACGTCCGAGGTGAACAGGGACCGGCAGCGCTCCCACTGCGGGGTGCCGGGCAGCACGTCCCCCGGCCAGGTCACGCCGGTGGCGCCCTCCATGTCGGCGCTGATGAGGATCTTCATGGCGCATCACGGTACGCGTCAGGGAACGCGCAGGCCAGAGCCACCCTGAGAGCCAGAGGTCCAGTCCTCCGAAAGGCGGCGGGCGCCCCCGCGGTCAGGGGGGATCACGGACGTCAGGAGACGGCCGTATCCGGGCGCTCCTCGACCTCGTCGGCCTTCATCGCCCTCGTCTCGCTCTTGAGGATCCTCAGCGATCTACCGAGCGAGCGCGCCGTGTCGGGGAGTTTCTTCGAGCCGAACAGGACGATGACCACGATCGCCACGATGAGCAGGTGCCAGGGCTCCAGACCGTTGCGGAACATTTTCGCCCCACCCTTCGTCTCTTCGGATGAGGTGTGCGCCGGACGGCACCCACCAAGAAGCTTGCTACATTGCGCAACTGTACAACCCCGGATCCGAATGAGGGCGCACCCCATGGCAGGCACCCGTGAGCAGTTGTCACCCGCGCGCCGAGGAAGCAGCGCCAAGTCCGCCGCACGCACGGCGCGACCGAGGCGCAGCCGCGTGCGCTTCACGCTCGCGATAGCCCTGTCCCTGCTCGTCCTCCTGACCGGCGGCGTGGGCTGGATATACCTGAAACTCGGCGGCGACATCAACACGTTCAGCTCGGACGGCATCTCCGGCGACCGCCCGGACGCCGACGCGTCGAAGGGTGAGAACGTCCTCGTCATCGGCTCCGACGCACGCACCGGTGGCAACGAGGCGCTGGGCGGCGGCGGCAAGGGCGACATTGGCCGCTCGGACACGGCGTTCCTGCTGCACGTCTACGCCGACCATCGCAACGCGGTCGCGGTGTCCGTCCCGCGCGACACCCTCGTCACGATCCCGCCCTGCAAACTGCCCGACGGCAGCTGGACCAGCACGCGGCCCGACACGATGTTCAACGCGGCGTACTCGACCGGCGAGACCGCCCGAGGCAACCCCGCCTGCACGCAGAACACGGTGGAGAAGCTGACGGGCCTGCGCGTCGACCACACCGTCGTCGTGGACTTCAAGGGCTTCGCCGCCCTGACCGACGTCGTCGGCGGAGTGAAGGTGTGCCTCCCGCAGCCCATCCACCAGCGCGACCTCAACCCCCATCGCACGACCCCGGGCAAGCTCCTGTTCCCGCGCGGCGAGCAGAGCGTCTCCGGGCAGAAGGCCCTCGACTACGTCCGCCTGCGGCACGGCATCGGCGACGGCTCCGACATCGGCCGCATCAAGCGGCAGCAGGCCTTCGTCGGCAGCCTCATCAAGAAGGTCAAGAGCGACGGTCTGACACCCACGAAGCTCCTGCCGCTCGCGAACGCGGCCACACGGTCGATGACCGTCGACCCCGGCCTCGGCTCCGCCGACAAGCTCCTCTCCTTCGCGATGTCCCTCAAGAACGTCGACCTGCACAACACCAAGTTCGTCACCATCCCGTGGCGCTACGAGGGCAGCCGCGTCGCGGTCGTCGAACCGGACGCCGACGCCCTGTGGGCATCGCTCAGGGACGACCGGACCATCGACGGGAAGGACGCCAGCGGCAAGAAGGGCGCCCGGTCGAACGCCTCCCCCGCGCCGTCCGCCGCCCCGAGTCCGGGGGACGGCATCCGCGTCACCGTCTACAACGGAACGACCGTCATGGGACTGGCCGCCCAGGCCGCGCGCACCCTCGAGGGCGACGGGTTCACCGTCACGGGCACGGCGACGGCGTCCACCCACGACCAGGCCACCACGCTGATCCAGTACGGCCCCGGCGAGAAGGCGCGAGCGGGCACGCTCGCCCAGCGGTTCCCGGGCGCACGCCTGGAAGAGACCTCGACCGCGGGCATCAAGGCGATTCTCGGGCAGGACTACGCGGACCATCCCTCGGCCGCCGCGACGGCGTCGCCGGAACCCACCGCCGTACCGTCCGAGGTCTCCGACGACGCCCGCTCCGCCGACGACAACCTGTGCTCGAACCTGTCCTACGGCTGACCTGGTGCAACCGACCGGGACCGTATCGCGTCTTCACCTCTGTCTGTACAGTTGCGCAAATTCGCAACGCACAGGCTCAGCCAGAATCACAGGCACAAGGCACCACACATCACCGAGGGGAACGACGCACACGTGGGCATCATCAGCTGGATCATCCTCGGCCTCGCCGCCGGAGTCATCGCCAAGATCCTGCTCCCCGGCCGCGACCCGGGCGGCATGATAGGCACGACCCTCATCGGCGTCGCAGGCGCTTTCGTCGGCGGCTGGATCTCGTCGCGGTTCTTCGACCGCCCGATCGAGAACCAGTTCTTCGACGGGCCCACCTGGATCGCGGCCATCGGCGGCTCGCTCGTCCTGCTCATCGGCTACCGCCTCCTCTTCGGCAACTCGCGCAACTGACGGGCGGGTCGATCCCTCATGGGCCCCGGCCCGCCGGCGTCGCCGTCCGGGCCGGTGCGCCTCACGAGCATCCCTCCCCGTACGGCGCGCGCCGCCGGTGAGGTGCTGCTCCACGACGAGAGCGGCGCGCTCGTCGGCCAGGTCCGCTTCCGGCTGTGCGCGCCGTGCCGTACGGGCCGGCTCCTCGGCATCTGGATCCTGGAGTCACGCCGTCAGGAGGGGCTCGGCCGGCGCGCGGTGCGGGTCGCGCTGGCCCAGGGCCACGGCCACCGCTGGAACACCACGCTCCAGACCCGGCCCGGCCGCGGCTTCTTCCTCGCGGTCACCGCACACGAAGGCGTCTCGCTCCGGCACGGCCGACCGCTCTGCCCGCATCTCCTGGGCCCCGTCGGCAGCACCCTTGGGCGCCTGGGCCTGCGGCGGCTAGTGTGCCCGCCCCACGACGAGCCATCGTGACGGGAGCTCGATGCGGGTGCCGTCGGGCGTGTACTCGGTGGTGGTGAGCGGGAGCTCGCCGCTCGCCAGCACGTCGAGGCCCGCGGTGTGTACGTAGTCGGGGACCGCCGCGTCGGACACCTCACCGGGCGCGATGCCGTGCGCGAAGACCGGTGCCAGCTTCGCGGGCGGGCCCATGGGGCTCTGCGCGAGAGACATCAGGACGGGCCGGGCGGCCTCGGCAAGCTCCACGACGAAGGCCCGGCCACGCTCGCCGACGAACGCCGCGATGCCGTCGACCAGCGGCTGGCGGTCTTCGGACTCGCACTGGTGCAGCACGCCCCGCATGTACACGTTCGCGTCGCCGAGTTCGGCGTGCAGCTGGTGTGCCTCGGTCTGCTCGGTGGCGTCGATCTGCCGGAAGTCGGCCCGGCCCGCGGGGTCGGCGTGCCGGGCGTGGTCGAGCGCGGCGACGGAGAGATCGGCGCCGACGACACGCGGGTAGCGGTCGGCGAGGAAGCGGGTCTGGGTGCCGTTCCCGCAGCCGAGGTCCACGACGGGCAGGCCCTTCGCCAGGTGCGGCTCGAACAGGGCGAGATGGACACCGGCGGTGAGGTCGGGCTCGGAGTCCCAGAAGACCCCGCCGGGTTCGCCGGGAGCCTCGCGCCAGAAACTCTCCCAGGCGTCCTTGTACCGACTCGTCACGCTCATCTGCAACTCCCGGGGTGTGGTGGCACGGCAAGATCGGTCTACCGCGCCCCGCGCCCGCCCACAAGCACCCGGCGCATACCTTCACGGCGCATTCGATACGCGTGCGCCGAGCGCCCCGCGCCGCCAACTACGCCCGCGGCAACGCCAGTTCGAACCACACAGTCTTCCCGGAACCCGTACGGCTCGTGCCCCACTCCCTGGCGAGGGCGCTCACGACGCGCAGGCCGCGGCCGAACTCGTCGCCCGGGCCCGCGTTGAGCAGCGTGGGCAGCCGCTGGTCGTCGTCCTCGACCTCGAACACGAGGGTCCCCGAGCGCACCAGGCGTACCTCGACGCTGCGGGTGCGGGCGTGCCGCACGGTGTTGGTGACGAGCTCCCCCACCATGAGTTCGGCGGGGGCGGTGAGCGCGCCGAGGCCCCAGGCCGTGAGCCGGTCGCGGACGAGGGCGCGTGTGCGGGACACCTCGGCGGGCTCGGGAGCGACGCTCCAGTGGGCGACGTCCTCCGGCGCGATGCCGTTGAGCCGGGCCATGAGGAGGGCGACGTCGTCCTTGCGGCCGCCGCGGGTGTTCAGGGATCTGATGATGGTGTCGCAGGCGGCGTCCATGGAGGCCGCCGGGTGGGCGGCGGACTCGCACAGTGTGGCGAGGCCGACGCCGATGTCCTCGCCGCGCACCTCGACGAGGCCGTCGGTGCACATGACGAGCCGGTCGCCGGGCGCCATCGGGACGCGGACCGATTCGAAGGGGACACCGCCGACGCCGATGGGCGCACCGGTGGGCAGTTCGAGCAGTTCGCTGCGGCCGTCCGCGGCGCGGACCAGGACCGGCGGGATGTGCCCGGCGTTGGCGAGCTCCAGCTCGTTCGCGATGGGGTCGTAGACCGCGTACAGGCAGGTCGCGAGGTAGTGCTCGCCGAGGCGCTGGGCGAGGTCGTCGAGGTTGCGCAGGAGCTGGGCCGGTGGCAGGTCGAGGGCAGCCATGGTCTGGACGGCGGTGCGCAACTGGCCCATCATCGCCGCCGAGTTGAGGCCGTGGCCCATGACGTCGCCGACGACGAGAGCGGTCCGCGAGCCCGGGAGTTTGATCGAGTCGAACCAGTCGCCGCCGACGCGGCCGAGCAGGGTGCCGGGCAGATAGCGGGTGGCGATGTCACAGCCGGGCATGTGGGGCTCGATGTGCGGCAGCATGCTGTCCTGGAGGGTCTCGGCGACGCTCTCCTGGTACGTGTACATGCGGGCGTTGTCGAGGACGAGGCCCGCGCGGGCGGCGAGTTCGGCGCCGGTGACGCGGTCCATGTCGTTGAAGACCGGGCGTTCCCGGTGGCGCAGCAGGATCATGAATCCGAGGACGACGTTGCGCGCCTTCAGGGGCACCACCAGCATCGAGCGGTCGGTGATGAGGGGCCTGATGTCGCGCTTCTCGAACTGCGACGCGATCGCGTTGCCCATTTCCTCGGTGATGCGCGGTACGAGGACGGGCTGCCCTGAGGTCATGCACTGGAAGAACGGCGTGTGCGCGGGGAACGGCATCGACTCGCCGACGGGCACGACGTCGTCCCAGCGGCCCGGCTCGTCCGTGTGCTCCAGGGCGACGCGGTGCCACAGGGTGGTCGCGTCGGGCGGGCCTTCCGGGAACCCCTCGCCCGCGACGACCTGTTCGCGAAGATAGGTGCCCGCGACGTCCGTGAAGCGCGGTACGACGGCCCGGCTGACCTCGACGATCGTGCGGGACAGGTCGAGGGACGAACCGATGCGCCCGCTCACCTCGTTGAGGAACTCCAGGTGTTCGCGGACGGCCGCGTACTCCAGGTCGTCCGCGTCGTCGGACGCCCCGTCGTCGGGTGCGCGGCGCGGCGCGGGCAGTCCGGCGGCGGCCGCGCGGGCGGCCTCCTCCCTGCGGGCCTTGCGCTCGGCGCGCCGGGGCACGCCCCAGTCGGCGGTGACGGGAACGCGGTCGTGGAGGCTGAACTCCAGGACGGGATAGCCGAGTTCGAGCACCTGGGAGACGATGCGGGCGCTCTCGCCGACGCTCATGCTGGGCAGGATGGCGGGGAGTCCACGGGCCAGCTCGTCGGCTCCGGGGAAGTCGGTGTGCAGGGCGAAGCCGGGTGCGATGCGCTCCAGC
The DNA here is from genome assembly GCF_035918215.1 of Streptomyces sp. NBC_01474. Classification (NCBI taxonomy): domain Bacteria; kingdom Bacillati; phylum Actinomycetota; class Actinomycetes; order Kitasatosporales; family Streptomycetaceae; genus Streptomyces; species Streptomyces sp. NBC_01474. The sequence continues at coordinate 3,011,141 of NZ_CP109449.1, forward strand.
GGATGCCCGTCGGGCACGTCGTCGGCGTGCAGCCGGCCGGCGTCGGCGGCGAGTACGAGGAGCTTCTCCGGCCCGGGGCCGACGAGCGGGTAGGCCCACCACAGGACGTCGATGCGCTGCCGGCGCGGGGCCTCGAGGCGCGCGCGGCCCGCGGCGGGGTAGGAGGCCCGACCGTCGAGCGAGGACTCCAGGTCCGGGCCGAGCCCGTCGTAGGCGCTCTCGTCCCCGTACGACCGGGCGTTGGGCGCTTCGGACAGTGCGCCGGAGACGGGCAGCAGGTCGGTGGCGGGATGGCCGACGGCGTCCTCGCGCGCGGGGCCGAAGAGGCGGCGCGCGCCGGTGCTCCAGTGCGAGACGAGTCCCGACTCGTCGACCACGACGACCGCCAGGGGTACACGGCCGGGCACGGGGCTCTGCGGGTCCGTCCCGGTGCCACTGTGCATGGCCTGCGCTCCCTTCCCCGCGCGGCGACCGAGCGTCGTTGGTTCGGCCCTTTCCCGTTCCACCGTACGCGGTACGGGGGTACAGGGGGCTGCATCGGCCGAATTGAACGGGCGCGGCGCGCCGGGGCCGGGCGCTCCGCCCGGCCCCCAACGCTCAGTCCTCGTGGCCCAGTTGCAGGTCACGCTCCGTGCGGCCGCCGCCCGCCATGTGCAGCACCGTGGCGACCGGCGGGTAACCGGCGGCGATCACGGTGTACTCGCCCGACGACAGGTCGACGAAGCGGAACGTGCCGTCGGTACCGGTCGTGAGGGTGTCGACGACGTTGCCCGCCGCGTCGAGGAGGGTCACGCGCGCGTCCTCGACGGGGCGGCCGCCGCCGGCCCTGACCGTGCCGCGCAGCACGGCGCCGCCCGCGAGTTCGACGTCCTGGCGGGTCTCGCGCGCGGCCATCACGGTGACGGGGAGCGCGGCGGGGCGGAACGCCGGCGCGCTCCCGGCGAGCGTGTACTCGCCGGCCACCAGCTCCGTGATGACGTAGCTGCCTTCGCGCCCGCTGCGGGTCGTGGCGACGACCTCACCGTGGACGTTGGTCAGGGTGACGGTGGCATCGCGCACGGGCGCGCCGTCGGCGGTCAGCACGCTGCCGGCGAGCCGCCCGGCGCCGCCGAGGACGACGTCGAGGTCGACGGGCCGCTCCCCCACGGTGACGGTCACGGCCTGGGGCTGGTGTCCGCCCGCGGCCGCGATCAGGACGTAACTTCCGGAGCCGGGCGTCGACAGGGCGTACCGGCCGTCGTCGCCGCTCGCGCCGCGCCCGATCTGCTGGCCGCCGATGTCGATGAGGGTGAGGGCGGCGCGCGGCACCGCGGTCCCGTCGGAGTGCTGGACGATGCCGCAGACCGGCACGCCGGCGCCGTACGCGGTCCGGGACTGGGGCGGAACGGAGGTGGTCTCGCCGCTCGGGGCGCTGTGGGGGGCGGCACTGGACAACAGGGGTGTCTCCTTGAGGAAGAAGGCGATCACGAGGCCGAGGACGAGCACCGGGACGAGGTAGAGGAAGATCCGGGGCATCGCGTCGGCATACGCCTGGATGTAGCCGTCGCGCAGCGCGGGCGGCAGGGCGTGGACGAGCTGCGGGGTGATGGACTCCGGGTCGGGCAGGCCCGCCCCCTTGGGCAGCCGGTCCGCCAGTGCGTCGGCGAGCCGGTCGGCGAAGAGGGTGCCGAAGATCGCGGCGCCGACGCTGCCGCCGATCTGCCGGAAGTAGTTGTTGGCGCTGGTCGCGGTGCCGATGTCGGCGGGGCGTACGGCGTTCTGCACGGCGAGGATCAGGACCGGCATGATCAGGCCGATGCCCGCGCCGAGTACGGCCATGAAGAGGCTGTAGTGCAGCCGCGGGGTGTCCACTTCGAGGCGGGACAGGAGCCACATGCCCACCGTCGACAGGGCCCCGCCGAGGATCGGGTAGATCTTGTAGTGCCCGGTGTGGCTGATGAGTTGGCCGGAGACGACCGAGGCGATGACGATGCCGCCCATCATCGGGAGCATGAGCAGCCCGGACTCGGTGGCGCTCGCGCCGTCGACCATCTGGAGGAAGGTCGGCAGGTAACTGGCCGCTCCGAAGAGGGCGATACCGATGACCATGCCGACCAGGCCGGTGATGTTGAAGACGGGGTCGTGGAACAGCCGCAGCGGGATGATGGGTTCGGCGGCGAAGTGCTCGGCGACGAGGAAGAGCACGGCCGTCACGGCCGCTCCGGCGGCGAGCCCCAGGATGACGCGCGAACCCCACGCGTACTCGGTGCCGCCCCAACTGGTCAGCAGCACAAGGCAGGTCGATGCCGTCGCGAGCAGCAGGGCACCGAGGACGTCGAGCCTGGCCTTGACCTTGGGGCGGGGCAGTTTGAGCACGACGGTGACGACGGCGAGCGTGACCAGCCCGAAAGGCACGTTGATGTAGAAGCACCAGCGCCAGGTGAGGTGGTCGGTGAAGTAGCCGCCGAGCAGCGGGCCCGCGACGGACGCGAGGCCGAACGCGGCGCCGATGAGGCCCATGTAGCGGCCGCGTTCGCGGGGCGGCACGATGTCCGCGATGATCGCCTGCACGCCGATCATGAGACCGCCGGCGCCGATGCCCTGGACGGCGCGGAACGCGATGAGTTCGTCCATGTTGCGCGACCAGCCGGCCAGCGCGGAGCCGACGACGAAGACGGCGATGGCGAACTGGAAGACGCCCTTGCGGCCGAAGAGGTCGCCGAGCTTGCCGTAGATCGGCAGACCGATGGTGGCGGTCAGGAGATAGGCGGTGATCGCCCAGGACATCTTGTCGAGGCCGTGCAGCTCGCCGACGACCTTCGGGAGCGCGGTGGCGACGATCATCTGGTCGAGCGCGGCCAGCAGCAGCGCCAGCATGAGTCCGAAGAAGACCATCCGGACCCGGCTCGGGCCGAGGCCGTGGTCGGGGAACTGTCGCTGCTCCACGGCCGGTTGGGGCTCGGGCTGCGGGGTCGGTTCCGTCGCCGGCACCGGCCCCGGCTCACTCGTCACCAGCGTCGTCGTGCCCACCTGTCGCTCCCCTCGTCGCGCCTGCGCCGCATATTTCTCGCATTGCGCGACAACTGCGGGCAAGCGCGACGAGCGGCGGCTCCGGCGGCTTCCGGGCGCGAATGCGCCGGTGGGAGCCCTACGGCGTACAACCGCGCGCGAGCGGAAAACCACTCGAAACGGTGAGCACTACATCGGGGTCACTTCTCCGCCTCGGCGGCGAGCTTCGCGAGGACCTCGTCGTAGATGCGGCCGAGGCCCTTGGGAGCGAAGGTCTTCTCGAAGAAGCCGCCGATGCCGCCCGCGCCGTTCCACACGGTGCTGACGACGACGCGGGAGGCGCCCTCGCCGGACGGGGTCACGCGCCAGGTGGTGACCATCGAGGAGTTGCGGTCCTTCTCGACGAGCTCGCCGTCGGTGGGCTCACTGACCTCGAGGAGGCAGTCGCGGATCCGCTTGCTGGTGGCCTGGAGCTTCCAGTGGACGAGCGTGCCCTCGCCGTCGCCGCCCTCGCGGACCTCGTACTCGCTGAAGTGCTCGGGCAGCAGCTTCGCGCGCGTGCCGCTGTAGTCGGCGAGCGCGTCGAATACGTCGTCCGGCTTGGCGGCGATGACCCGCTCCGTGATGGCCTCGACCTGCGCCATGGCACTTCCTCCAGCAGTCGGTGTTCTCGGTGTTCGAGAGAGAGCCCAAGCCAACCACCCTCCGCATCGGCCGCCAAAATCGGGGTCGCACGATCAAGGGAACATGTGTTCTATTCTGTGCCCAGTGCTAGCTAGGAGGCGTCATGCGCTGGGAGAACCTCAGGGAGAATCCGGCCGAAATCCCGACAGGGAGGGTCACGGACGCCGCGCTGTTCGGCGCGGACACCGTGACGACCCGCACCTTCGACACACCTGAATTCGCAGGCGTGACCTTCCACGAGATCCGGGCCAGGTCGATCGTGAACCGCGTGCCCGGCGCCTCCCGCATGCCGTTCGAATGGACGGTCAACCCCTACCGGGGATGCACGCACGCGTGTGTCTACTGCTTCGCCCGCAAGACCCACAGCTATCTGGACCTCGACACGGGCCTCGGCTTCGACAGCCAGATCGTCGTGAAGGTGAACGCGCCGGAGCTGCTGCGCCGCCACCTGGCCTCGCGCCGCTGGCACGGCGAGCACATCGCGATGGGCACGAACGTGGACTGCTACCAGCGCGCGGAGGGGCGCTACCGGCTGATGCCGGGGATCATCGAGGCGCTCAGGGACTACGCGAACCCGTTCTCGATCCTCACGAAGGGCACGCTGATCCTGCGCGACCTCGACCTGCTGCGACAGGCCGCCGAGGTCACCGACGTCGGCGTCTCGGTGTCCGTCGGCTTCGTCGACCGCGAGCTGTGGCGCACCGTCGAGCCGGGCACGCCCGCGCCGGAGCGCCGCCTCGACGTCGTGCGCGCCCTCGGCGAGGCCGGCATCGGCTGCGGTGTCCTGATGGCCCCCGTGATCCCGTTCCTGGGCGACCACCCCGTACAGCTGCGGGAGACCGTACGGGCCGTCGCGGCGGCCGGCGCGACCTCCGTGACCCCGCTCGTGCTGCATCTGCGGCCCGGGGCACGCGAGTGGTTCATGTCCTGGCTCGGACAGCACCACCCACACCTGGTGCGGCGCTACGAGCGGCTGTACGCGGAGGGCGCCTACGCGCCGAAGTGGTACCAGCGCCGGATCACCCGTCAGGTGCACGAACTGGCCGAGGAGTTCGGCATCGGCCCCTCGCGCGCGGAGGCCCCGCGACGGCTGCGCGCACGCCAGGAGCCCGAGCCCGCCCCCGCGGCCACCCAGCTCACGCTTCTCTGACCGCACTCCTCCCGGACACGTACACGCCAATAGGGTCAACTCTGCATGAAACAGGACGCTCCCGGCATGGATTCGGGGACCATGCCGCGGGGGCCGCGCGCTCGCGGCCCCGAACCCTCCGTCCTGGGAGGCCTGATGAAGAAACGCGTAGCCGCCGTGTGCGGCGTCGCCACCATGGTGGCCGGCATGCTCGCCGCGGCTCCGGCCGCCGCCGCCCCGACCCTTTCCGTCCAGCACGCAGCCCTCACCTGGAAGGACTGCGGCACCAAGAACTACCCGAAGCTCCAGTGCTCCTCGGTGCGGGTGCCGCTCGATCACGACCGGCCCGGCGGTGAGCAGATCACGCTCGCCCTGTCCCGGGTCCGGCACACCGCGAAGACGTCGCAGGGCCCGCTCCTGGTGAACCCCGGCGGCCCCGGCGGCAGCGGCCTGACACTGGCGGGCTTCGTGGCACACGAGCTGCCGAAGAGCGTCGCCGCCCGGTACGACGTCGTGGGCTTCGACCCGCGCGGCGTCGGCAAGAGCAAACCGGCCCTGAACTGCCGGCCCAAGCACTTCGCCACCGTGCGCCCGCCCAGCGTGCCGTCCACCCCAGCGATCGAGCGCGCCGACCTCGACCGTGCGCGGGCGTTCGCGAAGGCGTGCACCACGAAGTACGCGGACGTACTCCCGTACTTCGACACGGTGAGCACCGTCAGGGACATGGACGAGATCCGCGCGGCGCTCGGCGCGCCGCAGCTCAATTACTTCGGCTACTCGTACGGCACCTACCTGGGCGCCGTCTACGCCAAGCTCTACCCGCAGCGCGTGCGGCGCCTGGTGCTCGACTCGATCGTCGACCCGGGCGGGGTCTGGTACGACGACAACCTGGGGCAGGACCACGCGTTCAACGCCCGCCACCAGGCGTTCCTCGCCTGGGTCGCGCGGCACGACGCGACGTACAAGCTCGGCAAGGACCCGGCGAGGGTCGAGGCCGAGTGGTACGCGATGCGCGACGCCGTGCAGAAGAAGCCGGCGGGCAGGACGGTCGGTGCCGCCGAACTGGAGGACACCTTCCTGCCGGGCGGCTACTTCAACGGCTACTGGCCTTATCTGGCCGAGGCGTTCGCGGCGTACGTGAAGGACAAGGACCCGGCCCCGCTGGTCGCGGCGTACAAGAAGCTGGGCGCCGTCGACGCCTCGGGCGACAACGGCTACAGCGTCTACACGGCCGTGCAGTGCCGCGACGCCCGGTGGCCGCGCAACTGGAACCAGTGGCGCGACGACAACTGGCAGGCGGCCGAGAAGGCCCCCTTCTCCACCTGGAACAACGCCTGGTACAACGCGCCGTGCGCGTTCTGGCCGACGAGCCCGCTGGACCCGCCGGACGTGTCCAACGACGACCTGCCGCCGGTGCTGCTCTTCCAGGCCACCGACGATGGGGCCACGCCGTACGAGGGCGGGGTCGCCGTCCACCGCGAGCTGCGCGGCTCCAGCCTGGTGGTCGAGCGGGGCGGCGAGAACCACGGCATCAGCCTGAGCGGGAACGCCTGCGTGGACCGGTACCTGGCCGACTATCTGCGGACCGGGAAGGTGCCGCGCGGCGGCGGCGAGGCGGACGCGACGTGCAAGAAGCGGCCGGATCCGAAGCCGCTCACGAAGAAGGGCGCCGCTGGTCCGCCCCCGTCACGCGGTGTGCGCCTGCACGGGCTGATGGGCTTCCGCGGCTGAGCGCTTCCCTTTGATGCACACCCTGGCCGGGGCGGTGTCCGCCGGGTCACGATGGGCGCATGAGCACCCATCGGGCCCACGACACCGCCCCTGCTTCGGTCCCGGCGGCGGAGATCCGCGTCCGGGACATGGCCGACGCCGACTGCGAGGCGGTGGCCGGGATCCGGGTCCGCGGCTGGCGGACGGCGTACGCGGGCCTGATGCCCGCGTCCTTTCTGGCCGCGCTGAGCATCGATGAGGACGCGGCACGCCGCCGCGAGCGTCTCGCGCGGGCCGGTTCGTCGGTGGTGAACGTGGTCGCCGAGCGCGCCGGCGACATCGTCGGCTGGGCCTGTCACGGCCCGTCCCGCGACGACGATCTCCCGCCCGGGGAAGCCGAGTTGTACGCGATCTACGTGCATGACGGCCAGCTGTCCACGGGCGTGGGCCGCACCCTCCTGCACAGCTGCCTGGACCGCTGCGCCGACGCCGGCTACGAGCGGATACGCCTGTGGGTGGTCAAGGGCAACACCCGCGCCCGTGGGTTCTACGAGCGCGCCGGGTTCACCCCGGACGGCGCCGAGGAGCCGTACGAGGTGGACGGGGAGCTCGTACCGGAAGTGCGCTACGTGCGCGCTGTCAGTCCCTGACGCCGCTCGGGCTCTCACGCTGCTCGGGCAGTCGCGCGAGCGCGCGCACCGCGGCCTCCGCGAGCGCCGGGTGGGCGAGGGCCGCGGTCAGGACCGGCCGGGCGCGGGCGTCCCCGAGGCCGCCGAGTCCCTCCACACACGCGAGCGCGACCGCGCGGTACGGATCGCGGGGGCCGAGGCGCCGCTCCAGGGTGGTGATCAGCGCCGGCGCGGACTCGGGAGCGCGCAGTGCGGCCAGGAGCCGCACCGGGTGCAGCGCGTACGCGACCCGCAGCTCGTTCGTGGCGAGCGCCGCCGCCGCGCGTGCGGTGCGCGGGTCGCCGAGCGCGGCCAGGGCGTGCGCGGCGGTGGCACAGCGTGCCGGGTCGCGGTGGTTGAGGAGCAGGACGAGCGCCTCGAAGGCCCGGTGGTCCCCCGCCATTCCGAGGCGGTACGCGGCCAGCTCTCTGGCCCACAGCGGCTGCCCGGGCTCGGTCAGCACGGCCGCGAGCTCGTCGATTTCGCCGGTCGCCGCGAGGCGGTCGAGAAGGGGGGAGACGCCCGACTCGGCCCGTAAGCGCTCCGTGACCGATCGCAACTCTTCGTCCATGCGGTCCAGCGTAGACAGGCCCCGGGCCCCCGCGACGTAGATCACAGAGACTGATGAACGCCGAGGACTGGCGCGCTCGTTACTCGCCGGTTAACCTCAATTGAGCGGGGCACACTCCCCGCACCCCACTCCTGGCGGCCTGGTGACGCAGCCGCCGAGAGTGCCAGTCGGTTCGGTGCCTCAGGTACCGCAGTACGGCGCGGCCCCGGGACAGGGCCCCGCCGGATCTCTCTCTCACCGATTCACCGGACGCCTGTGTGCGTCGCGTCCGGGCTCGAATTCCCGCACTCCGTGCGCCTGTCGGCGTATCCGCGTGTGCCCCTCAGTCGTCACTCCTCCCTCCTGGAGTCCTCAGATGGACGCTCCTCTGTCTCCCGCATCCCCGGCCACCCTCCCGACCGTCGCGGTCGTCGGCCTCGGCACGATGGGCACCGGCATCGCCGAGGTGCTCGCCCGCGCCGGCCGTGAGGTCATCGGTATCGACGTCAACGAGGCCGCGGCCGCGCAGGCCGTCGCCGCGCTCGAGGCCTCGACGGCGCGTGCGGTGCGCCGCGAGCGCCTCACCGAGGACGAGCGGCGGGACGTCCTCGCCCGCTTCCGCACCTTCACGGACCTCCAGGCCGCGGCCGACGCCGACCTCGTCATCGAGGTGGCTCCGGAGTCGTACGAGATCAAGCAGCAGATCTTCCGGGAGCTCGACACCGTCGTGCGGCCCGAGACGATCCTCGCGACCGGTACGAACGCCCTGTCCGTGACGCGGCTCGCCGCCGACTCGGCCCGCCCCGAGCGCGTCCTCGGGCTGCACTTCTTCAACCCGGCGCCCGCGATGAAGCTCGTCGAGGTGGTCTCGTCGGTGCTCACCGCGCCCACGGCCGTCGCGGCGGTCACCGATCTCGCCGTCGAACTGGGCAAGGAGCCCGTCGCGGTGGGCGACCGGCCCGGTTTCGTCGCCGACGGCCTGCTCTTCGGCTACCTCAACCAGGCCGCCGCGATGTACGAGGCCAAGTACGCCTCCCGCGAGGACATCGACGCCGCCATGAAGCTGGGCTGCGGCCTGCCCATGGGTCCCCTCGCGCTGCTCGACCTCATCGGCATCGACACCGCGCGCACGGTCCTCGAGGCCATGTACGCCGAGTCCCGCGACCGCCTGCACGCACCGGCGCCCGTCCTCAAGCAGCTCAGCGAGGCGGGTCTGACCGGCCGCAAGTCGGGGCGCGGCTTCTACACGTACACGGAGCCGGGCAGCTCCGAGGTCGTGCGGGACGCGCTCACCCCGCTCACGGGCGAGGTCGTGGCCGACGCGCGCACGATCCGCTCGGTCGGCGTCGCGGGCTCCGGGACCATGGCGTCCGGCATCGCGGAGGTCTTCGCGAAGGCGGGCTACGACGTGGTGCTCGCCGCGCGCAGCGAGGAGAAGGCCGAGAAGGCCAAGTCCCGTATCGGTAAGTCTCTTTCACGTTCTGTCGACAAGGGCCGCATGACCGCCGAGGCGGCGGCGCAGACCCTGGACCGGATCACTCCGGCCGGTTCGTACGACGCCTTCTCCGACGTCGACCTGGCCCTCGAAGCCGTGGCCGAGGACCTGGAGATCAAGCAGCAGCTCTTCGCGACGTTCGACAAGGTGTGCAAGCCGGGCGCGGTCCTGGCCACCACGACCTCGTCCCTGCCCGTCGTGGCCTGCGCCCGCGCGACCTCGCGCCCGCAGGACGTGATCGGCATGCACTTCTTCAACCCGGCCCCTGCCATGAAGCTCGTCGAGGTCGTGCGGACCGTGCTGACCGGCGACGACGTGCACGCCACCGTCCGCGAGGTGTGCGCGAAGATCCGCAAGCACCCGGTGGACTGCGGTGACCGCGCGGGCTTCATCGTGAACGCGCTGCTGTTCCCGTACCTGAACAACGCGATCAAGATGGTGCAGGAGCACTACGCGACGCTCGACGACATCGACGCCGCGATGAAGCTCGGCGGCGGCTACCCGATGGGGCCCTTCGAGCTCCTGGACGTGGTCGGCCTCGATGTCTCGCTGGCCATCGAGAAGGTCCTGCACCGCGAGTTCCGCGACCCGGGCCTGGCCCCCGCGCCGCTGCTCGAGCACCTGGTGGCCGCGGGCTGCCTCGGCCGCAAGACCGGCCGCGGCTTCCGCGAATATGCCCGCCGCTGACCGGCCCACGGGCAGCGGCACCGCCCGCCCCACGGACTGGGGCGGGCTGCTCCGGCCGCCCGGCCTCACACCCCCCGCCCGGGACCCGGGCGGGGGGAACCCCGCTCGGGCGCACGCCACCGCGCATATGCAGTACGTTCATGGCATGTCCAAGGCCGCCAAGTCCTCCCGTACGACGCCCACGCCCGACGCTCCGGAGAGCGCCGCGGGGTCCCGCGCCGCCGCCCAGCGGCTCAAGATGCGCCGGGAGCTGGCGGCCGCAGCGATGGAACTCTTCGCGACGAAGGGCTACGAGGCCACGACGGTCGACGAGATCGCGGCCGCGGCGGGGGTCGCACGGCGGACCTTCTTCCGCCACTTCCGCTCCAAGGAAGAGGCGATCTTCCCGGACCACGACGACACCCTGATCCGGGCGGAGGCGGTCCTCAACGCGGCGCCCGCGCACGAGCATCCGCTCGACACGGTGTGCCGCGGCATCAAGGAAGTCATGAAGATGTACGCGGCGTCGCCCGCCGTGTCGGTGGAGCGCTACCGCCTCACGCGCGAGGTACCCACCCTGCGCGAGCGCGAGATCGCCTCGGTGGCCCGCTACGAGCGGCTGTTCACCCGCTATCTCCTCGGCCACTTCGACGAGCACGCCCACCAGCACGGCAATGACGACCCGCTGCTCGCCGAGGTCGCCGCGTCCGCCGTCGTCACCGCCCACAACCACGTGCTGCGGCGCTGGCTGCGGGCCGGCGGCCAGGGCGACGTCGAGAATCAGCTCGACCACGCCTTCGCGATCGTCCGCAAGACGTTCGGTACGGGTATCGGCGCGGGCCGGGACACCGCCACTGCCACCGCCACCACCCCCGCCGCCTCGGTGAGCACCGGGGGCGACGTCCTGGTCACCGTGGCGCGCACGGACGCGCCGCTGGACGAGATCATGGGGACGATCGAGAAGGCGCTGCGGGACCGCGGCTAGCCTCCGCCAGGAATTTCCTGAACTCCGCGGCAACCAGGGGCTGTTGACGCCCACCTCGGAAAACCCGCATACGCGTCCCTCCCCCCGGCGCTCCCGGGAAAGGGGACCCGCTCGGCGAGCGCACGCGGCACTCCCCAGCGCCCCCAGATGCGGGCTCCCACCCGGCGAGCGCCGCCGTCTCGGCAGGCCTTCCGGCGCGATCGGCGCGCCCGGCTTCGAGAGGGCGGCGGCCCTCCACCGGCCGGCCAAGACCGAGCCTGTGTCCGGCCACAAGGTGCGCGACCACGCGACCCGCCCGCCGCCCTCTCGCCGCCTCTCACCCCGCGTCGCCCCGGTCTCCCGGAGGCTCCCCGGAGGCCCCGTGGGCCCCCTCCAGGGCCCCTGAGGCGCAGTTCAGGGCCGTCGATGACCTCCGGCACCGCCGAGCCACACCACCTCTGACCTGCACTGATCGATCATCGCTCAAAAACTTGTGGCACCCAGTGTCTTGCCGACTGGCACGCGGTGCCATACGTTGAATGTGTCCGGGCGGCCGGCGTGCAGAGAACTTCCGTACGTCGGCTGTCCCCGCAAGCCACCCCAAACCGTGGCGAGCGCGCCCGGACGCCTGCGTCACAGGCAAACTTCTCGCGCCGACCAAGCGCTGCCGTAGCAACACCCCCGCCGAACCGACGGCACCTCTTCACCCAACACAGCAGCTCTCCACCCGACGTACCCCTCAACGTCCCTCTGGGACGCATCGCCGGAGGCAATACCGTGAAGGAAATCCTGGACGCGATTCAGTCGCCGGAGTCGACCTCCGCCGACTTCGCCGCTCTGCCGCTCCCCGAGTCGTACCGCGCCATCACCGTGCACAAGGACGAGACGGAGATGTTCGCCGGCCTCGACACCCGGGACAAGGACCCCCGCAAGTCGATCCACCTGGACGACGTGCCGGTCCCCGAACTCGGCCCGGGCGAGGCGCTCGTGGCCGTCATGGCCAGCTCCGTGAACTACAACTCGGTCTGGACCTCGATCTTCGAGCCGGTGTCCACCTTCAGCTTCCTGGAGCGCTACGGACGCCTGTCGGAGCTCACCAAGCGCCACGACCTGCCGTACCACATCATCGGTTCCGACCTCGCGGGCGTCGTGCTGCGCACCGGTCCCGGCGTCAACGCCTGGAACCCCGGCGACGAGGTCGTCGCGCACTGCCTCTCCGTCGAGCTGGAGTCCTCGGACGGCCACAACGACACGATGCTCGACCCCGAGCAGCGCATCTGGGGCTTCGAGACGAACTTCGGCGGCCTCGCCGAGATCGCGCTCGTCAAGTCCAACCAGCTGATGCCGAAGCCGGACCACCTGAGCTGGGAAGAGGCCGCGGCCCCCGGCCTGGTGAACTCCACCGCGTACCGCCAGCTCGTCTCGCGCAACGGTGCCGGCATGAAGCAGGGCGACAACGTCCTGATCTGGGGCGCCAGCGGCGGACTCGGCTCGTACGCCACGCAGTTCGCGCTGGCCGGCGGCGCCAACCCGATCTGTGTCGTCTCCAGCCCGGAGAAGGCTGCCATCTGCGAGGCCATGGGCGCCGAAGCGGTCATCGACCGCAACGCCGAGGGCTACAAGTTCTGGAAGGACGAGCACACCCAGGACCCCAAGGAGTGGAAGCGCTTCGGCAAGCGCATCCGCGAGCTGACCGGCGGCGAGGACGTCGACATCGTCTTCGAGCACCCGGGCCGCGAGACCTTCGGCGCCTCCGTGTACGTCACCCGCAAGGGCGGCACGATCGTCACCTGCGCCTCGACGTCCGGCTACAACCACGAGTACGACAACCGCTACCTGTGGATGTCCCTCAAGAAGATCGTGGGCTCGCACTTCGCCAACTACCGCGAGGCGTGGGAGGCGAACCGCCTGGTCGCCAAGGGCAAGATCCACCCGACGCTGTCGAAGGTGTACTCCCTCGAGGACACCGGCCAGGCCGCCTACGACGTGCACCGCAACCTCCACCAGGGCAAGGTCGGCGTCCTCGCGCTGGCCCCGAAGGAGGGCCTGGGCGTCCGCGACCAGGAACTGCGCGCCCAGCACCTCGACGCCATCAACCGCTTCCGCAACATCTGAACCCCTGAGGAGTAGCGGAACATGACTGAGCGCCAGAAGGACCGGCCGTGGCTCATGCGCACGTACGCCGGTCACTCCACGGCTGAGGCGTCCAACGAGCTGTACCGGCGCAATCTCGCCAAGGGCCAGACGGGTCTGTCGGTCGCCTTCGACCTGCCGACGCAGACCGGCTACGACCCCGACCACATCCTCGCCCGCGGCGAGGTCGGCCGGGTCGGGGTGCCGGTCTCGCACCTCGGTGACATGCGCCGGCTGTTCCAGGACATCCCCCTGGAGCAGATGAACACCTCGATGACCATCAACGCCACCGCCATGTGGCTCCTGGCGCTCTACCAGGTCGTCGCCGAGGAGCAGGGTGCGGACATCACCCAGCTCCAGGGCACGACGCAGAACGACATCGTCAAGGAGTACCTGTCGCGGGGCACGCACGTGTTCCCGCCGGGTCCCTCCCTGCGGCTGACGACGGACATGATCGCGTACACGGTCCGGCACATGCCGAAGTGGAACCCGATCAACATCTGCAGCTACCACCTCCAGGAGGCGGGAGCCACACCGGTCCAGGAGATCGCGTACGCGATGTCCACCGCCATCGCCGTTCTCGATGCCGTACGCGACTCAGGGCAGGTCCCCGCCGAGAAGTTCGGGGACGTCGTGGCCCGCATCTCCTTCTTCGTGAACGCGGGTGTCCGCTTCATCGAGGAGATGTGCAAGATGCGGGCGTTCGGGCGGATCTGGGACCAGATCACACGCGAGCGATACGGCATCGAGAACGCGAAGCAACGCCGGTTCCGCTACGGCGTCCAGGTCAACTCCCTGGGCCTGACCGAGGCACAGCCGGAGAACAACGTCCAGCGCATCGTCCTGGAGATGCTGGCCGTGACACTGTCCAAGGACGCCCGCGCCCGCGCCGTCCAGCTCCCTGCCTGGAACGAGGCGCTCGGCCTGCCCCGCCCCTGGGACCAGCAGTGGTCCCTGCGCATCCAGCAGGTCCTCGCACACGAGAGCGACCTGCTGGAGTACGAGGACATCTTCGCGGGATCGCACGTCATCGAGAAGAAGGTCGACGAGCTCGTCGCCGAATCGTTCGCCGAGATCGAGCGGATCCAGGAGATGGGCGGCGCGATGGCCGCCGTCGAGTCCGGCTACCTCAAGTCGCAGCTCGTCTCCTCGCACGCCGAGCGACGGGCGCGGATCGAGGGCGGCGAGGAGAAGATCGTCGGTGTGAACATCCACGAGTCGACCGAGCCGAACCCGCTCACCGCCGACCTGGACGCCGCGATCATGACGGTGGATCACCAGGTCGAGTCGCGGGTCGTGCAGGCCATCGACGAGTGGCGCACCACGCGCCAGGAGTCGAGCGACCGGCAGGGCATGGGCGACCCGTTCCACTACCCGACCACCCAGCAGGCCGTGGAGCGCCTGAAGGAGGCCGCGGCCGGCACCGAGAACCTGATGGAAGCGACGCTCGAATGCGCCCGCGCCGGAGTCACGACCGGCGAGTGGTCCGAGGCGCTGCGCGAGGTGTTCGGCGAGTTCCGCGCCCCCACGGGCGTCTCGTCGGCGCCGGTCGCCGTCACCGCCGAGGAGGGCACGCCGCTCGCCCTCGTCCGCGAGAAGGTCCGCCGCACCGGCGACGAGCTCGGCGGCAAGCTGCGCCTCCTGGTCGGCAAGCCGGGCCTCGACGGGCACTCGAACGGCGCCGAGCAGATCGCCGTCCGGGCCCGTGACGCGGGCTTCGAGGTGGTCTACCAGGGCATCAGGCTCACGCCCGAACAGATCGTGTCCGCCGCGCTCGCCGAGGACGTGCACTGTGTCGGCCTGTCGATCCTCTCCGGGTCGCACTCCGCGCTCGTGCCCGACGTCCTCGAACGGCTGCGCGAGGCGGGCGCCGCCGAGATCCCGGTGATCGTCGGCGGCATCATTCCCAACGGCGATGCCGAGGACCTGAAGCGCGCGGGCGTGGCCGCCGTCTTCACCCCCAAGGACTTCGGCATCACGGAGATCATCGGACGTATCGTCGACGAGATCCGGCAAGCGAACCAGCTCGACCCTCTGGAGGTCCCCGCATGACCGCGCCCATCAACCGTCTCCGTCCCCGCCGCTCGTGTCTCGCGGTCCCGGGATCGAACCCCCGCTTCCTGGAGAAGGCCCAGGGGCTGCCCGCGGACCAGGTCTTCCTGGACCTGGAGGACGCCTGCGCGCCGCTCGCCAAGCCGGAGGCGCGGCACACCATCGTCAAGTTCCTGAACGAGGGTGACTGGACGGGCAAGACGCGCGTGGTGCGCGTGAACGACTGGACGACCGAGTGGACGTACCGCGACGTCGTCACGGTCGTCGAGGGCGCGGGCCAGAACCTCGACTGCATCATGCTGCCGAAGGTCCAGGACGCGCAGCAGATCGTCGCGCTCGATCTGCTGCTCACGCAGATCGAGAAGACGATGGGCTTCGAAGTCGGCAAGATCGGTATCGAGGCGCAGATCGAGAACGCGCAGGGCCTCAACAACGTCAACGCGATCGCGACGGCCTCCCAGCGCGTCGAGACCATCATCTTCGGCCCGGCCGACTTCATGGCCTCCATCAACATGAAGTCCCTGGTCGTCGGCGAGCAGCCGCCCGGCTACGACGCCGACGCCTACCACTACATCCTGATGAAGATCCTGATGGCCGCCCGCGCCAACAACCTCCAGGCGATCGACGGCCCCTACCTCCAGATCCGCAACCCGGAGGGCTACCAGGCGGTCGCGAAGCGCGCCGCGGCCCTCGGCTTCGACGGCAAGTGGGTGCTGCACCCGGACCAGGTCGCCGCGGCGAACGAGATCTTCTCGCCCTCGCAGGAGGACTACGACCACGCCGAGCTGATCCTGGACGCGTACGACTTCTACACGTCCGAGGCCGGCGGCAAGAAGGGCTCGGCGATGCTGGGCGACGAGATGATCGACGAGGCCAGCCGCAAGATGGCCCTCGTCATCTCCGGCAAGGGACGCGCCGCGGGCATGCAGCGCACCTCCAAGTTCGAAGCCCCGGAGGCCTGAGCACCATGCAGTTCGGACGCACGTACGAAGAGTTCGAGGTCGGCGCGGTCTACAAGCACTGGCCCGGAAAGACCGTCACGGAGTACGACGACCACCTCTTCTGTCTCCTGACGATGAACCACCACCCCCTCCACATGGACACCAACTACGCGGAGAAGACGACCGACTTCGGCAAGAACGTCGTCGTCGGGAACTACATCTACTCGCTGCTCCTCGGCATGTCGGTGCCGGACGTGTCCGGCAAGGCGATCGCCAACCTGGAGGTCGAGTCGCTCAAGCACGTGGCGCCGACCTTCCACGGCGACACGATCTACGGCGAGACGACGGTCCTCGACAAGACGCCCTCCCGCTCGAAGAACGACCGCGGGATCGTCTACGTGGAGACCAAGGGCTACAAGCAGGACGGCACGCTGGTCTGCGTGTTCCGCCGCAAGGTGATGGTCCCCACCGAGACGTACATCAAGGAGCGCGGCGGCGAGCAGCCGGGCCGTCCCGAACTGAAGCAGCAGGAGAAGTAGCCATGGCGCGACTCGCCCAGACCGCCGGTCTCACCGACGTCCAGCAGGAGATCCTCTCCACCGTCCGCGACTTCGTGGACAAGGAGATCATCCCGGTCGCGACCGAGCTGGAGCACCGCGACGAGTACCCGCAGCAGATCGTCGACGGCCTCAAGGAGTTGGGCCTGTTCGGCCTGATGATCCCCGAGGAGTACGGGGGCCTGGGCGAGTCCCTTCTCACGTACGCGCTGTGCGTCGAGGAGATCGCCCGCGGCTGGATGTCGGTCTCCGGCATCATCAACACCCACTTCATCGTGGCGTACATGCTCAAGCAGCACGGCACGCAGGAGCAGAAGGACTACTTCCTGCCGCGCATGGCGCTGGGCGAGACGCGCGGCGCGTTCTCGATGTCGGAGCCGGCGCTCGGCTCGGACGTGTCGGCGATCTCGTCGAAGGCGGTGAAGGACGGCGACGAGTACGTCCTGAACGGCCAGAAGATGTGGCTGACGAACGGCGGCTCGTCGAATCTGGTGGCCGTTCTGGTCAAGAGTGACGAAGGACACCCGCAGGGCACGGCGCCCCACAAGTCGATGACGACCTTCCTCGTCGAGAAGGAGCCCGGCTTCGGAGAGGTCCGCCCCGGCCTCACGATCCCGGGGAAGATCGACAAGATGGGTTACAAGGGCGTCGACACGACCGAACTCATCATGGACGGACTGCGCATTCCGGCCAATCGGGTACTCGGCGGCGAGACCGGCCGAGGGTTTTACCAAATGATGGACGGAGTCGAAGTCGGCCGCGTGAATGTCGCGGCACGTGGCTGCGGTGTCGCTCAACGTGCGTTTGAGCTGGGGGTTTCCTACGCCCAGCAACGTCACACCTTCGGCAAGCCGATCGCCCAGCACCAGGCCATCCAGTTCAAGCTCGCGGAGATGGCTACCAAGGTCGAGGCCGCCCATGCGATGATGGTCAACGCAGCACGCAAAAAGGATTCCGGGGAACGAAACGACCTCGAAGCAGGAATGGCGAAGTATCTCGCCTCCGAATACTGCAAGGAAGTGGTCGAGGACGCCTTCCGGATCCACGGCGGCTACGGCTTCTCCAAGGAGTACGAGATCGAGCGTCTCTACCGCGAGGCACCGATGCTGCTGATCGGTGAAGGTACCGCCGAGATCCAGAAAATGATCATTGGTCGCCGCCTGCTCGAGGAGTATCGATTCCAGGGCTGAATGTCCACTACAGGGTGTTTTGTTCGAGAAGAACATCACACCCTGTCAGCACTCTTCAGCCGCCGACTCAGCTTCCTGGCTTGCCCAGTTGTGGCTCGCAACCGATAGCATCCCGGAAAAGCCGCCGTCCCCCCGTACAGAGCGCGGCATCATCCGCTACGAAGGTCATCCATGCCCCACAGCCAAACCTCTGCACCACGCGACGGCGTCCTCGGAGGACGCATTGCGCGCGGAGCATCGCCGTGGCTCCTGCCGACCGTCGCCACAGCCGCCCTGAGCCTGGCCCGTTCGCGTCGCTCCAAGAAGGCCGCCGCAGTAGCCGTACCCGCCACCGCTCTGGCGGCCGGCATGCTGTGGTTCTTCCGCGACCCCGAGCGTGAGATCGCCCCCGGCCGGGTCATCTCCCCGGCCGACGGCGTGGTGCAGAGCATCATGCCGTGGAAGGACGGGCGGACCCGGGTCGCGATCTTCATGAGCCCGCTGAACGTTCACGTCAACCGCGCACCCCTCGCGGGCACGGTGACGTCCGTGGAGCACATCCCCGGCGGGTTCGTCCCGGCGTTCAACAAGGAGAGCGAGAACAACGAGCGCGTTGTCTGGCACTTCGACACCGAGCTCGGCGACATCGAGATGGTGCAGATCGCCGGTGCGGTCGCCCGCCGGATCGTCCCGTACGTCCCGCAGGGCACCAAGCTCGAGCAGGGCGAGCGCATCGGTCTGATCCGCTTCGGGTCGCGCGTCGACATCTACCTCCCCGAGGGTGTCGAGGTCGCGCTCGAGGTCGGCCAGAAGACCGTGGCTGGGGTGACTCGCATTGACCGTGACTGATCCAGAGACGCAGGCCGGGTGGGTGCCCGAGGCCGAGGAGGCGGACGAAGCGGAGGAAATGCCGCTTTCACTGCGCCTGTCGATAGCGGACACCCTCACGCTCGGTAACGCCACGTGCGGCTTCATGGCGGTGTACTTCACCACCACCGGCATCCTGATCCCGCACATCCAGGGCAGCAACGACTCCGGCATGGCCCGGCACAGCGCGGCCACGGCCGTGATCCTGATGCTGGCCGCGGCGATCTTCGACCTGTTCGACGGCCTGGTGGCGCGCAAGCTCCGCTCGTCGCCGATGGGCGCCGAGCTGGACAACCTCTCGGACCTCATCAGCTTCGGCCTCGCGCCCGCCTACTTCGTCCTCGTGTACGGCATGGTCGCGGACGACGCGCATCAGCGGGTCGCGGCGGTGGGCGCCATCGTGGTGCTCCTGGCCGTCGTGCTGAGACTCGCGAGATTCTCGTGCGTGACGGTGAAGGACGGCACCTTCCAGGGCATGCCGAGCCCCTTCGGGGCGCTCACGGTCGTGTCGATCGTGCTCCTCGAGCTGCCGTTCGTGGCCACGGTCCTCGCGATCATCGGGACGGCCTGGCTGATGGTGAGCCGCGTCGAGTACCCGAAGCCGCGCGGTCCGCTCGCGGTCGCGATGCTGGGGTGGATCGTGGCGGCGATGGGGCTCCTGGCGGCCTGGGCGTTCGACGCTCCCGGCGGTCAGCTGCTGCTCCAGACCGGCTGCGCGCTCCAGCTGGTCCTCGGCGCCGTGATCCCGCTGTTCGCGACGGCCCGGAGGGTGAACAACTTCCGGGACAACCGCCGCGAGGCACGCGCCGCGCAGCTGCCGTAACCCGCACCCGTACGTCCGAAGGGCCCCGAACCGCTTGGTTCGGGGCCCTTCGCCTGTCTCAGGACGCGGGGTGCAGGCCGGTGCCGGGCAGCCCGGGGCGTACCAGGACCTTCACGTGGTCGCGGGCCGGCGGAGCGTGTCCAGGGCCGCGGACACCCCGCCGAGGTCCGCCTGGCCCGTGACGAGCGCGGCCGCGTCGATCGTGCCGTCCGCGATGCGCTCCAGGGTCCCGGCGAACTCCTCCGGCGGATACGCCATGCACATGGTCCCGGTGATGTCCTTGTGGAGGCCGACGACGGGCGTGAAGACGTCCTCCGTCAGGCAGGCTCCGCCCCCTCGACACGTACCGGATCTCGCCGGGATGAGAGTCACCCCTCACCCCGGCGCGCGTCAGGCGTCACCGGTCACCCGTCACCCCTCAGACGAGGAAATCGCGGGCGATCCGCTCCGCCACCGTCTCCAGGATCGGGCCCGCCTCGGCGATACAGCGGGCCACGTCCGGCTCCACGTCCGTGAGGGCGTAGGCGCGGCGGATGCCCGCGCGGCCCAGGGCCTCCGGGGGGAGGGCGAGGCGGCCGCAGACCGCGACGACCTCGATGCCGGCCGCGCGGGCCGCCGCGGCGACGCCCGCCGGGGCCTTGCCGTGCAGCGTCTGCTCGTCGAGGGAGCCCTCGCCGGTGATGACGAGGGTGGCGCGGGCGAGCGCGGGCGCGAAGCCGAGGACGTCGAGCATGACCTCGATCCCGGCCCGGAAGCCCGCTCCGAGGCCCACGAGGGCGCCGTATCCGATGCCGCCGGCGGCTCCGGCGCCGGGCGAGTCGGCGTACTCGAGTGCCTTCGGGCCGATCGCCTCGGCCAGGACCTGCGCGAAGTGGGCCAGCGCCGCGTCCAGGGCGGCGACGTCGTCCGCCGTCGCGCCCTTCTGCGGCCCGTACACCGCGGGCGCGCCCTTCGGTCCGGTCAGCGGGTTGTCGACGTCGCTGGCGAGGACGATCTCCGCGTCGGCCAGGCGCGGGTCGAGCCCCGAGAGGTCGGCCGTGGCCAGGTCGGCGAGGGGCCCGCCGCCCGGGCCGACGGGCTTGCCGTCCGCGTCCAGGAAGCGGGCGCCGAGCGCGGCCAGCATTCCGGCGCCGCCGTCGGTCGTGGCGCTGCCGCCCACGCCGAACACGATGGAGCGGGCACCCGCGTCGAGCGCCGCGGCGAGCAGTTCGCCGGATCCGTACGTGGTCGAGGTCAGCGGCGCGAAGACGCCTTCGGGCAGCAGCTGGAGCCCGGACGCCTCGGCCATCTCGACGACGGCCGTGCCGTCGCGCAGGGCGTACGCCGCCGTGACCTCGTCACCGAGCGGTCCGGTGACCCGTACCTCGCGGCGCTCGAAACCGGCCGCCACGGCCGCGGCCACCGTGCCGTCCCCGCCGTCCGCGACGGGCACGGACTCGACCGTCACCCCGGGCGCGATACGCCGCAGGCCGGCCGTGACCCGCTCGGCGACCTGCACGGCCGTGAGCGAGCCCTTGAACTTGTCCGCGGCGATGAGCACGCGCTCCGCCGTCACTCCAGCGTCCGCCACCTTGCATTCCCCTTGCTTTCGCGCCTTGCTCGCGCAAGGCAGTCGCGCCGCTGCGACCTTAACCGGAGGTGGGGGCCGCTGCCCATGGCTGTCCGGTCCGCGAAACGGGGCACCCGGGCTATAAGTCTTGATATTCCCTTTCATAGCGGGGTGCCTTGAGCGCGGAAATGATCGATCAGCCGGGCGCGGTGCGGACGGTCCGGCGTCCACTGCGGGACGCCTCGCCACGCCACGCCCCCTCATCGGGTACACCAAGGACATGACCCCAGTGGGCAGCAACCTCCAGGACCGGGTGCTCGGCGGCTGGCTCGGCCGGATCGCCGGCAACATGCTCGGCAAGCCGGTGGAACAGGGCGAGTACTGGACCCGGGCGCGCATCGACGGCTATCTGCGGCGGGCCGCCGCCCTGCCGCTCACCGACTATCTGCCCGAGCCCGCCGACGAGTCCGACGGCCTCGCGCTGCGCCCCGAGTGGCGCCGGTGCGTGCGCGGGCGGATCCACGGCAGCTGCCGGGACGACGACGTGGACTACGCGATCCTCGGCCTGCACCTCCTGGAGACGCACGGCTTCGCCTTCTCCACAGAACAGGTGGGTGATCTGTGGCTGCTGAGGCTGCCGTATCTGCAGACGTTCACCGCGGAGCGGGCGGCGTACCGCAATCTCGCGAACGGGCTGAAGCCGCCGCTCACCGCGACGTACGACAACCCGTACCAGGAGTGGATCGGTGCGCTGATCCGTGCCGACGTCTTCGGCTGGACCTGCCCGGGCGACCCGCGCCGCGCCGCCTCCCTGGCCCGCCGCGACGCGGTCCTGTCCCATACGGGCAACGGCGTGTACGGGGCGATGTGGGCGGCGGCGCTCGTCGCGGCGGCGTTCACGGCTCCGGGCCCGCGCGCGGCGCTCGACAGCGCGCTCACCGTGATCCCCGCGAGCAGCCGACTGGCCCGCACGGTGCGCCGCACGGCGACGCTCCACGAGTCGCGGCTGAGCTGGGAGGAGACGCTGGCCACGCTGGAGGAGGAGACGGCCGGGCTCGGCTGGATCCACACCGTCCCGAACGCGGCCGTCATCACGGCCGGGCTGCTGTACGGCGACGGGGACTTCACCCGCACCCTCGCACTCACGGTGCGCGGCGGCCTGGACACCGACTCGAACGGCGCGACGGCCGGGTCCGTGGCCGGTGTGCTGTGCGGGGCGGCGGCGATCCCGGCGCAGTGGAAGGACCCGCTGGAGGACCGGGTGCGCAGCGCGGTGTTCGGGTTCGACGGCGCGCGGATCAGCGAACTCGCGGCGCGTACAGTCGAGTTGGCCGAAGCGTAGGCCGGCGGACGCGGGCCCCGGCACAGGGTCGTTAGGCTTCCCGCATGACTGCCTCCGCCGAGTTCGCCGCGTACATCGCGGGTCTCCCCCGTGTCCTGTGCGGCGCCGCCGCGCTCTTCCGTGACTCCGAGGGGCGTGTGCTGCTCGTCGAGCCGAACTACCGCGACGGGTGGGCGCTGCCCGGCGGCACCGTCGAGTCCGACACCGGTGAGTCCCCGCGCCAGGGGGCCCGGCGCGAGACGGCCGAGGAGATCGGCCTCGACGTGGAGCTCGGCCGGCTGCTCGCGGTCGACTGGGTGTCCGGCACGGCCGCGCGACCGCCCCTCGTGGCGTATCTCTACGACGGCGGAGTCCTGGACGAGGACCGCTTCAAGGCGATCAGGCTCCAGGAGGAGGAGCTGCTCTCCTGGCGCCTCGTGAACCGCGCCGACCTGCCGGAACATCTGTCGGGCTCGCTCGGACGGCGCGTTCTGGCGGCGCTGGACGTGCTCACGACGGGCGAGGGCGCGGTCGAGCTGGAGGACGGCAACCGCGTGGCCTGACGCGGCCTCGCGCGGCGGGCGCCGATTTCGCCTCGCGGTCCCACCGGCGGGGCGCCTACCCTCGGCGGCATGAGCACGCAGCCTCTCGTCGCGATCCTCAGTGGTGCAGGCATCTCCACGGACTCCGGGATCCCGGACTACCGCGGGCCGAACGGTCTGTGGCGGCGTGACCCGGAGGCCGAGAAGCTCGTCACGTACGAGTACTACATGGGTGATCCGGAGATCCGGCGGCGGTCCTGGCAGATGCGGCGCAAGAACCGCACCCTGAAGGCCGAGCCGAACGCCGCGCATCTCGCCGTGGCCGAGCTGGAGAAGTCCGGGGTACCGGTGCGGGTCATCACACAGAACGTCGACGGACTGCACCAGCTCGCCGGGGTGCCCGCCCGCAAGGTGCTCGAACTGCACGGCTCCGCACGGAGTTTCGTGTGTACCGGCTGTCATGCGCGCGGGCCCATGGAGGACGCCCTCGCCCGGGTCGAGGCCGGGGAGGACGATCCGCCGTGTCTGGAGTGCGGCAGGATCCTCAAGTCGGCCACCGTGATGTTCGGCGAGCGGCTCGATCCGGTGGTGCTCGGCGAGGCCGTCTCGATCACCAAGGCCTGCCAGGTTTTCATCGCCGTCGGCAGCAGTCTTCAGGTCCAGCCCGCGGCGGGGCTCGCCGGCGTGGCCGCGGACCACGGGGCGCGCCTCGTCATCGTCAACGCCGAGGCGACGCCGTACGACGAACTGGCCGACGAGGTCATCCGCGAGCCCATCGGCACCGCGCTGCCGAAGCTGCTGCGCCAGCTCGGCGTGGAGCGCCCCCAGGGGCTCTAGGGGCGGATCCCGTCGCAGGAGATGTGCAGATGCCGCGGCCCGCGCAGCACGGCGTTCTGCCGGTACGGGGGCGGGTCCTCCAGCAGCAGTGGGTTTTCCAGCCTCCGGGCCAGTTCCGACAGGGCGAACTGGGCCTCCAGCCGGGCGAGCGGTGCGCCGAAACAGCTGTGGATGCCGCTGCCCAGGCCGAGATGCTGGTTGTCCGGGCGGTCCGGGTCGAAGCGGTCCGGGTCCTCGAAACGCTGGGGGTCACGGTTGCCGGACGCCAGAACCAGCCAGAGGGAGGCGCCCTTCGGGATGGTGACGCCGCGGACCTCGATGTCGGCGAGGGTGGTGCGCTGCGGCACCAGTTGCACCGGCGGCTCGAAGCGCAGCAGCTCCTCGACGATGGGCACGGCCAACCGCGGATCCGCTCGCAGCCGCTCGAGGACATCGGGATTGCGCAGCAGGGTCAGCATTCCGTTGGTGACCAGGTTGACGGTCGTCTCATGGCCCGCGATCAGCAACAGCGCCGCGGTGCTGAGGAGTTCCATCGTCGTCATCGAGCCGTCTTCGCCCTTGGCCGTCGCCAGCTCGGAGAGCATGTCGTTCCCGGGGTTCTTGCGGCGCTCCTCGATCAGGCCGGCCAAGTACATGCCCAGTTGCATCCGGGCGTCGCGCGAGGTCTTGCCCCGCTCGGTGGGATCCGCGTCCGGGTCGGGGTCCAGGCTCGCGGCAATCGTGTCCGCCCAGGTGTGGAAGCGTGCCTCGTCCTCGCGCGGAATCCCGAGCAGCCGGCAGATCACTGTCACGGGGAAGGGGTAGGAGAACTGGTCCACCAGGTCGAACCGGCCCGGATCGCCGATGCCGTCGATGAGGCCGGAGACGATGCCCTGCAGTTCTCCGCGCATCCCGTCGATCCGGTGGGGGGAGTGCGGCGGGCCGAAGGGCCGGTTCGTCATACGTCGCAGCCGGTCGTGTTCCGGAGGGTCGAGCCGCAGGAAGCTGGGCGGCAGGGCGCTCTCGTCCTCCTGGGCCGACTCGGCCAGCGGGTCGCCGGCGGTCGAGGCCAGATTGCGGGCGTCGGAACTGATCCGGGGATCGTGCAGGAGGCTGCGGATCTCGTAGTAGGTACTGACGACGTACGGCCCGTCCTCTTCGTGGTGGACCGGCGTCTTCCGCAGCTCTTCGTAGATCGGGTACGGGTTGGCGCGGTTGGCGTAGTCCAGGATCTGGTGCAGGGGGGATTGCGTCATGGCGAGTCCTCGTGGCCGTGCGGGTCAGTGCGCGGGGGTGAACGTGATCCGACGGTCGGCGGGCGAGTATCCGCCGAGGGTCACGGTCGGACCATGGGTGGGGACCGACGGGTCGGGGAAGTCGGCGTCGACCGGCCGCTGTCCGTCCGAGCACCGGTCGACCGTGTGGAACGGCGGCGGGAACGCCGCGGTGGTCTCGATCAGCTCCTGGTAGAACGGCAGCCACCGGGCCTGATCGAAGGCGACCGCGCCGATGACGCGTCCCTGGTACCCGTAGACGCCGATGAACCGGTGATCCTTGAGTGCCCCCTGCGAGATGAGGACCTCCGTACCCAGCGACGGCACCCCGACCGACTTGATGTTGACTCCGAACTGCGAGGACCAGAAGGCCGGCACCTCCATGTGGGGGATGCGGTCGGTGCTCTCGCTGATCATGTTGTGCGCCGCGACCCGGGCCTGGGAGACGGCGTTGCCCCAGTGCTCCAGAGACAGGAACTGGTAGCCGAACAGGGGGTGCGGGCTGCGTGCGACGTCGCCCGCCGCATAGATGTCGTCGGTGACGATTCCGCGGATGTCGAAGGCGCGGCAGCCGGCGTCGCAGGCGATGCCGCGGGGCCCTGCCCCCAGTCCGGATCCGGCGAGCCATTCGGTGTTGCGGATGGCGCCGAGCGAGACGATCACCACGTCGGTCTCCACGGTGGAGCCGTCGGACAGATGCGCGGCGCGCACCCGTCCCGAGGCATCGCCCTCCAGAGCGGTCACCATGACCCCGCACCGCAGATCCACACCGTGCTCGCGCTGCATCTCGGCGGCGACCGCGCCGACCACCCCGCCGAGAGCGCCGACCAGGGGCGCCGCGCCGCGCTCGGCGACGGTGACCAGGAGGCCTCGTTCGCGGCAGGCGGAAGCGATCTCCGAACCGGTGAACCCGGCACCGATGACGAGGACCCGCTTGGGTCCCTCCTCGAGCCGCCGCGCCAGCGCGGCGCTGTCGTCGCGGGTCCGCAGGACGAAGACGCCGTCGAGTTCCGCCTCGGCCTCGCGCGGCCACGGTCGCGCCCGTACCCCGGTGGCGATCAGCAGCCTGTCGTACGGCACCTCGTCGCCGTCGGCCAGCCGCACGCGCCCTGCGGCCATGTCCAGGCCGGTGGCCGGGACACCCAGCCTCCAGGTCGCGTCGACCGATCGGAGCCTGGGCAGGGCGGTGCGGTCGGCGGCCGCCCTGCCCAGCAGCACCTGCTTGGAGAGCGGAGGCCGGTCGTACGGCTCGTGGGGCTCGTCGCCGATCAGGGTGAGGGAGCCCGCGAAGCCCTCGGCCCGCAGGGTTTCGGCAGCGCGCAGCCCGGCCAGCGAGGCGCCCACGACGACGATGCGGCCCTCGCGTTTGAGCCGTTCCAGAGATCCGTCACCGAGCATCGGACACCGCCCCGGCCGGTACCTCGACCGCATCGACGAGGATGGCCTGGACCGGGCAGGCCGCGGCGGCCTGGGCCAGCTTCGCGCGGTGCTCCTCGTCGGCCTCCGGGGCGTACAGCAACGCCTCCTCACCGTGCATGGTGAAGATCTCGGGGGCGAGGAACGCGCACTGCGCATACCCCTGACAGCGGTTCAGGTCGACGGCAATCCTCACCACGGGATCGGTCCTCTCCAGAGCCCGGTCAGCCCCCTGTGACCACCCTCGGTGGCCGGACGGGATCCGGCGACGAGAAGGAAGCCGTTCGAGTGAGCGGTGCGGTCGGCTCAGGCCGACGGGGCCGGCCGTGGCCGGGCGGGACGCCGGTCCCTCAGGATGTTCAGGCTGAGAAGCAGCGCCCAGGCCGGGAAGACCAGCTCGGACCAGGGCACGTTCGCTCCGATCACGAGCAGCGCAAGGCCCGCCAGGTAGCCGAGGACGACGAGCGGGCGCGGGAGGGCGCCGCGTCGGCGGCCGATGGTCGAGGTCGTGATGATGAACACCGCCGCCATCCGCATGGCGTACGTGGTCAGCAGGGCGTAGGCGAAGTGCAGGCCGAAAGGAGGGTGCTGCCGACCCTCCTGGAGCACGGTTCCGGCCGCCGCGGCGGCGCCGAACAGGGTGGCGACGAAGACCAGGCCGCTGCCCAGGAACACGGTGGAGAAGAACTGGTCCTCGCCTTCGCCCGCCTGCTCGCGCAGGGCGCCCATGAACCACAGGAAGGCGATCCCGGCGAACGGGAGCAGCTCCAGCGCCGTGTGCACGGCGCTGCGCTGTGTGGCATCGACAGTTGCGCCCCCGCCGGCACCGGCGGGCAGAGCGATGCGCACCAGGACGATCGCCGCGGCCATCAGGATCGCGAACAGCACCCCGGCCACCCCGGCGGCCCAGGGCGTCGCGAGGCGCTCGTGTTGTCGCTCCATGGTCTCTCGCTTTCTGCCTGGCCCTCCTTCGTACAGACACCAGCGATCCGGGGCTCGCGCCACCGGGGTCACTCGTGAGGAAGACGGCGATGCGCCATACAGGCCATGGGCACCGGGGCGCGACGGCGCACTCGCGGGCCTCGCGGCGGAGACCGGGGCGCAGCTCGTCATCGCGAACGCCGAGCCGACGCCGTACGACGACCAGGCCGCCGAGGTCGTGCGCGAACCGATCGCGACAGCGCTCCCCCGGCTGCTCGGCGAGCTGCCCCCGTAAGGGCTAGAACAGCGCCGCGCCCTGTTCGAAGTCGAGGAGGCGCTGCTTGCGCTCCAGGCCGCCGCCGTAGCCGGTCAGGCCGCCGCTCGCGCCGATGACGCGGTGGCAGGGGACGATGACGCCGACGGGGTTCTTGCCGTTGGCGAGGCCCACCGCGCGGGACGCGTTCGCGTTGCCGAGGGCCTCGGCGAGTTCCCCGTAGGTGCGGGTCTCCCCGTACGGGATGCGCTGGAGCTGCTCCCAGACGCTGCGTTGGAACGGCGTCCCTTCGAGGCGCAGCGGCAGGTCGAACTCCTTCAACTCGCCCTGGAAATAGGCTTCCAGCTGATCGACGACCGCCCCGAAGGGCCGGCCGTCGCGCTCCCCGAAGGTCTCCTCGGCGGGGCGGTGGCGCTGGTCGGTCATTTGAAGTGCTCTCCTCCCTTCGCAGGCTCAGGAAGGAGATTCCTGCTTACCTTGCGGCAGCGGGCTTGACGCCACGGGTGCGCCTGACGACTGCTCTCCCGGCAGCCGGGATCGTCACGAGGCCGATCCGGTACAGGTGCAAGACGTTCCGGGCCGCGTTCCAGTCGGCATTCGCCGACCATCCGCAGGCCGGGTTCTTGCATACGAACGTGGCCTGGTCTTCGCGGCTGCCGGGCGTGATGAATCCGCACGCGGAGCAGCGCAGGGAGGTGTTCGGGGCGGGGACCTTGACCAGGGTTCCGCCGTTTCGGGCGGTTTTGTACGTCAGCAGTGTCACGGTGCGGCCCCACGCCTCTTGGCTGATGGAACGGTTCAGGCCGGACTTCTGCGCGACGTTCTTCCCCGGGTTCTCGATGGTTCCCTTGGCGGACTTGACCATGTTCGTGATCTGCAACTGCTCCACCACGACCGTGCCGTACTGGTTGGCGATGGCGGTGGTGGTCTTGTGCTGCCAGTCGGTTGCTCGGCGCGTGGCTCTTGCGCGGAGCTGCTTGATCTGGTCGTAGGTGGCGTGCAGCCGGTTGGAGCTGCGCTCTTTCGGCTTGCGGAAGCTCTTGCGGTGCGCGGCGCGCTGTTCCAGGCGGAGCAGTTTGGCCTTCTCCTGCGGGTTCAGCCACTTGTCCCGGTCGGCGGTGCCGTCCGGGAGTCGGGGCGGCCGGTCGTGGTCCTGGTGGTTGCCGTCGGACAGCGCAAGCGGCAGGTTCACCCCGGCGTCGATACCGACCTCGGGACCCTGGTGGGGCTCCGGCTTGGGCTCAAGGGTCTGGATACGGAAGGCGATGTGCCATCCGAGCCCGTCTTTGACCAGCCGTGCCCCGGTGATCCGGTTCTCCTTGTTGGCGAGCTTGCCGACGGGGAGATCCTTGGTCCAGCGGAACCGGACACGGCCCACCTTGGGGATGTTGACCATGCCCCACCGTCGGTGTACTCGCTTGATCTGCAAGTCCCGGCCCTGCGGGATGTCCACCGACAATGCCGTGCGGAAGCGGGCCTTGAAGTTCGGCTCGTCCGCACGCCCGTCCCAGCAGTTCCGCCACGCCTGGAAGTACGTCTTGAGTACCGCCTGCGCGGCCTGCGCGGGCAGCACCCCATACCAGTCGATCTCCTTGCGGGCCTGCCGCAACGCCTGATCCATGCGCGTCAGAGCGCGCTGACACTTCGGCGTCATCTGCCACAGGTCGTGGAGCTGATTCCACATCGCGCGTGCCGCGTGCGCCTGGTCATCCATGAGCCGGACCTGTGCGGGCGTCAGCGCCAGCCGGGCACGGTGCCCGAACTGCCGCTTCTCCCACACCAGTTCACCCATGACAATCACCCTACTACAGTTGGCTTATGTCACCACGATGGAACCCGAATCCTGACGTACGCACCGGACGCCACGTCGTCTACAACCTGCACGTCCACTTGGTATTCGTCACCAAGTATCGGCGTAAGGCATTCACCGACGCCATGCTGACGCGCACCGAGGAGATCATGCGCGACGTCTGCACCGACTTCGAGGCCGAACTCAAGCAGTTCAACGGCGAGCAGGACCATGTGCATCTGCTCGTGCACTATCCGCCCAAGGTCCAGCTCTCCAAACTGGTCAACTCCCTCAAGGGCGTCAGCTCCCGCAGGCTCCGCCAGGAATACAGCACGCACGTCCACCGTTACCTGTGGGGCGGACACTTCTGGTCCGGCTCCTACTTCGCCGGATCCTGCGGCGGCGCACCGCTGACCGTCGTCAAGCAGTACATCGAGAACCAGCAGCGCCCCACCGGCTGAGGACAACACTGCGGACCCGTGCGAACGTGCGGGTCAGAGCAGCCCTGAGATGACCTTCACCCCCGCCGCAAACGGCGGAGCACTGGCCAAGATCAAAGGTAGAGGCCGCTGAGCGTGCCGTCGGTGGCGACGAGGGTGAGCGGCCCGTAGGGGCTGTCGATGACGTGGTGCCGCTTGGCGGTCATGGTGCCGGGTTCCTTACGCGGGGAGGAAGTTGATCGGGTGGTCGTCGGTGGCCCACAGGTACTGGACGGCGTACGCGCGCCAGGGGCGCCAGGAGGCGGCCCGCGCGGTGAGCGCGGCCGGGGTGTGGGGCAGCCCCAACTCCTGTGCGGCGCGCCGCATTCCGAGGTCGGTCGGCAGGAAGGCGTCCGGGTCGCCGAGGGCGCGCATCGCGATGACCTCGACCGTCCACGGCCCGAAGCCGGGCAGCGCCATGAGCCGCTCGCGGGCCTCGTCCCAGTCGCTCTCGGGGCCGAGGACGAGGGTGCGCTCCGCGAGTTCGCGCACCAGCGTGGTCAGGGTGGTGCGGCGGCTGCGCGGCAGGGCGAGCGCCTCGGGGTCGAGGGCCGCCAGGGCCGCCGGTGAGGGGAAGAGGTGGGTGAGGCCGCCCTCGGGGTCGTCGACGGGCTCGCCGTGCGCGGTGACGAGGCGGGCGGCGTGGGTGCGGGCGGCGGCCGTGGACACCTGCTGGCCGAGCACGGCGCGGACCGCGAACTCGGGCTCGTCGACGGTGCGCGGCACCCGGCGGCCCGGCGCCTTGTCGACGAGCGGCGCGAGCAGCGGGTCGGCGCGCAGCTGCTCGTCGACGGCGACGGGGTCGGCGTCGAGGTCGAGCATGCGGCGGCAGCGGCTGATCGCGACGGTCAGATCGCGCTGGTCGGTGAGGACGAGGCGGCAGCCGATGTGGTCGGGGGCGGGTGTGAGGGTCACGATGCCGTGCCCGTAGGGGAGGTGCAGCGTGCGCCGGTACGCGCCGTCGCGCCACTCCTCGACGCCCGGTACGGCGGTCGCGGCGAGGTGGCCGAAGAGGTTGTCGGGGTTGAGCGGGGCGCGGAACGGCAGGCGCAGCGTTATCGCGCCGGGCGCCACGGCACCGTTCCTGGGCGCGCGGGTGCGCAGCTCGCTCGGGGAGAGCGCGAAGACCTCGCGGACTGTGTCGTTGAAGGTGCGGATCGAGGAGAAGCCGGCGGCGAACGCGATGTCGGCCATCGGCAGCTCGGTCGTCTCGACGAGGATGCGCGCGGTCTGCGCGCGCTGGGCGCGGGCCAGAGCCAGGGGACCCGCGCCCAGCTCGGCGAGGAGCTGGCGCTCGACCTGGCGGGTGCTGTAGCCGAGGCGTCCGGCGAGGCCGGGCACGCCCTCGCGGTCGACGACGCCGTCGCCGATGAGGCGCATGGCGCGGGCCACCAGGTCGGCGCGCTGGTTCCACTCCGGGGAGCCGGGGCTCGTGTCGGGGCGGCAGCGCTTGCAGGCCCGGAATCCGGCCTGCTGACAGGCCGCGGCGCTGGGCAGGAAGGTCATGTTCTCGGGCTTCGGAGGCACTACCGGGCAGCTGGGCCTGCAGTAGATCCGGGTCGTCAGGACGGCGGTGAAGAACCAGCCGTCGAAGCGGGCGTCCTTGGACTGGACGGCCCGGACGCATCGGTCGGTGTCGGTGTGCATGAGGCAAGCATGGCCGAAGTCCGCCACCCCCGGCTGGCGAGAATCCGACATCAACGTGTGCGCCGGTCCGGCCCTCGACCTGGAGCTGTCAGTCGGTGAGGGCCTCGGTGAAGGCCGCGTACGCCCTGTCGTCGAAGAGGACGAACCGCACTTCTTCGACCGGCGGCCCGGCGACCTCGCGCACGGTGCGGACCGCGATGCGCGCCCCGTCGTCCAGCGGCCAGCCGTAGATCCCGGTCGAGATCGCGGGGAAGGCCACGGTCCGGGCGCCGAGCCCGGCCGCCACCCGCAGCGACTCGCGGTAGCAGGAGGCGAGCAGCTCGGACCGGTCCAGGGAAGCGGACCACACCGGGCCGACGGTGTGGATCACATGCCCGGCGTCGAGGTTCCCGGCCGTCGTGGCGACCGCCTGCCCGGTGGCCAGGCCCTTGCCGTAGTGCGAGGCGCGGAGTCTGCGGCACTCGGCGAGGATCTCGGGGCCGCCGCGCCGGTGGATCGCGCCGTCGACGCCGCCGCCACCGAGCAGCGAGGAATTGGCCGCGTTCACGATCGCGTCGGCGGTCTCGGCGGTGATGTCTCCCTTGACCAGGGTGATTCGGGTCATGACGCGCGGATCCTCCTCCACACGGCCTTGGCCGCGTTGTGCCCGGACATGCCGTGGACGCCCGGCCCCGGCGGGCTCGCGGACGAGCAGATGAAGACGGCGGGGTGCGGCGTCGTGTACGGCGACAGGGACAGTTTCGGCCGCAGCAGCAGCTGGAGCCCGATCACCGCGCCGCAGGCGATGTCACCGCCCACATAGTTCGCGTTCCGCGCGGCCAGCTCGGGCGGTCCCGCGGTGGCCCGCGCCAGGACCCGGTCGCGGAACCCGGGCGCGAAGCGCTCCAGCTGCCGCTCGACGGCGTCGGTGAGGTCTCCGTCCCAGCCGCTCGGGACATGCCCGTACGCCCAGAAGACGTGCTTGCCCGCCGGGGCTCTGGAGGGGTCCATGACACTGGGCTGGACGGTGATGAGGAAGGGCTTGTCCGGGGCGCGGCCCTCGCGGGACGCGGCGCGCAGGGCCGCCGCGATGTCACGGCTGCCGGGCCCGACCTGGACGGTGCCCGCGCTCCGGGCCTCCTTCGCCGTCCATGGCACGGGTCCGTCGAGGGCGTAGTCGAGCTTGAAGACGCTCGCGCCGTACCGGAAGCGCTCGTAGTAGCTGCCGAGCCCGGCGATGCGGGCGAGCGCCGTGGGCGAGGTGTCGAAGATGTAGGCGCGGGCGGGCGGCAGGTCGTCGAGACGCTTGATCTCGTAGTTCGTGTGGACGGCTCCGCCGAGGTCCTTGAGGTACGCGGTGAGCGCGTCGGAGATCGACTGGGAGCCGCCGCGGGCGACGGGCCAGCCGCGTGCGTGGCCGGCGAGCGCGAAGACGAGGCCGACGGCTCCCGTGCCGAGGCCGCCGAGCGGGGCGATGGCGTGGGCGACGAGGCCGGAGAACAGGGCGCGCGCCCGGTCGTCGCGGAAGCGGCGCATCAGCCATGTGGACGGCGGAAGCCCCGCGAGCCCGAAGCGGGCCAGGGTGAGCGGGTCGCGCGGCAGGGTGGTCAGCGGCAGCGCCATGAAGTCCCGCACGAGGGCGTCCCACTTGGGCAGGAGAGGTGCGACGAGACGGCGGTAGGTGCCCGCGTCGTGCGGCCCGAACGAGGCGGCCGTCTCGGCGACGGAGCGTGAGAGCACGGCCGCGCTTCCGTCGGGGAAGGGGTGCGCCATGGGGAGCTCGGCGTGCAGCCACTCCAGGCCGTACCGGTCCAGCGGCATGTCCCTGAACGCGGGCGAGTTGATCCCCAGCGGGTGAGCGGCCGAGCACGGGTCGTGGCGGAATCCCGGGAGGGTGAGCTCCTCGGTGCGCGCGCCTCCGCCGACGGTGTCCCTGGCCTCGAAGACGGCCACGGAGAGGCCTCGGCGGGCCAGCTCCACGGCAGCGGTCAGTCCGTTCGGTCCCGCACCCACGACGACGGCATCGAGCATCGACGGCACCTTCGGACTCCTTTGTCAGCCGAGGCCACTGGCCGACAGGATATGCCGGAGGGCTGACAGAGCCGGGGCTCGGGGCGATCCCGGACGGGCTGCGCGGGGGTGCGCCGACGGTCGGCGCAGGTCATGGGCGCGGGCGCCCGCCAGGCGCCCGGCCGCCGGGTCACTCGCCGCCGAGCAGGTCCACCACGCGCCGGGCGGTGGCCTTGTCCCGGGCCGCCGTGAACGGCAGTGCGTTCCCCCCGGTGATCCGGAAGGGCTCGCCCGCCTTCGTCAGGTGTGTGCCGCCCGCCTCCTCGACGAGAAGCAGCCCCGCCGCGTGGTCCCAAGCCGCTTCCCATGAGAAGGCGGTGGCGTCCAACTCGCCGCGGGCGACGGCCAGATACTCGAGGCCGGCCGAGCCGCACGGGCGCGGGCGCACCCCGTCGGTCCACAGGCCCAGGAGGTCGCGCTTCTGCGCGTCCGTCGTGTAGTCGGGGTGCGACGTCGCCACGTCGATGGACCCGTCCGCACCGGGCGAACCGGCGTGCAGCGCCTCGCCGTTGAGCCAGGCCCCCTTGCCGCGGACCGCCACGGCGAACTCGCCGAGCGCGGGTGCGAACGTCCAGGAGGCGAGGACCGTGCCGTGCTGGGCGAGCGCGACGAGCATGCAGAATCCGGGGTCTCCGTGGACGAACTGGCGGGTGCCGTCGACCGGGTCGACGATCCATACCGGGGCGTCCTCGCCTATCGCGTCGTAGACCGTGTAGTCGGCGTGCACCGCCTCCTCGCCGACCACGACGGAGCCGGGCAGCAGGGCGCCCAGTTCACGGGTCAGATATTCCTCGGCGAGCCGGTCGGCCGTGGTCACGAGGTCGTGCGGGCCGCTCTTCTGGGCGACGTCACCCTCGGCGAGCTGCCGGAAGCGGGGCATCACCTCTGCGGCGGCAGCGGCACGCACGGCGCGCTCCACCTCGGTGACCCCGTGTACGAGAAAGTCGTCGATGCTTTCCGTCGTTGTCTGTGCTTCGATCATGCGTCCATGAGAGCACGCTCCACTGACAATGCGTACCCGCCCGGTGTACGAGGGGTGGAATCCCCGTGAAAACCGCGGAACCCCACCCCTGATCCGTCCGTACACCGCCTGATCCGTCAGCGCCCGACGGCGTACCCCTGCATCCCGCGCGGGTTGGCCGCGGCCGACAGGACGCCGGTCTCCGGGTCGCGGGCGACGGCGCACAGGCGGCCCTCCGACCAGGGCTCGCCGACGGTCACGTCATGGCCGCGGCGGCGCAGCTCCTCGACGACGTCCTCGCCGACGCGGGACTCGACGGTGACGCTGCCGGGCCGCATGCCGCGCGGGTAGAAGGAGCCGGGGAAGGAGTCGTTGTGCCAGTTCGGGGCGTCGACCGCGCCCTGGAGGTCGAGCCCGCCGCGTACGGCCGCGCGCAGGGCGACGGCGAGGAAGAAGTGGACCTGCCACTGGTCCTGCTGGTCGCCTCCGGGCGTGCCGAAAGCGAGGACCGGCACCCCGTCCTTCAGGGCGAGAGAAGGCGTCAGCGTCGTACGG
Source organism: Streptomyces sp. NBC_01474 (assembly GCF_035918215.1). NCBI lineage: Bacteria > Bacillati > Actinomycetota > Actinomycetes > Kitasatosporales > Streptomycetaceae > Streptomyces > Streptomyces sp. NBC_01474. The sequence continues at coordinate 3,046,130 of NZ_CP109449.1, forward strand.
GGACGGCGTCCCGGCGTGAGCGAGTTCGGCAGGTCCTCCTCCAGCCAGGCCATCTGCAGACGGGTGCCGAGCGGGAAGCCGAGCTCGGGCACGACGGGGTTCGACTGGAGCCAGCCGCCGGAGGGCGTCGCGGCGACCATGTTGCCCCAGCGGTCGACGATGTCGAGGTGGCAGGTGTCGCCACGGGTCGCGCCGTCCGCGGCGACCTCCTGGTCACCGCTCTTGGCGACGGTGGGCTCACCGGCTCCGGCGCCCGCAATCCCCATGGCGTCGAACCCGTCGTCGCCCGCCGCCACGGCGTGCGCGTGCGCGGAGATGCGCGGTTCGGTGCCGCGCGGGCTGCCGGGCCTCAGCTCGTGGGACGCCTTGTCGCCGATGAGGGCGCGGCGCGCGGCGTTGTACTCGTCGGACAGGAGCTCGGCGACGGGCACCTCCCCGGGGCCGGCGTCCCCGTACCAGGCCTCACGGTCGGCCATGGCGAGCTTGCAGCCCTCGATGAGCAGGTGGACGTACTCGGCGGAGCCGTACGCGGGCAGCTCGTCGGGGAGCAGGGCGAGCTGCTGGAGGAAGGCGGGGCCCTGGCTCCAGCCGCCGGCCTTGCACAGGGTCCAGCCGTTCCAGTCGTACGTGGCGGGCGCCTCGTAGGTCGCGGACCAGCCGGCCAGGTCGGCGGCGGTGAGCGTGCCGGTGTGGTGGGTGCCGCTGGTGTCCATGGTGGGCCGGCCGGCCTGCCGGACGAGGGCCTCGGCGATGAAGCCCTCGCGCCAGATCGCGCGGGCGGCCTCGATCTCGGCGACACGCTTGTCGCCGGCGTCGCCCGCGATCTCCTCGGCCTCCTCGATGACGCGCCGCCACGTCGCGGCGAGCTGCGGGTTACGGAAGAGCTCCCCGGGCTTCGGGGAGGCGCCGTCCTTGAGGTAGACCTCGGCCGAGGAGGGCCACTCGTTCTCGAAGAGGGCGCGCACGGTCTCGACGGTCTCGCCGACGCGCTCCACGGGCGCGTGCCCGTCCTCGGCGTACCCGATCGCGTAACTCAGGACCTCTGCCAGGGACTTGGTGCCGTGGTCCTTCAGGAGGAGCATCCAGGCGTCGAAGGCGCCGGGCACGGCGGCGGCCAGGGGGCCGGTGCCGGGGACGAGATCGAGACCGAGGGAGCGGTAGTGGGCGACGGTGGCCCCGGCGGGCGCGACACCCTGCCCGCACAGGACGCTGACGTCCTCGCCGGCGGGGGCGAGGATGATCGGGACCTCACCGGCGGGGCCGTTCAGGTGGGGTTCGACGACGTGCAGGACGAATCCCGCGGCGACGGCGGCGTCGTAGGCGTTGCCACCGCTCTCCAGGACGGCCATGGCCGACTGGGAGGCGAGCCAGTGGGTGGACGAGACCATGCCGAAGGTGCCTTGCAGGGTCGGCCGGGTGGTGAACAAGGGTGGTGCTCCTCGGGCGTCAGGCGGATGCGGGGCGGCTGTGAGGGATCGTACGAAGTGAGGTGTCGGCGTCCGCGGGACGGGGTGCCGCGGCGTCGGGGGCGGTGCCGTCGTCGGCGACGAGGTGGCACGACACCTCGCGGCCGCTGTCCAGGGTGCGCAGGGCCGGGATCTCGGTGCGGCAGCGGTCGACGGCCAGCGGGCAGCGCGTGTGGAAGCGGCAGCCGGGCGGCGGCGCCAGCGGACTGGGGAGTTCGCCGCTGAGGACGATCCGTTCACGGGTGCGCTGGGTGACCGGGTCGGGCACGGGCGCCGCGGACAGGAGGGCCTGTGTGTAGGGATGCTTGGGGTCGGCGAACAGCTCGGCGGTGGGGGCCTGTTCGACGATCTGGCCGAGGTACATGACCGCGATCCGGTCGGCGAGGTACTCGACGGCGGCGAGGTCGTGGGTGATGAACAGACAGCCGAAGCCGCGGTCGCGCTGGAGGTCGGCGAGCAGGTTGAGGACGGACGCCTGGACGGATACGTCGAGGGCGGACGTCGGCTCGTCGGCGACGAGGAGCGCCGGGTCGACCGACAGGGCGCGGGCGATGGAGATGCGCTGGCGCTGGCCGCCGGACAGCTCGTGCGGGTGCCGGTCGGCGTGCTCGGGGCGCAGGCCCACCTGGGCGAGGAGTTCCGCCACGCGCGCGCGTGCCGCCTCGCCCTTCGCGATGCCGTGCAGCCGCAGCGGTTCGGCGACGATCTGCCCGACGGTCATGCGCGGGTCGAGGGACGACGACGGGTCCTGGAAGACGAGGTGGAAGTCCTTGCGCAGGGGGCGCAGGGAGCGCCGGGACATGGTCGTCACGTCGGTGCCGTTGATGCGTACGGTGCCGCCGGTGGGCTCGTCCAGGCGTACGGCGCAGCGTCCGACGGTGGACTTGCCGCTGCCCGACTCCCCGACGAGGCCGAGGACTTCGCCGCGGCCGACGGTCAGGGTGACGCCGTCGGCGGCGCGTACGGTGCCGCCCGACGCGGTGAAATGCCGCTCCAGGGCTTCGAGTTGCAGGACCGGGGTGCTCACTGTGCGGCCTCCTGGAGGGTGTTCGGGTGCCAGCAGGCAGCCAGGTGCGGGGCGCCGGCTCCGGCGTCGTCGGTGACGGACTTGAAGCCGGGCCTGGCCGTCGTGCACCGCTCGTCGGCGCGGTCGCAGCGCGGGGCGAAGGTGCAGGCGTCGGGCTGGGAGTCGAGGCTCGGCACGAGGCCGGGGATCTCGGGCAGGCGCCGCTTGCCGCCACCGCCCGAGGCGGCCGAGGCGCCGGGCCGCAGGACCGCCGAAAGGAGTCCGCGGGTGTACGGGTGGCGGGGCGTCGCGAACAGCTCGTCCACGGGGGCCTGTTCGACGGGTCGGCCCGCGTACATGACGAGGACGCGGTCGGCGATGTCGGCGACGACGCCGAGGTCGTGCGTGATGAGGACGATCGCCGTGCCGAGGCGTTCGCGCAGCGACTGGAGGACCTCCAGGATGCCTGCCTGCACGGTGACGTCGAGGGCGGTGGTCGGCTCGTCGGCGATGAGGACGGCCGGGTCGCAGGCGACCGCGATGGCGATCATCACGCGCTGGCGCATACCGCCGGAGAGCTGGTGCGGGTACTCGTCGACGCGCTGGGCCGGGGCGGGGATGCCCACCAGGTCGAGGAGTTCGACGGCACGCGCGCGTGCCTCCTTCTTGCTCAGGCCTTGGTGGCGGCGGAGCACCTCGCCGATCTGCCGGCCGATGGTGAGGACCGGGTTCAAGGAGGTCATCGGCTCCTGGAAGATCATCGCGATGTCCTTGCCGCGGATCTTCCCGTACGCCTTGTCGTCACCGCCCGCGAGTTCGCGTGTCCCGAGCCTGATCGACCCGGTGATGTGCGCGGTGGGCGGGAGCAGGCCCATGACGGCCATGGAGGTGACGGACTTGCCGCAGCCCGACTCGCCCACCACGGCGAGGACTTCACCGGCCGCCAGGTCGAACGAGACGTGGTCGACGGCGTGGACGGTACGGACGTCGGTGCGGAACGAGACCGACAGGTCGCGGACGCTGAGCACGGCTTCGGGGTTCGGGCTCATCGGGTCGCTCCACGGGGGTCGAGTACGTCACGCAGGCCGTCACCGAGCAGGTTGAACGCCAGGGTCGCGGCGACGACGGCGAGGCCGGGGAAGACCGCCATCCAGGGCGCGGGCGCGAGGAAGGACTGGGCGGACGACAGCATCACGCCGAGGGACGGCTCGGGCGGCTGGACGCCGAGGCCGAGGAAGCTGAGCAGGGCCTCGCCGATGATCGCGGCAGGGATGCCGACGGTGGCCTGGACGACGAGCGCCGAGGTCGCGTTGGGCAGGATGTGGCGGAACAGGACGGTGCCGTCCCCTCCCCCGTTGGCGACGGCCGCGGCGACGTAGTCGACGTGCTTGAGCCGCAGGGTCTCCGCGCGGGTGATGCGGATGACGGCCGGGATCTGCGAGATGCCGATCGCGATGGTCGCGTTGGTGAGGGACGGGCCGAGGACGGCGGCGAGACCGACGGCCAGGACCAGGAAGGGGAACGCGAGCATCGTGTCGGTGACGCGCGAGACCACGCTGTCGGCGAGCTTGCCGTAGTAGCCGGCGAGCAGTCCGAGGGGGACGCCGATGATGAAGGCGAACACGACGGCGAGCACGCCCACCTGCATCGAGGCCCGGGCCCCGTAGACGACGCGGGACAGCTGGTCGCGCCCGAGGTCGTCGGTGCCGAGCCAGTGGCTCCAGCCGGGCGCCGCGAGGACGTTGTCGAAGTTCGGCTGCGCGGGGTCGTAGGGCGCGACGAGCGGTGCGAACAGCGCGGCGAGCACGAAGACCGCGGCGATGACGGCGCCCGTCATGGCGAGCTTGTTCCTGCGCAGGGCGCGCAGCCTGCCGCTCTTGGCCGCGCGGACCCGTATTCCTGTGAGGGCGAGCGTCGTCACCGGGCACCTCCGAGCCGGATGCGCGGGTCGATGACCGAGTACGCCACGTCGACCAGCAGGTTGATGAAGATGTACGCGGCCGACGTGCACAGCACCACGCCTTGCAGGGTCGCGTAGTCACGCGTGAAGACGGCGTCGATGGTGAGCTTGCCGAAGCCGGGGAGTACGAAGATCTGCTCGGTGACGACCGCGCCGGAGATCAGGTGGCCGAGCTGCAGACCGAGCACGGTGACGACCGTGACCAGGGAGTTCCGCAGCGCGTGGCCGCCGACGACCTCGCGCCGGGACAGGCCCTTGGCGCGGGCGGTGCGGACGTAGTCGGCGGACAGCGAGTCGAGCATCGCGGCGCGCGTCTGGCGCATGACGACGGCGGCGAGCCCGGAGCCGAGGACGATCGCGGGCAGCACCATGCGTCGCAGGTTGTCGATCGGGTCGGCACCGAAGGGGACGAAGCCGGACGCCGCGAAGACCGGGACGATGATCGCGAAGGCGAGCACGAGCACGATGCCGAGCCAGAATGTGGGGATCGAGAGGCCGAGCAGGGCGAGACCGTTGGCGATCCACTCCGCGGGCCTGCCGCGCCGCACGGCCGCGACGACACCGGCGCCGATACCGAGGACGATCGCCAGCAGCAGGGAGAGTGCGGCGAGTTCGAGGGTGACGGGCAGTGCCTGCCCGATGGCGTCGGCGACCGGGAGGCCGGTGCGCGAGGACGTGCCCAGGTCACCCTGCAGTGCGTGGCCGATGAAGCGCCCGTACTGGATCACGATGTTGTCGTCGAGCCCGTACTCGGCGCGGATCGCGGCGAGCGCGGCGGGGCTGCGCTCCTCGCCCGCGAGGGCGAGGGCCGGGTCGCCCGGCAGGGCGCGGATCCCCGCGAAGACGACGATCGAGACGAGGATGAGCGTGATGACCGACTGCCGGACGCGGGTCAGGACGTACTTGGCCATGGGGTGCCCGGCGAGCAGCCCCTGCCCCTTCGAGGAGGCCTTCTTCGACGTGGCTTCTTTTTCAGTGAGTTGGGCGGTCGTCACTTGGCGTACCCCGCATCCTTCACGCGGATCAGGCCGTCGCCGTAGACGCGTACGCCTGCGACGTCCTGCCCTGCGACGACGTAGTTCTTCTGGCGGTAGAGGTAGATGAGCGCGTGCGCGTCGTTGGCGCGCCGCGTCAGCTCGCCGTAGATCTTGGCGCGTTCGGCGGGGTCGGCCTCGGTGCGGCCGCGCTCGATGAGGGCGTCGATCTTGTCGTCCGAGAGGCCGTACGCGTTCATCGCGCCCTTCGTCTGCAGGAAACTGGCGATGTTGCCGTCCGGGTCGAGGCGTCCGGACCAGCCGCTGTTGAACGCCTGGTAGTGCCCGTCGTCGGTCTCTTCGAGCATGGTGGCGTACTCGGTGGGGCGCAGCGTGACCACGAACCCGGCGTCCTTGGCCATGGCTTGGAGGACCTGGCCGATGCGGCTCCACTCGGGCGTCGTGGAGGTCTTCAGCTCGACGTGCACGGGGGTCTTGACGCCCGCCTGCTTCAACAGCCGCTTGGCCTTGGCCACATCGCGCTTGGGGCACTGCGAGGCCTTGACGCCGGGCGCGAGCGCGGACTTCGGGGAGATCGGGCCGCAGGCGGGCTCGTACATGCCCTGGAAGACGACCTTGTTGATGAGTGCGCGGTCGATGGAGAGCTCGAAGGCCTCACGGACGCGGACGTCGTTGGCCAGCGGGCTGTCGACATGGCCCGGCTTCTGGCCGAGGCCCTTCACGTTGCCGACGTTGATGCCGATGCCCTGGTAGCCGAGCGACGGCGAGTTGAAGAGCTGGAGCTTGTTGTCGGTGAGGGCGCTCTTCACGTCCACGGGCACCATCTGGTCGCCGACCTGGATGTCTCCGGAGCGGAGGTTGGCGAGACGGACGCTGCCGTCGGGGATGGGCTTGTAGATCACCTTGTCGAGGTGGACGTCGCGCGCGTCGTAGTAGTTCGGATCCTTGGCGAGCACGATGCGGTCACCGCCGACGCGCTCGACGAACTTGAACGGGCCGACGCAGGAGGGGTGGTTGGTGAAGTTCTTGCCGTACTTCTTGAGCGCGGCCGGGGACATCACCATGCCGGAGCGGTCGGCGAGCACCGCGGTGAGCGGGACGTAGGCCTGCTTGAGGGTGAGCTTCACGGTGTACGCGCCGGTGGCCTCGACGGCCTTCAGCGGGGCGAGTTCCGTGGCGCGGGCCGATCCCGGCAGGTCGCGGTGGCGCAGCAGCGAGGTGACGACGGCGGCCGCGTCGAGGGAGGTGCCGTCGCTGAACTTCAGGCCCTTGCGGACGGAGAAGGTGACGGTGCGGCCGTCGGACGAGGTCTTCGGCAGCGCGGTGGCGAGCTGCGGGACGACCTTGCCCGCCTCGTCGACGTCGTAGAGCTTCTCGCACATCCCGGCGAAGACCGTGCGGCCTACGAGGGTCTGGGCGAGCGAGGGGTCGAGTTTGTCCGGATCCGCGTTGATGGCGACGGTGAGCGTACCGCCGTCCCGTACGGGCCGGTCGTCGGTCATGCGCTCCCCGCCGACCTCGGTGGCCGAGGACTGGAGGGAGCCGCAGCCCGCCGTTGTGGACAACACCAGGGCAACTGCCGTGCAGGCAACCGCTGTTCGGCGCACGAGGAGATACCTCCGCCAGGGGACGAGTGTGCGGGACATCCTGTGGGTGATCCGTGTGTGATCAAGGAATACCGCAGAACGTATTTCGCATACAGTCCACAGGCAAGGGGGTTGTCCGCATGGCGGAACACATTTGATGAAGATTGAATAACCGGCCCCGACAAAGAAGGTCACAAAGCCCCAAGCGGCCGGAACGGGCACGTCCGACCGGAACGGGCACAGGATGTCGGGTCCGCGACCATGGGTCCTCCCTAGCGTGAGCGATGTCAACAGGAAGGGGCCCGGGGTGCTTGACCGGCTCAACGAGGCCATGGACCACATCGAGCGCCACCTCGACCGGCGGATCGACATCGCCGATCTGGCCCGTATCGCGGCGACGTCGGAGTACCACTTCCGGCGGATGTTCTCCGCGCTCGCGGGGCTGCCGCTCTCCGAGTACATCCGGCGCAGGCGGCTGACCGTCGCGGGCGCGGAGGTGCTCGCCGGGGAAGGGACGCTCCTCGAGATCGCGGTGCGCTACGGCTACGGCTCGGGCGAGGCGTTCGCACGGGCCTTCCGGGGGCTGCACGGCGTGGGCCCCGGCGAGGCCAGGCGGACCGGTGCGGCCCTGCGGTCCCAGCCACGCATGTCCTTCCGTCTCATCGTCGAAGGGAGCAGCACCATGCGATACCGGGTGATGGAGAAGCCCGAGTTCCACGTGGTCGGCAGAAAGGCGCGGGTCCCCCTTGTCCATGAGGGCGTGAATCCGGCGATCGCCGACTTCATCAGGGGCATCGACAAGGAGACCGTGCGCCGGATCCACGCGCTGTCCGACCAGGAGCCCGAGGGGATCGTCTCGGTGAGCGACGACCTCGACCCGAGCCGCGCGGAGGGCACCGAACTCGACTACTACCACGCGGTGGCGGCCTCCGCCGCCGGCCCCGACGACCTGGACACCCTCCCCGTCCCGGCGGGCACGTGGGCCGTCTTCGACAGCTCGGGCCCGTTCCCGCAGACGCTCCAGCATCTGTGGCGGGACGTGTTCACGCAGTGGTTCCCGTCCAACCCGTACCGGAGCAGGCCGGGCCCCGAGATCCTCAGCACACGTCTGTCACCCGACGCGTCACAGGCGGACGCCCAGCTGTGGATCCCGGTCGAGCGGGAGTAACACGCCTCGTAGCGACGCGCGTCACTGTGTACGTGCCGTGACCAGGCCCGACTCGTAGGCGAACACGACGAGTTGGGCCCGGTCGCGGGCGCCGAGCTTCGTCATCGCGCGGCTGACATGGGTCTTGGCGGTGAACGGGCTGACGACCATGTGCGCGGCGATCTCCTCGTTCGTCAGGCCGCGCGCCGCGAGCGCGGTCACCTCGCGTTCGCGGCGGGTGAGGCACTCCAGGCCCGGCGGCGTGGAGCGGTCGGGTGGCCGGGACACGAACTCGCCGATGAGGCGGCGCGTCACGGCCGGTGACAGCAGGGCGTCCCCGCGGGCCACGACCTCGATCCCGGCCAGCAGGTCCTCGGGCTCGGTGTCCTTGAGCAGAAAGCCGGACGCCCCGGCGCGCAGCGCGTCGAAGACGTACTCGTCCAGGCCGTAGTTGGTGAGGATCACGACACGTACGCCGCTCAGGCGCGGGTCGGCGGCGATCCGTCGGGTCGCCTCGATGCCGCTCATCACGGGCATCTGGACGTCCACGAGGGCTATGTCGGGCACCTGCTCACGAACGAGGGCGACCCCCTGCTCCCCGTCGGCCGCCTCACCGACCACCTCGACGCCGTCCTCGGCCTCCAGGAGAGCGCGGAACCCGGCCCGCATGAGGGCCTGGTCGTCGACGAGCGCGACCCGGATCCGGGAACTGCCTCCGCCGCTCACCGGGTCACCCCCTCCGCCATATCCCGTCGCTCTTCCGGAAGTGGGCCGGCCACCGGAAGCCGGGCCCGCACCGCGAACCCGCCCTCGGGGCGCGGCGCGGCGTCGAGGCTTCCCCCGAGCGCGGCGACACGTTCGGCCATACCTTTCAGTCCGTTGCCCGAGACCGGCGGGTGCGCGGGATCGGCGGCGCCACCGTCCTCGACACGGATCGTCAACTCGCCCTCCCCATAGGCGAGTTGCACGGTCACCTCAGTCGGTCCCGCGTGCCGGGCGACGTTCGTCAGAGACTCCTGGACGATGCGGTACGCGGCACGGTCCAGGGCCGTCGGAAGCAGCCGCTCGCGGCCCGTGACCACAAGCTCCACGTCGAGGCCGGCCGAACGGGCGCGCTCCACGAGGAGCGCCGGGCCTCCCGTGGGCTCGTCGGCCCGCAGCACGTCCAGGGTGGAGCGCAGCTCGCGCATCGCCTCGCCACTGGCCTCCTGGATCGCGAGCAGCGCGGGCGGCACCTCCTCGCCGCGCTTGCGCGCCAGATGCACGGCGACGCCCGCCTGGAGCTTGACGATCGAGATGCTGTGCGTGAGCGAGTCGTGCAGCTCACGGGCGATGCGCAGGCGCTCTTCGCCGGCCCGACGCAGCCCGGCCTCCTCACGGGTGCGCTCCGCCTCCAGGGCGCGCTGCTCGGTCTGGCGCAGATACGCCTGCCAGTTCTTGTCGGCGAGCCCCGTGACGACGGCGCACAGGAACCAGCCGGCGAGGAGCAGACAGCTCTCCAGGGGCCGTCCCGCCACGCCGCACACGACCAGGAACGCGGCACCCGCCACGGCCGCGAGCAGGCGGTGCCCCGCACGGGACGCCGTGTGCACGGCCGCCAGGACGGGCAGCGCGGCGAGGGCGCCCGGCTCCGCGTGGAGCACGTAGCCCGCCGTGCACGCGGCGGTGAGCGCGAGGACCGTGCGCGGCGCCCGCCGGTAGGCGACGAGCGTGAGCGAGCCCGCGGCGATCAGGACGGCGTCGAGCGCCGTCACTCCCCCGTCGGCCACCGCAGCGGCCACGACGAGCGCCCCGATGGCAACGGCCAGCGTGACGTCGCCGATCAGGTCCTTGCGATGCGCGCCGACCGGAGCCACGCGGCGCCTGCGGTCCCCCTCCATGCCAGCACCATAGACCGGGCCGCCGACAAGGGCGTCACCCCTGGGGACCGCCCCTGGACTACTCCCTGTGCAGTAGTGCGCGGCGGCTCCGGCCTCGGGGGCGCAGCCCCGACTCACCTCCGGCGTACGACGCGTGAGGGTACCCTGTCCGGCCACTGTGGGGGCGTGCCGGAACCAGCCCGCAGCCACCAGGAGGACCCGATGTCACGGACGTTCCGCTACACCAGCCCGCCGCCCCCGCAGTCGGCCACCGGACGCGTGGCCGAGGTCTACCGGCAGCTCGGCGAGGACTTCGGCATCGAGCGCGCCGCCACCTTCGTGGTCCTGGCGTCGGCGCCCGAACTCCTCGCCCCCGCCTGGGCGTTGATGCGGGAGTCGCTGATCGCGGGTGCGGGGACCCGTACCGACCGGGAGCTGGTCGCGGCCGGGGTGTCGCTCGCGAACCGGTGCCCGTTCTGCGTGGACGCACACACCATGCTGCTGCACGCCACCGGCGACCACGCGCTCGCCGAGTCCCTGGCGCGCGGCGAGACCCCGTCCGAGGAGCGGCACGCGCGCGTGCTCGACTGGGGCCGCGCCACCCGCACCCCCGGCTCCCCGGGCCTCACCCCGCTCCCCTTCCCCGGCACCGAGGTCCCCGCGCAGCTCGGGACCGCGTTCGCCTTCCACTTCATCAACCGCGTCGTGTCCGCCCTGCTCACCGAGAACCTGCTGCCCGGCAACGCCCAGCGCCTGCGCCCCGTGCGCAGCCTCGGGGGCCGGAGCCTGGCGCGGACGGTGCGCCGGGACCACGCGCCGGGCGCGAGCCTCGCCCTGCTCGACGATCCGGGCCCGGGCCCCGCCTGGGCGGCCGGCACGACCGTGGGCCCGGCATACGCCGCGCTGTGCGACGCCGCCTCCACGGGCGCGGGACTGCTCGACGACGTCGACCTGGCCCTGGTCGAGGAGGCCCTCGCCGCTTGGGACGGCTCGCATCCGCCGCTCGCCTGGGACGAGCTGCCCGACCGCGACCGGCGGCCCGGGGCGCGCCTCGCGGTGCTGGCCGCCGTAGCCCCGTACCGGATCACGGACGAAGACGTGGCGGCCTGGCTGAAGCCGCCCTTCACCGATCACTGCCTGGTCCATCTGATCGCGTACGGCGCCTTCGCCGCGATCGACCGCATCGAGTCCGCCCTGCCCCTGCCCGCCCTGATGGAGAGGCCCTGACCGCGTACGCGGAAGACCCCTTTGGGGTGAAGGCGCGGCGGTGCGGGTGTACTGAACTGCTCGTGGGACGCATGAGGGGCAAGGGGGCGGTGTTGTCACGGGGCAACTCGTGTGACACTGGCGTCCCCTCCCCCTCGCACAAGGGGCGTACGCCGTGCGTTCTCTCCCTCTCCCCCTCGCGCTGACCGTGCGGGTCCTGCCGGTCGTGGTGCTCGCGTGCGCCGGCTGGGCCTGGACGTCGGGCCCGATGGCGGACTCGTCCGAGCAGCCCGCCGCTGCCCCGCAGCCCTCGCCGAAGCGTGCCGCGCAGTCGGCGGGGTCCGCGACGAGCCGCGCCTACGACAAGCCGCCCGAGCCGTGCTCCGCCGTCACGGCGAACACGGTCGCGGACCTGGTGCCGAAGGCCGACCCGGCGGGCAAGGAACTGGCCGCCGCCGACCGTTCGTTGCGCCGCGGCTGCTCGTGGAGCGCGTTGAAGGACTACGACTACCGCTGGCTCGACGTCTCCTTCGAGATCAAGGAGTCGGCCGCCGCGGCGAACACCTCCTTCGCCGTGCGTGGCAAGGGCGAGGCGGCGCCCGGCCTCGGTGACGAGGCCAGGATCGCCGTCGCCCTCACCACGCACGACAAGCAGAACACCCGGGAGGCCGTGGTGACGGTCAGGGCCGGCAACGCCCTGGTGACCGTCACCTACAACGGCAGCAACTTCGAGTCCCACGGCGCACCCCCGACGGACGGCATCTACAAGGGTGCCCTGGAGGCTGCCGGGGACGCGGTGGCGGCGCTGACCGGCAAGGAATCCAGCTGAGTCGGGCGAGGACCGGCTAGATCCGGGCCCCGCGCGCCTTGGTCAGAGCCACGTAAAGGATCAGCGAGGACCCGAGCCCGACCGCCCAGCCGTAGTCCGCGAGCGGCTTGAGGAACGGGATCAGGCCGTCCACCGGGAACGGGCCCTGCTTGGCGCCCTTCGCGTCGACTGTCGAGTACGAACCGCCGACCGCGAGGACGCCGCCCACGGCGAAGGCGGCCACCGCGTTCCAGTTCCAGCCGCCCGAGTACCAGTACCGGCCGTTCGGCAGATACAGGTCGGCGAGGTGGAGCACCGTGCGGCGGATGATCCAGTAGTCGGCGATGAGGATGCCGGCGACGGTGCCGAGCAGTCCGCCGACGACGCCGAGCCAGGTGAAGATGTACAGCTCGGGCGTGGACGTCAGCTTCCACGGCATGACGAGGACGCCGATGACCCCGGTGATCAGCGCGCCGGTGCAGAAGTTGATGAGCTTGGGCGCGAGGTTCGCCAGGTCGTACGCGGGTGACACGACGTTCGCCGCGATGTTCACGGAAATGGTCGCGACGAAGACCGTGATGAGCGCGAACAGCAGGCCGAAGACGTTGTCGGTCTTGCCGGCGAGCGCGACCGGGTCCCAGATCGCGGCGCCGTAGACCTTCTCGGATCCGGACGTCACGAGGACGGACATCAGGGCGAACAGCGTCATGGTCGTCGGCAGACCGAGGGTTTGCCCCCAGACCTGGGCGCGCTGTCCCTTGCCGAAGCGCGTGAAGTCCGGGATGTTGAGGCTGAGTGTGCTCCAGAAGCCGATCATGCCCATGAGGCCGGGGAAGAAGATCTTCCAGAAATCGGCGCCCCAGCCGACCTGGGACGGCTCGTCGAGGAGCGTGCCGAAGCCGCCTGCCTTGTTCGCGATCCACACGAGCAGGACGACCGCGCCGACGAGGACGAAAGGCGCCGCCCAGTTCTCGAAGCGGCGCAGGGTGTCCATGCCGCGGTAGATGATGGCGAGTTCGAGGACCCAGAAGAGCACGAAGCACAGCCACAGGGTCCACGGGTAGCCGCCGACCTTCGACACGTCGGCCCAGCCGCCGAAGACCTTCCCCAGCAGGACGAACACGCCCTGCCCGCCGATCCAGGTCTGGATGCCGAACCAGCAGCAGGCCACCGCCGCCCGGATCAGCGCGGGCAGATTGGCGCCCCGCAGGCCGAACGAGGCGCGGGCGAGGACGGGGAATGGTATGCCGTACTTGGGTCCCGCGTGCCCGGTGAGCAGCATCGGCAGGAGCACGATGACGTTGGCGAGGGCGATGGTGAGGACGGCCTGCTTCCAGTCCATGCCCAGTGCGACGAGGCCCGAGGCGAGGGTCCAGGACGGGATGCAGTGGGCCATGCCGATCCACAGGGCCACGAAGTTGTAGGTGGTCCAGCGGCGTTCGGCGAGGGGGACGGGGCGCAGGTCGTCGTTGGCGTAGCGGCTGTCGGAGGGGTAGGCGTCGGCGCTGAGGTCGATGCCGCTGCCCGCGGGCAGCGCCGGTGGCGCGGTGTCGGTCATGAGCAGGCCATTCGTTCGGGAGCCGGAGGGCTCGGACAGCGGGGAGGTGCGAACGGGCCGTGCGGGTGCGGGCGATGGGGACCCTGGCGGGGAGGACGGGGTGTGCCGAGATGGGGCTCAGGCGTTGCCCACGGGATCGCCTCAGGCGTTCACCGCCGGAATGACGTGCTCCCCGTATACGTCGATCACCTCCTCCTTCGCGTCGTGCATCGCGTAGAGCGCGAACTGGTCGACGCCGAGGTCCCGCAGGGCGCGCAGCTTCTCGACGTGGTCCTGTGCGGTGCCGATGACGCAGAACCGGTCGACGATCTCGTCCGGTACGAACGCCGTGTCGGGGTTCCCGGCCCTGCCGTGGTGGGCGTAGTCGTAGCCCTGTCGGGCCTTGACGTAGTCGGTGAGTTCGTCGGGGACCATCGACGAGTGCTCGCCGTACTTGGCGACGAGGTCGGCGACGTGGTTGCCGACCATGCCGCCGAACCAACGGCACTCCTCGCGCGCGTGGGCGAGGGCCTCGGGCGAGTCGTCGGCGGTGACGTAGGCGGGCGCCGCCACACAGATCTTCACCTCGGACGGGTCGCGGCCCGCGCCGGCGGCCGCGTCCCGCACGGCCTTGATCATGTACTGGGTCAGATACGGGTCGGCGAGCTGGAGGATGAACCCGTCGGCCTCCTCGCCGGCCATCTTCAGGGCCTTGGGCCCGTACGCGGCCATCCAGACCGGCAGTTGGGCGCCGTTCCGCACCCACGGGAAACGGATGACCGTGCCGCCGAGGTCGGCCTCCTCGCCCCGGGCGAGCGCCCTGATGACCTTCATGGCCTCGCTGATCCGGGCGAGCGTGTTGGGCTTGCGTCCGGCGACGCGCATCGCGGAGTCGCCGCGGCCGATGCCGCAGACGGTGCGGTTGCCGTACATGTCGTTGAGGGTGGCGAAGGTGGAGGCGGTGACCTCCCAGGTGCGGGTGCCCGGGTTGGTGACCATCGGGCCGACGGTCAGGTGCGACGTCTCGGCCAGGATCCGGCTGTAGATGACGAAGGGTTCCTGCCACAGCACGGCGGAGTCGAAGGTCCACCCGTGGGTGAAGCCCTCGCGCTCGGCACGCTGCATGAGGGAGACGACGCCGGAGGCCGGGGGGTCGGTCTGGAGGACGAGTCCGAAGTCCATGTGATCCGCCAATTTTCTAGTTCAGGTACTGGCAGGTGGAGTGCGGGTTGTACACGCCGTGCCCGGCGGGCCTCATGAACTCCCGCCTGGAGACGGCGAGTTCACCGCCAGGACACGGTCTCGGCGACGTAGGCGCGCCGGCGGAGTGCCTCAGTGCTTGCCAAGTGCGCATACCGACTGCCCCCAAGCCCCGATCCGCTCCGGTGGGTCGTTCCGTCCCGGACCACGGCGAACCATGCGGAGCGACGTCTGGTGACGCCTCTGAGGCGATCCGAGGGGGCCCAATCCTGGACGCTCTCCTGGGGCTTGGCAAGAGCGACTCTACGCGCGCCCACGACTGATTCAGGGAGAAGCGGAGGGCCCTGGCGATCGGTGTCGCGGAACCGGACCTCGAAGGGGCAGACCTCGCGCGCAGGCCCCTTCGGCTCAAGTCAGCTTCGAGTCCGAGTCCCTACTGTCACCCACATGCGGATCTTTGTTACCGGCGGTGCGGGCTTCATCGGGTCACAGTACGTCCGGGCACTGCTGTCCGGCGAGCTTCCAGGGGCGGACCTGAAGGACGCCCGGGTGACCGTCATCGACACCCTCGGCCACGGCAGCGACATGCGGAACCTCGCGCCGGTCGCAGAGAATCCTCGTTTCCGGTTCGTCCGCGGCGACATCTGCGACGCGGAACTGGTCGACGAGGCCGTGCGCGGGCACGACGCCATCGTCCACTTCGCCGCCGAGTCGCATGTCGACCGGTCCATCGAAGACGCCCGTGCGTTCGTGACCACGAACGTGCTCGGCACGCAGATCCTGCTGGACGCGGCCCGGCGGCACGCGGTCGGGCGCTTCATGCACGTGTCGACGGACGAGGTCTACGGTTCCATTTCCGCCGGGTCATGGACCGAGGCGCAGCCGCTGGCGCCGAATTCGCCCTACGCGGCGTCCAAGGCGAGCTCCGACCTGCTGGTGCTGTCCGCGCACCGGACCCACGGGCTTGACGTCGTGCTCACCCGCTGCTCGAACAATTACGGTCCCTACCAGAACCCCGAGAAGGTCATTCCGCGGTTCGTCACGAACCTTCTGCAGGGGCGGCGTGTTCCGCTGTACGGGGAGGGCGACAACGTCCGCGAATGGCTTCATGTCGCGGACCATTGCCTGGCCATTCAGCTGGTTCTCCGCGGTGGCAGGCCCGGCCATGTCTACAACGTCGGCGGCGGCACGGAACTGACCAACAAGGAACTGACCGCACGCCTGCTGGAAAGCTGCGGAACGGGCTGGGACATGGTCGAACGGGTCGCCGACCGGCTCGGCCACGACCAGCGGTACTCGCTGGACATGACCAAGATCCGAAATGAGCTGGGTTTCACCCCGCGGCAATCATTCGACACGGGCCTCAAGGCCACGGTCGAGTGGTACAGGGAAAACACTTCCTGGTGGAACCAGTAGAAAACCCACCGTCGTTCGAGCATCGTTCAAGCGATCTTCGAATGCTGCGACGTAGTCACTGAATCGCTCGAACCTCGGTCATATCGAAATGAACCAAAGGGGATAACCAATGACTGCCCAGACTCTCCCGGCCACCGGCAAGGAAGTACGGCTGGCGCGCTACGTCGTGAACCAGCCCGCGAAGGACGACTTCGAGGTCGTGGAGGTGGATGTCGCCCAGCCCACGTCCGGCAACGTGCTCGTGCGCAACCTGTACCTCCAGGTGACCGCCGTCATGCGGGACCTGATGACCGAGGACCCCGGGCTGCCCATGATGCCGGCCTACAAGGTCGGCGAGCGCCCGTGGGGCGGCGCGGTCGGTGTCGTCGTGGCCTCGGAGAGCCCCGACCTCGCCGTGGGCGACACCGTCCAGCACATGGACGGCTGGACCGAGTTCTCCACCGGTCCCGCCGCTCAGTACTTCAAGGTCGACCCTTCGTGGTACCCCGGCCCGGAATACTTCCTGAACCAGGGCATCACGGCCTACCACGGCATGGCCGACGTCGCCGAAGTCGGCGAGGACGACGTCGTGTTCGTGTCGAACGCGGCCGGCGGGGTCGGCTCGCTCGCCGGGCAGATCGCCAAGGCCCGCGGCGCCAAGCGCGTCATCGGCTCGGCCGGCAGCGCCGAGAAGGTGGAGTACCTCACCAAGGAACTGGGCTACGACGCCGCGTTCAACTACAAGGACGGGCCCGTCGTCGACCAGCTCCGGGAGCTCGCCCCCGACGGGATCAACGTGTTCTTCGACCTGGTCGGCGGGGAGCAGTTCGAGGCCGCCGTGCAGGCCTCGGCGCAGGGAGCCCGGCTCGTGCTGGGCGGGGCCGTGTCCGCGCAGACCGGCAACGCCGAGGGTGCGTTCCCCAAGCTGGACATCATGGCCGGGATCATCCGGCAGATCGTCATCAAGCCGTTCTCGACGTACCACACGCCGGAGCAGATCCAGGCGTGGAACCAGCACTTCGCCCAGTGGCTGCAGGAGGGCAAGATCGTCCTGCCGTACACCGTGGTGGAAGGCGGCGTCGACGCCGCGCCCGAGGCGCTCACCGCACTGCTCGGCGGCGCCTACAAGGGCAACGTGCTCGTCAAGATCTCGTGATGGCTGACGCAGGACGGGTGCAGCCCGCGCGCCGGGACCCGGGTGCGGCCCAGTCACTCGTCCGAACGAGGAGTCCCCTCCGATGATCGATCAGGTTGCACTGGACGCCCCGGCCCAGCCGCGCCGGGCCGGATTCGTCCTCGCGGTGTGCTGCCTCGCGCAGCTGACCGTGATCCTCGACGCGTCGATCGTGAACGTCGCCATCCCGTCCATCCAGAACGCGCTGCACTTCACATCGGGCAGTCTGACCTGGGTGTACGACGGGTACCTGATTCCGTTCGCCGGCTTCCTGCTGCTGGCCGGGCGGATGGTGGACCTGTTCGGCGGGCGACGTCTGCTGCTCATCGGCCTCGCCGTGTTCACGGCGTTCAGCCTCGTCGGCGGCATAGCGGCGAACGCGGCGACGCTGGTACTCGGTCGCGCCGGGCAGGGCTTCGGCGGCGCGATCATGGCGTCCGCCTCGCTGGCCGTGCTGAGTTCCACGTTCACCGAGCCGTTGGAGCGGGCCAAGGCGCTCGCCCTGTGGGGCGCGGCGTCGGGCAGCGGCGGAGCGATCGGCGTGCTCAGCGGCGGAGCGATCGTCGAGTGGCTGTCGTGGCGCTGGGTCTTCCTCATCAACGTGCCGCTGTGCCTGTTGATCGTGGGGATGGCGGTCTCGTCGGTCGCCCCCACGCCCCGTGGTGACACCCGTAAGGGGGCGAAGCTCGATGTGCTGGGCTCCGTGTCGGTCACTCTGGGGATCGCCGCGCTCGTCTACGGGCTCGCCGAAGGACAGCGTTACGGGTGGGGTTCGACGCGCATCGTCGGGTCACTGACGATCGGCGTGGTGCTACTCGCGGTGTTCGTGCTCGACCAGGCCAAGCTGGCCAAGCAGCCGCTGATGGAGCTGAGCCTGTTCCGCAACCGTTCGGTGTGGGCGGCCAACGTCACGATGCTGGCGTTCGGGGCCGCGCTGCCCACGACGTTCTACTTCCTGACGTTGTTGTACCAGTCGGTGCTCCATTACAGCGCCATGCGTACGGGGCTGGTGTTCCTGCCCCTGACGGTCTTCGCGTTCATCGGTGCCGCCGCCTCCTCGGTGGTCGGGCCGAAGACCGGTCCCCGGCCGATGATGCTGGCCGGTCTCCTGCCGATGATCGCCGGACTCGTGTGGCAGTCGGCGGCGAACGAGCATGCCTCCTACGTCGCCGACCTCATGGGCCCGAGCCTGCTGTTCGGCCTGGGCCTGGGCATCGTGGTGACCTCGGTGGCGGGCGCGGCGACAGCGGGTGTGCCGGAGGACAAGCAGGGCCTGGCGTCGGGGGTACTGAACACCTCGCAGTCGCTGGGCGGCGCGGCCGGCCTCGCGGTCATGGTCGCGCTGGCCCAGGTCCGTACCGCCGACGTCGCCGGTGACGGTGCTCCCGACGCCCACGCGTTCGCGTCCGGCTACGGGGTCGCGTTCCTGGCGACCGCTGTGCTGCTCGCCCTCAGCCTCGCGGCCGCGGCCGCGGTGCCGCGCGGGCCGCAGCAGTAGACCGCACGGCAAGCAGGTACGCACGAGCCCGCCCGGTTCACCGGGCGGGCTCGTGCTCATACGGGCTTGTGCGCATACGTCTCGTCAGCAGCCCGTACAAGCGCGCCGCGGGGCAGCGGAACCCGCC
Source organism: Streptomyces sp. NBC_01474 (assembly GCF_035918215.1). NCBI lineage: Bacteria > Bacillati > Actinomycetota > Actinomycetes > Kitasatosporales > Streptomycetaceae > Streptomyces > Streptomyces sp. NBC_01474. The sequence goes on from NZ_CP109449.1 coordinate 3,065,094, forward strand.
ACGGGCCCGCACCGGCCACGGCCCACCGGGGACCCCCTGGTGGGCCGTCTCCCACGACCGGCCGCCCGACAACTTGCCGACGGCGTCCGGCTGTTGGGCCCACCCGGCCTCGATCGTCCCTATAGCCGCCGTCATTAGCTTCCGAGACATGCGAGGAATAATTCTGGCCGGCGGAACCGGCTCCCGCCTGTGGCCGATCACTCAAGCCATGTCGAAGCAACTCATGCCGGTGTTCGACAAGCCGATGATCTACTACCCCCTGTCCACTCTGGTGCTGGCGGGCGTGCGGGACATCCTCGTCATCACGACGCCGTCCGACCGGGACTCCTTCGAGCGGCTGCTGGGCGACGGCGCGCACCTGGGCCTTCAGATCCAGTACGCGACGCAGCCCAGGCCCGGGGGAATCGCCCAGGCGTTCCTGATCGGCGCGGACTTCATCGGGGACGAGCCGGTGGCGCTCATCCTCGGCGACAACATCTTCCACGGAGCCGGCCTCGGGGATCAGCTGAAGGCGCACGCCTCCCCGGAAGGCGGTCACATCTTCGCCTACCCGGTGGCGAACCCGAGTGACTTCGGCGTCCTGGACTTCGACCTCGAAGGGCGCGTCGTTTCCATCGAGGAGAAGCCGGCGCACCCGAAATCGAGATACGTGGTCCCCGGTCTGTACTTCTACGACAACCGCGTGGTCGACATCGCCAGGTCCCTGCGGCCCAGCGCGCGCGGCGAACTGGAGGTCACCGAGGTGAACCAGGCATATCTGCGCCGCGGTGAGCTCAGCGTGACCGTGCTCGACCGCGGCACGGCGTGGCTCGACACCGGGACGTTCGCCTCGCTGGTGCAGGCGTCGGAGTTCGTCCGGGTGATCGAGGAGCGGCAGGGACAGAAGATCGGCTGCGTCGAGGAAGCGGCCTGGCGCAACGGGCTCATCGACAGCGACCGGCTCCGGGAACTCGCGCAGCCGCTCCTGTCCAGCGGCTACGGGGAGTACCTCATGGGGCTGCCCGACGCCGCCACCCAGGAGATCCAGCGGCTGGTCCCGGTCGGCGCCGGCGCCAACGGGTGACGAGGAGGCCTGATGAACTTCGAAGAACTCGGCATCGAGGGCGTTCACCTCGTCGAGCCACAGGTGTTCGGCGACCCGCGCGGTGCGTTCCTGGAACTGTTCGTCGGCCACCGGCTGTCCGCGGCGACCGGCCGTCCGATGGACGTGGCGCAGGTCAACTGCTCGGTCTCGCGACGCGGCACGATCCGCGGGATCCACCTCACGGCCGCCCCACCGGGTGAGGCGAAGTACGTGACATGCGTGAGCGGCTCGATCGTCGACGTCGTCGTCGACGTCCGCCTCGGCTCGCCCACGTACGGCGCGTCCCTCGCGATCCCGCTGGACGACGAGCAGCGGCACGCCGTGTACATCCCCGAAGGGCTCGGCCACGGTTTCGCGGCGGTCAGTGACACCGCCGTGGTCACGTACCTGTGCGACAACGTCTACACCCCCGGGAAGGCGATCTCGATCAACCCGCTGGACCCGCAGCTCGCCCTGCCGTGGCCGGCCATGGACGACATCGTCCTGTCGGACAAGGACAGGACCGCGCCGACGCTGGCGGAGACAGAGGCCCTGGGCGTGCTCCCGAGGTACTCGGACCTGCGCGTCAAGACACCGATCCGGCCGCGGGGATGACGCGGTCGGCATCCCCGAGCCAGTCGACGACACCTGGAACAGGAATACTCATGAAGAAGCACATCGCCTTCCTGAACATCCCCGCGGCGGGTCATGTCACACCGACCCTTGCCGTGGTCGAGGAACTGGTCAGGCGCGGTCACAAGGTCAGCTACCTGGCCGCCGACGGCTTCGCCGAGAAGATCGCCTCGACGGGCGCCGAGGTCATCCCCTACACCACGACGCTCGACCCGCGCACGATCGCCCCGACCGGCGCGGAGGACTGGCTGGCCCGTGTCCTGCTGGGCGCGGTGCGGGAAGCGGCCGCCACGGCGCCGACGCTGGAGGCCCACTTCGGTGACGACCTGCCGGACTGCCTCGTCTACGACATCTCGATGCAGTTCCTCGGCCGTGTGATGTCGCGCAAGCTCGGCGTTCCGGGTATCCAGCTCTATCCGGTCCTTGCCTCCCACCAGTACTTCTCCGAGGCGGAGGGCGCCGCCGAGGGGATGTTCGGCCAACTGACGTGTGAGCTGCGCGCGTTCGCCGACGCGCACGGGCTGCGGGACGTCACGCTGGAAGAGCTGATGGCGGACGCGCCCCGCAACATCTCCTTCATGCCGCGCGAGTTCCAGTCCGACGCCGACTCGTTCCCCGAGGACCGGTACACGTTCGTCGGGATCCCGCTGCGGGAGAGCGACCTGCAGGGCACGTGGCGGCCGTCCAGCGACAAGCCCGTGGTCCTGATCTCCCTGGGCACGACCTTCAACACCCAGCCCGAGTTCTTCGCGATGTGCGCGAAGGCCTTCGAGGGGCTGCCGTGGCACGTGGTGATCGCGGCGGGTCCCGGCGTGGACCTGGAGGCGGTGGGCGAACTGCCGCCCAACGCCGAGATCCACACGTGGCTGACGCTGCAGGCGGTCCTCGAGCACGCCGGCGCGTTCGTGTGCCACGGCGGCGCCGGCAACACCATGAACGCCCTGTACGCGGGGGTGCCTCTCGTCTCCGTACCCCACAACGGCGACTCGGAGATGATCGCCGCGCGGACGGGCGAGCTGCGCCTCGGCCGCGTCCTGCCCCCCGAGGAGGTGACCGCCGAGACCCTTCGGGAGGCCGTCCTGGAGGTCGCCGCCGACGAGACCGTGCAGGCGAACCTGCGCGACATGCGCAAGTACATGAAGGAGGCGGGCGGCGCACCACGCGCGGCCGACACGATCCTCGGCCACCTTCACCCCGTTTCGAAGTGACCACCGAAGTCGACTGGAGAATCAGATGAATTCGCACGATCTCAGCACCAAGCTCGTCCCGAGCGACCTGTACCTGGAGATCCAGCAGTTCTACGCGCTGCAGCTCAAGATTCTCGACCGTGGTGACGGCGAGCAGTGGGCGCGCACCTTCACGCCGGACGGTGTGTTCCAGGCCGCCGACATGCCCGCCCCTCTGGTCGGCCGCGAGATACTCGTCAAGGCGATCGAGCTGCAGACCGGCAAGCACGAGGGGCTCGTCCTGCGGCACTGGGTCGGTCAGCTGACCGTCGAGCAGATCGACGACGACACCGTCCGCGCGCAGAGCTACGTCATGGTCTACGTGACGCCCAACCGCACGCTCCTGAGCGGCGAGGTGCACTTCCGTCACCACACCCTCTGCGACGACGAGCTCGTCCGCTCGAACGGGTCCTGGCTCGTGCGGAACCGCTTCGTCGAGACCGACGGCGAGTACAAGTGAGCACCGCGCGAGCCGAGAGGTCGTCAGACATGAAAAGGATCCTCGCCACCATGGTGTCCGCCGGTGTCCTGTCCGCCCTCGCGGCAGGCACCGCGCACCCGGCGCCCTACGCGGGCACCGACTCCTCCCGCCAGCTGGTGGGCAAGTGGGCCGGTACGGTCACCCACGGGGGCACCACGGGTGACATCGAGCTCATATTCACGCCGAGCGGCAAGGCGTGCCTCATCACGTCCGCCGGCGTCAGTACCGGCCGTTGGAAGTCCACCGGCGGCGCCGGCGACTTCAACTACAAGATCGCCGAAGCGATGACCGACGGGTCCGGCACGCAGCAGGGCTGGATCTACATCGACCAGAACACCGAAGCGGTGAGCAGCACGTTCACCAGCACCGGGGTCTCACACGTCTACGACATGGCCGGGAACCCCCAGTTCACCCAGGTCGCCGACGTCGATGTCCACCGCGTCGCCGGCACCCCCAGCTGCTGAGGACACGACACATGATCCCTCTCTTCAAGGTGGCGATGTCCGAGAAGGCGTCGGCGCTGGTCGGTGAGGTTCTGGACAGCGGCTACATCGGTCAGGGCGCGAAGGTCGACGAGTTCGAACGCGCCCTGGCCGAGCGGCTGGACAACCCCCGGATCCTGACCGTCAACAGCGCCACGTCCGGGCTGCACCTGGCCCTGCACCTGGTCGCGACGGAGTCGGGGCGGGACGGCGAGGTCCTGGCGACCGCGCTGACCTGCACGGCGACGAACTGGCCGATCCTGGCGAACGGGATGCGGATCCGCTGGGTGGACACCGACCCGGCAACGCTGAACGTGGACCTCGACGACCTGGCCCGGAAGATCACGCCCACGACCCGGGCGATCGTCCTCGTGCACTGGGGCGGCTACCCCGTCGACCTCGACCGCCTGAACCGCGTTCTCGACCAGGCCGAACGCGTCCATGGAGTCCGGCCCCGGGTCATCGAGGACTGCGCCGACGCGTGGGGCGCCACGTACAAGGGCGTACCCCTCGGCGGGCACGGCAACATCAGCGTCTACAGCTTCCAGGCGATCAAGCACCTCACGACCGGTGACGGCGGTCTGATCGTGCTGCCCGACGACGAACTGCTGAGCCGTGCCAGGATGCTGCGCTGGTACGGCATCGACCGCGATGGCGGCGGGGCCCGGTTCAAGAACGACATCCCCGAGTACGGCTTCAAGTTCAACATGAACGACATCAACGCGGCCATCGGTCTCGCGAACCTCGAGACCGTCGACGGCCTCGTCGCCCGGCACCGCGAGAACGCCGCGTTCTACGACGGCGAGCTGGCCGGGGTGGACGGTGTCGAGCTGACGGAGCGGGCCTCCGACCGAAATCCGTCGTTCTGGTACTACTCCCTCAAGGTGGACAACCGCGACGCCTTCGTCCTGCGCATGAAGGAGGCCGGAATCGCCACGAGCGAGGTCCACGAGCGCAACGACGTCTACGGCGCCACCCAGGGCTGCAGAGCGGTCCTGCCCGGGCTCGACGGCGTGGCCGGGCGTCACATCGCCATACCGGTCGGCTGGTGGGTGTCGGACGACGACCGGGCTCACATCGCGAAGACCATCAAGGGCGGCTGGTGACCGTCGCCGGACAGCGGGATCGAGGAGGCGGGGGCGCCGGTCGGAGCCCCCGCCTCCGCGCCTCACCCCGACGCGCGCGGGTGCCGGCGCAGCGGCGGCTCGACCGCGGTTGTAGCGGCCGTCCCTAGCCTCAGGTCACCCGACTGTCACGGGCTGACGAGGAGGCCTCAAGCATGGGAACAGAGATCACACCGTTCCGGGTGCACTACCCCGACGACTCGGTGCAGGACTTGCGCCGACGCCTGACTGCCGCGCGCTGGCCGGACGCCGAGACGGTCGACGGCTGGGAGCAGGGTCCGAAGCTGTCGTACATGAAGGATCTGTGCGCCTCGTGGGAACGGGACTACGACTGGCGCGCCACCGAGAAGCGGCTCAACGCCATCCCTCAGTTCCGCACCGAGATCGACGGCCTGGACGTGCACTTCCTGCACGCGCGGTCCCCCCATGAAGGCGCCACGCCCCTGCTGCTCACCCACGGGTGGCCCAGCTCGGTCGTGGAGTTCCTGGACCTGATTCCCAGGCTCACCGAGCCCGACGACCCGTCCCAGGCCTTCCACGTGGTGTGCCCGTCGCTGCCGGGACACGGGTTCAGCGGCAAGCCGTCCTCCGCGGGCTGGACGGTCGGCAGGACCGCCAGGGCCTGGGCACAGTTGATGGCCCGGCTCGGCTACCGGCGATACGGCGCGCACGGCGGTGACTGGGGATCGTGGGTGAGCGCCGAACTCGGCACCGCCGACCCGGACCACCTCCTGGGCATTCACCTGACCATGCCGCTGGCCAAGGCGCCCGATCACCCGGTGGAACTGGACGCGCGCGACCAGCAGGCCATGGCCCGGATGAAGAGTTTCGGCCAGAACCGCTCGGGCTACGCGGCCATCCAGTCCACGCGCCCGCAAGCGATCGGCTACGGCCTCGCGGACTCGCCGGCCGGTCAACTCGCCTGGATCCTGGACCGGTTCTGGGAGTGGGTCGACCACGACGGCACCCTGGAGAAGGCGCTGCCCTGGGACGCGCTGCTCGACACGGCCACCGTCTACTGGCTGACGGACAGCGGAGCCTCGTCGGCACGGCTGTTCTGGGAGAGCTTCAACAAGGAGCCGATGAATCCCACGAACGTGCCCGTCGGATGCTCCGTGTTCCCCAAGGACGCGTGGCTGCCCCGCGCATGGGCCGAACAGCGCTTCACGGATCTGCGTTACTGGAAGGATCTCGACAGCGGCGGACACTTCCCGGCCCTGGAGAGGCCCGCCGTCCTCGCCGATGAACTGCGCGCGTTCTTCGCTCTCCTGAACTGAGAGGTCAGATGGCCACCACTCCGTCCCAGCCCGCCGACGTGCTCGACCGGCGGGCTCTCAACCGTGCTTTCCTGGCACGCCAGTTGTTGCTGAACCGGCGGACGATGCCGGCGGACGCAGCGCTCGAACACCTCGTGGGCCTGCAGGCACAGGCGCCCTTTCCGCCGTACTACGGCCTCTGGACCCGGCTGGAGAACTTCCTCCCCGGGGAACTGGCCGGCCTTCTCACCGGACGGCAGGCCGTGCGCGTCCCACTGATGCGCGGCACCGTCCATCTGGTCACCTCCTCCGACTGCCGCAAGCTGCGGCCCTGTGTGCAGCCGTTCCTGGAACGAAGCCTCATCACAACCTTCGCCAAGGACCTGAGCGGACTGGACCCGGCCAAGGTGGCGGCAGCGGGCCGGGAGCTCCTGGAAGAGGCTCCTCACACCGTCGGCGACCTGACCGCCGCCCTGCGCACGGCGTGGCCCGACCACCCGGCCAACGCACTCAGCAACGTCGTACGCTGCCTGCTGCCGGTGGTCCAGATCCCGCCCCGCGGAGTCTGGGGACAGGGCGGACAGCCGACGTACGCCCTGGCGGAGGACTGGATCGGCTCGCCGCTGGACACGGAGGCCGACCTCGACGACCTGGTCCTGCGCTATCTGGCGGCGTTCGGGCCTGCCACCGTCAAGGACATCCAGGCGTGGTCGGGGCTCACCAGGCTGCGCGCGGTGACCGAACGCCTGCGTCCGCGGCTGGTCTCCTTGCGCGGCGAGGAGGGCAGAGAGCTGCTGGATCTGCCGGACGCCCCGCGGCCGGGCGCAGATGCGCCCGCACCGGTTCGCTATCTCGCGCCGTACGACAACGCGATTCTCTCCCACGCGGACCGCACCCGGATCATCAGCGACGAGCATCGCAAGGCCATCGCGACGAAGAACGCCGTGATCCCGGGGACGATTCTCCTCGACGGATTCGTCGCCGGCGCCTGGCGGGTCGACCGTACGCGCACGGCGACCGCCGTCGACGTACAGCTCTTCTCCCCGGTGAGCAAGCGTCAGCGTGCCGAACTCGTGGAGGAGGGCGAGCGTCTGCTGCTCTTCGCCTCGGACGGCGCCGCACCGCGTGAACTTCGCATCGCCGACGCCTGACGCGACACACGAAACCCCTGGGGGACGGCGGCTCTCGATCGCACACCGTCTGCCAGGGGTTTCGTCACCGTCTCGGACTAGTCCGCGGGGATGCTCGGCCGTGCCTCTCCCGGGCACTCCACCCGCGCGGGCGGCAGTTCACCGTCGACCAGGTACGCGTCGACGAGAGCGTCCACCTGCGGGTTGCCGCCCAGCCGGTAGATCTCGTGGGCTCCCGAGTCGGTCACCAGGATCAGGGGATGCCCCAGGCGCTCGGCCATGGCCACCGCCCCAGGGCAGTGGTCCAGGGGGTCGCCGTCGGCCTGCACGACCAGCCCCGTGGGGTAGTCACCGCGGGTGATGGCGGGGCGTGGCTCGACGGGTGTGCACGTACCGAACGCGGCCACCCAGGGCTGCGCGCGCATCACGCCGAAGCCGTACGGGTAACGGTCCCTGAAGTCACGCATGTCGCGGTAGTAGACCTCCAGGTCGGCCGGCCACTCGGTCTCGCACGTCACGGCTTCCAGCACGGCGTCGCGCAGTCCGCCCGCCGCGGTACCCGGCCGCCAGCGGGACTGGCCCGCGAGCAGTTCGCGGGCCCGCTCCGCGTCGCCGGTGGCCTTGCCCAACTCGCCTGTCAGCGCGCCGAGTTCCTGCCAGCGCCCGCGAGCCGCGCTCAGGGTGCCGACGACTCCGTCGAACGCGGTACGCAGGGACGCGCTCTCGCCCATGGAGGCCAGGGCCGCCGCGACCTCCTCCACGCTCTCCAGCACCCGCGCGGCGTCGTCGCCAAGACCGAAGAACCGGTCACGCCGTCCGACCCACTCCGCCCACAGATCCACGTTCTCGCGCACCGCGAGCGCCTGCGAGGCGAACTGCTGCCGCCAGTCCCAGTCCGGATGTACCGAGGAGTCGAGGACATTGCGGTCCAGGTGCGCTCCGAACATCGCCCCGTAGACCGCGCCGAGCAGCGTGCCATAGGCCCAGCCCACGAAGCTGATCGCCGGTTCGCCGAGCAGGATGCGGATGACGTTCATGTCGCGGGCGCTGTTGGCGGTGGTGGTGTGACGGCGCAGGTTGCCCCCGGCCCGCACGCACCCCTGGTCGCGTTCCCACATGTCCGCGGCGATGGCGGTGAACGCGGAGTCCGGAGGACGCGAGTCGAACGGCACGGTCGTCGGACTCGCCTCGCCCTCGACCCGGGTCGACGCGCCTGTCCCACGAGGGTCGAACCCGATCAGGTCGTAGACCTCGTGGGGCGGAGTGCCCGCCAGACGCGTCGGCAGCAGCCTGCCGAGGCCGCCGTCGCCGCCCGGGCCACCGTTGAGGGAGAGCAGCACGCCACGCCGCCTGCGCGGGTCCACCGCCCGGATCCGGCTGAGCGCCAACTCGACGCGCTCACCGGAAGGGTGCGCGTAATCGAGCGGCACTTCGATGAAGGCGAGTTCGAGGCTGTCGTCGAATTCGCTTGGCTTCCACGTCAGTTGCTGCGTCAGAAAGTGGCGCAACCCGGCTTCGTCCCATGTCATGGAGGCACGGTCCGGCTCCGCGCTAGAGGCACTCCGGAGCCGGCATGGAGCTCTGCCGCGAGCCGCGGCCCGCTACGACGATCCTCCAGCAGCGCTAGAGGCCAATCAGCCATTCTCGTCGCCATGAAAACACGACTCTTCCTCACCCTCACGGCGGCCGCACTGAGTGTGGTGGCGACGACCGGCTCCGCGGGGGCCGCCCAGCTGTGCAGCCTCACTCCCGTCGGAACGTGGTCGGGGACTGTCACCCGGCCCGGAGCGACCGACCACATACAGCTCTCCTTCGGCACGTCCGGTCATGCGTGCCTGATAACCACCTCCGGGTCCGGCACCGCGACCAGTACCGGAACCTGGACCCGGAGCGGATCCCAGCAGTTCAACTACAAGATCAAGGAATCGATGACCGACGAGAACGGGACCGCCACCGGCTGGATCCAGATCAACCAGGACGCCGTCCAGCAGGGAACGGACTTCAGCAGCTCCGGTACCTCACGGATCTACGACCTCAACGGCAACCTGCAAGGGTCGGTGACCTCCCACGTCACCGCCACCAGGACCTCCTCCTCCGCGCTTCCGTGCGCCACCTGAGCGAGAGCCATACCGTTCGTCGCCGGTACGGGCCTGCTAGCCGGCGTACTGCGTGATGCCGCGAGGGACGTACACGCCATGCCCGGCCCGCCCGGTGAACGTCCGCTGGTCGATGACGAGTTCACCACGTGAGAGCACCGTCTCGACGCGGCCGGTGATCCGCCTGCCCTCGTACGCCGAGTAGTCGACGTTCATGTGGTGGGTCTCGGCCGAGACGGTCTGCTCGGCGTGCGGGTCGTAGATGACGACGTCGGCGTCGGCGCCGGGCGCGATGGTGCCCTTCTTCGGGTAGAGGCCGAACATGCGGGCCGGGGTCGCGCAGGCGATCTCGATCCAGCGGCGGCGCGAGATGTGTCCGTCGACGACGGCCTGGTGCAGGAGGTCCATGCGGTTCTCGACGCCGGGCATGCCGTTGGGGATCTTCGAGAAGTCGCCGCGGCCCAGCTCCTTCTGCCCGGTGAAGCAGAACGGGCAGTGGTCGGTGGAGACGACCTGGAGGTCGTTCGTGCGCAGGCCACGCCACAGGGCCGCCTGGTGGTCCTTGGGCCGCAGGGGCGTGCTGCACACGTACTTGGCGCCCTCGAAGTCCGGCTCGGCGAGGTTGTCCGTGGACAGGAAGAGGTACTGCGGGCAGGTCTCGCCGAAGACGGGCAGGCCCTCGTCGCGGGCCCGCGCGATCTCTGCGAGCGCCTCCCGCGCCGAGACGTGCACCACGTACAGGGGCGCGCCCGCGACCTGGGCGAGCTTGATGGCGCGGTGCGTCGCCTCGGCTTCGAGGAGCGCCTTCCTGACCTCGCCGTGGTAGCGCGGGTCGGTCTCGCCGCGCTCCAGGGCCTGCTGCACGAGGACGTCGATCGCGATGCCGTTCTCGGCGTGCATCATGATGAGGCCGCCGTTCTCGCCGGCCCGCTGCATGGCGCGCAGGATCTGCCCGTCGTCGGAGTAGAAGACTCCGGGGTACGCCATGAACTGCTTGAACGACGTGACCCCCTCGGCGACGAGCAGGTCCATCTCCTTGAGCGTCTCGTCGTGCACGTCGGAGACGATCATGTGGAAGCCGTAGTCGATCGCGCAGTTCCCGTCGGCCTTGGCGTGCCAGGCGTCGAGGCCCTCGCGCAGGGTGTGCCCGACGGACTGGATGGCGAAGTCGACGATGGTGGTCGTGCCGCCCCAGGCCGCCGCCCGGGTGCCCGTCTCGAAGGTGTCGGCGGCGAAGGTGCCGCCGAACGGCATCTCCATGTGGGTGTGCGCGTCGACACCGCCCGGGATGACGTACTTCTGGCGGGCGTCGATCGTGCGGTCCGCGGTCCAGGATTCCGCGGCGTCGGTGCCCGCCGCGGCGAGGGCGGCGATGCGCCCGTCCTCGATGAGTACGTCGGCGTGGATCTCGTCGGCGGCGGTGACGACGAGTCCGCCGCGGATGACGGTACGGCTGCTGCTCATACTCCCTCTTCCGTGTCTGCGCTGCCTACGGGTTGGTCAGCGGCGTGTACGCGCCCGGCGCGCGGTCGCGGTAGAACTGCCAGCGGTCCCGGACCTCGCGCAGCTTGGCCATGTCGAGGTCCCGTACGACGAGTTCGGGTTCCTTGTCCCCGGCGACCTCCCCGACGAACCGGCCCTCCGGGTCGACGAAGTAGCTCGTCCCGTAGAAGTCGTTGTCGCCGTACTCCTCCTGGCCGACGCGGTTGATCGCGCCGACGAAGTACTCGTTCGCGACGGCGGACGCCGGCTGTTCCAGCTGCCACAGGTAACCGGACAGGCCGCGCGAGGTCGCCGACGGGTTGAAGACGATCTGCGCGCCTTCGAGGCCGAGCGCGCGCCAGCCCTCGGGGAAGTGCCGGTCGTAGCAGATGTAGACGCCGATCTTCCCGACGGCCGTGTCGAAGACGGGCCAGCCGGAGTTGCCCGGCCGGAAGTAGAACTTCTCCCAGAATCCCCTCACTTGAGGGATGTGGGTCTTGCGGTACTTGCCGAGGTAGGTGCCGTCGGCGTCGATCACGGCGGCCGTGTTGTAGAGGACGCCGGGCTGCTCCTCCTCGTACATCGGCAGCACGAGGACGATGCCGTGCTCGGCGGCGAGCGCCTGGAAGCGGCGGACGGTGGGGCCGTCGGGGATCGCCTCGGCGTACTCGTAGAACTTCGCGTCCTGCACCTGGCAGAAGTACGGGCCGTAGAACAGCTCCTGAAAGCAGAGGACCTTCGCCCCCTGCGCGGCGGCGTCGCGGACGGCCTGCTCATGGACCTGGATCATGGACTCTTTGTCGCCCGTCCAGGCGGTCTGGAAGATCGCGGCGCGGATCACGGTGCTCATCGGGGACCTCCGGTCGCTCGGTGTGCCGTGAGCCTAGGAAGTCCCCGCCGCGTACCGGAGTTGCACCGTGTCACGTCTGGGGCCGTACGGCGTTCCACGCTGTCACCCTCTCTGCGCGTCATGGGCGAGGAGGGCGATGTGGACGGACGCGGCCTGCTCGAAGTCGTCGAGGTCGAGGCCGAGGAGCGACTCGATGGCCTCCAGCCTGCGGTAGAGGGCGGGGCGGCTCATGTGGTGGAGCTGCGCCGTGCGCGACTTGTTGCGCCCGGTCGCGAGATAGGTCCGCAGCACGGGCAGCAGGCCAGGGTCGTCGGCGTACAGGAGCCCGTCCAGCTCGCGTTCGGCGAAGGCCTGGACGTGCGGGTCGTCGCGCAGGAGCCGTACGAGGCCCCGCAGGCGTACGTCGCGCAGGCGCACGACGGGCGGGACGTCCGGGGTGCCGGCCGCGGCCCGCGCGATGTGCAGCGCCTCGCGCAGCCCGGCGGGCACGTCTTCCCAGCCGGTGCACGGCTCGGCGGCCGCCACGACGGCCTGCTCCCCCGCCCCGGTGCGCAGGCGGGCCGCGAAGTGCTCGGTGAGCGGTCCCACGGCCTGGTCGCGGGCGAGGCTGAGCAGGACGGCGGTGGCGCCGTCCGCGAGTTCGGCGGCGAGTCCCGACAGGCCCAACAGGCGTAGCAGGCGGTTGAGTTCGGCCGGGTCACCGTCGCGGACGACGAGCGGGGCGAAGGTGCGGCGGTTGACGGGGAGCCCGGCGGCCCTGGCCCGCGGCAGGAGCTGGCGGGCCGGTACGACTCCGGAGACGAGGTCGGTGAGGATGCTCTGCGCCGACTGCTCCTCCCAGGTGTGGGCGGCGCCGCCGAGCATGCGGTGCAGGACAAGGGCCTCGGCGGCGCGCTCGGCGAGGAGCCGTCCGGTGGGACCGTCGCCCCGGTAGCCGCACAGCACGACGCTGCCCCAGCGCTCGCCGCGCCCGTCGAGGTCGGCGCGGTACCAGTCGGCGCCGTCCGCGCAGCCGGCCCGGCGCGCGATGCGTTCCCAGTCGCGCAGCACGTCGTCCACGGCGGACCGCTCACCGGCGGTGGCGAGGACGCGGTGCGCGAGGTTGGCGACGACGACGGGGCAGCCGCTGTGCGCGGCGATCTCGTCGAGGAGCCGCTGGAGCGGGGCGCCCGCCGTGATGAGTCCGGTCAGCGCGGTGCGGATCCCCTCGGAGAGGCTGACGGCGGCGAACTTCCGCCGGACGAGCCTCGATTGGACCTCCTCCGTGAGTTCGGCGAAGGGGAACGGGCGGTGCAGGACGACCATCGGCAGCCCGTACCGTTCGGCCGCGCGCCGCATGTCCTCGGGCGGTGACGGGAAGGCACGCCCGAGCCCGAGGACGACGGCCGCCGCCTCCGCGCGGTGCAGGGACTTGATGTACTCGGTCCTGGCGTGCGCGTTCCCGGCCAGGAGGACGCCGGTGGTGAGGACCATCTCACCGCCGCTGAGCATCACCCCGACGTCGGCGGCCTCGGCGACGTGCACCCAGCGCACGGGCCGGTCGAGGTGACCGGCCCCCGCGACCACCTCGGGGTCCCCCGCCGCGATCCGCTCCAGGGCGAGTATCTGCCGTACGGACAGGCCGTGTTCGGCGACGGTGACGGTCATCGGGGGCCCCTTCGTTGGCACTGCCTTCGGCTGGCAGACCCGCTGCCTCGGCTAACAGGCGCTGTGCAGGGCTCGTTCCAGGACCGCCGCGCCCTCCTCCGCCTCGGCGACGGTGAGCGTCAGGGGTGGCGCGATGCGCAGCACGCTGGTGTTGTGCCCGCCGCCCTTGCCGACGAGGAGTCCGCCCTCGCGGGCCGCCTCGATCACGCGCGCCGCCGCGTCCGGGTCGGCCTCGTCCGTGCCGGGTTTCACCAGCTCGATGCCGATCATCAGGCCCCGGCCGCGCACTTCTCGTACGCACTCCATGGTGGCGCCGACGGCCCGCAGCCGCTCGATGAGGAGGCCGCCGACGCGGCGGGCGTTGCCCTGGAGGTCGTGTTCGAGGAGGTAGATGAGGTTGGCGAGGCCGGCGGCCATCGTCACCGGCGAGCCGCCGAACGTCGAAATGGAGTTGGAGTCGAGGCAGTTCATGACCTCGGCACGCGCGACGACACCGCCGATGGACATGCCGTTCCCGATGCCCTTGGCGAAGGTCAGGATGTCGGGGGGACCGTTCTGCGCGTGTGCCTGCCAGCCCCAGAGGTGGTCGCCGGTGCGGCCCCAGCCGGTCTGCACCTCGTCGGCGATCCACAGGATGCCGTGCTCCTGGAGTACCTCGCGGAACGCCGCGTACAGGCCGTCGGGCGGCGAGGTGAACCCGCCGACGCCCTGGATGGGTTCGGCGATGAGCGCGGCGACGCCTCGGGTCTGGCCGAGGATGTCGCGCAGGTCGTCGACGCACGCCTCGATGAACTGGGCGTCGGTCAGCTGGGCGTACGGGCCCCGGCTGCGCACCCCGCCATGGACGTACAGCGTCTGGAGGGGGGAGAGGCTGGTCGGGGACCAGCCTCGGTTGCCGGTGATGCCGACGGCGGAGAAGGACCGGCCGTGGTAGCTGTTGCGCATCGCGAGGATCTGGTTCGAGCGGCGGTACGCGGTGGCGAGCAGCAGCGCCGTGTCGTTGGCCTCGGTGCCGGAGGTGGTGAAGAAGACGCGGGCGTCCGGGATGCCGGACAACGAGGCGACACGCTCGGCGAGTTCGACCATCTGCCGGTTGAGGTAGAGGGTCGAGGTGTGGATGATGCGTCCGGCCTGCTCGCTGACCGCCTTGGTCACCTCCGGCAGGGCGTGCGCGGTCATCGTCGTCAGGATGCCGCCGAAGAAGTCGAGGTACTTGTTCCCGGCGGCGTCCCAGACGTGGCGGCCCTCGCCGTGGGTGATCTCGATGGGGCGGTCGTAGTACAGGGCGAGCCAGTCCGGCAGGACGGCGCGGTGACGGGCGTGGAGGTCGGGGGTCATCAAGGTCGCACGGGTCCCTTCGTCGGCTCCGTCACGAGTGACAGTGGTCATGGCTGCACCAGCCCTTCGTATGCGTCGGGCCGGCGGTCCCGGTAGAACGCCCACTGCTGGCGTACCTCGTCGATGAGGCCGAAGTCGAGGTCCCGTACGAGGAGTTCCTCGGCTTTGTCGCTCGCGGCGTCGCCCACGGTCTGCCCGCGGGGGTCGACGAAGTAGCTCGTGCCGTAGAAGTCGTTGTCGCCGTACTCCTCCACGCCGACGCGGTTGATCGCGGCGATGAAGTACTCGTTCGCGACGGCCGCGGCAGGCTGCTCCAGCTGCCACAGGTACGCCGAGAGGCCGCGGCTCGTGGCGGACGGGTTGTACACGAGCTGGGCGCCGTTGAGGCCGAGCTGGCGCCAGCCCTCCGGGAAGTGCCGGTCGTAGCAGATGTAGACGCCGACGCGGCCGACGGCGGTCTCGAAGACCGGCCAGCCCAGGTTTCCCGGCTTGAAGTAGTACTTCTCCCAGAAGCCCTTCACCTGCGGGATGTGGTGCTTGCGGTACTTGCCGAGATACGTGCCGTCGGCGTTGATCACGGCCGCGGTGTTGAAGTAGAACCCGGACTGCTCGACCTCGAAGACCGGTACGACGACGACCATCCCGGTCTCGCGGGCCAGCGCCCGCATCCGGGTCACGGTCGGCCCGTCCGGCACGGGCTCGGCCCAGCGGTAGTGCTCCGCCTCCTGCACCTGGCAGAAGTAGGGGGCGTTGAAGACCTCCTGGAAGCCGATGATCCGGGCGCCCTGCCGGGCTGCCTCCCGCGCATGTTCCTCATGCTTGGTGATCATGGATTCGGTGTCGCCCGTCCAGGTCGCCTGGACCAGCGCGGCGCGTACGACGTGGGCCATGTGCCGCTCCTTTGCCTGTTGCCCCCGCCGGGGGACGTCAGAGAGCCTCTACGCCCGTAGACACAGGCCGTAGAGGGTCGAACGTAAGCCTCACCGGCGGCCTTGCCAAGACCATCGCCGTGAACCGGCGGAATCGATCATGTTTCGCACCCGTGCGGGTGAGAAGCGACCGGGCTACGCGTGGAACCCGGCAACTCTGAGCGCGTGCACGACGTCCCAGTACCGCTCGTCGGACACGCCGCGCGCCGCCTCGACGAGCAACGGGACGAGGCGCCCCGGGTCGTCGCGCACGCTGCGGGCGGCCTCTTCGGGGGTGCGCACGCGGACGTAGGCGTCGAGGAGCGCGCGGATCTCACGATGGCGGCCCTCGCCGGTCAGACGGAGCACGGACGCGCCGATCTCGGTGGCGGGGCGGCCCACTCCCTGGCGCAGGATCTGCTGCGCGTCGGCGGTGCGTCCCGCGGCGGCGAGCGCGTCGGCGGCGGCCACGAGGAGGTCCGCAGGGAGCGAGGCCGTCTCCCAGAGCAGGGTCGCCCAGTCCGCGCCGAGGCCCACGCGGTTCAACTCGGCGGCGAGCAGCGGGAATCGGGCGGCGGGCCAGTGGGCGGCCTCGACGAGCACTCCGTGCGCCTCCCCGCCGCGGCCCTCGGCGCGCAGCCGGAGGAGTGCGCCGACGCAGGCGGCGATGGCGGCGCGCGCCTCGCTGTCGAGGTGCTGCGGGGCGGGCGGTGCCGTCGCCTCCCCTTCACCGGCTCCGGCGAACCGGGCGCCGCGGGGGCTCGCGGCAAAGTCCCGTAACGGGCCCTGAACGGCGACGGCGGTGGGCAGGGGCGTGTCGTCGGCGGGCGTGGCCACGTCGGGCATTCCGGCGAAACGGGCGCTGCCGCGGGGGCGGCGCTTGCGCTCCTTGGGCGGTTCGGAGCGTCCCGGGGGTTCGGGCGGCGCCGGCTGCGGGCGCTGCTGCGGTACGGGCACGGGTGGCCGCGATGGCGGCGGCCGGCGGTCCAGGTCCGCGATCCTCCGGTGGAGCTCCGCGCAGCGGGCCGTCGCGCGTTCGTGGTCGTCGCGCGCCCAGGCCAGGTCGAGGCGCATCGCCTCCGCCTGCTCGCGTGTGGCGGCCGTATGCAGGAGCTGGGCCAGCTCCACCTGGCGCTCGGCGGCGTACCGCTGCTCGCGGAGCATCACGTCGAGCCGGTCACCGAGCAGGTCACGGCCGCCGGGCCGCGCGTCGAAGGCGGTGAGCGAGGCGCGGTGCAGGGCACGGGCCCGTACGGTCTCCGACTCGACCTCGGCCTCGTAGGATCCCCCGCCCACGCCCAGATCCTGGAGCAGGGCTTCCACGACATCCCAGGGAGGCACCTCGGCACCCGTGAGGCAGACCCGCATCCCTTCGGGGTCACGCTGCCAGAAGATGCCGCACCAGCCGGCGTCCTGGTCGAGCCGGGCCAGCAGGTACCGCAGGTACACCGCGAACTCCCGGACCTGGTCAGGGAGTTGTTCCACTTCCATCACACGCCGCCCGATCCCTCCGCAGAGTGGAGTCTTCCGCTTCGGAAGAAAACACCCTCCGTGTTTCGAGGGCGCTACGGGCGCTTTTCAGGAGTGGCACCGTCCTCACTCGCCGCAGCTAGACGGTCACCGGTGAGCAGCTCGCCGCGATCTCGTCCATGGAGAGGCCGAGGGTCAGGGCGAGGGCCGCGACCGTGAAGAAGGCGGGGGTGGGCGCACGGCCGGTCTCGATCTTGCGGAGCGTCTCGGCGGACAGACCCGCGCTCGCGGCGACCTCGACCATGCTCCGCCCGCGCCGGGCCTCGCGCAGCAGCAGGCCGAGCCGCTCACCGCGCTCGCGCTCTTCGGGGGTCAGGGGGGTTCGGACCATGCATCCAGTCTACTGGCAGAACCCCCATTCAAATACCGGTATTGTAATTGGCATGGTGGAACTCAAGACAGACACATCGATCGACGAGATGCGGGAAGCGGGCCGGGTCGTGGCCCAGGCGCTCGCGGCGGTCCGCGAGAAGGCGGCCGTAGGGGTCTCGCTCCTGGAGCTGGACTCGGTGGCGCACGGCGTCCTGCGCGCGGCCGACGCGAGCTCCCCCTTCCTCGGCTACCGCCCCTCGTTCGCCCCGACCCCCTTTCCGGCGGTCCTGTGCGCGTCGGTGAACGACGCGATCGTGCACGGCATCCCCGACGGGTACCGACTGCGCGACGGCGACCTGCTCTCGGCCGACTTCGGCGCCCAACTGGGCGGCTGGGCCGGGGACTCGGCGATCAGCTTCACGGTCGGCACGGCGCGCCCCGAGGACGTACGCCTCATCGAGACGGCGGAGCGCGCGCTCGCGGCGGGCATCGCGGCGGCGGTCGTCGGCAACAGGATCGGGGACATCGCCCACGCCATCGGCAAGGTGTGCCGAGCGGAGGGGTACGGCATCCCGGACGGCTTCGGCGGGCACGGCATCGGCCGCAAGATGCACGAGGACCCGCCCGTCCCGAACGAGGGACGGGCGGGCCGTGGCATGCGCCTCAAGCACGGCATGGTCATCGCGATCGAGCCGATGGTGATCGCCGGAGGCATGGACGACTACTACGCGGCCCCGGACGGCTGGACCCTGCGCACGAGCGACGGCACCCGCGCCGCGCACGCCGAACACACGGTGGCCATCACGGACGCGGGGCCGCGGATCCTGACGGCACTCTGAGCGGGCCGCGCCGGCGCCGGCTCAGTTGTCCTGGAGGAACTTCTTCGCCAGGGAGTCGCCGAGGGTCACCGCCGCGCTGTGGCTCTCGATCGGGGACGTCTGGTTGTTCTTGAACGCGATGTACGTGACGCCGGAGTCCGTGCCGCCGGTCTCTGGGTCCGGGTCGATGCCGAGGGCCTTCGCGGTGGCGTAGGACGCCTCACCGATGATCTTGTCCGGGCCGGTGTCGCCGACCACCGCGTACTCGACCTTGTTGTTGTGGATGACGGCCACGACGCCGCCGCCCTTGATGCCGGCTCCCGCGTAGTTCCAGATGCTGCTGGAGCTGGGCACGACCACGTAGGGGAGGTTCTCGGCGCTCAGCGGTTTGCCGTCGGACTGGTGGAAGGCCGTGTCGTCCTGGAACCACGGGTCGGTGTCGGCGTTGCACTGCGTGGTGATCCGGCCGTCGCAGTCGATGTCCATGTCGGCCTTCCAGAACACCGCGCCGTTCTTGCCGCAGACCGGCACGGTCGCCGAGGCCTCCACGTCGGTGCGGTACTTGCCGTTCGATATCTGCGAGCAGGACGTGACCTTGGCGAGCAGGTCGGCCGCGCCGACCGTGCCCTCCTGGGCGCGCTGGGGGCCGCTCTCGCGGGCGGTGGCGTTCGTGGGGAGCAGAGCCGTGGCGAGCAGCGCGGCTCCGGCGGAGGCGGTGAGGGCGAGCGTTCGGGTACGCACGTGGGGGACCCTTCTGTTAGCAAAGTTTCCTTACCTTCAGGGAGCAAATCTTGCGCCACCGCAGGTACCTGCCAACCCCTGGAATACGCCAAGGGGCCCGCGGCTCCCGCCAGTTGACATCGATCGCATATCAACCGGCGGGACCCACGGGCCCCTCACCGCACGTTCGGTCAGCCGCCGGAGGCCGGCCTCACCACCATCGCCGAGCCGCCGCCGCGCCGCACCTTCTCGGCCGCCGCGAGCCACTCGCCGTTCTTCAGGCGCTGCACGCCCGTGGCCGCGCCGATCTCCGGGTTCTGCTTGAAGACGTGGCCGAGCGCCTCCAGGCGCGCCCTCGCCGGCGAGTCCCACAGGCCCGGTTCGAGCTCCGTCGCCGCCGCGTTGCGCTGACTGGCGCGGGGCGCGGCGATCGCGTCCACCAGGGGCAGCCCGCGGTCGACGAAGCCGGTCAGGGTCTGCAGAACGGTCGTGATGATCGTCGCGCCGCCGGGCGAACCGAGCGCCACCACCGGCTGGTCGTGCCGGTCAAGGACGATCGTCGGGGAGATCGACGAGCGCGGGCGCTTGCCGGGCCCCGGGAGGTTCGGGTCGTGGACCGCCGGGCCGGCCGGCGCGAACGAGAAGTCCGTGAGCTCGTTGTTGAGCAGGAAGCCGCGGCCCGGGACCGTGATGCCGCTGCCGCCCGTCGACTCGATCGTCAGCGTGTACGCGACGACGTTGCCCCACTTGTCGGCGACCGTCAGATGGGTCGTGTTCTCGCCCTCGAACGTCGTCGGGGCGGCCTTGTCGCCCGGCTCACCGCACTTGCCGGGGTGCCGCGGATCGCCCGGCGCCAGCGGACTCGTCAGGACCGCGTCGTCCTTGATGAGGCACTCCCGCGAGTCGGCGAACCGCTGCGAGAGCAGCTCCTTCGCCGGCACGTCCTCGAAGGCGGGGTCGCCGACCCAGCGCCCGCGGTCCGCGAACGCGATCCGGCTCGCCTCGATGTAGCGGTGCAGATACTGCTCCTGCGTGGCCTTCGACAGGTCCGTCCGCTCAAGGATGTTGAGCGCCTCGCCGACCGTCGTGCCGCCCGAGGACGACGGCGCCATCGAGTAGACGCCGAGCCCGCGGTACGAGGTCCGCGTCGGGGCCTGGAGCTTCGCCCCGTACGCCTTGAGGTCCTTGACGGACAGCTTGCCGGGCCGCGCGACCCGGCCCGACGCCGGGTCCACGGGCGGCTTGTTCACGGTGCGTACGACGTCCTCGCCGATGTCGCCCCGGTAGATGGCGCCGACGCCCTTTTGCGCCAACTCCTCGTAGGTGCGGGCGAGATCGGGGTTCTTGAACGTGGAGCCGACGACGGGGGGCGCGCCGCCCGGCAGGAACAGCTTGGCCGTGGCGGGGAAGTCCTTGAACCGCGCCTGGTTCGCCTCGGTCTGGGAGCGGAACGTGTCGTCGACCCTGAACCCGTCCCGCGCCAGCTTCTGCGCGGGCCTCAGCACCGAGCCGAGGCGCTCGCTGCCCCAGGTGTCGAGCGCGGTCTGCCAGGTGGCGGGCGTGCCCGGCGTCCCGACGCTCAGGCCGCTCGTCACCGCGTCGTTGAAGTCGAGCGGCTTGCCGTTCTCCAGGAACAGCCCCGAGTCCGCGGTGAGCGGGGCCCTCTCGCGGCCGTCGATGGTGTGCACCTTGCGGGTCTTCGCGTCGTAGTACACGAAGTAGCCGCCTCCGCCGACACCCGCGGAGTACGGCTCGGTGACGCCGAGCGCCGCGGCCGTGGCGACGGCGGCGTCGACCGCGTTGCCGCCCTTGCGCAGGACCTCGATGCCGACGGCGGACGCGTCCGCGTCGACGCTGGAGACCGCACCGCCGTAGCCGACGGCCAGCGGCACTTTCTGCACGGGCGCGTCGTGGGCCTCGGACGCGGGGGAAGCCGGGGGCGCGGCAGCGCCCACCGTCACCAACGTGGCCGCGACCGCCAGTCCCGAGAGATTCCGCAGACTTCGCAGACCTCGCTGATTCCGCTGATTCCGCGCAACAGGACGTCTCATCCGTACCTCCAGTCAACAGCCGTCCGCGCAGCGTAACTTCAGTTCGCGATGGCGTCAGGACCCCCTCGAACAAGGATCCGTCCGACCGCTAGCATGCGCCCCCATGACTGAAGACGTGCGCAACATCGTCCTCGGCGTGATCGCAGCCGGGATCAGCGCCGCCCTTGGCTGGCTCGCCCGCACCTACTTGTGGAAGCGCAAACTCCGCCGCAGGCAGGCCTTCTTCGGGCTGCCCGACAACTCCGAGTCGCTCCTCGTGGTCAACCGCGACGCGGGCGGCCCCGAGCTGACGGTCAAGCGTCACGATGTCTTCGCCCTGCTCGAACTCTCGGCGATCATCAAGGACTGCGGGGCGCACGCGCAGGTCGTCGCGCACGACACGGCCCAGCAGGGCTTCGGGGAGCGCACGGAGTTCTGCGTGGGCGGACCGGCGTCGAACCGCCGGATGGCCGCCCATATGCACAGCCTTCTGCCGGGCGTCCGCGTCAACACGGACCCGGAGCCCGGCCCCGACCGCGGCGCGTTCCAGATAGGCAGCGAGCGCTACCGCCTGGAGCCGGGGATCACGGAGTACGTGCTGCTCGCCCGGCTGACGGCGGGCCAGGGGCAGGGCTCGCGCCCGGTCTTCCTCTTCTGCGGCCAGCTGCCGGTCACCAACCAGGCGGCCACCCGCTATCTCGCCCGCCACCACGAGCGTCTGGCCCGCAAGCACGGCGGCAACGCGTTCGCGCTCCTCCTGAAGGTCGTCAACTCCCAGGCGTACGGCCCTGATGTGGTCGAGCTGGTCGGTGACGTCACCCGCGCCGCCCAGGCGCCGGCCCCGGCGGATACGCCCCGCACCTCCTCGCACCGGGCGAAGTGACCCGCTCCTGACCTGCTGTCCGGCGGACTCCGTTGAACAACAGAACATCGTTACCCGTACGTAACTTACCGACGGGTTACCTACGGTAAGACGCCACGGTTACCGTCGGGTCACTTTGCACTGACACGAGTGAGGAGTGACCCGTGGGACACCCGCGACACCCGCGCAGAGCGCTGCGTACGACCACTGTTGGTGCCGTGTCCGCGACCCTGATCGCCGGGGCGGCACTCGGCCTGGCCCCCGCCGCGCAGGCGGCGCCGGGGCCGGGCGTGCGCTTCGTCGACATCAGCGGCGCCGGCGGAACGGTCCTCAAGGCCAACGTCGTGGCCCCCTCCGACACCTCGCGCAGATACCCGGTCGTCGTGCTCCCCACGAGCTGGGCCGTGCCGCAGATCGAGTACCTCGCCCAGGCCAAGCAGCTCGCCGACTCCGGCTATGTCGTGGTGAGTTACAATTCGCGCGGTTTCTGGCAGTCCGGCGGCGAGATCGAGGTAGGCGGCCCCGAGGACATCGAGGACGCCTCGAAGGTCATCGACTGGGCCCTCGCGAACACCCAGGCCGACCCGGACAAGGTCGGCATGGCGGGCGTGTCCTACGGCGCGGGCATCAGCCTGCTCGCGGCGGGGCACGACAAGCGCATCAAGGCCGTGGCGGCGCTCAGCGGCTGGGGCGACCTGATCGACTCGATCTACTCGGGCCGCACCCAGCACTTCCAGGCCGCCGCCCTGCTCTCCGGCGCCGGCTATCTCACGGGCCGCCCGAGCCCCGAACTCCAGCAGGTCATGAAGGACTTCCTCGGCTCGAACCTGGCCAAGGAGGACGACATGATCGCGTGGGGCAAGAAGCGCTCCCCCGATACGTACATCGACAGCATCAACAAGAACGGCGCCGCCATCCTGCTCGGCAACGCCTGGGGCGACACCATCTTCCCGCCCAACCAGTACGCGAACTTCTACGAGAAGCTCACGACGCCCAAGCGCCTGGAGTTCCGCCCCGGAGACCACGCCACGGCCGAGGCGACCGGACTGCTCGGGCTGCCCAACGACACGTGGGAGGACACGCACCGCTGGTTCGACCACTACCTCAAGGGCGACGACAACGGCGTCGACCGCGAGCTCCCCGTCCGCATCAAGTCCCGCTCCACCGGCGCGTACGAGAGCTACCCCGACTGGAAGTCGGTCGGCGCGACGAAGAAGAAGATCGCCCTCGCGGGCACGACGACGATCCACACGAACGTCGACTCGGGCGCCAACGGCGGGCTCCTGGAACTCTCGAACATCCTCGACCAGTTCCTGCGGCTGCCCCCGACGGCCTCGGTGCCGCTGCTGCCGCGCCGCTGGGCGGGCGTGTGGCAGTCGGAGAAGTACACGTCCGAACAGCATGTGCGCGGGACGGCGAAGCTGCACACGACGCTCACCCCGACCAAGGAGAGCGGAACCCTCGTCGCGTACCTCTACGACGTGGGCCCGCTCGGCCTCGGCAAGCTGGTCAGCAACGCGCCGTACACCTTCCACGGCAAGACACCCGGTGCTCCGTTCGGCGTGGACCTGGAGTTGTTCTCCACGGCCTACGACGTCCCGGCAGGGCACCGGCTCGCCCTGGTCGTCGACACGGTCGACCCGCTCTATATCGAGCACAACCCGACCGGCGCACAGCTGACCTTCTCCTCGCCGAAGGACGACCCGTCATACGTGTCGATCCCCCTGCGCGAGCAGTGATCTCCGGCTGCTGCCGGGCGGGCATGGCCCTGTGGTCTCTGCAAGGAGCCCCTGCTACTGCACCCCCGGCAGCAGCGTCCCCGGTTCGGCCGGGGCGACTTCGGCCGCCTCGACCTTGGGGTTGCGCCGCTGGCGCTTGGACACCCACTGGGCGAACCACGAAAGCAGCATGCACATCCCGATGTAGATCGGAGAGATCACCATCACCACGGGGATGAAAGGCAAATCGTAGTCGAGGTTCGAGGCGATGAGTTTCCCGGCGTGGAGGAACTCCTCGTAGGTGATGAGATAGCCGAGCGAGGTGTCCTTCAGGGCGACCACCAGCTGGCTGATGATGGCGGGCAGCATGGCGCGTACGGCCTGCGGCACGAGGACGTGCGTCATGACCTGGGTCTTGCGCATGCCGAGCGCGAACGCGGCCTCGCCCTGGCCGCGTTCGACGGAGTTGACGCCGGAGCGGAAGACCTCGGCGAGCACCGAGCCGTTGTAGAGGGCGAGCCCGGCGACGAGGGCGGGCAGCGGCTGGACCTTCAGCGCCACGAAGATGAAGAAGATCATCACCAGTACGGGCATCGCGCGGAAGAACTCCACGACGAGCGTGGCGAGCCAGCGCACCGGCCTGTGGTCGGACAGGCGCCCCACCGCGAGGACGGTCCCGAGCACGAGCGAGAGCACGGCGGCGATGGCGAAGGCCTTCAGCGTGTTGCCGAGCCCGCGAAGGAGCAGCTCCTGGATGCCCTTGTACTCGAACGGCATCCACTTCGTGTACGTGAACTGGTCGGTGTCGAACAGGAGGTAGAAGATCCAGGCGAGCAGGCCGAGCAGGATCAGCGTGGACAGCACCCCGTACAGCCGGTGCCGGCGCTCGGTCTTCGGCCCCGGTACGTCGTAGAGCGCCGTCGCGTCGTGGGCAAGAGCTTTCATCGGGGAACTCCCCAGCGCTTTTCGAGCACGTTGAAGATCGCGCTGATGGTGAGGGTGATGATCAGGTAGCCGACAGCGATCCAGAAGAAGGTCCAGATGATGTTGTAGCCCAGCTCACTGAGGGTCTTGTAGGTGCCGAGCAGCTCGTTGACGCTGAACGCGCCGGCGATCGCCGAGTTCTTGGCGAGGGCGATGAGGGTCGAGCCGACGGGCGGGATGACGGACCGGAAGGCCTGCGGGAGCACCACCATCGACAGCGTCTGGCCGAACGTCATGCCGAGGCTGCGGGCCGCCTCGCCCTGTCCCCTCGGGACGGTGTTGATGCCGGAGCGCAGGGCCTCGCAGATGAACGCCGAGGTGTAGCAGCCGAGGGCGAGGATCGCGAACACCTTGAAGGGCAGCACGATTCCGAAGCGCGGCAGGCCGAGCAGCACCGCGAAGAACAGCAGGGTCAGCGGGGTGTTGCGCAGGATGTTGACCCAGACCGTACCGAAGGCCCGGAAGGATCCGACGGGCGCGACCCGGAACGACGCCATCACAAAGCCGAGGACGAGCGCGAGGATCGAGGCGTAGACGGTCAGTTCGACCGTCCCGAGGAACCCCTTGGCGAAGGTGGAGAAATTGCTGGTCAGTACGTCCACGGGGCCTCCTCAGCTCGCCGGGTAGCGGTCGATGGGGGGCGGGGTGGGCGCGGGCACGCCGGATTGGCCGAGCGTCGCCTCGAAGGCCCTCTTCCAGTCGCCGTTCTTCTCGCGGGCCTCCAAAGCGTCGTTGAGCGCCATCCGCAGCGCGTTGTCGCTGCGCCGCACACCGATGCCGTACGGCTCCTCGGAGAACGGCTTGCCCACGACCCTGAGTTGGTCGGGCACCTTCGCCGCGAAGCCGATCAGGATCGCGTCGTCGGTGGTGACGGCGTCGACCTGGTAGGTGAGCAGGTTGTCGACGCAGACCGAGTACGTGTCGTACGCGACGAGCGTCGCCTTCGGGTAGTCGGTCTTGATGCGCTGGTAGGGGGTCGAACCGCTCGCCGAGCAGACGCGTTTGCCGGCCAGGTCCTGCGGGCCGTGGATGTCGTTCTCGTCCTTGCGTACCAACAGGTCCTGACCCGCCAGGAAGTACGGGCCCGCGAAGCCGACGAGCTTCTTGCGCATGGCGTTGATGGTGTAGGTGCCGACGTAGTAGTCGATCTGACCGTTCTGCAGGGCGGTTTCGCGGTTGGCCGAGGCGATCGTCTTGAAGTGGATGGTCTTCGGGGGGAAGCCGAGCGAGGCGGACATCATCTTGGCGATCTCGATGTCGAAGCCTGAGAAGAGGCCGGTCGCCGGGTCCCTCTCCCCCAGGTACGGCTGGTCCTCCTTGGCGCCGACGATGAAGTAGCCGCGTTTCTTGGCGCGCTCCCAGGTGGGCGAGGAGGGCAGTCGGAAGTCTTTCGCCACTTGGTAGGTGGGCAGCTTGTCGGGGGCCGGGCCCTTGGTCGGCGGGCTGCCCTCCTTGCCGCAGGCGGCGGCCGTGGAGACGGCGAGCAGTGCCGTGAGCGCCGCCAGGGCACGGCACACACGTGTCGGACGGATCATGCGGTGCGCTCCCCGCTCAGTGCTTGAGGATCTTGGAGAGGAAGTCCTTGGCCCGCTCGCTGCGAGGGTTGGTGAAGAAGTCCTCGGGGGTGCGGTCCTCGACGATGCGGCCGTCGGCCATGAAGACGACGCGGTTGGCGGCGGAGCGGGCGAAGCCCATCTCGTGGGTGACCACGACCATGGTCATGCCCTCGCGGGCGAGCTGCTGCATCACCTCGAGGACCTCGTTGATCATCTCCGGGTCGAGGGCCGAGGTCGGCTCGTCGAAGAGGAGGGCCTTGGGGTCCATCGCGAGGGCGCGGGCGATGGCCACGCGCTGTTGCTGGCCGCCGGAGAGCTGGGCGGGGAACTTGGCCGCCTGCGAGGCGAGCCCCACCCGGTCCAGGAGTTCACGGGAGCGCTTGTCGGCCTCGTCCCTCTTGCGGCCCCTCACCTTCATCTGGGCGAGGGAGACGTTCTGCAGGACCGTCTTGTGCGCGAAGAGATTGAAGGACTGGAAGACCATCCCCACCTCGGCCCTCAGATGGGCGAGGGCCTTGCCCTCCGCCGGAAGCGGCTGTCCGTCGAGACTGATGTTCCCCGACTGGATCGTCTCGAGCCTGTTGATCGTCCGGCAGAGCGTCGACTTTCCCGACCCCGAGGGGCCGATGACCACCACCACCTCCCCCTTGCCGACGGTGAGGTTGATGTCCTGGAGGACATGCAGCTCCCCGTAGTACTTGTTGACGTCACGCAGCTCGATCAACGGATCGACGGCCATGGCAGACCTGCCCACTCTCAGCTGTGTCGGTCCGCGCAAACTATCCACGTCAATTTTGGACTTGACCGACGACACGCACGCAGGGGCATTAACCGTATTTGCGGGCCTACGTCTCCGATGTCTCGGCGTAGAACTGCGACAGCTCGGGAGCCCCGCTCGTCGCCCACTCGTGGCCCGCGGCGACGACGTCGACCTCGCGGCCGGAGCGGAGCCGCACCACCGGCTGCCCGTTGGGCCAGATCACCCACATCGCGCCCGGCACCTGGCGGACGAGGACCGTACCGAGGTACAGGCCCGCGTCGTTGCCGAGCCACGGCAGCGCTTCCTCGTCCTCGCGCCAGCGCGGCACCAGTTGGTCGAGTGCCTCCAACGACGCGACGGTGTCGTCCAGTTCGACCCCCGCCTCGTGCGCCTGCGAGCGCAGCAGTTCGCACTCGGAGAGAAGCTCCGCGACGCCCTCGGCCCCGCCGTCACCCTCGGTGAAAACGGCCACGCCGAAAGCGGAGCCGTGCTTCTTGCGCCAGTTGTCCAAGAAAGGGATGTTCATACCACTCACCCTGACATCCCCGCAGGCCGTCGCACCACAGGGCGCGCGGAGCCCCGTTACGGAGAGTTCGGGCCACGTTCGCACGCGGCGCATTGACGCGAACCTGTCTCGTCTTTAACTTCATGGCGCACCTGTCACGTCTCACCCGCAAGTGGAGGGAGTCGGTCGTGCGCCGACGTGTCTGGGGAACGGCAGCTGTACTGGCGCTCTTTACGGGCTTCGCCCCGACCGCCGTCGCGCAGGCCGCCCCGCACAGACCCGAGCCGCTCCCCCTGGAGCGGCTCTTCGACAACAGGGCGGTCAGCGCCGACGACCGGGCCGGGGAGGCCGACTTCGACGGGTCGGGCAGCTCGCTGTCCGCCGGGGATCTGACGGCGGCCGGCTGGACTCCCGGGCGTGCCTTGGGTGTTGAGGGCGCCCGCCTCACCTGGCCGCGCACGGCGGCGACGGGGCCGGACAACGTGCGCGCCGACGGCCAGCGCGTCCGCGTGCGCGGCCGGGGCGACGCGCTCTCCTTCCTGGTGGCCGGAACCGGCGGCGACGCGGCCGGTTCCGGCACCGTGCGTTACCGGGACGGCTCGCGCTCCACGTACCGTCTCACCGCGCCCGACTGGCGCACGGGGCCGCTCGCGACCAAGTCCGTGGCGCTGCCCCACCGCAACACGCCCGGCGGCCAACTCGCCGAGAAGACACGCCTGTTCGTCGTCACCGTGCCCGTGGCCAAGGGACGCGAGATCGCCTCGGTGGATCTGCCCCGGGACCCCGGCGCCCCCGATCTGCATGTCTTCGCCCTGTCGGTGCGCTCGCCCGCGCCGGGGTGGACCGGCACCTGGTCGGCGTCCACCGCCGGATACACGGCCGTCGGACCCTGGGCGGACCGCACGGTGCGGCTGGTCGTGCACACCAGCGTGGGCGGGCCGCGTGTGCGGATCCGGCTCGACAACACGTTCGCGTCGACGCCGGTGCGGGTCGGGAGCGCGACGGTGGCCGTGCAGGACGCGGGCGCCGGGGCCAAGGCCGCCCCGGTGCCGCTGACGTTCCGCGGCGCGGCGGGTACGGAGATCCCCGCGGGGGCGCAGGCGTTCAGCGACGCGGTGGGCTTCGATGTGCCGGCGGGCGCGAATCTGCTGGTCAGCTTTCACCTCCCGGAGGCGGTCGCCACGGCACCGGTGCACAGCCAGGCGATCCAGCGCTCGTTCGTGAGTCTGCCGGGCGATCACGCGGCGGAGGCCTCAGCGGCCTCGTACACGTCGACGATCACGTACTGGCCGCTGCTCACCGGTGTCGACGTGGGCGGCGGGCCCGGGTCGGTCGTCCTGCTCGGCGACTCCATCACGGACGGCGTGAAGTCGAAGCCGGACGCGAACCACCGCTGGCCCGACGTCCTCGCCACCCGGCTGCGCGAGCAGGACGCGGTGCCGCACTACGGGGTCCTGAACCAGGGGATCTCGGCGAACCGGGTGACGGGCGACCGCTATGCGGGGGACGGCGCCTCCACGGACACGGGCGGCGTGAGCGCACTGCACCGCCTCGACCGGGACGTGCTGTCCCAGACGTCGGCCCGCACGGTCGTCGTCTTCCAGGGCGTCAACGACGTACGGGCCGGCTTCTCCGGGGCCCAGGTCGTCGCCGGGCTGAGGGAGATCGCCGCCCGCGCCCACGCGCGGGGCCTGCGCGTGGTCGGGGCGACGGTCACTCCGTGCGAGGGCGAGGCCCTGTGCACGGCCACGGCGGACCGGGAGCGGGAGGTCGTCAACGCGTATGTGCGGGACAGCGGGGGCGACTTCGACGCGGTGGTCGACTTCGACGCCGTGGTGCGGGATCCGGCGCATCCCGCGCGGATCCGGCCCGAGTACGACAGCGGGGACCATCTGCACCCCGGGGACGCGGGGCTCGATGCGATGGCCCGGGCGGTGGATCTGGAGGCGCTGAAGCCGTAGGGCCCCGGCCCCCTCGGATCACGGGGGCATTCGGGTCTTCGCCTCCAGTCCCCCGGATCGCGAAGCGGCCTGGCCCTACACGTCCAGGTCCACGACCACCGGCGCGTGGTCCGAGGCGCCCTTGCCCTTGCGCTCCTCCCGGTCCACGTACGAGTCCTTCACCGCCTTGGCGAACGGCTCGTTCCCGTAGACGAGGTCGATGCGCATGCCGCGATTCTTGGGGAACCCGAGCTGGCGGTAGTCCCAGTACGTGAAGGGGTGGTCGTACTTCAGGGGGCGCGGGACCACGTCGGACAGGCCCGTCTCACGGAGCGCGGCGAGCGCGGCGCGCTCCGCGGGGGTGACGTGCGTGGCGCCGTCGAAGAGGGAGATGTCCCAGACGTCGTCGTCCGTCGGCGCGACGTTGTAGTCGCCCATCACGGCGAACGGGCGGGAGCCTCCCGCGTCGCCCGCGACGGCCGCCTTGAGCGCCTCGAACCACTGGAGCTTGTACGCGTAGTGCGGGTGGTCCACCTCGCGGCCGTTCGGCACGTACACCGACCACACGCGCGCGGGGCCGCACGTGGCGGAGATCGCGCGGGGCTCGTGGACGCCTTCGTAACCGGGGTCGCCGGGCAGGCCGGTGACGACGTCCTCCAGGCCGACGCGGGAGATCAGCGCCACGCCGTTCCACCGCCCCGTCGCGTTCACCGCGGACTCGTAGCCCAGCTCGCGCAGCTCGTCCGCGGGGAACTGCTCGGCCGTGCACTTGGTCTCCTGGACGCACAGCACGTCCGTCCCGGTGCTCTCCAGCCAGGCGAGAAGCCTCGGCAGCCGGGCGGTGATCGAGTTCACATTCCAGGTAGCAATCCGCATGCCCACAACTTACCGGGCGGGTAGGACAACGCCCGCCGGACCCGGGGGCACCCGCAGACAGGAGTGCGATAGGCAGGCTACCTTGCAAGTTTCCCTGCTTGAAAGTTAGCCTGTCGAAGCATCTCCCCCGGATCCGCAAGGAGCACCCCCATGCCCGCCACCACCCTCGACGAGCGCACCGCCCTCGTCCTCATCGACCTCCAGAACGGCATCCTCGGCCTCCCCACCGTCCACCCCGCCGACGCCGTCCTGAAGAACGGGGCCACGCTGGCGGAGGCTTTCCGCGCCAAGGGCCTGCCCGTCGTGCGGGTCCGCGTCGCCTGGTCCCCCGACGGCGGCGACCTGCCGGTGAGCCGGTCGGCCACCCCGGGGCTCACGCAGGCGCCGCCCGCCGCGTTCTCCGAGTTCCCGGACGAGCTCGGCCCGCTCGGCGACGACATCGTGATCACCAAGCGCCACTGGGGCGCCTTCACCGGGACGGAGCTGGACCTCCAGCTGCGCCGCCGCGGAGTGACGCAGATCGTGCTCGCGGGGATCTCGTCCTCGATCGGCGTCGAGTCCACCGCCCGGTCCGCGTTCGAGCTGAGCTACCACCTCACGGTGGTCGAGGACGCGACGACGGACACGGACGCCGCCTCCCACGAGCACAGCTTCGGCAAGATCTTCCCGCGGATCGCGGAACTCGCCACGACCGACGAGGTCGTCGAACTCCTCGGCCGGTAACGGGAGTTCGCAAGTTTCGGGAAACGCTCAGAGCGTCGCGTACTCCTCCGGCGTCAGCCGCAGGTTGTCCGTGCCGCCGAGCGCCCCGATCTGCCCTTCGTAGATGGGCCACGCCAGGTCGGTCAGCAGCGCGTCATGGATGTCGTACGCGCGCTGCGGACCGACCTCGCGGAGGTAGTCGATGACCTCGGCGATCTTGTTCCAGGGGGCCATCACGGGCACGAGGAGCGTCTCGACGGGCTGGTCGGGGACGGTGAACGCGTCGCCGGGGTGGAAGACGCGGCCGTGGTCGATCAGATAGCCGACGTTCGTGATGCGCGGGATGTCCGGGTGGATGACGGCGTGCAGTTCGCCGTGGACCTGGATGTCGAAACCGGCCGCCTCGAACGTGTCACCGTGCCCGACCGTGTGCACCCGCCCCGGGAACGCCGACGAGATCTTGTCGGCCACGGACTTCAGGGTCCAGATCTCGGTGGCCGGGTCGGCGTCGAGGGCCGCCCGCAGCCGTGCCTCGTTGAAGTGGTCCGCGTGCTCGTGCGTGACGAGGATCGCCTCGGCGCCGACAGCCGCGTCCTCCTCACAGAAGCCGCCCGGGTCGATGACGAGCGTCCGCCCGTCCTTCTCCAGGCGGACGCAGGCATGGATCTTCTTCGTGAGCTTCATACGAACCATCCTGCTCTCCCCGCCCGCGTCCGGCCCGTCCCGGCGCCCGTCCTCTGCTCCTGCGGCTGCTACTCCTGCGGCGTGGTCTCCTCCCGGATCACGGCCTGGGCCACCTTGAACGCCGAGTTCGCCGCGGGCACGCCGCAGTACACGGCGGCCTGGAGCAGCACTTCCTTGATCTCGTCAGCGGTGAGGCCGTTGCGCAGGGCGGCCCGGGTGTGGAAGGCCAGCTCGTCGAGGTGGCCGCCGGCCACGAGCGCGGTGAGCGTCACGGAGCTGCGCATGCGGCGGTCGAGGCCGGGCCTGCTCCAGATCTCCCCCCACGCGTAGCGGGTGATGAACTCCTGGAAGTCGCCGGAGAAGGCGTCCGCAGAGGCCAGGGCCCGGTCGACGTGCGCGTCGCCGAGCACCTCACGACGCACCTTGAGACCCATGTCGTGCCGGTCGGGCCGGACAGCCGCCTCGGGCTGGGCCTCCATGGGGCCGATCTCCGCGACGGGTGCGACCGGCGGGGGCGGCGGCGCGAGGACGGGCTTGACGGGGGCCGCGGGGATCGCATGCTGCCCGGTCTCGTACGCGGGCTGCCAGGCGGTGGAGAAGTGCCGTACGAGGAGGTCGGTGACGGCTGCGGGCTGCTCGACCGGGGCGAGGTGCGAGGCGGCGGGCACCACGGCGAGCCGGGCGTCCGGTATGCCGGCGACGAGCGTGCGCGCCTGGGCGGGGCCGGTCACCTGGTCGTCGGAGCCGACGAGGACGAGCGTGGGGGCCCCGATGGAGCCGAGTTCGGCCCGTACGTCGAAGGACGCGAGCGCCTCGCAGGCGGCGATGTAGCAGCCCGGGTCGGTGGTGCGCACCATCTGCACGGCCCAGTCGGTGATGGCGGGCTGGGCGGCCGCGAAGCCACTGGTGAACCAGTGCTCGGGGGACGTGCGGGCGATGGGGTCGAGGCCGTTGCTGCGGACGATCACGCCGCGCTGGCGGAACTCGTCGGCGGTGCCGAAGCGGGGCGAGGCCGCGATCAGCGCGAGGGAGGCCACGCGCTGGGGGTGGCGCAGCGCCAGCTCCGCGCCGATGGCGCCGCCCAGGGAGCAGCCCGCGTAGCCGAAGCGCTGCACGCCGAGTTCGTCGAGCGTGGCCAGGAGCCGCGTGGCGAGGTCGGCCACGGAACCGGCCGGATGGGCGGGGGCGCCGCCGTGCCCGGGAAGGTCGAAACGGAACACCCGCCACTGCCGGGCGAGCTCGGGTACCTGCCGGTCCCACATGTGCCAGGTGGTGCCGAGCGAGGGCCCGAGGATGAGTACCGGGGCGTCGTCCGGGCCGTCGAGGCGGTACTGGAGGGCAGGTGTCTTCATCTCACTCACTTGCTCCACGCTATCCAGTCGCTCTGTGAGGGTTCGGGGCGGGGCCCGTGAGTGCGCACGGAGTGTATGCGTGGGGCTGGTGGTGTATGGGGTTCGAAAAGGAGGTGTGAAGGCCGCCGGCCGCGAGGAGCGGTGAGCGGCGCCGGGTGCGCGCCGGCGCTACGGCGTCGTCGTCGACACCACGTACACGAAGGGCTTCGCCGGGTTCGCGCGGTTCACCACGATGTCCAGGGTCGGCTCGGGGTTCTTCTGCTTGTGGGTGAGGCCCCAGTACGGACCGGGGCCGTTGAAGACCCAGCCCACGACCTTCTGGTTGCGCGCGCTGATGGTGAGCTCGTCCTTCTTCAGCTTGGACGAGCTGGTCCCGATGGTCTTCAGGAATTTGTCGAGGCCCGCGTCCGTCGTGCGGAAGCGGACGTAGAGGCGGCTCGTCCTGAGGTTGTTCGTCTCGTAGTACGCGACGCCCTTGGCGGAGGAGACCGGGACCGGCACCTGGTACAGCCGGCGCTGGACCTTGGAGGGCCAGCCGATGGTGAGGCCCGTGGCGGAGTACTTGGCCTCCTTGTCCTTGCCGCTGCTACGGCTCTGGTCCGCGGAGATCACCAGATAGCCTGCGGGCACGCCGATGAGCAGCACGATCGTGAGCAGCGTGAGCGCGCGGCGGCGGATGACCCTCCGGCGGTTGTCAGGGGGGTGCTGCCCTTCGTCGGGGGACGAGGGCTGGCGTGGCACGGTCATTACTTGGGTCCCTGATTCTCGCCGGCGGCGCTCGCCGGGCTTTGCGGGCCGAGGCCGAAGCCCTTGCCCTGGTGGTAACGCTCGTAGCGCTCGTACCGTTCCACGCGACGGCGCTTGGCGCGGCGGAAGCGGCGGGCGACGAGCCGGGCGAGGTCCGCGGCGCCGACCATACCGGCCTCGGGTCCGAGCTGGGCACGGGCGATGCGGGCCTCGGGGCGGTAGCCGCGGCCCGTGAGGTGGCGCTTGAAGGCGTCGCGGGCCGGGCCGATCAGCAGGTCGTCGGCCGCGGAGACGCCGCCGCCGATGACGAAGCAGGACGGGTCGAGGGCGGCCGCGAGGTTCGCGATGCCGACACCGAGCCACTGGCCGATGTCCTGGAGCAGCTCGATGCACATGGCGTCGCCCTCGCGGGCGAGCTCGGTGATGAGGGGGCCCGTGATGTCGGGGACGTTGCCCTTGACGCGCTCGATGAGCCCGTACGCGACCGGGGAGTCCGCGGCGGCGAGCTCGCGGGCCTCGCGCACGAGCGCGTTGCCGGAGCTGTACTGCTCCCAGCAGCCGCGGTTGCCGCACGGGCAGCGGTGGCCGCCGGGGACGACCTGCATATGGCCGAATTCACCGGCGACGCCGAACTTGCCGCGCTTGACCTGGCCGTCCTCCAGGATCGCGCCGCCGATGCCGGTGCCCAGCGTGATCATGACGAGGTGGTCCTCGCCACGGCCCGCGCCGAACCGCCACTCGGCCCAGGCGGCCGTGTTCGCGTCGTTGTCGACGAGTACCGGCACGGAGAGCCGGCTGGAGATCCGGTCCCGGAGGGGCTCGTTGCGCCACGACAGGTGGGGCGCGAACAGGATGCGGTTGCGGTCCGCGTCGACCCAGCCCGCCGCGCCGATGCCGACAGCGTGCACGTCGTGCCGGTCGGAGAGATCGAGCACCAGCTCCGTGATCGTGTCCTCGACGACCTTGGGGCTCTTGGACTTGTCCGGCGTCTCGGCGCGCAGGGTCTCCAGGATGTTGCCGTCGGCGTCGACGACGCCCGCCATCACCTTCGTACCGCCGATGTCGATACCGACGGTCGGGACGCGGGGCGCCGTCAGGTGGGAACGGCGCTCGCGCGTGCCGACGGTCCGCAGGACAGTGGCTCGTGCGGAGCCGCGGTGTGCGAGGTCGCGGTAGGTGCTCATCGCGCCGATTGTGCCATTCGCCGACCGCTGTGGCTCATCGCGAGCTTCCGGGGCCGGGGCTCGGTGACGCTGCCGCGGGTCCCGTCCCGTCTGCGGGTCCGTTGCCGCGGGGCGTGCCCGCGACGGAGCCGCAAAATGTCACAGCCCCGCGCCCCTTCGGGGCGCCCCCAGGACCCCCCGAAGCACGGCTACGAAGCCCTTCCCTCCAGCTCATGGCGCAGGTCGTCCAGTTCGCTGCCGCCTGCCATCTGGCGGGTCAGCTCGTCGAGGGTGATCTCGTCGCGTGCGTAGCTGCCGAACATCGCGCCTCTCTTCAGGAGGACGAAGCGGTTCCCGACGAGGTAGGCGTGGTGCGGGTTGTGCGTGATCAAGACCACGCCGAGGCCCGCGTCGCGCGCCGCGGCGACGTACTTGAGGACGACGCCGGACTGCTTGACGCCGAGGGCGGCGGTCGGCTCGTCGAGTACGAGGACCTTGGCGCCGAAGTGGACGGCGCGGGCGATCGCCACGCACTGCCGCTCACCGCCGGAGAGCGTGCCGATGGGCTGGTCGACGTCGCGCAG
Source organism: Streptomyces sp. NBC_01474 (assembly GCF_035918215.1). Classification (NCBI taxonomy): domain Bacteria; kingdom Bacillati; phylum Actinomycetota; class Actinomycetes; order Kitasatosporales; family Streptomycetaceae; genus Streptomyces; species Streptomyces sp. NBC_01474. The sequence goes on from NZ_CP109449.1 coordinate 3,100,653, forward strand.
GTCGATGCCCATGCGGAGCAGTTCCGCGTGGGTCGTCCGGCGCATGAGGTCGACGTCCAGGCGCTTGAAGGGGCCGGAGCCCTTCGTCAGCTCGGAGCCGAGGAAGAAGTTCCGCCAGACCGGCATCAGCGGGACGACGGCGAGGTCCTGGTAGACCGTGGCGATACCGCGGTCGAGGGACTCGCGCGGGCTGGCGAGCCGCGTCTGTTCGCCCTCGATGCTGAAGGACCCGGAGTCGTGCTTGTGGAGACCCGCGATGATCTTGATGAGGGTCGACTTGCCCGCGCCGTTGTCGCCGAGGACGCAGGAGATCTCGCCCGCGTGCACGACGAGGGAGACGTCCTCCAGGGCCCGGATGTTGCCGTAGTACTTACTGACGCCGTCGAGCTCCACAAGCGCCGTACGTTCCGCGGTCTCGGTCATTTCGTCGCCTCCGCGCGCTTGCGGACCCACGCGTTGAGCAGGGTCGCGAGGAGCAGCATCGCCCCGAGGAAGAACTTGAACCAGTCCGGGTTCCACTCGGCGAACACGATGCCCTTGCTCGTCATGCCGAAGATCAGGGCGCCGATGGCCGCGCCGACCGCGGACCCGTAGCCGCCGGTGATCAGGCAGCCGCCGATGACGGCCGCGATGATGTAGATCAGCTCGTTGCCGACGCCCTCGCCGGACTGCACTACGTCGAACGAGAACAGCAGGTGCTGCCCCGAGATCCAGGCGCCGAAGGCGACGCCCATGTACAGGCCGATCTTGGTCTTGTTGACCGGGACACCGACGGCGCGGGCAGCGTCCTCGCCGCCGCCGACCGCGTAGATCCAGTTGCCGACGCGGGTGCGCAGCAGGATCCAGGTGGCGACGACGATCAGGGCGAGCCACCACAGGATGGTGATCTTGAAGTCGACGCCGCCGATGGTGAGCGTGGAGGCGAAGACGTCCTTCGCGGAGGAGAAGCCCTCCATGTCGGAGATCGACTTGGTGGAGACGGTGCCGCTGATCAGCTTGGTGAAGCCGAGGTTCATGCCGGTCAGCATCAGGAACGTGCCGAGCGTGATGATGAAGCTCGGTGGGTCGGTGCGGGTCAGCATGACGCCGTTGAAGACGCCGACGGCGAGCGTGAGCAGGAGCGAGACGCCCACGCCGACCCAGACGTTCGCCGTCATCTGGTAGCTGAACATCGACGAGATCAGCGCGGACGTGGTGACCATGACGCCGGCGGAGAGGTCGAACTCGCCGCCGATCATCAGCAGGGCCACGGGTACGGCCATGATGCCGATCGTCGACGACGCGTACAGGACCGTGGCGAGGCTGGAGGCCCGCAGGAAGCTGTCCGCGAAGATCGCGAAGAAGAGGAATACGGCGACGGCGCCGACGACCGAGCCGAGTTCGGGCCGGCCCATGAGCTTGCGCAGCGGTGACGTCTTCAGGAGCCGCTCGTCGGTCAGCGGCGGGGTCTCTGGTGCGGCGGCGCTCATCGGGTCCCCCGCTTCGTGTACTCCTCGAGCTTGGCCGCCTGGTCCTTGGTGATGATCTGCGGTCCGGTGAGCACCGGCTTCCCGCCGCCGAGGACGTCCGCGTTGTAGCGGTAGAGCCAGAGCAGGTCCACGGCCTCGTAGCCCTGGAGGTAGGGCTGCTGGTCGACGGCGAAGCCGAGCGTGCCGTCCTTCAGGCCGGCGGCGACCTTCTCGTTGAGGTCGAAGGTGTCGATCTCGGCCTTGCTGCCCGCGTCCTGCTTGGCCTTCACGGCGGTGGCGGCGAAGGGCGCGCCGAGCGTGACGACGGAGTCGATGGACTTGTCGGCCTGGAGCTTGGCGCCGATGGAGGACTGGACGTCGGGCATGTTGGTGCCCTCGACGTACAGGTTCTGCATCTGGCCCTTGAAGGTCTCCTTGGCACCGGCGCAGCGCTGCTCGTGGCCGACGTTGCCCTGCTCGTGCAGGACGCACAGCGCCTTCTTGCGGCCGCGCTTGTTCAGCTCCTCGCCGACGGCACGGCCCGCGATCGTCTCGTCCTGGCCGATGTGGGTGAGCGCGCCGAACCTCTTGGACTCCTCGGAGCCGGAGTTCACGGTGATCACGGGGATGCCGGCCTTCTCGGCGCGGGCGACGGCGGCCTTCATGGCGTCGGGCTTGGCGAGCGTGACGATCAGGCCGTCGACCTTCTTGTCCACGGCCGCGTCGACGAGCTGGGCCTGCTGCTGCGCCTCGTCGCTGTGCGAGTACAGGAAGTTGATGTTGTCCTTGACGGCGGCCTGCTTGGCGCCGCTCTGGACGATGTCCCAGAAGGTGTCGCCGTCACCCGAATGGGTCACCATCGCGACGGTCCAGCGCGGGGTGTTCACCGCGGCCTTGCCCTGGGCCGAGGCCGCCTTCCTGGCGTCCTCCGCCCGCTTGCCGCCGGTGCTGCTGCACCCGGCGAGGGTGAGACCGACTGCTCCTGCGAGGGCGATGCTCACCCAGCTCCGAAACCGTGCCACGAGGCCGTGCCCTTCTTCTTCTGGTACCTGGTTCTGCGGGGCCGGCGGACCTGCCCCGGGGGCTCGACGACCGGCCCCAAACGTCCAAGTATCAGGCACTGGGATCACGCATCCGTTCACCGGGTACCGCGCGCGGTGTACTTCTCGAGCTTCGGCACGTCCTTCTCCGTGACGATCGCCGGGCCTGTCAGGACGGGCTTTCCGCCGCCGATGACGTCGGCGTTGGTCTTGTAGAGCCACAGTTCGTCGACGGCGAGATAGCCCTGGAGGTAGGGCTGCTGGTCGACGGCGAAGCCGACGTCCTTTGCCTTGAGGCTCTTGACCACGGCCGTGTTCAGGTCGAAGGTGTCGATCTCCGCCCCGCTGCCCGCGTCCTGCTTCGCCTTCACGGCGACGGCCGCGATGGGGGCGCCGAGCGCGACGACCGCGTCGATGTCCTTGGCCGCCTGGAGCTTGGCCTCGATGGACGACTGGGACGAGGGGGCGTCGGTGCCCTCGACGTTGAGGTTCTCGACGGTGCCCTCGAAGGTCTTCTTGACGCCGGCGCAGCGCTGCTCCAGGGAGACGTTGCCCTGTTCGTGGATGACGCAGAGCGCCTTCTTCCGGCCGCGCTTGTTGAGTTCGCTGCCGACGGCCTCGCCGGCCACGGACTCGTCCTGCCCGATGTGGCTGAGCGCGCCGAAGGCTTGCGAGAACTCGCCGCCCGAGTTGATCGTGACGACCGGGATCCCGGCGTCCTTCGCCTTGGCGAGTACGGCCTTCATGGCCTCGGGCTTGGCGAGGGTGACGATGATCCCGTCGACCTTCTTGTCGATCGCGGACTGGACCAGCTCGGCCTGCCCCTTGGCCTCTTTGTCGTTCGAGTAGAGGAACTGGACGTTGTCCTTGGCCGCGGCCTGCTTGGCGCCGCTCTGGACGATGTCCCAGAAGGTGTCGCCCTCGCCGGAGTGGGTGACCATCGCGATCTTCAGCCGGGGTGTGCCGGCGGACTTGCCGCCGGTGGAGCCGTCGGCCTTGTCCTCGGAGGTCTTGCCTCCGGAGCTGCTGCATCCGGCCGCGAGTGCGACGACCGCTATGAGGGTTGCTGCCGTGCGGGCTGTGCGCATGGTGTGCCACCTCTCTCCTCGCCGCCCGTGTGCGGCTGGAGGAGTTCTAGCGGTGGGTACCCGGCACCGTCAATGACTTTGTCATAACATTCTTACGGCCGGTCTTCCACGGCACGTCCACGGCGCTTCTACGGCACGGCTACGGAGCTTCTACGGCCGTACGAGGAGCTGGAACTCGAAGGAGTAGCGGGACGCCCGGTACGTGTGCGACCCGAACTCGACGGGTCTGCCGGTGTCGTCGAACGTGGTCCGCTGCATCGTCAGGAGCGGGGCGCCCGCGGGCTCGGCGAGCCGCTCACCCTCCTCGGCCGTGGCGGCGCGGGCGCCGACGGACTGACGGGCGCTATGCAGGGTTATTCCGGCGGCGCGCATCAGCCGGTAGAGCCCCGTCGCCTCCAGCCGCTCCGTGTCGAGCGGGAGCAGCCCGGTGGGCAGGTGGTTGCAGAGGTACGCGACCGGGTCGCCGTGGGTCAGCCGCAGCCGCTCGACCCGGTGCACCTCCTCGCCCTCCCCCACCCCGAGCGCGGCCGCGACCTCGGCGGACGCCGGCACGAGCGTGTTGGCCAGGACGCGCGTCTCGGGCTTCTGGCCCGCCGCCTCCAGGTCGTCGTAGAGGCTGCTCAGCTCCAGGGGGCGCTTGACCTGGCTGTGGACGACCTGGGTTCCGACGCCGCGCCGGCGGACGAGGAGGCCCTTGTCGACGAGGGACTGAATGGCCTGACGCACCGTGGGCCGGGACAGACCGAGCCGGCCCGCGAGCTCGATCTCGTTGCCGAGCAGGCTGCCGGGGGTCAGGGAGCCGCGCTCGATCGCCGCCTCCAGCTGCTGGGAGAGCTGGAAATAGAGCGGGACCGGACTGCTGCGGTCCACGCTGAGCTGGAGCGACACGGTCGGGTCGACTACTGGTTTGGCCACGGGCCGAGCGTAGTCGCAAGGAATGTTGACGGGAAGTCGTGAAGTTCGGTTGTCCGGACAAACCGTTGACAGCGGGTTCCCAGGGCGGCACCTTGACTGCATGCGCATCGGACTTATCGGGACGGGCCGTATCGGCACCTTTCACGCAGCAGTTCTGGAGCGATACCGCGAGGTCGGCTCGCTCGTAGTCACGGACGCGGACCCGGAGCGCGCCGTCGCGCTCGCCGACCGGATCGGCGCGACGGCGGCGCCCACGGTGGACGAGATCTTCTCGTGGGGCGTGGACGCGGTGGTCATCACGGCGGCGACGTCCGCGCACGGCGAGCTGATCGGGCGGGCGGCGCGGGCCGGGCTCCCGGTGTTCTGCGAGAAGCCCATCGCCCTCGACCTGCCGGGCACACTGACCGCGCTCGCCGAGGTCGAGCGGGCCGGGACGGTGCTCCAGCTGGGCTTCCAGCGCCGCTTCGACGCGGGGTACACGGCGGCGCGCGAGGCGGTGCGCTCGGGCCGCCTCGGCCGGCTGCACACCGTACGGGCCATGACGAGCGACCCGGCGCCGCCGCCGGCCGCGTATCTGCCGCTGTCCGGCGGCCTCTACCGGGACTGCCTGGTCCATGACTTCGACATCCTGCGCTGGGTGACCGGCCGCGAGGTGACGGAGGTGTACGCGACCGGGTCCGACGCCGGACCCGCGATGTTCCGCGAGGCCGGGGACGTCGACACGGCGGCCGCCGTCCTCACCCTGGACGACGGCGTGCTGGTCACGGCGACGGCGACGCGCTGCAACGGCGCGGGCTACGACGTGCGCATGGAACTCTCCGGCGAGCTGGACACCGTCGTCGTCGGCCTCGACGACCGCACGCCCGTCGCCTCCACCGAGCCCAAGGGCCCGCCCGCCGCGTCCAAGCCCTGGCCCGGCTTCCTGGAACGCTTCGCCCCCGCGTACGAGGCGGAGCTCGTCGCGTTCGTCGACGTGGTGCGCGGCGAACGCGAGAACCCGTGCGACGGCCACGAGGCCCTGCACGCGCTGCGGATCGCGGAGGCCTGCGAACTGTCCCGCCGGGAACGGCGGTTGGTCCGGATGGAGGAGATCCCCGGGGGCTGATCCCCAGGGCCCCTCGGCCAGCCCGGCTCAGGCCTCCCAGCGCGCCATCGCGATCAGCCGGTCGAGCAGGTCGGCGGGGGCGCGTACGGCGGGCCGGCCGTGCCGCGCGCGGGGGCGTCGGTCACCATCGGACCGGCAGGCTTCGCACGCCGCGAATCAGCATGCCGGGCAGCCAGTCGTCCGCCGGGCCGTCGAGTGCGAGCGCGGGGGCGCGGTCCAGGAGTGAGCGCAGGGCGATCTGGCCTTCGAGACGGGCCAGAGGTGCGCCGAGGCAGTGGTGGAGGCCGTGCCCGAAGGCGATGTGGCCCCGGGCGTCGCGCCGGATGTCGAAGCGGTCCGGCTCCGGGAAGCGCTCCGGGTCGTGGCCGGCGGCGGCAAGGCCGACGAGGACGGCGGAGCCGCCGGGGATGACCGTGCCGGCGACCTCGGTGTCCTCGACCGTGAAGCGGTACGTCGCGTTCTCCACGGGACCCTCGTACCGCAGCATCTCCTCGACGGCGCCGCCGAGGAGAGTCATGTCGGCACGCAGCGCGGCGAGTTGGTCCGGATGGGCCAGCAGGGCCCGTACGCCGCTCGCGATCAGGTTCACCGTCGTCTCGTGGCCCGCGATGAGAAGGATGAAGGCCATGGCGCACAGCTCGTCGGGCGAGAGCCGGTCGCCGTCCTCCGCGGTCGTGCGGATCAGGGCGCTGAGCAGGTCGTCGGCGGGGGCCGACGCCCGCTTGTCCTCGATCAGGTCGCGCAGGTACGCGGCGAGTTCCACGAACGTCGCGTACTCGCCGTCGCGGTCGCTCGGCGCGACCACCTCGTTCGACATGCGCCGGAAGTCGGCGCGGTCGATGTCCGGGACACCGAGGAGCTCGCAGATGACCGTGAGCGGCAGCGGGAAGGCGAACGACTCGACGAGGTCGGCGCGGCCGTGCGGGAGCATCGCGTCGAGCAGGTCGTCGGTGATGCGCTGGATGCGCGGGCGCAGCGACTCGACGCGGCGTGCCGTGAAGGCGCGGGTGACGAGGGAGCGCAGGCGCGTGTGGTGCGGCGGGTCGGTGATCAGCAGATGGGTGCCGATCAGCTCCTCGTCGAGGCCGGAGAAGCCCAGCTTGGCGGGGGACTTGACCAGGCGTGGGTCGGTGAGCGCGGCGCGCGCCTCCTCGTGCCCGACGATCAGCCACGCCTCGCCGTCGTCGGCGGGCTTGGGCAGCAGGACCCGGTGCACCGGGCCGCGGGCACGCAGTTCCTCGTAGACGGGATACGGGTCGGCCGTGAAGTCCGCGTAGTCGCCCAGATCGATCGCTTCCCCCATGGCGCCGCCCCCTCGCTATGACCCTGACCCTCGGCTTCTGCTGAATCTAACTCGCGCCGCTGACGATCGGTTCCCGTGAGGTGATCGCCGCGCCGCCCTCGTCGAGGAAGCGCGCGAGCGGCAGGGTCGCCGCGCCCACCGTCACGGCGTCGGGTCCGAGGCGCCCGAGTTCGATCGTGGTCTGCGCGTACGGGTGGCGCAGGGCGTACGCGGCGGCCGCCCGCCGGACCGGCTCCAGGAGGCGGGGACCGAGGAGGAGCCCGGCCCAGCCGCCGACGACGATGCGCTCCGGGTTGAAGAGATTGACGAGGTCGGCGATGCCCGCGCCGAGGAACTCGGCCGTCTCGTCGAGAAGTTCACCGGCACCGGGGGCGGCGAGGAGTTCGGCGAGCGCCCCCTCCTCGTCGGTCGAGGTCCAGTGGCCGCCGCTCTCGCGCCATCGTTCGAGCAGCGCCTCGGCGCCCACGTAAGCCTCCAGACAGCCGCGCGCCCCGCACCGGCAACGGCGCCCGCCGACCTGGAGCGTGGTGTGGCCCCACTCCCCCGCGCTGCCGGACGAGCCCTGGTAGGGGACGCCGTCGGCGATGACGCAGGCGCCGACTCCGGAGCCGATGAGGGTGACGACGGCGGTGCGGGCGCCGCGGCCCGCGCCGAACCACATCTCGGCGAGACCCAGTGTCTTGGCGCCGTTGTCGACGAACAGGGCCAGCTCCGGCGGGAGTTCACCGCGGTCACGGAGCATCGCTTCGAAGGGGACGGCGTCCCAGCCGATGGCCTGGCCGTGCACGACGGCTCCGACCGCGCCGCCCGCATCGGAGGCGTCGACGATGCCGGGCACGCCGATGCCGACGCCGATGAGGGCGTCCGGGGCGACCTTCGCCTCGTCGAGCACCTGCGCGAGGCCGGCCGCGACGATCCGTACGACGTCCTGCGCGTCATGGTATCCGTCGGGCAACGGGGCGTCCACGCGCGCGAGTTCGTTCAGGGTGAGGTCGAACAGCTCCACGCGTACGCGTGTCTCGCCGATGTCGACGCCGGCGAGGTGGCCGCAGTGCGGGGCGACGCGCAGGAGCGTGCGCGGCCTGCCGCCGTCGGAGTCGACCGACCCGGCCTCCTCCAGGAGGCCGTCGGCGACGAGTTCGGAGACGACGTTGCTGATCGACCCCGAGCTGAGTGCGGTGAGGGGTCCCAACTCCTGCCGGCTGAGCGGCCCGTCGAAGTAGAGCTTGCGCAGTACCGTGGCGCGGTTGTTGCGTCTGAGGTCACGCACCGTGCGCCGGCGTGGTCCGGCCATCGTCATCCTCCCCCGTGCGGCGGACCCTGGGCGCTGTTCGCCCACACCCGGATCCAGCGGTGAATTTACCCGTGCCGCACGGGTCAGTCGTCCAGGAGTCCCGCGTCGTGTGTGAGGAGGGCGATCTGGACGCGGTTGTTCAGGCCGAGCTTCGCGAGGATGCGGGAGACGTGAGCCTTGACCTTGACGGTGGCGACGCTCATTTGAAGTGCTCTCCCGGCTGGAGCCGAAGGTCGCGGCGGCCGGTACTTCGGTAGCCGCGTCCCTCCGGAAGTCGCGTCTTGTGGCGGGACGCGCCTCGCCCCGCGGCCGATGTGCGTGGGAGGTCCGCGGGGCGAGGTTGTCACCTATGAAGAAGGTTCTGGAGTTCATCGGCGCGATCGCACTCATTCAGGGCGCGGTCGGCCTGCTGCACGAGTTCACCGGGTGGCTGAGCTGGGGCGTCATCCAGCACCTCGGCTTCCTCGACGGCTACGAGGTGTACGGGAGCATCGCGCTGATCGTGCTCGCGTTCGCCCTGTTCGCCGCGTCGGAGAGCGTCAGGAGCTGACGGCGCCGGTCACCGCGGGCGGTTCAGCAGCCGTGGTCGACGAGGTCGAACGTCGCGTAGTGGTCGCCGGTGTAGTAGTCCTCCTGGGACTGCTCACCGGTGACGATGCGGCGGGCGCCGCGGGTCGGGGAGCCGGGGGTGATGACCGTGTACTCGTGGTAGTAGCCGGTGGACTGCGAGGGCAGGACGCCTTCCCGGTTCTGGAAGACGGTGCCGTCCTGGTCGTACGGGTAGGGGCCACCCTGCTCGATGAGGTCGAGGGTGTCATGGGCCTGGGAGGGCAGCGCCGAGTAGCAGATGTCGCCGACGGCGGTCACGGAGTACGTGACGGGGGCCGGGGCCGCGGTGGCCGAGCCGGCGAGGACGGGGCCGCCGATGAGCAGGGCGGCGGCGAGGGCAGTGACACTGGCGATTCGTGGGGGGATTCGCATGGCCCCTAGTGTGACGCGCGTAGAGCATGACGTGTCAACGTCAAGTCAGGGGAGTTTTCCGGAAGTTAACCAATCGGAGGCGCAGCTTCAGGCGCGCCCAGGGCGCGTCCGGGGCCCGCTCGGCACGCGTCTCAGGCGGTGGCTCAAGCGATGACTCAGGCGGTGGCCCGGCGCCCCCATGCCGTCCCTGCCAGCACGAACACTGCCCCCAACAGGCCCAGCAGTCCCAGGCGTTCGCCGCCGATGACGATGCCGGCCGCCGCGGCCCACAGCGGCTCCGTGCCGAGGAGCAGGCTCACCCGGGACGGCGACGTCCTGTGGACCGCCCACATCTGCACGAAGAAGGCGAAGAGCGTACAGAAGACGGACAGGAAGACGAGTCCCGCCCACTCGCGCGCGCCGAAGTCCGCGGCCGCCTCCCACGGCGCGGCGCCGGTCCCCGGCACCCCGCACAGGAGCGCGAACACGACGACGGACGAGCCCAGTTGGACCGTCGTCAGGGGTAGCGCGTCCGCACCCCGCACGGACTTCATCCGGGCCATGGCGAGGACGTGGACGGTGCGGGCGAGGGCCGCGAGCAGCATCAGGAGGTCGCCGGCCGACGGGGCCGTGAAGCCGCCGCTCTGGGTGAGCAGGACGACGCCCGCCACGGAGACGGCCGCCGCGGCGAGGAACGTCCGGGACGGCCTGGTCCGGGTCACGGCGGCCTCGGCGAGGGGCGTGAAGATCATGGTGAGGCTGATGATGAGGCCCGCGTTCGTCGCGGAGGTGTGGACGACGCCGTAGGTCTCCAGAAGGAAGATCCCGCTGAGGATCAGCCCGAGGAGTCCCGCCCCGCGCCACTGTGCGGCGCTCAGCCCGCGCAGCGCGCCCCATCCGGCAAGGGCGAGCGCCGGCAGGACGGCGCCGAAGCGGAGCACGAGCACCGCGAGGACGGTGGTCTGTGTGGTGATGCCCTTGGCCGCGAGATAGCTGGCTCCCCAGACGACGGCCACGAGGAGAACGGGCAGGTCGGTGAGCCAGGCGCGGCGGGGCGCGGTGGCGGTGAGCGTGGTCAAGGTGCGGTCTCCGGCGGCGTACGGCGGGCGTGGAGACGTCGGCGGCTCGCACAGGGGCGGCTCACCGTACCCGCGGCTAGATCGTCGGGGCCAGCGCTTTCCGCCCACCGGGCCGGCCCGGGTCTCTCGCCTGATCCGTACGAGAGGCCCCGGCCCCACCCGCGCCCGGAATGCATCGGTCTGCCCGCGTGGCCAGGGACGGCGGCATAGGTGTCCGTTTGCCGCCAGCACCAGGGACCACCCGTCCATTTACTTGAAGTCATAACAACCGATGGCTTCAGGAGGACCCATGAACGGCAGGGCAGCACTCGTCACCGGTGGCAGCCGTGGGATCGGCGCGGCGACCGCGCTGCGGCTCGCCCGTGAGGGCGCGGATGTGGCGCTCACCTACGTGAACGGCAAGGAGGCTGCCGAGGAGGTCGTGCGCCGCATCGAGGCACTGGGGCGGCGCGGCCTCGCGCTGCGCGCCGACTCGGCGGACGCACACGAGGCGGCCGACGCCGTGGAACAGGCGGCAGAGGCGTTCGGCAGGCTCGACGTGCTGGTGAACAACGTGGGCCTGGGGGTGCTCGGACCGCTGGAGGGCTTCTCCCTCGCCGAGATCGACCACGCCCTCGCGGTGAACGTGCGCGGTGTCCTGCTGGCCTCGCAGGCCGCCGCGGCACGGCTGTCCGACGGCGGCAGGATCGTCACCGTCGGCACCTGCATGACCAAGCGCGTACCGGGTCCCGGCGGGACGGTGTACGCGACGACCAAGGCGGCCCTGATCGGCCTGACGAAGGCGCTGGCGCGCGAGTTGGGCGGCCGCGGCATCACGGCGAACATCGTCCATCCGGGCCCGATCGACACGGACATGAACCCGGCGGACGGCCCTTACGCCTCGGGCCAGACCGCTTCCGTCGCGCTGGAGAGGTTCGGCACGGCCGACGAGGTGGCGTCGATGGTCGCCTATCTCGCGGGCCCCGAGGCCACGTACATCACGGGCGCGGAATTCGCCGTGGACGGCGGGCACGCGGCGTGACGTGATGCGCGCGGGGGCGTACCGGTGCTGTCGGGCCGGTACGCCCCCGCGCGGGTCTGCGGGAGGGAGGGGTCAGCCGCCGAGCTCCTGGTGGCGGGCCGTCAGGCGGGCCGTGCCCTCGTCGGTCAGCGAGCCGAACAGGCGCAGGCGGGAGATGCCGCCGTCCGGGTAGATGTCCACGCGCGCGTGGGTACCGACCGCGGGGGTGTCCAGCACGAAGCGGTGGTTGGTGTCGGGCTGGAGGCGCGTACGGGGCAGGACCTCGGCCCACTCGCCATCATCGCCGTCGCGCACCGAGACCGAGGCCCAGCCCGCCGAGTTGCCCTTGAGGTACGCGGTGTCGATCTCCAGGGCGCGGATCTGCGACTGGGCGACCAGGCGGTAGCTGATCCAGTCGTTGCCCTGGTCGCGGCGTCGGCGGGTCTCCCAGCCGTCGTCCATCTTGCGGGAGCGGCCCGGCTGGATGGTGTTACTCGCGGGCGAGTAGAAGAGGTTGGAGGCGTCCTCGGCGCTGCCGCCGTTCTCCAGGGCGACGACGTCGAAGGTACCGAGCGTGGCGAGCCACCTGGGGTCGGGCACGACCTCGCCGTGGACGCGCAGGCGGGCGATGCCGCCGTCGGGGTGCTGGTTGACGCGCAGGTGCGTGAAGCGCTGCTCCACGTCGACGGCGAAGCCGTTGGCCGCGTGGCCGCCGACCGCCGTGCGCGGTACGAGCGTCGTCCACTTGACGTCGCCCGACAGGAGCTCCTCCGGGGTGGGCGCGCCCTCGACGGACGCGGCCTCGACGGAGACGGCCTGCGGGTAGTTGCCGCGGAAGTGGGCGGTGTCGACGATGATGCCGCGGATCACGCCGGGGGCGCCGAGCCGGACGAGCGCCCAGTCGTGGTCCTCGGCGGTCGGCCACGGGTGGTCCGCGCCGGTGCCGCGGCGACGGCGGGTCTCCCAGCCGTCCATGATCTTGCCCTTGTGGCCGAAGTGCTCGGGGTCGAACTCGGCGCGCCCGGGCACGAGGAGGTTCTCGCGCTGGGCGAAGAACTCGTCGTTGGCGGCGATGACACCGGCGCCGAGCTGCCGCGCGGCGAGGTCGGCGTACTGGGTGAACGGGAAGTCGGCGGTGCGGTAGTCGGCGTAGGGGTCTCCGCCGCCGTAGGGGTTCGCGTCGCCGGTGAAACTGGGAATCGCCGTCACAGTGATCAGTTGTTCCTTTCGAGGAGCTTGCCGGCGGGAGCGGTGAACTCGCCCTCGGCGACGATGCGTTCACCGCGCAGCCAGGTCGACTTCACGACGCCGTGCAGCGTCTTGCCCGCGTAGGCGGTGACGCGGTTGCGGTGCTGCAGTTCGGCCGGGTCGACGGTGAACGTCTCCTCGGGGGCGAGGACCGCGAAGTCGGCGTCGCGGCCGGCGGCGATGGCGCCCTTGCGGTCGTCGAGGCCGACCAGCTCCGAGGTGCGCGAGGACATCCAGCGCACCACGTCGTCGAGTGAGTGGCCGCGCCCCCTGGCCTCGGTCCAGATGGCGGAGAGGCTCAGCTGGAGGCCGGAGATGCCGCCCCACGCGGTGGCGAAGTCGTCGGTCTTCAGGTCGGCGGTCGACGGCGAGTGGTCGGTGACGACGCAGTCGATGGTGCCGTCGGCGAGCGCCTGCCACAGCAGGTCCTGGTTGGCGGCCTCGCGGATGGGCGGGCAGCACTTGAACTCGCTCGCGCCGTCCGGGACTTCCTCGGCGGTGAGGGTGAGGTAGTGCGGGCACGTCTCGACGGTGAGCTTGACGCCCTCGGCCTTGGCCTCGGCGATCAGCGGCAGCGCGTCGGAGGAGGACAGGTGCAGGATGTGGACGCGGGCGCCGATCCGCTTGGCGGTGTCGATGAGCCCCTTGATCGCGACGTCCTCGGAGATCCGCGGCCGGGTCGCGAGGTAGTCGTCGTACTTGGGACCGCTGTTGTGCGGGGCGACGTCCAGCTCGTGCGGGTCCTCTGCGTGCACGATGAGCAGGCCGCCGAACCCGGCGATCTCGGCCATGGAGGCGGTGAGCTGGTCACCGTTCAGGTGCGGGAACTCGTCCACACCGGAAGGCGAGAGGAAGCACTTGAAGCCGAAGACGCCGGCGTCGTGCAGCGGACGAAGGTCCTTGACGTTGTCGGGCAGCGCGCCGCCCCAGAAGCCGACGTCGATGTGCGCCTTGGCGGCGGCGACGTCCTGCTTGGTGCGGAGGTTGGCCGCGGTCGTCGTCGGAGGCAGCGAGTTGAGCGGCATGTCGACGATCGTGGTGATGCCGCCGGCCGCCGCGGCGCGGGTGGCCGTCCAGAAGCCCTCCCACTCCGTGCGCCCCGGGTCGTTCACGTGGACATGGGTGTCCACGAGGCCGGGCATGAGGACATCGTCACCGAAGTCCTCGAGCCGGGCGCCGGCCGGTACGTCCGCGTCGTGCGGAAGGACGGCGGCGATCTTTCCCCCGGCGACGGCGACCGACGCGGGCCGCGTGCCTTCGGGGGTGATGACGCGGGTCGAGCGCAGCACCAGTTCGACGTCGGACACCCGAGCCCCTCTCAGTAAATTCAACGTTCTGTTGAAGGAGTTTTCACTCCGGTCCAGGGTCCGTCAAGACCCGTCTCGTGCGGGGCGACGCCGTCCTGGACGTTTCCACAAAGTGGAATTAGAATTCCGTAAGCCAGAACGTAGCTATCTACGACGACACCGTCAAGGGAGCACGGGTATGGCCCGGCGACACCCGGACAAAGACCCCCTGACCGGCCGGAACAACCCGGGCCGTGCCACACCCCTCGCGGTGACCGCCGGGTAGGCTGCAGCCTTGCCCTTCCGCCCCGAAAGGAACGCGCCCGTGCCGACGTCAAGCGCCAGCACCAAGTCCTCTGGCCCTTCCGCCCCGACCGGCGGAGTCCAGTCCCTCGAGCGCGCCTTCGACCTCCTGGAGCGGATGGCCGACGCCGGGGGCGAGGTGGGTCTCAGCGAGCTCTCCGCGAGCAGTGGCCTTCCCCTGCCGACGATCCACCGCCTGATGCGCACCCTGGTCGCCTGCGGATATGTGCGCCAGCAGACCAACAGGCGCTACTCGCTCGGCCCCCGCCTGATCCGCCTCGGCGAGTCCGCCTCCCGCCTGCTCGGCACCTGGGCCCGCCCCTATCTCGCCCGCCTCGTCGAGGTGACCGGCGAGACGGCGAACATGGCACTGCTCGACGGGGACGAGATCGTGTACGTCGCGCAGGTGCCGTCCAAGCACTCGATGCGGATGTTCACCGAGGTGGGCCGCCGCGTCCTGCCGCACTCGACGGGCGTGGGCAAGGCCCTGCTCGCCGACACCCCGGCGGACGAGGTGCGCGCCCTGCTCGCGCGGACCGGCATGCCGGCCGCCACGGAGAAGACGATCACGACGCCCGAAGGCTTCCTCGACGCGCTCGCCGAGGTGCGCACCGCCGGGTACGCGGTCGACGACAACGAGCAGGAGATCGGTGTGCGCTGCCTCGCCGTCTCCGTACCCAACTCCCCCACGGCCGCCGCGATCTCGATCTCGGGCCCGGCGGGACGCGTCACCGACGCGGCGACCGAGAAGATCGTTCCGGTGCTTCAGCAGGTCGCCGAGGAGCTGTCGGTGGCGCTGTCGAGCTCCGGGGTCGGTGTGTAGCGGGCACCGCCCGCGGTGTCACGGGACGGGTCGGCCGTCGTGAGCCGCCCGTCCACCATTTCGCACACCTCGTCCGCCACCGCGAGATGCGCCCGGTCGTGCGTGACCAGGACCGTCGCGGTGCCGCGCTGCCTCGTGAGGCGGGCGAGCAGATCCAGTACGGCCGCCCCGCGCTCGTGGTCGAGGGCGCTCGTCGGCTCGTCCACGAGCAGGACCGACGGCTCGTTCATCAGGGCGCGGGCGATGTTGACGCGCTGGCGCTGACCGCCGGACAGCTGGTGGGGGCGGCGGCGCGCCTGGTCCGTGAGCCCGACCGCGGCCAGCAACTCCCCTGCCCGCTCCCGTGCGTCGCGCGGTTTGCGGCCGTCCAGGTGGGCCATGACCTGGAGCTGTTCGAGGGCGGTCAGGGACGGCAGCAGGTTGGGCTGCTGGAAGACGATGCCGAGCGAGCGGCGGCGCAGCGCGGCGCGTTCGGCGGGGCCGATCGAGTCCGTCGGTGTGCCGCCCACCGTCACGGTGCCGCTGTCGGTCGTGACCAGCGTCGCAGCGACCGCGAGGAGGCTGGACTTGCCCGAGCCGGACGGGCCGACGACGGCGGTGACCGTGCCGGCCGGGACGTGCAGCGTGACCCTGTCGAGCGCCGTGATGCGGCCGTCGCCGTCCGGGTAGGTCAGGGTGATCTCGTCGAGGTCGAGGCTCATCGGGCGCTCCCGAGTGCGGTGAGGGGGTCGACGGCGGTGATGCGCCGGATGGACAGGGCGGCGCCGGCCGCGCCGAGGACGGTCATGACGGCGGCCGGGCCGAGCGTGGTGAGCGGCTCCATGACGAACGGCACGCTGCCGGGCACGAACACGGCGATGAGCGCCGCGAGCGCCGTACCGAGGGCCGTACCGCCGACGAGCATGACCACGGCCTGCCCGAGCGCGTCCCTGAGCAGATAGGGCGTCGAGGAGCCGAGGGCCTTGAGGACCGCGATGTCGCCGCTGCGCTGGATCGTCCACACGGTGAAGAACGCGCCGATGACCATCGCCGAGATGACGAAGAGGAAGCCCCGCATCAGCTGGAGCGACCCGTTCTCGGCCTGGTAGGACCCTATGGCCTCCAGCGCCCCGTCCACGGTCCGCGTCTCGGTGCCCGCGGCACGGTCCGCGGCGCCCAGGTCGACGCCGTGCCCGGTGCGCAGGGCGATCACGGTGGCCTGCTCCCCGGAGCGCTGCCCGCCCGGCGCCACGCTCTGCCAGTCGCCGAGGTCGACCCAGACGACAGGCGTGTGGCTGTACGAGGCGTCGCCCGCGACCGCGCTCACCGTGAGGGACGTGCCGGACAGGGCGATACGGTCACCGGGCCGCGCGCCCAGATCGTCCGCCGCCTGCTGGGACAGGACGGCCGTGCCGGGTGCCGTCGTGTCGGGCGCGAGCCCCGAGCGGGGCCGCACGCCGAACGCGGACACGGCCGCCGTGTGACGGCCCGCTTCGGCGTTGACGGTGCTGATACCGAGCGGCTGCGCGCTGTCGATCCCCGGGCGCGCGGCGAGCGCGCGCCACTGCTCGGCCCCGACCGTCGACCCGGTGAACGACACCGCCTGGCCGTCCGGGGGCCGGGCGAAGGCCAGATGGTCGGCGGACAGCGCGGTCAGCGCCGAAGTGTTGTCCCGGGCCAGGCCCGCGGTCAGGCCGGACAGCAGGCCGACGAGCAGCGTGATCAGTACGACCACGCTTCCCATCAGCGCGAACCGGCCCTTGGCGAACCGTAGATCTCTCCATGCGACGAACATGGTCCCCAGCCTGCGGCCGGGCCCCCGTCCCGGGCATCGCGCCACAGCACGCTTCACCCGAATCGAAGGAAGGAGCCACCTTTCAAACTTTCGGTTGACCGCGGGCCGGGATCTTCTGCCTACGCTGGTGACGGTATGGATCCACGTTCCCTGACCCCCGTTCTGCGCGTCCTGCGCCTGTGCCTGCATCTGCTGATGGCCGGGCTGCTCGTGCTGGTCGCCGGCCGGGCACTGGCCGGGGACTCCACGGGGGCGGGCGCCGTGGTGGCCGCCGCGGTCGTGATGGCCGTCGTGTACGGCGCGGGCCCGCTGGTCCCGGCCGTACGGGCCACGCGGGCCGGGGCCGCGCTCTGGCTCGGGGCGCTGTGCGCGGTGTGGCTGGTGCTCCTCGTCCTCTCCCCCGACGGCCTGTGGCTGGCGTTCCCGCTGTACTTCCTCCAGCTCCATCTGCTGCCCGCCCGCTGGGGCGTGCCCGCTGTGACGCTCACCGCGGGCGCGGCCATCGCCTCGTACGTACGTCATGGGCAGCCGCTCAACCCGGGGGCCTTCATAGGGCCGCTCCTCGGCGCGGCCGTGGCCGTGGCGACGGTCATCGGCTACCAGACGCTGTACCGCGAGAGCGAGCGCAGACGGCACCTGATCGAGGAGCTGATCGCGACGCGCGCCGAACTCGCCGCCGCGGAGCGCACGGCGGGCACCCTCGCCGAGCGGGAGCGACTGGCCCGCGAGATCCACGACACCCTCGCGCAGGGCCTGTCCTCGATCCAGCTCCTGCTGCGCGCGGCCCAGCGCGCGCTGCCGCCGCAGTCCCCGGCCGCCCCGCACATCGAACAGGCGCGCGCGGCCGCCCAGGACAACCTGGCGGAGGCCCGCCGTTTCGTACGGGCCCTGTCCCCGCCGGACCTGGAGAACGGGTCACTCGCCGGCGCCCTGGAGCGGCTGTGCGCGACGGCTCCCGGGCTCACCGTCCGCTTCACGGAGAGCGGCACGTCGGCCGCGCTGCCGACGCCGTACGAGGTCGCGCTGCTGCGGATCGCGCAGTCGGCGCTCGCCAACACCGTGCGGCACGCGGGTGCGCGCCGCGCCGAGATCACCCTCAGCTTCATGGACACGGCCGTGGCACTCGACATCGTGGACGACGGCCGCGGCTTCGACCCCGTGTCCGCCCCGGCCGGTGACGGCGGGTTCGGCCTGCCCGCGATGCGCTCACGCGCCGAGTCCCTGGGGGGCACGTTCACGGTGGAGTCGGCGCCGGGTCAGGGCACGGCGGTCGCGATCACGCTCCCTCTTCCGGTGGCGGGAGGGGTGGCGTGACCATCCGGCTCCTGCTCGCCGACGACCACCCCGTCGTACGCGCCGGGCTCCGCGCGGTCCTCGACGCCGAACCCGACTTCGAGATCGCCGCGGAGGCCGCCACGGCGGAGCGGGCCGTGGAGCTCGCGGCGGCCGGTGGGGTCGACGTCGTCCTCATGGACCTCCAGTTCGGCGCCGGGATGCACGGCTCGGAGGCGACCGCGGCGATCGCGGCGAGGCCCGGTGCGCCGCGCGTCCTCGTCCTGACCACGTACGACACGGACGCGGACATCCTGGCCGCGGTGGAGGCGGGCGCGTCCGGCTATCTGCTGAAGGACGCGCCGCCGGAGGAGCTCGCGGCGGCGGTCCGCACGGCGGCCTCCGGCCAGTCCGCGCTCGCGCCCGCGATCGCGCACCGCCTGATGGACCGCATGCGGGCCCCGGCCGAGGCGCTCAGCCGCCGCGAGCTGGAGGTCCTCCAGCTCGTCAGGGACGGCCTGTCGAACCAGCGGATCAGCAAGGAACTGTTCCTCAGCCAGGCGACGGTGAAGTCCCATCTGGTGCACATCTACGCCAAGTTGGGCGTCGATTCACGTACGGCGGCGGTCGCTGCGGCCACCGCACGCGGCCTGATGCGCCGCTGACCCGCCGTCCGGCCTGCCGGCCCCCCACCGCCGCGAAATCACCTGCGGTCACCCGCCGCAGTCCGTGCCGCGCCGGCAGTGGCACGGGCGACGTCAGCACCGGCCGGCCCGGCGCGCACCCCACGACCGCCCCGAAGATCCGCCCCGCGCCCAGCGGCCGTCACAGCACGCGGGCTCATGCGGCGCTGCCCCGTTCACTCTGCCGGTCCCGCCGCCGCGAAGTCATGTGCGCTCGCCCGGCGCAGCGCGCGCAGCTCGTGCCGGGCCAGCGGCGGCGCGGGCACGGTCAGGACCGGGCAGCCGGCGTGTGCGACGACGTAGCGGTGGATCCGTCCGCGCCACATGCGGCGTGGATGGACGCCGATGACGAGCAGGTCGTCCGGGCCCGCCACCGCGTCGCGCAGGGCCCGGCCCGGCCTGGCCCTGACCACACGGCGTACCAGGTCCACGTCCCGCGGCGGCCCGCCGAGGGCCTCGGCGAAGGCGCGGTCGAGACGGGCGCGGGCCTCGCCGTGCCAGTACTTGGCCCACTGCCGGTCGGGGCGGCGCGCGTACATGCCCTCGCCCTCGGGCGGCTCCCAGGCGTGGACGGCGACGAGGACCCGGCCCGAGCGGCGCGCCTGCTCGGCGGCCGCGCGCAGCGCCGCGAGCCCGCCGAGCGAGTCGCTCACCCCGACGACGACCTGCCCGGCCACTGACTCGGAGCGCCGGGCCGCAACCCCGGTCACGACTTCCTCCCCTTGCGCCGCTTCCCGTTCACGAGCGCGCGCACCCAGGCGCCCGCCGGGCGCACGGTGCGCGCTTCCGCGCGGCGCTGCATCTCCCGTTCGAAACGGTCCGTGACACAGCCCGCCCCGTACCTGTCCATGGCATGCCTCCTCAGCCGCTCCCCAGGCCAAAACCCCTGACCTCTGTCGAGTCTGTACGCTGATTGGCCTGGACAGGCAGGGCCAATAACGGAGAGTTGGCATGGCAGGCAATCGAGTGGTCCACGCCTTGAGCACCCCGGGCACGGACAGCATGAACAGATCCCTGGGCAGCCGCCGCCTGGCCGGCCTCCTGGCGGTGACCGCCGGGGAGAGGCCCGGCTACCGCGCCCTCGCCCAGGGCGTGCGCACCCTGCTGCTCGACGGTCGCATCCCGCTGCACACCCGGCTGCCCGCCGAGCGCGAGCTGGCCACGGCACTCGGTGTCAGCCGCGCCACGGTCACCGCCGCCTACGACCTGCTGCGCGAGGGCGGCTACGCGCACAGCAGGCGCGGCGCGGGTACCTGGACCGAGTTGCCCGAGGGGCAGCGGCCCGCCAGCGTGGCCGTCTTCCCCGCGGGCGACGACGTGATCGACCTCGCCGTCGCGGCGCCCGGCGCACCGGAGGCGGAACTCGCCGACGCGCTCGCCGCCGCGAGCACGCTGCTGCCCCGGCACGCGTCGACGCCCGGCTACCACCCGTACGGGCTTCCCGAGCTGCGGGCCGCGGTCGCCGAGAGGTTCACGCGGCGCGGACTGCCGACGCTCCCCGAGCAGATCCTCATCACCTCGGGCGCCCAGCAGGCGGTGTCGCTCACCCTGGGGCTCCTCGCGCGGGCGGGCGACCGCGTCCTGGTCGAGAACCCGTCGTACCCGAACGCCCTGGACGCGCTGAACAGAGGCGGGATGCGGGCCACGCCGGTGCCGGTCACGGACGGCGGCTGGGACACGGACCTGTTCGAGTCGGCACTGCGGCAGACCGCGCCGCGGCTCGCCTATCTGATCCCGGACTTCCACAACCCGACCGGGCGGCTGATGCCGCGCGAGCAGCGGGTGCGGCTCCTCGAGGCGGCGCGGGCGACCGGGACCTGGCTGGTCGTGGACGAGACGGTCGCCGACATCGCGCTCGACGTGCCGGCGCCCGCGCCGTTCGCCTCGCTCGCCTCGCACGGCGCGGGCGAACAGGTCGTCACCGTCGGCTCGTTGAGCAAGTCGCACTGGGGTGGGCTGCGCATCGGCTGGGTGCGGGCCGGGTCACGCCTCATCACTGAACTGGCCACGGCACGCGTGCCGTTCGACATGTCGGGTTCCGTGCTCGACCAGCTCGTCGCGCTGCGGCTGCTCGACCGGATGGACGAGGTCCTGAGCGAGCGCCTGCCGCGGATGCGGGCCCAGCGGGACGCGCTCGCCGAGGACCTGGCACGTGAACTGCCTGAGTGGCGTTGGCAGTTGCCGCCCGGCGGCCTGTCGCTCTGGATCGACCTGGGCCGCCCGATCGCCTCCGCTCTCGCCCGGGCCGCGCTGCGGCACGGCGTGCGCATCGAGGGTGGCTCCCGCTTCGGCGCGGACCCGGGCACGCACGAGCATCGGCTGCGCTTCCCGTACACCCAGCCGCCCGAGGTCGCCAGGGAGGCGGTGCGCCGCCTGGCGCAGACGCTCGCGGACGGCCTCGGCACGACGGGTGACGAGCCGGGCCGCCCCCACTGGGTGGCGTGACGCCGGGCTGAGGGGGCCGTCAACTCGCCCACGAGGTCAGTGCAGTGGCGGCCCGCCGAACAGCTCCACCGCGTTCCGCACGTCCCCGAGGCCCTTCGCCAGGGCGCTGACCGAGCCGATCGCGCCCGCGATGAGCAGCAGGGAGCGGCGCAGGCGCGGGATCTCGGGGAGACCCCCGGCGGCCATCGCGTCCAGGGCGGCCAGTTCGTCCTCGGCGACCGCCCGGTCGGGGAACTCGACCGGATGAGCGGCCAGTTCACGGCGCAGCCTGGACACCGCGGTGCGTAACTCCGTCACCCGCGGATCCTCTTCGCTGACCGCCACCAGCTTCTGCCCCACGCTCCGCAACACAGTTCTCCCCCCCCTCGCACACCTTTGTGCGACCGCGGACGTGCGCGTTCCGCACGCCGTACGCCTTCCGCGGCCCCGGCAGGGCGTTGGCCGGACTCGCCGCATCGGGGTCGCCGGCCAGTAAACGCCACTTTCTGCCGCGCCCGCCACCGTGCCGACCGAATTCCGGCCTCACGAGTGTCCCAGCGGTCGGCGCGCGGGGTGCCCGGTGAGGTATCCAGGCTTCATGACACACGCAACGGATGACGCTCCGGTGACGGGACTGCTGCTCGCGGCGGGCGGCGGGCGCAGGCTCGGCGGGCGGCCGAAGGCGCTCCTGACGCACCGCGGGCGCCCCCTGGTGGAGCACGCGGTGGCGGCGCTGCGCGCGGGCGGCTGCGAGCGCGTCCACGTCGTGCTCGGCGCTGCCGCCGACGACGTACGGGCGCGGGCGGACCTCACGGGGTGCGTGCTCGTGGAGAACCCGGCGTGGGAGGAGGGCATGGGGTCGTCGCTGCGGGCGGGCCTCGGCTCGCTCGCCGGGACGGGGGCGTCGGCCGCGCTCGTACTCCTTGTGGACCAACCGGGCATCGGGGTGCCGGCTGTGGCTCGGGTCCGGGCCGCGTACCGGTCGGCGGGGACGCTCGCGGCGGCCGCGTACGACGGGGAACGCGGGCATCCGGTCCTGTTCGGGGCTGAGCACTGGCCGGGGATCGTGGCGAGCGCGGCCGGGGACCGCGGGGCGCGCGCCTACCTGAAGGAGCACGCGTCGGAGCTCACGCTCGTGGAGTGCGGCGATGTGGCCGATGACTACGACATCGACACAGAGGCCGACCTCAAGCACCTTGAATGAGTGGTGAGTGAGGGACATGAACGGGGCGTGAGGAGGCTGGCACCGAGCGCCACGTTATGTCGTCCCGAAGAATCTCGACATCAACAAACCATTGAACTTCCACAATGAGGAAACTAGTATCCACTGTTCAGAAGGGCCGGTCCCCCCGCGCGGGGTCCGTAGTCGTATCCCGGCGCCCACGGCACTCGGTGCCGCCCGCGCCCGTTCGCTGAAGGAAGTGACAGCTCATGTCCGCACCAGCGCCGTCCCCGCTGGCCATCGTCGACGCAGAGCCCCTGCCCAGGCAGGAAGAGGTGCTCACGGACGCGGCCCTCGCCTTCGTGGCCGAGCTGCACCGGCTGTTCACGCCCCGGCGTGACGAGCTCCTCACCCGCCGCGCGGAGCGTCGCGCCGAGATCGCCCGCACCTCCACGCTCGACTTCCTCCCGGAGACCGCTCATATCCGCGAGGACACCACCTGGCGCGTCGCGCCCGCGCCGGCCGCGCTGAACGACCGCCGCGTCGAGATCACCGGTCCCACCGACCGCAAGATGACCATCAACGCCCTCAACTCGGGCGCCAAGGTCTGGCTCGCGGACTTCGAGGACGCCTCGGCCCCCACCTGGGAGAACGTCGTCCTGGGCCAGGTCAACCTGGTCGACGCCTACACGCGCAGCATCGACTTCACCGACGAGCGCACCGGCAAGTCGTACGCCCTCAAGGGCAACGACGAGCTCGCGACCGTCGTGATGCGCCCGCGCGGCTGGCACCTGGACGAGCGCCACCTCAAGGACGAGGCCGGCCGCCCCGTCCCCGGCGCGCTCGTCGACTTCGGCCTGTACTTCTTCCACAACGCCAAGCGTCTGATCGAGCTCGGCAAGGGCCCGTACTTCTACCTCCCGAAGACGGAGTCGCACCTGGAGGCCCGCCTCTGGAACGAGATCTTCGTCTTCGCGCAGGACTACGTCGGGATCCCGCAGGGCACCGTCCGCGCGACCGTCCTGATCGAGACGATCACGGCCGCGTACGAGATGGACGAGATCCTCTACGAGCTCCGCGACCACGCCGCCGGCCTGAACGCGGGCCGCTGGGACTACCTGTTCTCCATCGTCAAGAACTTCCGTGACGGCGGCGCCAAGTTCGTCCTGCCGGACCGCAACCTGGTCACGATGACGGCCCCGTTCATGCGCGCCTACACCGAACTCCTCGTCCGCACCTGCCACAAGCGGGGCGCGCACGCGATCGGCGGCATGGCGGCGTTCATCCCGTCGCGGCGCGACGCCGAGGTCAACAAGGTCGCGTTCGAGAAGGTCAAGAACGACAAGGACCGCGAGGCCGGCGACGGCTTCGACGGCTCGTGGGTCGCCCACCCCGACCTGGTCCCGATCGCGATGGCGTCCTTCGACGCGGTCCTCGGCGACAAGCCGAACCAGAAGGAGCGCCTGCGCGAGGACGTGTCCGTCGCGCCCGGCGACCTGATCGCGATCGACTCCCTCGACGCCAGGCCCACCTACGACGGCCTGGTCAACGCCGTCCAGGTCGGCATCCGCTACATCGAGGCGTGGCTGCGCGGCCTCGGCGCCGTCGCCATCTTCAACCTGATGGAGGACGCGGCCACCGCCGAGATCTCCCGCTCGCAGATCTGGCAGTGGATCAACGCCGGTGTCGTCTTCGAGGGCGGCGAGCACTCCGGCACGACCGTCACGGCCGACCTGGCCCGTGTGGTCGCGGCCCAGGAACTCGCGAACATCAAGGCCGAGGTCGGCGAGGAGGCCTTCGCGGCCGGCAAGTGGCAGCAGGCCCACGACCTCCTCCTCCAGGTCTCCCTGGACGCGGACTACGCGGACTTCCTGACGCTGCCCGCGTACGAGCAGCTCGCCGGCTGAGTCCTGCCCCGCACCACCCGAGCCCTCGGCACCGCACAGCGCCGGGGGCTCGGTCGTGTCCGGGGCCGGCTCCGCTGTCGGTGGTCAGCCGAGGTGGACGGACCAGTCCTGTTCGGCGGCCGGTTTGCCGTGCAGATCGGGGACGCGCTTGAGCCAGTCGGGGCGCCCCTTCTCCGTGTCGGCGGCGCGGCGCGCGTCGGCGGCCGCGAGTTGGTCGCGCGACGGGAAGTCCGTCGGCAGCCAGGCGGCGGAGGTACGGGCGCGGGCCGACAGGTAGGAGACGTATGCCTCGCGGACCTCGTCGGGCGAGGTGAAGCCCGGCTCGTCGGTCAGCCACGCGTCGGGGACGAGAGCGGTGATCTCGCGGAGCATCTCCTCGGTGACGAGGGGGGCCAGCTCCGCGTCGGCCGCCGCCGTGTCGGGCCCGTAGGCGCCGAGGGCGTGATGGCGGAAGTCGTACGCCTTGTCGGGCGCGGACGCGTCCCAGCGGTGGTGGAAGATCAGGGCCGCGCCGTGGTCGATCAGCCACAGCTTCGGCTCCTGGATGCCGAAGGTGGGCCAGACCATCAGGTTCGAACTGTGGATCGTGCGATCCACGTTGACCGTGAGGGCGTCGAGCCACACGATCTTCCCGGCCTCGAGCGGGTCGACCGTGAAGGCGGCGGCAACCTCGGGCGTGAAGTCCTTCGCGCCCGGCAGGAAGTCCATCCCGAGGTTGAGCCCGTCGCTCGCGCGCAGCAGGTCCTGGACCTCCTGGTGCGGCTCGTGGGCGGCCACCTCGGGGTCGAAGTGCGTGAGGACCAGCTCGGGGAAGCGCAGGCCGAGGCGGCGCGCGAGCTCACCGACGACGACCTCCGCGACGAGTGCCTTGCGGCCCTGCGCGGAGCCGGTGAACTTCACGACGTAGGTCCCCAGGTCGTCGGCCTCGACGACCCCCGGCACGGAGCCGCCGGTCCGCAGGGGGGTCAGATACCGGACAGCCGTCACTTCTCGCAGCACACCGGCCAGCCTAACCGGCGGCGCCCGCGGCCGGGGGTGGCCGGGATCGCACCGTCCGGGCTCCGGGTCCGCGCAGCGCCCGGCGACTGCCGGTACCGTCGTCCCGGCAGCGGAGATCTCCTCGCGCCATCTCCCTTGCGCGGGACCGAGGACGGGAACGGGGACGCATGGTGAACGGTGGCCGGGTCGCGGTCGTGGGCGGGAGCATCGCGGGCTGCGCGGCAGCTCTCGCGGCCCATCGCGGGGGCGCGGACGAGATCGTCGTGTACGAGCGGGCCGCGGGCTCCCTCGCGGAACGCGGCGTGGGGCTCGCGGTGCACGACGCACGGTACGCCGAGCTGGAGTCGGCCGGGTACATGGACGCGGGCATGCCGTGGGTGGGCCTGGTGCGCCGCCGCTGGTACGTGCGCGCCGGGGACGGCGGGGCCGCGAGGGACACAGGGCTCGGCCGCGAGATCGCCGCCATGCCGTTCCCGTTCCGTACGTACAACTGGGGGCCGCTCTGGCGCGAGCTGCGCCGGGCGGTGCCGGCGGGCGTCGAGTTCCGTACGGGTGCGGCGGTGGCGCGGGTCGAGGCGACGGCGGGCGGGGCCCGCGTGCACTGCGCGGCCGGCGGCGCCGAGGAGTTCGGCCTCGTCATCGGCGCGGACGGCTACCGCTCGGCGGTCAGGGCCTGCGCGTTCCCCGACGTACAGCCACGGTACGCGGGGTATCTGGCGTGGCGGGGCGCGTTCCCCGCGCAGCGCCTCGCCGAGCCCGGGCTGTGGGCCGAGGAGGACTGCGCGTACGTCGTGTTCCCCGGCGGGCACCTCATCGTCTACCGGATCCCGGACGGCGGCCCGGACGGCGGTCACCGCGTGAACTGGGTCCTCTACACGGCTCCCCCGCCGGGCGTCGACGCGGCGCTGCGTGTCGACCTGCCGACGAGCCTGCCGCCCGGCACCCTCACCGACGCGCTGCGCTCCCATCTCGCTCACGTGGCCGAGGAGTTGCTGCCGCCGTACTGGGGCGACCTGGTCCGCCTCACCGCCCCGGACGAGCTCGCGCTCCAGCCCATGTACGACTTCACTGCCCCGCGGTACGCGACGGGCCGGTTCGCGCTGGCCGGGGACGCGGCGACGGTCGCGCGGCCGCACACCGGGGCGGGCGCGGTGAAGGCCCTCCAGGACGGTGCCGCCCTCGAATCCGCGTTCCGTTCGGCGTCGGACTTCGACGAGGCGCTCGCCGCGTACGACGACTCCCGCACCGCGGCCGGCGGTGCGCTGGTCGGGCTCGGGCGGAGCCTGGGCCGGGCGCTCGTGCAGGAGACCCCGGACTGGCGGGAGTTGGACCAGGCCGGGCTCGAGTCATGGTGGGCACAGGCGGACGGAACCGGGGTGTTCGGCGGGAAACGGCTGGATTCCGGCACCGGCCCGCGTCCCCGCTGAGCACTCGTTTTGTTGTGTGCGTACGTTGATCCATAAGATCCGGCGATGATCATAAGAAAACGGCTGGCGGCGGGAACCTGTGTCCTGTTCGCCGCCCTGACCATGGGGCTGACGCCCGTCGGCGCCTCCGCGGCGGACAACCCTGACGGGCAGCCCACGGCCGCCCCGAAGGTCGAGCTCGTGCTCGACGTGAGCGGTTCCATGCGGGCGCGCGACATCGACGGCGGAAGTCGTATGGCCGCCGCGAAGCAGGCGTTCAACGAGGTGCTCGACGCGACGCCGAAGGAGGTCGAGCTCGGCATCCGCACCCTGGGCGCCAACTACCGCGGCGAGGACCGGAAGGTGGGCTGCAAGGACACCGCGCAGCTCTACCCGGTCGGGCCGCTCGACCGCACCGAGGCGAAGACCGCCGTCGCCACCCTCTCGCCCACCGGCTGGACGCCGATCGGCCCCGCGCTCCTGAAGGCGGCCGACGACCTGAACGGCGGCGACGGATCGCGCCGCATCGTCCTCATCAGCGACGGCGAGGACACCTGCCAGCCGCTCGACCCGTGCGAGGTCGCGCGCGACATCGCCGCCAAGGGCATCAACCTCACCATCGACACGCTCGGCCTGGTCCCGGACGCCAAGACGCGTGACCAGCTCAGCTGCATCGCCGAGGCCACCGGCGGCACCTACACCTCCGTGCGGCACACCGACGAACTCACCGACCGTGTCGGCCAGTTGGTGGACCGGGCGGCCGACCCCGTGGTCAACCCCGTGGCCGTCGAGGGCACCGAGGAGTGCACCGGCGCGCCGGAGATCAAGCCCGGTCTGTACACGGACCGCGAGACGTTCGGGCAGCACCGCTTCTACCGCGTGGCCGTCGCTCCCGGACAGGAGCTGCGCGCCTCGGTGAGCGTCGCCGCGGACCGCGCCGTCAACAAGGACTACGGCGTGCTGCTGCGCGCGGTCACCGAGCACGGACGGGAAATAGTCCGCGGCTCAGAGGCGGGCGACGGGCGTACGGACGTGATCTCGACCGGCCTGCGCTACCCGAAGCCCGAGCAGGACGGCGACGAGGCGGCGGCCGAGACCGTCTGCCTCCAGGTGTCGAACTCCTACTCGGCGCCCGCGTCGGTCAAGACGACGCCGGGCCTCCCGGTCGAGCTGACCGTCGACGTCGTGGACGCGCCGGGCGCGGCGTCCGACGTGGCCGCGTTCGGCCTCGGCCGCGGCTGGTGGCTGCTCGGCGCCCTGGTGCTCACCGGCTTCGCCGCGGGTGTGCTGTGGGGCTGGATCTCGCGCTGGCGGGTCGCGGTCTGGAGGACCAACTGATGCGTACGACCAAACTGTTGGCGACGGCGGGACTCCTCGGCGCGAGTGCGCTGACCGCACTGCTCGGGGCCGGTACGGCGTTCGCCGGCTCCTCCGGTGACGACAAGGCCCCCACCGAGGCGGGCACGTCGTTCCGTACCGCGCAGGAGGTGGGGCAGGGCCGGCGGGCCACCGCGGGTGCCTCCACGGGCGACTACCTGTACTGGTCGTTCCCGGCGGACGCCGGGCAGCGGCCCACCGTCAAGGCGACGGTGAAGCTGCCGGACTCGGCCGCGCGGCCCTCGGGCGCGACGTGGCGGATCGACGTGTACGACGGACTGAGGCGCCGTCAGTCCTGCATGTACGGCACGCAGTCGAGGGCGGCGGCGCCGGACGCGACGTCGGTCGACCTGTCCTGCACGCTGCGTACGGTGCGGGCCTGGTCGGAGCAGTGGGCGAACGACCCGCTGCCCGGCACGTACTACGTCCGGCTCACGGCGGCCACGCTGACGCCCTCGGACCAGGGGCTGCCCGTCTCGGCCGAGGTCGAGGTGACCTCCAAGGAGGTCGGCGGCTCCTCGGCGGTGGACGGCTCGCTGGCGGCCCCGCTCGTGCCGGGCTCGACGACGAAGGAGGCCGCTGCCGCCTCCGACGACTCCTCCGACGAGGAGAACGGCTCGCAGGCCGGCCAGACGCTCGCGACGGGCGAGCCCGAGGACGGCTGGTCCTCCGGCTGGTGGTCGGACCGCTGGGTCTGGACGGCGGCGGGCGGCATCCTGGCGGCGCTCGCCGGTATCGGCGGCTACGCCCTGACGCGCGGCACGGGCCGCCCGTCCCGGGTACCGCCGGGCATGTGACATCCCCGCCCATGGCGCCCGCGCACGTCACGTGCCGGGCGCCATGGGTGAGTTGGCCACTGCGTCACGCCACCCGCAGCGCCTTTGCCAGGGCGCCGTCCCCGGACACGGCCACCTGGCCGGCGCGAGCCGCCTCCTCCAGCGTCAGCTCGCCCCGCACCACCGCGACGCAGGTCTGCGTGCCGAGGACGAGCCGCGCGTCGGGCTCACCGGCCACGGGCCCCTCGCCGTAGACGGGCCCGTCCGCGCCCGAGCCCCCGACCCGCACATGGAACTCCCCCTCGTCGAGGCGTACTTCCACCACGCCCTCGCCCCCCAGCCGCTCCAGATGGCTCAGGAGAGGCAGGGCGAACCAGTGCGCGCGCACCGCGTCCGTGGGCCCGCGCTCGTCCAGGGCAGGTGCGCCCCACTCCCCCAGCGCCTGCAGCACGGGCAGCAACTGCCGTCCACGCGAGGTCAGTTCATAGACGTAAGCCGAGACCGGCGCGGGCAGCCTGCGGCGCTCCGCGACACCCTCGCGCTCCATGTCCTTCAGGCGCGAGGCGAGTACGTCCGTGCTGACGCCGGGCAGGTCGGCGTGCAGATCGGTGTAGCGGCGTGGCCCGGCGAGGAGCTCACGGACGATCAGGAGCGTCCAGCGGTCCCCGACGGCGTCGAGGGCGCGGGCGGCGGCGCAGTACTGGTCGTAGCTTCGGCGTGGCATGGCTCGCAGTCTATGCAACTTGTTGGACTTTCCAAGCGGTCACTTGGTAAAACCAAGTCACACACGTCACAGGCAGTCCGGGAGGGCACCACATGGAGTTCCGGCAGTCGAGCAAGCTCAGCGAGGTCTGCTACGAGATCCGCGGCCCGGTGATCGAGCACGCCAACGCCCTTGAGGAGGCGGGCCACAGCGTCCTGCGCCTCAACACCGGCAACCCCGCGCTCTTCGGCTTCGAGGCGCCCGAGGAGATCGTCCAGGACATGATCCGGATGCTCCCCCAGGCCCATGGCTACACGGACTCGCGGGGCGTCCTGTCCGCCCGCCGCGCCGTCGCCCAGCGCTACCAGGCGCTCGGCCTCGAGGTCGGCGTCGACGACGTGTTCCTCGGCAACGGCGTGTCCGAGCTGGTCTCCATGGCCGTACAGGCGCTCCTGGAGGACGGCGACGAAGTCCTCATCCCCGCCCCGGACTTCCCGCTGTGGACGGCGGTCACCACGCTCTCCGGCGGCAAGGCCGTGCACTACGTCTGCGACGAGTCGGCCGACTGGTACCCCGACCTCGACGACATGGCCGCGAAGATCACCGACCGCACCAAGGCCGTCGTCATCATCAACCCCAACAACCCCACGGGCGCCGTCTACCCGAAGGAGATCATCGAGGGCATCCTCGACCTCGCCCGACGGCACGGCCTGATGGTCCTCGCAGACGAGATCTACGACCAGATCCTGTACGACGACGCGGTCCACCACAGCGCCGCCGCCCTCGCCCCCGACCTGGTCGTCCTCACCTTCTGCGGGCTATCCAAGACGTACCGCGTCGCAGGTTTCCGCTCCGGCTGGCTGGTCGTCACGGGACCGCGGCAGCACGCCCGCAACTACCTTGAGGGCCTGACGATGCTCGCCTCCATGAGGCTGTGCGCCA
Source organism: Streptomyces sp. NBC_01474 (assembly GCF_035918215.1). Lineage (NCBI taxonomy): Bacteria > Bacillati > Actinomycetota > Actinomycetes > Kitasatosporales > Streptomycetaceae > Streptomyces > Streptomyces sp. NBC_01474. The sequence goes on from NZ_CP109449.1 coordinate 3,130,970, forward strand.
ACGCCCCCGCCCAGTACGCCATCCAGGCCGCGCTCGGCGGCCGCCAGTCCATCCGCGAACTGACCGCGCCCGGCGGCCGCCTCCTCGAACAGCGCGACAAGGCATGGGAGAAGCTCAACGAGATCCCGGGCGTCTCCTGCGTGAAACCCAAGGGCGCCCTGTACGCGTTCCCGCGCATCGACCCCAAGGTCCACCCCATCGTCGACGACGAGAAGTTCGTCCTCGACCTGTTGCTGCGCGAGAAGATCCAGGTCGTCCAGGGCACCGGCTTCAACTGGCCGCGCCCGGACCACTTCCGCATCCTCACCCTCCCGTACGCTGACGATCTAGACGCCGCGATCAGCCGGATCGGCCGCTTCCTGAGTGGGTACCGCCAGTGACGTTCTGCACCACCTGCGCCCTGCCGAGCCTGACGCAGTTCGCCTCGCCCGAACTCGTCGAGGCGATCGTGGAGGGCGGCCACGACCGCGCCGACGACCCCGCCTGGGAGACCTCGGGCGCGGCCACGGTGGAGGACTACGCGCTGTGGTGCGGCCATCTGTGCGGCCTGACCTGCCTGCGCATGGCGCTCGGCCCCGACGCGCCCAGCCTGTTCGACCTGCGTGACGGAGCGCTCAAGTACGGCGCGTACACCGTGGATGCGCAGGGCGACATCCACGGTTTGATCTACGCCCCGTTCGCCGAGTACGCCCGCGAGGAACTCGGCCTGGACGCGATCGTCCACCGCACACTGACGGTCGACGAGATCGCCGGGCTGCTCGATCAGGGCCGTACGGTCATGGCGTCGGTCCACTACGGGATCCGGCGCCCGGAGCGCCCCGCGCCCGGCCGGGGCGGACACCTGGTCCTGCTCACGGCCCGTGACGGTGACCGCTTCCACTTCCACAACCCGTCGGGCATCAACCCCGAAACCCGTTGCGCGGAACTGCCGTCAGAGATGTTCGAGACGTTCTTCGCGGGGCGGGGAGTCTCGTTGGGGCCCGGACATGGAGCGGGTCCGAGGGCGTAGCCGGCCCCCGGACCCCATGAATGCCACTCACATCACACGCCGACACGCTTGAGGACCCGGGTCAGTGTCAATGCCCTGCGTCCTGCCTTTGGACTACCGCCCATCGAGCTGGGCGGGCCGGATTCGAACCGGCAATTCGGGGCCTGGGGCCCGGGTCCGATCGATTCGGCGATGAGCGGCGAATACTGAGTCTGGAGCAAGAGTCTGAGATTGATGGCGGCCCGCGTGTGCTGTGCGGACCGCACCGTCACGACAAGCTTCAGCTTCAGCTTTGCGCTCCTCGCGCACCCCGGCCGCCGGCTCAGCGGCGCCCGGGGAGTATTGAACGGTGCCCCTGGATCAGCCGAACAGATAGCTGAACACGGGGTCACCCGCCCGCTGGTCGGCGACCTCCGCCGCGTTCGCCTCCTCGCGGGCGAACTTGACGGCCTGCTGCAGCCTTTCGATCCGGTCGAGCAGCTCGTTCACCCTGCGCGCGGGCAGCGCGCCGGAGAACTTCACGGTCGTCCAGTACCCGACGGGCACGTCCTCGTAGTACACCTCGACCTGCGCCGGGTGCTTCTCGGTCGCCTCTGCCTTCACGTGGTTGCGCGGCACCTTCTTGGTGCGCAGCGTGCGCACCGGCTCCGTCCTCCAGTCGTCGGTCGACGGGTCCTGCGTCCACGACTCGGAGGCGTCGAGCACGGGCAGTTTGCGTACGAAGGTGTTGAGGTCGACGAGCTGCTTCTCCAGGAAGAGCAGATACGCGACCGGCACCTGGCTCAGGACGACCCGTCCGTCGACGGTGACATCGGCGCGCGCCTCGCAGTTCGCCCAGTCCTTGGTGGCGGTCACATCGAACAGCCGGGTGAGCGTCTTCGCGGTGTCCCGCAGCACGTGCTCGGCCCTCACCTGAACCCGCGTCGACTCGGGCGGCAGCTGCTCGCCCTCCTCGTCCTTGGGCTGGTAGGTACGCGAGATCCCGGCCAGGAGCGCCGGCTTCTGAAGCCCGTGATGGGCCGCCGTCAGGTCCTGGTGTGCCTTGGACTTGACGCCTTTCTCGACTGCGATGATCTGATTGAGTTTCGTTGCCACGCGAGAACGGTAGTCAGGCACCGCACTCCGAATCGAATGGTTTTTCCCCGGACCACGAGGAGCAACTCACCATGGATGCGGCGCTGATAGCCGTGCTCGGCACCCTGCTCGGTTCCGTCGTCACCCACTTCTTCCAGGCGCGGTCCACGGAGCGGGTCGCCGGGCTCGCCCGTGCCGAGCAGCTGCGTCAGGAGCGGATCTCCAGTTACAGCGCGTTCGCCGGGGCCTTGTTCGACTACCGGCGCAGTCAGAACGACCGGTGGTTCCGGGCGCAGGAGGTGCCGGGTTCCTCGCAGGCAGAGGAGGCCCGCTTCGCGTCGTACGAGGCGCGGATCAGCGCGCGGCAGGCCCTGGCGCGGCTCCAGTTGGTGTGCGACCAGGCGGAAACCCGACAACTGGCGGAGTCTGCCTTCGAGTTGGCGAACTGTCTGCACGAGTCGGTGGACGAGGAGGACCGGGACCGGCGGTCGCGGCGGTGCAAGGACGCCCTGACGAGGTTCATCGAGTCGGCGGCCCCGAGCGTGCGCTGACCATGTGTCCGACACCGCGATGAGCGATCACCGGCCTGGGTGGGCAACACCTCTGCATGACAGACAGGCCGCTGCTCCTCCTCGACGTCGACGGGCCCCTCAACCCGTACGCCGCCCGCCTCCCCCGCCTGCGCGGATACGCCGCGCACCGCTTCCACCCGGCGAACTGGCTCGCGCGCCAGACCCCCGGCTCCCGCCGCCACCGCCGCGGATTGCGGGTCGTGCTCAATCCCTCCCACGGCCGGCGTCTGGTCGGCCTGCCCTTCGAACTGGCCTGGGCGACCACCTGGATGCACGAGGCGAACGAGATGGTCGGCCCGGCGATCGGACTGCCCGCCGCGCTGCCCGTGATCGAGTGGCCCGAGCTGTTCGCCCGGGATCCCGACGGCCTCTACTGGAAGACGCGCCCCCTGCTCGACTGGGCGGCCGGGCGGCCCTTCGCCTGGGTCGACGACATGATCACGGACCTGGACTCCCGCCATGTGACCGCGCACCACGACGCCCCGGCCCTGCTCCTACGGATCCACCCGCGCCACGGGCTGCGCGAGAGGGACTTCACGACGCTGACGCGATGGGCCGAGGCGTTGTGAAGCGACGCACTCGGCCGCCGTCGGCGCGGCCCGTCACCGGCCGAGCAGTGCCGTGAGCGCGCCCACCGGGTCCGTGTCGGGGGTGCCTCTCGGCCACCAGTCCTCGCGGCCGGGGTCCGACTCGTAGCCGTACCAGAGGCCTTCGCGGCCGAGGCGGAGCTGGAGGTTGTCGGTCGAGAGCCTGTTGCGGTGCGGGCGGAAGTGGGGGAAGTCCGCGGCGATGAGGGCCGGGCGGGCGCGGTCGAAGGGGCCGGCCGGCGGGTCCCACTCCCCTTCGAGGACGTCCAGGCCGGCGAGCCCGCCCTGGCGCCAGGCGGCGACGGCGCGGGCCAGGTCGGTGGCCGTGCGTCCGGTGCCCTGGGCGAGGGACTTGTACAGCGCGCGCGTGGACGCCGCGAGGCCGGAGCCGGGGTGGGCGGCGGCGAGCCGGACCGCGTCCTGCCAGGGCGTGAGTCCGGCGATCGGGTCGATGCCCCGGGTGAGGAACGTGTGGGCGCGGGCCGCTGCCTCCGTGGCGAGGAGGTCGAGGGCGAGCGGGTCGGGGGCGCCGGACGCGTGCGGGTAGACGGGTGGGCGGCCGGGGTGCGCGGGGGCCGGGAACGGCGGGGGCAGGAGCGGCAGGGTGCGGGGGGCGAGGGCTTCGCGGGCGGCGACCGAGGGCAGTGCGGGGGCGGTGGCGGAGCGCTCGTCGGCGGCCCGCGCCGCGTTGCGCCGGGTGAGGTCGGCGAGGAGCTCCTGTTCGCCGCGGCCGCGCAGCAGGAAGAGGACGAACGGGTCCTCGTCGAGCAGTCGTGCCGTCTGGTAGCAGAGCGCGGCCGCGTGCTTGCAGGGGTGACCGTCGTCCGGGCAGGAGCAGTCGGGGATCAGGTCGCCGGCGGCGGGCAGGAGGTCGGCGACTGCGGCCAGAGCGTGCGGCACGTCCTTGTCGAGGAGCGCGGCCATGTGGTCGGGGCGGGCGGCCGCCGTGTCGAGGATGCGCTCCCAGTCGTCGTCGTGGAGGGTGCGCAGACGGATCTCCGTGCGGTACGGCCGGGGGCGTGAGCCGTGGACGTAGGCCATGACGCGGCCGGGGGTCGCGGTGATGGCGTCGACGTGTCCTCGGTCGGCGTAGGCGCGGCCGCGGGTGAGGCGGGCCGTGTCGAGCGCCGTGTCCACGAGGGCGTCCACCCACGCGTTCCCCCACCAGGTCAGCGCGAAGTCGTCGGCCGTGCGGGTGCGCGGCGGCAGGGGCGGGAAGGTGCGGCGGCGGTCGTCGACGCGGGCGCGGGCCTGGGCGTGCGCGCCGGCGCGGCCCGGTGTGTGGGGGGTCATGCCGTCCTCCTGAGGGAGACGAGGTCGGCGAGCTCCCGGTCGGTCAGCTCGGTCAGGGCGGCTTCGCCGGAGCCGAGCACGGCGTCCGCGAGGGCCTTCTTGGCGGCGAGCATCTCGGCGATGCGGTCCTCGACGGTGCCCTCGGTGATGAGGCGGTGGACCTGGACGGGCTGGGTCTGGCCGATGCGGTAGGCGCGGTCCGTGGCCTGCTCCTCGACGGCCGGGTTCCACCAGCGGTCGAAGTGGACGACGTGGCCCGCACGCGTGAGGTTGAGGCCGGTGCCGGCGGCCTTGAGGGAGAGAAGGAAGACGGGGACCTCGCCGGACTGGAAGCGGTCGACCATGCGCTCGCGTTCGGCCACGGGGGTTCCGCCGTGCAGGAGTTGGGAGGGGATCGCGCGGGCGGCCAGGTGGGCCGCGAGGAGTCGGGCCATGGACACGTACTGCGTGAAGACGAGGACGGAGCCGTCCTCCGCAAGGATCGTGTCGAGGAGTTCGTCGAGCAGGGCGAGCTTGCCGGAGCGGCCGGTGAGGCGGGCGCGCGGGGCGTCCGCCTCCTTGAGGAACTGCGCCGGGTGGTTGCAGATCTGCTTGAGCGACGTCAGGAGTTTCATGATCAGGCCGCGGCGTGCGATGCCTTCGGCGGCCTCGATCTCGGCCATCGCCTCGCGGACGACCGCCTCGTAGAGCGAGGCCTGTTCGCGGGTGAGGGGGGCGGGGTGGTCCGACTCGGTCTTGGGCGGCAGCTCGGGGACGATGCCGGGGTCGGACTTCTTGCGGCGGAGCAGGAACGGCCGCACGAGGCGGGCCAGGCGCTCGACGGCCTCGGCGTCCTCACCGGTCTCCACGGCGCGCGCGTGGCGGGCACGGAAGGACTTGAGCGGGCCGAGCAGCCCGGGGGTCGTCCAGTCGAGCAGGGCCCACAGCTCGGAGAGGTTGTTCTCCACGGGCGTGCCGGTGAGCGCGATGCGGGCGGGCGACGGGATCGTGCGCAGCGCCTTGGCGGTGGCGGAGAAGGGGTTCTTGATGTGCTGCGCCTCGTCGGCGACGACCATGCCCCAGGTGTGCCCGGCCAGTTCGGCGGCGCGGGTGCGCAGGGTGCCGTACGTGGTGAGGACGAAACCGCCGTCGAGGCCGTCGAGGGTGCGGTCGGTGCCGTGGAAGCGGCGGACGGGGACGCCGGGGGCGAAGCGGGTGATCTCCCGCTGCCAGTTCCCGAGGAGGGACGCCGGGCAGACGACGAGGGTGGGCGCCGCCCTGTTCCTGCGCAGGTGGAGCGCGATGAGGGTGATCGTCTTGCCGAGGCCCATGTCGTCGGCGAGGCAGCCGCCGAGGCCGAGCGAGGTCATGAGGTCGAGCCAGGCGAGGCCGCGCAGCTGGTAGTCGCGGAGCGTGGCGTGCAGGCCCGCGGGCTGTTCGGCCGCGGCCGGGCCTTCGACGAGGCGGTCGCGCAGGTGGGCGAGGACTCCGGTGGGCACGGCCTCGACGCGCTCGCCGTCGATGTCGGCCTCGCCGGTGAGGGCCACGGCGAGGGCGTCGACGGGCTGGAGCAGCCCCAGTTCGCGTTTGCGGGCCTTGCGTACGAGGTCGGGGTCGACGACGACCCACTGGTCGCGCAGCCGGACGACGGGCCGGTGGGACTCGGCGAGTTCGTCCATCTCACGCTCGGTGAGCGGGTCGCCGTCGAGCGCCAACTGCCAGTTGAACTTGAGGAGTTCCTCCCCGTCGAAGAACGGGGTGCCGTCGGTGGCGGAGCCGGGCGCGGCGGCGCGCACCACGGCGGTGGCGGTGAGGGCGCGGGCCAGGTCCCTGGGCCAGTGGACCTCGACGCCCGCGTCCGCGAGACGGGCCGCAGCCGGGCCGAGGAGGTCGAGGAGCTCGCCCTCGGAGAGCGCGAGGACGTCGGGCACGTCGCGCTCCAGGACGCGGCCGAGCGGGGGCCAGACGCGGGCGGCGCGGCGCAGGGCGAGCACGGCGTCGATCCTGGCGCGCGGCCCGAAGTGCGCCTCGCCGTCGCCGGCCCAGAGCCGCGCCGCGTCGACGACCTGGGTGGGGTCGGCGAGGCTGTGCACCTGGACGAGCGCGGCCCCGGCCCGCCGCCGCTCCTCGGTACCGGCGCGTCCGGGGCCGTCCTCACCGGCAGATGTGTCGGCGGGGTCGGGGGCGTCGTCCGTGTCGAAGAGCGTGAAGTTCGACAGGTCGAGGCGCAGGGAGACCCGCACGCCCGCGTCCATGCCGGCGGCCGCCTCGACCGCCCAGGCACGCGCGCGGGGCAGGTGCTGCGGCGCGAAGGAGGCGAAGGGCGCCCCGGCCGCGAAGGGGGCGGCGGGGCTGCGCGGCAGGGAGTCGGCGACCGCGTCGAGGAACGCGCGCACGAGAGCTTCGGGCTCGGGCAGCCGCAGCGGCTTGGATCCCTCCACGGGCGCGGCATGGGCCTCGTACGGCATGGCGGCGGCGATGGCGCGCAACTGTGCGATGTCGTCCGCGTCGAGCGGGCCCGCGCGCCACGCGTCGTGATCGGATGCGGTGAGGCCGGGCAGGAGGCGGCCGCGGCCCACGAGGTGCAGGGCGTGCAGGGCGGCGGCGCCCCAGCAGGCCGCGGCGGGGTGGGCGCCGGGGGTGTGCCGGGCCCGGACGAGCAGGGGAAGGGCGTCGGTGACGGGCAGCCGGACGGCGGGCACGGTCCGGGTGCGGGCGCTCGCGCCGTGCGGCCGGACGATGGTGAGCGGGGTGGCGCCGGGCAGGTCCGTGCCGTCGGGGTGCCAGAACGCGACCGTGCTCTCGCGCGGCAGGGGCGCGGGGAGGAACACGGCGGCCGCGGCGACGGTGATGCCCCTGTGGTCGGTCTGCTCCGTCATGGCCGGGCTCCTTTCCCTGATCGGCACGGCATGCGCCCTGGTGGGTGCGGCGCGCGTCGCCCTCGTCCGGCGGGACCGGCGACGTCTACGACCTTACGGGCGGGGTCTGACAATCAAGGCCGGGCGTCCCTCCCGCACCGCGTGTACGGTTCGAACGACGGCCCGTGCAAGATCGCCGGGCCCGACCGACGGCAGCCTCGGAGAGAACAGGACAGTCGCATGGGTGACCTGCTGCTGGTCCGGCACGGCGAGACCGAGTGGGCCCTGTCCGGGCGGCACACGAGCTGGACCGACGTCCCGCTGACGGAGAACGGCCGCGAACAGGCACGCAAGCTCGCCCCGCTCGTCCGCAGCTATCACATCGGAGCCGTCTTCTCGAGCCCGATGGTGCGGGCCCACGAGACCGCGAAGCTCACGGGTCTCGGGAACGTGCGGGTCGACGCCGACCTGTGCGAGTGGGACTACGGCGCCTACGAGGGCGTCACCACGCTCGAGATCCAGCGCACCCGGCCCGACTGGTTCCTCTTCACGGACGGGGTCGCGCCCGGCCCCCCGGAGCACCCCGGCGAGAGCCCGGAAGAGGTGGGGGCGCGGGCCGACCGCATGCTCGCGAAGGTGGACGCCGCGCTCGCGGAGAACGAGGGCAGCGTCGTCCTCTTCGGCCACGGCCACTTTTCGCGGGTCCTCACCGCGCGCAGGCTCGGCCTGTCCCCGGCGGACGGGGCGCACTTCCTGCTGGCGACGGGCACGGTCAGCAGGCTGAGCACGGAGCACGGCCGGCCGGTCATCGCAGGGTGGAACCTGCGACCCTGATACGCCATCGGACCCGGCCGTTGTCAGACCCCTGCTGCACCATCGGAACGTACGGAGCACATACCGGCCGAGGGACGGAATCAGGGGGCGCCATGACCAGGCCGCTGTCCGCCGCGCAGCGGCGCATCGTCGAGGAGGCCGACCCGGTCACCGGGCGGCTGAGGGGCGGCGACGCCCAGCTCGCGCGCCTCGTCCTGATGAAGCTCGCGTTCCGGCACCCGCGGCCGCCGCACGACCACTTCCTGACACCGGCCGGACACCGGATACGGGAGGCGGGGGACGAACCCGAGCGCGCCGAGCAGCCCCCGCCGCCGGAGGTTTCCGACGGCGGCCCGTTCGCGGCGCGGGTGGGCGGAGAGGCGCCGGGTCCTCGCGGTCCGGCGCGGGCGCGCGAGGTGCGCAGCGCCTGGCAGGGGCTCGTGGAGATGCGCCGCATGACCAATCCGGACGGCGCCACCGACCGCCCGTGCGCCTGGGAGCGCGCTCATCTGGTGCAGGCCGCCGCCCTCGCCCTGGAGGCGGCGGGCTGCCTACCGGCGGAGGGCAATGCCGGGGACGGCTATAGGGTCGGCGGCACACCACAGCCGGAGGCAGTGGCCGTACGGGGGTGTGGACCGGATGAAATCGCGGGCTGCGCCGCCGCGTTGGAGCGGGCGGGGTGGCAGGTGAGCGAGCACGCGGAACCCCGCAGCGGGGGCCGGTACTTGCTGGCGTCACCGAGAAGATCATGACGATCGAGCACCAGCCGTAGTGGCCGAAGCAGCAGCCCTGGTAGCCGTCGAAGGGGACATCATGACCGAGCCGTTCACCGTGCGCATTCAAGTGCGCGGGTACGAGACCGATTCGCAGGGGCACCTCAATCAGAGCGTGTATCTGCAGCACGCGGAGCACGCGCGATGGGCTCTGCTCCAGCACGGCGGGATCCGGCAGGCCGACCTGCTGGCCAAAGGGGTCGGCCCGGTCACTCTGGAGACGACCATCCGCTATCGCCGCGAGCTGCGCGCGGGCGACGAAGTGGACGTGAGCTGTGCGTTCGTGTGGACGGAGGGCAAGACGTTCCGGATCGAGCAGTCGGTGCGCAGGACCGACGGCACACTCGCGGCTGAAGTGACCGGGGTGGGAGGCCTGATGGACCTCAAGGAGCGCAGGCTCGTTGCGGATCCGCGCGAGTACTTCCGTGCACTCGCGTCGGATCCACACGCCTTCGGTCTCTGATTCCGGAAGAACCACGCACTTCCCGGCAGGCACCTCCCGCCCAACAGCCTTACGCGAACGCCTCCTTGTGCTCCTCGTCCCACGTGGCGAAGGTGGGGGCGGGCGTCCGAGGATGCGTTCGACGTCGTCCGCGACGATCGCGTCATGGCCGGCGCGGACGTAGGCGAACCCTTCGAGAACGCTGTCCACGGGACTCCTCGGCGATGCCTGCGGCGAGCACATACGCGCGGGTGGACTCCAGGGGCAGTTGGACTGCCTCGACGGACCGGCCGGCCACCGCGGCGACGGCGGCCGCCTGGTCGGGCACAGTGAGGAGTTCGGGCCCGGCGAGGGTGCAGACGCGGCCGTTGTGCCCGTCGGCGTCGCTCGGATCGACCGGGTGCGCCAGGTGCTCGCCGGGACGGGCACTCGGGGGGAACCCGCGGTGGGCGGGGCTCGCGCACGCCACCGGTCACTACGACCAGCCGCACATGACGGCGGAGTTCCACGCGCTGATCGGCGTACCGCCGACGGCGTTCGTCTCGGGACGCCTCCCGGCCACGCGCCCCTGCGGCCCGGGCCACTGACCCCACCCGGCACCTCCTCCCCCTGCCACACATAAGACCGCCGTTCACATGCCGGAACACCTGCACCAGCGCGGCGCCTCCCGCCCCGGGCCCCCAACTCCCTTTCGTTTGACGGGTATACGTCACCCGCAATCTCTGGTAGGAAACCTTCCTAACAGTTCGCGGAAGAACGAGCTCCCCCCATGGAGGTCCCGTGCACACCCCCCACATCCGTACGTCGCGTCGCACCCTGCTCGCCCTGATCGGCGCCACGGTCGTCGCGGCCCCGCTCCTCACGACCCAGCTCGCGACGGCCACACCCGTCTCCGCGGGCGGGCTCGACGACCCGGCGAAGAAGGAGATCGCCATGAAGCTGGTGTCGAGCGCGGAGAACTCCTCGCTCGACTGGAAGGCCCAGTACGGCTACATCGAGGACATCGGCGACGGCCGCGGCTACACCGCCGGGATCATCGGCTTCTGTTCCGGCACCGGCGACATGCTCGACCTCGCGGAGCTCTACACCCAGCGCAAGCCCGGCAACGTCCTGGCGAAGTATCTGCCCGCCCTGCGCGAGGTGGACGGCACCGACTCCCACGACGGCCTCGACCCCGACTACCCACGCGACTGGGAGCAGGCGGCCGAGGACTCCGCGTTCCAGCAGGCCCAGAACGACGAGCGCGACCGCGTGTACTTCAACCCGGCGGTCGCGCAGGGCAAGGCCGACGGTATCGGCACACTCGGGCAGTTCGCGTACTACGACGCCATCGTGATGCACGGTGACGGCGACGACGCGACCAGCTTCCGCAACATCCGCAAGCGCGCTCTCGTCCAGGCGAAGCCGCCGGCGCAGGGCGGCGACGAGGTCGCGTACCTGAACGCGTTCCTCGACGCGCGGGTGTGGGCCATGAAGCAGGAGGAGGCCCACAGCGACACGAGCCGCGTCGACACCGCGCAGCGCGTCTTCCTGAAGAACGGCAACCTGGACCTGGACCCGCCGCTGGACTGGAAGGTGTACGGGGACAGCTTCCACATCGGCTGACAACTCCCCTTGCAGAGCGGCGTGTTCGGCACCCGCCAGTGCCGTGCGCGCCGCTTTCGTGTACGCCGAGCAGCCACCCGCACGACGCGGTGCCCACCGCGGACAGCCCACGGACACGCGACGAGAGGCCCTAGCGCCGGCTGTGCTCCCCCGGTGTGCAGCCGAACGCGCGGCGGAACACGTCGATGAACGCGCTGGTGGAGGACCAGCCGCAGCGGTGCGCGACCGCGGTGACCGGATCGCCCTCCGCCAGCATCCGCAGCGCGTGATAGAGGCGGAGCTGCGTGCGCCACTGGGGGAAGGTCATCCCCAGTTCGCGGCGGAAGAGGCGGCTCAGCGTGCGTTCACCGGCTCCGGACGCCCTCCCCAGCGCGGCCAGGGGGCGGGCGTCGGCCGGGTCGTCGCGCAGGAGGTCGCAGACCGCGCTCAGGCGCGGGTCGGTGGGGGTGGGGAGTTGGAGGGGCTGCTGTGGGGACGCCCGCAGCTGGTCGAGGAGGACGGCGCGCAGGCGCCTGCTCTCGGGGCTGTCGTCGTAGGGGCCACGGGTGGCGGCGAGGAGCAGTTCGCGCAGGAGCGGGCGGACGGTCAGGACGGTCGGTGCTTCCAGGCCGAGCGGGTTGACCCGGGCGGGCAGGCCGAGCGTGTGGAGGTCCAGGTGGCCGTGGGCGCGGTGGGCGTGGACGCAGCCGGCCGGTACCCAGATGGCGCGGGTGCCGGGCGCGAACCAGGTGCCGGCGTCGGTGGTGACGGCAAGGACTCCTGAGCCCGCGTAGACGATCTGGTGCTCGTCGTGCCGGTGCGGGTCGATCCGCCCGCCCGCCGCCAGCGTCTGGGTGCGGGTGGGTGCCTGCGGGGTGTGGCGGATATTCGGCATACGTTGGCACTTTATCGGAAGCGCGCCACAGCGGCCCGTACGGACGATGGGCGGGTGTCAGACAACCGGACCTCCATTTCCCCCGCGCCCACGACCGGGCCCACGACTGCAACTACGCCGGCCCCCGGACCGTCGGCCTCCCGGCGCGGGCCCATCACCCTGCTCGCCCTGGGGCACGCGTGTGTGGACGTCTACCAGGGCGCGGTGGCCGCTCTGGTGCCGTTCTTCGTCTCCGAGCGGGCCTACACGTATGCCGCCGCCTCCGGGATCGTCCTGGCCGCGTCCCTGCTGTCGTCGGTGGTGCAGCCCCTGTTCGGCGCGCTCACGGACCGGTGGGCGATGCCGTGGCTGCTGCCGGTGAGCTGCGTGGTGGGCGGGGCCGGTGTGGCGCTGGCCGGCGTCGGGGACTCGTACGCCTTCACGCTGGTGGTGGTCGCGGTGTCCGGGGTCGGGGTCGCCGCCTACCATCCGGAGGCCGCGCGCGTGGCCCGTGCCGCGAGCCGTGGCAGCCATACGGCGATGGGCTGGTTCTCGCTGGGCGGCAATCTCGGATTCGCCACCGCGCCCCTGCTGGTCTCGGCCGTCGTCGCGACCGGCGGGCTGCACGCGTCGCCGATGCTCGTCGTCCCGGGCCTGGCCGGAGCGGCGCTGTGCGTGGCCGCCCTGCGCTCGGGCCGGAGAACCGCCCCGGCGACGGGCGGGACCGCGCTCGCGGCGGACGGCAGGGACGACTGGCCGTCGTTCCTCAAGCTGACGGGCGCGATCATGTGCCGCTCGGTCGTCTTCGTCGGCCTGAGCGCGTTCATCTCCCTGTACGCGCGCCAGCGGGCGGGCGGGGGCGAAGTGGCGGGGACGGCCGCGCTGTTCGTGCTCTACATCGGTGGCGCGGTGGGCACCGTGGCGGGCGGCAGGCTCGCGACCTGCTTCGGCCGCGTGCCGGTGCTCCGCTGGTCGTACGCCCTGACGGTCCTCGCCGTGGCCGGGGTCGTCTTCGTCCCCGGTCCCGCGCTCTACGGGTGCGTGGCGCTGACGTCGGCCGGTCTGTACGTGCCGTTCTCCCTGCACATCACGCTCGGCCAGGACTATCTGCCGAGGCGCGTGGGCACCGCGAGCGGCGTCACGCTGGGCCTCGCGGTCAGTGTCGGCGGCATCGCGAGCCCGGCGATCGGCGCCCTCGCGGACGCCACCTCCCTGCGGACCGCGCTCGCGCCGCTGACCGTTCTGCCGGCGCTCGGCTGGCTGCTCGTACGGACACTGCGCGAGCCCGGCGGAAAGGCCGCGAAGGAGGCGAAGGAGGCGAAGTAACGGTCAGTGCGGGAGGGCCGGTTCGGGCGCCGTGGCCGAACTCGCCTTCCTGCCCAGGTGGTTGAAGAGAAGATTGAGGCTGACCGCCAGGATGCAGCCCGTCGAGATGCCCGAGCCGAGGACGATCTGCGCCCAGTCGGGGAAGGACGCGTAGAAGGAGCCGTTCACCGCCGGGATGAGGCCGACGCCGATGGTGACGACGGCGATCAGGGTGTTGTCGCCGCGCTGCAGGTCGGCGCGGAGCAGCATCTGGATGCCCGAGAGGGCGATCGAGCCGAACAGGAAGAGGGAGACGGCGGCGAGGACCGGCATCGGGACCACCGCGATCAGCGCGCCCGCGGCGGGGCTCAGGCCGATGAGGACGAGGATCGCGCCGGACAGGGCGACGACGAAGCGGCTGCGGACGCCGGAGATCACGACCAGGCCGATGTTCTGCGCGAACGCCGAGTTGTGGAACCCGTTGAAGAAGGGGCTGACGGCCGAGCCGAGCGCGTCGGCGCGCAGGCCGCGGGCGATCGTCTTGTCGTCGACCGGCCGGTCCACGATCTTGCCGAGCGCGATCATGTCGGCGGTCGACTCGGTGAGGATCACCAGCATCACGACGCACATGGAGAGGATCGGCGCGAGGGAGAAGGACGGCGCGCCCCAGTGCAGCAGGCTCGGCAGGCCGAAGGCGTCCGCTTCCTTGAGGGCCGAGAAGTCGGCGAGGCCCATCGGGATCGCGAGGAGCGTGCCGAAGACCAGCGCGATGAGCATGGCGATCTGCTTGAGAAAGCCGGCCGTGAACTTCTGCAGGAGCAGCATGACCAGGACGGTCGCCGCCGTCAGGGCGATGTTCTTCGGGTCGTTGCGGTGGGAGTGGGCGGTCGGGTCGACGATCCAGCCGTAGGCGACGGGGAACAGCGAGACGCCGATGAGGGTGATCACCGAGCCGGTGACGACCGGCGGGAAGAACTTCACCAGGCGCGAGAAGTACGTGGAGACCAGGAAGCCGAAGAGGCTGGACACCAGGATCGCGCCGAAGACGACCGGCATGCCGGCCTGTACGCCGCCCTCGGTGGCGAGGATCGTCAGCATGACACCCACACCGGCGAACGAGACACCGTTGACGAACGGGAGGCGCGAGCCGATGAAGTTCCCGATGCCGAGCGTCTGGAGAAGCGTCGCGAGGCCCGCCATCAGGAGACTGCCGGCCATGAGCAAGGCGGTGTCCCCCGCCGACATCTTCGAGGCGACCGCGATGACGATCGGCACGGAGACCGCGCCCGCGTACATGGAGGCGACGTGCTGGAAGCTCGCGACCAGCATCCGGCCGGGCGGCAGGATCTCGTCCACCGGATGCACGTCGGACACGGCGACCGCGTCGGACACATCGGACTTGGCGTGCGCGTCGAAGACGCCGGAGTCGTGGCGCTCGCCGGGCACTTCGCGCCCGTCCCGCACGGCCTGCACGTCAGGGGTGTCATTCATGGGTGGCGCTTCTTCCGTGCTGTGACGCCGGGGCCGGTCCCGTCGCGCTGCGGCTCACGCGGGACCGGTAATCCGGGTTAACTGGAAAGTAACTTCCGCCATACGGTCGGCGGCGTCACGCACGTTACGTCAGTGCACCCCTGCCGCGGAAGACCCTGCCGAGGTGGAGGACCCGGCGACCGCGCGCGTCTGACGGATCTCACCGCCCGGTTCCATCGGGGCCGTCACGTCGTCCGCGTCCTCACTGCGGCCGATGTGGTTGAACAGCAGGTTGAGGATCACCGCGGCCACACAGCCCGTGGAGATACCCGAATCCAGGATGATCTTCGCGGTCTCCGGGAACGCGTGGTAGAACTCCGGCGCCGCGATCGGGATGAGCCCGACGGCCAGCGAAACGGCCACGATCAGAACGTTGTTGTCCCGCTCCAGGTTCGCCTTGACGAGGGTCTGGATGCCGCTCGCCGCGACCGAGCCGAAGAGCACGACACCCGCGCCGCCGAGGACGGGCCGGGGCACGACCGCGATCAGCGAGGCGGCCATCGGGCACAGGCCCATCAGGACCAGGAAGCCGCCGCCCGTGGCGACGACGTACCGGCTGCGGATCTTCGTCATCGCGACGAGGCCGATGTTCTGGGCGAACGCGCTGCACATGAAGCCGTTGAACAAGGGGCTGAGCGCCGAGCCGAGCGTGTCGGCCCGCAGACCGGCCGCGATGGTCTTCTCGTCGGCGGGACGCTCCACGATCTCGCCGAGCGCCAGCATGTCGGCCGTGGACTCGGTCATCGAGACGACCATCACGACGCACAGGGAGACGATCGCCGCGGCGGCGAACTGCGGGGCGCCGAAGTGGAACGGCGTCGGGAAGCCGATGACGTCCGCGTCGCCGATCGGGCTGAAGTCCGTGACGCCGAAGGGGATGGCGACGAGGGTGCCGATGACCATGCCGAGGAGTACGGCGATCTGCTTCACGAAGCCCGTGGTGAACCTGCGTAGCAGCAGGACGATGACCAGGGTGATGCCGGCCAGCGTGAGGTAGGTCGTCGAACCGTAGTCCTTCGCCCCGGGGTTGGGCCCCTGGGCCCAGCCGAACGCCACGGGCATCAGAGAGACGCCGATGAGGGTGATGACCGTGCCGGTCACGACCGGCGGGAAGAACCGCACCAGCTTGCTGAAGAAGGGGGCGGCGATGAAACCGAGGACGCCGGCGACGATCACCGCCCCGAAGATGATGGGCAGCGCGTCCTTCTTGTCGTCCGTCGAGTTGACGACCGCGATCATGGGCGCGACGCCGGCGAAGGTGACGCCGTTGACGAACGGCAGACGGGCGCCGATCTTCCAGAAGCCGAGGGTCTGGAGGAAGGTGGCGAGCCCCGCGGTGAAGAGGCAGGCGCCGGTCAGGAACGTGAGTTCCTTGGGCGACAGGCCCACGGCGGCGCCCACGATGAGGGGCGGCGCGACGACGCCCGCGTACATGGCGGCGACGTGCTGGAGGCCGGTCGTCGCCATCTTCAGCGGCGGCAGCTTCTCGTCCACCGGGTGCTTGCCCGCCGGATGTTCGGTATGCCCCTCGGATATCTCGTCGGGGGTGGTGCCTTGCTTGGTGAACCTGGGCTTGATGGCCACAGCGGCTCCTCCGGTTGTTTTCCAGTGCCTGGGCGGCACTCGCTTCTGGGAGGTGGTACGACGTGCAAGGACTTGCCGTTATTCGGTTGTGGGTACTGCGCCCAGGTAGTGCTGACCGCCCCGGGATCGTGAAGTGTCGGGCCACGATCCGGGGCGGCACTTGAGCAGCCCGCTCGGCAGCTCAAGTCCGGTCGGGGGCCGTCCCCCCCGACCGGAGTTCTAGGGTTGTCAGGCCTCGGCGGTGATCCGCGCGAGGCGCTGTGCCTCCTGACGCGCATCGCGGGCGATGGCGTCCTCGTCGGCGTGCAGCAGGCGTCCGTCTTCGACGACCGGCTTTCCGTTGACGAGGGAGAGGGTGACCGGGGCCGCCGCGCCGAAGACGATGGCGGTGACCGGATCGGCGATCGAGGAGTGCCCGATGCCGTCGATCTTCCACAGGACCAGGTCGGCCAGCTTGCCCGCCTCCAGGGAGCCGATCTCGGCGGCGCGGCCCAGGACCCGGGCGCCTCCGGCGGTGCCGAGCCGGAGCGCCTGACGGGCGTTCAGGGCGGCCTCGCGGTGGGCACCGAGCCGGTTGATGAGGAGCGCGTTGCGCAGCTCGGTGTGCAGCTCGCCCGACTCGTTGGACGCGGTGCCGTCGACGCCGAGACCGACGGGGACGCCGGCCTTGAGCATGTCCGGGACGCGGGCGATGCCGGCCGCCAGACGGGCGTTGGACGACGGGCAGTGCGCGACACCCGTGCCCGTACGGGCGAAGGCGGCGATGTCCGAGTCGTTCATGTGGACGCAGTGCGCCATCCACACGTCCTCACCGAGCCATCCCGTCGACTCGAAGTAGTCGGTCGGGCCCAGGCCGAAGAGCTCGTGGCAGAACTTCTCCTCCTCGACCGTCTCGCTGCCGTGGGTGTGCAGCCGTACCCCGAGGCGGCGCGCCAGCTCGGCGCCCTGCTTCATGAGTTCGGTGGACACGGAGAACGGCGAACAGGGGGCGACGGCCACCTGGGTCATCGCGCCGAAGGAGGCGTCGTGGTGCTTGTCGACGGTCTCCTCGGTGGCCGCGAGCGCGCCCTCGAGAGTCTCGACCGCGAAGTCCGGCGGCAGGCCGCCGTCCTTCTCGGAGCGGTCCATGGAGCCGCGGGCGAGCGTGAAGCGGACCCCCATGTCGGAGGCGGCGCCGATGATGGCGCCGGACAGGTCGCCGGAGCCCTTCGGGTACACGTAGTGGTGGTCCATCGCGGTGGTCACACCGCCGCGGGCCATCATCGCGAGGGAACCCTGCGCGGCGACGCGGGCCATCTGCTCGTCGATGCGCGCCCACGTCGGGTACAGCGCGACCAGCCAGTTGAACAGATTGTGGTCCGTGGCCAGGCCCCGGGTGATCCACTGGTAGAAGTGGTGGTGCGTGTTGATCAGACCGGGCGTGACGAGGTGGCCGGTGCCGTCGACGCGGCGCACGACGTTCTCCAGGCCCGCCGGGGCCTGACCGGCGCCGATGGATTCGATCTTGTTGTCGGCGACGACCACGTACCCCGAGGCGTACTCGGTGTCGTTGGCGTCGACCGTCGCGATGGCCGCGTTCTCGATGACGATGCGGGAAAGGGCTGCCGAAGGTGCCATGGTGCTTCCTTCATGGATGAGTGGCGATTGGGCACGGCAGGACCCTAGGAGGATTTGAGTGCCGCGGCGGCGGTGGCGCGGCCGCGGGTGCCGAGATGGTGAAAGAACAGGTTCAGCGATACGGCCACCAGGGCGCCCGCGCTGATGCCGGAGCCGAGCACGGTCTGCGCCCAGGCCGGGAATTCGGCGTAGAAGGTGGGCGCGGCGAGCGGGATGATGCCCGCGCCGAGCGAGACGGCGACCAGGATGATGTTCGAGCTGTCGTCGAGGCCGGCCTCCGACAGCGTGCGGATGCCGCTGACGGCGATGGAGCCGAAGAGGACGATGCCCGCGCCGCCGAGGACCGGCATCGGCACCGTGGAGACCACCGCGCCGAGTACAGGGAAGACACCGAGGACCAGGAGCGCGCCTCCCGCGGCGGCGACCACGTAGCGGCTGCGCACCTTCGTCAGCGAGACGACACCGACGTTCTGGGCGAAGGCCGAGGTGGGAAAGCCGCCGAAGACGGGGCCGAGGAGCGTGGCGAGGCCGTCGGTGCGCAGACCGCGGGTGATGGTCCTGCCGCTGGTCTCGCGGTCGCAGATCTCGCCGATGGCGAGCATCCCGGCGCTGGACTCCGTCATCAGGACGAGCATCACCAGGCAGAGCGAGATGATCGCGGCGGGCTGGAACTCGGGCGTGCCGAACGCGAACGGCGTGGGCAGCGCGGCGACCGGGGCCGATCTGAGGGCGCCGAAGTCAGCCATGCCGAACGGGATCGCGGCCAGCGTGCCGATCAACAGGCCCAGAAGCAGGGCGACTTGCTTGACGAAGCCGCGTCCGAAGCGCTGGATCATCAGGATGACGACGAGTGTGAAGGCGGCGAGTCCCAGGTACTTCATGTCGCCGAAGTCGGCGGCGGTCCTGTCGCCGCCCTGCGCCCAGGCGACCGGGACCGGCATCAGGGTCACCCCTATGAGGGTGATGACGACGCCTGTGACGAGTGGCGGGAAGAAGCGCAGGAGCCTGCCGAAGAACGGGCCGATCGCGAGACAGAAGACGCCGGCGACCATCACCGCACCGTAGATGGCGGGGAGTTGGTCACCCCGGGCGTTCGTCTCGGCGATGGCGAGCATCGGCGCGATGCCGGCCGAGGAGGCGGCGTTGACGAAGGGCAGCCGGTTGCCGACGAGTCCCTTGACTCCGAGGGTCTGCAGGAGGGTGGCCACGCCCGCGATGAGCAGGCTGGCGGCGATGAGCCGGGTCTGGCCCGCCGTGTCGAGGCGGACGGCCTGACCGATGATGAGCGGGGGCGTGACCACGCCCGCGTACATCGCGGCGATGTGCTGGAGTGCCGCGGGGACGAGCCGCGAGGGGTGGAGCTTTTCGTCCACCGGGTGGACCTCTGGTCCGGCCGGTGGGGTGGAACAAGGGCCTTCTGCCGGCCCCTTTGCAGGCGTTGCCATAGCTAGCTGTTCCCTCCGGTGTGGCGCACCCCCTGCCCGACTGCGGGCGGGCGGGGGGTGCGCGCCCCGCGTCAGAGGTTGGTCATGTCGACCGGGATGTGCGGCTCGCAGCCGTCGCGCAGGATGGTGGCCTCGATCAGGCCGTAGGGACGGTCGGCCGCGTAGTACACGGCTCCGTCCTTGGCGTCGTTCTCCAGACCGAAGGCGGAGAGGTCCTGCCGGAAGTGGTGCTTGTTGGGCGCGGAGAAGCGGATCTCGTCGATCTCGCTGCGGTTGTTGATGACCCGCGAACCCATTTGGTACAGCGTCTGCTGGAGCGAGAGCGAGTACGTCTCCACGAACGCCTGGAGGATGTGCTTCTTGGACTGCTCGTAGGACTTCTCCCACTGCGGCATGCGCTGCTCGTCGGAGGTCCAGTTGTGCCGCCACCACGTCGACAGGGACGTGGCGAGGATGCGGTCGTAGTCCTCCTGGAGCGTCGTGTACTTGTCCTTGATGTAGCCCCAGAACTCGGAGTTCGTGGAGTTCATCACGGTCAGGTCCTTGAGCCCGGACAGGACTTCGAACTTCGCCCCCCCGTCACCTTCGGCGGAGTACGTGATCTGCGCGAGGCGGGTCTCCTGGCCCTTACGGACGAAGGAGTGCTTGACCTCGTCGGCGCCGATGAACTTGGAGTTGCCGTCGGAGCCGGCGATGCGCTCCCAGGAGTACTCCTCGATGCGGATGCGCGCACGGTGGATGGACGGCTGGCTGTCCACGAAGTGCCGGGCGAGGTGGATGCCGTACTGCTCGGCCGACTCGATGCCGTATTCCTTGGCGAACGCGAAGCAGGTGTTCTTCGTCGTGTCCGTCGGAAGGCAGTTGGCGTTCGAGCCGTTGTAGTGGACGTCGTCGAGGTCGCCGGAGAGGGCGACGGAGACGTTCAGGTCCTTGATGTGGTGGGTGTCGCCGTCCCGCGTGATCTTGACGACGCGGTTCTCTGCTTTGCCGTACTGGTTCTGGCCGAGAATCGTGGGCATGTCTGCTAGCTCCCTCGGTAAACGGAGTAGCCGAACGGGTTGAGCAGCAGCGGTACGTGATAGTGCTCGCCCGGCTTGACGGCGAACGTGATCGCCACCTCCGGGAAGAACGCACCGCTGTCCCTTACGCGGGGGGCGTCCTGCTGCGCCTCGGCTTGCTTCACTGTGCTGATCTGATGCGTGAAGTACGTCTCGACGGCGAAGTCGAGGCGTACGTGGGTGGTGCCCTCCGGCAGCGCCGGCAGGTCCTTGCAGCGCCCGTCCGCGTCGGTCGCGGAGCCGCCGAGCGCCACCCACTCGGCGTCGCTGCCCGAGCGGGCGGCGAGCGAGATGGCGACGCCCTCGGCGGGGCGTCCGATGCTGGTGTCGAGAATGTGCGTCGACACCGACGCGGTGGTCGCGGTGCTCATCAGTCCTTGTCCTCTTCCACTTCTACGTCTTCTTCGGCGAGTCGGGTCAGGCGGATACGGTTGATCTTCCCCAGTTCGGTGCGCACGATCTCGCGCTCCGTCCGGGTGTCGTTCCCGATCCTGGCCTTCATCGCGTCGCGCATCTGCTCGCCGGTCGCCCCGGTGGCGCAGATCAGGAAGACATGACCGAACCGTTCCTGGTACGCCAGGTTCAGTTCGAGCATCTCGGCCTTGAGCTCCTCGGAGGCGCCGGCCATGCCCCGCTGCTCGCGGGACGAGGTCGGATCGCCCGGCTTCGGGCGGCCGATCGGGGGGTGCCCCGCCATCGCCTCGGCGAGATCCTCCGCGCCGAGCTCGGCCATGGCGGCGTCGCTCGCGGCGAAGAGTTCCTCCGCGGTTTTGAAGGGGCGCTGGGCGAGGAGCTTGCTCCCCCACGCCGAGCTGGCACACACCTCGTGGAGCGCGGCGGAGGCCGCGTTCTCCTGAAGCGTGTTGAACCGGGAAAGCCCCGGCATCGGACGTGAAGTCACGGGAAGCCTCCGTGGCCTTGTGCTGGACGGGCTGCGGATAGCTAACGCCCTCCGAAACACCACGTCAACACTTTGTTGAAAACTCGGAGTGACAAAAGCCGCCGCCCGGTATCCGGACGGCGGCTGGTTCGACACCTTGGCATGCTAGAGGGCGACCTACTCCCCCTTGGCCGCGTTTTCCCTGTTCAGGTAGTTGTAGACGGTGAACCTGGACACCCCGAGCGCCCCGGCCACGGTCTCCACTCCATGCCGCACGGAGAAGGCACCTCGTGCCTCCAGGACCCGTACGACCTCCTGCTTGGCCTTGCGGTCGAGGGCCGACAGGGGCATGCCCTGTCCGCGCTCCATGGCCACCAGGATGTGATCCAGGGAGTCGGCCAGCTGGGGAAGCCGTACGGCGATGACCTCGCGGCCCTCCCAGTGCAGGACGACATCGTCCTTGCCCGCCTCCTGCGGCGGCAGCATCTCGCCCCCCATGGCGTCCACCAGCGGCTTCACCGCGCTGACGAAGGGGACGTCTCCTGTAGCGGTCACTTATCGCCCTCCCCCATCACATTGACCTGGAGCGAGACGCGGGTGGCGCCGGCCGCCAGGGCCTGGCGCAGCAGCGCGTCCACCGCGCCGAGCACGGCGCCCGCCTCCCCTTCGGCGGTGTTGCCGAAGGGTCCGACATCCACCGCGTCCAGTTCGGCCTTCTGGATGACGTCACGGGCGACGACCGCGTGGGGCGGCGCCTCGTCGAGGTCGAAGGGCTCGGTCGTGAACTCCACTCTCAATCGCACGGGGTCAACCTACTGCCGCGAGCTGTTTTTCCGGCAGCCCCTCTTGACAAGAGCGAAGCATCCCCGGCAGTCTTCCATCAAGCAGAAACGAACTTCCGCTATACGGAACTCGACATCGAGTGCCGTACGGATCTCGATACGGAAGGGAGCGCCGACCCCCATGGGATTCGCAGACCAGCGCTTCAACGTCAACCTGTCGATCCTCTTCACGGAACTCCCGCTCCTGGAGCGCCCCGCGGCCGCCGCCGCGGCGGGCTTCACCGCGGTCGAGCTGTGGTGGCCCTGGGTCGACGCCCCCACCCCCGAGCAGTCCGAGCTCGACGCCCTCAAGAAGGCGATCGAGGACGCGGGCGTACAGCTCACCGGGCTCAACTTCTACGCCGGACAGCTGCCGGGCCCCGACCGCGGCGCCCTGTCGGTCCCCGGCGCGGAGAGCGACAAGTTCCGCGCGAACATCGACATCGCGGCGGACTTCGCACAGTCCCTCGGCTGCAAGGCCCTCAACGCGCTGTACGGCAACCGCGTCGACGGCGTGGACCCGGCCGTGCAGGACGAGCTCGCCCTGGAGAACCTGGCGCTCGCGGCCCGCGCCGCCGACCGCGTCGGCGCGATCCTCCTGATCGAGGCGCTCAACAAGCCCGAATCGCCGCTGTGCCCGATCGTGAGCGCCCCCAAGGCGATCGAGATCGTGGACAAGGTGAACGCGGCCACGGGCCTCGGCAACGCCAAGTTCCTCATGGACCTGTACCACCTGTCCATGAACGGCGAGGACCTGCCCGCGGTGATCGAGCAGTACACCGCGAAGACCGGCCACGTGCAGATCGCCGACAACCCGGGCCGCGGCGCCCCCGGCACTGGTTCGCTGCCGCTCGAGGAACTGCTCGACCAGCTGGCGAAGACAGGCTACGAGGGCTACGTCGGCCTGGAGTACAAGCCCGGCGACAAGCCGAGCGCCGAGGCCTTCGACTGGCTGCCCGCCGCGGCCCGCGCCGCGCGCTGAGCGCCTTGACGCGCGCCAACTCACTTACGTACGACCGCAGTTAGAGAGGCACCCTCATGAGCAACCTCGCCGCTTCTTCCCAGCCGGCCCGCCCGGCGATCGCGTGGATCGGACTCGGCATCATGGGCTCCCCCATGTCCGAGAACCTGATCAAGGCTGGTTACTCGGTGACCGGCTTCACGCTCGAGAAGGACAAGCTGGAGCGGCTCGCGGCCGCCGGCGGCACCGCGGCCGGCTCGATCGCCGAGGCCGTCAAGGACGCCGACGTGATCGTCACGATGGTGCCCGCCTCTCCGCAGGTCGAGGCCATCGCGTACGGCGAGAACGGCATCCTCGAGAACGCGAAGGCCGGCGCGCTGATCATCGACATGTCGTCGATCACGCCGCAGACCTCGGTGGACCTCGCGAAGGCCGCCAAGGACAAGGGCATCCGCGTCATCGACGCCCCGGTCTCCGGTGGCGAGGCCGGCGCGATCGAGGCCGTTCTGTCGATCATGGTCGGCGGTGAGCAGGCCGACTTCGACGAGGCCAAGCCGCTCCTCGACGCTCTCGGCAAGACCATCGTGCTGTGCGGTCCGCACGGCTCGGGCCAGACCGTGAAGGCCGCCAACCAGCTGATCGTCGCCGTGAACATCCAGGCGTGCGCCGAGGCCGTGGTCTTCCTGGAGAAGTCCGGCGTGGACCTGACGGCCGCGCTCGACGTTCTCAACGGCGGCCTGGCCGGCTCGACCGTCCTGACCCGCAAGAAGGACAACTTCCTGAACCGGGACTTCAAGCCCGGCTTCCGGATCGACCTGCACCACAAGGACATGGGCATCGTCACCGACGCCGCCCGCAACGTGGGCGCCGCCCTGCCCGTCGGCGGTGTGGTCGCCCAGCTCGTCGCCTCCCTGCGCGCCCAGGGCGACGGCGGCCTCGACCACTCCGCGCTGCTGCGCGGCGTCGAGCGCCTCTCCGGTCAGCAGGTCTGACCCCCCGGACTTCCGGGCCGTGGCGGCGCTGACACCTGTCCTGTCGCGCCCAGGCGTCGCCACGGCCCGGAACCATGCCTTTCACTTCAACAAACTGTTGACCATGACTTCAACAAACTGTTGACGTAGCTGTTCAGAGCCTCTTACGCTCCGGTTCACCGTCAGCAGTCCCAGCAGTTCCGTACGGAAGGTCACCCTCGCCACCATGTCGAAGCGTGTGCTCACGACCGAGTCCGGCGCTCCTGTCGCCGACAACCAGAATTCCGCCACCGCCGGCGTCGGTGGCCCGCTTCTCCTCCAGGACCAGCACCTCCTCGAGAAGCTCGCTCGCTTCAACCGCGAGCGCATCCCGGAGCGTGTCGTCCACGCGCGCGGTTCCGGCGCGTACGGCTACTTCGAGGTGACGGACGACGTCACCGGCTTCACCCACGCCGACTTCCTCAGCACGGTCGGCAAGCGGACCGAGACGTTCATCCGCTTCTCCACCGTCGCGGACAACCTCGGCGGCGCGGACGCGGTCCGCGACCCGCGCGGCTTCGCGCTGAAGTTCTACACCGAAGAGGGCAACTACGACCTCGTCGGCAACAACACCCCGGTGTTCTTCATCAAGGACCCCATCAAGTTCCCCGACTTCATCCACTCCCAGAAGCGCGACCCCTTCACGGGCAAGCAGGAGGCGGACAACGTCTGGGACTTCTGGGCGCACGCCCCCGAGGCCACGCACCAGATCACCTGGCTGATGGGCGACCGCGGCATCCCGGCCTCGTACCGCCACATGAACGGCTACGGCTCGCACACCTACCAGTGGACGAACGCCGAGGGCGAGGCCTTCTTCGTCAAGTACCACTTCAAGACGAACCAGGGCATCCGTTCACTGTCCGGCGAGCAGGCCGCCGAGATCGCGGGCAAGGACCCCAACTCGCACCAGACGGACCTGCTCCAGGCCATCGAGCGCGGCGTCAACCCGTCCTGGACCCTGTACGTGCAGCTCATGCCGGTCGCCGAGGCGGACGACTACCGCTTCAACCCCTTCGACCTCACGAAGGTGTGGCCGCACAAGGACTACCCGCTGCAGCGCGTGGGCCGCCTGGTCCTCGACCGCAACCCGGACAACGTCTTCGCCGAGGTCGAGCAGGCCGCGTTCTCCCCGAACAACTTCGTGCCCGGCATCGGTCCCTCCCCGGACAAGATGCTCCAGGGCCGCCTGTTCGCCTACGCGGACGCGCACCGTTACCGCCTGGGCGTCAACCACACGCAGCTCGCGGTGAACGCGCCGAAGGCGGCCAACGCCGACAACTACGGCCGCGACGGCCTGATGGCGTCGAACGCGTACGGCCGCGACCGCAAGAACTACGAGCCCAACTCGTACGACGGGCCCGCCGAGACCGGCCGCCCGCTGTCGGCCCCGCTCGCCGTCGCCGGCTACACCGGCACGCACGAGGCGCCCACCCACACCAAGGACGACGACTTCTTCCAGGCGGGCGAGCTGTTCCGCCTGATGTCGGAGGACGAGAAGTCCCGTCTGATCGCCAACATCGCCGGCGGCCTCTCGCAGGTCTCGCGCGACGACGTGATCGAGAAGAACCTGGCTCACTTCCACGCCGCCGACGCCGAGTACGGCAAGCGCGTGGAGGAAGCGGTCCGCGCCCTGCGCGAGGACTAGCACCCGAGCCGCGTCCGGGGTCTGACGGGAGGTCAGGCCCCGGTCGCGAAGCCCGCGCCACTGTGCAGACCCGGATGAGGGGTGGTCACACGGCGGTGCGGGCGGTCCGCCCCAGGCGGACAGGCACGGTCCGCGGCGGCTCTGCGAGCCAGTGCGGTGGTCAAGATCCTGGCGGCTCCTTCTCGACCTGAGGGAAAGGCAGCCGCCGGGGTTCATCCCAGGCCGCCGCGGTACCGGCCACACCACGGAATCCGCCCGGCGGCACGCATGCATGTTTCGCCAGTCGCGTGCCTTCGGGCGGCACCAACTCCCTTCGGGGACAGCTCCCTTCAGGGAATGCTCCCTTCAGGGAGGCTCGCTTCGGGGGAAGCACAGAACGCCGAGTACGGACGGTCCCGTACTCGGCGTTCTTGCGTTGTCCCTGCGTCGCTCAGCCGACAGCGCTCAGGAGTTGCCGCTGCTCGCCCGCGCGATCAGCTTCTCGCGCAGCACCGTCCACTGCGCCGTCATGTCGTGCACCAGATAGAGGTCGCGCCGCCGTGTCCAGGCCTGGCCCGACTCGGGGTCGTACGTGCCCGGCATCTCGAAGCCGGCGGGCGCGTACGCCTTCATGCCGCGGTCGTTCGTGGTGTGCACGCAGCGCTTGACGTGGTCGCGGAAGCCGATGACGCCCGCCGTGCCGATGCCCTCCGGCAGCTTCTTGCGGGCCTCCACGACCTGGGCGGCGACCCCGTCCGTGCTCAGGTACGTGAGGGTGCCGTCCGGCGCGACGACCGGCTCGATCGATGTCACATCGGTCATGCGGTACTTGGACTTCAGGAAGCGCGCGATCTCCCACTGCGCGTACACGGGCACGTCCCTGTGGGCGCGCACACGGGCGACGGTGTCCGCCAGCTCCTCGTTGACCGGGCCCGGCTCGTACATGACCTTCGTGGGGTCGCCGCCCCCGGCCGGCGGCCGGTTCCCGAAGCCGTACGCGACGAGGAAGTCGATCCGGCCCAGGGGCGCCGTCGGCGGGTGCCAGTCGAAGCCGATGTCGTGGATGTGGGGCTCGACGGCGCGGGCGGTGGCCCGGTCGTCGAGTTCGTCGCCGAGCGCGGCCCGCATGGCCTTCCTCAGCCGGTCGTCGCCGTGCGAGGGAGCGGGGGCCGCGCCGAGCAGGGCGGGGGCGGCGGCCGCTGCCGCGATGCCCGCGGCGAATCTACGTCGTTCCATGACCGGATCGTCGCCTTCCAGGACGGCCGGCCGGTCGACACCGGGCAGCGGCCGGGTGTCGGCACGGTGTCATACGCAGGTTCCGGTGACATGCCGAAAGGGCGGCCCACTCCCCATCGGGTGGACCGCCCCCGGTCGGACCGGCAGGCGCCTGATCAGGCCTTCAGCGGCCGGATCGCGGTCGGCGCGTGGCCGGGCTCGGTGGCGAGCTCCTCGAACTCCTTGACGGCGCTGATGTCGGCCGTCGGGCTCATCGAGATGTTCGTGATGCGCTCCAGGATCGCCTCGACGACGACCGGCACGCGGTACTGCGCGGCGAGCTTCTTGGCCTCCTCGAAGGCCGGCAGGAGCTGGTCGGGCTCGGTGACGCGGATCGCCTTGCAGCCGAGGCCCTCGGCGACCTTGACGTGGTCGACGCCGTAGACGCCGAGCTCGGGGCTGTTCTGGTTCTCGAACTCCAGGTTGACCTGGAAGTTGATGTCGAGACCGATCTGCGCCTGGCGGATCAGGCCCAGGTAGGCGTTGTTGACCAGGACGTGGACGTACGGGATGCGGTGCTGCGCACCGACCGCCAGCTCCTCGATCATGAACTGGAAGTCGTAGTCGCCGGAGAGCGCGACGACCTGGGTGTCCGGGTCGGCGGTGGCGACACCGAGGGCGGCCGGGATGGTCCAGCCGAGCGGGCCGGCCTGGCCGCAGTTGATCCAGTGGCGCGGCTTGTAGACGTGCAGCATCTGCGCGCCGGCGATCTGGGAGAGGCCGATGGTGGTGACGTAGCGGGTGTCGGGCCCGAACGCCTTGTTCATCTCCTCGTAGACGCGCTGGGGCTTCATCGGCACGTTGTCGAAGTGCGTGCGGCGGTGCAGCGTGCCCTTGCGCTCCAGGTGGGAGGCGACCCACGCGGAGCGGTCGGGGAGCTTGCCCGCGGCCTTGAGCTCGCGCGCGACCTCGACGAACAGTTCGAGCGCGGCCTTGGCGTCGGAGGCGATCCCGTAGTCAGGGGCGAAGATCTTGCCGATCTGGGTCGGCTCGATGTCGACGTGGACGAACTTGCGGCCCTCGCGGTACACGTCCAGCTTGTAGCCGGTGTGACGGTTGGCCCAGCGGTTGCCGATGCCGAGGACAAAGTCCGACTCCAGGAACGTGGCGTTGCCGTAGCGGTGGCCGGTCTGCTGGCCGACCATGCCCGCGTTCAGGTCGTGGTCGTCCGGGATGGTGCCCCAGCCCATGAGGGTCGGGACGACCGGCGTGTCGGTGATCTCGGCGAACTCGACCAGGAGGTCGGAGGCGTCCGCGTTGATGATGCCGCCGCCGGCGACGATCAGCGGGCGCTCGGACTCCAGGAGGAAGGAGATCGCCTTCTCGATCTGGGCGCGGGTCGCGGCCGGCTTGTAGACGGGCAGCGGCTCGTACGTCTCCGGGTCGAATTCGATCTCGGTCTGCTGGACGTCGATCGGCAGGTCGATGAGGACCGGGCCGGGACGGCCGGAGCGCATCAGGTGGAACGCCTGCTGGAAGACGCCGGGCACCTGGGCCGCTTCGAGGACGGTGACCGCCATCTTCGTGACCGGCTTGGCGATCGTGGCGATGTCGACGGCCTGGAAGTCCTCCTTGTGCAGGAGGTGGGTGGGCGCCTGGCCCGTGATGCACAGGATCGGGATGGAGTCACCGATGGCCGAGTAGAGACCGGTGATCATGTCGGTGCCGGCCGGGCCCGACGTACCGATGCAGACCCCGATGTTGCCCGGGTTCGTACGGGTGTAGCCCTCGGCCATGTGCGAGGCGCCCTCGACGTGGCGGGCCAGCGTGTGGCTGATGCCGCCGACCTCCTTGAGGGACTTGTAGAAGGGGTTGATGGCGGCACCCGGCACGCCGAACGCGTTCGTGACGCCTTCGCGCCTGAGGATCTCAACTGCCGCGCTGGCAGCGGTCATACGAGCCATTGAGTTCTCCTGCTTCGGCTGTCGGATTCGCGCTCCCGTCGCGCCCCGCGGCGAGCTGTGAGTCCGTGTCGTCTTCGTACTGTCTTCAGCTTCTGATTTCCACATTGCGGAAACTAGGTTCTGCTATATGGAAGCAATGTAGGCGGCGGCCCCCCGACCGTCAAGGGACGGCCTCTCGTCGGCGGATCCGGAAGGATCTCGCCCGACTGCCTGCCGCGGCCGGGGAGTTTGGAGGACGATGGGCGCTGAGGGCGGGAAGCCATCGCGTGAGCCCGGGTGCGGAGCCCCGGGCGGATGCCGGGAGTGGGTCATGGCTCAGAACGTGCCGGTGCGGTGCCCCGCCTGCCGGCGTGAACAGGTGTATGCGCCACCGGTCTATCCGTGCGCGTGCGGCGCGCCCGTCGTGGCGCCGCTGCGACGCGGGGCGCCCGCGGAGCCGGTCACGCACCGCACCTGGCTCGACGACTGGGTGACCGTGCGGTGCGGGGCCTGCGGGCGCCGGGACCGCTGGCCGCGCCCGGAGCTCGGCTGCGCGTGCGGCACGGTGCTGCGGATCCCGGTCGAGGGCGATCCGGCGCCGAGCCATGACGCGTCACCGGACTCCGCCGTGCCGGGCGACGTGACCTGGCCGGGGCCCGCGCATCCGCGCACGGCGGACGGTCCGGATCCGGCCGGTGCGACGCGACCGGGGCCCGCCCACATTCCGCTGCCGCCCACGGCCCCCGTCCCGCGCCCCGCGTTCCAGCCGGTGGCCATCCGCACGGCGCGCGACGCCGTGACCGCCGTCGCCCTCTACCTGCGCTGGCTCGGCTACCGGGACGTCCGCCACGCCGACCAGCGCCCCTCGTCCGGCATCGGCCTCGCGGCCCGCGGCGTCGTCGCCCAGGTCGAGCCGTCGGTGCGGCCCGCCACCCTGCGGGACGTGGAATGCCTGTGGCTGACCGGCATGACGGAGTCGGCGGTCTGCGTCTACTTCTCACTCGCGGGCTACGACGAGGACGCGCGCACCCGCGCCGACGAACTCGATGTGCCGCTCTTCGTCCTCGACCTGGCGGGCGTGCCCCAGCCGGTCAACAATCCGGCGGACGAACTGATAGCAGCCGGGGCGTAGGCCCTGCACGGTTCCGTCTCAGGGACGGGCACGGGGCGGCACGGGAGCGGGGGCCTCACCCGGGCCGACCGCGCCCGGGCGATGCCCCCGCAGACATCCGTACGCCTCAGCCGGCGTCGCCCCCGTACCCCTCCCGCAGTTCGATCTTGCGGACCTTTCCGCTCACCGTCATCGGGAACGCGTCCAGGATGCGCAGCCGGGTCGGCATCTTGTAGTGGGCCAGCCGGTCGTGGCAGTACGCGCGCAGTTCCTCCAGGGTGAGCACCTCCCCGGGGTCGCGGAGGATGACGCAGGCCAGGACCTCCTCCCCGTACCGCTCGTCGGGCACGCCCACGACCTGGACGTCCGCGATCTTCGGGTGGGCGTAGAGGAACTCCTCGATCTCGCGCGGGTAGACGTTCTCACCACCCCTGATGATCAGGTCCTTGATGCGGCCGACGATCTGGACGTAATCGTCCTCTCGCAGGACCGCCAGGTCACCCGTGTGCATCCACCGTCCGGGGTCGATGACCTCGGCCGTCTTCTCCGGCTCGTCCCAGTAGCCGAGCATCACGCTGTAGCCGCGCGTGCACAGCTCCCCCGGCTCGCCGCGCGGCAGCGTCACGCCGCTGACCGGGTCGACGACCTTGACCTCGATGTGCGGAAGGACGCGGCCGACCGTGCCGGTGCGGCGCTCCAGGTCGTCGTCGCGGCGCGTCTGCGTGGAGACGGGCGACGTCTCGGTCATGCCGTAGCAGATGGACACCTCCGCCATGTGCATCTCGGCGACGACCCGCTTCATGACCTCGGCGGGGCACGGCGAACCCGCCATGATGCCCGTCCGCAGCGACGACAGGTCGTACGTCGCGAAGTCGGCGAGGTTCAGCTCGGCGATGAACATGGTCGGGACGCCGTACAGCGACGTGCACCGTTCGCGCTCGACCGCGTGGAGCGTGGCGACGGGGTCGAAGGACGGGGCGGGGATGACGATGCAGGCGCCGTGCGACGTGGCGCCCAGGTTTCCCATCACCATGCCGAAGCAGTGGTAGAAGGGCACGGGCAGACAGACCCGGTCCTGCTCGGTGTAGCCGACCGTCTCGCCCACCCAGAAGCCGTTGTTCAGGATGTTGTGGTGGGAGAGCGTGGCACCCTTCGGGAAGCCGGTCGTGCCCGAGGTGTACTGGATGTTGACCGAGTCGTCGCAGCTCAACTCGGCCTGCCTGGCGTCGAGTTGTTCCACCGTTATCGCTGCCGCGCCCGCCGTCAGGGCGTCCCAACCGTGGTCGCCGATGAAGACCGTCTCGCGCAGCTCGGGGCACCGCTCCCGCACCTGCCGGACGAGGGCCCGGTAGTCGCTGCCCTTGTGTCCGGTCGAGGCGATGAGGATGGAGACGCCCGCCTGCTTGAGCACGAACTCCAACTCGTGGGCGCGGTAGGCAGGGTTGATGTTCACCATGACCGCACCGATGCGCGCGGTCGCGTACTGCACGAGGACCCACTCGGGGCAGTTGACCGCCCAGATCCCGACCCGGTCACCCTTGAGCACGCCCCTGGCGAGCAGCCCGCGCGCCAACTCGTCGACAGCCGCGCCGAATTGGGCATAGGTCCACCGCCGTCCGGACGGCACGTCGACCAGTGCGTCACGGTCGGGGTGGGCGGCCACGGCCCGGTCGAGGTTGCGGCCGATCGTGTCGCCGAGGAGCGGCGCCGGGTCCGTCCCGTGCGCGTACGAGAGGGGCGGGGGCTGGATTGTCGTGAGGGGTGCGCGTGTCATCGGAAGTCCTCCTCGCGGTACTCGGCCGTGGAACCCTGCGCCGTGCGCTCGCGCAGCTCGATCCGCCGGATCTTGCCGGAGACCGTCTTCGGCAGCTCCGCGAACTCCAGGCGCCGGACGCGCTTGTACGGCGCGAGGACGTCCCGCGAGTGCTCGAACAGCAGCTTCGCCGTGTCGGGCCCGGGTTCGAACCCCTCGGCGAGGACGACGTACGCCTTGGGGACGGCGAGCCGCAGCTCGTCGGGGGCGGGCACGACCGCCGCCTCGGCGACCGCCTCGTGCTCCAGGAGCGCGCTCTCCAGCTCGAACGGGCTGATCTTGTAGTCGGAGGCCTTGAACACATCGTCCGAGCGGCCGACGTACGTGAGATAGCCGTCGGCGTCACGCGAGCCGATGTCGCCGGTGCGGTAGTAGCCTCCCGCCATCGCCTCGGCCGTGCGCTCGGGGTCTTGGTGATAGCCGGCCATGAGGCCGACCGGGTGCTCGGAGAGGTCGAGGCTGATCTCGCCCTCCTGCACGCCGGGTTCGCCGGTGACCGGGTCCAGCAGCTCCACCTTGTAGCCGGGGCTGGGGCGCCCCATCGAGCCGGACTTCAGCTCCTGACCAGGGCTGTTGGAGACCTGCACGGCCGTCTCCGTCTGCCCGAACCCATCTCGGATGGTGACGCCCCAGGCGCGCCGCACCTGCTCGATGACCTCGGGGTTCAGCGGCTCCCCCGCGGCGACGACCGCGCGCGGCGGCGTCGCGAGCTGCGTCAGGTCGGCCTGGATGAGCATGCGCCACACGGTGGGCGGGGCGCAGAAGGACGTGACGCCCGCGCGCTCCATGACCTCCATCAGCCGGCCCGCGTCGAAGCGCGTGTAGTTGTAGAGGAAGACGGTCGCCTCCGCGTTCCACGGCGCGAAGAAGTTCGACCAGGCGTGCTTGGCCCAGCCGGGCGACGAGATGTTCAGATGGACGTCGCCGGGACGCAGACCGATCCAGAACATGGTCGCCAAGTGCCCTACGGGATACGACACATGGGTGTGCTCGACGAGCTTGGGCCGGGCGGTCGTGCCGGAGGTGAAGTACAGGAGGAGCGGGTCCTTCGCGAGGGTGACGCCGTCGGGCTCGAACGTCTCGGAGGCGTCGTCGGCGTCCTCGTACGAGAGCCAGCCGTTCGTGGCGCCCGCGCCGCTCGTGCCGACCACGGTTCGGGTGAAGTCGCCGGGGACCTCGGTGAACTTCTCGACGTCCTCGGGTCGCACGATGACGTGCCGGGCCCGGCCGCGGTCGACGCGGTCGCGCAGGTCGGCGGGGCCGAGCAGCGGCGTCGCGGGGATGACGACGGCCCGCAGCTTCATCGCGGCGAGCATGATCTCCCACAGTTCCACCTGGTTGCCCAGCATCAGGAGGACCCGGTCGCCCGCGCGAACGCCCTGGCCGCGCAGCCAGTTCGCGACGCGGTTCGAGCGCAGGCGCAGCTCGTCGAAGGTGAAGCGGCCCTCGCGGCCGTCCTCCTCGACGATGTGCAGGGCCGTCTTCCCGTTGCCGTCGGCGATGGCGTCGAACCAGTCGAGGGCCCAGTTGAACCGCTCGGGGCGCGGCCAGGCGAAGCCCTCGTACGCGGTGGTGTAGTCGTCCGCGTTCCGCAGCAGGAAGTCCCTCGCCGTGCGGAACTGCTCGGTCGGGCTCGGATCCGTACCGCTGGTCGCCGTCGTCATGTGTCCTCCTCATTGCGGACCGTGCGTGCCATCGTGTAATCCGTGACGCAGATCTCACCACCCCCGGACGGGGGTGGTGGACGACCCGCTCTCTGGAGGGACACGGCGAGTGAGCGCAGACGGGGCCGACGCGGTGGAGATGCGTGCCGCTCTGGTGCGGCTGCGCCGGGGCACGGGACTGCCCGTCGCGTTCGGCGGACTCATGACGGGCGGCATCATGACGGCCGGCACCGGCTCGGTGCGCATCGGTGAGCTGAGCGGCGCGGTGACGGGCGCGCTCCGCGGTCTCGCCATCGCGACGGGCAACGGCCTGGGCGGAAAGGCGCTCGCCCTGTCCCGGCCGTGCGCCGTCACGGACTACCCGGTGTCGCGGCACATCAGCCACGAGTACGACGCGGCGGTCGCGGCCGAGGGCCTGCTCTCGGTCCTCGCGGTCCCCGTCGTCGTACGCCGCCGGGTCCGTGGCGTCCTCTACGGTGCCCTGCGCAGCGCCCAGCCACTGGGCGACCGCACGCTGGGCGAGGCGGTCGCGGCCGCGCGCGACGTGGAACAGGCGCTGGTGGTAAGGGACGAGGCGCGGGCGCTGCTGGCGGCGGTGGCGGGAGCGGGGGCCGCCGGCCCGGTGGCTGGGCCGGTTGCTGGTGCGGGCGGTACGGCGGCCGGTTCGGGGGCCGGCGCGGCGGTCGGTTCGGCGGCGTGGGAGGAGGTGCGCGAGGCACACGGCGCGCTGCGGGCGCTCGCGCCCCGCGTCATGGATCCGGCACTGCGCGAGGAACTCCTCGCGGTGTGCGGGCGGCTCGCCTCGGCGACGGCTCCGCCACCCGTACGAGACGTGGGCCTCACGCCACGCGAAGTGGACGTCCTCGCGTGCGTGGCCACGGGCGCGACGAACGCGGTCACGGCCGAGCGGCTCGGCCTGCGGCCCGAGACGGTCAAGGGCTATCTGCGTTCGGCGATGCGGAAACTGGGCGCGCACACGCGCCTGGAGGCGGTGGTGGCGTCACGCAGGGCGGGGCTGCTGCCTTAGCCGCTCCTTGAGGGCAATGACCTCGGGAGTTCGGGAGCACTGCCTCAGGTGCGCCATGGACGGGACAGGGGGCGCGGGACATGCTGGGGAACATGGTGTCCACCGACCGGTATCTCGCCTTCGCGGCGATGTCGCTCCTCGTGATCGTGATCCCCGGGCCGAGCGTGCTGTTCGTGATCGGGCGCGCGCTCGCGCACGGCCGGCGGACGGCGGTCGCGACCGCGCTCGGCAATGTCATCGGCTCGTACGTGCTCGTGGTGGCCGTGGCGCTCGGGATCGGTTCCCTGGTGGAGCGCTCAGCCGGGGTGTTCATGGCGGTGAAGCTGGCGGGAGCCGCGTATCTGGTCCTCCTCGGCGTGCAGGCTTTCCGGCACCGCAAAGAGATGCGGGCCGAGGACATCCGGGGGCCGCAGGGCCCGCCGCGCGGTGATCTGCGAACGGTTGCGGACGGCGCGCTCGTCGGGGTCACCAACCCCAAGGGCATCGTCTTCTTCGCGGCGGTCCTGCCGCAGTTCGTGGACCACTCGGCAGGTCAAGTGCCCGCGCAGATGCTCCTGCTGGGACTGATGCCGATCTCGATCGGCCTGGTCACGGACACGCTGTGGGGCCTGACGGCGTCCGCCGCGCGTACGTGGTTCTCCCGGTCCGACCGGCGCCTGTCACTGATCGGCGGCACGGGAGGCTTCGCGATGATCGGCCTGGGCGTGACGGTCGCGGCGACGGGCCGCGCCGACTGATCCCCGACGGCCGGCCCAGCGCTGCGACTGCCGCTACTCGGGCCGTACGGTCCCGAATCGGATGTCGCACGCGCCCGCGACCCCCAGCGTGCGCGCGGTGGCCCCGGCCTCGTGCGTGAGGGCGTCGCGCTGCCCCGCGGTGAGCTTCCCGAAGGGCTGGAGGGTGAGCGTGGCGGAGGCGTTCTTGGCCTCGTCGAGCTTCCAGAGCCCGGCGAGCAGGCCGTCGACGAGGAAGGCGGGATAGGCGATGTTCCCCTTCCAGGTGCTGTCCTTGTAGGCGAGCGGCACGTGGCGGGTGCGGTCGGCGTGCGAGAGCAGCAGGTTGTCGAACTCCGGCAGGAGACGCGGTGGGGCGGGGGTGTCCTCGTCGGGGCGAGGTGCGTCGGGCAGGTCGAAGAGCTCGACGCCGTGCGGGTCACGGAAGGTGGCCAACTGCGGCCGCAGCCGCTCGAAGACCTCCTTCATGCGGGTCAGGCCCGCCCACTGCTGCATGTCCTTGACGGAGGCGGGCCCGAACGCGGCCAGATAGCGCAGGACGGTGTCGTCCGGGGCGGGCGCCGGGCCGGCGGCGCGGTCGAGCCAGTGCTCGGCGGTCGTCAGGGCGACCTGGCCGCTGCGCTTCCACAGCCCGCGCGGTGTGGCCTGCACGAGCGGCAGCCGGCAGCGGACGGCGATCGTGAGGGCGAGAGGGTCGGCGTCGGGCCACTCGGCGAGAAGCAGTTCCCGGATCTGCTTGGGGGTGCGCGGCTCCTGCTCGACGTACGCCTTGGTGAGCGCGGCGAGCCGGTCGAGGTCGACACCCGGGAGGCCCTTCGCCAGCATCTTCAACTCCCGCTCGAGCGCGGGCTGGACGAGCGGCCGCAGGCTCATGCAGTCGTCGGCGTTGTGGAGGTGGACGGTCGAGCGCATGGTGGCGATACGGACGACCTCGCGGTTTTCGAGGAGCCGGGAGAGCTCGGCGGGGTCGAAGCCGTCGAGCCGGGCGGCGAGCGCGCCGTAGGGCGGCTTCACGTTCTGCGCCTGGAGCCCCAGCAGATGTTCCACGGCGCCCTTCACGGTGACCGGCGAGCGGCGCAGCAGGAACTGACGATCGAGGGTGGCACGCCCCAGGGCACGGGCCGACAGGGTGGGAGCAGCCGTGCGACGCATGCCCGACGGGGCCGCGCTCCGTTTCATGGTCATGCTCAGCACGCTAGCGGGAGTTGCGGACAAGTCCTGGCCTCAAGTCACAGGCCCGGCGACCAGGGGTGGGCCCGCCCTCGCACCCGCCCTCCCCCGACGATCACCCCGTGATCACCCCGCACCGGCCGTATTGGGGCCATATATCCTGCACAGTGGCCGAAGTGACAGCCGTTTCGACACGCAAGGCGGAGACATGGCAGAGCGGCGGGCCCGCCCCGGAGTGGAACCGAAGAAGTACATGTGGCGCCGCACCGCCGGACAGCCGCCGGTGAACCCGCCTCGGCCCGACACCACTCCGCCCCCGCCCGCCACGCCCACGAGCCCCGCGTCGGAGACGGGCAGCGTGGTGCAGGCGGCGCTGTACCGGGACGGGGTACGGGTGTCGTCGCCCGCGACGCTCGCCGAGACGTTCCGCGAGCTGGGCGAGCAGCCGGACGGCATGGCATGGATCGGCCTGGCCCGCCCGACCGAGTCCGAACTCCTTTCCCTGGCAGGCGAGTTCGACCTGCACCCGCTCGCGGTCGAGGATGCGCTGGAGGCACATCAGCGGCCGAAGCTGGAGCGGTACGGGGACACGCTGTTCGTCGTCCTGCGCGCCGCCCGCTACCTGGACGCCCCGGAGGAGGTCGAGTTCGGGGAGCTGCACGTGTTCGTCGGCGCGGACTTCGTCATCACGGTCCGCCACGGCGCGGCACCCGACCTGTCCGGTGTGCGCCGCCGCATGGAAGACTCCCCCGAGCTGCTGAAACTCGGCCCCGAGGCGGTGCTCTACGCGATCCTCGACGCGGTGGTGGACGGCTACGCCCCGGTCGTCGCCGGCGTCCAGACGGACATCGACGAGATCGAGACGGAGGTGTTCAGCGGTGCGCCCGAGGTGTCCCGGCGCATCTACGAACTCTCGCGCGAGATGGTCGAGTTCCAGCGCGCCACCCGCCCCCTGGTCGGCATGCTGCACGGACTGATGGCG
The DNA here is from genome assembly GCF_035918215.1 of Streptomyces sp. NBC_01474. Classification (NCBI taxonomy): domain Bacteria; kingdom Bacillati; phylum Actinomycetota; class Actinomycetes; order Kitasatosporales; family Streptomycetaceae; genus Streptomyces; species Streptomyces sp. NBC_01474. The sequence continues at coordinate 3,168,301 of NZ_CP109449.1, forward strand.
GGCTTCGCCAAGTACGGCACGGACGAGGAACTCCAGCGCTACCTGCGGGACGTGGCCGACCACGTCACGCACACCAGCGAACGGGTCGACGGCTTCCGCCAGGCCCTCGCGGACATCCTGACGGTGAACGCGACGCAGGTGACCCAGCAGCAGAACGCGGAGATGCGGGCACTGGCGGAGGCGGGCTTCGAGCAGAACGAGGAGATCAAGAAGATCTCGTCCTGGGCGGCCATCCTCTTCGCCCCGACCCTGGTCGGCACGATCTACGGCATGAACTTCGACCACATGCCGGAGCTGGGCTGGGGGTACGGCTACCCGTTCGCGATCCTGCTGATGGCGGTGGTGTGCGTGAGCCTGTACTTCATCTTCAAGCGGCGGGACTGGCTGTGAACGACGAGCTGCTGATCACATGGCTTGGGGGAACCTGAGGAACGTCGAAGGAGGTAGCGGCAGCGGTAGCGGCGGTGTCCGCCTTGGCTGGATCCTGTGCTGTCCGGGACGCCTGGACAACCACCATGGCCGCCACGTGGGCGCTACGCGTCGGCTGCATGCGAGCCGGCGTCTGCACTGCATGACCTGTTCCCCCGATCGCCGCCGCATGACGTCCGCCGAAGGCGCCCCGCGCTCGGTCCGCGCCGCGAGGAGTTCAAGGAACCCCTGCACGCAACGCCTTCTCTGCCCCAACACCTGCTCGGGACAAGACGGTTGGCACGCAGGACCGGTCGCTGCTTCCGCACCTCCGGCTGGGGCAATGTTCACAGGCAGCCCACGTCACGCCAGGTCGAGGAGCCCCTTGTACGAGCCGCCGAAGCCCTGGTGCTCTCGAGCCCCGGCGAACAGGGCCTGGGCCGTCCGCCGGCCCTCCACGAGGCCCGAGGCACATAGCCGTTCGTCCGTCCGGTCGGGTGCTGCCATGGTGCCGTTCCTCTTCCGTTCCGCCCGAACTCCGTTCCGCCCGAACTCCGTTCAATCCGAGATCCGTTCAGGCCGAATCAAGCGCCCGGAACGGAGTTGTGCCGGTCGAGGGCGAGCCAGACGCGGTCGCGGGTGACCGGCATCTCGGTGAAGCGGACGCCGGTGGCGTCGCGCAGCGCGTTGGCGAAGGCGGGGGCGACCGGGTTGAAGGGGCTCTCGCTCATCGACTTGGCGCCGAGCGGGCCGATGGCGTCGGTGGTCTCCATGAAGTGGACCTCGGTGCGCGGGACGTCGGCGTACTGCGGGAGGCGGTAGCGGCGGAAAGCGGCGGTCGTGACCTCGCCGCGGTCGTCGACGCGTACCGTCTCGAAGAGCGTCGCCCCGAGCGCCTGCGCGACGCCTCCCTCGACCTGGCCGCGGCACTGCATCGGGTTCATGACCTTGCCCGCGTCGGCGGCGTGGACGCTGCGCAGGATGCGGATCTCGCCGGTGCCGGGGTCGACGGCGAGGCGGAACCACTGGGCGTTGAAGGCGACGGAGCGGGGCGAGCCGCCCCAGTGGCCGTCGGCGGCCACCTCGTCCGTCGCGCCCTTCGCCTCGGCCGCCTCGTACAGCTCCTTCAGCGTCACCACCCGGCCCGCGCAGTCGACGGCCTCGGCCCCGAGTACGCACAGGTGGCGGGCGACGCCCGTGTGCCGGGCGGCGAAGGTCCGCAGTCGTTCGGCGAGCGAGCCGGCGGCGAGGAGGACGGCTTTTCCGGCCACCACCGTGCCCGCTGAGCCGAAGGCGCCGGTGTCGTGGCGGACGACGTCGGTGTCGGACTGCCGGACCGTGAGGCGGTCCTCGGTGGTGTTCAGGGCGCCGGCGGTGATCTGCTTGTGGACGGTGGTGGTGCCGTTGCCGAACTCGGCCGTGCCGACGGCGATGTCGTACGTCCCGTCGGCCAGGAGCGACACGCGGGCGTCGGCGTAGTGCCCGCCGGGTGGACCGGTCGCGATCATCGCCATCGCCGTGCCCTGCCCGACCAGCCAGCCCTCGGGGGCCTGCCCGGCGCTGGTGTCCTCGGCGATCGCCTTGCGCACGACCCCCAGGCACTGGTCGAGACCGTACGAGGCGATGTGGAGGTCCTCCTCCTCGCCGATCGGGCTGAGCATGTGCTCGCCGGGGCCGATGATGTTCTTCTCCCGGAAGACCAGCGGGTCCATGCCGAGACGGCGGGCCAGCTCGTCCATGACCGATTCGACGGCGAAGGTGACCTGGCCAAGGCCGTAACCGCGGAAGGCGCCCGCCGGGACGACGTTCGTGTAGACGGAGAACGCGTCGACCTTCTTGTGCGGGGCGCGGTAGACGGCGAACGACTCGCCGACGCTGTGGAACATGACGGCGGGGCCGTGGTTGCCGTAGGCGCCGGTGTTGGAGACGACGCGCATCTGGATCGCGGTCAAAGTGCCGTCGGTGCGGGCGCCGACCTTGATGCCGATGGTGAAGGGGTGGCGGGTGGTCGCTCCGTAGAACTGCTCCGCGCGGGTGTACTCCAGCTTCACCGGCCGCCGCAGTTTCAGCGCCGCCAGCGTGACGATGTCCTCCGTCAGCATCTCCTGCTTGCCGCCGAAGCCGCCGCCCACGCGCCCGGCGACGACACGCACCTCGTCCTCGGGCAGCCCGTACAGGGCGCACAGGGCGCGGCGCGTCAGGAACGGGGTCTGGGTGGAGGAGCGGACGGTGAGGCGTTCGCCGGTGCCGTCCTCCTTGGGCTCGAAGTAGGCGACGCAGCCGTGGGTCTCCAGGCTCGCGTGCTGGACGCGCTGGGTGCGGAAGGTCTCCTCGTGGACGACGTCCGCGTCGGCGAAGCCGACCTCGACGGAGCCGATCTCGCCGTGCACTTCGCCGGCGACGTTGTTCTCCACACGGGAGATCCGCACCTCCGGACCCTTGCCCTCGTGGATGACGGGGGCGCCGGGGGCCATCGCCTTCTCGGGGTCGGTGACGTAGAGGAGTTGCTCGTAGACGACGTCCACCCGTCGGCAGCCTTCCTCGGCGGCCTGTTCGCTGTCGGCGACCACGGCGGCGACGCGCTGGCCGACGTAGCGGACGGTGTCGTCGAGGACGCGGGTGTCGTCGGGGTCCTCGGTGGGGTGCTCGTGACGGGCCGAGGAGTACAGGGTCTCGGGGGCGTCCTCGTGGGTGAGGACGGCGTGCACACCGGGCACGCGCAGGGCGTCCGCGGTGTCGATGGAGACGATGCGGGCGTGCGGGTGCGGGGAGCGCAGCAGCTTCATGTGGAGGAGGCCGGGCACCTCGACGTCGAAGGTGTAGCGGGCGGTGCCGGTCACGACCTGGGGGCCCGCGGGCGCGCCGAGGCTCTTGCCGACCGCCTTGCCCGCACAGGGGCGTTCGGTGTGCCGCACGCCCCGCACGGAGTCCTCGATGGCGCGGTATCCGGTGCACCGGCAGATGTTGCCCTTGAAGGCGCGGGGCAGGTCGTCCAGTTTGCCGTCGTCGTGTTCGGTGCCCCGCTCGGCTTCGAGGGCGGCCGTCGTCATCAGGAATCCGGCGGTGCAGAAGCCGCACTGGAACCCCTGGGCGCCGAGGAACTTCTGCTGGACGGGGTGGAGTTCACCCTCCGGGGACGCGAGGCCCTCGACGGTCGTCACGGAGCGGCCCTGTGCCCGCACGGCCGGATACAGGCAGCTGTGGACAGGCTCCCCGTCCACATGGACCGTGCAGGCGCCGCAGTCGCCCGCGTCGCAGCCCTTCTTCACCCCGAACCAGCCGCGCTCGCGCAGATACGTACGCAGACACTGGCCCGCACGTGGCTCGGTGTCGAAGTGCTGGGCGTTGACCTCGATGTCGAAGCTCATCGTGCACCGTCCTGGGAGAGCCGGGTCAGTTCATGGCGGACTTCCTCGGCGAGGCGGAAGCCCATGTGCCGTCGCCACTCGGGCAGTCCGTGGATGTCGTCGAACCAGTCGTCGTCGCCCACGGCCGCCTCGATCGTCCGCCGGAGTTCGCCCTTGTCGGGCGGCAGCGGGAACCAGAGGCGGAACGGCCGTACGGTCGCCGCGCTGATCGTCACCGCCATCGACCCGTCCACCGGATCGAGCGTCCCGACGACCAGCGCTCCCGAGCGGCCGAGCCCGTACAGCGACGCCTGGCGGAAGGCCGTACGGCAGCCGAGTGCCCGAGCGGGCAGGGTGACCGAGCGGAGCAGCTCCCCCTCGCCGAGGTCCTTGCGGCCCGCGCCGGTGATGAAGTCGGCGACCTTCACGGTCCGCCTCACCCCTGCCTGCGACTGGAGCAGACAGGTGCCGTCGAGTGCGGCGGTCAGCGAGATCACGGGTCCGGCCGGCAGCCCGTTGCACAGGTTCCCGCCCACGGTCGCCATGTTCCAGATCTTGAACGAGGCCAGAAAGGCACGGCAGCACTGCTCGATCAGCGGCGCCGCCGCGGCCCCGAACTTCCGCCCGAAACGGGAGAGTTGGGCGATGGTGCACGTTGCCGCGATCTCCAGCGAGCCGTCCTCGCCGAGGGTGAGCGGCTCCCAGCCCATGCGGCTCAGATCCACCAGGCGCCGCAGATGGGGCTGCGGCTCGGAGAACAGGTACGTGCCCCCGCCGAGCCATGCGTCGCCCGGTTGCCACGGCTCACGCAGCCGCGCGTCACGCACTTCCTTCACCGTGTTCAGATCCATGTCTCCAACGCCCCTCAGCTGCTTCCTCACAGCCAGTGAAGCCGGGAGCAGGGCCGGAAACGACTGGTGCACCACACGGAAAACGTCACCGCGGCGGCGTGGGCATTGGTTGAACGACCAAGCAGCTTTCGGCTCCGGCACACCGGGCTCACGGACCGAATCTGTCCGCGAGAAGTGTCAGGGTGGCCTGAGGGACGCGGACGCACTGTCCTGCGGACCGCTTGCCCGCACACACGCACCCCGCTGCGAACGGAGCACTCTGTGAGCCGCCACATCCAGGTCACTTTCGACGCCCACGACCCGAGGGCACTGTCATCGTTCTGGCGCGACGTACTGGGCTACGTCCACCCCGGGCCACCCGGCGTCGAGGTTCCCGCGGGCGCCGACCCGCTGGCCGCGTGGGACGACTTCCTCACGCGGATCGGCGTACCGGAGGGGCAGCGCAACAGGCATTCGGCCGTCGAGGACCCGGACGGGCGGGGCCCGAGGCTGTTCTTCCAGCAGGTGCCGGAGGACAAGGCCGGCAAGAACCGCGTCCACCTCGACGTCCGTGCGGCCCCCGGTCTTGAGGGAGAGGAGCGGATGACGGCGCTCGAGGCCGAGTGCGCCCGGCTCGTCACCCTTGGCGCCGCGCGGGTACGCCGCGACGAGCCCGCTCCCCCGCTGAGTGCGGGCTACATCGTGATGACCGACCCGGAGGGGAACGAGTTCTGCCTGGACTGACGCGTCGCGGCGGTACCGCGCGGGGCCTACCTGCGTCCGGGGCGCAGTGCGTGCTGGGCGGCGAGGCGGACGGGGGCGTTCTGGGCTCCGTAACCGCGGTATCCGCCGTCGCGCTGGACCACTTCGAAGAACACCCGGCCGACCGTCTCCGTGTAGAAGTGCCGGAAGGTGCCGTGCTCGTCGCGGTCGTAGAGGATGCCGAGCTCCCGGTACGTCTCCGCCTCGCCCGGGGCGAACTCGAAGCGCGCCGCCAAGTCGTCGTAGTAGTTGGGCGGTACGGGCAGCGGGCGCCCGCCCGCGTCCTGGAAGGCGCGCGCGGCGGCGACCACGTCGTCCGTCGCCAGGGCGATGTGCTGGGCGCGGCCGGCGTCGTCGGAAGGGCCGGGGCCTATACCGAGGGCGATCCGCACCGTGCCGTCGTCGTTCGTGACGGCACGGCTGCGCAGCAGCCCGTAGGGGTCGGCGACGTCGACGCTTTCCTGGGGCCTGAGCCCGAGGACCGTGCGGTGGAAGAGCGCGGCCTCGTCGAACTGGTGCCAGGGCTGGGTCAGGGCGAGGTGGTCGATGCGCAGGACGGCGCCCCGCGGGTCCCGGTCTCCGGCGCCGTCACCACTCAGGGGTGGGAAGTCCTCCCGCCAGTTCGGCAGGCCCGCCCGGTCCGTCGCACAGAAGAAGATCTCCACGCCGTCGGGCGCCGCCACCGCGTCCAGCGGGGCGTCCTGCGGTGCCCGGAAACGCGGCAGTACGGGAGCGAGCAGCGACTCGGCGCGGGCCGCCGCGCCCACCGGGTCGGGGGATTCCAGGCCGAGCGCGGCGAGGGCGAGCCCGTCGCGGTGGCGGACCGGATCCGTGGTGACGAGGATGCGGGCGTCGCCGCGCTGCCACAGTTCGACGGGCTTGCTGCGGTGCCTGGCCGTCCGCGCCAGGCCGAGCGCGGCGAGGAGCGAGGACACGGCACCGGCGTCCGGGGTGGTGAGTTCCGCGAAGGCGAAGCCGGTGGGCTGGACCGGTGCGGGCGGCGCCGCGATCCCGGCGGCCTCCTGGAGGAGCATCAGGGAGCGCCGGGCGTCGACGGCGGTGGGGCCCGCGTCGGCCTGCCGGAAGACGTCGTTGAACACCTCCAGCGAGAGCGGGCCCGTATATCCGGCGTTGATCACGTGCCGGACGAGTCCGGTCACGTCCAGGCCGCCCTGCCCGGGGAAACAGCGGTAGTGGCGGCTCCACTGGAGCACGTCCATCGCCATCAGCGGGGCGTCGGCGAGCTGGAGGAAGAAGATCTTCTCGCCGGGGATGGCCTCGATGCCCTTGGGGTCACAGCCGCGGGCGAGGATGTGGAAGCTGTCCAGACAGGTGCCGAGTGCCGGGTGCCCCGCCGCCTCGACGATGCGCCAGGCGTGGTCGTACGTGCTGACGTGGCGGCCCCAGGCGAGTGCTTCGTAGGCGACGCGGACGCCGTGTTCCTGCGCCGACTGCGCGAGCCGGTGGAGGTGTTCGGCGGCGAGCGCGTCGTCGTCGACGGCGAGGGGCGAGACGCTGGAGCACACCAGGACGGTGTCCGTGCCGAGCCGGTTCATCAGCCGGAACTTGTGCTCGGCGCGGCGCAGATTCCGCTCGAACTCCTTCGGCGGCACGGCCTCGATGTCCCGCATCGGCTGGTAGAGGTCGATGGTCAGGCCGAGGTCGGCGGTGCGGGCCCTGATCTCCTCGGGGGTCAGGGGACTCGCGAGGAGATCGTTCTCGAAGATCTCCACCCCGTCGAATCCGGCGGAGGCGGCGGCGGTGAGTTTCTCGGTCAGGGATCCACTGAGCGAGACGGTGGCGATCGAGGTGCGCACGGCGGTGCTCCTTGGGAGGGGGACGGGGTGGGGGGGACGAGTCGGCTGTGGCGGGCGGGGTCAGCCCCGTGCGGCCGCCACGCCCGCCAGTTCGGCGATGTCCGCGAGCATCCGCGTACTGTCCGGCTCGCGGCGCGTGAAGAGCCGGAACGCGTCGGCGGCCTGGAACACCGCCATGCCCCCGCCGTCGAGTGTGGCGCAGCCCAACTCCCGTGCGGTGCTCAGCAGTTCCGTCTCCAGCGGCCGGTAGACGACTTCCGCCACCCATAGGGACGGGCGCAGCAGGCGCACGGGGAGCGGGAGTCCGGGGTGGGCGGCCATGCCGGTGGGTGTGGCGTGGACGAGGCCGTCGGCGCGGGCGAGGTGCTCCTCGATGCGGTCCGGGGTCTCGGCGGACGCGCGGCCCTCGCCGAAGTGCCGGTTCAGCGACGCGGCCAGGCCCGCGGCGCGTTCGGGCATCGCGTCCACGACGGTGAGGTGGCCGCCGCCCAGGGTGAGCACGGCGTGCGCGACGGCCGCGCCCGCGCCGCCCGCGCCGAGCTGCACGACGCGGTCGAGCGGGGCGTCGGGCAGGCCACGGGCGAAGGATGCCGCGAATCCGGTGACGTCGGTGTTGTGGCCGACGGCGCGCCCGCCCTCGAAGACGACGGTGTTGACGGCGCCGAGCGCCTCGGCCTGCGGGGCGAGCTCGTCGAGATGCTCGATGACGAGCTGCTTGCAGGGGTGCGTGATGTTCAGGCCGTCGTAGCCCACGGCCCGGGCCGCCCTCACCAGGTCGCCGACCTGGTCGGGGGTGGCCCCCAGGGGGTCGATGTCGATCAGCCGGTAGAGATAGCGAAGGCCCTGGCGGTCGGCCTCCCGCTCATGGAGCGCGGGGCTCAGCGAGGGGCCGATGCCCGAACCGATCAGACCGACGAGGCAGGAGTCCTGAGGCACCGTTTCTCCTAATGTACGAACTGGTTCGTTAGTAATACCAGGAAGGCGGCATCCTGGAAAGGGCAGCCACTCACCGGCCCCGGCTCTGCTTCTACAATCACCAGCACCGAACCGACCCGGAGGAACGCATGGCCACAGTCGAAGAGCCGACGCGACCCGCCGGACGGATCCGCGACGCCGCCCGCACCAAGGCCGAGATCCTCGACGTCGCCACCCAGGAGTTCGCCCGCGCCGGCTACACGGGCGCCCGCGTCGACGAGATCGCGGCCCGCACCCGCACCACGAAGCGGATGATCTATTACTACTTCGGCGGCAAGGAACAGCTGTTCACGGCGGTTCTGGAGCACGCCTACTCGGCGATCCGGCAGGCCGAGCAGGAGGTCGACGTCGACCACCTGGACCCGGTCGCGGCCATCCGCCGGCTCGCCGAGCTCACCTTCGACCACCACGAGGCGCATCCCGACTTCATCCGCCTGGTCGCGATCGAGAACATCCACGAGGCAGAGCACATCGCGGCCTCCGAACAGCTCGGCGCGCTCAATTCGCCCGCGATCGAGGTGATCCGGCGCATCCTCGACGCCGGGCGCGCGTCGGGCCTGTTCACGGCCGACATCGACGCCGTCGACCTGCACGCGATGATCAGTTCGTTCTGCTTCTTCCGGGTCTCGAACCGGCACACGTTCGGCGCGCTCTTCGGCCGCGACCTGGTGGCGGCGGAGCAGCGCGAGCACTACCGGACCATGCTCGGCGACATGGTCATCGCCTATCTGACGGCGGACCGCACCGAGGACTGAGGCCGGGCACCGGGCGGGCGGCCCCTGCGGAAGTTTTCGCGGCCCACCTCTTGACACGCGGGTAACGCCAGCGCAACATCCGTAGCCATCCGCTACTAACTACCCAGTGGGTTAATTAACCGCATCGCCCCACCCCAGGGCCGGCGAAAGACACCACGACACCACCCCGCACCCCTCCGCTCGCTTCACCGCCGAAGCGTCCCCCTAGGAGTACGCCGTGACCGTCCCCTCCCCCGGCGCCGCCGCGCCGCCACGGGCCCCCGAGGGCCAGCCGCGCAAGGCAGCGCTCGCGGCCTGGACCGGCAGCGCCCTGGAGTACTACGACTTCTTCATCTACGGCAGTGCCGCCGCGCTGATCTTCCCCAAGGTCTTCTTCGACGAGTCCGACCCGGCGAACGCGACGCTGCTCTCCCTCGCCACCTTCGGCGTCGCCTACGCCGCCCGCCCCGTCGGCGCGCTCTTCCTCGGCCACATCGGCGACCGGCTCGGCCGCAAGAAGATCATGGTCTTCACGCTGATCCTCATGGGTCTGTCGACGTTCCTCATCGGCTGTCTGCCGAGCCGCGCGCAGGTCGGCTCCCTCGCCCCCCTCCTGCTCGTGCTGTGCCGTGTGCTCCAGGGCATCTCCGCCGCGGGTGAGCAGGCGAGCGCGAGCTCGATGACGCTGGAACACGCACCACCGGGCCGCCGCGGCTTCTTCACGAGCTTCACCCTCAGCGGTACCCAGGCCGGCCAGCTCATCGCCACCCTCGTCTTCATCCCGGTCGCGGCCCTGCCCGAGGACCAGCTGCTCTCGTGGGGCTGGCGCGTCCCGTTCTGGCTGAGCGTCGCCGTCGCCGTCGTCGGGTACGCGATCCGGCGCACTCTGGAGGAGACCCCGGCCTTCGCCAAGCAGGCCGCGACCGAGGGCGTCGTGAAGCTGCCGCTGGCCGTCCTGCTGCGCGACCACTGGGCCGACGTCCTGCGCGTCGTCGCCGGATCCCTGATCGCCTCGGTGAGCACGATCTTCACCGTGTGGGCCCTGTCGTACGCGACGAGCGACTCGGTGGGCATGGACCGGTCCGGGATGCTGTGGGTGGGCGCCCTCGCCAACGTCGCGGCCCTCGGCGCGATCCCGCTCTGGGCGAAGCTCTCGGACCGTATCGGCCGCAGGCCGGTCTACCTCGTGGGCGCCGTCGGCAGCGCCGTGCTGATGGCCTGCTACCTGTGGGCGATCAGCACGGGGTCGTACCCGCTGGTCCTCGTCCTCGGCATCCTCACCTTCGGCGTCGTGTACAGCGCGGCCAACGGCATCTGGCCGTCCTTCTACGGCGAGATGTTCTCGACCCGGGTGCGGCTCTCCGGTGTGGCGATCGGTACGCAGATCGGCTTCGCGGTGGCCGGGTTCGCGGTGACGTTCGCCGCTCAGATCGCGGGTCCCGGCGGTGACGACTGGTCCGCGGTCGCCCTGTTCACCTCTGCGCTCTGCGTCCCGCCGGTCATCGCGGCCCTCACCGCGCGCGAGACGCACCGGGTGCCCGCGGAGCAGCTCGGCCTGAGCCGGGAGGCCGAGGCCGCCGGCCGCGTACCGACCGGGGTCTGACCCGGCCCTTCCCGTCCGGAACCCGAACTGCCCTGCGCCGCCCCGCACTTCACCGCCGGAATTCATACCGCGCCGAAGCGGTCCCGGTGCGGCGGCGGCGCCGTAGGGTTGATCTCCCGGCCACAGATGGGGGATGGCATGCAGCGCTACGAACGGCTCCGGCAGATCCGGCGGCTCGACCCGGACCGGGACTGGCTGACGATCTACCGGCTGACCGCCACCTACGAGTTCCCGTGGGACCTCACGCGGGCACTGGAACTGGCGCTCTACCGCACCTACGCCGTACCGAGCATCGGCCAACTCCTCGACCGGACAGCCGAACTGACGGAGCGCGCGCAGAAGCGGTACGACGACACCTCGCTCCTGCTCGACACCGTCGTCGAGCACGGCTTCGACAGCATCCAGGGGCGCACGGCGATCCGCCGCATCAACCAGATGCACCACAGCTACGACATCAGCAACGACGACATGCGGTACGTCCTGTGCACGTTCGTCGTCGTTCCCAGACGCTGGATCGACACCTATGGCTGGCGCCGCCTCTCGCGCCACGAGGTGATCGCCTCGGCGCACTACTACCGCGCGCTGGGCCGGCACATGGGAATCCAGGGCATCCCGGAGTCCTACGAGGAGTTCGAGACCTGCCTCGACGCGTACGAGGCCGAGCACTTCGGCCGGGACGAGGCCGGGCGGCGGGTGTCGGACGCGACGCTCACCCTCATGGCGTCCTGGTATCCGGGCATCCTGGAACCGGTGTTGAAGAAGGCGACGGTCGCGCTGCTCGACGAGCCGCTCCTGCGCGCCTTCGACTACGAGCCGCCGAGCCCTCTCGCGCGCACGCTCGTGCGGGGCGCCGTCCGCCTGCGCGGCCGTGCGGTACGTCTGCTGCCGCCCCGCCGCGCGCCGCACCAGGCCCGCCAGAACTGGGAGATCAAGAGCTACCCGAAGGGCTACCGCGTCAGTGAGCTCGGCACGTTCCCTACGCCGGGCCTGCGCGGCTGCCCCGTCCCGCACGCGGCACCGCCCGGCGAGGGGTCAGCCGATCACAGGCCACCGCCGCGCACGACGTAACTGCACTGTGTGTACGAGTATCCCGGCCTGATCTCGCTCCCGGCGGCGCGGTCGGAGATCGCCGCCGTCGTGTCCGCGCTGTGCTTGTGGAGGAATTGGTAGCTCCCGGCGGGCAGCCTGATCGTGGCCTTCGGGTACTTCCTGTTCGCCTTGCAGGCCTTGCTCCTGCCCGCCGACTCGCTCGAATACATCGTGCAGGAGCCGCAGGCGGCCAGCTTGACGCTGCCGGTGACCGGGCCCGTGTAGAGGACCTCGACGGGGCCGGGGCCGTCATTGCTGACGACGAGCGTCATGCGGGCGCCGCCCGGACTCCCGGCGGGCGGAAGGTGATCACCGGCGGCGGGCCGCAGCCCGGCGATCTCGGCGGCGATCGCGATGTCCTCGGCCCTGGCCCGGTGCTTGCTGTTCTTGTACGTGTCCGCGAAGTCGGCCAGGGTCTTGCGGGCGTCGCCGAACTTCTTGTCCTTGAACTCGTCGAGCCCGCAGGCGTAGACCCCCTTCTCGACGGCCTTGTCGACGTCGGCTGCCACGCCCGCCCCCGCATCGTCCGGGAGCGCGTCGGCCGTCCGCCCGATGCCGCGCAGTTCGTCCGTGGCGGTGCAGGGTTCGGCGCCGCCGAGGCTGCGGTCGCGTGCGGCGACGGCGTCACGCAGGGCGCCTCCCACCTGTCCCGCCTGCTCCGACTTCGGGAATGTCCGCAGCAGTCGGCCGAGTTCACCGCCGTCGGACCCGGCGGCCCCGGTGCCGAGTCTGGCCGTGCCGCACGCGTACAGAGAGGCGGCGAGGGGTTTGTCGGGCCAGGTGGCGAGGGAGCCGAGCACCTGGCGGTCCATGCGCTTGTCGGGCACGGTCCGCAGATAGGTGAGCGGCTCGATCGCCTCGCAGTCCTTCTTGTCCGTGTACGGCTTGGCGACGGCCTTGTAGTAGGCGTCGAGCCGGTCGGGGACCAGTCCGGCGGCCTTGGATCCCGCGTGGTCGTGGGCGAGTTCGCGGTAGCGGGCGAGCGCGGTCGTGTAGTCGGCGCGGCCCTCGGCGAACGTGGCGCGGGCTGCGGCCTTCACGACGAGCGCGTCGGCGTCGTCGAGGCGGCCGAGCAGCATCTCCTCCACGGCGTCGTCGCGCGCCGCGCCGTACGCGACGACGCCTCCGGCGGGCACGGCGAGCAGCACGATTCCGAGCGCCATCGCCACAACTGGACTGCGCAGTGGAGTGGTTGCGGCTCGCCGCGCCGCGTCCAGGGCGGCGACGAGCAGCAGGAGCCCGTACCCGACGAGCAGCCCGGCCGGTACGCCGTCGGGCTCGGCGGGCAGCGCGAGTACGAGCAGCACGGCGGTGGCGGCGAGACAGACGGCGGCCAGGACCCAGCGCCGCAGGAGGAAGTAACCGGCCCCGAGTCCGGTGAGGTTGAGCAGGCCGGCGGCAACGGCCCGCACGGGATCCGCGGCAGCCTTGGGTGCGGGGGCCACCGGTGGTCGTGGCGGTGGCGGTGGCGGCCCGAATGCCGGCGGATGGGTGGGCGGGGGCGGTGCGGCGGGGTACGCCTGCGGCGTTGGTGGGCTCGGCGGTCGGGGTGCGGCCGGACCGGACGCCGACCCCGCCGTGACGGGCGCCCCTGACTCGGGAGGCCCGGAACTCGGCGCGGCACCTGGGCGATCCGCGCCGGCGCCACGGTCAGCAGCAGCCGATCCGCTCGGGCCGACCTCCGGCACCGGCTCCGGCTCCACCGCATCCCGGGGAATCGCATCCACCGGCACCGCATCCTGCGGCTCCCGCGCCCTCGATCCCGAAGGCGCCCCTGACCTCGATCCCGAATCCGACCCGGATCCCGACCCCGCGTGCCCGTCCCCCACACCCATCTCGGTCCCCCAACCGTCAGGCGTCGCGCCAGGGGTTCACCATCCGCAACGGCGCACGCGCTGTCAATCGTGCGCGCACGCCCGGTCGGGCCGTCCCCGCCACGACCACCGGGGGGATCAGTACCCGCCCAACGGCATCGCAGCAGGCCGGACGTCTATACACCCGGGCTATACATCGCGCGTATACACGCTATGTATAGTCCTCTCATGCCTACCGCGATTCAGAAGATGAGGAAAACAAGGGCCGCGTTCCACGCCGCCGCCGCGCTCTTCACCGCCGGCGCCCTGACCTTCGGCCTGAGCGGCTGCACGTCGTACGACACGACCGCCCCGAGCGGGGCCAGGGCCGACAGGAGCCACACGGACGCCAAGAACGCGGGGGCCTCGCTGGGGACCGTCGACTGCCGCAAGGCGAAGTGTGTGGCGCTCACGTTCGACGCGGGCCCGAGCGAGCACAGCGCGCGGCTGCTCGACATCCTGAAGGAGAAGCACGTCCCCGCGACGTTCTTCCTGCTCGGCAAGAACCACATCGCGAAGTACCCGGACCTGGTCAGACGCATGGAGCGCGAGGGGCACGAGGTCGCGAGCCACACCTGGGACCACAAGATCCTCACCGACATCGACGACGCGCAGATACGGGAGGAGTTCGAGCGGCCGGACGACGCGATAGAGAAGCTGACCGGGAAGCGGCCGACGCTGATGCGGCCGCCACAGGGCCGCACCAACAACCACGTCAGCGAGCTCGCCGAGAAGGAGGGGCTCGCCCAGATCCTGTGGAGCGTGACGGCCAAGGACTACACGACGAACGACTCGGCCCTGATCAGGAAGCGCGTCGTCGACCAGACGAAGCGCGACGGCATCATCCTGCTGCACGACATCTACAAGGGCACCGTGCCCGCGGTGCCCGGCGTCATCGACGAACTCAAGGCGAAGGGCTACGTGTTCGTGACCGTGCCGCAGCTCTTCGCACCGGGGAAGGCCGAACCGGGCAAGATCTACCGGCCCTGACCCGCCTCCCCCGCCTCACCCGGGTTTCTACAGGGTGACCCTCAACTCGCTGTAGCCGTAGCCGATGAAGGACTCCACGTGCGGGGCCGCGCCCTCACTCACGTCGAGAGCCAGTCCGGGGAAGCGCTCGAACAGAGCGGGCAGCGCAATCGCCGCTTCGAGACGGGCGAGCGGGGCACCGACACAGAAGTGGACGCCGTACCCGAAGGCGAGGTGCTCCTTGTCCACGCGCGTGACGTCGAAGGATGCCGCGTCGTCGCCGTGGCGGAGCGGGTCGCGCCCGGCCGAGGCGTACGTCGCGAGGATCGGGTCGCCCTGGGGGATCCTGACGCCGTCGGGCAGCTCGATGTCCTCGACGGCGTACCGCAGCGGCAGGTTGGCGATCGAGGGGGCCCAGCGCAGGGTCTCCTCGATCACGTCGCTCCAGGGGATCTCGCCCGCGAGGACGCGGGCCAGCTGGCCGGGGTGGCTGAGCAGGGCCTGCACCGCGTTGCCGATGAGGTTGACGGTCGTCTCGTGACCGGCGCCGATGACGAGCAGCAGCGTGTCGATGAGCTCCTGCTCCGTCAGGCCTGAGCCGTCCTCTTCGTCGCGGGTGGCGATCAGGACACTGGTGAGGTCGTCGGCGGGCGTCTCGCGCTTGAGGGCGACCAGACCTCCGAGGAGCTCCTGCACCTCCTGCCAGACGGCCATGGCCTGTTCGGGCGTGACAGTGGTGTCCATGATGCCCGCGATGAGGCGTGCGGCGTCGGCCTGCCGGTCCTCGGGCAGGCCGAACAGCTCGCAGATGACCTGCATGGGCAGCGGGTGCGCGTATGCGGCGCGCAGGTCGGCGCGGCCGTCGGGTGACTCGGCCATCCGGTCGAGGAGGCCGGCGGTCAGCTCCTCGACGCGGGGGCGCAGGCCGTCGGTGCGGCGCTTGGTGAACGCGGGCGAGATCAGTTTGCGCAGGCGACGGTGGTTGCTGCCGTAGGCGGTGAACATGTTGGTCACGCCCACCCAGGAGTTGACCCAGGTCTCGCGGAACTCCCCGTTCATCCAGGCGGGCCAGTGCTGGTTGGGGTCCTTGGACACGCGGTCGTCGGCGAGGAGCTGCTTGAGGACCGCGTACCGGGTCGGGGCCCAGGCCCGTATACCGCCCGGGAGTTCGACGAGTGCGGCGGAGCCGCGCGTGCGCAGCAGATCGGCCTCCGCGTGGAGGCCGCGGCCCGCGGGGTCGATGACATGGGGGGCATGTGTCATGTGGCGCTCCAGCCGGGCGTGGGGGGATCCTGATCAAATTGGCACAACAGATCGTAGGGTCTTAGGAGTTAGGGAGCACGGAGTTCCGGCGCGCGCCGGGCAGCGCCGGGAAGGGCGCCCGCGGTTCTAGGATCCGGGCGTGGCCTTCTTCCGAATCACCCGTGAATCGCCGCTTTCCGCCGCCGAGGCGTGGCGCCGCATGACGGACTGGGAGCGGCACGGGGACGTCGTCCCCCTCACCCGCGTCAGGCTCGCGACCCCGCCCCCGACCGGCGAGGGCACCGTCTTCGTGCCGCGGACCGGCGTGGGGCGTCTCATCTTCGACGACCCGATGGAGGTCGTCGACTGGGCACCCCCGTACGGCGATTCGGCCGGGCGGTGCCGCCTGGAGAAGCGCGGCACGTTCGTCACGGGCTGGGCCGAGATCGAAGTGGCGCCGTACGGCTCCGGGTCCTTGGTCGCGTGGCGCGAGGAGATCCGTGTGAGCCCGCTGCCGCGATGGTGCGACCCCCTGCTCGCGAGGGCGGGCCGCCTGGTGTTCGGACGTGCCGTCAAGAAACTACTGCAGTACGGGATTTGAGACCATCGACCGACAACCCAGCCTCTTCCGATCACTCACCCCCTTCCGATGACGCGTCTGGCGCCCGCGAGGACCGCCGTCGCCAGGGTCCAGCCGGAGACCACGAGGAAGACGGCGACGGCCTTGCCCGCGCCCTGCGGATCCCAGGACCCGCGGTAGCCGAGGCTCGCCACGGGGATGAGCAGGTCGACGCTGTACAGGACCGGGTCCCAGGCCCGCTGCCCGGAGCCGCCGACCGCGCGCGGCTCGTGGTACGCGAACCACAGGGAACCCGCGGCAGCCAGGGAGAGCAACCAGACGAGCGCCCGGCGCGGGGCGTAGCCGTAGCCGAACAGCAGGTCCTGGACCAGGCCCCAGACACGCCCCGAAAGCCGGTCGAGGCGGCGCACATGACGCTCCCTGGCATGCCGCACGAGGCGCGCGGACCGCTCGTCACCCGCGCTCTCGTACGACGTCGCCAGCTGCTCGAAGGAGCCCGCGCCCGCGTTCGGGTCGCGGGTCAGCCAGCCGACGCGGGTGCGGACGTCGACGGGTCCGGCGGTTTCGAGGCGCTTGTACGTGAAGCCCTCGAGGTTGAGCCGGCCCGGGGCGGGCCACGTGGCGGCCGAATCCACGAGCACGTCGACGGCCGCGTCCTGGAGGACCACGGCGCCCGCCGGCGGTTCGCGCAGATCGAGGCGGAGCCGTGGCACCCGGAGCCGGCTCAGGAGCAGCGCACCCGTGGGTCCGCCGATGACGCTGTCGTGGAATGTCACGACGCCCTCGATCGCGGCGGCGCGCAGCAGCACCTGCCCGGTGCTGCGGAAGCCCCAGTCGGCGTACAGGCCGCGCCCGCAGGCGATTCCGGTGCCGTCCAGGCCGCCGACGTCCGCGCCGTTGAGGTTGAGGGCGTACGCGATCTGGGCGTCCCTCAGATAGAGGGCGCCGGAGGCAACGAGGCCGCGCGCGTGGACCGAGCCCGACACGTTCAGGCGGGGGGCGAGCAGGGACCAGGGGCCCGAGTCGGCGACGGTGAGCTGTTCGACGACGAGGTTGCCGTCTATGCGCGCGTCGGCCAGTTCGACAACGGCCGAGGTGGAGTCCTCCGGCAGCCGGCGCGGCACTCGGGGGCCGTCTCCGGCCGCGGGCGGGCCGGTCAGCGGACGGGGTACGGGCGTTCCGCTGCCGAGCGTGGCCCCGGACAGCCGCAGGTCGCCGCCGACGGTGACCCGGTTCGCGTGCAGGGCAGGCGCTTTCGACCCCGACAAGTCCAGTGCGCTGACGGTGAGTTCGGCGAGGCGGAGTGGCTCGTCGAAGACGCAGTCGACCAGTTCGAGCGCGGAGTCGACGCGGCAGCGGGACAGGTCCAGCCGGCCGCGTACGCGCAGCCCCTCGAATCTGAGCGGGCCGCCGGTGCCGGCCTCGTGCCCGGTGATCTCCTCGCGCAGCCGTGCCGCGTCGACCGTGTCACCCGGCACCGGGCGCCACCTCGGGCGCCTGCTCCCCCTGAGACGTGCCATCGTCGCCTCCCCCTTCTCGTCCTCCTCGCAGGAGATATCACGCGAGGGCGAACACGCGCGCGGTCCTTGCGGTGATACTGAATTGATGGACCGCTCCCCCCAGTTCGCCCGGTTCGGTGCGCGCACCGCCGCGCTGCTCGACCAGTGGCAGCAGCAGAACCACCGCCCGCTGACCGCCCCGGCCTGGCTCGACACCGGGGGCAGCGGCGCGTCCCTGGCCTCCGTGTTCGTCCGGGACAGCGACCCTGGGCGCACCACACGCCGGATGATCATCAAACTCTGCTCGCCGGACGGCGACTCCTCGATGGAACCGGGACGGCTCATCGCCGCGAGGCGGTCCCTGCCCAACGGCGATCCCTCGTTCCCCCGCGACCATCTCGTGGAGCAGCTCTACGATCCGATGCCGGTGGACGACGCCTGGCTGATGTTCCAGGGCTTCGCGGGCAACGACGAGAGCATGGTGACGCTCAGCACGATCCTGCGGCAGCGGCGCATGCCCGGCGCCGCGGCGCAGATCACGCGGTCCCTGCTGGCCGACTGGAACCCGGACGAGAAGTCGGACGGGGAGATGACGGCGGCCGCGTTCGTGTCCGAACTCCTCGACCAGCGCCTCGAACCGGCGGAACCACTGGCGGTCTGGGTCCGCGACACACTGGGCCTCGGCCTCGAAACCGCCTGGATCAGACCGGGCCGCGCGAACGCCGCCCCCTTGCCCAACCCCATACACCTGACAGGCAGTTGCCCCCTCGCGGAGCGCACCCTCGACTACCCGATCCGCGGCCGGGCCCACGGCGATCTGCACCCGGGCAACATCATGGTGCCCAAGGAGCCCGACGCGGACCTCGGCCGCTACGTCCTGATCGACCTGTCGCGGTTCGACGAGCGGGCGCTGCTCGCCCGTGACCCCATGCATCTGCTGCTCTGCCTGGTGGCCGACTTCCTGCCCCACATGTCCGACGACGCCCGCGCCGAACTCCTCGACCTGCTCGTCGGCCGGGACACCCCCGGTCTGCTGATCCCGCAGGGCCTCGCCCGGACCGTCGACGAGGTACGCAGGGCGCCGGACGGCTGGCTGCACCAGCGCACCATCTCGGGCCAGTGGACCGGTCAGTGGCTCCTGTCGATGCAGGCGTGCGCGCTGATGTTCACGGCCCGCGTCCGGTACGACGCGCGGGACCGGTGGTGGTTCTTCCGGCTCGCGGCGGAGGCGGCCGGCGCATATCTGGGGCCGGCCGACGCGTACGAGCCGGGTCAGGTGAAGTTCGTGCCGGGGCCACGGGAGGCCGAACCGACGGGGGTGGAGGCGGTGGTGGCCGCGGTGAAGGTGCCGCAACAGGTGGCACCGCCCGCAGCGAAGCCCGAGACGAAGCCCGCGCCCGACCCCGTGCGCATCCCCACACCCGCACCCACGCCCTTACGAGAGTCCGTCGCGTCCGCCCCCGAAACCTCGGGCGAGTCACTCCCGGACACAGCCCCCGAGACTGCCGCGGAAGAGCTGCCGGACACGCTCCCGGCGCTCCTGATCGACCTCCGCAACACCTTCACGGACCGGCTGGGAGAGCTCAGGGAGTACGAGGCGGGGTCGGTCTCCGCCAGGACTCTCGGGCTCATCAGAGAGCAGGCCGACCGGGGACAGGCTGACTTCGAGGCGCTCCTGGCCTCGCGCCGCGACGCCCTCGGCGAGGAGGCCCGCGACCGCCTCGACGCGGTCCTCGGTCGGCTCGCCCATGTCGCCGAGGCGGCGAACGCCCCAGGGCTTTCGCACGAACAGCCGTTGTATCTACGGGACTTGGCCCATCGGACCCTCGTCGTGGCGCTCGACACGCTGCTCGGATCCACCCGAGAGGCGGCACTCGGCCTTCAGGCCGGTCAGGCCGGTCAGGCCGGTCAGGCCGGTCAGGCCACTGACCCGATCCGTCCGGAGGGCGACCGCACTCCGTCGGGGTGAATCGGCGTGTGGGCGCCCGTCAGCGCGACGCCGCTGCCGCCGCTCCGGTTGGCGACGATCTCGGAGGCGATGGACAGGGCCGTCTCCTCGGGGGTGCGGGCGCCGAGGTCGAGGCCGATCGGCGAGCGCAGGCGGGCCAGTTCCAGCTCGGTGACGCCGACGTCGCGCAGGCGCTCGTTGCGGTCGAGGTGGGTGCGGCGGGAGCCCATCGCGCCGACGTAGGCGACGGGCAGGCGCAGCGCGAGCCGGAGGAGCGGGACGTCGAACTTGGCGTCGTGGGTGAGGACGCACAGGACGGTGCGTCCGTCCGTCCGCGTGCGCTCCAGGTACTTGTGGGGCCATTCCACGACGATGTCGTCGGCGTCGGGGAAGCGGGCCGGCGTCGCGAAGACGGGGCGCGCGTCGCACACCGTCACGTGGTAGCCGAGGAACTTGCCGATCCTGACGAGCGCCGCCGCGAAGTCGATGGCCCCGAAGACGATCATGCGGGGCGGGGGAACGGACGACTCGACGAGGAGGGTGAGGGGCTGCCCGCAGCGCGAGCCGCTCTCGCCGATCTCCACCGTGCCGGTGCGTCCGGCGTCGAGGAGCGCGCGGGCCTCGCCGGCCGCGGTGCGGTCCAGTTCGGGGTGCCCGCCGAGGCTGCCCTCGTAGCCGCCTCCGAGGCCGCTGTCGGGGTCGCTGTCGTCGCGTACGAGGATGGCGCGGCCCATGAGTTCGGCCGGGCCCCGGGTGATGCGCGCGACCGCCGCCGCCCTTCCTCGGGCGGCGGCGGACAGCGCCGCCGCGAGCACCTCCCGTCCCGGGGTGTCCGCGCGAACCGGGGTGACCAGGATGTCGATGATTCCGCCGCAGGTGAGCCCCACGGCGAAGGCGTCGTCGTCGCTGTAGCCGAAGCGTTCGAGGACGGTCTCGCCGTCCTCGAGCGCCTGTTGGCACAGTTCGTAGACAGCGCCCTCCACGCAGCCGCCGGAGACCGAGCCGATCGCTGTGCCGTCGCCGTCGACGGCGAGTGCGGCTCCCGGCTGCCGGGGCGCGCTCCCGCCGACGGCCACCACGGTGGCCACGGCGAAGTCGCGTCCCTGCTCGACCCACCGGTGCAGCTCTTCGGCGATGTCCAGCATCTCTAGGTCTCCTTGTCGGTTGCGTGGAGGGCGCGGGGCCCTGGGCCGGGGGTCAGTGGACGCCCAGCCATCCTTCGATCGGGTTGAGGGCGAAGTACACGAGGAAGATCACCGTGAGGCCCCACATGAAGGCCCCGATCTCCCGGGCCTTGCCCTGAGCGATCTTGATGGCGACCCAGGAGATGACGCCCGCGGCCACACCGGTGGTGATGGTGTACGTGAAGGGCATCAGGACCACGGTCAGGAAGACCGGGATCGCGGTGGCCCGGTCCGCCCAGTCGACGTGCCGGGCGTTCATCATCATCATCGCGCCGATGACGACGAGCGCGGCGGACGCGACCTCCTGGGGCACGATCGCGGTGAGCGGGGTGAAGAACAGACAGGCCGCGAAGAACAGGCCGGTCACGGCGGACGCGAGGCCGGTGCGGGCTCCTTCGCCGACGCCGGTCGCGGACTCGACGAACACGGTCTGGCCCGAGCCGCCGGCGACGCCGCCGATGGCACCGCCCGCACCGTCGATGAACAGGGCCTTGGACAGGCCCGGCATGCGGCCCTTGTCGTCGGCGAGTTTGGCCTCGGTGCCGACGCCGATGATGGTGGCCATCGCGTCGAAGAAGCCGGCCAGGACCAGGGTGAAGACGATCATGCCGACGGTCATCGCGCCGACCTTGCCCCAGCCGCCGAACTCGACGTGGCCGAAGAGCGAGAAGTCGGGCGTGGAGACCGCGCTGCCGTGCAGCTCGGGGGCTCCGTTGGCCCACTGCTTGGGGCTGATCACGTCGAGCGCGTTGAGGATCATCGCGACGACGGTGCCGGTGATGATGCCGATGAGGATGGCGCCGGGGGTGTTGCGGGCCTGGAGCATGAAGATCAGGAGCAGGGTGCCCGCGAACAGCAGGACGGGCCAGCCGGCGAGTTCTCCGGCAGGGCCGAGCGTGAGCGGGGTGGCCTTGCCGACCTGAACGAAGCCGGACTTGTAGAGGCCGATCAGGGCGATGAAGAGGCCGATACCCATCGTGATGCCGTGCTTGAGCGCGAGCGGAATCGCGTTCATGATCATCTCGCGGAGGCCGGTGACCACCAGGAGCATGATCACCACGCCGTACATCACGCACATGCCCATGGCCTGCGGCCACGTCATCTGGGGGGCGACCTGTGAGGAGATCACACCTGAGACGGAGAGGCCGGCGGCAAGGGCGAGGGGCACCTTGCCGACGAAGCCCATGAGGAGCGTGGTGAGGGCCGCGGCGAAGGCCGTGGCGGTGATGAGGGCCTTCTGGCCCATCATGTCGCCCGCCACGTCCTTGCCGGACAGGATCAGGGGGTTGAGCAGCAGGATGTACGCCATGGCCATGAAGGTCGTGACGCCGCCGCGCACCTCACGCGCGACAGTGGATCCTCGTTCGGATATGTGGAAGTACCGGTCGAGCCAAGACCTGCCGGCCGACGGACGCGAGCCTGCGCCCGCGTCTTCGGCGGTGGTCTTCGGCTCCAGGGACTGCTGGGTCATGGTGCCTACTCCCAAGGTTCACAGGGACACCCGCACGAACGTGGTTGGAGATCGCGGGATTTGGGATGGTGCGTGGGCTGCACGACCCGGGGGACGGCCCGAGACGAACGGGGTAATGCGTAGCTGTGTTACGCAAGAAACCGTGCTGCTGGTGATGAGTTGATGCCGGTGGTGCCTGTACTGCCGGTGGTGCATGTGGTGGTGCAAAGGACCGCGAGCGGTGCGGTACTTGAAGGCTCCGGACGGTGCGGGCTGGGAAGTGTGACGTTCCTGGGAGGCACGCACCGTCCGGAGAGCTGTCAGGCCGGTCCCGTTCCCGTGAGGTGCTCGGGGCGTACCGGGGTCCGGTTGAGCTCCAGGCCCGTCGCGTTGCGGATCGCCGCGAGGACGGCCGGCGTGGACGACAGGGTCGGGGCCTCGCCGATGCCGCGCAGCCCGTACGGGGCGTGGTCGTCGGCGAGTTCGAGCACGTCGACGGGGATGGTCGGCGTGTCGAGGATGGTGGGGATCAGGTAGTCCGTGAAGGAGGGGTTGCGCACCTTCGCGGTCTTCGGGTCGACGATGATCTCCTCCATGACCGCGACGCCGAGGCCCTGGGTGGTGCCACCCTGGATCTGGCCGATCACGGACAGCGGGTTGAGCGCCTTGCCGACGTCCTGCGCGCAGGCCAGTTCGATGACCTTGACGAGGCCGAGTTCGGTGTCGACCTCGACGACGGCGCGGTGCGCGGCGAAGCTGTACTGGACATGGCCGTTGCCCTGCCCGGTGACGAGGTCGAACGCCACGGTCGGGCGGTGGCGCCACTCCAGCTCCACGTCGACGGCCTCGCCCTCGAGGACGTCGGCCAGGTCCGCGAGGACCTCACCGCCGTCGGTGACGACCTTGCCGCCCTCCAGGAGGAGTTCGGCGGTGGCCCACGCCGGGTGGTAGGTGCCGAACTTGCGGCGCCCGATCTCCAGGACCTGCTCGCGCACGGCCTCGCAGGAGTTCTTGACGGCGCCGCCGGTGACGTACGTCTGACGGGACGCGGACGTCGAACCTGCGGAGCCGACCCGGGTGTCGGCCGGGTGGATGGTCACCTGCGCGACGCCCAGCTCGGTGCGGGCGATCTGCGCGTGGACGGTGACGCCGCCCTGGCCGACCTCCGCCATCGCGGTGTGCACGGTCGCGACGGGCTCGCCGCCGATGACCTCCATGCGCACTCGCGCGGTCGAGTAGTCGTCGAAGCCCTCGGAGAAGCCGACGTTCTTGATGCCGACCGCGTAGCCCACACCGCGTACGACGCCTTCGCCGTGCGTGGTGTTGGACAGACCGCCGGGCAGCTGGCGCACGTCGGAGCCCTCGGAGGACTCCCACTGGCGCTCGGGCGGCATCGGCATCGCCTTGATGCGGCGCAGGAGTTCGGCGACGGGGGCCGGCGAGTCGACCGGCTGGCCGGTCGGCAGCAGGGTGCCCTGCTCCATCGCGTTGAGCTGGCGGAACGCGACCCGGTCCATGCCCACCTTGTCGGCGAGCTTGTCCATCTGGGCCTCGTACGCGAAGCACGCCTGGACCGCGCCGAAGCCGCGCATGGCGCCGCAGGGCGGGTTGTTGCTGTAGAGCGCGATCGCCTCGATGTCGACGTCCTCGATGACGTACGGGCCGACCGCGAGCGACGAGGCGTTGCCGACGACCGCCGGGGAGGCGGACGCGTAGGCGCCGCCGTCCAGGACGATCTTGCACTTCATGTGAGTGAGCTTGCCGTCCTTCGTCGCCCCGTGCTCGTAGTAGAGCTTCGCGGGGTGACGGTGGACGTGGCCGAAGAACGACTCGAACCGGTTGTAGACGATCTTGACGGGCTTGCCCGTGCGCAGCGCGAGGAGGCAGGCGTGGATCTGCATCGACAGGTCCTCGCGGCCGCCGAAGGCGCCGCCGACGCCGGAGAGCGTCATGCGGACCTTGTCCTCGGGCAGGCCGAGGACGGGGGCGATCTGCTTGAGGTCCGAGTGCAGCCACTGGGTGGCGACGTACAGCTCGACGCCGCCGTCCTCGGAGGGCACGGCGAGGCCGGACTCCGGGCCGAGGAAGGCCTGGTCCTGCATGCCGAAGGTGTACTCGCCCTTGACGACGAAGTCGGCCCTCTTGGCTGCCTCGTCGGCGTTGCCGCGGATGATCGGCTGGCGGTGCACGATGTTCGGGTGCGGGACGTGACCGATGTGGTGGTCGTCGCGGCCCTCGTGGATGAGGATCGCGTCGGGCGCGGTCGCGGACGCCTCGTCCGTGATGACCGGCAGCTCGCGGTACTCCACCTTGATCTTGGCGGCGGCGCGGCGCGCGGTCTCCGGGTGGTCGGCGGCGACGATGGCGACGGGCTCGCCGTGGTGGCGGACCTTGCCGTGCGCGAGGACCGGGGTGTCCTGGATCTCCAGGCCGTAGTTCTTCACGGCCGTGGGCAGGTCGTCGTAGGTCAGGACGGCGTAGACGCCGGACTGGGCGAGGGCCTCGGAGGTGTCGATGGAGACGATCTCCGCGTGGGCGACCGTGGAGCGCAGGATCTGGCCCCACAGCATGTCCTCGTGCCACATGTCGGACGAGTACGCGAACTCGCCGGTGACCTTGAGGGTGCCGTCCGGGCGGAGCGTGGACTCGCCGATGCCGCCCTTGGTCTTGGAGCCCTGCGTGATGTTCGTGGGTGTACCGGTGGTTCCCATGGTCAGACCGCCTCAGACTGACGGGCGGCCGCGAGGCGGACCGCGTCCATGATCTTCTCGTAGCCGGTGCAGCGGCAGAGGTTGCCGGAGAGCGCCTCGCGGATGTCCGCGTCGGTCGGGCTCGGGTTGTGCTCCAGCATCTCGTCGGCCGCGACGAGCAGGCCGGGGGTGCAGAAGCCGCACTGGACGGCTCCGGCGTCGATGAACGCCTGCTGGATCGGCGAGAGCTCGTCGCCCTCGCCGGTCTGCGAGTCGCTCGGCTTGGACTGCCACTGCTGGGCGTCCTGGAGGGAGGTGCCCGCCTTGCCCGCGTCGTCGCCGCAGGCGCCGCTCGCGCAGCCCCCGTGCTGTGCGCGCTGCCTGGCGAAGTCGGCGAGGCCCTCGACGGTGACGACGTCGCGGCCCTCGACCTGGCCGGCCGCGACCAGGCACGAACAGACCGGCACGCCGTCGAGGCGGACGGTGCAGGAACCGCACTCGCCCTGCTCGCAGGCGTTCTTGGAGCCGGGCAGCCCCATGCGCTCACGCAGGACGTACAGGAGGCTCTCGCCCTCCCACACGTCGTCGGCTTCCTGCTGACGGCCGTTGACCGTGAAATTGACGCGCATTACGCGACTCCCTCCGTGCTTGCGGCGGTGCCGCGGTACGACTCCCAGGTCCACGTCAGAGTGCGGCGGGCCATGATGCCGACGGCGTGCCGGCGGTAGCTCGCGGTGCCCCGGACGTCGTCGATCGGGTTGCAGGCGGCCGAGCAGAGGTCCGCGAACTGCTTGGCGACCGAAGGGGTGATGATCTTTCCGTTGTCCCAGAAGCCGCCCTCTTCGAGCGCCGCGTTCAGGAACTCCTCGGCGGCCTTGGCCCGGACCGGGGTCGGCGCGGCCGAGCCGATGCCGGTGCGGACCGTACGGGTCTCGGGGTGCAGCGCCAGGCCGAAGGCGCACACGGCGATGACCATCGCGTTGCGGGTGCCGACCTTGGAGTACTGCTGCGGGCCGTCGGCCTTCTTGATGTGGACGGCCCTGATCAGCTCGTCGGGGGCGAGCGCATTGCGCTTCACGCCGGTGTAGAACGCGTCGATCGGGATACGGCGCGAGCCGCGTACGGACTCCACCTCGACCTCGCAGTCGGCGGCGAGGAGCGCGGGGTGGGCGTCACCGGCGGGCGACGCGGTGCCGAGGTTGCCCCCGACGCCGCCGCGGTTGCGGATCTGCGGCGAGGCCACCGTGTGCGAGGCCAGGGCCAGGCCGGGCAGCTCGGCGCGCAGATTCTGCATGATCTTGGTGTAGGGGACGGAGGCGCCGAGACGGACGGTGTCCTGTCCGACCTCCCATTCGCCTAGCTCCCCGATGCGGTTCAGGTCAAGGAGGTACTCGGGGCGCCGGTGGTCGAAGTTGATCTCGACCATCACATCGGTGCCACCCGCGAGCGGCACAGCGGTGGGGTGCTCGGCCTTGGCGGCGAGCGCCTCCTCCCAGCTGGCGGGGCGAAGGAAGTCCATGAGCGGCTCTCTTCTTCGTGATCTCGTGGTCGGTCGTTCGAACGGATCGAGCCACGGGATGTGCGGACCTCGAAGGCTCGTTCATGTGCTGTTTACGTGGAGTGGGCTCAGTACACAGCGCGGCACTCCGCCGTGGTCAGTCACGGAAACCATGAAGGAGTTGGCTGGCCAACCGGGACGTCTTGTAGATTCATATAAACGGCGGTCACCGGAAACCTCACCGCTTTCCCCTGGAAACGCAGAACCATGCGCACCACGGACGCGGTACCCGGGGAGCGGCCCCGGCCGCCTCACCTTCAGACAAGCACAATCTTCGAGACAGATCGGCGGCAACGAGATGCGGCTGCGCGCCCTACTTGATACAGACGCGCTGGGCCTCAGGCTGCTCGGCGGCGAGGACGAACTGGACCGCACCGTGCGCGGTGTGATGACCACGGACCTGCGGGACCCCAGCCGCTACCTCTCCGGTGGCGAGCTGGTCCTCACCGGACTCGCGTGGCGCCGCGACGCGGCGGACGCCGAACCGTTCGTCCGCATCCTCGCGACGGCCGGCGTGGCCGCGCTCGCGGCCGGCGAGGCGGAGCTCGGGGCCATCCCCGACGACATCGTCGAGGCGTGCGCGCGCCACCGGCTCCCGCTGTTCGCGGTGAACGAGTCCGTCGCCTTCGCGACGGTCACCGAGCACGTCGTGCGCCAGGTCTCGGGCGAACGGGCCGGCGACCTGGCCGCCGTCGTCGACCGGCACCGGCGCCTCATGACGTCCGGCCCGGCGGGCGGCGGCCCCGACGTGGTCCTGGACCTCCTGGGCACCGACCTCGACCTGCGCGCCTGGGTGCTCTCCCCCGCGGGCCGGGCCATCGCCGGGTCGAGCGCGGCGGGCCCCGAGCTGCCCGCCGCCGTGTGCGCCCGCCTCGCGGCCGAGCACCTGGCGGCCACGCGCACCGGGCGGCGCGGGCCGCACCGGGTGACGATCGAGGGGGGCGGCGCGAAGCGTCTCGATGAGGGGCGGCGGCCGGGCGACGGGTCGGGAGGCACGACGTACTCGCTCTTCCCGATCCGCAGCGCGGGCCGCGGCGCGACGCCCGCCTCCCGTGACGTGCGCGAGACGGTCCTGTCCGACTGGCTGCTCGCCGTCGAGGCGGACGCGAGCGACTGGCCCGAGGAGCGGCTCGACCTGCTCCAGGGCGTGACCCAGCTGATCGCCGTCGAGCGCGACCGGCGCGACGCGGCCCGCACCGTGCGCCGCCGGCTCGCACAGGAGGTCCTCGAACTGGTCCAGACGGGCGCCGCCCCCGCCGAGATCGCCGCACGCCTGCGCGTCGCCGCGCCCGTGCTGCTCCCCGGCCTCGGCGCCGCCCCGCACTGGCAGGTCATCGTGGCGAAGGTCGAGTGGGACGGCGGCGACATCGAGGGCGGCCCGGTCGCCCAGTCGCTCCTGGAGGAGATCCTCGTCGACCCCCTGTCGGCCGGGCCCGAGCCCTCCGACCGCATCGCCGTCGCCCACAACGGCGACGAGGCCATCGCCCTGGTGCCGCTGCCCGCCGTGCCGGACGAGCACGACGGGCAGGAGACGGGGCTGCACGCCGACGCGCTCCTGGACTCCGTACGCGACCCGCTGACGGCGGGCCTCGCGGACGACGGCCGGCTCACGCTGGGCGTCAGCGCTGCCGTGCACTCGGCGGAGGGACTGCGCGGGGCCCTGGAGGAGGCCCGGCACGCCCGGCGCGTCGCCGCGGCCCGCACGGGGCGGGTGTGCGCCGCGGGCCACCAGGAGCTGGCCTCGCACGTCCTGCTGCTGCCGTTCGTCCCGGACGACGTGCGCCGCGCCTTCACGGCCCGCCTCCTCGACCCGCTGCGCGACTACGACCGCAAGCACCGCGCCGAGCTCATTCCGACCCTGGAGGCGTTCCTCGACTGCGACGGTTCGTGGACGCGCTGCGCGAGCCGTCTGCACCTCCACGTCAACACGCTGCGCTACCGCGTCGGGCGGATCGAACAGCTCACCAACCGCGATCTCTCACGGCTCGAGGACAAGCTGGACTTCTTCCTGGCCCTGCGTATGAGCTGAACTCGGGCCCCCCGAGGGGTGTTTCGAACCCCGCCCGCCACCCCATGCGTTTGTGAAATCTTTCACCTACCCCCTTGGCCGAGTGCGCACATCCGTGCTGAGATGCGCGCACGACAGCTCGGCTCAATGGTGTGCTCGGGGAGGGCAACGTGGCGCATACCGCCATGTCTGGTTCCGGAACGACTGCAGGGGACGATCCACTCCAGACCGCGGTATGGCGGCTGCGCTCGCGCGCCTGCTGGACCGACGCGGCCGCGCTGCTCGAGCGGCTCGCCGCGACGGACGCGCGGGCCGCGCTCCAGCGGGCCGCGCTGCTCGGGGAGCGCTGCCTCTACACCGAGCAGGGCTGGGCCGCCGCGGAGGACGCGCTGCGCGCCGCCGAGGCCCTGGCCCACAACGACGGCGAACGCGGCGCCGCGGCCTGCGAGCGCGGCCAACTCGCTTACTCGGCAACGCTGTTGGGGGTACGTGACCGGGCCGACGAGGCGCGCTCCGCGCTCGGCAGGGCCGCCGCGCTGCTCCCGCCCGGCGCCCCGGGACGCGCGCTGCTCGACTTCCGGCGCGGCCTGATGGCGGAGAACCTGTCCGACTCGCCGCAGGCGGCCAGGGCCGCGTACCGCAGGGCCCACGCGGGCGCGACGGCGCACCCCGATCCGCTGCTGCTCTCCTTCACCTGGCGCCATCTGGCCGGACTCGCCCTGCGCGACGGCGAGTTGGCGGAGGCGCGGCACGGTTTCGCCGAATCGCTGCGCATCCGTGAGGAGCTCGGCTACCTCGTCGGCACGGCCCCCGCGCTCGCGTCCCTGGCGGAGGCGGAGCCCGATCCGGAGGCGGCTGAGCGGCTGCGCGCGGAGGCGTCCCGCCTGTTCCGCCTTTTGGGCGGCGTCCCGACGTGGCTGGCGGAGCACTTGCCGACGGCCGCCTGACGGTCCAGAGGCCTGACGATCCGGGGGCTGACGATCCGGGGGGCTATTGGAGGCCCTAGTCCGCCGCCCCGGCGAAGTGCTCCCGCACCAGCGCCCGCACCACCGTGAGGTCCTGGGCCTCCAGCGCCGCGAGGAGTGCCATGTGCTCCGCGGCGTCGGCCACCAGGTCGGCGCGGCGGGACAGCGGTCCGCCGCCGGGCAGGGGCCACTGCGAGCGGCGGTGCAGGTCGTCGGCGACCTGGACGAGCTGTTCGTTGCCACTGAGGGCGAGCATCGCGCGGTGGAAGGCGCGGTCCGTCTCCGCGTAGTGCGCGCGGTCGCCGCAGGCGGCCGCGACGGCCGTCGCGTCGGCCAGGGGCCGCAGCTCGGCCCAGCGCGCCACCGGCACCGTACGGGCGAGCCGCAGCACCACGGGCACCTCGATCAGCGCCCGCACCTCGGCCAGCTCGGCGAGCTCGCGGGCGCTGCGCTCGGTGACGCGGAAGCCGCGGTTCGGCACGACCTCGACGGCGCCTTCGCGGGCCAGCTGCTGCATCGCCTCGCGGACGGGCGTGGCCGAGACGCCGAGGCCGTCCCCGAGGACGGGCGCGGAGTAGACCTCGCCGGGCACGAGCTCGCCGTCGACGAGCGCGGTGCGCAGCGCGTCGAGCACCTGCCCGCGCACGGAGGTCCGCTCGACGCGGGGGCGCGGCGGCAGCGGCGTCTCGCTGTGGGTGTGCTCGCCGCGGGTCTGCTCGGGCACCTGATGCCACGCGGCGGTGCCCCGCTGCTCGGGAACGCCCGCGGGCAGCCCTGAGGCGGCGCTGTCGGCGCGCGTTCTGGCCTGCTCCACCCAGGTCCTCCCCGGTCGTCGGTAATCCGCGGAATTCGTCCAACGCAGAACGATAGGCCGCTGGGCCCTCAGTTCAAACCCCCGACCGTTCGGGTAAGGTAAGGCTTACCTGCAAACGATCGCGATTCGGTGGTCCCCTGCATGCCTTTTCCCGCATCGGCCCCCGTGGCCACCAGCGCGCTCACGCCCGCGTACACCCGGCTGACCGAGGTGTTCACGGGCCTGCGGATCACCGAGCTCGCTGAGACCGAGGAGCCTCCTCAGGGCAACGGCTGGGTCGCCGCCGCCCGGCTCGCGGAGGGCGGACCCGCCCTCGACGCGTTCCTCGCGTGGGACAACGCGCAGGTGCTGAAGGACTACGGGCAGCAGGCCCGCCCGGACGTCGTCGCCAGCTTCGGCCTGCACCGCTACGCCTGGCCCGCCTGCCTGCTGGTCACGGTGCCGTGGTTCCTGGACCGCCGCGTCCCGCGCCTCCCTGTGACGAACGTCGCCTTCCAGCGCACGCTGGGACGGATGGCCGTACGCGTCACCGACTTCGCCTGCCTGCCGGGCGATCCGGCCGCCGCACTGCCCGGCGCCCATGTCGTGCCGGACGAGGAGGCGCTGCGGGCCGAGGTGCGCGCGGCCGTCGCCGACCACCTGGGCCCGGTGCTCACCGGATTCGGACCGCGGATGCGGCGGGGTCCGCGCGCCCTGTGGGGCATGGCGACGGACGAGATCGTCGAGGGCCTCTGGTACATCGCCCACCTGCTCGGCGAGGAGCGCCGGGCGATGCGGGAGCTCGAACTGCTGCTTCCCGGCACGACGAAGCCGTACGTCGGCAAGCCCGCGTTCCGTGAACTCACCGGCCGCGAGGGGCAGTCGCTGCCGACCCGCGACCGGGCGAGCTGCTGCCTCTTCTACACGCTGCGCCCCGAGGACACCTGCGTGACGTGCCCCCGCACCTGCGACGCGGACCGAGTGGCGAGGCTGAGCGCAACCGCCTGAACGCGACGACGGCAACCCCCTCGCCATGAACCACCCTTTCGGGTGATGCAATTCGAACTCAACTTCCCTCATTCTCAAGGGCGTTCGAGCGCATGCCCGCTTCATGCGCCCCCTCGCACTCCAATGGCGTTCTCTTGTCCCGAAACTCCTTGCGCACCAGTGGCCTTGAGCCAATATGGCGGCCGAAAAGCCCTACCGCGACGCAAGGGACCCCAGATGAGACTGACCGACATATCGCTGGACTGGCTGCTTCCCGGCGCCGTACTGCTCCTGGGCCTGCTGGCGGCGGTGGCGGTCCTCGCGCGCAGCAAGCGCGCCGGGGAAAGAGCGGCCGCATCGTCCGACGACTCGTGGGAGCGCAGCGAGGAACGCCGCAGGCGCAAGGAGGCCGTCTACGGCACCGCGTCCTACCTGCTGCTGTTCTGCTGCGCTGCCGTGGCCGCCGCACTCTCCTTCCACGGGCTTGTCGGCTTCGGCCAGCAGAACCTGAACCTGTCCGGGGGCTGGGAGTACCTCGTCCCGTTCGGCCTCGACGGCGCGGCCATGTTCTGCTCCGTGCTCGCGGTGCGTGAGGCGAGCCACGGCGACGCGGCGCTCGGCTCCCGCATACTCGTGTGGACCTTCGCGGGTGCCGCCGCCTGGTTCAACTGGGTGCACGCGCCGCGCGGCATCAGCCACGCGGGCGCCCCGCACTTCTTCGCCGGCATGTCGCTGTCGGCCGCGGTCCTCTTCGACCGGGCGCTGAAGCAGACGCGCCGCGCGGCCCTGCGTGAACAGGGCCTGGTGCCAAGGCCGTTGCCGCAGATCCGGATCGTGCGGTGGCTGCGCGCGCCCCGCGAGACGTACGGCGCCTGGTCGCTGATGCTGCTCGAGGGTGTGCGCACCCTGGACGAGGCGGTGGACGAGGTGCGGGAGGACAAGCGCGAGAAGGAGCAAACCCGGCTGCGCAGGCGCGAGCACGAGAAGCTGGAGCGGGCCCAGCTCAAGGCGATCAGCCGGGGCCACCCCACGCCCGGCGGGCGCGGAGGGCGCCAGGTGGACGTGCAGGCCGCCGTCTCCGCGGGGGCCGGCACGGGGCCGGTGGGCTCGGAACCTGCCATATCGGAGGACCGGCCGCCCTCACCCCAGGAACAGCTCCCGCTGCGCGCGCGTCCCTCCCTCCAGGCCGTCGGAGGCGGCCCTGAAGCCGGCAAGCCCGTCACGGTCGACCTCACGGCGGAGGACGACACCCAGGCCCTGCCGCGGCTCGACTCACTGGAGCGGAAGCTCAAGGACCTCGAGCAGCAATTCGGCTAGGGGGCGTCCGAAGGGAGTTCGGCCGGGCGGGCGTGCCGTTCCGGGCGGCGGCCCCGCGGTGTCACACGGGGCCGCCGTCCAGTTCGAACCAGACCACCTTGCCCACGCCCAGTGCCCGTACGCCCCAGGCGTCCGCGAGGGACTGCACCAGGACGAGGCCCCGGCCGTTCGTACCGTCGTCGGCGACCGGTACGCGCAGCCTCGGCCTGCGCCCCACGAAGTCCCTGACCTCCACCCTGAGCCGCTTGGTCCCGACCGTGGCCGTGAGGACGGCGTCGTGATCGGTGTGCACCAGCGCGTTCGTCACCAGTTCGCTGGTGAGCAGCTCCGCGGTCTCCGACCTCTCCGGCGGGCCCCACTCGTCCAGGAGCTCGCGCAGTGCGCGCCTCGCCTCGGGCACCGCCCGCAGGTCGGACCGACCCAGCGTGCGCCTCAGCAACGCGCCCCCGCCGTCCCCCGTCGTGCCGTTATCCGTCGTGCCGTTATCCGTCGTGCTGTCGTCCGTCGTGCCGTCGCTCCCTGGCGCTTCATCCGTTGGGGAGCGTCCGGCCACCGTGGTGGGAACGCGCCCTCGTACCAGCCGTTTCATGACCCCCGCCCGCACGCCGATGACCTTGCCCCTTCTCCTGCGACCATGCTCGAACGCGTACACGGGAATGCATGCCCCGCAGGCATGTCCGCACTCCTGTGGATTCATCCACCAACGAACTCGTGGCCCGGCGGTGCTACGGGCGCGGCACGTTGCGGATGTTGGAGCGGGCCATCTGCACCATGCGGCCGACGCCGCCGTCCAGGACGATCTTGGAGGCGGAGAGCGCGAAGCCCGTCACCATCTCGGCGCTGATCCTGGGCGGGATCGACAGGGCGTTGGGGTCGGTGACGATGTCGACGAGGGCGGGGCCCTTGTGCTTGAAGGCGTCCTTCAGGGCCCCGGCGAGCTGTTTCGGCTTCTCCACGCGCACCCCGTACGCGCCGCACGCGCGGGCGACGGCCGCGAAGTCGGGGTTCTTGTTCGTCGTCCCGTATGACGGGAGCCCGGCCACGAGCATCTCCAGCTCGACCATTCCGAGGGAGGAGTTGTTGAAGAGGACGACCTTGACCGGCAGGTCGTGCTGGACGAGGGTCAGGAAGTCGCCCATCAGCATGGAGAACCCGCCGTCACCCGACATCGAGACGACCTGGCGGTTCCGGTCGACGAACTGGGCGCCGATCGCCATCGGCAGCGCGTTGGCCATGGAGCCGTGCGAGAACGAACCGATCACGCGGCGGCGGCCGTTGGGCGAGATGTAGCGCGCCGCCCACACGTTGCACATGCCCGTGTCGACCGTGAACACGGCGTCTTCGGCGGCGAGTTCGTCCAGCACGGAGGCGACGTACTCGGGGTGGATCGGGACGTGCTTCTCGACCTTCTTCGTGTACGCCTTGATGACGCCTTCGAGGGTGTCCGCGTGCTTCTTCAGCATCTTGTCGAGGAAGCGCCGGTTCGTCTTCGGCTCCACGCGCGGGGTCAGACAGCGCAGCGTCTCGCGCACGTCGCCCCACACGGCGAGGTCCAGCTTCGAGCGCCGGCCGAGGTGCTCGGGCCTGACGTCGACCTGGACGATCTTCACGTCCTTCTGCGGCAGGAACGCGTTGTACGGGAAGTCCGTGCCGAGCAGGATGAGCAGATCGCACTCGTGCGTCGCCTCGTACGCGGCGCCGTACCCGAGCAGCCCGCTCATGCCGACATCGAAGGGGTTGTCGTACTGAATCCATTCCTTGCCGCGCAGGGCGTGCCCGACCGGCGACTTGACCTTCTCGGCGAAGTCCATGACCTCGGCGTGCGCGCCCGCGGTGCCGCTGCCGCAGAAGAGGGTGACCTTGGCGGCGTCGTCGATCATCTCGACGAGCCGGTCGATCTCGGTGTCGCCGGGGCGGATGGTCGGCCGGGACGTGACGATCGCCGTCTCGACCGACTTCTCGGGGGCGGGCCGGTCGGCGACGTCGCCGGGCAGGGTGACGACGCTGACGCCCGACTGGCCGACCGCGTGCTGGATCGCCGTCTGCAGGACGCGCGGCATCTGCTGCGGGTTGGAGATCATCTCGCTGTAGTGCGAGCACTCCTGGAAGAGCCGGTCGGGGTGGGTCTCCTGGAAGTAGCCGAGGCCGATCTCGCTCGACGGGATGTGCGAGGCGAGGGCGAGGACCGGGGCCATGGAGCGGTGGGCGTCGTAGAGCCCGTTGATGAGGTGCAGATTGCCGGGCCCGCAGGAGCCGGCGCAGGACGTCATCTTCCCGGTGATCTGCGCCTCCGCCCCGGCGGCGAACGCGGCGGTCTCCTCGTGCCGTACGTGGATCCAGTCGATCGCGGAGTTGCGGCGGATCGCGTCGACGACCGGGTTCAGGCTGTCGCCGACGACGCCGTACATGCGCTTGACGCCCGCGCGGACGAGGATGTCGACGAACTGCTCGGCGACGTTCTGCTTGGCCATGACTCACGCGCCCCTTCACGAACCGGGTCCTGAGGACATTCCTTTCCCCATGAATCCACAGCGGGCGTGGTTACGCCTCCCAAACGGCGGCGGCCGTGCGGTCGTCCGCGTACCCCTTGACCCGTACCTGGGTGTCCGCGAGGAACGCGGTGAGGCCGGGCGGGCCGCTCCCGTCCCAGCGGCGCGTGAGGTGCCCGGACAGCTCCGGCTCGCCGCGCAGGGGCTCGGCCAGGCCCGCCGTGCACAGCAGGAGCGTGTCGCCCGGGCGGGCGACGGAGGCGCGGAAGCGGAACGGGTCGCGGGGCTGTTCGGGCGCCGGCTCGTACGGGCTCGGGGGCGTGGTGATCCCGAGGTCCATGGTCAGGCGGTCGCCGTCAGGGGTCTCCGGCGGCGGCGAACCGTAGCCGACGACGGGGGCGCCCGACGCCTCGGAGACCTGCGGCTCGATGTCCTGCCACTCGCCGTCGCGCAGCCGGAACAGGCCGCCCCCGCCGACGCCGAAGAACACGCGGGTGCGACAGCCGGGGTCGGCGGGCAGCAGGAGGCAGCGCAGGCTCGCCGTGTACTCCTCCGGTTCGAGGCCCTGCTCGGCGGCGCTCGCCCTGAGTCTGCCGAGGCTGCGGTCGGTCAGGCGGTGCAAGCCCGACTTGAGCTCGCCCCGGTGGGCGGCGCGGATGTCTTCGGCGAGCCTCGCGTGACTGCGGCCGAC
The DNA here is from genome assembly GCF_035918215.1 of Streptomyces sp. NBC_01474. NCBI lineage: Bacteria > Bacillati > Actinomycetota > Actinomycetes > Kitasatosporales > Streptomycetaceae > Streptomyces > Streptomyces sp. NBC_01474. The sequence continues at coordinate 3,204,089 of NZ_CP109449.1, forward strand.
GGCGCGGCCGATCCAGTCGCAGGCCTCGGCCGCCGCGCGGTGCGCTCCGGGTGCGGCGCGGGCGCCGGTGGCCATGGCGACCAGGATGAGGGCGCCGGGGCCCGTGCCGAACCGGGCGGTGAGCAGGCAGTCGCGGCGGGGCTCGCCGCGGTAGCGCGCGGAGTCGCCGCGCACCGACACCGCGCGCAGGGTGGAGGTCCCGTACCTGGCGCCGTCCAGGACGGTGTCGGCGACGAGGTCGTCGAGGGTGTCGGGGTCGGCGGCCGGAAGCGCGGTGGGTTCGGCGTCGTACGTGGGAGGGCCGTCGCCGACATAGGGGACGACGGGGGGGTCGGGGCGGGCCTCTGGCTCTTCGGCGACGACCGCGTCCTGGCCAGGACCGGCGTCGGGGGCCGCGTCGGAGGCGGGCGCATGGGCATCGGGCGCACGCAGGTCCGGCGCGGCGGAGGGAGGGGGCGGCGGTGGCCGGTGGCTGGGCGGCGGCCCGGGCAGAAAGCTCTGGGGACGTCCCGGAGCATGCGCCGGGGGTTCCCACGGAGCGCGCGGGGCGCCCGGATCCGGCGGCGGGTCCACGGGCCGGGCAGGCGCTGGCGGCGGTGGGGCGTCCACGGGCGGGGCGGGCGGCGGTGGCGGTTGGGGTGGCGGCACCATCCGCTGCTCCGGGACAGACGCCCGCCCAGTGACCTGCTCCGGGACCTGCTCCGGGACAGACGCCCGCCCGGTGACCTGCTCCGGGACAGGCGCCCGCTCCGGGACCTGCTCCGCGACCGCCTCCTGCTCATCGGCGCGTTCAGGCCCCGCCGACACCGTCCCCGACGCCGAGGCGAACCGGTCGTCGAGGGTGTCCGGGGCCGGGGTCGGACCCGTGTCGTCGGTGGAGTCGTCGTACAGCTGCCCCCACCAGTCGTCGCCTTGACCGTGTCGGCCGGAGTTCCTCTCCCCCTGCTGGCTCATGCCCTTATTGTCCACCGCACGGGCCGTACGAAAACGGGCATCCGGAAATTCCCGCACGCGAAAGGTCCGCCGGACGACCCCACCCCCCACGGGAAGGACGCCCGGCGGACCGGCTCGTTCGGTGATCAGCGCACGTCGTAGGCGCGCGTCACCGTCTGTTCGACCGAGTTGCCCTTGGCGTCGGTCAGTTGGGCCTTCAGGGTGACCTGCTTGCCGGAGGCGCCCGCGTGGTTCACGGTCGCGGTCCACTTGCCGTCACTCTGCGCGGTCGGCGCCTCGGTCCAGGTGGTGCCGCCGTCGTAGGAGTACGACAGCTTGACCGAGGTGAGCTTGCCGGGCGTGTAGCCGGCGTGTCCGGTCGCGGTGAGGGTGATCCGCTGGCCGTCCGTGGCGGGCAGCGTCTTGAGGTCGTCCTGCGAAAGGGCGTAGTGCGGGAAGAGCAGCGGGATGCCCTGCGAGTAGACGTCCTCCTCCAGGTGCGAGCGGAACGACCAGGTCGTCTGCGTCTCCGGGGAGCGGTTCCAGGCGCCGAAGCTCTGCTTGAAGGTGTGCAGCGACAGGTCGTACGCGGCGTCGTCCGCCGGAACGTCGAACACACCGAACGGGAAGGGACTGTGGCTGACGACCTCGCCGTCGCGCTTCAGGTCCATGGAGCCGAAGTCACCGAAGCTTCCCTGGACACCCTGGTGTTCGCTGTCGCCCCAGAAGCCGGGCGCGACGCCGATCAGGTTGCCCTGGCGTTCGGCGGCGAGCGCCGGCTTGCCCGCGTCGTCGAGCGGCGTGGTGGGCGCGAGCACTCCGCCGTACCACTCCTCGGTGCGGTGCTCGCCCTTCTTGTAGGTGCGCACCGGGTCGATCATGAACTCGCCCCAGGGGAAGCTGCTGGAGACCTGGTGGCCGAAGCCGGTGGTGCCGGGCGAGTAGAGCTCGGTGCGCCGTGAGGGCGCCGCGACCGTCTCGAAGTCACCGAAGTAGGCGGAGAATCCGCTGGGGCGCGTGACGCTGGGGATGTCCAGGTAGTCGGTGGGGGTGCCCATCGCGCGGTACGTCGCCTTGTTCTCGGCGAGGTCGCGGTCGCGGACGGTGTAGGTGCGCGCGCTCTGCACCGGGCCGGTCTCGGGGAAGGCCAGGTTGTACATGTACGGGCTCTTCGCCGTGGCCTTCCAGTGGAGGGTCACCTCGCCGCCCGCGATGCGGGTCAGCAGGTCGGCGGCCTCGTCGGACGGGATACCGATGACGGCCAGGGGGCCACCGATGAAGCCGACGGACGGGTAGAAGCGGCCCGGGATCGAGCGGTATGCGAGGACGGCGGTGGCTCCGGCGTCCTTGGCCGCCTTGGACACGGCCGCGGCCGCACCGCTGTCGGCGAGCTCGACCAGGGCGATCTTGCCCTTGACCCCGGCCGCGGCGAGCTCGGCCGCCGTACCGGACTTGGCGTCGACGACCTGCGCCGTGCCGGTGCCGTCGAGGTTCGCCGAGTTGGTGGCTCCGGCCACCGCGTGCAACGCGGGGCCGCCCACTATGCCGAACTCGGCGAGCTGCGGGGCCGCCGCCCGCCAGAAACTGTCGAACTCGAAGCTGCCGTCGGTGGCCCGGCCCTCCACGTCGGCGTAGTAGCCGGCGATCGTGCGGCCGCCGGACGCGGTGCCCGCGTGCAGCCAGGTGTCGTCCCAGCTGCGCGCGAACCCGAGGGTGGCGCCGCGCGACTCGGAGGCCCGGTCGGTCTTCACCGTGAGCCGGTTCGCCTTGCGCGCGTCGAGGACGACGGTGGTGTCCTTCTTCACCTCGAGCTGCGGACGGGCCAGATAGGAAAGGGAGTTGAGGAGGGTTCCCTCGGTGTCGGGTGTGGCGACGAAGCTGGAGAGGAAGTAGCGGCCCGGACGCACCTGGTACGTCTGGTCGGCCGCGCCCTCGTTGAAGCGGCGCTCGCCGCTGGCGTCGTCGGTGCCGATCAGGTCGACGGACGACTGGGCGCCGGCGGGCTTGCCGGAGCGGTCGACGAGCTTGACGCGGAGGGTGACCGTCTCCGGCTGCACGTACAGCGAGAAGGGCGTGGAGACGCCGACGCCGTCGGCGGTGGCGAGCACGCGGCCGGTGACGTCGCCGTACTGGGCGGCCTTGAGCGAGGCGGTGGGGTCGATCTTCAGGGGGACCTCGACGGTCGCGCCCGCCGGGACGGTGACCGTGCGCTCGCCGAGTTTCGCGACCGAGGAGTGGACCGGAGAGCCGTCGTTGCCGGTGACGCCCTTGACGTCCAGGCTCAACCGCACCGGCTTGTCGGTGGTGTTGGTGTAGGGCACGTCGACGGTGGTGCGGTCGCTGCTGTCCTGCGGCCAGTTGAAGCTGCCGCCCTGGACGGCGCTCGCGCCGAGCACCTTCTCGTCGATCGCGGCCTTCACGTCGAGACGGCCGCCGCCGGTCTCGCGCACGTCGCCGGGGATGGCGGCGTCCGCGGAGGACACGAGGGCCGACTTGATCTGCTGCGCGTTCCAGTCGGGGTGGCGTTCCTTGACGATGGCGGCGGCGCCCGCGACGTGCGGGGTCGCCATCGACGTACCGCTCATCGACTGGTACGCGTAGATGCCACGGCCGCCCGCGGCGGCGGCCGAGATGGCGACGCCGGGTGCGGTGATCTCGGGCTTGAGGGTGTGCGAGCCGTAGGCCGGGCCGCGGCTGGAGAAGTTCGCCGTGGCGTCGGCGCCGTCGACGGCACCGACGGTCAGGACGCTCGGGGCGCAGCCGGGCGAGGAGACCGTGTTGTTCGCCGGGCCGGTGTTGCCCGCCGCGATGACGAAGAGGGTGTTCTTCGAGGACTGCGCGAGTTCTTCGGTGGCGGTGGCCATCGGGTCGGTGCAGTCGGTCCGTGCGGGGTTCCCGAGGCTCATGGAGACGACGTCGGCGCCCTGGTCGACGGCCCACTGCATACCGGCGATGATCCACGAAGTGGCACCGGAGCCCGAGTCGTTGAGGACCTTGCCGTTGAGGAGCGTGGTGCCGGGGGCGACGCCGCGCTCCTTGCCGTCGCTCGCCGCGCCGGTGCCGCCGACGGTGGACGTGGTGTGGGTGCCGTGGCCCTGGTGGTCGCCCGCGTCGTCGGAGTCGGTGAAGTTCTTCGACTCGGCGACGCGCCCCTTGAGGTCGGGGTGGTCGGTGTCGACACCGGTGTCGAGAACGGCGACCTTGGTGCCCTTGCCGTCGTAGCCCGCGGCCCACGCCTCGGGGGCGTGCACCTGCTTCGTCGACCGGTCGAGGCTGGCCTGCATCTTCTCGTCGAGCCAGAGCTTCTTGAGGGAGCCGGCGGCACGGGAGCGGGTGTCGGTGACGTCGGCCCAGAAGTCGGCGGCCTTCTTCTTGTCGGCCTTCAGCGCCACGCCGTCGACGGGGTCGAGCACGAGGCCGCGCTCGGCACCGCGCGGGGCGGCGGGCGCGCTGCGGGCGACGTCCACGGACTTGTCGTAGACCGCGATGAGCGGCAGCGTCTTGCTGTGCGCGTCGTCGTAGCCCTGGCGGACGAGGCCCGTGACGTTGAAGAGCTCCTCGTCGACGCGGCCGTCGGCGATCGCCTTGACGGCGCCCGCGGGGTAGACGTAGAGGTCCTTGCCCGACGTCCGCGTCTGCACGAGCGGGGCGGTGCCGTCCTCGCCGGGGAGCACGGTGGCCGCGCTGTGGCCCGTGCCGTCCTTGGTCACCAGGATCCGGTCGCCCGTGACGAGGGTGACGACGGAGCCCGCCCCCTCCTTCGCGGCCGCCTCGCTGCCGACGAGCGGTCTCTTGGCGTCCCCCCGTGGTTCGGCCACGGTAGGCAGGGCCGCGGTGACGGCCAGGACGACGGCGGTCGCCGCCACCGAGGCCGTACGCGATATCGCGCGCATCGCTCTCCCTCTCCCCAGGTGAAAGCGCAGGTGAATACGGCGCAAAGGCCATATTCCCGGCGGATGTTGGTGCTGCGGTGGCGCCACATTGGCAGAGAGAGCGGTGGTACGGGGAAGATGGGGCGCGGCGGGTTTGTGCCGTGGCCGTTTCCCGCCACGGTGCCGCCGGAACCGAGGCTCGGGGAGGGGCATCGCCGCATGCTGGGTGCGATAGGTCTGGACGAGATGCACGAGAGCACGTACCGCGCGCTCGTGTCACTGGGCGCGGCCGACGTGCCCGATCTCGCGGGGCGGCTCGCCCTCGCCGAGTACGAGACCGAGCACGCGCTGCGCAGGCTGGAGCGGCACGGGCTCGCGGCGCAGTCGTCGGCGCGGCCGGGGCGCTGGGTCGCGGCTCCGCCGGGCGTCGCGCTCGGCGCGCTCCTGACGCAGCAGCGGCACGAGCTGGAGAAGGCGGAGCTGGCGGCGGCACTGCTCGCGGAGGAGTACCGGGCGCAGGCCGCCGAGCCCGCCGTGCACGATCTGGTCGAGGTGGTCACGGGCGCCGCGGCCGTCGCGCAGCGGTTCCTCCAGCTTCAGCTGGGCGCGACGGACGAGGTCTGCGCGCTGGTCACCGGCAATCCGATCGCCGTGTCGGGGATGGACAACGAGGCGGAGGAGCAGGCCACCAGCCGGGGCGTCGCGTACCGGGTCGTGGTGGAGCGCGAGGTCCTTTCGATGCCGACGGGACTGACGGAGCTGTCGGCCGCGATCGGGCGGGACGAGCAGGTACGGGTCGTGGACCGGGTGCCGACGAAGCTGGTGATCGCCGACGGGGCTCTCGCGATGGTGCCGCTGACCTCGCGCACGGCGGAGCCCGCGGCGCTCGTCGTCCACGCGAGCGGGCTCCTGGAGTCGCTGTCCGGCCTGTTCGAGGCGGTATGGCGGGACGCCCTGCCGCTGCGGCTCGGCGAGAGCAGCCGCGCCATCACCGAGCAGGAGCCGGACGGCCCCGACGGCACGGACCTGGAGATCCTCTCCCTTCTGCTGGCCGGGCTCACGGACGCGAGCGTCGCCAAGCAGCTCGACCTGGGGCTCCGCACGGTCCAGCGCAGGGTGAAGCGCCTGATGGAACTGGCCTGTGTGACGACGCGGCTCCAGCTGGGCTGGCATGCGTACGAGCGGGGCTGGGTGTCGCGGGACGTGCCGGCGCAGCCGCGCGGGGAGCACGCCGCGGAGGGCTGAGTTCCGCGGCCGGAAGCCGTCGGTGGTGGCGGAGCGTGAAGCTCTGCGATCTGCGGGTTCCGTCGTTGTCCGGCACTCTTGGCAGATGGGCGCGTGGGAACTCCTGCTGGTGGGAGTGGTGATGCTGCTCGGCCTGTGCGGGGTGCTCGTGCCCGGGGTGCCCGGGTCATGGCTCGTGTGGGCCGCGGTCCTCGTGTGGTCGCTCCAGAACCCGAACGGGCTGGCCTGGGGTGTCCTGGTCGGCGCCACCGCCGTCCTGCTCGCCGCCCAGGTGCTGCGCTGGCAGCTCCCGCCGCGCCGGCTGCGCGAGAGCGGAGCCACGCGCCGCACCGCGATATGGGCGGGGGCCGGAGCCCTCGTCGGTTTCTGCGTGATCCCGGTGATCGGATCGATCCCGGGGTTCATCGGAGGTGTCTACCTCTGCGAGCGCCTGCGCCTCGGCCGGCACGGCGACGCCGTCGCCTCGACCCGGACCGCGATGCGCGCCGGCGGCTCCAGCGTCCTGGCCGAACTCTTCGCCTGCCTGCTCATCGTGGGCGCCTGGATCGGGGCCGTGATCTGGGGCTGAGCGTCCGGTTCATGTATGTGTACAGCATCCACGTAGCGCGAATTACATCGGATCTCTCCCGGCATATTGACGGGCCCTCATCGCCTCTCTAGCTTGCCGCAGGGGATAGCTCCGATGAATCGACGTCTGCTTCGACACGTGGAGGCCGCGCCATGCCAAGACCGTCCAGAAGGACCGTGCTCGCCACCGGATCCACCCTCGCCGGGGTCGCGCTGGCGGGCGGGCTGCCGGCTCAGGCCACCGCCGCCACCCCGGCCGCGACCCCCGCCACAGCGGCGAGCGCTCCCTCCGAAGACGCCTGGCGCACCGTCCTCGACGATGCCGACCTCGTCTGGCAGAAGATGCCGAAGACCTGGTACGAGGGCCCGTACCTCGGCAACGGCCTGCTCGGCTCCGGGATCTACCAGGAGCCCGGGAAGAACGCGATCCGCTTCAACGTCCAGCACTCCGAGGTCCAGGACCACCGCCCGGAGTTCGGCTCCCTGTTCGGTCTGGCGCGGCTGCCCATCGGCTACTTCACGCTCGAACCCGTCGGCGCCGTCACCGGCCTCGACTGGCGCCTGCGCCTTCGTGACGCGGAGCTGACCGGCACCCTCACCACCGACAAGGGCACGCTCACGATCCGCGCCCAGGTCAACAACGCGCTCTCCGTCCTCGCCGTAGAGGTCACCCCGTCCGAGGGCGAGCGCGGCTTCGCATGGGTCTTCCACCCCGCGCAGTCCATCAGCCCGCGCGCCGCGTTCCAGCCGATCCCGGCCGGCTACGAGGGCAATCCGCCCGCCGAGTCCGGCGAGTACGACGGCGTCTCCGTCTCCGTCCAGCCGCTCCTGTCCGGCGGCCAGTACGTCACCGCCTGGCGCGAGCGCACCCGCGGCGAGCGGCGGACGCTGTACGTGAACGTGGCGCACTCCTTCCCGAAGTCCACCGCCCGCGACCGGGCCGTCTCGACGGTGCGGGCCGCGGCCCGGCTCCCGTACGACGCCCTCGCCGTGACCCATCGCGCCTGGTGGCACGCGTACTACCGCAAGAGCTTCCTGTCCGTACCCGACGCCCGGATCCAGCGCTTCTACTGGATCCAGCTCTACAAGACGGCGTCCGCCGCCCGCCGGGACGCCCCCGTGATGGCGACCAGCGGCCCCTGGCTGGAGCCGACCCCGTGGCCCGCGACCTGGTGGAACCTCAACGTGCAGCTGGAGTACTGGCTGATCCACGGCTCGAACCACCTCGAACTCGACGCCGTCACACGGGCGCTCGGCGAGTTCCGGGACAACCTCACCGCCGAGATGTCCGCCCCGTACCGGGCCGACTCGCTCGGCATCCCGCGCACCACGGACATGCACCTCGTGAACGGCGGCGCGACGAGCAACGCGCAGGGTTACGGCGTCGGCATCCCCGGCCAGGACACTCCGACCCCCGAGGTCGGCAACCTCACCTGGGCGCTCCACAACGTGTGGCTGAGCTACCGCCACACCATGGACGAGAAGATCCTGCGTGACGTCCTCTTCCCCCTGCTGCGCAAGGCGATCAACTACTACCTGCACTTCCTTGAGCCGGGAGCCGACGGCAGGCTGCACCTGCCCGCGACGTTCTCGCCCGAGTACGGCGGCAACACCCGCGACTGCAACTACGACCTGATGCTCCTGACGTGGGGCTGTCGGACCCTCCTGGATTCGGCCGAACTCCTCGGTATCGATGACGAGTCGGCGCCCCGCTGGCGCGAGGTGCTCGCCCGGCGCGTGGCCTACCCGACGGACGCGAACGGCTTCATGATCGGCGCGGACATCCCCTTCGCGAAGTCCCACCGCCACTACTCGCACATGCTCGCGGTGTACCCGCTGTACGAGCTGACCGGCCGCACCCCCGACGAACTCGCCCTGATCGAGAAGTCGTTGGCCCACTGGGTCGGCTTCGAAGGGGCCCTCCAGGGCTATACGTTCACGGGCGCGGCCTCGATGTCGGCGCTGCTCGGCAAGGGCGAGGACGCGCTCAAGTACCTGGGCCAGCTCATGTCCCGCTTCATCCAGGCCAACACCATGTACAAGGAGTCGGGCCCCGTCATCGAGACTCCGCTGTCGGCCGCCCAGTCCCTGCACGACATGGTGTGCCAGTCCTGGGGCGGCGTGATCCGCGTCTTCCCGGCCCTGCCCGCCGCCTGGAAGGACCTCACCGTCCACAACTTCCGTACACAGGGCGCCTTTCTGCTGAGTGCGGTGCGTGAGGGGGGCACGACGCGCTGGGTGCGGCTGGTGAGCGAGGCGGGCGAGCCGTGCGTGGTGCGGCACGGGATCGCGGGCGCGGTCGACGTACGCGACGGGCGGGGCAGGTCACTTCGCTACGAGGACGCGGGCGACGGGACGATCCGGATCACTCTGCGCAAGGGCGACTCTGCGCTCGTCACCGCGAAGGGCGACCGCCCCGACCTGAACATCGAGCCGGTGACCGCGAACGCACCGGCCGCGCGCTGGGGGCTGCCCGTCTGACGTGACCCGCGGCCCGGCCCGGCCCGGTCCCGCCCGGCGCGGGGCGGGCCGGCCCGGGCCGCACGCTCCCGCCGTAAACGGCATCACAAATCCTTGTCCCACCTCTATGAGATACCGACCGGACGGTATTAGCCTCCCCGACCATGCACGCGCTGGCGTGTGCCATGACAGCAGGGAGGCATGATGTCGGTTTCATCACCGGCGGACACGGCTCGGCGCACCAAGCGGCCGCGGTCCTCGGCGCTGAGCGGGCTCGGCGGCCGACGGCTCGACCACTATCCCGAGAGCGGCCCCCGGTACTGGTACCTGGCGCTCGTCGTGCTCGCCACGGTCGTTCTCTACTACCAGCTGTACATCCAGTACGCGGTGTCGACCGCCATCATCAGCCACTACCACATGACGTTCCTGTACTTCGTGTACGTCTCGGTGGCCGCCAACGCGGTGGGCGCCTTCTCGTCCCTGGTGGCCGGTCTCGCCGATCGCTGGGGCCGGGCGAACATCGTGGTCTACGGCCTGCTCCTGGTCGGACTGCTCACCACGTTCGTCCTGCCCAACGCGCCGGGCAAGGCGAGCTATCTGGTCGTCTACTCGGCCGTGTCACTCGTCGAGGGCATGATCCTGGTCGCCACCCCCGCGCTCATCAGGGACTTCTCGCCGCAGCTCGGCCGGGCCTCGGCGATGGGCTACTGGACGATGGGGCCGATCATCGGCAGCCTCGTGGTCACCGCCGTCACCTCCCGCACCTTCAGCGGCGCCACCACCTGGCAGGACGAGATCCGCTACGCGGGCATCAGCGGCCTCGTCGTGTTCGTCGTCGCGCTGTTCGGACTGCGCGAGCTCGCCCCGGCGCTGCGCGACCAGATCATGGTGACCCTGCGCGACCGCGCGCTGATCGAGGCGCGGGCCAAGGGGATGGACACCGAGGCGGCGCTGGGCGGTCAGTGGCGCCAGATGCTCCGCCTCGACGTCATCGGCTCCGCCGTCGCCATCAGCGTCTACCTCCTGCTGTACTTCGCCGCCGTCGGCAACTTCGTGCTGTATTTCGCCACCACCTTCGGGTACACCGCACAGCGCGCCAACGCCCTCCTGAACTGGTACTGGGGAGCGAACGCGGTCTCCCTGGTCCTGGCCGGCCTCTTCTCCGACCGCCTGCGCGTGCGCAAGCCCTTCATGCTGCTCGGCGCGCTCGGGTCCATAGGCTTCACGCTGGCGTTCACCCTGCACGCCACCCAACCGCACACCGGTTACTACACGTTCGCGTTCATCGTCGCGGGCATCGGCGTCACCAGCGGTATCGCGTACTCACCGTGGATGGCGAGCTTCACGGAGACGGTCGAGCGGCACAACCCGGCGGCCACCGCCACGGGTCTCGCCGTGTGGGGCTGGATCATACGGATCACCGTCGCCCTGTCCGCCGCCTTCGTGCCTCTCGTGGTGAGCACGGTGACTCCGCTCATCGAGCACGGCGCGGAGGTCAAGGCAGCGTCGGTGCAGGCGGCCCCGGCCCTCGCCATCACGAAGGCCCACCCGAAGCTCTTCGCCGAACTCGGCTCCTACGCACCGGGCAAGGTACCCGCCTCGCTCCTCGCCCAGGCGCAGAAGGAGGTCGGCGCCGAAGGACTGAAGACCGTGCAGAAGGCGGCGCCGCAGCTGAAGATCCTGCGGGAGCACGGGCCTGAGGTGCAGCGGGCGAGCGCGGACAACGCGCACGCGTGGCAGACCTGGTGGTGGGTGTGCCTCGGTGGGCAGGTGCTGTTCCTGCCGTTCATCTTCGTGATGACGGGCAGGTGGCGGCCGCGCGACGCCCGCCGCGACGTCGAGGAGCACGAGGAACTCGTGGCCCGGCAGGTCGCCGAACTGAAGGAGAGCGCCGTATGACCGCCCCGACTCAGCTGCACGCACTCGGCGCGCTCAAACAGGCCGCCGCCGTCCGCAAGGGCGAGGTCGGCCCGGTGGAACTCGTACGGCACCACCTGGACCGGGTGGAGCGCTACGACGAGCGGTTCGGCGCCTTCGTGACGGTGACGCCCGACGCCGCTCTGGCCGGGGCTGCAGCCGCGCAGGAGCGGCGCGTGGACGGGGACCTGCCACCGCTGTTCGGCGTACCGACGGCGGTCAAGGACCTGGTCGACACGGCCGGCGTACGCACGACGTACGGGTCCAAGGCCTTCGCGGGCCATGTGCCGGAGGCCGACGCCTACAGCGTGACCCGGCTGCGCGAGGCAGGCACGATCAGCTTCGGCAAGACCAACACACCTGAATTCGGCTGCTGTTGCTACACCGACAACGACGTGACGGGTCCGGCCCGCAACCCGTGGGACCCGGCCCTGTCCGCCGGCGGATCCAGCGGCGGGGCCGCGGTCGCCGTGGCACTCGGCCTCGTGCCCGTCGCCCACGCCAGCGACGGGGGCGGCTCCATCCGGATCCCGGCGAGCGTCTGCGGCCTGTTCGGCATCAAACCGTCGCGGGGCCGGGTCAGCTCGGGCCCCGCCGGGATCGAGGTCAACGGCCTGTCCGTACAGGGCCCGTTGGCGCGCGGCGTGCGCGACGCGGCCGCGCTCCTCGACGCTCTGGCGGGGCCCGAGCAGGGCGACCCGCACTGGGCGCCGCCGCTCCCGCCGGGCGAGACGTTCCTCTCCCACGCCGAGCGCTCCCCCGGGCGGCTGCGCATCGGCCGGTACGCGCGGCCCGCCGCCGAAGGTGTGACGGTGAATCCCGTGTGCGTGGCGGCCTGGGAACACGCCTCGCGACTGCTCGAGGGTCTCGGGCACATCGTGGAGGACATCCCGACGCCGTTCGGCCCCGAGATCAGCGGCCACTTCGTGACGGCGTGGGGGGTGCAGTCGCTCGGCCACGCCCTCGACGCCGGTGCGGAGGAGCTGTTGCGGCCGGTGACCCGGGCCTGGCGCGAGTTCGGGCGCGGGGTCAGCGGCGAGCAGCTCGCGGCCGCCATCACCGGGATGCAGCGCGCCGCACGCCACGCGGTACGGGCGACGTCCGGGTACGACGCCGTGCTCACCCCGACCCTGGCGACGCTGCCGCAACCGCACGAGTTCTTCGACGAGTCCGGCGACCCGCTCGACAATCTGCGCCGCCAGAGCGCGTTCAGCGCGTTCACCAGCCCGTACAACATGACGGGCCAGCCGGCGGTCAACGTCCCCCTGTACTGGACCCCGCAGAGCGGCATCCCGGTGGGCGTCTCCTTGGTGGGCCGCCCCGCCGACGAGGCCACCCTGATCGCCCTGAGCGCGCAGCTGGAGGAGGCGCACCCCTGGCACGACAGGTACGCACGTCTCCTCTCGTAACCGTCGGGACGCATCGGGCAACGGCCCTAGGACCGGGGCCCGATGCATGACGGGGGCGATCGTGTTTGGCTGAGGCCATGACCGAATTCAGCGAGGCCGAGATCACGTATCTGAAGTCCCAGCGCCTGGGACGGCTGGCCACCGTCGACCCGAAGGGCCAGCCGCAGGCGAACCCGGTGGGGTTCTTCCCGCAGGACGACGGGACGATCCTGGTCGGCGGATACGCGCTCGGGCGCCGAAGTAGATTGAAGGACACACTTAAACCCGCAGGCCAAGGGCCTGCGGGCTAGTGGCGCTCCCAAATGTCAGCTCCGGCCGGGCCAATTCTGCACCCACCAGCCTTCATTGACGATGCGTTGGAGCTGATCCACGAACTCATCCCGAGCCTGTTCGGTCACGTGCTGCCGGGATGCCAGCCACACGAACTCGCCCTCTTGTTCGACGCCTATGACAGCACGGCCACCGGGGAAACGGTCTCGCATCTCCATACGGAACTCGGCAAGAGGAGCCTCCATCTGCTCGTCAGGATGCGAAGGTCCTTGCTCGCTCGGCCCCTCGCCTCGCGCCTGAGAGCTCTCCTCATCCGCCATCGCACACCTCCGCACCATCGCCCTCCACTGGACCGACCTCCGCGACGCCCTCGCCACCACAGGCCTCGCCACCTGGCCCCCCGCCGGCCGGATGAGCGACTACCTCTCCGCCCTCGACCGCGCCGACGAGCAGCTCGTCGAAGCCGCCCGCTGGCAGGCCGCCTACGCCCGGCAGTACCTCGACCGCGACCCGTCGCAGGTCGGCGAGACCCGCCCGCCCCTGCGCATCGCGATCCTCGACACGATGCGCGTCGTCGAGGCCGCGCTCCACGACACCGCCGACCAGATCGCCAGCTCCGTCCAGCGGCCCGCCATGCGACCCGCCCCGGCAACCTGGCCGACAGCCGACCGGGAACGGCGCAACGCCCTCGCCCGCGCGGACGCGGCCGACCCGCGCCGCTGGAGGTGGACCGGCCGCCGCCGCCCCGTCCCGTACACGGCGCTGTGGCTCTTGGCCCGCGTCGAGAACCAGCCGGGCCCGTTCCGGGGGTTGACCGTGCCAGAGGCCGAACAGGTCGGAGTCGTCTCGGCCGGCGCCGCCGAGCGTGTGGAGCGCGCCCTCGACATCACCGCACAGAAGCGGACTCTCGCCCAACGCTGCCCGTGTGGTGGGGAGATCGACATGCACGGCGGGGAAGGCCGGCCGCCCGTCGCGCACTGTGCGGAGTGCGGGCGGATCTGGACGGAGGACGGGCTCATCGCCACATGACCCACCCGCAGGAGCGGGCCCTGTCCGTCGGGGGCAGGTACAGCTCGATCCAGGGTTTCAAGGTCGGGTACACGCAGCGGTAGAGATCCGCTACGGTGCCTCACCACCGACGGAGCGATGGGGGCACAGTGGCAGTCAAGATGACCGAGGAATTCGCTGGCGCGATGGTCACCGTTATCCCAATCATTCTTCTCCTCGCAGGAGTTGAATGGCACAACCGCGTCAAGGATGACGTCGATAAGGCCAAACAACGCCTGGAGAAGCTGCGACGCGGCGAGTCGGCGCCATATGAACGGCCGCCCATGTGGAGATACTTTCTCGACGTTGTGTGGGTGGCCTTAGTGGTCAGCCACGGCATTGCCGAGGCGTACCTGATCACCTGGCTTGCGGGCACGGAACGCCCTGCCGCTCCGGGATGGGCCGACTTCATCGCAACGACGGGCGGCGCCGGATTCCTGCTGGTCATCCTGCTCGGTTTGGGACCTGCTGTTGCACGATTCGGGAGGCTCAGGGACGAAGCAGACCAACTTGAGGAGGCGTTGAATCTACAGATGGCGGGACAGTCTGACCACGTCTCGACGCAGCGACCTCCATCATCACCTTGAGCGATAGCACAATTCCGCCAGCGCTCGTACAGTCCCCGCCCGACGGACCGACCGACCTCGCCCCAGGACAGGGCCAACATTAGGCGGCGCGCGAACGCAGCCGACGCGCCTGGCATTGAGGACAACGAGCAGCCCGCCGAGCGCCACCCACACCGCAGCGACGACGAGGTCACAGAGTGATCAAACCCGCCGCGCAGCGTTCCTCACACGCGGCAGGCTTCACCCCGTGCCCAACCTCTTCAAGCGCCGCCACACGTCACAGGGCCGCCACACCCCCAACCTGCGATCCATCTGGCTCGTCGCCCCGCTCGCCCTGATAGCCGTCGGGCTACTCGCCTTCGCTCTCTACCAAGGTGCGGACGCGCTGCTCACTTCCGAGAACACGACGAAGACGCCCGTCGACGTTCAGGACGTCATCAAAGCCACCGTCACCGTCATCACGCTCATGGGTGCCGTGCTCGCCGGCGTGTACGCCTACCGCAAGCAGCTCCTCTCCGAAGGCGACTCGCACCGAGCAGACGCGAGCCAGCTTGCCGAGCGGTACACGACCGCGGCCGAGCAACTCGGCCACGAACAGGCCGCAGTACGACTTGCAGGGGTGTATGCGATGGCGCGCCTGGCCGACGACTGGCCGGAGCAACGACAGGTGTGTGTGGACGTCTTATGCGCCTACCTGCGGATGCCCTACCAGCCAGTTCAGGAGGCCTCCGGCTTCAAGCACGGTGAGCGGGAGGTGAGGCTCACGATTATCAAAATTATCCGTAACCATTTGCGGAACGGGGGCGATCAGACAAGCTGGTCGCAGTGCCAATTCGACTTTACCGGAGCGATATTCGACGGCGGCTCTTTCGCTCGCGCATCCTTCCAGCGTCCCGTAAGCTTCGAGAGTGCGAAATTCGTCGATGGCTACATCGATTTCACTCTCGCCGAAATGAAGCACTCCACATTCGCTAAGGCCAGTTTTAGCGGCGGCTCCGTTAGATTTGGCGGGACAGGGTTTATTGCCCATGCGGGCGCCGTGCCTTACAGCTTCGAGCAAGCGGATTTCTGCGGATCGCAAGTATTGTTCGAGCGCCTAAGGTCGATCGACCGAGTGTCATTCGGTGACGCCCACTTCCGCGGCGGCACTGTCATATTCAAGGGTTCACACTTCGCAGGCAACCCAGAAAACGAGACCGTAGACGACTTTCTAGAAAATGAAGTGACCTTCGAGCGCGCCCGATTCTCTGACGGGGCTGTCAAGTTCATCTCCTGCGATTTTGGGCACCTCTCAGTGATTTTTCGAAACGCAGAATACAGCGGGGGTACCGTGGAATTTGAGAACCTAGCCATCGCACCCGGAGCTGAGATCCATTGGGGGCCCTTCCCTCAATGAAGCCGACTGGCTGTGTGTTGGCCGCCCAGTCCCGCCCGTGACCCACCATGGCTGAGCCGGGTTACGGAACCGTGGAACTTGACGACGACACCACCACCGAAGACCCGCCGACCGCCTACTCCCTGCTCTCCCTCGACGAGGCATAGGAGCGCTCAGGCGATCCGCCCCGCATCGAGGACGATGAGCAGCCCGCCGAGCGCCCCGTACACCACCCACACCCGCCCTCGGAGCACGGCGTCGGTAGCGGCCGTGCTCCCGTGGCCGGCCGCCCTGTCTGCGGCGATGTCATCGATGAGCGCCAGCGTCTCCTCGCGTACGTCGTCCGGCATCGCGGCGAGTGCCGGGGCGGGCCAGGTCCACCCTGTGCACAACGCCTCCCTGTGATCCACAGGGTCGTCACGATAGAGCGAGGGGCACAAGAGCACGCGTGTCCGTGGATAACTTGGAGATCTGAACCCGGAAGGAGAATGCAATCATCTCCGCGTTTTTTTCATTCATCAATGATTTTCTAGGCGGTGGAAAATCATCGCGAATGACGCAGGATTTTGCCGCCAATGCCACCACTGTAATTTCCGCCCTCATGCTCGTAATGGCATTGGAGTCCCTCACGGCCAGACGCAATGGGCATGCTGACCGCGAGCGCATTGAAGTGATGTATCGGCAAGACGCAACGATGATTCTGACGGCTTTCAAGAGTGGGACGCCCCTCAGCTCAACAGAAGAGGAGCGGGTCACCCAAAGGTTGAAGCAGCGTACCGAAAGGCTACGATGGCTTCACCGCGCCACGCTCGAACTCGCAGCCGTCTGGGGGTGGGCAGCAGCGACGCAGTTTTGGGGTGTATTTCGGATTTTTCAATGGACTGCACTTAAACACCCGTATGCGGACGGAGCCACCGGATCAGATCTCGTATTTTTGCTGCACGTCTGCTTCATCACTGGTACCGGATATCTTTTCTTTGCGGCATCCGTACGACTTAAGGCGGAACGAAAGATCTCAAGATGGGAGCGGGAATTTCAGCGAGCTGCAGACTTGGGCATGAATGATGTCGACGAGGCGAACGACCTATATAGGAGGTGGAAGGCAAGTAGGTCCAATCAGCCCAGTACTGCCCCCACCCCTGCTCCGTCCCCGTCTTCGAACTCCCCTGAGCAGACTCCCAGTGAGTAGTTTGCTGTACCCGGAGTTGGCGCACCGTCAGGCGGCTTCGTAGTGGTGCGCCCGGCCGCCCCGCCAGTGGACGAACGAGGGCTCGTCGAGCAGCGCCTCCGCATCCGGCAGGCCCGCGCGGCGAAGGAACTCAATGACGTCCCCATCCGAGTAGGCGAGTCCGAGGATCTGTCCGCGCACCGAGACTCGCCGGCTGCCACTGGGGGACGGCGCGCGCACGACTAGGCCGCGTATCGAAAGTGGATCTCAATCTGTGAACGATCACGGTTCACGGGGCGGGGAGATCTCCCGGATGAACAGTGGGCGCACCGGCCCCCTGACCGCATCCGGAACTATCTGCCGCGATCGGGCGTCGACACGTACATGACGGTGATCGGCGGGACGCGGTGAGCGATGCGTGGATGTTGCTGAAGGCGTTGCTTGCTATGGCTCTGATGGCTGTCGTCCCCACAGTTGTCGGCGGGGTGATCGTCTTCTCCCTCGTGGGACTGGCAGTGTGGGCGACGGCGCCGGTCCGCAGGCGTAGGCGCGCTGGCGCGAGGGACGGTTAGTCGAGCACGCCGAGCTCGGTGTCGGGCCGGCAGTGGGGGCATGCGTCGATGCCCTCGGTCACGGCCCGCAGTGCTTGATCGCGTTCGACGCCGCGGCTTAGCTTGCCTGCCATGTGACACCCACCGACGTGGACGTATACGGGGTCGCGTCCGCCGAGGCCCATCTCGATGAGCCAGTCCGGGGCGGGCGGCCGGTGCTCCTGGCCGTACAGCTGCTCGGCTTCGCGCCGCTCGGTGTCGGCGATCTTCCGCCGGACGAGTTCGAGGCTCGCCGAGCGGCTGAAGCACAAGGCCTCGTGGTCGCCGGGCACGTCACGCACGTACACCGTCGCCGACGGCGACACCCTCTGGTCGATCGCCGTGCACGAGCTTGGTAGCGGCGCCCGCTACGCGGGGGCAGGCCCGGGACGCCGTTCTTGGCGACAGTGTCGCGGCTGTTCTTCCCGGCCGTGTGGTGATTGAGGACCATGTGGACGCTGTCCGGCGCGATCGTCCTGGTGTGGCTGCGTATCGACGCCGAGGCCCGCCGCGCAGACGAACTCGGAGCGGAAGCCGGACGGCGGGGCGACGCGGTGACGACTCCCGCGGAGGACGTCCGGATACTGCGGAAGCAGGTCGAAGCCGAGGGCGGAACGCCGGCGGCGCCGGATCCGTCCCGGGCGGTCGACAATCTCCCAGACCGTGTAGGTGATCCCGTGCTAGTGCCGGGGCCGAGAGGTCCGCAGGGCGCATCCGGGAAACCGGCGCCGACGATCACTCCTTCTCCGGGGCCACGGGGTGCGCCTGGCGCTGACTCGACCGTGCCCGGCCCGTCCGGTCCGCCCGGGCCCGCTGGGCGGGACGGCAAGGACGGGACCGACGGAACTGACGGGACGACGCAGTGCCCTGACGGCTACACGTGGCAGGCCCCTGCCGACGATCCCAATGCGCTGGTCTGCCGCCGGGCTGGGGCTCCGCCGCCGGAGCAACCGGCCCCGGAGGACACGCCGCCGACCGCGGCCGGCCTGGATCCGCAACGACGCCAGTACGCGTGACCTCGCCCCCTCTCGCCTTCGGGCGGGAGGGGGCGTTTCGTCATGTTCCGTCGAGGAGCTGGCGAGCCGCGGCAAGCGCCGCCCCCCACGGATACCCGGCCGGCTTGCCGGATCCCGCCGGGTTGGGCTCGAACCCGCCATCGCCGTACAGGACCGTGACGCCCTGCTCGCGCAGTTCGGTGACGCTGCGGTCGAGTTGCCGGTGTTGGGCGTACGCGGCGTTCACACACGGCATCGTCACTGTCGGGATGCCCTTGCCGATGCCTTCGGCGGCTACGCCGACCACGAACGATGACGTGATGCCGAGCGCCCACGAATTGATGCTGTTGAAGGTAGCCGGGGCGAACAGGATGACGTCGGCTTTGGGCCAGACATCCAGCTGACCCGGCAACTTGTACTCGCTTCGGACCGGGTGCCCGGTGAGCGCGGCCAGGCCATCGAGACTGTCTCGGCGGCTGCCAACTTCGTCCAGCCAGCGGGCCGCTGTCGGTGTGAGGCCGAGGCACACGTCCCACCCGTCGGCCTGCGCCGTCTCGATGACCCGCGCCACGTCGAACACAGGGGGCGCGGCTGACGCGAACAGGTACAAGGTCCGTGAGGTCATGCCCTCATCTCATCCCGCACCGTTGATCACACGCAACCGCCCCCGTTCCGATGGAACGAGGGCGATTGCCGGTCCAGCGCCACGGAGCGCGAGTACCGTTCCAAATGGTGAGTCAGGAACGGAGTTCCAGTATGCCCAGAGACGACCACGCAGGGGCCCGCATCGCGGAAGCTCGCAAGCTCGGCGGATACACGCAACGTGGATTCGCCGACGCGATCGGCTTCTCCTACAGCCTGCTCCACCAAGTCGAGGGCGGCCACAAGACGGCGTCCCCCGACTTTATCGCGGCATGCGCCAGGGCACTGCACATCGACGTCACAGCCCTGACAGGACAGCCGTACATGACCGAGCTGCAACAAGATCGCCTCGCCGAACTGATCCGCCCCATCCGCGAGTCACTCGACCTGTACGACCTCGGCGCCGACCCCGACCTCACGCCCCGCTCGGCGGGCGAACTCATCTCCGGCGCAGACCTGTTGTGCCAGCGCGTGAGGGCAGCCAAGCTCACCGCCGCGGCCAAGCCCCTGCCCCACCTGATCGCCGAACTGACGACCGCCGTTCACTGCCACCCGACCACCGACCTGTGGCGCGCCCTCGCCTCCACGTACCGCAGCGCCCACGACATCGCCGTCAAGCTCGGCTTCTACGACCTGTCCACCATCGCCCTCGACCGCATGGATTGGGCTGCACAGCGCGCGTCCGATCCACTTCTGGCCGCGGTCCGCCAGTACATGCGGGGCCTCGTCTACTTCCGCGAGGGCGAGCACACCATCGGCTTGCGCCTCGTCGCCGCCGGCCATCTCGTCCTCGGCCAGGCCGACGAGAGCACCGAGTCCCTCGCCGTGGCCGGGCAACTCCATCTGGGAGCCACGGTGATCGCAGCAAGGGCGCGTGACGCCGGGCTCGTGGACACGCACCTTGCCGAGGCTCGACGGATCGCCAAGCGGACCGGGGACGCGTCCGCGGTGCACTGGCTGTCGTTCGGTCCCGCGAACGTGGCAGTGCACGAAGTGTCTGCGTTGGGCGAGCTCCGCCAGTACGGGCAGGCCGTTGAGAAGGCCCGCAAGGTGAAGATGCCCAACACGTGGGCGACGTCCCGGCGGGCGCACTTCTACATCGACCGGGCCCGTTCTGAGATGGAGATCGGACGGTGTGAGGCCGCGCTGAAGTCCCTGGTCCGGGCGCGGGAGGCTGCGCCGCAACAGACCCGCTATCACCCCGGTGCCCGCGAGACGATCCAAGGGCTCGTCCACCAGCAGCGCAAAACGCCCGACACTCTGGGGTACATGGCGGCATGGGTCGGCCTGTGAGTTGTCACTGAAGAGTGACAGTTAGCCCCCTCGCGAATCGCGACGCTGGTCACACAGCGAATCCGCGACGACGGCGGGGGCCGAGAATGAGCAGTCCCAGAGGAACCGCGCTTCCGACACCCACGATCTGTGAGGTGATCGAGGAGGCGCTGTCCGCGCCCCGCGACTACCCCACACCGGAGCGGCTGCGGTACCTGTACGCGGCGGCACGGCTGGCGATCCAGAGGCTGACGCCGATCGTGGCCGCACAGGTCGAGGATGCGGCGCCCGGACCGGAGCGCGCATCCCGGGAACGGGCGGTCGACGAGGCCGAGGCGGTCATGCGCGAGGGATTGAGCCCTAGCCCGCTCGCCGCATCTCTCACGATCAGCGCACTCGGCCGCGCACTCTGGGGCCTCCACCAGATCACAGGTGACGACCGATGAGCCCCAAGCCGACGTCTCAGCTCCCGTGGGTGCAGATCCCTGGAATCTGCTTCATGCGCAAGCCTGACGGCGCCATGCGCTGCACCTTCCACCCCGACCACCGGAGTGACCACCGGAACGTCTACAGCGGCCCGCTCACCAACGGCTTCCGGGCTGGCACGGGCTGGCCGCGCCGGCCGGGCGAGAAGCAGGCCGACTGAAAACTCCCGTCCGTCGGGTTCATGGAGGTGACTGGCGGCGGAGCAGGGCGGGCCGCCCGATGGCGAGCAGTGGGGGCGGCCCGCCCAACATGACTCGCCTACCACGTAGTTCCACGCCCCGTCCGGCGCCCCCGCCCCCGTCCCATCTGCCCGCACCGCCCCTCCGCGAAAGGAAGGCTCGTGCACCGACTGATCGCCAGTCCGTTCCTCAGTGACTACCTTCTCCTGCACCCCGGTCACCCCTCCGGCGTCCGTATCCCTGAGGCCCGCTACACCGAGCTCCGCGCCCTCAGCGGGCCGGACGCCGCCCCGGTCTGGCTGCACGACGCCGCCCGCCAGGCATGGCGGCTGCCCCTGGACCGGCCCCTGACCGTGGACCTCCTCGTCCGTGAGCGCTCCCGGTACGGGTACGCGAAAGCATCCTGGGAGATCAACCTCGGCTGCGACTACGACTGCGAGTTCTGCTACCTCGGAGAGAAGCGGTTCGAGGGCCTGGACTGGGAGGGCAAACAGCAGTTGCTCCGCACGATGCGCGACGCCGGCGTCCTGTGGCTACAGATCACGGGCGGCGAGGCCCTCATCGACCGAGAGTTCGGCGCGGCCTACGAGTACGCCCACCAGCTCGGCATGATGGTGCAGGTCTCCTCGAACGGTTCGTCCCTACGGAAAGCTCCGATCCGTGAGCTGTTCGCCCGGCACCGCCCGTACCGGCTCACCCTCAGCGTGTACGGGGCGACCGCGGAGACCTACGAGAAGGTCACCCGGAACCGCGGCTCATTCGGCAGGTTCCTCGAGGGCCTGGACGCCGCCCGTGCCGACGGGCTCCCGGTCCGGCTGAACGTGATCGTGTCGGACGACAACGCCCACGAGGTCGACGCCATGGTCGCCCTGTGCGAGCGGTACGGATTCTCGCATCAGGTGTTCACGAACATGTCGCCGACGATCGACGGCGAGGCCAACCCCCTCGCCACGCAGGCCGAGAGCCACCTCACTCCGCGCAGCGTCTTCACCGGCTGCAACGCGGGCCACACCTTCTTCCACGTCAACCCGCACGGCATCGCCTCGATCTGCAAGGTCGGCCGCGACCCGAGCGTGAACCTGATCACCGAGGGTCTGGATGCCCTCCCCCGACTCGGCCAGATCGCCGAGTCCCTACAGCTCCGCACCGGTGGCTGCTCCGGCTGCACAAAGGTCGGCACGTGCCGAACGTGCCGGCCGCTGGCCAAGCTCTACCAGGAGGCGGGGGATCGACGAGAGCTCTACTGCCAACACGGAGGTTACGGATCATGACACCGCCCACCGCCACTATCGCCCCGCCACGCGAGCCCGTGATGCTCACCATCGGCACCCGGCCGCCCGCGCACGCGACCGCTACCCTGCCGCTCCCGCTGACCGCCACGCCGATCCGCACGGATGAGTTCCAGATCATCGCCGATCTCGATGTGGCCGCCGAGGGCGCTAGGTGCTCCTGCTCGGCCGGCGACGACCAGCCGTACTAGAACCGCACCCTGCACCACCGTGCCGCCCTGGCCCGTACTCTGGCCGGGGCGGCATCATCCCCCCACTCTCCGAGGATCAGCGCGTGCCCATCCCTCGCATCGCCTTCGAGCAGCTCCCCGCCGACGCCCGCCGGGCCGTCGCCGACAAGACCGGCACCGTCCACCACACCGAGACGATGACCGGCGGCATGAACTCCGGCATCGCCTCCGTCCTGCACACCGGCAGCGGGCCCGTGTTCGTCAAGGGCATCCCTGCCGACCACCACCAGGTCGACGCTCAGCGCCGCGAAGCGGCCGTCGCCCCACTCCTGCCCGCTTCCTGCCCCCGTCTGCACTGGCACATCGAGGCCGCCGGGTGGAGCCTCCTCGGATACGAGGTCGTCCACGGCAGGCACGCCGACTACGCGCCCGGCTCGGCGGACCTCCCACTCGTCGAGGCCGCGCTCACCGAGCTCCAGGCCGTGACCGCGCCGGCCGACCTCGACATCAAGGAAGCCGCCGACCGGTGGAAGAACTACGCCCTGCCGGACGTCCTCCACTACTTCCGCGGCACGGCGCTGCTCCACACCGACTTCGCCCCAGACAACATCCTGATCACCGGCGGCCGGGCCCGCCTCGTCGACTGGGCGTGGCCGACGCGTGGCGCTGCCTGGCTCGATCCGGGGGCGCTGGCGCTGCGGCTCATGGAGGCAGGCCACTCGGTTGAGGATGCGCTCAGGTTCGCTGACCGGTTCCCGTCGTGGCACGACGCCGAGGCTCGAGCGCTTGCCGCGTTCTCGATGGCCTCGGCCGCTCTGTGGCGCGAGATTTCCGAGCAGTCGCCGGCCGAGTGGAAGCAGGAGCTGGCTCGCCACGCTGCCCTGCTCGCTGACTACTTGGCCGAGGACCGGTAGGTCAGCCGAGGTCGCGGAGCGGGACGCCGAGCCCGTCGGCGATGTCGATCATGGATCGAGCACGTGTGTGCATGCTGTGCGAATAGTCCACACGTTCTAGTGAACAGGGTTCGGTGGGCATTGCCAGCGGCAAACTCCACCTAAAGCATGTGGTCACACAAAGACTGGCCCCCTCCAAACGCTCCCAGGCACGGAGGTGCAGTCACAGCGCCCCCAGTCCACAACTGGGGGCGCTGCTACTGCCGCGTCAGGCAACATTCGCCCTGTCCTGCCGGACGGGGCGGCGGTAGGTGAACCGTTCTGGGTTTGGTGGAGACTCCACCGAACCCGGGAGGGTTCAGGTTGAGGCGCAGCCCAAGGGCATTGCCAGAACAGGATGGACTTGTAAATACCCGCCTGGTTCCCTGAGAAGACGGGTCGTCGACCACACCCTGGAGGATGAATATGTCCGATTTGGGGGACGCTGCAGCTGCACACGCGCGCCGACAGGAGCAGGCTGCCGAAGCCGCAGCCATCAACCGCGCCCAGAAGCAAAGGGCCCACGAGGCGCGGGCAGCACTCCTGCGCGAGCGGGCCCGGGAGTTCTTCGACTACGCACGGGATCACGCAGCCCCGCTGTTCCCCTTGTACCTCTACGGGTCACTTCAGCATGACGGTGCGTATGCCCGCATCGATGAACCCTGCATTACGGCCGCCGCCGCCGGCAGCCATGCCCTGTTCACCGGTAGGCACCCGGTTGGCCAGTGGACCGTCACCTCTGATGGGAGCGTCGATTGCTCCGCACGCATCGAACAGCGCCAGCGCGTCCGCGACGCACGGCGGTACGGCATCCGCGAGGACGTCTTCGTCGTCGTCGACATGAGTAGGCATGACCTTTGGGAACCCCACTACGGTGAGCTAGGCCCCCACTTCGTGGCCGCCGCGTCAGCACTGAAAAAGGCTGCCCGACTTGCAGACCTGATGACGGGCATTCAGGGCGACGGATTGATCGGGTACGTGCTGTAGATCAACGCCGAACGCAGCCGCTTCAAGAGCCCCACGCCGCCCGGAACAGGAGCCGAGCGGCGCGTCACCTCACAACAGGGCCAACGTTGCCTGATGCGGCACTACTTCCACTCGATCTCGATCGTCTCCGCGTCGAAGTACGACCCGCCGACCATCCGACCCCGACGCGCGGTATGCACCGTGACCTTCATCAGGTAGTCAATGGTCGCCCGCTTCCGGGACAGATCGAACGCCTCGCTCATCCACACCGCCTCGGGATCCTCTGCACCGATCAACTCCGCAGCCGGGTTCCGCTTTACCGCGTCTTTCATCGCGTCCTCGGCCGCTGCAAGTCGCTTCCGCGCAGGGCCAGCGGCAGCACGCCACTCCTGCATGTCCATCTCGCCCTTACCGAGGGCGGTGGCCAAGTCGTCCAGCATCCGACGCGCCGACCGCATCTCATCTTGCAGAGCACGGACATTGACCGGCTCCTCACGAGGTGCCGTGAGGTCCTCGGTGTTCTCACGGGCAAGCCTGTCCATCAACTGCAAGATGACGAAGCTGTCGAGGTCCGGGAGATCCCGTGTCACACAATCCTTGTCGCGGCACCGATAGACCGGCCGCGTCCCACCGCCCCGGCGATTCGGCTTCGAAGACGCCTTCAGCGTGGCCCCGCACACGCCGCACACGTAGATGTTGGACCCGAGATGCTTGCGCGCATTCGTCGCCGAAGGGAGCCGCGCCGGATCCTCCAGTACCGCAACCATGCTGCGCCACGTGGGCTCATCCATGAGCGGCATCCAATCGGCCCGGCCGACGATCTCCCCGCGGTGCTGCATCAACCCGACGTTGCGAGGCCGGAGCAGCACGCTGCGGAAGTTCGGGGCTCGGTGCACCTTGCCGTGAGACGTCATCAGGCCGGCCGTCTTGGCGGCCGCGACGAGGGATCCGAGCGAGGCTCCGGACAGAACAGCGGGCGCCGCGTCGCGGACGACGGCTGCCTCCGACCCTTCAGCGAACGTGGCAGTCGTTCCGCAGTCGCCGCACACCCTGGTGACTTGGAGCGTGTCCTTCGCCTCGCACGCCTCGCACGCAAGGTTCCG
This sequence comes from Streptomyces sp. NBC_01474, assembly GCF_035918215.1. Taxonomy (NCBI): domain Bacteria; kingdom Bacillati; phylum Actinomycetota; class Actinomycetes; order Kitasatosporales; family Streptomycetaceae; genus Streptomyces; species Streptomyces sp. NBC_01474. The sequence goes on from NZ_CP109449.1 coordinate 3,229,542, forward strand.
CGTGAATCGGTCGACCGCCCCGCATCCGTCGCACTGGCGCCGCACTGGGAACCCGTCGGGACCCACCCGCCCACAGTCGGGGCACTCCAGCGTGCGCGGCGTGACGCCGTCCTTCTCGTAGCCGAACGGGCGGGGTCCGCCGGCGTATTCACCACGCCCGACCTTCTGATCCCGGGCCCGTTTGGAGCGTTCGATCATCCGCTCCACTTCGTAGCGGGCCTGTACGCCGAGTTGCCGGGCGATCATCCTGCCGGTGGCTGTGCTGAGGTCCAGTTGACCGGCCTTGACGGTGCGGGTGTCGATGCCGTTGGGCCCGCAGACGTCGATGTACTCCTCAAGTTCGACAGGGGAGCGGTGCAGGCGGTCGGTGTGCCAGGCGAGGACGCAGTCTGCTTCGTCGTTGCGGAGTGCGTCGAGCATGGCCTTGTAGTCGGGCCGGGGCTTGCCGGTGTAGGCCGAGAGGTCGTTGTCCTCGAAGAGCCGCACGATGCGGTACTCAACTGTGGGCGTGGAGAGTTGGGCGGCGAGTTCCTCGCAGTCCTCTACCTGCCGCTCGGTGGCGAGGTGCGCACCCTCGCGGTCCTCGCTGATCCGGGCGTAGATGAAGCAGCGAACGACCCGGCGTACCACGGCGATTGCACTGCCTAGAGCCACGAGTTGAGCATCCCAGGTTAGGGGTGTCTTTCGCAGCAGTTCGGGACGACGAAGAAATGGCGCAACCTCCAGGCGAACCCGAAGGTCGCGCTCGTCGTCGACGACATCCTCAGCCTCAAGCCGTGGAAGGTGCGGGGCGTCGACATCCGTGGCGAGGCGGAACTCCTCACCGGCCCGCACCACCTGGGCGCGCACTTCAGCGAGGAACTCATCCGCATCCACCCGCGCAAGATCCACAGCTGGGGGCTCGACGACCAGGCCCTCGACGACTAGCGATCCTGGAGGACTCCCTCCAGGGACAGCAGCTGCAGCTTTCGCTCCAGGCCGCCCGCGTAGCCGGTGAGGGAGCCGTCCGCGCCGATCACGCGGTGGCAGGGGCGGACGATGAGGAGCGGGTTGGCCCCGATCGCGCCGCCGATGGCGCGGACCGCGGCGCGTGACGCGCCGATGCTCGCTGCCACGGCGCCGTACGTGGTCGTCGCGCCGTACGGCACGGCGTCGAGCGCCGCCCACACCTTCTCGCGGAACTCGGTGCCCTCCGTGCTGAACTCCAGTTGGAATTCCTTGAGTTCACCGGCGAAGTAGGCGGCGAGCTGCTTCTCGGCGTCGGCGAATCGCTCGGGTGCGCGCCGCCACCCGGGCTGCACCGTGCGGCCGCCCTTCTGCCCGGGCACGGACAGTGAGGTGAGGGCGCCCGACTCGTCGCCGGTGAGCAGGAGTTCACCGACGGGGCTGTCGAGCACGGTGTAGTAGACGGTCATGACTGCTGCTCCAACTGTCGCTGTGTCCAGAGGTGTTGCTGTGCGTACGTGCGCCAGGGGCGCCAGGTGTCGGGTACGGGTTCCTGCCCCGGCGCGTGGGGCAGGGCCACGTCCGGGTCGGCCAGGGACCGCATGCGGACGAGGGCGGCGGTGCGGGCGTCGACGCCGGGCAGGGCGCGCAGGGCGGCCTCGGCGTCGTCGCGGTCGGCGCCCGGGTCGAGGCGCAGGGCGCCGTCGGCGAGGGCCGTGGCGAGTGCGCCGACGGGTCCCGGTTCCCCGGCGAGGTCGTCGGGTGAGGGGAAGACATGGGTGAGGGTGCCGCAGGGCGCGTCGACGGCCTTCGCGTACCGCTCGACGAGCCGCGCCGACTCCGTCCGCCCGGCGAGGAGCCGCACGGCCACCTCGTCGGGGTCGGCGGCGCCCGGCGCGCGCAGACCGGGCCGTGCGGCCACGAGCGGTGCGAGGCGCGGGTCGGCGCCGAGGCGCTCGTCGATCGCGTAGGGGTCGCTGTCCAGGTCGAACAGGCGCCGCAGGCGTCCCACGGCCGTCGTCAGGTCGCGCAGGTCGGTGAGGTGGATGCGGGCGTCGAGCCAGCCGCCGTGGTGCGCGGCGCGGCTCGCGGGCGTGGACCTGGTGCGCTCGTCGACGGAGACGACGCCGGTGCCGTACGGCAGGCGCAGGGTGCGCCGGTAGATGCGGGCGCCCGGCGTTCCGGTCATCTCCTCGACGCCGTCGAGGGCCTCGCGGGCGAGGGTGTCGAAGAGGGGGCGGGCCTGGTAGGGGCCGCGGTGGGCGAGGCGCAGGGGGATGCCGGCCGCGGTGGCGGTGGCGCGGGTGGCGGGGGCCTCGGCGCGCAGCTCCGTGGGCGTACGGGCGTAGACCGCGCGGATCGTGTCGTTGAACTGGCGCACGCTCGCGAAGCCCGCGGCGAACGCGATCTCCGTGATCGGCAGGCCGGTCGTCTGGAGCAGGACGCGCGCGGTGTGGGCGCGCTGGGCGCGGGCCAGGGCGACGGGCCCGGCGCCCAGCTCGGTGGTGAGCTGGCGCTGCACCTGGCGGGCGCTGTACCCGAGGCGCACCGCGAGCCCGGCGACGCCCTCGCGGTCGACGACGCCGTCGCCGATCATGCGCATGGCGCGGCCCACCACGTCGGCGCGTACGTTCCAGTCGGCCGAGCCCGGCACGGCGTCGGGGCGGCAGCGCCGGCAGGCGCGGAACCCGGAGCCCTGCGCCGCCGCGGCGGTGGCGTAGTAGCGGACGTTCTTTCGCTTGGGGGTGACCGCGGGGCAGCTGGGGCGGCAGTAGATGCCGGTCGTCTCGACGGCGAAGAAGAACTCTCCGTCGAAGCGCGCGTCGCGGCTGCGCACCGCTTCGTACCGCGTGTCCTCATCGATCATCACGCCCTCCAGTGTGCGCCTGCGCGGCGCAGGGGGCTGGCGGAATTCGGACATGGCGCTATGGCACCGGGGCGCGGGGATGCCGCGGCCTCCGCCGTCCCGTACGGGACGGCGGAGGCCGCACGCGAGACCGGCTCAGCCGAGGCGCCCCCGCTTGGCCTCCATCGCGGCGCGGCCCTGGGCGCCGCGCATCTTCCAGACGCGCCGCATCTCGTCCCGCAGACGGGCGTCGGTGCGGGCGGCGAGCCGCTGGTTCTCGCGCAGCAGCTTGCGGTAGCTGTCGAGGCGGCGCGGGGGCAGCGTCCCGTCGTCGAGCGCGGCCAGCACGGCGCATCCCGGCTCGGCGTCGTGGGCGCAGTCGTGGAACCTGCACTCCTGTGCCAGGGCCTCGATCTCCGAGAAGACCTGCCCGACGCCGGCCTCGGCGTCGAAGAGCCCGACGCCACGCAGCCCGGGGGTGTCGATCAGGACGCCGCCGGTCGGCAGGACCAGCAGGTTGCGGGTGGTCGTGGTGTGCCGGCCCTTGCCGTCGACGTCGCGCACGGCGTGCACGTGCATGACGTCGGCGCCGAGCAGGGCGTTGGCGAGCGTCGACTTGCCCGCTCCGGACTGGCCGAGGAGCACGGACGTCCCGTCGAGGAGCGCGCCGAGCACATCGATGCCGTGGCCCTGCTCGGCGCTGACCGCGAGGACCTGCACGCCGGGCGCAGCCGTCTCCACGTCGGAGACGAGGTGCGCGGTGGTCGCGGCGTCCGGCACGAGGTCGGCCTTGGTGAGGACGACGACGGGCTGGGCGCCGGACTCCCACGCCAGGGCGAGGAACCGCTCGATACGGCCGAGGTCGAGGTCGGCGGCCAGCGACACGGCGATCACGGCGTGGTCGACGTTGGCCGCGAGGATCTGGCCCTCCGACCGCTTCGACGAGGTCGACCGCACGAAAGACGTGCGGCGCGGCAGCAGCGACCTCACGTACCGCGGGTCGCGTTCTTCAGGGTCTACGGCGACCCAGTCGCCCGTGCACACGACCTTCATCGGGTCGCGGGGGACGACGAATTCGGTGTCGGCGCGCACCACACCCTCGGCGGTGACGACGTCACACAGACCACGATCGACACGTACGACACGGCCCGGCAGCAGGCCCTGCCCGGCGAACCGGGCGAACTCAGCTTCCCAGCCGCCGTCCCAGCCGTACACAGCCAGGGCCGATTTCGAGGGAGAAGAGCTCGGGAGAGAAGAGGAAGACAAGGGGTGACCCTTCACAAAGGCGGCCCCAGCTGGTCGCGCACAGCGGCGCGAACGAAGAAGGCAGGTCAGCCGGTGACCACAGAGGTGGACTCGATGAACTTCTGGATGCGGGCAGCGCCCGTCACAACGACAGCCATCGGTCAACACCTCCTGGAACACGCCTCTGCGTACGGTGGCCATGGACCACCGCTGGAACGGTTCGGAGACTAGCTCAGGCAAGAGCAGCGGCACCAGGCATTTATCGGCCTCGCGCCCACCCCCCGGACACCGGCCGGCAGCCCTGAGTCGGATACCAGGCGAGTGCGACTACGGAGGGCGGATGACACCTCGTCACATCCCCCGCGTCGTACAGCCGCCTCACTGACCCGACGCGGTACACCTAGCGCTGCAGTCACCCTGTTCCCCCCTCCGAAGAGGAGACCCTCGTGCGACTTCGTCCGATCCGGCGCGGGCGCGGCCCGGCCGCCACCGCGGCGGCACTGCTCGTCGCACTGGGGGCACTGTCCGCAGCGCCCGTCGGGGCAGCTCCGGCGGAAGCGCAGGACGGCGCACAAGTGGTGACGTACCACGGCTACCAGGTGCGGGTCCCGGCCACGTGGCAGGTCGTCGACCTCGAACGGCACCCCGACACCTGCGTACGTTTCGACCGGCCCACCGTCTATCTCGGCCGTCCCGGCAACGGGTCGACGTGCCCGGCGAGGCTGGTCGGACGCACGGAAGGCCTGGTCGTCGAACCGCTTGCCGGTCTTGACCCCCACCGTGTGACGCCCTCCACGGCACGCGCCGCCGGTCATTCGGCCGTCGCTCCGGGCGCGGTCTCCACCAACGACGAGATCCAGGTCGCCGTCGAGAGCGCGGGCGTACTCGTCACCGCGTCGCACACCGACGCCAACGAGACCGCGGTACGCAAGGTCCTTGGGTCGGCGATCCTGACGACGGGCGGCAATCCCGCGCCGCTGCCGACGGGCCGTGCGGCGCGGACCGCGGCCGCCGCGGGGGCGCAGCCCGGCGAGTTCACCGGCCATGGCTTCGACTCCTGCACCGCGCCCTCCCAGAAGACGATGGACGCCTGGCGGGCCGACTCCCCGTACGGCGCCGTCGGCGTCTACATCAGCGGCGAGACACGAGCCTGCGCGCAGCCGAACCTCACCGCCTCCTGGGTGAGCAAGCAGACCGCGAAGGGGTGGCGGCTCATCCCGATCGAGGTCGGCAGGCAAGCCCCCTGCACCACCTTCTCCAACAGGATGTCCGCCGTTCCGGCCACCGCGCGCTCTCAGGGCGCCGCTGCCGCCGTCGGCTCGGTGTCCGCCGCCCGGGCGCTCGGCATCCCGGCCGGGAGCGCCCTCTACAACGACATCGAGGGCTACGCCTCCACCGCCTCCTGCAAGGCGGCCGTCCTCTCCTACCTGTCCGGCTGGACCGAGGCGCTGCACGCCGGCGGCTATCTCTCCGGCTTCTACTCCGGCGCCTCTTCCGGTGTCCGCGACGCGGCGGCCGAGCACGACAACCCGGCGTACACGCGCGTCGACCACATCTGGTTCGCCGCGTGGAACGGTGCCGCCACCACCGACGCCGGCAGCTACGTCCCGGCTTCCGCCTGGCCGGGCAGTCAGCGCATCCACCAGTACGCCGGTGAGGTCCAGGAGACCTGGGGCGGCGCCAAGGTGAACATCGACCGCGACTATCTCGACGTCGGGTAGGCCAGGGGCGACAGGGGCTCGGTCACGCAGGCTTCCCCAGCGCGCTTACTCCCGAGTAATATCGCGCGCCAGTCATCCGAGGAGGTTCCGTGCCCCGCCCCGCTTCAGGTTCCAGGCCCCGTTCCAGGTCCCGTTCGTCGTCCACGCGCAAGTCACTCGCCCTCGCCGGGCTGCTCGCCGGTGCCGGGGTGACGCACTTCGTCGCCCCGAAGTCCTTCGACGCCACGGTGCCCCGCGCGCTGCCGGGCTCCGCGCGCGCGTGGACGTACGCGAGCGGCGCCGTCGAGCTCGCGCTCGCGGCCGGCATCGCGCTGCCGTGGACGCGCCGCAGGGCCGCTCAGGCCACGGCCGCCTTCTTCGTGGGCGTCTTCCCCGCCAATGTGCAGATGGCGGTCGACTGGCGCGACAAGCCCGCGCCGCTGCTGACCGCGGCCCTCGTGCGGCTTCCCCTTCAGGTGCCGCTCGTGCTGTGGGCGCGCGGCGTGGCCAAGGCCCAGGAGGCCGGATCATGAGCAAGCGCGTCGAAGCGGGCGACACCGTCGAGGACTTCACCCTGCCGGACGAGAGCGGCACCCCGACGCGGCTGTCGGAGCTGCTGAGCGAGGGTCCCGTCGTCCTGTTCTTCTACCCGGCGGCCATGACGCCCGGGTGCACGGCCGAGGCCTGTCACTTCCGGGATCTCGCGGCCGAGTTCGCGGCCGTCGGCGCGCGGCCCGTGGGCGTCAGCGCCGATCCGGTCGAGCGCCAGGCGGAGTTCGCCGGGAAGCACACGCTCGGCTTCCCGCTGCTCTCGGACGCGCAGGGCGAGGTGCGCGAGCGGTTCGGGGTCGCGCGCGGCTTCTCGATCGCGCCGACGAAGCGGGCCACGTTCGTCCTCGGACAGGACCGCGTCGTCCTCGAAGTGGTCCGCAGCGAGTTCCGGATGAGCGCCCACGCCGACCGTGCGCTCGCGGTGCTGCGGGAGCGGGCGGCCTGAACACAGGTGGAACGGGCGGGCGGCCGGCACCGCTCCTCGGCGACAACCGGGGCGGCCCGCCGGTCACTGGGCCGGCTCCCCGAGGAGGCGGTCGCCGTACTGCGACTCGCCGCCCTCCTCGGGCTTCACGGTGGCGACCCGGCCGGTCGCGTACACACTCGGTGAACCCGCCCTGCTCCTGGGCCGGAAGAGCGATGCCGCCGCTCACTTCGCGCGGGCGACGGCCATCGCCGACCAGTGGCACAGCCCGTGGGGGCGGAGCCGTGGCTAGCCGGCCGGGGCGGTCTCCGGCGCGAGGCTGTCCATGAACGAGCTGACGGAGAACACGGCGCGGCCGGCGCCCGCGGGGCCGTAGCCGGGGGGCGAGGAGAGGCCGTACTCCTCCATCGTGGAGCGGTAGGCCTCCAGGAGCCTGATGTGGTACTCCAGCGGCGCGCCCTGCGGGTTGGCCTTGCCGAGCGGGGTCGTCGGCTCGGGGCACCACGTGGTGAAGCGGGGTGTGATGCCGTGCGACATGAAGAAGCGCAGGCCCTCGGTGGTGGAGGCGATGGCCTCGTCGACGGTGGTGAAGCCGGAGGGCTCGGCCATCTCGACGCCGGCCACGAAGTTCGGGATCACGTTGCGCGCGCCGAAGACGTCCGCCGAGTCGAGGATGCGCTTGTGCCACTCGTCGCGGCCGACGTAGCGCTCCTTGCCGGGGCAGTACAGCTCGAACAGGCGGCGGTCCCACACCTCGTAGTTGGGGTGGTAGATCTGCACGCCGTAGTCCTTGAAGCGCTGCACGTCGTCCTTGGGCAGCGCCTGGGCGACGACCTTGCCGATCCAGCGGCCGGGGAAGTGCTCCTCGATGGCCTTGGCGTACAGGCCGTAGAAGTCGGCCTCGTCACGGCCCTGGAGCTTGGAGGTGATCGCACCGCCGGTGAGCGTGTAGGCGGTGGACGCCTTCGTGGTGTCGTACTTGTCGATGATCTCGAGGGCTTCGAGGACCTCGTCGACGTCCTTGACGCCGGTGTACGGGCGGCCGGCCGCCTTGTGCTGGCGCCAGTTGTGGTTGATGTCGCAGTACTGGCACTCCTCCTTGGCGCCGAAGTACTGGCAGACGCGGAAGACGGTCAGATAGATCAGGTAGCCCCACTGGATGGTGGGGGCCACCTCCATGACGGACTTTCCGTTGGAGAGCTTGTGCCGGTAGTACTCCGGCATCGGCGGGACGCCGACGTCCGAGATCCGCTTCCCGTCGAGGTAGAGGCCGAGCATCCCGTCCTCGTCGGCCGCGACCCGGTAGGGCGACGACGGGTTCACGCGGACCGAGACGACCGTGCGCCGCAGGTCGTACGGGCCGCCGGTGAGGATGATCTCCTCCGGCGGTCGGCGCAGCGCGGCCTCGCCGAGCTCGGGGAGCGTGCCGTGGTCGAAGGAGAAGATGAAGTACGACTTCGGCTTGACGTCACCGGACTCGTTGTCGCTGAGCGCGGACCTGTCGAACGCCACGCCGCCGCGCAGCAGATCCTCCTTGAACACCGCTTCCCGCGGCACGTGCGGGAAGCGCTCCATCAGGTCCTCGACCAGCGCCGTACGGCTCTGCATCCCGTCTCTCCTCAGCTCCCGGAACATCACTGCTCGAGAACTCACGGTATGCCCCCGCTTGCACGTCAGCCCTGCCGGGTCCCCGCGCGCGCCACGATGTGCGCCGGGGCGGTGATGCCGGGCGGCAGCAGCGGGTCGGCGGTCGGCGCGCCCCAGCGGGAGGTCAGGGGCAGGGTGCCGGCCCACAGGCCGAGGACTGCGTCGGGCCCGGCGCCGTCGTCGGGGGCGCCCGTACGGATCTTGACGGAGGCCTCGTCGAGGGACAGCACCAGGAGGGTGGTGGCGGCCAGTTCCTTGCGGTTGGGCCGGCGGGCGTACGTCCACTGGCCGGGGGTCGCGTGCTCGGTGAGGCGCTGCAGGCCCGCGAGCTTCTCGTCGGGGTCGGTGACCGTGCGCGGTACGCCGTGGATCATCGCGCTGCGGTAGTTCACGCCGTGCTCGAAGACGGAGCGGGCGAGGACCAGGCCGTCGACGTGGGTGACGGTCACGCATATCGGCGCGTCGGGTTCGGCGGCCAGGCTGCGGCTCGCCACCGATCCGTGCAGGTAGAGCCGGGTGTCGTCGCGGCCGTAGACGGTGGGGACGACGACGGGGCGGCCGTCGACGAGGACGCCGAGATGGCAGACGAATGCCGCGTCGAGGATCGCCTCGAGGTCGGAGCGTTCGAGGCTGCCCTGCTCGCGGAGCCTGCTGTGGCGGGTGCGGTCGGTCTGCGGGAGCGTGCGCGACAGCGTTGTCGCGTTCTCGGTCTGGGTCATGCGGTCGGACGGTACTCCGTGGTGACCACCCCCTCGCGGGCGGGGACTTTTGACAACCCCTTTTCAAACCCCTTGTCGAAGGGGTGCGGGCGGCCGTAGCGTCGAAGCGGGCGGAGGAGGGGACACGGTGAAGCACACATCCCGGGACATCAGGACGGCGAACCGGTACGCGGTGCTGCGCCACCTCATCGCCAAGTCCCCCGCTTCCCGGGGCGAGTTGGCGGCGGCGACCGGGCTCAGTCAGGCGACGGTCGCCACGCTCGTGGCGGAGCTCACGGCACTCGGCCTGCTCGTCGAGGTCGGTTTCGAGGAGTCCGCGGGCGGGCGTCCGCGCTCGCTGGTCGCGGTGGACGCGGCGGGCGGCGCGCTCGTCGGCGTCGACGTGGCGGAGACGTACGTGCACGCGGAGCTCTTCGATCTCGCGCTGGGCGTAGTGGCGCGCGCCGAGGAGGAGCTGCGGCCCGGCGAGTCCGCCCCGGAGGAGGTCGTCGGCCGGATCGCGGCGGCGGTGGGGGCCGTGGTCGCCGCCGCGGACACGCGCCGCCCGCCGCGGGTGCTCGGGGTGGGCGTCACGATGCCGGGGCAGGTCGACCGCGAGCGCGGCGTCGCGGTCCGCGCCGCGAACTGGGGCTGGCGCGACGTGCCGCTGACCGCGCTGCTCGGCGAGCGCCTCCCCTACCCGGTCCACCTAGACAACCCGCTGCGGGCGGCGACGGTCGCGGAGCTGTGGTTCGGTGCCGCGCGCGGATGCGACGACGCCGTGGTGATCAACCTCGGCACCGGCGTCGGCGCGGGCCTCGCGCTCGGCGGCGCCCTGCACCGCGGCGTCACGAACAGCGCCGGCGAGTGGGGTCACACCACGCTCGTGCTCGACGGGCGGCCGTGCCGCTGCGGCGACGCCGGATGCGTGGAGGCGTACGTGGGCGCGCCCGCCATCATGCGGACGCTGCGCGAACTCGCCCCGCACAGTGCGCTGTTGACCGATGATGACCAGACCGCCACGATCGGCGCGCTCGGCCGCGCGGCCGCCGGCGGCGACCCGGTGGCGCTGCGGGTCGTCCGGGAGACCGCCCGCCATCTCGGCGCCGCCGTCGCGGACCTGGTGAACCTGCTCAACCCCGAAGTGATCGTGCTCAGCAGCTGGGTGGCGACCGCGCTCGGTACGCCCCTGCTGACCGAAGTGCGCCAGGCCGTCGCGCGGCACGCGCTGGGCAGCCCGTTCGCGGCCACCGAGATCGTCCTGTCCCCGATACCGACCGACCCCGTGAGCCTGGGCGCGGCGACCTTCGCTCTGGAGGGCGTGCTGTCGTCGCCGGGCCTGACCGGCACCACCCTCACCCCGCACACGACCTGACCGTCAAGGAGAACGATGTCCCTCCCCGAGGTGTCCCTCCCTGAGGAATCCGCACTCCCCTACTACGAGCAGGTGTCCCCCGGGACCGGCGGTGTCGCGCCGCGCTCCTGGTACGCCGCCTCCGACGCCGCGTCCCTGTCCCTGGACGGCCCTTGGCGCTTCCGCCTCTCGGCGACGGCCGACGGCCACGACGCGTCCTTCGCGCGCCCCGGCCACGACGCGTCCGCCTGGACGGAGCTGACAGTGCCGGGGCACTGGGTACTCCAGGGCGACGGGGCCCTCGGGTCACCGGCGTACACGAACACCGTCTACCCGTTCCCCGTCGACCCGCCGCGTGTCCCGACCGAGAACCCGACCGGTGACCATCTGCGCGTCTTCGGCCTGCCGGACGACTGGCCGGCGTCGGGGGCGACCGTGCTGCGCTTCGAGGGGGTCGAGTCGTGTGCGCGGGTCTGGCTGAACGGCGAGGAGCTCGGCGAGTTCAAGGGCTCGCGGCTGCCGCACGAGTTCGCGGTCGAGGGGCTGTTGCGCGCGGAGGGCAACGTCCTGGCCGTACGCGTCCATCAGTGGTCGTCCGGCTCGTACCTGGAGGACCAGGACCAGTGGTGGCTGCCCGGCATCTTCCGTGAGGTCACGCTGCTGCACCGGCCCGACGGCGCGGACGCCGACTTCTTCGTGCACACCGCGTACGACCACCGCACCGGGGAAGGCACCCTGCGGGTCGAGGCGAGCGCGGGAGGGCGCGTGACCGTGCCCGAACTCGGCGTGGACGTCGGGGCGGGTGAGCCGGTGTCGCTGCCGGTGGAGCCGTGGACGGCCGAGACGCCGCGCCTGTACGCGGGTGAACTGGCCACGCCGGGCGGGGAGATCATCCCCTTCCGCGCCGGATTCCGTACCGTCGCCGTGGAGGACGGCGTCCTCAAGGTCAACGGAAAGCGGATCCTGTTCCGCGGCGTCAACCGGCACGAGTTCCACCCGGAGCGCGGCCGCGCCGTGGACGAGGAGACGATGCGCCACGACGTCCTCCTCATGAAGCGGCACAACATCAACGCCGTGCGGACCTCGCACTACCCGCCCCACCCCGCGTTCCTCGACCTGTGCGACGAGTTCGGCCTGTGGGTGATCGACGAGTGCGACCTGGAGACGCACGGCTTCACCCACGAGCGGTGGCAGCGCAATCCGGTCGACGACGAGCGCTGGACCCCGGCTCTCCTCGACCGGGCGGCCCGCATGGTGGAGCGCGACAAGAACCACGCGTCGGTGATCATCTGGTCCCTCGGCAACGAGTGCGGCACGGGCGCGGGCCTGAGCGCGATGGCCGACTGGATCCGGGACCGCGACCCGTCCCGCCCGCTGCACTACGAGGGCGACCCGTCGTGCGCCGACACCGACGTCTACTCGCGGATGTACGCGGACCACGCCGAGGTCGAACGCATCGGCCGGTACGAGGACGAGGGCCCCGAGGCGCGCCGCGAACTCCCGTTCATCCTGTGCGAGTACGCGCACGCGATGGGCAACGGACCCGGCGGACTCTCCGAGTACCAGCGCCTGTTCGAGACGTACGACCGGCTCCAGGGCGGATTCGTCTGGGAGTGGATCGACCACGGCCTCGCGGACGGACGGTACGGGTACGCGTACGGCGGTGACTTCGGCGAGGAGCTGCACGACGGCAATTTCGTGTGCGACGGGCTCCTCTTCCCCGACCGCACGCCCTCGCCCGGACTCGTCGAGTACAAGAAGGTGATCGAGCCGGTCCTGGTCGAGGGCGACGGGACGGCGGGCACGGTCCGCGTCACGAACCGCCACGACTTCGCGGACCTCGCCGCGCTGGCCTTCACCTGGTCGTACGAGGTGGACGGCGCGCCGGTGGAATCGGGCCCGCTCGCCGTGCCCGCGCTCGCGCCCGGCGAGAGCGCGGACGTCAAGCTGCCCGCCCCGCCGGACGCGGCACGGGGCGCGGAGACGCAGTGGACGGTACGGGCGGCGCTCGCCGACGACACCGCGTGGGCGGACCGGGGTCACGTGGTCGCATGGGGTCAACTCCCCGCGTCAGGAAGGAAGTCGGTCGTTCCCGCGAGCGGGCTTTCGCCGGTGCGGGAAGCGGAGGCCGTCACGCTCGGCCCGGCCGTCTTCGACGCGCGTACGGGCGAGCTGCGGAGCGTCGGACAGGTGCCCGTCACCGGGGTGCGCCTGGACGTGTGGCGGGCGCCGACGGACAACGACAACGGCGCCGACTGGCAGGCGGACCGGCGGTTCGGCCTCCTGTGGCGCACGGCCGGGCTGCACCGCATGCGGCACCGCCTCGACCACGTCATCCTGGAATCAGGCGCGTTGACGGTACGGACCCGGGTGGCCCCCGCAGCCGAGCAGTTCGCGCTCGGCACGGAGTACCGCTGGACGGCGGACGAGACGGGCCGTCTGACCCTGACGGTCTCGGTGACCCCCGAGGGCGACTGGACGGTGCCGCTCCCCCGCCTGGGCGTCCGCCTCGGCCTGCCGTCGTCCGCGACGCACGCGCGCTGGTTCGGCGGCGGCCCCGGCGAGGCCTACCCGGACACACGTGCCGCGTCGCGGCTCGGCCGGTGGGAGGCGTCCGTCGACGAGCTCCAGACCCCGTACGTGCGCCCGCAGGAGAACGGTGCGCGCGCGGATGTCCGCCGGATGGAGATCGGCGGCCTGCGGATCGACGGCGAGCCGGAGTTCTGGTTCACGGCCCGCCGCTGGACGAGCGAACACCTCGACGCGGCCGGGCACCGCACGGACCTGGTGGCCGGGAACACGGTGTGGGTGAACCTGGACCACGCCCAGCACGGCATCGGCTCCCAGTCCTGCGGCCCCGGCCCGCTCCCGCGGTACGTGCACGAGGTGGCCCCGGCCACGTTCGCCTTCACGTTCTCGGCAGCGGGCTGATCCACGGGCCAAGGCCTGTCCCGTACCCGGCAGTTGAGGCGTACGACATCGTGCGCGCGCTGGTGGACGCGCTGCCGGTGGGCAGCGCGCTGTTCCTGAGCCACCCCACCTCCGGCCTGAACGCCGAGAAGATCGCCAAGGTGGCCGAGACGTACCACGAGCGCGGCTTCACGTTCGTGCCCCGCTCGTCCGGGTTCCGACAGAGTTAGCGTCGTCGTATGACGTCACCTCCTCTTGCCGAAGCCCTCGCCGCGGGGCCGGTCGTCCTGGACGGCGGGCTCTCCAACCAGCTGGAGTCCGCCGGGTACGACCTGAGCGACGAGCTGTGGTCGGCGCGGCTGCTCGCCGAGCGGCCCGGGGCGATCGTGGCCGCACATCTCGCGTACTACGAGGCGGGGGCCTCGGTGGCGATCACGTCGAGCTACCAGGCGACGTTCGAGGGGTTCGCGCGGCACGGGGTCTCCCGCGAGCGGGCCGCCGAACTCCTGTCTCTGAGCGTCGAGTTGGCGCGCGAGGCGGCCCGGCGCGCGGAGGCGAAGGGGGTGCCGGGTCCGCTGTGGGTGGCCGCGTCGGTGGGCCCGTACGGGGCGATGCTGGCCGACGGTTCGGAGTACCGGGGCCGCTACGGCCTGACGGTGGCCGAGCTGGAGGCCTTCCACCGGCCCCGGCTCGACGCCCTCGCCGCGGCCGGGCCGGACGTGCTCGCCCTGGAGACCGTGCCGGACACCGACGAGGCGCGGGCTCTGCTGCGGGCCGTGCGGGGGCTCGGTGTCCCGGCGTGGCTGTCGTACAGCGTCGCCGGTGACCGCACCCGCGCCGGGCAGCCCCTGGAGGAGGCGTTCGCGCTCGCCGCCGACGCGGACGACATCGTCGCGGTGGGCGTCAACTGCTGCGCCCCCGAGGACGTCGAACCCGCGGTGGCGCTGGCCGCGCGCGTCACGGGGAAGCCGGTGGTGGCCTATCCGAACAGCGGCGAGTCCTGGGACGCGGAAGCGCGCGGCTGGCGGGGCGCGGCCACGTTCACCGCGGACCGAGTGGCCGGCTGGGAGCGGGCCGGGGCCCGGTTGATCGGAGGCTGCTGCCGCGTGGGCCCTGACCGGATCGCGGCGCTCGCGGCGGCGGTACGTCGCTGAGCGGCGCGGGCCGGCGACCGGGCGCGGGTGCGGCGCGGCGGTGTCCGATTCGTTCAAGACCGGTGCGGGGGCGCGTGCCTACGGTGGGGGCATGACCGAGATCACCGCACGACTGGACGCCGTGGGCGTCGTCGTCTCCGACATGGCCGCCGCCGTCACGTTCTACCGCCGCCTCGGCCTCGCGTTCCCCGAAGGGGCCGAGGAGCAGCCGCACGCGGAGGCCGTCCTGCCCGGCGGCCTGCGCGTCCTGCTCGACACCGAGGAGACCGTGAAGTCGTTCCACCCGTCCTGGCGGGCGCCCGCCCGTGGCGCCTCCCGGCACGGGCTGGCCTTCGACTGCGGTGACGCGGCCGGGGTGGACGCCGTCTACGAGGAGCTGCTGGCCGCCGGGTACGACGGCGAGCTGAAGCCGTGGGACGCGTTCTGGGGCCAGCGGTACGCCGTGGTCCTCGACCCCGACGGCAACGGGGTCGACCTGTTCGCACCGCCGGCCACGACCGCCTAAATGCGTCCGCCCGGCCAGGACGCGTTCGCCCGGCGCTTGCGCACCCCGTCGAGCAGCCGGGCGCGCTGTACCCCGGACGTCGCGAGGTCGACGCCTACGAGGGCGAGGGCCGTCGCCCCGTCGAGCACCGCGAGGTCGGCGCCCGGGGTCTTGCCGTGGGCGGTGAACTCGGGGGTGTGCTGCTTGGCACCGCCCGTGTCGTAGCCGACCGTCGGGTGGATCGAGGGGATGCGCTGCGAGACGTTGCCCATGTCGGTCGACGCCATCGTCTCGCCGTGCAGTGAGGTGACCGTACGGCCCAGCTCAGCGGCGGCCCTCGCGTAGGACCGGGTCATCTCCTCGTCCTGGCGCAGGTCGGCGAAGTCCCTTCCGTGCGCGCTCACTTCGAGCTCGGCGCCGGTGGCGAGCGCGCCCGCCTCGAAGCACGCCCTGACCCGCTGCCAGGCCTCGGCGAGCTGCTCCACGGTGCGCGCCCTGACCTCGTAGCGGGCGGCGGTGCGGGCCGGGATGACGTTCACGGCCTGGCCGCCGTCGGTGACGATGCCGTGCACGACGACGCCGGGCGGCAGCTGCTGGCGCAGGAGGCCGACGGCGGTCTGGGCGACGGTCATGGCGTCGAGCGCGTTGACGCCCTCCCAGGGGGCGAGCGCGGCGTGCGAGGGCCTGCCCCGGTAGGTGAGATCCCAGGCGCCGATGGCCAGCGAGGAGGCGCCCACGGTGTCGTCGGGGGCGGCGTGCACCATCATCGCGGCGGCGACGTCGTCGAAGATCCCGGCGTCCATGAGGAGCACCTTGCCGCCGATGTCCTCCTCGGCGGGCGTGCCGATCAGCTTGACGGTGACGCCGAGTTGGTCGGCGACGGCGGCGAGGCCGAGGGCGGCGCCGACGGACGCGGCGCCGTTGACGTTGTGCCCGCAGGCGTGGCCGATGCCGGGCAGGGCGTCGTACTCGGCGCAGAACGCCATGACGAGGTCGCCGGTGCCGTAGGTGGCGAGCACCGCGGTGGGGAGGTCGCCGGCGCCGCGGGTGACGGTGAATCCGGCGCTCTCCATGAGGTCGGCGATCCGGGCCGCCGCGCGGTGTTCCTGCAGGGCGGTCTCGGGGTCGTCGTGCAGGGCGTGACTGAGGGCGACGACCGGCTCGCGCCAGTTCCGTACGGCGCCGGTCACGGTCTTGCGCGCGGTCGGGGTGTCGGTCATGCGAGGTCTCCGGTCGGGGCGAGGTGCGGTACGGGGGTGGCGGCGGTGCGGGGCGCGCGGTAGCGCAGGGTGAGGGCCGTGCCGACGACGGCGGCGCAGGCGCACGCGCCCCAGCCCCACAGGTAGCCGGACTCCGCGATGCGCGTGGTCCCGCGCACGGCGTGGGCGGTGAAGAAGCCGCCGATCACGGCGGCGCCGATGGCCGCGCCCAGGGAGAGGGCGAGTTCGTTGAGTCCGACGGCGAGCGCGGTCTCGTGCTCCTCGACGACCTCCGCCGACAAGGTCCGCGTGATCGACTCGAAGAGCCCGGTCGCCAGGCCCACGACGAGGGCGGAGGTCACATACTGGCCGAGGCTGTCGTGGAAGAGGGCCATGCCCAGGAAGCCGAGCGCGACGAGGACGCCGCCCGTGGCGAGCACGGCGCGGTCGCCGATGCGCCGGGCGAGGCGCGGCGTCAGCGTGGATCCGGCGAATCCGGCGACGACCATGGCGAGCGAGATCGTGGCGATGGCCTGCGGACCCATGTCCATGCCGTAGCCGTTCTCGGAGCGTGAGGAGCCCAGGAAGAGGGCGTTGGCGCCGAGGAAGCCGATCGTGCCGAACGAGGCGCAGAACGTGTAGCCGCTGACCACCGCGAGCCGCGGGTTGGCCAGCATACGGACGCTGACCAGCGGGTTCTCGGACCGGTGCTCGACGGCCACCCAGGCCGCGAGGACGGCGACGGCCACGACGGCGAGCCCGATCGTGCGCGCCGAGCCCCAGCCCCACGTGCTGCCCTGGGCCAGGACGAGGACGAGCGCGATGAGGCCGGCGGTGAGCAGCGCCGCCGCGCCGTAGTGGAAGCGGCCGCCGCGCGGGATGTCGCTGTCCGGCAGTACGAGACCGGCGGCGACGGCGAGCACGGCGACGGGGACCGCGGTCCACAGCCCGGCCTGCGCGTGGCCCTCGCTGAGCGCGCCGGCCACGAGACCGCCGACGCCGATCGCGATGAGCAGGACGCCCACGAGGAGGGAGATCCCGGTGCGGTTCTGCTCGGGGGCGCGGGAGCGGAGGATGCCCACGAGGAGCGGGAAGAAGCCGACGAGGGCGCCCTGGAGGGTGACGCCGACGGCGAGGGTCACGGCGGACGGCCACGCGGCGATCAGGAGCGAGCCGCCCGCCACCATCGCGAGCGCCACCCGCAGCAGCCTGCGGTGTCCGTGCAGGTCACCGAGCCGGGACAGCAGCGGCGTCAGCACGGCGCAGGCCAGCTGGAAGAGCAGGTAGATGTTGTTCTGCCCGACGGTGCCGATGTGCAGGCTCCGGCCGACCTCGGGGAGGAGCGGGGTCAGATAGCCCTGGACGATGCCGCTGAACAGGACGACGACGGCCATCGTCGCGACCATGGCCGGGCCGGAGCTCACCGCTCTGGGTCCCCGCCCCGTTCCCGTTGTGTGTGTGGACACAGCTTCACCTCTGGATCTTCTGGTGGCCGGAACCGAATGTGGTCGCTACTGTGCGGGCCGAGGCACGGACGGCCCCGAATATTCATGGATTCGTACGTACGGAGTGCTTGTGATGCGAGAAACGGTCACCGCCAGCGAGCTGGACCTCGCCCTGGTGAACGCCCTCCAGCTACGGCCCCGGGCATCCTGGTCGGAGCTCTCGCCGCCGCTCGGCGTGACGGCGGGCACGCTGGCGCGGCGCTGGGACCGGCTGACGCGGGCGGGGCTCGCCTGGGTGTACGCGGCGCCCGGCCGCGAGTTCACCCGCAACCGCTGCACGGCGTTCGTGCTGCTGCGCTGCCTGCCGCAGGAACGGTCGCGGCTGCTCGCCCGGCTGAGTGCGCTCCCGGAGGCGGCGACGATCGAGGTGACGGCCCCGGGCAGCTCCGACCTGCTGCTCGACGTGCTGGCCCCCGACCTGCCCTCGCTCAGCCGCTTCCTCACGCGGGAGCTGGACCAGCTGCCGGGGATCGTGTCGGTCAGCGCCCTGTTCGCCACGTCGCTCTACGTCGAGGGCAGCCGCTGGCGGCTGCGCTCCCTCGACCCCTCGCAGATGACGGCGCTCGGGAACGCCACGGCGGCGCAGGAGCCGGCGCGCGGGCTCGAACTCGACCCCGTGGACCGGGCCCTGCTCGGCGAACTCGTCCGCGACGGGCGGCTCGGCCTCGCCGAACTCGCCGAGCGCACCGACACCAGCCCGCCCACCGTCCGCCGCAGGCTGCGCCGCCTCACGGACTCGGCGGTCCTGACGTTCCGCTGCGACATCGCGTCCGCGCTCGCCGGTCATCCGGTTCCGGTGTCGCTGCTCGGCCGGGTCCCCGCGCGGGACATCGGCACCGTCCACCGCACGCTCGCCGCGCTCCCGGAGTGCCGTCTTGTCGCGGCCGTCACGGGTCCCGCGAACATCTTCGCCACGCTGTGGGTGCACGACCTGGGAGACATCCAGCGCCGCGAGACCGCGCTGTGCGCCCGGCTGCCCTCGCTCACGGTGACGGACCGCATCGTCGGCCTGCACACCGTCAAGCGCATGGGGCATCTGCTCGACGAGGAGGGGCGCCGGGTCGGGATCGAGCCGATCTCTCCCTGGTAGGCGCGGCCCGCCCCGTCAGACGAGACGGGTCGGCGGAACGCCCGCCAACGCCCTTACGTCACGCGCCAGATGGGCCTGGTCGGCGTACCCCGCCCGCGCGGCCGTCTCGGCGAGCGGCACTCCCCCGCGGGCCAGCGCGAGGGCGCGTTGCAGACGCAGGACGCGGGCCAGGGTCTTGGGCCCGTAGCCGAACGCGGCGAGGGAGCGCCGGTGCAGGCCGCGCGCGCCGAGCCCCGCGCTGTCGGCGGTCTCGGCGACGGTGCGGCCCGCGCCGAGCGACGCCACGATGTGCGCGAGGACGGCGTCGGGCGGCGCGGCTCCCCGTTCGAGGGCCACGGCTTCGAGGGCGGCCGCCGGGTCGTGTGCCGCGTCGACCCGTTCGGTCAGGCGCCGCACCTGGTCCGACGGCCACAGGTCGGCGAGGTCGACGCGCCGGTCGCGCAGTTCCTGGGCCGGGACGCCGAGGACGGCGGGCGCGGTGCCGGGGAAGAAGCGGATGCCGGCGAACCGGGTGGCACCGCTGATGCCGGGCCGGTACGCGTGTGTGTCGGGTCCGGCGACGAAGAGGCGTCCCTCGGTCCACAGCAGATCCATGCAGCCGTCGGGCAGGACGTCCGGTGCGGGGCTTCGGCCGTCGCCGCCCGGGGTGACGGTACGGGTCCACAGGACCGCGCCCGCCACGCTCCGCGCCGCCCGCTCCCGGTACACGTCAGCCACGTCTTCGAGGCTACGCCGCGTGCGCGGGGTGGCGTCCGCCGGTCAGTTGTGGTCGTGGTGGTCGTGGTCGCGCTGACGGGGGTCCTGCGGATGGTCACCGTTCTTGCGCACGTGCGTGCGCAGGCGGGACGACACGTCGTCCGGGGGCAGGAACTTCGACCAGCGCTCGGGGAACTCGGACGGCATGTCGGGGTCGTCCGCGTCGTCGTCGCCGTGCGCCTGGCGGGCGGCGGAGCGGGCGACGTACTCCGCGGCCTGCTTGGTCCGCCACCGCTCGTTGGCGGCACGGGCGACCGAGGTCGCGACAGACGGCCAGACCCGGTCGATCGCCGCGTTCACCGCGGCGCCGACGAGCACCGCGAACGCCGACACGCCGATCCACAGGAGCACGGCGACGGGCGCGGCCAGGGACCCGTAGATGGTGGGGCCCTCGATGGCGCTGGTGATGTAGAGGCGGAGCAGGAAGCTGCCCGGCACCCACATCGCGAGGGCCACGAGGGCACCGGGGACGTCCTCGATCCACGGCGAACGCACGGGCACGGACACGTGGTAGAGCGTCGTCAGGAAGACCACGGACAGGAGGAGGACGACGGGCCAGTACAGGACCTGGACCACGGTCTCCGACCACGGGACCAGGGCGATCACCGCGTCCGGGCCCGCGATCATCAGCGGCAGCGCGACCGAGCCGACGATCAGCGCGACGAGGAACAGCAGGAAGGCGAGCAGCCGGGTCTTGACGATGCCGCGCACACCGTCGAGCCCGTACATGACCGTCACCGTGTCGACGAACGTGGACACCGCGCGCGAGCCCGACCACAGCGAGAACAGGAAGCCGATGGAGATGACGTCGGGGCGGCCCTTCATCGCGTCGTCGAGGATCGGCCGGGCGATCTCCTTCACGCCCTGGTCGCTCAGGACGGTGCGCGACGCCTCCAGGATGTTGTCGCGGACGCCGGCGATCGTGTGGGCGCCGGTCCAGGTGTCGACGTAGGCGAGCAGTCCGATGAGGGAGAGGAGCAGCGGCGGCACGGACAGGAGCGTGAAGAACGCCGCCTCGGCCGCGAGCCCCAGGATGCGGTACTCCATGCACGAGTTGACGGTGTCCTTGAGCAGCAGCCAGGCGGTCCTGCGCTTCGAGACGTTGCGGTAAAGGGCGCGGGCCCGGTGGAGTCGGCCTCTGCGTGGCCGATCGGGTGTTTCTTTTGCCTGGTGCACGTCCTTACCGTATCTGTCATGGCAGCCACCACCCACGCAGTGACCAACCAGGCTCCGCCCCTGGTGGGATATGACGTTTTTGCCGCGGACAAGGCCCTCACCGAGGGAGTCGAACGGCATCTGGAGCCCTCGCTGACCGCCGAGGTCCGCGAGGAACTCGGCGGCCTCGGCCGCGCCGCCGGTTCCACCCAGGCCCTGGAGTGGGGCGTGCTCGCGAACGGGAATCCGCCGACGCTGCACACCCACGACCGCTACGGGCACCGCGTCGACGAGGTCGAGTTCCATCCGTCCTGGCACCGGCTCATGGCCAAGGGTGTCGCGGCCGGACTCACGTCGGCCTGGTCGCGGCCCGGCGGCCATCTGCGGCGCGCGGCCGCGTTCCTGGTGTGGAGCCAGGTCGAGGCGGGCCACACCTGCCCGCTGTCGATGACGCACGCGGCGGTGCCCGCGCTGCGGGCCGATCCCGCGCTGGCCGCCGAGTGGGAGCCCCGGCTGACCTCGATGGTGTACGACGCGGGGCTGCGGCCCGCCGCCACGAAGGCGGGCGTCGTGTTCGGGATGGGCATGACGGAGAAGCAGGGAGGCAGCGACGTCCGCGCGAACACGACGCGGGCGACGCCGCTCGCCGAGGACGGCACGTACGAGCTGACCGGGCACAAGTGGTTCTGCTCCGCGCCCATGTCGGACGGCTTCCTCGTCCTGGCGCAGGCCCCCGAGGGACTCACCTGTTTCCTGCTGCCCCGCGTCCTGGAGGACGGCACGCGCAACCCGTTCGCGATCCAGCGGCTCAAGGACAAGCTGGGCAACCGGTCGAACGCGTCGGCCGAGGTCGAGTTCGACGGGACCTGGGCGCGCCGGGTCGGGGACGAGGGGCGCGGGGTGCGCACCATCATCGAGATGGTCGCCGCCACGCGCCTGGACTGCGTGCTCGGTTCGGCCGCGATCATGCGCCAGGCCGTCGCGCAGGCGATCCACCACTGCACGTACCGCGAGGCGTTCGGCGGCCGGCTCGTCGACAAGCCGCTGATGCGCAACGTGCTGGCCGACCTGGCGCTGGAGTCGGAGGCCGCGACGACGCTGGCGCTGCGGCTCGCGGCGGCCCAGGACGCCGTGCAGGACACCGGGTCGGAGCAGGAGCGGGCGTTCCTGCGGATCGCGGTCCCGGCCGCCAAGTACTGGGTGACGAAGCGGTGCACGCCCATGGCGGCCGAGGCCCTGGAGTGCCTGGGCGGGAACGGTTACGTGGAGGAGTCCGGCATGCCGCGGCTGCTGCGCGAGTCGCCGCTCAACTCCATCTGGGAGGGATCCGGCAATGTGCAGGCGCTCGACGTGCTGCGGGCGTTGCAGCGCGAGCCGCAGGCGCTCAACGCGTTCCTCCAGGAGGTCGGCAGGGCGCGGGGCGCCGATCACCGCCTCGACGGCGCCATCAAGGACCTGCTGACCGAACTCGCCGACCTGGAAGGCATCGAGGCACGGGCGCGCCGGGTCGTGGAGCGGATCGCTCTCGTGCTCCAGGGCTCGCTGCTGGTGCGTCACGCGCCGCCGGAGGTCGCGGACGCGTTCTGCGCCTCGCGGCTCGGCGGGGACTGGGGTGCGGCGTTCGGCACGCTGCCGCACAGCCTGGACCTGCGGTCGGTCGTCGAGCGGGCGCGCCCTGTGAGCTGAGCGACCGGCCCGAAACCACCGGGTGACGACCGAGGTCACGGGGGTGATGCTGCGCCGACACGGCATCACCCCCGCCTTGCAGGCCCCTTGAGGAGCTCCCGCGCCGCCGGAGCGGCACGGTTTCAGCTTCGACCGACGTACGGCTGTTCGCCAGAGTTGCAGAGGGTTGCAACTGTCGCGGCCGCCTTTCCGCCCCGCAAAGGCCGGTGAAGCGGCACGATAGGCACACGTCCCCACGCACTGGTCTGTTCCAGGAGGACCCGTGACGCAGAAGAACTCGACCGTCGATCTCGGCCGGCTGTCCACCATGGACTGCTCCCTGGCCGCGCGGCTCCTCAAAGGCGTCCGCGCCGCGACCCTGTCGGGGCAGCAGCCGCAGATCCTGCCGCGCCCGGTGATCGGCGAGTCCTGGAACCGCATGCTCCGCAGCGGGGTCGACCCGGACCGTGACGTGCGCTCGGGCCTGCTGAGCATGGACGAGGTGGAGGAGCGCCGCCAGTCGTCCGTGCTCCTGGAGATCCTGCCGGTGCTGCGCGAGGCGCTGGTCACCGTCGCGGACGCGGCGCAGCACATCATGGTCGTGTCCGACGCGGACGGGCGCGTCCTGTGGCGCGAGGGCAGCGCGGCGGTGCTGCACAAGGCCGACCGGCTCGGCTTCGAACTGGGCGCGGACTGGTCCGAGGAGACCGTCGGGACGAACGGGGTGGGCACGCCGCTCGTGACGCGGCGCCCGGTGCAGGTCTTCTCCGCCGAGCACTTCGTGGGGTCGCTGCACACCTGGACGTGCACGGGGGCACCGATCACGGACCCGCGCGACGGGCGGCTGATCGGCGTCGTCGACGTGAGCGGCCCCCTGGAGACGATGCACCCGGCGACGCTCTCGCTCGTCGGGACGGTCGCGCAGCTGGCGGAGGCGCGGCTGCGGGAGCGGCATGCGGCGGCGCTCGACCGGTTGCGGGCCGTCGCGGCGCCGGTCCTCGCGCGGATCGGCGGCCGGGCGGTCGCCGTGGACGTCCAGGGCTGGACGGCGGCGGTGACGGGGATGCAGCCGGTGGACCGGATCGCGCTGCCCAAGTCGCTGTCCGAGCTCTCGGAACTCTCGGACGGGCGGGCCTGGCTGCCGACGCTGGGGATGTGCGCGGTGGCGCCGCTGCCGGGCGGCTGGCTGCTGCGGCCCGACGGTCCGGACGGGGCGGCCGAACCGCTCGGCGGCACCCGTGTCGTCCTGGACGTGAGCAGGCCCCGGCACTGGTCGGTCACGGTGACCGACGGCACGCGGTCCTGGTCGCACGAGCTGAGCCCGCGCCACGCCGAACTCCTCTATCTGCTGGCCCTGCACCGCCCCCGCGGGCGCAGCGCGTCGGGCCTCGCGGAGGACATGTTCGGCGACCCGACGCGCACGGTGACGGTGCGCGCCGAGATGTCGCGCGTACGCCGCTATCTCGGCAGCCTGCTCGGGCACCGCCCGTACCGCTTCCACGAGGAGGCGGAGCTGGAGGTGGTGCTCCCGCAGAGCCCGGCGGACCTGCTGCCGTACTCGGTGGCACCCGGCGTACTGAGATCACGGTCGGCGCCGCCGCACTGACCCCGCCCCCACAACAGCGGTTTTCTCAGGCCAAGTTAACCCCTCAGACCCGGGCGAGGATCACCGAGCGCGTGAGGTGGCGGGGCCGGTCCGGGTTACGGCCGCCTGCTACCGCGACCGCCACCGCCAGGCGCTGCGTCCGTACCAGTTCGGCCAGCGGGTCGAGGCCGCCGGCCACCCACATTCCGCCGGTGGCGTGCACCTCGTCGGCGAGACCGGCGGGCGCCTCGCCGAGCATCCACGTGACCGTGCCGCGGGTCGAGACACTGATCGGGCCGTGCCGGTACTCCAGGGCCGGATGGGCGCCGGTCCAGGGAAGCTGGCTCTCGCGCATCTTGTGGGCCGCCTCGCCCGCGAGCCCCACGGTCCAGCCCCGGCCGAGGAACATGAACTGCGTGCAGTCGACGAGCCACGGGGGCAGCGGCTCGGCGAGCGCGTCGTGCGCGTCGTCCACGACTTCCTGCGAGTGCAGCCCGAAGTGGGTGCGCAGCAGCGTGAGGGCCGAGGTCGGGAAGCGGGTCTGCACGACGGACTTCTCGTCGGCGAAGTCGAGTGCGAGCACGTCGTCGGCGGCCGAGGCCACCGGGGTCGCGGCGTCCGTGGTGATCACGGTGGTCCTGACGCGTCCGCGCAGCCCGGCGAGGAGGCGGAGCACCTCGGTGGTGGCGCCCGAGCGGGTCAGGGCGACGACCCGGTCGTAGTGGCGTCCGGCCGGGAACTCCGACGCGGCGTGGGCGTGGGTCTCGCCGTGGCCGGCGTCCTCGCGCAGCGCGGCGGCGGCCTGCGCCATGAAGAGCGAGGTACCGCAGCCGACGACGGCGACCCGCTCGCCCGGCTCGGGGAGCAACGCCCCTCGGGTCAGGGCCAGTTCGGCCGCCCGTTCCCAGCACTCGGGCTGGCTGTACAGCTCGTTCTCGATATGGCTCATGGCGCACCCTCACATCCCAGCACATGCTTGGTTGTGCAAGTTATAGCGCGTTTTCGAGCATTTGAGATCAGCCAACCCCGTCGAACTCCGCCGAGAGTCCATGTGCGCGCTCCAGAAGTCCATGCCCTTGCCCACCCGCCGCCGTCACTCTCTTGTCGAGCACGAGCAACAGCGCATATCTGCAAGCACCTCCCTCCCCCACCGTTCAGGAGGAACCTGTGCGTCGCTTCAGATCGATCCGATCCGTCTGTGTGACCGCCGTCGTCGCGGTCGCCGCCACGCTGGGCCTGTCCGCGCCGGCCCAGGCCGCGGGGCAGACCCCCGGCACCTACACCAACTACGGCTTCCCGTCCGGCACGACGGCCCTCACCGAAGCCACCTGGGGTACGACGGTCGAGGCGGACCCGGGCCGCGGAAACGTCTACTGGGCCCACCAGTTCGACTTCACCAACAGCGTCGGCGGCTACGTCGGCCAGCAGCGCTGGCGCACCGGCACCGGCATGTTCCTGTTCTCCCTGTGGGGCTCGACGGCGGCGAAGGCAGGCTCGGCCGGTACGTACTGCCAGACCTTCGACGAGTCGGGCACCGGGTACACCTGCCGCTACAACGAGGCGTTCACGGCGGGACACCACTACACGTACCGCGTCTCCCCCGACACGACCGACGGCTGGTACAAGGCGACGATCTCCGACGTCACGGCCGGCACGTCCTTCGTCCTGGGCAGCCTCCAGGTCGGCTCGGGCGCCCGCATCAGCGCGGGCGGCATGGTCGACTGGGTCGAGTACTTCGACTGGAACAGCAACTCGGCGACCTGTGAGGACGAGCCCTACTCACGGGCCCGCTTCGACCTCCCCGCGGGCACGTCGACCGGCGGCTCCGCCGTCTCCGCCTCCGTCGGCTCGACGTCCACGAGCAGCACCTGCACCCAGTACGCCAAGGTCACCCAGGTCTCCGGCGGCAGCGTGCACGACGACGCGACCGGCAACTCCGCCTCGGGCGACATCACGGGCAGCAGCGGCAAGTGCGTCGACATCACGGGCGGCGGCAGCACCGACGGCACCCCGCTCGAGCTGTGGACGTGCGGCGGCGGCAACAACCAGAACTGGGTCCTGTCGCACGACGGCACCGTACACGCGCTCTACAAGTGCATGACGGTGAGCGGGAGTTCGGTGCAGCTGTCCACGTGCAACGGTTCGGCCGCGCAGCAGTGGCAGCGCTCCGGGGACACCCTCGTCAACCAGGGCAAGTGCCTGGACGCCCAGGGCGGCGCGAGCGCGGACGGCACGAAGCTGATCACCTACACGTGCTCGGGCGGCGCCAACCAGCGCTGGACAACGCCCAGTTGATGCAGACGTGACCGGGCGCCGCCACAACACGCCCTACGGGCGCCCGGTCACACGCAGATGACTTCGATGCCCTGCGCCGTGATCTCCTCGACGAGCACCTCCGGGGCGTCCTTGTCCGTCACCAGGATCGACACCGCGTTCAGCGCGCACACCTGGGCGAACGCCCGGCGGCCCAGCTTCGAGGAGTCGGCCACCACGATGACCGTGCCCGCGCGTTCGGCGAGCGAGCGGTTCGCGCTGGCCTCCGACTCGTCGTGGGTGGCCGCGCCGAAGCGCGGGTGGACCGCGTCCACACCGAGGATCGTGTAGTCGAGGGCAAGGCTCTGCAGGACGGAGGTGACGAGCGGGCCGACGAGTTCGTACGAGCTCGGCCGGGCCACGCCGCCCGTGACGACGATCTTCACATGGGGGCGGATCGCCAGCTCGTTGGCGATGTTGATCGCGTTGGTGACGACGGTGAGCGCGACGCCGCCGGACGTGCCGCCCGGGTCGGTGCGGACGGCCAGTTCCCTGGCCACCTCGGAGGTCGTGGTACCGCCGTTGATACCGACGACGGAGCCCGACGGGACGAGTTCGGCGACCGCCTTCGCGATCCGCTGCTTCTCGTCCGCCTTGCGGGCCGTCTTGTAGCGCAGCGGCAGATCGTAGGCGACGGAGCTCACCACGGCCCCGCCGCGCGTGCGGGTCAGCAGGGACTGCCGGGCCAGTTCGTCCATGTCGCGCCGGATCGTGGCGGAGGAACAGCCCAGTCGCTCGGCCGCCTCCGTGACATCGAGATGACCCTCATTGCCGAGTATTTCCAGCAGTTGGGTCCATCGGGCAGGTGCGCCCACTTGTTCCTCCTCGCGACGCGCGTAGCGTAACCCGCGCCGTTCTCCGCATCCAGACGTGATCATCCGCGCACCTACACGTGACCGTCTGTGTGCGCGCGCAGGCGTGGGCGGGCCCGCCCCCTCCGACGGGCCCGCCCACGCCTGCGCCGTGGCTGCTACTCCCCTGCTTCGCGCGGCGGTTGACCGCCGTCGAAGTACGCGAGAAGCTCCGGCTCGAGTTCCGGGACGTCGTACGGCACGCCCCCCTCGCGCAGCGAGCGGGTGGCGAGCGCACCGGCGGCGACGCTCATCCGGGCCGCGACGGGCGACGTGTCGGTGACACCGCCCTCACGGACGAAGCGGCAGAACTCGCCGATGATGCGCTCGTCGGCGCCGCCGTGCGAGCCCGTCGCCTCGGGCACGCGGTACACGATGTCGGCGTCCTTGCGGTAGCCGGTCGGGCCCGTGTTCCAGACCCGGACCTCGTCGCCGGGGCTGTCCCCGAAGTTCTCGAGGCGGCCCTCGGTGCCGATGACCGTGTAGTTGCGGAAGTAGTCGGGGCTGAAGTGGCACTGCTGGTAGGCGGCGATGACGCCGTTGTCCAGCTGCATGTTCATCACCGACACGTCCTCGACGTCCACGACGTGGTGCAGGTCGTGGCGCTCCGTCGGCGGCCAGTCGAACTCCTTCAGCCAGCCGTCGGGGCGCGGGGTGTCCGGCTCGCGGCGCGGCAGGTCCCCGTAGACCATGAGGTCGCCGAGGGCGTTGACGCGCTTGGTGTAGCCGCCGGCCAGCCAGTGCACCACGTCGAGGTCGTGCGCGGCCTTCTGGAGGAGGAGGCCCGTGGTGCGGGTGCGGTCGGCGTGCCAGTCCTTGAAGTAGTAATCGCCGCCGTACGAGACGAAGTGCCGTACCCACACGGTCTTCGGCTCGCCGATCTCGCCGCGCGCGATGATGTCGCGCATGAGGCGCACGACGCCCATGTGGCGCATGTTGTGGCCGACGTAGAGGCGGGTGCCGGTCTTGTACGCGGTGCGCAGGATGGTGTCGCACTGCTCGACCGAGATGCCGAGCGGCTTCTCGACGTAGGCCGGCTTGCCCGCTTCGAGCGCCTCGCAGGCGATGGCTTCATGGGTGTCGTCGGGGGTGGCGACGATGACGGCGTCGATCGACGGGTCGTCGAGGAGCCTTCGGTAGTCGTCGACGGCGACCGCGCCCTCGTACAGCTCCGGGACCTTGGCCCGGATCTGCGGGTCGAGGTCGGCCACCGCCGCCACGACCGATCCCTTGCCGGGACGGTGCGCGGCGGTCGCCAGGTTCCGTCGCAGTCCGAGCCCGATGACTCCGATGCGCAGGTCTTCCACGTGCGGGTGTCCTGTTCTGTGTGCGATACGCCTAGTGGTGCGGGGTCCTGCCGGGCGGTGCTACTTGCTGTCGGCGATGGCCTTCTCGAACTCGTCGCGCATGGCGTTGCCCGCCTCGCGCTGCCAGGTCGGCAGGATGTCCTTCTTGAAGGAGGAGAGCGGGGTGCGGCCGGCGACGATGTCCTTGACGGCCTGGTACACGGTGTCGGTCGAGGAGGCGCCCTTGTTGGCGTTGGTGTCCGAGAAGAAGCCCGTGGTCGGGTTGATCTTGGCGAGCTTCATCAGCTCGACCTGGGCCGCGTGGATGCCGCGGGTGATGTCGGGCTTGCCCGGGAGGTACAGGGTCTCGGGGGCGTTGCCGAAGAAGTTGATGGCCTGGCGGGTGGTGATGACCTCGGCGTTGCCCTTCTTGTTGAGGAGCACGTCGCCGTCCTTGGAGCGGGTGTGGTGCGTGCCCTCGATGCCGTTGTCCAGGAAGAGCCGCTCCTCGGTGCCGAAGGGGGCGCTGAGGTAGTTCATGACCTGGAGCAGCGTGTCGATACGGTCCTTGCTCACGGCCTTGTTGATGGCCGTGAAGCCGACCGAGCCGTAGCCGTAGCCCCAGCCGGGGGTCATCCCCTTCTCCGCCGCGAACGGGACGACGACCTTCTCCGGCCAGTCGTACTGGTTGCTGTCGCTGAGGAAGCCGGGGAAGGACTGAACGTGCAGTCCGAGGAACCCGCCCTCCATCTTCTCCAGGGTCGTCGGCAGGTTCGGGTCCGGCCAGAACAGCTGCGCCTTCTGGCACTTGAGGGCGAACTCCAGGCCGGCGTGGAACTCGTCGGTCTCGAAGTAGTGGGTGAGCTTCCCGCCGTCCATGCGCCAGCCGTTGGGCGCGCCGTGCCAGTAGGCGAACTGCAGGATGTGGTTCACGTACGCCGGCTCGAGGACGTACTTCTTGCGCTTGACGTCGAGGAGTTCCTTCGCCTTGTCGAAGAAGTCCTGGGCGCTGTCGAACTGCACGCCGCCGACCGGCTTCCAGAAGTCCTCGTTCGCGACGTAGACCTGGCCCATGCGGCCGTACGGGACCGCCATGCCCCAGATCCTGCCGTTGAAGACGGCCGTCTTCCAGGCGAACCCGGGGATGTTGGCGAGGTTCGGGTACTTCTTCACCGCGTCGCCCGACAGGTACTCGGTGAGGTCGTGGAACTTCGCCTCGAGCAGCGCGGGGACGTTCTTGAGGCCCTGGTTCGGCGGGAACCACATGAGGTCGGGCATGTCGCCGCCGGCGATGGTGGCGTTGAACTTCGCGCGGTAGACGTCGTCGGCGCCGAGGCCGTTGACGATCGTCATCTTCAGGTCGGAACCCAGGCGCTTGTTGAGCTCCTGCCAGTACGCGTTCCGGTTCATGGCCGGGGCCGCGGTCGTGAAGGTCTCGGTCAGGGCCGTGACCGGCTTGCCGTCACCCGGCTTCTTGCTGACGCTGCGGGTCAGGTTCTTGGGGTAGCGCAGGTACGCCGGGTCGAGGCCCGCAGCGTTGCCCGGCAGGTCGGGCGCCGGGACGTTCGCGGGGACGTACGTCGGCAGCTTCAGCTTGGCCGACGCCTTGGCGCCGCCACCACTCGAGGCCGCGCCGGAACCACAGGCCGTGAGGGAACCGGCACCGGCGACGGTGAGGCCGGCGACGGTCGCGGCACCGAGGAACCCGCGGCGGTTGAAGTCTCTGGAGGACATGACTCTCCTAAGGGGCGAGGAGCGGTTGAGGGTGGTGGCTCAGGCCTTGATGGCGCCGGTGAGAACGCCCTTGACGAAGTACTTCTGGAGGAAGGGGTAGACCGCGATGATCGGCAGGACCGCCAGGATGAGCACGGCCATCGACAGGGCGGTGCTGGCGGGCAGCACGCTCACGCCGAGCGCCTTCGCGTTGAAGGTGTCGCCCTGGAGGACGTAGCTGCGCAGCACCACCTGGAGCGGCAGCTTGTCCGGGTCGTTGATGTAGAGCATCGCGTTGAAGAAGCTGTTCCAGTACGTCACCGCGTAGAACATGCCGACCACGGCGATGACGGCCTTCGACAGGGGGAGCACGATCCGGCACAGGATGGTGAGTTCACCGGCGCCGTCGAGGCGGGCCGCCTCGTGCAGCTCGTCGGGGATGCCCTGGAAGAACGCCCGGACCACGATGATGTTGAACGCGTTGAGCAGGATCGGCGCGATCATCGCCCCGTAGGTGTCGAGCAGTCCCAGCTCCTGCACCACCAGGTAGTTGGGGATGATGCCCGGCGTGAACAGGAACGTGCCGACGACGATCAGGAGCAGCGGCTTGCCCGCGAAGGTCCGCGGCCGGGAGAGGCCGTAGGCGAGCGCGATCGTGCAGAGCAGGCTGAGCGCCGTACCGATGACCGTGACGCCGATGCTCACGACGGCGGCGCGGGTGATGACGCCGCCGGACAGGACCACCCGGTACGCCTCGAGCGTGGGGTGCGACGGGAACAGCACGTAGCCGCCGTTCGCGGCGAGTTCGGCCTTGGAGGAGAGGCTGGTGCCGATGGCGAGCAGGAACGGGTAGCCGACCGCCACGATCATCGCGACGATGACGATGAACTTCAGCGTCTGGGCCGCCGGGTTGGGCTGTTCCATCCAGGCGGGGCGCTCGGCGGAGCCGCGGCGCTTCCTGCTGCCGGTGCGGCCCTTTCGGCTCTCCCGGCTCTCCTGGCTCTCGGGCCGCAGGGTGGTGGATATGGGCGCGGTGCTCACTGGTAGACCCCCTGCTCGCCGAGGCGGTGCGCGAACTTGTTGGCGAGGACGATCATGACGAAGCCGATGACGCCCTTCATCAGGCCGGCGGCGGTGGACATGCCCCAGTCGCCGTCGACGACGCCGTGGAAGTAGACGTAGGTGTCGAGGACTTCGGAGGCGTCCCGGCCGACGTTGTCGCGCTGGAGGAGGATCTGCTCGAAGCCGACCGACAGGATGTCGCCGAGACGCAGGATGAGCAGCATGATCATCACGGGCCTGATGCCGGGCAGCGTGATGTGCCACATGCGGCGCAGCCAGCCCGCTCCGTCCATCGCCGCCGACTCGTAGAGCGAGGTGTCGATGGAGGCCATCGCGGCGAGGAAGATGATCGCTCCCCAGCCGGCGTCCTTCCAGACGCTCTGGGAGGTGATCAGGTAGATGAACGTGTCGGGGTTGTTCATGATGTTGCCGACGTGCACGCCGTGGTCGTTCAGATAGCTGGTGACCGTGCCCGCGCCGCCGAAGACCTGCTGGAACATGCCGACGACGACGACCCACGACAGGAAGTGCGGCAGGTAGACGACCGTCTGCATGAGGCGGCGGGTCTTGTTGCTGATCAGCGAGTTCAGGAAGAGTGCGAGGGCGATCGGCGCGGGGAAGTAGAGGATCAGCTGGACGGCGCTGATCTTCAGCGTGTTCCAGACGGCCGTCCAGAACTCCGGCTGTTCGAGCAGGGCCTTGAAGTTGTCCCAGCCGACCAGCGGGCTTCCCTTGAAGCCGAGGTAGGGCTGGTAGTCCTGGAAGGCGATGCTGTTGCCCGCGAGCGGGAGGTAGAAGAACACCGCGAAGTAGAGGATGCCCGGCACGCACAGCAGGAGCAGGGTGCGGTCC
This sequence comes from Streptomyces sp. NBC_01474, assembly GCF_035918215.1. Classification (NCBI taxonomy): domain Bacteria; kingdom Bacillati; phylum Actinomycetota; class Actinomycetes; order Kitasatosporales; family Streptomycetaceae; genus Streptomyces; species Streptomyces sp. NBC_01474. The sequence continues at coordinate 3,261,533 of NZ_CP109449.1, forward strand.
TGCCTCAGACGCTCGCGCAGGCTCCGCCGGTCGGCGGGCTCGCGCCCCTTCCTGTCCGGCGTCCCCTTCGTGCCGGACGCCTTCTTCCTGCCCGACGTTCCGGGTGCCTCGTGCGGTAGGTCGGGCGGGTTTTGCGATGTGGGCGTGGGCGATGCGGACGCAGCGGCCGACACATTCACCTCCTGCGTCGAGTGGCGAGCGAGGGTTGGTTTCACAGGGCCCTCGCGGGGGCTGCGGCCCGGCTCGCGAGGTACCGGAATCTTGCGTCAGCCTGGCGACGGATGACAAGACTTGATTGGTAACTATTTAGATCTTGCAGCTTCACGCAAGAAACGCGCAGGCAACGCACACGGTCACCTCAGTCGCACGCACCGGCCCCGACCTGGGCGAAGCTGTCCTTCTGCGTTCGGACCAACGACCGCCGGCGTTTGGACTTTGGTGGAAATTGCTGCGTAGGGCCCGCCCCCCAGGGCCCTGGAAGCGTCGCCGAGGACTTCCCGCGCGTCCTCTCCTATGGCGACCTCTCCTATGGCGACCGGACGAGCGGGGCCCTGCTGCTCGGCAGTACGAGCCCGGCCACCGAGGTCACGCTCAACGACAAGGCTTACGCAGTGGGCCTCAAGACGGCACCGAAGGTCACCACCCACCGGGCCGCGTACACGCCGGTGCCGAGACCGCGTTCGCCGGGCTCGACACCGACTTCGCCTGACGGCGTCGGACAGCGCGTACAAACCGGACGCCGACATCTCAGGAGTCCGAGGCCACCGGAAGCGAGCGCCGGCGTGCCCTCCGGGCGCCCCGCGACCACGGCGTGCCGTGCGCGGTCCAGGACGTCGGCGCGATGTTCCCGATCGCGTTCTCGGCGGACGGCGCCCCGACCCGCCACTACCGCGATCTTTCGCTGCCGGTCTGGACGGCTACGAGCGCTTCCGCCACGAGCTGCCGGTGCGCGGCATCCACGTCGACGCGTACGGCCTCGCCTGCTGGTTCGTCTCCGCCGCACTCAAGGAGGGCCACATCCGGCGCACCTGTTAGGCCGTGAACGAGGCGTTCACGGCACTGCGACGGCCCTGCGCGCCCCCTCTTGCCCCACGCCGCCCGATGGCGCAAGATGTGCCCGTCGCGCGCGATCATGCTCTAATTCACGCGCTTTCAATCACCTTCGCGCACGATGTTGCGCAGTGCAGCCCGACGCACTCCCTTCACGCATCCACCTCCATCACAGGCAGGGTTTTCGATGACTGGACGCTTCACCCGTTCCCTCAAGCGGCGGTCCGTGCCGCTCCTCGCGGCGCTCGGCCTCGCCGCCGGAGCCGGCCTGGCCTCCGCCCCCGCGGCGAGCGCGGACGACGCCATCGGCACGACCCCGGGGACGTACACCTACTACTCGTTCCCGTCGGCGGCCGACGGGCTCAGCGAGGTCACCTGGTCCACGACGGTCGAGAAGGACCCCGGCTACAACGCGAACACCTTCTGGAGCCACCAGTTCGGCTTCAACGTCGGCAACGGCGCCTACATCGGGATGCAGCGCAACGGCGGCGACAAGCCGACGTTCCTGTTCTCGGTGTGGGACAGCTTCGAGCGCAAGCCCGGCTCGGAAGGCAGTTACTGCCTCCAGTTCGGCGGCGAGGGCGAGGGCTCCAGCTGTCGCATGAACCACGACTGGGAGGAGGGGCACACCTACACCTCCACGGTCGCCTACGAGGGCGACGGTTGGTTCGGCGCCACCATCCACGACAAGACCACGGGCGAGTCGTTCAAGCTCGGCAGCGTGCAGACGCCGGCCACCGCCATCAAGTCCACGGGCCTGATCGACTGGGTCGAGTACTTCGAGTGGAACGACCCGCGGGCCACCTGTTACGACCAGCCGTACTCGGACGCCCACTTCGGCCTGCCCACCGGCACCGCCGTCGGCGCCGGTGCGGCCGTCAGCTCGGTGACCAAGACGAAGAGCAACCCGCCGTGCGCCGCCGCCGTGGACGCGCGTCCCGACGGAAGCACCAACCAGCGTCTGGCGCTGGGCAATTCGAAGCGCGCCGAGATCTCCGCGCCCGGCGACAAGTGCCTCGCCCCGAGCGGCGCCGCCGAGGACGGCGCGAAGCTCACGCTCGCCGCGTGCAAGGACAACGGTCCCGGCGCCTTCGAGCAGTCCTGGGTCCTCGCGGCCGACGGCACCGTCCGGCTGCCGTCGAACTACTGCCTGACCGCGAGCGACAAGAAGAGCGTGCGCATCTCCGACTGCGCGGGCGACATCGCCACCGGCGGCAAGGTCACCGACCCGGCCAAGCTGTGGACGTACAACCCGGGCAAGAAGACCCTGGTGAACCAGGCGACCGGGCGCTCCCTCGCCCGCGCGGGCTCCGGCGTGAAGCTCGCGCCGGCCGGACCGGACACGCAGGGCTGGCACGCGCCGGTGCCGGTCGGCGCCCCGTAGGGAGCCCCGACCAGGATCAGGGCGCCCCGCCGATCGTCACCGGTGGGACGAACTCCCGTTCCACGCACCGATGTTGGGCGCCGCTCCCGGCACCACCGGGTTGCCCGCGAAGTCGCGGGTGCCCGCGTCGGCGAGCGGCGCCCCCGCGCCGAGTGCGGGCGATCCGGCACGCAGGGCGTAGGCGGCCCCGGCATCGCCGTAGCCCGTGGCCTCGCCCGGACGGGCCAGCAGCGGGTCGGCGGCGGTGCCGCCGGGGTCGGCGGGCGTCGCCCCGACCCCGTACAGGATGTTGTGGGACGCGGTGACGCCGCCGGAGCGCAGCGTGAAGGCCGCCGTGCCGGCACCTTCCTTCACCACGATGTTGTCGTCGAAGGCGATCTCGTGCCGGCTCGTGGTGTTCTCGTTGACGACGGTCTGGCTGACGCCGTCACCGACGTAGATCGTGTTGTGCAGGAAGCGGACCCCGGAGAACGAGCCGCGGCAGGTCTCGATGCCCCTGAAGTGGTCGTTCTGGCTGATGTTGAAGCGGATCACGGCGTCGCCGAGGGTTCCGTCGGCGCTGCAGACGAGGAAGAAGCCGCCCGCGTTGTCGTGGCTGTAGTTGTACTGGAAGACGGTCCCGAAGGAGCCCTCGTCGACGTCGTACGCCATGCCGTCGCGGGTCGTCTCGCCGCCGGACGTCTCGTTGTACTGGAAGACGGTGCCGTCCGCGTTCCACGGCCACATGCCCGCGTTGTATCCGGCGGAGCGCCGCTGGAAGCCGTGCAGGGTGTTGTGCTCGACCAGGGCGTTCTCGGTGGCGGTCATGACGATGCCGTCGCCGCCGAGGTCGTCGAGGGTGTTGCCGCGCACGACGACGCCGGTGGACGGGACCCAGTGCGGGCCGTTCGGGTCGTAGCCGCTGATGGCGGGCCGCTGGTTCCAGCTGGAGGCGAAGAAGATGCCCTCGCGGTCGACTGTCCTGAGGGTGTTGTTCTCGACGCGTACGTCGTCGTAGTGCGTCTCCTTCGCCGACCCGGTGACGGAGAAGAGGATGCCCGCGGAGCCGTCGTTGTCCTTGGTGTCGTCGCCGCGGATGTCGTGGATGTCGAGGCCGGTGAGGCGGTAGTGCCTGCCGGTGCCGTAGTCGCTGAGGACGACGCGCACGCCGCGGCGCTTGGTGCCCGGGTTCGCCGCGTTGGTGATCTCCAGGTCGGAGACCTCGATCCACTGCGTGTCGCGGAGGAGGACGGTGTCGGGGGCGCCCGCGCCGTCGATCACCGGCTTCGCCCCGCTGCCGTACGGGGCGATGCGGACGGGGCTGCCGGGGGCGCCCGCGCCGTTCGGGGTGAGAGTGCCCGTGCAGCGGGTGCCGCGCTTGAGGAGCACCTGGTCGCCGGGGCCGAGGCGCTGGGCGTTGACGGCGGCGAGCGTGCGCCACGGCGCCGCCCGCGTGCCCTTCTGCGGGCCGGTTCCGCTCCGGCAGTCGACGTAGTGGGTGCGCGACGCGAAGGGGGAGGCGGCCGTGGCGGCGGGGGCGGCCGCGAGGGCCGTGACGCCCGCGGTCGCGGCGGCGCAGAAGGCGACGAGCGCGGTGCTGACGCGGCTGCGTCTCATGACGTACCTCCGCGAGTGGCTGCGGATGCCGGAGGGGATGGAGCCCCCCGGCGGGACGGCTCAGAGCGTGCCGCCCCGTCCGGGCGCGACTCCATGGACTTACGGAGGTGGTTCCTGGACATCCGCCGGCGCCCTGCGTCTTTCCTTTCGCGTGCGCGCGGGGCGGCGCCCGGCCGCCCCGCGCCGGCTCACACCCCAGGGATGCCGCGGGCCTGGAACGCCTTGCGCACGGCGTCCGCCGCGCTCTTGCCGTACATCTTCTGCGCAGTTGCGACCGTCGTCAGGGCCGCGTCCTTGAAGCTGGTGTCGGGCGCGAAGCCGAACTGCGCGTCGACGATGACGCGGTCCGCTGTCCGCGCGCCGAGCGCACCCCTGATGTCGAAGAGCGCCTGGGACCAGATCTCACCGTCCGCGTGCACCTCTCCCACCTTGTCTGCGTACGTCTTGCCGGTGTCGAGGCGGCGCAGGCAGTGCGGCGCGGTGGCCGTGTACGAGACGGAGTCCCAGTCCGCAAGACAGGCGAGGTCGGTCTTGTGCGGCCAGCCGTACTTAGCGTCCGCATAGGCGCCGACGGACGCCGCGAGGTAGTCGCCCCACGCCTCACCGATGGCCCCGGCCTCCTCAGAGGTGCCGAACCCGGGGACCTGCGCGTTGTGCACGGCGTGCCCGTACTCGTGGACGATGACCTCGGCGTCCTCCGCGTCGTCGACGCCGCCCTTGCCGAAGCGGATCTCGGCCTTCTTGTCGGTGAAGAAAGAGTTGTCGGCGCCCCACTGGTCGATGCGGACCGGCTGCGCGCGGTCGTTGGCGCCGGGCAGTTCGCTGCCGAAGCCGAGGCTCTGCAGGTACTCCTGTGCCTCGTTGACCCAGAAGTAGGCCATGACCTGCTCGAACTGGTCGTCCTGACGGTCGTACGTGCCGGCGTCGGCGACCGAGGCGGCGCCGCCGGTGTTCGATCTCACGGTGACCCACTTGCCCGAGAGGCCGCCGCTCGCGTCGAGGTTCCTCAGCGCGGCAAGGGTGTAGGCGGAGGCGGGCACCGCGGTCGGGGAGTCCTTGGTGTCGGTGAGGGTCTGGTCGCCGGACGACTGGACGGGGTTGACCATGAAGATCCGGCCCTGTGGGCCGACGGCGGCCTGCGGAGCGGTCGTGGCGGAGGCCGGGGCGGCGAGGGTCGCGAGGGCCACGGTGGTGATGGCCGTGGCGAGGAGGCCGCGGGGTGTGCGGCGAGTTGTCCTGCGGGGCATGAACATCCTCCAGGTGCGTCGTGCGCGGGGGGCGGCGTGGCGCGGGCGGATCTTCCCGTATCGCGGACCGCTTTGGCCAGGGTGCGGAGCCCGTGATTGCCTGACGCGTATGAGCAACATCGCTGTGACCACCTGGTCCCTGGAGCAGACCGCTCCCTCCGACCTCCGGCCGGCCGCCGCACCCCAGGGCGGCGACCTCCGCATCGTCCGCGCCGAGGTGCCCTCGCCTGAGTTCAGCCGCTTCCTGTACGCCTCCGTCGGGGGTGACATCCTCTGGACGGACCGCCTGAGCTGGACGTACGCGCGCTGGCAGGAAGTCCTGGCGCGTCCGGGCACCGAGACATGGGTGGCGTACGAGAAGGGGACCCCGGCCGGTTACGTCGAGCTGGAGGCGCAGGACGACGGCGTCGTCGAGGTCGTCTACTTCGGCCTGATCCCCGCCTTCAGGGGCCGCCGCATAGGCGGTCACCTCCTCTCTTACGGAGTGGCCCGCGCCTGGGACCTGGCCGAGCGGTGGCCGGACCGCACGCCGACGAAGCGGGTCTGGCTGCACACGTGCAGCAAGGACGGTGAGCACGCGATGGCCAACTACGAGCGGCGCGGGTTCCGCCTCTTCGACACGAAGGTCGAGGAGGAGCCCGAGGTGGCGACGCCGGGGCCGTGGCCCGGGGCGTAGCCGGGGGCGTAAGAGCAGGGACGAGGACATGAGGGGCGCCGCGGGACACCGCGGCGCCCCTTCCCGTACGCTCCCCTTCTCTCCGGTCCATTCCCGCCCCCTTCAGTGACGCGCGACACACCCGTCCGCGATGCGAGACAGTCTTGTCCACCTTCTGGACAGTGGTGGACTGGGCCGAAAGTCCCATGACACGCTTCCGTCATGGATCGAGCTGGAATTGCCTTGGTGAGTCGGCGGCACGTCGATCTCTGCCGCATGTCCAGCGCCATGTGTCCGGTGAGCTGACTCCACCAGCACCGCCGCACTTTCTCCCCGTACAGCACCCTGCGCACCGCCGCGCCCTCGCGCGAAGTGTGCTGGTCAAAGCTGTCAGAGCCGCCGCCCGCCTGAAGGACGTACACCCATGGCTGCCATCCCTGAAAAGCCCACGACCGCCGCGCCGCGCCGCAAGGTGAGCCGTCACCGCGGCGAGGGCCAGTGGGCCGTGGGTCACTTCACGCCGCTCAACGGCAACGAGCAGTTCAAGAAGGACGACGACGGTCTCAATGTGCGGACACGCATTGAGACGATCTACTCGAAGCGCGGCTTCGACTCCATCGACCCCAACGACCTCAGGGGCCGCATGCGCTGGTGGGGGCTCTACACCCAGCGCAAGCCCGGGATCGACGGCGGCAAGACCGCGATCCTGGAGCCGGAGGAGCTGGACGACGAGTACTTCATGCTCCGCGTCCGTATCGACGGCGGCCGGCTGACCACCGAGCAGCTGCGCGTCATCGGCGAGATCTCGCAGGAGTTCGCCCGCGGGACCGCCGACATCACCGACCGGCAGAACGTCCAGTACCACTGGATCCGCATCGAGGACGTGCCGGAGATCTGGCGGCGCCTCGAAGCGGTCGGACTCTCCACCACCGAGGCCTGCGGTGACACGCCCCGCGTCATCCTCGGCTCGCCCGTCGCCGGGGTCGCCGCCGACGAGATCATCGACGGCACGCCCGCCATCGACGAGATCCAGCGGCGCTTCATCGGCAACCCGGAGTTCTCGAACCTGCCGCGCAAGTTCAAGACCGCGATCTCCGGCTCCCCGCAGCTCGACGTGGCGCACGAGATCAACGACATCGCGTTCGTCGGCGTGAACCACCCCGAGCACGGCCCCGGCTTCGACCTCTGGGTCGGCGGCGGCCTGTCCACCAACCCCAAGCTGGGCCAGCGCCTCGGCGCCTGGGTGCCGCTCGACGAGGTGCCGGACGTGTACGGCGGCGTCATCGGCATCTTCCGCGACTACGGCTACCGCCGCCTGCGCACCCGCGCCCGCCTGAAGTTCCTGCTCGCCGACTGGGGCACCGAGAAGTTCCGGCAGGTCCTGGAGGACGAGTACCTCCAGCGGAAGCTCGTCGACGGCCCCGCGCCCGAGCAGCCCGCCGGCACCTGGCGCGACCACCTCGGCGTGCACCCCCAGAACGACGGCCTCTTCTACGTCGGATTCGCGCCCCGCGTCGGCCGCGTGGACGGCACGACCCTCACCAAGATCGCCGAGATCGCGGGCGCCCACGGCTCCGGCCGGCTGCGCACCACCGCCGAGCAGAAGATGATCGTGCTCGACGTGGCCGAGGACCAGGTCGAGTCGCTGGTGGCCGAGCTGGAGGCGCTGGACCTGAAGGTCAACGCGTCCCCCTTCCGGCGCGGCACCATGGCCTGCACCGGCATCGAGTTCTGCAAGCTCGCGATCGTCGAGACGAAGGCGCGCGGCGCCTCGCTGATCGACGAACTGGAGCGCCGCGTCCCGGAGTTCGACGAGCCCCTCACCATCAACATCAACGGCTGCCCCAACGCCTGCGCCCGTATCCAGGTCGCGGACATCGGTCTCAAGGGCCAGCTGATGCTCGATCAGGACGGCAACCAGGTCGAGGGCTACCAGGTGCACCTGGGCGGCGCGCTGGGCCTCGAGGCCGGGTTCGGCCGCAAGGTCCGCGGCCTGAAGGTCACCGCGGCCGAGCTCCCCGACTACGTCGAGCGGGTCCTCAAGCGCTTCCAGGCGGAGCGCGAGGACGGCGAGCGCTTCGCCACGTGGACGGCGCGCGCGTCCGAGGAGGCCTTGTCGTGAGCGAGCGAGCCGCCCCGTTCCACTGCCCCTACTGCGGTGACGAGGACCTGCGTCCGAACGAGACCGGGCACGGCGCGTGGGAATGCGCGGCGTGCAATCGGGCCTTCCAGTTGAAGTTCCTGGGGTTGCTGACCCGGGGAGTTCAGCGCAACGACGGTGGAGGGGAAGACATATGACGACCACTCAGGCCACTGAGGTCGCCGACCGGACCGAGCCCGACCTGCGGGAACTCGCGGAGCGGGCCGGGCGCGACCTGGAGGACGCGTCCGCCCTGGAGATCCTCACGTGGGCTGTCGACACCTTCGGCAAGCGCTTCTGCGTGACCTCCTCCATGGAGGACGCGGTCGTCGCCCACCTCGCCTCGCGCGCCAGGCCCGGCGTGGACGTCGTCTTCCTCGACACCGGCTACCACTTCGAGGAGACCATCGGCACCCGGGACGCCGTCGAGGCCGTGATGGACGTGAACGTCATCACGCTCACGCCCCGGCAGACCGTCGCCGAGCAGGACGCCGAGTTCGGGCCGAAGCTGCACGACCGCGACCCCGACCTGTGCTGCGCCATGCGCAAGGTCAAGCCCCTTGAGGACGGCCTGAGTTCGTACACGGCGTGGGCCACGGGACTGCGCCGCGACGAGTCCCCGACGCGGGCGAACACCCCGGTCGTCGGCTGGGACGAGAAGCGCCGCAAGGTGAAGGTCTCGCCGATCGCCCGCTGGACGCAGGACGACGTCGAGGCGTACGTCGCCGAGCACGGTGTGCTGACCAACCCCCTGCTCATGGACGGCTACGGGTCTGTGGGCTGCGCCCCCTGCACCCGGCGCCTGCTCGAGGGCGAGGACGCGCGGGCCGGCCGCTGGGCGGGACGCAACAAGACCGAGTGCGGGATCCACGGCTGATGCCCGGAACCACAGAGACTTTGGAGAAGCAAGTGACCGGAGCCACCGTCTGGCTCACGGGTCTGCCGAGCGCGGGCAAGACCACCATCGCCAACGAGCTCGCCGAGCAGTTGCGCACCGACGGCCGCCGCGTCGAGGTACTCGACGGCGACGAGATCCGCGAGTTCCTCTCGGCGGGCCTCGGCTTCAGCCGCGCGGACCGCGACACGAACGTGCAGCGCATCGGCTTCCTCGCCGAACTCCTCGCCCGCAACGGCGTGTTGACGCTCGTCCCGGTGATCGCACCGTTCGCGGACAGCCGCGAGGCCGTACGCAAGCGCCACCAGGTCGGCGGCACCGGCTACCTGGAGGTGCACGTGGCCACGCCCGTCGAGGTCTGCTCCGTGCGCGACGTGAAGGGCCTGTACGCGAAGCAGGCGGCGGGCGAGATCTCCGGGCTGACCGGGGTCGACGACCCGTACGAGGCGCCCGAATCGCCCGACCTGCGCATCGAGTCGCACACCCAGACCGTGCAGGAGTCCGCGGCGGCGCTCTACGCGCTGCTCACCGAGAGGGGTCTCTCATGACGACCGTCGCACCCACCACAGGCGAAGAGACCGACAGCCCGTACGCGCTCTCGCACCTGGACGCCCTCGAGTCCGAGGCCGTGCACATCTTCCGTGAGGTCGCGGGCGAGTTCGAGCGGCCGGTGATCCTCTTCTCCGGCGGCAAGGACTCCATCGTGATGCTGCACCTGGCGCTCAAGGCGTTCGCGCCGGCGCCGGTGCCGTTCACGCTGCTGCACGTCGACACCGGGCACAACTTCCCCGAGGTCCTCGAGTACCGCGACCGCGCCGTCGCCGAGCACGGGCTGCGGCTGCACGTCGCGTCCGTACAGGAGTACATCGACCGGGGCGCCCTGAAGGAGCGTCCCGACGGGGTGCGCAACCCGCTCCAGACGGTGCCGCTGACGGAGAAGATCCAGGCGGAGCGCTTCGACGCCGTCTTCGGCGGCGGGCGCCGCGACGAGGAGAAGGCCCGCGCCAAGGAGCGCGTGTTCTCCCTGCGCGACGAGTTCTCCCAGTGGGACCCGCGCCGCCAGCGCCCCGAGCTGTGGCAGCTGTACAACGGCCGCCACGCCCCCGGCGAGCACGTGCGCGTCTTCCCGCTGTCCAACTGGACCGAGCTCGACGTGTGGCAGTACATCGCCCGCGAGAGCATCGAACTGCCGGAGATCTACTTCGCGCACGAGCGGGACGTCTTCAAGCGCTCGGGCATGTGGCTGACCGCCGGTGAGTGGGGCGGCCCCAAGGAGGGCGAGAGCGTCGAGAAGCGCCTCGTCCGCTACCGCACGGTCGGCGACATGTCGTGCACCGGCGCCGTCGACTCCGACGCGACGACGCTGGACGCCGTGATCACCGAGATCGCCGCCTCCCGGCTCACCGAGCGGGGCGCGACCCGCGCCGACGACAAGATGTCCGAGGCCGCGATGGAAGACCGCAAGCGCGAGGGGTATTTCTAAATGAGCACCACCACAGAGCAGTTGGCCGACCTGTCGGCCACCACCCTGCTGCGGTTCGCCACCGCCGGTTCCGTCGACGACGGCAAGTCCACCCTCGTGGGCCGCCTGCTGCACGACTCCAAGTCGGTCCTCACGGACCAGCTGGAGGCCGTCGAGCACGCGTCCCGCAGCCGCGGTCAGGAGGCGCCCGACCTGGCGCTGCTCACCGACGGCCTGCGTGCCGAGCGCGAGCAGGGCATCACCATCGACGTCGCCTACCGCTACTTCGCCACGCCCCGGCGCCGGTTCATCCTGGCCGACACCCCGGGCCATGTGCAGTACACCCGGAACATGGTGACCGGCGCGTCCACCGCCGACCTCGCCGTCGTCCTCGTCGACGCCCGCAACGGCGTCATCGAGCAGACCCGCCGGCACGCCGCCGTCGCCGCGCTCCTGCGCGTCCCGCACGTGGTGCTCGCGGTGAACAAGATGGACCTCGTCGACTACGCGGAGCCCGTCTTCGCGAAGATCGCCGAGGAGTTCACGGCGTACGCGTCCGACCTGGGCGTTCCCGAGATCACCGCGATCCCGATCTCCGCGCTCGCCGGTGACAACGTCGTGGAGCCGTCCGCGAACATGGACTGGTACGGCGGCCCGACCGTCCTTGAGCACCTGGAGACGGTCCCGGTCAGCCACGACCTGACGAGCTGCCACGCCCGGCTGCCCGTCCAGGTCGTCATCCGCCCGCAGACCGCCGAGCACCCCGACTACCGCGGTTACGCGGGCCAGATCGCGGCCGGCACGTTCCGCGTCGGCGAGTCCGTCACGGTGCTGCCGTCCGGCCGCACGTCGAAGGTCTCCGGGATCGACCTGCTGGGCAAGTCGGTCGACGTGGCGTGGACGCCGCAGTCGGTGACCCTCCTCCTGGAGGACGACATCGACATCTCGCGCGGCGACCTGATCGTGCCGAGCGGCGACGCGCCCGCCACCTCGCAGGACGTCGAGGCGACCGTCTGCCACGTGGCCGACCAGCCTCTCGCCGTCGGCCAGCGCGTGCTGCTCAAGCACACGACGCGCACGGTCAAGGCGATCGTCAAGGAGATCCCCTCGCGGCTCACCCTGGACGACCTGTCCCAGCACCCCGAGCCGGGGCAGCTGGTCGCCAACGACATCGGCCGTGTCAAGGTCCGCACCGCCGAGCCGATCGCGCTCGACGACTACGCCGACTCGCGCCGCACCGGGTCGTTCCTCCTCATCGACCCGGCCGACGGGACGACGCTCGCCGCCGGCATGGCGGGCGAGGCGTTCGCCGGCAAGCCGCAGGCGGTCCACGCGGAAGAGACCGCGCAGGCCACAGACGACGACGGCTGGGACTTCTAGTCATGACCTCCATCGACATCTATGCGACGTTCGCGAAAGAGGGCGGCCGCGTCGGCAGCGGCACCCTCGGCGCGGGCCAGGGCGGGGTCGGGCGATGTGCGTGCTGACGTACGCGCACTGCCTGCGCGCCCACACCCCCCGCGACCTGTTCGTACGAAGACGAAACCCTGCCGACCTCCCGGCCACGCCCTGAGAGCGTGACCGCCGGGCCAACGAGAGGACCACCTCCCGTGCCTGCCAACTCCGCCTCCTGGCGCCGCGGCCTCGCCGCCGTCGCCGCCCTGCCGCTCCTCGCGCTCGCCGCGACGGCCTGCGGCTACGGCTCCGATGCCAAGGACGACACGTCCGGCAAGACGAACGTCGCTGCCAACGGCAAGAAGCTCTCCGCCGACACCGTGAAGATCGGTTACTTCGGCAACCTGACGCACGGCACCGCCCTCGTGGGCAACCAGAAGGGCTTCTTCCAGAAGGAGCTCAAGGGCACGCAGGCCAAGTACCAGACCTTCAACGCGGGCCCGTCCGAGATCGAGGCGCTCAACGGCGGCTCCATCGACATCGGCTGGATCGGCCCCTCGCCGTCGATCAACGGCTTCACGAAGTCCCAGGGCAAGAGCCTGCGCATCATCGGCGGTTCGGCGTCCGGCGGTGTGAAGCTCGTGGTGAACCCGAAGAAGATCAAGTCCCTGGACGACGTCAAGGGCAAGAAGATCGCCACCCCGCAGCTCGGCAACACGCAGGACGTCGCGTTCCTCAACTGGATCGCCGAGAAGGGCTGGAAGGTCGACGCCAACAGCGGCAAGGGCGACGTCTCCGTGGTCCGCACGGACAACAAGATCACCCCGGACGCCTACAAGTCCGGCTCCATCGACGGCGCCTGGGTGCCGGAGCCGACCGCGTCCAAGCTCGTGGCCGAGGGCGGCAAGGTCCTCCTCGACGAGTCCGACCTGTGGCCCGACAAGAAGTTCGTGATCACGAACATCATCGTGTCGCAGAAGTTCCTCAAGGAGCACCCGGACGTCGTCGAGGCCGTGCTGCGCGGCTCGGTGAAGACGAACGCGTGGATCAACGCCAACCCGGACGAGGCGAAGGCCGCGGCCAACAAGCAGCTGGCGGCCGACTCCGGCAAGGCGCTGCCCGCGGACGTGCTCGACCCGGCGTGGAAGTCGATCCAGTTCACCGACGACCCGCTGGCCTCGACCCTCGACACCGAGGCGGCGCACGCGGTGAAGGCGGGCCTGCTGGAGAAGCCCGACCTCAAGGGCATCTACGACCTCGCACCGCTGAACAAGGTCCTCAAGGCCGAGGGCAAGGGCGCGCTGGCCGACGCCGGCCTCGGCGTCAAGTAACCGCGTCAGGCAATCCCGTAATCGCTTGAGTTCCCAGGAGGTGACGACCATGGCAACGACACTCGCCAAGGCCGTGGACGGCACGGAGATCACCGGCCACGCCGCGCGGATCGAGCACGTCTCGAAGTCCTTCGCCACGCCCGCCGGGCAGCAGCTCGTCCTGGACGACATCACGCTCGATGTCGCTCCGGGCGAGTTCGTCACCCTCCTGGGAGCCTCGGGCTGCGGGAAGTCGACGCTGCTCAACCTGGTCGCGGGCCTCGACCGGCCCTCGTCGGGCGAGATCAGCACGCAGGGCCGGCCGGCCCTGATGTTCCAGGAGCACGCCCTCTTCCCGTGGCTGACCGCGGGCAAGAACATCGAACTGGCCCTGAAGCTGCGCGGCGTCGCGAAGGCGGACCGCCGCACGCGGGCGGAGGAGCTCCTGGAGCTCGTCCGGCTGAACGGCGCGTACGGCAAGCGGGTGCACGAGCTGTCCGGCGGTATGCGCCAGCGCGTGGCGATGGCCCGGGCGCTCGCGCAGGACAGCCAGCTGCTGCTGATGGACGAGCCGTTCGCCGCGCTCGACGCCATCACGCGCGACGTGCTGCACGACGAGCTGACCCGTATCTGGCGCGAGACGAACGTCTCCGTCCTGTTCGTCACGCACAACGTCCGCGAGGCGGTGCGGCTCGCCGAGCGGGTCGTACTGCTCTCTTCGCGGCCGGGCCGGGTGGCGCACGAGTGGCGGGTCGACATTCCGCAGCCGCGCCGCATCGAGGACACCGCCGTGGCGGAACTGTCCGTCGAGATCACCGAACAACTGCGTGGGGAGATCCGCCGCCATGGCCAGCACTGAGACGACGACCGCGACCAAAGGCGCGGGCCCGGCCGCCGTCAAGGACGGCGGCCGGCACGACATGTCCGGTCTCGAGGCGGGGCTCGACGCCCTGGAGACCGTCCAGAGCACCCGCGTCCCGCTGCGCCAGACGCTGGTCCAGAAGGTGCTGCCGCCGCTGACGGCGGTGCTCCTGGTCCTGATCGTGTGGCAGGGACTGGTGTCGTTCAAGATCGTCGACGACCCGAGCAAGCTGCCCTCGCCGTCCGCGGTGTGGGCCGAGGTGTCCGACGCGTGGTTGCAGGGGACGCTTCTCGACTACATCTGGACGAGTGTGTCGCGCGGCCTGCTCGGCTTCCTGCTGGCGCTGGCGATCGGCACCCCGCTCGGCCTGGTCGTCGCCCGGGTCCGGTTCATCCGGTCCGCGATCGGCCCGATCCTGTCCGGCCTCCAGTCGCTGCCCTCGGTCGCCTGGGTCCCGCCGGCCGTGATCTGGCTGGGCCTCGACAACACGATGATGTACGCCGTGATCCTGCTCGGCGCGGTCCCCTCGATCGCCAACGGCCTCGTGTCGGGCGTCGACCAGGTGCCGCCGCTGTTCCTGCGGGCCGGCCGCACCCTCGGCGCGACGGGCCTGCGGCACACCTGGCACATCGTGCTCCCGGCCGCGCTGCCCGGCTATCTCGCCGGCCTGAAGCAGGGCTGGGCGTTCTCGTGGCGCTCGCTGATGGCCGCGGAGATCATCGCCTCGTCGCCGGACCTGGGCATCGGCCTCGGCCAGCTCCTGGAGAACGGCCGCAACGCCAGTTCCATGTCGATGGTCTTCCTCGCCATCTTCCTGATCCTGATCGTCGGCATCGCCATCGACCTGCTGATCTTCAGCCCCCTGGAGCGGCGCGTCCTTCGCAGCCGCGGCCTCCTGGTGAGGAGCTGACCCCGCCATGCACCAGCGCCCCGCCCGCCCGGTCCTGCTCGTGATCGCTCACGGCAGCCGCGATCCACGCCATGCCGCGACTGTCCACGCGCTCGTACGCGAAGTACGGGCGCTGCGGCCGGGGCTGCGCGTGGAGACGGGGTTCCTGGACTTCAATGTCCCCTCGGTGAACGGCGTCCTGGAGTCCCTGGCGGCGGAGGGTGTGCGTGACGTGGTCGCGCTCCCGCTGCTCCTGACGCGCGCGTTCCACGCGAAGGCGGACATCCCGGCTGTCCTGCGGCAGGCCCCGGCCCGGCTGCGGATCCGCCAGGCGGAGGTGCTCGGCCCCTCGCCGCTCCTGACGGCGGCGCTCGAACGCCGTCTGTACGAGGCCGGGCTCACCCCGGCCGACAAGCCCACGACCGGGGTCGTCCTGGCCTCGGCGGGCTCCACCGACCCGGAGGCGATCGCAGTGATCGCTGAAATCGCGCGGGAGTGGCGGCACACCGGTTGGTGCGCCGTGCGACCTGCGTTCGCCTCCGCATCTCTGCCCCGCACGGAGGACGCCGTGGCGCGGCTGCGCGCCGAGGGCGTCCGCCGGGTGGCGGTCGCCCCCTACGTCCTGGCCCCCGGCTTCCTCCCGGACCGCATCGCCCGCGGCGCCTGTGAAGCGGACGTCCTCGCGGACGTACTGGGCCCGGCCCCGGAGGTGGCACGGCTGCTCGTGCGCCGCTATGAGGCGGCGACGGTACGGGAGTTGGTGGCGGTGGGCGCCTGACGCGACGCGTCAGGAGACCGCCGTCCCCTCATCCCGTCTTCTCCGAGGCATTCGCTTCCTCCGAGGCGTTCAGGTCCTCCGAGGCGTTCAGTTTCTCTTCGCCATTCAGCGCGGATCCCGCCCGCTCAGCGCAAGCGCCCGATGGAACAAAGGCGCGTCGGCCGGCACCGGGATCGCGTCGGCGAAGCCGTCGTACCTGCGGTATTCCTCCGCGTTCGCCTCGACCACGTCGAGCAGCAGGCGGGCCGTGGCGTCGGGGAGCTGGAATTTCTGGCCGGTGGCGTGGGCCACGTCCCAGCCGTGGAGGGCCAGTTCGGCGACGAGGAGGCGGGCGATCTCGGGCGCAGGCGTCTTCGCGAAGCCCAGGTCGATCTCGCCCTCCCAGACCTGCGGGTCGGACCAGGCGGCGACGGCCCGTTCGAGCTGTGCCGCGTAGGCCTCGGCCCAGTCGGTGTCGCCGGTGAAGTCGCGGGCCGTCAGTTCGTCGGGGAGCTGCTTGCGCAGGGCCCGGTGCTCCAGGCCGTGCGCGGAGTAGAGGACCCAGTGGTTGACGAGGGTGCGAACGTCCCAGTCGCCGCACCCGCTCGGCTCGGGCAGGCGCGCCGCGTCGACCCCGCGCGCGACCCTGGCGGCCTCCGCGGCGCATTCCTTCATCGACGTGTACTCGATCATGGAGGTGTACTCGGTTTCCATGCGGAAAGCGTCTCGCGCGGGGCCGCCGGCGGCTTGAAGAAATGCGACAGCTATCGCTTCGCCGTATCGGCCTCCGCCACAAGGTCCGCGATCGTCATGGACCCGGCCGGCCGGCGCTCGCGTGCAAAGCGGTCGGCCACCGACTGCAGGGCGTCGTTGACCGGGGTCGGCACGCCGTGCAGCCGTCCGAGCAGGCCCATCTCGCCGTTGAGGTAGTCGGACTCGATGGTGCCCGTGCCCCGGCTGAGGGACTGCCACGACGAGCCGCCGCTGCGTTCCGAGCCGTCGAAGGGCTCGAACCGGATCTTGTCGGCGCGGGACTCCTTCTCCTCCTCCTTGGAGGCGAACGCGATGCCCGCCGCGCCGAGCACGGCCTCACCCTCCGCGCGGGCGCGCCCGTGGAGGGCGAGCCCCTCCTCGCCGGCGATCACCCCGGACACGGCCTCGATCGCGTTGGCCAGGTTGCCGAGAAGCTTGGCGTACTTCCAGCGCATCACGTCGGACACGACGGGCGCCTCGAAGAAGGACTTCTCCAGGTCGCCGGAGATGCGGTGGGCGGTCTCGTCGGTGCCTCCCGGGTACCGGCCGATGTGCAGGATGCCGGTGAGCGGTGTGCCCGCGGCGGACACGACTCCGGGCTCGACGAACGTGGCGGGCAGCCACACGCACATGCCGTACACGCGCCGGAAGAGCCGCAGCGCGAGGCGCTCGCTCTCCACTCCGTTCTGCGCGCAGACCAGCGGGAGCCGCTCGGCGGCGGTGCCGCCTCCGGCGACCGGCCGCCCGGCCCACGCTTCGAGCGCCGCGACACTGTCCTGGGTCTTCACGGCGAGCACGAGGACGTCGTCCGGGCTCAGTTCGCCGAGCTCCTCGGGCCCGGCGACGACCGGGAGGCGGTGGATGTACGGGCCGTCGGGGGTGACGAGCCGCAGCCCGTGGTCCCGCAGTGCCTCGTACTGCTTGCCGCGGGCGACGAGGACGACGTCGTGCCCGGCCTGTGCGAGCCGGCCGCCGAGGGCGCCGCCGACCGCTCCTGCTCCGATGATGAGGTAGCGCATGCCAACGAGCCTGTCACAGAAGGCTGTAGGGGCCACTCACGATCGGGCAAACTCTCGCGCTCCGCGCACCGAGGCGTGCGAGCCTGCTCCCCGTGCGTACCCGCTTGGCCCTCTGGGGGGCCGGACTCCTCTGCCTGCTCGTGGCGGTTCTCGGCGGCTGCTCGGCCTCCCGGCAGTGGCGGCAGGCGGAGCGGATCGACGCGGCTCCGGTCCGCGTCACCGGCGTCGTCACCGCCGTCGAGCACGTGCCGAAGAGCGGCTACGAGCAGGTGATCGCGTACGAGGTCCAGGGCCGCCGGCACACCGTCAGGAGATCGCTGGGCGCGGGCACCGGCAGTCCCGGGGTCGGGCACCGGGTGTGTCTGGAGGCCGACCGCGACCGCCCCGACGTGGTGCGGCTCTGCGGCGAGCGGTACCCGTCGGGGGACGACCTGTATCCCACGTACGTCCTGGTCACGGTCGCCGGAGCCATCGGGGCCTGCGTCGTCGCGGGCGTCGCCAAAGAGGTCCGCGCTCCCGCTCGAAGCCGTCGCGGTGACGTCACCGCGACGCGCTCATTCCCGGCTGAACGGTGTCCCCTGATGGAAGTAGAGCAGCCACCCCTCGACGCCTTGCCGCCACAGTGAACTGCGGTGTGCGCAGGCGCCGTTGCGGTCGGTCTCGAAGGTCAGATGGACGAGGCCGGGGGCGAGCCGCACGCCTTTCATCCGCGAGACGGTGAGGGGCCGCATGCCCGGTTCGCGCGTGGCGGAGAGTTCGGCGATGATCGCGGCGCGGTCCCAGCGGCGGCCCGACGAGCCGAACTCGAAGTAGTCGGGGTGCAGCAGCGCGCCGAGCAGCTCCGGGGAACGGCGCACGGCCGGATCGAGCAGACGCAGTTCCCCCTCGATGGCGGCCTCGACAGCGGCGTCGAGCTCAGGCACCGGTCATCTCCACGAGCTTGACGACGGTGTTCCAGTTGCGGCTGGTGGCGATGAGGCCCTTGTTCAGGGCCGGCCGGGAGAGCGCGACGGCGAGCTTCGAGCTGCCGAGGCCCTCGGGGGCGTAGAGGTACAGCTCGCGCGGGCCGAGCCGGAAGTCCTCGGGGGCGAACGCGGCCGGGTCGACGGGGGCGAACCGCTCGGGGTCGACGGGCCCGGAGAAGTAGGTGACGTGCAGCTGTTTGCCTTCGAGCGAGCCGGCGTCGAAGGGGCACGCGTCCGCAACCGACGCGAGGTAGGCGTGGTCGCGGACGATCACGTCCACGGCGAAGCCGAACTCCTTCTCGATGGCCTCACTCAGCTCGGCCGCGAGAGTCTCCTCGTCGCCGTGGTGGCTGGTGAACGTCGCGTTGCCGCTCTGGAGATAGGTCCGTACGTCGTCGTGCCCGAGCCCTTCGATCAGGGGGCGAAGCCGCGCCATCGGGACCTTTTTGCTGCCGCCCACATTGATGCCGCGGAGCAGTGCCGCGTACGCCTTTGTCGCCATGGGGACACGATAGGCGGCCGCCGCGCCCCGTGGGGGAGGGCACGGCGGCCGCCGGTCAGGGGTGCTGCGGTGCTACTCGACGATCTTGAGGAGCTTGTTCGGCGTGCCCTCGCTCGCGTTGGAGATCTTGTCGGGGGTCGCACCGTCCGTCAGCGCCTTGGAGACGTCCGCGGGGGTCGCGTCCTTGTGACCGCTCAGGTAGACGGCGGCGGCGCCCACGACGTGGGGGGTCGCCATCGACGTACCGGAGATGGTGTTGGTGGCGTCGTCGCCGGTGTTCCAGTCGGAGGTGATGTCCGAGCCGGGGGCGTAGATGTCCACGACGGAGCCGTAGTTGGAGAAGTCGGACTGCTTGTCGTCCTTCGTGGAGGAGGCGACGGTGATGGCCTCCTTGACGCGGGCCGGGGAGCCGGCGGACGCGTCGGTCGACTCGTTGCCCGCGGCGACCGCGAAGGTGACGCCGGAGGCGATGGCCTTCTGCACGGCCGCGTCGAGCGCCTCGTCGGCGCCGCCACCGAGGGACATGTTGGCGACGGACGGGCCCTGGTGGTTCTTGGTGACCCAGTCGATACCGGCGACGACCTGCTCGGTGGTGCCCGAGCCCTCGTTGTCGAGGACGCGGACGGCGACGATCTTCGCCTTCTTGGCGACGCCGTGCGCCTCACCGGCGATGGTCCCGGCTACGTGCGTGCCGTGGCCGTTGCCGTCGTCGGCGTTGTCGTCGTTGTCGACGGCGTCGAAGCCGGAGGTGGCGCGGCCGCCGAAGTCCTTGTGGCTGACGCGGACGCCGGTGTCGATGACGTACGCGGTCACGCCCTCACCGGCGCTGTCCGGGTACGTGTACTTCTTGTCGCCCGCGGTGTCCGCCTGGTCGATGCGGTCGAGGCCCCACGACGGCGGGTTGTCCTGGGTCGCGTCGATGTGGAATTTCTTGTTCTGGACGACCTTGGAGACCGACGAGTCGGCGGCGAGGCGCTTGGCCTCGGTCTCCGAGAGGCCGTTCACGGAGAATCCGTTGACGGCGGAGGAGTAGGCGCGCTTCAGCTTGCCGCCGTACTCCTTGGCGAGGCCCTGCTTGGCGTCCGTGTTCGCCTTCTGGTCCAGCAGCACGATGTAGCTGCCGGAGACGGCGCCCTTGGCGTCGAGCCCGTAGACCTTGCCCTCGGCCGGGGTCGAGGCGCCGGCCAGGGAGCCCGCGAAGACGGTCACTCCGACCGCGGTGGCAGCGGTGGCTATCGCCGCGGTGAGTTTCATCGTGCTGCGGGCACGCTTGTGAGTTGCCATGAAGAGGGGTCTCCTCGTGGTTTCTGTGGGGGGGTTTGTGGGGGGTTCACTGATGGATCTCACGCATCCCCCGGCAATCTCCGGAAGATCTCCGGGGGTTGGCACGAAACCCTGTCCGATTGACGCGACCAGATCAAGACCTACATGCAGCTGTGACTTGTTCAACAAGCCTTCGTAATAACAATTCGGGCTTCGCCCGACACTTCGGACTCCGGGAATTCCCTATAGATGTAGGGGACTTGAGTCCTCCTGAGTGGGGAGCGCGCCCCGCCCGCAAGGAGGAGCCGGGCCCCCGCCGACTCACCGGGCAGCACGACGAGACGCACTTATCGGGCCCATACCTTCGATACGGAGGTGACGGCACGGTGCTGTCACCGCACACAAGGGGGCAGCCCGTCATGGGGAACCGAGACACGCGGGTACGGGGCCTGGCGGCCCGGGCCGGCGGCTGGAGCGTGCGGCACCGATGGGCTGCCGTGGGGATCTGGGTGCTGTTCGTGGTCCTGGCCATGGGGATCGGCTCGGCCGCCGGCCGCGTCGACGTGTCGGACAGCGATCAGCTCCAGGGCGAGACCACACAGGCGGCGCGCATCATCGACGACGCCGGTATCGAGGAGCCCGCGGGCGAGACCGTGCTCGTCCAGGGCAGGGACGGCAAAGTACGGGCGACGGACGCCGGCTTCCGGCGGGCCGTCGACGAGGTCGTGAGGGCGGTCCAGGGCACGGGCGCCGTCACGAACGTGACGTCGCCCTACGACCCGCGGGCGAAGACGATCTCCAAGGACGGCCGCAGCGCGCTCGTCCAGTTCGACATGCGCGGCGACCCCGGCACGGCGAGCGACCGTGTGAAACCGGTGCTCAAGGCCGTCGAGAAGGTCCAGCGGACCCATGGCTCGCTGCGGATCGAGGAGATCGGCGGCGCGAGCATGGGCAAGACGTTCGAGGACGCCTTCGGCAACGACTTCCAGCGGGCCGAGTACTCGGCGGTCCCGGTCGCGCTGGGCATCCTCCTCATCGCGTTCGGCGCGCTGGTCGCCGCCCTCCTCCCGGTCGCCCTGGCCGTCACCGCGATCATGGCGACGATGGGCCTGATGGGCATCGTCAGCCACCTCCAGCCGATGAGCGACACCGCCAACTCCGTGATGCTGCTGGTGGGTCTCGCGGTCGGCGTCGACTACTGCCTGTTCTATCTGCGGCGCGAGCGCGAGGAGCGGATGAAGGGTCACGACCCGCAGACCGCGCTGCGGGTGGCGGCGGCGACGAGCGGCCGGGCCATCATCGTCTCGGGTGTCACGGTCTGCGTGGCGATGGCGGGCATGCTCTTCACGGGGCTCGCCGAGTTCCAGGCGATGGGCCTCGCCTCGCTGATGGTCGTGGCGGTCGCCATGGTGGGCTCCGTCACGGTGCTGCCGGCGCTGCTCTCGCTGCTCGGCGAGCGCGTGGAGAAGGGGCGGCTGCCGTTCCTTAACCGCGGCAGGCGACGTAACGGAAACGGGGCTCCGGAAGGCAGCCGGTTCTGGCGGGCGGTGCTGCGCGTCGTCCTCGCCCGGCCCGCCGTGTCCGTGGTCGTCGCGATCGGCGCGCTGCTCGCGGTGACCGCCCCGGCGCTCGGTATGAAGACCCAGAACCTGACCCTGGACCAGGAGTTCGGCGACTCGCTGCCGATCGTGGCGACGTACGACCGGCTCAACGACGCGTTCCCCGGCGGCTCCGAGCCGGCCGAGGTGGTCGTCAAGGCCGCCGACATCAACGCGCCCGAGGTGCGGAGCGCGATCGCCGACTTCCGTGCGGCGGCGGTGAGTTCGGGCGCCTCGCGCGGCCCGGTGGACCTCACCGTGCACGGCCGCGAGAACGTGGCGTTCATCAGCGTCCCGCTGGTCGGCGGCTCCGACCAGGACAGGGCGGAGAAGAGCCTCGCGTTGATCAGAGACCAGGTGCGCCCGGACACGCTCGGCAAGGTCGACGGGGTCGAGGCGCCCGTCACCGGTCAGGTCGCGGGATCGAAGGACTTCAACGACCAGATCGTCGGCTCGGTGGTCCCGGTGTTCGCGTTCGTCGTTGTCTTCGCGTTCCTGCTGATGCTGCTGTCGTTCCGCTCACTGACGGTGGCGATCACCTCGATCGCCCTCAACCTGCTGTCCGTGGGCGCCGCTTACGGCATCCTGGTCGCCGTCTTCCAGAACGGCTGGGGCGCGTCCCTGGTCGGCGCGGAGGGCGTGGGCGCGATCATCTCCTGGCTGCCGCTGTTCCTCTTCGTGATCCTCTTCGGGCTCTCGATGGACTACCACGTGTTCGTGGTGTCGCGGATCCGGGAGGCGCGGCTTCAGGGACGTACGAACAAGGACGCGATCACGCACGGCGTGGTGACGACCGCGGGCGTGGTCACCAGCGCGGCGGTCATCATGGTGGCCGTATTCGCGATCTTCGGGACGCTGTCCATGCAGTCGTTCAAGCAGATGGGCGTAGGCCTGGCGGCCGCGGTGCTCATCGACGCGACGGTCATCCGCGGCATCCTGCTCCCCGCCGTGATGGCGCTGCTCGGCGAGCGGAACTGGTACCTGCCGAAGTGGCTGCACCGGCTGCCCGACCTGACGCACGACGAGGTGGCCGCTCCCCCGCCGCCGGCCGTGACGGACGAGCGGGTGGGGGTGTGACGACGGCGCAGGGCTGAGTTACGCGTCGGGGGTGCCCCGCGGGACCGTCGGGTCCGGTGGGGCACCCTCTCACGTTCAGGCCGCCGCGGCCCGGCGGCCGCGCTCCGCGAACGAGTCGATCGTGCGCGTGAAGTCACGGGTCGACAGCAACAGCTTATAAACGATGGCGAGTTCGAAGAGGAGTAGGAGCCCTCCGGAGACGACCGTCGCCCACAGGACCTGGTCGATCAGCGGGCCGATCATGAAGACGCCCATCTGGAACTCGATCCCGCTGATCAGATGGGTACGGATGCGGCGACGGAGCAGGAACGAGCGCGTCCGCAGATATACGGGGAAGCGGCTCCTGAACTCCTGGTGCAGGTCGACCACTTGGGGCGCGGGCTGCGGTGCGGCCTCCGCGATCCCCTGGGCCGAGCGTGCCTTCTGGAGGTCCTGCTCGATGTCCGCCTCGGGGTTGTCGCGCAGGAGGTCCTCCATGAAGGCGAGCTCGGCCTCGTTCTCCGCGCGCCGCGCCTCCTTCACCCGCTCCTTGATCTGCTTGCGCATGGAGTGGCGGATCTTGAAGATCTCCAGGGAGTTGATGTAGCGCAGGGTGTCGAGGCCGACGACGGCCAGGGCGAGCCAGATGTAGAGCTCGTCACCGGTGCGTTCGTACTGGCCCGCCATGAGCGCGACGCCGCACACCATGACGCGGATGCGGTCGAAGACGAAGTCCAGCCAGGCGCCGAAGACCGACCCCTGGCCGGTGAGCCGGGCGACCTTGCCGTCCATGCAGTCGAGGATGAACGACAGGTGGTAGACGACGGCGCCGGCGATGAGCCAGCGCCAGTCGCCCAGCCAGAAGAGGACGGCGGAGCCGAGGCCCAGGATGAAGGCGCCCCAGGTGATCTGGTTCGGGGTGATCCTCGTACGCATCGCCGTCAGCCGCACCAGCGGCGTGGCGACCGGGTCGACGAGGAGCACGGTCCACCACGCGTCCCGTTTCTTCTGGGTGATGCGGCGCACCTCGTCGAGGGGCGGTATGTCTCGGCGCATGGCTGGTCAACTTCCTGGCGTTCGACGTGAGTTCATCTCACGCTAGAAAGCCCTTCATACGAGGTTCAAGTAGCGCAGCGTGCAACCTTTGGCCGGAGGTAACGGTCGAACCTCATGGCCAAGTCGATGACTTCGCCAGGCGCCACCTGTGTTACCCGAGCGTTATCGAGTGACCTGACGCTCGCGCCGTTCACCCCGAAGAGCGGGGCAAATCGCCTCATCCTACGCATACTGCCTTTCGGGTTAATAGGTGGTGATATCAGAAACTCCTGACACGGAACTGCGGTTAAAGGCAGGCCGACTCCCTCGCTCTCGAACGGAGACTGCCCGTGTGCGGGTCCAGCCTGTCCATCCCGGCCGCCCGGCCCGTGATCGGCGAAGCCGAGATCGAAGCCGCCGTACGCGTCCTGCGTAGCGGCCATGTCATCCAGGGGCCCGAGGTGGCCGCCTTCGAGGAAGAGTTCTCGGAGCTGGTCGCCGAACGTAACTGTGTAGCCGTCAACTCCGGCACTTCCGCGCTGCAGCTGAGCCTCATGGCGCTCGGCATCGGAGCGGGCGACGAGGTGGTGGTGCCCTCCTTCTCGTTCGCCGCCACTGCCAACGCGGTACGCCTGGCGGGTGCCGAACCCGTCTTCGCCGACATCACGCCCGGCACCTACTGCCTCGATCCACTCGCCGCGGCGGCGGCGATCGGTCCGCGCACCGCGGCACTGATGCCCGTGCATCTGTACGGGCACCCCGCCGCCATGGACCACCTGATGCCGCTCGCCGCACGCCACGGCCTCGCCGTCGTCGAGGACGCCTGCCAGGCGCACGGCGCCGCGCTGCACGGCCAGAACGTCGGCACGTTCGGGCAGGCCGGATGCTTCAGCTTCTATCCGACGAAGAACATGCACGCCCTCGAAGGCGGCATGATCACCACAGCCGATCCCCGACTGGCCCGCACCCTCAGGCTGCTCAGGAACCAGGGCATGGAACAGCGGTACGAGAACGAGATCGTCGGCGCCAACATGCGGATGACCGACGTCGCGGCGGCCGTCGGCCGCGAGCAGCTGAAGCAGCTTCCCGCGTGGACCGAGCGGCGGCGGGCCAACGCCAAGGTGCTCGACTCCCGTATCGAAGGGCTGCCCGTGCCACAGGTGGCAGATGGCGCCCGGCACGTCTACCACCAGTACACCGTCGCCGTCCCCGACGGCCGCAGGGACGCCCTGCAGCAGGAACTGGCGCGGCAGGGCATCGGCAGCGCGGTGTACTACCCGACGCCGATCCACCGTCTGAAGCCGTACCACGACCCGGCCGGCCCTCCCTTGCCCGAGACCGACCGCGCTGCCGCCGCGGTGCTCTCGCTGCCGGTCCACCCCACCCTGGGGCAGGGCGACCTCGAGCGGATCGCCCGGGCCGTGAGCTTCGCCGGAGGTGCCCGGTGAGCAAGCCGATCCTCCGTGCGGGACTTGTCGGTCTGGGTGCGATGGGGCGCAACCATGCCCGGGTGCTGTCGTCGCTCGACGGCGTCGAACTCGTCGGTGCCATGGACCCGGCGGGAGACCCCACGGGCGCTGCCCGTGGCGCCCCGGTCTTCGCCACCCTGCCCGAACTGCTCGCGCTCGGGCTCGACTACGCCGTGGTCGCCTGCCCCACCTCGCTGCACGAGGGGATCGGCCTCGCCCTGGCCGCCGACGGCGTGTGCGCGCTGATCGAGAAGCCGCTCGCCCACTCCGCGGCTGCGGCCCGACGACTGGCCGACGCCTTCGACAGGGCCGGTCTGGTCGCCGGGGTCGGACACATCGAGCGCTTCAACCCGGCGTTGCAGAGCCTGCGTTCGCGCCTGGAGGCGGGCGAGCTGGGTGAGATGTTCCAGGTGGTCACGCGGCGGCAGGGGCCCTTCCCGCAGCGCATCGCGGACGTCGGAGTCGTCAAGGACCTGGCGACCCACGACATCGATCTCACCAGCTGGGTGACGGGATGCCCCTACGCTTCCGTGGCGGCCCGCACCCTCTCCAAGAGCGGCCGCCCGCACGAGGACATGGTCGCGGTCGTCGGTGAGCTCACCAACGGCACCATGGTCAGCCATCTCGTGAACTGGCTCAGCCCGCTCAAGGAGCGCTTCACGGCGGTGACCGGCGAGCACGGCTGCTTCATCGCGGACACCCTCACCGCCGACCTCACCTTCCACGCCAACGGCGCCGTCGCCACGGAGTGGGAAGCACTGAGCAACTTCCGCGGAGCCGCTGAGGGCGACATGGTCCGGTACGCCATCCCCAAGCGCGAGCCGCTGCTCGTCGAGCACGAGCGGTTCCGCGACGCCGTGGAAGGCAAGGGCACGGACATCGTCACCCTCGAGCAGGGGCTGAGGACGGTCGAGGTCGCCGAGGCCGTCCTCGACTCGGCACGTCGCAAGGCGTACCTGCCGCTGCAGAGCCCGCACCCCCCGAATCTGGCGGCGGTCACCCAGCGGTCGTGAAGTGCCGGGTCACGGCATCCGGGTCGGCGCGGGCCTGCCCGGACTGCCGGGGCTTCGCGCACCGGGTGACCTGAAGACCCACCACCGGAACGCACCGTAGTTCACCACCGCATTGACGATGGTCGACGTCGTCTTCGCCGCTACGTACGACATGCCCAAAGCCGTCAGCCCGGTGACCGTCGCCACGGTTGCGCAGTAGTTGAGTCCGACGAGCACCAGATATTTGGCGAAGGCCGGTCCGGCCAGTGCGCCGCTGCGAAATACGAAAGCTCTGTTGAGTCCGAAGTTGACCGCCAGTACGGTCACAAACGCCAGTGAGGTGGCCCCGGCCAACGGCATATGAAGTCCACCGTGCAGCAGGACCAGCGTCCCCACATCGATCGTGTAGCACAGCCCTCCCACAAGGAGGAACCTTGTCGTATCAGCCGAGGAAAAGCGGTGAACGGCGTCCCACAAATTCCGTACGATTTTTGGTACCTTCCTCCCTGCTCAAGCCCATCGTCGCAGGCGTATTCCAATTGAAGAACCGTGAGAGGTTTTTTCTCCGTGTATCAGAATATGAAAGTCGCGGTTGTGGTACCGGCGTACAACGAGGAAAAGTTGATCGCCCGGACGATCAACACCACGCCCGATTTCGTCGACCATATCGTGGTGATCGACGACGCCAGCAGTGACTCGACGGCCGTCGAGGCGACCGACGCCGGCGACCCGCGTGTGGTGCTCATCCGGCACGAGACCAATACCGGAGTCGGCGGCGCGGTCTGCGACGGGCACAAGGAAGCATTGCGGCTGGGGTGCGACGTCTCGGTGGTCATGGCGGGCGACGGACAAATGGACCCGGCCTATCTTCCCGCCCTACTGGCTCCGATCTGCGACGGGACCGCCCTCTTCACGAAGGCGAACCGCTTCTACTCGCGCGACTCCTACCGCGGAATGCCGAAACACCGGATTCTCGGCAACGTCATCCTCTCCTTCATGACCAAGCTGGCATCCGGGTACTGGCACCTGTTCGACCCTCAGAACGGGTACACCGCGATCCACCGGGCAGCGCTGGAACGGTTGAACCTTGACCGCGTGGCCAAGGACTACTCATTCGAAAACGACCTTCTGATCAATCTGAACATCCTTCGGATCCCGGCCTGCGACGTCCCTATTCCCGCGGTCTACGGGAACGAGGTGTCAACCATGCGGATGCACAAGGTCATTCCTGCGTTGATCGGCCAGCTGGCTCGCGGGTCCGGGCGACGCGTTCTCCTGAAATACGTCGTCTTCTCTTTTTCGCCGATCGCTCTGCTGCTCCTGGCGGGATTGTTCCTGATCACCTTCGGCAGCGCGGCGAGCACCTGGGTACTGATCCACACGCTCGGGCCCGCGAGCGCCAGCGCGGGGAGTGTCCTGCTGGCGACGATGCCGTTCCTCACCGGGATTCACTTTCTCATCGGCGCCCTCATGCTCGATATCCAGGAGAGCCCGGACCGCCGAGCCGCCACCGCCGGGATCGCAGGTTCCGGATGAAGTCCGCCGCGGCCTCGCCCAGTGGCGGCTTTCGCATCAGACCTCGGTGAGAACGCCGTCGTTCTCGGCGTGCAGCGCGCCGGTGCCCGGACATTCCCACATCCCGGTCGAGCCAGGGACTTCACGCAGGCGTCGGCCCGCACGGCCCACCCAGCCGATGTGACGGGCCGGGACGCCGGCGACAAGGGCGAAGTCCGGCACGTCCCGTGTGACCACGGCACCGGCGGCGACCATCGCCCAGCGGCCGACGCGGACCGGGGCCACGCAGACCGAACGCGCGCCGAGCGACGCGCCCTCGGCGACCGTGACCCTCACGGGCTCCCAGTCGTCACGTTGCTTGGGCCGCCCTTCGGGGTCGACCGAGCGCGGGTTGTGGTCGTTGGTCAGCACGACCGCGGGACCGACGAAGACGCCGTCGCCGAGCTCCGCCGGCTCGTAGACCAGGGCGTGGTTCTGGATCTTGACCCCGTTGCCGATCCGGACGCCGGGGCCGACATAGGCGCCCCGCCCCACCACGCAGTTGTCGCCCAGCACGGCCTGCTCACGGATCTGGGCGAGCTCCCACACGGCGGTGCCGGGGCCGAGCGCGACCGACTCGTCGACCTGGGCCCCGGCAGCGATCCTGACGGGAGCGAACACCACTTCACTGTTCTGCTTCATGTGCTGTGGAACGACCCAACAGGGGTCTGGGTGCGGGGACTTGGCCCGTTCGTTCCTGCTACCAGCCTGACGGAATTTCGCCGCAGACGGGTCCGAGGGTGATGCACGCGTTCCCAGCCTTTTCGCACGCATGTAGCGTGAAACAGTGCTGGACGGCGCCATAGAAGTAACCGGTGGCGACCTCCCCTGCCTTCACCGTTTCCGTGACCTTGCCTGATTCGGGCCCCCCGGTCGTGTCCTCGTACCACAGGGTGTAGGTCATCGGCTGGGTGCCGCTATTTGTGATGACGTACTGGAGGCCGGTTACATCCTGGACTTCTCGTGCCGTGACGCAGACCTCCGCGCTGCCCAGCATTCCGCAGGCGCCGGCTGCCGGCCGTTTCTCTCTCGCGGTGGCCGGCGGTTCCTCTTGCGCGGGCTCCGCACCAGCAGTCGATGCGGGAAGGCCCAGCGAAATCATCGCGGCCGCGGTGCCGACCAGTACGGTGCGACGCGAGGTCTCCTTCATGTTCTCTCCTCTCCCTGTCGGCGGTGCCTGGTCTTGTGCGCCAAGACGCTAGGCCACCGCTTTCGCGAATACATTCAGCAGGATTTTCTGGATCGCGGTGTCGAACGGAATGCTGCCGGTGAAGGACAGAGAGCCGGCCGTGAACACCCAGCCCTTCGGGGAAACGGGCGGCACATAGACCATTTCGGCACCGCCCGTACTATTGAGCCCTTCCGCGATGAGTACGGCTCCGGGCACGGCGGCTTGCAGTCGGTCAACTTCCCAGCCGCTGGCAGCAATGTCGTAGGAGACGCTGCCAAAGCTGTCCCCCACGCTCAGACCGGTTCCCGCCGTAAAAGGATTGTTCCCGGTGTCGCGTACCTCGTACGGGGCGAAGGACATATACGTCGGCGGGAAGTGCGATACGCCCAGGATTTGCGATTCGGACTGCCCGGAATCCGCGAAGACATCGCGTGAGCCGTCGGGCCGCCGAAAAATGACCGCGTTACCGTCCGGCGTGTACTGCATCCGTTCGTAGATGCCGTTCCCACCCAGGTAGATGATGCGGCCGCCGTTGTTCTGGAAGGCCGCGATGTTGTCGCGCGCGGTTTGGGTGAAATACTCGGGATGGGTGGTCAGCACCACCGCCTTGTAATTCCCTCCCTGCGCGGGTGTCCGCAGCCAGCCGGCACCCGTCGCATGCAGGTCATTGTCCGCGTAGCAGTCGTACTGGATGTTCTGTGAGCTCATCCATCGAAACAGCAGCAGGTCACTGTAGAGCAGGTGGTCAATGATTCCGGGAGCCGCCAGATAGGAGTTGTCCCACGAAGTTCCCATATTGGGACGCTGCAGGGTGACGGTCCGCTGCGCACCGGATTGACCGGCCGTATATTGGTTGTGTCCGCCCCAGAAATTGTAGGCGTTGTAAGTATTGGTCGGCACCAGGACGGCGATCTGCCGCTGCGGTGATGAAGGGCGCACGACGAACATCACGTTGTGTTCTTTGCCCTGGGGCGATTTCAATTGCGATGCATATACGCCCGAAGGCCAGCTCGTCCCGGTCCCCACGGACACCGAGAAGGAAGGATTCCACCCGCACCCTGCGGCGTGATATCCGCTCTTCAGCAGCTGGAACTGTCCCGTGCGACTGGCGGGCGCGGTGACCGTGACGGGGGCACCCGAGGCAGGAGCAAGACGAACAGTGGACGATGTGTACGAAGGAAACGTCGTGGACACATGGATGTCGAGATTCGTGCCCTGTCGAGTGGATACCGACGTCGGATAGCCCTGCAGCGCCGCTGAATTCTCGCGGGTGAAACCCGTGCCGACCACAGCGCCGGATCCGCCCGCCCATTGAACGCCGCTGGTATTGACGGTCTCGGAGTTGAGCAGGCGGTACCACTGGAGCTGGTTGTCGGGGCCCGGCGGGTTGGCGGTGTTGGTATTGATCTTGTACACGGCACCGGAACCATTGGAGAAGAGCCCTCTCTCGAACGGCCCCAGAATGGTGGTGTCAACCGGCACGCCACCGTTCGCCCAGTTGAAAGACCCAGTTGAGCCGAGATAGCGGAACCAGCTGAGCGCACTGCCGTGCCGTGTTCCAAAAATAACGCCGTTCGGATCGGCGAACAGCTGGGTGTAGGGCTGCCATTGCGAACCGATCTTGGCACCCGAATTCGGCGCCCAACTGAAGGAACCATTGGTACCGGTATATTTGTACCAACGAAGGTCTCCGTTGCCGTCCTGCGCATAGAAGACATTGTTCCACCCACCGATGACACGCGGGAAGTTCCACTGGGTACCGATGCGACTGCCGCTTGCCGAGTGCCAGCTCCCGGCACCGGTGTTGAGGTCGGA
This sequence comes from Streptomyces sp. NBC_01474, assembly GCF_035918215.1. Taxonomy (NCBI): domain Bacteria; kingdom Bacillati; phylum Actinomycetota; class Actinomycetes; order Kitasatosporales; family Streptomycetaceae; genus Streptomyces; species Streptomyces sp. NBC_01474. The sequence continues at coordinate 3,292,367 of NZ_CP109449.1, forward strand.
CAGAAGGTATCGGTACCAGATAAGATCCCCGTTCGGCAGGAACGCGAAGACCTGTCCGTCGGCGGCGGCCAGGACGAAACGGAATTTCTGCCATCCGGTACCGATGAGTCGAGGGGCGCCAGAATTTGCCCAGGAGGCGGGGGTGCCCGTCGTCCAGTTGATATGCCGATACCAATACAGATTTCCGTCGGCCTGAATCGCGTACATAATTCCGTTGCCGCCGGGCACCAAGCTCAAGAACCGCTGTTGGGGGTCGTAAGTCATGTCTTTGGATGCCCTTTCAGATAAACCGCCGTGGGCATGATCGTGCGTTATAGGTCCGCGTGCAAGAATCGACACGATCTCATCGGGTCGAGGCCCGCAGGGCGGGGATCAGAGAAAGGCAGAGAACGCCGATGAACATGGGGGCCGCCATGTAGCGGAAGCACGGCGCGGGATTGGCGGCGAGCACGGTGAGCTGCACGCCGAGGGTGACGCCCGTCAGGGCGAGCAAGGGGCGGCAGCGGCGGGCCCGGGCGAGCAGGGCCACGAGCGCGTAGGTGGCGTAGCACCAGGTGGCGCCACGCCAGAAGAGCCACTCGAGCTGGGGGACGCGGAAGGCGGAGCGGCCGAAGGTGGCGGCGTGGTTGAGGGCCTGGGACAGCGGTCGGGCCTTCAGCACCGGCCGGTACGGGCTGTCCTGGATCGGGCGGAAACCCCACAGGTCGGCGGGGATCGACGTGCCGTACGTCCATGTCCTGGCACTCTTGTCCCGCGGTCCGGGGAAGACGGCCCAGGCGATGTGCGCTCGACACAGCCGCGCGCCGAAGATCTGCTCGGGGGCCATGCGCAGGACCCGCCACCACAACCGCACCAGCGGTTCGCTGAGCCGGTCGGCCACGGTCCGGTTCAGCGAAGGGTTGTAGTAGAGAACGTCGGACACGTAGCAGTTGGTGCCGGCGCCGCGCCAGGTCGAGAGCGGCGCCACCCTGGCCATCAGCCGCAGGTCGGCCGGGGTGAACAGGCCGGGTGCCTGCGCGTAGGCCACCGCGAGGTCGGCGTAGTGCAGGTTGTAGACGAATGACTTGCTCGGCTGCTCGACGCCGGCCGCCGGATAGACCACGAGCATGAGCAGCAGCGTCAGGGCCGTGGCGGAGGCGGCAAGTCCGGCGATCAGGCGCCGGGCTCCGGGCAGCGCGAGGAGCAGGGCCAGCGACGCGATCACGGACATCGGGAAGCCGTTGTTGCGGAAGAGGTCGACGCCCAGGAGCCCGGTGCACAGCAGCAAGAGCTCCGAGCCGTGCACACGGCCGTTCCACGTGCCGTGCAAACGCCTGCCCAGCAGTTGCGCCGACACCGCGAAGACCAGCACCGCGCAGATGGTGAACGGGACGTCCTTCCACACGAAGACGACGAAGGACCCGAGCGGCGGAGCGGCTGCGCAGACCACCGCGACCGGTGCGCTCCACCGCCCCCGCACCCCCAGAGTCCGCAGGCTTGCGCACGTGAGGCCGAGCACAGCGGACATGGCGATCGTCTGCAGCAGTGTCAGCGCGGAGAGGTCCCCCGTGATGTTGAGGGTCAGCCAGACCAGCGCGTTGTAGAGCACCGAGTGGTCCGAGCGCCAGTGGCCGGTGGTGACCTGCCATGTGTAGGCCACCGAGTCCACGCTCATCAGACCCGGGTAGAAGGCCGCCCACCACAGCAGGTAGCAGGCCTGGCACGAGAGGGAGACGGCCAGCGGCAACCGCAGTTCTTGAGGTACGCGCGACCAGAGGGCCGGGACCCTCGTGACGGTCTTCATCTCGGACCGGCCGGAACGGACTTGCTGTCGGGGATAAACGGAGATCTCCTGGGCGTTCGGACAACGTTCGGTTTCAGCTGCTACGCCGGCTTTTCACCGGGTGTACTCCACGGTCTTCGGTGAGGTGTCCGAGGTAGTGGACGACGTCGCCCTGGATGCCGGCGGCGGGACGACGGGGCGTGCGTCACCGCGCAGCGCGGGAATGAGTGACAGGCAGAGCACGCCGATGAACATGGGGGCCGCCATGTAGCGGAAGCACGGCGAGGGGGTCGCGACGAATACGGTGAACTGAGTGCCGAAGGTGACGCCTGCCAGGGCGAACAGAGGGCGGCATCCGCGGGCCCGGGTGAGGCGGGTGACGAGCACATAGGTGGCGTAGCACCAGATCGCGCCGCGCCACAGGAGCCACTCCAGCTGGGGAACGCGGGAGACGGCATACGCGAAGACGCCGGCGTCGCGGAGGGCTTGGGACGGAGGCTGCGGCTCGGCCGCCTGTCGGTACGGGCTGGTCCTCATCTCCGGGTACCACTTGTAGAACGTCGGGTTCACCCAGTTGAGGGAGTTGTACGTCCTGCCGCCTTGATCCTGAGGACCGGGGAAGACGGCCCAGGCGATGTGCCCGCGGCAGATCCGTGCGCCCATCACCTTCTGGGGGGCCTTGCGCAGGGTGCGCCACCACAACTGCACGAGTGGTTCGGTGAGCTGGTCGGTGACGTGCCTGTTCAGCGTCCGGTAGAGCGGGTCGGAGGCAAAGCAAGTGGCTCCGGTCGTACGCCAGTCCGAGAGCGGTGCCGCCCGCGACATCAGCCGCAGATCGTCCTGGGTGAACAGGCCCGGTGCCTGCGCGTAGGCCACCGCCAGGTCGGCGTAGTGGAGGTTGTAGACCAGCGTCTTGGGCGGCTTCTGGATGCCGACCGCCGAATAGACCACGAGCATCAGCGTCAATGTCACGGCAGTGGTGGCCGTGACCAGTACGGCGATCAGGCGCCGGGCCCCGGGCAGGGCCAGAAGGAGGCTCAGCGCGGCGATCACGGCAACGGGAAAGCCGTTGTTGCGGAAGAGGCTGATTCCGAGGAACGCGGCACACAGCAGCAGGAGTTCGGAGCGTCGCAGACGGCCGTTCCAGCTCCCCCGCAGCCGCCTGCCCACCAGCCGTACCGTCACGGCGAAAACCAGCACCGCGCAGATCGTGAACGGCACGTCCTTCCCCACGTAGACGGTGAACACACCGAGCGGCGGAGCCGCCGCGCAGGCCAGCGCGGCCGGTGCGCTCCACCGTCCGCGTACGCCGAGAGCGCGCAGGCTCGCGCACGTGTAGCCGAGCACCGCGGACATCGCGATCGTCTGCAGCAGCGTCAGCGCCGCGAAGCCCCCAGTGGTGTTGAGGGACAGCCAGAGCAGGGAGTTGTAGAGGACCGAGTGATTGGAGATCCAGTGGTCGGTGGTGACCTGCCAGGTGTAGGCGAGAGCGTCGTAGTCGATCAGGCCGGGGTAGAACGCCATCCACCACAGCAGGTAGCAGGCCTGGCACGAGAGGAAGACGACGAGCGGCAACCGCAGCGCCGACGGTACGTGCGACCACAGATCCTGGGCCTTCACCGCCGCCGCTGAGGACCGGAGCCGGGAACGGGGCCGGGTGTCTGACATGGCAGAGATCTCCTGGGCGTGCGGACCGGAGCGGCGAGCGGGAGGTGCGGAGAAGGACTGGGCGGTGGCCGCGGCCGTGGTCATCGTGTGCCGTCCGGGAGAGCGGGGTGCGCGGCGCCGCGGAGCTGTCGTGCGTCCTGCTGGGGAATGGAGGACGGGGGGTACTCACGGCCGAGCATGATCAGGGAGACCACCCGGGCGGCCGCGTGGCCGTCGTCGTACGCGCAGAACCGCCGGCGGAAGGCGGCGCGAAGAGCGGCGGAGCGCGCGTCCTGCCACGCCCCGGAGGCGAACAGATCCGTCAACTCGTCGGTGCTGGTGGAGACATGGCCCGGTGGTTCGGCCGGCAGATCGAAGTAGGCACCGCGGGCCGCCTGGTACGCAGCCCAGTCATCGCCGTGGACGATGATCGGGCGATCCGTGTTGGCGTAGTCGAACATCAGGGACGAGTAGTCGGTGAGCAGGGCGTCGGAGACGAGCATCATGTCCTGTACGGACGGCTCGTCGGTGACGTCGAGGAGCAGCCCGCGCCGCTGGAGGTCGCGCAGCTGCAGACCACGGATCTCGGCCTTGGCGTCCCTCGGGTGCAACCGGACGAGCAGAGTGACCGTCGGCCCCAGCTCCCGCACCAGGTGCTCGAGGTCGAGCCGCGGCACGTACGACTTGCGGTGGCCGCGCCAGGTCGGGGCGTAGAGCACCACGGTGTTGCCGCCCGGGACACCGAGCCGCTCGCGCAGGGCGACCGTCCGCAACGCGTCCCCCCTGACCAGCACGTCGTTGCGCGGGGCGCCGGTCGGAATCGAGGTGAAGTGACAGGGATAGGCGCGGTCCCAGATCTGTTGCGCGTACGGACTGGAGACCAGGCTGAAGTCCCAGCGGTCCGCTCGCCGGAGCGTCGCACGGACATCGACGTGGTATCTCGCGGCCGGGCGGCCGAGCAGGTCGACGCCCATGTGCCCCAGAGGTGTCCCCTGGTGGGTGTGCACATGGATCTGCCCCGGGCGCTTCACCAGGCCGTGCGTCCAGTCGACGTTGTTGATGAAATACGTGGCGCGGCTCGTCACTCGGTGGTAACGCGGTGAGTCCGGGGCGACGTGGTCGATGCCTCTCGGCAGGAACTCCACGTCGTCCGGCCGCACCACCCACACCGGGTGGATGTGCGGGGCCAGCATCCGGGCCGCGTCATGGATGGCCGCCGGATCCCCGAGCACACCGCGGTGCCAGGAGGCCGAGTACACGGCGAGATTCGGATCGAGCGGGCGCCGGCGCTGGGTCCGGGCGATGGTCCGCTTGATCTGCCGCGTGGTCTTCCTGCGCAGCTCGCCCTTCTTGCGGAGGGACGCCTTCCGTAGCCGCTCGGCCAGCACGCAGGCCTGGAACAGGGGGTACGGGCTGCCGGGGAGCAGGCGCCACTGGGTGCGGTAGGCATCGCGCGGCGGGGTGAAACCGTCCGGCTTGTAGCGCCGATAGAACCCCACTGTCTCCCGGTAGAAGGAGGCCCGGTCCTCGGGCAGCACTCGCTCGCCGAGCGGCAGCGTCGCCAGGAAGTGGTTGATCATCCGCTCGAAGAGGAGCGGCCTCGACCCGTTCAGCTCCGGGTGTTCGTCGAGAAACGCGAACAACCCCGCGTACTGCGCGAAGATGTCGAAATGCCTGCGCCCCGGGGTGCGTGTGATCGCGCCACGCCTGCGCTGCAGATACTGGACGCACACCCGGTCGAGGCATGCGATGCGGCGGGCACACATCAACGCCTGATAGGTGACCGGGGCGTCCTCGTAGAGACCCTCCCGGTAGGTGAATCCGTGGCCGGTGAAGAAGTCGCGACGGTAGGCCTTGTTCCAGGCGACCAGGAACAGATGCAGATACTGGGGGCTGCTCACGATGTCGAATGTGTCCGTGCCCGCGGAGGCGAGCAGCTCCGCCGTCATGCTCCTGCCGCCACGGCCCCACCAGTGCGTGCGCACATGGTCGAAGACGAGTACGTCCGGGTCGTCGGTGACGGTGAGCCGCTCGTCGATGGCTCGCAGCGCGCCGGGGGTATAGCTGTCGTCGCTGTCGAGGAAGAGCAGATAGTCGCCGGTCGCGTGGCCGACCCCCGCGTTGCGCGCACGGCCGAGGCCGACGTTCTCCGGCAGGTGGACCGCGGTGACCCGGGCGTCGAGCGCCGCGTACTCGTCGATGATGCTGCCGCAGTTGTCGGGTGAGCAGTCGTCGACCGCGATGACCTCGATGTCGGTGCAGGACTGGGTCAGGATCGAGTCGAGGCACTCGCGCAGGTAGCCCTGAACCTTGTAGACGGGGACGATGACGCTGAAACGAGGCACGGGCTCTTCCACGGTCGTGAGGGATGGGGGTGGGCGTGCGGTTCGGACGGGTCAGTGGTGCGGGACGCGGGCAGCTGCCGGGGCCGGAACGCGCTCGCCCAGCGGAACGACCGGCGGCAAAGCCTCGGCCGGCTCACCGAGCAGCACCCGGCGCACCACCCGCTCCGCGGCGAGCCCGTCGTCGAATTCGCAGAACCGCTCACGGAACGCACCGCGCAGCCGGGCCGCGGCCTCGCCGTCGTACTCACCGCTGCGGAAGATCCGCGTCAGCTCGTCCTGGGTACGGGCCACCGGCCCCGGCGGCGCGGCGAGCAGGTCGAAGTAGACGCCCCGCGTCTCCCGGTAGACGTCCCAGTCGTCGGCGTACACGACGATCGGGCGGTCGAGGTTGGCGTAGTCGAACATGATCGACGAGTAGTCCGTGATCAGCGCGTCCGCGGCGAGGCACACCTCCTCGGGCGAACGGTGCTCCGTCACGTCGATCAACGCGCCGGAGCGCAGCATCCCTTCGAGACCCGCGGCCCCCTCGTAGGAGTGGTGGGCCCGCAGCAGCACCACGAACTGATCGCCGAGCGCCTCGCAGAACGCGACTAGGTCCAGCTGGGGGAGGAAGTCCGTGCGGTAGTCGCGGTGGGTCGGCGCGTACAGCACCGCGATCCGGTCCTCGGGGACGCCGAGGCGGCGCCGGATCGCGGCCACGTCCTCGGCCGTCGACCCGTAGAACGCGTCGTTGCGCGGATAGCCGATGTTCAGACTCTCGTACTCGCCCGGGTACGCCCGCTCCCAGACCTCGGTGGAGTGGCGGTTCGAGGAGAGGTTGAAGTCCCAGCGGTCCACGCGCTGCAGGAGCTTGCCGAGCGAGCCGGCCGCGGCCGCCGCCGCCGGGAACTCCGCCTGGTCCACACCCATGCGCTTGAGCGGGGTGCCGTGCTGGGTCTGCACATGGACGGTGCCGGGGCGCTTCTTGACCGACATCTCGAAGTTGACGTTGTTGAAGGTGTACTTGGCGGTGGCCATCACCTCCCAGTAGCGGGCGCTTCCGATCACCACGCACTCCACGTCGTCCGGCATCTGTCGCGCGTGGTCCTTCGTCGCCAGGAAGACCGTCTTGACATGCGGGGCCAGACGCCGCGCCGCCGCGTGGACGGCGGCGGGGTTGCAGGTGTAGCCGCGGCCCCAGTACGAGGAGAAGACAGCGAGGTTCTCGTCGACCGGCCTTCTGAGGTAGGCCCCGTACGGGTTGCCGCTCCGCTTCCGCAGTCTCCTGAGGAACCGTCGGACAAGCCGCGCCACGCTGCCAAGGCGGTGCTTCGTGCCGCGCAACGCGCGGAATGCCGTGTACGAGCGGGAAGCCAGCAACACGTGTTGCAGTCCTACGCTGCCTCCTGGCGGGCGGTGGCCCGCGGGGCGGTGCCGACGGTAGAGCCGGGCGGCCTGCCGGAAGAACCGTCGCCGCAGCGCCGGGCTCGGCAGCTGCCCGGGGGATGCCGCGGTCTTGAGTACCCCGCACACCAACTGGTGAAAGACGCTGCCGAGCAGCGCCGCGTCCGGCTTCAGCTCCGCCGCCCGGCGCATCACCAGGTCGAACTGGTCGAGCAGATCCATGTGGTGGCGGCCGGGGATCGTGTTCCGGCCGCCTTGGCGGCGCAGCAGATGGCGTACGCAGATCCGGTCGAGCAGCGCGATCCTCTCGGCTCGCAGCGCGGCCAGTACGCTCCACACCATGTCGGTGAACATGCCTGGTACGAAGGCCAGTTCGTGCCGGGACACGAAGTCGCGCCGATAGGCCGCGCTCCATGCGGGCACCAGCACATCGGGCAGCGCGGGATGCTGCTCCACCGTGAAGGTCCCGGCCGGGGCGCCCTGCCACAGCCGCTCGAGGGTCGCCCCTCTGCCGCCGTCGAACCAGTGCACCCGCTCATGGTCGAAGAGCAGCAGATCGGGCTCTTCGGATTCGGTGAGCCGGGCGTCGAGGACTCCCAGAGCGTCGGCCACCAGCGTGTCGTCGCCGTCGAGGAAGAGCAGGAACTCGCCCTCGGCGCAGGCGATTCCCGCATTGCGTGCGCCCGACAGGCCGTCGCCCGTTGGCGAGTGCAGCACCTTGATCCGCGGATCGCGGTCCGCGTGCGCGGCCACGATCGAGGCACACAGCCCTTCCGGGGCGGTGACGACGGCGATCAGCTCGAAGTCGGCGAAGGCCTGGCCGAGCACCGAATCAAGACAGTCGGGCAGCCGCCCCGGCACGTCGTGGGCAGGAACAACAACACTGAAGCGGGGCAACGCACTCTCCTTCGGTGGGCGTTCAGGCGGCGCCGGTCGGCAGAGTCACGGTTGCCTCCGGCTCCTGCCGCGGACCGGATGCCGCCGGGGCCGCCGCCGGGCGCCGCTCCTCCGGTGGCACGACGGACGGCAGACCCGTCGTCTCCCCCAGGAGGACATGCCGCACGACGCGCTCCGCGGCGCCCCCGTCGTCGTACGGGCAGAAGCGACTCCGGAACGCGGCGCGCCGCTGGGCGGAGCGCGGGCTGCGCCACTCCCCGGTCGCGAAGACGTCGATCAGCTCGTCCTCACCGGTGGCGACCACGCCGGGCGGGAAGCTCCAGAGGTCGAAGTAGGTGCCGCGGGCCGCCTCGTAGGCCGCCCGGTCGTCGGCGTACACGACGATCGGGCGGTCCAGGTTGGCGTAGTCGAACATCAGCGAGGAGTAGTCCGTGACCAGCGCGTCGCTCGCCAGGCACAGGGATTCGACGCAGGGGTGGTCCGAAACGTCGACCAGCCGGGACGAGCCCTTGTCCACGAGCGGAGTGCCGGACAAGTGGTGGGCGCGGGTGAGCACCGTGAAGCTGGGGCCGAGTGAGCGCAGCATGCGCTCCAGATCGATCGCGGGGCGCTGGGCGCGGCGGTAGTCCCGGTGTGTAGGGGCGTACAGGATCGCGACGGAATCCCGGGGGATGCCCAGGGTCTCGCGCAGCCGGGCCACGTCCTTGCCGGTGGCGTGCTGGAAGATGTCGTTGCGCGGATAGCCGTACTCGAGCGTGGTGTACGCAGCGGGGTAGACCCGCTCCCAGACGAGCGTGGAATGGCGGTTCGCGGACAGGACGTAGTCCCACTTGTCGCAGTTGGCGAGCATGCGCCGGACGTCGGTGTCGCCGACGGCGGCGGGCCGGTCGAGCAGATCGAGGCCCATGTGCTTGAGCGGGGTGCCGTGCTGGGTCTGCAGGAACACCTGGCCCCGGGCTTTGACGAGTCTTCGGTCGAAGTTGACGTTGTTGACCAGGTATTTGGAGCGGGCCAGCGCCGTCCAGTACGCGGCCGAGCCGGGGGTGAGGCGACGGGTGGCCGGCGGGATCGTGTGGTGGTGTGCGGGGCCGGCGATCCAGGCGGTGCGGATGCCGGGCGCCAGTTCGCGGACCTTCGCCTCGATCGCCGCCGGGTTGCAGCCGTAGCCGCGGCCCCAGTAGGCGGAGAACACGGCGTCGTTCTCGCGCAGCGGAAGGAGCCGTTGGATGCGGTAGTGGATCTGGAGTGCGGCCGCCCTGGCGGCACCGTATGCGGCGACGGCGGCGCGGCGGACGTGTCGCTGGAGGGCTCGCGCGAAGTACAGGGCGAGGTAGCTGCGGTGCGCGCCCAGGCGCACCAGGGCGTGCCGGATTCTGGTGCGCGTGCGGGGCGTCGCGCCCGGGCTGCGGTAGCGGCGGCTGTAGATGCGGGCCTGGCGCAGAAACTCGGGGCGGCTGCCGCGCGGCAGCCGGTCGCGCACGGTGAACACCGTGCTGAAGTGGTCGAGCATCCGGCGGAAGACGAAGGGCCGCCAGCGCGCCAGTTCGGGGTGTGCGTCCAGGTAGGCGAAGACCCGGTCGTACTGGTCGAAGATCTCGAAGTGCCTGCGCCCGGGGGAGCAGGTGATCGCCCCTCGTCTGCGCTGCCGGTACCGCACGCAGACCCGGTCGAGCACCGCGATCGTCTCCGCGGTGACCAGCACCGGATAGGTCCAGGAGACGTCCTCGTAGTAGCCGGGAGCGAAGGTGAAGCCGGCACGCTCCAGGAACTCACGGCTGTACGCCTTGTTCCAGACGACGTGCAGGACTCTCAGCAGGCCTGGCCGGTCGTCCAGGGTGAAGGCCGCCGGGCCCTCCTCGGAGAGTTGGGCCGTGACGGTGTCGGGGGCCGTCGTCCCGGTGCAGTACGACCGTACGTAGTCGTAGACCAGGACGTCGGGGCCGTCCGTGTTCTTGAGCCGGTCGGAGATCGCGTGCAGCGCGTCAGGGGCGAGGGAGTCGTCGCTGTCGAGGAAGATCACGTAGTCGCCGGTGGCGCGTTCGAGCCCCGCGTTGCGGGCTCGGCCGAGACCCGCGTTCTCCGTCAGATGGACGGCACGCACGCGCGGATCCCGGGCCGCGAACTCGTCGATGATCGTTCCACTGCCGTCCGGTGAGCAGTCGTCGATCGCGATCAGCTCAAGGTCCGTGAAGGGCTGCTCCAGGACGGATTCAAGGCATTCATGCAGATATGCCTGCACCATGTACGCGGGGACAATCACACTGAACCGTGGCAAAGGGCATCCATGGGTCGTCAGCGGCATATTGCCCGAAAACGACCGATAGCATCCGAAGTTACGCCGTATATGGCATATGGGGGACCCGGGATGATCAGGGGTCCCCCGTGAACGCCTGCGTTCCCTTCACCCTTGGCGGGCAACCGTCCTGCCCGCCGCCTCCACCAGGTCGGCTGCGCGGGCCGTGCCACCCTCGCCCGCCATGTCCGCGCGGATCTCCTGGAGGCGGCGCGCCACTTCGGGGTCGGACGCCACGGCGAGTACGGCCTCCCTGAGATTCCCGGCTGCGGCCTCCTCCATCGGCACGTGGCGTGCGACGCCGAGGCCCTGGAGCATGTCGGCGTTGCCGAACTGGTCGACGGCCTGCGGGACCGCGACCATCGGCGTCGCGGTGGCGAGGCCCTCCTGACTGCCACCCGCGCCCGCGTGCGTGATGAAGGCGTCGGCCTGCCTGAGGATCGCCAGCTGCGGCACCCAGTGGTGCACCTCGACGTTCGCGGGGATCTCGCCGAGCTCCTCCTCGTCGACGAACTTGCCGATCTGGAGCACCACATGCCAGCCGGGCAGGTCGCCGAAGGCCTCGACGCAGGCGCGGTAGAAGGCGGGCTGCTTGGTGAAGGACGAACCGAGCGAGACGAGGAGGACTTTCTCCGCACCGGCCGGGCGCTGCCACTCGCCCTGCGCCGCCCGCTCGCCCTGGCAGGCGCCGACGAAGGTGTAACGGCTCTCGTCGACCCGGTCGGCGTTCGGCTGGAGCGCCTTGGGGATGAGGACGAGGCAGCGGTCGGGGCGGCCCATGAAGTCCTCGACGGAACGGTCGATCCCGTTCGACCGGATCCAGTGCTCGAAGTTCTCGTAGAACGCCTTGCCGCGCGGCGTCTGCTTCAGCGGCTCGAACATCGGCTTGCCGACCTCTTCCTCGTAGCCCTCCCAGGCCACGAGGTTCGGTGAGAACTGCACGATCGGGACGTTCCAGCGGTGGGCCAGGACGCGGGCGGGGTAGGCGGTGATGTCGTAGAGGACGAGGTCCGGCTCGTCGCCCTCATAGAGGTCGATGAGCTGCGGCAGCGCCTGGATCGCGTCGGTGAGGAAGGGTTCGAGGTTGTCGATCAGCTCCGTGCCCCACGCGTCCGGGTCGTCGTCGGTGGGCAGCGTCGAGTGCCAGACCTTCGGCTCGGCCCCGGTCTCGGCGACCTTCTCCGCGAACTGCGGCGGGATCGCGTACGTCACGCGGTGCCCACGGGCGACGAGCTCCCTGATCACCTCGAGGCTCGGGTTCACGTGCCCGTGGGCGGCGATGGAGAACATGGCGATATGGGCGTTCCTGGGGACGGTCATGACGCCACGGTAGGTGAGACGAGACGTCTCGTGCAACTTACATTCGGCCGCCGCTACGCGGAGAATCGCGAGACGCCCTGCAGGACACCGGCAGGCTTGGCCGCTCCCTCGATCTCGACGGTGCCGTCGACCGTGATCTGCACGCCGCCCGGCACGTCCGCGACTCCGGCGAGGCGCGCGGCCAGGCGGATGCGGGAGCCCGCCGGCACGGGGCGGGGAAACGGACCTTGTTCAGGCCGTAGTTGACCTTGGTGGTGACGCCTTCCACGTCGAGGAGCTCGGTGAACATCGGGATGAAGAGGGAGAGCGTGAGACAGCCGTGCGCGATGGGCGGGGGAGAAGGCGGCCGAGGAGATCCGATCCGCTCAATCCGTACCGGCCGACGAGAAGGACGCCAAGACGAATCATTGTTGTCATCAATAGTTGCTGTAAGCCTTTAAGTCCTTCATGCTGGAGCCGACCCCATGCACCCCCGTGCCCGCACGGACCGGCCCCGGAGCTCGACATCCCCGACATCGCTGACGAAGACGCGCCCTGGATGCGCGCGCTGCACGCCGACACCGGCTATCTCCTCTACCGGCTCGGGCTGCACTCGGGCCGGCTGTTCAACGCCACGCTCGAAGAGTTCGGCCTGCGGCTGCGGCACTACGCGCTGCTGCGCTACCTCGCCACCGTGGAGGGCGCCCTGCAACGCGAGCTGAGCGACCGGCTCGGCTACGACCCGAGCGCCATCGTGAGCCTGGTGGACGATCTGCAGGAACTCGGCCTGGTGGAGCGGGGACCCGCGCCGGGCGACCGGCGCAGCCGCATCGTCGCCCTCACGGACCGGGGCAAGGACGTCCTGCGCGACACCGACAAGGGCAGCCGGCGCGTCACCGACGAACTGCTCGCCCCCCTCGCTCCCGGCGAACGGGCCACGCTGCAGGCCCTGTTGGCGCGGGTCGCGGAAGCGGACCGGGGCTGACCCGGCGGACATGACCGAGCCGTCGCAGTACTCCGCGGGCGCGGCGCGCAGCCGTTCCGCGGCCGAGCGGCTGCTGGCGGTGCTCGGCGCGTTCGACCACCGCAGACCCGCGCTGTCCCTCACCGAGATAGGCCGCCGGGCCGGACTGCCGCTGGCCACCGCCCACCGCCTGGTGGGCGAGCTCACCGCGTGGGGCGCCCTGGAGCGCGACGCGGCGGGCAGCTACCACGTCGGGCTGCGGATCTGGGAACTCGCGGCGCTGGCCCCGCGCGGCCCCGCCCTGCGCGAGGCCGCGCTGCCCTTCCTCGAGGACCTCTACGAGGCGACCCACGAGAACGTGCACCTCGCGGTGCGCGACGGCCTCGACGTCGTCTACATCGAGCGGCTGTCCGGCCGCCACGCGGTCGGCGTGCGCAGCCGGGTCGGAGCGCGCTGGCCGCTGCACGCGACGGGCGTCGGACTCGTCCTCCTCGCCCACAGCGCCAGGACCTTCCAGGACCAGGTCTGCGGGGGCCCGCTCGCCGCCTTCACCCCGCACACCCTGTCCGACCCCGTCCGGCTGCGCCGCGCCCTGGCCGAGGTGCGGCGCACCGGCTGCGCGGTGGCGGACCGCCAGATCACGGACGACGCGGTCTCGGTGGCCGCACCCGTGCGCGGGCCTGGGGGCGACGTCGTGGCCGCGGTCTCGCTCGTGGTCCCCTCGGCCGGGACACAGCCGCACTCGCTGATCCCGGCCGTACGACTCGCCGGCCGGGGCATCTCGCGCACCCTGGGCTGGCGGCCCTGAGGAGTCAGGAGGAGACCGCGGCGGCCGGTGCCCATGCGAGTGACGTGCGCGGACACCGGTGAGTCGGGCCGTGTGAGTCGCGGTCCCAGGCACGGCCCGCCGGGAAAGACGGGGGTTCGGGCGGCCGAGAGCCGACGGCCACCCTACTGCGCCGGACTCTCGGAACCCCGTCGGCCCGGAGCCGGCAGGACGGCCATGTCTCCCGGCCGGGGCGCCGACGTGCTGCCTCCCGTGACCGGATCGAGGCGGCCGTCCCGCCGCACGAGGAACTCGGGGTCGACGTCGTCGATCAGCACGCCGGCGGCGAAGCCGACCGGGAGCAGCACGATGAGGGCGGGGAGGCGCAGGCGGCCGGCCAGGATCTGCGATCCGACGGCCAGGACGAGGATCGAGCCCACGCCGATGAGCACCTGATTCGTCGTCACGAGTGGCCCTTTCGACGTGCGGTGGGACGGGTCGGTGCTCTTGCCGGCCGGCCGGGTCCGACCTGCGCTGTGTGCCGCGTGGCCGCCGCGCAGATCGCCATGGGGAGCAGGCCGGTCGAGAGCACCACGGGCAGACGGATCGTGGGAACGGCACGGCCCACGGCGGTGGCGGTCCTGCACGACCACAGCGGCGGCTGCGGCGAACCCCAGCAGGTCCACGTCGCATCGTGGTCCTCGGCCCGGCGAGGGTCAGGTCGGGGACCGTGACGGCGCCGTCACTCTTCCCACGGCGTGATCCCCCAGCGGACGGTGTGCTGCTCGCCGGGGCCGAGGGTGACGAGCCCGGTGCCGCTGCGGAAGCCGTCCGGGGGGCAGGTCATCGGCTCGATGGCGACCGCTCGACGGCGCTCCTCCGGCGGCAGAGTGTCGCCGGTGTAGAGCTGTACGTAATCGGCGCCCTCACCTAGCCACACGTCCGTACCGAAGGCACCCGACGGGTGGGCCAGACGCACCACGGCCCGACCGTCCGCGTCCCGGTCGAGGTCACCGAATGGGGTGTCCAGGCGGAGCGCACCGACAGCTCGTGGCGTTCGCAGGTCGTACTCGGTCCCGGCGACCGGCTCGGCGGCCACCGGCAGTCCGCGCTCATCGGTGCGCAGCCATGTCCGTGCGGGGACGGTCAGCACCGCCTGGTCGACGACCCCGGTGCCCGGGGTGATGTAGGGATGCTGGCCGAAGCCGTAAGGGTGCGGCGCTCGCGTCAAGGTTGCGCGCGGTGACGGCGACTTCGAGGCCGCTCTCGCCCAGGGCGTACTCGGCGCGGACGTGGAGGTGGAACGGGTAGCCCGGCTGCGGCCACAGCGGAACCTCCAGGACTGCGCGGCTGCCGCTCGCCTCCACGACCCGCCACGCGACCCACCGGAGCAGCCCGTGGATGGCGTTGCCGCCGGCCGGCTCGGTGAGCGGCAGCTGCAGATCCTGCCCGTCCCAGGGGTACCGTCCGTCACGGATCCGGTTGGGCCACGGCACCAGGATCTGACCGCGCCCGCCGGTGATCCGGTCCTGTTCTGCGAATCCGTCGATCACGGTGCGTTCACCGACCGCGTAGGACCGAACGGCCGCTCCCAGCTCCACGATGACGGCACTGTGCGCGCCGTGGCGGAGGGTCAGTTGCCGTCCAGTGCGGCTCTGCTGCACGCGTGGCCTCCTCGGTCCGCCCTGTCGGTGCCGTCGGGCGCCGACGTGGTGGTGGCCCGCGGCGCCGCCCCTCCCATCGGGAGCGTGCGGCCCCGCATCGACCCGGTCAAGCGCGACACGTTCCCGCCGGTGAGATCGCCGGGCCTGTTCACCCGGCTCACCAGCCGGACGTGGATCATCTCCTTGCGCCACCCCATCGCCCGGGCGAGCGGTCGTCCACCGCTTCGACGCGCAAGGGCCACCCGAGTGGCTGATAGTGGGAGCAGGGGCTCTGTCGAGACTTCGGAGCAGTCATGGACCGCTACCCTCCCATCGCCGAACACGGCCTGGTGGGCGATCTGCAGACTGCCGCGCTCGTCTCGTCGCAGGGTGTCGTGGACTGGTTCGCCGCTCCCCGGTTCGACTCGCCCAGCATCTTCGCCGCCCTGCTCGACCACGACGACGGTGGGTACATGCGGCTGGCCCCCGAGCATCCCGACGCGGTCTGCAAGCAGCTCTACTACCCCGACACGGCCATTCTGGTGACGCGGTTCATGTCACCGGACGGGGTGGGCGAGGTGGTCGACTTCATGCCGCCGGACCGGACCCGCACCGCCACCGACCGTCACACCCTGATACGCGTCGTGCGGACCGTGCGGGGGACCGTCGACTTCACGCTCGAGTGCCGCCCGCGCTTCGACTACGGCCGGGCCGAGCACCAGCTGGAGCTCGGCGAGAACACGGGTGTTTTCCGGTCCCCGGGGATGGACGCGCATCTGCAGGCCTCCTTCCCGCTGGAGCGGGACGGCCAGGACGTACGCGGCAGGGTGACGCTGAGCGCCGGCGAGTCGGGCGGTGTCGTGTTCACCGTCTGCGCGTCCGGCGGCGAGGCACCCGCACCCCTCACGGTCGACGGGCTCACCGCACAGGACTATGAGACCGCCCGTTTCTGGCAGGGCTGGTTGCGCCAGTCCCGCTACCGGGGCCGCTGGCCCGAGTTGGTGCACCGTTCGGTCATCACGCTCAAGCTCCTCACCTACGCTCCCACCGGCGCCCTCGTCGCGGCGGCGACCATGGGCCTGCCCGAGCAGGTCGGCGGAGAGCGCAACTGGGACTACCGGTTCACCTGGGTGCGCGACGGCGCGCTGTCCGTGCGGGCCATGCTGGACCTCGGCTTCGTCGAGGAGGCCACCGCCTTCGTCCACTGGCTCGTCGACAGGCTGCACGAGCGCGAGGGCAAGGAGGAGGAGCCGCTCCAGACGATGTACCGGATCGACGGCAATCCCCACCTGCCGGAGGAGACACTCGAACACTTCGAGGGCTATCGCGGCTCCTCCCCCGTCCGCATCGGCAACGGCGCCGTCGACCAGCTCCAGCTGGACATCTACGGCGAGGCCCTCACCGCGGTGTCCCAGGGCCTGGAGATCGCGCAGCAGACCACGTACCGGGGATGGAAGGCGTTGGCCAGGACGCTGGACTGGCTCGCCGACCACTGGGACCGGCCGGACGAGGGCATCTGGGAGACCCGCGGCGGCCGCCAGGACTTCACATACAGCCGCGTGATGTGCTGGGTCGCCTTCGACCAAGGACTGAGCCTGGCCGAGCGCTTCCGCAGGCCCGCCGACGTGGGGAAGTGGCGCAGCGCCAGGGACGCCATTTTCGAGCAGGTCATGGAACGCGGCTGGAGCGAGCAGGAGGGCGCCTTCGTCCAGCACTACGGCGGCGATGTCCTGGACGCTTCGCTGCTGCTCATGCCGAGGGTCCAGTTCATCGCCCCCCGGGACCCGTCCTGGCTCGCCACCCTCGACGCGATGGACCGCAAGCTCGTGTCCGACAGCCTCGTCTACCGCTACGACCCGGCGGCATCACCGGACGGGCTGCGCGGCTCGGAGGGCACCTTCAGCCTGTGCACCTTCCTCTACGTCGACGCGCTGGCCCGGGCGGGGCGGCTGCCCCAGGCCCGCTACACCTTCGAGAAGATGCAGACCCACGCCAACCACGTCGGGCTCTTCGCCGAGGAGATCGGCCCGAGCGGGGAGCAACTGGGCAACTTCCCCCAGGCGTTCACGCATCTGTCGCTCATCATGGCGGCCACCACCCTCGACAAGGCGCTCGACGCCGAGAGCGGGCGCTGACCCGTGGTCACGCATGCACGTCCGGCAGGACCGTCACGGCTGACCGCCGACGAGTTCGGCGTGCTGTACCGGCACCTGCGCTCGCGCACCGCCTGGGCCGGGGGTCCCCGGGGTGCTCTCACCGCCCTGACTCCTGCGCGGGTTCTGGCCGCGACCCGCGAGGTGCGGACCGGCCGGACGGTCACGCTCGCCGCGCCGGTGGAAACCCTGTCCGGCCCGGACCATCCGGAGCCCGCCGAGCACCGGATGAGCGGGCAGCCGGCGGAAGACACCTCCAGCGGGCTCCACTTCGCGAGGGACAGCTTCGCGATGAACGTGCACGGCGACGCCGACAGCCACATCGACGCCCTCTGCCACGTGATCTACGACGGCACACTGCACGGCGGTGTGCCCTCGAGCAGCGTCACGGCGGGCGGGGCGACGAGGCTCTCCATCGAGACGGCGCGCGACGGGATCGTCGGACGCGGCGTGCTGCTGGACATCCCGCGGCTGCGCGGCGTGCCCTGGCTCGAACCGGGTGATCACGTGACCGTCGACGACCTCGCCGCGGCCGAGAGCGCCCAGAATCTCCGCGTGGCAGAAGGCGACCTGCTCTTCGTCCGCGTCGGCCACCGCCGACGCCGCGCCGAACTCGGGCCGTGGGACGCGGCACATGAGCGCGCCGGTCTCCACCCGTACGCGCTGGAGTTCCTCGCGGACCGGCGGGTCGCCGTGCTCGGCGGCGACGGGAACAACGACACCGCCCCGAGTTCCACCGAGGGCGTCGGCTTCCCCGTGCATGTGCTGGCGATCCACGCCATGGGCCTTCACCTGCTGGACTACCTGCAGTTCGAGTACCTGGCACCGGTCTGCGAGACGGAGGGGCGCTGGACGTTCCTCTGCGTGATCGCCCCGCTGAGACTGCCGGACGCCACCGGCTCGCCCGTCAACCCGATCGCCGTCCTGTGACCCCGGTGCCGACGGTCGTGGTGGCCCTGGGCGGCTGGGGATCAGGCAAATACACCGTAGGACCGCTGCCAGGACAGCCGGCAACTCCTAGAATCTACCTGCACAAGGGCATGCCGATCGGCGCCACCGCGCACCAGGCCGGCACCGTGCGGTTCGGCGACGACCCGAAAAGTTCCGCCCTCGACGTCAACTGCAAGGCCCACGACCTCGACAACCTCTACGTCGTGGACACCAGCTTCTTCCCCAGCATCGGCGCGGTGAACCCGTCGCTGACCGCCATCGCCAACGCCCTTCGGGTCGGCGATCGCATCGCCGCCCGCCTGCGCTGACGGGTGCTCCGTCGCTGTGTGAACCGGCTGAGCGCCGCTACAGGTTGTCGCCGGGCGCTCTGGCGGCGCGCGTGTCGGCGTCGGTGAGCTCCTCCAGTTCACCCATCGTGTCGAGCCGGTACAGCAGCACCAGCGCCGGACCGACCAGCAGGATCGCGATGGCTGTGACGATCATCAGCCAGCGCAGGGTGTGATCGGCACCGGCCGCCTCGGCCACCGTCAGCGAGGTCGGCAGCACGTACGGCCGCTGCGCGAAACCCCAGGCGCCGACGACCAGGGCGACGCTTGCCACCGAGGTGTAGCGGGACCAGCCGTAGGAGCGGCGCCACACGAGCAGGACCGTGGCCAGACCACAGACCGCGGCCAGGATGATCAGGAGCAGGCCGAGCCCCCCGGTGAGGCCGTCCCAGACGTACGGGGCGTCGTTGTGGGTGACGGGCAGGCCGATGAGCGCGAGGACGACGACCGCGGCGAAGGCGGTCAGCGCCCGCAGG
Organism: Streptomyces sp. NBC_01474; assembly: GCF_035918215.1. Classification (NCBI taxonomy): domain Bacteria; kingdom Bacillati; phylum Actinomycetota; class Actinomycetes; order Kitasatosporales; family Streptomycetaceae; genus Streptomyces; species Streptomyces sp. NBC_01474. The sequence continues at coordinate 3,311,272 of NZ_CP109449.1, forward strand.
CGGAAGTAGTCGACGAGGTCGTCGGCGCCGAACCGCAGGGCGTCGGAGCAGAGGAAGACCGCGCCGAGGAACGCGGTGGCGGCGATGGCCAGCAGTCCGACGAGGACGGAGGTCCCGTTGGCCCAGGCGTCCGCGGAGGCGGGCGTGCCGACCTTGACCCGACCGGAGGCGATGCCGCCGAGCACCGCACCGAGGAAGAACGGCGTGAGCAGCGACGAGATGGCGAACACGGCGCCGTACATCCGCTGTTGGGCCAGGCGGCGGGTCGGCTTGCGCAGAGCGAACCCGGCGCCGCGGAGCACCAGGCCGACGGCGGCGAGGGCGAGCGGCAGCCACATCGCGGAGAAGACGGCCTGGAACATCGTCGGGAAGCCGGTCCACATGATCACCAGAATGAAGATCAACCAGACGTTGTTGACCTCCCAGACCGGTGCCATGGCGTGGTCGATCAGCCAGCGGGGCCGCTTGCCACGCTCCGCGCCGCCGGCCAGGAGGTCCCAGAATCCCGCGCCGTAGTCGGTACCTCCGGCGCAGGCGTAGGCGGCGATCGCGAGCACCATCACCCATGCGATGAAGTCGGCCATCACGACGCACCGCCAGAGGTGCGGTCGGAGCCGCCGGGCTCGGCCCCGGTGGTGGTGGGCTCGGGCTCGCTTCTGGGCCCGTAGGGGGTGTCGTTCTCCGGCGGCAGTTCGGCGCGCGCGGCGGCGAGGCCCTCGTCGGCGATGCGCCAGCGGGTGCGCATCTTCAGGACGACCGCGAGGAACGAGCCGAAGACGGCCACGTACACGACCATGACGATGCCGAGCATCGCCCACAGCGATCCGGCACGCGTACCGGTCACCGCCTCCGAGACCCTCATGTGCTGGTAGACGATCCAGGGCTGGCGGCCGACCTCCGTGGTGATCCACCCGCACTCGACGGTGACCAGGCACGCGACTCCCGCGATCGCGGCGCAGCGGAAGAACCAGCGGCTGCGCGGGAGGTCCCGGCGCCGCAGCCAGCACCAGCCGTACCAGAGCGCGAGCAGGATCAGCACGCTGCCGATGGTGACCATGATGTCGAAGGCCCAGTGGGCGATGGTGGCCTGAGTCGCCGTCGGGCGGTCGCTCGCCGCGACCGACGACAGGCCCGTCACCTTGGTGTCCGGGCTGAATCCGGCGAGGATCGAGTCCAGTTGGGGAATCCTGAGACCGCCGGAGATCGTCCCGTCGGGGTGCAGGCGCCCGAACATGTACTCCGGCACGTGGGTGTCGGTCTTCCAGACGATCTCCGTGGCGGCGAACTTGATCGGCTGCTTGTGGAAGACGGCGCGAGCGGCGGAGTCACCGAGCATGAACTGGACCGGGGTGAGGATCGCGGCAACCGTGAACGGCACGGTGAAGCCGAGCCGGTGGTAGCGGTCACGGCGCCCGCGCAGCCAGCCGACCGCGTACACACCGGCGACCACGTAGCCGGCGGTCAGGAGCATCGCGACCACGAAGTGCCAGTACTCCGGGCCGAACATCGGTGTGAAGATCGCCTGCCGCACATCGACGGCGACGGGATCGCCCAGGGCGTCCAGGCGGAACCCCTGCGGGGTGTTCATCCAGGAGTTGGCCGCGATGATGCCGAACGCCCCCATCAGGGCGGCCAGTGGCAGCGGTACGGCGAGCCAGAAGTGGGTCCAGGGTTTGAGCCGGCGCCAGCCGTAGAGGTAGATCGCGATCAGGACGGCCTCCAGGAAGAACGCCCACGCCTCGATGCCGAACCCGAGGCCGAAGACGTCGCCCCAGCGACCCATCATGCCGGGCCACAGCAGACCGAACTCGAAGGACAGCACGGTGCCGGTGACGACGCCGACGGCGAACTGAACGGCCATCACCGCCGACCAGCGCCGGGCGAGTGTGAGGGCGACGGGGTCGTTGCGGCGAAGCGCCCGGTGGTGCATGAGCAACGTGATGAACGGCAGCGCCACGCCGAACGGGACCAGCAGGATGTGCGAGGCCAGGGTGAAGGCCATCAACTCCCGCGCCGGCAGGAGTTGGGCCGGGGTGCTGTTCGCCAGCAGGGCAGCGGTGCTGAGCATGTGAGCCTCGATGGTCTGCCCTGCATGGCGGGGCTGCGGAGGGACAGGATGCGAAGAGGTGCCCGCAGAGGGTCGGCCGGGGCCGGCCTCAGGGAGGCTCGGGCGCCTTCGGCCCGGCCGCGCGGGCCGCCGACACGTCGGTGCCGGGCATGGTGAAGGCGCGTTCGCGGCGAGAGCCGGTGGCGAAGACGACGGACCAGCTGAGCACCGCTCCCAGCCTGCTGCGGAAGCCGGTGAGAAAGGCCAGGTGGATGAAGAGCCAGGCCAGCCAGCCGGCGAAGCCCGACAGATGCAGCGGGCCGGCCTTGACGACAGCCCGGCCGCGGGCGATGTAGGCGGCGCTGCCGAGATCCAAGTACGTGAAGGGCTTCGGCTCCTTCGTCCTGCCTTCGACGGCGTGGCGCACCCTCCGGCCCGCGTACGCACCCGACTGCATGGCGACCTCGGCCGGCCCCGGCAGCCGGTTCAGACTCATCACGTCGCCCGTGACGCGGATCTCCGGATGGCCGGGGACGGTGAGGTCGGGTTCGACGAGGATGCGTCCGGCCCGGTCCTGCTCGGCACCGGTTGCGCGGGCCGGCGCGGCCGCGATCGGCGGCGCCTCGACGCCCGCCGTCCACAGCACGGTGCGTGCGTCGAACCGGGTCGTCCCGCCGTCATGGTCTGGCACCGTCAGGCCGTCCGCGCCGACGTCGGTGACCCTGGTGCCCAGGTGGAGCTCCACTCCGAGATCCTGCAGGGTTCGGGCCGCACGGTGGGCCGGTCGAGGGCCGAACGCACCCAGCACCGCGTCGGACCCCTCGAAAAGCAGCACCCGGGCCTTGGCGGAATCGATCTTCTGAAACTCCCGCTCGAGCGTGTGACCGGCGATCTCCCGGACCTGTCCCGCGAGTTCGACACCGGTCGGCCCGGCACCCACGAGGGCGAAGGTGAGCCATTGCTGCCGTTCCCGGTCGTCCGCTGCCGTTTCGGCCATCTCGAACGCCCGGTAGATCCGTCGGCGGATATCGAGCGCGTCGTCCAGGGTCTTCATGCCGGGGGCGTGCGCGGCGAACTCGTCGTGCCCGAAGTAGGACTGCCGCATGCCCACCGCGACGATGAGATCGTCATACGGCAGCACGATGTCCGCGCCCTCGGGTCGCCGGGCGTGGACCAGCCGGGCGCCGGCATCCACGTCGGTGGCTTCGGCAAGCACGCAGCGCACGTTGTGGTGGCGCCGCAGGACCCCGCGGAGCGGTTGGGCGATCGGCCCCTCGGACAGGATCCCTGAAGCACACTGGTACAGCAGCGGCTGGAAGAGGTGGTGGGCGCGGCGGTCGACCACGGTCACCGCGACCGGTGACTTGCGCAGGGCACGGGCGGCGAACAGCCCCGCGAACCCTCCGCCGAGGATCACCACCCGGCGGGGCGTGACGTGATCCCGCACCGGAGATCAGCCTCCGGTGGCGAAGCCGGGAAAGAGCGTCATTCCGCCGTCGACGTAGAGGGTGGTGCCGACGACGTAGTCGAGCAGGTCGGACGCCACGGCGACGACGGCGTTGGCGATGTCGTCCGGGTCGCCCACGCGGCGGTACGGGATCAGGCGCAGGAGGTCGGCCTCGGCCTCGGGGGTGGACCAGGCGTCGCGGTTGATCGGCGTGCGGATGGCGCCGGGTGCGACCGCGTTGACCCTGATCCGCTTGGGTGCGAGCTCCTGGGCGAGGGTCTGCATCAGCATGCCCACACCGCCCTTGGAGGAGGCGTAGTTCACGTGCCCCGACCACGGGATGATCTGGTGGACCGAACTCATGCAGATGATCTTTCCCGCCGAACGGGAGACCTCCTCCACCACGCCGCGCCGGATGAACTCCTTGGCGGCCTCCCGCGCGCACAAAAACTGGCCGGTCAGGTTGACGGAGATGACTTTCTCCCACTGGGCGAGTGTCATCTCCGTCACGGCTGCGTCCCGCTGGAGGCCCGCGTTGGCCACCATGATGTCGATGGTGCCGAACTCCTCGACCATCCGCGCGACCATGGCGGTCACCTGGTCCTCGTCGGACACGTCGGCCTCGTGGGCGTAGGCGCGGACACCGAAGGCCTCGATCTCCTTCACGACTTTGTCTGCTTCGTCCGCACCGACGACATAGTTCACCACGACGTCCGCTCCGGCCCGGCCCAGGGCAATGGCGGTCGCCAGACCGATGCCCGAGTTGGCGCCGGTCACGAGCGCCTTCTGGCCCCTGAGAAGCTGCGCGGACACCACCCCGCGGCTCTCGTTGGAGTTTCCTGCCACCACGTTCTCTCCTTCTGCCTTGTCGACGGACGCCCTCGAGGACCGGACGACGCGCAGGAGGAGAACGGAACGTCGGCCGGCCCGTCAGGCAGACACCGGAGCCGTCACATACCCGGCCCCCAGACGAAAGCACCCTGCCCGGCGGTGGGGCAGACCGGCGCGCAAAGCAGCCGTACTTCAGCCGAACGCGTCACACAGTCGGACTACGAGCCGCCCCCGAACCCCGCCCGGGCTGGTGTCACGCGGGCCACCGAGGGGCCAAGGGGCACGCCAGGCCCGCTGGACGGCGGCGGCAGTGCTCGTGTGCCGCCGGAACGCGGCGATCGAGTCGTCACAGAATCCAAGGGCTTTCCGATACCTCTCCTGGCTTCGAACTCCGCTCCGACCAGGCCATATACCAAGGCTCTTCCGTGAGGCGGAAGCCGCATTGCGTCTGCGTGACGCTCTCCCCGACGATGCGACCACCACCAGAGACGGGAGCCGCATCCATGCCTCACACGACCGCCTTCGCCAGGAACCAGTGGTACGTAGCGGCGTACGGGACGGAGGTCGGGCGGGAACTGCTCGCCCGCACCGTCCTCGGCGAACCGATCGCCTTCCACCGGACCGAGGACACGGGCGAGGTCGTCGCCCTGGCGGACCGCTGCGTGCACCGCCGCTTCCCGCTCTCGCACAGCCGGCTCGACGGAGACAGGGTGGTCTGCGGCTACCACGGCTTCACCTACGACACGACCGGCACCTGCGTGTACGTCCCCGGGCAGAAGCGCATCCCCCGTACCGCCAGGGTGAGTTCGTACCCCGTGGCCGAGCTGGACTCCTTCGTGTGGGTGTGGATCGGCGACCCCGCGCTCGCGGACCGGACGACGATCCCGCGCGCCCCGCACCTGGCCGACTCCGCGCACTGGACGACGGTCGGCGGGATGGAGCCCATCGACGCCGGCTACGGCCTGCTGGTCGACAACCTGATGGACCTCTCCCACGAGACGTACCTGCACGGCGGCTACATCGGCACGCCCGAGGTCGCCGACACCCCCATGACGACGGAGGTCGACGAAGGCGCGGGCATCGTCCGCGTCAGCCGGCACATGGACGACGCCGAGTGTCCGCCGTTCTACGCCAACTCCACCGGCATCAAGGGCCGCATCACCCGCTGGCAGGACATCGAGTACCACGCCCCCTGCCTGTACCTGCTGCACAGCCGCATCGCCCCGCAGGGCGTCCTGCCGAACCCGGACGGCACCGACCCGGACGCCTTCCACGTGGAGATCACCTACGCGATCACACCGTCCACGCCGGACCAGGTCTACGACTTCTGGGCCGTCTCCCGCGACTTCGGCCACGACGACGAGGAGATGTCCGCGTTCCTGCGCGACTTCAACCACGAGGTGGTCATGCAGGACGTGAACGCGCTGAACCTGCTCCAGAAGACCCTGGAGAGCGAGCCCGCCGGCTACCAGGAACTCAGCATCAACATCGACACGGGCGGCCTCGCCGCCCGCCGTATCCTGTCCCGCCTCGCCGCCGAGGGCGACCGGTCCGCGACCCCCGACAACGTCGCGCGATGAGCCGCCCGCCCACCGCCGAGGTGTACCGCGTCGACTGGGTCCCCGGCACCGACGCACTGCACGGCATCTGCCACTGCGGGGCCGAGCACGACACGCAGGACCCCGTATTGATGTGGCAGTGGATGCTGTCCCACCCCGATCACCAGGAGGACGACCGGTGACCCCGCCCTACGAAGCCGACCTCGTCGTCGCCGCACGGGCCGAAGAGGCCACCGGCGTCGTGTCCTTGACGCTCCGCCACCCGGATGCGGACCCCCTGCCTTCCTGGGAGCCGGGCGCCCACGTGGACCTGGTCCTCACGGACGGCCTGGTCCGCCCGTACTCGTTGTGCGGCGACCCCGCCGACCGCACCGCCTGGACCGTCGCCGTCCTCCACGAACCGCGCGGACGCGGCGGGTCGGCGTACGTGCACGAGAAGCTGACCCCGGGCGCGGTCGTACGCGTCCGGGGGCCACGCAACCACTTCCCGCTCCACGAGGCGCCGGGCTACCGCTTCGTGGCGGGCGGCATCGGGATCACCCCGATCCTTCCGATGGTGGCTGCCGCCGAGGCGGCGGGCGCCGAGTGGAGCCTGCTGTACGGCGGCCGCACCCGCGGCTCGATGGCGTTCCTCGGCCAACTCTCCGCCTACGGCGCGAAGGTGCGCGTCGCGCCGGAGGACGAGACGGGCCTCCTCGACCTCGACGGGTATCTCGGCCCACCGGAGACGGACGGCGACGACACCCTGGTCTACTGCTGCGGCCCGGGACCGCTCCTCGACGCCGTCGAGGCCCGGGGCGCCGCGCACACCGAGCGTTTCCGGCCGACGCAGGACGGACCGGACGGCGCCGACGCCACGGATCACGCCTTCGACGTGGAGCTGCGGCGCTCCGGCCGCACCCTGACCGTGCCGCCCGGCCGCAGCATCCTGCACACCGTGCGGGAGGCGGGGGTCGAGGTGCTGTACTCCTGCGCGGAAGGCACCTGCGGGACCTGCGAGACCGACATCGTGGAGGGCGCGGCGGACCACCGGGACTCGGTGCTCAGCGCGCAGGAGCGGGCGGCGGGCGAAACGCTGATGATCTGCGTCTCGCGCTGCCTGGGCCCGCGCCTCGTCCTCTACATGTGACCTCGTTGTGGTGTCCCGCCCTACCTCTGATACCTCGCGAGCACCAGATTTCCGTCCTTCACCAGGCGTTTGCGCAGTTCACCGAGGCCGATCGAGCCGCTGTAGTACTCCTGGAGGGCGGGCGTCGCGACCTTGTCCTTCCACTCCGCGTAGCCGCGCACCGACTGCGCCGGGGCCGAGCGGAGGTCACCGGCGAGGGCCGTGCCGGTCGCCCAGTCGTTCTTCTCCGTGTGCAGGGCCGGGTCCTTCAGCGCCTCGGTGCCGGTGGGCAGCATCCAGTCGCCGAGCGCGAGGCGCACCATGTTGGGCGGCCGCAGCAGGAAGTCGATGAACTGCGCCGCCTCCTTCTTGTGCGGGCTGTCCTCGGCGACGGACAGGGTCTGCGGGGAGACGCCCTGGGCGAGCCCGTCACGGCCCGCGGGCGCCGGGAGCACCTGCCAGTCGAATCCCTTGGGCGCCTGCTGGACGATCTGCTGGCGGTAGGAGAAGCCGAGCGGGACCATCGCGTACTTGCCCGCGAAGAAGCCGGGAAGCGTGTCCGAGCCGCCCATGCCGAGCGTCGCGCCCGAGGCGCTGCCGTCGGTGTCGACCTGGTCGTGGACCGTGCGGGGCACGACCTGGTCCGCGGCGTCGAAGCGGACCGTCACCTTGCCGTCGGCGCCGCGGTGGAACATGCGTCCGCCGGCCGAGAGGGAGAGGTTGAGGGTCGCCGAGACGGGTTCCTTCAGCGGCCACGCGACACCGAACTTCTTGCCGCCGCTCAGCTTCTTCGTGACAGTCCTGAACTCCTCCCAGGACCAGGGCTTCTCGGGCGTCGGGATGCGTACACCCGCCGCCTCGAGGATCTTCGCGTTGGCGATGAGGACGCGCGGCTCCTGGAGGAACGGCACGCCGTAGACGCCGTCACCGAAGGTCGCGGTCTCCCAACTGTGCTGCGGGATATCGGACTTGAGGCGGGCGGGCAGCAGGTCCCGCAGATCGGCGAGGTAGCCGCCGTACGCGAAGTCCGCGAGGTCGTCGGAGGCGTCGTGGATGACGTCGGGCGCCTCCCCTCCCTCGAAGGAGGTGAGCAGCTGGTCGTGGACGCTGTCCCAGCTGCCCTGGACGTACTTGACCTGGATGTCCGGGTGCGCCGCGTTCCACTCCTTCACGAGCTGCTTGTTGGCGTCGACGGACTCCTTCTGCCAGGCGAGGGACTGGAACTCAAGAGTGATCTTGCCGTCGTCGGCCGTCCCGCCGGACGAACAGCCGGTGAGCAGCAGGGCCACGGCCGCGGCTACGGCGGCCAGCCGGGACACGCGCCTCATGACTTCACCGCCCCGGTCAGCATCCCGCCGGTGAGTCTGCGCTGGATGAGCGCGAAGATCACCAGCGACGGCAGGGTCGCGAGGAACGCCGCGGCGGCCAGCGGCCCCAGGTCGGCGACGCCCTCCGCGCCGAGGAAGTGCGTCAGGACCACCGGCAGCGTCTGCCGCTCCGGGGTCTTCATCAGGACCAGCGCGAAGAAGAACTCGTTCCACGCGGTGATGAACGCGAACAGGGCCGTCGCCACCAGACCCGGCGCGAGCAGCGGCGCCGTGACGGAGACGAGCGTGCGCAGCCTTCCGGCTCCGTCGACGGCGGCCGCCTCCTCCAGCTCGGGCGGCACGGCCCGGACGTAGCCGACCAGCATCCACAGTGCGAAGGGCAGCGACCACACGACGTAGACCATGGTCAGGCCGGGCAGCGAGTTGATCAGGTGCAGGTTCTTCAGGATCAGGAAGAGCGGGATGATCAGCAGGACGAACGGAAACGCCTGGCTGACCACCACCCAGCCCGTCGCCGCGCGGGACAGCGCGGAGCGGTGGCGGGCCATCACGTACGCCATCGGGGTCGCGATGACGACAGCGATCAGAGCCGCGCAGACCGCCACGAGCACGGAGTTGGCGGCGGCCCTCAGGAGGGGCTGCTCGTCGAAGGCCTGGCGGAAGTTGGCGAGTGTGGGGTCCTTGGGTATCCACGTGGGGTGCAGGCTCGCGAGTTCGCGGGGCGGCTTGAACGCCGTGGAGATCAGCCACAGGAACGGGAACGCGAGGAAGACGAGATAGGCGAGCAGCGCGAGGTACTGGCCCGCGCGCGCCGGCCTGCTCGGCCGGATGCCTGTACGGGTACGGCTCACTGCTCGTCGCCTCCCTTGAGCCGGCCCACGAGGTAGAAGGCGAGGATGACCGAGATGACCGCGACCATCGCGCAGCCCATCGCCGCCGCGTAGCCGAACTGGCCGTAGCGGAAGGCCTCTTCGTAGGCGAAGAGCATGGGCAGGCGGGTCCGGCCGCCCGGGCCGCCGTTGGTCAGGACGTAGACCAGGGCGAACGAGTTGAAGTTCCAGATGAAGTTGAGCGCGGTGATGGCGAGGGCGACCGGCCTGAGCGCGGGCCACGTCACCGCGCGGAAGCGGCCCCAGGCGCCCGCGCCGTCGAGCGCGGCGGCCTCGTGGAGTTCGGGCGAGGTGTTCTGGAGTCCGGCGAGAAGGGCGACGGTGGTCTGCGGCATGCCCGCCCAGATGCCGACGACGATCACCGCGGGCAGCGCGGTCGCCAGACCGGTGAGCCAGTCGCGCCCGTCACCGAGGCCGAGGTCGCGGATGGTCTCGTTGAGGATGCCCGCGTCCGGGTTGTAGACGAGGCGCCACATGATGCCGACGACCACCTCGGGCATCGCCCAGGGAATGATCGCGAGCGCCCGCGCCAGCCAGCGGAAGCGGAGGTTCTGGTTGAGCAGGAGCGCGAGGCCCAGCGCGAGCAGGAACTGCGGGACGGTCACCCCGACCGCCCACAGCAGGCCGATCCGGAACGAGTCCCAGAACAGCGTGTCGTGCAGCAGGTCCTGGAAGTTGAGCGCCCCCACCCACTGGGTCGGCGCCGTACGTCCCGCCTGCGAGTCGGTGAACGCCAGCGCGATGCCGTAGAGGAGGGGCCCCACGCTGAGCACGAGGATGGGGATGAGGGCGGGCAGGACCAGGAACCAGGCGCCGCGGTCCGCCGGGCGCCCACTGCCCGGCGGTCCTGGCGCGCGCTTCGCCGGCCGCGTCGTTGCGGTCGCCAATGTCACGTGTTCGGCTCCTTCGGACGACGGGTGCGGCACCGGCCGTCCCGGCGGCCCCCGTCATCGTGCTGAGGGACCCGTGCCTCGTCAAGCCGCTGCGCACGACGTTGTCCGTTACGGCGCCGACCGGGGCGTATGCGCACGTGAAGCGGATGCGAGACTGGGCCCGGACCATGGGATCGGCGGGAGGCAAGTGATGGACGAGGGGCAGGCTCGGAAGGTGCTCGCGGCGGCGGGGCTCTCCGGCGGGCAGCGGGGCGGCGGGCAGGAGGCCGAGCTGCTGGCGCTCGGCGAGAACGCCGTGTTCGCGCTCGGTGACCTCGTGGTCAAGGTGGGGCGCGACCCCGAGCTCCTGGAGCGGGCGCGGCACGAGCTCGCCGTCGCGGGCTGGCTCGCCGGCCGGGGCGTGCCGGCCGTGCGCGCCGCCGAGCCGGAGCCGCTCCTCGTGGACGGCCACCCGGTGACGCTGTGGCACCGCGTTCCGGCCGCGCTGCGCCCCGCCGAACCGCGCGACCTGGCCGAGCTGCTCCGCCTCGTGCACGCCCTGCCCGCGCCGCCCTTCACGCTGCCGCGCCGCGAGCTGCTCGGCGGCGTCGAGCGGTGGCTGCGGCTCGCGGGCGACGCGATCGACCCCGCCGACGCGGCGTACCTGCGCGAACGGCGCGACGGCTTCGCGGACGCGGCGGCGGCGCTCGTCCCGCGTCTGACGCCGGGCCCGATCCACGGGGACGCGCTGCCGCGCAACGTGCACATCGGCGCCGACGGGCCCGTCCTCGTCGACCTGGAGACGTTCTCCTCCGACCTGCGCGAGCACGACCTGGTCGTCATGGCGCTCTCCCGCGACCGGTACGGCCTCGACCCCGAGGCGTACGACGCGTTCACGCGGACGTACGGCTGGGACGTGCGGGAATGGGACGGGTGCGCCGTACTGCGCGGCGCGCGCGAGACGGCGAGCTGCGCGTGGGTCGCCCAGCACGCGCCGGCCAACCCCAAGGCGCTCACGGAGTTCGAGCGCAGGGTGGCGTCGTTGCGGGACGGGGATCCGGCGGTGCGTTGGTATCCGTTCTGACGGGTGCCGTTCCCGGCGGGTGACCGAACCTCCGCTCGGACATGGGCGGCTGAACTTCCGCTCGCGAGACGGCGGTTGGACTCCCGCGCAGGAGTTGTTGGACTTTCGCGCCGAATTCATCCGATCTCTTTCCTGCGGTGGGGTCCTGGAGCAAGGTACGGCGGAGTTGGCCGACCCTTGCCTGGAGGACCCGATGCCCGCACACCCCGAACCCGGCTCCGCCGTCTCCCGCCGCTCCGTTCTCAAATACGGCTCAGCCATCGGATCTCTCCTGGCCCTGAGCCAAGTCCCCGCCTTCACGGCGCAGGCAGCGCCGAGACCCGGCGGACGCCCGGCCGCGCCACGTCTGGTCCCCGAGGCCGACGCGCTCGCACTGCGGTACGGGTCCCCGGCCGCCGAGGACCAGCTCATGCGGGAGGGGCTGCCGATCGGCAACGGCCGCCTCGGGGCCGTCGTCTCCGGGCACCCGTCCCGCGAGGTCCTGTCCGTCTCGGACGTCACCCTGTGGACGGGCGGGGCGAACGACGCACTGGAGTCGGACGGCCAGTTCCCCTACGACACCGCCCACTTCGGCTCGTACGGCGTCCTCGTCAAGGCGTATCTGGAGGTGCCGGGGCACGACCCGTCCGCCGTGAGCGGCTACCGGCGCCGCCTCGACCTCAGCAACGGCCTGACGACGGTGGAGTACGAGCTCGGTGGCACCCGCTACCGGCGGGAGATCTACTGCAGCCACCCCGACGACGTGATCGTCGTCCGGCTCACGCGTGTAGGGGGTGGCACCTGGAGCGGACGCCTCACGCTGGCCGGGACACGCGGCGAGCCGATCACCGTGGACCCGGCCACCGCCTCGGCCGGCTTCGCCGCGAAACTCGACAACGGCCTCGCCTACGCCGCCATCGCGCGGGCCGCGACGCACCGCGGCGGCACGGTCGGCGCGAGCGGCTCCTCGGTCACCTTCGAGGACTGCGACGAGGTCCTCCTCGTCCTGAGCGGCGGCACCTCCTACTCCCCCGAGGCCGACGGGTTCATCGACCGCGACGCCGACCCGCACGCCACCGCAGCCGCGCGGACCACCGCCGCGGCGAAGGCCGGCGCGAACCGTCTTCTCGCCGCCCACGTCGCCGACCACCGCGCCCTGTTCGACACCATGAGCGTCGACCTGGGCGCGTCCACCGCCGCGCAGCGTGCCCTGGACACCGACAAGCGACTCCTGGCCCGGCAGGCCTCCGGTGGCCGCCCCGACCCCGAACTCGAGGCGTCGTACGTCCAGTTCGGCCGCTACCTCACCGTGTGCGGCTCGCGCTCCTCGCTGCCGCTCAACCTCCAGGGCCTGTGGATCGATCGGAACGACCCGGCGTGGATGGCGGACTACCACACCGACATCAACCTCCAGATGAACTACTGGCCCACCGACAGGACCGGCCTGCCCGACTGCTTCGACGCGCTCGCCGACTACTGCCTCGCCCAGGTCCCGCACTGGGAGAAGCGCACCCGCGAGCTGTTCAACGACCCGCGCAACGGCTTCCGCAACACGAGCGGCGAGATCGCGGGGTGGACCACGGCGATCTCCACCAACACCATGGGCGGCCCCGGCTGGTGGTGGCACCCGGCGGGCAACGCCTGGCTGTGCAACTCCCTCTTCGAGCACTACGAGTTCACCCTCGACCGGCGCTACCTGGCGAAGATCCTGCCGCTCCTGGAGGGGGCCTGCGCGTTCTGGGAGAAGCGGCTCGTCACGGCGTCGGTGAAGGATCCGGGGACCGGGGCGGACGTCGAGGTGCTCGTCGACGACCACGACTGGTCGCCGGAGCACGGCCCGACCGACGCGCGCGGCATCACGTACGCCCAGGAGCTGGTCTGGCAGCTCTTCGAGAACTTCCGCACCGCCACGGCGGCCCTCGGCATCTCCAAGGCGTACGCCCGCCGCGTCACCGCCCTCCAGGACAGGCTGTACCTGCCGCGCGTCAGCCCCACCACCGGGTGGCTGGAGGAGTGGATGGGCGGCGCGAACCTCGGAGAGACGCAGCACCGGCACCTCTCCCACCTCGTCGGACTGTTCCCCGGCGACCGCGTCAGCCGCGACCGCAGCCCGCACGACGTCCTCGTCGGCGTCGACAAGGGCCTCACGGCCCGCGGCATGGACACCTACGGCTGGGGCTGCGCGTGGCGCGCCCTGTGCTGGGCGCGGATGAAGGACGCGGAGAAGGCGTACCAGCTCGTCGGCACGGTGCTGCGGCCCTCCGTGAACCACAGCAACGGCACCGCGCCCAACTTCTTCGACATGTATCACCTGGGCGGCGAAAGCTCGGTGTTCCAGATCGACGCCAACTTCGGCACGACGTCCGCCGTGATCGAGATGCTCCTCTACTCCCGCCCCGGCCTCGTCGAACTCCTGCCCGCCCTGCCGGTCGCGTGGGGCACGTCGGGCAAGGTCACCGGCATCGGCGTGCGCGGCGGGTTCACGGCCGACCTGGAGTGGAAGGACGGCGTGGCGACGAGGCTCCGGCTCACCTCGACCGGTGGCCGCACCACCCGCGTACGGGCCGGGTCCTGGACGAAGGACGTCAGCCTGAAGCCGGGCGCGAGCATCACCCTGACCCCCTCGTACGCGTCGCAGCGCTACGTACTCGTCAACCGGGCCGACAGCGGCATGGCGATCGAGGTGTCGGGGACCGCCGAGTCCGCGCCGCTGGTCCTGGGCGCGCGCACGGGCGGCGCGTCGCAGCAGTGGAAGTTCGCGGAGGCTCTGGACGGCGGCGACCGCCTGACCAACGTGTACTCCGGCCTGACGGCGGACGTCAGCGGCGGCCAGGCCACGGAGAACGCCCCGATCGTCCAGTACCGGGCCACCGGCGCGGACAACCAGCACTGGCGCGCGGAGTCCACGGACGGTGGCCACCTCCGCCTGGTGTGCGTCCGCACGGGCAAGTCCCTCGGCACGGCCGGCGGTTCGACGGCGACGGGCACGGCGGTCGTCCAGCAGACGTACACGGGCGCGGCGTCGCAGCAGTGGCGGCGGGTGGCCGTGTAGAGCGGCACGGCGGCGGGATCTTCACGGAGTCACCGGCCCCCGGGCCGGTGACTCCGTGAAGTCCCCCGCCTCACCGCTCAGACCCCGGGCCCTGTCAGCTCCCGCATCGGCCACGTCGCCTCGACCACCGCCTGTGCGTCGCCCTTGCGGCGCAGGAAGGACTGGAAGTCCGCCGCCCACTGCGCATACCACTCGATCTGGGATGCGTGGAGCCGGGCCGGTCCGAGGGAGGCGACCTTCGGGTGGCGGCCGGCTATCGCGGAGGCCAGGCGCGCGGCGGCGAGGGCGTCGGCGGAGGCGTCGTGCGCGGATTCGAGCGTCACGCCGTACTCCGCGCACACCGCCTCGAGGTTCCGCTTGCCCTTGCGGTAGCGGTCCACCGAGCGGTCGATCGTGTACGGGTCGATGACGGGCGCGGGGTCCATGCCGCCGAGCCGCTCCCGCAGCGACGGCAGACCGTGGCGGCGCAGCTCGGCGGAGAGCAGGGTCAGGTCGAACGCGGCGTTGTACGCGACGACGGGCACGCCCGTGCGCCAGTACCCGACGAGCGTCTCCGCTATGGAGTCCGCGACCCGGTCGGCGGGCTCACCGTCGGACGCCGCTCTCTCGTTGCTGATCCCGTGCACGGCGACCGCGTCGGCCGGGATCTCGACCCCCGGGTCCGCGAGCCACTGCCGGTGACCCAGCGGCCTCGCGTCCTTGACCTCTATCACCGCGCCCGTGACGATGCGCGCCTCGCGCGGATCCGTCCCCGTGGTCTCCAGGTCGAAGCCGACCAGCAGCTCCTGGTGCCATCCCATCGCGGCCCCCTTCTTCATGGTGCGTCCCCGTGTCTCCCCAGTGGTCACCACGATGACATGGGGCACTGACAACGGGCCGGGAGCGTTCCGCTTCCCCGACGCGGCGGGGTCAGGACACGGGCCGGGCGTCCGCCCACGCCAGCTCGAATTCTTCGCGATACGTCGGGAAAAGTCCGGCTTCCTCCCCGTCCCGGGCGTGGGCCTTCACCACGCGCCCGGGCCCGCGCAGTACGAGGACCGGCGCCTCCATGCCCCTGGCCCGGCGCAGATACGACTGGACGACCCCGACGCCGTCCGACCCGTCGCCGTCGACGAGATACGCGGTGAACCGTGGCGTCTCGTCGTAGACCTGGATCTCGAAGGCGCCCGGGTCGCGCAGCCGGGCCCGCACCCGGCGCATGTGCAGGATGTTCATCTCGACGGCGCGGCTCAGCTCGCCCCGCTTGAGACCCAGCTCGCGCTCCCTGCGCTTGACGGCGCTGGAGGCGGGGTTGAGGAAGAGCAGCCGTACGCGGCAGCCGGACTCGGCGAGCCGGACGAGGCGGCGGCCCGAGAAGTTCTGCACCAGCATGTTGAGGCCTATGCCGATGGCGTCGAGGCGGCGCGCGCCGCCGAAGATGTCCTCGGCCGGGAACTGGCGCAGGAGGCGCACCCGGTCCGGGTGCACGCCCACGACATCGGCGTACCGGTCGCCGACGAGTTCCTCGACGGCGTCCACCGGGAGCCTGCGGGCGGACGGCACGTCCGAGCCCGCGCCGAGCATCTCCAGGAGCCGGCCGGAGGCGCGCTCGGCCTGGGCGAGGACGGCCTCGGAAAGGGCGCGGTTGCGCGAGACGACGTTCCGCGTCACCTCCAGCTCGTCGAGGGCGAGTTCGACGTCGCGGCGGTCGTCGAAGTACGGCTCGAAGCAGGGCCAGTGCTGCACCATCAGTTCGCGCAGCTGCGGCAGGGTGAGGAAGCTGAGGACGTTGTCGTCGGCCGGGTCGAGCAGATAGCCCTTGCGGCGGCTCACCTCGCGCACGGCGACGGCCCGCTGGACCCACTCCTGCCCGGCGGGCCCGGCGGCCGCCACGACCCAGTCGTCCCCGTGGACGGGTTCGTAGATGGGGCGCAGCACGGCGGCCACCACGGCCCGCAGCCGCTGTTCGACCAGGTTCAGCCAGATGTAGGCGCGGCCGGCCCGCTGCGCGCGCGTACGGACCTCGCTCCAGGCGTCGGCGCCCCAGGCGAACTCCGACTCCGGGCCGATCTGGGATCCCATGTCCATGGGCCGCGCCAAGGACACGGCTCCGGGCGGGACGTCAGCGGAGCTCCCCTCGTGACCTGTGTCACCAGGGGGCAGCTCCAGCCCACCCGAGCTCACCCACGCACCGCCTTCCGCTCCCCCGAGCAACCCCAGCAACGATCAAGGAAGGGTACTCCGGGAGCGGTCGGCGGTGCAGCCGGATGGGCAGGGTAGTTTCTCAACTACCGTTTCTGGGCACGCCGTTCTGGTCCGCGAGGTCGGCGGGAGTGAGCGGATTCATAGCGGTCACGTCCCTGGGGGCCAGCGAGAAGCCCTGCCAGTGGACCGGCATCGGCTGCTGGTCCTCGTCCCGGGCGATGTGGTGGAACCCGATGTTGACCCAGGTGATCGGGTGCGTGAGCGTCTGCCCGCCGACCCACTTGTCGACGCTGGCGCCGCCGCAGTGCCCGGCCGGGTTGTCGCTCGCGTACTGCTCGCACTTCTTGTACTCGGTGAAGTACACGTCGTGCTTGGTGAACGAACGGCCCGGGAACTTGCTGGAGCGGCCGGGCACGAACTCGTAGGACCTGGGATGGCCGTCCTTGTTCTTGCCCGCGGTGCTGACGACCCGCCACCAGCGCATGTCCTTCGCGTCACCGGCGAGTTCCTTGGTGACGGGGGTGCGGGTGGTCTTCGTGGTGGGGCTGCCGCTGCCGCGCGGCGCGGTGACCTTGGAGTCGTACTGCTCGACCTTGCTCTTGGGGGAGCCGTCGAGGCCGAAGTTGAGCCGCCAGAAGACGTTGTGGGCGTGGCTCTCGGCGTAGGCGCGGGCGCCCTTGCCGATCGGCCAGCCCTTGCCGTCCGTGCCGTTGTAGTCGTACGGGGAGATGCTGCCGGTCGCGCCGACGTTCGACGTGATCGTCCCGTCGGAGGAGAACCGCCACTCGGTGATGTATTCGTACCAGGACGCCTTGTTGACCGTGTAGACGAGGAGGTCCTTGCCCTGGGCGGTGTAGACCTTGCCGCTGCCGCCGGTGCTCTCGTCGTCGTTGAGCCGGTACGCGTGCCCACGCGCGCGCGTGGTGGTGCACAGGCCCTGCACGTTGCCCCGGTCGGGCACCTTGACGGTCTTGATGGTGCCGCCGGGGCACTCGCCGGGCTTCAGGTTCTGCAGGGCGTACCCGAAATCGGTGCCGGTGACGTCGTCGTACTCGTTCTCGCCGTCGTCGTAGGGCACGTGCACCTGAGCGAGGCGGGCGCTGGTGAGGACGGCGATCGGCTTGGGCTCGTCCTTGGGCTGGTAGCTGACGTCGTCGAGGACGAGCCCGGACAGCGTGTTGTAGTGCCAGCACATGCGCCAGGTCGTGCCCCCGTCGAGGACCTGCTCGATCTTGTACGCGGTGCTGCAGGCCGGGGCCGCGGCGGTGGGCGCCTGCGGGGCGGCGGTGGCGGGGCCCGCGGCGCTGACGGCGGTGCCGAGCAGCGCGAGGGACGTGAGGGCGACGGCGGCCCGGGCGCGGGCGCGCCGAAGTCTGTTGACATGCATACGGAATGACTCCTTCAAGCAGGAGGAGAGGCGGGCGTGAGGGACTCAGCCGAGGCGGCCGACGGTGCGCGCGCTGAGGTCGACGACCAGGGCGCGGGTGTCGATCCACGGCCCGTTCCTGACCTTGGTGACGACGCGCAGGCAGCGGTGCTCGCCGCAGGCGGTGAGGCCGGACGGGACGTGGGCGACGGTCTCCTTGCGGAAGACCATGCCGCTCAGTTCGAGCTGGTCCGTGCTCGTGAGCTGCTTGCCGGTGGCGTCCTTGTAGTCCTTCTTCAGGCCGGCGCCGAGCGGGTCCGCGATGAGGAGCTGGGTGGCCTCACGCAGCTCGCCGGGGCTCGGCGGCGGCTGCACGCCGTGCGCCGTGTCGGTGTTCTCGACCTTGCCGCTGTCGAGGTTCACGGTCCTGGTCACGACCGTGTCGGCCTTGTAGTCGTAGTAGACGACCTCGGCGCGCCGCTCTGCCGCCTGCGCGCCGCTCTGCGTGGGGTCCACCTCGCTGAGGTTCGTGGACAGGTGCTGCGGCCCCCGGTCGCCCTCGACGTCCCGCGCGCTCCTGCGCAGTCCGTTGCTCGCGACGGCGATCTGTTCGGCGCGCTTGATCTCGTCGTCGGTCAGCGGGTCCCTGCCGACACCCTTGTCGCCCTCCTTCGGCGCGGCCTCCACCACGCCGTCCTTCGGGATCGCGTCCTGCTGGGCGGAGCCGGCCTTGGCCTGGTCACCCGCGCCCGCCTCCCCCGGCAGGGTCACGCCCAGCAGCACGGCGGTCGCCACGGCCGCGACGGCCGCTCCCGCCATCATTTTCCCCAGATGGCGTCTTGCGAGCTCTCGCACATCTTCCCCCTGTTGTCCCCGCGGCCCCACCTGTGGGCGGACGGGTATGCGTGGTCTTCCTTTAAGAGGGGCCCAATTCCTAGGTGGTTCCGTCACTTTCGGGAAGACTCTGGCGGAAGTCGCCCGGGACATCCGGGCCGGGAGTGGAAGAGTCGTACCCATGCAGGTCTGGCCTGGACAGGCGTATCCACTCGGTGCCACTTACGACGGCGCCGGCACCAACTTCGCGGTCTTCTCGGAGGCCGCACGGCGCATAGAGCTGTGTCTGCTGCACGACGACGGGTCGGAGACCGCGGTGGAGCTGCGGGAGACCGACGCCTTCGTACGGCACGCGTATCTGCCCGGCATCATGCCGGGCCAGCGGTACGGCTTCCGCGCGCACGGCCCGTACACCCCGGAGCGAGGGCAGCGGTGCAACTCGTCGAAGCTGCTCCTCGACCCGTACGCACGTGCGATCAGCGGCCGGATCGACTGGGGCGAGGCGGTGTACGGGTATCCCTTCGGGTCACCCGACAAGCGCAACGACCTGGACTCGGCGCCGCACACGATGACGTCGGTCGTGGTCAACCCGTACTTCGACTGGGGCGACGACCGTCCGCCGCGCACCGAGTACCACCGCACGGTGATCTACGAGGCCCATGTGAAGGGCCTCACGATGACGCACCCGGCGCTCCCGGAGGAGCTGCGCGGGACCTACGCGGCGCTCGCGCACCCGGCGATCCTGGAGCACCTCACGGAGCTGGGCGTGACGGCGCTCGAACTGATGCCGGTCCATCAGTTCGTCAACGACCACCGGCTGGTGGAGATGGGCCTGAACAACTACTGGGGCTACAACACCATCGGCTTCTTCGCGCCCCACAACGCCTACGCGTCCTGGGGCGACCGCGGGCAACAGGTCCTGGAGTTCAAGTCGGCGGTACGGGCGCTGCACGAGGCCGGGATCGAGGTCATCCTCGACGTCGTCTACAACCACACGGCCGAGGGCAACCACCTGGGCCCGACGCTGTCCTTCAGGGGCCTGGACAACGCCTCGTACTACCGCCTCGCGGACGACCGCCGCTACTACATGGACACCACGGGCACCGGGAACTCGCTGCTCATGCGCTCGCCGCACGTCCTCCAGATGATCATGGACTCGCTGCGCTACTGGGTCACCGAGATGCACGTCGACGGGTTCCGCTTCGACCTGGCGGCCACGCTGGCACGACAGTTCCACGAGGTGGACCGGCTGTCGTCGTTCTTCGACCTCGTGCAGCAGGACCCGGTGGTCTCCCAGGTGAAGCTGATCGCCGAGCCGTGGGACGTCGGCGAGGGCGGCTACCAGGTGGGCAACTTCCCGCCGCTGTGGACGGAGTGGAACGGCAAGTACCGGGACACCGTCCGGGACCTGTGGCGGGGCGAGCCGCGCACCCTCGCCGAGTTCGCGGGACGGCTGACCGGCTCGTCCGACCTCTACCAGGACGACGGCCGACGCCCGCTCGCCTCCATCAACTTCGTCACGTGCCACGACGGTTTCACCCTGCGCGACCTGGTCTCGTACAACGAGAAGCACAACGAGGCGAACGGCGAGGGCAACCGCGACGGGGAGAGCCACAACCGGTCGTGGAACTGCGGTGCGGAGGGCGACAGCGACGACCCCGAGGTGCTCGGCCTGCGGAACCGTCAGATCCGCAACTTCATCGCGACACTGATGCTCTCCCAGGGCGTGCCGATGCTCAGCCACGGGGACGAGCTGGGACGCACGCAGAACGGCAACAACAACGCCTACTGCCTGGACAGCAAGCTGGCCTGGGTCCGCTGGCCCGAGGACGGCGAGCAGGACGCCCTGCTGGCCTTCACGCGCGCGATGGCGCGGCTGCGGCGTGACCACCCGGTGTTCCGCAGGCGCCGCTTCTTCCACGGGCGGCCGGTCGAGGGCACCCACGACGAGCTGAGCGACATCGCCTGGTTCACTCCGGAGGGCGAGGAGATGACGCGGGACGACTGGGGCGCGGCGCAGGCGCGGGCCCTGTCGGTGTTCCTCAACGGGCACGCGATCTCGGAGCCGGGCCCCCGGGGCGAGCGCATCTCGGACGACTCGTTCCTGCTGCTGTTCAACGCGTCGCCCGACGCGCTGGAGTTCCTCGTCCCGGTCAACCACGGCCGGCAGTGGGAGGTCGTGGTGGACACGGCGCTGCCCGAAGGCGTGCCCCTCGGGACCGGCGCCAAGGTAAAGGCCGGTGACCGCCTCACACTCGTCGACCGGAGCCTGACGGTGTTGCAGCGACCGGCGTGACTCCCGGTGCCGCCGGGGCCTTGACGAGGAGTGCGACGCCGAACGCGAGGGCCGCGGCCACGCTGCCGACGGTGAACGCCGCGGCGGGGCCGTGGGACTCGGCGAGGCGGCCCGCCACGGCGAGCGTGACCGCCTGCCCGCCGACGAAGGCGCTCGCGGCGAACGTCATGCCCTCGGCGAGACGTTCGCCCGGCACGGCGCGTTCGGTGAGTCCGAAGCCGGTGATCAGGTTCGGCGCGAAGACGGCGCCGAACACGGTCACCGCCACGTAGAGGCCCGGCATGTTCTGCGTGCCGATCAGCAGGAGGGACAGGAGCGCGGCGGCGGCCGTGGCGACCCGCCAGCGCAGCGCGAGCCCGAAGCGCTCCGGCACGGCGGCCATGGACAGGCCTGCGACGGCGCTCATGACGCCCATGGCGGCGTAGACGAGGCCCGCCTGGTCCTCCTGGCCGAGCTTCTGGGTGAGCGCCGTGATCCCGGCCCCGCAGCCGCCCAGGAGGACGCCGAGGAGGACGAGGCCGAGGCGCACGAGCCGGACCTCGCGCGGCATGCGGGGGCGCCGGGCCCGTGGCTGCTTGGGGGCGGGCGCCGTCGCGGGCCGGACCGCCGTCGCCGTCGGGTGCAGCGCGAACGCCGTGCCGCAGCCGGCGACCAGGAGAGCGGCGGCCCCGAACGCGTACGCGGGGTGGCCGACGAAGGCCGCGACACCGATCAGCGCGGGCCCGAGGACGAACGACAGCTCGTCCATCGTGCTCTCCAGTGACAGCACCGTGTTCACGACGCGCTCGTCCGCACCCCCGCGGCGGACGAGGGCGACGCCCCGTGCCCTGGCCAGCGGGCCGATCCCCGGCACCGTGGCCCCGGCGAAAACGCCGAGCGCCACCAGGAGAGGCGTGGGGAGTCCCGCGAGGGCGCCGAGCGTGTAGCAGGCGATCGCGAGGGCGTTCAGCAGCGAGCAGCACAGGACGACGCTCCGCTGCCCATGCCGGTCGGCGAGCCGGCCGACGACGGGCCCCATGGCCACCTGTCCGAGCGCGAGCGCGCAGGCCACGGTCCCTCCGGTCGCGAGGGAACCGCTCGTCCTGGTGATCAGCAGGACGCTGCCGAACTGGATCACCGCCACGGGCAGTCGCCCGAAGAACGAGATCACCGGGAGCAGTGTCCCGGTCGCCCCGAGCACCTCGCGGTATGTCGCCGACGTTCCCCCCGCTGCCTGTGCCATCGTTCGAAGCTATCGACGGCGCCGGTGACATACGCATGCGGCGATGACACGAAAGACGCCGGGGCGGGTACGTAGGTTCGCATGACGCGCATGACACCGGACCAACAAGAGGGCGAGGTCCCCGCCCCGCCCACGGCCACGTACCGGATGCAGCTCCAGCCGGCGTTCCCGTTCGCCGCGGCCGCCGGAGCCGTCCCGTATCTGGCCTCACTGGGTGTCTCGCACCTGCATCTGTCGCCGGTCCTGGAGGCCGTACCTGGTTCCACGCACGGGTACGACGTCGTGGACCACGCGCGCGTGCGGGACGAGCTGGGCGGTGAGGCCGGGCTGCGGGCGCTCGCGCGGACGGCGCGGGAGCACGGGCTCGGCCTGATCGCCGACATCGTGCCCAACCACATGGCGTCGGCGGCCGGGCTCAACCGGCCCCTCCAGGAGGTACTGCGGGACGGGCCGCACTCCCCCTACGCGCACTGGTTCGACATCGACTGGGAGGCGCAGGGCGGGCGGGTCCTGCTGCCCGTGCTCGGCCACCGGCTGGGCCACGAGCTGGACCACCTGGAGGTGGACGGGCGGGTGCTGCGCTACTACGAGCACGCGTTCCCGCTGCGCGAGGGCACGGAGACGCTGCCCCTTCCCGAGCTGCTCGACGCCCAGTGGTACCGGCTCGGCTGGTGGCGCCTGGCCCGCACCGAGCTCAACTACCGGCGTTTCTTCACCATTTCGGACCTGATCGGGGTCCGCGTGGAGAACCGGGAGGTGTTCGACGCCACCCACGGAAAGATCGTCCAGCTGCTGCGCGAGGGCGTGCTCGACGGGCTGCGTGTCGACCACCCCGACGGCCTCGCGGACCCCGGCGCGTATCTGAAGGACCTGGCCGACGCGGCCGCCGGGCGCTGGACCGTCGTCGAGAAGATCCTCGGCGAGGACGAACAGCTGCCCGCCGCCTGGCCGGTGGCCGGTACGACGGGCTACGACGCGCTGCGCCGGATCGACGGCCTGTTCACCGACCCGTCGGGCGCGGACGAACTGCTCGGCCTGTTCCGCCGCTTCACGGCGGCCCCCGCCGACCTGGGCGGCGACTGGGACGCCACGGCGCGGCGCGCCGCGTACAAGGTCGTCACGCACGAGCTGGCGGCCGAGGTGGACCGCCTCACGCGCGAGGCGGGGCGGCTGTGCGCCGCCGACGCCGCCCTGCGCGACCACGCCCCGTGGGCCCTGCGTGCCGCCGTACGCGAACTCCTGGTGCGCCTGGACGTGTACCGGCCGTACGTGACCGGGGGCGCGGCCCCCGAGACCGTGCTCACGCCCGGTGCCGCCGAGGACGCCAAGGGGGTGTTCACCGTCGCCGAGGAGGCCGAGGCGGTGGACACCGTGCGGGATCTGGCGCTCGGGAAGCGCGGGTCGGGGCCCGAACACGAGGCGTTCCGGGCGCGGTTCGCGCAGACGGCGTCCGCGCTGCGCGCCAAGGCGGTCGAGGACACGGCATTCTACCGGCACGCGCCCCTCCTGTCGGCGACGGAGGTCGGCGGGACGCCGCAGAGCCCAGCGGTGGACCCGGAGTCGTTCCACGCGTACTGCGCGCGCGTGCAGCGCGACTGGCCGTACACGGGAACCGTCCTCTCGACGCACGACACCAAGCGCAGCGCCGATGTGCGGGCGGGGATCTCCGTGCTCACGCAGTGTCCCGGGCGCTGGGCCGATCTGCTCGCGGACGTCACCGAGCGGACCGCGCGCGAGGGCGGTGCGAGCGCGCCCGATCCCCAACTGGCCTGGGCCGCCTGGCAGACGGCGGTCGGGTTCGGCGACCAGGACGGCGAGCGGCTCCAGGGCGCGATGCTCAAGCACGTGCGCGAGGCCGGGCTGCACACGAGCTGGACCGAGCCGGACGCGGACTACGAGAAGGCGGTGCGCGACTTCGTGGCCGCGGGCCCGTGCGGGCCGCCCAGGGAGGCCGTCGCCGCGTTCGCGGACTCGTTGCGGCCCCATGTCCGGGCGAACGTCCTGGGGGCCGCTCTCGCCCATCTGACGATGCCGGGGGTGCCGGACGTCTACCAGGGCACGGAGCGCGAGTACCGGGCGCTGGTGGACCCGGACAACCGTGCGCCGGCCCGCTTCGACTCTGATCTGCTGGAGCGGCTCGACTCCGACGAGGGGTGCGTCCCCGGCGATCTGTCCGACGAGAAACTGGCGCTCACCGTCGCCGCGCTACGACTACGCCGGGCACATCCGGAGTGGTTCGGTGGCGGATCGACGTACGAACCGGTCGCCGCGCGGGGGGCGGGCGCCGCGCACTGTGTGGCGTTCGCCCGCTCCGGGGAGGTCGTCGCCGCCGCGACCCGCCTGTCGCTGCGCCTCACGGAGGCGGGCGGCTGGCGCGACACCGAGCTGTCGCTCCCGGAGGGCCAGTGGGTCGACCTGCTCGCCCCGGGAAACGAGTTCACGGGTCACGCGCGCGTGGAGAAGCTGTTCGACCGGCATCCGGTGGCGCTCCTCGTACGCGCGACCGTCAGCTGAGGAGTACTGGGAGGGTCTTCGGGCCGCGCGTGATGAGGCCGGCCGAGGCGGGCCGGCCTCCGGGGGCCCAGCGCAGGTGCGGGAGGGCCTCCAGAAGGGCATGCAGCGCGCACTCGGCGGTGAGGCGGGCCAGCTGCACGCCGAGGCAGCGGTGACGGCCCGCGCCGAAGGCAAGCTGTCCGGGCGCCGGGCGCAGGATGTCGTAGCGGTCGGGGACGGCGAAGCGTGTCGGGTCGCGGCCCGCGGCGCCCACGAGACAGGCGACGTCGGCGCCCGCGGGTATCGTCCCGGCACCGGTGACGACGGGCACGAGGGCGCGGCGCAGCACGATGTGCACGGCGGGGTCGCGGCGCAGGGACTCCACCCACGCCGCCGGTATCAGCACGGGACGCTCCCGTACGAGCCTCAACTGGGCCGGGTGGTCGAGCAGGTTGGCGAGGAACGAGGCGAGCGCGAGATGCGTGGCCTCGCCTCCGGCGCCGAGCAGCGTCCCGGCGAGGCCGACGACGGTCTCGTCAGGGAGGTGGCTGCCGTCCGCCCGTGCGGTGCTGAGGACGGACAGCAGGTCGTCGCCGGGACGCGCGCGGCGGCGTGCGACGTGGGGGCGGAGAAAGGCGTCCAGGTCCCCGTGGCCGTCGCCGAGGTGCGTGAGGCCCTCACGGCACCACTCGCGCACGCGCGCGGTGTCCTCGTGGGGCAGCCCGAGCGCGGTCACCGCCGCCACGGCCGGCAGCCACTGGCAGAACTCCGCCACGAGATCAGCCTCCTGACGCTCCGACAGGCGATGGGCGAGCACGTACGCGGCGCGTTCCACACCGGCCCGCAGAGCGGCAAGGGCGCGGCCGCGCAGCGCCGGCTGGAGCAGCGCGCGGTGCACGGCGTGCGTGCGGTCCTCCAGGTGCGCCAGGGTCCGTCCCGGCGGCGGGGCGACGAGCCGCGGATCGGTGAGCGCGGCGCGCACGTCCCCGTAGCGGCTGACGAGCCACGCCCCGAAGGCCTCGTCGTGGACGAGCGGGTACGACGCCCTGAGCGTCCGGTACAGGGGGTAGGGGTCGCGGTCGGTCCCCGGTGCGCGGAGGCTGGGCGGGGGCGAGCCCTCGGGACCGCGGTGGCCGGGTGCGGGGCGGAGGCCACCGGCGCCGGGCGCCATCGTGACGTCGGGCGGCACGAAGGGGCACGTGGCGGGGTCGTCCGCCGAAGGGCCGGTGATCCCGGCCGGGTCCTGGGCTCCCGGAACTGCGCGCATCGCCGAGCCCCCAGCCTTGCACCGGTGCGCGCCGGGAGACGCGCGAGTCTTCTCAGCGGACCACCGCGGGCTCCCCTGCGCAGTCCTCGTGCGCCCGTACGGGTGAGGCAGGCGCCTGAGCGTACGGCCATGACCTGCACGGCAGCTCCATGAAGTCCGCCGCGGAGCCCGTCGGAGGGACCCTGGAGAACACTGTCAGGCTGCGCCTCCACGTCGGCTCCGCCGAGAGGACCACACAGTGCTCGCCGACCGCTCCGGCCGCCCTCGGCACCGGCCGCCGCTCGGCCGTCACGACGGGCATGACGTGGCCCGGCACCTCCACGCCCACCCCACGCTCTCCGAGGCAGTCGGCGAGACGTTCCCCAGTCCGGCGGAGCCGCGGGCCGCACCAGCGGTACGGCACCGGATGCGGCCTTCTTGACAGGTGCCGCGGAGCGTGGGGTACTGCGGGATGCGACGCGTGGAGCACCAACGGGGGTGAGTCACCTGACGGAGCAGCGCTACCCGAATGTGGCCGAACTGGTCCAGTCAGCACGGGAGCTGGCGACTCACCGACCCGATCTGTGCGTTCTACGCCAGGTCGGGACCTCACGCGCGGGCCGTCCGCTGCACCTGTTGTCGGTGGGGCACGACCACCGCGCGGTGCTCGTGGTCGCGGGAGCCCATGCGAACGAGCCGGCCGGTGGCTCCACTCTCCTGCGTCTCGCCGAACGCGCCCTGATGGAACGGGAGTTGCGCACCGACTGCTCCTGGCACTTCTTGTTGTGCGCCGACCCGGACGGCGCGGATCTGCACCGCACCCCCGCGCCGCGCACCCTGCTCGACTACCACCGGCACTTCTTCCGCCCCGCGGGCCCCGAGCAGCCGGAGTGGTCTCCCTCCGTGCTGCCGCCGGACCGGCTGCCGCCCGAGACGCGGACCCTGACCGGGGTCATCGACGAGCTGCGCCCCTTTCTCCAGGTGTCGCTGCACGGCACCGATCTGGGCGGCAGCTGGGTGCAGTTGACGCGGGACATACCGGGGCTCGCGGAGCCGTTCGCCAAGTCGGCGGCGGAGCTGCACATCCCGGTGGAGACGGGGGCCTCGGACGCGGCGGGCTGGCCCGCGACGGGCCCCGGCGTCCATGTGATGCCGGAGCCCGGCGCGGAGGCCGCGTTCCCGAGCCTGCCGGACGACGCCCGGCACAGCACCTGGCACCACGCCCACCGCTACGGGGGCCGCACGGCGATCGTCGAGGTCCCGATGTGGGCGAGCGACCTGGTGGACGACCCGGCGCCGCACCCCGCCCCCGACCGGGCGCTGCGGCGCCTGGCGCAGCGACTGAGCCGGGACACGCTCCTGGTGGAGGAGATCCTCCAGTCGGCGCTGCCGCGGCTTCCCGAGGTGGACGGGCCGCTGATGCGGGCGACGCGCTGGGCCGTCGCGCTGGTGCCGGGCCTCGCGGGCGACTGGCTGCAACCTCCGCCGTCGGACGCCACGATGGCGTACGTGGGGAGCATCGACGCGTTCTCCCGACGGCTGCCGTTGCGGGCCGCGGCGATGCTCCTGCGGGTCCTGAAAGAGGCGGACGACCCGGACGCGGAGCGTCTTGAGCAGTTGGTGACGCACTGGTGCGACGCGTTCGCCGAGCGGTTCAGGGCGCGCTGGGTGCCGCTGGAGCACCAGGTCGAGCACCAGTCGCGGACGACCGTCGCGGCCGTGCGGCACACGCTCGCGGCGGGTGACTGACCGCGAACGCTGCATGCAGCGACCGGAGTTGGAGCACCCCTGAGTCAGACGGAGTCGGCGGAGAGCCGGAACGACATCCGTCCGAAGCCGACCTGGTCGCCGTCCTGGACGACCGCCGCGCCGACCACCCGCCGCCCGTTGACGGACGTGCCGTTGGTGGAGCCGAGGTCACGCAGCACCCACATGCCGCCCTGCCTGCTCAGTTCGGCGTGCACCCGGGAGACGGTCTCGTGGCTGAGCCGCAGTCCGTTCGCCGGGTCGCGCCCGATGCGCAGCGGGTAGGGGTTGTTCGGCGACGGCAGCTGCAGCTTCGGGAGTCGCTCGCGCTGCCACGCCCCGCGCAGTCGCACCGTGAAGCCGGAGACCGCCGCCACGGTGCCGAAGACCACGCGGGACCAGCGGCCCTCGGTGTGCAGGTCGGCGGTGAGCGCGGCGAGTTCGTCGGACCGGCGGGCGGCGAGTGCCAGCTCCATGCGCCGTACGAACGTGTCGTGCGACAGCCTGCCGAGTGCGGCGCCCTCGCGGAGCTCCCGCAACGCCCTGTCGCGCTCGGCGTCGGACAGCCGCGCCGGGTACGTATGGTGCTCGAACGAGGAGGTCACGTGCGTGATTGTCCGGCAGCGCGGCCGAGGTGTCCAGAAAACGACGAACTTCAGCCCGCCCCCGTACGGCCTTGACCAGCAAGGACGGTGGCTTGACGCGGTGTGCGGAAAACCGGGCGCGCCCGGCGCGGGCCCGCTGCTACGTTCGGCAGCCCGGACCGTCACCGGGCGCGTTCGCGTGAAACCAGGAGATTTCTTGACTGCTGCACCGCATGGAAGCCCGCACCCGACGCACGACGACGCCCGTCCGGTCGTCCGCGCACTGACCGAGGAAGACGTTCCGCTTTTCCGTACGTTCGAGGATCCGGGCCTCGTGGGCCGCGTCATCACCGGCGTCGGTTATCGCACCGTCGCCGAGGGCGGCGACTACCGCCCCGAATGGACCTGGGTCGCCCTGCGCGAGGGGCGCGTGGTCGCGCGGGCCGCATGGTGGGGCGGCAAGGACGACACGGAACCGGTGAACCTGAACTGGTTCGACGTCCTGGAGGACGACATCGAAGCGGGCGCCGAACTGCTGCGGCAGGCCCCGTTCGACGTCGAGTACGAGCTGATCCTGCCTGCGGGGTGGAGTGAGGACCCGCGGACGCGGGCGGCCGCCGAGGCGCGGATGGAGGCGGTCACGCGGGCCGGCAAGAAGTTCCTCGTGGAACGGCTGCGCTACCGGTGGACGCCGGACAACGGCCTGCCGGAGCGCCCCGGCCGCCTGGAGTTCCGGGCCGAGCCCGACGACGAGGTGATCCTCGACGTGCTGCGCCGGGTCCACTCGGCGACGCTCGACGCGCACGCGCGGCACGCCATCGAGGAGTCGGGCCTCGACACGGCCGCGCAGGAGGAGCTGGACTTCTTCCACTGGTGCCCGTCGCCGCGCGAGTGGTGGCAGCTGGCGTACACAGCGCAGGGCGAGCTGGTCGGCCTGCACATCCCCGCCCACAACCCCGGCGGGCCGTGCATCGGGTTCATCGGTGTGGTGCCGGAGCAGCGCGGCCACGGATACGCCTACGACCTTCTGGTCGAGTCGACGCACTTCCTGGTGGAGCACGGCGCCGAGTTCATCGCCGGGGCGACGGACGACGGGAACTTCCCGATGGCGGCGAACTTCGCGAAGGCCGGGTACCCGGTCACGGAGAAGCGCATCAATTTCGTCTGAGGTTCACCGGCCGGTTCGGCCGACGGGTCCGATCCGGCGAGGAATGCGCGGAACCCGTCGCGAATCCCAGCGGATCGATCTCCGCTGACGCAGGATGGACGGGTCGTCACTGTCGGCAGACAAGGGGGAACCGTCCGTGCAGTTCGAGGTGTGGGCACCACAGGCAGAGCGGGTCGCGCTCCACTGCGAGGGCACCACGCGCGCGTTGGAGCGCGACCCGGACCGCGAGGGGTGGTGGACGGGCGAGGCGGACGCGCAGGACGGCACGCGCTACGGGTTCGCGCTCGACGACGGGCCGGTGCTGCCCGACCCCCGCTCACGCCGCCAGCCGGACGGACCCGACGGCCTGAGCGCGGTCGTCGACCACGAGCGGTACACGTGGCGCTCGGAGTCGGGACCGGGACGCGGCCTCCCCGGCGCGGTCCTGTACGAACTGCACGTGGGGACCTTCACGCGCGAGGGCACGCTCGACGCCGCTGCCGAACACCTGCGGCATCTCGTCGAGTTGGGCATCACCCATGTCGAGCTGATGCCGGTGTGCCCGTTCCCCGGGCAGCACGGCTGGGGCTACGAGGGCGTCAGCCCCTGGGCGGTGCACGAGCCGTACGGGGGCCCTGAGGCGCTGAAGCGTTTTGTCGACATGGCGCACGGGCTCGGGCTCGGCGTCGTCCTCGACGTGGTCCACAACCACCTGGGGCCTTCGGGCAACCATCTGCCCGCGTTCGGGCCGTACTTCACCGACACCCACCACACGCCCTGGGGCGCCGCGGTCAACCTCGACGCGCCCGGCTCCGACGAGGTGCGCGCGTACCTCGTCGGCAGCGCGCTCGCCTGGCTGCGCGACTACCGGATCGACGGGCTGCGCCTCGACGCGGTGCACGCGCTGTGCGACGCGCGCGCGGTCCACTTCCTGGAGGAGCTGTCCGCGGCCGTCGACGCCCTGGCCGAAGAGCAGGACAGACCCCTGTTCCTGGTCGGCGAGTCCGACCTCGGCGACCCGCGCGTGATCACCCCGCGCCACCACGGCGGCCTCGGGCTCCAGGCACAGTGGAGCGACGACTTCCACCACGCCGTGCACACGGCGGTGTCGGGCGAGTCCCAGGGCTACTACGAGGACTTCGCGAAGGCGCCGATGGCCGCGCTCGCCAAGACCCTGACCCGGGGCTACTTCCACGACGGCACGTACTCGACGTTCCGGGGCCGGCATCACGGGCGCCCCATCGACCGCACCCGCACCCCCGCGCACCGGCTGCTCGGCTACGCCCAGTCCCACGACCAGATCGGCAACCGCGCGCAGGGCGACCGGCTCTCCGCGAGCCTGTCCCCCGGGCTCCTCGCGTGCGCGGCCACCCTCGTGCTGACCGGGCCCTTCACGCCGATGCTGTTCATGGGCGAGGAGTGGGCCGCGCGCACCCCGTGGCAGTTCTTCACCGACCACACCGACCCCGCGCTCGCGGAGGCCGTACGCAAGGGCAGGCAGCGGGAGTTCGCGTCGCACGGGTGGGCCGAGGAGGACATCCCCGATCCGCAGGACCCGGCGACCCGGGAGCGTTCCTGCCTGGACTGGTCGGAGCCGGACAGCGGTCCTCACGCGCGCGTGCTGGCCTGGTACCGCGAGCTGATCGCGCTGCGCCACGCCCGGGCCGACCTGACGGACTCCGACCTCGCGGCGGTGCGGGTGGCGTACGACGAGGAGGCCCGCTGGATCGCGTACCGGCGGGGTGATCTGCGGGTGGCGGTGAACCTGTCGGACGAGCCGGCGGCGGTGCCGGTCGGGCGGAACGGCTACCGGGTGCTCGCCGCGTGGGAGCCGGTGGGGCTGCCCGGCGAGGACGGTCTGCTCACCGTCCCGCCGCAGTCGTGCGCGGTGCTCGTCAGCCCGTAGGGGGCTTCAGCCGGTCTCCGGGTCCTTGTCGGCGAGTTCCGTCACGAGTTCGAGGAGGATCGCCTCCCACGCGCGCTCCAGCTGGGTGCGCAGCAGCGGCACGGGGCTGTCGTCCGTGCCGTGGAGGCGCTCGCCGAGGCGTACGAGCGTGTCGCAGCGGGCCAGCCACAGGCCGCGCAGGCTGGCGCGGGCGCCGTAACCGGCGAGGGTCGCCGCGCGGACGGCCGCGCGGGCGCCGACCGCGATGCTCAGGCCCGCGATGTCCTCCGCCGGGTCACCGATGACGGCGTCGGACCAGTCGAGGACGCCGCGCACCCGGCCGTCGGGGGTCACGGTGAGGTGCTCGCCCTTGAGGTCGTGGTGGACGACGACGGCGCCGGGCTGGGGGGCGAGCTGAGCGGCGGCCTGCGCGGTCAGCTGCGCGAGCCGCGCGGGTTCGAACTCGCCGTCACCGCCGAGGAGTTCGGCGGCCCGCGCCGCCCCCTGGCGCAGCGCGTCGAGCGAGCGCGGCGCCGTCCTCGCGAGCCCGAGCGCCTCGGCCCGCGCCGCGGGCACCTCCCGCAGCCCGCCGAGCAGCCCCGCGAGATCCTCCTCGCCGGCCGCGGTCACGTCGACGGCCTCGCCCGACGCGCCCCGCAGCCGCGTGTCGAGGGAGTACGTGCGCCCGCTCGCCCACTCGCCGGACGCGAGCGAGGCGGGCACGGCGATGCCGACGTGCTGGCGCACGAGGTCACGGAGCCTGATCTCGCGGCGCTGGCGCACGGACGCCGGCGCGTCGAGGGCGAGGCGCAGCACATAGCGGGTACCGACCCACCAGGTGGAGTGCTCACCGCCCTCGGCCACAGCACTGACGTCGAGCTGCCCGCTGTCCGGGAGGAGGGCGCCCAGCAGTCTTCGTACGGTGTCCTGGGTGGGCCGCGGGGCGTCGGACATGGCGTCTAGCTCACGATCGCCATGTCCCGCGACGTGCTGTTCAGCCGTCGTACGCCGTCCTCGGTGACCGTCACGATGTCCTCGATGCGCACCCCGAAGCGGCCCGGAAGGTAGATGCCCGGCTCCACGGAGAAGCACATTCCGGGGACGAGGGGCTGTTCCTCACCCTCGATCATGTAGGGCGGCTCGTGGGTGGTGACGCCGATGCCGTGGCCGGTGCGGTGGATGAAGTACTGGCCGTAGCCGAACTCGGTGATGACGGCGCGGGCGGCGCGGTCGACGTCCTGGCACGCGGCGCCCGGCCTGACCGCCGCGCAACCCGCCGCCTGCGCCTCACGCACGACGTCGTGGACGCGCCGCTCCTCGGCGGTCGGCTCGCCGACGTGCACGGTGCGGGAGGTGTCGGAGCCGTAGCCGTGCTTGAGGCCGCCGAAGTCGAGGACGACCATGTCGCCGTTCTCGATGACGCGCTCGCCCGCCTCGTGGTGCGGGTTGGCGCCGTTCGGGCCCGATCCGACGACGGTGAAGTCGACCTGCGAGTGCCCGAACTGCCGCAGCAGACCGGCGAGATCGCCCGCGACGTCGATCTCCCTGCGGCCCGCGAAGGCCACCTTCTTGATCTCCTCGTACGTGGCGTCGGCCGCCTCGCCGGCCGCCGTGAGCCGTTCGAGTTCGGCCGCGTCCTTGACGGCGCGCAGCATCGGCAGGGCCTCCGTGAGGGAGGCGTACGAGGTGTCGGGCAGCGTCTTCTGCAGCCCGATGAGGTGCATCGCCCAAGCGTTGTCGCTGACGCCGAAGCGCCCGGAGGCGT
Organism: Streptomyces sp. NBC_01474; assembly: GCF_035918215.1. Lineage (NCBI taxonomy): Bacteria > Bacillati > Actinomycetota > Actinomycetes > Kitasatosporales > Streptomycetaceae > Streptomyces > Streptomyces sp. NBC_01474. Next base: position 3,344,237 of record NZ_CP109449.1, read on the forward strand.
CAAGGAGGGGCGCGGTCACCGCGTACGGGTCCTTGCCGTCGGTCCAGTCCCGCAGGGTGAGGGCGTCCGCCCCCACGGCCTTCGCGGCGTCCGGTGCCTCCAGGGTCGGCACGACGAGGACGGGGTCCCGGCCCGGGGCGAGGACGAGCATCGTGAGGCGCTCGGTGTCGGCCGTGGGCGAGTAGCCGGTGAGCCAGACCATGTCGGGGCCGGGGGCGACGAGGACGCCGGCGAGTCCCGCGTCGGCCGCGGACCGGGCGGCGCGCTCCATGCGGGCCTTGTAGTCGTCGGCCGTGAACGGCGCGGGCGTGGCGGTCATCCGGTCCTCCGGGTACTCCGAGCTGAACATCGCTTCTACAAAAAGGACGTACGGGCAGCATCCTGCCCGTCCGCCGGGCCTGACGCGAGTCCGTTCCCGCATGTGCGCGCCACCCGGCCGGACCGCCATCTAATGCCAACCCATTGATTGACCATTACGACTAATGGTTAGATCGACCTCATCCGTTAAGCCGCTTCTCCGGAGGGCGTAAGACCATGCTTGTTCTGGCCCAGATCAGCGACCTGCACCTCGACGGGACCCCGCGCGCCACGGAGCGGGCCCGGCGCGTGATCGACCACCTCCGGGCACTGCCGGGCCCCGTGGACGCCCTCCTCGTCACCGGCGACATCGCCGACCACGGCGCGGAGTCCGAGTACGAGGAGGCGGCGGGGCTGCTCGGGCTGCACACGGGCGGGCCGAACGGCGGCGGCCCGCCCTTCCCCGGCCCACCACCGCCAGCCCTGCCCTTCCCCGTCCTACCCTGTCCCGGCAACCACGACAGCCGGGCGCCCTACCGCAAGGCGCTGCTCCGCGAACCCGCCGCCGAGGGGCCGGTGAACCGCGCCCACCGCGTGGGCGGCGTCGTGGTCCTCATGTGCGACTCCAGCATTCCGGGCGCGGACGAGGGCCGGCTCGACGAGGAGACGTACGGCTGGCTGGAGGACACTCTCGACGGGCTCGACAGCGAGACGCCCGTCCTGCTCGCGTTCCACCACCCGCCGGTGGCACTGCACCACCCGCTGCCCGACGCGTACCAGCTGGATCAACCGCTGGCCCTGGCCGCCCTGTTGGAGCGGCGGCCGGAGATCGCCGGGATCATCGCGGGGCACGCGCACACCCCGGCCGCCACGGTGTTCGCGGGCCGCCCCCTGGTGATCGGCCCGGGTGTGACGTGGACGCTGCGACTGCCCTGGGAGGGCGAGGGTGTGGCCGACCGGGAGGCTCCGGTGGGCCTGGCCTTCCACATCCTCGACGACGAGCGGCGGCTGACGACGCACTTCCGGGTCGTGTGATCCCCCCTCGGAGCGAGAGCGATCCCCTGGCGATCCCCTACGTCACCACCCCAGGAGTCACCGCCAGCACCTGGTGCGCGCCGGACTCGTGCCGGACCGTCAGAGTGACCTGCTGTCCCGGGCGCGCGGCCGCCACCGCCTGGGCGAGCGCGCCCGCCGAGCCGATCCGGCTCCCGCCGAAGGCGATCAGCACATCGCCCCGGACGAGGCCGGCCGTGTAGCCGGGGCCGGGGACGTGCACGCCCACGAGCAGCGCCCCCGCCCCCTTGGGCGCGTCCACCGCCTCGACGCCGAGCGCCGCCCGCACGGGGCGGACGGAAGGCGACGGGGAGGCGGACGCGGCCGGCGGACGGGACGGCGCGAGCGCGGGAGGCCGCGGCGCCGCCCCCGCCTGCTGCTGCATCTCGGCCAGTTTGCTCATGCCTATGACGGCCGCGCCGACCGTGCCGAGGCCGACGCCCGACAGCACGAGCACGGCCCCGAACAGCAGGCCGAGCAGCAGAGTGACGAGGCGCCTGCCGCGGCGCCGCGCCGCGTGCGGGCGGCGGCCGCCCGAACCGTTCCCCCGGGCGGCCGCCGCCTCACGACGCGGAGCTCCGGGCATCGACTTGGGGCGCAACGCGGTCTGTTCCATGGCCCACCTCCGGCCAAAGCCCTACCCGTCCGCGTCCGGCGCGACGATTCCCGAACGAGTGAGACTGAACCGGGCATTTCTGGCATCCAGTCAGCCGCTGCGCCCCTCATGCCCCCCATGTCCGCCGCGCCCCGCCCCGTGGTCGAACTTCATCGCCTCGGCGGGAGCGGGACCGGCGTGGCCGGGTCGGGCGCGAGCGTGCCGCCGGCCGTCACGTCGAACCCCGAGACGTCGCAGGTGCCACGGCCGAGGATCTGGAAGTCGGCGAGATGGATGTGCATGGGGTGCACGACAAGCGGGTTCACCGCGCGGAAGGAGCCCGAGAGGACACCTCCCCCGTGGTGCGGCCGACCAGTGGCCGCCTTCACCTCACAGGACTCACCACACCCCACGAGGGTTCCATGAATCGCTCATTCCGGCCGAAAAGGTTCGGCAACCGCCCCGGTACGAAGCCATGCGCGCGCCGGGCCAGGTCGACGGCTCCGTAACGGCGGCAGTCACGGTGCCAGTTGAGGATTCCGGCCATCCAGTTCTGGAGCTCCACCACATAGCCGTCCAAGGTCGCCCGAGCCTCCCGCGACAGCTTGAAGTCGTCGTAGAGGACGGGGAATTCATGGGTGGCGATGTGCTCGAACTGCCGCATGCGCTGCGTCATCAGGTCGTGCACGACACCGAGCGCGGTCGGGTAGTCGCAGCCGAAGAAGTTCTGCACGACGAGGATGCCGTTGTGGATCTCGCCCTCGTACTCGATCTCCTTCTGGTACGAGAACACGTCGTTCAGGAGCATCCCGTAGTCGACGGCCGCGTTCTCCAGTGAGCGGACGGGGCCGCTGCGATAGATCTCGGGCGGCACGGCCGGGCCGTGGCCCATCCGGCTCAGGCCCAAAGTGAGGTCTGCGCCGAAGGTGGCGCGGCGCATCTCCAAGTAGTCGACGGGGTCCGGGATGCGGTTCTGGAGCTGGTTGGACAGCTCCCACACCCAGCTCTCCGTCATGACGTCGACGGACGCCTTCAGGGTGCGCCGCTGCGCGGTCGTCATCCCGGCGGCGGTGCGGGTCCAGAGGTCGGCGAGGCCGCGCTCCATCGCAGTCACGGGCGGCGGGAACTCGCCGCCGTCGACGGGCATGCACGCGGAGAGCCGCTCGGTGCACAGCTTCGCCGCGGCGAGGTCACGCCGGCCCCCGAAGACGAGCGGGTAGTAGTCGTCCCCGTACGTCCCCCAGGCCAGCCAGTGCGCGCTCAGGTCCAGGGCGTCCTGGTCCCCGTCGGGGTCGAGACCGGCCGAGCACAGGGGCAGGTCGTAGGCGGCGAGCTTGTCCTCGTCCCATACGCCCTCCTCCAGGATGCCCATGGCGTGCGCCCACGGGGCGATGCGCCGGCGGGCCTCCCCCAGGCCGGGATTCAGCCGGAGTCGGAACGGCATGCGGAAGTCGGGGAGCAGGGACGGGCCCACCTTCTGGTACGGCACATGTGTGTAGGCGCGCAGCCGCTCGGCGCCGGCCGCCGCGAGCAGCGCACCGACGTCCGCACCGGACGTGCCGATCCCGGTGGGCCCCGCCAGGGGGTCGCTCCCGGTCGCCCCCTCGTTCATGTACCGGCTGGAGCGCAGATGCCATTCGTGGCCCCCCGACTGCCAGTCCTGGAGGCCCCGCGTGTACGCGGTGACCGCGGCGACCTCGGGCGGCGTGAGCCCCTTCTCGACGGCGAGGGCGGGCACTTCGGTGAGCGCGGTGTGCTCGAACTGGTGGAGGCGTGAGGTGAGGATGTCGTTGACGGTCTGCGCCGCCTCCTGCGTCGTACAGCCGAAGAATGTCTCCAGGACGAGCACGCCGTTGCTCAGCTCGCCCTCGTCCTCGACCTCCCGCTGGTAGGAGAAGAGGTCGTTGCGCAGGTGCACGGCGTCGGAGAACGTCTCCATCAGCACACGCAGGGGCCTCGACCCGGCGACGGACGCGGGCACCTCGGAGGTCGCGTACTCGACGAGCCCCGCCGACCAGGGCGCGCCGCCGACCTTGCGGCGCATCTCGATGTACTCGACGGGGTTGGAGATCCGCCCCTCGTTCATGTTGGACAGCTCCCACATCGACTCGTTGAGGAGGTGTTCGGTCGACTCGGCGAACCTTCGGCGCCAGTCCACCGACATGGCGGGCACGGTGCGCGCCCAGAGGTCGGCGAGGCCCGCCTCGACGGGGTTCCGCGGCTCGGGCACGGGGGTCGACAGGTCCATCGGCATGAACAGGGGCAGGCGGTCCAGATAGGCCTTGCCGCCCTCGCGGTCCATGGTCCGCTTGAACGTCTCCAGGAAGTGGTCGTCGAAGAAGAAGACCCACACGTACCAGTCGGTGACGAGCGACAGGGCGGGCCCGTCGCAGTCGGGATGGGTGTACGCGCACAGCAGTCCGTAGTCGTGCGCGTCGAGGTCGCTCCGCTCCCAGATGCCCGACCCCTCCAGCATGCCCATCTCGCGGGCCCACCGGCTGGAGTGCGCCCGCGCCTCGTCGAGGTGTGGATTGAGCCGCGCCTGGTACGGCATGTAGAAGTGCGGCAGTTCGAACGGCTGCGTCATGGCCCGGCCCTACCCGTGGCCCCCGACGGGCATCCGGACGGCGGCACATGACCGCACCATCGCGTGAACCCGCGACTGAGGGGCGCCCGGACGGGGAAAAGGGCGGTACCCAAGTCCACCCCGATCCCCCATCTGAGGAGTCCTCGGTGAGCCAGGCCACGGAGCCGTTGATCGTCGTAGGTGTCGACGGTTCGAACCACTCGAAGGAAGCCCTCCGCTGGGCCGTGCGGCAGGCCACGCTCGTCGGCGGCCGGGTGCACGCCGTCATGAGTTGGGAGTGGTCCACGAACCCCTTCAGCCTCGGCGGGCCCGCCGACGGGGACACGGTGGTGGGCGGTCGCCGACCGCTCTCCCCCGAGGAGACCTCACGCGTGAAGCTCATCGACGTCGTCACGGAGACGATCGGAGAGAACCCGCCCGTCCCGGTGCACAGCCGCATGGTGCAGGGGCCCGCGGCGAAGGTCCTCGTCGAGGCGTCCGGGGCCGCGGACCTCCTGGTCGTGGGCACCCGCGGCTACGGCGGCTTCAAGGGGGCGCTGCTCGGCTCGGTGAGCCAGCAGGTGACGCAGCACGCGCACTGCTCGGTCGTGGTGGTGCGGGAAAAGTCCGACACCTGACGCGAGCGGCGGCCCGCCCCCTCGCCCACCCGACGGGGTGTCAGCAGGGCATGCCAGAGTGCCCTCATGGACGATGCCCGAGAGTTCCCGCGCCAGTACGCCCGCACCCGCCGCTTCGCCCTGGGCGCACCGAGCCGGTTCACGGTCTCGGCGGACGGCGGGCGCGTCCTGTTCCTGCGCACGGGCGGCGGCGCCGACCCCGTGAGTGCCCTGTGGCTCCACGAGGACGGTGCGGAGCGCGTCCTGGTGAACGTCTCGCGCACCGCGCGCGCGGGAGACGTGCCGGCCGCCGAGCGGGTGCGCAGGGAGCGGGCGCGCGAGAGCGCGGTGGGGCTCGTCTCGTACTCGGCCGACGCCGAGTGCCGCACTGTCGTGTACGCCCTGTCGGGAGCACTCTGGGCGGTCCGTGTCGCGGACGGCGTCCCGTTCCCCGTGTCGGCGGCGGGCCCGGTCGTGGACCCGCGTCTGTCCCCCGACGGCCGGTTCGTCGCGTACGTCACCGGCGGCGCGTTGCACGTCGTCACACTCGACGGCGAGGACCGGCTCCTCGCGGCGCCCGAAGGCCCCGACATCACCTACGGGCTGACCGACCACGCGTCCTCGGAGTCGATGGGCCGGCCGCGCGGTCACTGGTGGGCGCCCGACGGCGGTGCGCTGCTCGCCGCGCGCGTGGACACGTCGCGCGTGCAGCGCTGGTACCTCTCCGACCCGGCCGACCCTTCGGCGCCGCCGCGCGCCGTGCGCTACCCGGCGGCGGGCACGGCCAACGCCGACGTGTCGCTCCATGTGCTGCACCTGGACGGCTCCCGGGCCGAAGTGGACTGGGACCGTGGGGCGTTCGAGTACGTGCCTGTGGTCGGGTGGGACGCGCACGGCCCGTTCGCCGCAGTGCAGAGCCGCGACCAGAGGACGCTGCGTACGCTGGCCGTGGACCCGGCGACGGGCGCCACCCGCCTCCTGGACGAGCAGCGCGACGCGGCCTGGGTCGAGCTGGTCCCCGGCGCCCCGTGCCGCACGGCGTCCGGCGCGCTGGTGACGACCCGCGACGAGCAGGACACCCGCCGCCTCGTCGTGGCCGGGAAGCCGGTGACCCCGGTGGGCCTCCAGATCCGTCACGTGCTCGGCGCCCAGGGCGAGTCCGTGCTGTTCGAGGGTGGTGACGAGCCCACCGAGACCCACGTGTGGACCTGGGCGCCCGACGCGGGCTGCGTCCGGCTCACGGACACGCCGGGCGTGCACACGGCGGTCTCCGCGGGCGGCACCACGGTCCTGGTGAGCCGCCGGGAGGACGCCGTGAAGGTAGAGGTGACGAAGAAGGGCAGCCCCGACGGGGAGATCGCCTCGCTCGCCGAGCGCCCCGTCGTCCCCACGCGCCCCGCCCATCTGCGGCTCGGCGAGCGGGAGTTGCGCAGCCAGCTGTTCCTCCCGTCGTGGCACACACCGGGCAGCGCCACGCTCCCCGTCCTGGTGAACCCGTACGGGGGCCAGCACCTGCTGGTTGCCACGCGCGGCCTCGGCTGGCCCGCGCATCTGTCGCAGTGGTTCGCCGAGCAGGGCTTCGCGGTCCTGGTCACGGACGGGCGCGGCTCCCCGGGGCGCGGTCCCGCGTGGGAGAAGGAGATCCGCGGCGACATCCTGACCCACGCCCTGGACGACCAGGTCGCCGCCGTGCAGGCGGCCGGGGCGGAGTTCCCCGACCTCGACCTGACGCGGGTCGCGATCCGTGGCTGGTCGTTCGGCGGGTTCCTGGCCGCGGGCGCCGTGCTGCGCAGGCCCGACGTCTTCCACGCGGCGGTGGCGGGCGCGCCGCCCACCGACCAGCGGCTGTACGACACGCACTGGAAGGAGCGCTATCTCGGACATCCCGACGAGGAGCCCGAGAACTACGAGCGCTGCTCCCTGATCGCCGACGCGCCGCTGCTGCGCCGCCCGCTCCTGCTGGTGCACGGGCTCGCCGACGACAATGTGGCGGTCGCGCACACCCTGCGCCTGTCGGCGGCGCTGCTCGCGGCGGGCCGCAGCCACCAGGTTCTTCCGCTGCCGGGCGCGACGCACATGGTCACGCAGGAGGACGTCGCGGAGAACCTGCTGCTGTTCCAGCTCGACTTCCTGAAGAAGTCCCTGGGGATCTGACGACTCGCAGGTGCCTACCAGTGCGCGGGACGGCTCAAGGAGGCCGGGATCTTCGTCGAGCCGTCCCCGCGGGCCGCGTTGACCTGTGCCTGCGTGAGGAAGATGCTGCCGGTCAGATCGGCGCCCTGAAGACGCGCGTCGCGGAGGTCGGCCCCGATGAGGTCGGCCTCGCGCACGTCGGCGCCGGTGAGGTCGGCCGCGATCAGGTAGGCGCCGCGCAGGTTGGCGCCTCGCAGGTCGGCGCCCTTGAGGCGGGCGCCCATCAGGTCGGCGCCCCGGTGATTCTTCCTGCGGCCGGGGACGGCCGCCCGTACGAGTTCGCTGACCTTCAGGAGCGTCTCGCTGACCTCGCCGCGGAGGGTGGGGATGTCGGCCGCGGTGAGGGTGGCGGCGTCGGCGCGGGTGAGCTCCTCGATCCCGTCGAGGGCGCGCCGCACCTCCTGGTGCGCCGGGCGGGCCCGCTCCAGATCCAGCGCCTCGGTCAAGTACCAGAGGAGTTCGTGCAGTTGACGCATGACGGGGAAGACGTCGAACATCGCGCGCGCGGTCCCGCGCGACGTACGCCAGTCCTCGCCGCCGAACGTGCCCTGTGACACCTGCTGGCCGGCTCCGAAGCAGTCGAAGACCGTGCAGCCCGCGTAGCCCTTGTCCCGGAGCGTGGCGTGGATGCCGCAGCGGAAGTCGTCCTGGAGGTTGCGGCACGGCCGGCCCGCGGGCTTGTTCGCGGCGAAGTCGGAGGACTTGGCGAAGGGCAAGGCGACACAGCACAGCCCGAAGCAGTTCCCGCAGTCGGCGCGCAGGTCGAGCCGACGGCGGTGCCCGGCCTCCGGAACGGTGCCGGTGCCAGGGACGGAGGTGCCCGGGACGGGTGCGGTGCCCGGGACGGCCCCGTCGGACGCGACGGCCTCAGGACGGTTCTCGCGCTTCTGGGACAACGGGCCCGTTCTCCTACGTGGTGTCTGCTCGACGGGCACGGCGTCGCCGCCTGCGCCCGGGTGGAGCCTTCATTGTCCCCGATGCCGCCGCGCGCCTTTGTGCGCCCCTGGGGTCGCGGGCCACGGTGGTGCGGCGCAGGCAGGGACCGCTCCCCCCACTGTCAGCACCCGGACGAGGCGGACGAGCCCGTCCTCGACGCCGACGGCAGACCGGTCGACCCGCGCTCCCCCGCGATGCCGCGCGACATGTTCGCCTACGCGCGCTCGCTCGCCGCGCACAAGCGGACACACCCGGCGGACGACGTCATGACGGTCCTGGCCACCGACGCCGACCTGACGGCGGCCGAGCTCGAGATGTTCTTCTTCCTGCTCACGGTCGCCGGCAACGACACGGTGCGCAGCGCGGCCCCCGGCGGCCTGCTGGAGCTGGCCCGGTCGCCACGGCCCCCGGCTGACCTCTCCCCGGTCTCTCGTGGCCCGGTGCACCCGCCGGGCCCGGTACCGTGGGGGAGGAACGATCTCGTGGGCCTCCTGGCGGGCTGCGTGAACCCAGGAGGAACCAGATGACGACGAACCGCGGACGCAAGCACGTGATCCGGCACCGGATGACGTCGACCGGAGAGTCGTACGTCGTCGCCGCCAAGAACCTCAAGGCGATGAAGGACATGGGCGCCACCGCGGAGGCCGTGCGCACCCAGCGCTGGCGGCCCGCGGACTCCCTGGACGTCCCCTGCCCCTGCGGCGGGACCTGCGAGCCCGGCGAGAAGTGCGACCGCTGCCACGCCGTCCACCGCCACGTGGCCCGCGCCCCCGGCAGCCTCACGGACGTCGAGACGTGGATGGACAAGTACGACTGCATGGGCTGCGCGTCCTCGTACACGCTGACCGTCGTCCTGCCCGGCCGCCCGTGGGGCATCGCCGAGACGATCGTGCAGGGCGGCTCCGCGGAGCCGGTGGTCCGGGCCCGCGTCTTCCCGGGCGTCGTGCACCCGATGATGCGCCCGGAGACGCCGGCGGAGGACTGAGCCTCCGCCGGAGCCCCGGGCCCGGCTCAGCCCGCTTCCGGCGCCAGCCGCAGCGAGATCGAGTTGATGCAGTACCGCTGGTCCGTCGGGGTGGGGTAGCCCTCGCCCTCGAAGACGTGTCCGAGGTGCGAGCCGCAGCGGGCACAGCGCACCTCGGTGCGGACCATGCCGTGCGAGCGGTCCGCGATCAGCTCGACGGCGTCCGTGTCCTTCGGATCGAAGAAGGACGGCCAGCCGCAGTGCGACTCGAACTTCTCTCCCGAGGTGAAGAGCTCCGCGCCGCACGCGCGACAGGAGTAGACGCCCTGGGTCTTGGTGTCCGTGTACTCACCGACGAAGGCGGGCTCGGTGCCGGCCTGGCGCAGTACCGCGTACTCCGCCGGGGTCAGCTCCGCGCGCCACTCCTCGTCCGGCTTTTCGACGTCGTACGACATTCAGTTCAGTCCTTCACTTGGCAAGGCGATCCAGGATCTGCGGGCCGAGCTCCGTGACGTCACCCGCGCCCATGGTGAGAACAAGGTCGCCCGGCTTGGCCATTCCCGCGATCACGTCGGGCACGGTCGCCTTGTCGTGGACGGCGTCCACGTCGGCGCCCGCGGCGCGCGCCGCGTCGATGATGAGGCCGCTGGTGATGCCGGGGATCGGGTCCTCGCGGGCCGGATAGATGTCCAGGACCACGGACGCGTCGGCGAGGGCGAGGGCGTCGCCCATCTCCTTGCCGAGCTCCTGGGTGCGGGAGAAGAGGTGGGGCTGGAAGACGACGAGGATCCGGGAGTCCCCCGCGGCCGAGCGCATCGCCTCGAGGTCGGCGGACATCTCGGTGGGGTGGTGCGCGTACGAGTCGATGACCTGTACGCCGTTCTCCTCGCCCTTGAGCTGGAGGCGGCGCTTGACGCCGGTGTACGACTTCAGCGCCGCGGCCAGGTTGCGGGAGGGGATGCCGAGCGCGACGCCGGCGGCGAGGGCCGCGACCGCGTTGTGCGCGTAGTGGCGGCCGGGGACCGAGACCGTGAACGTGAGCAGCTTGCCGTCGAGGAGGACGGTGACCTCGCTGGTCAGGCCGCGCGGGGTGACCTTGTGGATGCGGACGTCGGCCGCCTCCGACTCGCCGTAGGTGACGACCTTCAGGGACGTCGTGTCCCGCAGCCGGCGGGTCAGCTCGACCGCGCCGGACTGGTCCGCGGCGATGACGAGCGTGCCACCGGGGACGATCTTGGAGGCGAAGGTCTCGAAGGACTCGTAGATCTCGTCCATCGACGCGTAGTTGGCGTGGTGGTCGAGCTCGACGTTGAGGACGATGGCGACCTCGGGCGCGTACTTGTGGAAGCTGCGGTCCGACTCGTCGGCCTCGGCGACGAAGATCTCACCCGCGCCGTGCAGCGCGTTCGAGCCGGGGGCGTCGAGGTCGCCGCCGATGGCGTATGAGGGGTCGAGGCCCAGGGAGGACAGGGACACCGCCAGCATCGACGTGGTCGTCGTCTTGCCGTGCGTGCCGGCGACCGCGATGGGGCGCAGGCCGACCATGAGCGAGGCGAGGGCGTCGGAGCGGTGGACGACCGGGATGCCGAGCTCGGCGGCGCGGGCCAGCTCGGGGTTGTCTGCGCGGATCGCGGAGGAGACGACGACGCAGGTGGCGTCCGGCGCGAGGTGCGCGGCGTCGTGGCCGATGTGGACCGTGGCACCGAGCGAGCGCAGCGCCCCGGCCGTGGCGGACTCCCTGGAGTCACTGCCGGCGACCTGGGCGCCGCGCTGCGCGAGGATCTTCGCGATGCCCGACATTCCGGCGCCGCCGATGCCGATGAAGTGCGGTCGGTCCATGGCGGTGGGCAGGCCGGGTGCCATTGGTTTCTCCCTGGGACGGTGTGCTGCTGCGTGCCCACTGTGCGGGCAGGCTCAGCCTACTTTCTCCGTGCACCCCGCCCGCGCAACCCCGTACCGCCCTGGCGGCTACACCTTGCTGTACGAGAAGAGCTTCAGGACCGGGACGCCCACCTTGTGCCGGGCGCGCGAGGCCCAGTCACGGTGGAAGAACTCCTCCACGTAATGCGGGTCGGTCAGGACGATGACCTCGTCGGCGCCGATCTCGTCGACGAGGGACTTCAGCGCGTCCAGGGGGTGGTCCTCGACGAGGCGGCCCTCCGCCTCGCAGCCGGCCTGGTGGAGTGCGGCGAGGGAGACCTGGAGTGCTTGTTCGCCGGGTTCCGTGGCGTCCCGGCCCTCGGGTACGTCCTTCTCCTTCGCCGCGTCGTCGAGCTCCCCCATGGCGACGTCGTCGATGGCCCGCAGCAGGCGGTCGGCCTGGTCGCCGCGGGGCTGGAGCAGCACGTGGAACGCGACTTCCTCATCACCGTGCAAGGTGGTGACGAACTCCACGTCGGCGGACGTCAGGGCCTTCTCGATCATCAATACGCTCGTGAACACGACAGGCGCCCTTCTTCTCTCCTCCGTGGGCCGTCGACTCTCGACCGGTCCCTGCGGAAACCATCCTGCCCCGTGGCCGTACGGGGTCTGCGAGATTTAGTGTGCCCAGCGGAAGCTAAACGGAACGGCAGATTCCACTGATTGTCAGCTCCGACGGTATCGGGTGAACAGGAACCCGGCCTCTTCCAGTACAGAAGCCATCTCGAAACGCTCAGGGACGGTCAGGGACGGTCCCCCGGCAATGCGCTGGGCGTCTCCGGCCGTGAGCATCGGCGACAGCGTCAGACAGAGTTCGTCGAGCACCTGTGCGGCCACGAACTGGCCGAGCAGGCGGGGTCCACCCTCCGTGAGCAGCCGGGTGAGCCCGCGCTCCGCGAGCGCCCGGACCGCGCGCTCCGGCTCGACCGTGGCGCCCTCGCCGGCGATCAGCACCTCGGCGCCGGCCTTGCGAGCGGCCTCCATACGGTCGGGCGGGGCTCCGGCGCCGGTGACCACGAAGGTGGGGACGAGGGGCGACGTGAAGAGCGGGAGGGAGAAGTCGAGGTCCAGGCTCGCGGTGATCACCGCGATGGCCGGGGCGGGGCCCTGTCCGGCCGCCTCCCTGCGCGCGGCGAAGGCCTCACGCGCGCGTGCCGGGCGATAGCCCTCCATACGGACCGTTTCCGCACCGACCAGGACGGCGTCCGCGAGACCGCGCAGGGTGCCGAAGATCCGCATGTCGGCGGCGCACGAGATGCCCTGCGAGCGGCCGTCGTGCTGGGCGGCGCCGTCGAGCGTGGAGACCATGTTGGCCCGCAGCCATACGTCCTGCCCCAAGGGGTAGGCATAGGCGTCCGCGAGCTCGCCGAGACTCCATTCACGGGGTTCGTGGCCCGCGTGATCTGCTGTTTCGTACGTCACAGGGAACAGGCGTCGCATGTCACGCAGTCTCCCACGGCGTCTAGAGTTGGGTGCTGTGTCGTCCTCCACCACTGCCCCGGCCCAGAGTCCGATAGCCGACGCGGCCCCGCTGTCCCTGTGCGCCCGTGAGCCGCTCGTCCCCGCGGACCGTCTGGTCGCCGAGATGGTGCCCCCGCCGCGCTTCGACTCGGTCCGCTTCGAGACGTACATCCCGGACCCCGATCAGCCCAGCCAGACCGATGCGGTGCGGGTCCTGAGCGACTTCGCGGCCGGGCTCGGCGGCGCCCACGCGAGCGGCTCGGGCAAGCGGCGGTGGTTCGCCAAGAAGCCCGCGGCACCCACCGGGCCCCGCGGCGTCTATCTGGACGGCGGCTACGGCGTCGGCAAGACCCACCTGCTCGCCTCGCTCTGGCACGCCACCCCGGCGGCCCCCGAGCAGAAGGCGTTCGGCACGTTCGTCGAGCTGACGAACCTGGTGGGCGCGCTCGGCTTCCAGCAGACGGTGCGCACGCTCGGCGAGCACCGGCTGCTGTGCATCGACGAGTTCGAGCTGGACGACCCGGGCGACACGGTCCTGGTGTCGACCCTGCTGGGCAAGCTCGTCGACGCGGGCGTCGCGCTCGCCGCAACCTCGAACACGCTGCCGGGCAAGCTCGGCGAGGGCCGGTTCGCCTCCGTCGACTTCCTGCGCGAGATCCAGGGCCTGTCCGCGCACTTCCGCCCCCTGCGCATCGACGGCGAGGACTACCGCCACCGCGGCCTGCCCGAAGCGCCCGCCCCGTTCTCCGACGAACAGGTGACGAAGGCGGCGTACGCGACGCAGGGTGCCGCGCTCGACGACTTCCCGCATCTGCTCGACCACCTCGCGCGCGTGCACCCCAGCCGCTACGGCGCCCTGACGGACGACCTGAAGGCGGTCTGCCTCACGGACGTGCAGCCCGTCCCCGACCAGTCGACGGCGCTGCGGCTCGTCGTGCTCGCCGACCGGCTCTACGACCGCGAGATCCCCGTGCTCGCCTCCGGACTCCCCTTCGACCAGCTGTTCAGCGAGGAGATGCTGAACGGCGGCTACCGCAAGAAGTACTTCCGCGCGATCTCCCGCCTGACGGCGCTCGCCCGGGACGCCAAGGGGCTGGTGCGCGCATAGGGCCGCCCGGGGTCACCTGCGGCGTCGCCTGCCGGTCACAAGCCCGACCACAAAGCCCGCCGAGCTGATGAGCACCGTCAGGGCAGCGGCACACACCGCACTGACAAGCCAGTCGGCATCCCTGCCCTGCCTCGCGTCCTCGCTCCACCACATCACCGTCAACACCACCCACGTACCACCGATCCAGGCGACAGCGTTCCGGACCGACGGCGCCTTGAACGGCTCGGCGCGGTTGATGTGCTCAAGGGCCTCCTTGGCCATGCGCTCCCACCGCAGCGTCAGGGCGAAGAGAAGGCCGACCCCCGTCCCGACGGCGACGAGCGCCAGGACATCGGCCGCCCCCGTGAACCGCCACCCCGCGACTGCGCAGATCCCCACCATGAGCGCCGCCGTCGCGGCCCCCAGCAAGCCGCCCGCGCGCACCGGACGCCGGTGGCCGTAGGCCTGGATCCGGCCAGGACGCCGCGGCGCACGGGCCAGGCTCCGGTCGCGGTTCACCATGGCCCGCACCGCCACCCGGTCGATCGCGCGCACCGCCCGCAGCAGCACCTTCATGTCCCCTCCGGCCCTGTCACCCGCCCGGCCCCCTGAGCCGTACGCACGGGACAGTAAGCCGGTTACACGAGACACCAACCCTCAACTGGCTCTGCTACGCGCGTGGTTCCCGTGACGAATGGGCCGTGATAGACACAGCCGGGTCACAGTTCCTGTCCGCCAGCAGGAGGTTGCCCCATGTCTGAAGCACGTACCGCACGTACCGCTCAGTCCCCCGCAACACGACGTCAGGTACTCGCGCGCAGCGGCGCTTCCGTCGCCGCCATCGCCTTCGCCGGAAGCCTCTCCGAGCTCTTCGCGGGCACGGCCGCCGCGCAGAGCCTCGGGAAAAAGGGCTACGGCCCGCTGGTGCCCGACCCCGCCGGACTGCTCGATCTGCCCGCGGGGTTCCGCTACAAGGTCCTCTCGCGCGAGGGCGACCCGCTGCGCTCCGGCGAGGGCAAGGTGCCCAGCAACCATGACGGCATGACGGCCCTGAAGGGCAGACACGGCCAGGTCCACCTGGTCCGCAACCACGAGAACCGCGTCACCGCGAAGATCGCCGTGCCGACCGTCGAGGGGCTCACCTACGACCCGATGGGCAAGGGCGGCTGTACGGCGCTCACGCTCGACCATCGGGGCAATGTCCTGTCGGAGCGCGTCGCCATCGCCGGTACGGCCGTCAACTGCGCGGGCGGGCACACGCCTTGGGGCACCTGGCTGACCTGCGAGGAGACCGAGGACAAGGCAGGCACGAACGGCTACACCAAGGACCACGGCTTCATCTTCGAGGTCGACCCGGCCGACCCGCACCGCTCGGGTGCCGTACCGCTGACCGCGATGGGCCGCTTCCAGCACGAGGCGATCGCGATCGACCCGAAGCGGGGCGTCGTCTACGAGACCGAGGACGCCTTCGAGAAGCCCTTCGGCCTGTTCTACCGCTTCCTGCCCGACAAGCCCGAGGGCGGCCTCGGTTCCCTGCGGGCGGGCGGAACGCTGCAGGCGATGCGGGTACCCGGGGTGCCCGACCTCTCCGTGGTCCAGGAGACGGGCGCGACGTTCGACGGCATCGAGTGGGTCGACGTACCCGACCCGCTGGCCGCGCAGACCCCCATCCGCCTCCAGGACTTCGGCCCGAAGGGCATCACGCACGCGCAGAAGCTGGAGGGCTGCTACTGGGGCGGCTCGTCCGTCTACTTCGTCTCCTCCTTCGCCCACAGCGCGGAGGGCTCGGCGGCCGATCACTTCGGGCAGATCTGGCGCTACGACCCGAACAAGCGCCGGCTCACGCTGGTGATCGTCTTCGGCCCGAGCACCGACGTCCAGCTGCCGGGCGAGGAGCCCGACAACATCTGCCTCGCGCCCAGCGGCGGCCTGATGGTGTGCGAGGACGGCGAGGGCGCGCAGCACGTCTTCGGCGTGACCCGCCGCGGCGACGTGTACGCGATGGCGCGCGGGCGCCAGAACATCGGCACGGCGCAGAAACCGGCGTGGGGCGAGTTCGCGGGCGTCACGTTCTCCCCGGACGGCGACACGATGTACGTCAACTGCTACACGCCCGGGACGACCTTCGCCGTGACGGGGCCCTGGCAGCGGTAGCGCAGGTGCCCGGTCCGTCGCACGATCGAGGGACCTGACGGGAAGGGGTGCGCGGTGGCCAAGGCCGACAAGGACACGAAGCGGAAGGGCAAGGGCGAGCCGGCCAAGAGCGCCGGGAAGTCCCGGGCCAAGGCCGCACAGGCCCCCGGGAAGCCGTCCGGGAAGTCCTCCGGCTCGAAGTCGCCCGTCGCGCTTCGTGAGCTGCTGCGCATCCCCGCGGGCAAGCCCGTGGATCTCGCCTCCTTGGACGCACGGGCGACGCCCGCGGGCCCCTCCGGCAAGGCCGCGGGCGTGGAGGCGACCGCCCGTATGGGTGAACGCCTCGCGGACCTCCAGGAGCGCCTGTGGGCCTCCGGCACGGCCGGCGACCGGCGCCGGATCCTGCTGATCCTCCAGGGCATGGACACCAGCGGCAAAGGCGGCACGGTCAAGCACGTCATCGGCCTCTTCAACCCCTCCGGCTGCCGCATCAAGGCCTTCAAGGCGCCGACCGCCGAGGAGCGCGGCCATCCGTTCCTGTGGCGCATCATGCGGGCGCTCCCTGAGCCCGGCGAGATCGGCATCTTCGACCGCTCGCAGTACGAGGACGTCCTCGCCGCCCGCGTCCGCGGCCTCGTCCCGCACCGCCGACTGGGCGGCCGCTACGGCCAGATCAACCGCTTCGAGCAGTCGTTGGCGGAGGACGGCGTGACGGTCGTCAAGTGCTTCCTCCACATCTCGTACGAGGAACAGCGCGAGCGGCTCCTCAAACGGCTCGACAACCCGGACAAGCACTGGAAGTTCACCATGGGAGACATCGAAGACCGCGCTCTGTGGCCCGCGTACCAGGAGGCGTACGAGATCGCGCTGGAGCGCTGCTCGACGGATGCCGCGCCCTGGTACGTGGTGCCGGCCGACCGCAAGTGGTATCGCAACTGGGCCGTCAGCAAGCTGCTCCTGGAACATCTGGAGGCGCTGGACCCGAAGTACCCGAAGGCGGACTTCGACGTGGCCGCGGCGAGGGAGCAGTTGCTCGCGCAGAGGTGAGGCGGGGTTCCGGCCCCACCAGTGCCGCCCACAACTGCGGCTGATTCACCGAGCGTGCCGCTCCCGCCCCCTGGGCAGGGTCCTAGGGGTCCGGCCGGGCCCACGAGCCCGTCAGGACGTCGCGCCCCCTAGGGACAAGGACACGAACACATGGAACGACACGCAGTCTGGGAGTTCACCGACGACCGCGGGCATGTGGCGGCCGCGGGGGACGTGCCGTTACGGGTAGTGGCCTACATACAGGCCGGCGCCACCCTGTGGGACCACGGGATACGGCCGGTGGGGATCTTCGGTTCGTTCCACGACGGGGACGCCGCCGACCCGGCCAAGGCGGGGACGCTGCCGCTCGGCGAGGTCCGCTACCTCGGTGCGGGCGCGGGCCTCGGCCTGGAGGCCGTGCTCGCGGCCGAGCCCGACCTCGTCGTCGCCGTCACCTACGGCGGCGGCCAGGTGTACGGCGTCGATCCCGACGTGGCGAAGCATCTGGAGGAGCACGTCCCGGTCGTCGTGGTCGACGTCGGGCAGGGCCGCTCACTCACCGCGGTCAGGGAGCGCTTCGCCGGGCTGGCACGCTCGCTCGGGGCGCGGGACCGGGCCGGGACCGAACTGGAGCGCGCCATGCGGGAGTTGGAGCAGGCCGCGCAGGACAATCCGGGGCGGGTACTGGCCCTGTCACCGGGCGGCCCCGACAGTGTCCATCTGGCCCGCCCCGCCAAGTGGCCCGACCTGAGCGCGCTGACGGCCCTCGGCGTACGCACCGTCGAACCGCCACAGGGGCCGGGCGCCAACTGGAGCACGGCCGGGTGGGCGCAGGCCGCCGCGCTCACCCCCGACATCGCGCTCGTCGACTCCCGCGCGAACGCGGCCGCGCACGAGCAGTACGCGGCGGACCCGCACTGGCTGCAGGTCGCGGCCGGGGCACGCCTGCTCCCCTGGAACCCGGAGCTCCCGGCGAGCGAGTCCGCCCACGCGCGGTTCTTCGCTCAGGTGACCGGGGCGCTGCGGGACACCTGAGCCCCGCGGCGGCGCCCTTCGCCCACCTGGCCCGACGCCGCTCCGCACAGGCGACATGATGCGCAATTAATCCCATTAGTAAGTTTATTGTCGCCGCGTGATGACCTATGTACGGAGATTTGCGCTGGTCTGCGCCCTGGGCGCGCTGGGGGTCGGTGCTGCCGCGTGCAGTGGGGGCGGCGGATCCACCGGGCACCCGGGGCGAGGGGAGGTGAGCGCGTCCGCGTCCGCCGCGCCCTCGCGCCCGCCCACACTCGCACCGGGCCCCGCCGGTCTCACCCCCGTGTTCAAGAGCGCTCCCCACCCGCGGGGCCGCACCGTCGCCCTCACCTTCGACGCCGACATGACCGCCGACGAGGGCCCCCGCGCCGCGGCAGGTGAGCACTTCGACAACCCGGCCCTGATCGCGACCCTGCGCCGGCTGAAGGTCCCCGCGACGGTGTTCATGACGGGGCGGTGGGCCGAGGAGTACCCGGCCGAGGCGAAGTCGATCGGGAGCGATCCGCTCTTCGAGGTCGCCAACCACTCGTACAGCCACTACGCCTTCACCGGCCAGTGCTACGGGCTGCCCACCATGCCGCCCGCGCGGATGCGGTCGGACGTGGAGCGCGCCTTCACCGCGTTCCGCAAGGCCGGGGTGAAGCGCACGGTGCCGTACTTCCGCTTCCCGGGCGGGTGTTACGACAAGGAGGTGCTCCGGAAGCTGACCCCGGCGGGCGTCACGGCCGTGCAGTGGGACGTGGTGAGCGGTGACGCGTTCGCGACGGACTCGGCGGCGGTGGCGCAGCAGGTGCTCGACGGGGTGCGGCCCGGTTCGGTCGTCGTCATGCACTGCACCCGCAGCGCGGCGCCCGCCACGGAAGCCGCGGTGCGCGCCGTCGTGCCGAAGCTGCGGGAGCGCGGGTACCGGTTCATGCGGGTGTCGGAGCTGATCAGGTCGACGGCCCAGCACTAGGGCCCGTCCGGGGGCCCGCACTACGGTGGGAGTCATGGCTGACTACTGCGACGGGCCGGGTCCGCGTACGGACCCTGACGTATCTGAACCGGCCGGCGCGACCACGGAACCGTTCGCCGAGTGCGTGCTGTGCCGCAGGCCCACCGAGTACCCGGAGTCCCGCAAGGGCGTGACGCTGTGCCCCGTGTGCGAATGGCAGGAGGCACAGCGCACGTCCTGCTCGGGGTGACCGCGGCTGTCGCACGACGCCGCGAAGAACCGATCATCCGCCTGGCAGACTGGTCCGGTGAGCAGTGACGACCAGACCCTCCAGAACGACGCCGCCGACGCCTCCCCCGAGGTGCCGCAGGACAGCCCCTTCCGGTCCGAGCGGACCGTACGCGACGAGGCTCAGCAGTTCGTGCTGCCTCTCGTGGTGCGTATCGAGCGGGCCGCTCCCCCGGCCCGCACCGACGCCCTGGAGACGGCGGCCCGCGCCGTCCTCGTGATCCTCTCCGATCCGCGCGCGACCGGCGAGGGAGAGTGGGCGCAGGTCATGCGCGACTGGCAGGACGCCCGGATCCGCAAGGTGGTGCGGCGGGCGCGCGGCGCCGAGTGGCGCAGGGCGGAGGCGCTCGACGGGATCACGGTGACGGGGAAGTCGGCCGAGGTACGGGTGTTCCCGCCCGTCCCGCTCGACGGCTGGCCCAAGGACCTGGCCCGGCTCCAGGTGTCGGGAACGGAACTGGACGACCCGGAGCCCCCGGCGGACCCCGACCTCACGGCACCCGTCCTGTGGCTGAGCCCCGACCTCGACATGACGGCGGGCAAGTCGATGGCCCAGGCGGGCCACGGCGCGCAGCTGGCCTGGTGGGAACTGACGGACGAGCAGCGCGCGGAGTGGCGCGACGCCGGTTTCCCGCTGTCCGTACGCACCGCTGACACGGACCGCTGGGCCGAGCTGACCACGAGCGGCCTGCCGGTGGTCCGGGACGCCGGATTCACGGAGATCGCCCCCGGGAACACCGTGGTGGCCGAAGGAGGCAGCCACTTCTGCCCTCTCCCGCGCGCACGACGGCCGTAGGCGGGCTGCTCCGCGTCGGCGTCCTGGGCAGCCCGCCCGCTGACGGCTCTCAGGACGCCGGGACTTTCAGCTTGTCCCAGCTGGTCTTCCCCGGAATGCCGTCCGCGTCCTTGCCCTTGAAGCCGAGCTTCTGCTGCCAGGCCTTGTAGGACTTGCGGTCGGCGTCGGTCCACTCGGGGCTGGGCCCCTCCTCGTAGTGGTCGCAGCCCTCGGCGACCAGGCGGCGGCCCATGGCCGTGATGAGCGCGGACTTCTGACCGTTGTGGAAGAAGCCGCTGCCCGGAAACGGGGCGTGCGACGGCTTGGACGGCGTGGGCTTCGGGTCGGGTTCGGAACCCTGGGACTTCCCGGCGAGCCGGTCGGCGATCCGCTTGCGCATGCCGTCCATCGTGAAGCCGCGCGGGTCCTGCTTGCCCGGCTGCCACTCCTTGTGGCCGATGACCGACCGCTCGCTCCAGCCGTAGTGACGGCAGATCGCGGCGGACACCTTCTCGATGGCCTCCTTCTGCGCCTCGGGCCAGGGGTCCTTGCCGTCGCCGAGGTTGATGCACTCGAAGCCGTAGAAGTGCCGGTTGCCGTCGGTGTCGGCCTCGTTGTCGTGCGGCAGCCTCGACTCGTCGACCACGGCGCGCAGGACGTCGCTGTCGCCCAGCCCCGCATGATTGGCACGGCCGTTGCCGACGAGGTGGATCTCGCCCTTCTTGTCGATGACGCCGTGGCACAGCGGCCCCGGCAGGCCCGAGTAGCCGTTGTAGCAGATGTTCACGGAGGCGTCCGTGCCCGAGGTGACGGTGTGGTGGATCATCACGCCGTTCACCGGGCCCCAGGGGCCCTTCGTATTGCGGTTGTGCGAACGCCAGTTGCGCACCTCGTGGACCGTCAGACCCTCCTTACGCAGGATCTCCACCAGCTTGGACGCGCTCAGAGGTGTGGCCATCACTCGTCTCCTTCCACGGCGGACTCCGCTTCTGCGGTGGTCTGCGACCTCCCGTGCGAGGGGCCCTCGGCCGCGAGTTCCTCACGGTGTGCCTGTTCCTCCGCCGCAAGGGTCGCCTCGTCCGCGGCCGGGATGCCGATCGCGAGCGGGCCGAAGGCGAGGCGCAGGTCGACGGCGCTCTCCTCGCCCTTGACCAGGGCCAGCGGGGCGAAGTGACGGGCGATACCGGCGGGCCCCTGGAGCAGCGGGCGGCGCGCCGGGTCCGTCGGCCATTCGACGCTTCCCGTGGCGGTGCGCGCGGGGACGAGCCAGTGGTCGCCGGTCCGGTACGTGCCGTCCTTGGCGAAGTACACCTCGACACCGTCCTCCAGAGGCAGCCACTCCCCCTCCGCGACGGGGACGGCGCCGCCCTTCAGGGCTGCGGTCCGGCCCCTGCGCTTCGGGCCCTCGCGGTGGTCCCAGCGGCGCACGAACGGGTGCAGGTGGGGAAGCCGGCCGACGCCCGGCCCGGGCTCGGCGGACAGGCGGACCCGGCGGCCCGGCAGGTCGAGTTCCTCGACGCGCAGCAGGGGCAGGGCTTCCAGGCGGGAGGCGTAGGCGGTGTCCGTGAACTCGACGAAGTCGCCGACGTCCAGGTCGAGCTTGTCGTCGTGGCCGAGGGACGCCAGCTGCACCCAGGTGCCGTCGAGTGCGTCGACCGGGAAGACGACCGAGCCGTTCTCGCGGGACCACTTGAAGGTGGCGTCCTTCGCCTCGCCGCCGGCATGGACCTCGACCCGGTACAGCTGGTTCTCCGGACCGCGGTAACGGGCGTCGGGCCTGACCAGGCACGGGTCCTCGTCGGCGTGGTCGGGCCGCTCGCTGCGGGCGGCCAGCCGGGCGGTGGTTGCCGCCTGGCGCTGCGCCCACTTGTCGAAGGCGGCGCGGACGACCTCCTTCGACGGGTCGGCGTCCTCGATCGCCAGCGCCGCGAGGGACAGCGGAAGCACCTGCCAGACCACCTTGACGCGGGCCGCGGTGTCCGGCATCGCCGCGCCGAGGGCGACCTCGCGCAGCGACGGCTCCTCGGCGGCGTTCACCGACCGTTCCCACACGTTCAGGTAGACCACGAACGGCGACTGCGCGGGCGAGGGCAGCCGGTCGCCGGGCTTCTCCGGATCGCGGAAGGCGTCGGGCTGGTCCCAGTAGGTCCAGTACGACGGCGGGGTGGCCGTGTCCTTGGCGGTCTCGGCGGTCTCGGCGTTCTCGTCCGGCACGGGCGTGCCGGGCGCCGGGCGGTCCGCGTCGAGCAGGATGCCGTCGACGTAGTAGCGGCCGCCGTGGATGTAGAGGGTGTCGATGTCGTGCTTGCCCCCCACGTACTCGACGCGGAAGCCCGCCGCGTCGCGCGGCCCGCCGTAGCGGCCGATCAGGTCCGCGGCGAGGGTGCGGGCCCGGTGGAGCTGGATCGCGGTCTGCTCGTTGGCGTCGGCGTCGAGCTGGACGCGGCCCTGCTGGGCGACGACCGCGGAGTAGTGCCGCTCCGGGTGGAAGGTGAGACGGGAGAGATCAGCGTGCATGAAGGGGGTCCCCCTGGTTCAGGAAAGTGCGGGTGGGTCGTACGGCGGCACTGCTCATGTCACGAAGAAGATTCCGGCGTCCGTGCCCGCGGGCGTGTACTCCGCGAGCCGTGCGCGCAGACCGTCCTCGCGCTGCGGCCGGTACAGGTCGTGGAAGGCGCCCATCTCGGCACCGTCGTCCGCGCCGCGCCGGATCTCCTCGGGACAGCGGTCGGCCAACTGCCCGTACCAGGGCGTCCCGTAGCGCACGGCGGCGAACAACGGCTGGACGCCGGGCGTGAGATCGGGCCGGCAGCGGTGCCGTCGCGGCGTGCGCGAGCCGGTGGGGACGTACGAGTACCGCAGGCAGCCGATGCCGCGCCGGGCCACCCGCAGCTTGCCCGTGAAGACCGAGTTCTCGGCGATCTCCACCGCGTGCGCGTGGACTTCGCCGATGACGGTCGCGCGGTGCGCGTGCAGCACGGCGTGGGCGAGGCGGCAGTCCGGCGCGGACAGGGCCTCGCGGTCGTGGCCGGTGGCGTCCAGGATGCTGTCGCGGAGGTGGATGTCGAGGGGGTCCTCACCGACCTCGTCGCCGATGACCTCGATGGTGCCGAGAATGCTGTGCTCGATCTGGAGGCAGGCGGTGGTGCGTTCCAGGACGAGGCTGGGCTCGTCGGGCGAGTGCGGCTCGCACTCGGGCTCCAGTGACCAGCCGGGTACGAGGGTGGTGTGGCGCAGGACGACGGCTCCCATCGGCCCGGTGACGTTGATGCCGCGCCCGGCGACCAGCAGCCCGTCGAGGACGATGCGCGGCCGCTCGTGCGGGGCGCAATCGTCCGCCACGGCCCGGATGTTGAGGGCGTCGGGCCGGTTGCTGTACCAGTCGAGCAGCCGCATCACCGGCCGCGTGCCCTCGGCCGCGCGGAGCTCCAGCCGGTCGCCGGGGTCGAGGTCGAAGTCCAGCTGCTCCTGGTAGGCGCCGCTGTGCGTGATCTCGATGATGCCGTCGGGCCCGGTGCGGTCCGCACGGCGGTCGTGCCGCCAGGCCCGGTACGCGTCCATGATCTGCCGGTACGGCTGTCCGGGCCCGACCCGGTAGAAGGCGGCGTCGGGCCGGTCCACGCGGTCGGGCCGCTCGTACTCGCCGCCGCCCATGTCGGCGCCGGACGCGTAGTGGTAGTCCACCCACACACCCTGCCGGGGCGCCGAGCGCGCACCGAACGCGATCCGCCCGAGCTCCGGGTCGACGGCGACCTGACCGCGCTTCGGCCGGTAGCGCCACTCGGACAGGTCGGCGACCACGATGTCGGACGGTGGTACGGGCTTGTCCTCGCCGTCGCGCCGGATGACGAAGCTCTTGCCGGGGCCGTAGTAGTCGAGGAGGCGGTCGTGGAGCAGGCGGCGGGTGATGAACGCGGGGACGTTGTCGACCGTGGCGATGTGGGTCGGCGACGGCTCCGGGACCGGCTCGGTGACCAGGGGGCTGTCATGGCCGAGGATCGAGAACGTGTAGAGGTTGCGGGCGCGGTCGATGCAGTACGCCGGAGAGGACGTCAGCGAGTACGCCTTGAGCCGCCAGACGAAGAGGCCGACTCCCGCCGGGGTCCAACCACCCTGCGTCTTCGACGAGTTGGCACGGCGGACGTCGACGGTGCGGACGGTGCTGTCGAAGGGGCCGCCGGCGAGTGCGAGCGCCGAGCCGTCCCGGAGGTCGAGGAGGCGCCCCCTCTCCGCGGCCGTGTCCCGGTACAGCTTCACCGACTGGTGGTGAGCGACCAGGCGCGACAGCTCGACAGCCCGCGCGGGCCACCCCGCGACCTGCTCGGAGATCTCCTCCAGCAGGTGCAGGGTCCCCTTGCGGCGACGGCCTGCGACCGTGGCCGCCACGTCCGCTCGCGGCGCGACGGCCTCGGCCAGCGCGGCACGCCCGCCCTCGTGCAGTCCCGTGGTGAGGACGCGTTCGTAGCCCGGCAGGGTGCGGTATCCGACCAGGTCGCCGAGGTACGGCAGCGCCCAGGGGGCCGCCGTCTCCACGAACAGGTCCTCGTAGCCCTGCTCGACGCCGTCGCGGACCCGGTCGAGCTGCTCGGCGACGACCGCGAGCAGCGCGCGCAGCGGCTCGCCCTCCTCGGCGTCGCGCAGGAGGTGCCAGCGGGGCAGCAGGGCGGCGAGGCCGTCGGGTTCCCGGTTCGTGGTGAGCGCTGTCGGGTCCAACTGGACATCCGCTGAATGCGCGGCCATCACTTGACCTCCGTCAGAATCAGGGTGTCCGCGGCTCGCGGGGACAGCAGGGCGAGCTGGGCGGGGCGGATGCCGCGGAAGACGGACACCGACCGGCCCTTCGCCAGGCGCCGGGTGTCGGTGATGTCGGGGTTGAGGCGCAGGAGTTCGGCGAGCGGAATGCCGTGGCGCGCGCAGACCGCCGACAGGGTCTCGCCACCGGTGTCGCGGACGGTGTGGATCTTCTCGTCGTACGTCGCCTCGCGCGCGGGAACACTCGACCGCGGTGCGCCGGGGTCGGTGAGCAGCTCGGCGAGCTCTTCCGGGGTGGCGGACGCGGGGACCCCGTTGAAGACGTCGACGTCGACGTAGTCGACACCCGGCACGGTGTGGGCCGCCGCGAGAAGGTCGGAGAGCCGGGCGGGCTGCCCCAACTCGCGTCCCTCATAGCCGAGTCGACGCAGCAACACCTGCCGCAGCCGCGGTTCGACGAATTCCCAGGCGTGGTCCGGAGCGACCTTCACCCTGGCGGCTACGAGCAGCAGGACCAGCTCGCGCACGTCCACGCGGACGGGCAGGTTGACGTCGCCGTACTCGGTGAGCGCCCCGCGCAGGGCGCGCAGGGTTGCTGATCCTGCCCCGTCTCCGTCCAGGGGCACGTCGTCGGTGCCCGCGACCGTCACATGCAGCACGCACCGCCGCCCGTCGAAGAGTTCGCGTGCGGCGGCCCGGCCGATGCCTGCCCGGGAGCGGGCGAAGTCCTCGTAGTCGGCCGCCGAGACGAGCCGGTCGAGCGCGGAGACGGCCAGCGGGACCGTCCGGCGGGTCAGGCCCGGACCGTCCGCGTCGGCGCCGCCCGTCGCCGGGCGGGGGTTCGTGACGGCGGTGACGCCGAGCGGGCGGGTGAGGGGCTGGGTGAGGCGGTCGGCAGGGACGTTGGCGGCCTTGCCGGTGCCGAAGCGGTAGCGGGCGTGGACGTTCTCGTGACCGCTGGGCAGCCGGGCCCCGTGCACGCCGTCGCCGAAGGTGACCGTCGTCCGGCCGTCGGAGGCGGTGCCGGTGATGTAGATCCGCTCGCGCGGGCCGCGTCCGGCAAGGCTGTCGACCTCGTGCCACAGGACGCCGTCGACCCGGATCTCCAGCACCGGTGTGGCGCCGAGGGGGTTGTCGTCGGCAAGCCAGGTGAGCGGGGACTGCCAGAGGGCGAACGTCTGGTTGACACGGTCCGAGTCGCCGCTGCCGATGGCCTCCTCCCGGCTCTCGCCGTGGGTGGCCTCGACGACGTTTCCGAGGATGCGGACCGTCTCGCGACGGTAGCGGTGGGCGAGGTCGGTGGTCAGGGTGAGGTGGGTGTGGACGCGGTCCCCCGGCAGCTGCGGGTCCACGGTCGCGTCGGCGGCGGCGATCGTGACGACCTCGGTGGCGGTGACGCCGACCGTCCCGGGGATGTCGCTGCGCTCGCCGGTCACGATGAGGGTGCGTCCGGCACCCAACCCGTCGTACAGCTCCGCGAGTTCGATCCCGTTGCCGTGGACCTCCTCGCCGAGCGGCTCGTCGGCCAGGCGCAGCGGCGCGCCCGCCGCGTGCACGGTGGTGTCGCGGATGTGCGACAGCAGGACGTCGAACTCGTCCAGCCAGGGGTCGGCGAGGGTGAGTTCGGTGCCGCGGCCGGTGATCCCGTAGTTGGTGTACGCCGCTGTGCGCACGGCCACGACCTGGGTGGTGACGAACGCGAGCCCGGCGTCGCCGGGTATGCCGTCCTCGGCACCCTTGGCGGGGCGCTGGATCGCGACCCAGCTGCCGACCGTGATGCCGGTGTGCACGGTGTCGAGCTGCAGCACGCGCCGGTTGACGAGCGCCGGCTTGCCGGCGATGACGATCTCGACCTTGGGCTCGCTGCTGCCCACCCCGTAGCGCAGGCTCACCTCGTACTCACCGTGGGTGAACTGCTTGGTGGCGCCCGGGCGCAGGGAGATCTCCTGCGTGCTGCCGTTGTTGATGCCGACGTGGATCAGGCCGTCCTCGTCCGGACGGGACACGAACAGGGTGCATTCGGGCAGACCGTCGCGAAGGCGCGCGGTGACGCCGGGCTCCTGGGAGTCGGCGGGGACGGGGGTCCCCCCGCTCGGACGAGTTCGGGAGTGGGGGAGGGTGAGCCAGCTCAGCTCGCGGTCCTGTGCGGAGCGCGTCGACAGGTCGACCTGGCCGGGGCCCAGCGCGAAGGTGATCTGCCCGGTGACGGGCAGCGGCACTGCCCGCTGGTCGGAGCCGTTGCCCTCGACGTACTGGAACTCCGCCCGGATCGGCGCCTTGCCCGCGGTGTCGTGGACGACCCGCAGGCTGGTCAGCACGGCCCCCGTGAGCGGCCAGTCCGCGCTGCGGATGACCCGGCCCTTGTCGTCCTGGACGGGCTTGAGCGGGGCCGTGGCGCCGAAGGGGGCCGCGGTGACCCGCATCGCGAGCAGGTCGCGCAGGAGCTGCGCGGTGCCGGGGACGACGGCCGCCGCCCTGCGCCAGGCCGGGTAGAGGCCGGCGAGGCCGGGGCTGAGGGCCGCGAGGACAGCGGCAGGGTCGGTACTGGCACGTGGAGCACCGGTTTCCGGGGCCGGCCCGGCGGCACGCAGGGCAGGAAGTACGGCAGACAGCGCCTGGTAGGCGGCGGTGCGTGGGTCGCCCTTCGGGGGCGCGGGGAACTGCGCGACCAGCCCAGACGGCGCCGCGGCCCGACGACTTCCCGCCGCACCGTCCTCGACGCTCTTCGCCGGCGCCAACTCAAGTGCGCGCTCGGCAAGTTCGGCCAGCACCGCCTGCAGCTGCTCGAACCAGGCCGCCACGTCCTCCCACGGTTCGCCGATCACCTGCGCCTCACCGAGGCGGGCGACGGGCTCCGCGAGGCAGGACGCGAGGCTCTCGGGTGTCTTCACGTCGTCCAGAGCCGCACGGAGCGGGGCCAGCACCTGGTCCTCGAAGTCCTCGATCAACCGGCTCACCGGCCGCGGGTTCGGGACCTCCGGCGTAGGCGGCTCCTCCCCCGGCTCACCGGGCGCCGCGGGCTCGGCGGTCCACCGCCGCACCTCGTCGACCAACTCCTTCAGCGTGGGCGGTGCTGACTCCTGCAGGGAGATCGCCGTGACGTCGTCGTCCCGGTCGATGCGTACGCCTGCGACAGACAGCAGCTTCCGCTCCCCGCCGGCCTGTTCGCCGAAGACGAAGAGCAACTGGTCGCCGGTCTGCAGGGAGTTCGCGGTGCCCTCGACGAAGAGTTCGGAGCGGCGCTCCAGATCCTCCGGGGTGACCAGGGACGGCCGGCGCCTGCGCACCTTCAGCTCGTTCCAGTCCCAGCGGGCCGTGAGGTCCCGGCTGGTCTCGAAGGTCACGGACTCCTCGTCGGCGGAGGCGGGCACGCCGTGGGTGCGCGCGCCGCGCGGGATCAGCACGGGCAGCGCCTCGGCACGCGGGTCGCGTTCGAGGGTGTACGCGAGGTGAGTGGCGGCGGCGACACCCGGCCGCGGGCGGTGGCCGACGAGCCGGCCCAGCAGGACCAGCGACCGGTGCTCGCCCGCCGTACGGAGGTAGGCCTCGTCGGCGATCCGCTCCGAGTGGAACGTGAGCAGGTCACCGAGGACGGCGGTGGCGTCGAGGAGGCCGATCGCCGGGTCGTCGGGAGTACGGACGGTCAGGCCACCGAGCGCCGGGTACGCCGGTGAGGCGAGCCGGTCGAGCAGGGCGGCCAGGAACGAGCCGTACTCGCCGACGCGGTAGTCGAGGGCGGTGCGGCCGGGCGGGTTGTGCGGCGGGGCGGGCGCGAGACGCTCGTCGTGACCGCCGCACGCGCCCCCGCAGGAACAGGCCTGGCTCATCGGGCACCTCCCATGGATATCGCCAGCCGGCCGTTCTCCGGCCGGTCCGGGTCGTTGTCGCACGTGGCGATCTCCAGCGGGCCGAGCCGCAGCACGCCGTCCTCCCTCTCTCCTCGGTCCTGCTCGAACAGCCGCCGCAGACGGTCGACCCGGACCTCCCGCACGCCCGGCACGGCCGCGGCGACGGCGACCAGACGGCTCAGGCGGACGGGCTCGCCGAAGGTCAGCGCGTCCGGGTGGAAGAACCCGAGCCGTCCGCCGGAGAGACGGCCGCTGCCGAGGACTCGGTACAGCTCGGCCAGCACCTGCCCCTGCTGATGGCCGGGCGCGGCGCACACGCTCAGCGCGATCTCGAGCGGCACCAGACGCGCGGGGCCGACCACGAGGTCGTGGCCGATGCGCCGGTACGCCTCCAGGGACTGCTCGACCCGGGCGAGCAGCTCGGCCGGCGGCTCTGCGCTGCCGGACGCGTCGATCGCGACGTGGGCCTCCTGGACACTGCCGGTCCAGCGGATCTCCGCCGCGGCCCGCTGCACACCCGGCAGGGCGCAGGCGAGGTCCGCGTAGTCCTCGGCGGTGACCGCGCGCAGGCGGGTGCGGCGCAGGTCGAGCGGGGCCAACTGGCGTGCCTGTTCGACGGGTTCGGGCTCGACCCCGCCGGTGGCGGGCAGCGGGTTGCGGACCACGGTGGCCCGCGGCTGTTCACAGCCGCTCTGGATGACCAGGTGGTTGATGGCTTCCGCGCCGACGTTGCCGGCGATGCCGCCGCCGAGCCGGTAGTGCAGGGCGAGCCGGCTGCCCGGCGTCGGCCCGGCGCCGTGCCGGCCGTCGCCGAAGCGCAGGGCGACCCGGCCGTCGTCCTCCAGCTCCCCGACGAAGTGCCGGTCGCGGGGCCCGCTGTGGAGCAGGTCGCGGCGGGGCGTCCAGGTCAGGTCACCGTCCTCGACGTGAACGGCGGGCAGTGCCCTGCGCGGGTCCTGGCCGAGCGCGGCGGCCGCGGACCCCCGCAGCACGGGCTCGTCGGGGTGCAGTCCTACCGCGTACACCGGGCCCCAGCTGTGCGCGATCTCCCAGGCGATGTGCCCGTCGAGGACCGCGCCCGCACGGGCCCGGGACACGAGGATCTCCGCGCGGCGCAACTTCGCTTCGAGCAACTCGTCGTTTCTGTGCAGGAGTTCGCGCAGGGCGCGGACGGGATGCGTGCGGAGTTCGAGCCGCTCCAGGACCTTCAGGCCGTAGATCACGGCGAGTTCTTCGATCTCCTCGTCCCCGAGCCCGTCGCGGTCGCGGGCGCTGCGCCACAGCTCGACGAGCCGCTGTCGCACCCGGCCCGCGATCGCGGCGATCCGCTCGGCCTGCCCGGCGGCCACGACCTGCGCGTCGGGGAACGGCACCGCCTGTACGACCGGGGAACGGCCGAGAACGGGGCGGAAGCGGGGCACGATGCCCGGGTAGACGGACTGCGCGAGCAGGGTGCGCAGGGCAGCCGTCTGGGCGTACGCCGTGCCGGGCACCACACGCTCGTGCCGCTGCCCGGCGCGCTCCAGACCGAGTCCGGCGCGGACGGTCGCCGCCTCACCCACCACCTCGAACAGCTCGCGGACGTCGTCGGGTACGAGTGCCCGCCCGTCCGCCGCCCGGTCCGTGAGGGAGTTGATGAGCCGGGCCGGCGCGTTGCCCTCGTCCCGGTCGCCGCAGCCGAAGACGGGAGGGTCGCAGGGCGCCACGACGGCCGGACCGGGCGGCACGGTGGCCGTCTGAGGGAGCCCGGTGAGGGTTCGGCCGTGGTCGACGAGGACGACGTTGCCGCGGGCCAGGCTCACGTCCTCGACTGGCAGGCAGTCGCGGCCGCCGCGCGTGGTGAGGCGGAGCGGGAAGCGCAGAGCGTCCTCGGCGGCCCAGGTGACCTCCAGGACCGGCTGGTCCTCGATGCGGTCGACGCCCGGGGTGACGGAGGTGAGGCGTACGGCCTGGCGGTGGCGGGGATCGGCGTCGCCGGGGGTGCCGGTACGCGGGCCCTTCACCTCCTCCAGGACCAGCACGTCTCCGGGGCTGAGGGCGAGTCGGCGCTCCCGGCAGGTCTCCGGGTCGTCCCACTCGTCGCGCAGGGTGGCGGAGGTGGCGCCCGTGGGCAGGGTGCACACCTCGCCGCCCCAGGTCCACAGGCGGATCCCGTTGTGCGCGACCTTCAGTTCCAGCGGGTCGGCGGCGACGACCGGTTCGAAGACCTCCACCGAGCCGCGCTCGTCCAGGTCGCCGACGTCGCTCTCGTCGATCACCGTGCCCGGTTCGGGCCGGTCGTGCGGATCGAGGGTGCGCACGTCGACGGAGGCGAAGCGGAAAGTGCCCGGAGCGAGGGTGGTGTCACCCGCGGTCTGCACGGTGACGTACGCCCGCGCGGTGCAGCCGTCGTTCATGGCGTAGTCGATGAGCCGGACGTGCCGCCGTACGGAGACCCGGCGGCGCGCGGTGTCGAGGTAGGCCTCGGTGGCCACCGCGTCCTGCTGGTAGCTGATCTGGTCGCCGGTGTACGCGAGCAGTTCGACGAGCGTGACACCAAGGTCGGCGGGGTTGCGCTCGACCCAGTCCGGGGTGGTGAGCGCGAGCCGGTCCAGGAGCAGCTTGCGGATGGTGTCGTAGTCGCGGGCCGTGTAGTCGACGACGGGCGCCGCGGGGAAGCCGTCCGTCTCCGGCTCGTCCTCCTTGCAGTCGAAGGGGGACGGGCAGTCGGGCCGGAAGGAGAAGGACGCGCGGTGATAGCGCTGGTCGAAACCCCGGAAGGGTTCCGTTCCCGGACGCCCGTACGGGTCGGTCTCGACGAGCGAGAGCACGTGC
Organism: Streptomyces sp. NBC_01474; assembly: GCF_035918215.1. NCBI lineage: Bacteria > Bacillati > Actinomycetota > Actinomycetes > Kitasatosporales > Streptomycetaceae > Streptomyces > Streptomyces sp. NBC_01474. The sequence continues at coordinate 3,375,531 of NZ_CP109449.1, forward strand.
CGCGAGGTGTCTCCGGCCTGGTCGAGGGTGACGTAGAGCAGGTCGTCGAGCTCCGGGTCCTCCTCGCGCTCGATGCTGACGTCGACGACTGTGATGCCGGTGATCCGCCGGCCGCCGTCGATCCGGACGTTCTCCGGTCCGAGGCCGTGCGGCGCCTTCCCGAGGAACATGACGGTGAGCAGCAGCCCGTCGTCACTGACCTCGACGGAGTCGACTCCGTTGAGCTGAGCGGCTCTTACCTTGACGCGGCGGGAGGTGGTGGTTCCGGTGGTCACGCCGCCCTCCCTTCGAAGACGTCGTCCGCGCGGGTTCCGGTGGCGCGCAGGACGTACGACAGGTGGACCCGAACGGCGTCGTCGGCGCTCTCCACGTCGAGGGCCACCACGTCGATGAGGTCGCCGAGCCAGCGCTGGAGCGAGGCCTGCACGGACAGTTCGAGCGTGCTGACGAGTTCGGGGCTGTTCGGGGCGAAGACCAGGTCGAGGAGCCCGCAGCCGAAGTCGGGGCGCATCACCCGCTCGCCGGGGCTGGTGAACAGCAGTTGCTCGATCAGGTCGTGGACGTGCTCACCGTGGGCGGCGTGCGCGGTGCGTCCCCGGCGGTCGGCACGGAAGGGGAACGCGATGTCGCTGCGCGGGCGGGTTCCCCGGCTCGTCGGGCTCATCGGACGGTCACCTTTCGCTGGGCGGCCTGGACGACGGGCGGCCCCTGCGGCACGAAGGCCGCGGTGAAGCACTGGGCCGCCGAGGTGTCGAGCAGCACGGGGACGCCGGCGACGGTGACGCCGGTGCCGTCGGCGGTCCAGCGGACCGAGACACAGGGCTTGTGCACACCGTCCTGGGTGTGCGGGCAGCCGGTGACGACGTACGTGTGCGCGGCCGTGGCGACGGCCGCACCCTCGATGCGTACGCCGCCGGAAGGTGTGATGGCGGCGGTGACGCGGCCGCCGTGCGGGCAGCCGATCACGGCGCCGGCGTCGAGCAGACTCCCGGACACTTGGTGCTTCCCCCGTCTTCTATCGCTTCGAGAGCACGGTCAACTGGCCCTCGTTGATGGTTACTTCGTTGCCGCGGAGTACGACTTCGGCTCCTGCGCCGGTCGCGATGACCACGGCCTCCCTGGTGATGCGGATGTACGCGCCGCCCTGAGCCTGGAGCAGGATCCCCTGCCCGGCGCCGGCGGTGTCGTTCATGACGAGCTTGTGCGCGGCCGGTGTCTGTACGACGACCGGCTTGCTGGGCGAGTTCGCCGCCAGCTCACGCCGTGCGTCGGGCGGCAGCTCCTCGGCCGTGCCGTACCAACACCCGGTCCACACGGGGAAGCTGGGGTCCCCCTGCTCGAACTCCACCCACACACCCGCGCCCGGCGGCGGCACCACGAACTGCCCGGCCTCGGGCCCGGTGAAAGGCAGACACGGAAGCGCCCAGGTGGACGCCTCGTCACCGAGGACGTCCGGGACCTCGACGGTGATACGGCCGATGCGCAGCGGATCGTTGTTGTCCACGACCCGGCCGCGGAACTTGCCGAGGTAGCTGTTGTTGGGTGCCGCCATGCTGAACTACTCCTGATCGGTGCGTCGTTCGTGTTCTTACGGCCGGACGTAGTCGCTGCGCGCCTCCAGCCCCTCCCTGGAGAGGGTGAAGTTCTGCTGGAAGGACCCCGGCCGCAGGTTGTGCGTGACGGACTTGACGTAGTAGTCGCCGTCGTAGGCCCGCCCGGAGCCGCGCACGCCCACCAGTTGGCGGGGCTGCAGGATGTACCCGTGCCGGTTGACGTCGAGCGACCCGGACCCGGAGACGACATCCGCCGACACGGCAGCCCGGGCGAGGAGTTCGGCCTCGGCCTGCTCGCGCTGCTGCTTGGCGGTGCCGGAGAGGGTCTTGCGCTTGAGGGCAGGGGTGGGTCGGCGGCCGAGGGGCGGCCGCAAGGGGCTGATCGGCGGCTGGGGCAGGAGCGTGGACTGCCGGGTCCCCGGATCCTGCCACCGGGCCTGAGGCTCTTCCCGAGCGGTCCCGTCGTAGGCGAACGTCAGCTGATCGACGGTGGTATTGGCGTCCATGTTGACGTTGAGGGCGTGCTGCCGGATGCCGAGGCGGACCTCGGGTCCCCAACGGGCGGAGGACTGGCCGGAGTTGGGCCCGGGGTCGAGGTAGAAGGTGTACCCGTTGGCGCGGGCGAGATCGGTGACGTACTGGAGATCGGTGCCGGTCTGGTAGTGGACGCGGAGGTCCTGGTGCGGGGGCTGGGTGATCTTCTCGGCGTAGACGTCGGGCCGGATTCCGTAGTCGGAGTAGCGCCGCAGGATGCTCAGAACCCGCTCGGAGGGCGGGAGGTTGGGGTACCGGGCGGTCCGCTCCTCCAGATCCATCAGCAGGGTCAGATCCTCGCCGGTGACGGTGAGGGTGGAGTGCCCGGGCTGGTTGCTGGCGCCGACCTCCTGACGGACGATGAGCCCGTCGAAGAGCACGTCGGGGGTACCCCGGACGCTGACGGTGACGATGAGCCGCGTCTTGGGATCGAAGAACCCCTCGGGCAGGAGCCGCTGGTTGATGACGCCGGTCTTGGTGAGATCGAAGGCCAGCTGGAACCCGCTGCGTTCGCCGGCGGTGGCGGTGATCTGGGCGGACAGGAGGGCCTCGGTCACCTCGGCGGGCACGGGCCGGGCGAGCTTCGGCCCCATGAGGAGCGTGATGTGGACGGGACCCTGCCCGACGGGCTGCTCAGACACGCCGGTGCCCTCCGGGCGCAGGGATGTCGATGACCCGTCCGACCCCGGCCTGGTCCGTCAACTCCCGTGGATCGAGTACGGGATTGGCGTCGGCGATCCGCCACCACTGGCCGGGGTCGCCGAAGTACTGCTGGGCGAGCAGATCGGCCCGCTCGCCTGCCCCCACGACATGTTCCTGCGTCTCCTGTGCGTCGAGCGGAGGCAGTAACCGGCGCTTGGCGTAACGGACTTCGGTCCCGTCTTTCTGGACGTGTATGCCGATCTCGGCGTCGTGGTACCGGCTGCTCCGCGGATAAGGATGGGCCCCGGGTATCGCGCTCAGGGCACTCTCGTAGGACTCGATGTCAGCCATGACGGTGGCCCGTCAACCCCTTCCACTCAGCACGTCGGCACCCGGCAGTCCGAGGGCCCCGAGACTCCCGCCGCGCGCGGCGGCGGCGAGCCGCTCCTTCTGCGCGAGGTGGGCCATGTACAGATCGGCACCGCGGTGCCCGGCCGGCAGATCACTGACGGTGAGGATCTTCATCCCGATGCTCAGCGAGGCCCGAATCGGATTGAGATTCACGTCGAAGGCGGACTCATTGACGGAAAGCTCGGTGAGCCGCACGGGCATGATCCGCTTGCTGCCCCACGTGAACAACGTCAACGGCATCTCGATCGGACTGATCTCAATGGTCCCGTTCTGCGCGAGCCGACTGGCGGCGCGCAGCTGAGCGGTGGTGGGCTGCACGAGCATTTCGAGGGTCGCGAGCTGCGGGTGAATCCCGTCGGGCGCCGCGATCTCCAGCTGATCGGTGGCATCGATCTCGGCGGTGAACTTCCAGGTCTCCTCGGCGGGACCCTTGAGGCGCAGCGCCTCATTCCGGTCCCCACTCCCGGTGCCACCGCTTCCGCCGTCCTTGCTGTCACCGGCGGACTGGGGGGCGATGCTGCGCTCCAGGGTGTCCGGGTTGAACTGCAGGACGATGATGCGCTGGGGGGTGCCGGTGTCGGGGTTGACGACGACTATTCCGGAGCGGATGGGTTTGGGGATGTCGGCGTAGCGGGTCATGAGCCCTCTTCGTGTTCTCTGATCTGCGTGAGTGCGATCGACCACCAGGTGTCCGGCTCCCGGAAGGCATGCGGGTCTCGGTCGATGAGGATCTCCGCGAGCTGGTCGGCGTCCTGCACGCCTTCGGCCGCAGATGCCGGCGCGGGCGAGACGTCACGTCGAGCGATGTGGTAGAGGAATTCCACAAAGTCGGCCAGGGTGCTGTTCACGACCTCTCCGCGAGGTTCGTCGCGAAGAGCGATCAGACCGACGAATCGATCTCGGACATTGAGGAAGTAACGCATCTTTGGGTCGTCCCGCGGCCCACCGAGAATCACCGCCCGATTGGATCCGTCGTCCGAGAAGTTCCGGACGGTGAACAGCGGCGGACTCGCGTCCACTTCGGTCGTGAAGAGCGCGCCGCAATTCCGCGGCAGCCCGACGTGCGACAAGACGAGCGCATCCTCTTCATCGAGACCGATGCGCAAGGCCTCTCTGTAGCCCATCTTCTCGATATTCGATTCGCCGAAGATTTCGACGAGTTCGCCATGGGAAGCCATGTTTTTCCTTGAATAGTCAGTACATTTGAATGTCAAAACCATACAGGGCGCCGTAGTCCAGACGATTCACCGAGTCCTTGATCTGCGCGCCCATCTTCTGATTCATACCCTTGTCAATCAGGCGCAGGTTGTCATATATGTCGCGCCCGCCGGACTGCAACTCGATCGTGTGGTCGGCCTGCATGTTCTTCAGCCGCTCCTTCACGTCGTTCTGGAACAGCCGCCCCTTTGGCTTCGCGAGTTGATCCGAGCGGATGATGACCAGCTGCTTGAACTTCATGCTCAGGTCTTTGAGGCGGGTGGCCAGGTCGGGGTCCCGTGATGGCCTCGGCTTCTTCGGCGCCTTGGTCCTTTTCGCGATCTCACCGAACTGGGCGATCAGCATCTGACGATCGATCTCGTCGAGGAACATTTCGTCCGCGCTGCTCTTGAACTTGGAGACCTGCCCGCGTTCACCGGCCTTCTTGAGGGCCAGAGCCTTTCGCGCGAACTCCACCTTGTCCCGCATCTTTTCCGGGGTCCAGGCAACCCGAGCGACCCCCTGCGGAAGGCTGGGGTCACCGATGACGGGAGGCTTGGCCCGCTGTATCGCGTCACTCATGTGTACGCGATGGAACGCGTCCTCCTCCTGGCTGACCACCTCGTCCGGGACCTCCCCGGCATCCGGCTGCCACCTGCCCTTGTTGGCTTCCTGGGCACGCAGTTTCTCTCGCGTGTCGCCTTCCGCCACCCTGATGGTGCCGAGGACCTTGTCCCTCGTGTTGCGCTGATCCGCCTTATCGAGATCCTTGAGAATCCTACGGATCTTCATCATGAACTCATCGGCGTTCTCCGCCCCCTTGAACAGGAGCCAGTCATCGAGGGTCGAAATGTTTAGAGCCTGCTCAAGCCGTGCTCGCCGTTCGGGATCCTTGTTGAGGAATTCCTCCAACCTGGCCGAGAGTTCCACCTTGGCGCGGCTTCCCTCACCAGCCGATCCGGTGGGGTTCAGCGTGGCATTGATCTTGAATGGGCTGCTGCGCGTGTCGCTGAGTTCAGTGAGCCGGTACCAGGTCTTGAGCCCCAACAGCACCGCATTCGATGCGAGCCGGCCCACGCCCTTGCCCAGCATGCGCTGAAGGCGGGGGCGGATTCGCCCGATGATCCTCTGGAGCCGTGCCTCCTTCGATTCCTTGGACTTCTCGTCCTTCTTCCGCCGGTCCTGGTTCCGCCTCTTCTGCTCCTGCTGGCGCCGCTTGTGGTCGCGGAACTGGTCCTTCTTCCGCTTGAAGAAGTTCCGCAGCTTCGACGCGCCGTTCTTGAGCGCCTTGCCGAGCTTCGACTTCTTCAGCTTCCGGCCGAGGGTCTTGGCCGCGTTGCCGACCTTCTTCAGGGCCGACTTGACCGCACCCTTGGCCTTCGAGAGGGCCCTGCCCACAGGGGACTTGGGCTTCTTCGGCTTGGTGGGCTTGGGGCCCTCGATCTCCTTCTGCTTCTTCTTCGGAGCGGACTCGGAAGTCTTGTCCGTGGCCGGTGCCTTTTCCTTGTCCGGGGTCCGGTCCTTGGCGGGTCCCTGCTCCTTCTCGGGCGCCCTCTCCTTCGGCTTCGTCTCCGCACCGTCCGGCTTCTTCGCCGGCCCCTTCGGCGTAGCGTGATCCTTCGGCTTCACCGGGGACTTGAGGTCGGGAGACGGCTCGCCCTTCGGCCTGCGCTCACTGCCGGGCCGACTCAAGGCCTGCCTGGCCTTCCGTACCGCGGCCCGCGCCGAATTGACCGCCGCCCCCGCCGCCTTCTTCGCCCCGCCCCCGACCTTCTTCAGGCCGTCCATGATCTTCTGGGCCATGCCCTTGAGGCGCTTACCGACGCCCTTTGTCGCTGAAGACAGCTTCTGGAGGAGGAAGTTGGTGATGAAGTCCAGGAGGGCCACGACGCCCGCCGCGACCGCCTCCGCGAACAGGCAGGCCGCCGGGCCCGCCTTGACCGCCTTCAGGTAGGCCCAGAACTTGCCGAACGCCGACAGGATCGAGCTGACCGTCGACCACGCCGCCATCAGGCCCTGGATGATCGTGAGGATCGCGCCCGCCGCCGGCACGATCATCGAGACGACCTTCTCGATGACCAGCGTCGCGATCATCATCGGGAGCGAGGCGGTGATCGCTTCCCAGGCCATCTTGCCGATCTGTTTGATCGAGACGCAGCCCTTGACCAGGACGTCGATCACCGCTTTACCCAGGCCGAGGATGCCCTCGACCTTCGTGTCGAACCAGCCCTTCACCGCCACCTTGATGGCGCCCCAGAGGTGGTCGGTGATGCCGGTCTTGGCCGAGCTGCCCGCCTTGGAGATCCAGCCGCCCGGGTCGGGCGCGATGTCGGCGACCAGCGCCGCGAACTTCCCCAGCGCCTCGATCGCCGCCTGCGCGAACTTGATCGCGCCCACGATGATCGCCTGGTAGGCCTTGATGACCGCCTTGACGCCCGCCTCCAGGACGTCAAGCAGTTTGTTCAGGCCGGCGGCAAGGGCGTCCAGCAGCGCGTTGACCGCCTTCTTCAGGCTGTCCGCCAGCTGGTTGACCTTCGCGATCGCCGCGTCCCGCAGGCCCTCGATCGCCTTGCGGAAGCGGTCCCGGAGTTCGGGGAAGGCCGCCAGCAGCGTGTCGCCTATCGCTATCAGGACGTCGGCGAGTGCGTTGATCGCCTTGATCGCCAGATCGCGTACGAAGTCGATGGCCTGGTTGGCCCACTCCTTGAACTGGTCGATGATCCCGTTGACGGCCTTGCGGGCGGCGTCGAAGACCGCGGTGACGGCGGCGAGCAGGCCCTTGAAGAAGTCGGCGACCTTGTCCGCGATCCAGCCGAACAGGCCTCCGGAGGGCTTCTTCTTCTCCTCCTTCTTCTTCTGGGCCTCCTTCTCGGCGTTCTCGCGCTCGGTGTCGATCGAGGCGTTGTCCTTGTCCTTGCGCTCGCCGACCTCCTTGTCCTTGTCGTCGCGGGCCTTGACGATCTCCTTGTTCTTCTTGCCGTGCTCGTCGTCGGACTGCTTGTCCGCGTCCTCGACCTTCTTGTCCTGCTCGCCCCGCCAGTCCTCGCGCTGCTTCCGCGTCTCCTGGGCGACCCGGCCGCGTTCCGCGGTCTGCTGCGCGGTGTTGCGCTCGACCTCGCTGTTGATCTCGGTCTGTTTGTCCTGCTTGGCCTGCTGCTCGCTCTGCTGGTGCTCCTTGTCCTTGGCATCGAGGTCGCCCTGCGCCTTGCCGGCGCCACCGGTGATCTCGGTGCCCTTCTCCTGCTTGGCGACGGCGCCGACGCCGGCCTTCGGCGCGGGAGTGGCCTCCAGCGCGCCCGCCTTGCCGCCGCCCGCGCCGCCGGAGGCCTTGCCGTGGAGCTGTTCCGCGGGGGCGTTCGGGAAGATCTGATCCTCGCCGAGCGGCTTGGCCGCGTCCTCGCGGCCCGTCGTCTGCAGGTCGGACTGCTTGTCCTTGAGCGCCTTGGCCTGGTCGTCGGTGCGGGTGGGGTCGCTGGCGCCTTCGAGACGGATCTTGGGCGCCGGGCCCACCGTCTTGTTCTCCAGCTCCGGGTCGGTCGTCGGGACCGCGTCGGCCGCCGCCTCGACGTTCTTCGCCTCGGCCTCGCTGAGCCCCTTGTCGGGCACGGCGGGGGCCGCCGGCGGCGGAACGTCGGCGGTGGCCTCCTTGCCCTCGGCCTTGTCACCGCCCTTGGCCTTCTGCTTGTCGCCCTGGTCCTCCGGGCCGATCCGTTCCACCTTGCCGGTGACCTGAGCGGCCTCGGGTGCGGCCTCGGGCGGCGCCGAACGCGTCTGCGGCGCCCCAGAGGGACGTTCGCGCGTCGGCGGGGCCGCGTCGAGCCGCTGCTGCTCCTCGCCGATCTTCCTGTCCGCGGCCCTGTCGACCCCGGGCATGGCGGCGGCCGCCTGGTCAGGCGCCAGCTTGCTCACGGTCTGCACGGCGGCCTTGGGGTCCTGCCCCGAGACGTCCGGCGGGTCCTCCTGCTTCTGTTCGGGCGCGGCCTCGCCACCGCCGCCCCCGCAACCTCCCTGCCCGCCCTCGTCCTTCTCGGGTGCGGGTGCGGGCGGCGCGCAGCCACCGCCGTCCTTCTCCAGGGACGCCTCGGGCCGGGGCGCGTCCGTGTCGGAAGCGGTCTGGCCGGGCCCATCGCTCTGCTCGGCGGCCGGGCTCACCGCCGCCTGCGTGACGGACGGTGCGGCACCGGGTCCGGCAGCGGTCGTCGGTCCGGTCCTCTCGGCGGCACCCACGGGTCCGCGCGGCGCGGCGCCGGGCCCGCTCTCCTTGGGTACCTGGCTCTTGGCCTGCGGCGCCTCGCGCTCGGACCGGGGCGGTTCGGCACCGCGCCGGGCGGCGGGCGAGGGGTCGCGGTCCTCGACCGGGGTCTTGGGGGTCTGCGCGCCCGCGGGCTTGGACACAGCCGCCGCCACCGGGCTCACCACGGTGGGCGCGGCGGCCGACGGGGATCCCGCGGTCGTGCGGGACTCCGCAGCCGTACGCTCCCGCTGCCCGCTCTTCTCCGCCTCCGCGTCCTCGGCGTCCGGCTTCTCGTCGTCGGTCCGGTCCCCCTCGGCGGACTCCGGCTCCTTGTTCTGCTCCTTCTCCTGCTGCTGCTCCGGGTCGGGCTTCTCGGCCTCGGCCTCGGGCTGTTCCTTGTCCTGGGTCGCGGGGTCCTGGCCGACCTCCTGGTCGAGCGGCTTGTCGGTCTCCTGGAGGTCCTTGGTGCCGCGGTCCTGGGCCTGTGCGGCGGGCCCGTTCTCGGGCTGCGGGGCCTCGCCCTCGACGGGTCCCTCGTCCTGGCCCGGCGCCTTCTGCTCGGGTCCGGCGGCGTCCTCGTCCGCCTCCTGGTCCCTTTTCTCCCGCTCCTGCTCGGTCTTCTCGGCCTTGGTCGGCGGCGGGGCCGGGAAGGAGGGCAGCGAGGGTTCGGCGGCGCCCGGTGCGAGCTTGTCCGCGGTCGGTACGGCGGACAGGTCGAGGTCGGCCTCCGGCAGGTAGTCCTCCGGCTTGATCGCGGGTTCCTGCTCCGCACCCGGCGCCCGGCCGCCCTCGTCCTCGCCGCCCGCGACCTCCTGGTCGGCGCCCGCTTCGAGGCCCAGCGGCCTTTCCTCTTCCCGCGGTTCGGCCTCAGGGCCGCCGTCCTCGTCCTTCTCGTTGAGCCCGTGCTCGGACAGCGCGGAGTCGGGCTGCTCGGCACGCTCGTCGACCTTCTCCGGGCGTACGGGACCGGGCTGGGCCTTCTGCTTCGGGTCCGATTCCTCGCTCTTCGACCCGGCGCCCGGCTGGGTCTGGTCGTCCCGCTCCTTGCGCTTGTCGGTCCCCGGCGCGCTCGCCTGCCGCGGGTCGGCCTCCTCGCGGTCGCGCTGCTCCTTGCGCTCCTCCTTGGCTTGCTCCGTGCCCGCCTGCTGTCCCTGGGCATGTCGGTCGGCGGCCTGGTCGGTGCGCTCGCGGTCGCCGGCCGCCTGCTCGTCCGTCTGCTGCTGCTCTTCCTTGGCCTGCTGCCGGGAGGCGTTGCGCTCGTCCTCCTGCTCCGTGCGCCGGTCGGAGTCCTGCTCCTCGGTGGCGGCGTCCGAGCGGGCCCGGCTGCGGTTACTGCTGCTCTTCTCGTCGCGGGCCTTGGCGTTCTGCTGTTCCTCGCGGGTGTCATCGGCGCGCCGGTCGCCGGACCGGCGGTCGGACTCCTGCTTCTTTTGCCACTGGGTGCGTTCGACGCCGAGCGCCTCGAAGAGGTCGGTCTCGGGCAACGGCGTCTCGGCGGGCTGGAGTTCGACGGGACCGGGGCGGGCTTGATCGGCGATCTCCAGGAGCCGGTCGTACTCGGGCGTGAGCAGCCGGTTCTCCAGCCGGTCGACGACCGCGTTCTCCAACTCCTCCGACATACGGGCCAGTTGGAGCCGTACCCGGCCGGAGGCGTCGGTCGGGTCGCCGCGCAGGGAGCGCAGCACGTTTCCCGCGAGCCGGTCCACGAGGGTCGCCGGGTCGACGGCCTCGGCGCGCATCCGGTCGGCGTCGACGGTGGCGTAGCGCAGCCAGCCCGGGGTGGCCTGGCCCTCCTCGACCTGCGGCGTCTGCTCCAGGGCTCCCGGCTGTACGACCGCCCGGGCAGCCGCCTCCGCCTCCCGTTCGATGGCCTGCTGCGGCAGGCTCACGGCGCCGAGCTCGCGGCCGGCCCGCAGCGCGCCGAGGCCGTGCGGGTTCTGCACCGTGTGCTGCAGCTCGTGGGTCAGCAGCCGGCGGCCCTCGTCGGTGCCGGGCCGGTAGGCGCCCTCGCGGAAGAAGACGTCCTGGCCGACCGCGACCGCGTCGGCGCCGAGCAGCTCGGTCAGCTGCCCGGCGTCCCGGCCGGTGTGCAGCCGTATCCGACCGAGATCGTGACCGAGCTGCTCCTCCAGCTCCCGTCGCAGACCCGGGTCGAGGGGTTGTCCGGCGCCGCTGACGATGTTCTTCGGCTCGGGCGCACGGGACTTGGCGGCCCGCTCCTTGCGCTTACGACGCCGCTGCTCGGCGGCCTGCTCCGCACGGGCGTCCTGGGTCTGGGAGCTCACCGGCTCACCTCCCCGTGACCGCTCAGCCCTTCGTGCACGGCACGCGCCAGCTCCTGCCCGAGGCGTCGCGCGGACAGTCCGGCGGGCAGGGGCGGCAGCCCGGACAGCGCGTCGACCGCGAGGGAACCGTCCGCCGCCAGGGGTACGCCGTGCAGCCGTACCAGCCGGGTCAGTTCACTCTCGAAGGCGGCCGAGACGCGCTCCGGATCCGCCCGGAAGCCGTCGAGAACCAGCTCCCCGATCTCCACACGGATCGCCGAGGGCTCCTGGTTCCGCGAGTGGCCCCGCGCGTGGTCGCGCGAGAAATTCACACCCATCCGCGCACCTCCGAAGGCGTCAGCGAGCGCTCCAGCTTCAGGTACTCGGTGCGGGCGGCGGCGAGCATGTGCCGCATCTGCAGCCGGTCGCCCTCTTCGGCGGCCAGGAAGGCCCCGGACAGGGCGATGTTGCGGATCGAGCCGCCGGCGACGGTGAGCTGGGCGAGCAGCGACGCGTCGATGTCCTTCACCGGGGCCTGCGACGGCAGCACGCGGCGCCAGATCTCGGCGCGCTCGTGCTCGGCCGGGAAGGGGAAGTCGACGACGAAGCGGATGCGCCGCAGGAAGGCCGTGTCGAGGGCGTTCTTCATGTTGGTGGTGAGGACGGCCAGTCCCCGGTAGGCCTCCATCCGCATCAGCAGATAGCTGACCTCGAGGTTGGCGTAGCGGTCGTGGCTGTCCTTGACCTCGCTGCGCTTGCCGAACAGCGCGTCGGCCTCGTCGAACAGGAGCAGCGCGCCGCCGCGTTCGGCGGCGTCGAAGACCCGGCGGAGGTTCTTCTCGGTCTCGCCGATGTACTTGCTGACCACCTGCGACAGATCGATGACGAACAGGTCGAGGCCGAGTTCCTTCGCCATGACCTCGGCGGCCAGCGTCTTGCCGGTGCCGGAGCCCCCCGCGAACATCGCGGTCACGCCGAGGCCGCGGCGCAGGGTGGCCGCAAACCCCCACTCCTGGTGCACGGTTGCCCGCTGCCGCACATGCGCGACGATCTCGCGCAGCACGCTCGTCTGCCGCTCGTGCAGCACCAGGTCGTCCCAGCCGGCCTGCGGCGCGATCCGCCGCCCCAGCTCGTCCATGCCGATCCGCGCCTCGTCGAGCCCGGCGCGCCAGGCGAGTTCGGCGGCGTCCAGCTCGTCCTCGTGCGGCAGCCGGCGGTGTACGGCGGCGGCCGCCGAACGCACGACGTGCGGCGGCAACTGGAACTGGGCCACCAGGGCCCGCAGTTCGCTCTCGTCCAGGTCCACCCCGTCGAACGCGCTCGACCACAGCCCGAGTTGCTCCTCGTCGTCCAGTCGCGGCACGACCACCCGGGCCCCGTACGACCGTTCCGAGCGCAGCGGATCCTCGCTCGACACCACGACCGGTACAGCGGCCCCCGCCAGGAACGACTCGGTCGCCGCCCGTTGGTCGCGGTCCAGTTCGCCCACCTCGACGAGCAGCGCCGAGGGCAGCAGAACCGCCTCACGCTGCCACAGCCGGGCGAGCCGGTCACGCTCGACCGGGTCGGACGGCACGTCCTCGGCGCTCATCGAGTAGAGCCCGAATCCCGAGCGCGCGGCCGCCGCGGCGGCGAGGTCGGCCCGGCTGCGCAGGTCCCCGCCGGTCACCTCGACGAGCGGCGCGTCGGAGTCCGCCGCCGTCGCCCAGCCCTCGGCGAGCCGGCTCGCGGCCAGGTCGTACGACGGCGTCAGCTCCTGAGGCGCCGGCGTGCGGCGCAACTGGCCGTGCAGTCGCGCGTCCAGATAGGGCGAGCCCAGCAGGAAATGCAGGATGCGCTCGTCGAGGCGCAGCCGGGAGGCCGTCAGCCGCGACTCGTCGTCCAGCTCGACGATCCGCCAGCGCCTTAGCGGCGCCACGGGCGTCAGGGCACTCCAGTGCGGCTCGGCCAGCGCGGCCAGCGCGAGCGAGAAGGTGGGGTATGTCCGTTCGGGGTCACCGCAGGCCGCGGCACATCGGGCGGCGGCCGTGGGCTCCAACTCGTGGGCAGCGGCGAGGAGTACGAGGTCGCGCTCGAAGGGCGTGATGCTGAAGCAGGAGACGAGTGCGTCGAGCGGGGCGGTGCCGGGGCCGCCGGGCGCGGTGGCGAGTTCGGCCCCGGGGGCACCGTCGCTCTCCTGCGTGACACGTGCGGCATGCGCGTCGACACGGGCCAGGACGCGCCGGATCTCCGCGGTCAGCGTCGCACCGCCCGGCTCGGCGTCCGCCGCGTTCTGTTCGTGCGTCCCCATGTCCTCACCTGCCCCCGTCGTCTCCATGCCGTGTCACTCCTGTGCGGGCTTGGCGGCCCGGGGCGCTGTCTTGCGCGTGCGTGCCGGGGCCTTGGCCGGGGATTTCGCGGCGGTCTTCGCAGGGGTCCTGGCTGTCTTCTTTGCGCTCGGGCGGGCGGGGGGTTCGGTCTCCTGCTTCACGACGTCGCCTGGAGGAGGCTCATTCGATGTCACGTCAGGAGTCGGCTCCGCCCCCGGAGGCACCGGCGCGCCCGGCGCCCCGAACGGCAGCACCCGTACCTCCGGCCGCTCCACCGGCTTGCCCGCCACCGGAGTCTCCCGGCCGTCGATGAGGACGAGGGCCGCCTGGTAGACCACCGACAGGGTGTAGGGCGTCTGGTAGAGCATCCCCCACAACTTCGACGTCTCGTCGACGTCCATCACCGTCGGCGTGAACCGCACGCGCTGCGCCGACTCGGCGAGATCGCTGCCCGCCAGGTACGGCCGTTCCCCGGCGAGTTCGATGATGTCCTTCGGCAGAACCGGTATCTCGTGCAGCGCGCGCACCACGGAACCGATCAGCCGCTGCCCGACCAGCTCCGTCTCGTCGCCGTACGCGGTGATCAGGAAGTGCAGGTCGAGTGCCGCGACGGGCCGCTTGACCAGCGTGCCGTCGGCCGCACGCGTCGGCAGGTCGTTGTTGCGCTGCGAGGTGTCGGGCGTGACCTGGTAGAGGAACACGGAGATGGTGGGCTCGGTCGGCGGGTCGGCCGGCGGCTTGCGCGGCTCGACCTTGACGGCCATGTCGATCTCGGGACCCAGGTTGGACTCGAGCAGCAGGGCGAGGGCCTGGGTGACATGCGCGAGGGCAAGTGCGTTGCTCATGGCGTCAGTTCCTCGGTTCCTCTCGGCCTGCTGGTCGTCGTACTGATCCGTTCTCGCCGTTCACTCGCGCCCCCGCGCCAGGTATTCCGTGAGGCTCAACGTGGCCCCTGCCCTCCCCGCGGCGGGCGTCCGGGGCCGTCCGGCGCCGGGCGCCTCGCCCGCCGTCACTTCGAGCCGCCCGATCTGTACCTGCACCACCTGCTCGGTGACGCGTGCCGGTCGCCGGGCCGCGGCCTGCCGTACGGCGTCGCGCGTTGCCGCCGGGCCGGCGGCGCTGGGGGGCAGCGCCGCCGGCCCGGCGTGGGGAGCGGCGTCCCTGCCCGGGGGGAGGGGCACGGACACCGCGGTCTGTGCCGGTTCCCGCTCCGCGCGCACCGCCGCACGCCGCCCGGTGTCGGGCAGCGGTCGCAGCGCCGGCGCGACGAAGGTGGCGGGACGCGGCAACGGCGCCTCGGCGCGGGCCGGAGCGGCCGGACGCGGCCCCTGCGGCTCAGCCTCCCGCTCCGTGTGTACGACGGTCCGCTCCCGTTCCATGTGCGTCCGCGCCGCCACAACCGTCGGCGGCGGCACATCCGGCAGCGCGACGGTCGGCGGCGTGGCCGCGGGCCACAGCAGCGCGTCCTCGCCCGGTGCCGGTGCGGCGGCCCGTACCGCCTCGACCCGCTCGAACGGGCCGGGCAACCGGGGCCGTACCCGCGCCGCGGCCGGTCGCGGCGCGGTGTGCCGCGCGAGCAGCCGGTCGAGGAAGTCCGGCGAGCCCCCAGGGGCCTCGGAGTCAGACATCCGCACACAGCTCCAGGTAGTAGCGGCGCCGCGTCGGGCTGAGCGCCAGGATCTCCGGCTCGCTCCAGCCGTAGGCGGTGGCGAGCAGATGGACGTCGAGCAGCACGTCCCGTGCCCAGGCGTCCAGTTCGGTCCACAGGTAGGTGGCGATGTCGAGCTCAGCCCGGGTGGCCTGCCCACACTCGGGGCAGGCCACGTTGAGCGCCAGGTCGGCGCCGGGGTCGGCCGCCTCGACGGCCTCGACGATCCGGCTCTGCACCGGCGCGGGCAACTCCCCCGCCGTCACCGCCGTCCCGTCGTGCACCGCCGAGACCAGGCACCGCGCGAGCAGTGCCGTACGCGGGTGCGCCGCCCGGACCGCCGCCGTCAGGTCGGCGACGCCTGGCAGCCTGAACTCGACTTCCCAGCCGTCCTGTTGCACCCGCACGGCCGACTCGCCGCGCCCGCCCAGGGACCCCGCGAGCTCCCCGGCGTCCAGGTCGAACTCCATGTCCTCCCCGCACGCCCCGCACGCCAGGCGCACCTGCATCCGCTCGCCGAACAGCTCCCGGCGCAACGCGAACAGGTCCGCCTCGCGCTCGCCCACCGGCAGTGCCGACAGCCGCTCCGCCCCGACGTCCGGTCGTGCCGTGCGGTGCAGCAGCAGCGCACGCCCGACCGGAGCCTCGCCGAGGCCCGCCTCCCAGGCAGCCAGCAGTTCAGCCGCCCCGGTGATCACCATGCCCACCCCGATTCCCTCGACCAAGCAGGTCGCCGCGGTTCGACAGCGCCCATGGGGGCGCGGGGAACTGCGCGACCAGCCACGACGAAGCCGCCGACGAACGACGACCCGTCACGGCACTTCCGGCGGAGCGCTCAGGCCGGGTTGAGGAACGAGGGCTCCTCCGGCTCGGGCACCTCGTAGTCCCGCTCCCAGCCCTCGCACTCGAGCTTCAGCGACTGGATGGCCACCGCGTTGGCGTTGGCGTCCAGTTCGCCGAGGACCTGGTACTCGCTGGGCCAGGTCCGGTACAGCTTGTGCGAGACGGCGACCTGGCCCGCCTCGTTGAGGACCTGGATGACGAGGTCCTTGCGGAAGTCCGCGAGGGACACCTCGGAGCCGAGGCCCGCGCCGACCTGCCAGACCTTGTTGGCCCAGCGGTCGAACTCGGGGTCGTGGGTGACTCCGCGCTCGAGGGTGATGCCCTCGAACTCCGAGCGCCCCGGCGACTTGCGCGGGGAGGAGGGGTCACCGCCGTGGCGGTGCTTGACGACCTCCGTGGTCCGCTTCAGCGGACTGATCTTGCTGATGCCGGCGACCGTACGTCCGTCCCACAGGACCAGGAACTTGAAGTTCTTGTACGGGTCGAAGCGATGGGCGTTGACCGTGAACTCAGCCATCGATTTCCTTCAGCTCTCCCTGGATCCCGGGCCGCTAGAGAGCGAACTGCCCGGACGTCTGCTGGATCTTGACGACCACGAACTCGGCCGGACGGACCGGCGCGATACCGACGAGCACGTTGACGATCCCGTTGGCCACGTCCTCGTCCGTCGTGGTCTCGCTGTCGCACTTGACGAAGTACGCCTCCCGCGGGGTGCTGCCCTTGAAGGCGCCCTGGCGGAAGAGCGTGTGCAGGTACGAGGAGGCGGACAGCCGGATCTGCTGCCACAGGCTCTCGTCGTTGGGCTCGAACACGACCCACTGCAACCCGCGTTGGAGGCTCTCCTCCACATGCAGCGCGAGCCGCCGCACGGGCACGTACTTCCACGCGCTGTCGAGGGCGTCGGAGCCCTCCAGCGTGCGCGCGCCCCACACCAGCGGGCCGGCCAGGGGGAAGGTGCGCAAGCAGTTCACACCGAGCGGGTTGAGCAGTCCCGTCTCGCGGTCCGTCAGTTCGACGGTCAGGGAGCGCACTCCGACGAGCTGCGCCTCCGTGCCGGCCGGCGCCTTCCAGACACCGCGCTCGGAGTCGGTGCGCGCGATGACGCCGGCGACCGCGCCGGACGGCGGGAAGGCGCGCAGCCTCCCGGTGAGCGGGTCGGTGAGCTGCAGGTGCGGGAAGTACAGGCCCGCGTGGTTGCCGCGCACGGCGTCGAAGGTGGACAGGCCCGCCCGCGCCGAGTCCACGCTCACCCAGGTGGCGGGCGCGTCGACCAGCAGGAAGATCCGCCGCTCCTCGCACAGCCGCTGAGCGGCGGACACGACGGTGAGCGCGTCCTCGGTCTTCTCGTACGACGCCAGTTCCGGCAGCGAGAGCAGGTTGACGTCGGCCACCCCGCGCAGCGCCTGGATGCCGGTCTTGTCGGCCTCGGAGCCGATGAGGTCGCGCGGCCCGGGGGCCTCGCCGTCCTCGCCGCCCTCCAGCGGGAGCACCGGCGGGTTGACCGAGGCCTCCAGGCCCAGGTCGTTGGCGCACTCGCCCAGGAAGCGGACGACGTCCTCGGGGTCGGTGGAGCCCGCGACGACCTGGAGGCGCCGGCCGAACGCGGTGACCTCGACTCCCGCGAAGGCGTGCCGGCCCGGCGCGTCGGGCAGCGCCCGCAGCTTGCGCTCGAGAAGCAGCGCCAACTCAGCCACGGAGGACGGGACTTCGCCGTCGCAGTCGGCGTCGTAGAGCTTGAACTCGCGCTCCACGTCACCGATCTTCACCGTCACGTCGACGGCCAGATCGGGCAGTTCGTGACCGAACGGCTTGGAGACGGTGCCGGACGGGTCGGGGCGTCCCTCACCCACGGCGTCGACGCGGATGAGGCGCGAACCGGCGTTGATCACGGTGGGCGCGTAGGTTCCGCTGCCGGCGTCCATGGACAGGCCGGTGAAGCTCTCGCGGGCGTCGCCCCTGGCGTCGTGGACCCGCAGGTTGAAGGTCTCGTCGGGGCACGTCGTGTCGTAGTCGACGGCGACCCGCAGACTGTTGCCCCACACGCCGGGTTCCTTGGCGTGGACCTCGAGCACATGGCTCTCGCTGCGGCCGTCGGTGGACTCCAGGACGACGCAGGCGGACTTGCCGCTGCCCGCCCTGGCGACCCGGACGATCACGGCGACGGAGCCGCCGTTGCCGAAGAACTGGTGCACCGCGTAGGCGAGCGGGCTCTGCGCGCTCAGCCCTCCGAAGCGCCGCTCGAACTCGGTGAATCCGGTGACGCGCACCGGCTCGTTCAGCGGGCCGCGCCGGGTGTGCCCCACGAACGCGGTCACCGAAGTGGTCACGGCGGAGATGGCGCGGGTGCTGCTGGGAAGTTCTTCGACGTAGACGCCCGGGTAAGTCGGCCTCACGGCACTCACGGCATTCGTCGGCATTCCCCCTCCTATCCCTTCTCGGGCACCGGGTGAAAGGCACCAAGAGGCGGCAGAGGGGGAGGTGTGGCAAAGGGCGGCGCGCGGCGGTCTCCGGACGCGTCATGCCGCGCCGGTCCGCACGCCTCGTATCAGCTTCCCCCGTCAATGCCCCGGACGGACGGCCGCCCGGGTCAAGCACGCATGCTTGTGACTCCTGATGCTCAAGTGCCCACCCACCTTGGGTAGTTGGGGGTTGCGGGAGCAAGGCATGTTTACGCCAGCCCGAAAGTCGGTTCGATGAAGAGGCGCCCGTGCGACCTGCACACGATGCGCACGTGTCGGGGCAGGAAGTTCACGAGTCCCACACAGCGGATGGTGCAGCGGAAGGGAACCCACGTCCGGACGTACCTCACAATTCTGGCGGCGACGTGGTTCCGCGCCAGTTCGCGCGGCTCTCCTGCCCTTGCGCCATACGCAGACGCGCGTAGATCGCCGTGGCCGATTCCACCGGGGTGAGACCGCGGCGCCGGCGCCCGGCCCTGCGCGCCGGCGTCGCGAGGAACCTCAAATGAACCTCTGAACGTCCCCCCTCCTGGGTTCGGTGGAGTCCGCCGGGGTCATGACACCGGCATCGCACGGCACACGGCCGGGGTGGAGGAGGGGAACCATGCAGCGGATCGAGCGTCTGGGTACGGGCATCGGCTGGCGTCCGGAGATCGCGGAGGCCGTGGAGGCGATGCCCGGCATCGACTGGGTCGAGGCCGTCGCGGAGAACGTGTGCCCCGGGCACGTCCCCGACTCCCTGCTGCGGCTGCGCGAGCGCGGCGTCACCGTCGTGCCGCACGGCGTCTCGCTCGGTCTCGGCGGCGCCGACCGGCCCGACGAGGGCAGGCTCGCCGACCTCGCGGCCCGCGCGGAGACCCTCGGTTCCCCGCTCGTCACCGAGCACATCGCGTTCGTACGGGCGGGCGGCGCGCTCACCGCGTCGCAGCCGCTGGAGGCCGGCCATCTGCTGCCCGTCCCGCGCACGAGGGACGCCCTCGACGTGCTCTGCGAGAACATCCGCATCGCCCAGGACGCACTGCCCGTCCCCCTCGCCGTGGAGAACATCGCGGCCCTGTTCTCCTGGCCCGGCGAGGAGATGACGGAAGGCCAGTTCCTCTACGAGCTTGTGGAGCGCACCGGCGTCCACCTCCTCATCGACGTGGCGAACCTGCACACGAACCACGTCAACCGCGGCGAGGACCCCGCGAAGGCTCTCGGTGAACTGCCGGTCGAGGCCATCGCGTACGTGCATGTGGCGGGCGGATTCGAGCGCGACGGCGTGTGGCACGACAGCCACGCGCACCCCGTACCGCGCCCCGTCCTCGACATCCTCGCCGACCTGGCGTCCCGGGTCTCGCCCCCCGGAGTCCTCCTGGAGCGCGACGAGAACTTCCCGGCTCCACGGGAGCTTGAGCGTGAACTCGACGAGATCAGGCGGACGTTGACGACCGCGCCCGCCGAGGGGCGCACCGTGCGGCCCTCCTCGGACACGGCCTCGCGCGGCACCGGCGCTCCGCAGGACACCGGCCCCGCCCGTCAGCGGCTCGCGCTCGCGCAGGCCGCGCTCCTGTCCGCCCTCGTCGCGGGGACGCCCGCACCGGAGGGGTTCGACCGGGTGCGGCTCAAGGTCCAGAGCCGGGCACTGTGCGCCAAGCGGGCGGACGTCGTGGCGAAGGTGGCACCCGAACTGCCGGAGATCCTCGGCCCGGCCGCGTACCGCCCGGCGTTCCTGTCGTACGCGCAGTGCCGGCCCATGACGGGCGGCTACCGCCGGGACGCCCTCGACTTCGCCGGGCATCTGCTCGACTCCGGCGGACCCGGGGACGCCGGGGCACGGCGGGAGCTGGAGCGGTGGTGGCGGGAGCGGTCGGGGCCCACCCCGCCGGCCTCGCACCCGGGGGCACGCCTGGTGCGCGCGGCGCGGTCCGCCCTCCACCGGGGCCGTCCGGCCCTCCGGTCCGCCTGAGCACCACCACCCCGTGCCCGTACCGCAGTTGACGTATTCCCGGGGTTGCCCGAGCCCACGTCCGTGAAGCGGACTAGCGTGCGGTGCCGCACCAGGAGGCACCATGCGCACCCGATTCGTCAACGGCACCGGACTCATCGTCGCCGGGCTCGTCACCACGCTCGCCGCTCTCGTGTTCCCGGTCTGGTCGTACGCCGACCGCTCCGGCACGGGTGTGGACCTGCTCGACGAGGGGACCGTGTCGACCAGATTCGGCCCCTTGTCGGCCCTGGACCGCGAGTTCGTCACGAAGGTGCGGCTCGCGGGGCTGTGGGAGCTGCCCGCGGGCCAGCAGGCCGAGGCGAGAGGGACCAGCACGGCGGTGCGGACCGCGGGTGAGCACCTCGTCGAGGGGCACACCTTCCTGGACGCGCGCGTGCGCGAGGTCGCCGCGCGGCTCGGCCTCGAACTCCCCGACCAGCCCAACGGCCAGCAGCAGCAGTGGCTGACCGAGCTGAGCGCGGCGCACGGCGACGACTACGAGCGGAAGTTCGCCAACATCCTGCGCCGGGCCCACGGGAAGGTCTTCTCACTGGTCGCCCAGGTCCGCGCGACGACACGCAACTCGCTCGTACGGGACCTGGCGGACGACGCGAACAAGACCGTCCTCGACCACATCAAGGTCCTGGAGTCCACGGGGCTGGTCGACTTCGACGCCCTCGCGCGGGACGCCGCCGGCGCGAGTACGCCACCGGAGACCCGCTCCCCCGCCCCGCCGGGCCCCGTGGCGTCCCCCACTCCCCCCACGCCCCTCTCCCCGTCCCCCTCCTTCCCGATGCCCCCGGCGGCCTCCCGGCCCAAGCCCTGACACGACAAGGGGAAGGGAGGAAAACGGAACGTCACATACGGACAACGCTCTGTCCATATGGTGAACAACCCGTGGCGCCACCCGAATCAGGTGACATAGAAAAACGCCATGTTCTGGCTTCTGTTCCTGCTCATGGCCTGCGCCGCGGCCTTTCTGTCCTGCGCGCGCCTCTGCCTCGCCGCGGCGCACGCCGCGCACAGCGAGCCGGCCGGGGGCGGGGCGCACGAGCTGACGCTGTACGAGGCCGCGTTCCTGTCGGGCGGCCCGCTCCGGGTCGCCGATCTGACCCTCGTCTCGATGGCGCGCAGCCGGCGGCTGCTGCTCGCGCACACCGGCTGGGCCACCGTGGTCGACCCGGTCGGCGGCGACGACATCGAGCGCTCGGTGATAGGCGCCATCGGGCCGGACGGGCAGTCCCGGATAGGGGCGGTGCGCCGGGCGACGGCGGCCGCGGACGCGGTACGGGCGCTGGCCGACCGGCTCGTCACGGCGGGCCTGGCCGTGCCTGACGGCGCGCGCGGCGGGGTCGCGGCCGCGGTCCGCCAGGTGCGGGCCGCCGCGCTCGCCGTCGTGGTCCTGGCCGGGGTGTCGCTCACGATGCCGGGCGGGGAACCGGGCGACGGCGTGCTGGTCGCCGCGTGGTTCGCGCTGCCCCTCGTTCTCACGCTGTCCTGTCTGGCGATCGCCCGCTTCGAGGTCCACCCCTACACACGCTGGGCCTCCCCCACCGGACAGCGGCTGATCGGCGCCCTGCCCAACGGCGTACGTGACGGGGTCGGGGAGGCCGCCCTGCTGACCGCCGTCGCCGTGCACGGCGTCCGCGCGGTGTCCGACCCGGCCCTGCGCGAGGCCTTCGGGACGGCGCAACGGGGTCATTGAGCCGACACCGGCAGGCCGGTGCTTTACTTCGTCAACTGCCGCACGAAGTATCCCCTTTGTTCGCGTCTGCTCCCGGCAGGCGGGCGACAGCCCCGAAAGGCCGCGCGAAACGGCCGTACGAGGGCCGGACGAAAGGGACCCACAAGAGCGATGAGAGCAGCCCCAGCCGTCTACGCGGCCGCCGGATCCCTGGTCCTGACCGCCCTCGTCGCCGCCCCCGGCCGCGCCGACACCCAGGCCCCGCCCGACAGGGCCGAACTGCGCGGCACGGCCGTGGCCGCCGCCCGCGCCGCGGCCGCCGGAATCACCTTCGGCACCTGCGCCGCCGCGGAGCACCTCCCGACCTACATCAAGTGCGGCACCGTCTCCGTCCCCCTCGACTACGCCCACCCCGCCGGCAAGCAGATCAGACTGACCGTCAGCCGCGTGAAGGCCACCGGCACGACGGCTCCAAAGGGCGGCAGGCCGGTCCGCAGGCAGGGCTCCCTCGTCTTCAACCCCGGCGGCCCCGGCGCGTCCGGCATGTACTTCCCGCTCGTCGGGCCGATGCCGGAGTGGAAGCGCATCGCCTCCGCGTACGACCTCGTCGGCTACGCCCCGCGCGGGGTGGGCCGCTCTGCCCCGCTGTCCTGCGAGGACCCCAAGCGGTTCGCGAAGGCCCCCACGCAGGCGCCGACCCAGCCCTCCGCCTCGTACAAGCTGGAGCGGATCGCGCAGGCCAAGGCGTATGCCCGGGGATGCGCGAAGAACGCCGGGGACGCGCTGCGGCACTACACGACGCTCAACAACGCCCGCGACCTGGACGTGCTGCGCGCCGGGCTCGGCGAGCAGAAGCTGAACTTCATGGGGTCGTCGTACGGCACCTACTTCGGGGCCGTGTACGCGACGCTCTTCCCCACGCATGTGCGCCGCATGGTCTTCGACTCGGCGGTGAACCCCGACCCGAAGCAGATCTGGTACACCAACAACCTCGTCCAGTCGGTGGCCTTCGAGCGGCGTTGGACGGACTTCCGGAAGTGGGTGGCCAAGCACGACAAGACCTACCACCTGGGCGCGACCGCCGCCGATGTGCAGCAGAGCTACGAGAAGGTCCGGGCACGGCTCGCGAGCAAACCCGCGGGCGGCACCGTCGGCCCCGGCCAGCTCCAGTCCGCGTATCTCCAGGCCGGGTACTACGACGACTACTGGGCGATGCGGGCGAGCGCGCTGTCGGAGTATCTGAAGGGCAACCCGAAGCCGCTCGCCGAGCAGGCCGCGCCGCGGGCCGCGGCGGCCGCCGGGAACGAGAACAGCACGGCCGTCTACACGGCCGTCGAGTGCAACGACTCGGCGTGGCCCACCGACTTCCGCGTCTGGGACCGCGACAACACCCAGCTGGCGCGCCGCGCCCCGTTCGAGACGTGGGACAACGCCTGGATGAACCTGCCCTGCGCGTACTGGCCCGCCCCGCGCCAGCGTCCCGTCGACGTGCGGACCGCGTCCGGCGCGCTGCCCCCGACGCTGATCCTGGCCGCCGAACGGGACGCGGCCACCCCTTACGAGGGCGCCCGTGAGCTGTGGCGCAGGCTTCCGGGGTCGGTCCTGGTCACGGAGCGCGGCGCGGGCACCCACGGCATCGCCGCCGGCCCCAACAAGTGCGTCAACAGCCACCTCGACGCGTATCTGATGAAGGGGCGGATCCCGGTGACCCGCGCCGCTGCCTGCGCCCCGCACCCCGAACCGGCGCCGCTCGCCGTGGACTGACGGCGGGCACACGCGCGAAGGGGCCGACCGGTTCGACGACCGGTCGGCCCCTTCGCGTACGGACCCGGGAACTACATGAACTACGCGAGACCCGCGACGAGTTCGGCGACGCTCTTGCGGCGGCCCGTGTAGAACGGGACCTCCTCGCGGACGTGCATGCGGGCCTCGGAGGCGCGCAGGTGACGCATCAGGTCGACGATGCGGTACAGCTCGTCGGCCTCGAAGGCGAGGAGCCACTCGTAGTCGCCCAGCGAGAACGAGGCGACGGTGTTGGCGCGGACGTCCGGGTAGCCGCGGGCCATCTTGCCGTGGTCCGCGAGCATGCGGCGGCGGTCCTCGTCGGGCAGCAGGTACCAGTCGTAGGAGCGCACGAACGGGTACACGCTCACGTAGTTGCGCGGCGTCTCGTCGGCGAGGAACGCCGGGATGTGCGAGCGGTTGAACTCGGCGGGCCGGTGCAGCGCCATGTTCGACCAGACCGGCTCGAGGGCGCGCCCCAGCTTCGTACGGCGGAAGAGGTTGTACGCCTCCTGGAGCTGGTCCGCGGTCTCCGAGTGCCACCAGATCATGACGTCGGCGTCGGCGCGCAGACCGGACACGTCGTACGTGCCGCGGACCGTCACGTCCTTCGCCGCGAGCTGGTCGAAGAGCTCCTGGACCTCGTCGGCGTAACCGGCCCGGTCCTCGGGGAGGACGTCTCGGAGCTTGAAGACGGACCACAGGGTGTAGCGGATGACCTCGTTGAGGTCCTTGGCCTTCTTGCCTGCGTTCGGGATCTTGGCGGGGGCGTCGTCACTCATAGGGCTATTCTCCCGCGCCGCCGTGCAGACTCTGCACCGGGTGCGCGGTGAGCTCCTGCACGCCGGTCAGGTCACCGTCCAGCTGGTCGACGGCGGCGTAGGCGCTCGCGATGCAGGCCGGGATGCCCACGCCGTCGTACGCCGCCCCGCACACGGCGAGTCCGGGGATCTTGGCGACGTGGCCGCGGATGCGGGCCACGCGCGCGTGGTGGCCGACGGGGTACTGGGGCAGGCCCTCGTGCCAGCGCGTGACGCGCGTGGCTACGGGCGTGGCGCTCAGGCCGGTGGCCTCCCGCAGGTCGTGGCGCGACACCTCGACGAGCCCGTCGTCGTCGCGCGCGAGGTCCTTCTCGTCCTGGTGCCGGCCCACGGAAGTGCGTACGACGACCAGGCCGGGGTCCTCGGCCGCGATCCAGCCCCATTTGTTCGAGGCGAACGTGGACGCCTTGATCGTGTGGCCGTCGACCGGCGGCACGAGGAAGCCGGAGCCCTCGGGCAGGTTCGCCTCCTCGCGCCGGAACGCGAGGGTGATCAGGGCCATCGAGGCGTACTCGACGGTGCGCAGCTCCGCGGCGGCGGCCGGCGACTCGGTGTCGAGGAGGCAGGCCGCCTTCTCCGCGGGCACGGCGAGGACGACGGCGTCGGCCTCGATGACGTGGTCGTCGACCCTGACCTCCCAGCCGTCGGAGGTGCGGCGCAGACCGTGGGCGGGGCTGTCGAGGAGGATCTCGCCGCCCCGCGCGCGCACCGACTCGGCGACGGCGAGCGGGAGCTGTCCGATGCCGCCCTCGATGCCCATGAAGACGGGGCCCGTCTGCTGGTTCCGCGCCGCGCGCTCCTGGATGGCGCGGACGGCCTCGGTCAGGGAGCGGTGGGCGCGGGCCGCCTCGAAGAGCTGGGGGACGGCGCTGCGCATCGAGATGCGGTACGCGTCGCCCGCGTAGACGCCCCCGAGCAGCGGCTCCACGAGCCGGTCGACGACCTCGCGGCCGAGGCGCTCGGCGACGTACGCGCCGACGGCGACGTCGTCGCCGAACTCGGTGGCGGGCAGGTCACGGTCCTGCTCGATGCGGGCCAGGCCCTTGTCGGAGAGGACTCCGGAGAGCGCGGCGGCCGTGCCGGGGACGCCCATCACATGGCCCTTGGGCATCGGGCGCAGCTCGCCCCTGGTCCAGAGCGAGGCCGTGGCCGTGCTCGGCGGCTGAAGCCGGTCCCCGAGCCCCACCTCGCGGGCGAGGCCGACCGCCTCGGGGCGCCGGGCGAGCATCGACTCGGCGCCGAGGTCGACCCGTACACCCGCGATCTCCCCGGCGCGCAGCTTGCCGCCGAGGCGGCCCGACGCCTCCAGAACGGTGACCTGCGCGCCGGCCACGAGCAGCCGGTGGGCCGCGGCGAGCCCCGCGATGCCACCGCCGATGACGACCGCCCTCGGGGCCTGTCCCGTTCCCGTGCCTGTGTCCGCTTCGCGCATGCCCCCACTGTCTCAGACCGGCGAGTCCCGACCGTGACCGCATCGGGACCGCCCGGCAACCACCGAAAGGGGTCGCCCGGCCGTCAAAGGAGGCGGCCGGTGCCTCTCCTTGGGCCGGCCGTCCCACTCAACCTCCGGGGGGTACGTCGATGCGGACATCAGGCACCACAGGAAAGCGGCCGGGGCGCCGCGGCATACGGGCGGCCGGAGCCGTCCTGCTCGTGGCGGCGCTGGCGCTGACGGGGTGCAGCGCCGGCGCCTCGGACAGCGGGGACGCCGGCAAGGCCGACGGCGGGGAGGCGGCCGCCGCGGACCGGGGCGCCGCGAGTCAGGCGGGCGGAGGACAGTCGGACACGAAGTCGTCCCGGCGTGAGACGCCGAAGCTGACCGGCGTCCACATCATCCGCACGGCGACGCTCACCGTGCAGGTCAAGGATGTCCCGCAGGCGCTCGACAAGGCGCGCACGGCGGCCGAGGACGCGGGCGGCATCGTGGGCAACGAGTCGACCGACCGCGACGGCAGGGGACATGAGCGTTCCCGTGTCGTCCTGCGCGTGCCGCAGGAGCGCTACGAGCAGGTCCTGGCGGACCTCGCGGGCGCGGGCCGGCTCATCGAGCGGAAGGAGAAGGCGCAGGACGTCACCGACCAGGTCGTCGACGTGGAGAGCCGCGTCAAGTCGCAGCGGGCGAGCGTGGCGCGGGTCCGCGAACTGATGGACAAGGCGACGAAGCTGAGTGATGTCGTCGCCCTGGAAGGGGAGCTGAGCACCCGCGAGTCCGATCTGGAGGCCCTGCTCGCGCAGCAGGCGTCCCTCAAGGACCGGACGAGCCTGGCGACGATCACGCTGTCGCTGACCGAGACCCCGGTGAAGCCGGCGGGGCACAAGGACGAGGACCCGGGGTTCACCGACGCGGTCGCGGGTGGCTGGGGCGCGTTCGTGACGATGCTGCGCTGGGTCGCGGTGGCCGTCGGCGCGGTGCTGCCGTTCGCCGTGGCGGGCGGCCTGCTGGTCTTCGTGTGGCTGCGTCTCGTGCGGCCGCGGCTGCCGCGCAGGGCCACCGCCGCCGCACCGCCGCTGACGACGGCGCTCGGCCCGCTGCCCGCGCATCCGCCGGCCGGGGAGCGGGAGGAGAACGAGTGACGGGGGCGCGGACGTAGTTTGGTGGGCATGAGCCCTACACGTGAGCGACTGGTCGTCATCGGCGGCGACGCGGCGGGCATGTCCGCCGCATCGCAGGCCCGCAGGATGCGCGGCCCCGACGAGCTGGAGATCGTGGCCTTCGAGCGGGGGCACTTCTCCTCGTACTCGGCGTGCGGTATCCCCTACTGGGTCGGCGGCGAGGTGGCCGGGCCCGACGAGCTGATCGCGCGCACGCCCGAGGAGCACCGGGAGCGGTCCATCGACCTGCGTATGCGCACGGAGGTGACCGAACTCGACGTCGAGGGCGGGCGGGTGAGGTCACGCGCGCTCGACACGGGCACGGAGGCCTGGACCTCGTACGACAAACTCGTGATCGCTACGGGTGCCCGGCCGGTGCGGCCGCGGATTCCCGGGATCGACGCGCCGGGCGTGCACGGCGTGCAGACCCTCGACGACGGCCAGGCGCTGCTCGACTCGCTCGCCTCGACACAGGGGCGGCGGGCCGTCGTCGTCGGCGCGGGCTACATCGGCGTCGAGATGGCGGAGGCGCTGATCCGCCGCGGATACGAGGTCACGGTCGTCAACCGCGGGCCGGAGCCGATGTCGACGCTCGACCCCGACATGGGCCGCCTGGTGCACGAGTCGATGACCGGCCTGGCCATCACCATGGTCGACGACGCCGAGGTCACCAAGATCCTCACGGGCGACGACGGGCGGGCGCGGGCGGTCGCGACGACGTCCGACGAGTATCCGGCGGACGTCGTCGTCCTCGGCATCGGTGTCCGCCCGGAGACCTCGCTGGCGCGCTCCGCGGGGCTCCCCCTGGGCGAGCACGGCGGGCTCCTCACCGATCTCGCCATGCGGGTGCGCGGCCACGAGAACATCTGGGCGGGCGGCGACTGCGTGGAGGTCCTCGACCTGGTCTCGGGACGCGAGCGCCACATCGCGCTCGGCACGCACGCCAACAAGCACGGGCAGGTCATCGGCACGAACGCGGGCGGTGGCTACGCGACGTTCCCGGGCGTCGTCGGAACGGCCGTGAGCAAGGTGTGCGACCTGGAGATCGCGCGCACGGGCCTGCGCGAGAAGGACGCGCGGCGGGCCGGTCTGCAGTACGTGTCCGCCACGATCGAGTCGACGAGCCGTGCGGGCTACTACCCGGGCGCGGCCCCGATGACGGTGAAGATGATCGCCGAGCGCCGCACGGGCCGCCTGCTCGGCGTGCAGATCGTCGGCCGCGAGGGCGCCGCGAAGCGGGTCGACATCGCGGCGGTCGCGCTGACCGCGGGCATGACGGTGGACCAGATGACGGCCCTCGACCTCGGCTACGCGCCGCCGTTCTCACCGGTGTGGGACCCGATCCTGGTGGCGGCCCGCAAGTCGAGCGCGGCGGTGCGCAGGGGCTAGGGGCTAGGGGCTAGGGGCTAGGGGCTCCGCCCCCTAACGCGTGTCCGGGCCCGAGGTGGGCGGCATCGGGGTGGACGTGCCGTTGATCTGCTCTATGGCCTGGCGCGCCTGGTCGCCGGGGGTGCGCGGCGTGGCCGCGCTCAGGACGGAAGCGGTCGTGGCCTGCGGAGGTTTGGCGTGGGCCGCGGGCAGGCGGTTGCGCAGACGGTGGCTGACGGCCTCGTCGAGCGTGACCGGGCGGTGCGTGCGGGCGGCGATGCGGCCCGCCTCCTGACCGAGCGCGGCCAGGTCCTCCCAGGTGAGGCGCAGCACGACGGCGAGCTGGGCCTCACCGTCCGGCAGGGCGGTGAGGGGAGGTACGGGGGTACCCGGCTGATGGTCGGTCATGGGCTGGTCTCCTCGCTTGGGGCGGCGGGACACTGCTCGGCATGACGTACGCGCGGCGGGCGGCTTGCGTTCAGGCGGGCGCTGTTCGTTCAGCGGGACGGGGGCGGGCACGAGCCCGCCCCCACCACCCCTAGCGGGCGGTCTGCGTGTGGACGTACTCGACGAGACGCGTCAGGGAGTCCGGGTCCGTGGTGGGCGGCACGCCGTGACCGAGGTTGAAGACGTGGCCCTCCAGGTCGGCCGCCGCGTCGAGCACCTCGCGGGCCTTGGCCTCCACCGCCTCCGGCGTGGAGAAGAGGACCGCCGGGTCGATGTTGCCCTGGAGCGCCTTGCCGGGGCCGACGCGGCGCGCGGCCTCGTCGAGCGGGACGCGCCAGTCGACGCCGACCACGTCGGCGCCGGCCTCGCCCATCAGGCCGAGGAGCTCACCGGTGCCGACGCCGAAGTGGATGCGCGGCACGCCGTACTCCTCGACGGCCTTGAACACCTTGGACGACGCGGGCATCACGGAGCGCCGGTAGTCGGCGGGGGCGAGCGCGCCGACCCACGAGTCGAAGAGCTGGACGGCGGAGGCGCCGGCCTCGATCTGCACCTTGAGGAACACGGAGGTGATCTCGGCGAGGCGGTCGAGCAGGTCGGCCCACAGCTGCGGGTCGCCGTACATGAGCGCCTTGGTGTGCTCGTGGTTCTTGGACGGACCGCCCTCCACGAGGTAGCTCGCGAGGGTGAAGGGCGCGCCGGCGAAGCCGATGAGCGGGGTGGAGCCGAGCTCGGCCGTCAGGAGGCCGATCGCCTCGGTGACGTACCAGACGTCCTCGGGCGTGAGGTCGCGCAGCCGCGCGAGGTCGGCGCGCGAGCGGATCGGCTGCTCGACGACCGGACCGACGCCCGGCTTGATGTCGAGGTCGATACCGATGGCCTTGAGCGGTACGACGATGTCGCTGAAGTAGATGGCCGCGTCGACGTGGTGGCGGCGCACGGGCTGCATCGTGATCTCGGCGACGAGCTCGGGCATCATGCAGGACTCGAGCATCGGAATGCCCTCGCGCGCCTTGAGGTACTCGGGCAGCGAGCGACCGGCCTGCCGCATGAACCACACCGGGGTGTGCGGCACCGGCTCACGCCGGCACGCCTTGAGGAAGGCGGATTCGTACGTAGCTGTCGGCTGCTGGCCCGTGGGGCGGAGGTTGGCACTCACGTCGGAAAGTCTCGCACGGGCGCGAACCCCGCCGGGCGCGGGGACATCGAGGTGGGGGTGCCGGGTGTCTCTCCCTGCGCGAAGGCCGCGTTCCCCTTAATCTTCCCCGCATGGCTGCGGCTGAGGGACGACTGTCGGACGGCGCTGAGGGAATGAGTGAATCGGAGCGGGAGGGGCGCAACACGAAGGACCCGGTGGACTCGGCTCCACCGCCGTTCCGCGCGGCGGTCGAGGCCTTGCGGGGGACGCGGCTGCGCCCGGAGATCGAGGTGGACCCGACCAAGCCGCCGCAGCGCCTCGCGCCCTACGCGTACGCACTGGAGGCCGCGGTGGTGGACGGCGACGACGACCTCGCGGACGGCCGCCTCGTCCTGCTGCACGACCCGGCGGGGCACGACGCGTGGCGCGGGACGTTCCGCCTGGTGACGCTGGTGCGGGCGGAGCTGGAGCCGGAGATGGCGGCGGACCCGCTGCTCCCCGAGGTCTGCTGGTCGTGGCTGACGGGCGCGCTCCAGGGGCGGGGTCTGTCGTACGGGGAGGCGAGCGGCACGGTGACGCGGGCGAGTTCGCACTACTTCGGCGGGCTCAGTGAGCGTGCGCCGGCGTCGCAGATCGAGATCCGCGCCTCGTGGACGCCGCGTGAGGGGCTCGGCGGGGTGCCGGACACGTCCTCTCACCTGGCGGCCTGGTGCGATCTGCTCAGCCAGATCGCGGGCCTGCCGCCGGCCGGACCCGGGGATGCGTCCGTGGTGACGCTGCCTCAGCGCCGGGGCCCGCAGAAGTCCTGACGGCGGTGCGGAAGTCCTGACCGGCGACGCGAGAGCTCTTGGCGGCGGCGCCGAAGTCCTGACGGGCGACGAGGAACAGCCATCGGCAGGCGATTTTCGGCCTTCCGCCGCCGGTGACGAGGGACAGTGGCAGCACCGATCGGGACCGGACCTCGAAGAGTTCCGGTCCCGTTGTGATTCGGTTCGATCTTCGGATGATCGATCGCGTGTCCGAATTGCACGAATTGTTACTCACTAAATCGTGATCTTTCTCTAAAGGCGGGCGGGTTTAGTGCCGAAGAGGTCTGTGACCTTGAAAGCACGGTTCGCCCCGGCTTCTTCCCCGAGCCGGTCCCGTCCCGCACCCCAGGAGGCCTGGTGTCCGTTCTCCTCGAGCAGCCCGCAAGCCTGGTCGCCTACCGCCCGAACAAGCCGACCGCCATGGTGGTCGTGGCCGACCCCCGCGTCCGTTCCACCGTCACCCGCCACCTGTGGGCGCTCGGTGTACGTGACGTCATCGAGGCCTCGTCCGTCGCGGAGGCTCGTCCCCGCATCGGCAACCCCCGCGACATCTGCGTCGCCGACGTCCACCTTCCCGACGGCTCCGGCCTGACCCTTCTGTCCGAAACCCGTGCCGCGGGCTGGCCCAACGGGCTCGCCCTCTCCGCAGCCGACGACATCGGCGCCGTACGCAATGCCCTCGCGGGCGGTGTCAAGGGCTACGTCGTCACCGGCACCCGTACCAACGTCGGGCTGCCCTCCCGCCCCGGCGCCGCCCCCATCGGGTCCGCCGCGGCCCGTATGCACCGCCGCCCCCCGGGTGCTCCGAGCCACCCGGGCGGCTACCGCGAACTGTCAGGCCGTGAGGTCGAGGTGCTCCGGCTCGTCGCCGAGGGCCAGTCGAACAAGGCCATCGGAGTCTCGATGGGCCTGTCCGCGCTGACCGTCAAGAGCCACCTCGCCCGCATCGCGCGCAAGCTCGGCACGGGAGACCGCGCCGGAATGGTCGCCGTTGCCCTGCGCACCGGCATCATCCACTGACCCTGACTGGTTTATGTACCTTCAGCGCCCGTCGACGGAACGTTCCGTCGACGGGCGCTGTACATACACCGAGACATTGATCTGCCACAGCGTGGGCCTGAACTGTGGAGATGTCATCCAACCCGCCGCTCAGGGCACATCACCGAGGGCAACCTCGACGCCCGCCCAGGCGGTGTCCACGCCGTCCGGCCAGAGGCGGGTGCAGGTGTCGAGCGTGACGCTCGGCTGCGAGTGCCCCAGACGCTTCTGGACGGTCTTCACGACTCACGGTACTTGAATACCAGACTCGCGTAGACGTGACGGAGGCCGTGGAGCGTCGTCCCGGGAGGCACCCGATCATCAACCCCGGCTGCTTCCAGAACCACGTTCGCAGGACACCCTGGCCGCCGTAGCCGGACGGTGCCGTGAACCAGTCGCAGACTTCCGCCGCCGAAGCCTGCGGAGGCGCCGGCTTTACCCCCGAGGACCCGGCACCGGGTCGCCTCGCACAGGAACTCACCACCCCCACTCCGGCAGCGGATCAGCCGTCGGTGACCTTGGCCGAGGTCGACTCTGCGCCTGACACCGATACGTCTCGGTCGGACGTCTCGACGCGACCTGCCGCTGCCCTCGTCCACGGCCGCGCAGTCAGAGAAGGAGATCTCCGCCTCGCAGCAGGGTCTCCGCGCCCACAACATCCTGCCGGGACATGAACTTCACTCCCTGATCAGCCACTTCACCGAAGTAGCTTGCCTCTGAGGACCTTTCGATCCCTGGGAAACGGCGATCCGCACTGTGCGGGGAACACCGTCCCTTTCCTGTTGCACCTGGGGCAGTTGGGGTTTCGCCCGTCGCCACCTGTAACTAGGCTGATTCCCACGGGGTGTGCTGTACGGGGAGGTCACCGTGGCGGTGGACAGCGCCGATCGGTTCGTCACAGACGAGTGGGGCGGGGCTACGGCTGCTGCCGGAGCGGTGGCGGGCCCGGGAATCGACGTCGTCGTACTGCCCGGCGCGACAGTTGTCGTCTTGCGTGGCCGCAGCCGGAACCCAGCACCCTCATACGCCTGACGCAACCCATGTAGCCAATTACGTACGCGAACCAGCACTTAGGGTCCAACGCGCACGGGGGAGAGCAGCGAGCAATGGAACCCGCAGGACACGAGTCGATACAGATGCGACTCAACCAAATACCAACCGACCCTAGTGGCTCGGCCAATCCTCCTGGTCTTTCTGGCGGCCAGAAAGACCTGGCGTCATCACCGGCCGAGAAGAAGGCCGCAGCGAAGGCCATTCAGGAACATATCGAGCCCGAAACCAAGCAGGCGGGCGCCTGGGCGGATGAGGAGACGGGCGGTTCAGTGAAGGCGTTCGGGCCCAAGGACGGGCACGGGTGGCTCACTTCGGGCGCCGTGAGCAAAGCGCACAAGACGTGGGGCGAACAGGCCAAGAACCTCATGAACCGTCTGTCCTCGGAGAAGGGGGCACTGCAAAGCAGCAACACGTTTCTGACCGGGACGGACTTCGGAGTGCTCGCCGGGGTGCGCAAAGTGTCGGTGCTCGACACATACTCACCGCCACCGCATCCCTGACAGACAGCCCGCTCGTACGCCTTCGCACTCAACGGGGATCCATGCCGACTTACCACGAGATAATGACGACAGACCTGTCCACGCTCACCACCGCTGCCGAACGCTGGGACGGCATGGCGGAGAAGTTCCACAAGCAGGAGACCGCGTACCAGCGGGATGTGCACGGCATATCAATGGGCCAGACGTGGACAGGGCTGAGTGCGGACGCCGCCAACCAGCGCTTCGACATCACGCTCAAGGAATTCCAGAACGCCCAGGTCGAGGCCAAGGCGATCGCCTCACTCCTCCGTGACGCGCACACGCAGTTCGTGGACCTTCAGAAGAAGCTGGAGACCGCCCGGGACGAAGCCATGGCGAAGGACATGAAGGTGTCCGACCAGGGCGTCGTCACGTACGACTACAGCAAGCTCACCCAGAGCGAGCACCAGGCGCTGGCCCACGATCCCGACTACCAGGCGAGCGTCCGCACGGCCGTCAACTCCTGGCAGCAGCGCATCGATCAGTGCGTGCAGAACGTGGACGACGCGGACAAGGGCGTCGAGGTCGCCTTCACGGCCGTCGTCATCGACTCCGACACCTCCGACGGCACGCTGAACGGCTTCAACGGCAAGGCGCAGGGCGACATAGAGAAGTACGAGGCCGTCGAGGCCGAGGACATCGCGACGCGTATCAATTCCGGCAAGGCGTCCGCGCGCGACTACCAGGAACTGCAGCGGCTCTTCCATGACAACTCCCAAGACAAGGCGTTCAGTCAGACCCTCCTGGACGACCTCGGAGCGCGGGGAACGCTGAAGCTGTCCAACGACCTCGAAAGCCTCGGCCACTACGACGACAAGAAGAACGCCGGCCGGTACAAGGACCTCGAGAACGGCCTCGCGACCACGCTGGCCACCGCGACCCGCGACCCGAACTCCGACTTCTACAAGCACTTTCGTGCGGACATGCAGAAGGCGGGGGTCGAGGAGTTCAAGGTGGACGGCCTCAGCCCGATCCCGAACGAGAGGGTCCGCGGCTACCAGAGCCTGGTCACGCTGATGCAGCAGGGACACGGCTATTCCGGGCAGTTCCTCGAGGACACCGCCGACGACGTCCGCAAGGCCGAGGAGTCGCACTTCGCCAAGGGGAACATGGAATCCATCTGGGCCCTGCGGGACGATTTCAACGGCAAGGACCGGGGTTGGTTC
The DNA here is from genome assembly GCF_035918215.1 of Streptomyces sp. NBC_01474. Classification (NCBI taxonomy): domain Bacteria; kingdom Bacillati; phylum Actinomycetota; class Actinomycetes; order Kitasatosporales; family Streptomycetaceae; genus Streptomyces; species Streptomyces sp. NBC_01474. The sequence goes on from NZ_CP109449.1 coordinate 3,410,010, forward strand.
GCCAACGACCCGCTCGACGGCGTCCTCGGCATCATGTCCGAGGACCCGAAGACCAGTACCGAATACCTGGACCCGGCGCACAACGACAACCTCAAGTACCTGCTGCACGGGCGCGATTGGGACACGGTCGTCGACCACTACGCGACTCCGCCCGGCGGCACCACGACGGGCCTTCCGGTCATGGAGGAGGACGGCGACGTGCGCAAGGGCTTCGGCGCCGCCCTGGAAGCCGCCACGACCGGGGAAGCGCCGGGCGCCTACCACGCGGTCGGACAGCACAGCGAGCCGCAGGCCCGCATCCTGCAGGACACCATCAACACCCTGTACTCGGACAAGGCGGCGGACCATCTGCCGAAGAACCTGTCCACACCGCTGGCGCACGTCCTGACGTCGTACACACCCGACACGCACGAGATCTACGCCGCCTCGGACTCGAAGTACGACATCGACTGGGACAGCACGGGCGAGGTCTGGAGTGACAAGGACGGGGCGCACATGGCTGTGGGGCACCAGCGCCTCGCCGCCGTGATGAGGGGCATCGCCGACGACGGGGGAGCCTTCGGCCACCTCTACGGGGCTGAGCAGCAGTATTCGCACCATGTCCTGGCGGATATCCCCCAGGACGCCGGCGACAAGACGATCCAGAACCGCGTCGTCGAGTCCTCACGCGCCATGGGCGCCTATGACGGCATCCGGTCGGACGTCATCTTCGACGAACGGTTCGACAAGACGCAGTGGGCCGCCGACTTCAACCACGGGATCGGCACGGGTTTCAGCACGGCACTGATGTTCAATCCGGTAGCTGATCTCTCCCCGGTGGGAGACCTCACCTCGAAGGCCATCGACGTGTGGGCCTACGAGTCCAACAAGGAACACACCGCCGAGGCGAACGTCGAGGCCACCGAGAAGAACGCCAAGACCTACGACGCCGGGCTGCACGACGTGGATCACATGGTCAGGGCATGGGCCGACAGTCGCGGGCACGGCATCGACAGCGACTGGACGAAGTCCTTCGTCCACGCGGGGCAGGACCAGTACGACTTGGGCCGCAACCGTACGCTCGACACCCTTCGAGCCGACCGTTGACGCCCGGAGAAACAGGCACCCGACAGAATGAGCACGATGCAAATCAAGTCCAGGCTCCGACGTATAAGTGCAAGGTGGTACGCGCCGGCACTCGTTCTGGCTCTCGGGATCGTGGCCTGTGCGCTGTACAGCACCGGCACGTTCGACCAGTGGAAGGACGACCGATCGCTCGACCACGCCTGTGACGGCACCCTGGCTCAGGGCGGACTTCGTGCAGCTCTGCACTCGTCGCACCTGAGCGCCGGCTCCGAGGGTGACAGTGAATACCTGGCTTCCTGCAGTGTCCGCAACGCAGAGACCGGACCACAGCGCAGTTCCCTGGACGTGAAGCTGCGCTGGAGCAGCGCGGCGCCCCCCTCCGCCGACCTCTCCTGGTACAACGAGGACTACAACGGCGCGAGGGGGCAGGCGGCGCCCCTCGGCTACGGCTGGTCCGGCATCGCCAGGTACCAGGGCGGCTGGCAGGTCATGGTCGCGCTCGACTGCCGGAACCAGAAGGACAAGGCTCTTGTCGCATACGGTGACCTGCGCGGGGAGCCGAACAGCGCCACATTGGCCGGGCTTGGCCGGGTGACCACCGAGACGGCCCGGAAGGCAGCTGAGAAGCACGGGTGCCAGGTGAAGGCCGGCAAGCGGCTCACCAGCGTGTCCCTCTCCCGGCTCGGCACGCCTGATACGGCGAAGCCCTTGAAGCAGGCGCAAGGTTCCTGCGCCTCATTGCGCCAGCTTGCCCCGACGGCCACAGGGAACGGTGTACCCGAGATCATGGAGTACCCCGCGGATGGGCAGACGCCGCAAGTGAACTGCTACCTGGCGACCCCGGAGAAAAAGCCCGGATACGGCCTGTACGCCTACTACGGCGGCGCCGCCAAGGACTTCCTCGCGAGTGAGGGCGACAACCTCAAGAAGGGCCGCGGCCCCACTTACGGCGACAAGGAATATGCCTGGGCCACCGCCAGGTGCCCCGAATCCGCACAGCCCGCAGTGTTCGTGCTGTACCACCTGTACGACAGGGATACCGACACATCCCCGGTCGCTCACCACTCCGCCCAGTTCGCCGCTTCGGCTCTCAAGGCCTTCGCCGGCCACGAGGCGAGCCTGCGCGGCTGCTCTGACGTTCAAATGGCCTCCCGGCCTTAAGAACTCGCCGCACGCGTCTTCGATCGTTCATGAGGGTCCGTCAGCTTGCTGACGGACCCTTTGTGGTGTGCCTCACGGTGCAAGCCCCGACAAGAGGGCCTTCCCGTGGCTGTAGATCAAGTATGGATTGTTGGCACTAAGGGCATATTCCGGGCACTCTGGTGCGAGAACCGCCCAGACGCACCGCGACCTGTCGAGACGCGTTTTCGCAGGTCAGTTGACCAATGGCCAGAACACGCAGGTCAGGCATACGTACGGGCAGATACCCTTGACAGGTGACCGACGCCCAAGAGACCGCAGCAGACACTTCACTGCGAACCACCGGGGGCGCACCCCCGGACGACGGCGGCTCTGTTGCGGAGGTGCCGATCCCCCTGCTCGAGCCGCGCGAGGGCATCCCGCCGGTGATCGCCGACGAGGCCTCCCTGGCCGAGGTGGTCGCGGCCTTCGCCGCGGGCACCGGGCCCGTGGCCGTAGACGCCGAGCGCGCCTCCGGCTACCGCTACGGGCAGCGCGCCTACCTGGTGCAGCTGCGCCGCGAGGGCGCGGGCTCCGCGCTCATCGACCCCGTCGCGTGCCCCGACCTGTCCGCCCTCGGCGACGCGATCGCCGACGCCGAGTGGGTACTGCACGCCGCGACGCAGGACCTGCCGTGTCTGCGCGAAATAGGTATGGTCCCCAGCCGCCTCTTCGACACCGAGCTCGCCGGGCGCCTGGCCGGTTTCCCGCGCGTGGGGCTCGGCGCGATGGTGGAGAACGTCCTCGGCTACGTCCTGGAGAAGGGCCACTCCGCCGTCGACTGGTCGACGCGGCCCCTGCCCGACCCGTGGCTGCGCTACGCCGCGCTGGACGTGGAGCTCCTCGTGGACCTGCGGGACGCGCTGGAGAAGGAGCTCGACCGGCAGGACAAGCTGGACTGGGCGCACCAGGAGTTCGACGCCATCGCCTCGGCACCGCCCGCGCCGCCCCGCAAGGACCCGTGGCGGCGCACGTCCGGAATGCACAAGGTGCGGCGCCGCCGTCAGATGGCCGTCGTACGGGAGCTGTGGACCGCGCGGGACCGGATCGCGCAGCGGCGTGACGTGTCGCCGGGCAAGGTGCTCGGGGACGGCGCGATCGTCGAGGCGGCGCTCTCGCTTCCCGCGAATGTGCACGCGCTGTCCGCGCTGCCCGGTTTCGGGCACCGTACGGGCCGGCGTCAGCTGGAGCAGTGGCAGGCGGCCGTGGACCGGGCGAAGGAGCTGCCCGACGCGGAGCTGCCGCAGCCCGGGGCCCCGCTCGCCGGGCCTCCTCCCCCGCGGGCCTGGGCCGACAAGGACCCGGTCGCCGCGGCGCGCCTCTCCGCCTCGCGGGCCGCGGTGTCGTCGCTGGCCGAGACGCTGAACATGCCGCAGGAGAACCTGATCACGCCGGACACGGTCCGCCGGGTGTGCTGGGAGCCCCCGGGCGACCGCTCCGAGGCGGCGGTGGCCGAGGCGCTGCGCGGGTACGGGGCGCGACCCTGGCAGATCGAGCAGGTCACGCCGCTGCTCGCCGCGGCGCTGAAGCAGAGCGCCTGACACGCGGGGCGCCGCGCGGCGCCCCGCGTTCGTCGCGGTTTCGTACCGGTGGCCCCTCCTCGCTCGCCGAGGCGGGGAGGGCCTGCCTACGGTCACTCCCGTGATCACCAGGGGGTACGAGGCATGGGTGCGGGACTTCGAGGTCGAGCGGGAGCGCCGGGCCACGGCGCCGGAACCCGCCTGGGAGCGGGGCGCGCGGGTGCATCCCGCGATCTGGCGGAGCGTGCGGCGCTTCCACGTCGGCGAGAGCGGTGACGGGGCGAACCTGATCGCCAAGGCCGACCGGGCGGGCGACGCCGCCTACGCCCGTGCCGTGCGGCTCTTCGTGGCCGAGGAGCAGAACCACGCCCGGCTGCTCGGGCTGCTGCTCGGCGCCGGCGGGGTGCCGCCGCTCACCTCCCACTGGAGCGACACCGTCTTCGTCCGGCTGCGCCGGCTTCTCGGGCTGCGGCTCGAACTCCTGGTCCTGATGGTCGCCGAGGTCGTGGCGCTGCGTTACTACCGCGCGCTGCGCGACGGCACCGACGACGCGCTCACGACACGGGTGGCCGGGGCGATCCTCGCCGACGAGGAGCGGCATGTGCCGTTCCACTGCGAGCGGCTGCGCGAGGCCTTCGCGCGGATGCCACGCCCGGTGGGGCGCCTGGTGCTCCTGGGGTGGCGGGCGCTGCTCCTCTCCGCGGCGCTCGTCGTCGCCGGCGACCACGGCTCGGCGCTGCGCGGATTCGGGGTGGGACGGGTGCGGTTCGTGCGTGACGTGATGGCTTCGGCGGGGCCCGTGGTGCGCTCGATCCTCGATCGCGTGGTGTGACCTTCGCCGCTCCGGCCGGGGGGACTACACGACTTGGTTACCCGCAAGTAGCATGACGGTATTCGCAGCGCGCTTCCCGTATCCCGGGTGCGTGCCGCGCGGCAGTGCCATCCCGCATCTGGAGGAGAGCCATCGTGCCTCGTACCGTCAGGGACGTCGTCTTCGTCGACGGCGTCCGCACCCCGTTCGGCAAGGCGGGCCCGAAGGGCATCTACCACGAGACCCGCGCCGACGATCTCGTCGTGAAGGCCATCAGGGAGCTGCTGCGCCGCAACCCGGCCCTCGACCCGGCGAAGATCGACGAGGTCGCCATCGCCGCGACCACGCAGATCGGCGACCAGGGCCTGACCCTCGGCCGCACGGCCGGCATCCTCGCGGGCCTCCCGCAGTCCGTGCCCGGCTACTCCATCGACCGCATGTGCGCCGGCGCGCTGACCGCCGTCACCGCCACCGCGGGCTCCATCGCCTTCGGCGCGTACGACGCCGTCATCGCCGGCGGTGTCGAGCACATGGGCCGCCACCCGATGGGCGAGGGCGTCGACCCGAACCCGCGCTTCGTGTCTGAGAAGCTCGTCGACGAGTCCGCCCTGTTCATGGGCATGACCGCCGAGAACCTGCACGACCGCTACCCGCAGATCACCAAGCAGCGCGCCGACGAGTACGCCGTGCGCTCGCAGGAGAAGGCGGCGAAGGCGTACGCGAACGGGAAGATCCAGCAGGACCTGGTCCCGATCTCCGTGCGCAACACCAACCCGGACGTCGGCGAGACCGGCTGGGGCCTGGTCACCGCCGACGAGCCGATGCGCCCGGGCACCACGCTGGAGAACCTGTCCGGCCTCAAGACGCCGTTCCGCGTGCACGGCCGCGTCACCGCGGGCAACGCCGCCGGTCTGAACGACGGTGCGACCGCGTCGATCATCGCGTCCGAGGACTTCGCCCGCGAGAACAACCTCCCGGTGAAGATGCGCCTCGTCTCCTACGCCTTCGTGGGCGTCGAGCCGGAGGTCATGGGCTACGGCCCGATCCCGGCGACGGAGAAGGCGCTCGCCAAGGCCGGTCTGTCGATCGAGGACATCAACCTCTTCGAGATCAACGAGGCCTTCGCCGTCCAGGTCCTCGCCTTCCTGGACCACTACGGCATCGCCGACGACGACGCGCGCGTGAACCAGTACGGCGGCGCCATCGCGTTCGGTCACCCGCTGGCCTCCTCCGGCGTGCGCCTGATGACGCAGCTCGCCCGCCAGTTCGAGGAGCAGCCCGAGGTCCGCTACGGCCTGACGACGATGTGCGTCGGCTTCGGCATGGGCGCCACGGTCATCTGGGAGAACCCGCACCACAAGGACGCCGGAGGCGACAAGTGAGCACTACCACCGCTGAGCTCCTGAAGGGCGCCGCCGAGCTGTTCCCGGACGAGGTCGTCACGTCGGCGAACGTACGCCACCTCGACCTGCCGTTCGGCGCGGGCCGGTTCGCGCTGATCACGCTCGACAACGGCTTCGACCACACCAAGCCGACCACCTTCGGCCCGGCCTCGCTCGCGAACCTGAACGCCGCGATCGACCAGGTCGAGAAGGAGGCGGCCGAGGGCACGATCGTCGGCGCCGGCATCACCGGCAAGCCGTTCATCTTCGCCGTCGGCGCCGACCTCAAGGGCGTCGAGCTCCTCAAGAAGCACGACGACGCGCTGGCCATCGGCAAGGGCGGCCACGAGGTCTTCAAGCGCCTCTCGGGCCTCGCCGTGCCGACGTTCGCGTACTACAACGGCGCGGCCATGGGCGGCGGTGTCGAGGTCGGTCTGCACTGCACCTACCGCACCGTCTCCAAGGCGCTGCCCGCGTTCTCGCTCCCCGAGGTCTTCCTCGGTCTGGTCCCGGGCTGGGGCGGCTGTGCGCTGCTCCCGAACCTGATCGGCGCCGACAAGGCCGTCTCGGTCATCATCGAGAACTCGCTCAACCAGAACCGCCAGCTCAAGGGCAAGCAGGTCTTCGAACTCGGCATCGCCGACGCGATCTTCGAGGGCGCCGACTTCCTGGAGCAGTCGCTGATCTGGACGGCGAACGTCCTCAAGGGCGACGTGGCCGTCGAGCGCGCCGAGGTCGACCGCGGCGACGCGTGGGACGAGGCCGTCGCGCGCGGCAAGTTCATCGCCGACAGCAAGGTGCACGGCGCCGCCCCGGCCGCGTACCGCGCCCTCGACATCATCGCCGCCGCGAAGGGCGGGGACCTGCAGGCCGGGTTCGACGCCGAGGACAAGGCGCTCGCCGACCTGATCATGGGTGGCGAACTGCGCGCGGGTATCTACTCGTTCAACCTCGTCCAGAAGCGCGGCAAGCGCCCGGCGGGTGCGCCGGACAAGTCGCTCGCGCGTCCGGTCACCAAGGTCGGCGTCGTGGGTGCGGGCCTGATGGCCTCGCAGCTCGCGCTGCTCTTCCTGCGCCGCCTCGAGGTGCCGGTCGTCCTGACCGACATCGACCAGGAGCGCGTCGACAAGGGTGTGGGCTACGTCCACGCCGAGATCGAGAAGCTGCTCGGCAAGGGCCGTGTCAACCAGGACAAGGCCAACCGCCTCAAGGCGCTGGTGAGCGGCGTCCTGGACAAGGCCGAGGGCTTCTCCGACGCGGACTTCATCATCGAGGCCGTCTTCGAGGAGATCGGTGTCAAGCAGCAGGTGTTCGCGGAGGTCGAGGCGGTCGCCCCGGCGCACGCGATCCTCGCCACCAACACCTCGTCCCTCTCGGTCACCGAGATGGCGTCCAAGCTGAAGCACCCCGAGCGGGTCGTCGGCTTCCACTTCTTCAACCCGGTCGCGATCCTCCCGCTCCTGGAGATCGTCCGCGGCGAGCAGACCGACGACGCCTCGCTGGCCACGGCCTTCGGTGTCGCCAAGAAGCTGAAGAAGACCGCGGTTCTGGTGAAGGACGCCCCGGCGTTCGTCGTGAACCGCATCCTCACCCGCTTCATGGGCGAGATCCAGAACGTCATCGACGAGGGCACCCCGGTCGAGGTCGCCGAGAAGGCGGTGGAGCCGCTCGGCCTGCCGATGTCTCCTCTCGTCCTCCTGGAGCTGGTCGGTCCCGCGATCGGTCTGCACGTCTCGGAGACCCTGAACCGCGCCTTCCCGGAGCGCTTCACGGTGTCCCCGAACCTCGCGGCGGTCGTCAAGGCCGGCAAGCGTGGCTTCTACGTGTACGACTCCGGGAAGCCGGAGCTCGACCCCGAGGTCGCCGCGCTCCTCAAGCAGGGCGATGTCGTCCTGACGGAGGAGCAGGTCCGTGACCGCGTGCTCGACGCGGTGGCGCAGGAGATCGGCCTCATGCTCGACGAGGACGTCGTCGCCGAGGCCCAGGACATCGACCTGTGCCTGATCACCGGCGCCGGCTGGCCCTTCCACCTGGGCGGCATCACGCCGTACCTGGACCGTGAGGGCGTCAGCGAGCGGGTGACCGGCAAGCGGTTCCTGGACGCGGGTGTGGCGAGCGTTCCAGCGTAACTCCCCCGCACGAACGGTGCCCGGCACACCAACTGGTGTACCGGGCACCGGCGTATCGAGCGGCCGGTCAGAGCCGCTTCGCGCTGCGCAGGGTGCTCGCGTAGTAGCCATTGCCGTCGAGGCGGGACGTGCCTCCCTTGTCGCCGATGGTGGGGCCGTTGACCTCTTCGCGGCTCGACACGAAGATCATGTGGCCGTCGGTGTCGTGGCCCATGTACATACCGACGTGGTCGAGGCGCTGGTTCGTGCGGGCGTCGAGCTTGAAGAAGACGAGGTCGCCGGGCTGCAGCACGTCGATGGACTTGGGCCGGTCGGCCGCGCCGACTCCCTTGAGGGGGATGATGTCGGTCCCGACGTCCGAGCGCGCGATGCCGTTGGCGGTACGCGGCAGGCCGTCGCCGGACTTGTCCGACGACATCAGGGGGTAGCGGGCCCGGTAGCCCCACACCAGGCGCTGGAAGCCCGAGCAGTCCACGGACCGGGCACGGCGGGCCTCGGGCTCCTGCGTGACGCCGTCACGGAACGTGTACGGGATGCGCAAGTAGTCGTAGAAGTCCGAGAGTTCGTCGCGCAGGTCGTTGCCCTCGCTGCCGTTCGGGTTGATCGGACCGAAGTTGGCGTCACCGGCGTACGCGATGCCCTCGTCGTCCTTCTTGACGGGGGCGCCCTCCAGGTACTGGAACGCGAACGCGAAGACGTCGTCCTCCTCGCTGCCGTAGAACTCCTTGAACCAGTCCTTGAACCACTTCTCGCGCTCGGCGCCCGTGCGCCAGGGTTCGGGCATCAGGCGCACCCAGTCCTCGGTGACCACCCGGGACTTGGTGTTGGCGGGCTCGGTGAAGGTGCGGCTCGGGCCCTTCAGCGTGGCGGTGCGGGCGCCGTCGGTGAAGGTCGCGAGGACCTGGCCGCCCTCGCCGCGCAGGACCGAGCGCTCGGGGTTCTTCAGGCGCTCCCAGGTCTGCTTGCCGCTCTTGTGGCCCGTGCTCGACTCCAGGAGCGGGGTGTCGGTGACAGCCTGGACCGCGGGGGCCTTGGCCTGTTCGTCCTTGCGCAGTTCCACCGTCAGATAGGCGCTGCCGCCCAGCAGCGCGAGGATGACCGCGGTGTGCAGGACGGGGTGCTTCTTCTTGGCACTCATGAGGTCGGCTCCGGTGGCTGGTTCAGGCGGACGGCATGACGCCGAGGAGGATTCCGGCGGTGAGGACGACGTAGGCCATCAGCGTCACCGAGCCGGTCGCGAGGATCGTGGGGCCCTTGGGCTGGCGGACCAGCTGGTACGCGATGAGGCCGGGGACGATGAAGCCCAGCGTCTGGTTCGCGTACATCAGCGGGAACTCGAGGGAGAGCACGATCATCACGGTGGCCTGGAGCGTCACTCCGAGCAGCACGACGGCGGCGAACAGGCGCTTGCCGTAGAGGATCACGTAGCGCTGCATCAGGAGCGTGCCCACATAAGTGAGGACGGTGACGCCGACGACCATGGCCGCGCGCTGGAGGTCTTCGACGAGCGTCAGCGCGATCCAGCCCGGGGTGATCATTCCGCCCGGCGAGAGGTTCGTCGTGAGATAGCAGACCAGGGAGAACAGCAGCCCGATCGCGATGCCGATCGCGGCGATCTCGGGGGTGAGGACGGTGGGGATCAACGGGGTTCTCCTGGGCTGCTGTGCCACTGCTGCGGGTCTTCGGTGGGGGGTGCGGGCGGGACGCGAGGCTCGAACAGGCCGCGGGGGCGCTCCTGTTCGGCCGGCTGAGCGGGATACACGGGCTGCACGGGCTGGGCCTGGATCACCGTGGGCCAGACCTCGCGGGGCGCCTGCGGCTCGTCGTACTCGGGATGGGGCCGGTCCGCGTCACGCTGCACAGGGATGTGCGGCTGGGGCGCGTACCGCGTCTCGTACGCCTGCGGGTACTGCTGGTACGGGTCGATGCGGGGCGCGTAGAGCTGCATCGTCTCGACGGGCTCGTGGGGGGCCTGTGCCGCGTGCGCCGCGGCCCCGGTCCCGTACCCATCGGCGGTGGCGGTGTTGTCCTCGGACTCGTCCGCGGGGAGTTCGGCGAGGTGCTCCAGTAGGTGCTCGCCCTGGCCGTGGATGTTGCCGATGGCGACGAGCGAGGAGTCGGGGCCGAGGCTGCCGAGCAGCTTCCCCATGAACTCCTCGGCCTCGCGCCGGTCGCCGCCGAGGTCCACGGCCCGGTCGCGGTAGGCGGCGGGGATCGCGTCGATGGCGGACTTGGCCGGGTGGCCGATGACGAAGACCTGGTCCGGATCGAGCTCGGGGATGATCTCGCCCATCTGGCCGTTGCGTTCGACGCGGTCCGGGCGGCAGTTGATGACGACGTTCAGCGGGCGGTGGACGGCACCGAGGTCGAGAAGCTGGTTGATGTTCATCAGCGTCGACTCGGGGTCGTTGGCCGCGAAGACGTTCGCGAAGCGGAGCTTCTTGTTGTCGTGCGTGAGATAGCGCTCGACGGAGAGGACTCCGGGGTCCGGCGGGGCGTCGTACATGCCCTGGAGCGCGGTGTCCCGGTCGACGCCCACCAGCTCGGCGACGGTCAGCGCGATCGCCACGTTCTCCTTGAAGGTGAACCAGCTGAACCCGCGCAGCTCCTCGTCGCTGACCGTCTCGGGGTCGGCGTAGATCAGCTTGCAGTCCCTGGCGTCCGCCTCCTCCTGGAGGATGTGGAAGCGCTCCTGCTCGGCGGTCACGCAGATGCCTCCCTCCGGCATGGAGCGGCACAGCGAGCGCGCCACGTCGTCGAGGGTGGGGCCCATCTCGGCGAGGTGGTCCTCACGGACGTTGCACAGGACGCCGATCGTGGAGCGGATCAGCTTGGACTGGTTGATCTCCTGGAGCGCCGGCATGACGGCCATGCACTCGATGACGAGGGCGTCCGGGTTGTACGCGGCGGCGCGGCGCACGATGCCGATCTGCTCGACGACGTTGGCGATGCCGAACTTGCGGTAGACCGGTTCCTCGGTGGCGTCCGGGTGGATGAAGCGGGCCGCCGTACCGGTCGTCTTGGCGACCGTGGTCAGGTCGCCGCCGCGCAGGGCGCCCGCGCACAGACGCGTGATGGACGACTTGCCGCGGATGCCGTTGACCAGGACGCGGGTCGGTATGTGTTCGAGGTTGGCGAAATGCCGCCGCTGTTCGACGATTCCGGCGATCAGCAGGACGGATCCGCACACCACGAGCACGGTGTAGAGGAAGAGCACGGTGGTTCTAGTTCCTTCCGGCTCCGGCGGGCGTGCGGGCACCGCCGTCGCGCTTGCGCTGCTGGCTCTGGACCTGCTGCCTGATCAGCTCCAGGCTGCGGGCGACGGCGCCGACCTCGTCGTGGTGGCGTGGGAACAGGACGGTCTTGCGGTCACCGTCCGCGAGCGACTCGGCCTGGCGGGCCAGGTCGCGCAGGGGCCGTACGACGACGATGTGCAGCCAGCCGAGGCAGGCGGCCGCCGCGGTGATGCCGAGAAGTCCGGCCAGGACCGTGCGGTTCTGGAGGCTGTACTCGGGGATGGCGAGGCTCGATGCGGGCTGCCAGCTGACGACGGTCCAGCCGAGGGACTTGGCGGCGCCGCCGCCGACGAAGGGGGCGGCCGCGGCGATCTGGATGTCGCCGCCGTCGCGGAACAGCACGCCGCTGGGGCGCGGGCTCATGCCGACCTTCTGGTTGGTCCCGTCGACCAGTTCGTCGAGCCGCTCGCCGGGCAGCCTGTGGAAGGCCAGATAGCCCGTGTTGCCGCCGATGACGCGCCGCTCGGCGTCGACGACACGGACGTCGCCGAGCCCGGGGCGCTTGAGCAGCGAGTTGAGGAAGTCGATCCGGAACTCGCCGACCACGGCCGCGCCCTCGCGGCCCGGCAGTTCCGCGGTGCCGACGATGACCGGCTTCTTGCCCTGGTCGTCCAGGACCCGGATGGGCTCGGCGGAAGGGGCTTCGCCCTGGTCGTTGTGCGGGCCGTGCCCCGACCTCGCGAGGATGTTGCCGCGGGCGTCGAGGACGTACAGGGACTCGTAGCGCAGGTGCTCGTTCATGGTGGCTTCGAGCACCTCGGTCATCTGCGAGGGCTTGGTGCGGTCGCCGATGAGGGAGGCCACCGACATCAGGTCGGCGTGGCCCTCGTTGAGGGCGCGGCGTACCCGGTCGGACACGGTGTCGGTGCGTTCGCGCTGGTCGTTCACCATCTGCTGGGGCACGACGACGGTGTCGCCCGCCCGGTTGAGCAGCAGCAGGAGAGGGCCCGCCCAGACGAGCAGCAGGATCCCGGCGACCGCGAGGAGCGCGCGGGCGCCGAAGCGGCGGCGGGCCGGGGCGGCGGGCCGCGGGCTCTCGCCGAGCAGCTGGCGGCGCAGGCGTTCCAGCGCGGCGCCGATCCGGGCGGCCTCGCCGCGCCGGGGCACGGTGATGGGCCGGGCGAGGTCGCCGCGGGTGAGCCGGCGGCTCTCCAGGAACAGCCTGATCAGGGGACGCTGCACGGTGCCGAGGAGCAGCGCGACGGTGAGCCCGCCGATGAGCAGCAGGGAGGCCGCGGCGGCCAGACCGAAGACCGGGCTCGCGGTGACGGCGGGATCCTCGGCGACCTTGACCATCGCGACGACGGTCAGGCCGAGGCCGGTGGCGACGGTGGGCTCGCCGGGCTGCGGCGAGGCGAGTGTGGCGTAGCCGGCGACGGAGCGCTCGCCCATGTAGCGGTCGCCGCTGAGGCTGCCACTGACGCCCAGGAACCCGCCGGATCCGGGCTCCTTGGACTTGACGGGGTGCTGCTTCGCCTTGCCGGCGGCGGCCTTCGCGAAGGCCTTCAGCTGCCGGTTGGACTCCTTGACCTCGTCGCGCTGCAGGTCGGTGAGGACCTGCTCGGGCTCGGGGATGCCGTCGCTGCTGAGGAGGGTGCCGGACTGGTCGATGACAGCGATGGAGCGGAACTCTCCGAGGCTGATACCCGGGAACTTCAGGCTGTTGGAGGCGACGAGGAGCTGCTGCGGCCGGCCCTTCCAGTTCAGCAGGGCGAAGGAGAGCAGCCGGGTCTCGCCGTTCTGGAGACGCACCATGCGCGGGGCGAGGCCGTTCTCGTCGGCGAGCTTGGACCGGTCGATCGCCGTCAGCGGCACGTTCTCGCCGCGCGCGGCGAGGAGTTTGCCGGACTGGATCTCGACGACGGCGGTGCCCGTCCACTTCTGGTAGACGTTGCCGATCTTGTCGAGGACCGCGTCGGCGGGCACCGGGTCGCCGGCGCTGAACAGCTGCGCCGTCCGCGTGAGGTCGGTGACGCCCTCGTCGACGGAGGCGCGCAGCGCGATGGCGCCGTCCTCGGCGAAGTGCTGCTGGGAGGTGCGTACGGCTTCGGGGACGCGGTCGTGTCCGACGCGGCCGAGTGTGAGGGCGGTGATGCCCGCCAGGGCGAGGAGCAGAACCGACAGCACGGCGATGGGTGGGCGAATGCCACCCAGCAGGGACATATCGGCTCTTCGGCGGACCTTGTGCCGCCGCTTCGGAGGCGAAGCGGCCAACGGAGGGCTCCTCTCTGGAACATGTGGGGCGTGCAGGGCGCACGGAAGTCACTCCGCGGGCCGTGGGGGTTGCACGCACCGGAGCGCACAGCTGTGCGATCCAGAAACATCTGACCCACACCGCGGGCAAAGGGTTGTACGAGTTAAGAAAAAGGTGAGAAGCGTCGCTTCGCGGCGACCCTCACTCGGGCAGCGGCTCCAGCGGCGCGAGTCCGTCCTTGGCCGCGCCGCGGTTGAGCATCGTGCCCTCGGTGCGCTCGAAGGCCAGGCGGTAGCGGGCGCGCTGCTGCTCGCTCAGCTTCGCGGCGCCCCGGTCCTCGCGCAGGGCCGCGGCGATGTCCACGAGCCGGTGGTCCTTCACGGCACCCTTCGGGAGATTGCCCGACTCATCCGGGTCCGGTGGGATCTGGGTGAACGTCGGAATGTACTTGGCCTGCACGTCCCACTTGCCGCCGCGCTTCGTGAACTCGAACCAGCCGATGACACCCTCCTCGGTCAGTCCGGTGGGCACGTCGTGCCGGGCGATCTGGTTGCCGAGTCCGTACGCGATCCAGGTGCCGTCGACCTTCTCCATCGGCTGCACCACGTGCGCGTGATGGCCGATGATCAGGTCGATACCGGTCTCGCGCGCCAGCTTGCGGCCCAGCTGGAGCTGGGAGCGGCTGGGGTTCGGCTGGTTCTCGCGGCCCCAGTGGATGCTGAGGATCACCACGTCGGCGCCCGCGGCCCTGGCCCGCTTCTCGGCCGCGGCGATGTTCTTGAAGTCGATCTGGTTGACCAGCCACGGCTTGTCCGCGGGGATCTCGTTGCCGTTGAACCCGAAGGCGTACGAGAGCTGGGCGACCTTGACGCCCTTGACGTCCATGATCAGCGGCTTGGCGGCCTCGGCGGCGCTGCGCGCGGAGCCGGTGTGCTTCAGGCCCGCCCGGTCGAGGACGTTCAGGGTGTTCCGCACGCCGCCGACGCCGTGGTCGAGCGTGTGGTTCGAGGCGCTGGAGCAGGTGTCGTAACCGACGTGCTTGATGGTGGTGGCGATCTGCGGCGGCACCAGGAACGCGGGGTAGCTCTCGAAGGGCCCCTCGGGCTTGCCCGCGACGGGCTCGAAGTGGCAGATCGCCAGATCCGCCTTGCTGATGACGGGCTTGACGCCGGCCAGCATCGGGTCGAAGTCGAGCCCCTTCTCGCCGTGCCCGGTCACCTTGGCGTCCTTGCGGGCCTGCTCGGTGAGCTGCGGGTGGATGAGGATGTCGCCGGCGGCCGCGACGGTGAACGAGGGGCCGTCCGCGGCTGCCTTGCCGTCGTCGTCCGAACCGAAGGGGCCACAGGCCGCGGTTCCCGCGAGCAGCGCGGTGAGGGCTATGCCGGACAGCGACCGGCGGGAGGGGCGTCTCTTCACCGGGCTATCTTTATACAACCATGAGGGCGAACCGGACGAAGATGGTAACGATTGCAACAACGCTGCTGATCGCAGCAGTTGTCACGACCGCCCTTGTGGCCGGTCTCACGCGCCGGGACGAGCCGTCGGGCAGCCGCGGACCCCACACCCGGCAGGACGCCCGCACCGGGGTCGACCTGCTCGCCCGGGTCACGGACTACACCGCGCGCTTCGGCCCCGGCACCGGCTACCGCCCCCCGACGCGCGCCGAGCGACGCACGGCCGCGAGCGGCCTGAAGCTCCTGCTCGACGGCCGCCCCGAGCAGGCCGAGGAGCGCCTGTCCAGCATCGACCTCTCGCTCGCCACCGTCACGGACAGCGCCACCGGGCGGCGGTACGCGGAGATCACCGACCGCACCGACGTGGGACCCGCGCCGCGCGGCTGGGGTCGCGTGTACGTCGAGACCGGCTCGCCCGCACGCTGGTCGGTGCAGATCCCGCACCCGGTCGCCGACCGGAACACGGAGCGGCTCGGCGTGGGCGTCCTGCGCGGCGGACACGGCGGAGTCCTCGTCATTGCTGGTGCACACCGCAAAGCCGGGCGCGGTGACGCGGCGGACGTCGCGCACCGCCGGGACACCGTCTTCGACGCGTTCTGCGACGAGCTGGCGGAGCGCCGGCTGCCCGGTCTCCAGCTCCACGGCTTCGCCGACGACTCGGCGCCGGGGCGCGACGTGATCGCGTCCACCGGGAGCGGCAGGGTGGGCCGCGCCGACGGCCGGCTGCTCGCCGACGAACTGCGTGCGCGGGACTTCGACGTGTGCCGCGCCTGGGTACGCTCCTGTCCGCTCGAGGGGCACACCAATGTGCAGGGCGCGAAGGCGGCCGCCGAGCATGTGCAGTTCCTGCACGTCGAGTTCGCCAACGCGCTGCGTACGGACGCCCCGCGCACGGCGCGCGCCGTGGAGGCGATGCGGCGGCTCACGGCCGCCTGGGGGAAGGGCGGGACCACATGACGACGCTGCTGATCGTCGACGGTGCCAATGTCGTCGGTTCGGTCCCCGACGGGTGGTGGCGCGACCGGCGGGGCGCGGCGGAACGCCTTCGGGACAGCCTGGTGACCTATGCCGAGCGCGAAGGCGTCGACATCGTGCTCGTCGTGGAAGGCGCGGCGCGCGGCGTGGGGTCGGTGCCGCGCGTGCGGGTCGAGTCGGCGGCGGGGAGCGGGGACGATCACATCGTGGAGCTGGTCGCCGCGGCGGGGCAGCCGTGCGTCGTGGTGACCGCGGATCGCGAACTGCGCAGCCGAGTGGGCAAGTTGGGGGCGGAGTGCGTGGGGCCACGGACGGTGTACGGGGGCGGGCGGGAGTAGCCCCGGGCACCCGCGCGAGCGCCCCTCAGCGCTCGGGGACGATCACGATCGCGTTCGACACCTTTCGCTCCCCCGGGCCTGAACCATGGCCCCCTGACGGGCGGTTGCGCACCTGGCCGTCCACGACGGCCGTGCTGGAGCCGCCGCCGTCCAGGTTCACCGCGTCGACGGCACCCAGGGAGACCATGATCCTCGCCGTCTCCGCGAACGT
Organism: Streptomyces sp. NBC_01474; assembly: GCF_035918215.1. Lineage (NCBI taxonomy): Bacteria > Bacillati > Actinomycetota > Actinomycetes > Kitasatosporales > Streptomycetaceae > Streptomyces > Streptomyces sp. NBC_01474. The sequence continues at coordinate 3,426,564 of NZ_CP109449.1, forward strand.
CGCGCCGACGCTTGTGCCGGGCCACCGGCCGTCGAGGACGACGAGCAGGAGCGTGCCGTCCGCCGTCACCCCGGCGACGGTCCGCGGATGCCGGGTGGTGAGCGCCGAGGCCGGATAGCCGTTGGCCCGCGCGTTGATCCACACGTGTCCGCCGCGGACGAGGGCAGGCCCCGCCCCGACGAACGAGACACCACGGCCGCCCACGACGGCGCCCCGCGGATCCGTGACCCGGTTCATCACCTTCAGGGAGTGCCCCACCCGCGCGTGGTCCCGCAGCCACCGGGCCGCCCCGCCCGTACCGACGAGGGTGCGCCCGTCGGCCGGAATCGAGCCACCCGCCGGGGAACGCAGTCGGGTGACCGTGCCGTGCGCGTCCAGGACCGCCTCTGCGCTGCCGGGTTCGGCGGCGGGGGACGACGGACCCCACTGCGGGCGGAAGTCGATCAACTCCGATTCGTCGACGCAGAGTTCGCCGTGCCGGGGGGTCGTCACCGGCCGGTCCGTGCCCGCGAGCACGTCGCCGCTCACGCCGCCGCACCCGAGGATCCGTCCGGGCCTGCGATCGATGCCGTCCACGGTCCTGCGGGCTCCGTCCGACGAAAGCACCGAGGTCGCGGAGCGCAGCTCGGTCACGCGCGGCCGCCCTCCGCCGAGGACGAGGGCGGTGCTCCCGTTCGCGGCTTCGCTCAAGAGGCGTCCGTCCGTGCCGTAGATGCCGAGCGGATCGCCTTCGTAGCCGCCGTGGTGCTCACCGGTGTGGACGTCGAAGAAGGTGCCGTTGACGGCGGCCGCGGCGCCGGCGCCGGCCGCCAGTTGACGCACGGTGGACGTTCCGGCGAGCGTCCTGCCGTGCACGGCGTTGACCGTGGCACGGGAGTCGGGCGCGACCGCGAGGACATGCACGCGTACGGGCTCGCCGTCGGCCAGGGTGCGGGTCGACCGCTGGTAGGTGACACCGCTCGGCAGCTCGGCCGTCCGCGCGGCGGCCGTCGGCGGGCCCGCGCCGTCCGCCCGGTCTCCCATGGGCGCTCCGCACGCGGCCAGTGTCATCGCCAGCGCGACGACGGCCGTTCGCCGTCTCATGCCGCCCCCTTCGCCGCTCACCCCTGGAGGGGCAGCGCACCGGGTGAACCGGCCAGGTCCCCCATGAACAGGGTGACTTCGGACCACACGACGTGTCCCCCGGCCACCTCGAAGGAGCAGGCGAAGTGGTCGTATCCCTGGAAGGTGGGATCCGACCGGTAGGTCACGCTGCCGTCGGGGGCGCAGGTGACCACCCCGTACCGGGCGCAGGTGGCGCCGGTCAGCCGCAGCCCCTGCACCGGGCTGAAGCCGGCGGGAATGGTGACCCGGGCGCCGGGGCGGAGCATCACGCTGCGGCCGGGAAGCCAGGCCCGGCGGACCCGGAAGCCGCCCTCGGACACCGCGGACGACGAGATCAGCTTGTCGCCCTCGTTCAGCATCACGCCGACGCTGACGCGCGGCAGGACGACCGCGCCTTCGGAGGCGTCGTCGCGGATGCGCAGCGTGGAGATGACGGTGCGGGGCTCGGTTCCGGTGGCATACGTTGCGTAGCGGCCGTTCTTGGCGAGATGGGCCAAGCCCTTGTGCGCGGGCATGACGGCGGCCGTGCCGAGCAGGTCGTCCATGAGATAGCCGTAGGTGCGGTAAGCCCCGCCGGCCGGCTGGACGGTGACGGCGAGCTGCACCTCCTGGCCGGGGACGAGGGGGACGGACGGGTCGGCGTCGGCGGCGAGTTCGAGCCGGCCGCCGTACTCGGAGTGGCGGGGGTGAGCGACCCAGGCCTGGGTCAGCGGGAACCACGTGCTCACGCGGCCACCGCCCGCTCCGCCGTGACCTGTTCGAAGGTGTGGTCGTCGGGCCACTGGAGGCAGTCCTCGGGGAGGTACTGGACGTCCAGGTTGCGGAAGTGGTCCGGGGGCAGCAGGCCGGTCACGCGCATCGTGTCGGCGACGTGGCGGGCGCATTCCAGGGCGCCCGCCGGCCTCAGGTGGGTGTTGTCCTCGATGCCTTCGGGGTAGTTCGGGTGCTCACCCGGTTCCAGGTGGAGGAAGGCCCGCCGGGTGCCGTCGGGTCCGGCCTGCCGCCACCAGTCGGTGGTCCAGCGGTGAAGGTCGACGAGCGGGACGGTCAGCGCGGCGGCGAGCTCACGCACGGCCGCCGGGTAGAGGCCGGACGGGTGCCGCATGTTGCCGTGGGCGTCGAAGGACCGCCGGTCGTGGCTGGTGACGAGCACCGGGTGAGCGCCGCGGTCGCGCGCCCCGTGGACGTACTGGCGCAGGTACCACTGGAAGTCGGTGAACGGGGCGGTGTGGCGGCCCGGCTCCGGCTTGCGGTCGATGAGGCCGAACGAGATCAGGAGCAGGTCGCCGGGGGCGAGTCGCTGCAGGATCCAGGCGAGCCGTCCGCGTTCCAGGAAGCTGCGCGAACTGGCCCCGGCACGCGCCGCGTTGACGACCTCCGCACCCTGCAGGAACACCGGCAGCGCCTGCCCCCAGCCGGCCATCGGGGCCATGCTGTGAGGGCGGGCGGCGACCGTCGAGTCGCCGGCGAGGAAAACGCGTGTCATCGGTTGTGCTCCGTCCGCTCTCGCGTCATACGGCCCCCACCACGCCGGGGTCCATGGTCTCGATCACGTCGTAGGCGCGCTCGCAGTTGAACGTGTCGCGCAGCACGAAGAAGTCCTCGGCCCGCTTGCGGTACTCGGGTTCGACCTCGAAGCCCCGCTCGATGGATCCGATGATCTCGTTCACGGCGTGGTCGACGGTGCCGCACGTGGGCCCGAAACCGTCCCTGGCCAGGTCGAAGTAGCCGCGCTTGTAGTGCTTGCTGTAGAAGGCCTCGTCGTCGAAGTTCGTGTAGACGATGGGCTTGGCCATGTACGCCACGTCGAAGAAGACCGACGAGTAGTCCGTGACGAGCATGGAGCACTCGCGCATCGCCACCTGTACGTCGCGGCCCGTGGTGGACACGGTGATCGACGGGTGGTCGATGCGGAAGTGCTTGAGGTACGGCCGGATCTCGTAGTGCGGCATGAACTCCAGTTCCACGTTGTAGAACTGAAGGGCGCTCAGCAGCCGCTCGTCGCGGAGCAGCGACGAGAAGAAGCGGTAGTACTCGGACGCGGCGAAGGGGATCTCGGGCTTGGCGGCCTTGTTGTAGGACGGGGCCACGATGTCGCGGCGCCAGGTCGGCATGACGAGGATCCGCCGCAGTCCCGGCACCGGTTCGAGCGCGTCGAAGCGGGGCAGGCCGGTGGCGGCGACCCGGTCGTAGCCGTAGCCGCAGTGCTCCGCGTAGTAGGCGCGCTCGCTGCGTCCGGTGGTGAGGACCATGTCGACGTTGGTGACCTGCGCGTGGATGGACGGCGCCACGTCGTTGTAGACGACGCCGTGCTGGAGGAACACCCGCTTGTAGCGCAGCAGATCGCCGTATCCGCGCAGGAAGGCCCGCTTGGACAGACCGGGGAAGCCGAGGTAGGCCTCCAGGTCGTACGCGTTGATGAGGCGCGAGGCGTGCAGCAGGTGGACGCGGTACTTCCAGGAGAGGCGGTCGATGACCTGTCCGAGGTGGTCGATCTTCTCCCGGTCGGCGGCGTCGCCGTTGATGGCGTAGTACACCTTGCGCTTGGGCTCGTACTGCCGGATCCACTTGAACAGGTGGTACGAGTTGTCCTGCGCGGTGTCCTCGCGCTCGCCGATGATCCAGATGTCCTTGCGGTGCAGCCAGGGGTGAGTGAGCCAGTACAGGAGCCGGGTGCGCCAGCCGGGCCTGCCGGGCAGGGCGGCCCTGAACTCCCGGCCGAAGCGCCTGAATTTGTGAGTGGCCCGGCGCACGAGGCCCGCGACCCGGCGCAGCGTGATCTGCTCGTCGCCGTCGATGCCGAGCAGGAGCGTGGCGCGGCGCACGGGGTGGACGCCCTTGAACCGGTGCAGCATCTGCCGTGCTTCGACGGGGATGTCGAGGTGCCGGTCGGCGTCGTGGACGCGGACCGTGAGGGTGAGGTCGCGGTTACTGATGCCCTTGAAGTCCTCGGGCCGCAGGACCGCCCGCCAGCCGGAGTACCAGTCCTGCTCCTTGCGGGTGCGCCAGCGGTCGCGGCGGTAGACCTGCTCGACGGGGACGGCGCGCTCGGCGCGGCCGTCGCCGAGGACGAGCTGGATGCGGTTGTCGAACTCGTGCGAGATGTCAGTGCCGGACAGGACGAACAGGCCCTGGAGTACGATCTGTTCGCGGTCCGTCTCGAAGGTCTCGAGGACGGCCTTCTGCCGGTCCACGCGCAGCAGCGAGGTCGGGACACTGTCGACGGTGAGCCTGCGGTGCAGGCCCTGGTCGTCGATGTGCAGGTGGGGCAGGTACTCGGGCTTGGCGTGCGGGTCGCAGAACAGCGCGAAGTTCCCGGTCCGCACGGCGTGGTGCTGCAGCCGTGACATGGGGACGACCGCGTACTGCAGGATCAGGTCGTCCGGTATCTGCGCGTAGACGTCGTAGAGGGCGGGGAAGATCGCGCTGATCTCCGCGCGGCTCATGATGCGGTGGATGTTGCGCAGGTACGGCTGCATGGTGCGAACGACGAAGCGCTGTGCGAGGCGTGTGGTACGCGGGTTGAGCGTGGCGGTGCGCCTCAGGACGTGTCCGCACAGGCGGATCAGCTCCTGGGTCTTCACCGAGTCGTTCCAGGGCAGGTCGAACAGCGAGTCCTGCTGTTCCTGGTCGCGCTCGTAGAAGGTGGCCTCGGGAGCGATCGCGACGCGGCGCGCGTGCAAGAGGGCGGGCACGGCCATCCAGGCGTCCTCGTAGCCCGGTCCCTGGCCGCAGCGCAGCCGCTGCTCGCGCAGCAGCCTGGTCCTGAGGAGCTTGGCCCCCAGGTCCGTGGAGAAGACGAGGTAGGGGGCGTCGTCGAGGCGTGCCACCTGGTCCGCGCCCTTGGCGAAGTACCGCTTCCACGGCTGGTCGGTGCCGCGCCGGGGGCCGGGGAAGTTGTCCTGGTCTCCGATGACGACGTCGGCCTTGGCCGAGCGGGCGGTGCGCAGGAGGCGGCCGAGGCTGTCCTCGCCGAGGATGTCGCGGGCGCGCGCGAACATCACGTAGGGCGCGCTCACGTACTGCAGCCCGTTGTCGAAGGCGACGCGCATGCCCATGGGCACCTGTGTGACGACCGAGACGTTCGGGTAGTGGGCCGCGAAGGCGGCGAGCCGGCCGGGGGTGCTGTCGCCCGATCCGTCGTCCACCAGGATCACCTGGGTCCGGGTGAAGTCGGCCTGGGCGGCGAGGGAGTTGAGGAACTCGTACAGGTTGTACTCGTCGTTGTGGCAGTGCACGACGAGGGAGAGGGCGTACCGCTCCGGGGGTGCCGCCGGCTCCGGGGCCCTGCTGTCGGCCCACCACAGCCAGGGCGTCCCCCGCGGGTCGAGGCCGGCCTGCTGCTCGCTGGTCTCGGGGCGCAGCGCGAGGTTGCCGCTGACGGTTTCGTAGATCTCGTACGTCTCACCGTCGCCGCGGTAGCGCTCCTGGCCCACGTCGACGCCACGCACGCAGACGGTCGTGGTGGCGCGCTGTCCGGCGTGCCGGATCTGCACGAAGAGGTTCCAGGTGGCGCCGCTGCCGGACTCGCCGACGGTCTCGTCCAGGTCCACCGTGGTGTGGTAGCGGATGTACTCGTCGTCGACCTCGACGCCGCTGACCGCGAAGGTGTGGTCGGTCTTGGGGCTGCGGCGGCGCAGGACCGCGGTCAGTTCGAGCTTGTCCTTGGGGCCGATGCGGCCGAACTGGTTGCGGATGTAGCCCGTGACGTGGAGCTCGCCGTCCCGGATCTCGGCGCGCGTGGCCTGGTTGAACAGACGGGCGTCGGAGAGGGTCTGGCCGGTGAGGTCGAGGTCGGTGACGTCGAGGAAGCGCTCGGCGTGCGGCCGGCCGAGCAGCGAGCCCGACCAGTAGACCTTCTCGTCGCGCTCCACCAGGTCGGAGCTGAGCACGCTGCGCCGCTGGGTGTAGTCGGAGACCGAGAGCGCCACGTCGACCCTGCCGTGCATGAGCCCGAAGGCCCGCACGCGTTCCAGGGGGCCGCACAGGTCGTACGCCTCGGGGGTGAACGACCGCAGATAGGGAGCGACGAACTGCACGAAGCCCTGGCGGTAGCCGTCGTCGCCGGTACGCAGTTCGGGCGTGTAGAGCCGCAGGTCGTGCGAGAGGAACTTGGCGGCCTTGTGGGCCATCAGCTCGTGCGCGCCGTTCTGCGCGAGGAAGGCGTCGGCCCACTGGTGCACGAGGACGCGGTCGCGGATGCTGCGCAGTTCACCGCGCCGGTTGGTGATCGACGGAGCGTCCGTCTCACGCTCCCAGATCCAGCGGTAGACGGGGGCCGCGAGGAGGGTGATGGAGCGGGCGCAGTAACCGGCGACGGTGGAGAAGTACGTGTCCTCGAAGTACACGCTCTCCGGAAACCGGATGCCATTGTTGAGCAGGAAGTCGAGGCGGTACAGCTTCGCCGCGGCGATCGGGTCGTCGAACAGTTCAGGCATGGCCCGGAGCCCGCCGGCGACGGTGCGGTCGGTGCCGTAGAGCTGGGGCTGCCAGACGGTGATCTCGTCCTTGGCGAGGTTCACGCGCAGGGCGCGGCCCGCAGTGATGTCGGCGCCGGTGGTCAGGGCGGAGGCGAGGAGGACTTCGCAGGCCTTGTGGGGCAGTTCGTCGTCGGCGTCGAGGAACATCACGAACTGGCCGCTCGCGGCCTCGATGCCGTTGTTGCGGGGCGCGCCGACACCGCCGCTGTTCTGCGGGCGGGCGATGACGCGCACCCGGGGGTCGCGCAGGGCGTACTGCTGGGCGACGGCGAGGGTGCCGTCGGTGGAGGCGTCGTCGACGACGACGACCTCCACGCGCTGGTGGGTCTGGCCGAGTGCGGAGCGCAGGGCGCGGTCGAGCGTGGCGCTCGCGTTGTACGCGCCCACGACCACGGTGACCGTGTACGCGGTCGGTTCGACGTGCTGGTAGTTCATCGTGAGCGCCCCTCGGCCTCCGTCCAGGTGTCGTCGGTCCGCTGCACCGGGATGGGCCGCGTGACCGTGTGGGGCGAATACGGAGCGACCCGGCCGGCAGCGGCGTACGGGTTATGGCTCTGGTACTGCGGTTGCGGATAGGGCTGGAAGCCTGGGTCCTCGTACGGCTCAGGGGTGGGGAACCGTTCCTCCATCGCGACCTCGGGCGGCGCCGCAGGGACGCGCCCTCGGTGGCGGCCCGCGAACAGGTGGTCGGCGACGGTGCCGGCCGTGGACGGCGTGGGCGCCAGCTCCTCCATGACCCGGGTGAAGTCCCGGGTGGACAGCCAGAACTTGTACATGATCACGAGCTCGAAGAGGCCGAGCAGTGCGGCGGAGACGGCCGTGGTCCACAGGATCTGCCCGATCAGCGGTCCCACGATGAAGATGAACATCTGGAACTCGATGCCGCTGATCAGGTGCGGCCTGACACGGCTGCGCAGGAGCGCCTGGCGCACCCGGGTGTACCAGGGGAAGCGTCCCCGGAACTGGGCGTGCAGGTCGACGACTTCACCCGTTCCGGAGTGCTGCTTCAGCACCTCGGCCTCGACGCCGGGGTTCTCCCGGAGCAGGTCCTCCATGAAGACGACCTTGGGCTCGGCCTCGGGCTCCTGCGCCGCCCGGGCCTGCGCCTCGGCCGCCTTCCGCTCCGCTGTCACCTTCTCGATCTTCGTACGCATGGACATGCGCATCTTGTAGATCTGCAGGGCGTCGACGTAGCGCAGCATGTCGAGGAAGACCACGACGAGCGCCGCGAGCAGGTAGTAGGCCTCGTGCGTGCGCAGGTACTGGCCGCCCATCAGGGCGAGGGCGCAGAACAGCACGCGGATGCGGTCGAAGACGTAGTCGAGCCAGCCTCCGAAGACGGAGCCGTTGCCCTTGAGGCGAGCGAGTTTGCCGTCGATGCAGTCGAGGATGAAGCTCACGTGGTAGAGAGCGGCTCCGATGATGAGCGAGGTCTGGTCACCGCGCAGGAAGAGCCACGCCGAGCCGAGGCCGACGAAGAGCGCGGCCCAGGTGACGCGGTTCGGGGTGACGCAGCGGAAGCGGGCCAACCAGCACAGCATCCGGGTCGCCACGGGATCGACCAAGAGCACCGTCCACCAGGCGTCACGCTTCTTGCACGTGAGCTTCTGAACAGCTCTCAAGGACAGCTTTCTCATTGACCCTCAGCCTCGACCCGACTGAGGCTCGACACCTCAGAGTCTTCACGTGTAGTTCACATCACATTCGGTTGCCGTTCTAAACGGGAACCAGCGCGAGGGATCTTTGCCTTTTCAATAAAGACTCGTCAAGCGAAAACCCAAAAGCCGCTAAATACGGATGCATTGGGGCAGTAGATCGAGGTTGATAATGGACACACCCGATACTTCTGTGACATCTGCCCGATAAAGCGACGTCAAACGATCTTCACAAACGCGCGCGTGACATGGACCACCCCGTGGCGCGTACAACCTTCACAACCGTCAGGGCGTCCGCGAGGCCGGAGAACTGACGGCGACCAGGACGTGATGGCGCGCCGAATTCTGTCTATAGTGCTCCGATATCCGGCCGATCTTCGCACGCCCGTACGCCCGCCGGGCGCACCGGGACGCGTTGCCCCCTCTCGCGCCGGCCGCACGACGAGGCCTTGCGGCCCCGGCGATCCCCCACGGACCCTCCGCCGTTCCGCGTGCGACCACCAGACGGCCGCGTCCCGGAGGATTGCGATCACTATGAGTCATGCCACCGCCACGCACAGTCGACGGCGCCCGCAGGGGCGGCGGGGCCGTCCGGCGAAGCCGCCGCGCTCCCGCGGCAGCCGTGCCCGGCGCATCATCCTGTGGACCCTGGTGGTGCTCGTCCTGGCCGCCGGCGGCACCGGCTACTGGCTCTACAGCAGCCTCAACGGCAATCTCCACGGCGTCGACCTGGACGAAGCACTCGGCAAGAACCGCCCCGAGAAGCTGCCCACGTCCGGCCAGAACATCCTGGTCCTCGGCTCGGACTCGCGCGCGGGAGCCAACGCGGACCTGGGCACCGGCAAGGTCGCCGGCGCGCGCTCCGACACCGCCCTGGTGATGCACATACCCGAGGGCCGCACGCAGGCCACCGCGGTGAGCATCCCGCGCGACACCCTGGTCACCCGGCCCGAGTGCACCAAGTCGGACGGCTCCGCCATCCCGGCGGCCAAGCGCGTGATGTTCAACTCCGTGTACTCGCTGGCCGGTCCGGCCTGCGTGGTCAAGACCGTCGAGCAGATGTCCGGCGTGCGCATGGACCACTTCATGGAGATCGACTTCTCGGGCTTCAAGGGGCTCGTGGACGCGATAGGCGGCGTCACCGTCACCGTCGACAAGCCGATCCACGACAAGTCCAGCGGCCTGGACCTGAGCGCGGGCACCCACAAGCTCGACGGCACCCAGTCCCTCGCGTTCGTGCGGACGCGGCACGGCGTCGGCGACGGCAGCGACCTCGGCCGTATCGGGCTCCAACAGCAGTTCATGATCGCCCTGTTGAGCGAGATCAAGAAGCAGGATCTGCTGGGCAGCCCCACGAAGACCTACAAGATCGCCAACAGTCTCACCTCGTCGCTCACCACCGACTCCGAGCTGGCCTCCCTCAAGTCGCTCGCCGACTTCGGACGCAGCATGAACGGCGTCGACCCGGCGAGCATGGAAACAATCATGCTGCCCGTGCGGTACGACACCGCGGACCCGAACCGCGTGGTGCCCGCCGAACCGCAGGCGAGAACCCTGTGGAAGGCCATCCGCACCGGGTCCGAGATCCCCGAGTCCGCCAAGAAGTCACCCGCGCACGGGACTTCGCAGTGAGCGGGGCGCGGGTCCGTGCGCGGGCCCGCGCCGCTTCACGCGAGGCCCGCGCCGGGTGGCGGCGGACGTCAGATCCGGTACCAGTCGCCGAGGGCCAGGCCCGGGCCCTCGGTCTGGTGGGAGATCCACAGCGCGCCGCTCTCGTCGACCGCCGCGAGGGTCACCCTGCCGTACGCGTCGACGGCGAGGCCGGGGCCGCCGACGCAGCGCCGCCCGGTGTCGGACCACCACACGCCGTTCGCCTCGGACTCGTTGACGAACGCGGAGAGCATGATCGCGCCGGTCGCGCCTCGGTGCGCGAGGACCGTGCAGTCGTAGCCGTCGATGAACGTGCGGACGGCGGCGAGCTGGGTGTCGTCGGTCGCGGAGCCGAGCGCGACCGGCCAGTTGCCGGGGCGCTGGGCAACGATGCCGCCCGCCGGGTCGGACCAGTAGAACGAGACTCGCTCCCTGGCCGTCTCCAGGCCGACGGCGCTGCCCGCGACGGGCACTTGGGGAATGTCCTGGCCGCGCAGCAGCTGGCCGCCCGCCTCCGCCTGGTACCAGTGCAGCGCCGACCCGCGGGCTGGCGCGAGGAGTTCGATGCGGCCCGACGCGGTGACGGCGGGGGCGAGTCCGTGGACGGCCTGCTCGCCGCCGAGGTCCTCCCACGGCTGCCACTTGCCGCCCACGCCCTCGCGCCGCAGATGCACGCCGCCGGCGCCGTTGCGGACGAAGACGTGGACCGTGCCGGAGGCGTCGGCCACCCCGGACGGACGGCCGAACTTGCGCGCCGCCTCGGGGTCCTTGTACGGGTTGCCGAGGCCGCGCCACTCCGAGAGCGGGCGGCCGGTCTGGTACTGGATGGCGTGCACGATGTCGACGGTGACCGTGCCGTCGGCGCGGCGCCTGGCGCGCCTGCCGAGGAGATGGACGTAGCCGTCCGCGCCCTGGGTGAGCGACATGAACCGCACGTGCGGGGCGGCGAAGAACTCGGGGCCCGTCCAGCGCGTGGCTCCCGGCCGGTCCTGTGTCCAGCGCTGGACACCGCCGGCCACGGGCAGATAGGCCGTCAGTCGCCCGTCCATGCCGAGGAACAGCCACCGCCCGGTCTCGACGCCGACCGGTTCCAGGTACTCACCGGGCCGGCCTTCGGGCGCCTGTGCTCCCCTGGCGCTCGCCGCGCTCGCAGACCTCATCGGCATGACGGGATGCCACCCTCCCTCAGAACTCCGGCCCGGCTTGGCGCACGGATCCTGAAATTTACTATCATAGGCGTGCCGCTGTCGACAGAGGGGCACCCCCACACTCGCCCCGCCGGGCGACTCACGCCCCCTTGCCTGCCTCCTCCTGCCGCCCCAGCCGGCTGTGCGAGCGCCCGTACGCGAAGTACACGATGAAGCCGATGGCCATCCAGATACCGAAGCGGATCCAGGTCTCCGCGGGCAGGTTCAGCATCAGCCACAGGGACGCGAGCACCGACAGGATCGGGATGAACGGCACCAGGGGGGTGCGGAAGGCGCGGGGCAGGTCGGGGCGGGTGCGGCGCAGGATGACGACGCCGAGCGCGACGACGACGAACGCGAAGAGCGTGCCGATGTTCACCAGTTCCGCGAGCTCGCTGAGGCTGGTGAACCCGGCCAGGATCGCGATGATCACGCCGAGCAGGATGGTCGGCCGGTACGGGGTCTTGAACCTCGGGTGGACGACGGAGAAGAAGCGGGGCAGCAGCCCGTCGCGGCTCATCGCGAAGAACACCCGGGTCTGGCCCAGGAGGAGGATCAGGCAGACCGTCGTCAGGCCGATCGCGGCGCCGAAGCTGATGACACCCGCGTACCAGGGGTGCCCGGTCGCCTTGAAGGCGTCCGCGAGCGGGGCGTCGATGGACAGCTCGCTGTACTTCTGCATGCCCGTGACGACGATCGACACCGCCACGTAGAGCGTGGTGCAGATGAGGAGGGAGCCCAGGATGCCGCGCGGCATGTCCCGCTGCGGGTTCTTCGTCTCCTCGGCGGCGGTGGCCACGACGTCGAAGCCGATGAAGGCGAAGAACACGACGGAGGCGGCGGTGAAGATGCCCATGACGCCGAAGTCGGTGGGCGTGTAGCCGAACATCAGCTGCACGAGCGGGGACTGGATGCTGCTGCCCGCCTCCTGCGGCCGCGCCTTCGGGATGAAGGGCTTGTAGTTGTCGGCCGTGACGAAGAAGGCCCCCGCGATGATCACGATGAGGACGACGGCCACCTTGATGGCGACGACGACCGTGGTGACGCGGGCGGAGAGCTTCATCCCGAGGACGAGGATGACGGTGAGCACCAGGACCAGGGCGGCGGCGAGGATGTCGAAGCCGAACCCCGTGGCCCCGTCCCGCCCGCTCAGCGATTCGGGCAGATGCCAGCCGGCGTTGTCCAGCAGCGAGCGCACATAGCCCGACCAGCCGACGGCGACCACCGCCGTGCCGAGCGCGAACTCGAGGACCAGGTCCCAGCCGATGATCCAGGCGGGGAGTTCGCCGAGCGACGCGTACGAGAAGGTGTAGGCGGATCCGGCGACCGGGACGGTGGAAGCGAACTCCGCGTAGCACAGCGCGGCCAGGCCGCAGACGACGCCGGCCACGACGAAGGCGAGGGCCACCGAGGGGCCCGCGTTCTCCTTGGCGACCTTGCCCGTGAGGACGAAGATGCCGGTGCCGATGATGACACCGACACCGAACACGGTGAGGTCCAGAGCGGACAGCGACTTCTTGAGTGCGTGCTCCGGCTCCTCAGTGTCCAAGATCGACTGTTCGACCTTCTTCGTCCTGAAGAGGGTGCTGCTCACGGTCGTACCTCCCACGCATCGTCGTCCTCGACATGATCGAGGGGGCTTTCGCTCCTTATGTCCCGGCGCGGGCGCATTCACGCGAATGGGCCGGTCCCACCACCCTTGCGGGGTGGGAGGACCGGCCCATGGAGCAGCCTGTGGGGGTCAGTCGCGCGCGGGCTCCACCGCGTCGGTGGCCGTCGCGCGCTCGAAGCGGCCGTCCAGCTTGGCGACCAGACCGGTGACCTGACGCGCGATGTCGGGGGCCGTGAGGCCGATCTCGGCCATGACCTCCTTGCGCGAGGCGTGGTCGAGGAAGCGCGGCGGGATGCCGAAGTCACGCAGCGGTACGTCGACGCCCGCGTCGCGCAGGGCCTGCGCGACGGCTGAACCTACGCCTCCCACACGGGAGTTGTCCTCGACGGTGACGACGACACGGTGCTGCTCGGCGAGCGGCGCGAGCGCCTCGTCGACCGGCTTGACCCAGCGCGGGTCGACGACGGTCGTGGTGATGCCCTGCTTGTCGAGGAGGCCGGCGATCTCCAGGCACATCGGGGCGAGCGCCCCGACGGAGACGAGGAGCACGTCCGGCTTGGCCGCGGACGGCCTGCGCAGCACGTCCATGGCGCCGACCTTGCCGACGGCCGGGACCGCGGGTCCGACGACGCCCTTCGAGTAGCGGACGACGGTCGGCGCGTCGTCGACCTCGACGGCCTCGCGCAGCTGGGCGCGCAGCTGCTCGGCGTCGCGCGGGGCGGCCAGGCGCAGGCCGGGGACGACCTGGAGCATGGACATGTCCCACATGCCGTTGTGCGAGGCGCCGTCGTCGCCCGTGACGCCGGCCCGGTCCAGGACGAAGGTGACACCGCACTTGTGCAGCGCGACGTCCATGAGGACCTGGTCGAAGGCGCGGTTGAGGAACGTCGCGTAGACCGCGAAGACCGGGTGCACCCCGCCGGTGGCGAGACCCGCGGCCGAGGTGGCGGCGTGCTGCTCGGCGATGCCGACGTCGTAGATGCGGTCCGGGAACGCGTCGGCGAACTTCTTCAGGCCGACGGGCTGGAGCATCGCGGCGGTGATGGCGACGATGTCCTCGCGGTCGTGGCCGAGCTTGACCATCTCGTCGCCGAAGACGGATGTCCAGCTGGCGGCCGAGGCCTTGATGGGCAGGCCGGTGTCCGGGTGGATCGGGCCGATGCCGTGGAAGCGGTCGGCCTCGTCCTGCTCGGCGGGCTTGTAGCCGCGGCCCTTCTCGGTGAGGCAGTGCACGATGACCGGTCCGCCGAACCGCTTGGCGCGGGCCAGGGCCGACTCCAGGGCCTCGATGTCGTGGCCGTCGATGGGGCCGACGTACTTCAGGCCGAGGTCCTCGAACATGCCCTGCGGGGCGATGAAGTCCTTGAGGCCCTTCTTCGCGCCGTGCAGGGTCTCGTAGAGCGGCCTGCCGACGACCGGCGTGCGCTCCAGGAGGTCCTTGCCGCGGGCCAGGAACCGCTCGTAGCCGTCCGTGGTGCGCAGCGTGGCCAGGTGGTTGGCGAGGCCGCCGATGGTGGGGGCGTACGAGCGCTCGTTGTCGTTGACGACGATCACGAGGGGGCGGTCCTTGGCGGCCGCGATGTTGTTCAGGGCCTCCCAGGCCATGCCGCCGGTGAGGGCTCCGTCGCCGATCACGGCGACGACGTGGTCGTCCTTGCCGCGCACCTCGTTCGCCTTGGCGAGGCCGTCGGCCCAGCCGAGGACCGTGGAGGCGTGCGAGTTCTCGATCACGTCGTGGTCGGACTCGGCGCGCGAGGGGTAGCCGGACAGGCCGCCCCTGGTGCGCAGCTTGCCGAAGTCCTGGCGGCCCGTGAGCAGCTTGTGCACGTAGGACTGGTGACCGGTGTCGAAGAGCACCCGGTCCTTCGGCGAGTCGAACACGCGGTGCAGCGCGATGGTGAGCTCGACGACGCCGAGGTTGGGGCCGAGGTGGCCGCCGGTCTTGGATACCGCGTCGACCAGGAAGGTCCGGATCTCGCCGGCCAGCTGGTCCAGCTGTTCCAGGCTGAGCCGGTCCAGATCGCGCGGTCCCGTGATGCGGGTCAGCAGCGGCACCCGTGCCTCCTTGCGATAGAGCTGTTCGAGCTTTTGCCGGGCCTGTCGAGTCTAATGTTCCGCCTTGGCGCGCTGCGCCAGGGCTGTGCGTTGTACATCACGCGATCGGCCGTACCCGAGGGGTACGCACGTTCGGTAGCGCTCTCATGACATGGCTGTGCCCGGCGTCGTCATTGGCGCCGGGCACAGGATCAGGGAGGTACGGGCCGCTGGGGCGAAGGGGCCTAGGCGCGGCCGGCCGACTTCTGGGTCTTGCGGGTGACCGAGTCGATGACGACCGTGGCGAGGAGCACGCCGCCGGTGATCATGTACTGGATCGGGGTGGCGATGCCCTGGAGGGCCAGGCCGTACTGGATCGACGTGATCACGAGGACACCGAGCAGGGCGTTCCAGGTGCGGCCCCGGCCGCCGAAGAGGCTGGTGCCGCCGATGACAGCCGCCGCGATGACGTTCATCAGGAGGTCGCCGGAACCGGCGCTCTGGTTGGCCGCCGCGATCTTGGAGGCCCAGAAGAGGCCGCCGACCGCCGCGAACAGGCCCGCGACGGCGAAGACCGAGACGCGGATCGCCGTGACGTTGATACCGGCGCGGCGCGACGCCTCGACGCTGCCGCCGAGCGCGAAAATCTTGCGGCCGTACGAGGTGCGGCGCAGCACGAAGTCGGAGGCGACCAGGACGATCGCGAACAGCAGCACGGCGAGCGGCAGGCCCTTGTACTGGTTGAACATGATCGCCACGGCGAAGGCCGCGATCGCGAGCAGCACCGTGCGCAGCACGAGCTCGCTCATCGGGCGGGACGGGATGCCGGCGGCCTCGCGGCGCCGGTTGCCGAGGAACGCCGTCAGGAAGTACGCGGCAACCGCGACGATCGCGAGCCCGTAGGCGGCCGCGACGTCCGAGAAGTAGTACGTGGTGAGCTTGCCGATCACGCCGTCGCCGTCGATGTTGATCGTGCCGTTGGAGCCGAGGATCTGGAGCATGAAGCCGTTCCAGAACAGCAGGCCGGCCAGGGTCACGGCGAACGCGGGGGCGCCGATCCGGGCGAAGAAGAAGCCGTGCAGGGCGCCGATGACGGCACCGGCGGCGAGGGCGGTGAGGACCGCGAGCCACTCGTTGACGCCGTGGGTGACGCTCATCACCGCCGTGATCGCCGCGGAGACACCCGAGACCGAGCCCACCGACAGGTCGATCTCGCCGAGCAGCAGCACGAAGATGATGCCGACCGACATCATGCCCGTCGCGACCATGGCGACGAAGATGTTGTTGAGGTTCTCCGCGCCCAGGAACGCCGAGTTGAGGCTCTGGAAGATCGCGCAGATGACGATCAGGCCGATGACGACCGGCGTCGCGCCGAGGTCACCGGCGCGCATCTTGCGCTTGAACTCGCCTATGTAGCCCGCGAATCCCTGCTCGCGCACGAGGAGGCGGGGGTCGATGGCCACGCTCGCGTCGCCGGCGACCGCCGGGGCGTCCACGGGGGCCTGCGGCTTGTCGGTCTTTTCGATGCTCACTTCTGAGCCTCCGCGTTGGTGCGCGCCGCACGACGGGTCACGGCGTTGTCCGTGGCGCCGGTGATGGCGGAGATGATCTCTTCCTGCGAGGTGGTCTTGACCTCGAAAACGCCGTTGTTGCGGCCGAGCCGCAGGACGGCGACCTTGTCGGCGACGGCCTTCACATCGGCCATGTTGTGGCTGATGAGGATGACCGCGTGGCCGCGCTCGCGAAGACGCTCGACGAGGTCGAGGACCTGCGCGGTCTGCTCGACACCGAGGGCTGCCGTCGGCTCGTCGAGGATGACCAGCTTGGGCTCGCCGAGCATGGAGCGGGCGATGGCCACGACCTGGCGCTGACCGCCGGAGAGCGAGGCGATCGGGATGCGCACGCTCGGGATGCGGATGGAGAGCGTCTCGAGGAGCTCCCTGGAGCGGCGCTCCATCTCGACCTCGTCGAGGACACCGCGGCGCTTGAGCTCACGGCCCAGGAAGAGGTTGCCGACGACGTCGATGTTGTCGCACAGCGCGAGGTCCTGGTAGACGGTCGCGATGCCCAGATTCTGGGCGTCGTGCGGCTTGTTGACCGCGACGGCCTTGCCGTCCCACTCGATGACACCTTCATCGATGGGGTGCACACCGGCGATCGTCTTGACAAGGGTGGACTTTCCGGCACCGTTGTCGCCGACCAGGGCGACCACCTCACCGGCGTGGACCTCAAGCTCTACATCGGTGAGCGCCTGGACGGCACCGAATCGCTTGGAGACTCCGCGCAACGCCAGCACGGGCGTAGCGGACACGTGAACCATCTCCTTCGCCGCCAAAGGCCTGACCCGGCGGGAGGTTGAACAGAAGAGACTGAGAGGGGGGTGCGTACGCGCAGGGATGGTGCTGTCGTACGTCGTTCCGTCCGGCGCCCCGCCGTTGAGCTTGCGGGGCTGTCGGCGGCGGGGCGCCGGACGTGCTCACACGGGGCGCACCTTCACGGTGCGCTCATGTCCCGTGCAGGACCAGGGAGTTGCCGAGGCGACTCCGGCCTGGTTACTTCAGGCCGATCTTGTCGCAGGCGGCCTTGTACTTGGCCGTGCAGATCTCGCCCAGGGTGTAGTAGCCCTGCTTGACGACCGTGTCCTGGATGTTGTCCTGGGTCAGGGAGACCACCGGGACGATCACGGAGGGGACACCCTTCTCGGTGCCGCTGTCGACCGTGCTGGTCTCCAGGGAGCTGTCGAGCTTGCCCGTCTTGGCGATCGAGACGGCCATCTTGGCGACGGTCTCGGCCTCCTGCGGGTACGACTTGAAGACGCTCATGTTCTGGTCGCCCGTGACGATCCGCTGCACACCCGCGAGCTCGGCGTCCTGGCCGGTGACCGGCGGGAGCTTGCTCAGGCCCGCGGCCTTCAGGGCGGTGATGATGCCGCCCGCCATGCCGTCGTTGGCGGAGTAGACGCCGGCGATCTTGTCCTTGCCGATCGCGGAGATCGCGGCCTCCATGTTGGAGTTGGCGTTCTCCGGCTTCCACTCCTTGGTGTCGTAGGACTTGGCGACGGTCACCTTGTCCTTGAGCACGGAGAGGGCGCCCTTCTTGAAGAAGGCGGCGTTCGGGTCGGTGATCGCGCCGTTCATCATGACGATCTTGCTGCTCTTGGTGGCCTTGGAGCCCATGGCCTTCAGGAGCGCCTCGCCCTGCGTCTTGCCGACCTCCTCGTTGTCGAACGAGGTGTACGCGGCGATCGGACCCTCGGCCAGGCGGTCGTACGCGACGACGGGGATGCCGGCGTCCTTGGCCTTCTTCACGCCGCCGGCGACGGCCTTGTAGTCGACCGCGTCCAGGATCAGCACGTCGACCTTCTTGGTGATCATCGTGTCGATCTGCTGGGACTGGACGGTCGCGTCCTGCTTGGCGTTCAGGTACTCGACCTTGCCCTTGCCATTGGTCAGCGTCGAAATCTGCTTCTCAATGATCGGCTTGTCGAACTTCTCGTAGCGCGCGGTCTGGTTCTCCGGCAGCAGCAGGCCGACAGTGATGGCGTCGCCCTTCTTGGGGCTCGCCTTGTCGCCGCTGCCCTTGTCGCCGGACTCCTTGGCGCTGCCGCAAGCGGCGAGAGAGACGGCCATACCAGTGGCACAGAACGCAACGGCGGCACGACGCATACGCGTGTTCACTTCAGAAACCTCCCTGACGAGGCCGCGACGTTGCGGCCGAGGTAGCGGGAAGTCAACTCGGCCGCAACCCCGGCGTCAAGGAGTAAATCCTTAACGAGATGGCAACGGTGTCATGCGTTCTCTAAGTGAAGGCAGGTGTCGCCACGGACAGAGATCCGTCCAAAAGGGTCGAATCGCCCATCTCGCTGAGCGCCAGGGCGAGCGCCCCGAGCACTTCGGCGCGGCCGCCCAACGCCCCTGGAAGGACGGACAGTTGGCGGGCCGCGCTGGGGATCGCATAGCGCCCCACGGACTCCCTGATGGGCCCCAGGACCAGCTCTCCGGCCTCCGCCAGATCGCCGCCGAGGACGACCCGGCTGGGGTTGAGCAGGTTGCAGAGATTCGCGACACCACTGCCGATGTGACGCCCCACGTCGGCGATCACCCGCCGGCACCCCGGGTCGCCGTCCCGCGCGAGCCGCACGACGGACTCCATGGTCAGTCCGGTGCCGTGACTGGACTCCAGGAGCGGCAGCACGTAGCGGGCGGCGGTGAAGGTCTCCAGGCAGCCGCGGTTGCCGCAGCGGCAGACAGGGCCGGACTCGTCGAGCGTGATGTGCCCGATCTCGCCCGCGGTCCCGCCGGGCCCCCGGTAGATCTTCCCGTCGATCACGAGCCCGGCGCCGACACCGCTGGCGACCTTGATGTACGCGAGGTCCTTGACGCCGCGCCCGCTGCCCCAGACCAGCTCGCCGAGGGCGCCCAGATTGGCGTCGTTGTCGACGTGCACGGGCACGCCGAGGCGCCTGCTCATCTCCTCGGCGGGCTTGGTGCCGGTCCAGCCCGGCAGGATCGACGTGGAGCCCAGCGTGCCGCTCTCCACGTCGATGGGGCCCGGTACGCCGAGCCCGACGCCCGCCACCTTCGTACGGTCCACGCCGGTGGCCGCGACGAGCCGCTCGACGAGCTCCTCGGCCCGGTCGAAGCCCTGCGCCGCGGAGGCGTCCACATCGAGGGGCTCGGCCTCCTCGGCGAGCACCTGGTGGGCGAGGTTGCCGATCGCCACGCGCAGGTGGGTGTGGCCGAAGTCGACACCGATGACGATGCCCGCGTCACCGCTGAGCGAGACGCTGCGGGCCCGCCGGCCGCCCGCCGAGGTGGGGGTGACCTCGACCGTGCCGCCGTCCTTCAGCTCACGGACGATGTTGGAGACCGTGGCCGCGGACAGGCCGGTCGTCCTCGCGATCTCCGCCTGCGTGAGCGATCCGGCGAGCCGCACGGCGCGTACGACCCGCTCGAGATTGGCCCGATGCAGCGACGACTGCGACCCCGGAGTCTCCACGACGACCTCCTGCGTGCGAGGCCGCTTCGATGAGGCCTCGGCGTATGTCCAACTATTGAACTCTAAGCTGAGCCTTTCGGGTTGCCTCCCGTCAAGAGCTTGAGCGATACCCGGCGCAGAAGAGCACAGAAGAGCACACACGTGCGCGGACATGGGTGAGGGCCCGGTTCCGGACGAGATGTTCCGGAACCGGGCCCTCACCCGACGTGTCCGAGGCGTTACTTGAGCGCCCCCGCGGTCAGGCCCTGCACGACCTGGCGCTGGAAGATGATGTAGGCCACGAGCACCGGCAGCATCGCCATGACCAGGCCCGCGAACAGGCCCGACCAGTCGCCCTTGTAGCCCTGGCTGGTCGCGAGCTCCACGAGACCCTGGGACAGCACCTTCTTGTCCTGGTCGGTGTTGAGCACCGTCGGCAGCATGTACTGGTTCCACTGCCCCAGGAAGTTGAAGATCCCCACGCTGATCAGGCCGGGCTTGGCCATCGGCAGCATGATCTGGAAGAACGTCCTGGTGTGCGAGGCACCGTCGACGAAGGCCGCCTCCGCGATCGACGTCGGCAGCGTCCTGAAGAACGACGTCAGGAAGAAGACCGTGAACGGCAGCGAGTACGCGATGTAGACGATGATCAGGCCCGGCAGCGTGTTCAGGAGCTGCATGTTGTTCAGCACGTAGAACAGCGGCACCAGGGCCAGCATGATCGGGAAGCTCATTCCTCCGACGAAGAGGAAGTAGATGAACCGGTTCCCGGGGAAGTCGAAGCGGGCCAGGACGTACGCGGCCATGGAGCCGAGCACGAGCGTGCCGACGAGCGAGAACCCCACCACGATCAGGGTGTTGGCGAAGTAGTCGCTCATGTGCGCCTGGGACCAGGCGCGCGACCAGTTGTCGAAGTGCAGCTTGTCCGGCAGCGACCAGGGCGAGCTGAAGATCGAGTTGTCGTCCTTGAAGGACGTCATCACCGCCCAGAGCAGCGGCAGGACGACCATGATCGCCCAGATGACGAGGATGCCGTGCGAGAAGACGTTGAGGACGCCGCCCTCGCTGCTCTTCTCCTTCGCCGGCCCGTCCGTCTTCGTCACGAGTGGACGGTCCTCGACCGGTTCCGCGGACGGAGGCATGTCGGTCGTCTTCACTGTCGTTCACCTCGCGATGGAGCGCCGGGCATCTGGTCTGGCCTGCCTTGCGGCCGGTTGTCCGGGGCGTGCCCCCCGGGAAGGCACTGCATCAGAACTCCAGCCGCTCGCGCCGGCCGAGCCGCATCACGACCGCCGCGAAGAGCAGCGTGACGATGAGCAGGGCGACGCCGATCGTGGTGGCGTAGGCGGCGTTGGCGTCACGGAAGGCCGACTGGTAGACGTACAGCGGAAGGACCGTGGTCGAGTAGGCGGGGCCGCCGGGGCCCACCGTCATGATCTGCACCGAGGCGAAGGCCTCCGCGCCGAGGGCGAGGATGCCCATGTAGACCCAGCCGGACTGCACCGTGTCCCAGAGCAGCGGCAGCGTGATCTTGAAGAAGGTGGTGAACCGGCTCGCGCCGTCGAGCAGCGCCGCCTCGTAGAAGTCCTTCGGAATGGACGCCATGCCCGCCGAGAAGAGCACGACGAAGAATCCGACGGTGCTCCAGACCAGGACGGCCATGACGCACCACAGAGCGAAGTTCGGGTCACCCAGCCAGTCCGGCTGGATGCTGCCGAGACCGATCGCCTTCAGTGTCCCGTTGATCACGCCGTCATTGGGATTGAAGGCGAACCGGAACAGGATGGCGACGATCGCGATCGAAAGCACCTGCGGGAAGAAATACGCGATCTTGTAGAACCCGGAACCACGTACTCCGGTGATGGCGGTGCCTTTCCGGCGCCGCCCACCGACATTGAGCATAAAGGCGAAGAAGAGCGCGAGGCCCAGCGTCACCAGCGGCAGCAGCAATGCCAGCAACACGCTGTGCTGCAAGGACTTCCAGAAGACGTCGTCCTCGAACATCCTCTTGTAGTTGGCGAAGCCGACCATCTTGAAGTCCGGGCTCAGGCCGGTCCAGTCCGTGAACGAATAGTAAATGGACTGGACGAAAGGCCAGATGACGAAGACTGCATACAACGCCAAGGGGGCCGCCAGGAACCCCACGATGAACCTGTACTTGCCGTGTTGCATGGTTTACCGACCCCGATCGATTCGCGGGTGCCGCCGCTGATGACGCGTGCGCACGAGCTCTTACTGGTGCTTGTAGTGCTTGATGGACGAGTCCTTGGCGGCCGCGTCCGCGTAGCCCTGCGCCTTCTTGATGGCCTCGGCCGGGGTCAGCCGTCCCGCCATCATCTCGCCCAGGCAGGAGACGCCGATCTGCTCCTTCTGGAGCTTGACGTACCAGTCCTGGAGGCGCGGGTTGACGACGTTCTCGCCGGCCTTCTCGAGCGCCGCGACACCGGACTTGAGGCCCGGGGTCAGCTCGATGCCGTCGGTGCCGCCGTTGAACGCGGTGAGCGACTTGACCGAGGAGGTGAAGTTCTTCGAGGAGGCCTCGGAGAGCATGATGCGCAGCTGCTCCATGCCGCCCTCGGCGTTGTTCGCCTTCGCCGGGACGATGAAGGGCTCACCGCCGGAGGCCCAGATGGTGCCGAACGGCATCTTGTCGCTCGAGTCGAGGCCGGTGGGCGCGCCGACCGACAGCTGGAAGTCGGCGGGGATGACCTTCGCGGACTCGTTCTCGACCCAGGAGCCGTTCGGGATGAACAGCGCCTTGCCCTTGGCCCACGCGGTCTGCGACTGGATGTGGTCGATACCGGGCGTGCCCTTGAGGACGTAGCCCTTCTTGTACAGCTCGTAGTACGCCTCGAAGGCGGACTTGACGGCCGGGTCCTTCCAGGCGTTCGGCTCCAGGTTGTCGATCTTGTCGAGAACCTCGCGGCCGCCGATCTTGGCGATGAAGGGGTAGAGCGAGAACGGCAGGTAGTACGGGTACTTGCCCGCGTACGTCCAGCCGGCGATGCCCTTCTTCTTCGCCTTGGCACACAGGGCGAGCATGTCGTCCCAGGTCTCCGGGTACTGCGCGTCGAGGCCGTCCAGGGCCTTCTGCGAGTACCAGACGCCGTAGACCGTGTACGCGTAGTACATGATCCAGACCGGGTCGCCGTCGAACTGGCCCATCTCGACGATGCCCGGGCGCAGGGTGTCGCGGACCTTCTTGGACGGGTCGTCGACCGAGGGCGCGTCCAGGAGCGGCGTCAGGTCGGTGAGCTGCTTCTTGCCGACGAGGACGCCCATGTCCATCTGCTCGGCGCCCGAGTTGTCGATCAGGTCGGGGGGCGTGCCGCCGTTGAACTTCGGCTGGAGCTCCGACTGGATCTTCTGCGTCGCGTGGAACTGGATCTTGGCCTTGGGGAACGCCTTCTTGTACTCGGCGTTGGCGTCCGTGGCGTACTTCGTGCCGAAGCCGCCGTCGAAGATGGTGACTGCGAGCGGCGCGGTCTCGTTCACGCCGAGCGGGTTCTTCTTGGACGTCTTGCCCTTTTTGGCCTTGTCCCCCGAACCGCTGTCGCTGCTCGCACAGGCCGACAGGAAGCTCATCGTGGGAACGGCGACCAGACCGAGTGCGGCGGACCGCTTGATCAGATCGCGACGGCCGAAGCCCTCACCGTTGTTCTGGGCGGAAGTGGATCCCATGCTCAAGTCCTCGCCTTCTCCAGGACTCAGGCGGTGAACCGGATCCTCCCCGGCACCGCGGTGATGTGAAGCTGGGGTCGTGCCTGATGTCTACACGCCGGGATCGGTCGGAAACACACGGCCGACGGCGCTCGGATACGCGCCTCACCGTTTCCCCCATCCCCCCGCGCTGTCCGCGGCCGGTGAAAACGGCTGGGCAGACGCCGACAGGTATAGTCCACTTCACATCAACTGGGCAAGATCGAATGCAGGTTTGGACGGCGTTCTTTCCCGAGTTGAGACCTCTCGGATATATGAGGCACCCATGAGCGGCCCGTGCGCGCCCCGGACGACGGATGACCTCGCTTAATGGATGGTCGCGCCAGTCTTCTCGCCCCGCGCGTCGCACGCGCCGATCCCAACACCCTTGACACCACGGGCGACTTACCTCCCTACTGGACCCTGCGCTGCGAATTGACAACGTTGTCTCGCGCCGGGAGGGTGCTCGCGAATGCATGGCAGATCCAGACACAGACTTAGGTCCACGGCCGCCCTGGGGGCGGCCTCACTCGCGCTCGTCGCCGCCGGTCAGGGAGCGTCCGCCGCTTCCCCCGACCAACGGCCGCACGCCGACCGCGAGTTCAGCTCCTCGTTCGAAACGGGCGATCCCGCCCCGACCTGGCTGAACACCGTGGATACCGCCGCAGACGGGACGAAGCGGTCGTCCGGGGTCGACGGCGGCGACAGCGGCGGACTTCCGGGCAATGTCAACAGCCATGTCACGGAGGTCCGCGCCAGCGACGAGAACACGGGCGGCGGTGAGACCAAGGAGAACCTCCTCGACGGCGAGTCGAGCACCAAGTGGCTCTCCTTCGAGCCGACGGCCTGGGTCGAGTACGACCTGGACGCGCCGGCCAAGATCACGACGTACGCCCTGACGTCGGCCAACGACCACGCCGAGCGCGACCCGAAGGACTGGACCCTCAAGGGCTCCACCGACGGCAAGGAGTGGACGACGCTCGACACCCGCACCGGGGAGAGCTTCGCCGACCGCTTCCAGACCAAGAAGTACGACCTCCAGAACCCGGCCGAGTACCAGCACTTCCGGATCGAGTTCACCAAGAACAACGGCGCCGACGACGCCACGCAGCTCGCCGACCTCCAGCTGGCCACCGCCGACACCGGCTCGCCCACGCCCGACGACATGCTCTCCCTCGTCGACAAGGGCCCCAGCGGCTCCCCCACCGCCAAGGCGGGCGCGGGCTTCACCGGCAAGAAGGCCCTGCGCTACGCGGGCACGCACAAGGCCGACGCGCGTGCCTACTCGTACAACAAGGTCTTCGACGTCGACGTGGCCGTCGCCCGTGACACGGAGCTCTCTTACAAGATCTTCCCGTCGATGGCGGACGGCGACCGCGACTACGACGCCACGAACGTCTCCGTGGACCTCGCCTTCACCGACGGCACCTATCTGAGCGACCTGAAGGCCACCGACAGCAACGGCGGCCTGCTGACGCCGCAGGGCCAGGGCGCGGCCAAGCGGCTCTACGTCAACCAGTGGAACGCCGTCGCCTCCTCCATCGGCTCGGTCGCGGCCGGCAAGACCGTCGACCGGATCCTGGTGGCGTACGACTCGCCGAAGGGCCCGGCGAAGTTCCGCGGCTGGGTCGACGACATCGCGCTGAAGGCCGCGAAGCCGGAGCCGCCGAAGGCGCATCTGTCGGACTACGCGGTCACGACGCGCGGCACGAACTCCAGTGGCGGCTTCTCACGCGGCAACACGTTCCCGGCCACCGCGGTCCCCCATGGCTTCAACTTCTGGACGCCGGTGACCAACGCCGGCTCGCTCAGCTGGCTCTACGACTACAGCCGCGACAACAACGCGGACAACCTCCCGACGATGGAGGCGTTCAGCGCCAGCCATGAGCCCAGCCCCTGGATGGGCGACCGGCAGACGTTCCAGATGATGCCGTCGGCGGCGTCCGGCACCCCGGACACCTCCCGCACCGGCCGCGCGCTGCCGTTCAAGCACGAGAACGAGACGGCCCGCCCCTATTACTACGGGGTGCGCTTCGAGAACGGCCTCAAGGCCGAGATGACGCCGACCGACCACGCGGCGATGCTGCGGTTCACCTACCCCGGTGACGACGCGAGCGTGATCTTCGACAACGTCTCCGACCAGGCGGGCCTCACGCTCGACAAGGACAAGGGCATCGTCACCGGCTACTCGGACGTGAAGTCCGGGCTCTCCGCGGGCGCGACCCGGCTCTTCGTCTACGGCGTCTTCGACACTCCGGTCACCGGCGGCGACTCCACCGGCCCCAAGGGCTACCTCCGCTTCAAGCCGGGCGCCGACAAGGCGGTCACCCTGCGCCTCGCGACGTCCCTGATCGGCATCGACCAGGCCAAGGCGAACCTCGCGCAGGAGCTGCCGTCCGGGTCGTCGTTCTCCTCCGTGCGGGACAGCGCCCGCGCGCAGTGGGACAAGCTCCTCGGCAAGGTCGAGGTGGAGGGCGCCACGGCCGACCAGCGCACCACCCTCTACTCGTCCCTGTACCGGCTGTACCTGTACCCCAACTCCGGCTTCGAGAAGGTCGGTTCGAAGTACCAGTACGCCTCGCCGTTCTCGCCGATGCCGGGTCCGGACACCCCGACCCACACCGGCGCGAAGATCGTCGACGGCAAGCCGTACGTCAACAACGGCTTCTGGGACACGTACCGCACGACCTGGCCCGCGTACTCGCTCCTGACACCGAAGAAGGCGGGCGAGCTCGTCGACGGGTTCGTGCAGCAGTACAAGGACGGCGGCTGGATCTCGCGCTGGTCCTCACCGGGTTACGCGGACCTGATGACCGGCACGTCGTCGGACGTGGCGTTCGCCGACGCGTACGTCAAGGGCGTCAAGTTCGACGCGGAGGCCGCGTACAAGGCGGCTCTGAAGAACGCGAGCGTCGTGCCGCCCGCGGCCGGCGTGGGCCGCAAGGGAATGCAGACGTCGCCGTTCCTCGGCTACACGAGCACGGACACCCACGAGGGTCTGTCCTGGGCGCTCGAGGGCTACCTCAACGACTACGGCATCGCACAGATGGGCCAGGCCCTCTACAAGAAGACCGGTGAGAAGCACTACAAGGAGGAGTCGGAGTACTTCCTCAACCGGGCCCGCGACTACGTGAACATGTTCGACCCGAAGGCGGGCTTCTTCCAGGGCAAGAGCGAGAAGGGCGACTGGCGCGTCGAGTCGTCGAAGTTCGACCCGCGCATCTGGGGCTACGACTACACCGAGACCAACGCCTGGGGCTACGCCTTCACCGCCCCGCAGGACTCGCGCGGGCTCGCCAACCTCTACGGCGGACGCGACGGCCTCGCCAAGAAGCTCGACACGTTCTTCGCCACCCCGGAGACGGCGACGAACGACGTCGCGGGCTCGTACGGCGGCGTCATCCACGAGATGACGGAGGCGCGTGACGTCCGGATGGGCATGTACGGCCACTCCAACCAGGTGGGCCACCACATCACGTACATGTACGACGCGGCGGGCCAGCCGTACAAGACGCAGGAGAAGGTCCGCGAGGTCATGTCGCGGCTGTACACCGGCAGCGAGATCGGCCAGGGCTACCACGGCGACGAGGACAACGGCGAGCAGTCGGCCTGGTACCTCTTCTCCTCGCTCGGCTTCTACCCGCTGGTCATGGGCAGCGGTGAATACGCCATCGGCTCCCCGCAGTTCACGAAGATGACGCTGCACCTGGAGAACGGCAAGGACCTGGTCGTCAAGGCTCCCAAGAACAGCGCGAAGAACATCTACGTGCAGGGGCTGAAGGTCAACGGCAAGAACTGGACGTCGACGTCGCTGCCGCACTCCGTCGTCGCGAAGGGCGGGGTCCTGGAGTTCGCGATGGGCCCGAAGCCGTCGAAGTGGGGCACCGGCAAGAACGCGGCGCCGGTCTCCATCACGCAGGACGACAAGGTGCCGTCGCCGCGCAAGGACGCCATCACGGGTTCTGGTCCGCTGTTCGACAACTCCTCGGCGACGAGCGCGAGTGCGGAGTCGGTGGAGCTGCCGGTCGGCGCGGACGGCGCGAAGGCCGTCCAGTACACGCTGACGTCGGACGACAGGGCGAAGGCCCCGGCGGGCTGGAAGCTGGAGGCCTCGGCCGACGGCTCGTCGTGGAAGACGCTGGACCAGCGGTCCGGCGAGTCCTTCTCCTGGGACAAGCAGACGCGGGCGTTCTCGGTGAGCGAGCCGGGCACGTACAAGCACTACCGGCTGGTGTTCACCGGTGGGGCCGCGACGGTGGCGGAGGTGGAGCTGCTGGGCTAGCGCCTGAAGCCTGATCGTGCCGCTGAGCCGCGGGACCTGCCGGTCTCGCGGCTCAGTGGCGCCGTCGCGCATTTAATTGCGTGGACAGGGCCGTGTCGCCCCGCCTAGTGTCTGGCCCGAACCGTGACGCAGCCCGAGGAGGTGAGACCCATGAACGCAGTACGCATGTGGGTGCTCCTCTCGTCCCCACGGTCGGTCGGCTGACACAGGTCGCCCGGGAGCGCCTGGACAAGGCGATCCCGAAAGGCAGAGACCTATGAATACAACAGTGATCACGCGCGTCGCCGACAGACAGTGGCACGCGCTGGAGGACGACCAGGTGGTCGGTCGCGGCGAGGTCTGGCCGCGGCTCGACGGACGGCTCTTCCTCAGCATCGACTCCTGGCACGACGCGGCGTTCGGCCGGCTCGCCGATGCCATGCTCGCGGACCTGCCGAGGCCGCTGTACACGATGGTCGACGAGTCCGACCGGGACCTGAGGTCCCAGTGGGAGCGCGCCGGTTTCACGATCCGGCGCCGCGAGTGGGTGTATGTCCTGCCCACCGACCCACAGGTCACCGGACTCGGCTCGGCACATCCGCCGTCGGGCGTGACGATCCTTCCCCTCGGCGAGGCGGACAAGGACCCCCTGCGCACGCTGGACCGCACGATCCGGGACGAGGTCGGCGCCCGTGCCGGATGGCAGGAGATGCCGGCCGAGGTGCTGCCACGCCTGGACGATGCCACCGTGGTGGACCCGACGAAGTACGCGGTCGCGAGGGAGGTGGAGTCCGGCGAGTACGTGGGACTGCTCCGGGTGGCGCCGGTGCCGCGGCAACCACGGATCGGCCTCATCGCGGTCCGGGCCGACCGGCAGCGCCGGGGCATCGCCCGGGCGCTCCTCGCCGAAGTGCTCGGTTCCCTGCACCGGTCCGGGGTCCGGACGGCGTCGGCCGAGGTCGGCGAACTGAACCTGGCCGCCTCGGCGCTCTTCGACGCGACCGGCGCCGAGCGTGCCGGCAGCAACCTGGAGGTCGTACTTCACTGATGACGAAGACGAACCGCGGTATCGAGATCGAGGGCACCGTCGTCGAGTGCCTGCGCAACGCCACCTTCCAGGTGGAACTGGCGAGCGGGCACAAGGTGCTCGCTCACATCAGCGGCAAGATCCGGAAGAACTACATCAAGATCCTGCCGTACGACCGGGTACTCGTGGAGGTCAGCCCCTACGACCTGACGCGCGGTCGGATCATCTTCCGGTACCGGAACTGACGCCGGGCGGGTGAACGGGTGAAATGGCAGGCGGGCGTGCGGAGTTCACGCCCGCCAGGCCCGCATTGCTTCCGCTCACTTCCGCCAGAACAGGTGGTGCGTCACGCTGCCGCCCGGGCTGGGCACGACGTCCACGTGGAAGCGGTCGCGCAGCTCGTCGGGCGACTCCCACAGCCGCGACCCGGAGCCCAGCTTCACCGGTGAGACGGCCACGTGCAGGGTGTCGACGAGGTCGGCGTCGAGGAACTGGCGGATGACGTTCGCCCCGCCGCCGAGCCGGACGTCCTTGCCCCCGGCCGCCTCCTTCGCCTGTTCGAGGACGGTGGCCGGGTCGGCGTCCACGAAGTGGAACGTGGTGTCGGACAGGGTCAACGACGGGCGTGTGTGGTGGGTCATGACGAACACGGGTGTGTGGAACGGCGGTTCGTCGCCCCACCAGCCCTGCCACTCCAGGTCCTGCCAGGGACCGCTCTGCGGCCCGAACTTGCCGCGGCCCATGATCTCGGCGCCGATGTTGCGGTGGTAGTCGC
The DNA here is from genome assembly GCF_035918215.1 of Streptomyces sp. NBC_01474. Taxonomy (NCBI): domain Bacteria; kingdom Bacillati; phylum Actinomycetota; class Actinomycetes; order Kitasatosporales; family Streptomycetaceae; genus Streptomyces; species Streptomyces sp. NBC_01474. Next base: position 3,456,025 of record NZ_CP109449.1, read on the forward strand.
GGACGAGGTAGTCGTCGAGGCCCCGGGTGCCCCCGGGATCGGTGCGGGTCGGCCAGCTCGCCGTGGCACCGCACCACGAGAACATCTCCCCCGGATCGGCATGCCCGAACGGCCGCTCCAGACTCTTCCCCTCCCCTGCGCCGAACCCGTCACTGGAGACGTTGAAGTTCTGGACCCTCAGCAGCTGCGTCACGTGTTCCTCCTGGGTTACGGGTGACAGTGAGGAGACTCCCTCGGCCGGGAGAACTCATCGCCGTCAGGCCAGGCTGCCGGACGCGCAAAAGGGCCGCATCCCCGTCGCCGGGGATGCGGCCCTCAACTGCCCTGCCGACCGCTTACTTCCGGATCAGCGAGCGCAGCACGTACTGCATGATGCCGCCGTTGCGGTAGTAGTCCGCCTCACCGGGGGTGTCGATGCGGACGACCGCGTCGAACTCCACACCGGTGTCGGTGGTGACCTTGACCGTGCGCGGCGTGGTGCCGTTGTTGAGCTCCTCGACGCCGGTGAAGGAGAAGGTCTCCTCGCCGGTCAGACCGAGGGACTCGGCCGAGGCGCCCTCCGGGAACTGGAGCGGCAGGACGCCCATGCCGATGAGGTTCGAGCGGTGGATGCGCTCGTACGACTCGGCGATGACGGCCTTGACGCCGAGGAGCGCGGTGCCCTTGGCGGCCCAGTCACGGGACGAACCCGAGCCGTACTCCTTGCCGGCCAGGATGGCCAGCGGGGTGCCCTGCTCGATGTAGTTGCGCGAGGCGTCGTAGATGAACGCCACCGGAGCCGCGTCAGCAGTCGCAGCCTGGGTGAAGTCGCGGGTGTAGCCGCCCTCGGTGCCCGGCGCGATCTGGTTGCGCAGGCGGATGTTGGCGAACGTGCCGCGGATCATGACCTCGTGGTTGCCACGGCGCGAGCCGTAGGAGTTGAAGTCACGGCGCTGGACGCCGTGCTCCGTGAGGTACTGGCCGGCCGGGGTGTCGGCCTTGATCGCACCGGCCGGGGAGATGTGGTCGGTGGTGACCGAGTCGCCCAGCTTGGCGAGGACGCGCGCGCCCGTGATGTCGGAGACCGGGGTGGTCTCCATCGTCATGCCCTCGAAGTACGGGGGCTTGCGGACGTAGGTGGACTCGGAGTCCCACTCGAAGGTGTTGCCGGTCGGGATCGACAGGGCCTGCCACTGGGCGTCACCCGCGAAGACGTCCTGGTAGGACTTGTTGAACATGTCCTCGCCGATGGAGTTGGCGACGACGTCGTTGACCTCGGCCTCCGTCGGCCAGATGTCCGCGAGGTAGACCGGCTTGCCGTCCTGGTCGATGCCCAGGGCGTCCTTGGTGATGTCGACCTTCATCGAACCGGCGATGGCGTACGCGACGACCAGCGGCGGGGACGCCAGGTAGTTCATCTTGACGTCGGGGTTGATGCGGCCCTCGAAGTTACGGTTGCCGGAGAGGACCGACGTGACCGCGAGGTCGTGCTCGTTGACCGCCTTCGAGACCTCCTCGGGCAGCGGGCCCGAGTTGCCGATGCAGGTGGTGCAGCCGTAGCCGACGAGGTTGAAGCCGACCTTGTCCAGGTACGGCGTCAGACCGGCCTTGTCGAAGTAGTCGGTGACGACCTTCGAGCCCGGGGCGAGCGTGGTCTTGACCCACGGCTTGCGGGTCAGGCCCTTCTCGACGGCCTTCTTCGCCACGAGCGCGGCGGCGACCATCACGTACGGGTTCGACGTGTTGGTGCAGGACGTGATCGCGGCGACGGTGACGGCGCCGTGGTCGATCTCGTACGTCGAGCCGTCGGGGGCCGTGACCAGGGTCGGGCGCGACGGGACGCCGTTGGCGGCGGCCGGGGAGTCGGAGGCCGGGAAGGACTCCTTGCCCGCCTCGTCGTCGTCCTCGACGTAGTTGCGCACGTCGAGCGCGAACTGCTGCGCGGCGTTCGCGAGGACGATGCGGTCCTGCGGGCGCTTCGGGCCGGCGATGGAGGGGACGACCGTGGAGAGGTCGAGCTCCAGCTTCTCGGAGAAGTCGGGCTCGGCGGCCGGGTCGAGCCAGAGGCCCTGCTCCTTGGCGTACGCCTCGACGAGCGCGACCTGCTGCTCGTCACGGCCCGTCAGCTTCAGGTACTTCAGCGTCTCGTCGTCGATCGGGAAGATCGCGGCGGTGGAGCCGAACTCCGGCGACATGTTGCCGATGGTGGCGCGGTTCGCCAGGGAGGTGGCGGCGACGCCCTCGCCGTAGAACTCGACGAACTTGCCGACGACGCCGTGCTTGCGCAGCATCTCGGTGATCGTGAGCACGAGGTCCGTGGCGGTGGTGCCGGGCTTGAGCTCACCGGTGAGCTTGAAGCCGACGACGCGCGGGATGAGCATCGAGACCGGCTGGCCGAGCATCGCGGCCTCGGCCTCGATGCCGCCGACGCCCCAGCCCAGGACGCCCAGGCCGTTGACCATCGTGGTGTGCGAGTCGGTGCCGACGAGGGTGTCGGGGTAGGCCTGGCCGTTACGGACCATGACCGTGCGAGCGAGGTGCTCGATGTTCACCTGGTGCACGATGCCGGTGCCCGGGGGGACGACCTTGAACTCGTCGAAGGCGGTCTGGCCCCAGCGCAGGAACTGGTAGCGCTCCTTGTTGCGGCCGTACTCCAGCTCGACGTTCTGGCCGAAGGCGTCGGCGGTGCCGAACTTGTCGGCGATGACGGAGTGGTCGATGACCAGCTCGGCCGGGGCCAGCGGGTTGATCTTCGCCGGGTCGCCGCCGAGCTCCTTCACGGCCTCACGCATGGTGGCGAGGTCCACGACACAGGGCACACCGGTGAAGTCCTGCATGATCACGCGGGCGGGCGTGAACTGGATCTCCTGGGACGGCTGGGCCTGGGAGTCCCAGCTGCCGAGCGCACGGATGTGGTCGGCGGTGATGTTCGCGCCGTCCTCGGTGCGGAGCAGGTTCTCCAGGAGAACCTTCAGGCTGTAAGGGAGGCGCGCGGAGCCCTCGACCTTGTCCAGCTTGAAGATCTCGTACGACTCGTCGCCCACGCGCAGCGTGCTGCGGGCGTCGAAGCTGTTCGCCGACACGACAGTCTCCTTCATATATGTGCGCGTTCCACCGCATCCTGCCGCCACGACGGGTTCGCCGATCCGCTAAGGTAAGGCTAAGTTAGGTAACCCTTACTCAGCATGGCGGCTGCGGTGTGCCTCTATAGATATCTCGATGTCGAGATAACTCTAATACATGAGGCCGGACTGGTCATGCCCGGGTTTCACCGAGCCGTCCCGCCACGTCATCGGCGGACCGCCCTCCCCATCGTCCCGCACGCGCGCCGGCGCGCCACCAGGGCCGGTTGACGGCCCGTCACCCCAATGGACCCGCCGAAATGCGGCATCTCATATCTGAGATAGCCTGCCGCCATGGCAGACGACTACCTCGTACGTATCGGCAAGCTCATCCGTGACGCCCGACAGCACCGGGGCTGGACACAGTCGCAGCTCGCCGAGGCGCTCGGTACCAGCCAGAGCGCCGTCAACCGCATCGAGCGCGGCAACCAGAACATCAGCCTTGAGATGATCGCCCGAATAGGCGAAGCGCTCGACAGTGAAATCGTCTCTCTGGGCTACTCGGGTCCGATGCACCTGCGCGTGGTGGGCGGCCGCCGCCTGTCCGGGTCGATCGACGTGAAGACGAGCAAGAACGCCTGCGTGGCGCTGCTGTGCGCCTCGCTCCTCAACAGGGGCCGCACGGTCCTGCGCCGCGTCGCCCGCATCGAGGAGGTCTACCGCCTCCTCGAGGTCCTGAACTCCATCGGTGTCCGCACCCGGTGGATCAACGACGGTGTGGACCTGGAGATCGTGCCGCCGGCCGCCCTCGACATGGACGCCATCGACGCCGCCGCCGCACGCCGCACGCGCTCGATCATCATGTTCCTCGGCCCGCTCCTGCACCGCCTCGACCACTTCAAGCTGCCGTACGCGGGCGGCTGCGACCTCGGCACCCGCACCATCGAGCCGCACATGATCGCGCTGCGCCGGTTCGGCCTGGACATCACGGCGACCGAGGGGCTCTACCACGCGCAGGTCGAGGCGGGGGTCTCCCCCACCCGGCCGATCGTGCTGACCGAGCGCGGCGACACCGTGACCGAGAACGCGCTGCTCGCGGCTGCCCGCCACGACGGCGTCACCGTCATCCGCAACGCGTCCTCGAACTACATGGTCCAGGACCTCTGTTTCTTCCTCGAGGCCCTGGGCATACGCGTCGAGGGCATCGGCACGACCACCCTCACCGTGCACGGCGTGCCGCAGATCGACGTGGACGTCGACTACTCGCCGTCCGAGGACCCGGTCGAGGCGATGAGCCTGCTGGCCGCCGCGGTGGTCACCGAGTCCGAACTGACGGTGAAGCGGGTGCCGATCGAGTTCCTGGAGATCGAGCTCGCGGTCCTGGAGGAGATGGGCCTCGACCACGACCGCACGGCCGAGTACTTCGCGGACAACGGCCGTACGCGCCTGGTGGACCTCACCGTCCGGCCCTCCAAACTGGAGGCGCCGATCGACAAGATCCACCCGATGCCGTTCCCCGGCCTCAACATCGACAACGTGCCCTTCTTCGCGGCCATCGCGGCGGCGGCCCAGGGCCAGACCCTCATCCATGACTGGGTCTACGACAACCGCGCGATCTATCTCACGGACCTGAACCGGCTCGGCGGGCGCCTCCAGCTGCTCGACCCGCACCGCGTCCTCGTCGAGGGCCCGACGCGCTGGCGCGCCGCCGAGATGATGTGCCCGCCCGCACTGCGCCCCGCCGTCGTCGTGCTCCTCGCGATGATGGCCGCCGAGGGCACGTCCGTACTGCGCAACGTGTACGTGATCAACCGCGGCTACGAGGACCTGGCCGAGCGGCTCAACTCCGTCGGCGCACAGATCGAGACGTTCCGGGACATCTGACGCGATTGACGTCGTTCAGGGCCGCGGGAAGAGGTTGAGCAGTTCCTCTTCCGCGGCCCATCGGCGTACCTGCTCCACGATCAGGCGCTCGGCGCGCGGACGGAAGGCCGCCGAGCCGCCGGCCACGTGCGGGGTGATGAGGACGCCGGGGGCGTGGCGCAGGGCGTGGTCCGCCGGGAGGGGCTCCGGGTCGGTGACGTCGAGGGCGGCGCGCAGCCGGCCCGTGACGGTCTCGGCGAGCAGGGCCTCGGTGTCGAGGGTGCGGCCGCGGCCGACGTTGACGACGAGAGCGCCGTCCGGCAGTGCGGCCATTTCCTTCGGGCCGAACAGGCCTACCGTGGCCGGGTTCTCGGGCAGGACGAGGACCACGATGTCGAGGCCGGGGAGCAGTTCGGGCAGATCGGCGATCGCGTGGACCCCCTCGTCGGGGCGGGCGCGCCGGGCGACGCGGACGACCTCGGCCTCGCAGGCGAGGAGCCGGGTCTCCAGGGCCGAGCCGATCGAGCCGTAGCCGACGATCGCGACGCGGCTGTCGGCGAGCGAGCGCGTGAAGTGCGGCTCCCAGCGGCCGGCCACCTGGTCGGCGGCCCAGCGGGGCAGTTCGCGCTGGGCCGCGAGGATGAGGCCCAGGGCGTGCTCCGCGGTGGAGGCGTCGTGCAGGCCCCGGCCGTTGTGCAGGGTGACGCCCTCGAGCAGCTGCGGCTGGAGCTTCTCGACTCCGGCGCTCAGGGACTGGACGGCGCGCAGGCGCGGGAGCCGGGGCAGCAGCCGGTCCGCGTCGGGAACCGCGTAGGGCATCACCCAGAACTCCACGGCGTCCAGGACGTCTTGCGGGAGTTCGGACGCGGGCGTCACACCGTCCCACACGTGGACGCGGACGCCGTCGGGCCAGGGGCCGTGGCGCCGGTCGAGCTGCGGCCAGGGGACGAGCACGTCGGTATCGGTCATCGCGGGTTTCTCCTTCGGCTGCTTGCCGTCACGGTATGCGGGCGACCCATTGACCCGGCCGCCACTCCCTCGTAGCGTCTTCCCGCCCAGTGAAACACTTTCCATCTCACGGAAAACAGGGGGTCAAGGGATGACAGCGCCGTCGCCCTCCCGGCCGTCCACCGGCGGCTTCTGGAGCTCGACCCGCGCCCGGCACCTGATACCGGTCGCGTTCATCACGTACTCGCTCGCCTATCTCGACAAGTCGAACTACGCGATCGCCTCCGCCGGCGGCATGGCCGACGAGCTGCATCTGTCCGCGGGCCTCGACTCGCTGATCGCCGCGTCGTTCTTCCTCGGCTACTTCTTCTTCCAGATCCCCGGCACGATCTACGCCGAGCAGCGCAGCGCGCGCCGGCTCGTCGCCTGGTCGACGGTGCTGTGGGGGCTGCTCGCCGTGGTGCAGGGCCTGCTGAGCAGCCCCGGGCAGCTGATCGCCGTGCGGTTCGCGCTCGGCGTCGTCGAGGGCGCGGTGCTGCCGTCGATGGTGATGCTGCTCAGCCGCTGGTTCACGCACGGCGAGCGTGGCCGCGCCAACACCCTGCTCATCCTGGGCAATCCGGTCACCGTGATGTGGCTCTCCGCCCTGTCCGGCTGGCTGGTGTCGGTCACCGACTGGCGCGTGATGTTCATCGTCGAGGGTGTGCCCTCGGTCGTCTGGGGCCTGTTCTGCCTGCGGCTCATCAAGGACCGCCCCGAGGACGCCAGGTGGGTCGCCCCGGCCGAGCTGGAAGTCCTGCGCGAGGACCGCGCCTCCGTGCCCGCCGCCTCCGGGAACCTGCGCGAGGAGTACGGCAAGGTGCTGCGCTCGCGCCCTGTGCTGCTGATGGCCGTGCAGTACTTCTTCTGGTCGTTCGGCATGTACGGCTTCATCTTCTGGCTGCCGTCGATCGTGAAGAAGGGCTCGGGCGAGGGCATCGGCGCCACCGGTCTGCTGACCGCCGTGCCGTACGCCTTCGCGGTCGTCGCGATGCTGCTCAACTCGCGCCTGTCCGACCGCAGCGGGCGGCGCAAGGCGGCCGTGTGGCCCTGGCTCGCCGCCGGCGGCCTCGCCCTGTTCGGCTCGTACGCGGCCGGGTCCCACTTCCCCGTGGCGCTCGCGCTGCTCGTGGTGGCGGGCCTGTGCCTGTACGCGCCCTACGGCCCGTACTTCGCGCTCGTCTCCACGCTCGCCCCGGCGGGCGTCTCGGGCGCGGCGGTGGCGATGGTCAACTCGCTCGGTGCGCTCGGCTCGTTCGCCGGGACGTATCTCGTGGGCTGGGTACGCGGCACGTCCCTCGGGGACGCGGGGGCCTTCGCGTTCATGGCGGCGGGCGCGCTGGTCTCGGCCGTGCTGATGCTGGCGGTGCACGAGCCCCGTCCGTCCGGTACCCGCCCGGGTACGGTGAACCGGCAGCCCACCGCTGCCACCACCACCTGAGTGCGCCGGGGACCGGTCCCGGCGTCCGGGCGCAGCACACGGGAGACGAGCAGCGTGACCACGACGTCCGGCGACGACATGCTCGGCCGGGGCCTGCGACTCCTCACCGTGCTGGCCGACCATCCCGCGGGCCTGGGGGTGAGCGCCGCGGCCCGCGCCGCGGCGCTCCCGGTCAGCAGCGCCCACCGGCTCCTCGGCCGGCTCGCCGCCGAACGGTTCGTGGCGTACGACGAGGACACCCGGCGCTACGCGCTGGGGGCCCGGGTGCTCGAACTGTCGCGGGGATTCCAGCGCTCACCGGCCGGCTACTCCGCGGCGGCGGCGCCGATGCGCAGGCTCGCCGACCGCACGGGCCTGCCCGCCATCGCGGGCATCCTCCACGACACGGACGTGCTGCTCGTCCTCACCGCGCAGGGCACGCAGCACCTCCAGCTGCGCAGCGCGGAGGGCACCCGTAACGCCTGGCACGCGACCTCGCTCGGCAAGGTCCTCGTCGCGGGCCTGCCCGAGCGCGAGCGCGACGAGCTGCTCGCGGCCGGCCTGAGCGCGGTCACCGCCCGCACGGTGACCGACCCGGCGGCGGTCCGCGAGGAGCTCGACGCCGTGCGCGAGCGCGGCTGGGCCGAGGTCGACGAGGAGAACGAGGTCGGCGTCCGGTCGATCGCCGTCGCCGTGCCCCCGCCGCACGGACAGGCGCCGCGCCTCGCCGTCTCGCTCGGCGCGGCCGTCGCCCTGACCGGCGCCGACGAACTGCGCGCGCACGTCCCGGCCCTGCGCGCGTGCGCGGAGGACATCGCGGCGCACATGGACCACTGAGCGGGTCTGCGGGTGTGACGGACGCCGCCCGGTGACATGGATCCCGGGGAGGGCGGCCACCGGGCCCCCGCACCGCTCCCGGGAGGAACGCACGATGACCGAGCTGATGAAGGCCGTCCAGTACCGCACGGTGGGTGCCGCTCCCGAAGTCGTGCAGATCCCCGTGCCCGCCCCCGGTCCCGGCCAGGTGCTGCTGCGGGTGACGGCGGCCGGTGTCTGCCACTCCGACATCGCCGTGATGAGCTGGCCCGCCGATCAGCTGGGCTTCCCGCTGCCGCTCACGCTCGGCCACGAGGGCGTCGGCACGGTCGCGGCGGTGGGTGACGGGGTGGTGGCCGTCGAGGTCGGCGACGCGGTCGCCGTCTACGGGCCGTGGGGCTGCGGCACCTGCGCCAAGTGCGCGGAGGGCAAGGAGAATTACTGTCTGCGCGCCAAGGAACTCGGCATCTACCCGCCCGGCCTCGGCGCGCCCGGCGCCATGGCCGAGTACATGGTCGTGGACAGCCCCCGCCATCTCGTGCCGCTCGGCGCCCTCGACCCGGTGCAGGCGGTGCCGCTGACCGACGCCGGCCTGACGCCGTACCACGCGATCAAGCGGTCGCTGCCGAAGCTGGTGCCGGGGTCGACGGCCGTCGTGATCGGCACGGGCGGGCTCGGGCACGTCGCGATCCAGCTCCTGCGCGCACTGTCCCCTGCCTGGGTGATCGCGCTGGACGTGAACGAGGAGAAACTGGCGCTCGCCCGCGAGGTGGGCGCCCATGAGGCGATCCTGTCGGACGCCGAATCCGTGGCTGTCGTCAGGGAGTTGACCGGCGGCAAGGGCGCCGAGGCGGTCTTCGACTTCGTCGGGGCCACACCGACGGTGGCCACGGCGGGCGGCTGTGCGGCGGTCGAGGGCGATGTCACCATCGTCGGCCTCGGCGGCGGCAGCCTCGCGGTCGGCTTCGGCACCACACCGTACGAGGCGTCGGTGACGGCGCCGTACTGGGGCAGCCGCAGCGAGCTGATGGAGGTGCTCGACCTGGCGCGGTCCGGAGTCGTCTCCGTGCACGTGGAGACGTACGGCATCGACGACGCGCCCACCGCCTACCAGCGGCTGCACGACGGGACCGTGCGCGGACGCGCGGTGATCCTGCCGCAGGAGTAGCGGCCGGCCCCTCACATCGGGGTGCGGGCATGCTCTTCGGGCTCCATGCCGGGGGTCGCCGGCCGGGCGCCGGCGGACTCCGCCCTAGTGGGGCAGGACCGCCAGGCCGTCCAGTTCCACCAGAGCCTGCTCGTCCCACAGTCGGGTCGTGCCGATCACCGCCATCGCCGGGTAGTCGCGGCCCGCCGACTCGCGCCAGATCCGGCCGAGTTCGCGGGCCTGGGTGCGGTAGTCGGCGATGTCGGTGGCGTAGACGGTGACGCGGGCGAGGGTGTCGGGGGTGCCTCCCGCGTGGCGCAGGGCGGTGAGGAGGTTGGTCAGGGCCCGCTCGAACTGCTCCGGGAGCGTGTCGCCGGTGATCTTGCCGTCCGCGTCGAGAGCGGTCTGGCCGGCGAGGAAGACGAGGCGGCCGCCGGTGGCGGTGACGGCGTGCGAGAAGCCGGTGGGCGGGGAGAGTTCGGGTGGGTTGATCCGCTCGATGCCGCTCACGCGTACAACTCCTTTGCGATGATGGCGCGTTGGACCTCGCTCGCCCCTTCGTAGATGCGGGGGGCCCGCACCTCGCGGTAGAGGTGTTCGAGGAGGTGGCCGCGTTGCAGGGCGCGGGCGCCGTGCAGCTGGACGGCGGTGTCGACGACGTGCTGGGCGGTCTCGGTGGCGAGGAGCTTCGCCATCGCGGCGCGCTGCGGCACGTCGGGGGCGCCCGCGTCGTACGCCGCCGCGGCCGCGTAGACCATGAGGCGGGCCGCCTCGGTGCGCAGGGCGAGATCGGCCACCTGGTGCGCGACCGTCTGGAGGTCCTTCAGCTTGCCGCCGAACGCGTCGCGCCGGGCGGTGTGGGCGAGCGTCGCGTCGAGCGCGGCCTGCGCCATGCCGACGGCGAAGGCGCCGACGCTCGGGCGGAAGAGGTTCAGGGTGGTCATGGCGACGCGGAAGCCGCGGTCCGGTTCGCCGAGCACGTCGTCGGCGGTGACCGGGACCGCGTCGAAGTCGAGGGAACCGATGGGGTGCGGGGACAGCATGTCCAGGGGGGTGCCGGTGAGTCCGGGGCGGTCGGCGGGGACCAGGAACGCGGTGACTCCGCGCGCTCCGGCGTCCGGGGCCGTACGGGCGAAGACGGTGTAGAAGTCGGCCTCGGGGGCGTTCGAGATCCAGGTCTTCTCGCCGATGAGGCACCAGCCTCCGGTGCCGTCGGGCTCGGCGCGCAGCGCGAGGGCCGCGGCGTCGGAGCCGGCGCCCGGCTCGCTGAGCGCGAAGGCCGCGACGGCGGTGCCGTCACTGACGCGCGGCAGCCAGTGCGCGCGCTGGGTGTCGGTGCCGTACGCGTGCACGGGGTGCGCGCCCAGCCCCTGGAGGGCGAGCGCGGTCTCGGCCTCCGTGCAGGCGCGGGCGAGGGACTCGCGCATCAGGCACAGGTCGAGGGCCCCGGAGCGGAACAGCCGTTCCAGAAGGCCGAGCCGCCCGAGCTCGGCGACGAGCGGCCGGTTCACCTTCCCCGGTTCGCCCTTCTCGGCAAGGGGCGCGAGCCGCTCGGCGGCGAGCGCGCGCAGTTCGGCACACCAGGCGGTCTGCGCCGGGTCGAGCGAGAATGACGGAGCTGCGGACTTTGCGGTCATCTGTCGGCGCCTCCCGGTTCGCCGGCGGCTCGGGCCGGCTCCGTCACGGTATCGCGGACCGTTGACTGTCGTCACCATCACGATACGCTCATTCCGCGAGCCCACCACAAGCAGGGTCTTTCGTTCCTAGGGGGCGCACGGCCATGACAGACGCTCCGCCACAGCACACGTCGGCCCACGTCGACACCTTCGCGCGCGACCACCTCCCGCCGCCCGAACTCTGGCCCGACCTCGTCTTCGACCTCCCCGAACTGCGCTATCCGCAGCAGCTGAACTGCGGGGCCGAGCTGCTCGACCGCACCGTCGAACGGTTCGGCCCCGACCGTCCCGCGTTCCGCACGGGCGACGGGGAGGTGTGGACATACGGGGAGCTGCTGCGCCGCGTCGACCGGATCGCGCATCTGCTCAGCGGTGAGCTGGGCGTACGGCCGGGGAACCGGGTGCTGCTGCGCGGCCCCACCACGCCGTGGCTCGCGGCCTGTTGGCTGGCCGTGATGAAGGCAGGCGCGGTCGCCGTCACCGTGCTCGCGCAGGCGCGGGCGCAGGAGCTGGCGACGATCTGCTCCATCGCCCGGGTCACGCACGCGCTGTGCGACGCCAGGGCCATGGACGACCTGGTGAAGGCCGAGGTGCCCGGGCTGCGCGTCACGCCGTTCGGCGGCGAGGGGTCCGACGACCTCCTCAGGCGCGTCTCCGGGCTGCCCGAGACGTACGAGGCCGTGGCGACCGCCGCCGACGACGTCGCCCTGATCGCGTTCACGTCGGGCACGACCGGGCGCCCCAAGGGCTGCATGCACTTCCACCGGGACGTCCTCGCCATCGCGGACACGTTCGCGCGCCATGTCCTGCGGCCGACGCCGGACGACGTGTTCGCGGGGAGCCCGCCGCTCGGTTTCACGTTCGGGCTCGGCGGGCTCGTCATCTTCCCGCTGCGGGCCGGCGCCTCGTCGCTGCTGCTCGAACACGCGGGGCCGAGGCAGCTGCTGCCCGCGATCGCCGAGCACGGGGTGTCCGTCCTGTTCACCGCCCCGACCGCGTACCGAGCGCTCCTCGACGGCACCGACCGGCACGCTCTCTCGTCGCTGCGACGGTGCGTCTCCGCGGGCGAGAACCTGCCGGCCGCGACCTGGCGGGCCTGGCACGAGGCGACGGGGATCCGCATCATCAACGGCATCGGCGCCACGGAACTACTGCACATCTTCATCTCCGCCGCCGACGACGCGATCCGCCCCGGGACGACGGGCGTGCCCGTGCCCGGGTGGCAGGCGCGCGTGGTCGACGCCGCGGGGTCCGAAGTGCCGGACGGGGAACCGGGGTTGCTCGCCGTGCGCGGCCCGGTCGGCTGCCGCTATCTCGCCGACGAACGGCAGACGACGTACGTCCGCGGCGGCTGGAACGTCACCGGGGACACGTACGTCCGCGAGCCCGACGGCTACTTCCGGTACGTCGCCCGCGCCGACGACATGATCATATCGGCGGGGTACAACATCGCGGGCCCCGAGGTCGAGGACGCGCTGCTGCGGCACCCCGACGTCGCGGAGACCGCGGTGGTGGGCCGCCCCGACGACGAGCGCGGGCAGATCGCGGTCGCCTACGTCGTACTGCGCGAGGGCGCCCGCCGGGACCCGGACGCGCTGCGGGCGTTCGTGAGGGCCGAACTGGTGCCGTACAAGTGCCCGCGCCGGATCGTCTTCCTGGACGCCCTGCCGCGCACGGCGACCGGGAAGCTCCAGCGGTTCCGGCTGCGCTCCGCCGGCGATCTAGAGTGACCACGTGTCCGAGCTGCACACTCCCCGGTCCCTGATCGTCACCCTCTACGGCGCCTACGGGCGCGGCTTTCCCGGCCCCGTGCCCGTCGCCGAGCTGATCCGCCTCCTCGGCGCGGTCGGCGTCGACGCGCCCGCCGTGCGGTCCTGCGTGTCCCGCCTCAAGCGGCGCGGGCTGCTCCTGCCGGAGCGCACGGGGTCGGGCGCCGCCGGGTACGCGCTGTCGCGGGCCGCGCGGCAGCTCCTGGACGACGGCGACCGGCGCATCTACGGAGCGCCGGCCGGCGAGGCGGACGGCTGGGTGCTCGCCGTGTTCTCCGTGCCGGAGGCCGAGCGCGCCAAGCGGCACGTCCTGCGCTCAAGGCTGGCCGGGCTCGGCTTCGGCTCGGCGGCGCCCGGCGTGTGGATCGCCCCGGCGGGCCTGCACGAGGAGACCCGGCACACCCTGGAACGCCTCGGGCTCTCCCCGTACGTCGATCTGTTCCGCGGCGAGCATCTGGGTTTCGCGGCGACGGCCGACGCGGTCGCGCGCTGGTGGGACCTGGACCGTCTCGCGGCGCTGCACGAGGCGTTCCTCGACGAGCACGCGCCGGTGCTCGCCGCCTGGCAGGCCCGCTCCCCCGACGACGCCGCGCCGGAAGAGGCGTACCGGGACTACCTCCTCGCCCTCGACTCCTGGCGCCATCTGCCGTACGCGGACCCGGGGCTGCCCGCCGGGCTGCTGCCGGCGCGGTGGCCGGGCACGCGGTCGGCGAGCGTGTTCCGGGCACTGCACGAGCGGCTGCGGGACGCGGGGGCGGCGTTCACCACCCTCAACCACCCAGCGTGAGCCGGGGCTTGGGAGCGTCCGACCGTCCCGTCTGGGGTGGCCGGCTGCCCGCCTCGTAAGGCTTCGGCCAGGCGACACCGGGACCCGCGTAGCCCTGTTCGGCCGCCGCGTGCAGGGTCCAGTGCGGGTCGTAGAGGTGAGGGCGGGCCAGGGCGCACAGGTCGGTGCGACCGGCCAGGATCAGCGAGTTGACGTCGTCCCACGAGGAGATCGCGCCGACCGAGATCACCGGGATGCCGGTCTCGTTGCGGATCCGGTCAGCGAACGGCACTTGGTAGGAGCGTCCGTACGCGGGTTTCTCGTCGGCGACGACCTGTCCGGTCGACACGTCGATCGCGTCGGCGCCGTGCGCCGCGAACGCGCGGGCGATCTCCACGGCGTCGTGGGCGTCCGTGCCGCCTTCCGCCCAGTCGGTGGCGGAGATCCGGACGGTCATGGGCCGGTCGCCGGGCCACACGTCGCGTACGGCGTCGAACACTTCGAGGGGGAAGCGCAGCCGGTTCGTGAGCGAGCCGCCGTACGCGTCCGTCCGGTGATTGCTCAGCGGCGAGAGGAAGCCGGACAGCAGATAGCCGTGGGCGCAGTGCAGTTCGAGGAGGTCGAAGCCGGCGTCGGCGGCGCGCAGGGCGGCGGACGTGAACTGTTCGCGGACATCTGCGAGTTCGCCGGTCGCCAGCTCGTGCGGAGTCTGGCTGCCCGGCTTGTACGGGAGGGGGGACGCGGCGACCAGCGGCCAGTTCCCGTCGGGGAGCGGTTCGTCGATGCCGTCCCACATCAGTTTCGTGGAGCCCTTGCGTCCGGAGTGCCCGAGCTGGACGCCGACCGCGGTGCCGGGGGCCTGGGTGTGCGCGAACTCGGTGATGCGGCGCCAGGCCGTGGCCTGTTCCGTCGTGTAGAGACCGGTGCAGCCCGGGGTGATGCGGCCCTCGGGGCTGACGCACACCATCTCGGTCATGACGAGTCCGGCGCCGCCGAGGGCCCGCGCGCCGAGGTGGACGAGGTGGAAGTCGCCGGGGACGCCGGCCTGGGCCGAGTACATGTCCATGGGGGAGACGACGACACGGTTGCGCAGGGTCAGATCGCGCAGGCGCAGCGGCGTGAACATGGGGGGTGCGCCGGGCGGGCAGCCGAAGTCGCGTTCGACGGCCTCGGTGAAGCGGGGGTCGCGCAGGCGCAGGTTGTCGTGCGTGACGCGGCGGCTGCGGGTGAGGAGGTTGAACGCGAACTGGCGTGCGGGTTGGTCGAGATAGAGACCGATGTTCTCGAACCACTCCAGGCTGGCGCGGGCCGCGCGCTGGGTGGAGGCGACGACGGGCCGCCGCTCCGCCTCGTACGCGGCAAGCGCCTCGGCCGTGGTGGGCTGCTCCTGGAGGCAGGCGGCGAGCGCGAGGGCGTCCTCGACGGCGAGCTTGGTGCCGGAGCCGATGGAGAAGTGCGCGGTGTGCGCGGCGTCGCCGACGAGGACGACGTTCCCGTGCGACCACTTCTCGTTCACGACCGTGCGGAAGGCGGTCCAGGCGGAGTTGTTCGACCTGAGGCCACGGCCGCCCAGGGCCTCGGTGAAGATCTTGGCGCAGCGTTCGACGGACTCGCTCACGTCGAGCTCGTCGAACCCGGCCGCCCGCCAGACCTCCTCGCGCATCTCGACGATGACGGTGCTGTCGCCCCCCGTATAGGGGTACCCGTGCAGCTGCATGACGCCGTGCTCGGTCTCGGCGATCTCGAAGCGGAACGCGTCGAAGGCGAAGTCGGCGGCGAGCCAGATGTAGCGGCAGCGGTGCTCCTCGACGCGCGGCCGGAACGTGTCGGCGTGCGCTTCGCGGGTCGCGCTGTGCACTCCGTCGGCGGCGACGACCAGGTCGTGGTCGCGGGAGAGGTCCGCCGCCGAGGGCGCCTCCGAGCGGAAGCGGAGGTTCACGCCGAGCTGCCGGCAGCGCTCGTGGAGGATTTCGAGGAGCCTGCGGCGGCCGAGCGCGGCGAAGCCGTGGCCGCCCGAGGTGTGGCGGGTGCCGCGGTGCACGACGTCGATGTCGTCCCAGCGCACGAACTCCGCCTGGAGCGCGGCGTGGACGACGGGGTCGGCGCCCTCGATGCCGCCGAGCGTCTCGTCGGAGAGGACGACGCCGAAGCCGAAGGTGTCGTCGGGGGCGTTGCGCTCCCAGACCGTGATGTCGCGGCGCGGGTCGAGCCGCTTGAGGAGGGCGGCGGCGTACAGGCCGCCGGGTCCGCCGCCGATGACCGCCACACGCAGGGGTCCCATGGTCACCGCCCCTGCCACTTGGGCGCGCGTTTCTCCGTGAAGGCCGCGTGGAACTCGGCGTAGTCCTCGCCGTTCATGAGGAGGGCCTGGGTCGCGGCGTCCATTTCGACGGCGGCGGCCAGCGGCATGTCGAGTTCGGCGGTGAGCAGGGCCTTGGTCTGGGCGTACGCGAGGGCGGGACCCTCGGCGAGGCGGCGGGCCAGGGCCTGCGCGGCCTCGTCGACCTGGCCCTCGTCGGTCAGCTCACTGATCAGCCCGATGCGCTCGGCCTCGGGGGCGCGCACCGGCTCGCCCAGCATGAGCAGACGCGTCGCGTGGCCGAGGCCGACGACGCGGGGCAGCAGATACGCGGCGCCCATGTCGCCGCCGGACAGGCCGACGCGGGTGAAGAGGAACGCGAAGCGGGCGCTCGGGTCGGCGACGCGGAAGTCGGCGGCGAGGGCGAGGACGGCGCCCGCGCCCGCAGCGACCCCGTGCACGGCGGCGATCACCGGGAAGGGGCACTCGCGCACGGCCCGTACTACCTGGCCGGTCATCCGGTTGAAGTCGAGGAGCTGGGCCGTGTCCATGGCGAGGGTGGCGCCGATGATCTCGTCCACGTCACCGCCGGAACAGAATCCGCGGCCCTCGCCGGCCAGGACGAGGGCGCGTACGGAGCGCTCGCGGGACAGCTCGGCGAGCAGGTCGCGCAGGTCGGCGTAGGCGCCGAAGGTGAGCGCGTTGAGCTTGTCGGGGCGGGCCAGGGTGACGGTGGCGACCCCGTCGTCGACGGCGTACCTCAGATGCCGCCAGTCGTCGGTGCGGGGCGCGGAGCCGGTGAAGGGACTCATGGCGGTGCGGCCTCCTCGGGCGGGGGCGGCGGACGGTCGGCGCGCCCGTGTCAGGCACGTCGTTCCATGAAGTTATCACCGCTTCGTGACTTCCGTCACGAGTACGCGATACGCGATCCTGACGGCAGGTGTTCAGCCCAGGTAGGGAGCGCGTATGAGACAAGTGACGAACGTCCCGGAGAAAGGGCGTCGGGCGGCTCTGTCCAGCGACGCCTTACCATTCGTATGGTTGAAAGCAGGACAGCTCCCCCGCTGTCAGCCCCTGTCACCCACTGTCAGGACACCTGCCCCCTGAACGGACCCGCCGTGCCCACACCGCCTGCCCCCACCTCCTGGCGTATCGCACTGCCGCACACCGCGGCCGCGGTGCCGGTCGCGCGCGCCCTGGTGCGCACGGCCCTGGCGGAGATCGAGTCGCCCGTCGCCGACAGCGACACGGCGGAGCTGCTCACGGCCGAGCTGGTGGCGAACGCCGTCGAGCACACGGCGGGGGCGGGCCCCATCGAGCTGGTGGTGGAGCTGCTGGCGTCGGGCTGTCAGGTCGAGGTGCACGACGGGGACCCGGCGCCGCCCGGCGATCTGACCCTGCCCGGTCCGGCCGGGGAGCCGGACCCGTGGCAGGAGCACGGGCGCGGGCTGCTGCTCATCCGCACCCTGAGCTCGTCCTGCGGACATCGCCCCACCGCGTCCGGCAAGGCGGTCTGGTTCACCCTTCCCGCGGTGCCGACGCAGCGGAGAAGCCCGGAGTAGTACGCGCCTCCCCTGCGGGGCGGGCGTCAGGCCAGCGTGGCGACCATGATCGCCTTGATGGTGTGCAGCCGATTCTCGGCCTCGTCGAAGACGACCGAGTGCTCCGACTCGAAGACCTCGTCCGTGACCTCCAGCGAGTCCAGGCCGTACGCCTCGTGGATCTCGCGCCCGACCTTGGTGCCCAGGTCGTGGAAGGCCGGCAGGCAGTGCAGGAACTTGACGTCCGCGTTCCCCGTGGCGCGCAGGACGTCCATCGTCACGGCATACGGCGCGAGAGCGGCTATGCGCTCGGCCCACACCTCCTTGGGCTCCCCCATGGAGACCCAGACGTCGGTGACCACGAAGTCGGCCCCCGCGACGCCCTCGGGGATGTCCTCGGTGAGCGTGATGCGGGCGCCGCTCGTCTCGGCGAGCTTGCGGGCCTGCGCGACGATCTCCTCGGCCGGCCAGTACTCACGCGGCGCCACGATACGGACGTCCATGCCGAGCAGCGCGCCGGTCACCAGGTACGAGTTGCCCATGTTGAAGCGGGCGTCACCGAGGTAGGCGAAGGCGATCCGGTCCAGCGGCCTGTCGCAGTGCTCGACCATCGTGAGCACGTCGGCGAGCATCTGCGTGGGGTGCCAGGCGTCGGTCAGGCCGTTGTAGACCGGCACGCCCGCGTACGCGGCTAGCTCCTCGACGCCGGACTGGCTGTCCCCGCGGTACTCGATGGCGTCGAACATCCGGCCGAGGACCCGGGCGGTGTCCCGCACGGACTCCTTGTGGCCGATCTGCGAGCCGGACGGGTCCAGGTAGGTCGTGGAAGCGCCCTGGTCGGCCGCGGCGACCTCGAAGGCGCAGCGCGTCCGGGTGGAGGTCTTCTCGAAGATCAGCGCGATGTTCCGGCCCGCGAGGTGCCGCGTCTCCGTCCCCGCCTTCTTGGCCGCCTTCAGCTCGGCGGCGAGGTCGATCAGGCCGCGGAACTCCTCGGCGGTGAAGTCCACCTCCTTGAGGAAGTGGCGGCCGGTGAGGTCGGGACGGACTGTCGCCATGGGGCGCTCCTGGGGTACGCGTAAAGGGCTAGGGCATCAGAGTTGCTGGAAGTCTATACGATGCTCCACATTTATATACAGGGTCAGCTCCGGGGGCCACCGCTCCATATGTTCCGGGTACCACGATGTCCCGGGGGCCAACGCTCTATACGGGGTCCCTCTCGACCGGGCAGCTCATGCAGCGCGGGCCGCCCCTCCCCCGTCCCAGCTCACTGCCCAGGATCTCTATGACCTCGATGCCCTGCTTGCGCAGATAGGTGTTCGTCGTCGCGTTGCGCTCGTAGGCGACGACCACGCCCGGCTCCACGGCCAGCACGTTGCACCCGTCGTCCCACTGCTCCCGCTCGGCCGCGTGCACGTCCTGCGTGGCGGTCAGGACCCGGATCTCGCTGAGGCCGAGCGCGGCCGCGATGGCCCGGTGCATGTGCTCCGGCGGATGGTCGGTGACCTTCAACTCCCGCTCCCCCACGCCCGGTTCGATGGTGTACGAGCGCAGCATGCCGAGCCCCGCGTACTGCGTGAACGTGTCGCCGTCGACCATCGTCATCACGGTGTCGAGGTGCATGAACGCCCGCCGCTTCGGCATGTCGAGGGCGACGATCGTCTGCGCGGAGCCCGCCGCGAACAGCTTGTGCGCCAGCATCTCGACGGCCTGCGGGGTGGTGCGCTCGCTCATCCCGATGAGTACGGCGCCCTGCCCGATCACCAGGACGTCGCCGCCCTCGATCGTGGACGGGTAGTCGGCCTGTCCCTCCGACCACAGGTGGAAGCCCACGTCGCGGAACAGCGGATGGTGCCGGTAGATCGCCTCGAAGTGGACCGTCTCGCGCTGCCGGGCGGGCCAGCGCATCGCGTTGATGGAGACGCCGTCGTAGATCCAGGCCGAGGTGTCGCGGGTGAACAGGTGGTTGGGCAGCGGGCCGAGCAGGAAGTCGTCGAGGTCCATCGCGTGGAAGCGGACCGACGTCGGCTCGGGGTGCCGGTCGAGGAACTCCCGCTTGGTCATGCCGCCGACCAGCGCCTCGGCCAGGTCCGTGGCCGGCATCGTCTCGAAGGCGGCCCTGAGGTGGTCGGTGGCGAGCGGACCGTACTCCTTCTCGTCGAAGACCCGGTCGAGGACGAGGGTTCTGGCGTCCCCGATGGCGAGCGCCTCGGTGAGCAGGTCGCCGAAGAGGTGCACGGTCACGCCGCGGTCGCGCAGCACGTCGGCGAACCCGTCGTGCTCCTGCCGCGCGCGGCGCACCCACAGCACGTCGTCGAAGAGCAACGCGTCCTTGTTGCTCGGCGTGAGCCGCTTGAGCTCCAGATCAGGGCGGTGCAGGATGACGCGGCGCAGCCGCCCGGCCTCGGAGTCGACGTGGAATCCCATGGATCCATCCTTCCCCGGCCGGACGGCCCGCGCCCGTGCAATCAAGGAGCTGGGTGGCGGCTCACATCAGCGCTCTCACAGCCTCGGGTCGACCGGCTCCGACTCGAGCGCGAGGACCGCGAACACCGCCTCGTGGACCCGCCACAGCGGCTCCCCGTCCGCGAGCCGGTCCAGCGCCTCGAGACCGAGCGCGTACTCGCGGATCGCGAGCGAGCGCTTGTGCCCGAGGAAGCGGCCGCGCAGGCGTTCCAGGTGGTCGGGGCGCGTGTACTCGGGACCGTAGATGATCCGCAGGTACTCACGGCCACGGCACTTGATTCCGGGCTGTACGAGCCGGCCCTTGCCGTCGCGCGTGAGCGCCTCGACCGGTTTGACGACCATGCCCTCGCCGCCGCGCCCGGTCATCTCCAGCCACCAGTCGACACCGGCGCTCACGGACGCCTCGTCTCCGGTGTCCACGAAGAGCCGCCGGGTGGTCTGCAGGAGCCCCGAGCCGTCGTGCTCGACCATCCGGTCGATGAGCGCGAGCTGCTCGTCGTGCGGCAGCGCGGCCAGCGACCTGCCCTGCACGGCCAGGATCTGGAACGGCGCGAGCCGCACCCCGTCGAGCCCGTCCGTCGTCCAGCAGTAGCGCCGGTAGGCGTCCGTGAACGCGGCCGCGTCGACGGCCCGTTCACGCTGCCTGCCGAGCAGTTCGCCCACGTCGACACCGCGTGCCGCCGCCGCTTCCAGACCGGCGATGGCGTCCGGGAACACGGCACCGGACGCGGCGCCCACGGCGGCGTACTGCGAGCGCAGCAGGCCCGACGCCTTGAGCGACCAGGGCATGAGCTCGGTGTCGAGCAGCAGCCAGTCCGTGTCGAGCTCGTCCCACAGCCCCGCGTCCGTGACGGCGGCGCGCACCCGGCCGAGGATCTCCTCGGTGACCTGCTCGTCGGCGAAGAAGGACCGTCCGGTACGGGTGTAGAGCGCGCCGGTGGGCCCTTCCGGGACGCCGAAGCGCTCACGCGCCACATCCGCGTCCCGGCACACCAGGGCCACGGCCCGCGAGCCCATGTGCTTCTCCTCGCACACGACGCGCCCGACTCCGTCGGCGGCGTACTGGGCGAAGGCCTCGGCGGGGTGCTCCAGGAAGTGTTCATCGGCGGCTCCGCCACAGGCTCCCGCGCCGGAGGTCGCCGTGGGCGCCATGGTCGGCGGCAGGTACGGGACCAGGCGCGGGTCGACGGCGAAGCGGCTCATGACCTCGAGAGCCGCCGCCGCGTTCTCCTCGCGCACGGCGACGCGTCCGGCGTGCCGCGTCTCGACGGACCGTCGTCCGTGCACGTCGGCGAGGTCGAGCGGCCGCCCGTCCTGGCCGCCGGGCGCCTCGGTCCGCAGCGGCCTCGACGGCTCGTACCAGACCTTCTCGGCGGGTACGTCGACCAGTTCACGCTCCGGCCAGCGCAGCGCGGTCAGCTTGCCGCCGAACACGGCGCCGGTGTCGAGGCAGATGGTGTTGTTGAGCCAGGTGGCCTGCGGGACCGGTGTATGGCCGTAGACGACGGCCGCGCTGCCGCGGTACTCCTCGGCCCACGGGTAGCGCACCGGCAGGCCGAACTCGTCGGTCTCGCCGGTCGTGTCCCCGTACAGCGCGTGCGAGCGCACCCGCCCGGACGTGCGCCCGTGGTACTTCTCGGGCAGGCCCGCGTGGCACACGACGAGCTTGCCCCCGTCGAGGACGTAGTGGCTGACGAGGCCGTCGACGAACTCGGCGACCTCCTGCGTGAACTCCTCGCTCTCCCCCGCGAACTGCTCGACGGTCTCGGCGAGGCCGTGCGTGTGCTGGACCCTTCTGCCCTTGAGGTAACGGCCGAACTTGTTCTCGTGGTTCCCGGGCACGCACAGCGCGTGACCCGACTTGACCATCGCCATGACGCGCCGCAGGACGCCCGGGGAGTCGGGCCCCCGGTCGACGAGGTCGCCGACGAAGACCGCCGTACGGCCCTCGGGGTGCACACCGTCCACGTAGCCGAGCCCGGTGAGCAGCGTCTCCAGCTCCGAGGCGCAGCCGTGGATGTCGCCGATGATGTCGAAGGGGCCCGTGAGGTGCCTGAGGTCGTTGTAGCGCTTCTCGCGTACGACCTCGGCGCTGTCGGCCTCCTCGACGCCGCGCAGGATGTGCACCTTGCGGAAGCCCTCGCGCTCCAGGTGACGGAGGGAGCGCCGCAGTTCGCGGGTGTGCCGGGAGATGACGCGGCGTGCCATGCCGGCGCGGTCGGCGCGCTGCGCGTTGCGCGCGGCGCAGACCTCCTCGGGGATGTCGAGGACGATGGCGATGGGCAGCACGTCGTACTGCCGTGCCAGGTCGACCAGCTGCTTGCGGCTCTCCTGCTGGACGTTGGTCGCGTCGACGACGGTGAGCCGCCCGGCCGCGAGGCGCTTGCCCGCGATGTAGTGGAGCACGTCGAACGCGTCGCGGCTGACGCTCTGGTCGTTCTCGTCGTCGGCGACGAGCCCTCGGCAGAAGTCGCTGGAGATGATCTCGGTGGGCTTGAAGTGCCGCCGCGCGAACGTCGACTTGCCGGACCCCGAGGCGCCGACGAGGACGACGAGAGACAGGTCGGTGACGGGGAGCGTACGAGCGTGGGAACCGGTGGTGGTCATGCGGCCTTCGCCTCCTTCGGGCTCGGGTCGGTCAGGGTCTGGTCGGTGAGGGTGAAGACGGCCATCTGCGTGGGCGGGCCGACCTCCGGGTCGTCGGGACCCACGGGCTCGAACTCCACGCCGTAGCCGTGCCGTTCGGCCACCGCGCGCGACCAGGTACGGAACTCCTCGCGAGTCCACTCGAAGCGGTGGTCGCCGTGCCGGACGTGTCCGGCGGGCAGGGTCTCCCAGCGGACGTTGTACTCGACGTTCGGCGTCGTCACGAGGACCGTCCTCGGCCGCGCGGAGCCGAACACCGCGTACTCCAGTGCGGGCAGCCGCGGCAGGTCGAGGTGCTCGATGACCTCACTCAGTACCGCCGCGTCGTATCCCTTGAGCCGCTTGTCGGTGTACGCGAGCGAGCCCTGGAGGAGCGTGACGCGGGAGGCCTGGCGCTCTCCCATCCGGTCGATCTTGAGGCGCCGGGCGGCGATCGTCAGGGCCCGCATCGACACGTCGACCCCCACGACCTCGGTGAACCGGGTGTCCTTGAGCAGCTCGTGCACCAACTGGCCCTGTCCGCAGCCCAGGTCCAGCACGCGCCCCGCCCCGGCGGCCCTGAGCGCGGCGGTGATCGCGTCGCGCCGCTGAACGGCCAGCGGTACGGGCTGCTCCTCGGTGTCCGTCGCCTCGTCGACCGCGTTGTCGATGTCCTCCACGTCGGTGTCGTCCGCGTCGGCGAGCCGCACCAGCTCCAGGCGCTCCATGGCGCTGCGGGTGAGCGCCCAGCGTCGCGAGAGGTAGCGGCTGGTGATCAGCTTCTGCTCGGGGTGCGTGGGCAGCCAGCCCTCACCCGCCCGGAGCAGCTTGTCGACCTCGTCGGCCGAGACCCAGTAGTGCTTGGCGTCGTCGAGCACGGGCAGCAGCACATACAGATGCCGCAGCGCTTCGGCGAGGCGCAGCTCGCCCTCCAGGACGAGACGCACATAGCGCGAGTCGCCCCACTCGGGGAACTGCTCGTCGAGCGCCACCGGGTCGGCCGTCACCGTGGCCCAACCGAGCGGCTCGAAGAGCCGGCGCACCAGCGCCGCCCCACCGCGCGCGGGCACCGCGGGTACCTCGATACGCAGCGGCATCGACTGCTCGGCCCGCTCGGGCATGGCCTTGCACTGTCCGCGCAGGGCGCTGGAGAACACATTGCCGATCGCCACGGCGAGCAGGGACGATGCGGCATACGGCCGGTCGTTCACATACTGCGCGAGCGCCGCGTCGGGGGCGCCGCCACGGCCCTTGCCCTTGCCGCGGCGCACGAGCGCGACCGGATCCACCTCCAGGAGCAGCGCCGCGGTGCAGCGCTCCGTGGACGCCTCCGGGTAGAGGACGTGCGCGGTTCCGTGCGAGGTGGAGAACGCCTGCGCGTTGCCGGGATGCTTGTGCAGCAGAAACCCGAGGTCGGTCGCGGGGCGTTCAGGGGTGCCGGTCGTGCTGATCGTCAGGAACACGCGTCCGAGTATGGTCCGCCAGTACCGCCCCCGACCACGCATTTCTCCCCGGGGACGCTGCGGTTCTAAAAGGTCACCAGAAGTGACCCGTGCATGATGGCTGGATGGATCTTCGAGTATTCACAGAACCGCAGCAAGGCGCCACCTACGAGACTCTTCTCCGCGTGGCGAAGGCCGCTGAAGACCTCAGTTATGGAGCGTTTTTCCGGTCCGACCATTACTTGCACATGGGCTCCGCCGACGGGCTCCCCGGCCCCACCGATGCCTGGATCACGCTGGCCGGCCTCGCTCGCGAGACCAAGCGGATCCGCCTGGGCACACTGATGACCGCCGGCACCTTCCGTCTCCCGGGCGTCCTCGCGATCCAGGTCGCGCAGGTCGACCAGATGTCGGGCGGACGCGTGGAGTTGGGCCTCGGCTCCGGCTGGTACGGAGCGGAGCACGAGGCTTACGGCATCCCCTTCCCGAAGGAGAAGTTCGGCCGCCTCGAGGAGCAACTCGCCATCGTCACGGGCCTGTGGAGCACGCCCGTCGGCGAGCGCTTCAGCTTCAACGGCACGTACTACCAGCTGAAGGACTCCCCCGCGCTGCCGAAGCCGGCGCAGAACAAGGTGCCGGTCCTGATCGGCGGGCACGGCGCCAAGCGGACCCCGGCGCTCGCCGTGCAGTACGCCGACGAGTTCAACATCCCGTTCGCGTCGCTCACCGACACGGAGCAGCAGTTCAAGCGGGTCCGTGCGGCGGCGGAGGAGCACGGCCGGAGCGCCGGCAGCCTCGTCTACTCCAACGCCCTGGTCGCGTGCGTCGGCAAGACCGACGCCGACGTCAGGCGCCGCGCCGCCACCATCGGCCGCGATGTGGACGAACTGAAGGCGAACGGGCTCGCCGGCTCGCCGGCCGAGGTCGTCGAGCGGATCGCCGCGTACCAGGCCGTCGGCTCGCAGCGGATGTATCTCCAGATGCTCGACCTGGACGACCTGGACCACCTGGAGCTGATCGCCACCGAGGTAATGCCCCAGCTTTCCTAGACCACGCGCCTCCTGGCTTCCTGAGCAGCTGCACGGCTGCACGGCTGAGCGTCAGCTCCGCTGGTCCGCCGCTCCGCCTCCGCCCCTGTCGGGTGAATATCCGTCAACCGGGCACGTGGCCAGGGCGCGCGCCAGTGACCCGTCCACGCGAGTGATCGTTGGCTCGGGCGGAGCCGGACCGCCCGGCACCCGCACCCGCACCGGCGGCGGCTGCCGCTGCCGGGCGAGGGCCGAGGAGGCCGTCATGTCCCAGGAAGCCATGTCCGAGCAGGTCGTGCGCGAACCGGCCGTGCCGGATCAGAAGGGCGCACCGAAGGGTCTGCTCCAGCAGATGGAAGAGCTGATGGCCGCGCTCAACGCGGATCTGTCGCAACTCGACGCCGACCTCCAGCAGTCCACCGGACCCGGCGCCCCGTCCGCCGACGGGGGCCACCGCCTCTGACCCCGCCGGGGGCGCGTCGCACCGAGGCCGGTGCGCCCCCGAAGCCCGCTGCCACAGCCGCACCGACTGGCGGCCCCTACGCCGCCGAGTCCGGCTCCGACTCCGACATGGTGTCGCGGCGCAGCCCGAGCCGGCGGATTATCTCGAGGACCCTGTCCCGTGATTCGTCGGCGGCGTCGATGGCGTCCATGCAGTGCCAGTAGGCCCCCTCCTCCTCCGCCTCGCTGGCTATGCCCACCAGGGCGATCCCCACTTCGCCGAGCAGCGCGGCCAGACCGATCAGCGCCTTGTGCGCCTCCGGCAGCTCCGTGAGCTGCGCCGCCCGTATGCCGCCCGACCCGATGACCGGGATCGCCGAGCCCGAGCAGCCTCTGCCGCCCGCCTCGCTCAGTCCGAGCGCCTCGCCCCTCAGCTCCGGCGGGCCCTCTCTCGCCAGCCTGTTCCCCATGGCCTGTGCGAGGGCCTGGGCCTGCCATGCCTCCCGCGTGATGGCCGGCGCGTCCTGGCTCTCCGCCAGGGCCCGTCGGCTCGCCCTGATGAGTCGCACCGCGTCCATGCGCCGCCCCCGTCCCGAACTCCCTTGTCCACTACCCAGAGTGAGGGTCCGAGAGGTGAAAAGCCAGAGGACGACCGAAATCTGTGGACACGGAGTCCAATGTTGATAATTTCGTGACTCCATAGAGTGACAAGACCGGTCGCGCGACCCTCCAGCCGGTCTCAGCCCTCCCCAGGCACGGGAAACCGGTCCTCGTTGCGGTCGATCTTCGCCGACAGCGCCGCCAGCGCGTCGATCCCGAGCACCTCGCACAGTTGCAGCAGATACGCGAGGACGTCCGCGACCTCGTCGCGCACCCGGTGCGCCGTGTCCGGGTCCGTCATCACGCCGGCCGACTCCTCCGGGGTCAACCACTGGAAGATCTCGACCAGTTCGGACGCCTCCACGCTCAGCGCGGCCACCAGGTTTTTCGGCGTGTGGTACTGCTCCCAGTTCCTGGCCGCCGCGAATCGGGCCAGCCGGCGCTGCAGCCCCGCCACATCAAGTTCTGTCACGGCCCCAGGTCTACCACCGCCGCGCCGTGCTCCCGCGCCGCCCACGTCCCGTCGCCGACCGCCCCCGCAAGCCGGATGTGCCCGCGCCCGCACATCCGCACCGCGAGCGCCGTCAGCTCACGCAGCTGCCGCGGGTCGAGGCTGCGGTCGAGGCCGTCGGCGAGGACGGTGAGCGTCTGGTACGCCTCGGGGACCTCCGCCGCCGGGTCGACCGCGAGCACCCGGGGGCCGGTGAGCAGGACCAGCGCGAGCGCCAGGTACCTCAACTCTCCGTCCCCGAGCCGGTCGACGGGGGTGCGCAGCCCGTCACCGCGGTCGAGCACGGCCCGTACCGTGCCGTTGCCGAGGTCCTCCGACAGGACGTCGACGACGGGTCCCGCGCAGCCGGCGCGGGCTGCGGCGACGAGCAGCGCGTGCCGGGTGCCGCACTCGGAGCGTGTGCGCCACAGGACGGCCGCGAGGTTGTCGCAGCCGCTCAGGAGGCGGTCGGCGGCGGCCGGGGCGGGGCGGCGCATGCGGTCGGGCCGGGGGTCGCAGGAGAAGACGGAGCGCAGGGCGACCACGACCTGTTCGGCGGCGGCGATGACGAGCCGCTGGCCTTCCGTCCTGCCCGCGACGCGCAGCGGCAGGAGCGCCGTGCCGAGCAGGTCGTCCGGAAGGGGTGCGCGGGTCACGGGGGTTGCCCCCGCCGTGTGCCAGGCGGACTGGACGACGCGGCGTCCGGGGTCGCGCAGGGCGGTCTCCAGGAGAGTGCGGCCGTCGCAGGTCAACCGCTCGCCGACGATGCGCAGTTCGGGCTCCGCCTGGATCGCGAGGTCGAGGCGGACCGGGCCGACGGGCCCGGTGACGGTGCAGCCGATGCGGAAGCCGCGGCGTCGCTGCGCGTCGGGCCGGGCCCGGTCGGGGACGCAGGCGGACGGGTCGGGGAACACCTCGTCGAGGGCCGCGCCGCCGCCGAGCCGGGCCAGACCCTCGTAGGCCTTCAGGGCGCTGGACTTGCCGCTGCCGCTCGGCCCGGCGAAGAGCGTCAGCGGGCCGATCGGGAAGCCGGCGCCTCGGTGCGCGGCGAAGGCGGAGAGCCGCAGTTCGGTGAGGCTCGGCCGGTTCTGGGGGGCCGGGGGCGCGCCGCCGTCCCGCGCGAGCAAGGTCATGTCCCGGACGGTAGGCGGCACTCCGCCCGGAGAACCGTTATTCCGGGCGGACCTTCCTTCGATCGGGGGACCGGAGGCCTGGGCCGGGTGACCAGGGCCTCTCGTCTGGATCAGGCCGGGCTCGCGGGGCCTGATCCGGCCTGATCCAAAGGAAAAGCCCTAGACCCGGGGAACGGCCCCCGCCACGAAGTCCTGCACCTCGGTGCCGGGAGGGGCGAGCAGGAAGACATTGCGGTCGACGCGGTGCATGCCGCAGCCGAGGCCGAGAACCACGCCGCTGCTGAAGTCCAGGACACGCTTGGCGACATCGGACTCGGCGCCGCTCAGGTCGAGCAGCACGGGGATGCCCGTCATCACGGTCTCGGCGACCTCGCGGGCGTCCGCGAACACGTTGACCCGCAGGACGACGAACCGTCGCCGCGCCTCGGTCTCCGCTTCGGGAACGGCCCTGTGGTCGACTGCCGACGGCCATGCGTTACGGCCGCGCAGAGGTACGACCTGGGCGAGCCCTTCCCACTGTTCGTCAGTGACGTCGTGGCTGTTCACTGCCCCCACCCCGTCCGGGCTCGTACTTTTTTCTGCACCCGCCATTCTTACGCCAACTCACCCGTTCAGCCCAACAGCGACACGGTCCGCCTCCGCCGTGGTGGCGGGCGCGGACCGTGCCGGGCGGGCGGATCCGGTGTCAGGCGGCGATCGCGACGGCGTCCACGGCCCTGACGCGCAGGGTCCTGCGGGCCGTGCCCAGACTGGTCACGAACGTCGCCGTGGCCGCCAACGCCACGACCGTGAGCCAGATCCCGAGGCCCTGGCCGGGCAGGATCGAGTCGGTGCGGACGGTGGTGAAGGGCACGATTCCCGCGAGGCCCGCGACCGTGCCGAAGAACACACCCGTCACCGTGAGCACGAGGCTCTCGACCGCGACCGTCCCGAGGACCTGCCCCGGAGTGGCGCCGGCGAGGCGCTGCTGCCCGAACTCGCGGACCCGGTAGGAGGTCGCCGCGTACAGGGTGTTGACGAGCATCACGCAGGCGAAGACGACGATGATGCCGACGACCACGAAGTTGAGGGTCTCCAGGTTCTTGTCCTCGACCGACTCGGCGAGACCCGACGACTTGATCGCGTCGTTCTCGGCGGCCTGCATGCAGAGGGTGGTCGTGGCCATGCCGGTGAAGAGGATCAGCGGCATCAGGACGCCGGAGAGCTGCTCGGCGCGCTGCCGCATGTTCCGTACCGTCAGATAGCCGCTCGCGCCGGTGAGTGCGGTGAGCAGAGGTTCGGCGCGGTCCAGGAGGGCCCGCAGCAGGGCCGGGGACAGGAGCGCGAAGCCTACGGAGAGCAGGATCGCGCCGTAGGCGGGCGCCGCCATGAGGGCCGCGTCGGTGGCCTTCATCGCGAAGGTGCTCAGGACACCGGCGGCACCGACGGCGAGCGCGCCCCAGGCAGCGAACTTCCGTGCCCTGCCTCGCCCTTGACGCATTCCGGCGGCGTTCCTCGTGGCGCGCCGCACCGCGAGGAACGCGGCGCCCGCGGAGGCGAGCAGGGTGACCGCGACACCGGACATGAGGGCGATGGGACCGAAGACGTGATCGACGCCGTCGGCGACCTGGCCGCCGTCCTTGAACACGTCGAGCAGGGCGTGGCCGCCGAGCATGGCGGGCCCGACGGCGAGCACCGAACCGGCGAGGGCGACCATGACGGACTCTCCGACGATCATGCGCTTGATCTGGGCGGGGGTGGCTCCGGTGTGACGCAGGAGGGCGATCTCGTCGGCGCGTTGGCGGACGTTCATGGTCAGGGTGGAGGCGACGGCGAAGAACACGAGGAGGGTTCCGTAGCCGCCGACGACGCTCGCCGCGGTGGTGAGGGTCTCCGCGCTGACGTGGTCGACGCCGGGGGCGCGCGCCGTGTCGTGCAGCGAGTTGAACGTCATGACGACCGCCGCGCCGAGGAAGGCGGACAGGAGCGTCGCGAGGAGGCGGCCGGGGCGCAGCAGGACGGAGCGCAGGGCGAGTGCGAACACGGCTCACACCCCCGCCGGCGTGGTGTCACCGAGGTGCGCGAGGCGCTCGGCCACGGCGTCGGCGGTGGGTGCGGTCATCTCGCCCGCGAGGCGGCCGTCCGCGAGGAAGAGCACGGAGTCCGCGTACGAGGCGGCGACCGGATCGTGCGTCACCATGACGACGGTCCTGCCGTGCAGGCGCACTGCTTCCTGGAGGAGGCGCAGGACGTCGCGCGCGCTGCGGGTGTCGAGGGCTCCGGTCGGTTCGTCCGCGAAGATCACGCTCGGTTCGGTGACGAGGGCGCGGGCGATGGCGACGCGCTGGCGCTGGCCGCCGGAGAGCTGCTCGGGGCGGTGGCCGAGCCGGTCGCCGAGGCCGACCTGGGTGAGGATCTCCTGGGCGCGGGCCCGGTTCACGCGCCGCCCCGCGAGCCTGAGCGGGAGGGTGGTGTTCTGGGCGACGGTCAGCGTCGGCAGCAGGTTGTACTGCTGGAAGACGAAGCCGATCCGGCGGCGGCGGAACTTGGTGAGGGCCGCCTCGGTGCCGCCCGTCATCTCCTCGCCGTCGACCATCACGATGCCGCTGTCGGGCCGGTCCAGTCCGGCCGCGCACTGCAGGAGCGTGGACTTGCCCGAGCCGGAGGGACCCATCACGGCGGTGAAGGTCCCGCTCCGCAGGCTCAGGGTCACGTCGTCGAGTGCGGTCACTGCGTTCTCGGCGCCCTCCCCGGCCCCGTAGGTCTTGCTGACCTTGACGAGGCGCAGGGCCTCGCCGCCGTGTCCTGCCGGTCCGCTGCCGCCCGCCCGGCCCGTACGTCGGAACATGGTCTCTCCCCGTCCACCGTCGTCGTCACGGCGCTGTCTGCGCCATGACCACGACGTTAGGGACGGCGACTTTCCGGCACAGGGGGCGTACGGCCCGGACCTCGGGTGTTGCTACGTACACCCCCCGCATCCGGGTGCCCGGTGGGCCGGCTCAGGTGCGGTCGATGTGCACGTTGGTCGACTTCACGCGGGCGATGGCCTGCATGCCCACTTCCAGGCCGAGCTCCTCGACGGCCTCGCGGGTCAGGAGCGAGACGAGCCGGTGCGGGCCCGCCTGGATCTCGACCTGGGCCGCCACGTCGCCGAGCTGCACACCGGTGACGATGCCGGGGAAGGCGTTGCGCGCGGAGGTGTACGAGGCGTCCTCCGGGTCGGGTCCCGACTGGCCGACCTCGATGGAGAAGGCGGCCAGGTCCTGCCCGCGGATCAGGCGGCGGCCGCCCTCGTCGCGGTGGGTGGCAACGCGGCCCGCGTCGGCCCAGCGGCGTGCCGTGTCGGGGCTGACGCCGAGCAGACGCGCCGCCTGCCCGATGGTGTAGGACTGCATGCGCCGAACAGTAGACGGCGGCCGACGTACCGTCACACCGCGCCTCGAAAAGGCACACCTGCGAAGTCACACCTCCGTAGTCACACCCTCATAGGCACGCCCCGGAAGTCACACTCCCGAAGGCACCACGCTGCGTCCCGTCTCGTGGGCGTACAGCGTCGTCCGGTCGCGCAGGGCGGCGTGCACCGCCATCTGCGCGTCGCGGCGGCGCTGGGCCGGGCCGTCGGGCAGGTGCAGCACGCCGGCGTTGCCGCGGGAACCGCGCTGGATCTCGGCCGTGCGCGGAATACGCAGGGACTCGTAACGGGCGAGGCGGGTGCCGGTGGACTCGTCGGTCGGGGCGGCGAGGCAGGCCGCCAGGTCCATCGCGTCCTCGACGGCCTGGTTGGCGCCCTGCGCCATGAACGGCAGCATCGGGTGCGCCGCGTCGCCGAGAAGCGTGATGTGGCGGCTCGACCACTGCCGCAGCGGCGGCCGGTCGTGGAGCGCCCACTGATGGGTCACCTCGACGGCCTCGACGATGTCGGAGACGAGGCCCGTCCAGGAGCCGAACGCGCGGCGCAGCTCCTCCGGGTCGCCGGGCGCCGACCACGACTCGGGCGGCGCGTCCGTCATGGGGACGGTCGCGGCGAAGCTGAGGTGGCGGCCACCGGACACCGGGTAGCAGACGAAGTGCCCGCCGGGGCCGAGCCAGAGGCGCACAAGGGCGGCGCGCGCCTCGTCGGGGAGCCGGTCCACGGGGACCAGGCCCCGGTAGATGCCGAGCCCCGCGAAGACCGGCTCGTCGCGCAGGAACGTCTCGCGGACGGTCGAGTGGATGCCGTCGGCGCCGACGACGACCTCCGCGTCGCGGACGGTGCCGTCCTCGAAGGTGAGCCGGGCACCGTCGTCGCCCAGCTCATCGGCGCCGCGCAGGCGTTGGCCCAGCCGGAGGCTGTCCCGGTCGACCAGCGACAGCAGCGCTTCGTGCAGATGCGCGCGGTGGATCGCGTAGTACGGCGCCCCGAACATCCGCTCGCAGTCCTCGCCGAGCGGTGTACGGGCGATGGGGCGGCCGGTCCAGCCGCGTACCTCCATCGCCTCGATGCGCACGGCGTGCTCGCGCAGCGCCGGGCCGAGGCCGAGGCGCAGCAGCGGCCTGATCGCGTTCGGCGAGAGCTGGACGCCCGCCCCCACCTCCGCGAGGCGCCGGGTCTGCTCGAAGACCACGTACGGCATGTCGTGCGCGGCCAGCGCGCCGGCCAGTGCCAGGCCTCCGATGCCCGCGCCGACCACAGTGATCCGCGGCCGTTCCCCTTCGCCCACTTCCCCGAACCGCACGTCTGGGACCGCCTTCCGCGTCGCTGTCTGCCGGCCATGTGCGCGGCGGTGCGGGGAACCCGGTGGCCCGGGTCCCGCCCTTCGCCGCTCCCAGAGCATCGGCGGCTCCCGGCCCGCGCGGCAACGGCCGTCACCCCCTGACCTGACAACTGTCGCCGCTTGCGTGACGTCCGTCATCGGAACCGGGCCACGGCGGCTCAAGGGCCCCTGGCCGGGCCTAACTTCCAGGTGACAGCGAGATCTGACGACGCCGGGAGGCACACAGTGACGGAAGCGGAGGGACCGCGGTGACCGCGGTGGCCGTGGAGGGCCTGCGCAAGCGCTACGGGGACCACGAGGCCGTACGGGGGGTCGACTTCACCGTCTCGGACGGGGAGATCTTCGCCCTGCTCGGACCGAACGGCGCGGGCAAGACCACCACACTGGAGATCCTCGAGGGCTTCCGCGGCCGGGACGGCGGGAGTGTCGAGGTGCTCGGGCGCGACCCGGGCAAGAAGGCGGACGGCAAGTGGCTGCGCGGGCAGATCGGGCTCGTGCTCCAGGACATCGCCGTCGAGCCGTATCTGTCGGTGCGCGAGACGATCGCGCGCAACGCCGGCTACTACCCCGCGCCCCGCGGCATCGACGAGGTCATCGACCTGGTCGGGCTCGACGAGAAGCGCGGCGCGAAGGTGAAGGACCTGTCCGGCGGGCAGAAGCGGCGGCTCGACCTGGCGCTCGGCGTCGTCGGCAACCCGCAGCTCCTCTTCCTGGACGAGCCGACGACAGGCTTCGACCCGAACGCGCGGCGCGGCGCCTGGGAGGTCGTCAAGAACCTGCGGGACGCGGGCACCACCATCGTCCTGACCACGCACTACATGGACGAGGCGCAGGCGCTCGCCGACTCGGTCGCCGTGATCGCGGGCGGCGAGATCGTCGCCGCGGGCACGCCCGACACACTGGGCGGCCGGGACAGCGCGCTGGCCCGGATCCGCTTCCTGCTGCCGCACGGCGCGGCCCTCACCGACGTGCCGCTGCAGGTGAGCGATGTGCAGGAGGGCCTGGTCACGGCGGAGTCGGACGAGCCGACGGCGGCGCTGCACCGGCTCACCGAGTGGGCGCTGCGGCGCGGCACCCCGCTGGAGCGCCTGACCGTGGAGCAGCCCACGCTCGAGGACATCTATCTGGGCCTGACCAGCAAGTACGCGGAACAGGAAGCATCCTCACCGTCCTCCGAACGCGGGCGCGGACCGTCCTCGCGGCGAGGGCGCCGACCCGGACGGAGCCGCTCATGACCACCCTGACCCCGACCACGGCCGCCGGCGCCGGGCGCACCGCGCGCACCGAGCGGAGCCCGCTGGCGCTGCTCGGCCACCAGATCCGGTACGAACAGCTGTCGTTCTGGCGCAACCCGCAGTCGATGGTGTTCACGTTCGTGCTGCCGATCGTCATCATCGCGATCTTCGGCGCGGTGTTCAGCGGCAGCGCCGACGACAAGTTCTTCTTCGGCCTGTCCGGCATGCAGTACTACACGCCGACGATCGCCGCGGTGTCCGTACTGGGCGCCTGTTACGGGCAGTTGGCGATCGTCCTCGCGATGCGCCGGCAGACCGGGGTGCTCAAGCGGCTGCACGCGACACCGCTGCCGGCCTGGGTCTACTTCACGGGCCTGCTCGTGCACTGCATCGTCGTGAGCGTCGTCGACGTCGCGCTCGTCATCGGTATCGGCTCGCTGTACGACGTGCCGCTGCCGACGCACTGGGGCGCGATCATGCTCACCCTCGTTCTCGGCGCGGCGAGCTTCTGCGCGCTGGGCGTGGGCGTCGCCTCACTCATCAAGAACTCGGAAGCGGCGCCCGCCGTGGTGCAGTTCATCCAGTTCCCGCTGGTGTTCATCTCGGGCAGCTACTTCCCGATCCACTCCGAGGTCCTCAACAACATCGCCGGGCTGCTCCCGGTGAAGCCGTTCAACGACGCGATGCTGGCGCCGTTCGCGCAGAACTCCGGCTACCAGTGGCGCGACCTCGCCGTCCTCGCGGCCTGGGGTGTCGTCGGCGCCCTGATCTCGGTGCGCAGCTTCCGCTGGGACCCGAGGCCGGAGTAGGCCACGCGCCGTACCCCGCGCACTTCTTGGGGGCCTCCTCGGAGGCCCCCTCGGCACCCCGCCCCACCCCCCACTTCCCGAAGGGAACCCCCTCACATGTCGCTCACCGAACCGCACACGCGCCCAGGGCCGGCCGACCTCGCCGGCGCCTGGACCCTCGAACCCTCCGCCAGTTCCGTCGAGTTCACCGGCCGGCACTTTCTCCTCCTCCCGGTGACCGGGTCGATGCCGGTGCGCTCCGGTGCCGCGGAACTCGACGGGGACGGCCGGCTCGGGCACCTCGACGTCGCGCTCGACGCGGCCGGCTTCACGACCGGGAACCCGCGCCGGGACGACGCCGTCCGTGGCCCCGCCTTCCTCGACACGGAGCACCACCCGCTCCTGCGCTTCGACGGTGAGACCCTCGCCGCGGGCGAGCCCTGGACCGTGTCGGGCCTGCTGTCGGTCAAGGGCCGTGCGGTGCCGCTGGTCCTCACGGTCGACGAGGTCGTCCCGGAGGACGCCCGCACGGTCGTCCGCGCGTCGGCGACGGTCGACCGGCACGCGTGCGGCGTGAGCGCGATGCGGGCGTTGGTGGGTCCCCGGCTGCGGGTGCGGGTGACGGCGGTGTTCGTGCGCGCCTGAGCCGCGTGCGGCGCAACACGAAGGCCCGGCCGGTGATTCACCGGCCGGGCCTCGTTGTGCGTGCTGCCGGTCAGGCGAGGGCGCCCTCCGCGACCGGGAAGACATGCGCCAGCCAGGCGTAGTTGCGCAGCTCCTCCAGGAGGCTCAGGCCCAGGCGGTTGTGGAGCATGTGGGCGTGCGAGAAGAGGATCATTCCGGGGTGGGTCGGGGACTTCTCCCGGATGTCGCCGGTGAGGGCGGCGAGTCCGTCGTGCCAGTGGGCGAACGGGCCGTGGGCGAGCGGGTCCACGGGCTTGGCCCCGGCGTCCCGGGTGATCGTGGTCAGCGAGTCGAGGAGCTCGCCCGGGTAGCCGGCCTCCCCGGCCCAGGCCCGCCAGGCGCCGAGGCCGTGCGCGTAGAAGTAGCCGCGTTCGGCGGTGTCACCGAGGGCTGCGGCGGCGGCCATGGTGCCGCGCAGGGCGAGCAGGGACCGCTGCGCCTGCGCGGGAGCCTTCGGCGCGAGGCGCAGGACGAGCTCGCTGGAGAGCCGGAACAGGTCCTCGGTGGCGGGCATCAGGGCGGGGCCGCCGTAGCGGTCGAACTCGGGGTCGTAGTCGGCGCGGTGGACGCCGGGGGCCAGCATGGCACGTACGTGCCGGTCGTCGCCCTGCTCGCCCGCGGAGGCGAGCGCTCCCGCGCCTTCGAGGTAGGCGTCGGGGTCGAGCGGCTCCTCGCCGGGCCCGAGCGTGCCGGCGTCGGCGAGCCGGACGCGCAGCACCTCCTCGACTCGGTCATACGCATCCGGCTCCAAGTCCCTTATCCGCAGCCGCAGATGGGGTCCCGCCTGCCAGTAGCGGATGAAGAACCAGGTTGTGCCGGGGGCGAGTTCGCCGATCGTGGGGCCGATCACGTCGGTCAGGACGCGGTCGTGCGCGGACCGGGCGGTGGTGGCGAGGTGGAGGTGCCACGAGCTCCATGTCATGAGGTCTCCCTGAGTGGTCGGGGCGTGGACGGTCACAGCCGCAGGTCCAGGAGGGCGCCGCCCGAGTCCTGCGGGGCGCCGACGACGACGGAGAGGACGATCGTCTCGTCCGGGTCGAGGCCGAGGACGCGCTGCGTGGGGATCTCCTTGAACGCGCGGACGGGCCGGGCGAACAGGCCGGAGGCCGCCGCCGAGAGGCACAGGCCATGGGCGGCCCAGCCGACGGCGTGCTGTGCGGCGCCCCACCCGGCCGGGCCCGAACGGGCGAACAGGTCGCGGGGGCGCACGGAGAAGAACACGGTCATGGGCGCGTGCCGGATGCGGCAGCCGTTGACGGGCGAGACGCCGTACCCGTAGTGCTCCTCCAGGCGGGCGGGCGCTTCCGGGTCGGCGCGCAGGAGGCGGGCACCGCCCGGGACCGCGCGGTGGACCCCGTCCTCATGACCCTCGACGCCCTGGACGACGGCGGTGACGTTCACCGCGCCGAAGGCCGCAGCGAGGTCGGGCCCCGGGGGCGGGACGGCGAGCCACCGCAGGGCGCTGTCGAACGCCTCGGCGGGGAGCCGGGCGCGGCGGCCGCTCATGCCGTGCAGGGCGCGGGGCATGCGCCCGGAGTGCCGCTGCCACAGAAGCTCCGCCCAGTTCGGGACGGTGTGCGAGAGAGGCAGGCCCCGCGGGATCGCGCGCCCGACAGGGACGGGTGAACTGTCGTACGTCTGCTGCCGGTTGACGCGCACGAGGTCGGCGAGGGACGGGTCGCGCAGGTCGGGGACGGCGGCGCGACGCCGTACGGGCAGGACCGGGGGCGGTTCGCCGACGTCGAGGGTGAGCGGCAGCGACCACTCCCACGCCGGGTCGAGCCCGAGGTCCCCGAGGAGTTCATGCCCGTCGGGCCCGGGGAGCGAAAGCCGCGCTGGTACGTCGAACAGCTCGAAGCCCACGCCCAACGCCCGCAGCACGATGCCGAGTTCGAGCGCGACCAGCGAGCCCCTGAACCACTTGTAGGCGGCGGGGATCGACGTGTAGCGACCGGTGAGGGCGATCCGGCGCGGCGCGCCCCCTCCCGGCTCACCGGTCAGCGCGTGCCGGCCGGGATCGAGGACACGCCAGGGCGCCCCGCCACTGCCCCCGGCCACGAAGGCGTGCACGGGGAAGAGACAGCGCGGGGAGGCGTAGGGGCGGTGGTCGTTGTACGGGTTCTCGGGCTCGCGGCGCTGCGGGCCGAACGCGGTGATCAGCGCGCGGGCCAGGCGGTCCGCCACGTCGCGCGGCGGCGGAAGCGCGGGGTAGGGCATGGCCTCCAGCAGGTCGACGGTGCCGAGGGGGAGGGTCTCGCGCGGGGCGCCGGCGCACGGAGGCTCGGGCGGGACGTGTGTGTCCGGGGGCGGTTCCGGTGTCCAGGTCCACGGGGGCGGCTCGGGCCGGTCGGCGCCTGCG
Organism: Streptomyces sp. NBC_01474; assembly: GCF_035918215.1. NCBI lineage: Bacteria > Bacillati > Actinomycetota > Actinomycetes > Kitasatosporales > Streptomycetaceae > Streptomyces > Streptomyces sp. NBC_01474. The sequence goes on from NZ_CP109449.1 coordinate 3,493,371, forward strand.
CCGTACGCGTACCAGAGGGGTTCGCGCGCGATGCTGTTGTCGCCTTCGGGGCCCGGCAGTTCCACGGGGGAACGCCGGGCCGGCGCGGGCGCGGTCACGGGAACGGGTGGGGGTCGTAGGGGGACGTCCGGTGCTCCTGGGCCGTGCCGCGCAATGCCGCCTCCAGGCGGGGCAGGCCCGCCAGGCGCTGCTGTGCGTGGCCGAAGCACATCGGCAGGATGCCGGGCACGACCGCTCGCGCGACGTGGATGCCCGCGTCGGCGTGCTCGCGGCTCGTCTGGTCGACGAGGACGATCCGGTCGAGGCCCGCGTCGGCGAACAGGGAGCGCACGAGGTCCAGGGCGCCGCGCACATCGCCGCCCGACGCGTCGGCTAGTCGCCGCGGCCAGTCGGGGAACGCCTCGTCCAGGGTGACGCTCGGGCCGCCGAGCGCGGCCGTGGCCCGCTCCAGCGTCTCGGGGATCGAGGAGAACCGGACGTGGTCCTCCAACTCCTGGACGAGCCATGGGTCTTCGGCCATGGCCTCGACCTGTTCCCTGGTCCAGTCGACCGGGTTGGTGACGAGCTGGGCGACCTCGCGCAGGGCGCCGCGGATCGCGGACTGCGGGTCCGCCCCGGACCCGGCCGAGGAGAACGTCGCGGGGAACGGGTCGAGGCGGTTGACGGCGAGGACCCAGACCACGGGCAGCGCGATGTCCCGCGTGGCGACCAGGAGATGGATGTCGAAGCCGCGCGCCCGGATCAGCTCGATCATGGCGCGGCTCGTCGGGTCGGTGATCGAGCTCTCCGGGATGTGGGGCAGCGGCGCGGCCCGGTACCAGGAGGTCAGGAACGCGTCGCGCTCGGCCAGCTCGAACAGCGAGTGCAGCGCCGCCTCTTCGAGGTTCGCGCCGACGGCGCAGCCGCTGGACGACTCGTAGAAGTAGTGCTTGCGCTCATGCGGCCCGACAGCTCTCGCGGCGCGCCGGTCCCTGCGGAACGCGTACTCGTACTGGTAGAAGGCGTGGTCTGCGGGGACGAGCAGGGCCCGCCCGTCGTCGAGGTCGTGGCCCCACACCCAGTCCATCGGGGTGTCGGCCGTGTGCGGGGTCACCCGGCTCGTCGGGTGGGCCAGCTGCTCGTCCGTGTACCGGCCGAGGGTCGCCGGGTCCACGGCGTGCTCGGCGACGTCCGTGTACGCGCGGTCCGTGAGGACCGGGATGTCGTACGGGAATCCGCCGAGCCTCTCGTACGCCTCAAGGACGGCGACCGGCTCGGTCTCGGCGAACGTCCTGGCGCGGCCGTGGCCCATCGCCGGCGCGTCCGGTACGACGGCCATGCTCATCGCGAACGGGGTGCGGGACTCGCGCAGGATGGCGCGGACGGGGCCGAAGCGGTCGTCGACGAGGCGCTCGCGCAGCAGGCCGCGCTCGACGAGACGGCTGTCGCCGGATCGGGTCGGGTCGCCCGGGGAGGCCGGCCGGTTCCGCAGCGCGAGCGGCAACGGCTCTTCCACCGCGGCGAGTTCGCCCTTCTCCGGGCCGCACAGCGGGCAGTGGAAACTGCGGGCGACGCGGTGGCGGCGCAGGCCGCGCGCCGAGACGGCGTACAGCTCGCCGGGGCCGAGGGGACGCCGCGCCAGATGCTCCAGGGACGCCCGGAGCAGTTCGGGCAGCAGCGCCTCGGACGGCGCGGGGCCCGCGGCCGCGTGGGCGAGGTCGCCGGCCAGGGGGTGGTCGACGACGGTGCGCTCGCGCACCTCGGCGCAGCCCGCGCACCCGGCATCGGTGCCCGGGGCCCACAGCGGTCCGACGAGGATTTCGTCGCCGTGGACGCGCACGGACAGATGCGGGCTGCCCGACTCCCGTGCCGCGTCGAGGCGTTGGCGTTCCCAGCCGAGGTCCCAGCCGCGTCGGACGGAGACGCTCACGCCGTCCGCGACGGCCGGGGCACTGAGTCCGGCGCAGACGTCACGCCAGATCTCGTCGTCGTACGCGTCGGGAGCGCGCCGCGCGCTGGTCGTGTCCGCCGTGTCACTGTGCATCGTGGGTCTCCCGCGTGCGTTCTGCGGCCTCGACCGGCCCGTACCAGAAGGGGATCTCGCCGAGCACCGGGTCGGCCGCGACGGCGTGGCCGGTGAAGGCGACGCCGAGAGTGTCGGCGTGGGCGATGAGCTGTGCGCGCAGGGCTCCGATGGCGGCCGGGCCGGCGAACAGCAGAGCGTCCGTGGAGAGTTGGCCGGGCCGGTCCGTCTGCGCGTGGGCGACGGCCTCGCACAGGGCGGTGCGCAGCGCCTCCTGGGGGGTGGATCCCCAGCCCGCGCCGAGGAGTTCACCGGCCGCCGAGGCGACCTCGGCGAGACGCCAGTCGACGCCGGGGACGTGACGCAGCGCGAGCCGGGGCTCGCCGTCCACGAGCTGCCGGAGGGCGGACAGGATGCGCCGCCCTTCGGCGTCGGGCGTCGCGTCGGCCCCGGCCAGCTCCGCCGCTCGCGGGGCCAGCAGCCGCAGCGCGCCGTCGAGCAGCCAGTGTTCCTCGGTCAGTCCGGCGGCCGCCCCCGCGACGCGGTCCCGCAGGGCGAGCAGCGCGGCGGCGACGGTCGCGGCCTCCTGGTGCGGTCCCCAGGCGACGACCGTGCCCGCCCGCTCCCCGCGCTGTTCCACGGCGCGCAGCGCGAGCGGCATCTGTGGCAGGTCCTCGTCGGCTGTGTAGGCGAACAGTCCGGTCCAGCGTCCGGCGAGGGCCACGGCCGACTCGCGCGCGTCCTCGGGTTCGGGCATCGGCGTCGAGGGGACGTCGGTGAGGAGGGAGCCCGGCCGGCCGGTCGCGGCCGCCATGCGGGCTCCCCCGACGGTCACCCGGTCGGAGACCAGGTCCGCCCCGTGCACGACGTGGGCCTCGTCCACGTCCGCCGTCCCCGTCAGCGTGTCGATGAGCAGCTGCCCCGCGAGGGCTCCGGCGACGGCGTCGGCGACCGGGCGCGGTACGGGCCCGTCGCCCTCGTCCGTCCAGGACAGGACCCGCTCACGGAAGGTCCCGGCAGCCTCGGGACCACCCGCGAGAACGGGGCCCACGACATGAACCGTGTCGCCGAGGAGGACGGTCAAGTGATGATTCACAGGGAGGAGTTCGGGCCCCGCTCCATCAGCTGCGGTACGGATCTCCAGTACGGCGTCAGCACCTTCGTACGCATGGTCGGACGAACCGGGCGCCTCGACGACCGTCACCTCCCCCACCCCGGCCCGGCGCAGCCCGCGCGCCGCAGGGCCCGTCGCCTCGGGCGGGCCCGTGACGAGGACCCGGGCGGCGCGCAGTTGGGCGAACGCGGCGTACGGGTCGTCGAGTCGGGCTTCGAGGCGGGCGACGGACTCGGCGTGCGGCGCGCGCTCCTCGGCGGACGGCTCGGGGGCGGTGAACGCGTCGGGGTCGAGCAGGAGCCCCGCGTCGCGCAGCTTGCCGACGAGGTGGCGTACGGCGGGCCGGGAGCGCTCGGTGCCGAGTTCGGCGACGAGTTCGTCCTCGGTCGCGCCCTTCTCCAGGAGGGGGACGCAGCCCTCGGCCACGGCGTGCAGGACGTCGGAGCCGCGCAGGACGACCTGACCGCGCGTGCCGCTGAGGTAGACGCCGCCGGGCACGGGCGCGAAGTGCAGGTCCGGGCGGGCCTTGAGCTTGGCGTTCGTCATGCCTGTCCCCCTCGGTAGGTGAAGCGGCCGCCGGCGTCGCGGCCGACCTCGACGACCCACTCGGTGGCGTGCGTGCCGTCGACGACGGACGGCAGCGCCTCCTCCAGGTAGCAGCCGTCGGCGCCGCGCCGGTCGAGCATGCGCGGCAGGACGCGGGCGCTCAGGGCGCTGGTCAGGTCGACGTACTGCGGCTTCTGCTGAAGCCGCTTGGACTGCACGTCGGGGGCGCCCACCGAGAGGGGTCCCTCGTCCTCGGGCGCGTTCTTGATGACGACCTCTTCGGCGACGCCGTGCCGGGCGCGCCACGCGTTGAGCGCGAGGAGCCGGTCGTGCTCATCGGGTCCCGCGGCGACCGCGGTGGTGAGTTCGTCGCCGCCGTACCAGCGGCGGCGCCCGATGAGGACGTCGCCGACGGCCATGCGGGGCGCGGTCCTGGTGGTGGCGCGGTCCCACGGCGTCGCCGCGTGCCAGCTGTTGGGCAGGCTGTTGAAGAGGCGGCCGCTGATGGCGAGGCCCGAGGCGACGGACAGGGGCGGCGGGAACAGGCCGGGGTGGCCCGTGCCGAGCGGGAGTACGCGCAGGGGCGCGCCGTCGGCGTCCTCGACGCGCAGCGTGTCGGTGTCCGGGTCGTGCGCGAGGCGCAGCGTGAACCAGTCCTCGGGAGTGAGGCCGCCGGGCAGGATCGGCGCGTGCGCGTTGACGTTGAGGCGGTGCAGGCCCAGGTCCTCGGTGACGCGGGCGCCGTCGAAGCCGTACTCCCGCTGGAGGTGTCCGGCGAGGCGGGGCAGGGCGCGGCCGCCCATGCGGCGGTCGGCGTCGAGGAAGCGGGCGTAGAGCATGCCGTGGCCCGGCAGTCCGTCGTTGAGGACGAGCCTGCCGTCGCCCTCCTGGAGGAGGACGCCGTAGATGAGGGGGTCCTGGCGGAAGCGGTCGGGCAGGGACGCGGTCAGGCCCGCCACGTCGTCGGGGGTGAGGACGAGGGTGTCGTCGCCGGCGTCGACGGTCTTGGACAGGCGCGCGTGGACGGCCTCGGTGAGCTCGCGGCGCAGCAGGTACATGCGCTCCAGGGAGCCGTCGGCGGGGCCGATGCCGGCGAGTGCGGACGGGTCGCCCGTGCCGTGCGGCCCGTACACGGCGTCCATGGCGGCGGCGCGCCTGGACACCTCGCCGACGACGAACGCGGCGTTCGCGGCGAGCGGGATGTTGGCCCCGGCGCCGAACCGTTCGACGAACGCGGCCGTCATCAGGACGCGTACGTCGTGCAGCCAGTCGAAGACGGACAGGAGCTCGACGGCCGGGCCGAGGTCGGCGAGCGGCTCGTGCCACTGCCGGGTCGCCACCTTCAGCGGCGGCATGACGTAGTCCTCCTCGACGGTGATCTGGGCGGGCCGCCCGGCGAGGTGGCTCAGCTTGCCGAGGTCGCCGCGCAACTCGGCGAGCACTCCGCCCCGTTCGGGCGCCGGAGCGTCGGCGAGGCGGGGCAGTCCGGCGCGGATCCCGGCGGCGAGGGTGGTGGCGCGCGGGTCGTCGGGGGTGAGGAGGTCGTCGTAGTCGGCGGAGCCGTCCTCGGCCTCGTGGAAGGTGCACAGCAGGCCCTGGCCCACGGCCTGCCGTACGCGCTTGTCGGCGGCCTCGGCCGGGATGCCGGCGCGTTCGGCGACGTGGGCGACGACGGCGGGGAAGAGCCGCGGCCCCATGGACACCGCGTCGAGCAGGTCGCCGACGGGCCCGTCCAGGGGTACGGCGAGGCGGCGCATGCCCGCGTCGGTGAGCCGCAGGAAGAACAGCTTGCCGGACTCGGGGTCGGGCGCCGAGGTGGGCGGGATGCCCACCCACAGGTCCGTGAGGTCCGCGGTGTCGGCGGCGGGGAGCCCCCCGAGCACGTAGCCGAGCATGACGCGGTCGAGCCCGGGGAAGGCGGTGGCGCCCTCGAAGGGGACGTCGCCGGGGTCGACCCCGGCCGGGTCGGGCTCCGCGATGCCTACGGCGGTGAACCGCGACAGCGGGCTGGTGCGGACCATGGCCCGGGTGACGTACTGGATGAGGCCGCGCTCGGACTTGCGGGTGCGGGCGGAGACCTTGCCGGGGCCGAGGACGGCGGCGCGGTAGCGCTCGGCCTCCTGGTGGACCTCGGGTGCCACCAGGGCGAGCGAGCGCAGCAGGTCGTCGTCGCCCAACAGGGCGGCGAGGCCTGCCCGTTCACGGTCGGCGGCCTCGGCGTAGCCCTCGACGACGGCGTCGCGCAGCCGCTCCCTGGCGTCCCGCGCGGCCAGCCACTCGGTGACGGCGGGCGTGGGGGCCGGCGGCTTCTTGGGTGCGCGGCCGTTGTGGATGGAGCGGCGCAGCGCGATGAGGTCACGGCGCTCGGCATCGTCGGCGGCGGCGCCGATGCGGTGGTACAGCTCGTCGGAGCACGCGTCGGCGGCCTGCCTCAACACCTCTTCGGCCGCGGCGAGTTCGGCGAGGGTGCGGCGCTGGGCCGGGTCGGCGAGGCGGGTGCGGCGCAGCGGGTTGACCCGCAGGAACCAGAGGGACTCGGGTGTGGTCGGGCCGGTCATCGCGTGACTCCCGTCGGGTCGGCCGCCGTGCCGGTCATGCGGTTCCGGCGGTCGTTGAGGCGGTCCTGCCAGGACACGCCGAGGACGTCGTCGACGGTCTCGGCGAGGGCGAAGCACATGTAGTAGCGCTGCATCGGCGAGACGGTCAGGAGGGGCAGCTGCTCGTAGAAGAGGTTGGTCAGGAGGCGGAAGGCGGCGAACCAGCGGGAGGGGTCGGCGACCACTCCGGACTCGCCGACGGCGCGGTGGAAGTCGCTGTCGGGCTGGTCGCCCTGCGGGACGACGCGGGTCGCTCCGGGCGGGCCCATCTCGCTGCGGTCCACGCCGTCGGTGACGGAGTCGAGCAGGTCGAGGGTGAGCGTCCCGGCGGCGACGGCACTCTCCAGGGCGCCGGAGCTGTACGCGAACGCGGTCCGCCACTCGGCGGCGCCGGCCGACACCTCGCCGGACAGGCGCTGTTCGACGACGGTACGCAGCCGGGGCGCGTCCTTGGCGAGCCGTTCCTGGAAGACGGGCCTGACGTCCTTGGTGGGCGCGGCCCAGGCGAGGAACGCCTCCACGTGGGAGCGGGGCGAGAACACCCCGTAGGCGGGGCCGAGGAAGTGGGTGTCGACGAGGGCGGCGAACGCCTCGGCGAGCCGCACGGTGGCGGTGGCGGGCTCGGCCGCGATGCCGTCGATCATGCGCAGCAGGGGCTTGTTGAGAGCGCCGAGCACGACGGTGCGGAACTGGTCGAGGCGCGGCTCACGGGACGCCGTGTCGGCGGGGCTCACCCGTGAGACGGCGCCGTGCTCGTGCAGCGGGAGGTAGGGCGGCTGCACCGCTTCGAGCCGGCCGAACTCGCGGGCCTGCTCCAGGTACGCCTCCTCGGTCAGGGCGCGCGGCGGGTCGAGGGGACCGGCGTCGAGGAGGTCCGCGACCTCGGTCCAGTCGGGGCCGCCCGGCACCGCGAGGGCGAGGACGTCGACGTGCGGGCCGTGCAGCCAGCCGCGCCTCAACTGGACGGCGGGAGCGCCCCGTTCGCTCAGGGCGCGGGCGGCCGGCACGACGTGCCGGGCGAGCCACGCCGGTGTCACCGGCATCCGTGTGTGGAGCCGCACTCCCGTCAGGCCGGCGGAGTCCGGCTTCACGGCAGTGCGCTCCGGCGCTTCAACCCCCATGTTTTTCGCACCTTCCAGGAAATCTTCAACAGATCTTGCGGAATGTTTTGACTGGAATTCTGTGGCGGCGACTTGTGCCCGGATAGGGAATGCGGGGCGGCCGCTTACATACGTCACTGCTTTCGTGACACGGGCGCCCGCCGAGTCACGGACGGGTTGGCCGAAAACTGCCGGGCAGGCGCCAAGATCGCTGTACTCTCCGGCCATGACTACGGACACGGAGTGCCTTGCACTCACGCAGAATCTGCGCCGCCGCGGGGCCATCGTCCTCGCGGTTTTTGCCCTGGTGTGGGCTTTTGCGGGCGGCTCCGGCATAAGTGCCGTGGGGGTTTCGGTGACGGTCGGCGTGCTCGCCGCCGCGGTGACCGTCGTGGCGGTGGTCCTGGCCTTCCGCGGCGGGGCCGGTCCGGCCTCGCGCATGGTGCGGCTCCCGGAGAAGTGGAACCGCGGGGTCGGCATGGTGAACATGGCCGAGCTGGTGGCGATCTTCGTGGTGATCGCGGCGTCGAACGCGAGCGGCCACCCGGAGCTGATCCCGCCCGGCATCTGCCTGGTCGTGGGCCTGCACTTCTTCCCGCTCGCCCGCCTCTTCGACCAGTGGCAGTACAAGTGGACGGCCGTCTTCCTGACCGCGGTCGCGGTGGCCGGCCTGGTGGTCGCCGCGACCGGCACGACGATGGAGACCGTGCGTGTCGTGGTCGGCCTGGGCGCCGCGCTGGTGCTGTGGGCCTCGTCGTTCCACGTCGCCGTGCGGGGCTGACGCAGGAACGCGGCGGGCCCCGGCCTGGGCCCGCGAAAGGTCCCCACAAAAGGATGTACCCATCCAGCTCCCGGCTGGATGGGCGCATCCTTTGGAACGGTGGATCAGCAGGCGGAGCAGGTGCTGGACGAGGACGACGAGGTGCCGATCGAACCGCTGGAGGCGCCCATCTCGGGGAGAGCGACACCCTGCGCGACCTCAAGGGTCTCCAGCTCGTCGACGTCGAAGCTGTCGAACGCCTTCTCCGCGTCGTCACCGTTCTTGATGTCGTTGATGCTCATGTGATGAATTCCTTCCGGTGTTCCGCGAAGTGGCTTCGCGGGGTGGATGAGCGGTGGGTGAGGGGAAGTCAGCAGGCGGAGCAGGTCGACGAAGAGGACGACGAGGTGCCGATCGAACCGCTGGAGGCACCCATCTCCGGGAGGGCCACGCCCTGGGCGACCTCAAGGGTCTCCAGCTCGTCGACGTCGAAGCTGTCGAACGCCTTCTCCGCGTCGTCACCGTTCTTGATGTCGTTGATGCTCATGTGATGAATTCCTTTCAGGAGTTCCCGGGGATTCCCCGGAGGGACCTTCCCGGAGATTTCCGGGGGGTCTTTTTTCTTTCCGCAACCGGTGGCTGCGCAATTAATAATGCTCGGCCGGTCATTCGGTGGCCAGCCTTTGCGCCCCCTCGCTGACATTTATCACGGGGGAATTAACCGGCAGCGACCATTCCGGGCTGTTGAGCATGGCCCAGCCCGCCTCGGGATCGCCGGCCACGGAGTCGTCCGGGCTGCGGCTGCCCAGCAGGAAGTCGCCCACGGACGACTCCTTCAGATAGTCGAGGCCGAGGACACGGGCCGACATGTCGGCGTCACCGTTGCCCAGGCCGCACGGGGCGAGGCCGAGGGCCGTCGCCACCAGGTACATGGTCTGGTAGAGCACACCGGTGTGCCGCAGCGTCGTGGCGTAGGCGATGGCGCGGTACTTCCACGCCATGCGCTGGAAGCGCGCCGTGACAGTGATGAGCACGTCGGGGCGTGCCTCCATCCCGGTGGCGCGCGACGCCACATGGAAGAGGGACTCCCGGTCCGTCTCCGCGTCGTTGACGAGGACGAGGCGGTGCGCGACGGGGTCGTAGTAGTAGATGCCGGCGTCGAGCCCCGCGCAGCGCCGCACGGTCACGTACAGCTCCAGTTCGTAGCCCTGGCCGCCGCTGGGATAGGGGCGGGAGACGACCTCGTCGCGGCCGCTGCCCTCCTCGGGGGTGTAGTGGGCGCGGACGCGGGCGACCCGGTAGAGGAACTCGCCCAGCTGCTCGGCCGTCAACTCCCCTTCTCCGTAGGAGCGGATGGAGCGGCGCGTCTCCAGGGCGGTGGTGAGGGACGGGTCACGCCCGGCGATCTCCTCACGCGTGGGCCGGTACAGGTCCACGGCCGGTCCGTCCGGGGCGGGCTTCACGGCGGGCTGTGGGTCGATCTCGCCGCGGTACGGGTAGACGGCGCCGAACACGTCGTCGTAGCGCCCGGAGCGGATGCGCGAGTGGAACAGCAGATCGTGGAAGTCCCACTGGCGCAGCGTCGGCTCCGTGTCGGAGGCGAACGTGCCGTCCTCGTCGGCGGGTTCGACGAAGCCGGCGCCCACGAGGTGGGCGAGCGCGTCGAGGGCGTCGTCCTCGCGCAGGCCGGTGCCGAGCGCGCCGGCCGCGACGGGTTCGCCCAGGGCGGCAACCAGTTCGCGGGCCGCGCGGTCCACGAGCACCGCGCGGAACTTCACGAGCGGTGACTCCAGGACCAGGACGCCCTCGCGGGTACGGCAGAACGCGAACCGGGAGAGGCGCAAGGCCGCGCCCGGCGCCACCACGGCGATCCGGTGCTCGGCGTCACGCGCGGTGGGCTCGATGCGCAGGAGCTCCCTGCGGTCAGCGGGTCCGCCCCGGGTGAGGACGCTGCGCGCGACGAGATGGCCCGCGCGGTCGAGGAGCCGTTCCACCTGGACCGCCTCGGCGGGCCGCAGCCCGTCCAGCAACTCGCCCATGGGGCACGGCCCTTCGGCGAGCCGGCCGAGCGCGGTGCGGATGCCGCCGCGCACCGGTCGCAGGGTGAGCGAGGTGGCGGGGCCCGCGAGGGTCGCCGACTCCCCGTCGAAGAGGACCCGGACGTCGGCGCGGAACGCGGGCGCGGTACGCGGCGGTGATTTCGCCGTCTTCTCGGTCTGCATGCTGATCTCCGGTTCCTTTGAGGCGGCTTGCCCAGTCCGCGTGCGGTCGAGGGCGTACTCCGGAAATCACTGTCACGCCGAACGGGAACCCCTCCCCCTGTCTCGCGTGAAATCGGTGACGTACACCATCGGCGGCCATGACACCCGTCACCGAGGCGCTTCGATCCCTCGGAATTCCGCGCCCTTGTCCGCATGCTCGGAAGACGAATTCACCATCCGGCCAGGCAAGTCGGCCGAGCGACCTCAGTTAAGGAATCCCCGCCGTGCTTACACGTCGTCATGCAATACGCCTCGGTCTCACCACCGGTGCCGTCGGCGCGGTGGGCGCCGCGGGAGGGCTCTTCCAGACACTGACGTCGGGCGGATCCGCGAACGCGGCAACGGCGGCCGGCGCCCCGGCCGTCACGCCGTTCGCGGTCCCGCTGCCCGTGCCCAAGGTCCTCGCCCCGTACCGGAGAACGAGCACCGCCGACTACTACGCGGTCACCATGAGCCGCACCAGCCACCAGATCCTGCCCGGCACCCGCACGGACGTGCTGACCTACAACGGCACGTTCCCCGGCCCCACCATCCGGGCCCGCAAGGGCCGCACCGCGGTGGTCCGGCAGATCAACGCCCTGGACATGCCGGCCTCCGTCCATCTGCACGGCGGCAGCAACCCCGTGGAGCACGACGGCGGCATGATGGACACGATCGCGCCGGGCCGCTCCAGGACGTACGTCTACGCCAACGAGCAGGTCGGGGCCACGCTGTGGACCCACGACCACGCCCACCACATGGAGTCCGAGCACGTCTACCGGGGCCTTTCCGGTCTCTATCTGCTCGGCGACAAAGCGGAGGACGCGCTCGGCCTGCCGTCCGGCCGCTACGAGGTGCCGCTGATCCTGCGCGACGCCCAGTTCGACGCGGCGGGCCGGATGGTCTACACGATGGACGACGCGGAGAACCGGACGACCATCCTGGTCAACGGCGCCCCGTGGCCGTACATGAAGGTCGAGGCGCGCAAGTACCGCTTCCGGATGCTCAATTCATGCAACCTGCGCATCTTCATCCTCTGCCTGAACGACGGCAGCCAGGTCACCCAGATCGGCTCGGACGGCGGCCTGCTCCCGGCACCCGCCGCCACCCCGGTCCTCGTCCTGTCCCCCGGTGAACGCGCCGACTTCGTCGTCGACTTCTCCAAGTACGCGCCCGGCACCCAGCTCACGCTCCAGAACATGCTGGGCCCGGGGCCGACCGAACTCGTCGGCCAGATCATGCGGTTCGACGTCGGCGAGAAGTCGCCCGACACCAGCCGCGTGCCCGACGTCCTCACCGCCCTGCCCGCCCTGCCGAAGCCGGCCGTCGAGCGCAGCTTCGACCTGCGGATGGACGAGCCCGGCACCGGCGACAAGGCCTACATCAACGGAAAGACCTTCGATGCCGGCCGCATCGACACGAACATCAAATGGGGCGACACGGAGGTCTGGACGGTCACGAACACCAGCACCACGATTCCGCACAACTTCCATACGCACCTGGTGCAGTTCCGCATTCTCGAACGCGACGGGCAGCCGGTCTATCCGGCGGAGGCCGGCCTCAAGGACACCGTGCTGCTCTTTCCGGGGCAGACGGCCAGACTCCAGCTCACCTTCGACACGCACAAGGGCGTCTATCCCTACCACTGCCACATGATCGACCACAGCGCCATGGGAATGATGGCGCAAATGAAGATCTCTTGAACTTCCCATTCCACACACCGAATTGCTGAAGAAAGGGGGGAACATGACCGCACGATCAAGCCCGTACGTCCGCCGCATTCTCGACGCGCTCGAACGGGATCCGTCCCGCGCGGTCCTGCACCGGCCGGACGGCACCGTCGCCGCCGGTGAGCTGAGCGACTCCGTCCACGGCACCGCGGCCCTGCTGCACGGTCACGGGGTCGGCCGGGGCGACACCGTGGCCGTTCTGACCGGGCCGAACCATCCGCTGATGCTCAGCGCCCGGTACGCCGTGCACCTCCTGGGGGCCACCTCCGTCTACGTACGGTCGATGAACCCGAGGACCGACACGGAGACGTTCTCGCTCGGCATGCAGACCCGACTCCTGCGCGATCTGCGCGCGTTGCTCCTGCTGGTGGACGAGGAGAGTGCCGAGCGGGGGCGCTGGCTGTCCCACCGCCTGCCGGGGCTCACCGTGCTGCCGATCCCACGCGGGGCTCCCGCCCGGGCCCTCGATCCGGGCGGGCTGCCGCCGCCGCGGCCCGACGCGCTCGCCGTCGTCGACTTCACCAGCGGCAGCACGGGCCGGCCCAAGATGGTCGCCCAGCAGTTCGGCACCCGTGAGGAGCTCGTCGACCGCCTCGCCCATGGCCTCGATCCCCGGGGACCCGCGACGCTCCTGTCCGTCACACCGATCAGCCACACGACGGCTCCGATGGCCGACGCCGTCCTGTCGGGCGGCGGAACGGTGGTGCTCCACGACGGCTTCGACCCCGACGACGTACTGCGCGCCTTCGCCCGCCAGCGCGTCACCGACGTGTACTTGGCGGTTCCCCACCTGTACCGACTGCTCGACCATCCGGGCATCGAGACGACCGACCTGTCCTCGCTGCGCCGCATCACCTACAGCGGCACCCCGGCGGCCCCGGGCCGCGTGGAGCGGGCCGTCCGCCTCTTCGGGGACGTCCTCATCCAGGTGTACGGCACCACGGAGGCGGGCGGCATCAGCAGCCTCAACCCGCTCGACCACCGGGAGCCGGAACTGCTCGGCTCGGTCGGCCGGCCCTTCCCCTGGGTGCGCCTGGAGATCAGGACGCCCGGCGGCGGACCACAGGTCGAACGGGGCGTCACGGGCGAGCTGTGGGTCAACTCCCCCACAGTGACAGCCGGTTACCTGGACGACGACGAGCTGACCGGCGCCACCCTCAGGGACGGCTGGCTGCGCACCGGTGACCTCGGGCACTGGGACCGCTACGGCTATCTCCGGCTCGACGGACGCGTCGGCGACGTGATCAAACACGGCGGTCTGAAGCTGGACCCCACGGCGATCGAGGACGCGCTCCTCCAGCATCCGCAGGTACGCCAGGCCACGGTCTTCGGCGTGCGGGACGACGACTACGTGGAGCAGGTGCACGCCGCCGTCGAACTGCACTCGGGAGCCGCCCGCACCTCGTGCGACCTGCGCGGATACGTGGCCGCGACGCTGACTCCGGAGCACACCCCGGTCCGGATCTCCGTCTGGCCGCAGCTGCCGCTGACCCCGTCGGGCAAGCCGGACCGCGCGTATCTGCGCCGGGTGTCGTCCACACCCGAGCGTTCAGGGACGGCGCCGGCGCCCGCCACCAGCTCCCCGCGCGGAGCCACCGCGCGGGACGGCCCCGTCCGCGTACGCGGCACGGGCGCCCCGCCCGATCACGCCATCCCGCGAACCAGAAAGGGCGTCTCATGACCGCATACGGCCACTTCGCCCGGTCGCTGCGGCTGCGGCGGCTCTACCGCCACAGCACGGCCGGCCTGATGATCACCCCTCTCGACCATTCGATCAGTGACGGTCCCGTGGTGTCCAAGGGCATGTCACTCGACCATCTCGCGGGCCGCCTCGCGGCCGGCGGTTCGGACGCCGTCGTCGTGCACAAGGGCAGTGTGCGGCACATCAGTCCGGAGCGGTTCGCCGCGATGTCCCTGATCATCCACCTCAACGCGAGCACCAGCCAGGCGCTCGACCCCAACGCCAAGTACGTCGTCGCCGGCGTCGAGGAGGCCCTGCGCCTCGGCGCGGACGCCGTCAGCGTCCACGTCAACCTCGGCTCCGACGACGAGCGGCAGCAGATCGGCGACCTCGGCCGGATCGCCGACGCCTGCGACCGCTGGAACCTGCCGCTGCTCGCCATGGTGTACCCGCGCGGCCCGCGGATCACCGACCCCCGGGACCCGGAGCTCGTCGCGCACGCCGTGACGATCGCCGCCGACCTGGGCGCCGACCTGGTCAAGACCGTCTTCCTCGGCTCCACCGCGGAGATGCTCGACCTGACGGCGGCGTGCCCGGTGCCGGTACTCGTCGCGGGCGGCCCCGCCCTCGCCGACGAGGAGGACGTCCTCGCGTACGTGCGGGACGCCCTGGCCGGCGGCGCGGGCGGCGTGGCGATGGGCCGCAACATCTTCCAGGCCGCCGACCCCAGGAGGCTCGCCGCCAAGGTCGCCCGGCTCGTCCACCACTTCCCCGAACAGCACTTCGGGCCGGGCCCCTTCACCGCGTCCGCCGACACGGACAGCGACGCCCGGCTCACCCCGGACCACCTCGACGCACCGACCACCGCCCCGCTCTCCCACGATCTGACAGGAGGTCCGCATCATGACGGACGCAAAACTGTGCTGGCTTGACATCCGCGACGCCGGCACCGCCACCGCCGCCATCCTCGAAGAGGCCGTCCACCAGCGGATCGACGGCGTCGTCGCCGCCGACCCGGCCGCCTTCACCGGCCTGCCCCCGACCGTCCGCAAGATCCTTCTGTTCGAGGACGGGGCGGCCTCGGTCCCCGCCGACCTCGGCGAGGCCGACCTGGTGATCGTGCCCGGCGGCAAGGACGAGCGGGCCCCGCTCGTCGCGGCGCACCCCGACGTCGAGTTCGGCCGCTACGTCGAGATCGTCGACGCCGACACCCTGGAGGACGCCTGCCTGGCGGCGCGCCTGGAGGCATGGAGCGTCCTCGACTTCCGCGACCCGACGAAGATCCCGCTGGAGATCGTCATCGCGGCGGCCACCGGCGCCCCGGGCTCCATCGTCACGACCGCGGCCAACAACGAGGAGGCCGAGATCGTCTACGGCGTGCTCGAACTGGGCTCGGACGGCGTCCTGATGCGCGGCCGCACCGTGGGCGACGCCACCGCCCTGCGCACCGCGGCCGCCTCGCGCGGCGGGGAGATCCCGCTGGTGGAGCTGACGGTCACGGGCGCCACGCACATCGGGATGGGTGAGCGTGCCTGCGTCGACACGACGACCCACTTCCGCAAGGACGAGGGCATCCTCGTCGGCTCGCACTCCAAGGGCATGGTGCTGTGCGTCAGCGAGACCCACCCGCTGCCGTACATGCCGACGCGCCCCTTCCGGGTCAACGCCGGCGCACTGCACTCGTACACCGTGGCGCAGCACGGGCGCACCCACTACCTGAGCGAACTGCACGCCGGCAGCTCGGTCCTCGCGGTCGACGTGAAGGGCCGCACGCGTCCCGTCAGCGTCGGCCGGGTGAAGATCGAGACGCGTCCGCTGATCTCCATCGACGCGGTCGCGCCCAACGGCCAGACGGTCAACCTGATCCTCCAGGACGACTGGCACGTCCGCGTCCTCGGCCCCGGCGCCTCGGTCCTCAACAGCACCGAACTCAAGCCGGGCGACACGATCCTGGGCCATCTGCCCACGGCCGACCGCCATGTCGGCTACCCGATCAACGAGTTCTGCCTGGAGAAGTAGCAGCGCCCGTACGCGCGTGAGCAGCGCCCGTACGCGCGTGAGCAGCGCCCGTACGCCTCGCACCAGGACGCCCCGCCCCGGCACACCCCGTGCCGGGGCCGGCGCGCGTCCGGCCCCGGGCCGCCCCGGTCTCACAGCCATCCGTGCTCGCTCGCGATGCGCGCCGCGTCGAACCGGTTGCGGCCGCCGAGCTTCTTGATGGCCGCCGAGGTGAGGTTCCGTACGGTCCCCGCGGCGAGATACAGCTCGCCGGCGATCTCCTTCACCGTGGCGCCGCCGGCGGTGAGGCGCAGCACGTCCATCTCCCTGACGCTGAGCGCCGATTCACCGGTCGTGGGCGGCCTCATCAGCGCCGGGTCGACGGTGAGACAGCCGCCCGCGACGCCCATGAGGGTGGTGATCAGCTGCGGCAGGCGCGCGTTCTTGGGGACGATGCCGAGCGCGCCCGCGGCGACGGCCCGGTCGACCACCGCGGGGGTGGCCGCTCCGACCATGAGGGCGACGCCGCACTTGGGATGCTGCGCGCGCACATCGGTCGCGGCCCGCAGCGCCTTGCCGCCCATGGTGGGCTCCCCGAGGAGCAGCACGGTCGGGCGGTGCCGCTCGACGGCGGGCAGCACGGCCTCGTAGGTCGTGGCGAGCCCCACGACGTCGAGGCCGTTGGTGCCGTTGAGCGTCTCGGCGAACGCTTCGAGGACCAGCTGGTGATCACCTGCTACGACCACGCGTACGGACATCTCTCTACCCCCGTATCGATGTACTGGACTCAGGCTCGGACTCGGACTCGGACTCGGAACCGGACGTGCCGAGCAGCCGGTCGACCACCGACCTGGCCAGTTCCTCGGCCCGGGCCTCCTGGTCGATCTCGATGTGCACGGCGTGGACGGGCAGGCCCGCCGCGACGGCGGCCGACACCGCGCGGAACGTGTCCGCGAGGCCGTACGGGGCGTCCTCGGCCGGGACGATCACGACGGCGGCCGTGGGCGGCCCGATGTCGGCGGCTATCTGCGCCGGCAGCGCCAGCACCGCCTCCGTGTCCTCGGCGTCCACCTGGTACGGCAGCGCCACGAGACCGATGCCGGCCAGCTCCTTGCACAGGAAGGCCGCGTTGGTGGCCGCGTCGTCCCCGCGGCCCCGATGGCCCGCGCCGACGACGGCGACGGCGGCCCCGGCGGCACAGAGCCGCGCGGTGACGACCCGTCCGGTGCCGGTGGTGGCGTCGACGACGAGGACGACGCAGCCGTCGAGCGGCGGGGGTGCGTAGGACGCTGCGTGGGACACGAGGACTCCCTGTTCGCGGAATACGATGAGCAGGTAACGTGCGGAATCTGTGTACGGCTTGAAACGTGCGCGTCGCCGGGAATGCGGCGCGCCCTGATGAAGTGGAGTTCAGGCGCCTTGACTTGGCGCTGAATAAACGTTCAACCGTGGTTCAAGGGGGAAACACCACGTGGACGAAGTCTCGTCACTGGATCAGCAGACGCTCGGCGTCTACCGCGCGATTCTGTTCCACAAGGAACACGATCCGAAGCGCCTCGCCGCTTTACTCGACTGCACGCCGGAGGCGGTGGAGGCGGCCCTGGACCGGCTGTCCGAACTCTCCCTCCTCGCACCTTCGACGGACTCCCCCGGCCGGCTGCGGGCGGTGAACCCGTCGCTCGGCCTGAAGGTCCTCCTCCAGCGGGAGCAGAACGAACTGGCCTGGCGTCAGCAGCGCATCGAGCAGAACCGCGCCGCGCTGGCCGCGCTCGCCGCCGAGTACACGGCGTCCGGCTGGTCGAACACCCTGGACGGCACGGAACACCTCGACAACGTCGACGACATCCGTATCCGTCTGGAGGCGCTCGCCGAGTCCTGCGTGCGCGAGTCCCTCGCGTTCCATCCGGTCAACGCGCTGACCCAGGAGTCGATCGAGGCCGGCCGGCCCCTCAACGAGCGGGCGCTCGCGCGGGGCGTGCGCTTCCGGTCGATCTACCTCGACAGCGTCGCCAACGACCGCGTCACCAAGGCGCACGCGCAGTGGATGGCGGAGCGGCACAGCGAGATCCGGACCTCGCCGACGCTGCCGATGCGGCTGCTCATCGTCGACAACACCGCGGCGATCGTGGCAGGTCTGCCGGGTCAGGCCCAGCCGTCCGCGCTGCTGTTCAGCAGCCAGCCGGTGGTCCTCGCGATGCGGGCCCTGTTCGAGGCGTACTGGGAGCACTCCTGCCCCCTCGACCGGCCCGGCGACGCCCTGCCCGGTGGGCTGACCCCGCAGGAGCGCAAGCTCCTCCAGCTCCTCGCGACGGGTCTCACCGACGAGGCCGTGGCCCGTGCGCTCGGTATCGGGGTGCGCACCGAGCGCCGCATCATGGCCGAGCTGATGGAGCGCCTCGGTGCGTCGAGCCGCTTCGAGGCCGGCGTGCAGGCCACGCGCAGGGAGTGGATCTGACGGGGCGTCGTCGTCCGCATCGCACTCACCGCTGAGGGGTGACGGGCCAGACGAAGTCGTCGGGCGAGGCGGGTATGCCGGGCAGGCCGGGCAGGTTCTGCGGAAGGCTCGGCCACACGAAGTCGAGGGGCCGGGCCGGCGGGGTCGGCCACACGAAGTCGTCGGCGGAGGAGGGGGCCGCCTTCGAGGTACCGGCTCCCTGCCCGGTGGCCCCGGAGGGGAGGGCCTGCGCGGGCACGGCCCACAGGATCCCGCCGAGTACGGCGGCGGCGAGGACGGTACAGCGGGTGGTGGCACGGGACATGGGAGGTCTCCATTCGCGAGTACGGTGCGGCGTACGTTCGATGCGTTGACCTGCGCCGGTCCGGTCCGTTTCGGCCGTTCCGACTGCGTGCCTAGAGATAATCACCGCGCCACCCCCACTGTCCGCATCCCGCCACGCCAGGAAGCTGCATGGCAGGGAGTTGCCTGAGGGGCTGGGTCTTCGGGCGGGGCCTAACGGCCCTCGGCCCCGGCGTCCGGTCCGGCCGCCGCGCGGCGGAACTCCGCGTTGATGCGCAGGGCCTCCTCGAGCTGGTCCTCGAGGATGATGATGCGGCAGGCGGCCTCGACGGGGGTGCCCTGGTCGACGAGCTCGCGGGCACGTGCCGCGATACGCAGCTGGTAGCGGGAGTAGCGGCGGTGTCCGCCGGCCGACCGCAGCGGAGTGATCAGGCGCGCTTCGCCGATGGCCCGCAGGAACGCGGGCGTGGTGCCGATCATCTCGGCGGCCCGTCCCATCGTGAAGGCGGGGTAGTCGTCGTCGTCGAGACGGCCGAGCGGTTCTTCTGCTGTCATCTCACCTCGTCGAGGGGCGCATGGAGGGGCCCCGGCGCCGTCGCGGCCGCCGTGCCCCGGCCAAATTGAACACCATGCGTCCGCGGGGTCGCGCCGCCGCCGGGCCGCGCACACGCCGAGGGCCCCGCCCGGCGAACCGGTCGGGGCCCTCGGCGCCGCCCGGCCTCGGCGGCCGGCGGTGGCGTGTCTACGCGGAGGCCGGCAGGCCCATCAGCGCCGACGCGGCCTGGAGCGGGGTGACTTCAGCCCCGGCGGAGCGGCCCGCAGAGACCTCGGTACAGGTGAAGCCGAGCGCGGTCAGCGCCCTGACCACCTCAGCGGAGGTGAAGTCGCGCCGATCCTGCCGGGTGATGACGGCCCCGACCTGCTTGACGGGGTAGTGGCGCCGCCCGATGAGCACGGAGTCGCCGGTGACGGGTTCGGGTTTGACGCCCTTCATCGCGTCCAGCACGTCGCTGCTGAACAGGTCGAAGGGGAATCTGGCGATGACACAGCGCATGAGGGCCTCACAGGGAGAGGGACGGTCCGGAGCTGTGGACGATGTCCCGCAGCTGGGTGCGATCGGTGTAGCGGGCGCTGCCGCGCGCGGCGCTCAGCTCGGCGCGGCTGACCGTACCGGTGCAGCGGCCGTCCTCGTCGCAGAGGAGGAGCTGACCGGCACGGGAGCTGTCGAGGACGGACAGGGCGACCTCGACGGTCATGTCGGCCCAGACGTGAGGTCCCGACGGCCTCAGGGACGCTGCCCCCGAAGGGAGGCGGGCCGTCTTGCGCGGATGTGTCTCGACCAGTGTCAAAGTGCCTCCTACGGGATGGCGGGATGGGGCGGGGCTACGGGCCGTGGCGTCACAGGTCAGGACGCCGCGGCGACCGGGGGCGCGGAGTGCCGGAAGGTTCCCGCGCCCTGCCCCGTGCGCGGCTGGTCGGCGGCGCGCCTCGGATCGGCGGCGCGCCGGGCCTCGGCGGAACGGCTGCGGCGGCCACGGGTGCTCGCCCCGCTGCGCCGAGGGCGTTCCATCACCGGCGCGGTGATGACGACCGGCACACCGGACGGCGTCCGCGCCCCGGTGATGCGGCTCAACTCGGCTTCACCCGACCGGACTTGAGCGATCTGCGGGGTGATCCCGGCGTCGCGCATCAGCCGGCTCATGTCGCGGCGCTGGTTGGGCAGGACGAGGGTGACTACGCTGCCGGACTCACCGGCACGGGCCGTACGGCCGCCGCGGTGCAGGTAGTCCTTGTGGTCGGCGGGCGGGTCGACGTTGACGACGAGGTCGAGGCTGTCGACGTGGATGCCGCGGGCGGCGACGTTGGTCGCGACCAGGACGGTGACGTGGCCGCTCTTGAACTGGGCGAGGGTGCGGGTGCGCTGCGGCTGGGACTTGCCGCCGTGCAGGGCGGCGGCGCGCACACCGACGCCGAGCAGGTCCCGGGTCAGACGGTCCACCGCGTGCTTGGTGTCGAGGAACATGATGACCCGACCGTCGCGGGCGGCGATCTCGGTGGTGGCCGCGTGCTTGTCGACCGGGTGCACGTGCAGGACGTGGTGTTCCATCGTGGTCACCGCGCCGGCCGACGGGTCGACGGAGTGGACCACGGGGTCGTGCAGATAGCGGCGCACGAGGAGGTCGACGTTGCGGTCGAGCGTGGCGGAGAACAGCATGCGCTGCCCCTCCGGCCGCATCTGGTCGAGCAGGGCCGTGACCTGGGGCATGAAGCCCATGTCGGCCATCTGGTCGGCCTCGTCGAGCACCGTGACGGCCACCTCGTCGAGCCGGCAGTCGCCTCGGTCGATGAGGTCCTTGAGCCGGCCCGGGGTGGCGACGACGATCTCGACGCCTCCGCGCAGCGCTCCGGTCTGACGTCCGATGGACATGCCGCCGACGACGGTGGCCAGGCGCAGCTTCAGCGACCGCGCGTACGGGGTGAGTGCCTCGGTGACCTGCTGGGCGAGTTCGCGGGTGGGGACGAGGACCAGGGCGAGCGGGCTGCGGGGCTCGGCGCGCCGCCCGGCGGTACGGGCGAGGAGGGCGAGTCCGAACGCGAGGGTCTTGCCGGACCCGGTACGGCCGCGGCCGAGCACGTCCCGCCCGGCGAGGGAGTTGGGCAGGGTCGCTGCCTGGATGGGGAACGGCTCGTTCATGCCGAGGCTGGTGAGCATCTGCAGGAGCTCGTCCGGCAGGGCGAGTTCCCCGAAGGAAGCGACTGCGGGGAGGCCCGGCCGAACGGTCTTCGGCAACGCGAACTCCCCGGAAACCACACTCCGGCTCGTTCGCCCGGCTCGACTCTCTCGACCTGTCCCATACGTACGTTTCATGATCGGCAAAACCTTCCTGGACGCGGCACGAAAATGCACGGCACGCGTCAGGGAATTCCCGCGACATTTGAAAAGCGCAGGGAACCGCAGGAACGAGCCGAATAATTGGATGCCAAAAACATGAACGGCACCCGGAAAAGCAACGAGCTGGGGCCCGCACCCCAAGGTGCGGGCCCCAGCTACGGTCTACGCGTCAGCGACGACGTCAGGCGGGAACGATGTTCTCGGCCGTCGGGCCCTTCTGGCCCTGACCGATGTCGAAGGTCACCTTCTGGCCTTCCTGCAGCTCACGGAAGCCCTGGGCGGCGATGTTCGAGTAGTGGGCGAAGACGTCGGGGCCGCCACCGTCCTGCTCGATGAAGCCGAAACCCTTTTCCGCGTTGAACCACTTCACGGTGCCAGCAGCCATGTCATATCTCCTTCGGGGCAGTGCCCGGAGCCCGCACTGTGCGAACTCCTGTCGCCGCGATCATCGCCCCGCCCGGAAAGGACACCGGAAACACAGAAGCGCTCCCGCGGGATTGAATATCCCGGCGGAGGCACTCGAAGTTTTTGGGAACCACAACTGCAACTAAATCCAACAGTAGCATGCCGCCCCGAAATCATCGCGGAACTCCGATTTCCCAGCCCTGCCGCCCGGAAAAACTTCAGCCCCCCGCCCTCAATTTCTGCGCTCGCCGGAACAGATATCACTCAGTGTCCGGAGGCCGGCCGCCGGATCAGGAACCGTTCGCGCCCCCGGCCGGCCAGGAGCAGTGTCATCGCCACGACGGTCACGGCCTGCGAGATCACCACGAGGTCCTTCTCCGCGTACCAGAGGGGTTCGTACATGTTGGGCAGCGGCCCGAATGCGCCGACGTCGACGTAGCGGTAGACGAGCAGGGCGGCGAGCCCGCCGGCGGCGGTGAGCCAGGCGAAGACGTCACCGAGGGACCGGCGCCAGAACAGGACGAGCACGGCGGCGAGCGCGGCGAGGGCGGCCTCGATCCTGAAGAGGGGGCCCTGGCCGATCGCGGCGCTGACGGGGTCGTAGCGGGACGCGAGGTCCGCGTGCACATACGCGTTGACGGCGAGTCCGGCGGCGGCGAGGATGCGGGCCGCCGCGCGCCATGGCCGGCGCGCGGGGCGGGCGGACGGGGGGTCGGTCGGTTCGTGGGACATGGCGGGGGCCTCCCGGTGACGAGGGCGTGCGGGGTGCGCCGACGTCAGCGGACCGTGAGGGTGCCCTTCATGTTCGTGTGGATGGTGCAGATGTAGGAGTACGAGCCCGGCTTGGACGGCGCGGTGAAGGTGGCCGACTTCCCCTGTGCGAGGTCGCCGGTGTCGAAGGACTTGTCGTCGGCGGTCAGCGTGTGCGTGGCCGAGTCCTCGTTCGTGACGGTGATCTTCGTGCCGGGGCTGACCTCGAACGTGGCAGGGTGGAAGGCGAAGCCCTTGATGGTGACCTTCACTTCGCCCTTACCGCTCTCGGAGGACAAGGGGGATGCCGAGGCCGGGGCGGAGGGGGACGCGGGCGGGCTGCTGCTGGAGGGGGACCCGTCGCCCGAGCCCGAGCATCCGGTGAGGGTGGTGACCAGACACAGGGCGGCGACGATCAGGACCGTGTGCGGTCGGCGGTGACGCATGGACATCGTGTCTCCAAGTGGTGTGCGGGGCACGCCGATGTCCGGCAGGAGCCCGGCCCATGCACGGATCCGTCCGTACGACGGTGAACACGGGCACCGCTGAGAGATGTCGGCAGGAGAAGGACGTCGCACGAGCGACAGCGCCTGAACGGCCTACACAACGGCCCGCATACGGTCATCCCAGGTCGAGAAGCTCCTCGTGGAAGCCGCCGAAGCCGCGCTCGCGGTCGATCAGATGGATCTCCAGGATCCAGTGGCAGGCGCGTCCTGCCCGGTCGGAGCGCCGGAGCCGGGTGGCGTTCCCGGGCGCGATGTACGACTCGATGTCGGCGCCGTCGATCTTCTCGTGCGGGAACTCGCCCACCGGGTGACCGGCGTGCCAGCCGCCCAGTTCCCAGCCGCGCGTGGCGGCCAGCCGGGCGACCTCGGCGTGGAGCGCGGCGCCGGTGATGTCCGGGTCGGCCTCGAAGGCGCGGCGTCCGGCGGCGAAGACCTCGGGCAGGTCGTCGCGCAGCCGGAGCTTGTCCGGGTCGTCACCGAGGACGAAGGTGCGGCCGAAGTCGGCTTCCCACTCCTCGAAGACCGGCCCGAAGTCGGCGAAGGCGATGTCGTCCCGGCCGATGATCCGGTCCGGGGGATTCTCCTTGTACGGGTGGAGGGTGTTCGGCCCCGAGCGCACGATGCGCTTGTGCCAGTGGCGCGTGGGTCCGAACAGTTCGTTCGCGAGGTCGCGGATCCGGTCGCTGACCGCCCGCTCCCCCTCCCCCGGCGCGACCAGCTTCCTCGCCTCGACCTCGGCGAAGAGCTCGGCGGCTTTGTCCTGGGCGTCCAACAGGCGTGCGGCGCGGTCGAGTTCGGTGTTCATGAATCCCTCCGGTCGGGTGTTCCGCTCAGCGTGCGCCTCGTCGGCGACGCGGACGGCACGGGCCGGGAAGTACTCGGGCCTGTCCTCGTAGCGGACGAGTTGCCGGCCGTTGCCCAGTTCGGCACGACGCGCAGGGAACCCGGCTGCACCACCAGTACGCCCACAGCCTCGCCCCCATCCGCACAAGCGGATCAACTTCAGCTCCGTCAGTAGACGTCGCGGACGTAGCGTCGGTCGGCGGCGAGCTGCTTGACGTACAGGGCGGCCGCGTCGGGGTCGAGGCCGCCATGGGCGACGGCGATGTCGCGCAGTGCGCTGTCGACGTCCTTGGCCATGCGGGCGGCATCGCCGCAGACGTAGAAGTGCGCGCCCTGCTGGAGCCAGGACCACAGCTGGGCGCCGTGTTCGCGCAGGCGGTCCTGGACGTAGATCTTGGCGCGCTGGTCGCGGGAGAAGGCCGTGTCGAGCCGGGTGAGGGTGCCGTCCGCGAGGAAGGCGGACAGCTCGTCCTCGTAGTAGAAGTCGGTGGCGCGGTGCTGTTCACCGAAGAAGAGCCAGTTCGGGCCGCCGTGTCCGCGGGCCCGACGCTCGTCGAGGAATCCGATGAACGGGGCGACGCCGGTGCCGGGGCCGACCATGACCATCGGAGCCGTGGGGTCCGCCGGGGGCCGGAAGTTCGGTGAGCGCTGGATGAAGACCGGCACCGGGGCATCGGGAGCGGCATCTGCGAGGAAGGTCGAACAGACGCCCTTGCGGGGGCGTCCGCGGACGTTCTCGTACCGGACGACGGAGACCGTCAGCGACACCTGACGTGGGTCGAGCAGAGGGCTCGACGAGATGGAGTACAGGCGGGGTTGCAGCCGCTTGAGGACGCCGGCCCAGTCCTGGGCGTCGGCGTGGACCGCGTACTCGGCGACGACATCGACCGCCTGGCGGCCCCAGGACCACTGGGCGAGCTCGCCCTTGTTGTCGGGGCGCAGCAGTTTCCTCAGGTCGCGGTCGCCGGTGCGCTCGGTGATGAAGGCGAGCAGAGCGGGAGTGAGCCGGGTGATGTCGAGGTGCTGGTGCAGGGCCTCGCCGAGGGGGACGTCGCCCACGCCCGGGACCTGTACGGCGGCGTCGGGGGCGAGACCTGTCACGGCCAGCCATTCGGCCACCAGATCAGGGCAGTTGACGGGATGCACGCCGAGCGCGTCACCGGCTTCGTAGATGAGCGGCGACTCGCTGTCGCGGCTGTCGAAGGTGAACCGCCGGACCTCTTTCCCGGCACCGGGAAGGCTGAGAAGCCGATTGCCGGCCAGCCGGGCGACGGCGGGTGCGGGCTTGGTGCTGCGGACCGGCGTCATGGCCGGGGCGGGTGACTGCGAGGGCGCCGGGACGCGTGCCGGCGCCAGGTCGTGGGCCGGTGCCGGAGCGGTGCTCAGGTGGGTGAAGACCTGGTCGAGCCAGGCGTGGGCGGAGGGCTCGTAGTCCGGTTCGCAGTCGGTGCGCGGCGCGAGGCGCACGGCTCCCAGTTCGTCCAGACGCTCGTCGAGGCGCCGCCCGTGACCGCAGAAGTCGTCGTACGAGGAGTCCCCGAAGGCGAGTACGGCATAGCGCCGGCCCTCCAGGCGCGAGCTGTCGGGGGCGGTGAGGGCCTCCCAGAATCCGGCGCCGTTGTCGGGTGCGTCCCCGTCGCCGAAGGTGCTGGTGATCAGCAGGAGATCAGCGGTGGCCGGGAGGGTTCCGGGGTCGGTGGCGTCCATGCCCATCAGGGCCGTGCGGTGCCCGGCCGCGGTGAGCCGGTCGGCGGTGATCGCCGCGAACTCCTCGGCGTTTCCGGTCTGCGAGGCCCACAGCACGACCACCTCACGGCCGCCGCTCACGGCCCGCGCCACGGGCCCCGTGTCCGGCTGCGGGACACGCGAGTACAGGCCGGCGAGTACGCCGTTCACCCAACGGGCGTGCTCCTCGGTGAAGGGCGCGCCGGGCGGCAGCACGGGAACCCCCGGCGCGCCCGACTCCAGCCCCGCCAGGAAGCCGACCAGGTA
The DNA here is from genome assembly GCF_035918215.1 of Streptomyces sp. NBC_01474. Taxonomy (NCBI): domain Bacteria; kingdom Bacillati; phylum Actinomycetota; class Actinomycetes; order Kitasatosporales; family Streptomycetaceae; genus Streptomyces; species Streptomyces sp. NBC_01474. Next base: position 3,519,265 of record NZ_CP109449.1, read on the forward strand.
CTGGCGTTCGTGCTCGGCCAGCACGGGCGGCGGGGCGTCCGTCAGCCCGAACACGGCCGCCGCGCCGGGCGCAGGGGTGGACGCTGCGACGAGATCGGGCCCCGGTTCCGCGGCAGGGACCGGGGACGGCCCGGGAAGGACCGCGACCGGTGTGCTGACCTTGGCCAGCGTCACCGCGCACACCTTGAACTCGGGCTGGAACGAGATCGGGTCGACGGCGTCGCTGGTCACCGCGTTGATGCTCAGATACTCACCGAAGAGGTCGTTCCAGTGGAACGGCGCGAAGCAGCACCCCGGCCGCACCCGGTCCGTCACCACGGCGGGCAGCACGGCCCGGCCTCGCCGGGAGGCGACTTCCACGGAATCGCCCTCGCCGATGCCCAGGCGATCGGCGTCCTCGGGATGCAGCTCGACGAAAGGAGCGGGGTTGAGCTTGTTGAGCTTGGCGACCTTGCCGGTTTTGGTGAGGGTGTGCCATTGGTGCTGGAGGCGCCCGGTGTTGAGGACGAACGGGTAGTCGTCGTCGGGCATTTCCGCCGCGGGGATGTGCGGGCGGCCGAAGAACACGGCCCGGCCGCTCGCCGTCGGGAACACCGGACCGGCGCCGTCCTCGCTCACGTACCGGATCGGGTTGCGGTCCGGGCCCTCGGCGTCCGCGGCCGGCCACTGGACGGGCGTGGCGCGCAGCCGCTCGTACGTCACGCCCCGCAGGTCGTACCCGGTCTTCGGGTTCCAGGCCCGCTTGATCTCCTCGAAGACGTCCTCGGCACTGTCGTACGAGAACGCCTTCTCGTATCCCATCTCGCAGGCGATGCGCGCGATGAGGCGCCAGTCGGCCATGGCCTCGCCGGGCGGGTCGACGGCAGGGCGGGCGAGGGTGAGATTGCGTTCGCTGTTGATCAGTACGCCTTCGGTCTCGCTCCACAGTGCGCCGGGCAGGACGACATCGGCGTAGGCGTTGGTCTCCGTGTCGGCGAACACGTCCTGGGTGACGACGAGTTCGGCGGCTTCGAGCCCCTCGATCACGGTCCTGCGGTTGGCGACCGAGGCGACGGGGTTGGTGCAGATGATCCAGCAGGCCTTGATCTCCCCCTCGGCCATCCGCCGGAACATGTCGACGGCCCCCTGCCCGGAGCCGTCCGCGCGCACGGCACCGGGTTCCAGGCCCCACAGATCCTCGGCGAAGGCGCGGTCCTCGTCCACCAGGACGGATCGCTGACCGGGCAGGCCGGGTCCCATGTAGCCCATCTCGCGTCCGCCCATGGCGTTGGGCTGGCCGGTGAGCGAGAACGGTCCGCTGCCGGGGCGGCATATCGCCCCGGTGGCCAGGTGCAGATTGATCAGGGCGTTGGTGTTCCAGGTGCCGTGGGTGGACTGGTTGAGCCCCATGGTCCAGCAGCTCATCCACTCCCCCGCCGCACCGATCCACCGCGCGGCCTGCCGGATGTCCTCCTCCGGGATGCCGGTGATCCCGGAGACCGTGGCGGGCGGATAGTCGGCGAGGAACTCGGGCATCGCCTCCCAGCCCTCGGTACGGTCCGCGATGAAGTCGGCGTCCAGGTCCCCGTTCTCGTGGAGGAGGTGCAACAGGCCGTTGAGCAGGGCGAGATCGGTTCCCGGCCGGATCTGCAGGAACAAGCCCGCCTTGTCGGCGGTGGCGCTGCGCCGCGGGTCCACGACGATGAGCTTCGCGCCCGCCTTGACGCGCTCCATCAGCCGCAGGAAGAGGACCGGGTGGCAGTCGGCCATGTTGGACCCGATGACGAAGAAGACATCGGCGCGCTCGAAGTCCTGGTACGAGCCGGGCGGCCCGTCGGCGCCGAGGGACAGCTTGTAGCCACTGCCCGCACTGGCCATGCACAGCCGGGAGTTGGACTCGATCCGGTTGGTGCGCACGAAGCCCTTGGCGAGCTTGTTGGCGAGGTACTGCGCCTCCAGGCTCATCTGCCCCGACACGTAGAAGGCGACGGCGTCAGGACCGTGTTCGTCGACGATCGCCCGCAGGCGCCGCGCCGTGGACGTGACCGCCTCGTCCACGGCGACGGGCACCGGCTCGGTCCCGCGCCCCGCCCGCGCCAGCGCGGAGGTCAGCCGCCCGGGGGCGGCCAGCACGTCGGCCGTGGTCGCACCCTTGGTGCACAGCCGCCCGAAGTTGGCGGGATGAGCCTTGTCGCCCGACGCCTTGAGAACCTTCCGGCGCCCGTCGGCCCCGGTGGCGACGTCGAGCACCATCCCGCAGCCCACACCGCAGTACGAGCACACGGTCCGCACCTGCTCGGCACGGCCCCGCGGGTCCTGAGTGGCCACCGTGCGCCCACTTTCGTACGGTCGGATGAGACCACCCGACCGTACGAAATGCCCGTTACCCCGAGGTCAACCCAAGTGATCACGGGCGGTTACGCCCGCCACACACTCACCGACCCGCGGCTGTGAGAAGCGGGGCGCCCGCCGCTGCGCCGTCCCCTGTTCAGGAAGCCTGCCTCGGCTGTTCCGGCCGCAGGCGCAGCTGCCTGCGGCGGCGCTGTTGCGCCACGTCGGCCACGGGGGCCGACAGGAGCAGCGTTCGGGTGTACGCGTGGTCGGGGGTGCGTGTGATGTGGTCGGCTTCGCCCGTTTCCACGATCTCGCCCCGGTGGATCACGGCGACCCGGTGGCTCATGCAGCGGACCACCGACAGGTCGTGCGAGACGAAGAGGTAGGACACCCCGGTCTCCTGCTGGATCTCCAGAAGGAGGTCGAGCACGGTCCGTTGCGTGGTGAGGTCGAGTGCGGACACCGGTTCGTCGCAGACGACGAGGCGCGGGCGGAGCGCGAGGGCGCGGGCGATGGCGACGCGCTGGCGCTGCCCGCCGGAGAACTCGCGCGGCAGGCGTCGCGCCGCGTCGGACGGCAGGTGGACCCGGTCGAGCAGGCCGCCGACCCGGCCGCGCGCCTCGCGGGCGTCGACGCCTTGCGCGAGGAGCGGTTCGGCGAGGGTGTCGCCGATGGTGAGGGACGGGTTCAGCGATGTGTACGGGTCCTGGAAGATGACCTGGAGGTCACGGCTGAGGGCCCGGCGGCGTGCCGCGGTCGCCGTGTCGATGCGTTCGCCGTCGAGGGTGATGGTGCCCGAGGCGACCGGCACCAGACCGAGGACGGCGCGGCCGATGGTCGTCTTGCCCGAGCCCGACTCGCCGACCAGGCCGAGGGTTTCGCCGGGCCGGATGTCGAGGTCCACCCCCTTGAGCACCTCGGTACGGGGGGCGCGCCACCCCTTGCCGGGGAACGACACCCGCACGTCTTTGACGGTCAGCAGGGCTTCGGACGCCGGTGCGCTGGTCATACGGTGGTGCTCCTTGCCTCGCGGGGCTGCCAGGGCTCCCGTGCGGGGGCGGTGTCGAGAACGGCGTCGAGCAGGGTGCGGGTGTAGTCGTCCTGCGGGTCGTGGAGCACCTGCTCGGTGGTGCCGGTCTCCACGATGCGGCCCTTGTTCATGACGGCGACCCGGTCGCAGAGGTCCGCGACGACGCCGAGGTTGTGGGTGACCAGCAGGACGCCCAGGTTCCGGTCCTGCTGGAGGCGGCGCAGCAGGTCGAGCACTTCGGCCTGGACGCGGACGTCGAGGGCGGTGGTGGGTTCGTCGGCGATGAGGAGTGCGGGGTCGCAGGACATGGCGCCGGCGATGAGTACGCGTTGGGCCATGCCGCCGGATATCTCGTGCGGGTAGCGGCGCATGACCTGCTCGGGGTTCGGGATCTCGACGGTGCGGAGCAGGTCGACGGCGCGCTCGGCGGCCTCCTTGCGGGACAGGCCGAGGACGTGGCGCATCGGTTCGATGAGCTGGCTGCCGATGGTGAACGCCGGGTCGAGGTTGCTCATCGGTTCCTGCGGGATGTACGCGACGGTCGCCCCGCGCAGGGCACGGTGCTCCCGCTCGGGCATCCCCACGACTTCCCGGCCCGCGACGAGGACGCTGCCGCGGGAGATCCGGCCGCCCTCGGGGAAGATGCCGAGCACGGAGAACGCGGTCTGCGTCTTGCCGGAGCCCGACTCGCCGACCAGGCCGACGATTTCGCCGGGCCGCACGTCGAGGTCGACCTCGTGCACGACCTCCTTGTCACCGCCCTCGGGTCCGGGGTAGGCGACGGCGAGCGAGCGGATCGACAGAAGCTCGGCCCGCTCCTCGCCGGAGTCCGCGGGCGCCACGGCATCGGCCGTGCGGGCGGGAGTCCGAATACGACGGGACGCTTGTCCCGCGCGGTCCTCCAGGGAGTCCCGCAGGGCCGTGGCGATCAGGACGAGCGCGGCGTTGGTCAGGCCGAGGGCGAGTCCGGGCCACAGCAGCAGGATCGGCCGGCGCTGGATGTTCTGGAACGCCTCGTTGAGCATGGCGCCCCAGGTGGCGGAGTCTCCGCTGCCGACACCGAGGAATTCGAGGCCGGCCTGGAGGGCGATGGCAAGGCCGGACACGAGAGCGATCTGGATGATGATGGGGCCGCGGACGACGGTCAGGACGTGCCGGGCCACGATGCGGGTGTCGGAGAGCCCGGAGACGCGCGCGGCGTCGACGTACAGCTCGCCCCGGACGTTCGCGACGATGCCCCGCACCAGGCGGAAGAAGCTGGGGGAGGACAGGAATCCGAGGACGACCATCAGGACCCAGACGTTGGGGCCGAGGATGGCGCGGGAGGCGAGGAGCACGACCATGGCGGGCAGCGCCATCACGAGGTTCACGAGCCAGTTGGCGACGGAGTCGAAGCGGCCTCCGTAGTAGCCGGCGTACAGGCCGGCGGGGACACCGAGCGTGAGCGCGATGCCGAGGGCGATGACGGCGCCGCCGAGGGTGTTGCGCCCGCCGTACAGGATCCGCGAGAGGATGTCGCGTCCCGCCGAGTCCATGCCCAGCGGGTGGCCGGAGCTCGGACCGGCGAACGCGTCGGCGAGCGTGGCGGCCCCGGGGGCCTGGGGTGCGAGGAGCGGGGCGAGCAGCATCGCCGCGACCAGGAGCAGAAGGACCGTCAGGGAGACGGCGCCCAGCGGATTGCGCACGAGCTGCCGGAGGATGCCGCGGGAACGGCCGGCGTCCGCCGGTGTCTTCGCGATCGGTGCCGGATCGGCAGGGAGGTTCTCGCTCATGCGATCCTCGCCTTCGGGTTGAGCCAGCCGATCATGATGTCGACCAGAAGGTTGATCAGGACGACACCGATGACGGTGAGCATGACGAGCGCCATGATCACGGGGATGTCGCCGCGGGTGGTGTAGGTGACGGTCATGCTGCCGAGACCGGGCAGGCCGAAGATCTGCTCGACGAGGACGGCGCCGCCGAGCAGGCCGACGAACTGCATGCCGAGGACGGACAGGGCGGGCGCGGAGGCGTTGCGCAGGACGTGCTTGAGCACGATGCGGGACGGGGGCAGTCCGCGGGCCCGCAGTGTGCGGACGTAGTCCTGGCGCAGGACGTCGATGACGGCGCCGCGCACCTGCTGGGAGACGCCCGCCACGGAGGCGACCGACAGCGAGATCACCGGCAACGTGACGGTGGACAGCCAGCCGCCCGGCGACTCGGTGAACGGGGTGTATCCGATGGCGGGGAACCAGTTCAGCCGGACCGCGAAGACCAGTACGAGGATCAGCGTCACCAGGAATCCGGGCAGCGCGTAGCCGAGGACGCCGAGGATCTGGACGCCGCGGTCGACGGCGCCGCCGCGGCGTACCCCGGCCCACGCGCCGAGCAGGAACGAGACCAGGGCCGTCACGAGCGTGACGCCGAGCATGAGACTCACGGTCACGGGCATTCGGTTGGCGATGGCCTGGGAGACGTCCTCGCTGGAGAACCAGGACGTGCCGAAGTCCCCGCGCACGGCGTGGGAGAGCCAGTCCGCGTACTGCGCGAGGACCGGCCGGTCGAGTCCCAGCTGGGCATTCTTGGCGTCGACGACGTTCTGCGACGCCCCCTCGCCGAGGAGTTGGCGCCCCACATCCATGTCCGGGATCGACAGAAGCACGTAGGAGAGGAGCGAGATGACCAGCAGGAGCACCGCTCCCGCGGCGATCCTGCGGGTGATGAAGGTCAGCATGTGTCTCGGTATCCGTGACCGCGGCCGAATCGGCCGGCGTGAACCGCGCCGGGGTGCGGTGGCCCCGCACTGAGGCGGGGCCACGCGCGGCGCGTGGGACGTCCCGCACCGCGTCGGCGGACGAGATCGTGGGGGACTCTACCTGCGGTTTTCACCGCCGAGCAGATGTGCCGGGAGGAATGTGACTACTTGGTAAGTGGGGGACGGCCTGCGGACTCAGTGGCTGCTCCGGCCCGACGCGGTGCCGATGGAAGCGCCCGTACGCGACTTCCTCGGCCGGTACGGCCTTCACGTGGCCGACTCCGCCGGGGATCCGGTCACGGGCTGATCCTCGCGAGCACCTGGGCGGCCATGCTGCGGTGTCCCGCGGCGTTGGGGTGGAAGCCGGCGGCTTCCGGCGTCTCCTTCGGCTCGATCCAGCGCACCCCTTCGGCCTTGCAGGCGTCGTGCCCCACCGACGGGGTGTAGGTGTTGACGTAGGTCGCGCCGTAGGCGGAGGCCTGCTGGGCGAGCATGGAGTCGAGCTCCTTCTCCTTGTCGCGGAACCAGGCGAAGTCGCCTGCCGCGAAGGGGATGGCGTCTCGGCACGCGGAACCGTCGTCGGGCATGATCACCGGATAGCCGACCACGAGCACCTGCGCCTGCGGTGAGCGGGCGTGGATCTCCTGGAGGATCGCGTCGATCTTGGGCGCGGTGGTATTGATGCGCGAGCGGATCTCGTCGGTGCCGAGCAGGGTGTAACTCGTCTTGCAGGGTGACCCGTTCGGGTCGAGATACGCGACCAGGACACAGCGGGTACCGACTTCCTGGAGGCCCAGGTCGTTGCCGCCGATCCCCAGGGTGACCAGGGTCGTGTCCGGGCGCAGCGCGTCCAGCTGGGGTGGCGTCGAGTCCTGTGGCCCGGCCATGTCGCTCGTGTCGGCGCCTGCGCAGGTCACGTCGGTGACGCCGGCGGCGTTCAGGGCCTCGGCGACCAGCGAGGGGTAATTGCTGTTGGAGCGGCCGCAGTTCGAGTCGACCTCGTCGGGGATGCCGAGCCCGGAGCTGTACGAGTCCCCCAGCGCCACGTAACGCACCGGGGCGGCTTCCTGCCTGGCGTGCGCGGGAGGCTGTTTGTCGCTCGGGCGGGCCGCCGCGGGCTGGACGAGGGACAGGCCCACCAGCCCGGCTGTGCCCACGAAGACGGCGGCGCGGAGCAGAGGGCGCCGGGCGCCTTCTGTGGATGAGTGCTCAGGGGAGGAACGGTGCGAACGGTGCAGCTGCACTGCTGTACCTCTTCTCATCTGCGGCATGGGCGCGCGGGGGTCCTCACTCGGACGGAGGCGACCGAGCTCGAAAACCGTAAGGTGATCGGTTTCTAGCCGTCAAGACGTCTGCGTGCGACAACTTGGACACCCCTCACCAGATGCACCGCACCACTCACCGAGACGCCCCGCGCAGACCTTGACAGCAAAAACCGATCACCATACGTTTTTTGATTGGCTGAGTCTCCAGCCGCGTCGACACATCTCACCGGGCAGGCCGAATGACCCACCAGCACCACTCCCCCGCACCCGGCGCGCCCGGCGCACCCGCAGCGGGCGGCGAACTGTCACTCACCCAGAAGGCATCGCTGACCAGCGGCGCGGGTGACTTCGTCACTCAGGCGGCAGGGGACGTCCCGGCCGTGTCGCTGTCCGACGGGCCGCACGGACTGCGGCTGCCCAAGGAGCAGGGCGACGGCGGCCAGGTCGACCTGCACAGCGCGGCGCCCGCCACCTGCTTCCCCCCGGCCGTCGCGCTCGGCAGCAGCTGGGATCCGCAGCTCGCGGGCCGGGTCGCCGCCGCCATCGCCGCCGAGGCACGGGCGCACGGCGTCCACGTCGTGCTCGGTCCCGGCATCAACATCAAGCGGTCACCGCTGTGCGGACGCAACTTCGAGTACTTCTCCGAAGACCCGCTCGTCACCGCCGAGGTGGGCGGCGCGATGGTGCGCGGGCTGCAGGAGGCGGGGGTGGGCGCCGCGCTGAAGCACTACGCGGCGAACAACCAGGAGACCGACCGCATGCGCGTCAGCGCCGACATCGACGAGCGGCCGCTCCGTGAGATCTACCTCCGCGCCTTCGAGCGCATCGTCCGCCGGGACCGCCCCTGGTCGGTGATGTCGGCCTACAACGCCGTCAACGGCGTACCGCTGAGCGAGAACCACCGTCTCCTGACCGGCATCCTGCGCACCGAGTGGGGCTTCGACGGTGTCGTGATGTCCGACTGGGGAGCGGTACGCGACCGTGTACCCGCGCTGCGCGCCGGGCTCGACCTGCAGATGCCGGGCACGGGCGGACGGACCGACGCCGAGGTCGTCGCGGCCGTCGAGAGCGGCGAGCTGGACGCCCGGACGCTCGACCGGTCGGTCGCCCGGCTCGCGCTCTTCGCCCGCCGCGCCACCGCGGCCGACGCCACCGCCGCCGACGAGGTGTCGTACGTCACACCACGAACTGGCCCGGACGGCCGCCGAGCGATGTGTCGTCCTGCTCAAGAACGACGGCGAACTGCTGCCCCTGGCCCCGGACTCCGGGACCGTCGCCGTGATCGGCGAGATGGCCCGCACCCCGCGCTTCCAGGGCGCCGGCAGCTCACAGGTCACCCCGACCCGGCTGGACGTACCACTGGACTGCCTGAACGCGGCAGCGAACGGTGCGAGCGTCACGTTCGCGGCCGGCTACGCCCTGCCCGGCGCCGAAGCGGACGCAGACGCAGACGCAGACGCGGACGCGGACGCGACGGACGATCTCGTCGAGGAGGCCGAGCGGCTCGCCGCGGGCAGCGACACCGTGCTGCTCTTCCTCGGACTGCCCGCGCAGGACGAGTCGGAGGGCTTCGACCGCGACCACATCGACCTGCCCGCAGCGCAGGTGCGGCTCCTGGAGCGCGTCGTCGCGGTCAACCCGCGGGTCGTCGTGGTCCTGTCCAACGGCGGGGTGGTCCGCACCGCTCCCTGGCACGACCGGGTGCCGGCGCTCGTCGAGGGCTGGCTCCTCGGCCAGGGCGGCGGCGCGGCGCTCGCCGGCGTCCTGTTCGGCTCGGTCAACCCGTCGGGCCGGCTCGCCGAGACGATCCCGTTGCGCCTGGAGGACTCCCCGTCGCATCTGTCCTTCCCGGGCGAGGAGGGCCATGTCCGTTACGGGGAAGGCGTGTTCGTCGGCTACCGCGGCTACGACAAGCACCGCGCCGAGGTCGCCTTCCCGTTCGGGCACGGACTGTCCTACACGACGTTCACGTACTCCGCCCTGACGGTGCTGCCGGAGGCCGACGGCGCGCGTCTGGATCTGCGCGTACGGGTGGCCAACACCGGGCAGCGGGCCGGGCGCGAGGTCGTACAGATCTACAGCCGGGGACCGGCAGACAGCCGAGTGGCCCGCCCGGAGCGCGAGTTGCGCGGGTTCGCGTCCGTGGAGCTGGCGCCGGACGAGGAGGTGGAGGTGCGCGTGAGCGTGGACCGGGCCGACCTCGCCCACTACAGCGAACGCGAGGCGAAATGGCGTGTGGAGGGCGGTGTCCACCACTTCGAGGTGGCGGCCTCGTCGCGGGACATCAGGCTCACCGTTCCGGTGACGCTCGACGGCGACCCCTCCCGAATTCTGCTGACAGGGCGTCACACCCTGGCCGAATGGCTCGAACACCCCGTCGGCGGGCCGCTCCTTGCGGAGGCGTTCGCCCACGGCCGCACGGACGAGAGCGCGGGCGCCATGGCCGATCCGGTGATGCGGCGCTTCCTGGCGGGAGTCCCGCTCGACGTCATCGCCGACTTCCCGCAGAGCAGTGTCGGCCCCGAGGACGTGATCACGCTGTCGGCCAAGGTGGCGGCGGAGGCGGCAGGCGGAGAACCTCCGGCCGACGACGACGAGTGAGGACGCAGCGGTGACCGACGATGACGAGTGAGGGCGCCGCGGTGATCGAGGGCGAGGCCGCGGCCGGGTGGGAGCCGGTGCTCGACGCGTTCGCCGACGCCCAGGCGCGGGACCCCGGTTCGGCGCAGCTCGCGGTGTACCGGCGCGGGCGTCTCGTCGTGGACACCTGGACGGCCGCCGGACCGGCGGGCGCCCGCCCTTACGGTCCCGAGTCGGTGGGCGTGCTGATGTCGGTCACCAAGGGGCTGTCGGCGGTCTGCGTCCAGATGCTCACCCGGAACGGCGAGCTCGATGTGACAGACCCGGTCTCCCGCTACTGGCCGGAGTACGCCCGCAACGGCAAGGCCGCGACGACGGTCGCCGACCTCCTCACCCACAGCGCGGGGCTGCCCGCGTTCACCCGCGATCCGGCCGATGCCGCCACCGTGGACCTGCTCGACTGGGACGGATGCGTGGCCCGGCTCGCGGACGCCCGGCCGGTGTGGCGGCCCGGCAGCGCCTTCCACTACCATCCGCTCACCTACGGCCACTTGGTCGGCGAGGTGGTGCGCAGGGTCACCGGCGCCAGTGTCGGGTCGTTCTTCGCAGCCGAGGTCGCCGGCCCGCTGGGGCTCGACCTGTGGATCGGACTGCCCCCGCACGAAGAGCACAGGTTCGTGCAGCAGCACCGGCCGGGGGCGGCGCCCGCTCCCGAGGAGATCACCGCGGCGCTGCACTCCGTCGGCCTCACACCGGACGACCGGCTCGCCCGCTCGATCCTGGCGTCCATGGCCGAACTCGCCTCCGTCACCACCGCGTTCCACTCCCGGCAGGGCCGCGCCGCCGAGATTCCCGCGGCGGGCGGCATCGGCAACGCCCGCAGTGTGGCCCGCCTCTACGCGGCTCTCATCGGCCACGTCGACGGTGTGCGGCTGCTGTCGCCGCTGACCGTGGAGCGGGCACGGGCACCCCGCACCGACCATCTGCCCGCGCCGGCGCCGCTGCGCCGACCCGCGCACACGCACCCGGCACGCTTCGGCCTCGGCTTCGAACTCCCGCGCCCTGGCCTGCCGATGCTCGGCGAGGGCTCCTTCGGCCATGCCGGGGCGGGCGGCCGCCTGGGCATGGCGCACCCGGAGAGCGGCCTGGCCGTGGGCTACACCTGCACGGAGATGACGTGGGACGGGTCCAAGGGCCCCGACCCGCGCTGGATTCCGTGGACCCGGGCCATCCACCGGGCCGCGGGGCTGACCACCGGCTCGTGGTGAACGTCCGAGGCCACGCGGCACCGCGCAGAGGGCGGGACACGCACCCATGCGCAGAGCGCCGACCACGCGCCCGGCACGCGGCAGAGTGCTGACCACGCGTCAACGCACAGAGGGCTGGAGGCGCACACCGCCTCCAGCCCTCTTCACGTCTCTCGCGGCAAAACCGTCACTCCTCGTCCGGTTTCGCCGCCAGCAGGCTCATCACGTCCTCGATGGGCTGCTCCATGTCGGTGGACCGGTCGATCAGCCACTGCAGCTGGATTCCGTCGGCCAGCGCGATGAACAGGACCGCCAGCCGCTCCGGCGGGATGTCCGAGCGCAGCGTGCCCTCGTCCATCCGCCTGCGCAGATAGTCCGCCGTGCGTTCGCGCACCGTCGGATAGCGCTCGGCGAAGTGGGCGTGCGCCGGGTGACTCGGGTCGCTCGCGGCCGCCGCCATGGACACGAACAGTTCCACGAGTCCGGGCGTGCTCGTGGCCTCCCGGATGAGCTCGCGATAGGCCGCCGGGTCGGTCCGCTCCGCGTGCCGGATCCTGGCCGTCTCGTCACGCATCCGCAGGACCTGCGTCAGCAGGTCCTCCTTCGAGTCGAAGTAGTGCATGAGACCCGGAAGGCTCAGATTGCACTTGGCCGCCACCTTGCGCAGCGAGGTACCGCGGTATCCCTCACTCGCGAAGATCTCCAACGCCGCGTGGAGGATCTCGGCGCGCTTCGCCTCGCCCTTCTCGTACGGGCCCCGTTTCGCCATGTCAGCCAGCCTAGCGTGCGCTGAGAGCGCCGGCCGGGGCGTGCGGGATCCGGCCCGAGCGGGCGAGCGCGCCGAGCCGGCGGGCCGACTCCTTGGGGGTGCGGGCGAAGGTGTCCGGGTCGACGGCGATCAGCCCGAACGTCGGCCGGTAGGTGCCCCATTCGTAGTTGTCGAGGGCGCTCCAGTGGAGGTAGCCGCGTACGTCGATGCCGTCGGCCATGGCCGACGCGAGGCTCTCCAGGGCGCGGGTGGTGTAGTCGACGCGGCGCTCGTCGTCGCCGGTCGCGATGCCGTTCTCCGTGACCATGACGGGCACGCCGGGGCCGACCACGTCGACGGTGTGCCGTACGGCCTCGCCCAGCGCCTCGGGGTAGTACTCCCAGCCGGTCAGCGTGGTCTCGGCGCCCTCGGGAACGGGCAGCGGCCCGTCCGCGCCGATGAGGTGGCGCGTGTAGGCCTGTACGCCGATCCAGTCGTCGTCACGCGCGGCCTCCAGGAACACGTCCTCACGCGGGAACGCGTACGCCGCCGCCACGTCCTCGGCCCCCGGTTCGGCCTGGTACACCTGGTTGGCGACCGTCCAGCCGACCTGGAGCCCCAGGCCGGCGCCCCGCAGGACCTCGGTCGCGGCGCGATGGGCGCGGATGAGGGCCTCGGTGACGTCCGCGGCCGGCTCGACGGAGGCGAAGCCCGCGGCGGCGCCCGCGGCGCCCGCGCCCTTCTCGATGGCGTGGCGGTACAGGGCGGACATCAGGGCCACCATGTTGGGCTCGTTGATCGTCGCCACGTACGTCACTCCGGCCCGCAGGACCTCGAGCGCCGTCCGGGTGTACTGCGCGAACACCTCGGCGGAGTCCGGCGCCGCCCAGCCTCCCCGCGCGTGGAACCACTGGGGACAGGTGAAGTGGTGCAGGGTCACGACCGGCGTGAGACCACGCTCGATCGCCCCGCGGACCATGTCCCGGTAGTGCGCGAGGGCGGCACGCGAGACGCGTCCCTGCACCGGCTCGACGCGGGCCCACTCGATACTGAACCGGTAGGAGTTGAAGCCGAGTTCACGCAGGAGATCCATGTCCTCGGGCCAGCGGTGAAAACTGTCGGCGGCGTCCCCGCTCGGCTCGCTCACAAAGGTGTCCGGCCGGTTCTCGAAGGCCCACCAGTCGCTCCCCGTGTTGTTGCCCTCGACCTGGTGGGCGGAGGTGGCCGCACCCATCAGGAAGCCGTCCGGCAGGACGAGTTCGGACTGCGCTGAGGACGTCATACGGCCACCCCTGAAAAGCGTTCGTTGATCGGTTTTCGTGTTAGCGTACAGGTGGGGCCGGTCGGAGTGGAAGTGGCGCCGGGACGAACCCGCGGCCCGACCGGTCCGCCCGCCCGGGGGCGCCGTAACGCCGTACCTGACGAACCGGCGGCCGGACCCCCGGGCCTCCGGACCTGCCGGTGGAGGACTTCATGAACGCCGTCATCCCCAGCCCGACCGGGCAAGCCGCTCAGGGCGGCGCCGGATCACTTGCGGCCGCAGGGCCCTGGCGCGTCCGGGCCGACCGCTCCTTGAGCGAGGTCGCCGACACCGTACGGGCGCTGCTGGCACCGCACCTCGGCGCGAGGCTGCTTGCCGACGGCGATCCGTCGGCGCACGGCAGCGAGATCGTCCTGACCCTCGACGCGACGGGTGTTCCGCCCGGCAGGACCGTCGGAGTCGCGCCGGCCGGCACGGCGGAACCGGCCGACGAGGCCTACGCCCTCACCGTCGGGGCCGACGGGATCACCTGCCGGGCGCGCACACCCGAAGGCGTCTTCCGCGCGGCGACCAGCGCCGCCCAACTGCTCCTGACGACACCGCCGGACGGCGCGATCGAGGCCCTGCGGCTGTCGGACGCGCCCCACTACGCGTGGCGTGGCCTCATGATCGACCCGGCGCGCAGCTTCGTCACGCCCGGCGAGGTGCGCCAGGTCATCGACCTCGCCGCCCTCTACAAGCTGAACGTGCTGCACCTGCACCTCACCGACAACGAGGGCTGGCGCCTCGCGGTGCCGTCGCTCCCCGCGCTGACACCCGGCGCGGACGCGTCCGGTCCGGGTGTGTCCACGGCGGCGGCCTTCTACTCGGCCGACGAGTACCGCGACCTCCAGGCGTACGCGACGCGGCGCTTTGTCACGATCGTTCCCGAGATCGATCTCCCGGGTCACTGCGCGGCCCTGCGGGCCGCGCTGCCGGACCTCCCGCCCGCTCCCGCCCCCGAAGGGCTGGCGGACCGCTTCCCGTTCGTGCCCCCGCTCGACCTCGCCGACGCGGCCACGCACTCCGCGGTCTCCGCCGTTCTCGCCGACGTGTGCGCCCTCACGGACGGCCCGTTCGTGCACATCGGGTGCGACGAAGCCGTAGGCATCACGGCCGACGCCTTCAAGGTCGCGGTACACGAACTACGCAGCCTCACACGGAAGTTCGGCAAGCGTCCGGTGGCGTGGCAGGAGTCGTCGCGGGCCGGCTCCGGGCCCGGGGACATCGCGCAGTTCTGGGTCGACGTGCCGATGATGGACCTCCCGGACTCCGCCGAGGAACTCGCCGCCCGGCCCGAACTGGCCGCGTCCGGCATGACGATGGAGATCGTCTCGGCGCTCAGGACCTTCTTCGCCCCGTCCGACCACGACGTCGAGCGTGTCCTCGCGGGCGGCGGGCGGCTGCTGCTCTCCCCGCAGTCCCATCTGTACCTCGACCGGCGCTACTCGGCCGAGGTGACGCCTCCTGCCCAGGCGGAGGCAGCGGCCCGCCTCGGCTTCCCCCACTACCTCCCGCGCGATGTCCGGCACACGGCGTCCTGGGACCCGGCCTCGCACGGCATCCCCGACGAGTCCGTCGCGGGCGTCGAGGCGACCCTGTTCGGTGAGACCCTGCGGGGCATCGACGACCTCACGACGCTGCTCCTGCCGCGGCTCGGCTCGGTCGCCGAGACGGCCTGGTCGGGCCGGCCTCCCCTGTGGGCCGAGTACCGCGGGCGCATCGCGCGCCACGCGCCGCTCTGGCGCGAGCGCGGCCTCGTCCACTTCGCCGCCGGGGACGTTCCCTGGGCGTGATCGCACGATAACGGGGGCGCCTCCACCGCGGACTGCGGTGGAGGCGCCCCCTTCGTGTCATTCGGTTCAGGACTTGGCGGGCGTGTAGTCGTAGATCGACGGCACGGCCATCCCGGACTGCGCCACGACCTTCACGTCCTTGGTCGACACCAACAGGAAGGACGCCCGGTAGAAGGGGGCGAACCACCCCTCCTCGACCAGGTGCTTGTTGAGCGCGCGCGACGCGTCGTCACCGGCCTTGGTGCCACTGGCCGCCTGGATCTGCGGAAGCAGCTTCTTCACGGTCGGGTCGCTGGTGGCGAAGGGGTTGAACGCCCCCGGCACCACGAGGTCGTTCACGGTGACCCAGTCGACGGAGGACTGGCCGATGTTCATGACCATGCCGGAGTAGGCCTTCTCCTGGAAGATCTTCTGCAGGGCGGTGGCGCCGTCGAGCTGGTCCCACTTGACCTTGACGCCCACGGCCTTGAAGTCGGCCTCGATCGACGACGCCAGGGCGTCGTTGACGATGGCGGACATGCGCGGCAGCTTCAGCGTGAAGCCCTTCGCGTAACCGGCCTGCGCGAGCAGCTTCCTGGCCTTGGCCGGGTCGTGGGGGTAGTAGGTGTCCAGACTCTTGTCGTACGCCTTCGTCTCGGGACCGAAGACCTGGTCCGTGATCTCGCCACGGCCGTCGCGGATCTTCTTGAGCATCGTCTCGCGGTCCAGAGCGTAGTTGAGCGCCTGTCGCACCCTCGCGTCCTTCAGCTGCGGTGTCCGTACGCCGCCGCGGTCGAAGAGCAGAAGCCCCTGGAAGTCGAAACTGTGCCTGGACTTGGTGAGGTTCGTGTCGGACTCGATGGACGCCTGCTGATTGGCGTCCTGGAGGACAGCACTGTCGAGCTGGCCCGTCTTGAGGCCGTTGACGACGGCCGTCTCGTTGTCGAAGACACTGATCGTCAGGGTCTTGTACGGGAGTTCCTCGCCCCAGTAGTCCTTCTTGCGGTCGAAGACGTACTTGGAGCCGATCGCCGTCCTGGCCTTGTCCAGGGTGTAGGGGCCGGTCCCGACCGGCTTCGTCTTGAGGGAGCCGCCGGCCAACTTCTTCGGGCTCGCCATCAGGCCGGCCGCGTCGCTCAGGTAGAAGAGCATCCCCGGGTCGGGGCTCGCCAGCTCCAGCGTCACGTGCGTCGCGTCGGCCACCTTGACGCTCTTGAGCGCGGCGAGGTACTTCGCCCCGCCACCTCCGCCGCCCTTGAAGTGCTCCAGGTTGGCCTTGACCGCCTGGGCGTCGAAGGCGGCCCCGTCACTGAACTTCACCCCTTTCCGCAGAGTGAGGGAGAGCTTGGTCCGGCTCTTGTCGTACGTCCACTTGGTGGCGAGCATCGGCTTGTACGTGCCGTCGGGGGCCCGCTTGATGAGGGTGTCGTAGACCGCCTGGAAGTACGGCAGGGCGCTGCCGAGCGCGGTCGCCGGGTCCAGGCTCTGGGCGTTCGTGAGCGTGGCGATGTCGAGTTCCGCCGTGCCGGCCGTGGCGGAACCGCCGTCCTTGCCACAGCCCGTGAGTACCAGGGACAGAGCCGTGGCACCAGCCGTCAATGCCCCTATGCGGGCGGAAATCCTCATGCTGTTCTCTCCGTCTGGAGGGCCGGGTGGCAGACGTCTCCCGGCAAGGTGTCATGCGGCAGCCGGACGGCACGCTCCGCCGGCAGGCTCTTCAACGCTCGAAAACCATATTGTGATCGGTTTCTAGGCGTCAATGCGCCAACCGAAGAACGTCAATGCGCCGAGCGACCGGTGGCCACGAGGTCGCGGCCGCCGGCGCACACCCCTTGTATCTAAAAACCACTCACCGTATGGTTTTGATGGTCGGGTGACGCGAAGGAGCACGACCCATGCCCCCCAAGCAGCCGAATTCCGTCTTCTTCGTCCCGGACCAGCTGCATGCCGACTTGCTCGGGACCGATGCCCCGCACCGCCACCTCCGGCCGCAGCCTCCTCCCCGTGCTGCAAGCCTCGGCAAGGCGTCGCACGTACGCGTTCACCGAAAAGCGGCTCCCCCTCGAAGAGGAGCCGCAGATGGCGAGCGCCGGTTTCTCCACGGCCTGAAGGCCGCGCTCCAGCACGAGCGCCCCGGACTCGTGGGCCGCGCCATCGCCGTACGGGGCAAGGAGTGGTGTACGTGTGGCGCCTGTACGAACCGGCCGAGCCCTGCGACCGCACCCCGGACCCGGACGAGCGGGGTGGCCTCGCGGGCCGCCCCGAGCACGCCGAGGCCGGACAGCGCATGAACCGGGCACTCCTGCGCCGGCCGGCCGCCACCGCGGACGTCATCCCGGCAGGCGAGGCCCCCGTCCCGGCGTCGGCCTGCCGCCCTACCGGTCCCGGCGAGCCACCGGGACCGGCAGAAACTGTCGGACTCGTCTAGAACCCGTCGGACTCGTCCTTCCGGACCACGCACAGCGCCCAGATGACGAAGCCCGAGATCGCGATCAGCACGACCGACCAGAGCGGGTAGTACGGCAGGGAGAGGAAGTTGGCGATGATGACGAGTCCGGCGATGACCACACCGCCGACGCGCGCCCACGTCGCGGTCTGGAGCAGCCCGAAGCTGACGATCACCGCGACTACGCCCAGGACGAGGTGGATCCAGCCCCAGCCGGTCAGGTCGAACTGGAAGATGTAGTTGCGCGTGGTGACGAAGATGTCGTCCTTGGCGATCCCCATGATGCCCCGGCAGATGCCGAGCACACCGACGAGCATGAGCATGATGCCGGCGAAGATCGTCAGGCCGCCTGCCCACGCCTGCTTCGTCGTGTCGGCCGGCTGCGAGTGTGTCGCGGTCATGGTGGTGCCTCGTTTCGTGTTCGTCCGGCACGCGCTCAGCGTGCGGAGTCGGAGGAGCCGGAGGCGGTGTCGGTACCAGGGCCTTCGGCCGGACCGTGGCCGGCCAGCACCATCTGCTTCGCCTTGCTGAACTCCTCGTCCGTGATGTCGCCGCGGGCGCGGATCTCGGACAGCCTGGCCAGCTCGTCGACGCTGCTGGGCCGGTCCGTACCGCCCGCGGTCTTCCTGATGTAACTGTCGAAGGCCTTCTGCTGCTCACGGGCCTGCGCGATCTCCCGGCGGCCCATGTTCTTGCCACGGGCGATCATGTAGACGAAGACGCCCAGGAAGGGCAGGAAGATGGTGAGCACCAGCCAGCCGGCCTTCCCCCAGCCGCTCATGCCGTCGTCGCGGAAGATGTCGCCGATGACGCGGAAGAGCAGGACGAACCACATGATCCACAGGAAGAACCAGAGCATGCTCCAGAAGACGCTCATCAGGGGATAGTCGTACGCCAGGTACGTCTGCGCGTTCATGTCTCTTCTCCGTCCCGGGCGCTCGCCCAGCCGCCTTTGCCTGCCGTCTTCAGCGTGGGCCGACGGGGGCCGGGTGGCCTCACCCGACGGGGGTGAACTCGGTGTGTGGGGTGTCAGTCCGTCGGGGCCTGGCCGGGCGAGCCCGTGACGCCCGCCTTCCGGAGCGCGGACCGCCAGGCGAAGGCGACCGCCGCCTCGGCCAGACCGAGCAGGACGAGCCACAGTCCGAGCAGCCGGGTCAGGGCCTGTGCCGACTCGGCGGGCAGGGCCAGTACGACGATGCCCGCGACGATGCCGAGCACCGCGACGCCCATGAGCACGCCGC
Organism: Streptomyces sp. NBC_01474; assembly: GCF_035918215.1. Taxonomy (NCBI): domain Bacteria; kingdom Bacillati; phylum Actinomycetota; class Actinomycetes; order Kitasatosporales; family Streptomycetaceae; genus Streptomyces; species Streptomyces sp. NBC_01474. The sequence continues at coordinate 3,537,944 of NZ_CP109449.1, forward strand.
GGTGCGGCAGGTCCTTGGTGGCGATGGCGGTGTAGAGGGTGAGGACGCCGGACGCGAGCCAGACGATGCCGACGATCAGGGAGAGTGCGGTGATGGTCTGCAGCGGGTTCCGCAGGCACAGCACCCCGGCCAGGAGGAACAGCACGGCCAGGAGCAGCCCCGTCAGCCGTTCTTCCTCGCGCGCGAAGACGGCCACGAACCGGAACACCCCCATGACCAGCAGGTACAGGCCGATGAGGACCGCCAGGACGTGCAGTGTCTCCGCCGGCCAGACCAGGATCAGGATGCCTGGCACCAGCGTGACGACCGCCGAGCCCAGGATCCAGGTCCATGAGCGGCCCAGTCGCGCCAGCGCCTCGGCGGGATCGTCGACCGGCCGGGGGGCCGCCCCGCCGGCGGGGGGTTCCGGTCCGGGCTGCGGCGCCGGACCACGCGGCATGGTCATGGCTCCTCCTCGCATGATCGAGCGGGTTGTTCCCGGACCGCCGGAGGGACCGGCAGCACGCGGGGACCTGACCGCCTCAGCGTCCCGCGCGCCGCAGCCCGCCGGGTCACCCACGGCGGGTGATCCCTCGGCGGCGCCGCCCAGGCGATGAGGTGGACCGGAGGCGTTCGCACGCCCTGCGGCCTCGCGTGCGGCGGACGGGTACGAAGGGCGACGAAACGAGTCGAGCGAGACGCCGGGACGCCGGGAACTGCAGGCCGCTCCGGGCGGATCAGGGCGGAGCGGCAGACAGCTCCGCCCTGATCCGGGCGGAGCGCCTCTGATCAGTCGGCCAGGCCCTCCGGCAGCTGCCGCATCTCCAGCACCCGCAGTCCCAGCGACTGGAACCGGGCCAGCAGCCCGTACAGGTGCGCGTCGTCCACGACGGGGCCGAACAGAACCGTCTGGCCGGCCATCTTCACGTGGCCCAGCTCCGGGAAGGCCTTGGTCAGCGTTTCCGACATGTGTCCCTCGACGCGGATCTCGTAACGCATGGGCTTTTCTCCCGCGAGCAGCGTGGGGCGGGTGGGCGACGTCCTCACCTGCGAGCGTCCGCCTCTGCGCCCGGCCGGGCCTCACCCGGTACAGGTGACCTGCCTTCTCCGGCGTACGACGATCCGGCTCAGTGCTTCAGGACGATCTTGAAGGTGATGATCAGCAGACCGAGCACCAGGTTGACCAAGGCGGTGACGGCCATGAGACGCCGGGGGGCACCGGCCCGGCGTGCCGCGGCCACGGACCAGCTCACCTGCCCGGCCACGGCGACCGACAGCGCCAGCCAGAGCGCGCCCTTCACGTCCAGCCCGAGGAGAGGGCTGAGGGCCACCGCCGCGGCGGGCGGGATGGCCGCATCGACGATCGGCCACTCGTCGCGGCACGCGCGCAGCACGGTCCCGCGGTCCAGTGCCGTGCGCCGCGCCAGCCGCGCTCCGAACAGCTGCGCGTGTACGTGCGCGATCCAGAACACCACGCCGGTGAGCAACAGCAGCAGCACCAGCTCCGCGCGGGGAAAGGAGCCCAGCGTGCCGGCGCCGACGACCACGGAGGCCGCGAGCAGGGATCCGTAGACGCCGCCCGTGTAGTCGGCACGTGCTCGGCGCTCGGCTCCGTCCGGTCGGCCCGTGACGGGTCCGGTGGTTCGGGACACTGGTACCTCCTCGTGCTCGGCTCAGCGCGTCGGTCCGGTCACCCCGGCCGGAGCGCCGGCCGGCCGCCGAGGCCCGTTCACACCAGTCCGAGTTCGCGCGCGCGGCGCACCGCTTCGTTGCGCCGGTTCACCGCCAGCTTCCGGTAGACGCTCTTGAGATGGGTCTTCACCGTGTTCACCGACACGTAGAGGTCGGCGGCGATCTCCTCGGTCGACATCATCCGGGCCAGCCGCTCCAGCACGTCCCGCTCGCGTCCGCTCAGCTCCACGACGAGCGGAGAAGGCCGCCCGTCGACCGGGGCCGGTTCACCAGGACGCGACGGAGCGGGCGTCAGCCAGTCCGCGGCCAGCTCCTGGAGCGGCGCGGTGGACAGCAGGGGCCGGATCCACGGCCGCGCGTCGAGGAAGGGTCTGCGGAGCCGCTCGCGCCGGGCGCTGAGGAGTGCCTGCGCGACGAGCCTGTGTGCTGTGGCGTCGTCTCCCGCTCCCTGCGCGGCCTGTGCCCTGACCAGCGCTGCCCGAACGGTCACCGCCGGCCCGGTCCGGCCCCCGGTGTCGATGCTGTCGAGCAGACCGACGGCCTCTTCCGGGCGACCTGCGGCGAGCAGCATCCGCGCGGCTTCCACAGCACAGGCCGGCTGGTCGCCGGAGACATCCTGGAGCACCTCGGCGGCCATCCGAGGCCGTCCTTCGGCCATGTGGGCGGCCGAGGCGACCAGCGCCTCCTGGCCCGCCGCCCAGGGCGAGGCGACGGAGACGCGGATGCCTGGGTCCGCCGCCTCGACGGCGGCCCGAGCGTGGCCCTGGACCAGCAGGAGACGCGCCTTGGTGATGGCCCGTTCCGCGGCGATCACCGGATCGTGCGTCGCGGCGGGGAGCGGGGCCGTCTCGTCGAGAAGGGTCTGCGCCCGGCTCAGCTCGTCGCGGTCCACGGCCACGGCGGCCAGCACCAGCAACCCGATGCCCGTGCCGGCACCGGAGACGCCCGGCTCGGGCAGACGGAACCTCTCCGCCTCGGAGGCACCCGCGAGAGCCTTGCGCTCCGCCCTGCCGATCCAGCCGTTCAGGTAGTCGATCAGCGCCAGGTGCCCCAGCGACTCCTCACGGGGCAGCACGGTGGACGCCTCGCCATGAGTGCCCGCCACTGTGGTCAGGGCGGCACGCGCGTCCTCGAAGCGCCCGGCCCACAGGCGGGTGGAGCCGAGATGGGTCATGAGGAGCGCATGGAGTTCGGGATGCCTGTCCAGGAGGTGCTCCGGGACCTCGCGCCGGAGCCGGACGGCAGCCTGAGCGGCCTCCTCGGCCTGCTCGGGAGAACCGGTCAGCCGGGCGGCCAGCGTCTCCAGCAGCGCACAGCTCAGCCGCGCGGCCGCCCCGTCGTGCGGGTCGGCGGCAAGCCGCTCCTCGGCGCGGCGCAGATGGGACAGACCGCGCTCGACGTCGCACCGGGACAGGTCGCGGGCCGCCCGGACGAGCTCCGGCGCGGGGCCGGTGGCCTCGGGGTCCATCCCGGAGAACAACTGGTCGAGGTCGCCCGAGCGCAGACCGGTGAAGAGCTGCCCGATCGCCAGGTCGTCGACGAGGGCGCCGGCGGTGAAACCCCAGTCGCCCGATGCGGCACCGTGAGCGAGTGTCTCCGGCAGGGATCCGGAACGGCGCAGCCACAGCGCGGCACGCCGGTGGAGCTCGGGCTCCAGCCCGGGCAGGCGGACGCGCAGGTGGGCCCGGAGTATCTCCCCGAACAGCGGGTGGAGCCGGTACCACGAGTGCCCGAGGTCCTCGACGAACGCGTTCGCGCGGTGCAGCTCGACGAGCAGGGCCTCGGCGTCGGTCCGCCCGGTCAGCGCGTTCGCCAGATCAGGACTGAAACGCTGGAGGACGCTGACGCGCAGCAGGAGATCCTGTGTCTCCTCCGGCTGCCGCTTCAGTACCTCGGCCAGCAGGAAGTCCGCGACCGCGCTCCGGTCCGCCTCGAACTCCTTCAGATAGAGCTCCGGGGCCGCGCTCTCGCGCGCGGCCAGGGCGCACAGGCACAGGCCGGCGGCCCAGCCCCGGGTGCGGTCCACCAGGCCGCGCGCGGCGTCGAGCGGCAGGCGCAGACCGTGCAGTTCCAGCAGCGAGACGGCCTCCTCGGGGGTGAAGGCCAGCTCGGCGCCGCGCAGCTCCGTCAGCTCGCCGGCCGCCCGGTAACGGTGCAACGGCAGCAGGGGTTCGGTGCGGGTGACGAGGACCAGGCGCATGCCCTGCCCGGCGTGGTGCAGGACGAATTCCAGCTGCTCGGCGACCTCGGGGGTGGTCACGCGGTCGAACTCGTCGATCACGACGGTCACCGGCTGGTCGCGTGCGTCCAGATCGGCGGCGAGCGCCGCCAGCAGCTTGCGGTCCACGCGGGCCGCCTCCATCGGGACCCCGACCGCGCCGGAGACCGGCGCACCGCACGCGCGCAGAGCCTCCAGCACGTACGCCCAGAACACCCCGGGCTGCCGGTCCTCGTCCTCGGCGGTGAGCCAGGCGACCGGCTGCGGCAGGCCGGCGGCCCAGTCGGCGGCCAGCAGGGTCTTGCCCGCGCCCGCCGCTCCGTTGATCAGGGTCAGCCGTGTCCGAAGAGCCTTGTCGAGGTGCCGGTCGAGCCGCTGCCGCCGCAGGTAGGCGGCGGGTCGCGTCGGCAAGGCGATCCGCGTGCGGAGAAACGAGTCCCCCAGAGGATCCACGCCCGGAACAGTCGGACCGGCCGGTCCAGCAGCATGCTCGTGGATCTCCGCCACAGCGCTCACCACCGCTGCCTGTCAGGGGTCGGGTCATGGGCCCTCTCGCCCCCAGGATCCCAGCCTTTCCGGCCGCGCGCGCGGGGGCGGACTTCTCGACGGGGAATGCAGGGCGTGCCGGCACCCGCACACCAACGGTCACCGCACTCTCGAGTCATGCCCTCCGGTTTCCGTGCCTGGGCGCATCAGCAAGCCCGCCGGGCCACCGAGACAGCTCTCGTCGTCCTGGGTCAGCGCGTGGATCACGAGGAGGGCGTCGGCGGGACTCCGCGCTCGGTGGACCGCCGCGCCCTCAGATGCCCTGCCTGCTGCGGGCGTTCGCCTCGGCCACCAGGGCGCGCAGCAACTCGTCCTGGGTCAGGAGCCGGAGGTGGCCCGGATCGGCGTCCCATTCGCGGCCACCGGCCAGCGGACGGATCTGGAGATACGGCCCCTCATGGCCCATGACCCGTCCGAACCGGTCCCGCACAGTGTCGTGGACAGCGTCTCCCACCTCCAGGGACGGAACCGGCTCCGGCGTCACGAACCGGCCCCCTTGGCGATCACAGCCGCCAACTGCAGCGCCACGGGCGCCGAGCAGACCCCGAGGTGGACGAGCGCGTAGCGGCCCCCGTCCTCTCCGTCACCCGCCCACGGGGTACGGACGTCCATTGCGGGGAGCTGGACCCCTGCCTGGCTGAGAGCGCCGGCCAGGGCGTCACGGGCGTCGAGCGCTTCCTGGACCTTGGGCGTACGGGGTCTCGAAGGGCCCGTGACGATGGCGGTGTGGCCGGTAGCGGGGGTGATCGAGTGGTGCGGGGGCCGCTGCGTGGGGGGCATACGTGTCCTCGTCCTTCGCCGGTCGGTCTGTCGGGTTCGTCGGTCCGACTGATTCCATGACCCCGGCAAGCTGCGTGAATTACGCTGCGTAGTCCGGGTGTTACGAGGATGCGTCCGGATGTGACCGATCACGCCGTGGACGTGCGGTGCTTCCCCGTCGAACGGCGCTGGTTCCACACCTTCCACACCGACCACAAGCCGGCGGCTCGGAGGGGAGTCGGCCGTATGCCGCAGCGACGGGTCATCACCGGCCGCAGCCAGGAGCCGCGTCAGAGGTTCGCCGAGGAGCTGCGGACCCTGCGGGCCGGGAGCGGGACGAGTCTGCGGCAGCTCGGCGAACGGCTGGGCTGGGACTACTCCCTGTTCGGCAAGATGGAGAAGGGCGAGACGCTCGGCAGCCCCGAGGTCGTCAAGGCCTTGGACCAGCACTACGGGACGCCGGGGCTGTTACTGGCGCTGTGGGAGCTCGCCGCCGGGGACCACACGCAGTTCCGCGAGCGCTACCGGCGGTACATGGCGCTGGAGGCCGAGGCGGTGAGTCTGTGGCACTTCGCGGTGAGCGTGCTGCCGGGGTTGTTGCAGACGCCGGGGTATGCGCGCGAGGTGCTGGCGGCGGGCGGGCTCCGGGGGAAGGAGCTGGAGCAGCAGGTCGAGGCCAGGATGGGGCGGCGGGAGTTGCTGGAGGGAGAGGACGCGCCGCCGTTCCGGACGATCCTGTCGGAGGCGGTGCTGCGGACGCCGTTGCGGGAAGTGGCGGAGTGGCGTGGGCAGTTGGAGTACCTGATGGAAGCTGCGGATCGTCCCCATGTGACGGTCCACGTGCTTCTGCACAGCGCAGGGCTGCACGGTCTCATGAGCGCAGACATGTGGTACCTGCTCCTTCCCGAGGGCAGGACCGTCGCGTATACCGAGAACGGATACCGGGGCGAACTCATCGAGGAATCCGCACCTGTTGTGCGTTTGCAGAAGACGTACGATGCGGTGCGCGACCTGGCGCTCACCCCGGCGGAATCGCGCAAGTTCATTCTGCGGATGTTGGAGGAAGCAACGTGCGAACCATCGGCCTGAGCGACGCTTCTTGGCGGAAGAGCAGCTACAGCAACCAGGACGGTGGCGCGTGCGTCGAGGTCGCCGACAACTTCGCGGTCGTCGTCCCGGTACGGGACAGCAAGGTTTCGCACGGGCCGGTTCTCGTGTTCCCGGCCGCCGGCTGGTCCTCCTTCGTCTCAGCGGTCAAGGACGGACGGCTGAGCGCCTGAACGAGCAAGCGACGCCGGTCGTCTCCTGAGTGACGACAGCGGGCGCTGAGGGATACAAATGCGGCCGGCCGTGCCCATCAATGGTTCGAGTTCTTGATCCGATGATGAGAGACCTGGTTCCGTGCCGTGCGCCACCGTGACCGAGTCTGCTCGACCACGCTGTCCCACTGCCGGCGGACCTCATGGTCGGAAGGGCGGTGGCCCTGACGGATCCGGCTGAGCTCGTCCCGTACTTCTCGCCCCAATGCCGCCGATGCAACCAGGACGAGCATGGCTGCGAAGAGGGCGGAGATCATCGCGAAAACAGCACCGACCACCCCGTAGCGTGCTGCGGAGGAGTTGAAGAGATGCGGCATGTAGATGGTCGCGCCCACTGAATAGGCCGCCGTCAGGACGGCGCCGGTGATGCCGAAGGGAAGCAGGTCCCGCCAGCTGATCCGCTCCGCCGACAGGATCCGGCCGCTCCAGACGAGGAACGCAGCGGTCACCAGTACCCCACACGCCGATGCGGCCGCCAGACCCAGCGCGCCCTGGGTATGGAGCCCGGAGAGCAACGCGCTGATCGCTACGTAGCCACCGAGAGTGAGGATCCACCACAAGCCGTTGCGCGTGTTGCGCACACTGAGGGGCTTGAGTTCCCATGCCTGTTCGAAGAGTCGCTGTGCGGCTCGCGCGAAACTCAGCACCGAGATCGTCAGAAACACGACCCCGAAGATGCCCACGCTCGCGCTGGTCTCCTCGGCAGGAGAGAACAGCGAACTGACTGCCGTGGCGCCCGCTCCGGTGAGGTGGTAACGCTTGATGATCCGCTCGGCGGCGTCGAAGTGCACAAAGTTGCCAAGGACGGCGCCAAGGAGGACGGAGAGCGGGACCAATGCCGTCAAGGCGCTGGACGCCAGGGCCATCGAGCGGTCGAAACCCACGATCTTCTGGAACCGGTTGATGACCCGCAACGCGAAGGCCGGCCGCAGCCAGAACGTCAGCGTTCTGACGATGCGCTCTCGATTGATCCCCGTTGTCCTGCCCTCCGTGAAGATCGGGACCTTTGTGGCGACGCGAGCCTAACGGCCGGACGCCTGACCGATGAACGGCGACACGAGAAGCAGCTTGCCGGCCGCGCGACATCCCGATGCCTCACATCATCACGTGGGCCGCTGCACTTCGGGAGATCGGGGCTGAAAGGGCTGTGAACGAGCCTTGACATGGATCAAGACCTGATCGGCCCGGCGGGCGTGCTTTCCCCGGCGCTCCTACCGTGGAGGAGTGGACCGATGATGCGTGGGGGCTGCCGTGTGCAGCGGGCGGCGTGTATCGGCTCCGCACAGCACCGGAAGGTGGTTCGGAGATGTCCCAAGTTCAGTCAGGTGCAGGACCCTGTGGTTGCTCGTCTTGAAGCTCGTCAGAAGTTGCCGGCTTCGGTCGAGTACGACCTCTGTCCGGCAGCCGGTGGAGCGGCGGGAGGTGCCCCATGAGCAGGCGCGGGACCGCGCGTCTGGCCTTGGCGGCGGGCGCAGCGGCACTTCTGGTGCTGGTGGTCTTCGCCGGACTCGGGAGCCTCGTGCTCATGGGGGTGGGGTGGGCAGGACTGGCGCTCACGACGGCCGGCGGGTGGTGGATGCTCACCCACACCGGCTGGATCAGGGTGCTGGCCACGCTGCTGGTGGTCGCCGCGCCGCTCGGTGTCCTGCTCCTGTACGCGGCTGCCGGACTGCTGTGGGTCGTGCTGGCCTCGCTCGGCCTCTGGGCGCTGGCCGTTTCCGCAGGCAGGGCGGCACTCGTCGAAGACACATCCCCGAGAATGACGGAGCGCTCCGTCGGCCAGGCAAAGCGACCATTCCTGATCATGAATCCGCTCTCGGGCGGCGGAAAGGTCGAGAGGTTCCACCTGGTGGAGCGGGCCAGAGCCCTTGGTGCCGAGGTCGTCGTGCTGGATCCGGCGCAGCGGCAGGACGTGGCCGAGCTGGCGTGGCGAGCCGTCCAGGGTGGAGCCGATCTGCTCGGCGTCGCGGGTGGTGACGGTACGCAGGCCTCGGTCGCCGGTGTGGCTGCAGAGCACGACATCCCCTTCATGGTGATCAGCGCCGGCACTCGCAACCACCTCGCCAAGGATCTGGGCCTGGACCGGCAGGATCCCTCCAGGTGTCTGGAGGCACTGACCGACGGCGTCGAACTGCGCATCGACCTCGGCTACCTCCATGCGGGAGCGCCTGCGGACCTGAGCGCGGGGCGCGTCTTCATCAACAACGCCTCGTTCGGCGTATACGCGGAAGTCGTGCAGAGTCCCGCCTATCGCGACGACAAGGCCCGCACGATCCTGGAGATGCTGCCGGATCTGCTGACACACGCCGACGGCGCGCGGCTGAGTGTCCGTGCCGGTTCGCTGACCATGGACGGTCCCCAGGCCGTACTGGTGAGCAACAACCCCTATGAGAGGGGCGACTCCGCCGGACTGGGGCGCCGAGAGCGACTGGACTCCGGCGAGTTGGGGGTGCTGTGTGTGAGCGTCAGCAACGCCGCCGAAGCGACAGAGCTCCTGCTACGTGGCCGGCAGGGCCGCGGACTGACCGCGGCCACCGCCCGACGAGAGGTCGTCGTCGACGCCGACGCTCCCGTCATCCCGGTAGGTGTCGACGGCGAGGCGCTGATGTTGCCCACTCCGGTGCACTGTCGCCTCGCGGCCGGCGCTCTGCGCGTGCGCGTGCCCCGGCACCGGCCCGGCGTGCCGCGCGGTGCCCCGCCGATGGACTGGCGGCGGGTGCGGCGTCTGGCGCTGACGATGGGGCGGGTCGCCGCAGGACGTGGTGCCGCCTGAGCGAACGGCTGGTGTCGTGGGCGGAGGCGCAGCGGTATCGGGTCCGGGCTGAGCAGGCTGTTCGGCGGTGGTGAGAGACAACCACTCCGGTGCGCAGGCAGCAGAAGGCTGTGAGTCGCGAACGGAGAGGCCCGTACTGAGGGCGGTGAAGTGGCGACGCGTCAGGCGCCTCTCAAGCGACGGGCCAGGAGCTTGCCCAGTTCCCACAGGAGCAGGAGCACGAGGCTGGCCAGCAGCGCCCAGCCGAACTGCCGCGCGTTGATCTCGGTCGTCCCGAGGATGCGGCGGAAGCCGTCCATCTGGGTCACCAGTACCGCGAGCACGAACTGGGCCAGTGCCACCCAGTTCATCTGCTTGCTGTCGAAGGTGGACGAGGTCAGCACCGAATCCGTCTCGCTGCGGCACTCGAACGCGGCCACGATCAGACAGAGGGCGAAGGCGGTGAACGCGATCGACTGACCAGTCCCGACACTGTTGAAGTGGGCCTGACCGAGCTTGATCAGTCCGAGCAGAATGACGGTGATCGCCAGCCCACCCAGCCCGACTGTGACCAGCACGGGCCGGGTGAGCACGGACTCCCCTCGCGGACGCGGCCTGCGATGCATGAGTCCGGGGCTCTCCCGGTCGAAGCCGAGCGCGAAGCCGAAGGAGGCGTTGACCACGAAGTGGATCCACAGGACCTGCGGCGGGGTGAAGGGCTCACCGGCGGCGATATTGAAGACGGTGGCCCCGAGAAAGGTCAGCACGAAGGTGACCAGCAGGAGCAGTACGAATCGGATGTACTTCGTGAGGTTGTCGTAGATTCGCCGGCCCTGCTCCACGGCGTAGACGATGGTGGCGAAGTTGTCGTCGGAGAGGATCATGCGTCCGGCGTTCTTCGCCACGTCCGTGCCGCTGCCCATGGCGATACCGATGTCGGCGGCCTTGATGGCGGGCGCGTCGTTGACGCCGTCCCCGGTCATCGCCACGACGTCGCCCTGCTTCTTGAGCGTGTTGGCGAGCAGCACCTTGTGCTCCGGCGCGACGCGCCCCACCACACCGATGCCGTCGATACGGGCGAGTTGCTCGTCCTCGCTCATGGCGGCGAAATCGGCGCCGAGGATTGCCTCGCCGGGGATGCCGAGCTGCCGGGCGATCGCCGCACCGGTGGTGACGTCGTCACCGGTCACCATGCGGACCCGGATGTGCCCCGCCTGGGCGTCAGCCACGGCGGCCTTGGCCTCCTCCCGGGGCGGATCGACCATGCCGACGAGACTGGTCATCCGCAGCTCGGTGACATACGCGAGCAGGTCCCCGTCCGGATCGAAACCGGCCGGATCCAGGTCACGGGTGGCCGCGGCCATCACCCGGCGCCCCTCGCCGCCCATCCGCTCGGTCTGCGCCTCGGCACGCGTGGCAAGTTCGGCGTCCCACGGGATGGTCTCGCCCGCCGCGAGCGCGGTGGCGGCCCGCGCCACCACCGCCGGGACCGCGCCTTTGACGAAGCATCGGACGACCTGCCGCCCGGCGGTGTCGACCGCCGAGTTGAAGGTGGCCATCAGCTTGTAGCCCGGGTCGAACGGCAGTGTGGCGAGCCGAGGCAGGCGCTCCCTGGTGGCGTCGATGTCCAGCCCGGCCTTGTGCGCGAGCACCAGCAGCGCGCCCTCGGTGGGATCGCCCACCACCTTGCCGTCCACCAGCTTCGCGTCGCCGGCCACCACGTACGGCAGGATCGCGTCCTCGATGCCCGCGGAGGAACCTGCGGCATGGTGGATCTTCCCGTCGAGTCCGTAGCCTGTGCCCGAGACGGTGTACCGGTCGGTGGGACTCACCACTTCGACGGCGGTCATCTGGTTCATCGTCAGGGTGCCGGTCTTGTCCGAGTTGATCGCCGACGTGAACGCCAGGGTCTCGACCGACGGCAGTTCTTTGACGATGGCGTTCCGCTTCGCCAGGTTGAGGCTGCCGACGGACAGGATCGCCTGGGTCACGGTCGGCAGGGCCTCGGGAATGGCGGCGATGGCCAGCGAGACAGCACTGACGAACAGGACGTCCCAAGCCTGGTCCCGGCCCCGCCCCAGAGCGAACATCACGATCATGGTCAGACCCGCTGCCCCGGTGATCCACAGCGTCAGGGTGTCGAGCTCCTTGGTGAGCGGCGGTACCTCCTTCTCGGTGGCCGACAGCATCCCGGAGATCTTGCCGACTTCGGTTCCGACGCCGGTCGCAGTGACGACGAGTACGCCGCTGCCGTGGGTGACCGGGGTGTTCATGAAGGCCATATTCGTCTGATCGCCGGGTGCCGGTCGGGGGCCCGGCAGCGTAGCGGTGTCCTTCGCGGCGGGAACGCTTTCGCCGGTGAGCGCCGACTCGTCGATCTGCAGGGCACTGGACTCGATGATGCGTCCGTCGGCCGCCACCTGGTCCCCGGCGGCGATGAGCACGATGTCGCCGACGACAAGCTGTTCGGCGGGGATCTCGGCCTCCCTCCCGTCCCTGCGTACCCGCGCCGTCGCCTTCATCATCGACTGCAGCGCGTTCATCGCGCTCTCGGCCTTGCCCTCCTGGCGCAGGCCCACGACCGCGTTCAGCAGGGTCAGGACGATCAGCAGGATCGCAGTGGTCCACTCCTTGATGAGCAGCGAGACAATCGCCGCGGCCACCAGGACGATCTGCATGTAACTGCGGTACTGCCCGAGGAACCGGCGCCAGGCCGGAGTCCGCTTCTCCTCGGGCAGCGAGTTCGGGCCGTGCGCCGCGAGGAGTTCCGCGGCCCGTGCCGCGGAGAGGCCGACCGCCGGATCGACACCGAACGCAGCTACGACCTCCTCGGGAGCACGCGTGTACCAGCCGTCCTTCGAAGCCCGGGGCCGTTCCCCCACGGAATCCGACCGCACCGTCATCGTTCTGCCTCCGATCCGTCGCCCCGGACGCCTCCGGGCCGGTCGCGCGCCGGTCGAACAGGTTCTAGCCGCGCTTCTTCTTCGTCGGCCGCCCGGCGCCGGACGCGCGCCTGCTTTCTGTCGGCCTGTCTCTCCGGCCAGTGGCCTGAGCGGCCGACGGATGCCGGGAGGTGTACGGATCGGCCGGGGCGCCGGCGGGAGCTTCCTGTTCCAGCTCCCGTCTGGTGACGAGCAGATCCTTCCGCGCCTCTTCCCCCACGTCGGGGTACTGGGGATCGATGTCCATCAGAGCGTGCGTGAGGACCGCCGCCGTGCAGATCCGCGCGAACCACTTCCGGTCCGCCGGCACGACGTACCACGGCGCCCACTTCGTACTCGTGGCCGACAGCATTTCGGAGAACGCGTGCTGGTAGTCGTCCCATCGGCGCCGCTCCCGGACGTCGGCCGCAGAGAACTTCCAGTTCTTCTCCGGCACGTCGATCCGCTTCAGGAAGCGGGTGCGCTGCTCCTCCTTGGAAAGGTTCAGGAAGATCTTCACCACTTTGAACCCGTTGTCCGTGAGGTAGCGCTCCCAGCGGTTGATCTCCCGGTAGCGCCGGTCCCACAGGCCCGGCTCACGGGCCTTCTCCGGCAGCTTCTGCCGGACCAGGTTCTCGGGGTGGACTCGCACGACGAGAACCTCCTCGTAGTGCGAGCGATTGAAGATGGCGATCTCGCCGCGCGTGGGCAGCCGCTGGGCGTAGCGCCAGAGGTAGTCGTGGTCGAGTTCCTCGGCGGAGGGCACCTTGAAGCTGCTGACCCGTACGCCCTGGGGATTGACGCCGCTCATCACGTGGCGGATCGTCCCGTCCTTGCCTCCGGCGTCGAGTGCCTGGAGACAGAGCAGTACGCCGTACGTGTCCTGGGCGGCCAGCCGCTCCTGGTATTCGGCCAGCAGCGACACCCCGGTCCGCAGCAGCTCGACCCCCTCCCGCTTCTTCAGACCGGCCTTGTAGCGAGGATCGAAGTCTCGGTCCAGGCGCACCTTCGACCCCGGTTTCACCCGTAGCGGCCCGATGAAATCCGCGATGCGTTCCGCTCTCTCGTCCGACATCACCCATCAGCCCTTCCGGGGCAAGCACGGCGCGTCTTGAGTGCCACCCTGCCGTCGATGGCCTGACCGGGAGCGCTGCGGCAGGCGGCACTTGCTCCCTCTGGGACCGGCGTTCGACCAGGATTGGGATGCAGTTCTGACCCTGGCCTCGTGGAACGAGTCGTACGCGGTCCTCACCGTCGCCTCAACGGTGACCGCGTCGGCCGAGGGGTAGCCGGCCCTCAGTTGCGCCGCCATGTTTCGGATGGACACCACTTCGTCCTGCGAGCCGGGCGGGGAGACGTTCGGCCCTACGGGATCGGCGCGCTCCACCGGCCCGGGGCGGCGGCTCAAGCCCTCGGCGGGAAAGCATGCATCGACTTGAGGAGTCCGCTCTTCGACCGTCATGGCCGTACTCACCCCATGTCCCCGACCTCCAGACCGTAGAACCACACATCTCGCCGCAGCCGCGAGAGGGTCCCTCGTCCTCATTGTCTGCTCGCCTGGGCAAGATCGCCCTCTGAGTCCGGGGCCGGGAAGCCGTGGAGGGAGGTGTCGGCACAGCCGCCGGGCCGCTGATCGAGGGGACTCGTCCCAGGCAGCCAGTCGACGGGCCTGGGGAACCTGCTGACGGAGGCCAATGAGCGGGAGCGTGTGCGACGCCTGGAGCTGCTCGCCGAACTGTTCACGTAGTGCGCGGACGCGTGGAGGAAGCCGGTTCCCGAACGTGGGAACGGTCTCGTCGTCCCCCGGCGGCGACCGCGCCCACGCGTCCCGAACAAGCCGTCACTTGGTCGCTCCGTACTTGGTCGCTCCGTGTTCCACGTCGTCAGCTGGGTAACGACGCCCCGCTTCAAACCAGCGGGACGAGCGTCATCCGGGCGTCAAGAATCACGAACGAGACTTCGCCCCCGCCGCCCATGCGATCCTCGCCGCACCCTGAACCCGCAGGTCAGGCCAGCCTGAATGGGCGGAGCGCCCAGTCGACCCGTTCCGCGGGCGAAACAGGTCGAACGAACCACCTGGAACAGGAAACCTCAGGTCAGGCGTCCTTCTTCACCGGCTCAAGGATCGCCACGCACTCCACGTGGTGCGTCATCGGGAACAGGTCGAACGCCCGCAGCATCCGGACCTTGTAGCCGCTGTCGCGGAAGTACGCCAGGTCGCGGGCCAGGGCCGCCGGGTCGCAGGCCACGTAGGCGATGCGGCGGGCGCCGAGCGACGCCAGGTGCTCCACCGTCTTCTTGCCCGCGCCCGCGCGCGGCGGGTCCAGGACGATCAGGTCGACCTCGGTGATGCCCGTGCGCGGGAGGACCGATTCGACCTTGCCCTGTTCGATGCGGACGCGGTCGAACGCGGCCAGGTTGTGGCGGGCGTCCTCCACCGCGCGCTTGCCCGACTCGATGCCGAGCACCGCGCCCTGGTCGCCGATGCGGTCCGCGATCGCGCCGGCGAAGAGGCCGACGCCGCAGTACAGGTCGAGCGCCATCTCGCCCTTGCGGGGCAGCAGGCCCTGCATGACGGCCTTGACCAGTGTGTCCGCCGCCTGCGGGTGCACCTGCCAGAAGCCGCCGCTGCCGACGCGGTGCGTGCGGCCGTCGGCGCGCTCGCGGACGAACCCGCGGCCGTGGACCCGGTGGATGCCGCCGTCCTTCTCGTCGACGCGCAGCACGGAGACCGGCTTGTCGAGTTCGACCAGGGGCAGGCGTGCGCCGGGGCGCGGGGTCAGGATGACCTGGCGGTCCTGGGAGCCCGTCGCCGCGATCGCCTCGATGGACTCCATGCCCGTCCAGTCGCGCTTCTCGATGCCGAGTTCGGAGACGCCCGGCGCCGCGATCATGCAGTGCTCGATCGGCTCGACCTCGTGCGAGCGGTGGCGGCGCAGGCCGGCCTTCCCGGTGTCGGGGTCGACCGCGTACTGCACGCGCGTGCGCCACTGCGGGACCTCGCCCGCCGGGAGCTTGTCGCCCTCGGCCGGCATGACCGTGCCGTCCCAGCCGGCCTCCTCGGGCGTGAGGCCCGCGAGGCGCTGGAGCTGCTCGGCGATGACCTCGCCCTTGAGGCGGCGCTGCGCGCCCGGCTTGGCGTGCTGCCAGTCGCAGCCGCCGCAGCGGCCGGGGCCGGCGTACGGGCAGGGCGCCTCGACGCGGTCCTTGGACGCCTCGATGACGGTGACCGCGTCGGCGCGCAGGAAGCGGGCGCCTTCCTCGCCGTCCGTGACGCGGGCCACGACCTTCTCGCCGGGCAGCGCGTGCCGGACGAACAGGACCTGGCCCTCGTCCGTGCGGGCGATGCAGTGGCCGCCATGGGCGACGGGGCCGATCTCGACCTCGTACTCCTCCCCGACCAGCGACTTCTTCGGTTCTGCCTGCATGGCGGGGGACTCCACAACGTAAGAAAGCAAGGGACACGGCGAACGGCCGGACAACAGCCCACCAGTCTACGTGGGTGTTGTCCGGCCGCTCGCCACACGACAGCCGAGGGGGTCAGCCCTTGTTGGAGGGCTCCTTCGGGCGCTTCTCGACCGGGCCGCGGCGCACGGCACCCGGCGCGTTCCAGTCCTGGCGCCTGCGGGCCCGCTTCTTGGCGGCCTCGGAGGACTCCAGCTGGTAGGGCACCGAGGTGACCATGATGCCGGGGGTGAACAGGAGGCGGCCCTTGAGGCGCAGGGCGGACTGGTTGTGGAGCAGGTGCTCGTACCAGTGGCCGACCACGTACTCGGGGATGATCACGCTGACCGCGTCGCGGGGCGACTCGCGGCGCAGGCCCTTGACGTACTCGATGATCGGCCGGGTGATCTCGCGGTAGGGCGAGTCGAGGACCTTGAGCGGTACGTCGATGCCGCGCCGCTCCCACTCCTCGCGCAGGGCCTTCGTCTCGGCCGGGTCGACGTTCACGCTGAGCGCCTCGAGGGTGTCGCTGCGCATGAGCTTCGCATAGGCGAGGGCGCGCAGCGTCGGGCGGTGGATCTTGGAGACGAGGACGATCGAGTGGACGCGGGACGGCCGGACGCTGTCGTCGGTCGGCGTCTCGGGGGCCTGGATCTCCTCGGCCACGCGGTCGTAGTGCTTACGGATCGCGGTCATCGTCGCGTAGAAGATGCACATGCCGAGGAGGGCGACCCAGGCGCCGTGCGTGAACTTCGTGACGAGGACCACGACGAGCACGAGGCCGGTGAAGAACGCGCCGAAGGTGTTGATGGCGCGCGAGCGGACCATGTGACGGCGCTTTGCCTGGTCCTTCTCGGTGCGCAGATGGCGGTTCCAGTGCCGGACCATGCCGGTCTGGCTGAGCGTGAACGAGACGAACACACCGACGATGTACAGCTGGATCAGGCGCGTCGAGTCGGCGCCGTAGATGACGACGAGGAGCGCCGCGGCGCCGGCGAGGAGCACGATGCCGTTCGAGAACGCGA
The DNA here is from genome assembly GCF_035918215.1 of Streptomyces sp. NBC_01474. Taxonomy (NCBI): domain Bacteria; kingdom Bacillati; phylum Actinomycetota; class Actinomycetes; order Kitasatosporales; family Streptomycetaceae; genus Streptomyces; species Streptomyces sp. NBC_01474. The sequence continues at coordinate 3,554,599 of NZ_CP109449.1, forward strand.
GGCGGTCGCCGCGGGTGTGCAGCTGCCGCGGCAGGTAGCGGTCCTGGGCGAGGATCGAGCCGAGGAGCGGGAAGCCGTTGTACGCGGTGTTGGCCGCGAGGAAGAGGACCAGGGCGGTGGCCGCGGCGAGGATGATGAAGAGGAAGCTGCCCTTGCCGAAGACGGCCTCGGCGACCTGGGAGATCACCGGGTTCTGGACGTAGCTCTCGCCGACCGCGACGCCGTTGTGGATCAGGTCGGTCGCCGGGTTCTCGGCCATGCGGACCTTGGTCGACATGGCCAGGGCGATGATGCCGCAGAACATGGTGACGGCCAGCAGGCCCATCGCCGCGAGCGTGGTCGCCGCGTTCTTCGACTTCGGCTTGCGGAACGCCGGTACGCCGTTGCTGATCGCCTCGACACCGGTGAGCGCGGCACAGCCGGAGGAGAACGCGCGCAGCAGCAGGAAGACGAGGGCGAAGCCCGCGAGGCCCTGGTGTTCGGCCTTGATGTGGAAGTCGGCGGTGGGCGCCTTCATGGTGTCGTCGAGGACGAGCCCGCGGAACGCGCCCCACGCGATCATGATGAAGACGCCGGCCACGAAGACGTAGGTCGGGATGGCGAAGAGCTTCCCGGACTCCTTCACGCCGCGCAGGTTCATCAGCGTGAGCAGGACGATGACCAGGACGGCGCACAGGACCTTGTGCTCGACGACGAACGGGATCGCCGAGCCGAGGTTCTCGATGCCGGAGGCGATCGACACGGCGACGGTGAGGACGTAGTCGACGAGGAGGGCGCTCGCGACGGTGAGGCCGGCCTTGGGGCCGAGGTTCGTGGTCGCGACCTCGTAGTCACCGCCGCCGCTCGGGTACGCGTGGACGTTCTGGCGGTAGGAGGCGACCACGGTGAACATCAGCACCACGACCGCGACGGCGATCCAGGGGCTGAAGTGGTACGCCGACACGCCCGCGATGGAGAGGACCAGCAGCACCTCTCCCGGCGCATAGGCCACGGAGGACAGCGGGTCGGAGGCGAAAACGGGGAGGGCGATGCGCTTCGGCAGGAGCGTTTCTCCGAGCCGGTCGCTGCGCAGAGCGCGCCCGATCAAGATCCGTTTGGGCACGTCGGTCAGTTTGGACACGCAGAGGATCGTAAGCGTTCGAACGGGGGGCCGCCCACCCACCACCCCCCAAGCGCACCGGAACCTCACACAAGGCCTCGCACCGGGCCTCACGCCGGGCGGTCCTGGCGAGGGCTTTCGGCCTCAGCCGCCACCGGTCCGGGCGACGGCTCGTCCCGCCTTTTCCCAGTTCGAACGCAGCCGGGACAGATAGTCGGCGGCCTGGCTGCCGGGCGTCGCGCCGCGCGCGAAGGCCTGCATGTTCCCCGCCCCCGCGTTGTAGCCGAGGGCGAGCAACTCGTCCTTGTCGTACGGGCCCGAGGGGTGCGCGGGCAGTTGCCGCGCCAGGTCGTGGAGGTACCAGGCAGCCGCGCGCACGGCGAGGTCCCGGTCGTCGGGCAGCTCCTCCCACCGGCGCCCCGCGAAGGCCCGGCCCCGCTTGGTCTCGTCGAACGCGGCGCGGTGCATGTTGGCGATCCCGAAGGCGGCGCCCGGCTTGTAGCGCTGCCAGGCGCGTTCCAGGGCGGGGTCGTGAGGTTTGTACGACTCGTTGTAGAGGATCGCCATGAGGAGCCGCGGGCTGACGCCGGCCTCGGCGGCGCGGGCCCGGACCTGCGGGGCGTAGGCCGCCGGGTCGTACTTGCCTGAGGGGGTGGTGGGGCTGCTGGGGCTGGGCTTCGGCGTGGGGGTCGTGGGCGTTCGCGAGGGGTGGGCGGACGCATCCGGCTTCCTCGTAGCCCCCGAAGCTCCCGTGGCGCCACCGGTCCCGTCCGTGCCCGTGTCCCCCGACCGCCCGCACGCCCAGGCCACCAGGAGGACGAGCAGCACCACGCCCCAGAGCCAGGGCCTGCGCCTGGCCTGCCCGCCCCGCTCCGCCATCGCCCGGCCTCCTTTGGCGAAAGACCCTAGGCCCCGGCCCCGCGGAGCCGGGGGGCCGGGTTCGGGTCGGCCCGTTCGGCGAGCCGGCCGACCAGCAGCCGCACCACGGCCACGATGTCCGGGTCGTCCACGAAGTAGACCTGGCGGCGCCCTTCGCGCCGGGACCGGACGAGCCCGGCGAGCTTCAGCTTGGTCAGGTGCTGGCTCACGGCGGGCAGCGCGCCGCCGACGCGGTCGGCGAGGCCTGTGACATCGCTCTCACCCTGCGCGAGGGCCCACACGATGTGCAGCCGGGCCGAGGAGGCGAGCAGTCCGAACGCGCCGGCCGCCTCCGCGATGACCTCGGCGGGCGGGTCGTCGAAGGCGGGCCGGTCATCGAAGTCGCGTACGCGCGTCACCACCGTCGTCGTCCTCTTCCACATCCGCTTCGGCTCACCGGGCCAAGGAGGACCCCAGTCTAGGTGGGCACTGTGACGCCCGTAACGCCGCTGTGGTCCGGGTTTACGCGGGAGAGAAGGGGTGGATACGGTGCGGGAGATGTCCCGCAGCCACCTCCCCGCGCAGCGGCCGGTCACACCTCGGGGTGACCACACCGCACCGTCGCCGGAACCCGCGTCCGTGTCCGCTGCGCCCCCGCCGGAGAAGCCGCCGACGGCGACGCACGCGCGGGCCGCGGACAAGCCGGACGAGCAGCGCGCAGCAGCGGAGAGGCCGGACAGGCCGCAGGGGGTCGCGGGGAAGCCGGACAAGCAGCCCGCCAAGCCGCGCGACGCGTTCTTCGACAACGCCAAGTACCTGGCCATCGTCCTCGTCGCGATGGGTCACGCCTGGGAGCCCCTGCGCGGCGACAGCCGGGCGGCGGCCGCCCTCTACATCACCGTCTACACCTTCCACATGCCGGCGTTCATCGTCATCTCCGGCTACTTCTCGCGCAGCTTCGACGCGAGCCCGGGACGCCTCAAGCGCCTGGTGACCGGGGTCGCCGTGCCGTACGTGATCTTCGAGGTCGCGTACACCTTCTTCAAGCGCTGGGCGAACGACGACCCGACGTACCCGATCAGCCTCCTCGACCCCTGGTACCTGACCTGGTTCCTGATCGCGCTGTTCGTGTGGCGGCTCACCACCCCACTGTGGAAGATCGTCCGCTGGCCCGTACCGCTCGCGCTGGCCATCGCGGTGCTCGCCGCCGTCTCCCCCGACATCGGCGACGACCTCGACCTCCAGCGCGTCCTGCAATTCCTCCCCTTCTTCGTGCTCGGCCTCGTCCTCAAGCCGGAGCACTTCCAGCTCGTACGCCGTCGCGAGGCGCGGATCCTGGCCGTCCCCGTCTTCGCGGCCGCCCTGCTGTTCGCGTACTGGGCGGCCCCGCGCATGAACGCCGCCTGGTTCTACCGCCGTGACAGCGCCCAGGAGCTCGGCGCCCCCGGCTGGTCGGGCGCCGTCATGACACTCGCCATGTTCGGCTGCTCCGTCGTCCTCGTCGCGTGCTTCTTCGCCTGGGTCCCGCGCCGCAAGACGTGGTTCACGGCACTCGGCGCAGGCACCCTGTACGGCTACCTGCTGCACGGGTTCGTCGCCAAGGGCTCCCGCTTCTGGGACTGGTACGACCTTCGGTGGCTCCACACCCCGCTCGGCGAGATCACCGTCACGCTGGCCGCCGCCGCTCTCATCACCAGCCTGTGCACACCGCCCGTGCAACGCCTCTTCCGCTTCGCGATGGAACCGGAGATGAAGTGGGCCTTCAGGCAGGACGCGGCCGAGATCGCGGGCAGGGGAAGCGCGCGCCGAAGCTGATCGAGCTTCCGGCTACGCGGATGCAGGCAACGGAGGCCATGCGGCTTAAGCTCATCTCCGGGCAACGCGGCACGCGATTGCCTCTAGTTGCCCGGCAGACTGAGAGAGAAGAGTGAGCGAGATGTTTTCGCAGGTCATCGGGGCGACCGGGAGTGCGGGGTAGCGGCCGGTGCACATCGTCATCATGGGGTGCGGCCGGGTGGGTTCAGCCCTGGCCCAGAACCTTGAGCAACAGGGGCACACGGTAGCGGTCATCGACCAGGACCCCACGGCGTTCCGCCGCCTGGGCTCCGGCTTCGGCGGCCGCCGCGTCACCGGGGTCGGCTTCGACCAGGACACCCTGCGCGAGGCGGGGATCGAGGAGGCCGGCGCGTTCGCGGCCGTCTCCAGCGGTGACAACTCGAACATCATCGCCGCCCGCGTGGCCCGCGAGATGTTCGGCATCGAGAACGTCGCGGCCCGTATCTACGACCCGCGTCGCGCCGAGGTCTACCAGCGCCTGGGCATCCCGACCGTCGCGACCGTGCGGTGGACCGCGGACCAGATGCTGCGCAGGCTCCTGCCGTCCGGCGCCGAGCCGCTGTGGCGCGACCCTACCGGGGGTGTCCAGCTCGCCGAGGTGCACGCCTCGGTCGCGTGGGTGGGCCACAAGATCAGCCGGCTCCAGGAGGAGACCGGCGTCCGGGTCGCGTTCGTCACCCGGCTCGGCGAGGCGATCCTGCCCACGTCGCAGACGGTCCTGCAGGAGGGCGACCTGGTGCACGTGATGATGCGCACCGACGACGTCGAGAAGGTCGAAGCGGCGTTCGCCGAGGGTCCTGAAGAGGAGGGCGGTCACTGATGAGGGTCGCCATTGCCGGAGCGGGCGCGGTGGGCCGGTCCATCGCCGGTGAGCTCCTGGAGAACGGGCACGAGGTCCTTCTCATCGACAAGGCGCCGACCGCCATCTCGGTCGAGCGCGTCCCGCAGGCGGAGTGGCTGCTCGCCGACGCCTGTGAGATCACGTCCCTGGACGAGGCGGCGCTCCAGCGCTGCAACGTGGTCATCGCGGCCACCGGCGACGACAAGGTCAACCTCGTCGTCTCGCTGCTCGCGAAGACCGAGTACGGGGTCCCGCGGGTCGTCGCCCGCGTGAACAACCCGAAGAACGAGTGGCTCTTCAACGAGTCGTGGGGCGTCGATGTCGCGGTCTCCACGCCGCGCCTCATGTCCGCGCTCGTCGAGGAGGCGGTGAGCGTGGGCGACCTGGTCCGCCTGCTGCGCTTCAGCCACGGCGACGCGAACCTGGTGGAGCTGACGCTGCCGCCCGAGTCGGCACTGGCCGGCACGCGCGTGGGCGACGTCCAGTGGCCCGAGGACACGTCCCTGGTGACGATCATCCGCGGGACCCGCGTCCTGGCCCCGTCCCAGGAGGACTCGCTGGAGGCGGGCGACGAGCTGCTGTTCGTGGCCGCCCAGGCCCGCGAGGAACAGCTCGAGGACCTGCTGTCGGTCCGCCGCGAGGACGTCGCGGGCTGACGGTTCTTCCGTAGCTACGAAGAGGGGCCCCGGAGTCGAGACTCCGGGGCCCTCTTTGCTTCTAGGTGCGCGGGGCTGTGACATGTGCGGCTCCGCCGCGTGGGCGCGACAAGCGCCCCCACTCACCCGCAGCCGCGAACGAGCCTCATACCTCCCGGCGATGGCGCGCTGCGCCCTCCTTGCGGGCAGCCTTCGCTTCCTTCTCGGCCTTCTCCTCCGCCTCCATCTCCGCGAACACGTCGATGGGCGCGGGTGCCTTCGCCAGGAAGACCCAGGTCAGCCAGACGGCGAGCAGGAACGGCGGGATCTTCAGAGCGATCAGGACCCAGCCGAACTTCGTGGTGTCCGCCCACCAGTACATCGGGAAGAGGATCGCGCACTTGGCGAGCAGGATCAGGCCCCAGGCCCAACTGGCCTTCGCGTAGGCCTTCTTGCGGCCGGGGTTGCGCGTGCGCCAGGAGAGGTTCTCCTTGAAGACCGGTCCCAGGATCAGGCCGATCAGCGGCACCCCGCACAGCGTGGTGACGATGTAGGCGACGGCCAGTCCCAGCGTGTAGAGCATGCCGGGCAGGTAGAAGTCCTTGGCGTTGCCCGTCATCATCGCGAAGACGACGCCGAAGGCCACGCCGAAGACGCCGCTGAAGGCGTGCTTGACGGTGCCCTTCATGACCAGGCGGACCACGACCAGGACCAGGGACACCGCGAGGGCCGCGATGGCCGACATGTGCAGGTCCTTGTTGATCGTGAAGATGGTCACGAAGAGGAGACCGGGAACGACGGTCTCCACCAAGCCCCGCACGCCGCCGAAGGCCTCGAAGAGGGCGGCCTCGGTCACCGCCTTCGAGTCGGAGTCCTGATCCGCGGTCGGCTTGTCGAGGGACGTCACCGGCTACTCCCGTCCGAGCGGTCTGAGTTCGTACTTCGGGTTGAAGAGCACCCTACGGCCCCGGCTCATCGAGACCCGTCCGGAAGCGATCAGCTTGCGGCCCGGTTCGATGCCGACGATGGACCGGCGGCCGAGCCATACGACGTCCAGAGCCGCGGAGCCGTCGAACAGCTCCGCCTCCAGGGCCGGGACTCCGGCACGTGGTCGGAGGGTGACCGTGCGCAAGGTACCAGTAACGGTGACTATCTGCCGGTCCTGGCAGTCCCCGATGCGGGTACAGCCCGTGGTCTGCGAGTCCTCGCGCAGCTCTTCCGACTCCAGATCCTCCTGGGAGGAGGACAGCCGGTCGAGCATGCGCCGGAAGCGGCCTACCGGCTTCTCGGACGGCGTATCGGAACGAGGGACAGCACTCATAAATCAAGCGTACCGGGGGGCGGGGACAACGGATGAGCGGGTCAGCGCTCGAAGCGATACCCCATGCCGGGCTCCGTGATGAAGTGCCGCGGGTGGGAGGGGTCCGACTCCAGTTTGCGGCGGAGCTGGGCCATGTAGACGCGCAGATAGTTCGTCTCGGTGCCGTAGGAGGGGCCCCAGACCTCCTGGAGGAGCTGCTTCTGGCTGACCAGGCGGCCCGTGTTGCGGACCAGGACCTCCAGGAGGTGCCACTCGGTGGGGGTCAGGCGTACGTCGCGGCCGTCGCGGTTGACCTTCTTCGCGGCCAGGTCGACGGTGAAGTCGTCGGTGTCGACGATGCCCTCGTCCTCGCCGCCGCCGGTGGGCTCGGCCCGGCGGACCGCGGCGCGCAGGCGGGCCAGGAGCTCGTCCATGCCGAACGGCTTGGTGACGTAGTCGTCGGCGCCCGCGTCGAGCGCCTCGACCTTCTCGTCGGAGGAGTGGCGCGCGGACAGCACCAGGATCGGTACGCGGGTCCAGCCGCGCAGGCCCTTGATCACCTCGACGCCGTCCATGTCGGGCAGGCCCAGGTCGAGCACGACCACGTCGGGGTGGAACGCGGCGGCGAGCTGGAGCGCGCCCGCGCCGTCGGCCGCGGCCTCCACCTCGTACTTGCGCGCCTTCAGGTTGATGACGAGGGCGCGCACGATCTGCGGCTCGTCGTCGACCACGAGCACCCGGGTCATGCGTACCTGCCTCTCTGAGCAATGGCTGAGCTGGTGCGGCCGGCCGTCGGGTGGCCGGTCGCGGCGGTGAGCGTGAGGACCATGGTCAGGCCCCCGCCGGGGGTGTCCTCCGCCGTGAGCGTGCCGCTCATCGCCTCGACGAAGCCGCGCGCGACGGCGAGGCCGAGGCCCACTCCGGCGCCGCGCGGTGCGTCACCGTAACGCTGGAACGGGGCGAAGATGCGGTCCTTCGCGGTGTCGGGGACACCGGGACCGCGGTCCACGACGCGCACCTCGACGCGGTCGCCGAGTGTGCTGGCCGCCACGAGGACCGTCTCGTCCTCGGGGCTGTACTTGACCGCGTTCTCGACGATATTGGCGACGGCGCGCTCCAGGAGTCCCTTGTCCACGGTGACCATGGGCAGGCTCTCCGGAATGTCGAGGTCGACGCTGCCGTCGGGGACGCCCACCAGCGCCATCGGGACCACCTCATCGAGATCGATCTCGCGCATCAGCGGGGTGACGGTGCCGGTCTGGAGGCGCGACATGTCGAGGAGGTTGCCGACGAGGTGGTCGAGGCGGTCGGCGCCCTCCTCGATGCCGGCGAGGAGTTCCGCCTGGTCCTCCTCGGACCAGGCGACGTCGTCGGAGCGCAGGGAGGAGACGGAGGCCTTGATGCCGGCGAGCGGGGTCCGCAGGTCGTGGCTGACGGCGGCGAGCAGGGCGGTGCGGATGCGGTTGCCCTCGGCGAGGGTGCGGGCCTGGTCCGCCTCGGACTGGAGGCGCTGGCGGTCGAGGACGACGGCGGCCTGGGCCGCGAAGGCCGCGAGGACGCGGCGGTCCTCGGCGGGCAGCACCCGGCCGGACAGGGCGAGCGCCATGTGGTCGCCGACCGGCATGTCGACGTCCGCGTCCTCGGGGCGTTCCACGGGGTGCGGGCCGACGCTGGCTGCGCGGGTCCACGGCTCGACGTCGCTCGCGCGTTCGAGTAGGGCGACGGAGTCCATGGCGAAGGTCTCGCGGACCCGGTCGAGCAGCGCGTCGAGGCTGTTCTCGCCGCGCAGGACGCTGCCGGCGAGGAAGGAGAGGATCTCGGACTCGGCCCGCAGCCTTGCTGCCTGGTGGGTACGCCGGGCCGCGAGGTCGACGACGGAGGCGACCGACACCGCGACCCCTACGAAGATCACGATGGCGACGATGTTCTTGGGGTCGGCGACGGTGAACAGGTGCAGCGGCGGCGTGAAGAAGTAGTTCAGGAGGAGCGAGCCGACGGCGGCCGAGGCCAGCGCCGGCAGGAGACCGCCGACGAGGGCGGCGGCCACCGTCACGGACAGGAAGAGGAGCATGTCGTTCGCGAGGCCGAGATCGGTGGCGACATGGGTGAGCGCGAGGGACAGCAGGGCGGGCCCGCCGACGCCGATGAGCCAGCCCCAGATGATGCGGGAGCGGCCGAGGCGCGCGCCACGTGTGACGGGGAGGCCGCGCCCCTTGGCCACTTCCTCGTGCGTGACGATGTGCACGTCGAGGTCGGGGCCCGACTCGCGGGCGACGGTCATGCCGACGCCGGGTCCGAAGATGTACTGCCACGTCTTGCGGCGCGAGGAGCCCAGCACGATCTGGGTCGCGTTGACGCCGCGTGCGAACTCGAGGAGCGCGGCCGGTATGTCGTCCCCTATGACGTGGTGGAAGGTGCCGCCCAGGTCCTCGACGAGGGTGCGCTGGAGCGCGAGCTCCTTGGGGGAGGCGGCGGTGAGGCCGTCGCTGCGGGCGATGTAGACGGCGAGGATCTCGCTGCCCGAGCCCTTGGCGGCCATCCGCGCCGCGCGCCTGACGAGGGTGCGGCCCTCGGGTCCGCCGGTCAGGCCGACGACGATGCGCTCGCGGGCCTGCCAGGTGGAGCGGATGTTGTGTTCGCCGCGGTACTGCTGGAGGTATTCGTCGACGCGGTCGGCCACCCAGAGCAGGGCCAGTTCGCGCAGGGCGGTGAGATTGCCGGGGCGGAAGTAGTTGGAGAGGGAGGCGTCGATGCGGTCCGGCTTGTAGATGTTGCCGTGGGCCATGCGGCGGCGCAGCGCCTCGGGCGACATGTCGACCAGTTCGATCTGGTCGGCGCGGCGCACGACCTCGTCGGGGACGGTCTCGCGCTGGCGCACGCCGGTGATCGACTCGACGACGTCGCCGAGTGACTCCAGGTGCTGGATGTTGACGGTGGACACGACGTCGATGCCGGCCGCGAGGAGTTCCTCGACGTCCTGCCAGCGCTTGGCGTTGCGCGAGCCGGGCACGTTCGTATGGGCGAGTTCGTCCACCAGGGCGACTTCGGGGCGGCGGGCGAGTACGGCGTCGACGTCCATCTCGGTGAAGACGGCGCCGCGGTAGGTCAGCTCTTTGCGGGCGATCTGTTCGAGGCCGTGGAGCATCACCTCCGTACGGGGCCTGCCGTGGTGCTCGACGAAGCCGACGGCGCAGTCCGTGCCCCGCTCGATACGGCGGTGGCCCTCGGAGAGCATCGCGTAGGTCTTGCCGACGCCCGGTGCCGCACCGAGGTAGATCCGAAGCTTGCCGCGTCCCATGGCCCCATTGTCTTCCCGCTGCACGTGTTGTACGCAGCGTCGACCCTACGGCCACCAATTGCGGCAAATGGGGCGAGGGGGCCGCGGACGTGCGTCTTTGACGCAACTCTGATGCGGGCCACTCCGCACCGGCGGCGTTTCGGTCAGCGCTGCCCCGACGCCGCGATTTCCGTGATCTCGCCGTCGCGCAGTTCGAGGACCCGGTCGGCGAGGTCGAGCAGCGCCGCGTCGTGGGTGGCGACGAGCGCGGTGACGTGTTCGCTGCGGACGACGGCGCGCAGCAGCTCCATGACGGCGAGTCCGGTCTCGGCGTCGAGCTGGCCGGTGGGTTCGTCGGCGATGACGAGGGCGGGCCGGTTGGCGAGCGCGCGGGCGATGGCGACGCGCTGCTGCTGGCCGCCGGACAGTTCGCCGGGGCGCTGCTTGGCGTGGTCGGCGAGGCCGACGAGGGCGAGGAGCAGCTCGACGCGCTCCTCGCGCTCGCGGGGGTCGGCCTTGCGCAGCCGCATCGGCACCCCGACGTTCTCGGCGGCGGACAGGATCGGGATCAGGCCGAAGGACTGGAAGATGAAGCCGATGCGGTCACGGCGCAGCTCCAGGAGGCCGTTCTCGCCGAGTCCGGAGAGGTCCTGTCCATCGACGATGATGCGCCCGCCGTCGGGTTCGTCGAGCCCTCCGACGAGGTTGAGGAGCGTCGTCTTGCCGGATCCCGAGCGGCCCTTGAGGGCGACGAGTTCGCCGCGCGGTACCTCGAAGGAGACGCCGCGCAGGGCGTGCACGGCCGCGGCCCCGGTGCCGTACGAGCGGTGCAGGTCCTCGATGACGACCATGGGGCCGCCGCCGTCCTGGTCGAGGACGGCGGTCCCCGCTTCCGTGCTCTCACTCATGTGCGCTCCCCGTGCGTTCCCCGGCCGGGCGCCAGTATGGTCACGCGGCGCCCGGCCGGGCAATGGCCCGGATCAGTTGGGGTTCTCGGCGTGGGTCAGGGTCTCCCAGGCGACGAACAGGTTGTTGGAGCCCGCCGGGCGGTTCTGCTCGGTGAGTTTCTGGGTGTTCGTCATGGCGTTGCCGAGGCGGGTGTGCATCGCGTTGTAGCCGACCTCGGTGACGGGCCCGAGTCCGCGCGTGACGGACCCGCCGCACAGCCAGCTCGGCGGCGCCTCGCCCAGCTCGTACTTGGCCTGGAAGCCGAGGGCCTGCTGGAGGCGCTGCCCGACGTCGGTGCCGTACAGGTCCTGGCCCTGGATGCGGCTGGTCTCGGCGATGTGGGAGATGGCGGAGATGCCGTATCCGGTGTGCGTGAAGTCGCGGCAGGTCTCCTGGGTGAGGCCGGTGACGAAGGTGGACTGCCCCTGCCAGTAGCTGACGATCTTGGCCTTGGTGTCGAGGTTCTGGCTCGGCACGGTCTTCGGCAGGTCGCCGTCCGAGGCGAGGTAGACGTAGGCGGCCGCGCGCGTACGGAACTTGGCCATGGCCTTGTCGTACGACGTCCTGTCCTCCAGGAAGACGGAGATGCCGACGGCGGCCTCCATCATCGACAGCTCCCAATTGCCGTTGGAGTTGGAGCCGTTGATGACCTTGGGGAGATAGACGTCGCGCAGCATCGTCCGGAAACGGCCCTCGTTCGCCCAGCCGCCGGTGTACGTGTACTTGATGATCTCGGCGGCCTTGGGCCAGGAAGAACCTGCCCAGCCGGTCTGGAGCGGCGCGTTGCTGTTGGTGTGCTCCTTGATGGTGGCCGACCAGGCGTCCATCAGCTCGATGGACTTCTTCGCGTAGCGGTCGTCGCGCGTGATGTACCAGGCGAGGGCGTCGGTGTACGCGGCTATCGCGTCCTCACGCTCGTCGGTGCAGCCGTAGTTGGGGTTGGAGTAGGAGCCGCACTCGACGGTGGCGCGGGGTTTGGCGGTGCGGGTGAGGGAGGCGTACTTGCTCGCCAGCATCTGGTCGTACGCGCCCTTCCAGGGCTGGGCGCCGGCGTCGACCTTGTCGCGGGCGAAGTCGAGCTGCCCCTTGGAGACGACGACGCCCGGGTGGGCGAAGGTGGCGGGCGCGGCGTCGGCGCGGTCGGCGCCGGGCCAGGCGAGGAGGGTGGCGACGAGTGCGGTGGTGGTCGTCGCCAGGGTGGCGAGCAGGGCGGCGCGTCGTCTGCGCCGGTGGCGGGCGGGGGCCGGTGTGTTCGGCATGTGGGGGGCCATCCGTTCTTCTACGTGAACGTGAAGTACCTTTATGAACACGGGTGTTGGCCGCAGACCTTAGGTACGTACCAGCCCTCCGTCAAGAGGTGAAGAAAGAGCCGCAGTTCAGCCGTCGGAGCGGTCGCCGCGATCCGGCCATACACCCACGTGGCCCGCCTCACCCGTGAGCCGAACCCGGCCGCACAGCCCGTACCGCTCCACGCAGTCCCGCGGCAGCGGGAGCGTGCCCGCCCGGTCCAGAACCGTGAACTCCTCACCCTCTCCCCCGCGTTCGCGCAAGGTCTCCGTCGAGGCGCGGCCGTCGCGGATACGGACCGCGCGGCGCACCCTGCCGGACACGAGCGGTTCGTACGTGACGACCAGAACCGTCGCGCCCAGCTCCTCGTTGGCGCGGCACGGGGCCGCGAACTGGACTCAGGAACCGTGCGGGTCGGCGACACGGTGACCCCGCACCACGGCAGGCACCCGCCGTACGTCCACGAGCCCCCGTCCCCCGGCGCGCGGCGCATAGCAGCTCGTCAAGGAGTTGCGCGAAGGCCTCGCAATGGTCTGGACAGCCTTGAACTGCCGAGCCACGCAACGCCGATGGGCCGCACACTCCGGTGGAGTGTGCGGCCCATCGATGGCGGTAAGGGTGCGGCTCAGCGCACCTCGGTGATCTCGGGGCCGCGCGCCAGCTGCCCCATGCCGCCGGCGAACCGGGAGCCTTCCTGCGGCTCCTGCTGCACGCCCTCGGCGACCATCTGCGCGTCGTCCGGCAGCTTCAGGACGATCGGGTCGCGCGGGGCCATCGGGCCCTCACCGCGGACCACGACGGTGTCCCGGAAGATCTGCTCGAGGAGCCCGGCGGCCTGCGGCTGCACCGCGCCCTGCCCGGAGATCACTCCGCGCAGGAACCAGCGGGGGCCGTCGACGCCGATGAACCGGACGACCTGGAAGCCGCCCGTGCCGTCCGGCAGCTGCACCGGCACCTGGGCCCGCAGCTCCCAGCCGAGCGGACCCTCGACCTCGTCGATCACGCCACCCTGCTGAGTGATGCCCGAGGCGATCTCCTCACGGACCTCGCCCCAGATGCCCTCCTTCTTGGGGGCGGCGAAGCCCTGGAGCTGCACTGCGCTGTCCTGGAGGACGACGGTGGCCGCGACGATCGCGTCGCCCGCGACCTCGACCCGCAGCTCCATGCCCTCGACTCCGGGGACGAAGAGTCCGCCCAGGTCCACGCGGCCCTCGCCGGGCTCGCGGACCTCGGAGGCGTCCCAGGGGCCGTCGGGACGCGGCTCGGGCTCGAGCCGCACGCGCTGCGGCTCGCCCTCGCCCGCGTCGCTGTCGCCGGCTACGCCGTCGACGACCTGCTCGGCCTCGCCCGCCGCGTCATCGGCGGCGCCGTTCTTCTTGCGACGTCCGAACACGTCACTGTCCTTCCCGGTCGGATACGACCGATGCGTATCGATTCCCACCCTGATGCCCACCCGGGCCCGGTCCCACGGCGGCATGACCACCGGTGGACCCGAAGCCCCCCTCGGCCCGCGCCGAGTCGGGAAGCTCCGCCACCTCCTGGAAGCGCACCTTCTCGACCTGCTGGACGACCAGTTGGGCAATCCGGTCGAAGCGCTCGAACCGCACGCTGTCGCGCGGGTCGAGATTCACCACGATCACCTTGATCTCTCCACGGTACCCGGCATCCACCGTCCCTGGGGCATTCACCAGGGCGACACCGCAACGGGCGGCGAGTCCGGATCGCGGGTGCACGAAGGCCGCGTACCCCTCGGGCAGCGCGATCGACACCCCCGTGGGAAGTACGGCCCGCTCGCCCGGCGCGAGCTCGCACGCCTCGGTGGTCCGCAGGTCCGCGCCCGCGTCACCGGGATGCTCGTACGAGGGCAGCGGTACGTCGGGGTCGACGCGCCTGATCAGCACGTCGAGAGGAGCTCGGGTCACGGGTTCACCTCGAAGGCACGGGTGCGCCGGACCTGGTCCGGGTCGCTCATGGCCGCCTGGATCTCCTCCGGACGGCCGTTGTCGATGAAGTGGTCGACCTTCACCTCGATGAAGAGGGCGTCGGCGCGGACCGCGACGGGCCCGTCGGGGCCGCCGATCCGGCCGGTGGCGGTCGAGTAGATCTTGCGGCCCGCGACGGCGGTGACCTCGGCGTCGAGGTACAGCACGGTGTCCACCGGCACGGGCCGCACGAAGTCCGTCTCGAGCCGGCCGGTCACCGCGATGACGCGCAGCAGCCAGTTCAGCGAGCCGAGCGTCTCGTCGAGGGCGGTGGCCAGGATTCCGCCGTGTGCGAGACCGGGGGCCCCCTGGTGGGCGGGCCGCACCGTGAACTCGGCGGTGACGCGGACGCCGTCCTGCGCGCGAGCTGCCAGATGCAGCCCGTGGGGCTGTTCGTCGCCGCATCCGAAACAGTGTCCGTAGTGCGCGCCGAGGAGCTCGCCGGGTGCGGGGGCATCGGGGTGCCGCACGGGCGCTATGGCGTCGGCGGGGGGCGTCAGAGCTGCAGAAGTACCACTCACAGGCGCAGACCTTACCCGCGCGTCCTGGGAGAAAGCGCACCGTGCCAAGCTTGACCGCATGGAGCTCTCCACCGCACCGTTCGAAGAACGCCTCACCGCCCCCCGCTCGTGGTGGCTCGTCTCACTCCTGCTCGGCGTCGCCTGCGCCCTGATCCTGCTGCCGTTCGGCACGCTGCCGTTGCTCGGGGGGCTGGTCGGCGGGACGGCCGCGGCGGCGGTGGTGACGAGTTCGTACGGCTCCGTGCGCATCCGTGTCGTGGCGGACTCGCTGGTCGCCGGCGACGCGAAGATCCCGCTGTCGGCACTGGGTGACGCGGAGGTCCTGGACGCCGAGGGGGCGCGCGCCTGGCGCACGCACAAGGCCGACCCGCGCGCCTTCATGCTGCTCCGCAGCTATGTCCCGACGGCCCTGCGCGTGGACGTCATCGACCCGCAGGACCCGACCCCTTACGTGTATCTGTCGACGCGGGACCCGAAGGGGCTGGCGAAGGCGCTCGGCAAGTAGCGCCGGTCAGCTTCCGAGCTCCTTGGGCCCGGGTGCGTCGCCCGGGATCAGCGGGTGCGGGTCGCTGGGGCG
Organism: Streptomyces sp. NBC_01474; assembly: GCF_035918215.1. Lineage (NCBI taxonomy): Bacteria > Bacillati > Actinomycetota > Actinomycetes > Kitasatosporales > Streptomycetaceae > Streptomyces > Streptomyces sp. NBC_01474. Next base: position 3,569,760 of record NZ_CP109449.1, read on the forward strand.
CTCCAGGGGCGGCAGCTCCGGCAGGGCGTCCCAGGGAACCTGGATCTTGCGCAGGTCCTTGCGGATCCGCCCCGCGAGCTTCTTGGTGTCGCGGCGGTTCATGACCGCCCCGACCGCGGCGCCGACCATGAACGGCATCAGGTTCGGCAGGTTGCGCACCATGCGCTTCATGATCTGCTGGCGCAGCTCGCGCTTCATCTGGCCGCCGAGCGCCGCATTGATCGTCGCGGGCTTCGTCACCTCGATGCCGCGCTCCTCGGTCCACGAGGCCAGATAGGCGGCGCTGCGGTCCTTAAGGGCTCCGGGCGGGCGCACTCCGTAGACCTCGTGCAGCTCGGCGACCAGCTTCATCTCGATGGCTGCGACGCCGGTGATCTCGGCCGCCAGCTCGGCGGGCATCGCGGGAGGTACGGGCATCATCGCGGCGGCGCCGATCCCCGCACCCACGGTGGAGGTGGCGTTGGCGGCGCCCGCGACGAGTTTGTCGGCGAGCTGTTCGGCGTTCAGGCCGGGGAACTGTCTGCGCAGGGTCGCCAGATCGCGCACCGGCACGCGCGGCGCGTTCTCGATGATCCGGTCGGCGAGATAGCCGAGTCCTGCTTTGGCGGCGGTGCCGCTCTTACGGACGCCGTCCTTGACGGCGGCCACACGTCGCCTGGCGACCTGTGCACGGCCGCCGATCGGCGCTTGGTCACCCGCGGTGGAGACGGCGGGCACGTCGCTGTATCCCGCCGCCGCGAGGTCGCCCGCCACCTCTTGGTCGTCCGCGTCCTCGAGCGAGGCTGCTCCTGTGGGGGAAGAGCCTCGCTCGTCGTCACGCACGCCGTCGTCGGACGGGCCACCGTCCGCTTCCCGGTCCTTCCGGGAGCGGCGCTTCCAGGGCGGGGTCGAGCCAGTCACGGCCGACCCTGCCTCAGTCGCAGTCGCGGCAGATCGGCTGGCCGTTCTTCTCGCGGGCCAGCTGGCTCCTGTGATGCACCAGGAAGCAGCTCATGCAGGTGAACTCGTCCTGCTGCTTGGGCAGGACCCGGACGGCCAGCTCCTCGTTCGAGAGGTCGGCGCCCGGGAGCTCCAGGCCTTCGGCGGCCTCGAACTCGTCGACGTCGACCGACGAGGTCGACTTGTCGTTCCGACGAGCCTTGAGCTCCTCGATGCTGTCCTCGTTGACGTCATCGTCGGTCTTGCGTGGGGTGTCGTAATCCGTTGCCATGTGTCGCTCTCCCCCTCTGGGTGTATGCGGTGTCTCCAGCGCACAACGCGCGGGAGGCCGGACTTTGTGCCCGACCTGAGGCGGAGATTTTGCCTCACATCAAGGTCTGTTACTCAATCGACACCCAACCGGATCCCCCATGAGTGATCGGGTTGGATGGCGATCGGGACCGTACACGGTCCAAAGGTCGCGCTCCACGGGCGCCACCCCGTGTACTTCCCGTGATCAGGACCCCTGAAAACCCGGATTTTCCAGGCTTTCCGAGGGCTTTTGCGATCACGGAGAGTAGATGGCCGGAAATTCGCCCTTGTGATCGATCACACACGGTCTTCGCGGGATCAGGTCCCGAAAATTCCGCTAAAAGCGAACTCCTCCGGCACGTCGGCGGAAGCATCTCAGATCGGTCGCCGACCCGCATCTCGAAAGGCCCGGATCGGCGGGTGACCCGCGTCTCGGAGGCCTCAGATCGGCAGGGTGACCCGCATGACGAGCCCACCCCCTTCACGCGGCTCCGCGATGATACGGCCCCCATGAGCGCGCGCCACCGAGCGGGCGATCGACAGGCCGAGCCCCACTCCCTTGTCGCTCCCGGTGCGTTCGGTGCGCAGTCGCCGGAACGGCTCGAAGAGGTTGTCGATCTCGTACGCGGGCACCACGGGCCCCGTATTGGACACCACGAGGACCGCCTGACCGTGCTGGGCCTCGGTGGTGACCTCGACCCAGCCGCCCTCCGGGACGTTGTACCGGACGGCGTTCTGGACGAGGTTCAGGGCGATGCGCTCCAGGAGTACGCCGTTGCCCTGGACGACGGCCTCCTTGCGCTCGCCGCGGATCTCGACGCCCTTCGCGTCGGCCTCCGAGCGGGCCTGGTCGATGGCCTGCGAGGCGACCTCGGCGAGGTCGACCGGTTTGCGCTCCACGATCTGGTTGTCGCTGCGGGCGAGCAGGAGCAGGCCCTCGACGAGCTGCTCGCTGCGCTCGTTCGTCGCCAGCAGCGTCTTGCCGAGCTGCTGGAGCTCCATCGGCGCCCCGGGATCGGAGAGGTGGACCTCCAGGAGCGTGCGGTTGATCGCGAGCGGGGTGCGCAGCTCGTGCGACGCGTTGCCGACGAACCGCTGCTGCGCGGTGAAGGCTCTCTCCAGGCGGTCGAGCATGTCGTCGAAGGTGTCGGCCAGCTCCTTCAGCTCGTCGTCCGGACCGTCCAGCTCGATGCGCCGCGACAGGTCCGTGCCGGCCACCCGGCGCGCGGTGCGCGTGATGCGGCCCAGCGGGGACAGGACGCGGCCCGCCATCGCGTACCCGAAGGCGAACGCGATCACGGCGAGGCCGAGCAGGGCGAGGAGCGAGCGGCTGAGGAGGTTGTCGAGTGCGTGCTGACGCATCTCGTTGACGCACTCGTTCAGCGCGGAGTTGAGCTGGCTCGTCGTGGGGTGGTCGGGGAGGCCCGAGAAGTTACGGCAGGTACCGCTGCTCACCGAGCCGTTCGTGACGGTGAACGGCAGGTCGCTGCCGACGTTCAGCGCCTGCGCGGCGAGCAGATAGATGATCGACAGCAGCACGATGCCGGCGATCAGGAACATGCCGCCGTACAGCAGGGTGAGGCGTATGCGGATGGTCGGGCGCAGCCACGGGTAGGGCGGCTCGGCTTTTCTGGGGTCCCATGTGGGTTTCGGAGGCGCGGCCGGTGGCGCCGGTGTCGAGGCCACAGGGGATCAGATCCGGTATCCGGAGCCGGGCACGGTCACGATGACGGCGGGCTCTCCGAGCTTGCGGCGCAGGGTCATGACGGTGACCCGGACAACGTTCGTGAAGGGGTCCGTGTTCTCGTCCCAGGCCTTCTCCAGGAGCTGCTCGGCCGAGACGACCGCGCCCTCGCTGCGCAGCAGGACCTCGAGGACGGCGAACTCCTTGGGTGCGAGCTGGATCTCCTTGCCGTCGCGGAAGACCTCGCGGCGGTTCGGGTCGAGCTTGATGCCCGCGCGTTCGAGGACCGGCGGCAGCGGCACGCTCGTACGGCGTCCGAGCGCCCGCACACGGGCGGTCAGCTCGCTGAACGCGAACGGCTTGGGCAGGTAGTCGTCAGCGCCGATCTCGAGGCCCTCGACGCGGTCGCTGACGTCGCCGGAGGCGGTCAGCATCAGGACGCGGGTCGGCATGCCCAGTTCGACGATCTTGCGGCAGACGTCGTCGCCGTGCACGAGCGGGAGGTCCCGGTCGAGGACGACCACGTCGTAGTCGTTCACGCCGATGCGTTCGAGGGCGGCCGCACCGTCGTACACGACGTCGACGGCCATGGCCTCCCGGCGAAGTCCGGTGGCCACCGCATCGGCGAGCAGCTGCTCGTCCTCGACGACGAGTACGCGCACGTCGCTGTCCTTCCTGTGTGACCTGCGGGCAGGTTCTGAGCACCTGTGAGCAGGTCCGGGTCGTGGAGTGTGGGCTCCATCCTGCCCCTTTCGGCCATAAACCGGCTGTAAGGCGATGGGGCGCCCCGGGAATGCGGGATTTTCTGGCCGGTCGAGGTTTCTGCGTAAGTGAGCGCGGGGAGGACGGATTTACACCCGCGATCACGCTTTGTATGTGGCGTACCACGACCCGCTTTCCGCAGGGCGGTGTGAGACGTGATCGCCCCTTCCGAGGGCACACCCCCGTGCCACCGACCCACGACCCAGGACGAGGGGGCGCAACCATGGACGCATTCACCGCAGGAATTTTGCAGCGCATCAAGGCGACCGAGTCCGACCTGAGCCGGGCTCGCGAGACGGGCGACGAATTCCTCGTCGAGATCGAGCAGGACGAGCTGGACGACCTGCATCGGCTCGCCGCCGAGCACGGCGTGGAGCTCGGCGTCGCGCGCGTCTGACGCAGTACGGAAGGGCCCCGGCGCCTGGTCGATCCAGGCAGGCGCCGGGGCCCTTTCTCGTGCCGTTCCCGTGCTTCCTGCGCGCTCGGCAGGCCGCTGTGCGTCAGTCGTGCCAGGCCCCGAGCTCCTCAAGGCGGCTCTGGAGCCGCTCGAAGAGTCCGGGCGGCGCCGCGATCGTCAGCTCTCCGGACGGCACCTCACCGGGACGGCCGCCGGTGAGCGCGCCCGCCTCCCTGGCGATGAGGTCTCCGGCCGCCAGGTCCCAGGGGTTCAGGCCGCGCTCGTAGTACGCGTCGAGGCGTCCGACGGCGACGTCACAGAGGTCGATGGCGGCCGAACCGCCACGCCGGATGTCGCGCACGTGGGGCACCAACTCCCGTACGACATCGGCCTGGTGGGCCCGGCGTGCGGCGAGGTAGCCGAATCCCGTGCCGACGAGCGCCTGCTCGAAGGGGGGCGCCACGCGCGCGTGTGCCGGGCGGTCGTTCACGAACGCGCCCTGGCCGAGGACCGCACGGTAGGTCTCGCCGCGCAGGGGCGCCGCGACGACCCCGACGAGAGTCTCGTCGCCCAGGCGGGCGGCGATCGAGACCGACCATTCGGGGCGCCCGTACAGGTAGTTGACCGTTCCGTCGATGGGGTCGATCACCCAGGTGATCCCGCTGCTGCCCTCGGTGCTCGCGCCCTCCTCGCCCAGGACGCCGTCGTCCGGCCTGCGCTCGGCGAGGAAGCCGGTGATCAGCTTCTCGGAGGCGATGTCCATCTCCGTGACGACGTCGACGGCGCTGGTCTTGGTGGCGGCGACGCCGAGGTCGGCGGGGCGGCCGTCGCGCAGGAAGGTCCCGGCGCGGGCGGCGGCCTCCAGGGCGACCTCGAGGAGTTCGGCCTTCAGGTCTGTCACGTCGGGATCCTTACGCGTACGGGCTGTCGGCGCCCGCGGCCGCGGGCTTGGGGGCACGGGAGGGGCAGCAGCCCACCGGGCAGACGTTGTGGCTCGCGCCGAGCGCGCCCAGGGCACACGGCGTGACGGCCCGGCCGCGCTCGGCGGCGGACCGCTCGAGGACGAGGTCGCGGACCGCGGCGGCGAAGCGGGGGTCCGCGCCGACCGTGGCGGAGCGGCGCACCGGGAGGCCGAGCTCGGCGGCCTTGGCCGTGGCCTCGGTGTCGAGGTCGTAGAGGACCTCCATGTGGTCGGAGACGAACCCGATGGGCGCCATCACGACGGCCGGCACACCGGCGCCGTGCCGCTCCTCGAGGTGGTCGCAGATGTCGGGCTCCAGCCACGGGATGTGCGGGGCGCCGGACCGCGACTGGTAGACGAGCTGCCAGGGGTGGTCGACCCCGGTCTCCTCACGGACCGCGTCGGCGATCACGCGCGCGACGTCCAGGTGTTCCTTCACGTAGGCACCCCCGTCGCCGTGGTCGTCGACCGGCCCGGAGACGTCGGCGGCCGCGGTCGGGATGGAGTGCGTCGTGAACGCGATGTGGGCGCCGTCCCGCACGTCGTCGGGGAGGTCGGCGAGCGACCTCAGGACACCGTCGATCATGGGGCGCACGAAGCCGGGGTGGTTGAAGTAGTGCCGCAGCTTGTCGACGCGCGGCACTTCGAGCCCCTCCGCTTCCAGGGCGGCGAGGGACTCCGCGAGATTCTCGCGGTACTGGCGGCAGCCCGAGTACGACGCGTACGCGCTGGTCGCGAGGACGAGGATGCGCCGGTGGCCGTCGGTGACCATCTCGCGGAGGGTGTCCGTCAGGTACGGCGCCCAGTTCCGGTTGCCCCAGTGGACGGGCAGGTCGAGGCCGTGGTCCGCGAAGTCCTTGCGGAGCGCGTCCAGCAGGGCGCGGTTCTGCTCGTTGATGGGGCTGACCCCGCCGAACAGGAAGTAGTGCTGCCCCACCTCCTTGAGCCGCTCCTTGGGGATTCCCCTGCCACGCGTCACGTTCTCCAGGAACGGGACCACGTCCTCCGGGCCCTCGGGGCCTCCGAACGAGAGCAGCAGCAGGGCGTCGTAGCCGTCGAAGGGCGTGGGATCGAGCGCATCGGACATGCCTTTGATCCTGCCACCCGTCACTGACAGGCGGAAAACGGCCATGCCCCTAAGCCCCGGGACCCGTAAGCTGTCTTGGCCACCTACGCGCCTTACCGGAGACGACTTGCCCAGCCCCTACCGCGCCATATTCGCCCTGCCCGGCACCAAGAGCTTCTCGGTCGCCGGGTTCCTGGGCCGGATGCCCCTGTCGATGATGGGCATCGGGATCGTCACGATGGTCTCCCAGCTGACCGGCCGATACGGGCTCGCGGGTGGCCTGTCGGCCACCGTGGCGCTCTCGGCGGCGGCCATCGGTCCGCAGATCTCACGCCTCGTAGACCGGCACGGGCAGCGCCGTGTACTGCGGCCCGCCGCCCTGGTCTCGCTCGTCGCCGTCGCCGGTCTGCTGCTGTGCGCGAAGTTCGAGGCGCCGGACTGGACGCTGTTCGTCTTCGCCGCCCTGATCGGCTGTGTGCCCAGCGTCGGCTCGATGGTCCGGGCACGCTGGGCGGCCCTCTACAGGGACACGCCTCAGCTGCACACCGCGTACTCCTTCGAGTCCGTCATCGACGAGGTGTGCTTCATCTTCGGGCCGATCATCTCGATCGGTCTGTCGACCGCCTGGTTCCCGGAGGCGGGGCCCCTTCTCGCGGGCTGTTTCCTCGCGGCCGGTGTCTTCTGGCTGACCGCGCAGCGTGCGACCGAGCCGGTGCCGCATCCGCGCGGACAGCACTCCGGGGGGTCCGCCCTGAGGTCGCGCGGTCTTCAGGTCCTGGTGGCGACGTTCGTGGCAACTGGCACGATCTTCGGCGCGGTGGACGTGGTGACCGTCGCTTTCGCCGAGGACGAGGGCCACAAGGCGGCGGCCAGTCTCGTGCTCGCGGTGTACGCGGCGGGTTCCTGCGCCGCGGGAGCGGTCTTCGGGCTGTTGCACTTCAAGGGGGCGCCCGCACGCCGGTGGCTGGTCGGTGTGTGCACGACAGCCGTGAGTATGATCCCCCTCCTACTGGTCGGGAACCTTCCGTTTCTGGCCGTGGCGCTCTTTGTCGCGGGCCTGTCCATCGCACCGACGATGATCACGACGATGGCTCTCGTCGAGCAGCACGTACCACGCGCGAAACTGACCGAGGGCATGACCTGGGTGAGCACCGGACTCGCGGTCGGTGTCGCGCTCGGCTCCTCCGCGGCCGGCTGGGTGATCGACGCCGCCGGCGCGAAGGCCGGGTACGGGGTTCCGGCCGTGGCCGGCGCCGTCGCGGTGGCGGTCGGGTTCCTGGGGTACCGCCGGCTGAAGCAGCCGGTGCCGCAGCGGGGAGGAACCAATGAGCACGGGGAACTCGGGCAGCGAAACGACGCAAGCCCGGCAGGCCAGGACACGGAACGAACCGTGGCGTAACTGGGCGGGGAACGTCACCGCCCGGCCGGTCCGCGAGGTGACGCCCGCGTCGGTGGAGGAGCTCTCGGCGGCCGTCCGCGCGGCCGCCGACGACGGCCTCAAGGTGAAGGCCGTCGGTACGGGGCACTCGTTCACCGCGGCTGCGGCGACTGACGGTGTATTGATACGCCCTCAACTCTTGACCGGCATCCGCAATATTGACCGCGAAGCCGGCACCGTCACGGTGGAGGCGGGCACCCCGCTCAAGCGACTCAACCTCGCCCTGGCCCGCGAGGGCCTGTCGCTCACGAACATGGGCGACATCATGGAGCAGACGGTGTCGGGTGCCACGAGCACCGGCACGCACGGCACGGGCCGCGAATCGGCGTCGATATCCGCGCAGATCAAGGGCCTTGAACTGGTCACCGCCGACGGCTCGGTCCTCACCTGCTCGGACAAGGGGACCGCAGAAGAACGTGCGGTCTTCGCGGCCGCGCGGATCGGACTCGGTGCCCTCGGCGTCATCACGGCGATCACGTTCGCCGTGGAGCCGATCTTCCTGCTCACCGCCCGCGAGGAGCCGATGACCTTCGACAGGGTCACGAGCAACTTCGACGCGCTGTACGCGGAGAACGAGCACTTCGAGTTCTACTGGTTCCCGCACACCGGCAACTGCAACACCAAGCGCAACAACCGCAGCGCCGGGCCGGAAGCCCCCGTCAGCAGGTTCAGCAGCTTCCTCGAGGACGAGTTGCTGTCGAACGGCCTCTTCCAGGCGGTCAATTCACTCGGCCGCGCGGTCCCCTCGACGATCCCGTCGATCGCGAAGATCTCCAGCCGCGCGCTCTCCGCCCGCACCTACACGGACATCCCTTACAAGGTCTTCACGTCCCCGCGCCGCGTCCGCTTCGTGGAGATGGAGTACGCCGTTCCGCGCGCGGCCCTCGTCGAGACGCTGCGCGAGCTGAAGTCCATGGTCGATCGCTCGAACCTGCGCATCAGCTTCCCCGTCGAGGTCCGCACGGCCCCCGCGGACGACATCGCGCTCTCCACGGCGTCCGGCCGGGAGAGCGCGTACATCGCCGTTCACATGTACAAGGGCACCCCGTACCAGGCCTACTTCACGGCGGCCGAGCGCATCTTCACCGCGCACGAGGGCCGGCCGCACTGGGGCAAGGTGCACACGCGCGACGCGGACTACTTCTCGACGGTCTATCCGCGCTTCGGCGAGTTCACGGAGCTGCGCGACCGCCTCGACCCGGACCGCCTGTTCGCCAACGACTATCTGCGGCGGGTCATCGGCGACTGACCGCGCTCACTGCGTGGGCGTCTCGTCCTGCTGCTGCGGCACGTCGGCTCCGTCGCTGCTCTGCGAGGTGCTCGGAGTGGGCGTCGGGGTCGGCGTGGGCGTGGACTTGTCCCCGCCGGTACCGGAACCGCTGCCCGAGCCGTTGTCGTGACCGGTGTGGGAGTCCTCGCTCGCACTGGGCGTGGGCGTGGGCTCCTCGGTGACGCCCTTGCGCCCCCCACTGCCGTCCTGCGGGGTGCCGCTCTGTGTCCCGGAGCTGCTGCTGTCCGACGGCTCCTGCGAGGTGCTCGGCACGGGGGTGTCGTCGTTGCGGGGCGAGGGGGCGCCTCCGCCGGTGAAGGCCTCGCGGAGCGTGGTCCGCTGGCCGTCACCGCTGAAACTCTGCCCCGAGGCGAGCTCGTACGTCGTGATGCCGCCCATGGTCACTCCGAAGACCACGGCAGCGGCGACGAGGGGCCGCTTCCAGCTCCGCACGCGCGCGCGGTGCGTGGTCCCTTCGGTGAACTCGTCAGGGAGTCCGTCGATGAGCCCGTCGGTGAACCCGTCGCCCAAGTCGCCCGGCGGAGGCGGCAGTTCCGGACCACCGGCCCAGCCCCCGGCCCTGAGCAACTGGGTCTTCTCCGGATCGCCACCGCCGACGCCTGCGTTCAGGAGCTGGGTCCGGTCCGGATCACCACCACCGGCCGTCAGGAGCCGCGTCCGATCCGGATCACAGCCACTCGCCTTGAGGAACCGCGTCCGCTCCGGACCACCTCGTTCGGCCGTGAGGAGCTGAGTCCGATCCGAGTCACCAGCGGCGGCCGTGAGGAGCTGCGTCCGATCCGGGTCACCGCCACCCGCCTTGAGGAACCGCGTCCGCTCGGCGTCCAGCGCCGGCAGGACAGTCGTCGCGTCGGCATCCTGCGCCGGCGCACCGCCCATCCCCCAGGTCGTCGTCCTCGGGAGCACGTCCGTCCGCAACGCCGTCGTGGCCGCGGGCGGCACCACGGAAGCAGCGACCACGTCGGGCCGGAAGGTCTCCGGTACCGGACGCCCGTCCTCCGTCACCGGGACCTGCCGGCCCTTCGGTATCGCCTGGCCGGCGACATCGCGTATCTGCTCGCCCGTGCGCCGGAAGAAGTGCTGGAAGAGCGAGCCGCCGCAGGTGGCCAGCACGCTCACGACTCCCGCGCCCACGATCGTCCCGTACACACCGAGCCCGGCGGCCAGCTTGGCCGCCACCACGGCGGCCACGGCACTGCCCGCCACCTGGGGCAGATTCAGGTCGAGCCGCTTCCCCTTGGGCTTTTCTTGTGCATCTTGGGAGGTTTTCGGCTTCTCGCCCATCTCCGACCCTTGCCTGCCTTTCTCGACTTACTTCACGAGATAGGGACGGGTGCACGAAGTGATTAGTTCCGTTTCAGGGGATTCCGTGAAGCACGCCACGTCGGTGAACCCCGAACGAGTGATGCCCCGTACCCAACTCCCGTCCCCCATGAGAACTTCGATGGCGTGCCGGTCCACCCGAGTGGCCCGAATGGAGTACCGTTGCGAGCCCTGGGTCCGGTCTCCCGTCAGGGTGCCCGGGGCCTTCCAGGACCGCCGGGAGGGGGTTCGTTGCACAGGGTGACGAGCTCGGTGACTTAGCGTTGCGAACAGGTAACCGTGCCATAACGGCGATCCAGGGCCCAGGCCCGACACGCCGGGCAACTCGGCAAGGTTGTGGCAGGCTGCACCCGGGCAGGCCACACTCGACTAGCGGAAGCAGCGACGCACGTGACGTCGGCAGGCACCACCCGGGAGGTCCCCATGCCCGAACTGCGTGTCGTGGCCGTCTCTAACGACGGCACACGGCTGGTGCTGAAGGCTGCGGACAGCACGGAGTACACGCTTCCGATCGATGAGCGCCTCCGGGCCGCCGTGCGCGGCGACCGTCCGCGCCTCGGCCAGATCGAGATCGAGGTGGAGAGCCATCTCCGCCCCCGCGACATCCAGGCGCGTATACGTGCCGGTGCCTCCGCCGAGGAGGTGGCCCAGCTCGCCGGCATCCCCGTCGACCGCGTCCGCCGCTTCGAGGGCCCTGTCCTCGCCGAGCGTGCCTTCATGGCCGAGCGGGCCAGGAAGACCCCCGTGCGCCGCCCCGGCGAGAACGCGGGCCCCCAGCTCGGCGAGGCGGTGCAGGAGCGTCTGGTGCTGCGCGGCGCCGACAGGGAGACCGTCCAGTGGGACTCCTGGCGTCGCGACGACGGCACCTGGGAAGTCCTGCTCGTCTACCTGGTCGCGGGTGAGCCGCACTCGGCGAGCTGGACGTACGACCCGCCCCGGCGGCTCGTCCAGGCCGTAGACGACGAGGCGCGCTCGCTCATCGGCGAGACCGACGACATCGCCACGCCGGAACCCAGCTTTCCGTTCGTGCCGCGCATCGCGAGGCTGCCCCGCGACCGCCCGCTCGACCGGGCCCTCGACCGGCAGCTGGAGCGCCCCGCGTCGCCGGCCCCCGTACCGGAGATCACCGAGGAGAGCCCGACGGCCGTCTCCGCCGCCGAGCGTGACTCGCTGACCAGCCTTCTGGAAGCCGTACCCAGCTACCGCGGCGACATCGTGGTCCCCGAGCGCCCCACGGTGCCCGCACCCGAGCCCATCACGGACGAGCCGGAGCCCTCCGAGGCGGAGGAGCCGCCGGCTCCCGCCGCGTCCGCGGGAGCGGGTTCCGCCTACGCGGACGTCCTCATGCCCCGCAGCGTCGCGGGACACCGGGACCGTCTCACCGGCACCACCGACCGCCAGGCCGAGGCCGACGGGGTCCGTCCCGGACGGCGCGCGGCCGTGCCGAGCTGGGACGAGATCGTCTTCGGCACCCGCCGCAAGAAGCAGGACTAGCCACAAGCCGTTCGGAGAACGCGAGGCGTACGCAGAACACGAACGGCATGCAGAGGAGGCCCGCGCCACATCGGTGCGGGCCTCCTCTCGCGTTCTCAACTGCCGATGCCCTACTGAGGATCGGGGCCGGTCGCCACGGGGCGTGACTCGTCCGAGGACCACTCGGACCACGAACCGACGTACAGCGCAGCGTCGATGCCCGCCACCGCGAGGGCGAGCACCTCGTGGGCGCCCGAGACGCCGGAGCCGCAGTACACGCCCACCTCGCCCGAATCCCCGGACGCACCAAGGGACTTGAAGCGGGAGGCGAGCGCTTCGGCGGGCAGGAAACGGCCGTCCTGTGCCACGTTCTCCGCCGTCGGAGCGGACACCGCGCCCGGGATATGGCCGCCGACGCGGTCGATCGGCTCCACGTCGCCCCGGTAGCGCTCGGCGGCGCGGGCGTCGAGCAGGACCCCCGAGCGGGCCAGCGCGGCCGCCCCGTCGGCGTCCAGGAGCCCCACGGCGCCCGGCGCGGGCTCGAAGGTGCCCGGCACGGGCGACGGCACCGAGGTCTCCAGCGGGCCCTCCCACGCACCGAGACCGCCGTCCAGCACTCGCACGGACGGGTGACCCGTCCAGCGCAGCATCCACCAGGTGCGCGCGGCGGCCCAGCCCTGTCCGCCGTCGTACACGACCACGTCCCGGTCGGCCGACACGCCGGCCCGCCGCATCACGGCGCCGAAGGACGCGACGTCCGGCAGCGGATGCCGGCCGGCCGCTCCGGCCGGTCCCGCGAGGTCGGCGTCGAGGTCGACGTAGACCGCGCCCGGGATGTGTCCGGCCTCGTATGCGGCCCGTCCGTCGAAGGCCGGGGCCCCTGCGGCCTTGGCCGCGCTCAGCTGCCAGCGGATGTCGAGGATGACCGGCGGGTTCCCGCCCGCCGACTCGCTCGCGAGTTCGGTTGCGGAGATGATGGCATTCATGAGGGCCATCCTTGCTCATGGTCTGGCCCGAGCGCCGTCGGTCGGCTAGCGTGCACGATCGACTACCGAGCGTTGACCGACCGGACATCGCGAGGCCATGGCGCGGCAATTGATACGGACATCTCACCGGGCATCCTCGTGCGAGGAGTCTGTCCGTGGCGGCGCGGCCGATGAGCGTCGCGCGGCCATGGAGTGCCAGCATCAGCTCGGGCGCGTTGCGACACGTGATTTTGTTCCGAGGAGAGAGTGACGATGACCGAGGCAGCAGCCAGGCGCGCGCCGGGCACCCCGTGCTGGGTGAGTCTCATGGTGCACGGCATGGCGGCGACCCAGGAGTTCTACGCGGCTCTGTTCGGCTGGGAGTTCCGGCCGGGACCGCAGCAGCTCGGCCCCTACGTGCGGGCCCTGCTCGACGGTCACGAGGTGGCGGGGATCGGGCAGATGCCGCCCGACCGCCATCTGCCTGTCGCCTGGACCCCGTACCTCGCCTCGGACGACGTGGACGCCACGTCCGAGAGCATCCGCCACTGCGGCGGCACGGTCGGCGTCGGCCCGATCGACGCCGGGGAGGCGGGCCGGATGGCCATCGCGTCGGACCCTGCGGGCGCGGTGTTCGGCATCTGGCAGGCGGCCGAGCATCTGGGGATGGCGCTCACCGGGGTGCCGGGGGCGCCGGCGTGGAACGAGCTCGTGACCCAGGAGACTGCGAGCGTCGCCAAGTTCTACGAAGTGACCTTCGGCTACGAGGAGGAGGCCGTCGTCTCCGCCGACTTCGACTATCTGACGCTGCATCTGAACGGCAGCCCGGTGGCGTCGGTGCACGGCGTGGGCCAGGCGCTCCCGCGCGACCGGGGCGCGCACTGGATGACGTACTTCGAGGTGGCGGACGTCGACGAGTCGGTGTCCCTGGTCGAGGAGCTCGGCGGCCACGTCCTGAAGCCCGCGCGCGACGGCTCCCAGGGCCGCCTGGCGACGGTCGCGGACCCGGAGGGCGCGGTGTTCACCCTCGTACGGTCGGCGCCGCGCGAGGAGGACGAAAGGCCCTAGGGCCTCCTGGCGGAGGTCAGCGGCGGTTCAGGCCGAAGCGATCGGCAGCACTTCGGGAGACAGGGCCGCCGCGTGTGCCGTGGCGCTTGTCAGCTGCTTGCGGTGGTGGCGTCGGCACAGGACCTCGTAGCCGACCTCGTCGTCGCTCCGGTCGACGTCCCCGACGACGACCTGGGCACCCTCGACGACCATCCGGCCACCGACCGTGCGGGCGTTGTGCGTGGCGCGGGCGCCGCACCAGCACAGGGCCTCGACCTGGAGGACCTCGACGCGGTCGGCGAGTTCGACCAGGCGCTGGGAACCGGGGAACAGCTTGGACCGGAAGTCGGTCGTGATGCCGAAGGCGTAGACGTCGAGGCCCAGGTCGTCGACGACGCGGGCGAGCTGGTCGATCTGGGCGGGGGCGAGGAACTGCGCCTCGTCCGCGATGACGTAGTCCACTCGGCCGCCCTGGGACAGCTGGTCGACGACGTACGCGTACACGTCGAGCTCGTCGGCGACCTCGACGGCGTCGGTGACGAGGCCGAGACGCGAGGAGAGCTTGCCCTCACCGGCCCGGTCGTCGCGCGTGAGGATCATGCCCTTGAGGCCGCGCGACGAGCGGTTGTGCTCTATCTGGAGAGCCAGGGTGCTCTTTCCGCAGTCCATCGTTCCGGAGAAGAACACGAGCTCGGGCATGGGGAGTTGAGGACCTTTCCGCGGTGGTGGGGGGCGATCAGGAGCGTACTTCGAGCAGCGGTACGAGCTGCTCGGCGGGGGTCATCGAGCCGTGGTTGCCGACCATGGCCGACTCCTTGGGCTCCCGCTCCGAGGCGATGATCACCACGTCGTCGTGGGCGGCCGCGATGACGTCGCCCAGCCGGCCGTAGACCCGCTCGTCGATGTGCGGGCCGAACCAGCCGGCCTCGATCGCCTCGTCCCGGCTCGCGATCCAGAACTGCTCGCCGAGCACCTCGCGCCACACGGTCAGGACGTCGGACTCGGCGCCCGGCACCGCGTAGACGTGGCGGGCGCGGCCCTCGCCGCCGAGGAGGGCGACGCCGGCGCGCAGTTCCCAGTCCTCGTCGAAGTCGATGCGGGACTGCTCGTCGAACGGGATGTCGATCATGCCGTGGTCGGCCGTGATGTAGAGGGCGCTGCGCGGGGGGAGCTGCTCGGCGAGGCGCTGGGCGAGGCGGTCCACGTACATGAGCTGGCCGCGCCACGGGTCGGAGTCGACGCCGAAGCGGTGGCCCTTGCCGTCGACCTCGCTGTAGTACGTGTAGACCAACGAGCGGTCGCCCGCCGCCAGTTGCTCGGCGGCCAGGTCCATGCGGTCCTCGCCGGAGAGGCGTCCGCGGAAGGTGCCGCCGCTGAGGGCGATCTTTGTGAGAGGCGTCGACTCGAACGCGGGGGCGGAGACCTGCGCGGTGTGCACCCCGGCCTCGTGGGCGCGCTGGAAGATCGTCGGGTACGGCTGCCAGACGTGCGGCTGGGTCCAGGGGATCCAGCGGAGCTGGTTCATCAGCTCGCCGGTGTCCGGGTTGCGGACCGTGTAGCCGGGCAGGCCGTGCGCGCCGGGCGGCAGGCCCGTGCCGACCGAGGCGAGCGAGGTCGCGGTGGTCGCCGGGTAGCCCGCTGTGATCGGGCGGCCCGTGCCGCCGCGCGAGGAGGCGAGGAGCGAGGCCAGGAACGGGGCCTCGTCCGGGTGGGCCTGGAGCTGCTGCCAGCCGAGCCCGTCGATCAGGAACACGCACGCGCGGTCGGCGGGCACGAGCTCGGGTATCGCCTGAGTGCAGCCGGGGACGCCCAGGTGGGAGCCGAGGGTGGGCAGCAGGTCGGCGAGGGAGCCGGCGCCGTACTCGGGCACAGGGGCGGACCGGACGGCGAGAGGCTCTACGTCGTCCCAGGCAGGCGTGGCCATCAGCGCGCTGTCGCCGCGGTCGCCTCGGACAGGGACTGGGCGAAGGCGAGGGTCTGACGGACGGTGTCGGGGCCGTCCCCGGTCTCGCTGACGCGCAGGCTCAGGTCGTCGGCGGTCGAGCTGCCCGTGTACCCGTGGTCCGCCTCGCAGTTGGGGTCGCCGCAGGCCGCGGGCTCCAGGTCGATGCGGGCGACGGCGCCCCAGCCGATGGTCAGGACGACCTCGCGGGGCAGGGTGCCCGGGACGTACTTCTCCGGGTTGGCGACGACGCGGCTGAGCACGACCGACGAGATCCGGCCGAGCTTCACGGATTCGGTGGACGTCGTGGCGTACGGCGTCGGCGACGTGGTGTCGGCGGCCTGCTCGTCGGTGTGGCTGACGATGAAGCGGGTGCCGGTGAGGACGAGCACGGTGACGTGCCTGCGCACCTCGTTCGAGTCGAAGGTGGTCTCCTGGTGGACCAGATACGACCCGATGGGTTCGCCGCCGACCGCGGCCTCCACCGCCTCGGCCACGAGGGCCGGGTAGTAGCCGCTGCGCTCGATCGCCGCGCGGAGCCCTTGGGTCGTCGTACTGGTCTTGGCCATGAGGTCCATCCTAAAGCCCGGCGGGGGGCTCGCGGTGCGCCTGTGGACGGGTGCGGAAAACACCCGTATGTGGGGCTCGTCTCACCCGGCCCGCTCAGTACGCGGGCAGGGTGCGCGGGCCGAGGTCGTCGCGGGCGGGCGGCGGGGCGAGCCGTATCGAGGCGCCGAGGACCGAGAGGCCGCTCTGGGCGACGACGACGGGCTCCAGGGAGACCGCGACGACCTCGGGATGGTCGTCCACGAGCCGCGAGACCCGTTGCAGCACCGCTTCGAGCGCGGCCGTGTCGACCGGCGCGGAGCCGCGCCAGCCGAAGAGCAGGGGCGCTGTCTTGATGCCTCTGACGATCGACTGGGCGTCCCGGTCGGTGACCGGAATCAGCCGGTGAGCCGTGTCGCCGAGCAGCTCGGACGCGGCGCCCGCGAGCCCGAAGGAGAGCACCGCGCCCGCGGCCGGATCGATGACCGCGCGGACGACGGTGTCGACGCCGCGGGGTGCCATGGCCTGGACTACGGGCCGCAGCTCCTCGGGCTTGCCGAGCGTCTCGGACAGCTCTTCGTACGCGCGGCGCAGCTCCTCCTCGTTCGCCAGGTCGAGGCGTACTCCCCCGAGGTCGGCTCGGTGGCGCAGGTGCGGGGCGGTCGTCTTGAGGGCGACGGGGTAGCCGAGGGTGCGCGCGGCGGCCGCCGCCTCGTCGGGTCCGGGGGCGGGCAGGGTCTGCCGTACGTCGATGCCGTAGCGGGCGAGGAGGGCGCGGGCGTCCTCGGGGGCGAGCTCGGCGCCGCGCGGGTCGTCGTCCTTCGCGAGGAGCGCGGTGATGAGCTCGGCGGCGCCCGTCTCGTCGATGTCCTCGTACTCGGGGACCTTGCCGGGCTCCGCCGCGTCGCGCCGCCACTGGGCGTACTTGACGGCTTCGGAGAGGGCGCGGACGGCGCGCTCGGCGGCGGGGTAGGCGGGGATGAGCGCGGGCGTCGGGGCGGGCTCGTCCGTGGGCGGGCGTCCGGCTGGGGGGCCACCGGGGGTCCTGGCGAGCGCGCGGGGGCCGGTGCTGGTGGCCGCGGAGAGCGCTTCGGCGAGGCCGCCGAGCTCCACATGCACGACCAGGACGGGCTTGGTGGGGGTGCCGGCCGCGGCCGAACTGAGGGCCTCGGCGAGCGCCGCGTCCTCGGCGGTCGACTCCCCCACCGCCGGCATCGCCGTGACGACGACCGCGTCGCACTTGTCGTCCGCGAGCGCCTCGGTGAGCGCCGCGTGGAAGTCCTCGGCGGACGCCGCGGTCGTCAGGTCCCGCGGCGGCTTCGGCCGCAGGCCCTCGGAGAGGCAGACGTCGTACGTGAGGAGGCCCAGCGACTCCGAGTTCCCGAGGATCGCGACGCGGGGGCCCGCCGGGAGGGGCTGGCGGGCCAGCAGCAGGCCGGTGTCGACGAGTTCGGTGATGGTCTCCACGCGGATGACACCCGCCTGGCGCAGCAGGGCGGAGACGGTGGCGTACGGCAGGCGCGTGGCGCGGACCGCGTGGCCGAGGGGCGCGACGCCGCTGTGCCGGGCGCCCTGCACCACGACGAGGGGCTTCGCGGCCGCCGTGCGGCGGGCGAGGCGGGTGAACTTGCGCGGGTTTCCGATGGATTCGAGGTACATCAGGGCGACGTCCGTGTCCGGGTCGTCGTACCAGTACTGGAGTACGTCGTTCCCCGACACGTCCGCGCGGTTGCCGGCGGAGACGAACGTCGACACACCTGTCACTCCGGTCACGCCGCCGCCGCGCCGCTGGAGGCGGGCGAGCAGCGCGATGCCGATGGCTCCGGACTGGGCGAACAGGCCCATGCGGCCGGCGCGCGGTATCTCGGGCGCGAGCGACGCGTTGAGCCGCACCTCGGGCGAGGTGTTGATGACGCCGAAGGCGTTCGGCCCGATGAGGCGCATGCCGTACGAGCGGGCCTGGCGCACCAGTTCGCGCTGGCGGGCGCGACCCTCGCTGCCGGACTCGGCGTATCCGGCGGAGACCACGACGATCCCCTGCACACCGCGCTCTCCGCACTCGGTGACGACTTCGGGGACGTACCGCGCGGGGACGGCGACGACGGCGAGGTCGACGGGCTCGGCGGCGTCGATGTCATGGACGGAGCGGCGGGCGGGGACGCCGTCCAGGTCGCGCAGGTCGTCGGGGAACGCCCTGTTCACGGCATGGAGGCGGCCGGTGAAGCCGGCGTCGCGGAGGTTGTCGAGGACGCTGCGGCCGACTCCGCCGGGCGTGCGGCCCACGCCGATGACGGCGACGGATCCGGGGGCGAGAAGCCGGTGCACCGAGCGCGCCTCGGCGCGCTGCTCGCGGGCGCGCTGCACGGCGAGCGAGGCCTCGGTGGGTTCGAGGTCGAACTCCAGGCGGACGACGCCGTCCTCGAAGTGACGCTTCTGGGTGTACCCGGCGTCCGTGAACACCTTGATCATCTTGGTGTTGGCGGGCAGTACCTCGGCGGCGAAGCGGCGGATCCCGCGCTCGCGGGCGACGGCGGCGATGTGCTCCAGGAGCGCGGACGCGACACCCCGGCCCTGGTGGGCGTCCTGCACGAGGAAGGCGACCTCGGCCTCGTCGGCGGGGGCGGAAGCGGGCATTCCCTGGGCGTTGATGCGGTCGTAGCGGACGGTCGCGATGAACTCGCCGCCCACGGTGGCCGCGAGGCCCACCCGGTCCACGTAGTCGTGATGGGTGAAGCGGTGGACGTCCTTGGCGGACAGGCGCGGGTACGGCGCGAAGAAGCGGTAGTACTTCGACTCGTCGGAGACCTGCTCGTAGAAGTTCGTGAGCCGCTCGGCGTCGTCGATGGTGATGGGCCTGATGCGCGCGGTGCCGCCGTCGCGCAGCACCACGTCTGCTTCCCAGTGGGCGGGGTATGCGTGCCGGTCCGACGGGGTCTGCATGGGCCAAGCGTACGGCGCGGCGGTGACGGTCGTACGGGTCGCGGCACGAGCGGGCCGAAGGCACTCTATGAGGGCCGACGGGCGTGTGCGGACGGGTATGTAGACCCACATCGGGCACGTCCACCGGTGTGGGAGACTGGTCTAGACAACCGTGAGAATCCTGAAGGGCAGCATCACATGGCTGAGCGCCGCGTCAACGTCGGCTGGGCCGAGGGCCTCCACGCCCGCCCCGCCTCCATCTTCGTCCGCGCGGCCACGGCGGCCGGCGTCCCCGTGACGATCGCCAAGATCGACGGCACCCCTGTCAACGCCGCCTCCATGCTCGCGGTGCTCGGCCTGGGCGCCGGCGGCGGCGAGGAGATCGTTCTGGCCTCCGACGTCGAGGGTGCGGACATCGCGCTCGACCGTCTGGCCAAGCTGGTCTCCGAGGGGCTCGAGGAGCTTCCCGAGACCGTCTAGTACGAGCCGGTGCGGGGTCGCTCAGCGCTGACCTGTACCGGGCCTCTGGATTCCGGGGCGCCGTTTACTGCTCGCAGAAGATCGCGCCAAATAAAGGGTCTGTTCGGATTTTCCGAGCAGACCCTTTTGCCTTCCGCGGCCCTGTTCTCATAATTCCGGGACAGCGGAAACAGAGCCCGTCGAAATGGACCGCCCTCTTTGTATACGGCGCTTCTGTTAATGCTGGAGCCCCACTGTGTTGACGGGATGTTGCGAAGTCCTCACACCGCCACCCTTACGAGGGGCGCGCAGGCGGTGGGCGGCCATGGCGCGCTCCGTGTGCTGCGCCGTGAGCGCCCGCGCGCGCTCCACGTCACCGCGCGCCACGGCGTCCACGATCGCCCCGTGCTCGGCCCAGGAGGCGGCGGGCTGCGCAGGCTGCTCGACGGTGTACATCCACGCGATCTTGTGGCGGAGCTGCGTGAGCATCGTGATCAGCCCCGGGCTGCCGGACGTCTGTGCCAGCGTCTCGTGGAACCAGCCGCCCAGCGAGCGCAGATCCTCGCTCTGACCTTGCCGGGAGCGCTCCTGGCCCAGCCTGACCAGGCCTCGCAGCACCTTCAGGTGCGCCTCGGTGCGGCGCTGCGCGGCGCGGGCGGCGGCGAGCGGTTCGAGGAGCATCCTGATCTCCAGCTGGTCCGCCGCCTCCTGCGTGGTGGGTTCGGCGACGCACGCGCCCGCGTGCCTGCGGGTGACGACGAAGCCCTCGGCCTCCAGGGTGCGCAGCGCCTCGCGCACGGGGACGCGGGAGACGCCGTAGCGGCGGGCGAGCACCTCCTCGGTGAGTCTGCCGCCGCGCTCGTAGACACCGGAGACGATGTCGTCGCGGATCGCCGTGCATACCGAGTGCGCCGGAATGCGCATGAACCGACCTCCGCCATAATCCCCGCGAAACGCGGTAGACAGTCGCTCGTACAGCGCGATTGAAGTCCGTTCAGCGCGCCTGCCCAGCGACTCTATTCCAGCGGGCGCGAATTTCCGACGGCAGGCCGTAATCCATGGATATTTTTTGGACAGCGCCGCCGGGAACGAACGAGCCGGTCCGGTAACGAGCACGGCCGGTAACGCCGAAAGCCCCGGCTCGGTGAGCCGGGGCTTTCGATGCGTTGTCGTGACTACGCGGCGAAGGTCAGACGTTGACGCCGTGCGAGCGCAGGTAGGCGACGGGGTCGATGTCCGAGCCGTACTCGGGGCTCGTGCGCGCCTCGAAGTGGAGGTGCGGGCCCGTGACGTTGCCCGTCGCCCCGGAGAGGCCTATCTGCTGGCCCGGGGTGACCGTCTGGCCGACGGAGGCGCCGATGGACGACAGGTGGCCGTACTGCGTGTACGTGCCGTCGTTCATCTTGATGACGATGTTGTTGCCGTAGGCGCCGCCCCAGCCGGCCTCCACGACCGTGCCCGCGCCCACGGCGTGGACCGAGGTGCCGCTGGCGGCGTGGAAGTCGATACCGGTGTGGCTGCCGGAGGACCACAGGCCGCTGCTGGCCTTGTACGCGGTCGACACGTACGAGCCGGTGACGGGCATGACGAAGGCGTTGAGGCGCTTGCGCTCGGCCGCACGGGCGGCGCGCTCCTTGGCCTCGCGCTCGGCCTTGGCCTTGGCGGCGGCCTTGCGCCGCTCCTCCTCGGCCTTCTTCTTGGCCGCGGCCTCGGCCCTCTCCTTCGCGGCGGCCTTGTCGGCGGCCTGCTGCTGGGCGGCGGCCTGCGCGTCGATCTGCGCCGCGAGGGAGTCACCGATCGAGATGGCCTTGGTCAGGCCGGTCTGCTCGAGAGACGCGTCGTCAGCGGCGAGGGCGGGGGCGGCGAGGCCTCCGATGACACCGGTCGTGGTGAGCGCGGCGACGCCGGCGACCTGCGCGGTGGTACGCGTGAGACGGCTCGGGCGACGGTGCTTCCCGGTGGCACGGGTGAACGCCATGGAGTGGCTGATCCTTTCCTTCCTTCTCGCCTACCGGGTTAGCTGACGGGTTCGGAGCAGGAAGGTCTCCTACGGACCCCCTTCAAGGAAGGGCGTCCGATTCACCCCAGGGACGGTGGGTCCCCGGCTCCCCCGGCTCGCGCCTTGGGGGACTCGGCGATGACTGTCCGGTGCCGCGGGCGCGGCGCACATCTGGCGGACAGCCGGACCGACGCTAAGCGGGGCATCTTTCAATCAACAAACGGAAACGGGCTTTTGTAGCGCATGCCACAGGGCAGACAGGCAACCACTGGTTCAATTCGGACATACAAGGGCCCCGGTGGTCATCTCGCCCACCGGGGCCCCTCATTGCACACCGGTCACGGTCAGCCCGTGACGACGGTCACCTCTCCGATGCCGAGCGCCCTGACGGGCTCCTCGATCTGGGCTGCGTCACCGACGAGCACCGTCACCAGCCGGTCCATCGGGAAGGCGCTCACGACGGCCGCGGTGGCCTCCACGGTGCCCGTCGCGGCGAGCCGCCGGTACAACTCCGCCTGGAAGTCGTCCGGCAGGTGCTGCTCGACCTGGTCGGCGAGCGTCCCCGCGACGGCGGCGGCGGTCTCGAACTTGAGCGGGGCGACCCCTACCAAGTTCTGTACGGCCACGTCCCGTTCGGCGTCGGTGAGGCCCTCCGCGGCGAGCGTGCGCAGCACCTTCCAGAGGTCGTCGAGCGCCGGACCCGTGTTCGGTGTGTCCACGGAGCCGCTGATGGCGAGCATCGCGGCGCCCGTCCCGTCCGGCGCCGAGCGCAGCACCTGGCCGAACGCCCGCACGCCGTAGGTGTATCCCTTCTCCTCGCGCAGAACACGGTCCAGGCGGGAGGTGAGGGTGCCGCCCAGGCAGTACGTGCCGAGCACCTGCGCCGGCCACACCCGGTCGTGCCTGTCCGCGCCGACGCGGCCGATCAGGATCTGCGTCTGCACCGCGCCCGGCCGGTCGACGACGACGACCCGGCCGGTGTCGTCGGCCGTCACGGGCGGTACGGGGCGCGGCTCGGCCGTGTTCCCCGTCCAGGCGCCCAGCGTGTCCGCGAGCAGGACGTCGAGATCGATGTCCGCGAGGTCGCCCACGACGACCGCGGTGGCCGTGGCGGGGCGCACGTGCCGGTCGTAGAAGGCGCGTACGGCCGCCGCGTCGACGGCCGCGACGGTCTCTTCGGAGCCCTGGCGCGGGCGGGACATGCGCGCGGTGGCCGGGAAGAGCTGCTTCGAGAGCTCCTTGGCGGCGCGGCGGCCGGGGTTGGCCGTCTCGTGCGGGATCTCGTCGAGCCGGTTGCGCACGAGACGTTCGATCTCGCTGTCCGCGAACGCGGGTGCCCTGAGGGCGTCGGCGAGCAGGCCGAGCGCCTTCGGCAGGCGGGAGACGGGGACCTCCAGAGAGACCCGTACGCCGGGGTGGTCGGCGTGCGCGTCGAGGGTGGCGCCGCAGCGCTCCAGCTCGGCCGCGAACTCCTCGGCCGCGAGCTTGTCGGTGCCTTCGGAGAAGGCCCTCGCCATGATGGTGGCAACGCCGTCGAGCCCGGCGGGCTCGGCGTCCAGGGGCGCTTCGAGGTTGATCTCGATGGCGACGACCTGCTGGCCCGGGCGGTGGCAGCGCAGCACCGTCAGGCCGTTGTCGAGGGTGCCGCGCTCGGGCGCGGGGAACGCCCACGGCCGCGCCGTGCCGGCCTGGGGCTGCGGGTGGAAGTCCATGGTCGCGAGCTCGGTCACTTGCCGGCCTCCTCGTCTGCGGTCCCGCCTGTGGTCTCGTCCGTGATCGCTGCGGCGGTCTCGTCCGTCGTCCCGCCGGCGATCTCGTCGGCCTCTTCGGGGGCCGTGGGCTCGTAGACGAGCACCGCGCGGTTGTCGGGGCGCAGATGGGCCTCGGCCACCTCCTGGACCTCCTGCGCGGTGATGTCGAGGACGCGTTGGACGGCGGTCAGGGCGAGCTGCGGGTCGCCGAACAGGACGGCGAACCTGCACAGTTCGTCGGCGCGGCCCGAGACCGTGCCGAGCCGGTCGAGCCACTCGCGCTCCAACTGGGCCTGGGCGCGCTCCATTTCCTCCGGAGTGGGACCGTCGGCGGCGAACCGCGCAAGCTCCTCGTCGACGGCCTCCTCGATGACCGGCACCTCGACGTCGCCGGACGTCTTCACGTCCAGCCACCCCACGGAGGGCGCCCCCGCGAGCCTCAGGAGACCGAACCCGGCGGCGACGGCGGTCTGGTCACGGCGGACGAGACGGTTGTAGATCCGGGACGACTCGCCGCCGCCGAGGACCGTCAGGGCCAGGTCGGCCGCGTCGCACGCGCGCGAGCCGTCCTGCGGCAGCCGGTAGGCGGCCATCAGCGCGCGGGCCGGGACCTCCTCCTCGACGACCTCGCGCACGCCCTCACCGATCCGGTCGGGCAGGGCGCCGTCGCGCGGGGGCTGCTTCCCGTCGTGGCGCGGGATGGAGCCGAAGTACTTCTCGACCCAGGCCAGCGTCTGCTCGGGGTCGATGTCCCCGACGACCGAGAGGACGGCGTTGTTCGGGGCGTAGTACGTACGGAAGAAGTTCCGCGCGTCCTCCAGGGTGGCCGCGTCCAGGTCGGCCATGGAACCGATGGGCGTGTGGTGGTACGGGTGGCCCTCCGGGTACACGAGGGCGGTCAGCTTCTCGAACGCGGTCCCGTACGGAACGTTGTCGTAGCGCTGGCGGCGCTCGTTCTTGACGACGTCGCGCTGGTTCTCCATCGACTCCTCGTCGAGCGCGGCGAGGAGGGAGCCCATCCGGTCGGCCTCCAGCCAGAGCGCGAGCTCCAGCTGGTGGGTCGGCATGGTCTCGAAGTAGTTGGTGCGCTCGAAACTCGTCGTCCCGTTCAGCGAGCCGCCGGCGCCCTGCACCAGCTCGAAGTGCCCGTTCCCGTGGACCTGCTTCGAGCCCTGGAACATCAGGTGCTCGAAGAGGTGAGCCAGGCCGGTGCGGCCCTTGACCTCGTGGCGCGAGCCGACGTCGTACCAGAGGCAGACGGCTGCGACCGGGGTCAGGTGGTCCTCGGAGAGCACCACGCGCAGCCCGTTGTCGAGGCGGTGCTCGGTCGCTGTCAGGCCGCCGGAGCCGGCCTCGGCGGTGGCCGTGTGACCCATGGGCATGTACGTCCCTTCGATCGCGGAACTATCGCGGAAACTGCAGATGTGCTGCCAGTTCTGCCACTGTATGCAAGCGTTCTGACGCCTGGCGAAGTTCCCGCACTGGGTACGCCGAGAGCGAGCACCGAACGCCGTACGGACGGGTCGCGGTCGGCGTTGTCAGTGGGGCGGTCCACAATGGTGCGCGTCAGATTCTCGTACATGCCCCGGCAGCATCTGTGAAGGAGCCGCAGCAGCGATGGCCCGCCGCAGCACGAAGACCCCGCCTCCCGACGACTTCGAGGAGCGGATCCTCGACATTGACGTTGTCGACGAAATGCAGGGCTCCTTCCTCGAGTACGCCTACTCGGTGATCTACTCCCGGGCCCTGCCGGACGCCCGTGACGGTATGAAGCCCGTGCACCGGCGCATCGTCTACCAGATGAACGAGATGGGCCTGCGCCCCGACCGCGGCTATGTGAAGTGCGCCCGCGTCGTCGGCGAGGTCATGGGTAAGTTGCACCCGCACGGAGACGCGTCGATCTACGACGCCCTGGTGCGGCTCGCCCAGCCCTTCTCGATGCGCCTCCCTCTGGTCGACGGCCACGGAAACTTCGGCTCCCTGGGGAACGACGACCCGCCGGCCGCCATGCGGTACACCGAGTGCCGGATGGCCCCCGCGACGTCGCTGATGACGGAGTCGATCGACGAGAACACCGTCGACTTCGGGCCTAACTACGACGGCCAGGAGCAGGAGCCCGCCGTCCTGCCGGCCGCTTACCCGAACCTCCTGGTCAACGGCGCGTCCGGCATCGCCGTCGGCATGGCGACGAACATGCCGCCGCACAATCTCGGCGAGGTCATCGCCGCCGCCCGTCACCTGATCAGGCACCCGGGCGCCGACCTCGAGACGCTCATGAAGTTCGTCCCGGGCCCCGACCTGCCGACCGGCGGCCGGATCGTCGGCCTGTCCGGCATCAAGGACGCCTACGAGTCGGGCCGCGGCACCTTCAAGATCCGCGCCACGGTCTCCGTGGAGGACGTGACGGCGCGCCGCAAGGGCCTCGTCGTCACCGAACTGCCCTTCGCGGTGGGCCCCGAGAAGGTCATCGCGAAGATCAAGGACCTGGTCGGCTCCAAGAAGCTCCAGGGCATCGCGGACGTCAAGGACCTCACCGACCGCCAGCACGGCCTGCGCCTGGTCATCGAGATCAAGAACGGCTTCGTGCCGGAGGCCGTCCTGGAGCAGCTCTACAAGCTGACGCCGATGGAGGAGTCCTTCGGCATCAACAACGTGGCGCTGGTCGACGGTCAGCCCTTGACGCTCGGCCTCAAGGAGCTCCTGGAGGTCTATCTCGACCACCGCTTCGAGGTCGTACGCCGCCGCAGCGAGTTCCGCCGCACGAAGAAGCAGGACCGCCTGCATCTGGTCGAGGGCCTCCTCGTCGCGCTGGTGGACATCGACGAGGTCATCCGCCTCATCCGCTCCAGCGACAACTCCGCGCAGGCGAAGGAACGCCTGATGGAGCGCTTCTCGCTGAGCGAGATCCAGACGCAGTACATCCTGGACACGCCGCTGCGCCGCCTCACCAAGTTCGACCGCATCGAGCTGGAGACGGAGCGCGACCGGCTCAACGGCGAGATCGACGAGCTGACCGGGATCCTCGACTCCGACGCCGAGCTGCGCAAGCTCGTCTCGGCCGAACTGGCCTCGGTGGCGAAGAAGTTCGGCACCGAGCGCCGCACCGTGCTCCTGGAGTCGGCGGGCACGGCGGTCACCGCGGTGCCCCTCCAGGTCGCCGACGACCCGTGCCGCGTACTCCTGTCGTCCACGGGCCTCCTGGCGCGCACGGCGACCGCCGGCCCGTTCGGGGACGACGAGGACGCCCGGCGCACCAAGCACGACGTGATCGTCTCCGCGGTCCCGGCGACGGCGCGCGGCGAGATCGGCGCGATCACTTCCACGGGGCGCCTGTTGCGGCTCAATGTCATCGACCTGCCGCAGCTCCCGGAGACGGCCTCGGCGCCGAACCTCTCCGGCGGCGCGCCCGTCACGGAGTTCCTGTCGTCGCTGGAGGCGGACGAGAAGGTGGTCTGTCTGACCACCCTCGACGAGTCGTCCCCCGGCCTGGCGATCGGGACCGAGCAGGGCGTGGTCAAGCGCGTCGTGCCCGACTACCCGACGAACAAGGACGAGTTGGAGGTCATCGGCCTCAGGGACGGTGACCGCATCGTCGGCGCGGTGGAACTGCGCACCGGCGAGGAGGACCTGGTCTTCATCACGGACGACGCTCAGTTGCTCCGCTACCAGGCCTCGCAGGTACGTCCGCAGGGCCGGGCCGCGGGCGGTATGGCGGGCATCAAGCTGGCCGACGGCGCCAAGGTGATCTCGTTCACCGCCGTCGATCCGGCTGTGGACGCGATCGTCTTCACGGTGGCGGGATCGCGCGGCACGCTCGACGACTCCGTCCAGACGACGGCGAAGCTCACCCCGTTCGACCAGTACCCGCGCAAGGGCCGGGCCACGGGCGGTGTGCGCTGCCAGCGCTTCCTGAAGGGCGAGGACTGCCTGAGCCTGGGCTGGGCGGGCCCGACACCGGCCCGCGCGGCGCAGAAGAACGGCACCCCGGCCGAGCTGCCCGAGGTCGACCCGCGCCGCGACGGCTCCGGCGTCTCCCTCGCGAAGACGGTCTCGGTGGTGGCGGGGCCGGTCTAGAGCCTTTCGTTGTCCTGCGGTTCCTGTACGTATCTCAGGACGCCCCACATGCTGTGCTCGTCGGCATAGGTGTGCGGGGCGTCCTGGGCGCAGGCGGTCAGTTCCTTGCTCAGCCGCGGGGCGTCGATCCCGGTCCCGATGAGGACGAGCCGACTGAGGCGCGGCTCCCCGGGCGTCCAGAGCTCCGGTGAGAACCGCAGGAACCGACCGACGGCGTGCACGGTGTACTTGTTGCGCGTGTCGGCCGCGCCGAAGTCGACGTACCCCTTGATGCGGTAGAGCCCCTCGGGCCTGCTGTCGAGGAACGCCATCAACCGGCGCGGATCGAGCGGCACTTCGGACTCGACGGAGAGACTGTCGTACGCGGAGTGCAGATGGCCGTCGTGCTCCTCGTGCTCCCCATGCTCGTCGCGTTCGTCTCCGCCCGTACTGTCGCCGTCGTACCGGTGGAGGTCATCGAACGACAACTGGCCGATCCGCTCGCGCGTCGGCCGGCAGTCGAAGAGGAACTCGGGGTCCACGCGCGCGTACGTCGCGGGGACGACTGCTGCGCCTCCGGCCAGCCGGCGCACACGCTCCAGGACACGCTGGTGCTCCCCGTCCGGGACCCGGTCGGCCTTGTTGACCACCACGAGGTCGGCGATGGCCAGATGCCGGTCGAGCTCGGGGTGTTGCTCCCGCGTCGTGTCGAACTCGACGGCGTCGACGACCTCGACCAGACCGCCGTACACGATCCGCGGATTCTCGCTGGCGAGCACCATGCGCACGAGCTCCTGCGGCTCGGCGAGCCCGCTGGCCTCGATCACGATCACATCGATGCCGTTGCGGGCTGACGGCCGGGTGAGCCGGTCCAGGTACTCGTCGAGCTCGCTCGCGTCGACGGCGCAGCACAGGCACCCGTTGCCGAGGGAGACGGTGGAGTCGCCGAGCTGCCCGGCGACGGCCATGGCGTCGATCTCGATGGAGCCGAAGTCATTGACGATCGCGCCGATCCGCGTGCCGCCGCCGTGGTGCAGCAGATGGTTCAGCAGGGTGGTCTTGCCGGAGCCCAGGAACCCGGCGAGGACGACGACCGGGATCTGCTGCGGAAGCTCCTGCCTCGGCTGACTCAACGCGCGACCTCTCTCACACCGACGCGTCCAGGGACGCGCATACCGGCGTTCTTACGACGAATGAATGCCGCCCCAGGATACGAGCGCGTAGAAACACCGCGAAGTGAACGATTGTTAGCGTCGCGGGCTGGGCACACGACAGGCATGGCGCCCGGACGAGCGACCCCTGCTTCCCTCCGTGTGCCTCCTCTCCGCCTCCCCGCCGACCAGCGCCGCTCGGCACCCCGGGGGGCGGCAAGCGCGCCGCCCACCGCTCGCCGGTCCTTTCCCGTCGCCCCGCACCCGACGACCGGCGGACGGTCGCCTGAACCGGGGGTTGACATGGCCACACAGAGTTTTGGGGTACGAGGGATCGGGTCCGTCGTCATTGCCGGGGCGGCTCTCATGGGAGTCGCACTCGCACTCGCCGCGCAGCGGCGTCGCCTCGAGGAGGCACGTCTGCGCATCGAGGAGCTGGAGCAGGAAGAGTTGTCGCAACAGCGCGGCGCTCGGGCACGTCAGCAGCGCGTGCATTGGGAACTGTCACTCAAGGCGATCGACGACCCCTCGCTCGCAGCCGTGATCAACACGTACGACCCCGAGATCCCGCCGGCGAAGGTGCGGCAGTTCTTCTTCGCGAATGCCTGGTACGTCAACCTCTTCCACTTGGACCAGGCAGGCGTCATCGACCAGAAGGACCTGTACGGCCGTCTTCGCGACCTCTTCCAGAGTCCGGTCTTCCGCGAGTACTGGCGGGCCAGTCGGCCCAACCGGGCGACCCTGATTTACTCCTCCGACGAAGCTCGGCTCGGCCGCCTCGCCGACCGGCTCCTCGAGGAGCTCGAGGAAGCGGACACCGAGGAGTGGTGGGTGGTCGGCGATCCGCCGACGTCCTGACTCCTCGGCCGTCAACAGGCTGACATCCCTCACACGAGCGAGTCCTCCGAGGATTTCCGCGTCGTTACGCATGAGCCCCAAGGGGCGCATTAGCCTGTCGGCATCCTGCCGGAAGTAAGCCTCCTCTAAGGATCGGTACCCCTTGAAGATCGTGCGCCGCATCGGTGTGCCCCCGCACGCCCGTGGCAGTACCTCGGGCGCTAACTGCCCTGACGTATTCGAGCTGAGCGACGGCAACTTCGCCGTCATCGGCACCGAGGCCACCGCGGAGCTCGACAAAGAGCTCCCGGACGACGCCTCACTGGCCGACTACGAGCGCATCGTGATCGTCAGCCGCGAAACGCTCGTGCGCGCGAAGGCCGATATCCCGGACGCCTAGCCCGCCGCTTCCCAGAGCCCGGTCCCCACGAAGGACCGGGCTCCGGCGCGTTCAGGACACGACCGGTACCGGCGCCGGAGCCGCCGGGCCCACATACCGGGCCGCCGGGCGAATGATCTTCGAATCCCGAGCCTGCTCAAGGATGTTGGCGCTCCAGCCCACCACCCGGGCAGCGGCGAACGTCGGGGTGAACATCGCGCGCGGCAACTCGCACAGCTCCATGACCACGCCCGCGTAGAACTCCACGTTCGTGTGAAGTTCCCGGCCCGGCTTCAGCTCCGCGAGGATCGACTCCACGTGGCGCTCGACCTCGACGGCGAACTCCACCGTCGGCCCGCCGAACCCCTCGGCGATGCCCCGCAGCATCCTCGAACGGGGGTCCTCCGTGCGGTAGACGGGGTGGCCGAAGCCCATGATCCGGTCGCCCGCGAGGACCCGCTCGCGGATCCACCCGTCGATCCGGTCCGGCGTGCCGATCGCGTCGAGGGTGTCGAGCGCGCGGCTCGGGGCGCCGCCGTGCAGTGGCCCGGAGAGCGCCCCCACGGCGCCGACCAGACAGGCCGCGACATCGGCACCGGTCGACGTGATGACCCTCGCCGTGAACGTTGACGCATTGAACCCGTGATCAATGGTTGAGATCAGGTACTGCTCGATGGCACGGGCGTGAGCGGGCTCCGGCTCCGAACCCGTCAGCATGTAGAGGTAGTTCGCGGCGTACGACAGGTCGTCGCGCGGTTCGACCGGTTCGAGGCCGTCACCGAGCCGGTGCAGCGCCGTGAGCAGCGTCGGCACGACCGCCGCGGCGGCCAGGGTGTCGTCCCGCCGCCGCTCGTCATCGATGTCGTACACCGGGCGGAAGCCCTGTGAGGCGCCGAAGAGCGACAGGGCGCTGCGCAGCCCGGCGAGCGGGCCGGAGAGCGCTCCGGCGCGGGCGATCACGGGCAGCGCGGCCCGCACGTCGTCGGGCAGTCGGCGCAGGGCGGCCGTACGTGCGGCGAAGGCCTCGGACTGCGCGGCGTCAGGCAGCTCGCCGTGGATCATCAGGTGCCATACGTCCTCGAAGCCGCGGGTCTGCGCGAGCTCGACGGCCGAGTACTGGCGGTAATGGTAGAAGCCCTCACGCCCTCTGACGTCACCCAATTCGGTGTCGGTGACGACGACGCCCGCGAGTCCCCGCGGTACGTCGACAGGGGTGACCGTGGTCCCGTTGATCGGCATGTTTCCTCCCTGGACTTGATTCGACTGTCCACGCTTGACTCAATGTCTGTCAATATTGATTGAATCAACACAAGCGATGCGGATATACGGTGGCGCGCATGACGGATCACGAACCCGCACCCGCGCGGGAAGCCCGGCGGCTCAGCACCAAGGAGACGGCCGAACTTCTGGGTGTGAAGCCCGAGACCGTGTACGCGTACGTGAGCCGCGGTCAGCTCAGCAGCCGCCGGGCGGCGCCGGGCTCGCGCGGCAGCACGTTCGACGCGGCCGAGGTGGAGGCGCTGGCGCAGCGCAACAAGCGGGAGCCCGCCGCCGCTTCGGCCCCGGGCGAGTTCTCCGTACGCACCCGCATCACATTGATCGACAAGGACCGCTACTACTTCCGCGGGGTCGACGCCGCCGAGCTCGCCGCGCGTCACTCCTACGAAGAGGTCGCCGAGTGGCTGTGGACCGGGACGCTGCGGCCGGGGGTCCGGTTCACCGGCCCCGGACAGTCCCTCGCCGCGGCCCGGCACGCTGTGGGGGCCCTGCCGGAACACAGCGGCCCTGTCGACCGTCTGCGGGTCGCCGCGGTCGCCGCCGCCGTCGCCGACCCGCTGCGCTTCGACCTCTCCGAAGAGGCCGTACTCGGCACGGCCCGCACCCTCATCCCGACACTGGTGGCCGCCCTGCCACCCGTACGGCACACACATCGCGACGGCGGACCGCTCGCCCAGCGCCTGTGGGGCCGCCTCTCCGGACGCGAACCCGACGATCCGTCGCTGCACGTCCTGGACACGGCACTTGGGCTCCTCGTCGACCACGACCTCGCCGCGTCGACACTCGCCGTCCGGGTCGCCGCGTCGGCGCGCGCACACGCGTACGCGGCGGTGTCCGCCGGCCTCGGCGTCCTGGAGGGACCTCTCCACGGCGCCGCCAGCGGTCTCGCGCACCGCATGCTCCTCGAAGTCCTCGACCGCGGCAGCGCGGCCCCTGTGGTGGCGGACGAACTCCGTTCCGGGCGCCGCGTCCCGGGCCTCGGCCACCGCCTGTACAAGGGCGAGGACCCACGTGCCCAGGCCCTGTTCGCCCTCCTGGAAGAGATCCCGCAGGTCCACCCGGCGCTCGCCGCGGCCCACGACGTCGTGGCGACGAGCGCCCGCCACACCGACCTGCACGCGAATGTGGACCTCGCCCTCGCGGTCTTCACCGTCTCGTGCGGCATGCCCGCCGAGGCCGGCGAGACCGTCTTCGCGGTGGCCCGGACGGCGGGCTGGATCGCACACGCCCTGGAGGAGTACGGCGAGCGCCCGCTGCGGATGCGGCCGAGCGGACAGTACGTGGGACTGCGCCCGCCTCAGCCGCTGCCCGCGCCCGACGCCCCACTGCCGGCCGAGTGAGGTTAGGCTCCCCTACGTGAGTACGTGTGCGACCGCCTCGCAGGATCTGACCGAGCCTCTCGCGGGGACCGCCGCCACCGCGAGTACCTGGCTGCTGATCGAGCAGCCGGGCCCCTGGGGCGTGAAGGCGCTGACGTCCAGCCATCTGGACCCGGAGCTCGGCAGGGCCCTGGAGGCGGCCGCGGAGGGGACCGGCGTGCGCGTCGCCCTCATCAGGCGCCCGGGCCGGCACGCGGACTTCCACGCCACCACCCGGCGCCATGTGTATGTGGCCCACACCATTCCGGGAAACACATGGCTGCGCGGCACCACGACCGAGTCCCCACAGGACCTGCTCGCACTCGACTTCGCCGCCCTCGGAGCGGGTGATCACCGCGGCTTCGGTACGCCGCACAAGGGCGCACCGCTCGCGCTCGTCTGCACCAACGGCAAGCGCGACCGCTGCTGCGCCCTCCTGGGCCGACCGCTCGCCGCCGATCTCGCCGCGTCCGAACAGGACGGCATCTGGGAGGTCACCCACCTCGGCGGCCACCGCTTCTCCCCCACGCTGCTCGTACTGCCCTACGGCTATGCGTACGGCCGCGCAGACGCCGCCCACGTCAAGGACACCCTCGACGCGGTACGGGCCGGCCGGATCGCCACCGACGGATGCCGCGGGAACTCCGCGTGGGAGCGGCCCGGCCAGGCCGCCGAGCTCGCCGTGCGCACGTCGGCCGGCATCGATGACGCCGGAGTGCTGAGCGTCGTCGGCACGGAGGCCACGGCACCGGGGCATGGGACCCTCTGGGAGGTCACCGTCACCCACACGGACGGCCGCCGCTGGCACGTCACGGTCGCGCAGAGCACTTCGCTGCCGCCCCGCCCCGAGAGCTGCGGTGCCGCACTGGGTACTCCGGCGCGCATGGACGTACTCGCGGTGGACGAGATCGCGCCCGCCGTCACAGGCCCCCTCGGCGCGAGCGGCTGAGCCGACGGGCTCACGCCCCACACCGGCGTACACACGGCACCCCACCACCCCTTACGAGGTGCATCCCAGCTCGCGAGATACCCGCCACATCGCTACGGAGTACCCCGCTCGCCCCCTTACCGTTCTTCGTATGAGCCCCACTCCCCCCACACGCCGGCTGCGCTTCGGCCTGCCGCGGCGCGTCTTCGCGCAGGTGCTGCTGATGCAGGTGGCGATCGCCGCCGGGGTGGCCGTGCTCGCGACGGGGCTCTTCCTCGCGCCGCTCAGCGACCAGCTCGACGACCAGGCGATGCGCCGAGCGCTGGCGATCGCGCAGACCACCGCGGCCCAGCCGAGCATCGCCGAGGACCTGCGGCATTCACGTCCCACGGTCGACGGCCCCGTCCAGCGGGAGGCCGAGCGGATCCGCCGGGCCAGTGGCGCCGAGTA
The DNA here is from genome assembly GCF_035918215.1 of Streptomyces sp. NBC_01474. Classification (NCBI taxonomy): domain Bacteria; kingdom Bacillati; phylum Actinomycetota; class Actinomycetes; order Kitasatosporales; family Streptomycetaceae; genus Streptomyces; species Streptomyces sp. NBC_01474. The sequence continues at coordinate 3,603,447 of NZ_CP109449.1, forward strand.
CGTAGTGATCATGAACAAGGGAGGCGTCCGCTGGTCCCACACCGATCCGGGCGAGGTCGGCAGGATCGTCTCAACGGACCCCAGCGAGGCGCTCGCGGGCCACGACGTCATGGGGATCGACAGCGGCACCCTGGGCCGCTCCGCGCGCGGGAAGGTGCCCCTGCGCGACGCACAGGGCGACATCGTCGGGGCCGTCTCCGTGGGCATCGAGTACGACAGCGTCAGGGCGCGGCTCATCCACGCCATTCCGGGCCTGTTCGCCTACGCGGGCGGCGCCCTCGCCGTCGGAGCGCTGGCCGCCTACCTGATCTCACGCCGGGTCCAGCGGCAGACCCGTGACCTGGCGTTCTCCGATATTTCGGGGCTGCTCTCGGAGCGCGAGGCCATGTTGCACGGTATTCGGGAAGGCGTCGTCGCGCTGGACCGGAGCGGCCGGATCCGGCTGCTGAACGACGAGGCGCACCGGCTCCTGGGCATCGGCGACGAGGTGATCGGGCAGTCGCTCGACGACGCGCTGGGTCCGGGTCGTACGACCGATGTGCTGGCGGGCCGGGCCACGGGCACGGATCTGGTGACGGTCCGCGGCCAGCGCGTGCTGATCGCCAACCGCATGCCCACGGACGACGGCGGCGCCGTCGCCACCCTCCGGGACCGCACCGAACTGGAGCAGCTGGGGCGCGAGCTCGACTCGACGCGCGGCCTGATCGATGCCCTGCGCGCCCAGGACCACGAGCACGCCAACCGCATGCACACGCTGCTCGGCCTGCTCGAGCTGGAGATGTTCGACGACGCCGTCGAGTTCGTCGGCGAGGTGGTGGGCGACCACAGGGCGACCGCGGAACAGGTGACCGAGAAGGTGCATGATCCGCTGCTCGCGGCTCTCCTCGTCGGCAAGGCGACGGTGGCGGCGGAGCGCGGAGTCGCCCTGTGGATCTCCGACAGGACGCTCCTCCCCGACCGGTTGATCGACCCGCGAGGGCTCGTCACGATCGTCGGGAATCTGGTCGACAACGCGGTGGACGCGGTCGCGGGCACCCCCCACGCGCGCGTGGAGGTCGATGTACGGGCGGCCGACGACCGCACGGTGGCGTTGCGGGTGCGCGACACGGGGCCCGGCATCCCCGCCGCCCGACGGGAGTTGATCTTCACGGAAGGGTGGTCCACCAAGAAGCTGCCTTCCCACGGGAAGCGCGGTATCGGCCTGCCCCTCGTGCGCCGGCTCGCGGAACGGCAGGGCGGCAGCGTCCACGTCGGGGAACCTGACGGCGGAGGCGCAGAGTTCACCGTCTTCCTGCCCGAGGCGCTGACGGATCCGGGCCTCGCACAGGAGGCCACCACCGAGACACCCATGACCACCACGGCCGACACCGCCGCCGATGCCATGGCCGCCCCCACGAAGGAGGACCCGCGATGATCGAAGTGCTGGTCGTGGACGACGACATCCGCGTCGCGCGCGTGAACGCGGCCTACGTGCAGAAGGTGGCGGGCTTCCGCGTGGTGGCCGAGGCGCACAGCTCGGCCGAGGCCCTGCGTGAGGTGGAGGCCCGGCCGCAGATCGACCTGATCCTCATGGACCACTACCTGCCGGACGAGACGGGTCTGGCGACCGTTCAGGAGATCCGGCGCCGCGGCCACCAGACCGACGTGATCATGGTGACGGCGGCGCGTGACGTCTCCACGGTGCAGGCCGCCATGCGGCTCGGGGCGCTGCAGTACCTGGTCAAGCCGTTCGCGTTCGCGGGGCTGCGCGCCAAGCTGGAGGCGTACGCGGGGCTGCGCCGCACGCTGGACGGCGGCGGCGAGGCCGAGCAGGCCCAGGTCGACCGGATCTTCGGCGCCCTCTCCGCAGACACGGAGCCGGACCTCCCGAAGGGACACTCCCTCAGCACGGCGGAGCTCGTACGCAGGGTTCTGGTGGACGCGGAGGGCCCGCTCTCGGCACAGGAGGTCGGGGACCGTACGGGGTTGAGCCGGCAGACCGCCCAGCGCTATCTGAAGCTCCTGGAGCGCACCGGCCGGGCCGGCCTGACCCTCAAGTACGGCGACGCGGGCCGCCCGGAACATCGTTATGTCTGGGCGACCCGCACCTGAGCGACGTACGAGGAGTTGACGTGGTCAGCCGGCGGCCTTGTCCACGAACTCGGTGGTGTACGTCTTGCTCAGGTCGACCTTGGCGTTCTTGATGTTCGGGTTGAACGCCTTGAGCACACTCTCAACAGTCTCGGGGCCGTTCTTGGGCATCACGCCGTCCGTCGTGAACATCGGCAGTGTGGCCTTGATCGCCTCGGCGTACAGCTTCTTGTCGCCCTGGGAGTAGTCGGCCGGCATCTTGGCCGCGATCTCGTCGGCGCTGTGCGTGGACATCCACTTGAGCGTCTTCACGAAGGCGTTGGCGAGCTTCTGGACCGTCGGCTTGTGGCTGTTGACCCAGTCCGTCTGCATGTAGAGGCTCGACGACGGGTACGGGCCGCCGAGCGCCTCCTGGGAGCCCTCCGGGGTCCGCATGTCGACGAGGACCTTGCCGAGCTTCTTGTCCAGGATCGTGGCGACGGTGGGGTCCGTCGTCATGCCGCCGTCGATGGCGCCCTTCTGGAGCGCGGAGACGAACGTCGGGCCCGCGCCGACGGCCACCGGCGAGAACTGGCTCGCCTGGACGCCGTTCTTGACCGCAAGGTACTTCGTGAGGAAGTCCGTCGAGGAGCCGAGGCCCGTGATGCCGAGCTTCTTGCCCTTGAAGTCCTTGGGCGAGGAGATGTCCTTGGACGCCTTGTTGGAGACGATCTCTACCTCTCCGGGGGCCCGCGAGAACTGCACCACGGACTCCACGGCCTTGCCCTTGACCTGCAGGTCGAGCGTGTGGTCGTAGAAGCCGACGGCCCCCTGGACCTGGCCGGAGACGAGCGCTGTCTCGGCCTGGACACCTGCGGGCTCGCTCAGGAGTTGGACATTCAAACCCTCATCCTTGAAGTAGCCGAGCCGGTCCGTGAGCATCGCCGGCATGTAGATGACCTTGTCCAGGCCACCGACCATGATCTTGACGTGCTCGCCCTTGCCGTCCGCCTTCTTGCCGGAGCCGGTACTCGTACTGGCGGCGTCGTTGGCGCACGCCGTGAGGGAGGAGACGGCGAGCAGGCCGGTCGCTGCGAGGGCACAGAGCCGCGCGGTCTTGCGCATAGTGGTTCACGTCCTTGTGAAGAGACTGAAGCGGGTGGGGAGAGTGGTGCGGGGAAGCGCTGGTGACGCGTGCCGAAGGGCAGCCGTCAGCTGTCCGAGTCCTTGGGCTTCCAGCGGAAGATGCGGCGCTCGGCGAAGGTGAGCAGCCCCTCGGCCAGCAGGGCCACGACGGCGAGGATGACCATCGCCGCGTACACACCCGCCGCGTTGAACGTGCCCTGCGACTGTGCGACGAGCAGGCCGACGCCCTTGGTCGCGCCGATGTACTCGCCGACGATGGCGCCGATCAGCGCGAAGCCGAAGCTCACATGGAGGCTGGTGAAGATCCATGACGTGGCGGACGGGATGACGACCTGAAGCGTCACTCGGCGATCGCTGGCGCCGAGGATGCGCGCGTTGGCGACCAGGTTCCGGTCGACCTCGCGGGCTCCCTGGAAGGCGTTGAAGAACACCGGGAAGAACACCAGGACGACGGCGGAGGCGACCTTGGAGGCCGGGCCGAGGCCGAACCAGATGACGAAGATCGGGGCGAGCACGATCCTCGGGATGGAGTTGAGGACCTTGATGTACGGGCCGAGGACGTCGGCGAGGAAGGTGATGCGCCCGAGCGCGATACCGAACACGACACCGGCGATCACGCCGATGATCCAGCCGACGAGCGCTTCGTAGAGCGTGTACCAGACCTGTTCGCCCAGCGAGCCGAGCGCCGTGCCGTGGGTGGTCCACGTCCAGATCTGGTCCCAGATCTTCGACGGCATCGAGAAGTTGAACGGGTCGATGATCGCGGCGCGAGCGAGCACCTCCCAGAGTCCGAGGACGGCGACGAGGAGCAGGACTCGGGCGCTGCCGACCAGCACCTTGCGCCGACGGGCGGCCCGGGCCTTGGTGACGGCGCGTCCCGGCTTGGTGGTGTCGGTGACGGGCGCGGCGGTGACGGTGTCAGGCGACATCGGCGGCACCTCTCTCGCGCGTGATGCGGACCTCTTCGCCGAGGGATTCCCAGATCTCGCGGTAGATGTCGATGAACTCGGGCAGCAGGCGAACCGATTCAACCTTGCGGGGGCGCGGCAGGTCGATGTCGAAGACCTGCTTCACGGTGGCCGGGCCCGCGGTCATGACGACGACCTTGTCGGCCAGCGCGATCGACTCCTCCAGGTCGTGGGTGACGAAGACGACCGAGGCGCCCGTGCCCTCCCACAGCTCCAGGAGCTCGTCCGACATCAGGGCCCTGGTCTGCACGTCGAGCGCCGAGAACGGCTCGTCCATGAGCAGGATCTCGGGGTCGTTGACGAACGTGGCGGCGAGCGCGACGCGCTTGCGCTGGCCTCCGGAGAGCTGGTGCGGGTAGCGGTCCTCGAAGGACGCGAGGCCGACGCGGGCCAGCCATTCGCGGGCCTTGGCCTTCGCCTCGGCCTTCGGTACGCCGCGGAAGCGCGGGCCCGCCATGACGTTGGACAGCACCGTTCGCCAGGGGAACGTCGCGTCCTGCTGGAACACGAATCCGACCTTGTCGCCGACACCCTCGACGGGTTGGCCTGCCACCAGGACCTCGCCCTCGGTCGGTTCCTCCAGGCCGCTGACGAGGGTCAGGGTGGTCGACTTCCCGCAGCCGGTGGGGCCGACGACGGCCACGAACTCGCCGCGCGCGACGGTCAGATCGAGCTCCCTGACCGCGGTGTGCAGGCCGCCCGAAGGCGTCCTGAAGATTTTGCTCGCGCCCCGCAGTTCGATGGCGGGGCCGGTGTCTGTGCTCATGGCCGGAAGGTAGATGTGACCTGGGACACCGCATCAGTCTTCTGGGCGCAAGGTGTACTTCTGCTTGCAAGAGGCTGTTGTGCTCGTTTTGCTCGCGCTACAACAGCTGAGCCGAAACACGGGCTTAACAGCTCGCCTGGGCTTGAGGGAGAGAGGCCCGATGATTGACGTCCTGGTCGTGGACGACGACTTCCGTGTCGCCGAGATCAACGCGAAGTACGTGGGAAAGGTTCCCGGTTTCCGGGTGGTGGCCCGTGCCCACAACGCCGCGCAGGCGCTGGCCTTCGTGGAGCGCCAGCACATCGACCTCGTGCTGCTCGACCACTACCTGCCCGACATGACGGGCCTCGAACTCGCCCACCGGATGCGGGAGAACGGCCACAACACCGATGTCATCATGATCACGGCGGCGAGCGACGTTCTGACGGTGCAGGCGGCGATGCGCCAGGGCGCACTGCACTACCTGGTCAAACCGTTCACGTTCGCCGCGCTGCGCTCGCGACTCGACTCGTACGCGGCGCTGCGCCGCACCGTGGACCGGGTCAGCGGCCGCGGCGCAACGGGCCAGGAGCAGGTCGACCGGATCTTCGGTGCGCTACGGGCGCTGCCCATGCCCGCGTCGCCCGGCCTGCCGAGCGGGCAGTCGGAGCCGACCACGGATCTGATCTGCGGCGTGCTGCACCGCGCAGACCATCCGCTGTCCGCCCACGAGGTGGCGGCGGAGACGGGCCTGAGCCGCTCCACGGCGCAGCGGTATCTGCGGCACATGGAACAGTCGGGCCGGCTCCACCTCTCGCTCAAGTACGGGGACACCGGGCGCCCGGAGCACCGTTACGTGTGGGTGGCGCCCTGAGCTGACCAGGGTACCGAGGTGACCGAGGTGACCTGAGCACTCTGGGCCGGCCGCGCGAGGGCTCGGGCCACCTATGTGGGGCGCGGGCCTCAGACGGCTCCCGCCCCGGTCAGCGCCCGCACCTCCGTCTCCGCGTGCTTGGCCTCGTCCGGTGGCTCGGGCGAGGTGACCGTGCCGAGCCAGCCCGCCAGGAATCCGAGAGGGATGGAGACGAGGCCGGGGTTCTCCAGCGGGAAGAACTGGAAGTCCACGCCGGGGAACAGCGAGGTCTCGCTGCCGGACACGACCGGTGACAGGACCACCAGGATGAGGGCGGGCACGAGCCCCCCGTAGACGGCCCACACGGCGCCGCGCGTGGTGAAGTTCCGCCAGAACAGGGAGTAGAGCAGCACGGGCAGGTTCGCGGAGGCCGCCACGGCGAAGGCGAGGCCCACGAGGAACGCCACATTGAGATCACGGGCGAGCAGACCCAGAGCGATCGCGACCACGCCGATTCCGGCGGCGGCGACACGGGCCACGGCGACCTCGCTGCGCGGCTTGGCATGCGGGCGGCGCAAGGACGCGTACAGGTCGTGGGCCACGGACGCCGAGGAGGCGAGCGTGATCCCGGCGACGACGGCGAGGATCGTGGCGAAGGCGACGGCCGCGACCACCGCGAAAAGAACCGTTCCACCTGTGGAGTCCGGACCGCCGCCCAGGTCGAGCGCGAGCAGCGGAACTGCCGTGTTCCCCGCCGCGTTCGAACCGCGCACGGCGTCGGAGCCCACGATCGCCGCCGCACCGAAGCCGAGCACGATGGTCATCAGGTAGAAGCTGCCGATGAGTCCGATGGACCAGATGACCGAGCGGCGCGCGGCCCGTGCCGTCGGAACGGTGTAGAAGCGCGACAGGATGTGCGGGAGCCCGGCGGTGCCGAGCACGAGCGCAAGCCCCAGGCTGATGAAGTCGAGCCGCGCGGTCCAGTCGCCGCCGTACTTCAGTCCGGGCGCGAGGAACGCGGCTCCGTGCCCGCTGCGCTGCGCCGCCGTACGCAGCAGCTGGTCGAAGTCCCCGTGGAAACGCACCAGGACGAGCACGGTCAGGGTGATCGCCCCGCCCATGAGCAGGACCGCCTTGACGATCTGGATCCAGGTGGTGGCCCGCATCCCTCCCAGCGACACATAGATGACCATGAGCCCGCCGACGCCGACGACGGTCCATGCCTGTACGGCTCCGCCGGTGCTGCCGAGCAGCAGCTCGACCAGGCTGCCCGCACCCACCATCTGCGCCACCAGATAGAGAACGGACACCGTCACCGAGGAAGTTCCCGCCGCGATCCGCACGGGACGCTCGCGCATCCTGGCGGCGATGACGTCGGCGAGCGTGAACCGCCCGCAGTTGCGCACGAGTTCGGCGACCAGCAGCAGCACGACGAGCCAGGCGACGAGGAACCCTACCGAGTAGAGCAGGCCGTCGTAGCCGAAGAGCGCGATCAGGCCCGAGATACCGAGGAAGGAGGCCGCCGACATGTAGTCGCCCGCGATGGCGAAACCGTTCTCCATGGGCGAGAAGAGCCGGCCGCCCGCGTAGAACTCCTCCGCCGAGCCGTGCCTGTTGCGGCTCACCCAGGTGGTGATCGCCAGCGTGACGGCGACGAACACGCTGAACAGCAGCAGCGCCAGCGTCTGATGGTCTCCGGTCACCGCTGGCCACCCTCGATCATTCGGGTCATCTCCTGGGTGTCCCAGCGCAGTTCGAGCGCCGCGCGGTCCCTTCGCAGCCGCGCGTGCCGCGAGTAGAGCCACGTCAGCAGGAAGGTGCTCAGGAACTGCCCGAGCCCTGCCAGCATCGCCACGTTCACCGCGCCCACGACGGGCCTGCCCATCAGACCGGGGGCCGTCGTCGCCGCCAGGATGTACGCGAGATACCAGGCGAAGAAGGCCGCGGCGGCCGGAATGACGAACCTCCGGTAGCGGCTGCGTACTTCCTGGAAGGCGGCGCTGTGCTGCACCTCCAGATAGATCGCGGCCGCGCTCCGCTCCGGGGGCGCGGCCTGGGGAGGTACGGCCGGGGCCGGGGCCCCCGTGCCGTCCAGCTCGCCCCACCCGGAGGCCAGCGCGTCGTACCAGGGATCGCCGAGAACACCGCGATCACCGGCCCGGGTCTGCGCCACCTCGCGCCCGTCGTGCTTCTCCACCGAACTCTCCTTGTCCGCGGGCCACTTAGGCCGCGAGCCCAAGGATGGACAGAACGGGAAGATCCCGGACTCTTCTCACATCCCCCTTCACCCCATTAGGTGATGGCCGACCCCGGTGGCTGAACAAGGCCGTGCCGATAGGCGTACCGCACCGCTTGCGCCCGGTCCTTGAGGCCGGTCTTGGCGAAGAGATTGTTGATGTGTGTCTTCACCGTCGCGGTGGAGACATGGAGGGCGCGGGCGATCTCCTGATTGGTGAGACCCTCGGCGATGAGCCCCAGAACTTCGGCCTCTCGCGCGGTGATCCCGTCGGGCGGATCCACCGGCGCGGGGGCCGGTGCGGGCTCCGAGAGGCGCTCCAGGAGACGGCGCTGGATCTTCGGGGAAAGGCCCGCATCGCCGGAGAGCACGTCCTCGACGGCGCGCACGATCTCGTCGCCGCCCGCGTCCTTCGTGAGATAGCCCCGGGCTCCGGCCTTGAGCGCGGGGAACAGCGACTCGTCGTCCGCGTAGGTGGTCAGGATGACGACCTGGGTCCCGGGGTACTCCGAGCGGATACGCCGCGTCGCCTCCGCCCCGTCACAGCGCGGCATGCGGAGGTCCATGAGGACGACGTCCGGGGCGAGTTGGGCGACCAGTGCGACGGCCTCGTCCCCGTCACCGGCCGCTCCGACGACCTCGATGCCCGGCAGCAGCCCGAGCAGCATCACGATGCCCTCGCGCACGACCGTCTGGTCATCGGCGACCACGACTCTGGCATCCCTGCGCGCCGCCCCACCCGTCTGCGATCCAGCCGAGTCCGCCGCGCCGGTCGGCGCGTCCGCCGCACCTGTCCGCGAACCTCCCGAGTCCGCTGCGCGATCGCTCCCGTTCGCCCCCCGGTCCGTCCCACTCATGCGGGTACCTTCAGCTTCACTGCGAAACCCTCCTCGCACGGCCCTGCCACGAGCGTGCCGCCGAGCAGCTCCGCACGCTCCCTCATCCCCAACAGACCGTAGCCGGAGCCACTGACAGTGAGCTCTCCCGCCGGCGCGGCCGAGCCCGAATCCCTTACCTCAAGGGTCACTTCGGCGGCGCCGTACTCCAGTCTCACCTGGGCCTTCGCGCCGGGCGCGTGTTTGCGTACGTTCGTCAGGGCCTCCTGGGCGACTCTGCGTACGGTCTGTGACGCCTCTACGGACAGCGGGCGCCGCACGCCTTCCACCGAGACCGTCGCACCGTCCGTGGCGACGAGCTCGCGCAGGAAGTCCTCCAGCGGCGTCAGCTCACCGCGCAGCGCCGAGAGCGCCTGGCGCGTCTCGGTGAGCCCGTCACGTGCCATGCCCCGGGCGGCGACGACCCGTTCGTGGATCTGGTCGAGATCCGCGCCCCGCTCGATGAGCAGGCGGGCCGCTTCGAGGTGGACGAGCTGGGCGGAGAGGCTGTGCGCCAGCACGTCGTGGATCTCCCGCGCGATCCGGGCACGCTCGGCCAGTGCGGCGGATTCCGCCTCCGCGGCCCTCGCTGCCCGCTCCTGGCGGAGCAGCCGCTGGGCGCTTCCTCTCGCCTCCGCGTCGAGGCGCAGGACGTATCCCGCAAGGCAGAGCCCGATGGTGGTGACCGCCGTGGTGAACCATGCGTCGTTGTTCAGGACCGCGAACCCGGTGAGCGCACCGGCCGTGAGAGGAATGGCCGCGACCAGGGGCAGCCGCTCAAGGGCGGTGACGGCACAGCCGCACCAGAGGACGAGCGCCGGCCCTCTGAACCCGGCCTGCTCCGTGGCGAATGCCGCGCCCATCAGGAGGGCGAGCAGTCCCACGGAGGGCCACAGCAGGTGTTCCAGCGTGGTCCGGAAGAACCCCCAGGCAGCGGCGCCGCAGGCGATGAGCGCGACCGGCGCCAGGGCGACGGTCCATCCGTGCACTCCACGCTCCGCTGCGGCGGTCCACACAAGAGCCGTGAGCGCGACCGCTCGCACGACGCGGGCCAGGACCCGCCGTGGGCGTGTGAGCCCTTCGCGGGAAAGCGCCTCCCGCGAGGGCCAGCTGGTCCAGGCTCCGGGCGTCACACACGGTCCTTCCACGACGGCGCGGGCACGCCGTCACCGTACGCCCCGGCCCCCTGGGACGCAGTCTGCAGGGACTGCGCACGCCAGATGAGGACTCCGGAGCGGACGAGCAGTGTGGCGGCCAGGGCGAGCATGAGGGCAGCGCTGCCCTGCTTGATGCCGAAGGCCGCGCCGGCGGCGTAGAGACCGGCCCGTACGGCCACACCCATGATCCAGACGGCGCCGCTGGCCTTGGTGCTCTTGCTCCATACGGTGCCGTCCTGCACGGTCCACAGACGGGTGGTCCAGGCCCAGCCGGCGCCGATGGCGAGACCGACGAGCAGCTCAAGGCCCATGAGCGAGGCCGAGAGTGCCTGGTGGTGGGGGTCGAGGAGGTCCGGCTTGCGCAGGGCCATGAAGACGAGCACGGCGGGCACGACCCACCAGCGCTTGTCCATGGTGATCTGCTGTGCCTTGAACTGACGGACGACCACCAGCACGACGACGGCGATGATCACCAGCACATTGGTGAGCCCGGACATGGCGGCCTCCGACTTTCCGTGACTTCGAGGATTTCGAGGGTTTCGAGAACTTCGCCGGACGACGCCGAGCGGCGTCGTCGAGCAACGTCTTCGAAGTTACGGAAAAGGCCGGCTCACGGGATCGGAGCTGGGGTGGATCGTGGGTGGATCAGCCGGCTCCACCCACGGGTGGAGCCGGCGTCCGGGTCGGTCCTAGGCGTCGATGCGGGAGCGGTCGAGCGTCGCGGCCGAGCTGCTGATGAACTCCTTGCGCGGCGCCACGTCCGTACCCATGAGCAGATCGAAGACCTGCTCCGCAGCGTCCAGCTCGCCGATGTTGATCCGGCGCAGCGTGCGGTGACGCGGATCCATCGTGGTCTCGGCCAGCTGGTCGGCGTCCATCTCTCCGAGACCCTTGTAACGCTGGATCGAGTCCTTGTAGCGCACGCCCTTGCGCTGGTACTCCAGGAGCGTCTCGCGCAGCTCGCGGTCCGAGTACGTGTAGACGTACTTGTCCTGGCCCTTCTTCGGCTGGACGAGTTCGATGCGGTGCAGCGGCGGCACCGCGGCGAACACGCGGCCCGCCTCGATCATCGGCCGCATGTAACGCTGGAAGAGGGTCAGGAGCAGGGTGCGGATGTGTGCGCCGTCGACGTCGGCGTCGACGAGCAGGATGATCTTCCCGTAGCGCGCGGCGTCGATGTCGAAGGTCCGCCCGGACCCGGCTCCTATGACCTGGATGATCGCGCCGCACTCGGCGTTCTTCAGCATGTCCGACACAGAGGACTTCTGAACGTTGAGGATCTTGCCGCGGATCGGCAGAAGCGCCTGGAACTCGGAGTTCCGGGCCAGCTTGGCGGTGCCGAGCGCGGAGTCCCCCTCGACGATGAAGAGCTCGCTGCGCTCCACGTCGTCGCTGCGGCAGTCGGCGAGCTTGGCCGGCAGCGACGACGACTCGAGGGCCGTCTTCCTGCGCTGCGCGTCCTTGTGCTGGCGGGCCGCGATCCGCGTACGGGCCGCAGCTACGGCCTTCTCCATGACGGCGCGGGCCTGGGCCTTCGCGTCGCGCTTGGTGGAGGTCAGGAACGCCTTGAGCTCCTTGGCAACGACGTTCGCGACGATCCTGTTGGCCGCCGAGGTTCCGAGCACCTCCTTGGTCTGGCCCTCGAACTGCGGCTCGGCGAGACGCACCGTGACGACGGCCGTCAGGCCCTCGAGAGCGTCGTCCTTGACGACGTCGTCCTCGGCGACACGCAGCAGCTTCTGGGCGCGCAGCACCTCGTTCATCGTCTTGGTGAGCGAGCGCTCGAAGCCGCTCACGTGGGTGCCGCCCTTGGGGGTGGCGATGATGTTGACGAACGACCTCAGTGTCGTGTCGTAACCGGTGCCCCAGCGCAGGGCGACGTCCACGCCGAGCTCGCGGGTGACCTCGGTCGGCGTCATCTGACCGTGGTCGTCGAGGACGGGGACGGTCTCCTTGAAGGTGCCCTGCCCTGAGAAGCGGACGACGTCGCAGACCGGCTTGTCGGCGGCGAGGTACTCGCAGAACTCGCTGATGCCGCCGTCGAAGCGGAAGGATTCCTCGCCCTTGCTGCCGCCGTCACCGAGCCCGTACTCGTCGCGAACGACGATGGTCAGGCCCGGCACGAGGAACGCGGTCTGGCGGGCGCGCTGGTGCAGGTTCTCCAGGGACAGCTTGGCGTCCTTGAGGAAGATCTGGCGGTCGGCCCAGTAGCGCACGCGCGTGCCGGTGCGGTTCTTCGGGACCCGCTTGACCTTGCTGAGCCGCGCGGAGGAGTCGAACGTCGCGTCGGGCCCCGACTTGGCGAAGGCGCCGGGGACGCCGCGGCGGAAGCTGATGGCGTGCGTGTTCCCGCCACGGTCGACCTCGACGTCGAGCCGCGCGGAGAGCGCGTTCACCACGGAGGCACCCACGCCGTGCAGGCCGCCGGAGGCCGCGTAGGAGCCCCCGCCGAACTTGCCGCCCGCGTGCAGCTTGGTCATGACGACCTCGACTCCGGAGAGTCCGGTCTTGGGCTCGACGTCCACGGGGATACCGCGGCCGTTGTCCCGCACCTCTACGGAGGCGTCGTCGTGGAGGATGACCTCGATGTAGTCGCAATAGCCGCCGAGGGCCTCATCGACGGAGTTGTCGATGATTTCCCAGAGGCAGTGCATCAGGCCACGACTGTCCGTCGACCCGATGTACATGCCAGGGCGCTTGCGTACGGCCTCGAGCCCCTCAAGGACGAGCAGGTGCCGCGCGGTGTAGTTGGAACTGTCCTTGTCCACGATGCCGCCTGCTCCGGTCAGCAGCGCTGTGGACGGCACGGACGTTTCGGCGGTCACGCAGTTCGCTCCTCGCTGAATTTCAGTTGGAACCCTTTTGGGTAAGGGGTCGGCTTCGGTCGCCGCTCAGAGGGTACCGAGGCCTGGTAGAGCCGTTGTAACGCAACCCTCGCCTCCGCCCAGACTAGTCCAGCATCGTATGCGTGTTCGATCCCTCGATGGGGTGAAGCACACATCACGTTCCCTTCGGCGCATGAACCATTTAGGCTCCGGGCACGTCCTCATGAACAACCGACAAGCCAGTCGGCGAGGACCGACCCTGACGGAACGCGCGAACCCGTAAGACACGTAAGACACGTAATACGGCACATTCGCCGCCAACCGGCAGCAGACAGCCCCTCGGAAAGATTTTTCGAGGAAAAGCCACGAGCGGGAACGTTTTCGGCCTGGTTGGATGTTGACCCTGGTACGACAGCTCGTCGAGCTAGAGAAGAGGCGACGTGACTACTGTTCTGACCCCCGCGAGCCCACTGACGGCCGCTGACCGCTGTGACCGTTGCGGCGCCCAGGCATATCTGCGCGTCGTGCTCCTCAGCGGTGGTGAACTGCTCTTCTGCGCCCACCATGGTCGCAAGTTCGAGCCGGAACTCAAGAAGATCGCCGCTGAGATACAGGACGAGACGGAGCGCCTGACCGACGCTCCGGTAAGCGCCGAAACCGAGGAACGCTGACGCCTCGCACAACGACGAGCCAGCTCCGGCCCGGGCCGGTGATCGGGCGGCCATCCCTGCACCACAGGGGGGCCGCCCGTCCTCGCATCAGCACGACATATGCCCATGAGGCGCCCTGAGGGCGTCAGACAGGCTTCGGCATGACACGCATGGCCTCCGACACCCGGGCGTAGACGCCAGGGGTCCCAGGGCGCCCACAGCCGCTCCCCCAAGACACGAGCCCGATCAGACGCCCGTGTGCCACGAGAGGGCCGCCGCTGTCTCCCTGGCAGGCATCCCGCCCGCCCTGCGGCTTCCCCGCGCACAGCATCGTGCGAGCTAGGAACCTTCCTTCGGAGTTGCCCGGATAGGCCGCCTCGCACGCGGAGTCACCGAGGACCTGCACGTCCGCTGCCCGCAGCGTGTTCTGGTAGTCACCGGCCCCCGTGGTGTCGCCCCAGCCGTAGACCGCGGCGTCGGTCCCGGCCGCGTACGCAGAGTCCCCCGCCCCCGCCATCGGGATCACGTACCTCTCGGGCAGCGGCGCCTTCAGCGTGATGACCGCCACATCACCGGAGTTGGTTTCGGGGTCGTAGTCGGGGTTGACCCAGGTGCGGCGAACGGGGATCTCAGCACCGGACTCGGTCCGCAGGTCGTCACGCCCCGCAATGACCTTGAGGTCACCCACGGCGCGCACCGCGGCGCCCAGGACCTCGGGACTCAGGCAGTGGGCGGCTGTCATGACGGTCGACCGCCCGACCACGACGCCCCCGCAGAACTGACCGGACCGGGTACCCCCGAACCGGTCACGACTGGAGAGCGCCACCATCCACGGGCTGTCGGCCACCCGGACCGACCGGCCTCCGATGACGATACTGTCCGCGGCCGAAGGGGCGGGGGAAGCCAGGGGCAGCAAGGCCGCCGCCGCCAGCAGGACAGGCGCCCGGAACAGCGTTCGGGCGAAGGGACGACGCATTCGGTGTCCTCACTCTGAGTGGTATCGACACACCCAGCGTGAGTGAACCTCGTGCGTCATGCATATGAGCACATCGAAGGGCCCGGCCCCCTGAGGGGAGCCGGGCCCTTCGATGACGCACCCACCGCCCGGACCGGTCCGGGCGGTCGCGCTTCTAGTCCAGGTAGTCGCGCAGGACCTGCGAACGCGACGGGTGGCGCAGCTTCGACATCGTCTTGGACTCGATCTGACGGATCCGCTCACGCGTGACGCCGTAGACCTTGCCGATCTCGTCGAGGGTCTTCGGCTGACCGTCGGTGAGACCGAAACGCATCGAGACGACGCCCGCCTCGCGCTCCGAAAGGGTGTCGAGGACGGAGTGCAGCTGCTCCTGGAGGAGCGTGAAGCTGACCGCGTCGGCCGGCACGACCGCCTCGGAGTCCTCGATGAGGTCACCGAACTCACTGTCGCCGTCCTCACCCAGGGGGGTGTGGAGGGAGATCGGCTCGCGGCCGTACTTCTGGACCTCGATGACCTTCTCCGGGGTCATGTCGAGTTCCTTGGCCAGCTCCTCCGGGGTGGGCTCGCGGCCCAGGTCCTGGAGCATCTGACGCTGCACGCGCGCGAGCTTGTTGATGACCTCGACCATGTGCACCGGGATACGGATGGTGCGGGCCTGGTCGGCCATGGCGCGGGTGATGGCCTGACGGATCCACCAGGTGGCGTACGTGGAGAACTTGTAGCCCTTGGTGTAGTCGAACTTCTCGACCGCGCGGATCAGACCGAGGTTGCCCTCCTGGATCAGGTCCAGGAAGAGCATGCCGCGGCCGGTGTAACGCTTGGCCAGGGAGACCACCAGACGGAGGTTGGCCTCCAGGAGGTGGTTCTTGGCGCGGCGGCCGTCCTCGGCGATGATCTCCAGCTCGCGCTTGAGCTTCGGCGCGAGCTTGTCGGCGTTGGCGAGCTTGTCCTCGGCGAACAGGCCGGCCTCGATGCGCTTGGCGAGCTCGACCTCCTGCTCGGCGTTGAGCAGCGGGACCTTACCGATCTGCTTCAGGTAGTCCTTGACGGGGTCGGCGGTGGCGCCGGCCGCGGCGACCTGCTGCGCGGGCGCATCGTCCTCGTCCTCGTCGGACAGGACGAAGCCCTGCGCGCCCTCCTCGCCGGGCTCGCCTTCGGCCTTGGCCGTACCGGGGGTCTCCTCGGTGGCCTCGTCGTCGACCTCGTCGTCCTTCTTGCCGGTCTTCTTCGCCGTCGCCTTCTTGGCGACGGTCTTCTTCGCGGCGGCCTTCTTGGCCGTCGTCTTCTTGGCTGCGACCTTCTTTGGTTCGGCGTCCTCAGCCTCGGCCTCGACGGCCGGGGACTCGGGGGTGGCCGTGGCAGCGACCTTCTTCGCCGTGACCGTCTTGGCGGCGACGGTCTTGGTGGCGGTGCGCTTGACAGGGCTCTTAGCTGCGACGCTCTTGCGGGGGCGCTTCGGCTCCGCGGCACTGACCATCAGCGTCACACCCTCTTCCTCGAGGATCTGGTTGAGGCTGCGCAGAACGTTCTTCCACTGAGTGGCCGGAATCTGGTCGGCCTCGAAGGCACGGCGCACGTCGTCGCCGGCGATCTGGCCATCAGCCTTTCCCCGCTCAATGAGCGCCATGACAGAGACGGACTCGGCGATCTCCGGCGGGAGCGTACGGGATGTGCTGGCCGACACGAACAACCTCTCGGAACGTTGGAAAACGGCTTCCGGCCCCGTCCTGTGAGGACCGGAGCCGACGACCGCCGGCTTGGGGATGGGCCGACGGCGCGGGCGGGGCCGGGGAGATGCACAGCGCCGAACGCGGCGGCTGTATTCCCTCCTCGGCTGTCACCTCTTAGGTCATCGCGCTGTTCCGAGGAGCGTTACGCCCAATCTGCGTGGCCCGAGTCACACCCCGTAAGCGGTCAAAAACTAATACATACGGTCAAACATGGCCACTCTTCTGGTACCCAGCACGACCCGGCGGAACCCATGGTCCACGCATGTGTCGCCGGATCGCGCCGGGTCCCGAGGGGATCAGGCGCGATCCGGCGACACATGCGGAACAGATGGTGGGCGCATCCGGACCGTGAGGTGCATCGAGCACCGAGGGCCTGCGCCGAGGCGCCGGATCACCGGATCGCCGAGAAACGCGTCAGTGCTCGCGGGGCGCGGGGACCACACGTTCTACATCGGGGTGGACGGTGAGCAGCTGGCGCATGGCCGCCTCCGCGCCCGTGCCGTCGCCCGCGGCGAGGGCGTCGGCGATCCGGCCGTGGTGCGCGACAGCCACCTCGTTCGGGCGGTCGCAGCCCGTGACGGGTCCCCCGGAGACCTGGAGGGCGGCGGAGACGATGCCGGACAGGTGCTCGAGCATGCGGTTGCCCGCGAGCTGGATGAGCAGGGAGTGGAACTCGGCGTCGGCGCGGGCGAACGTGATCGGGTCGCCCTGCCCCAGGGCGTGCCCCATGATCTCGACCATGTCGGTGAGCCGCTGCTGGACGTCCTCACGGCCGTGTCCGGCCGCGAGCCGCGCGGCGAGGGGCTCGATCGTCCAGCGCAGCTCGTTCAGCTCGCGGCGCTGGTCGTCGCGCTGCGGACCGAAGGCGCGCCATTCGATGATGTCCGGGTCGAGCAGGTTCCAGTCACTGACGGGGCGGACGCGGGTGCCGACATTGGGGCGGGCGCTGACCAGGCCCTTCGCCTCGAGGACGCGGAGCGACTCGCGGACGACGGTGCGGGACACCTCGAATCGCTGGCCGATCTCCTCAGGCACGAGCGGGCGGTCCGCACCGAGGTCCCCAGAAACGATCATCTGGCCCAGCTGCTGGACGAGTTGGCCGTGCAGGCCGCGTCCGCGGCTACCGGCGGCCCGCCGCCCCATCCGGCCGAGGTCCTGGTCCGCGACATCCCACACAGGGGCGCCCACACGGTCGGCGCCGTGCGCCTCCCCATAGGGGTAACGGTCGAGTTCGCCCGGGCCGGCCAGGCCGGAGTCGGCGGAGCGGGCGGCGGTCATCATGGTGTGCGCAAGGGTACTCACGGATCTGTTGTCGGCGCCGTCCCCAAGTCCCTTGAGGTCTTTGGTGAAAAGCACACGAAAGGGTGATCGCTTACCCCGTCGCAATTGACGCCTTATCGGACGGAAATGAGCGCTCCTCGGGGAGTTGTGCGCGAGGCCGGACCAGAAGGCGCCTGACGGACGTCATCGAGCCCTGGGACGCAGCACTGTGAGCAGATAAGCGCAGAGCAGAGCGGTCAGCGACAACATCAGCGCACTGCCCACAGGTTGGGCGATCATCCGCAGTCCCGCGGCCAGAAATCGCTCCGCCCCGAACGGCCAGTGCACGAGCGCCAGATCACGAAGCCTCGACGGAAGTCCCGCCGCCGTTCGCACAGATGGTCCTTCCAAGGCCTTCTGTACTAGGGGCACGACGAGGACCGGAACGGCGAGTACAGCGGCCAGCCCGGCCGTCGTGGACCGGAAGACACCCGCGGCCAGCACCCCTGCCCAGGCGCAGCCCACGACGAGCGCCAGCCAACTCGCGCTCGTCGAAAGCCAGTCTGCGGGAACCTTGGTGAGCTCTTCTCCGTATACAAGGTGGAGCAGCACCGCGTCGGAGGCGACGACGAGGAAGGCCAGCGAGACGGCGATGGCCGCTGCGACAACGAGTTTCGCGCAAAGAAGCCCCAGGCGACGGGGGACGGTGCCACGGTCGGCGGCGAGCGCGGGGTGACGGAACTCGTCGCCGAACGCGAAGGCGCCGAGCAGCCCCGCGCCCAGGGCAGCCGGCGGAAGCGGTAGCTCCTGGGGCCAGGCGGCCAGCAGGTGCGCCTGCGAGGTGTGACCGGTCCGCGCGAGCAGAACGGCGACGATCGCGGAGGCGACGAGGACGGCAGCCGCAGTGAGGTAACCGGTGGCGATACCGGTCGCCCGGCGCACCTCGTAACGCAGCGGACGGAGCGGGCTGGGTGCGGGGTGGATCGTGATGGGGGGTGGGAGGGGGGAGGGAGGAGGGGCGGGGGCGGGGGCGGGGCCTGAGCGAGTTCTGGACACCGGGGGGCCCGGTTCGTCGGACGGCGGCGCCGAGGCCGAGGAGGAGGCGCCGCCAAGGTCCGCGTCGGCGGGGAGCGGCACGAAGGTGCCCATGGACTGCGGGGGTTCCTGAGCGGAGGGAGCGTTTGCCTGCGCCAGCGCCGACGGTGCGGCGGTTTCTTCCGACGGCTCCATGGCGAGAAGAGGCGTGTCCGCCACGGACGACGCATCCGCGACTGTCGACTGGAGCACGATCGGCTCCGCTTCCCGAACTTCTTCAGTGCGCGCCCGCGCCGGAACGCTCACCGCAGGCCCCGCATCCCCGACCTCGTCTGCGAGTTGGTGGACCAGGATGCTGTGGCGGAATGCGGTTTCGCCGATGTCCGCGCAGTTACTGCCGTATACGGAGAGCCGGTTGCCGTCCTCGTTCACGACCTCGACGGAACGCTGCGTCGCGCGCGCTTCCTTGGCCAGCAGGACACCGAGCCGGGCCGCATGTGGGCTGCGGACGGCGACGCGGGGGCGCAGCCTGGTACGGGAGAAGTCCGCGACGCCCTGGTCCGCGATGACGCGTCCCGCCTCCAGGGTGACCACGCGGTCAGCCGTCCGCGCCGCTTCCTTGGCATCGTCGGTGGTGAAGAGCACGGTGCCGCCGAGCGACGCGTGGGCCCGCAGGATGCCGTGCAGCCACTTGCCCTCGCGCGCCGAGAGGCCGTCTGCGGGTCCGTCGAGGACGAGCGTGTGCGGATCCGCGAGAAGCGCGCAGGCGAGGCCGAGGCGCCGGTCCATGCCTCGCGAGAGCGTGCCGAGACGCTGCTCACGCAGGCTGACGATGCCGACGACTTCGAGGACCTCGTCCGCACGCTGCACCGGCACGCCTGCGGCCGCGCACAACATACGCAGCTGTCCGCGTACGGTGCGGGACGGATGACCCTGGACCTCGCCGAGCAACACGCCGACTTCTTGGGAGGGATGGGGGATGCGGTGCAGGGGGCGGCCTCTGAAATGCGTGATTCCACGGCCTTGTTGGAGTTCGAGCATCAGCCGGACCGCCGTCGTCTTGCCGGACGCGCGGGCGCCGAGCAGCGCCGTGACGCGACCCGTCGGCGCCTCGAAGGACACGTCGTCGACAGCGGGAGGGAGCTCCTGGCGGGGATTGCTTGTCAGTCCGAAGGCCTGGATCATCGCTTCTCTCGCAGGATGTGCGACCGCTCGGCGGCCAGGGCCCGTCCGCCGAGCGGGGACGGACGAACCCCGTGGGTACCACAGCAAGATAACCCGACATTTCTGACTTTTCGGGCAGGGTGGGGCCTCGGGTGTCACCTGCGCGGCGCGGGCGGGCAGAGCCCGGAGGTCAGGCCCTGTCAGCTCCGGGTCACACCTCGGGGCGCAACATCGGCGGGTTGAGCAGCGTCGCGCCCCCCGCCCGGAAGAGCTGGGCCGGCCTGCCGCCCTGGCGGGTTGTGGTCCCGCCGGTGGGCACGAGGAAGCCCGGGGTGCCCGTCACCTTGCGGTGGAAGTTGCGCGGATCGAGCGCGACGGCCCACACCGCCTCGTACACGCGCCGCAGCTCACCGACCGTGAACTCGGGCGGGCAGAAGGCCGTGGCGAGTGACGAGTACTCGATCTTCGAGCGGGCGCGCTCCACGCCGTCCGCCAGGATCTGCGCATGGTCGAACGCAAGGGGTGCCGCCTGCTCACCCTCGCGCCCGTACCCGCTCTGGTTCAGCAGGTCCTCCACGGGCGCCCAGCGCGCACTGTGCGCGTCGCCGCCCGCACGCGGTGCCGGCAGATCCGGCGCCAGGGCCAGATGAGCGACGCTGACCACGCGCATACGAGGGTCACGTTTGGGGTCGCCGTAGGTGGCCAGCTGCTCCAGGTGCGCGCCGCCGACCTGGTCCGGGTCCGCGGGATCATGGGCACAGAGCCCGGTCTCCTCGATCAGTTCGCGCGCCGCGGCCGACGACAGGTCCTCGTCGTCCCGGACGAAGCCGCCGGGGAGTGCCCAACGCCCCTGGAACGGCGGTTCGCCTCGCCGCACCGCGAGCGCACAGAGCGCGTGACGGCGCACGGTCAGCACGACCAGGTCGACGGTGACTGCGAAGGGCGGGAAGGCCGACGGGTCGTAGGGCGACATGCCGCGATCATAGTCGTCTTCCTGACGATAAACACTCCCTTCGCGATCGTCGATCAAGGCCTTCTTCGGAGCCCCCGAGGTGGGACCCCGGCGATCTTCCGAACTCACGTCCGCGCCGGTCACACCCCCAACTGCAGCCCGTCGGCCGCCTCCTCGACCATGGCGAGACCGAGCCTGCTGACCCGCACCGAGAACGGGGCGCCCGCGACCCGCAGCCCGGCCAGTCCGATCTCCCCCAGGGGTGCGCTGCGCATCGGTCTGAGCGTCACCGTCCCGGCAGGCGCGTCCGGCCGGATCCCGACGAGGGCGGTGAGGAGCTGCACCCCTGACGCCGCGGCGGTGGCCGCGGGTCTGCAGGCGGCCGGATGCGGAAGCGGGGCACCCCCTTCGGAACGCTGCTCCCCCGCGTACATCTCGGGTAGCCGGAACCCGAAGGCCTCGGCCGCGGACAGGACGCCCCGCAGCAGCGAGCTCGACTCCTTCTCGTAGCCCGCAGCGGCCAAGCCGCCCACGGCCAGCGCCGTCTCCTGCACCCGCACGGCTCCGCCACGGTGCCCGAACGGGTTGTACGACGCCTCCCGTACGCCCAGGCTGCGCAGACCCCACCCCGAGTCGAGCGCCGGACCGCCCAGGAGCCGCGCGAGCTGTTCCGTCTGCACCTTGTCGAGGAGGCCCGGCGCCATCAGACCGCCGCCGAGCAGACCTGTGTCGAGGAGGTGGGCCGCGGCGCTGCCCAGGTGAGGTAGGAGTCGCCCGTCAGGCGTGCGGGCGGCGGCGGGCCGGCCGCCTCCACGGTCCTCGGCCCAGAAGTCCTCCCTGAACCTCGTCCGCAGCGCTTCAGCCCACTGGCGCAGTTCCACGGCGCCGGGTCGGCCATGGGCGTCGAGGAGATCCGCGCCGAGCAGAGCGGCCCGGTGGGCGTTCGCCTGGGTCTCACAACGCAATGGCCCTCCGGGGCCGGGGTCCGCCAGGTACGCCCCGTCGCCGACGGCGGCCCGCAGCCACTGCAGGCAGCGCTCCGCCGTGGGCAGCAGCTCTGCGACTTCCTGCTCGGGAAGGCCCCAGCGTCTCGCCTCCGCGAGGAGCGCCGGAAACAGGAGCGTCGCTTCGGTTCCGGTGCAGCCGGGAGGCAGATGCGGGCCGGCGTCTCTCAGCGGGCCGGAAATCATCCCCGACTCCCGTCCCGTTCCCGAGAGTTGGGTCCGAGCGAGGGCCCTGAGCGTGCCCGCGGCCAACCGCGTCCCCAGAGGGAGCGCCATCCGCGCGGCCGCCAACGCCTCGGCCGGAGCCAGACCGCAGCGCCAGGGCGCGCCGGCGGCGAAGTAGAGGTCTGAGGGGTACGCCGGGTCGCGCAGCAGCAGTGCGTGCAGGTCCTCTGCGCAGGTTCTCAGCAGCGGGCCCACTCGTGCGTCGTCCCCAGCCGATTCCGCCGCGGCTAGCGGGCGTACGGTGCCATGCCCTACCGGCCTGCTCGCCGCCCCGCCCTCGGCCCGTACCCGTAGTTCGACACTCCAGGTGCCGCCCGGAGGCAGATCGAACTCCCAGCGCAGCAGCCCGGCGGAGGCGAGGGCGTCGCAGGGTGGCGGGGTGGCGGTGACGACGGCGTGACCTGCCGACGACGACCACCGCATGCCGGAGTCGTGGACGGTGGCGGACAGTTCACGCCCCGGCCGTCCGGCCGCCACCGCGCCCAGCTCGGCCAGATCCGTACCGAGTGCGACCTCGACCGGTAGTCGCAGCGGTCGGGTGGCCGAGCTGCGCAGCGTGATCCGCTCCGTGCCGTCGGCATGCCGGATCCGTTCGACCATGATGTCCGGGTCGGGTCCGCCGTCCACGACAGGTCTCAGCGTCGCCACGAACCGGGCCCGGTCGGCGGCGACCATGCGGGCCTGCACCGCGATCGGCTCGCGCCCCGCCACGCGGAGCAAGCAGCGCGACAACAACCGGCGCCCCGCACGGTAGACCCCCTCCAGTCCGTCGCCCGTCAACTGCCCTTGCTGCGAGGAGATCGCGAGCGAGGGCAGCGCCACGCAGATCAGCGTCGTATGTGCCGGCGGCAGCTCCGCGGAGCGCCGGGGAGCGGGGGTGTTCGCGCGACCGGCGTGCGCAGGTGGCGGCGGAACATTGCGGGTAGCGGGTCGAGCCGGAGCCGGATCTTTGCGGCGGGCGGGGGAGAGCGCTGAGGAGATCGCCGACGCCACTGCTTGAGCGGATGGCGCTCCCGCGACGACGGTTGGCGGTCCCGCGGTCTCGGATGGCGCACCCAGACCCAACGCCGCGGACACCGCTCCAACGGGCGCGGTCGATGCCCCAGCCGGTGGAGGAGGCGAGGTCCCCACGGCGATTCCACGGGCCTGGCCCTCACCTCCGACGTGGCGGTCGACGAACGAGTCCTCCAAAGGGCTCTCGGAGGAGCCCTTGAACGAGTCTTCGGGCTCCGGCGCTCGTGCGGCTGAAGGCATCACCGCCGCCTCGCCCCCGGACGACCAGTGGCACCGGTCTCGCACGGAGGGACGCCGACACCTGGTGGGGCGTCCTTCTCCAGGGCGAGCGCCACGGGGACGGCGCAGGTCAATACGGCGGACACGCTCGACGACGCGGGGGACGGCATGGGGTGGCTCCTTCCGTGCTGGGCGCGCGCGAGGCGCCGATGGCGCTCCGAAGGGTCGGCGGGGAGACGGCGCCGCGGCCCGGTCAGAGGCTGTGCCACAGAGGTGAACGGGCCTGCCCCACCCCAGGTCACGCCCGCGGCGCAGGAAGCCGAGCAGCCGAAGCCCCATGCCTGTCCCCGACTCCCCCGCCCCGGTCGGTGCCCGCTCGGCCACAGAGGCGGGCTCACGGGACCTGCGCCACGAGTCGGTACTCATCCGTCCCGCCTCGTCCCCTGCCGACCCACGCGGCGACGCCCCTGCGGTCGCCGGGGCGCATGGCCCGGCCCGGGAAGGTCCCTTGCCCGCACCTGCACGACGCGATCCGCGCCGGCGCAGAGCGGCCTCCAGGGCCCGCGTCACCCGATCCTCGGCCGGTTCCCGAGAGTTCTCGGCACTCGGCCGCCCAGGGGATCCTGCGCCCTTACGGCCGGCGGCGCCGTCGCCGTTGACACAGGCATCGGCACCGGTTCCCGCACCTGCCGCCGCTCCTGCCCCGGCTCCGGCAACGGCCCTCTCCGAATTCGCCTCGGACGGCGTCGCGCCCCGCTCGTCCCGTGTCTTGCGCAGGCTGCGCCGCACCGGCTCCGGATCCAGGTCCGCGCTGCACGCCTCCATGAGGAGCCGGGCGAAGACGTACCGGGGATCCGCGGCCAGAGCCATGTCCAACGCCTCGCCGGCCTCCACGCGGTCACCCAGGGACCACGCGACCCAGCCGGCGAGCGTCAGCGGCGCCGCAGCGTGCTCGCCGTACGGGCCCACGCAGCGCCGGGCCAGAGCTCGCCAGAGGCGCAGAGCCAGCGGCGCCTCATCGCCCTCCATCCACTCGGCCGCGTGATCCCGGGTCAGCCGGTCCTGGAGGCCGAGGATCAACCTGGCCGCCTCGTCGTGCGCGAGCTGCTCGTCGTCCCTGAGATCCGTTTCCAGTGTGTCGTCAGCGGTCGGCCGGTGCCCGAAACGGCTCCAGACCCGCCGTGCGAGATCGAGCGTCTCGTCCGCGACCTCGGCGCGCGGGGCTCCGGCGAGAATCCTGGGGACGAGAGCCATGGCCGCGGCGTCCAGCGCGTGCTCCTGTTGTGGCACGGCCGCCGTCTGCCATGGCGTGAGCCGGGCCCTCACCTCCCTTAGCGGGCGCCGCACTTGGATGCCCGCATAAGTCATCGCGGCCGCCGTGACGGACGTACCGGTCGCGGCCAGAGGTGTGCCGTCGGGCGGGCAGCACTCCTCGACCGGACAGCTGTACGACCAGAAGTGATCGTCGGAGATGCAGAGGGCCTCGACCACAGGCACATCGAGGCGGCCGCACCCCAAACGCAGCATCTGTGCCAGCGGTTGCAGGCGCTCCATGATCTGCCGCCCGGTCTCGGTGGTCTTCGGATCCCGGCACAGGAACGCAACGATGCCGTCAGGCGTTCCGTCCTTGCGCTCGCATCCGCTGATCAGGCACTTGGCCATCTCTTCCGCGACGGATGGCCAGTCGCCGGGGCGCTCGGGGATTCCGAGTCGCACGCGACCGCCGAAGCGTCCGCGGTGCAGGGCGACGAGCACGATGCTGTCCTCGGGCTTGAACCCGAGCAAGTACGGGAGCGCTTCGGCCAGTTCGGACGGGTTGCGCAGGGTGATCTGTTCCGTGCCGGGTGCGCCGGCTGCTTCGCTGTGATTCGTCATGAGACGACCATGGCGCGAATCTCAAGATTCCGTTTTGACCTGTGGATAACCCGGATCAGGGACACGACAGGAGTTGTCCACAGGCCAGGCGGGTCACTCGCGTGAAGCGACCCATCAGGTCATGCTTGTCCCGGGCGAGTTGGCCGTTGTCGACGGGAGGGCCCGGCGCCCGCCGGTGCGACGGGTGACGGGGAGGCTTCGAGGTCGAGTCACCCAATGCCGGTTGCAACAAGCGCTGCTGGGCACGGCACCTCGGTCCAGGACGCCGACGCCGACGCCGGGTCAGCGGCAGGACACAGGCGGAAACTTCAGGTGTGAGGCACACACCGAAGCCAGGCGAGGTCCCCCGCCCTTGTGGTCGGGTGAGGCTCAGCCCTGAGTGGTCACATGCCTCAGCCCGCCGCAGCCAGGACCAACGGCAGGACCTGCTCGCTCCCTGCCTTCCGGAGCAGCCGCGCAGCGACCGCGAGGGTCCAGCCGGAGTCCGTGTAGTCGTCCACGAGCAGGACGGGGCCGGGAGCGCCGGCCAGGGCGGCGGCCAGGTCGTCAGGAACGGTGAAGCTGCCTGACAGCGCCCGGAGGCGCTGGGCGGAATTGCTGCGGCGTACCGGGTGTACGTCCACCGGCCCCGTGTACGCCAGCGTGCCCAGGAGGGGGAGGCGGCCGACGGTCGCGATTCCCTGGGCGAGCGAACCGACCAGTTGCGGCCGGGTCAGGGACGGCACGGCGACAACTCCCACCGGTCGGGCAGAGGCGTCCGGAACAGTCGGCGCCCAGCCCCCGGGCGAGCGCGCCCAGTCGGCGATGACTGCCACCGCAGCCTTCAGGACGTCGTCGGGGACGGGCCCGTCGGGCGCGTTCTCGGCCAGCAGCGGGCGGAGTCGGTTGCCCCAGCCGATGTCCGAGAGCCGCCCCAGGGCGCGCCCGGTGGAGCACTGTTCCTTGGCCGGGATGCGCCCCTTGAGGTCGATGCCCAGTGCGGGCATCCCCGTCGGCCACATGCGGCGCGGCTCGACCTCCACCCCCGGGCGGTCCAGCTCCCTGGCCGCCCCCGTCAGCACCTCCGCCGAAACCGAGGAATCGGCCCAGGCCCCCGCGCAGTTGTCGCAGCGGCCACACGGAACCGCACCCTCGTCGTCCAACTGCTCACGCAGGAACTCCATCCGGCACTGGGACGTGCTCGCGTAGTCGCGCATGGCCTGCTGTTCGGTCGACCGCTGCTTGGCCACCCACGCGTAGCGCTCGGAGTCGTACACCCAGTCGGCCCCCGTGGCCGTCCAGCCGCCCTTGACGCGCTTGACCGCGCCGTCCACGTCCAGCACCTTCAACATCGACTCCAGGCGGCTGCGCCGAAGATCGACTGCCGCCTCCAGGGCGGGCACCGACAGTGGACGACCCGCACTCTCGAGGGCCGAGAGGGTCTGCCGTACCTGCGCCTCGGGCGGGAAGGCCGTATCGGCGAAGTAGCGCCAGATGGCCTCGTCCTCCTTGCCCGGCAGCAGCAGCACATCGGCGTGGGCCACGCCACGCCCCGCACGCCCCACCTGCTGGTAGTAGGCGATCGGTGAGGACGGCGAGCCTAGATGGATCACGAATCCCAGGTCCGGCTTGTCGAAGCCCATCCCCAGCGCGGAGGTCGCGACCAGCGCCTTCACCCGGTTCTCCTGGAGGTCGATCTCGGCCTGGAGCCGGTCGGCGTTCTCCGTCTTGCCCGTGTACGAGGCCACATTGAAGCCGCGCTGGCGCAGGAAGGCCGTGGCCTCCTCGGCCGCGGCCACCGTCAGCGTGTAGATGATGCCGGAGCCCTGAAGCTCGTCCAGGTGCTCGGCGAGCCAGCCCAGACGGTGCGCAGCGTCCGGCAAGCCGACGACGCCCAGGCGCAGGCTTTCCCGATCCAGGGGGCCGCGGAGCACCAGCGCTTCGCCGGCTCCCGTACCCAGCTGATCCGCGACGTCCGCCGTGACGCGCGCGTTCGCCGTCGCGGTGGTGGCCAGTACCGGCACACCGGCGGGAAGCTCGGCCAGCATGGCCCGCAGTCTGCGGTAGTCCGGCCGGAAATCATGGCCCCAGTCGGAGATGCAGTGCGCCTCGTCGACGACGAGCAGTCCCGTCGTGGCCGCGAGCTTGGGCAGGACCTGATCGCGGAAATCCACGGAATTGAGGCGTTCCGGACTCACGAGGAGGACGTCGGTCTCGCCGCGCTCGACCTCCTCGTAGATCGTGTCCCATTCCTCGGGGTTGGCCGAGTTGATGGTGCGCGCCTGGATGCCGGCCCGCGCCGCGGACTCGACCTGGTTACGCATGAGCGCGAGCAGCGGCGAGATGATCACTGTGGGACCGGACCCACGCCGCCGCAGCAAAGCCGTGGCCACGAAGTACACCGCCGACTTGCCCCAGCCGGTGCGCTGCACGACAAGAGCACGGCGACGCTCCTCGACCAGGGCCGCCACCGCCTGCCACTGATCCTCCCGAAGGCGTGCCGAACCCCCCGGATCGCCGACCAGCTCAGCGAGGATGGCGTCGGCTTCGGCACGCAGCTCCTGGTTACTCATGCCCCCATGCAACCCCACACCACTGACAACGGCCCAATCCCCCGCCGTGATGATCACCGCCGGCCCCCTCCACCCGGCCGCTCGGAGTGTGTCCCACCAGGCGCCGAGCTCTTCTTGATTCCATTCCCCGGGCGCCCGGATCAACGAGGTCGGGCGGTGTTACCGCTGGTCCTGGCCGTAAAGGCGTGATCCTGGCGTCGCAGGCGGCGGCATTGGGCAGGGATATAGCCGACGCTTCCCCAGATACCGGCCCCCGGCCTCAATTGCTCGTTGCCGCAAGCCAGTGCGAAGGGAAGAATTGGAGGCGCTCCCGCGCGGCTCGATCGTGGTCCGGTAGGGCTGTGCCGCGGTGCGCTCCCGCAGTCCGACCCCGCCCGCAGTGTGGGCGCGTAGCCGAAGGGAGGACCGTGACCTTCGGATTCGCTCCGTCCTCGGCGGCATCGTTGTCGACGTCATCGACGCGTGCCGATATGTCCGCCGACTCCGTCAACCAACTCGCCAGGATGCTCGAACCCGCGGAATGGGCCGCGGCGGGGATCCCGCTGCTGCGCAATCCGCGCGAGGTCGTCAGCGGTCTGCATGCCCGGCACCGCCCCAAGCCCCAGACGGCCGTCGTGGCCGTTCTCGATACGGAGGAGCGACTCAGGGCCAGCGCGTCGTTCACCCGGCGCGCGAGCGCGGCGGACGGCTGGGTTTTTCGCAACTCGCTGCTCACGCACCTGCGCCGGGTCATCCCGCACGACCTCCGACGCCGTACACCGGTGCGAACGGCCGTGCTGCTCTACTGCCGTGAGGGCGAAGCGCGTTGGACGGAGGAGGACGGTGCCTGGATGTGGGGGCTGCGGGATGCGTGCACACTTCACGGGCTGCGCTGCGGGGCGTACATCACCATGACACGGGACGGCTGGCAGGTACTCGGCGAAGGGCGCGGTGGCAGGCGCCCGAGCCTTGGATCGACGCCCGAAGCGTACGAGGGCGGCAGCGAGCCGCCACTGCCGCGCGCAGGAGGAGCCGCGTCGGAGGTACTGCGCCGCGCGGCTGCCCGCTGACAGCTGCCGCGGAAACGAGCCCTGCCGGCACGAGCCCCTGCCGACACGGGCCGCAGACACACGGCGCCGCCGGCCGCCCGCGGAACCGTCGAACGGTCCGGACAGCCGGCGCGCGGCGTGTCAGACTCCGGCACCCAGCAGGGAGTTGATCCGCTGCGGGTCGCCGCACACGATCAGCAGGGCGCCCGCCCGGCCGAGGGCGAGAGGCAGAGCGGTGGCGGCCGCCTCGTCGGCACCGCCGTTCAGTGCGACGACGACCACAGGCCGCTTCGAAGCGCGCTCGGCGGCCCCGGCGTCGGCGTAGAAGACGTCGTCACCGGCGTCGTGCTGCGCCCAGTAGGCGGTGTCGCCGAAGGACAGCTCGTGCGTGGCCCACGGGTGCGGGTCACCGGTGGTGATCACCAGCACCTCGCCGGGCGCGCGGCCCGAGTCGAGGAGCAGGTCGACGGCTTCCTCCGCGGCGTCCAGGGCACCCTCGACCGAAGCCGGGATCAGCTGGATCTGCGGCTGCTCGGTCGCGTCCGCCGGGGCGGGCGCGGCCGGCACGGCTGCAGGGGCGGCCGGAGCCGAAGGCCCCGGCTTGGCGGCGGACACCGACTCGCGCGACGTGCGCTGCGCGGGCGGCATCGGCCGTGCGGGGCCCGGGCGTCCGGGTCGCGGCGGCGCCGCGGGACGCGGGCCGGGTACGGGGCGGGGGGTCGGCGCGTTGCGGCCGCTGGGGGCCGAAGTGGCGCGGGGACCCTGGGCACTCTCGTGAATCTGAGACTCCTCGGGAAGGAGAGGCATGAGCTGATGTCTATCAAACGCCGGTGCGAGTGGCCCCGGCGGGTGGCACATGAGTGCGAACGGAAGATCAGAAGTCGAAGCCGAGCTGGCCTTCGATCTCCGGAACGTTTCCGTCCGCCCAGGTGCGGGCCTTCTTGAGATGCCGCCACTGGGGCAGCGCATCAAGATACGCCCACGTGAGCCGGTGGTACGGGGTGGGCCCCCGCTCCTCCAGCGCGGCCTTGTGGACCGGCGACGGATAACCGGCGTTGTCCGCAAAACCGAAGTCTGCATGTTCGATGCCCAGTTCGGCCATCATTTTGTCGCGCCGAACCTTGGCGATCACCGATGCCGCGGCGACGGCCACACAGGACCGGTCGCCCTTGATCACCGTACGGACCTGCCAGGGAGCGCCGAGGTAGTCGTGCTTGCCGTCGAGGATGACCGCGTCCGGACGGACCGGGAGAGCCTCAAGAGCGCGCCCCGCGGCGAGCCGCAGAGCGGCCGTCATCCCCAGCTCGTCGATCTCCTCGTGGGAGGCGTGCCCGAGAGCATGTGCCATCACCCAGCTCTCCAGCGTCTCGGCGAGCACATCGCGCCGCTTCGGGCTGATCAGCTTGGAGTCGGTGAGACCTTCGGGCGGTCGGCGCAGTCCGGTGACGGCGGCGCACACAGTGACCGGTCCCGCCCACGCACCGCGACCGACCTCGTCCACACCGGCGACGATCTTGGCTCCGGTGGTGGCGCGCAGTGAGCGCTCGACGCTGTGAGTAGGTGGTTCGTACGGCATGGCGCCGATAGCCTACGCCGCCTCACCCCCTCAGCGACACCCGGTACGACCAGCCGGTCTCCATAGGTGAGGCCGGTGGGGCAGGAACCTGCGGTTCACGGCCGACCGGACGGAGGCGCGGCCCCCGGCGCCAGGCCCGAATCCACAGCCCGCAAGCCGCCGGCGCCACCCCGCGTCACGCCCCCAGCGGCCGCAGCATCGGAACCATCACCTGATCGATCATCTCCGTGAGATCACGCTCGCCCCATTCGCTCGCGCACACCTTCGACCGGTACATCATCATCGCCGGGATGACATCGCAGACGTATGCGTCCGTGGCGCCGGAACGCACCTCTCCCCGCTCGATCCCACGGCGTACGACCTCCTTGATCAGCTCGACGCTCGGCTCGACGACACCCTCGAAGATCACCTCATGGAAGCGCTGGGCCGTCGCCGAGTCGCATTCGTGAAGAACCGACCGCAGAGCGAAGCCGGGGCGCGAGTACATCGCCTCACGCATCAGGCGGCACAGCTCGATCAGGTCCTCGCGGACGCTGCCGCGGTCCGGCGCTCCGTCGAGTCTGGGCAGCGCCGCCTGGAGGGCGTCCGCGACGAGCTCCTCCTTGGAAGGCCAGCGGCGGTAGACGGCGGCCTTGCCCGTCTGCGCCCCTGCGGCGACGCCTTCCATCGTGAGGGCGTTCCAGCCGACCGTACTGAGCTGCTCCAGCGCGGCCTCCAGGATGGCCCGCTCCAGCACAGGGCCACGCCGGCGCAGGGTGGCCGTCCGAGCGGGGGCGGCCGTCCGGCGCGAAGTATCCATCGTCTTCTCTCCGTTGGGGATCCGGGCATTCAAGGCAGCTTCTTCAGTGAACGGTTGCGTTCACTGATGGGGAGTCACTACCGTTCGGCTCGACAGTGAACGGTTGCGTTCACTAACGCACTTATGGGGGATCCATAGTGTCAACCTCTCAGTTAACTCAAGATCAGAAGCCGGACAAGGCGAGGAAGCCGGGAAGGGCACGGCGGGCGGGGCACCCCGGCATAGCCCTGGCGGTCATCGCGGCCTGCCAACTCATGGTGGTACTGGACGCGACGATTGTGAACATCGCGCTCCCCCACATTCAGGACGCGCTCAAATTCAGTACGACAGACCTCACTTGGGTCGTCAGCGCGTACACCCTCACCTTCGGTGGCCTGCTGCTTCTCGGCGGCCGCGCGGGAGACATCCTCGGTCGCCGCCGGGTCTTCATGTCCGGCATCCTGCTCTTCACGCTGGCCTCCCTGCTCGGCGGACTCGCCCAGGAACCCTGGCAGTTGCTGGCAGCCCGGGCCCTGCAGGGCGTCGGTGGCGCGATCGCGTCGCCCACCTCGCTCGCCCTCATCACCACGACGTTCCCCGAAGGCCCGGAGCGGAACCGCGCGTTCGGCGTGTTCGCGGCCGTTTCCGCGGGCGGCGGCGCCGTCGGCCTCCTCGCCGGCGGCATGCTCACCGAATGGCTCGACTGGCGCTGGGTGCTGTTCGTGAACGTACCCATCGGCATCCTCATCGCGGTACTCGCGCCGATGTACATCAATGAGTCCGAACGGCACCCGGGACGCTTCGACATCGCGGGCGCGCTCACCTCCACTGCGGGCATGGCCTCGCTCGTGTACGGCTTCATCCGCGCGTCGGAGGAGGGCTGGCGGGACAGCGTCAGCGTGGGCTCGTTCGCCGCCGCGGTGGTGCTTCTGCTCGCCTTCGCATTCATCGAGAGCCGGGCGAAGGAACCCATCACTCCGCTCAGGATGTTCGCCGACCGCAACCGCTCGGGCACCTACGTGATCATGCTAAGTCTGGCCGCGGCGATGTTCGGCATGTTCTTCTTCATCGTCCTGTTCGCACAGAACGTACTCGGCTACACGCCGATCGAGGCGGGCCTCGCCTTCCTCCCCGTGACGGTCGCGATCATCGTCGGCGCCGGTCTGTCCCAGCGACTGCTTCCGGTACTCGGCCCCAAGCCGTTCATGATGACCGGCGCGACACTCGTCCTGCTCGGCCTCGGCTGGCAGACATTCATCTCCCCCGACAGCTCGTACGTGGGTGGGGTGCTCGGCCCGATGCTGCTGTTCGGCCTCGGCATGGGGCTCAACTTCGTGACGCTCACCCTGACCGCCGTCTCCGGAGTCGCCCAGCACGAGGCCGGCGCGGCATCCGGGCTGCTCAACGCGACGCAGCAGGTGGGAGGTTCACTCGGCCTCTCCATCCTGACCACGGTCTTCGGCACGGCCAGCCGGAACGAGGCCAAGGACCAGATCCCGTCCTTCATGGCGCAGGCCACGCCCGAGCAGAAGGCGGAGTTCGCCAGGACCCAGCAGCTCCCGGCTCCCTGGGGTCACCAGGTCCTGGCCGAGGGCATCTCGACCGCATTCATTCCGGCCGCGGCGATGGCACTGCTGGCCCTGGTCGTCGCCACTCTGGTGATCCGTGTGCGCAAGAGCGACCTGGAAGCGCTCGCGGGTACCGCGGGTGCGGCCGGGCCGGCGGGCGGCTGACGGGGGGCCGCAAACCACGTGAAGTGGATGCCGGGCCGTCCCAGGTACCGAAGGCGGCCCGGCATCCGCCACGCCGAGTGTGGCAGTGAGCGAGCCACAGGTCAGACCGGCAGGCCCGGCGCCCATTCCGGCAGCGGCTCGGTACGCCGCAACCACTGGTCCGCCGGAGCGCCCCCCGGGCCGGAAGCGACCACTCCGCCCACGATCGCGCACGTCGTGTCCATGTCGCCGCCGACCTGCGCCGTGTCCCAGAACGCGCGCTCGAAGTCGCCGAGCCCGCGCGCCGCCGACCACAGGGCGAACGGCACGGTGTCGTGGGCCGTGGTGCGCCGGCCGCAGCCGAGGACCGCGGCCACCGTCCCCGCGTCGCCGTAGTCGAGCATGTCCCTGGCCCGCCGGAGCCCCGCGCCCACCGCACTGCGCGGCACGAGCGCGATCACGCCGTCGAGGAGCGCCTGCGGCGTCGGCGGTCCTGCCGGATCGGCCACGATCGCGGCGGCTGCGGCCACGGCCATGGCCCCGACCACGGCCTCCCGATGCTGATGCGTCGGGTAGGCGGAAATCTCGGCCTGATGCGTGGCCTGCTCCGGATCGTCCGCGTACCAGGCGCCGAGCGGGGCGATCCGCATCGCCGCGCCGTTGCCCCAGGAGCCCTGGCCATTGAAGAGCGCGGAGGACAGGGCGCGCCAGTCGCCGCCCTCTCGAATCTGCCGGAGCAGCCGGTTCACCGCGGGGCCGTAGCCCCGGTCGAAGTCGTGGTGCTCCGCGAAGGACCGGGCGAGCACGTCCTGCTCGATCCGGTTCTCGGCGGCCAGGACCGCCACCACGGAGCACGCCATTTCGGTGTCGTCGGTCCACTGCCAGACGCCGTCGGGCAGCTCGCGGCGCTGGAGCAGCGGATAGGTGGCGGGCACGAAGAACTGGGAGCCCAGCGCATCCCCCACCGCCAGGCCGCGCAGGCTGGACAGGGCGCGGTCAAGCCGCACATGAGGAGAGGAATCAGCGATCATCGCCCTGCCACTCTAACCGGTGACTCCGTACGGCTCGGGATCACGCCATCGTTCGAACGGCCGGTCCAAGGTGTATTTGCCGTCCTCCCCGAGAACGAGTGCCCGCGTCTCACCGTTCCCGGGATTCGACAGACATTCGAAGTCGGCGACGGTCCAGTGGAACCAGCGCATGCAGAACAGCCGCATGGTGAGGCCATGGGTGACGAGGAGGACGTTCGACGGGTGGTCGTGCGCCTCGAAGCTCCGGTACAGACTCTCCAGAAAAGCACCCACACGGTCGTACACGTCGGCCCCGGACTCGCCTTGGGCGAAGCGGTAGAAGAAATGGCCGTAGGCGTCGCGGTACGCCTTTTGAAGACGCACGTCGTCCCGGTCCTGCCAGTTTCCCCAGTCCTGCTCCCGCAGCCGAGGCTCCTCACGCACCCGTACGAGTTCGGGGTCGAGCCGGAAGGCGCGGAACGTCTGGTGCGTGCGGCGGTAGGGCGACACGTACACGCTCACCCGCTCACGGCCGAAGAGCTCGCGCAGGTACTCCCCTGTCTCGTCCGCCTGCCGGTGCCCCGTCTCCGTGAGGGCCAGGGCGTGGTCGGGCTCGCGTTCGTAGACGGTGTCGTCGGCGTTGCCCTCCGACTCGCCGTGCCTGACAAGGACAATGCGCCGCGGTCGTGCCATGCGGAAACCCTAGATCGGAAGGGCCCGGTTCGAGCACCCGTACGGGCTCCATCCGGCGTATCTCACACCGCGCGGCCCTGTGCGTGGGCGATCCGGCTCACACCGTCCAGGCAGGCTCCAGCTGGACGATGTCTCCCGTGATCCCGGCGATGTCTGTCTCCGTCTGGGCGCGGGTCGAGAGCCGCTCCACGCGTTCGGCCTGGTACTTGCCGTGCTCGGCCACGGAGTGCCACATCGAAAGGATCAGGAACTCATTGCCCGGCGCCTCACCGAACAGTCCGCGCACCATCCCCGGGGAGCCGGCCATCGCGGGGTTCCAGACCTTCTCCTGCATGAGCGCGAAGTGCTCCTCTCGGTCCGCATGCACCCGGCAGTGCGCCAGGCGCACCGTGTCCGCGTCCGTGAAATGCGGCTCGAAGCCCGTCTTCACGTCGAACCGGTGGTC
The DNA here is from genome assembly GCF_035918215.1 of Streptomyces sp. NBC_01474. Classification (NCBI taxonomy): domain Bacteria; kingdom Bacillati; phylum Actinomycetota; class Actinomycetes; order Kitasatosporales; family Streptomycetaceae; genus Streptomyces; species Streptomyces sp. NBC_01474. Next base: position 3,638,199 of record NZ_CP109449.1, read on the forward strand.
GAAGAGCTTCACTTGGATGTCTTTGTACGTGCCCGACTGGGCCGCGGCGAGCCGGTTGTGCGAGCGCGCCATGAAGGAGTCGTAGAAAGCGCGGCTCTCCCAGAAACCGAGGACATGGGCCACCCCCGGCCGATTTCTGCTCCAGCCCCCGCCCTGTCCCCGGAACCCCGGCTCCCCCAGAAGCCCCGCCCACTTTCGCTGCCCCCGCTCGAACCCGCGTCGGTCGGTCACGGTGCAGCGAATCCACTTGACCAGCACCGCGCCATCGTACGGCCCATGACGTGGGTTCGGTCACGCTCCGACGCGGTGCATCCAGATCAGTCGCGCCGCGTCCTCGCCACTCAGTTCGATCCCGAACTCATGGGCGAGCAGGTCGATCAACTCGCCTTCCTGTACGTCCCGTTCGTCCCGAGTGCCGTCAGAAAACTCGACCGACATTCGCATGTCGATGAGTGAGCGCTGGGTGTCGACGGCGGCACGCTGGACTACGGCGCGGTGGATGAAGGCGGACCGCGGATGCGTCGACGTGTAGTGGTTCATCACCACGTAGTCGACGGGGTAGCGCTCCTCCAGGGTGAAGGCGTAGATCTCCTCCCAGCCGCCTGGGCGCAGGCTCCTCAGGACCAGAACGCCGCTGTCCTCCGGCGCGAGGCCGAAGGTCCACGGACCCTGACGTACCTCGATCCCGGCCTTCAGGGGGATCGGTTCCCGCAGCCCCTGGGCGCCGAAGCCCACGTCGCACAGCCACTCCTGGCCGTCCTCCACGGTGACGCGGGTCAGCATGTGGGTGACGGCGCGAATCGACGTGGCGCCCACCCGGACTCGCGCCCCAAGTCCCTTCACGGAGTAGCCGATTCGCTCCAGGGCCGCCGCGAAGAGCAGGTTCTGTTCGTAGCAGTAGCCACCGCGGCGCTGCCGCACGAGCTTCGCCTGGAGGGCGGCGAGATCCAGGTCCACCGGCCGCCCGAGCATGATCTCCAGGTTCTCGAAGGGGATCGACGCGATATGCGCCCGGTGCAGCGCGCGCAGCGTCTCCAGGTCCGGTTTCACGTCTCCTGTGCAGCCGATTCGCGCCAAGTAGGCGTCGAGATCCAGCTCTTCCCCGTTCCAGTTCATGGTCACAACCGTAGGACGTAGCGTGTCCGTAGCAGTCATGAACAGTCATGAGCAGTCAGTCATCGACAGCCGTAACCAGCAGCCGAGGAGGGGGAGTTCGGTGAGCAGCTTCAAGAAAGGGCTCAAGAAGGTCGAGGTCGCACTGAAATGGGACCCGAGCCCGGTCGGCGCGCCGCCCCATGATCTCGACATCATCGCGGCGACCTACACGGACGACGACCCGGGCGGGCCGCCGGACTACGTCGTGCACTTCGACAGCCGCTCCCCCGACGGGACCATCACCCTCAACCGCGACAGCACGACCGGCCAGGGCTTCGGGTTCGACGAAGTCATGACACTGGAGCTGGAGCGCCTGTCGCCCTCCTACGCGCGCGTGGTCGTCGGTATCGCCATACAACAGGGTGAGCGGGCAACGGTGTTCGGAGCGGTGGCGAACACGGCGGTGCGGATCCGCGAGGGATATACCGACCTCGCGCAGAACGACTTCTCCGAAGTGGCCGATTCCACGGCGGCCGTGATCGCCGAATTCGCGAGGGACGACTCCGGTGAGTGGGCCTTCCGCGAGGTCCTCCAGGGCTTCGACAGCGACCCGACCTCGTTCGCCGCCGCGATGGGCCGCGCACACTGAGCACCCCGGGAACGCGGAACGGGTGAGGGGCGGCGGGCCTGATGGCCCGCCGCCCCTCACCTCACTGCGTCAGCGGATCAGCTGCAACCGCTGGTCGAGCCGCAGCCCTCGCAGATGTAGCAGGAACCGGCACGCTGCATCTTCGTACCGCAGGAGAAGCAGAGCGGAGCGTCCGCCTGGATGCCCAGCTGCATCTCCACGAGCTCGGCGCTGGTGTGCGCCTGCTGCGGAGCCGGCGCCACGGTCTTGGCCTTGGGGGCCTCGACGACGGCCTTCAGGGACTCGGTCTGCCGCGGGGCGGACTGGGCCAGACCCTCGACGTCGACCTCGACATCGTCGATGGACGGCTCGTACGAGCCCGTCTCCAGGTGACGCTGACGCTCCTCGGCCGAGTGGATGCCGAGCGCGGAGCGCGTCTCGAAGGGCAGGAAGTCGAGCGCCAGGCGGCGGAAGATGTAGTCGACGATCGACTGCGCCATCCGCACGTCCGGGTCGTCCGTCATGCCGGCCGGCTCGAAGCGCATGTTCGTGAACTTCGAGACGTACGTCTCCAGCGGGACGCCGTACTGCAGGCCTACGGAGACGGCGATCGAGAAGGCGTCCATCATGCCGGCGAGGGTGGAGCCCTGCTTCGACATCTTCAGGAAGACCTCGCCGAGACCGTCGTCCGGGTAGGAGTTGGCGGTCATGTAGCCCTCGGCGCCACCGACGGTGAAGGAGGTGGTGATCCCCGGGCGGCCCTTGGGCAGACGCTTGCGGACCGGACGGTACTCGACGACCTTCTCGACCGCGGTACGGATGGTCTCCTCGGCCTTGGCGGTGACCGCCTCCTTCTCCTTCTCCTTGGTCTTGGCGGAGAGGGGCTGGCCGACCTTGCAGTTGTCGCGGTAGATGGCGAGCGCCTTGACGCCCATCTTCCACGCCTCGAAGTAGACCTCTTCGACGTCCTCGACCGAGGCGGTCTCGGGCAGGTTGACCGTCTTGGACAGCGCGCCGGAGATCCAGGGCTGGATGGCGGCCATCATGCGGACGTGGCCCATCGCGGAGATGGAACGCTCGCCCATCGCGCAGTCGAAGACCTCGTAGTGCTCGGTCTTCAGGCCGGGGGCGTCGATCACGTTGCCGTTGTCGGCGATGTGGGCGACGATCGCCTCGATCTGCTCCTCCTGGTAACCCAGGCGGCGCAAGGCCTGCGGGACGGTGCCGTTGACGATCTGCATCGAGCCGCCGCCGACCAGCTTCTTGAACTTGACCAGGGCGAGGTCGGGCTCAAGGCCGGTGGTGTCGCAGGACATCGCGAGACCGATGGTGCCGGTCGGGGCGATGACCGAGGCCTGCGCGTTGCGGAAACCGTTCTTCTCGCCGAGGCGGACGACGTCCTGCCAGGCCTCCGTGGCGGCGGCCCAGATCGGCGAGTCCAGGTCGTCCATGCGGACGGCCTTGGTGTTCTCGTCGGCGTGCTGCTTCATGACGCGCTGGTGCGGCTCGGCGTTACGGGCGTAGCCGTCGTACGGGCCGACGACCGCGGCGAGCTCTGCGGAACGCTTGTACGAGGTGCCGGTCATCAGCGACGTGATGGAACCGGCCAGGGCGCGGCCGCCCTCGGAGTCGTACGCATGGCCCGTGGCCATCAGCAGGGCGCCGAGGTTGGCGTAGCCGATGCCCAGCTGACGGAAGGCGCGGGTGTTCTCGCCGATCTTCTGCGTCGGGAAGTCCGCGAAGCAGATCGAGATGTCCATCGCGGTGATGACCAGCTCGACGACCTTGGAGAAGCGCTCGACGTCGAAGGACTGGTGGCCCTTGCCGTCGTCCTTCAGGAACTTCATCAGGTTCAGCGACGCGAGGTTGCAGGACGTGTTGTCCAGGTGCATGTACTCGCTGCACGGGTTCGAGCCGTTGATCCGGCCGGACTCCGGGCAGGTGTGCCACTGGTTGATGGTGTCGTCGTACTGGATGCCGGGGTCGGCACACGCCCACGCGGCCTCGGCCATCTTGCGGAAGAGCGACTTGGCGTCGACCTCCTCGATGACGTCACCGGTCATCCGGGCGCGCAGACCGAACTTGCCGCCGGTCTCCACGGCCTTCATGAACTCGTCGTTCACGCGGACCGAGTTGTTGGCGTTCTGGTACTGGACGGACGTGATGTCGTCGCCGCCCAGGTCCATGTCGAAGCCCGCGTCACGCAGCGCGCGGATCTTCTCCTCTTCCTTCACCTTGGTCTCGATGAAGTTCTCGATGTCGGGGTGGTCGACATCGAGGATGACCATCTTGGCCGCGCGGCGCGTGGCGCCACCCGACTTGATCGTTCCTGCGGAGGCGTCGGCACCGCGCATGAAGGAGACGGGACCCGAGGCGTTGCCGCCCGAGGACAGCAGTTCCTTGGAGGAACGGATCCGCGAGAGGTTCAGGCCGGCGCCGGAGCCGCCCTTGAAGATCATGCCCTCTTCCTTGTACCAGTCGAGGATCGACTCCATGGAGTCGTCGACGGCCAGGATGAAGCAGGCGGAGACCTGCTGGGGCTGCGGCGTACCGACGTTGAACCACACCGGAGAGTTGAAGCTGAAGATCTGGTGCAGGAGGGCATACGCCAGCTCGTGCTCGAAGATCTCGGCGTCGGCGGGCGAGGTGAAGTAGTTGTAGTCCTCTCCAGCCTTCCGGTACGTCTTCACGATCCGGTCGATGAGCTGCCTGAGGCTCACCTCGCGCTGCGGGGTGCCGACCGCGCCGCGGAAGTACTTGCTGGTGACGATGTTGACCGCGTTCACCGACCAGAAGCCGGGGAACTCGACGCCACGCTGCTCGAAGTTGATCGAGCCGTCGCGCCAATTGGTCATGACGACGTCACGGCGCTCCCACTCCACCTCGTCGTACGGATGCACGCCGGGAGTCGTGTGGATGCGCTCGATACGCAGCCCCTTGTTGGCCTTGGCTCCCTTGGCGCGGGAACCTCGTGCCGGGCCACTCGCCGTCTCTGTCATGCCGCCTCCCTATACCGGGCTAAAACGCCCCGAAGTGCCTCGATCTTCCCGTGGCACGGTGTGTGTCTTGTATTGCGGACGCCGCTCTTGCCGCCCGCAACAGGTCTGAATGGCCGCCGACCGACCCCTGGGCCGGTCAGTCGGCAGCGGTGGCGGGCACGGGGACTTCCACAGTCCCTCCGGGCCCGCAGTCACATGGTTCGCGCTCTCCGCCCGCGCCGCCGCGGCTCGCACCGGGCAACTGTTCCCTCAGCTCCGCGATGGCCGAGTCGAAGTCCTCCAGCGAATTGAACGCCCGGTACACGGACGCGAAGCGCAGGTAGGCGACGAGGTCGAGTTCCTGAAGCGGGCCGAGTATGGCCAGGCCCACGTCATGAGTGGTCAGCTCCGCGCTGCCGGTGGCACGCACCGCCTCTTCGACCCGCTGGCCGAGCTGGGCGAGGGCGTCCTCGGTGACGGGGCGACCCTGGCATGCCTTGCGGACGCCGTTGATCACCTTCGTACGACTGAAGGGTTCGGTCACCCCGCTCCGCTTGACCACCATGAGCGAGCACGTCTCCACGGTCGTGAAACGACGGGAGCAGTCGGGGCACTGGCGGCGCCTGCGGATCGACGTGCCGTCGTCGGTGGTGCGACTGTCGACGACACGGCTGTCGGGGTGCCTGCAGAAGGGGCAGTGCATGGAACTCCAACCCTCCTTCACAGCACGACTCAATGGCCTCGGGAGGCCCTTCAGGCCCCTCGAAGCAGCCCCAAGCATAGGCGATGACGGAGACCTCGACGGACCGGGGACCACAACTTCTGGGCTGCTGATGCAATCCAACCACTAGATCTGGGGTTTGGTCGCAAATTCGCCCCTACGCGTGTCGCTTTCACCTGGCGAACACCGGGGCGGGAGCACGCCCATGACGGATGCGCCCGGATCACGGGCGGCGGCACACGGAGAGGGGGCCGGTTCCGGGTTGACGGACCACCGGATGGCACACTGGGAGCCCCACGGAGTGGGTCACGGCCTCGGCGGTGAAGCGTACCGTAATGAACCGAATTGCCACTCCGGCGAAGCGCAAGGCATACACCCAGGCACATGATGACGACAAGCAATCTGCGATTTTTCACTCGAACGTGTGTTTGGCGCAACCTTTCGAAAGCAACTACCGTTGGCTAGCTAGGGAGAACAACTCGAGAGGGGCCGACCGACGTGACCACCACCGCAGACAGCGCCACCATCACTGCCCAGGACCGTTCCCAGGGCCGACTCGAGCCGGTGCATGCCATGAATGACGTATCCATGAGCGCGGAGGGGCCAAAGCCCGCGCGCTCCCTGCCGGGCCGACCTCCCGGAATCCGGGCGGACAGCTCGGGGCTCACGGACAGGCAGCGCCGCGTCATCGAGGTGATCAGGGACTCCGTGCAGCGGCGTGGTTACCCGCCGTCGATGCGGGAGATCGGCCAGGCGGTAGGCCTGTCGAGCACGTCGTCGGTCGCGCACCAGCTGATGGCCCTCGAGCGCAAGGGCTTCCTGCGCCGGGACCCGCACCGCCCCCGCGCCTACGAGGTCCGTGGCTCCGACCAGCCGAGCGCGCAGCCCACGGACACCGCAGGCAAGCCGGCCGCGTCGTACGTCCCGCTCGTCGGCCGCATCGCCGCCGGTGGCCCGATCCTCGCGGAAGAGTCCGTCGAGGACGTGTTCCCCCTCCCCCGGCAGCTGGTCGGTGACGGCGAGCTGTTCGTCCTGAAGGTCGTCGGTGACTCGATGATCGAGGCCGCGATCTGTGACGGCGACTGGGTCACGGTCCGCCGCCAGCCTGTCGCGGAGAACGGCGACATCGTCGCCGCGATGCTCGAGGGCGAGGCCACCGTCAAGCGTTTCAAGCGCGAGGACGGCCATGTGTGGCTGCTGCCGCACAACTCCGCGTACCAGCCGATCCCCGGTGACGAGGCGACGATCCTCGGCAAGGTGGTGGCCGTTCTGCGGCGGGTGTGACACCGCACCCCTGACCGGGCCCCGGAACCAACTGCGCCGGTTCCGGGGCCCTGCTGTGTCCTGGGCCTGCCGTTTGCGGAGCCAGATGTGTGTGGAGCTCCGGGTATCCGGGGCTCCACACACGCGTCCGTATGCGCCGTGCGGCTACGCGGTCTCTTCGGCTTCGGCGGTCGCCTTCGCATCGATCGCGGCCAGGGAGCGCCGCACCTGGTTCGGGTCCGTCGTGTACCAGAAGTCCGGCATCGAGGCCCGCAGATAGCTGCCGTACCGGGCCGTCGCCAGCCGCGGGTCCAGGACCGCTACGACGCCGCGGTCCCCCGTCGCCCGCACGAGACGGCCCGCGCCCTGGGCCATCAGCAGGGCAGCGTGCGTCGCCGCCACGGCCATGAAGCCATTGCCGCCGGCATCCTCGACGGCCTTCTGCCGGGCGCTCATCAGCGGGTCGTCGGGCCGCGGGAACGGGATCTTGTCCATGACGACGAGCTGGCAGCTGGCGCCCGGAACGTCCACGCCCTGCCACAGGGAGAGCGTGCCGAACAGACACGTCTTCGGGGCGGCCGCGAATCCCTTGATCAGCTCGCCGAGCGTCTCCTCGCCCTGGAGCAGGATCGGGTACTCGGGGAGCCGGGTCCGCAGCTCCTCCGCCGCGGCCTGGGCGGCGCGCATCGACGAGAAGAGTCCCAGCGTCCGGCCACCGGCGGCCTGCATCAGCTCGGCCAGCTCGTCCATCATGTCGCTGCGGGTGCCCTCACGCGCGGGGCGTGCCAGGTGCTTGGCGACGTAGAGAATGCCCTGCTTGCGGTACTCGAACGGCGATCCGACATCGACGCCCTTCCACTGCGGCAGGCCTTCGCCCTCCTGACCCTCGGGGGCCAGGCCCAGAGAGGCACCCACCCCGTTGAAATCGCCGCCCAGCTTGAGTGTCGCCGAGGTCAGCACGACGGACCGCTCCGCGAAGAGCTTCTCCCGCAGCAGGCCGGACACGGACATGGGGGCCACTCTGAGGGACGCGCCGAAGCGGTCGTGGCGCTCGTACCAGACGACGTCGTATTCGGAGCCGTTCGTGACGCGCTCGGCCACGTCGTGGATGCTCTCCACGGAGGCCAGGGCCTGCTTGCGTACCGCGTCCTCGTCCTGGACAGACTTGTCGCGCGTGGTGCCCAGGGCCGAGATGACAGTCCGGGAGGCATCCCGCAGCGCCATCAGCGCGTAGCCGAGGTCCTCCGGGACCTCCTCCAGACGGCCGGGCAGCGCCAGCTCCATGAGCCGCTCGAAGCCCTCGGCTGCGGTCTGGAGCTGATCGGCCGCCTTCTCGTTGACGAGCTTGGCGGAACGGCGCACCGCGCGGTTCACCTGCCCCGGGGTGAGCTCGCCGGTCGCCACGCCCGTGACCCGGGAGACGAGCTCGTGCGCCTCGTCCACGATCAGTACCTCGTGGGACGGCAGGACAGGCGCCCCTTCGATGGCGTCGATCGCCAGGAGCGCGTGATTCGTGACGATGACATCGGCGAGCTTGGCCCGCTCTCGGGCCGCCTCGGCGAAGCACTCCTGTCCGTACGCGCACTTGGTGGCGCCCAGACATTCCCTGGACGAGACCGACACCTGGGACCAGGCCCGGTCGGAGACTCCGGGGGTCAGGTCGTCTCTGTCGCCGGTCTCAGTCTCGTCGGCCCAGTCCCGCATCCGCAGCAGGTCCTGGCCGAGCTTGCTGGTCGGAGCGGCCGCTTCGAACTGGTCGAAGAGCCCCTCCTCCTCGTCCTGCGGCGCTCCTTCATGGAGGCGGTGCAGGCACAGATAGTTCGACCGGCCCTTGAGCATGGCGAACTGGGGGCGCCGGCGCAGCAGAGGGTGCAGCGCGTCGACCGTGCGCGGCAGATCCCGCTCGACGAGCTGGCGCTGGAGTGCCAGCGTGGCCGTCGCGACCACGACCCGCTCCCCGTGCGCCAGGGCAGGGACCAGGTAACCGAGGGACTTACCGGTACCCGTGCCTGCCTGTGCGAGCAGGTGGGAACCGCCGTCGATCGCCTCGGCGACGGTCTCGGCCATGGTCACCTGGCCAGGTCGTTCCGTACCGCCGACGGCGGCGACGGCGGCGTGCAGGAGCTCGGGGAGGGAGGGCTTCGTCATAGCTCGACCACCCTACGGGGCACCACTGACAATCCCGCGATCAAGGCTGGTGCAGTGGATTGGGCACCGTGCCGTGCACGGCCGCGTGGGGGCGTTGCGGCCGGTCGCGGTAACCGTCCAGGTGCAGTCGGTTGCGATTGAGGCAGAGCCGCTCGATGCGGGGAGTGAGGAGGTCGAACATCTCGTACCGCTCCTTGAGCTCCGGGAAGCGCGCCTGATGCCGCACGATCTCTGCGCGCACCAGGGACCAGAATTTCTCTTCCGTGACCCCCAGTTGTTTCTCGCACAGGGGCGCCAGATACCGGAAGACGCCGACGAAGAGCCCTGCGTGGATGAACTGGGTCAGGAAGGCGGGCGGCTCGGTGAGCAGGATCTCACGTACGTCCTGCGGCATGCGGTCATGTTCGGGCAGCGGCTCGGCGCTCACGTTCACGTCGTCGACGAAGTCCTTCACCGCGAGCCGCACCGGCACGTCGTGGTCGTCGAAGACGACGATGGCGTTCTCCCCGTGGGGGGAGAACACGGTGCCGTAGTGGTAGAGGAAGTGCAGAAGCGGGGGCAGCAGAGCCGCGAAGAGCCGCCGCAGCCACACCTCGGGGGTCAGCCCGGAGCGGGCGACGAGCTCCGCGGTTAATGCCCGCCCGTGCGGGTCTACGTGGAGCAGAGAGGCCAGGGTGCGGGCCCGCTCACCGGGGGCGAGATACCGGGAGACCGGTTCGCGCCAGATGGCGCCCAGCAACTCCTTGTACTGATACGGAACTTCTTCGAGGCCGTCGTATGCGGGGTGCTCGACGGCGACCGAAGCCACCTCTCCCAGGAGGATGACCCCGCAATCGTCCTTCAAGAAGGGGTCCGTTTCACGGAGGGAGTGCATCCACGCGGTGACCGACGGTGCCGCGAGCGTGCGCTCTGTGGGCAGACCGCGCCACACAAGGGTGTTGAGTACGGACAGTGGGAGCTTCACCGTGTGGCGGTCGGGGCGCGAGATATTGAGGAACGTGCGGATCGACTGCTGAGGCAGGCGCACGTCACCGTCGGTGGGGAGCGGCACGATGGCATCCGTCGCGACGGGGCCGGCGTAGAGCGGCAGCACGATGTTGTTCCACTGCCACGGGTGTACGGGTAGGTACAGGTAGGCCTGTGGGTCCAGGCCGCGCTCCCGGAGGGCCTCGGCGAAGGAGTCCCGCGCCGCCGGGGAGAGCTCACGGTCGTACAGCCGATCGGCTGTCGCCAGGTCCGCGACGCCTCTGTAGGCGGCGATCCTCGTGTTGACGGCGATCCACGGGAGCGTCCCGGGGATCCGGGCCTCGGGGGCCCATCGGGCCGTGTCGGAGGCTGAGAACCCCAGGCGGCCCTTGTTGAGGACAAGCCAGGGGTGGCCGGTCTGGTGGCCTTCCAGTTCGGCGTATCCGAGTTCGGCGAGCTGGGCCGCGGTGAGCGCGGTGTGGTCGAGACGGGCGTCGGCGGCGAGGGTGACGGTGAGCTCGCGGATGAGATGCCCGAGCGTGGCGCCGTCCAGGCCGAGGATGTGCTTGGCACGGAGGAGGAAGACGAGGGGGTCGGTGAAGCGTTCCGGCGGGTCTGTTGCGGGGAGCGAGGGCTCGGGCTCGGCAGCGTCCGCGTCCTTGTCAGTCTGTGCGGCGTGGCCGACGGTGTCGTCTGAGCGGCCGACGGTGTCGTCTGAGCGGCCGACGGCCTCATCTGGGCGGCCGGCGATCCACTGGATGCTGCCGGGATCTACGAGCCAGCTGCCGTAGGCGCCCCGGCGGGCCCTGAACCGGAACGCGCTGCCGGGCGCCATGTGGGCGCCCTCGACGGTGAGGGTGTAGAGGTCTGTCCGTCCTGGCCCCGGACCAAGCCCATGCTCCGGCGCCGGCCCCCGCTCCGGCTCCGGCTCCGGCTCCGGCTCACGTTTCGGTTCGATGATCTCCTCGTACGCGAACTCGCCGATCATCTTCGCCAGCAGCCGGGAGGCGGCGCGCTCCCAGTTCTCGGAGGTCAGCTCCGCTGGGTCGTACAGAGCGGAGGACGCTGCGGAGGTCTGGGGCTCGGACGGATTCGGCACGGGGACTCCTCGGGAGGGAACCGGATCGGGGTGAGCGGTGTACTAAGAGTGACGGGCTCACAGCAGAGCGCGCAGGGCCCGGTCTCGGATCATCAGTGCGGCCCGTTTGTCGGGGAGGTCCACCTCGGCGGAGAAGCGGAAACCAGCACTCAAGAACGCAGATACGGAGGGGGTGTTGCGGAGGTCCGGCTCTGCGACGACACGAGCGCAGGGCGGACGGTGGTCGAGTACGAGGTCGGCGACGGCCTTGAGCAGGTCTGTGCCGAGTCCTCGGCCGCGGTTGGCGACACCGCCGATAAGGAGGTGAACACCGGTGTCGTGCGGGCGGGCGGGGTAGTGGCGGGCCAGTGGGTCGAGGTCGGCGCGGTAGATCTCCCAGTAGCTCATCGGGGTGCCGTCCAGTACGCCGAGGCAGGGGGCGCTGCGCCCGTCGCCGTCCAGTTGGGGGCGGAGATGGTTCTCCAGGACGCTCTCCGGGCCTTCAAGTTCCCAGAAGGCGGCTACGGCTGGGTCGTTCATCCAGCGACTGATCAGCGGCAGGTCGCGTTCGATACGGACAGGAACCAGTTGGAAGACGCCGGAACGTGTGGTGACCGGCCCCCACGCTCCGACGTTGTCGAGCAGGTCGTCGTCCGACAGGGCCGTCGAGGTGCCGCCCGGTGCGTGTGCTCGCGTTCCGTCGGCTGCGTGCCCGTGCCCGGAAAAGCCTGCGCCGGTCCCCTGGTCAGCGCTGCCGTTGGTCTGTCCGCCAGTTCCACCCTGTCCGGCGATCAGGTCGATGAGTTCGTCGGGCAGACGCAGGTCCAGGGTGTCGGCGACGTCCGTGCCGGCGCCGGGGTCGGAGCCTGTGAGCTCGTCGGCGCCGGGACCCGTGTCGGCGGTCTCGTCGGCGACGGCATCGGTAAGGGCGGTGGGGGGCGTGAATCCGGCGTCGGTGCGCGCGTCGGTGGATGACACGGCGACGTTCCTCTCAGGGGATGGGGTGGGGCATGGTCCTCAGGAATGAAGGGGGTTGGCGATGGTGACGTAGACGGACTGGGTGTCGACGGGACCGACGAGTTCATCGAGTCCGTGCAGGCGGGTGAGGAGGTTGGCCTTGCAGCGCAGGGCCGGGGAGTCGAGGAGGTATCCGGGCAGTGGGGTGCGGAGCTTGTCCGGGCCGGACGCGACATCGGAGAGGAACCCGCGGAAGGCAGCGAGCAACAGCCTTTCGTCCGCGAGCTGTTGGGAGCCGAAGGCGCCGATGACACCGAAGACGTTGTTGATCCCGAGGTAGTACGCGAACCTCTCGTCGGTGACGTCGTCGGAGACGAAGGTGTCGCTGTGGCTGCCGATGCCGGGCAGCCGGCCGTCCAGCTCGTCGCGCCGGGACTCACGGAAGTAGTAGCCCTGGTTGTCGCGGTAGCGGCCGCCGACGGGCCAGCCTTCGGGGTCGAGCAGCAGTAGCGTGTTCTGCTGATGGGCCTCCAAAGCCACGCCGGCGGTGCTGTCGAGCCAGAGCACGGGACGTACGACGTGTTCGAGGTAGCGCAGGAACCACTCGGCGGCGACGGCGCCGCGGGGGCGTCCTGTGCGGCCGGCGAGGCGGGTGATCGTCTCGGCGAGGCGGGAGCGCATGAGCTGGCGGTCCCGTTGTCCGTGGGGCGCGGCCGGGGGTCTGGGCGACACGAAGCCGGCGATGCAGGCTGCGTCGTCTCCGGGCGCGAACGGGTTGTTCCGGATCATCACGTCCAGGCCGGGCACCGGTTCGCCGTCCGGGCCGTTGACGGCGAGCCAGGCCGGATCGCGGACGATGTCGAATCCGGGGTGGGCGGCCTGCCACTGCTCGAAGAGCCCTGTGCGCAGGAGTCGGTGGACCTCGACACCGCGGTGAAGTTCCTTACGGAGGTTCTCCCGACGGGAGTTGGTGATGCGCAGGCCGAGCGAGAGCTTCAGCATGGCCGACGCATCGGGCCGGTAGAGGGTACGGACGGAGGAGGTGGGGTACCAGGAGGCGCCGCGCGGACCGAGGTCACGCAGAAGGCCTGCGTCGAGGAGGGCCGCAGTCTGGGGGCGGTGCTTGAGTTCGCGAACCTGCCAGGGGTGCACGGGCAGCGCGGCGTGACCGTCGGGCAGGGGCAACTGGGTCCCGGCGAGTTGGAGGGTGAGCTGGTCTGCCGGGAGTGGGCGGCCCCGATGGGTCCAGGCCGAGTCCATCGCGAGCACCGAGCGGTTCACCGCCATCCAGTGCAGGGGGAAAGATCCCTGCAACTCGGGTGAATAAAGCCGGGATTCGGCCTCGGACAGGCCCTCGCGACTCTTCGGGGTCGGGTGCAGGGGGTGGCCGAGCAGGAGGGACTGTTCGGCGGCCAGGAAGAGGTCGGTCGTGTCGCGGGGGTTGCTGCGGCGGTGGGCGATGAAGTCGGCGGTACGGCGAATCGAGTCGGCGACGCGCCCCACTAGGTCGGCTCCGTCGCCTGAGGGGGTGGGGTGGGAGGAGTGAGAGGTGGCGGGGGGAGACAGCTCAGGGCGTGTGGCCTCGGAGTGGGGGGACTCGGGGCGTGAGGCCTCGGGGCGTGAGGCCTGCGCCTCCGGGTAAGGGGTCCCGCCGCTGACGTCGGGCTGCGCGACGGGGTCGGCGTGCGGACGCGGGGCCTCGGGTGCGACGGCAGCGGCGACGGCCTCGGGGGTGTCCGCGACGGTCGGCGTAGGCGGCGCGAGGACGCTCGGGGCCGACGCCGAGGCGGGCGGGGTCGGCGCCGATACGGTCGGAATCGGCGTCCGGCCGGTCGGCGGCTCCGGCTCGCCTGGGGCGCCGGATGCGGTGTCCGGCGTGCCCGTCGACCCCGGAACGGCGGCCTCCCGTGGAAGGGCGTCACAGCCGCTTCCGCCGCCGCCCCTCACCCGGACACCGACACCACCGCCGACCTCGGCCGCGCTTCCCGGGCCCGATGCCTCGCGGCTCAGGAGGGCGGCGACCGTGACGGCGTCGACGCGGGGGGCGTCCAGCGGGCCGTCCTGGAGACGGGGCATGCCGAACCGGTGCCAGCCGGTCGCGGACCAGTAGTGGACAGGGATGAGGAGAGCGGTGCCACTTGCGGGCAGAGGAATGCGCAGAGTGCCGTGCGGAGGCTCGGCCAGATCGCTCTCCCGCACCCAGCAGCGGAGCAGGTTCTCGACGGCCGCGGCCTGGGCCGCGGTGCCGGGGTCGGGATGCTCCAGCAGGTCGGCGGTGGAGCCGTGCAGATGCTCGGCCTCCTGACTGCCGTCCTTCTGCCGGGGGACCGTCCCGCGTTCCGGGGCGAGTTGAGGCTGCGTGTCGCAGGCTCCGGTCGCCTGGGGGCGGTGTCGGTCGTCGGGTGCGGGATTGGCGTTCAACGGGGCTTCCTTGTGGGGTAGTTGACTCCGTGATGCGGTGGTCCGGACTGTCCGGCGCTCCGCTGCTGTCCGTGGTGGTCCGTGTCGTGGTGGCCCTGGTCCGGTGGGTGTGGGGCTTCAGGACGGGGCCGGTCCCGGCTGGGCTATCCGTGATGGGTGCGGGCCGCCTCGGCCAGGGCGTCGGCGAGACGCTCGACGACGGCGGCAGCCTGTTCATCGGTGATCGTGAGGGGCGGCAGAAGGCGTACGACGCTGGAGTAGCGGCCGCCGAGCTCGACGATGAGTCCACGGCGGAGGCATTCGCGCTGTACGGACGCGGCGAGTTCGGGCGCGGGAGGATGTGGGCTCGCCTCGGGTGCGGCCGGTCGGTCCGGGTCCTGGGCGGCGCCTACGTCGACCAGTTCGACGCCGATCATCAGGCCACGGCCCCGCACGTCCCCGATGCAGGGGTGTTCGGCGGCGAGACCCTGGAGCTGGCCCACCATGCGGGCGCCCAGGAGGGCGGCTCGTTCGGCGAGACGGTTCTCCCGGACATAGGCGAGGGTCGCGGCGCCGGCGGCCATGGCGAGCTGGTTCCCGCGGAACGTGCCGGCGTGGGCCCCGGGTTGCCACACGTCGAGGTCGTCCCGGTAGACGACGACGGCCAGGGGAAGGCTGCCGCCGATCGCCTTGGACAGGACCATGACGTCGGGCACCACGCCGCTGTGTTCGACGGCCCAGAAGGCGCCGGTCCTGCCGACGCCGGTCTGGACCTCGTCGGCGATCAGCGGGATGGAACGTGCCGCGGTGAGTTCACGCATCCGACGCATCCAGGCATCGGGCGCGGGAATCACCCCGCCTTCCCCCTGGACGGGTTCGAGGATCATGCCGGCGGGATGCGGCACCCCCGACTTGGGGTCGTCGATGAGGGATTCGGTCCAGCGCGCGGAGAGTTCGGCGCCGCGCTCACCGCCGACGCCGAAGGGACAGCGGTAGTCCTGCGGAAAGGGCAGCCGCGCGACCCTGACGTCCTGCGCCCCGCCGGACGCTTCGAGTGCCCCCGCGGTCATCCCGTGATAGGCGCCGGTGAAGGCGAGCATTCCGCTGCGGCCGGTGGCCGTGCGGACGAGTTTCAGGGCGGCCTCCACCGCGTCGGTGCCGGCCGGTCCGCAGAACTGGATCCGTGCCCGCTCGGCGAGTCCGGCGGGAAGCGTTCGGAAGAGTTCCGTCGTGAAGGCGTCCTTCACGGGGGTGGCCAGATCGAGCACATGCAGGGGGGCGCCGGAGTCGAGTACGCGTCTGATCGCTTCGAGCACGACAGGATGATTGTGGCCGAGGGCCAGCGTGCCCGCGCCAGAGAGGCAGTCGAGGTACCGGCGTCCGTCGGCGCCCTCGATCGTCAGGCCGCGTGCCCGCACGGGCACGATCGGCAGGGCGCGCGCATAGGTGCGGGCCGCCGACTCCCGCGCGGACTGCCGCCGCAGGATTCCCTCTTGGGCGGCGCCCTCACGGGCGGCGCCCCCCTCATACCCCGCGGACACCGCCGCGGGCGCAGGCTCGGTGACGGCCACTGCTGTTGGTCCTCCCCCTGGATCCCGCTGGATCCGGTCGAATTCTCGGTATGGGGGGATCAGTTGACGTACGGGTGTCCGGGGCGGAACCCCAAGAACCGAGCGACGACGGCGAATCCCCCGTACGTACCAACGACGGGGACTGCGCGGGATCACGGGTCGGCGGAAAATCCTTGTCCCTTGGAAGATCCATGCCGTGACGGAACCGTTGCCGTTCCGTGGGGAGTCCCCCACAGCGCCCGCATAGGGTGGGTTGCCGTTCGACGGAGGGTGGAGGGTTCGGTCGCGGGGCGAGGCACACCAAGTGCCGAGTGTGGCGCGACGGGTTCACGACCGCCGGCGTCCGACACTGCACAGTTCTCGAAGCCCAGGGGGATTCACGACATGCGACCCATACGTCCGCTCTTGACCGTTCAGCGCGGGAGGAGCGCGCGCCGCAGAACCTCCCCCGTGGCGGCCGCTCTCGCCATCGGTGCGGCGCTCGCGCTCACCGCCACCGCGTGCGGTCCCGGCGACGACAACGCGGACTCGAAGCCGACCGCGTCCGCTACGCAGGGCGGCAGCGACAAGATCCAGATCCCGGACGACATCAAGGACCGGCTCAAGGAGCACGGTATTGATCTGGACAAGTGGAAGAACGGCGAGTGGAAGAACTGGGACAAGGACAAGTGGCTGCGTGAGGCGCAGGACTACGTCAACCCCATCATCGACGGTCTGTGGGACCCGGACCGGATGCGTGACGCCGACAAGAACCCGGACAACGAGGTCGACGACAACGACATCTCGGGCGACCAGGGTGTGACGGACCCGACGCCGCAGCCGGTGAAGGCCGCGGCCGTCGGCACGCCGTACCACGACAGCGCGCCGTACGCCGGAAAGCTCTTCTTCGACGGCCCCGAGGGCTCGATGGTCTGCTCGGCGACAGTCGTCACGGACCCCGCCCACCCGGGCAAGTCGAACATGGTGTGGACCGCGGGCCACTGCGTGCACGCCGGCAAGAACGGCGGCTGGTACCGCAACATCGCCTTCGTGCCCTCGTACAACAACGCGGGCCTGTCGGACGCGCAGCTCAAGACCGCCACCAAGGAAGAGGTCGCTCCGTACGGCGTCTGGTGGGGCGCGTGGGCGCAGACGTCCGACCAGTGGATCGAGCAGGGCGGCCCGACGGGCGGGCAGGGCGCGCCGTACGACTTCGCGGTCATCCAGGTCACGCCGGAGAAGGGCAGCGAGAGCAAGTCCCTTGAGGAGGCGGTCGGTACGGCCGTGCCGGTCGACTTCAACGCGCCCGCGGTGCCGAAGATCGCGACGATGACGGCGAAGGGCTACCCGGCCGCACCGCCGTACGACGGCCAGACGCTCTACCAGTGCGCCGACAAGCCGGGCCGGCTCTCGCTCGCGAAGGCCGAGCCGACGATGTACCGCATCGGGTGCACCATGACCGGCGGTTCCTCCGGTGGCGGCTGGATCGCGCAGGGCTCCAGCGGCAAGCCGTCGCTGGTGTCGAACACGTCGATCGGCCCGGTGACGGCCGGCTGGCTCGCGGGCCCGCGCCTCGGCAAGGAAGCCAAGGGGATCTACGACGCGGTCAGCAAGAAGTACGCCGGCCAGTAGGGCAGGCAACGCCGGTGAGCAGGCAACGGGCGGCGGCGGGGTGACGAAACCTTCACCACCCCGCCGCCGTTCGCCCTCAACTCCACAGGCATAGTGGGGTGCTGCGTCCGAGATCTCCGCACGGAGCTCACATTGGACCTGACAAGCTCATGACATATTCGCTCAACGGGGGTAACAGCACCATGCGTTCCACACGTCCGTCATCCAAGCGGAGCCGGGGCCGTCGCAATGTCCTCGCCGCTACGGGGCTCGCCGCGGTCCTGGCGCTCACCGCCACGGCCTGCGGCCCGAGCGACGACAAGGCGAGTGACAAGTCGGGCGCCACTGCTTCGCAGGGAGCCGACAAGGGATCCGACGGCAAGCTGCCCGGGGGCATCGCCGACCAGCTCAAGAAGCACGGCATCGACCCGGACAAGTGGCAGAACGGCGCCTGGAAGAACTGGGACAAGGACGACTGGCTGCGCGAGGCCAAGGACTTCGTCAACCCGGTCATCAAGGACCACTGGAAGCCCGAGCGGATGAAGTCCGCCAAGGACCCGGACAAGACGATCGCCGCGAAGGACGCGTCGGCCGACCAGGGCGCCACGGACCCTGAGCCGCAGCCCGTCAAGGCCGTGCCCGAGAAGACCCCGTACCACGAGAACGCCGCCCCGGTCGGCAAGGTCTTCTTCGACTCGCCCGAGGGTTCGATGGTCTGCTCCGGCACCGTCGTGAAGGACCCGCGCAACCCTGGCAAGTCCAACCTCGTCTGGACCGCGGGCCACTGCGTGCACGCGGGTGCGGCGGGCGGCTGGTACCGCAACATCGCCTTCGTCCCGGCCTACAACGACCTGGGCAAGTCCGAGGCGCAGCTGCAGAACGCCGCCCCGCAGGAGATCGCCCCGTACGGCACCTTCTGGGCCGACTGGGCCTCCACCTCCAACGAGTGGATCGACACGGGCGCCGAGTCGGGTGGTGCGGGCGCTCCGTACGACTACGCGGTGCTGCACGTGAAGCCGGAGCAGGGTTCCAAGTCCCTCGAGGAGACCGTCGGCAACGCGCTGCCCGTCGACTTCTCCGAGCCCGCGGTCCAGTCGGTCAGCAGCATGGGCGCCTGGGGCTACCCGGCCGCGCCGCCGTTCAACGGCCAGCTGATGCACAAGTGCATCGACCGCCCGGGCCGTCTGTCCCTCAGTCCTGACATGCCGACGATGTACCGCATCGGCTGCACCATGACCGGCGGTTCGTCCGGTGGCGGCTGGTTCCGGATGGTCGACGGAAAGACGCAGCTGGTGTCGAACACGTCGATCGGCCCGGCCGAGAACACCTGGCTGGCCGGACCGCAGCTGGGCAAGGGCGCCCAGCAGGTCTTCGACACGATGAGCGAGAAGTACGGCAGCCGGTAACCGCCGGCTTCACCGAACGAACGAGGGCCCGCCCCCAGGAAGTTGGGGGCGGGCCCTCGCCGTCGGCGCAGGATGCCCGGCTGCTGCCGGAGCGTCAGCTCGCGGCCGCCGCCGAGAGGTACGGCGCGAACTCGGCGGCGAGTTCCTCGTGCACCCGCCCCTTGAGCAGGGTGCCGTCCGCGGTGTGCTCCTCGGAGATCACCTCGCCGTCGGCGTGCGCACGCGCCACCAGCTGACCGTGCGTGTACGGCACGAGCGCCTCGATCTCGACCTCGGGACGCGGCAGCTCGTCGTCGATGATCGCGAGCAGCTTGTCCATGCCGAGCCCGGTGCGGGCCGACACCGCGATCGCGCGCTTCTCGACGCGCAGCAGCCGCTGGAGGATGAGCGGATCGGCCGCGTCCGCCTTGTTGATCACCACGATCTCGGGCACCTGCGTGGCGCCCACGTCGCGGATGACCTCGCGCACGGCGGCCAGCTGCTCCTCCGGCGCCGGGTGCGATCCGTCCACCACGTGCAGGATCAGGTCGGATTCACCGACCTCCTCCATCGTGGAGCGGAACGCCTCGACGAGGTGGTGCGGCAGGTGCCGTACAAAACCGACCGTGTCGGCCAGTGTGTAGAGACGGCCGCTGGGGGTCTCGGCCCTGCGGACGGTCGGGTCGAGGGTGGCGAACAGGGCGTTCTCCACCAGGACTCCGGCACCCGTCAGGCGGTTGAGCAGGGACGACTTGCCCGCGTTGGTGTATCCGGCGATGGCCACCGAAGGCACCTTGTTGCGGCGCCGCTCCTGGCGCTTGATCTCGCGGCCCGTCTTCATGTCCGCGATTTCCCGGCGCATCTTCGCCATCTTCTCGCGGATCCGTCGCCGGTCCGTCTCGATCTTGGTCTCACCGGGACCACGGGTGGCCATGCCGCCACCGCCGCCGCCACCCATCTGCCGGGAGAGCGACTGACCCCAGCCGCGCAGCCGCGGCAGCATGTACTGCATCTGCGCGAGGGCGACCTGCGCCTTGCCCTCTCGGGACTTGGCGTGCTGGGCGAAGATGTCGAGGATCAGGGCGGTCCTGTCGACCACCTTGACCTTGACGACGTCTTCGAGGTGGATGAGCTGGCCGGGGCTGAGCTCACCGTCACACACGACGGTGTCGGCTCCGGTCTCGAGGACGATGTCGCGCAGCTCCAGGGCCTTGCCCGAGCCGATGTACGTCGCCGCGTCGGGCTTGTCCCGGCGCTGGATGACGCCGTCGAGCACCTGGGCGCCGGCGGTCTCGGCAAGAGCGGCCAGCTCCGCGAGGGAGTTCTCCGCGTCACTGACGGTTCCCGAGGTCCACACACCGACGAGCACGACCCGCTCCAGGCGGAGCTGTCGGTACTCGACTTCGGTGACGTCCTCGAGCTCGGTGGAGAGGCCCGCGACACGGCGCAGGGCCGCACGCTCGGAGCGGTCGAACTGGTCGCCGTCCCGCTCTCCGTCGATCTCGTGGCTCCAGGCGACGTCCTCTTCCATCAGGGCATCGGCCCGAAGACCTTCGGGGTTGTTCTGCGCGAAGCTCTGCGCGTCCTGGGAAGGGGAAGAAGAGGAGGTCATTGGATCCTTACGTCGAGGTGTTCGGAATGTGTGACGGTCCGCGCATGAGAGCGTGGTCCTTCGACTGACACAACGTCCCGGGCCGTCCGTAGATTCCCGGGCCGGCCGTGCCGCCGACCTGAAGATGGTCGCACGGCACGGCCCGTCTCGTCACCCGACTTATTGCCCGCCGGCGCGGGGCTCGAAGCGTGTCCCGCCTGGGCTGTTTGCCGCCGGTCGACGGCCTATCCCTTGGCCGGCTTCGCCGTCCCCACCGGCGTCGACTTCCAGTCCGGGTGCCCCGGCATCGGCGGCGTCTTCTTGCCGTACAGCCAGGCCCGGAAGAAGCCCTGGAGATCGCGGCCGGAGGTCTGCGAGGCGAGGCTGATGAAGTCCGCCGTGCTCGCCGTGCCGTCACGGTGCGTGCGCACCCAGTTGCGCTCCAGCCGCTCGAAGGCGGGCGTGCCGATCTCCTGGCGGAGCGCGTACAGCACGAGGGAGCTGCCGTCGTAGACCACGGGCCGGAAGATGCTGATCTTCTGGCCCGGCTTCGGGCCGTTGGGGGCGGCAGGCGGGCCACCCGCGGCGCGCCAGCCGTCCGAGGCGCGGTAGGCCTCGCGCATGCGCTTGGCCATGGACTGGTGACCCTTCTCCTGGGCGTAGAGGGCTTCGTACCAGCTGGCATGGCCCTCGTTCAGCCACAGGTCGGACCAGGTGCGCGGGCTGACGCTGTCACCGAACCACTGGTGCGCCATCTCATGGACCATGATCGAGTCGATGTACCAGGCGGGGTACGCGGGCTCCGTGAAGATCTCCCTCTCGAAGAGGGAGAGCGTCTGGGTCTCCAGCTCGAAGCCGGTCCGGGCCTGGGCGATCAGGAGGCCGTAGTTCTCGAAGGGGTAGCGGCCGACCTTCCCTTCCATCCAGGCGAGCTGGCCGGGCGTCTTCTTGAGCCACGGTTCGAGGACCTTGCGGTCCTTGGCGGGCACCACGTCACGGACGGGCAGCCCGTGCGGCCCCTCGCGGTGCAGCACCGCGGAGCGACCGATCGAGACCTGCGCCAGCTCGGTGGCCATGGGGTGGAGAGTGCGGTACGACCAGCTGGTGTCCGCTCCGTGACGCATCTTCAGGAAGGGCACCCCGTTGGCGACGACCGTGAGCGCCTTGGGGGCGGTGACCCGGAACGTGAACAGGGCCTTGTCCGAAGGGTGGTCGTTGCTCGGGAACACGCGGTGCCCGGCGTCGGCCTGATTGGCCATGGCGAGACCGTCCTTGGTCTGCAGCCAGCCGCCCTCCTCCTTGCCGGGTGCCGGGTTGCTGGTGTGCCGCACCGTGATCTCCAGCGGGGCACCTTCCGGGACGACGGTCTCGGGCGTGACGACCAGGTCCTCGTCGCTGGTGTCGAACCGCGCGGGCCTGCCGTTGACCTCTACGGAGCGGACGGTTCCGTGCGAGAAGTCGAGATTCACCTGCTCGAGGGTGGCGGTCGCCGTGGCCTCGATCTTGGTGACGGCGTCGAGCGGCTTCTTGTTGTCGCCGTGATACGTCAACGCGATGTCGTACGACTCCACGTCGTAGCCCGGATTGCCGAGGTGCGGGAAGAGCCGGTCGCCGATGCCCAGCGGGACCGCCGGCGGCGGCGCGCTCGCGGCGAGAAGTGCGGTGGAGGCGGCCGCGGCGACGAGCGCGGTGCCCATGCGGATGGTGCGGGGGGTGAGCAGCATGAACTACGGCTACCAGCGTGCGCGCCGGGACCCCGGCGGGACGCGCCACACCCACCCGAACGAGACCCTACGAGGTGGTCTGGGCGGGGTGCTGTGCCCGGCTGACGTCGTACACCCCTGCGATGTTGCGCATGGCCCGCATCAGTCCGGGGAGCGTTGTCGCGTCGGGGAGTTGGAGCGTGTAGGTGTGGCGTACGCGGCCCTGGGTCGGCGGTTCCACGGTCGCCGAGATCACGGCCACGCTCTCCAGGGCGATGGCTTCGGTGAGATCGGCCAGCAGATGCGGCCGGCTGAACGATTCGGCGATCAGGGAGACCCGGCACTGCGTGGTGTCGCCCCAGTGCACGCCGACCTCGGCGCGTCCCGTGCTCTTCATCCGCGCCACGCCGTGACACTCCGCGCGGTGCACGGTCACGACACCGCCGCGTACGGCGAAGGCCGTCACCGCGTCGGGCGGCACGGGCGTGCAACAGCCCGCGAGGCGGACCGAGGCGCCCGGCTGGTCCACGACGGCGTTCGCCTCGGCGGGGCGGCCCGCGGGCGCGCCCTGCGGCGCCCTGGGAGCCGGCTCCGGGGCGCGCCTGCCCTCGGGCTCGGGCTGGGGCGTGGCCGGGTGGGTCGTGAGCCAGCGCCGGATGGCGATGCGCGCGGCGGGTGTGCGGGCGTGGTCGAGCCAGTCCCTGGAGGGCTCGGAGGCGGGGTCCTGCCCCATGAGGAGCTGGACGGTGTCCCCGTCGCTCAGGACCGTGCTGAGCGTCGCCAGCCGGCCGTTGACCCGGGCTCCGATGCAGGCGTGCGCGTCCTCGCCGTACTGGGCGTACGCGGCGTCGACGCAGCTGGCGCCCGCGGGCAGGCCGAGCGTGCCGCCGTCGGGCCGGAACACGGTGATCTCGCGGTCCTGGGCGAGGTCTTCGCGCAGCGTCGACCAGAAGGTGTCCGCGTCCGGAGCGGCCTCCTGCCAGTCGAGGAGACGGGAGAGCCAGCCGGGCCTGGTCGGGTCGGCGCGCTCCCCCATGCTGTCCGTCTGCTCGTCCGCGGGGGGAGCGTAGGGATTGCCGAGCGCGACGACTCCGGCCTCGGCGACCTTGTGCATCTGGTGGGTGCGGATGAGGACTTCGGCGACCTCGCCGTCACCGCGCGTCACGGCTGTGTGCAGCGACTGGTACAGGTTGAACTTCGGTACGGCGATGAAGTCCTTGAACTCCGAGACGACGGGCGTGAAGCACGTGTGCAGCTCGCCGAGCACCCCGTAGCAGTCGGCGTCCTCACCGACGAGTACCAGCAGGCGCCCGAAGTCCGCTCCGCGCAGCGTTCCCCGCTTGCGTCTCGCCCGGTGCACGGAGACGAAGTGGCGTGACCTGATCAGCACTTCGGCCGCGATCCCGGCGTCCTTCAGGACGGCGCGGGCGTCCTCGGCGATCTCCGCGAGGGGATCGGTGCCCCGCGCGTCGTTGGCCGCGATGAGCTCGCGGGTCTCCGTGTACTCGTCGGGGTGCAGGATCGCGAAGACCAGGTCCTCGAGCTCTGTCTTGAGTGCCTGGACGCCGAGGCGTTCCGCGAGCGGGATGAGGACGTCCCGGGTGACCTTGGCGATACGCGCCTGTTTCTCGGGGCGCATCACGCCGAGGGTGCGCATGTTGTGCAGCCGGTCGGCGAGTTTGATCGACATGACCCGCACGTCGTTGCCGGTAGCGACGAGCATCTTGCGGAAGGTCTCGGGTTCGGCGGCCGCTCCGTAGTCGACCTTTTCGAGCTTGGTCACGCCGTCGACGAGATAGGCGACCTCTTCGCCGAACTCCGTACGCACCTGATCGAGCGTCACCTCGGTGTCCTCGACGGTGTCGTGGAGGAGGGACGCGGTCAGTGTCGTGGTCTCGGCGCCCAGTTCGGCGAGGATCAGCGTCACGGCGAGCGGGTGTGTGATGTAGGGCTCGCCGCTCTTGCGCATCTGTCCCCGGTGGGAGGACTCGGCCAGGACGTACGCCCGGCGCAGCGGCTCCAGGGGTGCTTCGGGGTGGTGGGCGCGGTGGGCCTCGACCACGTGGCCGATCGCGTCGGGCAGCCGGTTGCCCGCGGCGGGGCCGAGGAGCGCGGCCCAGCCGATGCGGCGCAGGTCGATCCGGGGACGGCCGCGCCGGCGGTGCGCGCCCGGTGTGATCGGGCCCGGCGTAGCGGGATTGGTCGCCTCCGCACTCATGAGCACCTCCGGCTGCGTCGACCGGCGGCAGTCTGCGGGGTTCCCGCCCGGGCCGGTGCTTGATGCTACCGAGCCCATCACGTGGAGCAGTCCCCCTCTCGCCCAGCGTGAAACGGATCACCCATTCGAGCGAACGTTCAGGGGTTTACGGTTTCGAGACCCGCCAGCCAGTCCGTGTCGATCTCCCCCTCGGCGACGATCACCGCGGGTCCCGTCATCTCGATCTCCCCGTCGGCCCGCTCCGTGATCACGAGCCGTCCGCCGGGCAGGTCCACGGCGTACGTCACCGGCGATCCGGTCACCGCCGGGTCCAGGCCGTCCCTGCGGGCCGCCGCGACGGCCACGGCGCACGCGCCCGTGCCGCAGGAGCGGGTCTCGCCCACGCCGCGCTCGTGGACCCTCATGGCGACGTGGCGGGGGCCGCGGTCGACGACGAATTCGACGTTCACCCCGTCCGGGTAGGCCGTGGCCGGGGTGAAGGGCGGGGCCGTGAAGAGGTTGCCGGCGTGGGCGAGGTCGTCCACGAAGGCGACGGCGTGGGGGTTCCCCATGTTCACGTTGCGCGCGGGCCAACTGTGGTCGGCAACACTGACGGTGACATCCCCTTCGGGGAGGAGGGCCTTGCCCATGCCGACCGTGATGTCGCCCTCCTTGTCGATGTGCACGCTCTTCACGCCTCCGCGCGTGGCCACCGCGAGGTCGCCCTCGCCGACATGACCGGCGCGCTGGAGGTAGTGGGCGAACACCCGCACGCCGTTGCCGCACATCTCGGCGATCGAGCCGTCGCCGTTGCGGTAGTCCATGAACCACTCGGCCTCGGAAGCAAGGTGCCGCGCGTCGGGGTGGGCAGCGGAGCGCACCACGTGCAGCAGGCCGTCGCCGCCGATTCCGGCGCGGCGGTCGCACAGGGCTGCGACGGCCGCCGGGGGCAACTCCAGGGCGTTCTCCGGGTCGGGGACGATCACGAAGTCGTTCTCGGTCCCGTGACCCTTGAGGAAGGCGATCCGCGTGCTCATCCCTCGATCGTACGGGGTGGCGCCGACGACCCGCCGGGACGGCCCGGTACGTGGACTAGCGCAGGCGGGCAACGCGCCACACGGCGAGGACGGCGACGGCGGCGACCACGACCGTGTACGCGCCGACGACCCGCCAGTCCGGGCGCCGGCCCGATCCGCGGGCCGGGAAGCCGGGCCAGGTGTAGCCGACGCGGCGCGCGGCCATCATTCCCCAGCCGGCGGCGCAGGAGCTGATCAGCAGCCCCAGCATGGCCACGACGGCCCCGCCGTCCCCGAACTCGAAGAAGAGCGGGAACGCGAACATCAGGGAGCCGATCGCGGAGAGGATCACGATGGGCGCGAGCTGCCACAGACGCAGGCGGCGCTGCGGGCGCAGCTCCACCTCGACCTCGGCGCCCCCGGCCTGCGATGCGAGCTCCTCGGCCGTGGGGCCGTCGGCGATCACACCGTCCGGGGTCGCGTCCGGTCCGTCAGGGCTCAGCTGTTCCCCGCCGGGTGCGGTGTCACGAGGGCCGGCCTCCATCGCCACGCGCCCTCCCACTTCGGACTCCACTGGTCGATCGATGGTCGATGATGGCACGCTCCCAGGGGCCGCGATGACGGCCGGAGCGTCCCGATGCCATCACGTGATCAGGCTGTGACCGGTCGTTCGATCAACGTCATTGCCCGGGCCGGGAGTTCCCCGCGTTCGGCCGCCGCGCCGCTGAGCCAGTGGACGCGCGGATCACGCCGGAACCAGGAGTCCTGACGGCGTGCGAAGCGCTTGGTGGCGCGGACGGTCTCGGCGCGCGCCTCGTCCTCGGTGCACTCCCCCGCCAGCGCGGTGAGCACCTGCTGGTAGCCGAGCGCACGCGACGCCGTACGCCCGTCCCGCAGGCCGCGCGCTTCCAGGGTGCGCACCTCGTCCACGAGCCCGGCGTCCCACATGCGGTCGACGCGGGTCGCGATGCGCTCGTCGAGTTCGGGGCGCGCCACGTCGACGCCGATCTGGACGGTGTCGTAGACGGACTCGTGTCCCGGCAGGTTGGCAGTGAAGGGCTTGCCCGTGATCTCGATGACTTCGAGGGCGCGGACGATGCGGCGGCCGTTGGTCGGCAGGATCGCCTTGGCGGCCCCGGGGTCGGAGACGGCGAGGCGGGCGTGCAGGGCGCCGGAACCGCGCAGGGTGAGCTCCTCCTCCAGGCGGGCGCGCACCTCGGGGTCGGTGCCCGGGAACTCCAGGTGGTCCACCGCTCCGCGGACGTAGAGGCCGGAGCCGCCGACCAGGACGGGCCAGCGCCCCTCGGCGAGCAGCCGGTCGATCTCGGCGCGGGCGAGCTTCTGGTACTCCGCGACGCTGGCCGCCTCGGTGACGTCCCAGATGTCCAGGAGGTGGTGCGGGATGCCGCCGCGTTCCTCGGGCGTCAGTTTGGCGGTGCCGATATCCATCCCCCGGTAGAGCTGCATGGAGTCGGCGTTGACGACCTCGCCGCCGAGTTCTCTGGCGAGAAAAACGCCCAGATCGGACTTTCCGGCCGCAGTGGGTCCGACGACGGCGATGACCCGCGGAGCGGGAGCTGCACTACTCACCGCCCCAGTCTCGCAAACCTCGGGGCATGTTCCCGAACGAGCTACGTGACGCCGCAGGTCCGGGGTCGTTCCCTGTTGCGAGGTCCCGACCGCCGGTTTCGAGTGCCTCAGGCCCGGGCGACGCAATCGGACGCATCGGGCGACGCGGGATTTCGCCCGCACGAGTAACGTATGGAGTTGAAATGGGTGTTTTTGCCAGGTTTCGCCGGAAGTCCAAGGACACGGAGGCGGCGTCAACCGCCGAGGCGCAGGCTGCCACTCTGACGGCCGAGCCCGAGGCCGAGGGCTCCTCCCCCGAGACCTCCGGGACTGCCGGGACTGCCGACACCTCCGCTGCCGCCGACACTGCGGCCCCGGAGGAGTCCGCGGAGGCTGCCGATACCCCCGAGCCCGCCGCGGCGGAGCCCGTGGAGATTCCCCAGCAGCAGTCCGCGGAGCAGGCCGCCGACAACGAGGCCGGTGACGGCGCCCGTAAGTAGTACCCGCGAGTGAAGGTGAACCCATGGGCATCCTGGACACGCTGAAAGCCAAGCTCAACAAGGACAAGGCCTCGGACCTCGCGCGCCAGCACGGGGACAAGATCGACCAGGGTCTGGACAAGGCCGCGAAGACGGCCGACGGGAAGACCCAGGGCAAGTACAGCGACCAGATCCAGACAGGCACGAGCAAGGCCAAGGACGCTATGGACCGCTTCGGGCAGGGTCAGGACAAGGGCGGGAGTTCGGGCGGCGGCGCCCCGCCGTCACCTCCCGCTTCCTGAGCCGGCACGCTGCGGACGGCCGCGGAGCCTTTTGCGGCTCCGCGGCCGTCGCCGTTCAGCGGCAGCCGCTCGCCTACGACCGGTCGGCGACGAAGTAGCCCACTCCATAGGGAGCGTCCTCATACAGAACGCGCCAGTTGCCGTCCTCTTCTGAGGCTGCCGTGAGGATCTGCCACGGGGAGCGGCCGGAGATCTTGAGTTCGCGGGCGAGGTCCTCGTCGAGGTTCGCGAAGAAGCCGTCGCGGTCGCCGTTGCCCAGGGCCTGCGCGATCGACGCGTCGACCCCCTCGGCACGGTCGTCCAGGTAGCCGGGTGCCTTGACGCTGCGGCAGGCCGTCCCGTCGCCCATCACCAGGAATCCCACGCGGTCGGCCCGCGCCGCAAGGTGGACGCCGTCCTCGCCATTGGTCGGCCAGGACCTGTCGCCCTCCACCTCATAGCCCGCCACAGGGCCGGTCCACCCGGCCCGGTCGAGCAGCCAGGCGCCCACGGTGAGGGACAGGGGCAGCCGGTGTGCCGACGCCTCGGCGCCCTCGGGAGCCGCTCCGAGGCGGACCTCGCGGTCCACACCGAACGGCTGGAAACTGCCCTTGGCACCCTGCTCGTGTGTGCGGGTCACCGGCCCTTCGCCGACGACCACGATCAGGTCGGGCCGGGCGGCCAGGACCGTGCGGACGGCCTCGTCACAGGCCGCGCGCGCGGCGTCCAGCTCGGGGGCCGCACCCGCGGCGACCTCGGGCACGAGCAGGGGCGGGCAGGGGCAGACGGCGGCGGCGACAAGCATGATCGGCAGCCTACTGCGCCTCATGCGGCACGCAGGGAGCGGTGCCGTCAGTTGACGGCGCAGCCGCCCGTGGCCGCCGGCAGCGGGGCCGGGACGCCCACCGAGGGCAGGCCGAGCATGACGCCCTGCTTCTGCTCGGGCTCCGCGTTCCGCTTCTCCCAGGCGTCACCCGCGCGCGTGCGGCGCACTTCGAGGACGTCGCCCTCGGCGAGCAGGTGGTGCGGGGCCGCGTAGGTGATCTCGACGGTGACCACGTCACCGGGACGCACCTCGGTGTCCGGCTTGGTGAAGTGCACCAGGCGGTTGTCGGGGGCGCGGCCGGACAGGCGGTGCGTGGCACCGTCCTTGCGGCCCTCGCCCTCGGCGACCATCAGCTCCAGGGTGCGGCCGACCTGCTTCTTGTTCTCGTCCCAGGAGATCTCCTCCTGGAGTTCGACCAGGCGCATGTAGCGCTCCTGGACGACCTCCTTGGGGATCTGGCCCTCCATGGTCGCCGCCGGGGTCCCGGGCCGCTTGGAGTACTGGAACGTGAAGGCGTTCGCGAAGCGGGCCTCGCGGACCGCGTGCATCGTCTGCTCGAAGTCCTCCTCGGTCTCGCCGGGGAAGCCCACGATGATGTCCGTGGAGATGGCGGCGTGCGGGATCGCGGCGCGCACCTTCTCGATGATCCCGAGGTAGCGCTCCTGCCGGTAGGACCGGCGCATCGCCTTCAGGACGGTGTCCGAGCCGGACTGCATCGGCATGTGCAGCTGGGGCATCACGTTCGGCGTCTCGGCCATGGCGGCGATCACGTCGTCGGTGAAGTCGCGCGGGTGCGGGGAGGTGAAGCGCACCCGCTCCAGGCCCTCGATCTTCCCGCAGGCGCGCAGCAGCTTGCTGAAGGCCTCGCGGTCACCGATGTCCGAGCCGTACGCGTTCACGTTCTGGCCGAGCAGCGTGATCTCGCTGACGCCCTCGCCGACGAGCGCCTCGATCTCGGCGAGGATGTCGCCGGTCCTGCGGTCCTTCTCCTTGCCGCGCAGGGCGGGCACGATGCAGAAGGTGCAGGTGTTGTTGCAGCCGACGGAGATGGAGACCCAGGCCGCGTACGCGCTCTCGCGGCGGGTCGGCAGCGTGGAGGGGAAGGCCTCCAGGGACTCGGCGATCTCGACCTGCGCCTCTTCCTGGATGCGGGCGCGTTCCAGGAGGACGGGCAGCTTGCCGATGTTGTGCGTGCCGAAGACGACGTCCACCCACGGGGCCCGCCGCACGATGGTGTCGCGGTCCTTCTGCGCAAGGCAGCCGCCGACGGCGATCTGCATGCCGGGCCGCTTCGTCTTCATCGGCGCCAGGCGGCCGAGATTGCCGTACAGCTTGTTGTCCGCGTTCTCGCGGACGGCGCACGTGTTGAAGACGACGACGTCGGCGTCGCCGTCGGCGCCCTCGGGCGCACGGACGTATCCGGCGTCCTCAAGGAGGCCGGAGAGCCGCTCGGAGTCGTGGACGTTCATCTGGCACCCGTAGGTGCGCACCTCGTACGTCTTGAATTGTTGAACGTCCACTGCCTGGCTCCGGTCGCTGCTGGTCATGCACTCCAGGGTAGGCGGTGCCGGGAGCCCCTCTGCTCCCGCCGCCGGACCCCGGGATTCATCCCACGACGGTCCAGGTGTCGCCGCCGGCGAGCAGGGCGGCCAGGTCGCCCTTTCCGTTCTGTTCGATTGCTTCGTCGAGCTGGTCGGACATCTGCACGTCGTAGACGGGCCGCTCGGTGGAGCGGAAGACGCCGATGGGTGTGTGGTGCAGGGTGTGCGGGTCGGCCAGGCGGGACAGGGCGAACGCGGTGGTGGGTGAGGCCGTGTGTGCGTCGTGGACGAGGATCTGTGACTGGTTGTCCTCGTTCACGTCGACGACCTCCAGGTCACCGGTCTGCGGGTCCCGTACGACGCCCTTGGCGAGGTCGGTGCCGAAGCGGATCGGCTGCCCGTGTTCGAGGCGGATGACCGCCTCCTCGGCCTGTTGCTTGTCTTTGAGGACTTCGAAGGCGCCGTCGTTGAAGATGTTGCAGTTCTGGTAGATCTCGACGAGGGCGGTGCCGGGGTGGGCGGCCGCCTGCCGCAGCACGTCGGTGAGGTGTCTGCGGTCGGAGTCGACGGTGCGGGCCACGAAGGAGGCTTCCGCGCCCAGTGCGAGGGAGACCGGGTTGAAGGGTGCGTCGAGGGAGCCCATCGGCGTGGACTTGGTGATCTTGCCGACCTCGGAGGTGGGGCTGTACTGGCCCTTGGTGAGCCCGTAGATCCGGTTGTTGAACAGGAGGATCTTCAGGTTCACGTTGCGGCGCAGGGCGTGGATGAGGTGGTTGCCGCCGATGGACAGGGCGTCGCCGTCTCCGGTGATCACCCACACGGACAGGTCGCGGCGGCTGGAGGCCAGGCCGGTCGCGATGGCCGGGGCGCGGCCGTGGATGGAGTGCATCCCGTAGGTGTTCATGTAGTACGGGAAGCGGGAGGAGCAGCCGATGCCCGAGACGAAGACGATGTTCTCCTTCGCCAGGCCGAGTTCGGGCATGAAGCCCTGCACGGCGGCGAGGATCGCGTAGTCACCGCAGCCGGGGCACCAGCGCACTTCCTGGTCGGACTTGAAGTCCTTCATGGACTGCTCGGCCTCGGCCTTGGGTACCAGCGAGAGCGCCTCGATCGTGCCCGTGCCTTTCGTGCCGGTGTCAGCCATGGATGGCCTCCTTGAGAGCCGTGGCGAGCTGCTCGGCCTTGAACGGCATGCCGTTGACCTGGTTGTAGGAGTGGGCGTCCACCAGATATCTGGCCCGGATGAGGGTGGCGAGCTGGCCGAGGTTCATCTCCGGGACGACGACGCGTTCGTAGCGGGCGAGGACCTCGCCGAGGTTCTTCGGGAACGGGTTGAGGTGGCGCAGATGGGCCTGCGCGATGTTCTCGCCCGCCGTGCGCAGCCGGCGCACCGCCGCGGTGATCGGTCCATAGGTCGAACCCCAGCCCAGCACCAGGGTGTCGGCGTCGCCGCGGGCGTCGTCGACCTCGATGTCCGCCACCTCGATCCCGTCGATCTTGGCCTGCCGGGTGCGGACCATGAACTCGTGGTTGGCCGGATCGTAGGAGATGTTGCCTGTGCCGTCCTGCTTCTCGATCCCGCCGATACGGTGTTCAAGACCCGGCGTGCCCGGGATCGCCCACGGACGGGCCAGGGTTTTCGCATCGCGCTTGTACGGCCAGAACACCTCCGCACCGTCCGCGTCGGTGTGATTCGGCCCCGACGCGAACTGGGTCCGCAGATCGGGGAGTTGGTCGATCTCCGGGATACGCCACGGCTCCGAACCGTTGGCCAGATAGCCGTCCGAGAGGAGGAACACCGGGGTCCGGTAGGTGATCGCGATCCGGGCCGCCTCGATCGCCGCGTCGAAACAGTCCGCCGGCGTCTTCGGCGCCACCACCGGAACCGGCGCCTCACCGTTACGCCCGTACATCGCCTGCAGCAGATCCGCCTGCTCGGTCTTCGTCGGCAGACCCGTCGAGGGGCCGCCGCGCTGGATGTCCACGACCAGGAGCGGCAGTTCGAGGGAGACCGCGAGCCCGATCGTCTCCGACTTCAGCGCCACACCGGGACCGGAAGTCGTCGTGACGGCCAGGGAACCGCCGAACGCCGCACCCAGCGCCGCCCCGATCCCCGCGATCTCGTCCTCCGCCTGGAACGTGCGCACACCGAAGTTCTTGTGCTTCGACAGCTCATGCAGGATGTCCGAGGCCGGCGTGATCGGATACGAGCCCAGATACAACGGCAGGTCCGCCTGCCGGGACGCCGCGATCAACCCGTAGGACAGCGCCAGATTCCCCGAAATGTTGCGGTAGGTGCCCGTCGGGAACGCGGACGTGGCCGGGGCGACCTCGTAGGAGACCGCGAAGTCCTCCGTCGTCTCACCGAAGTTCCAGCCCGCATGAAAAGCCGCGATGTTCGCCTCCGCGATCTGCGGCTGCTTCGCGAACTTCGAACGCAGGAACCTCTCCGTGCCCTCGGTCGGCCGGTGATACATCCACGACAGCAGACCCAGCGCGAACATGTTCTTCGAACGGCCCGCGTCCTTACGCGACAGCTCGAACTCCTCCAGCGCCTGAACCGTCAGCGTCGTCAACGGCACCCGATGCACCTGATAGCCGTCCAGCGAACCGTCCTCCAGCGGAGACGTGC
Organism: Streptomyces sp. NBC_01474; assembly: GCF_035918215.1. NCBI lineage: Bacteria > Bacillati > Actinomycetota > Actinomycetes > Kitasatosporales > Streptomycetaceae > Streptomyces > Streptomyces sp. NBC_01474. The sequence continues at coordinate 3,670,814 of NZ_CP109449.1, forward strand.
CGTAACCGACCTTCTGCATCGCCCGCTTGGTGAACTCGTCCGTATTGACGATGATCTCCGCACCACGCGGCACATCCGCGATGTTCGCCTTCAGCGCCGCCGGATTCATCGCCACCAAAACATTCGGCGCGTCACCCGGCGTCAGAATGTCATGGTCCGCGAAATGCAACTGGAACGACGACACACCCGGCAACGTGCCCGCGGGCGCCCGAATCTCGGCGGGAAAGTTCGGCAGCGTGGACAGATCATTCCCGAACGACGCCGTCTCCGAAGTGAACCGGTCACCCGTCAGCTGCATACCATCGCCCGAGTCACCCGCGAACCGAATGATCACCCGGTCCAGACGGAGAGTCTCCTTCACCGCTGCTCCCCGACCGGCGCCACGAGCTGCCTCTGCAGAGCGAGTTCGGTCGTGGTCAGCGCGAGGTCCGGGCGAAGCCGCTCGGGGTGGCCCCGCGGCGGCTCGTCCAGGTTCGGCGCAGGCCGGACCTGCGGTGGGTCCAGTAGGGGAGGGATCCCCAGCCACATCCACCCTGCGGTGGTCAGCGAGTTGTAGATCTCGCACAGGATCTTCGTGACGATTCTCATGCGACCAGGGTCTTCGCGGGTAGGTGCGGCACCGTGGTGCCGGCCGTCGCGGTTGCGTCCTCGTCGCACCACGTCCACAGCCGGGCGATCGCGTTCAGGTCCAGGTCGTGGCCCTCGGTCCAGATGCGGGCTGCCGCGTTGAGCACGGACTGCCGGTCGGCCTCGGGGGTGCCCGCGCGGGCCGGGAGGAGCGGGGAGACGGCGCCGGCGCCGAGGCGGACCGAACGGTGCCTGCGGGCAAAGGCGGTGAGGGTCTGACGGGGGCCCGCCTCGACGAGCAGGACGTCGTCGGCCGCGAGAAGCTCGTCCAGGGCATTGCGGAAGTAGACGGTGTCGGTGATCTGATCGGCCCAGAAGCGCGGACTGCGCGCGGCCTCCGCGCTCATCAGGGTGCCGGTGTAACCGGAGTAGAGGGGCAGTTTGGGCTCGCGCAGCGGGATGTCGCGGTAGTCGGTCTCGATCGCGTCGGAGGCCGGTGCCATCGCCGGGGAGTGGAACGGGCTGGTGGCGGGGACCGTCACCACCGTCAGTCCGTCCGCGCGGAGGCGGTCGGCGACGTCGGCCAGGGGCCCGCGCGAACCGGCCAGCATCACCTGCTGGTTGGCGTTGACGGCCGCGATGCCCACGCCGTCCGTGAGGTAGGGGTGGAGCTGCTCCTCGCTCGCGGCGACGGCGAGCATGCCGCCCGCCGGGATCTTCACGGCCTCCCGGACCCGGGCCTGCACCATCGCGACCGCGTCGCTCAGGGAGACCACGCCGGCGAAGGTGGCCGCCACGAGTTCGCCCGCGCTGTGGCCGAGGAAAGCCGTGGGGCGTACTCCCCAGCTGAGGATCATCTTGCCCAGTGCGTAGTCGATCGCGAACAGCAGCGGCTGGGCCCGGCGTACGTCGTCGATGCCGATGGCGGCGCGCTTCGGGTCGAGCCAGTCGGCACGTACTCGGGAACCTTCCTCGCCCATGTGGGACAAGGCCGCGTCGACGGCGGCGGTGAAGACGGGTTCGCGACGGTAGAGGCCCGCCGCCATGCCGGCGTGCTGCGAGCCCTGGCCGGGGAACAGCAGGACGACGGGGCGCGGGCGGGACACGTCGACGGCGCGGGCCTGGTGGACGGTGCGGGCGGCGAGGGCGGACACGGCGACGGCCGCACCGCGCACCGGGCCGGGAGGGGTCCCGCAGGGAACCGCGGTCGGCAGGGCGGGGTACGCCTCCCGGTGGATGCCGCTGAGCATCGGCAGGAGTTCGCCGCGCACCCGGGCCTCGTCGTCCGCGTTCCGGCCCGACCAGAGGATCAGACGGTGGCGGTCGGGGTCGGTACCGCGCGGGTTCTGGTGCAGGGGCCGCAGGGCCGGGGTGGCTTCCGGGCCCTGGGGCGCCGTCACGTCGAGCAGGCCGAGGACGGCGTCCCCGTCGGCCACCGCCTCCGCGGCGCGCTTCACGGCGTACACGGTGATGGTGTGGGCATCGGGTTCGCCGAAGCCCGCGACGAGGGCGAGGTCGGCGGTGCCCACGTGGAGTTCGTGGTGGGCGCGGCGCAGGGCGAGACCGGGGGTGGCCGTCGTCACGACGCCGAACCCCTCGTGTTCGGTCCGCAGGCCGGGGTCGACCTCGGCGGAGCCGATCAGAACGACGGTTCGGGCCGGCAGGTCCTCGGGGGAACGGCCGAAGGCGCGCAGTACGGCCGAGACGGCGGCGGCCGATGCCACGACCGGTGCCTGCTCCTGCGGAGCCGGGCCGGGGCTGACGATCAGCCGGCGGACCACCGCACTGTGGGACGTGAGTGACATGGTTCCCTCCTCGTGGACCGTGCTCCGGCCGCATGGATGTCAAAGGGATCAGGACGAGAACGGCCGCCCTGCCCGCCGGGGGAACGTAGGCAGGGCGGCCGCGAGGATTCCGGTCAGGCGGCGGGCGTCCGGCCGGAGTTGATGAGGGCGAGGAGCGCGCCCGGGGTCTCCGCGTCGACCACGGCGTCGTCGGGGATGCTGATGCCGTAGTCGCGCTGTATCTCGCCGATGACCTGGAGCAGGGCGAGGGAGTCGTAGCCGAGCTCGATGAACGGCGTGTCAATGACATCGCCGTCGAGGTCGACACCCTCCTCCTCGCCCGCGCTCTCGCGGAGCATGCGGGTCAGGTCGGCCAGGGTCACGGTGGCGGTGGAGGTGGTCATGGTTGGTGCCGTCCTCTCGGTTGGGCGCACTGATGCAGCCGGATGAAGCGACTTGGGAACTGGAAAGCGGGACCGTGCTGGTGTGCCGCGGTGGAACTTGCCGCGGACCCGTTCAGTTGGTGCGGCGCACCACGAGTGCGGCGTTGAAGCCGCCGTGGCCGCGGGCGAGGACGAGTGCGGTGCGCAGGTCGGCCTCGCGTGCCTCGGTGACCAGGTCGATGGTGTGCTCCGGGGCCGGAGCGGTCACATGGGCGGTGGGCGGGATGACGCCGTCGCGCAGGGCGAGCAGCGCGGTCGCCGCGTCGAGGGCGGCGCCGCCGGCGAGCAGGCGGCCGGTCATCGTCTTGGGAGCCGTGACGGGGACGCCGGCCGGTCCGAACAGCTCGGTCAGGGCCTGGGACTCGGCCCGGTCCAGGTCCGGTACGCCGGAGGCGTCCGCGAAGACGACGTCGATGTCTTCGGCGGTGATCCCGGCGTCGGCGAGGGCGTTCTCGGCGGCCCTGCGCAGACCGGGCGGGCGGCCGGAGCCGGGAGCCGGGTCGAGGGTCGCGGCGTATCCGGCGATCTCGCCGTAGACGTGCTCGGCGCCCCGAGCGCCGGCCGACCCGGCATCTTCGACGAGGAGGATGGCGCCGCCCTCGCCGGGGACGTATCCGCCGGCCTCGGCGGCGAACGGAAGGTAGGCGCGGGTGGGGTCGTCGACGGTGCTCATCAGGCCGGAGGCGATCTGCGGCACCCAGCCCCAGGGGCAGATGGCCGCGTCGACGCCGCCGGCGATGACGGCGGGGAAGCCCTTGCGGATGTGCCGGCGGGCGTGCCCGATGGCGTCGATACCGCCGGCCTGCTCGGTGAGCAGGACGCCGCTGGGGCCGCGCAGCTTGTGCCGGATGGAGATCTGTCCGGTGTTGACCGCGTAGAACCAGGCGAAGGACTGGTAGGCGCTGACGTACTCCTTGCCCTTGCTCCACAGGTTCTGGAGTTCGCGCTGGCCGAACTCGACGGCTCCGCCGGACGCGGCCGTGACCACGCCGATGCCGTACTCGGGGAGTTCGTCGGTGGCGATCCCCGCGTCCTTCAGCGCCCAGTCCGCCGCGGTCAGCGCGAGGCGCGTCATGTGGTCGGTCTGCGGCATCAGCCGGCTGGGGATGTGGTCCTCCGCGACGTATCCGGACACCTCGCCCGCGACACGGGACGGGTACTGGGTGGCGTCGAACCGGGTGACGGGGCCGAGGCCCGACTCGCCGGCCAGGGTGGCCTTCCAGAACTCCTCGGTGCCGAGGCCGTTGGGGGCGGTGATGCCCAGGCCGGTCACCACTGCGGCGGTCATACGGTCCTCCTGTCCGGGCGGGCCAGCACCATGGCGCTCTGGAATCCGCCGAACCCGCTGCCCACGCTGAGCACCACGTCGGTCTGCTGCTCGCGGGCGACGAGCGGGATGTAGTCGAGGTCGAGCTCGGGGTCCGGCTCGTGGAGGTTCGCGGTGGGCGGCAGGACGCCGTGCTTCATCGCGAGGGCGCAGGCGGCGATCTCCAGCGAACCGATGGCTCCGAGCGAGTGGCCGATCATCGATTTGATGGAGCTCACGGGTGTGCGGTAGGCGTGCTCGCCGAGACTGCGCTTGAAGGCACCCGTCTCGTGGCGGTCGTTCATCTTGGTGCCGGAGCCGTGTGCGTTGACGTAGTCGACGGTGTCCGGGGCGAGTCGGGACTCGGCCAGAGCTGCGTCGATGGCCTCCGCCATCTCCAGGCCCTCCGGCTTGAGGCCGGTCATGTGGTAAGCGTTGCAGCGGGAGGCGAACCCGGAGATCTCGGCGTAGATGTGGGCGCCGCGACGCTTCGCGCTCTCCAGCTCCTCCAGGACCAGGATGGCGGCGCCCTCACCGAGGACGAGGCCGCTGCGGGTCTTGTCGAAGGGCCGGCAGGCGCTCTCCGGGGTGTCGTTACGGGGCGTGGTGGCCAGGATGGCGTCGAAGCAGGCCGACGTGATCGGCGAGATGGGCGCCTCGGTGGCCCCGGCGATCATGACGTCGGCCGTGCCTTCGCGGATGAGTTCCACGGCGTGGCCGAGCGAGTCGAGACCGGAGGTGCATCCGGTGGACACGACCGCGGCCGGCCCCTCCGCCCCGGCGGCCCTGCCGACCTCGGCGGCCAGCGAGCTGGGCACGAAATGCCGGTAAAGCTCGGGTACGGCGTACTCGTGGTCGACGTTCCACTTGCGGCCGCCGTCGCTGACGACGGCGTACTCGCGCTCGAGGCTCGTGGTGCAGCCGACCGCGCTGCCCACCGCCGTGCCGATGCGCCCGGGGTCGAGGGCGGAGATCTCCAGGCCGCTGTCGGCCAGGGCCTCACGGGTCGAGACGACCGCGAACTGCGCGGCCCGGTCGAGCCGGCGGGTCTCCTGCTGGGAGAGCCCGGCCGCGAAGGGGTCGAAGTCGACCTCGGCGGCGACCTGCGAGCGGAACGGTGAGGGATCGTAGAAGGAGATCCGGCGGGTGGCGGTACGGCCCGCTGTGAGCAGCTCCCAGTACTCCTTGACACCGACCCCACCCGGGGCCACGACGCCCAGGCCGGTGATGGCGACTCGTCGCATGGTCTACCTGGCCTTCGACGGGGCCGGGTACGTCGCTGCGCACCAGCCGGTTGGCACTCTGGGGGTCACTGTCGATCCCTTCGTCCGTGCTGATCATGGGTCGGAGACGGCGGCCGGAGGGGGTTCGGGGTGGGAACCCCCTCGGCCGGCCTGAGCCGGTCGGCGACTCGCTCGTAGCGAGCCGCCCTGACCGGTGAAGCTATGGAACGTCCGTGCCCTAGAACCGGACTCGCGTGTGCGTGGACCTGCCGGACCGCACGCCTATGTAGGGACATTTCCGTGCTTGCGCGAGGGCACTTCGGCGCGTTTCGTGCGCAGCATCGCGAGTGAGCGGATGAGGATGCTGCGGGTGTCCCCCGGATCGATGACGTCGTCCACCAGGCCGCGCTCCGCCGCGAAGTAGGGGTGCATGAGCTCGGTCCTGTACTCGTCGACGCGGCGGGCGCGTACCGCCGCGGGGTCGTCCGACGCGGCGATCTCGCGGCGGAAGATGACGTTGGCGGCGCCCTCCGCGCCCATCACGGCGATCTCGTTGGTGGGCCAGGCGAAGGCGAGGTCGGCACCGATGGACCGGGAGTCCATGACGATGTACGCGCCGCCGTACGCCTTGCGCAGGACGAGGGAGATCCGGGGCACGGTCGCGTTGCAGTACGCGTGCAGGAGCTTGGCGCCGTGCCGGATGATGCCGTTGTGCTCCTGGTCCACGCCGGGCAGGAAGCCGGGGACGTCCACCAGGGTGACGAGCGGGATGTTGAAGGAGTCGCACGTGGAGACGAAGCGCGCGGCCTTCTCGCTCGCGTGGATGTCCAGGACGCCGGCGAGGGCCGCGGGCTGGTTGGCGACGATGCCGACCGTGCGGCCGTCGAGGCGGGCCAGCGTGCACACGACGTTGGGCGCCCACGCCTCGTGGACCTCGAAGGTCTCGCCGTCGTCGACGATCTCCTCGATCACCGCGCGGATGTCGTAACTGCGCCCGGGGTCGGCCGGCACGAGGTCGACGAGGCGGTCGGTGCGCCGGTCGGCGGGGTCGTCGCAGGGGACCGCGGGCGGCAACTCGCGGTTGTGGGACGGCAGGAGCGCGATGAGGAAGCGCACGTCCTCGATGCAGTCGGCCTCGTCGTCGTAGGCGAAGTGGCAGACACCCGAGGTCGTGGCGTGCACGTCGGCACCGCCGAGCCCGTTGTGGGTGATCTTCTCGCCGGTCACCGCCTGCACCACGTCGGGTCCGGTGATGAACATCTGCGCGGTGTCGCGGACCATGAAGACGTAGTCGGTGAGGGCCGGCGAATAGGCGGCTCCTCCGGCGCAGGGGCCGAGCATCACGCTGATCTGCGGGATGACCCCCGAGGACGCGACGTTGCGGCGGAAGATGCCGCCGTAGCCCGCGAGCGCGGTGACGCCCTCCTGGATGCGGGCTCCCGCCCCGTCGTTGAGGCTGACGAGCGGTGCACCCGCGTCCGCCGCGAGGTCCATCACCTTGTGCACCTTCGCGGCATGCGCCTCGCCGAGCGCTCCGGCGAAGATCCGGAAGTCGTGCGCGTAGGCGAAGACCGTCCGGCCGTGGACCAGACCCCAGCCGATCACGACCCCGTCGCCGTGCGGCTTGCGGTCCTCCAGGCCGAAGCCGGAGGCGCGGTGCCTGCGCAGTGGCTCTATCTCGGTGAACGTGCCCTCGTCGAAGAGGAGTTCAAGGCGCTCGTGCGCGGTGAGTTTGTTCTTCTCGTGCTGCCGCAGGGTGGCCGCGGGATCGGGCCCGCGACTCACCTCCTCCTTGAGCCGCCGCAGTTCGGCGGTGGCGCGGCGGAGGTCGGGGGCTGCCTGAGTGACGGTGAGGTCGTCGAGGATCGTCATCGGCCGAACGTAGGAACGCCGGCTAGAGACCTGCTGGAGAGGACCGCCTGGACCGTCCGCCGGTCAGCCGGACGCGGGCACCTGGACGTCCAGGGCCGGGTCGGCGGACAAGACCGCCTGGTGGAGCTGCTGCAGCCGGGCCGAGGGCTCGAGTCCCAGCTCGTCGACGAGGGTCACACGCAGCCGCTGGTAGGCCTCGAGTGCCCGCCAGGCGCTGCCCGACCGGTGAAGGGCGGTCATCAGCTGGGCGCAGAAGTTCTCGTGCATCGGGTGCCGGGCGACCAGGACCCTCAGTTCCGGCACGATCTCGGTGTGCCGGCCGAGCAGCAGATCGGCGTCGATCCGCCGCTCCAGAGCGGCCATCCGGTCCTCCTCCACACGGAGCACCTCGAGCTCGAGCACGGTGCCGACGCGTACGTCGACGAGGGCGGAGCCCCGCCACATCTTCAGTGCCTGGCCGAGGAGCCGTGAGGCCGCGAGGTAGTCCCCCGCCTCGTGGGCGGCCCGGCCCGACGCGGTGATGCGGGTGAACTCGTGCGCGTCGACCTGGCCCGGCTGCACCTGGAGCAGGTAGCCGCCGTGCTGCGTGACGAGGACGTCCTTGGCATGACGGGACGGGTCGCCGTCGAGCGCCGCGGCGATCTTGCGGCGCAGCTGGAGGATGTACGTCTGCAGAGTGGTGGCAGCGCTGCGCGGGATGTCCTCGCCCCAGATCTCCTCCATCAGCGTCGCCACGGTCACGACCCGGTCGGACTGGAGGGCGAGCAGGGAAAGGATCTGGCGCGGTTTGGCGGCGGTCGGTACGACGGACACTCCGTTCTCACGGGCCGTCAATGGTCCCAGGACATTGATCTCCATGATGACGCCCTCCCCTTCGTGGGCTGGTGCGGCAGGTCCGTCGGCGGGCCTGCACAGGTTGCGGAGTCTGGCGTCGAGCCTCGCACCAGAGGCATCCGAGTCCCAGTGAGGTGGTCACGAGGCCGGGCATGAAAATGTCATGCCTCCTTGGTGACAGCGGCACTGTGCCGTGCGACGCGGCGGGCCGCAGAATCCTGGCATTCGGCAAGCGAACAACGTCTCGCAGGATCGACTCAGCAGGGGGATCACCATGGACACCGCCACGCACGCTCAGCTGACCTCGGATCACCAGTTCGCACTCCTGACCGCTCGGGCCGGCCTGGAGCCCGACCTGGCCCAGCGCTACACGAGCGACCCGGTCGCCGTCCTCACCGAGTTCGGTCTCCCCGCCATGGAGCCGGTGTACGGCGACGACTTCGCGGACCTCTTCGGGGAGGTGTACCGGAGCGGGAGCGCGGACCGCGGCCTGGTCATCGACCATCTGGACCGGCCGGGCACCGTCATGCTCTACGGCTGCGCCACCGGCATGGCGCCCCTGCCCGGCGAAGAGGCCGAAGCGGCGCGTGCATGAACATATCCGGGGGGGTACCCACCGACCATCTGGTGGGGTTCAAGAGACATCTGCGGGTGGAGGCGATCGAAGGAGACGCCGTCTACCTGCTGTCGGAGCGGGAGACAACTGCCTTGCAGGGCCGTGAGGTTCAGCACCTCGCGGCCCTGCTGGACGGGACCCGCACGCTGGCGGGCGTGCTGCGGGACGCGGCGACGACCCTGCCGCCGGCGACCGCGGCCCGCATGATCGCCGAACTCGCCCGGGCCGATCTGGTCGGCTATCACGACCCGGCCACCGACGCCTCGACCCAGGCTTACTGGGAGACCGCCGGCCTGCACGGGCCCCGTGCCGCCGCCTCGTTCCGGGAGACGCGGGTGGCGCTCGTGCACCTGGGCAGGGGGGATCCCGGGGCGGCGCGGGCCGAGTGCCTGGCCGCGGGCCTGCGGATGGCCGGCCCCGGCGAGGAGGAGTCGGCCGAACTGTCGCTCGTGCTGTGCGACGACTACCTGGATCCCCGCCTCGCCGAGATCGATGCCCGGCACCGGGCCTCGGGCCGCGCCTGGCTGCTGGCCAAGCCGAGCGGGGCGGAGACCTGGGTGGGCCCGGTGTTCGCAGGCGGGGAGAACGCGTGCTGGGAGTGTCTGGCGCACCGCCTGCGCGGCCACCGGTCGTCCACGGCTCCGGTCCGCCAGGCCCTGGGGCTCAGGGGAATGGTGCCCGTCCCCGAGGCCTCGTTCGCCACCGTGCGCGCCCTGGGGCTGCACACCGCGGTGCTGGAGGCGACGAAGTGGGTGGCCGGCATGCGGTACGAGGGCCAGGGCGCCGTCTGCACTCTGGACACCCGTACTCTCGCGACCCGCCGCCACCCGGTGATCCGTCGTCCGCAGTGCTCCACGTGCGGGGATCCGGAACTCGTCGCACAGCGGGTGAGCAAGCCCTTCACGCCGCGCTCCAGCCCCAAGTCCCTCACGGTGGGCGGCAATCACCGGTCCCAGAGCGCGGAGGCGGTGCTGTCCCGCTACCGGCATCTGGCCGATCCGGTCACCGGCGTCGTGGACGAGCTCCGGCCGGCCCCCGGCTCGCCGGACGGACTGAACCGGTACGTCGCCGGGCGCAACCTGGCACTCGGCGACAACCGTTCCCTGGCCGGGCTGCGCGGCGGCCTGCGCGGCCAGAGCGGAGGCAAGGGGACCACGCCGCAGGAGGCCGAGGTCGGCGCGCTGTGCGAGGCGCTGGAACGCTATTGCGGCACCCGGCAGGGCGACGAGCCCACCGTGCGCGACACCCTCGCCGGGCTGGGCGACGCCGCTCTGCACCCCAACCTCTGCCAGCTGTTCGACGACCGGCAGTTCCGGGAGCGGCACCGGTGGAATCCGCGGCACTCGCGCTTCCAGCAGATCCCGCCGCCGTTCGACCCGCAGGCTCCGGCCGACTGGACGCCGGTGTGGTCGCTCACCTCGGGCACGCAGCGGATGCTGCCCACGTCGATGCTGTACTTCGGGCCCGGGCCCGACGGTGTGACGGCGACGCCGTGGGCCGACTCCAACGGCAACGCGGCGGGCAGCAGTCCGGAGGACGCCGTCGTCCAGGGCTTCCTGGAACTGGTGGAACGGGACGCGGTGGCGCTGTGGTGGTACAACCGCACCCGCCGGCCCGCGGTGGACCTCGACGCCTTCGACGAGCCGTGGCTGGCGCGCACCCGGCAGACGTACGAACGGCTCCACCGGGACGTCTGGGTGCTCGACCTCACCTCGGACTTCGGCATTCCGGTCATGGTGGCCATGTCCCGGAGGACCGACGGACCGGCCCAAAGCATCTCGTTCGGATTCGGGGCTCATTTCGATCCCCGGCTCGCCCTGCGGCGGGCGGTCACGGAAATGGCCCAACTGCTTCCCCCGGAAGGCGACTCGGCTGAATTCCTGTCAGCAGACCGTGATCTATCTGCCTGGTGGCGGGGGGCGACGGTGGAAAATCAGCCATACGTTCGCGCGGATCCAGCCGAAGCTCCAAGGACCATCGGCTCCTATTCCTTTCCGGTACACACCGACCTGCGGGACGAGGTCGAGTTGGCCGAAACCCTCGTACGTGCCCACGGCATGGAAATGTTGATCCTCGATCAAACACGCCCCGACGTGGGACTTCCTGTTGTGAAGGTGATCATTCCGGGAATGCGGCACTTCTGGGCACGCTTCGCCCCGGGCCGTCTCTTCGACATACCGGTGGAGCTCGGACTCCGCTCCCGCCCTCTTCCGTACGAGGAACTCAACCCAATTCCCCTCTTCGTCTGACTTCGGCCGTCGGTTCGTTTCGCTGGCTCAGAGCCAGCGAAACGACATAGCATGCGGCCACTACCGACCCTTCGCGAGGAGGCGGCAATGCCGACGAGGGACGTCGTTCCGTATTCACCACGGTCCCAGGCGCCCGCCCCGCGGCTGGCTCACGCGATCATCGTCGTGGCCCTGGTCTGTTACGCCACCATGACCGTACTGAACGTGGTGCGGACGCGCCCCACAACGGGAGAACTGGTCCTGTGCGTCGTGCTCGTACTGGCGCTGTTCGGCACGCAGTTGGCCGTCTCCTCGCCGCAGGCCCGCCGGTGGCCCACCCGGCGAAAGGCGCTCGTCCTGATCCTCCAGGCGGTGCTCACGTTCGCACCGCTCGCCTGGTTCAGCATCAACTGGGGCAGCATGGAAGGGCCGTTGGCCGCCTCGCTGCTGCTGACCCTGCCGGCCCGGTTCGCCTGGCCGAGCTACGCACTGCTGATCGCCTTCATCCCGGTGTACAACGTGCTGGCCGGAGCCCCGGTCGACCTGGTGCTCTACTTCACCATCGCCAGCACCCTCACCGGACTCGTCATCTACGGCCTGACCCGGCTCACCGACCTGATCAGCGAGGTGCACGACAACCGTGAGGAACTGGCCCGGATGGCCGTCGCGCAGGAACGCCTGAGGTTCGCCCGGGACCTGCACGACCTGCTCGGGTACAGCCTCTCCGCGATCACGCTCAAGGGCGAGCTGATCCAGCGGCTGATCAACACCCGTCCGGACAAGGCCCGTCAGGAGACCGTCGCGGTCCTCCAGGTCGCGCGGCAGGCCCTGGCCGACGTACGGCTGGTGTCCAGCGGGTACCGCAACATGTCTCTCGTCGAGGAGGCGGAGTCGACGGGGACGGTGCTGTCCGCAGCCGACATCCGCGCGGAGGTCGAGGTGGAGTGCGGGCGACTGCATCCGGTGGTCGACACCGTGCTTGCCACGGCACTGCGGGAAGGGGTCACCAACATCCTCAGGCACAGCCAGGTGCGCGTCTGCACCATCAGGGCGGAGATCGACGAAGAAACGGTCCGTCTCGGCCTGACCAACGACCATCCGCATGAACAGCGCGACCTCGTCGCCGCCCGCTCGGGCGGCACGGGTCTGGACAACCTGCGCTGCCGGTTCGCCGCCATCGGCGGCGGGCTCTCCGCGGGGCTGCGGGAGGACGGCCGATTCCATCTCGAGGTCTGGGCACCGCTCAGGCCCACGGGCCATGACGAGAACGAGCTGCTGGTGTTCGAGCCCACGCGCCCGGAGAGAACCGCCGTAGCCTGACACATCTAACCGGGGGTAAAGATGTTGTCCGTCAGGATCCTCCTCGCCGAGGATGTACACATGATCCAGGGCGCGCTCGTCGCGCTGCTCCAGCTGGAGCCGGATCTGCACGTCGTATCCACCGTCGACCGCGGCGACACGATCGTCGCGGCCGCACTCGAGTCCAAGCCCGACGTCGCGGTGATCGACATCGATCTGCCCGGCATCGACGGGCTCACGGCGGCAGCCGAGCTCCATGAACGGCTGCCCAGCTGCCGCACACTCATCCTCACCTCGCTCGGGCGCCCTGGCACCCTGCGCCGCGCCCTGTCCGCGCAGGTGTCCGGCTTCCTCCTCAAGGACTCGCCGCCGAGCCAACTGGCCCTGGCCGTACGGTCGGTGGCGACGGGGCGCCGGGTCGTGGACCCACAGCTCGCGCTGTCCGCCTGGGACTCACCGGAGAACCCGCTGTCCCCGCGCGAGCTGGAGGTCCTACGCCTCGCCGCCCGGGGCGCCGACGCCGCCGAGATCGCCGGCTGCCTCTATCTGTCCAAGGGCACCGTCCGCAACTACCTCACGGCCATCGTCGGCAAACTGGGCGCGCGCAACCGCATCGACGCCATCCGGATCGCCGAGGAGGCCGGCTGGCTGCCGTGACGGGGCCGGCCCGCGGGCCGGGCCGGGCGCGCCGAGCAACGCGTCGAACATGCCGTCGTCCAGCGTCGTCCCGACCGACAGGTCCACGAGTTCACCGAAGCCCGCGTCACAGACGGCGACGCTCAGCACGTACCCCGCCCCGGCGGGGTACGTGCCGAACTGCCACTCTCCGCCCGGCACTCGGGAGCCGTCCGGTCTGGTCAGCCGGGGTTCCCCGTCGTCCAGCGCGAAGCCGAACTCGGTGAAGCGGAAACGCAGTCCCTGCCCCAGTGCCTTGCTGTACGCCTCCTTGAGCGTCCACAGCTGCACCATGGTGTCGTTGCGCACCCCGTCACCGCCCTCGTCAAGGCGCGCCTTCTCGTAGGGCGTGCACGCCTGGCTCTCCGAGCCGGTGTACGCGAGTCGCCGGTCCGCCCGTTCCACATCCACGCCGATACGGCCGCGCCGGGTGATCCCGACGACCATCATCTCCTCGGTGTGGCTCAGGCTGACATCGATCTGGTCGCAGCCGCGGACGTACGGGCGCCCTCCCGGCTGGTAGGCCAGGTCCACCAGGTCGGGGGCGGTGCGCAGGACCGCAGCCGCCGAATAGCGCAGCATCAGCCTGGAGGCGACGAACCGCTCCCGGGCGCGGGGCTGGGCGAGGCCCTCGTAGCGCCGCCAGTCGCGGCCGAGGCGGCGGCGCAGCTCCTCTTCCGTCCCGTCGCCGGGCAGCCAGTCGGGCATCGACGCGTAGAGCACGACGCTGCCGGTGCGCCGCAGTTCGCCGTGGATGTCGTCCCAGAGTGCGCCGGGTCCTGGCGCGGGCAACGGGCGTCCCACCCGTTCCCCCACGTCAGGCTCCGGGCAGGGCCGCGGCCAGCGGTCCCGCGTCGAGCGCCGAGATGACACCCGCCAGGTCGACGGCGTCGCTCGCCGGCCCCTGGCACACCGGGATGCAGGCGGGGCCGCGCAGGCCGCCGCCCATCCGCCGCAGATACGGGGTGAGGACGGCCTGCGGGCCGATCTCCACGACGTGGGTGGGTGCCTGCTGGGCGAGGAGGCTGCGCGCCGCGTCGGCGAACCGGACGGGGGCGGTGATCTGTTCGGTCCAGTACGGGGCGTAGAGCGGCTCGGTGGCGAGACGGCCGTAGACCGTCGAGTAGAACGGCACCTGGGGGGTGCCGCCGGGCATCTTGCGCAGGACGGCCTCGAACTTGGGGACCACGGGAGCCATCAGCGGCGAGTGGAAGGCGTGCGAGACGGCCAGATGGCGGCAGCGGATGCCGCGCTCGGCGAGGCGGGCCTCGATGCGGTTCAGCGCGCCGCGGTCACCGGAGAGCACGATCGCCTTGGCGGCGTTGATGGCGCTGATGCCCACGTCCGGCTCGGCACCGACCAGTTCGGCGGCCTCGTACGGGGTGATGCAGACGGCCATCATGCCGCCGCCCGGCGGCAGGTACTGCATGAAGGCGCCGCGCATGGACACCAGCTTCGCGGCGTCGGTCAGCGTCAGCGCGCCGGCGATCGTGGCGGCGGCGAACTCCCCCACTCCGTGGCCGAGGACGGCCGCCGGGCGCACCCCGGCCTCCTCCAGCGTCCGGGCCAGGGCGTACTCGACGGCGAACAGGGCGGGCTGGGTGAGCGCGGTGCGATGGATGCGCGGGTCGTCGGACAGGATCAGCTCCACCATGGACTCCTTGGTCCACGGGCGGATCGCCTCGTCGGCCTCGTCCAGGAAGGTGCGGTACCCGGTGGAGTTCAGATAGAGGCCGGAGGTCATCCCGGGGTGCTGGGAACCCTGGCCCGTGAAGACGAACGCGGCCCTGACCTGGCCGGCGCCCCGGCCGGCGTCGCGCATCGCCAGCACGTTCGCGAGCTGACGCACGGTGGGGAACGCCCAGATGTCGTCCGGTTCGATCAGCGAGCCGAACTCCTCCTCGATGTCTCCGTAGAGGCTGAGGGCCGCCACCGAGTCGAGACCTTCCTCGGTCAGCGGCACGGTGTCCTCCACCGGGTGGCCGAGGTAGTGGGCGACCCTCTCGGTCAGCCATTCGCGGTGGGCGACAGCGAAGTCTTCCTGGGCGCCGGGGAATTGCTCCTGCATGGGTGTGCTCCCTGTCGGGCGGGGGGTGGGGGGCGAGGGTCAGGCGAGCGGCGAGGCGTAGAGGTCGTAGCTGCGGCGGTCGTGCAGGCGGGCCACGACCTCTTCGAGCACCAGCCGTTGCGGTTCGACGGGCCGGTCGGGCAGCGGCAGCCCGAGCCGCGCGACCAGCCGGTAGAGGACGGCGGTGACCCAGGCGGGGGCGGCGAGGAAGGCGTCCGCGCGGCCGGCGGGCGCACTGCGTTGTTCGCGCCACACGCCGAGGCAGGCCGCCGCCGCGAGGACCAGGGTGTACCGGTCGGCGAGGCCGAAGCTCTGCGGGCTGGACAGGGCCTCGCGGTCGCCCTCCGCGACATTCTCGAACGCCTTCTTCAGCTCGGCGAGTTCACCGGTGAGGACCCGGGCGAGAAAGCGAAGGGCCGGGCCGCCCGGGCCGACACCGTCGTCGGCGTCTTCGAGGAGGTCGGTGCAGGCGACCAGGGTCGCGGCGAGCGGGTCGCCGTCACCGAGCAGCGCGGGCTGGGACAGGTCCAGCGGCGGCAGCTCCCGGTCGGGCCGGAACAGGTCCGGCGGCGGCTCGGGGTCGGCGAACCAGGCGTGCCGTGCGAAGTAAGGGAGTTGGGGCAGGATGCTGACCTGCCGTCCCGCGCTGCCCGCGTGCCCCAGCGAGGTGACGGGCAGGTCGCGCCGCTGCTTCTGGAACATCGCGTACGCGCCGTCCTGGGCGAACGTTTCCTCACCGAGCACCGCCGACATCTCGTCCATGCTCTCGGCCACGAGCTTCGGGGCGAGGTAGGCGGCGGCCGCCGCGTAGGCGCTCATCTGCCGGGGCAGCAGATGCAGGGCCCGGGTCGCGACCAGGGCGAGGCAGTCGATGATCAGCAGATCGAGGAAGCCGCCGGTGAGCACGTCCCGCACATGCCGCACGTCCAGCGACGAACGGCCGTCCGCCCGGCTGCGGCCCGCGAACCGGGCCACGGTGCGCAGGGCGGTGTCGGCGCCCGCGAGCACGATCGACGGGATGAGGCCGCGAATGAGCAGGGAGGAGCGCAGCGACAGCTCGTACCCGTCCCCGGCCTCCCCGAGTACGGCGCTGTGGGGGACGAGGCAGTCGGTGATCCGCAGTCCGCCGAACTCCGCGCTGCGCATCCCGGTCGTCGTGCGGCGGGCCAGGTTCTCCACGGCGCCGGCCGGCAGCTCGTCGCGGTCGAGCAGCAGGACGGTGTGGCTGCGCCCGCGCGAGGCTCCCTCCGTGCGGGCGAAGACGACCAGGCCGGTGGCGCGTGAGGCGTTGGCGACGGCGGACTTGCTGCCGTCGACGACAAGACCGTCCGGGACGGCCCTGGCGGTGAACTCGTCGCGGACGAAGTCGTTCCCGTGGGCGACCTCGTGGCGGGCCACGGCGAGCCGCCGGCCGCTCAGGAGCAGCCGGGCGGCGAGGCGGCGCTGCGCGTCGTCGCCCGCGGTCCACACCGGGGCGGCGGCGAAGAAGCAGTTGAGTCCGTAGCCGAATCCGAGGGAGGCGTCCCGGCGGAACACCGGGCGCAGGAGCCGGCCGAGCAGGTCCATCCGTTCCAGCCTGCCCCCTACGTCGGCGGGCACGAACTCGGCGTTGAGGCCGAAGTCGTCGAGTACCCGCTCGGCCTCCGGCAGCACCGTGCCGGCCGCGTCGGCGGCGAGCAGGGCGGCGGCACCGAGCGGGTTACCGGGGTCGTCGAGGGAGCCGAACGCCAGCTCCAGGGCATCGATCCGGTCCTGTGCCGTCGTCATCGCCGGCTCCCGGTCGCCATCAGCTGTTCCACCTCGGGTTCCATCCGCTGGTGCAGCGGGGTGAGCTCGCCGCGCAGGAAGAGCCGCCGCATCGCCGCCCGCTCCACCTTGCCGCTCGTGGTCCGGCGGACCGTGCCCGGCCTGACGAGCACGACACCGGCGGTCCGCACCTCGTACTCCTCGCTGATCCGCTCCTGTACGGCGGCCGCGAGCCCGGCGAGGTCGATGTCGTAGCGGCTGCCGGAGCGCAGTTCCTGGATGATGACGATCCGTTCCCTGACGCCGGGCAACGCGAAGGCGGTGGCCGCGCCGAAGAGGCCGCTGACCTGCTGCGCCGTGCGCTCCAGGTCCTGCGGGTAGAGATTGCGTCCGGCGATGACGATCATGTCCTTGAGCCGGCCGGTGACATGGAGCAGGCCGTCCTGGAGCGCGCCGAGGTCGCCGGTGCGCAGAAAGCCGCTGCCGCCGCCGCTGATCCGGCAGTCGAACGCCGCGGCGGTCTCGGCCGGCCGGGCCCAGTAGCCGGGTCCGACGCTCTCGCCGCGGACCCAGATCTCGCCGATCAGACCGTCCGGCACCTCGGCGCACGTGTCCGGGTCCACGATGCGTACGTCGACGGAGGCGGGCGGGCCGCAGTGCGTGACGGTGCGGCCCGGGCCGACGGGGTCGGTCAGCCGGCCCTTCTCCAGGGCGGCGGCGTCGACGGCACGCCCGGCCGGGGCCGTTCGCGTGCCCGAGACGATGAGGGTCGCCTCGGCCAGGCCGTAGCAGGGCGCCAGGGCTCCGGGGCGGAGCCCGGCGGGGGCGAACCGCTCGGCGAACGCGTCCAGCGTCGCGGCGTCTATGGGCTCGCCGCCGTTGACGGCGGTCTCCCAGCCGGACAGGTCGAGGCCCGCGAGCTGCGTGTCGTTGACGCGGCGCACGCACATCTCGTACGCGAAGTCGGGGGCGGCGCTGACGGTCAGGCCGTATCGCGAGACGGTCTCCAGCCAGTTCGCCGGACGCTTGACGAACGCCGTCGGGGTCAGCAGGACGGCGGTGCCTCCGAGCCACAGCGCGTGCAGCAACTGGCCGACGAGGCCCATGTCGTGGTGCAGCGGCAGCCAGCCGCCGAGCCGCGTGCCGGGGCGTGTGCCGAGTGCCTCCCGGATGGCCCGCTGGTTGGCGAGCAGGCTGCGGTGGGTGACGATCACGCCGCGCGGGTCGCGGGTCGAGCCGGAGGTGTACTGGAGGTAGGCGACCGTGTCGGGGCCCGGCGCGAAGGGCTCCCAGGGCCCGGCTCCGGCGACCGCCGCGGGGCCGTCGGCCGGCAGGCAGACGACGTCGCCGTGTCCGGTGCGGGCGAGCAGCTGGGAGACGTCGGCCGCTTCCGCGGTGGACGTGAGCACGCACGCCACGGCGGCTTCCTTGACGATGCCGCCGAAGCGTTCGTCGTGGTGGCCGTGCCCGCCGGTCGGGGCGACGGGGACAGCGATCGCTCCCGAGTACAGGCAGGCGAGGAAGCTGGTGACGAACAGCGCGCGGGAGCGGTGTGCGATCAGTACCCGGTCCCCCGGGCGGACGTGCCGGCCGAGCGCGGCCGCCAAGTGGCGTGCCTGAATGTCGAGTTGGCCGTAGGTGATCGTTTCGGGCCGCAAGGTGCCCTCGTGCTCGGTGAGGAGGATCAACGCCTCCTGGTCCGGCGTCTCGGCCGCCTGGGCCTGGATGTGCTCCGTAAAGGTCTGGTGACCGCTCACGCCTCCCCCTCCCGTGCCGTGGCGCCGTCCCCGGGGACGGCCGACGGCCGGCTCTGCTGTCGGCGAGGCGGCGGTGTGCCCCTGGATGGGGCCTGCGCCTCGCCGGTGGATGTACGGCGAACTCGCGTTCACGGCGTGTCCCCGATGGCGCGGGGCACGTGGCCGCCGCCCTTGACGGTCCAGCCCGCGTAGGCGGCCTTGGTCTCGTCGTCGGGCTCACCCGCGCGCCGCACGAGGGCGAGCAGCACGGCGGTCACAGCCGCCAGCTCGGCCTCGTCGGGCAGGCCGCGGACCACAGTGATACGCATCTGGTTCACCATGAGGACACTGTGCGCGCACCCGCTAGAAGCGTGCTCGTGCCCCGGACGCACCGGAGCCGAGGACCTGATGGCCCTCGGCTCCGGTGCGGGTGGAGTGCCGCTCGTGTCAGGCGACGACGCGTTCGTACGCCACGTGCCGGCCCCGTACCACCTCGACGTCCGCCGTGCGGCGCATCTGCTCGGTCAGCGCACGGTGACCGCTGTCGGCCAGGGCCCGCTCGCAGTCCGCGGTGTCCCGCCACCACTGGATGGCCGTGTAGGTGTCGGGACGGAGCGTCGAGCGCAGCAGATCGCTGCCTCCGAAGCCGCCGAGCCGGTCGAAGTGCTCATTGGTCTCGGCGAACAGCCGCTCGAACGAGGACGACGTGGCGCCCAAGCTCCTGGCCTGGGTCAGGATGACGTTCTCCGCTCCCACGACGGCGTTCTCCTTGAGCACCCGCCCCACGCTCACGGCCTGGTCCACCTCGGTGTTGACGAGCGGACCGAGATTCTTGACGTGGGTCTGGAAGGTGTCGTCGTGGACGGTGTCGAGGAAGCCCCGCATCGTCCGCCAGTGCCCGAGGTGGACGTACACGTCAGGGCGTTCGACGAGCTGGACGGTCACGAGGAAGTCGAAGCCCTCCCGTCTGCGCAGGTACTGGGAGTGGTCCCGGAACTCGTGCTCGAACCATGCGGTGTCGCCCTTGACCTCGAACCGGTTGACCACCGTGAGCGGTGTGTCTTTACTACGAATGTGCACGCGCTTCCTCCGCGAACTGCTTGGCATGACGCAACGTGGTGGAGCTGTTGGTCCCGAGCGCCTTGCGCACCAGGGCGCGGGCCTCGGCGAGCGTGGCGTCGGGGCCCAGCGCGGTGCGTACACCCCCCGGGTCCAGGGTCACGGTGTGCCACGACGTGGCCCGGACGCTGCCGTCTCCCAGCGATTCGATCACCCAGCGGCCGGTGTGACCGCTCATCGCGACCGGCACCCTGAGCTGCTTGTAGACGATGACCTTGCGGTCCTCGAAGCAGACGCGGACCGAGGTGGTGTTGTGCGTCGATCCGTCCGGGCTCGCGGTGTCCATGTCCATGTGCTGGATGCCGGCCTCGTCCTCGGTGAGGTCGAGGCGGGCCACGTGCGGCAGCCGCTGCGGCCACAGGTCGGCGCGGTCCAGGAAGGCGAAGACGTCGCCGGCCGCGCCGAAGACGGTCTCGGAGTCGCTGAAGGTGAAGTGGAGTTCCTCGCGCGCGTCGGCGAGCTCGGCGGTGTTCTTGAGGGCGAGGAGCTCGGCGCGGCTGTTGCCGTCGACGGCCTTCTCGATGAGTTCCTCCGCGGCCGGGTCGCCGTCGACGGCACGGTAGTCGTGCAGCAGCGTGACGCGGGTGGTGCCGTCCTCCAGTTCCCGGACGCGCCACTCACCGCCCATCTCGGCGACGGGGGCGGCGGTGACCACCTGGCGGAAGGTGATGGTGCGGGCCGCCGGGTCCAGGACCCGTCGTGAGGTCCAGGTGCGCACCTTGTCACCGGCGACGGCCCAGATGCGCAGGAGCTGCTCGCCGCCTTCGGCGGGGGCCTCCTCGAGCACCTCGACGTGCACGGTGGGGCCGAACACCTGCGGCCACTCGGCGACATCGGCCACCAGCGCGTACACGGCGGCGGGAGACGCGGCCACGGTGATGG
Organism: Streptomyces sp. NBC_01474; assembly: GCF_035918215.1. Classification (NCBI taxonomy): domain Bacteria; kingdom Bacillati; phylum Actinomycetota; class Actinomycetes; order Kitasatosporales; family Streptomycetaceae; genus Streptomyces; species Streptomyces sp. NBC_01474. Next base: position 3,691,212 of record NZ_CP109449.1, read on the forward strand.
AGTGCTCCGTGACGTGGAGCGCTGCGGTCTCGGACGTGGTGGTGGTCGGCGCCACGGCAATTCCCTTCGGACTGTCCGCTCCAGGGCGGATCACAAGGTTGGCATGAGGTGATCGAGCGGGGCTGGAGAACCGGTGGACCCGCGGTCAACTACTGGGCCCAGTCGGGGCGTTCGAGGATGTCGAGCACGGCGCAGCCCCAGCTGTAACCGGCGCCGACGCTGACCAGGACGACCCGGTCACCGGGCGCCGCGCGCCCCGAGACGGTCAGGTGGTCGAGGCCGGCGAACTGGTCGCCCGCGCCGAGATGCCCGACGGTGCGGCTGTAGTCCCAGGTGGTGCGCGCGGGGTCGATGCCGAACGGCTTGTAGTAGATCGACGCCAGGCGCCGCCGGCCGAAGTGCGGCAGTACCACCCAGTCGGCCTCCGCGAGTTCGGATCCGGCGTCGGCCAGCGCCTGTTTGATCACCGTCTGCTGGCCGTTGTGCGCCCGGGAGATGGCGTACGACATTCCGGCACGGCCCACGAAGGCGCGCTTGGCCGCCTCGAAGTCGACGGGGATGCGGTGGCCGAACGGGGCCTTGGTGAAGGGGTCGTCGCCGCGGTGCAGCGGCTCCAGGTCGGGGTCCGCGTGCAGCGCGAGCGAGACGAGGCGGGCGTAGCCGCCGCGCCGGGAGAGCACCAGCGAGGTGGCGCCGTCCGCGTAGGGCGTTCCGGGGTCGGTGTTCCAGCGGTCGATGCCGGGGGCGCAGAAGCGGTCGGCGGTGGTGATGAGGGCGTCGCTGTGGCCGTGGCCCGCGGTGAGGTAGGCGCTCGCCAGGTCGAGTGCGGCGAGCCCGCCGTTGGACATCTGCCGTATCTCGACGGCCTGGCAGGTGTTGCCGAGTGCCTCGCGCTGGATGTACGAGGCGACCGGCCAGAGGTCCTGGCCCTGGTGGTAGGTGTCCGCGTGCAGCAGGAGATCCACGTCGCCGCCGTGCGTATCGGCCCGGCTCAGAGCGGTGTGTGCGGCGGCCGCGGCCATTTCGGCAGCCGACTCGTCGGGCGAGTAGGCCACCGACTCCATGCCGGTGGCCGCGGCCGTCCGGGGCGGGCAGGCCCCGGAGGCGACGGCTTCGGCGATCTTGAGGCGGGTGGGAAGCCGTGTGGAGGTCCCCCGTATGTAGACGTCTTCCAGACGCACAGTCTCTCCAAGGCAGGTCAGGGGCGGATCGGTTGGACCGAGGCCATGACACGGTGGGCGGGCGCGTCCGGGGCCTGGCCCGGCGGTTCGTCGAGCAGGACGTAGTGGACGGCGTCGAGAAGCGCGTGCCAGCTGGCCGCGGTCGTGTTCGGGCCGACGCCGACGGTGCCCCAGCGGCGGCTGCCTGCCTGGTAGGAGACGAGGACGCGGGCGTCGGCGCTGCTGCCGGTCTCGCCGCTGAGCACACGAACCCGGTAGTCGACCAGTTCGAGCCGGGACAGGGCCGGGAAGCAGGGGTCGAGAGCGGCGTGCAGCGCGGTGTCGAGCGCGTTGACCGGGCCGTTGCCGTGTCCGGTCGCGGTGATGGCCCGGCCCTGGACGGACAGGCGCACGGTGGCCTCGGTGCGGACCTCGTCGCCGTGCGCCCCCAAGACACCAAGAACGCTGACGGACCACGACTCGACCTCGAACGGGTGGAGCCGCGGGGCGCCCGTGAGCTCCTCGCGCAGCAGCAGCTCGAACGAGGCGTCGGCGGACTCGAAGCTGTAGCCGGCGTTCTCCAGTTCCTTGACGCGGGTCGCGGCGCGGGCCACTTCGTCGGACCCCGCCTCGACGTCGTAGCCCAGCTCGCGCGCCTTGAGCTCGATGGAGGAGCGGCCGCCCATGTCGGAGACGAGCGTGCGCATCGCGTTGCCGACCAGCGCCGGCCGGGTGTGCTGGTAGAGGTCGGGGTCGACCCGCAGCGCCGAGGCGTGCAGTCCGGCCTTGTGCGTGAACGCCGACTCGCCGATGTAGGGCGCGGCGCCGCTGCCGGGCAGCTCGGTCAGTTCGGCGATGGCCCGGCCGGTCGCGGCCAGGCCCGCCAGCCGCTCCAGCGGGACGACCTCGCGGCCGCGCTTGAGTACGAGGTTGGCGATGACGGTGAACAGGTCCGCGTTGCCGCACCGTTCGCCGTAGCCATGGGCAGTTCCCTGGGCCTGGACGGCACCGGCGTCCACCGCCGCCATGGTGTTGGCGACGGCGCAGCCGGTGTCGTTGTGGCAGTGGATGCCGAGCTGTACGCCGGTCAGGGCGCGGGTCTCGGCGACTACGGCCGCCACCTCGTCGGGCAGGGAGCCGCCGTTGGTGTCGCACAGGACGACGGTCTCCGCGCCGGCCTCGGCCGCGGTACGGACGACGGCGAGGGCGTACTCGCGGTTGAGCTGATAGCCGTCGAAGTAGTGCTCCGCGTCGACGAAGACCCGCCGCCCGGCGTGCACCAGGTGACGCACCGTGCCGCCGATCATGGAGAGGTTCTCCGCGAGGGTGGTGCGCAGCGCGTCGCGCACATGGCCCGTGTGGCTCTTGGCGACGAGGGTCACCACGGGGGTCTCGGCCGCGAGCAGGGCCCGTACCTGCGGGTCGACGGGGGCCGGTACGCCGGGCCTGCGGGTGGCCCCGAACGCGGCGAGGACGGCGTGCTTCAGGTCGAGTTCGGTGCGGGCCCTGCGGAAGAACTCGGTGTCCCGGGGTACGGCCCCGGGCCAGCCGCCCTCGATGAAGCCGACACCGAGTCCGTCGAGCTCACGTGCGACGGCGAGCTTGTCCTCGACCGTCAGCACCATGCCTTCCTGCTGGGCGCCGTCGCGCAGGGTCGTGTCGTAGAGCTGGAAGCTCTGCTCGGCCATCGCCCCTCCCTTGTCCTGTATGCGCCGGTGATACCGGCCTCCGGATGGTCACCCCACCGTCCGGCGGCGGACCGGAGAACGGCTCGAGCGGTGATGGACCGCGCGGCGGGACCGGAGACGCCCGTCGTCAGTGGTGCTGGGCGGGCGCGTGGCTGAAGCGCGGGGCCACCGCGGCGGGACCGCTGCCGCGTGCCTGGTGGTGCGGATGCGAGGCGGCCTCGGCGGCGCTCAGCACCGGCGTCACACACGCCTCGGTCCCCTCGAACAGCTGCGCCCAGTGGTCCCGGGTCGCGCCGGCGAAGCGGTTCGCGAACTCCCGTCGCACAGCGGGCCAGTTACGCGGGTCGTCGCGGTCGGGCAGCGCCGCCGCGTCGAGTTCGAGGCCGTGGACCAGCGCCGCGTAGAAGCGCTCCTCTAGTGCGCCGACCGCGACGTATCCTCCGTCGGCGCACGCGTAGCAGGTGTAGAACGGGGCGCCGCCGTCGAGCAGGTTCGTGCCGCGCTCGTGCTGCCACTGTCCGGCCGACCCCATGCCGACGAGCATGCCGAGCATCGCACCGACTCCGTCCACGATCGCCGCGTCGACGACCCGGCCGGCTCCGGTCGACCGGCGTTCGTACAGGGCCGCGAGGACGCCGGCGAGCAGGAACATCGAGCCGCCCCCGAAGTCCCCCAGGAAGTTCACCGGGACGACGGGCGGGCCGCCGGACTCGCCGATCGCGTACAGAGCGCCGGTCAGGGCGAGGTAGTTGATGTCGTGTCCGGGGGCCGTGGCGAGCGGCCCGTCCTGGCCCCAGCCCGTCATCCGGGCGTACACCAGCGCCGGGTTGCGTTCCAGGCACACCTCGGGCCCGATGCCGAGCCGCTCCGCCACGCCCGGCCGGAAGCCCTCGACCAGGACGTCGGAGCTCTCCACAAGACTCAGGAGCTCCGCGACGTCGTCCGGGCTCTTCAGGTCCAGGGCGATGCGGTGCCGGCCCCGGTCGAGTTCCTGGTGCCACTGCTCGAAGGAGCGCCGGCCGTCGGCCCGGTCGACCCGGATCACCTCGGCGCCGAGATCGGCGAGGATCATGCAGGCGAAGGGCACCGGCCCGATCGCCGCCAGTTCGACCACCCGCAGCCCGCTCAGCGGGCCGGTCCCCCCGGACCGCCCCTCACTTGTCGTTATGCCCATGCCGTGAGGCTAGGGAGCCGCGCCGGATCCCCTCTCGCGCCCGGCTGGAGCGCGGGCGGCGGCGACTCCACCTGTGCCCGAGCGCGCGCTGGCAGCGTGCTCCGGGAACTGCTGTCTGTCCGGTTCTTCATGAGGAAACTCCCCCAGGAGGAAGGATTCACTGTGACCACCAGTGCCACGGAGCAGGGCGCCGCAGAGTCGGAGGCCAAACCCTTTCCCTACGCGCGCCAGTGCCCGTTCACGCCCCCGAAGGAGTACGGGGAGATCGTCGAGAAGGACGTCTCCCAGGTCACGCTCAGGGGATCCGGCCTGCGGATATGGACGGTCGCCGGTTATGAGACCATCCGCCGCCTGCTCACCGACCCGCGGGTCAGCGCGTCCCGCAAGCATGACAACTTCCCCTTCTACTTCATCGCTCCGCCGGAGTACCGCACCGAGACGTCGTTCATCGGGTACGACGGCAAGGAGCACAGCGACACCCGCCGCAAGGCCGCTCTGACGTTCACCAGCCGGCAGGTGCGGCGGCTGCGGCCGCGGATCGAGGAGATCGTCGACGACCACCTCGACAAGCTCCTCGCGATGACGCCGGTCGTGGACTTCCACCACGCGTTCTCGCTGTCGGTGCCCATGACGGTCATCTGCGAACTCCTCGGGATCCCGCAGGACCGGCACGAGTTCTTCATCAAGCACGGCACGGCGCTGCTCGGCGGCCACAGCTCCACGGAGGAGCGGCAGGCGGCCATCGTCGAGGTGAACGAGTACGTCAACGACCTCATCCAGCTGAAGAAGCGCGAGCCCGGCGAGGATCTGCTGAGCCGCGCGATGGCCGACTACGAGGCGTCCGGCGAGGAGTACACCGACCGCGATCTGTTCAACATGGTGCGGCTGCTGATGAACGGCGGCCACGAGACCACCGCCAGCCAGATCTCGCTCGGTACCGCCTGCCTCCTGGAGAACCCCGATCAGCTTCAACTCCTGTTGTCCGACCCGTCGTTGGTCAAGCCGGCCGTCGAGGAGCTGGTGCGGTACGCGACGATCGGTGACACGGCGGTGCCCCGCGTCGCCCTGGAGGACATCGAGATCGGCGGCCAGGTCATCCGCAAGGGCGACGGCATCCTGTGCCTCGGTCTCGCGGCCAACCGTGACCCGGAGGTCTTCCCCGAGCCGGAGAAGCTCGACATCACCCGCGGCAGCCGCAAGCACCTCGGCTTCGGGCACGGCGTGCACCACTGCATCGGCGCGGACCTCGCCCGCCTGGAGCTGGAGATCGTGTGGAGCAAGCTGTTCCAGCGCATCCCCACCCTCGAACTCGCCAAGCCCTTCCTGGAGATACCCCGCAAGGAGGGGGCCGTGATCTACGGGCTGTGGGAACTGCCCGTGAAGTGGTGAGTCCAGCCGACCACGCCTGGGCCGCCGACCGCGGAAGCGGTCGGCGGCCCAGGCGCATTGCCCCTCCGTCTCGTCAGACGGCAGCCTTTTCGGTGTCGCCTCGAGGAGTGCCGGTGTCGCCTTGAGGGATACGGGACTGCTTGCGGACCGGAACGAAGAGCGCGGCGACGAACCCCGCGACGGCGAACAGGGCTGCGCCGGTGAGAGCCAGGCCGTAGCCGGCCGCCCTGGCGTCGACGGCACTCGCGCCGGCCCCGGTCCGGGCGTCGATGCGGGCCGCGGACAGCGCGGCCAGGGTCACCAGGCCGACGGCGCTGCCGAGTTGGCGGGTGGTGTTGAGGAGCCCGGAGGCCAGGCCGGCCTGATGGGGGGCGAGCCCGGCGGTGGCGGCGTTCGTCGTGGCGTTGAGCACCGCGCCCATCCCCGATCCGAGCAGGACACAGGGTCCGAGCACGTCGCCGAGGTAGTCGGCGCCCGCGTCCACGGAGGACAGCCAGAACAGGGCGCCCGCGGCGAGGGTGAGGCCGCCGAGCAGGATCGGGCGCGGGCCGGCCCTCGGCACGAGGGGCGCGATCCCCCAGCCGCCCAGGGCCATGCCGACGGAGAGCGGGAGGTAGCTGAGCCCGGTGTGCAACGGGCTGTAGCCGAGGACCTGTTGGAGGACCAGCGTGAAGAAGTAGAAGGTGCTGAAGAGGGCGGCGATGCCGAAGAAGGCCACGAGGTTGGCGGCGGCGACCGACCGGTTCCGGAAGATGCCGAGCGGCACCAGGGGATGCCGGGCGAACCTCGCCTGGATCACCAGGAACGCGGTGATCAGGAGCGCCCCGGCCAGCAGCGGACCAAGGACCCGTGGCGAACCCCAGCCGTGCGCGGCGTACTGGGAGACACCGTAGACGGCGGACATCAGGCCGAGGGTGACGGTCACCGCGCCGGGCAGGTCGAGGCCGCTGCCCCGGCCCGTCCGGCGGGGGCGGGTTTCCGGGACCACCCAGCGGACGGCGGCGAACAGCACGAGCCCGATCGGGACGTTCACCAGGAAGATCCAGCGCCAGGAGAACCACTCGATGATCACGCCGCCGGCCAGCACACCGATCGCGCCCGCGGCTCCCGAGACCGCGCTCCACCAGCCGAACGCCCGTGCGCGGGCGGCCGGTTCGGTGAACGTCGTGCCGAGGACGGTGAGGGTGGCGGGTGCCATGACCGCGGCTCCGAGCCCTTGGAAGGCGCGGGCGAGGACCAGGGTGACCGGGGCGTCCGCGGCTCCCCCGACGAGGCTGGCCAGCGTGAACAGAGCGACCCCGCACGCGAAGATCCGGCGCTGGCCGAACAGGTCCGCGAGCCGCCCGCCGAGCAGCAGGAAGCCGCAGACGACCACCGTGTAGGCGTTGTTCACGAGTTGCAGGTTGTGCTGGGTGAAGTGCAGGTCCGCGGAGATGACGGGCAGGGCCACGTTCACCACCGAGGCGTCCAGCACGTTCATGAACTGGCCCAGGCAGCAGGCGGCCAGCACGAGGGAGAGCCGATGGCCGGCGACCCCCTTGCCGGGCTCGGCGGCCGTCTCCCGGGTCCCTTCGGTCACAGTCATGGCAGGCACGCTGCGCCGGACCGGTCGACCGGCGGTAGCGACCCGGTCGAGCCCGCACAGGCGGTCGAGAGTTCCTCCACCGCGATTGCAGGGCGTCTCGCCACAGTCCGTGCGGTACCTCCGCACGGATGGCCGATATTCCATTAGGAGAGCTCACCATGGCCAAGATCACCTACAAGCATCCGAACGGCACCGTCACCATCCTCGACGTCGAGGCGCCCAACACGGTCATGCGCGCGGCGAAGCTCAACAACGTCGACGGCATCGAGGCCCAGTGCGGCGGCTCCGCGCAGTGCGGCACCTGCCACGTCTTCATCGACGCGGAGAGCACCGTGCCGCTGCCCGAGATGGACCCCGTCGAGGACGACGTGCTGTACGGAACGGCGTGCGAGCGCACCGAGTTCAGCAGGCTCAGCTGCCAGTTGCCGGTCTCCGAGGGCCTGGACGGTCTGCTGGTCCACCTGCCCGAGGCGCAGAGCTGATGGCGTCGCACTCGGTGGTGGTCGTCGGCGCGGGCCTGGCCGGCCTCGACACGGCGGCGGCCCTGCGCGGCCGCGGCTACGAGGGCCGGATCACGCTCGTCGGGGACGAGCCGTCCGGCCCCTGCGACCGCCCGCCCCTGTCGAAGGGCTATCTGGCCGGCACGACGGCGGCCGCGGACATCGCGCTGCGCCCGCCGTCGTTCTACGCCGCGCAGGACATCCAGCTTCTGTCGGGCGACCGGGCGTCCTCGGTCGACCGGGAGCGGCGCACGGTCCTGCTGGAGTCCGGGCTGCGGCTTCCGTACGGCGCGCTGGTCCTGGCGACCGGCTGCCGCCCGCGCACGCTGCCCGTGCCCGGCGCCTCGCTGGCCGGGGTGCTCTCGCTGCGCGGCCTGGCCGACGCGGAGGACCTGCGGCTGCGGCTCAGCGGGCCGCCCCGCAGCGTCGTCGTGGTCGGCGCCGGGTTCATCGGTCTCGAGGTGGCGGCCACCGCGCGTCGCCTCGGCCACGAGGTGACCGTGGTCGAGGCCCAGCCGAGGGCGCTGGCCCGCGCGCTGACGCCCCACATGTCGGCCCGGGTCGTCGCCGAGCACCGCGCCCAGGGGGTGCGGGTGCTGCTGGGCCGCGAGGTGTCCGCGCTGTACGGCGACGCGGAGAACCGGGTCCAGGTCATGGAGCTGGGGGACGGCGAGCGGATCGCCGCCGAACTCGTCGTGGTCGGTGTCGGCGTCCTACCCGACACGCGCCTCGCGCTCACCGCGGACCTGGTCGTCGGCGACGGCATAGTCGTGGACGAGCGGCTGCGGACGGAGGACCCGGACATCTACGCGGTCGGTGACTGCGCCCGCTTCCCCAGCCCGCACGCCGGCCGGCACATCCGCCTGGAGTCCGTCCAGAACGCCACCGACCAGGCGCGCTGCGTGGCCGCCGCGATCTGTGGCGAGCCGTACGCGTACACCGCCGTGCCCTGGTTCTGGTCCGAGCAGTACGCGATGCGGCTCCAGATGGCCGGTCTGACGGCCGCCCACGACGAGACCGTGACCGTCGGCGACCCGGACGGCGGGCGGTTCTCCGTCCTCTGTTTCCGCGCCGGCCGGCTGATCGGTGTCGAGTCCATGAACCGTCCGGCGGACCACGGCATCGCCCGCCGGCTGCTGACCACCGGCACGCAGCTGGCACCGGCGACGGCCCGGGAGCCGGGCTTCGACCTCAAGAAGCTCCCCCGTACGCCCTCGACCGCCCAGGGCAGGCCGGCCGTCCACGCCTGAGGGATCCGGACGAAGAACGGTCCCGGCCCCCCGAAGGGCCGGGACCGTTTCCCGTCTGTACGGAGGATCAGCCCTCAGGGCCGAGCAGCACCGCCGAGTAGTTCTTGCGGGCGGCGGTGTCGTACTGGAGCGCGACGTGACTCGTCGCCGACGTGATGTCCCGCCAGAAGCGCTGGAGTGCGTGGCCCTCGCCGAGGCCGCCGGTCCCGGCGGCGCCGACCAGCAGGGTCACGGCCTCGCGGAGGATCTCGGCGGCGAAGGGGGCGTTCCGCTCGTTGCGCGCCATGTGCTCGGGGGTGAACAGCCGCCGGTCGAGGACCCGGGCGCTCTCCTCCACGAGGTGACGTGCGGCGTCGATCCGGCCGGAGGCACGTACGACGGTGAGTTCGGCGGTGTGGTTGCGCCGGCGTCCGGTGATCGATCCCGTACAGGCGGCGAGCGCGCCGGTGGCGGCGCCGACGACGGGGGCGATGAAGGTGAGTCCGCCGACCGCCTGGAAGGGCACGTTGTGGGCGGGCACGCCGGAGGAGCCGTTGCGGCCGGTGAGCATGTCGGCGCGGTCGAGGGTCAGATGCGCCGGCACGAACACGTCGTCGACCACGACGGTGTGGCTCCCGGTCGCCCGCATCCCGACGCTGTCCCAGGTCTCGCGCACGGTGTACGTGCCCCGCGGCAGGGTGAAGAAGCGCAGTTGCGGCGGGCCCTCACCGCCCGCGACCGCCGCGCAGACCATCACCCAGTCGGCGAAGTCGACGGCGCTGACGTAGGCCCACTCGCCGGTGACCCGCCAGCCGCCGTCGGCCGGCCTGGCTCGCCCGGCGGGCATCAGGCCGGTCGCCACGAACGTGTCGGGCCCCGCGCCCCACAGCTCCTGGTGCCCCTGCTCGGGCAGGTGCGCGGCGAAGCGCGCCGAGTACGCGGCGAGCGAGGCACACCACGCGGAGGCGGCGCAGCCCTCGCCGACGGAGATGACGGCCCGCGTCAGGTCTTCGAACGAACCCTCCGTGCCGCCGAATCGCGCGGCCACGAAATGCCGGGCGAACCCGGCCTCCCGTATCGCGTCGGTGACCTCGCGGGACAGGCTGCGGCCCGTGTCCGCGTCCGCCGCGTGGCGGGCCGCGAGCAGCCGGAGCCGGTCGGCGGCGGGGACGAGCCCGGCGTCGGGAACGGCCGGGGCGGCGTCGGGAGCGGCGATCACGCCGACGTCGACGCTCACGATCCGGACCCGTTCGCGACGGCGCGGGCGAAGAGCTCCAAGGTCTCGCCGGGACTCGGCCCGTCGAGCGCCTTGAAGATCCGCTCGGCGCCCGGACCGTGCCGGTCCAGCTTGACGTGGGCGAGTGAGACGCGGGTGTGTCCCGCGTCGGCGGCCTCGAAGTCGACCTCGATCTGGCTGGCGCCGTCGTCGGTGGGCAGGGACTGCCAGTTGGGGTCGATCCGCCAGGTCATGACGACGCGGCGGCCCGGCTCCCACTCCAGCACGCGCCCCCAGGCGATCTCGTTGCCCTCCACGTCCCACTCGTAGTAGCGGCCGCCCACTTCCCCTTCGAAGGCGAGGCCGGCCCGCTCCTTGCGCACCAGGATGTGGCTCGGCGGCCACCAGTCCGCCGGGCGCTCGGTGAAGACCTTGAAGCACTCGTCGGGCGTCGCCGCCACGGTCACCGACTTCCTGACGTCGGGCAGGGTCTGCGTCTGCTCGGGCACGGGGCCTCCTCGCTCCGGCCAGGTGTCCGCCCGGCCACGGCATCCAATTGCGCCCAAGCTGACCGGCCCCGCTAGGCCCCGTGTCGAGTACGGCTCGAACAGCCGGCCTCCAGGCCGGCTCCACCCCGGTGCGAGAAACCCGCAAGGCGACGGGCCCACCGTCGAGCCGACGTGGACCGGACCGACATGAGCGATGGGGAGAGCACGATGACAGACACGGGACGACGAGTGGCCTTCGTGACCGGTGCGACCAGCGGGATCGGCCTGGCCGTGACCGAGCTGCTGGCCCGGCAGGGTGTCGCGGTGTTCGGTGTGGCGCGTGACGCGGAGAACGTCGCCGCCATGGTCAAGGAACAGCGCGAACAGGGCCACGAGGTGGCCGGCACGGTGTGCGACGTGACGTCCCTGACGCAGATCCAGGAGGCCGTGCGCGCCGCCGTGGCCGAGTACGGCCGCATCGACATCCTCGTCAACAACGCGGGCCGCGGCGGTGGCGGCGTGACGGCCGAGCTGGCCGACTCGCTCTGGGACGACGTGATCGAGACCAACCTGAACGGCACCTTCCGTGTCACCCGGGAAGTACTCAGCACGGGCCTGATGCGCGAGGGGGCCTGGGGACGGATCATCAACATCGCCTCCACCGGCGGCAAGCAGGGCGTCGAGCTCGCCGCGCCCTACTCCGCCTCCAAGCACGGAGTGATCGGCTTCACCAAGGCCGTCGGCAAGGAACTCGCCGCGACCGGTATCACCGTCAACGCCGTCTGCCCCGGATACGTCGAGACGCCGATGGCCCAGCGCGTGCGGCAGGGCTACGCGGGCCACTACGGGGTGAGCGAGCAGGAGATCCAGGAGAAGTTCAACGCGAAGATCCCGCTCGGCCGTTACTCCACTCCCGAGGAGGTCGCCGGGCTCGTCGGCTACCTCGCGTCGGACCCGGCCGGGTCCATCACCGCCCAGGCCATGAACGTCTGCGGTGGGCTCGGTAACTACTGATGGCCCTGATGGACGAGCAGAAGAGGAGTGTCTGACATGACTGCTGTGACCGCCGGCGCGCTGCTGGCCGAACCCGACGTGGCCGCGTTCCGGGCCGCGATGGCCCGATTCCCGACGGGCGTCACCCTGCTCACCCAGGGGAGCGGCGACGAGACCGTCGTGATGACGCTCAACACCCTGACCTCGGTCTCGCTCGACCCGCTGCTGATCCTGGTGTCCGTCAAGGCCTCCGGCCGGATGCGCCCGCGGATATCGAGCTCGGGCAGTTTCGCCGTGAACGTGCTCGCCGAGGCGCAGCGTGATCTGGCGGTGGAGTTCTGCCGGCCCGACCGGCCGGAGGGCCGCGCCGCGATGCTGCGACTCGGTGCCGAGGAGGGCGTCACCGGCAACGCCGTACTGCCCGCCTCGGAGACGTACGTCGAGTGCGTGCTGGACGCGGAATACACGGCCGGCGACCACACGCTGCTGATCGGCCGGGTCGTCGCCCTTTCCGGCGGCTCCTCGTCCCCGGACCCGCTCCTGTTCCACCAGGGCACGTTCGGCCGCCTGTCGTCCGACGAGCAGCGGGGGGCGGCCGCGTGACGACGACCACAACGTCCTCGGTGGCGGCGCCGGGCCGGCTGCGGCAGGTCGCCGACGGGGTGTACGCCTTCGTCCAGCCGGAGGGCGGCTGGTGCCTGAACAACGCCGGTCTCGTCGCCGGCGGCGGCCAGGCAGTCCTGATCGACACCGCGGCGACCGAATCCCGCACCCGTCGGCTGAGGGAGGAGGTGGAGCGCGTCGTGCCGGGCGGCCCGGACTACGTCGTCAACACCCACTTCCACGGCGACCACACCTTCGGCAACGGCCAGTTCGCACCGCGTGCGGCCGTGGTGGCGCACGAGGGCACGCGGTCCGACACGCAGGAGGCGGGCCTCGGCCTGCGCCACCTGTGGCCGGACGTCGAGTGGGGCGAGACCCCGCTGACGCTGCCCACGCTCACCTTCCGGGACGAGCTCACCCTGCACGCGGACGGCGGTCTGCGCACCGAGCTCCTCCACGTGGGCCCCGCCCACACCGCGAACGACGTGATCGCTTGGGTGCCGGAGCGCGGCGTACTGTTCACCGGCGACGTGGTGTGGTCGGGGGTGACCCCGTACATCCTGATGGGCTCGGTCACCGGCTCGCTGCGGGCCCTGGAGCGGATGCGCGCCCTCGGTGCCTCCGTGGTCGTCCCCGGGCACGGTCCGGTCGGCGGCCCCGAGCTCCTCGACGCGACGGAGTCGTACGTCCGCTGGCTCCAGGACCTTGCGCGGGACGGCCTGCGGCGCGGCGTGGGCCCGCTCCAGGCGGCCCGGGAAGCGGACCTCGGCGCGTTCTCCGGGCTCCTGGACTCCGAGCGCCTGGTCGGAAACCTGCACCGCGCGTACGCAGAACTCGAGGGACTGGCACCGGGCGCCCGTATCGATGTCGCGGCGTCCTTCAAAGAAATGGTCGCCTTCCACGGCGCCCTGCCGTCCTGCCACGCCTGACCTCACACCCGAGAGGCCGAAACCCACGTACTGAGCCGAAACCGCCGTACTGAAAGGAGTCGTCGATGGAGACGATTCTGCTGGACCGCGAGACGCAGGTGGCACTGCCGTCGTACCTCGAGCTCCATGGAGTGCCGTGCCGGATACCTCTGCTGCTGGCAGGGGACCTCGACGACGACGGGAGTGAACCGCACATCTGCCGGAGCATCGACTGAGCTGCCGCCCCGGACGAGTCACCGGTCCGGCACATGGCCGAGGGGCCCCTGTCGAGGGGGCCCCTCGGCCATGTGCCGGACGTCCGGGTACCGGCCGGTCAGGAAGCCGCCGGGGCGACCGGGCTGTCGCGGTGGATGACGCGGGAGCGGGTCAGCAGCCCGCCGTCGCGGCGCACGAGCACGTCGTCGACGGTGAACGTCGGCTGGAAGGAGACCTTCCCTTCGCGGTCGGTCTGGGTGACCAGCGTGTAGTAGGAGACCCGGATGGTGTCCCCGTCCTGGGGGTCGGCCTCTATGAGGAGGTGGCCGAACCAGTGGCGTACGGCGATGTCCTTGTAACGCGGCAGGTTGGCGCGCATCCCGGCGATCATCTCCACCCGGCCGCTCTGACGCTGACCGCCCGCGTGGACGACCTCCCCGTCGTCGGTGAACGTGTCGGCGAAGCCCTCGATGTCCAGGGCGTCGACCCGTCGCATCTGCTGGGCGTAGAACGTCTGCACCTCGGCGTACAGGTCACCCGTGACCTGCTGGCGGAGGGTCCCGACGGACTGAGACATGGCGAACTCCCTTCGCGGCGGCCCTTCCGGCCGCCCGTCGTCGGCATCAGCCTGCCGGGCGCGGCTGCAGCGTCACTGGAGAGGCGCTCGCGGTGACCGGCCGGCGCCCCTGGCCAGCACGGTGAGTGAAATGGCAGGATCGCCCGCATGTCCAAGGCCCTCCCCCGTATCAGCAGGCGCCGAGCCCTGGAGGGCTCGGCCGCCGCCCTCGTGGTCCTCGGGCTGCTCCTGTGGTGGCTGCTGCCGCTGGACGACGGGAGGCCGGGGGGCAGCGTGACCATCAGTACGGGCCAGCGGACCGGGGTGTACGAGCGCTACGGCAATCTCCTCAAGACCGCGCTCGGCCATGACCTGCCGGACCTCGACGTGCGCCTGACGAACAGCGAGGGGTCCCAGGAGAACGTCGAGCGGGTCGCCACGGGGAAGGCCGACTTCACGATCGCGGCCGCCGACGCCGTGGAGAAGTACAAGCTTCAGGGCGGCGCCGGAGGGGACCGGCTGCGCGGCTGCGCCCGCCTGTACGACGACTACGTGCAGCTGGTCGTGCCCCGCTCGTCGTCGATCAGGTCGGTCAAGGACCTGCGCGGCCTCCGGGTCGCCGTGGGTGGCAGGGGTTCCGGGGTACGGCTCATCGCGGAGCGCGTGGTCGAGGCCGCCGGTCTCGACCTGGAGAAGGACATGAAGCCGGTCTCCACCGGGATCGACGGTATGCCCCAGGCGCTCAAGGACGGCGACATCGACGCCTTCTTCTGGTCAGGCGGCCTGCCGACGACCCATGTGCGCAAGCTGTCGGAGAAGTACCCCATCCGTCTCGTCGAGCTCGGCAACCTCGTCGACGCGCTGCACAAGCAGGGCGGCGCGTCCCGCTACTACCGGGCCGCGGTGATGCCCGCGGACGCCTATCCGGACGCGCAGCAGGGTGTCTCGGTGCCCACGCTGGCCGTGGCGAACCTGCTGGTCACGACGGACCGTGCGGACCCCCGCCTCACGGAGGCGCTGACGCGCACGGTGATAGACAGCCGCGATCACATCGGCACGCAGGTGCACGCGGCGCAGCTCGTCGACCTGCGGACGGCGCTCTACACGGACCCGCTGGCACTGCACGAGGGCGCCCGCCGCTACTACCGCTCGGTGAAGCCGTAGGGCCCTGACCCGCCGCCTCAGCCTTCCCGATGGGTCCGGGGCACCGCCACCGTCACGCGCAGCCCGTGCGGCTCGTGAGGGGCGTACGTGATGGAGCCGCCGCCCGCCGCGAGCAGCGCCCGCGAGATGGACAGGCCGAGGCCCGAGCCCTTGACGTTCTGGTGGCCGGCGCTGCGCCAGAACCGGTCGCCGATCCGCGCGAGTTCGTCCTCGCGCAGGCCCGGGCCCCGGTCCGCGACCACGATCTCCGTGGACTCTCCGTTACGGGCGACGCAGACCTTCACCTCCTCGCCGGAGGGGGTGAACTTCAGGGCGTTGTCGATCACCGCGTCCAGAGCGCTCGACAGCGTCACGGGGTCCGCCCAGCCGGTGACCGCGGGGCAGTCCTCGCTCAGCGTCACGCCCTTCTCGTCGGCGACCGGCCGCCAGGCGCCCACGCGTTCGGTCACCAGCTCGCCGATGTCCGTGAGCCGCAGGTCCGCCTCGGTGTGTTCGGCGAGGGCCAGGTCGAGGAGGTCGTCGAGGACCGAGGCGAGCCGCTTGCCCTCCGTGCGCACCGAGGCGATCTCCTCGTTCCCCTCGGGCAGTTCGAAGGCCAGGAGTTCGATGCGCAGGAGCAGGGCGGCGAGCGGATTGCGCAGTTGGTGCGAGGCGTCGGCGACGAAGGCGCGCTGCTGCTCCAGGACGTCCTCGACGTTGTCGGCCATCTCGTTGAACGACCGGGCCAGGCGCTGGAGTTCCGGCGGTCCGCCGGCCGAGGCGACGCGGGACTTCAGGCGTCCGGTGGCGATGTCGTGGGTGGTCGCGTCGAGGACGCGCACGGGCCGCAGGACCCAGCCCGTCAGCCGCAGCGCGGCGCCGACGGCCAGGAGCATCGCGGCCGCCTCGCCCGCCGCGATGAGCAGCCATCCCTGGAGCGTCTTGGAGCGCATCTTGCCGGTGGGCGAGTCGGTGACGACGACCGCGACGACGTCGCCGTCGCTGATGACCGGTGAGGCGACCACGAGTCGGCCGCGCTGCCAGGGCCACACCTGCTGGGGGTCGTGGCTGCCGCGCGAGAACAGGGCCTCGTCGAAGGCCTCGCGCACGACTCCGTCGCGGGGCAGCTGCCAGCCGTCCGGGGCGCGCCCCATGGGGTCGCTGTTGCGGTAGAAGACGCCCGCGCGGATCCCGTACACCTCGTAGTAGCGGGTGAGTTCGTTCTGCAGGGTCTGCTGGCGCTCGTCCGTGACGCGCACGCGGGAACCCGTCGAGCGCTTGGTGACGAACTGGGCCAGCGCGGCGAAGCGTGCCGTGTCGTCGATGCGGTCGACGACGACCTTCTGCTGCTGGGCGGCCGCCACGCTCACGGCGAGCGGGAAGCCGAGCGCGAGCAGCACGCCCGCCATGAGGACGATGAGCAGCGGGAGGAGGCGAGCGCGCACCCGCGGCCTCTAGGCGGCCGGCGCGACGAGCCGGTACCCGACGCCGCGCACGGTCTCGATGAGGGCGGGCATGCGCAGCTTGGAGCGCAGGGACGCGACATGCACCTCCAGCGTGCGGCCCGTCCCCTCCCAACTGGTGCGCCAGACCTCGCTGATGATCTGTTCCCGGCGGAACACCACCCCGGGGCGCTGCGCGAGCAGCGCCAGGAGGTCGAACTCCTTGCGGGTCAGTTGGACAACCGAACCGTCCACGCTGACCTGGCGGGTGGGCAGTTCGATGTGCACGGACCCGAGCCGCAGACCGTCCTCGGCCGACGCGGAGGTCTCGTCCGGCACGCTGCGCCGGCTGACCGCGTGGATGCGGGCGAGCAGCTCCCCGGTGTCGTACGGCTTCACCACGTAGTCGTCGGCGCCGAGGTTGAGGCCGTGGATGCGGGAACGTACGTCCGCGCGCGCGGTCACCATGATCACCGGTGTCGACGTGCGCTTGCGGATCTTGCCGCACACCTCGTAGCCGTCCTGGTCGGGCAGGCCGAGATCGAGGAGTACGACTCCGAAGGCGTCCGCCTCGGGGACGAGCGCCCGGAGCGCCTCCTCGCCGCTGCGGGCGTGCCTCACGTCGAAGCCGTGCCGGGCGAGGACCGCCGACAGAGCGGCGGCGACATGGTCGTCGTCCTCGACGAGAAGCAGTCTCATCACGGCCCCCTTCGGTTCATCGGTCGTTCGGCCCCGGCACTCCGGCGGGCGCTATTCGTGCACGCGCGTGCGGCTCACCAGGGCATCCACTCCGAAACATAAGGACGCCGTCAAGAGCGTTCCGGTTACCGGCCCCTTCCGTTATCCAGCCGGTACGCGCAGAGGCACCCTCTTCACACATCGTGGCCGGTTGAAGCCGGATCGTTATGCTCAAGTTCCCCTCAGATGTAATGACGCTGGTTGTACGGCATTACTACTGTCCTCCCAACCGAGGAGGATGGAGCAAGACCCCGATGACCGATGTATCGGTGACCAAGGACGCCATTCCCGCGGCCGACGAGCTGGTCGTGCTGAACCAAGTCAACAAGCACTTCGGCGCGCTGCACGTGCTGCAGGACATCGACCTGACCATCGCGCGTGGTGAGGTCGTCGTCGTCATCGGACCCTCGGGCTCCGGCAAGTCGACGCTGTGCCGCACGATCAACCGCCTGGAGACCGTCGACACGGGTGCCATCACGATCGACGGCAAGCCGCTGCCCCAGGAGGGCAAGGAGCTGGCCCGCCTCCGCGCGGACGTGGGCATGGTCTTCCAGTCCTTCAACCTCTTCGCGCACAAGACCGTGCTCGAGAACGTGATGCTGGGGCAGATCAAGGTCCGCAAGGCGGACAAGAAGGCGGCCGAGGCCAAGGCGCGCACCCTGCTCGACCGGGTGGGCGTCGGCACGCAGGCGGACAAGTACCCCGCGCAGCTCTCCGGCGGGCAGCAGCAACGCGTCGCGATCGCACGGGCGTTGGCGATGGACCCCAAGATCATGCTCTTCGACGAGCCGACGTCGGCCCTCGACCCGGAGATGATCAACGAGGTCCTCGAGGTCATGCAGCAGCTCGCCAGTGACGGCATGACGATGATCGTCGTCACCCACGAGATGGGCTTCGCGCGCTCGGCGGCCAACCGCGTGGTCTTCATGGCGGACGGACGGATCGTCGAAGAGGCCACCCCCGACCAGTTCTTCAGCAACCCGCGCAGCGACCGGGCCAAGGACTTCCTGTCGAAGATCCTGCACCACTGACGCCGACGCACGGGCGTCCGACTTTCCCACGGCCGAATTCTGCCGACACTAAGGATATTCCCCATGAAGCTCCGCAAGTCCGCCGCCGCGGCGGCCACTGTCGCCGTGCTCGCCCTCGCCGCCACCGCGTGCGGCGGAGACTCCGGCAACGCCGGTGACAAGCCCGCCGGCGGCGCCGGCGGCAAGGACCAGCCGAAGCTGCCCACGTACACGGTCGCCTCTGGCGTGAAGCTGGACTCCGCGACGCTGAAGCGGGCGCAGAAGGCCGGAAAGATCGTCATCGGCGCCAAGAACGACCAGCCGTACCTCGGTTTCCAGGACACCGACGGCAAGCGCTCCGGCTTCGACATCGAGATCGCCAAGATGGTCGCCGCCGACCTCGGCTTCAAGCCGTCGCAGGTCGAGTTCAAGACGATCGACTCGAACGTCCGTGAGACGACCATCTCCAAGGGCGAGGTCGACCTCTACGTAGGCACGTACACGATCAACGACGAGCGCAAGAAGCAGGTCGGTTTCGCCGGCCCGTACTTCATGGCCGGCGCCGACCTCCTCGTCCGCGGCGACGAGAAGGGCATCACGGGCCCGGACTCCGTCAAGGGCAAGACGGTCTGCTCCATCAAGGGCTCGACCCCGCTCCAGGAGATCAAGAAGTCCAAGTACGGCGCCAAGACCGTCGAGCTGTCCAAGTACTCCGAGTGTGTGCAGCAGCTGCTCAACAACGAGGTCGACGCCGTCACCACCGACGACGCGATCCTCAAGGGCTACGCCGCCCAGCGCCCGGGCAAGCTGAAGGTCGTCGGCAAGCCGTTCACCGAGGAGCCTTACGGCGTCGGCATGAACAAGGACGACAAGGTGCTGCGCGAGGCGGTCTCGAAGGCCATCGAGGCGCACGAGAAGAACGGCGACTACAAGAAGGCGTACGACGCGACGCTCGGCCTGTCCAAGTCCGCGTACACCGCGCCGCCGGCGCTCGAGCGCTACTGACGCGCTGACGGTGCGGGCCCCGGCCCGCACCGTACGACCCCCCGGCAGTGACCGGCCCGCCACGGGCGCAACCGCACAGTGCGCCCGTGGCACGGCCCTCGCTGCCTGTCCGCCGCCGCCCACGAGGACATCCCCGTGAACGTATTGCTCGACCATCTCGCGGAATTCCGCGAGGGGTTCATAGGCACCGTCCTGCTGACCCTGGCCAGCGGGCTCCTCGCGATGGTCCTGGGTGTCATCATCGCCGGGTTCCGTGTCTCACCCGTGCCCCCGCTGCGCTTCTTCGGCACCGCCTGGGTCACGCTCTTCAGGAACACCCCGCTGACCCTGCTCTTCCTTGTGGCGTGGTTCGTCGTTCCGGTCATCTTCATGCCGGGCCTCAGCCCGTGGGCCAAGGCCCTCATGGCGCTGGGCTTCTACACCTCGGCGTTCGTGTGCGAGGCCGTCCGGTCCGGCATCAGCACGGTGCCGCTGGGGCAGGCCGAGGCCGCCCGGTCCATCGGAATGACCTTCTTCCAGACGCTGCGCCTGATCATCCTTCCGCAGGCCACCCGCACCGTCCTGCCGCCGCTCAGCTCGATCTTCATCGCGCTGACGAAGAACTCGGCGATCGCGGGCGCGTTCAGTGTCACCGAGCTGTTCGGCGTGCAGAAGCTGCTCAGCGACCAGGGCTTCGCCATCGCCTGGATCTTCCTCTGGGTGGCTCTCGGCTACCTGGTCATCACCTTCACCATCAGCGGTCTCTTCCGGCTGCTCGAGCGGCGCATGGGGGTCGCACGATGAGTTCGAGCGTCCTGTACGACGCACCGGGCCCCAAGGCCCGGGTGCGCAACCGCATCTACACGGTCGTGGGCTCCCTGGCCGTGCTCGGCCTGATCGCGTTCACCCTCTACCGGATGAACGTCAAGGGGCAGCTGGAGCCCGAGGTCTGGAACATCTTCAACAACGCCGGTGTCCGGACGAGCATCCGCGACGGCGTGGTCACGACACTGAAGGTGTTCGCCGTCGCCGGCGTGCTCTCCCTGGTGCTCGGCCTGCTCCTGGCCGTCGCGCGCCTGTCCGAGCACAAGACGGTCCGCTGGGCCGCCACGGGCTTCATCGAACTGTTCCGCGCGATCCCGCTGCTGATCACGATCTACGCCCTGTGGTTCCTGTTCCTGACCTACAAGAACGGGCTCGGCGTCGTCGGCGACAACACCGCCTTCTGGGCGCTGGTCATCGGCCTGACCGTCTACAACGGCTGTGTGCAGGCCGAGGTGATCCGGGCGGGCGTCAACGCCGTGCCGCGCGGACAGGTGGAAGCCGCGTACGCGCTGGGGCTGCGTAAGTCGCAGGTCATGACGATGCTGCTGCTGCCGCAGGCCGTGCGCTCCATGCTGCCGACGATGATCAGCCAGCTCGTGGTGACCCTCAAGGACACCTCGCTCGGCTACATCATCACGTACAGCGAGCTGCTGTTCGCGGCCCGCACGATGGCCAGCAACATCATCGTCAACGGCGAGAACCCCATCACCGCGGTGGTCATCGTCGTCGGCGCGATCTACGTGGCACTGTGTCTGGCCCTGGCCGGGCTCGCCACCTGGATCGAGCGGCGCGGCCGTCGCGCGAAGACGGGCATCGCGGTGGCGGCCGCCACCGAGCCCTCCGTCGTGGACGGGACCGACTGACCCGCTCTGCAGAAGAACTGACGAGATGTGAGCAAACGGAGGCAGTGGCATGATCGCCACTGCCTCCGTCACTTGACGCAAGCACCCGCAATGGGTTGCATACGTTCTGTGATCGCGCACCCCGCTCCAACTGCCCTTTCTTGTACGCCTCCCACAGCACTCCCCGGGGCAGGAGGAGCCGCGCCGTGGACCCGGTGATCGTCGTCGGCGCCGGCCCCGTCGGGCTCACGCTCTCCCTCGCTCTCGCCCGCCAAGGCGTGCCCTCCGTCGTGCTCGACGAGGGCCCCGGCAAGGACGAACAGCGCCCCGCACGGACCGTGATCCTCCGCGAGGACACCGCCGCCCTCGTGGAGCGGCTCGCCCGGACGTCGTTCGACGCGACCGGCTCACGCTGGACCGGCTGGCGTTCCCTGCGGCGCAAACAGGTGATGCGGGAGCTCACCTTCGGTGAGCAGATGCCCTCACCCCTGCATCTGGCCCAGCACGAGCTGACGGGCGCCCTGCGGGAGGCCGCCGCCGGCGAGCGGCTCATCAAGATCGCCGTGAACAGCCGTCTCGACTCGATCGAGCAGGAGAGCGGCGCACTGACCGCGCACACCCGCGGCCCGAAGGGCACCTGGTGGCGCGGGAGCTTCCTGGTGGGCTGCGACGGCCCGCGCTCCACGGTCCGCAAGCTGCTCGACATCCGCTTCCCCGGCCGCACGTCCGTCGAGCGGCACGCCGTCGCCGCGCTGCGCACGGACCTTCCCTGGCCCGGCGAGGCGTTGCTTCATCGGAGCCTTCCCTGGCGGACGTCGGGCCTGTCCGGCGGGGAGGTCGTCGGCCGCCCCCTCGCCGACGGCGTATGGCGCCTCGACTGGCTGCTGCCGCCCCGCAGCGAGCTGGTCACGCCCGACATCCTGGTGACCCGCATCCGGGAGACGCTGGCCGGCTGGTGCGCCGGCTCGACACCGCCCTACGAGCTGCTGGACACAGGGGTGCACACGGTTCACCACCGCCTGGCCCGGCGGTGGCGGGTCGGCCGGGTCTTCCTCGCCGGGGACGCGGCGCACCTGCTCGGCGCGCTCGGCACCCAGGGCCTCGACGAGGGCCTGCGGGACGCGGACAACCTCGCCTGGAAGCTGGCCCTCGCCTGGCACGACGGCCCGCACGAGTCGCTCCTCGACAGCTATCAGGCCGAGCGCCGCGCCGTCGTCGCGGGCCGCCTGCGCGCCGCCGACCAGGCACTGCCGATACTGCGGGGCGGCAAGGGGCTGCGCTCGTACGTCGCCGGATCCACACGCGGCCATGACGCGCTGCTCACGGACGGCCATCTGGGGCACGGGGCGCTGGGCGCTCCGGGGGCGTACGCCGAATCGCCTCTCGCGCCGGAGCCCTCCGAGGCGGCGGTCGACGTGGGTACGGCTCCGGGCGCGCCCGTCCGGGACGTGCGGGTCACGGCCCCCGACGGGTCCTTCGTCCGGCTGCGCGACCGGCTCGGCCTCGGGCACCTGCTCGTCGTCCTGATCGCGCCCGGCACGGGTGTGTGGGAGCGGCGGCACTGGGTCTCGGCCGGGGTCATGCCACGGCTGGCGGCCGCCGTCACGGCCCTGCCGCACGAGGCGGAGCTGCTGGTCGCGGAGAGTTACCCGGGCGCCCTGGCGCACTCCGTTCTGCTTGTGCGCCCGGACGGCCACCTGGTCACGGCCCTGAGCGGGGTGCATCCCGCTCAGCTGTACGCGGCCGCGCAAGCCGCGCTCGGGGGGCCCGTGGAGGACGGCGCGAAGGCCGGGAGCGCCGCCCGAACAAGTTGACCGACCCCCTCCGCCATGGTCTACTCCGGAGCATGACCGACACCGATGTGCGCCTGTGGCGGAGGGTCCATATGGACCTCGTCCGCTATGTGGGCTGCGTGTGTCGCCCGTCCTGCTGAATTCGCCTCTCCCCTCTGCGCGCCCCCCTTTCCCCGGGTTCACCGGTTCTTCTGGGCCTTCCCGCGCGCTTTCCGCGAACCTTCAGGACGGTGTCCGTGTCTGTCTCAGCCAACCCTTCCCTGGTGACCACCGCGCCCACGCAGCGTGACCTCCTCGACTTCGTACGCCGTACCGCCGAGGACCACGAACTCATCGCCTCGCTCCCGCTGGACCCCGAGGGCCGCACATGGGTGCGGCTCGAAGGGCCCGGCGGCAGCGAGGCCTGGCTCATCGGCTGGCCGCCCGGCACCGGCACCGGCTGGCACGACCACGCCGAATCCGTCGGCGCCTTCCTCACGGCGTCGGGCGAGCTCAAGGAGCACTCACTCGCGGCCCGGCTGCCCGCCGACGGCTGGAAGACGCTCGAGCTGTCCGAAGACGTGGACCGCGAACGGACGTTGGCCGCGGGCCAGGGCAGGGCCTTCGGGCAGCACCATGTGCACGAGGTTCTCAACGAGAACACGAGCGAGCACGCGATCTCCGTGCACGCCTACCACCCGCCGCTCCCGCAGATCCGCCGCTACAGCCGCACGGGCGCGGTGCTGCGGCTCGAGACGGTCGAGCGGCCGGAGGACTGGCAGTGAGCGGAGGGGACAGGGTGGGTGACGTGACTGCTGGGGTGAGTGATGTGAGCGGGTCGCGCGGTGAACGGCCCGAGGGCATCGACGAGTTGCTCGACCGGGTGCGCCTCGGCCTGGACCGGGTCGAGGCCGATGAGGCGTACACGGCCGCCACGGCGGGCGACGCGCTCCTCGTCGACATCCGCTACGCGGCGCTGCGCGAGCGGGACGGGCTGATACCCGGAGCACTCGTGGTGGAGCGCAACGAACTGGAGTGGCGGCTCGATCCGCAGGGCAGCCATCGCGCGGCCGAGGCCACGAGCCACGATCTGCGCGTCGTGGTCGTCTGCAACGAAGGCTACGCGTCGAGCCTCGCCGCGATCTCCCTGCGGCAGTTGGGGCTGCACCGGGCCACGGATCTGGTCGGCGGCTTCCAGGCGTGGAAGGCGGCGGGGCTGCCGGTGGCCGGGTGACGGTCGCGTGCGGCTGCAGGAGTACGTGAGGGTGGGCGCCCCCGGTGTAAGGGGCGCCCACCATTGCGTACTGCCCCTTACTCCTTGGCTGTTGCCACCTCTACCGGTCGGGGCCTCAGGGCGGCGCGGCCGGGCAGCGCGGTCGCGGTGAGCGCGAGGAGTCCGGCGGCGGCGACCACTGCCACGTAGACGAGGGGTGTGACGGCGGGGGCGGCGCTGCCGGTCATGCCGACGCTGAACGCCGACAGGACGGCCAGTGCGATACCGCTGCCCAGGGCCGTGCCGATGAACAGCACGGCGAGGGCCTCGGTGCGCAGCATCCTCAGGACCTGACGGCGGGTGGCGCCGGCGAGGCGGAGCATCGCGAACTCCCGGATGCGTTCGGAGACCGACATCGCGAGGGTGTTGACGACGGCGATCGCGGTGAACGCGAGGATCAGGCCCATGGCGAGGAGGTTGACCTCGGCGTTGTCCTGCTGGCGTTCGGCCTGCAGGTCGTCGGCCGCCTCGGGAGCGAGGACGCGCAGACCGGGGAACTCCCGGACGGTGCTCGTGAGTTGTTCCTGTGTACGGCTGGTCCTGACGAGCACGGAGGAGGCGAGGGGATTGTCGACGTGCCGGGCCACCAGGTCATGGGCCAGGGTCAGATCGCCGAAGCCGAGACCCTTCGCGTAGACGGCCGCCACGATGAGGGTGGCCGGCGTGCCGTCCCCGAGTGTCAGCTTCAGCCTGCCGCCTGGCTTCACGTGGAGCTGATCGGCGGCGAGTTCGCTGACGGCGACGCCGTCCCGCCGGAAGCCCTTCAGTGATCCCGCGGTGACGTCCGGGTCCCACGTACGTGTGAGGCCTTCGCGGGTGACGCCCTGAGCCGGGTACTTGTCGAGTCCTACGCGCACGGTGGTACGGACGACCTCGGTCGCGACGGTGCCCTTGGCGGTACGGAGCCTGCGTGCGGCCTCGGCGGGGACGCCGGGGCCTTGGGCCGCGACGATCCAGTCGGCCCGGATCCCTTCGCGCGCCTGAGCCCGTGCCGCGTTGCCCAGGGTCGGCTGGGTGAAGAGGACGGTGCAGGTCATGCCGATGAGGAGGGCGAGCGGGGTGACGGCGGCGGCCATGCGGGCGGCGTTGCCGCGGAGGTTGGCGACGGCCAGCTTGCCGCCGGGCCCGGTGAGGCGCAACGGTCCGGCCAGGAGGACCGCTGCGCCCTTCACGAGGAGCGGGCCGAGCAGTGCGACGGAGGAGGTGAGGACGACAACAGCCAGGAACGTCACGGGAGTTGACGCCGGTTCGGTACGCAGCACGCTGAGTACGGCGACGAGGACAGCGCCGCCCGCGAGAAGCGCGATCCCGGCTGCGACGCGACCCCAGGCCGGCCGGGCACGCTCGGCCCTGGCCTCCGTGAGTGCTTCAGCCGGGCGGATACGGGCGATGCGCCGGGCCGAGATCCGGGCGGCGGCCCAGGCTCCGAGGAGCGTGGCGCCGACGGCCGCGAACAACGGGAAGACACTGACGGTCCGTTCGAGGGTCGGCGGCACCGCTCCGAGTTCGACGAACCGGTGATACAGCCACCCTCCGAGAGGAAGCCCGGCGAGGGAGCCGAGGACACCCGCGGCGGCGCCGACGATGAGCGCCTCACGGCCCAGGAGCTTGCGGATCTGCCCGGGCGTGGCCGCGATGGCGCGCAACAGGGCGAGTTCGCGGTGGCGTTGCTGAACGGAGAGCGCGAAGGTGCCGACGACGACGAGGACCGCGACGAGGAGGGAGGTGCCGCCCATCGCGCCACCCATGCTGACGAGCTTGATGCGGGCACCCGCTGCGTCGAGGAACTCGACGGGGCCACGGGCGTCGCCGGTGGTGACCTGGGCGGTCGTGCCGTCGAGTGCCTTGGCGACGGCACGCGCCAGCTCTGCCGGCTTCTGGCCGGGGGCGGGGATGACGCCGAGGGCGGTGACCTGGCCGTGGTGGTCGGCGAGGCGGCGGGCCTCCGAAGTGGTGAAGAACAGGGAGGTCTGGTGAGTCACTGACGCATGCCCGGCGGGCGCGGCGATCCCGGTGACGCGGTAGGTGCGCGGAGCTTGGGTGGACTGGACGGTGAGGCTGTCTCCGGGCGTCAGGTGGGCACGGTCCGCCAGGTCCCGGTCCACTACGAGGTCTTGGGACTTGGCGGGTGGGGTCCCGGCTGTCAGGGCGTAGGGGGTCAGCGCGGCGGAGTCCCAGGCGTGGCCGTACGCGGGCCTGTCGGGGGCGGCGGCTCCGGGCGCCAAGGGCTGTGCCAGGAAGGTGAGTTCGGGGACGATCCGCTCGACGCCCGGGAGGTCGCGGAGCCGTCCCGCGGTGTCCTCGGGCAACCAGGCCCGCTCGGCAATGGGTTTGGCCTTGTGCTTGACCTTGGTCTTGCCCTTCTTGTGCTTGACCGTGGTCTTGTGGACGTTCTGGTCGGCGGAGACGACTACGGGGGCGGCCGCGTACCGCTCGGTGCGGATGGTGCCGCGCAGACCGGTCTCCAGAAGGGTGCCGCAGGCCGTGATGAGGGCGGCCGCGCACATGAGGGCGAGGAAGGCACCGAGGAACCCCCCTTTGCGGTCCCGGACGGTGTGCAGTGCGTAGCGCAGCATCATGGCGTGTCCGTCTCTGTGGTGGTGTGGGGGGCCGGGATTTCCTCGGCCGGGGCCTGACTTCCGCCGGCGGGAGCCTGGTGCGCCGGGGGGTCGGCGGCGGGAGCCTCGTACGCCGGATCCTGGCGCGCCGGGGGGTCGCCGGCGGAGGGCCGGTGCTCCGGAGCCTGGTGCGCCGGAGCGCCGTCGGCGCGGGTGCCGTCGAGGCGGGTGCCGTCGGCGCGTGCGTCATCGGCGCGGGCCGGCGCCGGGAAGGCGAGCAAGCGGGTCAGGACGGTGCGTGCGCCGTCCGGTGTCTCGCTGTCGGGGCGCTTGTAGCGGTTGAGGAGGTCGATGAACTCCTCGAAGAACGCGCGGAGTTCGGGCAGCGTGAGCCGGATCGTGCCGCGCGAGTAGGGGAAGGCGTCGGCCCACTCCCCCAGGTCCTGCCCCTGCCGCTGGAGCCGCTCGAAGAGTTCGAGGTCGGCGGCGTACGAGAGGTGGTTCAACTCGTCCATGACGAGCCGGGTTTCGGGGTTCTGGCGGCTCCGGGGCGGGAAGCGGCGGTCACCCGGGACGGCTCGCCACCAGCGCTCACGCCCACCCACGCTCCGGCCCTGGGTCGAGCTCTCCTCGGTGAATCCGTAGCGGGCCAGCTCACGCAGGTGGTAGCTGGTGGCGCCGGTGTTCATCCCGAGGTCGCGGGCCAGCATCGCGGAGGTCGCGGGGCCGTGGAGGGTGAGGTGCTGGAGGATCTGCTGGCGGCGGGGCTGAGCCAGCGCCTTCAGAGCGCTGAGATCGCTCAGCTCCTGGCCGCCGGCGGGAGTGGCGGAGCCGGGTTCCGGTGTCATGCGTACACACTCGCCTGTGCACACATCCCTGTGCACTGCGGCGACCAGGCGTCATGACCCGGGGGTTAACCCCACCTGGGTGAGGGCGAGTTCGGCGTCGGACCCCCGTACCGACGCCGCCCTCTCCCTCACCCGGCGGAGCTCAGCAACCCATTCACCCGGCCGAGCTCGAAAGCCCCTCGCCAGGCGGACGCGGCCGCAATCGCCGCGTCGGCTCGAAAGCCCCTCACCAGGGGGAGCTCAGAAATCCCCTCGCCCAGGGGCTCGGAAGTCCCCCGACGGGGGGGAGCTCAGAAATCTCCCAGCCCGAGGTCCTCGGTCTCCTCGCCCTCTTCCTCCACGGCCTGACGGACCACCCTGAGCGCCATGCCCTCCGGGTATCCCTTGCGGGCGAGCATGCCCGCGAGGCGGCGCAGGCGCTTGTCGCGGTCGAGGCCACGTGTGGAGCGGAGCTTGCGGGCCACGAGCTCGCGGGCGGTCTCCTCCTCCTGCTCGGAGTCGAGCTGCCCGACGGCCTCGTCGATCACCGCCGAGTCCACCCCCTTGGTCCGCAGCTCCCGGGCGAGCGCCCGCCGGGCCAGCCCCCGGCCGTGATGGCGAGACTCCACCCAGGCATCCGCGAAGGCGCCGTCATTGATCAGACCGACCTCCTCGAAGCGGGACAGCACTTCCTCCGCCACCTCATCGGGGATGTCCCGCTTCGCCAGCGCGTCGGCGAGCTGCTTGCGCGTGCGCGGTTGCCCGGTGAGCAGGCGCAGGCAGATGCCGCGCGCCCGCTCCGCCGGGTCCGCAGGCGGCTCCCCCTTCTCAGCCCTCGACGAGGACGGGGAGCCGCTGTCCTGTTGCCCTCCGGCAGCTTCGCCGAAGCCGCCGCGCCGCCGACGGCTGCGCCCGCTGCCACGGGTACCGCCACCGCCCCATGCCCCGTCGCCGTCACTCGGTCCGTCGCCGTCACGCGGCGCCCCGTGCCCGTCCGGGTCACCCGGGCCCCCGTCGCCCAGATCCGTCGGAGAGGCGGGGTAGGCGTGATCGGCCCAGTCGGTTCGTCGCGTCACGGACTAGCTCTTGGCCGCCGCGGCCTTGGACTTGGTGGCCTTGCTCGCGGGCGCGGGCACCGACTTGGCCGCGTCCTCGGCGGGGGTGGCACCCGCCGCGTCGGCACCGGGCTCGGCCGTGGGCGCCTCCGGCTTCACACCGACGCCCAGCTTCTCCTTGATCTTCTTCTCGATCTCGTTGGCCAGGTCGGGGTTGTCCTTCAGGAAGTTGCGCGCGTTCTCCTTGCCCTGGCCGAGCTGGTCACCCTCGTACGTGTACCAGGCGCCGGCCTTGCGCACGAAGCCGTTCTCCACGCCCATGTCGATCAGGCCGCCCTCGCGGCTGATGCCCTGGCCGTAGAGGATGTCGAACTCGGCCTGCTTGAAGGGCGGCGCGACCTTGTTCTTGACGACCTTGACGCGCGTGCGGTTACCGACCGCGTCGGTGCCGTCCTTCAGCGTCTCGATGCGGCGGATGTCGAGTCGCACCGAGGCGTAGAACTTCAGCGCGCGGCCACCGGTCGTCGTCTCCGGCGAGCCGAACATGACGCCGATCTTCTCGCGCAACTGGTTGATGAAGATCGCGGTGGTCTTCGACTGGTTGAGCGCGCTGGTGATCTTCCGGAGCGCCTGGCTCATCAGACGGGCCTGCAGACCCACGTGCGAGTCGCCCATCTCGCCCTCGATCTCCGCGCGCGGCACCAGGGCGGCGACGGAGTCGATGACGATCAGGTCGAGCGCGCCGGAGCGGACCAGCATGTCGACGATCTCGAGCGCCTGCTCACCGTTGTCCGGCTGGGACAGGATCAGGTTGTCGATGTCCACGCCGAGCTTCTTGGCGTACTCGGGGTCCAGCGCGTGCTCGGCGTCGATGAAGGCCACCGAGCCGCCGGCCTTCTGGGCGTTCGCCACTGCGTGCAGCGTCAGGGTCGTCTTACCGGAGGACTCCGGGCCGTACACCTCCACCACACGGCCCCGCGGCAGGCCGCCGACGCCGAGGGCCACGTCGAGCGCGGTCGACCCGGTGGGGATGACCTCGATGGGCTCATTCGGCCGCTCGCCCATGCGCATCACTGCGCCCTTGCCGAATTGCCGTTCAATCTGTGCGAGCGCGGCGTCGAGCGCCTTCTCGCGGTCAGTTCCTGCCATGGGTTCCACCCGATTTGCTTGAGTCGATCGCTTCACGTCAAAGACGCTAACGCCTGCCACTGACAATCGGCCTCGACGCCCGTCCGCCTGTGGATAACTCGAGGCTCACAGCCCGGCCACTCCCACCGAGATCCCCGAAAACACTGGGGAGAGAGCCGCCGGACACTCCATAAGAATGGATGTTCGATTTTGGTGTCAAGCGCACCACGCACACCACGCGCCCTGCGATGCGGGGCTCGTGGACTCTGGCGCTCCCCGAGGCGGCTCCGGGGCTCCCCGAGGGGCCTGGAGGTCCGTAGATGCCCTTGCCCCTGCACCGCAAGGACCGCGGTGCTGTCCTTCGCCCTCATCCTCTCTCTGGCGGGGTGCGGGCGGGATACGAGCGCTCCGGGAAGGCCTCGCCCACGCCCGCTTCGCCCATCCCGGCCTCGCCGTCCGCCGGCCTGCCGGAGGGGGAGAGCCGGCGCAGCGCGTACGTCAGCGAGTCCGACGACACCGAGATCATGGACGTCGCCGCCGCCTGTGCCACCGACGGATGGGCGATCGATCGCGACAGAGCCCATGTGAGCACCGCCACCGAGAAGACCGGCGGCACTCGACCTTCTTCCTCCACTACGACGGAAAGTCGTGGCAGAAATACGAGGCCGCTGCCGAGCTGTCGAAGCTCACCGCTCTCGGCCTGACCGTCCTGGAGACGTCCGGGCCGGACATACCGAGAGCCCGGCCTCCACCCGGCAGCCTTCTTGAGCCCGGCCCGGCCGCCCTCTGAAGCCCGGCCCATCACCGACAGTCCCGCGGATACCTGCCTTGCTGCCCGGCGGGTACTCCCCCCGGCGTACGAGCGGTGCCTTCGGCCGGGGGACGACGGCACGGTCCCCGATCGCGAGGCTTGTGCCATGGAGAACGTGCAGAACCACCGCCCGGGGATCCCGCAGGACCAGCTCCCGGAGCACCCACGGGACCGCCGCCCCCTGTCCGGCGCGGTACGCGACCTGTGGCGCGCCACCCGCCCTTCCGAGCGCCTCTGCTACGCCACCGGCGCAGTTCTGACCCTCTCCGGCCTCGCCCATCTGCTGGTCTTCGCGGTCGACGGAGGGCCGTGGGACGGACCCGTCTCGTGGCGCAAGCCGGTCACGTTCGGGGTCTCCTTCGGCCTGACGCTGATCGCGCTCACCTGGGTGACGTCGTATCTGCGGATCGGCGCCCGCACCAGGAACGTCCTGCTCGTCGTGTTCGCCGCCGACTGTGTCCTGGAGGTCGGCGGGATCACCCTCCAGGCTTGGCGGCGGGTGCCGTCGCATCTCAACATGGAGTCCGGCTTCGACACCGCCGTGTCCATGTCCCTCGCGGTGGGCGGCGGGATCCTGGTCGTGCTGCTCTCCGTGTTCGCGGTCGCCTCGTTCCGGCGCCGGCCGTCGGGGCCCACGGGGATGCGGCTCGCACTGCGGTGGGGGTTCGCGATTCTGCTCGTCGCCCTGGCGTCCGGCGCCGCGATGATCGCGCGCGGGGTGATCCTCACCAAGACCGGCCACCAGGAGGCGGCCTACCACTCGACCGCGCCTCTCAAGCCGCTGCACGGCGTCAGCCTGCACGCCGTACTCGTCCTGCCCGCACTGGCCTGGCTCATGTCCCGTACGGCATGGAGCGAGAGGACCAGGAACGGCGTGATGCGCGGTGCGGTCGCCTGCTACGCGGCCGCGGTCGCCGCCGCCGGGATCTGGGCGGCGATCACCTACTGAGCACCCTCTGTCGGTAGCCGTCTACCGGGAGCCGTCCCGAGCATTCTCCCCGTCCGCTCCCGGCCCCGGCACCACTTCGGCCCGCGGATCGTCCGGCCTGCGCAGGGCGGCCCGCATGCGCCCGAGGAGTGACGAACCGGATCTGGTGCGGTGGCCGTGCACCCGCGGGTCGTCCGTGACGTCGTAGCGCTTCACGTACGCCCCGAGGAAGGCCTGCAGCGTCGCCACCGCGGGGATGGCGATCAGCGCGCCGACCGCGCCGAGGAGCGCCGTGCCCGCGATGACGGAGCCGAAGGCGACCGCCGGATGGATGTCCACGGTCTTCGCCGTCAACTTGGGCTGAAGCACATAGTTCTCGAACTGCTGGTAGACGACCACGAAGATCAGCACCCACAGCGCGTACCAGGGGTCGACCGTGAAGGCGATCAGCATGGGCAGGGCGCCCGCCAGATACGTGCCGATGGTCGGGATGAACTGGGACACCAGGCCGACCCAGACGGCGAGCACGGGCGCGTAGGGCACGCCCAGGGCCTCGAGCAGGATGTAATGCGCGATCCCGGAGATCAGTGCCATCAGGCCGCGCGAGTAGAGATAGCCGCCGGTCTTGTCGACCGCGATCTCCCAGGCGCGCAGCACCTCCGCCTGCTTGGCGGGCGGCAGCACCGAGCACAGGGCGCGCCGGAGCCGGGGGCCGTCGGCGGCGAAGTAGAACGAGAACAGCAGTATCGTCAGCAGCCGGAACAGGCCTCCGAGGACCTGCCCCGACACGTCAAGGACGCCGCTCGCGCTGTTCTGCACGTACTTCTGGAGCCAGTCGGAGTGGAGCAGACTGTCCTGGACGGCGACCCTGCTCAGGTCCGTGTGGAACGTCTGGTTGATCCAGTTGATCACCGAGTCGAGGTACTCGGGAAAGTCCTCGACCATGCTGACGATCTGGCCCGCGAGCATCGAGCTGAGCAGGACCACGAAACCCGCGCCGGCGACCATGACGCCCAGGAAGACGACCCCGGTGGCCATCCCCCGGCGCATGCCGCGCCCGGCCATCCAGCTGACGGCAGGCTCCACGGCGAGCGCCAGGAAGAACGCGATCAATACGTTGATCAACAGCCCGGTGAGCTGGTGGAACGCCCAACTGCCCAGCTGAAAACAGGCGATGAGGGCCAGGGCGAGCACCATGGCGCGCGGCAGCCAGCCCGGCATCCGCGCTCGCGCGGCCCCGCCCTCAGGGGGCGTCCGGCCGGGCGGAGAGGCGTCGGATGTCGCCAGCAAGGTCTCGTCTGTGGGTGCCACGGAGCCAGTCTCGCCCACGCCACCGACAGCCGGTCACCGCCCCCGCTCGTTCGAGCAGGTCAGCGGTTCTCCGACGGAACATTCATCGTGCCGCACACCGCACGCCACACGTCCTTCGCCTCCCAGCCGGCGTCGAGCGCCTCGTGCACGGTGCGCCCACCGAGTTCCGTCATCACATGATCACGCGCGAATGTGTCGGCGTAGCCAGGACCGAAGTGATCCGCCATCCGCTGCCAGAAGACCGTCAACCGCATGACACCAGTATCCCGCCCCTGAGAGTGCAGCCCGGCACGGAAGGCTCACCGAGAACGCTTTCCGTCCTACGGTCGGTGCATGGCCGAAAACGGAGCATCCCCACTCCCTCAGACCAGCTCGGCGCCCTCCCCGCTCTCCCGTGCCGAGCACTTCGTCTGGCTGACCGCGCGCGTGCTGGAACAGCGACGCTTCGCCTACCACTTTCTCGGCGCGGGCCGGGCGGGCGCAGACGCCGTCGAGACCGCCCTCTCCGCCTACCGCAACGAGGACGAGGGCTACGGCCACGCCCTCGAACCCGATCTCCGCGGCCCGGTGAGCCAGCCCCTGCACACCGGGCAGGCGCTGCGCGTCCTCGACTCGATCGGCCGCTGCAGCGGCCAGCGGGTGGAGCGCGTGTGCCGCTATCTGACGTCCGTGTCGACCGCCGAGGGCGCTCTCCCGGCGATCCATCCCAGCCAGCGTGGCTACCCCTGCGCGCCCTTCGTGCCGGTGGTGGACGACCCACCGAGCGAGCTGCTGGCCACGGGCCCCGTGGTCGGCCTGCTGCACCGCAACCAGGTGTGGCACGCGTGGCTGTTCCGGGCGACCGACTTCTGCTGGGCCGCGGTCGAGTCCCTGAAGAAGTCCCATCCCTACGAGATCGAGGCGGCCGTGGCCTTCCTGGACGGCGCCCCCGACCGCCCGCGCGCGCAGGCGGCCGCCGACCGGCTCGGCCGGCTCGTGCGCGAGCAGCGGCTTGCGCTGCTCGATCCCGGGCGGCCGGAGGCGTACCCCGTAGCGGCCGGGTACGCGCCGGGTGAGCACCATCTTCCGCACGACTATGCGAAGACTCCGGAGTCGCTGGCACGCGCGTGGTTCACGGATGAGGAGATGGCGCGCTCGCTGGACTTCCTCACGGGCGAGCAGCAGGACGACGGCGGGTGGCCGATCCGCTGGCGCCAGTGGGCTCCGGTGATCGCGCTGGAGGCGCGCCCCGTGGTGACGGTCGAGGCGCTGCGCACCCTGCGGGCGTATGGGCGGCCGATCGCCTGACGTCTTCGTGGGAGGCGCCTCAGGAGGCGTCGACCGCGTCCCTCAGTAGAAGCGCGGCGATGGCGAGTGCCGTCCCGCGCGGAGCCGCCAGGTCGATGCCCGTCTGCTCGCCGATGCGGGCGAGCCGGTTGTCGACCGTGTTGGGGTGCAGGCCGAGCGCGGCGGCTGTCGCCCGGCGGTCCTGTTGGTGGGCGAGATGAGTGCGCAGGGTCTCCAGGAGCTCGGGCCGGCCGGCCACCGGGTCGAGCAGGGCCGCTATCCGGTGACTCGTCTCGCTGGGGCGGGACAGGTGGTACTCCAGGAGCACGTCGTCCAGGCGGTGCAGCCCGGCCGGGATGCCGCACGCGCGCGTGATGCGCAGGATCTCGGTGGCGGTGCGGGCCGCCGCGGTCACCTCCTCAGGGCCGGCCGTCCGCACGGCGGCCACCCGGACCTCGAACCCGCCGGCCTTGGCGAGACGGCCGGCCAGATCGTCCGGGGCCGGGCAGTCCTTGGGCACGATGACCCGCCCGCCGTCGGCCTCCAGGAGCGCGAGCACCTCCACTCCGAAGGTGTGGTCCAGGGCGGTCTGCAGCCGCCGCAGCCTGCGCCGCACGGCGACCGGCCCCTCGGCGGGATCCGCGTCGAGGCCGAGGGCCAGTACGAGAGCGGGCCCTTCGAGGCCGAGCTGGTCCAAAAGGACGTGCCCGGGCGGGACCATCCCGTCGAGCAGGCCGCGCACGAGGGAGCGGACCTGGGCCCGCTGCTCGGCCTCCAGGGCGGAGCGCTCGTCGAGATACGTCTCGGCCACGGCGCCCACGATCCCCGGGTGCGACTGCAGCAGGACGTCGGCGAGTTCGACCAGCGCGCCTTCCTCTCCGGGGCCCGCGACGTCGCGCAAGGCCTGCCACAGGGCGTACAGGCCGTGCGCGTAGGTGCGCAGGAGGAGGTGCAGCGGCATGCCCTCCTCGGCCCGCTGAGCGGCACGCTCGCGGAACAGCCGGTTACTGCCGGGCTGTGCCAGGTCCGGCTCGCTGACCCGTCGCAGGAAGAGCCGTACGCCGTGCCGGACGGTCGCGGCGACCTCCAAGTCCTTCACATCATCCGGGAGTTCGGCGTATCCGGGCAGTTCCTCGAACGCCTCGCGAGCCATGCGGCGGGCGAGTTCGTTGACTCTCGGTTCGCAGCGCGCGGCCAGGGAGCGGGCTTCGGGCGACAGGGCCACTGTTCCTCCATTCCCCCATGGACATGGACGGGGCACTGCGTTTGTGACGCGTCACATTACCCACGGGCGGGACGTGTGACGCGAGGCGGTGTTCGATCTCACATCGGGGGCCGAAACTCGTGGCCGGTGGCGATCGACCGCACTGCACACGAGGAGCCGAGGACATGACCGGACACAAAGAGCAGGACCACGCCCAGCACTCCGCGTACGGCCCGTACGGCGACTACATCGACCGGGTCTGGCAGGGCACCGAGACGCTGCTGCCTCATCTGACGGGCACGTACTCCGGGAGCGAACTGGTGCGCCTGCGTGACCGCGTGGGCTTCTTCCCGGCATTCGCCAACGTGGCCGCCTTCGACACGGGCGACGGCGTGGTCCTCGTCGACTCGGGCGACTTCCGTACGGCGGCCCAACTGCACGAGGCGGTTTCCGGGTTCGGTGCGGGGCCGGTGCGCTCCGTGGTGTACACGCACGGTCACGTGGACCACGTCTTCGGAGTGGCCCCCTTCGATCAGGAGGCCGACAAGAGCGGCGGCCCGCGTCCCGAGGTGATCGCCCACGAGGCCGTCCCCGCGCGGTTCGACCGCTACATCAGGACGGCGGGTTACAACTCCTGGATCAATCGCCGGCAGTTCGGAGTGCCCTCCCTGGAGTGGCCCACCACGTACCGCTATCCGGACGTCGTCTACAGGGACCGTCTGACCGTGCGGCGCGGGGAGCTGACGTTCGAGCTCGTGCACGCGCGCGGGGAGACCGACGACCACACCTACGTATGGATCCCCGAACTCAGGACGCTGTGCACGGGCGACCTGTTCATCTGGAACACGCCGAACGCGGGCAACCCCCAGAAGGTGCAGCGCTATCCGGAGGACTGGGCGCGCGCTCTGCGCGCGATGCAGGAGCTCGGCGCCGAACTCCTGCTGCCTGGACACGGCGTTCCCGTCGTCGGCTCCCGCCGCGTGCACCAGGCCCTCGACGACACCGCGCGCCTCCTGGAGTCGCTGTGCGAGCAGACCAGGGAGCTGATGAACGCGGGCCACCGCCTCGACGCGGTCATCCACGGGGTGAAGGTCCCCGAGGAGCTGCTGGCGAAGCCGTACCTCCACCCGGCCTACGACGAGCCGGAGTTCGTCGTACGCAACCTGTGGCGCCTGTGGGGCGGCTGGTACGACCAGAACCCCGCGCACCTCAAGCCCGCCCCGGAGGCGGACGTCGCGGCCGAGTTCGCACGCGCCGCGGGCGGCGCGTCCGCGCTGGCGCTCCGCGCCTCCGAGCTGCTCGCCGCCGGGGAACTGCGCCTCGCCTCGCATCTGGCGGAGATCGCGGCCCTCGCGGCGCCCGCCGACCAGGAGGTGGCACGCGTGCGTGCCGATGTGTTCGCACGACGTGCCCTCCAGGAGACGTCGACCATGGCGCGCGGTGTCTTCCACTGGGCCGCCGCCGAATCGGCAGCCTTGGCCGCCGGCACGGACGTGCAGACGGAGTTGACGCGCTCCCCGGAGGGACGCAGGCGGGCCGAGGGGGCGATCAGCGTCGGTGTTGTCGACGACGAAGACGGCTGCTGCTGATGAGCCGGGCGTGGCGCACCACGTGGCTGCTGCTCGCCTTCATGCTCGTGAACTTCGCGGACAAGGCCGTGCTCGGGCTCGCGGGCCCCGAGATCCGGGCGGACTTCGGCATCACGAGGCAGGAGTTCGGCACGGCGCAGTCGGCGTTCTTCGCACTGTTCTCGCTGGCCGCGCTCGGCGTCTCGGCCCTCACACGGCGCGTGCGGACGACGACCCTCCTGCTGGTGCTCGCGCTGCTGTGGTCGGTGGCGCAACTGCCGATGCTGTGGGGAGCGGCGGGGTTCGGCACGCTACTGGCCACGCGCGTGCTCCTCGGTGCGGCGGAGGGGCCCGCCTCCCCCGTCGCCATGCACCACGTCCACGGCTGGTTCCCGCAGCGTGAGCGGGCCCTGCCCACCGCGGTCCTGCTGGTCGGCGCGGCGGCAGGAGTGGCCGTCGCCTCGCCGGTGCTCACCTGGGTGATCACACACTGGGGCTGGCGCTGGTCGTTCGGTGTCGTCGGTCTGGCGGGCCTTCTGTGGGCCCTCTGCTGGCGGCTGTGGGGCACGGACGGGCCGCTGGCCCCGCCGCTCACCAGGAAGCCGTCCCAGGCCGCGGAGCAGACGTCCACGACGGACACGGTGCCGTTGCGCGCCATCCTGCTCTCCTGCACGTTCCTGACCGCCGCGCTCGGCTCGTTCGCCGCCTACTGGTCGATGAGCACCATGCTGACGTGGGCACCCGACTACCTGGAGAGCGTCGTCGGCTGGGACCTTCACCAGGCAGGCACGATGGTCGGCCTGGGCGCCCTCGCCAACGGGGCGGTCATCCTCGGCCACGGCCTGATCGCCCGGCGCTCCGCCCGCAAGGGCACACCTCGGCGCCTGCCCCCAGGGTCCGGTGCCGGTCTTCTCGTCATCGTCGCGGGCTGTGCCACCGCCGTGTACGGCACGACGGACTTCCTGGCGGTCAAGGTGCCCTTGATGCTCGGCCCCATGGCGCTCGCCATGGTGATGCTGACCGTGGCATCCACGGCCTGTGCCCGCATCGCTCCTCCGGCCCAACGCGGCGTCGTCCTCGGCACCTTGACCTTCGTCTACGCGCTGGGCGGCATCCTGTCGCCCCTGGTGCTCGGCGGCATGGTGGACCGCGCGAGGACGGTGTCGGCCGGCTACGAAGAGGGCTGGCTCCTCACCGCTGGGCTGCTGGTGACAGCGGGGGTCCTGGCGGCGCTCTTCTGCCGCCCGGAGGCAACCGCCCGGCGACTCGGCCTACCGGAACCCGCGGCGGGGTCGGTGCCGCAGGTGCCGGTGGCTCACTGAGTGCGGGTGGTAGATGTGCAAGGGGTCCACGCGCGCGTGGGGGCTCATCCCGTGACGGCGCGCAGCCCGGCCGTGACCACGACGGCCGCCGCGACGACGACCAGGAACGGCGCACGCAGGATCAGCGCGACCGCTGCCGCGGCCAGCCCGGCCGCCTTCGCGTCGAGAACGAGCGTGGTGCCGTCGGCGAAGGTCTGCTGGGCCGTGAGCGCGGCCAGCAGGGCCACGGGGAGCAGCGCCGCCAGTCGTCGGACCACGGGCCGTTCCAGGACACCGGCGGGTACGAGGAGGCCGATGAGCTTGACGGCGTAGCAGCCGACTGCGGTCACCGCGACCGCGACCCAGATGTTCATCGGCCCTCTCCCTGTCGGCCGTCGGCCTTCTGCGGGTCCTCTTGTGGGTTCTTTCCGGTCGCTCTCCGTGCCGCCCGGCGCCCCTCTGCGCAGAGCACGGCCGGCGCGGCGAGCGCGGCCACCAGGACCGGAACACCGGCCGGCAGGACAGGCAGCAGCCCGAGGCCGAGGATGACGGCGATACCGGCCACGGCCCGTTCTGTGGATGTCCGCAGCATCGGCGCGAGGAGCGCCAGGAAGACCGCCGGTCCGGCCGCGTCGAGCCCCCAGGCGTCGGTGTCCCCGATGGCCTCCGCACCGAGCGCCCCGAGGAGGGTCGTGAGGTTCCACAGCACGTACAGGGTCAGTCCCGTGACGGTGAAGCCGATACGGGCGCTGCGCCGCGTGGGCTGGGCGAGCGAGACGGCGGTGGTCTCGTCGATGACCCAGTGCGCGGCGAAAGGGCGCACCACGCGCGGGAGGGCGAGCAACTGGGACAGGCGCAGCCCGTAGAACGAGTTGCGCACGCCGAGGAAGAAGGCGCCCGCAGCTGCGGTGAGCGGGTTGCCGCCGGCCGCGATCGCGCCCACAAGGGCGAACTGCGAGGCCCCGGTGAACACGAGCAGGCTGAGCGCGCAGGTCTGGAGCACGCTGAGGCCGCTGCCGGCCGAGGTCACGCCGAAGGCGAACCCGGAGAGCCCGACGGCGACGCCGACGCCGAGCGCGTCCCGGACGACGGCGGAATCGGCCTTCTCAGGCCTTCCGTCGCCGGGCCGTCCTGCTTGCCCGTCCCGTGCTGATCCGGCGCGTCTCGCCGCGGATGTTGTCTGTTCTGCCACGCCTGTGACGGTACGAGGAAGCGCGCGGCCGGGTCTTGTACGTTCTTGCGCTCCCGCTGGTAGGCGCCGGGCGGTACGCCGACGATCCGCGTGAAGTGCCGGTTCAGGTGCGGCTGGTCCGTGAAGCCGACCGTCACGGCGGCGTCGGCCGGTGCCGTGCCGCCGTCCAGGAGGCGGCGGGCGGTTCGCACGCGCGCGTCGGTGAGCCAGGTGTGCGGCGGCATCCCGTACGCGTCCCTGAAGGCGCGCAGCAGGGCGAACGGGCTGGTGCCGAGTTCGGTGGCCAGCGCCTCCAGCGACGGCGGCTGTGCCATCCGTTCGGCGAGCACGGCACGTGCGCGCGCCGCGATCGTGGCGCCGGCGGACCGCATGGGGCGGGCGGTCATGGGCTGCCCGTGATCGCGCAGCAGCCGGGCGACCACGATGCGCAGCAGGCTGTCGGCGGCGAGTGCGTTGCCCTCCTCCGCCGCCCGGTGCACCTCGCGGATGAGGTGGGCCGCGTGCGGGTCACCGACGATCGGTTCGGCGAACCCGGCCGTCCCGCGGACCGACGTGGTCTCGCCGGCGATCTCCGCTATGACATCGGCCGACGGATAGAGCGTGTGGTACGCCCAGCCGCCGGGCTCACCTGCCCGCGCGGTGTGCGCCACCTCGGGGTTGATCATGACGACGGTGCCGGGTCCCGCGTGCACCGTGCCGGTCGGCAGTCCCACGTCCTCGATGCCGCTGGTGACCGCGCCGAAGACGTACCCGTCGTGGCTGTGGCGGGGGAAGGTGTGGCGGACGTAACGCGCCCGCAGCAGGTCGAGGCCCGGCAGCTGTTCGTAGCGCCAGTGCCTGGCCCATTCCTTCGTTCCCGACCCCGCCATGCGTTCCATTCTGCGCCACGAGCTGGCCACGCCACCCGGCGCCGGGGTCCGGGCGCGGAGCGTTTGCGCAGGTCCGGGCCGTTGTCAGTGGGGAGGTGCACGATGGGTGCATGGTCAGGTCCGCACGCAGCCCGCTCGACGGTTTCTCCCCCGCGACCCGCAGTTGGTTCACGGGGGCGTTCTCCGCGCCCACGTCCGCGCAGACCGGGGCGTGGCAGGCCATCGGCG
Source organism: Streptomyces sp. NBC_01474 (assembly GCF_035918215.1). Lineage (NCBI taxonomy): Bacteria > Bacillati > Actinomycetota > Actinomycetes > Kitasatosporales > Streptomycetaceae > Streptomyces > Streptomyces sp. NBC_01474. Next base: position 3,731,192 of record NZ_CP109449.1, read on the forward strand.
AGGGCTCGGACGTGCTGGTCGTCGCGCCGACGGGTTCCGGCAAGACCCTGGCCGCGTTCCTGGCCGCCCTGGACCAGCTGGCGTCGACGCCGCCACCGGCCGACCCGAAGAAGCGCTGCCGCGTCCTGTACGTCTCGCCCCTCAAAGCCCTCGCGGTCGACGTGGAGCGCAATCTGCGCAGCCCGCTCACCGGCATCCGCCAGGAGTCGGTGCGCCTGGGACTGCCCGAGCCCGAGGTGAAGGTCGGCATCCGCTCCGGGGACACTCCCCCGGCCGAGCGCCGCGCCCTGTCGACCCGGCCGCCGGACATTCTGATCACGACGCCCGAGTCGCTGTTCCTGATGCTCACGTCCGCAGCGCGTGACGCGCTCACGGGCATCGAGACGGTGATTCTCGACGAGGTGCACGCGGTCGCGGGCACCAAGCGCGGCGCCCACCTCGCACTGTCCCTGGAGCGGCTCGACGAGCTGCTGCCCCGGCCCGCCCGCCGGATCGGCCTGTCCGCGACGGTCCGTCCTGTCGACGAGGTGGCGCGTTATCTGTCGCCGCAGCGCAAGGTGGAGATCGTCCAGCCGCACTCGGGCAAGGAGTTCGACCTCTCGGTGGTCGTCCCCGTGGAGGACCTGGGCGAGCTCGGTGGCTCGCCCGTCGCCGACTCCGACCAGGCCGCGGAGCGGCCGTCCATCTGGCCGCATGTCGAGGAGCGCATCGCCGACCTGGTCCAGTCGCACCGCTCCACGATCGTCTTCGCCAACTCCCGCCGCCTGGCCGAGCGCCTGTGCAACCGGCTGAACGAGATCGCGTACGAGCGGGCGACGGGCGAGGCCCTCCCCGAGGACCACGCACCGGCCGAGCTGATGGGCGGTTCGGGCGCGGCGAACGGAGCGCCGGCGGTCATCGCCCGCGCCCACCACGGATCGGTCTCCAAGGAGCAGCGCGCCCTCGTCGAGGAGGACCTGAAGGCGGGCCGGCTGCCCGCCGTGGTCGCCACGTCCAGCCTTGAGCTGGGCATCGACATGGGCGCGGTGGACCTCGTCGTCCAGGTGGAGTCCCCGCCCTCCGTGGCGTCCGGCCTCCAGCGCGTGGGCCGTGCGGGACACCAGGTGGGCGCGGTCTCCACAGGCGTCGTCTTCCCGAAGTACCGGGGCGACCTCGTCCAGGCGGCCGTGGTCACCGAGCGGATGCGCACGGGCTCCATCGAGTCCCTCCGCATCCCCGCCAACCCCCTGGACGTGCTGGCCCAGCAGCTCGTCGCGATCACGGCGCTCGACACCTGGCAGGTGGACGACCTGCTCGCGCTCGTCCGCCGCGCCGCCCCCTTCGCATCGCTGCCGGAGTCCGCGTTCACCGGCGTCCTCGACATGCTCGCCGGACGCTATCCCTCCGACGCGTTCGCCGAGCTGCGTCCACGCGTGGTGTGGGACCGCATCGCAGGCACGATCACCGGACGCCCCGGTGCCCAGCGCCTGGCCGTCACCTCCGGGGGCACGATCCCGGACCGCGGCCTCTTCGGGGTGTTCCTGGCCGGATCCGACCCCAAGAAGGGCGGCGGCCGGGTGGGCGAGCTCGACGAGGAGATGGTCTACGAGTCCCGGGTGGGCGACGTGTTCACCCTCGGTACGAGTTCCTGGCGCATCGAGGACATCACGCGCGACCGCGTGCTGGTCTCCCCCGCGCCCGGCGTCCCGGGCAGGCTCCCGTTCTGGAAGGGCGACCAGCTCGGCCGGCCGCTCGAACTGGGGCGCGCGGTGGGCGCGTTCCTGCGCGAGGTCGGCTCCCTGTCCCCGGAGGACGCCCGGCTCCGGCTGCTCACTGCGGGCCTCGACGCGTGGGCCGCAGACAATGTGCTGGCCTATCTGTCCGAGCAGCGCGAGGCCTGTGGCCACATCCCGGACGACCGCACCATCGTGGTCGAGCGGTTCCGTGACGAGCTGGGCGACTGGCGGGTCGTCGTGCACTCCCCCTTCGGCGCGCAGGTGCACGCCCCCTGGGCGCTCGCCCTCGGGGCCAGGCTCGGCGAGAAGTACGGCATGGATGCCCAGGTCATGCACGCCGACGACGGCATCGTGCTGCGCCTTCCCGACGCCGATCTCATGAGCCTCGACCTCCTGGACCAGGAGCCCTCCAAGGCCGGTTCGGAGTACGACGCCGACCAGGCGCCCCTGGGGGCCGCCGACGTCGCCTTCGACAAGGGCGACGTCAGCCAGATCGTCACCGACCAGGTCGGCGGCTCGGCCCTGTTCGCCGCCCGCTTCCGCGAGTGCGCGGCCCGCGCCCTGCTGCTGCCCCGACGCAACCCCGGCAAGCGCACCCCCCTGTGGCAGCAGCGCCAGCGCGCCTCCCAACTCCTCCAGGTGGCCAGCGAGTTCGGCTCGTTCCCGATCGTCCTCGAAGCCGTACGGGAGTGCCTCCAGGACGTCTTCGACGTGCCCGGCCTCGCCGAGCTGATGGGTGACATCGAGTCCCGCAAGGTCCGCCTCGTCGAGGTGACCACCCCGGAGGCCTCCCCGTTCGCCCGATCCCTCCTGTTCGGCTATGTCGCCCAGTTCCTGTACGAGGGCGACTCCCCGCTCGCCGAGCGGCGTGCCGCGGCTCTGTCGCTGGACTCGCGGCTGCTCGCCGAACTGCTCGGCCAGGCCGAGCTGCGCGAGCTCCTCGACGCGGACGTGCTCGCCGAGCTGGAGCAGGAGCTCCAGTGGCACACCGACGACCGCCACATCAAGGACGTCGAGGGCGTCGCTGACCTGTTGCGCGTCCTCGGGCCGCTCACGGACACCGAGTTGACGGAGCGGGGCGCCGAGCCGGGGTGGGCCCGGGAGCTGGCGTCCGCCCGCCGCGCCATCCGGGTCCGTGTCGCGGGAGCCGACCACTGGGCGGCGATCGAGGACGCGGGCCGGCTGCGGGACGCGCTCGGCACAGCGCTGCCGGTCGGCGTACCCGAGGCCTTCACGGAGCCCGTCAAGGATCCCCTGGGCGACCTTCTCGCCCGGTACGCACGCACGCACGGCCCGTTCACCTCCGCCGCGGCCGCCACCCGCTTCGGTCTCGGCGCGGCGGTCACGGACGGCGCCCTGCAACGCCTGGCGGCGAACGGGCGGGTGGTGCAAGGCGAGTTCCATCCGGCGGGCATCGGCCAGGAGTGGTGCGACGCGACGGTGCTCCGACGTCTGCGCCGGCGTTCGCTCGCGGCCCTGCGGCACGAGCTGGAGCCGGTCCCGCCCGCCGCCCTTGCCCAGTTCCTGCCCCAGTGGCAGCACTTGGGCGGGCACGGGCTGCGCGGTGTGGACGGCCTGGTGCGTGCGGTCGAGCAGTTGCAGGGCGCGTCCGTTCCGGCATCCGCCCTGGAGAAGCTCGTCCTGCCGTCCCGGGTCTCGGGTTACGCGCCCGCGATGCTCGACGAACTCACGGCGTCGGGCGAGGTCGTGTGGGCCGGTGCGGGTTCCCTGCCCGGCAAGGACGGCTGGGTCTCCCTGTACCTGGCCGACACGGCACCGCTCCTGCTCCCCGCGCCGCACCCCCTGGAGCTCACCGCTCTCCACCAGTCCGTCCTGGACACGCTCTCCGGTGGTTACGGCCTGTTCTTCCGTCAGATCGCCGACCAGGTCCGCGCGACGACGCACCCAGATGCCACCGATCCCCAACTGGCGGACGCGCTCTGGGATCTGGCCTGGTCCGGGCGGCTCACGAACGACACGCTGGCCCCGATGCGCTCGCTCCTGGGGTCGGGCCGCACCGCGGGATCCACGGCCCATCGCGCCCGCCGCGCGATCCCTCGCGGGCGTTACGGAGGCCTCACCGCCGCCGCGCGGACCGCCTCCCGATCGGGCCCGCCGACCGTCGCGGGCCGCTGGTCGCTGCTGCCCGCAGTCGACCCCGACCCGACGGTGCGCGCCCACGCCCTGGCCCGCACGCTCCTCGACCGGCACGGCGTGGTGACCCGGGGCGCCGTCGCCGCGGAAGGCGTCGAGGGCGGCTTCTCCGCGGTGTACCGCATCCTGTCCGCCTTCGAGGACAGCGGCCAGGCCCGGCGGGGGTACGTCGTCGAGGGCCTCGGCGCCGCGCAGTTCGCGATGGACGGCGCGGTGGACCGCCTGCGCGCGGCCGCGAACGCCCGCGATCGCGGCGACGCCCCGCCCGACCCCTACGCAGGCCCGCCCGGCTCGCCCGCGAACCCCACGACCGACGCATCGGCGGCCTGGGACCCGTCATGGCCACCGCCCACCGGACCACACGCCGTCCCGGACTTCCCCCCGGACTTCGCGGAACACGACGCCTGGCCCGCACCCGGCCACCCCGGCCTCGACTCCGGCCCCGGTCGCGCCCCGCGCCGCCGCAGGGCCGCTTCCAGAGCCGTCGTCCTCGCCGCCGCCGACCCGGCGAACGCCTATGGGGCGGCCCTGCCCTGGCCCGACTCCCCCACCGGCGCCGGACACAAGCCGGGCCGCAAGGCGGGCTCCCTGGTCGTGCTCGTCGACGGCGAGCTGACCCTGTACATGGAGCGCGGCGGCAAGACCCTGCTCGCCTGGCCGGCGTCCGAAGGCGATGCCGGCGCGCTCACCGCCGCCGACGTGGCCGAGGACTCCCGGCTGCCCGCCGCGGCGGAGGTGCTTGCCGATGCCGCCAAGGCGGGCTCCCTCGGCACGATCACCGTGGAGCGGATCAACGGCTCGGCTGCTCTGACCTCCCCGTTCTCGTCCCTCCTGGAAACCGCAGGCTTCCACGCAACCCCACGAGGCCTACGCCTGCGCGCGTAGCCCCGACCCGTCACCGAACACGCCCACCCCAACCCCCACCACTTCACTCCGAGCCCGCACCGGGCCCCCTCCCCGCCACCTCACCCCGAGCCCGCACCGGCCCGCCTCTGCCCGCTGTGCCGGCCCACGCCGACCACCCCACCTCAGCGACCCGTGCCACCCTTGACCCATGCCCGAAGGAGACACCGTCCTGCAGACCGCGCGGCGTCTGCACACCGCCCTCGCGGGCCAGGTGCTCATCCGCTCCGACCTGCGCGTCCCCCGCTTCGCCACGGCCGACCTGACCGGCCGCACCGTCCTCGACGTCACCCCGCGCGGCAAGCACCTCCTCACCCGCATCGAAGGCGGCCTCACCCTTCACTCACACCTGCGCATGGACGGCTCCTGGAAGGTGTACGCACCGGGCGAGCGGTGGACCGGTGGCCCCGGCCACCAGATCCGCGCGGTCCTCGGCAACGCCACCCGCACCGCAGTGGGCTACCGCCTCCCCGTCCTCGAACTCCTGCGCACGGCCGACGAGACCAAGGTGGTCGGCCACCTCGGCCCCGACCTGCTCGGCCCGGACTGGGACGCCGGCACAGCCCTCCTCAACCTCCTGCGCGATCCGGCCCGCCCCCTCGGCGAGGCACTCCTCGACCAGCGCAATCTCGCGGGCATCGGCAACGTCTACAAGTCCGAGCTGTGCTTCCTCCTCCAGGTCACCCCATGGCTGCCTGTCGGCGACCTTCCCGCCGAAACCGCCGCCCGCCTCCCCGAACTCGCCAAGAAGCTCCTCGAAGCCAATCGCGACCGCCCCGCGCGCGTCACCACCGGCAGCGGCCGCCCCGGCCAGCGGCTCTACGTCTACGGCCGGGCGCCCCGCCCCTGCCTGCGCTGCCGCACCCCGATCCGCGTGGCAGACCAGGGCGACGGCTCCCGCGAACGTCCCACCTACTGGTGCCCCTCCTGCCAACACGGCCCGGCCCCGCGCCCGTACGCCAAGCAGCCCCCGACCATTCGATGACACCGCCTCACCAGATAGCCCGTACCAGCTAATTGACGATCCGTCAGAAGTGCTCGTACGGTCCCCTCATGCCCGTCACCGCGTACGACCTCACCGGACGCACCGCATTCGTCACCGGCGCCGCGAGCGGCATCGGACGCGCCTCCGCCCTGCTCCTGGCCGACGCCGGAGCCACTGTGCACTGCGCCGACCGCGACGCGCAGGGCCTGCACGAGACGGCGACGCTGATCAAGACCAGGGGAGGCACGGCCCGCACGCACCCCCTCGACGTCGCGGACCGCAGCCAGCTCGCCGAGGCGGTGGCGGCGGCCGTCGACGCGACGGGCCACCTCGACGTCATGGCCGCGATCGCCGGGATCATGCACAGCAGCCCCGTCCTGGAGACCCGCGACGAGGATCTCGACCGCGTCCTCGGTATCAATTTCAAGGGCGTGCTGTACGCCTGCCAGGAGGCCGCCCGAGCCATGATCGCGACGGGCACACGCGGCAGCATCGTCACGATGGCGTCGGGCGCCGTGGACACCGGCGGCCCCGGACTGCTCTGCTACGGCGTCTCGAAGGCCGCCGTCGTCCAGCTGACGAAGACCCTGGCGACCGAGGTCGGTCCGCAGGGCATCCGCGTCAACGCGGTCGCTCCCGGCTGGATCCGTACGCCCATGACCGGCCGGCACGACGCGTCGGAGCAGTCGCACACGGAGGCCCTGATGGTCCGCATGTCCCCGCTGGGCCGCGTGGGCGAGGCGGACGACATCGCGCACGCCGTCCTGCACCTGGCATCGGACGCGTCATCGTTCACGACGGGCCAGATCCTCCGCCCGAACGGCGGCGTCGCCATGCCCTGGTAAGCCACCCGCCCGCGCCCCCGGCTCTTGCGGACCGCATCTCCCCCGCAGAAGTACCGCCCCGCCCCGCACCCCCCGCAGAAGTCCCACCCGGCCGCACAGATCCCACCGCCCCCGCCGCCCGCGACTTGGGCGCAGTGTGCACCGGCAGCAGGCTCAGCCCCCACCCACCGGCCGCCACAGCCCCCTCGAAGGCACCCGCGTCCGGCGAGAAGGCCAGACGCAGCAGGCCCCACCACCACAGCACCCCGAAGGCCACAGCCGGTATCCAGCGCGCGGTCCGCCACACCCCGGCCGGTATTCCGCGCACGGTCCGCCACGCCACGGCCGCCACCTCCTGCCCGATGCCGGATCGGATCGAACCCGAACGCCGGCGCCACCCGGCGGCAGGGCGCCCCGGGCGGCGTTCCCGCACACCGAAGGCGCTCCCGCGCACGTCGAAATCCCCTTCACCATGGCACGAATGCTCTGATGCGGGCATGTCGAGCGCCGCCCGGCGCCGCCCCTGGCCCGCCACTCCAGGCGCCCCGCCCCGCCCTCCAGCCCGCGGCCCGCCGCCCGCCGCCCGCGCACCACTCGACATGCGAGAGCCTCCACATGCGAGAGCTCCCCATGCAAAAGCCCCGGCCGATCTCCCGGCCGGGGCTTTCACACACTTATGAGTGACACCTGCACGAGGCGTCACGCCGCGTGGGATCACGCAGCGACGACGTCCACCGCTTCCGCAGGCGCCTTGATGGTCACCCGTTCCGGTGGGACACCGGCCACGGAGACAGAATTGAGCCGCGGGCGAACCGGTGCGGGCACCGGATCAGTAGCCGCTGCCGACTCGGCCAGCTCGGCGAGAGCGAGCTCGTCGCTCACCTCGCGCATGAGCTCGGACATCCGTACGTCAAGCGCGTCGCAAATAGCGGACAGCAGCTCGGAGGATGCCTCCTTCTGCCCCCGCTCCACCTCGGAGAGATAGCCGAGCGAGACTCGGGCGGACGAGGAGACTTCGCGCAGAGTACGGCCCTGGCGCTGGCGCTGCCGACGCAGCACGTCACCCAGCAGGCGACGGAGCAGAATCATCGGTGGCTCCCTCCTCGGACCGCGTAGCCGCATCCTTCACGCCCCACCGTACCGCCTTGCGCCGCGGCCGTGCGGGGAGCGATGTCGTGTTCACTCAGGGCTGTAAACATCAAAACCCCCCGTTCTGTTCCGTATCCTGTGCCCGCTCATTCTCTGCGCGTTCGCTCAAGACCTGCTCAAGGAGCAGCTCAAGCACACTCCGTACACTCTCCATACGGATTTCCGAACGGTCGCCGTTCAACCGCAACGCGGCCACTTTCCGGCTACGAGCGAAACTGCCGCCTAGAGCCCCGGACCGCTCAACCCCGGCGCCGGCTCCCGCGTCAGCCCCTCCGGAACCCGCATCGAAGGCAATGGAATTCCCCGGACCGACGACGGCCACGAAGACCGTCCCCACCGGCTGCCCGTCCTGCTCGTCGGGCCCGGCGACGCCTGTGGTCGCGATCCCCCAGTCCGCGCCGAGGACCCTGCGCACCCCCGTCGCCATCTGCAGGGCGACCTCGGGATCCACCGCCCCGCGCTCCGCCAGGAGAGTGCCATCGACGCCCAGGACGTCCCGTTTCAGCTCGGTCGCGTACGAGGTCACGGACCCGCGAAAGACGCGCGAGGCGCCCGGCACCGAGGTGATGTCCGCCGCCACGAGGCCGCCGGTAAGCGACTCGGCGACCGCGAGGGTCTCGCCGCGCTCGGTGAGCAGCCGGAGCACCACGGCGGCGGTGGCGAGGCCGTCCGCCCCGCCACCGCCGACCGCTCCGGACGTCACTGCTCCGCCGCCGCCTCACGTTCGTCGCGGGCGGCACGCTCGGCCGCCATGCCCTGCCGGCGCAGCACCACGGCCTGCTTCACGTAGTCGAGACCGGTGAGCACGGTCAGCGCAACCGCCACCGCCATCACCCAGAATCGGAAGGTCGCCAGCGGGCCGGTCAGCGCCAGGACGTACATCCCGACCGCCGTGCCCTGGGCGAGGGTCTTTATCTTGCCGCCGCGGCTGGCCGGGATCACCCCGTACCGGATGACCCAGAAGCGCAGCAGGGTGATCCCGAGCTCACGCCCGAGGATCACTCCCGTCACCCACCAGGGCAGGTCGCCGAGGCTCGAGAGACAGATGAGCGCCGCCCCCATGATCGCCTTGTCGGCGATGGGGTCGGCGATCTTCCCGAAGTCCGTGACCAGGTTGTACGTGCGCGCCAGGTGTCCGTCGAAGACGTCCGTGATCATGGCGACGGCGAAGGCCGCCCAGGCCCAGGCGCGCCAGACGGGGACGTAGCCGCCGTCGGCGAGCATGAGCGCCACGAAGCCCGGCACGAGGACGAGCCGGAGCATGGTCAAGATGTTCGCGATGTTCCACAGGCTGGCCTGGTTGACGGCCGCAGCGCCCAGCTTGCCGCCGGGCGCCGGCCTACCGGAACCGCCCGTGGCGGATGCCGGTACTCCGGTCATCTGCCCGCCTCCTCAGAACACTCGAGCGGCTCGGCGACCAGGTCGACGCCCTGGGTGCCGATCACCTTTGCCTCGACGATACGGCCCACGCTCAGGCCCTCGCTGCGGGTGAGCAGCACCTGCCCGTCCGTCTCGGGCGCCTGGTGCTCTCCGCGCCCGACGGCACCGTCCTCGTCGTCGATGGACTCGACGAGCACGTGGACCGCCTCGCCGACGCGCTCGTCCGCGCGCTGCGAGACCAGCTCCTCGGCGAGCCGCGACACACGCGCGAGGCGCTCGGCGACGACGTCCTCGTCGAGCTTGTGCTCGTACGTCGCCGCTTCCGTGCCCTCCTCGTCGGAGTAGCCGAAGACGCCGATCGCGTCGAGGCGGGCGCCGGTGAGGAAGCGCTCCAGCTCGGCCAGGTCGGCCTCGCTCTCGCCGGGGAAGCCCACGATGAAGTTCGACCGGACACCGGCCTGCGGCGCCTTGCCACGGATCGTGGAGAGCAGGTCGAGGAAGCGGTCGGTGTCCCCGAAGCGCCGCATGGAGCGCAGCACGGCGGGCGCCGAGTGCTGGAACGAAAGATCGAAGTAAGGAACGACCTTGTCGGTGCCCGTGAGGACGTCGATGAGGCCGGGGCGCATCTCGGCGGGCTGCAGATAGCTGACACGTACCCGCTCGATCCCGTCGACGGCGGCCAGCTCGGGCAGCAGCGTCTCCAGGAGTCGGATGTCGCCGAGGTCCTTGCCGTACGAGGTGTTGTTCTCGGAGACGAGCATGACCTCCTTGACGCCCTGCTCGGCGAGCCAGCGCGTCTCACCGAGGACATCGCTGGGCCGGCGCGAGATGAAGGAGCCGCGGAAGGACGGGATGGCGCAGAACGAGCAGCGGCGGTCGCAGCCGGACGCCAGCTTCACCGAGGCGACGGGGTTCGTCCCGAGGCGACGGCGCAGCGGGGCGCGGGGGCCGGACGCGGGCGCGAGCCCCTCGGGCAGGTCCACGGGGGCGTGTCCGGGGAGCGCCACCCCGGCGCCCGCGTCCTGCCGCTCGGCAGGGCTGATCGGCAGCAGCTTGCGCCGGTCGCGCGGGGTGTGCGAGGCGTGGATGCCGCCGTTGAGGATGGTCTGGAGCCGGTCGGAGATGTCGGCGTAGTCGTCGAAGCCGAGCACGCCGTCGGCCTCGGGGAGGGCTTCGGCCAGGTCCTTGCCGTACCGCTCGGCCATGCAGCCGACGGCCACGACGGCCTGGGTTCTGCCATGACCCTTGAGGTCATTGGCTTCGAGAAGGGCGTCGACGGAGTCCTTCTTGGCGGCTTCGACGAAGCCACAGGTGTTGACGACAGCGACGTCTGCGGCCTCGGCGTCCTCGACGAGCTCCCAGCCGTCCGCCTCCAAGCGGCCTGCGAGCTCCTCCGAGTCCACCTCGTTACGGGCGCAGCCAAGAGTGACAAGGGCGACGGTACGGCGTTCGGGCATGGGCTCAAGACTACTTCGTCCCACCGACAGCACAGCCCGCGAGGGTTACCCGGAGATCATCGCCGGGCAACCTCCCGCTCATCCGACCTCGGGATCACCCTTGGTGTAGGTGAGGCGCTCGACCTGTCCGGGCTCGAACTCGTTGTCCACCTGCTTGCCGTTCACGTACAGCTGGATGGCGCCCGCGTCGCCGAGAACGAGGTCGACCTTCTGGTTGTCCTGGAAGGTCTTCGACTCACCCTGTTCCAGTAGACCGTCGAACATGATCCGTCCGTTGTGGTCCTTCGCGGAGATCCAGCTGCGGCCGTCCGACGCGTTGATCTTGACAGTGACCTTGTCACGGGGCGCGGCCGCGATCGCGCTGTCGGTCGGGTCGGGCTTGGGGTCGGTGGGCTTGGTGGCCTTCGGGGTGTGCGTGGGCTTGGGCTTGCCGCTGGCCGGTGTCGCACCCTCGGCGGCCTGCTGCTTGGCACCGTCGTCGCTGCCGCCGAACGCGGTGAACCCGACGAAGCCGATCACCGCGACGATCGCGGCGACCATGGCCGCCGTCCAGTTCGGCCGGCGCGGCTCGGACCTGATCCGCTCGGCCTCGAACAGCGGAGCGGCCGGAGTCGGCGCGGGCCGCCCACCGTGCTCGTCGGCGTACTGGGCGAGCAGCGGCTCGGGATCGACGCCCACGGCGCGCGCCAGGGTCCGGAGGTGACCGCGGGCGTAGACGTCGCCGCCGCACCGCGAGAAGTCGTCCTCCTCGATCGCGTGCACGATGGGGATGCGCACCCGGGTGGACGTACTGACTTCGTCGACGGTCATCCCGGCGTCTTCGCGCGCCTGACGGAGGACGCGTCCGATCGAGGGGCGGTCGTCCGAGGGCGTGGGCGCCTGCTCGACGGCCGGCGGGGTCGTCGCGCGAACGTCATCCGAAGGACGGTCGTCTTCAGGGGAGTTGCCGATGGACACGGGGGCGCCTTTCGAGCGTGTAACCACCTGCTGGAGGTTCAGTCTAGGGGGGGTACGAAAGGGTGGGGCAACTGGGCGGTCAGACCTTTACGCCATCGGAATGGCCGGACACGAAGGCCGGTCGCCCCGATGTTGGAACACCTACCTGTCCCCTCCCTCAACTTGACGTACGCGGAGGGGAAACGGTTGCCTCACGCTCCCTAACGAGTGAGCGTCGATCGCGAGTGTGAGCCGTCCGTTCGACTTGCGGGGTGCGCGCCGTCCCTGGGACGCGTACCTCAGGGTTGAGCCTCCCCGCGGATCACGGCGAGCACTCCATCCAGTTCGTCAGCCTTCACAAGAACATCACGCGCCTTCGAACCCTCGCTCGGTCCCACGATGTTCCGCGACTCCATGAGGTCCATGAGCCGCCCGGCCTTCGCGAAGCCGACGCGCAGCTTGCGCTGAAGCATCGACGTGGAGCCGAACTGCGTGGAAACGACCAGCTCAGCGGCCTGGCACAGCAGGTCCAGGTCGTCGCCGATGTCCTCGTCGATCTCCTTCTTCTGCTTCGTCCCAACGGTGACGTCGTCCCTGAAGACGGGCGCCATCTGGTCCTTGCAGTGCTGGACGACGGCGTGGATCTCGTCCTCGGTGACGAAGGCGCCCTGCATACGGGTGGGTTTGTTCTGGCCCATCGGCAGGTACAGCCCGTCGCCCTTGCCGATCAGCTTCTCGGCGCCGGGCTGGTCGAGGATGACGCGGCTGTCGGCGAGCGAGGAGGTGGCGAAGGCGAGCCGGGAGGGGACGTTGGCCTTGATGAGGCCGGTGACGACGTCGACCGACGGGCGCTGGGTGGCGAGCACCAGGTGGATGCCGGCCGCGCGCGCGAGCTGCGTGATACGCACGATCGAGTCCTCGACGTCCCGCGGCGCGACCATCATCAGGTCCGCGAGCTCGTCGACGATGACCAGCAGATACGGGTACGTCTTCAGCTCGCGCTCGCTGCCCTCGGGCGTCTTGAGCTTGCCGTCGCGGATCGCCTGGTTGAAGTCGTCGATGTGCCGGTACCCGAACGCCGCGAGGTCGTCGTAGCGCAGGTCCATCTCGCGCACGACCCACTGCAGCGCCTCGGCGGCCCGCTTGGGGTTGGTGATGATCGGCGTGATCAGGTGCGGGATGCCCTCGTACGCGGTGAGCTCGACGCGCTTGGGGTCCACGAGGACCATGCGCACGTCCTCGGGGGTCGCCCGGCACATGATCGAGGTGATCAGGCCGTTGATGCAGGAGGACTTTCCGGAGCCGGTGGCTCCGGCGACGAGGATGTGCGGCATCTTGGCCATGTTGGCCATGACGTAACCGCCCTCGACGTCCTTGCCGAGCGCGACGAGCATCGGGTGGTCGTCCTCGGCCGCGTCGGCGAGGCGCAGGACGTCACCCACGTTGACCATTTCGCGGTCGGTGTTCGGGATCTCGATGCCCACGGCGGACTTGCCGGGGATGGGCGAGATGATCCGGACGTCCGGGGACGCGACGGCGTAGGCGATGTTCTTGGCCAGCGCCGTGATCTTCTCGACCTTCACGGCGGGGCCGAGCTCGATCTCGTAGCGGGTGACCGTCGGGCCGCGAGTGAAGCCCGTGACGTTGGCGTCGACCTTGAACTCGGAGAAGACGTTCGACAGCGAGTCGACGACTGCGTCGTTGGCCGCGCTGCGTGACTTGCCGGGGCCGCCGCGCTCCAGAAGGTCGAGCGACGGCAGTGAGTAGGTGATGTCGCCGGACAGCTGGAGCTGCTCGGCACGCGGCGGGAGGTCGCGCGGGGCGTCGGGGGCGGACTTCGTCAGGTCGGGCACGCCGGCCTTGGCCGCCGCGGCTGCGGCCGCGGGCTCAGGTTCCGGCTCCTTGGCCTCCTTCGCCGGGGCCTTCGCCCGCGCGGTAGGCACCGGCGCCGTGCGCTCCGGAGCGCTCACCCGCTCCGTACCGACCCCCTGCGTCAGATCGGCGACCAGCGGCGACGGGGGCATGCCGTGCAGCACGGCCCCGTCGAGCGCCGCGGCGGCCGCCGCGGCCACGTCGACCGCGTCCATGGGCCGGGTCACGACGGGCTGCACAGGGGTGCGCCGGGGCCTGCGCCGCTTGGAGAGCGCCTCGTGCTCCGCCTGGTCGGGGTCGTACGTCTCGGACTCCACCGGGCGCCGTCTGGAGCGCGCGGGCAGCGACTCGCGCCACTGTTCGTCGTAGCGCTCGTCGTTGTCCGCCGCACCGAGCGCGTCGTCCTCGGGGTCCGGATGGACGACGCCGAGCTTCACGCCGAGCAGCCGCAGTCGCTGCGGAATCGCGTTCACGGGCGTCGCGGTGACCACGAGCAGCCCGAAGACGGTGAGCAGGACGAGGAGCGGTACCGCGAGCACCTGTCCCATGGTGAAACTCAACGGGGTGGAGGCTCCCCAGCCGATGAGCCCTCCGGCGTCCCTTATGGCCTGCATGCCGTCAGTGCGGGCGGGCGAGCCGCAGGCGATGTGGACCTGGCCGAGTACGCCGATGACGAGCGCGGACAGGCCGATCACGATGCGCCCGTTGGCCTCGGGCTTCTCGGGGTGCCGGATGAGGCGTACGGCGATGCCGCCGAGCAGCAGCGGTACGAGCAGGTCGAGGCGGCCGAACGCGCCCGTGACGAGCATTTCGACGAGGTCGCCGACGGGGCCGCGCAGATTCGACCAGGTGCCCGCCGCGACGATCAGCGCCAGCCCGAGGAGGAGGAGTGCGAGGCCGTCCTTGCGGTGTGCCGGGTCGAGCCCCTTGGCGCCACGGCCTATACCGCGGAACATCGCGCCCACGCTGTGCGCGACGCCCAGCCAGAGCGCGCGTGCGAGCCGGTACACGCCCCCGGTGGGGCTGGGCACCGGCTTGGGCGCGGGCTTCTTCGCCGCGGCTTTCCTCGGGGGCGCCTTCTTGGCCGCGGACTTCTTCGCGGCCGTCTTCTTGGCAGGGGCCTTCTTCGCCGGAGCCTTGGTCGGCGCGGCCGCCTTCTTCGCGGGCGTCTTCTTGGCTGCGGGACGTGAGGCCATGGGTGCGAGGTTACCGGTGGAGACCACTGCGGACACGTGTGCCCACTGCTTCACCCGTCCGTGTCGTGGATCGGTGTGCCCGGAAGTGACGCTTCCTCAAATGGTGGGCTGCTGCTCAGTTCTGCGAAGGAAGTGACGGTGCGCCGCTTCCCGTACCGGGCTCCAGGGCGTCAAGAGCGCGGCGCAGCCCCGTGAGTTTGCGTTCGAGATGCGCGGCCGTGGCGACCGCGGCAGCGTCCGCCGACTCATCGTCGAGCTGCTTCGAGAGCGCCTCGGCCTGCTCCTCAACGGCCGCGAGCCGCGCGGAAAGTTCGGCCAGCAGCCCGGCCGGCTCCTTGGAGTCGCCGACGTCGGACTTCCCGCTGCCCTCGAGCTGGAGCCGCAGCAGGGCCGCCTGCTCCCGCAGTTGGCAGTTCTTCATGTACAGCTCGACGAAGACCGAGACCTTCGCGCGCAGGACCCACGGGTCGAACGGCTTCGAGATGTAGTCCACCGCACCGGCCGCGTACCCACGGAACGTGTGGTGCGGTCCGTGGTTGATGGCCGTGAGGAAGATGATCGGGATGTCGCGTGTCCGCTCCCGCCGCTTGATGTGCGCCGCGGTTTCGAAACCGTCCATTCCTGGCATCTGGACATCCAGCAGAATGACCGCGAAATCGTCCGTGAGCAGCGCTTTGAGTGCTTCCTCCCCGGACGATGCCCGCACCAGTGTCTGATCGAGCGCGGAGAGGATGGCCTCCAGCGCCAGCAGATTCTCCGGCCGGTCATCGACCAGGAGGATCTTGGCCTTCTGCACCATGGCCCGCCCTCCTCGCCCCGGCATGGGGCCGCCCCTGTCCGCAGGACTTGGGACGGCTCCGGAAGCCGCCCCAGAGGGCGACTCCCTTGCGTCGCCCGTCCTTGTGCCGGTCATGGTAGCCGCACCCCGCCTGTCGCCACACCCTGTCACCGCGATGTCACTGTGCACGTAGCACAAACGCAGTGGGAGACCAGAAGGTTCCCCGAATACCGCAGCTCTACACGGCTTCGGCCACACTCGGTCTACAACTGCTCAGCAACGCACACCTACCCGGTCACTCCCCGCGCATCCACTGCTCCATCACCGTAAGCAGATGATCCGGATCGACCGGCTTCGTGACGTAGTCGGAGGCCCCGGACTCGATGGCCTTCTCCCGGTCGCCCTTCATGGCCTTCGCCGTGAGCGCGATGATCGGCAGCCCGGCGAACTGCGGCATCCTGCGGATCGCCGTCGTCGTCGCGTAGCCGTCCATCTCCGGCATCATGATGTCCATCAGGACGACCGTCACGTCGTCGTGCTGTTCGAGGACCTCGATCCCCTCCCGGCCGTTCTCGGCGTACAGCACGGACAGGCCGTGCTGCTCCAGGACGCTGGTGAGCGCGAAGACGTTACGGATGTCGTCGTCGACGATGAGCACCTTCTCGCCACCGAAGAGGAACGTGCGTCGCTCCTGCGGCGCCCCTTCCTGACCGGTGCCCGCCCACTGCTCCTGGGCGCGCTCCTGCGCAGGCGCCGCCGGCCCCTGCTGCCCGGGCTGTCCCGGCAGCGCCGGCCGCTTTTCGGGCGCGGCCACCTGCCTGCGGCGCCGCCTGAAGAGCGCGGCGGGACCGTGCTGGGTGTCCTGGTACGACCTGACCTCCGGCGGCATCGACGCCTCGGGCGGCATGACCTCCATCGGCACGGCGTGCATCCCCGGCTCGATGGTGGGCGCGAGCTGCGGGTAGCCCTGCGGCGGCAGTTCGCTCGCGTGCAGCGGCATGTACAACGTGAACGTGGAGCCACGCCCGGGCTCGCTCTGCGCGTGGATCTCACCACCGAGCAGCCGCGCGATCTCACGGCTGATGGACAGGCCGAGGCCCGTACCGCCGTACTTGCGGCTCGTCGTCCCGTCGGCCTGCTTGAACGCCTCGAAGATCACCCTCATCTTGCCGGCCGCGATGCCGATACCGGTGTCGGTCACGGAGAAGGCGATCAGGTCGCCGTCCGCCTCCCGCAGGGAGCCCGCCTCCAGGAGCTGCTCACGGATGGCGTCGGGCACGTCCGCGCCCGCCGGCCTGATGACCAGCTCGACGGCTCCGGAGTCGGTGAACTTGACCGCGTTGGACAGCAGGTTGCGCAGCACCTGGAGCAGGCGCTGTTCGTCCGTGTGGAGCGTCGCGGGCAGTTCGGGCGAGACCCGTACGGAGAAATCGAGGCCCTTCTCTGCGGTCAGCGGGCGGAAAGTGGCCTCTACGTAGTCGACGAGTTGCACCAGAGCGATGCGGGTCGGCGACACGTCCATCTTGCCCGCCTCGACCTTCGACAGGTCGAGGATGTCGTTGATCAGCTGGAGCAGGTCGGAACCGGCGCCATGGATCGTCTCGGCGAACTCGACCTGCTTCGGGGTCAGGTTCGAGTCCGCGTTGTCGGCGAGCAACTTGGCCAGAATCAGCAGGGAGTTGAGCGGCGTACGCAGCTCGTGCGACATGTTCGCCAGGAACTCGGACTTGTACCGCATGGAGACCGCGAGCTGCTCGGCGCGCTCCTCCAGGACCTGCCGGGCTTCTTCGATCTCGGTGTTCTTGACCTCGATGTCGCGGTTCTGCTGGGCGAGCAGCTCGGCCTTCTCCTCCAGCTCCGCGTTGGACTCCTGGAGCGCCTTCTGACGGTTCTCCAACTCCGCGGACCGTTCCCGCAGTTGCTCGGTGAGCTCCTGCGACTGCTTGAGCAGCACCTCCGTCTTCGTGTTGACGGAGATGGTGTTCACACTCGTCGCGATCATCTCGGCGATCTGGTTCAGGAAGTCCTTCTGGATCTGCGTGAACGGCTGGAACGTCGCCAGTTCGATCACACCGAGAACCGTCCCCTCGAAGAGCACCGGCAGCACGATGACGTGTGCGGGCGGCGCCTCCCCGAGCCCGGAAGCGATCTTCAGATACCCCTGCGGCACGTTCTCCACGAGGATCGCGCGCTTCTCCTGGGCCGCGGTCCCGATGAGCGTCTCACCGGGCCGGAACGAGGTCGGCATGGACCCCATCGAGTAGCCGTAGCTTCCGAGCATGCGCAGCTCGTACGCGTCCTCGGGCGCGGAACCGGCCTCGGCCTCGTCCGTCGGCAGCGCCAGGAAGAACGCGCCGTGCTGGGCGGAGACGACCGGCGTCAGCTCGCTCATGATCAGCGAGGCCACGTCCTCCAGGTCGCGGCGGCCCTGCATGAGGCCGGAGATACGGGCGAGGTTGCCCTTCAGCCAGTCCTGCTCCTCGTTGGCCACCGTGGTGTCGCGGAGGTTGGAGATCATCTTGTTGATGTTGTCCTGCAGGGCCTGGATCTCGCCCGCCGCGTCGACGTCGATCTTGAGGTTCAGGTCGCCACGGGTCACCGCCGTGGCGACGGCCGCGATGGCGCGCACCTGACGGGTCAGGTTCCCGGCCATCTCGTTCACGGACTCGGTCAGGTCGCGCCAGGTGCCGTCGACGTCGCGCACGCGGGCCTGACCGCCCAGCTGGCCCTCCGTACCCACCTCACGGGCGACCCGGGTCACCTGCTCGGCGAACGACGACAGCTGGTCGACCATCGTGTTGATGGTCGTCTTGAGTTCGAGGATCTCGCCCCGGGCGTCGATGTCGATCTTCTTGGTCAGGTCGCCCTTGGCGATGGCGGTCGTGACCATCGCGATGTTGCGGACCTGTCCGGTCAGGTTCGACGCCATGCCGTTCACGGACTCGGTGAGGTCCTTCCACGTACCGGAGACTCCCGGTACGCGGGCCTGCCCGCCGAGGATGCCGTCGGTGCCCACCTCGCGGGCCACGCGGGTCACCTGGTCGGCGAACGAACTCAGCGTCGTCACCATGGTGTTGACCGTGTCGGCGAGCTGCGCGACCTCGCCGCGCGCCTCGACCGTGACCTTCTTGGTGAGGTCGCCGCTGGCGACGGCCGCCGCGACCTGCGAGATGTTGCGCACCTGGCTGGTCAGATTGTTGGCCATCAGGTTGACGTTGTCGCTGAGGTCCTTCCAGATGCCCGTGACGCCCCGCACGCGCGCCTGACCGCCCAGCTGGCCCTCCGTACCCACCTCACGGGCCACGCGGGTCACCTGCTCGGCGAACGACGACAGCTGATCCACCATCGTGTTGACGGTCGTGACGAGTTCGAGGATCTCGCCCTTCGCGTCGACGGTGATCTTCTTGGACAGATCGCCGCGGGCGACGGCCGTGGTGACCTCGGCGATGTTGCGCACCTGAAGGGTCAGGTTGTTGGCCATGCCGTTCACGGACTGCGTGAGGTCCTTCCAGGTGCCGGAGACACCCTGCACCTCGGCCTGCCCGCCGAGGATGCCCTCCGTGCCCACCTCGCGCGAGACCCGCGTGACCTGCTCGGCGAAGTTCGAGAGCTGGTCCACCATCGTGTTGAGGGTGTTCTTCAGCTCCAGGATCTCGCCGCGCGCGTCCACGTCGATCTTCTGCGACAGGTCACCCCGCGCCACCGCCGTGGCGACCTGCGCGATGTTGCGCACCTGGGCGGTGAGGTTGCCGGCCATGCCGTTCACGGAGTCGGTCAGGTCGCGCCACACACCGGCGACGCCGGGCACCTGCGCCTGACCGCCGAGCCGGCCTTCCGTACCCACCTCACGGGCCACCCGCGTCACCTGGTCGGCGAACGCGGAGAGCTGGTCGACCATCGTGTTGATGGTGTTCTTGAGTTCGAGGATCTCGCCGCGCGCGTCCACGTCGATCTTCTGCGACAGGTCACCCCGCGCCACCGCCGTGGTCACCTGTGCGATCTGCCGCACCTGCGAAGTCAGGTTCCCCGCCATGAAGTTGACGGAGTCGGTGAGTTCCTTCCAGGTGCCGGACACGCCGTCGACCCGCGCCTGACCGCCGAGCCGGCCCTCGGTGCCCACGTCGCGCGCCATGCGCGTCACCTGGTCGGCGAACGAGGACAGCTGGTCCACCATCGTGTTCACGGTGTTCTTCAGCTGGAGCATCTCGCCGGACACGTCGACGGTGACCTTCTGCGAGAGGTCGCCGTTCGCCACCGCCGTCGTCACCTGCGCGATGTTGCGGACCTGGCCCGTCAGGTTGCGGAAGGCCGTGTTGACGGAGTCCGTCAGGTCCTTCCACGTGCCGGCCGCGCCCTGCACGTGCGCCTGGCCGCCCAGCTCACCCTCGACACCGATCTCCCGCGCCACGCGGGTGACTTCGGAGCCGAACGCGGACAGCTGGTCCACCATCGTGTTGACG
The DNA here is from genome assembly GCF_035918215.1 of Streptomyces sp. NBC_01474. Classification (NCBI taxonomy): domain Bacteria; kingdom Bacillati; phylum Actinomycetota; class Actinomycetes; order Kitasatosporales; family Streptomycetaceae; genus Streptomyces; species Streptomyces sp. NBC_01474. The sequence goes on from NZ_CP109449.1 coordinate 3,751,001, forward strand.
GTGTTCTTGAGCTCGAGCATCTCGCCGGCGACGTCGACGGTCACCTTCTGCGAGAGATCACCGTTCGCCACCGCCGTCGTGACGGTCGCGATGTCGCGCACCTGCGTGGTCAGGTTCCGGAAGACAGTGTTCACCGAATCGGTGAGGTCCTTCCACGTCCCCGCCGCACCCGGCACATTCGCCTGTCCGCCGAGCTGCCCTTCCGCACCGACCTCGTTGGCCACGCGCGTGACCTCGTCGGCGAACGTGCGCAGCGTCTCGGTCATCTGGTTGATCGTCTCGGCGAGCTGGGCGACCTCGCCGCGTGCCGACACCGTCACCTTCTGCGACAGATCACCGTTGGCGACCGCCGTCGTGACCTGCGCGATCCCGCGCACCTGGGCCGTCAGGTTGCCGGCCATAAGATTTACGGAATCGGTGAGGTCCTTCCACACACCCGCCACACCCGGCACCTGCGCCTGGCCGCCGAGCTCGCCCTCCGTGCCCACCTCGCGGGCCACTCGGGTCACCTCGGAGGAGAAGGACGACAGCTGGTCCACCATCGTGTTGACGGTGTTCTTCAGTTCGAGCATCTCGCCCGCGACGTGAACCGTGACCTTCCGGGAGAGATCGCCCTTGGCCACCGCGGTCGTCACGAGAGCAATGTCACGCACCTGAGCCGTCAGCCGGTACGCCATGGTGTTGACCGAATCCGTGAGGTCCTTCCACGAACCGGACATACCGCGCACCCGGGCCTGGCCACCCAGCTTGCCCTCCGTGCCCACCTCGCTGGCCACCCGCGTGACCTCGTCGGTGAACGTCGACAGCTGGTCCACCAGGTTGTTGACGGTGCGTCCGACCTTGAGGAACTCGCCCCGCAGCGGATGACCGTTGCCGTCCGGCACCTGCGAACGCAGCTCCATGCGCGGCGACAGATCGCCCTCCGCGACCGCCGTGAGCACCCGTCCGACCTCCGAGACCGGACGTACGAGGTCGTCGACCAGGGCGTTCGAGGCGTTGATCGCCGCAGCCCAGGAGCCCTCACAGGCGCCCGTCTCAAGCCGCTCGGTGAGCTTTCCCTCACGCCCGACCATCCGCCGCACCCGCGACAGCTCGCCGGTGAGGTGCAGGTTCCGGTCCGCGACCTCGTTGAAGACCGCCGCGATCTCGGCCATGAGGCCGTCGCCCGACACCGTGAGGCGCTTGCGGAAGTTACCGTCCCGCATCGCCACAAGACCGGCGAGCAGTCTGTTCAGGGCAGCGGTGTCCACCGCTGTGGTCCCATCGCGCGGTTTACGCTGTTTCGCCAGGGACTGTCCGCCCTTTGCGCGCGTATTCGTGCCTCGCGACGCTGCGCCAGACTCCACTGTGTCCCTCCCGCAAGGGTCGGCCGTACTGCTCGGATTGCTCGGGTTCTCTTCGGAAGCGTGCCCAGTGTTTCACCATGGCAGAACCAGGCCATAACAGTTCGGCAGCTTCGCACACCGTCCGCACACCCTCCGGGCGGAAACACAAGCGACCGGCATCCGCATGGACGGCGAAGGTAAGTAACCTTGCATGCGGCTGTCCACCCACCCCGGTCCGCCCGGCCAGGGCGGTGGCACGAGGACGACGGGCATCGGAGGGGGCGGCCGCGCCATGAGTTCGGGAGACATGGGCGTCGAGACTCGTATGACTGATACAGGGAGTTCTGTGATCACCGCGCGCGCGGCTGCCACCTTCGACCCCGTCGGGCGGTCCGTCGCGACCGCCCGCGCCTTTGTGCGCGACACCCTCCAGGGGTGGGGCTTCCCCGACATCATCGACGACGCGGTCGTCCTCACCAGTGAACTCGTGACGAACGCCGTCGTGCACGCCGGCACCTCCGCCGAGGTCCTGTGCCTGCGCACCGACGACGGCGTACGCGTCGAGGTCGCCGACCGCTATCCGGAGCGCGAGATCCCGCTCCAGCAGTCCGCGATCAACATGGGTAACCCCGACCGCGAGGGCGGCCGCGGCCTCCAGCTCTGCGCAGCCCTCGCCGCCCGCTGGGGCGTCGACTACACGCCGACGCACAAACTCGTCTGGTTCCAACTCGCCCTTCCCCAGCGCTCGGTGGGCACCCGCACCGCGGGCCCCGCCCTCCCCATCGACCTCCTCCCGCTGGCCGACAGCAGAGTGCGGGTCGCCGTCATCCAGATCGACCGCACCGGAGCCGTCGCCGCCTGGAGCGAGGACGCGGAACACCTCTTCGGATACGTCGCCGAACAGGTCATCGGTAAACCCCTCACCGACTTCGCGGCCTGGCCGCACACTCCCGGCACGAGCACGGGAATCGCTGACGCGCTGCAGTTCTCGCGCTGGGAGGGCAGCTACGGCATCCGCGGCGCCGACGGCCGCGTGACGCCCGTCTACGCCTCCCACCTGCGCGTCCGCGATGCCGACGGCGATCCCTCCACGGTCTGCCTGCTCGTACGCGACCACGAGCGCGCCGTCCTCCAGACCCCGCTGCGCGGCCAGACCACCTCGGAGAGCGGCACCCTGTCCGAGGGCAACGCGTCCGACCCGTTCGAGGTCTTCATCGGCTCACCCGCCCCTGACGACCTCGACGGCCTGCTCCAGCGCACGGTCGAACGCGCCCGCGACATGCTCGACGGCGACTCCGCCTTCCTGCTCCTCGCGACCGATGACGAGACCGAGCTGGAGGTCCGCGCCTCCACGGGCCTTCCGTCGGCCCGTCAGCGCTTCGCCCGCGTCCCTGTGGAGGTGGGCCCCGGCCGCTACGGCTCGGCCCGCATGCCGGCCGTCCACGAGGACCTCACGGTCGTCCCCGGCGCCGTCCCCCTCCTCAACGGCACGGGCATGCGCTCGGTCGTCACGGTCCCGCTCAAGGTCGAGGGCCGCCTCACCGGCTCCCTCGGCGTCGCGGCCGAGGCACCCGACCGCTACTCGAACGAGGAGGCCCTGCGTCTCCAGTTCGCCGCCGACCGCATCGCCCTGGCCGTCGAGTCGGCCCGCCTCGGCGAGCTCGAAAAGCTCCGCCGCGGCTCCCTCAGCTTCCTCGTCGAGGCATCCGACCTCCTCGCCGGCACCCTCGACCGCGACCAGACCCTGGCGCTCATGGCCCAGATGACGGTCCCGACGCTCGCCACCTGGTGCGCCGTCTACACGATCGCCGACCAGTCCTCGGAGCCGTACCTCTCGTACGTCCTGCACGAGGACGAGGAGCGCATCGACGGCGTCAAGGCGCTTCTCTCCAAGATCGCCCCACCTGACCCGGTCCCCACTCCCGGAGCCCGCGTCTGGGCGGCACCCGCCGAAGCGGCCCACCAGGCGGCTCTACGGACGTCCAAGCGCAGTCTCGGCCTCGGCGCACCGGCGAGCGTCAGCTCGGGCATCGGCACGACGCTCGCCACGGCCTCCGCGGTCGGCGGCGAGACGGTCGTCCTCCCCCTGGTCGCCCGCAACCGTGTCATCGGCATGCTCACGCTCGGCAAGCCGTCCGACGAACACTTCCGCCAGGAAATCCTGGAGCTGGCCGAGGACTTGAGCCGCCGTGCCGCCCTCGCCCTGGACAACGCGCGCCTCTACTCGGAGCGCATGGCCATCAGCCAGTCCCTCCAGCGAAGCCTGCTTCCACCGGAGCTCCCGCACATCCCGGGCGTCGAGGTCGAGGTCATCTACCGCGCGGCCGGCGAGGGAAACGAGGTGGGCGGCGACTTCTACGACCTCTTCCCGATCCGCGACGGCGCCTACGGCTTCGCCATCGGCGACGTCTGCGGTACAGGACCGGAGGCCGCAGCGGTCACCGGCCTGGCCCGGCACGCCCTGCGCCTCCTGGCCCGCGAAGGCTTCGGCGGCCCAGCGGTCCTGGAGCGTCTGAACGCCGCGATCCTCGACGAGGGCGCCCGAAGCCGCTTCCTCACGCTCCTCTACGGCGAGTTGTGGCCGCAGGAGGACGGCTCGGCGGTCCTGAAGATGGTCTGCGCCGGCCACCCGCTCCCCCTCCGCCTGCGCCAGGACGGCACGGTCGAGCCGTACGCGGAGCCGCAGCCGCTCCTCGGCGTCATGGAGGACCTGGAGCTCTACGAGCAGACGATGACGCTCGACCCGGGCGATGTCCTCCTCTGTGTCACGGACGGCATCACCGAACGCCGGGAAGGCACCCGCATGCTGGGCGACGACGGCCTGGCGGACGTCCTGACGACCTGTACGGGCCTGACGGCCGGCGCGGTGGCGGCCCGCATCATGCGCGCGGTCGAGCGTTTCGCGTCTGACGCCCCTTCGGACGACATGGCCATCCTGACCATGCGCGTCCCGGAACTCCAGAAGGACTGAGAGCCCCAACGCAAAAGGCCCCCGCCCGAAAGGGCGGAGGCCTTTATGTCTGAGCCCCCAAGCGGAATCGAACCGCTGACCTTCTCCTTACCATGGAGACGCTCTACCGACTGAGCTATAGGGGCCTGTTGCTCTCCCGGGGTTTCCCCCGCAGCAACGGAATTAAGCATACCCGAACTTCAGCTCGGTTCTCACCGCCCCGCCCGCGCGTCAGAAAGCGGGCTGCAGCAGCCCACCGAGCGCATTGCACGCGGATACCACCTTGTGGAGCTCGCGCCGCGACAGCGTGGCACTGACGGGCAGCGCCAGCGTCTCGTCGGCGGCCCGCTCCGTCTCCGGCAACGCGACGTCACGCCGGAACTGCGGCAGCCGGTGCACGGGCGTCTTCACCGGCACGCGGCAGTCAATTCCCCTGGCCCGTATGGCATGTGCGAAGGCGTCCCGGTCGGGCCGCCCGTTGCCGGGCACCCGGACGACGTACTGCTGGTAGGTGTGCCGCTCGCTCCCGGCGGGCGTCCGTACGCCACTGAGCCTCGCGTTCAGATAGCCGGCGTGCGCCCGCCGCTTGGCGAGCCCGTCGTGCGCCTGCTCCGACTCGCCCTGCTCCAGGACGAGAAGCCCGCGCCGCCCACCGATCTCCCGGAGCCGCGCCACATCGGCCGGCTGCCCGAAGCGGTGTACGGCGATGATCGCCGCGGTGTGCGCGCTGACGCCGGCCTCGACCGATGCGGGGGCGAGGCAGTACGTGTCCGGATCTATGTCCGCGAACACCGGCCTGGCACCGGCCAGTTCGACGGCCTCCGCGACCTCGACGTTCCCGTAGGCGGGCACGATGACCTCGTCACCGGTTCCGATACCGGCGGCCCTCAGCATTGCAACTGTCCCCATGACACGGGATGTTGGCCGCACAACGTGAACGACAAGTGACGCAAAACAAAAAAGAGCTGGTCCCTGAACCGAAGTTCAGGGACCAGCTCTATAAAAGGAGTTCGGCGGCGTCCTACTCTCCCACAGGGTCCCCCCTGCAGTACCATCGGCGCTGTGAGGCTTAGCTTCCGGGTTCGGAATGTAACCGGGCGTTTCCCTCACGCTATGACCACCGAAACACTATGAAACTGTCAACCGCACCACGCTCTGTGACAAACGTGGGGTTGTTCGTGGTTTCAGAACCAACACAGTGGACGCGAGCAACTGAGGACAAGCCCTCGGCCTATTAGTACCAGTCACCTCCACCCGTTACCGGGCTTCCAGATCTGGCCTATCAACCCAGTCGTCTACTGGGAGCCTTAACCCCTCAAGGGGGTGGGAATACTCATCTCGAAGCAGGCTTCCCGCTTAGATGCTTTCAGCGGTTATCCTTTCCGAACGTAGCCAACCAGCCATGCCCTTGGCAGGACAACTGGCACACCAGAGGTTCGTCCGTCCCGGTCCTCTCGTACTAGGGACAGCCCTTCTCAATATTCCTACGCGCGCAGCGGATAGGGACCGAACTGTCTCACGACGTTCTAAACCCAGCTCGCGTACCGCTTTAATGGGCGAACAGCCCAACCCTTGGGACCGACTCCAGCCCCAGGATGCGACGAGCCGACATCGAGGTGCCAAACCATCCCGTCGATATGGACTCTTGGGGAAGATCAGCCTGTTATCCCCGGGGTACCTTTTATCCGTTGAGCGACGGCGCTTCCACAAGCCACCGCCGGATCACTAGTCCCGACTTTCGTCCCTGCTCGACCCGTCGGTCTCACAGTCAAGCTCCCTTGTGCACTTACACTCAACACCTGATTACCAACCAGGCTGAGGGAACCTTTGGGCGCCTCCGTTACTCTTTAGGAGGCAACCGCCCCAGTTAAACTACCCATCAGACACTGTCCCTGATCCGGATCACGGACCCAGGTTAGACATCCAGCACGACCAGAGTGGTATTTCAACGACGACTCCCCCTGAACTGGCGTCCAGAGTTCAAAGTCTCCCACCTATCCTACACAAGCCGAACCGAACACCAATATCAAACTGTAGTAAAGGTCCCGGGGTCTTTCCGTCCTGCTGCGCGAAACGAGCATCTTTACTCGTAGTGCAATTTCACCGGGCCTATGGTTGAGACAGTCGAGAAGTCGTTACGCCATTCGTGCAGGTCGGAACTTACCCGACAAGGAATTTCGCTACCTTAGGATGGTTATAGTTACCACCGCCGTTTACTGGCGCTTAAGTTCTCAGCTTCGCACACCCGAAAGTGCACTAACCGGTCCCCTTAACGTTCCAGCACCGGGCAGGCGTCAGTCCGTATACATCGCCTTACGGCTTCGCACGGACCTGTGTTTTTAGTAAACAGTCGCTTCTCGCTGGTCTCTGCGGCCACCCCCAGCTCGAGGAGCAAGTCCTCTCACCAGTGATGGCCCCCCTTCTCCCGAAGTTACGGGGGCATTTTGCCGAGTTCCTTAACCATAGTTCACCCGAACGCCTCGGTATTCTCTACCTGACCACCTGAGTCGGTTTAGGGTACGGGCCGCCATGAAACTCGCTAGAGGCTTTTCTCGACAGCATAGGATCATCCACTTCACCACAATCGGCTCGGCATCAGGTCTCAGGCACATGCTGTCCGGATTTACCTGGACAACGCCCTACACCCTTACCCCGGGACAACCACCGCCCGGGCTGGACTACCTTCCTGCGTCACCCCATCACTCACCTACTACAAGTCTGGTCCGTCGGCTCCACCACTTTCCTTTCCCCGAAGGGTCCGGAACGGCTTCACGGACTTAGCATCGCCTGATTCAATGTTTGACGCTTCACAGCGGGTACCGGAATATCAACCGGTTATCCATCGACTACGCCTGTCGGCCTCGCCTTAGGTCCCGACTTACCCTGGGCAGATCAGCTTGACCCAGGAACCCTTAGTCAATCGGCGCACACGTTTCTCACGTGTGTATCGCTACTCATGCCTGCATTCTCACTCGTGAACCGTCCACAACTCGCTTCCGCGGCTGCTTCACCCGGCACACGACGCTCCCCTACCCATCACGATCCCCGTTGGGGGTATATATCGCAATGACACGACTTCGGCGGTACGCTTGAGCCCCGCTACATTGTCGGCGCGGAATCACTAGACCAGTGAGCTATTACGCACTCTTTCAAGGGTGGCTGCTTCTAAGCCAACCTCCTGGTTGTCTGTGCGACTCCACATCCTTTCCCACTTAGCGTACGCTTAGGGGCCTTAGTCGATGCTCTGGGCTGTTTCCCTCTCGACCATGGAGCTTATCCCCCACAGTCTCACTGCCGTGCTCTCACTTACCGGCATTCGGAGTTTGGCTAAGGTCAGTAACCCGGTAGGGCCCATCGCCTATCCAGTGCTCTACCTCCGGCAAGAAACACACGACGCTGCACCTAAATGCATTTCGGGGAGAACCAGCTATCACGGAGTTTGATTGGCCTTTCACCCCTAACCACAGGTCATCCCCCAGGTTTTCAACCCTGGTGGGTTCGGTCCTCCACGAAGTCTTACCTCCGCTTCAACCTGCCCATGGCTAGATCACTCCGCTTCGGGTCTTGAGCGCGCTACTGAATCGCCCTATTCGGACTCGCTTTCGCTACGGCTTCCCCACACGGGTTAACCTCGCAACGCACCGCAAACTCGCAGGCTCATTCTTCAAAAGGCACGCAGTCACGACGCAAGGAACAAGTTCCTTGCGCGACGCTCCCACGGCTTGTAGGCACACGGTTTCAGGTACTATTTCACTCCGCTCCCGCGGTACTTTTCACCATTCCCTCACGGTACTATCCGCTATCGGTCACCAGGGAATATTTAGGCTTAGCGGGTGGTCCCGCCAGATTCACACGGGATTTCTCGGGCCCCGTGCTACTTGGGTGTCTCTCAAACGAGCCGCTGATGTTTCGACTACGGGGGTCTTACCCTCTACGCCGGACCTTTCGCATGTCCTTCGCCTACATCAACGGTTTCTGACTCGTCTCACAGCCGGCAGACTGTGAAAGAGAGATCCCACAACCCCACATGCGCAACCCCTGCCGGGTATCACACGCATATGGTTTGGCCTCATCCAGTTTCGCTCGCCACTACTCCCGGAATCACGGTTGTTTTCTCTTCCTGCGGGTACTGAGATGTTTCACTTCCCCGCGTTCCCTCCACATACCCTATGTGTTCAGGTATGGGTGACAGCCCATGACGACTGCCGGGTTTCCCCATTCGGAAACCCCCGGATCAAAGCCTGGTTGACGGCTCCCCGGGGACTATCGTGGCCTCCCACGTCCTTCATCGGTTCCTGGTGCCAAGGCATCCACCGTGCGCCCTTAAAAACTTGGCCACAGATGCTCGCGTCCACTGTGCAGTTCTCAAACAACGACCAACCACCCGTCACAACCCACCGAAGCAGATTTTTACCGGGGCCGGCACTGAAGGCGACCGATTCGGCCGTACCTTCAGACACCCAACAGCGTGCCCGACCCGGTCCCGCCCGGAGATCATGCTTTCCACGCCCCGAAGAGCAGTACTCACAGCCTCCGACCCGTGAACCCGGTCGAATAGTCAACGTTCCACCCTTGAGCAACCACCGTCGGACATTTGCCGACGAAATGGCTCTTGGACCACCAGGTGAAACCCGGCAGCCAAAGTGCTCCTTAGAAAGGAGGTGATCCAGCCGCACCTTCCGGTACGGCTACCTTGTTACGACTTCGTCCCAATCGCCAGTCCCACCTTCGACAGCTCCCTCCCCACAAGGGGGTTGGGCCACCGGCTTCGGGTGTTACCGACTTTCGTGACGTGACGGGCGGTGTGTACAAGGCCCGGGAACGTATTCACCGCAGCAATGCTGATCTGCGATTACTAGCAACTCCGACTTCATGGGGTCGAGTTGCAGACCCCAATCCGAACTGAGACAGGCTTTTTGAGATTCGCTCCGCCTCGCGGCATCGCAGCTCATTGTACCTGCCATTGTAGCACGTGTGCAGCCCAAGACATAAGGGGCATGATGACTTGACGTCGTCCCCACCTTCCTCCGAGTTGACCCCGGCAGTCTCCTGTGAGTCCCCATCACCCCGAAGGGCATGCTGGCAACACAGAACAAGGGTTGCGCTCGTTGCGGGACTTAACCCAACATCTCACGACACGAGCTGACGACAGCCATGCACCACCTGTATACCGACCACAAGGGGGCACCATCTCTGATGCTTTCCGGTATATGTCAAGCCTTGGTAAGGTTCTTCGCGTTGCGTCGAATTAAGCCACATGCTCCGCTGCTTGTGCGGGCCCCCGTCAATTCCTTTGAGTTTTAGCCTTGCGGCCGTACTCCCCAGGCGGGGAACTTAATGCGTTAGCTGCGGCACCGACGACGTGGAATGTCGCCAACACCTAGTTCCCACCGTTTACGGCGTGGACTACCAGGGTATCTAATCCTGTTCGCTCCCCACGCTTTCGCTCCTCAGCGTCAGTAATGGCCCAGAGATCCGCCTTCGCCACCGGTGTTCCTCCTGATATCTGCGCATTTCACCGCTACACCAGGAATTCCGATCTCCCCTACCACACTCTAGCCTGCCCGTATCGACTGCAGACCCGGGGTTAAGCCCCGGGCTTTCACAACCGACGTGACAAGCCGCCTACGAGCTCTTTACGCCCAATAATTCCGGACAACGCTTGCGCCCTACGTATTACCGCGGCTGCTGGCACGTAGTTAGCCGGCGCTTCTTCTGCAGGTACCGTCACTTTCGCTTCTTCCCTGCTGAAAGAGGTTTACAACCCGAAGGCCGTCATCCCTCACGCGGCGTCGCTGCATCAGGCTTTCGCCCATTGTGCAATATTCCCCACTGCTGCCTCCCGTAGGAGTCTGGGCCGTGTCTCAGTCCCAGTGTGGCCGGTCGCCCTCTCAGGCCGGCTACCCGTCGTCGCCTTGGTGAGCTTCTACCTCACCAACAAGCTGATAGGCCGCGGGCTCATCCTGCACCGCCGGAGCTTTCAACCCCCTCCCATGCGAGAGGGGGTGTCATCCGGTATTAGACCCCGTTTCCAGGGCTTGTCCCAGAGTGCAGGGCAGATTGCCCACGTGTTACTCACCCGTTCGCCACTAATCCACCCCGAAAGGCTTCATCGTTCGACTTGCATGTGTTAAGCACGCCGCCAGCGTTCGTCCTGAGCCAGGATCAAACTCTCCGTGAATGTTTTCCCGTAATCGGGACTACACCACGAGAGCGGAACCGTCGGGAGGAATAATCCCCACGATTCACTGCGTCCTCGCTAGTGCGCCTCACCCCGGTGTCGGAGTGAGGACTTTTCCAAAGGAACCTCCAACCCACCAAAGGTGGGCCGGGGTTGTCAATCTGGCGTTGACTTTTGGCACGCTGTTGAGTTCTCAAGGAACGGACGCTTCCTTTGTACTCACCCGAGAGACTCTCTCAAGCTTTCCTCCGGGCAGTTTCCCTTCGGTCTTGCGTTTCCGACTCTATCAGACTCTTTCGTGTCCGATTTCCTCGGTGCCTTTCAGGTTTCCGCTCCGGCCTTTCGGCTTTCCGCGTTTCCCTTTCCGGCGGTTCCGACTTTATCAGAGATTCTGAGTCGGAATTTCCGGCCCACTCGGGGAGTTCCAATCGGGCACGTGAGTGCGCCGGGTTCCCCTTGGGCGGAGCCGTAAACCTACTGGAGCGGGGCGCCTCGATGCAAATCGCGGCGCCCCGCTCCTCAGGTGCTTCAGACCTCTACGACGACCGGGAGGATCATCGGGCGTCGGCGGTAGGTGTCGGAGACCCACTTGCCCAGCGTGCGGCGGATGAGCTGCTGCAGCTGGTGGGGTTCGACGACACCGTCCTGGGCCGACTTGTCCAGGACTTCCTGGACCCGCGGCATGACGGCGCTGAACGCCGAATCGTCGATGCCGGAGCCACGCGCCTGGATGGTCGGGCCGCTGGTGATCTTGCCGGTGCTGGAGTCCACCACCACGAAGACCGAGATGATGCCCTCGTCACCGAGGATCTTGCGGTCCTTGAGCGCGGGTTCGCCGACGTCGCCGACCGAGAGGCCGTCCACATAGACGTAACCGGCCTGGACCTTGCCGACGATCTTGGCCTTGCCCTCGACGAGATCGACGACGACGCCGTCCTCGGCGATCACGATGCGGTCGTGCGGGACGCCGGTGAGGGCGCCGAGCTCGGCGTTGGCGCGCAGGTGGCGCCATTCGCCGTGGACCGGCATCAGGTTCTTCGGCTTGCAGATGTTGTAGAAGTACAGCAGCTCGCCGGCCGAGGCGTGGCCCGAGACGTGGACCTTGGCGTTGCCCTTGTGGACGACGTTCGCGCCCCAGCGGGTCAGGCCGTTGATGACGCGGTAGACCGCGTTCTCGTTGCCCGGGATCAGGGACGACGCCAGGATTACCGTGTCGCCGGAGACGATCCGGATCTGGTGGTCGCGGTTGGCCATGCGGGACAGCGCGGCCATCGGCTCGCCCTGCGAGCCGGTGCAGACGAGGACGATCTCGTTGTCCGGGAGGTCGTCGAGCGTCTTGACGTCCACGACCAGGCCCGGCGGGACCTTCAGATAGCCGAGATCACGGGCGATGCCCATGTTCCGCACCATCGAGCGGCCGACGAAGGCGACCCGGCGGCCGTACTCGTGGGCGGCGTCCAGGATCTGCTGGATGCGGTGCACGTGGCTGGCGAAGGAGGCGACGATGATGCGCTTCTGCGCGCCCGCGAAGACGCCGCGGATCACGTTCGAGATGTCGCGCTCGGGCGGGACGAAGCCCGGGACCTCGGCGTTCGTCGAGTCGGTGAGGAGAAGGTCGATGCCTTCCTCGCCGAGCTTGGCGAACGTGGGGAGGTCGGTGAGGCGGCGGTCCAGCGGGAGCTGGTCCATCTTGAAGTCGCCCGTGTGGACCACCATGCCGGCCGGCGTGCGGATGGCTACCGCGAGCGCGTCAGGGATGGAGTGGTTGACCGCCACGAACTGGCAGTCGAAGGGGCCCAGGCGTTCGCGGTCGCCCTCGGCGACCTCGAGCGTGTACGGGCGGATGCGGTGCTCCTGGAGCTTCGCCTCGATGAGGGCGAGCGTCAGCTTGGAGCCGATCAGCGGGATGTCCGGCTTCTCGCGCAGGAGGTACGGAACGCCGCCGATGTGGTCCTCGTGGCCGTGCGTGAGCACGATGCCGTCGATGTCGTCGAGGCGGTCCCTGATGGACGTGAAGTCCGGCAGGATCAGGTCGATACCGGGCTGCTCCTCCTCGGGGAAGAGCACGCCGCAGTCGACGATGAGCAGACGGCCGTCGTACTCGAAGACCGTCATGTTGCGGCCGATCTCACCGAGGCCGCCGAGCGGGGTGACGCGCAGGCCACCCTTCGGGAGCTTCGGCGGGGCGCCGAGTTCAGGATGCGGATGACTCAAAAGACTCTCCTGACCACGCGCGCCACGTACCTGTAAGGCACGTGGCGCGCGTGACGTTCGTGCAGTAGCAGTTGTCTTGTGTAGGTGCAGGAGCTGTGTCCTGCGGTCGTGCCTATTCAGTTGTGAAGTCTGTGTTTAGAGCTGCACCCCGCCGGCGGCGAGATCGATCTTGAGCTGGGCGGTCTCGTCGGGCGTCAGCTCCACGAGGGGCAGGCGCAGCGGTCCGGCGGGCTGACCCTGGAGGGCGAGTGCCGCCTTGGTCGTGATGACGCCCTGTGTGCGGAACATGCCGGTGAAGACCGGGAGCAGCTTCTGGTGGATCTCGGTGGCCTTCTGCACGTCGCCGCTGACGAACGCGTCGAGCATGGCGCGCAGCTCGGGGGTGACGACGTGGCCGACGACGGAGACGAAGCCGACCGCGCCCACGGAGAGCAGCGGCAGGTTGAGCATGTCGTCGCCGGAGTACCAGGCAAGGCCGGAGCGGGCGATGGCCCAGCTGGCGCGGCCGAGGTCGCCCTTGGCGTCCTTGTTGGCGACGATGCGCGGGTGCTCGGCGAGACGGACGATCGTCTCGGTGTTGATGGGTACGCCGCTGCGGCCCGGGATGTCGTACAGCATCACCGGCAGTTCGGTGGCGTCGGCGATCGCGGTGAAGTGCCGCAGGAGGCCTTCCTGCGGGGGCTTGTTGTAGTACGGCGTCACCGTGAGCAGACCGTGCGCTCCGGCCTTTTCGGCGGCGCGGGCGAGCTCGATGCTGTGGTGGGTGTCGTTCGTACCGACGCCTGCGATGACGTGGGCGCGGTCGCCCACCGCCTGTCGTACGGCTCGTACGAGATCCGTTTTCTCCGCGTCGCTGGTGGTCGGGGACTCGCCGGTGGTGCCATTGACGACGAGTCCGTCGTTGCCTGCGTCCACCAGATGGGCGGCGAGTCGCTGCGCGCCGTCGAGGTCAAGTGCGCCGTCCGCCGAGAGCGGCGTGACCATTGCGGTGAGGACCCGCCCGAAGGGGGTCTGCGGAGTGGAGGTCGGAGCCATGGGTAATACGCTACTCGCTGCTCAGCGCGCGGTCCCCCCTCGGGGGATGCCAGGAGGTGTGGCGGGGATGGATCCCGGCACTGCCTGCTCGGGGGTTCAAGCAGTGCCGGGTCCGTTTGATCAGGCTAGATGAACTTTCCGAAATGCCGCAATACGGACACTTCACACGGCTGAACCGTACATCTGTGCCGCATCCACGCTTCTCCGGCTAAGGAGCGACGCGACCGTTCCCGTTGAACGCGGCGTAGGTGAGCGGCATGAGCTTGGCCCACTCCGCCTCCATCTTCTCGCCGACCATCTCGATCTCCCGCTGCGGGAAGGACGGGACCTTGGCCAGCTCGTGCTGGGTACGCAGGCCGAGGAAGTGCATCAGGGAGCGCGCGTTGCACGTCGCGTACATCGAGGAGAAGAGGCCTACCGGGAGGACCGAACGGGCCACCTCGCGGGCGACGCCAGCGGCGAGCATCTCCTGGTACGCCTCGTACGCCTGGCGGTACGAGTCCTCCATCACGCGCCCGGTGAGCTCCTGCTGGCCCTGCGTGCCCTCGACGAACTGGTACTTGCCGGGGCGGCCCTGCTGCACCAGCTTGCGGGATGCCTCCGGGACGTAGAAGACCGGCTGGAGCTCCCTGTAGCGGCCCGATTCCTCGTTGTACGACCAGCCCGCGCGGTGACGCATGAACTCGCGGAACACGAAGATCGGGGCGTTGATGAAGAACGTCATCGAGTTGTGCTCGAAGGGGCTGCCGTGACGGTCCCGCATCAGGAAGTTGATCAGGCCCTTGGAGCGCTCCGGGTCCTTGGTCAGCTCGTCGAGGGACTGCTCTCCCGCGGTGGAGACGCGGGCGGCGAACAGCACGTCGGTGTCGCTCGCGGTGTGCTTGACCAGCTCGACCGTCACGTCGCCGCGGAAGGTCGGCTTGAGGTCGTCAGCAGGGGTTTCGGTCACGGTTCGAGGGGTCCTTCCATCACTTCGCTCGGGCGGCGCCCACTCTACGGGCAGGCACTGACAACGGGGCATTCGGTCGTGCCTCGCGACATTCCGATCCGAACATCGCCGAACTTCAGTGAATTCGGCGAAACAGGGCACCTTTTGGTGCATCCGTGCGTCTGTATGGGTAACGGGGCGGTTCGTTCGCCGCTCTCCGCGCTCTCAGCGCTTCGATGACCTGAACGTTCGATCTTGACGAGGAGAAGCAGTACCTATGTTCCGTCGGCGCGAGCCAGTTCCGTTCGCCTTCATCGCCGAAGCCGACAAGTTCCGCAGTAACGTCACTGCACCCCCGCGCGAACGCGCGTCGGCCGGCCAGATCGCAGGTCGCTCGCTCGTCGGTCTCACCGTCGTCGCCGGGCTCGTGGGCGCTCTGCTCCTGGGGATGCCCGCCCTGTCGTCAGGTCAGGCACCGGCGCACACGCAGCACTCCGAAGCGTCCGACGGCCGCTGACGCCTCTGCTCCGTCCGGCCCCCAAGGGTGGAAGGCGGGCGCACGCCTAGGTAGCCTCACCGGGCACAGCCCGAATACAGCGTGGATTGAGTGAGGACCAGTCGTGCCCCTGCCCTTCCTGACGGCCGACCGCGCTTTTGACGAGGTGGCCGACGATGTCGCGCTGCCTTTCGACGATCGCGACCAATGGCGGCGTCCCTACCGGCCGGGGCCGTGGCGCGTGGGATTCGCCGCGCTGCTCCTGCTGCTCGCCTCGTACGTCATGTTCGCCGCGGTGATCATCGCCTTCACGGGTGGTCTCGGCGGCGGCGCGGTGTGCGGCATCATCGCCCTGCTCATCATCGGGGCGGCCCTGCGCCTGCTGCGGGTGGGTACGTGGGTGAGCGCGCACGGCCTGCGCCGTGTGGCCTTCTTCCAGACCCAGACGGTCCCGTGGGCCCAGGTCGTGACGGTCCGTACCGTCCAGCAGCCGGTCCGCTGGCTCGGACTCCCCCGGACGGTGCAGGGGCAGGCGCTGCTCCTCGTACGGCGGGACAAGGCCGATGAGAGGTCCGCCCTGGTCACCAGCCACGGTGCGGACTTCCTCGCGCGGACCGAGGCCTTCGACCGGGCTTCGGACGCCATCGAGGTGTGGGCCGAGGAGTACCGGCCGCACCAGGCCTGAACCAGGCATACGTGAAGGGCCGCGCCGGATCACCGGCGCGGCCCTTCACGCGTACTCGGGACGCACGCGTCCTCAGGCGGTGACCGTCCTGCCCTCATGGAGCGCGATGGCGCGCTGCATCGCCTTGCGGGCGCGCGGGGTGTCCCGGGCGTCGCGGTAGGCCACGGCGAGGCGGAACCAGCAGCGCCAGTCCCCCGGTGTGTCCTCGGTCTCCGCCTTGCGCCGGGCGAAGACCTCGTCGGCGGAGTCGCGGTCGATGCGGCCGTACTGGTCACGGCGCAGCTCGTCCACGGGCAGGCCGCCCTCGGCCTCCAGGAGCTCGGCGAGACGGTTCGCCTTGCGGACGAACTGGGTGTTGGCCCAGAGGAACCAGAGGCCGATCGCAGGCAGGATCAGCACGGCCACGCCGAACGTGACGGTGAGCAGGGTGCCCTGCTCGATGAGGAGCAGGCCACGACTGCCGACCAGGACGAAGTAGAAGACCAGGACGAGGGCGGTGACGAGGTAGGTGAGCTTTGCGCGCATGAGGTCCGTCAGACGTTCAGGTCGAGGAAGTGTTCCAGGCCGAAGGTGAGGCCGGGAGTGGTCACGACGCGGCGGGCGCCGAGCAGGATGCCCGGCATGAAGCTGCTGTGGTGCAGCGAGTCGTGGCGGATGGTCAGCGTCTCGCCCTCGCCGCCTAGGAGGACCTCCTGGTGGGCGAGGAGGCCGCGCATGCGCACGGAGTGGACCGGGACCCCGTCGACGTCCGCGCCGCGGGCGCCTTCGAGAGCGGTGGCCGTGGCGTCCGGCTGAGGGGCGCTGCCGGCCTTCTCGCGGGCCGCCGCGATGAGCTGCGCCGTACGGGCGGCCGTGCCGCTGGGCGCGTCCACCTTCTTCGGGTGGTGCAGCTCGATGACCTCGACGGACTCGAAGTACGGCGCCGCCGCCTCGGCGAACTTCATGGTGAGGACGGCCCCGATGGAGAAGTTCGGGGCGATGAGCACACCGGTCCGCGGGGAGTCCGCGAGCCAGGTGGTGAGCTTGGCGAGGCGGTCGTCGGTCCAGCCGGTGGTGCCGACGACGGCGTGGATGCCGTGGCGTACGCAGAAGTCGAGGTTGTCCATCACCGAGTCGGGCGTGGTCAGTTCGACCGCGACCTGGGCGCCGGACTCGGCGAGGGTCTCCAGCTTGTCGCCCCGGCCGAGGGCCGCGACCAGTTCCATGTCGTCGGCGGCCTCGACGGCCCGTACGGCCTCGGAGCCGATGCGGCCCCCGGCGCCGAGGACCGCCACGCGCAGCTTGCTCATCTTCTTCGTTCCTTACGCGAGTTGCGAACGGGTGGGCTATGCCACCGCTTCGTGCAGGCGCGCCGCCTGCTTGTCCTTGAGCGGGCCGATGACCGACAGCGAGGGGCGCTGCCCCAGGATGTCGCGGGCCACCGCGCGCACCTCGTCGGGGGTGACCGAGGCGATCTCCTCCAGCATGTCGCTGACGGACATCTGCTCGCCCCAGCAGAGCTCGCTCTTGCCGATGCGGTTCATGAGCGCGCCGGTGTCCTCGAGGCCGAGGACCGTGGAGCCGGAGAGCTGGCCGATGGCGCGGCCGATCTCGTCGTCGGACAGACCGTGCTCCGCGACGTGGGCGAGCTCGTCGCGGCAGATCTTGAGCACGTCGTGGACCTGGCTCGGCCGGCAGCCCGCGTAGACCCCGAAGAGGCCGCAGTCCGCGAAGCCCGAGGTGTACGAGTACACGCTGTAGGCGAGGCCGCGCTTCTCCCTGACCTCCTGGAAGAGGCGGGACGACATGCCACCGCCCAGGGCGGTGTTGAGGACGCCCATGGCCCAGCGGCGCTCGTCGGTGCGGGCGAGGCCCGGCATGCCGAGGATGACGTGGGCCTGCTCGGTCTTGCGGCCGAGGAGCTCCATGCGGCCCGCTGCGCGCACGGGCTTGCGGCCGTCACGCGGGGCCATGGGGACGGCGTCGGTGCGCGTGAGGGCACCGGCCTTCTCGAAGGCGGCACGTACCTGGCGTACGACCTTGTTGTGGTCGACGTTGCCCGCGGCCGCGACGACGAGGTGCGTCGGGTCGTAGTGCTTCTTGTAGAAGCGGGCGATCTGGCCGCGGTTCAGCGCGTTGATCGTGTCGACCGTGCCGAGGACCGGGCGGCCGAGCGGGGTGTCGCCGAGCATGGTGTGCGCGAACAGGTCGTGCACGCAGTCGCCCGGGTCGTCCTCCGTCATGGCGATCTCTTCGAGGATCACGCCGCGCTCGGCGTCGACGTCCGCCTCCTCGATGAGGGAGCCGGTCAGCATGTCGCAGACGACGTCGATCGCGAGGGGGAGGTCGGTGTCGAGCACGCGCGCGTAGTAGCACGTGTACTCCTTCGCCGTGAAGGCGTTCATCTCGCCGCCGACCGCGTCGATCGTCGAGGAGATGTCGAGGGCGCTCCGGCGGGAGGTGCCCTTGAAGAGGAGGTGCTCGAGGTAATGCGTCGCGCCGTTCAACGTGGGGGTCTCGTCGCGGGAGCCGACGTTCGCCCAGATCCCGAAGGTCGCGGAGCGTACGGAGGGCAGCGTCTCGGTGACGATCCGCAGACCGCCGGGGAGGGTGGTCCTGCGGACCGTACCGATGCCGTTCTCGCCCTTGATCAGGGTTTGGGTACGGGCGACGGCCCGCGCCTCCGAGGAGGTGCGGGCCGTCGCCTTGGAGCTACGGGACGTCACTTGTCGGTGTCGTCCTTCGTCTCGTCGCCCTCTTCGCCCTCGACGACGGGGATGAGGGAGAGCTTGCCGCGGGAGTCGATCTCGGCGATCTCGACCTGGACCTTGGCACCCACGCCGAGAACGTCCTCGACGTTCTCCACGCGCTTGCCGCCGGCCAGCTTGCGGATCTGCGAGATGTGCAGCAGGCCGTCCTTGCCCGGGAGCAGGGACACGAACGCACCGAAGGTCGTCGTCTTCACGACGGTGCCCAGGTAGCGCTCGCCGACCTCCGGCATGGTCGGGTTGGCGATCGAGTTGATCGTGGCGCGCGCGGCCTCGGCCTGCGAGCCCTGCTGGGCACCGATGTAGATGGTGCCGTCGTCCTCGATCGTGATGTCGGCGCCGGTGTCCTCCTGGATCTGGTTGATCATCTTGCCCTTCGGGCCGATGACCTCACCGATCTTGTCCACGGGGATCTTGACCGTGATGATCCGCGGGGCGTTCGGGGACATCTCGTCCGGCGTGTCGATCGCTTCCATCATCACGTCGAGGATGTGGAGGCGGGCGTCGCGGGCCTGCTTGAGGGCCGCGGCCAGGACGGAGGCCGGAATGCCGTCCAGCTTGGTGTCGAGCTGGAGAGCGGTGACGAAGTCCTTGGTGCCGGCGACCTTGAAGTCCATGTCACCGAAGGCGTCCTCCGCACCGAGGATGTCGGTGAGGGCGACGTAGTGCGTCTCGCCCTTGATCTCCTGGGAGATCAGGCCCATGGCGATACCGGCGACGGGAGCCTTCAGCGGCACACCGGCGTTCAGCAGCGACATGGTGGAGGCGCAGACCGAGCCCATGGACGTCGAGCCGTTGGAACCGAGGGCCTCGGAGACCTGACGGATCGCGTACGGGAACTCCTCGCGCGTCGGCAGGACCGGCACGATGGCGCGCTCGGCGAGCGCGCCGTGGCCGATCTCGCGGCGCTTCGGGGCGCCGACGCGGCCCGTCTCGCCGACCGAGTAGGGCGGGAAGTTGTAGTTGTGCATGTAGCGCTTGCGGGTCACCGGGGAAAGGGTGTCCAGCTGCTGCTCCATACGGAGCATGTTGAGGGTGGTGACGCCCAGGATCTGGGTCTCGCCACGCTCGAAGAGCGCCGAGCCGTGCACGCGCGGGATGGCCTCGACCTCGGCGGCGAGCGTACGGATGTCCGTGACGCCACGGCCGTCGATGCGGACCTTGTCCTTGATGACGCGCTCGCGGACCAGGGACTTCGTCAGCGCGCGGTACGCCGCCGAGATCTCCTTCTCGCGGCCCTCGAACTGCGGGAGCAGCTTCTCGGCGGCCAGACCCTTGACGCGGTCCAGCTCGGCCTCGCGGTCCTGCTTGCCGGCGATGGTGAGCGCCTGGGCGAGCTCGGTCTTGACGGCGGCCGTCAAGGCCTCGAGCACGTCGTCCTCGAAGTCGAGGAAGATCGGGAACTCGCCGGTCGGCTTGGCGGCCTTGGCGGCCAGCTCCGACTGGGCCTTGCAGAGCACCTTGATGAAGGGCTTCGCGGCCTCGAGACCGGCGGCGACGACCTCTTCGGTCGGCGCCTGGGCGCCGCCCTTGACGAGCTCGATGGTCTTCTCGGTGGCCTCGGCCTCGACCATCATGATCGCGACGTCGCCGTCATCGAGGACGCGACCGGCGACGACCATGTCGAAGACGGCGTCCTCGAGCTCGGTGTGCGTCGGGAACGCGACCCACTGGCCCTTGATCAGCGCGACACGGGTGCCGCCGACCGGGCCGGAGAAGGGCAGGCCGGCCAGCTGCGTGGAGCAGGAGGCGGCGTTGATGGCGACCACGTCGTACAGGTGGTCGGGGTTGAGCGCCATGACCGTCTCGACGACCTGGATCTCGTTGCGAAGGCCCTTCTTGAAGGACGGACGCAGCGGGCGGTCGATGAGGCGGCAGGTCAGGACCGCGTCCTCGGAGGGACGGCCTTCACGGCGGAAGAAGGAGCCGGGGATCTTTCCGGCCGAGTACATCCGCTCCTCGACGTCCACCGTGAGGGGGAAGAAGTCGAGCTGGTCCTTGGGCTTCTTGGAAGCGCTCGTGGCCGACAGCACCATGGTGTCGTCGTCCAGGTACGCCACGGCGGAGCCGGCGGCCTGACGGGCCAGACGGCCCGTCTCGAAGCGGATGGTGCGGGTGCCGAAGGTGCCGTTGTCAATGACGGCCTCGGCGTAGTGGGTCTCGTTCTCCACTAGCGTTTTCTCCGTTACTTTTCGTCTTTTGTCCCGTTCCGCCCGTGTGGCGGAGGGACGGGGCCGGAGAAGCGCGCCTTGTGTGCGGGCCGGTCTTCGATCGAAGCACCCGGGGTGGACGGGATCCGTCTCCCGGGGGCCACTACCGAGGACCGGCGGCGGCGAGGGTGCGCTTCTCCTCGTGCGGTGATGCGTCGCGTGATGCGGTGCAACTGGGTGCGGTACATCGAAGCGGTGCATGCAGTGGTGATGCGTGCGGTGGTGCTTTTGTCGTGTGTCCAGACTACAAAGCGTCTGTGACACTTCGCACGTACAGCAAAGGGAGCGGCCCCCTGTCGGTGGGAACCGCTCCCTTCACGGCGTCTTAGCGGGCGCCGGCCGCACCGCGGCGGATGCCGAGGCGCTCGACCAGCGCACGGAAGCGCTGGATGTCCTTCTTGGCCAGGTACTGCAGAAGGCGGCGACGCTGGCCGACCAGGATCAGCAGACCACGACGGGAGTGGTGGTCGTGCTTGTGCGTCTTGAGGTGCTCGGTCAGGTCCGAGATCCGGCGGGACAGCATGGCGACCTGGACCTCGGGGGAGCCGGTGTCGCCCTCCTTCTGGCCGAACTCGGTGATGATCTGCTTCTTCGTAGCGGCGTCGAGCGACACGCGTACTCCTCGTAGTCTTTTCGTGGCCACCGAGTGCCCCTGGTCCACATCTCAGGGGAGCTTCCGTTACTCGGGAGGCGAGGTCCGTTGGGCGCAGTCTTCAGATTCCGGAGAACCGGAGACCTGAGGGCGCGTACACAAACGGCCGTCACACAGCGTACCAGCCGCTCCGTGTGCACCCGACCGTCCGGTCAGCCGGTCATCGCGCGGGCCTGTGCGTACACGTCGAAGACGGCGAGCGTCAGCGGGACCAGCGTGAGCAGGACGAACGTCTCCGCGATCTCCATGAAGCGTCCCCAGAAGGGGCTGACTCCCCGGCGGGGCGTGATCAGTCCGATCGACGTGATCAGCGCCGTGGCCACCGCGATCACCGCGACGAGCCAGACCGTGCGGATGTTGATGGCCGTGTGGTCGCCCTTCCTGAAGAAGTCGTCCAGGTAGTCCAGCGGCGGGTGGAGGGAGAGGCCGAGGCCCAGCAGGACGAGGGCGGCGAGACCGGCGGCGAGGAGGGGGCCGACCTGCGCGGTGTAACGGAAGAGCTGCGCGCGCATCAGCATCGCGACGCCGGTGGCGAAGGCGAGGAGCTGGCCCCACACGTCGTGCGAGAAGCCGAGGACGGCCGCGGCGCCGACGGACACCAGGGCGCAGCCGCCGACCAGGCCGACGAGCAGCTCGTGGCCGCGGCGGGCCTGGGCCGCGATGCGGTCGGCCTCGACGGGCTCCTGGTTCGCGGGGTCGTTGCCGTACTCGCCGCGGGCCATGCTCGGGGGCTCGAAGCCGATGGGGAGACGGGCGAAGCGCATGGAGAGGCCCGGCAGGAAGGCGAGGGCCCCAACGGAGAGCGGCGCGCACAGGCCGGCGGTCTCCACGGCCGTCAGGTCCGTGAGGATGGCGATGAACGTCGTGAGCACCCCGATGGCCGACGCGAAGACGAAGGCCACGAAGGGACCGTCGCCGCCCGGCGAGACCAGGGTGAGGACCACGGAGGCGAGCAGTACGGCCGTGCACGCCAGCAGGAACTGGAGCCGTCCGATCCCCTGGTGGTCGGCGAGGGGCAGCAGACCGGAGCCCGCCACCGCCACGTTCGGCAGGGCGCCGAGTCCCAGGGCGACGGCAGAGCCGCGGTCGTCGTAGACCCTGGCGCGCACGCAGGCGAGGACGACGAGGAGGAGGCCGGCCACCGCGGCGAGGACGCCCTGGAGGCTGTTCATGTCGTGGTGCGGCTCGGCCGTCCACGTGACGAAGGCCAGGAGGGCGGGCAGGACGCCGCCGCCGATGAGTCCGGCGCCGCGGGTCAGGTCGCCGTTCCACAGGGTGCGGTCGCGGGTGACGGCCGAGGCGACCGCTTCGGAGACGTCGTCGAAGACGGCCGGCGGCAGCGACTCGGAGAACGGGCGCAGGGTGAGCAGCTCGCCGTCGAGGATGCGCTGCGCGGCGAAGGACCGGGCGCTGTCGAGGACGGTGCCGTCGCGGCGTACGAGGTGGTAGCCGACCGGCGCGCCCTCGGCGGGGCTCTGCTGGGAGAGCCGCAGGATCTCCGGGTTGAGGTCGGCGACCGGGACGTCGTCGGGCAGTGCGACATCGATCCGGCTGTCGGGCGCGACGATGGTGACGCGGCAGAAGCCGAGGCCCGTGCCGGCCCCCGAAGGGGCTCCGGTGCCCGCTCCGCCGGTCGCGCCGGCCGTCGCGGAAGCGGAAGCCGTCATGCTCACCTGCTGTTCCCCCTCGGTTGGTGTGTCCGGTGATGCAGCCGGATGTGGAGGTGTTGTGTACGTCGCTCGCGCGCGCCCCCGCCGCCTGTCAACGAGGCTTCCAGGACCGGCGTTCGCGGCCGCGCTCGCTCCCGACCGCGTGAAATGCCCTGTTTCCCCGGGCGGATCCGCGGTGCTCGACTGCACCTCCGGCACCCTACCGCCCACCGTTGTCAGTGACCGTCAGTAGGATCGCAAATCACGATCGACGTCCGCCTGACACGGGGCGGCGGACGGAACGCCTCGGTCTGGCAAGGGAATTGGTGCGAAGTGAGTCACATCGTCGTGAAGCGCCCGCCTCGGGCGCTGCCGTCCGAAGTGCCCACGGAAGAGGTGGTCCTGCAGCCTCCGCCCGAGCTGCCACGCGGGCAGCAGGAAGGCGCGATGATGCAGCTCCTGCCGATGCTCGGCATGGGCGGATCCGTCGTGTTCTTCTTCAATCCCAGCGCGCAGCCGTTCATGAAGATCATGGGCATGGTGATGATCGCGTCGACCCTGGGCATGGGCATCTCGATGCTGGTCCGCTACCGGCGCGGTTCGCAGGGTCAGATGTCGGACATGCGCCGCGACTATCTGCGTTATCTGTCGCAAACCCGGCGCGATGCCACGAAGACCGCGAGGAAGCAGCGCGACGCGCAGTACTACCTGCACCCCTCCCCCGAGCAGCTGTGGGCGCTCGTCGCCGAGGGCAGCCGCGTCTGGGAGCGGCGCACGGGCGACGAGGACTTCGGGCAGGTGCGCGTCGGCCTCGGCCCGCAGGGGCTCGCCACTCCGCTGGTGCCCCCGCAGACCGCGCCCGTGGACGAGTTGGAGCCGCTGACGGCGGGCGCCATGCAGCGCTTCCTCGCCGCGCACGGCACGCTCGAGGACCTGCCGATGGCGGTCTCGCTGCGGGCCTTCTACCACGTGACGGTCAGCGGTGAGCCGCAGACGGTGCGCGGCACGGCCCGCGCCGTCGTCGCCTCGCTCGCGTCGTTGCACTCCCCCGAGGACCTGGTGATCGCCGTGGCGACGGGCCGGGAGGCCGCGCCGCAGTGGGAGTGGGCCAAGTGGCTGCCGCACAGCCAGGCCGCGGGCCAGACGGACGGCGCCGGCAGCCGCCGTCTGATCACCACCGACCCCATGGAGCTGGAGGCGATGCTGACCACGCGCCTCCAGGGCCGTCCGCGCTTCCACCCCGGTGGGGCGCCCGTCCCCGAGCAGCCGCACCTCGTCGTCGTGCTCGACGGCGTGTCCCTGCCGCCGGTGTCGATGCTGGCCAGCCCCGAGGGCCTGCAGGGTGTGTCCGTCGTCGAGGTCGTGCCCGGCGAGCTGACGACGGGTCGCGGCGACCTCTCGATCGTCGTGCAGCCCCGCTCCCTGACGCTGGAGTCGGCGCACGGCGTGGTCTACGAGGGCACGCCCGACCTGCTCTCCTACGAGGCCGCGGACGCGCTGGCGCGGCAGTTGGCGCCGCTGCGCATGGCCTCGGGCGGCGACGACGACGAACCGCTGCTGGCGAACCTGGACTTCACGGATCTGCTGAGCCTCGGCGATGCCGCGTCCGTGGACACCAAGCGCACCTGGCGCCCGCGCTCGCAGGCGGAGCGGCTGCGTGTGCCGATCGGCGTCGGCGAGGACGGCCGGCCCGTCATGCTCGACCTCAAGGAAGCGGCCCAGGAGGGCATGGGCCCGCACGGCCTGTGTGTCGGTGCGACGGGTTCCGGAAAGTCGGAGCTCCTGCGCACCCTCGTCCTCGGCCTCGCGGTCACGCACTCCTCCGAGACGCTGAACTTCGTACTCGCCGACTTCAAGGGCGGTGCGACATTCGCGGGCATGGCCCAGATGCCGCACGTCGCGGCCGTCATCACCAACCTCGCGGACGACCTGACGCTTGTCGACCGCATGGGTGACTCCATCCGCGGTGAGCTCAACCGCCGCCAGGAGATGCTCCGCGACGCGGGCAACTACGCGAACATCCACGACTACGAGAAGGCGCGCGCGGCCGGCGCCCCGCTCCAGCCGATCCCGTCGCTCGTCCTGGTGATCGACGAGTTCAGCGAGCTGTTGACGGCCAAGCCCGACTTCATCGAGATGTTCGTGCAGATCGGCCGCATCGGCCGTTCGCTGGGCGTGCATCTGCTTCTCGCCTCGCAGCGCCTCGAAGAGGGCCGGCTGCGTGGCCTGGAGACCTACCTCTCGTACCGGATCGGTCTGCGGACGTTCTCCGCCGCCGAGTCTCGCGCGGCGCTCGGCGTGCCCGACGCGTACGAGCTGCCGAACGTGCCGGGTTCCGGCTTCCTGAAGTACGGCACGGACGAGATGGTCCGCTTCAAGGCGGCGTACGTGTCCGGGACCTACCGCTCCGGTTCCGCGCAGACGGCGGTGGCGGGCGGGCCGCTTCCGATGGACCGGCGGCCGGTGCTGTTCACTGCGGCGGAGGTGCCGGTGCAGTACGTGGCCGTGCCCCAGCAGCGCCCCGAGGCCGCGCCCACGACCGATGACGCGCTCTCGGACACCGTGCTCGACGTGATCGTGCGCCGCCTCGAGGCCCAGGGT
This sequence comes from Streptomyces sp. NBC_01474, assembly GCF_035918215.1. Taxonomy (NCBI): domain Bacteria; kingdom Bacillati; phylum Actinomycetota; class Actinomycetes; order Kitasatosporales; family Streptomycetaceae; genus Streptomyces; species Streptomyces sp. NBC_01474. The sequence goes on from NZ_CP109449.1 coordinate 3,776,674, forward strand.
CCGGCGGCCCACCAGGTGTGGCTGCCGCCCCTGGACAGCCCTCCGTCGCTCGACAGTCTCCTTCCCGGCCTCGCCGCCGTGCAGGGCCGCGGCCTCACACAGCCCGGCTACGAGGGCGCGGGACGCCTCATCGTCCCGGCAGGCCTCGTCGACAAGCCGTACGAGCAGCGGCGCGACCCCCTGTGGTGCGACTTCTCGGGTGCGGCCGGCCATATGCAGATCCTGGGCGGCCCGCAGTCCGGCAAGTCGACGCTGCTGCGTTCGCTCATCGCCTCGTTCGCGCTGACGCACACCCCGCACGAAGTGCAGTTCTACGGGCTCGACTTCGGTGGTGGCGGCCTGTCGGCCGTCGCGGGGCTGCCGCACGTCGGCGGGGTGGCCTCGCGCCTCGACCCCGAGAAGGTGCGACGCACGGTCGCCGAGGTCTACGGCGTGATGATGCGCCGCGAGGAGTACTTCCGTTCCTCCGGCATCGCTTCCATCGGCGACTTCCGCGCCCGCAGGGCACGCGGCGACATCTCGGTCACCGACCAGCCGTGGGGTGACGTCTTCCTCGTCATCGACGGCTGGGGCAACTTTCGTACGGACTACGAGGGTCTGGAGCCGGCGGTGCTCGACATCGCGGCCCGCGGCCTGGGCTACGGCATCCACCTGGTGCTCACGGCCTCGCGGTCCATGGAGGTCAGGGCGAACATGAAGGACCACCTCATGAACCGCCTCGAGCTGCGGCTCGGCGACACGATGGACTCCGAGTTCGACCGCAAGGTCGCGGCGAACGTGCCGACGGGCGTGCCCGGCCGCGGCCAGTCGCCGCAGAAGCAGCACTTCATGGCGGCGGTCCCGCGGATCGACGGCCTCACGTCGGACACGGACCTGGCCGAGGCCACGGCGGCGCTGACCGCCGAGGTGACCCGGCACTGGACGGCGCCCGGCGCCCCCGAAGTCCGGCTGCTCCCCCGCGAGTTCGCGGCGGACCGGCTGCCCCCGGGGAACCTGTTCCCGGACCGCGGTGTGTCCTTCGCGCTCGACGAGGACAACCTCGAGCCGGTGTTCCTCGACTTCGAATCGGACCCGTTCTTCCTCATCTTCGGAGAGAGCGAGTCCGGCAAGTCGAACCTGCTGCGCCTGCTCATCAAGCGCCTCACCGAGCGCTACGACGGCGACTCCTGCAAGCTCTTCGTCGTCGACAACCGCCGAGCCCTGCTCGACGTGACCCCGCCCTCGCACCTGGCGGAGTACATCCCCATGTCGAACTCGATGGGGCACCACATGGACGCGCTCGCCGACCTGATGCAGCGGCGTACGCCGACGGCGGAGGTGACGGCGCAGCAGCTGCGGGACCGCAACTGGTGGCGCGGCCCGAACGTCTTCGTGGTCATCGACGACTACGACCTGGTGTCCACGTCGAGCGGCAACCCGCTCTCGGGCCTGACCGAACTGCTCCCGTTCGCGCGGGACGTCGGCGTCCGCTTCATCATCGCCCGCTCCTCGGCGGGCGGCGGCCGGGCCGCGTACGAGCCGTTCATCCAGCGCATGAAGGAGCTCGGCGCCCAGGGCCTCGTCCTGGCCGGCGACCCGGGCGAGGGCGACCTCCTCGGCGGCGTGCGGCCACGCCCGATGCCGGCGGGCCGTGGCGTCTTCGTCTCGCGCAAGCGGGGGAAGCCGTTGGTCCAGACGGGATGGATGGGCGAGGAGCACGTGTGAGCCAAGCTCCGGCGACTGTAGGGCCGTACCGGGTCATCGCTCCCTTTCAGGCGGCCCTCGGCCGACTGCCCGTAGCGGAAAGCCGGTTCCTCGCACGGTCGGGTGACGGTGAGCGCACCGTCCTCGTCTGCGTGCCCCTTCCCGATTCGGATCACGGGAGATGGGCGGTGGAGGCGGCTACCGCCGCAAGCCTGACGGTGCCGGGATTCCTGCCCGTCACCGAGGCGGACACGACCGCGGAACTCCCTTGGTACGCGACGCCGTACGTCCCTCTGCTCACCCTGCCCGAGGCGCTGGCCGCTCACGGAGGTCCTCTCCCGGAGCGCACCGTCCTGGCCTTGGGTTCGTCTCTGGCGGACGCCCTGGCGGCAGCACACGCGAAGGACGTGGTGCACGCCGGGCTGTCCCCGTCGGCGGTGTTCCTCTCGACCGAAGGGCCACGCATCGGCAGTTTCGGCGCGGTGCGCGCCGCCGGACCCGACGGCGAGGCGCGCGATGGCATCCCGTGGCTGACGGCCGGTTGCGTCGCGCCCGAGCAGGCCGCGGGCGGACGCCCCCGGCCGCTCGGTGACGTCCATGCGCTCGGCGCGGTGCTCGCGTTTGCGGCAACGGGACACACCACCCCGGAGCGCGACGAGTTGCCCGCTTCCCTGCGCGCCGCCGTCGCCGCCTGCCTCTCGCGCGACCCGGCACGACGTCCGCAGGCCGCCGAGTTGGTGCACCGGTTCACGCCCACGGCTGTGGCATCGCAGGCCACCGTCCTCGACACCACCGCGGCTCTCCCCCTCCCTGCCGGCATCATCGCCGCGCTGGCCCGCCAGTCGGCCTCGGTGCTCGCCGCGGATCCCCCACTCGCTCCGAGGTGACCGGCCCGATGCTCTCCCCTCTCGCACACGACGACCCCGCCGAGATCGGCGCATACCGCCTCGTCGCGCGGCTCGGCAGCGGCGGCATGGGCACCGTCTATCTCGCCCGTACGGCGTCGGGCCGTACCGCCGCGCTCAAGACCATGCACGCCCGGATCGCTGCCGATCCGGAGTCCCGTACGCGCTTCCGGCTCGAGATCGATGCGGCGCGGGTGATCGGGGGACGGTACGGCGCCCAGGTCTTCGACGCGGACGCAATGGCCGCCACTCCTTGGCTCGCCACGGAGTACGTGCTCGGACCGCCGCTGGGCGAGGCCGTCACCACGAGCGGTCCGCTGCCACAGGCAGCGGTACGCGCGCTGGGTGCGGCGTTGTGCGAGGCACTGGCCCAGCTGCACAGTTCGGATGTCGTGCACCGCGACCTCAAGCCGTCCAACATCATGGTCACTGCCGACGGTCCGCGACTCATCGACTTCGGCATCGCTCGCGCCATCGGCGACGACCGGCTCACCAGAACTGGCGCGGCAGCCGGCACACCGGCCTTCATGTCTCCCGAGCAGGCCACCGGCGTCGAACACACGGCCGCGGGCGATGTCTTCGCCCTCGCGGGCGTGCTGGTGTTCGCGGCCACAGGCCGTGCGCCCTTCGGTTCGGGTCAGGCGGCGGACCTGCTGTACCGGGTGCGCTACGCGGAGGCGGATCTGGCGGGAGTGCCGCCGGCCCTGGCGTCGGTACTCGCCAGGTGCTTGAGCAAGGAGCCGGTCCGGCGTCCGTCCACCGCAGAACTGCGGGAACAACTTGCCGGGCCCCAGGGAGAGTTCGCCTCCCAGCTCCCGGACCCGCTGCTCCTCGAGATCGGCCGCCGGGCGACGGAGGTCTGGCGAACCGCTGCCCACCGGCTGCCCCGTCCTGCTTCCTCAGGGCAGGCGTACGACACCACAGTCCACTCCGCGCGTTCCGTCCACCCGTCGCGCCGGAAGCTGCTCATCGGCGGAGGTTCCCTGCTGGCTCTGTCCGCCGCCGGTGCGGGCGCCTGGGCATGGGCCCGTTCCGGACCGGACAGGGCCGCCCCCGTGGCCCTCTGGCGTACGGCGTTCCAGGCACCCACCGCACCCCGGCACACCCCGCCCATGGTGGTGGGCGACACCATCGTGGTGGACAGCGCGGTGGGAGTGCGCGGCTTCCGCGCCGACACAGGCGACGACGCCTGGAACACCACCGACACGTCGGGCCCTTGGCGGGCCGCCACGGACGGTGAGCGGCTGTACGCCCTCGCCCCGGTCGGTTCACACCCGTACGGATTCACCGTCTCGGCGGTCAACCCGCGCGATGGCTCCGCCCAGGGCTCCGCCATCCTCCTCGACCGCTGGGCAGGAGGGCTGAAGAACGAGCAACTCCTCGCCGTGGGTAACGGGCAGGCCTTCGCCGTCGCCGGAGTCAAGACAGACCCGAACAGGGGCAGTCAGGCAACCACGAACCCCAAGTCATGGAGTCTGATCGCCATCGATCTCTCGACCGGCAAGGCCCTCTGGGACGAGACGCTCCCACACTCCCCTGCGTCGGAACAGCGCTTCAGCGGCGCCCGCGCCGTGGGCGACCATCTCGTCGTAAGCAGCGACGCCGGGTTCGGTCCCGCCGTCACGGTGTACGACGCCGTGACAGGCTCGACCGCGTGGACGCGCAGGGCCGGCAAGGCCGAACTCCACAGCGGACGCAGCGAGTTGGCCACGGACGACAAGCGAGTCTTCTGGGGTGGGGAGGTACTTCGCGCACAGCTCCTCACCAGCGGCCGAACCCTGTGGACGTACCGCGGCCGCGCGGCGTTCGGCGCCCCGGTCGTGCAGGACGGTGTGGTGTACGCCGTCGAGGCCGACGCAACACGTCCGCTCGTCGCCGTCGACGCGGCCACCGGAAAGCTGCTGTGGCGGGAGAAGGACTCGAACGCCTCCGCGGGCAGCCTCGATGTTGCCCCGGTCGTGGGCAAGAAGTACGTCTACAAGCATTCCGGTACGGGGATCTGCGCAGTGGATTCCAGCAGCCGCACCCCGGCGTGGACCGTGCGCGCGGAGGCGACCTCACTCACCGCCCAGCGCGCGAAGTCACGGCTCTTCGCCGTTGCGGACCGCTCCCTCGTCGCCCTGCCGCTGGAATAGCGGAAGCTCAGCCCGCGACGGCCCACCGCGAAGACCACAGAAGAAGGATGGCGCAGTTCATGACCCCGCTCGGCTTCGGCGACCCGCTCCGGCTCGGCCCCTACCGTCTCCTCGGAGTGCTCGGCGAAGGCGGGATGGGCAAGGTGTACGTCGGTCAGGACTCCGCCGGTGCCGTGACTGCCGTCAAGGTCCTGCATCCTGAGCTCACCCATGACCCGAATCTGGCGCAGCGCTTCCTGCGCGAGGCCCAGACCGCGCGGTCCGTGGAGAGCGGGGGCGTCGCCAGGGTCCTGGCCGCGGAACTTGACGGCGGACGCCCTTGGATCGCTTCGGAGTTCCTGTCGGGCCCCACCCTGGAGCAGGCCGTCACCCAGCGCGGCCCGCTCGAGGAGCCGGCCCTGCGCGCTCTGGCTCATTCGCTTGCCGGCACGCTGCGGGACATCCACGCGGCCGGGCTGATCCACCGCGACCTCAAGCCCGCCAACATCGTCCTCACGTCGACGGGCCCGCGTGTCATCGACTTCGGGATCGCCCGCCCCGAGCACGGGCTGACCCTGACCACGACCGGCCAGGTGCCGGCGACGCCCGGATACGGCGCCCCCGAGCAGGTCACCGGACAGCGCGTCAGCCCCGCGGCCGACGTCTTCTCGCTGGGGGCGGTGCTCGCCTACGCGGCCTCGGGCCGCAGGGCGTACGACGGCCCCCATGTCGCCTCCCTGCAGTACGCGGTGGTGCACGGCGAGCCGGATCTCACAGCGGTACCCGGCCTCATCCAACCCCTCATCCGTCCCTGTCTGTCCAAGGATCCGGCCCTGCGGCCGTCGCCGGAGCAGATCGCCGCGGTCTTCGCCCCACCCCGGGGTGCGCAGCGCGTATGGAAGCACGGGGCTCTCGCTGAGGAGATCAAGGAGCACGAGGCACAGACGAAGCAGTACACAACCGTCGTCGGAGTCCCCGCACAGCGACGACCTTCCCGCCGTCGTTTCCTCGCCTCCCTCGCCACAGGCGGAGCCGTTCTGCTCGCGGGCGGCGGCGCGACGGCGTGGTGGCTACGCGGCGAGGATCTTCCCGAGGCCGGCGCCACACCGCCGCCCGCCAGACTCCTCGCTTCCCCCGTCGAGGGCGGGTCCTCCAGCGACAAGGCGCCAAAGCCCCTGTGGGGACCGCTGCCCGTCGCCGCCGAGGGCTCGCCGCCACCGATCGTCCTGCGCGATGTCGTCATTTTCGCGGCCAAGGGTGGGGGCCTGACCGCACGGAAGGTGACGGACGGCAAGGAGAAGTGGGTCCTCCCCGACATCGATGCGACGGCCCGGTATGTGGCGATGGCCGACGGCCGGTTCGCCGCCGCCGACAGCCAGGGCAACGTACACATCCACGATGCGTCCACGAGTGAACGGCTGTGGAGCGCATCGGCGGGAGCAACCTGTGTACTCGCCGCCGACGCGACCACGGTGTACGTCGGCACCGCCGACGACACGATCCGGGCCGTAGCCACGGCGGACGGACACAAGGTGCGCTGGACCAAACCGCTTGCGTACGCGGCACCGGTCGACACCACAGCCCAAGCGGTCGCTGCAGAGGGACACTTGGTGGTGACTAGCCAGGACGGCAGCGTGACGGCCCTGCTGTCCGCCACAGGCAAGGAAGCCTGGCACCGGACCGGCCAGACCAGCGACGGACGAGCGCTGCACCCCTTCGTCGACTCAGGGGTCGTGTACCTGGGCGGAGCCTCCCTGTGCGCCTGCGGTCTCGCGGACGGGAAGGAGATCTGGCGGGAGATCGGCACGTACGGGCCTCCGGTCCTGGACGGCGCAGACCTCCTGGCGATGACGGCGCAGGACTGGGGCGCGCCGCACCCGCGCCTCATGAGCTACGACACCGCCACCGGTGACTACGACAGTTCCTGGCTGGCAGTGCCAGAGGGCGATGCCGCGCCTCTCGCCGCGCCCGTCTTCCAGGGCAGTTCACTGTGGCTGGCGGAGGGCGGCGACGCCAAGGGCGTCACCGTCTTCGGCAGAAGCACGGGGCACGCCGCTTGGACCTACCGGCCCACTCGCGGCGGCACATGGCGCATGACGGCCACCGGGAATCGGGTCTTCCTGCTGAATGCGGGGGACGCCGTGGCCATGCCGGTCTTCTGACGGCCACCTGCCGCGGCGCACTTCCAAGTACGCTGAGTGGACAGCTTGTTCGTACGTCGAGAAGGGGCCGCCCCACATGGCCGAGGCACAGGACGCGCAGGTCTCCCGCGAGCAGGACGAGGAAGTCAAGGCGCGCAAGGAGCGGGAGAAGAACGAGCTCTACGCCCTCGACATCTCCGACGTCACATGGCACAGCGCCCCCGGCACCGAGGACCACGAGGAGCGCGTCGAGATCGCGTACCTGCCGGCGGGCGCCGTCGCGATGCGGTCGTCGGTGGAGCCCGAGACGGTGCTGCGGTACACGGAGGCGGAGTGGACGGCGTTCGTGCTGGGGGCTCGGGACGGGGAGTTTGATTTGGAGGACGCGCCGAGGTCGGACGCGGGGTAGAGGCCTACGACTAAAGCGGGGTCGAGGAGTCCGGGCTTTGGGGTCCGCTTTGCCGGTCCTCTGCCCGCCCGGCGCGCTTGATCCCCTCGCGTCTCCCTACGCTCCAGCGCAGGGAGATGACAGCCAAGCACCTCGCTCCTAGCCAGCGCTTTCGTAACCAACAACGCCTGGAATGAGACCTGAATCGTCGGCCTTGGTTGGCGCGTCAATCTCCTTGAGCCTGAAGAAGACCCGTCCGTGGCTGACGGTCATGACTGCCGACTCTGGCTCTCCGAGCGCCAACGACTCGGAAGGCATCTCGAACAGGAGAAAGGGACGCTCTTTGCCTGTCTTCGGGTCGATACTCACGACCGCCGCCGGCGCTCGGCCGTCGTTACTTGCTCTGAATACCAGGAGCTGGTCACCGCTCGCCTGGATGGGATACATGGGACGGCGGGCCTGAGACTTGAACTTACGCACGGGTTTCCCCGAATCCAGGTCAAAAGCAGTAATCGAGTTCGCGGGACGGTCGGTGAAGAGGTCCTCGATGGCTCCCTTTCCGCCCACGAATACCTGACGGCCCCCCACAATCACCGAGTCGCAGGACTCTACAGTCCCGAAAAGCGAACCACCACAGTCGGTGACATAGCGGTCAACTCCCAGCGCCATCGACGATCTGTGCTTGCCGTGCGCGTCAAGAACGATGAGGTCCGTCACTGTTTCCGCGCCTGCAGCGACAGCGATTACCGGTGGATTCGACGACACCAAGTAGGTTGCCCCGACACCCCGGGCCACCTGGTACGTCCACTCGGGCTTTCCTGTACGTCGGTCAATTTTCTGGACGCGGTATGAGGTGTCGTCACCACCGCTTCCACAGGTCTGTAGCGCCAGCAAGTCACGTCCGCCCGCGAAACCGCTGTCGTTGCAGGCTTCCCTGCCGGGCGCCTCCCAGAGCTTCTTGCCCTGACGCAGGTCGTACGCTGCCGACCCCGATCCCCATGCCGTCACGGCGACGCCTCGCGTCAGCGTCACATTCATATTGGTCGCGTACGCATTGTCGGAGTGGGGCAGCGTCACTTCCCACATCTTCTTGCCGGTGTCCACGTTGAATACCACAAGCAAGTTACAGGCGGACTTGGCGTTTACCTTGCCCCCACGACCAGACTGAGCAACGACGGCAGTGCGGCCATCGACTGTCACATGCCGCGTCGTCGCGCAGATGGCACCGCTCAACCTGGTACTCCAGATGGGGTCCCATTGTCTGAATCGGTACCCTGTGAGTGTACTTCCCTGCGCCATGGCAAAAGTCTTGGAGGTAGCCCAACCGCCCGGCAGATAGGAGCTTTTGCCCGGCTTCAGCTTCTTGTCGTTGTACTCGACCGCCATGCGGGCTTCAGGGTTGACCGGAGTCTTTCCATCAGCCTCGCTCACCTCATCCGGGGCTTGCCGGGCAGAACTGGACCCGTTGCTCGACTTAGCGTCATTCGCCGCTGGGCTTCCACCCCAAATAAACCATGAGCCAACGCCGGTCACGACGATGAGAGCGCCGCAAATTGACAGCAACCGCTTCACGCGCTGTTTTTTGCGATCCTTTGCCGCACGCAGGGACTGCGTGAACGGAGAGGGCGCCGGCCCGAACGACATGAACTGCTTTCCCTTCAACGACGAGCGAGAACCGATTCTTCATGTTCCACCCGTCGAACCCATAAGACAGGGTGGGCGCCTCCCGCGCGCGCCCACCCAGCATCCGTACTTTTCGTTCTACAGGAAGAAGCTGGCGGCCTTCTTGTCGCCGCCCATGTAGTCACCGCCGGCCTGGTGCACCACCTGGCCGATGCTCTGGAGAGCCTGATGAATGTCGCGGGCTTCCTTGTCCCACTTCTGCTGCTCTTCGCCGTACTTGCTCTGGGCTTCACCCTCCCAGTAGGCGACCGTGCCCGCGACCAGGTGCTTGATCTCCTGCAGGTCGGCCTCAAGCTGCTTGGCCATGTTTCCGATTTCGGTGGCCGCGGTGTCGAGAGCGCCGTACTTGACGACCATCTCGTCGTGGTTCAGAGCCATGATCTACTTCTCCATCTCCCTTGGTTTCATTAACTACTGACGCGCGACAACCCGGGCGCTTAGTAGCCGCTGAGCGTGGACTTCGGAGCGCCGTCATACACGTTGATCTTGTTGACCTGCTGACGCACCTGGTCCTCGGAGTCATCCTTGATCTTCCGAGTACCGGTCATCGCGTCGAGGAACTTCACGAGGATGTTGCCGATGTTCTTCATCGACGTGTTGATCTCGTGCTGCTTCGTGTTGAAGGCGTTGGCACCGATGCCCTTCCAGTTGCCTTCCAGGCTGTCGATAGTCCCCTGAAGGCGGTGCACCGTGGACTTGATGTTGTCGAACTTATCGGCGATCTTGCGCTCGAGCGCAACCATCTGATCGTCTGAGAGCCGCTGTCCGTCTGCCATTTCGGCCTTCCTCTCCTGGATTACTACTGGAACTTTTCGAATGCTGTCTCGCAGGGAATGACTGTTCCCTCGCTCGACAACGTCGTGTAACTGCCGCTCAGCCGGAGCGTCGAGCTCGCAGCACCGCGAACGCCCCGCCCCCGATCACCACCACCGCGGCAGCGGCTCCGAGGACAATCCACAACTGGTCATTGCCGTCCGAGGACTTCGCACTAGATCCTGCCGCCGAGGTCTCGCCACCTGAAGTGGATTTCGGGGGCTGTGACGAGGCTGGTACGGAAGCGGAGGGGGTAGGGCCGGTAGTAGAACCGGCAACTGACGTCTTTTCGTTGGTGATCGGATCGATGTCGGGGGCACCCGGATTCCCCTTGCCGGCGATCAAGATCTGGGCGGGCCTGATCAGTCCGTAGCCGAGATACTTGCTCGGCTGGTTCTTGGGCCAGTCACGACCGGCAGTATCGATCATCACCCGGAGGACCTGGCTGGCCGTCCACTTGGGGTGCGCCGACCAGATGAGGGCGGCGGAGGCCGAGGCGATGGCAGTGGCCTGACTTGTTCCCTTGCCTTGGCAGTACTGCTTGAAGGTCGCGTCGCACCAGGTGGGGACGTTCACACCCGGCGACGCCAAGTCGATGTAGTCACCGGACTGGGAGAACTTGCCTACCGTTCCAGTCGCATCGGAAGCACCGACCCCAACCACTTCGGGGAGTGCGGCCGGGAAACCGATGAAGTTGTCCTTGTCGCCGGAGTTCCCAGCCGCGGCAAACATGAGCTTGCCCCTCTTGGCCGCGTACTTGATCGCGCTCGTCTCTTCGTCATCCGGGTACTCGGCACCGAAGGACATGCTGATGATCTGTGCGTCTGAGTCGGCAGCAGCCCTGATCGCCTGGGGAATCGAGGCGGTCTTCTTGCGCTCGGCCTTGTCCGTCAACGTGGTGAGCACCGTCCGCACCGGAATGATCCTGGCTCCCGGGGCGAGCCCCTGGAGTCCGCCTCCGGCCCCGGACCCGGCGATCAGTTCCGCCATGGATGTGCCGTGACCGCCGTAGTCACGTGTCGCTCCATACGATGCGGCAGCAGGAACATCGTCCGTCAGGACCTTACCCTTCAGGGAAGGCGTCGCAGGATTGACTCCTGAGTCGATAACCGCGACCTTGATGCCCTTGCCCGTGCTCACCTTCCACAACCGCTCGGCCAGCATGTCGTCCAAGTACCACTGCTTGGCGTGCACGTCGTCGGCAACGGCGCTCGGGGCCAGCCCGGTGGACATGACGGCAAGAGCGCCAACCACTGCGCCCACCGCGGACACCCGTCTTCCGACCCGCCTCAGAAGGGGCACAGTCCATCTGCCGCGTCGGCTGGTCCCTGACTTCATGCTTCGTACGTCCTCGCTCATGCTTGGTCGATCACCGGGGGCACATCGCGCTGCGGCTTCTTGGGGAGATGGCTCTGTTCGTCCTCGACAAGGTAGTCGGGCCGCTGTACGCAATCGCCCTCTTCATGGTCGGACTGGCTGCCCTCGGAACCTCGCACGAGGCCGGAGCCGCCGGCGGTGAAGCCGTTCCTGCCAGCACGCGAGGCGGAGTTGCGTCCTGCGGGAGCACCCGTCACACCGTCGGAGTTACCGATGGCACCGCGTCCCGGCGTCTGGTTCCTGGCGGTGCCGTTCGTCGTGCTCGGCGCCCCCATGACTCCCCGCTGGCTGATCCCGCCGCTCGAAGTCCGTGAACCGGTAGCTCCCTCGCCGCCGATGACCGTGCCTCTCGGCACCTTGGGACCCGACTTTGCGGACGCACCGGTCGAAGTGGGCCTTCCCCCTATGACACCGCCGTTGCTCCGGCCCGCGCCCCTTGGTCCCAGGCCTTGGCGACCGGCCTGCGCGCCGCCCTGCTTGGGCGTTCCTCCGGTGACTCCGGAGGTCGGACGGCCGCCCGGCATGCCGCCCTTGACACCCGGCTGCCCGGTCGCGTTCGGGCGCCCCATCGAGTTCGTGCCGCCCTGGCCGAGGCCGCGAGCCGACGCGGGTCCGGGGGTTCCGGCTCGCCCCTGTGCGGTCGCGGGATTCCTCGGCACGCCGGTCGTACCGAGCGCCCGCCCCAGAGGTCCCTTGCCCATAGGATTCGGAACACCCTGGGCATAGGACGGAAGCGGGAGTCCTTGAGGGCCGGTCGTCGGCGTCGTGGTCGGGTTGGTGGTGCTTGTCACGGGGGTCGTCGGCGTCTGCTGAGGAAGCGTGTCGACGCTGTCGATTGTCGTGCCGACAGGTCGGTCGGGGAGAGTGACATCGCCGTGGACGTCCTTGACGGGCGTCGTAGTGACGTCCGTGTGCGGGGCGATCGTGCGACCGTGTGCGACCACGCCTTCAGTCACTGCCGCATGCCGCTGCGTCGTACCGGACGTTTCGTTTCCGGACCAGTCCGTCGGCGCGGAGCCGCGCCCCGACGGCTTCGGCACCCCCACATTAGGCATTGCCTCGAACGTGGGAGGTTCCAGCCCCTTGAGCGACTCCTCGGAGACGACGTAGTACGACGACAGCCGGTTCATCTGGTTGATGGCCTCTTGGCGATGACCCTCAACCTTCGTGGCCGCGGTGTACTCCTCGTTGGTCTCGACCCGCGCAACCTCCGGGATGTCGCCGACCGACTTCCGCACCAGACGGCTGTCCCGGGGCGGCATGGCGCTGCGAACGGATGCCAGGCCCGTGCCGGCGGACGTGATCTGAACGCCTGCGGCCTTCGCGTAGTCGGCGAGAGCGTCCGCGTGTCCGGCGAGTCCCTTGCCCCAGATCTGGAAGGCCTTGCCCGCCTCGCCCTTCCAGTCGTCCTCGGCGGCCGTCAAGTGACCGCGGAGTTCGGTCGCAGCGTCCGAGATGGCCTGCTGTGCCTTCCACAAGGCCTCACCGGCGCCCTCGAGGTCCGAAGGGTTCGTGTTCTCAACGATGTCGATCATGTCGTTGAGGTCATGGTCCTCGAAGTTCGACTTCTGACCGTGTGCACGGACCCTGCCGAAGCCGAACGCGTCGTGCATGAGCTCGGACACCCGACTGGTCATATCGGTGACGCCGACCTGGACGTTGCTCTGTTCCTGGCCGGACAGCTTGTCCCAGTCGTCCTTCCCAGTCACAGCCCGAATCCCTTCTTCGACTGCTTCTTGTCGTTCCGCGGTTGCTCAGGCGCGCCGGCCTTCTCGCGCTCCGCAGCCTGATGGTCATGCTCGATCTTCGACTGGATGGCCCAGAACCGGCGTCGCTGTTCGTCCTCGAGGTTGTCGTAGCCGACCTCCGCGCCATGCGCGGCGATGCCCATCGCCTCGATCTGCAGGCTGAGCGTCTTCGCCAGCGAGGTGAGCCGTTCGTGAACGACGTTGTACTGGTCGTAGAGACCGTCGGCTTCGGGGAACTTCGTACCGGCGCCACGCAGGGAGGTCTGCGCGATCCGCTGGCCACCGACCTTGGACGGCGCTCCGTCCGAGCCCTCGAACTCGCTCAAGAGCGTGTCGACACGCTGCTTGAAGGTCTTGAGTACTCCCGCGCCGACCTTCAGGTCCGCCGCAGCCGCAGCCGACACCCCGCCCATCGCCATGTCCGCAGGAAGCATGACGTGTCCCCTCCCCGTTCCCCGTCGGTCCTTCAGTCCGCGCCCGGAGCGCGGTGGCGCGAGCGTCCCTCATCGCGCCTTTACCACTGTAGTCACCCGGTACAACCGAACCAACTGACCTATGTGTTAAGTCAGTTACGAAACGCTCTTCCCGTATCGCGCTTCCGGGTGCAATCTTCTCATCTCGCCGACGGGCGCTCGGCGCCCGGTCGGAGGTCGTGACGCTCGTGCGCAGGCACTGCCCGCACGGGAGCCCGGCGCACTCTCCGGGAGGCGAACATTCCTCCATGAAATCTTCACCGTCGTGACTACGGGGAGGAAGGCAGGAGATACGGCGTTCAACAATTCAGCCTGATTTCACTTCGCACGGCGAAGACTTCTTCAGCGCCTCCGTGTATTCCGTGATCAAGTTCTTCAGCGCCGATTCATCCTTGCGTCCCGGTTCGAAGACCCTGATGACGGTGGAGATGTCCTCCTTGACCACGTCCTGGGCGGTGCACCGGGTGATGGATACGGCGGCCGAGTCCGTGTACGCGATCGTGCGGGCCGCCGCGGATTTGGGGTCGTGGGCGGAGAGTTGGTCCACGGCGATGTCGCGCGCCGCCGCGCCCGGTTCGCGTCGCTCGCGTTCGACGGACAGCACGACCTTCTTGTCCACGGCGACCTCGCAGGTCGTGATGGCGTCGGGGACAGGGTTGTCCGGCTTCACGGCGACGTGCTTCCCGGGCGGCAGCAACGGCGTGAGCGTTGCCGCCTTGATGTGAATGCCGCACAGCGAGGACGGCACGGCGTACTCCCGCTCGGCCGAGTCGCCGCATCCCGCTGCCGCCGCCGCCATCACGGCGGTGACGGCGGCCAGAGGCAGGAGCGGCACCCCGCGGGCCGGCCTCAGTGATGGCTTTCCGAGTTCCACTGCGCTCCGTCCGAATGGCTGATGCCGGCTGCGGTGCGTGCGGCGCGTTGCAGGTCGTCCGCCGTCTGCATGTCGATTTTCGAGTTGTGGCGCACGGCGTTGTCGACGGCGTCCTGGGCCGAGCGGATCGCCTCCGAGCGGCCGTGCGAGTACTCGCCGCCGGCCGCGTGCTCCGCGTCCGTCGTCGTGTCCTGTTCGATGCTCTTCATGACGCTCTCCTGGATGTCCTCCGACGCCCACCCGATGGGCGCGCCCAGGATCGGAACGTGCTCGGCCGCCTTGTCGACGCCCATGCCCAGGATGCGGCTCACCCACTTCGCCTTGTCGGCCGCGGCCTCGTTGAAATCCGCGTCGGACGCCGCGTGGTACTGGTAAATGGCGTCCGCGCGCGAGTCGCTCATGATGCCCGCGATGGCCGCTCCCGGCGCCACCGCGTCGCGCACGCGGCCGTCCATCGACGTCGTCGACGTGGTGGGGTCGTTGACGACGCCGTTCACCACGTCCGCCGTGTACGCCTGCTGCGCGGCGGTGATGGCCGCGTACGCATGCGGGTCCTGGCCCACTTCGCTGAGGAACTTCTGGGCGTGCCCGGGGTCGAGGCCCGCGGCCGAGCCGAACGTCGGGAACATGTCGCTGCCGGCGTTCTCCTCGTACATGGCCTGCTGGAAGTCGCCCATGTATTCGGAGGTGATGTCGCCGAGGCTGTCCTTCATGGCGTACAGCGGGCCGCTCTCACCCGAGTCGCCGTTGTGCTTGAGCAGTTCGGGGTCGCTGCCGAACTTGTCGACGATGTCGTGCACGAGGCCGGCGCGCTCCGGTGTGTGCCGGACCGCGTCGCTCATGTCGTCACTGTCGTACGGCCGCCCCGTCGTGGCGGATTCCAGGGCGTGGCCGAGTGCTTCAGGTCCTACGTTGTGTGCGGCCCGGTTCGCGTCCTCGTTGCCGTAGAGGTACGCGTCGTTCGAGTCGGCGTTCCACAGGAAGTCCTTGTCGGTGAAGACGTCTAGATAGGACTTGAAGCCCAGCTTTCCGTCCTGCTTCACCGTCCCGTCCTCGTTGTACGCGGTGGGAGGGTCGGTGAAGAATTTCTCCGAGGCCTCCGGGCTGTGGCCGAGGGCTTCGAGGACGCTGTTCAGCGGGTCCTCGCCGGAGCCGAGCTTTCCCGACGGATTGAATCCGTAGTGTTCGCCCTGGTCTTGGCCGACGTGGGTGAGGAGTTTGTCGGGGTCTTCCTTGTGGAGTTGCGTGAGGTGTTCGGCGATCGGGTTGATGAACGACGGGTCGTAGTTTCCGTACCGCATCAGGCCGCCGAGCACCTGATAGCCGTAGGGCTTCGTCATCTGGTGCGGCATCCAGGAGATCTGCTGCGTGCCCAGCCTGCGGAACTCGTCGCCCCAGCTGGCGGGGAGATGGTTCTTCGTGTCCGGGTCCGTGGCATTGGCCAGGGCCGGGCCCATCACCTGCTGGAAGTCCTTGACGGCGTCGAGACGGACGTTGCCCGCGTCCTTCTCCGTGCCGTCCGTGGTGATGTCCGCGTAGAATTCGAGCGCCTTCTCGGGACCGCCGAGGCCCTTGTAGAACGCGGTGGCGAACTGGCCGTCCTTCTCTCCGCCGTTGAACTTCATGATGCGGTTGAATTCGCGGAGTTCGACGTCACTCATGTTGTGACCCTTTTTGGCGAGTTCGAGCGCGCGCTCTACCTGGGCGTCGTTGAGTGATCCGTATTCCTTGTGACCGGCGTTGTTCGGGTCGTTACCGTGGCTGCGGGTGAGGGCCAGCTTGACCGACTGGTCGATGTCGTTGGCGCGGCCGACGTCGGCCGTGATCTGGTCGGCGTAGTGCTGGAGTTCCTTTTCCGGGACGCCCTTGGGGGGTTCGCCGGGTCCGACGTATTCGATGACGGAGACGCTGGTGTCGCCGTTGTCGAATACGCGGTATCCCTTGCCGATGGCCTCCGAGACGAGTGTCTTTGTGTTGCGCTGGAGCTGCGTCAGCTCCTGGTGGGCGTCGTCGAGCACCTGGAAGATGCTGTTGGCCTCACCGTGCAGGTCCTCGAATTCCTTGGTGGTCTTGCCGATGAGTACACGCACGGCGTCGGCGTTCTGGCCGGCCCATCGGGCCCCGTCCGATTTCGCCTGCATTCCCGTCCTGGCGTTCTCCGCCAGGGCCTTGAGGTGATCGACGGCCGCTTTCCAGTCGGCAACGGATGCGCCGAGCTTCGCGAGGTCGACCTCGGTCAGATCCGTGTACTTGAGCGTCATCGCCTGCCCCCTACTTGAGCAGGTCGTTCAGCCGGGACACGGGCACGGCCGAGCCGTCTCGCTGGTGGAGGTCGACCGCGATGGTCGCGTCGTCCTGGGCGTGCAGCTTCTTGCTGTAGTCCAGGTGGTTGGAGATGTGCGCGCAGGCCTGGAGGACCGTTGTGACCTGAGTCGTCCAGACACTGACGGTCGTCTCGAGGGCCGGTCCCATCTCGAAGTTGCTGACCTTGAGGGCCGTCGCGGCCTGCATCGTGGATCCCGAGCCGTGCTTGTCGGCGCCGGCTCCCGCGATGTCGGCCTGCGTGTGCAGATGGTCGTGGAGGATGAATGCCTCGTGGCCCACGGCGCCGAGATCATCCTGGTTGACCACCAGGTCGGCGCCGCCCGTGGAGCCACCGCCGCCGGGTTCCGGGGCCAGCTGATTGAGCTGCATCTTCTCGCTCTGGCGGGCGGCAGCGTCGGACTTCAGCTGCTCCCATTCGTCCCAAGCCATGCCGTGACCTCTTCCCCCGTAACCCGGCACCCGTCGGCTCGGACGGAAAAGGCTCCGTTCCAACGGATCAATGTGCGGCTCGAGTTTCCTACAGAAGAGTTGCCCGGGCAGAGATGACGACGGGTAAAAATCTCCACAACTCTGAGTGGCGTGCACGTCGTCAAAATCGCGATCGCGGGAATTGCCGAAGATCCGGACGGGAGCGGATTGAAGCGGATGGGGACCGAACGCGCAAGGCCCGCCATTACGGACACACGACTACAACTCACGTCGTCCACAAGACCTTCACTTGCACAGCATCTCGAGCGCCGGTCCGAGTGGCCACTCTTCGCGGCCGAGTTGCTAACTTGACCGGACGACTGTCGTCCGACGTCAGTATCCGGTACGCATGCGGGGGAAGGGGCTCACTCATGGCGTGGGACGAGTGGGAGCAGCTGAAGACCGAGGCGGCGGGGCGTCAGTCGACGCAGATGCAGCTGAACCGCGTACCGGACGACGAGGGCGGCGGGCCGCCCCCTTCCCAGTACGGCGACCTCGCGGTCGGGCACGGCGACCTCGAGAAGGTCGGTTCGGATGCCCACAAGCTGTACAGCCAGATGTGGGACAAGGCCCGCGTGGCCGTACCCAGCAGCGACTCGGCGGCATCGGACCTCACGAAGCAGGGCTTCTCGCTGGGCGGGGGCCTGCAGGAGGTGTCGAACCGCTGGGAGGAGCAGCTCCGCTCGCTGATGGACGCCACCGCGCAGATCGCCAACCACATGCACCGCACCAAGAAGCTGCACGGGGACGACGAGGACTTCATCCGGCGCCAGATGAGCAGCATCGACATGCTCGACGCCGGTTTCGACGAGCGCGTCGGTGACCCCGGCAAGAAGAACCCGGTGTACGGCGAGCCGAAGAAGAAGGACGACTGATGCAATTCGAGGCGCTCCTCCACGCCAACTTCAAGCTCCTCGACGACGCCGTCGAGGACTGGTCGATGATGGTCAAGAATCTCGACGCGCTCGCGAAGGAAGCTCGTACGGGCATGAAGGCGTCCGCGGGCAAGGCCGTCTGGGCCGGCGCGAATGCCACGGTCTCCAAGGAATTCATCGGCAAGACGGTCGGTGAATTCGACGACGCGCACACCCAGGCGAAGTCGATCTACGACATTCTCCGGGACACCGCGAGTGAACTCAGGACGTACCACGGCAATCTCACGACGTCGATACAGAACGCGGGCAGGAGGGACATCAGCGTCACGGCGTCGGGCAACGGCGGCTTCACCGTCCGCGCCAAGGACGACGCCAAGGACCCCAAGCCGACCGACGGCGACGTCACCGGGGTCCGCAACGAGATCCAGAAGATCGTCGACGGGGCGAGCGAGAGCGACAGCACGGCCACCACGGTCCTGAAGCTGCTGGTCAACCAGACGTCCATGGGCTTCTCCGACGCGAACTACTCGGACCGCGACTCCGCGGCCGCCGCCGTCAAGGAAGCCGACGAGCTGGCGAAGCTCGCGCAGAAGGACCCGAAGGACCTGTCGGTCGAGGAGTTCGACCGGCTCAACGCCGGGTTCAAGAAGTACGCCAACGACGAGCTGTTCTCCGAGGAGTTCGCCACGAAGGTCGGCCCGCAGAAGGTCCTCGAGTTCTGGACGGGGATCAACGACCCGGCTCGCGGCAACTACGAGCTGGGGCACGAGCGGCTCGACCAGTTCGACGACCTCCAGCGCAACCTCGGCATGTCGCTGGCCCACGCGACGCAGAGCGACTCGACCGCGATGTACGACTGGAAGTCCAAGATGATCGACTTGGGCGACAAGCCGCTCTACGGCGATCGTGGCGGACCGATGGGCTTCCAGGTCATGAGCAACCTCATGCGGACCGGCGACTACGACGACCGGTTCATGGAGGACTACGGCACCAAGCTCATGGCCACCGAGCGCAAGCTCACCGGCGACGGCGAGCACCGCAACCTGGCGTGGCAGCACATGGGCATGGACCCCTGGCTCAACCGGATCGGCGAGGACAGCGGTTCCGATCCGCTCACGGGCTACCTGAAAGGCCTGTCCAACAGCCCTGACGCGGCTACCTCGTTCTTCAACGAGGAGTACACGCCGAAGGACGGCGACAAGGCGGCGGCCAGCAACTTCAAGTACCTCTTCGAGGACCGGGAGTGGCCGCAGGAGTCCGACATGCACGGCGACGACCTCAACACCGGGCGCAACAACCTCGCCCTGGCGCTGGAGGCCGGAACGACCGGGCATCCGGCGGGCGAGCTGCCGACGGCGGACACTCCGGCGCACACCGCCGATCAGGCCGGGCTGATGCGGGACCTCGTCAACTCGATCTCCGAGGACCCGAACCGCCTCAAGGACCACGAATACATGTCGGACAGCATCGGGCAGATCGGGTCCGAGTACCTGCCCGACATCCACCGGGCGATGGCCGACGGCCCCACGGTCGGCAGCGGCGACAAGTCCGGATGGAACCTGCTGTACCCGAACGACGGCGCGGACGCGAAGCTCGATCACAGCGCCGTGTCCCGCTTCCTGGTCACCGCGAGCCAGAACCCGGAGGGGTACAGCGCGCTGAGCGTCGGCGAGAAGGCGTACACCGCCAACCTCATGGACTACCACCTGAACCCCGACCTCCCCGAGGACCAGCGCTACCCGCACGACGCGAAGGACACGATCACGAGTCTGTCGCGCAAGTCCGGGGAGTTCAGCGGTCTGCTCGCCCAGGGCCGGCAGGAAGCGGTGCTCGGCCCGGCGAACGAGAAGGACGGCGACTTCGACTACGCCGTCAGCCAGAAGAAGAACGTCATCTCGGGCATCGTCGGTACGGGTGTCGGTATCGGTACGAGCTTCATCGCCTCTCCTGTGGTCGGCGCGGCCGCGGGCGGCGCCGCAGGCACCGTGACATCGGTGGTGATGGAGGCGTTCTTCAAGGACGACTCCGGCCAGTACCGCTCAGAAGCCGGCCACGACATCGCGACGCGGTGGGAGACGATCAAGGACACCACCACGAACGTCAACTACGCGGCGGCCACCGAGGCCGCCAAGGCGCATCACGCGGGCTACTCGGACCAGATCGACACCTGGGTCAGTGAGGGCACCGCGACAGGCTTCAACGACGCCAACACCGACATTCACGCGATGGCCAAGGACCTCGACACCGAGATCCCCGACTGATGCGTCACGACTCACCGGCACGATCACCGAAGGCGATGGAAGACGTCATGCAGGCACTCCCGCGGGGCAGAGCACGTTCGGGCTTGGCGGCGGCGATCGGTGCGGCGTTGCTCGTCGCTTCGGTGGCCGGCTGTTCGTCGTCCGGGCCCGAGCGTGCATACGCCACTCCGAAGGAGCTGTGCGGCACCGAGGTGTCCGCCGGTTCCCTGGAGCCGCTGCTGCCGCCGGGGAAGAAAATCGCGGCCAAGCCCACGTCGGCGGTCGGCGTGAAGCGCTGTCGCCTTGAGGTCGACGGGAAGGTCGTGTTCTCCACCAGTGTGGAGAAGCGGGGTGCCGACAGCTCTGCCCGTGATGTCGCCACGTCCGCGATCGGCGTCAATCCGAACGATGCCGGCGCGGACAACGGCCGGTTCATCTACTCGAAGACCGGGGCCGTCGGGCGCGTGGAGTGCCCGAAGTCGGCCGGTGCGGACAGCTCGTTCTGGGTGACGGCACGTGTCTCGGACGACTCGGATGCGGCGGACATGCTCAGGTTCATCAAGGAGTACGCGACGGCGGCCGCTGGTTCAGGGGCCTGCGCCGAGGGGTGACGGCCCTCAGCAGGGCCCCTTGCGGCTCGTCGCCGCCAGTTCGTACAGGGGGACGATGTCCGCCGTCCCCGAAGGACCGCCCGCGATGCCCGGAGCGTCGTAGCCGCCGTCCTTCGACTTCGTACGCGTGACGGACACGCAGAAGGACGCGTCGGCACCGTCGGCCTGGACCGTGAAGGCGCCGTGTGTTGTTGTGCCCGTCCCCGAGGGCGTGGCGGAGACACCGCTCCCGGGGGCTCCGCCGCCGCCCCGCCGGACGACCGCGTCCTCGACCATCGACTCGTAGTCGCTGTCGGAGGGGACGTCCATGCCGAAGTAGGAGTGCCCGTCCAGATCCCCGGTCGCGTACTCGACAGCGTGGCTCAGTTCGTCGTCGCTCCACACCGAGTCGGCGGCGACGGCCCGCAGTTGGAATCCGGAGAAGGCCACGACTCCCGCCAGGACCACGAAGACGACGCGTCCGACGGTGAAGGCGGCGTCAGGGAGTTCGTCCCCCGAAGGGTTGAAGGCGTGCCGCCAGGCGCGTACGCGATCGGCCTTCACGCAGGCCGCCAGCAGGAGTACGGCGGCGAGCGCGAAGCTGATCACGCTCATCGCGTTCATGCCCCGCGGGCCATGTTCCGGCCCCTGCGCCGCGCGTCCCGTACCGCGACGGCAGTCCCTCCCAGGCCCGCCACCAGCACCGCGGTCCCGACGACCGTGTACGTGGCCAGGCGCGTGTTGCGCTGTTCCGCCGTCTCGCCGAAGTGGAGTTTCGCCGCCGTAGGAGCCTTCTCCCGGGTGAGACCCTCATGGGGCGACGGGGTCTCGATCGGGTGATCCGGGTCCTCCGTGACGGCGCGCAGCGGGTCGACGACGCCCCAGCCGACGAGGCGGTCGTGGCCGGCGGTCGAGCGTTCCGCGGTCTGTTCTATCTGGGCGACGACCTCGGCCGCCGTCCAGTCGGGGTGCTTCGCCTTGACGAGGGCGGCGACTCCGGCCACGTACGGGGCGGAGAAACTGGTGCCGTTGTCCGAGCAGTGGCCGCCGCCGGGAACCGTGGAGACCATGTCCACGCCCGGCGCCGCCACGCCCACGAAGTAGCCCTGCTGGGAGAACGAGGCGCGTTCGTTGTTGCGG
Source organism: Streptomyces sp. NBC_01474 (assembly GCF_035918215.1). Taxonomy (NCBI): domain Bacteria; kingdom Bacillati; phylum Actinomycetota; class Actinomycetes; order Kitasatosporales; family Streptomycetaceae; genus Streptomyces; species Streptomyces sp. NBC_01474. Next base: position 3,798,511 of record NZ_CP109449.1, read on the forward strand.
TCGGAGGCGGCGACCGCCAGGACGCCGGGGAACGAGGCCGGGTAGGTCTTCTGCACCTTGCCGTCCAGGCCGTCGTTGCCCGCCGAGGCGACGACGACGATCTTGGCGGCGAGGGCCGCGTTGACCGCGTCCTCCAGCACCGGGGCGGGCCTGACCGCGTTCGCCGTGTCCTGGGAGATGTTGATGACCTGAGCGCCCGCGGCCTTCGCGTGCAGAATGGCCGTCGCAAGGGTCTCGGCCGTGCCGTGGCCCTCCGCGTCGTTCTGCTGGAACGGGATGATCGTGGCCTCGGGGGCCAGGCCCACGAAGCCGGTGCCCTTGGCCGGGCGCGCGGCGATGATGCCCGCGACACGCGTGCCGTGACCCACGGTGTCGGTGGTGCCGTTCTCCTTGCCGCGTGCGATCTTGTCGCCGTTGTCGTCCTTGAGGCCCTTGGGCAGGAGATTCTCGCCCTTGGACGTGTCCACGGCATGAGTGAGCTGCGGATTCTTGACGTCGACGCCAGTGTCGATGACGGCGACCTTGACGCCCTTGCCCTTGGTCTCGCTCCACAGGTCGTCCAGGAGGACGCGCTGGAGCGACCAGGGGCGGCCCGCGTACTTCGGGTTCTTCGGGCCGAAGGTGCACTGCTCACTGTCGGCCGCCGCCGGGCTCCCGGGCAGGATCACGGTGGTGGTCACCGTCACGGCCAGCGCGCCGACGAGCGCCGCCTTACGCGTCCACGTCGCCGCGGACTTCCCTGATGTGTACGCCATCGTGTCCCCCGCCCTAGGAGCCCTGCGGCTGGCTGGCCGCTGTCGTGGACAGGCGCGGGCCCGTGGGCAGGAACTGCGACCAGGCGAGCGGGATCGGCGCCGGGTCGACCTTGTCGTAGCCGAGCCTGGTCACCGCCTGCTTGGCCTCTTCACGCCGTGCCTTGCGCTCCTTCGCGGTGGTGCCGATGCCCGCGTCGTCGGCGCCGCTGTCGCTGTTGGACTGCATCGCATAGCGAAGGCCCGTGTCGGTGACCAGGAAGACGGGGCCCACGTTGGTCTCGGTGCCCGTGAACTGCCGGTAGAGCTGGCCCGAACCGGCGGTGACGTAAGCGCTGGAGGAGCCGACGGGCAGGGGGGCGGGGAAGTTCTTGCCGGCCCAAGTGCTGAGGGTGGTGCGGCCGTTGCCGCTGTCGACCTTGTCCAGCACGTTGCAGACGGTGTTGCGGCTGCCGGCTGCGGTGGTGGCCTCGTTGACCGTCTTCGGCTCGTACTTCGGCCAGTTGGCGGGACCGAAGCTCTGGCCGGCGACGATGGCGCCGGGGCCCACCTTGAGCGGCTCGCCCTTCTGGCCGAGGCGGCGGTCGAGGTCGGGGCTGTACAGGAGCAAGTGTGCGGTGAAGTCGGTGATCGGGGCGACCGTGCCGGACAGGACGACGTAGTACTGGTCCGGCGTCTTGAGGACCATGCCGACGCGGTTCGCGGTGCCGTCCAGCGTGCTGTTCGTCCGGGCGGCGGCGCCGAGGTTGCCGCTGAGCTTCGGGAACGAGATCTGCGTGCCCTTGTTGAGGGTGTCCAGCCAGTCCCTGGAGACGCGCTCCGGCTTCTGGCCGGCGGGGAGGTTGATGCCCAGGGCACGCAGAAGCTGTTCCTTGTCGGTGCCCTCCTCGATGGGATAGGCGGTCCCGTGGGCGTCGACGACGTACTCGGTCTTGGCCTTGTCCGGGCCGACGACGTACATCAGGTCGCCGCCGCTCAGCTTCGACTCGCGGCCCTCCGTCTTGCCCAGGTCCCGCTTCGCGAGGACGAACGCCGCCTTCTGGATGGCGCGGCCGCCCTCGCCCGGGCGTTCGCAGACGGCCCAGCGCTTCGCGGACTCCGCCTCGGAGTCCGGCGGCAGACGGTCAGGGGCGTACGGGATGCCGATCGTGGCGCCGTGCGGGATCTTGCCGCTGTCGAGCACGTCCTCGGACACCGTCACCGGGGGGTTGTCGCTCGGGTCCACGAGGAGCTTGGCCGACGCCATGTTGAGGACGGGGTGCAGCTGTTTCTTGCCGTCCGTCTTCAGGACCACGTACCGCGTCGTCGACTTGCTCGCGACGATCACGTTCTTGTGGAGTTCATCCCATTTGGGCGGTGCAGTCGGCTTGAACATCCCCCACGCCCCGAACACGGCGAGGACGACGACGCCGACGATCACGCCGGGCAGCACCGCACGCAGCGGCTTCGGCGCCCCTTCCTCCGAACCGGAGGGTGAGGGCTGGAGGAAGGACGCGAGCGTACGACGCTTCGCGAAGGTGTAGGCGTTGAGTTCGTCCCGCCGTGATGCCATCTGTGTCCGCTTCTCCCCGTGCAGCACTCGGGGGCATCTGCGTCCCCCGCCCTCCGTTGTCAGACCCGGCCCCTACTATGCCTGTTGCGTGGTTGTGCATGTGGGACGGGTAGGGTGCTGGGGCCTTCAAAGACCCTGTGCGTCAGGGATTTTCGGGAGAGTTCGGGGGGTTTGGAGTGATGGCTTCCGCAACGCGGACCCGGTCGCGGTCGCAATCCCGGTCGCGGTCGGGTGGCCGGCCGGGACCGGGAGACGGTGCGCCGGCGGCTGGGTCCGGCGGTGGGGCCGGCTCTCCGGCGGCGCCCGCCGGTCCGGTCTCGCTTCATCTGAAGTCGCGTTCCGGACGGGCCGGGTCGTTCCGGCTCCAGCAGATGGTGATGATCGAGGTCGCCGCCGCGCTGGTCGTCGGCGCCGCGGTAGTCGACAAGTTGGCCATGGTGCCCGCGGGCGTCGTCGCCGTGATCCTCGTCCTGTTCGCCGTCGTACGCCGTCGGGGGCGGTCGCTGCCCGAGTGGCTCGGCACCGTCCTGGCGCTGCGCGCGCGCAAGCGCCGTGCGGCGAGCACACCGGTCCCGCCCGGCACGGAGCCGGGCCTCGCGCCCGCCGTCGAGTGCGACCCCTCGCTGCGGACGTACAGCTACAGCCGCGGTGACGACCGCGACCAGCGGCCCATCGGCATGGTCGGCGACGGCGGCTTCCTGACCGCCGTGCTCCAGGTCGAGTCGGACGCCACCGCTCTGCGGGCCGAGCGCTCCCGGCGGCCGCTGCCGATAGGGATCGTGCGGGACGCCCTCGATGTCGACGGGATCCAGCTCGAATCGGCGCAGATCGTGCTGCACACGCAGCCCGCGCCCGCGCTGCACCTGCCGCAGCAGTCCGTGGCGGTGAGCAACTACGCCCCGCTGCAGGCCCAGACCGGCTCCCCCGCCGTCCGCATCACATGGATCGCCCTGAAGCTCGACCCGGAGCTGTGCCCGGAGGCCGTGGCCGCGCGCGGTGGCGGCACCGCGGGAGCGCAGAAGTGCGTGGCCCGCGCGGCCCAGCATCTGGCGAGCCGGCTGACCGGCGCGGGCTTCCGCGCCAGCGTGCTGACGGAGGAGGAGCTCACGGCCGCCGTCGCCACGTCGGCGTGCGCCAACCCCATGGTGACGGCGCAGGCCGGGCGGAGCGAGCTGCCGCAGCGCAGGACCGAGGAGTCCGGCCGCAGCTGGCGCTGCGACAACCGCAGACACACCACGTACTGGGTGCGGCGCTGGCCGCAGCTCGGCGGATCCGGGCCCGCCCTGCACCAGTTGGTCGCACTCTTGACCACGGTGCCCGCGCTGGCCACGACGTTCAGCCTGACGCTGTCCCGCGGTGACCAGCGGGACGTCCAGCTCTGCGGTCACATGCGGATCACGGGACGCAGCGAGAGCGAGCTGACCACGGCGCGGCGGTCCCTGGAGACCACCGCCCGGCAGGCCAAGACGGGTCTTGTCCGGCTCGACCGCGAACAACTGCCCGGAGTTCTCGCCACGTTGCCCCTCGGAGGTGCGCGCTGATGGCCATGACGTCATCTCCCCCGGCCGGGGCAGGATCCTGGGACGGAAACTCCTGGAACGGCAATGGGAACGGAAGCGGCACTGGGGGCGCGGCTCACGCGCCCGCCGCCGGTGACCGGCCCCGTACCGGGTTCGGTCTCTTCGGGCCCCGGCACCAGCGCCACACCCTCCCCGTGGAGCAGTTGGACTCTCTCGCGCTGCCCATCGGCGACGACGGTGTCGTCGTCGGCGTCGATGCCGACGGCCAGCCCGCCGTGCTCGGGGTGAACCGGCCGACGCCCTACGACATGGTGCTCATCGGTGGCCTGTGGACGGCTCAGGTGCTCGCGCTGCGGGCCGCTGCGACGGGCGCGCGGGTCGCGGTGGAGACCGGGCGGGCGCAGGCCTGGGCGCAGTTGGTGCAGGCGGTCGGTGGCGGCCAGTCCGGGATGACGGTGCACGACGTCGGGCGGGTGCCGCCGCAGGGCGCGTCCGCCGGTGGCCCGGTGCTCGTGGTGCGGGACTGTGGGATGCGGCCGCCGCGCGGGCGGGTGGCCTCCGCGCCGTGGCAGTCCGTGCTGACGCTGCTGCCCTATCTGAGCCCCGTGGCGCCCCGGTTGATGCGCCAGGCGCGGCTCGTCGGGGTCCAGCGGGTTTCGCCGGACGAGGCGGCGGAGATCGGCCGTGTCATCGGACTGCCGCGCGGCGAGTGGGAGTCCCTGCCGACGCTCGCGGACGGCGTCACCCTGTGGTGCACCGACCGCGACCGGCAGTACGTGATGACCCGGGCGACGGACGCCGAGACCGGATTGTTGGGTAACGCCCGCCGGATGGACTGAGACCGGTCCGGAGCCCGCCGCGGAGCGTTCCAGCGATCGAACTCGGTCCTCTTTGCGGCTTATTCGGGCAGTTTGCGCGTGACGGACTGAGGGGTGTTCGTCACTTCCGTATCGCTTGGACAGCACTTGTTGGCCGGGTGTGATCTCCCGGACGGCGTCGGCGGGACGGACGGGCCTGCCGTGCTCGTGGTTTTGGTGATTAGGCTGGGACCAGGACGCGCGCGAGAACCCACGAGCGGCTCGTACGCGTCCCAGGGGAAGAGCGCGGCGGATCGGACGACAGGAACGGTCGCCCCCCACCACGGCACGAGGGTGCTCGACCACACCAGGAGGCATTGTGAACAGCGATCGGGACGAGATCCGCGGGGGCTGGGACACACCCGTCGATGATCACTCCGACGCGGAGTCCGCCACTGAGACGACGGGCGAGTTCACCATCGACTACGCCCCACCGGCCTGGTACACGCAGAACGCGTCGTCCGGCACGGGCGAGACCCCCTCGGCCGCACCCGTCACGCCTCCGCCGCCGGTGCCTCCGGCCCCCGCTCCCGCGCCGGTGACGCCCCCGGCTCCGCCCGCGCCCTACACGCCGTACATGCCCGCCGCTTCGGCACCTGAGCCGGACGCGGGTTCCGGGAACGGGGACCTGGAGAGCGGCACGACGATGCGGTTCTCCGCTGCCGCGCTGAAGCGGGAGTTCGCCGAACTGGCCGCGCAGGACGAGCAGAAGGCCGAGCCGACGGCCGAGGAGCAGGGCGGGGACGCCGCGTCCGGCAGCTCCGACTCGACCGGCTCCGGTGACTCCGGTGACTTCGCTGTGGTCGCCGCGACCGGGCCCGCCGGGGGCGACGAGGTGGCGAGCGCCTCCGCGGACTCCGCGGAGGACAGGGACACCGACACCGCTCAGGCCTCGGCCGACAGCACCGACTCCGAGGCCGCCCCTGACGGCGCGTCCCGGTCGGAGGGCTCGGCGGGCTCGGAGGGTTCGGACGACACCGGCTCCGACACCACCGAAGCCGCTACTACGGAGGCATCGGCCGAGACGGGTGCTGACACCGGTACCCCCACCGACACCGGCACGCCCGCAACCCCGGACGCGCAGGGCGCCCCCGCTGCCTGGGCCCCGCCGCCCGTGCCGCAGGACGGTATCCCCCCGCTGCCCCCGGCGTTCCAGCCCGCCGCCCCCACGTCCGCCCCGCAGTGGCCCGCGCAGCAGCAGCCGCAGCCCGGCGCGCCGGTTCCGGCCCAGGCCGCGCCGCCGGCCTGGCCCGCGCAGAACACCCCGCCCGCGCCGCAGGGTGGTTACGGCTTCCCGCAGCAGTCGGCCCCCGGCGACCCGCAGCAGCCCGCACCTCCGGTACCGCCGCAGCAGGGCTACGGTTTCCCGCAGCCGACGCCGCCGGCACCCGCCGCACCGAACCAGCCCGCCCCGCAAGGCGGTTACGGATTCCCGCAACAGCCCCAGCCCGGCACGCCCAACCAGCCTGCCCCGGAGGGTGGTTACGGGTTCCCGCAGCAGCCCCACACGGGCACGCCCAACCAGCCCGCCCCGCAGAGCGGTTACGGGTTCCCGCAACAGCCCCAGCCGGGCACGGGCTACGGTTTCCCGCAGCCGCAGCCCGGAGCCCCCGCTCAGGGACACCCGGGCGGGCCCAACACCCCGGCTCCGCCCGCCCCGCACCTCCCGGCGCAGCAGAACCCCCAGCAGCCGCCGGCCCCGCACGCACAGCAGCCGGGCCCCCAACCCCCGGTCGCACAGCAGCCGCAGCCGCACCAGCAGCCGCCCGCGCCGCAGGCCCCGGCCCCCCACCCCGGCCAGCCCGATCAGCAGGTCCAGGGTCAGCCCGGCCAGTTCCAGGGCCAGCCCGGTCAGCCCTTCCCCGGACAGGTGCCCCCCGCCGACCCCCGCGCAGGCGGCGCCTGGCCGCAGCCCATTCAGCACGACCAGCGCACGCCCACGAACGTCGGCGGTGCACCGCTCGGCTACACGGCGGCCGTGGAGCTGTCGGCCGACCGGCTGCTCAACAACAAGAAGCAGAAGGCGAAGAGCACCCGCCCCGGCGGCGGCAACTCGCGCTTCAAGCTCGGCGGCAAGAAGGAGGAGGTCGAGCGGCAGCGGAAGCTGGACCTGATCCGCACGCCGGTCCTCTCCTGCTACCGGATCGCCGTCATCAGCCTCAAGGGCGGCGTTGGCAAGACGACCACGACGACGGCGCTCGGTTCGACGCTCGCCACTGAGCGCCAGGACAAGATCCTCGCCATCGACGCCAACCCGGACGCCGGCACGCTCGGCCGCCGCGTGCGCCGTGAGACCGGGGCGACCATCCGAGACCTGGTGCAGGCGATCCCGCACCTCAACTCGTACATGGACATCCGGCGGTTCACCTCGCAGGCGCCGTCCGGCCTGGAGATCATCGCGAACGACGTGGACCCGGCTGTCTCGACGACGTTCAACGACACGGACTACCGCAGCGCGATCGACGTGCTCGGCAAGCAGTACCCGATCATCCTGACCGACTCCGGCACCGGCCTGCTGTATTCCGCGATGCGCGGAGTACTCGACCTCGCCGACCAGTTGATCATCATCTCGACGCCGTCCGTGGACGGCGCGAGCAGCGCCAGCACGACACTCGACTGGCTGTCGGCGCACGGGTACGCGGACCTGGTGTCGCGTTCCATCACGGTCATCTCCGGGGTCCGCGAGACCGGCAAGATGATCAAGGTCGACGACATCGTGTCGCACTTCGAGACGCGCTGCCGTGGCGTCGTGGTGGTGCCGTTCGACGAGCACCTCGCAGCCGGCGCCGAGGTCGACCTCGACATGATGCGGCCCAAGGTGCGCGAGGCGTACTTCAACCTCTCGGCAATGGTCGCGGAGGACTTCCCGCGGGCCCAGCAGCAGCAGGGCCTGTGGACGTCGGACGGCAACCCTCCGCCCACCATGGCTCCCCCGGTGCCGGGTCACCAGCAGCAGCCGTACCCCGCGCGGCAGCCCTACCCGGGCCAGCCGTATCCGGGGCAGCCGGGTGCGCCCCAGCCGCCCGCGCCGGGTCAACAGCCCGCACCGGGGCAGCAGTTCCCGGGCCAGCCCTACCCCGGCCAGCCGTATCCGCAGCAGCCCGGCCAGGCACAGGCCGGCACCCCCGGTCAGCCCTCACAGCCGGGTCAGCCCGGCCCCCCGCAGATGTGGCAGCAGCAGCCCCCCGCCCCGGCCCAGCCCGCGCCCGGTCAGCCGCCCGCCCCTGGCCAAGCCGCGCCCGGTCAGCCGCCCGCCCCTGGCCAAGCCGCGTCCGGTCAGCCCGGCCAGCCCCTCCCCCCGTACACCGCACAGCCCCAGCCGCCTCAGCAGTAACAACGCTGACATCCCGGCCCCCTGGCCACACGAAAGGCCCGCACCGACACCACGGTGCGGGCCTTCTCCGCGCCTGCCGAAATTCCGTCAAACAGCCACCAGGCGGCCATAGTCGAGCGCAACGGGCATCACGCCCTGGCCTGCAAAGCGTCAGAGGACTCGACCAATGTGCGTGAAATGCAGGTCAACTCGTTATTTCCGCAGGCCACATGGGGTTCATGTGCCGTTGACGTGCGCAGACTGCCGCTGATAGACACACACATCAACCAGCTGGCGTCCCATGATCAACCTGCCACTCCTGCGCGAGCAACGACGCGAGGTCACCGACCCATGGACACAAAAGATCAGCCCAAGAGAGCACACGCTCCACTCTTCTCCCGTTCCCCACGGCGCGCGCCCCGCCGGACCCTGCGGGTCCTCCTGGCGGCCGGCGCCGCGGCGTTCACCCTGACGGCCGGCCTCGCCACGCCGCTCAACCCCGCACCCCAAGAGGCCAAGGCGGCCGACGGCGGCAAGAAGGTCCTCACCGTCGCCCTCGCCCAGAGCGTCGACTCGCTGAGCCCGTTCCTCGCCCAGCGACTGGTCAGTACGAGCATCCACCGGATGATGTACGAGTACCTGACCAACTACGACCCCAAGGACAACCACGCCGTCCCGGGCTTCGCCACCGAATGGAAGCCGTCCGCGGACAAGCTCACCTGGACCTACACCATCAGGTCCGACTCGAAGTGGTCCGACGGCAAGCAGGCCACCGCCGCCGACGCCGCCTTCACCTTCAACAAGATCATGACGGACGAGGGCGCCGCGACCGCGAACGGCAGCTTCGTCTCCAACTTCAAGAAGGTCACCGCTCCCAGCGCCACCAAGCTGGTCATCGAGCTGAAGAAGCCGCAGGCCACGATGGCCGCGCTCGACGTCCCGATCGTGCCCGAGCACATCTGGAAGAACGTCAAGGACTTCTCGAAGTTCAACAACGACAAGACCTTCCCGATCGTCGGCAACGGCCCGTTCGTGCTGACCGACTACAAGGTCGACCAGTACGTGAAGCTGAAGGCCAACAAGGACTTCTGGCGCGGCGCGCCCAAGTTCGACGAGGTCGTCTTCAAGACGTACAAGGACCAGGACGCCGCGGTCGCCGCCCTGCGCAAGGGCGAGGTCTCCTTCGTGGCCGGCTCGCCCGCCCTGACGCCCGCTCAGGCGGCGTCGCTCAAGGGCGAACAGAACATCAAGGTCAACGAGGGCCCCGGCCGCCGCTTCTTCGCGCTCGCCACGAACCCGGGCGCGCAGACCAAGGACCACAAGAAGTTCGGCAACGGCAACAAGGCCCTTCTCGACCAGAAGGTGCGCCAGGCGCTGTTCCTGTCGATCGACCGCAAGACGATCGTCGACAAGGTCTTCCAGGGCCACGCCGTCGAGGGCGAGGGCTACATCCCGCCGCGCTTCGGCGACTACTTCTGGAAGCCGTCCGGCAGCCAGGCCCTCGGGTACGACCCCGACAAGGCGGGCAAGCTGCTCGACGAGGCCGGTTACAAGATGAAGGGCAGCGAGCGCGTCGGCAAGGACGGCAAGCCGCTGAACCTCCGCATCCTGTGCCACGCCACGGACCCGAACGACAAGGCGATCGGCAAGTACCTCAAGGAGTGGTGGGGCAAGCTCGGCATCGGCCTGAAGGTCGACTGTCTCGACGACGTCTCGGTGCCCTGGTACGCAGGTGAGTACGACCTCGCGTTCGACGGCTGGTCGGTCAACCCCGACCCGGACTTCGTCCTCGGCATCCACACCTGCGCCGCGCTCCCCGCCAAGGCCAAGGAGAGCGCCCAGACGGACAACTTCATCTGCGACAAGACGTACGACGACCTGTACAAGAAGCAGCTCGCCGAGTACGACCCGGCCAAGCGCGCGGACATCGTCAAGCAGATGGAGTCCTGGCTGTACGACTCCGGGTACATGAACGTCATCGCGTACCCGAACGCCGTCGAGGCCTACCGCACCGACCAGATCAAGTCGATCCGGACCATGCCCACCGCGGCCGGCAACATCTACGGCCAGGACGGGTACTGGAGCTGGTGGTCGGCCGTTCCGGCGGACGGCAAGAGCGACTCGAAGGGCGGTGGCGGCGGCGGTTCCGGCTCGACCGGCGTGATCATCGGTATCGTCGCGGCCGTCGTCGTCCTGGGCGGCGGCGGGCTGTTCCTCGCGCGGCGCCGCCGCACCTCGGCGGACGACCGCGAGTAGCAGCACCCGGTCAGGAGAGAACGCGTCACGTCCGTCCGCAGGCGTCGCAAGCACCGCACGAGTAACGAGAGTTCCACATGACAGCAGAGAGCACTCCGGCGCTCGTGCAGAGTGCGGACACCGACGGCCCGGCGCAAGCCGGGCCGTCGGCGGCCCGCGGTCCACGTGCGCGCAACACCAAGGCCTATCTCCAGTACGTGGCGGGCAAGATCGCGGGGGCGATCGTGTCGCTCTTCGCGGTCCTGGTCACCAGCTTCTTCCTGTTCCGCCTGATCCCCAGCGATCCGGTGAAACAGATGACCGGCGGGCGCCGTGTCTCGGCGCAGCAGCTCGAAGCGCTCCGCCACCAGTTCGGCCTCGACCTGCCGATGTGGCAGCAGTTCACCAACTACATCGGTGACGCGCTGACCGGCGACTTCGGCACGTCGTACCAGTTCCACACCCCGGTCATCGACAAGATCACCGAGGCGCTGCCGGCGACGCTGCTCCTGACCGGCACGGCGTACGTCCTCTACACCGCGCTCGGCATCTGGCTGGGCACGCGCACCGCCTGGCGCAACGGATCACGCAGCGACCGCTTCAACACCGCGTTCGCCCTCACGCTCTACTCGATCCCGTCGTTCTGGCTCGGTCTGCTCCTCATCATCGTCTTCTCGGTGGGGCTGGGCCCGATCCCGGGCCTGTTCCCGACGGGCGGCCTGGAGTCGGGCGGCGAGAGCGGGTTCGCGTACGTCATGGACGTCGCGCACCATCTGGTCCTGCCGGTGGTCACGCTGGTGGCGGTCGGCTACGCGCAGACGCTCCTCGTGATGCGCTCCTCGCTGCTCGACGAGATGGGCAGCGACTATCTGACGACGGCGCGCGCGAAGGGTCTGCGTGACGACGTCGTACGCCGCAAGCACGCCGTCCCGAACGCGATGCTGCCCACGTTCACGCTGATGTTCGTGAACCTCGGGCACGTCGTGGCCGGTCAGATCCTCGTCGAGACGGTCTTCTCCTGGCCCGGCCTCGGTGGCCTGTTCTACTCGGCACTCAGCGTGCCCGACCTGCCGCTCGTCCAAGGGCTGTTCTTCGTCTTCGCCACCGCGGTGATCCTGGCGAACACCCTCGCCGACGTGCTGTATCCGCTGCTCGATCCCCGGGTGGGCCGATGACTGCCGACACGAACACCGACCTCGACACCGCGCAGCTCCCGCCGCCGGCCGAGAAGAGCGCGCGGGCCTTGGCGCGCGCCCGCAAGCGCCGCTCCGTCGCCCGCTTCTGGCGCGAGTACCGCACCCACCGGAGCGGACTGTGGGGTCTCGCAGGGCTGATCCTGATCGCCCTCATCGCGATCTGCGCGCCCCTGCTCGTCGGCGCGGACTCGCAGAGCGTCACCGACGCGCCCGGCGGCGCCCTTGAGGCGCCCAGCGGTGAATTCCCGCTCGGCACCGACCAGTTCGGCCGCAGCGTGCTCGCCCTGCTGGTGTGGGGCGCGCGCGTGTCCCTCACCGTGGGCCTGCTGGCCGCGTTCCTGTGCGTGGCGATCGGCACGGTCGTCGGCATCGTCGCCGGTCACTTCCGTGGCTGGTACTCGACGGTCCTGATGCGGGTCACCGACTGGTTCCTGGTGATGCCGACGCTGGTCCTCGCGATCGCCCTCGCCACCGTGATGTCCCGCTCCATCTGGACGGTCATCCTGGCGATCGGCGTGACGACGTGGCCGACGACGGCCCGCCTGGTCCGCGCCCAGACGCTCGCCGTGGAGTCGCGGCCGTACATCGAGCGGGCCCGCGCGCTCGGCGGCGGGCACCGGCACATCATGCTGCGCCACGTCCTGCCGAACGTGATGCCGCTCGTCCTCGCGCAGACCACGCTCGTGATCTCCGGCGCGATCCTCACCGAGGCCACCCTCGCCTTCCTCGGCCTCGGCGACCCGACGATCACGTCATGGGGCGGCATGCTCCAGGACGCGCGCGAGGCGGGCGCGGTCAGCGCGGGCGACTGGTGGTATCTCGCGCCTCCCGGACTCGCCATCGCGCTGGTCGCGCTCGCGTTCACGCTGTGCGGCCGCGCCATCGAAGCCGTCCTCAATCCGAAACTGGGGGTGGCCAGGTGAGCCTTCTCGACGTCAGAAACCTCGAAGTGACGTACGCGGGCGGGGCACGGGCCGTCCGCGGCGTGAACCTCAGCGTCGACGCGGGCCAGAAGCTCGGCATCGCCGGCGAGTCCGGCTGCGGCAAGTCGACGCTCGCGCTCGCGCTGCTGCGTCTGCTGCCGGCCGGCACGAAGGTCTCCGGCGAGATCCTGCTGAACGGCGAGGACGTCCTCACGATGAAGTGGGGCCAGGTCAGGGCCGTGCGCTGGGCCGGCGCCTCGATCGTGTTCCAGGGCGCAATGCACTCGCTCAACGCGGTGCACCGCATCGGCGACCAGATCGCCGAGCCGATCCTGCTGCACAAGAAGGCGACGCCCGCGGGCGCGAAGAAGAGGGTCGCGGAGCTCCTGGAGCACGTCGGCCTGCCCGCCGCGCGCGCTGACGCGTATCCGCACGAGCTGTCCGGCGGCCAGCGCCAGCGCGTGATGATCGCGATGGCGCTCGCCTGCGACCCGGGCCTGATCATCGCGGACGAGCCGACGACGGCGCTCGACGTGATGATCCAGGCGCAGATCCTGCGCCTGATCGAGCAGCTCGTGTCCGATCAGGACCTCGGCCTCATCATGATCAGCCACGACCTCGCGGTCCTCTCGGACACCTGCGACCGGCTCGCGGTGATGTACGCGGGCCGCGTCGTCGAGGAGGGCCCCGCCTCCGAGGTCTACGAGAACGCGCAACATCCCTACGGGAAGGCCCTGTCGGCGGCGTTCCCGCGGATCGGCGACCCCGCGTCCCGGTTCGCGCCGCGCGGTCTGCCCGGCGACCCGCCCGACCCGTCGGCGCTGCCCACGGGCTGCACGTTCCACCCGCGCTGCCCGGTGGCGCTCGACAGCTGCATCACCGAGGACCCGGAACTACGGGCCGCGGCCACGGACCGGCGGGCGGCCTGTGTGCACGTGGGCGGCGCCACCGATCCGGACGACGCCGCCGGCGCCGAGGCAAGGAGCACCACAGCATGACCAGTACGTCCCCCCTGCTCACGGCCGGCGCGCTACACATCACCTTCCCCGGCCGCCGTGGCGCGGACCCCGCGCGCGCCGTGGACGGCGTCGACCTCGACATCGCGCCCGGCGAGATCGTGGCGCTGGTGGGCGAGTCGGGCTGCGGCAAGACGACGCTCGCCCGCTCCCTGCTCGGCCTGGTACCGCCGACGTCCGGCCGCGTCACGTTCGACGGGAAGCCCCTCGACTACTCCTCGCGCGCCCTCAAGGCGTACCGCAAGCGCGTGCAGCTGGTCCTCCAGGACCCCAGCGGTTCGCTGAACCCGCGGCACACGGTGTACGACGCGGTGGCCGAGGGCCTGCGCATCCACGGGTACGCGGGCGACGAGCGCGAGGCGGTGGCGAACGCCTTGTCACGAGCGGGACTTCGCCCGCCGGACCGCTTCTTCCTGCGCTACCCGCACGAGCTGTCGGGCGGCCAGCGGCAGCGCGTGGTGATCGCGGGCGCGCTCGTCCTCGACCCCGAACTGATCGTCGCAGACGAGCCCGTGGCGTCCCTCGACGCTTCGGTGCGCGGCGAGATCCTCGCGCTGCTGCTCAGGCTGCGCGACGAACTGGGCCTGTCCGCCCTGGTGGTGACGCACGACCTGGGTCTCGCCTGGAACATCGCGGACCGGGTCGCGGTGATGTACCTGGGCCGGATCGTGGAGACAGGAACGGTGGAGGAGGTCCTGACGGCGCCTCAACACCCGTATACGCAGGCCCTGTTGTCGGTCCTGCCGGAGGCGCCGGGTGATCCGGTCGTCCTCACGGGCGAGCCGCCGGACCCGTCGCGCATCCCGTCCGGGTGCCGCTTCCACGCCCGCTGCCAGATCCTGGCGTCGGGCGAGGCGGAACGCTCGGGCGTGGCGGAGCGCTGTCGCGGGGAGGACCTGCCGGTGCTGTCGGGCGCGAGCACGACCCAGGTGGCCTGCCACTGGGCGTCGGCCCAGGCCGGCCGGTCCGGCGTGTGAGGTTCGGGGGTCGCGGGGGCAGAGCCCTCGCGACCTCGGCCGATCCCGCCTACTCCCCCTCGTACGCCTCGACCAGTTCCCGGGACCGCTTCACGTCGTCCGCGATGGCGACCAGGAGCGCCTCGATCGAGTCGAACTTCGCCATGCCGCGCACATAGGCGAGGAAGTCGACGGCGACGTGCAGCCCGTACAGATCGAGGTCCACGCGGTCGATGGCGTAGGCCTCGACCGTGCGCTCGGTGCCGTCGAACTGCGGGTTGGTACCCACCGAGATCGCGGCGGGCATCGCCTCGTCCCCGACGTGCAGCCAGCCCGCGTAGACGCCGTCCGCCGGGATCGCGGTGTGCGGGAGCGTCTCCACGTTGGCGGTCGGGAAGCCCAGCTCACGGCCGCGCTGGGCGCCGCGCACGACCACACCCTCGACGCGGTGCGGGCGGCCGAGGATCTCGCGCGCGCCCTCCATGTCACCTTCGGCGACGAGCCGACGGGTCAGCGTGGACGAGAAGGGCTCGCCGCCGCCCGCCGAGCCGCTCACGTACAGGTCGACGACCTCGACCTCGAAGTCGTACGTCGCGCCCTGCTCGGCGAGGAACGCGACATTCCCCGCGGCTCGGTGGCCGAAGCGGAAGTTCGGCCCCTCGACTACGAGGCGCGCGTGCAGCTTGTCGACCAGGACCTTCGCGACGAACTCGGCCGGCGACAGCTTCGAGAACTCGGTGGTGAACGGCAGGATCAGCAGGGCGTCGACGCCGAGCTCCGCCATCAGTTCCGCGCGCCGGTGGTGCGGGGCGAGCAGCGGGGGGTGGCTGCCCGGGCGCACGACCTCGCTGGGGTGCGGGTCGAAGGTGACCACGACGGCGGGCACACCGAGCTCACGAGCCCGTTCGACGGCCCGGCCGATGATCAGCTGATGGCCGCGGTGCACTCCGTCGTAGGAGCCGATGGTGACGACGCTGCGCCCCCAGTCCTGGGGGATGTCCTCCAAGCCACGCCAGCGCTGCACGGTGATTGCTCCTCGCGAACCTGTGTACGACTGTTACGTCTCTTTGCCGAATACGCAGGTCTAAGAGTGCCATGCCGAGCGCCCACGCCCCGCATCGGGAGGCGCCGTACCGGCCGGGGCAGGTCAGGCGGGTACGCGCACCCCGGCCAGACCCCCGATCACGCGGCGGGCGCTCGGCCCGACGAGGGCGGCCCACTCGCGCGGCGCCCCCGCCAGCCACTGGACGAGAAGGGCGGCGAACCCAGGCACCGAGTCGGCGAACTCGACGAGGGCGCGGTCGAAGCGGGCGGCTCCCTCCGGGGTGCGGACGAGCCGTTGTCCGGTGCGCCGCACAAGGTCACGGGTGCGGGTCGCTCCGGCGCCCCCGGCGCTGCGAGCGGCGGTCCGCAGAACGGCGTCGAGCACGTCCGGGTCGTCCTCGCGGGCGAGCAGTACGTCGAGGAGCTCGCCGCGCAGGGCGCGCGAGGCGCCGGTTCCGGGTGCGGCGAGGACGGGCGCGAGCGCCGCCCGTCCGGCGGCCGGGCAGGTCCGGAGCAGCCCTGTGACGAGGGGAAAGAGCACCGCCCGCCCGGCCGGCCCGTGCTCCAGGCACCGATCGACGTACGCGGCGACGTCCTGAGCGGTGTCGGGCCGGTCCGCCGAGAGGTCCGCGACGAGAGCGGCCGCCCGCCGCGCGAGCGCGGGCGCGGTCACGCCGGCGAGTGCCCCCAGCACGTCGGCCGCACCGCCCGGCTCCCGCACACGGGCCCGGAAGGCGCGGAGAACCGGCTCCGGGTGCGTGGCAAGCGCGACGGCGAGCGCACTCACGGGCAACTGGGCATCGCCCTCCGCGAACCGCTCCAGGGCGCGTGCCAGATAGGTGTCGCGGGTCTGCGGGTCGCGCACGAGGAGGGCGAGCGCGGCGCCGTGCCGGGCGCTGTCGGTGGTGCGGGCGAGCAGGGCGAGCGCGGCGTAGCGCAGCAGCCCGCGATCGGCGTCGGTGGTGACGTGCGGGGCGACCCGCAACGCGTAGGTGACGGCGGACGCGCGGCGGGCGGGTCGCTCGTCGTGGGCCCAGCGGTCGACGGCGCGGCACAGCGCGGACGGCTCCTCGTCGGCGAGCACGGCGAGGAGTTCGTCGGCGTGCGGGTGCGCGCAGTCGGCGAGGGCCTCGGTGAGGTCGTCGACGGCGCGGTGCCGGTGGGTGTGCAGGAGTGCCTGGGCCGCGGTGGCGACGGTCGCGTCGGGCAGGGCGGGCAGTGGCCGCGCGTCGTCGAACCAACGGGTGAGGTGGACCTGGACGCCGGCCGGGTCCGCGGTGAGCAGGTCGGCGACGGTGTCCAGGTGGCGGTCCTGGCTCCCGGGCGGCGGATCGTGCACGACGAGGCGGCGCAGGAGGCCGAGGCGGTCGGCGTCCGTGACGGGGATCCGGCGCCAGAACGAGGGGTCGAGGCGTCCGCGGTCGGCGAGCGGTTCGAGCACCCCGAGATAGGGAGTGGCGTCGGGCACCCGCAGGAGCGCCTCCTCGACGAGGTGGGCCGCCCACCAGGAGGCGTCGGCGTCGCCGGGCGTGAGGGACCTGAGCGCCAACTCGGTCAGGTGCGCGCCGAGTTGGGCCGGTCCCTGCTGGCGTTCGACGAGGAGGAGGGCCTGGACGACGGGGCCCGCACGGTGCCGGGGCACGGGCACCGTGGGCGCGGCCCGGCCGGCGTCCCGGTCGCGGTGGACGAGCGCCCGCAGCGCCTCGTCCAGGTCCAGGTGCATGCCCTGGATCCAGTCGGCGACCTCCTCGTGCGCGAACCGGTAGCCGCGCCCCGCCGGGACGAGTACGCCTTCGGTGAGGACGGCCGGGGCCCACGCCGTGACGCCCCCGCCGCGCCGCCCCGGCAGCGCGCCCCAGGGGAACACCTCCTCGAACGCCTCCCGGTCCAACTCGCCCTGCCCCGGCCCCAGACAGCGCCGCGCCGCCTCGTGGACCTGACCGGAAACCCGGGCGGCGAGCCTGCGCACGGCCGTGCCGCGCAGCCCGTTCACAGCGGCGATGCGCACCGCCACCCGCAGGCACATGAGGTCGAGATACGCGGCGAAGACGGCGTCCCGGTCGGCGCTGCCCGGCACGGGCCCGGGCAGCGCGGCCCGCACCTCGGCGAGGAGCCGCAGCGCGAGCGGATGCCGTGCGTCCCGGCCGGCGAGCGCGTCCTCGGGCAGCCCGTACCGCTCCCGCGCCACGCGGGCCTGGTCGCCGGTCAGCTCCCCCAGCGGGACACAGGCGGGCAGCCGCCCGTTCCGTCCGTACAGCACACCAGGCGGGAACAGCTCGCCCGCGCGCTCCCAGTACTCCCCCCGGCACGCCACGACGAGCCGCACGCCGGTCTCGCGCAGCCAGCGCGTCGTGCCCTCGGTCCACTCCGCCAGCCGGTGCGCCAGGACGGGCGGCATCTCCTCGGGCCCGTCGAGCAGCAGGACGAGGGGCCGGCCGGCGGCGCGTGCGAGCGCCGCGATCCGCTCCGGCGACACATCGCCGACACCCGCACCGCCGGGCTCCGGGCCCCCGGGCTCGCCGGTCACGCCGGGGACGGCCCCGGTCAGTGACGCCGCGACGATGCGTCCGGCCCTGACCAGCGCCCGCCTCGCGGCGTCGGCCACGCTCCGGTCGTCGCCGTTCAGGTCCGCGCCGCGCAGCCAGAGGGTGGGGGCGGGGTGGGCCCCGCGGCCGCGTCGCGCGGCACAGGCGGCGAGCTCCGTCGTACGGCCGCTGCCCGGCGCTCCCACGAGGGCCAGGACCGCCGCGCCGGACGCCTCGAACGCGGCGAACTCCCTTGCCACCTCGGGACGTTCGACCAGCTCTGGGTCGAGGACCGCACCCGGCCCGTCGGACCCGACCGACGTGGCCGTCAGCTGGAGCGCGCCCGCCGGATTGAGGTCGTCCCCGTACACCGGCACGGTGGCCGCGTTCCGCGCGAGGAGCGCGGCGAGCGGCCCCTCCGGGTCGGCGGCAGCGGCCTCCCGCAGCGGCACGGCAAATCCGGCGGCGGCCCGATGCCCGGCTTCGAGCGCCGTGCCGAGAACGGCGAGAACGGCGCCCGAAGCGGCGTCGACGACGGGTCCCCCGGCCGCCCCTCCCCCGAGCCTCAGCGCGTCGCGGCCGTCCGTGCCGATGGCCAGCTCCATGACCCCGGGAACGATATGGAAGCGGTCGGTCGCGGTGTACGTGACGTCGGCATGGCCGAGGACGCGCGCCTCGCGCCAGCCGCCGGCGGCGATCCGCACATAGGCCCCCGCTCCGGCCGGGCCCCGGACGGCCACCGGCAGCGGGCGCATCCCAAGGCCCTCCGTCGCGTCGGTGCGGATGAGCGCGAGGGCCGATTCGGGCAGCGGGACGACGTCGGCGGCGCCCACGACACAGGTGATCCCGCCGGGCGCGTGCAGCACGACACGGCCGAGTCCGTCGACCACTTCATGGCTGGTGACGACGGTGCCGTGGTCGTCGGCGACGAAGCCGGCGCCGCGCGGGCGTCCGGCCAGATCGAAGACATGGACGAGGGGCGGCCCGGTCCCGGGATCCGTCGCGTCCCCGTCGCCGGCCCGGAGGCCACGTCCCGCCATCGTCGAACCTCCCGCCACGCCCCGTAGGACCGACGGTAGGCGCGCGGTGATCAGCGGAACAGGCGCCAGAGCGAACGCGCCCCCTTCCACTCCCTCGGTTCACTCCGAGCGCCCGCCCGAAGGGGTGAACAGATCGGGGGTGATGGATAGACCCTTGGAGGGGGGTCCGTGGAGCGGCACGCAGCTGACTGCGCGCGCCGCTCCACGGCGGGGGGCGGCGAAGAGATCAGCCGAAGACGGCGAGGCTCTTCGCCTTGCCCTTCGACTCCTCCACGAGCGCGAGGAACACGCCCTCGGGGTCGAACACGGCGACGGGCCCGGCGCCCGCGTACTCGCCGGGCACCTCCAGACGGACCCCGTTGAGCAGCAGCTTGGCGCGCTTGGCGTCCACGTCCCAGCGGGGGAAAGCGGCGGTGGCGGCGTCCGCGACGGGCATCACCGTCAGCTCCTCCTGGAGCTGGTCGAGGGTACGCGCGGAGTCCAGCTTGTAGGGGCCGACCCGCGTGCGCCGCAGCGCCGTGAGGTGACCGCCGACGCCCAGGTCCGCGCCCAGGTCCCTGGCGAGGGCCCGGATGTACGTCCCGGACGAGCAGACCACCGAGACGACCAGGTCGAGGACCGGGGTGCCGTCCTCGGCGACCGCGTCCCTTATGTCGTAGACGGTGAAGGACGAGACGGTGACCGGCCGCGCCGGGATCTCGAACTCCTCGCCCTCACGGGCCCGCTTGTAGGAACGCACACCGTTGATCTTGATGGCGCTGACCTTGGACGGCACCTGCATGATGGCGCCCGTCAGCTTGGCGACCCCGGCGTCGATCGCGTCGCGGCGCACGCCGGACGCGTCCGTGGACGACGTGAGGTCGCCCTCGGCGTCGTCGGTCAGCGTGTTCTGGCCGAGCCGGATCGTGCCCAGGTACTCCTTCTCGGTCAGCGCGAGATGGCCGAGCAGCTTGGTCGCTCGCTCCACGCCGAGGACCAGGACACCGGTCGCCATGGGGTCGAGCGTGCCCGCGTGGCCGACGCGGCGGGTCTTCGCGATCCCGCGCATCTTGGCCACCACGTCGTGCGAAGTGAAGCCCGACGGCTTGTCGACAATGACAAGACCGTCGGGCGTCGGGGTGTTCTTCTGCGTCATTCCGAGGCTTCGCCGTCCTCGTCCGCGCCGTCCTCGTCCTCGGGCTTGCGGTACGGGTCCGCACCCCCGGCGAACTCGGCGCCGGCGGACGCCTCCCGGACCTTCGCGTCCGAGATCCTGGCCTTGTCGAGGAGGTCATCGATGGCCTTGGCGTTGTCCGGCAGGGCATCCGCCACGAAGGCCAGGGTCGGCGTGAACTTCACACCGGCCGCCTGGCCCACCGCCGAACGGAGTACGCCCTTGGCGCTCTCGAGGCCGGCCGCGGCAGCGGCACGCTCCTCGTCGTCGCCGTAGACCGTGTAGAAGACGGTCGCCTCCCGCAGGTCACCCGTCACCCGGGTGTCCGTGATGGTCACATGCGTACCGAGCCGCGGGTCCTTGATCCCGCGCTGGAGCTTCTTGGCCACCACCTCTCGGATGAGGTCCGCCAGCCTTTTCGCCCGCGCGTTGTCGGCCACTGCGCCGTCTCCTTCTTCGCCTTGCTCTTAAAGTCAGTCTTCGTCGCCGTGGAGCCTGCGTCGAACGGAGAGCAGCTCCACCTCGGGACGGGCGGCGATCAGACGCTCGCACCGGTCCAGTACGTCGGTGAGGTGCCCCGTGTCCCCGGAGACCATCGCCAGGCCGATCTCGGCCCTGCGGTGAAGTTCCTGGTTCCCGGTCTCCGCCGCACTCACCGCGTACTTGCGCTGGAGTTCGGCGACTATCGGGCGGATCACGGAGCGTTTCTCCTTCAGCGAGTGAACGTCGCCGAGGAGCAGATCAAAGGACAGAGTCCCCACATACATGTGTGTCCGGATGTCCCGCCGGTTCGGGTTCGTGGCCCCGCCAACCACTTGGCAGGGACACCAGAACCGTACACGCAACGGCCGGGGCCGATCGACGGGATTTCGTCCCGCCGACCGGCCCCGACCTTCACCGTGCGCGGATCAGGCGCGCGGCTTCTCGCGCATCTCGTACGTCGCGATGACGTCGTCGATCTTGATGTCGTTGAAGTTTCCGAGGTTGATACCGCCCTCGAAGCCTTCGCGGATCTCGGTGACGTCGTCCTTGAAGCGACGCAGACCGGAGATGTTGAGGTTCTCCGCGATGACCTTGCCATCGCGCAGCAGGCGCGCCTTGGTGTTGCGCTTGACCTCGCCGGACCGGACGAGCACACCGGCGATGTTGCCCAGCTTGGACGAGCGGAAGATCTCGCGGATCTCCGCCGTGCCGAGCTCGACCTCTTCGTACTCCGGCTTGAGCATGCCCTTGAGGGCCGCCTCGATCTCCTCGATGGCCTGGTAGATCACCGAGTAGTAGCGGACGTCGACGCCCTCGCGGTCCGCCATCTGGGCCGCGCGGCCCGCAGCGCGGACGTTGAAGCCGATGACGATCGCGTCGGAGCCGGTCGCCAGGTCGATGTCCGACTCGGTGACGGCACCCACGCCGCGGTGCAGGACGCGGATGTCGACCTCTTCGCCGACGTCGAGCTGGAGCAGCGAGGACTCGAGAGCCTCCACCGAACCGGACGCGTCGCCCTTGATGATGAGGTTGAGTTCCTGCACCAGACCGGCCTTGAGGGCCTCGTCCAGGTTCTCCAGGGAGAACCGGACGCCACGCCGCGCGAAGTTGGCGTTGCGCTCGCGAGCGGCACGCTTCTCGGCGATCTGACGGGCCGTACGGTCCTCGTCGACCACCAGGAAGTTGTCGCCGGCACCCGGGACGTTGGTGAGACCGAGCACGAGGACGGGGGTCGAGGGACCCGCTTCCTCGACGTTGTTGCCGTTGTCGTCGAGCATCGCGCGGACACGGCCGTACGCGTCGCCGACGACCATCGTGTCACCGATGCGCAGCGTGCCGCGCTGGACCAGGACGGTCGAAACGGCACCGCGGCCACGGTCGAGGTGGGACTCGATCGCAATACCCTGCGCGTCCTGCTCCGGGTTGGCCCGCAGGTCGAGCGAGGCGTCCGCGGTCAGGACCACGGCCTCGAGCAGGGAGTCGATGTTCAGACCCTGCTTGGCGGAGATGTCGACGAACATCGTGTCGCCGCCGTACTCCTCGGCCACCAGACCGAACTCGGTGAGCTGACCGCGCACCTTGGTCGGGTCGGCACCCTCGACGTCGATCTTGTTGACCGCGACGACGATCGGCACGCCGGCCGCCTTCGCGTGGTTGAGCGCCTCGATCGTCTGCGGCATGACGCCGTCGTTGGCCGCGACCACGAGGATCGCGATGTCCGTCGACTTCGCACCACGGGCACGCATGGCGGTGAACGCCTCGTGACCCGGGGTGTCGATGAAGGTGATGCGGCGCTCTTCCTCGTTGACCTCGGTGGAGACCTGGTACGCACCGATGTGCTGCGTGATACCGCCGGCCTCGCCCGCGACGACATTCGTCTTGCGGATGGTGTCGAGCAGTCGGGTCTTACCGTGGTCGACGTGACCCATGACAGTCACGACCGGCGGACGCGCGACGAGGAACTCCTCGCCACCCTCGTCCTCGCCGAACTCGATGTCGAAGGACTCGAGCAGCTCGCGGTCCTCCTCCTCGGGGCTGACGATCTCGAGGATGTAGTTCATCTCATCCGCGAGGAGCTTCAGCGTCTCGTCGGAGACGGACTGCGTGGCAGTGACCATCTCGCCGAGGTTCATCATCACGGCGACGAGCGACGCCGGGTTGGCGTTGATCTTCTCCGCGAAGTCGGTGAGGGAGGCACCGCGCGACAGACGGACGGACTGTCCGTTGCCGCGAGGCAGCATGACGCCGCCGACCGACGGGGCCTGCATGGCCTCGTACTCCTGGCGCCTCTGCCGCTTCGACTTACGGCCACGACGGGCGGGCCCGCCGGGACGGCCGAACGCACCCTGCGTGCCACCACGGGCACCGGGACCACCGGGACGACCGCCACCGGGACGACCGGCGAAGCCGCCACCGCCACCGGGACGACCGGCGAAGCCGCCACCGCCGCCACCGGGACGACCGGCGAAACCGCCACCGCCGCCACCGGGACCGGCCGGACGGCCGGCGAAGCCGCCACCGCCACCGGGACGACCGCCGCCGCCACCCGGGCGACCGCCGCCGCCGGGACCACGGCCACCGCCGGGACCACCACCGGGACGCGGGCTGCCGGCAGCGGGACGCTGCGGCATCATGCCCGGGTTCGGACGGTTACCACCGGGGGCACCACCCGGACGCGGAGCGCCGGCCTGCGGACGGGGCATGCCGCCCGGAGTCGGACGGGCGCCGCCCTGACCCTGCGGACGCGGGGCGCCACCGGGGCCACCCTGCGGGCGCGGGCCGCCGGGGCCACCCTGGCCGCCGCCGGGACGCGGGGCACCGCCGGGACGGGGCGCCTGGGGGCGCGCCATGCCGGTGGAGCCACCAGAGGTGAACGGGTTGTTACCGGGACGCGGGCCGGCGGGACGACCGCCGGGACGCTGGCCCTGACCCTGGCCGCCGGGGCGCGGGGCACCCTGACGGTCGCCGCGGTCACCACGGTCACCGCGGTCGCCACGACCCTGACCCTGAGCACCCTGGCCGGGACCGGCCGGACGGGCGCCACCGGGCTTGGGGGCACCGGGACGGGCACCCGGACGCGCACCGGCTGCCGGGGAGGCCGCGGGGGCCTGGGCAGCGGGAGCGGCCGGAGCCGCGGGCGGCGCCGTGAACTCGGGCGCGGCCGGGGCCGGAGCCGCGGGACGCGGAGCCGGCTTCGGGCCGGGCGTCGGACGCTGACCGGCGGCCGGGGTCACCGGGGCGGCGGCAGCGGGCTTCTCCGCGGCGGCAGGCTTGGGAGCCGGCGGGCGCGGAGCAGCAGGCTTTGCGGCCTGCGCCGGAGACGGGGTCGGACGGGCCGGCGAGGGCTTCGCGGGCGCGGCCTTGCGGGCGGCGGGCTTGCCGCCGCCACTGCCCTGCTGGAGGGCGTCAGTCAGCTTGCGTACTACAGGCGCCTCGATCGTCGAGGACGCCGAACGGACAAATTCACCGAGTTCTTGGAGCTTGGCCATGACGACCTTGCTCTCCACCCCGAACTCCTTGGCGAGTTCGTATACCCGGACCTTAGCCACTTCGCTCCTTTTAGGTCCGGGTTACGCCGGACCGTCGCTACTTCATGGGCGTACTCATCGCGTGCTCATCGAGTGCTCATCGCAATCTCGACCTACTTCCAACTCGCGGGGGTACCAGGACCGCACGGGGTCCCGTACGGCACGTTCTACGGTGTTACCTGCTCGACGCGGTGGCGCAGTGCCTCCGTATCGAACGGTCCAGGGGCTTTGAACGCCCTCTGGAACGCCCGGCGGCGGACCGCCAGGTCGAGACAGACCAGGGCGGGATGCACGTACGCACCCCGGCCGGGCAGCGTACCGCGCTGATCGGGGACACATTCACCCTCGATCACCACGATGCGCAGCAGATCGCTCTTGGCCGTTCGCTCCCGGCATCCCACACACGTGCGCTCTGGGCATGCACCGGCATGCGTCCGGCCAGACACGCTTAAGTCTACCTCCCCGCACCGACCTCACCCCTTTGGGGCAAAAATCGAACGGTTGTTGTCGTGATCTTTGTGGTGGCTACTCCGCCGGCTGCTGCTCGGTGTCCGGACGGATGTCGATCCGCCAGCCCGTGAGCCGCGCGGCGAGGCGGGCGTTCTGGCCCTCCTTGCCGATGGCGAGCGACAGCTGGTAGTCCGGCACGATCACCCGTGCCGAGCGGGCAGCCATGTCCACGACCTCGACCTTGGACACGCGCGCCGGGGACAGGGCGTTGGCCACCATGTCGGCCGGGTCGTCGGACCAGTCGACGATGTCGATCTTCTCGCCGTTGAGCTCGGCCATGACATTGCGCACACGGCCGCCCATCGGGCCGATGCAGGCGCCCTTGGCGTTCAGTCCGGAGCGGGTCGAGCGGACCGCGATCTTCGTGCGGTGCCCGGCCTCGCGCGCGATTGCTGAGATCTCCACGGAACCGTCGGCGATCTCGGGGACCTCGAGCGCGAACAGCTTCTTCACCAGGTTCGGGTGCGTGCGCGACAGGGTCACGGAAGGACCGCGCACACCCTTCGCCACGCGCACCACGTACGAGCGAAGGCGCATGCCGTGCTGGTACTCCTCGCCCGGGACCTGCTCCTGCACCGGCAGGATGGCCTCGAGCTTGCCGATGTCGACGAGCACGTTCTTCGGGTCGCGGCCCTGCTGGACCACGCCCGTCACGATGTCGCCCTCGCGGCCGGCGTACTCGCCGAGCGTCGCGTCGTCCTCGGCGTCGCGCAGCCGCTGCAGGATGACCTGCTTCGCGGTCGTCGCGGCGATACGGCCGAAGTCGGACGGGGTGTCGTCGAACTCCCGGGCCTCCTGGCCCTCTTCGAGGTCCGCCGGGTCCTCCTTCGCCCACACCGTCACATGTCCGCTCTCACGGTCGAGGCGCACGCGCGCGTGGCGACGGCTTCCCTCGGTGCGGTGGTAGGCGATGAGGAGGGCCGACTCGATCGCTTCGACCAGCAGGTCGAAGGAGATCTCCTTCTCTCGCACCAGACCCCGCAGGGCACTCATGTCGATGTCCACGGCTACGCCTCCTCTGCATTCTCTTCGTTCTTGTTCTTACGGTTGAACTCGACCTGGACACGCGCCTTGGCGATGTCGTCGAAGGTGAGCCTGCGGGCGGTGGGCTTGCGCCCCTTCACGCCGGGCACCTCGAGGTCCAGGCCCTCGTCGTCGACCTTCAGGATCCGCGCGACGAGCTCGGTGTCGGCGTCGTCGGCCAGCTGGAACTTCACCAGGCGGTCGACCGCACGCAGGTAGTGCCGGTGCTCGGTCAGCGGCCGCTCGGCGCCCGGGGTGCCGACCTCGAGGTCGTACTCGCCCTCACCCATGGCGTCCGTCTCGTCCAGCTTCGCCGAGAGCGCACGGCTCACATCGGCGACCTGGTCCAGATCGGCTCCGGAATCGGAGTCGACGACGACTCGCAGCACTCGCTTACGTCCGACCGATGCCACTTCGATCTCTTCGAGATCGAGGCCCTGGGAGCTCACGAGCGGTTCCAGTAGTGACCGCAGCCTCTCGCTCTGGGTGGTGCTCATCCGGGTGACTCCTCGGCCGCGTGTGCTGTTGTGGTCTCGTCGTGCGTCAGGTCAAAGGGTATCCGGTCCAGGGGGGTGTTGCCGTCCACCAGGCAGGGGCCGAAGGTACGGTGATCACCGGGCCTGCCGCCCGCCGCTCCTGCTGAATCCTTCCTGCCATCCTTCCTGCCGAGGACGTCTGCCGTGCCGTTGACCACTGGGGCCCCCGCGGGGCCGCGTAGAAGGAGCCTGCTGGCCTCGGTGACCGGGGCCGCGCTCCTGACGGGCTGTTCCGACGCCGAGGACCCCGCGTCGGACGGTGCCAGGGGCGCCCGCAGCGCCTCCGCCACACAGCGGATCAAGGCGCGCGCCGCCCGCGACAGCGGCGACCTGCTCGACCGTTACGAGGCCGCGCTCGGGGCCCATCCGGCCCTGGCCGCACGGCTCGGCCCGTTGCGCGACGAGGTGGCCCGGCACGCGAAGTCCTTCGGTGCGCCGGCTCGCCCGGCCGCACCGGCCTCTCCCTCGCCGTCCGCCTCACCGGCCTCCGAGAAGGACACGGTGAGCGCACTGGCGAAGGCCGAGCGGGATCTCGCCGACCGCCGTGCGGCCGCCCTGGTCGAGGCCCCCGCCGAACTGGCGCGCCTGCTGGCCTCGGTGGCCGCCGCGGGCGCCGGCCACGCGTATCTGCTGACGAAGGACTGACATGGCCGACATGCGCGACAAGGACGACAGCGACAAGCAACTCCTCACCGCGGTCCAGGCCGCACTGGCCGCCGAGCACGCGGCCGTGTACGGCTACGGCGTCGTCGGCGGCCGGATCAGCGAGGCCCGCAGGCCCGAGGCGCGCACCGCGTACGACTCCCACCGTGCGCGCCGCGACGACCTGCGGCGCACGGTCCGTGACCTCGGCGGCGACCCCGAGCCGTCCGCGGGCGCCTACGCGCTGCCCTTCCCCGTACCGGACCCGGCGGCGGCCGCGCGGCTCGCGGCGGACATCGAGGACCGCGTCGCCGGGGTCTACTCGGACCTGGTGCGGGCCTCCGAGGGCGCACGGCGCAGGGGGGCGGCGGACGCGCTGCGCGAGGCGGCGGTGCGGGCGGTGCGGTGGCGGGGTGGCAGCGTAGCCTTCCCTGGTCTCGCCGAGCGGTCCGCGGCGCCCGAAGCGTCCGCGACACCGCAGGCGTAGCCGGCACGGTCACACGTACGGTCCGCGGTCACGGGGACGGTCACGGGGAAGGGAGTTACTCACGCATGTCTTTCGAACCGCCGAAGCGGCTGGTCAACGCGCTCGGCGAGGTGCGGGACGACGGGGCGTCCGCGTGGCTTGCGAGGCTGCCGGAGATCCTTCAAGAGGCCGTGGAGCGGCTTGAGTTGACGGTCGAGCGGGTGCACGTGCCGGGCGGGCGCAGCAGCCTCGTCGTCCTGGTGCGGCGGGCCGACGGGTCGCCCGCCGTCCTCAAACTGGCGCCGGAGCGCTTCCGCCCGGAGGCCGAGCACGCGGCTCTCACCCACTGGAACGGCTTCGGGGCGGTGCAGCTCCTCGGCGACGGGGGCGGCCTGCTCCTGGAGCGGCTGCATCCCGAGGTGTCGGTGCGCTCGCTGCCCGAGGCGAAGGCACTGTTGGAGGCGGCCGGCACGCTGCGCAGGCTGTGGGTGAACCCGCCGTCCTGGCGTTCCTGCGAGACGGTCGCCGACCGGACGGGCCGTCAGGCCGAGGCGATGCGAGCCACCGCCGCCGCGGAGCCGGATGTCGTGCCCCTGGTCGACGCGGCGCTCACGGCGCGGGACGAGCTGCTCGTGGCTCCGCCGGAGGTGCGGCTGCTGCACGGGACGTTCCGGCAGAGCAAGGTGCTGGCCGGGGAGCGGACGCCGTGGCTCGCGGTCGGGCCCGACCCGGTCGTCGGCGAGTGCGCCTTCGATCTCGCGCGGCTCGTCAGGGACCGGGTGGAGGACCTGATCGCGTCGCCGTCCGGCGCGGCGACGACGCGGCGGCGCGTGAAGCGGCTCGCGGAGTCCCTCGACGTGGACCAGGAGCGGCTGCGCGGCTGGACGCTGTTCCGTGCGGTGGAGTCCGGTGTACGGGCCCTGCGCGTGGGGCGTGAGCGGGACGCGGAGTTGTTGCTGGAGTTCGCGGGCTGGCTCTGACGGTTGTCGCGTGAGGGCCGGACGGGCTCGTCGCGGAACACGACTGAGGGCCGGGACATCACGTCCCGGCCCTCAGTGCTCGCGTATCAGGCCGTGAGGCGCGCGATGGCCTCTTCGACCGTCACTTCCTCGCGCTCGCCGGTCTTGCGGTCCTTCAGTTCCACGACGCCCTCGGCCGAGCGGCGGCCGGCGACGAGGATCTGCGGGACACCGATCAGTTCGGCGTCGGTGAACTTCACGCCCGGCGAGACACCGGCGCGGTCGTCGACCAGGACGCGGACTCCGGCGGCGCCCAGCTTCTGGGAGACGTCGAGCGCCAGCTCCGTCTGGAGGGCCTTGCCGGCGGCGACCACGTGGACGTCGGCCGGGGCGATCTCCTTGGGCCAGCACAGGCCCTTGTCGTCCGCGGTCTGCTCGGCGAGGGCGGCCACCGCGCGGGAGACGCCGATGCCGTACGAGCCCATGGTCACACGGACCGGCTTGCCCTGGTTGCCGAGGACGTCGAGCTGGAAGGCGTCGGCGTACTTGCGGCCGAGCTGGAAGATGTGGCCGATCTCGATGGCGCGGTCCAGGCGCAGGCCGGTGCCGCACTTGGGGCAGGGGTCGCCCGCCTCGACCACGACGACGTCGAGGTAGTCGTCGACCTCGAAGTCGCGGCCCGCGACGACGTTCTTCGCGTGCTTGCCGGGCTTGTTGGCGCCCGTGATCCAGGCCGTGCCGGCCGCGATGCGGGGGTCGGCGATGTAGCGGACCTTCTCCAGGCCCTGCGGGCCCACGTAGCCGCGTACGAGGTCGTCGCGACCCTCGAAGTCCTCGGCCGTGACGAGCTCGACGACGGCCGGGGAGAGATGCTCGCCGAGCTTGCCGAGGTCCACCTCGCGGTCGCCGGGCACGCCCACGGCAACGATCTCGCCGTCGACCTTGACCAGGAGGTTCTTCAGGGTCTCCGAGGCCTGGACGCCGAGGTGGGCGGCGAGGGTCTCGATGGTCGGGGTGTCGGGGGTGTCGAGCTCCTCGACGGCCGGGTGCTCGGCGCTCGCGGGGACCGGGGCGGCGAAGGTGACGGCCTCGGTGTTGGCGGCGTAGTCGCAGGCCGGGCAGTCGACGAAGGTGTCCTCGCCGGCCGGGGCCGGGGCGAGGAACTCCTCGGAGGCCGAGCCGCCCATCGCGCCGGAGACGGCGGAGACGATGCGGTGGTCGAGGCCGAGGCGCTCGAAGATCTTGATGTACGCCTCGCGGTGCAGGGCGTACGACTCGGCCAGGCCCTCGTCGGTGGTGTCGAAGGAGTACGAGTCCTTCATGAGGAACTCGCGGCCGCGCAGGATGCCGGCGCGCGGGCGGGCCTCGTCGCGGTACTTCGCCTGGATCTGGTAGAGGACCACGGGCAGGTCCTTGTAGGACGAGCACTGGTCCTTGACCAGCTGCGTGAAGATCTCCTCGTGGGTCGGGCCGAGGAGGTACTCCGCGCCCTTGCGGTCCTTGAGGCGGAACAGCTCGGGGCCGTACTCCTCCCAGCGTCCCGTCGCCTCGTAGGGCTCCTTGGGCAGCAGGGCGGGGAGCAGGACCTCCTGGCCGCCCATGTCGTCCATCTCCTCGCGGACCACGCGGGCGACGTTCTCGAGGACCTTCTTGCCCAGCGGCAGCCAGGACCAGATGCCGGCGGCCGTGCGGCGCACGTACCCGGCACGGACGAGCAGCTTGTGGTTGAGCGTCTCGGCGTCGGCCGGGTCGTCACGCAGTGTCTTGACCATCAACCGGGACATGCGCTGGACCTGGGCCATGATTTTGACTCCTGCTGCGAAAGGTAGGGATGTGCAGGAGGTTAGCCGGGTCCGTCCCGCGCCCGGAAATCGGCTGCCTTCAGCGACGCAGCGGGAGCGGTGCGCCCATGACCGCGTAGGGCCGGGGAGCGCTGGGGAAGACGACCTGCCGGGCGAGGTCCTCGTAGCCGAGCGAGTGGTACAGGCCGCGGGCCGGGCTGTCGAAGTCGATGGCCGAGAGGATGGACCTGGACTCGTCGGCGCTGTCCGTGATGGCCGTGATGAGGGACCGGCCGATCCCGCGGTTCTGGTAGCGGGGGTGGACGTGCAGCTCGGTGATCACGAAGGAGTCGTCGAGCCATCCGTCCAGCGAGCGCGAGCGCAGATAGGGCTCCACCACGGTGGACCACCAGTGGGCACGGTCGTTCGGCATGCCGTAGACGAAGCCGACGAGTCGGCCGCCCTCGGTGTGGGCGCCGAGGGCGCGTGCTCCGGGGTAGGTGAGGTGCCGCAGCACGATCTGGCGGCGCACGGCGATCTCGTCGTCGCTCAGACCGAAGGCGTACGCCTGCACGGCCAGTGCCTCGTCCACGTGTTCCGCGAGGTCGAGAGGCCCGATGGTGACGACGTCGTCCTGGGTCATGACGGGGAGACTACAGGGCCGTCCGGCGGCCCTCATCTGATCAGACGGGCAGCCGGGGAACGCTGTCGAGCAGCCTCCGCGTGTAGCGGTGTTCGGGCGATCCGAGCACGTCACGGGTCTCGCCCTGCTCGACGACGCGTCCGCGTTCGAGTACGGCGGTCCGTTCGCACAGGGCGGCCACCACGGACAGGTCGTGGGAGACCATCACGATGGTCAGCCCCCGCTCCCGCTTGAGCTCGCCGAGCAGGTCGACGACCTTGACGCGGGTGGTGACGTCGAGCGCGCTGACGGGTTCGTCGGCGAGCAGGACGCGCGGGTCGCACACGGTGGCCCGGGCGATGGCGATGCGCTGGCGCTGGCCGCCGGAGAACTCGTGGGGGTAGCGCGACGCCGCGTCCGCCGGGAGCCCGACCTGTTCGAGGGCCTCGGCGACCTTCGCGTGCGCGGCGGCGCCGGTGGCCACGCCGAGCGAGCGCAGCGGCTCGGCGACGATGCGGCTGACGCGCTGGCGCGGGTCGAGGGAGGCGTACGGGTCCTGGAAGACGCACTGCACGGCGCGCCGGAAGCGCCGCATCTGCTCGCGGTCGCCGAGCCGCAGCGGGTCCCCGTCGAAGCGGACCGTGCCGGT
The DNA here is from genome assembly GCF_035918215.1 of Streptomyces sp. NBC_01474. Lineage (NCBI taxonomy): Bacteria > Bacillati > Actinomycetota > Actinomycetes > Kitasatosporales > Streptomycetaceae > Streptomyces > Streptomyces sp. NBC_01474. Next base: position 3,829,791 of record NZ_CP109449.1, read on the forward strand.
GCCGGGGCCCGCGAGGCCGAGCAGCAGCCGGAGCAGGGTCGTCTTGCCGGCCCCCGACTCGCCGACGAGCGCGAGGCTGTGGCCCGCGTCGACCTTGAGGGAGACGTCCTCGACGACGGGCGCCGCGCTCCCCCGGTAGGTGTGTCCGACCGAGTCGAGTTCCAGTACGGCGGTCATCGGGGCTCTCCCAGGTCGAGGGCGGATTCGAGTTTCCGCGCGCTGTCGACGAGCGCCTTCGTGTACGCCTGCCGGGGCGCGCGCACCAGGTCGCGTACCGTCCCGTCCTCGACGGCGCGCCCGTCCTTCATCACGAGGACGCGGTCGGTGACCCGCGAGACGACGGCCAGGTCGTGGCTGACGAAGAGCACGGCCATACCGCGCTCGCCGACGAGGGTGTCGAGCAGGACGAGCATCTCGGACTGCACGGTGACGTCGAGCGCGGTGGTCGGCTCGTCGGCGATGAGCAGAGCGGGGTCGCAGGCGAGCGCCATCGCGAGGGCCACGCGCTGGCGCTGGCCGCCGGATATCTCGTGCGGGAACGCGCGGGCGATGCGCCCGGGTTCGGGCAGCCTGACCTGTTCGAGGGCCTCGGCGACGGCCTTGCGGAGCGCGTCGCCCTTGAGGCCGCGGCGGCGGCGCAGTGGTTCGGCGAGCTGCCTGCCCACGCGCATGAGCGGGTCGAGCGCGGTCAGCGGCTCCTGGAAGACGATCGCGGCGGCGCGGCCGCGTACGCCGACGAGCCGTTTCTCGCTCGCGCCGACGATCTGGGTGCCGTCGAGTTCGACGCTGCCCGTGGCGGTCATCCCGTCGGGGAGCAGGCCGAGCACGGCGAGGGTGGTGAGTGACTTGCCTGACCCGGACTCGCCGATGAGGCCGAGCCGTTCGCCCCGGTCGACGGAGAAGCCGAGGCCGGAGACGAGGTCGCGGCCGTCGCCGGTGCGGATGGTGAGGTCGCGTACGTCGAGCAGGCTCATGCCGCTGTCCTCCTGCGCCGGGCCGGGTCGAAGGTGTCGCGCAGGCCGTCGGCGACGAGGTTGACGCCGATGACGAGCAGGACGAGGAGGATGCCGGGCGCGAGGGCGCCCGCCGGCGCGGTCGTGAACGTCGCCTGGGCCTCCTGGAGCATGCGCCCCCACGAGGCGTTGGGCGGCGGGGCACCGAGGCCGAGGTAGGACAGGCTCGCCTCGGCGAGGACGGCGAGTCCGAACTGGAGCGCCAGGTTGACCGAGAGCGTCGGCCAGATGTTGGGCAGCACGTGCTCTCCGACGATCCGCGGCCAGGACGTGCCGGAGGTGCGTGAGGCGGTGATGTAGTCCTGCGCGAGGACGCGTTTGGCCAGGATCCGGGTGAGGCGCGCGACGATCGCGCTCTGGGCGAGGCCGATCGCGATGATCGCCGAGGTGAGGGTCGCCGAGCGGGCGGAGACGATCAGCATGGCGAGCAGCAGTGTCGGGAACGCGATGAGGATGTCGAGCAGGGCCGAGACGGTGTCGTCGAACCAGCCCTGCGCGAACGCCGCAACGAGGCCGAGCGTGATGCCGACGACGGCCGCGATCAGGACGGACCCGAGACCGGCCGCGATCGCGATCCTGGACCCGGTCATGAGCTGCGTCAGCAGGTCGCGGCCGAGCTTGTCGGTGCCGATCAGGTGTCCGTCGCCCGGCCCGGCGAGCCGTCCTCCGGAGGTGTCCGAGGGGTCGTACGGCAGCCAGAAGAGGGAGACGAGGGCGATGAGCGCGATGAGTCCGGCGAGGACGCACCCCGTCCACAGGGTTGCGGAACGCTTCATCGGGCGCCTCCCGAGAGCCGGTCGCGCAGCCGTGGGTCGATGATCCGCTGCACGAGGTCGGCGGCGAAGCCGATGAGCAGCACGGCGAGGGTGGAGACGAACAGGACGCCCTGGATGACGGGGTAGTCGTGCTGGGCGATGCCGGTGGCGAGCAGGGAGCCGAGCCCCGGCAGCGCGAACACGGACTCGACGACGACCGCACCGAGCAGGGTCGACGCCAGTTCGATGCCGAGGATCGAGATGACCGGCACGGAGGCGTTGCGCAGTCCGTGGCGCCACATGGCCTGTCCGAAGGACGAGCCGAGGGCGCGCGAGGTGCACAGGAAGTCGCTGTCGAGGACGTCGAGCGTCGCCGATCTGACGTAGCGGATCAGGGACGCCGACATGACCAGGGCGATGGTGACGACGGGCAGGACGAGTGAGCGGATCGCCTGTGCGGGGTCGGACCAGCCGTCCTGCGGGAAGCCGCCGGACGGCAGCCAGCCCGCGTTCAGCGCGAACACGACGATGAGGATCATGCCGAGCCAGAACACCGGTACGGCGATGCCCAGTTGGGACACCCCGCTGAGCAGTGCGCCGTACCAGGTCCGGCGCTTGTAGGCGGCGACGAAGCCGGCCGGGACCGCGATCAGCACGGCGAGCACGAACGCGGACAGGGTCAGCGGCACGGTCACGCTCAGGCGCTGGACGACCTCGGGTCCGACCGGCAGCGAGCTGACGAAGGACGTGCCGAGGTCGCCGGTCGCGAGCTGCCCGATCCAGTGGGTGAACTGCTCGGGCAGCGGTCGGTCGGATCCGATGGAGTGCCGTGCCGCCGCGATCTGCTCCGGTGAGGCGCCCACGGAGGTGAGGGCGTTCGCCGGGTCGCCGGGCAGCATCCTCAGGAGCACGAACAGGACGATGCTCGCGAGGACCAGGGAGACGACGAGGAAGGCGAGGCGGCGCAGGAGATAGCCGGTCATCAGCCCTTCTTTATGTCGTACGCGAAGAACTGCGAGTTCAGACCGTTGAGCGGGTAGCCGGACAGCTTGCTGTTGGCGACGACGATCTGCGGGTACAGGTACAGCCAGTCGCTGGCGGCGTCCTCGGCGGTCTTGCGGTTGACCTTCTTGAGGATGTCGGTCTGCTGCCGGGTCGACGACGCCTTCTCGGCGTCCTCGACCCACTTGACGACCTGCTTGTTGTCGTAGCCCCAGTAGAAGTCGGGGTTGCCGTACCAGACGACGTCACGGTCGTTCACGTGCTCCTGGAGCGTGGCCGAGAAGTCGTGGTTCTTGTAGACCTTCGTGTACCACTCGTCGGGCGTGATCGTGTTGATCTTGACGGTGATGCCGACCTTGGCGAGCTGCGACTTGATGAAGGTGGCGGCCGTCGGGTGCGGGTCGTAGTTCGGGGTGTCCAGCGTGAAGCTGAAGCCCTTCGCGTAACCGGCTTCCTTGAGCAGCTTCCTGGCCTCGGTCGGGTCGTACGCGTTGACCTTGGTCAGGTCCTCGTACCAGGGGTCGGTGGGCGGCACCATCGACCCGATCTCCTTGCCGTATCCGCCCCAGACGGACTCGAGGAGCTTCTTGTCGTCGATCGCGGACGAGACGGCCTTGCGGACCTTGACGTCCGTGAAGGGCTTGGCCTTGTCGTTGAAGGCGAGCAGGAGCTTGGTCGTCGAGTTGCCGTCGTTGACCTTGTAGCTCTGGTTGGACTTGAACTGGTCGAGGGCATCGGGCGACTGCTCGCTGGTGACGACGTCCACGGCGTTCGTCAGAAGCGCGTTGTTCAGCGCGGTCGCGTCCTTGTAGTAGTGGAAGACGGCCTGCTTGTTCGTGGCGGCGGTGCCCCAGTAGCCGGGGAAGCGGTCGAGGCTGAGCGCGGAGCCGCGCGTCCACTTGCCCAGCTTGTACGGGCCCGTGCCGTCCTCGGTCGTCTTCAGGTTCTTCGCCTGGTCGTTGATGATCCAGACGTAGGAGAGGTTGTAGACGAAGGAGATCGACTTCTGCTTCAGCGTGACCTTCACGGTCTTCGCGTCGGGGGTGTCGACCGCCTTGATGACCTCGAGGTTGCTCTTGCGCGCGGACTGCGAGTCCGGCGCGATCACCTTCTCCAGGCTGTACTTGACGTCCTTGCTGGTCAGCGCCTTGCCACTGTGGAACTTCACGCCGTCGCGCAGGGTGAAGGTGTAGGTGAGCCCGTCGCCGGAGACCTTGTAGTCCTTGGCGAGGAGGTTCTCGACCTTGCCGTCGTCGGTGAGCTTGAACAGGCCCTCGTAGACATTGCCGTTGAGCGCCTCGGTGACGCCCTGGCCGCCGCCCCCGGTGTTGTCCAGGTTCTGCGGCTCGTACAGGGAGCCGATGTTGACCGTGGCGTTCTTGTCGTACGAGCCACTGCCGCCGCTGCTGCTGTTGTCGCCGGAGCCGCCGCACGCGGCGAGGGTCACGGCGAGGGCGACGGTGAGCACACCGGCGGACAGGGGCTTCTTGGGGAGGTTCATGGATGCTGCCTTCGTGCGGGGCGCGGGGAGGGGGAGCGCAGGGAGGGGGAGCGCGGGGATCAGTGCTGGTCGGCGAAGCCGTCGCGGAAGACGGGGAGCTTCTCGCCCGCTTCCACGGGCAGCTGGAAGCGGTTCTGCCGCGGCGGCATCGGACAGTTGTACTGATCGGAGAAGCCGCACGGCGGGACGAACGCGCGGTTGAAGTCGAGCCGCACCCGCCCCTCTCCCGTGTGCTCGACGAAGAGGAACCGGCCCGCGCCGTAGGTGGCCGCCCCGTTGGTCGGGTCGCCGAAGACGAGCAGCAGCGTGCCGTCGTCGTCGAAGGCGCTGAGTGTGTAGTCGGTGCCGTCGACGGTGAGCGCGATGTCGCCGGGGACGGCGAGGTCGCGGGTGCCGCCGTTGTCCCGGATGTGCTCGAAGGCGACGCGGCGGCCGTCCTCGACGGGGGTGTACGTGGCGTCCAGGACCCAGGCCGGGTCGAACGGGAACGCGTCGGTGCGCTCGAAGTTCCGGATCGCGGGGGACTCGGCGTCCCAGAACCGCAGCGCGTACTCGGGCTCGCCGGTCACCATGTCGGTGCGCTCGACGGTGGTGACGGTCACGCTGCCGCGCTGGCCGGCGCGGGCCGCCGTGAGGTCGGGGCGCTCGCCCGCGGGCAGCCAGCGGGTCTCGGCGAGGGCGAGGTTCCCGGTGGGACCGGTGACGGAGCGGTGCCGCTCGGCACGCCACTCCTCCCAGGCTCGGGAGGGATCACTGGCACGGTCGGGCATGGCGGCACTCATTCGCGTAGAAACTCATCAGCATCCACGCCGGTGTGCACACGGAGGTTGCTCACACTGGGTGAAGCTTGAACCAAAGGAGCTTCTTTATCTTCCATAAGGAGCGCTAATGTCAAATGGCGCCAGAAATGTGAGACAGGTGCCACAGGGAGCACGCCGACGCGTCAGAACAGGACGCTCATGAAGGCGCCGACTTCCTCGAATCCGACCCGGCGGTACGCGGCCCGCGCCGGGGTGTTGAAGTCGTTCACGTACAGGCTGACCAGCGGCGCGAAATCCGCGAGCGCATAGCGCAGGACCGCCGCCATGCCCGGGGCGGCGAGGCCGCGGCCACGGTGTTCGGGGGCGATCCACACGCCCTGGATCTGGCAGGCCCGCGTCGTCGTGGCACCGATCTCGGCCTTGAAGATCACCTTGCCGTGCTCGTCGAGCCGGGCGAACGAGCGCCCCGAGCCGACCAGCTCGGCCACCCTCGCCTGGTACAGCAGGCCCCCGTCACCGGCGAGCGGCGAGACGCCGACCTCCTCCGTGAACATCGCCACGCACGCCGGCATGATCGTCTCCATCTCGTCCTTCCGGACGCGGCGGACGTACGGATCCGGGGCGATGTCGTCGGGGAGCCGGTCGGTGACCATGAGGGGCTGCTGGGGGCGCACGTCTCTGGCCGGGCCCCAGTTCGGTTCGAGCAGGCGCCACAGCTGGGCGGTGGGCTCGGCGGGGCCGACGATGGAGGAGCAGCGGCGCCCGGCCCTGCGCGCCCGGTCGGCGAACCCGCGCACGGCCCTCGGGGTGGCGCAGATCGGGACCAGGTTCGCGCCCGCGTAGCACAGGGACTCGAGCATCCCGTCCTCGTACCAGCCCCACATCTCGCCGCCAAGACGCCACGGGTCGAGGCCCGCCACCTGGACGCGGGACGCCACGAAGGCATTGGCAACCGGCTCGCGGTCCAGCACGGCGAGCGCGGCGTCGAGGTCACTCGGTTCGAGGACCCGGGTGGTGGTCTGAGTCAACAACGGGACGGCTCCATCACTCCTTGCGGGCAACGACAACCCGTCGAACACCCTGCTAGCGTCGCCGTGTGCTCGCTCGCGAGCATCGGTCAGGGCTTGACCGTCGCGTCACGGCGAGAAGCCCCTCGGAGCGGAGTCACACGGTCTGCTGATCTCCGTACTTTAGCCGGAGAAACTGAGCAGCACACCGCACGCAAGGGACCCGGGCGCCACCTCCAAAGGGGGCACCCGGGTCCCTTGCGTCACGTCGTGCGTCAGCTGACGGAGACCTCGGGCTCACCGCTCATGACGCCGTCCCGTTCCATCTGCTCGGCGATCTTCAACGCCTCTTCGATGAGGGTCTCGACGATCTTCGACTCGGGGACGGTCTTGATGACCTCGCCCTTCACGAAGATCTGGCCCTTGCCGTTGCCGGAGGCGACGCCGAGGTCGGCCTCGCGGGCCTCGCCCGGTCCGTTCACGACGCAGCCCATGACGGCGACGCGCAGCGGAACCTCCATGCCGTCGAGGCCCGCGGTGACCTCTTCGGCGAGCTTGTAGACGTCGACCTGGGCGCGTCCGCAGGACGGGCAGGAGACGATCTCCAGGCGGCGCGGCTTGAGGTTGAGCGACTCCAGGATCTGGTTGCCCACCTTGATCTCCTCGACCGGCGGGGCCGACAGGGAGACGCGGATGGTGTCGCCGATGCCCTCGGAGAGCAGCGCGCCGAACGCGACGGCGGACTTGATGGTGCCCTGGAAGGCCGGGCCCGCCTCGGTGACGCCGAGGTGCAGCGGGTAGTCACAGGCGGCGGCGAGCTGGCGGTAGGCGTTCACCATCACGACCGGGTCGTTGTGCTTGACCGAGATCTTGATGTCGCGGAAGCCGTGCTCCTCGAAGAGGGACGCCTCCCACAGGGCGGACTCGACGAGCGCCTCGGGGGTGGCCTTGCCGTACTTCTTCAGGAGCCGGGCGTCGAGCGAGCCCGCGTTCACGCCGATGCGGATCGGGGTGCCGTGGTCCTTGGCCGCCTGCGCGATCTCCTTGACCTTGTCGTCGAACTGCTTGATGTTGCCCGGGTTCACCCGGACCGCCGCACAGCCCGCCTCGATGGCGGCGAAGACGTACTTCGGCTGGAAGTGGATGTCCGCGATCACGGGGATCTGCGACTTCTTCGCGATGACGGGCAGCGCGTCGGCGTCGTCCTGCGTGGGGCAGGCCACACGGACGATCTGGCAGCCGGACGCGGTGAGCTCGGCGATCTGCTGGAGCGTGGCGCCGATGTCGGACGTACGGGTCGTCGTCATGGACTGCACCGACACCGGTGCGTCTCCGCCGACCGCCACGGTGCCGACCTGGATCTGCCGGCTCTTGCGGCGCTCGGCGAGCTTGGTCGGAACGGACGGCATGCCGAGAGAAATCGCAGTCATCTGCTGTGCAACCCCAAGGTGTGGAATCGAGACCCGAGAAGGAGACACGGATCGGGGTCCGTGGTGAGCGGGCTCCAGGCTTCGAGATTACGGCACCGGCCTGGCAGCGAGCACATCACGTCCGGAAGTCCACCCAAAGGCAGGTGGCTGGGCACAGAGCATGCCCAGCCACCATGAACAGTCGGTAACTACGTGATTTTGACCGGGTTGACGACGTCCGCGATCAGTACCAGGACGGTGAAGCAGACGAAGATTCCGGCCACGACGTAGGCGACGGGCATCAGCTTCGCCACATCGAACGGGCCGGGGTCGGGCCGCTTGAAGACCTTCGCCAGGTTCCGTCGCAGGGACTCCCACAGGGCGCCGGCGATGTGCCCGCCGTCCAGGGGGAGCAGCGGCAGCATGTTGAAGAGGAACAGCGACAGGTTGAAGCCCGCGACCAGCATCAGGGCCATGCCGAGCTGCTGGGTCGCCGGGATGTCCAGGTTGAAGATCTCCCCGCCGACGCGGGCGGCGCCGACCACGCCCATCGGCGAGTCCGGCTCACGCGGGCCGTCGCCGAAGGCCGCGTCCCACAGGGCCGGGATCTTGCCGGGCAGGGCGGCGAGCGAGTTGACGGCGTCGCCGACCCGGTCGCCCATCCATGTCACGGAGTCGCCGAAGTCCTGGCGCACGACACCGGTCGAGGCGCTGAAGCCGAGGAATCCGGCGTTGATGTACTCGCCCTGGACGATCTGGCCGCTGCTGTCCTTCTTCGCCACCTGGTTGGTGGCGATCTTGGCGTGCAGGACCTTCTCCTGGCCGTCGCGCCGGACGACGATGTCGACGGTCCTGCCGGGGTTGGCGCGGATCTCGTCGGACAGGGTGTTCCACTGGTCGGTCTTCACACCGTTGAACGAGACGATCTTGTCCTTGGCCCGCAGTCCGGCCGCGGCGGCCGGGGACGCGGGGTCGGACTTCTTGCACGTGTCGCGGTTCTCGCTCTGCTTGACCACGCACTGCTGGACCGAGCTGACCGTGGTGGTCTGCTGCGTGATGCCGAAGCCCATCAGGACGGTGAAGAAGAGGCCGACCGCGAGGATCAGGTTCATGAAGGGGCCCGCGAACATCACGATGACCCTCTTCCACGGCTTGCGCGTGTAGAAGAGCCGCGTCTCGTCGCCCGGCTGGAGCTCCTCGAAGGCCGCCGCCCGCGCGTCCTCGACCATGCTGCGGAACGGCGAGGTGGAGCGGGACTGGATCTTCCCGTCCGGGCCGGGCGGGAACATGCCGATCATGCGGATGTAGCCGCCCAGCGGGACCGCCTTGACGCCGTACTCCGTGTCGCCCTTCTTGCGCGACCAGATGGTCGGGCCGAAGCCGACCATGTACTGCGGCACGCGGATCTTGAAGAGCTTCGCGGTCGACAGATGCCCCAGCTCGTGCCAGGCGATCGAGACGAGGAGTCCGATCGCGAAGACGACTATGCCGAGGATCATCATCAGGGTCGTCATGCACGAGCCTCCGCGGTCGATGTCGCCTGTGCCGTCAGTTCGCGGGCCCGGGCGCGTGCCCAGGTCTCCGCTTCGAGGACGTCCGCGACGGTCAGGGAAGTTCCCGACGTCGTGGTCGAAGGTACGCCGTGTTCCTCGACGACCTTCGTGACGGTGTCCATGATGCCGTTGAACGGCAGCGCGCCGTTCAGGAACGCGTCCACGCACTCCTCGTTTGCGGCATTGAACACTGCCGGGGCCGTGCCCGCGAGTTCGCCGACGTGCCGGGCGAGCCCGACCGAGGGGAAGGCCTCGGTATCGAGAGGGAAGAACTCCCAGCTCGACGCCTTCGCCCAGTCGAACGCGGGCGCCGCGTCGGGGATCCGCTCGGGCCACCCGAGGCCGATGGCGATGGGTCCGCGCATGTCGGGCGGCGTGGCCTGGGCGAGGGTGGAGCCGTCCGTGAACTCGACCATGGAGTGCACGTACGACTGCGGGTGCACGACCACCTCGATCCGCTCGAACGGGATGTCGTAAAGGAGGTGCGCCTCGATCACCTCCAGGCCCTTGTTGACGAGAGTCGCCGAGTTGACGGTGATGACCGGGCCCATCGCCCAGGTCGGGTGCGCGAGCGCGTCCTCGGGCGTGACGTGTGCGAGGTCCGCCTTGGTCCGTCCCCGGAAGGGGCCGCCGGACGCGGTGACGACGAGCTTGCGGACGTCCGCGCGCTTGCCGGCCGCGAGGCCCTGGAAGAGCGCGGCGTGCTCGGAGTCGACCGGGATGATCTGGCCCGGCTTCGCGAGTGCCTTGACCAGGGGCCCGCCGACGATGAGCGACTCCTTGTTGGCCAGGGCGAGGGTGCGTCCGGCCTCCAGGGCGGCGAGTGTCGGGGCGAGGCCGATGGATCCGGTGATGCCGTTGAGCACCGTGTGGCAGGGGGAGGCGGCGACCTGGGTGGCCGCGTCGGGGCCCGCCAGGATCTCGGGGAGCGGCTCGTCGGCGGCGTACTGCGCCCTCAGTGCCTCGCGCAGGGCGGGCACGACGTCCTCGCGGGCGACCGCGACGGTACGTACGCGCAGTCGCCTGGCCTGTTCGGCGAGCAGGCCGACCCGGCCGCCCGCGGCGGACAGCGCCGTGACCGTGAACCGGTCGGGGTTGCGCAGCACCAGGTCGATGGCCTGGGTGCCGATCGAGCCCGTGGAGCCGAGGATGACGACGTCCCGCGGGCCGTCCGAGCCGGCGGGGTCGAAGACGAGGTGCGGGTCCGCGAGGGGGGATGCGCTGTCGCTCATACCCCCCATTGTGGCGTGGCCTCCGGTCCTCCTGGACAGCGCGTCCCCCGGCGGTTCGTCATGGCCCGGGCCGGCGGCGGCCCTTCGGAGGGTCGGGCGGCCGCGGGGAGCCTGCGGGCGGCTCCGCGTCGCCCGGTGCGACCTCGGCGGGGGCGGCATCGAGGTCGCCTTCCTGCAGGCCCCCGGCGGTGTCCAGGGTGGGCGCGCTGTAGTGGAGACGGTCGGGGCGCCGGGCAGCGTCGAGGGCCTCGGAGGGGGGTGCGTCGGCGGTGGTGTCGAGGTTGAAGACGTAGCCGACGGACTCCTCCTTGATGGCGTCCATCATGGCCGTGAACAGGTCGAACCCCTCGCGTTCGTACTCGAAGATCGGCTCGCGGCCCAGCGTGTAGCGCAGGCCGATGCCTTCGCGGAGGTAGTCCATCTCGTAGAGGTGTTCGCGCCACTTGCGGTCGAGGACGGCGAGGACCACGACACGTTCCAGATCGCGCAGGGCGTCGGCGCCGAGCTCGCTCTCGCGCTCCTCGAAGCGCGCGTGGATGTCGTCGGTGACGGCTTCGACGAGAAGACCCGCGGTCAGACCGGCACGCCCGCCCGCCCGGTCGTCGAGCTCGTCGGGGGTGACGCCGCACGGGTAGAGCTCGTGGAAGGCGGCCCAGAGCACGTCGAGGTCCCACTCCTCCGGGTAACCCTCGGCGGTCTCGTGGGTGATGTACGCCTCGATGGTGTCGTCCATGAAGAGGAGGATCTGTGCGCGCAGGTCCTCGCCCTCGAGGACGCGGCGCCGCTCGCGGTAGACGAGGGTGCGCTGCCGGTTGAGGACCTCGTCGAACTTGAGGACGTCCTTACGGGACTCGAAGTGCTGCTGCTCGACCTGGGACTGGGCGGAGGCGATGGCGCGGGTGACCATCTTGGTCTCGATGGGCACGGATGCGGGGACGTCAGCCATCGCCATGACCCGGTCGACGAGCTGGGCGCGGAACAGGCGCATCAGGTCGTCCTCCAGGGACAGGTAGAAGCGGGACTCCCCGGGGTCGCCCTGGCGTCCCGAGCGGCCGCGCAGCTGGTTGTCGATGCGCCGGGACTCGTGCCGTTCGGTGCCGAGGACGTAGAGCCCGCCGAGCTCGGTCACCTCGGCGTGCTCGGCGGCGGCGGAGGCGGCGACGCTCTCCTCGACGGCGCGACGCCGGTCGGGGTCGTCGTCCTCGACGCCGCGTTCGCCGAGCGCAGCGGCGGTCATGGCCTCCGGGTTGCCGCCGAGCATGATGTCGGTGCCGCGGCCCGCCATGTTCGTGGCGACGGTGACGGCGCCCTTGCGGCCGGCCTGCGCGACGATCTGGGCCTCGCCGCGGTGGTTCTTGGCGTTGAGGACCTCGTGCCGGATGCCGTGCCTGCTGAGCTGCTCGGACAGGAGCTCGGACTTCTCGACGGAGGTGGTGCCGACGAGGACGGGCTGGCCGGCGGCGTGCTTCACGGCGATGTCCTCGACGACCGCATCGAGCTTGGCGCGCTCGGTGCGGTAGATCAGGTCGGGTTCGTCGCGCCGGACCATCGGCCGGTTGGTGGGGATGGGCACGACGTGCAGCTTGTAGATCTGGTGGAACTCGGCGGCCTCGGTCATGGCGGTGCCGGTCATGCCGCCGAGCTTGGAGTAGAGGCGGAAGAAGTTCTGCAGGGTGATCGTGGCGAGCGTCTGGTTCTCGGCCATGATGTCCACCCCTTCCTTGGCCTCGATGGCCTGGTGCAGGCCCTCGTTGTAGCGGCGGCCCGGGAGGAGGCGGCCGGTGTGCTCGTCGACGATGAGGACCTCGCCGTCGATGACGACGTAGTCCTTGTCGTTCTTGAAGTGCTCCTTGGCCTTGAGCGCGTTGTTCAGGTGCCCGATGAGCGGGGTGTGGGCCGCCTCGTAGAAGTTCTCGATGCCGAGCTGGTCCTCCAGATAGGCGACCCCGCGGTCCAGGATCGCCACGGTCCGCTTCTTCGGGTCGTACTCGTAGTCGTACGTGGCCCGGAGCTCGGCGAGCCGGTCCTTGTCGGCCTGGGTGATGAAGTGCTCGTCCTGGACCTTGACGCCGCTCATGTGCTGGACCAGTCCCGCGAAGACGCCGTACCAGCGGGTGGGCTGGTCGGCCGGTCCGGAGATGATCAGCGGCGTGCGGGCCTCGTCGATGAGGATCGAGTCCGCCTCGTCGACGATCGCGAAGTGGTGGCCGCGCTGCACCAGTTCGTCCTTCGACCAGGCCATGTTGTCGCGCAGGTAGTCGAAGCCGAACTCGGTGTTGGTGCCGTACGTGATGTCGCAGGCGTACGCGGCGCGCCGGTCGGCCGGGTCCATGTCGTTCTTGACCACACCGACGGTGAGGCCCATGAACCGGTAGGCCCGGCCCATCCAGACGGCGTCGCGCTCGGCGAGGTAGTCGTTGACGGTGACGAGGTGGACGCCCTTCCCGGCCAGCGCGTTGAGGTAGACGGGCAGGGTCGCGGCCAGGGTCTTGCCCTCGCCGGTCTGCATCTCGGCGATGTTGCCCAGGTGGAGCGCGGCGCCACCCATGAGCTGTACGTCGAAGTGGCGCATGCCGAGCGTGCGGCGCGCGGCCTCGCGGATGGCGGCGAAGGCCTCGGGCATGAGGTCGTCCAGGCTCTCGCCGTCGGTGTGGCGCTGCCTGAACTCCGCGGTGAGGGCCTGGAGCTCGGCGTCGGTGAGCGCGCGGAATTCCTCCTCGACCGAGTTGACCTGGTCGGCGACGCGCTGGAGCTTGCGCAGGATCCTGCCTTCGCCCGCGCGCATGATCCTTGAGGTGATGCGGTTCAATCCGGTGTCCGGCACAGGAGCCTCCCCCCTTGTACCCAATGTCCGCCTCGTGGCCCTTTGAGGCAAGGAGGCGGGACCGGTTCACCGCCCGGTCATGGACCGGACGTAGTGACTGAGGTTGGCGCTGAGGACACCGCGCACGTAGAGGATCGCGCCGGCCATCCCGATGGGGAGGGAGAGCGCGAGGACGGCGAAGATCATCGGCCAGGGTTCGAGGACACAGACGTTGGAGATGCTGTCGTCGTAGCCGCTGCGGATCTCCTCGAAGAGGAGCGGGTCGTCGCAGCCGGCGCCGTGCTCACCGCCCGACGCGAGGAGGAAGCCCGGCGGCAGCAGGAGCCGGGCCAGGACGTACAGCCACAGGAGCGCGGCGACGACGAGGAGCCAGAAGCCGCGGGTGCGCGTCTTCAGCGCGTTGTCGAGGAACCGTCGTTCCAGGTCGTTGCGGTACTTGCGCTCGTCACGCACTGCCATCTCCCCCGGGGCCTGTGAGCCTTGCGGTGAGCAAGATACCCGCGGGTCCCGGGGCGCGGTTCAGCGGATGGGGCGGTGGACGTTCTCCCGTTTCGAGGGGCCGGGGGTCGCGTCCGCGATCCACACGCCGTCGCCGCTCGGGTCGACGACGCCCTCCTCCAGCCAGGTGTAGGACCCGCCGAGGACGCCCTTGGTGACCTTGCGGTCCAGTTCGTCGGTGTTGCTCCACAGGCGTCCGAAGAGTTCGTCGACGCGGACGCGCGACTGGCTGCAGAACACGTCGGCGAGCTGGTAGGCCTCGCGGCCGTGTTCGCCGGTGGCGCGCAGGTGCTCGGCCCGCACGCAGGCCGCGCTCATCGCGAAGAGTTCGGCGCCGATGTCGACGATCCGGCCGAGGAAGCCCTGCTTGGTCTCCATCTTTCCCTGCCAGCGGGACATGGCGTAGAAGGTGGAACGGGCCAGCTTGCGCGCCGAGCGCTCCACGTAGCGCAGATGGCCGGAGAGGTCGACGTGGCCGTCGGGGTGGAACTCGCCGTAGGAAGTGGGGAGTTGGCCGGGACCTGCGATGAGCTTCGGCAGCCAGCGTGCGTAGAAGCCGCCGGCCTTCGCGCCCGCCTTCGCCTTGTCGGACAGGGACTTCTCGGGGTCGATCAGGTCACCTGCGACCGACAGGTGTGCGTCCACGGCCTCGCGGGCGATGAGGAGGTGCATGATCTCCGTCGAGCCCTCGAAGATGCGGTTGATCCGCAGGTCGCGCAGGAGCTGCTCGGCGGGGACGGCGCGTTCGCCGCGCGCGGCGAGGGACTCGGCGGTCTCGAAGCCGCGGCCGCCGCGGATCTGGACCAGCTCGTCGGCCATCAGACAGCCCATCTCGGAGCCGTAGAGCTTGGCGAGGGCGGCCTCGATGCGGATGTCGTTGCGGTTTTCGTCGGCCATCTGCGAGGACAGGTCGACGACGGCTTCGAGCGCGAAGGTCGTGGCGGCGATGAACGAGATCTTCTGGCCGACCGCCTCGTGGAACGCGACCGGCTTGCCCCACTGCTCACGGGCGGCCGACCACTCGCGGGCGATCTTCAGGCACCACTTGCCCGCGCCCACGCACATCGCGGGCAGCGAGAGCCGGCCCGTGTTGAGGGTGGTGAGGGCGATCTTGAGGCCGGCGCCCTCGGGGCCGATGCGGTTCGCGGCCGGGACCCTGACCCGGTGGAAGCGGGTCACGCCGTTCTCCAGGCCGCGCAGGCCCATGAAGGCGTTGCGGTTCTCGACCGTGATCCCTTCGGAGTCGGCCTCGACGACGAAGGCCGTGATGCCGCCCTTGCGCCCTTCCGTCTTCGGCACCCGTGCCATGACGACGAGCAGGTCGGCGACGACGCCGTTCGTCGTCCACAGCTTCACACCGTCGAGGACGTACGAGTCCCCGTCGGGCACCGCGGTCGTGGCGAGGCGCGCCGGGTCCGAGCCGACGTCGGGCTCGGTCAGCAGGAACGCGGTGATGTCGGTGCGGGCGCAGCGCGGCAGGAAGGTGTCCTTCTGCTCCTGCGTCCCGAAGATCTTCAGCGGCTGCGGCACACCGATGGACTGGTGGGCCGACAGGAGGGCGCCGATCGCGGGGTTCGCGGAGCCGACCAGGGCGAGGGCCCTGTTGTAGTAGACCTGCGTGAGGCCGAGGCCGCCGTACTTGATGTCGATCTTCATACCGAGGGCGCCGAGCTCCTTGAGCCCGTTGATCACCTCGTCGGGGATCCGCGCCTCGCGCTCGATACGGGCCGAGTCGATGCGCGTCTCGCAGAAGTCGCGCAGCTTGGCGAGGAACTCCTCGCCGCGCCGGACGTCCTCGCCCGCCGGCTGTGGATGGGGGTGGATCAGGTCCAGCCTGAAACGCCCGAGGAAGAGCTCCTTGGCGAAGCTCGGCTTGCGCCAGCCCTGTTCGCGCGCGGCCTCGGCGACCTGCCGGGCCTCACGTTCCGTCACGGATGGCTGCTGGGAAGTTGGGGCCGCCATGTGGGCTCACCTCGCCGCGAGTAGGGGCCGTTCGGCATCGACTACCGACGGGTGCTACTCGGTCGTATGTACCCGAAAACCGGCAACCCGACCACCCCTCGCGCACCGATCGGGTCATCGGCGGCGGCATCCGGGTGACATGGGTCCGTCGGGCCTTTCGTCAAACGAAGGCCTGAGAACGCGGACGGCCGGAGCCCCCGCACAGTGGGCTCCGGCCGTCCATGGCCGGCGTACGGATCAGGCGTACGCCGGGGTCTTGCTGGGTCCTACAGGGCGAGGCCCGTCAGGACGAGCACGCGCTCGTACGTGTAGTCGTCCATCGCGTAGCGCACGCCCTCGCGGCCCACGCCGGACTGCTTGGCGCCGCCGTACGGCATCTGGTCCGCGCGGTAGGACGGGACGTCGCCGACGACCACACCGCCGACCTCGAGGGCGCGGTGGGCGCGGAACGCGGTCTGCAGGTCGTGCGTGAAAACACCCGCCTGGAGGCCGTACTTGGAGTCGTTGACCGCGGCGAAGGCCTCGGCCTCGCCGTCGACCTTCTTGACCGTGAGGACCGGTCCGAAGACCTCCTCGCAGGAGATCGTCACGTCGGCCGGCACGTCGGCGAGGACGGTCGGAGCGTACGTGGCGCCCTCGCGCTTGCCGCCCGCGAGCAGCGAGGCACCCGCGGCGACGGCCTCGTCGACCCAGGACTCCACGCGCTTGGCGGCGTCCTCGCTGACCAGCGGGCCGACGTCGGTGGCGTCGTCCGCGGGGTCACCGGTGACCTGCGCCTCGACGGCCGCGACGATCTTCGGCAGGAGCCGCTCGTACACGGAGGCGTCGGCGATGACGCGCTGCACGGAGATGCAGGACTGGCCGCCCTGGTAGTTGGAGAAGGTGGCGATGCGGGTCGCCGCCCAGTCCAGGTCCTCTTCGGAGGCCCAGTCACCGAGGACGACGGCCGCGCCGTTGCCGCCGAGCTCCAGCGTGCAGTGCTTGCGCGGCACGCTGTCCATGATCGCGTAACCGACCGGGCCCGAGCCGGTGAAGGAGATGACCGGCAGGCGCTCGTCCTGGACCAGGGCGGGCATGCGGTCGTTCGGGACCGTGAGGACGGACCAGGAGCCGGCCGGGAGGTCCGTCTCGGCGAGCAGCTCGCCGAGGATCAGCGAGGAGATCGGCGTGGCCGGGGCCGGCTTGAGGATGATCGGGGCGCCGACGGCGATGGCCGGGGCGACCTTGTGGGCGCTGAGGTTCAGCGGGAAGTTGAACGGCGCGATGCCGAGGACCACGCCGTGCGGAATGCGGCGGGTCAGGGCGAGCCGGCCGGTGCCGCCCGCGTCGGTGTCGAGGCGCTGGGCCTCGCCGCCGTTGAAGCGGCGGGCCTCCTCGGCGGCGAAGCGGAAGACGGAGACGGCACGGCCGACCTCACCGCGCGCCCACTTGATGGGCTTGCCGTTCTCGGCGGAGATCAGCTGGGCGATCTCCTCGGTGCGCTCGGTCAGCCGGTCGGCCACGTGGTTGAGGGCCTTGGCCCGAACGTGGGCGGGGGTGGCGGCGAACTCGTCGCGGACGGCGTACGCGGCGGCGACGGCTTCCTCGACCTGCGCGTCCGTGGGCACGCTGACCTTGCCGACCAGCCGACCGTCGTAGGAGTTGGTGACGTCGAAGGTGGCGTCACCGGTGGCCTCGCGGCCCGCGAGCCAGAAGGCGTGAGTGGCGGTCATAGTCGGTCCCGGCCCTTCCGCAGTGGGTGTGTACTGGGGTCTTTCCGGACCAACGGTAGGCGGGCACGGCCGGAGCCGTGTTTGTCCGACGTGTCGGAGTCCGCGAGTGCGGCGCGCCTCTTTGGCAGAGCCGGGTGCGGGTTCCGTCCGGAAGTACGGGCCGGGTGGGCCTATTCGCCGCCCGCGCTCGTCACTTTGAGGGCCAGCCACAGCTCCATGCGCACGTCCGGGTCGTCGAGCGAGCGGCCGAGGATCTCCTCGACGCGCCGCATTCGGTAGCGCAGGGTGTGGCGGTGCACGCCGAGGTCCGCGGCGGCCGCGTCCCACTGGCCGTGCCGCGACAGCCAGGCGCGCAGCGACGCCACGAGGTCGCCACGGCCGGTCGCGTCGTGGTCCTTCAGGGCCCGCAGGAGGCCGTCGGCGAAGGCACGTACGGCGTCGTCGGCGAGCAGCGGCACGACGGAGCCCGCCGCGACCTCCTCGTGCTCGACGAGGGCGCGCCCGCGGCGCCGGGCGACCGACAGGGCCTGTTCGGCCTGCTTGTACGCGGTCGCGGCGGCGATCGGCCCGGCCGGTGCGGACAGGCCCACCACGAGTTCGTCGTCCTCGCCCGTGCCGCCCTGCTCGCGCTGCGTCAGGCGGGCGGTCTCCAGGGCCTCGGCGTACTGGGTGCAGGCGCCCGTGGACGCGCCGCCGTCGGCGGCGAGCAGGACGAGCCGGTCCCCGTCCGGCACCACGAGGACGGCCTCGCCGGAGCGGGCCGCGGCGGCCTCCACGACGTCGGCGAGCCCGGTGAGCGGGTCGCCGGAGGCGGCGACGGCCGCCGCCCCCGTGCCCGGCGCGGGCCGCTCCGGCTTGTCGAGGGCCACGCGCGCGTGCCCGTCGGCGTGCGCACGGCCCGCCGACGCGGACGCGACCTCGGCGACGATCATCCGGAAGGGCGCGTCGAGGAGCCCCCCGTAAAGGTCCCCCGCGACGGTCCTGGCGTGCTCGGGCTCCCCCGCGAGAAGCATCCGCAGGACCGCGGCGCCGATGCGCTGCTCGGCGGAGTGCAGCGAGCGGGAGCGCTCGGTGGTGAGGGTGAGCAGGGCGATGGCGGAGTGCAGCGCGTAGCGCTCGGCGGTGCCGAGGGCCGCCGCGGTGCCCACGGCGAGCGCGGCGCGGGGTCTGCGTCCGGTGCCGAGCGAGTGCAGTTCCACGCGGTCCTCGTCGCCGCCGCCGTGCTGTTCGCTGCCGCCCACCACGGCGCTGGCCGGGGCGGGCCGCTCGCGCAGCCGCTCGACGTCGGCGACGAGCCGGGCCGCCCGGCGCCCGGCCCACTCCGGCGCGGCGGCGACCACGGCGCCCGAGGCGTCGTACAGCGCGGCCCAGCCGTCGACCTGGCCTGCGAGCGCGCCGAGCAGTCCCTCAGGGCCGCCGCTCAGCGCCTGCTTGGTCAGCTCGCGCTGAGCGGCGAACCCGGCGGTGACGGCGCGGTACTGGTCGGCGGCGATGGCGGCGGAGACGGCCTTGCTGATGGCGATGAAGGGAGTGCGGCGCGGCACTTCGAGGAGCGGGAACTCCTCCTCGCGCGCCGCGTCGACGAGGGCCTGCGGCACCGCGTCGTAGTTGACGCCGACGGCGAAACCGAGCCCGACGACCCCGGCGCCCGCGAGCCGCTTCACGTAGCGGCGCATCGCCTCCGGGTCCTCCGCGTCCAGCTTGAGCGCGGTGAACAGGAGCAGCTCGCCGCCCTCCATGTACGGCACGGGGTCGGCGAGCTCACTGACGTGGGCCCAGCGCACGGCGGTGTCCAGCCGTTCCTCCCCGGCGCGCACGGTCAGCTTGAGCGCGGAGTGGTGGACGAGGGAGGCGAGCGTGGGCGGCATGAGGCCTTCAGGTGTGCGACAGGTGGTGCTCGGGTGAGGGGTGGATCCTGTGGATCTTTTGGCCGGTACGTATGAACGACCAGTGTCGATTCTGCCTCACCGTACGTACGTCTGCGGCCTCCCCCACTCAGCGGGCCGCCTCAGTCGCGCAGGTCCACCAGGAGCGGGGGCGCGTGTTCGCCCCGCACCGTCGTCAGGGACAGGACGGCGTGGCCGGGCGGCACGGCGTGCGCCAGTTCGGAGGCGGACCAGCGCTCGCGCTCGACCTGGCGGACGGTGACGGCGTCGGTCGTCACGGCTTTCCCGGTGACCATCTTGCGCAGTTTGTGCAGGGCGCGGGTCACCGGCTGGTTCGCGAAGACCGTGTGCTGGGCTACCTCCTCGGCCTCTACCCACTCCGTGCCCCAGGCCTCGGCGAAGCGCCGCCCGTCCCATGTGGTGACGCCGGAGAACGCCATGCGGCAGCCGACCGCTGCGTACAAGGGCCCCTGCAAGGACTCGGAGACCTCGCCGATCGTCCGCAGGCCGAGCACGACTCCGGCGTTCGTCGAACGGAGCCGCTGAATGGCCCGCACTGTCTCCGCGGTCAGGGTCCGCGACGCGTCGTCGAGGATCAGGCAAGCGAAGTGGGAGCGCTGCGGCCGACTGCGCACGACGGAGGTGAACTGGGCGAGCAGCAGTCGGGCGAGCAGTCGCGACGCCTCCTCGTGGCCCTGCTCGGGCAGGTCGACGCGGACCCGCAGCGGGTGGTGAGTGACGGCACGGACGGAGAACGGGCGTCCCGCGTCGCCGACGTCGAAGAAGCCGGCGAACACCGGCCGGTCCAGCAGGCCGAGCCGGTCCGCGAGGCTCGGCCCCGGATCGTTCACGGTGCCCGACTGACGCAGGCGGGCCTCCAGCTCGCGGCGCATCGCGGAGCGTCGCGCGTCCTCCTCAGGGTCGCCCGTGAGCCGTGTCCTGAGGTCGGCGATCGCACCCGGCTCCCCTTCCAGCAGCTCCCGCAGCACAGGTACCGCGGGGAACCTGCCGTGCACAGTGCGATACGGCCCGAGCAGTTGAGCGAGCGCGATGGCGGCGCGGCGCGTGTCGACGGTCTCCAGGTCGCCGACCAGTCCTTCAGCGAGGAAGCCGGCTGCCTCGTCCGGGTCCGTGGAGCCGGCGTACAGGTCGAGGTCGTGCACCGAGGCGGGGTCACCGGGCTTGACGACAACGTCGTACGCGTCGTCGGGCCCGAGTCGGGTACCGGCCGCGCAAACGGCGATGACGGCGCACTGGCCGGTGAGTGCCTGCAGGGCGAGCGATTCGACCACCGGCTGCACGACGCCGACGGTCTTGCCCGCGCCGGACGGGCCGACGGCGAGCATTGAGGTGCCGAGCACGCCCGGGTCCAGGGCAGCTCCGGCACCGCGCACGACGTACGGATTGCGCTCGTCGCGCGCGTACCGGCCGATCCGCACCTGGCCGACCAATAGGTCGTGCTCAGCGGCGCGGCCAGGAAGGTCCCGCTGACCGGAGGGGTGCGTCCAGGCAGCCCCTCCCTGCCTGACCACGGTGTCGGTGAAAGTGACGGAGCCGTCCGGCCGCGCCGCGGCATCCCGCCACACATGGGCGACACGGACGCAATCGACGTCGTTCATCCGGCCGCCCGCGACCTCCGCCGTGAGCACGTCGGCGGCCCGGTCCTGCCCGGCCGCCCGCACCTCGGCCCACTGGGCGCGGGCGAGGGGCGACGCGCCGGGCCGCGGCGGGGCCTTGCGCGACCCCTTCCGGGGCCGCCCCGACCAGGCGTCGAGCCAGCCTCCCATACGGGCGAACGGCCACAGGACGGCCAGGGTGATCAGGGCGTACAGCGTGTAGGCGAGGACCGGGACCTTGAAGAACCCGCTGCCGCCCGTGACCAGGGCGACGAGAGAGAGGACCGGGTCGGCGATCGGCAAGGGGCGCCAGTCCAGCCCCAGGGCGTCCGGCCACACGAAGATCAGCACGCCCACCGCGGCGACCGACGCCGTGACGGCGCGGGCGGGCTGGGGGCGGTCGGTCACGAAGTGCCGGATGCCCTCCGCCCAGGCGCCGAAGCGTCCGACCAGGAAGACCATGGCCGCGAAGGCCACGCCTTGGTACACGACCAGCGCGTCGACTGCCTCCTGCTCCTTGGGGGTCGTGGTGCCGGTCCACCACCACCTGTCCGGCGTCAGCACCTTCAGCGGCACCCACTGGTACGGGAGGGTGCCTTCCCGCCACAGGCCCCACAGGAACACACCGACGATGAACGAGCCCGCCATCCAGGCCAGCAGCCGACGCCCGACGGCGGCGGTGTTCTGCTCGGGCGGCCGCGGGACGTACCCGTAGCGCCACACTCCCGGACCGGCCTTGGGGCGGCGCGCCGAAAGCCACTCGGCCACGGAACCGCCGCCGGCGGCGGGCGCCTGCCGGGGCATCGGCGGCGTGGCCGGGCGGGGCGGCTGCGCGGGGCGGGGCACCGACCCGCGCAGCCGCCCGCCGACCGGGTCGTGTGTGCCCTGCGTGCCGTCGGTGTCCATTGCCCTTGCCCCCTGACCTGCCGGTCTGTGTGTCCGCGGGTCAATCTAGTGCCCCGGCATGGGGAGTTCACCGGTTACGCGCCCGGACCTGGGGCGATCCCGGCGGCGCCGCCCTATGTCCACCACGGACAACGCAATCCGCGAACCGCGCCCGGATGGAGCATGCCCCACCCCGCCCCTCGCCCCTAACCTGCGAAGAAAGCACCCGAAACACCCCCAGGAGCCCCGCATGAGCGCAGTCCCGCAGGAGCGCCGCGTCGTCACCGCCATCCCCGGTCCGAAGTCGCAGGAGCTGCAGGCCCGACGTACCGCCGTGGTCGCGGCCGGCGTGGGCTCCACGCTGCCGGTCTTCACCGCCCGCGCCGGCGGCGGCATCATCGAGGACGTCGACGGCAACCGCCTGATCGACTTCGGTTCCGGCATCGCCGTGACCTCGGTCGGCGCCTCCGCCGAGGCCGTCGTGCGCCGCGCCTCCGCCCAGCTGCAGGACTTCACCCACACCTGTTTCATGGTCACCCCGTACGAGGGCTACGTGGCCGTCGCCGAGGCGCTGGCCGAGCTCACGCCGGGTGACCACGCCAAGAAGTCCGCGCTGTTCAACTCGGGCGCCGAGGCCGTCGAGAACGCCGTCAAGATCGCCCGTGCGTACACCAAGCGCCAGGCCGTCGTCGTCTTCGACCACGGCTACCACGGCCGTACGAACCTGACGATGGCGCTGACCAGCAAGAACATGCCGTACAAGAACGGCTTCGGCCCGTTCGCGCCCGAGGTCTACCGCGTGCCGGTGGCCTACGGCTACCGCTGGCTGACCGGCGCGGAGAACGCGGGCGCCGAGGCCTCCGCCCAGGCGATCGACCAGATCACCAAGCAGATCGGCGCCGACAATGTCGCCGCGATCATCATCGAGCCGGTCCTCGGCGAGGGCGGCTTCATCGAGCCGGCGAAGGGCTTCCTGCCCGCGATCCGCCAGTTCGCCGCGGACAACGGCATCGTCTTCGTCGCGGACGAGATCCAGTCCGGCTTCTGCCGCACCGGCCAGTGGTTCGCGTGCGAGGACGAGGGCATCGTCCCCGACCTGATCACGACCGCCAAGGGCATCGCGGGCGGTCTGCCGCTCGCCGCCGTGACGGGCCGCGCCGAGATCATGGACGCCGCGCACGCGGGCGGCCTCGGCGGCACCTACGGCGGCAACCCGGTGGCCTGCGCCGGTGCGCTCGGCGCCATCGAGACCATGAAGGAGCTCGACCTCAACGCCAAGGCGAAGAACATCGAGGCCATCATGAAGGCCCGCCTCGCCACCATGGCCGAGAAGTTCGACATCATCGGTGACATCCGTGGCCGTGGCGCGATGATCGCCATCGAGCTCGTCAAGGACAAGGGCACCAAGGAGCCGCACCCGGCGGCCGCCGCCGCGCTCGCCAAGGCCTGCCACGCCGAGGGTCTGCTGGTCCTCACCTGCGGCACCTACGGCAACGTGCTGCGCTTCCTTCCCCCGCTCGTCATCGGTGACGACCTGCTCAACGAGGGCCTGGACATCATCGAGACCGCGTTCGCGGGCGTCTGAGCCGCTCCGGCGACTTCAGGCAACGGTCAGGGCGTGTGAAGAACGTGTGCGGGGCCGATGACGGGTTGCCGTTCCGGCTGTCGGACACCCACGCCCTGCCGTACGGTTTCTGCAGATGAGAGAAACACCCCGCCCACAGGGGACTGTGGGCGAAACCGGGACGGAGCCTCCCCAGCCCCGCCCTGGTCGTGCCCTCGCGCACACACCCGGAGCTTCTGGCTCCGGAACTCCTCACCGATCGGATGGCCGCCCGCCCCAAACCCCCCGGGGCGTGCGGCAAACCGGTCAGATCGGCCGTCTCGGAACTACCCCCCCTGTTCCGGGGCGGCCGATCATTTTCCGGTGGGCCGCCGTTCTGAGCGCCCTGTTCTTCCTCTTCCTCACCTGGCAGATCGCCGTCGGCGGTGCGCTGCGCCGCGCGGACGAACGCCTCGGTGACGCGATCGGATCCAGCGGCCTGTCGAAGCGGGCCGCCGAGCTCCTCGCCGACCTCGGCAACATCACCGTCGCCCTCCCGGTCCTCGCCGCCGTCCTCGGCTACGCCGCCTGGCGCGCCCGCCGCGACGGCGTGCCCCGCTGGTGGACGCGCCCCGGCACCGCCGCGCTCACGATGACCGCCGTCCCGCTCCTGGTCGTCCCGATCAAGGAGACCGTCGCCCGGACGGGCCCTGCCGTGATGGGCCCCGGCACCGGCTTCTACCCGTCGGGACACGCGACGACGGCGGCGGTCGCGTACGGCGCCTGCCTGCTGCTCCTGCTGCCGTACGTGCGCGGCGCCTACGTTCGCCGCGAACTCGTCATCGGCTACACCGTCCTGAACGCGGCCGTCGGTCTCGGCCTGGTGCGGCGCGGCTACCACTGGCCGCTGGACGTCGTCGGCGGCTGGTGCCTCTCGGTGGTCCTGCTGTACGTGATGTGCGCGGTGTGGGCGGGCCGGGCGCCGCGCGGCTGACCCGGCCGGCCCATCGGGCTACTCGTGCGGGTCGTCCCGCGCGAGCTGCGCCGCCGCCTCGTGCATCGCCAGTTCCAGGACGGTCGGGTCGGTGAGGGTGCCCGAGCCGTCGGGCGGGATCAGCCAGCGGACCCCGCCGGCGGCGCGACCCGGAAAGGGATGCGGCACGACGATCCAGGTGCCGCGGCCGGCGCCCCGCACCCCCGTGCCGAGCCAGCGGGTGGCCGTGCCGGAGGGCACGAAGAAGCCCATGCGGGCGTCACCGAAGTCGGCGAGCACGGGGCCCGGCCGGTCTATGACGCGGGTGAGCACGTCCAGCGTCGGATACCCCAGCTCGCCGGGGAGGATCAGTACGTCCCAGAGCCTGCCCGCGGGAAGGAGCGCGACCCCGAGGGGGTTGCGCTCCCATTCCCAGCGGCAGGCGTCCGGGTCAGGCGCCACGGACGCCAGCCACTCGACCGCCGACTTCGCCCCCGAGCCAGTCATGGCGGGACCTCCTCTTCCTGGTACGCAGTTGCCGAAAGCTGTGCGTGTCACCAGGGAGAGGAGGCCGGGCCGCGAGCATTACGCGGGTTCTGCCCACTGGTTGTCGCGGACTCGGGTCAGCTGTCGAAGCCGAGGCCCGCCTTGTCCATCGCCTTCAGCCACAGGTTGCGCCGGCCGCCGTTGTCGTCGGCGCGCGCCAGGGACCACTTGGTGAGCGCGATCCCGGTGTAGGCGAACGGCTCGGGCGGGAAGGGTAGCGGCTTCGTGCGGACCATCTCCAGTTCCGTACGCTCCGTGCGCTCGCCGGAGAGCAGGTCGAGCATCACGTCCGCGCCGAAGCGGGTCGCGCCCACGCCGAGGCCGGTGTATCCGGCGGCGTACGCGACGCGGCCCTTGTGGGCCGTACCGAAGAACGCCGAGAAGCGGGAGCACGTGTCGATGGCGCCGCCCCACGCGTGACTGAAGCGCACCCCTTCCAGCTGCGGAAAGCAGGTGAAGAACTGGCCGGCGAGCTTCGCGTACGTCTCGGGCCTGTGGTCGTACTCGGCGCGCACCCGGCCGCCGTAGGGATAGATCGCGTCGTAACCGCCCCACAGGATCCGGTTGTCCGCGGACAGCCGGAAGTAATGGAACTGGTTGGCCGAGTCGCCGAGGCCCTGGCGGTTCTTCCAGCCGATGGAGGCCAGCTGCTCGTCGGTCAGGGGCTCGGTCATGAGCGCGTAGTCGTAGACCGGGACGGTGTACGAGCGCACGCGCTTGACCAGGGACGGGAAGACGTTCGTGCCGAGCGCGACGTGCTGGGCGAAGACGCGCCCGTAGGGGGTGCGGACCGCGGTCCCGGCGCCTGACGAGGAGAGTTTGAGCGCGGGGGTGTGCTCGTGGATGCGCACGCCGAGGTCGAGGCAGGCCTGCTTGAGCCCCCAGGCGAGCTTGGCGGGATGCAGCATCGCGACACCGCGCCGGTCGTACAGGGCGCCGAGGAAGGTCGGCGAGTCGACCTGTTCGCGGGTCGCGTCGGCGTCGAGCAGCTCGGTGCCGCCGGCGAGCCCGGCCTCGGTCAGTTCCTGGTGGAACTCCTGGAGTTCGGTGACCTGGTGCGGCTCGGTGGCCACGTCCAGTTCGCCGGTGCGCTCGAAGTCGCAGTCGATGGAGTAGCGGGCGACCGCGTCCTCGATCGCGTCGAGGTTGCGGTTGCCGAGCTCCTCCAGCTTCCCGATCTCGCCGGGCCAGCGGGCCAGTCCGTTCGCGACGCCGTGCGTGAGGGAGGCGGCGCAGAAGCCTCCGTTGCGGCCGGACGCCGCCCAGCCCACCTCCTGCCCTTCGAGCAGGACCACATCGCGCCCGGGGTCGCGCTCCTTGGCGAGGAGCGCGGTCCACAGGCCGCTGTAGCCGCCGCCGACGACCAGCAGGTCGCAGCGTTCGTCACCGGTCAGCGCCGGCCGGGCCTCGGGCCTGCCGGGGTCGTCCAGCCAGTAGGACAGCGGCTTGGCGTCCGCCAGTGACTTGATCCAGTCGGTACCACGGTTCATGGCACGTGCGGCCATGATTTCAACTCCCTCAAACTGCCTTGTTCTTACGCTTGCCGACCAGCATCGCGGCAAGGACGAGCAGCACGGCGACGATGAACATCGCCGTACCGATGACATTGATCTGAACGGGCGTACCGCGCTGCGCCGATCCCCAGACGAACATGGGGAAGGTCACGGTCGAGCCCGCGTTGAAGTTGGTGATGATGAAGTCGTCGAAGGAGAGCGCGAAGGCGAGCAGCGCGCCTGCGGCGATGCCCGGCGCGGCGATCGGCAGAGTGACCCGTACGAAGGTCTGGACGGGACCGGCGTAGAGGTCCTGGGCGGCCTGTTCGAGGCGCGGGTCCATCGACATGACGCGCGCCTTGACGGCCGTCACGACGAAGCTGAGGCAGAACATGATGTGGGCAATGAGGATCGTCCAGAAGCCGAGCTGCGCGCCCATGTTGAGGAAGAGCGTGAGCAGCGAGGCGGCCATGACGACCTCGGGCATCGCCATCGGCAGGAAGATCAGCGAGTTCACGGCGCCGCGGGCGCGGAAGCGGTAGCGGACCAGGGCGAAGGCGATCATCGTGCCGAGGACGGTGGCGCCGATGGTCGCCCACAGGGCGATCTGGAGGCTCAGCGACAGTGAGCCGCACATGTCGGCAACGCCGCAGGGGTTCGTCCACGCGTCGAGCGAGAACTGCTGCCACTCGTAGTTGAAGCGTCCCTTCGGCTTGTTGAAGGAGAACACCGTCACGACGACGTTGGGCAGGAGCAGATAGCCGAGGGTGACCAGACCCGCGATGACGACGAGATTGCGGCGCAGCCAGCGTACGAAGGGCATCAGACCAAGTCCTCCGTTCCGGACCGGCGGATATAGACGGTGACCATGATCAGGATCGCGGCCATCAGGATGAAGGAGAGCGCCGCCGCCGTCGGGTAGTCCAGGATGCGCAGGAACTGCGTCTGGATGACGTTGCCGACCATGCGGGTGTCGGTGGAGCCGAGCAGGTCCGCGTTGACGTAGTCACCGGCGGCGGGGATGAAGGTGAGCAGCGTGCCGGAGACGACGCCCGGCATGGAGAGCGGGAACGTCACCTTGCGGAAGGTGGTGGCGGGCGTGGCGTACAGGTCACCCGCGGCCTCGTGCAGCCGGCCGTCGATGCGCTCCAGCGAGGTGTAGAGCGGCAGGATCATGAAGGGCAGGAAGTTGTACGTGAGTCCGCAGATCACGGCGAGCGGGGTCGCGAGGACGCGGTCGCCGTCCGTCATGCCGATCCAGCTCGTGACATCCAGGATGTGCAGGGCGTTCAGCGTGCTGACGACCGGGCCGCTGTCGGACAGGATCGTCTTCCAGGCCAGCGTGCGGATCAGGAAGCTGGTGAAGAACGGCGCGATGACGAGGATGAGGACGACGTTGCGCCAGCGTCCCGCGCGAAAGGCGATGAGGTAGGCCAGCGGGTAGCCGAGCGCCAGGCACAGGATCGTGGCCGCGCCCGCGTACAGCACCGAGCGCAGGAACTGCGGCCAGTAGTCGCCGAGCGCGTCCCAGTAGGTCGCGAAGTGCCAGGTGACCTTGAAGCCGTCCTCCAGGGAGCCCGTCTGGATCGACGTGGACGCCTGGTAGACCATCGGCAGGGCGAAGAAGACGACCAGCCAGAGCAGGCCGGGCAGCAGCAGCCAGTAGGGGACGAGGCGACCGCGCTTGCGGGGCCTGCGGGGTGCTTGAACCGGGGCGTCGATCGGCGCCGCCGGCGTCTTGGTGACGGTCGTCATGCGGCAGCGTCCTCCTCGACCTTCGCGGCGCCCGCCTCAATGTCCTGGGCGGCGTCGAGGCCGAAGGTGTGCGCGGGGTTCCAGTGCAGGACGACCTCGGCGCCGGGGGCGAGCCTGCTGTCGCGCTCGATGTTCTGGGAGTAGACCTCGAAGGCGTCGCAGAGCGGGCTGTCGATGACGTACTGCGTGGAGACGCCGATGAAACTGCTGTCCGCGACGCGGCCGGTGATGCGGTTACGGCCGTCGGGTATGGAGCCCGCGTCGTCGGCGTGGGTGAGGGAGATCTTCTCGGGGCGCACGCCGACGAGGACCTTCCCGCCGGTGGCGGTGGCGGCCGTACAGCGGGCTGCGGGCAGTACGAGCTTGCCGCCGCCGGCCTTCAGGGTGAGGTCCTCGCCGCTGCGGCCGGCCACCTCGGCCTCGATGAAGTTCGACGTGCCGAGGAAGTTGGCGACGAACGTGGAACCCGGGTTCTCGTACAGGTCGGCCGGGGCGCCCAGCTGTTCGACGCGGCCCGCGTTCATCACGGCGACGGTGTCGGCCATGGTCATGGCCTCCTCCTGGTCGTGCGTGACATGGACGAACGTGATGCCCACCTCGGTCTGGATGCGCTTGAGTTCGAGCTGCATCTGGCGGCGCAGCTTGAGGTCGAGGGCGCCCAGCGGCTCGTCGAGGAGCAGCACCTTGGGGTGGTTGATCAGGGCGCGCGCCACGGCGACGCGCTGCTGCTGGCCGCCGGAGAGCTGGTGCGGCTTCTTGCGGGCCTGCTCGCCGAGCTGGACCAGGTCGAGCATCTCCCCGACCTGCTTCTTCACGGACTTGATGCCGCGTCGGCGCAGCCCGAAGGCGACGTTCTCGAAGATGTCGAGGTGCGGGAAGAGCGCGTACGACTGGAAGACGGTGTTCACCGGGCGCTTGTAAGGGGGCAGCGCGGTGACGTCCTGGTCGCCGAGCATGACCGTGCCGGAGCTGGGCTCCTCGAGCCCCGCGATCATCCGCAGGGTCGTGGTCTTGCCGCAGCCCGAGGCGCCGAGGAGGGCGAAGAAGGAGCCCTGCGGCACGGTCAGGTCCAGCGGCTTGACGGCGGTGAAGGAGCCGTAGGTCTTGCTGATCCCGGCAAGGCGGACGTCGCCGCCGTTTTCTGTCGTCATGGTGCAGTCCAGGGAGTCGTGGGGTCAGGGGGCTCGGTGCTGCGGTTCTCACGCGCCGGTGAGCTGGGCGAACTTCTCCTCGAACGCCTTGTCTTCCTTGGACGTGAGCGAGCGGAAGCCGTGTGCCTTGGCACTCATGGTCTTGTCGGGAACGATCAGCGGGTCGTTCGCGATCTTCTTGTCGATCTTGGCGAGTTCGGGCTTCACGCCGTCGACGGGGGTGACGTAGTTGATCCACGCGGCCAGCTCGGCGGCGACCGGAGGCTCGTAGTAGTAGTCGATGAGCCTTTCGGCGTTCGTCTTGTGACGGGCCTTGTTGGGGATCAGCATGTTGTCCGTCCCGTACATGAACCCGCTGTCGGGGATGTGGAACTTGATGTCGGGGTTGTCCACCTGGAGCTGCACGATGTCGCCCGACCAGGCGAGACAGGCCGCGAGGTCGCCCTTGCTCAGGTCGGAGATGTAGTCGTTGCCGGTGAAGCGGCGGACCTGCTTGCTGTCGACGGCCTTCTGCATCCGGGCTATCGCCGCGTCGAAGTCGTCGGAGGTGAAGGTGCCCGGGTCCTTGCCCATGTCGAGCAGCATCATCCCGACGGTGTCGCGCATCTCGGAGAGCAGGCCGACCTTGCCCTTCAGCTTGGGGTCGTCGAGCAGCTGCGAGACCGAGGTGACCTCCCTGCCGTTCGTGGCCTTGGTGTTGTACGCGACGACCACGGCGATGCCCTGCCACGGGTACGAGTAGGCGCGGCCCGGGTCCCAGTCGGGGCTGCGGAACTGCGGGGACAGGTTCGCGTACGCGTGGGGCAGGTTGGCGGGGTCGAGCTTCTGGACCCAGCCGAAGCGGATCAGCCGCGCGGCCAGCCAGTCGGTCAGGACGATGAGGTCCCGGCCGGTGTCCTGGCCCGCCGCGAGCTGCGGCTTGATCTTGCCGAAGAACTCGACGTTGTCGTTGATGTCCTCGGTGTACTTGACCTGGATCCCGGTGCGCTTGGTGAACGCGTCCAGGGTGGGCCGGTGCTTCTCGTCGTCGCTGAGGTCGATGTACTCGGTCCAGTTGGAGAAGTTGACCACCTTCTCCTTGTCCGAGTGGTCCTCGGACGAGACGCCGCCCTGGGTCTTGCCCGCCGCGGGGATGCCGCAGGCGCTCAGCGACCCGATCCCGCCGACGGCGAGCGCGCCGCCCGCGGAGGCGCGCAGCAGGGAACGGCGGGTCATGGCCGCCCTGCCGTTGCGGAAACTGCGCCGCATGGCGGCGAGTTGTACCGGGGACAGGCTGTCGGGCTCGTACTGCTCCATGCGCTTGGATGCCCTTTCGGGAGGGTCCCTTGCGGGAGGGTGTGCGGCCGCCCTGTGGGCGGCCCGATGACTATCGGTCCCCGAAGATCGTGCGGTGCCAGTCCTTCCGGGCGACCGCGGTGTTGTCGAACATGACGTGCTTGATCTGCGTGTACTCCTCGAAGGAGTAGGCAGACATGTCCTTGCCGAAGCCGGACGCCTTGTAGCCGCCGTGCGGCATCTCGCTGAGGATCGGGATGTGGTCGTTGACCCAGACGCAGCCGGCCTTGATGTCGCGGGTGGCGCGGTTCGCCCGGAACACGTCCCTGGTCCAGGCCGAGGCGGCCAGGCCGTAGGGGGTGTCGTTGGCGAGGCGGATGCCCTCGTCGTCGCTGTCGAAGGGCAGCACGACGAGTACCGGGCCGAAGATCTCGGCCTGGACGATCTCACTGTCCTGGGCGGCGTCCGCGACGAGGGTCGGCCGGTAGTACGCGCCCTGCTTGAGGTCGCCCTGGGGGATGACACCGCCGGCGACCACGCGCGCGTAGGAGCGGGCCCGGTCGACGAATCCGGCGACGCGGTCGCGCTGGGCGTGCGAGATCAGCGGGCCGAGGTCGGTGTCCGGGGCGAACGGGTCGCCGACCCGGATGCCTTCCATGAGGTCGGCCACGCCCTGCACGAAGGCGTCGTAGAGGGGGCGCTGCACGTACGCGCGCGTGGCGGCGGTGCAGTCCTGGCCCGTGTTGATGAGGGCACCCGCGACCGCGCCGTGCACGGCTGCCTCCAGGTCGGCGTCGTCGAACACGACGAACGGCGCCTTGCCGCCGAGCTCCAGATGCAGCCGCTTCACGGTGGAGGTGGCGATCTCGGCGACGCGCTTGCCGACGCCCGTCGACCCGGTGAAGGAGGTCATGGCGACGTCGGGGTGTCCGACGAGGTGCTCGCCGGCGTCCCTGCCCGCGCCCGTGACGATGTTGACGACACCGTCGGGGATGCCCGCCTCGGTCGCGGCCTGCGCGAACAGGAGGGAGGTGAGCGGGGTCAGCTCGGCGGGCTTGAGCACGATGGTGTTGCCCGCCGCGATCGCCGGAAGGACCTTCCAGGCGGCCATCTGGAGCGGGTAGTTCCAGGGAGCGATGGACCCGACGACACCGATGGGCTCGCGCCGCACGTACGAGGTGTGGTCGCCGCTGTACTCGCCGGCGGACTGGCCCTGGAGGTGCCGGGCGGCGCCCGCGAAGAACGCGGTGTTGTCGACGGTCCCGGGGACGTCGAACTCGCGGCTCAGCTTGAGGGGCTTGCCGCACTGCAGGGACTCGGCCTGTGCGAGGTCCTCGGCGCGCTCGGCCAGGACGCCCGCGAAGCGGTGCATCGCGTCGGAACGCTCGCCCGGCGTGGCGCCGGCCCAGCCGGGGAAGGCCTCGCGGGCCGCGGCCACGGCGGCGTCGACGTCCTCGGTGCCGGCCAGCTCGTACGTGTAGACGTCCTGGCCCGTGGCCGGGTCGACCACTGCGTGGGTGCGGCCGGATGTGCCCTTGGTGAGACGGCCCGCGATGTACTGGGCGCCTTCGGCGAACCGGTCCTGGGCCTGGAAGCGGGTGCTGTTGCCAGGGTTGTGCATTATCGCTCTCCTCCGCCGGAGCCCCGTCCCGCGGGGCCGGCGTAGCTCCAGCTCGATTTGAGTGCCGATCCTGGCAGAGGCGATGTACTGCAACAAGTGATTCCGTTGTTGCCTTTTGGTTACGCGACGGAATCTGTCGACCAGGTGTCGAGTCCCCCTGAAGAACCAAGGACGGAGTGTCCGTGGTGCATGCCAGACTCGCGTGCATGGGGAAGACCGACAGACTTGAGGGGAACGCTGCCGTCCACGACCGGGACTCGCTGGTCAGGGCGGTGGAAGCGGGTGTACGGGTCAAGTACCTGCACTTCTGGGGGCACACACCGCGGGCGGACGGCACGGTCGGGGCGAGCTGCCTCAGTCAGTGGTGGGTCGCGCCGTTCACGGTGGACGGGGTCGAGTACGCGACGGCCGAGCACTGGATGATGGCCGCGAAGGCCCGGCTGTTCGGGGACGCGGAGGCCGAGCGCAGAGCCGTCGGGGCGGCACATCCCTCGCAGGCCAAGAAGGCGGGGCGTCTCGTGCGCGGCTTCGACGAGGACACCTGGGCGCGAGAGCGGTTCGGGATCGTCGTCGAGGGCAGCGTGCACAAGTTCGCGGCGCACGCGGATCTGCGGGAGTTCCTGCTCGGGACGGGCGAGCGTGTCCTGGTCGAGGCCAGCCCGCTCGACCGCGTGTGGGGCATCGGACTCGCGGCCGACGCGGAGGCCGCCGGCGACCCGCGACGGTGGCTGGGGCCCAATCTGCTCGGGTTCGCGCTGATGGCGGCGCGTGAGCGGCTGGCGGACCGGGCCTGACGGCCCGGCCCCCGTTGCCGGCGTTCTGCTTGCCGGTGTCCTACGTGTCGATGCCTTACGTGCCGGTGTCCTACGTGTCTTCGTCCTACCGGGCGGCGGAGTAGCCGCTGTCGTCGCTGCTGTCGCTGCCGCTCGACGAGCCGCTGTCGGCGATGACGAAGAACATCAGGACCAGCGCGAGCACCAGTCCGCCGATGCCGCAGATCAGTCCGGCCAGCGCCTGGCCGCGGTTCGTGGCCTCGCCCCGGGTCGCCTTCGCGCGGCCGATGGCGCCGAAGATGATGGCGAGGATCCCGACCACGATCGCGATCGGCCACAGGATGAAGCCGACGGCCGAGATGATCCCGAGCGTCAGGGCGGCGACGCCCATGCCGTTCGCGGGCCGCGGCTGCATCCCGGGCCAGCCGTAGCCGGGACCTCCGTAGGGCATCGGGGCCGGGCCGGTCGCTGCGTGGCGTCCGTAGCCGTACGCGGCGGCCGGGTAGCCGTAGTGCATCTGCCCGGGCCCGTCGGGCGAGACGGGCGGCGGGGGCACGGGCTCTCCGGGCGGCGCGAAGGGGTTGGCCCCCGGCGCCCAGGGGGCCCCGGCCTGCGTCGCCGGGTAGCCGGGAGGCATCGCGTAGGGGGCACCCGGCGACTGGGCGGGTGAGTACGGGTACTGCGGCTGTTGTGACCAGCGGCCGGGGGCCGGCGCGGCGCCCGGGGACGGCGGGGCGAACGGGTTGTACGGCTCGCCGGGCGGAGTGGGCGAGGACGGGGGCGAAGGCGCGGCGAAGGCGTCCACCTGCGTCTCGGCGTGGGACGGCGGCGTGAACGGGTCCACCTGTGTCTCCCCCTGCGACGGCGGGGCGAACGGGTGCACGGGCGCGGGACCAGCCGGCCCGGCGGCGTTCTGCGGCACCGCGTCCCGCGGGCCCGGGTCCGCCGGGGCCGCCCACGGGTCCGATTCCCGTTTCCCCAGAGACACCCTGCCGTCAGGCGGGTCCCCCGCACCCCGGCCCCCCGGCCCTGTCCCCCGCTCCGGCGAAGTGGCCGGACCGTTGGCGCCCTCGGCGCCCTCTCTGCCCTCTGTGTCCTCGGACATCGCTCGCTCGTCCCCTTCTTCTCCCACCCAGACGTCCCGTCATGCTACGGCCGCCGCCGGGGCGTGGCCGGGGGACGCCTACGATGACTGCGACCCACCGATCAGCCGATCAACCAAGTTCCTGGGGAGGAATCCGTGACCGATCTGCATGCCTTCATCGCCGGACTGCCAAAGGCAGAGCTGCATGTGCACCACGTCGGCTCGGCGTCCCCCCGGATCGTCTCCACGCTCGCGGCCCGCCACCCGGACTCCAAGGTCCCCACAGACCCCGAGGCGCTGGCCGACTACTTCACGTTCACGGACTTCGCGCACTTCATCGACGTATACCTCTCGGTCGTCGATCTCGTGCGCACTCCGGAGGACGTCCGCCTCCTCACGTTCGAGGTCGCGCGGGACATGGCCCGGCAGAACGTGCGCTACGCCGAGCTGACCATCACCCCGTACTCCTCCGTCCGCCGCGGCATCGACGAGTACGCCTTCATGGAGGCCATCGAGGACGCCCGCAAGGCGGCCGAGGCCGAGTTCGGCACCGTGCTGCGCTGGTGCTTCGACATCCCCGGCGAGGCGGGGCTCGAGTCCGCCGAGGAGACCGTGCGGCTCGCGACCACCGACACGATCCGCCCGGAGGGCCTGGTCTCCTTCGGGCTCGGCGGTCCCGAAATCGGCGTGCCGCGACCCCAGTTCAAGCCGTACTTCGATCGCGCGATCGCCGCGGGCCTGCACTCCGTGCCGCACGCCGGCGAGACGACGGGCCCCGGGACGGTCTGGGACGCGCTGGTCCACCTCGGCGCCGAACGCATCGGCCACGGCACGACGTCCGCCCAGGACCCGAAGCTCCTCGCCCACCTCGCCGAGCACCGCATCCCGCTCGAGGTCTGCCCGACGTCGAACATCGCGACGCGCGCCGTGAAGACCCTCGAGGAGCACCCCATCAGGCAGTTCGTCGACGCCGGGGTCGTCGTCACCGTCAACTCCGACGACCCGCCGATGTTCGGCACGGACCTCAACACCGAGTACGCCGTCGCCGCCCGCCTCCTCGACCTCGACGAGCGGGGCGTGGCCGCGCTCGCCAGGAACGCGGTGGACGCGTCGTTCCTCGACGAGCCGGGCAAGACCCGTATCGCCGCGGAGATCGACACCTACACGGACACGTGGCTCGCCCGGGCGTGACCGGCTGACCACAATGGGGCCATGCGTACCGTGACTGCCGTGGCCCACCGGGGCGACCCCTACCGCGTCCGCGAGAACACCCTCGCCTCCCTGCGCTCCGCGCTGGAGCGGGGGGCGGACGCGGTCGAGATCGACGTCCGTCTGACCCGCGACGGCGTGCCCGTACTGCTGCACGACTCCACGCTCAAGCGGCTGTGGGACCACGACCGCCCGCTCTCCGCGCTCTCGTACGACGAGGTGCGCGGCGTCACCGCGGGCGGCGTGCCCACCCTCGAACAGGCCCTTGAGGTACTGGCCGAGCGGCGGGTGATGGTGGACCTGCCGGGCGCGGACGTGCGCACGGTCCGTACGGTCATCGGCGTCATCCGTGACTGCGGCGCCGGCGAGCGTGCCTACTACTGCGCGGGCGCGGAGACGATGCTGACGGTGCGGCGCGCGGACCCGGCCGCCGAGATCGCGCTGACCTGGACGACGCTGGCCCCGCCGCGGCCCGGCGTGCTGGAAGCGATCAGGCCCACCTGGCTCAACTACCGTTTCCCGCTGGTCGGTCGGGAGCTGACGGCCCATGTGCACCGCCAGGGCCTGCTGGTCTCCGCGTGGACCCCGGACACGAAGTCGGCGATGCGGCGTCTCCTGGACCTCGGCGTCGACTCGGTCACGACGAACCGCATCGACGTCCTGTGCGGGCTGCGCGGCGACTGATCGCCCGGCCCTCCGCGACCTGTCGCGGGGGCCTCGGCATGGCAGTCATCAGGCGCTGACCTGCCCGCTTGCACCCGTCCGTGCGACGTTAGCCTGTTCGAGTGGCGCATCTCACGCCACGGCCTTAGCGTCGGAACGAGCACCACGGGGCCCAGGGCCCCCCGATCGGCCGGGAGCATATTTTGCGGAGCAACTCACTGAAGGCAGCGCTCGCACTCTGTGCAGCCGCGTCCCTCGCAGCAGCCATGGCTCCGGCCTCCGCCTCCGCCGCGGCGCCGAAGCCGCAGCATGGGACCGGCGCCCCCGTGATCGTCAGCTGCACCTGGCAGCCGCAGGTGCGACCCACGGACTTCCTGCTCGCGTGCGGGGACGGCAACAGCCGCCTCGCCTCGCTCCACTGGTCGCAGTGGGGCCCGAGCAAGGCGGTGGCCACGGGCACGAGCTGGGTGAACGACTGCAAGCCGTACTGCGCCGCGGGCAAGTTCCGCTCGTACCCCGTCACGGTCCGCCTCGACCACCCGCAGTCCTGGACCAAGCACCGGAACACCCAGCACTACTCCCGCATCACGCTCACCTACCCGAACGGCCACCCGGACGCGTTCCAGCAGGTCACGACCACTCCACTGTGGAACTGAGCGGGCCGGAACCGGCGGGCCCCCTCGCACCATCCCGCGATCTCACAACCCCGCGATCGTGTTCCACCGCTTGGCGAGTTCCGGGCGCTCCTCGGACGTGATGTCGCGCGCGATCGCGAGGCGTCGGCGCATCGTGTCGTCGGGGAAGATCAGCGGGTCCTCGGCGAGTGCCGCCGTGTCCTTGTCCTTCGAGTCGGCGAGGATCTCGCGGGCGGCCGGCACGGGGCTCACGTAGTTGACCCAGGTGGCCAGCTCGGCGGCGACCTCCGGCCGGTAGTAGTAGTCGATGAGGGTCTCGGCGTTGCGCTTGTGGTCGGCGAGGTTGGGGATCATCAGCGACTCGGCCCACAGCTCGCCGCCCTCCTCGGGCACGACGAACTCGATGTCCGGGTCGTCGGCCTTGAGCTGGATGACGTCACCGCTGTAGGCCTGGCAGGCGAGGACGTCGCCGCTGGAGAGGTCCTTGATGTAGTCGTTTCCGGTGAAGCGGCGGATGTGATGGCTCTTGACGAGCTTCTCGACCTGGTCGCACACGCGGTGGAAGTCGTCCGGGGTCCACCGGGTGATGTCGACGCCGTTGCCCTGCATGAGCAGCGCGAACGACTCGTCGAGCCCGGACAGCAGCGTGACCTTGCCCTTGAGGTCGGCCGCCCACAGGTCGGACACATGCTTGATCTCGCGCCCGACCCTGCGCTTGTTGTACGCGATGCCGGTGATGCCCGACTGCCACGGCACGGTGTACTTGCGGCCGGGGTCGAAATGCGGTGAACGCAGCAGCGGGTCGAGGTACTTGGCGACGTGCGGCTGCCGGGCACGGTCCATCTCCTGGACCCAGCCGAGCGTCACGAACTTGGCGCACATCCAGTCGCTGATGACGATGAGGTCCCGGCCGGTCTTCTGATGGTTCATCAGGGACGGGCTGATCTTGCCGAAGAACTCGTCGTTGTCGTTGATCTCTTCGATGTACTTGACATCGATCCCGGACTGCTTCCGGAAGCCGTCGAGCGTGGGTCGCTTCGACGGATCGTCGTCGTCGACGTCGATGTAAAGCGGCCAGTTGGCGAAGACGAGCCGCTTGTCGCTGCCGGAGCGGTCGGTCGCGGCGCGGTCCCCCGGCGCGACGTAGGCGGCGGGCACACCGCATCCCGAGGCGAGCGCGCCGACCGCCGCGGCCGTGGCACCTCCGCCCAGGGCACGCATCAGGGAACGGCGGGACAGGGACGGCTTGGGGTTCATCGAGGTCGCTCGCACCTGTGCAGGATGCCCGTGACCAGCGGGGCCGGACAATGGACGCTGCGTCAAGCCGACGGGGTGAGAGCCGACACACTGTCGATCACCCGGCACCCCGCCGCACACCCGCCTGCCCCGGACACGCGACCGCCCCCGCGCGGCCGGAGCCACGCGGGGGCGGGTGGAGCGAGTCGGTGCCGGTGCTCAGCCCTCGATCGACGTCATGACGTGCTTGATGCGCGTGTAGTCGTCGAAGCCGTACGCCGACAGGTCCTTGCCGTAGCCGGACTTCTTGAAGCCGCCGTGCGGCATCTCGGCGACCAGCGGGATGTGGGTGTTGATCCACACACAGCCGAAGTCGAGGATCTTGGACATACGCATCGCGCGCGCGTGGTCCTTCGTCCAGACCGAGGAGGCCAGCGCGTACTCCACGCCGTTCGCCCACTCGACGGCCTGCGCCTCGTCCGCGAAGGACTGGACGGTGATGACCGGGCCGAAGACCTCGTTCTGGATGATCTCGTCGTCCTGCTTGACGCCCGAGACGACGGTCGGGGCGTAGAAGTAGCCCTTGTCGCCGACCCGGTGGCCGCCGGCCTCGACCTTGGCGTGCGCGGGCAGGCGCTCGATGAAACCGGTGACCTGGGCGAGCTGGTTCGGGTTGTTGAGGGGGCCGTAGAGCACGTCCTCGTCGTCCGGCTGGCCGGTCTTCGTGTCGGCCGCCGCCTTGGCGAGGGCCTGGACGAACTCGTCGTGGATGGACTCGTGGACGAGGACACGGGTGGCTGCGGTGCAGTCCTGGCCCGCGTTGAAGAAGCCCGCCACCGAGATGTCCTCGACGGCCTTGGCGATGTCGGTGTCCTCGAAGACGACGACCGGGGCCTTGCCGCCGAGCTCCAGGTGGACGCGCTTGACGTCCTTGGCGGCGGACTCGGCCACCGAGATGCCGGCGCGCACGGAGCCGGTGATGGAGGCCATCGCCGGGGTCTTGTGCTCGACCATCGCGCGGCCGGTCTCGCGGTCACCGCAGATGACGTTGAAGACGCCCTTGGGGACGATGGAGCCGATGATCTCGGCGATCAGAACCGTGGAGGCCGGGGTGGTGTCCGACGGCTTCAGGACGACCGTGTTGCCCGCGGCGAGCGCCGGGGCGAACTTCCATACAGCCATCATCATCGGGTAGTTCCACGGCGCGACCTGGGCGCAGACGCCGATGGGCTCGCGGCGGATGATCGAGGTCAGGCCCTCCATGTACTCGCCGGCCGAGCGGCCCTCGAGCATGCGCGCCGCACCCGCGAAGAAGCGGATCTGGTCGACCATGGGCGGGATTTCCTCGGACCGGGTCAGGCCGGTCGGCTTGCCGGTGTTCTCGACCTCGGCGGCGATGAGCTCCTCGGCCCGCTCCTCGAACGCGTCCGCGATCTTGAGGAGGGCCTTCTGGCGCTCACTGGGGGTGAGGTCGCGCCAGGCCGGGAACGCGGCCGCGGCGGCGGCCATGGCGGCGTCCACGTCGGCGTCGCCGGACAGGGGGGCGGTCGCGTACGCCTCACCGTTGGCCGGGTTGACCACCTCGGTGGTCCGTCCGTCGGCGGCGTCCCGGAACTCACCGTCGATGTAATTGCGCAGACGACGCAGCTCGCTGGTCACTGAGGCGGCCCTCCTGGTCGGATGTCCATTGGATGAGATACCACCCTAATCGGTAGTCCCACGCTTTCAACACCCCCCGACCTGCCGGATCTGCGAAATCCGTGAACTTCGAGCCCTCAAACAACGAATTTCATCGATCCGGGCTTGCGGAACTGTCGACTCCTCGTGCATGGTGGGGGACGTGGCCAGTCGCAGCGCAGACCCAAAGGGATCGAGGAACGGCACCGGCACCCCGCCGCTCGACGCCGTTTCCCTCGCCATCATCGAACAGCTCCAGGAAGACGGCCGTAGGCCGTACGCAGCTATCGGCAAGGCCGTGGGCCTCTCGGAAGCGGCCGTGCGACAGCGCGTCCAGAAGCTGCTCGACCAGGGCGTGATGCAGATCGTCGCCGTCACGGACCCGCTCACCGTGGGCTTCCGACGCCAGGCGATGGTCGGCATCAACGCGGAGGGTGACCTCGACCCCGTCGCCGAAGCGCTGACGGCCATGCCGGAAGTCGAGTACGTGGTCATGACCGCGGGCTCGTTCGACCTCCTCGCGGAGGTCGTGTGTGAGGACGACGACCAACTCCTGGACGTCATCAACAAACGCATCCGGACCCTTCCCGGCGTGCGCTCCACCGAGAGCTTCGTCTACCTCAAGCTCAAGAAGCAGACCTATATGTGGGGAACCCGATAGCCGTGAGCAAGGACCTCAGCCGAACCGCGTACGACCACCTGTGGATGCACTTCACCCGCATGTCGTCCTACGAGAACGCGCCCGTTCCCACCATCGTGCGTGGCGAGGGCACCTACATCTACGACGACCAGGGCAAGAAGTACCTCGACGGGCTCTCCGGCCTGTTCGTGGTGCAGGCCGGCCACGGACGCCGGGAGCTTGCCGAGGTCGCCGCCAAGCAGGCGACCGAGCTGGCTTTCTTCCCCGTGTGGTCGTACGCCCACCCGAAGGCCGTGGAGCTGGCCGAGCGCCTCGCCCACTACGCCCCGGGTGACCTCAACAAGGTCTTCTTCTCCACCGGTGGTGGCGAGGCCGTCGAGACCGCCTGGAAGCTTGCGAAGCAGTACCACAAGCTCAACGGCAACCACACCAAGTACAAGGTCATCTCCCGCGCGGTCGCCTACCACGGCACCCCGCAGGGCGCCCTGTCGATCACCGGCCTGCCGGCCCTGAAGGCCCCCTTCGAGCCGCTGGTCCCGGGCGCGCACAAGGTGCCGAACACCAACATCTACCGCGCCCCGATCCACGGCGACGACCCGGTGGCCTTCGGACGCTGGGCCGCCGACCAGATCGAGCAGGAGATCCTCTTCGAGGGCCCCGAGACCGTCGCCGCGGTCTTCCTCGAGCCGGTGCAGAACGCCGGTGGCTGCTTCCCGCCGCCGCCCGGCTACTTCGAGCGCGTGCGCGAGATCTGCGACAAGTACGACGTACTGCTCGTCTCGGACGAGGTCATCTGCGCCTTCGGCCGCCTCGGCACGATGTTCGCCTGTGACAAGTTCGGCTACATCCCGGACATCATCACCTGCGCCAAGGGCATGACCTCGGGCTACTCCCCGATCGGTGCGACCATCGTCTCCGACCGGATCGCGGCGCCGTTCTACCAGGGTGACAACACCTTCCTGCACGGCTACACCTTCGGTGGCCACCCGGTCTCCTCGGCCGTGGCGCTCGCCAACCTCGACCTGTTCGAGCGCGAGGGTCTCAACCAGCACGTGCTCGACAACGAGGCCAGCTTCCTCAAGACGCTGCAGAAGCTGCACGACCTGCCGATCGTCGGCGACGTCCGCGGCAACGGCTTCTTCTACGGCATCGAGCTCGTCAAGGACAAGGACACCAAGGAGTCCTTCACGGACGAGGAGTCGGAGCGCGTGCTCTACGGCTTCGTGTCCAAGAAGCTCTACGAGTACGGCCTGTACTGCCGCGCCGACGACCGTGGTGACCCGGTCATCCAGCTGTCGCCGCCGCTGATCTCGGACCAGTCCACCTTCGACGAGATCGAGGGCATCATCCGCCAGGTCCTCACGGAGGCCTG
The DNA here is from genome assembly GCF_035918215.1 of Streptomyces sp. NBC_01474. Classification (NCBI taxonomy): domain Bacteria; kingdom Bacillati; phylum Actinomycetota; class Actinomycetes; order Kitasatosporales; family Streptomycetaceae; genus Streptomyces; species Streptomyces sp. NBC_01474. The sequence goes on from NZ_CP109449.1 coordinate 3,871,053, forward strand.
GAGCAAGATCTGAGCCTGACGGCTCCCGCGGCCCGGCTGCGCCCATCCGAGTGAGATGGGGGCGGCCGGGCCGCGTCATTTCCCGACCCGCGCCGGCGAATACCTAGCGTGCCCAGTGACCGATCGGCCCTGCCTTCGTTCCCCCGTAAGGGGGACGGCTCGTCTTACGGCATTTCTGATCTGCAGTCTCTGAACGAGGTGTTCGCCATGGTGGCCCCGCCGGACAACGACGTGCTCTGGGCACGCGCCCTGCACTTCTCCCACAACGGCTCGCCCGCGCTCACCGGCGTCTCGCTCGGTGTCCGCGAGGGCGAGATCCTCGCCGTCACAGGGCCGCGCGGCAGCGGCAAGACGACGCTCCTGCAGTGCCTCTCCGGCCAGCTCCTGCCACAGCAGGGCGAGGTCTGGTTCAACAGCACCCCCGTGCACACCATGGGCCCGCTCGTCAGGGAACGGCTGCGCCGCGACCGCTTCGCCTGGATCGACCCCGAGCCCCACCTCGTGCCCGAGCTGAACGCCTGGGAGAACACGGCACTCGCCCTGATGATGCGCGGCGGCAGCCGCCGCGCCGCCAAGGCCAGCGCCCTGGAGTGGCTGGAGCGCCTCGACATCGGCATGTGCGCCCGCAAGCGCCCGCACGCCCTGATCCAGTCGGAACGCCAGCGCGTCGCCATCGCCCGCGCCCTGGTCACCGCGCCCTCGGTGCTCTTCGCCGACGAGCCCACCGCGCCCCTGCACCGCGCCGACCGCGCCCACGTCCTGCGCACCCTGATGGCCGCGTCCCGCTCGCACGGCATCACCGTCGTCCTCGCCACGCACGACACCGAGGTGGCCGCCCTGGCCGACAGCACGATGTCGCTCCTCGACGGGCGCCGCGTGAACACGGTCCATCTGCCCGGGGTACCCGGCAGCACCGACGCGGAAGGCCGGGCCGCGTGCTCGCTCTCCGTCTAGCCCGCGGGGGCCAGCCCGTCGTCCAGCTCCGCAGGTTCCTGGTCGCGGCCGCCTCCGCCGGCACCGGATTCCTCCTGCTGTGCACGCTCGGCTACGCGATGGGCCACCCCGAAGCCTCCACCGGATCCGTACTGCGTCTGGCCTGGTGCGTGGTGCCGATCGCCGCGACCGTCCACCTCGCCGTCGCCGTAGCCCGCACCGACCCGGGCACCAGGCCGCGTCCCGGACTGTCCGCGGTCGGCCTCGGCCCGGCACGCCTCACGCTCATCTCGGCGATCTCCACCGCGGTCGCCTGCACGCTCGGCTCGATGCTGGCGCTGCTGGTCTTCCTGCACCTGCGTGGCGACCTCTCCGGACTGCCCTTCGACGGCGCGGCACGCGGTCTCCTCGCCGCCGACCGGCCCCTGCCCCTGCCCGCCACCCTGACCCTGCTCGCCCTGGTCCCGCTCGCCGCGTCCGGCGCCTCCGCCCTCGTGCTGCGCCCGCGCGCCGCCAAGGCCGGCGAGCCCCAGCCGGACCCACGCGATCCCGCCCCCCCGGTGCCCGCGCCGACCGGCCTGCCCTGGGGCGTGGCGTTGCTGGCCATGGGCCTCGCCGTGGAGACATACGCCTCCCACGCGCACGGCACCGCGGGGTTCCCCATGCCGGGCGGTCTCGGCGGCAGCCCGGCGGGTGTGCTGGCCGGCTGGACACTGACGGCCCTCGGCCTCGCGCTCGCGGGTCCCGGACTCACCTACCAGTGCGGCCGGGCCCTTCAGTCGGTGCGGCCCGGGGCGGCACGGCTCCTGGCGGGCCGGGTGCTCCAGGAGGAGGCCCGTCGTATCGGCCGCCCCCTGGGCGTGGTCTGCGCGGTGGCCTCCGGCGCGTACGCGGGGCTCACCCTCTGGTCGGGACGTCAGCCCGACCTCGGCCCGCTGTCCGCGCTCGGCGCCGTCCTCGTCATGGGCTGCACGGTCGCCACGCTCCTGACGGCCGCGATCGAGGCCAAGCACGCCCGCTCCGACACCACGGCCGCCCTGCTCCGGCTCGGTGCCCCCACGAGTCTCCTCCGGGGCGCGGCCGGGCTGCGCGCGGCGGCACTGCTCGCCGTGTTCGGGCTGCTGACATGGGCCGTCGCCGAACTGGCGGCGCTGCCGCTCGCGCCCTGAGCGGGGCCCTCACCCTCTCGTTGCGGCCCCCGAAAAAGATCGAAAGAAAGTTCGCGGCGGGCGATGAGTTACGGGCGAGCGGCACGTCTAACCCTGCGTACGGCACAGCGACGCAACACCGAGACCAGCGAGCGAAAGAGACGGCCCCACCATGTACCAGCAGATGATCTTCCCGAACCTCGCCGTGAACGACCTCGACGCGTCGAAGAAGTTCTTCACCGAGCTCGGGTACTCGATCAACCCGCAGTTCTCCGACGAGACCTGCGCCTCCGTGGTGGTCAGCGAGCACATCGTGGTCATGCTGCTCACCAAGAAGAAGTACGCCGCCTTCACGAAGAAGACGATCGTCGACTCGACCAAGAACACCGAGGTGCTCCTGTGTCTGAGCGCCGAGAGCCGCGAGAAGGTCGACGAGCTCGTCGACAAGGCGATCGCCGCGGGCGGCACCGAGACCGGCGAGAAGCAGGACCACGGCTTCATGTACGGGCGCGCCTTCGACGACCCGGACGGCCACACCTGGGAGATCATGTGGATGGACCCGGCGGCCGTCCAGGGCTGATCTTCGGGAGTGCGGCGCCCTAGCATGGGCGGGTGCAGACCCCTGAACCCGCCCCGCGCAGGCCCGCGATCCCGCACACGGACGCCGGCCGTGAGATCGAGACCCTCGACGAGTTCGACGAGGTCGTGGCCGCTCACGGCTCACTCGCCGGACGCCGCGTGCAGGCCGTCGACCTGACGGAACGTACGGACGAGCTGCTCACCCTGGACGCCGAGGGCGCCGTCTTCCTCGGCTGTCCGATGGGGCCCGACGCCGCGGCGCGGATCCGCGCCACCGGCGCCCTGGTCTTCCCGCCGGTCCCGGGCCTCCCCTTCGACCCGTACCGGGGCCGTCTCTACTCCCCCGACGAGCTGTTCGCGGGGCTCGCGGAGGGCGGATACGAGTCGACGCCGGACGCCCGCGCGTACCACTGGTTCCAGCAGACCAAGGCCGACCACGACGTCTTCGCGTCGATGCTGCGGGCCGTGCACGACGACTCCGTCTCCGACGCCCTCGACGAACTCCTCGTCGGCACAAGGGTGGTGGGGGTCATGGGCGGTCACGCGATGGCGCGCGGCACGGACGGGTACGCGGGCGCGGCGCGGCTCGGCAGGACGCTCGCGCGGTCCGGGGTCACCGTCGCCACGGGCGGCGGTCCGGGCGCGATGGAGGCGGCGAACCTGGGCGCGTACGCGGCACGGTTCGACGACGGGATGCTGACCGAGGCGCTCCGGCTCCTGTCCGCCGCCCCCTCGTTCACCCCGTCCGTCACGGCGTGGGCGTCGGCCGCCTTCGAGGTGCGCTCACGCTGGCCGGACGGCGGCGACTCGGTCGGCATCCCCACCTGGTTCTACGGGCACGAGCCGCCGAACGCCTTCGCCGGGCACATCGCGAAGTACTTCGCGAACGCCACCCGCGAGGACGGCCTCCTGGCCCGCTCGAACGCGGGCGTGGTCTTCCTGCCGGGCGCGGCCGGCACCGTCCAGGAGATATTCGACAACGCGACGCCGAACTACTACGAGTCCCGGGGCGCGCCCACCCCCATGGTCCTCGTCGGCCGCGCCCACTGGACGGAGCGCCTGCCGGCCTGGCCGCTGCTCACCGCCCTGGCCCGCGAACGCTCGATGGACGCGCGGATCGCCCTGGTGGACACGGTGGAGGAAGCGGCGGACGCGCTCGCGAAGCCGGACTGAGCTCTTCTGCGGGCTGAACTCCTTGGCGGACGGCTCGGACGCCGGGCCTGGGCTACCCGAACGTCGCCCGTGCCAGCCAGAAGTCCAGCAGCTCCCGCTCCCCCAGGACCTCCACGCGCCCGCCGTCGAGGGGCGCGCGCCGATAGAACGCGAGCAGCACATCGGTCAGCGGCCCCCGCAGGGCGACGGTCGCCTTCTCGTGGCCGCGGCGCCAGGTGAACCCGTCCTCGCCCAGCTCGACCAGCCATTCGGCGTTCAGTTCCGCCGGTGCGTCCGTGGCGTGGAGGTGCAGGCTGCGCCCGCCGTCGCGCAGCTCGGCTGCGGTGTCGGACGGGTCCGACCGCTGGGCGTGAGCGACGATCTGCAGCCACTCGTCGATCGCGTCGGCGGCGAGCTCGGGTGCCACCTCGTACGCGGCCCGCGCCGTGAGCGCCGCGTCCGCCCGGTGGATCACGGTCTCGTGCGTCATGCGGCGCGCCCAGAACCCCGTGGTGTGCTGCCAGGACCATGCCCATACCCGGGTGTCGGGGCCGGCGGCGTGCAGCGTCCGCGCGGTCAGCTCGGCGCCTTCCATGAGCCAGGCCGCGAGCTCGGCCGGGTCGTCGCTCCCCGGCCCTTCGAAGCCCAGCACCTTCTCGTCGGGGATCTCCTCGGTGGCCCCGGTCCGTACGATCGCCTCGACCCAGCGGTGCGCGCCGCCGAGGTGGACGACGAGGTCGCGCAGGGTCCAGTCGGGGCAGGTCGGCACGGTCGCCGTGAGGTCGGCACCGACGAGATGCCCGGCCAACAGGGCGGTCTGCGCGACGACTTCGTCGCAGTAGCGGTCATGGGTGAGCTGTCCGGATGCCGCGGTCTCCGTCGTCATGGAGCGGACTCTATGCGGCGGGCAGGCCGTCCAGCACCACGATTTCGCCCGCGTCGAACGCCACCCCGACCTCGTCCCCCGGCTCCGGCGCGTCCCGCAGCGCGCAGGCCGCTTCGAGGCGGGGCGCTCCCGTGGCCTGGAGGTGTACGGCGACATGCGTGCCGCGGAAGGTGCGCGCGGTGACCGTGCACGTCGACCGGGCCTCGGCGGCGGGCACGAGGCGTACGCCCGCGGGCCTGACCAGGATCTTGGCGCCGCGGCCCTGCGGGGACCCCGCGGGCACGGGCACCTTTCCCCAGGGCGTGTCGGCCGCCTCCCCGACGATCGTGGCGTCGACCACGTTGTCGAAGCCGAGGAAGCGCGCCACGAACTCGTCGGCCGGGTGCTGCCAGACCTCAAGTGGGGTACCGGACTGGGCGATCCGTCCGTCGCGCATCACCACGACGCGGTCGGCGAGCGCGAAGGCCTCGCCCTGGTCGTGCGTCACGGCAAGCACGGTCGTACCCAACTCGCCGAAAAGTTCCCTGAGTTCGACGACCAGACGCTCCCGCAGCGAGCGGTCGAGCTGGCCGAGCGGCTCGTCGAGCATGAGCAGACGGGGTCGCGGGGCGAGCGCCCTGGCGAGGGCGACGCGCTGCTGCTCGCCGCCGGACAGCGAGGCCACGGCGCGCCCATCAGCCCCGGGCAGCCCGACGAGCGCCAGCAACTCCCGTACGCGGTCCAGCTGTTCGGAGCGTACGGCGCCGTGCATCCGCAGCCCGAAGGCGACATTGCCGCCCACGTCGCGCTGCGGGAACAGCTGGTGGTCCTGGAACATGAGGCCGACGCCGCGCCGGTGCGCGGGCACGCCCGACTGGTCACGGCCGTCGAGGAACACGCGGCCCCCGTCGAGCCCCTGGAGCCCGGCCACGACCCGCAGCAGCGTCGACTTGCCGCTGCCGCTGGGGCCGAGCACGCACACGATCTCGTGCTCGGCGACCTCCAGATCGACCCGGTCGAGCGCAGCATGCGCCGTTCTGGACGGACCGCCGAACCTCACGGTCGCGTCGTCCAGGGTCAGCAGGGCCATCAGAACTCCCCCGTCGTACGGTCCGTGCGGATACGTTCGAGCAGCAGCAGCGACACCGCGCACACCACCATGAGAATGGTCGAAAGGGCCATCGCCTGGCCGTAGTTGAGGTCACCGGCCCGTCCGAGGAGCCGCGCCACGGCGACCGGCAGAGTCGGGTGGTCCGGGCGGGCGATGAAGACGGTCGCCCCGAACTCGCCGAGCGACACGGCGAACGCGAACCCTGCCGCGATCAGCAGGGCCCTGCGCACCATCGGCAGATCGACCTCGCGCCAGGCCCGCAGCGGCGAGGCACCGAGGACTGCGGCGGCCTCGCGCAGCCGCCCGTCGACCGCGCGCAGGACCGGCAGCATGGTGCGGACGACGAAGGGCACCCCGACGAGGGCCTGGGCCAGCGGAACCAGGATCCAGGTCCCGCGCAGGTCGAGGGGCGGCTTGTCCAGAGTGATCAGGAAGCCGAAGCCGACGGTGACGGCGGAGACGCCGAGCGGCAGCATGAGGAGCGCGTCGAAGCCCCGAACGAGACGTCCGGCCATGGGGGTCCCCCCGCTCGAGCGGAGCCGAGAGTCGGGGAGCGTCAGGGCCGCGGCGGCGAGTCCGCCGATCACGACCGCGATGGCGGTGGCGGCGAGCGCGTACGTGAGGGAGTTCCCGATCGCCTCGATCGGCGGCACCAGGAACACACCGCTGTCGGACGAGGTGAGCGCCTTGTAGTAGGCGAACCCGAAGCCGTCCGACCCCTCGAAGGACCTCTGGATCAGCACCCCGAGCGGCAGCAGGATCAGCACCGCGACCGTGGCGACCGCCCCAGCGAGCAGCGCCCACTGGCCCGCGCCGCGCGGGCGCCGGGCGGTGTGCGCCGCGTCGACGAGGCGCAGTGCGCTCTCCCGCCGGCGCACGCTCCAGGCGTGCACGGCGAGGATGATCCCCACGGCGGCGAACTGCACGATCGTGAGGACCGCCGCCGTGGCGAGGTCGAAGATCTGCGCGGTCTGCCGGTAGATCTCCACCTCAAGAGTGGAGAACGTCGGCCCGCCGAGGATCTGGACCACGCCGAACGACGTGAACGTGAAGAGGAAGACCATCAGCGCGGCGGCAGCGACGGCCGGCCCGAGCGCGGGCAGCGTCACCTTCCGCCACGCCGTCCAGCGGGAGGCGCCCAGCATCCGGGCGGCCTCCTCCTGCCGCGGGTCGAGCTGCGACCACAGTCCGCCCACGGTGCGCACGACGACGGCGTAGTTGAAGAAGACATGGGCGAGCAGGATCGCCCACACCGTGGTGTCGAGGCGTACCCCCCACAGGCCGTCGAGCAGCCCGCCGCGGCCGACCAGCGCCAGGAACGCCGTGCCGACGACGACGGTCGGCAGCACGAACGGCACGGTGACGACGGCCCTCAGAACCTGCTTGCCCCTGAACTCGAAGCGCGCGAAGACGTACGCGCCGGGGAGCGCGATCAGCAGCGTGAGCACGGTCGAGGCGAACGCCTGCCAGGTCGTGAACCACAGGACGTGCCGGATGTCGGACTGCCCGAGCACGTCGGCGATCCGCCCGAACTGCCAGTGGCCGCCCGCCTTCAGGCCGCGGGAGACGATCGCCGCGACCGGATAGGCGAAGAAGACGGCGAAGAACGCGACGGGCACGGCCATCAGGCCGAGCCGCGCCGCGCTCCCGCGCCGACGACCCTTACGGGGCTCCGCCGGAGGCTTTGCCGGGTGCCCCACCGGGCGCTCTGCCGGAGGTCCTCCGGAGGGTGTCACTTCAGTACGAGTGAGGTCCACGACTTGACCCAGGCGTCACGGTTGTCGGCGATCTTCTTCGGAGCCATGGTCTTCGGGGCATCGACCTTGACGTCGTACTTCGCGTAATCGGCGGGCAGCGCCGCGTCCTTCGTCACCGGGTCCACGAACATGTTCAGCGGCATGTCCTGCTGGAACTGCTTCGCTATGAGGAAGTCGAGGAGCGCCTTGCCGCCCTTCTCGTTCTTCGCGTTGCTCAGCAGGCCGGCGAACTCGGTCTGGCGGAAGCAGGTGCCGGTCGCGACCCCGGTCGGGGCGGTCTTGGGCTGCGGGTCCGAGTAGATCGCCTCGGCCGGCGGCGACGACGCGTACGACACGACGAGCGGCCGGTCGCCGCCTGCCTTCCTGCCACCGGCGGAGCCCGAGAACTCCTCGTTGTAGGCCTGCTCCCAGCCGTCGACGACCTTCACGCCGTTGGCCTTGAGCTTCTTCCAGTAGCCCTGCCATCCGTTGTCGCCGTACTGCGCGGCGCTGCCCAGCAGGAAGCCGAGGCCGGGCGACGACGTCGACACGTTCTCCGTGACCAGCAGGTTCTTGTACGCGGGCTTGGCGAGGTCGTCGAACGAGGCGGGCGGCGTCAGCTTGTGATCGGCGAAGTACTTCTTGTCGTAGTTGACGCAGATGTTGCCGGTGTCGATCGGGGTGACCCGGTGCTTGTCCTTGTCGAGCTGGTACTCGGTCCCCACCTGGTCCAGGCCCTTGGCCTCGTACGGCTGGAAGAGGCCGTTGCCGAGGGCGCGCGACAGGAGCGTGTTGTCGACGCCGAAGAGGACGTCGCCCTGCGGGTTGTCCTTGGACAGGATGGCCTTGTTCACGGCCTCGCCCGCGTCACCGTCTTTCAGGACCGTGACCTTGTAGCCGGAGCGCTTCTCGAAGTCCTTGAGCACGTTCTTGGACACGGCCCACGAGTCATGGCTGACGAGGGTGACGGTCTTGGAGTCCGCCGAGTCCTTGCCGGAGTCGGATCCCCCGCACGCGGAGAGCGTGACGAGTCCGAGACCGGCCGCCATGGCGACGGCCGTGGCCTTGATGATGGTGCTCACTTGAGTTCCCTCCTGGGTGACCAGGAAGAGACGCGGCCCTGCCCGGGATCGCGGACGAATTCCCGGGCAGGGCACAACAGCTTGAGTGGCGACCGAACTTCCTACCCAGAATGACCTGGGCAAGGTTCAGAGGGTCTGCGGCCGATGCCGCACTCTCAGCGCTGTGGCGCTCCCCTGTCGGAATATGAAGATGTAAGTACGCCAGTCAGGTTACCGCTCGGTGGCGGCGAGCTGGCCGCACGCCCCGTCGATCTCCTGGCCACGGGTGTCGCGGACGGTGACCGGCACGCCGTGGGCCGCGATGGCGTCGACGAACGCCTTCTCGTCCTCGGGGCGCGAGGCCGTCCACTTCGAGCCCGGCGTCGGGTTCAGCGGGATCAGGTTGACGTGGACGCGCTTGCCCTTGAGCAGGCGGCCGAGCCGGTCACCACGCCAGGCCTGGTCGTTGATGTCCCGGATGAGCGCGTACTCGATGGAGATGCGGCGGCCCGACTTCTCCGAGTACTCCCACGCCGCGTCGAGGACCTCGCGGACCTTCCAGCGGGTGTTGACCGGGACGAGGGTGTCGCGCAGCTCGTCGTCGGGGGCGTGCAGCGAGACGGCGAGGCGGCACTTGAATCCCTCGTCGGCGAACCGGTGCATGGCGGGGACCAGACCGACGGTCGAGACGGTGATCCCGCGCTGCGAGAGGCCGACGCCGTCCGGCTCGGGGTCGGTGAGCGCGCGGATGGCGCCGACGACGCGCTTGTAGTTGGCCAGGGGCTCGCCCATGCCCATGAAGACGATGTTGCTCAGGCGCGCCGGGCCGCCCGGGATCTCGCCGTCGCGCAGCGCGCGCATGCCGTCGACGATCTGGTGCACGATCTCGCCCGTCGACAGGTTCCGGTCGAGGCCGGCCTGTCCCGTGGCGCAGAACGGGCAGTTCATTCCGCAGCCGGCCTGCGAGCTGATGCACATGGTGACCCGGTCCGGGTAGCGCATCAGTACGGACTCGACGAGCGTGCCGTCGAAGAGCCGCCACAGGGTCTTGCGGGTGGTGTCCTGGTCGGTCGACAGATGCCGGACGACCGTCATCAGCTCAGGAAGCAGCGCCTCCTGCAGCTTGCTGCGCGAGCCGGCGGGGATGTCGGTCCACTCCGCGGGGTCGTGCGCGAACCGCGAGAAGTAGTGCTGCGACAGCTGCTTGGCGCGGAACGGCTTCTCACCGATCGCGGCGACGGCCTCCTTCCGCTCGGCGGGCGAGAGGTCGGCGAGGTGCCGCGGCGGCTTCTTGGCTCCGCGCGGGGCAACGAAAGTGAGTTCTCCGGGCTTAGGCATAACCGTTCCAGTGTCGCAGATCGACTTGCGTGACCTGGAGGCCAAGAAGTGAGGGGTCGTCGCTGGTCGTCATTGGCCGTCGTAGGCCACCCTTGGACGGCCCAGGGACGGCCCGGCCTCTCGGCTCACGCGGCAGCATCTGCGCAGGTTGGCGCGCTGCTGAACACGCAGCGCGAGTGGGCCGTGACATACGAGCGGCGCGCCGGGCAACCGGGCCGCATCGCACTGCGACTCCGCTTGTACCGCCTCTCCGTGCGACTGGCGGCCTACCCCCTCAGCCCCGCGGAGCTACGGCGGCGGGCCCGAGGCGAGGGAGACCCGTCGCGATCGGCCATCCGACCGAGCGGCCGCGAGCCACCGCCGCGCGGCCACCAGCCGACTGCTGCCGTCAGATGTACGGCAGCCGGGCCGTACCGCTGTCATCCCCGGCTGCGCCGCGGCCTCCCCTGGACCCGGATTCTGGCGCTATGTCAAAAAACTCCGAGATATGCACTAAGTGCAGGTATTCCACTCGCTCAGCAGCCTGATGTCACACCTTGAGATGCCCTGAAATGACAGGCGATGAGCCGATTATTACGTTCGTTGCAGGTCGGCTGTCCAGCTGGCATCTCTGCGACAGGAAGGAGTGACATGCCCACGCGAATCTTCGCCGTGTCCGCCGCCGTGGCAGGCGCAGCGGTCCTTGCCACCGGCATCACCTATGCCGCGCAATCCGAATCGGCCCAGGCCGTCCCGCGGGCCAAACAAGCCGCGCCGTCGGCCGAACATGCCGCACCGTCGGCCAAACGGGCCGCCCCGCCCGTCAAGCAGGCCGCCCCCGCGACGGCTCCCCGCGGTACCGACGGCACTGACCGCACTGACCGCACTGACGGCACTGACCGCAGAGGGAACGAGGGCCGTGGCCACGAGGACCGTGACCGTGGCCACGGCGGCAAGGGGGAGGGAAGAATCCAATTCAACGAACGGACCTTCTCCGGCCGCATGGAGGGCTGCATCCCCGCTGCCAGTGGGCTGGGCTCAACCAGTTTCAGCATCTACAACGACAGCGACGCGACCGTCGAGGTCTACCGCGGTTTCAACTGCGACAACGGTGCGCCGGTGGCCACGGTCGGCCCCTACGGCGCTACTTATGGTGTCGTGCCCCGGACCGGCCAAGAGGGCGGCCAGGGAGGCGTCTTCGTCGACAACGGAGTCGTGGGCAGTTTCCGGGTGATCCACGACCACGGCGAGTGGTGACACCACCATCGCCGGCCCGTCGGAATCGGGCCGGCGATGGCGGCCTCGTCCCACTGGCGTCCGCTCTGCTGGACGCCGGCGAGAGCATCAAGGCCGTCGGTCAGTACCTGGGGCACACGACCCGGCGCTGACTCTGCGGGTGTATGCACTCGCACCTCATGCCGTCGGGTCAGGAGCGCACGAGGAACGCGGTCGACCGGCTGTTCCCGCCCACTCCCCGCGCGAGCTTGACGGCCCACACGGCCCAGTGACACGCAACAGGCCCTCCACACACCAAACGCGCAGATAGAGAGCCTGTTTCACCGGATCGCCGCCGGCTCTCCGGGCTTAGAGACAACCCTTCTGGTGTCGCAGACTACGACAACGGGCCCGCCGCCCTGTGGACAACGGGCCCGTCACCTGAATCCGCGTGGGCCGGCCGGGATGTCCGGGCCGGTCAGCCGGCCCCGACGAAGATCACCAGGAGCAGCCAGACCACCGGCGCCGTCGGGAGCAGCGAGTCGAGGCGGTCCATGATCCCGCCGTGCCCGGGGAGCAGCGTGCCCATGTCCTTGATCCCGAGGTCGCGCTTGATCATCGACTCGCCGAGGTCGCCGAGCGTGGCGCTGGCCGCGACCGCGAGCCCGAGCAGCAGACCCTGCCACCAGACACCGTCGTCGATCAGGAACTGCATGCACAGCGCGCCGGCGGCCATCGCGAACGTCACCGCGCCGACCAGGCCCTCGCGGGTCTTGCCGGGACTGATGCGCGGGGCGAGCTTGTGCTTGCCGAAGCGCCAGCCGATCGCGTACGCGCCGGTGTCACTGACGACCGTGAGCAGCAGGAACGTCAGGACGCGCTGCGGCCCGTCGTCCGCGGTGAGCATCAGCGCCACGAAGGTCGCGAGGAACGGCACGTAGAACGCGGCGAAGACACCGGCCGTGACGTCCCTGAGGTAGCCCTCGGGGGGCTCCGTCATGCGCCAGACCAGGACCGCGAGCGCGGTGAGCGCCATCGCCACCCAGGCGCCCTCGGTGCCGCGGACGTATCCGGCGACGACCATCGCCGCGCCGCCGATCGCGAGCGGCACGAGGGGCGCCTTGATGCCCTTGCGCTCCTCGAGCCGCGAGGTGAGCTCCCAGAGGCCGACGACGACGGCCACTGCTATCACGCCGATGAACACGGCCTTGACGATGAAGAGCGAGGCGACGATCACCGCGCCGAGCCCCACCCCGACTCCTATGGCTGCCCCGAGGTCACGGCCCGCGCTCTTCTTCGGCGGTGCGGGGGCGGGCTGTGCGGCGCTTGGCATGGGCTCCTGCCGGCTCTCGTGCTGCGCCTCGTGCGGCGTCACATACGGCGTCTGGCGATGCGTCTGATGCTGTGTCGGATGCTGCGGTTCGTGCTGTGCCCCGCGCGGCTGCTCGTACGGAGAGTTCCCGCGCGGCTGCTCGTGCTGGGTCCCCTGAGGCTGCTCGTGCCGGGGCCTCTGAGGGTGCTCGTGCTGCGTCCCGCCCGGCGACTCGTCGCGGAACAGGGGACCGCTCGGCCGAGCAGCCCCCCGATCGTCGTCCTGGTCACGACCACCGGCGGGTACGTCGGGCATTTCGGGCACGACAGGCATGGGCCGAGTCTCCTCAACCGCATGCTGTTCGTACGCGGGACCCGCCGGGGAAGCCCCCTGGGAGGGCCCCTGGTCGGGCGGCCCCCAGTACCCGGCTCCGGTCGGCGCTCCCCAGGAAGAGTCGTTCACGGATTCCTCAGACCTCGAGCAGCTCGGCTTCCTTGTGCTTGAGCAGCTCGTCCACCTGGGCGACGTACTTCGCCGTGGTGTCGTCGAGCTCCTTCTCGGCGCGGCGGCCCTCGTCCTCGCCGACCTCGCCGTCCTTGACGAGCTTGTCGATCGTCTCCTTGGCCTTGCGGCGGATGGAGCGGATCGAGATCTTGGAGTCCTCGGCCTTGGTCTTGGCGACCTTGATGTACTCCTTGCGGCGGTCCTGGGTCAGCTCCGGGAACGTCACACGGATGATGTTGCCGTCGTTGCTCGGGTTGACGCCGAGGTCGGAGTCGCGGATCGCCTGCTCGATGTTGCGCAGCGCGCTCTTGTCGAACGGGGTCACCACGGCCATCCGCGGCTCGGGCACGGAGAACGAGGCCAGCTGGTTGATCGGGGTCAGCGCGCCGTAGTAGTCCGCCACGATCTTGTTGAACATCGCCGGGTGCGCACGGCCGGTGCGGATCGCGGCGAAGTCCTCCTTGGCGACCACGACGGCCTTCTCCATCTTCTCCTCGGCCTCGAGGAGGGTCTCTTCGATCACCACTTGCTCCTGCGTGTCTTGAGTGAGGCCCGGCATGCGCCCAGGGCGGCCGGCTGCGTCGTGTGTCTTTCCTGCACGGTGTCCGACCGGCAGGACATTGTCCATCCCCTGGCGGGGGGGGTCGTGTCAGGCCCGCGTTCCGTGGTCGCCCACGAGCGTGCCGATCTTCTCACCCTTGACCGCTCGCGCGATATTGCCCTCGGCGAGCAGTTCGAAGACGAGGATGGGCAGCTTGTTGTCGCGGCACAGGGTGATCGCGGTCATGTCGGCGACCTTGAGGTCGCGGGTGATGACCTCGCCGTAGCTGAGCGCGTCGAACTTCACGGCCTCGGGGTTGGTCTTCGGGTCGGAGTCGTAGACCCCGTCCACACCGTTCTTGCCCATGAGCAGCGCCTCGGCGTCGATCTCCAGAGCGCGCTGGGCGGCGGTCGTGTCGGTGGAGAAGTACGGCATGCCCATACCGGCGCCGAAGATGACGACGCGGCCCTTCTCCAGGTGGCGCACGGCGCGCAGCGGGATGTACGGCTCGGCGACCTGGCCCATGGTGATCGCGGTCTGCACGCGGCTGTCGATGCCCTCCTTCTCCAGGAAGTCCTGGAGCGCGAGGCAGTTCATGACGGTGCCGAGCATGCCCATGTAGTCGGAGCGGGCCCGGTCCATGCCGCGCTGCTGGAGCTCGGCGCCACGGAAGAAGTTGCCGCCGCCGATGACGACGGCGATCTGCGCGCCGTCGCGCACTACGGCCGCGATCTCACGGGCGATCTTGTGCACCACGTCGGGGTCGACGCCCAGACCCCCGCCACCGGCGAACGCCTCGCCGGACAGCTTCAGCAAAAAGCGCCCCGCGCCTTTACCGTCGTCGCTCTTGTCGCCCTTGTCGGCCTTGGTGGTGGTGGTCATGGTGATCTCGCCTCTTTACTTGGCACACATACAAAGAAGGCCATTGCCGGTGGGGTGTTGTTCGCATCCCATACTCGGCAATGGCCTCCTCGTCACATCTGCGGTCGCCCGACGCGCACGCGCGCGTGGCGGCGTACGCGGGAGACTGCTGTCGACCCTACTGGGATCTCGTCGACCCTAGCGGTGTCTTCCGGCTGTCGCGGTACGGACTCAGATGCCGACCTTGATGCGCGAGAAGCGCTTCAGGGTGACACCGGCCTCGTCCAGGACCTTCTGCACGGACTTCTTGTTGTCCAGCGCGTACGGCTGACCGAGGAGGGTGGCCTCCTTGAAGAAGCCGTTGACGCGACCCTCGACGATCTTCGGGAGCGCGGCCTCGGGCTTGCCCTCGGCGCGCGTGGTCTCCTCGGCGACGCGACGCTCGGACTCGACGACCTCGGCCGGAACATCCTCACGGGAGAGGTACTTCGGCGCGAAGGCGGCGATGTGCTGCGCGATGCCCTTGGCGAGGTCGGCGTCGGCCTTGTCCAGCTCGACCAGAACACCGATCTGCGGGGGCAGGTCGGGCATGGTGCGGTGCATGTACGCGGTGACGTACGCGCCGGAGAACTGGGCGAAGCGGTCCAGGACGATCTTCTCGCCGAGGTTGGCGTTGGCCTCGTCGACGTACGCCTGGACGGTCTTGCCGGGCTCGATCTCGGACGCGAGGAGCGCCGCGATGTCGGCCGGGTTCGTCTTGGCGGCGTGGGCGGCGAGGGAGTTCGCGACGGCCTGGAACTTCTCACCCTTGGCGACGAAGTCCGTTTCGCACTTCAGCTCGAGGATGACACCGGAGGTGTTGTCGTCGGCGATGAGGGAGACCACGGCGCCGTTCTCGGCGGAGCGGCCCTCGCGCTTGGCGACGCCCTTCTGGCCCTTGATGCGCAGGGCCTCGACGGCCTTGTCGACGCTGCCGTCGGCCTCGTCGAGCGCCTTCTTGCAGTCCATCATGCCGGCGCCCGTGAGCTCGCGGAGCTTCTTGACGTCAGCGGCGGTGTAGTTCGCCATGATCCTGAAATTCTCTCTCGAAGTCTGAAAGATCTACGGGTGAACGGCGGGGGCCGACTCGGCCCCCGCCGTCAACTACCGAACCGGTGAGGTTCAGGCCTGCTCGGCGTCCGCGGCCGGAGCCTCGGCGACAGCCTCGGTGGCAACCTCGGTGACGACCTCGGCCTCGGCGTCGGCGACCTTCTCCGTCTCGGCGGAGGTCTGGACCTCAGCGTCGGCGGCCGGCTGCTCGTCGGCCTTCTTCTCACCCTCGAGCAGGTCGCGCTCCCACTCGGCGAGCGGCTCGCCCGCGGCCTTCTCGCCCGGCTTCTGGTCGCCAGTGGCGGCACCGGAGCGGGCGATGAGACCCTCGGCGACGGCGTCGGCGATCACGCGGGTGAGCAGGGTGACGGAGCGGATCGCGTCGTCGTTGCCCGGGATCTTGTAGTCGACCTCGTCGGGGTCGCAGTTGGTGTCGAGGATGGCGACGACCGGGATGTTGAGCTTCCGGGCCTCACCGACCGCGATGTGCTCCTTCTTGGTGTCCACGATCCAGACGGCGCTGGGCACCTTGGACATCTCGCGGATACCGCCGAGGGTCTTCTCCAGCTTGGCCTTCTCGCGGGAGAGGACGAGCAGCTCCTTCTTGGTGAGGCCGGACGCGGCCACATCCTCGAAGTCGATCTGCTCAAGCTCCTTGAGGCGCTGCAGACGCTTGTAGACGGTCGAGAAGTTGGTGAGCATGCCGCCCAGCCAGCGCTGGTTGACGTAGGGCATGCCGACGCGGGTCGCCTGCTCGGCGATCGCCTCCTGCGCCTGCTTCTTCGTGCCGACGAACATGACCGTGCCGCCGTGGGCGACGGTCTCCTTGACGAACTCGTAGGCGCGGTCGATGTACGACAGCGACTGGAGCAGGTCGATGATGTAGATGCCGTTGCGCTCGGTGAAGATGAAGCGCTTCATCTTCGGGTTCCAGCGACGGGTCTGGTGACCGAAGTGGACGCCGCTTTCCAGCAGCTCCCGCATCGTGACGACGGCCATGGCCGTACTCCTTGGGTTCTCGGTTGCCGCGACCGCAGGATTGCTGTCGCGCCTGACGCCCCGCGCGCTGTGCCACGAGGGACCGAGGAGCGCGGACACCGTCACGAATGAACTGGTGTTGGGGCGTGCGAAGTCGATCCGGTGACCCGGATCGCCATCAGAAGTGTACGGGACCCGGGGGGTGCCGGGTGACGGCGCTGTCCACAACCGGCCGGCAGTCCACAGTTCCGGTCCATGATCCCCGCGGATCGCGTCGGGACGGGACCGTTCAGCGCATGCGACTGATGCTGATGCTGACGATGTCCGCGGCCCTGGCGGGCCTCGTGCCACCCCCGCCGGTACCCGCCGTGGGAGCCGCCTGGCCGGTGGGGACGCGGCCCCCGATCGTGCGGGGCTGGGCCCCGCCGGCGACGGAGTACGGGGCGGGCCACCGCGGCGTGGACCTGGCCGCGCCCATCGGCTCCCCGGTCAGAGCGGTGGCGCGCGGCCGGGTGTCCTTCGCGGGGCGCGTGGCGGGCAGAGGGGTGGTGGCGGTGGAACTGTCCGGAACGGGCGACGCGCCTCTGCGAACCACGTACGAACCGGTGACGCCATCGGTGAAGAAGGGCGCCCTGGTAGCGCCGGGCGAGGTGCTGGGCGCACTGGAACCCCCGACGAACCACTGCGGCCCTACGTCATGCCTGCACTGGGGTTTGCTGCGGGGCGACACCTATCTGGACCCGCTGTCACTAATGCCCCCGCGGCTGCTGCGACGAGGTCCGTCGCGACTGCTGCCGGTACCCCCTGCTGCTGCGGCACCGGGGCTGGTCCCGCCCGTTCCCCCACCGCTGCCGGTCCCGCCGGGGGCCGACTCACCGCTCCTGGTCCCGCCGAGGGCCGACTCACCGCTGCCGGTCCCGCCGAGGGCTGACCCACCGCTACTGGACCCGCTGCTGCCGGTCCGGTCGGGCGTTGGCACCGGTACGGCGCTGGGCGCCGTACCGAGGCCGGTTCCGCCGTCGCCGGTACCGCTACCCCCTCCAGGGCTCGCGCCCCGGATCAGCCGCTGACGCCCCGCAGGGCCATGTTCACGGCCGCCTCGGTGATCGCCGAGGGATCTTCCGCCGCGCCCAGTTCGATCCGGCGGACCGCCGCATCCACGACCCCCTGAAGGAGCATCGCCGCGAGGCGCGGTTCCGTGTGGCCCATTTCGGCGAGGGCCTCGACGATCATCGCGACCAGCCCGCCGTGCGCGGCGCGGATCTTCTCGCGCGCCCCTGAGTCGAGTTCGCTCGCCGAGATGGCCACGACGGCGCGGTGCCGGCGGTCGCCCACCAGCGAGAGCTGCTCCCGCACATACGCCTCGACCTTGCCCTCGGGCGTACCCGCGCGCTCCATCGCCGTGGAGACCTCCGCCGCCCAGACGGGGAAGTCGACCTCGCAGAGCTCTTCGACGACGGCGGCCCGCGACCGGAAGTACTCGTACACGGAGGACCGGGCGAGCCCGGTGCGCTCGGCGAGCGCGGGGAAGGTCAGCGCCTCCGTCCCGCCCTCGGACAGCAGGGAGCGCGCCGCGTCCAGAAGGGCGCCGCGCTGCATCGACCGGTGCTCGGCCACTGAGGCCGCTCGAATCCTTGGCACGCCACCACTTTACGGACGGGACGCGCGCCGCGGGAGTCGTCCCGCCCTACGCACGGCCCGGCAGGGACGATTCCGCATCGTCAGCGCCGGAAGCCGGCCAGCTTCGCTCGGAGCTGGAGGACGGACTTGGTGTGGATCTGGCTGACGCGGCTCTCGGTCACCCCGAGCACATTGCCGATCTCCGCGAGGGTCAGGCCCTCGTAGTAGTAGAGCGTCACCACGGTCTTCTCGCGCTCCGGCAGCGTGTTGATCGCGCGCGCCAGATACCGCCGCAGCTCGCGGCCCTCGGCGACCTCGACAGGGTCGTCGGCAGACTGGTCCTCGAGCGTGTCCATCAGGCTGAGCCGGTCGCCGCTCTCGCCGCCGGCGTGCAGCAGCTCTTCGAGGGCCACCACGTTCGCGAGGGACAACTGGCTGAAGACCGCGTGCAGTTCCTCGACCTTGATGCCGAGCTCGGCGGCGACCTCGCTCTCCGACGGAGTGCGCCGCAGCTGCGCCTCGAGCGTGGCGTACGCCCGCTCGACGTTGCGTGCCTTCTGCCGTACGGAGCGCGGAATCCAGTCGAGCGCCCGGAGCTCGTCGATCATGGCGCCGCGGATCCGGGTGATCGCGTACGTCTCGAACTTGATCTCGCGCTCGATGTCGAACTTCTCGATCGCGTCGATCAGTCCGAAGACGCCCGAGGACACGAAGTCGGCCTGTTCGACATTGGGCGGCAGCCCGACGCTGACGCGTCCCGCGACGTACTTGACCAGCGGCGAGTAGTGCAGGATGAGCTGCTCGCGCAATCGCCCGTCACCCGTCGCCTTGTATGACCTCCACAGCTCCTCGAGCGAAGAGGGAGCAGGAGGCCGCACGCTGCCACGGGCAGCGGGGGGAACCGCAGCCCGGTCAGACCCGGAGGTGTGCTGGGGCATTCGTCGCCTTGTGCCGTTCTGCCGTGAACTGGTGATTTGTGCGCCTGGCGCCGGACTGATGGTAAAGATCCCAAGTTAACTGTCTGATGCTCGGTTGCCCATCTGATCGTGGTTGCTCTTCGTTGCCGGGCTGATTCCGGATTGAACCGAAGGAGCCGGAATCCTGGTGAGCGTAGCGTGACTGGAGTGTCGCAGTGTGCGAAGACTATGGGATCGCACGTGCGCAGATACGTTCCGTTGGGTGACTTGCGGGATCACATCCGTCGCTGTAAGTGACCGGGGCCAAACGCCAACACCCCGTAATGCCAAGGGGTTCGGCCGTCATCCGGACGGCGCAACACCCTCCGTCACCGATCATCTTCTTCCGGCAAGACAGGCTGGATCGCCTGGCGTGTCAACTGCCAGCCATCGCTGTGTCGTTCGACGAACCCCAGTGAGCGCAGTTCGTACAATCTCGCGATTGCGTCGTCGACTCCGGTGCCCGCGGCCCGGGCGATTTCCCCTGCCCCGACAGCTCCGCCGGCGGGCAGCGCCGCCAGGACCGCCGCGGCGTCCGGCGCGAGCAGATCATGCGGCAGTACGGGACCGCGCCGCGCCGGCGCGAGTTCCCCCATGTCTCCGACCAGCTCCATGATTTCCGCCGCGCCGGTGACGAGCACGGCTTCCCCGCGCAGCAGTTCGTGCACCCCCGCCGAACGGGTGCTCGTGACCGGCCCAGGAACCCCCATCGTGTGACGGCCGAGACGCTGCGCCCAGCGCGCCGTACCGAGAGCACCGCTGCGGTACGCGGCCTCCACGACGACGGTCCCCCGGGTGAGCGCGGCGATCAGGCGGTTACGGAGAATGAATCTGCTCCGCGTCGGATGATCACCGGGTGGCAACTCCGCGATGACGAGCCCCTGTTCCGCGATCCGCTCGATCAACTGGACGTGACCGCGCGGATAGGCCCGGTCGACCCCGCAGGCAAGGACCGCCACGGTGGCACCGCTCGCGCCCAGGGTCCCTCGATGCGCGGCAGCGTCCACTCCGTACGCCCCGCCCGACACGACGACGCTGCCGCGCTCCGCGAGTCCCGCGCCGAGGCTCGCCGCCACCCGCGCCCCGTAGTCCGTGCAGGCCCGCGCCCCCACGACCCCGACGGACCGCAACGCCCATATCCGCAGAGAGGGCCGCCCCCGCACCCATAGGGCGACGGGCCGCGCGTCGCCGAGATCGTCCAGCTGGGCCGGCCACTCGGCGTCCCCGGGACACACGATCCGCGCCCCCACGCCCGCCGCCCGCTCCAGGTCCCGCTCGGGCAGCACGTCGGCGGCCCTGGCCCGCAGCCCCGCCCAGCGGCCTTCGCTCACCCCGGGCAGCGGCTCCCCGTCCTCGACGATGCGCCGCACGACCTCCACCGCACCGAACTCCCTGAGCCACTGCCCCGCCCTCTCGTCTCCGGGCTCGACGATCCGGGTGAGGGCGGCCCTGGCCAGCCGGATTCCGTCGGAGACCTCCGCCCCGCTCATCCCGACCCCCCGATGGCCACGGCCACACCGCGCGAGATCCCGGTGCGCAGCTGAAGGGCGAGCCCCACGTCCTGCGCGCGTGGCCGGTCGTGGCCGCACAGGTCGGCGACGGTCCAGGCCACCCGCAGTACACGGTCGACGCCCCGGGCGGTCAGGAAGCCGCGCTCCAGGTCGTTCTCGACCTCGTCCATGGCCCCCGGCGCCGCGGGCCATCGGGTGCGCAGGGCGTGCCCGGGCACCTCGCTGTTCGTCCGCCACGGCGTCTCTGCGAGCCGCGCCGCGGCCCGCTCCCTGGCGGCCCGCACGCGCTCGCGGACTACGGCGGTGGTCTCGCCCTGTGCGCCGCTCCCGGTCAGCTCGGCACGCGTGACGGGCTCCACGTCCACCCTGAGGTCGACGCGGTCGAGCAGGGGCCCGGAGAGGCGCGCCTGATAGCGGCGGACCGCCGCCGGAGGGCACTCGCAACCGCCGCCCACGAGCGCGTGGTTGCCGCACGGGCACGGGTTGGCGGCCAGCGCCATCAGAAAGCGGGCGGGCAGCCGCACCACCCCGGCACTGCGGGCGATGACCACGTGGCCCGACTCCAGCGGCTGGCGCAGTGCGTCGAGTGCCTGGCCGCTGAACTCCGGCGCCTCGTCCAGAAAGAGCACTCCTCTGTGGGACAACGACACAGCGCCCGGCCGCGGCATCCCCTGTCCGCCGCCGACGAGCGACTGCATCGTCGCCGAGTGGTGGGGCGCGCAGTACGGCGCGGCGTCGACCATCGGTTTGCCCGGCGGGAGCATGCCCGCCACCGAGTGAATGGCCGTCACTTCGAGGGCTTCCTCGCGGGTGAGCGGCGGCATGACCAGCGGCAGCCGCTCGGCGAGCATGGTCTTGCCGGCACCCGGCGGTCCCTGGAGGAGGACGTGATGGACACCGGCGGCCGCGACCTCGATCGCCGTGCGTGCGGCGCGCTGGCCGACGACATCGGCCAGATCGAGGATGTGGGCGTCGTGCGGCATCCCGGCGAGGCCCACACCGAGGCCCTGGCCCGGGATGCTCAGGCCGGCGAGCATCGGGTCGGGGCGTCCGGTCTCGTCGGGCGGCTCGTCCGGCACCGGCTCGTCCGTGAGGACCGCGATGAGCTGAAGCAGGCTCCGTACACCGAGGACCGAGACACCCGGGACGAGCGCGGCCTCGCCGGCCGAGCACTCGGGGACCACGACCTGCTCGTAGCCCGCGTCGGCCGCCGCCAGGACGGCCGGAAGCACCCCACGAACGGGCCGGACCCGGCCGTCGAGCCCCAGCTCGCCGATCATCACGATCTCGGAGAGGACCCGCGGATCGATCCGCTCGGCCGCGCCCAGCACCGCGCTGGCGATGGCCAGGTCGAATCCGCTGCCGCTCTTGGGTACGGACGCCGGGCTGAGCCCCACCGTGAGTTTCTTCTGCGGCCACTCCCCGCCGGAGTTGACGACCGCTGCCCTGACCCGGTCGCGGCTCTCCGACAGGCTCTTGTCGGGCAGTCCGACCAGCGTGAAAGCGGCGACCCCGGGCTCCAGGTCGGCCTGAACCTCGACGACCACGCCCTCGACACCGACGAGGGCCACGGAGCAGGTGCGCGCGAACCCCATCAGGCCACCCCCCGCGCATGCTCGACGACGGGGGCGCCGCGCTCCGGCAGAAGGACCCCGACCACATCGATGCGTACGCCGCCGGGTGGCGCTCCCCCGTGTTCCTGCACCCAGCGCTCCGCGAGGTCGCGCAGCCGCTGGGCCTTGACGGGTGTGACCGCGGCCATCGGGTGCTCGAAGGACCCGGCCGGGCCGCCCGCCCTGCGGGTCTTCACCTCGCAGACGACGAGGGCGTCGCCCTCCCGGGCGACGATGTCGATCTCACCGGTTCTGCCCGCGCGCCAGTTGCGCTCGATGACCGTCATTCCGGACTCGGCCAGCCGCCGTGCGGCCAGCTCCTCGCCGTACTTTCCGAGTGCGCTGCGTGCCTTGGACGCGTTCATGTCGGCACCACCTCCGACGCCCACGCTGAGGCATGGGCGCCGAAGAAGTGGATCTTGGTGAACTACTCACGGGTTGTGGACAACCCAGCCACCCGAACCAGCGAGCTCGACCCGCTCAAGGGCTCCGGATCACCCGCCGAACAGCTCCGGATCACCCGCCCGGCAGCTCCAGATCGCTCTTGTTCAGCTCCTCGATGTTCACGTCCTTGAACGTGAGCACCCGGACCTGCTTCACGAACCGTGCAGGCCTGTACATGTCCCACACCCAGGCATCCGCCATGGACACCTCGAAGAAAACCTCACCCTGGACCGAGTGCACCTGCATCTCGTAGTCGTTGGTGAGATAGAAGCGCCGTTCGGTCTCGATCACATATTTGAACAGACCGACGACGTCGCGGTACTCCCGGTAGAGCTTCAGCTCCATCTCGGTCTCGTACTTCTCGAGGTCCTCGGCGCTCATGGCATGTTCCCCTTCAGCCGTGCGTCCCCCTATTGTGCGTCAGCCCCGTACGCCTCTAGACGATTTCCGTGTCGAGGACTTGGGGACGACTCGGGGGACCCTCGTCGAGCAGCCGTTCCAGCAGCCCGGCGAGCCTGGTCGGATACACCGTCTCATGTGCCTCGGTCAGTTCCCGGCACGTCCACCAACGTGCTCCGGCGACGCTGCGCCGTTCCAGCTCGGTCAGGCCCGCCCCTGCGATCTCCGCCCCGGCCACAGCAGCCGTCGTACGGGCCAGGAAGTACCACTCGTCCTGGTCCCAGCGCCGCCCGTCGAACGGAAAGGAGCAGGTGCGCCGCCACAGGACCGGGCCGAGCTCGACGTCGGTGATGCCCGTCTCCTCCGCGAGCTCGCGCAGTGCGGCCTGTTCGCGGGTCTCGTCGCCCTCCAGGCCGCCGCCCGGGGTGAACCACCAGTCGTCGGCGGTGTCCCCCGGCTCGTGCCCGTGCAGCAGCAGAATGCGGTCATCGGGGTCGAGCAGTACGACCCGTGCCACCTTCCGCAACTCCCGGCCGGCGCCGGGCGGCTCAGCCCGCAAGGGCCCGTTCCCCCGCCGACGCACGCGACCGGCCGCGGCCCTTGCTCGCGCGCTTGGCGATCGGCCCGTACGCGGCCCCGCCGAGCACCAGGACGGCGCCCGCGACCACGGCGGCCAGGACCAGCCCCAGGGGGCCCGGCTGGGAGAGCCCGCCCGGCAGCGCCTCGAAGCCGGTGGGTCGCGCGAGCATGCCGTCCATCGGCCAGGCCACGGCGTCGACCCGGGCGGCCACGGCGCTGCGCGGCACCGTTCCGTGGCTGGAGTCGCCGATGTGGACGCTGGAGTCGAGGGAGCCGCTGCGCTCGTCACCGAGCAGGAAGAGACGGCCCTCGGGGACCGTGGTGGTCGGGATGCCCGTGGCCGAGGGGCCCTGCCCCTTGGGGAGATACGGTTCGGCAATCTCCTTGCCGTTGACGGTCAGCTTGCCTGCCTCGCAGCAGGCGATCTTGTCGCCGCCGATGCCGACGACGCGCTTGACCATGGGCATGTCGCCCCACGCCGACTCCGTGAAGACGACGACGTCGCCGCGCTTGACCTCACTGCCGTCGATGCGCTGCGCGAGGACCCGGTCGCCGGCGCCGATCGTCGGCGTCATCGACTCGGTGGGCACGGTGTACGGCTGGTACACGATCGCGCCCCACACGAACCCGCCCAGGAACAGCACACAGCCGAGGGCCACGGCCAAGCCCGACAGCGTGCTGCCGAGCCGACCCTGGCCCTCGTCCGTACGACGTGTCCTGCTCATCCCAGTTGCTCCCCGCCTCGGAGATTCGCCGCGGAAGATCGGCGATCTGGGACGGCACCCTACCCGGCGGTCTTCACCTCAGAAACCCTGGTGTTCCCCTGGGTAAGCCGACGCCTGCGCCACAGCACGAGCGGCGCGGCGCCCGCGAGCCCGAGCGCGCCGGGGGCCGCTCCCATCGCGGCGCTCAGGCCCGGCTGGTCGAAGGTGTCCGGCACAGGCAGGGTCGTCCAGCGGGTGGGCGGCCAGGCGACCACGATCGCGCGGCCCACGACGTTGTCCACGGGGACGAAGCCCTGGTTGCTGTCCTGCTGGTGGTACCGGGAGTCCATGGAGTCCTGGCGGTGGTCACCCATGACCCAAACTTTGCCAATGGGTACGGTGACCTTGAACTTGCCGCCCACATTGTCGTCGCTGCACGGGGTGTTCCCCGGGTAGACGTACGGCTCGTCGAGCGCCTTGCCGTTGACCATGAGCGGTCCCGTACCGTTGCACTCGATGGTGTCGCCGCCGACGCCGATGACGCGCTTGATGAGGTCCTTCTCGTTCGTGGACGGCATGAGGCCGATCCAGCCGAGGAACCGCTGCACCGGATTCGGCTCGGCCGTCGGCTCGTCCTTCAGCCAGCCGTCCGGGTCGTGGAAGACGATGACCTCGCCGCGCCCGGGCTCGGAGCCGAACCACGGCGTCAGTTTGTCGACGAGCACGCGGTCGCCGATCTGCAGGGTGTTCTCCATCGACGCCGACGGAATCGAGAACGCCTGCACCAGGAACGTCTTGATGACCAGCGCCAGAACCAGCGCGATGACGATGAGGAGCGGAAGCTCCTTCCAGAAGGAGCGGGGCTTCTTCGCCTGGCCGCCCGACCTGCTGTCGCCGGCGGCGCCTTCTCCTGGACCGTCGCCGTGGCCACCACCGTGTCCGTTGCCGTCCGCGCCGTCACTCTCGAGGTTCACGGCGCCCGTCGCGGCCGCTGCCGCTCCGTCGTCGGATCGCCCGGGCTGCTCGTCGGGCCCGTGCCCTGACCGTGCGCCGACCGCCAAGTCCCCCACATCCACTCCTCACTCCGTGCCGCCGCCTGTCGTCCCATACGCGATGCAGGCCCACCACTCCCATAACGAGCGGGAGTTCCGCAGGGCTCGGGAGAGGGATCAATCCGTTCAGATCCTCGGAGGCCACCCTATGCGACGGTTGCCTGGCTGCGGCCGACCTGTTCTGCGCGGCGGCCACGGTCGCATAGGTGCCCGGCTCCGGGAGCGTGCTCCAGTGACCGACCGGCCAGGCGATGACGCGGGCCCGGCCGACGACCGACTTCTCCGAGACGGTGCCGCTGAAGGCCTCGGTGCGGTGGAAGCGGGAGTCGGCCGAGTTGGAGCGGTGGTCGCCCATCACGAACAGCCGCCCCTTGGGCACCTTGACCTCGAACTCGAACTTTGACGGCACGTCACCCGGGTGGATGTACGGCTCGTTCAGGGGCGTTCCGTTGACCGTGACGCGGCCCTGTTTGTCGCAGCACTTGACGGTGTCACCGCCGACCGCGACGACCCTCTTGATGAGGTCGCGCTCGTCGTCCGAGGGCAACAGGCCGATCCAGGTGAGACCTTCCTTCACCTGCTTGACTCCGACAGGGGCGTCCTTCTTCGTGCCCTGTTCCTGTTCCAGCCACTTACCGGGGTCCTTGAAGACGACGACGTCGCCGCGGTGCGGCTTCGCGCCGAACCACGGCGTGAACTTGTCGACGAGGACCCGGTCGCCGATCCTGATCGTCTGCTCCATGGAGCCGGACGGGATCACGAAGGCCTGGACGAGGAACGTCTTCAGGACAAGTGCAATCAGCAGCGCCACACCTATGAGGAGCGGGATCTCCTTGAGCGCGGAGCGCTGCCGGCGTCGCTTCACCTTGCGCGCCAGCCTGCGCCGCTCGGCACGGCCCGGCAGCGGCTGGCTGCCGGCGCGGCGCGTCCCGGTGGGCAGGCGGGTGTCGCCGCCGCCCCTGCGCGAGTGGGAGCGTCCGCGGTTACCCATGGGCACCGCCGGGTGCGGGCACGCGCGCGTAGACGTCGTTACGGGACAGGGAGCCCCAGTGACCCGTCGGCCAGGCGATCCACTGGGCCTTGCCGATCACTTCGTCCACGGGGACCATGCCGCCGCCGGGCGAGCCCAGGTAGTCGCGTGAGTCCCGGGAGTCGCCCCGGTGGTCACCGAGCAGGAAGAGAGTGCCGTCGGGCACGACGAGGTCGAAGGGGGCCTCGGAGGGGGTGTTGCCGGGGTACAGGAACATGCTCTCGTCCACCGGTTCGCCGTTCACCCCGATCCTCCCCTTGCTGTCGCAGCAGACCACATGGTCTCCCCCCACGCCCACGACCCGCTTGATGTAGTCGGCGTCACCGAAGTACCCGGTCCCGTCGAAGACCACGACGTCGCCCCGCTGCGGCTCAGCACCGAAACGGTACGCCAACTTGTTTACGAGAACGCGGTCCCCGACCCTCAATGCGGGCTCCATGGAACCGCTGGGGATCTGGAAGGGCTGCATCACGAAGATGCTCAGCAGGAGCAGCAGAACGAGGCCGAGCAGCGCCGACAGGGTCAGGCGGCCGCCGGGAAGCCAGGACGCGGCCCACGACACAAACGCGAAACGCGACCGCTCCTCCCCGCCCTCGTGTACGGAGGGTTGGGAGGCGCGATCGCGTTCCGTTGTCTGTGCTTCGGTGTCCATCGAGCCCAGATGTTATCCGGCCCGGCTGTGACCCCGTGCGCGAGCTCAGTTGTCGCGCTTCTCCTTGATCTTCGCGGCCTTGCCGCGCAGGTCGCGCAGGTAGTAAAGCTTCGCGCGACGCACGTCACCGCGGGTGACGAGCTCGATCTTCTCGACGATCGGGGTGTGCACCGGGAAGGTGCGCTCGACGCCGACGGAGAAGGAGACCTTGCGGACCGTGAAGGTCTCGCGGACACCGGCGCCCTGGCGGCGGATGACTACGCCCTTGAACTGCTGCACACGGGAGCGGTTGCCCTCGATGACGCGGACGTGGACGTTGACGGTGTCACCCGGGCGGAAGGCCGGGATGTCGCTGCGCAGCGACGCGCTGTCGACGGAGTCGAGCAGGTGAGACATGATCGTCTGCTTTCTTCACCGATGCCACAGGTCATCGGCGGGAATGTTCGAAATGAGGATTCGGTAGCTGATCGCGTCGGGCGGGCGTCGTTCCCCCTGTGGCAGGGGCGCACGCTGGACGTACAGCAGCGGCCTATTGTTCCACGGCTTCGGGGTCTCGCCCAAATCGGCCGTCGGGGCCCGGCCGCCAGCCCAGGATGGAGAGCATCTCGCGGTCCTTCTTGTCGAAGACCGAGGGGTCGCAACGCTCCACGAGATCGGGCCTGTTGCGGGTGGTGCGCCGCAGCGCCTCGTCCCTGCGCCAGCGCGCGATCTTGCCGTGGTGGCCACTGAGCAGCACGTCGGGGATGCCCTGGCCGCGCCACTCGGGGGGCTTGGTGTAGACGGGCCCTTCGAGGAGGTTGGCCATGGCGCCGGGCGCGAACGAGTCGTCCCGGTGGGACTCGGCGTTCCCGAGGACCCCGGGCAGCAGTCGCGCGACGGCCTCCGTGACGACAAGTACGGCGGCCTCTCCGCCGGCCAGCACGTAGTCGCCGATGGAGACCTCGTAGACCGGCATCCGGGTCGCGTACTCGTCGATGACGCGGCGGTCGATGCCTTCGTAGCGCGCGGGCGTGAAGACCAGCCAGGGGCGCTCGGAGAGCTCGACGGCGAGTTCTTGGGTGAAGGGGCGGCCGCTGGGCGTGGGGACGACGAGGGCGGGGCCGTGGGACCCGGTCTCGTAGCCGTCGGCGAGCACGTCGTCGAGGGCGTCGCCCCAGGGGCCGGTCTTCATGACCATGCCGGGGCCGCCGCCGTACGGGGTGTCGTCGACCGTGTTGTGCCGGTCGTACGTCCACTCCCTGAGGTCGTGCACCCGTACGTCGAGCTGCCCGCGCGCGCGGGCCTTGCCGACGAGGGAGACGTTCAGTGGGTCGAGGTACTCGGGAAAGATCGTGACGACGTCGAGCCGCATCAGACGCCGCCCGCCTCGGAGCCCTTGCCCGAGTCGTCGCCGGAGTCGTCGCCCGCGTCGCGGCTGGAGGCGATCTCGGCGCGGTCGTCGATGAGTCCGGGCGGCGGGTCGATGATCGCCCGCTGCTCCTCGAGGTCGATCTCGGTGACGATCTCCTCGACGAAGGGGATCAACACCTCGCTGCCGTCGGGGCGCTCCACGATGAACAGGTCCTGCGAGGGCAGGTGCGAGATCTCGGTGATCCGGCCGACCTCGACACCGTCCGTGGTGACCACGTCCAGGTCCATCAGCTGGTGGTCGTAGTACTCGTCCTCGTCCTCCGGCAGTTCCTCCGGGTCGACCTCGGCGATGAGGAGCGTGTTGCGCAGCGCCTCGGCGGCCGTACGGTCGCGTACGCCCTCGAAGCGGAGCAGGAGGCGGCCGCTGTGCACGCGGCCGGTCTCGATCGTCAGCGGCCCCGTGGAGGCGGGGTCGGTGGCGAGCACGGCACCGGGGCCGAGCCGCAGCTCGGGCTCGTCGGTGCGTACCTCGACGGTGACCTCGCCCTTGATGCCGTGGGCGCGGCCGATGCGCGCGACTACCAGCTGCACGTGAACAACTCTCCTGTCATACGGCCACGGGCCGGGGACGGCCCTGAGGCCCTCCCCGGCCCGAGCCGGTGCTTCATCTGTCGCCGAACCGTTGGTCCGGCTCAGCGAACCTGGTCCACGTCGACGAGGTCGACGCGGACACCGCGGCCGCCGATGGCGCCCACGACGGTACGCAGGGCACGCGCGGTGCGGCCGTTGCGACCGATCACCTTGCCGAGGTCGTCGGGGTGAACCCGGACCTCGAGCACGCGCCCACGGCGCAGGTTGCGCGAGGCGACCTGCACATCGTCGGGGTTGTCGACGATGCCCTTCACGAGGTGCTCAAGAGCCTCCTCGAGCATGCTCAGGCCTCGGTGGACTCGGTGGACTCGGCCGGGGCCTCGTCCGCCTTCTTGTCAGCCTTCTTGGCCTTCGGGGTGATGGCCTCGCCCTTGGCGTCGTCGCCCTCGAGACCCTTGGTGAAGGCCTCGAACGCGGCGCGCTTGTCCTTGGGCTCCGCGACGAGCAGCGGCGCGGGGGCCGGCAGGCCCTTGTGCTTCTGCCAGTCACCGGTGAGCTTCAGGATGGCCATGACCGGCTCGGTCGGCTGGGCGCCGACGGACAGCCAGTACTGGGCACGCTCCGAGTTGACCTCGATGCGCGAGGGGTTCTGCACCGGGTGGTACAGGCCGATCTCCTCGATGGCCCGGCCGTCACGGCGGGTACGGGAGTCGGCGACGACGATGCGGTAGTGAGGCGAACGGATCTTGCCCAGACGCTTCAGCTTGATCTTGACTGCCACTGGAGTGGTGTCTCCTGGTCTTGACGTGGTTGGGCACAACGGGATGCCACGTGGGGTTGCGGTACTCGGAGTGCCCGATGGACGCGTCAGCCGGAGGCGAGAGGGTTCCTATGCGGCTGTCGAGTACAGCTAGCCATTGTGCCATACGCCGGCGGGGCGGCCGAACCTGGTCCGAACTCCCCGCAGCAGGTCGCGCACCCTCACCGAAGACCGGCCGGAGATCACCCGACGCCCGCGCCGACGGCCTCCGGGATGCGGAACGGCTTGCCGCAGCCGCCGCAGACGATCGGGGCCTGGGCGAGGACCGAGGGCACCACGCGCACATTGCGCCCGCAGTCGCAGACCGCCTTGACGCGGACGCCGCCCCCGGAGGAGCCGTGCCGCGCGGCCGGGCCGCGGAAGCTGCGCTTGGTGTCCGCGGCCGTGGCCACGGTGTGCGCCTTGAGGGCGCTCTTGAGCCGCTCGATCGTCGGCCGGTAACGCTGCTTCGCCTCGGGGTTGAGCGTCACCAGCGAGAAGCCGCTGCTGGGGTGCGGTTCCTCGGGATGGTCGAGGCCCAGCTCTTCGGCGATGGCGAGGAATCTGCGGTTGTGGTACCGGCCGGCGCGGGAGGTGTCGCGGACTCCTCGGGCGGCGGCGATGCCATGGACTGCCTCATGGAGGAGTCGCTCGAAGGAGAGTTCGTGTCCGCAGGCGGACGACGACTCCCCGATCAGGGATTCGGGCGCGGCTAGATCTGGCAGCTCGGGGTGGTGCCGCTGAATGTCGGCCCACGCCTGTGCCAGCTCTGCGGCGAGAACAGGTGGTGTCGTGCTCACGTCGTGACAACGAGCCGGGATGCCTCTGTGTTCCTATTCCGGGGCATCCCAAATAATTTGCACGTACCAGTCAGTTGCCGCTCATGCGTCCGGACGAGGGCGGGTGCGCTGATCTGCGGAGAAGCCTCACAGCTCACACCAAGGTGGTGCGTAGGTATACGTACGCCCCGGCGCGTAGACGATGTCCGCACGCCGGGGCGACTGTGTCCCTCTGATGCGCAAGGGGCCTTTCGGCCTCTCTCGCGCCGCTCGCTTCGCAGGTGCGGTGGCTCAGTACGCGCGTGCCACGACGGCGACGTTACCCGCCGCGTCATCCGCGTCCGGCACCGCCCCGTCCTCGGTGACCAGACACCGTACGGAGACGGAATGCTCGGCCAGCGCGGCCTCGCCCGCCTCGCCGAGCGTGGCCCACGGGATGCGGGCCCAGCCGCCCGAAGCGGCGGCCTCGACGGCCTCGTCGACCGTCGTCACATCGGCCGTACGGGACTCGCGGCGCTCGCGGGCCTGCTTCAGGAGCAGCGCCTGGTCCTCCTCCAGGACGGTGGGCAACAGCGTGGCGAGCGCCTCGACGGCCACCGGCTCCTTGCCGCCCGGGATGCGCCTGGCCAGCATCGCCGTGCCGTTCTCCAGGTCGCGCGGGCCGATCTCGACACGTACGGGCACTCCCTTGAGTTCCCAGTCGACGGCGCGGCGGCCGAACGGGGTGTCCGTGCGGTCGTCGACATGCACGCGGATCCCGGCCGCCTCGAGGGCGCCGCCGATCTCGTGGACCTTGGCCAGAACGGCGTCGTCCCCCTTGATGGCCAGCACCACGACCTGCGTGGGGGCGAGCCGGGGCGGGATCCTCAGGCCGTTGTCGTCGCCGTGCATCATCACGAGCGCGCCGATCATGCGGGTGGTCGATCCCCAGGAGGTCTGCCAGACCAGTTCCTGCTTGCCCTCCTTGGACAGGTACTGGGTGTGGAAGGCCCTGGCGAAGTTCTGGCCGAGTTCGTGACTGGTGCCCAGCTGGAGGGCCTTGCCGTCGCCCATCATCCCTTCGAGCGTGAGGGTGTTGATGGCGCCGGCGAAGCGCTCCTTGGCGGTCTTGCGGCCGAGCACGAGGTCCATCGCGAGGACGTCCTGCATGAAGTCCGCGTACACGTGCCGGTGGATGCGGGCCGCGAAGTCGCGCGCCTCCTCGTACGTGGCGTGCGCGGTGTGGCCCTCCTGCCACAGGAACTCCGTGGTGCGCAGGAAGAGTCGGGGGCGCAGCTCCCAGCGGACGACGTTCGCCCACTGGTTGATGAGGAGGGGCAGGTCGCGGTAGCTCTGCACCCATTTGGCGAAGTACTCGTTGATGATCATCTCGGAGGTGGGGCGGACGACGGCGGGCTCCTCCAGCTCCTTGCCGCCGCCGTGCGTGACCACGGCGAGTTCGGGCGCGAACCCCTCGACGTGCTCGGCCTCCTTGTGGAGGTACGACTGCGGGATCAGGAGCGGGAAGTACGCGTTCTGGGTGCCCGTCTCCTTGATGCGGGTGTCCATGTCCTGCTGCATCCGCTCCCACAGGCCGTAGCCGTACGGTCGGATGACCATCGTGCCGCGCACTGGACCGTTGTCGGCCAGTTCGGCCTTGCTGACGATGTCCTGGTACCAGCGCGGGAAGTCCTCTGCCTGAGGCGTGAGAACGGGTGTCTTGGCCATGGCGCGCATGCTACGGCGCGATTACGCCCGGTCGGCAATCTTTTTACCCCCGTCCGGCCGTGCGGCGCAGGCCGGCGCGCAGCGCGCGAAGGCCCTTGGGAACACCCCCTAGACGGGACGACGGATGCGGAGTTCTCTGGCATACGGGGGAACTGCGAGCGCACATGTACGGGGGCGGACGAACCGCAGGAACACGCCACACCAGTAACTCTCGGCGGATTGGGGCGCTTTCGATGACACCTACGCTCGTGCAGCGGCACCTCCCCCACCCGGGGCGCGCGCCCCGGGTGGACCTGTGCGCACGCGCGCGTGACTGGGCGGAGATACAGGAACGGATGCTGGTCCCGCTCTACGAAGCGGTCTACGAACGGCTGGAGGTCGGCGAAGCGGCCGGCACCCGGCTTCTCGGCCTCGGCTGCGGCTCGGGGCTCGCCCTTTTGATGGCGGCGTCGCGGGGCGCGGCGGTCACGGGCGTCGAGGCGGCCGCGCCCGAGCGGCTCGCACTGGCCAGAGAGCGTCTCCAGGGCGAGACGTGGCGCACACGCGCGCGTGGCGACACGCGACTGACCGAAGGGGGCCCCGGGGACGCGGCGGAACCGGACGATCCGCCGTACAACCTGATCACCGCGTTCCAGCCGGTCGGCTGCATGGCGGGTGACTCCGAGGGACTCGGCGCGCTCCTGGAGTCGGCGTCGCCGTTCGCCGAGCGGGGTACTCCCGTGGTGCTGGCCGGCTGGGGTCCGCCGGAGCGGTGCGCGACGTCGTCGGTCCTGCGGGTCGCGACGAAGCTCGCCGATCCGCTGCGCAGCGCGGGCAGTTGGCGGCCCGCGCTCCGCGATGACCTGGAGGAGGTCACACATCGGGCCGGGCTCAGGCCGGACGGCTCCGGCCGGGTCGCCTGTCCGTTCGGCTACGCGGACGTGGACAGCGCCGTGCGCGGGCTGCTGTCGACGGGGCTGTTCGACGCGGCGATCGGCGCGACGGACCGGTCCCAGGTCGAGAA
This sequence comes from Streptomyces sp. NBC_01474, assembly GCF_035918215.1. Taxonomy (NCBI): domain Bacteria; kingdom Bacillati; phylum Actinomycetota; class Actinomycetes; order Kitasatosporales; family Streptomycetaceae; genus Streptomyces; species Streptomyces sp. NBC_01474. The sequence goes on from NZ_CP109449.1 coordinate 3,904,244, forward strand.
GGAGATGACGGAGGCGCTGCATCCGCATCAGCGGCAGGACGGGACGGTGTGGATGCCGAACGTGTTCCGCTACGTGATCGCGCGCACCCCGTGACGGTCGCTAGTGGTCCGTCGCCGCCCCCTGGCCGTCGGTGTCCTGAGTCCCCTCAGTCCCCTCAGTTCCCTGAGTCCCCTGCGTCTCCTCGTCCTTGGTGAGGCGGATGACGCCGGCGACGCGGTAGGCCTCCGCCTCGTCCAGGGTCTCGTTCGCGAGGAGTGCCGCGGCCAGGGCGTCCAACTGGCCGCGGTGGTCGCGGAGTTTGGCGCAGGCCTCCTCGTAGCACTCGTCGACGATGCGGCGCATCTCGTGGTCGATGGTGTCGAGGGTGTGCGGTGCGGCGGAGAGCCCGTACGCCTGCTGGGCGTCGCTCGGCAGGGCGGAGAGGCGGCCGATCCGGTCACTCATGCCCCAGCGGGCGACCATGCCGCGCGCGATGTTGGTGACCTGCTCGAGGTCGTTCTCGGCGCCGGTGGTAACGACCCCGTATACGACCTGTTCGGCCGCCATGCCGCCGAGCGCGCCGATGATGCGGCCGCGCAGGTACTCCTCCGTGTAGGCGTATCTGTCGATGTCGGGCGTGGAGAGGGTGACGCCGAGTGCGCGGCCGCGCGGCACGATGGTGATCTTGCGGACGGGGTCGGCGCCGGGCTGGAGCATGCCGAGCAGGGCGTGGCCGCTCTCGTGGTAGGCGGTGCGGCGGCGTTCCTCGTCCGGCATGACGAGGGGCCGTTCGGCGCCCAGTTGGACCTTTTCCAGTGCCTGGGAGAGGTCGGTCTGGGTGACTTCCTTCTGCTGGCGTTTGACGGCGAGGAGGGCGGCCTCGTTGGTGAGGTTGGCGAGGTCGGCGCCGGTCATGCCCGGGGTCGTGCGGGCGACCTGCAGCAGGTCCACGTCCGGGGCGAGCGGGATCTGCCGGGTGTGGATCCTGAGGATGGCCTCGCGGCCGCCGCGGTCGGGCGGGCTGACGGTCACGACGCGGTCGAAGCGGCCGGGACGGGTGAGGGCCGGGTCGAGGACGTCCGCGCGGTTGGTGGCCGCGATGACGATGACGCCCTCGGAGCCCGAGAAGCCGTCCATCTCGGTGAGGATCTGGTTGAGGGTCTGTTCGCGCTCGTCGTGGCCGCCCATGGCGGAGCCGCCGCCGCGGGCCCGGCCGATGGTGTCGATCTCGTCGATGAAGATGATCGAGGGCGCCACCTTGCGGGCCTCGGCGAAGAGTTCGCGTACGCGCGAGGCGCCGACTCCGACGATCATCTCGATGAACTCGGAGGCGGACGCGGAGAAGAACGGGACCCCGGCCTCGCCCGCGACGGCCCTGGCCAGGAGCGTCTTGCCGGTTCCCGGCGGGCCCGACAGGAGGACGCCGCGAGGCATCTTCGCGCCCATCTCGCGATAGGCGTCGGGGTTCTTGAGGAAGTCGACGACGTCACTGAGCTCGCCCTGCACCTCGTCGATGCCGGCGACGTCCGCGAACGTGGTGCGCTGCATGCCGGGCTCCAGCTCGACCGGCTTGGGCGGCTGCTTGCGCCCGAGCATGCCTCCCCCCATGCCGCCGCCCATGCCCTGCCGCATCCGCCGCGCGATGAAGATCCACAGCACGACGAGCAGGAACATCGGGGCGAGGGAGATGAGGAGGTTGGCGAGGAAGCTGCGCTCCTGGACGACCGGTGAGGCCGTCACGGTGACGTTGTGCTTCTCCAGGTTCGCCCAGAGGTTGTCGTCCGCGAAGGACGGCCGCTGGGTCTTGAACTTGGTGTAGTTCTTGCTCGAGCTGTCACTGCCGTCCGGCGTGGGCTGTTCCTTCTTGAGCTGGCCCTGGATCGCGTCGCCCTTGGAGTAGATCTTGTCGACGTTGTTGTCGGCGACCTGCTTGCTGAACTCGGTGTACGAGATCGTCGGCTCGTTGCCCTGGTTGAAGAACGAGAGCACGAGGTTGGCGATGAGGTAGACGATCAGGGCGGTGAGGATGAGGCCGCCCCAGCCGCCCGGCATCTTCTTCCGCGGCGTTTTGGCGGGCTGTGGAGGCGGCGCCCCCTCGGAGCGCCACGGCTGGTCTGTCCGGTCGCGCGGGGGTACGGGGTTGGCCACGCCTGCTCTCCTCCTGCCGTCACGCCTCCCGCCCATGACCGCACACATCCGGGACCCTTGCCAGTATCCAGAATCCTGGTTACTGTCCGGGCTGTGAACGGTTTCGACGAGCGCTTCCTTACGCGCAACGGCCTCGCGGCCCGCCAGCTCGCGGTCCTGCTGCTCAACCACGAGCCCGACACACGACTGCCCCGGGTCCGCGACTTCGCCGAGGAACTGGGATGCGGAAACGGCACGGTTCAGGCCGCCCTGCGGCTCCTGGAGGAGTCCGGCGCCATCGAGACCGCCGCACGCGGCCACCTGGGCACCTTCCTGGTGCGCTCCGAGCGCTCCACACTGTGGCGCCTCTCCGGCCTCGGCACCCTGCTCGCCGCGATGCCCCTCCCCTACTCCCGCCGCTACGAGGGCCTGGCCACCGGTCTGCGTACCGCCTTCGAGGAGGCGGGCACACCGTTCGCGATCACGTTCATGCGTGGCGCGGGCGCCCGGACCACGGCCCTGCTCGAAGGCAAGGTCGACCTGGTCGTGCTGTCGCGCTTCGCCGCCGACCGGCTGATCGAGGAACATCCGGTGGAGCTTGTCGCCGACCTGGGCCCAGCCACGTATGTCGGTGCCCACGGGCTGCTGCTGCGCGAGGGCGCCTCGCTCGACGCGCCCGGCCTGCGGGTCGCCGTGGACCCCACCTCCGAGGACCAGCGGATGCTCGCCGAGCGCGCGTTCGCCGGACGCACCGACATCGAGTGGGTCGAGTCCTCGTACATGCAGCTGCGGGACCTGTTCGCGCAGAAGCTGGCCGACGCCACCGTCTGGAACCTCGACGAGGTGCAGGGCCGGACAGGGATGGGCGGGGAGGTGCTGCCGCTGGGCGACGAGGTCACCCGTGATCTGTCCCTGCGCAACTCCAGCGCGGCGATCATCGGCAGGACCGAGGGCGCGAAGGCACTCTCCGCGGTGCGGGACGCGGTCGACCTGTCGACCGTGACGTCACTGCAGGCCGAGGTGTTGCGGGGCGAGCGCGTGCCGTCGTACTGAGCCGGCGGGGGTGGGGCCGGAAGAACCCGCCACCCTTCCCCGACCTGAATATCCAGAATCCTGATTATTGTCGAATTCTCAGTGGAACCCGGAAGGAGATCCCATGGACGACCAACTCGCCCTCCGCATCCGGTTGTTCCGCGAAGGCGGCCAGGTCAGGCCCGAGGTCGCCGACTTCGTGACCGTCGAACTCACCGCCCTCGCGGAACGCGGGAACGAGGTCACCGAGCAGACCGCCGGCATGCTCACCAGCCATCTGATGATGGCGCTGACCCGGCTCGTCGACGGGGAGCCGATCGAGCAGTTCCTCACCGACGAGCAGGTGGCCGCGGAACTGGCCGGCCACCCCCACGCCGTGGCCGGCGCCCGCGAGGTCGCCGCCCGCGCCCGCGAACAGCTCGGCGCCGCCCTGCCCGACTCCGAGGTCAACTTCCTGGCCATGCATCTCGCGGTGCTGGCGGGACAGCCGTCAACCGACTCCCAACCCCCAAGGACCACCCCATGATGAAGATCCTCACCGGCGGCGTAGGCAAGGTCGAGGTCACCGGGACCGTCAAGGCGCTCGCCCTCGACGGCGTCGACATCGTCGTCTCCAGCGACATGGACGCCGCGATGAAGCTCCGCGCGGGCCAGGCCGACTTCTACCTCGGCACCTGTCACACCGGCGCCGGCGCCTCGCTCGGCGTCCTCGTCGGGCTCATGGGCCGGCCCGCGTGCCACACCTTCGGACGTTCCGTACCGACCGAGGACCAGGTCAACTCCCTGCTCGACCAGGGCAAGAAGGTCTTCGGCTTCTCCATGGACCAGATCGACGTCATCGCTCCGCTGATCGCCCGCGCCATCGCCGCGCGCGCCTGATCACACCAGGCACCTCCGCCCCGGGCACGAAGGAGATCCCGTGAACACCACTCTCGCCGCAGGTGCGAACCTCGACTTCTCTCTCGCACAGCAGTTGACCGTGATCGCCCTGTGCGCGCTGACCGCGTTCATCTCGCACATGGCGCTGGCCGTCTTCAACGACGGTGTACGCCCGTTCATGCTGGACTTCATCCAGGGCCGGTCCACCCGCAGCGCCACCACCGCGGTCTCCTTCGGGCTCTCCGCCGGGTTCATCTTCGGTCTCGGCGCGCCGATGGCCCTGTCCACCGGCGTACTCAACCCGTGGCTACTGTTCCTGCCCACGGACATCCTCGGGCTCCTCGCCCCGAAGAAGTGGATCGCCCCGATCCTGGGCGGTGCCTGGGGCGCCGTCGTCGTGTTCGGCCTGAACGGCGCGAACAACGTGGCCCACGACCTGCCGGTCGACTTCCTCACCGCGATGCAGCAGATGTCGACGCCGATCCTGTTCCTGTTCACGCTGTTCCCGGTGCTGGCGATCACCAAGCAGTTCGGGCGCGTGTGGGGCGGCGTCGCGGGTGTCCTCGAACTGGCTCTGGTCGTGATGACCATGAAGATCTGGCCGAACATGTTCGCGGGCGCGCTCGCCATGGCGGTCGGTGTCCTGATGCTCATCGGCCTCGCGATCGCCAAGGACGTCCGGGAGCGCAAGGCCGCCCGGGCCGAGGGCGGCGGTGTCGAGGAAGTGGTCCTCGCGGACGACCCGATGGTGTCGCTGTTCAGCTCCAGCGCGGCGAGACTGCGCACGTTCCTGCCGCTGTTCATGGTGCTCGGCGCGGGTGTCTGCGTACTCGCGCAGATGCACATATTCGGCGGTGGCGAGGCCACCAGCTTCCTGATCGCGAAGGGGCACTACAGCGAGGCCGCCCAGGTGGACTTCTACCGGGTGTTCGGCTTCATCCCGCTGATCGCGACGACGGCGCTCGCCTCGGGGGCGTACGGCATCGCGGGCTTCACGCTCGTCTATCCCATCGGCTACCTGCTGCCGAACCCGTTCCTCGCGGCGATCGTCGGCGCGGCCGTGTTCGCCGTCGAGGTGCTCGCCCTCTCCTACATCGGCAAGTTCCTCGGCAAGCTGCCGAGCGTGCGCGACTCGTCGGAGCATCTGCGCAGTGCCATCACCGACACGCTCCAGCTGGCGATCCTCTTCGGTTCGCTGATGGCGGCCAACGCCATGGGCGCCGGTCTCGGCATCCTCGTCGTCGGCGGGCTCTATCTGCTGAACGAGGCGATGGGCCGGCCGATCGTACGGATGGCGGCAGCTCCCGCCGCGGTGATCGTCGGCGGCATCCTGCTCAACCTCCTGTACTGGCTCGACCTGTTCACCCCCGTCAAGGGCTGAGGGCGGGTACGTACGCCAGGAAGGAAACCCACCGCACCATGCACACCCCGCACCTCATCCACACCGTCACCGGCCCGCTCCCCGCGGCTGCCGTACGTGGCCCGGCCCTCGCCCACGAGCATCTGGTGCTCGATCTCGACCGGCGCGGCGACGGCGGCGCGGTCCTCGACGCCGAGGTGCACGGACCGGCCGTCACGGCCGAACTGGCCGCTCTGCGCGAGGAGTTCGGCCTCGGCCTGGTGATCGAGCTGACCTGCCGCGGCATGGGGCGCGACCCGCGCGCCCTGGCCCGGATCTCCCGGGACGCGCAGGTCGCCGTCGTCGCGGCCACCGGCTGGTACTACGAGCCGTTCCACACGCCCGAGCTGGCCGGCGCGGGGGTCGGGCAGCTGGCCGGCACGCTGGTCCTCGAGATCGACGGCGGTCTCGGGTCCACGGGCGTCCGGCCGGGCGTCCTCGGCGAGGTCGGCAGCCACGGTGACGTGCCCAGCGAGCCGGAGTCGCGTGCGCTGCGCGCCGCGGCGCGGGCCGCCGTCGCCACGGGCCTGTCGGTCGCCACGCACGCGCAGCTCGGCCGCGGCGGGCTCGCCCAGCTGGAGCTGCTCACGGCCGAGGGCCTCGCCCCGCACCGGATCTCGGTCGGCCACCAGGACCTCCTCGACGATCCGGCCGTGCACAAGGAGCTGGCCGCGAGCGGCGCGTACGTCGCCTTCGACACGGTCGGCAAGGAGAGCTACCGGAGCGACGACGTCCGGCTCCGACTGCTGCTCGCCCTCCTGGAGGCCGGCTACGCCGACCGTGTCCTGCTCAGCTGCGACATCTCGCGCCACGGCTATCTGGAGCGCGAGGGCGGTCAGGGTTACGGGCATCTGTTCCGGTCGTTCCTGCCCCGGGCGCGTGCCGCGGGCGTGGACGACGCCCTGGTGGACCTGATCACGCGCCGCAATCCGCTGCGCTTCCTGACCGGCGCGAGCGTGGAGGAGATCTGACGATGACACCCACCCACTCGGCCGCACCCGCGCTCCCCGAGACGTTCCCGCTCGCCACGATCCCGGTCGACGAGGCGATGGCCCGGCAGTTCCGGCTGATCGAGTGCACCGCCGCGCACTTCGCGGGCGAGGAACTGTTCAGCGCCGACGCGGGCGTCGTGCCCGGTCTCGGCCGGCCCCGCACGACCGCCAAGGCCGAGGCGGTGCTCGCCGACTTCTTCGGGGCCGAGGACGCCGCGTTCGTCCAGGGCGCGGGCACCGGAGCGATCCGTGCCGCGTTGAACGCCGCCGTGAGCCCGGGCGATCCACTGCTGATCCACAGGGCTCCGGTGTACCGGAGCACCGAGGTCACGCTGCGCGGCATCGGCGTGCACACCGAAGAGGTCGACTTCAACGACCTGGGCGCGCTGCGCGAGGCCCTCGCGTCGGGGCGCTTCCGGTGGGCGTACGTCCAGCACACCCGGCAGCGGCTCGGCGACTCGTACGACCCGGGCGAGGTGCTCGCCGCGTGCCGGGTGGCCGGGGTACGCACGGTCGTCGACGACAACTACGCCGTGCTGCGCGTGCCCGCGTCGGGGGTCGAACTCGGCGCGGACGCCTCCTGCTTCTCGCTGTTCAAGCTGCACGGGCCCGAAGGCGTGGGAATCGTCGTCGGGGCGCGTGACCTCGTCGCACGGGTCCGGGCGGACAACTACTCGGGCGGTGGTCAGGTCCAGGGCCATCAGGCGCTGGACGTGCTGCGCGCCCTGACGCACGTGCCGGTGATGTGGGCGGTGCAGTCGCGGGTGGGCGCCCAGGTCGCCGAGCGGCTCGCCGCCGGTGAGGTGGACGGCGTCGCCGAGGTGCGGCTCGCGAACGCCCAGGACCGGTGTCTGCTCGTGCGTCTCGACCGACCTGTCGCGCGGGAACTCCCCTCTGTCGCCGCCCGGTTCGGCGCCGCGCCCTATCCCGTCGGCTCCAACTCCCGTTACGAGATCGCGCCGCTGTTCTACCGCATGTCCAGCTCGTCCCTCGACGACTCCCCCGGGCTCGCGGACTGGACGGTGCGGATCAATCCGATGCGGGCGGGCGCCGACCTCGTGATCGACATCCTGCGCCGCTCCCTCGACGTACTGAAGCACCACGCAAAGGACGACTGACCGTGTTCCTCGACAGTCTGCTCACCCGCAACCCCGAGCTCGTCGACGCCGCGGCCGACCTCCACCGGCGGGGCGCGATCCCGCCCGACACGTACGTCATGGATCTCGACGCGATCGAGTCGAACGCCGCGCTGCTCGCCGCCGAGGCCGACCGGCTCGGGCTCACCCTCTGGTTCGTCGTGAAGCAGCTCGGCCGCAACCCCGAGCTGATCAGGGCGATCGCCCGGCACATCCCGAAGTACGCGGCCATCGACGCGCCGGAGGCACGCACCCTGCACGCGGCGGGGGCGCGGGCGGGCAATCTCGGCCACCTCGCGCAGATCCCGCGCCGCGCGCTGCCCGAGATGCTGGCCTGGCGCCCGGAGACCGTGACCGTCTTCGACGTCGACAACGCCCGCGCGGTCTCGGACGCGGCCCGAGCGCAGGGCTTCGTCCAGGACGTCCTCGTGCGCCTCGAAGGAGCGGAGGGCGCGGTCTATCCCGGGCAGGAAGGTGGCCTTCCGCTCGGCGCGCTCGACGACTTCGCGGCCGCCGTCGAACAGTTGCCGGGAGTGCGGATCGCGGGCGTCACCGCGTTCCCGTGCATCCTGTGCGACCCGGCGACAGGCACGCCACACCTCACCGCCAACTTCGAACTCGCCGTCAAGGCAAGGGAGTTGCTCACCTCGCGCGGCTACGAAAGCCTGAAGCTGAGCGCCCCGAGCGCCACCTCCATGGCCAGTCTCCCCCTCCTCGCCGAGCACGGCGCGACCCACGGCGAGCCGGGCCACTCGCTCACCGGCACCACACCCCTGCACGCCCGCGACGCCGGCCAGCCCGAGAAGCCCGCGTACGTCTACGTCACCGAGGTCGCCCATACCCTCGCCGACGGCCGGCCCGCCGTGTTCGGCGGCGGCTTCTACCCCCGCGCGCACATCGGTTCGGCGCTGCTGCCCCACTCGGGCCGGCGCCTCGCGGTGCAGGACGCGCCCGCGGAGAACATCGACTACTACCGGCTGCTCGACGCGCCCACCCCCGGCCACGCCGTCACGGCGGGCGACACGGCGCTGCTCGCGTTCCGCACGCAGATCTTCGTGACCCGCTCGACGGTCGCGGTGGTGGCGGGCCTGTCGTCCGGGTCGCCGCGCCTGACCGGCCTGTACGACGCGCAGGGAAGGGCCCTGTGATGAGCAGGACCGTCATCGTCGTCGTCGACGGATTCGGTGTCGGCGCCATGCCGGACGCGGGGGCCCTGCGCCCCGGCGACCTGGCGGCGGACACCTGCGGACACGTGCTCGACAGGTGCCGCGAGGCGTTCGGGCGGCCGCTGCGACTGCCCGCGCTCGGCGCGCTCGGGCTCGGCCTGGTGCACCCGCACCCGGACCTCGCAAGGCACACCCATCTGCCGGTCGCGGCGGGCCGGGCCGGGCTCGGCTACCCCGGCGCGGACACGTACGCGGGCCACCAGACGATGATGGGCGCCGACTTCGGCCGGGTGACGGTGGCGCGGCTCGGCGACCACCTCGACGAGGTCACCGCGGCCCTGGAGGCCGCGGGCCACCGGGTCGAACTCCTCGGTGGCAGGCCCCTGTTGGTGGTCGACGGGGTCCTGCTCGTGCACGACAACCTGGAGGCCGACCCCGGTATCAACTGGAACGCCTCGGGCCGCCTCGACGACCTGGGCTTCGACGGGATCCTCTCCGTCGCGCGCACGGTCCGCGCGGTGGCGCCCGTCGCGCGGGTGATCGCGGTGGGCGGCCACGCGAGCGGTCCGCTCTCCGACTTCGTACGCGAAGGGGACGGCGGCACGGTCGGCCTCGACACCCCGGCGAGCGGCTTCTATCGCAACGGTGGCCTCGAAGTGCGGCATCTCGGCGCGGGCCTCGACCACACGCGCCAGCTCCCGGACCTCGCGGCGCGGGCCGGGATCCCCGTCACGCTCGTCGGGAAGGCCGCGGACATCCTGGCCTGCGACGAGGCGGTGCGGCGCCCGGCCGTGCCGACCGCGGACGTGCTCGCGTACACGCTCGAAGCCGTGCGCGCGGAGGGCGAGGCGCTGGTCGTGGCCAATGTGCAGGAGAGCGATCTGGCCGGGCACCAGCAGGACGTGGAGCGCTACGGGCACGTCCTGGAGCAGGTCGACGCGGGGCTCGCGGCGCTCGTCTCGCTGCTCGACGCGGACGGCGACCGGCTGATCGTGACCGGCGACCACGGCAACGACCCGACGATCGGCCATGCCTTCCACACCCGGGAGTTCGTGCCGGTCCTCGTCCACCGCCCGGGTGCGGCCGGTGTCGAACTGCTGCCGGACGCGGGCAGCCTGGCGGACGTGGGCGCGACGGCCGCGGCGGCGCTCGGCCTCGATCCGGCAAGGCTCGCGAACGGCACGGAGATCAGCCGGGCGGCGGCGCGAGCAGCCTGACCCGCCCATGCGTAAGGGGCGCCCGCAATGGCGGGCGCCCCTTACACATGTCTACGAAGTGGCCGGTCAGCCCATGAACTTCTTGAACTCGTCGGGCAGTTCGAAGTTCTTGTCCTGGTCGGCGGCGGGCAGGCCGAACGCGTTGCCGCTCTGGCCCGCGGCCTCGCGGCGCGCCACCTCTTCCTCTTCCTGCTGCTTGCGCTTCATCGGGTTGCCGGAGCGCTGCTTGCCCTTGGCCTGCTTCTGCTTCTTCTTCTGCCGGCCGGGGCCGCCGCCCATGCCCGGCATCCCGGGCATCCCCGGCATGCCGCCGCCCTGCGCCATGCGCGACATCATCTTGCGGGCCTCGAAGAACCGCTCGACGAGGTTCTTCACCGCGCTGACCTCGACGCCCGAACCACGGGCGATACGGGCACGGCGCGAACCGTTGATGATCGTGGCGTCCGCGCGCTCGGCCGGGGTCATCGACTTGATGATGGCGGCCGTACGGTCGACGTCACGCTCGTCGAGGTTGTTGATCTGGTCCTTCATCTGCGCCATGCCGGGCAGCATCCCGAGCAGCTTGGAGATGGAGCCCATCTTCCTGACCTGCTCCATCTGGGCCAGGAAGTCGTCGAGCGTGAAGTCCTGGCCCTTCTTGGAGGCCAGCTTGGAGGCCATCTTCTCGGCCTCCTGCTGCGAGAAGGTCTGCTCGGCCTTCTCGATCAGCGTGAGCATGTCGCCCATGCCGAGGATGCGGGACGCCATGCGGTCCGGGTGGAACGCGTCGAAGTCGTCCAGCTTCTCGCCGTTCGAGGCGAACATGACCTGGCGGCCGGTGACGTGCGCGATCGACAGGGCGGCACCACCACGGGCGTCACCGTCGAGCTTGGAGAGCACCACGCCGTCGAAGCCGACGCCGTCACGGAAGGCCTCGGCGGTGTTGACCGCGTCCTGACCGATCATGGCGTCGACGACGAAGAGGACCTCGTCGGGCGAGACGGCGTCGCGGATGTCCGCGGCCTGCTGCATGAGCTCCTGGTCGATACCCAGGCGGCCGGCGGTGTCGACGATGACGACGTCGTACTGCTTCTGCCGGGCGAACTCGACGGAGTCCTTGGCGACCTGGACCGGGTCGCCCACGCCGTTGCCGGGCTCGGGCGCGTAGATGCCGACGCCGGCGCGCTCGGCGACGACGCTCAGCTGGTTCACGGCGTTGGGGCGCTGGAGGTCACAGGCGACGAGCAGCGGCGCGTGACCCTGCCCCTTCAGCCAGTGGCCGAGCTTTCCGGCGAGGGTCGTCTTACCGGCACCCTGGAGACCCGCGAGCATGATCACGGTGGGCGGGTTCTTGGCGAACCGCAGGCGCCGGGTCTCGCCGCCGAGGATGCCGATGAGCTCCTCGTTGACGATCTTGATGACCTGCTGGGCGGGGTTCAGCGCCTGGGAGACCTCCGCGCCGGCCGCACGCTCCTTGACCTGCTTGATGAAGGCGCGGACGACGGGCAGGGCCACGTCCGCTTCGAGCAGGGCGATACGGATCTCGCGCGCCGTGGCGTCGATGTCCGCCTCGCTGAGGCGCCCCTTGCCGCGGAGGTTCTTGAATGTCGCTGCGAGGCGGTCGGAAAGAGTGTCGAACACGGCGGTCGCGAATCCTCGGGTTGAAGGGCGGGCGGACAGGTCGTCCTCCAGGGTATCCGGAGGTGTCCAGTGGGGTCTCCACCCCATTCGTACGAAGCGTTCCCGAGGCCGTGAGAAGCACTCCCGGGGAGACCGGCGCCCCCGTCCGCCGCCCTCCCCTCGGCCCCGCTACCCCCGCAGCGCCCCTTCCAGCGCGCCCGCCACCGCGGCCGCGTCCGCCGCGGGGAGCGGCTCCCCCTCGGCCCGCGTGACATAGAACGCATCCACCGCGTTCGCCCCGAGGGTCGACACATGCGCGGACCGCACCCGTACGTCCGCCGTCTCGAGCGCCCGGCCGATGCGGTGCAGCAGGCCCGGTGCGTCCTGCGCCCGGACCTCGATCACCGTCGCGTGCCGCGAGGCGGCGGGGGCGACCGTCACCCGGGGCGGCGGCGCCACGGTGCCGCGCCGCCTCGGATACGCGGCGTCCCGCTCCGCGAGCCGGGCGGTGATGTCCAGAGAGCCGTCCAGGGCCCGTACGAGATCCGCGCGCAGCCGGGCGGCCTGGGGCAGGGAGCCGTACTCGGCGGCGACCCGCCAGTCGAGGAGCAGGACCGAGCCCGGCACCTGGGCGGGCAGGTCGAGGGCGCGCAGCTCCGCCGTGCGGACGGTGAGCCGGTGCATGGCGAGCACCCCGGCGACGGCGGGCAGCACGCCGGGCTGGTCGGGGACGGCGATGAGCAGTTCGACGCCGAGGGGCTCCGGGTCGGCGGGCACGGCCTCGGCGCCTTCCGCGTCCCGGTCGACGGGTGCCTCGGTCTGCGCGCGCAGGGACAGCACCGGGCCGCCCGTGCGGAACGCCTCCAGGGCCAGTCGCTCCTGTTCGGCCGTGGGCTCGGCCGCGGCGGGGCCGTCGCCGCCGTCGGGGTCCTCTCCCGCGAGGACGGCTGCGACCCGATTGACGAGGTCGGTGACGAGCGACCCGCGCCACGAGGACCAGGCCGCGGGCCCGGTGGCGAGCGCGTCCGCCTCCGTCAGGGCGTGCAGCAGTTCGAGCGTCCCCACGGAGCCGACGGCGTCCGCGACGGCCCGCACCGTCGCCGGGTCCTCCAGGTCGCGCCGTGTCGCCGTCTCGATGAGCAGCAGATGGTGGCGTACGAGGGTGGCGACGACGGCGACGTCCACGCGGTCGAAGCCGATGCGCGCGGCCACGTCCTTCGCGATGATCTCGCCGGCCACGGAGTGGTCGCCGGGCCAGCCCTTGCCGATGTCGTGCAGGAGCGCCGAGACGAGCAGCAGGTCGGGGCGGCCGACGCGGCGCGTGAGTTCGGCGGCGCGCACGGCGGTCTCGACGAGGTGCCGGTCGACGGTCCAGGTGTGCACGGCGTTGCGCTGCGGCCTGCACCGCACCCGCTCCCAGTCGGGCAGCAGCCGCGTGATCAGGCCCTCGGCCTCCAGCGCCTCCCAGACCTCGACGGTCGGCCGGCCCGCGCCGAGCAGCGTCACGAGCTGTTCGCGGGCCTCGGCGGGCCACGGCGTGGGCAGGGGGCGCGCGGCGGCGGCCATCCTGCGGACGGCGTGCAGGGACAACGGCAGTCCGGCCTGGGCGGCGGCCGCGGCTGCGCGAAGCGGCAGCACCGGGTCACGCTCGGGCCTGGCCGCGCGGGCGAGGACCGCCTCGCCGTCCTGCTCGACGACGCCTTCGGCGAGCGGTGTCCGCTCGGTGACGGGCTTGCTCCCGCCGCCCAGCATGGCGCGCAGCCGGGGCCGCACGGCCCGCGACGTGAGTACGCGCGCGACCTCGCGCCAGGTGACGTCACTGGCGTACGACACGGTGCGCGCGGCCTCGTAGACCTGGCGGAGCAGGGTGTCGGCGTCGAGCAGGCCGAGTTCCGCTGCGACCTGGTCCTGCTCCTGGAGGGCGAGGCGGTCGGTGGCGCGGCCGGTGGCCAGGTGCAGGGCGTCCCGTACGTCGAGGAGCCTGCGCCGCGCGTCGGCGAGGCCTTCCCTGGGGGCGTCCGCGAGCCACGACGCGGCGACGGCGCGCAGCGCGGTGGCGTCCCGGAGCCCGCCCCTGGCCTCCTTGAGGTCGGGTTCGAGCAGGTACTGCAACTCGCCCTGGCGCTCGGCCCGTTCTTCGCACAGGTCGCGCAGTTCGGGCAGGCGTTTGGGCGCCTGGTTGCGCCAGTCGGCGAGGACGGCGGTGCGCAGGCCCGCCGTCAGGCCGACGTCGCCGGCGATGTGCCGGGCGTCGAGGAGGCCGAGCTGCACCTTGAGGTCCTCGCCCGCCGTCTTACGGGCCTCCGCGGGCGTACGGACGGAGTGGTCGAGGGCGAGCCCCAGGTCCCACACGGGGTACCAGACGTGGTCCGCGAGGGAGGCGATCTCACCGGGGCCGGCGTTGCCGTCGTGCAGGAGCAGCAGGTCGAGGTCGCTGCGCGGGGACAGCTCGCCGCGTCCGTAGCCGCCGACGGCGACGAGGGACACCCCGGTCAGCTCGCGCGCCCCGGCGGTGAACAGCTCGCCGAGCCAGCCGTCGGTCAGCTCCGCGAGCGCCGAACGGCGCGGCGGCCCGGACCGCGCCTCCCCGTGGAGGAGGCGCAGCCGGGCCGCCGCATAGCCGCTGGGTGCTGAATCGTCGTCGTCCGATTTTCCGGTCTGCACATCCACACTCGTCACCCAGCGACTCCTCTGTTCCGTTTACAGCGCGTCCGGCCCGCGCTCACCGGTGCGGACCCTGACGGCGGTCTCCACCGGGACGGCCCAGACCTTGCCGTCCCCGATCTTGCCGGTCCTGGCGGCCTTGACCACGACATCGATGAGCTGTTCGGCGTCGTCGTCCTCGACGAGGACCTCGATGCGGATCTTCGGCACGAGGTCGACGGTGTACTCGGCGCCGCGGTAGACCTCGGTGTGGCCGCGCTGGCGGCCGTAGCCGCTGGCCTCGGTGACGGTCAGGCCCTGGACGCCGAAGGCCTGGAGGGCTTCCTTGATCTCGTCGAGCCGGTGCGGCTTGACGACCGCCGTGATGAGCTTCATGCGTCCACCTTCTTGGTCTGCGCTGCTGCCTCCTGGACCGGGCCGGCCGAACGGGGGGCCGTGCCGCCGCCCGCGCCGCTGAAGTCGTACGCGGTCTCGGCGTGCTCGACCTGGTCGATGCCGGAGACCTCGGCGTCCTCGCTGACCCGCATGCCGATCGTCCTGTCGATCAGGAAGGCCAGGATCGCGGAGGCGATGAGCGAGTACGCGAGCACCGCGCCGACGCCGGCGAGCTGCTTCCACAGCTGCGTCAGGCCACCGCCGTAGAAGAGGCCCTTCGCGTCGGACTGGCCGCCGCCGGTGGCGAAGAAGCCGATGAGGAGCGAGCCGATGACCCCGCCGACGAGGTGGACGCCGACGACGTCGAGCGAGTCGTCGTAGCCGAACCTGTACTTGAGGCCGACCGCCATGGCGCACAGGACACCCGCGATGGCGCCGATGGCGATCGCGCCGAGCGGCGAGCAGGAGCCGCCGGACGGGGTGATCGCGACGAGGCCGGCGACCGCGCCGGAGGCGGCGCCGAGGGTGGTGCACGCGCCGTGCCTGATCTTCTCGTAGATCAGCCAGGCGAGCATCGCGGCGGCGGTGGCGACCTGCGTGTTGACGAACATCAGCGCGCCGACGCCGTCGTCGTTGCCGAGCCAGGAGCCCGCGTTGAACCCGAACCAGCCGAACCACAGCAGACCGGCGCCGAGCATCACCAGCGGCAGCGAGTGGGGCCGCATCGGGTCCTTCTTGAAGCCGACGCGCTTGCCGATCACGAGGATCACACCGAGAGCGGCCGCACCCGCGTTGATGTGGACCGCGGTACCGCCGGCGAAGTCGATGACGCCGAGGTCGAACGCCCAGCCGCCGGTCCCCCAGACCCAGTGCGCGACGGGGAAGTACACGAGCGTGGCCCACAGGGTGATGAACAGCGCCCAGGCGCTGAACTTCACGCGGTCGGCGAGCGCACCGCTGATCAGGGCGGGCGTGATGATCGCGAACATCAACTGGAACACGGCGAAGACGTAGATCGGGATGGTGTAGCCGTCCCACAGCTGCGTCAGGCCGATGCCGCTAAGCCCGACGTAGTCCGAGGACCAGCCGATCAGGCTGCCGTGGTCGGTGCCGAAGGCGGCGGAGAAGCCGTAGAGGACCCAGAGGATCGTGACGATCCCGAGGCTGATGAAGCTCATCATCAGCATGTTCAGGGTGGACTTGACGCGGACCATGCCTCCGTAGAAGAAGGCGAGTCCCGGCGTCATGATCATCACCAGGGCGGAACAGATCAGCATGAACCCTGTATTGGCGGCAGACAGCGTGGGCGTGGCTGCGGCAAGCGTGATGCCTGGGGGCATCGGCGTCTCCTCGTCGTTGGTACGGCCCCGTGCGGGCGAAGCCTGTGCGGTCATGAGGGGTGGGCCGGTTATGCGCCAAGAGAATGGTGCAGCGCGGTTTCCGTGGACGCCCCTCGATGTTTCGCCGCAGTGACGAAGAGGTCGTGCGTGTTACGCGTCAATGAACTGCCTGATACCGGGTGAGGCGATCGTTATCGTGACGCAACCAAGAAAGGCCGGCCGCGGCGGGCCATCCGGTTGACCTGGCACGGGGGAGCCGGGTCGGGCAGTCCGGGACGGCCGGCCGCGGCCGGGGACATGGGTTCAGACCGCTTCGGCGGTCTCCGGCAGGTGGATCGCGAGCTGGTCGGTGAGGTGCCCGACCTCGGCGACGTCCCCGAACTCACGGACCGCGGTGTCCACGGTCTTGCGGATACGGGTGTTGACCCGCTCGGAGCGCACCTTCTTGGCGATGATCATGGCCTGCTCGGCGAGCACCGTGGACTGCTCGGGCTCACGCTGGAGCAGATGCACCGTGGCCATCCCGATCAGGTTCAGCGCGTACGAACGCTGGTGCTCGGCGTCCTTCTCGAAGAGCTCGACGGCGCGCCGCATCAGGGGCTCGGACATCGAGGCGTACGTGGGGCTGCGGCCCGCCACATAGGCGAGGTCGCGGTACGAGTGGGAGTTCTCCCCGTGCAGCTCGGCCTCGGAGAAGAAGCGGATCCAGTCGGGGTCCGGGTCGTCCCAGTCGTCGGCGTCGTGGAAGGTCTCCTCGGCCATCCGGACGGCCCGCTTGCACTTGCCGGGCTGCCCGATGTTCGCGTACGCGCGGGCCTCCATCGCATACAGCATGGCCTGCGTGCGCGGACTGGCGCAGTCGCGACTGCCGTACTGCGCGAGATGGATGAGTTCCAGCGCGTCATCGGGCCGGCCCAGGTGGATCATCTGCCGGCTCATGCTGGACAGGACGTACGAGCCGAGCGGCTTGTCACCGGCTTCCTTGGCCGCGTGCAGGGCGAGGACGAAGTATTTCTGGGCGGTGGGCTGGAGGCCCACGTCGTAGCTCATCCAGCCCGCCAGCTCGGCCAGTTCGGCCGCGACCTTGAAGAGCCGCTTCGTCGTGGCCTCCGGCTGGGGCTCCTGGAGCAGGTCGGTCACCTCGTGCAGCTGGCCGACCACGGCCTTGCGGCGCAGCCCCCCGCCGCACTGGGCGTCCCACTGACGGAACATGACCGTCGTGGACTCCAGGAGGTCGAGCTCGGGCTTCGAGAGCCGGTTCCCCCGGCGCAGGGCCGCCGGGTCGGGCTCCGCCACCGGTGTTCCGGGCGTGGGCACGAGCCAGCGCTGCATGGGCTCGATGAGCGCGGGGCCCGCGGAGAGCGCGAGGGCGCTGCCGAGGAACCCGCGGCGCGCCAGCATCAGGTCGCTGCGGGAGAACTCACCGATCAGCGCCACCGTCTGCGGGCCCGTCCACGGCAGGTCGACGCCGGACACGGAGGGCGACTGGTGCGCGGCGCGCAGGCCGAGGTCCTCGACCGCCACGACGCAGCCGAAGCGCTCGGAGAACAGCTCGGACAGGATCCGCGGGATCGGCTCGCGCGGATTCTCGCCGTCGAGCCAGCGGCGCACGCGCGAGGTGTCCGTGGAGATGTGGTTGGCGCCCAACTGCCGTGCTCGGCGGTTCACTTGGCGCGCCAGCTCACCCTTGGACCAGCCGCTGCGCAGGAACCACGAGCTCAGCAGCTCATTGGGGCGCTTCTCAGCGTTCGTCACGCTTCCGTCGCTGCCGCCCACTGGAACGCCCCCATCCCTGAAGCCACCTCTTCGCCACCCCGCTGCTGCGGGGTGCGATGTGCGTCAAGCCCTACCAGCATGCCGTCAACGACGGCCGCCCGTCCGGTGGTTGTCACTCCTCGAACAGGAAACCGACTTGCCTGCGGCATACCCAAGAGTGCATACGCCCCAGGGGCTCGTGTACTGAAAGTAATCCTACGATCACCCCTCCGGCCATGGCGAACCCGGAAACGCCACCATTCGCCACCCCTTCGAATGAACTAGGGGAGCGCCACACACGATTCACTTGACATAGGACGGCCGAAAGTGGGCGGAGCGGTGTACGCCGGGGCGTGCCGCACCGGGCGCACCACCCCCGAAGCTATCGAGCGCCGCCCCGGGAGTCGGTGGTTCACGGCCCTGCGGAAGCAGAGGGTAACGATCCGATTCCGTCTCGTAACCACCGGTGCGCAGGACCCGTTGGAGGGGGCATGGGCTTCACGATCGGCGGCAGCCGCGGGATTCTCGACATCCGGTCCGGTGCGCGTCGCCGCGGCCGCACTGCGGGCCGCGCGTCGGACTGCACCTCGGTGGCCGAGTTCACCGGGCTCTGGGGCTGGGAGGCGGTACCGGGGACACGCGCCTCGGCCGGCGCCTGCTCCTGCGGCAAGGCGGGCTGCCCCTCGCCGGGCGCCCACCCCATCGACCACGCGCCGACCGTCCCCGCCGGGGCCACGCTCGACGAGGTCACCGAAACCTGGGAGCAGTTCCCCGGCGCCGCGGTGATGCTGCCCGTCGGGAGCGCGTTCGACATCATCGACGTACCCGAGGCGGCCGGCCGTCGCGCGCTCGTCCGCCTGGAGCGGATGGGGCTGCCGCTCGGCCCCGTGACGGCGACCCCCGAGGGGCGCGCCCACTTCTTCGTGGCGCCGGGCTCCGCCACCGAACTCGGCTCACTGCTGTACCGGATGGGCTGGGACGACGCGGCCCTCGACCTGCACGCGCTCGGCCCCGGCACCCACATCACCGCCCCGCCCTCCGACCGCGGCGGCCTCGGCCCGGTCCGGTGGCTGCGCTCCCCCGGACTCGACTCGGCGCCCCAGCCCCCGCAGGCACGCCTCGTCCTCGGCACCCTGGCGTACGTGGCCCATCGCTCACCGGCGGTCTAGGGCCTTTCGTTCGCCTGGTCCGAACGGGAGGCCCTGGCGGCGGTCCGCGCACATGGAAGCGCCCGCCCCCTGAGGGGGCGGGCGCTTCCATGTGCGCGGACACGTCCGTAGGGCTACTCGCCGATCAGCGCGTCCACGAACGCCTCCGGCTCGAACGGAGCCAGGTCGTCGGGGCCCTCGCCCAGGCCGATCAGCTTCACCGGCACGCCCAGCTCGCGCTGCACGGCGATGACGATGCCGCCCTTGGCCGTGCCGTCGAGCTTGGTGAGCACGATGCCGGTGATGTCCACGACCTCGGCGAAGACGCGGGCCTGGACCAGGCCGTTCTGCCCGGTCGTCGCGTCGAGCACGAGGAGGATCTCGTCGAGAGGAGCGTGCTTCTCGACGACGCGCTTGACCTTGCCGAGCTCGTCCATGAGGCCGGTCTTGGTGTGCAGCCGGCCCGCGGTGTCGATGAGGACGACGTCCGCGCCCTCCTCGATGCCCTCCTTGACGGCGTCGAAGGCGATGGACGCGGGGTCGCCGCCCTCGGGGCCGCGCACGGTGCGGGCACCGACGCGCTCGCCCCAGGTCTGGAGCTGGTCGGCGGCGGCGGCGCGGAAGGTGTCGGCGGCGCCGAGCACCACGTTCCTGCCGTCGGCCACCAGGACGCGGGCGAGCTTGCCGGTGGTGGTGGTCTTGCCGGTGCCGTTGACCCCGACGACCATCACGATGCCCGGGGTGTCGAGGTTCGAGTGGGTCTTGACCGAGCGGTCGAACTCCGGGACGAGGAGCTGGACCAGCTCCTCGCGCAGCAGCGCGCGCAGCTCGTCGGTCGTGCGGGTGCCGAGCACCTTGACGCGCTCGCGCAGCCGGTCGACGAGCTCCTGCGTGGGCTGCACACCGACGTCGGCGGTGAGCAGGGTGTCCTCGATCTCCTCCCAGGTGTCCTCGTCCAGGTGCTCGCGCGAGAGGAGCGTGAGCAGCCCCTTGCCGAGCGCGTTCTGCGAGCGGGAGAGCCGGGAGCGCAGGCGCACGAGACGCCCCGCGGTCGGCTCCGGAACCTCGATCTCGGGCGCGGCCGGAGCCGGGGGCTCCTCCACCGCGATGGGCGCGGACGGCTCCGGCTCGACGAGCGGGAGGTCGACCTCCTCGATCGTGCGGCGGGGTTCGTCGCGCGGCGTCTCGGCCTCTTCGCCGACGTGCGGCTCGGCCGGAGGGGCGGTGATGTCGGGCACGGAGGGGGGCGGCGGGGGCAGCTGCTTCTTTCTGCGGCTGCCGACCACGAGCCCGCCGAGTGCGCCGATCACGACCACGGCGATGACTACAGCAAGGATGACGATTTCCATAACGGGTCCAGTATCAGCCATGGACCCCCGGGACACCCCGCCTGTGGCTTCCTCCAAAGAACATAAGCCACTTGAGTGGATTACTCGGACTAAAGTACGATGGAAGAGGATGATGCAACGCGCGTAGAGTCCACAGCGTCCCCTCCCCACACCCCCCACCGGCTTCCCCACCAGCACCCACGGAGCCGAGCGAGAGGCACGGAACCCCACCGCATGAGCAAGACCGCCGAATCCGAAGGCGCACTCGAGACCCGCGGCATCGAGCCCGTCCCCGAGTCCGAGCGCACCGCCAGGACCCGCGAGCTGTTCCCCACCTGGGTCGCCGCCAACATCAGTGTGCTGCTGCTCACGATGGGCGCGAGCCTGGTCGTCACGTACAAGCTCAACTTCTGGCAGGCGCTCGTCGTCGCGTTCGCCGCCCCCATCGTCTCGTACGGCCTCGTCGGCCTGATCGGCATCGCCGGCAAGCGCGGCGGTGCGCCGGGCATGGCCCTGTCACGCGCGGTCTTCGGTCAGCGCGGCAATCTGCTGCCCGGCTCGCTCATCTGGGTCGCCCGCTGGGGCTGGGAGACGATCAACGCGGTGACCGGCGCCTACGCCGTACTCACCGTCCTGGACATCCTCTTCGGCGTGAAGAGCAACGACGTGCTGGTGATCGTCACGCTGCTGCTCTTCGTCGTCACGACGTTCGTGATCTCCGGCCTCGGGATCAACGCCGTGCAGAAGTGCAACAAGTACGCGACGTACCTCTTCGGTCTCTTCTCGGTCCTCGTGCTGGTCTACCTGATCGCCAACACCGACTGGACCCGCGTCTTCGACCAGCCCGCGGGCAAGATGTCGCTGATGGTCGCCGGCATCGGACTGATCGCCGCGGGCGGCGTCAGCTGGATCCCCTCGTCGCCGGACTTCACGCGCTACCTGCCGCGCACGGCCTCGTCGGTCGCGATCGTGCGCAACTCCGTCGGCGGCGCCGGCATCGTCGTCCTGCCGATGGTCCTGATGGGCGCCGTCATGGCGGTCTCCACGCCCGACCTGGCCTCGGCCGCCGACCCGGTCTCCTTCCTCGGCGAGATCCTGCCGCTGTGGATCGCGGTCCCCTACCTCCTGATCGCCCTGGTCGGCATGCTGCTGATCAACTCGATGTCGATGTACTCGGCGGGCTTCACCGCCCAGACCCTCGGCTTCAAGGTCCCGCGCCACTGGGCCGTCTCGATCAACGCGCTGATCTCGCTGATCTTCGGCGGCATCCTGATGCTCGTCGCGACCAGCTTCATGGGCTCGTTCATCGCCTTCCTGTCGCTGCTCGCGGTGGCGTTCTCGGCCTGGGTCGGCGTCTTCGGGGCCGACATGCTGCGGCGCAAGGAGTACGACGCCGAGGCCCTCGTCGACACGACGCGCACCAGCGCCTACTGGTACAAGGGCGGCTTCAGTCCGGCGGCCGTCGCCTCCTGGGCCATCGGCCTCATCGGCGGCCTGATGTTCACCACGTCCGACTGGTTCACCGGCCCGCTCGCCGCGAACAACCCGATCGGCGAGTACGGCCTCGGCTGGGTCGCCACGATCGTGATCTCCGGCCTGCTGTACGTCGTCCTGCCGAAGCCCGCCGTCGCCGCCCCGTCCGCGGTCTGTGACGAAGAGGAGCGCGAGACCCTGGCTGTCTGACGCTCCGTCAGCTACCGTCCCCCTTCACCAGCGGCCCAACTCCGCCCTGTGAAGGGGGACTTCTCATGCCCGTCACGGTCGTGCGCTTCAATCTCGTGGATCCCGCGGCGACACCCGAATCGCTGAGCGCCCGCTACAGGGCGGCTGTCGAGATGGCGGCGTACGCCGACGACCGCGGCATCTCCACCGTCCAGACCGAGGAGCACCACGGCGTCGCCAACAACTGGCTGCCGTCCCCCTTCACCTTCGCGGGCGCCGTCTTCGGCGCGACCCGGCGCATCGCCGTCACGGTCTCCGCGATCATCGGCCCGTTGCACGATCCGCTGCGCCTCGCGGAGGACATCGCCGTACTCGATCTGCTCAGCGGCGGCCGGCTCGTCACCGTGGCCGGAATCGGCTACCGGCCCGAGGAGTACGGCCAGTTCGACGTCGAGTGGAAGCAGCGGGGCAAGCTCCAGGACGAACTCCTCGACACCCTGCTCAAGGCATGGACGGGCGAGGAGTTCAGCTTCCGCGGCCGCAGGGTCCGCGTCACGCCGCGCCCGTTCACCCAGCCCCACCCGCTGCTCCTGGTCGGCGGCTCCTCGCGGGCGGCGGCGCGGCGCGCGGCCCGCCTCGGCCTGCCGTTCTTCCCGAGCGCGCATCTGCCCGAACTCGAGGCGTACTACAAGGAACAGCTCGTCGAGCACGGTACCGAGGGCTGGACCATGATGCCCGCGGCGGTCACCCCGCTGCTGCACGTCGCCGAGGACCCGGACCGCGTGTGGGCCGAGCACGGAGAGCACTTCCTGCACGAGGCGCGGACGTACGCGTCCTGGCAGTCCGGCGACATCAAGTCGGCGGTGAAATCGGGGGCCACGACGGTCGACGAGCTGCGCGCCGAGGGCGTCTACCGGATCCTCACGCCCGACGAGTGCGTGGAGCAGGCCCTCGACAGCTATGTGCTGCACCCGCTGTCCGGCGGTATGCCGGTCGACGAGGGATGGCGCAGCCTGCACCTGTTCTGCGAAAACGTACTGCCCCGGCTCGAAGACCTTGCGGTCTGAGCCGGGGCAGTGACGAGGGTGAGGAGATGGCAGCGGGGACTTAACCCATCTCCTCCAACGCCTTGCCCTTGGTCTCCTTCACGAACTTGAGCACGAAGGGGATCGAGAGTGCGGCGAAGATTGTGTAAATGACGTACGTCCCGGAGAGGTTCCAGTCGGCCAGCGACGGGAAGCTCGCGGTGATGGCCCAGTTGGCGATCCACTGCGCGGACGCGGCCACGCCGAGCGCCGCGGCGCGGATCTTGTTCGGGAACATCTCGCCGAGGAAGACCCAGACGACGACGCCCCACGACAGGGCGAAGAACAGGACGAAGAAGTGGGCCGCGATCAGGGCGACCCAGCCCTGCGTGGCCGGCAGCTTGCCGTCCACCAGGTCGTACGAGAACGCCCAGGCCTCCAGCGCGAGACCGATGACCATGCCGGCGGAACCGACCAGGGCCAGCGGCTTACGGCCGACGCGGTCCACCAGGAGCATCGCGATCACGGTGCCGACGATGTTGATGATCGACGTGGTGAACGAGTAGAAGAACGAGTCGGTCGGGTTCACGCCGACCGACTGCCACAGCGTCGAGGAGTAGTAGAACGCGACGTTGATGCCGACGAACTGCTGGAAGACCGAGAGGCCGATACCGATCCAGACGATCGGCTTGAAGTAGAGACCGCCGTTGCCCTTGCCGGAGAGCAGGTCCTTGAACGTGGACTTGTGCTCGCTCTTCATCGCGTGCTCGATCTCGGCGACGCGGGCGTCCAGGTCGACCTTCGTGCCCTCGACCTCGGCGAGGATCTCCTTGGCCTTGGCATCCTTGCCGACCGAGATGAGGAAGCGCGGCGACTCGGGGATCGCGAAGGACAGCATGCCGTAGAGGACGGCCGGGATGACCATGACGCCGAGCATGACCTGCCAGGCCTCGAGGCCCAGGACCTCACCGCGCTGCTCGCCGCCGGCGGCCTGCAGGATGCCGTAGTTGACGAGCTGCGAGATGGCGATGCCGACGACGATCGCGGCCTGCTGGAAGGAGCCGAGGCGGCCGCGGTACGCGGGAGGCGAGACCTCGGCGATGTAGGCCGGGCCGATGACGGAGGCCATGCCGATACCGAAGCCGCCGATGATCCGCCAGAAGGCCAGGTCCCAGAGGGCGAAGGGCAGTGCGGAGCCGACGGCGCTGATCGTGAAGAGGACGGCCGCGATCTGCATGCAGCGGATACGGCCGATGCGGTCCGCGATCCGGCCGGCGGTGGCCGCACCGATCGCACAGCCGATCAGGGCGATGGCGATGACCTGGGCGAGCGTTCCGGAGCCGATGTCGTACCGGTCACGGATGGCCTCGACGGCTCCGTTGATCACGGAACTGTCGTAGCCGAAGAGAAAGCCGCCCATCGCGGCCGCCGCCGTGATGAAGATGACGTGGCCGAGATGGTCGGGATGAGCCTCTCGGGCGCTTGGCGGCTTCGCTGTGCTGGTCACGTGTACTCCTCGGGCCACCGGCAACGGTGCCGGGGGTGGGGGTGAGAGCCCTTCCAGTGGCGCACAACTTCACGCCGCCCACCACCTGAAGGTAAAAGCAACGTTGCAGAGACTATGCCTTCAAGTTTCGAAGTCAAGAGGGGGGTAACTGTGACCTTCAGACGCCCTGGTGGCGGGCATCGTTCAAGTATTGAACATGAAGCTGTGGTTGATCTTGGGGCTGGCGCTGGAGCCGACACGGCACCGGTGACCGGGATCCGGCCGGGACGGTGATCGATTCCCGGGCGGACCTGCATGCGGCTAGCGCAGCCGCTGACTGATCACCTTCGACACGCCATCACCCTGCATCGACACCCCGTAGAGCGCGTCGGCGACCTCCATCGTGCGCTTCTGGTGCGTGATCACGATGAGCTGGGAGGCCTCCTGGAGCTCCTGCATGATGCGGATGAGTCGCTGGAGGTTGGTGTCGTCGAGTGCGGCCTCGACCTCGTCCATCACGTAGAAGGGACTCGGCCGCGCCTTGAAGATCGAGACGAGCAGCGCCACCGCGGTCAGGGAGCGCTCGCCACCGGAGAGCAATGACAGCCGCTTGACCTTCTTGCCTGGAGGGCGGGCCTCCACATCGACACCGGTGGTGAGCATGTTGTCGGGATCGGTCAGGATCAGCCGTCCGTCGCCGCCGGGGAAGAGCCGGCTGAAGACACCCTCGAACTCCCGGGCCGTGTCGCGGTACGCCTCGGTGAAGACCTGCTCGACGCGTTCGTCGACTTCCTTCACCACCTGAAGGAGATCACTCCTCGTCTTCTTCAGGTCCTCGAGTTGCTCACTGAGGAACTTGTGGCGCTCCTCCAGTGCGGCGAACTCCTCAAGAGCCAGCGGATTCACCTTTCCGAGCAGCTGATACGCCCGTTCGGCTGACTTGAGCCGCTTCTCCTGCTCCGCGCGCACGAACGGTCGCGGCTGGTTGCGGGGGTGCTCGGGGTCCTCGGGCAGCTCCTCGCCCTCGGCCGGGAGCGAGGGCGGTACGGGCTGCTGCGGCCCGTACTCCGCCACGAGTCCCGCCGGTTCGACCCCGAGTTCCTCCAGCGCCTTGGCCTCCAGCTGTTCGATCCGCAGCCGCTTCTCGGCGCCGAGCACCTCGCCCCGATGCACCGAGTCCGTCAGCTTGTCGAGCTCCGCCTTCAGGTCCCGGCCCCGGGCCCGCTCGGCGACGAGCTCCCGCTCCCGCTCACCCTTGGCGCTCTCGGCGGACGCCCTCTCCCGCTCGGCCCGTCCGACCGAGACCTCCACGTGGGCGAGGAGCTGCCGGGCGCCGACGGCCACTGCCTCGGCCACGGCCGCCTCGTGGCGCAGCCGGGAGCGCTGCCGCTCCGCACGCGCGCGTGCCTCGCGCTCCGCACGGGCCGCCCGGTCCAGCGAATCGGCGCGTCCGGCAAGGCCCTTCACCCGCTCCTCGTGCGTACGAGCCTGGAGCCGGGCCTCCATCTCGGTCTGACGGGCATTGGCCCCGTCGGCGGCGAGCCGGTCGCGTACCGCGGTGTCCGGCTCCTCGTCGGCCGGCATCTCCTCGGCGACGGCGAGCCGTTCGGCCAGCTCCTCGGCGTCCTGTACGGCCTTCTCCAGCGCGTCCTGCGCCTTGGCGGCCGCGGCGGCGCTGCGCTCGGCCTCCCCGGCGGCGCCCCGTGCCTGCCCGGACAGCCGGCCGAGCTGCTGCGCCACGGACGACTTCTCCCGGTCGGCGGCCCGGCGCCGCTCCCCCAGCTCCTCCACGAGCGCGGCGGCCTCCGCGCGCCGCGCGACGGCGCTGTGCTGCGCCTCGGCCAGCTCCTCGCACCGCACCCCGAGCTCGGTCAGCTCGCCCGCGGCCTCGTCGACGGAGGCCTGCACCTCGAGAAGACTGGGCGCCCCGGCGGAACCGCCCTGAGCGAAATGCGCCCCGAGCAGGTCCCCTTCGGCGGTGACCGCGGTCAGCTCGGGCCGCGCGTAGACGAGATCCTCGGCATCCTCGAGCGTCCCGACGACCACGATCCCCCGCAGCAACCGCCGCACGGCAGGCATCAACTCGGAGGGCCCCCGCACGAAATCGGCCACGAGGGGTGCGTCCCCGCCCCGCGCGGGCCGTCCCGGGTACGCACTCCCGAAGCCACCGAGCCCGTCGCCGTCACCGACCGCCCCGGCCGCCGAAGCACCCCTCTCCGCATGGGCTACGCCACCGTCACCACCAGCCCCACCACCCACGAACCCGCCGCCAAGAGGGGACCCCCCAGCCGACGACGCGGGCACGCCCCCGGCCACACCGGACGCGTCCTCCTCCCCCGCCAGCAACAGTGCCGCGCGCCCCGCGTCCTGTTTGCGCAGGAGGCGGATCGCTTCCGCGGCGGAGGCGGGTGTCGTCACGGCGATGGCGTCGGCCGCGGCACCGAACGCCGCGGCGACCGGGACCTCGAAGCCTGGGGTGACGGAGAGCAGTTCGGCCGCGGGGCCGAGGACTCCCGTCAGGCGGTCGCGGGCGCCGAGCAGCGCGCCGGTGCCGTCCTTGCGGCGCAGCCCGAGCGCGAGGGCGTCGTGCCGGGCCGAAACCGCCGCCCGCTTGCGTTCCGCGGACGTCAGGGCCTCCCGGGCCGCCGTCAGCGCGGACTCCGCGTCGGCGAGGG
This sequence comes from Streptomyces sp. NBC_01474, assembly GCF_035918215.1. Taxonomy (NCBI): domain Bacteria; kingdom Bacillati; phylum Actinomycetota; class Actinomycetes; order Kitasatosporales; family Streptomycetaceae; genus Streptomyces; species Streptomyces sp. NBC_01474. The sequence continues at coordinate 3,931,229 of NZ_CP109449.1, forward strand.
CGGCCCGGGCCGCGTCGTGCCGGTCCCCGAGCTCCGCGTCCCCGGCGTCGAGCCCGTCGACCTCGGCCTTGAGCTGCTCGTACTCCTCCTGCGCCGCGACGGCCCGGTCTCTCGCCTCGTCCCGCGCGGCGGCAAGTCGGTCGATCTCGGCCTGCGCCGCGGCGGCCCGCGAACGGGCGGCGTTGACCTGCCCGTTCAGCCGCGCGAGCCCCTCGCGCCGGTCGGCGATGGCCCGGGCGGCGTCCTTGAGCCGGCGCTCCTCGGCCGCCAACTCCCGTTCCAGGTCGGCCCGGTGGGCCACCGTGTCGTCGAGGGCGCGCTCGGCCGCTTCGAGGGCGGCCTCCAGTTCGGCCTCCTGCTCGCGAATCCGGGCGGCCTCGCGCTCCATGTCCTCGGGGTCGCGTCCGCGCCGTTCCTCCGCGGGGGCGGACGTCGCACTCTTGACCCGCGCGTCGGCCAGCGAGACGGTGCCTCGCACCCGCTCGGCCAGCTGCGACAGCTCGTACCAGGTCTGCTGGGCACGCTGGAGCCGCGGCGTGAGCTGCCGGACCTCGGCCTCCAGGAGCGCCTCGCGCTGGAGTGCCTTCTTCAGCTCGGCCTCGGCGGCGTCCTTGCGTTCCTTGAGCGCCGCCTCGTCCTCGATCTCGGCGCGCAGCGCACCCCGCATGCGTACGAGGTCGTCGGCGAGGAGCCGCAGCCGCGCGTCGCGGAGGTCGGCCTGGATGACGGCGGCGCGGCGCGCGACGGCGGCCTGGCGCCCGAGCGGCTTCAGCTGTCGCCGCAACTCGTCCGTCAGGTCCTGCACGCGCGCGAGGTTGGCCTGCATCGCGTCCAGCTTCCGCAGCGCCTTCTCCTTGCGCTTGCGGTGCTTGAGGACACCGGCGGCCTCTTCGATGAAGGCGCGGCGTCCCATCGGGTCGGCGTGCAGCACGGAGTCGAGCTGGCCCTGGCCGACGATGACGTGCATCTCGCGGCCGATGCCGGAGTCGGACAGCAAGTCCTGGATGTCGAGCAGCCGGCATGTGTCGCCGTTGATCTGGTATTCGCTGCCGCCGTTGCGGAACATGATCCGCGTGATGGTGACCTCGGCGTACTCGATGGGCAGCGCGCCGTCGGAGTTGTCGATGGTCAGCGACACCTCGGCGCGGCCGAGCGGCGGGCGCCCGGTCGTGCCGGCGAAGATGACGTCCTCCATCTTGCCGCCGCGCAGCGACTTCGCACCCTGCTCGCCCATGACCCAGCTGAGGGCGTCCACGACATTGGACTTGCCCGAGCCATTGGGGCCGACGACGCAGGTGATGCCCGGCTCGAACCGCAGTGTGGTGGCCGAGGCGAACGATTTGAACCCGCGCAGGGTCAGGGCCTTGAGGTGCACGCCGCCGGACTCTACCCGCCGCGTGTGTCTCACTCCATGAACCCGCGGTTTCGCCCAGGAAAGTGCAGGGCACATCAGACGTTAAAGAAAGGCGTCGACGCGCGGAGCATTGACGGGGCATTCGAGGGGGCGCGGTACGGGGCGGCGCACGCGGAGCGAAAAGTCAGAAGGAAGGGACGCGAAAGCGTCCCTTGCAGATCTGAGAAATGTGATCAAGCGGCTTGATGAAAAGGCTGCCTGACCGCTGGTGTCGGGGGCGGGATGGGGTCAGGTGAGCGCAGGCTCCGCCTGGGGTACGTCGATGCTCTCGAGGAGCGATTCGTGAGAAGCGGCAGCCGCGAGCGCGTCGTTCTCGGACTGGATCCGAACGAGTTCGGACTCAAGGTCCTGGACGCGCTGCTGGAGCCGTCGCATCTCGGCGAGGAGTCGCGGGTCGGAACCGCCGACGTAACCGAGAAGCGCCTTTGCCATGATGGATGGTCCTCCACAATGAGTGACCGACCGAAGCGGTGTGGGTCGTGAGGGATTCGCACCCGCGGTGCCTGGCACTCGTTGTCTTGCTGCCGTTCATACATGCCAAACAGCTAAGGTGCGCGGGGCTTCCAGAGTCTCACCAAAAAGTTTGACGGTCAACACGATCACACCCCGTATCGACGGGTGAGCCCGGGGGCTCGGCACCGTGAAAACTTCGGCGCGGCCTCACTTCGGGCCCCTGGGGGCGTGGAGATCATCCTTACTTCGCGAGCCTGCCACGACAAGCTCTTATTGGCAACCACCAGGTCATTCCTGCCCCGCGCAGTTGCCCGGGGCATGCCATGAACGCCTCTCAGGGCCCTGGCCTGCGCGTCCTTCTCAGCGAATGGCGAAGTCGGCGTATCCGCCGCGCGGGGCGTCCCAGATCTCCGTGACTCCGTCGACCCTCCCGGGTGTGTCGCCGTCGCGGAGCCAGTCGAGAAGGCCCTGACAACTCTCGCGTGAACCCTCCGCGACGACCTGGACCCGGCCGTCGTCCAAATTGAGAGCAAAGCCACTCAGGCCGCCGATCTCAAGAGCCTTCGCCCTCGTGAACCAGCGAAAACCCACACGTTGGACGCGTCCGCGCACCCAGGCGGTGATGCGTACGTCTTCGTTCATAGGGGCACGCTAACCGGCCAATTGCACTCGGAGCACTTCGCCCCCTTGCGTCGTGGGGTACCGTCCCGGACCAATGTGCGTCACCCGTACGGGCGAGTCGCATTGAAACTGGTGAGTCGCATTGACCACAGCGAGGACGAGGAAGGCCACAAGATGGGACGCCACCGACGCTCCGACGCCGGCCGCGCCGCCACGGGTCGCGCCACGGACAGCACGGCCGGTTCGTATGCCGGGCACGACGGTGTGTACGAGGCCGGGCAGACCGGCGCGTACGACGGCGCGCACAAGGAGAGGTACGCCGCCGGCGGATTCGCCGGCCCGCACGCCACGGCAAACGGCGACCTGGGTCGGGCCTTCGACGACACCTACCCGGGCGAGCCCCAGGCCGCGTACACATCCTCCGGCAGCCCGGGCAGCAGCTCGCACCGCCGCAGGAAGCACGTCGCCAGGCCGGTGCGGGCGGGGCTCCTCGGAGTCTCGGCCGCTGTGGCGGTGGGCGCCGTCGCGGTGGCCTCCGGGGTGATCCCCGGCATGGACAACTACTCGCTGGGCGGCGGCAGCGGCGCCGACAAGGTGCGCGCCGCCGACTCCCCCTCGGGACTCCAGACGCAGGGCGGGACGGACGGCAGCGCCGACCGCGCCCCCTCCTCCGCGAGCCGCGGTGCGGAGCGCTCGGGCTCTCCCTCGCAATCTTCGTCGAAGCCGTCTTCGACCCCGTCGAAGACGGCTTCACCGAGCAAGTCCTCGAGTTCCGCTTCCCATTCCGGTTCCGGCGGCACGGCGACCTCGCCCAGGACTGCGACCCCTTCGAAGACCGCCACCACGAAGCCGAAGCCCCCGGCGGCCGCGCCCAGCCTGAAGGCCCCGTCCGGCGAGGCGTCGGCCGAGGCCCAGGTGCTCGCGCTGGTCAACACGGAGCGGGCCAAGGTCGGCTGCAGCCCGGTGGCCGCGGACAGCGGTCTCGCCTCCCTCGCCGGGAACTTCAGCGAGGACATGGCCGCACGTGGCTTCTTCGACCACACGGACCCGGATGGCGCAACGCCCTGGGACCGCGCGAAGAAGGCCGGCATAACGGACCTCGGTGGCGAGAACATAGCCCGCGGCCAGGCCAACGCCCAGTCCGTCATGGACTCCTGGATGAACAGCCCGGGCCACCGCGCGAACATCCTCAACTGCGACTACAAGACGCTGGGTGTCGGCGTGCACTTCGGGTCGGGCGGCCCGTGGTGGACGCAGGACTTCGGCTTCTGAAGCCCCTACGCGCACTAACCATCAGTTAGCGCACCCCTGAGGTTCGCGCTGTGCCGGAGTACGCTTGCCGCATGGAATCGAGCGGCGGCGATCTCGCGTACGACGTGTTCTCCCGGCAGTGCCCGTCCCGCGGCACCCTCGAGCACGTGACGGGCCGCTGGGGTGCGCTCACCCTCGGGGCGCTGCACGAGGGCAGCTTCCGCTTCAACGAGCTGCGGCGCCGGGTGGACGGCGTGAGCGAGAAGATGCTGTCGCAGACCCTGCACGCACTGGAGCGCGACGGCCTCGTGCATCGCGAGGCGCAGCCGACCAACCCGCCGCGCGTGGACTACGAGCTGACGCCGCTCGGGCGCGAGATCTCCGAACGGCTGCTGACCCTCATCCAGTTCGTCGAGGGCCGGATGGACGACGTGCTCGCCTCACGCGCCCGCTACGACGCGGACGGGGCGCGCGGCGGGCGCTGACAGCGCGGGCAGAAGTAGCTGGAGCGGTTCATCCAGGGGCGCCGGCGAATGATCGTGCCGCAGCGCCGGCACGGCTCACCCTCGCGCCCGTAGGCGTCGAGCGAGCGGTCGAAGTAGCCGGACTCGCCGTTCACATTCACGTAGAGGCTGTCGAAGCTGGTGCCGCCGACGGCCAGGGCCGCGTTCATCACGTCCCGTACGTGGCCGAGGAGTTCGGCCGTGCGCGGGCGCGTGAAGCCGGTGGTCGGCCGCTCGTAGTGGAGCCGCGAGCGCCACAGCGCCTCGTCCGCGTAGATGTTGCCGACGCCGCTGATCAGAGACTGGTCGAGCAGGGCCCGCTTGATGGTCGTACGGCGCCTGCGCAGCGCCTCGTGGAACGCGGCGTCGTCGAACTTCGGGTCCAGCGGGTCGCGCGCGATGTGCGCGATGACGTCCGGCAGCCCGTCGGGGCCCGTCTCGTGCAGCGAGAGGCCGCCGAAGGTGCGCTGGTCGATGAAGCGCAGCTCCGTACCCAGCTCGTCGGCGAAGCGGACGCGGATCCGCAGATGCTTCTCGTCCGGCGCCTCGGCCGGCTGCACCAGGAGCTGTCCGCTCATGCCGAGGTGCGCGAGGACCGCGCCGCCCGTCGGCTCCAGCGGCAGCCACAGATACTTCCCGCGCCGCTCGGGTACACCGATGCGCTGGTCCTTCAGCCGGTTAGCGAAGTCCTCGCCGCCCCCGAGGTGACGGCGCACGGCGCGCGGGTGCAGGACCTCCACGTCGGCGACGGTGCGGTGGGCGACCCAGCGCTCGAGTCCGCGCCGTACGACCTCGACCTCGGGCAGCTCGGGCACGGTGTCTCCTTGTGAGGGCTCTGGAAGCTCTGGAACGAAACGAACGGTGCCGACCGTCCCTCAGGACGGTCGGCACCGGACAGTTCGGATGCGGGCGTCAGGCAGACGCCGAGGAGGAGTCGGCGTTTCCCTCGGCAGCCACGGTGGCCTCGACGGCATCAGCCGTCTTCGCCGCCTCGGCGCGCTCGTCGGCAGCCGCGCGGATCGCGCGCCATGCCGATTCAGCGGCCTGCTGCTCCGCTTCCTTCTTGCTGCGGCCGGTGCCGGTGCCGTACGAGACGCCTCCGACGCGGGCGGCAGCAGTAAAGGTCTTCTCGTGGTCGGGGCCGGTCTCCGAGACCAGGTACTCGGGAACGCCGAGCCCCTCGGTCGCGGTGAGCTCCTGGAGACTGGTCTTCCAGTCCAGGCCCGCACCCAGATTCGAGGACTTCTCGATCAGGGGATCGAAGAGACGGTGGACGAGTTCGCCCGCCGCGTCCAGACCCTGGTCGAGATATACGGCGCCGATCACCGCTTCGAGCGTGTCGGCGAGGATGGACGCCTTGTCCCGGCCGCCCGTGCCCTCTTCGCCCCGGCCGAGCCGGATGAAGGAGCCCAGGTCGAGCCCACGGCTGACCTCCGCAAGTGCACGCGAATTGACCACCGCGGCCCGCAACTTGGCCAGCTGGCCTTCGGGCAGGTCGGGGTGGGTGGTGTACAGCGTGTCCGTGACGACGAGGCCGAGCACGGAGTCCCCGAGGAACTCGAGCCGCTCGTTCGTCGGAAGACCGCCGTTCTCGTACGCGTACGAGCGGTGGGTCAGTGCACGCACCAGAAGGGCGGACTCGAGCTTGTACCCGAGCCGCCCTTCCAGAAGCGTGTGGGACGAGGCATTGTCCGTCTTGTTCGACTCAGACATTGCGCCTCTCACCAGCCGCTCAGACCTCGAGGACCTGGCGCTTGTTGTAAGTGCCACAAGCCGGGCACGCGATGTGCTGCAGCTTGGGCTCGTGGCAGCGCTCGCACGCAACCAGGGTGGGGACCGCAGCCTTCCACTGCGACCGGCGGTGGCGCGTGTTGCTGCGCGACATCTTCCGCTTCGGAACAGCCACGGCTACTTCTCCTGCTTCTCGTCGACGCCAGCTTCGGCGCCGCTCATCTCGTCCTTCTCGCCGTCCTGGATGGTCCCGGCGAGTCCCTGCAGTGCCGCCCAACGGATGTCGACGGCGTCGTGGTGGTGGTCCGGATCGTCCGCGAGCCGAGCTCCGCACTGGGAGCACAGACCCGGGCAGTCGTCCTGGCACACCGGCTGCATCGGCAGTGCGAGCACCACCGCATCACGCAGCACAGGCTCGAGGTCGAACAAGCCGTCCTCGAGAAAGAGCCTGTCCTCGTCTTCCTCGGCGTCGTCGGCCGGTTCCGCGGTGCGGCCCCGGTCGTCGGCGTCAGGGTACGAGAACATCTCCTGGAAGTCCGCGTCGACCTCGAGGCCGAGCGGCTCCAGACACCTTACGCACTCCCCCTGAGCCGATGCACGGGCGGTGCCTGTGACAAGCACCCCTTCCATGACCGACTCGAGGCGGACCTCGAGCTCCATCGGCGCGCCTTCCGGCACTCCGATGACCCCTTCGATACCGAAGTCCTTGGGGGCGTCGACCGTGCGGGTCAGCCGCTGCTGGGCACCAGGACGCCGTCCCAGCTCGTGCGTATCGAACACGAGAGGGTTGCGGTGGTCGAGGTGCGTACTCAGGGCTGGTCCTGCTTTCGGTTTTCGATGCTCAGGTTGTTCAAGCTGCTCAAGGGGTTCGCTGTCCCGAATGAACCCGGGCAGCTGAGATCGCGGACGTACGCGCGACCGAAGAACCAGGATACTGGACCTTTCGCTCACGGCCCAATCCGGAGTCAGCGCCCCTGTTCGTACTGCCTCAGCTGCTCCGTGCTGATCATGCTGGTGTCGAAGAGGCTGGTCTCGTCGAGCGCCGCCGGCTCGTGTGCCATCTGCGGCTGCGCATAGCCCGCCTGGGCCTGGTCGTAGCCCTGCTGCTGCTGATGCTGCTGGTAGGCGTACAGGTCCTGCTGCTGCTGGTACGCGTACGGGTCCTGCTGGTAGACGGCGTACGGGTCCTGCTGGCCGTAGGGCTGCTGCTGGTAGCCGTACACGTCCTGCTGCGGGTCCTGCTGCTGGGCGTACACCGGCTGCTGGGCCGGGATCTGCGGGGCCTGGGGGATCTCCCGGTCCGGCTCCGCGGGGGCGCTGCCGATCTCCGCGAGACCGGCGAGGTAGTCGGCGTCACTGGTGTGCTGGGCGCCCGTGCCGTCGCCGAGGGCACCGAGCTCGTCGCTGGCGACCCGGCCCTGGAGCGTGTGCCGGCCGCGGCCGACCGCCTCCAGAGTCTTGGCGAGGACCGCCTCGAAGGCGCCGAGCTTCACGTCGACGTACGAGTCGGCGTCGCGGCGCAGGGTCTCGGGGTCGTGGCTGCGCTCGGGAGCGTCCTCGTCCTCGTAGCCCTGGTCGTCGACGCCCGGGCCGGTGCCGAGGAGTTTCTCGCGGCCGCGGCCCACGGAGCCGAGGGTCTTGGTGAGGACGACCTCGAAGTTGGCGAGCTTGGAGTCGACGTAGTCGTCGGCCTCCGCCCGGATCTCCTCGGCCTCCTTGCGGGCCTCGGCGAGGATCCGCTCCCCTTCGTCCTGGGAACGGCGCGCGACCTCGGTGTCGGAGATCAGCGAACCGCGCTCGGCGTGCGCCGTCTCGATGATCCGCTCGGCCTCCTGGCGGGCCTGCTCGACCATCTGCGCGCGTCCGCCGATCAGCTCCTCGGCCTGCGCGAGGGAGCCGGGCAGCGCCTGGCGCACCTCTTCGAGCATCGCGAGCAGGTCGGCGCGATTGACCACACACGAGGCCGACATGGGCATGGACCGGGCATTGCCGACCGCGGCGACGATCTCGTCGATCTTCTTCTGCACGTCCACCGTGTGCTCGCCACTCTCTACAGGGGTGTTGGAGACGGACGGGACGACTGTACGGCCAACTGGCGCCCGGATGTCACTTCTTGGGGAGGCGCTGGGTGAGCGCCTCGAAGACCGCCGGCGGCACCAGGTGGGAGACGTCGCCGCCCCAGGCCGCGACCTCCTTCACCAGGGACGAGGAGAGGAAGCTGTACGTCGGGTTGGTGGGGACGAAGAGGGTCTCCACGCCCGTTAGGCCGTTGTTCATCTGGGCCATCTGCAGCTCGTAGTCGAAGTCACTGACGGCACGCAGGCCCTTCACGATGGCCGGGATGTCGCGCTGCTTGCAGAAGTCGACGAGCAGTCCGTGGAACGACTCGACCTCCACGTTGCCGAACTCGGCGGTGACCTCGCGGATCAGCTCGATCCGCTCCTCGATCTCGAAGAGGCCCTTCTTCGACTGGTTGATCATCACCGCGACGTGCACGACGTCGTACAGCTTCGACGCTCGGCCGATGATGTCGAGGTGGCCATTGGTGATGGGGTCGAACGACCCCGGACAGACGGCGCGGCGCAACGCGAGTCCCTCGCTCTCCGGTCCGGTCACGGTGCTTCCTCGCACGTGACGGTGCTCTTCAGGGCGGCGCGACCGTACCAAAACGTTCCCTCGCCGTAGCGACGGGACCTCAGTGCCTCAAATCCGTCCGGCCACGGGAAAACACCGCCCCTGGTGCTTCGCTCCACGGTGACGAGCGCTTCGTCCGCGAGCCAGCCCCCAGAAGCGAGTGTGAGCAGAATCTCCCGAAGATCGTCGTCCGGGACGACATACGGAGGGTCGAGAAAGACCAGGTCATACGGGGTGGCGGGGGCCGGGCCCCGGACGATCTGTTCCGCTTTGCCCGCTCTGACCTCGGCGCCGGGGAGGCCGAGGGACTTCACGTTCTCGCGGATGGTGCGGACCGCGCGGGCGTCGGCCTCCACCAGGAGCGCGTGCCCCGCGCCGCGCGACAGCGCCTCCAGGCCCACGGCGCCCGAGCCGCCGTACAGGTCGAGCACACGCTCGCCGTCCAGCGGGCCGCCGAGCAGTGACTGCCAGGTGGAGAAGAGGGCTTCGCGCGCCCGGTCGGACGTGGGGCGGGTGCCGTTGCCCGGCGGGACGGACAGGCGACGTCCGCCGGCCCGGCCGGCGATCACGCGGGTCATCTGAGTCCTAGTGGAGAAGGGGCTGAAGGGAGGTGCGGGGACCTCCAGTTTGTCAGCCCTTGTCGAGGTACTGCTCGCGCTCCTCGTCCAGGAGCGCGTCCAGGGCCGTGCGCAGGCCCGGCAGGTGCTCCAGGTCCGGGTCGGCGGCGACGACGGCCGTCGCCTCCTGGCGGGCCTCGGCGATGATCTCCTCGTCCTCGATGACGGCGAGCACGCGCAGGGACGAGCGCACCCCGGACTGGGCCTGGCCGAGGACGTCGCCCTCGCGGCGCTGCTCCAGGTCGATGCGGGAGAGCTCGAACCCGTCGAGCGTGGCGGCGACGGCGCCGAGACGGGCGCGGGCGGGGCTGGCCTCCGGCATCTCGCTGACCAGGAGACACAGGCCCGCCGCCGAGCCACGGCCGACGCGGCCGCGCAGCTGATGGAGCTGGGAGACGCCGAAGCGGTCGGCGTCCATGATCACCATGGCTGTGGCGTTCGGCACGTTCACCCCGACCTCGATGACCGTGGTCGCGACCAGGACGTCCGTCTCGCCCGCGGCGAAGCGGCGCATCACGGCGTCCTTGTCGTCGGGCTGCATCCTGCCGTGCAGAACCTCCACCTTCAGCCCGCGCAGGGCGCCGTGGGCCAGCTCCTCGGCGACGTCCAGGACGGCGAGCGGAGGCCGCTTCTCGGCCGCGTCCTCGGCGGACTCCTTCTTGGCCCCCTTGCCCTTCTTGCCCTGCTCCTCCTCGTCTCCGATGCGGGGGCAGACGACGTACGCCTGATGCCCGTTCTCCACTTCCTCGCGTACGCGCTCCCAGGCGCGCGCGAGGAAGTGCGGCTTGTCGGCGGCGGGCACGACGTGGGTGGCGATCGGCGATCGCCCGGCGGGCAGCTGATCGAGGACGGAGGTCTCCAGGTCGCCGAAGACCGTCATCGCGACCGTACGGGGAATGGGGGTGGCCGTCATGACCAGCAGGTGCGGGGGCTGCTTGCCCTTGCCGCGCAGGGCGTCGCGCTGCTCGACGCCGAAGCGGTGCTGCTCGTCGACGACGACCAGTCCCAGGTCGTGGAACTGGACCTTGTCCTCGATCAGGGCGTGCGTCCCGATGACGATGCCCGCGTCGCCCGTGACGAGGTCGAGAAGTGCCTGGCGGCGGGCCGCGACGCCCATGGAGCCGGTGAGCAGAACGACCTTGGTGGAGTGCTCGGCACCCCCGAGCATCCCGCCCTCGGCGAGCTCGCCCATCATCTCGGTGATGGACCGGTGGTGCTGCTGGGCGAGGACCTCGGTCGGCGCGAGCATCGCGGCCTGCCCGCCCGCGTCGACGACGGCGAGCATGGCGCGCAGGGCGACCATCGTCTTCCCGGAACCGACCTCTCCCTGGAGCAGGCGGTGCATCGGGTGTTCGGTGGCGAGGCCGTCGAAGATTTCCTTGGAGACCTTCTGCTGGCCGTCGGTGAGGGTGAAGGGGAGCTTCGCGTCGAACGCCGTGAGCAGGCCGTCGGGGCGGGGGACGCGGGCCACGGCGGGCAGCTGCGCGTCGGCGAACCTCCGCCTGGCGAGGGCGACTTGGAGGACGAACGCCTCGTCCCACTTGAGGCGGGCGCGGGCGTCGGCGATGTCCGCCTTCGTGTGGGGCCGGTGGACCTTCAGGAGCGCTTCGGGCAGCGGGACGAGGCCGCGGCCCTCGCGCAGCGAGTCCGGCAGGGGGTCGAGGGCCTCCTGGGCGCTGGGCAGCACCATGTCGACGGCCTTGGCGATCTTCCACGACTCCAGCTTGGCGGTGGCCGGGTAGATCGGGATGAGGGCGCCGGCCCAGGAGCCGATCGCCTCGTCGGCCTCGTCGGCGTCCAGGGCGTCGGTCCGCAGCAGCTCGTACGCCGGGTGCGCGAGCTGCATCTTGCGGTTGAAGACGGAGGCCTTGCCCGCGAACATCGCGCGCGTGCCGGGCAGGAGGTCCTTGTGCGGCTTGTGGATGCCACGGCCGAAGAAGACCAGCTGGAGCTGGCCGCTGCCGTCCGTGATGGTCACTTCGAGGCGCTGGCCGGTGCCTCCGTTGAACTTCAGGATGCGGGCGCTCGCGACCTGGGCGACCACGGTGACGTGCTCGTCGAGGGGCAGGTCGGCGAGGCGGGTGAGCTCGCCGCGCTCCGCGTATCTGCGCGGATAGTGGTGGAGCAGGTCACCGACCGTGTGCAGGTCCAGGTGCTCGGCCATCACCTTCGCGGTGGCGGGACCGAGCGCTTTCTTCAGCGGTTCTTCGAGCGCGGGCACGAGATCCATTGCACACCACGCCACTGACAAAGGGGGCTCACCGTGGGCTACTCGACACCGATGAGCATGAGCGCGGAGTTCCTTCCGCCCCGGTAGACCACGGTGTCGACGGCCAGGTACGTCTCGCGTACGTGCCGTTCGAGCCGTTCGGCGACCTCGTCGGGCACCTCGTCGCCGAGGACGAGGGTGACCATCTCGCCGCCCGCGGCCAGCATCCTGTCGAGGGTCGTACGGGCCGTCCGGGTCACCTCTTCGCCGATCACGGCGACGTCCCCGTCGATGAGGCCGAGGAAGTCCCCGGCCTGGCAGATGCCGGCCATCGTCCACGACTGCCGCTCGGCGACGGCCAGTTCGGCGTAGCGGGTCGCGCCGGCCGCCGACGTCATCGCGACGACGTCCTCGTCGAAGCGCCGCTCCTTCTCGTGGACGGCGAGCGCGGCGATGCCCTGGATCGCGGACCGGGTGGGGATGAGCGCGACCCGCACGCCTTCGGTGCGGGCCTGCTCGGCCGCTGCCGCGGCGGTGTGGCGCAGTTCGGCGTCGTTCGGCAGGAGCACCACTTCGCGCGCGTGCGCCCGCCGGATCGCCTCGACCAGTTCCCCGCTGCCGGGCACCTCGCCGGGCCGCTCGGGTACGACGGTGGCGCCCGCCTCGCTGTACAGACCGGCGAGCCCCTCCCCGGGGACCACGGCGACGATCGCGCGCTGGGCGCGCTCCCCTGTCGGCGCGGAGCCGGACGTGGGGTGCGTCGTGTGGGCGTCGCCGGCGGCGAAGTGCGTGATGCGGATGCGGTACGGGCGGCCGGCCTCGACGCCCGCCTCGACTGCGGCGCCCGCGTCGTCGACGTGCACATGGACGTTCCACAGTCCGTCGCCGCCGACGACCACGAGGGAGTCGCCGAGGCCGTCGAGCCGGGTCCGCAGCCGAGCCACGGCCTGGTCGTCGGCCTCCAGGAGGTAGATGACCTCGAAGGCGGGCCCTTCGCCGTCCGCGCAGTCCAGCGACTGGTCGGCGGCCACGCGCGCGTGGTGCACGCCCCGGCCGCCCGGAGGTGCCACCGGGTCGCCCGAGAGCGCCTCCGTCAGCGCGCCGAGCACCGCCACGAGCCCGCGCCCGCCCGCGTCCACGACGCCCGCGCGCCCCAGGACCGCGAGCTGTCCCGGCGTCGCGTCGAGCGCGGTACGGGCGCCGTCGTACGCGGCGCGGGCCACGTCACCGCAGTCTCCGGAGTGACCGTCGGCGGCGTCGGCAGCGGCGGCGGCCACCGTCAGAACCGTGCCCTCCACGGGGTGCGCGACCGCTTCCCGGGCGGACTCGGCGGCCCGGCGCAGTGCGCGCCGCAGGGTGTCCCCGACGGCGCTGTCGCTGTGATCCGCCTCACCGTCGGCGTCGCCCGCGAGGACCTGGGCCATGCCGCGAAGGAGCTGCGCGAGGATCGTTCCGGAGTTTCCGCGGGCCCCGATCAGGGCTCCGTGAGCCATCGCGTGGACGACGTCGGGCAGCGCGGGCGGTGCGGGTTCGAGGCCCGTGAAGACCGCTTCGACCGCCTGCACCGCGGACTCGACGGTCAGGTAGAGATTGGTGCCTGTGTCCCCGTCCGCGACGGGATAGACGTTGATCGCGTCGATCTCCTCGCGGTCCCGCCCGAGCGCCTCCAGGGCCAGTGCGCACCAGGCGCGCACCGCGTGGACGTCGAGCACCTGCGGCACCTGCGCCTCCTAGAGCAGCCGAACTGGCATCGCAGCGTAGACCCCGGAGGGGGTCCCTCCGGAAGAGGGCCCGGGACGGCAACCGGGGCAACCATGGTAGTTTCGTTCTACCGAAGCAGCCGTTGTATGCTGCTCCGGTTGCCCGATATCCATCGGGCCTTCCCCTGGCACCGCCACTCAGATCCTCCGATCCGATCCCGGCATGCCGGGATCAACCGTAAGTGCATCTGAAGTCTTGGAGTGACCCGTGGCTGCCAACTGCGACGTCTGCGGCAAGGGGCCGAGCTTCGGCAACAACATTTCGCACTCGCACCGCCGTACGTCCCGTCGCTGGAACCCGAACATCCAGCGTGTGCGTGCAGTGGTCGGGCGGACGCCGAAGCGGCTCAACGTCTGCACCTCGTGCATCAAGGCCGGCAAGGTCTCGCGCTGACGTAACGCGTAGCGCGGCCACCTAGCTGGTTGCTTAAAGGACCGGTCCCCTCGGGGGCCGGTCCTTTTTTTTATGCCGCCTTCATGACGTCTCCATGCCGTCTCCATGCCGTCTCCATGCCGTCTTCATGACGTTTTCAGCTGTTTCGTGCCGTTTTCATGCCAGGAAGAGTCGCAAGGGCACAGGCCCGGGATGCTCCCCGTAACCCCTGCCACAATCTGACCAATGCGCTTCGGCATCCTCGGCCCCCTCGACGTACGCGCCCCCGACGGCACCCCGCTGGACCCCGGCGGTCCGCGCCCGCGGGCGTTGCTGACGCTGCTGCTCCTTGAGGCGGGCCGGACCGTCCCGGCGGAGCGCCTGATCGACGGCCTGTACGGGGACGAGCCGCCGGCCGGCGCCGCGAACGCGCTGCAGTCGCAGGTCTCAAGGCTGCGCAAGCGGCTCTCCCTCGACATCGAGGCCACTCCGGCAGGCTACCGGCTGGCCGTCGGTCCGGACGATGTGGACGTGCACCGTTTCGAGCGGCTGGCCGCCGAGGGCGAGCGGGCGTTCACGGCCGGGGACCCTTCCCAGGCATCCGCGCTCCTCGGAGAGGCACTCGGGCTCTGGCGCGGTCCCGCGCTCGCCGACCTGCCTGCCGCCTTCGGCAGCCGTCTCGACGAGATCAGGCTCACCGCCGCCCAGACCCGTATCGAGGCGGAACTCGCGCTCGGCTCGGGTGGCGGTCTCGTACCCGGGCTGCGGGAGCTGATCGCCGCCCATCCCCTCAGCGAACGCCTCTACGGTCAGCTGATGCGCGCCCTCCACGCGGACGGGCGGCCCGCCGAGGCGCTCGCCGTGTACGCGGAGGTGCGGCGCGTCCTCGCCGACGAGCTGGGGGCCGATCCTTCTGCGGAGCTCTCGGCGCTGCACCTGGAACTCCTGCGGGGGCGGGAACCCGCGCGCGGGCGGGGCGTTCCGGCGCAGCTGACCCGGTTCGTGGGACGGGCCGACGAGCTCTCGCGGATCGACGCCTTGCTCGCCGGGGCGCGGCTCGTGACGCTCACCGGTCCGGGCGGGGCGGGCAAGACCCGGCTCGCGGCCGAGGCCGCGCGGGACAGGACCGACGTGTGCTGGGCCGAGCTGGCGCCTCCCGCCGGCGGCGAGCAGGTGCCGTACGCGCTGCTCGCGGCGCTCGGGGTGCGTGAGGGGTTCCGGGGGCCCCAGGGAGATCCGGTCGAGCGGCTGATCGACGCGCTGGAGGGACGCGAGGTGCTGCTCGTGCTCGACAACTGCGAGCACCTCGTCGACGAGGCGGCCCGCACCGCCGGCGTGCTGCTCGGCGCGTGTCCCGGGCTGCGGATCCTCGCCACGAGCCGGGAGGCGCTCGGCATCACGGGTGAGGCACTGTGCCCGGTGCCGCCACTCGCGGCCGGACCCGCGGCGCGTCTGTTCATGGACCGGGCGGCAGCCGTACGGCCCGATGCCGATCTGCACGCGCGCGTGGAGGCCGTTCACGGGATCTGCGAGGCCCTCGACGGGCTGCCGCTGGCGATCGAACTCGCCGCGGCCAGGCTGCGCACGCTCACCGTCGACGAGCTCGCCGACCGTCTGGGCGACCGCTTCCGGCTGCTGTCCCGCGGCGACCGCACCAAGGCGCCCCGGCACCGCACGCTGCGCGCGGTCGTCGAGTGGAGCTGGGAGCTGCTCGACGAGGAGGAGCGGGATCTCGCGCGGCGGATGGCCGTGTTCGCCGGCGGGTCGTCCGGGGGCGCGACGCTCGCCGCGGTCGAGGCCGTGTGCGGAGTGCCGTACCCGGAGGACCTGCTGGCCTCGCTCACGGAGAAGTCCTTCCTGGAAGCGGCCGGCGGGCGCTACCGGATGCTTCAGACGATCCGCGCGTTCTGCGCGGAGCATCTGGCCGACGAGGGCGAGCTGTCGGGGCTGCGGGACGCGCACGCCGCGTACTTCCGGGGACTGGCGGCGCAGGCCGAGCCGTATCTGCGCGGCGGCGGGCAGCTGCCGCGGCTGGCCGCGCTCGGGGCCGAGCGGGACAACCTGTCGGCGGCCCTGCGTCATCTCGTGGGCGCTGACCCGCGCGCGGCGCTGCGGCTGATGGCGGACCTGTCCTGGTTCTGGCGGCTGCGCGGGCTGCACGGCGCGCATGTGCCGCTGGCCCGCGAGCTGCTCGCGGCGCTCGGGGACGAGCCGCCGGAGGACCTTGCCGAGGAGTACGTCCTGTGCGTGATCAACACGGTCGCGGGCGACGGGAACGACCCGCGCGAACCGCAGCGCCTGGCCCGCGCGGAGGCCGTGCTCGCATCCCGGGACCACGCGCTGCGGCGGCCGTTCGTGGTGGTCCTGTGGTCGGTGGCGTACGGGCCGCAGTACGCCGTGAAGGAGCGGGTGCGCCGGCAGGTCGGCGAAGCGCCCTGGGGGCTCGCGCTGCTGGATGTCGGCCTGGGCTTCCAGGAGTGGTTCGCGGGGCGCCCCGTCACGTCGGAGGAGCATTTCGAGCGGGCGCTCGCCGGATTCCGGGCGACCGGGGACCGGTGGGGCATGGCCAACTGCCTTGATCCGCTGGGCATGTTCGCGGACTGGCGCGGTGATCGGGGGCGGGCCCTGGCGCTGCTTGACGAGGGTCTCGCGCACGTGGCCGCGCTCGAAGCCCCGGAGGAGACCGCCGATCTGCTGCACCGGCGCGCGTGTGTCCTGCTTCACCAGGGCCAACTCCGGGACGCCGCCGACCACTTCACGCGGTCGGCCGCAATGGCCCGCACGGCTGCCGTCCCCGACAAGGTGGCGAGCGCGCGGCGCGGGCTCGGCGATGTGGCACGGATCGGCGGGGACACGGAGCACGCGCGCGTGCACTACGAAGCGGCTCTCGAACTGTGCGCGGCGAACTGGTTCAGCGTCGGCGAGACCGTGCGGACCCTCATCGGTCTGGGCCGCGTCGCGCTCGCCGTGTCACGGCCCGACGAGGCGCGCGACTGGTTCGAGCAGGGGCTCGCGCTCTGTGACGGACCCACGCGCGCCCTCGAACTCGCCGACGCGGCCGAGGCGTTGGCCTCCGTGGCGCGGGATCCGCGCGAGGCCGCGGTGCTGCTCGGGGCCGGTGCGGGCCTGCGCGGCCTCGCGCTCGCCGGGGACCCGGACGTCGCCCCCGTAGAGGCGCGGATCCGTGCGGCGCTCACTCCGGAGACGTACGAGAAGGCGTTCGAGGAGGGCCGGGCGATGCGGTCAGCGGCGGTCAGCCGACCGTAAGCGGGTGGTCAGGGGCGCCCGCGAGGCTCGGGGACATGAAGAACACACACACCCCGTACGCATCGGCCCGGCTGTCCCACCTCGACGTCCTGGTCTCCGGCGCCAGCGTCGCCGGCCCCGCCGTCGCCCTCGCCCTGTCCCTCCACGGAGCCCGCGTCACCGTCGTCGAGAAGGCCGCCGACCTGCGCGAGGGCGGATTCGCGGTCGACTTCCGCGGCTGGGTGCACCGCACGGTCCTGACCGCCCTCGGCATCCACGACGACATCCACGCGCGCCAGACCCGCATGGGCCGCCAGACGGTCGTCGACGCCGACGGCACCCCGCGCGTCGACCTGCCGGCGGAGCTGATGAGCGGCGACGTGGAGATCTTCCGCGGCGACCTCGCCCACATCCTGTACGAGCACAGCAGGGACACCGTGGAGTACGTCTTCGGTGACTCGATCGCCACCCTGTCCGAGGACGACCGCGGGGTCGACGTCACCTTCGAGCGCGCGGCACCCCGCCGCTTCGACCTCGTCGTGGCGGCCGACGGACTGCACTCCCCCACCCGCCGTCTCGTGTTCGGCGACGAGTCCCGCTACCTGCGGTTCCTCGACCACTACGTGGCCGGCTTCGGCATCCCCAACCACCTGGGCCTCGATCGCACCGGCCGGCTGTACAGCGACCCGGGCCGGGCGGTCTGCGTCAGCAACTACGACGGTGACCCGGACCGCGCGGGCGCGCTCCTGGTGTTCCGCTCCGACCTTCTCTACCACGACCGCAAGGACGTGGACCGGCAGAAGCGGATCCTCGCGGAGCGGTTCGCGGGGATGGGTTGGGAGGCGCCGCGGGTCCTCAAGGCGCTGGAGGACGCGGACGACCTGTACTTCGACGCGATCGCGCAGATCCACGTCGACCGGCTCACCAAGGGCCGCGTGGTCCTGCTCGGCGACGCCGGGTACGGCGCCACGATGGGCGGCATGGGCACCGGCGTCGCGATCGTCGGGGCGTATGTCCTCGCGGGTGAACTGGCCCTGGCCGACGGCGAACACCGCACCGCGTTCGCCGCCTACGAGGCGCAGATCGGGGACTTCGCGAAGGGCTGCCAGAAGATCTCGGGCAACGCGGGCCCCTTCTTCGCCCCGCCCACCGAGCGGAAGATCCGCAGCCGCGACCGCATGTACCGGCTGCTCAGCTCCCGCCTGATGGCCGGGTTCTTCAAGCGCCTGACGGAGAAGGCCGCGACGGCGCTCGACCTGAAGGACTACCCGGCCCTGCTGGACGTACCGGCCGCGGCGGTACGCGGCCGGTGAGCCCGTCAGCCCTCTACGTCCCCGAAGTGGTCCCAGCCGCCCTTGTTCGTCCACGGGGCGCCGTCGACCGTCACCTGGGGCAGCGCCGACGGGTTGAGGACCTCGCCGATCACCTTCCAGCGGGCGGGCAGCTTCACGTCCGGCGGGAACGTGGCCACGATCGCGTGGTCCTCTCCCCCGGTGAGCACCCACTGGATCGGGTCGACGCCGACGGCCTGCCCGATGTCGTTCATCTGCGAAGGCACGTCGACCTTGCCGGACTTGATGTCGATCCGGACCTTGCTGGCCTCCGCGATGTGCCCCAGGTCGGCGATGAGGCCGTCGCTGACGTCGCACATGGCGGTGGCGCCGAGCCCGGCGGCCGCGGGGCCCGCGTGGTACGGCGGCTCGGGCCGGCGGTGGGCCTCGACGAAGGCGCGGGGCGAGCGGAAACCGCGCGAGAGGACCGCGTGCCCGGCCGCGGACCAGCCGAGCCAGCCGGTCACCGCGACGACGTCGCCGGGCTGTGCGCCGGCGCGCGTGACCGGCTCGTGGTTGCGCATGTCGCCGAGCGCGGTGATCGCGACGGTGATGGTGTCGCCGCGTACGACATCGCCTCCGACGACGGCGGCGCCCGCGACCTGGCACTCGTCGCGCAGGCCGTCCATCAGCTCGTTCGGCCAGCTGGCGGGGAGTTCGGCGGGGACCACGAGGCCGAGCAGGAGCGCGGTCGGGACGGCGCCCATGGCGGCGATGTCCGCGAGGTTCTGCGCGGCCGCCTTGCGCCCGACGTCGTAGGCCGTGGACCAGTCGCGGCGGAAGTGCCGCCCTTCGAGGAGGATGTCCGTGCTCACGACGACCCTGCGGTCCGGCGCGGCCACCACGGCCGCGTCGTCGCCCGGGCCGAGTCGTACGGCCGGGGTGGTGGTGAGCCGGGAGGTGAGCTCTCGGATGAGCCCGAACTCGCCCAGCTCGCCGACGGTGCCCTTCATGCGCGTACTGCCCCTTCTGCCCCGGTCCGCTTGCGGTCGCGAGCCGTCTCTGTCATCGGTACGGTCATTGTCATCGGCGGGACCGTCCCGTGGACCGGTGCCCGCCGTCCGTCAGTCGCAGTGTGTACGCCACAGACACCGCGGGTCTCCCCGCGGCGAGCGGCGACGCGATACCGTGGCGTCTCTTCTCCCCACATGATCCTCGTGGCCGCCCTGGAGGTTCCGTGGTACAGGCGTACATCCTGATTCAGACCGAAGTCGGCAAGGCGTCGACCGTAGCCGAGCTGATCGGCAAGATCCCGGGGGTGATCCAGGCCGAGGACGTGACAGGTCCCTACGACGTCATCGTGCGCGCACAGGCCGACACAGTCGATGAGCTGGGCCGCATGGTGGTCGCCAAGGTCCAGCAAGTGGACGGCATCACCCGCACCCTGACCTGCCCGGTCGTGCACTTGTAGCCCCCGTCTAACCTTGGTCGGTGAACTTCTTCCGTCACCGGTCCCGCCTTGCCACCGGGCTCCCCGCCCTGGCCCTGCTGCTCGCCGTCTCGGGCTGCTCCTCAGCAGACGACACGGCGCACGCAGCGGTTCCCACCCCTGACGCCAAGGTCACGGACCTGTGCCGGAACCTGCACAAGAGGCTTCCGGACACGGTGGACGGGCACGGAAGGAACGACCCCTCTCCGCGGTCCGAGCTGACCGCGGGGTGGGGAGATCCGGCGATCATACTGCGCTGCGGTGTCGCACGGCCCGCGCTGATGGACGACCCCCAGGCTCTGCCGGTGAAGGTGAACGGCGTGGGCTGGGCGTACGAGAAGCGGGACGACGGCACGCAGGTGCTCACGACGACGCTGCGGGTCGCCTATGTGGAGGTCACCCTGCCCAAGGAGCTGGCCGCCGAGGGGGCCTCACCCCTGGTCGACTTCGCCGGGCCCGTCAAGAAGGCGATCCCCGAAGGGATCGCCGACTGACCTGCACGGATCGGATCGCTGCGTGACTAGCGCAGCCCCGTCGACCGGTTCAGCGCCGCCTGGATGAGGCGGTCCACCAGCTCCTGGTAGCTCACGCCGCTCTCCTGCCACATCCGCGGGTACATGGAGATCGGGGTGAAGCCGGGCAGCGTGTTGATCTCGTTGATCACGAACTCGCCGTCCTCGGTGAGGAAGAAGTCGGCGCGCACGAGGCCCTCGCAGGACGCCGCGTCGAACGCCTCGACCGCGAGCCGCTGCACCTCGGCCGTCTGCTCGTCGGTGAGCGGCGCGGGCACGATGCCGGACGCCGAGTCGATGTACTTGGCCTCGAAGTCGTAGAAGTCGTGGGCCTGGACCGGCGGGATCTCGGCCGGCACGCTCGCACGCGGCCCGTCCTCGAACTCCAGGACTCCGCACTCGATCTCGCGGCCGACGAGTGCCGCCTCCACGATGATCTTCGGGTCGTGGCTGCGGGCCTCCTCGATCGCCTCGTCGAGGCCCTCGAAGGAGTCGACCTTGGTGATGCCGATCGACGAACCCGCGCGCGCGGGCTTGATGAACAGCGGCCAGCCCTGCTCGCCGACGAAGTCCGCGATGCGGCGCCGCGCGCCTTCCCTGTCGTTCTCCCACTCGCGCGGCCGGATCACCAGGTAGGGGCCGACCTTCAGCCCGAACGAGGTGAACACCCGCTTCATGTAGTCCTTGTCCTGGCCGACGGCCGAGGACAGGACGCCACAGCCGACGTACGGCGTCCCGGACAGGTCCAGCAGGCCCTGGATGGTGCCGTCCTCGCCGTACGGGCCGTGCAGGACGGGGAACACGACGTCGACGTCACCGAGGACCTTGGGCACGGAGCCGGGCTCCGTGTAGACGACCTCGCGGCTCGACGGGTCGACGGGCAGCACGACCCCGCCCTCGGCGGACTCGGCGAGCTCGGCGACGTCCGGCACCTTGCGGTCGGTGATGGCCATCCGCTCGGGATCGTCGGCCGTCAGCGCCCAACGGCCCTCCCGCGTGATGCCGATCGGCAGCACGTCGTACTTGGTGCGGTCGATGGCCCGCAGCACGGCGCCTGCGGTGACGACGGAAACGCCGTGCTCGGAGCTGCGACCGCCGAAGACGACGGCCACACGGGGCTTCTGGCCCGACGGGCGGCTGCTCTGGGGAAGGTTCTCGCTGCTCATATCGCGTTGAGCGTACCTGCTGGTAGCAGCGGAGTCAGCGTCCGGCGAGCCCCGCGTCAGCGCCGTTCGGGCTTGGCGCTGCGCGACATCAGCTCCTTCAGGGCGACGACCGGCGGCTTCCCCTCGTGCACGATGCCGACGACGGTTTCGGTGATCGGCATGTCGACGCCGTGCCGGCGCGCCAGGTCGAGCACCGACTCGCAGGACTTGACGCCCTCTGCGGTCTGCTTGGTGACCGCGATGGTCTCCTGGAGGGTCATGCCCTTGCCCAGGTTCGTGCCGAAGGTGTGGTTGCGCGACAGGGGCGAGGAGCAGGTGGCGACGAGGTCGCCGAGGCCCGCGAGCCCGGAGAAGGTGAGGGGGTCGGCGCCCATCGCGAGGCCGAGCCGGGTGGTCTCGGCGAGGCCGCGCGTGATGAGGGAGCCCTTCGCGTTGTCGCCGAGGCCCATGCCGTCGGCGATGCCGACGGCGAGCCCGATGACGTTCTTCACGGCTCCGCCGAGCTCGCAGCCGATCACGTCGGTGTTCGTGTACGGCCGGAAGTACGGCGTGTGGCAGGCGGTCTGGAGGCGCTGCGCAACCGATTCGTCGCGGCAGGCGACGACGGCGGCGGCGGGCATCCGGGCGGCGATCTCGCGGGCGAGGTTGGGGCCCGTCACGATCGCGATGCGGTCGTCGCCGACCTTGGTGACGTCCTCGATGACCTCGCTCATCCGCATGGCGGAGCCGAGCTCGACGCCCTTCATGAGGGAGACGAGGACCGTGCCGGGCGCGAGCAGCGGCGTCCACTCGGCGAGGTTGGCACGCAGCGTCTGCGAGGGCACGGCGAGCACCGTGAACTCGGCGCCGTCCGCGGCTTCCGCTGCGTCGGTGGTGGCCCTGATGTTGCCGGGGAGGTCGACGCCGGGGAGGTAATCGGGGTTCGTACGCGTGGAGTTGACCGCTTCGGCAAGTTCGGGCCTGCGCGCCCACAGGGTGACGTCGCACCCCGCGTCGGCGAGCACCGTGGCGAAGGCCGTACCCCAGGAGCCGGTTCCGAAGACGGCCGCCTTGACGGGTGGGGTCACTTGCTCTCCTCAGGACTTCCGAGCTCGATGGCGGGCGAACCGGCCTGCTCCGTAAGGGTGTTGGTCCCGGCGGCCTTGCGGCGCTGCGCGATGCGCGCCTCACGGGGGTCGTAACGCCGCTGCGGAGGCTGCTCGCCGCGCAGTTCACCGAGCAGGCCGGTGATCGCCGTCATGATGACCTCGGTGGCCTCCTTGAGGAGTTCCGGGGTCATCTCCTTGTCGTAGAAGCGCTCCAGGTCGACCGGCGGCCCGGCGAGGACGTGGTGCGTCTTGCGCGGCAGCAGGTCGGGCTTCTTCGCGTACGGCGCGAGCACAAGGTTGGCGCCCCACTGGGCGACAGGAATCACGGGGCACTTGGTCTGCAGTGCCACGCGCGCGACGCCCGTCTTGGCGGTCATGGGCCACAGGTCCGGATCGCGGGTGAGGGTGCCCTCCGGGTAGAAGGCGACGCACTCCCCGCGCTCGACGGCGTCGATGGCGGCACGGAACGCGCTGAGCGCATTCGTGGTCTCGCGGTAGACGGGGATCTGTCCGGTGCCGCGCATGATGGCGCCGATGAACCCCTTCTTGAAGAGCCCGTGCTTGGCGAGGAATCGCGGAACGCGTCCGGTGTTGTACTGGAAGTGCGCGTAGGCGAACGGGTCCAGATGCGAATTGTGGTTCACCGCGGTGATAAAGCCCCCGTCGGCCGGAATGTTCTCCATTCCGCGCCAGTCCCGCTTGATCAGAACCACGAGCGGCGGTTTAGCGATGACCGCCGCCAGGCGGTACCAGAAGCCGATTCTGCGGCGGGACACTCGGACACCTTCCTCTATGGACCTTTGAAGGCCCTCTCGGACCTGGTCAGCCGCACAAGTGTCGCCCCAGGCCGCCGGTCTGTCGAGAACACCGTACGCCCGCACGTTTATGCCCACCTCACGCGCCGGGCCACAATGAGCGCGACCCGAAGGGACGGACCTCACGTGCAGTGGACCCTCGTGATACCGCTGAAACCCCTGGTGCGGGCCAAGAGCAGGCTGGCGCCCACCGCGGGTGACAGGGTGCGTCCCGGGCTCGCGCTGGCGTTCGCGCAGGACACCGTCGCCGCCGCGACCGCCTCGGCCGGGGTGCGGGATGTGGTGGTAGTCACGGACGACGCGCTCGCCGGGAGGGAGCTGGCCGCCCTGGGTGCCCTGATCGTCCCCGATGCCCCGGGAGCGGGCCTGAACGCCGCCCTGGCGCACGGAGTGGCAGCGGCGAGGGCCCGGCGCCCGGATGCGGCCGTCGCGGCACTCAACGCCGATCTGCCGGCCCTGCGGTCCGCGGAATTGTCCCGTGTTCTCGCGGAGGCCGCGCTATTTCCCCGCGCATTTCTCCCCGATGCGGCGGGAATCGGGACCACACTTCTCAGTGCGGGTTCCGGTACGGAATTGCGTCCCGCATTCGGCAACGCGTCCCGCGCCCGTCATGCCGCCTCCGGCGCGGTGGAACTCCCGCTGACGGGCGTCGACTCCGTACGCCAGGACGTGGACACCGGCGAGGACCTGCGGGTGGCGCTGTCGCTCGGCGTCGGCCCGCGCACCGCGGGGGCGGCCGCCGGGCTGCTGATCCCGGACTGAGTAGGCTGCCTGTATGCAGGCGACCGCGTACACATACGACCCCGACTCCCGCTCCGGCAGCGTGCTGCTCGACGACGGCACCCCCGTGCCGTTCGACGGCCCGGCGTTCGACGCGGGCGGTCTTCGGCTGCTGCGCCCCGGGCAGCGGGTCCGTATCGAGGTCGAGGGCGAGGGCGAGGCGCGGCGCATCACGCTGGTGACGCTGCAGACGCTCTGAGCCGCTGCCGAACCGGGCTTTCGCGAACACACCGCGGGCCGGGCTCCCCGAGGGGAGCCCGGCCCGGCGCGTGAGGGGCCCTTGAGGCCGTCGCCCTTACTTCTTGCGGGCGGTGGTCTTCTTGGCGGTCGTCTTGCGCGCAGTGGACTTCTTGGCGGGCGCCTTCTTGGCCGTGGCCTTCTTGGCGGGCGCCGTCTTCTTCGCGGTGGCCTTCTTCGCGGCGGTCTTCGCCGGGGCGGCCTTCTTCGCGGCGGCCTTCTTCGCCGTGGCGGTGGCCGTCTTGGCGGTGGCCTTCTTCGCCGTCGCCGTGGTCTTCTTCGCCGTGGTCTTCTTGGCGGTGACCTTCTTGGCGGTGGTCTTCTTCGCCGTCGCCTTCTTGGCGGTCGTGGCCTTCTTGGCCGCGGCCTTCTTGACAGTCGCCGCGGCGCCGCCGGTCAGGCTGCCCTTGGGCGCCTTCTTGACCGCGACCTCTCCGCCACGCGGGAGCTTCTTCGAACCCGCGACGAGGTCCTTGAAGCCCTGACCGGCACGGAAACGCGGAACGGAGGTCTTCTTGACCCGTACGCGCTCACCCGTCTGCGGGTTACGGGCGTAGCGGGCGGGGCGGTCGACCTTCTCGAACGAGCCGAAGCCGGTGACCGAGACCCGGTCCCCGCTGACGACGGCACGGACGATGGCGTCCAGGACCGCGTCGACGGCGTCCGCGGCCTGCTGACGGCCGCCGACCTTGTCGGCAATCGCTTCTACGAGCTGCGCCTTGTTCACGTCTTCCCCTTCGGAGACATTGCCGGAACGTATCCGGTCCGGCTTTTTCGCACGTTAGGCAGATATATACCGCAAATCAAACACGAAACGGGCTAATCACCCTTGTGCCGCAACGAACTCGGGCTGTCGCGAAGTCCTTCAGCGGTCCTCTTGTGAGAATCGACCCTCGTCGAGGTCCACCATGAATCGGTCCAGTCGCCTTGCCGCATCGGCGAGATCGTGCTTGGCCGCGGCCGTAATGACCAGCAGCTTCCGGGTCAGCGCCATCCGTACGCCCTCCGGGACTTGCAGTGCGCGCACCCTGGAGTGCGCTTCCTTGAGTTGGTCCGCGACCGCCGCATACAGCTGGAGTTGGCCGTCGTGTTCCATGCACAGATTGTGCCATCTGGGGCGAGTTGTCGCCTCCGCAGGGGGTAACTGCCGTCCCTGGCGGGCCTCCTGGGCCCCTTCGAGGGGCGTGCGCGCCCGGGCGCCATGAGACGCGCGTACCCCCTGAACACCCTTGAAAATTAGGGGAGTTGAGAGCCCCGGAACGGCACTTGGCGAGCCGTCCGGGGCCGGACACAGCTGTACCCCCAACCGTCCACGATTGGGGGTACAGAGGCTTGCTGCGATGGCCGGAATCAGCCTTGCAGAGTTCAGATCTGCACAGTCTGCGGCTTGAACGCGGGACGCTTCGACTCGTACTCCGCGATGTCACCCTCGTTCTGGAGCGTGATGCTGATGTCGTCCAGGCCGTTCAGCAGCCGCCAGCGCGCGTTCTCGTCGAGTTCGAAGGCGGCGGTGATGCCCTCGGCCCGTACTTCACGCGCCTCCAGGTCGACCGTGATCTCTGCCTGGGGGTCGTTCTCCACCAGGTCCTGGAGCGCGTCCACGACCTTCTGGTCGAGCACCACCGTGAGCAGGCCGTTCTTGAGCGAGTTGCCGCGGAAGATGTCGGCGAACCGCGAGGAGACGACGGCCTTGAAGCCGTAGTTCTGCAGCGCCCACACCGCGTGCTCGCGGGAGGATCCGGTGCCGAAGTCGGGACCTGCCACCAGGACCGTGGCACCCTCGCGTTCGGCCTTGTTCAGCACGAACTCGGGGTCCTTGCGCCAGGCCTCGAAGAGCCCGTCCTCAAAACCGTCCCTGGTGACCTTCTTGAGCCAGTGAGCGGGGATGATCTGGTCGGTGTCGACGTTGCTGCGGCGCAGCGGGACGGCCCGGCCGGTGTGCGTGGTGAATGCTTCCATGGCTGATCAGACTCCAGCGGGCGTACGGGCGTCAGTGTCGGACAGGTCGGCCGGAGAGGCCAGGTGGCCAAGCACGGCGGTGGCGGCGGCGACCTGGGGCGAGACCAGGTGCGTACGGCCGCCCTTGCCCTGCCGCCCCTCGAAGTTGCGGTTCGAGGTGGACGCGGAGCGCTCGCCGGGGGCGAGTTGGTCGGGGTTCATGCCCAGACACATCGAGCAGCCCGCGTGCCGCCATTCGGCGCCGGCCTCCTTGAAGACCTTGTCCAGGCCCTCGGAGACGGCCTGCAGACCCACCCGCGCGGAGCCGGGAACGACCAGCATCCGTACGCCGTCGGCGACTTTGCGGCCCCCGACGATCTCGGCGGCGGCGCGCAGGTCCTCGATGCGGCCGTTGGTGCACGAACCTACGAAGACGGTGTCGACCTTGATGTCGCGCAGCTGCTGCCCGGCGGTCAACCCCATGTATTCCAGGGCCTTTTCGGCGGCGAGGCGCTCCGAAGCGTCCTCGTACGAAGCAGGGTCGGGGACCTGCGCCGACAGGGGCGAGCCCTGGCCGGGGTTGGTGCCCCAGGTGACGAACGGCGACAGCGCGGCGGCGTCGATGACGACCTCGGCGTCGAATTCCGCGTCGTCGTCCGACTTCAGCGTCTTCCAGTACGCCACCGCGGCGTCCCAGTCCTCGCCCTTGGGGGCGTGTGCGCGGCCCTCGAGGTAGGCGAAGGTGGTCTCGTCGGGGGCGATCATGCCCGCGCGGGCGCCGGCCTCGATCGACATGTTGCAGATGGTCATGCGGGCTTCCATCGAGAGCTTCTCGATGGCGGCGCCGCGGTACTCCAGGATGTAGCCCTGGCCGCCGCCCGTACCGATCTTCGCGATGATGGCGAGGATCAGGTCCTTGGCGGTGACGGCGTCGGGCAGCTCGCCGTCGACGGTGATGGCCATCGTGCGGGGACGGGCCAGCGGCAGCGTCTGGGTCGCCAGGACGTGCTCGACCTGGGAGGTGCCGATGCCGAAGGCCAGCGCGCCGAACGCGCCGTGCGTGGACGTGTGGGAGTCGCCGCAGACGACCGTGGTGCCCGGCTGGGTCAGGCCCAGCTGCGGGCCGACGACGTGCACGACGCCCTGCTCGACGTCACCCAGCGAGTGCAGACGCACACCGAAGTCGGCACAGTTCTTGCGCAGCGTCTCCAGCTGGGCGCGCGAGACCGGGTCCGCGATCGGCTTGTCGATGTCGAGGGTCGGGGTGTTGTGATCCTCGGTCGCGATGGTGAGGTCGAGGCGCCGCACCTGGCGTCCGGTCTGACGCAGGCCGTCGAAGGCCTGCGGGCTGGTCACCTCGTGCAGCAGGTGCAGATCGATGAAGAGGAGGTCGGGCTCGCCCTCGGCGCGCCGGACGACGTGGTCGTCCCAGACCTTCTCCGCGAGTGTCCTACCCATCGCTTTCCCTCCGGCCGGCATCGTGAGCCGGCCCAACTAGAGATCGTGGTCGCCGACGTCCGTACCCCTCGTACCGGACGTGAACGTCCCGGCCCGTTGGTCTGCGGGCCGCCGTAAGTACAGGGTGTCAAGTTTCACGGGAAATTGAACTTGCGTTTCACAGAGTGAGACGCGAGTATCGACGCATGGACAACTCTAGCGGCGTCGGCGTTCTGGACAAGGCGGCCCTTGTTCTCAGCGCCCTGGAGTCCGGTCCGGCCACCCTCGCGGGGCTGGTCGCGGCGACCGGACTGGCAAGACCCACGGCACACCGTCTCGCCGTGGCACTGGAACACCACCGCATGGTGGCGCGTGACATGCAGGGCCGATTCATCCTCGGCCCGCGCATGGCCGAGCTGGCCGCGGCGGCGGGCGAGGACCGTCTGCTCGCGACAGCGGGCCCGGTACTCACCCACCTCCGTGACGTGACGGGCGAGAGCGCGCAGCTCTATCGCCGGCAGGGCGACATGCGCATCTGCGTCGCGGCCGCCGAGCGCCTGTCGGGCCTCAGGGACACGGTCCCCGTGGGCTCCACGCTCACGATGAAGGCGGGCTCGTCGGCGCAGATCCTGATGGCCTGGGAGGAGCCCGAGCGCCTCCACCGCGGCCTCCAGGGCGCCCGCTTCACGGCGACGGCCCTGTCGGGCGTACGGCGCCGCGGCTGGGCCCAGTCGATCGGCGAGCGGGAGCCGGGCGTCGCGTCCGTCTCCGCGCCGGTGCGCGGCCCCTCGAACCGCGTGGTGGCGGCGGTCTCGGTCTCCGGGCCGATCGAGCGCCTGACGCGCCACCCGGGCCGCATGCACGCACAGGCCGTCATCGACGCGGCGGGCCGGCTCTCCGAGGCCCTTCGCCGCACCGGCTGACCCTCCCCCACCACACCGCTCCCCCTCGGGCCGGCCGCTTCAACGCCGCAGCGACCGGCCCGAGTTGAGACCTTGGTGAGATTTCACGGCCATGCGCTCCGGACAACGCGAAGAGGCCCTCCCCTGCCGGGGAGGGCCTCCTGCTGTCTTGTACCCCCGACCGGATTCGAACCGGCGCTACCGCCTTGAGAGGGCGGCGTGCTAGGCCGCTACACAACGGGGGCAAGGATCTTGTGTTGCCACACTATCCAGCTGGGCTACCAGGACTCGAACCTAGAACAACGGAACCAGAAACCGTCGTGTTGCCAATTACACCATAGCCCAATGCGATCCAGGCCTGGATGGCCCGATCAGTACCCCCGACCGGATTCGAACCGGCGCTACCGCCTTGAGAGGGCGGCGTGCTAGGCCGCTACACAACGGGGGCCCTAGCGATCCTGCATGAAAAACAGCGGGTGCGACCCGGACTGTCCCCCTGGGAAGGATCTGTACCCCCGACCGGATTCGAACCGGCGCTACCGCCTTGAGAGGGCGGCGTGCTAGGCCGCTACACAACGGGGGCTTTGCGGATCTGGAATCCGCGATGCAGATAAGCTCTGCGAGCTGGCCTACCAGGACTCGAACCTAGACTAACGGAACCAGAAACCGTCGTGCTGCCAATTACACCATAGGCCATCAAAAAGCAACCCCTTGCGAGGTTTCTGTTTGAATTACGCTTCCGGGTCCGGCCTGTCGGCCCGTTTCCCTTGGCGCAGGAAGAACATTACCCGAAGGTGGACGGCGCTCCAAAACGGGTATCCGGGGCCAGCAGGGCGGGGAGCTGTTCGAGCGCTGTGATGCGCGTGAGTTCGGGACGGCCGCCGGTCCGCGCGCGGTCCAGCCAGATGCCGGTGAGCCCCGCCTCCTCGGCGCCGCGGGCGTCGGTGTCGGGCTGGTCGCCGACGTACGCGACCTCGCGCGGGGGCAGTTCCAGGGCCTCGCAGGCGGCGTGGAAGGCGGCGGCCTGCGGTTTGGCCACGCCGAGTTCGGCGGCGCAGACGACGGCCTCGAAGCGGTCCCTGACGCCGAGGACGCGGAGCTTGCGGTCCTGGTTGTGGAGCGAGGAGTTGGACAGGACAGCGTGCCGGTAGCGCTCCGCGAGCAGGTCGAGCACGGGGACGGTGTCGGGGAACAGCGCCCAGGAGGCCTCGTAGTGGACGATGTAGCGCCCGAACCAGGCGTCCGCCTCGGCGTCGTCCATGTCGTCGGCGCCGCGCCCTACAAAGGCCCGTACGCGATTGCGGCGCTGACCCTCCCAGTCGGTCTCACCCGACTCGAAGCGCGCCCAGTGCTCCCGGGTGAGGGTGCGCCAACGGGCGAGGGCCTGGCCGACGGAGGTGAATCCGTCGGCCAGGCCCTCGGCCCGAAGGTGGTCCCGCATTCCCGCGCGGTCCGCGTTCGCGTAGTCGAAGATCGTGTCGTCTACGTCCCACAGGACCGCGCGGATAGGCATGTGCCCGAGCTTAGGCCGTGAGCTTGGCCAGGGCGGCGTCGATGCGGGTCAGGGTCTTGTCCTTGCCCAGGATCTCCAGGGACTCGAAGAGGGGCAGGCCGACCGTGCGGCCGGTGACGGCCACGCGGACCGGGGCCTGCGCCTTGCCGAGCTTGAGGCCGTGCTCCTCGCCGGCGGCCAGGACGGCCTCCTTGAGGGAGTCGGCCGACGCCCAGTCGGCGGCCTCGAGCTTCGCGCGGGCCGTGGTCAGGAGGCCGACCGGGTCGCCCTTCATGGCCTTGGCCCAGGACGCCTCGTCCTCCACCGGCTCCTTGAGGAACAGGAAGTCGACGTTGGCCGTGATGTCGGACAGGACCGTCACGCGGGTCTGCGCATGGGGGGCGATGGCCTCCCAGGCCGCCTGGTCGAAGTCCTCGGGAGCCCAGTTGGCGAACGGTGCGCGCAGCCACGGCTCGCAGGCCGCCGCGAACGCCTTCACGTCCAGCATGCGGATGTGGTCGCCGTTGATCGACTCGGCCTTCTTCAGGTCGAAGCGCGCCGGGTTCGCGTTGACGTCCGCGAGGTCGAACTTCGCGACCATGTCCTCGATGGAGAAGACGTCCTGGTCGGCCGAGAAGGACCAGCCGAGCAGGGACAGGTAGTTGAGCAGCCCCTCGGGCAGGAAGCCGCGCTCGCGGTAGAGGTTGAGCGACGCCTGCGGGTCACGCTTCGAGAGCTTCTTGTTGCCCTCGCCCATGACGTACGGCAGGTGACCGAAGGCGGGCGTGAGCTTCGCGATGCCGAGTTCGGTGAGCGCCTTGTAGAGGGCGATCTGGCGGGGCGTGGAGGAGAGCAGGTCCTCGCCGCGCAGGACGTGGGTGATCTCCATCAGGGCGTCGTCGACCGGGTTGACCAGCGTGTACAGCGGGGCGCCGTTCGCGCGGACGATGCCGAAGTCCGGGACGTTCTCCGGCTGGTAGGTGATCTCGCCGCGGACCAGGTCCTCGAAGGTGATCGCCTCGTCGGGCATGCGGAAACGGACGATGGGCTGCCGGCCCTCGGCCTCGTACGCGGCGGTCTGCTCGGCGCTCAGGTCGCGGCAGTGACCGTCGTAACCCGAAGGCTTGCCGGCGGCGCGGGCGGCGTCGCGGCGGGCGTCGAGCTCCTCGGTGGAGCAGTAGCAGCGGTAGGCGTGGCCGGCGGTGAGGAGCTTCTCGGCGACGTCCTTGTAGATGTCCATGCGCTGCGACTGGCGGTACGGCGCGTGGGGGCCGCCGATCTCGGGGCCCTCGTCCCAGTCGAAGCCGAGCCAGCGCATCGAGTCGAGGAGCTGCTCGTACGACTCCTCGGAGTCGCGGGCCGCGTCGGTGTCCTCGATGCGGAAGACCAGGGAGCCCTGGTTGTGCCGGGCGTAGGCCCAGTTGAACAGCGCCGTGCGGACCAGGCCCACGTGGGGGTTGCCGGTCGGGGACGGACAGAAACGTACGCGGACGTTCGCGTTAGCCACGCTTGATCACCTTGTTGGTGAGAGTGCCGATGCCTTCGATGGTGACGGCGACCTCGTCGCCGACGTTGAGCGGGCCGACCCCTTCCGGGGTGCCCGTGAGGATCACGTCGCCGGGGAGCAGCGTCATGGCCTCGGAGATGTTGACGATCAGGTCCTCGATCGAGTGGATCATCTGGGACGTGCGGCCGAGCTGGCGCTGCTGTCCGTTGACGGTGCACTGGATCGTCAGGTCGCCGGGGTCGAGGTCCGTCTCCACCCAGGGGCCGAGCGGGCAGGAGGTGTCGAAGCCCTTGGCCCGGGCCCACTGCTTCTCGCGCTTCTGGACGTCACGCGCGGTGACGTCGTTCGCGCAGGTGTAGCCGAGGATGACGTCCTTGACGCGCTCGCGCGGGACCTCGCGGCACATGCGGCCGATGACCACGGCGAGCTCGGCCTCGTGGTGCAGTTCCTGCGAGAAGGAGGGGTACGCGATCGCGTCGCCGGGGCCGATCACCGAGGTGGACGGCTTGAAGAACGCGAAGGGGGCGTCCGGGACCTCGTTGCCCAGTTCCTTCGCGTGTTCCGCGTAGTTGCGGCCGAAGGCGACGACCTTGTTCGGGAGCACCGGCGGCAGAAGCCTGACCTTGCTCAGCGGGACCTTCGTGCCGGAGAGTTCGAAGTCCGCGAACGGGATGCCCTTGATGATGTCGAGGACAAGCCCATCGGTCGTTCCGGGGGGACTGTCGCCCTCGACCGCGCCGAAGGCGACATTGCCGTCGATGGAGAATCTGGCGATGCGCACGGGTGCCTTGCGCCCCTCTACTTCCGCTGGCTGGAATCTGACGCCCCAGGCTAACGCGGCTCGGGCACCCGGCCTCGCGGATTGCCGCGCGTCAGGAGGCGACGGGCGTCAGGAGGCGACGGGCGTCTGCTCCGGGGCTTCCATCAGGATGGCGCGGCGCGGGTTGGCCGTCTGCGCGGGGAGCTCGACGGAGTACTCCGGCAGCTCCGGTGCCGTCTGCAGCTCGTCGGCGTCCTTGAGGTGCATCAGCGTCGTACGCCGCGGGTTGGCGATGTTGCGGAACATCGTGGACTTCACAGTCTTCATGTGTCGCTCGTGACCTTGTCGGTGCGGGCGCCTGCGGGGCGCCGGTTGTCGGATTCGCCATCCCTGTAAAGCGTCAGGCTAAACATCTGATTCCCGTCGAAAGCGAGGAAGAGGCGAAGTTCTTCATGTGAGTTTGCTCACCAGAGGGCGGGCAAAAGCTTCAATTCGGACCCGAAGTGCGCCGCATCGAAACGGGCATTCCGCCATTGAAGCCACCATTCCGCTCCCGATCATGGCGACTGGGACACCCCCGGGGTGTAGGTGGAACGTCATTAAAAGTCCGTTATCGACGAGATCACTTTCTACGTCTCGTGACACACCCCTCACAAGGCGTCACACTGGTCCGGTCCTGGCCCTCGGCCCTTGTTGGAGATCCTGCACTGTGCTGGAATTCGCGGGACCGCCGCGAGATCGAGCCGGCGCGCACGGGGCGCAACGCAGCGCCGAGTCGCGGCGGGAAGGGGGAGCAGCGCCGGTCACCGACGACCGAAGGGGGCGTTTCAGCTCGCCCCCGAACTACGCCGACACCGTCCCGTCCGCGCACGCGGGGGACGCCTGGTCCAGAGGTTGCGACGCTAGTGCAGGGACGTAAGAACAGGGATGGCAGCGCTGCGGCGGAGCCCGAGCCGCGCGGCGGGACTGGCCCGATGACAGGCAGTTCCTCGCCCCAGCACGCCCAGAACCCGGGCCGGACCGCTTCCGTCGAGGGCAGTACGGCGGCTTCGGCCGCGCCCAAGACCGCCGCGAAGCCGAAGAGCCCGACCGGCCCCGGCTCGCGAATAGCACTGCGCAACTGGCGTATCTCCACCCGCCTGGTGTCGCTGCTCGCCCTCCCCGTGGTCGCCGCGACCTCCCTCGGCGCGCTGCGTATCGGCGAGTCGATGAGCGACATCCAGCAGCTCGACAACATGAAGCTGCTGACCGACATGACCAAGCAGGCCACCGAACTCGCGTCCGCGCTCCAGGAGGAGCGCGACCAGTCGGCGGGCCCGCTGGCCAACGGCGGCAAGGCGACCGAGGACTACACCGTCCAGGGAGCGCGCCAGAAGACCGACCGCGCGCGCAAGGCCTTCATGGAAGGCACGTACGAGATCACCGACGGGACCAGCAACAGCGGTCTCGACGGTGTGCAGGACCACGTCACGCAGATCGCCGGCCAGCTCAACAACCTCAAGGGCATCCGGCAGGACGCGTTCAAGGACCGCAGCACCTCGTCCCAGACGATCGACGCCTACAGCCGCCTCGTCGAGCAGCTCCTGTCGCTGTCCACCGACATGGCGCAGGCGACCAGCAACCCCGAGATGATCAAGCGCACGCGCGCGCTGGCGTCGTTCTCCTCCGCCAAGGAGTACGCGTCCGTGCAGCGCGCCGTCATCGCGGCCGCCCTGCCCCCGAACGACCGTGACTTCGGCAAGCTCTCCGAGACCGACCGCCGCTACGGCGAGTCCGCGCTGGAGAACCAGGAGTCCGACCTCAAGGGCTTCAGCTCCGTCTACGGAAACGTCGCCGCCACCGAGCTGATGAAGCCCATCGACTCGGGCAACTCGACTATCAAGGCCGCCGACCAGTACGCCCGCCGCGCCCTCAGCCAGGAGGGCGGCATCAGGATCCAGGACAAGCGGTCCTACAAGGACTGGGTCGACGCGGACAGCCAGCGTCTGCAGGAAATGTCCAAGATCGAGCTGACGCTGCTCAACCAGATGGAGCAGCAGGCCCGCGAGCTGCGCAACGAGTCCGAGCGCACGGCCATCATCAACGGTGCGCTGATCCTGCTCGTCCTCGGCGTCTCGCTCGTCGGCGCCTTCGTCGTGGCCCGGTCCATGATCCGCTCGCTGCGCCGGCTCCAGGACACCGCGACCAAGGTCGCCCAGGACCGCCTGCCCGAGCTGGTCAAGCAGCTGTCCGAGTCGGACCCGCAGGACGTCGACACCTCCGTCGAGTCCGTCGGTGTGCACTCGCGCGACGAGATCGGCCAGGTGGCCTCGGCCTTCGACGACGTGCACCGCGAGGCGGTCCGTCTGGCCGCCGAGCAGGCCCTCCTGCGGGGCAACGTCAACGCGATGTTCACCAACCTCTCGCGTCGTTCCCAGGGTCTTATCCAGCGCCAGCTCTCGCTCATCTCCGAGCTCGAGTCGCGCGAGGCCGACCCCGACCAGCTGTCCTCGCTGTTCAAGCTCGACCACCTCGCGACCCGCATGCGCCGTAACGGTGAGAACCTCCTCGTTCTCGCCGGTGAAGAGCCCGGCCGTCGCTGGACCCGCCCGGTCCCGCTGGTCGACGTCCTGCGCGCCGCCGCCTCCGAGGTGGAGCAGTACGAGCGCATCGAGCTGGCCTCCGTCCCCTCGACCGAGGTCGCCGGACGCGTCGTCAACGACCTCGTGCACCTGCTCGCCGAGCTGCTGGAGAACGCGACCTCCTTCTCCTCGCCGCAGACCAAGGTCAAGGTCACCGGTCACGCGCTGCCCGACGGGCGTGTGCTCATCGAGATCCACGACACCGGCATCGGCCTCTCCCCCGAGGACCTCGCCGCGATCAACGAGCGGCTCGCGTCGCCGCCCACCGTGGACGTGTCGGTCTCGCGCCGCATGGGTCTGTTCGTGGTCGGCCGTCTGTCGCAGCGTCACGGCATCCGTATCCAGCTCCGCCCGTCCGACTCCGGTGGTACGACGGCGCTCGTCATGCTGCCCGTCGACGTCGCCCAGGGTGGCAAGAAGGCTCCCGGCAAGCCCGGTCCCGGCGCCGCCTCGGGTGGCCCCGCCGCCGCACAGGCCGCCGCCGGTGTGGCCGCCGCACGGCGTGGCGTCGGCGCGGGTCCGCAGGGCGGTCCTGGCGGTCAGGGTCGGCTCGGTGCCGGTCCTGGCGCGGCGCGTCCGCAGGTCGCGGGCTCGGGTCCGCGCGCGGCGCTGCCGAGCCGTGACGGCAACGGGCCGCAGGCCGGTGGCCCGCAGGCGCCTCAGTCTCCGCAGCCGCAGCAGGGCCGTCCGGCTCCGGCCGGTGTGTTCGGCGCGCAGGGTGGTCCCGGCCAGGGTCAGCCGCAGGGTCAGGGCCTCGGCCAGGGCCCGGGCCAGAACGGTCCCGTGCCGCCCCAGCAGCGTACGAACCAGACGCCCGAGCAGGGCCGCAGGCCGGTCCTGCCGCCGCGTGGCGCTCCCCGTGCCGAGCTGCCCGGGGGCAACCCCCAGCCGCGCGTGCCGAGTTGGGGCAACGACGACGCGCAGCCGCCGGTGCCGCGCGCCTCGCTCGACGCGCCGCGCGGGCACGAGGAGCCGGACTCCACTTCGCAGTTCCCGCGGGTGGACGACCGTCAGGGCCCCGGCTCGACGGCCGAGTTCCCCCGGCCCGACTTCGACGGGCCCCGTCCCGGCGCGCCCGCCCCGCTCGACCAGAGCCAGGGCCAGGACACGGGGGCGTTCGTCCGTAACGACGTCTTCGGCGGCCACCAGGGTCAGTCGCAGAACCCGAACCACTTCCAGCCCCAGCACCAGGCGCCCGGCCAGCCGCAGGGCCAGTCGCCGAACCCGAACCACCAGACCGGCCAGTTCGCGGCGCCCGGCTTCGACGACGGTCTGCGCCCCGGCGCTCAGGACCCGTCCGCCACCGGCCAGTTCGCGGCCCCCGGCCAGAACACTCCCGGACGTCCGCGCCAGGACGGCCAGTTCCCCGGCGGCGACTTCGGCCAGGCGCAGGGACAGTCGCAGCCGCAGGGCCGCCGCGGCGGTCCCGCGCGCGACCTGCCGCAGCTCGGCTCCCGGGACGCGGCGGACTTCTCGATGCCGCGCCCGCCCGCCCAGGGCGGCCAGGAACAGGGGTTCCCGGCGCAGTCGCAGGCCCCCGGCCGGCAGGACGAGCTGCCGCCCGCCGGACCCGGCGACGGCCGGACGCCGCTCTTCGACACCCTTGAGACCAACTGGTTCCACGGCCAGCAGGCCCCGCAGCAGCAGGCGCCCGCCCCCCAGCAGAACAACGGCCGTCCGGGCGGCCTGCCGCAGCGTTCGCCGCAGCAGCCCCAGTCGCCCAACGCCACCCCCGCGCCCGCCCGCCCGGCGGCCGCCGCACCCGCGGCGCCCCAGCAGGCTCAGGCGCCCGCCAACTGGCGCCAGTCGCCCAACGACGAGCTCGGCCGTCAGGCCGAGCGGGTCCGCCAGCCCTCGGCCGGCGGAGTCACCGTCTCCGGGCTCCCGCGTCGCGTCCCGCGTGCGAACCTCGTCGCGGGTACGGCTCAGCAGCAACAGCACCAAACCGGTCCGCAGGTCTCGCGTTCGCCTGATGACGTTCGCGGCCGGCTGACCAATCTCCGTCGGGGCATCCAGCAGGGTCGCCAGGCCGGTACGGGCCAGACCGGCAGCTTCCCCAGCCCCACTCACCAGCAGGAGCGTTAGTTGACCCAGATGAGCCAGGCGGCACAGAACCTGAACTGGTTGATCACCAACTTCGTGGACAACACGCCGGGGGTCTCCCACACCGTCGTCGTGTCCGCGGACGGCCTGCTGCTCGCCATGTCGGAGGGGTTCCCCCGGGACCGCGCCGACCAGCTGGCCGCCGTCGCTTCGGGCCTCACCTCGCTGACCGCGGGTGCGTCCCGGATCTTCGAGGGCGGCACGGTGGCCCAGACCGTGGTGGAGATGGAGCGTGGCTTCCTCTTCCTCATGTCGGTCTCGGACGGTTCGTCCCTCGCGGTGCTCGCGCACCCCGAGTGCGACATCGGCCTCGTCGGCTACGAGATGGCGCTGCTCGTGGACCGCGCGGGTTCCGTGCTCACCCCCGATCTCCGCGCCGAACTGCAGGGCAGCCTGCTGCACTAGTCACGACCTCCCCCACACGCACGTATGACCGCACCGTCAGGCGGCCACCGCCCCCACCGGCCCCGTCAGACGGCACGCAGACCACCTGCTGTCCCGCCCGGAGGATCAATGACCCCGCCCACCGCCTCTCACGACCCGTACGGCGTATCTCCGCACGCCTCGTACGGTCATGAGGGCGACCAGCCGCTGGTGCGTCCATACGCGATGACCGGTGGCCGGACACGGCCGCGCTACCAGCTCGCCATCGAGGCGCTCGTCAGCACGACCGCCGACCCGGCCCAGCTGATAGGGCTGCTCCCCGAGCACCAGCGCATCTGCCACCTGTGCCGCGAGGTCAAGTCGGTGGCGGAGGTTTCGGCCCTGCTGTCGATGCCTCTCGGTGTGGCCCGGATCCTCGTCGCGGACCTGGCGGAAGCGGGAATGGTGGCCATCCACCAGCCCGGTGGCGACGAGAACGCCGGCGGCCAGCCCGACGTGACACTGCTCGAAAGGGTGCTCAGTGGACTTCGCAAGCTCTAACGGCGGAGGCGGCCGTTCCACCACGTCCGCGAAGATCGTGGTGGCAGGCGGCTTCGGCGTCGGCAAAACCACGTTCGTGGGCGCCGTCTCGGAGATCAACCCTCTGCGCACCGAGGCCGTCATGACGTCCGCGTCCGCGGGCATCGACGACCTCACCCACACCGGGGACAAGACCACCACCACGGTGGCGATGGACTTCGGCCGCATCACCCTGGACCAGGACCTGATCCTGTACCTCTTCGGTACGCCCGGTCAGGACCGCTTCTGGTTCATGTGGGACGACCTGGTCCGCGGCGCGATCGGCGCGATCGTCCTCGTCGACACCCGCCGTCTCGCCGACTGCTTCCCCGCCGTCGACTACTTCGAGAACTCCGGGCTGCCCTTCGTCGTCGCCCTCAACGGCTTCGAGGGACACCAGCCCTACACGCCCGACGAGGTGCGCGAGGCGCTCCAGATCGGCCCGGACACCCCGATCATCACTACGGACGCCCGCCACCGTGCGGATGCAAAGAGTGGCCTGATCACGCTGGTCGAGCACGCCCTGATGGCCCGCCTGAAGTAGCTCAATCGCCGGAAATCCGGCCACCAAGTGGCTAGATCCATACGGCAGTTGTCGTAGTGCGCCCGGAGGCCGCTGTGTCCTTTGACACGGTCGGCCTCCGTGTTCATAACGTTTCGACAGAGAATTCCAGCGCCTCAGACACAGGTCGCGCACACCCGGTTCCACTGTGCGCACAAGAGCCCCGCCTTTTGGCGGGGCTCGCTCTTTATGACCGTTTTATCTGGGGCATCCGTCACTCGGAGCTTCCGGTTCCCGGTGTTTGGAAGAGAACCGCCTGACGTGCTGGAATGCGCTGAACTGCCCAGTAGGTAAGGGCCTGGAGACAGCGGCACAGCGTAGGTGCCGACGCCGAGAGGTTGTTGGTCGAGTGAGGCGAAGCAAGAACAGTCCCGAGCCGTCGTCGGCACGGGGCAACTTCACCCCGCCGCCGCGTGCAGCGGCGCCGGCCGCGCATGTGCCACGGGCCGAGGCGCCCCCGGCGCCGTCCGGCGGCCGGATGTCACCGCGCAACTGGCGTGTGCCCACCAAGCTGAACGCGATCCTGCTCATACCCGTGCTCGTGGGTCTGATCATGGGCGGCTTCCAGGTGAAGGGCTCGATCGACACCTGGAACGAGGCCGAGGACGCGGAGAACACCGCGCGTCTGGTGCAGGCGTCCCTGACGTACGCCAACAGCCTGATCGAGGAGCGCGACATCTCCGCGGCTCCTCTCTTGCGCGGCCACAGGAACGACCCGAAGGTCGTCAAGGCCCGCGAGACGACGAACGAGGCCGCCGACGCCTTCGACGCCGCCGCGAAGAACATGCCGGCCAAAGAAGGCCTCGAGCGCCGCCTCACGCAGTTCCGCCAGGTCGAGCCCGGGCTGGAGAAGCTCCGGGCCGCCGCCTACACGAGCAAGCTCCCCGCCGTGCAGACCGAAGAGAACTACGTCGGCATCCAGCACCCGCTGATGGAGTTCGCCAACGAGCTCGGCCTCGGCACCGGAAACATCACGAGCTACGGCCGCACGGTCTACGCGATCTCGCTGTCCAAGGCCGCGCTCTCCCTCGAGCGGTCCATCGGTATGCACCTGCTGGTCGAGCCGGGCCCGACGGCCGAGACCTTCGGCAAGCAGAAGATCGCGCTCTCCTCCTACGCCTACCTCGAGGGCATCGCCGTCGAGGAGTACAAGGGCGGCGGCACGCAGGCCGACGTCGACAAGCTCGACGCAGCCCAGAAGCAGCTGACGATCGACGGCGCGAAGCAGGCCAAGCAGGCGGTCGCGGCCGCGAAGGCGCAGGGTAAGACCTACGTCCCGCCGCCGACCGGCGGCTCCACGGCCATGGTGTCCGCCATCGCCACACTGCCCACCACACAGCCGAGCGCCCGCCTCGCCATCGCGCAGGGCGGCGTCAGCGAGAAGAACTGGTGGGCGGTCAACACCGCCAAGTTCAACGCGTACCGCACCATCGAGTCCGACCTCGCCGACAAGGCCGTGAACGAGGCCGCCGGCATCGCCGACGACGCCAAGCAGTCCACGTTCATCACCGGTGCGGTCGTCCTGGTCGCCCTGCTCGTCGCGTTCGCGCTGGCCGGGATGATGGCGCGCCAGATGAGCCGCTCGATGCGCCGCCTGCGCACCGCCGCCTTCGACGTCGCCGAGCAGCGCCTGCCGATGCTCGTCGACCAGCTCTCGCGCAC
Source organism: Streptomyces sp. NBC_01474 (assembly GCF_035918215.1). NCBI lineage: Bacteria > Bacillati > Actinomycetota > Actinomycetes > Kitasatosporales > Streptomycetaceae > Streptomyces > Streptomyces sp. NBC_01474. Next base: position 3,971,325 of record NZ_CP109449.1, read on the forward strand.
CGACCCGGGCCGCGTCGACACCCGTGTGCAGCCCATCCCGATCAACTCCACGGACGAGATCGGCGAGGTCGCCCGCGCCTTCGACCAGGTGCACCGCGAGGCCGTCCGCCTCGCCGCCGAGCAGGCCCTGCTCCGCGGCAACATCAACGCGATCTTCACCAACCTGTCGCGCCGCAACCAGTCCCTGATCGAGGGCCAGCTGACCCTCATCACGGACCTGGAGAACAACGAGGCCGAGCCGGACCAGCTGGAGAACCTCTTCCGCCTGGACCACCTCGCGACCCGTATGCGCCGCAACGGCGAGAACCTCCTCGTCCTCGCCGGCGAGGAGCCGGGCCGCCGCTGGGACCAGCCGGTCCCGCTGGTCGACGTCCTGCGCGCCGCCTCCTCCGAGGTGGAGCAGTACGAGCGCATCGAGCTGTCGGGCGTGCCGGAGGCCGAGATCCACGGCCGTTCGGTGACCGACCTCGTGCACCTGCTCGCCGAGCTCCTGGAGAACGCCACCACGTTCTCCTCGCCGCAGACCAAGGTCCGCGTCACCGCGACCCGTCTCCCCGACGGCCGCGTCATGGTCGAGATCCACGACAAGGGCATCGGCCTCACCGCCGAGGACTTCGCGGACATCAACCACAAGCTGGCCAACCCGCCGACGGTGGACGCCGCGATCTCGCAGCGCATGGGCCTGTTCGTGGTCGGCCGCCTGTCCGACCGGCACGGCATCCGCGTCCAGCTGCGCCCCTCGGGCGAGCAGGCCGGCACGACGTCGCTCGTCATGCTGCCCGACGTCATCACGCACGGTGGCAGCGGCGACCAGCTCCCCGAGTCCGAGTTCACCGTCTCGTCGATGATCCCGTCGCAGTCCGCGTACGAGCCCGCCCCGCTGCGCACCGCCGCGGAGCTCGGCTTCGACGACAGCCGCTACGGCGAGGTCCCGGACGACCTGCGCGACCTGGACCCGGTCGGCCGTTCACTGATGCGCGAGGAGCGCCGCGCGGCCCTGGAGGCCCAGGCGCACACCGGTGACGACCGCCCCCTGTTCCGCGACGAGATCGCGGCGGCGCAAGGGCCGGACCCGTACGAGCAGCAGCAGACCACCTACGCGCCCGCGCAGCCCGCGTACGACGACCGTCAGCAGCAGGCGTACGAGGACCCCTCGTCCGTCTACGCGCAGGGCCGGCAGACGTACGACGAGCAGCCGCAGAACGGCTCCTACAACGACTCGTTCTTCGCGCCGCAGGACGGCTACGCGCCCCAGGACGCCTATGCGGAACCCGTCCAGGAGACGTACTCGGCCTTCGGCGGCGGTCCGCGGCGCAGCTCGCAGCAGGACGACTGGCCGACGCAAGGCGGTTACCAGGAGCCGCACCGGTCCGAGCACAACGCTCAAGCGGAATCCGCGCAGCGCGCTGACGCCGGTCAGCAGGAGCGCGTAGGCTTCGACCCGCACGGTCCCGCGGCGCCGGCCGGCCCCAGCTCGTCCGCCGCCCGTTCGCTCACCGACGCCGGTCTTCCGATGCGCGGTTCGGGTGGGCAGCAGCGCCAGGCCCCGGCGGCGACGCCGGCGCCCGACCGTGGCGACAACACCACCCAGGACAACGGCAGCGGCAGCAACGGCGGCGGCCCCGACGACTGGCGTTCGTCCAACGACGAGCGCTGGGTCCGTGCGGAGCAGCTCCGGAAGCCCAAGGCCGGCGGAGTCACCTCCTCCGGTCTGCCGCGCCGGGTGCCCAAGGCCAACTTGGTCGAGGGCACGGCGGAATCGACCCCGCAGGGCGGCCCCCAGGTCTCCCGCGCGCCTGAGGACGTCAGGGGCAGGCTGAGCAACCTGCGCCGTGGCGTGCAGCGGGGACGCGAAGCAGGAAGTGACACGAACGGCCAGGCCACGAATCAGCACAGTGGTCCTGACAGCACCTACAACCAGGAGCGTTAGTGTGAGCCCGATGAGCCAGGCGGCACAGAACCTGAACTGGTTGATCACCAACTTCGTGGACAACACCCCTGGGGTGTCCCACACGGTGGTGGTCTCCGCCGACGGACTCCTTCTGGCGATGTCCGAAGGGTTCCCGCGTGACCGTGCCGACCAGCTGGCGGCCGTCGCGTCGGGTCTTACCTCGCTGACCGCGGGCGCGTCCCGCATCTTCGAGGGCGGCAGCGTGAATCAGACAGTTGTGGAGATGGAGCGAGGATTCCTCTTCCTTATGTCCATCTCCGACGGCTCTTCTCTCGCTGTCCTCGCACACCCGGAGGCGGACATTGGCCTCGTCGGGTACGAGATGGCACTTCTTGTCGACCGCGCGGGGACGGTTCTCACTCCCGACCTGCGGGCCGAGCTTCAGGGGAGCCTTCTCAACTGACAGACAGACGGTGCGATTTCGCGTCCCGTGGCCGTAAGGTTTCGGGACGCGGCTCCACGGTGATGGTGCCCGGCACAGTTGGAGGAGGAAAGCGTGGCTGGTTCTGCAACACCCCCGAGCGGTTCATCGGCGAACTGGTCCTACGGCCCTGGCCAGGGTCAGGGACAGGGTGACGCGCCGAACCGGTACAACTTCCCCTCCGCGCCGAGCCACCGGCGTCAGCCGTACGCACCCCCGCACCCGCCGCAGCCGCGGCAGCCGGGGCCGTACGACCAGCCGTCGGCACCGCGCATCCAGCCCGTGCAGCCGCAGCGGCGTCCCGACACCCCTGCGCCGGCTGCCAACAACCCCCTGGTGCGTCCCTACGCCATGACGGGTGGCCGCACCAGGCCGCGCTACCAGCTCGCCATCGAGGCGCTGGTGCACACCACCGCGCAGCCGCACCAGTTGCAGGGCCAGTTGCCCGAGCACCAGCGGATCTGCACCCTCTGCCGAGAGATCAAGTCAGTGGCCGAAGTCTCGGCCCTGCTCAGCATCCCCCTCGGTGTGGCCAGGATCCTCGTCGCCGACTTGGCGGAGGCGGGCCTGGTCGCCATTCATCAGCCCGGCGGCGAAGAGAACGCCGGCGGCCAGCCAGACGTGACTTTGCTCGAAAGGGTGCTCAGTGGACTTCGCAAGCTCTAGCGGAGGGCCTTCCCGCTCCACCACGTCCGCGAAGATCGTGGTGGCGGGCGGCTTCGGCGTCGGCAAGACGACCTTCGTGGGCGCCGTCTCGGAGATCAACCCTCTGCGCACCGAGGCCGTCATGACGTCCGCGTCCGCGGGCATCGACGACCTCACCCACACCGGGGACAAGACCACCACCACGGTGGCGATGGACTTCGGCCGCATCACCCTGGACCAGGACCTGATCCTGTACCTCTTCGGTACGCCCGGTCAGGACCGCTTCTGGTTCATGTGGGACGACCTGGTCCGCGGCGCGATCGGCGCGATCGTCCTCGTCGACACCCGCCGTCTCGCCGACTGCTTCCCGGCCGTCGACTACTTCGAGAACTCCGGGCTGCCCTTCGTCGTCGCCCTCAACGGCTTCGACGGCAGCCAGCCGTACCAGCCGGACGAGGTCCGTGAGGCGCTGCAGATCGGCCCGGACACCCCGATCATCACGACCGACGCCCGCCACCGCGCGGATGCGAAGTCGGCGCTCATCACGCTCGTGGAACACGCGCTGATGGCCCGCCTCCGCTAGCCTGCGGCGCCTCCAGTCATGGAGAAGCCCCCGGGACCCAAAGGGTCCCGGGGGCTTCTTCGCGCTGGGGGCTCGTCCTGTGAGGCCGGACGGGCCCATCGGGCCGGATGTGCCCGCTGCCTAGCCCTGCCAGCTGTGCGGGGCACGGAAGCCGTGCTGGCGCTCCAGGCGGCGCCAGCCGGCCTTGTCGCGGCCGCGCAGGGCGGGGCTGTCGGTCGGTGCGGCTGCGGCACGGGCCAGCAGGATCGCGGTCAGGGCCGCGACCTCCTCGGGCTCGGCATGGCCCTTCTCAACGCGGATGTCGTGTGCAGACATATGCAGTGATCTCCTTGTGGGGTTACTGCGGGGGGTTGCCGTGCTTGCGCGAAGGCAGGTCGGCGTGCTTCGTGCGCAGCATCGCGAGGGAGCGGATGAGCACTTCGCGGGTCTCGGCGGGGTCGATGACGTCGTCGACCAGGCCCCGCTCGGCCGCGTAGTACGGGTGCATCAGCTCGGCCTTGTACTCCTTCACCATGCGGGTGCGCATGGCCTCGGGGTCCTCGGCCTCGGCGATCTGACGGCGGAAGATGACGTTGGCGGCACCCTCTGCGCCCATCACGGCGATCTCGTTGGTGGGCCAGGCGTAGGTGAGGTCGGCGCCGATCGACTGCGAGTCCATGACGATGTAGGCACCTCCGTACGCCTTGCGCAGGATGAGCGAGATCCGCGGCACGGTGGCGTTGCAGTACGCGTACAGCAGCTTGGCGCCGTGCCGAATGATCCCGCCGTGCTCCTGGTCGACACCGGGCAGGAAGCCGGGAACGTCCAGGAGGGTCACGATGGGAATATTGAAAGCGTCGCACATCTGGACGAAGCGGGCAGCTTTTTCACTGGCCTCGATGTCCAGGACGCCCGCGAGGGACGAGGGCTGGTTGGCGACGATGCCGACGACCTGACCGTCCAGGCGGGCCAGGGCGCAGATGATGTTGCGCGCCCAGCGCTCGTGGATCTCGAGGTAGTCGCCGTCGTCGACGAGCTCCTCGATGACCTTGGTCATGTCGTACGGGCGGTTGCCGTCGGCCGGGACCAGGTCGAGCAGGACGTCCGAGCGGCGCTCGGCGGGGTCCTCGGAGGCCACGGTCGGCGGGTTCTCGCGGTTGTTGGAGGGCAGCATCGAGATGAGGTAGCGGACCTCGGCGATGCAGGTCTCCTCGTCGTCGTACGCGAAGTGGCAGACGCCCGAGGTCTCGGCGTGCACGTCCGCGCCGCCGAGGCCGTTCTGGGTGATCTCCTCGCCGGTGACCGCCTTGACGACGTCAGGTCCGGTGATGAACATCTGCGAGGTCTCGCGGACCATGAAGACGAAGTCGGTGAGGGCGGGGCTGTAGGCCGCGCCGCCGGCGCACGGGCCGAGCATCACGCTGATCTGCGGGATGACGCCGGACGCCTTGGTGTTGCGCTGGAAGATGCCGCCGTAGCCGGCGAGAGCGGAGACGCCCTCCTGGATACGGGCGCCCGCGCCGTCGTTCAGGGAGACCAGCGGGGCACCGGCCGCGATGGCCATGTCCATGATCTTGTGGATCTTGGTGGCGTGGGCCTCGCCCAGGGCGCCGCCGAAGATGCGGAAGTCGTGCGCGTAGACGAAGACCGTGCGGCCCTCGACCGTGCCCCAGCCGGTGATGACACCGTCGGTGTAGGGCTTCTTGGCCTCCAGGCCGAAGCCGGTCGCCCGGTGCCGGCGCAGCTGCTCGACCTCGTTGAACGATCCCGCGTCGAGCAGCAGCTCGATCCGCTCACGTGCGGTCAGCTTGCCCTTCGCGTGCTGAGCCTCGGTCGCCTTGTCACTGGGCCCGCGCAGCGCCTCCTCACGGATCGCGTGCAGCTCGGCGACGCGTCCGCGCGCGTCGGTGGGCTCATCCCCGGCGGAACCGGCTGAGGCGGTGTCGTCCAAAACGGTCATGTAGCGACCTTACGAAGGCGACCAAGCAAAACGGGCCGTCGACTCCGTACAGTCTCCGGCCCGTTTTCCTGGTACCCCCGAACAGAACGCCGTCGCCATGCAGGCGAAGTGACTGCTCAGGGCCCCGCTGCCTTGTAGGGGTCACACAAATGGCTCAGCTGAGAGTCACCTCACACCGATGGCTCACACATGCCGCCCCCGGAGTGACGCGCAGCCGCAGCCTACGGCCCGTGGCGAGCACTTCGACCGAGGGGTCGTGGCTGACGACGCGGCGCACGGGCCGGTCCCAGGTGATGTCCACGGGCTCACCCGTGCGCGGCGGTTCGCTGACGGTCAGCGTCGCGGTGCGTCCCTGCCTGCGCAGGAGGACACTTGCGGGAGCCGACACCGTGAGCTCCCCCGCGCTGCCAACCTGCCAGAAGTTCGCCGCGCTCACGCCGAGGGAGGGCACGGCGACGGCCTGGACGGCGGCCGTGTTGGCGAGGACCGACAGCCAGTGGCGGTCGCCCGCGCGCCGCGCGAGGTCGTGCTTCGAGGCGCCCGGCATCAGCAGATAGGCGTACGCGGCGTCGGTGGGGTCCGTGCCGTGGTCGAGCCAGAGCGTCTGCCAGCGGCGGGTGCGGCGCTCGGTGGAGCTGGTGGTGTTGATGTCGGACCAGGCGCCGGTGCGGTCCTCACGCAGGTGGCGCAGCGGGGCGCCGCCGGGGAAGACCCAGCCGCCGTGGCCCTCCAGGTGGGCCCAGCGGGCGCGGGCGGCGCCGTCGACGGTGAAGGTCTGGGTGCCGCCCTCGCCGAGGTTGCGGTTGTCGACGACGGTCTCCACGGGGACACCGTCGGCCGCCGTGATCCCCGCGCCCAGGCACACGACGGTGTCGGCGAGGCAGAACCACGACTTGCGGGCCTGGAGCGTCGAGCCGAGGCCCTTGACGTGCTGTCCGACCGCGGCGAACTCGCCGTCGGTGGCGCCGCCGACCCACTTCACGTCGGGCCGGGCCGCGCCCCACTCGCCGCCGGCCCTGTCGGCGAGGCGCTTGGTGGAGACGGTCGTGCCGGGCAGCCGGTAGAAGTCGACGGTCGGCCAGAACCAGTCTGTGTATTGATCGCTGCGCTTCCCGGCTGCCCACCAGGAGAGCATGCCGGCGCCCGTGTGCCAGCCGCGCGGATTCTCGCCGTTGCCGCACTCGTAGTACGCGATCCGGTCCGAGGACATGGAGATGTTCGCGGCGAAGCCGGGGCGCTTGTGCACGGCGCGGTCCATGGCGGCGAACAGCTGGTGCCCTACGGGCTCGGGCGCGGCCGCGACGGCGGAGTCCGCGACGGCGTGCAGCCGGGACAGGTCGGCGACCCCGAACTGCCTGGCGGTCAGCAGGGGCGTGACCGTGTCCCGCTCGATCCAGCCCTTGATCCGCCCGTGCCAGCGCTCGCGCTCGGCCGCGCTCGCGCCGGCGGCGAGCTGCGCCATGGCGGCGATCAGGCCCTGGCCGTGGAAGTGGTCGCTGCGCATGACCTTGAGGTCGTCGCTGTTGAGGTAACCGCGGCTGATGGCACGGCCGTTGACGCTGTCCATCATCAGGCCGTCGAACAGGAGCGGGGCGTAGGCGTGCTCGACGCTGTCGAGGATGATCTGCCGGTTCGGGTCGGTGACGGCCCACGTGGACCCGGCGAGCAGCGCGAAGAGCCTGCCGAGCCCGTCGAGCATGACCTGTCCGTAGGTGCCCGAGTAGGCGATGTACGTGTGCTGGATGAACGAGCCGTCGGCGTAGAGGCCGTCCCCCTTGGTGACGTAGGGGAAGACGGGCGAGAGGGCGTCGCGGGCCAGCGCCGTCTTGTCGGCGTTCCTGCCGAGGATGCCGCGCAGGGCGACGGAGCGGCACAGGTCGACGCGGTTGGCGCCGGTGGAGGTGCCCGAGTAGTCGCGCAGGACCGCGTCGGGGATGAAGTGGTCGACGGCGGCGAAGGCGGCGTCGCGCCGGTCCTGCGTGAGGTGCTCGTAGAGGACGGCGACGATGTCCATCAGGAGGCGGGGGCTGCCGATCTGCCACTCCCACCAGTTCCCGTATCGCGTGGTGGTCGCGTTGTAGACGGTCGCGGCGAGGTGGTCGAGGCCCTTGACGATGTCGGCGAGGAGGCCCGCGTCGCCGGTGGATCCCGTGCCCTCCTGGGCGTAGGCCTGGGTCATCGTCCACAGGCGGTTGTAGGCCTGGGTGATGCCGGCCGGCGGGTCGAAGGGGTAGCCGGGCCAGAGGGACGTGGCGGTCGGGGCCATCGTCGCTCTGAAGCCGCGGGCGAGTTCTCCGAGTTCCTTCAGGCGCGAGGCGTAGGGCTCGGCGGTGGCGTCGTAGCCGGTGCCGAGGGAGATCTCCAGCCATCGCTTGCGCAGGGTGTCGAACTCGTCGTCGGAGGCGTCCGAAGCGTCGGCGGCATGGGCGGGCGGAGCAAGAGCCGTCCCTGTCAGGAGAGTTGACGCGATGAGGAACGTGCGGCGCGTGGGTGTCATGGCGTTGCACCTAATCAGTCGTAGAAAGCGCTGTCTACGGTGTGCGCGGAAGGGGCCCCGCCGCTGGGAACGGGGCCCCGGGGCGTAGCGGGATCAACTACCGCAGTGGAAGCGGGCGTTGCCCCAGTCGGCGTGGTCGTTGCCCGGCCCGTCGCCGCCGTCGCCCGTGATCAGGTCGACGTACTTCGCGCCGGTCACGTCCGCGGTCAGCGACCAGGCGCCGTCGGCGGCCTTGAGGACCGGCGACTGGACCTTCTGGATGCCGTCCGACTCGACGGAGAACTGCACGCTGCCACGCGTCCCCTGCGAGTCGTCCTGGCCGACCTCGGCGGTGAACGAGGTGCAGCGGCCGCCCAGGTAGTAGCGGATCTTCCCGGGGGACGCGGTGCCGAGGCCCTTGGCGTAGACGGTGCCGTTGACGGTCAGCGGCTTGCCGTCGCCGGCGCCGGTCTCCCCGTTCTCCATGTCCCTCTCCGCCGGACCCCAGCCGTTGTCCATGGCCGTCCAGTCCAGGTCACTGGCGTAGGCGTCCGCGGTGGGCGGCGGCGGGAGCGTGCGCACGGTGGCGCCCGCGGTCAGCTTCCGCGTGCTGTCCCCGACGGTGTACGTCGCCTTCGAACTCAGCTGGTACGGCTGGTACTTGGCGTCGACCGGCGGGGTGACCTGCCAGGTGGCCGTCGCCTTGGCGCCGGGCGCGACCGGGTCGAGCGCGACCGGGCCCGCGGGCTCGGCCTGCCAGCCCTCGGGAAGGTCGAGCGAGAGGGACGCGCCCTTGATCTCGCTCGCCTCGTAGTTGGTGAAGGTGGCCTCGACCTTGTTCTTCCGGCCGGGCTCCAGCGTCTCGTCCGACTTCAGGGCGAGGGTGCCGCAGGCCGCCTTCTCCCCGGCCGGGCCGAGGTCGGTGACGGTGAAGTCGTCGAGGACGAAGTCGGCGCCGTCCGGGGCCCCTTCGAGCTTGCGCAGGCCGGTCCAGGTGTCACCGCAACCGGCCGTGACGGTGCCCTCGTAGTGGCCCGTGGTGCGCTGCTGCCCGATCGGGGTGCTCGCGGTCTCGACCTGGTCGGGGGTGCCGTCGGCGGCGATGCGGTCGTAGCCGCTCACCCACTGGTAGGCGCCCGCGTGGCTGGACTGGTAGTCGAACGCGACCTTGTAGGCGTGCCCGTCCGCCATCGGCACCTCGGCCGGGGAGGTGCGGTAGACGACGCCGGCGTTCTCCTCGTGGGACTTCAGGGACTCGCCGCCGCCGATGACGTCGTCGATGAGCTTCCCGTTCCAGCCGGACTGGGTGTACGGGGCGTTCTTCTGCGCGATGTGCGTGCGCGGATCCGTGACGCCGCCGGCGTCACCCTTGTCGAAGGGGCCCCAGCCCTGGTCGACGCCCTCGAAGTCCTCCCGTACGACGGTGCCGGACTGTGTCGACGGGGCGTTGCTCACCAGACGTACGTCGTCGATGCGGACCTTCGCGGACGAGCCCTTGGCGGCCTCGATCCGCAGCGTGGTGCGGCCGTTCGCGGGCGCCGTGAAGGTGGCCTTCACGCGCTGCATGTAGGTGCCGCCCCAGTCACTGGAGGCGACGCTGTTCTGCAGCGTGGAGCGCTCGACGGCCACCGACTTGCCGCCCGCACTGAGCGTCGTGCGGCGGGACGTGCCGGGTTCGACCTCTACCCAGGCGGAGGCGGTGTAGCGCTTGCCCGCATCGAGTCCGCTCACCCGCTGCTCGATCGCGGCGGTGCCGCTCCCGCTCAGGGCGGCGCTGTTGCGGCCGTGGTCGTCGGTGTCGCGCCCGACCGTGCCGTCCTTGTCCCAGGCGGCGAGGCGGGCGTCGTTGAAGCCGGGGTCCTTGATGTGCGTGCCCTCGCCCCAGGCCGGGTCGACCGCGCGCGGCGTCTTGTCCGCGGGGTAGAGCACGTACGGCTGCCCGGCGTCGGCCTTCAGCGTGACCTTGCCGCCGGAGGCCCGCACGGTGCCGGTCTTCACGCGGCCGTTGTCGGTGAGCCGGTAGACGGTGTACGTGGATCCGGGCACGGCCCAGCTCGTCGTACCGCCGTCCTTGTTGTAGTGGTACAGCTTCTTGCCGCCGTCCCACGGGAGCAGATAGGCCGTCCCGTCGAGGACCTTTCTGCCGTGGTCGTAGAAGGTGCGCCGGCCGTCCTCGACGGTGCCGCGGAGCCCGCCGGTGAAGGTGATGTCGTTGCCGTCCCAGCGGGTGATCTGCTGGTGCTGGAGGAACTTGGCGGGCAGGTCACGCTGCCAGACGTTGTCGTAGAAGGCGTTCCAGTCGTTCTCGCCGGTCCAGCCCTCGAACTCGTCGATGGCGCTCTGGCCGAGGACCGGGTCGCTGTTCCAGACGTCCTTCTCGCCGTTGCGGATGAAGCGGATGATCTTCGAGTTGAGGCCCTTGTCGGTCTTGGGCCCGTAGTCGAGGTCGTTGGCCCAGTGCGACCACAGCGACTCTCGCTCGAACTTGTCGGCCCACTCGGAGGCCAGGCTCCAGCCCTGGGCGCGGACGGCCTCGGCGGTCTTCTCCGCGATCCAGCCGTGCGTGTAGTAGACGTCGAGGTAGATCGTCGTGAGGTTCGGGTCGGTCTCCTCGCGCAGCTGCTTGAACCGGGCGGCGAGGTCTCCGCTGTTGATGTCGCGGCGCTGGTCGATGTAGTAGCTCTGGTCGAGCCAGTTCCAGCCCGGGGCCTTGGGGTCGACGAGGTCGCCGGTGAAGTGCTTGGCGACGGGGTACGCCTCGGTGGCGTTCACGTGCACGCCGAAGCTGGTGCCGAACTTCTTGCCGCCCTTGAGCAGCTTGTTGAGGTCCTTCAGGCCGCCGGCACGCTTGTTGATGTTGCCGCCGTAGTCGGGGTGCGCGGAGTCGTGACCCTCGGAGGCGTAGCCCTTGAGCAGGGCGAACTGGCCGAGGTTGTCGGTCGCGAGCGAGATCCGCTTGACGTCGTCGAGCGTGCGCAGGAAGGGGTGCGTGGCCTGGCTGGCGAAGTTGAACGGGATGTGCGTGATGACCCGCTCGGGGGTGCCGTCGCTGCCCTTCGCCTTCACGCCGATCGAGTGGAAGGCGACCGCACCGTCCTGCCAGTCGACCTTGCCGTCGCCGTTGGCGTCCGGAGTGACGACGACCTTGGCCCACGGCAGGTCCTTGTCCGGTGCCGGAGCTCCTTCGCCGCGGTAGGTCCACTGGCCCGACCAGACGCCGACGCGGGTGGAGCCGTCGGCCGACTTGCGCGCCTGGTGCCAGAAGCGGGCGTCGTCGCCGCCGGTCTTGCCGCTCGGCTTGTCGTACGTGGAGTTGGACTCGACGGCGGCGGCGAGCCGCCCCGTGTTGACGATGGCGTAGGAGGCGCCGACAGGCGAGGCGTCGGCCGGGGTGTCCGCCGCGACCTTGCCGAAGACGTCGGCGGTCCGTGTCGAGTCGTTGTCCAGCGTCGTGAACGCGGTCTCGGCGCCACCGTCCGCACTGCCCACGGAGACGAGGTCGTGCCCGGGTATGTCGATCGTGCCGACCCGGAAGTCCGCGGTGTCGCGCACGGCGGTCACCTTGAAGGTCGTCGCGCGCCCGCTGACACTCAGCGAGGCGTCGATCTCGACGCCGGCGAGGTCCGGGAAGGTCAGCGTGTACGAGGCCTTGGACCCGGTGAGGACCGGGGCGCCCTTCACGGCGACCGCGTACGCCTTGCCGTTCAGGGTGACCTTGTCCACCGGGTTCGTACTGCCGAGAAGCTCGGCCCCGGAGGCGCGGTCGGTGTACGCGAGGACGCGCGGGAAGTCGTCGGCGACGGCGACGGACAGCTGCGCGGATCCGATGACGGCCTGCGCCACGGCGGGCGCGGGGTCGGCGGCGGCCGGCAGTACGGGGCCCGTGAGGGCGAACACGGCGGACGATGCGGCGGCGACCGCGACGGCGCAGGCGGCGCGAGATCTTCGTGACATAGGGGACTGGGTATCCGGCGCGGGCGCGGCCGGTCAACGGACTCGGCGCTTCCGGGCGGCGGCAGTCCAACAACCACCGCCCGGAAGTCCAAGTCACCGTGCGCGGGCGCCGGTTCGGTCAGCAGCCGCCGCAGTTGTAGTACAGGACGTCCCAGTGGTTGCCCTCGTCGGCGTAGATGTTGCCGGAGCCCGACTGGTACTGCGGGGCTCCGTCGCCGCGCAGGCCGATGTACGTGAACGTGTTCTTGATGTAGTTCGTGACACAGGTGTTCTTGCCGTAGTCGAGCTTGTAGCCGTTCCAGTGCGAGTAGGTGCCGCTCGCGTGACCGGTCTCGGTGCCGCCGGTGATGTTCAGCGCGCAGCCGGTGGCGCGCTTGAGGGTCTGGGCGCCCTGGGCGGTGGCGAGGTTGAGCTGGTCGAAGGACGTACAGGTGGAGTTGTTGCGGTCGGAGCAGCCGCCGGAGGACGACCAGGTGATGCCGACCTGGCTGAACATGGAGGTCGCGGTGGCGTGGCTGATCTTGGTGGCGGCCTGGGCGTCGGTGGCGGAGCTGAACACACCGAAGCCGGGGGCGAAGAGGGCGCCGAGTACGAGCGCGAGGGCGCTCACGACCGAGCGGATTCTCATGGGGAGGAAGTCCTTCCTGCTGGTCCGTGCTGGCTGTGAGACGGCTGTGCAGGTGGAGCAAGGAGATAGTGCCCGAGTTCTACGCGCGTCCGCCAGAGCGCGTCGGATGGCGACGCGGTGTAATCGAGGCGACACCAGGTGTTGGATGTTGAAAGTTGAACAGAACGGCGCTACAGTCGGTCTCGTTGAACATTAAACATTCAACGGACTCCCCCGCCACGCCCCGTCCCCAAGGAGCAGTCATGGGCCTCTTCAGCCGCAAGAACGACGACGCCACGCCCGCCGCCACCGGCGCGGTCAACCCCGACCTCGCCGCCCTGACCGGCGACTACACCATCGACCCGGCGCACACCACGATCGGCTTCGTGGCCCGCCACGCCATGGTCACCAACGTCAAGGGCTCTTTCACCCAGTCGTCGGGCACCCTGCACCTGGACGGCGCGGACCCGTCGAAGTCCACCGCGTCGATCGACGTCACGATGAACAGCATCGACACCGGCTCCGCCGACCGTGACACCCACTTGAAGAGCTCCGACTTCTTCAAGACGGACGAGTTCCCGACGATGACGTTCCGCTCCACCTCCGCCGAGTCCCTGGGCGGCGACGACTACCGGATGACCGGCGAGCTCACGATCCTGGGCACCACGAAGCCCCTCACGATCGACCTCGAGTTCAACGGCGCGGCCACGGACCCGTTCGGCAACGAGCGCGTCGGCTTCGAGGGCAAGTCCGAGATCCTGCGCTCCGAGTGGGGCCTGACCTGGAACGCGGCCCTGGAGACCGGCGGCGTCCTCGTCTCGGACAAGATCAAGCTGACCTTCGACATCTCGGCGATCAAGAACGCCGCCTGACGCCGACGCCGTGAGCCCGCCCCTCGCGGCTCCCCGCACCACGAGCGCGCCCGTCCTTCCCGTCCCCCGCGGACGAAGGGCGGGCTCTCGTCGTACACGGGGGTATGCGCGAGCGACAACACGGGCCGCAGCAGCGGAAATTGAAGGCTACCTTCCGGTAATCCCGCCACTTGAGACGACTCATTACTCTCCCTTCACTTGGGCATCACACGGCGCTACGCTGCGTGCGACTGGCGAGCGATCGACTCCGCTCGAATCGACTCCGCTCGCCCCCAGAGGTCTCCCCCCTCCCCGTCGCGCCCCGGTGGCGCCGCAGGGAAGGCCTTCTGCCGTTCCCCGAAAGGCGCCACCGATCCCATGAGCACGAACAGAGGGCTTCAGGCCAATGCCCTCGGCACCTCCGACAGCATCGTGATGGCCGTGGCGGGCAGCGCGCCCGCCTACTCGATCGCCGCCACCACCGCCGTGCTGATCGGCACGGTGGGCCTCGCCGCACCGGCCGCGCTCCTCTACTGCGCGATACCCATGCTCGGCATCGCCTGGGCCTTCACCTACCTGGGGCGCCTCGACGTGAACGCGGGCGCCAGCTACTCCTGGGTCGGCCGCGCCCTGCACCCCTTCCTCGGCTTCATCAGCGGCTGGTCCCTGGTGATCTCGGCGACCATCTTCATGGTCGCGGGCTCGCTCCCAGCCGGCGCCATGACGCTCGAACTCGTCGCCCCCGCCCACGCCGACAACACCGCGCTCGCCGCGGCCGTGGGCGCGGTCTGGTTCCTGGCCATGCTGGTCGTCGTGCTCATGGGCGCCAAACTGACCGTCCACGCCCAGCTCCTGATGTCCGGGATCGAGCTGGTCATCCTGCTCGCGGTGGCCGTCGCCGCGGTGTTCAGCGACAAGCGGGTCAACGAATTCTCCTGGTCCTGGCTGGGGTTCGGACACTTCGACGGAGCGTCCGGGTTCGCCGCGGGCGCACTGATCGCCGCGTTCTACTACTGGGGCTGGGACGTCACCAGCAACCTCAGCGAGGAGACCCGTAACAGCCGGAAGACCTCGGGGCTCGCCGGGCTGATCGGCGTCGGCATCGTGTTCGTCCTCTTCGAGGTCTTCACGATCACCACCAACATGCTGCTCACGCCCAAGGAGATCGCGACGAGCGACAACATCATGGGGCTGCTCGGCGAGCGCGTACTGCCGGGCCCCGGCGGCGAGTTGCTGATCGTCGCGGTGATGCTGTCCACCATCGCCACCCTGGAGACCACCCTGATCCAGGTGACGCGCTCCCTCTTCTCCATGGGCCGGGACCGGACACTGCCCTCCGCCCTCGGCAGGTCGCACCCGCGCTGGCAGACGCCGTGGGTCGCGATCGTCGTCGTCGGTGTCGTCGCCCTCGCCCTCTTCGTGGCGTCGACCGCGCTCGGTTCGGTCTCGGCCGTCCTGGAGGACGCCGTCGCCGCGATCGGACTGCAGATCGCGGTCTACTACGGCCTCGCGGGCCTCGCCGTCGTCGTGGCGTACCGCAAGCTGCTGTTCAAGTCGGCGGCCAATTTCTTCTTCGGCGGTCTGTGGCCGCTGACCGGCTCGCTCTTCATGATCTGGGTGTTCGTCGAGTCCCTCGGCAGCCTGTCGGGCACGGCCGTCTCGATCGGCGTCGGCGGCATCGCCGTGGGTCTCGTCCCGATGCTCTGGTACCGCGCCAAGGGTTCCGCCTACTACCGGCCCGCCCGTCTGGACGCGGCGCGCTCGGAGCAGGTGCACGCCGAGTACGGGCACCAGGCGCCGGTGTACGCGGCATCGTCCGGTGACACCCTGTCCACGGACTTCTGAGCAGCATCCACCTCCGCCGGCGGACCGGCCGACCGCACCCAGGACCACCACCGACTACTGACTGGCGAGGACGCCGATGACCGTCCGTTTCGATCCCACGAACGGCGACCGGGCCCTGGCGGAGGCCCGCGCGGACATCACGATCGGTCGCTGGCAAGGACTGCCCGAGCTGTGCGCGGCGGCCGGCTCCGACTGGGACCGGCGGACGTTCCGGATGCGTCTGCTCGCCCAGTCCACCGCGGGCACGTCCGTCGCCGAGTCCTGGCACGAGTCGCAGCCGCGGAACGCCGACGCGCTGGTCCTGCGGGCCGAGACCGAGGTGATGCGGGCGTTCAACCTGGCGCTGGCGGCCGGCCCGGGGAGCGCGGTCGACCCGGACCAGCTGGAGCGGGCCGTGCGCACCTCGCTGCGGGCGGCCGAGGCGTTTCCCGCGGATCCGGTGCCCTGGGTCTCGCTCCTGACGGTCGCCCGCCTGTTCCCCGGCGGGCACCCGTCCATGGAGCTCTGGTGGAAGGAGCTGCACCAGCGCGACCCGTACAACCGCGAGGGCAACCACCAGGTGCTGCGCCACCTTTCGGCGCGCTGGCACGGCTCGCACGGCGTCATGTACAACTTCGCGCAGGACGTGACGGCGACCCTCCCGCCCGGATCGCCGCTCGCCGTGCTGCCGCAGGTCGCCCGGGTCGAGGAGTACCGCTACCGCGTCGAGCGCGAGGGCTCCCAGGCGATCGGCCTGCTCCAGTTCTGGAACAACGAGAACAGCGCGTCGCAGGCCCGGCGCACCTGGCACCTGTGGATCGCGCAGCGGCAGTACACATACGCGCAGGACATCGCGGATCTCAACACCCTTGCGCACGCGTCCTGTTACGCCGACCTGACCGGCGAGGCCGCGCACCTCTTCCGGCTTCTCGACGGGCACGCGACCCGTGTCCCGTGGTCGTGCCACGGCACCCCGGAGGAGATCTTCACGCGCTGGCAGTCGAAGCTTCTGGGCTGACCGGACCTACGCACATGTGACATGGGTCACCTGGCGCCTCCGTGATGTCACATTCCGGCCCGTTCCTTCCGTCCAAGTGGCGAGCACCCATGCGGTGAGCGCCCAGGGGAGGAGCGAGCCTGATGTCCGAGAGGGCCGCGGAAGGCAGCACGGGGACGGCGCGGGAGAGAGGGCCGGCACCGGCAGGTGAGCGGCTCGCGGACTGGGCGGACGGCCGCCTCGGCCTGCACACCCTGTCCAGGAAGTACCTGCGCAAGGTCTTCCCGGACCACTGGTCCTTCCTGCTCGGCGAGGTCTGCCTCTACACGTTCGTGATCCTGGTCCTCACCGGGGTCTATCTCACCCTGTTCTTCCACCCGTCGATGAACGAGGTGGAGTACCACGGCAGTTACGTCCCGCTGAACGGGATCCGGATGTCCGAGGCGTACGCCTCCACGCTCGACATCAGCTTCGACGTCCGGGGCGGACTGCTGATCCGGCAGATCCACCACTGGGCCGCGCTGATCTTCGTCGCGGCGATGCTCCTCCACATGATGCGGCACTTCTTCACGGGCTCGTTCCGCAAACCGCGCGAGCTGAACTGGGTGTTCGGCTGGACGCTGCTCCTGCTCGGCCTGTTCGAGGGCCTGTTGGGGTACTCGCTGCCGGACGACCTGCTCTCCGGTACGGGTATGCGCTTCCTCGACGGGGCGATCCTGTCGGTGCCCATCGTCGGGACGTACCTGTCGATGTTCCTCTTCGGCGGGGAGTTCCCCGGGCACGACATCGTGGGGCGGTTCTACTCGGTGCACGTGCTGCTGTTCCCCGGCATCATGGCGGCGCTCGTGGTGACCCATCTGATCCTGGTCGTCCATCACAAGCACACCCAGTTCCCGGGGCCGGGAAAGACCGAGCGCAATGTCGTGGGGGCACCCTTCTTCCCCGTCTACCTCGCCAAGGCCGGCGGCTTCTTCTTCCTGGTGTTCGGCGTCGTCGCGTTCCTCGCGGCCGTCGCGTCCGTCAACCCTGTCTGGAACTACGGGCCTTACCGCGTCGACCAGGTGTCCACGGGGGCGCAGCCCGACTGGTACCTGGGGTTCGCGGAGGGGCTGCTGCGGGTGATGCCGGGCTGGGAGATCACGCTGTGGGGACACACGCTGGCCCTCGGTGTGCTCGTCCCGCTGGTCGTCTTCCCCGCGGTGCTCGTCGTGATCGGCGTGTATCCGTTTCTGGAGGCCTGGGTCACGGGCGACCGGCGCGAGCACCACCTCCTGGACCGGCCGCGCAACCGGCCGGTGCGCACAGGACTCGGGGTGGCCTGGCTGACGTTCTTCCTCGTGGCCCTGGTGGGCGGCGGCAACGACATCTGGGCCACGCGCTTCCATGTGTCGCTGAACGCGGTCACCTGGTTCGTGCGCGTCGCGCTCGTCGTGGGCCCGGTGATCACCTTCGTCGTCACGCGGCGGATCTGCCTCGGGCTCCAGCGCCGGGACCGCGAACTGGTGCTGCACGGACGGGAGTCGGGCCGTATCAAGCGCCTTCCGCACGGCGAGTACGTCGAGATCCACGAGCCGCTCACCCAGGCCGAGCTGCACACCCTGACCGCGCACGAGCAGCCCCCGGCCCTGGAGAGCGGGCCGGAGACCGACGTGAACGGCGTGCAGCGGCGCACACCCCGGGCCGAGCGGCTACGGGTGCGCCTCTCGCGCGCCCTCCAAGGAGAGGGCGCGCAGGTGCCGAAGCCGACCGCGCGGGAGTACGAGGAGGCGCGGCGCGAGCACCGGTGAGGCGCGACAGCGGCGTCAGAACAACGCGTCGGCCAGGCGGTCGACCTGGTCGGGGTCGGTGCCCCAGCAGTAGAGCATCACCTCGTCCGCGCCGATGTCCGTGAAGCCGGCGACGGCCTCGCGGATCTGCGCGGGCGTGGCGAGCATCCGCTCGGCGGATCCCGCGGCGCGCGGTTCGAAGCCGTAGTACGCGGTGATCGCGTCGCGGGCGCGGGCGATCAGGTCGTCCGGGCCGAGCGCCACATTGACCTGGGCGACCAGGCGCGGGCGGCCGGGGCGGCCGTGCTCGTCCCACAGCCGCTCCACGTCGCGGAACATCGGGTCCATCCACTGCGGAGGCAGAGCGGCGCCGAGGAAGCCGTCGCCGAAGCGGGCCACGCGGGCGAGGGCCGCCGGTGCGAAGCCCCCGAACAGGACCTCGGGGCCGCCGGGGGTGACGGGGGCCGGGCCGACCGGGCCGACACCCTCGGCGTCGTCGTAAGGGTGGCCCGCCCAGATGCGGCGCAGGGTCTCCATCTGCTCGTCGAGGCGGCGGCCGCGGCGGCGGATGTCGATGCCCGCGGCACGGCAGTCGTCTGCGCGGCCGCCGACGCCGATGCCGAGCGTGAAGCGGCCGCCGGACATCCGGTCGAGCGTCGCGGTCTGCTTGGCGAGCAGGGCGGTGCCGTGGTGCGGGGCCAGCAGGACCTCGGTCTGGACGCGGACGCGGGAGGTGGCTCCGGCGAGTGCGGCGAGGGTGATCAGGGGCTCGGGGTTGTCGTACACGAGCCGGTCGAGGAGGCCGAGCGTGGAGAAGGGGGTCGCGTCGGCGCGACGGGCCCAGTCGAGCAGGACGGCGGGGTCGTCGACGGGCAGGCCGAGGCCGATACGCGGGGTGCGCGCGGTACGCATGGGGTGGAACTCCTTCGGAAGGGGGCATGTGGAATATCGCTGCCGCCCCTCCGGGACCGCGCACGGTGTGTACGTGCCGGCTTGCTTCCCGTCTGCGGCGTACTTCTGGGGAAGCGGTTGGTAAGAGTGCGGTCAGACTAGCCGGGTCTCCGGCCGTCGCGCCTCCCCGTTCTCGGACCCGGCGCTCAGGACCCGCAGCGCTCAGAACCCGCCGCCGAAGTCCCCGCCTCCCCCGAAGTCGCCTCCGCCGCCGAAGTCCCCGCCGCCTCCGAAGTCCCCGAAGTCGTTCGAGTCGAAGTCCGCCCCCGAGTAGTCCCCGCCGTCATATCCGGCTCCCGCGCCGAAGTCTCCGTATCCCGAGCCGTAGTCGGCGGCGTAGGCGGGGCTCGACATCATCGAGCCGAGCAACGTGCCGAGGAGGAGTCCGGGCAGGATGCCGCCGCCGAAGTAGCCGCCCGCCCACGGGCCGTAGGCCGGTCCCGCGTCGTAGTAGGGGCGCCGCTCGCCGTAACCCGTGTCGACCGTGCGGACCATGGGGTCGGCACCGTCCTTGAGGCGGGTCGCGTCGGCCGCGCAGACGGGGACCTCGCGCTCGGCGCCGGACGGGGGCGACCACAGCGCGTCCGTCACGGAGGGCCCGTGCCGCGGGTCGAAGAAGCAGGGCACCCGGCGCTCGGGCAGCGGCCGGCCCTCGCGGCGCGCGGCGAGCATGGCCAGCGAGAACCGCCCGTCGTCCAGGGCCTGCGTCACCCCGCGCACCTCCTCGGGGCGCTGGGCGGCGGTCATGAACTGTTTCGCCTTCTCGTACGAGTCGAGCGCCCGCTCGTAGTCGGCGCGCATCGTGTCGTCGGCGCCGGGCTCGGCGGGGTGGAAGTCGAGGCGGTCCAGCTCCTCGCCGAACGCCGTGATGTCCTCGTCGACGACCACGCGGAGCTGCTCCAGGGCGGCCCGCTGCTCGTCCTCCCGCTGCCGGCGCCGCCTGCGGGACACGGCGTACGCTGCGCCGCCGCCCGCGACGACGACCGCGCCGATGCCGATCAGGGCGCCGACCGGGGCGCCGCCGCCACCGCCGCCCGCGCCCCACGCGGAGGGCGCCGAGCCGCGCGCGTTACGGACGGCCGTGTCGACGAAGTCGTTGAGCTGGCGGGTGACGTTCTCGCCCTGGACGCTGGTCGTCAGGTTTCTGACCGCGTCCTGGGACATCACCCGGCTGTCGGCCCTGGCATCGAACTTCTGGCCGAGGCGCACCGCGTAGACGCCGGTGATGCCGGTCTTGGTGCGCAGGTCGGTGAAGAGGTCCTTGGTGGGGAAGTCCGCGGGCAGCACCGCCACCATGACGGGCTTGTCCGCGTCCTTGATCTTCTTGGTGAGGGCGTCGGTGTCCCCGGCGGACAGCTGCGCGGAGGCGGCCGGGTCGACGTACACGGGGCTCTTCTTCAGGGCGTCGGCCACCGTCGAGACGTCGGAGGCAGCCGCCTGGGCCGCCTGGGCCCCCGGCGTCACCGCCGTCATGGCCCCCAGGGCGAGAAGTGAACCGGACAGGACGGATATCAGGCGCGATGCCCGACGGGTGGGCCTCATACCTCGACGCTAACCCAGGAGGGACCCGTATGCCGTATGTACCGCAAGGAGGGGCCCACCGGCTCCGCGGTGGGCCCCTCCCCGCGCCGTCTCACGCGGCGCGGTACGCCTCGGTCAGCTTCGCGACCGCGTCCGCGTAGCGCCCGGACAGGAGCAGGTGGTCCGCGTCGGCGAACGGCTTGGCCACCGCCGGCGTGATGTCCTGCCCCACCTTCTGCTGGACGAGCAGCCGCGCCTTGCCCACCACCGCGCGGCCGGCCTCCGCCGACCCGGCCTTCTGCGCCGCGGCGGCCGCGAGGGCGAGGGCCTTGAGGGTGAGCGTGCCGCCGCCCGGCGGGGTACGCAGCGTCGTCAGGCCCCAGCCGAAGGGGAACTGCGGGTCGTACGCCATGTCCCCGACGTTGATCGGCAGCTGGGCCTGCGACTTCGGCCAGGTCACGGGGAGCTGCCCGGTGAAGGGCTTCGCCCCGTACAGGACGTCCGCGACGCCGTCGCCCTCCGTGCCGGGCAGCCAGGACGCGACGAGCGCGTCGATGTCACCGAGCCGGTCGCCGATGAGCTGCGGGCGGCCGGAGACGATGAGCACCGCGCACTTCATGGCGCCGCACACCTTGTCCACGGCGGCCTGGTCGGCGGGCGTGAGCTCCAGGTCGTTGCCGTTGCCGACATCGCCGATCCCTTCCGCGTACGGGGTCTCGCCGACCACGACGATGCCCACGTCATAGCCGTCCGTGGGGGCGGAGGCGTCCTTGGAGTAGGAGATGGTGGCCCCGGGCGCGGCCTTCTTCATGCCCTCGAGGACCGTCGTGCCGTCGGTGATCTTTCCGGACGAGCCCTGCCAGGTGACGGTCCAGCCGCCGGTCTGGTTGCCGATGTCATCGGCGTTGGACCCGGCGACGTACACCTTCTGGCTCTTCTTGAGGGG
The DNA here is from genome assembly GCF_035918215.1 of Streptomyces sp. NBC_01474. Classification (NCBI taxonomy): domain Bacteria; kingdom Bacillati; phylum Actinomycetota; class Actinomycetes; order Kitasatosporales; family Streptomycetaceae; genus Streptomyces; species Streptomyces sp. NBC_01474. The sequence continues at coordinate 3,992,757 of NZ_CP109449.1, forward strand.
GAGCACGCCGCCCGCGTTCTTCAGGAGGACCTGGGATTCGGCGGCGGCGGTGCGGGCGACGGCGCGGTGTCCGGCCGAGCCGATGGCGGCGGCCCCGCTCGTGTCGGCGTACGGCTTCTCGAAGAGGCCCAGCTTGAACTTCTGGGTCAGGATGCGCGAGACGGCGTCGTCGATCCGCGGCTCGCTGATCCGGCCCGCCTTCACCTCGTCGACCAGGGTCGTCCGGAAGTCCTTGTACGCGGTCGGGACCATGATCATGTCGAGGCCCGCGTTGACCGACGTACGGACGTCGGACGCGTAGTCGCCGGGGAGCTGGTCGATGGCCTGCCAGTCGCTGATGACGAAGCCGTCGAAGCCCATGCGGTCCTTCAGGACTCCGTTGATCATGGCGGCGTCGGCGTGCATCTTCACCGGGCCCTCGTCGTCACCGATGATGTCGAGCGACGAGTACGAGGGCATGACCGTGCCGATCCCGCGGTCCACGGCCTCCTGGAACGGCGCGAGGTGCACCGCCTCCAGCTCCTGCCGCGTGACCTTGGTGACGCCCTGGTCGATGGTGTACGAGCCGGTGGTCGACGAGCCGTACGCGGTGCCGCCGTCGCCCACGAAGTGCTTGGCGGTGGCGAGGACCTTGTCGTCCCGGTCGAGGTCCTTGCCGTCGCGTGCCCCTTGGAGCCCCTGGACGACCGTCTCCATCTGCTTCACGAGGGCGGGGTCCTCGCCGAAGGACTCGTACGACCTGCCCCAGCGTTCGTCGCGGGTGACGCACAGACAGGGCGCGAAGTCCCAGGGGATGCCGGTGGCGCGGACCTCGGCGGCCGTGACCGCGCCCGCCTTCTCGGCCGTCCCGGGGTCGCGGGTCGCGCCGATGCCGATGTTGTGCGGCAGGACCGTGGCGCCGACGAGGTTGTTGTGGCCGTGCACCGCGTCCACGCCGTAGATCAGCGGGATCTGGAACCGCGTCGCCTGCGCCCTGAGCTGGAAGCCGTCGATCATCTTCGCCCAGGCCGCGGCCGTGTTCGGCGTCGGCGTCGAGCCGCCGCCGGAGAGCAGCGAGCCGAGGTCGTAGGCGGCGATGTCGCCGCCCGTGCCGACCGCGTTGCGCTCGGCCTGCGTCATCTGGCCGGCCTTCTCCTCCAGGGACATCCGGGAGAGCAGGTCGGCGACGCGCCGCTTCACCGGGAGCCTGGCGTCGAGGTAGGGCAGGCCGTGGGCGTCGATCACCACCTGCGGGGTCTCGGCGGGCGCCTTGGCGCCGGTGACCGTCAGCTTCAGGGGGATCGTCTCGGCGGCCTCGGCCGCCTTGTCCGTGAGGGTCGGTACGGACACGGTGTGCGTGGCGCCCGAAGCGGTGCCGGCCGGGAAGGTGAACTCGCCCTTGACCGGGGTGTAGTCCGTGCCCGCGCCGGCGCTGCCGCCCGCGCTCTCGTACGCGACCGTGACCGGCTCGGCGAGCGGGGCGGAGCCGGTGGTGGCGACGGAGATCCGCACGCCGGCCGTGCCGCCCTCCTTCACCGGGTACACGGAGGCGCCCGTCAGTACCTTCGTGGTCAGGGCGGGGTCGGCCTTGCCGTACAGCTCCACTCCGTCCATGGCGAAGGTGCCGGGCGTGCCGGTGGGCAGGGTGAGCGCGTAGCCCCACATCTCGGTGAGGCCGAGGTTCTGGTCGATGCCGCCGACGGGCTGGTAGTCGGTGCGGTAGGCGAAGTCGGTGAAGGGGATCTCGACCTGGTGCCAGCCGGTCCACTCGTCGGTGAACGAGGTCGTCCACAGCTCGGACGCCTCGCCGTTCGCACCGCCGTCCTTGATCTCGAAGTTGACCCGCTTGCCGGAGTTCTTCCCGTCCCACCAGAAGCGGATGCCCTTGTGCGCGGACCAGTCGTGGCCGGGCTCGTTCGCGGCGAAGTCGTGGGTGAAGCCGCCGTAGCCGCTGATGTCGTACGTCCCGGAGAGGACCTTGTCGCCCTCGGGGGCGTCGTCGCGCGCCGCGAGCTCCAGCTTGGGCGGGTCGTCGCTGTCGCCGCCCCAGGTGAAGATGCCCTCCGCGGGCTGGGACGCGAAGGGGACCTCGCCCTCGAAGCGGTCGACGGGCACCGGCGGCGGTTCCTCGGCGCCGGTCGCCGCGCCTGCCGACGCGAGCGGGAGCAGCCCCGTGAGCAGGGCTGCGGAGACGAGCAGGGCGGTTCTTCGCATGGACTTCCCTTCGGCCGGTTCGGGTACGCGCCTCAACCTCTGGGGGTGACGGGCGTCCCTGGTGAAGCTCATGACTTAACTCACGCCGTGAGTTAACTGGCGTCCCGTGAACCCGTCAAGACTTCACGTCAGAACCGGTGCACAGCCAATTGCCTTGGCTTGCCAGGGCAGTTGAGTATTCATTTTCTGAACGCACGCCCCCTTGACTCCCGTTCGCAGCCGTCATTTACTCACGCCTCGCACGCCCCATCTCCTCACCCCCACAGAAGGGCGGCGCACCATGAGAACCCCCAGACGACTCCGTTCGGGCCCGCGCCGGGCGGCCCGGCTGCTCGCCGCAGGGCTGCTCACGACCGCGGGCCTGACCGGGCTCGTGGCCTCCCCCGCGCAGGCCGCGGGCGAGCCGGTCACGGCCTGGCTGACCACGACGGACGACGCCGGCGGACGCCATGTCGTCCGCGGTCTCGAACAGCAGGCCCCGTTCGCCTTCCAGTCCGGCACGGGCGGCGGTGGCGAGAACATCACCGTCGACGAGAACACCCGCTACCAGACCTTCACCGGCGGCGGCGCCTCGTTCACGGACACCGCGGCCTGGCTGATGAACAGCAGCGGCGCCCTGTCGCCGGCCACGCGCGACGCCACGATGCGCAAGCTGTTCTCCCCCACCGACGGCATCGGCCTCTCGTTCCTGCGCAACCCGATGGGCGGCTCCGACCTGGCCCGTTACGGCTACACGTTCGACGACGTGCCCGCCGGGCAGACCGATCCCGACCTCTCCGAGTTCTCCGTCGCCCACGACCTCGCGGACGTCCTGCCCCTCACGAAACAGGCCCGCCGGCTCAACCCGAAGGTCACCGTGATGGCCTCACCGTGGACCGCGCCCGCCTGGATGAAGGACAGCGGACAGCTCAACGGCGGCTGGCTGAAAGCAGAGGACTACGGCACCTACGCCTCGTACTTCGTGAAGTACCTCCAGGCGTACCGGGACCAGGGCGTCCCGGTCGACTACGTCAGCGCGCAGAACGAGCCGACGTGCTGCGGTGGTTACCCCTCGATGAGCTGGAACGCCTCGGGGCTCGCCTACTTCACCAAGAGCGAGCTGCTGCCGAAGCTGGCGGCCGCCGGCCTGACCACCAAGGTCCTCGCGCACGACTGGAACTGGGACACCTACGACGGCTACGCGGCGCAGACCGTGGACGACGCGGCGGTGCGCGCGCACCCGAACTTCGGCGGGATCGCGTGGCACGGCTACGGCGGCGACGTCGCTGAGCAGAGCACGATCCACGACCGCTACCCGCAGCTCGACGCCTTCGGGACCGAGCACTCGGGCGGCACGTGGATCGCCGACCAGCAGCGCGAGGACATGCTCAACATCGTGGACTACACCCGCAACTGGGCGAAGTCGGTGACCAAGTGGTCGCTCGCCGTGGACCAGGACATGGGCCCGCACAACGGCGGCTGCGGCACCTGCACGGGGCTCGTGACCGTGCACAACGGTGACGGGCGCAGCGGGCAGGTCGACTACACCGTCGAGTACTACACGATGGGCCATCTGACGAAGTTCGTCCGGCCGGGCGCCCAGCGCATCGCGTCGACCGGCAGCTCGGCCGTGCCGAACGTAGCCTGGCGCAACCCGGACGGCTCGAAGGCGCTCATCGCGTACAACGGCGGCACGTCCGCGAAGACGGTGACTGTCAACTGGGGCGGGCAGCACGCCACTTACTCGCTGCCCGCGAAGACCTCGGCGACCTTCACCTGGTAGCGAACCGGCGGCCGAGGCGACAGAGAGCCGGAGGGGCCGACCACAGCCCCTCCGGCGTCCGCACCTGCGCTGCCTACTCGACCGGCTCGACCCCGGCCCGCAGAAGTCCGTACGTGTAGGCGTCCTCCAGGGCGCCCCACGACGCGGCGATGACGTTCTCGGCGACGCCGACGGTGGACCACTCGCCCGCGCCGTCGCTCGTGGAGATCAGGACGCGGGTCGTGGAGGACGTGCCGTGCTTGCCCTCCAGGATGCGGACCTTGTAGTCGACGAGCTCCAGCTTGGCGAGCTGCGGATAGATCCGCTCCAGGCCGACGCGCAGCGCGCGGTCGAGGGCATTGACCGGGCCGTTGCCCTCGGCCGTGGCGACGATGCGCTCACCCTTGGCCCACAGCTTCACGGTCGCCTCGTTGGCGTGGCTCCCGTCGGGGCGGTCCTCGACGATGGCCCGCCACGACTCGACGCGGAAGTAGCGCCGGGCGCGGCCCTCGGCCTCCTCGCGCAGGAGGAGTTCGAAGGAGGCGTCGGCCGCCTCGTACGTGTAGCCCTTGAGCTCGCGCTCCTTGACCCGCTCGACGACGCGGCCGACGAGCTCGCGGTCGTCGGAGATGTCGACGCCGAGCTCCTTGCCCTTGAGCTCGATGGACGCGCGGCCCGCCATGTCGGACACGAGCATGCGGATGCGGTTGCCGACCAGGTCCGGGTCGATGTGCTGGTAGAGGTCCGGGTCGACCTTGATCGCCGAGGCGTGCAGACCCGCCTTGTGGGCGAACGCGGAAACACCCACGTACGGCTGATGCGTGGAGGGCGTGAGGTTGACGACCTCGGCGATGGCGTGGGAGATGCGGGTCATCTCGCGCAGGGCGCCCTCGGGGAGGACCGTCTTGCCGTACTTCAGTTCCAGGGCGGCGACGACCGGGAAGAGGTTGGAGTTGCCGACGCGCTCGCCGTAGCCGTTGGCCGTGCACTGCACATGGGTCGCGCCCGCGTCGACGGCGGCGAGGGTGTTGGCGACGGCGCAGCCGGTGTCGTCCTGGGCGTGGATGCCGAGGCGGGCCCCCGTGTCGGCGAGGACCGTGGCGGTGATCGCCTGGACCTGGGCGGGCAGCATGCCGCCGTTCGTGTCGCACAGGACGACCACGTCGGCGCCCGCCTCGTGCGCGGCCGTGACGACGGCCTTGGCGTACGTGGGGTTGGCGCGGTAGCCGTCGAAGAAGTGCTCGCAGTCGACGAAGACGCGGCGGCCCTGCTCGCGCAGGTAGGAGACGGTGTCGCGGACCATCTCCAGGTTCTCCTCGAGAGTGGTGCGCAGGGCCAGTTCGACATGGCGGTCGTGCGACTTGGCGACCAGCGTCACGACCGGGGCGCCGGACTCCACGAGCGCCTTGACCTGCGGGTCCTCGGAGGCCTTGGCGCCGGCGCGGCGGGTGGCGCCGAACGCGACGAGCTCCGCGTGCTTGAAGTCGATCTCCTGGCGGGCGCGCGCGAAGAACTCGGTGTCGCGGGGGTTGGCGCCGGGCCAGCCGCCCTCGATGAAACCCACGCCGAAGTCGTCCAGGTGCCGGGCGATGGTCAGCTTGTCCGCGACGGTCAGATTGATGCCCTCACGCTGCGCGCCGTCGCGCAGCGTGGTGTCGAAGACGTGGAAGTCGTCGTCGACGCGGGAAGCGGGGTAATGGTCGTCGGTTGCGTCCGTCATGCTGATCTGGCTCCTGTGTCGGATCTCGGTCTACCGGAATGACCGGCTCCACCGTCCCCCTATGATCCCTCGCGCTCCGGTCCTGGCTTGAGGTGGGCCAGGAAACGAAAAAACCCCTCGCGGGTGCGAGAGGTCTGCGCGCGGGTCGAGACGACGATGTCCGCCCGTACGTGGTCGTACGTGGCGGTCACTGCGGACCGGCGCGCCTGCTGCCAATAATCATGGCGAACGAGAGCACATCGGCAGTGTGCCACAGCCCGGGCGTGGCCCGGACCGTGGTCTCACGATATGGGCTCAGACCGCTTCGGCCGTGCGCCGTTCGGTCTCGGGCGCGACGACCCGGTTCAGGTCGATGTCCCTCGTCTCGCGCATCGTCAGGTAGACGATCAGCGACACGGCCGCGCACCCGGCGACGTACCAGTAGAAGCCCGATTCCACGCCCGCGTCCTTGAACCACAGGGCCACGTACTCCGCCGTGCCGCCGAAGAGCGCGTTGGCGATGGCGTACGGGAGGGCGACGCCGAGGGCGCGGATGCCGGTCGGGAACAGCTCGGCCTTCACGCACGCGTTGATCGACGTGTAGCCGGTGACGACGACGAGGGCGAGCAGGGCGAGGCCGAGGGCCGGCCAGAAGGAGCCCGCGTGCTTGAGCATCGTCATGATCGGCACGGTCAGGAAGGTGGAGCCGACCGCGAAGGTGATCAGGAGCGGGCGGCGGCCGATCCGGTCCGAGAGGCGGCCCGCGAGCGGCTGGATGCAGGCGAAGACGATCAGCGCGCAGAACGAGACGAGCGTCGCGGTCTGCTTGCTCAGGCCGGCGGAGTTCGACAGGTACTTGGTGAGGTACGTCGTGTACGTGTAGTACGCGACGGTGCCGCCCATCGTCAGGGCCATCACGAGGAACGCCTCGCGCCGGTGCGCCCACAGCGCCGTCAGGGTGCCCTTGCGGTCGGCGCCCGCGTCGTCGGCGGACTCCTCGTAGACGTCGGTCTCCAGCATGTTGCGCCGCAGATAGAAGATGATCGCGGCGCCCAGCGCGCCGATGACGAAGGGGATGCGCCAGCCCCAGCTGTGCAGCGCGTCGTCGGACAGCGTGCGCTGGAGGACGATCTGGAGGCCGAGGCCCACGATCTGACCCGCGGTCATGGAGACGTACTGGAAGCTGGACGCGAAGCCGCGGCGGCTCGGGTCTGACGCCTCGGTGAGGTAGGTGGCGCTGGCCGCGTACTCGCCGCCGACCGAGAGGCCCTGCAGGAGGCGGGCGATGAGCAGGACGACGGCGCCGCCGTACCCGGCGACCCCGTAGGTGGGCGCGATCGCGATGAGGACGGCGGACGCCGACATCAGCGTGACGGTCAGGGTGAGCGCCGCTTTACGGCCCTTGCGATCCCCCACCCTGCCCAGCAGCCAGCCGCCCACGGGCCGCATGAAGAAGCCGACGGCGAAGATGCCGGCCGTGTTCATCAGCTGTGCCGTGGGGTTCCCGTCGGGGAAGAAGACTCCCGCGAAGTACGTGGCGAAGCTCGCGTACACGAACCAGTCGAACCACTCGACCATGTTCCCGGCCGACCCGACCAGGATCTTCTTCCATTGCTCTCGTCCCATGGGCGGCCACGGTGCCGGAACGCTTCACTCCATGACAAGGGTGTAACGCACAACGATCATGCGTACTTGTGTTCTTTGTGGTCACGCCTCAAGGGCGAGCGTGGCAAAGGTGGCCAGCCAGTGGTCGGTGGTGAAGTCGCCACGCTCCACGGCGGGCAGCCCGGCCTTCAGGTGGGCGTCCGCCGCCTCCGTGAGACGCGTGCGGACCGGCCCGTCCGGGAGCGCCCCCGCGATGCCGCGCAGGGTGGCCGCCCTGCTGAGGGCGAGGCCCAGCAGGTGACCGATCTGCGGGTCGGCATGGTCGGAGACGATCGGGACCTCCAGGAGGGAGCAGGGCGCGCCGGCGCGCAGCGCGGGCAGGAACCGGTCCAGCCAGGGCTCGAACTCCGGCCCCGTCAGCACCCGCCGCATCGCGTCGGCCTCGGTGAGCGCCGGGGAGAGGAAGTCCTGCCCCGACGGCTCCCAGTGGGCGGGCGCGTCGTGATCGCCGGCGAACCAGGAGCGCAGCCGGTCCCGTACGGCCTCGACGGTGGCCGCGGGCAACCCCGCGCGCTCGCCCGCGTCCAGGACGAGGCCCAGCGCGAAGGCGCTGTTGGGGTGGTTGCCGTGGCGTACGGGATACGTGGCCTTGGGCAGCCATTCGCTCAGCAGCAGGTCGACGGCGGTGACGGCGGGGGCGAGCGCGTCCGCCCAGCGGTCGCCGTCCGGGCCGCCGAGGGCACGGCACTCGGCGGCGAGCGCGATCAGCCAGGCCCAGCCGTAGGGGCGCTCGAAGGTGGGCCGGTTCTGCAGGTAGGCGGCTTCCGTGGCGAGGTTGGCGGGGGTGAGGTGCCGGTCGAGTACGCCGGTGACCTCGGCAACCTGGGCGGGGTCGGGCAGGCGCCGCCTCAGGAGCCGGACGAGCAGCCAGTGCATGTGGACGGACGAATGCCAGTCGTAGGCACCGTAGAAGGCGGGGTGCAGGGTGCTCGGTCGGGTCTCTTCGTCGGCCGAAGCGACCAGGTGGGCGGGGAAGTTGGGGTATTCACGGGTGACGTTGCCCGTGGCGAGGCGGGCGAATTCCGCGGCCTGGATGGTCATGGGGAGAGCTCCTCGTAGGTGGGTTTCGGCTGCGGGGCGCCCCGTCGGGGGCGTGGGGAACTGCGCGCTCGGGCACGGACGACTCACGGCCGCACGCTCAGTGCGTGGCCCCCTCCGTCACCCGCAGGTCCTGTGTCGTGGCCGCCGCGGCGAGCAGCAGCGCCCGCAGACCGTGGGCCACTGTCGCGGCGGGCAGCGCGGCGGCGGTGCCGTCGGGGACTTGCTCCGGCGCCCACGGCACATGGACGAACCCGCCCCGCACACCGGGGAGTTCGGTCGCGATGAGGTGGGCGAGGCCGTACGCCACGTGGTTGCAGACGAACGTGCCCGCCGTGTTGGAGACGGCGGCGGGCACCCCGGCCTCCCTCATCGCGGCCACGCACGCCTTGATAGGCAGCGTGGAGAGGTACGCGGTGGGCCCGCCCGGGACGACCGGCTCGTCGACCGGCGCCGCGCCCGCGTTGTCGGGGATGCGGGCGTCGTCGACGTTGACCGCGACCCGCTCGACGGTGACACCCGCACGGCCGCCCGCCTGGCCGACGCACACGACCAGGTCCGGTCCGCTCTCGCGGACGGCTCGGCGCAGGGCGGCCACGGACTCACCGAAGGCGCAGGGGAGTTGAACCGCGGTGACGGTGAGGCCTGCGGGCGGCTCGGCGGCGACCAGGGAGGCCGCCTGCCAGGACGGGTTCACGCTCTCGCCGCCGAACGGCTCGAAGCCGGTGATGAGGACGCGGGTCATCTGTGTCGACCTTTCTGGGACAGCGCACGTTCCTGGACGGGAAACAGTTCCCGGACGGAGCCGGTTCCTGGGCGGGGACCAGTCCCTAGAAGGCGAACAGGGCCATGATCACGATGTTGCAGACGAGCAGCGCGAGCCCCGTCGGCAGCTGTGCCTTGATCGGGCCGTACTGGTCCTTCAGTTCGAGGAGCGACGCCGGGACGATGTTGAAGTTGGCGGCCATCGGCGTACAGAGCGTGCCGCTGAAGCCCGCCAGCATGCCGATCGCGAGGACGGCCGCCTCGTTGCCGTGCATTTGCTGGATGAGGACGGGCCAGCCGATCGCGGCCGTCATCACGGGGAACGCGGCGAAGGCATTGCCCATGATCACGGTGAACAGGAACATGCCGACGCAGTACGCGATCACGGCGAGGTACTTGGAGTTGCCGGGCAGGACGCCGTCCACCACCGTGCCGACCTGGGTGCCGACGCCTGCGACCGCGAAGATCGAGCCGAGCACCGCCAGGAGCTGCGGAAGCAGCAGGGCCGAACCCATGGCCTCCAGCATGGAGCGGCCCGAGTGGATCGGAACGGAGATCCTCTTCTCGCCGGTGACGAACATGCCGACCGCGAGCGCGACGATGCAGCCGAGACCCAGGCCGATGAGGGTGGCCTTCCCCGTCTCGAACAGGCCGGACTCGTCGAGGAAGGACGCGCAGACGATGGCGACGAGCGGGATCGTCAGGGCGGGGATGAAGAGCTTGCTGCCGAGCCGGGCCGCGGAGGCCTGGCGCTGCTCGTCGGTGGTGGTGACCGGGACACCCTTGCCGATGAAGTTGAATCCGGCCAGCACGATGAGGGCGAGGACGGCGACGCCGAGGGGTTCGGCGGGCAGGGTCCAGCTCGCCGAGCCCGGCGCCGCCGCGTTCAGTTCGGCGTTCACGACGCCGGTGCCGTAGGGGAAGGTGAGCCCGAGCAGTCCCCAGAACGCGGCGGACGTCCACCGCTTGGGGTTGGTGCGGTCGGCCGCCATCTGCACGGCCATGACGACGAAGATGAGTCCGATGAGCCAGTAGAGCCACTCGACCTTGATCACTTGCCGGCCTCCTCGGACCCGTTGCGCGTGCGGGACGCCGTGGCCTGGTGCGGCAGCGGCAGATCGTTCTCGGCGGCGTGGAGGGCCATCTCGCGCTCCAGTTTCCGGTCCAGGAGCAGGAGCCTGGCGCCGTGGATGATCAGGGCGCAGACCGCGAGCGGGATGGCCCACAGCGCCAGCTCGGTGGGTTCGAGCTGCTGGTGGTACGTCGAGTTCACGAACCCGGTGATCAGCAGGATCGAGCCGATCGCGATGAAGCAGTCCTCGCCGAAGAAGACACCGACGGTGTCGGACGAGGCGGCGTACGAGCGGACCTTCTCGCGCAGCCGGTCGGGGAGCGGGCCGCCGGTGGTGCGTTCGGCGGCGGCCTCGGCCATGGGCGCGACGAGCGGGCGCACGGTCTGCGCGGGGCCGCCGATGCTGTTGAGCCCGAAGGCCGCGGTGACCTGGCGGATCAGCAGGTACACGGCGAGAAAGCGGCCGGCGCTGAGCTTGCCGAGGCGGCCGATGAGGGTGCGGGCCTGCTCGCGCAGGCCGTATCGCTCGAGCAGCCCGATCACCGGCAGGACGATGGCGAAGACGGTGACCGAGCGGCTGTCGGCGAAGGACTTGCCGAACGCCGCGAGGACTTCCTGCGGGTCGAGTTTGCCGAGCAGTCCGGTGACGATTCCGGCGACACCGACCACTAGGACGGGGTTGCGGCGCGTGACAAATCCGAGGATCACCACGAGCACACCGAGAAGAACGATCATGCGGCGGCCTTCTTCAGAGCATGAGGGGGCACGGACCGGATCAGGTGCGTCCGGTTCCACGGGGGGTCCACGGACCGTAAGGGATTGTTCAACGATCGAACAAGGGGTCTGAGATGTCCGTGACCAAATCAACCTCTTGTCGAATCGTTCAACAATCCCCTACGTTACGAACGTGATCCAGGACCTCATCGACCTCAACGCCGACCTCGGCGAAGGCTTCAGCCGCTGGACCCTCACCGACGACGAGGCCCTGCTCTCCGTGGTGACCAGCGCCAACGTCGCCTGTGGATTCCACGCGGGCGACCCCTCGGTGATGCGCCGCGTCTGCGACCTCGCGGCCGCGCGCGGCGTACGCATCGGGGCACAGGTGTCGTACCGCGACCTGGCCGGCTTCGGGCGGCGGGCGATGGATGTGCCCGCGGACGAGCTGGCGGCCGAAGTGGCCTACCAGATCGGCGCGCTGAGGGTGTTCGCCGAGGCGGCCGGGGCCGAGGTGGCGTATGTGAAGCCGCACGGCGCGCTCTACAACCGGACCGTCCATGACGCGGAGCAGGCGGGCGCCGTGGTGGCGGGGGTCCGGCTCGCGGGCGGTTCGCTGCCCATGCTCGGACTGCCCGGCTCCCGGCTGCTCGCCGCCGCGGCGGACGCCGGTCTCACGCCGGTGCCGGAGGCCTTCGCCGACCGCGCCTACACCCCCCGGGGCACGCTGGTACCCCGGAGCGAGCCGGACGCCGTGGTCTGCGACGAGGACGCGGTGGTGCGCCGCTCCGTGGCGTTCGCCGTCGAGCGCGCCGTGGACACGGTGGACGGTACGCGCGTCACGGTCGCCGCCCGCTCCCTGTGCCTGCACGGCGACACCCCGGGCGCGGCCCGGCTCGCGGTCCGGGTGCGCCACGCGCTCGAGGAGGCCGGCGTCAAGGTCGGGGCGTTCGCATGACGGCCTCGTCGCCCTCGATGGTGGTGCGGCCCGCCGGGCGGCACGCGCTGCTCGTGGAGCTGCCGGACGCCGGCCGCGCCGGTGCGCTCCACGCCGAGTTGCTCCGTCGCCGCGCCGCCGGGACCCTGCCGCCCGTCGCCGAGATCGTGCCCGGCGCGTGCACGGTCCTGCTCGACGGGGTGGGCGACCCCGAGCTCCTGGCCCGTCGACTCATGTCCTGGGACATCCCGTTGCACGCTCCCGAGGAGGGGGCCGTCGTCGAGATCCCGGTGGTCTACGACGGCCCGGACCTCGCCGGGGTGGCGGCCCGCTGGGGCGTCCCCGAGGACGAGGTCGCCGCCCGCCACTCCGCCCACACGTACCGCGTCGCGTTCTGCGGCTTCGCCCCCGGCTTCGGCTATCTCACGGGCCTGCCCGCCGAGCTGCACCTACCGCGCCACGCGACCCCGCGCACCCGTGTCCCCGCCGGCGCGCTCGCCCTCGCGGGCCCCTACACCGCCGTGTACCCGCGCGCGACCCCCGGCGGCTGGCAGCTGATCGGCACCATGCCGGACCCGGCGCCGCTGTGGGACCCGTCCCGGGAGGCGGCGGCGCTCCTGACGCCGGGCACCCAGGTGCGGTTCGTCGCCGATGGAGGCCGCGCATGACCGCCAAGATCACCCTGGTACGGGCCGGAGCCCTCACCACGATCCAGGACGCGGGCCGAACCGGCCACGCCCACCTGGGAGTTCCCCGCTCCGGCGCCCTCGACGCACCCGCGATGCGGCTCGCCAACCGGCTGCTCGGCAACGCCGGGGACGCCGCCGTCCTGGAGACCACGCTCACCGGGTGCGCGCTGCGGCCCGACCGGCCGGTCACCGTCGTCGTCGGCGGCGCGCCCTGCGCGGTGACCCTGGACGCCAGGCCCGTCGCATGGGGTGCCCCGGTGCGGGTGCCCGCGGGTGCGGTCCTCGACGCGGGGCCGGCGGTCCACGGCGTGCGCTCCTACGTGGCCGTGGCCGGCGGGATCGCCGTCGAGGCCGTGCTCGGCAGCCGCTCGACGGACCTCCTGTCGGGCCTCGGTCCCGCTCCCCTGCGCGACGGCGAGGTGCTGCCCGTCGGCGAGGCGGCGCCCTGCCCACCGATGCCGCCCGCAGCGCCCTGGCCGGCCCCGCCCTGCGAACTGACCCTGCCCGTGCGGCTCGGCCCCCGCGCCGACTGGTTCACCCCCGAGGCGCTGCACACGTTCACGACCGCCACGTATCGCGTGTCCGCGCACAGCAACCGCATCGGCCTGCGCACCGAAGGCCCTTGCCTGACAAGGGAGTTGTCGGGCGAGTTGCCCAGCGAGGGCATGGTGCTCGGCGCGGTGCAGGTGCCGCCCGACGGCCGCCCGGTGGTCTTCCTGCACGACCACCCGACGACCGGCGGCTACCCGGTGATCGCCGTGGTCGCGGAGGCCGCCCTTGCCGGGGCGGCCCAGGCTGCCCCGGGGACACTCGTCCGCTTCACACTGCGGCAGGGGCTCTCCTGCGGACCGGACCGGACAAGGAACCACAAGCGCCCGGTCTGACCCCGACCCCCGGTCAGGAGTCCGCGGGGGCCAGCGCCTCGTCCAGGAACTCCCGTACGTGGGACAGGATCTGGGCCCGGTCCGTGCCGCGCAGGCCGATCGCGACATGGATGGAGAAGCCGTCGAGCAGCGCCCGCAGCCGGGACGCGAACCGGTCGGGGTCGAGCGGCGGGAGCTCGCCGCGCGAGGTGCCCTCGGCGAGCAGCGCGACGAGGTCCCGGTGCCAGGCCAGCTCGATCGCGGCCTGCCGCTCGCGCGCGTCGCCGTCGGCCTCGGCGTTCTGCGAGCGGTTCCAGACCTCCAGCCACAGCGTCCAGTGCGGGTCGCCCTGGGCGTCGGGGACATACAGGTCGACGTACGCGTCGAGACGCTCGCGGACGGTGCCGCCGCCGGAGAGCAACCGGGCCCGCTCCGCGCCCAGGCGGCCCTCGCTCCACTCCAGGGTCCGCAGGAGCAGCTCGTCCTTCGAACCGAAGTAGTAGAGGAGGTGGCCGCTGCTCATGCCGACCTCGCGGCCGAGCGCGGCCATGGTGAGCTTCTCCAGGCCGCGCTCGGCGATCATCTCCATGGCCGCGGCGAGGACCTCTTCGCGCGGAGGGGCGTTCTTCCGGCGGACCTGGGCCACGGGGACTCCTGCGGGTCTTTCAGTGTGCGGGCGTGATCTCGGGTTGCTGCTGGGTGATGCAGTGGATGCCACCACCCCCGGCGAAGATCGTACGGGCGTCCACGAGCCGGACGGTCCTGCCCGGGAAAAGCCGGCGGAAGATCCCGGCCGCGACCTCGTCGTTCGGGTCGTCGAAGGAGCACAGGACGACGCCGTCGTTGCACAGGTAGTGGTTGATGTACGAGTAGTCGACCCACCCCTCGTCGTCCTTGAGGACGGTCGGCGCGGGGACCTCGACGACCTCCAGGGGCCGGCCCTTGGCGTCCGTCTCGCCCTTGAGCTGGGCGACGATCCGCTTGCTCAGCTCGTGGTCGGGGTGGGCGGGGTCCTGCTGCGAGTGGACCAGGACGACGCCGGGCGCGGCGAACGCGGCGACGATGTCGACGTGACCGCGGGTGCCGTAGACGCCGTAGTCGCCGGCGAGGCCGCGCGGCAGCCAGATCGCCTTGGTGGTGCCGATCCTGGCGTGGATCTCCTGCTCGACCTCGGCCTTGGTGCGGCCCGGGTTGCGGTCGGGGTCGAGCTGCACGGTCTCGGTGAGGAGCACGGTGCCCTCGCCGTCGACGTGGATGCCGCCGCCCTCGTTGACGAGGGAGGAGGAGTGGACGGGGACGCCGGCGAGGTCCGCGATGTGACGGGCTATCTTCGCGTCGTGCTCCCAGACGGCCCAGTCCTGGGCGCCCCAGCCGTTGAACGTCCAGTCCACGGCGGCGAGTTGGCCGTCTCCGACGACGAACGTGGGGCCGATGTCGCGCATCCACGCGTCGTCGAGGTCACGCTCGACGAGGTCGATGTCGTCGCCGAGGAGCGCGCGGGCCGAGTCGCTCTGGCCCGGGGCGACGATCACGGTCACCGGCTCGAAGCGGCGCACGGCGCGGGCGACGGACGCCCAGGCCTCGCGCGCCTCGGCCAGCTCCTCGTCGTTGGTGAAGGTCGGGTTGGGGCTCGGCCAGGCCATCCAGGTGCGCTCGTGCGGGGCCCACTCGGGGGGCATGTGGAAGCTGCTCATGAGCGGGTCCTCACAGGAAGTAGAGACGGTTCAGGGAGACGGAGTCGGCCGGTTCCGAGCGGACCGGGTCGCCGTCGAGCGTGACGAGTCCGGTGGCCTGGTCGACGTCGATGGAGCCGGTGCGCGAGTTGAGGCGCAGGTCGGCGGGGCCGATGCCGCGGGTGCCGCGGACGGCGACGCGGCGGCGGCGGGTGGGCATCTTGTCGTTGCCCTGGTCGAGGGCGGCCTGGGCGACGAAGGCGACGGAGATGTCCGCCGCGGTCGCGCCGTGCGCCCCGAACTGCGGCCCCAGGACGAGGGGTTCGCAGGTGTCGGTGGCCGCGTTCGGGTCGCCGACGACGCCGTACGCGGGGAAGCCGGACTTCAGGACGAGCTGCGGCTTCGCACCGAAGAACTCGGGGCGCCACAGCACGATGTCCGCGAGCTTGCCGGCCTCGATGGAGCCGACCTCGTGGGAGAGGCCGTGCGCGATGGCGGGGTTGATGGTGAGCTTGGCCATGTAGCGCAGGACGCGGGCGTTGTCGTCGCCCTCACCGTCGCCCTCCATCGGGCCCAGCTCGGCCTTCATCTTCCCGGCCATGGCGAACGTGCGGCGCACGGTCTCACCGGCGCGCCCCATGCCCTGCGCGTCCGACGACGTGATGCCGATGGCGCCCAGGTCGTGCAGGACGTCCTCGGCGCCCATCGTCCCGGCGCGGATCCGGTCGCGGGCCATGGCGGCGTCGCCCGGCAGGTCGGTCTTCAGGTCGTGGACCGAGACGATCATGCCGTAGTGCTCGGCGACGGCGTCGCGGCCGAAGGGCAGCGTGGGGTTGGTGGACGACCCGATGACGTTCGGGACGCCCGCCATCTTCAGCACGTTCGGTACGTGCCCGCCGCCGCAGCCCTCGATGTGGAAGGCGTGGATGGTGCGGCCTTCGAGGACCCTGAGGGTGTCCTCGACGGACAGGCACTCGTTCAGGCCGTCGCTGTGCAGGGCCACCTGGACGTCGTGCTCCTCGGCGACGCGCAGCGCGGTGTCGAGGGCGCGGGTGTGGGCGCCCATGTCCTCGTGGACCTTGAAGCCGGACGCGCCGCCCTCGGCGAGCGCCTCGATCAGCGGGGCGTCGTGCGAGGACGAACCGCGGCCGAGGAAGCCGATGTTGACGGGCCAGGCGTCGAAGGCGTTGAAGGCGTGGCGCAGCGCCCAGGGCGAGTTGACGCCCACGCCCCACACGGGCCCGAACTCCTGGCCGATGATCGTGGTCACGCCGGAGGCGAGCGAGGCCTCCATGATGCGCGGCGACAGCAGGTGTACGTGGGTGTCGACGGCGCCCGCGGTGGCGATGAGGCCCTCACCGGACACGATGGACGTGCCGGTGCCGACGACGACGTCGACCCCGTCGAGGGTGTCCGGGTTGCCGGCACGCCCTATGGCGTGGATCCGCCCCTCGCAGATGCCGATGGAGACCTTCCTGATCCCCTGCACGGCGTCGATCACGAGGACGTTGCTGATCACGACGTCGCAGGTCTCGCGGACGGCGGCGGCCTTGAGGTGCAGTCCGTCGCGGGCCGTCTTGCCGAACCCGGCGAGGAACTCGTCGCCGTACGCCTGCGCGTCGGACTCGACGCGGACGGTCAGGCCCGAGTCGCCGAGGCGGACGCGGTCGCCGGCGCGCGGGCCGTGCGTGGCGGCGTACGCGTGCGGGTCGATGTGCCGGCTGCCCGGCGCGCAGTGGTCGCTGTGCTTGGTGGGCCTGCTCATGCGCCCGTTCCCTTCACTCCGAGATATCCGCAGGCGGCTGCCCTGCGCAGGGCCTCCTCCTTGGCGCCCGGCGCGTCCAGTGGGCCGTCGACGAGCCCGGCGAAGCCGATCGCGACGCGCGCGCCGCCGATGGGCACGAGGCCCACTTCGGCGCTCTCCCCCGGCCCGAACCGCACCGACGACCCGGCGGGGACGGCGAGCCGCATGCCGTACGCGGCCGCGCGGTCGAAGTCGAGCCGCGGGTTGGCCTCGAAGAAGTGGAAGTGGGAGGTGACGGAGACGGGGACGCTCGACGTGTTGGTCGCCGTGAGCGTCACCGTGGCCGGCGGGTCGCTGTGCTCGGGGCCCGGGAGCAGCGCGCCCGGTGCCTCGTCGCCCAGCGACGAGCCGATCGGGTCGCTGACCACGGCGAGCCGCGACCCGTCGTCGAAGACGGCCTCGACGTGCACCTCCGTCACGACGTCGGAGACGCCGGGGAGCACATCGTCGGGGCCGAGGACGGAGCGCGCCGCCTCGATGGCCTCGGCGAGCCGCCGGCCGTCCCTGGCCGCCTCGCACACCGTGTCCGCGATCAGGGCCGTCGCTTCGGGGACATTGAGCCGCAGGCCCCGGGCCTTCCGGGCCCTGGCCAGCTCGGCGGCCCCGAACAGCAGCAGCCGATCACGTTCCGTGGGGGTCAGACGCACGCCACCACACCTCCCGTACAGGTTTAGAACTTCACTCT
Organism: Streptomyces sp. NBC_01474; assembly: GCF_035918215.1. Classification (NCBI taxonomy): domain Bacteria; kingdom Bacillati; phylum Actinomycetota; class Actinomycetes; order Kitasatosporales; family Streptomycetaceae; genus Streptomyces; species Streptomyces sp. NBC_01474. The sequence goes on from NZ_CP109449.1 coordinate 4,010,295, forward strand.
AACCATACGATTCACAACTCGGAAACATTGACGTGCCAGCTTGTGATGAGTCACATTGAACGCTGCTCTAAAGTGCCCGACGTGACCGATGCAACGACGCAAAGATCAGGGGTCCCCCCATGGCGATAGAACAGCGCGGTGTAGACACCATCCCCGATGAGGAACGCACCAGCGGTCCCCGGGACATCGTCTCGATCCTCCTCGGCTCGAACCTCTGCCTCGGGGTGATCGTCTTCGGCTGGCTGCCCGTGTCGTTCGGGCTCGGCTGGTGGGCCTCCGTCACCTCCGTGATCGCGGGCACGCTCCTGGGCACCGCGCTCACCGCCCCGCTCGCCCTGGTCTCCCTGCGCACCGGCACGAACCTGTCGACGTCGTCCGGCGCCCAGTTCGGCGTCCGCGGCCGGCTCGTCGGCTCGGTCGTCGGCCTGCTCCTGTCGCTCGGCTACACGGCGCTGACCGTGTGGATCGGCGGCGACGCGATGACGGGCGTCCTGCACCGCCTGTTCGGCGTGCCCGAGTCGGGCCTCACCTATGGCATCGTCTACGCGCTCCTGGCCGCCGCCACCGTGATCGGCGCGGTCTACGGCTACCGCGTCCTGCTGCGCCTCTCGCGCGTCCTGGCCGTGGGCATGACCGCGCTCCTGGCGCTCGGCGTCGCCGCGTACGCCCCGCACTTCACGACGGCGCCGCTGCCGGACGCGGGCGGCTACCTCCTCGGCTCGTTCTGGCCGACCTGGCTGCTCTCCCTCGTCGCGGCCGGCCTGTCGGGCCCCATCGCCTTCATCACGCTCCTCGGCGACTACACGCGCTACGTGTCCCCGGCCCGCCACTCCCAGCGCAGCGTCCTGCGCGCCACCTGGCTCGGCCTGATCGTCGGCCTGCTCACGCCCCAGCTGTTCGGCACGTTCACCGCTTACGCGGCCCGCGCCGCCCTCGACTACGCGGGCTCGCTCGTCTCCGCCTCGCCCACCTGGTACCTGATCCCGCTGCTGCTCGCCGCCTCCGCGGGCTCGGTCGGCAACGCGGGCCTGATGCTCTACTCCATGGGCCTCGACCTGGACGCGATCCTGCCCCGCGCCTCCCGCACGGCCGCGACCTACACGGTCGCCGGCGTCGCCACGGTCTGCGTCTTCGTCGGCCACTTCGCGTGGGCCGCACAGGACGCCATGACCTCGTTCGTCCTGCTCCTCACCGCGATCGGCACCCCCTGGGCCGTGATCACTCTGATCGGCTTCGTCCGCTGCCGCGGCGTCTACGACGCGGACGCGCTCCAGGTCTTCAACCGGCGCTCGCGCGGCGGCGTCTACTGGTACCGCAACGGCTGGAACCCGCGCGCCGCCGCCTCCTGGGCCCTGGGCGCGTTCGTCGGCCTGCTCGCGGTGTCCCTGCCGTCGTACGAGGGCCCGCTGCTCTCCCTGACGGGCGGCGTGGACTGCAGCTTCCTGCTGTCGGGCCTGGTCGGCGGCGCGGCGTACCTGGCACTGACGGCACGTGAGGTGCGCTCGGTACGCGTCAGGGCCGCCGCGGACAAGAAGTCCGAGGCGGCCCTGGTCACGAGCGGTGAAGGCTGAGCGCGAGCCGGTTGTGGGGTCTTTCGTCCAGACGAGAGGCCCTAGCCGAGCTGGTGCATCCAGCCGTGCTTGTCCGCGCTCGTGCCGCGCTGGATGTCGAGCAGCGCCTCGCGCAGCTTCAGCGTGACCTCGCCGGGCTCGCCGCCCGACTGGGTCCACTGCGCGCCGGCGCGCTTGACGGTGCCGACGGGCGTGATGACCGCCGCGGTGCCGCAGGCGAAGACCTCGGTGAGCGTGCCGTTCTCGGAGTCGGCCTGCCACTGGTCGATGGAGACGCGGTCCTCGACGGACTCGTAGCCCAGGTCGCGGGCGACCGACAGGAGCGAGTCACGGGTGACACCCGCGAGGAGCGAACCGGTCAGCTCGGGGGTGACGATCTTGTCTCCGTACACGAAGTACAGGTTCATGCCGCCCAGTTCCTCGACCCACTTGTGCTCGACGGCGTCGAGGTAGGCGACCTGGTCGCAGCCCTCGGCGGCGGCCTCGGCCTGGGCCAGGAGGGACGCCGCGTAGTTGCCGCCGGTCTTGGCGTCGCCCATGCCGCCGGGGACGGCGCGCACGCGGTCCTCGGACAGCCAGATCGACACCGGCTTGACGCCACCGGCGAAGTAGGCGCCCGCGGGCGAGGCGATCACGATGAAGAGGTACTCGTTGGCGGGCTTCACGCCCAGGCCGACCTCGGTCGCGATCATGAAGGGGCGCAGGTAGAGGGACTCCTCGCCGCCGTGCGCCGGGACCCACGCGATGTCCTGCCGGACCAGCGCGTCGCACGCCTCGATGAACGTCTCGGCCGGCAGCTCGGGCATGGCCAGGCGGCGCGCCGAGGCCTGGAAGCGCCTGGCGTTCATCTCGGGGCGGAAGGTGGCGACGGTGCCGTCGGGCCGGCGGTAGGCCTTGAGGCCCTCGAAGATCTCCTGCGCGTAGTGCAGGACGTTCGTCGCCGGGTCGAGGGAGAGCGGTCCGTAGGGCACGAGCTGCCCGTCGTGCCAGCCGCGGCCCTCGGTCCACCGGATCGTCACCATGTGATCGGTGAAGTGGCGGCCGAATCCCGGGTTGGCCAGGATCGCCTCGCGCTCCGCGCCGGACAGCGGGGTCGAGGAGGGCTTGAGCTCGATCGTGGGCGTCGTCATGGTTGCGTGTCCTTCACCGGTTGTGTGTGACGGACCGCTCTTCACGCTCGCGCAGCCGGAAGCACGAACTTCCCAACTACTTGGTCGTCCGAGCTTCTGCGTTCACCGCGGCCCCACGTTCGATTATCGCTCGTGGGGTCCGATGGACGAAAACGGCCCGTACGGGTACAGCGTGAGGTGCGGCCCAGGGTTGATGGTGGCACCCGGGGACCGCAAAGGTGAAGCCGCCGGGCGCGGATGCGACCCGGCGGCTGCTTAAGTGCGTTAAGAGCGGCGGGTCAGCCGGCTACTCGTCCGGCGAGCGCGTCGCCGATCTCGTCGGTCGACCGCACGCCGGTGCCGCGCTCGGCCAGGTCGGCGGAGACGGCGTCCTCGATGCGGGCGGCCTCGGCCTCGTAACCGAGGTGCCGCAGCAGGAGCGCCACGGACAGGACCGTGGCCGTGGGGTCGGCCTTGGCCTGGCCGGCGATGTCGGGGGCCGAGCCGTGGACCGGCTCGAACATCGACGGGAACTCGCGGGACGGGTTGATGTTCCCGGAGGCCGCGACGCCGATACCGCCGGAGACGGCGGCGGCGAGGTCGGTGATGATGTCGCCGAAGAGGTTGTCGGTGACGATCACGTCGAAGCGCTCGGGGTCGGTGACGAGGAAGATCGTCGCCGCGTCCACGTGCAGGTAGTCCGTGGTGACCTCGGGGAACTCCGTGGCCACCTTGTTGAAGATGTTCGTCCAGAGGTGACCCGCGAAGGACAGCACGTTGTTCTTGTGGACCAGCGTGAGCTTCTTGCGGGGGCGGGCCTGGGCGCGGGCGAAGGCGTCACGGACCACGCGCTCGACACCGAACGCCGTGTTGACGGAGACCTCGGTGGCGACCTCGTGCGGGGTCCCGGTGCGGATCGAGCCGCCGTTGCCCGTGTACGGGCCCTCGGTGCCCTCGCGGACCACGATGAAGTCGATCTCCGGCTGGCCCTTGAGGGGCGTCGCCACACCCGGGAGCAGCTTGCTCGGGCGGAGGTTGACGTGGTGGTCGAAGAGAAAGCGGAGCTTGAGCAGGAAGCCGCGCTCGAGGACGCCGGACGGGACCGAGGGGTCACCGATCGCGCCGAGCAGGATGGCGTCGTGCTGCTTGAGCGCCTCGACATCGGCGTCGGTGAGGGTCTCACCGGTCGCGTGGTAGCGCCTGGCGCCGAAGTCGTATTCCTTGGTCTCCAGCTTCACATCCTGCGGGAGGACGGCGCCGAGGACCTTGAGCCCCTGGGCCACGACCTCCTGGCCGATGCCGTCACCGGGGATCACTGCGAGATTGAGGATGCGAGAGCTAGCCGACATACGGGCACCCTACTTCGGCGTCCCATGGGATGACACTCGCAGTCCACCATTCGGACAGATCTCGTGCGGGCCGTTCGCCGGGCCCGCCGTACGGGCCGCCGCGCGGTCGATTTCTGTTCACCCGCAGGTATGGCCCTTGTTGGTTGTTACTGGGAAGTTTTCTTCTCATGGACACACCGAACGTCGGCATTCCCGAGCAGCTGGCCCGCCGTCTGAGCATGCCGGAGCAGCACGAGTACCTGCGGGCCCGGTTCAGCAGGCGGCGCGCACTGACCGGGACCGCGGCGAGCCTGGGCGGCCTGACCCTCCTGGGCGGCTCGTCCTCCTCGGCGTACGCGGCGCCTTCCGCTGCCGCCTCGCCCGCCGCTCCCGTCCGCTCGGCGGCCGTGCAGGTCGACGGCTCCTTCGTCGCGCCCTTCGCCCGCCATCTCGCCTTCGGCGCCGACCCGAAGACGCAGATGCGGATCTCCTGGCAGGTGCCGTTCGCGGTGCGCAAGCCGTTCGTACGGGTGGGCCTCAAGCCCTGGGACCTCAGCCGGAAGATCGAGGCGGAGGTGCGCGCGCTGCACACCCCGAGCCTGTCGAAGAAGCTTCCGGCGGTCGAGCAGCTCTATCTGCACGCGGCCCTGGACGGCCTGACGCCCGGGACGACGTACTACTACGGAGTGGGCCACGACGGTTTCGACCCGGCGTCCGCGGAGCGCATCGCGACGATCGGCTCGTTCCGCACGGCTCCGGCGAAGGCGGGGAAGTTCGTCTTCACGGCCTTCGGCGACCAGGGCGTCAGCTATGACGCGCTCGCCAACGACCAGTTGATCCTGGGCCAGAACCCCTCGTTCCATCTGCACGCGGGCGACATCTGCTACGCCGACAGCAGCGGGCACGGGAAGGAGTCGGACACGTACGACGCGCGCGTGTGGGACCAGTTCCTCGCGCAGACGGAGTCGGTCGCGAAGTCGGTGCCGTGGATGGTGACGACCGGCAACCACGACATGGAGGCCTGGTACTCCCCCAACGGGTACGGCGGCCAGTCGGCCCGCTGGACCCTGCCGGACAACGGCCCGGACCCGCGGAACGCGCCGGGCGTCTACTCCTTCGTGTACGGGAACGTGGGCGTCGTCGCGCTCGACGCGAACGACGTCTCGTACGAGATCCCCGCGAACAAGGGCTACACGGACGGGAAGCAGACCGCGTGGCTGGCCGAGCGGCTCGGCGCGTTGCGCGCGCGCAAGGACATCGACTTCGTGGTGGTCTTCTTCCACCACTGCGCGTACTCGACGTCGACGCACGCCTCGGACGGCGGGGTGCGCGCCGCGTGGCTGCCGCTGTTCGCCGAGCACCAGGTGGACCTGGTGATCAACGGGCACAACCACGTGTACGAGCGCACGGACGCCATCAAGGACGGAGAGGTGGGCAAGCCGGTGCCGGTCGGCGCGTCGACCGATCCGACGCGCGACGGCATCGTGTACGTCACCGCGGGCGGCGCCGGCAAGGACCTCTACGGGTTCGGCATCGGGGTCGGGGACAGCTACGAGGGCCATGTCCACGACCGCGAGTCGATCGTGACGTTCCACTGGACGAAGTCACGCCTGCCGGACCCGGACACCGTGGAGTGGTCCCGGGTGCGGTACACCGGCTTCTCGTTCCTCGCGGTGGAGGCGGAGACCGGCGGGGCGGGCGTGATACCGGCACTGAAGGTCTCCGCGCTGGCCGAGAGCGGCGAGCGCATCGACTACTTCGAGATCAGGCGCGGCACACAGCCGTAGGGGCGGGGCCCTAACGGCTTTCGTGCCCCGTCTCGCCGCCGTTGTCCCTGCGGTCGAGGGCTCGCTGCAGGGCAGCGGCTGCGTTCTTACGGTCTGAATCGGACGGCGATGTGTGACGGACTCGGCGGCGGACGGGCGTCGCTGTGGCCATGAGAGATCGACTCCTTGAGATCACTTGGGATTTCGAGGCGCCGGAAGAGGCGGGGAGCCTGGAGCCGCAGGGGTTGCCTGCCTTCTGCTCAGCTCACGACCGCCATTCGCTGGATCGAGCGAGACGTTCGGCTCCTACAAAGCTAAGCGAGGAGCCTGCTTCTGTCTCCACAATTACTCGGACTTCCTACTATCTGAGACGGCGGTCACGGCGACGGGTGACTTCGCGCCGGGGTCGGCCGGCGTCCCGGGCTCAGAGAATGTCGCCGCCCCGCCAGTCGAAGAGGAGCGCGTGGGCCGGGTCGAGTGGGGCGGTGACGCGGCGCAGGTACGGCGCGCTCTCGTCGTCCGGCAGTGGCACCGGCCCGTCGGGGCCGTACGCGGCGAAAGCGCCCTGCCACTGTTCCCAGCCGCGCGCCCGGTAGAGTCCGGCCCCGTCGGGCGACGCCGACAGCGCGCCCATTTCGTAGGCGGCGTCGATCACCCGCTCCAGGGCCGCCATGACGCGCCCGCCCAGACCGCTCCTGCGCGCGTCGGCGCGGACGGCGACGCCCTCGACGTAGCCGGTGCGCAGTGAGCGGCCCGCGTGCGCGACCCTGCGCTGCACCACGGAGCCGTGCGCGACGAGGTCACCGGCGCTGTCGCGCACGAGGGCGTGCACGCCGCCGACGGTGTGGTCCCAGTCGTCGTCGCTGAAGCCGCCGTCGAAAGCGTCGTCCAACAGAGCGCGCACGGAACGGAGTTCGGCTCGCGTGAGGTCGGCGGTGTGTGCGGTGCTCAGCGTGGTCACCGGGACACCGTACTCACGCGCTGTTTGAGTACGCGTGCCGATTTCACGCCGCGTCCGCGGCGGCACAGTCGTCCTCATGAACGGCCTCTACGCTCTCAAGCCCTGGTACGCGGACCGGCTCTCCGGCCTGCGCCGCGCGCTCGCCGCCCGGCAGGTCTCGCCCGACACCCTGACGGCGGCCGGTGTCGTGTGCGCCGCGGGCGCGGCGGCCGCGCTCGCGTGGCTGCCGACGCCGTCGGCCGCGCTTCCCGTGGCGGTGCTGCTCGCGGGGCGGCTCGCCTTCGCGAACCTGGACGGCGCGCTCGCCCGCGACACCGGCCGCACGACGCGGCGCGGCGCGCTCCTGAACGAGCTGGGCGACCGTGCGGCCGACCTGCTGGTCATCGCGGGTCTCCTGCCGCTGGCCCCACTGTGGCTGGTGGCCGCGGCGGCCTTCGCGGCGACGCTCCCTTCGTGGGTCTCGCTGGCGGGCGCGGCGGCGGGTGCCCCCCGGCGCAACGGAGGCCCGGTCGGCAAGACGGAGCGCTGCCTCCTCGCGGTCGTGGCCGCGGCCTCGGGCTGGGCGGTACCGGTGCTCGCGGTCGTCGCGGCGGGGTCCGCGGTGACGGCGGTGGTGCGGGCGGTGTGGGCGTGGAGGGCGCTTGGAAAGCCTGAGACGGCTGTGGCTGCTGTGGCTGCTGTGGCTATCGAGTGGGCTGTGACTACAGAGAGGGACATGGCTACAGAGAGGGGCATGGCTACAGAGAAGGGCATGGCTACAGAGAAGGGCATGGCTACAGAGAAGGCTGTGGCGAGCGAGAAACCTGTGGTGCGGGGGGCGGAGCCCACGTCCCCGGCCACCCGTCGCCGCCCGTCCCCATCCCCGTCCCCGTCGTGGTCTCGATCCCGGTCCTCCTCCCCCAGGTTCAGCTCCCCTCCCTCTGAGCCCGATCGGAGCCTCCCTCTCGACCCCGGCGAGGTGTCGGGCGGCATCACGCATACCCGCCCGCAGTCCCCCGTGGACCGCGGCACGCAGCTGCGGGGCACCCGATGAGCGCCGCGTTCGTCGCCGGCGAGGTGGCCGGGCGGGCCGTGCCGGTCGTGGCCGGGGTCCTCGCGGCCGGTGGTGTCGCCGTCGCCTCGCTGCCGTCCCGGGTACGGATGCGGGCCGAGCTGCGCAGACGGTGGCGGACCTGGGCGCTGTCCGCGCCGCTGTTCATCGGGGCCTTCTTCGTGGGCCGCGCGGGCGCGTTCGCGCTCGCGGCCGGGCTCGGCGTGGTCGCCGTGGGCGAGTACGCACGGATGGCGGGCCTGCCCCGCGCCGAGCGAGCCGTACTGGTCGCCGCGGCAATCGCCGTACCTGGAGCGGCACTTGCGGGACCCGACCCCCGTACGACGGGAGCGCTTCTCGCACTCGCCGTCCTCGCGGCGGTCTGCGCGGGCGACGCCGAGCAGGGCTTCACGCGCGCGTCGCGCACGCTCTTCGGTCTGCTGTGGATCCCGGTGTCGCTCAGCGGCCTCGTGCTGCTCGGCGACACGGCGCTCGCGGTGGGGGTCGCGGTGGCCTTCGGCGACGTGGGCGCCTGGTGCGGCGGCACGGCGCTCGGCCGGCGGGGGCCGCTCGCGCGGCGCCTCTCGCCACTGTCCCCCAGCAAGACGTGGGCGGGTGTGGCCGGCGCGGCTGCGGCAACTGCCGCCGCGCTCGCGGCAGTCGGCGCGTTCACGCCGGTCCTGTGGGCGGCCGTCCTCGCCGGCTGCGTCCTCGGCGATCTCGTCGAGTCGATGGTGAAGCGCGAGGCGGGCGTGAAGGACGCGGGCAGCTGGCTGCCGGGCTTCGGCGGGCTCCTCGACCGTATCGACTCACTCCTTGTGGCCCTGCTCCTCGTGATGGTGGTGACCCTGTGACGACGACCGTGACCGCTGCGGCCCGCGTGCGCCCGGCCCGTGCCGCCGCCCGTCTCCGCCATGCCCTGTGGTGGCTCGTCCTCACCCTCACCGGCGGTGTGGAGCGCCGGGGCCGGCTCCCGCGCGGCGGCTGCGTCGTGGTCGCCAACCACAGCTCGCACGCCGACACCGCGGCGCTGCTCGCCGCGCTCGACGCGTCGCACGCGCCGGCGATCGGTGCGGCGGCCGACTACTGGTTCGCCTCGCCCTGGCGCAGCCGGATCTGCAGCCGCCTCGCCGCCGGGTTCCCGGTGCGGCGCTCGGGCGGGGGCATGGACGACCTGCTCGGCATGGCGGACACACTGCGCGCGGGCCGCGCCGTGGTCCTCTTCCCCGAGGGCACGCGCGCGCGTGCGGGTGAGCTGGGGTCGTTCCACCGGGGCGCGCTGGTCCTGGCGGAGCACGCGCGGGTACCGGTCGTGCCGGTCGGGATCGCGGGCACGGACCGGCTCCTGCCCAAGCACGGCAGGCTGCGCCCGTCCCTGGTCCGGGTGCGGATCGGCGAGCCGCTCGCCTACACGGCGACTCCGGAGGAGGCCCGTAAGGCGGTCGCGGCGCTGCATGACCGTACGGTCGCGGAGCCGCTGCGGGACTCCCGCGTCCGCAAGGTCGTGGCCCGCGTGCTCAGCGCACGGCTCGGGCTGCTCCTGGCCTTCGTATGGGCGTTCGCGGAGGCGCTGAGCTGGCCGCTGATGCCGGAACTGTTCCTCGCGGTGGCGTGCGTGGCGGTGCCGCGCCGGGCCCTGAAGCTGTCCGTCACCGCGCTCGCGGGCAGCCTCGCGGGCGGCCTGCTCGCGTTCCAACTGGCGTCCATGGGCGTGTCGTTGCCCGCACCCCTGACGACGGACCGGATGCGGGCGGAGGTCCGTCACGAGCTGTCCGTCGAGGGCGCGTCGGCGGTAGGCCACCAGCCCTGGAACGGCATCCCCTTCAAGGTCTACGTGAAGGAGGCGGGCCGCGCGGACGTCCCCGTCACGGACTGGCTGTCCGAGTCGGCACGTGCCCGCGGTTCGCGCACGCTCACCGTGGGGCTCGCGTTCGGCGCGTTCGGCTTCCTGGTGCACCGGCTGCGCAGGCTCTACGGGCTCTACCTGGGCCTGCTGAGCGGCGGTTTCGCGGCCGGTCTCTCGCTCGTCGTGGCGGGCTGGAGCTGACGCGGCGGGTCACAGCCGGCCGCGCGGCGCCACGGACCAGGCGATGACAGCGGCATCCCCGACCCCGCTCACGTACCTTCGAGATCATGAATTTACCTCCCTCCCGCAGGACCCTCCTCGGCGCCGCGGCCCTGGCGCCCGTCCTCCTCTCCGTGCCCGGCACCGCCGGCGCGGCGCCCTCCCCCGAGGCCGGCGGCGACGCCCGGCGCCGGCTGAGCGAGCTGGAGGCGGGCTACCCCGGCCGCATCGGGGTGCACGCCCTGCACACCAGCACCGGCGCCGTCCTCGCCTACCGCGCGCACGAACGCTTCGCGATCGCCTCGACGTTCAAGGTCCTTGCCGCCTCGGCGATCCTGCACAGGGCGCGCGAGCAGGAGCCCGGGCTGCTCGACGTACTGATCCGCTACGGACGCGACGACCTCGTGGCCGCCTCGCCCCGCACCGAGCTGCACCTCGATACCGGCATGACGGTACGGGAGTTGTGCGACGCCGCCATCACCTACAGCGACAACACCGCGGCCAATCTGCTGATGCGCCGGATCGGCGGCCCCGCCGGCGTCACCGCGTTCGCCCGCTCGCTCGGCGACTCCGTGACCCGGCTCGACCGGTGGGAGACCGACCTCAACACGAACCTCCCCGGCGACCGGCGGGACACCACGACGCCCGCCGCCATGGCCGCGGACCTGCGCGCGCTGGTCCTCGGCGACGCCCTCCACCCGCTCGACCGCGGCCAGCTGATCCGGTGGCTGGTGGAGAACACCACCGGCGACAAGCGGATCCGCGCGGGACTCCCGCCGGGCTGGCGGGTCGGTGACAAGACCGGGTCGCCTGCCTACGGCGGGGTCAACGACGTGGCCGTGGCCTGGCCGCCGGGCGGCGGGGCTCCCCTGGTCGTCTCCGTTTACACGACCCGGCTCGACCCGGACACCCCGGGCGAGGACCGGATCGCCGCCGACATCACGCGCGTCGCCGTGGACGCGCTGCTCTGACCCCGGACACGACACCGCCTCCGACCGGGGTGGGGCCCTGGTCGGAGGCGGGGGCGGGTGGGGGCGGTCCGTGCGGGCCGCCCGGGGCGGGCGTCAGCCCATGTGCGGGTAGCCGTACTCGGTCGGCGGGACCAGCGTCTCCTTGATGGCGCGGGTCAGGGTCCAGCGCTGGAGGTTCTGCGGGGCGCCGGCCTTGTCGTTGGTGCCGGAGGCGCGGCCGCCGCCGAAGGGCTGCTGGCCGACGACGGCGCCGGTCGACTTGTCGTTGATGTAGAAGTTGCCCGCGGCGTAGCGGAGCTTCTCCATCGTGCGGGCGGCCGCGGCGCGGTCGTTGGAGATGACCGAGCCCGTCAGGGCGTAGTCCGACGCGGACTCCATCTGGGTCAGCATCTCGTCGTACTTGTCGTCCTCGTAGACGTGGACGGCGAGGAACGGGCCGAAGTACTCGGTCTTGAAGACCTCGTTCTCCGGGTCCGCGCACTCGACGACGGTCGGGCGCACGAAGTAGCCGACCGAGTCGTCGTAGGTGCCGCCCGCGACGATGGTGCAGGAGTCGTCGGCCTTGGCGCGGTCGATGGCCGCCTTGTTCTTGGCGAACGCGCGGTCGTCGATGACGGCGCCGATGAAGTTCGACAGGTCGGTGACGTCACCCATCTTGATGCCGTCGACCTCGGCCGCGAACTCCTCCTTGAAGCCGGAGTTCCAGATGGAGGCCGGGATGTACGCGCGCGAGCTCGCGGAGCACTTCTGGCCCTGGAACTCGAAGGAGCCGCGGGTCAGGGCCGTCTTGAGGACGGCGCGGTCGGCGCTCGGGTGGGCGACGACGAAGTCCTTGCCGCCGGTCTCGCCGACGAGACGCGGGTAGGTGCGGTACTTCGCGATGTTCTCGCCGACCGTCTTCCACAGGTGCTGGAAGGTCGGGGTCGAGCCGGTGAAGTGGATGCCGGCCAGGTCGCGGTGGTTGAGGGCGACCTCGGAGACCGCGATGCCGTCACCGGTGACGAGGTTGATGACGCCCTTGGGCAGGCCGGCCTCTTCGAGGAGCTGCATGAGCAGCACGGCGGCGTGGGTCTGCGTCGGGGACGGCTTCCAGACCACCACGTTGCCCATGAGGGCGGGGGCGGTGGGGAGGTTGCCCGCGATGGCGGTGAAGTTGAAGGGCGTGATCGCGTAGACGAAGCCCTCGAGCGGGCGGTGGTCCATGCGGTTCCACACGCCGGTGGAGTTCGCCGGGGGCTGCTCGGCGAGGATCTGGCGCGCGTAGTGCACGTTGAAGCGCCAGAAGTCGACGAGCTCACAGGGGGTGTCGATCTCGGCCTGCTGCGCGGTCTTCGACTGGCCGAGCATCGTGGACGCGGCGAGCGTCTCGCGCCACGTCGTGGACAGCAGCTCGGCGGCGCGCAGGATGATCGCGGCGCGGTCGTCGAAGGACATCGCGCGCCAGGCCGGGGCGGCGGCGAGCGCGGCGTCGATCGCATCCTGCGCGTCCTGCTGCGTGGCGCCGCGGCCGGTACCGATGACGGCCTTGTGGTTGTGCGGTTGGACGACGGTGAACTCGTCACCGCCACCGAGGCGCTTGACGCCGCCGATGGTCATCGACAGCTCGATCGGGTTCTCGGCAAGCTCCTTGAGCTTGACCTCGAGGCGCGCCCGCTCCGGGGAGCCGGGGGCGTAGCCGTGCACCGGCTCGTTGACGGGAGCGGGGACCTGGGTTACAGCGTCCATGACTTACCTCTTCCGAGTGAATCTCGGGCTTCAGCAGGGAGGATCTGAAACCGCGGCGTACTTGTCTGGTGGTCAGGGCTTGACCTTCACGAGACCGCGGCGTCGGTCCGGTGAGAAGCCCCCAGGGGCGGAGTCACGGGTCTCGGAACTCCTTTCGGCGAGACTGAGGTCGGCTCGGCCGACCACTGGACGGTGTCTCGTGTGCCCCAGGCACTCTGGGGCACACGAGACACCGCCCACCCAGGCTCAGCCCTTGGTGAGGATGGAGCGGGCGAAGAACAGCAGGTTGGCGGGCTTCTCCGCGAGGCGGCGCATGAAGTAGCCGTACCAGTCGGTGCCGTACGCGGTGTAGACGCGCATCCGGTGGCCCTCGGCGGCGAGACGGACGTGCTCGTCGCTGCGGATCCCGTACAGCATCTGGAACTCGTACTCGTCCAGCTTGCGCCCGGCGCGGCGGGCGAGCTCCTGGCTGATGGAGATGAGGCGCGGGTCGTGGGACCCGATCATCGGGTACCCGTCGCCCTCCATCAGAACCTTCAGGATGCGGACGTACGCCTTGTCGATCTCGCCCTTGTCCTGGTACGCGACGGAGGCGGGCTCCTTGTAGGCGCCCTTCACGATGCGCACGCGGCTGCCGGCGGCGGCCAGGCGGCGGGCGTCGTCCTCGGTGCGGAAGAGGTAGGCCTGGATGACGCATCCGGTCTGCGGGAAGTCCTTCCGCAGCTCCTCGTGGATGGCGAACATCGAGTCGAGGGTGGTGTGGTCCTCGGCGTCCAGGGTGACCGTGGTGCCGATCTCGGCGGCGGCCTCGACGACCGGGCGGACGTTGGCGAGGGCCAGCTCGTGGCCGCCCTCCAGCGCCTGGCCGAACATCGACAGCTTCACGGACATCTCGGCCTTGGTGCCGAGGCCCAGGTCCTTGAGGCGCTCGATCAGCTCGAGGTAGGCGTCGCGCGCGGCGGCGGCCTGCTCGGGGGTGGTGATGTCCTCGCCGACCACGTCGAGGGTGACTTCGAGGCCCCTGCCGCAGGCGTCCACGACGATCGGCACGACGTCGTCGACGCCCTCACCGGCGATGAACCGGTCGACGACCTGCTTCGTGCCCGGGGCTGCCGAGATGAAACGGCGCATCCTGTCGCTGCGCGACGCGGCGAGAATCACGGGACCCAGCACGGGGCACCTCCACGGAGAGTACGAACGAGTGGCCTTACCGGTGTAAACGAACTGAATCGCAACAGACCGGTACGGCACGGAGAACCACCGTGAAATCTAAGGATCCCTCCGATCCGGTGCCATCGACAGCTGTCACGCATCTGTGGCCACCACCTCAGACATTTGTCTGAAGAGTTCGGTGGGGTGCGCGAGAATGGCGGGGTGAAGGGCGACTACCAGGAACTGGTCGACGAGATCTCGGCGCTGCTCAGCGCCCCCGCGACGCTGGAGAACCGGGATTTCGGCCTGATCGCGTTCGGCGCGCACGACAGCGACAGCGATTTCGACGAATCGACGCTGGACCCCGTCCGTACCCGCTCGATCCTGACCCGCCGCTCCACCGCGGCGGTGCGCACCTGGTTCGAGGGCTTCGGCATCGCCCGCGCCACCGGGCCCGTCCGCATCCCGCCGACCCCGGAGGCCGGGGTCTACCGGGGCCGCATCTGCCTTCCCGTACGCCATCGGGGTGTCGTCCTCGGCTATGTGTGGCTGCTCGACGACGATCCGGGGCCGACCGAGCAGCAGCTGACCGCCGCGATGGAGGTGGCGGGCCGCATCGGCGCGCTGCTCGCGGACGAGGCGCAGGCGGGCGCCGACCTGACCCGCGAGTTCCGCGAGGTGCTCACGGCCGAGCGCGGCTGGCAGCTGGACATGGCGGTGGCGGCCCTGCGCACGGCGCTCGGCTCACGCGCGGACGGGCTGCACGCAGTGGTGTGCGTCGCCCCGTGGCCTTCGGCGGACCCCGACGACGCGCCGTCCTTCCGTACGATCCCCGCGGCCGACGCGCTGTGCACGGTGCCGTGGGGCGCGGCCGGGCAGGCCCTGGCCCTCCTGGTGCGGCTGCGTGCGGCGGACGCGCTCGGGCCGGCCATGGCGGCGACGGCGAAGCTGCGGGAGCGCGCCGGTACGGCGGTCGTCACGGCGGGGTTCGGGGGCGCGCGGCGCGAACTGGGTGACCTCGGGGCCGCCTGGCAGGAGGCGACGGCGGCGGCGCGCGCGGCACTCGCCGAGCCGCGTCTCGGCCCGGACGCGCACTGGGCGGCGATCGGCCCGTACCGCCTGCTGACCGCACTGCCCCCGGACACGGCGCACGACCCGGTCCTGGCCCCGCTCCTGCTGCCGGCCAACCGTCAACTGGCCCGCACCACCGAGGTGTTCCTCGACTGCGCGGGCCAGGCGGGCCGCACTGCGGCGGAGTTGGGCATCCACCGCCAGACCCTCTACTACCGCCTGTCCCGCGTGGAGCAGCTCACCGGGCTCGACCTGGACGACGGCGAGGACCGGCTGCTGCTGCACATGGGGCTCAAGGCGTCACGTCTGTGACGCGCGCATCGCGTCCAGCAACAGCCGCAGGCCCTCGGTGAGTTCGTCGGCGCTGGGCGAGTAGTCCGCGTCGAAGGTGTGCTGGGCGACGAGCCCGAGGACCAGCACCGAGAAGAGCTTCCCGAGGGTGTGCACGATCGGGTCGTCGGCCGGCGGCTCCTCCCCCATGACCATGCCGATGAAGCCGCGCCCCGCCTCGTGCTGAGCTTGCGCCAGCTGCTCGCGCACGACCGGCATCTTGTCGCCCATCGTCACGAGCTCGATGCTCAGGTGCCAGATCGACCCGGGTTTGCCGAGGCTGTCGGTGATCCCGGCCATCACGGACCGGAACCGCTCCAACGAGCCGGGCGCACCGGGCAGTTCATCCACCGCGCTCCAGTCGTCCGAGGCCCCTTCGGCCAGCGCCACATACGCCTGCGCGAGCAGCGCGTCCTTAGAGCCGTAGTGGTAGCCGATCGACGCCAGGTTGGTCCCCGACTCCTTGACGATGTCGCGCGCCGTCGTGCGCACGAACCCCTTCTCCAGAAGGCAGCGCTTGGCGCCTTCGAGCAGATCCTCGCGATGTCCCATGCGGCCACCGTACCCCCGTTTCATACGGCCGTCCCATACGAACGTCCCATACCAACGTCTTACACAAGCGATCTATACGCTCGTACTAGACAAGTGTTTAAGACGC
The DNA here is from genome assembly GCF_035918215.1 of Streptomyces sp. NBC_01474. Taxonomy (NCBI): domain Bacteria; kingdom Bacillati; phylum Actinomycetota; class Actinomycetes; order Kitasatosporales; family Streptomycetaceae; genus Streptomyces; species Streptomyces sp. NBC_01474. Next base: position 4,026,032 of record NZ_CP109449.1, read on the forward strand.
CCGTACAGTCCTCCTCATGACGAACTCACCGAGCACCAACTCCCGTGCGGGGCGCCGTGAATGGACGGCTCTCGCGGTCCTGATGCTTCCGCTGCTCCTCGTCTCGATGGACGTCTCCGTCCTCTACTTCGCGATCCCCTCGATCAGCGCGGACCTCGAGCCCACCGGCACCCAGCAGCTGTGGATCTTCGACATCTACGCGTTCGTGCTCGCCGGCCTCCTGATGACGATGGGCTCCCTCGGCGACCGCATCGGCCGACGCAAGCTCCTGATGATCGGCGCCACCGCCTTCGGCGCCGCCTCCGTCTGCGCGGCCTACGCGAACAGCGCGGAAATGCTGATCGCGGCCCGTGCGATCCTCGGCATCGGCGGCGCGACCCTGATGCCGACGACGATGGCTCTGGTGCGCAACATGTTCCGCGACGACAAACAGCGCGCGACGGCCATCGGTATCTGGTCCGGCGTCATGACCGGCGGCATCGCGCTCGGCTCGGTGATGAGCGGCATCCTCGTCGAGCACTTCTGGTGGGGCTCGGTCTTCCTCGTCAACCTGCCCGCGATGGCCCTGCTCCTGCTGCTCGCCCCGGTCCTGATCCCCGAGTTCAAGGACCCGCAGCCGGGCCGCTTCGACTTCCTGAGCGTCCCGCTGTCGATGGCCGCGGTGCTCCCCCTCGTCTACGGCATCAAGGAGATCCCCTCCGAGGGCTTCGAGCCGCTCTACGTCGCCTCGATCGTCGTCGGCCTCGTCTTCGGCGCCCTGTTCGTACGCCGTCAGCGCACCGTCGAGTCACCGATGATCTCGCCGGCCCTCTTCCGGGGCCACGGCTTCGGCCCCGCCGTCACCCTCAACCTCATCTCGGCCTTCGCGATGATGGGGTCGGCGTACTTCACGACGCAGTACCTCCAGGCCGTACTCGGCAAGAGCGCACTCGAAGCGGCGCTGTGGGCGCTCGCGCCGACCGTGTTCATCGGTCTCGCGGCCCCCATCGCGACGGTCCTCGTGCAGCGGGGCGTACACCGCGGCTCCGTCGTCACCGCCGGCTTCCTGACCAGCGCCTGCGGCTACGGCCTCCTGGCACTGACAGGCACGGACTCGCTGTGGACGGTCCTGGCCGGAGCGGGTGTACTCGCCTCCGGCGCGGTGATCGTGGGCTCGCAACTGACCGACCTGGCGCTCGGCGCGGCCCCCGCGGAGAAGGCGGGCGCGGCGTCGTCCCTCCTCGAGACGGGCCAGGAGTTCGGCGGCGCCCTCGGCATGGCCGTCCTGGGCTCGATCGGTACGGCGGTCTACCGCCACGAGATCGGCGACGCGCCGGCCGAGGCGAAGGAGACGCTGGGCGGAGCGCTCGCGGTGGCGCAGCACCTGCCGGGCCGGGCGGGCGACGCGCTCCTCGCGTCAGCCCGGGAGGCGTTCACGAGCGGCATGCACATCGCGGCGCTGGCCGGCGGGGCGGTCCTGCTGGGGGCGGCGGTACTGGCCCTGCGGGGCCTGCGCGGGGTGGCTGCGCCGCAGCGGGAAGAGCAGCGGGAGCCGGAGCGGGCGACGGCCTGATCCCTCCCCCGGCCCGCCCCTTCCCGAGTGTCCTCAAATGCCGGGCGGGCTGAATATCAGCCCGCCCGGCATTTGGGTCAGGGGGAGAAAAAAAGAAGGGCCCGGGCCACCAAAAGGGTGACCCGGGCCCCACCATGTACCAAGAACTAGTCCGTCAGGTTCACGGAACGCGCCGACGTCGCGCCGATCTCCTCACCCAGCTCGCTGAGCACCCCGGCGGGAACCGTGTCGTCGACGGTCAGGACGGCGAGCGCCTCGCCACCCACGTCCGCACGGGCGACCTGCATGCCGGCGATGTTGATGCCCGCCTCGCCGAGCACGCGGCCCACGGTGCCGACGACACCGGGACGGTCCTCGTAGCGCAGGACGACCATGTGGTCGGCCAGGGCGAGGTCCACGTCGTACTCGCCGACGGCGACGATCTTCTGGAGGTGCTTGGGGCCGGCGAGCGTGCCGGAGACCGAGATCTCCTCGCCGCCGGTCAGCGTGCCGCGCACGGTGACGACGTTCCGGTGGTCCGGGGACTCGGAGCTCGTGGTGAGGCGGACCTCGACGCCGCGCTCCTGCGCGAACAGCGGAGCGTTCACGTACGACACCGTCTCGTCGACGACGTCCTCGAACACGCCCTTCAGAGCGGAGAGTTCGAGCACCTTGACATCGTGCTGGGTGATCTCGCCGTAGACCTCGACGTCGAGGCGGGCCGCGACCTCGCCCGCGAGCGCGGTGAAGATCCGGCCGAGCTTCTCGGCGAGCGGCAGGCCCGGCTTGACGTCCTCGGCGATGACGCCGCCCTGGACGTTCACCGCGTCCGGTACGAGCTCACCGGCGAGCGCGAGCCGCACGGAGCGGGCGACGGCGATACCGGCCTTCTCCTGCGCCTCGTCCGTGGAGGCACCGAGGTGCGGGGTGGCCACGACCTGGTCGAACTCGAACAGCGGGGAGTCCGTGCAGGGCTCCTTGGCGTACACGTCGAGGCCGGCGCCGGCGACGCGGCCCTCCTTGAGCGCCGAGTACAGCGCCGCCTCGTCGACGATCCCGCCACGCGCGGCGTTGACGATGCGGACGGCCGGCTTGACCTTGCGCAGCGCGTCGTCGCCGATGAGGCCGACCGTCTCGGGGGTCTTGGGGAGGTGCACGGTGATGAAGTCGGAGACCTCGAGCAGCTCGTCGAGGGTGAGAACCTTGACGCCCATCTGGGCGGCGCGCGCGGGCTGCACGTACGGGTCGTACGCGACGACCTTCATGCCGAAGGCCGACATGCGCTGCGCGACGAGCGCGCCGATGCGGCCGAGGCCGACGACGCCGAGGGTCTTCTCGGCCAGCTCGACGCCCGTGTACTTGGAGCGCTTCCACTCGCCGGCCTTGAGGGCCTGGCTGCCCTGCGGGATGTTGCGCGCCGTGGCGATGAGCAGGCCGCAGGCGAGCTCGGCGGCGGTCACGATGTTGGAGGTCGGGGCGTTGACGACCATCACGCCGGCCTTGGTGGCGGCGGAGACGTCGACGTTGTCGAGGCCGACACCGGCTCGTGCGACGACCTTCAGCTTCTTCGCGGCGGCGATCGCCTCGGCGTCGACCTTGGTGGCCGAGCGGATCAGGATCGCGTCGACGTCGGCGATGGCCGGGAGCAGCTCGGCCCGGTCTCCGCCGTTGCACTGGCGGATCTCGAAGTCAGGGCCAAGAGCGTCGACGGTCGCGGGAGACAGCTCTTCCGCGATGAGTACGACAGGTTTGCCGGTTGCAGCAGTGCTCACGTGAGTCCTCACAAGTCCCATTGCGGACGGCCGTCCCGACGGCCGCAGGCGGTGGAGGGGGTGTCAACGGCGCCGGGGAAGTGCGGGTACGTTCCCGCGTCGTTCGGTGCGTGCTCTCGGTGTGCCGGACGAAGGCTCTCGTAGCGGGGCTACTCGTGCCTTTGGCCGGTCCGGCGAGAGTGCGTGCCGGGCGGCGTGGGGACGTGCTTGCACTTCTTCGGTGTCGCTGTGCCGCGTGGTAGACGCACGACGCTGTGGGCCCGACGCGAATGTGTTCTGCAGTCTAGTGGCGCTTCGGAGGTGGTCTTGCGCCTCCGTGGAAGGATCACCCGTCCGTGGCTGGACGGGGTGGACAACCATGTTGACGCGAGAGCGCCGCGGGCCGTCCACCTCGACGAGGGGGCCGGGGCATTCGCCCCGGCCCCCTCGTCGCAAGGCTTACGCCTCGTCGTTGTCCACCCAGCTCATGAGCTTGCGGAGCTCCTTGCCGGTGGTCTCCAGGAGGTGGTTCTCGTCCTGGGTCTTGTACTCGTTGTACTTCTTCAGGCCCGAGTGGTACTCATCCATCCAGTTCTTGGCGAACGTGCCGTCCTGGATCTCGGCGAGGACCTTCTTCATCTCGGCCTTGGTGGCGTCCGTGATGATGCGCGGGCCGGTGACGTAGTCGCCCCACTCGGCGGTCTCGGAGATCGACCAGCGCATCTTCTCCAGGCCGCCCTCGTACATGAGGTCGACGATGAGCTTCAGCTCGTGGAGGCACTCGAAGTACGCGATCTCCGGCTGGTAGCCGGCCTCGGTCAGCGTCTCGAAGCCCGCCTTGACCAGCGCGGCGGTGCCACCGCACAGGACGGCCTGCTCACCGAACAGGTCGGTCTCGGTCTCCTCGGTGAAGGTCGTCTTGATGACGCCGGCGCGGGTGCCGCCGATGCCCTTCGCGTAGGAGAGGGCCAGCTCGAAGCCCTTGCCCGTGGCGTCCTGCTCGACGGCCGCGATGCACGGAACGCCGCGGCCCTCTTCGTACTGGCGGCGCACCAGGTGACCCGGGCCCTTGGGCGCGACCATCGCCACGTCCACGTTGGCCGGGGGCTTGATGAAGCCGTAGCGGATGTTCAGGCCGTGGCCGAAGAACAGCGCGTCGCCGTCCTTGAGGTTGTCCTTGATGGACTCCTCGTAGACCTGGGCCTGGAGCGGGTCCGGGACGAGGATCATGATGACGTCGGCCTCGGCGGCGGCCTCGGACACGGTCACCACACGCAGGCCCTGCTCCTCGGCCTTGGCCTTGGACTTGGAGCCTTCGTGCAGACCGACGCGGACGTCGACACCCGAGTCACGCAGCGACAGCGCGTGGGCGTGGCCCTGGCTGCCGTAACCGATCACCGCGACCTTGCGGCCCTGGATGATGGACAGGTCGGCATCGTCGTCGTAGAACAGCTCGGCCACTGGATTTTCTCCTTGGTGTGCAGGTGGTGCGTCCCACCGTACGGCGGGATTGCGGAGGGAAGTTTTCGGGTCTCGGTATACGAGAGGGCGCTCGAAAGCACCTGGGGGCTCAGGCCGTGCGGTCGAGCGCCCGCAGGCTCCGGTCGGTGATGGAGCGCGAGCCGCGGCCGACCGCGATGGTGCCCGACTGGACGAGCTCCTTGATGCCGAAGGGTTCCAGCATCTTGAGCATCGCCTCCAGCTTGTCGCTGGAGCCGGTGGCCTCGATGGTGACGGCCTCCGGGGAGACGTCCACGGTCTTGGCGCGGAACAGCTGGACGATCTCGACGATCTGCGAGCGCGTCTCGTTGTCGGCGCGGACCTTGGCGAGGACGAGCTCGCGCTGGACGGCGTGGCCCTGCTCCAGTTCGACGATCTTCAGGACGTTGACCAGCTTGTTGAGCTGCTTCGTGACCTGTTCGAGCGGCAGCGCCTCGATCACGTTCACCACGATGGTGATGCGGGAGATGTCGGGGTGCTCGGTGACGCCGACCGCCAGGGAGTCGATGTTGAACCCGCGGCGGGAGAACAGTGCGGTGATCCGGGCGAGGACACCTGGCTTGTTCTCGACCAGGACGGAGAGCGTGTGCTTGGACATGGCTCTTGGTCTCTCTTTCGCTCTCGGTCTCAGTCGTCTTCGTTGTCGCCGAAGTCGGGGCGGACCCCGCGGGCGGCCATGACTTCGTCGTTGGAGGTGCCGGCGGCGACCATCGGCCACACCATGGCGTCCTCGTGGACGATGAAGTCGACGACGACGGGGCGGTCGTTGATGGAGTTTGCCTCTTCGATGACCTTGTCCAGGTCCTCGGGGCGCTCACACCGGATGGCGTAGCAGCCCATGGCCTCCGACAGCTTGACGAAGTCGGGGACGCGGGTGCCCTTGTTGTCCTTGACGTCGTCCGGGCCGCTGTGGAGCACCGTGTTGGAGTAGCGCTGGTTGTAGAACAGCGTCTGCCACTGGCGGACCATGCCGAGGGCGCCGTTGTTGATGATGGCGACCTTGATCGGGATGTTGTTGAGCGCGCAGGTGGTCAGTTCCTGATTGGTCATCTGGAAGCAGCCGTCGCCGTCGATCGCCCAGACGGTGCGGTCCGGCATGCCGGCCTTCGCGCCCATCGCGGCGGGCACCGAGTAGCCCATCGTTCCGGCGCCGCCGGAGTTGAGCCAGGTGGCGGGCTTCTCGTACTGGATGAAGTGCGCGGCCCACATCTGGTGCTGGCCGACGCCCGCGGCGAAGATCGTGTCCTCGGGCGCGAGCTGGCCGATCCGCTCGATGACGTTCTGCGGCGAGAGCGAGCCGTCCTCGGGCTGGTCGTAGCCCAGCGGGTAGGTGTCGCGCCAGCGGCTGAGGTCCTTCCACCAGGCGCTGTAGTCGCCCGTCCGGCCCTCGCTGTGCTCCTTCTGCACGGCCTGGACCAGGTCGGCGATGACCTCGCGGGCGTCACCGACGATCGGCACGTCGGCGGCGCGGTTCTTGCCGATCTCGGCCGGGTCGATGTCAGCGTGGACGATCTTCGCGAACGGGGCGAAGCTGTCCAGCTTGCCGGTGACGCGGTCGTCGAAACGGGTTCCGAGGGCGACGATCAGGTCGGCCTTCTGCAGCGCGGTGACGGCGGTGACCGCACCGTGCATGCCCGGCATTCCCACGTGCAGCGGGTGGCTGTCGGGGAATGCGCCGAGCCCCATCAGGGTGGTGGTGACGGGCGCTCCGGTGAGTTCTGCGAGGACCTTCAGCTCCGCCGTGGCGTGCGCCTTGAGCACACCGCCGCCGACGTAGAGGACCGGCCGCTTCGCGGCGGTGATCAGCTTCGCGGCCTCGCGGATCTGCTTGGCGTGCGGCTTGGTCACCGGGCGGTAGCCGGGCAGGTCGGTCTGCGGCGGCCAGCTGAAGGTGGTCTGCGCCTGGAGGGCGTCCTTGGCGATGTCGACGAGGACGGGGCCGGGACGGCCGGTGGAGGCGATGTGGAACGCCTCGGCGATCGTCTTCGGGATGTCCTCGGCCTTGGTCACCAGGAAGTTGTGCTTGGTGATCGGCATGGTGATGCCGACGATGTCCGCCTCCTGGAAGGCGTCCGTGCCGATGGCCTTGGAGGCGACCTGGCCGGTGATCGCGACGAGCGGCACGGAGTCCATGTGCGCGTCGGCGATCGGGGTGACGAGGTTGGTGGCACCGGGGCCCGAAGTGGCCATGCACACCCCGACCTTGCCGGTGGCCTGCGCGTAGCCGGTCGCCGCGTGGCCGGCGCCCTGCTCGTGCCGGACGAGCACGTGACGGACGCGGGTGGAGTCCATCATCGGGTCGTACGCGGGAAGGATCGCACCGCCAGGAATGCCGAATACCGTGTCGGCCCCGACCTCCTCGAGCGAACGGATGAGGGACTTCGCACCCGTGACGTGCTCGACGGGGGCGGACTGCTGTCCTCGGGGCCGCGGCTGCGGATGGTGGGCCCCGGTGGCCTGCTCGGTCATCGGCATTCTCTTCTCGATGCTGAGGGTTTTTGCGAGGTTTGTACGGTGTTCGGTTACTGAATTACACGTGCTTGTGCAACAAAAAACCCCTCGTGCCGTGAGGCAAGCGAGGGGAGCGCGCCGGGTGCGGTCGCTGGGATCCGGTGTTCGGACCGGTGGGTCCCAGCTTCAGCCGACGCGCTTTCCAAGTACGAGAATTCGGGTGCGCATGGCATTGACCCTCCCTCCGGGACATAGTGCGTGTCAAGTAGGTGGGACGGGAGTCTCATTATGTGAGCGGAGCAGGGCCGTCCGGCCGGACGGCGACGGTACCCCCGCGAACACCGGCTCGGCCGGACCGCTGGGCACCGGGTAGCTCCCCGAGGCCAGCGCGCGGCGCAGCCGGTACTCGTCGAGCGGCCCGGAGAAGGCCATCCCCTGTCCATGTGTGCACCCCATGGCGCGCAGTGCGACGACCTGCTCGGGCAGGTCGACGCCGTCGGCCACGGACTTCAGGCCGAGGTCGCCGGCGATGCGCAGCAGACCACTGGTGATCTTGTGCAGGCGGGCGGATTCCACTACCCCTTCTACGAGACTGCGGTCGAGTTTCAGTACATCGACAGGGAGCCTGCGCAGCGCCGTGATGGCCGCGTATCCGCTGCCGAAGCCGTCCAGGGCGATCCGGACGCCGAGTCTGCGCAGTGCGGTGAGACGGCGCTCCAGCTCGTCCAGGGGGACCCTGGGGTCGCTGTCGGCCAGCTCGATGACCAGCGCGCCGGAGGGCAGCCCGTGCCGGGTCAGGAGCGCCTCGATGGAGCCGAGGGGCATCGACCGGTCGAGGAGTCGGCGGGCGCTGATCCGGACGGCCACGGGTACGGCATGACCTCTGCGGCCACGTTCGGCGGCCTGCTCGACGGCCTCCTCCAGCATCCAGCGGCCGAGCTCGGCGGTGCGCTCGCCCTCCTCGGCGGTCCGCAGGAACTCGGCGGGCGTGAACAGGATGCCCTGGGTCGAGCGCCAGCGGGCCTGCGCGGCGACCGACGTGATCCGGCCCGTGCCGAGGGAGACGACCGGCTGGTGCAGCAGAGCGAACTCGCCCTCGTGCAGCGCGGCGCGCAGTCGGGTGGCGAGCTCCGCCTTGCGGACGACGTCGGCCTGCATCTGGGGCGCGTACAGCTCCACCCGGCCCTTGCCTGCGGCCTTCGCCCGGTACATCGCCAGGTCCGCGTTCCGCAGCAACTCGCCTGCGGACAGCCCTGGTTCGGCGAAGGCTACACCGATGGAGGCGGCCACCCGGACATCGTTGCCGTCGATGGCGTACGGCTGCGAGAGCGTGACCCTGAGGCGGTCCGCGAGCTCGTAGATGTGCTGCTCACGCGCGGTGTCGTCGCGGCTGCCGTCGCCGACGATCAGCGCCGCGAACTCGTCGCCTCCCAGGCGGGCGGCGGTGTCCCCGGAGCGCACGGATTCGGCCAGCCGCCGGGCGGCATGTACGAGGAGTTCGTCGCCGGCCTGATGGCCGATGGTGTCGTTGACCTGCTTGAAGCCGTCGAGGTCGATGAAGAGGACGGCCGTGCCGTGGTCGGTGGCGCGGCGGCCGCCCAGCGCGTTGCCGACCCGCTTGGTGAACAGGGAGCGGTTGGGCAGGTCGGTGAGCGGGTCGTGCTCGGCGTTGTGCTGCAACTGCGCCTGGAGACGGACCCGTTCGGTGACGTCCCGGCTGTTGAGGATGAGGCCGCCGTGGTGGCGGTTGATCGTCGACTCCACGTTGAGCCAGGTGCCGGTGCCGGAGCGGAAGCGGCACTCGATCCGGGTCGTGGGCTCCTCGATCTGACTCGCCGCGAGGAAGCGGCGCACTTCGTGGACCACGCGCCCGAGATCCTCGGGATGGATGATCGAGGCGAGCTCGGACCCGACGAGTTCCTCGGCGTCGCGCCCGTAGACCCCGGCGGCGGCAGGGCTGACGTATCTGAGGACGCCGTTGGGCGCGGCGATCATGATGACGTCGCTGGAGCCCTGCACCAGGGAGCGGAAGTGGTTCTCCTTGTGCGCCAGCTCCTGGGTGAGGGTGATGTTGTCGAGGAGCATGATGCCCTGGCGGACGACGAGGGCCAGGACGACCGTGCAGGCCGTGAAGAGGACCACGCGGTCGACGCTGTGGCCGTTCAGGACGTTGTAGAGAATCCCCAGCGTGCAGACGGCGGCGGCCAGATAGGGCGTGAGCGCCGCGAGCGATCCGGAGATGGGACGGGTGACCTGGTACCGCGCGAACGCGGGCCCTCCGTCGCACTCCCCGCGCCTCGGCCCCACCCAGGGCGCGTACGCGAGAAGCAGCGACCCGGCGAACCAGCCGGCGTCGAGGATCTCCCCCGAGTGGTAACTCGCGTGCAGCAGGGGCGAGGTGAACAGGGCGTCGCACATGACGGTCAGGGCGAGCGCGCCGATCGCGGTGTTCACCGCCGTGCGGTTGCCGGGCGAGCGGCGGAAGTGCAGCGCGAGCACCATGCTGACCAGCACGATGTCGAGGAGCGGGTACGCGAGGGAGAGCGCGGTGCGGGTGACACTCTGACCCTCGAACCGCGCGGTGTGCACAAGGGCGAGGCTCCAGGACAGCGTGATCAGCGAGCCGGCGATGAGCCAGGAGTCGAGCGCGAGACAGACCCAACCGGCTTTGGTGAACGGGCGCTTGGCGAGAACGAGCAGCCCGACGATGGCGGGCGGCGCGAAGCACAGGAAGAAGAGGTCGGCCAGGCTCGGGGTCGGCACGGGGCGCTGGAGCACGACCTCGTACCAGCCCCACACCCCGTTCCCCAGGGATGCCATGGCGGAGGAGCCAGCGAACAGGATCCAGGCCGGTCGAAAGTGGCTGCGCCGACAGCGTGCGTACGCGAAGTTCGACACGGCGGCGACCGCGGCGGCGGCGCTGAGCCCGAAGTCGCCCATGAACAGGGCGAGTCGGTCGGATCCCCAGCCGAGCGCGGACCCCGTGGCGTACCCGGCGCACAGGAGGGCGAGCACGAGTTGCGAGGCGAGACTGGACCTTCCGCCCTGGAACAGGCGGCGGCCGGTGAGCACGGCTCCAGGGGCACTCACGGGGTCACTCCGGTCCGCGCCGCCCCCGTGTCCCGATTTCCGTGTGCTGCTTGCTGAGGCCTTTTGCGTACGCCACTCCTGTGGCGTCCGCCCCTGCGGCTGCCGTGGCAGCTGGGCCGGCTTGTGCGGACCGGTGCGCGCGCGGGTCGTCGCCGGCGGCCCCGCCGCGTCGAATCGTTCGCCCATAGGCCGTGCATCGCCCGTCGCCCCCCTCGCAGTCCGGTTGTCCGTCCCCGGCGCCGAACTCTCCACGGCGCTACCCCAGTCGGGACGATACACCAGACTCGTCACTCAGGGACATAGCGCCTCTACTCTCCGTGACGACCAGCGGCGATACGCGTACGGGGCGCATCCGGGCGGGCGCGGAGCGTGTGCGGGGGTGCGCGAGGCCGGGCCGGGAGGCGGCGGATGGGCCTCTCCGGAGCCCGCCCTCAGTCCGTCGTCAGGACGACGTTCTCGAGCGGTTCTCCCGCCGCGAACCGGGTCAGCTGCGCGGCGAGCAGACGCTTGGCCCGCGGCCAGAAGGCGGATGTGGAGCCGCCGACGTGCGGGCTGACGAGTACTCCCGGAGCGTGCCACAACGGGTGCCCCTGGGGCAGGGGTTCGGGATCGGTGACGTCGAGAGCGGCGGCGATCCGGCCGCTCTCCAGTTCGGCCAGGAGCGCCTCGGTGTCGACGACGGCCCCACGCGCGACGTTCACGAGGAGGGCGCCGTCCTTGAGTCGTGCCAGGAAGGCTGCGTTCGCGAGACCTCGCGTCGCCTCGTTGAGCGGCGTCGAAAGGATCACCACGTCCGCGTCGGGGAGCAGCGCAGGCAGTTCGGTGAGCGGGTGCACAGGGCCGCGTGCGGTCGTGCGGGCGGAGCGTGCGACGCGCACCACCCGCGCGCACTCGAAGGGAGCGAGCCGGTCCTCGATGGCGGAGCCGATCGACCCGTACCCGATGATCAGTACGCTCTTGTCGGCGAGCGCCGGATAGAAGCCGGAGCGCCACTCCTCGCTCTCCTGTCCCCGCACGAACCCGGGGATGCCCCTCAGGGACGCCAGGATCAGGGCGAGAGTGAGCTCGGCGGTGCTCGCCTCGTGCACGCCGCGCGCGTTGCACAGCCGCACACCCGACGGGAGCGACTTGAGGCCTCCCTGTACGTGGTCGACGCCGGCGGAGAGCGTCTGCACGGCCCGTACGGACGTCATCTGCGCCATGGGGCGTACGCCGACGTCCGCGCCCTTCATGTAGGGGACCACGTAGAAGGCACAGGCGGCCGGGTCGGCGGGAAAGTCGGGGCCGCCGTCCCAGAAGCGGTAGTTGAGCCCCTCGGGAAGCCCGGGGACCTCGTCTGGACGGAACGGGAGCCAAACGTCGGCGGATACCTCAGCACTCATGGTCAGGAGGCTAATGGGAGGTGGGCTGTGCGCGGCGGGCCGGGTCCCAGAGGTTAGTTTGGGTGCCTCTCGAACACGCAGGGGGAGGCTACTTCCAGGTGGAGCGCAGGACGATCGGGGCGGCAGCGCTCGAGGTGGGCGCGATCGGGCTCGGGTGCATGCCGATGAGCTGGGCCTACACCGGCTCGCGGCAGCGGGGGGACGAGTCCGTACGCACCGTGCATGCCGCGCTGGACCGAGGGTCGACCCTGCTGGACACGGCGGACATGTACGGGCCGTTCACGAACGAGCTGCTGCTCGGACGGGTCCTGAAGGAGCGCCGGGGCGACGCCTTCGTGTCGACCAAGTGCGGGCTGCTCGTCGGGGAGCAGCACGTCGTCGCCAACGGCCGGCCCGGGTATGTGAAGCGGGCGTGCGACGCGTCGCTGCGGCGGCTCCAGACCGACACGATCGATCTGTACCAGCTGCACCGGGCCGACCCCGAGGTGCCCGTCGAGGAGACGTGGGGCGCCATGGCGGAGCTGGTGGGCGCGGGGAAGGTGCGGGCGCTCGGGCTGTGCGCGGTGGGAGCGCGGGCGACACGGCGGGGCAGGGCCGGGCTGCATGCGGGAACGATCCGGCAGCTGGAGCGGGTGCAGCAGGTGTTCCCGGTGAGCGCGGTGGAGGCCGAGCTGTCGGTGTGGTCGCCGGAGGGCCTGGAGACGCTGCTGCCGTGGTGCGAGGCGCGGGGCGTGGGGTTCCTCGCCGCGATGCCGCTGGGCAACGGCTTCCTCACGGGCACGCTGACGCCGGGGCAGGGCTTCGAACCGGACGATCTGCGGGCCCGGCATCCCCGGTTCACCGCGGAGATGATGGCAGCCAACCAGCCGATCGTGGCGGGCCTGCGCCGGATCGCCGCGCGGCACGGGGAAGCGGTCACTCCTGCGCAGGTGGCGCTGGCGTGGGTGCTGAGCCGCGGGCGGCACGTGGTCCCGGTGCCGGGTGCCAAGCGGGAGCGGTGGGCGGCGGAGAACGCTGCGGCCGCGGAACTGCGCCTCACGGACCGTGATCTGGCGGAGATCGGGGAGCTGCCGCGGGCTCGGGGGTCTTGGGACTGAGGGGGGAGCTCTGGGGACGAGGGAGCTCTGGGGAGGGGACGGGGAGTTCTGGGGGCTGAGGGGGGAGCTTTGACGGCCGGGGCTGTGAGCGCGGCGGGCAGGAGTGGGTTACTCCGAACGCGTCGGGGTTGATCGGGAACCTGCGGGGTGGCTGCGGTGTATGAACAGTAGAACCGCAGCGCAGAAGAGCAGCCCAGTCCGCGGCGTCGAGGGGATCCGATCGTGCAACGTCCAGGTGTGCAGCCCGTGTTGGCCGTGTTGGCCTGCGCCTCGATCCTGTTCACGGCGGGGTGCTCCTCGGGTGACGACCGTCCGTCCGACAGCCGGCACAGCGCCTCCCTCGGCTCGTCCCCACCAGGAACGTCCGCTTCCGGGAGCGCTGGGGGCGACACCGGTCCGGTGAAGGGTTCGGTGAAGGTGGTGCGCACGGTCGCCGAGGGCCTGAATTCCCCCTGGGGCCTGGCTCCGCTGCCGGACGGCGGCCTGCTGGTGTCCTCGCGGGACGAGGCGACGATCACGCGGGTCGACACGAAGACGGGCAAGAAGACCGTGGTCGGCACCGTGCCCGGGGTGGTCCCCGGCGGCGAGGGCGGACTGCTCGGCCTGGCCCTCTCCCCGTCGTTCGCCTCCGACCACTGGCTCTACGCGTACTTCACCGCGAAGTCGGACAACCGCATCGTGCGGATGCGGTACGACGCGAAGAAGCCGCCGGGCGATCAGCTGGGCGCGCCCGAGACGGTGTTCAAGGGCATCCCGAAGGGCACGAACCACAACGGTGGGCGCATCGCGTTCGGCCCGGACAAGCTGCTCTACGCGGGCACGGGCGAGACGTACGTGAAGAAGTACGCCCAGGACAAGAAGTCCCCGGGCGGCAAGATCCTCCGGATGACCCCGGACGGCAAACCGGCGCCCGGAAACCCCTTCGGCGACTCCGTGGTCTATACGTACGGTCACCGCAATGTGCAGGGGCTCGCCTGGGACAAGGACAAGCGGCTGTGGGCCTCGGAGTTCGGCCAGGACACGTGGGACGAGCTCAACCTGATCGTGCCGGGTGACAACTACGGCTGGCCCGACGTGGAGGGCAAGAGCGGCAAGTCCGGCTTCCACGACCCGGTGGCCGTGTGGCACACGTCCGAGGCGTCACCGAGCGGCATCGCCTACGCGGAGGGCTCGATCTGGATGGCGGGCCTGAGAGGCGAGCGGCTGTGGCGGATCCCCCTGAAGGGGGCCGGGGTGGCGGCCGAGCCCCAGTCCTTCCTCATCGACGAGGCGACCGAGCAGGGAAAGTACGGAAGGTTGCGCACGGTGGTCGCCGCGGGCACGAACAAGCTGTGGCTGACGACGAGCAACACGGACTCGAGAGGCACGCCCCGGAAGGGCGACGACCGGATCCTGGAGCTGGAGGTGTCCTGAAGGGCGAGGTCGGCCCCGGTCCCGGGCGGGAGCGGAGCCAGGGCTCAGGTCTCGCCGTCGGATGGGGCGGGGACGGCGAGGTCGGGCGCATCCGCCTCTGTGGCCGGCTCCCCCGACTCCGCTTCGTCCGTCGGGTCCATCGGGTCCGTCAGGCCAGGTGTGGCCTGGGCGGGGACGCGGACCACCACCTTGCCGGAGGTGAGGTCTATGGGGCCGCGCCCCGGGTCGCCGTCGTTGAGGTCGACTCGGGTCAGCTCCAGCCGTTTGCGCTCCTCATTGGTGTGCTTGCGGCCGGGTGAGAACAGCTCCTCGAACATGTTGAACACGGCGCCTCCGGGTGGCCGAGACCTCAGTCCAGCGTACGACAGCGCGAAATTTCCCCCTTCGTGACGATCCCGAGCGGGCCCGGGGCTCAGCCCGTCGGCGCGAACAGTCTCAGGCGGTGGGCCAGAGCGGCTGCCTCGCCGCGGCCGGCGACGCCCAGCTTGGCGAGGATGTTGGAGACGTGGACGCTCGCCGTCTTCGGGGAGATGAAGAGCTCCTCGGCGATCTGGCGGTTGCTGCGTCCGGCGGCGACGAGGCGCAGGACGTCGCGTTCGCGGCTGGTCAGGCCGAGTTCCTCGGCGGGGTCGGCAGGGGTCTGGGGGCGTGGCGCGGCGGGGTTCAGGGTGAGACGGGCGCGCTGGGCGAGGAGGGCGACCGCTTCGGTGAGCGGGCGCGCTCCGATGTGGTCGGCGACGGCTCCGGCGAGCCGCAGCAGTTCCGTGGCCCGCTCCCTCTCGTCCTCGAACGTGGCGGCTGCCGCGAGGAGGGATTCCGCCGCGCGGAAGCGGACACGGGCGAGGTCGTGGGGGCGGTCGAGCGACTCGAAGGTGGTGAGGGGATGGGTCCAGTCGTCAGGGGTGTCGCGGCCTTCGGCGCGCAGGAGTTCGGCGCGGACCCACTGTTCGTGGGCGAGCCACACGGGCATGGGTGTGGCCAGGCGCTTGGCGGCGGTGCGGATACGGTCGACGGCTCCGGCGCGGCCGGGCTCCGCGGTCGGCAGGCCCCGCGCGTCTGCCTCGGCGACGGCGGCGGCGACGAGGAGGGGCCAGGCATAGCGCTGGTTGCTCGGCGGGATGCCCTCGGCGACGACGCGGGCGAGTTCGGCGCGGGCGTCGAGGAGTCCCTGGGTGCCGCCGCCGGCCGCCGCGATGCCTACGGCGAGGGCGGACAGGGGCAGCGCGTACTGGGGCATGGTGTCGTGGGTGCCGTAGGTGGCGCGGGCTGCGGCGAGCTGGGCGGCCGCCTCGGCGTGTTCCCCTCGGCCGAGGGCGACGGTCGCGCGGCGGAGGGCGGCCGTGCCGCGCGGCTTGGCGCTCAGGGCGGAGGACCGCAGTGCCGTGTCGACGACGGCGTCGGCCTCGGTCCAGCGGCCCAGGGAGGTGAGGGATTCGGCCATGTTGGTCAGGACCCAGCCCTCCGAGTCGAGGAGGCCGTACCGGCGGCACAGGTCCATGCCCGACTCGGCGACGGTCACGGACTCGGGGGAGCGGCCCGCGCTCTCCAGGGCGGAGGCGAGATTGATGTGGACGCGGCCGACCTGCGGGACGAGGCCGATCTCGACGACCCGGTCGCGGACGGCGTACATCTCGGCCAAGCCGCGGTCGGCCTCCCCCGCGTCGACGAGGAGGCTGCCGAGGGTGAGTCTCGCGTTCAGTTCGATGTCCTCGGCCTTGACCATGCGGGCGTATTCGACGGCCCGTTCGGCTGCGGCCAGGGTCTCCTCGCCGGGGTTGTGGAGCATGCCCCAGGAGGCGACGTTGGTGAGGACCTCGGCGTGCACCTCGGACGGCGGCAGTCCGCGTACGAGTTCCTGGGCGGTGGCGATCTCGGCCCAGCCGTCGCCTCGGCCGAGGGACGGCACGAGGCGGGAGCGCTGGATCCAGAACCAGGCGGCGCGCAGGGGGTCCTTCTCGTCGTCGGCGTCGTCGATGAGGCGCAGGGCGCGCTTGATGATCTTGAGGGAGCGTTCGCGTTCGCCGCACAGCCGGCCGGCGACGGCGGCCTCGGCCATCAGGTCGAGATAGCGCAGCGGGGTGGTGGCCGGGTCGCAGCCGCAGGGCGGGTAGACCTCGGTGTAGTCGACCGGGCGCAGTTCGGCGCGGATGTCCTCGGGGGTCTCGTCCCAGAGGTTCATCGCCCGTTCCAGGAGCCGCAGTTGCTCGGAGTAGGCGTGCCGGCGGCGGGCCTCGACGGATGCGTCGAGGACGGCGGGCAGGGCCTTGGCCGGGTCGTGGGCGTGGTACCAGTAGCTCGCGAGGCGCGTGACGCGTTCGTCGGCGCGGACGAGCGAGGGGTCGGCCTCGAGTGCCTCGGCGTAGCGGCGGCTGAGGCGGGAGCGTTCGCCGGGCAGGAGGTCGTCGCCGACGGCCTCGCGGACCAGGGAGTGGCGGAAGCGGTAGCCGTCCCCGTCGGGGGTGGCGAGCAGGATGTTGGCGCCGACGGCGGCGCGCAGGGCCTCGATCAGTTCGTCCTCGCCGAGCCGGGCGACGGCGGCGAGCAGCGCGTACTCGACGGTCGAGCCGCCCTCGGCGACGATCCTGGCCACGCGCTGGGCGTCGTCGGGAAGGCTCTCGACGCGGACGAGGAGCACGTCGCGCAGCGTCTCGGACAGGCCGGTGCAGCTGCCCTCGCTGGTGGCGACGGCCAGTTCCTCGACGAAGAACGCGTTGCCGTCGGAGCGCTCGAAGATGTCGTCGACCTGGGCCTGTTCGGGCTCGGCGGCGAAGATCCCGGCGACCTGGCGGGCCACCTCGTCGCGGCTGAAGCGGTCGAGTTCGAGGCGGGTGACGGTGCGCAGGCGGTCGAGTTCGGCGAGGAGCGGGCGCAGGGGGTGGCGGCGGTGGACGTCGTCGGCGCGGTACGTGGCCACGATGACGAGGCGGCCGCTGCGCAGCGTACGGAAGAGGTAGGAGAGGAGGTGGCGGGTGGAGGCGTCGGCCCAGTGGAGGTCTTCCAGGACGACGAGGACGGTGCGGTCCGCGGCGACGCGCTCCAGGAGACGGGCCGTCAGCTCGAAGAGCCGGGCCATGCTCTCCTCGTCGTGGCGACCGTCGCGTCCGGTCGGCGCCGGGGAGAGTTCCGGCAGGAGCCGTGCGAGCTCGGTCTCCTGTCCGGCGGCCGCCGCGACGAACTCCTCGGGCAGCAGTCGGCGCAGGGCGCGCAGAGCGGTCGAGAAGGGGGCGAACGGAAGCCCGTCCGCACCGATCTCGACGCATCCGCCGAGCGCGACGACGGCGCCCTCGCGTCCCGCGGCGAGCGTGAACTCCTCGACGAGACGGGTCTTTCCGACCCCCGCCTCCCCGCCGAGCAGCATGGCCTGCGGCTCCCCCGTGGTGGCACGGACGAGCGCCTTGTTGAGTACGCCCAGTTCGCCGGCGCGGCCGACGAACACCGGGCTGACGCACCTGGTCTCCACAGGGGCGAGCATCGCACAGGGGTCCGACGCAGCGGCACCCGTTATCGCCGAGGGCGGAGTCGGGCGCGGGTCAGTGACCTCGATGTGCCTGTCGGTTGCGTTGAGGTCGGAGCTGAAGGTGAAAGGGAGGACCACACCCGTGTGGCCCTCCCCCGGCTCTGCCGTCATCGTCAGGCCGCACGCGCGAAACGCGAGCGGCGTGAGCGCGGACTGTTCACCCGACCCTCCGCGTCCTGGCCGGCAGAGGCGGCGCCGCGCTCCGCGCGCCGGTTGCGCCGGGCTTCACGGGCCTCGCGGACCAGGCGGCTGTGCTCGGCCTGGCGGACCAGTTCGGCGGCGCGGACCTGGTGGATCTCGTACTCGTACATCTGGTGCTCCCTGGTGGCGAGTGGGTTTCGGCTTCGCTTTCTGCGATGCCTCAACACTCGTCTCCCAGGGGGGTCCGCCACATCGGGAGAGTGCCGCATGTTCCGGGTACGGGGTGCCTTAGACGTACCTCAGAGGACCTCAGACCGATCTGAGGCACCCTCGACCCGGTCTGAGGCACCCCCGGACTCACGCCTCAGGAAGCAGGTGTCAGGAAGAGGTCGAGGGAAGCGCCATAAGGATGTCGGTGTACTTCGCCACGGCGAGAAGCAGACCGAGGACGCCGAGGGAGACACCCGCCCAGGCGACCGACTTGATCCACACGGCCTGCGGCCTGCCCGGGGCGCCGAACGCGGGCCTGGCCAGGACGACCGCGCCGACGATCAGCGCGAGGAGCGCGAAGATACCGCCGACCAGGGCGGTGGCGTGCCACGAGTCGCCGTAGACCTCGGAGACCTGCTTGGCGACGCTCGCGCTCTGCGAGGTCTGGAGCTGGCCGATCAGGGACTCGCGGGCCGAGGCGACGGTCGCGACCCAGCTGCCGCTGAGCGCGACGACGCCGAGTGCCGCGGAGACGACGGCGCCGGCGCCCTGCCCCGCACCGGAGGAGTCCTCCACGGGAGCGGCGGTCGCGAACGGCTCGTCGTCGAGGTCCGCGTCCGCGTTCGTGTCCGTGCCCTCGGGAGCGTCTGCGGCCTCGGCGGCGTCGGTGCCTTCGGCCTCCTTGGTGACCTCGATGACCTCAGAACTCTCGGCGGCAACCTCAGCGGCCTCGGCGGTGGTGGACTCGGGGGTCTCGGTCGTCTCGTCATCAGTCTTCGTAACCATGCCCCGCACCGTACGGACGGAGTCTGAGAGCTCTCTTAACGAGCTGAGTCCGGGCTGAGACCGGCCTGTGCCGGGCCTGTGTGCGGCCCGGCACAGGCCCGATCAGGCGCATACCAGTACACGTCGATAGAATTCGGGCATGGCAGAGCGGCCCGTCGCGCCGACTGCGCCCGAGCTTGTGCTCGAAACCGATGCCGGACCCACGGTGATGAGCCCGAGCAGGGACTACCACGTCGGTCGCGACCCCCTGAGTGACATCGTCATCGACGACGCCCGCGTCTCATGGCACCACGCGGTGCTCCGGCCCGTCGCCGACCACTGGTCTCTGGAGGACGAGGACAGTACGAACGGCACGTACACCGGGGGCCGGCGCATCCACGAGTCCGAGGTGGGACCGGGGACGGTCATCAGGTTCGGTCACCCCGCGGACGGGCCGCGGGCCGTACTGGTCGGCCATGAGCCACCGGCGCCCGAGCCCGTGACGGATCACCTGGCGGATCAAGTACCGGACCGCATTCCTGATCACGTACTTGATCAGGTGTCAGCGACATCCCGCACCCCCGAACGGCCCTCCTCCGTGTCCATGCCCGGCGCGACCGGCACGTTCCGGCAGCCGACGACCGTGCGGCCGCTGCCCGCCCGCACCGTGCACATCGGCCGCAGCGCCGACAACGACCTCGTGGTCGACGACCTCATCGTCTCCCGCCGCCACGCGGAGCTGCGGGCGCAGCCCGACGGCACGTACGAGATCGTCGACCTCGGCTCGCACAACGGCACCTACCTCAACGGCACACCGGTCTCCCGCGCCCGGGTCTCGCCCGGGGACATCGTGGGCATCGGCCACTCCGCGTTCTGCCTGGTCGGCGACACGCTGCAGGAGTTCGTCGACACCGGCGAGGTCTCGCTCGACGTCCAGGGCCTGGCGGTCACCGTGGACCGGGGCCGCAAGACGCTCCTCGATCACGTCTCGTTCCCGGTCGGCGAGAAGTGCCTGCTCGCCGTCGTGGGCCCGAGCGGCGCGGGCAAGTCCACGCTGCTCAACGCCCTGACCGGGCTGCGCCCCGCCGACCAGGGCACGGTCCTGTACGACGGCCGCGACCTGTACCGCGACTACGCCGAACTGCGCCAGCGCATCGGGCTCGTGCCGCAGGACGACATCCTGCACTCCCAGTTGACCGTGCACCGGGCCCTCGGCTACGCGGCCGAACTCCGCTTCCCGCAGGACACCGAGAAGTCGGAACGGCGCGACCGCGTCGACGAGGTCGTCCGCGAGCTGGGCCTCGAACAGCGGGCGACGCAGCCGATCCACAGCCTCTCCGGCGGTCAGCGCAAGCGCGTCAGCGTCGCCCTCGAACTGCTCACGAAGCCGTCACTGCTCTTCCTCGACGAGCCGACGTCCGGACTCGACCCGGGCATGGACCGCTCGGTGATGCACATGCTGCGCGGCCTCGCCGACGACGGGCGGACCGTCATCGTCGTCACGCACAGCGTCCTCAGCCTGGAGGTGTGCGACCGGCTGCTGGTCCTCGCCCCTGGAGGGAAGATCGCGTTCTACGGCCCGCCGGGGGACGCGCTCGGGTTCTTCGGCTTCGAGGAGTGGCCGGAGGCGTTCGAGGCCTTCGAGAACGATCGCGACCGCGGCTGGGCGGAGGACTACAACACGTCCCTGTTCCACCGTCAGTACATCGTGAACTCCACGGCGCAGCCCCGGCTGCCGACGGCCCCCGCCGAGGAGGTGGCCTCGCCGCCGAGGACACGGAGCTGGGGCGCGCAGCTGCGGACGCTCGTACGCCGGTACGCGGCCGCGCTGAGCGCCGACCGGACCTTCCTCGCCATCATGATCGCGCTGCCGTTCGTCATGGGTGCGATGGTGCGTGCGCTGGCCGGCAGCCGTCTCACCCATGAAACGGCGATGAACGCGCTGCTCCTGCTGTGTGTGGGCGGTGTGCTCACGGGCGCCGCCAACGCCGTGCGCGAGCTGGTGAAGGAACGGGTGATCTACCAGCGGGAACGTGCCGTCGGGCTGTCCAGATCCGCGTATCTGATGTCCAAGGTCGTCGTCCTCGGCACGATCACGGTGCTTCAGGCCGTCGTGCTGACGCTCGTCGGGCTCGTCGGCGTCGACCTCAACGCGCCAGGTGGCAAGGGGGTGTTGATGCCTCCGCTGGCGGAGATCACGCTGACCGTGGCACTCCTGTCCTTCACGGCGATGATGCTCGGTCTGCTCGTGTCCGCGCTGGTGCGCAAGGAGGAGGTCACCATGCCTCTCCTGGTGCTCCTGGCGATCATCCAGGTCGTGTTCTGCGGTGCGCTGCTCAAACTGCACGGGGTGCCCGGTATCGAGCAGTTGTCGTGGCTGGTCCCGTCGCGGTGGGCGCTTGCCGCGATGGCGGGCACGGTCGGTCTGTCCCGGATCGTGCCGGGGAAGCTGACGAGCGACCCCCTGTTCGAGCACGCCACCGGGGTGTGGCTGCTCAACATGGGGATGCTGGTCGTGCTCTCGGTCGTCTTCGGATTCGCCGTCGCGCGCCTGCTGCGCCGGCACGAGCCCGCCATCATGCGGAAGTAGCGGAGAGGCGCCCATGGCGACACCGGAGTTCCGCCCCACCCATGTCGTGCCCCCGGACGGGATGCCCGCCTGGGAGGAGCCGGACGTGTCCCGGCCCACGCAGCCGCTCGACCCGCTGCTCCCGGTCGAACTGGTCGACCGGCGCGCCGACTGGGGCCGGATCGTGTGCGCCAACGGCTGGTCGGCGTGGGTCGACGGTCGTCTGCTCGTCGCCGTGCCGCGCGACCCGCCGGAGGCCGGAAAGCCCATGGCCCGCACGGCGGATCCGCGCCCGCTGATGGCACGCGTCGAGGAGGTCGCGGGCCAGTACCGGCGGGCCGCGCAGGAACTGGCCGAGGAGCGCATCGACGGAGAGACGTTCCAGCGCCGCACGCAGGGGCTGCGGGTGGGAATGGTCGTCGACGGCGAGGCGGTATGGCTGTACGACGCCGAGCACGAGCGGTGGGTGTACTGCGACGGCAGGCAGCTGAGTACATACGCGGCGGGGGCGGGACCGGGACGGCCGAGCGCGGCGCCGGCGCCCACGCGGGCCGCGGACCCGCACACCACCGGCCCGCCCGAGGACGCCGCCGATGCACCCCCCGCCCCCGACCAGACCCCGACCCAGACCTCGCCCCAGGCCTCGAACCCCAACGCCCCCGAGCCCACACGCGTCGTCGACCCCGAGCAGATGACCGGCAACGACCCGGCCGAGCGTCAGCGCAGCACCCAGGCACCAGGTGACCGGTGATGACGGACGATCCACAGTTGCCCGTCGGCCGGCCGTCCGATCTGCTCGGGCGGCAGATCGCCGGGTACCGCGTGGAGAGCGAGATCGGCCGGGGCGGCATGGCGGTCGTCTACCGGGCCTTGGACCTGCGCCTCGACCGCATCGTGGCGCTCAAGCTGCTCGCCCCCGAACTCGTCCGTAACGACACCTTCCGTAAACGGTTCACGCACGAGTCGCGCGTCGCCGCCGCGATCGACCATCCGCACATCGTGCCGGTCTTCGAGGCCGGCGAGACCGAGGGCATCCTCTACATCGCCATGCGCTTCGTCGCGGGCCAGGACCTGCGCGCGCTCATCGACCGTCAGGGGCCGCTGCCCGTGGGGACGGCGGTACGGATCGCCGCGCAGGTCGCGTCCGCGCTCGATGCCGCCCACGACCACGACCTGGTGCACCGGGACGTGAAGCCCGGCAACATCCTGGTCGCCGCGGGAACGGACAGCGAGCACCCCGAGCACGTCTACCTCACCGACTTCGGCCTGACGAAGAAGTCGCTGTCGCTGACGGGGTTCACGTCCGTGGGCCAGTTCGTCGGCACGCTCGACTATGTGGCACCCGAGCAGATCTCCGGCCGCCCGGTCGACGGCCGGTGCGACGTCTACAGCCTCGCCTGCGTCGTCCAGGAGACCCTGACCGGTCTGCCGCCGTTCCAGCGCGACGACGACATGGCGCTGCTGTGGGCCCACCAGTTCGACCCCCCGCCGCCCCTGACCGGGCTGCGCCCGGATCTCCCGGCGGCGATGAACGACGTACTCGCCAAGGCGCTGGCGAAGAGCCCGGACGACCGCTACGACTCGTGCCTCCAGTTCGTGGCGGCCCTGCGCGCGGCGGCCCGCGGCGGCACCCGGGACAACCATCCCCCGACGCAGGTGAACGGCCGGATCAGTACGTGGTCCCCCACGGCCGAGCCGCCGCCCGCACCCCCGAGATGGGCGCTGCCGGTCTTCACGGGCCTCGTGCGCTAGCCCATCCCCTCCCTCAACTCCGCCTCCCTGAGCTCCGATCCGGTCAACTCCGGTCGGGCTTCGCCGTCTCGACCGCTCCGCGCCGGTGGCGCCGGGACGCGAGCAGGCCGCCGAGGAACCCGGTGACCAGGCCCCACAGGACCGCGAGGCCGAGGGCGCTCCACACTTTCGGGCGGAGCGACACCTCTCCGCCGAGCCCGCCGCCGATGTCGCCGATGCCGAGGAGCGACAGGCCGTAGTGCGCGGAGACGCGGGCGAGGAGGCAGATGGCGAGCACGGTCAGGACGAGGGCCACCGCCATGTGGAGGGCGTGCTGCCAGGCCCGCATCCGGGCGGGTGAGCGCAGCGCCATGCCGAACGCGGCCGCCAGCGTCAGGATCGCGGCCACCGCGATCGACCACCAGATACGGCCGTCCTGCTCGGCGAGCGTGCTGACGTCGACGGTGGAGATGTCGGGCGTGCGGAGCACGGCGTCGAGGATGTGCGGCATGGGCAGGCCGAACGGACCGTCGACCTTGCCTTCCCAGGACGCGCCGAGGCCGATGGTGTAGGCGAACCAGACGAGGTTGGGGAGGCCGAGGAGGATCACGGCGAACGTCTCGGGCGCGTGGCCGCGCGTCGCGGCGACGACGAGACCGATGACGACGCCCAGCGCCACGTACACGAGCAGCAGCGCCACCATCGCGTACGCGGCCGGGCGCACCGACTCCTGGAAGCGGACGAGGCGGGCGGGGAGCGGGGCGCCGCGTGACACGAGGACGGCGAGGATCATGACGCCCGCGAGCCACAGCAGGCCGAAGAGCAGCGTGAGGGGCAGGTTCGTCCGGAATCCGACCTTGGGTGCGCCGTCCAGGACGTCCTCCATGATGCCGCCGGTCGGGTCCGTGACGGGGATGGCGAAGTCCTGCCTGGCCAGGAGCGAGAGGACGACGAGCGCCACCACCCACGGCACGGCCACCCGCCCGGCCCAGCCGAGGAGTTCGCCGCCGCTCGCGATGGCCCGGTGGCGCAGGGGCCGCAGGAAGCCGGCGGCGATCACCAGTGCTCCGGCGAGGGTGACGGACAGGGGCAGGACCGAGATGTCGGCGTGTGTCTGCGCGAGTTCTCCGGCGTTTCCGGCCAGTTCGACGGAGCCGCCGGCCGCCATCACCACGACGGCGGCGACCACTCGGGGGAAGGAGTTCCCGGGAAGCCCGGCCGCGCCCGCGGCCCACAGACCGAGGGCCGCCGTGACCACCATGGCCACGAGCCCGGCGAGCACGGCCACGAGGGCCGCGACCCAGCCGTGTTTCGCGCTGCGCCTGGTGCCGGTCCGGCCGTCGGATGCCTGTTCACTCACGGAGGCCACGCTAGGCAGGCGCCGGGCGGTCCGCCCCTCGGGAGGGCCGACCGCGTCGCGTCGCGGACCGTACGAGTTCGGCTTGCGGGCCGTACGCGCACGGAGCACACAATGTGGAGGTAACGGGATATAGGGGACTGGCCGCCGGACCGCGAGGCGGGCCCTCCCCCGTCCCGCCCCCCTGCCTCCTACGGTGAGAAGAAGCGCCCGTGAGTGACCGACCGACGGAGCCCGGCCGCCCCACCGGCCCCCCATCCGGCCCACTCTCGGGCCCGACCCGGCCCGCGTCCGTACCCCCGCCGCCGCCCGGGCACCCCTCAGGACCACCGCCCGGCGAAGGCTCCGGCCCGGGCCCCGGTTCAGGCTCCGGCAGTACGGGCGGCGGCCCCGGCGGCACGCCACCCCCGGGCGACACCCCACCCCCCGGCGGCACGCCACCCCCGGGCGACACCCCGCCCCCGGACGGCCCGCACCCCGATCGCCCCTGGTGGCGGTTCACGCCCAAGAAGCTCGTGGCTCTCGGCGTCCTGGTCGCCGCCGCGGTGGTCCTCACCATCGTCCTCATCAGCTCCGGCGGCGGGGGTGGAGGCGGCGGAACCGCGGCCGGCGACGAACTCTTCCTCCAGAGCGCCGACTCGTCCGGCCCCGACCCGTACACCGAGTCGAGCACCAGGAAGGGCGCCACCGCGACGACGCCGACCGCGCTGCCGAGCGCCTCGGGGACCGGCCCGTCGGAGAGCGCGAACATCGTCCGGGGCGTCGAGGGCTCCGCCCCCGGTCTGTACGGCGGCACCCGCAACGTCTCCAGCTGCGACGTGGAGAAGCAGATCCGCGCGCTGGGCGCGCAGCCGGACAAGAACAAGGCGTTCGCCTCCGTCCTCGGTCTCGACCCGTCCGGCGTCCCCGCCTATCTGCGGTCGCTGACGCCGGTCCAGCTACGCCTCGACACCCGGGTCACGAACCACGGCTTCCGCGACGGCGCGGCGACGACCTTCCAGTCCGTGCTCCAGTCCGGCACGGCCGTGCTCGTGAACGACCGCGGGGAGCCGCGCGTGCGGTGCTCGTGCGGGAACCCGCTGCTCGCGCCGGTGCCTCTGCAGGGGTCGGTGAAGCGTCAGGGCAAGGCCTGGTCGGGGTACAAGCCGTCGAACGCGGTGGTCGTGTCGCCGGCGCCACAGCCGGTGAACAGGTTCGTGATGTACGACCCGGAGACCGAGGGCTGGTTCACCCGAACCGCGGGGACCACGGGCGGCAGCGACCGGAAGACCACGCCGCGCACCCCGCCGGGGGTCTCCCCCTCGAACGCCCCGACAGCCCCGTCGTCCGAGACCTCACAGTCGTCCCCGTCGTCCCGGTCACCCGAGTCGTCGCAGCCGCCGTCGTCCGAGGCACCCGGAGCGTCGTCGGCCCCGCCGTCGAGCGTGGAGTCCCCCGCCCCCGAGTCGCCCGCCTCACGACCGGCGAGCTAGGGCCGTTCGTTTGGAGCATGCTCGGCCGCGAGGTCACCGGCATCCGGAACGGCCAGGCGGATCAACGCGCGCGCCACTCCGGCGCGAGCACCGACCACACCTCAAGATCCTGCTTGACGCCCTTGTGCGTGCTTGCCTCGCGCAGAACGCCCTCCCGCTTCATGCCGAGCCGCCGCGCCACGCTCAGGCTGGGCCCGTTCTCGGAGGAGGCGACCCACTCCACACGGTGGATGCCGCGTTCGAGGACCGCCCAGTCGATGAGGACGTGCGCGCCGCGCGTGACGAGGCCGCGTCCGGCCGCGGCGGGCTCGAGCCAGCAGCCGATCTCGCAGTTGCCGCCCTCCGCGTCGAAGACCCGGAAGAGCAGGCCGCCGACGAGCGTCCCGTCCAGCCAGATCCCGTGCAGGCTTCCGCTGTCGGCGGCGCGCTTGTCGGCGTAGGACCTGAGCAGGTCACGGGCCGAGGTGACGTCCTTGATGTTCGAACCGAACGAGATGTGCTGCCCGATGAACTCGCGGCCGCGCTCCAGATGGGCGAGGAACTGCTCGGCGTGCCACGTCTCGAGGGGCCGCAGTTCCGCGCCGTCGTCACCCAGGGAGATCGTGTACATCGCGCTTCCGCTCCTCGGCTTCGGCCTTCACCGGTGCGTCCAGCAGGGCGCCGCCCGCGGCCGGGTGGTGTCCACGAATACTCGCATGCGGCTCGCGGCACTCGGGCGGCTCGATGCTGATGCGGGGCAGTCGGCGGTCGAGCCACTTCGGCAGCCACCAGTTGGCGCCGCCGAGCATGTGCATGAGGGCGGGCACCAGAAGCGTGCGCAGGACGAACGCGTCGAGGGCGACGGCGGCGGCCAGGGCGATGCCGAACATCGCGATGACGCGGTCGCCGCTGAGGACGAAGGCCAGGAAGACCGAAATCATGATCACGGCCGCGGAGTTGATGACGCGGCTGGTCTCGGCGAGCCCGACGCGGACGGCCCGCCGGTTGTCGCCGGTCTCCAGCCACTCCTCGTACATGCGGCTGACCAGGAACACCTGGTAGTCCATCGAGAGCCCGAACAGGACCGACACCATGATCACGGGGAGGAACGGCTCGATCGGGCCCGCTCTGCCGAGGCCGAGCATCTCGCTGCCCCAGCCCCACTGGAAGATCGCGACGACCACGCCGAAGGCGGAGGCGACGGCCGCGACGTTCATCGCGGCGGCCTTGAGGGGGATGCCGATCGAGCGGAAGGCGAGGAGCAGCAGGACGCAGCCGAGTCCGATGACGACGCCCACGAAGAGCGGCAGTTTGCCGATGATGACGTCGGCGAAGTCGTCGTAGCTGGCGGTGACGCCGCCGAGCTGCACATCGAGGGACGTGCCCTTCTCGGCCGCGGGGATGACGTCGGTGCGCAGCCGGTCGACGAGCTCGCTGGTCCTCTGGGACTGGGGCGCGGACTTCGGCACGACGGTCAGGAAGGCGGCGGTGCCGCTCTGGTTGTACGTCGCCGGGGTCACGGAGGAGACGCCCTCGGCCGAGCCGATCATGGACTCCAGGCGGCTCACGGCCACCTGGTCGCCGGCGCCGTCTATGGGGGTGACGAGGGTCAGCGGCCCGTTCACGCCCGGCCCGAATCCGTCGGCGAGAAGGTCGTAGGCCTGCCTGGTCGTGGACGACGACGCGTTGTTGCCCTGGTCGGACGTGCCCAGGTGCAGGAAGAAAGTGGGCACCGAGAGCACCGCGATCACGCCGAGGGCGAGCCCGCCGAGGAGCCGGGGGTGACGCTCCACGAAGACGGCCCAGCGGGCGGCGAGCCCGGTCGGCAGCTCGGGCTCGGGCCCGTGTGCGGCGAGTCTGCGCCGCTGGCGCCTGCTGAGCGCGCGCATGCCGATGAACGACAGGAGCGCGGGCAGCAGTGTGACGGACGCGGCGACGGTGAGGAGCACGGTCAGGGAGGCGGCGATCGCGACGCCGTTGAGGAAGCTGAGGCGCAGGATCAGCATGCCGAGGAGCGCGATGCAGACGGTGGCGCCGGCGAAGACGACCGCGCGTCCGGTGGTGGCGACGGCGCGCTCCGCCGCCTCGTTCACGGGCAGGCCCTGTTTCAGGCCGCGCCGGTGCCGGGTCACGATGAACAGCGCGTAGTCGATGCCGACGCCGAGGCCGACGAGCATGCCGAGCATCGGGGCGAAGTCGGCGACGGTCATCACATGGCCGAGGAGCACGATGCCGGAGGCGGCGGTGCCCACGCTGACCAGGGCCGTGGCGATCGGCAGGGCGCTGGCCGCGAGGGAGCCGAAGGCGAGCAGCAGGACGACCGCGGCGACCACGACGCCGACGATCTCGGCGACATGTCCCTGGGCGGACTCGGTCAGGGCGACGGCGCTGCCGCCGAGTTCGACCCGCAGTCCGTCGGGGGCGTTGTTCTCGGCGGCCTTGGCGGTGTCGACGAGGCGTTGCGCGTCCGCTTCGGCGATGTCGCCGGACTGCTTGTCGAAGATGACCGTGGCGTAGGCGGTGCGACCGTCGGCGCTTATCTGGCCGCTGCTCTGCTGCTCGTACGGGCCGGTGACCGCGGCGATGCCGGGCAGGTGCTCGATCCTGTCGAGCGTGCGGGTCATGCGCTCTTTCACGTCGGCGGCGCGGACCATGCTGCCGTCCGTGTGCCAGACGACGGTGTCGCTGTCGCCGCCGAGGCCGGGGAATCCGTCGTTGAGGAGCTGGGTGGCGCGCCCCGACTCGGTGCCCGGTGCCTCGTAGTCGTTCGAGTAGGAGGAGCCCGCGACGGCCGCTGCCGCGCTCGTGCCGCCGAGGGCGAGGAGCCACAGCAGGACGACTACGAGGCGGTGCCGTGCACACCATCGTGCGAGTGCTGCCACGGACGTGCTCCCAGGGTTTGTGGATCTTCACCGGGAACAGCCCGCAAAGACACATGAGCAATGGCAAGCCACTCTTACAGCAAGAAGTGATCCTTTGTCGCTTTCGTGGCCTTAGTCACAAGAGCGCGTGGGAATTCACGGTCACCTTCCGTCCGATGACGCTTCCCGCCGTCCGTGACCCGTCAGCCGAGGAACTGAAGTCCCGCCCAGAGCGCCACCGTTGACACGACCAGCGTCGCCGGGACCGTGAGCACACCGAGCCGTGTGAAGTCACCGAGCTCGGGATACACGTCGTGGGCGTGGACGATGCGGCGCCACAGGAGCGTGGCGAGCGAGCCCACATACGTGAGGTTGGGGCCGAGGTTGACGCCGATGAGGACGGCGAGTACCGGCCCCGGACCCGCGGGCCCCGCCACGGGGAGCAGCGCGAGAACGGCCGGAAGGTTGTTGATCAGGTTGGCGAGCAGGGCCGCCACTCCGGCGACGGCGAGCAGCGCGGGCAGCGACGAGCCCTCGGGCAGCAGCCGGTCGATGCCGTCCCCGAGGCCGTTGTCGACGACCGCCTTGACCACGATCCCGAGCGCGAGGACGAAGAGGCAGAAGTACGGGTGCGCCGACTTCACCAGCGCGAGCGGGGTCGTGCGCCGCTGCCCGAGCGCCCGGGCCGCGAGGACGACCGTGCCGACGATCGCCGCCCACAGCGGGTCGATCCCGGCGAACGAGGTGACCACGAAGCCCACGAGCGTCAGGGCGAGGACGGTGAGGGTGAACACCGGCAGGCCGGGCGGCTCCTCGGCATCCGGCTCGTGGGCGGGCGCCGCCAGGTCGTCGGCGAAGTACCGCCGGAACACCACGTACTCGACGGCGATCGCGCCCAGCCACGGCAGGGCCATGAGCCCCGCGAACCGCGCGAAGGTGAGGCCGCTCGCGGTGAAGGCGAGCAGGTTGGTGAGGTTCGACACCGGCAGGAGCAACGAGGCGGAGTTGGCCAGGTGGGCGCTCGCGTAGACGTGCGGGCGCGGCCTCGCGCCGATCCGGCGGGCGGTGGCGAGGACGACCGGCGTGAGCAGCACGACCGTGGCGTCCAGGCTCAGTACGGCCGTGATCACGGCGGCCGCGGCGAAGACCCCGCCGAGCATGCGGCGCGGACTGCCCTTGCAGGCCCGCGCGATGGCGTCGCCCGCGGCCTTGAACAGGCCCTCGTCGGCGCAGAGCTGAGCAAGCACCAGGACGGCGGCGAGAAACCCGACGACCGGGAGCAGGTCCCGCGTCTCGGCCCACGCGTGCGCGGGCGACACGGCGCCGACGGCCACGACGATCGCCGCGGCGGGCACGGCGACGACGGCCTCCGGCAGCTGCCGGGGACGGACCACGGCGAAGCCGAGGATGAGCAGGAGGAGGGTGACGGAGAGGAGTTCGGCGGGGATGGTGCTCAACGTGCGACTCCAGAATTCGTACTCCCCCTGCCCCCTTCCGAAGTCCTGGGGATCCGCCCCGGACCCCGGTCCTCATTCGCCGGACGGGCTGGATCTGCGAGCCCGTCCGGCGAATGAGGTCGGAGAACCTCAGCCCTCGGAGACGCCCAGCTTCTCCAGGATCAGCTCCTTGACGCGCGCCGCGTCGGCCTGACCCCGGGTCGCCTTCATGACGGCACCCACGAGCGCGCCGACGGCGGCGACCTTGCCGCCACGGATCTTGTCGGCGATCCCGGCGTTGCCCGCGATGGCCTCGTCGACGGCCGCGCCGAGCGCGCCCTCGTCCGAGACGACCTTCAGGCCGCGCTTCTCGACGACGGTGTCCGGGTCGCCCTCGCCCGCGAGGACACCCTCGATGACCTGGCGCGCCAGCTTGTCGTTGAGGTCACCGGCGGAGACGAGCGCCGCCACCCGGGCCACCTGGGCCGGGGTGATGGGCAGCTCGTCGAGCGCGGTGCCCGACTCGTTGGCGTGACGGGCGAGCTCGCCCATCCACCACTTGCGGGCGGAGACGGAGTCCGCGCCGGCCTCGACCGTGGCGACGATCGGGTCGACCGCGCCCGCGTTGAGGATCGACTGCATGTCGTGCTCGGAGACGCCCCACTCCTCGCGCAGCCGGTTGCGGCGCACGCGCGGCATCTCGGGCAGCTCCGAGCGCAGCTCCTCCACCCAGGCGCGGGCGGGCGCCACCGGCACCAGGTCCGGCTCGGGGAAGTAGCGGTAGTCCTCGGCGTTGTCCTTGATGCGGCCCGACGTGGTGGAGCCGTCCTCCTCGTGGAAGTGACGGGTCTCCTGCACGATCGCGCCGCCGGACGACAGCACAGCGGCGTGGCGCTGGATCTCGTAACGGGCGGCGCGCTCGACGGAACGCAGCGAGTTGACGTTCTTCGTCTCCGAGCGGGTGCCCAAGGGCGCCTCGGGGCCGGTGCGCAGCGACAGGTTCACGTCGCAGCGCATCTGGCCCTTGTCCATGCGGGCCTCGGAGACGTCGAGCGCCTTGATGACCTCGCGCAGCTCGGCGACGTACGCCCTCGCGACCTCCGGCGCACGCTCCCCGGCGCCCTCGATCGGCTTGGTGACGATCTCGATGAGGGGGATGCCGGCGCGGTTGTAGTCGAGCAGGGAGTGCGAGGCGCCGTGGATACGGCCCGTCGCGCCACCGACGTGCAGCGACTTGCCGGTGTCCTCCTCCATGTGGGCGCGCTCGATCTCCACGCGGAAGATCTCGCCGTCCTCCAGCTGTACGTCGAGGTAGCCGTTGAAGGCGATGGGCTCGTCGTACTGGGAGGTCTGGAAGTTCTTCGGCATGTCCGGATAGAAGTAGTTCTTCCGGGCGAATCGGCACCAGTCGGCGATCTCGCAGTTGAGCGCCAGGCCGATCTTGACGGCCGACTCGATGCCGATCTCGTTGACCACGGGCAGGGCGCCGGGCAGGCCGAGACAGGTGGGGCAGGTCTGCGAGTTGGGCTCGGCGCCCAGCTCGGTGGAGCACCCGCAGAACATCTTGGTCTTCGTACCCAGCTCGACATGGACCTCGAGGCCCATGACGGGGTCGTACGTCGCGAGTGCCGCGTCGTACGACATCAGTTCAGTGACGGTCACGGTGAGACTTTCCCTCTCAGCCCAGCAGGACGTCGTCGTCGCCCAGGCGCTTCAGCTCCCGGTAGAGGATCGCCAGGCCGGTAACGATGGCGGCGGCGGACACCGCGGCGTCGATGAGCCGCAGGGTGTCGTGATCGTTGCGGGCCAGCTTCGCCTGCTTCGCGACACTGATCGCGCCGAATGCGGTGGTCGCAATCGATACGTATGCGCCGGTCTTGGACTTCTTGAAGTTCTTGGCCTTCTTTGCCATGGCACTCACAGCGACGGAGCCTCCTCGAGCAGCGGGTGTCCCCACTTTTCCACGAAGGCGGCCTCGACGGCAGCGCCGACCTTGTACAGGCGGTCGTCCTTCATGGCGGGGGCGATGATCTGCAGCCCCACCGGAAGGCCGTCCTCCGGCGCGAGGCCGCACGGCAGGGACATGGCGGCGTTGCCCGCCATGTTGGTCGGGATCGTGCACACGTCGGCCAGGTACATCGCCATCGGGTCGTCGGCGCGCTCGCCGATCGGGAAGGCGGTGGTGGGCGTCGTCGGCGAGACGATCACGTCGACCTGCTCGAAGGCCCGCTCGAACTCCTGGGTGATCAGGGTGCGGACCTTCTGGGCGCTGCCGTAGTACGCGTCGTAGTAGCCGGAGCTGAGCGCGTACGTGCCGAGGATGACGCGGCGCTTGACCTCGTCGCCGAAGCCGGCCTCACGGGTGAGGGCCGTGACGTCCTCGGCCGACTTCGTGCCGTCGTCGCCGACCCGCAGGCCGTAGCGCATGGCGTCGAAGCGGGCCAGGTTGGACGAGCACTCGGACGGCGCGATCAGGTAGTACGCCGACAGGGCCAGGTCGAAGGTCGGGCAGTCCAGCTCGACGATCTCGGCGCCGAGCGACTTGAGCAGCTCGACCGACTCGTTGAAGCGCTGGACGACGCCGGCCTGGTAGCCCTCGCCGGAGAACTGCTTGACGACGCCGACGCGCATGCCCTGGACCGAGCCGTTGCGCGCCGCCTCGACGACCGGCGGGACCGGCGCGTCGATGGACGTCGAGTCGAGCGGGTCGTGGCCGGCGATGACCTCGTGCAGGAGCGCCGCGTCCAGCACCGTACGGGCGCAGGGGCCGCCCTGGTCGAGGGAGCTGGAGAACGCCACCATGCCGTAGCGCGAGACGCCGCCGTAGGTCGGCTTGACGCCGACGGTGCCGGTGACGGCCGCGGGCTGGCGGATCGAACCGCCGGTGTCCGTGCCGATGGCGAGCGGGGCCTCGTAGGCGGCGAGGGCCGCGGAGGAACCGCCGCCGGAGCCGCCGGGGATGCGGGTGAGGTCCCACGGGTTGCCGGTCGGGCCGTAGGCGCTGTTCTCGGTGGAGGACCCCATGGCGAACTCGTCCATGTTGGTCTTGCCGAGGATGACGACGTCGGCGTCCTTGAGCTTGCGCGTCAGGGTGGCATCGTACGGCGGGATCCAGCCTTCGAGGATCTTCGACCCGACCGTGGTCGGGATGCCCTCGGTGGTGAAGATGTCCTTCAGCGCGAGCGGTACGCCTGCCAGCGGGCCGAGCTTCTCGCCCGCGGCGCGCTTGGCGTCGACGGCGCGGGCCTGCGCGAGCGCGCCCTCACGGTCGACGTGCAGGAAGGCGTGCACCTTCTCGTCGACGGCCTCGATCCGGGCCAGGTGGGCCTCGGTGACCTCGACGGCCGTGAGCTCGCCGGCGGCGATCTTCGAGGCGATCTCGGCGGCGGTGAGCTTGATGATGTTGCTGTCCGTCATGGTGATTAGTCCTCCCCCAGGATCTGCGGCACCTTGAAACGCTGCTGTTCCTGGGCCGGGGCGCCGGAGAGCGCCTGCTCGGGGGTGAGCGACGGACGAACCTCGTCCGCCCGCATGACGTTCGTCAGCGGGAGCGGGTGGGAGGTCGGCGGTACGTCTTGGTCGGCGACCTCCGAGACGCGGGCGACCGCGCCGATGATGTCGTCGAGCTGTCCGGCGAAGTGGTCGAGCTCTTCGTCCTTCAGCTCCAGACGCGCCAGCCGTGCGAGGTGCGCGACCTCCTCGCGCGTGATGCCAGGCATGCAGCGATCCTCTGGGGGTGAGTGAGTGTGGTTTGGCCCCAATCCTATGGGGCGCGGTGCTGTGCCTGTTAAACGGTTTCCCGTTCGGAGGCCCGCGACGCCCCGCATCACCCCTGTACGGCTCAGTTGACCGTCTGTCCCGACGACTGGTCCTCGGCCTCGGCGGCGAGGACGGAGGGCCGCTGCCATCCGCGGGAGCCGCGTGCCCGCAGCCACGCCGTCGTCTCGTCCGGCGGCATCGCGGCGGCGACCAGCCAGCCCTGGACGGCGTCGCACCCGAGGTCGCGCAGGCGCTCCCAGGTCTCGTCGTCCTCGACGCCCTCGGCGACGACGAGCAGGCCGAGCGAGTGCGCCAGGTCGACGGTGCAGCGGACGATCTCCGCGTCCTCGTTGTCCACGGCCAGGCGGGCCACGAACGAGCGGTCGATCTTCAGCTCGCTGACCGGGAGGCGGCGCAGGTGGACGAGGGAGGAGTAGCCGGTGCCGAAGTCGTCGAGTGACATCTTCACGCCGTGCCCGGTGAGCCCGGCGAGCGTGTCGGCGGCGCGCTGGGGGTCCTCCAGCAGGACGTGCTCGGTTATCTCCAGCTGGAGGGCGGCCGCGGGGACGCCGTGCCGGGCGAGCCGCGCGGCGACGGCGCCGGCGAATCCCGGGGTGTGCACGTCCCTCGGCGACACGTTCACCGCGACCGGCACGCGCAGGCCCTGCGCCCGCCAGCGGGCGAC
Source organism: Streptomyces sp. NBC_01474 (assembly GCF_035918215.1). Taxonomy (NCBI): domain Bacteria; kingdom Bacillati; phylum Actinomycetota; class Actinomycetes; order Kitasatosporales; family Streptomycetaceae; genus Streptomyces; species Streptomyces sp. NBC_01474. The sequence continues at coordinate 4,060,729 of NZ_CP109449.1, forward strand.
CTGCGCGAGCGCCGTCTCCAGGACGTACTCGGTCAGATGGGGCATGAGTCCGGACGACTCGGCGATCGCGATGAACTCGTCCGGCGGGACCTTCCCCCGCTCGGGGTGCACCCAGCGCACCAGCGCCTCGAGTCCCGCGACCTGTCCGTCGAAGCGGACCTTCGGCTGGTAGTGCAGCTCCACGTCGCCCGCGTCGAGCGCGCGGCGCAGGTCGCCGAGCAGGCCGAGGCGGTCGGGGGTGTTGGAGTCGCGCTTCGACTCGTAGACCTCCACGCCCGTACGGTCGCGCTTCGCCTGGTACATGGCGACGTCGGCGCGGCGCAGGAGTCCTTCGGCGTCGAGCGCGTGGTCGGGGAAGACGGCGAGTCCGGCGCTGGCCTCCAGGACCAGGGTGAGTCCGTCCAGGTCGAGCGGGGAGCCGAGGGCGGCGACCAGGGTGCGCGCCACTCGGGTGGCGGAGGTCGTGGAGTCGGCCACGGGCAGGAGTACGGCGAACTCGTCGCCGCCGAGGCGTGCGGCCTCCGCCCCTCGGGGCAGGGCCATCCGGAGCCGGTCGGCGATCTGGAGCAGGAGCCGGTCCCCCGCCAGGTGGCCGAGGGTGTCGTTGACCGACCGGAAGCGGTCCAGGTCGATCAGCATGAGGGCGCTGCGCGCGCCGATCCGCTCGGCGTCGTCGAGCGCGGTCCAGGTCCGCTCCAGGAGCCACTGCCGGTTGGGCAGCCCGGTGAGCGGGTCGCGCAGCTGCTCCTCGGCGCGGGCCCGGGCGATCCACAGCGTCGAGTCGAGCGCGATGAGCGGGACGGCGAACAGCGGCAGCAGCACGGGCAGCGCGATCGCGACCACGCAGATCAGCGGGGCGATGCCGAGCAGCGCGACGCCGACGAGGCCCTGCGGGAGGAGGGCCGTGCGGGCGACGGTGGGCAGGCCGGAGGTGCGCGGCGCGTGGACGTACCGGAGCAGGCTGCGGGTGACCGTGAGGTAGGCGGCCGCGACGAGCGCCACCTCGGGGGCGTTGAGGACCGTCCAGGTCTCCGGCTTCCACGGGGACTCCACGGACGGGACCTGGCCGAACACGGCGAGCACGAGGCCGCCCGCGCCGATGCCGATGATGTCGACCGCGCCGTGCAGGACGCCCTGGCGCCAGCGGTGCCGGCGGGCGATGCCGACGAGGACGACGACGGTGAGGCTGACCATGCCGGCGGGCACCCAGCCGTAGAGCAGCAGGACCGCGAGCGTTAAGGCCGCGCCCGAGCCGGTGCCGCCCCACCAGCGGTCGCGGCCGAGCGCGACGAGGTGGCCGACGATGATGCCGGTCAGCAGGGCCAGGGACCAGCCGGCGGCGCCGGACGGGAAGAGCGCATGGCTGCCGGTGAAGGCGCGGTAGAAGCCGGTGCCGAGGACGGCGGAGGCGAGGGCGACGATCGCGAGGGGCAGCATGGGCAGCGCGCGCAGCCAGGAGCGCTCCCGGCCGTCCCCCTCCTCGCCGAAGGCCTCGCCGAACGCCCCGCCGAAGGTCCCGTACGCACGCGGCCAGCCGCCCGCGTCTCCCGCTTCGGCGCCCGTCCACCCGGAACCACCGTCAGCGGCGGCCCCGGTCCAGCCGGTCCCGCCGCTCACCGCCGCTCCGGAGCCGGTACCGCCGATGACACCGATGCCCGCCCCGCCGTTCGAACCCGGGGCGGGCCAACCGGGCGCCGTCGCACCGGATCCGGGGACGCCATAGGTGCCGATCCCGGCTCCGCCGTTCGAACCGGACGCGGGCCAGCCGGGTGCGGGCGCCGCAGATCCGGCCAATACGCCGGCGGAGCCGCTCCGTCCGCTCTCGCCTTGGGCACCGGAGCCCGCGCGCCGGCGCGTACGCCCTGCACCGCGGATCCCGAACGCTGCGCGCCACGCGCCGCGCCTGCTCACCGAACCACCGCGTTCGCTCCCGCCCGGACCGTCGTCCGCGGAGCGCGCTGCCGGGGCGGCGTCGTCCGCGCGGCGCCCGTCCCCCTGGTCCGTCTCGCCGGACTCGTCCTTCTCGCCGGTCTCGTCCTGTCCCGTCACGCTGCGCGCGGCCGGCGCCGGGCTCTCGGCGCCTCGCCACACGCGCCAGCGCGTGCGCAGCCGTGAGTCCGGAGCGGCGCTCTCGGTCGGTTCCATTCCCGTCCCTCTCACAGCCGGCGGTGCCCACGCCGCGCGATCCGCCGCGGACGACTTCCGTCAGCGGTACCGCGTCCTCGTTCACTGCCCCTTGCCCGTCGTGGGCAGGGGGTGCCCCATCCGCAGCCGGGCACGGCAGGCGCACCCCTCAACAGTAGGCCGCAGAAGCCTTCCAGGGGCAGCGGTCGCCCACGGTTGCCCGAATGCGTCCCGGTCACCCGTATGCATCTGGTATGCGCTGAACGGGTGGCCTTCAACCGCTACTCCTCGGTCGGAAGCGCCACGTCCGCCGCCGCGTCCGGCCCCTGTTCGAGCAGGACGGCGAACCCGTCCTCGTTCAGAACCGGAACCTTCAGCTGCATCGCCTTGTCGTACTTGGAGCCCGGGTTGTCCCCCACTACGACGAAGGAGGTCTTCTTGGAAACGGAGCCCGTCACCTTGGCCCCTCTGCTCTGCAGGGCGTCTTTCGCGCCATCTCGGGTGTGGTGCTCGAGGGTGCCGGTGACGACGACCGTGAGGCCTTCGAGGGGACGCGGACCCTGGTCCTCACCGGCGCCCTCCTCCTCCATCCGCACCCCGGCGGCCCGCCACTTGCGCAGGATCTCGCGGTGCCAGTCCTCCGCGAACCACTGCTTGAGCGAGGCGGCGATGATCGGCCCGACGCCGTCGGTGGCGGCGAGCTCCTCCTCGGTGGCCTGCTCGATGCGGTCGATGGAGCGGAACTCGCGGGCCAGCGCCTCCGCGGCGACGGGCCCCACATGGCGCACGGACAGGCCGGTGATGACGCGGGCGAGCGGCCGCTCCTTGGCCGCCGCGATGTTCTCCAGCATGGACAGGGCGTTCTTGCGGGGCTCGCCCTGCTGGTTGGCGAAGACCGTGGCGATCTTCTCCTCGCCGGTCTTCGGGTCCCGCTTGGGCAGGCCGCTGTCCTGATCGAGGACGTACGCCCGGATCGGCAGCAGCTGCTCGATGGTGAGGTCGAACAGGTCGCCCTCGTCGGCGAGCGCCGGCTCGGCCGGCTCCAGGGGCTTGGTGAGGGCGGCGGCCGCCACGTAACCGAAGTTCTCGATGTCGAGGGACTTGCGGCCCCCGAGGTAGAAGAGGCGCTCGCGCAACTGGGCCGGGCAGGAACGGGCGTTCGGGCAGCGGAGGTCGATGTCGCCCTCCTTCATGGGCCGCAGCGGGGTGCCGCACTCGGGGCACTCGGCGGGCATCACGAACTCCCGCTCGCTGCCGTCGCGCAGGTCGGCGACCGGGCCGAGGATCTCCGGGATGACGTCGCCCGCCTTGCGCAGGACGACGGTGTCCCCGATGAGGACACCCTTCTTCTTGACGACGTCCTGGTTGTGCAGGGTCGCGAACTCGACCTCGGAGCCGGCCACGGTGACCGGCTCGACCTGCGCGTACGGCGTGACGCGGCCGGTGCGGCCGACACCCACGCGGATGTTGACCAGCTTGGTGTTGACCTCCTCCGGCGGGTACTTCCAGGCGATGGCCCAGCGCGGGGCGCGCGACGTGGAGCCGAGACGGCCCTGGAGGGGGATCTCGTCGAGTTTGACGACGGCGCCGTCGATCTCGTGCTCGACGATGGAGTGGCGGTTCTCCCCGTAGTGGGCGATGAACTCCCGTACGTCCTCGATGCTGTCGACCACCCTGTTGTGCCGGGCGGTGGGCAGGCCCCATTCGTGCAGCAGCTCATAGGCCTGGGAGAGGCGGTCGATGTCGAAGCCCTCGCGGGCACCGATGCCGTGCACGACCATGTGGAGCGGGCGGGTCGCGGTGACGCGGGGGTCCTTCTGGCGCAGTGAACCCGCCGCCGCGTTGCGCGGGTTGGCGAAGGGCTTGTCGCCGGCCTCGACCAGGCGCGCGTTGAGCTCCTCGAACCCCGCCATGGGGAAGAAGACTTCGCCGCGGATCTCGACGAGTGCCGGGACGCGGTCGCCCTTGAGGCGGTCGGGGATCTCCGCGATCGTGCGCACGTTGGGAGTGATGTCCTCGCCGGTGCGGCCGTCTCCGCGGGTGGCGGCGCGGGTGAGCCTGCCGTCCTCATACGTGAGGTTGACCGCGAGGCCGTCGATCTTGAGTTCGCACAGGAAGTGGTAGTCGGGCGTGCCGACGTCCCGGGCGATGCGGTCGGCCCAGGCGGCCAACTCGGCGTCGTCGAAGGCGTTGTCGAGGGAGAGCATGCGCTCGCGGTGCTCGACGGCCGTGAACGTCGTGGACACCGGCTCGTACGAACCGGCGACCTTCTGCGTCGGCGAGTCGGGCGTGCGCAGCTCGGGGTACTGATCCTCCAGCGCCTCCAGGGAGCGCAGGAGCTTGTCGAACTCGCCGTCGCTGACGACCGGCTGGTCCTTCACGTAGTACCTGAAGCGGTGCTCCTCGATCTGCTCGGCGAGCTGCGCGTGCTGCTCCCGTGCCGTCGCGGGCACCTCTGCGGGCTGTGCGTGCTGCTGATCGCCGGCCACCGTCTCGTCCTCCCGTTTGTCCCTGTGCGGACCCGGACCCGTCACTCTGGGTTGTCCGCGAGTGATCTCGCCGCCCGGACGCAGTGGGCGAGCGCGGCGCGCGCGTACGCGGGAGAGGCCCCCGCGAGACCGCACGACGGAGTGAGCGTGACCGACTCCGCGAGGGAGCCGGGATTCAGCCCCAGCCTGCGCCACAGCGTCCTGACTCCCATGACGCTACCGGCAGGGTCTGACAATGGGCCGTCCGTGCCCGGCACGACACCTGCGAAGAGCCGCGTACCGGCCTCGACGGCCTCACCGATCGCGTCGTCGTCACGTTCGGTGAGCAGCGAGAAGTCGAAGGAGATGGCGTCGGCGCCCGCGCGGCGCAGCAGGGCGAACGGGACGTCCGGGGCGCAGGAGTGCACGACGACGGGCCCGTCGTGGACCGAGACGGCCTCGCGGAGCGTGCTCTCCACGAGCTGGCGGTCGACGGCGCGGTGGGTGCGGTATCCGCTGGCGCTCTTGACCTGGCCGCGCAGTACGGCGATGAGGGACGGCTCGTCGAGCTGGAGCACGATCTCGGCGCCGGGGACGCGGCGGCGCACGTCGTCGAGGTGGAGGCGCAGACCCTCGGCGAGCGAGCCGGCGAGGTCGCGGCAGGCGCCCTCGTCGGAGAGGGCGACCTCGCCGCTGCGCAGTTCCAGGGCGGCGGCGAGCGTCCAGGGGCCGACCGCCTGCACCTTCAACGGCCCCTGGTAGCCCTGCGTGAACTCCTCGAGGGCGTCCAGGTCCTCGCCCATCCAGGACCGGGCGCGCCGGGTGTCGCGGCCCGGCCGGTCCCCGAGCCGCCAGCCGCTGGGCTCCACGCGCGCGTAGAGCTCGACGAGCAGGCCGGTGGTCCGGCCGATCATGTCGGCACCGGGTCCGCGTGCGGGCAGCTCCGCCAGATACGGGAACTCCTCGACACTGCCGGTGACCGTCTTGGCCGCCTCACGCGCGTCGCCACCGGGCATCGATCCGACACCGGTGGCGGGCCCCGGCCTGAACTTGCTGTTTTCGCTCACTCGCGAAGCGTACGTAACGGGGCCGGGGCCGGCTCAAGCGCAGGTGGACCGAAGCGATGCGCTAGCGGCCCGGACGCACCGTCAGGTCGTTGACCTCGGCGTCGCGCGGCAGGTCGAGGGCCATGACGATCGTCGTGGCGACCGACTCGGGGTCGATCCAGCGGGCGGCGTCGTACGGCTTGCCCTCCTGCTGGTGCACCTTGACCTGCATGGCGCTGGCCGTGCGGCCCGGGTAGACCGACGTGACCCGCACGCCGTTGCCGTGCTCCTCCTGGCGCAGGGAGTCGGCGAGCGCCTTCAGGCCGTGCTTGGAGGCGGCGTACGCGGACCAGTCGGCATGCGCGCTGAGGCCCGCACCCGAGTTGACGAAGACCACGTGGCCGTGGGCGACGCGGAGCTGGGGCAGGAAATGGCGGGTCAGCTCGGCGGGGGCGACCAGGTTCACGTTCAGCTGGTGGCGCCACGACTTGGGGGTGAGCTCGCCGACCGGGCCGAGGTCGACGACACCCGCGATGTGCAGCAGCGAGTCCACCCGGTCGGGCAGCGACTGGTGCGAGAACGCCCAGGAGAGCTTGTCCGGGTCGGCGAGGTCGCCGACGAGGGTGCCCGCGCCGGGGAACTGGGCCGCGAGTTCCTTCGCGCGGGCCGCATCTCGCGCGTGGAGGACGAGTTCGTCCCCGCGTGTGTGCAGACGGCGCGCCACTGCCGCGCCGATACCTGATCCGGCCCCGGTGATCACATGTGTTGCCATACGGGCCATGCTCGCATTAGAGCGTTCCGACTGATTCCTCCAGGTAGGCCAGCGCGCCGACGGGCTCCTCGGCGAAGAACACCAGCTCGGTCAGCGGCACCGGCAGGAACCCCTCGTCCTCCATGCGGCGGAACTGCTCCTTGAGGCCGTCGTAGAAGCCCGCCGAGTTGAGCAGGACGACCGGCTTGGTGGTCTTGCCGTGCTTCTTCAGCTCAAGGATCTCGGTGGCCTCGTCGAGCGTGCCCGTACCGCCCACCATGATGACGACGGCGTCGGCCTTCTCCAGGAGCAGTGCCTTGCGTTCGGCGAGATCACGGGCGATCACCATCTCGTCGGCGTTCGTCCGCGCCTTGGCGGCCAGGAAGTCCACGGAGACGCCCACGAGGCGCCCTCCGGCCTCCTGCGCGCCGTCCGCGACCACCTTCATGAGCCCGCTCTCCGAACCGCCCCACACGAGCGTGTGCCCGCCCTTGCCGAGCAGTTCGGCGAACTCACGGGCGGGGCGGGTGTAGCGGTCGGCGAGGTCGGCGGCGGAGAGAAAGACGCAGATGTTCATGCGTCCTACGGTACGGGGGAAGAACGGCGCCCTTGCCGGTGCTGTCCCAGGTATGGCTGATGGACACACGATCACGATCGAGCAGGGCACCGGTTCCGTACGCGTCGTCCACGGCGGGGTGGTGCTCGCGCAGAGCACGCGTCCGCTGCTGCTGCGCGAGACGGGCTGTCCCGTGCGTTACTACATCCCGCCGGCGGACGTCCGCGTGGATCTGCTGACCCCGTCCGACACACAGACGTACTGCCCCTTCAAGGGAACGGCGTCCTACTGGTCCCTGCCGGACGCCCCCGACCTGGTGTGGTCGTACCCGGACCCGAAGCCGGACGTGGCCGGGATCAAGGACCACCTGTGCTTCTACGAGGTGGAAATCGCCTGACCGCGTGATGAGTTCCACCGGGCGGGGGAGTCTTCACGGACATGGACAAGAAGACGAACTCCTCCGACGGCACGGCCATCGCGTACGAGCGCGTCGGTACGGGTCCGGCGGTCATCCTGGTGAGCGGCGCCCTGTCGGCGGGCTCGTCGATGGAGCCGCTGGCCGCCCGGCTGAGCGCCGGACTCGGGGCCGTCCCGTACGACCGCAGGGGCCGTGGCGCGAGCGGTGACACGGCCCCGTACGCGGTCTCCCGCGAGGTGGAGGACATCGCGGCGCTCATCGACGCGGTGGGCGGCAGTGCGGCGCTGTACGGCATGTCCTCGGGCGCGGCGCTGGCTCTGGAGGCTGCGGCGAGCGGGCTCGCGGTGACCCGGGTCGCCGTGTACGAACCCCCTTTCGCGCTCGGCGCAGGGGGCGGCAAGGAGCGCGCGGAGTACACGCGGCAGCTGTCCGGGCTCCTGGCCGACGGCCGCAACGGGGCCGCGGTGGAGCTCTTCATGTCGCTCACCGGCATGCCCGCCGGGATGATCGCGGGCGCCCGGCGGTCACCCTGGTGGCCGGACATGGAAGCGGTCGCGCCGACCCTCGCCTACGACGACGCCGCGATGGGTGACGGTCTGGTGCCGCGGGAGCGGCTGGCCTCGATCACCGTGCCGGTGCTCGCCGTCGCGGGCGGGGCGAGCCCCGCGTGGATGCGCGAGGCGGCGCGGACGGTGGCGGAGGCGGTGCCCGACGGGACGTACCGCACGCTGGACGGCCAGACCCACGCGGTGGACCCGGACGCCCTCGGCCCGCTGCTCAGCGACTTCTTCTCGGCGTAGGCCCGCCCGCGCGCTCCGGCGCACCCCGGAAGCGGCTGACGGGACTAGGCGACGGCCTTCGCGCGCGTGGTCGTCGCGATCGTCGCCGAGCCGACCACGCGCGTGCCGTCGTAGAGCACGATGGCCTGGCCGGGGGCGACGCCGCGTGCGGGCTCGTCGAAGGTGACGGCCAGGGTGCCGTCGACCAGCTCCGCGGTCACCGGCGTCTCGTCGCCGTGGGCGCGCAGCTGCGCGGTGTACGTGCCCGGTCCCGAGGGGGCCGTGCCGCACCAGCGGGGCTTGATGGCTGTGAGGGCCGTGACGTCGAGGGAGTCGACGGGGCCGACCGTCACCGTGTTGTTCACCGGCGAGATGTCGAGGACGTAGCGCGGCTTGCCGTCGGGGGCCGGGGTGCCGATGCGCAGGCCCTTGCGCTGGCCGATCGTGAAGCCGTACGCGCCCTCGTGCGTGCCGACCTTGCTGCCCGTCTCGTCGACGATGTCGCCCTCGGCCTTGCCCAGGCGCGACGCCAGGAAGCCCTGGGTGTCGCCGTCCGCGATGAAACAGATGTCGTGCGAGTCGGGCTTCTTGGCGACGGCGAGGCCGCGCCGCTCGGCCTCCGCGCGGATCTCGTCCTTCGTCGTGACCGTGTCGCCGAGGGGGAACAGGGCGTGCGCGAGCTGGCGGTCGTCGAGCACTCCGAGGACGTACGACTGGTCCTTGGCCATGTCGGAGGCGCGGTGCAGTTCGCGGGTCCCGTCCGGGTGCTCGACCACCTTCGCGTAGTGGCCGGTGGCGACGGCGTCGAAGCCGAGGGCGAGCGCCTTGTCGAGGAGCGCGGCGAACTTGATCTTCTCGTTGCAGCGCAGGCACGGGTTCGGGGTGCGCCCGGCCTCGTACTCGGCGACGAAGTCGTCGACGACGTCCTCGCGGAACCGCTCGGCGAGGTCCCAGACGTAGAAGGGGATGCCGATGACGTCGGCGGCCCTGCGGGCGTCGCGGGAGTCCTCGATGGTGCAACAGCCGCGGGCTCCGGTGCGGAACGACTGCGGGTTCGCGGAGAGGGCGAGGTGGACGCCTGTCACGTCGTGGCCCGCTTCCGCCGCGCGGGCGGCGGCGACGGCGGAGTCCACGCCGCCCGACATGGCGGCGAGGACGCGAAGGGGGCGGGTGCTCTGCGGGGTCTGCGAAGTCATAGCTCTAACAGGGTACGGGGCCGCGGGAACCGAATCCCGCGAGTATCCGTTGTGGATCTCGTACGACGTGAACGGGGGCGGGTCGTGGGAGCACAGGGAAAGTCCCGGCGGAGGTCCGGGGGCCGCGCGAAGCGCGACGGTGACCGGGGGGTCAGCCGGCGGACGCTGCTGATCGGAGGCGCGGCGACGGCCGTCGGTGTGGGCCTGCTCGCCCGCAGCGACCTGGCGCACATGTGGTGGCAGATGCCCGGCATCGACAAGCCGCGCAAGGCCGGCGAGGTCGACTTCAGGGGCGCGGAGTGGGTGGCTGCGGCGGCGGCGAACTGGCGCCGGGCGGACCGCCCGGCGGACTACACGATCGACCGCGTGATCATCCATGTCACCCAGGGCAGCTACCAGGGCACGCTGAAGGTCTTCAAGGACCCGTGGCACGGGGCGGCCGCGCACTACGTGGTGCGTAAGGACGGGCACATAGCGCAGATGATCCGCGAGCTGGACGTGGCGTTCCACGCGGGGAACAAGGACTTCAACGAACGCAGTGTGGGGATCGAGCACGAGGGGTTCGTGGACCGCCCGGCCGACTTCACGGACGCCATGTACGCGTCCTCCGCGCGGCTCACCGCCGGGATATGCAGGCGCTACGGGATACCCGTCGACCGGAAGCACATCATCGGGCACGTCGAGGTGCCGGGCACGGACCACACCGACCCGGGTCCGCACTGGGACTGGGACCGGTACATGCGCCTGGTGAAGCGCGCCCATGACGAGGGGCGCACGGCCAAGGCGTAGGCCCTCCGGCTGGGCCCGGACACGCCCGGGCCCCAGCCCGGCCGTCAGCTCGGCCCAGCCCGGCCGTCAGCTCGGCCCAGCCCGGCCGTCAGTTCGGCCCAGCCCAGCCGACCGTCAGCTCAGCCCGGCCGTCCTGGCCCGCTCCACCGCCGGTCCGATCGCGTCCGCCACCGCTGCGACGTCCGCCTCGGTCGACGTATGACCGAGGGAGAAGCGCAGGGTGCCGCGGGCGAGGTCCGGGTCGGTGCCGGTGGCCAGCAGTACGTGGCTGGGCTGTGCCACACCGGCCGTGCACGCGGAGCCGGTCGAGCACTCGATGCCCTGCGCGTCCAGGAGCAGCAGCAGGGAGTCGCCCTCGCAGCCGGGGAAGGTGAAGTGGGCGTTGGCGGGCAGGCGGCCGCCGGGGGCCGGGTCGCCGCCGAGGATCACCCCGGGGACGGCCGCGCGCACGGCGTCGACCAGGTCGTCACGCAGACCGCCGATCTCGCGGGCGAACCGCTCGCGCTGCTCGGCGGCCAGCCGCCCGGCGACGGCGAAGGCGGCGACGGCCGGCACGTCGAGCGTCCCGGAGCGCACATGCCGCTCCTGACCGCCGCCGTGGAGCACGGGTACGGGGGTGTACTCGCGGCCCAGGAGGAGCGCCCCGATGCCGTACGGGCCGCCGATCTTGTGGCCGGAGACGGTCATCGCGGCGAGGCCGGACGCGGCGAAGTCGACGGGGAGCTGACCGTAGGCCTGGACGGCGTCGGCATGCAGCGGGACACCGAACTCGGCGGCCACGTCGGCGAGTTCACGGACGGGCTGGATCGTGCCGATCTCGTTGTTCGCCCACATGACGGTGGCGAGGGCCACGTCGTCGGGGTTGCGGGAGATCGCCTCGCGCAGGACGTCCGGGTGCACGCGCCCGTACGCGTCGACGGGCAGGTACTCGACGGTGGCGCCCTCGTGTTCACCGAGCCAGTGCACGGCGTCGAGGACGGCATGGTGTTCGACGGGGCTGGAGAGGACGCGGGTGCGGGCCGGGTCCGCGTCGCGGCGGGACCAGTACAGGCCCTTCACCGCGAGGTTGTCGGCCTCGGTGCCGCCTGAGGTGAGGACGACCTCACTGGGGCGGGCGCCGAGGGATTCGGCGAGGGTCTCGCGGGACTCCTCGACGGTGCGTCGGGCGCGCCGACCCGCTGCGTGCAGCGAGGACGCGTTGCCGGTGACGGCGAGCTGGGCGGTCATCACCTCGACGGCCTCCGGGAGCATCGGAGTGGTCGCGGCGTGGTCGAGGTAAGCCATGGTGGGCTCGATTCTACGAGCCTCGGTCCCGGTGCTCCGCGCCGCGTGGGGTCCCGTCCCACGCAGAGCGTGACAGGGGTCAGCCCGCGAGGCTCCAGGACAGCGTGTGGTCGGCGGCGACGAACGCCGCGAGGACCGCCAGGTCGGCCACGCCGAGCCCGAGTCCGAGCAGCGCACGGCCACGGCGGGCGGTGCCGCGCCACAGGGCGAGGCCGGCGAGCACGATGGCGACGGGGCCGAGGAAGAGGTTGAGGACGAGCAGTCCGAGCAGCCCGAGGACGAACGAGGCGACGGCCATTCCGTCGGCGTCGCGCGCACCGGTGCGGGGCTGCTCCGCAGGGGCCGTCCCGCCCACGGCGTCGGTGTGGGTGCTGGTGCCGGTGGTGGTGTCAGCGGTGATGTTCATGGTGGTACCCCCTCTTGGATCAGGTGTGATCAGGCGTGATCAGGCTGATGGTTCAGCGCTGATGGATCAGTGCTGGTGGCGTCGCCGGGCGGTCCGCTCGCGCACGGCGAAGACGACCAGCCAGATGACGATGACGGCGGCGGCGACGAGGGTGACGGGAAGAGGCGCGTGGGCCACGGAGCCCAGCGCGACGCCGAGCAGAAGCAGGGCGGCTACGAGGAACAGCATGAGTGCCTCTCATGGTCGGGTCGGCGACAGTTGGGATTACAACCGTTCACTGACTCCTGAGTCTAGCGCGCGCACGGCTTCCGAATTACAGAGAACAAGTGTTAACTGCATGGCATGAGTCACACCCTCGGCGTCCGGCAGGCCCAGAAGCAGAAGACCCGACAGGCGCTGCTCGACGCGGCGTTGGGGCTGCTCGAGGACCAGAGCCTGTCGAGCCTGGGGCTGCGCGAGGTCACCCGGGCCGTCGGGGTCGCGCCGACCGCGTTCTACCGGCACTTCGACTCGACGGCCGAGCTCGGCGTCGCGCTCGTCGAGGAGGCTCTCGGCAGCCTGCACGAGACGATCACCACGATGCTGACCACGACGGGCAGCAACGAGGAACGCCTCGGCCGGACGGTCGGGTTGATCGCCCGTCTGGTCCGCACGCACCCCTCCCACGTGCGCTTCATCGCGCGTGAGCGGCACGGCGGTGTCCAGCGGGTGCGGGATGCCATCGGCGGGCAGCTCGCACGGTTCGCCGAGGAGGTGGCCGAGGGGCTGGCCGCGGACCCCGTGTCCGCCGGCTGGAGCCGCGACGACCTGCGGATGCTCGCCTGGCACTACGTCGAGCACATGGTGATGACCGCGTCCGTCTTCCTGGAGACCCCGCCCGAGCGCATGGACGCGGCGATCGACCTCGCCACACGGCAGTTGCGCCTCGTCAACCTCGGCAGGGCGCACTGGCTGGACTGAAGCCGGCCCACCGGTGACCTGCCACAGCCGCCCGCCCCCACGACCCCGGCCGGGACAAGCCCTAGCCTGAAATGCATGACCGCCGACTGGAATCCCGACCGTTCCTACACCAGTTCGTCCGGTGACGTCGCCTGGGCCGCGCTCGGCCCTGCGGACGCGCCGCCGGTCGTCCTCGTCCACGGCACGCCCTTCTCCTCGTACGTCTGGCGCGGCCCGGCCCGCGCGCTCGCCGCCCGGTACCGCGTGTACGTGTGGGACCTGCCCGGGTACGGCGCCTCGGCCAAGTACGACGGGCAGGACGTCTCCCTGGCCGCCCACGCCCGCGTCCTGACCGAGTTGCTCGGCCACTGGGGCCTGGACCGGCCCGGAGCCGAACCCGCCGTCGTCGCCCATGACTTCGGCGGCTGTGTCGCCCTGCGCGCCCGCCTGCTGCACGGCGCGCGCTACGAGCGGCTCGCGCTCGTCGACCCGGTGGCTCTCGCCCCGTGGGGCTCCCCCACGTACCGCCATCTCGGCGCGCACGCCGAGGTGTTCGCCCAGCTCCCGTCGGCCCTGCACGAGGCGCTGGTGCGCGAGTACATCAGGTCGGCGAGCCACCGGGGCCTGCATCCGGAGACACTCGACCGACTGGTCGCACCCTGGTGCACGCCCGAAGGGCAGCCCGCGTTCTACCGTCAGATCGAGCAGAACGACCAGCGCTTCACCCACGAGATCCAGGACCGGTACGGGGAGTTGGACCTGCCCGTGCTGATCTGCTGGGGCACCGACGACACCTGGATCCCGGTCGCGCGGGGGCACGAACTGGCGAAGCTGATCCCCGGCGCCGAACTGCGGCTGATCGAGGGCGCGGGGCATCTCGTACAGGAGGACGCCCCGGCCGAACTGACCGGTGCCGTCACGGAGTTCCTGCGGGCGGACCGTACACGCCGGTGATCGCGGCGGCGCAGCGGGCGAGTTCCTCGCGGATCTCGGGCGGGCCGGCGACCTCGACGTTGTCGGCGAAGGACAGGAGCGAGCGCACCTCACGCACTTCCCCGTAGCCGAGACGCACGGTGATCCACTCGCTGCGGCCGTCGTCGTCGGGTGGCGCCGTCAGCGCGTTGCCGCACAGCCGCAGGAACAGGTCGAGGTGGGTGCGCCGCACGCGCGCGGTGGCCTCGACGGCGCCCGGCCTGTCCTCGACCTGACGCTTCAACACGGCCCAGACATCGGCCAGTTGGACCCCCTGGCGCCGCCTTACGGGCGCGTCGGTGAGGGTCGCCTCGCGCACCCGGTCCGCCCGGAACAGCTGGGGCTCGGCGCGCCGGTCGGCGACGAGGTACCAGACCCCGGCCTTGGAGACGAGTCCGTACGGGTCGACGGTGTAGGCGCGGGGTGTGTCGGTGCCGCTGTGCCGGTAGCGCAGGCGCAGACGCCGCTCGGTGAGCACCGCCTCCTGGAGCACGCCCAGGTCCACGGCGGGCATGGGCCCGCCCCTCCAGCGTGACGCCTCCACGAGGATGCGACGGCTGGTCAGCTCGGCAGCGGGGCGGTGCGGTTCGGGCAGCGCGGCCATCACCTTGCGCAGGGCCGAGCGGAACGCGGAGTCGAGTCCGAGCGCGCTGTGTGCGCCTTGGGCGGCCAGGATGAACAGGGCGCGCGACTCGTCGGCGGTGAGTCCGGTGACGTCCGTGCGGTAGCCGGGCAGCAGGGCGATGCCTCCGTGCCGGCCGCGCTCGGCGTACACCGGGACGCCGCTGGCGGAGAGCGCCTCGATGTCGCGGTAGATGGTGCGCACGGACACTTCGAGCCGCTCGGCCAGCTCGGGGGCGGCGACCCGCCCACGGGTCTGGAGCAGCAGCAGGATCGAGAGCAGCCGGTCGGATTTCACACGTCAGAGCATCTCGCGACGCGCGGCGCCCGAGGGCGCCGGGCTCACTTCACGCCCCGGCCCGGCGCACGCCGTGCGACCGGGCCCCGGTCAGCTCAGCTTCGCCCGCGCGAGCTGCCGGGACTGCGCCACGAGGCGGTCCTCGCTGTCCCAGACCTCGGCGTCCTCCTCCAGGAAGCCGCCCGCGAGGTTGCGGGTGGTGATGGAGACGCGCAGGGGGCCGGGGGCGGGGCGGCAGCGCACGTGGACGGTCAGTTCGACGGTCGGGACCCAGCCGGTCAGGCCCATCTCGAACGCGGTCGGGGGCAGCGCGTCCACGGCGAGGAGCAGGGAGAGCGGGTCCGCGTCGCGCCCGTCCGCGAGGCCGAACCAGGCCCGCATCTCACCCTTGCCGGAGGGCGAACCGATCGCCCAGCCGAGCGTGGCCGGGTCGAGCTTCAGGGCGAGCCGCTCGGTGATCGCGGAGCTGCCCTTGATCGGCGTGGGGCCGTCCTGCGCGCCGAAGCACTGCTCGACCGGCGGGAGGTGCGGCGGCTTCGCGGTGGTGCGGACGTCGTCCGGGAGCGCGTCGAGGTCGCCGTAGGAGGCGAGGACGCGGATCCGCTCGACCTCGGCGCCCTCGTCGTCGTACTGGAAGAGGGAGGCCTGGCCGGTGGAGAGGGTGCGGCCGGTGCGGACGACGTCGGTCCTGATCACGGCGGGGCCGGGCCGGGACGCGGTCAGGTAGTGCGCGGAGATGGTGAACGGGTCGCTGTGCGGCAGGGCGTCACCGAGAGCGCGGCCGAGCACGGCGAGCAGGTAGCCGCCGTTGACGGCGCTGATGATCGTCCAGCCGGCCGAGAGGTCGATGTCGTACACACCGGGCTCGCGCCGGGTGACCGCGGTGTCGCGGTCGAACTCGCTGTCGCCGATGACCGCCTGCGCGGCGGACGATACCTGTGCCATGCAGGTACGGTACAACAGGAAACTACTAAGCGGTAGCTTTTATCGCAGGCCGAGCGCCGGGACCCCGGTCAGGGCGTCTCCTCCGGCACCTCCGCCGCCGACGACCTGCGGTGCCAGGCCCGCGGCGCCCGCCAGTGGTAGCGCATCGCGAGCAGCCGCAGCGCGAACGCCGTGATGACCGCGGCGCCGCTGCTGAACGCGGACAGCACGTCGAAGCGGATGCACAGGACGATGATCGTCGAGCCGACGATCGCCGGCACCGCGTACAGGTCGCGGTCCCAGCGGACCAGGGACGGGACCTCGTTGGCGATGATGTCGCGCAGCACGCCGCCGCCCACGGCAGTCGTGAGGCCGAGCGCCGCGGAGGCCGTGAGCCCGAGCCCGTAGTCGTACGCCTTGACCGTGCCGGTGACGCAGAACAGGCCGAGACCCGCCGCGTCGAAGATGTTCACCGCGACCTGGGTGCGCTCCACCTCGGGGTGCAGGAAGAACACGAGGCCGGCGGCGACCAGCGGGGTCAGGAAGTACCCGAGGTCGGTGAACGCGGCCGGCGGGACGGCGCCGATGATCACGTCGCGGAACAGCCCTCCGCCCAGCGCGGTGACCTCGGCGAGAACGGCGATGCCGAAGACATCGAAGTTCTTGCGGACCGCGAGGAGAGCGCCGGAGATCGCGAAGACGAAGATCCCGACGAGGTCCAGCCAATGCTGGACGGAGGGGGTGAAGAGTTCCAGAAGCACCCGACATTGTTACGCACTGCCGGGTGCCGCCCCGAGCCAGGTGTGGCGCGTGGCCTACAGCGCGGGCTTGCCCTTCGTGTAGAGCCATGTCTGGAAGAGCCCGTCGAGATCCTGTCCGGAGACCTTCTCGGCGAGGCGGATGAAGTCGGCGGTCTGCGCGTTGCCGTAGCGGTGTGTGGCGGTCCAGGTGCGCAGCAGCTTGAAGAAGTCCTTGTCGCCGATCCGCTCGCGAAGGACCTGGAGTGTCATCGCGCCGCGGTTGTAGACGGCGCTGTTGAACATGGTGTCGCGCTGCGGGTCGGCGATGACGCTCTGCCAGAAGGACGAGGAGGCGGGGACGGAGTTGTAGGCGGCGAGGAAGGAGTCATGGGCGCTGGAGCGGCCCTTGTGCTCGTTCCAAAGCCAGGGCCCGTAGCTGGCAAAGCCCTCGTTGAGCCAGATGTCCTTCCACTGCCGCACCGAGACGGAGTCGCCGAACCACTGGTGGGCCAGCTCGTGCACGATCGTGCCTTCGGAGCGGACGGCGGAGTAGCTCGGCTTGGACTGCGTCTCCAGGGAGAAGCCGGCCTGCGGCATGTCGTCGACGACCGCGCCGGTCTCCTCGAACGGGTAGGGGCCGAACACCTTCGACCAGTAGTCGGTGACCTCGGCCGTGACGCCGTACACGTCGACGTTGTTGCTGTTCTTCAGGACCGGGTCGATGGCTACGTAGATCGGAATGCCCGAGGGGGTCCGGCCGGTCTTGACGTCGAACTTCCCTATGGAGGCGGTCGCGAGGTAGGTCGCCATCGGCCGGGACTCGCGCCAGTGGTGCACGGTCTGCCCGCCCCGGACGTCGTACGTGTCGACGAGGCGGCCGTTGGAGACGCCGGTGAGGCCCTTGGGCGCCTTGATGCGGATGTCGTACGTCGCCTTGTCCGAGGGATGGTCGCTGGAGGGGAACCAGGTGGAGGCGGCGTTGGGTTCGCAGGCGACGAAGACACCGTCGTCGGTCTTCATCCAGCCGTAGTCGGAGCCGAAGACGATGGGGCCGTTGAGCGCCTCGGGGACGCCGCCGTAGGTGACCGTGACGGAGAACGTGCGGTGGTCGCGGATCGCGTCGCGCGGGGTGACGCGTATCTCGTCGCCGGAGCGCGTGAACTGGGCGCGTCTGCCGTTCACTTCGACGGAGGTGACGGTCAGCTTCTGGAGGTCCAGGTCGAAGGAGGAGAGGTTCTGGGTGGCCCGCGCGGTGACGGTGGTGACGCCGTCGAGGCGGTCGGTCGCGGGGTCGTACGCCACGTTCAGGTCGTAGTGGGTGGCGTCGAAGCCGCCGTTGCCGAGCTGTGGGAAGTACGGGTCGCCGATGCCGTCCGAGCCGGGGGTGGGGGCCGGGGCCGCGGCGATCAGACAGAACGAGGCGGCCGCTGTCGCGACCGCTGCCAGACGTGCCGAACGGGAGAGTGCCATGAGTCGTCCCTTCGCGCGTGTTCCGATGTAACGGACACGCAGACTCTGCACTCTCCCGTCAGGGCGTGTACATGACCTGCTCGGCCAAATCCCCGCTAACTGCCGGACGACTCCTGTACGTCATCCGTCCCGTCCGCGTCACCCGCATCGTCCGACGGCTGTACGTCACTGTCGTCACCGGCGTCGACGGCCGCCTCGGGAGTCTCGGCGGACTCCTCGGCCGACGCCTTGGCCGGCTTCTCAACCGATGCCTCGGCCGGCGCCTGAACCAGCGCCTCGGCCGGCTCCGCAGCCGGCTCTTCAGTTGCGTCGTCCGCGTCCGTCCGCGCCAGCGTCACCACCTCGATCGCCTCCTTGGCGACCGCGAGCAGCTTGGTGTCACCCGGGGCCTGGTCCT
Source organism: Streptomyces sp. NBC_01474 (assembly GCF_035918215.1). Classification (NCBI taxonomy): domain Bacteria; kingdom Bacillati; phylum Actinomycetota; class Actinomycetes; order Kitasatosporales; family Streptomycetaceae; genus Streptomyces; species Streptomyces sp. NBC_01474. The sequence continues at coordinate 4,078,907 of NZ_CP109449.1, forward strand.
CGGCGTTCTCCGGGTGGTGACAGGCCACTTGGCGCCCCGGGGCGAGCTGGAGCAGCGGGGGTTCGACGGTCTTGCAGATCTCCGTCGCCTTCCAGCACCGCGTGTGGAAGCGGCAGCCGCTCGGCGGCGAGATCGGCGAGGGCACATCGCCCTTGAGCAGGATCCGCTCGCTCTTGGCGCCCCGGCGCTTGGGGTCCGGCACCGGCACGGCCGACATCAGGGCCTTGGTGTACGGGTGCATCGGCGCCTCGTACAGCGAGGTGCGGTCGGCGAGTTCGACGACCTTGCCGAGGTACATCACCGCGATGCGGTCCGAGACATGGCGGACGACGGAGAGGTCGTGCGCGATGATCACGTACGTCAGGCCCAGCTCGGACTGCAGGTCGTCCATGAGGTTGACGACCTGCGCCTGGATCGACACGTCGAGCGCGGAGACCGGCTCGTCCGCCACGACCAGCTTCGGCTTGAGCGCGAGCGCGCGGGCGATGCCGATGCGCTGGCGCTGGCCGCCGGAGAACTCGTGCGGGTAGCGGTTGAAGTGCTCGGGGCTGAGGCCGACGAGCTCCAGGAGGCGCTGGACCTCCTTCTTCACCCCGCCCTCGGGCTCCACGCCCTGGAGCCGGAACGGCGCCGAGACGATCGAGCCGATGGTGTGCCGGGGGTTCAGGGAGCCGTACGGGTCCTGGAAGATCATCTGGATGTCCCGGCGCAGCGGGCGCATGCCCCCCGTGCCGAGGCGGGTGATGTCCTGGCCCTCGAACTCGATCTTGCCGGCGGTGGGTTCGATCAGCTTCGTGATGACCCGGCCCATGGTCGACTTGCCGCAGCCGGACTCGCCCACGACGCCCAGGGTCTCGCCCTTGCGGACCTCGAAGTCGATCCCGTCGACGGCCTTCACCGCGGCGACCTGCCGCTGGAGGAGCCCCTTCTTGATCGGGAAGTGCTTGACCAGGCCCTCGACCTTGAGCAGCACCTCCCGGTCCTCGGGGGACGCCGCCTGCGCGGGGACCGTGGCCGCCGCAGTGTCCCCGGCGTCTTCCTTCTTCGTCTCGCTCACGGGCTCACTCACAGCTTCGGCGCAATCTCTTCGGTCCAGATCCGCGTACGGTCCTCCGGCGAGAGGTGGCAGGCGGAGAAGTGGTCGCTGCCGACCTCGTGCAGCTCGGGCCGCTGGGTGCGGGTGATGCCGCCCTTGGGCAGGTCCGCGTACGGACAGCGCGGGTGGAAGGCGCAGCCCGAGGGGATGTTGATGAGGGACGGCGGCTGGCCCTTGACGGGGATGAGCCGCTCGGTCTGCTCACGGTCGATGCGCGGCATCGAGCCGAGCAGACCCCAGGTGTACGGGTGCTGCGGCTCGGCGAAGATCTTGTCGACGGGACCGCGCTCCACGCAGCGACCGCCGTACATGACCAGCACCTGGTCGGCGATCTCGGCGACGACACCCAGGTCGTGGGTGATGAGGACGACCGCGGACTCGAACTCCTTCTGCAGATCCCTGATCAGGTCGAGGATCTGCGCCTGGACGGTGACGTCGAGGGCGGTGGTCGGCTCGTCCGCGATCAGCAGCTGCGGGTTGTTCGCCAGCGACATCGCGATCATCGCGCGCTGGCGCATACCGCCGGAGAACTCGTGCGGGTAGCTGTCGACGCGCTTGGCCGGCTCGGGGATGCCCACGCGGTCGAGCAGTTCGACGGCCCTCTTGCGCGCGACCTTCTTGGTCACGTCGTTGTGGACGCGGTACCCCTCCACGATCTGGCTGCCGACCGTGTAGTACGGGTGCATCGCCGACAGCGGGTCCTGGAAGATCATCGCCATGTCGCGGCCGCGGAGCCTGCGCACGTCGTCCGGGGCGGCCCCGATCAGCTCCTTGCCGTCGAGCCAGATCTCGCCGGACATCTGCACGTTCTTGCCGCGCGCGCCGAGCCGGTGCAGGCCCATGATCGCCAGCGATGTCACGGACTTGCCGGACCCGGACTCGCCCACGATGGACAGGGTCTGGCCCTTCTCCAGCTTGAAGCTGAGCCCGTCGACGGACTTGACCAGGCCGTCGTCGGTCGGGAAGTGCACCTTGAGGTCGCGCACTTCGAGGAAGGCGGTCGGGGACTTGGCCGGGCCCGCGGCCACCGGCTCGCCCACGGCGGCACCGGTTTTGGACAGTTCGGTCACGAGAGCCTCACCCGCGGGTCGGCGGCGGCGTAGAGAAGGTCCACCAGGAGATTGCAGAAGACGACGAAGAACGCGGCGAGCAGGGTCACGCCGAGCACCTTGGGCAGGTCGTTGTCGGTGATGCCCTGTACCGCGTACTCACCGATGCCGTGCAGCGAGAACACGTTCTCGGTGATCACGGCGCCGCCGAGCAGCAGACCGACGTCCATGCCGAAGACGGTGACGATCGGGGTGAGTGCGGCGCGCAGACCGTGCCGGCCCACCACGGTGCGCTCGCGCAGCCCCTTGGCGCGCGCGGTGCGGATGAAGTCTTCGTTCATCGTCTCCAGCATGCCCGAGCGGGTCAGCCGGGCGTAGATGGCGGAGTACAGCAGAGCGAGTGAACACCAGGCCGGGAAGAGGGTGTTGGCCCATTGCGCCGGATTTTCCGTGAGCGGTACGTACGTTCGCCCGAAGATCGGAATCTGGTAGGTGAAGACGAGCAGCGCCAGCTGGCCCGTGAAGAAGATGGGCAGCGAGACACCGGCCAGGGCGACACCCATGAAGGCACGGTCGAAGAACGATCCGGGCTTGAGTGCCGAGATCACACCCACCGTGACGCCGGACACCAGCCAGATGACGGCGGCGCCCGCGGCCAGGGACAGGGTGATGGGCAGCCGGTCGGTCAGCTCGGGCCACACCGCGACGTGGTTCTTGAAGGAGTAGCCGAAGCACGGCGCGTTGCAGTGGACCGTGGTGGGGCCGAGGTCGTAGGTGGACCCCGCGAAGATCCCCTTGATGAAGTGCCAGTACTGGATGTAGACGGGCTCGTCCAGGCCGAGGTTGTGCTTGACCGCCGCGATGTCCGCGGCCGAGGGACTCTTGCCGATGTACTGCTGCGCGAGCTGGTCGGCGGACTGGCCGGCGATTCTCGGCAGCAGGAAAAAGATGCAAAACGTGACCGCGGTGACGACCAGCAACAGGATCACTGCCGCGATCAGCCGGCGGATGATGTACGAGATCACGGGGACCGGCGCTGGTGCCCGCGGACCGTGCGGCCCGCGGGCACCAATGCCTTCACCTGCCTTCCGGGGCTGCTACTTCTTCGTGGTGCCGATGTTGAGGTAGTCGTACTGCCCGCTGAAGGCAGCCGTGGACACCAGGTTGGTGGCGTACGGCGAGCGGTACATCAGGACCTTGAAGTAGGTCAGCGGGACGAGCGCCGCGTCTTCCATGGCCTGCTTGTCGATCTGCCCGTACAGCTTGTTGCGCGTGGCCTCGTCGGGCGCCGCGATGGCCTCGGCGAGCATCGAGTCGACCTTCTTGTCGTCGAGCTCCGACAGGGCGGTGTTGCCGGACTCGCCGATCGCCTTGCTGTTCAGGATCTGCTGCAGGAAGCCGTAGCCCGACGGCCAGTCGGCGCCCCACTGCATCATCATGATGCCGACCTTGTTCTTCTGGTTGAACTTCGGGACACCGGCGTAGTCGGTGAAGTACTTGCCCGACGGGTACTGCTTCAGGCTGGCGTTGATGCCGACCTTCTTCAGCGACTCGATGAGCGCCTGGGCACCGGAGACTTCCTCGTCACGGTCGCTGCGCGCCGTGATCGTGGTGTTGATCGTCTTCTCGCCGCAGGCCTTCAGGGCGTCCTTGGCCTTGGCCACGTCACCCTTGTTGCCGCTGGTGGCGTAGACGTCTTCCTTGGCGTAGCCCGTGATGTCCGGGGGCAGGACCGTGGTGGCGACGTCACCGCGGATGGGACCGCCCTGAGCGGTCTGCACCGAAACCTTGTCGATCGCGTACTCGACGGCCTTACGGCAATCGACGTTCGTGAACGGCTTCAGCTTGGTGTTGATCGCCGCGTAGACGAGACGGCCGCCGTAGGCGTTGTCCGTGTTCCCCATCTTCGACTTGTCGTTGACCAGCTGCGCCTGCGTCTGGGTGTCGACGCCCTTGCCCTGCATGTCGATCAGGGTGTCGCCGGACTGCAGGTCCTTGTCGATCGTCTGCTGGTTGACCTTCAGGTTGACGACGATCTTGTTCGGGTACTGCTTGCGCAGCGGGTCGGACTTCGGGTCGAAGTTCTTGTTGCGGACCAGGACGGCCTGCTTGCCCTCCTGGTAGCTCTGGAACTGGTACGAGCCCGAGGAGACGATGTGCTTGACGTAGTCGATGCCGTCGTCCTTGGCCTTCGGCACCGGCGCGGTCTGCGGGGTGGCGACCAGGTAGTCGAACTCCTGGAAGGCCTGGTTCAGGTGGAAGACGATGGTGGTGTCGTCCGGCGTCTCGATGGACTTGAGGCCCTCGGCGCTCTTGTCCTTGTACGGACCCTTGTACTTGTCGCCGCCCTTGAGGAACTGCTGGAAGTAGTTCGGGCCGAGGGAGAGCACGTCACGCGCGAAGTTCGAGCGCTCGACGGCGTACTTGACGTCCTTGGACGTGATCGGCGAGCCGTCCTGGTACTTCAGACCCTTGCGGATCGTGTACGTCCAGGTCTTGCCGCCGTCCGACTGCTTGCCGGGCGCCGAGGCGAGGTCGGGGACGAGCGTGTTGCCCTTCTCCCCCGCGTCGGGCTTGAACGTCATCAGCGGGCGGGCGTACAGCCGGCTGAAGTTGTACATGTAGGCGTAGTACGTGTTGCCCGGGTCGAACGAGTCGGGGACGTCCGACATCGCGTAGGTGACCGTGCCGCCCTTCTTCGTCGAGGCGTTGACGACATCCTTCGTGGCGGCGTTCGCACCGGCCGACTTGTTGCCGCCGTCCGAGCCGTCGTCGGCCTTGCTGCAGCCGGCGAGCAACATGCTCACGCTGCCGATGGCCGCAACAGCGGCAAGTGATGACCTTCGCATGATGGTCGGAATCCCCTCCATTGTCGGAAACTTGTGGAGCTCTCTGCGCGGCCGGACTCAGCGACTGCGCGGGTCGAGAGCGTCGCGGAGACCGTCACCGAGCAGGTTGAACGCGAGCACGGTGACGAAGATGGCGAGGCCCGGAACGATCATGTACTGCGGATCGACCTGGAAGTAGTCGACGGCCTGGTTGAGCATGCCGCCCCAGGAGGCCTGCGGCGGCTGGATGCCCACGCCCAGGAAGCTGAGCGACGCCTCGAAGATGATGTTCGTCGGGATCAGCAGGGTCGAGTAGACGATGATCGGCGCGACCAGGTTGGGCATCAGTTCCCGGAACAGGATGTACGGGCCTCGGGCGCCCATCCCGCGGGCCGCGTCCACGAACTCCCGCTCGCGCAGCGCCAGGGTCTGGCCGCGCACGATGCGGCCCAGATAGGGCCAGTTGAAGAAGCCGATCACGAAGATCAGCACGCAGATGTGCAGCGGCAGCCCGTTCAGACCGAACGCTCCGCCCTGGAGGGTCGCGGAGATCGAGATCGCGAACAGCAGCAGCGGGAACGCCAGGAACGTGTCCATCATGCGGCTGATGACCGAGTCGACCCGGCCGCCGTAGTACCCGGCGACGACGCCGAGGATCGCCCCGATCACGTTCGACAGGACGGTCGCACCGAAGGCGACGACGAGGGAGACCCAGGAGCCTTCGAGGATGCGCGCGAGGATGTCGCGGCCGAACTTCGGCTCCACACCCAGGGGGTGGTCGCCGCTCATACCGCCGAGACCGCCCCTGGGGAGCGAGCTGGTGGGGTCGATCAGGTCCTGGTGGAACGTGTTCGGGTCGAGGCCGAAGAGATGCTGGAGAGGGCGCGCCAGGGCGGCGATGAGGATCAGCAGGATGACGACGACGCCGCCGGCGACGGCGATCTTGTCCCTCTTGAAGCGGTTCCAGGCGATACGCCCGAGGGAGCGCCCCTCGATCTGCTGCCCCTTGGTGCCGGCGAGCACAGCCTCGGGCTGCACCTCGGCCTGGGCCCCAGTGGTCTCGATCGGTGCGGTCACGGTGTGGTTGACCCCTCTCGGCCGACGGTGGCCGGCCCACGCCCGCCGCTGTAGCGGCTTGATCCTGTTTCACACGCTGGACAGTCCGGGGGCATGGCCTCGTAGTTGACCGTTCAGCTCGTACACAGAGTCGAAACCCCGTGTCTGCAGGGAGTCTTCAATGCGCCTGTGACCAGCCGCCAGCCCTCACCGTGAAAGGTTGCGCAACCGTGATGAGGCGACAGGAGTGCAGTATGCGGACGTGGGAACCGGCTGAGCGGACAATTCGCTCCCGTCGCCCCCCTCGGTGGCGGGTCCGGAATGTAACGCCATGACCGATGTGGCGAGAATGCCCCGCGCGATGCGCCAACTACCCGTGAAACAGGGCGTAATGGTGCTTTGTCCCGGAAGCGGCGACGCGGGCCGGGCGGGCACCCGGATGCGGACGTCGAAGGCCGCGTCCCGGGGGCGGAAGCGGAGCCGGGCGTCGGTGAAGTCGAGCCAGCTCCCCATGAGGGGGAACCACGCCTTGAACACACTTTCCTTGGCGGAGAAGAGGAGGGTGTCCCAGTGGACCTGGGGATGCGTGCGCGCGAGACGGGCCAGCGCCGCGCGCTCGACCGGGTCGGCGACCAGATCGAGGACGCCCGCCGGCAGCGGCGCGTGCGGTTCCGCGTCGATACCGAGGGAGAGCAGACGCGTACGGGAGGCGACGGCGGCCGCGCGGTAGCCGGGGCAGTGGGTCATGCTCCCCACCACCCCGCCCGGCCAGCGCGGCGCCCGGTCCGCGCCCGGCACCAGCGGCAGCGGGCGGATCCCGAGTGCGCCGAGGGCGCGTCGGGCGCAGTGGCGCACCTCGCCGAACTCCCGGCGCCGCGTCGCGGCCGCGCCCGCGACGTAGGCGCGCTCCTCGGGAAACAGGACCGCGCCCGCCGCCTCCCCGAACGCGCCCGCCACCGCGACGAAGGCGGGCAGAACACCCCGGACGGGCCCGTCGTCCCAGGTCATGACCAGGGCAGTCGCGCGGCCGCCTCCTCGTCGGTCACCAGGGCGTGGACCGCGGCGAGCAGGCCCCCGACGAGGCGGCCCGGCAGCTCCTCACCGAAGCGGTGCACGTCCGCGGTGACGTGCAGGCTCAGCCCGCCGCCCTCGGGGTCGTCGAGCGCCTCGATCCGCACGGGCAGGCTCGTGTGGTCGCGCATGTCCTCGTCGGCGGCCAGGAGGCCGGCGGCGAGGAGTTCGTCGCGCGGGTGGAAGTGGACGTAGTTGAAGGTCACTTCGAACGGGTTGCGGCCGAGCAGCCGGCGCAGCTCCGAGTGCGGGAAGCGGCGGTGCGGCAGCAGGGCGTTCTCCGCGTCGAGGGCGCGTCGGGCCGCGGTGCGCCAGTCGGCGTCCCGCAGGTCGAGGCGCATGGGCAACTGGTTGAGGAACAGACCGAGGGTGACGTCCGCGCCCGTGCGCTCCGGCCGGCCGTTGAGGAGGAGGCCGACGGCCGGGGTCTCGGTCTCCCAGGCGGCGCCCACCGCCACGCAGTTGGCGGCGAGCAGAAGGCTCTTGACCGGCAGCCCCCAGCGCGCGGACATCTCACCGAGGCGGCGGGCGTCCTCGGCGGGCACGTCGGCGCTCGCCTTGCGGTGCTCGGGCTCCGCCGAGGACGCCTCCCGCTGCGGCGGCAGCTCCGCCTGGAGGTCACGGAAGTGCCGTACGGACTGCTCGTCGCGCAGTGCCTCGCGCTCCAGGCGCACGAACTCCGCGTAGGGGACGGGGTCGGCGAACTCGGGCCGGGTGCCGTCGAGAAGGGCCGCGTAGGCGACGACCAGCTCGTTGAAGAAGACCGACTCGCTCCAGCCGTCCAGAATCGCGTGGTGGAAGGAGTAGGAGAGCCGGAACGAGCCGGACCCCGGCGCCGCTGTGGCCGCGTGGACGCGCAGCAGCGGGGCGCTCTCCGCGTCGTACGGCTCGGCGAGCTCCGTCATCACCCGCTCGTACGCCTCCGTGGCCGCCGCCCCGGTCAGGTCCCCGTGGTCCGCGACGACCAGCGGGATCGGCGCCTCCTTCTGCACGAGCTGCATCGGCTCGCTGAAGGTGCCCAGGTCGAAGCGGGTGCGCAGGAGGGGGTGCCGGGCGGACAGCAGGTCGAGGGCCGCACGCAGGGCCACCGGGTCGAGGGGGCGCAGGACCGTGCGGGAGATGACGTCGAGGTAGCAGGCGCCGTCACTGACCAGGCTCTCGTAGATCAGGCCGAGCTGGAGCCTGGCCGCCGGGTACGCGTCCTCGGCGTCGGCGGGCACCCGGGCCCGGTCCAGGACGGAGAGCTGGTCGAGGGCGCCGTGGGCCGGGCGGTCCGTGGCCGGGGTCAGGGACCGGCACGCGCCGCGCGGCGTCGGGTTCTTGAACAGGTCGAGGAGGGAGAGGGACAGGCCCTGCTCCTGGGCGGCGCCGATCACCTTCAGGGCCAGGAGCGAGTCCCCGCCGAGGGAGAAGAAGTCGTCGTCGGGACCGACCTCGCCGACGCCGAGGATCTCCTTCCAGATGTCCGCGAGCAGGGCCTCGGGCGCCACGGCCGTCGTGCTGTCGTTCACGGGTTTCTCCATTCGCTGTGCTGGGGCGTGGTCACAGGGCGCCCAGTTCCGCGCCGGTGACCTCGGTTGTCGTGGGGCGGGTGTCCGGGGTGTCGTCGTCGCCTTCGAACGCGAAGCGGTAGCGCAGCGTCGACTCGATGTCCTTGGCGAGCACCGCGAGTTCGGCCAGGTCGCGGGCCTCCCCCATCACGATGTCGAGTTCCAGGGTCTGCACCCCGCCGGGGAAGCGGGTGCCGGGCCTGGCGTAGGGGCGGTGCAGGGTGACGCCCGGGATCCGCTTGACCTCGTCGGTGCCCTCGATGCCGAGGAGGGTGCCGGGGCGGCGGGGTGCCGGGTGGAAGAGCTGGAAGCAGGCGCGGCCGGCGTAGAGGGCCGGCAGCGGCGGGTGCTCGCCGAGGGCGGTGCGGCCGGCGAGTTCGATGAGGTCGAGGCCCTGGGAGCGGACGGACAGCTCGTTGATGCCGCCCCCCAGCCGGCCGTTGACCTCGATGAGCCGGGGCCCGTCGGGGGTCAGTTTGATCTCGGTGTGGGTGAGGCCCTCGCGGATCCCGAGCGCCTCGACGGAGCGCCGCGCCAGGTCCCGTGCCTGCTCCTCCTCGGCCGGTTCCAGGGGCGAGGGCCAGAAGCGGCCGGTCTCCCGGAAGGGCGGCACCATGGGGAACTTGCCGGTCACGGCGATGTCGACGACCGTGCCGTCGCGTACGACGCTCTCGACCGACACGTAGTCGCCGAACGCTCCGGTGTCCCGGCCCGGCAGGTACTCCTCGAGGACCAGAGTGCCGCCGGCGACGAGTCCGGGCCGGTCCTCGGCGAGGAGGGTGCGGGCGAGCGCGAGGCCCGCCAAGGCGTCCTCCACGAAGAACGTGTTGCGGCTGCCGCCGCCGTGCGCGGGTTTGAGGACGGCGGGCAGGCCCGTCTCGGCGACCGCGTCCGCCCAGTCCCCGACGGTGTCGATCCGGCGGCACCGCACCGCGTCGACCCCGGCGGCCCGCAGCGCGTCCCGCTGCTGCCACTTGTCGGTCAGCAGGCCGACGGTGCGCCGGTCGTGGAACGGCAGCCCGAGCGCCTCGGCCAGCTCGCCCGTGTACGCCAGCGCCCGCTCGCTGTACGTGACGATGCCCTCGGGCTCGTACGCCCGCACCTTCGCGGCGGCCTGCGCCGGGGACCCGGCCGTCACGACGGGCCCGAACCCGGCGAGCAGCGGCTCCATGGCCCGGGTGTGGTCGTCGGGGGCGGTGACGAAGACGCAGCGGGCCCGGTCGGCGAGGCCGACGGCGATGTCGCCGGGGTGGGCCGCGCCGTCCGCGTACACCACGATGAGGGTCTTGCGCATCATGCCTCCTGTCCGTGGCGCGGGCCGGCCGCCGGGACCCGGTCGGCGGCGGGGCGCAGGCAGTCCCTGACCGTCCGGCAGAAGTCGGCGGTGCGGTCCCGGTAGTAGAAGTGGCCGCCGGGCAGCAGCCGGCCGGTGAACGCACCGGTCGTCCACGCCTGCCAGGCGTCCAGGTGGTCGCGGGTGACCCACGGGTCTTCCGCTCCCCCGGTGGCGAGCAGCGGGCACGCCACCGGCCTGCGGGGGCCGGGGGCGTAGCGGGCCAGCAGGAGGTAGTCGGCGCGCAGGACCGGGATCATCAGGTCGACGATGTCGGCGAGCGCGCTCTCGCCGATGTCGGCGTTGCCGCCGGTGGCCAGTTCCGTCAGCCAGTCGTCCCGGGTCATCGCGAGCACGGCGGCGGGGTCGAGGCGCTGGAGGTCCGGGGGCCTGGCCGCCGAGACGGCGAGGAGTTCGAGGTCGCGGCCCGCGGCCTCCAGGCGGTGCGCGATCTCGTACGAGAGGACGGCGCCCAGGCTGTGGCCGACCAGGACGAGGGGCCCCTCCGTGCGGGCGTCGATCTCGCGGGCGGCCTGGGCCGCGAGTTCCGTGAGGAGTTCGGCGGGGGGTTCGCCGGACCGGGGGCCGCGGCCGGGGTACTGGAGGGCGAGCGCGCTCTCGCCCTCCGCCAGGAGCCCGGGCAGCCATTCCGCGAGGGCGTAAGCGCTGCCGCCTCCGAAGGGCGCGAGGACGAACGTCCGCGCCGGGGACGGCGGGTGCTCACCGAACTGCCAGAGGAGCGGGGTGAGTCGGCGGCGTTTCATGTCGCCTCGCCCGGGGTGCGGCGCGGCGGCCGGAGGGAGTGGGATCCCTCGTCGTTGACCACGACGGCGTGGGTCATGGGGCGGTCACCCTTCCTGGGGTGGTGCCGGTGGCGGTCACAGCTCGACGACGGCCGGTGCGGGCGTCGTGTCCGTCGCGCCGGTGCCGTCGAGTTCCGCGGCGAGCGCCGCGATCGTCGCGTGCGCGTAGAGCTGCGCGATCACGAGCTTCGGGTGGTGCTTGCGCAGGCGCGCGAAGACGGTCAGCGCCTTGAAGGAGTCGCCGCCGATCTCCAGGAACCGCTCGTTGCGGCCGAGCGCGTCGCGGCCGAGCGCCTGCGCCCAGATGTCCGCGATCAACTGCTCGGTGCCGGGGCGTGGCGGGTCGGCGGGCGCGCCGCCCGCAAAGGTGCGGGCGGCCGCTTCCACGGCGCCCCGCAGCGCGGCGAAGTCGGCCTTGCCGTTGAGGTTCACGGGGATGGCGGGCACCACGTGGAGCCGGCTGGGGACGAGCGCGGCGGACAGGGTGGCGCGCAGTTCCCTGGCCAGTTCCCTCGGGTCCGCCTCGCCCACGAGATAGGCGACGAGCTCCAACGGGGCCTCGGGTGCGGGCCGTTCCCCCGTGACGACGGCCTGCCGGACGCCGGGCAGCGCGAGCAGCGCGCTCTCCACCTCGCCGGGCTCGACGCGGTTGCCCCTGACCTTGAGCTGCCGGTCGGCGCGCCCCAGGTAGTCGAGGACGCCGCCGGGCTCCCTGACGACGAGGTCGTCGGTGCAGTAGAAGACTCCCCCCTCCGGCCCGTCCAGCGCCGCGAACTTGGCCGCGGTGAGCTCGGGCTCGCCCAGGTACCCGGCGGCCGCGCAGGCACCGCCGAGGTACAGAATCCCCGGGGTGCCGTCGGGCACGGGGCGGCCGTCCACGCCGAGCACCCGGGCGCGGACCCCGCCGAGCGGGGTGCCCACAGGGACTCGGGTCCGCCCGCCGTCGGCGAGGTCCACGCGGTGCGTGGTGGCGAGGATGGTGGCCTCGGAGGGCCCGTAGCCGTTGTGGACCTCCAGGTCGGGCCGTACGCGCAGGACCGCTTCCGCGAGCCGGGGCGGGAACGCCTCCCCCGCGACCACGAGCACCCGCTCGGGGAGCAGCGCCGCGAGGTCCCCCTCGGCTCCGAGGGCCTCCAGCTGCGACGGCGTGTAGGTGAGGCAGTCCGCGGGGTGCGCCTTGAGGTCGGCGGCGAGCGCGGCCGGGTCGAGCGTGGTGTCGCGCGGGTACACGTCGAGGCGGGCGCCGGACAGGAGCGCCCCGTACACCGACACCTTGCCGAGGTCGGCGGCGAACGTCGTGGCGAGGCCGAAGCTGTCGAGGGCGTCGGGGGTGATCCGCTCCCAGAACGCGTCGCAGTAGTTCAGGAGGGCGCTGTGCTGGACGACGACCGCCTTCGGCGTGCCGGTCGAGCCCGAGGTGCACACCAGGTAGGCGACGTCGGCGGGGTCCAGGTCCGGGCCGATCTCGTACGGGGCGCCCTGCTGCGCGTCGGGGACGGTGCGGGAGGGACGCCCGTGCGGGTCCCGGGCACGTGGCGCGTTGCGTTCGTCGGTGACGACGGCGGTGGCCCCGGTCGTCGCGAGGAGCGTGGCGACGCGTGGGTCCGGGTCGGTGGCCTCCAGGTGGACGTAGGCGGCGCCGACGGCCCAGGCGCCGAGGACGGCGGCCATACAGCGGGGCGAGCGGTCCATGAGCGTGGCCACGACGTCGCCCCGCCCGACGCCCTGTTCCCGCAGCCAGCGGGCCACGCCGCCCGCCGACCGGGCCAACTCCTCGTAGGTGTACGTCACCTCACCCTGGCGGAGCGCGGGGCTCGTGCCGCAGCGGGCGGCGATGTCGAGGAACCGGTGTGCGGCCGTGCCGGACGGTGTCCGCGGTGCGGTCTCGGGCGCCATGGTGCGTTCCTCCCTGAGCATGTCTGCGGTCATGACCGGCCTCCCGTGGGGCCGGTCGCGATCATCCGGGCGAGGCCGTCCACGGTCTCGGTGGCGAGGTAGGCGCGCAGGTTCAGCCGCACCCCGAACGCGTCCTCGACGGCGGTGAGCAGGCGCAGGGCGGCGAGGCTGGTCCAGTTGTCGAGCTCGTCGAACCGGGAGGCACCGGTGAGGGCTCCCGCGGGGGCGTCGGTGACGGCCGAGATGACCCGCACCAGTTCGTCCGTGCGAGGGGCGGTGGCGGGGGTGTCGGTGGCGGTGGCGCCGGTGGTCGGGTCGGTCATCGCGTGCGTCATCCTTCGGTGGGGACGGGGCGTTCGTCGCGTACGGAGATCCACGCGGGGGCGAGCGCCGGGGCGGGTTCGAGGGGCAGTACGTGGCGCAATGTGCCGTCGGCCGCGGGGGCGTCCCGCGGGGTGAATCCGGCGTCGGCGAGGAAGCGGGCGGCGGGTCCATTGCGTCCGCTGTCGCGGAAGTCGGCCTCGACACGGGTGGCTCCGGCGGCGCGGGCCCCGTCGGCGACGGCGGCCAGGACCGCGAACTCGATGCCCCGGGAGAAGACCCGGCAGCTCATCACCGCGTTCTGGACGATCCAGTGGTCGGGGTGCCGGGCGATCCAGAGCGCGCCGACGACCCCCTCGTCGCCGAACCGGTCGCGGACCGCGAAGCCGAGCACCTCGTGGTCGCCGGACCCGGCCATTCGCCGCGTCTCGGCCTCCGCGTGCGCGCTTCCCGTGAGGTTGAACTGGTTGGTACGGCCGCCCAGTTGGATGACTCGCGGCAGCAGATAGGCGTCGGCCGCGCGGATCGTGACCTCCAGGCCGAGGCCCTCCAGATAGTCGGCCGGCGAGGCCTGGCCCTGGCGTTCGGTCCACTCCCGGCGCTCCACCCTGGCGCGGTAGAGGTCGGTGCGCCGAGCGTCGGTGACGGTGGTGTCGAGGACGTCGAAGTACCCGCCGGACAGGAGGGTGTTGACGTGCTGCGCGGGGTCCCCCGCCGCCCGGACGACCTCGACCTGGGGCAGCGAGCCGCGCACGAGGTCGCATTCGAAGGGCGAGTCGTCGAGGAAGACCATGCTGTCGAGGCCGATGTTGAGCTCGTCGGCGATGGCCCTGATGCTGCCGTCCTTGGCGTCCCAGTTCGCGTGCACGGAGACGAAGTCGTCGCGGCGCAGGACGAGTTCGGGATGTTCGCCGAGAACGCGCTCCACGAGGCCGGGGTCGTTCTTGCTGGCGACCGCGAGCAGGACGCCCTGGCGGCGCAGGGCGAGGGCGGTGCGCTGGACCGCCGCGTAGGCGTTGCCGGGGTACATCGGTCCGATCTCGATGTTCTCCGGCCCGTCGTCGCCGAGCACCCCGCCCCACAGGGTGTTGTCGAGGTCGAGGACCAGGCACTTCTTGCCGAGCCCGGCCAGCGCGCGCCCGTATCCGGCGGCCTCCTGGGCGTACAGCCGCTCCACGGCCGGGGCCCACGCCATGCTCGCGAAGCGGAAGAGCCGCTCGTCGCGCAGGCGTGAGGGGCAGTCGGCGAGCAGGGTCTCCAGGTCGAGCGCGTCGACGGACGCGGTGCGCTCGGCGAGGTCGAGGAGGCGCAAGTTCAGCTCGCGCCACAGCCTGCCGATCCCGGCCCGGGACCGGTGGGAGGTGACCGTGCGCGGCCAGGCGGACGGGAGCGGGACGGTGTGCAGGAGGACGCTGCCGGTGGTCCGTCCGGCGAAGGAGGCGACGGCGGCGGTGTACCGGCCCGCGCGCTCGTCGACGGCGGCCGCGAGGCCCGCGAGGTCCGTGGGGTCCCAGTCCCGCGGCAGGAAGACGTCCTCGTGGGCCAGGCAGAGCGTGAGGTCGGGGGCGAAGTCGTCGAGCGGCGACCCGGGGCGGCCCAGGGCCATCAACTGCTGGTCGGGTGCCGTGAGATGGAACGTGGGGGCGATGCCGGCGGCGAGCAGGCCGACACGCAGCAGCGGCAGCACGTTGTCGGCCGTGAACGAGGGAACGACGGCGACGCGCAGGGGGCGCGGGGTGCGGCCCGGCGGCGTCACGAGCCGGGGGTCGAGCGCGGCGAGGTGCCGTCCCGCCTCTCGTACGAGGGTGACGTCCTGGCTGCGGGCCAGCTCGGCGAGGAGGGCGGGGTCGGGGGCCGCTTCGGGTCCGGCGAGGCGCCGCACCCGCTGGAGCAGGTCGTCCACAGCCAGCGTTTCCTTCCGGGTCGGTGATCTACGTCGGTTATCTACGTCGGTGATCTGCTTCGGTGGTCCAGGTCGGTGGTCCGTGCCGGTCAGACGCGCAGCAGGGTGCAGGTCCAGTGCATGCCGCTGCCCATGCTCAGGAGGGCCACCATGTCGCCGGTGACGAGCTCTCCGGCGGTCAGCAGCCTTTCCAGGCTGAGGAGTTGGTCGGCGGGGCCGAAGTGGCCTAGCTCCATGGCGACATCGGCGTTGGTGCGGTCCAGGGGGATGCCGAGTTCCTTGGCGAGTTCCTCGAAGGCCTTGCGGTTGTCGTGCAGGTACAGGACGCGTTCGACGGATCCGACGGGCGTCCCGGTGCGCGCGCAGACCCGTTCGAGGACCTCACGGTTGCGCGTGTTCACGAGGGTGGCGAACTCGTACGTGGCCCTGCCGTCGCCCTCGAAGAAGGTGTCCATCCGGTCGACGACGCTCGCCACGGCCGGGCTCGCGGGGCTCTCTGGCGTGAAGGGACGGGCCGCTCCCCCGCTCTCCATGCGCATGAAGTCGGCGTACCGGCCGTCGGTGACGGTCTCGGTGGCGAGCCATGCGCACGCGTCGTGCCCGCGGCGCAGCACGACGGCCGCCGCGCCGTCCGAGGTGAGGGAGGTACCGCTGCCGGTGCGGTCCCAGTACGGCTCCGCCACCCGGCTCGCGGCGACGACGAGGGCCGTGCGGTGGCCGGGATGGGTGGCGAGCCGGCCGGCCACCGTGTCGAACGCGGTGACTCCGCCGCCGCAGGCCTGGCTCAGGAGCACGGCCTCCGCGCGGTGCGCCCCGAGCCGCCCCTGGAGGGCCGCGGCGGGGTCCCAGTACAGGTACTCGGCGATGTCGGGGATGGCGAGGACGACCAGGTCGACCTCGTCGGCGGCGACGCCGGCCCGGCGCAGCGCCCCGGCCGCGGCGCGGGCCGCCAGGTCGGTGAGGCCCACGCCGTCGTCGGCGCGGTGGAAGCGCCGGTAGCCCCACGCCGTGAGCTTGCGGGCGTCGGCGCCCTCGTGGGCCACCAGCTCGTCCACGGTGACCGGGGCGCCCAGCGCGTGGCCCGAGGCCACGATCCCAAATGACATCCGTCGTTCCTCCCGGGAGACGGACCGGGGCCTGTGCGAAGACTCCGCTCGGGCGGCCCCGGTCCGGTGTGCGCGGTGAACTGCTGCTTGTACGGCGGGTGTTACTGCCGTGACGCCGCCGCGCCGTTGATGTCCGAGGTGTCGACGGCGAACCGGCCGACGGCCCAGGCCATCGAGCGGCCGTTCTGGTCGAAGATCGTCTTGTTGACGTTGGCGAGCGTGTCGCAGGCCTGGTGGTAGCAGGGGTCGAGCATCTGCCCGGTCGTGCCGCCGAAAAGGTCCGCCCACTCCTGCGACTTCACGGTGTCCGCGCCGGCGTTGACGCCGCCCGCGGGTATGCCGGCCGTGATGAACGGCGAGTGGTCGGAGCGGCCGTCCAGGACGAGCGGCACGGTCGGCAGGTGACGGTCCGCGAAGTAGCCGTTGACGAGCGCGGAGATCTGCTCCGAGCCGGCCGGGGCAGGTCCGGTCGCGGTCTGGCCGTTGTAGACCTGGCGGGCGAAGTTCGGCGAACCGATCATCTCCAGGTTCAGGTACAGCGCGGTCTGCCGGCGCTGCTCGGGCGTGAGCTGGTCGACGTAGAACTGCGAGCCGGACAGGCCCTTCTCCTCCGCGGACCACCAGGCGAACCGCACGCGGTTCTTGACGTGATTGCGGTGCGGGGCGAGCTTGAGCGCGGTCTCCAGGACCATCGCGGACGCGGCGCCGTTGTCGTTCGCGCCCGCCGTGGTGTCCACGGTGTCGAGGTGCGCGCCCATGACCACGGTGTTGTCGGCCCGGCCGGTCGGGGTGTCGGCCAGCAGGTTGTACGTCTTGGTCATCTTGTTGTTGCCCCGCAGGTCGAGGCGGAGCGAGACGGGGCCCTTGGCGGCGTCGGCGCGCAGCGCCTCGGACTCGGCCCGCGACAGGGTGCCCGTGGGGATCCGGGCGTCGGTCGGCGGGACCATCCGGTAGCGCAGATTGAGGTCGGGGTTGGGCGAGTTGACGTTCATGAGCATCGCCGAGGCGCCCAGCTCCGAGAGGACCAGCTGCTTCTGCGTGATGAAGCAGTCGGTGCCCACGTCGACCAGGACGATCTTGCCCTTGACGTCGGTGCCCGCGTAGTCGTCGGCGCTGCAGCCGGTGCTCTTGCCGGACGGCTGCGCGAGGTCGGCGGTCAGGCCTCCGTCCGGCGTGGACACGGAGAACCGGGCGATGGTCGGGTGCAGGGTCCTTGCCTCGGGCGCCACGACGGAGCCCTGCTCGGACAGGATGTCGTAGTCGAGGAACTCGAACTCCTGCTTCTTGACCTGGTATCCGGCCTTGGTGAGCTCACGCGTGATGTAGGCGGCGCTCGCGTCGTAGCCGGGGGTCCCCGAGACGCGAGTGCCGCCGTTGTCGAGGGTCGCCTTGTTGATCGCCTCGAGGTGGCGCCAGGCGCCAGGCCCGGTGACCTCGTCGGCCATCTTCCGGGCAAGGACGTCCGCGGGCATGCCGTCGGCGTCCGCCGCGTGCGCGGGGCCGTTCACTCCGAGGGGGAGCAGGGCCGCGCCGAGGGCGAGGGCGGCCAGGGGCCTGAGCCGGAAGAGTCTCTTCCGGGGTGTCGCGGTCATGGGATCGCTACTCCTAGCTGGATGGGCGGAAGTTCCTGTACGGGCCTGATCCCGTACCGGACGGATGAGGGCGGTCAGGTGCCGAGGGCCGCGCCGAAGGCGTCCGCCAGGTCCTGGATCCGCGCGGCGGTGAACATCTCGCCGCTGAAGCGCCAGCGCACGGTCAGGCGGCCGTCGGCGAGGCTGGGGTAAATCTCGACGGGGCAGGGCCGTTCCATGTCGAACGGCCGGTCCCTTCCGACGAGTTCGGTGCGTACGCCGGTGAGGACGCCTTCCTCGTCGCCGGCCTGTCCGGCGTCGAGGAAGGCCGGGCGGCCCCAGAAGGAGAAGAGCACCCCGGGCACCCCGATGGCGCCGAGCGCGCGCCGCACTCCCGGGTCCGGGTGGTGGTGACGCAGCGCCTCGAAGCCGAAGCCGGCCCGCGGCACGGACCGCAGCTCGCGCGCCACGTACGCCGTATGGTCGGCGGCGGCGCGGCGTCCGGGCAAGGCGAGCGCGAAGGGATAGGTCGTGTTGAAGTAGCCCACGGTGCGGCCGAGGTCGGCTCCGGCGCCCACGCCGGCCGGGGCTCCTTCGGGGAAAAGGTCCTCCCGCCCGTGCGCGACGAGCTGCACCGCCACCTCTCCGCCGCGTACGCCCAGCCAGTCCTGGAAGGCGGCACCGAGCGCGGCGAGCAGACGTTCGTACAAGGTGACGCCCTGGCCCGCGATGTCCGGCACGGGAAGGTCGGTGACCAGCTCTTGGGTGTTGCCCTCGACGCCGCGCGGGCCCGGTGGGACGGTCGCCCGCTGCGCGCCCTCGCCCCAGGTGCGGTCCAGCCAGTACGAGCCGTCGAAGTCGTCGGGGCGCTCGGCGACGTGGCGGGCCAGACGGCGCGCCCAGTGGAAGTAGGAGGGACCCGCCGGGGCCAGCGCCCGGTCGTCGCCGTCGCGCAGGAGCGCCGACAGTTCCTCGGTGAGGATGTTCCACGAGTAGAGGTCGACCACGACGTGGTGGACGACGAGGACGAGTTCGTCGGGCAGCCCGGCCGGGAGGCGGAACAGGCCCGCCCGGCAGACGGGTCCCTCCCGCAGGTCGAGCGACTCGTGCAGTTCGGTGGCGCGCAAGTCGACGGTCTCGGCGATGCGTCCGGCGTCCGCGCCGCGCAGGTCGAACTCGGTCACGGGCGGGGCCTCGGGGCCGGCCGACTGGCGCCACAGGCCCTCGTCCTCGCGCAGTCTGGCGCGCAGCACCGGGTGCCGCCGCGCGAGCGTCCGCAGGGCGCGCCCGACTTCGGCCGCGTCCAGGGGGCGGCGGGCGCGGTAGAGCACACCGTGGTTCCAGTGGTCGGGCCTGGCGGCGCCCCGCGCGAGGAACTCCAGCTGCGGCGGCGTCAGTTCGACGGGGTCGCTCTCGTCCGGGGCGTCGGCGGCGGCGACCGCGGCCACGTGGTCCGGGAGTCCGGGAGCGGGTTCGGCGCGCGTCGTGCGGGCCGCGGCCGCCGCGACCGTACGCAGTTCCAGAACGGTCCTCGGCCGCAGGGCAAGGCCGCGGCGCCCGGCCTCCGAGGCGATCGCGATGGCGGTGATCGAGTCGCCGCCGAGGTCGAAGAAGTCGTCGGTGACCCCGACCCGGTCCCGCTTGAGGAACTGGGCCCAGAGTGCGACGAGTTCGCGTTCGACGGGCGTGCGTGGGGCCACGTGTCCCGCGCCGTCGGCTTCGTCCGCTCCTTCTCCGGTCTCTCCCGTGCCGGTGACGTCGGTGGTCCGCACCGGCGCGGGGCCGCCCGCCAGGTCCGCCGTACGGGCGCCCGTGCCCTGTTCGGCGACGGATTCCAGCAGCGACCGGTAGGCGTCGAGCCAGCCCTCGACCGTCGTGGCGCGGAAGCGGTCGGGCGTGTACTGGACACCGGCCCGCGTCTCCTCGCCGTATTCGAGGACGGCGACGCTCACGGGGAAGGCCGGAGCGCCCTGGCCCACGTCGAGGAGTTCGACGGCCGGCCCGTCGGGCCCGAGGCGCCGCAGTGGCGCGACACCGCTGTTGAAGCCGAACATCGTGGCGGCGAGCGGCTCGGCCGAGCCGGGACGCGCGGTGCGGCGGATGCGGTCGGTGGGCAGGTCCTGGTGGGCGAGCGTGGCCAGCGAGGCGTCGCGCACCGCGGCGAGCAGCGCGGAGAACGGCTCGCCGGGCCGCACCCGCACGCGCAGCACCAGAGTGTTGGCGTAGTTGCCGACCACGGGTTCGTCCGCCGGCGCGCGCCCCGCCGCCGGTACGGCCACTGTCACGTCCGTCTCTCCGGTGATGCGCCACAGCAGGGCCGCCCAGGCCGCGAGGAACACCATGTTGGACGTGGCGCGTTCGCGCCGAGCGACTTCGCGCAGCCGCTCGGCGAGCCGGGGCGCGACGGGCAGTTCGCGGACGGCGGCGCCGGGGGCGGCCGCGTCCGCCGGATCCTCGGGCAGCGGAGTGGGGCGGGAGCCGCTGAGATAGCCGGACCAGAACGCCTCCAGGGTGCGCCCGGCCTCCTGTCCGAGGCGTTCGCTCTGTTCGGTCACGTAGTCGAGGTAATGGCGGCCGGGCTCGGCGGCCTCAGGGGCCGTACCGGCCAGGTCCTCGAACAGGAGCCGCCACGACCAGCCGTCCACGAAGAGGTGGTGGTACGTGAGCAGCAGGACGTGCCGCTCGCCGTCGGCGAAGCGCGCGCGGATCAGCTGGTGGCGGGCCGCGGGCCGGCCGTACGGCGACAGGGGTGCCACGACGAGCGCGCGCAGCCGTTCGAGCAGGGCGCCTTCACCGCTGGACAGGGTGTGGTCCGAGAGGTCCGACTCGACATGTTCCAGGACGACTTCGGCGCCGTCGGCCGGCGCGACGCACTGCACGGGACCGTCCGGCGTGTCCCGCAGGAAGGCCCGCAGCATCGGGTGCCGGCGCACCAGCGTGGTCAGCCGGGCCGCGAGTGCCCGGGGGTCGGGCTCGCCGTCGAGAAGCAGCGCGGCCGGCACGTTGTACGCGCCCGACTCGGGGTCGAGCTGCTGCGCGGCCCAGATGGCGGTCTGCTGCCCGCACAGGGGGCCTTCGCGCACATCGCCGCCCCCGCCTCCCCGTGCCGTGCCTTCTTCCTGTCCGTCGTCCGGCCGGGGCGTCGCCGCCTGCGGGTCGGCCCCGGCCACGGCGTCCGCCAGGGAGCGCAGGTCGGGCAGGTCGAACAGGTCGAGGACCTCGAAGTCGGTGCCGAAGTGCTCGTTGATCCTGGCCACGAGCTGGGTGCCGTTCAGCGAGTTCCCGCCCGCGTCGAAGAAGTCGTCGTCCTCGCCGAGCCCCGGCTCCTTGAGGACGCCCCGGGCGAAGCCGAGCACGATGTCCGTGACACTGCCCCCGGCGGCCGTCTCCGGCTCGGCCGTCTCCGGCTCGGGCGCGTTCGGCGCGTCCGGGACCGCCGTCATGGCGGGCCAGCAGTGTTCCTCCGCCAGGGCCGCGACGGGCAGCGGTACGCGGCGCTCGGGCGGCCGCCCGAGGGCGGCCCGCCAGTCCACGGTGTGCCCGTGCGCGAAGGCCAGGGTCAGGGCCTGCACGGGGGTGGTGGCGACGGCCGTGACGGGCTGTGCGGCGAGGAGCCCGGACAGGGCGCCGCCGGGTGCCAGGTCGACGATCAGGGGGTGCCCGGCGAGCCCGGACAGGGCACCTCGCAGGGCCTCGGGGTTGGGCGGCGCGGGCTCCGCGGGCGCGTCGCCGAGCGCGCCCATGGCCGCGGCGAGGTCCGTCTCCTCCCGCAGCACGCGGGCCGCGTGGGCGCCGACGCCGTGGGCGAGTACCAGGGCGGGGGCGAGACCGGCCCGCGCGAGCATCGCGTGCCCGCCGACCAGCCGCACCAGCGTGCGCTGCGCCGCGTTCCACTCGCCCGCGGGCAGCGCCCGCCCGGCCTCCTCGTGGATGTCGGCGAACGCGGGGTGTCTGGCGGCGCAGGCACGCAGGTCCGCGACCGTCGTGGCGACCGTGTCGCCGAGTGCCAGTACGAGGGGCGGCGTCGTGCCGGGCACGGGCGCCTGGGCGGGCCCGTGAAGTACGGCGTCCAGATGGCCGAGGAGTTCGGTGGTGTCGCGCGCCGTCCAGGCGTGCCGCAGCGGGAAGTGTTCGCGCGCCGCCGTGAGGACCTCGCCGGCCGCGGCCAGATCGAAGCCGGTGACGTCCGCGGCGATCAGGTCACGCAGCCGGCGCACCTGGCGGTCGAGGCCCGACAGGTCGCGCGCGGAGAGCACGAAGGGGCGCTCGACGTGCGTGTACGGGGGTGGTGGCGGGTCGGCCGGCCCCTCCTCGACGACCATGTGGGCGTTGGTGCCGCTGAGGCCGAAGCTGCTGATGCCCGCGCGGCGGGGGCCATGGCCGGTGGGCCATGGCTCGGCGCCGGCGGCGATCCGCAGGGTGTGCTCGGGCAGGGCGAGCAGCGGGTTCGCCTCACGGAAGTGCGCGGTGGGGAAGATCTCGCCGGCCCTGAACTGGGCGATGACGCGCATCAGTCCGGCGAACGAGGCCATCGAGCCGAGGTGCCCGAGGTTGCCCTTGACCGAGGACACGGGCCGTAGGCCGGTGGTGTCCCGCGCCGCGGCGAACGCTCCGGCGAGGCCCTGGATCTCGATGGGGTCGCCGATCTTCGTGGCCGTGCCGTGCGCCTCGACGTAGCCGACGGTCGCCGGGTCGACACCCGCGTCCTGCCAGGCGGCGGTGATGACCTCGCTCTGCGCGGCGGGGCTGGGGGCGGTGAGGCCGGTGCTGCGTCCGGCGTCCTGGTTGACGGCGCTGCCGCGGACGACCGCGCAGATGGTGTCGCCGTCGCGCACGGCGTTCTCGTACCGCTTGACCAGGACGAATCCGCCGCCCTCCCCGTAGGTCGTGCCGTCGGCCGCGCTGTCGAAGGGACGGCAGCGGTCGTCCGACGACAGGACGCCGAGGCCGTCCGTGCCGGTGGTGCGGCGGGGCAGCGGGCCGAGGACGAGTTCGAAGCCGCCGACGAGGGCGAGGTCGCACTCGCCGCGCGCCAGCTTCCAGCGGGCCTCGTGCAGCGCGACGAGGAAGGACGAGCAGGACGTGTCGATGACCTCGGCCGGGCCGCGCAGGTCGAGGTGGTAGGCGACCCGGCCCGCCGCGTACGCGTGCAGACTGCCCGTCATCGCGGGGCCGGCGCCCTGCTGCCCGGCGGGCAGGAGGTTGTACAGGCTGGGATGCGGGGCGCCGTAGCCGGCCACGAGGACCGCCGTGCCGCTGCCCGCGAGCTCGTCGGGCGCGTATCCGGCCTCTCCGATTGCGCGCACGGCGAGTTGGAGCATGCGGCGCTGGCGCGGATCGGTCAGCTCTGCGTCGGCCTTGGAGATGCCGAAGTAGCGGTGGTCGAAGCCGGTCACATCGTCGATCCAGCCGCCTTCGCGGTCGCTCGCGGTGCGTACGACGCCGGTCGACTCCGCGCGCTTCTGCGGGAGCCCGCGCATCGTGTCGCGGCCCTCGCGCAGCAGCGCGGTCAGCGTGTCCCAGTCGGCGCACTGGGGGAATTCGAAAGCCGCGCCGACGACGGCGAGCGCCGCTCCCTCTTCGATCGTGCCCATGGGTCCTGCCCCCTGTGAGTGTGGAAGGTCGAGCGGTCCGGACGGATTCAGGCGACGCGCACGTCGGGCTCGGCGCGGTTCGTGATGGAGCGGGCGTCGGGCAGCGCGAGGCACGCCAGGTTGGCCACGGCGACGAGTGCCGCGGTGACGAGGAGCGGCGCGGCGGACCCGGTGAGGGCGGCGACCGGCGCGGCGACGGCGAGCCCGAGCGGTCTGGCCGCGAAGGACAGCAGGGCGTCGTACGAGTCGGCCCTGGCCAGCGCGTGCGGCGGGAAGTGGCGCTGCATGGTGGTCTGCCACAGCGTGTTGAGGACCCCGATGCCGAGCATGGCGATCCCGTAGGCGACCGCGTTCACCCACACGGCCAGCGGCACCGCGAAAGTGACCATCGGGAGGGCGAACAGCGCGCCGCACACCGAGGTGACGACCAGGGGGCGTGTGGCCTTCAGGCGCGGGGCGACGAAGGCGCCCGCCAGCATGCCGGCCATACCCGCCTGGTAGACGACGACCCAGGAGATCTCTCCGCCGAGCCGCTCGATGGCGATGAGCGGTCCGAGCGTCATGAGCACCCCGGCCGCGAGGTTGGAGACCCCGTGCCCGACGAGGTTGGTCCAGAACCAGGGACGGCTGCGCACCTCCTGCCAGCCTTCGGCGAGTTCCCTGAAGAACGTCGGGGTGTGCGCCTTCGCCTGTCTGGGCTCGGTCCGCAGGCCGCCCAGGGTGACGGCGCCGACGCCGAAGACCATCGCGGTGAACACGAAGGCCCAGCCCGCGCCGACGGCGACGACCAGGACTCCCGCGATGCCGGGCCCCGCCACGAGGGCGAAGCCGCGGGCCACCCCGAGGTGGGCGTTGGCGCGCAGCCGTGCCTCCTGCGGAACGGTGGCGGCGACCAGCGGGGACATGGTCGGCGTGCCGAAGGCGATGGCGGCGCCGGTGACGGCGGAGAGCACCGCGAGGTCGCCGATCCGCACGGCGCCGAGCAACAGTTCGGCGCCGATGGCGAGTTGG
The DNA here is from genome assembly GCF_035918215.1 of Streptomyces sp. NBC_01474. Taxonomy (NCBI): domain Bacteria; kingdom Bacillati; phylum Actinomycetota; class Actinomycetes; order Kitasatosporales; family Streptomycetaceae; genus Streptomyces; species Streptomyces sp. NBC_01474. Next base: position 4,103,095 of record NZ_CP109449.1, read on the forward strand.
GCGATGCCGCGCACCAGGTCGGCGGCGAACGCCACCCGCTGGGCGGGGAAGCGGTCGGCGAGCACGCCGCCGACGGGCAGCAGCACGAGCTGGGGCACGAGTTCGGCGGCCAGCACGATCCCCAGGTCGCCTGCGCTGCCCGTCGCCCTGATCACCGCGAGGGTGAGCGCGGTCGGCACGAGCGCCGTGGCCAGGAAGGACAGGGTGCGCCCGACGAGGAGGCGCCGGAAGCCGGGCACGCGGAACACGTCCACGTCATGCTGTGAACGCATCGGCCAGCCGTTCCATCAGAGCGTCGGGGGCCTTCAGGAAGTCGTAGTGCCCGCCGTCGAGTACGGGAAAGGCGACGCCGTCGGCGTACGCGCGCCAGCCCTTGAGCTCGTCGTGGGTGACCTCGGGGTCGTCGGACCAGTGCAGGACGGTGATGCCGAACGGCACCCGTACGGGCCGCTCCATTCCGTACGCCCGGTTCGCGCCGAGGTCCTCGCGCAGCACGGCGAGGCCGAGCTCGATGAGCGCGGGGTGGGCGGTGCCGCCGCGGGAGACGGCGAGGAACTCCAGCTCGGCCTTCAGTTCGTCGTCCGTCATGTCGAGGAAGCGGTCGTGCGGGCAGTCGTGCGGCGCGACCTGCGCCGACACGAACACCGTCTCGGGCAGGGGCAGTTCACGCGCCGCGAGCAGCCGCGCCGTCTCGAACGCCGGCAGCGATCCCGCGCAGTGCCCGAAGAACGCGAAGGGGCGGTCGAGGTAGGGCGTCAGAGCCTCGACGAGGTGCCCGGCGAGCTCCTCGTACGTGCCGTAGTGCGGCTCGCGCATCCGGTTCTCGCGGCCGGGCAGCTGGACCGCGCACACCTCGACGCCGTCGGCGGCGCCGAAGCGGGCGGGCCACGCGTTGAACATCGACGCGCCGACCCCGGAGTAGGGGAAGCAGAAGACGCGCGCCGCGGCGTCCTGCGACGGTTTCCTCAGCAGCCAGGGCGTGGTGGCCCTGACGCCGGCGGACACGGGATTCACAGACATACTCCACCTGTCTCGGTGTGCTACGGGGGTTTGAGGCGGCCGGTTCCCGCGGGCGTCAGCGCGGCGCGGTCACGACGGGAAGGCTGGTCATCCCGGCGATGAAGACCGACTTCAGGTGCTGCGGCGGCCCGGCGGGTTCGACGGACCGGAACCCGGCGAGGAACTCCTCGAAGAGGATCCGGAAGGTGACGCGGGCGAGCGTGGCGCCCAGGCAGTAGTGCGGGCCGTGCCCGAAGGCGATGTGCCGGTTGTCGGCGCGCAGGACGTCGAACCGGTACGGGTCGGTGAACACGCTCTCGTCACGGTTGGCCGAGCCGATCCACACGGCGACGGCCTCGCCCGCGGGCACCCGTCCCCCGCTGAGTTCGGTGTCCTCGACCGCGTACCGCAGGAAGCTGCTCGCGGGGGACGTCCAGCGCAGCCCCTCCTCCACCAGGCCGGGGATCAGCGCGGCGTCGTCGGCGGCCTTGCGCAGCTGGTCCTCGTGCTCGGAGAGGGCGAGCAGGGTGCCGGAGACGGTGTGCGGTGTCGTGGCGTTGGCCCCCAGCAGGAGGCTGTAGCAGTTGTAGATGACCTCCGCGTCGCTCAGCCTCGCGCCGCCGGCGTCCATGGTCATCAGATGGCCGACGAGGTTCTCGCCCGGCCCTTCGGTGCGGCGCGTGCGCAGCGTCTGCGCGAAGTACTCGAAGAGCTGGTGGTGCGCGATGGCCAGCGTCGCCGCCCCGCTGGTACCGACGCGGAAGGTCTCGTCCTCGGGCGCCGCCGCCATCGCGGTCCACCGCATCAGGTCGTCCCAGTCGGACTCCGGTACGCCCATCAGCGCGCCGGCCACGGTCATCGGCAGGTCGTAGGCGCGCCGCGCCACGTCCCAGACGCCGCCGTCGCGCGCGGGGGCGAGGAAGTGGGTGACGGCCTGCCGGATCCTGCCCTCCCAGTCGGCGAGCGCGCGGGCGGTGAGCTTCCCGTTGAGGGGACGGCGCAGTTCGCCGTGACGCGGCGGGTCGGTGGAGACCAGCATCTGGCCGGCGGAGGTGTCGTCCTGGCCGAGCTGCGTGAGGATGCTGCCGCGTTCGGAGGTGAAGGCACGGTGGTCGCCGAGGACGCGACAGGCGTCCGCGTAACGGGTGACCGAGGTGAACGCGCGTCCGTCGGGCAGCACTTGGCGGTGGAGCGGCGCGTCGGTGCGCATGCGCGCCCACACGGCATGGAGGTCGCCGTCCGCGTGGAACCCGGGGTCGAAGAGATCGGCCTTCGCGAGATCCGCGGCCGGGACAGGAACGCATCCGGCGGTGATCCTCACGCGGCGTCCCGCGCCTTCTCGACGGCCGCGGCGAGCCCCGCCGGGGTCGGGTCGAGGTAGAAGGCGACCGGGGATATCTCCACGCCGTACTCGCGCTGGAGGTCCGCGGTGATGCGGACGCCGATCAGGGAGTGGCCGCCGAGTTCGAAGAAGTCGTCGTCGGCGCCGATGCCGTCGATGCCGAGGTGGTCGCTCCACAGGCGGGCGACGGCCGTCTCGGTCCCGGGCGCCGGTTCCCGGTACGCTGCCGCGAGTTCGGGCCTGCCGGGCGACCGCTCGGCGGTGAGCGCGGCGCGGTCGACCTTCCCGTTCGCCGTCAGGGGCAGCGCGTCGACGATCCTGACCCGGGACGGGATCGTGTACTCCGGCAGCACGTCGGCGAGGCGCCTGCGCAGGTCGAGGGTGGAGAGCTCGTCGCCGGGACGGCCCGTGACGAACGCGACGAGGCTCTTGCCGCCGGCCGGCTGCGTCTGGGCCACCACGGCCGCCTCGGCCACACCGGGCAGGGCCGCGAGGGCGGACTCCACCTCGCCGGGTTCGATGCGGAAGCCGCGGATCTTCACCTGCTGATCGGCGCGCCCGTGGTACTCGATGACGCCGTCGGGGCGCCTGCGCACCAGGTCGCCGGTGCGGTACATCCGGGCGCCCGGCCGGGTCGCGTAGGGGTCGGGCAGGAAGCGCTCGGCCGTCATGTCCGGACTGCCGAGGTAGCCGTGGGCCAGTCCTTCGCCCGTCGCGAAGAGCTCGCCGGTCTCCCCGTCGGGGACGGGGCGCAGGTCCGCGTCGAGCACATGGACGCCGGTTCCGCGGATCGGCCGGCCGATCGGCACGGCTCCCGTCACGGGCCCAGTGATGATGTGGCAGCAGGTGAAGGTGGTGTTCTCGGTGGGGCCGTAGCCGTTGACGAGTGTGGTGTCGGGCAGCGCGGCGACGGCGCGGTTCACGTGCGGCGGCGACAGGACGTCCCCGCCGGCGAGCAGGACGCGCAACCCGCGCAGGTCGTCGAGGCCGGACTCGACGACCTGCTGGAAGAGGCCGGCGGTCAGCCAGAGCACGGTCGCGCCCGAGTGATGTACCAGCTTGGTGAGTTCGCTGACGGACAGGTCACGGTCGGGGGCGAGGTCCAGGCGCGCGCCGTTGAGGAGCGGCGCCCAGATCTCCAGGGTGGACGCGTCGAAGGCCATCGGCGCGTACTGCAGGAACACGTCGTCCGCGGTGGTGGCGAGGAAGTCGGCGCCGAGCACGAGGCGCGACACGGCACGGTGCGGGACGCAGACGCCCTTCGGCGCGCCGGTCGATCCCGACGTGTAGGCGAGGTACGCGGAGTCGGCGGGGGTCACGCCGGGGTCGGCTGGTGCCCGCGCGGGCAGGTCCGCGTCGAGCGGCAGGGCTGTGCACACGGGAGGCAACTCCCCTGATGCGCCGGGCGCGGTGAGGACGAACCGGGCGCCCGCGTCCTCGAGGATCAGCCGGCGCCGCTCCGGCGGATAGCGGCGTTCGAGCGCGAGATAGGCGGCGCCCGCCTTGAGGATGCCGAGCAGGCCCACGACGGCGGCGACGGAGCGCCCGGCGTCCAGGGCTACCACGTCGCCGACGGCCACTCCGAGGTCCTGGAGGTGCCGGGCGAGACGGTCGGAGCGGTCGTGCAGTTCGCCGTAGGTCAGTTCGCCGTCGTCACCGCGGACCGCGGTCCTGTCGGGCGTCAGGCGGGCCTGCCGGGCGAAGGTCGCCCCGATCGGCAGGGAGTGCGAAGGGTACGGCGCGTCCACGGACCAGCCTCCACGCCCGGGGGTCGCCCGGACCTCGTCGGATGACGGCGCCGGGGTCGGCGCCGGGGAGTTCGAGGATCTGTCGGCCGACGCTGCTCCGGCCGCCGTCACGCATCATCACCATGAGCCCTACTGGTCCGCTGCTGCCGCGGACTCGGTCGGCCGTCGCCGCCGGTGCCGTCACCGGTGGCGAAGCGATAGCTGAGTGATAGCGGGGTCACCTACGATCCACGGGCTGGGTCCGGGCAGAGGTCCGGGCTCGTTCACAAGGGAAAGCGGGAACACGTGCGTAGGACCACCACGTTCACCCTGACAGCACTCGTCGCAGCGGCCGTCCTGCCCCTCACACTGGGCCTGGGGGCGGCCACCGACGACACTCCGTGGCCCGGCCCACAGGCCGGCGCCACCGCTGCCGCGCACAGCACCGTCACACCGTTCGACACTCCGTGGCCGGGCCCGGGCTCCAACTCGGCCGAGGGCGCCGCCTAATACACCGAAGGCCCTAGAGCCTGTCCGGCAGACCGTCGCCCCGGGGCCGGCCCGGGCCGGCGGTGTTCGTCGGACCGGCCGGTCCACCGGTGCGGCAGACGACACCGCCGTGGTCGCCGAGGAGCATCCGGTCCTCGATGGCGACCTCCAGCTGAGCGAGTTCCAGGCGCGCTTCGGCCGCGCCGACCCGGTCCATGATCCGCTCGCGGATCGCGATGGCCTCACGCAGCCGGCCCTGGGCGACCCCGGTGCGGCCGAGCCGGGCGTTGACCAGTCCGAGACGGTGCAGGATGCGCGATTCCCCCGCCATGTCCCGGCGCTCACGGACCTGGCGCAGGATGCCCGTGAGAATCTCCTCGGCTTCCGTGTAACGGCCCTGGCGCTGGCGCAGCACGCTGAGTACGTAGCGGACCTGCACCTCGACCCGCTGGCTGCCGGTGGCACGGCAGATCGTCAAGGCCTCGGAGAGGTGGGCGCCCGCGGCGTCGGCGTTGTCGCGGTCGATCTCCATGCTCGCCATGTGCACGAGGACGCTCGCGGCGCCGACCGAGTCACCGGCCGAGCGGAACTCCTCGAGTGCGGGCCGGTACTGCGCGAGGGCGGCCTCGTTGTTGCCCCGCCGCTGGTCGAGCAGGGCGAGGTTGCGCCGGGTCATGGCCTGCCCGTGCACGTCGCCGAGTTCGGCGAAGACGTCGCGGGCCACGCCGAGCCGCTGTCCCGCCGCGGTCAGCTGCGAGCGGCTGATGTGCAGGGAGCCCAGCGAGCACATGAGGGCACCGTACCCGCGCCGTGCCCCCGCCTCACGCACGCAGTCGAGGGCCCACAGATGGGTCTGCTCCCAGTCCTCGAAGTAGCAGCGGGCCTCGAAGAGCGAGACGAGGCTGACGGCCAGGTCCCAGCAGGCCTCGGCCTCACCTGCGTCGGCCGCGAGGCGGATCGCCGCACACGCGTTGGCGCGCTCGGACTCCAGCCAGCCGAGCGGATCGGCGAGCACGCGGTCGAAGTACCCGGCGGGGAACCGCAGGCGCGGTGCCGTGCCGTGCAGGACCGTGAAGTGGCCGCCGTAGATGCGGCGATGGGCCTCCTCCACCGCGGCCAGCCAGCCGCCGACGACGCGGGCGACCGCCGCGCGCTGCCCCTCGGGCCCCTCGTTCCGGTCCAGCTCCTCGCGGGCGAACAGACGTATGAGCCCGTTGAGTTTGTAGCGGGGCGACCCCGTCGGGTCGGTCCCCTCGACGTGCAGGATCTGCGCGTCGACGAGGAGCTCCAGCAGGTCGGCGGCGCGGGGCAGGCCCGTGTCGAGCAGGGCGGCGGCCGTCCAGGCCGGGATCGACGTGCCGTCGAGGAGGCTGAGGAGCCGCAGCAGGCGGCGCGCCTCGTCGTCGAGCCCGTTGTACATCAGGGCGAGACTGGTCCTGATCGCCAGGTCGCCGTGCGCCAGTTCGTCCAGGGTGCGGTGCTGGTCGGAGAGACGCTCCACCATCCAGGCGAGGGACCAGTGCGGGCGGGCGGCGAGGCGCGCGGCGACGATCCGCAGCGCGAGCGGCAGCCGCCCGACCATGTGCCCGAGGGTCTCCGCCGCGGCCACCTCGTCGCGTACGCGCTGCGCCCCGATGACCCCTTCGAGCATCTCGAGGACCTCGGCGTTCTCGAACACGTCGACGTTGAACGCGCGGGCCCCGGCGAGCCCGGTGATCCGCGGGCCCCCCGTGATCAGTACGGCGCAACTGGCGCTGCCGGGCAGCAGCATGCGCAACTGGCGTTCGCTGCGAACGTTGTCGAGGACGACGAGGACCCGCCGCTCGGCGAGCAGATGCCGGAACATCTCCGCACGTTCGTCCACGTCGTCCGGCAGCGCGGCGCCGGGCACCCCGAGAGCGCGCAGGAACCGGCCGAGTACGGCGGCGGGGGTCAGCGGCTGGGCGCGGGTGCCGCCGACGTCGCAGTACAGCTGGCCGTGCGGGAAGCGGGCGGCGACACGGTGGGCGACGTGGACGGCGAGGGTGCTCTTGCCCGCGCCCGGGGGCCCGGTCAGCGTCACGATGCGGGTGGCCTGGTTGCCGTCGTCGCGCAGGGCTTGGTCGATCCCCTCGATCAGGGCGGCCCGGCCCGTGAATCCGGCCGTGTCGGAGGGAAGTTGGAACGGCACCAGCGGCGAGACGGACACCGGCGCCCCGGGGTCGGCGACGCGCTCCGGTCCGGGGGCGGCCCCGGGCTCCGCCTCCCGGGGCGCGGTGACGGGCTCGGTGGCGGGGTGCAGCGCCGCCTCACCCGACAGGACGGCGAGTTCCAGCCGCTTGAGTTCGTCGCTCGGTTCGAGGCCGAGCTCCTCGATCGCGAGGAGCCGTCCGGCGCGGTACGTCTCCAGTGCCTCCGCCTGCCGGCCGGAGCGGTAGAGGGCCAGCATCAGCTGGCCGCGCACACGTTCGCGCAGCGGGTGCTCGGCGACGAGCGCGCGCAGCGAGCCGACCAGCCGGCCCGCCCGCCCCGACTCCAACTCAAGGTCCGTGTACGTCTCCAGGGCGACCAGCCGGTTTTCGTCGAGCTCCGACGCCTTCGACAGCAATTTGCTGCTGACAACTCCACTCAGGGCTCGTCCACGCCAGAGACCGAGCGCTTCGTCGAGCAATTCGGCGGCGCCCGTGTTCCCTTCGGCAATCAGGGAGTTGGCCTCGGAGACTTTCTTAGCGAAAACTTGACTGTCGATCTGCTGATCGCCGACCTGGATCACATATCCGGGGTCCCTGGTCACGATCGCGTCGCCTTCACCGATTTCCCCGAGAGCGCTGCGTAGTGAAGAGATGCAGGCCTGTATCTGGGTACGCGCCGTGGATGGCGGAAAATCGCCCCACACGGCCGTGATCAGGCTCTCCGCACTCACGACACGGTTGGCCTCCAGGAGCAGCATGCCCAGGATCACCTGCTGTCTGCCGCGCGCGATGCGGCATTCCCGCAGATCGCCGCCGATGACTTCGAGTGGGCCGAGAATTCGGTAACTCGCTGTTGTTTCTGCTGTCACGACGGCTCCCCCCTAAGGAGTGGACCGGACGCAGGCGTCCCATCCGCCCCTGTCGGCCACCGAATCGATGTGACTATACAGCGATGATCGCGAGTTGCGGGTCTCCACCAGCGTGCTCGAAACCTGGTCAGGGCATTACTTAAGCGCTCTCACCTGGTCTTCACGTGAACTGCGGCGGGGCGGTTCATTTACGTTCAACCAAGCGTTCCGTAATGTCACTTGAAGACCGAACAGTTCAGTACGTCCCGTGCGGCGGCGGGTATCCGTACCCCGCGACGGGGGCGGGCGCGGGCGGGGCCGCGTGGGCCTCGCGGTCGTAGAACGGGCGGGCGTTGGCGCGCAGCCACATGGCGACGGGGTCGTGCTCGTCGGACATCGCGACCGTGGAGACGGGCAGCCCGTCGGGCACGGCGACGACCGACTGCTGCATCATCGCGCGCACCGCGTCCACGGACACCGGCGACGTGTCGTACACATCGAGGCCGATCGCCAGATAGGGCGCGCCGAGCGTCGGCTGGACCCAGGCGCGGCGCAGCGAGCGGATCGCGGTGGTGCGATGGGCGTTCTGCGTCAGCAGGGCGTAGAACTGGGGGATTTCGATGGCGGGGTCGGTCAGCCGCAGGGGCCCGGCGGGCTGGCGGTCGAGGCCGCCCGCGATCCGGCGCAGGTCGAGCCACGGGATGCCGACGCCGCCGCCGGGCGCGTGCGGGTTGAGCCAGAGGCCGTAGTGGTCGGGGTAGAGCGTGCGGGCCGCGTCGACGCCGCCGACGACCTCGTAGGCGCGGCTCCAGCCGGAGGCGGACAGCTCCTGGGCGGAGGTGACACAGGGGGCGTACGAGGAGCCGTCGACCTCCATGTTCCCGTACTGCGCGTCGGGGGATCCGGCCTGGCCGTGCCAGAGCAGCATCCACACCTGACCGGCGCCGGGGTCCGCGAGCGCGTTGAGCAGCGCCTCGTAGGCGTCGTAACGCCCCGGCGTCACCTGGCGCAGCATGTGCTCGACCTGACCGGCCGCGGCCGTGCCCGACGCACTCACCCGTAACCGCCCCTTCGTGACGTACCCGACGATTTCGACCCGCTCCCCGCGGCGGGACCGCCCAGACAGGTCATGAAACCAGCTTAAGCGGCGATCCTGACATCGACTTGACGTACGCGCGGTCGACCTCTTTCCCGTGTTCTCCCGAACGGGGACCGGCGCCGGGCTTTCAGTGACCCTGCGTGTAGAACGGCCGCAGCGTGGCTCGCATCCAGTCACCGACCGGGTCCTGGGTGATGTCGAGCAGGACGAGGTTCACCGGCCAGGGCGCCGGGACCCGGCCCAGAGCGCGGCCCAGGGCGTCCATGGGCAGGTTGCGCGCGGGCCCCTCCCACTGCGACAGCTCGACGCCGACGAAGAGGACGGGGTCGCCGCCCTCGACGCTGGCGAGGCAGCGGCGGGCGGTGAGGACGACGCCGGACGCCTCGAACTCCTCGCGCACGGCGGCCAGGAAGTCGACCGGGTCGTTCTGCCAGTCGGGCTCGTAGAGGCTGACCCGGCCGCCCGTGGCGGGGCCGTCCAGCGGCGTACGGCCGGACCTGCACAGCTCGGCGACGGCGGGCGGGGGCAGCGGGACGCCGACGGCGCCGTCCGGGTTCACCGCGATGCCGACCTGCGGGGGCAGCCCGCGCGCGAACTCGACGGCCGGCGCGACCGTGCAGCCCATCCGGTCGCCCACGACCGCGAGGAACTGCTCCTCCGAGCTGAAGACGGGCACATAGGCCTGGCCCTCGATCTCCAGCGTCGGCAGGTCGAGGTTCGGACTGCCGGGCCCGCCGCCCTGGGGCAGCGGTATCCACACCTGACTGCGTCCGAGGACCTCGACGATCCGGCCGCCCGCCGAGTCGACCCCGAGGGAGGCGGCTAGCGCCTCCTCCAGCTCGTTGGCCGGCCACCCGCCGTACGGATGTGCATGAGCCTGCGCCGGAATGTCCATGTGCCTACCACCCGCTCTGGAACCGCTCTGTCTGCGGCCGAACCCTAGCGTGTGCGGATGACACGACACCGTCCGCATCCGCACACTCACAGGCGGTCGCGGGATGTCAGCCGCCCTCGAACGCGATCCCGTTCAGCACATCGGTCGCGTCCCGGTCGAGCAGCACCGCGGACGCGCAGCCCCACGGCAGGTCACCACGCTCGGCCGACTCCACCAGACCCGCGACCGCGCGGCGGTGCCGGGCGAACGCGTAGCGCGAGACCCCGCGGCCGCGGTCCCGCTGGCCCGCGAGCGCCGTGTCCGCGTCGACGTCGAGCAGCATCAGATGCAGGTCCGCGCCCCGCCGCCCGGCTTCCCTGGCCAGCCAGCGCCGCACCCAGGCCTGCGTGCCGCAGTCGTGCAGGACGACGCTGCCTCCCGAGCGCAGGGCCCGCCGCAGCCCGGCGAAGTGCGCGAGCCGCACGAGCGGGCGGTACACGGCGTACGGGAGGAGCCGGGGCAGCCGGGCCGCCCAGCGGTCACGGGCGTCCTGCGAGTCGATGCGCACGGCTCCCCCGCCGCCGACCACGCGGCTCATCAGCGTGGACTTGCCGCTGCCCGGGAGCCCCGAGACCACGATCAGGTCACCCCGCGCGAAGCCGAGGCGCCTCGGCGTACGGCCGCCTCTGCCGCGCAGATCCCTGACGACCGGACCCCGCCCCGTCACCGACCTCGGGCGGGGCATCGCTCGCTGTCCGACCCCTGCCGCCGCGTACGCACCCGCCGCTGCCTTGCGCACCGTGATCGTCCTCCCCGCTCCGGTCACGCCACCCTTGCCCGTCAAGTGTAAAGAGATGGTAATGCCGTACAAGTGGTTTCCCCGTGCGGTCGGCATGCAATGATGTGCGCGCCAAGAGCACGACCAACTGCATACCGGCCGCTTGAATCCGCGCGGGAGAGCTCCCCGGACGCCTACGCGTCCCCGGGGGCGCCGAAGGAGCAAGTTCCTCCCTTGAATCTCTCAGGCCCCGTACCGCGCGGGCGAGGCATATCTGAAAAGCGGGCGGCCCTGGGCCGCTCCACCCAAGGTGCAAGCCGCGACCACCCGTACGTGTGGCGCCGGCGAACCTCTCAGGTTCCGATGACAGATGGGGAGGAAGACCATCGCCCTCGTCTGTCATGCCTGGGATCCTGGAGCACCACTCATGAGCAACGCCCCCCGTAAGACCGCCCTCGACGCCCTGCACCGCTCGCTGGGCGCGACGATGACCGACTTCGCGGGCTGGGACATGCCGCTGCGGTACGGCAGCGAGCGCGACGAGCACATCGCGGTCCGCACCAAGGCGGGCCTCTTCGACCTGTCGCACATGGGCGAGATCACCGTCACCGGGCCGCAGGCCGTCGACCTCCTCGACTACGCCCTCGTCGGCAACATGTCCACGATCGGCCCCGGACGCGCCCGCTACACCATGATCTGCCAGGAGGACGGCGGGATCGTCGACGACCTGATCGTCTACCGCCTGGGCGAGCAGGAGGCCGGCCCTGTTCAGTACATGGTCGTCGCCAACGCGGGCAACGCGCAGATCGTGCTCGACACGATCACCGAGCGCGCCGCCGGCTTCGACGCCGAGGTCCGCGACGACCGCGACGCCTACTCGCTGATCGCCGTGCAGGGCCCCGAGTCCCCCGGCATCCTGAAGTCCCTCACGGACGCCGACCTGGACGGTCTCAAGTACTACGCGGGCCTGCCCGGCACCGTCGCCGGCGTCCCGGCCCTCATCGCCCGCACCGGCTACACCGGCGAGGACGGCTTCGAGCTGTTCGTCGCCCCGGAGCACGCCGAGAAGCTGTGGCAGGCGCTGACCGACGCCGGCGCGCCGGTCGGGCTCGTCCCCGCCGGCCTCTCCTGCCGCGACACGCTGCGCCTGGAGGCCGGCATGCCGCTGTACGGGCACGAGCTGACGACGGCGCTGACCCCGTTCGACGCCGGTCTCGGCCGCGTCGTGAAGTTCGAGAAGACGGGCAACGAGGGCCGCTTCGTGGGCCGCGAGGCGCTCGAGGCCGCCGCCGAGCGCGCCGAGACCGCCCCGCCGCGCAAGCTCGTCGGCCTGATCGCCGAGGGCCGCCGGGTGCCGCGCGCCGGGATGTCCGTGGTCGCCGGCGGCCAGGTGATCGGCGAGGTCACCTCCGGCGCCCCCTCCCCCACGCTCGGCAAGCCGATCGCCATCGCCTACGTCGACGCGGCGCACGCCGCCCCCGGCACCGAGGGCGTCGGCGTGGACATCCGCGGCGCCCACGAGCCGTACGAGGTCGTGGCGCTGCCGTTCTACAAGCGCCAGAAGTAGCCCGACCAGTCCTCTCAGGGGCCGCCGGAAGTAACCCAGCGCACACCCCTCTCGTTCCGCAGCACCCATTCGCGTACAGGAGAATTCAGATCATGAGCAACCCCCAGCAGCTGCGCTACAGCAAGGAGCACGAGTGGCTGTCGGGCGCCGAGGACGGCGTCTCGACGGTCGGCATCACCGAGTTCGCGGCCAACGCGCTCGGCGATGTCGTCTACGCCCAGCTCCCCGAGGTCGGTGACACGGTGACCGCGGGCGAGACCTGCGGCGAACTCGAGTCGACCAAGTCCGTCAGCGACCTGTACTCCCCGGTCACCGGCGAGGTCGTCGAGGCGAACCAGGACGTCGTGGACGACCCGGCACTGGTGAACTCCGCCCCGTTCGAGGGCGGCTGGCTGTTCAAGGTCCGCATCTCGGATGAGCCGAAGGACCTGCTCTCCGCGGACGAGTACGACGCGTTCTCCGGCTCCGGCAACTAGGGACACCACGACCATGTCGCTCATGAACACCCCCCTGCACGAGCTCGACCCGGACGTCGCCGCCGCGGTCGACGCCGAGCTGCACCGTCAGCAGTCCACCCTCGAGATGATCGCGTCGGAGAACTTCGCTCCGGTCGCCGTCATGGAGGCGCAGGGTTCGGTCCTGACCAACAAGTACGCCGAGGGCTACCCCGGCCGGCGCTACTACGGCGGCTGCGAGCACGTCGACGTCACCGAGCAGATCGCCATCGACCGGGTCAAGGACCTCTTCGGCGCCGAGTACGCCAACGTCCAGCCCCACTCCGGCGCCTCCGCCAACCAGGCCGCCCTCTTCGCGCTCGCCAAGCCCGGCGACACGATCCTGGGCCTGGACCTGGCGCACGGCGGTCACCTCACGCACGGCATGCGCCTGAACTTCTCCGGCAAGCAGTTCGACGTCGTGGCCTACCACGTCGACGAGGCCGGCCTGGTGGACATGGCCGAGGTCGAGCGCCTCGCCAAGGAGCACCGCCCCAAGGTCATCATCGCGGGCTGGTCCGCCTACCCGCGCCAGCTGGACTTCGCCGCGTTCCGCCGCATCGCGGACGAGACGGGCGCCTTCCTGTGGGTCGACATGGCCCACTTCGCCGGCCTCGTCGCGGCCGGGCTGCACCCCAACCCGGTCGAGTACGCCGACGTGGTCACCTCCACCACGCACAAGACGCTCGGCGGGCCGCGCGGCGGGATCATCCTCGCGAAGAAGGACTTCGCGAAGAAGCTGAACTCCTCCGTCTTCCCCGGCTTCCAGGGCGGCCCCCTGGAGCACGTGATCGCCGCCAAGGCCGTCTCCTTCAAGGTCGCCGCGAGCGAGGACTTCAAGGAGCGCCAGCAGCGCACCATCGAGGGCGCCCAGATCCTCGCCGCCCGTCTGACCTCGGACGACGCGCGCGCCGCGGGCGTGAACGTGCTGTCCGGCGGCACGGATGTGCACCTGGTCCTGGTCGACCTGCGGGAGTCCGAGCTCGACGGTCAGCAGGCCGAGGACCGTCTCCACGAGGTCGGCATCACCGTCAACCGCAACGCGGTCCCGAACGACCCGCGCCCGCCGATGGTCACCTCCGGCCTGCGGATCGGCACCCCGGCCCTGGCCACCCGTGGCTTCCAGGCCGAGGACTTCACCGAGGTCGCCGACATCATCGCCGAAGCGCTGAAGGCGCCCGCTCCCTTCGGGGGCACGGACGCGGAGTCCCTCAAGGCCCGCGTCACCGCTCTCGCCGACAAGTACCCCCTGTACCCCGGCCTGAAGTAGTTTCGTACGCATTTGTACGTATGAAATTTCGGGGCACCGCGCACACTGGACAGTGAGAGCGGTGCCCCGCCCCATGCACCGCCCTCCGCAACGCCTTGCGCACCACCCGGCGGACAACGGCGTCCACCGAAACCCCACCTAGGAGTTCCCCCGTGGCCATCTCGGTCTTCGACCTGTTCTCGATCGGCATCGGCCCGTCCAGCTCCCACACGGTCGGCCCGATGCGGGCGGCCCGCATGTTCGCGCGCCGCCTGAAGAACGAGGGCCTGCTGGCCCACACCGCCTCGATACGGGCGGAGCTCTACGGCTCCCTCGGCGCCACCGGACACGGACACGGCACCCCCAAGGCGGTCCTGCTGGGTCTGGAGGGCGACTCCCCCCGCACCGTCGACGTGGAGAAGGCCGACGACCGCGTCGAGGCGATCAAGACCTCCGGGAAGATCAACCTGCTCGGCGTCCACGAGATCCCGTTCAGCTTCGACGACGATCTGATCCTGCACCGCCGCAAGGCGCTCCCGTACCACGCCAACGGCATGACGATCTTCGCCTACGACCACGAGGGCTCCCTCGTCCTGGAGAAGACGTACTACTCGGTGGGCGGCGGCTTCGTCGTCGACGAGGATGCCGTGGCCGGCGAGAACCCGATCGTCCCCGACGACACGGTCCTCAAGTACCCCTTCCGCACCGGCGACGAGCTGCTCCGCCTCGCCAAGGAGACCGGCCTGTCCATCTCCGCGCTGATGCTGGAGAACGAGAAGGCCTGGCGCACCGAGGACGAGATCCGCTCCGGTCTCCTCGACATCTGGCGCGTCATGCAGGCCTGCGTCTCACGCGGCATGTCCCGTGAGGGCATCCTGCCCGGCGGCCTCAAGGTCCGCCGCCGCGCTGCGAACTCGGCCCGCCAGCTGCGCGCCGAGGGCGACCCGATGGCCCGCGCCATGGAGTGGATCACCCTCTACGCGATGGCCGTCAACGAGGAGAACGCCGCCGGCGGCCGCGTCGTGACCGCGCCCACCAACGGCGCCGCGGGCATCATCCCCGCGGTCCTGCACTACTACATCAACTTCGTGCCCGGCGCCGATGAGGAAGGCGTCGTCCGCTTCATGCTCTCCGCGGGCGCCATCGGCATGCTCTTCAAGGAGAACGCCTCCATCTCCGGCGCCGAGGTCGGCTGCCAGGGCGAGGTCGGCTCCGCCTGCTCGATGGCCGCGGGCGCCCTCGCCGAGGTCCTCGGCGGCACCCCCGAGCAGGTCGAGAACGCCGCCGAGATCGGCATGGAGCACAACCTCGGTCTGACCTGTGACCCCGTCGGCGGTCTCGTCCAGATCCCCTGCATCGAGCGCAACGGCATGGCGGCCGTGAAGGCCGTCACCGCGGCCCGCATGGCCATGCGCGGCGACGGCAGCCACAAGGTCTCCCTCGACAAGGTCATCAAGACCATGAAGGAGACCGGCGCCGACATGTCCGTCAAGTACAAGGAGACGGCCCGCGGCGGGCTCGCGGTGAACATCATCGAGTGCTGAGGATCAGCAGGGGTTGAGGGCGGCGGCGGTCACAGGGTCGCCGTCGTGCCCTCCCCCGCCCCGCTCCCCGCGAGCCACTGGTCCCAGCCCAGGTTGAAGGCCGCGTAGCCGTTGTCGGCCGGAGCCTTGGCGCGCGGCGAGCCCGTGATCGTGACGGGGTCGCCCTGCTTGACCTGGCCGTAGAACCACTTGGCGTCGGCCAGCGACAGGTGGACGCAGCCGTGCGAGCCACGGGCGGAGCCGCTGCCCGGGTTCGGGTCACCGGTCGAGTAGTGGACGTACGTGCCGGACTGGGTGAGGTGGACGTCCCAGGGCAGCGTCAGGTCGTAGTAGTTGGCGCTGCCCTTGTTGCAGCTGATGCCGACGCTGCAGGAGGTCATGTGGACCTTCTCCTGCTTGTCGATGACGGCCATCGTGCCGTTCCAGGTCGGGTACTCGGCGCTGCCGGCGTTGATCGACAGCGTGCGCACGGCCTGGCCGTTCTTGGTGACCTTCATGGTGTGACCGGTGACGGAGACGTCGGCCCGGACGTCGTCGCCGACCGTGAAGGAGTGCGTGTAACCGTGCACGCCGTAGCGTCCGTTCCCGTTGCTGACACCCTTCATGTCGGCGTCGATCTTCACCTTCGTACCGGAGGGCCAGTACGTCTTCGGGCGCCAGTCCGCGCGCTTGTCGCCGAACCAGTGCCAGGCACCGGCCACCGGCTGCGATGTGCTGACCTTCATGTGCTTCTCGACGGCGGCGCGCGCCTTGGCGGCCACCGGGTTGGTGAAGACCACCGAAATCGGCATCGCCACACCGACCTTGGCGTCGTTCAGCGGAGTGATCGTCTCCAGGAGCATCGGCGGACCCTTGGGCTTCGCCGGTGTGGGCGAGGCGCTCGCGCCCGGCTTTCCCGCCGCCTTCCCGTGGTCCCCGCCCGCTTTCTCGTCGTCACTGCCGCCGCCGCAGGCACTCGCGCCCACCAGCACCGCGACCGTAACGAGCGCGATCCCTATTCCGCCCTTGCGCCGTCCCACGACCTGCTCCACTCTCCGATTCACCCCATGCCCCCCAACGGGCCCAACTCCCTGTCAGACAGTGACACAGCTCCGGCAGTTGCACGAAGCCGTGTAAAGCGTGTTCCAAGACTTCGGCCGTCGAAACGTCCTGGCGGCGCCGCATCCCTCGGGCGGATCAACGTGCGGAAAGAGGTACCCCGACGCGATCGGATCGGGGACGATGGATGTTCGACCTCGTCGCCCCACCGACCGGGAGGCCAGCATGCTGCGCGGTATCGACGTCAGCTCGTACCAGTCCACCTTCGACACGGAAGGCCAGTCGTTCGTCTTCATCAAGGCGACGGAGGGGCGTTCGTACGTCAATCCGCGGCTCACGGCGCAGACGAAACTGGCCCGGGACGGCGGCTGCGTCGTCGGCTTCTACCACTTCCTGTGGCCGGGCAACCTCACGGCCCAGGCCGAGTACTTCGTGAGCAAGGCCCCGGAGAAGGCAGGGGACTTGCTCGCCGTGGACTGGGAGACGACCGGGGAGGGCACCCGCGCGAGCAACGCGGAGAAGGACCGCTTCATCCGCGAGGTGAAGCGCCTGCGCCCCCATCACCGGGTGCTGCTCTACACGAACCGCAACTTCTGGCTGACCGTGGACACGACGTCCTACGCCGGTGACGGGCTCTGGATCGCCGACTACACGACGGCCGGCAAACCCCGCATCAAGGCGGCCTGGAAGTTCCATCAGTACACGGACAGCCCGCTCGACAAGGACGTCGCCCAGTTCACCAGCAAGGGCGCGCTGCGGGACTGGGCCACCCCGTGACGCGCCCTCGCACCGGGTGACTCAGGCGCGCCACTCCGCCGTGCGTTCCGGGGACGCCTCGGAGAGGGCCTTGCGGACGGTGTCCGCGTCCGCCGCGAGGCCGTAGACGGGGGTGCCGGGCTGCTGGCGCCAGGACTCGTCGAGGCCACCCGTGTCCACGGAGTCGAAGCCGATCCCGTCGAGCAGGTCGCGTACGACCGTCTTGGCCGCTTCGTCGTCGCCGGCGACGGGCAGGGCGATGCGCTCGGGGTCGCCCTTGGGGCGCGGCCTGTCGAGGAGTTCGTGGGCGTAGGTGCCGTTGAAGACCTTGACGACCGGGTGGCCGAGCTGGAGTTCGGTCCAGCGGCTCTCGGGCATGCCCTCCTCGATGGCGGCGATCCGGCCGTCACGCTGCTGCGGGTAGTAGTTGCCGGTGTCGATGACGGTGACGCCTTCCGGCGCGTCGTCGAGGAGGTCACCGGGCAGGCCGGGGACGGCCTTCATGGGGACGGTGACCACGACGACGTCGGCGCCGCGGGCCGCCTCGGCGACGGTCACCGGCGTGGCACCCGTCTCCCCGGCGAGGTCGCGCAGGGTCTCGGGGCCGCGCGAGTTGGCCACGGACACGTCGTGGCCGGCCGCGGTGAGACGGCGGGTGAGATTGCCGCCGATGTTGCCGGCGCCGATGATGCCGATCTTCATGTGGAGCCCTTCCGGAGGAGCGTGCGGTACGCGCGTGGTCACGTACCTCCGGGCCGGCCGGGCCATGCCGGTCTCGCGCGAGTGCCACACGAACGGGGGCCGCACCTGCCTCAGTCCTGGCGGGCCGGTCGGCGGTCACGAAGACGCCCGCGCCCTGCCGGGCCCGGACCGGCGCCGGCGAGGGCGCGCAGGGCTCGCGGACCGTGGAACGGCCGCGGCCGAGTTCCT
The DNA here is from genome assembly GCF_035918215.1 of Streptomyces sp. NBC_01474. Classification (NCBI taxonomy): domain Bacteria; kingdom Bacillati; phylum Actinomycetota; class Actinomycetes; order Kitasatosporales; family Streptomycetaceae; genus Streptomyces; species Streptomyces sp. NBC_01474. Next base: position 4,121,000 of record NZ_CP109449.1, read on the forward strand.
TGGCGAGGGTCGTCTCGCAAGTAGGCGACCGCACAGGCGACTTCGAGGGGCAGGCAGCGGGACCCTGTCCGCGTTCGTGGACACGCTCGCGGCGGCCGGGGTCGGCGTCAACATCGTCGACTTCACCGAGGACGCGGACAGCGAGGAGGCGACGGCGTACGCGCAGTGCCGGATCGACGGCGTGACGGCGTGGGGCGCGGGCCGTGACGCCTCGCCGCTGGTGACGTCGGTCCGGGCGGTCCTGACGGCCGTGAACCGGGCGGTGGCCGCGGCCTGGCGAAGCGGGGGCGTCCACCGGGACTCCGGTGGACGCCCCCGCGGGGACGGTCGGGCCGGGCTACTACTCGCAGGTGCCCGCGAACGTCTTCCGGGTCACGACATCGGTCGTCGCGGCGCTCGTGTCCAGCCACGCGGCGCGCTGGCCGTCACCGAGGGACGGGGCCAGCTGGGCGCCGGAGGAGCAGGAGACCCGGCTGAAGGCGCCGGTCCCCGCGACCACGTCGGCCGTGCCGGCGGCCAGGACCTTCACCTTCTCCGGGCCGCTCCAGCCACCGAGGCCGCTCCAGGCGTCGTACGTGGAGTACGCGAAGTAGTCGTCGGTGACGGAGAACTGGGCGAAGTAGGTGCCCGTCGGCAGGCGCAGCTTCGCCGCCTTGGTCAGGTCGTCGACGGGCGCGGACTGGAAGCCGGTGCTTCCGAACAGGCTGCTGTTCTCCCGCCAGAAGACGCGGTCCGCGGCGAACTGGATGTCACCGATGGAGTTGAAGATGAAGCCGCCGATCCGCTTGCTCTGGGTGGTGCCGGTGGCGATGTCGTAGAGGCGTACGTAGGTGTGGTCGGCGCCGCCGGCCCACGCGATCTGCCCGTGCTTCATCGCCAGTCGGCCCGCCTTGGTTCCGGCCTCGGGCGTCACGTCGACCGTGGTGCCGTCGGCCTTGCGGAGCATGACGTCCTGCTCGCCGTCGGCGGTGGTGCGGATGTAGGCGAGCGCTCCGTGGTCGGTGACCGGCTCGGTCTCGTCGGCGTCCGGGGAGTCGACCAGCTTCTTGATCGCGCCCTGGCCCTTGTCACCGGCCTGGTAGATGCCGATGCCTGTGGCGGAGATCCGGGTGAAGACGACGCGCTCGTCGTCGAGGGACGGGTCCATCAGGTAGGCGTCCCGCTGCGCCAGCTCGTGCTGGTGATGCTTGCCGAAGCGGCCCACCGTGATGCCGAAGGCCGCGCCGCCCTGGCCCCAGGCGATCGCGTCGCCGTGGCCGATGGCGTAGACGTCGCCGCTGATCTGCGCGGCCTGCTCGTCGATGCCGGAGTAGACCTCGTAGGCGGGCAGGACGTCGGCGCCGATGGTGGTGCCGTCGTGAGTGCCGGCCTTCTGCTCCCAGCCCTGCTCGATGCCGTGGTCGTCGAAGGCCTTGGCGATGACGGCGAGGTCGCCGCCGGAGACCTTCAGGGACTTCGCGGCGAGGGTGACCGCGTTGCGCATGTCGGTGAAGCCCGAGAGCGGGGTGAGGTAGTTCTGGGCCGCCCGGTAGGTGATCCGGTCGGCGAGGTCGGCACCGAGGCTCTTGCGCATGTCCCACAGCGCGCCACCGACGATGGTCGAGTTGGCGTGCACACCGCCGTTGTCGAAGTCGAGCGTCATGGGGTCGTAGTCGCTCTGCGCGTTGCGGCCGTCGTTGAGGTCGCGCAGGGCGCACTCGTCGAGCGGCTTGGTGCCGTTGCAGAGGTACTCGCCGACGAAGCCGGAGGTGGGGTCGCTCATCGCGATGCCCTTGTCGGCGGTCTCCATGGCGTTGCCGAAGTAGTCGGATATCGCCTCGTTGAGGGCGCCCGACTGGTTGAGGTAGACGAGCCCGGCGGAGTGTTCGGTGACGCCGTGCGTCATCTCGTGGCCGACCACGTCGAGGCCCACGGAGAGCGGCACGCCGCCCATGTGGCCGTAGACCATCTTGTCGCCGTCCCAGAACGCGTTGGCGTAGTCCTTGCCGTTGGAGGCGACGTTGACGACGGAGTAGATGCTGCTGCCCTTGCCGTCGATGCCGTCACGGCCGAGCTTGTCCTTGTAGTACTCGTAGACCTTGGCGGCGTTGAGGTGGGCGTCCACCGCGCCCGACGACGTGTTGGCGCCGTCGAAGCGGTCACCGGCGGACTTCACCAGCGGGATGTCGTCCGTGACGGGGCCGCCCGCGACGTCAGTGTAGTTCTTGCGCTGCGCGTCGTAGGTGCGGATCTGTCCGCCGGTCCGCGCGTACATGGCGCGCGTCGAGTCGACCAGTGTGTACGAGCCGTCGGACTCCTTGTTGACGTTCAGCTTCGCCTCGCTGCCGTCGACGCGTACGCCTGTTCCCTCCGCGGGCGACGCGTCGGCGGCGTCGACGTTGTTGTACGAGAGCGCGATGCCGCCCACGCGCGCGTCGACGTACACCTCCTGGCGCACGGGGCTGCCGTCGGACCTGGCGCCGGTGACGGTGAAGTGCCAGGCCAGCTTGCCGCCGGCGGCATCGGGCAGGACCGTCAGACCGTGCTCGGCGGTCTTCGCGCCCTCGACGCGGGACAGGTCGCGGTCGAGCGTGAACATCCGCCGCTCGGCGGCGGCCCGCGACACCGTCGGCGTGGTGGAGACCGTGAGGTGGGTGTAGAGCGTGCCGGTCGCTGAGGTGACACGCCGGCCACCGTCGGCCGCCTCGCTCTGCACCGCGTACTCGGCACCGAACACCGGCACACCGTTGTGCTGCTGGCGGAAGCGGACGGAGGACTGCTTGCCGGACGTGGTGGTCCCGAGCGTCTTCAGGTCGGAGACCGGGATCTTGTACGTGTCCTTGTGGGCCTTCAGATGGGCGCGGGCGGCCTCGGCGGGCGTGCCCGACCGCGCGGCGTCGTCCAGGCCCTGCGTCATCGCGGGAGCGACCGGCACCGGGTCGGCCGCCGTGGTGGCCGGGGGCGCCGTGGTGTCGCCGTCCGCCCACGCCGGCGCGGCCAGCAGCGCCGATCCCGTGGCGGCGACGACCACACCGGTCGCCAGCATCCGCCGGATCCTCGTTCGTCTCACAGAGCCCTCCCCATCACACACCGATAAGCGGGGCGCGTGCGCCCCACTCGGTTGACGGGGTCGATGCTTCGGTACGGCGGGTTCCGCCAACAGGGGATGACGGTGGCGCGAACGTGCCGTGGCGTAAATACGCCTCAGGAACCCTGCGGTGAAACGGAGTTGGGGGTCTCCCCGTCCAGCCAGCCCGCGCGGGCCGCGTGCCAGCCGAGCTGGAAGCGGGTCACGGCGCCGACCTCGTCCATGAGGGCGTGCAACCGCCGCTGCACGGTGCGATGGCCCATGCCGAGCTGACGGGCGATGGCCGCGTCGGTGAGGCCGGTGTGCAGCAGCCCGACGATCTGCCGGTCGGTGGAGTCGAGTTCACGTCCGCCGCCGTCGCCCGGCCCCTCGGCTCCGTGCGCGCCCAGCCGCCGGCCCTTGGCGAAGTGCTGCTCGAAGAGCGACTGCAGGCCGGTGAGCAGGCCGCTGCGGTGCACGACGAGGGCGACGGGTTCCACCTCGTCGCGCTCGGGGTCGAGCGGCAACAGGGCGGCCCTGCGATCCACGAGGATCATCTTGATCGGCAGATCCTCGACGACGGAGATCTGCTGGCCGTGCGCGACGACGTCGGCCAGGGTGCGCGCGGTGTCCGGCTGTTCGAGGCAGCCCCGCTCCACGACGGCGCGCAGGGTGACGCCGCGGTCCATCGCGTCGCGCTCGGCCTCTTCGAGGTTGTCCTGGAAGGTGAGCACCTGGGGTACCGGCATCGCCGGCACGAAAGAGCACACCTCGTGGCGCGCCTGGCGCTGCATGGCGAGGAGCCTGCGCCGGATCGCGACCGTGCCGGAGAGCACCTCCACCGGCACGTACGACTGGGCGGAGCGGTGCCGTTCCGCCAGGTCTCCGACGAGCGACTCGACCCGGTGCAGCGCGGCACGGCGGGATTCGAGGAGCGGCCCGAGGGCGAGGACGGGTGGGGCGGCGCGGTAGCGGACGGTGCCGTCGCGGTGTTCGGCGCCGGCGAGGCCGCGTTCCACGAGGAGGCCGAGGACGCGGTCGATGTCGTCCGGTCCGGCCCCGGAGTCGGCCAGGGCGGCCTGGTCGCTGTCGGGCCGGTCCACCAGGAGCCGGTAGACGGCGTCCTCCTCGGGGCCGAGCCCGAGGAGGGTGAGCAGCGAAGCGTCCGCGAGTCCCGGCGCCTCGGGCGCCGGGACTCGCGGACGTGGCTGGGGTCTCAGCGCTCAGGCCTTGTTCAGGTTCGTCCAGAACTCGTCGAACGAGAGGACCTTGTCCCCGTTGGCGTCCTGCCGGGCGATGAGCGCCTCGGCGACGGACTCGGTGACGTTGAAGTCGCCCATCTGAGCCATCGCGCTCTTGTACTCGGCCGCTGTGATGAAGCCGTCGCCGTCCGCGTCGAACCGCTGGAACGCCTTGCGTGCTTCCTCGATGTCCGCCACCGGGTCCACCCCTTCTTGCTGTAACACTGACGGAGGTCAGATTAACCGGCCGTACGAGCGCGCAGTGCGGCGACCACCCACGCGAACTCCTCGTTGTGCCGGGGCAGCGTCTCCAGGCCCCGCACCAGGGACACCAGGTCACGGAACCGGGCCACGTCGTCGTTGGCCGCGGCCTCCATGCGCTCCAGTACGGCGGCCGGGTCGGCGTTCCCGAGCAGGCCCCGCAGCACCTCGTCCGCCTCGGGCGACTCGGGTGCGACGCCGCGCTCCCGCGCCTCCCCGGCGAGCTGCACCAGGCGGCTCATGAACCACAGCGAGCTGCCCGGCGGGACGTCGGGCCCGCGGTCGGCGGCGTTGAACTCGATCATCCGGCGCATGTGCGCGCGGAAGTCCGGGTCCTGCATCAGCTCGGCCAGCTCGACCCACGCGTCGACCTGCCCGGTCGTCGGATCGTCCGGCAGGTCGGGGACCATGACCCGCATCCGGGTGCGGATGTCCGGGTCGGCGGCGTCCAGTCCGCCGAAGGTCTGCTCCATGAAGTCGTCGATGATGTGCTTGCGCTCGGCGGCGCTCAGCCGCGCCAGCTTGTTCATCAGGGCCATCTCCTCTGCGCTCGAGTTCCTCTTCGCGACGGTCGAAAGGACGGCCCGGTTCAGCCGCAGCGAGCGGATCTGCGCATCCAGCGCCGCCACATGCGCGGCGGCCACGGAGGCGATGTCCGACTCCCCGTCCACCACGCTGCGTACGTCGTCCAGGCCGAGGCCCAACTCCCGCAGGGTTCTGATGAGTTCGAGCCGGGCGAGGGAGCTCGCGTCGTACAGTCGGTAGCCGCCCGAGCTGCGTCCGACGGGCGGCAGGGCGCCCACGTCGGACCAGTAGCGGATGGTGCGCACCGACAGGCCGGTGCGCCGGGACAGCTGCCCGATGGTGAGCAGCCGCGGGCCGTCGTCGATCATGTCGAGGAGTCTGGGCCTTCCAGTGGGTGGAGACTCAAGCGAGCCGAGGGGAACGCCATGCCGGGCACTGTGCGCAACATTCTGGACGCCGCGGCGCGAGGGGTCTTCCCCCCGCCGGACGGGGGCACGACGGTGGTGCCGCAGGCGGATCACCGGGACGCGGGTGTGCTGTCCTTCACCGCCCACTCGGTGGTGTTCACGGACGAGGACCCGGGATGGGTGCACGAGACGCTGCGCGGCCTGGACTGCGATCCGCTGGCGGCGACGATGAATCCGCGGTTCCTCGGCGCGCTCATGGAGCGGACCGGGCGCCGTCACGACACGACGGACCTGCTCACGGTGGCTCCTGCGCTGCCGGGCGCGCCGCCGGTGGCCCTGGAGGAGATCGCGGACCCGGACCATCCGCGGGTGCTGCGGGCGCGGGTGCGCCGTGACGACGTGCGGATGTGGGCGGCGGACGGCGGGGTGCTGGTCCTCGGGCGCGGCGTCGCGGGCCGCTGGGAGACGGCGATCGAGGTCGACGAGGAGGCGCGCCACCGGGGCCTCGGCCGGCTCCTCGCCGTGTCCGCCCGACATCTGGTCCCGGACGGCGGGCCGGTGTGGTCCCAGCAGTCCCCCGGGAACGCCCGCAGTGTCCGGGCGTTCCAGGCGGCCGGTTACCGTCCCGTCGGCGCGGAGGCGCTGTTCACCGCGCCCCGGTAGCGGAGAGGCCCTAGCGGAAGATGCCGGTGTGGCCGAGCGAGTAGCGGCCGGGCTGCGGGTACACGGCCAGGCCGTGCGGGCCGTCCCCGACGGGGATGCGGGCGAGCTGCTTCCCCGTACGCGTGTCGATGGCGTACACCTCGGAGTCGTAGCGGCCGGACAGCCAGAGGACCTTGCCGTCGGAGGAGACGCCGCCCATGTCGGGGCTGCCGCCGCCGGGCAGCGTCCACTTCTTGGTCAGCTTGTTCTTCGCGAAGTCGAAGATGGAGATGGTGCCCTCGCCGCGGTTGGAGATGTACATCTCGCGGGAGTCCCGGCTGACATAGAGCCCGTGCGCGCCCTTGCCGGTGGGCAGGAGCTTGGGGGTGGTGAACTTCTTGCCGTCCAGGACCCACATGCCGTTGGCCACCATGTCGGCGATGTAGAACGTCTTGCCGTCCGGGGAGATCTTGACGTCCTGCGGCATCGCGCCCGCGAACGGCAGCCGCTCCTGGCCGACGACCTTCATCTTCGCGGTGTCGACCTTGAGGAGTTCGCCGCTGAACTCGCAGGAGACGATGAAGTACCGGCCGTCGGCCGAGAAGTCGGCGTGGTTGACGCCGTAGCAGCTGACGGGCACGGTCTTGACCTGCTTCATGGTGTGCGCGTCGCGGAAGACCAGTTCACGGTCGAGCGAGGCCATCACGATGGAGTACTTGCCGTCGGGCGTGAAGTAGAGGTTGTACGGGTCGTGCACGTCCACCGTCTTGCCGGCCTTGCCGGTCTTCGGGTCGATGGGCGTGAGCGTGTTGCCCTTGTCGTCGTTGACCCACAGCGTCTTCATGTCCCAGGACGGCACGACGTGCTGCGGCTGGTTGCCGACGGGGATCGTCTCGATGACCTTGTACGTCCTGGGGTCGATGACGGAGACGGTGTCGGACTCGGTGTTGGGCACGTAGACGCGGGACGGGAAGTCCTTGACGACCGGCGACAGCTGGCCGGGCCGGTCGGCGGCGTAGAGGTCCTTGGGGTCGAGGACGGGCGGCATACCGGGCAGGCCCTGTTCGACCGGCTTCGGCTTCGGCCCGACGGCCTTCACACCGTGCGTACCGAGCGCCTCGGTGGCCCGGTGCACCTTGGGGTCGGCGCCGCAGCCCGCGAGGGCCCCGAGAACGGTGGCGGCGGCGATCAGTGCTGCGGTGGTGCGGGTGCGGCGCGGTGTCATGTCAGCAGCTCCGTGGTGGTCACCGCGGCCAGGCCGCGGCGGTCGAGGTCTTCCAGGAGGGCGGGCAGCGCGGCGACCGTGTCCGCGTATCCGAAGTGCAGGCTCACGACGGAGCCTTCGCGGATCTCCGAGGTGACTTTGCGGGTCACCTCGGCGGCGCCCGGCGAGGTGAAGTCGAGGGAGTCGACGTCGTACGACAGGACGTGCGGGTAGCCGGCGCTACGGGCCAGGCTCGCGACGAGCGGGGTCGCCCGCTGGGTGCGCGAGGGCCGGAACCAGGTGCCGATGGAGCCGGTGAGCCGGCGGATGCGGTCCGCGCAGCCGGTGATCTCCGCTCGCGCCTCGGCCTCGGGCATCGTGTTGATGTCACGGTGGTTCAGGGTGTGGTTGCCCAGGTCGTGGCCGCCGTCGAGGATGCGCCGGGCCACGGCGGGGTGCTCGTCGAGCCAGGTGCCCACGGCCAGGACCGTCACCCTGGCGTGGGCACGCTCGGCCTCCTTGAGGAGCGCGTACGCGATCGCCGGGTCGCCCTGGCCGTGGAAGGTGAGGGCGACGCGGGGGCGGTTGCGGGGCCCGTGGTCGATCTGGGCGGGCTGCCCGGGGAAGCGACGGGGGCCCGGAGCCGCCGGAGCGGCGCGCGCGGGGTGGGCCGGGCTCGCGGAGTGCCCGGCGGCCACCGGGTCGCGGGCCGTGGTGGAGCAGCCGGTGGTGAGGGCGGCGGCGGTGAGTCCGGCGCCGAAGCGGAGGGCTCCGCGGCGGTCGGTCGTGGTCACCTGTCACATTCAAGGCCAATGCGACACAAAAGGGACTTACCGACCCGGGGGTCTTAACAAATACTGGACGGGGTCATTAATAAATCTTCATTTGCCAGGCTCGTGGCCCACGTCACCGAGGATTCATTTGGCCTCACGGGCCGGGGTCTGCCATAGTCGGAAACACGACCCCCATTGACCCGGGCTCGGTCGTCGACAGCGGCCGTGGATAACACCCCCACCATCCACGGCGCTCCACGAAAGCCCCCGCGGCGCCCCACAAGGCGAAAACGGGGGCTTTCGTGTACCCCCGGCGCCCCGGCATCCGTGCCGCCGCCGGGCCCCGCACTCAGCGGTCGACGACCCGCATCTCGAACCAGGTGGTCTTGCCGCGCGGCAGCAGATCCACGCCCCAGCGGTCGGAGAGCTTGTCGACCAGACAGAGTCCACGCCCGCTGATGTCGAGCTCGTGGACGGGCATCAGACAGGGGAGGCCGCGCGAGGGATCCCGCACCTCGACCCTGATCCAGCCACGCCTGCGGACCATCCGTAACCCGAAGATCCTGGCCCCCGTGTGCCGCACCGCGTTGCCGACGAGCTCGGAGACGAGCAGCACGACATCCTCGGTCACCTTCGGGGAGAGCCCCCAGTGCCGCAGGACGACCACCTGGGCGAGCCTGCGCGCGGTCGCCGCCGACTCGGGCCGCGACGGCAGCGGCACCTCCGCCTCGGCCGGATTCCCGAACAACTCCAGTGCCTTCAGAGCCCGTTCGTCCTCGACCGCAGGCGACCAGCGCGCCGCGGTCGCACTCCCGTGCCTCCGCGGCTGTTCGATACCCTCCAGCCCCGCCATGCCCCCCATCATGGCTGCCCAGAGCGCGTTCCGGGGCCGTTCCTGCCGAATAAGCCCCCCGGAACCTTCCGTTCCGGGGGGCTGGTTTGGCATATGACACTGGCAGTTAGACCCTTGCCGCACACGTGCTGAGCTGCGGCGATCGCGCGATTCGATCCGATCACCGACCTCGGCGACCCGAACGGCCTTAAGGTTCTCTTAAGGCTGCGATAAACCGCCCCAACGAGGGACAGCGGTGAGACATCCCGTCAACTGCAAGTGCATCAGGGGAAGTTGATACGGGTTTCTCGCGCGGCCTGCGAGCCCGTGCGCCGGCGCCGGGCGCACCGGCGTACCGGCTAGAGGAACTTGGCCTTGCCCGGGCCCTCTTCGACGAAGCTCCGCATGCCGCGCTCGCGGTCCTCGGTGGCGAACAGGCCCGCGAACCAGTTTCGCTCGACCGCGAGACCGGTGTCGATGTCCGTCTCCAGGCCCACGTCGATGGACTCCTTCGCGGCGCGAAGCGCGAGCGCCGGCCCCTGCGCCAGCTTCGCGGCCCAGGCGTGCGCCTGCTCGTAGACCTCCGCGGCGGGCACGACCCGGTCCACCAGGCCGATGGCGAGGGCCTCTTCGGCCTTCACGTGGCGGCCGGTGAAGATGAGGTCCTTCGCCTTGGAGGGGCCGACCAGGCGCGCGAGGCGCTGCGTGCCGCCCGCGCCGGGGATCAGACCGAGCAGGATCTCGGGCTGGCCGAGCCGGGCGTCGTCGGCGGCGATGCGGAAGTCGGCGCACAGCGCGAGCTCGCAGCCGCCGCCGAGCGCGTAGCCGGTGACCGCGGCGACGACCGGCTTGGGGATGCGCGCGACGGCCGTGAACGAGTCCTGCAGGGCGCGGGAGCGCACGATCATGGCCGCGTGGTCCATGGCCTGCATCTCTTTGATGTCCGCGCCGGCGGCGAACGCCTTGTCGCTGCCGCGGACGACCACGGCGCGCACGTCGTCGCGGCGCGAGGCCTCCTCGGCGAGCTCCTTGATGCGGTCCTGGGTGGCAATGTCCAGAGCGTTCATCGGCGGCCGGTCGAGCCGGATCGTGCCGACGCCTTCGGCGACTTCGAGGTAGGCAGTCATGGACAGCAGGTTAGTGCGCGTTAACGGGAGAGGCCCGGTGCACTTGGTCACAGTGCGCCGGGCCTCTCCACTCAGGGCCGGAAGGGGGTCAGGCCTTCCACTTCTCCCAGGACATGTTCCAGCCGTTGAAGCCGTTGTCCGGGGCCACCGTCCGGTCCTGCGAGTTCTTCACCTCGACGACGTCACCGATCATCGAGCTGTTGAAGAACCAGGCCGCGGGCACCTTGCTGTCGTAGCCGCCGCGCACGTCGCGCAGGCCCACGCAGCCGTGGCTGGCGTTGTAGTTGCCGAAGGCGCCGCCGCCCCAGTAGTTGCCGTGGATGAACGTGCCGGACGTCGTCAGGCGCATCGCGTGCGGCACGTCCTTGATGTCGTACTCGCCGCCGTAGCCCACCGTTTCGCCGTTCATACGGGTCACGGTGAGCTTCTCGCTGATGACCATCTGGCCGTTCCACGTGGAGTAGCCCGGCTTGCCCGTGGTGATCGGGACCTTCTTGATCGTCTTGCCGTCGCGCTTCACGGTCATCATGTGCGTCTTGGCGTCGACCGTGGAGACCTGGCTGCGGCCGATCGTGAACTTCACGGTCTTGGCCTGCTTGCCGTAGACGCCCGGCCGGCCCTCGACGCCGTCGAGGTTGAGCTTGACGGTCACCTTGGTGCCCGCGGCCCAGTACTTCTCGGGGCGGAAGTCGAGGCGGTCGTTGCCGAACCAGTGGCCCTCGACCGGCACGGACGGCTCCGTCTTGATCTCGATGGCCTTCTCCACGTCCTCCGGGTGCGTGATGCCCCGTGTGAAGTGGACCGAGAACGGCATGCCGACGCCGACCTTCGAGCCGTCCTCCGGCGTGAACTGGCCGACGAACGTGTTCTTCGGGACCAGCGTCGTGAACGCGACGTCCTTCGCGGACGCGCGGCCCTCGGAGTCCTTGGCGACCGCGTGCACCTTGTACTTGGTGGAGGCGGCCAGGTGGTGAGCGGGCGTCCAGCCGGCACCGCCGTCCACGATCTTTCCCTCGACCGGGTTGCCCTTGGTGTCGGCGACCTTCACCTCGGTCAACTTGCCCTTGTCGGCGGTGATCCGGAGGTCTCCGCTGGTGGCCACGCCGTCCGCGCCGTCCTTCGGGGCGATGGTGACGACGGCCTGGGACGGCTTGTTGGTGTCCGCCTTACCCGAGTCGCCGCCCTTGCCGTCACTCCCCGCACCGGAGCCGCCGCCCCCTCCGCCGCAAGCCGTGGCCAGCAGCAGAGCGGCCCCCAGCAGAGCCCCCGATATCGGTCGTCGCCCGTTCACGATCTTGTCTCCCCTCGCGCAAGGCCGGTCAGGCCCGCACCCCAGCGCGTCCTAGCGCGCACTGCGACAGATAACCACACGACCTGCAGTTATGGGTCCCCAGATATGTCACCGTTCAGTCCCAACTGGTCTGGCTCTGACGGGGCGTGGGGTGGGGCATGGGCCGGGCCGGCCGACCGCGGGGCTCAGTGCGTGACAGCGCCCGCCTTCCAGTCCTTCCAGGTCATGTTCCAGCCGCTGAGGCCGTTGTCAGGTGCGACCACCTTGTCCTTGCTGTTGACCACTTCGATGACGTCGCCGACGAGGCTGCGGTCGAAGAAGTGACCCGCGGGCGAGTCCGAGCTGCCGCCCCTGGCATCGGCCAGCCCGATGCAGCCGTGGCTGATGTTGCGGTTGCCGAAGGCGTCCGATGTCCAGTAGTTGCCGTGCAGGAACGTTCCGGATGACGTCAGCCGGATGGCGTGCGGCACGTCGGGGACGTTGTACTCGCCGCCGAACCCGACGGTGCGGCTGTCCATCCGGGTCATCTCGAGCATCTCGCTGACGACCATCTTCCCGTTGTACGTGGGGGTCTTGGGCGCCCCGGCGGTGATGGGGATGGTGTCCACGAGTTCGCCGTCGCGGTGTACCTCCATGGTGTCTTCGGCCGCGTCCACCACGCTGACCTGACTGCGACCGATGGTGAAGCCGATCTTCTTGTGCTGCACGCCGTACACACCGGGGGCCGACTCCACGTCGCGCAGCCCCAGGTCGACGGTGACCTCCGTGCCCGGCTTCCAGTACTCGCGCGGCCGGAAGTCGAGGCGGGACTTGCCGAACCAGTGCGGGGCGATGTCCACGGCGGGCTTCGCCGTGACGCGGACGGCGCGTTCGACGGCGGCTCGGTTCTCGATGGCCCTGTTGAACTGGAGCGAAACGATCATGCCAGTGCCGACGGTGGACCGGTCCTCCGGCGTGACGTAGCCGACGAACCGCTTGGCGGGGACGGCCGTCGTGAAGGTGGTGTGGCGGGCCGCGCGGTGACCGTCCTCGTCGCGCGCGATGACGTCCACGGTGTACTGGGCGGCTTGCGAGAGCCGCCGTTCGCCGGTCGGCCGCCATCGCGTGCCGTCGTCGTCGATCCGGCCCTTGACCGGGGCCTCCTGTCCGTCCTGGAGCTTCACGACCTTGACCGATTCCAGGCGCCCGTCCGGCACCGTCACCTCGATCGGCCGGTCGACCCCTACGTTCTTGGTCCCGTTGGCCGGGACGACCTTGATGGCTTCCTCGGGGGACCGCGGCTTGCCGAGCAGATCCTGCGCGGCGGTGCATCCGGTGACCCCGGTCAGCACCATCGCCCACGTCAGTACGGCGGCCAGCGTGGCCCCTGCGTTTCTCACAGCTGTTCTCACACCCGATCAACGACCGTCACCCCGCCGGGGAAACGTGAGTGCGACCCAAGCTCTGGGCAGAACACTGGGGAGGACGACGCGACGGGGAGCCGCGGCCGGGACGCCGCACGCCCTTCCCCTGCCGGTGGCGCCGGCCCGACCGAGCCGCGGGAGGCATGACAGGTGGCGAGCGCACCCGAGCAGGAGGCACCACAGGATGCCCTGGTGGAACGGCCCGCGGGGCTTCCGCAGGCGCGCTCCGCGACCGAACGTAGGGGCCGCCGCACGAGAGAGAGGCCGCCGCCCGTCGAGCCGGTGTGGCCGGGCGCCCCGACCCCGCTGGGCGCGCGCTTCCGGGTCGGGCCGGACGGCACGGCGGGCACCAACTTCGCGCTCTGGGCGGGCGGCGCGGAGTCGGTCGACCTCTGCCTCTTCGACGACGCGGGCCGCGAGCGGCGCGCCCCGCTGACCGAGCTGACGCACGAGATCTGGCACGGCTTCGTACCGGACGTGCTGCCGGGGCAGCGGTACGGGTTCCGGGTGCACGGCCGCTGGGACCCGTGGACGGGCGCACGCTGGAACCCGGCGAAACTGCTCCTCGACCCGTACGCGCGGGCCGTGGACGGGGACTTCGTGCTGCCGCCCGAGGTCTACGGCCATGTGCGCGACTGGCCCGAGCAGCATGTGGCCGACACCGTGCGCGACGACCGGGACTCGGCCCCGTACGTCCCCAAGGGGGTGGTCGTGCACGACGACGCACCCGACGACGAGTGGGCCGACGACCGGCGGCCGAAGACGCCGTGGGCGGACTCGGTGATCTACGAACTGCATGTGAAGGGGTTCACCCAGCGGCACCCGGGGATCCCCGAGGAACTGCGGGGGACGTACGCGGGGCTCGCGCATCCCGCGGCCGTGGAGCATCTGGTGAAGCTGGGTGTGACGGCGGTCGAACTGCTTCCCGTGCACCAGTTCGCCCACGAGGACCACCTGCTCGGGCGGGGCCTGCGCAACTACTGGGGATACAACTCCATCGGCTACTTCGCCCCGCACGCGGCGTACGCGGCGTCGGGGACGGGCGGGCAACAGGTCGGCGAGTTCAAGCGGATGGTGCGGGCGCTGCACGAGGCCGGCATCGAGGTCATCCTCGACGTGGTCTACAACCACACGGCGGAGGCGGGCGAGCTCGGCCCGACGCTGTCCCTGAAGGGCATCGACAACCGCGGCTACTACCGCCTCCAGGACGACGCGCGCCGGTACGCGGACTACACGGGCTGCGGCAACACCCTGCACGTCGTGCAGCCGCACGTCCTGCGCCTGCTCACCGACTCCCTGCGCTACTGGGTGACGGAGATGGGCGTGGACGGCTTCCGCTTCGACCTGGCGGCGGCGCTCGCCCGCTCGATGCACGACGTGGACATGCTGTCGCCGTTCCTCGCGGTGATAGCGCAGGACCCGGTCCTGCGGCGGGTGAAGCTGATCGCAGAGCCCTGGGACGTGGGCTCGGGCGGCTACCAGGTCGGCGCCTTCCCGCCCCTGTGGACCGAGTGGAACGACCGCTACCGCAATGCCGTACGGGACTTCTGGCGCGGCGCCCTGCCCGATGTGCGGGACCTGGGCTACCGGCTGTCCGGGTCGAGCGACCTGTACGCGTGGGGCGGGCGCCGCCCGTACGCGTCGGTCAACTTCGTCACCGCCCACGACGGGTTCACGCTGCGCGACCTGGTGTCGTACGGCCGCAAACACAACGAGGCCAACGGCGAGGGCAACCGCGACGGCACCGACGACAACCGGGCCTGGAACTGCGGCGCGGAGGGCGAGACGACGGACGAGGGCGTACTCGCCCTGCGCAGGCGGCAGTTGAGGAATCTGGTGACGACGCTGCTGCTGTCCACCGGGGTGCCGATGCTCGTCGCCGGTGACGAGCTGGGGCGCACACAGGGCGGCAACAACAACGCGTACTGCCAGGACAACGAGATCAGCTGGGTGGACTGGTCGCTCCTCGAGGAGCCGGGCTGGCGGGCCCTGTGCAACCTCACGTCGCGGCTGATCGCACTGCGGCACGCGCATCCGGTGCTGCGGCGGCGCGCGTTCTTCTCGGGGCGCGCGCACTCGGCGGACGGGCTGCGGGACCTCGCGTGGTTCACGGCCGGCGGCACGGAGATGACGGAGCGGGACTGGTACGCGCCCGCGGCCACGCTCGGGATGTACCTCTCCGGGCGCGACATCCCCGGCCGCGACGCACTGGGCACGCCCGTCACGGACGACAGCTTCCTCGCGGTCCTGCACGCCGGGGACCGGCCGGTGAGCTGTGTCCTGCCCGGCGGACGGTGGGCACGGGCGTACGAGGTCGTGGTGGACACGTCACTGGAGGAGCAGCAGGGCGCACCGGCGGTGACGCACGCGGCGGGGGCGGTCATCACCGTGCCGGGGCGCACGGTCCTGCTGCTGCGGGTGCTCCCCTCGGACAACGGGGAGGGCTGAGTCTCTAGCCGAGGATCTTCCGGTCGTACGCCACGGCGACCGCGGCCGCGCGGTCCTTCACGCCCAACTTGCCGTAGACATGGGTGAGATGGGTCTTCACCGTCGCCTCGCTGATGAACAGGACGCGGGCGATCTCCTTGTTCGACGTGCCCTTGGCGACCAGGGCGAGGACCTCGCGCTCACGGGCCGAGAGGGGTTCGCCGGCGGGGGCGGCCGGGGTGCGGACCGCGGTGACCAGGCGGGAGGCGACCGCCGGGGACAGCACGGTGCGGCCGTCGGCGGCGGCGCGTACGGCCGTGAACAGCTCCTCGCGCGGGGCGTCCTTGAGGAGGTAGCCGGTGGCGCCCGCCTCGATCGCGGGCAGCGTGTCCGAGTCGGTGTCGTACGTGGTCAGGACGAGGACGCGGGAGCGGGCGCCGCGGCGGGTGAGTTCCTTGATGGCGTCGACGCCGTTCCCGCCGGGCATGCGCAGGTCCATGAGGACGACGTCCGGGTCGAGGCGGGCGGTCAGTTCGACGGCCTCGACGCCGTTCGACGCCTCGCCGAGGACCGTGAAGTCGCCGGCCGACTCGAACATGCCGCGCAGGCCGTCCCGCACGACGGGGTGGTCGTCGACGATCAGCAGGGAGATGAGGGAGTCACTGGTCATGGCGGACCAACGGTACGCGAGCCGAGACGGCCGTGCCGCCGCCGGGCTCCGACTCCACCGTCAGTGCGCCCGCGATGCGTTCGGCCCTGGCCCGCATCCCGTCGAGGCCGAACCCGCCGGTGCCGGTGCGGGCGGGCAGCTCCAGAGGGTCGAAGCCGCGGCCGTCGTCGCGTACGTCGAGGGTGACCTCGCCCGCCATGTAGGAGAGCGTCACGCCGAGCCGTCCGGCGTGGGCGTGCCGGGCGGCGTTCGACAGTGCCTCCTCAGCGATGCGCAGCAAGGTCGCCTCGATCTCGTCGTGCAGCTGCTCCGTGGTGCCGGTGACGGTGAACTCGGCGCGTACGCCGGTACGCCGGGACCACTCCGTGACGGTCTTCTTCAGCGCCTCGGACAGGGAGGCGTCCTCCAGGGCCGCCGGGGAGAGGTTGTGCACGGAACGGCGGGCCTCGCCGAGGCTGTGCCGGGCGAGGTCGGCGGCGCGGTCGAGGTGCTCGCGGGCCTGTTCCGGGTCGGCGGTGCCCGCGACGACCTGGAGCTGGGCGATGATCCCGGTCAGGCCCTGCGCGATGGTGTCGTGGATCTCGGCGGCGAGCCGGCGGCGCTCGTCGGCGACACCGGCTTCCCGTGCCTGGACGAGGAGTTGGGTGTGCAGGGCGGCGTTCTCGCTCATGGCGTCCTGGAGGGCCTTGTTCGTGCGCTCCAGTTCGGCGATGGTCTCGGCCTGGACGCGGTTGCGCTCCTCCTCCTTGACGTTGATGTGCATCATGACGGAGACGAGACCCATGTTCACGGCAAGGAGCGCACCGAAGACGGCCCAGGTGAGCGGACCCTTCGGCGGGAACCCACCGGCCTCGGAGCCGGCCATGACGACGGCTGTGGCGAACAGTCCGGTGCGCACGAACCGGCGCGGCAGCAGCCGGTCGGCGCTGAAGTAGCCGATGACGGCGTAGAACACGAAGAACGGGTTGAGCCAGGCCAGGACGAAGGCGATGGCCCAGCGCACCGTGTAGTAGCCGGCGCCCGTCGCGGAGGGGCCGGGGTGGCGCAGCGCCCTCCTGCCCCACACGCTCTCCAGGAGCAGGGCCGCCGCGACGAGGCCGCCGGCGAGATACCACTGGAACCGCTCCCTGCCCATGCCGGCGATGTCCGACGTCGCCAGGACCAAGGGGATGCTGAAGGCCAGCAGGGCGTAGGGGCCGTAGCGGTGGAAAGCGGCCCACCGCTGCCGGATGGTGGTGTCCATCGCGCCTGTGCCTTGCATTTCCATGGCTCCAGTCTGCACGGGCCGGATTCCGCACACGCTCACTCCCAGCGGAACCAGCGGGCGGACGCAGCGGTCAGGACCACGGCCCACGCGGCGAGCACGGCCAGGTGGGACCAGGACGGCCAGTCACCCGCCGCGGCCTGGTTCATGGCCTGGGCCGCGGCGCCGAACGGCGTGAGCTCGACGATGTTCGCCAGTGCCGTCGGCATCGACTGCACCGGCAGCCACACCCCGGCGCAGAACATGCTCGGGAAGAACACGGTGGAGCCGATGGCGCTCGCGACCTTCGCGGTGCGGGCGCGGGCGGAGACCAGCGCGCCGAGCGAGAGGGCGACGACGACGGACAGCAGAAGGGCGAGCAGATACCCGAAGGCCTGCTGCGGCAGCTTCACGTCGAACGCGAGCCGCCCGATGGCGAGCGAGAGCAGCGACGAGGCGAGCGCGGCGACACCGTGGATGGTCATCTGCGCGCCGAGCAGCGCGGGCGGCTGCACCGGCGTGGTCGACATGCGGCGCAGGATGCCGCGCTCCCGGTAGCCGGCGATGACCGGCGCCATCGCCTGCAGGCCGGCGACGATCATCGGGAGCAGCACGGTGATGGGGACGTACGCGTCGATCAGGCGCAGACCGGCCGGCCCCGAGTCGGCCTCCCGGAACGCGGGGATGGAGCCGAGGATCACGAGCAGGGCGGGCGGGAAGACCATGACTCCGAAGAGGCTGCCGGGTTCGCGCAGGAAGAGGCGGACCTCGCTCCTGAGGACGGCGGAGTTGGCTCCGCGGCCACGTACAAGGGTGGCGGTGATGGTGCTCATGACTGGGTGGCTCCCGTCAGGTCCAGGAACGCGTCGTCCAACGTGGCGTCGGAAACGCGGAGTTGGTGGGCCGTGATGTGGTGGCGGGCGAGCAGCGTGATGACGGCGTTGACCGTCTCGTCGGTGCCGCCCAGGGTGACGCGGCCGTCCCGGTGCTCCACGGACGCGAGCGCGGGCAGGTCCCGCAGCGCCTCCTCGTCGAGGGGTGCGGACGGCGTGAACGACATGACGGTGGACCCCGCGGCCCGGCTGATGAGGCCCGCCGGGGTGTCGAGCGCGGCGATCCTGCCCTTGTCGATCACGGCGATCCGGTCGCAGAGGCGCTGGGCCTCCTCCATGAAGTGCGTGACGAGCAGGACGGTGACGCCGCTGTCGCGGACGTCCTCGATGAGCTGCCAGGTGTCGCGGCGGGCGCGCGGGTCGAGGCCGGTGGTCAGCTCGTCGAGGACGACGACCCGCGGGTTCCCGATCAGCGCGAGCGCGATGAACAGGCGCTGCTTCTGGCCGCCGCTGAGCTTCGCGAACCGGGTGCCGAGCTTGTCCGTGAGGCGCAGGCGCTCGGCCAGGGGGCGCCAGTCGGCCGGGTTCGGGTAGAACGCCGCGTACAGTTCGAGCGCCTCGCGGACGGTGAGTTTCGCCTGGAGTTCGCTCTCCTGGAGCTGGGCGCCGAGGATTTCGGTGACGCGGTCGTGGTCGGCGACGGGGTCGAGGCCCGCGACGCGGACGCGGCCGGCGTCGGGGACGCGCAGCCCCTCGACGCATTCGACCGCGGTCGTCTTGCCGGCACCGTTCGGGCCGAGGATGCCGAAGATCTCGCCCTCCCCGACGGTGAACGAGACGTCGTCGACGACGGCCCGCCCGGCGTAGACCTTGCGGAGCCCGGCGACCTCGATCAGGGGCCTGTCGCCCCGTACTGCGCTGTGTGTCGTCGTCATGCTCCGAGAATCCCCGCGCGGGCCCCTTGGCGGCATCGCCCATCGCGCTCGAAAGGGCATCAGCCGATCGGTTGATACGGCGCTACGACCCCCGCGGGGCGGGCCATGGCGCGGGGGCGGTTTCGCCGGAAACCCGGTGGGCGTTGTCAGTGCCGATCCGTAGTCTCACTCCTGATGCCCACTACACATGCACCGGCCACGGACCCCGACCAACTCGTCCCGGCGGCGGAGCAGTCCGCCGTGCGCACGCTGCTGCGCCTGTGGCCGTACGTACGGCCGGTGCGGGCGCGCTGGGCGGGGGCGGCGGCGGTCGCCGTGGTCGCCTCCTGTCTGTCACTCGTCTTCCCCATCGTCCTGAAGTGGATCGTGGACGGGCCGGTCACGGACCACGACCCGGGCGGGGTGTGGCTGGGCGCGGGCATGCTGCTGGCGCTCGGGGTCACCGAGGCGCTGCTCTTCGGGCTGAGACGGTGGCTGGTGGCGCGGCCGCTGGCGAGCGTCGAGGCGGCCATGCGGGGGGATCTGTACCGGCATCTCCAGCGGCTGCCCGTCGCGTTCCACGACCGTTGGGCCTCGGGCCAGTTGCTGTCACGCGGGACGACCGACCTCATGGTCGTACGCATGTTCCTGGCCTTTCCGCTGACGTTCCTGATCGTCAACGGCGTGACGATCGTCGCCGGGTTCGTGCTGCTCATCGCGCAGGACTGGGGGCTCGGCCTCGTCCTGCTGGCGCCCGCGCTGCCGCTGATGGTGCTCTGCTACCGCTTCGAGTCGAAGTACGCGTCGGCCGCGCGCCGCGCCCAGGACCAGGTCGGGGATCTGACCACGGTGGTCGAGGAGTCCGTTCTCGGGATCCGGATCATCAAGGGGTTCGGGCGGCACCGCAGCCAGGCGCGGGCCTTCCGCGACCTGTCGCGCACGCTGCGCGGGACCGAGCTCACCAAAGCGCGACTGCTCGCGGGGATCCTCGGCGTCATCACACTGCTGCCGGAGATGGCGCTCGGGGCCGCGCTGGTGCTCGGGTCCGTGCAGGTCGCGGACGGGAAGCTGTCCGCGGGGACGCTGGTGGCCTTCCTGTCGACGGCCCTCGCGCTGCGCTGGCCGATCGACTCGATCGGGTTCCTGCTCGCCATGAGCCAGGAGGCCGCGACGGCGACCCGGCGGTTCTTCGAGGTCATGGACGAGCCGGAGGAGAGCGAAGGGGTCTCGGCGGCGGGTGCCCCCGCGACGGAAGACGGTGCCGACGGGCTGCGGTTCGAGGGGGTCCGCTTCCGGTACCCGGACGCCCCCGACGCGTCCGAGCCCGTCCTGGAGCGGATCGATCTGCATGTGCGGTCCGGGGAGACCATGGCGCTCGTCGGGGCGACCGGCAGCGGCAAGACGACCCTGACCGCGCTCGTGCCCCGGCTGCACGAGCTCACCGACGGGCGGATCACCCTCGACGGGCGGGACATCGGATCGATGGAGCGCGAGGAGTTGCGCACCCTCGTCTCCGTGGCCTTCGAGGAGCCGACGCTGTTCTCGGCCTCCGTCGCGGAGAACGTGCTGATGGGTGCGGTCGAAGCGGACGCCGCGCAGCTCGACCGGGCGCTCGGCGTCGCGCAGGCCGGGTTCGTGCAGGCGCTGCCGGACGCGGCCGGTACGCAGGTCGGCGAGCAGGGGCTCAGCCTCTCCGGCGGGCAGCGGCAGCGGCTCGCGCTCGCCCGCGCGGTCGTGGGGAGCCCGCGCTTCCTCGTGCTGGACGACCCGCTGTCCGCGCTCGACGTGCACACGGAGGCCCTGGTGGAGGCGGCCCTGCGGGAGGTGCTCGCCGCGAGCACGGCGCTCGTCGTCGCGCACCGGCCGTCGACGGTGCTGCTCGCCGACCGCGTCGCCCTCCTGTCGGGCGGGCGGATCACCGCCGTGGGCACGCACCAGGAACTGCTGCGCGCGAACGCGGAGTACCGGCATCTCATGTCGGGTGCGGACCTGGAGAGGGAAGACGACGGGCCGCACGGGCCGGAGGGGAAGGGCACGCGATGACCACGACGACGAAGCCGGACCGTACGCCGCAGGATCCGGCCGCCGAGGACGGCGAGGAACTGCGGCTCCCCTCCCCCGGCGACCCCTTCGACCAGGACGACCTGCCCACCCCCAAGGGCGCGACCGGCGCGTTGCTGCGCTCCCTGCTCGCGCCTGGCCGGCGCACGGTGTGGCTGGCCATGCTGTGTCTGCTGCTCCAGCAGGCCGCCGTGCAGGCGGGGCCGCTGCTCGTCGCTTACGCCATCGACAGCGCGGTGCCCGCCTTCCGCATCGGCGACCACGGCCCGCTCATCGCGGTGGCGGTCGGCTATCTCCTGGCGGCGTCCTGCTCCAGCCTCTTCCAGTTCGCGTTCGTGCAGGTGTCGGCGCGGGTCAACCAGAACGTGCTGCTCGATCTGCGCGGCCAGATCTTCCGGCACGCGCAGGCCCTCAGCGTCGACTTCCACGACCGCTACACGTCCGGGCGGCTCATCTCCCGCGCGACGACGGACGTCGAGTCCTTGCGCGAGCTGCTCGCCGAGGGGCTCCAGGAGCTCATCAACATCATCCTGGCCTCCGTGTACATCACGGCGATGCTGCTCTGGCTCGACGTCGGCATCGGCGCCGTGGCCGCCCTGTCGTTCCTGCCGCTCGCCGTCCTCATCCAGCTGTACCGGCGGCGCGCGGCCAGGGTGTACGCGGAGCGGTCATCGGCGATCGCTCGCGTCATCGTGAAGTTCGCCGAGACGATGAACGGGATCAGGCCGGTGCGCGCCTTCCGCCGCGAGCGCGCCAACGACGCGGACTTCGCCGGGCTGAACCACCGCCACGAGCGGGTCAACGGTGACGCGATGCTCGAGATGGCGCGCTACGTCATCGGATCCCGCCTCCTCGCGAACACCGCGGTGGCCGGAACGGTCCTGTGGGGCGCCTACCGTGTCGCCGACGGGACGCTCGAACTCGGCGTCCTGGCGGCCGCCGTGCTGTTCATCCGCCGTCTGTACGACCCCATCGACCGGCTCGCGATGTTCCTCAACTCCTATGAGTCCGCGGCCGCTTCACTGCGGAAGATCGCGGGGCTGCTGCACCAGACGCCGACCGTGCCGGAGACGTCGTCGCCACGCGATCTGCCCGAGCTCGCCGGCGACCGTCCGGGCCGCGAGGTCGTCTTCGACCAGGTCTCCTTCGGCTACCGCACCGGCGGCGAGGTGCTCCCCCGCTTCGATCTCACACTGCCCGCGGGACAGACGGTCGCCGTGGTCGGCTCCACGGGCGCCGGGAAGTCGACGCTGGCCAAGCTCCTGGCACGCTTCTACGACCCCTCGGCGGGCCGGGTCCTGCTCGACGGCGTCGACCTGCGCGACCTGGGCACGGCCGAGCTGCGGCGGGGCGTGGTGATGGTGACGCAGGAGGCGTTCCTGTTCTCCGGCACGGTCGCCGAGAACATCGCGATCGGCAGGCCCGAGGCGAGCCGCGGGGAGATCGAGCGCGCGGCGAAGGCGATCGGCGCGCACGACTTCATCACGGCGCTCCCGGACGGCTACGACACGGATGTGCGCAAACGCGGGGGTCGAATTTCGGCCGGGCAGCGACAACTGGTCGCGTTCGCACGCGCGCTGCTCGCCGACCCGGCGGTCCTGATCCTCGACGAGGCGACGAGCTCCCTGGACATCCCCGGCGAGCGGGCGGTGCAGCGCGCGATGCTCACGGTGCTGCGCGGCCGTACCGCGGTCGTCATCGCGCACCGGCTGTCGACGGTGGAGATCGCCGACCGCGTTCTGGTCATGGAACACGGGCGGATCGCCGAGGACGGCACACCGGACCAACTGATCTGCGGTACAGGAGCGTTCGCCGATCTGCATCGTGCCTGGCGGGAGAGCGTGGTCGGCTGAGGCGCGGCCCGGACGCGGCCCCTCCGCGCCCGGGCGACAGCTCCGTATATCGAACGTGAACCTCCGGGCAACGGACCGTTTCCGGCCAACATAATGACGCGCTCCTGACAGACAACGCTCTCTGCTGCCACTCTTCCCTCGGCCTCGCACAGCTGTCCCACAGCCGAACTGGCGGGTCCCGTTCGTGAACTGCAGCACGACCTGTTGTGCCCAGATGTGCCCAGTTGTGCCCGGCTTCGCAGTTCCACCTCGCACCGCCCCGCGCAGCCTTGTTCTGCCTTGTTCTGCCTTGTTCTGCCTTGTTCTGCCCGGACGGTCATTCGCCGTCCGGTCTTCCCCGGCCGTGCGATCCACGGCCCGCAGAAGGAGTCAGCCTTGAGATCGTCCGACACCTCCCACAGATCCGCCTCCCGCAAGCGAGCGACCGCCTACGGCGCGCTCGCGGCAGCCACCGCCTTGCTCGCCGGCGCCGTCCAGGCGGGCGCCACGGCCTCGGCGGACGTCCAGCCGGCCGCTGCGGCCGCCAAGGCCGTCGCGAAGGGCGCCGACCCCGGCGCCCTCCCCGTGAAGCTCTCCCCCGCCAAGCGCGCGGAGCTGCTGCGCGAGGCCAACTCCACCAAGGCGGACACCGCCAAGGACCTCGGCCTCGGCGCCAAGGAGAAGCTCGTCGTACGGGACGTCATCCAGGACCGTGACGGCACGACGCACACCCGCTATGAGCGCACCTACGACGGGCTGCCCGTCCTCGGCGGCGACATGGTCGTCGACACCGCCAAGTCCGGGAAGACCGAGGGCGTGACGCGCGCCGCGAAGTCGGCGCTCAAGGGCGTCGCCACCACCGCGGCGGTCAAGCCGGCCACCGCGGAGCGGCAGGCGGTCAAGGCCGCGGCGGCCGACGGGTCGAAGAAGACCGGGGCGGACCGCGCGCCGCGCAAGGTCGTGTGGATGGCGCAGGGCAAGCCGACCCTCGCGTACGAGACCGTGGTCGGCGGTCTCCAGGAAGACGGCACGCCGAACCAGCTGCACGTCGTCACCGACGCGGCGACCGGCAAGAAGCTGTACGAGTGGCAGGGCATCGAGAACGGCACGGGCAACACGCAGTACAGCGGCACCGTGACGCTCGGCACGGCCCTGTCCGGATCGTCGTACACGCTCAACGACACCGGGCGCGGCGGGCACAAGACGTACAACCTGAACCACGGCTCGTCCGGCACCGGGACGCTCTACTCGGGTGCGGACGACGTATGGGGCAACGGCAGCGCCTCGAACACCGAGACCGCGGCCGCGGACGCGCACTACGGCGCGGCGGAGACCTGGGACTACTACAAGAACGTGCAGGGCCGCACCGGCATCAACGGCGACGGTGTCGCCGCGTACTCGCGGGTGCACTACGGCAACGCGTACGTCAACGCGTTCTGGGACGACAGCTGCTTCTGCATGACGTACGGCGACGGCGAGGGCAACCTCAAGCCCCTCACCGCGATCGACGTGGCGGGTCACGAGATGACCCACGGCGTCACCGCCGCGACGGCCGGTCTCAACTACAGCGGTGAGTCCGGCGGTCTGAACGAGGCCACGTCCGACATCTTCGGCACCGCGGTCGAGTTCTACGCCAACAACGCCAAGGATGTCGGCGACTACCTCATCGGCGAGAAGATCGACATCAACGGCGACGGCACCCCGCTGCGCTACATGGACAAGCCGAGCAAGGACGGCGGGTCCGCGGACAACTGGTACTCCGGTCTCGGCGGCCTCGACGTGCACTACTCGTCGGGTCCGGCCAACCACTTCTTCTACCTGCTCAGCGAGGGCAGCGGCGCCAAGGTCATCAACGGCGTCAGCTACAACTCGCCGACGGCGGACGGCCTTCCGGTCACCGGCATAGGCCGCGCCAAGGCCGAGCTGATCTGGTTCAAGGCGCTCACCACGAAGTTCACCTCGACCACGAACTACGCGGCCGCGCGCACCGGCACGCTCGCGGTCGCCGGTGAGCTCTACGGCACCACGAGCACCGAGTACAAGGCCGTGCAGGACGCCTGGGCCGGCATAGCCGTCGGCTCGCGCTCCGGTGGCGGCGGCGGTGGTGGTACGTCGTTCGAGAACACGACCGACGTCGCGATACCGGATGCCGGCGCCGCGGTCACCTCGTCGATCGCCGTGACCGGCCGTACGGGCAACGCGCCGAGCAACCTCTCGGTCGCCGTGGACATCGTGCACACCTGGCGCGGTGACCTGGTCGTCGACCTGGTGGCCCCGGACGGGTCCACGTACCGCCTGAAGAACTCCAGCGGCAGCGACTCGGCGGACAACGTCAACGCGACCTACACGGTCAACGCGTCGTCCGAGGTGGCCAACGGCACCTGGAAGCTGAAGGTCCAGGACGTGGCCGCGCAGGACACCGGCTACATCAACAGCTGGAAGCTCACCTTCCCGTAAACCGCACGCAGAGGTAACCCACGGCCGATCGACAGCTGTTCGGCCCGCACGGTCTGGGCGCGTCGCCCCGGGTGAGTCAACTCCCCGGGACGGCGCGCCCGTTCATGTTCCGTTCGCAATACGTACAAGAGACATCGCTCAACGGACGAATTCCGGCCAACCTGCGATCGCCCTCCTGACATGTACAAGCCTCAACTGGCACGCTTCCCCCACGCACCACACGCAACACACAGCTAAGCACCACCCAGTTCAGCACCACACAGCTCTCTTACCCCACACACAAGGAGCTTGCGTGACCCCCCACATATCGCGCTTCACCAAGAAGCGTTCGACTCTGGCCATCGCCACCGCCGTTGCCGCCGGAGCCCTGCTGACCGCCGGAATGACCACCGGCGCGTCCGCGCAACCCGCCGCCGACGTGACGCCGGGCGGCGCGCCCATGAAGCTCTCGGGCGCCGCCCGCGCCGGCCTCCTCCAGGACGCCGACGCGAAGAAGGCCGAGACGGCGAAGGAGCTGAAGCTCGGCTCCAAGGAGAAGCTCGTCGTACGTGACGTGGTCAAGGACCGCGACGGCGCGACGCACACCCGCTACGAGCGCACCTACGACGGACTCCCGGTCCTCGGCGGCGACCTGGTCGTCCACGAGTCCAAGGCCGGCAAGTCCGAGGGCGTCACCCGCGCGACCTCGAAGAAGATCGCGGTGACGACGGCCTCCGCTTCCCTCAAGGCCGCCCCCGAGGGCGCCCGCAAGGTGGTCTGGGCGGCGTCGGGCACCCCGCGCCTCGCCTACGAGAAGGTCGTCACCGGCACGCAGAAGGACGGCACGCCGCGCAAGCTGCACGTCGTCACGGACGCCGCGACCGGCAAGAAGATCTTCCAGTGGGACGCGATCCACACCGGCGCCGGCGAGAGCCAGTACAGCGGCAGCGTGACGGTCGGCTCCACCAAGTCCGGCTCCTCGTACGCCCTCACGGACGCGGAGCGCGGCGGCCACAGCACGTACGACCTCAAGCACGGGTCGTCCGGCAAGGGCACGCTGTTCACCGACGCGGACGACAAGTGGGGCGACGGCACCACCAACGACGCGGCCACGGCCGCGGTCGACGCCGCCTACGGCGCCCAGGTGACGTGGGACTACTACAAGGACGTCCAGGGCCGCAGCGGCATCAACGGCGACGGCAAGGGCGCGTACTCGCGGGTCCACTACGGCAACGCGTACGTCAACGCGTTCTGGGACGACAGCTGCTTCTGCATGACGTACGGCGACGGCGAGGGCGACAAGAAGCCCCTGACGTCGATCGACGTGGCGGGCCACGAGATGTCGCACGGCGTCACCGCGGCGACCGCGGGCCTCATCTACAGCGGTGAGTCCGGCGGTCTGAACGAGGCCACCTCCGACATCTTCGGCACCGCGGTCGAGTTCCACGCGAACAACGCCAAGGACGTCGGCGACTACCTCATCGGCGAGAAGATCGACATCAACGGCGACGGCACCCCGCTGCGCTACATGGACAAGCCGAGCAAGGACGGCGCGTCCCTGGACAACTGGAAGAGCGGCGCGGGCAACGTCGACGTGCACTACTCGTCGGGCATCGCGAACCACTTCTTCTACCTGCTGTCGGAGGGCAGCGGGAAGAAGGAGATCAACGGGGTCTCGTACGACTCCCCGACCGCGGACGGCCAGCCGGCCGCGGGCATCGGGCGCGACAAGGCCGAGAAGATCTGGTTCAAGGCCCTGACGTCGTACTTCACGACGAACACGGACTACGCAGGCGCGCGCAAGGGCACCCTGAGCGCGACGACCGACCTGTACGGCGCCGACTCGGCGGAGTACAAGGCGGTCGACCGGGCGTGGGCCGCGGTCAACGTCAAGTGACGCCTGAAGCACCGTAGTTGTGGGGCGGCGCCTTCAGGCGCCGCCCCACTTCTCAGTTCACGATCAGTACGCCGATCATCGCCGCCCAGCACAGGGCGACAAGAACCGGAAGCAGCATCATGATGAGTCCGGTCGGCGACTGCTTCAACCAGGCATTGCCGTCGACCTGGGTCTCGCGGCCCACTATCCGCTGACCGCCGTGCCAGGCCATGTACTCCTCCAGCTCCATCGCGGCGCGCTTGCGGGCGCCGAGGTAGCGGCGGCCGTAGCGCAGCATCTGGGAGAAGGCGAGCGCGGAGCCGAGCCCGATGACGCAGATGACCATCGCGAGGCTCTGCGAGATCTCCTCCATGGACCGCGTCGGCCGGCCCTCCTTTCCGAGGGTGAAGCCGAGCGCCGCCGCCAGGCCCGCGGTGATGTAGAAGAAGTTGTTCAGCTTGTGCCAGTTGGTGGTGTCCTCGTGCTTGTAGAGGTCGATGGCCACCGCGTACTGGGCCTGGAGCATCGCCTCGCGCGGCTTGCGCCACACCCAGACCATCCGCTGCTTGCCGTCGGGCGGCGTGAGGCGGGTCAGCTCCTCGAAGCCGAGCTTGCGGTGAAAGAGGGTGGACGCCTCGTTGTACGGCTCGCTGACGACGGCCGCGATCACCGGACTGTCCGACCACTGCTCCAGCACGTGGTGGTACAGCCGGGACGCCACTCCGCTGCGAGCGGCCCCGCGCGAGACGCAGATCTGCTTGATGACGAGGAACGCGCCGAGCGTCGACTTGATGCGGTGGTTGAGCCATTCGTCGGGCTCGATCTGCGCGTCGCTGTACGCCATCAGATAGCCGAGCACCTCGGTGCCTTTGACCGCTACCCAGAAGTGCTCGGCCGTGGTGAGCCGCGCCCGGTAGTCGGCCAGGGTGTAGTTCGACACCAGGAATCCGTCGCGGCCGGCCCGCTGCGGATCGGTGACGTCGAGCCGCCGGTCCTCAGCGAGTTCGACGATGCTCCGGAGGTGGGCCTCGCCGGCCCGGACGATCTCGATGGTGGCGGTTACCGCCGTGGACATGCCTGACCCCCGTTGCTGGACGTCAGGCCAACTTACCTTCTGTGTATGTGAGTTGTCCGTGCCTGGATCAGCTCTCGTATTCCGTGAGGTCGATCTCGTGCACCTGGAGCGAGTGGCCGTGCTTCGGGTGCGCGAACTCGTGTCCCTCCGTCATGCCCAGCTTGCGGGCGATGTTCTCCGACCCCGTGTCGCCCGGACGGATCAGGGCGACGACCCGGTCGACGCCGCGGTCCTGGAGGGCGAACTCCAAGGTGGCCTGGGCGGCTTCGGAGGCGTAGCCCTGGCCCCAGAACTGGCGGCCGAGCCACCAGTTGATCTCGATGCCGGGCTGGAGTTCGGACACCGAGAGGCCGACGACGCCGGCCAGCTCGCCGGAGGCGAGGAGTTCGACGGCGAACGGGCCGAAGCCCTCCTCGTCCCACTCCTCCTCCCAGCGCTCGATGTCCTCGGCCGTCCGCTCCAGGTCGCGCGGCCCGCCGTCGCCGACCCGGCGCATGACCTCCGGGTCCGCCTGGATCTCGGAGAGGGGCACGAGGTCGTCGTCGGACCAGCGGCGGAGCAGGAGGCGGGGCGTCTGGATCTCGGTCATGGGTCCATCTTCGCCGAGACCCGCGACGCCGCCGACCATCCGGCCGCCCCTCAACGCGTCCTCGGCGCGTCCTCGGCGCGTCCTCAGCGCATGAGGACCCCCGCGGCCTCCGCGGTCGCCTCCGAGGGGACGGTCACCAGGCCCGTCTCCGCCGGTGAGGCGAGCAGCCGGTGGGCGGGCAGGATACGGACCGTGTAGCCGTAGGGGCCCGTGCGGTCGAGGGAGAGCGGGCCCTCGTACGCCCAGCGGCCGTCCAGATCCGGGCCGCCGACCGGTTTCAGGGATACCGTCGACGCGTCGGTGATGCGGTCGCCGGAGTCGACGCGGCCCGCCACCGCCTGGACCTCGACGTCCTCGGGACCGAGCTCGTCGAGCGCCACCCGCACGCGCAGCACCAGCGTCGCGCCGAGCTCGGCCGTGGCCGTCGACGCCTCCACATGGTCGACGGCCACCCGTGGCCAGGACGCGCGGACCTTGGACTTCCACCGGGCGAGTTCGCGCGCCGCGTCGGGGGTGAGGGCGCGGCCCGAGCGGGCCGCGGGGGCGTACAGCTTCTCGACGTACTCGCGGACCATGCGCCCGGCGAGGACCTTCGGGCCCAGGTGGGTGAGGGTACGGCGGACCATCTCGATCCAGCGGTCGGGCAGCCCTTCGGGGCCGCGCTCGTAGAAGCGGGGCGCGACCCTGCGCTCGACCAGGTCGTAGAGGGCCGCGGCCTCCAGGTCGTCGCGCCGCTGCTCGTCGGTCGCGGTGCCGTCCGCGGTGGGGATCGCCCAGCCGAAGTCGGGCGTGAACCACTCGTCCCACCAGCCGTCGAGGACGGAGAGGTTGAGGCAGCCGTTCAGGGCGGCCTTCATGCCGGACGTCCCGCAGGCCTCCAGGGGACGCAGCGGATTGTTGAGCCAGATGTCGCAGCCGGGGTAGAGCTTCTGCGCCATGGCCATGCCGTAGTCCGGCAGGAACACGATGCGGTGGCGCACCCGCGGGTCGTCGGTGAAGCGCACCAGCTCCTGCACGAGGCGCTTGCCGCCGTCGTCGGCCGGGTGCGCCTTGCCCGCGACGACGATCTGGACGGGCCGGTCCGGGTCGAGGAGGAGGCGCCTCAGGCGGTCCGGATCGCGCAGCATCAGGGTGAGCCGCTTGTAGGAGGGGACGCGGCGGGCGAAGCCGATGGTGAGGACGTCGGGGTCGAGCACCCCGTCGATCCAGCCGAGTTCCGCCGCGCCCGCGCCGCGCTGGCGCCAGGACGCGGCGAGGCGCTCGCGCACCTCGTCCACGAGGCGGCCGCGCAGCTCGCGGCGAAGCTCCCAGATGTCCCGGTCGGCGATCTCGGCGACGGCGTCCCAGCGGTCGGAGCCGCCGACGGCCAGGGCTTCCAGGGTGCGCTGCTCGCCGAGGTGGCGGGTGCCGAGCCGCAGGACCTCGGGGGCCACCCAGGTCGGGGCGTGCACGCCGTTGGTGACGGAGGTGATGGGGACCTCTTCCGGGTCGAAGCCCGGCCACAGGCCCGAGAACATCTCGCGGCTGACCCTGCCGTGCAGGGTGGAGACGCCGTTGGCGCGCTGGGCGAGGCGCAGGCCCATCACGGCCATGTTGAAGACGTTCGGGTCGCCGCCCGCGTACGTCTCCGTGCCGAGGCCGAGGATGCGTGCGGGGTCGATGCCGGGGAGTTCGGCGCCGGGCCCGAAGCGGCGGGCGACGAGTTCCCGGTCGAAGCGGTCGATACCGGCCGGGACGGGGGTGTGCGTGGTGAAGACGGTCCCGGCGCGTACGGCTTCGATGGCGGCGTCGAAGTCCACGCCGCGTCCGGCGAGCTCGTGGATCCGCTCGACCCCGAGGAACCCGGCGTGTCCCTCGTTCGTGTGGAACACCTCGGGCTCGGGGTGGCCGGTGAGGCGGCAGTAGGCGCGCACGGCCCGCACCCCGCCGATGCCGAGCAGCATTTCCTGGAGGAGCCGGTGCTCGCTGCCGCCGCCGTAGAGCCGGTCGGTGACATCGCGTTCGCCGGGGCCGTTCTCCTCGACGTCCGAGTCGAGGAGAAGCAGGGGCACGCGGCCGACCTGCGCCTGCCAGACGCGGGCGAGCAGCCGGCCGCCGCCGGGCAGGGCGAGCGCGACCCGGCAGTCGGTGCCGTCCGGTTCGCGCAGCGGGGTCAGCGGCAGTTCGTGCGGGTCGAGGACGGGATAGTGCTCCTGCTGCCAGCCGTCCCTGGAGAGGGACTGCCGGAAGTAGCCGTGCCGGTAGAGGAGTCCTACGCCGATCAGCGGCACCCCGAGGTCGCTGGCCGCCTTGAGGTGGTCTCCGGCGAGGATGCCCAGGCCGCCGGAGTACTGCGGCAGGGCGGCGGTGATGCCGAACTCGGGGGAGAAGTATCCGACGGCGGCGGGCAGGCCACCGCTCTGCTTCTGGTACCAGCGGTCGCCCTCCACATAGGACCTGAGGTCGTCCGCCGCCTCACCGAGCAGGCGCAGGAACCCCTCGTCGGCCGCGAGTTCGGCGAGCCGCGCGTGCGGCACGGCGCCGAGGAGCCGCACCGGGTCCCCGTCGGACGCGGCCCAGCGCCCGGGGTCCACGGCCTGGAAGAGGTCGCGCGTCCCGGTGTGCCAGGACCAGCGCAGGTTACGGGCCAGCTCGTGGAGGGGGGCGAGGGGCTCGGGCAGGACGGGACGAACGGTGATTCGACGGATGGCCTTCACGTTCTCACCTCTGTAGGGGGACGCGGCGGGCATACGCGCACACGTGCGAGGAGGACGCGCTCCGTCGCGCGGCCTCCGGCTGTCACCTCCGACGGTACGGCCACCGGGCTCCGGCTACCACGGCGCACGGAGTCGCGTCGGCACCTGTTTCGCGGGCATCTCGCCACATCGCAGGGGTCCTTGCCCAGGAACCGGCCGGTGCGCCGGTCGTACGCCATGAGGATGACCCGGTACGTCGCGCCGACCCCGGTCGCACTGCGCCGCCGCCGGCGTACCGGCCGAAGGAGGTCCGTCTTCGCCTCAGCCTTCACCGCGACCGTCACCGGTCCCCATGGACGATCTGGCCGATTCCGCCCCCCACGCGGTCTTGTAGGGCCTCGCGCCGCACGAGAGGCTGCCACACGGTGTGCGTGGACTCCCGGCCGTCAGGACCGGAGCGCCGACTTCTCGAACTGGGGCACCCGGCTCGACCTGTTCACCCCCGGCGTCGACATCACCTCGGCGTCCGACGCGAGCGACACAGGGAAGGCGACTTACTCCGGTACGTCGATGGCGTCGCCGCACGCGGCGGGCGCCGCCGCGCTGTACCTGTCCGGCCACACCTCGGCCACGCCGGCCGAGGTGAGCCGGGCGCTGACGAAGCGCGCGGCGACGGGCCGGGGAACGGACGTGCTGCCCGGCTCGCCGAACAAGCTGCTCCAGGTCAACAACCCGTAACCGAAGGGTGAGTTCATGATCCGGTCCCGTCGTTCGCGGCGGGGCCGGACTTGTCTGTGTGCTTACGCGCGAGTAGTTAACAAAGCACCGGATTGCCCGCCCTGCGACCGTGGAAGGCTCCCCCGGTACACACTGCGCGACCCTCTTCCTCACCCCCGTTTCCGCAAACCGAACCCCCGCGGTCAGGAGCGGTCATGCCCGCACAGAGTCCCTCGCCGAACCCCCACGCGGACCCGGCGAAGCAGTCGGCCAGAAGCGCGAAATCACAGAAACCACCGGGCCGACGGCGCCCACCGGCCACCATCGCCGCCACCACGCTCGGGCGGATCCCCGTCCTGGACGTACAGCCTCTCGTGGACCACGGCCGCAGGCCCGCCAAGGCGGTGGCGGGCGAGTCCTTCCAGGTCAGCGCGACGGTCTTCCGCGAGGGCCACGACGCGGTCGCCGCGAACGTGGTGCTCCGCTCGCCGCGCGGCCGCACGGGCCCCTGGACCCCGATGCGCGAGCTGGCCCCCGGCACCGACCGCTGGGGCGCGCAGGTCACGCCCACGTCGGAGGGTCGCTGGACCTACACCGTCGAGGCGTGGGGCGACCCCGTCACCACCTGGCGCCGCCACGCGCAGATCAAGGTCCCGGCGGGCATCGACACCGAACTCGTCCTGGAAGAGGGCGCGTTGCTGCACGAGCGCGCCGCCGAGGGCGTGCCGCAGCGCAAGGGGCAGCGCGAGACCGTGCTGCGCGCCGCCGCGGCGCTCCGGGACACCGCACGCCCCGCCGCGGCCCGCCTGGCCGCCGCGCTCACGCCGCAGGTCGACGAGGTCCTCGCCCGCCACCCGTTGCGCGAGCTGGTCACCAGCTCCGAGCCGCTGCCGCTCCTCGTGGAGCGCGAGCGTGCGCTGTACGGAGCGTGGTACGAGTTCTTCCCGCGCTCGGAGGGTGCGATCGTGCGCGAGGGGGAACCGCCGGTCTCCGGCACGTTCCACACCGCGGCGAAGCGCCTCCCGGCCATCGCCGCGATGGGCTTCGACGTCCTCTATCTGCCGCCGGTCCACCCCATCGGCACCACGTACCGCAAGGGTCCCGACAACTCTCTCTCCCCGGGGCCGCACGACGTGGGTGTCCCCTGGGCGATCGGCTCCCCGGAGGGCGGTCACGACGCGATCCACCCCGACCTCGGCACCCTCGACGACTTCGACGCCTTCGTGCGCCGGGCCGCGGACCTGGGCCTGGAGATCGCCCTCGACTTCGCGCTCCAGTGCTCGCCGGACCACCCGTGGGTGGAGAAGCATCCGGAGTGGTTCCATCACCGGCCGGACGGCACCATCGCGTACGCGGAGAACCCGCCGAAGAAGTACCAGGACATCTACCCGATCGCCTTCGACCAGGACATGCCCGGCCTGGTCGCCGAGACGACCCGCGTCCTGCGCTTCTGGATGGACCACGGCGTGCGCATCTTCCGCGTCGACAACCCGCACACCAAGCCCGTCGTCTTCTGGGAACGGGTCATCAGGGGGATCAACCGCACCGATCCCGACGTGATCTTCCTGGCCGAGGCGTTCACGCGCCCCGCGATGATGCGCGCCCTCGCGCAGGCCGGCTTCCAGCAGTCGTACACCTACTTCACCTGGCGCAACTCGAAGCAGGAACTCACCGAGTACGCCACGGAGTTGGCGAAGGACACGGCCGCGTACATGCGCCCCAACTTCTTCGTGAACACCCCGGACATCCTGCACGCCTACCTTCAGAACGGCGGGCGCCCCGCGTTCGAGGTGCGCGCCGTCCTGGCCGCCACGCTCTCGCCGGCCTGGGGCGTCTACAGCGGCTACGAACTGTGCGAAAACGCCCCGCTACGCCCCGGCAGCGAGGAGTATCTCCATTCGGAGAAGTACGAACTGCGGCCGCGCGACTGGGAGTCGGCCGAGCACGAGGGGCGTTCGATCGCGCCTCTCATCACCCGGCTCAACGACATCAGGCGCCGCAGCCCCGCCCTGCGCCGGCTGCGTGACGTGCACTTCCACCACACCGACCAGGACTCGGTGATCGCGTACTCCAAGTCGGTCGCAGGCGCACATGGTTCGAACACGGTTCTGGTGGTCGCCAACCTCGATCCTCACCACACCCAGGAGGCGACGGTGTCGTTGGACATGCCGCAACTGGGACTCGGCTGGCACGAGTCCGCGCCGGTGCGCGACGAGCTCACCGGTGAGACCTACCACTGGGGCAGGGCCAACTATGTGCGCCTCGAGCCGGGCCGCGCGCCCGCGCACATCCTCACCGTCCTGCGACCGTCCTCACCGTTGATCGGAGGGTCACCCACACCATGACCGTCAATGAACCCGTCCCGGACACCTTCGAGGACACCCCCGCCAAGGACCGGGACCCCGACTGGTTCAAACGTGCCGTCTTCTACGAGGTCCTCGTCCGCTCCTTCCAGGACAGCAACGGCGACGGCGTGGGCGACCTCAAGGGCATCACCGCGAAACTGGACTATCTCCAGTGGCTCGGCGTCGACTGCCTCTGGCTGCCACCGTTCTTCAAGTCCCCGCTTCGGGACGGTGGTTACGACGTCTCGGACTACACGGCGGTCCTGCCCGAGTTCGGCGACCTGGCCGACTTCGTGGAGTTCGTCGACGCCGCGCACCAGCGCGGGATGCGTGTGATCATCGACTTCGTCATGAACCACACGAGCGATCAGCACGAGTGGTTCCAGGAGTCCCGCAAGGACCCCACCGGCCCCTATGGCGACTACTACGTCTGGGCCGACGACGACAAGCAGTACGAGGACGCGCGGATCATCTTCGTCGACACCGAGGCGTCGAACTGGACCTTCGACCCGGTGCGCAAGCAGTACTACTGGCACCGATTCTTCTCCCACCAGCCGGATCTCAACTACGAGAACCCGTGCGTCCAGGAGGAGATCATCGCGGCCCTGCGCTTCTGGCTGGACCTGGGCATCGACGGCTTCCGGCTCGACGCGGTGCCCTACCTCTACGCGGAGGAGGGGACCAACTGCGAGAAC
Source organism: Streptomyces sp. NBC_01474 (assembly GCF_035918215.1). Lineage (NCBI taxonomy): Bacteria > Bacillati > Actinomycetota > Actinomycetes > Kitasatosporales > Streptomycetaceae > Streptomyces > Streptomyces sp. NBC_01474. Next base: position 4,156,140 of record NZ_CP109449.1, read on the forward strand.
CTGCCGGCCACGCACGAGCTCCTCAAGCGGGTTCGCAAGGAGATCGACGCGCACTACCCGGACACGGTGCTGCTCGCCGAGGCCAACCAGTGGCCCGAGGACGTGGTCGACTACTTCGGCGACTACGCCTCCGGCGGCGACGAATGCCACATGGCGTTCCACTTCCCGGTCATGCCGCGCATCTTCATGGCCGTGCGCAGGGAGTCGCGCTACCCGGTCTCGGAAATCCTGGCCAAGACCCCCGCCATTCCGTCGAGTTGCCAGTGGGGCATCTTCCTGCGCAACCACGACGAGCTCACGCTCGAAATGGTCACCGACGAAGAGCGCGACTACATGTACGCGGAGTACGCCAAGGACCCGCGGATGCGCGCCAACATCGGCATCCGCCGCCGCCTCGCGCCCCTCCTCGACAACGACCGCAACCAGATCGAGCTCTTCACCGCACTCCTGCTCTCCCTGCCGGGCTCGCCGATCCTCTACTACGGCGACGAGATCGGCATGGGCGACAACATCTGGCTCGGCGACCGCGACGCGGTGCGCACGCCGATGCAGTGGACACCCGATCGCAACGCGGGCTTCTCGTCCTGCGACCCGGGCCGCCTCTCCCTGCCCACGATCATGGACCCGGTCTACGGCTACCAGGTGACCAACGTCGAGGCGTCCATGACCTCGCCGTCGTCTCTGTTGCACTGGACCCGGCGCATGATCGAGATCCGCAAGCAGAACGAAGCATTCGGCCTCGGCTCGTACACCGAACTCCCTTCGTCCAACCCGGCGGTGATCGCGTTCCTGCGCGAGTACAAGGACGACCTCGTGCTGTGCGTGCACAACTTCTCGCGCTTCGCCCAGCCCACCGAACTCGACCTCCAGGCCTTCAGCGGACGCCACCCGGTCGAGCTGATCGGCGGGGTGCGCTTTCCGGCCATCGGTGAACTGCCCTATCTCCTCACCCTCGCAGGTCACGGCTTCTACTGGTTCCGGCTGCGCGGCGAAGCCTGACCGCCGCCCAGGGAGGGCCGGTTTCCACCGCCCCTCCCTGGGCACCCATCACCACACACCCCGACACGTCCCGCACGTACTGCCTATGCCGCATTTCCGGGACGCCGCCCCGCACCCAGTCGCGGCCCGCCCCGGGGAAAGGACGTGACGCCATGCCGGATGCCGTCACCCGAACCGGCCCGACCGCGCGACCCGAGCTGCTCGCCTCGCTCGATCCGCTCCTGCGCGCGTGGCTGCCCCGGCAACGCTGGTTCGCGGGCAGAGCAGCACCCGCCCTCACCCTGCTCGCCGCGACGGACCTGCTGCCGGCCACGGCACGGCAGCCGGGCCTGATCCACGCCCTCCTGCGTGTCGAGCCCACCCAGGACACGTACCAACTCCTGCTGGGCGTACGGGAGTCACTGCCCCCGTACCTGGCGCCGGCCCTCATCGGCCACGTCACACAGGGACCCTTCGCCGGGCGCACGGTCTACGAGGCCCTGCTCGACCCCCGCCTGACGGACCTCCTCCTGGAACGGCTGCGCCACCCGGGCCGCCTGGACGGGCTGCGTTTCGCGCATGACGGCAAGACCCCGATCCCGCCGGGCCTCGCCCCCCGCCCCCTCGACGCGGAGCAGTCCAACTCGTCGATCATTTACGGAGATACGTTCATCCTCAAGGTGTTCCGCCGCGTCACGCCGGGCCTCAACCCGGACCTGGAACTCCAGCGCGCGCTGGCCGACGAGGGCTGCGAACGCGCGCTCGCCCCGGTGGCGTGGTTCGAGACGACGGACGCCGACCCGCTCTCGCTCGGCCTGCTCCAGCCCTATCTCACCGGCGCGACGGACGGCTGGGACCTCGCGCTCGGCGAACTGTCCAAGGGGCAGGACTTCCGCCACGAGGCCCACGAACTCGGCCGCGCGACGGCCGAGATCCACCTCGCCCTGGCGCACGCCCTGCCGACGGTCACCCTGGGCCGCGCCCACACCGTGCAGCTGGCGCAGTCGATGAAGGACCGTCTCGACAAGGCGGTCCAGGCCGTACCGGCGCTCCATCCCTACGCACCCGCGCTGCACACCGCCTTCGACGCCCTCGCGGCCGACAAGACCCCCCGCACCGCCCAGCGCGTCCACGGAGACCTGCACCTGGGCCAGTGCCTGCGCTCGCCCGCCGGCGCCTGGTCGGTCATCGACTTCGAGGGCGAGCCCTCCCGCCCCCTGCCCGAACGCCGGCTGCCGCACCCGCCCGCCCGGGACGTGGCCGGCATGCTGCGCTCCTTCGACTACGCGGCCCGCACGAACCGGCCGTGGGCGCCGGACTGGGCGCGCCGGTGCCGGGACGCGTACTGCGCGGGCTACGCGCAGGCCGCCGGAGACGACCCGCGCACGGACCCGGTCCTGCTGCGCGCCTACGAGACGGACAAGGCGGTCTACGAGGCCGTCTACGAGGCCCATCACCGCCCGGACTGGCTTTCGATCCCCCTCTCGGCGATCGAGCGCCTCGCCACGGAGGCCTCCGGCATGCCGCGCCCCCGCCCCGGAGACGCGACACCGCAGCACCCCATGTCGACCCCGAGCCAGGAGGCCACCCCGTGACGCACGACCCCTCCCGCTCCACACCTCCGACACCCGTCACCGCCGCCCCGGCCCCCACCCCCGCCGCCGACCGCGACCGCCTCCTCGCCGGCACCCACCACGACCCGCACTCCACGCTGGGCGCGCACCCCACGCCCACGGGCACGGCGTTCCGGGCGCTGCGCCCGCACGCCCGCACGGTCACGGTCGTGGCGGACGGCCTCAGGGCCTTGCTGCACGACGACGGCGACGGCTTCTTCTCGGGCCTCGTCGACCTGCCCGCGCCCCCGGACGAGTACCGTCTCCTGGTCACCTACGAGGGCGCCGACCACGAGACCCCGGACCCGTACGGGCTGCTGCCCGCGCTCTCCGGGTTCGACCTGCACCTGATCGGCGAGGGCCGGCACGAGCAGCTGTGGCAGGCGCTCGGCGCGCACCCCATGACGCATCAGGGCCTCACCGGCACCCGCTTCACCGTCTGGGCGCCCAACGCCCAAGGGGTGTGCGTCGTGGGCGACTTCAACTACTGGACCGGGACGGGCCACCCGATGCGCTCGCTGGGCTCCACGGGGATCTGGGAGCTCTTCGTCCCGTCGCTCGGCGAGGGTGAGCTGTACAAGTTCGAGATCACCCGTCCGGACGGCTCGAAGACGATGCGCGCGGACCCGCTGGCCCGCCGCACGGAGGTCCCGCCCGCCAATTCCTCCGTCGTCGACGCGTCGCACCACATCTGGCACGACGACGAGTGGATGGCCGGCCGCGGCACGCCGCCCGCGCACGAAGCCCCGTTCTCGGTCTACGAGATCCACCTCGCGTCCTGGCGCCCGGGCCTCACCTACCGCCAGCTTGCCGAGCAACTGCCCCGCTATGTAGCCGACTTGGGGTTCACGCACGTAGAGCTGATGCCGGTGGCCGAGCACCCCTTCGGCGGGTCGTGGGGCTACCAGGTCACCGGCTTCTACGCCCCGACGGCCCGCATGGGCACGCCCGACGACTTCCGGCATCTGGTCGACGCGCTGCACCAGGCAGGCATCGGCGTCCTCATGGACTGGGTGCCGGCCCACTTCCCGCGCGACGACTGGGCCCTCGCCGAGTTCGACGGCCGCACCCTGTACGAGCACGAGGACCCGCTGCGCGCCGCCCACCCCGACTGGGGCACCCTCGAGTTCGACTACGGCCGCAAGGAGGTCCGCAACTTCCTGGTGGCCAACGCCGTGTACTGGTGCGAGGAGTTCCACATCGACGGCCTGCGGGTCGACGCCGTGGCCTCCATGCTCTACCTCGACTACTCGCGCGAACACGGCCAGTGGACGCCGAACGAGTACGGCGGCCGCGAGAACCTGGACGCGGTCGAGTTCCTCCAGGAGATGAACGCGACGCTGTACCGCAGGATCCCCGGCGTCGTGACGATCGCCGAGGAGTCGACGGCGTGGGACGGCGTGACCCGGGCGACCCATCACATCGGGCCCGGCGGCTTCGGGGGTCTCGGCTTCGGCCTGAAGTGGAACATGGGCTGGATGCACGACTCGCTCGGCTATGTGTCCCACGACCCGGTCCACCGCAGCTACCACCACGACGAGATGACCTTCTCGATGGTGTACGCGTACAGCGAGAACTACGTCCTGCCGATCTCGCACGACGAAGTGGTGCACGGCAAGAAGGCCCTGGTGTCCAAGATGCCCGGCGACTGGTGGCAGCAGCGCGCCACCCACCGCGCCTACCTGGGCTTCATGTGGTCCCACCCGGGCAAGCAGCTCCTGTTCATGGGGCAGGAGTTCGCGCAGGGAGCCGAGTGGTCGGAGGCGCACGGCCCGGACTGGTGGCTGCTCGACCCGTCGTACCCGGCGGAGCCCGACCACCGCGGTGTCCGCGACCTCACCCGCGACCTGAACGCCGTCTACCGCAGCGAACCGGCGCTCTGGCAGCGGGACATGGACCCGGCGGGCTTCGAGTGGATCGTCGGTGACGCGGCGCAGGACAACGTGTTCGCGTTCCTGCGGCGCGCCGCCGACGGCAGCCCTCTCATGGCGGTGTCCAACTTCTCGCCGGTCGTCCGCCACGAGTACCGGCTCGGCGCCCCCGACGACGTACCGGCCTGGCACGAGGTCCTCAACACCGACGCGGCCCGTTACGGCGGCGGCGACGTCGGCAACCCGGACCCGGTCAAGCCGGACGCCCAGGGTGCCCACGGGCGTCCGGCCAGTGTCCGGCTCACGCTGCCGCCGCTGGCGACGGTGTGGCTCAGGCCCGCGTGACCGGGGCAGGCCGTAGCAGGCCGCGCAGCGACTGGGGCAGCTCCCCGCCGTGCACGACGCCGAGGGTCTGGGTCGCCCGGGTCAGCGCGACGTAGAGGTCACTGACGCCGTACTCGCCGGGCTCCACGACCAGTACGCGGTCGAACTCGAGCCCCTTGGCCTGGCGGGGGTCGAGCAGCACCAGGTGCTTGGTGAGGTCCGGCTCGCCGCCCGCCACGACGTCCGGCAGCACGGCGGCGAGCGCCGTGTGCAGCCGGCGGGGGGCGATCACCGCGAGCCGCCCCTCCTCGGGCGTCGCGGCGACGGCCTCCTCGGCCACGGCCTTCACGACGTCGTCGGCCGCGCGTGCCCAGGGGCGCACGCCCGTCGAACGGACCGAGGACGGCGGCTCGAAGCCGGGGTGCTCGGCGCGCAGCACGGCCGCCGCCACGTCCATGATCTCGGACGGCGTGCGGTAGTTGACGCCGAGCCGGGTGTGCTCCCAGCGGTCCTCGACGTACGGCGCGAGGATCTTCTCCCACGATCCGACGCCGGCCTCCTCGGCGGTCTGCGCGGGGTCGCCGACCAGCGTCATGGACCGCGTGGGCGAACGCCGCATCAGCAGCCGCCACGCCATCGGCGACAGCTCCTGCGCCTCGTCGACGATGATGTGCCCGAACGCCCAGGTCCGGTCGGCCGCCGCGCGCTCGGCGGCGCTGCGGTGGTCCTCCTCCTCGTACCAGTCGGCGACCCGCTCGGCGTCGACGATGTCGTGCGCGGCCAGGACCTCGGAGTCCTCCTCGTCCTCGAACTCGTACGTCTCCGAGCCGCGGGAGAGTTCGAGCACGCCCTGCGCGTAGCCGATCCGCTCCTGCCGCGCCGCCTCGGCCAGGGCGCGTTCGGCGCTGTCGTCGACGCCGAGCAGCTCGGCGACCTCGTCGAGGAGCGGAACGTCGGCGGGAGTCCAGTCCGCCGGACCCGTCACGTCCCGGCGGATCGCCTTCGCGTCCTCGTCGGCCACGTGCACGGGCTCGGCCAGGAAGTCCGCGACGAGGCCCTGCGGAGTGAGCTGAGGCCACAACTCCTCGATGGCGGCGTGCACTTCGGTGCTGGCGGCGACTCCCTTGCCGAGCAGGGCGAGGTCGTCGGGGCCGAGGAAGTTGGGCCCGCCGTACGGGTCGGCACCGATGCGCTCCGCGAGCTGGGCGGTGAGCGCGTCGATGATCCGGAAGGCGAAGTGGGGGCGGGCGAGGTTGTGCGGCAGGAGCGTGTCGCGGGCCGCCTGCCGGGCCTCGTAGGCGATCTCCCAGTCGAGGATCAGGTCACCGTCGTCGTGCCGGACGATTATCGGGGCACCGGGCTCGGGGAGCTGCTGCCGGTCGCGCACGGCGAGCGCGAGGGCGTCCACCATCGCCTCGGCGCCCTTGACGGCGGCGGCGTGCGGGGTGTCCTCGGCGGTGGCGTGCACGCCGGGGAACAGCTCACCGAGCGACGCGAGCAGCACACCGGTCTCGCCGAGCGCGGGCAGGACCTCACCGATGTAGCCGAGGAAGGCGGGGTTCGGGCCGACGATGAGCACGGCCCGCTTGGCGAGGAGCTCGCGCTGCTCGTAGAGGAGGAACGCCGCCCGGTGCAGCGCCACGGCGGTCTTGCCCGTGCCGGGGCCGCCCTCCACCACGAGCACACCGCGGTGCGAGTGGCGGATGATCCGGTCCTGCTCGGCCTGGATGGTCTGCACGATGTCGCCCATGCGGCCGGTGCGGGCCGAGTTCAGGGCGGCGAGCAGCACCGCGTCACCGGTCGGGTCCTCGAACCCGGTGCGCTCCTCGTCACCCAGGTCGAGGATCTCGTCGTGCAGCTCGGTGACGGTGCGGCCCTCGGTGGTGAGGTGGCGGCGCCGCCTGATGCCCATGGGCGTGTGCCCGGTGGCGAGATAGAAGGGGCGGGCGACCGGCGCGCGCCAGTCGATCAGGATCGGGGTGTGCTCGCTGTCATCCTCGCGAATTCCGATGCGCCCGATGTGATGCGCGGTGCCGCCCGCCTTTTCGGTGAGATCGATCCGGCCGAAGCACAGCGAACCGTCGACCGCGTTCAGCGCGGCGAGCAGGCCGGAACGCTCGACGACGAGGAGATCCCTTTCGAGCCGCGCCTGCTGGCCGGTACCGACCGGCGTCAGGGCGTCCGTGACCGACTCCGCGGCATCGCCGCGCAGCACATCGACGCGCGCGTAAAGCCGGTCGATGAATTCCTGCTCTTTCTGCAATTCAGCGATTTCACGCGCTTCACGGGTTGACAAAGCGGCTCCCTGCCAGGTACGATGTGTTTATTCGGCCCCTTGTGAGGGGCCTTTTCTGTGGGCACACAGAAACACTAAATATACCCCCTGGCAGGGTCCAATTGCACCCCGGGGATTTCACCGCCGCTATTCGGCCCGGTCACCGGCCTCCGTCACACCGACGCGATCAGACGACCTCCGCCAATTCCTCCAGCAGTCGCCGCTTCGGGCGTGCCCCGACCCGCGACCACACCGGCTCGCCGTCCTTGAAGACCATGAGCGTCGGCATCGACAGCACCCCGTAACGCACCGCGGTCTCCGGGTTGCGGTCCACGTCGATCACCACGACGTCGAGCCGCTCCCGCTCCTCGTCCGCGATGGAGCGAAGCACCGGCGCGAGCTGCCGGCACGGCCCGCACCACTCGGCGGTGAACTCCACCAGGACCGGCCGCCCCGCCCCCAGCACCTCGCCGTCGAAGTCCGCGTCCGTGACGTCCCTCAGATCCGTGCTCACATCACCCTCCCAGTTCGCAGCGCGGCGACGGGCCCTCGCCCGCCAGCGCGTCCATGGCCTCCTCGGCGCGCTCCAGCTGCGCGCCGACCTTCTCCCGCACGGCGGTCAACTCGCCGATCAGCGCATCGAGTTCGCCGAGCTTGCGGCGGTACACCGCGAGCGAGGCGGGGCACGAGTCGCCCTCCGGATGCCCGGCCCGCAGGCACTCCACGAAGGGCCGGGTCTCCTCCAGCTCGAACCCGAAGTCCTGCAGCGTCCTGATCTGCCGCAGGGCCCGCAGGTCCGCCTCGTCGTACGTGCGGTAGCCGTTGCCCCCGCGCCGCGCGGGCAGCAGCCCGCGCGACTCGTAGTACCTCAGCGTCCGCGTGGACGTCCCGGCCCGCTCCGCCAGCTCTCCGATGCGCATGCCTTCGACGGTAAACGTTGACGCCGACGGAAAGGCCAGCGATTACGCGTTGCTCTGCGCGGTCGACTCCTTCTCACGGGCGTCCGACGCGACCTCGGCATCCGACTCGGAGGCCGCATCCGGCTCGACGGCGGCGTCCGGCTCAGCGGCGCCGGACTGCTCGGCAGCGGCGTCCGCCTCCGCCACCCGCTCCCCCCGCCGCGGCAGCAGTACCGCCACCAGCACCGTCCCGACCCCGAGGATCACCGCGCCGACGACGCTCGTGTGGGCCACCGCGTCCGAGAACGCGGAACCGACCGCGTCGGCCATCTGCCGCGCGCCGCCCGCGAGCTGCTCGGCCTGCGCCTTGAGCTGGGCCGCCTGCTCGGGGCTGGTCGCGCCCGCCGCCTTCTCGGCCACCTTGTGGGCCTGGTCGCCGATGCCCTGCGCCACCGCGTAGCCCGCGCCGACCGAGTCCTGCGCGGTGCTCAGCGCGTCGGCGGGCAGCTTCGAACCGGCCGTGTCGTCCGCCAGCTGCGACGAGTACGAACCGGCCAGGACCGAGCCGAGGATCGCGATGCCGAGCGAGCCGCCGAGTTCGAGCGACGTGTCGTTGACCGCGCCGCCCACACCCAGCTCCGACTCGGGGAACGAGCCCATGATCGCGTCGGTGCACGGCGAGAGGGCGAGGCCGATCGCGAGGCCGAGGATGACGAGGGGCAGCACGAAGTCCCCGTACGAGGACGTGGCGTCGACGCGTGTGAGGAGGGCGAGGGCCGCGGTGCCGCCGACCATGCCGGCCGTCACCGTGATCTTCATGCCGACGCGCGGGGTGAGGTACCCCGTGAGGGCCGAGCCCACGAAGACCGCTCCGGCGAGCGGCAGCATGCGGACGCCGGTGGCCAGCGCGTCGTAGCCGAGGACGAACTGGAGGTGCTGGGTCAGGTAGTAGAAGGCGCCGAAGACCGCGAGGAAGAAGAGGGCGACCGCGAGGTTCGAGCCGGAGAAGCGGCGGTCCGTGAAGCGGCGGACGTCCAGGACCGGGCGCGGGTGGCGCAGCTCCCACACGACGAAGGCCACCAGGGCCACGCCCGCGACGACCGCGGCGCCGATCGCCTTGGCGCCCCAGCCGAAGTGCGGCCCCTCGATGATCATGTAGACGAGCGCGCCGACCCAGACGACCGAGAGGAGTCCGCCGACGTAGTCGATGCGGTGCTGATGCGCGGCCTTGGACGGCGGTACGAGGACGAGGGCGCCGACGAGGGCGACGGCGGCCACGGGCACGTTGATCAGGAACGTCGACGACCAGCCGTGGTCGCGCAGGAGCGCGCCGGCGACCAGCGGCCCGGCCGCGATGGCGAGGCCCGCGGTGGCGGTCCACAGCACGATGGCCTTGGCGCGCTCGGCGCGCGGGAAGGTGACCGCGAGCAGTGACAGCGTGGCGGGCATGATCATGGCCGCGCCGACGCCCATCACCGCGCGGGCCGCGATGACCCCGGTGGAGCTGTCGACGAGCGAGCCCGCGACGGCGCCGCCGCCGAAGACGACGAGGCCGAGGACGAGCGCCCCGCGCCGGCTGTACTTGTCGCCGATCGCGCCGAGCAGCAGCATCAGGGCCGCGTACGGGACGGTGTAGCCGTCGATGACCCATTGGAGGTCGGCGCTGGTCAGGCCCAGGTCCTTGGTCATGTCGGGCGCCGCGACGGTGAGCGCGGTGTTCGCCATGACGATGATCAGCAGGCTCAGGCACAGCACGATCAGGGCCCACCAGCGACGGGCGTACGGCCGGTCCATCCCCTCGACCGGTTCCTTCATGACGAGGCGCATTCCCTTGCCACCCTCCGGGGCGCTCGGCCCCCACAGTCCACGAGTCCATGGGTCCATGGACATTGCACAGCACTGTGCAATTACACAACAGTGTGCAATTTACGTCATTGCACAGCGCTGTGCAAAACCACACGTGAACGGGGTCGGGGCAGGGGTGCAGAATGGGCGCGTGACTTCAGGCCGAGCCGACACCAACCGCCGCCGCATCCTCGACGTCGCCCTCGCCGAGCTGCTGCGCGACCCGGACGCGTCCATGGACCAGATCGCCAGGGCCGCGGGCGTCGTCAGGCGCACGGTCTACGGGCACTTCCCCAGCCGCGAGGCGCTCGTCGCCGCGCTGGTCGACGACGCCGTCGTCGCGGTCGAGGCCGCGCAGACCGAGGGGCGCGCGGGCGTGACCGACCCGGCCGAGGCCGTGGCCCGCTCGCTGCTCGCCGTGTGGGAGGTCGCCGACCGCTACCGTCTGCTGGTCGCGCTCGCGCAGCGCGCCGTCACCGTCGAGGGCATCCGCGCCAGGCTCAGCCCGGTCCGCGACAGCTGCACCGAACTGCTCCAACAGGGCCTGGAATCGGGCGAGTTCGTCTCTCCCCTGCCACCTCCGGCCCTCGCGTACGTCCATGAGCAGGTCCTGTTCGGACTGCTCGAAGCGGTCAACGACGGGCTGATCCCAGCAGAAGAGGCGGGCCGCTCCGCCGCGGTCACCGTACTGACCGCGGCGGGCGTACCCGCCTCACGCGCCACCGAACTGGTGGCAGGGCTCAACTAAGGGCTGCCACACGCCCCGTCAGGGGCACGGGGAACTGCGCGGCCGGACCCCACCGGCCCGCCGCCTCCCCCTCCCCAAGGGCGCGGGGAACTGCGCGGCCGGACCCAGGCCGACCCGCACCTGCCACACCGCTTGCCCGGCGGAGCGCTCAGGCCTTCGCCAGCTCCTTGTCGTCGCCGCCCCGCTGGTCCGGAACGTCGGCCGCCGGGGCGTGGCTCCCGTCGTCCACGAGCGTGCGCTCGTCGAAGGGCAGGTCACCGGCGAGCACGCGCCGGACGCGGTCCTTGTCGACCTCACCCGTCCACGTACCGATGAGGAGCGTGGCGACGGCGTTGCCCGCGAAGTTGGTCAGGGCGCGGGCCTCGCTCATGAAGCGGTCGATGCCGATGATCAGGCCGACGCCGTCGACGAGCGCGGGCTTGTGCGACTGGAGTCCGCTGGCGAGCACCGCGATACCGGAACCGGAGACACCCGCGGCGCCCTTCGACGCGACCATCATGAACAGCAGCAGGCCGATCTGCTGGCCGATGGCGAGGGGCTGGTCCATGGCGTCCGCGATGAAGAGCGAGGCCATGGTCAGGTAGATCATCGTGCCGTCGAGGTTGAACGAGTACCCGGTCGGCACGGTGATGCCGACGACGGGACGGCTGACGCCCAGGTGCTCCATCTTCGCGATGAGCCGCGGCAGCGCGGACTCGGAGGACGAGGTGGACAGGATCAGCAGGAACTCGCGGCCGAGGTACTTCAGGAGCGCGAACAGGTTGTACCCGGTGGCCAGGCGCAGCACGCTCCCGAGGACCACCACGACGAACAGGATGCAGGTCACGTAGAAGCCGAGCATGATCGTGGCCAGTGCCTTCAGGGCGTCCACACCGGTCTCGCCGATGACGGCCGCCATCGCGCCGAACGCGCCGACGGGCGCGGCCCACATGATCATGCCGAGGACGCGGAAGACCAGCTTCTGGATGTGCTCGACACCCTTGAGGACCGGCTCACCGGCGCGCCCCATGGCCTGGAGTCCGAAGCCGACGAGCAGGGCGACCAGGAGCGTCTGGAGCACCTCGCCCTCCGTGAACGCCGACACGAGGGTCGTCGGGATGATCCCGAGGACGAAGTCGACGGGACCCTCGGCGGCGTCCTTGGCCGCGGTGTGGCCGACGTCCTTCACGGCCTGCGTGAGGTGCATGCCGTCGCCCGGGTGCAGGATGTTGCCGACGACCAGGCCGATGGCGAGCGCGACCACGGACATCACCAGGAAGTAGCCGAGCGCGAGCCCGCCGACCTTGCCGATCTTGGCGGCCTTGCGTACGGAACCGACGCCGAGCACGATCGTGCAGAAGATGATCGGCGAGATCATCATCTTGATCAGGTTCACGAAGCCGGTGCCGATCGGCTTGAGCTCCTTGGCGAAGTCCGGCCAGATGAAGCCGACCGCGATGCCGAGAAGGACGGCACCGATGACGGCGATGTACAGATAGTGGGTGCGGTCTCTCTTGGTGGCGGCTGCCACCTGGGTCTCGGCCACGGGTGCCTCCTGACGACGGTGTCTGGCGTACTGCGTACGGGAAACCTGCACGTACGCGCCATGCGTGCGGCTCACGTCTGGCGAATCACGAGGACTATCTCCCGGCTTGTGAGGGCCGTCACCCTTCCGTTCATTTAGTTCACGCTTATACGTTCAGCTCGTACCGAGAGGCACACTGGGCCCATGCGCCTCCCCCTCCTGCCACGCGCCCGCAGCCTGGCCGGCCAGCTCTTCGCGATGCAGGTCGTCCTGGTCGCCGTCGTGGTCGCGGGGTGCGCGCTGTTCACGTACATCAGCGACGGCAACCAGGCCGAGCAGGCCGCCACGCGCCAGGCGACGGCGGCGGCCCGCGCGGTCGCGGACGCGCCCTCCGTGCGCGGGGCGATCACCGGGGACGGCGACCCGACCCGCACGCTCCAGCCGTACGCGAGCGACGTCCAGCGCCACACCGGCGTGGACTTCGTCACGATCATGGATCCGCACGGCATCCGCTGGACGCACCCCGACGAGCGCCGCATCGGCGAGCGCTTCCTCGGCCACATCGGGCCCGCCCTGCGCGGCCGGACCTTCTCGGAGACGTACACGGGCACCCTCGGCCCGTCCGTGCGCGTGGTGACCCCGATCCTGTCGGGGCAGCGGATCGTCGGTCTGGTCAGCGCCGGCATCACGGTCGAGGAGATCAGCGCGCAGGCGCGCGGCCAGGTGATGGCGGTGGCCGGCGTCGCGGCGGGCGCCCTCGTGCTCGGCGGCATCGGCACGTACGTCATCAACGCCCGGCTGCGTCGGCACACCCACGGCATGAACGCGACCGAGCTCAGCCGCATGCACGCCTACCACCAGGCGGCGCTGCACGCGGTGCGCGAGGGTCTGGTGATGCTCGACGGGCAGCGCAGGATCGCGCTCATCAACGACGGGGCGCGCGAGCTGCTCGGCGTCGGCGACGAGACGGTCGGGCGCAATGTGGCGGAGCTCGGCCTGCCCACCCCGCTCACAGGCGCGCTCCTCGCGGCGGAGCCCCGCGTCGACGAGGTGCACCTCACCACCGACCGCGTGGTCGTCGTCAACACCTCCCCCGTCTCCAGCGGCGACCGGCGCGGCACCGTGGTGACCCTGCGCGACCACACCGAACTCCAGGCGGTCATGGGCGAGCTGGACTCGGAGCGGGGCTTCACGCAGGCGCTGCGCTCACAGGCCCACGAGGCCGCGAACCGGCTCCACACGGTCGTCTCGCTGATCGAGCTGGACCGGGCCGGCGAGGCGGTCGACTTCGCGACGGCCGAACTGGAGCTGGCGCAGACCCTCACCGACCAGGTCGTCTCCGCCGTGAGCGAGCCGGTGCTCGCCGCGCTCCTGCTCGGCAAGACGGCGCAGGCCAACGAGCACGGCGTGGAGCTGGAGATATCCGAGGACAGCCGCATCGACGACGGTCTGGTGCCGCCCACCCTGCCGGCCCGCGACCTCGTGACGATCCTCGGCAACCTGCTCGACAACGCGGTCGACGCGGCACAGGGCTCCCCGTACGCGAAGGTGACGGTCACGGCCCGCGCGCAGGACGACACCCTGCTGCTCCGGGTCACGGACACCGGCCCGGGTGTCGCCGACGGCCACGCGGACGCGGTCTTCGAGCGGGGGTGGTCCACCAAGCCGGCCGGTCCCGGCGGGCGCGGCCTCGGACTCGCCCTCGTCCAGCAGTCCGTCGCCCGTAACTCCGGCACCCTGACCCTGGCCGAATCCCCCACGGGCGGCGCACAGTTCACCGTCGTCCTGCCCCTCCAGCGCACGAGCGCGACCACGCCCACGGGAGGCACCGCGTGACCGATCCCGACGCCACGGGCGGCACCATTCGAGTACTGGTCGTCGAGGACGACCCGGTGGCCGCCGACGCCCACGTCCTGTACGTGAACCGGGTCCCCGGCTTCACCGCGATCGGCAAGGCGCACACGGCCGCCGAGGCCCACCGCGCCCTGGAGCGCACCCAGGTCGACCTGCTCCTCCTCGACCTGCACCTCCCGGACGGCCACGGTCTCCAGCTGGCGCGCTCACTGCGGGCGGCGGGCCATCACACGGACGTCATCGCGGTGACCTCGGCCCGCGACCTCACGGTGGTCCGCGAAGGGGTCTCGCTCGGCGTGGTGCAGTACGTACTGAAGCCCTTCACGTTCCCGACGCTGCGCGACCGGCTCGTGCGCTACGCGGAGTTCCGGGCCGCGGCGGGCGAGGCGGGCGGCCAGGACGAGGTCGACCGCGCCCTGGCCACGCTGCGCGCCCCCGGTCCGGCCGCGCTGCCCAAGGGACTGAGCGCGCCGACGCTCGAGCGCGTCACTCGGACGCTGCGCGCCGCCCCGGAGGGTCTGACCGCCGCGGCGGCGGCCGAGTCCGTGGGCATCTCGCGCATCACGGCCCGCCGCTACCTGGAGCATCTCGTCGAGTCGGGCCGGGCCGCCCGCAGCCCTCAGTACGGCCAGGTGGGCCGACCCGAACTGCACTACCGCTGGCTCACAGCGGTGTAGACCATTGGTCAACCACCCACTCCTGCACGGGGATTGACCTTGGTCCGACCCCGCCCGTACGTTCACCGAGCAGCCCCGCTCGGCAAGCCGGCCGGCGGCGGCCCGTAGGAGGTCGTGCCCGTGCGCCCCACCGCTCCAGTGCTCCTCAGCGCCACTCTGCTCATCGCCGCGACCGGCCTGACGGCCTGCAGCAGCGGCTCCGGGGACGACCCGGACACCGTCAGGATCTCCTTCAAGCAGTCGACCGACAACCAGATACGTGTCATGGACAAGTACCTGGCGTCGATGAAGACGCAGTTCGAGAAGGACCATCCGGGCAAGAAGGTGAAGCTGGTGCCGATCAAGGCGCCGGACTCCGAGTACTACACCAAGCTCCAGCAGATGCTGCGCTCCCCGAAGACGGCACCCGACCTGGTCTACGAGGACACGTTCCTCATCAACTCGGACATCACCAGCGGCTATCTGAAGCCCCTCGACGCGTATCTCGCCAAGTGGCCCGACTGGAACCAGTTCATCGACACGGCGAAGAACGCGGCCAAGGCCCAGGACGGCAAGACGTACGGCGTCCCGGACGGCACGGACACCCGCGGACTCTGGTACGACAAGGGCATCTTCGCGAAGGCCGGCATCAAGACCCCCTGGCAGCCGAAGACCTGGGACGACGTCCTCGACACGGCCCGCACGATCAAGAAGAAGGTCCCATCCGTCACCCCGCTCAACGTCTACACGGGCAAGCCCGGCGGCGAGCAGTCGGCGATGCAGGGCTTCGAGATGCTCCTGTACGGGACGGGGTCGGGCACGGCGGACCCGCTGTACGACAGGTCGTCCAACAAGTGGATCACCGCGGGCAAGCCGTTCAAGGACGCGCTGAACTTCGTGAAGACGGTCTACGGCGAGAAGCTCGGCCCCGACGTCTCCGACGCCCTCGACCCGAACATCGGCACCCGGGTCCGCGGCGAACTGCTCCCCAAGAGCAAGCTGGCGATCAACCTCGACGGCTCCTGGCTCCCGCAGGACTGGCTGAAGGGCAGCGGCCACGAGTGGCCCGAGTGGTCGCAGAGGCTGGGCCTCGCGCACATGCCGACGCAGGACGGCCAGGCCCCGGGCAAGGTCAGCATGTCGGGCGGCTGGACGTGGTCGGTCCCGTCGAAGGCGTCCAACCCCGACCTGGCCTTCGAGTTCATCAAGACCATGCAGACCAAGGCCAACGCCCAGAAGTGGTACATCGCCAACTCGGGCATCGCGGTACGCAAGGACGTCGCGGCCGACCCGGCGTACGTGAAGGCGCAGCCCGGCATCAAGTTCTTCACGGACCTGGTGGCGTCGACCCACTACCGGCCCGCGTACCCGGCGTACCCGAAGGTCTCCACGGCCATCCAGGAGGCGATGGAGTCGGTCACGACCGGCGACAGCTCGGTCGAGAAGGCGGCGAGTACGTATGACGAGCAACTCAAGACGGCGACGGACGGCAAGGTGATCACCAAGTGAAGGTGGGGCGGGGCGGTGCACGCCGCCCCCTGACACGCGCCCTGCCCCTGGCCCCTTCCCTGGTCCTGCTGCTGCTCTTCCTCGCCGGCCCGATCGCGTACTGCGCGTACATCGCCTTCACGGACCTGCAGTTGACGGGCCAGGCCCACTCCTCCTTCGTGGGCTTCGACAACTTCACGGCCGCGTTCAGGGACGACGCGTTCCTGAACGCGGTCTGGCTCACCCTCGTCTTCACCGTCCTGTCCTCGCTCATCGGCCAGAACACGCTGGGCCTCGCCCTCGCCGCGCTGATGCAGCGCGCGTCGAAGCCGGTCCGCACGGTCACGGGCGCGGTCGTGATCTGCGCGTGGGTCCTGCCCGAGGTCGTCGCCGGCTTCCTCCTCTACGCGTTCTTCCGCCGCGAGGGCACGCTCAACGCGATCCTGGACTGGCTCCATCTGCCCACCCAGAACTGGCTGTTCACGCTGCCGATCCTCGCGGTGTCCTTCGCGAACGTGTGGCGCGGGACGGCGTTCTCCATGCTGGTCTACTCGGCGGCACTCGGCGAGATACCCAAGGAGATCACCGAGGCGGCGGAGATGGACGGCGCGGGCGGCTGGCGCCGCATGTGGCACATCACGCTGCCGATGATCCGCCGCTCCATCGGCACGAACCTCATGCTGAACACCCTGCAGACGCTGTCCGTCTTCGGGCTGATCTGGGTGATGACACGAGGCGGGCCCGGAAACCGCAGCCAGACCCTGCCCCTGTTCATGTACGAGCAGGCCTTCCAGAAGAGCATGATCGGCTACGGCACGGCGGTCGCCCTGCTCCTCCTGGTCGTCGGCTCGCTCTTCTCGCTGGTCTATATGCGCCTGCTGCGCTCGGAGGCCTGAGTGTCCTCACCCCGCACCGTCCGCCACCGCCTCGCGGCCGACGCCGGACTCCTGATCGTCGCCGCGGCGTTCGTCCTGCCGCTGGCGTGGGTGGTCCTCTCCGCCCTCGACGCGCACGCGAACCTCCAGGTGAAGATCCCCGACGGCGTCACCCTGGACAACTTCGACGCGGTCCTGACCCCCGACATCACCTTCACGCCGCTCCTCAACAGCCTGCTGCTGTGCGGCGGCGCGACCCTCCTGACGGTGGCGAGCGCGGCCCTCGCGGCGTACCCGCTGTCCCGCTACCGATCCCGCTTCAACAACCCGTTCCTGGCGACGGTCCTGTTCGCCACGTGCCTGCCCATCACGGCGATCATGGTCCCGGTCTACGCGCTCTTCGTGCAGGTCAATCTGATCGACACGATGCAGGGCACGATCTTCTTCTTCGCGGCGTCCCAACTCCCGTTCGCCATCTGGCTGATGAAGAACTTCATGGACGGCGTCCCGAAGGAGCTGGAGGAAGCGGCCTGGACGGACGGAGCGTCCTCGTTCCAGTCCCTGATCCGCATCGTGCTCCCCTTGATGGGACCCGGCATATCGGTGGTCACGGTCTTCTCGTTCGTCATGATGTGGGGCAACTTCTTCGTCCCCTTCATGCTGCTGCTCACTCCCGAACAGATGCCGGCCTCGGTGAGCATCAACGACTTCTTCGGCAACCGGGGCACAGTCGTCTACGGCCAGCTGGCAGCCTTCTCGATCATCTACTCGACGCCGGTGATCCTGCTGTACGTCCTGGTGGCCCGGCGCTTCGGCGGGGGGTTCGCGCTGGGGGGTGCGGTCAAGGGCTGACCGGCCGAGCCGCCTGCCGCACCCTCGCGCCCCGCACTGATCGACGGGCCGCCCGGCCGTCCCCTCAGCCGATCGGCACCGGCATCCTCACCACGTCGTACGCCAGGCCGATCGTGTTGCCCGTGGCCGGGTCGGTCAGTTCCACGCGCCAGTGGGGGGCGAACTGGTCGACGCCCTCGGCCATCGGGATCGTGCCGGAGATCAGGACCGTGCCGGGCACCAGGTCGCCGCGTTCGCGCAGGACGTCGGCCCAGTAGGCGGGCGTGAGCAGCTCGGCCAGGGTGCCGTCCTGGATCAGGGTCTCCTGGCCGTCGTGGGTCACCCAGGCGCGCAGGGTCAGGTCGTCGAGGCGCTCCTGCACTTCGGCGAGGCGCCAGGCGCGGCGGGCGAGGACGTCGGGGCTCGCGTTCTTGCTCCAGGCCACGCCGTGCACCTCCAGCTCGCGGTCGGTGTGGTCGCAGGCGGCCGTCAGGAGCAGGTCTCCGTCCTGGTCGACGACCAGCGCCCACTCGGCCTCGCCGGAGGTGCGCCCGTGCTGGACGCGGACCTGGTCGGTGTGCTGGGCGAGGTAGGGGGAGACGGGGTAGAGCGCGGGGGTCACGGACGGCGCGGGCACCCCCAGCTCGGCGAGTTCCGCCACGTGGGCGGCGACGTCGTCCTGGCTGCGCCCGGCATATCCGGCGTTGAGCACCTGCACGACATCGACCTTGCGGGTGGTGCCGTCGGGCAGTTCGAAGGTCAGCAGCGCCATGGGGTTTCTCCACATCGTTCGCGGTATCGGGGAGGTTAACTTTGCGCGGAAGGCTTGCGCATACGACCTGTATACAAGAAGTATGCCGGAAGGTCGACAGTTAACCTCACCCAAGGAACCTCAGGGACGGACGTCGTGAACCACACCAGCACGAGCACGGAAAAGACCCCGCTCGGCGGGTCCGCGGTCCGCCGCGCATTCTTCGCCAGCCTGACCGGAACCGCACTGGAGTGGTACGACTTCGCCATCTACTCCGTCGCGGCGGCGCTCGTCTTCGGCGACGTCTTCTTCCCCTCGGAGGACCCCGCCACCGGCACCCTCCTCGCGTTCTCCACGTACGCCGTCGGCTATGTGTCGCGCCCGCTCGGCGGTTTCGTCTTCGGCCGCCTCGGCGACAAGCTCGGCCGTAAGAAGGTCCTGATCGCGACCCTCGTCCTGATCGGGGCCGCCACCCTCGCCATCGGCCTGCTCCCCTCCTACGCCACGATCGGCGTCGCCGCTCCGCTCACCCTCGTGATACTCCGCTTCGCCCAGGGCGTCGGCGTCGGCGGCGAGTGGGGCGGGGCGGTGCTGCTGTCCAGCGAGTTCGGCGATCCGCGCCGGCGCGGCTTCTACGCCTCGGCAGCACAGATCGGCCCGCCGGTCGGCAACCTGCTCGCCAACGGCGTACTCGCCGCCCTCGGCGCTCTCCTGACGGAAGCTCAGTTCACGTCCTGGGGCTGGCGCGTGGCGTTCCTGCTCTCCGGTGTGCTCGTCTTCTTCGGCCTGTGGATCCGCGCGAAGCTCGAGGAGACCCCCGTCTTCAAGGCGATGGAGGCCGAGCAGAAGCGCCCCGAGGCCCCGATCCGCGAGGTCTTCACGACGCACCCGCGCGCCCTGGCGGCCGCGATCCTCAGCCGGGTGGCCCCGGACGTCCTGTACGCGCTGTTCACCGTCTTCGTCCTGACCTACGCGACCGGCGAGCTCGGCATGTCCCGCGGCTCCGCCCTGGCCGCCGTCCTCATCGGCTCCTCCCTCCAGGTCTTCCTGATCCCGCTGGCCGGCGCCCTCTCCGACCGCGTCAACCGCCGCGTCCTGTACGGGGTCTCGGCCGCGGCCGCCGGTGTGTGGCCGTTCCTGTTCTTCCCGATGATCGGCGGCGGGAGCTGGCCGCTGCTCGCACTCGGCGTCGTGGTGGCCCTGGTCTTCCACTCCGCGATGTACGGGCCGCAGGCGGCCTTCATCGCCGAGCAGTTCTCCCCGCGGCTGCGCTACACCGGCTCCTCGCTCGCGTACACGCTGGCCGGTGTCATCGGCGGCGCCGTGGCGCCCCTGCTGTTCACGGCGCTGCTCGACGCGTACGACTCGTGGATCCCGCTGGCCCTCTACGTCGCGGGCACCGCGGTCGTCACCATCGCCGGGCTGTGTCTGGGCCGCGACGGCGACCCGGGCGACGAGGAGCTGCTGAGCGGCGAACCGGCCCGCTCCCCCGCCGCGTCGACGGCATCCTGATCCCCGGACCACGCATTCCCGAACCCCCACACGAGGAGGAACGTCTCATGCGTATCGCGCTGAGCCAGATCACCACCGGCCCCCGCCCCGAGGAGAACCTCGCGCTCCTGCGCGAGCAGGCCCGTCTCGCGGCGGACGCGGGCGCTCGCGTCGTCGTCTTCCCGGAGGCCGCGATGGCCTGCTTCGGGACCCCGCTGACGCCGCTGGCCGAACCGCTCGACGGCCCCTGGGCCACGGCGGTGCGCCAGATCGCCAAGGAGGCCGAACTCGTCGTCGTCGCGGGCATGTTCACCCCCGCCCCGGACGGAAAGGTGGCGAACACCGTGCTCGCCACCGGCCCCGGCGTCGAGGCGGCGTACGACAAGATCCACCTCTACGACGCCTACGGCTTCGCCGAGTCCGACACGGTGGCACCCGGGTCCGAGGTCGTCACCTTCGACGTCGACGGCACCCGCATCGGCCTCGCGACCTGCTACGACATCCGCTTCCCCGAGCTGTTCAGGGCCCACGCCGACGCGGGCGCGGTCCTGTCCGTACTCCCCGCCTCGTGGGGCGCGGGCCCGGGCAAGCGGGAGCAGTGGGAACTGCTGATCCGCGCCCGCGCGCTCGACGCCACGCTCTGGCTCGCCGCCGTGGACCAGGCCGACCCCGCGGCCTCCGGCGTCCCCGCCGCGTCGAACGCCCCCACCGGCATCGGCCACAGCGCCGTCGTCGGCCCGGACGGAACCGTGCGCAAGCACCTCGAAGAGGGACCGGGGCTGCTCATCGCGGACCTCGACCTCGCCGAGGTCGCCTCGGTCCGCCGTTCCATCCCGGTACTGGCCAACCGCCGCCTTTGACGACGAGCCGGACGTACGGCAGGCCGGCTATCCCGCGAGCAGCACCTTGAGCGTCGACTCCAGGTGGCTGTCGATCGCGGTGCACGCGGCCTGCCGGTCTCCGGAGGCGATCGCGTCGAGGATCGCCTCGTGCTCATGGAGCACGGACTCCTGCCGGCCGTGCTGGTTGAACAGCGCCACCACCCCGGCCCGGATCTGGCGGCTGCGGAGCCCGTCGTAGTGGCGGTCGAGCAGGGCGTTGCCCGCCGCCGCCACGATCGTCGCGTGGAAGAGGTGATCCACCGCGATGAACTCCTTGGCGTGCTCGGCCCCGCTGAGCGTGCGCTGGCGGTCGAGCAGCGCGGTCAGCTCGGACACGGGGGCCCTGCCCCCGGCGATGACCCGCTCCGCGGAGTACCGCTCGACAATGCCGCGCAGTTCCATCAGCTCGGTGATCTCCCGCCCCGACAGCGGCACGACCTGCGCCCCGCGCTTGGGGACCAGCCGTACGAGGTCCTCGGCGGCGAGCAGCAGGAGTGCCTCGCGGATCGGGGTGCGGGAGACGCCGATCCGGTCGGCGAGCTCCTGCTCGGAGAGGAACTCCCCTTGCCTGTCCGGGTCCGCGAGCACGTTCTCCTTGAGAAACGCGTATGCCTTGTCCCGTCCCGACGTCACGACCGCCCCCAAAGTTGCATACAAGAAGTATACGGATCTGGTTACCGGGAGTCCCGTCCCCGTAGGTTCCTACGACAAGTAACCCGGTGCGAACAGACCGTAGCCACCGGCAATTCTCACACCTACCGTGTGCCCGTGCACCCAAGCGACTCCGCCCCGCCGTTCAACGCCCCTGCCGCCCGACGCCTCCGTGAGGCCCTCGGGATGGCGCCCGGGCATGTCGCTTACGGCATGCGCGCCTCGTACGGCCAGCATCACGTCACGCCCGACACGATCGTCGCCTGGGAGCGTGGGCTCACCTCGCCGACCTCGGCGGAGCTCACCGCGCTCGCGGGTTCCCTTTGGTGCTCGCCGGGTGATCTCATAGGCGCGGCGCGGACGCTGCGCGAGCACCGGATGGCCCGCGGCATCGCGCCGGAGGACGTGGCGCGCACGGTGGGGGTGGAGATCCATTCGTATCTGCGGATGGAGGAGACCGGCGAGTGGCGCGGCAACGAGCGCCAGTCGGCGACCCTCGCCGAGGTGCTCGGCCTTGCGCCGCCGGACTTCGCGACCGTCACGGGCCGCGACGAGCAGCTGGCGGACTTCCTGCGCAGCGCGGTGACCACGCGCTGGCAGGCGTACACGCGCCCGATCACCAAGCTCGTCCCCGTGCACAAGGGTCGACTGGAGGAAGCGCTCCAGGAGATGCAGCTCGAGTACCAGGCGCTGATGGCCGCGACGCTCAGCTGGGGCGGCGGGCCGGGGCGCGAGTCGGGCGAGGCCGGGCGGGAGTTCCTCGACGGGATCCTCGACGAGTTCTGGTCGAGGATGCACACGTCGTAGGCGGTAGCCGGACCGTGGAGTTCTAGAAGACCGATTCCGCCTCGTCCATGCGGTCCTTCGGCACCGTCTTCAGTTCGGCGACGGCCTCGGCGAGGGGGACCATCTCGATCTCCGTGCCGCGCAGCGCCGTCATGCGGCCGGAGACGCCCCGGTGCGCGGCCTCGACGGCGTGCCAGCCGAAGCGCGTGGCCAGGACCCTGTCGTACGCGGTCGGGGTGCCGCCGCGCTGGACGTGGCCGAGAATGACCGGCTTCGCCTCCTTGCCGAGGCGGCGCTCCAGCTCGAACGCGAGGGCCGTGCCGATGCCCTGGAAGCGCTCGTGGCCGAAGCGGTCGATCGCGCCGGTCTGGTAGTCCATCGTGCCCTCGGCGGGGTGCGCGCCCTCGGCCACGCAGATGACGGCGAACTTCTTGCCGCGCGCGAAGCGTTCCTCGACCATCTTGACCAGGTCGGCCGGGTCGAAGGGCCGCTCGGGCAGGCAGATGCCGTGCGCGCCGCCCGCCATGCCGGACTCCAGGGCGATCCAGCCCGCGTGCCGGCCCATCACCTCGACGACCATGACGCGCTGGTGGGACTCGGCGGTGGTCTTCAGCCGGTCCATGGCCTCCGTGGCGACGCCGACGGCGGTGTCGAAGCCGAAGGTGCGGTCCGTGGCGGAGATGTCGTTGTCGATGGTCTTCGGGACGCCGACCACGGGCAGGCCCGCGTCGGCGAGCATCCGGGCCGCGGTCAGCGTGCCCTCGCCGCCGATGGGGATGAGGACGTCGAAGCCGATCTCGGTGGCGAGTTCCTTGGCGTTCTCGCAGGCGGCGCGGAAGCGGTCGCGCTCGAGCCGGGAGGAGCCGAGAATGGTGCCGCCGCGGGCGAGGATGCCGCTCACGGCGTTCAGGTCGAGGGTGCGGTAGCGCCCGTCGAGCAGTCCCGCGTATCCGTCCTCGAAGCCGATCACCTCGTCGCCGTGGTGCGTGACGGCGCGGTGCACGACCGACCGGATCACTGCGTTCAGGCCAGGACAGTCGCCGCCGGCGGTGAGAACTCCGATACGCATCGTGCGTGTCTCCTGCTCGCTGTTGAGACTTGTGAGCCGCTCCGATTCTTTCACGGCCGTGGGGGCGATGCGGGTCACCGCCGGCCGCGGGGGCCCGTGCGGCGGGTGTTCCGGGGCTCTTTCGGCCCCCGGACCAGGGCCTTTGTCCGGCGGGCGACTTAGCCACCCCCGGAGGTATTGTCAAGAGGGCACGGCTACGACTTTCATCAGAGGCCGGTTCAGCGGCCGAATCTCTGCGGCAGAGGCCCCTTCTCTGCGGCCCGTCCAGCGAAAGGGAGAGCACGCGTGACGCGCAGCGTGTACGTGACCGGGATCGACCGGGGTGACGGCCGGCAGGTCGTGGAGCTGGGAGTCATGGAGCTCCTGACCCGGCAGGTCGACCGGGTGGGAGTCTTCCGCCCGCTCGTCCACGACGGTCCCGACCGGCTCTTCGATCTGCTGCGGGCGCGCTACCGCCTCTCCCAGGACCCGGCGACGGTCTACGGCCTCGACTACCACGAGGCGTCCGCCGTGCAGGCCGAACAGGGCACCGACGAACTGGTCTCACGCCTCGTGGAACGCTTCCACCAGGTCGCCCGCGACTACGAGGTCGTCCTCGTCCTCGGTACGGACTTCGCCGACACTCAGCTCCCCGACGAGCTGGCCGTCAACGCCCGCCTCGCCAACGAGTTCGGAGCGTCCGTCATCCCCGTGGTGGGCGGCCGCAAGCAGACCCCGGAGTCCGTGCACGCCGAGACCCGCAACGCGTACCGCGCGTACGAGGTCCTCGGCTGCGACGTGCTCGCGATGGTCGTGAACCGGGTGGCGGCGCAGGACCGCGAGGAGATACGCGAAAGCCTGACGGCCCATCTCCCGGTCCCCACCTACGTACTGCCGGACGAGCCCGCCCTGTCCGCGCCTACGGTCTCCCAGATCACGCAGGCCCTCGGCGGCGAGGTGCTGCTCGGCGACGACGCGGGCCTCGCGCGCGACGCGCTGGACTTCGTGTTCGGCGGCGCCATGCTGCCGGCGTTCATCAAGGCGCTGACGCCGGGCTGTCTGGTCGTGACACCCGGGGACCGCGCGGACCTCGTGGTGGGTTCGCTTGCCGCGCACAGCGCCGGCACCCCGCCGATAGCGGGCGTGCTGCTGACCCTCGACGAGCGGCCCGGCGAGGAGATCCTGACGCTCTCCGACCGCCTCGCGCCCGGCACGCCGGTGGTGGCGGTGAAGGGCGGTTCCTTCCCCACGGCGGGTGAACTGTTCGCCATGGAGGGCAAGTTGAACGCGGCGACGCCCCGCAAGGCGGAGACGGCGCTCGGCCTCTTCGAACGGTGGGTCGACACGGCCGGCCTGCTGGAGCGCGTCTCGGCACCGAGCAGCGACCGCGTCACCCCGATGATGTTCGAGCACAAGCTCCTGGAGCGGGCCCGCGCCGACAAGCGTCGCGTCGTGCTGCCCGAGGGCACCGAGGAGCGCGTCCTGCGCGCGGCGGACGTCCTGCTGCGCCGCGGGGTGTGCGACCTGACGCTGCTCGGCCCGGTGGAGCAGATCCGCAAGAAGGCCGCCGACCTGGGCGTCGACCTGGTGGACTCGCAGCTCATCGACCCGGCCACGTCGCAGCTGCGGGACCGGTTCGCCGCCGAGTACGCGCAGTTGCGCGCCCACAAGGGCGTCACGGTCGAGCTCGCGTACGACGTGGTGGCGGACGTGAACTACTTCGGGACGCTGATGGTGCAGGGCGGTCTCGCGGACGGCATGGTGTCGGGTTCCGTGCACTCGACGGCCGCGACGATCCGCCCCGCCTTCGAGATCATCAAGACGAAGCCGGACGCCGCCATCGTGTCGTCCGTCTTCTTCATGTGCCTCGCCGACAAGGTCCTCGTGTACGGGGACTGCGCGGTGAACCCGGACCCGGACGCGCAGCAGCTCGCCGACATCGCCGTCCAGGCGGCCGCCACCGCCGAGCAGTTCGGCGTGGACCCGCGGATCGCGATGCTGTCCTACTCGACGGGTACGTCGGGCTCGGGCGCGGACGTCGACAAGGTACGCAAGGCCACGGAGCTGGTGCGCGAGCGGCGCTCCGACCTGAAGATCGAGGGCCCCATCCAGTACGACGCGGCGGTCGAGCCGTCGGTGGCGGCGACCAAGCTGCCGGGCTCGGAGGTCGCGGGCCAGGCCAGCGTGCTGATCTTCCCCGACCTGAACACCGGCAACAACACGTACAAGGCCGTGCAGCGTTCGGCCCGCGCCATCGCGGTCGGTCCGGTCCTGCAGGGTCTGCGCAAGCCGGTCAACGACCTGTCGCGCGGCGCGCTCGTGCAGGACATCGTCAACACGGTCGCCATCACGGCGATCCAGGCCCAGACGCCGGCCTCCTGACCCCTACGAAGAGGTAAGCACCTGTGACCGCCACGCCCAGCCGAGTTCTCGTCCTCAACTCCGGCTCCTCGTCGCTGAAGTACCAGCTGCTCGACATGGAGAGCGGCGCCCGGCTCGCCGTGGGCCTTGTCGAGCGCATCGGCGAGGAGACGTCCCGCCTCAAGCACACACCGCTGACCGCGGGCGGCGGCGAGGCGCGCGAGGTGAACGGCCCGATCGCCGACCACGACGCGGCCCTGAAGGCGGTCGCCGGGGAGCTGGCCCGCGACGGGATGGGCCCGGACTCCCCCGAGCTCGCCGCGATCGGCCACCGGGTGGTGCACGGCGGCATGTTCTTCACCGAGCCGACCGTCATCGACGACGCGGTGCTCGCGGAGATCGAACGGCTGATCCCGGTCGCGCCGCTGCACAACCCGGCCAACCTCACGGGCATCCGCACCGCGATGGCGCTGCGCCCGGACCTGCCGCAGGTCGCCGTCTTCGACACGGCGTTCCACACGACGATGCCGGAGTCGGCGGCGCGCTACGCGATCGACGTGAAGACCGCCGACGAGCACCGCATCCGCCGCTACGGCTTCCACGGCACGTCGCACGCGTACGTGTCCCGCAAGGCGGCCGAGCTCCTCGGCAAGGCCCCCGAGGAGGTCAACGTCATCGTGCTGCACCTGGGCAACGGCGCCTCGGCGTCGGCGGTGCGCGGCGGCCGGTGCGTGGACACCTCCATGGGCCTGACGCCCTTGGAGGGCCTGGTGATGGGGACGCGTTCGGGCGATGTGGACCCGGCCGTCATCTTCCATTTGATGCGGGTGGGCAACATGTCCGCCGACGAGATCGACGTACTGCTCAACCAGAAGAGCGGTCTCGTCGGTCTCTGCGGCGACAACGACATGCGGGAGATCCGCCGTCGTATCGATGAGGGCGACGAGGAGGCGCGGCTCGCCTTCGACATCTACATCCACCGTCTGAAGAAGTACATCGGCGCCTACTACGCGGTGCTCGGCCGGGTGGATGCGGTGGTGTTCACGGCGGGGGTCGGCGAGAACGCGGCGCCGGTGCGCGAAGCTGCCGTCGCGGGGCTGGAGGAGCTGGGCCTCGCGGTCGACGGCGAGCTCAATTCCGTACGTTCGGACGAACCGCGGCTGATCTCGCCGGAGTACGCGCGGGTGGCGGTCGCCGTCGTCCCGACCGACGAGGAACTGGAGATCGCGCGGCAGACCTACGCCCTCGTGCACGACTCCGCGTCCCGCAACGACTGAGCGCACCACCGCCCATTTGTAGATTCCACCAGACGGAATATTCCGTAGCGAAACAAACCGATAGGATCGCCCCCATGCGCCGTTCCAAAATCGTCTGCACGCTGGGCCCCGCCGTCGACTCCGAAGAGCAGCTCGTTGCGCTGATCGAAGCCGGCATGAATGTGGCCCGCTTCAACTTCAGCCATGGCACGCACGCCGAGCACCAGGGGCGGTACGACCGTGTCCGGGCCGCCGCGGAGAGCACCGGCCGCGCCGTCGGCGTCCTCGCGGACCTCCAGGGCCCCAAGATCCGTCTCGAGACCTTCGCCGAAGGCCCCGTCGAGCTGGTGCGCGGTGACGAGTTCACCATCACCACCGACGATGTGCCGGGCGACAAGTCGATCTGCGGCACGACCTACAAGGGTCTGCCCGGCGATGTCTCCAAGGGCGACCAGATCCTCATCAACGACGGCAACGTCGAGCTGCGCGTCGTCGAGGTCGACGGGCCGCGCGTGAAGTCGATCGTCGTCGAGGGCGGTGTCATCTCCGACCACAAGGGCATCAACCTGCCCGGCGCGGCCGTGAACGTGCCCGCGCTGTCCGAGAAGGACGTCGACGACCTGCGCTTCGCCCTGCGGATGGGCTGCGACATGGTCGCCCTGTCCTTCGTGCGCAACGCCGACGACGTCCAGGACGTCCACAAGGTGATGGACGAGGAGGGCCGCCGGGTCCCCGTCATCGCCAAGGTGGAGAAGCCGCAGGCGGTCGACAACATGGAGGGCGTCGTCGCGGCGTTCGACGCCGTGATGGTGGCCCGCGGTGACCTCGCCGTCGAGTACCCGCTCGAGAAGGTCCCGATGGTGCAGAAGCGCCTCGTGGAGATGTGCCGCCGCAACGCCAAGCCGGTGATCGTCGCGACCCAGATGATGGAGTCGATGATCACCAACTCGCGCCCCACGCGCGCCGAGGCGTCCGACGTCGCCAACGCGATCCTGGACGGCGCGGACGCGGTCATGCTGTCCGCCGAGTCCTCCGTGGGCGCCTATCCGATCGAGACCGTGAAGACGATGTCGAAGATCGTCGTCGCGGCCGAGGGGGAGCTCCTGTCCAAGGGTCTCCGGCCGCTCGTGCCCGGCAAGAAGCCGCGCACACAGGGCGGTTCGGTCGCCCGCGCGGCCTGCGAGATCGCCGACTTCCTGGGCGCCAAGGGCCTCGTGGCCTTCACCCAGTCCGGCGACACGGCCCGCCGCCTGTCCCGCTACCGCGCGGCCCAGCCGATCCTGGCCTTCACCACGGACGAGGGCACCCGCAACCAGCTGACGCTGAGCTGGGGCGTCGAGTCGCACATCGTGCCGTACGTCGACAACACCGACGCGATGGTCGACCTGGTCGACGCCGAGATGGTGAAGCTGAACCGCTTCAACGACGGCGACACCGTGATCATCACGGCCGGTTCGCCCCCCGGCGTCCCCGGCACCACCAACATGGTCCGGGTGCACCACCTGGGCGGCGGAGAGCGCGACTGACGCCTCCTCAGGCTCATCGGCCCCGTACGACACACTGAGGGCGCCACCTGGTTCAGGTGGCGCCCTCAGTGGTGTGCGGCTCCCGGACGGGCCCTTGGCTGCGCGCGGCAGCAGGATCAGCCGGTGAGGTACTGGTGGAGACCCGGCACGTGCAGGTTGCCACCGAACTGACCGGCCTGCTGGACCTTCACGTTCGTGAAGTAGATCAGCGGGATGTTCAGCGGCGGCGGGTGCTCCGCGTCGAACGTGATCGGGATCAGCCCCAGGAGGTTGCCCGAGATCGACTCCGTGTACATGGTGGTCTTCCCACCACGGATGGTGGACGTGGTGCCCTTGCCGGCCTGGACGTGGTACGTCTTGCCGTCCGGGCCGACGACCGTCTGGTGCAGGTCACCGATGTCGGTGCCGTCCGAGATGACGTACTTCAGGACCTTCTTGACCGTGCCGTTGGGCGTGCGCACGTTCACGATGCCCTGGTAGTCCGCGCCCTTGAGGGTCAGCGAACTGGCCTCCAGGCGCCACGAGTCGTTCGGGACCTGAGCAGGGGTCTGCTCGTTGCCGCCCTCGGCATCCGTCGCCGCCGGGCAGTTGTCCGGCACACCGGTCTCGCCCGCCGACGGCGTGGGGACCACCTCGGTGACCTTGCCCGCGGTGTCGTCGACGGCCTTTCCGGCCTTGTCCACCGTGTCCTTGACCGTGTCCCCGACCTTGTCCGTCGTGTCCTTGACGGGCTTGGTGACCTTGTCGACGGTGTCCTTGACGGTGCCGCCCACATCCGTGGACTTGGACGCCGAGGCCGAGGGGGTCGGGGTCGCCGACTCCTTCTGATCCGGCGTCAGCAGGTCCTTGAGCGCGTCGCCGACACCCAGCGGGTCGAGCGGGTTCTTGGTCTCGGTGGGCGTCGGGGTCGGCGTGGCCGTCTTGCTGCCGGCCGTGCTGTCGTCCGAGGGCGCGTCCGTGGACTTGGACGCGGAGGGCGACGGGGTGGGCTCGGCCTTGTCGCCCGAGTCCGCCTTGCCGTCCGACGTGTCCTTGCTCGCGGACGCCGAGGGCGACGGGGTGGGCGAGGCGGACTCGTCCCCCTTGTCGCCGGCCGCGTCCTTGCCGTCCTCGGACGCCTTGATCGCGTCGGCGCACGCCTTGTAGTCGTCCGCCGAGAACTTGGTGGGGTTGTCCTTGGCCTGCGCGAGCGTGGGGGTCAGCCCCATGCCCATGAGTACGGCCGTGGGCATCGCCGCGATGGCGATGGCCTTGCCCGCGGGCATGTGCAGCCTGTTGAACAGATGCTTTCTGGGGGCTGCATGCCGCGGCCCGGTTCTCTCACGGAACTCTGCCGCAGAGTTCTCGTGGCGCACCTCGTCAGCCGGCACGGTGCCTCCCGTTCGTCCCGTCGTTACCGCTCGTGCTCGTTCCTGACAGATCGTCCGACGCGCCACCGAAGGCATCGAAGGCCGCCGTCTCGCCCTTCGGGGAGTCGGCGTCGTCCGCGGACTTCACGCCGCCGGTCTCCGTCTTCGCAGCCCGTGAGGGCCCCCAGGAGATGCCGAGAGCGCCGCCGAGCAGCGCCAGCAGGAAGCCGATGACAAAGCCACCGAAGTTGGAGACCACCAAGGAGACCAGGGCGAGCAGGATCGCCGCGACGCCCGCGAAGACGCGGGACATCGGCTGGAACCAGAGCGTCAGGCCGAGCACCACAAGCAGGACGCCGATGATCAGCGAACCGGCGCCGGCGGTCGTCGACATCCGGATGGTCATCGAGCCGAGCGTGAGGTTCGCGTACGGGAAGTACATGATCGGAATGCCGCCCAGCAGCGTCAGCAGACCACCCCAGAATGGGCGCTGACCGCGCCACCCTCGGAACGATCGGCGCGTCTGGCCGAGCCTGTCGCCCAGCCCTGCTTGCGCTTCGGCGCTCATGTCGTACAGCTCCTCGGGAATGGCGTTGTTCTGTGGTGATGGTGCGTGTCGGATACGGGCACGGGGACGTCCCGGAGCTTCCCGCTCGCCCCCGCGCCCGGCCGTTCAGCGCTGTGAGTGAGCTAGACCCTGGGGCCTAGTAGCACTCGTGTGCGCCCTTCTGCACCTGCATGTGCAGGCCGGAGAGCTTGAAGGTGCCGGCCGTGGTCGCCCACGCGCGCTGCTTGACATCTTCGAAGTGCACCGAGTCGGCCTGCTGCGAGAACGAGTCCGGGACGTACTTGTCGCCCTTGGACGGACCCGGACCCTTGGTGGTCGAGTCGATACCGACGCCGATGTCGATGTTCTTGAACGTGGCGTTGGTCGACAGGTCGTCGGCGTCGATGTAGAGCTTCTTCGCCTCGACGCGGGGGCCGCCCGCACCGCCCGCGCTGAGCTTCATCGACACGTCACCGAAGACCGGCACCGGCACGACGACCGACTGGCACAGGTTGGTGATCTTCGCCTCGTTGAGGCCGACGACGGCAACCGGGTGCGCACCCGACTTACCGCTGTCGAGCGCCCCGTACTGGACGAATCCCGTACCGTCGAGCGAGTCGGCCGTCACCTTGAACGACTGACCCGAAACACTGAACGATGCCGCAAGCGCACCCTGCGAGAGGGCCACGCCTATCACGGCTGTCGCCGCGACGCTCGGCACCATGACTACGGCGAACCGCTTCCATCTGGTTCCGCCACGAGCCACGGACTCCATGACTTTCCTCCTTCTCGGACGTACATCTCCGGCCCTGACAGCACCACTTGGGGTGCTCAGCCGGGCAGGGATGGGAGAAGTGCTACGTCCTCGGGAAGGAGAGCGCCCGCATCGGGGAGCGCAATGGCACCCGAATCACCGGCGATCACCCCCGAGCGACAACCACTGGTCGCACCTGACAGTCACGCGCAACCTGCTGGACAGGCCCTGCCGTGAAGCAGAGACCCCCCTGCCCAAGGCCGGCGGCACTGCTACCGGCCTGCTCGGTGGGGACCCTGAAACCCCGCGACCCGATTGGCTGTCGGACTGCGGGATGAGGACCGAGCGTCGCCGATCGTGGTGCATTCTCGGCGCGGACACAAGGGGGTTCGTTACTCGCTAGTAACGGACGGATAACCGAACGACGACCGGGTGGCATCCCCCGACAACACAGGGTGGCGTCAAGCGAGTTGCCAAAACAGAGGAAGCAGGGGCGTAACCGGACAGAAGATGACCCCTGACTTACTCCAAGTAACAGCGGCCGCCTTTACCAAGTTTTGGTAAAGCGCGACCGCTGTGTACCCGCGGGAACAGAACTTTCACCTGGGCACCACATCGCCCGGCGTTTAGGAACTGGTCAGAAACGGCTCAGAAGAGAACCCGGGCCAGAGCCGTACGGCCCGTCACCACACGCGGATCGTCGGAGCCGACCACCTCGAAGAGTTCGAGCAGTCGCACGCGCGCGGCGTCCCGGTCCTCGCCCACCGTGGCCTTCACCGTGTCGACAAGTCGGCCGAACGCGTCCGCGACATGGCCTCCGACCAGGTCGAGGTCGGCGGCGGCGATCTGCGCCACCACGTCGGAGGGCCGGTCCGCGGCGTCCTGACGGACCTTCTGCGGATCCAGGCCCTGCACGCGCAGGAGCAACTCGGCCTGCCCCAGGCCGAGCTTGGCCTCGGTGTTGCCGGGGTCGTCGTTCAGCACGTTCTTGTACGCCTGGACGGCACCGGCGAGGTCGCCGGCGTCAAGAGCCTGCACGGCCGCTTCGAGCAGAGCGTCGTGCGGACCGGCCGGAGCCTCCACGACCGGTGCAGATCCCTCCGCATCGGGGTCGACCGTGATGCCGGTCAGGCCGAAGCGCTCCTCGGCGACCTCGATCAACTGGTCGAGCGTCCCGCGGATCTGCTCGGCCGGCGCGGCCCCCTGGAAGAGCGGCAGAGCCTGTCCGGCCACCACCGCGAAGACCGCCGGGATCCCCTGGACCCCGAACTGCTGCATCAGCATCTGGTTGGCGTCGACGTCGATCTTGGCGAGCACGAACCGGCCGTTGTACTCGGCCGCGAGGCCTTCGAGCAGCGGGCTCAGCTGCTTGCACGGCTCGCACCACTCCGCCCAGAAGTCGATGACGACGGGCACCTCGGCCGAGCGCTGGAGGACATCGCGCTCGAAACCGGTCTCGTCGACGTCGATGACGAGGCTCGACGGGGAGACGGCCCCGCCGCCGCCCTGCCGCGCGGACTCGGCACGCGCCTGCTCCGCCTTCGCCTTGGCCTCCTGGGCCGCCTTCACCGCGGCGAGGTCGACGACTCCGCTCATGGACATGTTCCGTGGCTGCATGAGTACATCCTCCCCCTTCCGCGGCGCGTTGTGGGCCGGGACCACCCGTCGCGGCCTCCCGCCGGACTGCGGGCGCCGTCAAGGATGTGGTCGCGGACCTGGTCTGCGGCCCCAAGAGGGGCCGTTCTGCGGCCCGAAGGGGCCTGTTCGGCGCCGGGTCCCCACCCGGTACCTCGTGGTTGTCGCAAGGCTCACTGAGCTTTCGCTACGACTCGTAGCGTAACTCTCGCGCGGGCCGCGTGGGGAGGGGGTTCCGGTGATCTTCGCTGTGGTCTGCCTCACGGCGCTATCCCTACCGGCCGGTATGGTCACTTTCATGCAGAGCCGCACCCCCTCGCCCCTCCCGAGAACGGGCCGCCCCCGAAGCGCCGCCGCCGACGCGGCGATCCTCGAGGCGACCCGTGCGGCGCTGGTGGACCTCGGCTGGTCCAAACTCACGATGGGCGACGTGGCAACCCGCGCGGGCGTCGCCAAGACGACGCTCTACCGGCGCTGGGCAGGCAAGAACGAGCTCGTCGTGGACGCGGTCGCGGTCCTCTTCGACGAGCTCGAACTTCCGGACAACGGCAGCCTTGCCGCCGACATCGGGGGTGTGGTCCTCCAGTTCGCGGCGCTCCTGAACCGCCCGGAGACCAAGACGGCGCTGATGGCGGTGGTCGCCGAGTCGACGCGCGACGAACCGCTGCGCGAGCGCATCCGCACCTCGATCGTGGACCGGCAGAAGCGTCTGGTCCTGGAGGGCCGCGCCCGCGCCCACGCACGCGGCGAACTCCCCCTCGAAGCCGACCCGGCCGCCGCCGCCCGCACCGCCGACCTCATCTTCGACGTGGTCGCGGGAGCCGTGGTGCACCGCACGCTGGTGAGCGCGGAGCCGGTGGACGAGGAGTGGGTCGACCGGTTCACCTCGCTGCTCCTGGGCGGACTCGCCTCCGTACAGTCCTAGGGCCTCTCGCCTGACTCAGGATCAGGCCGAGCTCCGTCAGCTGTTCCAGGCGCAACTGCCCAGCGTGGCACCCTTCTTGGCGACCAGTCGGGCCGTCTCGTCCGCCGGCAGGACGCGGGTGTGCGAGGCCCGGCACACGACCGTGCGGTCCCCGTGTCCGGCGAGGTCCACGAGGATCTGGTCCCAGTGGCGGTACTGCACGTCGTGCGCGGAGTCCGCGTAGGTGCGGACCGTGACGCGGTCCGCGGGGAACTGCTGCCGCCAGGTCGCGAGGGTGGCCGGCGGGACCGTGGTGTCCTTGTCGCCGCCGTACAGATGGACGGGGGCCGTCAGCTTCGACAGGTCGGGGCCCGGCCGCTCGCAGTACAGCCTCTGCTCGTGGACCTGCGGCGCCGGATCGGCCTGCTGGCCACGCTGGTTGTAGGTGCGGGCGCCGTCCTCGTACGCAGTGTCCGCGAAGCCCGGGATGGACTTGACCGGGCTGTCGTCGGGGAACGCCCACCACTTGCGCGGGTCGGTGATGGAATCCTTCAGGGCAGCGGCGAGCGCGTCGTCGGACATCGCGCAGTACGCGGGCTTCTCGCCGTACGGGGGCAGGGCGGCGGCCAGGTGCAGGGCGGAGACGCGGCCGGGCGCGCGGGCGGCGAGTTCGGCGGCGTAGGGACCGCCTCCGGAGATCGCGACGATCCTGAACTTCTCGACGCCGAGGCGGTCGAGCACGTCGAGGGCGTCCCGCGCGAAGTCGGCCTTGCCGAGGGCGGGATCGTACGCGGTGTCGCCGAAACCGTTGCGCTCGACGGAGATCAGCCGCAGGCCCAGGTCCGCGCGCGTGGTGCGGAAGAAGTCGGTCATGTGGACGGCCCGCGCGCTGGTCCCGGTGCCGCCTATGTAGAGGACCGGAACGCCGTCGCGCGGGCCCGAGTCGGTGTAGTGGGCCGTACGCCCGGAGGGCAGCTTCGCGGCGCGTACGTCGGGGCCCAGCGGGTCGAAGGTGTTCTGTACCTTCGGCTCGGCCGGCGGGCTCGCGCTCACCGCCCCGGATCCGCCGAGGACCATCCCGCCGAGCAGGGCGAGGGCGGCGCATCCGACGGTGGTGGTGGTGCGGTTGAGTCCGGACAGGCGCACGGGAGCTCCAGGGGCAGGCGACGATCGACGTGCCCGCGCCTACCCCGGCCCGCGCCGGGTGACACCTGCCACTGCGTCCCCCGGCGCGAACTCCCGTCAGAATCCGGCGGGTTCGGTGTACACGCCCCACTCGTCGCGCAGCACCCCGCAGATCTCGCCCAGGGTGGCCTCGGCGCGTACGGCGTCGAGCATGGGCGGGATCATGTTG
The DNA here is from genome assembly GCF_035918215.1 of Streptomyces sp. NBC_01474. Lineage (NCBI taxonomy): Bacteria > Bacillati > Actinomycetota > Actinomycetes > Kitasatosporales > Streptomycetaceae > Streptomyces > Streptomyces sp. NBC_01474. The sequence continues at coordinate 4,191,195 of NZ_CP109449.1, forward strand.
CCGCCGTTGCGCGCGGCCTTCAGCATCTCGTCGAGGGCGGAGCGCACGCGGGCGTCGTCCCTGGCCGCCTTGCGCACGCCGAGCTCGCGCACCTGCTCGCGCTCGACCTCGTGGCTGACCCGCAGGATCTCCAGGTCGCCGGTGACGGACCCGTGGTGCGCGTTGACGCCGACGACGCGCTTGTCGCCCTTCTCCAGCGCCTTCTGGTACTGGAACGCGGACTCGGCGATCTCGCCGGTGAACCAGCCGTCCTCGATGCCGCGCAGGATGCCCGAGGTCATCGGCCCGATCGGGTGCTGCCCGTCCGGGTGGGCGCGCAGGCCGCGCTCCTTGATCTGCTCGAAGATCTTCTCGGCGTCGGCCTCGATCCGGTCCGTGAGCTGCTCCACGAACCACGAACCGCCCAGCGGGTCCGCGACGTTGGCGACGCCGGTCTCCTCCATGAGGACCTGCTGCGTGCGCAGCGCGATCTCGGCGGCCTGCTCGGAAGGGAGCGCCAGGGTCTCGTCGAGGGCGTTCGTGTGCAGCGAGTTGGTGCCGCCGAGCACGGCCGCGAGCGCCTCGACGGCAGTCCGCACGACGTTGTTGTACGGCTGCTGCGCGGTCAGGGAGACCCCGGCGGTCTGCGTGTGGAAGCGCAGCCACTGCGCCTTGTCGGTCTTCGCCCCGTACACGTCCCGCATCCAGCGGGCCCAGATGCGGCGGGCGGCGCGGAACTTGGCGATCTCCTCGAAGAAGTCGAGGTGCGCGTCGAAGAAGAAGGAGAGGCCGGGCGCGAAGACGTCCACGTCGAGCCCGCGCGACAGGCCGAGCTCCACATAGCCGAAACCGTCGGCGAGCGTGTACGCCAGCTCCTGCGCGGCCGTGGAGCCGGCCTCGCGGATGTGGTACCCGGAGACCGAGAGCGGCTTGTACGCGGGGATGCCCGCCGCGCAGTGCTCCATGAGGTCGCCGATCAGGCGCAGATGCGGCTCGGGCTGGAAGAGCCACTCCTTCTGCGCGATGTACTCCTTGAAGATGTCGGTCTGGAGCGTGCCGTTGAGGACGGCCGGGTCGACGCCCTGACGCTCGGCGGCCACGAGGTACATGCAGAAGACGGGCACGGCGGGGCCCGAGATCGTCATGGACGTCGTGACGTCCCCGAGCGGGATGTCCTTGAACAGGACCTCCATGTCGGCGGCCGAGTCGATGGCGACACCGCAGTGCCCGACCTCGCCGAGCGAGCGCGCGTCGTCGGAGTCGCGCCCCATGAGCGTCGGCATGTCGAACGCGACGCTCAGTCCTCCCCCGCCGGCGGCGAGGATCATCTTGTACCGCTCGTTGGTCTGCTCGGCGTTCCCGAACCCGGCGAACTGCCGGATCGTCCACGTACGGCCCCGGTACCCGGTCGGGTACAGGCCGCGCGTGAACGGGTACTCGCCGGGCCATCCGATCCGCTCGAAGCCCTCATAGGTGTCCCCGGGACGTGGCCCGTAGGCCGGTTCGACCGGGTCCCCGGAGAGCGTCGAGAAGTCGGCGTCCCGCTTGCGGGCGGAGTCGTACCGGGCCTGCCAGCGACGGCGGCCCTCTTCGATGGCGTCAGCGTCCATGGTTCCCATGCCTTCAAATTTACTTGGACGTCCTAGTAAATGTCGATGGCAAACCGCCCGCACATCGTGCGGGCGGTGGAGTGGCGCGGTCCGTCAGGCCTTGGCGACGGCGGGGGCGCCGTCGGCGACCTTGGAGTCCAGCTCGCGGGAGACCTTCCGCTCCACGAAGAACGCGGCGGTCGGGATCGTGCCGGCGATCAGCACCCACAGCTGCTTGCCGACCGGCCACTTCGCCTTGGAGCCCAGGTCGAAGGCGAAGACCAGGTAGATCACGTACAGCCAGCCGTGCGCGATGGCGACGACGCGCGTGACATCCGCCGCGCCGTCGATGCCGAGCACGTACTTGGCGATCATGCCGAGGCACAGCAGGACCAGCAGGACGCCCGTGACAAAGGCCATCACCCGGTACCGGGTCAGCACGCTTCGTTTCATGGATACGAGCGTAACGGCCCGTTTTGCGCGATCTTCGCGCGGGTCAGGCCTCGTCGAAGTCGTGGGCGGCGACCCGCAGCGGCCGCAGCATCGCGAAGATCTCTCCGCACTCCTCGGCGTCGTACGCCCCGAGCCCGAAGTCCATCGCCATCAGGTCGCGGGTGGCGGCGTCGCAGACCTCGCGGCCCTTGGCGGTGATGGAGGCCAGCGTTCCGCGTCCGTCGTTCGGGTTGGGCCGCTTGTCGACGAGCCCGGAGCGCACCAGGCGGTCGACCGTGTTCGTGACCGAGGTCGGGTGCACCATGAGCCGCTCGCCGATCTTCGACATCGGCAGCTCGCCGGCCTTGGAGAAGGTGAGCAGCACCAGCGCCTCGTAGCGCGCGAAGGTCAGTCCGTACGGCTTCACGACCGCGTCGACCTCGGCGAGGAGGATCTGGTGCGCGCGCATGATCGAGGTGATCGCGCCCATGGACGGCACGGATCCCCAGCGCTGCTTCCAGAGTTCGTCTGCACGGGCGATGGGATCGAAGGCAAGGCTGAGCGGCTTCGGCACGCCCAAGACCTTACCGGCCGGTCATATGCTGGTCAGCCCCGTCTCGCCCTTCGGTCCTGAGCCCTGCGCGAAAGCCCCGGCCCACCCGGGCCGGGGCTTCACACGGAGGTCAGGTTCCGGGGCGTCACTCGGCGGCGAGGTGCCGCTCGACCGTCGCGACCTTCGACGTCATGCCGTCCGTCACACCGGGGCGGATGTCCGCCTTGAGCACGAGGGACACCCGCGGGGCCCGCGCCTCGACGGCGGCGACGGCACGCTTCACGACGTCCATCACCTCGTCCCACTCGCCCTCGATGGAGGTGAACATCGCGTCGGTGCGGTTCGGGAGGCCGGACTCGCGGACGACGCGGACGGCGTCGGCCACGTACTCGCCGACGTCCTCGCCGACGCCGAGCGGGGAGACCGAGAAGGCGACGATCATGCGTTCACGACCTTCTCCTGGCGGGCGCGGGACGCGATGACCGCGGCCTCCGCCTCACGCTTCAGCTTGCGCTCGGCGAAGAAGCCGCCGGTCGGCAGGACGGAGAGGACGAAGTAGAGGGCTCCGGCCTTGAAGCCCCACTTCGTACGGTTCCACGCGTCGAGCCAGAAGATCACGTAGAGGATGAACAGGACGCCGTGCACCATGCCCATGACCGGGACGGCGTCGAACTCCGTGGTCCGCTTCAGCACCGAGCAGACGAGGAGCAACAGGAAGGAGACGGCCTCAGGAGCGGAGACCAGGCGGAGTCGGCGGAGTGCGGAGGCGGTCTTGATGTCCACGGGGCACCTTCGGCAGAAGCGGTGAGGGGGCGGGCGTTCGATCTTGTGAACGTAAGCACAAGCGCTGCCCATTGTGGCATCGGGGATGTCCCGGGGTTCGCTCAGGGTTCGCTCAGGGCCGGGACCCCTGTCACGGGGGCATCTCGCCCATTACCGTCACATCGTGGCTACGTTCCGGCTCCAAGGCAGCAAAGTGCTCGCCGTCGACATGACGAGCGACAGCGTCAAGGCGAAGAACGGCTCGATGGTCGCGTACGACGGCCGGATGGCGTTCAAGAAGATGACAGGCGGCGGCGAGGGCATCCGCGGCATGGTGACCCGCCGCCTCACCGGCGAGGAGATGACGGTGATGGAGGTGAAGGGGCAGGGCACGTGCTGGTTCGCGGACCGGGCGAGCGAGATCAGCGTCGTGAATCTGAGGGGCGACAAGCTCTTCGTCGAGTCGAGCAATCTGCTCTGCACGGACGCGGGCCTGCGCACCGGCACGTCCTTCACCGGCGTGCGCGGCGCCTCCCAGGGCAACGGCCTGTTCACGACGACCGTCGAGGGCCACGGCCAGGCGGCGATCATGAGTGAGGGCCCAGCGGTCGCGCTCCGTGTCAGCCGGGAACACCCCCTGACCGTCGACCCGGGCGCGTACATCGCACATCAGGGGAATGTGCGGCAGTCCTTCCAGTCGGGCGTCACGTTCCGCACGTTCATGGGTGAGGGCGGCGGTGAGGCCTTCCAGATCCGCTTCGAGGGCGACGGCCTGGTCTACGTACAGCCCAGTGAGCGCAACACGATCGCGGGAGACGTGTGAGATGCCCTTCCGTGAGATCAACTCGAAGATGGTCGAGGCGACGGTCGCCCCCGGACAGCGGATCTACAGCCAGCGCGGCGCGATGCTCGCCTACAAAGGGGACGTGATCTTCACGCCCAGCGTCCAGGGCGGCCAGGGCGGCGTGATGTCCATGATCGGGCGCCGCGTGGCGAACGAGGCGACGCCGCTGATGACCGTGGACGGCAGCGGCACCGTCCTGTTCGGGCACGGCGGCCATCACGTCCAGGTGATAGCCCTCTCCGGGGACACCCTCTACGTGGAGGCGGACCGGCTGCTCGCCTTCGACGGGAGTCTTCAGCAGGGCACGATGTTCATGGGCTCGCAGGGCGGCGTCATGGGGATGGTGCGCGGCCAGGTCACCGGGCAGGGCCTGTTCACCACGACCCTCAAGGGACACGGCGCGGTCGCCGTCATGGCGCACGGCGGCGTCATCGAGCTGCCGATCACGCCGGGCCGCCCTGTCCATGTCGACCCGCAGGCGTACGTCGCGCACCACGGCGACGTGAGGAACAAGCTGTCGACGGCCCTCGGCTGGCGCGACATGGTGGGGCGCGGCTCCGGCGAGGCGTTCCAGCTGGAGCTCAGCGGCAGCGGCGCGGTGTACGTCCAGGCCTCGGAGGAGAAGCTGTGAGCACCCCGGTGATCTTCGACCCGGCCACCCTGCCGGCCGACGACAATGTGAACGCGTACACGTTCTGCGTGGAGCTCAAGGGCAGCAGCTGGTTCCTGCAGAAGGGCAAGATGATCGCCTACTACGGGCGCATCGACTTCAACGGGATCGGGCACGGCCGCCTCGACCGCCTCGTACGGACGTCCTTCCACTCCCCGCTGCACGCGAGCGACTGGGTCGTTGCGGAGGGCTCGGGCAAGATGCTGCTCGCCGACCGGGCCTTCGACGTGAACTCGTACGACCTGGAGAACGGGAACCTGACCATCCGCTCGGGCAACCTGCTCGCTTTTCAGCCAACTCTCGCGCTGAAGCAGTCGATCGTTCCCGGCTTTCTGACACTCATTGGCACGGGCAAATTCGTGGCGGCCTCGAACGGCCCGGTGGTCTTCATGGAGCCGCCGATCCGCGTAGATCCACAGGCACTGGTCGGCTGGGCCGACTGCCCGTCACCTTGCCACCACTACGACCACTCCTATCTGACGGGCGTGATCGGCGGTCTACGTGCGATGACGGGCATCGGAGGCGTCTCCGGAGAGGAGCACCAGTTCGAGTTCGTGGGCGCCGGGACGGTATTGCTGCAGTCCACGGAGACGTTGATGACCGAACAGGCGACGGGCGCCGCGCCACAGCAGGCAGGGGTGCCAGGTGGCCAGGGGGCGCCCGGACAGCAGCCGGGGGCACCGCGTCTTCCCGGACAGCTCGGCGACCTCCAGCGTCGCTTCGGACTGTGAGCGGTAATCTGCGGAGTGTGACGTCGAACGCGTGACCCCTTTGTGCCACAAGGGGGTGGGAGGCGTCACACCCCCCACTTTCGTTCGCATTTCAACTTCTTAGGTAGAATCAATATATGGAGACCGAGACGGCCACACGCTGGCTGACCGACGAGGAACAGTGCGCCTGGCGCACGCACGTAGAGGTCAACAGGATGCTGACGTATCAGCTCGAGAGGGACCTCCAGCCGTTCGGCCTGACGATGAACGACTACGACATCCTCGTGCATCTCTCCGAGACGGACGACCACCGGATGCGCATGAGCGATCTCGCGACCGCCACCCTGCAGTCCAAGAGCCGGCTCTCCCATCAGATCACCCGCATGGAGAACGCCGGACTCGTCCGCCGTGAGAACTGCGAGTCCGACCGCCGCGGCCTCTACACCGTCCTGACCGAGGACGGCATGGAGACCATGAAGAAGGTCGCCCCGCACCACGTGGCGTCCGTACGGCGGCACTTCGTCGACCTGATCTCCCCGGAGGAGCTCGACGCCCTCCACAAGGCCCTGACCCCGATCGCCGAACATCTGCGTTCGCAGCGCGGCAAACCGTGACCATTGCGAACGGGGAACGCCGATCTTCCCCGTCCACCGGTCTCAGGCCACCGGCGCCACCGGCAGCCTGAGTTCGAAGAGCGCTCCGCCCGCGGGCGACGAGCGGACCGTCAGGGCGCCGCCGTGCCGCACGGCGACGTCCCTGGCGATGGCGAGTCCCAGACCCGCCCCGCCGTCGTCCCGGGCCCGCGCGTCGTCCAGGCGCACGAACCTCTCGAAGATCCGCTCCCGCTCCGCCTCCGGCACGCCCGCGCCGTCGTCCCCGACCTCGACGACCGCCCACGGCCCCTCGGCCCGCACGGCGATGTCCACACGGGACCGGGCGTGACGCTGCGCGTTGTCCAGCAGATTCCCGACCACCCGCGCCAACTGACTGCGCGAGCCCGCCACTTCGACGGGTTCGAGGTGCGTCCGGACCGCGACGCGGCCCGCCGGACGCTGCGACAGCTCCTCGCCGGCCAGCGTGGCCAGATCGACCCGCGCCTCCCCCGGCCGCTCCCCCGCGTCGAGCCGGGCGAGCAGCAGAAGCCCCGCGGCGAGTTCCTGGAGCCGCACCGTGTCGGCCACCGCCCCGTCCACGTCGAGCAGTTCGGGGTGGGCGGCGCCCACTTCGAGCTGGGTGCGCAGCGACGCGATGGGGCTGCGCAGCTCGTGCGAGGCGTCGGCGACGAACCGGCGCTGGCGCTCCACGGACGTCTCCAGCGCGGCGAGCGTCTCGTTCGTGGTCCGCGCGAGGCGCGCCACCTCGTCGTGCGTGGCCGGCTCCGGCACGCGGCGCGCCAGGTCCTGCGACGCCGTGATCGCCGACATCTCGCTCCGGATGCCCTCGACGGGGCGCAACGCCCTGCGGGTCACCAGCCAGGTGACCGCGCCGACGACGCCGAGCAGCACCGGGAAGCCGATCAGCATGACCGTCAGCGCGGTGCCGACGGCGCTCTGCTCGGCGGACAGCGAGGCGCCCGCGTAGACGGTGAGGTCGCCCTGCCTGGTGTTCTTCACCTCCAGCGCGGCGAACCGGTAGTCCCGGGTCTCCCCGTCGACGGTGGCCGAGCCCTTGCCGCCCTCGGCGTCGTCGGCGATCTCCCCGTACGCGTACGAGTCGTCGTCCCCGCCCCCTCCCTTGCCTTTGCCGTTGCCGTTGCCGTTGCCGTTGCCCCCATGGCGGTCGGAGCCGCCGTCGTCGTCACCTCCGCCGTCATCGCCACCGTCGTCGTCGACCGGCGGGGTCACCGGCTTGACGGCGGACGAGCCGGTCCCGCTGATCCGCTCCAGGTCCTCGCCGGCGGCCAGAAGCCGGCCGTCACCGTCCACGACCTGCACCGGGGTGTCATCCCCGTCCGGGAGTTCGAGGGCGGCGGGCGCGGTGCCCGTCGCGATCGACACGGCGACCTTGCGGGCGGAGGACTCCGCCTCGCTCGACGCCTGGTCGGTGAGGTTGGACCGCAGCGCGAGCAGCACGGACGCGCCGGCGGCGAGGAGCGCCACGGCGACGACGAGGGTCGCGCCGAGCGTGGCTCTGGCCCGTACGGATCCGAACAGCCGGCGCCTCATCGCGGCGTCTCCAGGCGGTAGCCCGCGCCGCGCACGGTCCGGATCAGCTCCGCACCCAGCTTCTTGCGCAGGGTACTGACGTATACCTCGACGATGTTCGGGTCGCCCTCGTACGCGAAGTCCCAGACGTGCTCCAGGATCTCCGCCTTCGAGACGACCTCGCCGGCCCGCACCACCAGCTGCTCAAGGACCGCGAACTCCTTTGCGGTGAGCGGCACTTCGGTCTCGCCGTGCAGGACGCGGCGCGCGCCGGTGTCGACCCGCAGCGGGCCGAGCGTACGGACGGACGAGCCGCCGCCGGTGCCGCGCCGCCGCAGCAGCGCCTTCACGCGGGCAACGAGGACGACGTACGAGAACGGCTTGGTGAGGTAGTCGTCGGCGCCCGTGTCGAGCCCTTCCGCCTCGTCGTACTCGCCGTCCTTGGCGGTGAGCATGAGGATCGGCACGTCGTGGCCGGCGGCGCGCAGGGCGGCGCAGACGCGGTAGCCGTTCATGCCCGGCAGCATGATGTCGAGGACGACCAGGTCGTACGCGCCCTCTCCCGCCCGATGGAGCCCTTCGAGGCCGTCGTGGACGACGTCGACGGCGAACCCCTCCGCCGTCAGGCCCCGGGCGAGGGACAGGGCGAGACGCTTTTCGTCTTCCACGATGAGCAGGCGCATGCGGGCCAGGGTCGCAAACGGAACCTGAAGAAGTCTTCAGGTTCCTTCAGCGGGGCTTCAGCATCGGTCGGCCACTGTGGTCCTCGTCGAAGCGCACCGGATGTCCGGTGGGCCGGGAATCGTCTCGGGGAGGATCCCTCATGAAGCGCAACATCGTGATCGCCACCATCGCCGCCGTGGCCCTGATCGGTGGCGGCACCGCGACCGCCGTCGCGGTCTCGGGCGGCGACGACGACACCACGTCGGCGGGCACGTCGACCACGTCGCGGGGCACGGGGCACGACGACAACCGCGCGGAGCACGTCACCGAGCTGAAGACCGCGAAGGTGACGGCCTCGGACGCCATCGCCGCCGCCCTCAAGTCGGTGCCCGGCACGGCGGTCTCCGCCGAGCTCGACGACGAGAACGACCACGTGGTCTGGGAGGTCGAGGTCCTGAACGGCACGACGTGGCACGACGTCCTCGTCGACCCCGCCACGGGCAAGGTCACCGGCTCGCACACCTCGCGCCACGACGACACGACCCGCGTCACCGCCGCCCTGAAGGGCGCGCAGACGTCGGCGCAGGACGCGGCACGGGCCGCCGCCGTGAAGGGGACGGTCACCGAGATCGACCTCGACGACGACGGCACGGCCCACGCCTGGGAGGCCGAGACCACGGCGGCGAACGGCACCGACGCCGACTGGCGCGTCGACCTCCGGACCGGCGCGGTGACCCCGGACCGCTCGTCCCGCGACGACGGCCGCGACGACACCACACGCGCCACCCACGACGCGGGCGACGACCACGGCCGCGACAACACCACACGCGCCACCCCCGACGCCGGTGACGACCACGGCCGCGACAACACCACACGCGCCACCCACGACGCCGGTGACGACCACGGCCGCGACAACACCGCCACCCACGACACCGTTGACGACCACGGCGACCACGGCCGCAGTCACGACGCCGACGACGACCACGGCCGCCACGGCGACGACGACTGACGTCGGCGCCGACGAGCCCGGCTCGGCGCGGATCGGCTCATCGCGCCGTCGTGCCCGTCTCCTGAGCCGCGTCCGGGACACCGTCCCCGGGCGCGGCTTCCGCCGTCCTGCGGGCGCCGCGCACACCCCGTACCCCCCACACCGCCGCCGCGACCGGCGCCGCCGCGGCCACGGCGAAGCAGGCCGCGAGCGGGAGACGGGCCACCAGGAGGCCCGCTCCCGCCGTGCCGGCCGAGATCCCGGCGTTCACCGCCGTGTTGACCCAGGCCCCGGCCTGGGTGCGGAACGCCGGCCCGGCCGTCTCGTCCGCCACGAGATACGCGGTCGTCAGGGCGGGCGCGACGAAGAGGCCCGCCGTCACGGCCGCCGCGCCGAGCGTCAGCAGGCCCGGCGCGAGCGCCGCCGCCCCCAGCGCGGCGGCGAGCCCCGCGGCGAGGAACGGCAGCCGGACGCGGGCGGGGGTGGACCAGGTGATGGCGCCATTCGCGAGGCCGCCGACCGCGCTGCCCGCCGAGAGCGCGGCCATCACCCAGGCCACGGCGTCGGCGTGCTGACGGGCGTCGGCGAAGGCGAGGACGAGCAGGTCGAGGGCGCCGAGGGCGAGACCGACCCCCACGGCGACGACCAATGGCTGCGCGAGGCCGCGCACCGGCGAGGTCTTGCCGGAGGGCCCGCGCCGCCCCGCGCCCCGGCCCGTGAGGGCCCGTACGGCCGGGGACGCCACGAAAGCGGCGGTTCCCACCGCCACCAGGACCGCGCTGAGGGCGACGCCGAACGCCGCGGGGGCGAACTGCACGACCACGCCCACGATGAGCGGGCCGGACACGAGCAGCAACTCCTCGGCCACCCCGTCGAGGCTGTACGCGCGCTGGAGCAACCCCTCGCGCCGGCCGACGAGTTCGCTCCACACGGTCCGCATGGTCGGGCCGAGGGGCGGAGTGCACGCGCCGGCGGCGAGGGCGGCGACACCGAGCAGGAGCCCGGAGCCCCCCGGCCGCCAGGTCAGCGCCGCGAGCACGCCGAGCAGGACGGCGTACGCCCCCGTCATCGGCGGAAGCGCGCGGCGCGGCCCGTACCGGTCGATGAGGAGCGCTCTCAGGGGGGAGAGGAAGACGCTCGCGGCGCCGAAGAGCGCCATGGCCGTGCCCGCGACGGTGTACGAGCCGGTGGCGGACTTCACCGCGAGCATCAGGGACAGGGACACGGTCCCGTAGGAGAGCCGCCCGAGCAGGGCGGCGCCGAAGGTCCTGCGGGCATGGGGAACGCGCAGGAGCGCTGCGTACGACATGGGTGGGAGTTCCTCAGAACGAAGGGCACACGGACGCCGAGGGCCGCGACGTCACCGTTCGACGGTGGTCGCGGTCGGGTCGTGCCCTACGCGCAGAGAAGGAACATACGCCCAACGTACCAGCGGGCAGCGGGAGTCGGCGATGGGCGGAACCGCGGCACGGTTCCGCCCCACCGGCCGCTCAGGCCTCCGTCAAGCCCTCCACGAGGGAGTCCGCCGCCCGGTACGGGTCGAGCTCGCCCGCCACGATGCGCTCGGCCAGCGAGCTGAGACGGCGGTCGCCGTGGAGGTCCGCGATGCGCTCGCGCAGGGCCGTGACGGCGATCGTCTCGACCTCACGGGAGGCGCGGGCGAGGCGGCGCTCCTGGAGGACACCGTGCTCCTCCATCCACGCCCGGTGCTTCTCGAGCGCCTCGACGACCTCGTCGATGCCCTCGCCGCGGGCGGCGACGGTCTTGACGATGGGCGGGCGCCAGTCACCGGCGCCCCGGGACTCACCGAGGCCCAGCATGTGGTTGAGCTCGCGCGCGGTCGCGTCCGCGCCGTCGCGGTCGGCCTTGTTGACGACGTACACGTCGCCGATCTCCAGGATTCCGGCCTTGGCCGCCTGGATCCCGTCGCCCATGCCGGGAGCGAGCAGGACGACGGACGTGTCGGCCTGCGAGGCAATCTCGACCTCGGACTGGCCGACGCCGACCGTCTCCACGAGGACGACGTCGCAGCCGGCCGCGTCGAGCACGCGGATCGCCTGCGGCGCGGCCCACGCGAGCCCGCCCAGGTGCCCGCGCGTGGCCATGGAACGGATGTACACGCCGGGGTCGGACGCGTGCTCCGACATGCGGACACGGTCACCGAGCAGGGCGCCGCCGCTGAACGGCGACGACGGGTCGACGGCGAGCACACCGACCCGCTTCCCGGCCCGCCGGTAGGCGCTGACCAGGGCGGACGTGGACGTGGACTTGCCCACGCCCGGCGACCCGGTCAGCCCGACGACGTACGCGTGCCCCGCGAGCGGGGCCAGCGCCGCCATCACCTCGCGCAGCTGCGGGGACGCCCCCTCCACCAGGGAGATCAGCCGGGCCACGGCCCTGGGCCGGCCTTCCCTGGCCTGGGCCACCAGGGTGGAGACGTCCTGCATCACAGCTCCGTTCACTCGGTTTCGTCCGACATACGTGCCGACATGCGTACCGGCATACGTGCCGGCGTAAGGGTTACGCCTTGGGTACGCGCACGATCAGCGCGTCACCCTGGCCACCGCCGCCGCACAGCGCGGCCGCGCCGACGCCGCCGCCGCGCCGCTTCAGCTCGAGCGCGAGGTGCAGGACGACACGGGCGCCGGACATCCCGATCGGGTGACCGAGGGCGATCGCACCTCCGTTGACGTTCACCTTTTCCGAGGACACGCCAAGGTCCTTCATTGACTGCACGGCGACGGCCGCGAAGGCCTCGTTGATCTCGACGAGGTCGAGGTCCTCGACGCCCAGGCCCTCCTTCTTGAGGGCGTGCCGGATGGCGTTCGACGGCTGCGACTGGAGCGAGTTGTCGGGGCCCGCCACGTTCCCGTGGGCGCCGATCTCCGCGATCCACTCCAGGCCGAGCTCCTGCGCCTTCGCCTTGCTCATGACGACGACCGCGGCGGCGCCGTCGGAGATCTGCGAGGAGGTGCCGGCCGTGATCGTGCCGTCCTTGGCGAACGCGGGCCGCAGCTTGCCGAGCGACTCGGCGGTCGTCTCGGCGCGGATGCCCTCGTCCTTGCTGAACAGGACCGGGTCGCCCTTGCGCTGCGGGATCTCGACGGGGGTGATCTCCGCCTCGAAGAGGCCGTTCTTCTGGGCGGCGGCGGCGCGCTGGTGCGACTGGGCGGCGATCTCGTCCTGCTCGGGGCGCTTGATGCCGAGGCGGGTGTTGTGCTTCTCCGTCGACTCACCCATCGGGATGTTCTCGAAGGAGTCGGTCAGGCCGTCGTACGCCATCGCGTCGAGCATCTCGACGGCACCGTACTTGTAGCCCTCACGGGACTTGGGGAGCAGGTGGGGCGCGTTCGTCATGGACTCCTGGCCGCCCGCGACGACGACGTCGAACTCGCCGGCGCGGATCAGCTGGTCGGCGAGCGCGATGGCGTCGAGGCCCGAGAGACACACCTTGTTGATGGTCAGCGCCGGCACGTTCATGGGGATGCCGGCCTTGACGGCCGCCTGGCGCGCGGGGATCTGCCCTGCCCCCGCCTGGAGCACCTGGCCCATGATCACGTACTGCACCTGATCTCCGCCGATCCCGGCCCGGTCGAGCGCCGCCTTGATGGCGACCCCTCCGAGGTCGGCTCCGGAGAAGGACTTCAGCGAGCCGAGGAGCCGGCCCATGGGCGTACGGGCGCCCGCGACGATCACTGAGGTGGTACCGGTCGTTCCAGACATGAGGCACGGCCCCTTGGAGATGAGGAGTGAACGAGGGTTTACTCGAATGTACTGAGCAGTACCCCCCACGTCACCGGCCGAACGGTGTGATCGCGCGCACGTTGCGTAACCACCTCCGACCGCGCTGCACTTACAGCATGCTGACGCGAATCGACCACATCGGAATCGCCTGTTTCGACCTCGACAAGACCGTTGAGTTCTACCGCGCTACCTACGGCTTCGAAGTGTTCCACTCCGAGGTGAACGAGGAGCAGGGCGTGCGTGAGGCCATGCTCAAGATCAATGAGACGAGTGACGGCGGGGCCTCCTACCTCCAGCTCCTCGAACCCACCCGGGAGGACTCCGCGGTCGGGAAGTGGCTGGCCAAGAACGGTGAGGGCGTCCACCACATCGCCTTCGGCACGGCGGACGTCGACGCCGACTCCGCGGACATCAGGGGCAAGGGCGTACGCGTCCTGTACGACGAGCCGCGCATCGGTTCGATGGGGTCGCGCATCACCTTCCTGCACCCCAAGGACTGCCACGGCGTACTGACCGAACTCGTCACTTCCGCACCGGTTGAGTCACCTGAGCACTGACCTCCGTATATCTGGGCCGGTAGGGTTGGGGGCGGCCGTCCGTCACACGGACGGCCGCGGGCCGGGGTCCGGGTTTCGGGGGGCGAGCGACGGGGCAGCAGCCCATGCTCCGCCGTTGATCTGACACCATTCCCCGGGGGCCCCGTTCGGCGGATGGACGGTGCTCGTTTGGAGAGACTTGCGACCAGGGGACGGATGGGACCGCGCAGTGCGGGGCTACGAGAGCCAGGACAGCCGGCGGCCGGCTGAGACCGACCATCTCTCGCGGTTCGAGGCCGAGATGGACCGGCTGAAGACCGAGCGGGAGAAGGCGGTCCAGCACGCCGAGGACCTGGGCTACCAGGTCGAGGTGTTGCGCGCCAAGCTGCACGAGGCGCGCCGCAACCTCGCGTCCCGTCCTGCCTACGACGGCGGGGACATCGGCTACCAGGCCGAGCAGCTGCTGCGTAACGCGCAGATCCAGGCAGACCAGCTGCGCGCCGACGCCGAGCGCGAGCTGCGCGACGCCCGCGCCCAGACGCAGCGCATCCTCCAGGAGCACGCCGAGCAGCAGTCCCGGCTCCAGTCCGAGCTGCACGCCGAGGCCGTCTCGCGCCGCCAGCAGCTCGACCAGGAGCTGGCCGAGCGCCGCCAGACCGTAGAGGCACACGTCAACGAGAACGTGGCGTGGGCCGAGCAGCTGCGCTCCCGCAGCGAGCAGCAGGCCCGCCGGCTCGTCGACGAGTCCCGTGCCGAGGCCGACCAGGCGCTCGCCGCCGCCCGCGCCGAGGCCGAGCGGGTCGCCACCGAGGCCCGCCAGCGCCTGACGTCGGAGGCCGAGACCGCCCGCGCCGAGGCCGAGGCCCTGCTGCGCCGCGCCCGCACCGACGCCGAGCGCCTCCTGAACGCCGCGTCGACGCAGGCGCAGGAAGCCACCGACCACGCCGAGCAGCTGCGCTCGTCCACGGCCACCGAGTCGGACACGGCCCGCCGTCAGTCCGCCGAGCTGAGCCGCGCCGCCGAGCAGCGCCTGTCCGAGGCCGACACGGCGCTGCGCGAGGCGCGCGCGTCGGCGGACAAGGTCCTCACCGAGGCGAAGGACGCCGCGGCCAAGCAGCTCGCGAACGCCGAGTCGGCGAACGAGCAGCGCACGCGCACCGCCAAGGAGCAGGTCGCCCGGCTCGTCTCGGAGGCCACCAAGGAGGCCGAGTCCACCAAGTCGGAGGCCGAGCAGGTCGTCACCGACGCCAAGGAGCAGGCGGAGAAGATCCTCGCCGAGGCGGGCGAGAAGGCACGCAACGTCACGGCCGAGGAGACCGCCTCCCAGCTCGCCAAGGCCGCCCGTACGGCCGAAGAGGTGCTCAACAAGGCGTCCGAGGACGCCAAGGCCACCATGAAGGCCGCCTCCGAGGAGGCCGAGCGGCTGCGCAGCGAGGCCGAGGCCGAGGCGGACCGGCTGCGCGGCGAGGCGCACGACATCGCCGAGCAGCTCAAGGGCGCAGCGAAGGACGACACCAAGGACTACCGCGCCAAGACCGTCGAGCTCCAGGAGGAGGCCCGCCGGCTGCGCGGCGAGGCCGAGCAGCTGCGGGCCGAGGCGGTCGACGAGGGCGAGCGGATCCGCAGCGAGGCCCGCCGCGAGGCCGTCCAGCAGATCGAGGAGGCGGCCAGGACCGCCGAGGAGCTGCTCGGCAAGGCGAAGGCGGACGCGGACGAGCTGCGGGCCGGCGCGCAGACCGAGAGCGAGCGGGTCCGCACCGAGGCCATCGAGCGCGCCACGAACCTGCGCAAGCAGGCCGAGGAGACCCTGGAGCGCACCCGCGCCGAGGCCGAGCGGCACCGCGAGGAGGCCGGCGAGCAGGCCGAGGCCACCAAGGCGGAGGCCGAGCGGGCCGCGCAGGAGCTGCGCGAGGACACCGAGCGCGCGGTCGCGGCCCGGCAGGCGGAGGCCGCCGACGAGCTGACCCGGCTGCACACCGAGGCCGAGCAGCGCCTGACGGCGTCCGAGACCGCACTCACCGACGCGCGGGCCGAATCGGAGCGCATCCGCCGCGAGACCGCGGACGAGACGGAGCGGCTGCGCGCCGAGGCCGCCGAGCGGATCCGTACGCTCCAGGCGCAGGCCGAGACGGAGGCCGACCGGCTGCGCACCGAGGCCGCGTCGGACGCGTCCGGGACCCGCGCCGAGGCGGAGAACGTCGCCGTACGGCTGCGGTCCGAGGCCGCGGCCGAGGCCGAGCGGCTCAAGTCGGAGGCGCAGGAGAGCGCGGACCGGGTGCGCGCGGAGGCCGCGGCCGCGGCCGAGCGGGTCGCCGCGGAGGCCGCGGAGGCGCTGTCCGCCGCCCAGGAGGAGGCCGCCAGGCGCCGCCGCGAGGCCGAGGAGACTCTCGGTTCCGCGCGCCAGGAGGCCGACCAGGAGCGCGAGCGGGCCCGCGAGCAGAGCGAGGAACTCCTCGCGGTCGCCCGTGCCCGTGTCGAGGAGGCGCAGGCAGAGGCCGTACGTCTCGTGGAGGAGGCCGACCGGCGCTCCACCGAGATGGTCGGCGCCGCCGAGCAGACCGCGCAGCAGGTGCGCGACTCCGTGTCCGGGCTCCAGGAGCAGGCGCAGGAGGAGATCGCGGGCCTGCGCAGCGCCGCGGAGCACGCGGCCGAGCGCACCAGGCACGAGGCGCAGGAGGAGGCCGACCGGGTCCGCGCCGACGCGTACATGGAGCGCGAGCGCGCCACCGACGACGCCAACCGCGTGCGCGGCGAGGCCGCCGCCGAGTCGGAGGCCGCCAAGTCCCTTGCGGAGCGCACGGTTTCGGAGGCGATCACCGAGTCGGAGCGGATGCGGTCCGAGGCGTCGGAGCACGCCCAGCGGGTTCGCACGGAGGTCTCCGAGCGGCTCGCGTCGGCCGAGCAGGACGCGTCCCGCGCCCGGGCCGACGCCCGCGAGGACGCCAACCGGATCCGTTCGGACGCCGCCACGCAGGCGGACACCCTCATCACGGAGGCCACGAGCGAGGCCGAGCGCCTCACCCACGAGACGAACACCGAGGCGGAGCGCGTCCGCGCCGAGTCGACGGCCGCGGCCGAGAAGCGCGTCGGCGACGCCACGGAGGCCGCCGAGCGCCTCACGAACGAGACCAACGCCGAGGCGGAGCGCGTCCGTTCGGAGTCCGTCGCCCGCGCCGAGCAGCTCGTCGGCAACGCCACGGCCGAGGCCGCCAGGCTGCACGCGGAGTCCACCACCGCGGCCGATCAGCTCACGAACGAGACCCTCACCGAGGCCGAGCGGGTGCGCGCCGAGTCGGTCGCCAGGGCCGAGCAGCTCATCGCGGACGCGGCCGGGGACGCCGAGCGGCTGCGCGCCGAGGCGGCCGAGACCGTCGGGTCCGCGCAGCAGCACGCCGAGCGGATCCGCAGCGAGTCGGAGCGCGTCAAGACGGAGGCGGCTCAGGAGGCCGAGCGGCTCACGTCCTCGGCGCGCGCCGAGGCCGAGCGGACCCTCGACGAGACCCGCAAGGACGCCAACAAGCGCCGCTCGGAGGCCGCCGAGCAGGTCGACAAGCTCATCACGGAGGCGAGCGCGGAGGCCGAGAAGCTGACGTCCGAGGCGCAGCAGGCCGCGCTGAAGGCGACCGCGGACGCCGAGTCGCAGGCCGACATGATGGTCGGCGCGGCCCGCAAGGAGGCCGACCGGCTGGTCTCCGAGGCGACCGTCGAGGGCAACTCCCTGGTGGAGAAGTCCCGTACGGACGCGGACGAGTTGCTCGTCGGCGCGCGCCGCGACGCGACGGCGATCAGGGAGCGCGCCGAGGAACTGCGCGAGCGCGTCACCGGCGAGATCGACGAACTGCACGAGCGGGCGCGGCGCGAGTCCGCCGAGGCCATGAAGACGGCCGGCGAGCGGTGCGACGCGCTGGTGAAGGCCGCCGAGGAGCAGCTCACCGAGGCGCAGGCGAAGGCCAAGGAGATGGTCGCGGAGGCGGGTTCGGAGGCGAGCAAGGTCCGGATCGCCGCCGTGAAGAAGGCCGAGGGTCTACTCAAGGAGGCCGGGGCGAAGAAGACCGAGCTGACCCGCGAGGCCGAGCGCGTCCTGTCCGAGGCGCAGGCGGAGGCGGAGCGCACGGTCACCGAGGGCAAGCGCGAGCTGGAGGTCCTGGTCCGCCGCCGCGAGGACATCAACGCCGAGATCTCCCGCGTCCAGGACGTCCTGGAGGCGTTGGAGTCCTTCGAGGCCCCGTCCGCCGGCGGCGGGACCAAGGAGGGTGCCGTCAAGGCGGGAGCCGCAGCCGGGGCTACCCGATCGGGTGGCAAGGGGTCGGAAGGGTAGCCAGAACAGCAACGGGCGTGCTTGGAAAGGACCTTCGGCGCTGCCGCTGGCAAGCCATCCTGCGGTTAGCCACTCAAAAGGGGTGTCATTCTCCAGATCAAACGGGCATCTGCTCGATGACACGCCGCTTTGACCCCTAGGATTCCCCCTATCACCTCACCGGTCTCATTCGACAGGAACCCCATGAGCGACACTTCCCCCTACGGCTTCGAGCTTGTGCGGCGTGGGTACGACCGCGCTCAGGTGGACGAACGCATTTCCAAGCTCGTCTCCGACCGTGACAGCGCTCTCGCTCGTATCACTGCTCTGGAAAAGCGCATCGAGGAGCTCCACCTCGAGACGCAGAACGCCCAGGCGCAGGTGAACGACGCCGAACCGTCGTACGCCGGTCTCGGCGCGCGCGTCGAGAAGATCCTCCGCCTCGCCGAGGAGGAGGCGAAGGACCTGCGCGAGGAGGCCCGGCGCGCCGCCGAGCAGCACCGCGAGCTCGCCGAGTCGGCGGCCCAGCAGGTGCGCAACGACGCAGAATCGTTCGCTGCGGAGCGCAAGTCCAAGGCCGAGGACGAGGGCGTCCGGATCGTCGAGAAGGCCAAGAGCGAAGCGGGCACGCTGCGCGCCGAGGCCCAGAAGGACGCTCAGTCGAAGCGTGAGGAGGCGGACGCCCTCTTCGAGGAGACCCGCGCCAAGGCCGCCCAGGCCGCCGCGGACTTCGAGACGAACCTGGCGAAGCGCCGCGACCAGTCCGAGCGCGACCTGGCCTCGCGTCAGGCGAAGGCCGAGAAGCGCCTCGCGGAGATCGAGCACCGCGCGGAGCAGCTCCGCCTGGAGGCCGAGAAGCTGCGCACCGACGCCGAGCGCCGCGCCCGTCAGACGGTGGAGACCGCGCAGCGTCAGGCCGAGGACATCGTCGCCGACGCGAACGCCAAGGCCGACCGGATCCGCTCGGAATCGGAGCGCGAGCTCGCCGCGCTGACGAACCGCCGCGACTCCATCAACGCGCAGCTCACCAACGTGCGCGAGATGCTGGCGACGCTCACCGGTGCGGCCGTCGCCGCCGCGGGTGCACCCGCGGAGGACGAGCCGATCTCGCGTGGGGTTCCCGCCCAGCAGACCCGCTGAGCAACCGCAGTCGGACGCCGAAGCCCCTTGCCGCTCCAGTGGCAGGGGGCTTTGTCCCGTTCTAGCGTTGCCGCATGATCGAGCTCGAGGGGCTGACCAAGCACTACGGCGATAAGCTGGCCGTCAACAACCTCACTTTCACCGTCAGACCGGGCATCGTCACGGGGTTCCTCGGCCCCAACGGCGCGGGCAAGTCCACGACGATGCGGATGATGCTCGGGCTCGACAACCCGTCAGCCGGCGATGTGCGCATCGACGGGAAGCACTACGCGCAGCTGAAGGACCCGCTGCGGTACATCGGCGCGCTCCTCGACGCGAAGGCCATGCACGGCGGCCGCAGCGCCTACAACCACCTGCTGTGCCTGGCGCAGAGCAACGGCATCCCGCGCACCCGCGTCGTCGAGGTCCTCGACACGGTGGGTCTGACACCCGTCGCCAGGAAGAAGGCGAAGGGGTTCTCGCTGGGCATGGGCCAGCGCCTCGGCATCGCGGGCGCCCTCCTCGGCGACCCGCGGATCCTGATGTTCGACGAGCCGGTCAACGGGCTCGACCCCGAGGGCATCCATTGGATCCGCAATCTGATGAAGTCCCTCGCGGGGCAGGGCCGTACCGTCTTCGTCTCCTCGCACCTGATGAGCGAGATGGCGCTGACCGCGGACCATCTCGTCGTCATCGGCCAGGGCCATCTCCTCGCCGACACCTCGATGTCCGACTTCATCCAGCAGAACTCCCGCTCGTACGTACGTCTGCGCTCGCCGCAGCAGGAGCGGCTCCTCGATGTGCTGCACGAGGCCGGGATCACGGTCGTCGAGGCGGGCAACGGCACGCTCGAGGTGGACGGCGGCAGCCCCGAGCAGCTCGGTGACCTCGCGGCCGCCCACCATCTCGTCCTGCATGAGCTGAGCCCTCAGCAGGCCTCGCTCGAGGAGGCGTTCATGCAGCTCACCGCGGAGTCGGTGGAGTACCACGCGCACACCGACGAACCCGGGGTGCCGCCGCCGGTCCGGCTGCCGCCACCGCCACAACAGCAGGGCTGGGGCGAGGGCTGGGACCGTACGAAGAACAAGGGAGCCTGATCCATGGCCACGACCCAGGTTCTCCGGTCCGAGTGGACCAAGATCAGGTCCGTCGCTTCGACGGTGTGGACGCTCGGCCTCGCGGCGGTCCTGACGATCGCGCTCGGCGTGCTGATCTCGATCCTGTCCAGGAACGAGTTCAAGAACATGAATGTGAGGGACCGGCTGTCCTTCGACCCCACGTTCATCAGCTTCGCCGGGATGAGTCTCGGTCAGCTCGCGATGATCGTCTTCGGTGTCCTCGTCGTCTCGAACGAGTACAGCACCGGGATGATCCGCACCTCGCTCGCCGCGGTCCCCCAGCGCGGCACGTTCCTGTTCGGCAAGGTCGCCGTGGCCACCGTCCTGGCGTTCGTCGTGGGCCTCGCCACGAGCTTCATCGCGTTCTTCCTCGGGCAGGCGGTCCTCGGCGTGCACCGGGCGCAGATCGGTGACCCGGGCGTCCTGCGCGCGGTCATCGGCGGCGGCCTCTACATGACGCTCATCGCCATGTTCTCGATGGGTGTCGCGTCGATGCTGCGCAGCCCGATGCTGTCGCTCGGCATCCTGATGCCGTTCTTCTTCCTGATCTCGAACATCCTGGGCAACGTCTCGGCGACGAAGAAGATCGGCCGGTTCCTGCCGGACCAGGCCGGCAGCAAGATCATGCAGGTGGTGACGCCGATCGACGACGACACCCCGTACGGCCCGTGGGGCGGCCTGGGCATCATGGTGATCTGGGTGATCCTGGCCCTGTTCTTCGGATATGTGCTCCTCAAGAAGCGGGACGCGTAGGGGTTCCGGGCAGCTCCAGGGGCTTTGCCTCGTCTTGGCCGGAACCGTCAGCGCCCCGATATCCTCCTAACCCTTACGGGGGCGTGTGCCCCGATGTCCTGAACCTTTCGATGGGTGCGGAGAATGATCGAGGCAGTCGGCCTGACGAAGCGCTACGGCGCCAAGACAGCCGTGTACAACCTTTCCTTCCAGGTCCGGCCGGGTACGGTGACCGGCTTCCTGGGTCCGAACGGGTCCGGCAAGTCGACGACCATGCGCATGATCCTCGGTCTCGACCAGCCGACGACAGGCCAGGTGACCATCGGCGGCTACCCGTACCGCAAGCTCCCCAACGCCCCGCGCCAGGTCGGCGCCCTGCTCGACGCCAAGGCGGTGCACGGCGGCCGGCACGCCCGTAACCACCTGCTCTGCCTCGCGCAGCTGTCCGGCATCCCGGCCCGCCGCGTGGACGAGGTGCTCGGCGTCGTCGGCCTCCAGGACGTGGCGAAGAAGCGCTCCAAGGGCTTCTCGCTCGGCATGGGCCAGCGCCTCGGCATCGCGGCCGCGCTGCTCGGCGACCCGCAGGTGCTCCTCTTCGACGAGCCGGTCAACGGCCTCGACCCGGAGGGCATCCTCTGGGTCAGGAACCTGATGAAGTCGCTGGCAGCCGAGGGCCGCACCGTCTTCGTCTCCTCGCACCTGATGAGCGAGATGGCGCTGACCGCCGAGCATCTGATCGTCATCGGCCGCGGGCAGCTCCTCGCCGACATGAGCGTGCGGGACTTCATCTCGCACAACTCGGCCGACTTCGCGCGGGTGCGCACGCCGGAGACGGAGCCGCAGCAGCGCGAGAAGCTGACGGCCGCGCTGACCGAGGCGGGCGGCCAGGTGCTGCCCGAGCAGGACGGCGCGCTGCGCGTCATGGGCCTGCCGCTGCCCCGCATCAGCGACCTGGCGCACGGCGCCGACGTACGGCTGTGGGAGCTCTCGCCGCACCAGGCCTCGCTGGAGGAGGCGTACATGCGGATGACGCAGGGCGCCGTCGACTACCGCTCGACCGTCGACCAGCGTGCCGGTCTTCAGCAGCAGCTCCCGCCGGGCGCGATGCCGCAGCAGCAGTTCCCCGCGCCCGGCCAGGGCCAGCCGGACTGGTACGCGCCGCCGCCGCCCCAGCAGGGCGGTCAGCCGTTCGGCCCGCCGCAGGCCGCACCCGGCGTGCCGAACCCGTACGCCGCGCCGCAGCAGCCGCCGGCCGCGCCCGCGGCACCCGCAGCCCCTGCCCCTGCCCCCGCCCCCGCCGACCTGAACAAGCCCGAGGACCCCCGATGACGACGCCGCCCCCGCAGCCGGCTCCGCAGGCCTACGCCCAGCAGAGTGCGCCCAACTGGCAGGGCGCGCCCGGCACTTCGTACACCTCGCCCATCCCGGTCACGCGCACGCACCTGGGGCACGCGCTCGCCTCGGAGTGGACGAAGATCAAGTCCGTGCGCTCCACGCTCTGGACGCTCGGCATCTTCCTGTTCCTGGTCCTCGGCGGCGGCCTGTTCGTCTCCGCGCAGACCGAGGACCTCACCTACCAGGACCTGCCCTTCACGTTCCCGGCCTTCATCGGCCTGCTGCTCGGCCAGATCTGCCTGATCACGCTGGGCGTCCTCGTGACGTCGTCGGAGTACGGCACCGGCATGATCCGCACGACGTTCACCGCGTCGCCGCAGCGCTACCGGGTGTTCGCCGCCAAGATCCTGGTGTTCTTCGCGGTCGCGTTCGTCGTCTCCGCGGGCTCCATCCTGCTGGTGGGCCTGCTCACGTCGTCGATGCACAGCGGCCCCGAGGCGGCCGACCTGAGCTGGGGCGGCACGGTCCTCAAGGGCGGGCTCTACGTGTCCCTGCTCGGCGTCCTCGGCCTCGCCGTGGGCTCCATGCTGCGGCATTCGGCGGGCGCGATCACCGCGATGCTCGGCATCGTGCTGCTGCCGTCGATCCTGCCGGTCTTCCTGATGATCTCGCGAAGCACGCGGACGCTCGGCGAGAAGATGCAGGAGTACAACGCCATCAACGCCCTCGCCAAGATCTTCGGCGCTGACGACGGGAGCACGGGCGGGTCCCAGGTGTGGCTGCTCGTCGGCGTCACGGCCGCGGCCGTGGTCGGCGCGTTCGCGCTGCTCGAGCGGCGCGACGTGTAGAGCTTTCAGCCCCGGGAGCTTGTCAAGTCCCTTAGTAGCGAGGCGCGTTCCTGGACCGCTGCACCCGTGTGGTGCGGCGGTCCTTCGCGTTCCAGCAGGCCTTGTGCCAGTGCCGGCGCTCGTCGACGCCCGAGTGCTCGGGCCAGGCCACCACGTGCGCGACCCCGGAGGGGATCTCCTGGTCGCAGCCGGGGCACCGGTACGTCTTGCCGGCTGCGCTCGCGCCCGCGACCTGGCGCACGCTCCACTCCTCGTCCTGCCACCTCTCGGTACGCTCGAATCCGCCGTAGCGGCTGCCCTGCTCCTCGTCCGGTGTCTTGCTGGACGGTCGGCCGCCGCGACGGGGCGACGTCTGGTTTCGGCGCGGGGACACCGGCTCTCCTCTAGGACTTGTACAGGTGCCTGCACAGGGACTGGGGCTCACGTCCAGCGTACGCGGACGCCTCCCGGGTACCCGCACACAGTCACACCCATGAGTTCTCCGGAAAATCTGCCAATCTCCATGGCAAGCCGTGCCCTTGGCACTTGTCAGCCGTTAATGCCGGTAGGGGGAGTGCCGCGTCGGTGCCAAGAAAGGCAGGAGTGCGATGCGCGTAGGAACTTTTGTACTGGCGGCCCAGTTCCCCGGCCAGGGACAGGGGGAGGCGCTGCACCGGGCGGTGCGGTCCGCCGAGGTGGCCGAGGAGGCCGGGCTCGACTCGGTCTGGCTGGCGGAGCACCACTTCGTGCCGTACGGCACCTGTCCGTCCGCGGTGACGCTCGCCGCGTTACTGCTCGGCCGCACCCGGCGCATCCGCGTCGGCACGGCGGTCAGCGTGCTGCCGACCGCCCACCCGGTTGCCCTCGGCGAGCAGGCGGCGCTGCTGCACCTGACCTCCGGCGGTCGCTTCTCGCTCGGCGTCGGCCGCGGCGGCCCCTGGGTGGACCTGGAGGTCTTCGGCTCGGGCATCGAGGCGTACGAGGAGGGGTTCCCGGAGTCCCTGGACCTGCTGCTGCGCTGGCTGCGCGAGCCCCGTGTCGAGGCCGAGGGGGAACGGTTCGGCTTCCGCGAGGTCGCCGTGGTCCCGCGCCCCGACGAGGCGCTGAACTCCCCCGACGGTCCCGAGGTGGTGGTCGCCTGCACCTCACCGAAGAGCGTGCGCCTAGCGGCGGAGCGCGGCCTTCCGATGCTGCTCGGCATGCACGCCGGGGACGAGGAGAAGGCCGAGATGGTCTCCCTGTGGCGCACGCACGCGCGGGCCGCCGGCCACAGCCCGGAGGAGATCCGCGCCGCGGCGCACGTCTCGGCCGGAGTGGCCCAGATCGGCGACCGCGGGGCGCAGGCGCGGGAGACGCTCCTCAAAGCGATGCCCGGCTGGCTGAAACAGGGGCTCGACGCCCATGTGACGGTGGACGGCCGCACGCGGTCCATGCGGGACCCGGTCGCGTACACGGAACTGCTGTGCGGGCTGCACCCGGTGGGGACTCCCGAGCAGTGCGCGGACCGGCTCGCGGCGACCTCGGCGCGCACGGGCATCACGCGGTTCGCGCTGCTCGTCGAGGGCTCCGGAGATCTCGCGGCCACCGAGGAGAACGTGCGCAGGCTGGGCGCCGAGGTACTCCCCCAGCTGCGCTGAGACGCGTCACTGCCGTGCGGCCCGTAGTCCGCCGCCCCGTACTTGTGCACCTCCCGCGTACGGAGCGGCAGACCATCCGATTTCGCCCTCAAGCGGCTGTCAGCAATCCCTGAGTTCAGGGGACTGGTTCAACAGCTGGTTGCGGGCCGAGGTGAAGCGGGCCAGCGTGCCGTCCACCGACGGGTCCTGTGGGAACACCGCCAGACGGTGACAGTTCTGGAAGGCCAGCCGTACACCGAAGTGCCGCTGCAGCGCGCCACGAATCGCGTCACTCGCGAGCGCACGCAGCAGCTGCCCACGTGCCTGCTCGTCCGGCGGAGGCGTCTGGTTGTCGGCGAAGTCTCCGCCATCGACCTTCAGCTGGGCCACCAGGGAGCTGATCATCTCCCATGCGTAAGGCAGGGAGGTCCGGACGCAGTCGACGAAGTCAGCTTCGTCGACCTCGCCTCGCTCGGCCTGTTCCAACAGTGCCGGTGAGACGTCGAGCGACATGGGTTCTCCTCTCGCACCCCCGCGGGGAGCGGGGGCTGACGGGCAGGTAAGGAGCGCGCGACGACGTACGACCACGAACACGCTGCGTACAGGCGTCGCGACCTCCCGCTTATACGGTAAGCAACGTGCGGGGCCCGCAACAGGGGATCGCAGGCACAGTCGGTCCACAACCGGCCAATAACGAACCCGTCAGTTCCAGGGCGAATCGCGTGGACCACTGGTCGTCGAGTAGCGTTGCCGACCATGCGTCTCGTCATCGCCCGCTGCTCCGTGGACTACGCGGGCAGGCTCACAGCCCATCTCCCGTCGGCTCCCCGCCTGATCCTCGTGAAGGCGGACGGCAGCGTCTCGATCCACGCGGACGACAGGGCCTACAAACCCCTCAACTGGATGTCCCCGCCCTGCACCCTGAAGGAGGGCACGGGCGACGACAGCGGCACCTGGACCGTCATCAACAAGGCGGGCGAGAAACTCATCATCACGATGGAGGAAGTCCTCCACGACTCCTCGCACGAACTGGGTGTGGACCCGGGCCTCATCAAGGACGGCGTGGAAGCGCACCTCCAGGAGCTCCTCGCCGACAGGATCGACACGCTCGGCGAGGGCTACACGCTCATCCGCCGCGAGTACCCGACGGCGATCGGGCCCGTCGACATCCTGTGCCGGGACGGTGACGGCGCGACCGTGGCCATCGAGATCAAGCGGCGCGGCGAGATCGACGGCGTGGAGCAACTCACGCGCTATCTCGAGCTGTTGAACCGCGACCCGCACCTCGCCCCGGTGCGCGGCATCTTCGCCGCCCAGGAGATCAAGCCGCAGGCCCGCGTCCTGGCCACGGACCGCGGCATCGGCTGCACGGTCCTGGACTACGACGCCCTGCGCGGCATCGAGGACGACAAGCTCCGCCTGTTCTGACCGTCAGGCATGACTGAGGGCCGGGTTCACAGGAACCCGGCCCTCAGTCATGTGCTGCGTACGTACGGCCGTCAGATCGTCGCCGAGGCGCCCGGCCCGCCGGGCGAACCCGGCGCGCTGTCCGCCGGGCTGCTCATCGCGGAGCTGCCGCTCGGCGCCGGACCACTGGCCGAATCCGATGTGCCCGGGGTCGACGGCGTGGTGGACGGCGACTCGGGCGACGACGGCGGCGGGGAGCTCGTCGGGGGCTTGGACGTCGGCGGCTTCGACGTCGGAGGCTTGGAGGTGGGCGGCTTGGTGGACGGCGACTTCGACGTGGTCGGCTTGTCCGACGGCTTGCCGGAGGGCTTGTCGCTCGGCTTGTCCGACGGCTTGCCGCTCTCGGACGACGGCCCGGTGCTGGGCGTCGGGTCGTCCGACGTGTTCGGGATGCCGTCCTTGCCCGGGTCGGCGGGCCGCTGGGTGGAGCCCGCGTCGTCACCGCCCTGGTCCGCCTCGTCGGCGCCGATGCCGCCGCCGTCCTCGCCCTGCGAGGCCGACGGGTTCACGTTGACGCTGTCGGACGGGGTGTCGTTGTTCGACGTGGCACCGAGCGTCACGACGGTGCCGAGGACCGCCGCGAGGAGGGCTCCGGCGCCCGCGGCCACGAGGTTGCGCCGCGTGCCGGTGAGGACGGCACGACGGGCCCCGCCGGGCTTGGTACCGGTACCGGGCCCGGCCTGCCGGGAAACCAGCGTGTCGGGCTCCGGGAGCGGCGGCGCGGGCGGCGCGAACGCGGCCGGCACCCCGCCGGGGGGCGACGCCGATTCCTCGTAGCGCGCGGCGGGGACCTCTTCGCCCGCCGCCGTACGCCCGCCGGGGAGCGCGCCGCCGGAGCGGTCCGCGACCAGGGCGAGGGCGCGGCGGCCCGCGATGGTGCCCCGCTTGTCGGCCAGCGCGCCGCGCAGGGCGATGGAGGCCTCCAGCTCGGCACGGGCCCGGTCGAGCTGCCCGCCGAGCAGCGCGAGGATGCCCAACTCGTGGTGGAAATAGGCTTCTTCGGCCACTTCGCCGGAGAGCCGCGCGACCTCCTGGCCGGCCCGCAGGCATCGTTCCCACACGGTCCAGCTGAGCCCGGCGGCGAACGCGGGCGCGGCGGTACGGGCGAGCAGCACCGCGACGCTGCCCTCCTCGTCCGGACCGGCCGGCGTCGTGACGGGGACGAGTACGGTCAGCGCGGCGAGCAGCGCGTCGGCCTCGGCCGCGACCCGCTCGGGCCCGACCGAGGGATGTCCGGCCCACCACGCGTAGTGCTGGGCGGCGGTATGCGCCCGGCCGTCGGTGTCGTCGGCGTATCCCGCGGTCGCCAGCTGCTCCTGCACGCCGGAGGCCAGGCGGTAGCGGCCGCCGACCGGGGTGACGAGGGCGCAGCCGACGAGTTCGGCGAGGGCCGCGTCGGCGTGGGTGTCGCCCACGAGGGCGGGCAGGTGGGCCTGGTGCGGTATCTCGCCGCCGAGCGCGACGGCGAACCGCAGGGTCGCTCGGGCCGATTCGCTGAGCCGGGACGCGAGCAGGGCCGCGGGCGCGGCGCCGTCGGCGAGCGAGGGCAGCGGCACGTCGTGGCCGTCCTCGGCGTCGAAGGGCGCGTCCACGGGCGGGGCGCCGGGGCCTCCGAAGTAGCCGAACTCGTCGAAGGCGTTCGGGTCGGCGCGCAGCTGGTCGCGCTGGCGCAGGAGCGCGCCGGCCTGCACGAAGCGCAGCGGGAGCCCCTCCGACTCGAACCAGAGGTCGCCGGCCCAGTTCGCCTCCTCGTCCGTGAGGACGCGGCCGACGGACCGCTCCAGGAGTTCGAGGCCGCCGCCGCGGCCGAGGCCGCCGAGGAAGACCTCTTCGAGGTGCGAGTCGGCGGACGGCGCGGCGACATCGGGTGTGGCCGCGACCAGGAAGGCGCACTCGGGCGTCGCTTCGAGGAGCTCGTCGAGCGCGGCACCGCCGAACTCGAGGTCGTCGAGGACGACGACGGCACCGATGTCGTGGACGAGTTCGAGGAGCAGGGCCCGGTCGGGGCGGTGCAGCGGCGCGTTGTACACGGCCGCGAAGAGGTCGTACACCAGGTCGTTCGACGAGCGACGGTGTCCGGAGAGCCGGACGACGCCGTCGGGCGCGATGTCCGCGCAGTCCTCGGCGACGGTGTCGAGCAGCGCGGTGCGCCCGGAGCCCGAGGGTCCGGTGAGCCGCACGGAACGCCCGCGCGCGAGAAGCCGGACGAGCCGCTCGTGCTCCTCCTGGCGCTCCAGGAGCGGCAGCCGGGGCAGCGGGGGTCCGGCCGGCAGCGGCGGACGGGCGGCGCGGGCCATCTCGGCGCGTTCCGCCGGTGCGTACTTGACGGGCCGCTCCGGCCGCTCCCCCGGCGGGCAGGGCTCGATCTCGCTGCCGTCGACGGGGTTGACGGTGAGCAGGAAGTCGCCGGACACGAGCTGCACGGTGCGGGCGAGCCCTTGTGAGGGCTGGCCGAAGTCAGGAGTGAGGGGATCCCTGGGCGGGCGCGGGCGGCTCGCCCGGGCGTCGCGCTCGTCGTCGTGGTGGCCGCGGTCCGCGCGGTCGTAGGGATCCCCGCCGTACGGATCGTGCCCGAAGTCTTCCGGTCCCCGGTTCATCGGGTCCATGGTCAAAGCCCCCCAAAAGCGTGGTGTGCCGATGCCCCTCCCGGCCTGTGCACACTGCGCTGTCGCTTCTGGTCCGGTGCCCGCGAGTGGGTGCGTCGATCCGCGGGCGACCGAACCCTAGACCTGGCTCAGTATCGCCGAACAGCCGGGGTACCGCGCCGCCCGAGACGTCACAGTCTCGTGAGGATTGTGGGCGCTGCATACCGGAACGCCCGATTCATACCCTGGGCAGTGATTCGACCCCGATGCCGCCCTCGATGGCGAGGATCCGGTGCAGTCGTGTCGCCACCAGGAGGCGCTGCATCTGGGGCGGCACACCCCGCAGCACGAGCCTGCGGCCGCAGCGTCCGGCCCGCCGGTGAGCGCCCATGATGACGCCGAGACCCGTCGCGTCCCACGAGTCCAGCTCTGACAGGTCGAGCACCAGGTCGCCGACGCCGTCGTCGAGGGCCGTGTGCAGGACCGTACGGGCGTCCGCCGCGCTGCGGACGTCGAGGCGGCCCCCGACGACCAGCTCGGCATGGTCGCCCCTGATGTACATATGCGCTCCCCGAGAGTGCTTGTGTGCCGTGATTCCAGTGGTCTCTGTGTCGTACGGCGATCTGGGTATGTCACTGCAACTGACTGGCGCGGGGGCGCAGAAGTTGCCGTCTGTAAGCGAACCGATACCGAATTCACCCCGTGGGGTTACCCATGGGGTGGCGAGGGATCAGTGCTTGTAGAACCCCTGCCCGCTCTTGCGCCCGATGTCACCGGCGTCAACCATCCGGCGCATCAACTCGGGCGGGGCGAACTTCTCGTCCTGGGACTCGGTGTAGATGTTGCTGGTGGCGTGCAGCAGGATGTCGACGCCAGTGAGGTCGGCGGTGGCGAGCGGCCCCATGGCGTGGCCGAAGCCCAGCTTGCAGGCGATGTCGATGTCCTCGGCGGTGGCGACGCCCGACTCGTACAGCTTGGCGGCCTCGACGACGAGGGCCGAGATCAGCCGCGTGGTCACGAAGCCGGCGACGTCGCGGTTGACGACGATGCAGGTCTTGCCGACCGACTCGGCGAACTCCCGCGTGATGGCGAGCGTTTCGTCGCTCGTCTTGTAGCCGCGGACCAGCTCGCACAGCTGCATCATCGGGACCGGCGAGAAGAAGTGGGCGCCGACGACGCGCTCCGGGCGCTCCGTGACGGCCGCGATCTTCGTGATGGGGATGGCAGAGGTGTTCGACGCGAGCACCGCGTCCTCGCGGACGATCTTGTCGAGCGCCCGGAAGATCTCGTGCTTGACCTCGAGCTTCTCGAAGACGGCCTCGACGACGATGTCGGCGTCGGCGACCGCGTCCAGGTCGGTGGTCGTGGTGATGCGCCCGAGCGCGGCCTCCGCGTCCTGCGCGGACAGCTTGCCCTTGCTCACGAACTTGTCGTACGAGGCCTTGATGCCGTCGGTGCCACGGGCCAGGGCGGCGTCGGTGACGTCGCGCAGGACGACGTCCCAGCCCGCCTGCGCCGAGACCTGGGCGATTCCGGACCCCATGAGTCCGGCTCCGATGACGGCGAGCTTCCCTGCCACTGTGCGACTCCCCTTACCCGCTGACCGCGTACCACTTGCAACTGACAGCTAACCGCTGTTCACGTATCTCTCCGGCGGACATTAGCGTCCGTGAGGGGTCGTGGGGCCGCGAAGTAATACGCGTCACGTCTCGAATGACGGACATCACACCGGACGGGCCATCAGGCGTCGCCTACGGCGTAGTTGAGCACCGGCTCGCCCAGAAGACCCTCCATCTCGTCGAGCAGGCCCAGCGCTTCGCGGGACACTTCCCCGGCCGGCCTGGCCTTGATCATCCCGGCGGCGATACGGGAGAGCAGCGTCGTGCGGACCCAGTTGATCTGTCCGGCCATCAGCTGTTCGTCCTCCAGTCGGTACTCCTCGTCCTCGTCCTCGCCGCGCTGGTGATGGGACTGCGGGCGCCGCCGGCCGGGGTGCTCATCGGGTTCACGTGCGTCGCGCTCCTGACCGTCGCCCTCGGCTCGATGTCGTACACGGTGGCCATGAAGGTCGACAAGCCGCAGGAGTTCGGCCCGGTCGTCAACGCCGTGTCGATGCCGTCGATGCTCCTGTCCGGGCTGATGCTGCCGATGGCACTCGCGCCCGGCTGGCTCGACGTCCTGTCGCACTTCATGCCGCTCCGCCATGCGGTCGACGCGATGCGCGACGCCTGCGTCGGCCACTACGCGACGGCGCACATGCCGTACGGGGTCCTGGTCGCCCTCGCCCCGGCGGCGCTCGCCGTGACGGTCGGCACACGTGGCTTCCGCAGGGCGGCCGCGTAACTACGCTGACCCCATGGTCAATCTGACGCGCATCTACACCAGGACCGGCGACCAGGGCACGACCGCCCTCGGCGACATGAGCCGGACCGCCAAGACCGATCTGCGGATCTCCGCCTACGCCGACGCCAACGAGGCCAATGCCGTCATCGGCACTGCGGTCGCGCTCGGCGGGCTGGTCGAGGAGGTCGTGCAGGTCCTCGTCCGGGTCCAGAACGACCTCTTCGACGTGGGCGCCGACCTGTCGACGCCCGTGGTCGAGGAACCGAAGTACCCGCCGCTGCGCGTCGAGCAGTTCTACGTCGACAAGCTGGAGGCGGACTGCGACCGCTTCAACGAGCGGCTGGAGAAGCTCCGGTCCTTCATCCTGCCCGGGGGCACGCCGGGTGCGGCGCTGCTGCACCAGGCGTGCACCGTGGTCCGCAGGGCCGAGCGCTCCACCTGGGCGGCGCTCGAGGCGCACGGCGAGTCGATGAACCCGCTGACCGCGACGTATCTGAACCGCCTCTCCGACCTCCTGTTCATCCTGGCGCGCACGGCGAACAAGGAGGTCGGGGACGTGCTCTGGGTCCCGGGCGGCGAGCGCTAGCGGTCGAGGGCGGGCGCCTTCTTCGGGAACAGCGTGTAGCTCAGCGCGATCACGAGGTTGAGACCGATCACGAAGAGCATCTTCTGCTGCCACATCCGCAGCGAGCCGATGTTCCCGTCGGCGCCCACGTACCAGACGGCGCCCTGGAGCAGGGCGAGCGCGACGGCGCAGGCGAGGATCCAGCGCGCGGCCGTCCGCCACTCGTGGGCGGCGCGCGCGGCCCCGTACCTCGGCGGCTTCACCGGGGGCGCTCCCCCGGCGAACCGGTGGGCGACGCGGGCGTCCACCCACGTGACGGTGGAGTGGCCGAGTCCCACGGAGAAGCCGATGTAGACGGCGGCGAGGCCGTGTTTCCAGTCCGGTTCGGCCCCGTTCTTGAGGTCCATCGCGGTGACGACGAACAGGACGACCTCCAGGAGCGGCTCGCACAGCAGGACGCCGACGCTCGTGCGCGGCATCCTCGCCACGTAGCGCAGGGCGAGTCCCGCGGCGAGCAGCACCCAGAAGCCGATCTCGCAGGCGACGATCAGCGTGACGATCACGGCGGGCTCCTCGGGACGGGCTTGGGGTCTCCTTCCAGCGTCCCGTCGGTACGGCCGCCGATCGTCGTCGGTGGTGACGAATCGGGACTGCATCCTTCGATGTACGTCGGTCGCGCAGGCCCGCCCGCCAGGTGCAGGCGCCGCCCCCGTCCGGCCGTATTCAATGGGGGCATGCCCCTGCCCCTGCCCCGCCCGCACCGCGACGACGTCCGTATCGCGGCGGTCGGCCTGCTCGGCGGTCTCCTGCTGTGGGCGCTCGGCCTGACCAACAGCCAGGGCTGGCGGGTCCTCGGCGACGGCTGGCTGCTGGTGCCGCTCTGCGCGATGGCGGGCCTGGAACTGCTGCGCAGGACCGCGCCCCAGACCGCCCTGGTCCTCGGCACCCTGGTCCTGATCGCGGACCAGTTCACGCTGGGCAGCCTCGCGACGACGCTGATGTTCACCGACCTCGTCTACGCGGCCGTCCTGTACGGCACCCCGGCCGCCGCCCGCCGCATCCCGGTGACCACGGCCCTGATCACCATCGCGGTGACCCTGGGGTTCCTGGCCTGGTTCCGCAGGCCGGAGGCGCTCCTGATCGGGGTCGTGACCGGCCTCGTGTCGTTCGCGCCCGCGGCCACCGGCGTCCTCGTACGCAACCACCGGGAGGCCGCCGAGTCCGCGCGGCTGCGTGCCGAACAGACCGCGCTGCTCGCCGAGATGGACCGCACGCAGGCGGTCGTCGCCGAGCGGGCCCGGATGGCCCGCGAGCTGCACGACATGGTCGCCAACCATTTGTCCGCGATCGCCATCCACTCCACGGCCGCGATCTCGCTCGACGATCCGAGGACCACGCGGCAGGCACTCACCGTCATCCGCGAGAACAGCGTGGAGGGCCTTGCCGAGATGCGGCGCCTCATCGGCATCCTGCGGGACGACAGCGGCGACTCCCGGGGCGAGCCCGTCGCCGCGCCCACACTGGACGGACTCGGCGCCCTCGTCGAGCAGTCCCGCACCAACGGCCTCGACGTCGCGCTCACCGTCGGCGCCGGCGTCGGCGGCCTGCCCGCGCCGATCGAGCTCGCCGCGTACCGCATCGTGCAGGAATCCCTCACGAACGCGCTCAAGCACGCGTCGCACGGCACCGTCTCCGTGGCCGTCCACCGCACCGACGGGGCCCTGACCGTGCGGGTGACCAGCCCGTACGGGGATCTGGACGGCCCGCGCGCACCCGGCTCGGGCGCCGGGCTCATCGGGATGCGCGAGCGCACCGCTCTGCTGCACGGCCTGTTCGAGGCGGGTCCCGAGAGCGGGCCCGACGGCAAGATCTGGCAGGTCAGGGCCGAGCTGCCCGTCGACCCCGCTGACGAAGGAGTGTCCGAGTGATCCGCGTGCTCGTCGCCGAGGACCAGTCCGCCGTGCGGGCGGGGCTGGTCCTGATCCTGGGCAGCGCCCCCGACATCGAGGTCGTCGGGGAGGCGGCGGACGGCGAACAGGCGGTGGCGACGGCGCGCGCACTTCGGCCGGATCTCGTCCTCATGGACATCCAGATGCCGCGCCTCGACGGCGTCTCGGCGACCCGTCAGGTGGTCTCCGAGGGGCTCGCGGACGTGCTCGTCCTGACGACGTTCGACCTCGACGAGTACGTCTTCGGGGCGCTGCGCGCGGGCGCCGGCGGGTTCCTGCTGAAGAACACCGAGGCGAAGGACCTGATCGAGGGGGTCCGCACGGTCGCGCGCGGTGAGGGGCTGATCGCTCCGGCGGTGACCCGCAAACTCATCGCCGAGTTCGCGGCGAAGCCCGTACGCGCGGAGCCGGGGCCCGCGCCCGCGGGGCTCGACACCCTCACGCGCCGGGAGCGGGAGGTGCTTTCCTGCCTCGGTGACGGCTTGTCGAATGCGGAGATCGCCATGCGTCTGGGGATGGCGGAGGCGACGGTGAAGACGCACGTCAGCAGGTTGCTCGGGAAGCTGGAGCTGCGCAGCAGGGTGCAAGCGGCCGTCCTGGCACAGGAGTTGGGGCTGTGAGGGGCCGATTCCTGTAATTGGTTTAGACCTTGACCGCTGGTCCAGACCTTTCTATTCTCACGGCACTGCGGTGAGCGCAGCCATGCACATGACCAGCACGGCGATGCTCACGGGCGGCGCAGGGTTTTACCCCCGTCATGTCCCCCGGATACCACCCGAGGAGCACCCCTTGCGCTTGAGACTCAGACAGAGAGCCGTGGCAGGCCTCACCACCCTGCTGCTCCCGGCCGCCGCCCTCGTCGGCCTCGCCACCCCCTCCCACGCGGCCGCCGCCGCGAGCACCGCCACCGCGACCTACGCCAAGACCCAGGACTGGGGCACCGGCTTCGAAGGCAAGTGGACCGTCAAGAACACCGGTACCACGGCCCTCAGTTCATGGACCGTCGAGTGGGACTTCCCCGCCGGGACCAAGGTGACCTCCGCCTGGGACGCCACCGTCACCAACTCCGCCGACCACTGGACCGCCAAGAACGTCTCCTGGAACGGGTCGCTCGCCCCCGGCGCCTCGGTCTCCTTCGGGTTCAACGGCTCGGGCCCCGGCGCCCCCTCCGGCTGCAAGCTCAACGGCGCCTCCTGCGACGGCGGTGACGTCCCCGGCGACGCGGCCCCCTCCGCGCCCGGCACCCCCACCGCCTCCTCCGTCACGGACACCTCGGTCAAGCTCGCCTGGACCGCGGCCACCGACGACAAGGGCATCAAGAACTACGACGTCCTGCGCGACGGCGCCAAGGTCGCGACGGTGACCGGGACTTCGTACTCCGACACCGGGCTCACCGCCGGCACGGACTACTCGTACACCGTCCAGGCCCGTGACACAGCCGACCAGAGCGGACCGGCCTCCGCCTCCGTCAGGGTGCACACCACCGGCGGCGGCACCGACCCGGGCCTCGGCGGCAAGGTCAAGATGGGGTACTTCACCGACTGGGGCGTCTACGGCCGCCAGTACTTCCCGAAGAACCTCGAGACCTCCGGCTCCGCCGCGAAGGTCACCCACATCAACTACGCCTTCGGCAACGTGCAGAACGGCCAGTGCACGATGGGCGACTCGTACGCCGACACGGACATGGCGTACACGGCCGACAACTCCGTCTCGGGCGTCGCCGACACCTGGGACCAGCCGCTGCGCGGCGCGTTCAACCAGCTGCGCCAGCTCAAGGCCAAGCACCCGAACCTGAAGATCATCTGGTCGTTCGGCGGCTGGACCTGGTCCGGCGGCTTCGGCCAGGCCGCGCAGAACCCGGCCGCGTTCGCCGACTCCTGCTACAAGCTGGTCGAGGACCCGCGCTGGGCCGACGTCTTCGACGGCATCGACATCGACTGGGAGTACCCCAACGCCTGCGGTCTGTCCTGCGACACCTCGGGCCAGGACGCCCTGAAGAAGCTGGCGTCCGCGCTGCGCGCCAAGTTCGGCTCCAGCAACCTGGTGACGGCGGCCATCACGGCCGACGGATCCACCGGCGGCAAGATCGAGAAGAACGACTACGCGGGCGCGTCCCAGTCCTTCGACTGGTACAACGTCATGACCTACGACTTCTTCGGCGCGTTCAACGCCCAGGGTCCGACAGCCCCGCACTCCCCGCTCACCTCGTACCCCGGCATCCCGCAGCAGGGCTTCGACTCCGCTGACGCCATTGCCAAGTTGAAGGCCCAGGGCGTCCCGTCGAGCAAGCTCCTGCTCGGCATCGGCTTCTACGGCCGCGGCTGGACCGGCGTCACACAGAAGGAGCCGGGCGGCACCGCGACCGGTCCCGCCGCCGGCACCTACGAGCAGGGCATCGAGGACTACAAGGTCCTCAAGACCAAGTGCCCCGCCAACGGCACCATCGCCGGCACGGCCTACGCGTACTGCGGCAGCGACTGGTGGTCCTACGACACTCCCGCGACCATCAACTCCAAGATGACTTGGGCCAAGAGTCAGAACCTCGGCGGCGCCTTCTTCTGGGAGTTCAGCGGTGACACCACCAACGGCGAGCTGGTGACCGCCATCGACGGCGGCCTGAGGTAACAGCGCCGGGCCGCACATGACGGAAGCCGGGTGAACGGGGCCGCCCCCTGTTCACCCGGCTTCTCCATGCGAAACCTCAGGCCACGTTCACCCTCTGGCCGGGGGGAGCCGCCTCCAGCCAGGCCAGGAAGCCGGTCAGCGCGTCCTCGCTCATCGCCAGCTCGAGACGCGAGCCGCGGTGCGAGCACGCGAGGACGATCGCGTCCGAGAGCAGGGCCAGCTCCTCCTCGCCCTCAGGCGCGCGCCGCCCCGTCACCTCGATCGCCGAGCGCTCCAGGGTGCGACGGGGCCTGATCGCGTAGGAGAAGACCCGGAACCACTCGATCCGGTCGCCGTTGTAGCGGGCCACGCCGTAGCCCCAGCCCTTGCCGGAGGCGTCGCCCCCCTCGGGCACGTCCCACCGCAGGGAGCAGTCGAAGGTGCCCCCGGAGCGCTGGATCAGCCGGCGCCTCAGGCCGAAGACGAACAACCCCAGCAATACGAATACGACGACCGCGACCACGCACAGCACGAGAACGAGGACCATTCGTACCGACCTCCTCGCCTCATCTGATAACGGGCCCGACAGCGGATCCGATAACGGAACTGCAAAATTGACCAAGGATCGCCTCAGCCGCGACCTGGTCCGGAGAGGTTCTCCGGTCCTGGCCGCGGCTGAGTCATGTCACTCCGCGCTCCCCCATAGCCTAAAGGGCATGGGAGGTACCCTCAGGGCTCAGCGCGTCGCCACCGCACGCAGTCGGACGTCCGCGCGACGCTCGGCGGATGCGTCGGCATCCGACTTCGCGCGCTCGAGCGCCCGCTCCGCACGCTGGACATCGATCTCGTCCGACAGCTCGGCGATCTCGGCGAGCAGGGACAGCTTGTTGTCGGCGAACGAGACGAAACCGCCGTGCACAGCGGCGACAACCGTCCCGCCGTCGCTCGTGCGGATCATCACCGGGCCCGACTCCAGCACACCGAGAAGCGGCTGGTGACCGGGCATGACGCCGATGTCGCCGGACGCGGTGCGCGCGACGACCAGGGTGGCCTCGCCGGACCAGACACTGCGGTCCGCGGCGACGAGCTCGACATGCAGCTCAGCAGCCAAGGTGGGCTCCTCGGGTCACCACCCGGCGGTTGCTGCCGGGTGTTGGGTCAAAGTCTAGTCGGCGTACGGAGAGGGGCGGGACACACCCTGCGGGTATCCCCCGCCCCTCTCCCACGAGTCTGTGCTTCCGGAGAAGCCAGAATCAGGAGACGCCGAGCTCCTTGGCGTTGGCCTTGAGGTCCTCGATGCCACCGCACATGAAGAACGCCTGCTCGGGGAAGTGGTCGTACTCGCCGTCGCAGATCGCGTTGAACGCGGTGATCGACTCCTCGAGCGACACGTCCGAACCGTCCACGCCGGTGAACTGCTTGGCGGCGTGGGTGTTCTGCGACAGGAAGCGCTCGACGCGACGGGCACGGTGGACAACGAGCTTGTCCTCCTCGCCCAGCTCGTCGATACCGAGGATCGCGATGATGTCCTGGAGATCCTTGTACTTCTGCAGGATCGTCTTGACGCGCATCGCCGCGTCGTAGTGGTCCTGCGCGATGTAGCGCGGGTCCAGGATGCGGGACGTGGAGTCCAGCGGGTCCACGGCCGGGTAGATGCCCTTCTCGGAGATCGGACGGGAGAGAACCGTCGTCGCGTCGAGGTGGGCGAACGTGGTGGCCGGGGCCGGGTCGGTCAGGTCGTCCGCGGGGACGTAGATCGCCTGCATCGAGGTGATCGAGTGACCACGGGTCGACGTGATGCGCTCCTGGAGGAGACCCATCTCGTCGGCGAGGGTCGGCTGGTAACCCACCGCGGAGGGCATGCGGCCGAGCAGGGTCGAGACCTCGGAACCGGCCTGCGTGAAGCGGAAGATGTTGTCGATGAAGAACAGCACGTCCTGCTTCTGCACATCGCGGAAGTACTCCGCCATGGTCAGACCGGCCAGGGCGACGCGAAGACGCGTGCCCGGCGGCTCGTCCATCTGGCCGAAGACCAGCGCGGTCTTGTCCAGAACGCCGGCTTCCTCCATCTCGACCATGAGGTCGTTGCCCTCACGGGTGCGCTCGCCGACACCGGCGAAGACGGAGACACCGTCGTGCAGCTTGGCCACACGGACGATCATTTCCTGGATCAGAACGGTCTTGCCGACACCGGCACCACCGAACAGACCGATCTTTCCACCCTTGACGTACGGGGTGAGAAGGTCGACGACCTTCAGGCCGGTCTCGAACATCTCGGTCTTGGACTCGAGCTGGTCGAAGGCCGGGGCCTTGCGGTGGATCGTCCAGCGCGGGGCGTCGGCGACCGAGGACGGGTCGTCGTTCAGCACGTCACCGAGGGTGTTGAACACCCGGCCCTTGGTCAGGTCACCGACGGGCACCGAGATGCCGGCGCCGGTGTCCGTCACGGCGGCCTGGCGGACCAGACCGTCGGTGGGCTGCATCGAGACCGTACGGACCACGCCGTCACCCAGGTGCTGGGCGACCTCGAGGGTCAGCGTCTTCTTCGCACCCTCGGTGGCCGGGTCGTCGACCTGGACGTGCAGGGCGTTGTAGATCTCCGGCATCGCGTCGACGGGGAACTCCACGTCGACGACCGGGCCGATGACCCGGGCGACGCGGCCCGTGGCAACGGCCGTCTCAACAGTGGTCGTCATTACTTGTCACTCCCCGCGGTCGCGTCGGCCAGGGCTGCAGTGCCGCCGACGATCTCGCTGATTTCCTGGGTGATTTCGGCCTGGCGGGCCGCGTTGGCAAGTCGGGAGAGCGAGTTGATCAAGTCTCCCGCGTTGTCGGTCGCCGACTTCATCGCGCGGCGCGTCGCGGCGTGCTTGGAAGCAGCCGACTGGAGCAGCGCGTTGTAGATACGGCTCTCGACGTAGCGCGGCAGCAGGGCGTCGAGGACGTCCTCCGCCGACGGTTCGAAGTCGTACAGCGGAAGGATCTCGCCCTTGGACTTCGACTCCTCCGCCACCTCTTCGAGGCTGAGCGGAAGCAGACGGCCGTCAACGGCCGACTGCGTCATCATCGAGATGAACTCCGTGTAGACGATGTGGAGTTCATCCACGCCGCCCTCCGCCGAGTCCTTCTCGATCGCCTCGATCAGCGGGCCCGCGACCTTCTTGGCGTCCGCGTACGTGGGCTCGTCGGTGAAACCCGTCCACTGCTCCGCGATCTTGCGCTCACGGAAGTTGTAGTGGGCGACACCACGGCGGCCGACGATGTAGATCTCGACCTCCTTGCCCTCGGCCTCGAGACGCGCGGTCAGCTTCTCCGCGGCCTTGATGGCGTTCGAGTTGAAGGCGCCGGCCAGACCGCGGTCGCTCGTGAGGAGCAGCACCGCGGTGCGCGTCGCCGTCTCCGGCTCCGTCGTCAGCGGGTGGTTCGTGTTCGAACCGGTGCCGACAGCCGTGACCGCGCGGGTGAGCTCGGTCGCGTACGGCGTGGAGGCCGTCACCTTGCGCTGCGCCTTGACGACGCGCGAGGCAGCGATCATCTCCATCGCCTTGGTGATCTTCTTGGTCGCGGT
Organism: Streptomyces sp. NBC_01474; assembly: GCF_035918215.1. Classification (NCBI taxonomy): domain Bacteria; kingdom Bacillati; phylum Actinomycetota; class Actinomycetes; order Kitasatosporales; family Streptomycetaceae; genus Streptomyces; species Streptomyces sp. NBC_01474. The sequence goes on from NZ_CP109449.1 coordinate 4,230,934, forward strand.
GACGGATTTGATGCGACGCTTGTAGACCCGGAGCTGGGCTCCCATGAGTCAGGTCCCTTCCGTCGTCACTTACCGGCGGCGGCCGGAGCGTCCTCGCCGAGAAGCTTCCCGTCCGAGGTCTCGAACTGCTTCTTGAAGTCCGCGATGGCGTCGGCGGTGGCGGTCAGGGTGTCGTCCGACATCTTGCCGCCCTCCTTGATGGAGGTCATCAGGCCCTGCTCCTTGCGGTGCAGGTAGTCGAGCAGCTCGCGCTCGAAGCGCCGGATGTCCACGACCGGGACGTCGTCCATCTTGCCGGTGGTACCGGCCCAGACGGAGACAACCTGGTCCTCGGTCGCCATCGGCTGGTACTGGGGCTGCTTGAGCAGCTCCACCATGCGCTGACCGCGCTCCAGCTGGGCCTTCGACGCGGCGTCCAGGTCGGAACCGAAGGCGGCGAACGCCTCGAGCTCACGGAACTGGGCGAGGTCCACACGGAGGCGGCCGGAGACCTGCTTCATCGCCTTGTGCTGCGCGGAACCACCGACTCGGGAGACGGAGATACCGACGTTCAGCGCGGGGCGCTGACCGGCGTTGAACAGGTCCGACTCCAGGAAGCACTGGCCGTCGGTGATGGAGATGACGTTGGTCGGGATGAACGCCGACACGTCGTTCGCCTTGGTCTCGACGATCGGCAGACCGGTCATCGAGCCGGCACCCATCTCGTCCGAGAGCTTCGCGCAGCGCTCGAGGAGGCGGGAGTGCAGGTAGAAGACGTCACCCGGGTAGGCCTCGCGCCCCGGCGGGCGGCGGAGCAGCAGGGACACGGCGCGGTAGGCGTCGGCCTGCTTCGAGAGGTCGTCGAAGATGATGAGGACGTGCTTGCCCTCGTACATCCACTGCTGGCCGATGGCCGAACCGGTGTACGGCGCAAGGTACTTGAAGCCGGCCGGGTCGGACGCCGGGGCGGCGACGATGGTCGTGTACTCCAGCGCGCCGGCCTCTTCCAGGGCGCCACGCACGGAGGCGATGGTCGAGCCCTTCTGGCCGATGGCGACGTAGATGCAGCGGACCTGCTTCTTCGGGTCGCCGGTGCGCCAGTTGTCGCGCTGGTTGATGATCGTGTCGACAGCCAGGGCGGTCTTGCCCGTCTGGCGGTCGCCGATGATCAGCTGACGCTGACCGCGGCCGATCGGGGTCATCGCGTCGACGGCCTTGTAGCCGGTCTCCATCGGCTCGTGCACCGACTTGCGCTGCATGACCGTGGGGGCCTGCAGCTCAAGGGCACGACGCGCGCTGGTCTCGATCTCGCCGAGGCCGTCGATCGGGGTGCCGAGCGGGTCGACGACGCGACCCAGGTAGCCCTCGCCGACGGCGACGGAGAGCACCTCACCGGTGCGCTGCACCGGCTGGCCCTCCTCGATACCGGTGAACTCACCGAGCACGATGGCACCGATCTCGCGCTCCTCGAGGTTGAGGGCGAGGCCGAGGGTGCCGTCCTCGAACTTCAGCAGTTCGTTGGCCATGGCCGAGGGCAGGCCCTCGACCTTCGCGATGCCGTCGCCGGCAAGGGTGACCGTACCGACCTCCTCGCGCGAGGCCGCGTCCGGCTTGTACGCCTGGACAAAGTTCTCCAGCGCGTCCCGGATCTCCTCCGGCCGGATCGTGAGCTCCGCCATCTGGGTTCCCTGCTCTCCTTGTTGGGCCCGAAGTTTTCTTGGGGGGTCTGGGGTCAGCCCCCAGGAATCCTCTGCACGGCCCAACTAGGGCCGTAGGTACTACTACGTTGTGCGAGTCGGCTAGCCGGCCATACGGCGGCTGGCGTCCTCAATGCGGTCCGCGATGCTTCCGTTGATGAGCTCGTCGCCCACCTGCACGGTGATCCCTCCGAGGACCTCGGGGTCCACGTCGAGGTTCAGGTGCATCTGACGCCCGTAGAGCTTCGCCAGGGCGGCGCCCAGGCGCTGCTTGTGCGCGTCACTCAGCGGCACCGCCGTGGTGACGACGGCGACCATGCGGTCCCGGCGCTCCGCGGCGAGCTTGGACAGGGACTCGAGTCCCGTCTCCAGGCTACGTCCACGCGGCTGGGTCACAAGGCGCTCGACGAGACGCTCGGTGGAGGCCTTGGCGCGACCGCCGAGCAGGCTGCGCAGCAGCTCGCTCTTGGCCGTGCCCGTGGCGTTACGCTCGGTGAGCGCGGCGCGCAGCTCGGTGTTCGAGGCGACGATCCGGCCGAACCGGAACAGCTCGTCCTCCACGTCGTCCAGCTCGCCGGCCTGCTGCGCCGCGGTCAGCTCGGCGATGTTGGACAGCTCCTCGACGGAGTCGACCAGGTCGCGCGACGCGGACCAGCGGGAGCGGACCAGCCCGGCCACCAGGTCGGCGGTCGTGCCGCTGACCTGGCCGCTGAGCAGACGCTCCGCGAGCTCGGCCTTGGCCTCGCCGGCCTGCGCCGGGTCGGTCAGGACCCGACGCAGCGACACCTCGCGGTCGAGCAGCGCGGTGACCGCGGCCAGCTCTCCGGCAAGCTGTCGGGCGTCGACCGAGGTGCTGTCGGTCAGCGCGTCGAGACGCTCACGTGCGGAGGCGAGTGCCTCGCGGCTCGCTCCGTGGGCAGTCATCGAACAGCCTCGGCCTTCTCCTCGAGGTCATCGAGGAAGCGGTCGATCGTGCGCGACTGCCGGGCGTGGTCCTCGAGGGACTCGCCGACCAGCTTGCCGGCCAGGGTGGTGGCCAGCTGGCCCACGTCCTGGCGCAGCGCCTGAGCGGCGGCCTTGCGGTCGGCCTCGATCTGCGAGTGGCCGGCGGCGATGATTTCCTCACGCTGCCGCTGGCCTTCCGCGCGCATCTCGGCGATGAGCGTGGCGCCCTGCTCCTGCGCCTCCTGGCGCAGACGCGCGGCCTCGTGACGAGCCTCGGCCAGCTGAGCCTTGTACTGCTCGAGCACGCTCTGGGCCTCGGTCTGGGCCGACTCGGCCTTCTCGATACCGCCTTCGATCAGCTCGCGGCGCTCCTCCAGCACCTTGTTGATACGCGGGAGGAGCTTCTTGGCGAAGAAGAAGAAGACGATGGCGAAGGCGATGGTGCCCACGAGCAGCTCGGGACCAGCCGGGATCAGCGGGTTCTGCTTCTCCTCGGCCGCCAGCTGTACCAGGTTGGCGATCACATCAGTGCCTTTCGTCGAATAATGGTCTGTGAGGAGTGAGGTCACTGACCGTAAACGAACGGCAGAACGATGCCGATGAGGGCGAGCGCCTCACAGAAGGCGAAGCCGAGGATCTGGTTGGCACGGATCAGACCGGCGGCCTCGGGCTGACGAGCCAGGGCCTGGGTGCCGTTACCGAAGACGATACCGACGCCGATGCCGGGGCCGATGGCGGCGAGACCATAGCCGATGGAACCGAGGGAGCCGGAGACGCCAGCGGCGAGTTCGATGGTCGCGGACATGCCGTTACTTCCTTCTCTTTAACGAACCGGTGGGGGTTGGCCACCGGACGACAGGGGGTATGACGGGACGGGGACTCAGTGGTGCTCGGCGAGAGCGCCCTGAATGTAGGTGCTGGCGAGGAGCACGAAGACGTACGCCTGGACCGCCTGCACGAAAAGCTCGAAGAGGACCATGGCGACGGTCATCACGAAGGAGACGCCCGCGGCCGGGATCATCCAGCTGTTCAGCAGGTACCAGGAGGCGACGGTGAACATCACCAGCATCAGGTGACCGGCGAACATGTTGGCGAACAGTCGCACCGCGTGCGTGAACGGCCGGACGAGCAGGTTCGAGAAGAACTCGATGAACGAGACGAGCCACTTGATCGGGCCGAGCGAGTTGTCGTAGCCCGTGATGTTCTTCCAACCGCCCACGAAACCATGGCGCTTGAAGGTCAGCGGCACCCAGATCAGGTAGACGATGGCCGCGAGCACGACCGGGTACGCGAACACCGACGAGACCGGGAACTGGGTCAGCGGGATCACGGACCAGATGTTCATGATCCAGATGAAGAAGAACAGCGACACCATGAAGGGGACGTACTTCTCGCCCTCCTTCTTGCCCATCGTCTCGTAGACGATTCCGCGGCGTACGAAGTCGTACCCCGCTTCCACGGCCATCTGGAGCTTGCCCGGGACGACCTTGGCTTTGCCGAACGCCGCGTAGAAGACACTGACGACGACGAGAGTCGTCAGGAGGGCGAGCAGCATCACCTTGTTGAACTCGAACCCGCCGACGGTGAAGATCGGCTTGAAGAGGAACGAGTGCAGACCGGGAGCCGGAAAGCCGCAGCCGTTGTCGGACATGATCCGACAGCTCCAGTCAAAGGCGAGCTCAGTCTGGTCAGCACTCACCACGGGCTCCTTCGGCGTGACGCATAGGTACGGCAACCTCGTTGTGTCGTTGCGGCGCGCAGCCGCGGATCGGCACCGGTCTGGTGTTTCGGATGTGGGGGCGGCAGGCAGGCAGTGAGCCTCGCAGTCGAGCAGGCGTCAGCTCAGATGCCCGCGCCCGCAGTGCCGCAGTTGGCACCGGACGATAGCAGTAACGCGAACCCGCACTTATCCCGCCCCTACCCCTCATGAGGACGACCCTGAATTCTCGGGCTTGTCGCTCTTCTCGGAGTCTTTCGCCGAGTCGGGATCGATATAGAAAATCTTGGCCTTCATGTGCGCACGCGCCTGCGCGGCCATCCATACGACGGTGGCGGCGACGAGTGAAGCGGCGAAGGCCTTGGGGTTGAACAGTGTCGTGTCCTTGAAGACGGCGACGAAGATCAGAAGCAGCAGCAACTGGGCGACGTAGAGCATCAGCCCCATCGCCTGGAAGAGCTGCGGAAGCGATTTTGCCGTCCGCTGGAGGACGACCTGCCCGAGGCCCATGAAAGCGATCACGACCACCGTGCCGATGACTGCACCGAGGGCCCCCTTGCCGCCGGCGACCACACCACTGATCACGGCGGCAAGCGCGCCGGCAATGGCTGTGGGCACAACGGCCTGAAGGAGGATCCGTGCGTCGTTGGAGGGCATGGCGGCAGCTCCCTTTACTGGGTGGGGGCAGGGTGTCGTCATGGACGAGCGTAGACCGGGGCCGAGAGGGAACTTCGGGCCAATGGGCCGTCGCACTACGGTCCTTCGGCTCTATCCCCGGGTCTCGTGAACGGTATCACAAACTATTTGATGAGGTCTTTACCTCTGTAGTGTGCTTACTGTCACACGTGAGAGGTACTCCGCGCGTCTGTGCAAAAAAGCGGCCAACTTGTCTGGTAATGAGGCGTTTTCGTCTCTCGCGTCAGCGCGACGAGGGCGCCTTGCGCCGATCCAGGAAGCGCGAACGGGGGCCAATGGCCGTCGCCCCGTTGACTCCTGCGGGCATCGGCGTGCGAGCACCCTCGTCCTCGGGCGCCTCCGCGGCCACACCTGACCCGGCCGCCTCCTCGGCCGGCCCGGCCGCTGCCTGAGCCGCGTACGACGGCGCCGTCTCAGGCGCCTGGGCAGCCGCCCGCGCGGCCCGCCTGCGCCGGTAGCGCGGCGGCAGGAAGGCCTCCGCCCAGTGCGGGGCGCGCGGCGTGAAGCGCGGCAGCAGAAGCAGTACGAGACCGACGAAACTCAGCACGACGATCGCCATGACGATCCACATCGACGACGAGTGGACGGAGTAGGCGACCGCGCCGAAGGACAGCAGCGCCGACCAGAAGTACATGATCAGGACCGCGCGGCTGTGGGAGTGGCCGATCTCCAGGAGCCGGTGATGCAGGTGTCCGCGGTCCGCCGCGAACGGTGACTGGCCCTTCCACGTGCGCCGCACGATCGCGAGGACGAGGTCCGCGAACGGCACCGCGATGATCGTCAGCGGCATCAGCAGCGGGATGAAGACCGGGACCATCGCGTGGGTGGCGTCACGGGTGCCGCCGAAGTTCAGCTTCATCAGGCTCGGGTCGACCTGGCCGGTGATGGAGATGGCACCGGCGGACAGGACGAGGCCGATGAGCATCGACCCGGAGTCACCCATGAAGATCCTGGCGGGGTGCATGTTGTGCGGCAGGAAGCCCAGACACATGCCGATCAGGATCGCCGCGAACAGCGTCGCGGGGGCGGCCGCCTCGATGCCGTAGCCGTACCAGAGGCGGTACGAGTACAGGAAGAACGCCGATGCGGCGATGCACACCATGCCGGACGCGAGGCCGTCGAGGCCGTCCACGAAGTTGACCGCGTTGATGCTGATCACGACCAGGGCGACGGTGAGGAGCGTGCCCTGCCACTGCGTGAGCGAGACCGTGCCCACACCCGGGATCGGCAGCCACAGGATCGTAAGACCCTGCATGACCATGACGCCGGCGGCGATCATCTGGCCGCCCAGCTTGATCAGGGCGTCGATCTCGAACTTGTCGTCCAGGACACCGATCAGCCAGATCAGGGCGGCTCCGGAGAGCAGCGCCCGCGGCTCGTTCGACATCTTGAAGACGGGGCTGAGGTTCGTCAGGTGGTCCGCGACGAGGAGACCCGCGCACAGGCCGAAGAACATGGCGATCCCGCCGAGCCGGGGCGTGGGCTCCCGGTGCACGTCGCGGGCGCGGATCTCCGGCATGGCGCCGGCCACGATCGCGAACTTCCGCACCGGGCCGGTCAGCAGGTATGTCACCGCGGCCGTGATGCAGAGCGTCAGCAGGTATTCACGCACGGGCTTCCCCACAGATATCGCTGGCCATCTCAGCCCCACACCCTAGCTTCGCGCGCATGTGGTGAAGGACTGCCGGGTAGCGATGATGGTTGCACGAGTGACGGACCACCCCTGCCCGCCCACCCCTGTCTAGTCCGGATACGGCGGAAATCTTCCGGTGAGATCGCGCACTTCCGCACGCGCCGTACGCGGATCGATCTCGTCCCGCAGCACTCCCGAGAAGAGCACCGCGATGCGCGCCATCTCCGGCTCGCCCATGCCCTGGGTGGTGACGGCGGCAGTGCCGAGACGCAGGCCACGCCCGTCCCCGAAGGGCAGCGCGCATGTGTCGAGGACCATGCCGGCCGAGGCCAGCCGCCCCCGGGCGGTCGGGCCGTCGACGCCCAGCGACGTGGGGTCGGCGGTCAGCAGATGAGTGTCCGTGCCGCCGGTGGTGATCGCGAGGCCCTCGGCGTCGAGCGCGGCCGCGAGGACCCTCGCGTTGGCGACCACCTGATGGGTGTACGCGGCGAAGGCCGGGGTCGCCGCCTCGCCGAACGCGACGGCCTTGGCCGCGATCGTGTGCATCTGGGCGCCGCCCTGCGTGAACGGGAAGACGGCCCGGTCGATGCGTCCGGCGAGCTCGGCCCCGCACAGGACCATGCCGCCGCGGGGGCCGCGCAGCACCTTGTGCGTGGTGGCGCAGACGACATCGGCGTACGGCACGGGGTTCGGTGCCGCTCCCCCGGCGACCAGGCCGATGGGGTGCGCCGCGTCGGCGATGAGGTAGGCCCCTACGTCGTCGGCGATGTCGCGGAACGCCGCGTAGTCGATGTGCCGGGGATAGGCGATCGAGCCGCAGACGATCGCCTTGGGCGGGTGGGCGCGGGCCAGCGCGCGGACCTGGTCGTGGTCGATGAGGCCGGTCTCCGGGTCGACGCCGTAGGGCACGAAGTCGAACCAGCGGCCCGAGAAGTTCGCGGGCGAGCCATGGGTGAGGTGGCCGCCGTACGGGAGCCCCATCGCCAGGACGGTGTCTCCGGGGCGCAGCAGGGCGGCGTACGCGGCGAGGACCGCGGAGGAGCCGGAGTGGGGCTGCACATTGGCGTGCTCGGCGCCGAAGAGCGCCCTGGCCCGGTCGACGGCGATCCGCTCCGCCACGTCGACGAGCTCGCAGCCACCGTGGTGACGGGCGCCGGGGTAGCCCTCGGCGTACTTGTTGGCGAGCGGGGAGCCGAGGGCCGCGAGGACGGCCGGCGACGTGAAGTTCTCGGCGGCGATCAGTTGCAGCGACGTGGCCTGCCGGGCCGCCTCGCCGAGCATGATCTCGGCGATCTCGGGGTCCTGCCGGCGCAGTACGTCGAAGCCGGCGTGCGCGTACGTCGCACCGGCGGGGGTTTGTTCAGTGGTGACCGGCATCTTGGGCTCCGGGCCTCGCGGGGGTGACCTCAAAACCAATGTAGGCCCGCACTGCCCGCGGCGCCCGAAACTCAGGTACGAGCGGGTAATCCGGCAGACGCTGTCACCACGTTCGGCGGCAGGCCGGAACACCCGTCAAGCCCGTCACCACGGGATCCAGCGCCTCGCTGAGCCCCACTCCGACGCGCCACCCGCACCGCTCGGCCCCGACGGGCCTCCCGGCTTCACAGCGCTGCGCCGGACTCCGTCCGCCGGGTCAACGGCAGGCCGGAACACCCGTCAAGGCCGTCACCACGGGATCCAGCGCCTCGCTGATCTCCTCGCCGACCGAGCGGAAGAACGGCAGAGGTGCGCCGTACGGGTCGTAGACCTCGTCGGCCTCGGCGTTCGGGGCGAGAAGCCACCCGCGTAGAGCCGCCGCGGCGCGCACCAGTGCGCGTGCGCGCTCCACCACGCCGCCGTCCAGCGGGTCGGGCAGCGTGGCCGGATCGATGGCCTGGACGAGGCGCGTGAACTCCTTCAGCGTGAAGGTGCGCAGGCCCGCGCTGTGGCCCATGGAGATGACCTGGGCACGGTGGTCGCGGGTGGCCGTGAGGACCAGGTCCGCGCGGATCACGTGGTCGTCGAGGAGCTCGCGCCCCACGAAGCCGGAGGCGTCCGCACCGAAGTCCGCGAGGACGGTCTCGGCGTTCGCCTCCATGGGCGCGCCCTCGTGGCCCCAGGTGCCCGCGCTCTCGACGATCAGACCGCGTACGAGGGGGTTCCCGAGTCTGCCCACCAGGGCATGCCTGGTCAGCCGCTCGGTGATCGGCGAGCGGCACACGTTGCCGGTGCTGACATGGAGGATGCGGAAGGAGTCCTCGTTGCCTATGCCACGCCCCGTCTCAGGGGCTGTCAATTCGCCACCTCGAGGTCGGGTACGACCTTGCGCAGCTCGTCCGCGGTCAGGGCACCCGCGCGCAGGAGCACCGGAACCTTTCCGGTCACGTCGATGATCGAGGACGGGACGATGCCGGGCGTGGGGCCGCCGTCGAGGTAGACGGAGACGGAGTCGCCGAGCATGTCCTGCGCGGCGTCGCAGTCCTCGGGGGCGGGGTGCCCGGTGAGGTTCGCGGAGGAGACGGCCATGGGGCCGACCTCGGTGAGCAGCTCGATCGCGACCGGGTGCAGGGGCATGCGGACGGCGACGGTGCCACGGGTGTCGCCGAGGTCCCAGGCCAGGGACGGCTGGTGCTTGGCGACGAGCGTGAGGGCGCCGGGCCAGAACGCGTCGACGAGTTCCCAGGCCATCTCGGAGAAGTCCGTGACGAGGCCGTGCAGCGTGTTCGGGGAGCCGATGAGGACAGGGGTCGGCATGTTGCGGCCGCGCCCCTTGGCGTCCAGCAGGTCGGCGACGGCCTCGGCGGTGAAGGCGTCGGCGCCGATGCCGTACACGGTGTCGGTGGGCAGCACGACCAGCTCACCGCGGCGGACGGCGGACGCGGCTTCACGCAGACCGGTCGTACGGTCCGACGCGTCGTTGGTGTCGTATCGCCGAGCCATTTAGCGGGCCTCCTCGTACACGAAGTACACGTAGTCCATGCGAGAGATGCGGGAACTGCTGGTGCTGTTGCTGCTGTTGCTGCCGTTGCTGCTGCTGTTGCGCTGATTCTGTCGCGTCACGGCATCGCCTTGCGGGCGGTCGCGAAGCGCGGGCGGTTGTTCAGGTCGGGGTGGTCGGCGGCGTCGGCCCAGCCCCGTTCCTCGGTGAAGATCCACGGGACCTGGCCGCCCTGGGTGTCGGCGTGCTCCACGACGACGACGCCACCGGGGCGCAGCAGGCGGTGCGCGGTGCGCTCGATGCCGCGGATCAGGTGGAGCCCGTCCTCGCCGGAGAACAGCGCGAGTTCGGGGTCGTGGTCGCGGGCCTCGGGGGCGACGTACTCCCACTCGGTGAGCGGGATGTACGGCGGGTTGGAGACCACCAGGTCGACCTGGCCGTCGAGCTCGGGGAAAGCCTCCAGAGCATCTCCCTGGCGCAGGTCGACCCTGGACCCCTCGACGTTCTTGCGCGTCCAGCGCAGGGCGTCCTCGGACAGCTCCACGGCGTGCACACGGGAGCGCGGGACCTCCTGCGCGAGGGCGAGCGCGATGGCGCCCGACCCCGTGCACAGGTCGACGATGAGCGGCTCGACGACGTCCATGGCCCGTACGGCGTCTATGGCCCAGCCGACCACGGACTCCGTCTCGGGCCGCGGCACGAACACGCCCGGCCCCACCTGGAGTTCGAGGTAGCGGAAGTAGGCGCGCCCGGTGATGTGCTGGAGCGGCTCACGGGCCTCGCGGCGCGCGGTGACCTCCCAGTAACGGGCGTCGAAGTCCGCGTCCTTGACCAGATGCAGCTCGCCCCGCTTCACGCCGTGCACGAAGGCGGCGAGCTCCTCCGCGTCGTTGCGGGGCGAGGGCACGCCCGCGTCGGCGAGGCGCTGGGTGGCCTGGGCGACTTCCGCGAGCAGCACGCTGCGGGGGTTTGGGGGTCGCCCCCCAAGATGTTGCTGCACGCTGGTCCTCCGGGACTGAGCTGGTCTTTTTTTGGTGTGGCTTAGGCGGCGGCGAGCTTGGCGGCCGAGTCTGCGTCGAGGCAGGCCTGGATCACCGGGTCGAGCTCACCGTCGAGCACCTGGTCCAAGTTGTACGCCTTGAAACCGACGCGGTGGTCCGAGATGCGGTTCTCCGGGAAGTTGTACGTACGGATCTTCTCGGAGCGGTCGACCGTGCGGACCTGACTGCGGCGCGCGTCCGCGGCCTCGGCCTCGGCCTTCTCCACGGCAGCCGCGAGAAGCCTGGAGCGCAGGATACGCATCGCCTGCTCCTTGTTCTGGAGCTGGCTCTTCTCGTTCTGGCAGGAAGCGACGACTCCGGTGGGCAGATGCGTGATGCGCACCGCGGAGTCCGTCGTGTTGACGGACTGGCCGCCGGGGCCCGACGAGCGGTAGACGTCGATGCGGAGGTCGTTCGCGTGGATCTCCACGTCGACCTCCTCGGCCTCGGGCGTCACGAGGACACCGGCCGCGGAGGTGTGGATACGGCCCTGCGACTCGGTCGACGGCACACGCTGCACGCGGTGCACGCCGCCCTCGTACTTCAGACGGGCCCAGACGCCCTGGCCGGGCTCGGTCGCGCCGTTGCCGCCCTTGGTCTTCACGGCGACCTGGACGTCCTTGTAGCCGCCCAGCTCGGACTCGGTGGCGTCGATGATCTCGGTCTTCCAGCCGACGCGCTCCGCGTACCGCAGATACATGCGCAGCAGGTCGCCGGCGAAGAGGGCCGACTCGTCGCCGCCCGCGCCCGCCTTGACCTCGAGGATGACGTCCTTGTCGTCATTGGGGTCCCGGGGGACCAGCAGGAGCCGCAGCTTCTCGGTGATCTCCCCGCGCTGCTTCTCGAGGTCCTTGACCTCGGCGGCGAAGTCCGGGTCGTCCGCGGCGAATTCACGCGCGGTCTCGATGTCGTCACCGGTCTGCTTCCAGGAGCGGTAGGTGGCGACGATCGGGGTCAGCTCGGCATAGCGCTTGTTGAGCTTGCGCGCGTTCGCCTGGTCGGCGTGGACCGAGGGGTCCGCGAGCTTCGTCTCGAGATCGGCGTGCTCACCGATGAGGTCCTCGACGGCCTCGAACATCTCCGGCTCCTGAAGTGAGGTACAGCGAAAGGGAACGGCCACCGGCCGGCCGGGGAAGACCCCCGGGTCCCCGGCCAACCAAAAACAAGCACGCCGGTCCCGGCCCGCCCCGAAGGGCGGCCGTGGACCGGCGCAAGTGGCTCGCTACTTGTTGGCGGCAGCAGCCTTGCCGAAGCGGGCCTCGAAGCGGGCCACGCGGCCACCGGTGTCGAGGATCTTCTGCTTGCCCGTGTAGAACGGGTGGCACTCGGAGCAGACCTCGGCACGGACGGTGCCGCTGGAGATCGTGCTGCGGGTGGTGAACGACGCGCCACAGGTGCAGCTGACCTGCGTCTCGACGTACTCGGGGTGGATGTCGCGCTTCAAGGTGTCTCCTATGATCTCGGAGGGCTCCGGGTCGCTTCCGCGGATTGCGGGGGCGTGAACCGGGGCCGACGTACCAGTCTGCCAGGACTGGCCGTATCCCCCAAAACCGGGGTCGGGGCGGAACTATTCCCGAAGGGTCACCGACAAGTGGTGACCGGCGCCCGGTGGCCGGCTAGTGGCTGGTCACGACGGAGCCCGCGGCGCCCTTGTCACCGGCGGAGCCCTTGAGCGCGGAGGCCGGAACGGGCTGGTCCGTCTTGAGCGCCGCCCAGACCTTCGCACCCGCCTTCTCCAGCGGGAGTACACGGTTCGGGTCGGCGGGGTCGTACTGGACGGGGAGCGTCACCATCTTCATGTCGCCCGCGCCGATGCCCTTGAGGCCGCCCGCGAAGCCGACCAGTTCGTTGACCGAGTTGAGCTCGGAGTCGGTGGTGACGGCGCTGGTGGCGGTGTCCGCGAGGTCGTAGAGCTTCTTGGGGCTGGTGAAGACGCCGACGTCCTTGATCTGGTTGATCAGCGCCTTCATGAAGGCCTGCTGGAGCTGTATTCGGCCCAGGTCGCTGCCGTCGCCGACGCCGTGCCGGGTGCGGACGAGGCCGAGCGCCTGCTCGCCGGTGAGGGTGTGCTTCCCGGCCGCCAGGTGCAGATGGCTCTTGTTGTCGTCTATGGCCTGCTGGGTGGTGATGTCGACGCCACCGAGTGTGTTGATGAGCTTCTTGAAGCCCGAGAAGTCGACCTCGACGTAGTGGTCCATGCGGATCCCGGACATCTTCTCGACCGTCTTGACGGCACAGGCCGGGCCGCCGACCTCGTACGCCGTGTTGAACATCTGCTGGCTGCCGCCCGCGACCGTGTTGCCGGCACTGTCGGTGCAGGTCGGGCGGGTGACGAGGGTGTCGCGCGGTATGGAGACCACACCGGCCTTCCGGTGGCCCTTGTACACGTGGACGACCATCGCGGTGTCGGAGCGGGCGCCGCCGCCGTCCTGCCCGTACTTGGCGTTCGCGCCTGAGCGCGAGTCCGAGCCGAGGACGAGGATGTCCATCGAGCCGTTGTCGACGTTCGCGGGGCGGTCGGTGCCGAGCGCGGCGTTGATGTCGACGCCCTTGAGGTTCCCGTTGAGCTTGAAGTACAGGAAGCCGGCGCCCGCGCCCGCCAGGACGACGAGTCCCGCCGCGGTGCAGGCCGTGATGACGAGGGCCTTGCTGCGCTTGGCGCGCGGCTTGCGCCGACGGCCGCCGCCTCCGGCGCCGGGGGTGGGGCGGCTCGGATCGGTGGTCGCGGGGCTGCTCTCGTCGGGCATGTGCTCCTCAGTCCTCAGGTGCTCGATTGGCCGGTTACCCCCTGTTTGCAGGGTCAGGCGCGGACGGACGTCTCTTCGTCCGTCTCTTCGCGAGACGTGGAAACCGTGAAGAAGGGTTGCACAGCGCGCTGTGCCCGCCGCGGGGCTCGCGACGGGCACAGAGAGTGCTGACGAGAGCCGGCCGTCCGGCTCTCACCTGCGGGTTTATCCGAAGATGTTGTACTGCGTGTAGCCGGTCCCGATCTTGATGCGTGTGGCAAAGATCTCCGAGGAGGCGGTCCCCGTGCCCGGGTACAGGTAGAGCGTGCCGCCGGGCGTGCGGGCCACGTAGTCGGCCTTTCCGTCACCGGTCACGTCACCCGGCGCCGCGAACGCGTTGTACCCGTCCCAGGTGCGCACCTGCACGCCGGTCTCGAAGGGCGCGGACGCCTTGCCGGTGCCCTTGAGGAGGTACAGCTTGCCGCCGCTGCCGCGGGCGATCAGGTCGCTCCTGCCGTCACCGGTGAAGTCGCCCTTGCCGCGCAGGGAGTTGAAGACCTGGTAGCCGCTGCCGACGGTGGTGCGGGTGCCGTACGTCCCGTCGCCCTTGCCGGGGTACAGGTAGAGCGTGCCGCCGGAGGTCGCCGACAGCAGGTCGGGATACCGGTCGCCGGTCACGTCGCCGGGCACCACGATGAACTTCCGCGTCGCCCAGTCGCTCGCGATCTTCGTGTCCGTGTACGTCGAGCTGGACGCGGACCGGTGCCGCCAGTAGACGTTCCCGTCCGACCGGCGGCGGATGATGAAGTCCTGGTAGCCGTCGCGGTTCATGTCGGCCTGGAGGACGAGGTTGTACGCGCTCCAGGACCCGCTCAGCGTCTTGCGCGTCGCGAACCCGCTGCCCGTGGACTCCTTGACGTAGCCCTTGCCACCGGAGGAGGCCCGGACGAAGAGGTCGGCCTTGCCGTTGCGGCTGATGTCGGTGTCGTCGATGCGCGGACGGACCTTGGGCTGGTACGTGGAGACCTTGGTGAAGGCCTCGTACGTGCCGGAGACGTTGCAGAGCTGCGTGCCCTGGCTGATGCCCCAGGAGACGATGCCGACGACCTTGTCGCCCACGACGAGCGGACCGCCCGAGTCACCCGGGCACGTGGTCTTGCCGGTGCTGTCGTCGCCGGTGCCGAGCTGTCCGGCGCAGATCATCTTCCCGGCCTGGAAGTACGGGTCCAGGTTCTGGGTGCAGGCGTCGTCGGAGTTCAGCGGCAGGGTGACCTTCTGCAGCTGGGACGCGATGTCGGCGGTGTCCTCGTTCGAACTGGTGAGACCCCAGCCGTACACGGTGGCGTTCGTGCCGGCGGCGTACAGCGCGCTGTCATCCGGTCCGGCCAGTTCCAGCGTGGTCTGGGCGACCGGCTTGGCGAGGGTGAGGAGTGCGACGTCGTTCGTGATGGCGTCGGGGTCGTAGCCGTCGCGCACCCAGCTGCGGGTGACGTCGATGTACGTGGCGCCGTTGCCGGCGACGGTGACGCTCTTGCTGGTTCCTACGGCGACTTCGCCGTACTTGCCCCAGTCCTGCCGGTTGCCGTTCTCGTCGTGCACGCAGTGCGCGGCGGTGAGCACCTTGTTCGGCGCGACCAGCGTGCCGCCGCAGACGAAGTACGAACCGCCCGCGGGGTCGTTGTAGACGAGCTGCACCATCCAGGAGGCGGCGCTTGAGGTGCCGCCGATGATGCGGGGCGTGACCGTCCTGTCACCGCTCGGCGACGGCGACGACGCCACGGGCTCCGCGGTCTTCGTGCCGGGCGGCGGCTGCACGACCCGGCCGGTGTCGGACTCCCCCGCGTAAGAGGTGACGGCGAACGCGCCCGCGCCGATCAGGGCGAGCCCGGCCGCCGCGGCCGGCAGCACCTTGCCGAGTCTTCGGCGGTGCCGGCCGGAGCCGGATACAGATATGTCCACGCAAGTCCCCCCAGGGAGTAATGAGTTGAACGTTGGATGAAGAGCGCGATCGTACAACCCGCCCCGGAGCGCACAAAGGGCCGCCCCCGTCACGGATGTGACGGGGGCGGCCCTTGAGCGGTGCTACAGCTCGGCGAAGCGATCAGTCGTTGCCGTTGCCCGGCGTCGGCGTCGTCTTCGCGATCTGCATCAGGAACTCGGCGTTCGACTTCGTCTGCTTCATCTTGTCGAGAAGCAGCTCGATGGCCTGCTGCGAGTCGAGCGCGTGCAGCACCCGGCGCAGCTTCCAGACGATCGCCAGCTCTTCCGCGTTGAGCAGGATCTCTTCCTTACGGGTGGAGGACGCGTCGACGTCCACCGCCGGGAAGATGCGCTTGTCGGAGAGCTTGCGGTCGAGCTTGAGCTCCATGTTGCCGGTGCCCTTGAACTCCTCGAAGATCACCTCGTCCATGCGCGAGCCGGTGTCGACCAGCGCGGTGGCGAGAATGGTCAGCGAGCCGCCGTCCTCGATGTTGCGCGCCGCACCGAAGAAGCGCTTCGGCGGGTAGAGCGCGGTCGAGTCGACACCACCGGACAGGATGCGGCCGGAGGCCGGCGCCGCCAGGTTGTAGGCGCGGCCCAGACGCGTGATCGAGTCGAGCAGGACGACCACGTCGTGACCCAGCTCCACGAGACGCTTGGCGCGCTCGATGGCGAGCTCGGCGACCGTGGTGTGGTCCTCGGCCGGGCGGTCGAAGGTCGAGGAGATGACCTCGCCCTTCACCGACCGCTGCATGTCGGTGACCTCTTCCGGACGCTCGTCGACCAGGACGACCATCAGGTGGCACTCGGGGCTGTTGACGGTGATCGCGTTGGCGACCGCCTGCAGGATCATGGTCTTGCCGGTCTTCGGCGGGGCCACGATCAGGCCTCGCTGGCCCTTACCGATCGGCGACACGAGGTCGATGATGCGGGTGGTCAGGATGCCCGGGTCGGTCTCCAGACGGAGCCGGTCCTGCGGGTAGAGCGGCGTCAGCTTGTTGAACTCCGGCCGCCCGCGCCCGGATTCGGCCGCCATGCCGTTCGCCGAGTCGAGGCGGACGAGCGCGTTGAACTTCTCGCGGCGCTCGCCGTCCTTGGGCTGGCGGACCGCGCCGGTGACGTGGTCACCCTTGCGCAGGCCGTTCTTGCGGACCTGGGCGAGCGACACGTACACGTCGTTCGGACCGGGCAGGTAGCCGGAGGTCCGGATGAACGCGTAATTGTCGAGGATGTCCAGGATGCCCGCGACGGGGATCAGGACGTCGTCCTCGGAGACCTGCACCTCGTTGCCGAAGCCGGCCTCGTCGCGGCCACGACGGCCACGGCGGTCGCGGTAGCGGCCACGGCGTCCGCGGCGGCCACCCTCATCGTCGAAGCCGTCGTCCTGCGGGCCGTTGTCACGCTGACGGTCCTGGCGCCCGCCGCCCTGCGGCTGACGGTTGCCCCCGCCCTGCTCCTTGCCCTGCTCGTCGCCCTTGCCACGGCGGTCGCCGCGGTCACGGCCACCGCGCTCACCGCGGTCGCCGCCACGGTCACCGCGGTCACGACGGTCACGGCGCTCGCGACGGCCCTCGGCGCCGTTGTCACCGGCGTCGCCCTGGGCGTCCGTCTTGGTCTCGGTCTTCGCCTCGGCCGTGACGGTCTCGGGGCTGCCGGCCTCGGAGGTGGCACGGCGGCGGCGGCGCTCGCCGCCCTTTTCGTCGCTCGCCGGCTGACCGGGGATGTCGATCTGCTGCTGAGCGGCGGCCTTCGCGGCCTTGGCGTCTTCGGTCTTGACCGCCTTGGCGGGGGCCTCGGTGCCGTTCGCCGTGGCCTCGTCGCCGGAGCGCGCCTTGGAGGTGGCGCGGCGCTTCGGCTTGGTCTCGGTGGTGTCGGCGCTCTTCGCGGGAGCGCCTCCCCCGGCCTGCGCCTCCTTGATGACCTCGATCAGCTGGCTCTTGCGCATACGCGCGGTGCCCCTGATACCGAGGCCCGATGCGACCTGCTGGAGCTCGGCCAGCACCATGCCCTCAAGGCCGGTACCGCGGCGCCGCCGGGAGCCCGCAGCGCCGGCAGCAGGCGCATCCGCATCGGCGGAGGGCGCAACAGCGGAGCTGTCGGCGCTCACGCCCATCAGATCGGTGGTGTCGCTCACGAAGGGTCCTTCCCTGGAGCGGACGTCGGCCTGTCTGGCTCGGCGACCGGTTGTGCTGTCCGGCGGTGGTCCTGTCGGTATGGACCGTGCCGGGGCGGTGGTCCGCCAACGCGGCGGAAGAATTCATTAGGTGACGGCGAGTCCCGAAGCCGCGGGTTCCACTGGAATGTCTGTGTCACCCGGCTCGATCACACCGGTTCCGGAGCATGCTCGAAACGACTCAGTGCACGGCACAGAGCAATTTGCGGGGCTCCCGGAAGAATGGTTGTCCCGGAGGGGGACACACAGCACCTCGCCATGGTGGGGTCGGGTGCAGACTTGAGGTTAACACTACCGGATCCAACAAATATTCCCCCTCTCGAATTCCGGCAACCGTGTCAGTGGGCAAGCGGCAGCACGCTCGCTCCGTCGACATCGAGGTCGAGGCGGTTCGCCGCCCATCCCTCACCGGCCAGCCGTGCGACCTTGTCGGCCGCTGACTCCTCCACAAGGGCAAGGACCGTGGGGCCCGCCCCTGAGATCACCGCGGGAACGCCGTCGGCCCGCAGCCGCTCCACGAGTGCGAGGCTCTCCGGCATCGCGGGAGCCCGGTATTCCTGGTGGAGCCGGTCCTCGGTGGCGGGCAGCAGCAGCTCGGGGCGCCTCGTGAGGGCCTCTACGAGCAGGGCCGCTCGGCCCGCGTTCACCGCGGCGTCCACATGCGGGACGCTGCGCGGCAGGAGACCGCGCGCGGTCTCGGTGAGTACCGGCTTTCCCGGTACGAAAACCACCGGAACGATGGAACCCGCGGGGTCCATCCTGATCGCCCGGGCCGCGCCGCCGTCCATCCAGGAGAGCGTGAAGCCGCCGAGCAGGCAGGCCGCGACATTGTCCGGGTGCCCCTCGATCTCGGTCGCGAGCTCCAGCAGGGCCGCGTCGTCGAGGCGGGCGTCGCCGCCTATCGTCACGGCGCGCGCGGCGACGATGCCGGCGCAGATGGCGGCCGACGAGGAGCCGAGGCCGCGGCCGTGCGGGATCCGGTTGGCGCAGACGACCTCGAGGCCGCGCGGCTGTCCGCCGAGCAGGTCGAAGGCGGTGCGCAGGGAACGTACGAGCAGA
The DNA here is from genome assembly GCF_035918215.1 of Streptomyces sp. NBC_01474. Lineage (NCBI taxonomy): Bacteria > Bacillati > Actinomycetota > Actinomycetes > Kitasatosporales > Streptomycetaceae > Streptomyces > Streptomyces sp. NBC_01474. The sequence continues at coordinate 4,249,496 of NZ_CP109449.1, forward strand.
TGGGACTCGTCGCGCGGAAGGGTTTCGGAGCCCTCACCTGCGATGTCGATGTTCAGGCCGGAGTCGGCGACCCGGACGACCACGTCGTCGTAGAGACCCAGCGACAGACCGAAGGCATCGAAGCCCGGGCCGAGGTTGGCGCTGGAGGCGGGGACGCGCACCCTGACGGCGGCGGCGCGGAAGGCGGGACCGGCCATCGCTCGATGACACTCCTTGAGCTGCGGTTCTTGCGTGATGAACGAGGTGACTGCGGTAGAGATCCGATGATTGCTGCCCGTGTGAGAACCCGAAGGCCGCGGGGGCTACGACAACGCCTGCGGCACCGCGGCACATGCATATGCGGCGGGGTGGGTTCGGTACAGCCTATCGAAGGAAGGTTCTGTGGCGACATAGGGCGCACAGGAGGCGCACGATGCGTGTCGTAAGCCCCCTGTGCACCCCCTGTGCGGAGTTGACCGGTCCGGTCCGCTTACGCCAGGCCGAGGCGCTCGGCCGCGGTGGCCGCGTCGACCGGGACGGTGACGGGCTGCGGGGCGCCCGCGACGGCCCAGTCGGGGTCCTTGAGGCCGTTGCCCGTGACGGTGCAGACGATCTTCTGCCCCTTGTCGACCTTGCCCTGCTCTGCGGCCTTGAGCAGACCGGCGACGGAGGCGGCCGACGCGGGCTCCACGAAGACACCCTCCTGGGCCGCCAACAGCTTGTAGGCGCGCAGGATTTCACGGTCCGTCACTTCGTCGATGAAGCCGCCGGACTCGTCACGGGCGGCCAGCGCGAAGTCCCAGGACGCGGGGTTGCCGATGCGAATCGCGGTGGCGATCGTCGACGGGTCCTTGACGATCTCGCCGCGCACGATGGGCGCGGAACCGGAGGCCTGGAAGCCCCACATACGCGGCGTGTGCGTGGCGATGCCGTCCGCCGCGTACTCCTTGTAGCCCTTCCAGTAGGCCGTGATGTTGCCGGCGTTGCCGACGGGAAGGACGTGGATGTCGGGCGCGTCACCGAGCGCGTCGACGATCTCGAACGAGGCGGTCTTCTGACCCTCGATACGGAACGGGTTGACCGAATTGACCAGCGCCACCGGGTAGTTCTCGGAGAGGGCGCGGGCCAGGTTCAGGCAGTCGTCGAAGTTTCCGTCGACCTGGAGGATCTTCGAGCCGTAGACCAGCGCCTGGCCCATCTTGCCGAGCGCGATCTTGCCCTGCGGGACGAGTACGGCGCAGACCATCCCGGCGCGCACGGCGTAGGCCGCGGCAGAGGCGGAGGTGTTGCCCGTGGAGGCGCAGATGACGGCCTGCGCGCCCTCCTCCTTGGCCTTCGTGATCGCCATCGTCATACCGCGGTCCTTGAAGGACCCGGTCGGGTTGGCACCCTCGACCTTGAGGTGGACCTCGCAGCCCGTGCGCTCGGAGAGCACCTGGGCGGGCACGAGCGGCGTGCCGCCCTCGCGCAGCGTGACGACCGGCGTGGTGTCGGACACCGGAAGCCGGTCGCGGTACTCCTCGATGATTCCGCGCCACTGGTGGGTCATTGCTCGTTACTCCCCTTCAACACGCATGATGCTGGCGACACCACGCACGGTGTCGAGCTTGCGCAGCGCGTCGACGGTCCCGGTGAGGGCCGCGTCCGCCGCACGGTGGGTGACCACGACGAGGGAGGCCTCGCCGTCCTTGACCGATTGGCGCACCGTGTCAATGGATACGCCGTGCTCGGCGAAGACCGTCGCGACCTGGGCGAGGACGCCCGGCTTGTCGGCCACGTCGAGGCTGATGTGGTAGCGCGTCACGACCTCGCCCATGGGCGAGACGGGCAGCTGGGTGTAGGCGGAGTCACCGGGTCCGGTGGCCTCACCGAGCTTGTTGCGGCACACGGCCACCAGGTCGCCGAGCACGGCCGACGCGGTGGGCGCGCCGCCGGCTCCAGGCCCGTAGAACATGAGCTGACCGGCGGCCTCGGCCTCGACGAACACGGCGTTGTACGCGCCGCGCACGGAGGCCAGCGGGTGGTCGAGCGGGATCATCGCGGGGTGCACGCGCGCGGTGACGGACCCGCCGTGCGCCGCCCGCTCACAGATGGCGAGCAGCTTGATGGTGCAGCCCATCTCCTTCGCGGAAGCGAAGTCGGCGGCGGTCACCTCGGTCATGCCCTCGCGGTAGACGTCGTCGAGACGTGCGCGGGTGTGGAAGGAGATCCCGGCGAGGATGGCCGCCTTGGCGGCGGCGTCGAAGCCCTCGACGTCGGCGGTCGGGTCGGCCTCAGCGTAACCGAGCGCGGTGGCCTCGTCGAGGGCCTCCTGGTAGCCGGCGCCCGTCGAGTCCATCTTGTCGAGGATGAAGTTCGTGGTGCCGTTGACGATGCCCATCACACGGTTGATCTTGTCGCCGGCGAGGGACTCGCGCAGCGGCCTGATCAGCGGGATCGCACCGGCGACGGCGGCCTCGTAGTAGAGGTCCTTGCCGTGCTCCTCGGCGGCGGCGTGCAGCGCGGCGCCGTCCTGGGCGATGAGCGCCTTGTTGGCGGAGACGACGGAGGCGCCGTGCTCGAACGCCGTCATGATGAGGCCGCGGGCCGGCTCGATGCCTCCGATGACCTCGACGACCACGTCGATGTCGCCCCGTTTGACCAGCGCGGTCGCGTCCGTCGTCACCAGCGAGGGGTCGATGCCCTCGCGCACCTTCGACGGACGCCGGACGGCGACCCCGGCCAGTTCCACGGGGGCGCCGATCCGGGCCGCGAGGTCCTCGGCGTGCGTCGTCATGATGCGCGCCACCTCTGAGCCGACTACCCCACAGCCAAGGAGCGCCACCTTCAGCGGACGCGTACGCATCATCGACCTACGCCTTTCATTGAACCCAGCTCAGAGAGCTCAGCCTGCTTGATACTGCTTCAGTGGACCAGTCTCACCCACCGGACCGGGGTTTCTGCCCCCGGTCCGAATCCTGAGACGTGTATTTCATTTATCCGACGTCGAGACGCAGGAGATCTTCCTCCGTCTCACGCCGGACGATCGCCCGCGCCTCACCGTCGCGCACGGCGACGACGGGCGGGCGAAGTGCGTGGTTGTAGTTGCTGGCCATGGACCGGCAGTACGCGCCGGTCGCCGGCACGGCGATCAGGTCACCGGGCGCGAGGTCGGCGGGCAGGAAGGCGTCCTTGACCACGATGTCGCCACTCTCACAGTGCTTGCCCACCACCCGGACGAGCATCGGCTCGGCGTCGGAGGTCCGCGAGACGAGGGCGACCGTGTACTCGGCGTCGTAGAGGGCGGTGCGGATGTTGTCCGACATGCCGCCGTCCACGGACACGTACGTACGGAGGGTTTCGAGCGGCTTGATGGTGCCGACCGTGTAGAGCGTGAAGGCGGTCGGGCCGACGATGGCGCGGCCCGGCTCGACGGAGATGCGCGGCGTGCGCAGACCGGCCGCCTCGCACTCCCGCGTCACGATCTCACCGAGCGCCTTGGCGATCTCGTGCGGCTCACGGGGGTCGTCATCGGAGGTGTACGCGATGCCGAGCCCGCCGCCGAGGTCGATCTCGGGCAGCTCGACACCGTGCTCGTCGCGCACCTCGGCCAGCAGCGACACGACGCGCCGCGCGGCGACCTCGAAGCCCGCCATGTCGAAGATCTGCGAGCCGATGTGGCTGTGGATGCCGATGAGCTCGAGACCGTCGAGCTTGAGCGCACGCCGTACGGCCTCGGCGGCCTGTCCCCCGGCGAGCGCGATCCCGAACTTCTGGTCCTCGTGCGCGGTGGCGATGAACTCGTGCGTGTGGGCCTCGACGCCGACCGTCACGCGGATCTGCACCGGCTGGCGCTTGCCGAGCCGCTCGGCGATGTGCGACACCCGCACGATCTCCTGGAACGAGTCGAGCACGATCCGCCCGACCCCGACCTCGACGGCCCGCTCGATCTCTTCCTCGGACTTGTTGTTGCCGTGGAAGGCGATGCGCTCCGCGGGCATCCCGGCGGACAGCGCGGTGGCGAGCTCACCACCGGAGCACACATCGAGATTGAGCCCCTCCTCGTGCAGCCAGCGCACCACGGCGCGGGAGAGGAACGCCTTGCCGGCGTAGAAGACGTCGGCGTCGGCCCCGAAGGCGTCACGCCAGGCGCGGCAACGGGCCCGGAAGTCGTCCTCGTCGAGGAAGTAGGCGGGGGTGCCGAACTCCTCGGCGAGCCGGGCCACTTCGATGCCGCCGACCCGGACCGCGCCGTCGCCCGCACGGGTGACGGTCCGCGACCACACCTTCGGGTCGAGGGCGTTGAGATCGGCGGGCGGGGCGGCGTAGTGCCCCTCGGTCAGGACATCGGCGTGGCGGGGCCCGGCGGGGTGTGCGGAACGGCTCATGACTGTCTTCTGCGCTCTCTCAGAGATGTTCGGGTGCGTCGATACCGAGCAGGGAAAGGCCGCCGGCGAGCACCGCCCCGGCGGCTTCGGCAAGCGCGAGCCGGGCACGGTGGGCGGCCGAGGGTTTCTCCTCCCCCTGCGGCAGCACGGAGTGCTCAAAGCCGAGCAACGCATCGGCCACCACGACAAGCTGCCGGGCAAGCCGGTCGGGGGCGTGGTGAGTGGCGGCGAGGGTGAGGGTTCGGGGGTAGATGGACAGGGCGGCGTGGAGGGGGGCCGCGGTGTTCGCCCGGGCGCGGGTGGCGTCCCCCGCGCCGGTCGCCGTGTCGTGGTCGCGTACGTCGCCGGGTTCGGCGGTGAAGCCGAGGGCGGCGGCGTTACGGGTGAGGGCGCGGGTGCGGGCGTGGGCGTACCGGACGCGGAAGAGGGGGTTGCTCTCGCGCTGGGCGAGATGCTCGTCGTCGATACGGGGCCGGTCGTGCGCGGCGGGCAGGAGCAGCGCCCAGCGGGACGCGTCGCGGCCGAGGACGGCGGGGTCGCAGGGAGCGGGCACGGGCCGCAGATTCACGACCTGCGCGGCACTCGGTTCGGCCGTGTCGCCATGGACGACGTGGGCCTGGGCGCCCTGCGTGGCGAGGACGCGGCGGAGCGAATCGGCGACGACCTCGGCCCTGGCCTCGTACGGAATGCGGATCTCAAAGCGCTGACCTGCAAGAACATCGCTGCCCCCATACCCGCCGCCCCGGGCGAGAATCTCGCGGGCGAGGGCACCGGGGTCGTCGTCGGCGAGGGTGAGATTGAGGAATCCGGGGCCGGTGACCTCGACGCCGGCGATGCCGGGGCTGTCGGAGAGGCGCCGCGAAAGGAGCTCGGCGACATGCCGGGGCGGGCGTCCGGCGGGACCGGCCAGTTGCAGCGCGACGTTGGTGGAGTAGTCCCCGCACCCACCGGGCCGCGGCCGCTCGACCACGACGCGTGCCGGCACGGCCACGCTCAGCTCACCGTCGTCGACCGCGCGGCGCACGGCGCGCAGGACGGTACGGGAGAGCTCGACGGGGGTCACGGGACAAGCGTATGGGAGGAGGGGGGTGGGTGAGCGACCCGGTTTACGGGATGGTCCGGCATACGGACACGCTCCGCTCCCCCGTACCGCCTAGCCCCGGGTACGCCCGGCGCGCTCGGCATCTTCGGCACCGCGCCCGCTGTCACGCCCGCGCTCACTCAACTGCCGTACGACGCGTACCAGTTCACCGGGCTCGAAGGGCTTGGCGAGGAAGGCTTCGATCCCGACATCGAGTCCGGTATCAACCTCTTGAATGGTGCAAGCACTCACGATCACGATCGGGACACCGCGTGTATGGGCATCGGAACGAAGCCGCGCGGCGGTCCGCAGCCCGTCGAGTCGGGGCATCACGACGTCCAGAGTGATCACATCAGGCCGAACCTGATGCACCACATCCAGACACTCGGCACCATCAGCCGCGGTCACGACCTCGAAGCCCTCCAGCTCGAGATTGACCCTGATCAGCTGCCGAATCACCTTGTTGTCGTCCACAACAAGCACTCGGCCGGACGCGCCTGGCACAACTCGAGAGTAGGTCCGCCGGCGCCACCGCGTCCGGGTTTTCCCCACTTCCGCCCCGTACAGGGGACTGCCACCCTCGCGTGCCTCCTGCACAGCCCTCCCAGGACGCCACTCAGCAGCGAATTAACTGTTCATGGGGACCCCGACGAAGCTGGTAGGGTTCTACTCGTCGCCACGCCAGCCGCGGCGAACACGCCCCCGTAGCTCAGGGGATAGAGCAACGGCCTCCGGAGCCGTGTGCGCAGGTTCGAATCCTGCCGGGGGCACTTCGCAGCATCCAGGGTGATCAAGTCTCTGAACCTGCGCGAGTGCCAAGTACAAAGGCACGGACTCAGTCTCACTGAGTCCGTGCCTTTGTCGTTGCCTGTCACCGATCTCGACTGAGTGGCGAGTGAGATTTCAGCGCCTGCGGGCCCTCACTGCAGGTCCGGCTCGCTCCACCCCATCCCCTCGAGAAGGGTGCAGCGGGAGGTCGAGGCGCTCGACCCGACCGAGCTTCAGCGTCTGGTCCGCGCCGTATATCGCAGCTGAGGGCATTCGCCGATGTGTGGCCCGCCAGCCATCTGCCGGAGCCGTGAGTGACTCCCGAACTCATCAACTTTGATCAAGCCACGGGGCTAAGCAGTGACTCCCGGCGCTACTCGTGAATAGAGCCGGCCCGTGGACTCGGCGCACTCCCGCAGCCCTTCCTCGATCTCGATCAGCTCCTTGGAGCCGTCCAGTCGGCCTCCGAGCAGGACCAGGAAGCACGAGTGCGCCTGCCCGAGCCGGATCTTCGGGTGTACTCCGTCGGCCCACACGTACTCGTCGTCGTGTTCCGAGAGGTCACGCCGCCAGAAGGCCGCCATACGAGTTTATGCAGACCCAGTGCGACTGGAACCGCACTTACGAAGCGCTCGCCCAGCGACCTCCTCAGACCACAGCGCTGCGCAGACGATTGCAGGAGCTCTCCAGCCGGCTTGCCTCCCATCCGTACTGGCAGACGCAGATCGGGAGGACAAGCCGCCGCCCAGTCGAGCAAGTCGTCTCGCTGCCACGGTAGTTGGCGCGGCAACGAGGGTAATCTAGAGGCACATCCCGAACCGTCAGGTCGAGCCGCGCGGCGCGCACGACATACCTCCGGCTCAGTCCCCGTCACTGGCGCCATACGTCGAACTCCGCCGCAAGCCAGAGAGCTGTGCGGGGTGATCGACGCATTCACTCCGGAGTCATGTGCGCCGGCCGTGAGCCTTGCGGCCCCGAGGATGACCACCCGCGGACCCTGCCCACCGGCTCCGGAACTGGCACCTGGCGGTCCCCAGGAGGACACCAGCGGCGGCTTCACCCCAGGGCGGCTCGAGCTTTCCGTACGGTACGTACGGCGGCCGAGCAGGAAGGCGCCCGCGCGGTCGAAGACCTCGGTGATGAACCGGCAGAAACCATCGTCGCCGCATGAAAGTCAGGAGGGAACTTCACTCCCGCCCAGGCTCCCGCAGGTGCGTGCCATCGACCAAAAGGACGTCCACACCTTGGAGAGGTGCTGGGCGGGGAACTCCCGGTTGGCAAGCGTCTGCTTGCGAATGGCCTCAGGCAGATCAGGCATGGCAAGAAGCCGGTCGCATGCTTGGTAGGAACCCTCCCAGTCCCCGACGCAGTACGCAGTGATCGAGAACTCGAACAGCAGCCCCCATCGGTACACCCAGGGGCTGACGAACAGCAGGTCGTCCGGAACAGGCTGGTCGAGACCGGCGGAGGCGAAGGCATGTGCGGCCCGGTAGTGGCCCATGGAACGCAGCCTTGAGCACAGTTGGTAGCAGGCTTCCAGCCGCTGGGGCCGTGTCTCCCAGGCGTGCACAAACGCATCCATGGCGCCTGGCCAGTCGCCCGTCTCGGCCTTGAGGACACCGGCCTGGAACTGCGAGAAGTAGACCTCTTCCGGCCAGCCGCCCATGGCGGCGCGACCCTCGAACAGGGCGATGGCCTCTTCCTTCCTGCCCATGTCTCGCATGGTCTGAGCCAGGTAGAAGACAGTGCGGGGATTGTCTGGGTCTCGCTTGAGTTCGGCGCTCAGCAGACGTGCGTCGCGCTCGGACTTGTCGTGACGCGATCCTCCGTCGGCATGGTCCACGATGACCAGAGCGTCGAGTTTCGACTGATCGGCCGGCTCGTCGGTGGTGAGGTATTCGTGGGTGACACCCTCGTAGCGCCAGGCGATGTCCCCCCTGACCAACCGCCTGATCCAGTACTCGAAAGCGCCTTCATGCCGCAACATGTAGGCGTCGGCCGTCAGCGGCGGCAGCGCATCGTCCTGCCGGATCTCATGGTCGGCATCGAGCAGGAGCAAGTAATCGGCCTTCCCGCGTGCGTGACTGATGTTCAGGCTGCGGTTCTGACCGAAATCGACCCACGGCTCCTCGTGGAGCTCGCCGGGGATGTCCCTGAGTGCGTTGCGGATGATCTTCTGCGTGCCGTCCGTGGACCCGGTGTCGGAGATCACCCAAGTGGTGATGAGGTCACGGACCGACGCGAGGCAGCGTTCGATAGCGACGGACTCGTTCTTTACGATCATGCATAGGCAAATGGACGGCTGCACAATCATCGCTGCTCCCTGTCGGACTGAGCGCGCTGGCTGAGAGGGGCCTGGCCCGGACCTGCGCGATCCGGCGCAGGCCCGGGCGGCAGCCCCCCGAGTCATTCCTGTCTCACATACCGACTGTGGAGGTTTCGCCTGTGGGGGTCCCGCCCGTGGGGGTCCCCCCCGTGGGAGTCCCGCCCGTGGGAGTTCCACCCGTAGGAGTCCCGCCCGTAGGAGTTCCACCCGTAGGAGTCCCGCCCGTAGGAGTCCCGCCCGTAGGAGTTCCACCCGTAGGAGTCCCGCCCGTAGGAGTTCCACCCGTAGGAGTCCCGCCCGTAGGAGTTCCACCCGTAGGAGTCCCGCCCGTAGGAGTTCCACCCGTAGGAGTCCCGCCCGTGGGAGTTCCACCCGTAGGAGTCCCGCCCGTGGGAGTTCCACCCGTAGGAGTCCCGCCCGTGGGAGTTCCACCCGTAGGAGTCCCGCCCGTGGGAGTTCCACCCGTAGGAGTCCCGCCCGTGGGAGTTCCGCACGTCTGGTTGCCGCCACCCTGCTGATTGCCCTGACAGACTGGCCCGTTGATTGTTGAACCGATTATTTGGTTGATTTGGTTGATTGTCTGGTTGACCACCGTTGCCGGCAGACCGAGGCTCTGCGCCTTGGCTTGTGCAGCCGCTGTGCCCTGCGCCCTCGCCTGCGCCGGGGAGGCGCCTCCACGTATGGCCGCTTGCGCTGCGCTCGTTCCGGCTGCTGCGACAGCGGCCGCCCCAGCTGCACTTCCTGTGGAAGCCCCTCCCGTGCAGGACACGGAACCTACGGAGAAAGGCCCTGTGCCCGTGACAGCCGTCGGTCCGATACGGCCGTCAGAAGAGGAAGACACACTCTTCCCTCCGGGCGAAACGGTGAATGTTCCGTTGGGAGCGAAACTCTGGCCTGTCAGGGTCCCCCCGGCGACCTGGCATGTTTGATTCGGGGCTGCGGAGGCCGGCCCCACCATGCCGACAGCCATTCCTCCGACTACCGCAGTCATCGCGGCAGCGCTCAGTACCGTTTTCCCTCGCATGAAACTCTCCTTTGCCTGTACTTCACCCCGGCGAATAGGGACGTGTTCGTCCAGACAACAGCACGCCAACTCTACTATTCCTATTCCACTGACGCATCTGGAGTTGCGAGCATTAGCGGTGCGCATTACCCTGACTTCATTCAATTATTTCCGCGGCTTCGGACCATACTCTCCGACCGTTCCGACCTGCTCTCGAATGAGTGACGAGCCGACCTCCCTGGCAACCGATCCATATTAAATCCCTTCGCTGTCCTCAAAATTGAAGTCGGCACTGTGCAGGTCGGTCATATTCTTGAGCGTGAAAGGGAAGCCGAAACATTCAATTGACCCCTTTACCAATTCAGCAGGGTGCGACCCAGTTCTTTTCGACGCTTTGGGGTGACAGCATGGCCAAGATGCCCCTGCGAATCATTACTGCTGCTGTAGCGGCCTGCCTGATCAGAACGGGCCTTTGGCCAGTTCGCGGTGACCGCTTCCGGCAGGCCCTTCAGGCCGAGGCGAATCGGCATCCGCGCGGTGGGCGACGACATCGCTCGCCGGCCCGTCATTCCTGACGACGACTGCCTTCACGCAGTTGTCGTGGCGACTCAGGCTCCGCTCGACGACAGTTCCCAGGTTCTGCCAGAGGTGGAACCGTTCGGCGACCTGGACTGCGTTCGGGGCGCCGGTGTGGGCACCGTCCGCATAGGAACCAGCTCGGTCACGGCAGATGATCTCGGAGCCGGGGTGTTTCCGCAGCCGGCCGGCCAGGGTCGCTGCGTCGCGGCCGGGTAGCAGGTCGAGGGACTGGCCGGTCTCGCAGTCGATGAGCACGGTGCCGTAATGCTGTCCGCGGCGCGTGGCAAAGTCATCGACGCCCAGCACTCTCGGAACAGTCCAGGCGGGATCGGGTAAGGCCATAACCGCCCGCAGCAGTGTCGTTCGGCTCACCCGTATGTGCAGAGCAGCGGCAAGACGACTCCCGGCCCGCGACCTTCCCCTCATAGCGTAGACACCGTCACTGCAGGGGAAGTTGGGAGGCACGGACCCGGAGGTCCGCTGGGGCCGCGGCGGTTGGGCGAGAGCGAGGAGCTCGCGCGGCTGCGGCGGGAGAATGCCGAGTTGAAGAAAAACGTCAAGGAGCTGGGGATGGAGCGCGATGTCCTCAAACGCTGCATGGTCTTGTGGGTGAAGTAGCTGAGGCGGACCTGGCAGTGCTCGTCGGGGTGATCAGCGACCAGAAGACCGTGCACGACATTTCGCACCGCACCTCCTGTCGGGCACTGGGTGTGTCGGCGGCGTGGTTCTACAAGTGGCGCCGTCGGCCCGATGAGCCGACGAGACGCGAGATCAATAGGTGATCGTGTCTACCAACTCGATTTCGGCGGGCCCAAACTCGTTGAGCGCATGGTCCAACCCGAGTTCGGATGGCTCCCATTTCGGATGGCTCCCATGAGGAGGACGTGTGGAAGGCCACGATGCTGCACCGCCGCGGATCAGCGCCAACGACGGCGCACAACACCGCGCCCCGTCGATCATGTGCTGTTCGGTGTCCGCGGCGGCGCGGGCAGACCCGATGTTGCGCGCAATGGCTGCGGCCGCCAACAGCTCGGCGTCCTCGCCCAACGTCGGCGCCAGGTTCAGTGCCTGGGACTGGACCCGCCGAGAGTGTGCCCACCGCCGCGGCAGCCTGTCAGCCGACAGCGACTCGGCAAGGCCATGTGCCCACCAGGCCAGCTGCATTGCCCAATGCCGCCGAGGCAATCGGGAGCTCAGGGACGAGAGCTGACGAACCGGCCAACCCCGTGTCGCGCCTCGACGTGGCCGGCGGTCTCCAGCTCACGCACGTGGCGACGAACCATGCCGCGCGATACCCCGCACTTCTCGACAAGGGCCGCCTCGCTCTGCGGATCACCGGCTCGCGGCAGGGGAACTCATTGAGTGACGGCCCGGTCGTGTCGCGCAGCCTTCACCGGTTCCACCTCGTCAGACGCCGTCCCGGCATGCGCGCGGCGCCATCCCGGCATGCGCGCGGCGCCCGCCCGGGGTGAGCCGCCCACGACCAGAGGGCACTCGTTAGCACAATTTGGACGATTAGACAACCCTCAGCGGGCAGAGCAACATGGATCTGTCGGGAGGTGAAGATCGCGAATCCTTGGGCAATGGTGGTGCCACTGGTCGGCAGGCGACCGGGTGGGCCGATACCTGAGCGATCACACGGCCATGAGCTCAGATGATCTCGCTTTGTCTTCTCTGATCGTGAAGAGCCGACCGTCCGTACACATAGCTCTTCTCGGTGGTTTCGACCTCGTGGTCGGCGACGTCCCGGTGACAGTCCCGCTCGGCTCGAAGCGACTCCTGGCGTCAATCGCGCTCAACTACCGCGCCTCTGTCCCTCGGGCCTTGATCGCCGGAAGTCTTTGGCCCGAAGCATCCGAGCCGAGGGCGAACACGAACCTTCGGGCGGCGTTGTCACGCCTGCCCGACCTCGGCCGGCAAGCACTGGACGTCTCTCCCAGTGAGGTGCGTCTCGCGCGGGAGGTCACCGTCGACCTGTACCACGCCCGGTCGTTGGCCGAACGCATACTCGACCCCAGCGTCCCGGCCGAGGACCTCGACCTCAACGCGGCGACCGTCGACCAGCTCTCCGCCGATCTGCTGCCCGGCTGGTACGACGAGTGGGCCTTGCTCGAGGCGGAGCATTGGCGCCAGCTTCGACTCCATGCCCTCGAGAAACTGGCGGGAGAACTCATCGACGCCGAGCAGTTCGCCGGGGCGGTGACGGCCGCTCATACGGCCGCCCAGGCAGATCCACTGCGGGAGAGCAGCCAGGTCTCGCTGATCCGCGCCTACCTGGCGGAAGGCAACCTGGTCGAGGCGCTGGACCACTTCGAACGCTACGCACAGCGTCTGCGCAACGAGCTGGGACTCCGCCCCACACAGCAGCTGCGCCAGCTCGTGGCCGAACTGCAGCAGTCACACCCCGGTGGCGGATCCTTGCAGTAGGGACCGCGAGGGGCACGGCCGGATCACATGTCTTGGCCTCCTGCGGCGGGTGATGCTCGTCCGTGGAACCCTCGTGCCGGTCGCCCTCGACGATCTCCGGGTCGCGAACCCATGATGTCCGGGACGTGCTCGGTGGTGAACGCCTGCGAACCCGCCGCTGTTGCCCGCGGCGGGTTCGCGTTCTCGAGGCGGGCCGGCACATGTTTGGCGTTCAGCCCGCAGCCGGGGTCACTACTACCCGATGGCCTGGTTCCCCTGGTTGGTGCCGCCAGCGCCTCCGACGGCCTGGTTGCCCTGGTTCGTTCCGCCAGCGTTTCCGATCGCCTGGTTGCCCTGGTTGGTGCCGCCAGCGCCTCCGACGGCCTGGTTGCCCTGGTTCGTTCCGCCAGCGTTTCCGATCGCCTGGTTGCCCTGGTTGGTGCCGCCAGCGCCTCCGACAGCCTGGTTACCCTGGTTCACCGTGCCGGTGCCCCCGACAGCCTGGTTGCCCTGGTTCGTCCCGCCGGTGTTCCCGATCGCCTGGTTGCCCTGGTTCACCGTGCCGGTGCCCCCGACAGCCTGGTTGCCCTGGTTGGTGCCGCCGGTGTTCCCGATCGCCTGGTTGCCCTGGTTCACCCTGCCGGTGCCTCCGACGGCCTGGTTACCCTGGTTCGTCCCGCCAGTGTTCCCGATCGCCTGGTTGCCCTGGTTGGTGCCGCCAGCGCCTCCGATCGCCTGGTTACCCTGGTTCACCGCGCCGGTGCCCCCGACAGCCTGGTTACCCTGGTTCGTCCCGCCAGTGTTCCCGATCGCCTGGTTACCCTGGTTCACCGTGCCAGTGCCTCCGACGGCCTGGTTACCCTGGTTCGTCCCGCCAGTGTTCCCGATCGCCTGGTTACCCTGGTTCGTCCCGCCAGTGTTCCCGATCGCCTGGTTACCCTGGTTCACCGTGCCAGTGCCTCCGACGGCCTGGTTACCCTGGTTCGTCCCGCCAGTGTTCCCGATCGCCTGGTTACCCTGGTTGGTGCCGCCAGCGCCTCCGATCGCCTGGTTACCCTGGTTCACCGCGCCGGTGCCCCCGACAGCCTGGTTACCCTGGTTCGTCCCGCCAGTGTTCCCGATCGCCTGGTTACCCTGGTTCACCCTGCCGGTGCCTCCGACAGCCTGGTTACCCTGGTTCGTCCCGCCAGTGTTCCCGATCGCCTGGTTACCCTGGTTCACCCTGCCGGTGCGCCCGACAGCCTGGTTACCCTGGTTCACCCTGCCGGTGCGCCCGATCGCCTGGTTGCCCTGGTTAACGCGCGGGCAGACGTTCGGCCTGGGTTGCTTGCCGCAGAGATTCGGTGCCGCAGTCGAGGCCTTTGGTGCCGCCTGCTGTGCTGCTGTGGCGGTCGCCACGCCTGCCCCGAGGGCAAGCGTCGCGGCCAGGCCGGATGCACCGATCAGGCGAGGTATGCGACGCCGGATGCTTGTCACCATGGTGGCTTCCTTACATGTGAAAGCGGGGTTGCGCTTACCTGTCCCAGCCATCGTGGGGCGCCGGGCATCACCGTCGCGTGACGCTGGCGTGACGGGACCGGTGGCCTTCGCCGACGAGCATTTGCTGCAGCCGCGGCTCTCATGGTTCAGCCCCACCGCGTCGCCTCACGTCAGCGCCGTGCTTGCGCTCGATGCCCCCCGGGGGGCAGGGCCGAGGCCCATTCGCCAGATCCCACCCCGAAACCGGCGGAACCCGCCACGAGACCGTGACGGGTTGATGTTGCCGAAGCCGATCGGCAGGGTCGGCGTCTTCAGGTGCCCTACACAGTCTGCGCCTGCTTCAGATTCAACTGCTGGACGGCCGGCGCGAACGCGATCGTGGGCCTGTTTACCTGGTTGTTCTGGTTAATGCCACCCGAGGCGCCATTTGCCTGGTTGTTCTGGTTGATGCCGCCAGAGCCAACATTTGCCTGGTTGTTCTGGTTGACCCCACCGGAGCCAACATTTGCCTGGTTGTTCTGGTTGATGCCGCCAGAGCCAACATTTGCCTGGTTGTTCTGGTTGATGCCGCCAGAGCCAACATTTGCCTGGTTGTTCTGGTTGACCCCACCGGAGCCACCATTTGCCTGGTTGTTCTGATTGACCCCGCCAGAGGCGCTAATTGCCTGGTTGTTCTGGTTGACGCCACCGGAGGCACTAACTACCTGGTTGTTCTGGTTGACGCCACCGGAGGCACTAATTACCTGGCCGTTCCGCTTCGTCCCGCCGGTGGTCCCGCCCAGCTGGCGCGGCACTTCCCAGAGCCCGTCCAACAGCCCGACAGTACGGAGGATGCGCCCCGTCTGCGCGTTCGCCTGCCACGCGGCCGTCCGGTTGACACCCTTCGACGCCTTCTTCTCCTGCGCCTCCGTCTTCCTTTCCACCGGTTGCTGCTCCTGCGGGGTGACATCGCCCAACAAACCGGCGGCAACGAACGGCCGAGTTCCTCCGTAGCCGGAGTCGCCGTAGTTGGCGGCATACGCGCTTCCCGAGCAGAGAGCGACCAGCCCACCGACCGTTGCAGCGGCGATCACGACCTTCTGGAGCATGAGCATGAAATCTTGCCCTCCGTGCGTCTGCAGTGCAGAACTGCATTACCCATTGCAATGCAATGACTACTTAACGTACATGCGCATGGGATGGACCTTCCGTCACGGGCCCGTGTCGCGCCTCCCGATCACTCATTCACCCTCTCCGGCAGCGCTTCACGCGCGTACGCCGTGAGCCCTGTACGCCCCGAGTACATGCCGGCCAACCACGAGTCAAGGGCAGCTCGCATGCTCGGAAAGGGATTCCATACTTCATCACTTCATCGAGGCTCGCCCCGCACCTGGATCACGGCATGCGTCCCCTTTGTTCGCCACGATTCGGGTTCCGAATCGTTCAGCGTGTCCTCCGTTTGTTTGTCCAGGCCCACGATTACGTCTGATTTGAGGGTGCGTAGGGCTGCTACGGGGGTTGGGAAGTAGGAGGTGCACGTGGGGAATGGGGTTGTGGGGGGCCGGAGTTGGTCGCCTACCAGGCGGCGGTAGTTCAGGTCGCCCTTCAGGATCGCCAGTGTGGCTTTCTCGAAGTGCTTCCTCAGGTCGTCCGGCATTGCGGCGTACGGCAGTGGGGCGCAGGAGAAAAGGTGGGCGAGGAGTTGCAGTTGGCCCGTTGATGTCGCCTGCCATAGACGTTCGCCCGCATTGCCTGCCTCGCCCGGGGCTTGTTTCAGGTGGCGCAGGGCGTCGATTACGTCCGTGGGGGTCGCGTCGGAGACGTAGTACGGGTGTGGCTTTACGTGGAGGACCACTTGTTCCGCGTGTGCGTGACGGAGGAAGTGGTCGATGAGGAGGAGGTCGGGGACCAGTTCACGGCCCGCGTTGTCCGCCACCACATGGACCGTGTTCCCGGCCCCCGGCGGCAGCAGCGACCACAGGCGTTCCGAGTCGTCCGCCAGAAGGGGGGTGGTGGGGGTGTCGGTGGCGTTCGCGGTGAGTTGGAAGCCCAGGTCCGCACGGTTGCCCCACAGTGAGCCGTGGAGCAGCGCACGGCCCTGGGTTTCCGGTGGTTCCTGTGCGAGGCGGTCCAGGGCCGTCAGTTCCGCCTGCGCCTCCGGACTCCGTAGCTCCGCCTGCTTGAAGGGGCGGAACGGGTCGATGCCGTGCCATGGTCCGGCGGCGTCGAAGTAGCCGACCGCGTCCAGCAGCCTGCGGTAGAAGTAGCTCTCCGCCCACAGGAACGGCGCGTCGAACCACGAACCGCCCACGTGCTCGCCGCTCCCCCACTCCTCCCACTGTTCGCGGTCCTGGGCGTCGGCCGGCAGCGGTTCCATCACGCCGGCGGGATCCGTGCTCTCCCTCAGGAGCGCGTCCAGTGCCCGCTGCCGCTCCGGGTCGTACGGGAACACGTCCCGCACCCGCTGGATGAGCGCCGGGTGCCGTTCGCGCAGCACGCTGTACGGGAATGATCCGGGGGCGTTACTCCGGATCACGTCGTCAACATCGTCAACACCTTCAACGTTCTCCATGGCCGATTGATCCTCCGGTCGTCGGGCCGAGCAGCATCGTCACCAGTCTTTCGGTCTGTTCGCCCGGATCGCGTGCTGTGTCTCCCCATGTCGTCATCAACAGGTGGTGGACCGTCCCGACCAGGGCCAGCGCCAGCGCCGTCGTGTCCGTGGCGGGGGCTAGACGGCCCCGTTCCATTTCCGCGTCCAAGTAGTCCGCGATCGACTGCTGGATCGCGTCGAAGCCCGGGGCGCCCGCCTCCAGGGCCTCACGGATACGGAGCGAGGCCGCCGGGGTCGAGACCGCCAGGCCCGCCGTCGTGGGGTTCAGGGACGTCAGAAGCGCATAGCCGATCGTCTTCAGGTTGGCCGCCACCGTGGACTCGCCCGCGCGGCCCGGGAGATCCTCCGCCAGGCGCGCCGTGCCGGCGAAGCGGGCCAGGACGAGTTCCGCGACGAGTTCGTCCAGGCCCGCGAAGTGCTTGTGCAGCATGCCCTTCGCGCAGCCGGCCTCGGTCGTGATCGCCCTGCTCGTCAGGCCCGACGGGCCCTCCCGCGCCAGGATCCGCTCCGCCGCGTCGAAGAGCCGCTCTCTTACGTCGGGGATCGCCACTCCGCGCGGGGACATGGTGCCTCTTCCCATCAGGTTCGCCATCGGGTCCGGGCCCGGCCATCAGCAGGCCCGGACATCAGGTCCGGTTTCGGTACGACCGTATGTCGACCGTCCCGGGCCATGCGCTTTCAATGCCCTTGCCATCGATATGGGCGCATGCCCATACTTGCTATGGGCGGGCGCCCATTCTAGTTTCGGCCCGTCCGTCGCGACGAGGGGGTAGCGCTGTGCCGCACATCGTGAACGTCGATCAGTCCCATGCCTGGAACGGGTACGAGGGTGAGCACTGGGCCCGTAACCATGACCGCTGGGATGCCGTGAACGAAGGGTTCAACCAGCCCCTCCTCGACGCCGCCGCGGTCCGCCCAGGCGAGCGGGTCCTCGACGTCGGCTGCGGCGCCGGGGCCACCACCCGCCTCGCCGCCCGGCGCGCGGGCCCGGGCGGGCGGGCGCTGGGGGTCGATCTGTCCGGGCCCATGCTGGCCCGGGCCGAGGAGACCGCTCGGCGGGAAGGGGCGGTCGACGTCAGCTTCGAGCGGGGCGACGCCCAGATCCACCCCTTCCCCGCCGGGGCCTTCGATGTCGCCATCAGCCGGTTCGGGGTGATGTTCTTCGCCGACCCCGTCGCCGCCTTCGCCAACATCCGGCGCGCCGTCCGGCCGGGCGGGAGGCTGGCGTTCATCTGCGCCGCAGAGCCCGAGCGCAACGACTGGCTCCGGGCCGTCGCCGGGCTGCGCGGCATCCTGCCCGTCGGCGACTTCGGGACTCCGGGCGAGCGGGACGCTTCACCCAGCCCGGGGATGTTCTCCCTGGCCGACCCCGACGCCACGCGCGAGGTGCTGTCCGGCGCCGGGTTCGCGGGCGTCGAGGTACGGCGCGTGGAGGGGTACGGGCTGTGGGGGCGGGACGCCGGTGATGCCGCCGCGTTCCTGCTCGGCTCCGGGCCCGGAAGGCACCTGACCGAACAAGTCGACGGCGAGGCAAGGGAGTTGGCGCACCGCACCCTCACGAACACCCTGCACGCGTACGAGCGCGTCAGCGAGGGGAACGCCGACGGGAAAGGCGAGGTGCGGATGAAGAGTGTCGGATTCCTCGTCACCGCGCACAACCCGGAAGAGGTCCCCTGCCCCCTGGCCAAGACCTCACCTACAGTGTGAAGATCCTGTGCCTACGCAGGAGTTCATCATCTGGGGGGCCTCATGGCACTGTTCGGAAACGCGCACACCGTCGACCCCGTCGGCGCGCAGCAGGAGTACGCCAAGCTGTTCGGTCAGGGCGAGCAGGTGCAGGCCGCGTACCTGCTCATCCGCGACACCATCCTCTTCACCGACCGGCGCCTGATCTTGGTCGACAAGCAGGGGATCACCGGCAAGAAGGTGGAGTACCACTCCATCCCCTACCGCAGCATCACGCACTTCTCCGTCGAGACCGCCGGTCACTTCGACCTCGACGGTGAACTCAAGATCTGGATCTCCGGCACGGCGGCGCCCGTCCAGAAGACGTTCAGCAAGGGCGTCGACATCTACGAGGTGCAGGCGATCCTGACGCAGTTCGTGGCCCGCTAGGCACAGCAGACGCAACAGCGGCCTGGCGGCGGCACCTTCGTACGTATGTGTATCTGCGTACGAAGGTGCCGCCGCCGGCCCACCGCCCTCCCCCTAAGACGCCCGCCTGCGCGACGCCGTCTTCTTCGCCGGTGACTTCTTGGCGGTCGTCTTCTTGGCCGCGGCCTTCGAGGCGCCCGCCTTCGAGCCGCTCGCCTTCGACGTACCGGCCCTGGACGACGTACCGGCCTTGGACGACGACCCTGCCCTGGAAGTACTCGCCTTCGACGTGCTCGCCTTGTCTGCGGCCGTCGTCCTCGACGAGGCGGCCGACTTCCTGGCCGTGGTCTTCCTCGCCGTGCCGCTCCCGGACGCCGCCGGCTTCGCCTTCGTCGACGTCGTTTTCTTCCCGCCGACCTCCTTCGGGGCCGTACGGGACTTCAGCGGGGTCACCTTCGCCTCCCGCTCCGGTGCGGCCGCGTCGCCCCGGGCCTCCTTGGCCGCCTTGACGCTGCTCTTCAGGGCCGCCATCAGGTCGATGACCTTTCCGCCGCCCTCAGGGGCAGCGGGCGCCGCCATCACGCCCTCGCCGGACGCCTTCGCCTCGATCATCTCCTCGACCGCGGAACGGTAGTCGTCGTGAAGGGACTCCATGTCGACCTCGCCGAGGGTGTCCATCAGCGCGTCCGCCAGGTCGAGTTCGGCCTCACGCACGGTCACCTGGGTCTCGGGTGCCGCCTCCTCCGGGGCGCGCACCTCGTCGGGCCACAGCAGACCGTGCATCGCGATCACGTCGTCGACGACGCGCAGCATGCCGAGCCGCTCCCGCCCCCGGAGGGCGAACTTGGCGATGGCGACCTTCTTGTTCCGCTTGAGCGCCTCGCGCAGCAGGGTGTACGGCTTCGCCGCGGGGACGCCGTTCGCGGAGAGGTAGTAGGCGGCGTCCATCTGGAGGGGGTCGATCCGGTCGGCGGGGACGAAGGCCACGATCTCGATGGTCCGCGCGGTCGGGATCGGCAGGGAGGCCAGATCCTCCTCCGCGATGGGGATGATCGCGCCGTCCGCCGCCTCGTACCCCTTGCCGATCTCCGCGGACGCGACCTCCTTCTCCTCCAGCTCGCAGAACTTGCGGTAGCGGATGCGGCCGCCGTCCTCCAGATGGATCTGCCGGAAGGAGATCGAGTGGCTCTCAGTGGCGTTGACCAGCTTGATCGGGATGCTGACCAGGCCGAACGAGATGGCGCCGTTCCATATGGATCGCACGGTGTCCCTCTCTGCGTAGTGCTCTGCCGTGTGCTCTGCCGTGTGCCCTGCGTAGTGCTCCGCTGTGTGCCGCCTGTCGCGCCCTGCCGGAGCCGAGCCCGTCAGCCACCCCACCGCCGCCAACGCCGTCGCCGCCTCTGCCGTAGCCCTTTGGGGCAGCTCGTCACGATTTCCGTGGGATTCTCATCGTATGACGCCCATCACAGAGGTGGAGGGGCGGCGGCTCGCGCTCAGCAACCTCGACAAGGTGCTGTACCCGGCGACCGGGTTCACCAAGGGCGAGCTGCTGCACTACTACGCGACCGTCGCCGGGCCCCTGCTCGCGCACCTCTACGACCGGCCCGTGTCCTTCCTGCGCTACCCGGACGGGCCCGAGGGCCAGCGGTTCTTCACCAAGAACGTGCCGCCGGGCACGCCGTCGTGGGTACGGACGGCGGACGTGCCGCATTCGAGGAGTGCCCCCTCCCGCCAGGTCCTCGTACAGGATCTGGCCTCACTCATGTGGGCGGCCAATCTGGTGACGGAGTTCCATACGCCGCAGTGGCAGGCGGACGCGCCGGGACAGGCCGACCGGCTGGTCCTGGACCTGGATCCCGGGGAACCGGCGGACGTGGTGGAGTGCTGCGCCGTCGCGCTCTGGCTTCAGGAGCGGCTGAGCGCGGACGGGCTTCACTCGTACGTGAAGACCTCCGGTTCCAAGGGGCTGCACATGCTCGTGCCGCTGGAACCGACACCGTCCGATCGGGTGAGCGCGTACGCGAAGACCCTCGCGGTGGAGGCGGAGGCGGAGCATCCGGAGCTGGTCGTCCACCGCATGACCCGCAGCCTGCGCCCCGGCAAGGTATTCGTCGACTTCAGCCAGAACGCCGCCGCGAAGACGACGGCGACCCCGTACACGCTGCGCGCCCGCCCGGAGCCGACCGTGTCGGCGCCGGTGACGTGGGAGGAGGTCGAGGCCTGCACCGACGCGCGGGAGCTGACGTTCCTGGCCGACGACATCACCCCCCGCCTCGAACGCCACGGGGACCTGCTCGGCCCTCTGATCAACCTGAACCGCGCGGGGCGGGTGCCGTGAGGACACCGGGGCTGTCCCGGTGACAGTCCGACGCGAAGGGCGAGCCTCTCTCCACCCGGCAGGCCGGCCGGGCAGACCCTGACGGAATGGACGAAAACGTGTCGGCAGTAGCCCTGCGACCGCCCGTCGACGTCATGCGTCCCCAGGCTGTGGACGAAATCCCCGAACAGACAGGCACGCCGGAGCGTCTCCAGTACTCCCTCAAACTCGACGGATTCCGCGCCCTCGCCTTCATTCTCGAAGGCGGCCGGGTCTTCCTGCAGTCACGCTCCCAAAGGGACCTGGCCCGGGAGTTTCCCGAAATCGCCGCATATCTCGGAGAGCATCTGCCCGCCGGAACCGTGCTGGACGGCGAACTGTGCGCCTACCGCGACGGGCGTCTGAGCTTCACCGATCTCCTCCGGTCCCACGCCGATCGCGAGCGATCGGGCATCCCGGTGTCCTACGTGGCGTTCGACATCCTCGCCGTCCCAGGCCGCGATGTCAGAGCCCTGCCGCTGAAAGAGCGCTGGGAGCTGCTCGGCGCCGCGCTCCAGGACATCGGCCCGCCCCTTCAGCGCGTACTGGCGACACTCGACGAGGAAACCGCCCATGTCTGGTTCCGCGGCATAAGAGCTGCCGGCGTCGAAGGAATCGTGGCGAAGGAACTGCGCTCGACCTATCGGGCGGGAGGAACCCAGGCATGGAGAAAGATCAGGCACGCGGACACGACGGACGGGGAACTCCTCGGCGTTTTCGGTCCGTTGGGCAGACCGCAGGCACTTCTCGTACAACTCCCGGATGATCGAACCGTGAAGACGTCGCCCCGCTTGACCCCGACGCAGTCGCGGCAGGTCGGCGAACTGGTGCGCGGCCGCCTGGGACGGCTGACGCACCACCCGGAACACGGGCCGGTGCGCATGCTCACCGACCCCGTCCTCATCGAACTGCGCCAGGCGGCCGGACGCCACGAGACCGTCCGTTTCGTGCGTGTGCGGTCCGACGGATGAGATGTCGTTCCGTCGTCGTAGGGTGAAATCTCGCGCGGGACGGACGGGAGGGCCGAGGTGGCCGAGACGACGCCGACCGGGACGACGGTCGCCGAGGTGATGGCCGAGCTGGCCGGGCTCGAGGACCCGAAGGCACGCGCCGTGAACGAGAAGCACGGTGACGATCACGGTGTGAACCTCAGCAAGTTGCGCGCGCTCGCGAAGCGGCTGAAGACGCAGCAGGACCTCGCGCGCGGACTCTGGGAGACGGATGACACCGCGGCACGACTCCTCGCCCTCCTCATCTGCCGTCCGAAGGCGTTCGAGCGGGACGAGCTGGACGCCATGCTGCGCGAGGCGCGCACGCCCAAGGTGCACGACTGGCTCGTGAACTACGTGGTGAAGAAGAACCCGCACGCCGAAGAGCTGCGAGCGGCCTGGTCGGCCGATGAGAATCCGGTGGTCGCGAGTGCCGGCTGGGCGCTGACCACGGAACGCGTGGAGAAGAAGCCGGAGGGCCTGAACCTCTCGGCGCTCCTCGACATCATCGAGGCGGAGATGAAGGACGCCCCGGACCGCCTGCAGTGGGCGATGAACCACTGCCTGGCCCAGATCGGGATCGACCACGCCGAGCACCGCACCCGGGCGATGGCCATCGGTGAGCGCCTCCAGGTACTCAGGGACTACCCGACGTCCCCCGGCTGCACGTCTCCGTTCGCGCCCGACTGGATCACCGAGATCGTGCGCCGCCGGCAAGCCCGGTAGAACGGCCCGCAGGTCACACCCGCAGCCACGTGTGGCGGTCGCGGGCCATCGCGTGCAGGGCCTCGACATCGGCCGGTTTCAGGACGCCGCCCGTGCGCGCGAGTGACTGGAGTTCCGTGTCCAGCACGATGCGCACGTCCCGTGGGGGTGCCGCCACCTCGACGGTCGTGGCGCCCGCCACAGCCAGGACCGGGCGGACCTCTGCGGTCAGGGCGAAGGACGCGCGGGCCGCGTCCGCGCGGACGCGCCCCAGGAGCGGGTGCGGCTCCGAGCGGCCGGTCATCACCATCGGGTCGGCGACGCGGACGCGCTGCTTGCGGGCCGGGAGCGTGTGCAGGGCGTAGAGACCGCCGGGTCCGATGAGGAGGTGGTGGATGCGGGCGCCGCCGGGCAACGGCACGGAGTGCAGCGCACGCCAGCCCGCCCGCTCGAACGCGTCGAGCGCTCCGCCGACGCACTGCTCGGCCTCCAGGGCCCGGCGCCGCGGGTCCCCGCGCAGCCGCCGCGGCGGGCCCGGGTCGCGGTCGACGGCGATCTGGAGGGCCTCGCCGGGCCGGTTCGGCGCGAGGTCGTCGTCCGGGTGGAGGGCGAGCCTGGCGAGTTCGGCCGGGGTGGGCACCGGAGGCGGGCCGACCGTGACGTGGCCGGTCAGGAAGGGTCCGAGGACGTCGAGCACGGCGTCCCGGCGGGCCTCGCTGATCAGATTGACGCGGCCGGCCTCACGGTCGTACCAGGCGACGTTCCTGCCGTCGTCGCCGCAGACATAGAGCCGCTCCCGACCGTGCCGCCAGGTCGGTATGACGCGCAGACCGCTCATGCACCATCACCCCACGACCATGGGAACAGCCCCGGAGCCGCAGGGCAATATGCCGTCCGGCCCCTCGGTGACACCACCGCCCGAAGAGCTTCGGCCCGCTGTTACACAGCTGCCGAATTGCCGTGATGAGGGTTCCTTACGGTAAAGACGTCCGCGTTTACGCCACCTGGTGGAGCGCACCGCACCGGGAGTAGAGCAGAGGAGACGTTCCGTGAGCACCACCCGTCGAGCACGCCTGCTGGCCCGCGGCACCTTCGTCGCCGCCGTTCTCGGCGGCGCGCTCCTGATCCCGACGGCCGCGTTCGCGCACGCCCAGCCCGTCCGGCACGCGACCCCCGCTCCGGAAAGCTCACCCGAGCAATTCCACGCCACACCCGACTCGAACCCGCTGTTCCTGGCCGCGGGCGGCGGAATGGCGGCGGCGGGCGCGGGGGGACTCGCCTTCTCGATGTACCGGCGCGGGCGCACCGACGACTGAGGGTTCGAGGTGCGCACAGTCCCGTGGGTCAATAAAAAGGACTTCCTCACCCATAAGGTTCCAGTGAGTGAGTGAGTGAGTGAGTGAGTGACCGGTACGCGGACAGGCAGGAGTGCAGTGAATCCCAGGCGCACCTGTACCGCGGCCGCCGCCGTGACGGCGTCGGTACTGCTGCTCGCGGGGTGCGGCGATTCGGGCGAGCTGCGCAGCGCGGGTCCGACGTCCACGGCGGTGGGGCCGGCCCGGCTGTGGCCCACACTGCCGCCGGCGTCCGCCGCGGCCGACGACTACGGCTCGGGCCACACCGAGGTCGTGAAGGGCATCACCGCCAAGGGTGACGACATTCACCGAGTGAACCCGGTCGAAGTGGTCCGCGCCCAGGCCGCGGCCGCCTCGGCATCGCCGCGCCCGTCCCCGAGCCCGACCAACGTCGTAGGGCTGGGCGACTGCGGCACGGAGGCCAGTACCAAGTGCCCGGTACTGAAGGCGTACTACCGGGACCTGACCGGCGACGGCAAGGACGAACTGATCGTGGGGATCCGCCTGCCGAAGGGCCAACTCGCCGTGCGCTGCTACAAGTTCGAGGATCACAAACTGACGCAGATCATGGGTACGTCGGACGCGGTCGTGAGCGTGGAGATCGCGGGCCGCGACGTGATCCTGCGGGCGGTGGCGGACCTGCCGGGCTACGAGTACCGCACGGCGTGGTCCTGGGACCCGCACCAGCACGCGATGCTCCCCACCCGGGACGAAATCCTCCGCACAGGCCCACCCACAACCCCAACCCCAACTTCAACCCCCAAGCCCAGCCCCACCACCTCCCCTCCGAAACCCAGATCCCCGACAACAACCCCATCGGCCCCGACGCGATGACGACACACACGAGCCCGGGACCACGGCCCCACACGACCGGCCCGCACCAGCCCGCGTACACGGCCCGACGGACCCCGGCCCCGAGGCAGCCGCACCCGCGACCGAACGGAAGGGGCCGGGCCGGTATGTCCGCCCGGAGCCGGCACCCACAACTGACGCGCACGAAATCCGACGCCGAACCATCCAAGCGAGGACGGACATACCGGCCCGGCCCCGCACCCACGACCGGCGCGAGCCCCAGCCCCAGTGCCGGCGCGAGCCCCAGCCCCGGCCCCGCACCCACCCACACAGCCCGGCGCAAGAACACCGGCCCAGAACACCCGCGCCCCCGGCAGCCCGCCAAGAGCCGCCCATGACCCCCACCACCGCCCGCGCCGACCCGAGCCCCACCAGGCCCAGACCCCGACTCCCCGCCTGGACCGCCACCCTCACGTGGAAGGCCGCGGTCTTCATCACGGTGATGTGCTGCGCACTCGCCGCACTCCTGGGCGCCCTGGTCCACGTATCGGTCGCCAACCAGACCGTCGGCCAGGCCCGTGACCGCGCACTGGGCCGGCTGGACGAGGCCACCCAGGCGTACGAGGCCGGAGCCAGGCTGGGCCCGCTCGCGGGGATCGACCCCCCTGGCCTTCCCGACTCGCTGCGCAGGCTCGCCGCGGGCGGAGACCGCGGCACCATGGTGAGCAGCCGCGCGAAGGCACCCACGATGTGGGCGGCGGGACCGATCGACGGGAACCGCGTACTCGCCGTGGAGATCGACTACTCCCAGGGCGCCCGCACGATCGACGGCCTGGACCGGGCGATCGTCGGCTCGTCCGTGCTGGCGATCGGCGCGACGCTGCTGGTGGGAGCGTTCGCGGTGACCCGCGTGACGCGGCGCCTGCACGCGACGGCGAGGGTGGCCCGGCGGATCAGCGGCGGGGACCTGGACGCGCGCGTGGGCGATCCGAGGACACGGAATCCGGCCAGGCCCCAGGACGAGGTGGCCGCGGTCGCGGGCGCGCTGGACAGCATGGCGACGTCGCTGCAGCGCAAGCTGCTCAGCGAGCAACGGTTCACGGCGGACGTGGCGCACGAACTGCGGACACCGCTGACGGGCCTGCACGCGGCGGCCGAGCTCCTCCCGCCGGGCCGCCCGACGGAGCTCGTACGGGACCGGGTCGCCGCACTGCGGACCCTCACCGAGGACCTGCTGGAGATCTCGCGCCTGGACGCGCGCAGCGAGCGCGTGGACCTGGACGACAACTGGCTCGGCCCGCTCACCGAGCGGGTGGTGCGGGGGTCCGGCACGGAGACGGAGGTGGTCGTGGTGCGCGACGTCTGCGTACTGACGGACCGCCGGCGCCTGGAGCGGGTGCTGGGCAACCTCGTGGCGAACGCGCACCGGCACGGCAGCCCGCCGGTGGTCCTCACGGTGGACGGCCCGGTGATCACGGTGCGGGATCACGGGGAGGGCTACCCGGACTACCTGGTGGAGGGCGGTCCGCAGCGCTTCAGGACGGAGGGCGGCACGAAGGGCCACGGCCTCGGTCTGACGATCGCGCTGGGCCAGGCGAAGGTGCTCGGCGCTTCGCTCAGGTTCACGAACGCGGAGGACGGCGGGGCGCTGGCGACGCTGACGTTGCCGTACGACGACCACCAGCCCTGACGCACCGCCCCCACACGGAATCCCCGCGCGGAACCTCGCGCAGACCCCCTCCCGGAACCCCCGCCCGAAACGCCCACCGGACACACCCCCAGTCAGATTAAGGCGACATAGCGGCATTTCCCGGCTAGCGCTTGTTACGTTCCCGCCATGACCGGATCGACGGGATCGACGGGACCCACGGGCCCGGCAGGCACGGGAGCCGGCGTCAGCCCTTCCGCAGTCCCCGCCGTCCGCCTCCCGCGGCGCCGTGGCACCGAGCTCGTCCTGATCGTTCTGGCCGTCCTGCTCAGCGTCTACGGATACTGCGCCGTAGGACTCGTCAAGAACGGTTCCGTACCGCCCGGCGCCGCCGGTTACGGTGCCGGGCTCGGCGTGCTCGCGCTCGTCGCGCACGGCGCGATCCGTCTGCGCGCCCCGTACGCGGATCCGCTCCTGCTGCCCATCGGTGTGCTACTCAACGGCCTCGGCCTGGTCCTGATCTACCGGCTCGACCTGGAGACGCCCCACGACCAGGCGGCGCCGGCCCAGCTCATCTGGTCCACGCTCGGCGTGGCCCTGTTCATCGCGGTCGTGGTGCTCGTGCGCGACCACCGGGTGCTGCAGCGGTACGCGTATCTGTCGGCCGTCGTCGCGCTGCTCCTGATGGTCCTGCCGATCTTCTTCCCGGCGGTGAACGGCGCCCGCATCTGGCTCAGGATCGGCGGATTCTCCATCCAGCCGGGCGAGTTCGCCAAGGTGCTGCTCGCGATCTTCTTCGCCAGCTATCTCGCGGCGAACCGCAACGCGCTCTCGTACACGGGAAAGAAGATCTGGCGCTTCCAGCTCCCCACCATGCGGGTCTTCGCGCCGATCCTGGTCTTCTGGCTGATCAGCGTGGGCGTCCTGGCCCTGGAGCGTGACCTGGGTACCTCGCTTCTGTTCTTCGGCCTCTTCATCGTGATGCTGTACGTGGCGACGGGCCGCGGCAGCTGGATCGCGATCGGGCTTCTCCTCGCGGCGGGCGGCGCGGTCTTCGTCGGCGCGCTCGAACCGCATGTGAACAGCCGCGTCCATGACTGGTTGCACCCGTTCGCCTCGATCGACGCGGGCGAGGGTCCCGGCCAGCTCGCGCAGTCGCTGTTCGCGTTCGCGGCGGGCGGCATGCTCGGCCAGGGGCTCGGGGCGGGGCACTCGATCCTCATCGGGTTCGCCGTCAAGTCGGACTTCATCCTGGCGACCGCGGGCGAGGAGCTGGGGCTCGTCGGCCTGACGGCGATCTTCCTGCTGTACGCCCTGCTCGTGGAGCGCGGCTACCGTGCCGGGCTGGCGCTGCGCGACCCGTTCGGCCGGCTCCTCGCGATCGGCATCGCGTCGATCGTCGCGCTCCAGGTGTTCGTGATCGCGGGCGGGGTGATGGGTCTGATCCCGCTGACCGGCATGGCGATGCCGTTCCTCGCACAGGGCGGCTCGTCCGTCGTCACGAACTGGATCATCGTGGCGCTGCTCGTCGGGATCAGTGACTCCGCGCGTGCCCAACTCCTGCCGGACGACGCGCTGGAGGCGCATCGGTGACCCGCTACATCCGCCGCGCCTCGAT
Source organism: Streptomyces sp. NBC_01474 (assembly GCF_035918215.1). Classification (NCBI taxonomy): domain Bacteria; kingdom Bacillati; phylum Actinomycetota; class Actinomycetes; order Kitasatosporales; family Streptomycetaceae; genus Streptomyces; species Streptomyces sp. NBC_01474. Next base: position 4,277,634 of record NZ_CP109449.1, read on the forward strand.
CTTCTGCCTGGTGCTGCTCGTCGCACTGCTGGTCAACTCTGCCCGCGTCATGATCTTCGAGGCGGACTCCCTCGACGACAACCCGGCCAACCGCCGCAACACCATCGCGCGCTACACCCAGCCGCGCGGCAACATCCTCGTCGACGGCAAGGCCGTCACCGGTTCGAGGGACACCGACGAGCAGCTCCGTTACGAACGGACGTACAAGGACGGTCCGTTGTACGCGCCGGTGACCGGGTACGCGTCCCAGGTGTACGGCACCTCACTGCTGGAGAACGCCGAGGACGACATCCTCTCCGGCACGGACCCGATGCTCGCCCCGCTCCCCCTGTTCGACGACCTGACGCACTCGCAGCAGCCGGGCGGCAAGGTGGCGACCACGATCAACGCGGCGGCGCAGAAGGCGGCGTACTCCGGGCTGGCCGGGCGCCGGGGCGCGGTCGCGGCGCTCGATCCGGCGACCGGGGAGATCCTCGCCCTGGTGAGCAGCCCCTCGTACGACCCGGGGACGATCGCGGGGACGGATTCGGCGACGACGTCGGCGTGGAAGAAACTGAACCGCGCGCCGAGTCAGCCGATGCTCAACCGGGCGATCCGGCAGACGTACCCACCCGGCTCGACCTTCAAGATCGTCACCGCGGCGGCGGCCCTCGACTCGGGCGTCGTGACGGATGTGTACGAGCCGACGGAAACGCCCAGCCCCTGGCGCCTGCCCGACACGTCGACCTTGCTGCAGAACGAGGCGCGCGGCTGTGAGGACGCGTCGCTCGCGGACGCGATCCGGGTCTCCTGCAACACGGTGATGGCCAAACTCGGTGTCCAGGTGGGGCTGAAGGGGATGGTGTCGGCGGCCAGGAGGTTCGGCTTCAACGATGCGGGGGTGAGGATCCCGTCCGGCGTCTCGCGGAGCAACTTCGACACGGACATGGACCGTTCGCAGCTGGCACTCTCGTCCATCGGCCAGTTCAACACGACGGCGACACCGCTGCAGATGGCGATGGTCTCGGCCGCCGTCGCCAACGGCGGGGTCCTGATGGCGCCGCATCTGGTGGAGAGGACGACGGACGACCACGGCAACACCGTGGCGCAGACCGGTTCGAAGGCGTACCGGCAGGCGATGAACCCGGCCACCGCGGTGCAGCTCCAGGAGATGATGCAGGACGCCGTGGAGAACGGCACGGGCGCGAACGCGCAGATCCCCGATGTGGCCGTCGGCGGCAAGACCGGCACGGCGCAGCACGGCGTGGGCAACAAGGGCGCCCCGTACGCGTGGTTCATCTCCTGGGCCCGGTCCCCGGATGCGGGCAGCGCGGAGGTCGCGGTCGCGGTGGTCGTCGAGGACGCGTCGGCGAACCGTACGGACATCAGCGGCGGCGGGAGCGCGGCGCCGATCGCGCGGGACGTGATGGAAGCGGTACTGAACTCAGCGGAGCGGTAAGGGAATCGGCCCGCAAGTGGCCCCTGATACCAACAGGTGAAATGGCCCTCTACGGCGCCGCGCCCCCTGCCTATCGTGCAGTCCATGACTGACAACGGGACTGCGAAGACGACGGAAAACGGGACTCGCCACGAACTCGCCCAGGTGAACATCGGCCGCCTGACCGCCCCGCTCGACTCGCAGCAGCTGAGGGACTTCGCGGAGGGACTCGATCCGGTGAACGCCGTCGCCGACGCGTCGGACGGGTTCGTGTGGCGCCTGAAGGACGACAGCGGGGACGCGACGAGCTTCCGCGTCTTCGACGACGCGTGGCTGCTCGTGAACATGTCGGTGTGGCGGGACACGAACGCGCTGACGGCGTTCATGTACCAGGGCCGGCACCGTGAACTGCTCGCCCGCCGACGGGAGTTCTTCGAGCGTCTCGACGAGGCGGTGACCGCCCTGTGGTGGGTGCCGGCCGGGCACCGGCCCACCCTCGAGGAGGCGGAGGAGCGCCTGGTCCATCTGCGGGCGCACGGCCCGACGCCGTACGCGTTCAATCTGCGTACGGCGTTCCCGGCAGGCGGCACCGGCCCCGAGCCGGAGCGTGAGCCGGCGCCTGAGCCGGAGTCCGTCAGCCGATCGGCTTCCTGATCTCCGAGCGGATCTTCGCCGCGGTCGCGGCCGCCGCGTCGAGGTCCACGTCGGAGGGGTCCTGAAGGGCGATCTCGGGGGTGATCTCGGCGACGGTGGCGCCCGTGTTCCCGTCGGCCCAGGCGCACATCGGGATGGTCGCCTGCTGCTTGGTGAGCACCTGGCAGGTGATGGTGACGTCGGAGCCGGCCGGCTTGAAGTCCTTGGCGGGCACGGCGACTTCGGCGCCGTCGCTCTTGGCGGCGCCCTGCATCATGTTCTTGCGGGCGAGGTCGGTGTTCTTGAACCGGCCGTACATGCCGGAGATCACCACACCCGCGTTCTTCTTGGCGGGGTCGGTCGCGGCGTACTGGCCGACGGCCGCCTTGGTGTCGCGCGCGTCCCAGGCGCCGTCCGCCTCGTCCTCGATCTGCTTGCCCTGGGTGCCGGACAGGTCCTGGGTGAGGGTGTACCTCCCGTCGAGGACGGTCTTCGGGATGGTCAGCTTGTACTCGGCCTTCGGAAAGCTCTTGTCGACCTCCGAGCCGAGCATGGCGACCGCGACGATCCCGATGACGACGACGGCGAGCGCGCCGCCGACGATGCCGAGGATCATCCCGACCCGCCGCTTCTTGGGCGGCGGGCCCATGGGGGCACCGCCCCATCCGGGGTAGGGGGCACCGCCCGGGTAGGGCTGCTGGGCGTACGGGCCGGGCTGGGCCGGCTGACCGTAGGGACCCGGCTGGCCCGGCTGACCGTAAGGACCGGGCTGGCCGGGCTGCTGCGGCGGGCCGTACGGACCGGGCTGGCCGTAGGGCGCGGCCGGGGGCTGCTGGCCGTACGGGTTGGGCTGGGGCGGCTGAGGCGTGGACACGTCAGCAAACTACTGCATGCGGGTGACATGCCCACACGCCCCGGACACCACGAACCCCCCGGGCGTGCCCTAGGGGAGCTGCGCGCCCTCCCCGATCGTCGACTCCACCTCCGCGACACGCTCCAGTTCCTCCGCCGCGAAGCGTTCCGCGTCGAGCTTCTCGGCGATCTCCTCGTCCTGGGCCATCAGCTGGTCGAGGTTCGAGTTGCCCATCTCGAAGACGCCCATGTCGACGTACGCCTGCTGGAGGCGCTTGCCCCACAGGCCGATGTCCTTGACGCAGGGCACGATCCGGGAGAAGAGCAGCTGACGGAAGAGGGCCAGGAACTCGGACTGCTCGCTGTACTCCTCGGCCTCCGCCTTGGAGATGCCGAAGTTCTCCAGGACCTCGACGCCGCGCAGCCGGTCGCGCATCAGGTAGCAGCCCTCGATGACGAACTCCTCGCGCTCGCGCAGTTCGGCGTCGGTGAGCTGCTTGTAGTAGTCGCGCAGGGCCATCCGCCCGAAGGCCACATGGCGGGCCTCGTCCTGCATCACGTACGCCAGGATCTGCTGGGGCAGCGGCTTGTCCGTGGTGTCGCGGATCATGCCGAACGCGGCGAGCGCCAGGCCCTCGATGAGGACCTGCATGCCGAGGTAGGGCATGTCCCAGCGGGAGTCGCGCAGGGTGTCACCGAGGAGCGACTGGAGGTTGTCGTTGATCGGGTACAGCATCCCGATCTTCTCGTGCAGGAAGCGGCCGAAGATCTCCGCGTGCCGGGCCTCGTCCATGGTCTGGGTCGCCGAGTAGAACTTGGCGTCCATGTCGGGGACGGACTCGACGATGCGGGCGGCGCACACCATCGCGCCCTGCTCACCGTGCAGGAACTGGCTGAACTGCCAGGACGCGTAGTGCTTGCGCAGCTCGCCCTTGTCCCGGTCCGTCATCTTCGCCCAGTGCCGGGTGCCGTAGAGGGTGAGCGCCTCGTCGGGGGTGCCGAGCGGGTTGTGGGGGTCGACCTCGAGATCCCAGTCGATGCGCTTGGCGCCGTCCCACTGCTTGTCCTTGCCCTTCTGGTAGAGCGCGAGGAGGCGGTCCCTGCCCTCGTCGTACTCCCAGCTGAGTCTTGCCGCACCGGCCGCCGGTATGTCCCAGTTGAGCTCCTCGGGCGCCCTGGTGTACAGCTCATGCGTCGACATACAAGCAGGCTCACACGCTCGCGGACACCGGGTCAACAAGTCGCGCGCAAGGGATTGACGGCCTTGCTGACAAGCAGTCTCATAAGACGTGACCGCCGGTAACTCCTGTGCCGCGGCGCCCGTTTCCCGTACGACGAGGTGGGACAGCCATGACGACCGTGACGGAAGCCGACGCGTTCGAGGGTCTGCGCGACGCGCTCGGGCTGCTCAAGGACCGCGAACAGGTGGCCGAGCGCCTGCTCGACTCCTCCGCCAAGCACTCCTTCGACCCGGACAAGGAACTGGACTGGGACGCCCCCGACGTCGAGGGCATGTGGTACTGGCCTCCGGAGCTCTGCTCGCTCTACGACACCCCCATGTGGAAGCGGATGCCGCAGGAGCAGCGCATCGAGCTCTCCAAGTACGAGGCCGCCTCGATGGCGTCCATGGGCGTCTGGTTCGAGATCATCCTGATGCAGCTCCTCGTACGGCACATCTACGACAAGTCGCTGACCAGCAGCCATGTGCGCTACGCCCTCACGGAGATCGCCGACGAGTGCCGGCACTCCATGATGTTCGCCCGCATGATCAAGCGGAGCGTCGGCGAGAGTTTCCCCATGCCGCGCGTCCACCACAACCTGGGGCGCGTGCTCAAGACGATCTCCACGACGCCGGGATCCTTCGCGGCCACGCTGCTCGGCGAGGAGATCATCGACTGGATGCAGCGTATGACCTTCCCGGACGAGCGCGTCCAGCCGCTGGTGCGCGGCATCACCCGCATCCACGTCATCGAGGAGGCTCGGCACGTGCGCTACGCCCGTGAGGAACTGCGCCGACAGATGGTGAAGTGCGGCCCGGCCGAGGCGGCGTACACCCGGATCGTGTGCGGCGAGGCGGCCCGCGTGATCTACACGGCGTTCCACAACCCGGCGGCCTACGAACGGGCCGGGCTCGATCCGAAGGAGGCCCTGGCGCAGGTCAAGGCCAGCGGCCACCGCCGCGAGATCATGCAGACCGGCGCCAAGCGCCTGACCGACTTCCTGGACGACATCGGGGTCATGCGGGGCGTCGGACGCAGGCTGTGGAAGTCGTCCGGGCTGCTCGCCTAGGACTGCGCCCGGGACCGTGCGGAGCGCCTCCGCACAGGACCTCCGCACGAAAAGCCGGTTACGCTGCGGAACATGACCTCGGCACCCGGCACCCGCGCGTACCGACGGCTCAGCGTCGAGGAGCGTCGCAGTCAGCTCCTCGTCGCCGCGCTGTCCCTCTTCGCGCACCGGGCACCCGAGGAGGTGTCCCTCGACGACGTGGCGGAGGCGGCCGGTGTCTCACGGCCGCTCGTCTACCGGTACTTCCCCGGCGGCAAGCAGCAGTTGTACGAGGCCGCGCTGCGCTCCGCGGCCGACGAGCTGGAGAAGTGCTTCGCGGAGCCGCAGGAAGGACCGCTGAGCGGCCGGCTCACGCGGGCGCTCGACCGCTACCTCGGGTTCGTGGACCAGCACGACATGGGGTTCGCCGCCCTGCTCCAGGGCGGCAGCGTCGTGGAGACGTCGCGCACGACGTCGATCGTGGACGGCGTGCGCAGGGCGGCGGCCGAGCACATCCTGAGCCATCTCGCCGTGGCGGACCCGGGTCCCCGGTTGCGGATGACCGTACGTATGTGGATCACGGCGGTGGAGGCGGCGTCGCTGATCTGGCTCGACGAGGACAAGAAGCCGCCGCTTGACGAGCTGCGCGACGGGCTCGTCGACCAGTTCATGGCGGTCCTCACGGCGACGGCGGGCCGCGACCCGCAGACCGCCGGGGCGGTGCGGCACGCGCTCGCCCTGGAGACGCCGGACGGGCCCGTGGGCCGGCTGGCGCGCCTGGTGCTGCCCGTGGTGAGCGACGCGGCACACCTGTTCTGAATCCTCCTCCCCGGCGTGAACGCCGGGGCTTCCTCGCAAGAAACAGTGACACTGGTGCCGTGAAGAGCGAAGAGACGCCGTTCGTCGGCGGGCCCATGGACGGGCGGGTGCTGCCTGTGCTGCTCGGGCCCACGGGGCATCCGCCGAAGGTGTACCGCATCCCCGTGCCGGGCCCCGACGGCTCCGCGGGCACGGTGCTCATCTACCGCCGGGTGCCGATGGTCCCCGGCAGGATCCGGTTCACCCGCCGCTGGAAGTACGAGTACGACCCCTCGGGACGCGACGACAGCGGGCCCCGGTGGCCCTGGTCCAAACCGCGCCCACAGCAGTCGACTTCGTAGATCACCTTCGTGGATCGCCTTCGTGGAGTCCCCCGGCCGGGTGAGGTCCTTGGGCCGAACCGCCCAGCAGGCGGCGCGCGTGCAGGCGGACGTGTCAATGCTCTCGGTGCGGGACGGACGGGCCGCCCCGCACCGGAGGTGATGACGTGTCAGGAAGCCTTCTGCGGTGGGCCTGTGCCGCGACAGTGGCCTCGATGCTCGCGGCGCCGGGACCCGCGACCGCCGCAACCGCACCGACCCCCGGCCCCCTTCCGGCGGCCGGCAGCAAGTCCGTCGCCACACTTCTGACGGATCTTCAGCGTCTTTACCGGGAGGCCGAGAAGGCCACCGAGACGTACAACGCGACCGCGGAGAAGCTCAAAAAACGTCGGACGACGGCCGGTGACCTGGCCCGCAAGCTGTCCACAGCCCGCACCTCGCTCCACGACAGCCGCGACGCGGCAGGCCGCCTCGCCCGCGAGCAGTACCAGGGCAGCAGCAACTTCTCCCCCTACGTGCGCCTGCTCCTCGCCCGCGACCCGCAGCACGCCCTCGACCAGGGCCATGTGATCCGGCGCGTGGCCCAGGAGCGCATCGCGACCGTGGAGCGGCTCGTCGGCGGCGAGAAGCGCGCCGACGACCTGGCGGCCCAGGCACGCAAGGCGCTCGCCGAGCAGACCCGGCTCTCGGACCGGCAGAAGAAGGACCGGGACGCGGTCCGGGCCCGCCTCAAGGACGTCGAGAAGCTGCTCGCCTCGCTCAGCCCGGACCAGCTCGCCGAGCTGACCCGCCTGGAGGACACGGGGATGGCGAAGGCCCAGAAGACGTTCATGGCGTCGGGAGCGCTCAGCTCGCGGCGGGCGCCGTCGCGGGCCGGGGACGCGGCACTCGCGTACGCGGTGCAACAGATCGGGAAGCCGTACGTGTGGGGCGCGGAAGGGCCCGCGGCGTTCGACTGCTCGGGGCTCACGTCAAAGGCGTGGGAGCACGCGGGCGAGAACATCCCCCGCACGTCGCAGGAGCAGTGGGCACGACTGCCCCGCGTCCCGCTGAACGAGCTGCGGCCCGGGGACCTCGTCGTGTACTTCCCCGAGGCCACGCACGTGGCGATGTACCTGGGCGACGGCATGGTGGTGCAGGCGCCGCGGCCGGGCGCGAAGGTCAAGGTGTCGCCGATCGCGGCCAACCCGCTGCTCGGCGCCGTCCGCCCCGATCAGGGCGCCACGTCGATGAAGGACTACACCCCGCCGGAGCTGCCCGAGAGCGCGACGGGCAGCGACGACACCGGATACAGCGCCGCGGGGGCGCCCACCGGCTGACCGGTGCGCGCCCCACCGCGGATCAGCCGGAGACGGAGGCCAGGTAGGCGTTCGTCTTCTCCGGCTCATAGAAGAAGTTCTCGAAGTCGGCCGGGTTGTTGAAGCCGTTCGCGAAGCGGTCGGCGACCGGCTGGAGCTGGCCGGCGGCGCCGATCAGGTTGAGGACGTGCTCCGGCGGGACGCCCAGCATCGCGTTGGTCCACTTCACGACGTGCTGCGCGGTGTCCCAGTAGCGGTCGAAGGTGGACTGCATCCACTCCTCGTCGAACGGCTTGTCGCCGTGCTCGACGATGGAGTCGAGGTACGAGGCGGCGCACTTGGAGGCCGAGTTCGAACCCTGGCCCGTGATCGGGTCGTTGGCGACGACGACGTCGGCGACACCGAGGACCGCGCCGCCGCCGGGCAGCCGCCCGATCGGGTTGCGGACGGTCGGCGCGTAACGGCCGGCGAGGGTCGCGTTGGCGTCGGTCAGCTCGACCTTCGTGGCGCGCGCGTACTCCCAGGGCGTGAACTTCTCCATCAGCTCCAGGGTGAGGGCCAGGTGCTCCGAGGGATCCTTGACGCCCTTGAAGGCGTCCAGCGGACCACCGGGGATGCCCTCCCAGAACAGGATGTCCGCGCGGCCCGAGGTGGTGAGGGTCGGCATCACGAACAGCTCGCCGACGCCGGGCACCAGGTTGCAGCGCACCGCGTCGAAGTCCGGGTGCTCGGGGCGGGGGCCCATGCCGTGCACGTACGCGACGGCCAGCGCGCGCTGCGGCTCGGCGTACGGGGAACGCGAGGCGTCGCGGCCGAACATCGAGACCAGCTCACCCTTGCCGGCGGAGACGAGTACCAGGTCGTAGGTGCGGGCGAAGTAGTCGAGGTCGGAGACCGCGGCGCCGTGGATGACGAGCTGCCCGCCGCGCTGCGCGAACGTCTCCATCCAGCCGGCCATCTTCACGCGCTGGTCGACGGACTGCGCGTAGCCGTCGAGCTTGCCCACCCAGTCGATGGCGCGCTGCGAGGGGCCCGGGTCGAAGGAGCCGGGGGCTGCGACGGAGACGCCGAGGCCCTCGATCCTGGGGGCCTGGGACTCCCAGAAGTTCACCTGGAGATCGCGCTCGTGCTGGAGCGCCGTGTCGAACATGCACTGCGTGGACATGACCCGGCCGGACCGGATCTCGTCCGCGGTGCGGTTGGACATCAGGGTGACCTCGTACCCGTTCGACTGGAGGCCGAGGGCGAGCTGGAGACCGGACTGGCCGGCTCCGACGACGAGTATCTTCCGCATGCGGGTGCCTCTTCTACTGCTGAGGGGTGGTGGCTATTCGGGGGTGGCGTCGAGCGCGTGGCCGACGAGGGCCAGGAGGGTCTCGACGACCGAGATGCGCTGCCGCGCGTCCATGATGAGGACAGGGATGTGCGGCGGCACCGTCAGGGCCTCGCGCACGTCGGCGGCGGCGAACTCGTCGGAGCCGTCGAAGTGGTTGACGGCGACGACGTACGGGAGCCCGCAGCTCTCGAAGTAGTCGAGGGCCGGGAAGCAGTCGGACAGCCGCCGGGTGTCGGCGAGCACGACCGCGCCGATCGCGCCGCGCACCAGGTCGTCCCACATGAACCAGAAGCGCTGCTGCCCCGGCGTGCCGAAGAGGTAGAGCACCAGGTCGTCGTCGAGCGTGATCCGCCCGAAGTCCATGGCGACCGTGGTCGTGGTCTTGTCGGGGGTGGCGGTGAGGTCGTCGGTCTCCTCGCTCGCCTGGGTCATCAGCGCCTCCGTCTGGAGGGGCTGGATCTCCGAGACGGCGGTGACGAGTGTGGTCTTGCCGACGCCGAAGCCGCCGGCCACCACTATCTTCGTGGCGATCGGGGCGCGGGTGCGGTCCGTCTGCCAGGCCTGGAGCTCCTCCTGGGGCTCGAAGGCGATGGCATCACGGCCGGACGACGGCTGGGCAGGTACGAAGGCGGGCGTGACGCCCTCGGTGACGCCTTCAGAGACGACGGAGTCCACTCAGCACCCTTTCAAGCAGTGCGCGGTCCGGCTGGCCCGGGCCGTGGCCGGTTCCGTAAACGCGGATCTTTCCCTGGTCGGCGAGGTCGCTGAGCAGTACGCGGACCACGCCGAGGGGCATTTTCAGGAGCGCGGCGATCTCGGCGACCGTGCGCATGCGGCGGCACAGCTCCACGATCGCCCGCATCTCCGGCATGATCCGTGTCGAGAGCGTGCCCTGGCCTATCTCGAGGCGTTCCTCGGGCGCTTCGAGCGCGGCGACGAACGTCTCGACGAGCAGCACATGGCCGAAGCGGGTGCGGCCGCCGGTGAGCGAGTAGGGGCGCACCCGGGCCGGCTTGCGGTCGCCGCCCCGGGTGGGAAGTTTCGGGCCGCCGGTACTGAGATTCGTGATGCTGCTGCTCACTTGGCGTTCTCCATCGACTGGCGCAGTTCACTGCGGAGTTCGGGCGTGAGGACGTGCCCGGCACGGCCGACGAAGAGCGCCATGTGATAGGCGACGACGCTCATGTCGCAGTCCGGGGTGGCGTGCACGCCGAGCAGTGAGCCGTCGCTGATGGACATGACGAAGAGGCTGCCTTCCTCCATCGCGACCATGGTCTGCTTGACGCTGCCGCCGTCCATCAGCTTGGCGGCGCCGATGGTGAGGCTGCCGACGCCGGACACGATCGTGGCCAGGTCGGCGCTGGAACCCTTGGGTCCGCCGCTGTGGTCGGCAGGGCGCTCACTGTTCCTGCCGGGGTCGGAGGAGAGCAGGAGCAGCCCGTCGGAGGAGACGACCGCGACCGAGAGGAGCCCTGGCACCTCCTCCACCAGATTGGTCAGCAGCCAGTGCAGGTTGCGGGCTTCGGTGCTGAGTCCGAATCCAGGGGTGGACGCACTCGGCGTGCGACTGGGCGCAGTCAACTGCTTGCCTCCTCGACTGTGTCCCCCTTGGGTTCTGCGGACGGATCCGTTCCGCCGATCTCGGCCTCGACGTCCCGCCGGCCTTTGTTGGCGCCCTGGTGGAATCCGCCGAGGCGGCGGCGCAGGGCGTCGGCGTCGACGGATCCGGTGCGCGGCGCCGCGGCGGGCGCGGGGGCCGAGATCTTGGGGGTCCTCTTGGGCAGGCCCTTGTCCGTGACGCGCTCCCGCTGGGGGGTGCGGGCCGAGGGGATCACGGGCTCGCCCGCCGCCTCGGGGGCGGGAGGCGTGTCGGCCTTGGGCCGGGTGGGCAGGCCCCGGGTGCCGCTGGTCTCCGCGGTGCCCGTCTCGTCGGCGACCCGCTCGTGCGCGGGCTCGTCGTCGAGGTGCAGGGGCCGCGGCGCGGGCTCGGGGGCCGCCGCCGGTACGGGTTCCGGGGCGACGGCGCGTACCGGCTCCGGGTCGACGGCCGGGATCGGCGCGGTCAGGGTCATGGTCGTCTCGGCGGGCGACTCGACCGGGACCGTGGGCTCCATGGGCTGCGGTTCGAAGTCCGCCTCGGGCTCCCGCGGCGCTTCGGCGTCCGTCCCCGCTTCCCGCACGGCGTGCTCCGCCGCGGCGATCAGCGGGTCGTGGCCGTCCTTGGAACGGCTGCTCAGGACATTGGAGTTGGCCTCGGCCTCGGATCCGGGCAGATGCACGGCGGGCGCGGCGCCGGCCACCGGGACCCGCGGGGGCGCGGCTGCCGCGGGGGCCGCCGCGAGGAGCGCCCTGGGCAGCACGATGACGACGGCGATCCCGCCCTGCTTCTGCTCGCGCAGCTGCACCCGCACGCCGTGGCGCGCGGCGAGGCGGGCCACGACGTACAGGCCGAGGCCGAGTCCGTCACCGTCCTCGGGGTCGAACATCTCGTGGTCCGCGAAGGCGGCGAGGCGGGCGTTGAGCTCCTTCATCCGCTCGTCGGTCATGCCGATGCCCTCGTCCTGGACGGAGAGCATGACCTCGCCGCTCTCCAGGAGCCAGCCGGACACCTCGACGGAGGCGTCGGGCGGCGAGAACGAGGTGGCGTTCTCCAGCACTTCGGCGACGAGGTGGCTGAGGTCGTCGGCGGCGAACCCGGCGAGGTGCGCGTGCGGCGGGAGCGCGGAGATCCTGACCCGCTCGTAGCGCTCGATCTCGCTGACCGCGGCGCGCACGACGTCGACCAGCGGGACGGCGCCGGGGTTTCCGTGGCCGTGCTCGGCGCCGGCGAGGACGAGGAGGTTCTCGCTGTGCCGCCGCATGACGGTGGCGAAGTGGTCGAGCTTGAAGAGGGTCGCGAGGCGCTCGGGGTCCTGCTCGCGCTCCTCCAGGTTCTCGATGACGCCGAGCTGGCGCTCCACGAGGCCGAGGGTGCGCAGGGCGAGGTTCACGAACGTGCCGTGGATGCTGTGCCGGACCCGGTCCAGGTGCCCCGCGGCCGAGGCGAGTTCGGCGCGCAGCTTCTCGCGCTCGTCGGCCATGGTCGCGCGCTGGCCGATCAGGTGCTTGCGGTCGGCCTCGAGCGTGGTGAGGCGCTCGTGGAGGCCGAGTGCGTGCGCGTGCAGTGCGTTGACGGACCGTACGACCTGGGCGAACTCGTCGTTGCGACCGGTGAACTTGACCGGCTCCTCGCTCGCCGGGTCCGCGGCGAGCCGGGCCGAGCCGAGGCGGAGCACCGCGAGCGGCCTGGTCAGCGTGCGGGCCATGGCCATCGAGACGCCGACGGCGACGAGCAGACACAGACCGGCCAGCGCGATACGGACCTCGAGCGCGGTGACGTCGTCGTCGCGCAGCAGGGAGAGGTCCTTGGTGCGCCGGTCGTAGAGGGACGACTCGGCGCCGCGCATCAGGTCGATACGGGCGGAGAGCGCGGCGTCGATGTTCTTGGGGCTGGCGGCGAGGTCGTCGGCGGACAGCGTGGGCTCGTCCGTGAGGGCGGCCAGGTACGTGTCGGCCTTGGTGACGTCGGGCCCGGTGACCGTGGCGCCGTAGGAGGCGACGGACGCGGCCGGGGCGGCGTCCTCGAAGTCGGCGAGCGCGGCCTGTTCGCGTACGTGGGCCTGCTGGGCGGCGGCGCTCAGGGCGTCGCGCTGCTTGCCGTCGGCGGAGTCCTGGGAGACGACCGTCTTCGGGAGTCCGGTGACCGGGTCGATGACCGTGGACGTCTGGTCGGTACGGGGTACGGCGAACGCGGCGAGCAGGAGCCCGCGCGCGGCGGAGGCCTGCTCGACGGCCCGGTCGAGGTCGGCGAAGGCGTGCGCTCCGGAGCCCGCGCGGGGCGGGGTGCTCTCGGCGAGCTGCTCGGCCGTGCTGTGCAGCTCGTTGATCGCGCCGGAGTACGCCTTGTGCGCCTCGAGGGCGCTGCCCTTGCCGGTGAGCGCGGCCCGGCGGACGGCCGCGATGCCGGCGAGGTCGCGTTGCAGGGGGGCCGGGGCGTCGGTGCGGAGCTCTTCGAGCTGCCGGTCGACACGGGCGCTGCGGCTCTCGGAGAGCCCCTGTCCCTTGGGCCGCCCGGCTGCGATGAAGGCGGTGACCTCGTCGCGCTCGTCGGCCAGGGAGTGGGAGAGCGTGACGGTCTGCTGGGTCCGTGCCGCGAGGTCGACGAGCTCCTGCGAGTCGCTGACCTGCCCGGACGCGGCCATGAGGGCGGGTGCCGCAGAACCGGCGATCGCCGCGGCGACGACCGCTACGGCGATGATGAGCCGGTTGCGCACCCGCGCGGTGCGTCGTCCTCCGGGGTCGGCGGGGGTGCCCGCCGGGGCGTGCGCGGCGGCTCCTGCGGGAACCGTCGTGCGCCCCTCGTCCGCTTCGGAGGCCGCTTGCTTGCCCTTGCGTCGAGGCCGCATCTTCCGCACCGGTGCTCGCATTCCTGACTCGTCTACCCATGGGCCCGGGTGACGATCTGTCAACACGCGCGCCCCCTGGTATGGCTCCAGACCATTCCAGTGCCGGTGAGCAGTGGTCGCGCATCACCTAGCCAGCCACCCGAAGGAGTGAACATCGAGCGGGAGTTGGGGAGCAAGTCCCGGTGGCATGGGCACGGGGCCCGAACGGGGCGCCGGTTGGACGTCTCTCACAGGCTTTGGCAAGATGCCCCGCCACTCCCCGGCGGAGTTGATCATTCCGGTCGAAACCAGGCGTCTGACCTGCCGATGCGGCTCAACTCCCGGCTCAACGGGCCTCTTGTGAAGGCCTCGTGCAGACTGGCCTGATGCGCATCGAACTCGCGACGGAGCCCGGAAACCCCGACCGGCCCAACGAGGACTTCGCCTCGGCGGCCGTACCCGCCTCCGGACAGGGGGGAACGCTGGTGGTCCTGGACGGGGTCACACCACCCCGGGGCGAGAGCGGCTGTCTGCATTCCGTCCCCTGGTTCACGGCCCGGCTGGGCGGCGCGCTGGGTGAACTGTCCGTTTCGCGGCGGGATATGACGTTGCCCGCCGTCCTCGCCGAGGCAATCCGCCGCACCGCCGACGCCCATGAGCAAACTTGTGACCTTTCTCACCCGCGTACGCCTCAGGCAACCGTGGTCCTGGCACGGTGGGACGCGGAGCGTGTCGAGTATCTGGTGCTGTCCGACTCGGTGTTGTTGGTCGAGGACGCGTCCGGATCGGTCACGGCACTGGTGGACGACCGGCTCGACCGCGTGCCGCGCTCCTCTCTCGTCACGGACGAGGTGGCCGACGCGACCGTGCGCAACAAGGAGGGCGGCTTCTTCACGGCCGCCGCCGACCCCTCGGTCGCCGCCCGAGCGGTCACGGGTGAACTCCCCCGCGCGCGGGCGCGCACGCTCGTGGCACTGACCGACGGAGTCACGCGCTGGGCCGAGAAGTTCCGCGAGGGCGACTGGGCGGACCTGTTCGCGCTCGTGCGCAAGGAGGGCGCCGAGGCGGTGGTCGCGCGCGTACGTGCCCTGGAGAACGCGGACGAGAGGGACCGGGTCTTCCTGCGGCGCAGCAAGACCCACGACGACGCGACGGCGGTGTACGTGGAGCTGTAGGGCCTAGCTCTCGGCGCCGGCGTTCAACTGGTGGAGCAGGCGAGCCAGTTCCGCCACCTCGCTGCGGTCCCAGCCCGCGAGCTGGCGTACGTACGTGGCACGGCGGGCGTCGCGGACCTGCCGGAAGTTGGCGCGGCCCTCGTCGGTGAGGTGGACGAGCCAGGCGCGGCCGTCGGCGGGGTCGGGCTCGCGCGCGACGAGACCGAGGTCCTCCAGGGCCCGCAGCTGCCGGCTCATGGTGGCCTTGCCGACGCCGACGTACGCGGCGAGTTCGGTGGCCCGCTGCCGGCCGCACTCCTCCAGGCGCGCGAGCAGTCCGTAGGCGGCGGGTTCGAGGTCCGGGTGGACGGCGCGCGCCATCTCGCCGGAGGACGCGCGGGCTCGCCTGAGGAAGACCGTCAACTCCCTTTCCAAGGACAAGAATTCGTGGTCCACACCACTCTCCGTCGCGTCGAATTCGGCGCCCGGCCGCGCGCCGTTCCCGTCCTCGTGCACGTCAGCACCCATGTCAGGGTTTCCCGTTTCTGAAAGTTTCCGCCATTCGCGGCCATTGCCGCAGCTCCGCCAGTATTTCGCAGGAGTAGACCAACGGCAGCATCCGGGCCCCCTTCCCTCCCGGCGGTCTACGTGCGTAGCTTCATTGGTGACATGTCCACACCAGTGACATGTCGAAAGGTCCCCCCACCGAGCTCACAGAAGCTCAACGAGGCCTTCGGAGGCACGCAATGCCCGTGCACAGATCCGGAACCGTCCGCCGCCCGCGCCTCAGGCGCTTCCCGGCGGCCGGAGTCATCCTCGCAGCGCTCTCGCTGCTGTTCACCCTGCCCACCGCGGCCCAGGCCGCCGACGTCCCCGCCCGTGGCTCCGCCACGATGGGCATGGGCGTCGCCGAGCACGACGGTCAAGGCGGCCTGCCCACCGGCGACAAGGCCGTCCAGACCGAGGGCGTGGACACCAGCAGCCACAACGGCAACGTGGCCTGGTCGACGCTCTGGAACAGCGGCGTGAAGTGGGCCTACGTCAAGGCCACGGAAGGCACGTACTACACGAACCCGTACTTCGCCCAGCAGTACAACGGCTCCTACGACGTCGGCATGATCCGCGGCGCGTACCACTTCGCGACCCCGGACACGACGACCGGCGCCGCCCAGGCCAACTACTTCGTGGACCACGGGGGCGGCTGGTCCCGGGACGGCAGGACCCTGCCGGGCGCGCTCGACATCGAGTGGAACCCGTACGGCGCGTCCTGCTACGGCAAGACCGCGGCCGGAATGGTCAGCTGGATCCGCGACTTCCTGAACCAGTACAAGGCCCGCACCGGACGCGACGCCGTGATCTACACGGCGACGAGCTGGTGGACCGAGTGCACCGGCAACTCCAGCGCGTTCGGGGCGACCAACCCGCTCTGGATCGCGCGCTACAACACCGACCCGGGCGCGCTCCCGGCCGGCTGGGGCTTCTACACGATGTGGCAGTACACGTCGTCCGGCCCGACGGTCGGCGACCACAGCAAGTTCAACGGCGCCTACGACCGGCTGCAGGCACTGGCCAACGGCTGAGCGAGCGGAGAGCGGCCGGCCTCCCCCAGGGGTCCGGCCGCTCCTGCGAGGGCGGTCAGCAGCTGCCCGCCCGGGCGGTCCCGCTCCACGAGGTTCGTGCAGCCGGTGGTCCGTCGAGCCACAGCACGCACGTACCTGCGTCGGCGGCACACGGTGCGCCGGCGCATCACCCCCGGCTGACGGCGGTGCTGAACGCGGAGACCAGGTTCCAGGCGGGGTGCAGGCGGCACTGCGCGGCCGGCTGCCTATCAACTGGGGCCCGTCCGCACCGGGCACACGCGGAAGGCCCGAGCCCCCAAGAGGGCTCGGGCCTTCGTCATCCGGCAGCGTCCGTCACGCCGCCACCGGAACCTCCACCGCGGCCGGAGCCAGTGCCAGTTCGAGCACCTGCCGCACATCCGTCACCGGGTGCACATCCAGCTTCTCCAGGACCTCGGCGGGGACGTCGTCCAGATCCGCCTCGTTCCGCTTCGGGATGACGACCGTGGTGATGCCGGCCCGGTGCGCGGCGAGCAGCTTCTGCTTGACGCCACCGATCGGCAGCACGCGCCCGGTCAGCGACACCTCACCGGTCATCGCCACATCCGTACGGACCTGGCGCCCGCTGAGCAGCGACGCGAGAGCGGTCGTCATGGTGACACCCGCGCTCGGACCGTCCTTCGGCACCGCGCCCGCCGGGAAGTGGATGTGCACGCCCCGGTCCTTCAGGTCGGCGACGGGCAGCTCCAGTTCGGCGCCGTGCGAGCGCAGGAAGGAGAGCGCGATCTGCGCCGACTCCTTCATCACGTCACCGAGCTGACCGGTCAGGGTCAGGCCGGCCGCGCCCGTCTCCGGGTCGGCGAGGGACGCCTCCACGTAGAGGACGTCGCCGCCCGCTCCGGTGACCGCCAGTCCGGTGGCCACGCCCGGCACCGCCGTACGACGCTCGGCCGGGTCCTGCGCCGCCTCGGGCACGTGGTGCGGGCGCCCGATGAGGCTCCGCAGGTCGGTGTCCTCGACGGTGAACGGCAGCTCGCGCTCGCCCAGTTCGTGCTGGGCCGCGACCTTCCTCAGCAGCCGTGCGACGGACCGCTCCAGGTTGCGCACGCCGGCTTCCCGCGTGTACTCCCCCGCGAGCTTGCGCAGCGCGCTCTCGCCGAGGGTGACCTCGTCCTGGTCCAGACCGGCCCGCTCCAGCTGGCGCGGGAGCAGGTGGTCGCGGGCGATGACGACCTTCTCGTCCTCGGTGTAGCCGTCGAGGCGGACCAGCTCCATACGGTCGAGCAGGGCCTCCGGGATGGCCTCCAGGACGTTGGCCGTCGCGAGGAACACGACGTCGCTGAGGTCGAGTTCGACCTCCAGGTAGTGGTCGCGGAACGTGTGGTTCTGCGCCGGGTCGAGGACTTCGAGCAGGGCGGCCGCCGGGTCGCCCCGGAAGTCGGACCCCACCTTGTCGATCTCGTCGAGCAGCACGACCGGGTTCATCGACCCGGCCTCCTTGATCGCGCGCACGATCCGGCCCGGCAGGGCACCCACGTACGTACGCCGGTGTCCGCGGATCTCCGCCTCGTCCCGTACGCCGCCGAGGGCGACGCGGACGAACTTGCGGCCCATGGCGTGCGCCACGGACTCGCCGAGCGAGGTCTTGCCGACGCCGGGCGGGCCGACGAGCGCGAGTACCGCGCCGCCCCTGCGCCCGCCGACGACGCCGAGCCCGCGCTCGGAACGCCGCTTGCGCACGGCCAGGTACTCGGTGATGCGCTCCTTCACGTCCTCGAGGCCGGAGTGCTCGGCGTCGAGAACGCGCTGGGCGCCCTGGATGTCGTACTCGTCCTCGGTGCGCTCGTTCCACGGCAGTTCGAGCACGGTGTCGAGCCAGGTGCGGATCCACGAGCCCTCGGGGGACTGGTCACTGGACCGCTCCAGCTTCTCGACCTCCTTGAGCGCGGCCTCACGGACCTTCTCGGGAAGGTCGGCGGCCTCGACCCGCGTGCGGTAGTCGTCGGACTCCTCACCCTCCGTCTCGCCGTTCAGCTCGCGCAGCTCCTTGCGCACGGCGTCCAGCTGGCGCCGCAGCAGGAACTCGCGCTGCTGCTTGTCGACGCCTTCCTGCACGTCCTTGGCGATGGACTCGGCCACGTCCTGCTCGGCGAGGTGCTCGCGCAGCTGCTCGGTGGCCACCTTGAGCCGGGCGACCGGGTCGGCCGTCTCCAGAAGCTCCACCTTCTGCGGCGTGCTCAGGAAGGGCGAGTAGCCGGAGTTGTCGGCGAGCGCGGAGACGTCGTCGATCTGCTGGACGCGGTCCACGACCTGCCAGGCGCCGCGCTTCTTCAGCCAGTTCGTGGCGAGTGCCTTGTATTCGGTGACCAGCTCGGTCACGGAGCCGGGCAGCGGCTCCGGCACGCTCTCCTCGACCGCGAGGCCCTCCACCCACAGGGCGGCGCCGGGGCCGGTCGTGCCCGCGCCGATCCGTACGCGGCTGCGGCCACGGATCAGGGCGCCGGGGTCGCCGTCGGCGAGCCGGCCCACCTGCTCGACGGTGCCGAGCACGCCGGTGTTCGCGTACGTGCCGTCGATCCGGGGAACAAGAAGCACCTTCGGCTTGCTGCCGCCCACAGATCCGCTGGAACGGGCCGCTGCCTGAGCGGCCTCCACCGCGGCGCGTACGTCGTTGTCGTTGAGGTCCAGGGGCACCACCATTCCGGGCAGCACGACCTCGTCGTCGAGCGGCAGCACGGGCAGGGTGAGCGGTGTGGACGTCGATGCCATGATCTCCCCTTAAGCAGTCAAGTTGAGCTATGCCGACTCAATGCACGTGAGCCTCCGAATGTTCCCCAGGCGCTGTTCGCTCTCGGCGATCAGTGGATGGGCAGGGGAAAGCCACAGCTCAGAGGGGGTGTGTGACGTGTACGACCATGGGCCGACCGGGGGACGGGTGACGCGTCAGGCCGCGGACGGTCCCGGCGCGCGGCGCCACCGGCGCACCAGCGGCCAGGTCCCGACGCCGATGGCCAATGCCATGAGGTGACCCCAGCTCGTCATCGGGTCCGCGAACTCGACGAGGTCCTCGACCAGCATCCCGCCGACGACGGCGAGCACGGCCCAGCGCAGCCAGGGCGTGAGGAGACCGGCGAGCGCCCCGATGCTCGCGGCCACGCCGAAACTGATCCCGTAGTCGAGGCGGTGCAGCGAGCTCTCGGGCAGGTGCCCGGCCATCACGGAGAGCCCGACGGGCACCTCGGTGGCGAGCGTCGCCACGGTGTGACCGAGGACGAAGACACCGGCGGTGCGCCGGCCGCCGATCCGGCGTTCCAGCGCCGTGAGGACGACCAGGAAGCCGATCGCGAACGGGGACGTGATCCCGCCGGCGATCCACAGCGCACTGGCGACCAGCACGAACACGGGCGCGTGCGCGAGGTGCGCCGCGTCGGTGCTGGAACCCCGCAGCGCGGACGCGACGACGCCGGGATCGGCGAACAGCGCGAAGAGGGACGTGCCGACGAGCACGGCGGCGTAGGCGAAGGTGAACGGCGTCCCCGTGGGCGTCGGCAGCAGCCGCCAGGGGCGCATCCGGCGCCGGGGGCCGGCGGTCTCGGGCGGGATGCGCTCGCCGGTCGCGGGTCCGGCAGCGGCAGGCGCCATGCCACAGGCCGCCGGCTGAGCCGGGACGGCATCGAGCAGGGGCCGCGAAGCCTCGGGCAGCGTCCCCGAAGAAAGCGTGCACGGAGAACCAGCCCTCGAAGAAACGTCAGCCCCGTCGGCCTCGACCGTCACGCCACGCTCCACCTGCGGCATCCTTTCCCTTCCGGCCCGCCCCAGCTTTCGCCTCCCGTACCCGCGCTGTCCATGACCGACGCCACGTGCGGCATGACTCACAGGCCGCACACGAGCGCCCCAACTCCCTTGCCAGGGACGGCCGGGCGTCGAGCCGGTTGCGGCAGGATGGACGCCATGTCCACCTCGTACCCCATCCCGTACGACGCCGACCACACCGCCCCCGTCGTCCTCGACCGGCGCGAAGGGCCGTTCGGAGAGGTCGTACTGCGGCGCCACGGCGCGCTGCTCCAGATCATCGCCAATGGATGCTTCCTGATGGACACGTCCGACGGCCGCTCCGAGCGCCTCCTGGTCGACGCGGCGCTGGACGCTCTCGACGACCGCCAGGCGCCCGGAATTCTCATCGGCGGGCTCGGTGTCGGATTCTCCCTCACACACGCGGCTGCGAATTCCCGCTGGGGCCGCATCGCCGTCGTCGAGCGCGAGCCGGCGATCGTCGACTGGCATCGCGAGGGCCCGCTGTCCGAGTTGTCACGGTCCGCGCTCGCCGATCCACGCACGGAGATTGTGGAGGCGGACCTTGTCTCGTACATCCAGGAATCGGCCGAGACGTACGACGCACTGTGTCTCGATATCGACAACGGACCCGACTGGACAGTGACGGAGGGTAATGACAGTCTCTACTCACCGGTAGGCCTCGCGGCCTGCCGGGCGCGGCTCGCTCCTGGCGGTGTGCTTGCCGTGTGGTCCGCACAGCCCTCCGCAAATTTTGAAGGAACCTTGCGGAATGCCGGATTCCGGTCGGTCCGCACCGAAGAGATCCCGGTTGTCCGGGGCGTTCCGGACGTCGTACATCTCGGGGTCAGGCCTGCGTAGCCGACTCGCGGTAACTCCCCGTACGCTGACTGCCGAAACCCAGATCATTCAAGCGTCAAGCGCACACGGATGTGCGCATTCAGGGGCGGGGCGATGGAGCAGACACACACCTCCCACAACGGCAGCACGGCGACGCCGGGTGCCCAGCGACGGGTCCTGGTGGTCGAGGACGACCCCACGATCGTCGACGCCATCGCCGCGCGGCTGCGTGCCGAGGGATTCCTCGTGCAAACGGCACAGGACGGTCCGGCGGCGGTCGACACGGCAGAGGCATGGCAGCCGGACCTGCTGATCCTCGACATCATGCTGCCCGGCTTCGACGGGCTCGAGGTCTGCCGCCGCGTGCAGGCGCAGCGGCCGGTGCCGGTGATGATGCTCACGGCGCGCGACGACGAGACGGACATGCTCGTCGGGCTCGGCGTGGGTGCCGACGACTACATGACGAAGCCCTTCTCGATGCGGGAGCTCGCGGCGCGCGTGCACGTCCTGCTGCGGAGGGTCGAGCGCGCGGCGCTCGCGGCGGCCACGCCCAGGAGCGGCATCCTGCGGCTCGGCGAGCTGGAGATCGACCACGCACAGCGCCGGGTGCGGGTGCGCTCCGAGGACGTCCACCTGACGCCCACGGAGTTCGACCTCCTGGTCTGCCTGGCCAACACGCCCCGCGCCGTCCTCTCGCGTGAGCAGCTGCTCGCCGAGGTGTGGGACTGGGCGGACGCGTCGGGCACCCGGACCGTCGACAGCCACATCAAGGCGCTGCGCCGGAAGATCGGCGCCGAGCGGATCCGCACCGTCCACGGTGTGGGCTACGCGCTGGAGACGCCGACGCCATGACCGGCAGCGGCGACGCATCCGACGTACGGGACGCGGACGGGTACGAGCCGGGGCCGCCGGGCCTCCCACCCGGCGCTCCCCCGGTCGCCCGGCCCCTCGCGGGCCACTGGGTGCAGGGCGGTCTGCGGCCGTTCTCCATCAAGACCAAGCTCGGCACGCTGGTCGTCGTCTCGGTGTTCATCACGACCGGACTGCTGATGGTCGCCGTCCGCACCCAGACCGAGCTCCGTTTCATCACGGTCTTCTCGGTCATCGCGACGCTCCTCATCACCCAGTTCGTGGCGCACTCGCTGACCGCGCCGCTCGACGAGATGAACACGGTCGCCCGCTCCATCTCGCACGGCGACTACACGCGCCGGGTCCGTGGCGCCGACCGGCGCGACGAGCTGGGCGACCTGGCCGCGACCATCAACCGCATGGCCGACGACCTGGAGGCCCAGGACCAGCAGCGCAAGGAGCTCGTGGCGAACGTCTCGCACGAGCTGCGCACCCCGATCGCGGGCCTGCGCGCCGTCCTGGAGAACGTCGTGGACGGGGTCTCGGCCGCCGACCCCGAGACCATGCGCACCGCCCTGAAACAGACCGAGCGCCTGGGGCGGCTGGTCGAGACGCTGCTCGACCTCTCGCGGCTCGACAACGGCGTGGTCCCGCTCAAGGCGCGCCGCTTCGAGGTGTGGCCGTATCTGTCGGGCGTCCTGAAGGAGGCCAACATGGTCGCCTCGCAGCGCGCCGGCATCGCCTCGGGCTCCGGCACCCACACGCGCACGGACGTGCATCTGCACCTGGACGTGTCGCCGCCCGAGCTGACCGCGCACGCGGACCCCGAGCGGATCCACCAGGTCGTGGCCAACCTCATCGACAACGCCGTGAAACACAGCCCGCCGCACGGCCGCGTGACCGTGCTGGCGCGGCGCGGCCTCTATCCGGAGTCGCTCGATCTGGAGGTCCTCGACGAGGGCCCCGGCATCCCCCGCTCCGAGTGGCACCGCGTATTCGAGCGCTTCAACCGGGGCGGCCATGTGAAGGGCGCCGCGCACGGCCCCGGCAGCGACGGCGGCACCGGTCTGGGCCTCGCCATCGCCCGGTGGGCCGTGGACCTGCACGGCGGCCGGATCGGCGTGGCCGAATCGGCTCGCGGCTGCCGGATCCAGGTCACTCTTCCGGGCCTGCCCCGAGCTCAGAGTTGACGTAGGGTTCGAACCGAAAGCACAAGATCGCCGTGTCATTCGTCACGAGGTGCGGGCCGATGGGCCGCACTCGTACAAGGACGTACCCAAGGTGAACCGGAACCCCGCTTGTTTCCCGCCATTTCCAGCGTCGAAACACAGCTTCCGGTGTGACTTACGCGACGGATGACCGGCCCGGTCTGCAAGTCCCGGTGTTGGAGGCGTAGCCTTTATTCCCGCTGTCCATCACCTTGTGAGAAGCGGAAGAGGGCGGTTACCGCCGTGTCGCCACAGTCCCCCAGTAACTCGAGCACCTCGACCGACCAAGAGGGGCAGGGCAAGAGCCCTGCCGCCGCTTTCGGTCCCAATGAGTGGCTCGTCGACGAGATCTATCAGCAGTACCTCCAGGACCCGAATTCGGTTGACCGAGCCTGGTGGGACTTCTTCGCCGACTACAAGCCGGGTGCCCCGGCCCAGCCGACGACCGGAGCCCCCGCACAGGGTTCCGGTCCCGGCACCGCCGGTACCGCAGCCGCGGGGGCTGCGGGCACTGCCGCGGCACCCGCCGCTCCGGCAGCCCCGGCTCCGGCCGCAGCTCCGGCTCCGGCTCCGGTCCAGGCGGCTCCGGCCGCCCCGGTGGCCAAGCCCGCCGCAGCGGCGCCCGCGAAGCCGGCCGCCGCTGCCGTGAAGGCCCCTGCTCCCGCCAAGGCGCAGCCCGCGACCGAGGCCGCCGGCGGCCCCGAGTTCGTGACGCTGCGCGGCCCGAGCGCCGCCGTCGCGAAGAACATGAACGCCTCCATCGAGGTCCCCACGGCGACGTCCGTGCGCGCGGTCCCGGTGAAGCTGCTGTTCGACAACCGCATCGTCATCAACAACCACCTGAAGCGCGCCCGGGGCGGGAAGATCTCCTTCACCCACCTCATCGGCTACGCGATGGTGCAGGCCATCAAGGCCATGCCGTCGATGAACCACTCCTTCGCGGAGAAGGACGGCAAGCCGACGCTGGTCAAGCCGGAGCACATCAACTTCGGCCTCGCCATCGACCTGGTGAAGCCCAACGGCGACCGCCAGCTGGTCGTCGCGGGCATCAAGAAGGCCGAGACGCTGAACTTCTTCGAGTTCTGGCAGGCCTACGAGGACATCGTCCGCCGCGCCCGCGACGGCAAGCTCGGCATGGACGACTTCACCGGTGTCACGGTCTCGCTGACCAACCCCGGCGGCCTCGGCACCGTCCACTCCGTGCCGCGTCTGATGCCCGGACAGTCGGTCATCATGGGCGTCGGCTCGATGGACTACCCCGCGGAGTTCCAGGGCACGTCCCAGGACACCCTGAACAAGCTCGGCATCTCGAAGGTCATGACGCTCACGTCGACCTACGACCACCGGGTCATCCAGGGCGCCGCCTCCGGCGAGTTCCTGCGCGTCGTGGCGAACCTCCTCCTCGGTGAGGGCGAGTTCTACGACGAGATCTTCAAGGCGCTGCGCATCCCCTACGAGCCGGTCCGCTGGTTCAAGGACATCGACGCCTCGCACGACGACGACGTCACGAAGGCCGCCCGCGTCTTCGAGCTGATCCACTCCTTCCGGGTCCGCGGCCACGTCATGGCCGACACCGACCCGCTGGAGTACCGCCAGCGCAAGCACCCCGACCTGGACATCGCCGAGCACGGCCTCACCCTGTGGGACCTGGAGCGCGAGTTCGCGGTCGGCGGCTTCGCCGGCAAGTCGATGATGAAGCTGCGCGACATCCTCGGCGTCCTGCGTGACTCGTACTGCCGCACCACCGGCATCGAGTACATGCACATCCAGGACCCGAAGCAGCGCAAGTGGCTCCAGGACCGCGTCGAGCGCCCGCACACCAAGCCGGAGCGCGAGGAGCAGCTGCGCATCCTGCGCCGGCTGAACGCGGCCGAGGCGTTCGAGACGTTCCTGCAGACGAAGTACGTCGGCCAGAAGCGCTTCTCCCTGGAGGGCGGCGAGTCCGTCATCCCGCTGCTCGACGCGGTCATCGACTCCGCCGCCGAGTCGCGCCTGGACGAGGTCGTCATCGGCATGGCCCACCGCGGCCGCCTGAACGTCCTGGCGAACATCGTCGGCAAGTCGTACGCGCAGATCTTCCGCGAGTTCGAGGGCAACCTCGACCCGAAGTCGATGCACGGCTCCGGCGACGTGAAGTACCACCTGGGCGCCCAGGGCACCTTCACCGGCCTGGACGGCGAGCAGATCAAGGTCTCGCTGGCCGCGAACCCGTCCCACCTGGAGACGGTCGACCCGGTCATCGAGGGCATCGTCCGCGCCAAGCAGGACATCATCAACAAGGGCGGCACGGACTTCACGGTCCTGCCGGTCGCCCTGCACGGTGACGCGGCCTTCGCGGGCCAGGGTGTGGTCGCCGAGACGCTCAACATGTCGCAGCTGCGCGGCTACCGCACGGGCGGCACGGTCCACATCGTCATCAACAACCAGGTCGGCTTCACCGCCGCCCCGGAGTCGTCGCGCTCCTCCATGTACGCCACGGACGTGGCCCGCATGATCGAGGCGCCGATCTTCCACGTGAACGGCGACGACCCCGAGGCCGTCGTCCGCGTTGCCCGACTGGCCTTCGAGTTCCGCCAGGCGTTCAACAAGGACGTCGTCATCGACCTGATCTGCTACCGCCGCCGCGGTCACAACGAGTCGGACAACCCGGCGTTCACGCAGCCGCTGATGTACGACCTGATCGACAAGAAGCGCTCGGTGCGCAAGCTCTACACCGAGTCCCTCATCGGCCGCGGCGACATCACGCTCGAAGAGGCCGAGCAGGCGCTGCAGGACTTCCAGGGCCAGCTGGAGAAGGTGTTCGCGGAGGTCCGCGAGGCCACCGCGCTCCCGGCGCCGGTCCCGGCCCTCGACCCGCAGGCCGAGTTCCCGGTCGCCGTCAGCACCGCGATCTCCCAGGAGACCGTGAAGCGGATCGCCGAGTCTCAGGTCAACATCCCCGACCGCGTCACCGTCCACCCGCGTCTGCTGCCGCAGCTGCAGCGCCGCGCGGCGATGATCGAGGACGGCACGATCGACTGGGGCATGGGCGAGACGCTCGCCATCGGCTCCCTGCTCCTCGAGGGCACCCCGGTGCGCCTCTCGGGCCAGGACTCGCGCCGCGGCACGTTCGGCCAGCGCCACGCGGTCCTGATCGACCGTGAGACGGGCGAGGACTTCACCCCGCTGCTGTACCTCTCGGACGACCAGGCGCGTTACAACGTCTACGACTCCCTGCTCTCCGAGTACGCGGTCATGGGCTTCGAGTACGGCTACTCGCTGGCCCGTCCCGAGTCGCTCGTGATGTGGGAGGCGCAGTTCGGCGACTTCGTCAACGGCGCGCAGACGGTGGTGGACGAGTACATCTCGGCCGCCGAGCAGAAGTGGGGCCAGACCTCCGGCGTCACGCTGCTCCTGCCGCACGGCTACGAGGGCCAGGGACCGGACCACTCGTCCGCCCGCCCGGAGCGCTTCCTCCAGCTGTGCGCGCAGAACAACATGACGGTCGCCATGCCGACGCTCCCGTCGAACTACTTCCACCTCCTGCGGTGGCAGGTGCACAACCCGCACCACAAGCCGCTGGTGGTCTTCACACCAAAGTCGATGCTGCGCCTCAAGGCCGCCGCGTCGAAGGCGGAGGAGTTCACGACGGGCGGCTTCCGTCCCGTCATCGGCGACAGCTCGGTGGACCCGTCCGCGGTCCGCAAGGTCGTCTTCTGCGCGGGCAAGGTCTACTACGACCTCGAGGCCGAGCGTCAGAAGCGCGGCGTGACGGACACGGCGATCATCCGCATCGAGCGCCTGTACCCGCTGCCGGGTGCCGAGCTCCAGGCGGAGATCTCCAAGTACCCGAACGCGGAGAAGTACCTGTGGGCGCAGGAGGAGCCGGCGAACCAGGGCGCATGGCCCTTCATCGCGCTCAACCTGATCGACCACCTGGACCTGGCGGTCGGCGCCGACGTCCCGCACGGTGAGCGTCTGCGCCGCATCTCGCGGCCGCACGGCTCGTCCCCGGCGGTCGGCTCGGCGAAGCGTCACCAGGCGGAGCAGGAGCAGCTGGTGCGCGAGGTCTTCGAGGCCTGAGCGGCCTGACCTCGTACGTACGATTGTGGGGCCCGGAACGTTGTTCCGGGCCCCACGTCCGTATCACCCCAGGAGCGACTGGCCCATGTACTTCACCGACCGCGGCATCGAGGAACTGGAGAAGCGGCGCGGCGAGGAGGAGGTCACCTTCGAGTGGCTCGCCGAGCAGCTGCGCACGTTCGTCGACCTGAACCCGGATTTCGAGGTGCCGGTCGAGCGGCTGGCGACATGGCTGGCACGGCTCGACGACGAGGATGACGACGAGTAGCAGGTCCCGAGCGGGCCTCAGTCCCAGGCGCGCAGCCGGTCGTAGGCGAGGCCGAGCGCGCCGTGTACGACGAGGAGCGCGCCCGCGACCGCCCAGCCGGCGCCGCGCCGGCGCAGGCCCCACACGGTGAGCGGGATGCCCACGGCGAGCTGGACCGCCGCCGCTGTGCTCGCCTTGGGGCCGCGCAGCCAGGGTCCGATGGCGCTGCGTTCGACGACGTCGAGTTCCGCGCGGACGGCGTCGCGCCAGCTGGACCACTCGATGCGTTCGGCGCCGGGCTGCACGCGCGCGACCTCGCGCAGCCGGTCGGCGGGCTCGCCGGGGGTCAGGCCGGCCGGGAGCGTGAGCCCCGCGCGCGTGAGGACCGCGAGCAGGCCGAGCAGCCGGGCGCGGGAGTCCGCCGCGCTGTCGGACCGTGTGAGTTCCTCCAGGGACTGCATGTCCAGGACCGGGTCGAGGCCGAGGCGCGCGGCGAACGTGCGCATCGCTTCGTCCTCGCCGACGGGTGTGCCGTTCGCCAGCCATACGTAGCCGACGGAGCGGCGGAACCCCGAGGCGAGGGTGTAGCCGCTGTGTTCGGCGTCCCACCACAGGGCGAGCACCGGCCAGGGGACGCTGACGGCGAGGGCCGCGGCCCAGCCCGCGAGGACGCTGTCGACCCGTTCGCCGCCGCGCAGCCAGGGCTTGCCCTCGGGGACCAGGACGCTCCAGTCGGGTCCCGCCTGGGTGAGGAGCATGCGTTCGCGCAGGAGCTTGGCGGCGGGACCGACGGCGGCGGGGGCGGCGCGGCACAGCAGGAGCGCTCCCGCGGGCCTGGCCTGTGGGGCGGGGGTACCGGCGGAGTCGGCGGTGGCGTCGGACGGCATGGACTCAACGCTAGGTCAGTTTGTGGGGTTTGGCCCATGAATGTGCCTGCGCGGGGTCGCCGGCGCGACGGAATCCAGTCGCGACTGTCTTGACTTTCCGTATCCGCGATATATCGTGTCTCGCAAGGGTGCGATACAACGCGTCCGCTCCCGATCCGTCCCGCCGAGGAGGTCGCACCATGCCCGAGTGGTCCGTGGCAGAGCCCCACAAGCTCGCCTTCGACGAGCCCGTGACGACGCTCCACGTACGCATCGTCAACGGAACGGTGAACGTCGTGGGCACCGACGAAGGTTCCGCCCGCCTCGAGGTGTCCGGGATCGAGGGCCCACCGCTCCAGGTGACCCTGGCGGACGGCGTGCTGACCGTCGCGTATGACGATCTGCCCTGGAAGGGCTTCCTCAAGTGGCTCGACCCCAAGGGCTGGCGCCGCAGCGCGGTCGTGTCCCTGGCGGTCCCGGCAGACACCGGAGTCGAGGTCGGCGTCGTCGGCGCCGGCGCCGTCGTCTCCGGGATCCAGGGGCGTACGGAGGTCAAGGGCGTCACCGGCGACACGACACTGGTCGGCGTCGCGGGCGATGTGCGCACGGACACCGTCTCCGGGAATGTCGAGGCCCAGGCGGTGACAGGGGATCTGCGCTTCAACTCCGTCTCCGGGGACCTGACCGTCGTCGAGGGCGCGGGCGCCTCCGTGCGGGCCGACTCGGTGAGCGGCTCGATGATCGTGGACCTCGACCCCGCCGACCGGGCGACGGATGTGAACCTGACGAGCGTCTCGGGCGAGATCGCGATCCGCCTCCCGCACCCCGCGGACGCGGAGGTCGAGGCGAACACGACGAGCGGATCCGTGTCGAACGCCTTCGAGGATCTGCGGGTCGGCGGCCACTGGGGCGCCAAGAGCATCACGGGCAGGCTCGGCACAGGCCGCGGAAAGCTGAAGGCGACGACGGTCTCCGGGTCGATCGCACTCCTGCGGCGGCCTCCGGCGGAGGACGACGCCCATACCCCCGCCGCGGACGCCCCCGTCGAGCACTCCCCCACCGCCCCTGGCGCCGCAGCCGGCGGCCCGGCCGACAAGAAGGTGCTCTGACATGCCCCCCGTCTTCGCCCACGGCCGCCTGCGCCTGTACCTCCTGAAGCTGCTCGACGAGGCCCCGCGCCACGGGTACGAGGTGATCCGGCTCCTGGAGGAGCGCTTCCAGGGCCTGTACGCGCCCTCGGCGGGCACGGTGTACCCGCGCCTGGCGAAGCTGGAGGCCGAAGGGCTGGTCACGCACACCACGGAGGGCGGCAGAAAGGTCTACTCGATCACCGACGCGGGCCGCGCCGAGCTGGCCGACCGCAGTGGTGAGCTGGCCGACCTGGAGCTGGAGATCCGCGAGTCCGTGGCGGAGCTCGCCGCCGAGATCCGGGACGACGTGCGGGGCGCGGCGGGCGATCTGCGCCGAGAGATGCGGGCGGCCGCCTCGGAGGCGAGGAACGGGTCGGGGACGACCACGCGCAAGGGCGAGCGGCCGGGCCCGTCCGGCGACTTCCAGGACTTCGGCGACAAGGAGGCATGGCGCGCGGCCAAGGAGGAGCTGCGCCGCGCCCGGCAGGAGTGGAAGGAGCAGGCACGGCGCGCGAAGGACGAGAGCCGCCGGGCCCGCGAGGAGGCCCAGCGGGCGCGCCGGCAGGCCAAGGAGGCGCAGGAGCAGGCGCGCGAGCAGGCGCAGGAGCAGGTCGAGCGTCTGGCGAAGCGTGTGCAGGACCAGGTCCAGGACCACTTCGCGCAGGGCGACTGGCCCACGGGGGTCCGGGAGGGCCTGACCGAACTGGCTAAGGAGTTCGGCGACTTCGGCAAGTACTTCGGCAAGGAGGCGGGCGGCGCGGCCCGTCCGGACGGCGCCGGGCCCGAGGCGCGGGTCACCCATGGTGACATCCCCGCGGAGTATCTGCCGTCGTGGAGTCACGAGGACTCGACCGGCGACCCGGCCCGTGATCTGGACCGCCTCCTCGACCGCTTCCGCGACGACATCCGCGACACGGCCAGGGACCATGGGGTGACGGAGGACCAACTCCGCGAGGCCCGGCGCCGGTTGTCGGAGGCGGCGGCGCACATCGGGGCGTCCCTGCGGACACCCAAGGGCTGACCCGCGCGACGGCAGGGGCGGGAGGGGTCGAGGGGCACCGCCCCTCGACCCTCACAGATCCGCAAGATCAGGCAGGGTCCAGCAAGGCCAGACCGTCAGACCGTCAGTACGATCTTGCCGAACTGGCCGCCGGCCTCCATCCGCTCGAAGCCCTCGCGGGCGCGGTCCAGCGGGAGGGTCTCGTCGATCACGGGGCGCACGCCGGTGGCCGCGCAGAACGACAGCAGGTCCTCCAGCTCGTCCTTCGAACCCATCGTCGAGCCGACGATCTTCAACTCCAGGAAGAAGACGCGGGTCAGCTCGGCGTGCGAGGGGCGGTCACCACTGGTGGCACCGGAGATGACGACCGTGCCGCCGGGCTTGAGCGACTTGATGGAGTGCGACCACGTGGCCGCGCCGACCGTCTCGATGACGGCGTCCACACGCTGCGGGAGCCGCGCACCCGACTCGACGGCCTCGACGGCGCCGAGCTCCAGAGCGCGCTTGCGCTTGGCCTCGTCACGGCTGGTCGCGAAGACCTTGAGACCGGCCGCCTTGCCGAGGACGATCGCGGCCGTGGCGACCCCGCCGCCGGCGCCCTGCACGAGCACGGAGTCACCGGGCCGCACACCGGCGTTGGTGAACAGCATCCGGTACGCGGTCAGCCACGCGGTCGGCAGGCAGGCCGCCTCCTCGAAGCTGAGCTCTTTCGGCTTGGGCAGTACGTTCCACTCGGGCACGGTCACCTGCTCGGCGAAGGTGCCCTGGTACTTCTCGGTGAGGATGGACCGGCCCTCCCGGGGCCCGACCCCGTAACCGGCCTGGCCGATGACGGAGTGCAGGACGACCTCGTTGCCGTCCTGGTCGATCCCGGCGGCGTCGCAGCCGAGGATCATCGGGAGCTTGTCCTCAGCGAGTCCGACCCCGCGCAGGGACCACAGGTCGTGGTGGTTGAGGGAGGCGGCCTTGACGTTCACGGTCGTCCAGCCGGGGCGGGCCTCGGGGGCCGGGCGATCCCCCAACTCAAGGCCGTTCAGCGGCTGGTCACGGTCGATTCGGGCGGCGTAGGCAGCGAACATGACCTTGACCCTAGGTCCGCAGGGTGCCGTGCGGAACACCGTAGGGCTGTGACACGCGCCGCGCCCCGTGCCCCACGGAGTCGATCCGTGGCGCACGGGGCGCGGTCGGGTCCTGCGGCGTCGTCAGCGTCGGGCGACGCCCTCGGCGCGCGCGGCGGCGGCGACGGCCGCGGTCACCGCGGGAGCGACCCGCTCGTCGAACGGCGAGGGGATGACGTACCCGGCGTCCAGGTCGTCACCGACCACGTCGGCGAGCGCGTCCGCAGCCGCGATCTTCATGCCCTCGGTGATCCGCGACGCCCGCACCTGGAGCGCACCCGCGAAGATGCCGGGGAAGGCGAGGACGTTGTTGATCTGGTTCGGGTAGTCGGAGCGCCCGGTCGCGACGACCGCCGCGTACTTGTGGGCCACGTCCGGGTGAACCTCGGGGTTCGGGTTGGCCATCGCGAAGACGAAGGCGCCGGGCGCCATCGAGGCGACCGCGGGCTCCGGGACCGTACCGCCGGAGACGCCGATGAAGACGTCCGCGCCGGCGAGCGCGGTCTCGAGCGAACCCGTGATGTTGGCCTTGTTGGTGAGCTCGGCCAGCTCGCGCTTGACGTCCGTGAGGTCCTCGCGGTCCCGGCTGACGATGCCCTTGCGGTCCGCGACCGCCACGTCGCCGAGCCCCGCCTCGAGGAGGAACTTGGCGATGGCGACACCGGCCGCGCCGGCGCCCGAGATCACGGCGCGCAGCTCGCCGAGCGTGCGCCCGCTGAGCTTGGCCGCGTTCTTCAGCGCCGCCAGCGTGACCACGGCGGTGCCGTGCTGGTCGTCGTGGAAGACCGGGATGTCGAGCCGCTCCTGGAGCCTGCGCTCGATCTCGAAGCAGCGCGGCGCCGAGATGTCCTCGAGGTTCACACCGCCGAACGAGGGAGCGAGGCGGACGACGGTCTCGATGATCTCGTCCGTGTCGGTCGTGCCGAGCGCGATCGGCACCGCGTCGACGCCGCCGAACTGCTTGAACAGGATCGCTTTGCCCTCCATCACCGGGAGGGACGCCTCGGGACCGATGTCCCCGAGGCCGAGCACCGCGGTGCCGTCGGTGACGACGGCCACGACGGACGACTTCCACGTGTAGTCGTGGACGAGCTCGGGATTCTCCGCGATCGCGGAGCAGACCTTCGCGACGCCCGGCGTGTACGCCAGGGACAGGTCGTCCTTGTCGCGCACCGGCACGGTGGCCTGCACGGCCATCTTGCCGCCGCGGTGCAGTGCGAAGGCCGGATCGAAGGGCTCTTCGGCGCTTTCGTTGCCGGTATGCGCCGGGCCCGCACTGGCCTGGCCGGAACCGGCGTCGCTGCGAGGATTGACGATCTCCGCTGCCACTTGTATGACCCCTTAAGTCTTAATCATCAGTTGAGGGTGGGTCCGCTCCTGGTTGAGGAACGGGCGGGCACCGCGTATGACCCACATGTCGGGTGTCTTGCACTCGTACGGGTCAGTACGCGATGGGCGCGCCGCACGCGCGCCCTGAGCCCCGGATGAGGGGTGTAAAGAACCTTCTTACCTGACGGACGCCACCCCGGACGAGTCCATTTGTGATCGATCACAGCGCGGTGACGAGACTCATAGCCGAGGACCCGGATATTAGGGGCCGGACCTCAAGTCGAGCTCAAAGCCGATGGAGCATCGCTCACATGGTGAGACACGAGCCGTGGGGCCGCAGATCTTCCGGCCTGACGGCGCTGTCGCCGCAGATATTCGCTCACCCGCTGGCGCGATGTACCGACCTGTCGGGGTCCGGGAGCGGTACGGGGGTAACCCGTTATCCGATTTTGACATAGCGAGGGCCCTGAATGGCCCGGTCCGAATGGCAAGATGCCGTAATCACACGAGGTCGCGACACTCGAAGATGTGTGCCGGATCTCTGCATCGGCTACTCCCTCACCCTGCCGGAGGAACCAGAAATGACCGCAAGCACCACCCGTCGTTCGACCGCTGCGAAGTCCGCGAAGTCCCGGATTGCCATGGTCGGCGCGATCGCGGTCGCCGGCACTCTGCTGCTGTCCGGCTGCGGTGACCAGACCAAGGACAAGAACGCGCCCGCCGACTCCACCAAGGGCGCTCCGCTCGCGAGCAAGCTCCCCAAGGAGATCCGCGACAAGGGCGTCATCACGGTCGGTTCGGACATCGCGTACGCGCCGGTCGAGTTCAAGGACAAGTCCGGCAACACGGCGGGCATCGACCCCGACCTCGCGGCCGCCATGGGCAAGCAGCTCGGCGTGAAGTTCGAGTTCCAGAACGGCACGTTCGACACCCTCATCACCGGTCTGCGCTCCAAGCGCTACGACATCGCCATGTCGGCGATGACGGACACCAAGGACCGGCAGAACGGTGTCGACTCCGACACCGGCAAGAAGGTCGGCGAGGGCGTCGACTTCGTGGACTACTTCGACGCGGGCGTCTCGATCTACACGCCGAAGGGCAAGACCCAGGGCATCAAGACCTGGGAGGACCTGTGCGGCAAGAAGGTCGTCGTCCAGCGCGGCACGGTCTCGCACGACCTGGCCAAGGCGGAGGCGAAGAAGTGCCCGGCCGGCAAGAAGCTCTCCATCGAGGCCTTCGACAACGACCAGCAGGCCCAGACCCGGCTGCGTTCGGGCGGCGCGGATGCCGGTTCCTCCGACTTCCCGGTCGCCGCCTACGCGGTGAAGACCTCGGGCGGCGGCAAGGACTTCGAGATCGTCGGTGACCAGGTCGAGGCCGCCCCGTACGGCATCGCGGTCGCCAAGGGCAACACCCAGCTGCGGGACGCCCTGAACGCGGCGCTCGACGCCGTCATCAAGAACGGCGAGTACGAGAAGATCATCGCGAAGTGGGGCGTCGAGGCCGGCGCGGTCAAGGAAGCCACCGTCAACGGCGGCAAGTGACCGCGTCCCTTTCGTCACCCAGTCGCTTGAAAGGCAACACCCGTGTCTGTTGACATCGACAAGACGGACGGGCCCGAGGACATCCCGCCGCCCAAGGCGGGACCCGAGGCCATCAAGGCGATCCCGGTCCGGCACTACGGCCGCTACGTCGCTGCGGTGGTCGCCATCGCCGTCCTCGCCGCGATCGTCTACGCGTTCGCCCAGGGCAAGATCAACTGGGGCGCGGTCCCGGACTACTTCTTCGACAACCGCATCCTCAAGGGCGTCGGCCAGACCCTGCTCCTGACCGTGATCTCCATGATCATCGGTGTGGCCGGCGGCATCCTGCTCGCCGTGATGCGCCTCTCGCGCAACCCGGTGACGTCGTCGATCGCCTGGTTCTACATCTGGTTCTTCCGCGGTACGCCGGTCCTGGTCCAGCTGTTCGTCTGGTTCAACCTGGGCCTGGTCTTCGAGTACATCAACCTCGGCCCGATCTACAAGGACTACTGGTCCTCGTTCATGACGCCGTTCCTGACGGCGCTGCTCGGACTCGGCCTGAACGAGGCCGCCTACATGGCGGAGATCTGCCGCGCCGGTCTGCTCTCGGTCGACGAGGGCCAGACCGAGGCCTCGCACGCCCTCGGCATGAGCCACGCCAAGACCCTGCGCCGGATCGTAATCCCGCAGGCGATGCGGGTGATCGTGCCGCCCACGGGCAACGAGGTCATCAACATGCTGAAGACGACCTCGCTGGTGTCGGCGGTCCAGTACTACGAACTCCTGCGCTACGCCCAGGACATCGGCCAGACCTCCGGCTCCCCGGTGGAGATGCTCTTCCTCGCCGCCGCCTGGTACCTGATCATGACCTCGATCCTGAGCGTCGGCCAGTACTACCTGGAGCGTTACTACGCCCGCGGCTCCAGCCGCTCGCTTCCTCCGACGCCGTTCCAGAAGATCAAGGCCAACCTGCTGTCGCTCGGCAGGCCGAAGGGAGCCGCGTGATGACCACCAACGCCATGGTGAAGTCCGAGGGCGTCCACAAGTCCTTCGGCAACGTCGAGGTCCTCAAGGGCATCGACCTGGAGGTCAAGGAGGGCGAGGTCTTCTGCCTCATCGGCCCCTCCGGCTCCGGCAAGTCGACGTTCCTGCGGTGCATCAACCACCTGGAGAAGATCAACGCCGGCCGGCTCTACGTCGACGGCGAGCTGGTCGGCTACCGGCAGAAGGGCGACAAGCTCTACGAGCTGAAGGACAGCGAGGTCGCGGTCAAGCGCCGGGACATCGGCATGGTGTTCCAGCGCTTCAACCTCTTCCCGCACCTGACGGCTCTCGAGAACGTCATGGAGGCGCCGGTCCAGGTCAAGGGCCAGTCCCGGGTGGCCGCGCGCGAGCGGGCAGGCCAGCTCCTGGAGCGCGTGGGCCTGGCCGACAAGGCCAAGAACTACCCCTCGCAGCTCTCCGGCGGCCAGCAGCAGCGCGTGGCGATCGCCCGCGCGCTCGCGATGGACCCGAAGCTGATGCTCTTCGACGAGCCGACGTCGGCCCTCGACCCCGAGCTCGTCGGCGACGTCCTCGACGTGATGCGTGACCTCGCCGAGTCCGGCATGACGATGATCGTCGTGACGCACGAGATGGGCTTCGCGCGCGAGGTCGGCGACAGCCTCGTCTTCATGGACGGCGGCGTGGTCGTGGAGTCGGGCCACCCGCGCGACGTCCTGACGAACCCGCAGCACGAGCGCACGCAGTCCTTCCTGTCGAAGGTGCTGTAGCTCCGCGTACGCAGATGCATAAGGGAGGGGCGGTACGGACCTGGTGTCCGTACCGCCCCTCCCTTATGCGCGGGGCTACTTGACCGCGAGCACCAGTGCGTCCGAGGGCGAGCGCCACACGGGGCGGGCCTCGGCGAACCCGGCGGCGCGCAGGGTGCGGGCGTGCCAGTCGGCCGACGGGGTCTCGCCGTCGGCGTGCTCCCCATAGATCTCGAAGCGCTTCGCGGTGGGTCCGGCGAGTACCGGGTCCTTGGCGGCGAGGGCCCACCACTCGGCCCAGTCGAGGGCGCCGGAGGCCTTGGCGCGGTCCATCTGCGCGTGGCGGTGGGCGCGTTCGGCGGCGTTGATCCGGGGCGTGGTGTCGTCGATCATGTGGTCGGCGTTCATGAAGACACCGCCGTCGCGGACGAGGCCGGCGATCTGTCCGTAGAGGGTGGCGAGCGGTTCGTTGTGCAGCCAGTGCAGGGCGGTGGCGGTGAGGACGGCGTCGTACGACGTGTGCGGCAGCCGCGCGGCCCAGTGCGGGTCCTTGAGGTCGGCGGTCACGAAGGTGACGCGGTCGTCGCCCGCGAAGGTGCCCTCGGCGATGGCGAGCAGCGCGGGGTCGAGGTCGACGCCGACACTGGTGGCTGCGGGGAACCTCTTCAGGAGCCGGTCCGTAATACTTCCCGTACCGCACGCGAGGTCGAGCACGCGCGGCGTGGGCCCGGCGAAGGCCTCCACCATGTCGAGCATGACCCGCAGCCGCTCCTCGCGGTCGGGCATGTACCACTCCTGCTGCCGGTCCCAGCTGTCCTGCCAGGCGCGCCAGTCGGCGGTGACTCCGGCGGTTTCCGTAGATCCCGTCATCGAGAACCCTCCCGTACGTAATACCCTCGAAGCAAGAGCAGCTATTACTCCCGTCACTGACGAAGATAGACCGCCCCGGTAAGGACTACAAGTGGAACTGGCCTATTACTCGGACTACGCCGTACGTCTGGTCAACAGCGAGGAGCCGGGGCGTGGCAAGGACTCCCTGACCACGGTCGAGGCGGTGCGCGACCTGTTCGGCGCGAACCAGTCGGCGGCCCGGCGCGCCACGGACGCCGACCTGACCCGCTTCCGCGGCGTACGGGCGCGCCTGCGCTCGGTGTTCGAGGCGGCGGACGGCGGCGACGAGACGCTCGCGGTCGACCTGCTGAACTCGCTCCTCCTGGAGTTCCCGGTGAGCCCGCAGATCTCCGGGCACGACCACCGGGACGACGACGACCGCCCGTTGTGGCACATGCACCTCGCGGACCACCCGTCGAACGCGACAGCGGGATACGCGGCGATCGCCGCCATGGGCCTCGCCTTCCACCTCACGGAGTACGGCGTGGACCGCCTCGGCCTGTGCGAGGCGTCGCCGTGCCGCAACGCCTACCTGGACACGTCGACGAACCGCTCCCGGCGCTACTGCTCGGACCGCTGCGCGACCCGCGCCAACGTCGCCGCCTACCGCGCCCGCAAGCGCGCCGAGGCGGACCGGTCGGACAGCACGGGGCGCAGCGCCGAGAAGGCCCACAAAGCCACGGCCGCCACGGACCGCTGACGCTCGCCCTCCACCCACGGCTTGCGGCGGCGAAGGCGCCCGCGCACCTTGGCGAGCACGAGGTCGTCGGGAACCGCCCCGTACACCTCGCTGTCGCCGCCGGCGTCGGGGTTGTCGCCGAGCACCCACCAACCCCCGTCCCGGCGCCCGGAGATGCGCTTCACCACGAGCAGATCCTGCTGGAAGGGGTGCCGCAGGACGACCACGTCGCCCGGCCGTACCCGGGCGCCGTGCTGCACGAGCATCCAGTCGCCGGGATACAGCGTGGGCACCATGGACGGCCCGTCCACCTCGATGATTTGAAACGGCACCCTGGCCTCCCGCGTCTCCTCCGCAGTCTCAGGCATCAGACATCCTCCCCGGTTCCGCCCGCCGGTCTTGCGGTCCCATCCTCCACCAGTCCCAGTCTCGCCCTGGACTTTTGTCCTAAGCCCATGGGGGCACCCGAGAAAACACGTCTGCCACGGAGTAATGTCCCACCTGAGAAGACGATCACGAGGAAGGACTGCTACATGCTTTCCCGCCTGTTTGCCCCCAAGGTGAAGGCCAGCGCGCACTGCGACCTGCCGTGCGGCGTGTACGACCCGGCCCAGGCCCGCATCGAGGCGGAGTCGGTCAAGGCCGTCCAGGAAAAGATGGCCGGCAACGACGACCCGCAGTTCCAGACGCGCGCCATCGTCATCAAGGAGCAGCGCGCCGAGCTCGCGAAGCACCACGTGTCGGTGCTGTGGAGCGACTACTTCAAGCCCCCGCACTTCGAGAAGTACCCGGAGCTCAGCCAGCTGGTCAACGACACCCTGAAGGCCCTCTCGGCCGCCAAGGCGTCGAGCGACCCGGCGACCGGCCAGAAGGCTCTGGACTACATCGCCCAGATCGACAAGATCTTCTGGGAGACGAAGAAGGCCTGAAGCCTTCGCGTCACCTGTCCGACAGCACCCGGCGTCCGCGCGGAGCCGGGTGCTGTCGGCGTCTTCGGCCCGCTCGGGTAGCGTCGCCCGGATGGACCACTCGCGTCGCCCCCGCATCCTCTACGTCACCGACCTCGCGTACCCGGCCCGTGGCCGCCGCTACTGCGACGAGGACATAGCCCTCTCGTCGCGGCTGCGCGAGGAGTTCGACGTGGCGCTGTGCCACCCGCTGGACGCCGTCGCGCTGATGGACGGCTTCGATGCGGTCGTCGTGCGCAACAGCGGGCCCGTGCTGCACTACCAGGCCGCCTACGACGCGTTCCGTGAGCAGGCGCTCGCGCGCGGGGTACGCGTCTACAACGCGCTGTCCGGGAAGGCCGACATGGCGGGCAAGGGGTATCTGCTCGACCTGACCACCGCCGGGTATCCCGTCATCCCGACCGTCGCCCGCGCCGCCGATCTCCCTCTGCTGCCCGAGGCTGACGAGTACGTGGTCAAGCCGCTGCTCGGCGCCGACTCCATCGGACTCGAGTTCGTCGGCCGCGAGGCGCTGTCCGGCCTGGAGTTCGACGGGATCCTCGTCCAGCCGCGGATCCGCTTCCGGTACGAGGTGTCGTTCTACTTCGTCGACCGCACTCTGCAGTACGCCCTGTACGCGCCCCGGCCGGACGAGCGGTGGGTCCTCGAACCGTACGAACCCACCGACGCGGACCGTGAGTTCGCGCAGAAGTTCGTCGACTGGAACACCATCGGTCACGGCATCCAGCGCGTGGACGCTTGCCGCACGCCGGAGGGCGAGCTGCTCCTGGTCGAGCTGGAAGACCTCAATCCGTATCTGTCCCTGGATCTGGTCGACGCGGGCACACGGGACGCGTTCGTGGCGGCGATGGCGGACTCGCTGCGGGGGCTACTGGCCGACGGGGCCTGAGGAGGACGGACGGCTGAAACGGAGCTTGTCCGTCTCGCGGGCGCCCTGGCGCCGGTAGAAGCGGATCGCCCCGTCGTTCCAGACCGGCGTCTGCCACTGGATCTCGGCGATCCCGAGCGCTCGGGCCTCCGCGGCCACGGCGTCCATGAGGAGCGGTCCGAGGCCGAGTCCGCGGTGGCCGGGGCGGAGGTACAGACAGTCCATGTGGAGGTACTCGCACCCGTCCCAGGTGGAGATCGCGGGCTCGCAGGTCGCGTAGCCGACGAGTGTGCCGTCGGCCGGCTCCGCGACCAGGCACCGCAGGCGGGGCGTGGCGGTGGTGAACAGGAGCGTGTGGAGGCGGTCGGCGAGGCCGGGCGCCGGCGGGTCCGCCTTCTCGTACGCGGCGTGTTCCGCGGCGAGCCGGGCCACTTCGGGCAGGTCGCCGGGGCGGGCGTGCCGCACGCTCACCTGTGTGTCGGTCACCGGGCGTCCTCCTTCGTGACGTCCGCGGACCAGGCGGCGAGGCGGTCCGCGAGGGGGCCTTCGCCGTCGAGGACGTGGCGGGTGAACGCGGTGCGCTCATGGGCGAGTACGGCCGCCTCCCAGACGCAGGGGGCGAGGCCGGTGCGGCCGGGCCGCAGCAGTTCCGGGTGGCCCGCGGGTCCGGTGAAGACCGCGAGGTCGGACATGTGACCCTCGATCCAGGTGTGGACGAGGACGTAGTCCCCGTCTCCCCCGGCGTGCAGCAGGACCACGGCGAGTCCGAGCGAGCCCCGGACGGCGCCGAGCGTCAGGTGGGCGCCGACGAGCGGCATGACCGCGGCGGCGTCCCGCTCCGTCACCGCGCGCCCCGGCGCCTCGATGGCGTACGTCTTGACGAGGTGACCGCCGTGCTCACCGCTGCCCAACGGGCGTACGGCGCGGGCGTGATGGCCGTCGGCGAGGGCGAGGAGCGCGTCCTCGTCGACGGCCACCGGGAGAGCCGGTGCTGCGGCTGCGTTCTCCGTGTGGTCGGGCATGGCCCCATCATGCAGGGCCGGGGGCTCAGGCGTCCGCCCTGTCACGCGGTCGCCGGGGTGCGAGGAACAGCGCGGCGAGCGCCGAACCCGCCGCCACCAGGAGGGAGTTGACGAGTACGGCCGTGGAGACTCCGGACAGGACCGCGTCCGGACCGCTCGCCCCGCCCATGCGGGCCGTGGCGATCGCGCTCATCACCGGGATGCCCAGGGTGATGCCGACCTGCTGCGTCATGGTCGCGAGACCGGTGGCGAGGCCCTGCTCCTCGTCGGGCAGCCCGGACGTGGCCGTCACCATGAAGCCGACGATCACCAGCATGTTGCCGACGCCCCCGACGAACGTGGCCGCGAGGAGCAGCCAGATCCAGGCCCCCGACGTGCCGAGCGCCACCAGGGCGAGCGTGGCGACGGACTGGACGGCGCCGCCGACGACGATCGTGGTGCGGTTGCCGAGGCGTCCGACGGCGCGGCCGCCGAGCGTGCCGCCGATCACGGTGCCGAGCCCGAGGACGCCGAAGGCGAGCCCGGTCGCGAGCGGCGAGTAGCCGAGGACTTCCTGGAGGTAGAGCGTGAGCAGGAAGACGAGGGAGGTCTCGGTGACGAAGGCGATGAGCCCGGCCGCGTTTCCCCAGATCACGGTGCGCCGCTTGAGGATGTGGAGCGGGACGAGGGGCGCGGCGGCCCGCTTCTCGACGAACCGGAAGGCGACGAGGAGCGCGGCCCCGGAAAGGAGCGCCGCCAGGGTCGCGGGGGCGCCCCAGCCGGTCTCGCCGGCCTGCGTGAGTCCGTAGACGAGGAGCAGGAGTCCGCCGGTGACGGTCGCGGCGCCCGGCAGGTCGAGGCGCGGGCGGCGGTCCGGGCGCGAGTCGGTGATGACGGACGGGGCGAGGACGAGGACGAGGGCTGCGACGGGGACGTTGACGAAGAAGGCCCAGCGCCAGGAGAGCAGGTCGGTGAGGAGCCCGCCGAGGATGGCGCCCGCGGTGAACCCGGCGGACATCAGGGCGCCGTTGAGGCCGAGGGCGCGTTCGCGCAGCGGCCCCTCCTTGAAGGCGGTGGTCAGGAGGGCGAGTCCGGCCGGGGTGACGGCCGCGGTCGCGAGTCCCTGCAACACCCTGGCCACAAGCAGGACTTCGGGCGAGGTGGCGAGGCCGCCCAGCAGGGAGGAGGCACCGAGGACCGCCATGCCGGCGAGGAACAGCCTCTTGCGGCCGACGAGGTCGGCCACGCGGCC
This sequence comes from Streptomyces sp. NBC_01474, assembly GCF_035918215.1. Classification (NCBI taxonomy): domain Bacteria; kingdom Bacillati; phylum Actinomycetota; class Actinomycetes; order Kitasatosporales; family Streptomycetaceae; genus Streptomyces; species Streptomyces sp. NBC_01474. The sequence goes on from NZ_CP109449.1 coordinate 4,319,088, forward strand.
GAAGAGGAGCGTGAACCCGGCGGCGGCGAGCGCGAACGCCGTGGCGATCCACTGGAGATGGGAGAGCGAGAAGCCGAGCCCCTCGCCGACGACGGGCAGCGCGACGTTCAGGATCGAGAAGTCCACGGCGATCATGAACTGGGCGCCGAGGAGGAGGGTGAGGACGAGCTTCTGGCGGGCCGTCATGTGCGGGGATGGTGCGACGGCCGGGGCGGGGGCGGTCTGCGTGGGCGCCGACATGGGGCACTCCTTAAATGGTTCCATGTTCCCGTTAAGGCATCCCAAACGTAGCAGGGTGAGGACGCTTAAGGGAACCGCAGTGCCATTACATGGCCGTGAGCACCTCGCGCATGTCGTCCCGCACCGTCTCCTGGCCACGCCGCGCCGACTCGCACACGGACCCGCTGCGCGGGCTCTTCGGGTCGCGCGGGAGGCCGGCGAAGCCGAAGTCGCGCATGCACCGCTGGGCGAGGAGGGTCCGGGCGCGCTTGAACGTGCTGTACGCCTCGCCGTCCTCGGCGGTGAACTGGCAGTCGTGCAGAGGCAGTTCGGGCCCACCCTTCGCCTCGCGGACGATCGGGACACCGTCCGCCGTCCGGTGCCCGCCGGACGGCGCACCGTCGCACCGTCGCACCGTCGCACCCCGCCAGCAGGACCACCGCCGCCGCGTTCCCCGGGACCGCCCCCTCGCCGTACGCGCGCCGCCCCCTCCCAGTCCGGGAGCGAGCCGCCCCCCGGATCCGAACGCCCGTCCGACTAGCGGGCGGACCGTGAGGACCTCAGCAGACCCGCCCGCCGCCCCAGTGCCGTACCTCGGTGACGGCCGCGACCGGCAACGGCCCGTAGATGTGAGGGAATTCGTCGGCACCCGGCTCCGGCGCCTCGAACCTGACCGGCACGGGCACCCGCTCGCTGTCGATGACCAGCACCACCAGTTCGTCGGGCCCGTCGTACGCGCCGTACAGGAAGTCGGCGACCTTCTGGAGCTGATGCGCCAGAGAGCAGTGGATGAAGCCCTCCTCGGCGAGGGTCTTGCCGCGCGTGGACATCTCGTAGGCGCCGGACGCGCGGGCCGCGTCCCACAGGGAGCGCTCGGTGATGTGCAGGAGTTCGGTCATGCGCACCAACCTACGGGCTGATCGCCGGGGCGGGTACAGCCCACCGGCCGACGCGGCCCGCCTCAGCCGAGCCGGGCCGCACGCAGCTGGAGGTAGCGCTGCTCCGGGCGGCTGAGCGTGCCGCCCGCCGCCTCCTGATAGGCCGCCCGCGCGGCGTCGCGGTCCCCGGCCAGCTCCAGGAGGTGGCCCCGCACGGCGGCGAGCCGGTGGTGCCCGCCGAGGGCGGCCGTCAGCTTGTCCGTCTCCGTCAGGCCCGCCTCGGGGCCGTGCACCATGGCGACGGCGACGGCCCGGCCGAGCGCGGCCATCGCCTCCCCCTCGGGCACGACCCGCACGAGCAGGTCGTAGAGGGCGAGGATCTGCGGCCAGTCGGTGTCCTCGGCGCTCGCCGCCTCGTCGTGCAACGCGGCGATGGCCGCCTGGAGTTGATACGGGCCGACCGGTCCGCGCGGGAGGGCGAGGGCGACCAGTGCGACGCCTTCGTCGATCTCGGCGCGGTCCCACAGGGTGCGGTCCTGTTCGTCGAGGCGGACCAGTTCGCCCGCCGCGTCGGTGCGGGCGGCGCGGCGCGCGTCGGTCAGCAGCATGAGGGCGAGCAGCCCCGCGACCTCGCTGTCGCCGGGCAGCAGCGCCCGCACGGCCCGGGTCAGCCGGATCGCCTCGCGGGCCAGGTCGGCGCGCTGCAACTGGGGCCCGGACGTGGCCGTATACCCCTCGTTGAAGATCAGGTAGAGGATCTGGAGCACGGCGGGCAGCCGCTCGCGCCAGTCCTCGGGCCGGCGGAACCGCACGCCTCGTACACGCTGCTTGGCGCGGCTGATGCGCTGCGCCATCGTCGGCTCGGGGACCAGGTGGGCGCGGGCGATCTCGGCGGTCGTGAGGCCGCCTACGGCACGCAGGGTGAGGGCGACCTGGGCGGCGGGGGTCAGCTCCGGGTGGCAGCAGAGGTAGAGCAGGGTGAGGGTGTCGTCCTCACAGGGGGCGCGGCTCTCCCCGGGCGGCGGGGCCGTGAACGCGTCGCGCGGGGTGAGCGCTGCGTCCGCCTCCTCGCGCCTGCGCCGCGCGTCGTCACTGCGCAGAGCGTCGACGAGGCGGCGCGACGCGACCTTGATGAGCCAGCCGCGCGGGTTGTCGGGCACCCCGGCGTCGGGCCACTGGCGTGCGGCGGCGAGCAGCGCCTCCTGCACGGCGTCCTCGGCGGCGTCGAAGTGTCCGTGGCGGCGGACCAGCGCGCCGAGGACCTGCGGCGCGTGGCGGCGCAGCAGGTCCTCGGTCGACGCGGTCAGCAAAGGTCGCCACCGCTGTCCAGGATGGGGCGGATCACGACGGGGCGGGCGGGTGCGCCCGCGGGGGCCGGGCACTCGGCCACACGCTTGGCGATCTCGGTGACCCGGTCGAGGTTCTCGCACTCGAGGATCCAGAAACCGGCGAGCAGCTCCTTCGTCTCCCCGTAGGGGCCGTCACTGATGACGGGCCGCCCCTCCGCGTCCGGCGTGACGAACCGGGTCTTCGCGGGCTCCGCCAGACCTTCGCCAGCGAGCATCTCGCCGGTCTCGGCAAGGTCGTCGTTGATCTTCTGCATGTGGGCGAACATCGTCTGGATGTCCTTCTCGCCCCAGGCCGGATTGCCCTCGGACGCCTTGCCCGCCATCGCCTCGTAGTCGAGCTGGGTGCCCGTCACCATCATCAGGTACTTCATCGCTCTGCGCTCCTTCGGCCAAGCCGCCCGCCGGGCGCGGGCGGCTTCACTGGAGACGTCGGAGCGGCAGCAGCGTTCTCGACACCGCCCGGAGAAAAATTCTAGCCGGGGAGCCCCTGCCTCTTCCTGCTGTACGTCCGCACGATCACGCCGTTGCCGAACGTCCGGTTCTCCTCCAGGGCGAACTCGCCGATCGCGAAGCCGGAGCCGAACATCGGCAGGCCCGAGCCGAACACCAGCGGGTATGTCTTGATCACCAGCTCGTCCACCTCGTCGGCGAGCACACCGGCGAGCGTCGCGCCGCCGCACAGCCAGATGCCGAACTCACTTTCCTCCGCCTTCAGTTCGCGGACCTTGCCGACGACGTCATCGGCGACGATCTCCACGTTCGGGTCGGGGGACTTCTCGATCGAGCGCGCCGCGACGTACTCGCGCAGGTGCCCGTACGGGCTGGTCAGACCGGCGTCGAGGCCGACCTGGTAGCTGGCCCGGCCCTGGATGACGGTGTCGAACCGCTTGTTGGCCAGGTGCTCCAGGCCGAGGATCCGCCGGCCCTCCGCCGAGACGGTCTCGGGGTACTCGGTCGTGAGGAACCCGAGGAACTCCTCGTCCACGAAGGGCATGAAGGCGTTCGCGTCTCCGTCGGGACCGCCGATGAAACCGTCGATCGACACGGCGACGAAGTACGTGAGCTTGCGCAAGTGGGTCTCTTTCCGCAGGTGACAGGGGCGTTCGGGTGGGCCGTCGCACGGGCTTCCCGCCGTGGCTCCGCTCGAACAACTGCAGTTATAGTGCTTCACCTGTAGTGGTTGCAACGGGATTCGGGAATCCGGTTCGGTGGGTTGCCGGATCTCCGGTCAGAAGGAGCGCACAGATGGCACGGAACGCGGAGCGCAGGGTGGCCCTGGTCGATGCCGCGGTGGAGGTGCTCGCGGCCGAGGGCGCGCGCGGCCTGACCTTCCGCGCGGTGGACGCGGCGGCGGCCGTCCCCACGGGCACGTCGTCGAACTACTTCTCCAGCCGGGACGACCTGCTGCACCAGATCGACGCATGGCTGCACGAGCGGCTGGCCCCGGACCCGGCGGTGGTCGCGGAACTCCTGCAGCGACCGCGGGACCGCGAGCTGGTCGCCGCGTTCATGCACGATCTGCTGGGCCGCGCCCAGCGCGACCGCACCGGCTATCTGGCCATGATGGAGATGCGCCTCGAGGCCGGGCGCAGGCCCGAACTGCGGGCGTCCCTCATGAAGTCGCTCCGCGGCGACCTGGACTTCGGGATCTCGTTCCACACCGAGTCCGGGCTCCCCGGCGGCGCGGAGACGGTGACCGTGCTCTACCTCGCCACGCTGGGGCTCATCCTGGAACACCTGACGATGCCGGGGATGCTGGACGGCGCCGTGCCCGGCGTGAGCGTCCCCGAAGGGCTCATGGACCGGATCGTCCGCACGATCGTGCCGCAGTAGCAGCCGCCCGCACCCTGACGGCCGGGGCTCAGCTCACCTGCGGGTCGCGCCACATGGGCCACATCGTCGGCCCGTCCGGCAGCGCGATCCCGCTGCCGGTGCACGCGAAGCCGAGCCGCTCGTACAGCACACGGCTACGGTCGCTGCTCGCCTCCAGATACGACGCCACGCCCTCGCGGTCGCAGCGGTCGAGGACGGGCTCCATCAGCGCGGTGCCGAGGCCCCGGCCCTGCCGCGCCGGGTCCACGGCGATCATCCACAGGTACTCGTGCGCGCCGCGGTCGCGCGGGTGGGCCCCTGAGGTCAACCGGCCGATCTCCTCGACCCGTTCGTTGTCGGGGTCCACGGCGGCGCGCAGCTGCGCAGGACCGTCGTCGCCCTCGTCCGCGCCGCCCGTCCCGCGCGGCCCGGCGGGCACCGACAGCCAGAGCGCGGCCGCGGCGCCGTCCTCGGTGATGTCGACATATCCCTCGCTCAGCGAGATGTCGATGAAGGCCGCCATGAGTCCGGCGTGCCTGCGGCGCCGGTGCTCCAGGCCGGGGAAGACCCAGCCGCTCACCGGGTCGTCCATGAACGCCTCGTCGAGCAGCCGCACAAGGTCCGCCCGATCGCCCTCCGTGGCCCTCCGGATCGCCACGCCCATGGCCCCGCCCCCTCACGTCGCGGCCCGCCTCAACGGGCCGTGTCCCTGCGCCGGTCGGCCGCCACGCGCCGGCCCGCTGCAGCCTAGGCGATCGGTTCCGCACGCGCGTACGGGCCCCGCGCTCCTCCCGGAGTGCGGGGCCCGCCGCCAGTTCAACTCCCTTCCCCTGCTGGTGGATTCCCCCTAGTGGCTACGCCGCGTCACGAACTCCGCCAGCGACAGCAGTCCGTCCGCGGCCTCCGGTGCCGGGACCGCCCTGGACAGCTGGTGCACCGCCCGGGACATCCGGTCCGCCGCGTGCAGCTGCGCCCAGTCGCGCCCCCCGGCGCGCTCGACGACCACTGCCATGGCCTCCAGCTCCCCCTCCTTCGGCGGGCCGTCCTCCGGGCCCACCACCCCGTAGAGCGCGGCCAGTTCACCGGCTTCGGGCGTGCCCGAGGCCAGCGCCGCCACCACCGGCAGTGACTTCTTGCGCACCGCGAGATCGGCGCCCGCCGCCTTGCCCGTACGGGCCGGATCCCCCCAGATCCCCATGACGTCGTCGATCAGCTGGAACGCGAGCCCGGCCTGTCTGCCGAACCCGTCGAGGGCCGCGACCTCCTCCTCTCCGGCCCCCGCGTACAGCCCCCCGACCGCGCAGGCGCAGCCGAGCAGCGCGCCCGTCTTCGCCTCCGCCATGACGAGGCACTCGTCCAGCGTGACCTGGTCCGGTTCGCGCCTCTCCAGGGCGACATCGGCGACCTGGCCCTCGCACAGCTCCATCACACAGGCCGCGATCCGGGCCGCCGCCGGCCGGGCCGCCGGGTGCGGGTCCTCGGCGAGCAGCCGCTGCGCGAGCGCCTGGAGCGCGTCGCCCGCCAGGATCGCGCCGGCGTCCCCGAAGACGGTCCACGCGGTCGGCCGGTGCCTGCGCGTGGTGTCCCGGTCCATGACGTCGTCGTGCAGGAGCGTGAAGTTGTGGACGAGTTCCACGGCCGCCGCCGCCCGTACCGCGAGCTCCGGAGCGCCCCCCAGCGCCCGTACCGCGGCGAGGACGAGCGCCGGCCTGATGGCCTTGCCCGCGTGCTCCGCGGCCGCGGCGCCGTCCGCCTGCTCCCATCCGAAGTGGTAGCGAGCGATGCGGCGCAGCGACGTGGGCAGGGTTTCCACGGCCCTGCGCAGCTCCGGGTCGACCTGCGCCCTGGCCTGCGCCAGGATCACCGCCGCTTCCTGACCGTCCGCGGCCACCTCTGCGTCCCGTCCGCCCGGTCTCCCTTGCTGCTGCGGCGCTAGGGACTGCTTCGTCTGCGTCCTGAGCTTCAACGCCACCTGCCGATCTCGACGTTCTCCAGGACACCGAGCGCGTCCGGCACGAGCACCGCCGCCGAGTAGTACGTCGTCACCAGGTACGAGATGATCGCCTGCTCGCTGATGCCCATGAACCGCACCGACAGGCTCGGCTCGATCTCGTCCGGGATGCCCGCCTGCTGGAGGCCGATGACGCCCTGCTCCTCCTCGCCGGTACGCATGCAGATGATCGACGTCGTGCGCGCGTCGGACACGGGGATCTTGTTGCTCGGGAAGATCGGCACCCCGCGCCAGGTCGGGATGCGGTTGCCCCCCACTTCGACGGACTCCGGGACGAGCCCCCGCTTGTTGCACTCGCGCCCGAACGCGGCGATGGCGCGCGGGTGGGCGAGGAACAGCTTCGAGCCCCGGCGCCGGCTGAGCAGCTCGTCCATGTCGTCCGGGCCGGGCACGCCGTCGTGCGGCTGGAGCCGCTGCTCGTACTCGCAGTTGTTGAGCAGGCCGAACTCCCGGTTGTTGATGAGCTCGTGCTCCTGGCGCTCCTTCAACGCCTCGACGGTGAGCCGGAGCTGATGCTCCGTCTGGTTCATCGGCTGGTTGTACAGATCCGCCACGCGTGAGTGGATGCGCAGGACGGTCTGGGCGACGCTCAGCTCGTACTCGCGGGGCGCCGCGTCGTAGTCGACGTACGTACCCGGAAGCACCGCCTCGCCGACGTGGCCGGCGGAGACGTCGATCTGCTTCTCGCCGAACCTGTTCGCCCGTTGCTCCGGGATGGACCGCAGCGCTCCCAGGTGCCCGGCGAGGCTCTCGGAGCGCTCCGCGACCTGCTCCAGGTCCTGGCGGGGCAGCGCGAGCACGGTGCACGCGGTCACGGCGCGCGCCGTGTACTCCCAGATGGCCTCCGGGTCGAGCAGCGCCTGCTCGCCGAAGTACGCCCCGTCGGCCAGGATCCCGAGGACCGCGTCGTCCCCGTAGGGGCCGGTGCCGATCTTCTCGACCCTGCCGTGGGCGAGCAGGAACACCTCGTCCGCGGGGCTGCCGAACGAGGCGAGCAGTTCACCCGGCGCGTACTCCCGCTGCCGGCACCGCACGGCGAGCTCCCCGAGCACCTCCTGGTCCCCGTAGTCCCGCAGCACCGGCAGCTCGCCGAGCTCCGCGGGGATGACCCGCACCTGGTCGCCGGTCTTCACGAACGTCACGCGTCCGTCGCCGACCGAGTAGCTGAGCCGCCGGTTCACCCGGTACGTGCCGCCCTGCACGTTCACCCAGGGCAGCATCCGCAGCAGCCACCGGGAGCTGATCTCCTGCATCTGTGGAGCGGACTTGGTGGTGGTGGCCAGATTCCGCGCGGCGGATGTGCCGAGACTCTGCTGCGGCCCGGCCTGCTCCGTGCGGACTTCTTCGCCTACCGACATGGGCTATGCCTCCCGATCAAGAACTGACCTGCGGCGACAAGACTTCCAGCACGCATTGTGGCCGCGCCATTACACAAACGAGCGGGGTTGGGTGAGAGTGGACGGGGCACGATGCCCGTTTTTCCGGGTAGGGAACTTTCCGACGGCGGAACTTCAAGATCCCGGTGGGCGTTCAACCGATACACCGAGGCACCGATGACGGGAGACAGCAATGACAGGCTTCCTGGACCGCGCCAAGGAGCAGGCGCAGCGAGGGCTCACGCAGGGCAAGCAGAAGCTCGACGAGGTGCAGGCGCAGCGGGCGGGCGGCGACCTCCTGAAGAGGCTGGGCGCCGCTTACTACGCGGAGCGGAAGGGCACCGGCACCCCCGAGGCGACCCACGCCGCGCTCGGAGCCCTGGAGCACCACGTCGCGGAACACGGGGACGGCTTCCTGCGGAGCTGAGGCCGCCGCACCGCCTCCCACCCGACCTCACACAGGCACGTACGCCTGCCCGCCTGCACGCCTCCCCGACCGGAACAGCCCGCGATGACCGGAACGGCTCGCACGCGATGCGAACAAGTAGTTCCGGTGGGCCGGTTCGGGTACAAGCGGCGTACGAGACGGACGCGCCCCGCTTCCGTCGCACCCCGCGAAGGAGGCGGCCATGGCCCCACCCATGTCCGCGAGCAGCTTCCTGGAGGCCCTCAGGCATGAAGGCCTGACGGTGGTCGAGGTAGGCGACTGGAGACACCACAACCGCAACCACAAGGGCCCCTGGGGCCCGGTGAACGGCGTGATGATCCACCACACCGTGACGTCGGGCAGCAAGCAGACCGTCGACCTCTGCCGGAAGGGGCGCGCGGACCTGCCGGGGCCGCTGTGCCACGGCGTCATCACGAAGGACGGCCACGTCCACCTCGTCGGCTACGGCCGGGCCAACCACGCGGGTCTCGGCGACGACGACGTGCTGCGGGCGGTCATCGCCGAGAAGGCGCTGCCCCACGACAACGAGGCGAACACGGACGGCAACCGCCACTTCTACGGCTTCGAGTGCGAGAACCTCGGCGACGGCGAGGACCCCTGGCCCGCCGCGCAGCTGGAGGCCATCGAGAGGGCGGCGGCCGCGGTGTGCCGCCATCACGGCTGGACGGAGCGCTCGGTGATCGGCCACCTGGAGTGGCAGCCGGGCAAGGTCGACCCGCGCGGCTTCACGATGGCCTCGATGCGGGGGCGCATCCGCGACCGGCTCAAGTAGCCGCCCTCCGGCACGCGGCCCGCGCCCTCCCGCTTGCACAATGAGCAGGTGACCCCGCACCTCCCGCGCCCGCCCCTGCACCCCCGGCTTCCCTCGCCGGTGGAGCCGGTCGCCGACGACCGGTTCCACCGTCACGGGGTGCGGCTCCTGCTCAAGCGAGACGACCTCATCCACCCCGACCTGCCCGGCAACAAGTGGCGCAAGCTGGCCCCGAACCTGGCAGCGGCGACCGCCGGGGGCCACGGCACACTGCTCACGTTCGGCGGTGCCTACTCCAACCACCTGCGCGCCACGGCCGCCGCGGGCCGCCTCCTGGGACTGCGGACCATCGGCGTCGTCCGGGGCCAGGAGCTCGCGGGCCAGCCCCTGAACATCTCTCTCGCGCGCTGCGCGGACGACGGCATGCGCCTGCACTTCGTCGACCGGACGACGTACCGGGAGAAGCGGGATCCGGCCACGCTCGCGCGCATCCTGCGCGAGGTGGCGCCGCGCGACGGTGACGGGGGCACGCCCTACGTCGTCCCCGAGGGCGGCAGCAACGCCGAGGCCGTCCGCGGCTGCGCGGAGCTCGGGCGGGAACTGCAGGAGGCCGCCGGCGTGGTGGGCGTCGCCTGCGGCACGGGCGGCACGCTCGCCGGACTCGCCGCCGGGCTCGGCGAGGGGCAGCGAGCGCTCGGCATACCCGTCCTGAGGGGCGGCTTCCTCGGCGACGAGATACGCACCCTCCAGGAGGCGGCGTTCGGCGGCCCGCGGGGCGACTGGTCCCTGGACGAGCGCTTCCACTGCGGCGGCTACGGCCGCACCACCCCCGCCCTCCTCGCCTTCGCCGAGGACTTCGAGCAGCGTCACGGCCTGCCGGTCGAGCGCCTCTATGTGGCCAAGCTCCTGTACGCGCTGCTCACCCTCACCGAGGAGGGCGCGTTCGCGCCGGGCACCCGGCTCATGGCCGTCGTCACGGGAACGCCCTCTCCGTAGCGGCCGGTCAGTCGCCGACCTCCCGGTAGGCCGCCGCCTCCTCCAGGTCGAGCTTGCGCAGCAGCGTGCGCATCATCTCGTCGTCGATCCGCCGCTCGTCCCGCATCCGTACGAAGACCTCTCGCTCGGCCGCGATGGCCTCCCGAGTGAGCCTGCGATAGGTGTCGTCGGCGGACTCCCCCGTCACCGGGTTGGCTTGGCCGAGCCGCTCCCACACAGAGTTGCGGCGGCGCTCCAGGACGGTCCGCAGCCGGTCCTCCAGAGGCCCGGGAAGACAGTTGCGCTCGTCCTCCATCAGCTCGTTCACGCGCTCCTCGGCGGCCTGGGATGCGGCGTTCTGCGCCTGCGCCTCGGCGAGCGTCTCGGCCTGCGTGTCGCGTCCCGGCAGCTTCAGGATCCTGATCAGCCAGGGCAGCGAGAGCCCCTGCACGACGAGGGTTCCGATCACAGTCGTGAACGTCAGGAACAGGACCAGGTTGCGAGCGGGGAAAGGGCTCCCGTCGTCGACGAACAGCGGGATCGAGAAGGCGATCGCGAGCGACACGACTCCGCGCATCCCGGCCCAGCTCACCACGAGCGGCCGCCGCCAGTCGGTGTCCCGTTCCCGCTCCCTGGTCCGCGCCGAGAGCCACCAGGGCACATAGGTCGCCGGATACGACCACACGAAGCGCATCACCACGACGAGCACGAAGACCGCGACGGCGTACGCGAGGGCCTCTCCGACGCTGTACTCGCCGAGGTCCTTGAGGACGAAGGGCAGCTGGAGTCCGATGAGCGCGAAGACCGCCGACTCCAGGATGAAGGCGACCACCTTCCACACGGCGGCCTCCTGGAGCCGTGTCTCGAAGTCGACCTGCCAGGAGCGGTGCCCCAGGTAGAGGGCGACCGTGACCACGGCGAGCACTCCGGAGGCGCCGACCTGCTCGGCGGCCGCGTAGGCGACGAACGGGATGAGCAGGGAGAGCGTGTTCTGGAGGATCGCCTCCTTCAGGTGCGTCCGCAGCCAGTGCAGCGGCACCATCAGGACGAGCCCGACGCCGACGCCGCCGACCGACGCCACCAGGAACTCCCTGATCCCGCCCGCCCAGCTCGCGCCCTCCCCGACCGCGGCGGCCAGCGCCACCTTGTAGGCGGTGATCGCGGTGGCGTCGTTCACCAGGGACTCGCCCTGAAGGATCGTCGTGATCCGCGCGGGCAGCCCCACCTTGCGCGCGATGGCCGTCGCGGCGACCGCGTCCGGCGGGGCGATCACCGCGCCCAGGACCAGCGCGGCCGTCAGCGGCAGATCGGGGATCAGCTCGTACGCGAGCCAGCCGACGGCGACGGTCGCGAACAGCACGTACCCGACGGAGAGCAGCGCGACCGGCCTGACATTGGCCCGCAGGTCGAGGTACGAACTCTCCAGGGCCGCGGTGTGCAGCAGCGGCGGCAGGATGAGCGGAAGCACGATGTGCGGGTCGAGCGTGTACTGCGGCACCCCGGGCAGGTACGACGCCACGAGTCCGACCGCGACGAGCAGCAGCGGCGCGGGGACCGGGGTCCGGCGCGCGGCCCCCGCGACCGCCGCGCTCGCCGCGATCAGTGCCACCAGGGGCAATACATCCATCAGCCCGTCCCTCCGCCGTCCGCCACGCCGCCGCCCGTCGTAACCTGGCCATCATGAACGAGTGCCCGCACGTCGACGCGCTGCCTCACCCCGAACCCGCGCCCCTGAGCGACACCTGCCCGGAGTGCCTCGCGGCCGGCAGCCACCCGGTGCAGCTGCGGCTCTGTCTGGAATGTGGGCATGTGGGCTGCTGTGACTCCTCGCCCCTGAAGCACGCGACGCAGCACTTCAACGAGACGGGCCACGCGGTGATCCGGACGTTCGAGCCCGGCGAGAGCTGGCGCTGGTGCTTCGTGGACAGCCTGCTCGTCTGAGGACCGCGCCGGTTTGCGGTTCGACCGTGCGAGGCCTGGGTACGTCAACCCGGCGCCCGCTCTTTCCAATTGAGCCCGCACACCCTCTAGCCACTGTCCGTACTCATAGGCTTACTATGAGTGACACCAACGGGCCGGGGGTCCCCGGGACAGAAGACTTGGGCGCGCGGTAGCGTCACCGCTGAACACATAGCGCGTCACCCGGGGGACGTACCCTCCGGAGCCCGAAAGTGCTTGTACCACCATGGAGGTGAGGGTGTCCCAGATCGCAGGCGAGCCCGGGAATCAGGACTTCGTAGAAGTCCGGCTGCCGGCTGCGGGTGCCTACCTGTCGGTGCTGCGGACGGCCACGGCCGGCCTCGCGGCGCGTTTGGACTTCACCCTCGACGAGATCGAGGACCTCCGTATCGCGGTCGACGAGGCGTGCGCGATCCTGCTCCAGCAGGCCGTGCCCGGCTCGGTACTCAGCTGCGTCTTCCGGCTCGTCGACGACTCGCTGGAGGTGACGGTCTCGGCGCCCACCACCGACGGCCGCGCCCCGGAGCGCGACACCTTCGCCTGGACTGTGCTGTCGGCCCTCGCGGGCAAGGTGGACTCCACGGTCGCCGACGACAACACCGTCTCGATCAGCCTCTACAAACAGCGCGGCGCGGGTCCCGGGCCGGCGTGACGAACGGGGACGGGCCGGTGCGGGACGAGAAGCACGGCACACAGGACCTCCCGGCCGACGGCGGGGACGGGATGCGGCGGCTTGCCGACGGCATCCCCGAACAGCAGGCCCGGCCGCACCCGGAGGACCCCGCGGACCTCGAACGGCCGGGTCCGCCGGCGGTGGCCGATGCGTCGGGGCAGGCAGAGCCGGCCGGCGGGGAGAAGATCTCCGCAGGACCGGACGCGCGACGGGCGGGATGGATGAGCGAGCACGAGCGACACGGTGACCAGCAGCGCACCCACGATCCGCGGGACCGCAGCGGCGCACGGCTGATGTTCATCGAGCTGCGCACCCTGAAGGACGGCAGCCCTGAGTACGCGGACCTGCGCAATCAGCTGGTCCGTATGCATCTGCCGCTCGTCGAGCACCTGGCCCGCCGTTTCCGCAACCGCGGCGAGCCGCTCGACGACCTGACCCAGGTCGCCACGATCGGCCTGATCAAGTCGGTGGACCGCTTCGACCCGGAGCGCGGCGTGGAGTTCTCCACGTACGCGACGCCGACGGTCGTCGGTGAGATCAAGCGCCACTTCCGCGACAAGGGCTGGGCGGTACGCGTCCCGCGGCGTCTTCAGGAACTGCGTCTCGCACTGACGACGGCGACGGCCGAGCTGTCCCAGCTGCACGGCCGCTCCCCCACGGTCCACGAGCTCGCCGAGAAGCTGGCGATCTCGGAGGAGGAGGTCCTGGAGGGCCTGGAGTCGGCCAACGCGTACTCCACGCTGTCCCTCGACGTCCCGGACACGGACGACGAGTCGCCTGCAGTGGCGGACACACTGGGATCCGAGGACGAGGCGCTGGAGGGCGTCGAGTACCGCGAGTCCCTCAAGCCGCTCCTGGAGGACCTGCCGCCGCGCGAGAAGCGGATCCTGCTGCTTCGCTTCTTCGGGAACATGACGCAGTCGCAGATCGCGCAGGAGGTCGGCATCTCCCAGATGCATGTCTCGCGCCTGCTGGCCCGCACCCTGGCCCAGCTGCGCGAGAAGCTCCTCGTCGAGGAGTGAGCCCCGAGGCGTACGGGCCGGCTACTTCTGGCCCGGTACGTCGCCCGCGGCGCCCGGAGTCGTGATGCCGAGCGCCCGGGTCGTGGCCGGGTTCACCAGGAGCACCAGCGCCGTCACCGCGACGACGGCGAGCGCGATCCCGCCCGGGATCATCACGCTGTCGGCCTGGAGCAGCGTGTAGGCGACCGGAAGCGCCATGATCTGCGTGATGATCGCGGGCCCCCGGCTCCAGCTGCGCCGCTTCAGCAGCCCGCGCGCCGCGATCAGCGGCAGCAGCGCGAGGACGGCGAGCGTGACACCGCCGGTCACGGCCTGCTCGGGGTCGTCGGGGTGACCTGCGAGGCCCATGACGAGCATGGAGACGCCGCCGACGAGCAGGGCGGCCCCCTCGAGACCGGCCAGCCCGGCGGCCGCGGTCAGCCGCCCGGGGCGCGGGCCGTCGTCGGTGGTCGCGGCGTCTTCGGGGCTGGGGTTCTGCTCTGAGGTCACCCAAGCAGGGTAGCCCTCGGCCCGTACCTCCCGGCCGCCCCGGGTGGGGCCCGCGGGACCCCCGTTTCTTACCCGACTCCTACCTCGGTCTGGGCCGAGTACCACCCGGTAGGTACCCTGCTTCGCATGCGTGCACTTCTTGTGGTCAATCCGGCGGCAACCACCACCAGTGCGCGCACGCGTGACGTACTGATCCACGCGCTCGCGAGCGAGATGAAACTCGAGGCGATCACCACGGAGTACCGCGGGCACGCCAGGGACCTCGGCCGGCAGGCCGCGGAGAGCAAGGACATCGAGCTGGTCGTGGCCCTCGGCGGCGACGGCACGGTCAACGAGGTCGTGAACGGCCTGCTGCACCACGGCCCCGACCCGGACCGCCTCCCCCGCCTCGCCGTCGTCCCCGGCGGCTCCACCAATGTCTTCGCCCGCGCCCTCGGCCTGCCGAACGACGCGGTGGAGGCGACGGGCGCCCTGCTCGACGCTCTGCGCGAGGGCCGGGAGCGCACGGTGGGTCTCGGCCGCGCGGGCGGCACGCCGGGCACGGCGGACGAGGCCGCCCCGTCCCGGTGGTTCACGTTCTGTGCCGGTCTCGGCTTCGACGGAGGCGTCATCGGCCGGGTCGAACAGCAACGCGAACGCGGAAAGCGATCGACACACGCGCTCTATTTGCGTCAGGTCGTACGCCAGTTCCTCGGCGAGCACGACCGCCGGCACGGCGCGATCACACTGGACCGGCCGGGTGAGGCCCCCGTCACCGATCTGGTCCTGTCCATAGTCTGCAATACCTCCCCATGGTCATATCTGGGGAACAGGCCGCTCTACGCGTCCCCTCAGGCGTCCTTCGACACCGGCCTTGACGTGCTGGGACTCAAGAAATTGTCCGCTCCTTCGGTGGCCCGTTACGGCACCCAGCTGCTCACCTCGTCACCCGTCCGGGGACCCCACGGGAAGAACGCCGTGACCCTGCACGACCTGACCGACTTCACCTTGCAATCGAAGGTCCCCCTGCCCCTCCAGATGGACGGTGACCACCTGGGGCTGCGAACGAGCGTGACGTTCACAGGCGTACGCCGTGCACTGCGTGTGATTGTGTGAGTGGAAGAGCCCAAAGTCCTTTATCTCGAACGTTTGGGCCAGGATCCACCCCATGGAAGTACGGCTGTGACCTAGCCGACACCGAGGAATCAAAAAAAACTTTCCTGAAGGGGTTGTATCCGCCGCCGAGGTTTGCGAATCTCTACATGGCGCTCGGGACGGCCCGCAACATCGGCCCCACAGAGAGCCCGAACCCCCTCCTCAACACACAGGACATCCGTCGCAGATGTGACGAAAGTCCCTTCCGTTGTCGAGGGATTCGTGAAAGCGTTCACATTCACAAGCAACCCGCACGTAATACCAAGGAGAGGTAGCAGCCATGGACTGGCGTCACAACGCCGTTTGCCGCGAGGAAGACCCCGAGCTCTTCTTCCCCATCGGCAACACCGGTCCTGCGCTGCTGCAGATCGAGGAAGCCAAGGCCGTCTGTCGCCGCTGCCCCGTCATGGAGCAGTGCCTGCAGTGGGCGCTCGAGTCCGGCCAGGACTCCGGCGTCTGGGGTGGCCTCAGCGAGGACGAGCGCCGCGCAATGAAGCGTCGCGCCGCCCGCAACCGTGCTCGCCAGGCCAGCGCCTGACGTCCACGCCCCCCACGAGCCTGAGCCCGGCGGCGCGTACAGCGAGTACGCAACTCCCGCCCCCGAGCCGCAGCGCGCAGTACCCCCGAAGCTCCACCCAGGCTCCGCCCGGGATGTAGACCCGGGCAACGCGAACAGTGAGCCCCGGACCCAACGGTCCGGGGCTCACTGGCGTTTGCGGCTGTGTCGGTTGCTGTGTCGGTCTGCCGACGCGGCGGCCCGGCGCCGGGCCGGCTACTTGTCGGTGGTCACCGGGATGTCGAGGACGACCCGCGTCCCGCGGCCGGGCGCCGGGATCATGTCGAACGATCCGCTCAACTCGCCCTCGACCAGGGTGCGTACGATCTGCAGGCCCAGGTTGCCGGCGCGCTTCGGGTCGAAGCCCTCGGGCAGGCCCATGCCGTCGTCGGTGACGGTGATCAGGAGGCGGGCGTCCTTGGTGGTGCCGCCGCGCACCGCGGAGACCTCGACCGTGCCGGTGTCGCCCTGACGGAATCCGTGTTCCAGGGCGTTCTGCAGGACCTCGGTGAGGACCATCGACAGCGGGGTGGCGACCTCGGCGTCCAGGATGCCGAAGCGGCCGGTGCGCCGGCCCGTGACCACGCCCGGTGAGATCTCCGCGACCATGGCGAGCACCCGGTCGGCGATCTCGTCGAACTCCACGCGCTCGTCAAGGTTCTGGGAGAGCGTCTCGTGGACGATGGCGATGGAGCCGACGCGGCGCACCGCTTCCTCCAGCGCCTCGCGGCCGCTGTCGGAGTCGATGCGGCGGGCCTGGAGGCGCAGCAGGGCGGCGACGGTCTGGAGGTTGTTCTTCACCCGGTGGTGGATCTCCCGGATGGTCGCGTCCTTGGTGATCAACTCCCGCTCGCGGCGGCGCAGTTCGGTGACGTCGCGCAGGAGGACGAGGGAACCGATGCGGGTGCCCTTGGGCTTGAGGGGGATCGCGCGGAGCTGGATCGACCCCTCCTCCCCCTCGATCTCGAACTCGCGCGGCGCCCAGCCGCTGGCCACCTTGGCGAGCGCCTCGTCCACCGGGCCGCGCGACGGGGCGAGTTCGGCCGTCGTCCGGCCGAGGTGGTGCCCGACCAGGTCGGCGGAGAATCCGAGCCGGTGGTACGCGGAGAGCGCGTTCGGCGACGCGTACTGGACGACGCCGTCCGCGTCGAGGCGGATGAGGCCGTCGCCGACGCGCGGGGAGGCGTCCATGTCGACCTGCTGGCCCGGGAACGGGAAGGACCCGGCCGCGATCATCTGGGCGAGGTCGGAGGCCGACTGGAGATAGGTCAGTTCGAGGCGGGAGGGGGTACGGACCGTGAGCAGGTTCGTGTTGCGGGCGATCACACCGAGGACGCGCCCTTCCCTGCGTACGGGGATGGACTCGACCCGTACCGGGACCTCCTCGCGCCACTCGGGGTCGCCCTCGCGGACGATGCGTCCCTCGTCGAGGGCGGCGTCCAGGAGGGGGCGGCGGCCGCGCGGGACGAGATGGCCGACCATGTCGTCCTGGTACGAGGTGGGGCCGGTGTTGGGCCGCATCTGCGCCACGGAGACGTAGCGGGTGCCGTCGAGCGTGGGAACCCACAGCACGAGGTCGGCGAAGGAGAGGTCGGAGAGCAGCTGCCACTCCGAGACCAGCAGATGCAGCCACTCGAGGTCGGAGTCGCCGAGGGCCGTGTGCTGGCGTACGAGGTCGTTCATGGAGGGCACGGAGCCGAGGGTACCTGGCGGGTTCGGCCCCGAAGACACCCGCGGGCCGCGGCGCCTGGGAGGGACCCTCAGCCCTCCCGGCACCGCAGCCCGGAGTTGCAACAGCCGTCGGGTGTGCGGTCCCGTCGGCCGTGTGAGGACCCGCCGCAGTCAGGGCAGAGAGCGCCGGCTCCTCGGTCCGTCCTCCTGTGCGGGGAGGGCGGAGGCTTTACCATCGCATTGTGGACTAGACCATTCTGTCATGTCTACGCGTTGGACGATGTTTGTTGTTGTCTCTTCGTATCCGCTTTCGCGGCCACGGGCCAGGCCGCCAGCGCCAGGCCGGCGAGTGACTCGAGATCGCTCCGGCTCGCGCCGTCGCGGGCGTGCTGGGACATCCCCTGGAAGACCGCCCCCGTACAGCGTGCCAGAGCCGCCGCGTCCGTGTCGGGTGGAAGCTCTCCTTCCGCGATACCCGCCCGGATTCGGGTCTCGAAAGCGGCGATATCCGCCTGCCGCCGGTCTCGCAGGGCGTCCTCGATCCCGGGTGTGGTGCAGTTGGCCGCCGCGTGGACGACCAGGCAGCCGTGCGGCAGGCCGGGGCGTGTGAACGCGGCCGCGGCCTCGTGGAGCGGCGGGCCAGCGCGGCCCGGGCCGTGGTCTCCTCGGCACAGGCGCGCTCCCCGAACGAGGCGTGCGCGGCGCGGTAGAACCTGACGACCTCGTCGAACAGCGTCTTCTTGTCGCCGAAGGCCGCGTAGAGGCTGGGGCGCCGATGTCCATGGCCCGGGTCAGGTCGGCGACCGTCGTCGCCTCGTAGCCGTGTTCCCAGAAGGCGCGCATCCCCTTCTCCAGGGTGGCGTCCCGGTCGAAGGAGCGGGGCCGTCCGCGCCGCTTGGTCGCCATCCGCGGATTCTGGCGGGCGCCGGAGAAGAGCGGGCGCCGGAGAGGGCGGTGGGAGTCAGTGCGTCTCCGTCACCTTCGCCAGCGCCCTCGGGGCGTCCGGGTCCTGGCCGCGGGCGATGGTGACCTCGTACGCGAGGAGCTGGAGCGGGATGATCTCCAGGACCGGCTGGACCTCCTCCGCAACGCCCTCGGTCGGCAGGACGAACCCGGCCGACGCCCGGTCCACCTGCGCCTCGGGGCCGATGACGACGAGGTCGGCGCCCCGGCCGCGCAGCCGGTCGAGCACGGGCTGGAGCATGCTGCCGCCCTTGCCGTCCGTGACGACGGCGATGACCGGTGAGATGTTGTCGACCATGGCGAGCGGACCGTGCAGCAGGTCGGCGCCCGAGTAGGACAGGGCCGGGATGTAGCTGGTCTCCATGAGTTTGAGGGCTGCCTCCTTGGCGGTCGGATAGCCGTAGCCGCGCGAGGTGATCACCATGCGGTTCGCGAAGCGGTAGCGGGAGGCGAGGGTGCGCACCTCGTCCTGGCGGTCCAGGAGCTGCTGGGCGAGGCCGGGCAGCACGTCGGCGGGCGAGCCGTCGCCGCCGCGCAGGCCCTCGACGAAGAGGTAGAGCGCGAGCAGGGACGCGGTGTACGTCTTCGTGGCCGGGAGCGCCTTCTCCGGGCCCGCCATGATGTCGATGTGGTGCTCGGAGACGGCGGCCAGCGGCGAGTCCGGGTTGTTGGTCACCGCCAAGGTGATCGCGCCGGCCGCTCGGGCCGCCTTCGTGGAGGCGACCAGGTCGGGCGAGCCGCCCGATTGACTGACGGTGACGGCCAGGACGTCGCGCAGGTCGGGCCGGGCGCCGTACGCCGTCGTGGTGGACATGGAGGCCAGGCCGCAGGGCATCCCGAGCTGGATCTCCAGCAGGTACTTCGCGTAGAGGGCGGCGTTGTCGGAGGTGCCGCGGGCGGTGAGCAGGACGAAGCGGGGCGCCTGTGCCGCGACCAGCCGGGCCACCTCGTGGATGCGGGGAGCGCCGGTGTCCAGGAGGCGGCGCAGCACCGCGGGCTGCTCGGCCATCTCGCGGGCCATGATCCGGCCCGGCTGCTCGCTCTTCGGGGCCGACGGGGTGGCGGTCATGCGGACTCCTCCGGAGGGGCGGTCGCGGGTGCGGCGGGCGGGGCCGGCCGGGCTCCTCCTGTGCACGCTCGGTTCCACTGTGGCGGCTGACGCGGGCGCGCGCCCGGCCGAGTCGGTTCGGGCGTGCCGGCTTCGAGGTGCCGTCGGCGCGGGGAGCGCCGAGCATGGTCGAACGGCGGGCGTACGCCCCGTGACCGGCCGGGCCACCTCTGCTAGATTGGTCTATACCACATGCGCAGCATCACATCCTCGACCAGATCGGCAGGCCCAGCGTGGAAGTTGTGATCGTCCCGGACGCCAAGGCAGGCGGCGAGCTCATCGCCGAGGCGATGGCCCAGCTGCTGCGCCGCAAGCCCGACGCCCTGCTCGGCGTGGCCACCGGCTCGACCCCGCTGCCCATCTACGAGGCGCTGGCGGCCAAGGTCGGCGGCGGCGAGGTCGACGCGTCGAAGGCCCGTATCGCCCAGCTCGACGAGTACGTGGGACTGCCGACCGGACACCCCGAGTCCTACCGGGCGACCGTGCTGCGCGAGGTCGTCGAGCCGCTCGGCCTGAGTGAGGGCTCCTTCATGGGCCCGGACGGCAGCTCCGAGGACGTGCAGGCGGCCTGCGAGGCGTACGACAAGGCGCTCGCCGCCGCCGGCGGTGTGGACCTCCAGCTGCTCGGCATCGGCACCGACGGGCACATCGGCTTCAACGAGCCGTGTTCGTCGATCGCCTCCCGTACGCGGATCAAGACGCTGACGCAGCAGACCATCGCGGACAACGCGCGCTTCTTCGACGGCGACCTCGACCAGGTGCCGCGTCACGTCATCACGCAGGGCATCGGCACGATCCTGGAGGCGCGGCATCTGGTGCTGCTCGCCACCGGTGAGGGCAAGGCGGACGCCGTGGCGGCGACCGTCGAGGGGCCGGTGGCCTCCGTGGTGCCGGCTTCGGCGCTTCAGCTGCACCCGCACGCGACGGTTGTCGTCGACGAGGGGGCGGCGTCGAAGCTCAAGCTCTCCGAGTACTTCCGGCACACGTACGCGAACAAGCCCGCTTGGCAGGGGCTGTAAGCGAGTTCGGGCCGACATGAAGGTGCCGGTCACCCCTGGTGAGGGGTGACCGGCACCTTCGCGTTCGCCGTCCGCGGGAGGCGGGGGCGTCGTGGCTTGTCGCGCCCGCACGGTGAGGCCGCACCGTGTCACAGCCCCGCGCCTCTGGAGGGGCGCTCGGCTCACCCGGCGACGATCACCTCGGCGGCCGCCAGACCGCACACCCGGGCCGCGCCGTGTGTCGCCACGTGCAGGGCGCCCCGCGGCGGCGCCTGCGGTACGCCCATCTCGACCACGACCGTGTCGGGGCGGGCCGCGAGGAGCGTGTCCAGCGCCTGAGCCATCCACGCGTGGCGGTGGGCGTCGCGGACCACGGCGACGATGCGGCGGTCCCCCGCCGCGGCCAGGGCGGCGGCGCCCGCGTCCGCGCCGGAGAAGCTGCCGGTCTCCGTGCCGGGCAGCAGCCGCTCCAGTTCGGCGGCGACACCCCACGGCGTCTCGTCGCCGACCGCGATGTTGGCGACGGGTGTGAAGGCGGCGACGTACGGCGGCTCGGTGACGGGGGCCGCGTGCTCACCGCGCGTGACGGTCACCGCCCGCCGCGCCGCGACCAGTCCGATCCCGGAGTCGGGCGCGCCCCCCGAGTGCTCGGCCGCGCCCGGCTCCGAGGTCCATCGGGCGAGCGAACGCACCCGCGCCGCGGCGTCGGCGAGCCGCTCCTCCGGCAGGTCGCCCGCGTGCACCGCGGCGACGAGAGCGTCGCGCAGCCGCAGGACCGTGTCGTCGTCGGCGAGCCCGCCGCCGACACAGATGGCGTCGGCGCCGGCCGCGATGGCGAGGACGCTGCCGCGCTCGATGCCGTACGTGGCGGAGATGGCCTGCATCTCCATGCCGTCGGTGACGATCAGCCCCTCGTAACCCAGTTCCTCGCGGAGCAGGCCGGTCAGGATGCGGCGCGAGAGGGTGGCGGGGCGGTCCGGGTCCAGGGCGGGGACGAGGATGTGGGCGCTCATCACCGCGCGCGTGCCGGCCGCGATCGCCGCGCGGAACGGCGCGAGTTCACGCTCGTGGAGCACGTCGAGACCCACGTCGATGCGGGGCATGTCGTGGTGCGAGTCGACGGCGGTGTCGCCGTGGCCGGGGAAGTGCTTGGTGCAGGCGGCGACGCCCGCGGACTGGAGCCCGGTGACGTAGGCGGCGGTGTGGCGGGAGACGAGGCCGGTGTCGGCGCCGAAGGACCGTACGCCGATGACGGGGTTGGCCGGGTTGGAGTTGACGTCCGCGGACGGAGCCCAGTTGAGGTTGACGCCGCAGGCGGCCAGGCGGCGGCCGAGTTCGGCGGCGACGGACCGGGTGAGCTCCACGTCGTCGACCGCGCCCAGGGCGTGGTTGCCGGGGAACGAGGAACCGGAGCGCACCTCCAGGCGGGTGACGTCACCGCCCTCCTCGTCGATGGCGACCAGGACGTCGTCGCGCTCGGCCCGCAACTGTGCGGTCAGGGCGGCGAGTTGCTCGGGCGAGGCGATGTTCCGGCCGAACAGGCCGACGGAGGCGAGGCCCTCGCCGAGCCGGCGCAGCAGCCAGTCGGGGGCGCTGGTGCCGGTGAAGCCGGGCTGGAGGACGGTGAGCGCGTCACGGGTGAGGGTGTCGGTGCCGTGTGCGGTGAGTGTCGTCATCTGGCGGTGTTATCCCTTCACGGCGCCGTCGGTGAGGCCGCTGACGGCCCTGCGCTGCAGGAAGACGAAGAGGATCAGGATCGGGATCGCGAAGAGCGAGGACGCGGCCATGGTCGCACCCCAGTCGTCGCCGAAGGCGGTCTGGAAACTGGAGAGCCACAGCGGCAGCGTCTGCGCCTCGGACGACTTGTTGAGGACGAGGACCATCGGGAACTCGTTCCAGGCGGTGATGAAGCCGAACATCGAGGTCGACATCAGGCCGGGCGCGAGCAGCGGCAGGATCACCCTGCGGAAGGCCTGCATGCGGGTGCATCCGTCGACCATCGCGGACTCCTCCAGTTCCCTGGGCACGGCAGCGACGAAGCCGCGCAGCGTGAGGAGGGTGAAGGGCAGGATCATCACCATGTAGAAGAGGGTCAGCGGGACGAGGCTGTTCAGCATCGACGCGTCGCGCACGATCATGTAGATCGCGATGACCATGACTTCCCAGGGCGCCATCTGGGCCAGCATGAACCCGATGATGAAACCGCGGCGGCCCTTGAACCGCATCCGCGCGAGGGCGAACGCCGCGGCCAGGCCGATGACCAGCGAGAAGACGACGGCGAGCACGGTCACGGTGACCGAGTTGCGCACCAGCGTCCAGAAGTTGTCGGCGCCGAACGCCGTCCTGAAGTGCTCGAACGTGATGTCGGTCGGGAACCAGACGGGGTTCTCGCTGATGATGTCGCCGGTCGGCTTGAGCGCCGTCGCGAACATCCAGTAGACGGGGAAGACGAAGCCGATGAACAGGATCACGGCCGTCACATTGGGCCAGGCGCGGCGGAACGTCGACGAAGCAGAGCGCTTCACAGCTCGTCCTCCTCTTGCTTGAGCACGATCCGGAGGTAGTAGGCGGTGAGCACGAGCAGGATCAGGATCGTCAGGACGGCGATCGCCGCGCCCATGCCGAAGTGCTGGTTGCCGACGCCCTCGATGTACGCGTACACGGGCAGGATCTCGGTGAGCCGGTCGGGGCCGCCGCCGTTGATCGTGAAGACCTGGACGAACGCCTTGAAGACCCAGATGATCTCGAGGAACGTCGTCGCGTAGAGGAAGGGCCGCAGATACGGCAGGGTGACCGAGAGGAAGCTCTTCCAGGGGCCGGCGCCGTCGAGGGACGCGGCTTCGTAGAGCTCCTTGGGAATGGTGGTCGTCGCGGCGTAGAGGTTGATCGCGACGAACGGGATCGACATCCAGACGATCAGCACGGTGACGACGAAGAACGTCGACATCTGGCTGCCGGTCCAGCTGTAGTCGGCCATCGAGTGCCAGCCGAGCTTGTCGAGGACCCAGTTGACGACGCCGAAGCGCTCCGCGAACAGCCACTGGTAGACGGTGGTCGCGGCGACGACGGGCATCGCCCAGGCGAGCACGAGCCCGACGAGGAGCAGGACGCGCATGCGCTTGCCGAGCCGGGCGAGGAGCAGACCGACGAGGGTGCCGATCACCATGATCAGGACGGCGTTGACGAGGGTGAAGACGATGGAGCGTCCGGTCACCCGCCAGAAGTCCGAACTGGTCAGTACCTCTTGGTAGTTGTCGAAGCCGTTCCACTCGGTGACATGCTGGATCAGCTGCCCCATGTTGAGGTTCTGGAACGACAGGAGCCCGTCCTTGAGCAGCGGCCAGCCGAGGAGCAGCACGGTGGCCGCGACCGCGGGAAGCAGCAGCAGGTAGGGCGCGAGGGTCCCGGCCCGTGCGCGGGCCTGCTTACTCGGTCCGCCGGATCCCCCGCCGTCCGCTTTCAGGACCTCCGCCGGACCGGAGGGCGGCCGTTCGGTCTGCACGGTCATGCTCGCCATCTCTTTTCTGGGCCTGCCGGGACACCGTGGACCCCGCGGGGGCGGAGGGCCTGCCGGCGCTCTCCGTCCCCGCGGGGCCTTTTGCTGCCTTACTGCTTCTGCGAGAGGCGCTTGTTGAACTCGGCCTCGACCTGCTTGGCGGCGGCGGCCGGGGACTTACCCTTCAGCACCGCGGTCATGTAGGTCTTGATCGGGTTGGGCGCGTTCTCGACCGGGGCCCACTCCGGGATCAGCGGGGTGGTGCCGCCGCCGGCCGCGGCGGGAGCGGCGGCCTCGGCGGCCGCGTTGCCCTTGAGGTTGGACTGCAGCGCCTCCTTGTTGGGGATCACGCCGCCTTCCTTGGCGAGCTGGCCCTCGAACTTGTCGGAGAGCGCGAGCTTCAGGAACTCCTTGGCGAGGTCCTGCTTCTTGCTGCCCGCGGCGACGGCGAGGTTGGAGCCGCCGAGGAAGACACCCTCGGGCTTGTCGGCCGTGACACCCGGGACGGTGAAGTAGCCGATCTCCTTCTCGATCTTCGGGTTGGCCTTGATGGCGAGGGCGGACTCCCAGCCCATGCCGATGAAGGAGCCGGTCTTGCCCTTGGCGAAGACCTCGGCCTGCTGCGGGGTGGCCTCGTCCTTGTCCTTGGGGGCCTTGGACAGGGCCTGGAACTTCTTGTATGTCTCCATGGCGGCGGCGACCTTGGGGTCGCCCAGGTTGGAGACGTACTTGTCGCCGTCCTTCTTGACGAGCTCGGCGCCCTCACCGATGGTCAGGCCGACGAAGTGGTACCAGTTCTGCCCGGGCAGGTAGATCGGCTCGGCGTCCGTCTTCTTGCCGATGGCCTCGAGGTCCTTGTAGAACTCGTCGCGCGTCTTGGGGGTGTCCTTGATGCCGGCGTCGGCCCAGATCTTCTTGTTGTAGATGACGACGCGGTTCACGACGAACCACGGGGCGGCGTACTGCTTGCCGTCCGAGACCGCGGACTTGTTCATCGACTCGGCCCAGTCGGCGCCGACCGAGGACTTGAGGTCGGAGAGGTCGGCGAGGCCGCCGGTCTTGGCGTAGGCGGGGGTCTGCGTGTTGCCGACCTCGAAGACGTCGGGCGGGTTCTCCTCGGACAGGGCGGTGGTCAGCTTCTGCTGGATGCCGTTCCACTGCTGGATCTCGATCTTCAGCTTCGCGCCGGTCTTCTTCTCGAAGGCCGCCGTGACGTCCTTCTGCCAGGTGTCCGGCGTCGAGCCGTCCATGGCCCACACGGTCAGCGTCTGGCCCTTGTAGCCGTCGGCGCCGGCCTTCTTGTCCTTGCCGCCGTCATCACCACTGCCACAAGCCGCGATCGAAAC
Source organism: Streptomyces sp. NBC_01474 (assembly GCF_035918215.1). Lineage (NCBI taxonomy): Bacteria > Bacillati > Actinomycetota > Actinomycetes > Kitasatosporales > Streptomycetaceae > Streptomyces > Streptomyces sp. NBC_01474. Next base: position 4,344,322 of record NZ_CP109449.1, read on the forward strand.
CAACATGCCCGCGACACCGATAGCCGCAATGAGCCTGCGCTTCACGTCACCCTCCTCAGGGATGCCAGCAACCCCCCCGCCCACGACGACGGATACGACGAACACAACAAACTCGACGTGGTACTGCACGTGGGACTGGGACCTGGTCTTTAATGGTGTAGACCAGTACCCGGAGCTTGGCCTAGACCTTTAGGGGTGTCAAGGGTGTATAAGAAGGGCTGTCACGTCCGTTATCGGACCGACACCTGAGGGAGCACGGCGCCCCCGGGGAGGGCCGTGCCACGATGTGAGCCGCGACAGACGGAGGAGCCGGTGACGGCAGCACCACAGGAGCCGGGAAGGCGGACCATGGGCACCCATGCGGGCAGCAGCGGAACCGATGCGGGCGGCGCCACGACGGCGGAGGCACCCGCAGCGGGCCGCACCGCGCGTGTGCCCAAGTACTACCGCCTGAAGCGGCACTTGCTGGACATGACCGAGACGCTGCCCCCGGGCACCCCGGTCCCGCCCGAGCGCACCCTCGCCGCCGAGTTCGACACCTCCCGCACGACCGTGCGCCAGGCCCTTCAGGAACTGGTCGTCGAGGGCCGGCTCGAGCGCATCCAGGGCAAGGGGACGTTCGTCGCCAAGCCCAAGGTCTCGCAGGCGCTGCAACTGACCTCGTACACCGAGGACATGCGCGCCCAGGGCCTGGAACCCACGTCGCAGCTCCTGGACATCGGCTACGTGACCGCCGACGACACCCTCGCCGGGCTCCTCGACATCACGGCGGGCGGCCGCGTCCTGCGCATCGAGCGGCTCCGCCTCGCGAGCGGCGAGCCGATGGCCATCGAGACGACGCACCTGTCGGCCAAGCGCTTCCCCGCGCTGCGCCGCTCCCTGGTCAAGTACACGTCCCTGTACACGGCGCTGGCCGAGGTCTACGGCGTGCGCCTGGCCGAGGCCGAGGAGACCATCGAGACGTCCCTTGCCACCCCGCGCGAGGCGGGCCTGCTCGGCACGGACGTGGGCCTGCCCATGCTGATGCTGTCGCGGCACTCCCTGGACGGCACGGGGCAGCCCGTCGAGTGGGTGCGCTCGGTGTACCGGGGCGACCGCTACAAGTTCGTGGCCCGCCTCAAGCGTCCGACGGACTGACGGGCACCGTACGCGAATCCGCCTGTGCCGGCCGACGAGTCGGCACATGAACGGCATGTCGGCCACGCATTGTCCGTTATCCGGACGGGGGTTCCATACGACGAGATCGTCGCCTAGATTTCCGCCACGTTAAGCATGAGATAAGCGGGATCAGCGAGGGGACGGACCGCCGTATGTCGGATGTGCCTGAAATGAAACGGCCGGTGGTCACACCGGTGCGAGTGGTCATTGCCCTGTGCCTCGTCGCGCCGTTCGTGGCGATGCTCTGGGTCGGCTCCTACGCGAAGATCGACCCGACCTTCATCGGTATTCCGTTCTTCTACTGGTACCAGATGCTGTGGGTCCTCATCTCCACGGCGCTGACGATGATCGCGTACAAGCTGTGGCAGCGTGACCAGCGCGCCCGGAAGACGGGTGGACAGGCATGAACGGCGGAGTCAACGGCGTCGCACTCGGCGTCTTCATCTTCTTCTTCATCGCCGTCACGGTCATGGGCTTCCTGGCCGCGCGCTGGCGCAGGTCCGACAGCGAGCAGAGCCTCGACGAATGGGGCCTGGGCGGACGCTCGTTCGGTACGTGGGTCACCTGGTTCCTGCTCGGCGGCGACCTCTACACCGCGTACACCTTCGTGGCCGTCCCGGCGGCGATCTACGCGGCCGGGGCCTCCGGCTTCTTCGCCGTGCCCTACACGATCCTCGTCTACCCGCTCATCTTCACCTTCCTGCCGCGTCTGTGGTCGGTGTCGCACAAGCACGGCTATGTGACGACCTCCGACTTCGTGCGCGGCCGCTTCGGCTCCAAGGGCCTGTCCCTCGCCGTCGCCGTCACCGGCATCCTCGCCACGATGCCGTACATCGCGCTCCAACTCGTCGGCATCCAGGCCGTCCTGGACGTCATGGGCGTCGGCGGCGACGAGTCGACCAACTGGTTCATCAAGGACCTGCCGCTGCTCATCGCGTTCGCGGTGCTCGCCGCGTACACGTACTCGTCGGGTCTGCGGGCTCCCGCCCTGATCGCGTTCGTCAAGGACGGTCTGATCTACCTCGTCATCGCCGTCGCGATCATCTACATCCCGATCAAGCTGGGCGGCTTCGACGCCATCTTCCACGCGGCGAACGAGAAGTTCGCGACGCCCAACCCGGCGACGGGCAAGCCGGTCGGATCGCTCGCCCCGGCACCGGCCGGGCAGTGGACGTACGCGACGCTGGCCCTCGGCTCGGCGCTGGCGCTCTTCATGTACCCGCACTCGATCACGGCGACGCTGTCCTCGCGCAGCCGCAACGTGATCCGCCGCAACACCACCATCCTGCCCCTGTACTCCCTGATGCTGGGCCTGCTCGCGCTGCTCGGCTTCATGGCCATCGCGGCCGGGATCAAGGTGCAGAACGGGCAGCTGGCGATCCCGCAGCTCTTCGAGGACATGTTCCCCGACTGGTTCACGGGCGTCGCGTTCGCGGCCATCGGCATCGGCGCGCTCGTGCCCGCCGCGATCATGTCCATCGCCGCGGCGAACCTGTTCACGCGCAACATCTACAAGGACTTCATCAAGCCGGACGCGACGCCCGAGCAGGAGACCAAGGTCTCCAAGCTGGTGTCGCTGCTCGTGAAGGTCGGCGCGCTCGCCTTCGTCCTCACCATGGACAAGACCGTCGCGATCAACTTCCAGCTCCTGGGCGGCATCTGGATCCTCCAGACCATGCCGGCCCTCGTCGGCGGCCTGTTCACGCGCTGGTTCCACCGCTGGGCGCTTCTCGCCGGCTGGGCGGTCGGCATGGTCTACGGCACGCTCGCCGCGTACGGGGTCGCGTCGCCGACGCAGAAGCACTTCGGCGGCAGCGCCAAGGAGATCCCGGGCATCGGCGAGATCGGCTACATCGGCCTCACGGCGTTCGTCATGAACGTGGTGGTCACGGTGGTCCTCACCTTCGTCCTGAAGGCGCTGAAGGCCCCTGAGGGCGTCGACGAGACGTCTGCCGCGGACTACACGGCGGACGCCGGCGACCCGGGCGTCCTGAAGAAGCTGCCGGAGGCGACGGCGGGAACCGGCGGGCACTGACCCGACCTCCCCCGAGTACAGCAACGGGCCGCCGGATCCCTCCGGCGGCCCGTTGGCGTACCCGGGGTTCACGAAACTCCGTAGAGGTCCTTCCCGACCCGCCGCGCCGCCTCGGCGGCCGAGGAGAGCGTCAGGTCCATGTCCGTGCCCGCCCCCACGATCACCAGGACACCGCCGACCCGCAGTTCGACCACGTAGTGCGCACTCCCGTCGTACTCGTCGCCGCCCGTGGTCCTCGTGGTCTCCAGGACCGCCTCGTCGCCCAGGTCCGGCAGCGGCCGGACCTCGTGGTGCTCCTCGACGGGCGCGCCGTCGGTGTCGACGGTGACGCGGCCGCACGCCTCGTGGAGCTCGCGGCGCAGTTCGAGATAGCGCCCGGCCCGCCCGGCCGGCATCGAGACCAGGCGCTCGTAGACGAAGGGGTCGTCCTCGCCCACCGCCGCGGGGTCGGGACGGAACGTCCGCTCGGCGCTGGCGCCCCGCATGCGCCACAGTTCCCCGTGCGCGTCCCGGCCCGCGACGCAGGTGCTCCAGTCGCCTCCCCCGGAACCCTGGTCGAAGAGACCCAGGTAGACCTCCAACGCCTTCGCGCCCTTGCCCACGTCCTCGGCCGGAAGGAGGGCGGCGCCCAACTCGGCGCCCGTGAAGACCTTCGCGGGATCCGCCGTACCGTCGACGCCGGACGCCGACGACTGCTTGCTCCCGCCCTCGCCCCGCTGCCCGGACCCGCCGTCCCCGCCGTTCCCGCACCCGGCGAGCAGCATCAGCAGTACGGCGGCACAGCCCGCTCCCCGGCCTCGCACCCGTACCTCCCCCTGCTGGGCCACCAGTTCGGCCGCAACCCTAGTCGACACAAGATATGGGGCTGTCATCCAAGCCCGACACAAGATGTATGCTCATGCTCGCTGTCGCCGCAGGGGAATCCGGTGCAATTCCGGAACTGTCCCGCAACGGTGTACGTATGCACGCATACGCGAGTCCGAGGACCTGTCGACAGCCTGCCCGAGCCGTCCGGCCCGGGATGACGACGTCCGGGTCTCGTGGAGTGGGCCGGTGACGCGGGCCCCGCCATGCCCCCGTGCCCTCCTCCCCGTCAGGCCCAGAGCCGAGCGAGGGAGAGCCCCACGTGACCATCGCGCCCGCCGAACCGGCCTCAGAGCTGGCAGGGAACCCCGAGCAGCACGACGCTCCGGGAACCGCGCTGCTGCGCACCCTGACCGAACTGACCGCCGACCTCCCGGACACCGACCCGGGCAAGGTCGCCGCCGCCGCGCTGCGCGGCAGGTCCGCGGTGGCGGACTCCGGCATCACCGCCGAACTGCGCTCCCTCGCCACCGAGGCCGCCGCGGGCCTCATCTCCGACGACCCGGCGTACTCGCGGCTGGCCGCCAGGCTCCTGACGATCAGCATCGCCGACGAGGCCGCGTCGCAGGGCGTCACCTCGTTCTCCGAGTCCGTCGCGGTGGGCCACCGCGAGGGCCTGATCGCCGACCGCACGTACGACTTCGTGACGCTGCACGCCGAGCGCCTCGACGCGCTCGTCACCGCCTCCGTCACCGAGGGCGCCGACGACCGCTTCGGCTACTTCGGACTGCGCACCCTGCACAGCCGCTATCTGCTGCGCCACCCGATCACCCGGCAGGTCGTCGAGACCCCGCAGCACTTCATGCTGCGCGTCGCGTGCGGCCTCGCCGAGGACGACTCGGTCCGCGCGCTCGACGAAGTCGCCTCCCTGTACCGCCTGATGAGCCGCCTCGACTATCTGCCGTCGTCGCCGACGCTCTTCAACTCCGGTACCCGCCACCCGCAGATGTCGTCCTGCTACCTCCTCGACTCGCCCCTCGACGAGCTGGACTCCATCTACGACCGCTACCACCAGGTCGCGCGGCTCTCCAAGCACGCGGGCGGCATCGGACTCTCGTACTCGCGGATCCGCTCGCGCGGTTCGCTGATCCGCGGCACGAACGGGCACTCCAACGGCATCGTGCCGTTCCTGAAGACCCTCGACGCGTCCGTCGCGGCCGTGAACCAGGGCGGCCGGCGCAAGGGCGCAGCGGCCGTCTACCTGGAGACGTGGCACTCCGACATCGAGGAGTTCCTGGAGCTGCGGGACAACACCGGCGAGGACGCCCGGCGCACCCACAACCTCAACCTCGCGCACTGGATCCCCGACGAGTTCATGCGCCGCGTCGCCGACGACGGCACATGGTCGCTCTTCTCGCCGTCCGACGTGCCCGACCTCGTCGACCTGTGGGGCGAGGAGTTCGACACCGCGTACCGCGCGGCGGAGGCCGCAGGTCTCGCACAGAAGACGATGCCGGCCCGCGAGCTGTACGGCCGCATGATGCGCACCCTGGCGCAGACCGGCAACGGCTGGCTGACCTTCAAGGACGCCGCCAACCGCACCGCCAACCAGACGGCGGAGCGCGGCAACGTCGTGCACTCCTCGAACCTGTGCACCGAGATCCTTGAGGTCACGGACGACGGCGAGACCGCGGTCTGCAACCTGGGCTCGGTCAACCTCGGCGCCTTCGTGCGGCAGGGACCCGGCGGCGGGGAGATCGACTGGGAGCGCCTCGACGAGACCGTCCGCACGGCCGTCACATTCCTCGACCGCGTCGTCGACATCAACTTCTACCCGAGCGAGCAGGCCGGCCGCTCCAACGCCAAGTGGCGCCCGGTGGGCCTCGGCGCGATGGGCCTCCAGGACGTCTTCTTCCAGCTGAAGCTGCCCTTCGACTCCCCCGAGGCGAAGGCCCTGTCCACGCGGATCGCCGAGCGCATCATGCTCGCCGCGTACGAGGCGTCCGCCGGCCTCGCCGAGCGCAACGGTCCCCTGCCCGCGTGGGAGAAGACCCGCACCGCGCGCGGCGTGCTGCACCCCGACCACTACGGCGTCGAGCTGACCTGGCCGGAGCGCTGGGCCGCGCTGCGCGAGCGCATCGCCGCCACCGGCATGCGCAACTCCCTGCTCCTCGCCATCGCGCCCACCGCCACGATCGCCTCCATCGCGGGCGTCTACGAGTGCATCGAGCCGCAGGTCTCCAACCTGTTCAAGCGCGAGACGCTGTCCGGCGAGTTCCTGCAGGTCAACTCCTATCTGGTCCAGGAGCTCAAGCGGCTCGGCGTGTGGGACGCGCAGACCCGCGAGGCGCTGCGCGAGTCCAGCGGCTCCGTGCAGGGCTTCGGCTGGATCCCGGCCGAGGTGCGCGAGCTGTACCGCACGGCGTGGGAGATCCCGCAGCGCGGCCTCATCGACATGGCGGCGGCCCGTACGCCGTTCCTCGACCAGGCGCAGTCGCTGAACCTGTTCCTGGAGACGCCCACCATCGGCAAGCTCTCGTCGATGTACGCGTACGCCTGGAAGTCGGGTCTGAAGACGACGTACTACCTGCGCTCGCGCCCGGCGACGCGGATCGCCCGCGCGGCGTCCGCCGCCCCCATTCCCGTACAGCAGGCCACCGACCCCGAGGCCGTCGCCTGCTCCCTCGAAAACCCCGAGTCCTGCGAGGCCTGCCAGTAATGACCAGCGCGAACAAGAACCTGCTCGACCCGGGCTTCGAACTGACCCTGCGTCCCATGCGCTACCCGGACTTCTACGAGCGCTACCGGGACGCGATCAAGAACACCTGGACCGTCGAGGAGGTCGACCTCCACTCGGACGTCGCCGACCTCGCGAAGCTGTCGCCGGGCGAGCAGCACATGATCGGCCGCCTGGTCGCGTTCTTCGCGACGGGTGACTCGATCGTCTCGAACAACCTGGTCCTGACGCTGTACAAACACATCAACTCCCCCGAGGCGCGCCTGTACCTGTCGCGCCAGCTGTTCGAGGAGGCCGTACACGTCCAGTTCTATCTGACGCTGCTGGACACCTACCTCCCCGACCCGGAGGACCGCGCGGCCGCGTTCGACGCGGTCGAGGAGATCCCCTCCATCCGCGAGAAGGCCGAGTTCTGCTTCAGGTGGATGGATTCGGTCGAGAAGCTGGACCGCCTGGAGACGAAGGCGGACCGCCGCCGCTTCCTCCTCAACCTGATCTGCTTCGCCGCGTGCATCGAGGGCCTGTTCTTCTACGGGGCGTTCGCCTACGTGTACTGGTTCCGCAGCCGCGGTCTGCTGCACGGCCTCGCGACCGGCACCAACTGGGTGTTCCGCGACGAGACGATGCACATGTCGTTCGCGTTCGAGGTCGTCGACACCGTCCGCAAGGAGGAGCCGGACCTGTTCGACGACCGGCTCCAGGAGCAGGTCACCGCGATGCTGCGCGAAGCGGTCGGGGCCGAGCTCCAGTTCGCCCGCGACCTGTGCGGTGACGGCCTGCCCGGCATGAACACCGACTCGATGCGCCAGTACCTGGAGTGCGTCGCCGACCAGCGCCTCCAGCGCCTCGGCTTCGCGCCGGTCTACGGCTCGGAGAACCCTTTCTCCTTCATGGAGCTCCAGGGCGTCCAGGAACTCACGAACTTCTTCGAGCGCAGGCCGTCGGCGTACCAGGTCGCGGTCGAGGGCACGGTCGGGTTCGACGAGGACTTCTAGGCGGGGACCTCTGGCCGGATCTCCTGTCGAGATCTCCGGTCGGGATCCCCGGGCGACGATCGGGATCCTCAGGCGACGGTCGTGAACTCTGTGCGGCGGGACGGGCGTTCGGCGTCCCGCCGCGCCTGCCCGGCCTGCCGCAGCTGCCGGTCGATCCGGCGGTCGTGGGCGATCCCGTACAGGGACGGGGCGGCCAGGAGGGCGAAGACGAAGAGGACGGTGAGGTAGTTCATCGCTGTGTTCATGTCCTCCACTCTCGTCCCCCGCGGACGCATCCGGCAGTGGCAGGACTGTCACTGACCCTCGAATTACTGCCAAGCCTGCGGCACACTGGACGGCATGCTGAAGAACGTGGCCGCAGTGCTGCTCGACGGTGTGCACCCCTTCGAACTCGGCGTCATCTGCGAGGTGTTCGGCCTCGACCGCAGCGATGCCGGACTGCCCGTTTACGACTTCGCGGCCGTGTCCGCCGAGGGGCCCGACCTGGCCACCCATGTACCGGGCATGACGATCTCCACCCCGTTCGGCCTGGAGCGGCTGGAGGAGGCCGACCTCATCGCCGTCCCCGCGGCGGGCCGCATCCGCGAGGGTTACCCTCCCGAACTGCTCGACGCCCTGCGCCGGGCCGTCGACCGGGGCGCCCGCGTCCTCAGCGTCTGCTCGGGGGTATTCGTGCTCGGCGAGGCCGGACTGCTCGACGGCCGCCGGTGCGCCGTGCACTGGCGGTACGCGCACGAGCTCGCCGTCGCGTTCCCGCGCACCCGCGTCGACCCCGACGTCCTGTACGTCGACGAGGGGCCGGTCATCACCTCGGCGGGTACCGCCGCCGGCATCGACGCCTGCCTGCACATCGTCCGCACGGAGCACGGCTCCGAGGTCGCCAACGCCATCGCGCGCCGCATGGTGGTCCCGCCGCACCGCGACGGCGGGCAGGCCCAGTACGTGGAGCGCCCGCTGCCCATCGCTCCCTGCGACACCGTGGGGGGCGTGCTGGCGTGGATGGAGGCGCATCTGGACCGGACGCTCACGGTCGAGGAGCTCGCGGCGCGCGCCCATATGTCGCCGCGCACCTTCGCGCGCCGCTTCCAGCAGGAGACGGGCACGACGCCGTACCGCTGGCTGCTGCGCCAACGGGTGCTGCTGGCCCAGGAGTTGCTGGAGCAGACGGACGAGACGGTGGAGTCGATCGCCGGGCGGGCCGGGTTCGGCAACGCAGCGGCGATGCGGCATCAGTTCATGAAGGCGCTGGGCACGACACCCAACGCCTTCCGCCGCACGTTCCGCGTACGGTCCGTCAGCCCTCTGCGGGCGAGCCGTCGGTCCGCGTGAGCCAGCCGGTGAAGTCGTAGCCGTCCTGGTGACGCAGGGTGTGCGGCAGCGGGACCTCGACGAGCCTGCCGCCGTACATCATCCACAGGCCGAAGCAGTCGTCGTCCTCCCCGCCGATGGGCACCTGCACCGTCTCGGGCCGCGGCCAGGCCAGCGCCTCCAGGTGGGGGAGAAGTCCGTCCCAGTTGTGGCGTACGAACTCGACGGTCCAGGCGTCCGACATGCCCACCTCGACGGGGGTGAAGCACTGTTGCCACGCGCGGTCGTCATCGGGACGGGTCAGTGGTGCCATCACCTCTCGGGCGCCTCTGGCGATGACGACGACTCCTACGTATCTGCTCATCGCGCCGGTATCGGCAGCCCGCTGACGTACCGCCCCCGGTTTTCCGGGGGCCGGTAGCGGCCCCCGGACAGCCGGGTCTCCTGGTCAGCGCGGCTCCACCCGCAGCAGCGCCCGCTTGGGCTGGAGCGTGATCCCGATGCGGGCCGTGCTGTCCGTCTCCGCGACCGGAACCAGCCGCCAGCGGGGCGTCACCGTGGCGAGGATGATGGCCAGTTCGGCCATGCTGAAGTGATCGCCGGGGCACTTCCGGTTGCCGACACTGAACGGCATCATCGCGCTCTGCCGGCTTTCCGAGGCGCGTTCCGGAAGCCAGCGGTCGGGGTCGAACTCCAGATGGTCACGGAAGGACCGCGGATCGCGCTGCATCGCATACGGGCTGTAGACGATGTCCGCACCGGCCGGAATGTGATAGCCGCCGAGCTCGGTATCGACGGCGGCCTGCCGCGTCAATATCCATACGGCCGGCCGTATGCGCATCGCCTCCGTGATGACATTGCGCGTGTGGATCAGTCCCTTGAGGTCGGCGAATGCGACGGGGCGGCCATCCGTCACGGATTCAACCTCGTCGTGTAACCGGCTTTCCTGCTCGGGGTGTTCCGCGAGGAGCTGGAACGTCCACGTGAGGGTCGCCGCGACATTCTCCGCGCCGGCCACGACGAGGGAGACGACTTGGTCGTGCACCTCCTGCTCGCCGACCGTTTCGCCATTCTCGTCCTCGGCACCGAGCAATGCCGCGAGCAGGTCACCCGGATTGACGCCGGATGCGCGCCGCTCGGCAATGATCTCGTCCACCAGCCGATGCAAATCGGCCAAGGCCCGCTCGAAACGGCGATTGGCCGGAAGTGGCAGCCGGTAGAAGGGTCCGACGGACAGGACCATACGCCGGTACAGGCCGCTGAAGACCGTGTGCAGCGAGGAGCTGAGCCGGTCGGCGCGTTCGTCGACCGAGTCGACGTGCAGGACGGAGCGGGCGACGATGCGGACCGCGGTACGGAACACCTCGGCGCCGATGTCGACCGTGTCGCCGGGCTTCCAGCGCGCCGCCATGGCGCGCGCCTCCTCCTCCATCACGGTGGCGTGGTCGGCGATGCGGTCCGTCCTGAACGCTGGCTGGATGGTGCGCCGCTGGCGCCGGTGCATGGGTCCGTTGCTGGTCGCCACTCCCTTGCCGAGGAGCACTCCGAGCGTGTCCCAGAGGGGCCCGCCGACCATGTAGTCGGGGCTCTTGAGGAGCGCGGCCACGAGGTCGGGGTCGCAGACCGCGTACGCCGTCTTCGGGCCGAGCCTGATGCGGACCAGGTCGCCGTGGCCGCGCAGTCCCGCGACGAAGGCGAGGGGGTCGCGCACGAGGTTCCAGGCGTGCCCTAGGAGGGGCGCGCCGCCGCCGGCGTACGGCGGTGTACGCCGCTCACCGGGCTCCACGACGGCCGGAACCGAGGATTCTGCCGATTCGACGGTCATTCGTCACCTGCCTGGTCGCTGATGTACGGAGGAGTGGCGCGGTCGTCCCAGCTGTCCACCTGATAGCGGCCCGACTCGTGGTGGAACCAGTACACGGAACTGAACCAGTTCCGCATATTGGAGACGCATGACCTGAGTGCCACGGCGAGGCTCTCGCCCGCTAAAGTCCCGTCGGCCGCCTCGTCCGCCATCCGCAGAACTTCGGGCTCGGCGTCCATGAATTCGGTAATGCATCCGCGGACCCTTCGGCGAACTTCTCCCACGGCCTCTTCGAGGGAAAGCCCCTCGTGCTGGATAAGGCTTATCCCGAGGTTGTGGAGTTCATCGCCCGCGAGTTCCTTGGGCAATGAGCAGAGGTCGTTGTACCAGGCGGCGAAATCCTGGCACGCGAGCGCGGCCCGCCGGTATGCGGGGCTTTCGAGCACCCATTTCGGGAGCTCGTACTGCGCGGTCGGCTCAAGGAGATCGAGCCATATCCAGTGCGCGAAGGTGTTCCTTCGGAGTTCGATGTACTCCTCGACCGTGGGCACCGTTCCCGAGGTCCGGTTCCGGAATTCCTGGTCGTATGCGTCGATCACCACGTGGAAGTGGCGGGCGAACCGGGCGTTCCATGAACGGGTGAGGGAGCCGTTCAGCCGGACGATGCTGTCGGCGAATGCGGCCACCAGCGGGTCCCTGTGGTGCAGATGGAGCTGAGGTGCCTCGAGTGCCGCGTGGAGCTGGACGGCGAGGCGCCGCCAGGCACCGGCCCGGCCGTGGATCACGTCACGGTCGTGGCGGTCGTCCCAGACGAAGAACCACGCGCTGTAGTCGCAAATCGCGGAGAGGAGGTCGTCGGGGGCTCCTATGTAGTAGCCCGCCATGAGGTCGGTGTAGCAAAGGCCATCGGCATATTTCTCCACCTTGTCGGCCGACATGAGGCGCTTTTGGAGCAGCCAGGACCGCGTCTTCTCCTGAAGCTTTGGCCAATACGGATGCAGGTTGCGAGGAAACGCCTCCTCGATCACCGGTAGCGCCAGTGCCGGTGGGACCGCCGTCTGCGTCTGTGTCTGTGACTGCACCCGAGTCCGTGAAGTGCTGTGTGAGAAAGCAGGCACGAACAAACCCCTCTCAGCCGCCTGGTGGCGTGCGCCCCTGTGCTGTGCCGGGCGCGCGCCGTTGCGTATCCCCGCACTTTCTATTCAGCACTACAACTGACCGTTCTGGGAACGGATTTGCCCCCCTCACTACCCCCACGCGCCGGAAAAATCCCCTTAGGTGACTGATTCTGGATCATCTACGGCCGGTCCGGTTCGCACACCTGACCGCCGGGGCGGTCCGGGCCCCGAACAGGCGAGCGGCGCCCGGTCGGTTGGAAATCCGGCCGGACGCCGCTCGCGTGTCACTCAGGTGCGCTCGGGCCCCAACGGGCCCTCCCCGCTCAGTCGTTGGCGACGACCTCGTAGCGCGGGGTGCCCTCGGCCATCTGCTTCAGGGCGTCCTTGCGCTCGCGCTTGGAGAGGCGGTCGATGTACAGGTACCCGTACAGGTGGTCCGTCTCGTGCTGGAGGCAGCGCGCGAAGTAGCCGGTGCCTCGGACCTTGATCGGGTTGCCCTTCTCGTCCTGCCCGGTCACCACCGCGTAGTCGGGACGCGCGAGCGGCGCGTACGCCGTCGGCACGGACAGGCAGCCCTCGTTCGAGTCGTCGAGGCGGCGCTGGTCCGCGGGAAGCTCCTGGAGCACCGGGTTGCAGACCACGCCGGTGTGGCGCGCACCGTCGTCGTCGGGGCAGTCGTAGACGAAGACCTTCAGGTCGACGCCGATCTGGTTGGCGGCGAGGCCCACGCCCTCCGCGGTGCGCTGGCTGGCGAACATGTCGTCGACCAGCTGCGCGAGCTCGTCGCCGAACTCGGTGACGTCCTTGCACTCCTTGTGCAGGACGGGGTTCCCGACGACGGTGATCGGCCGCGACGTGCCACGCGCGACGGCGGCCTCCTCGCGGGCGGCGTTGTCCTCGGTGTCGAGGACGAAGCCCTCGTCGTCCACGGGGAGCACTCCGGCGTGCTCGTGCTCGGTGTCCTGCTGCGCCATGTCCGACGTACGCCTTCCGGTACCTGCTGCGACAAATTTTCCGGGGTACAGCCTACGGGGACCGGTCAGCAGACCTCTTCAAGGTCCCGCCAGCCCCTGGAGTCCGGGCTGTCCGCGACCCAGCCGTCGAGCAGCCCCCGCACGAGCGACGCGGGCGCGGCGACACCGCACTCGCGCTCGGGCACCCACAGCTGGCCGTCCGTGCGGTGGCCGAGCGGCCCGGGATGTCCGGGCTCGCTGTGGTCGTGGGGGTCCAGGTGTCGGCCGTCGCCCTCGTCGGACGGCATCCGCGACTCGGAGCACATCCGGCACAGCAGCCGCACGGAGGACGACCAGTCCTCGGCGGCGAAACCGGCGTCGGAGGCGAGCTGCTCCAGTGCGTCCCGGTCGGCCTCGGTCGCCGCCTCCAGGAGGACGACCCAGGTCGGGACGGGCGAGGGAGCCCACAGCTCGATCTCGTCGAAGACGGGGTACGAATGCCCGGCGGCCGTCGTCCGCTCCCCGTGGGGCACTCCGTCGTGCAGCACGACCTCGCCCCAGCGGCGTCCGGAGGACGGCAGCGGAATGGACAGGACCTCCATGCGGGCGGGGTCCAGCCTGCGCCCCCACACCACCTCGGCCTCGCCCTCCGGCGAAAGCCGCACCGCGGCACTGCCCAGGTCCATGCCGGTCGGCTCACCGGCGGCGGTCGCGCCGCCCGGCACCTTGAGTCCGTACGCCTGCCAGGCCCGCCGCGCGAGCGGCCAGTCCTGCAGGGCGGTGGCCGCGATGCCCACGTTCCACCAGTCGGGGGCGCCGCTCTCGCGGTCCAGGAGGGCCACCGCGCGCAGGCCCGCGGCCCGTGCCTGCTCCCAGTCGTGCCGGAACTTGTGCAGCAGCGCGAGGTTGAACCAGGACTCCGACAGCCACGGCTCGAGGTCGGCGGCCTGGGTGAGCAGAGCCCCGGCGTCCTCGTAGCGGCCGTCGCCGATGAGCGTGAACGCCCGATCGGTGGCCTGCCGCCATGAGGCGGAGGGCCGGTGCCGTCCCTTGCCGAAGATCCTCACGATTCCCGCCTGCATTCCCGCCTGTCGGTCCGGGGGACAGTGCCCTCGGGGGGCCTTCCCCCAAGGAGCACGGCCGGGGCCGGGGCCCCCGGACATCCTCTTCTTCGCATCCAACCACGTGCGGCCGGACAGCCGCTCATTACCCATGGGTTACCCAGCCGGGGGCAGGGTCACCCCGCCCCTCGACACGACCCTGGCCAGGGATTCCACCACATCGGGCTGGTAGTCGCGCCCCGTGGCCAGGCGCAGCCGCTCCAGGGCGGTGAGGGGGCCCTGGGGGCCTTCTCCCCGGGCCATCTCGTCGTATGCGTTGGCGGTACGGACGATGCGCGCGGTGAGGGGCTGCTCACGGTAGGGATCGGCCTGGCGCTCGACGACGACGGCCACCTCCGCGTCCACGCCCGTCTGGCGCACGACGGCCCCGCCGAGCAGCGCGATGCGGCGCTGCTCCTGGGCGGGCAGGGCGGCGGTGGCGCCGTCGGCCACCGGGTCGACGAGGGACAGCTGCCCGATGTCGTGCATGAGGGCCGCGTACTCCAGGACCGTGAGGTCGGGCTCGGAGAGTCCCAGCTCACGGCCCACGGCGCGGCTGAGCGCCGCCACGCGCAGGGCGTGGCCCTGGGGTGTGTACCCGGCGATCTCGGTGGCGCGGGCCAGCGAGGTGATCGTCTGCCGGTACGTGGTCCGCACCGCGGCGTACCGGCGGAACGCGAGCTGGGTCAGGAGAAGGGGCAGGCAGAAGACGGGCAGCGCCCACAGTCCGGCGACGGCCACGGCGAGGGCGATGACGGCGCCGGTGGCGCCCACCGCGGAGCCGATGCCGATCATGGCCCGCAGCTCGTCCCTGAGCAGCGGCCCGAACGGCCAGCCGGTACGGGCGTGGGCCAGGGCCGCGGCGAGGACGGCGTCGCACAGCGCGGTCAGGACGAGCAGCCCGACGAGCAGCAGCGCGTAGGCCGCGCCGTCACCGAGCCAGGCGCCTAACCTGCCCTGGTTGTAAAGGGGTTGGAAGCAGACGGCGGCGAAGGCGACGGTCAGGACTCGCCGCGCCATGTGGTCGGCGGACGGGCCGTGCCCGAGCGCGAGGTGCGGTACGGAGCCGACGAGCGCGGCCGCGACGCAGACGGCGACGACCTGGAGCGCTCCGTGATGCGTCGCCTGTCCCGCCGTCTCCCCGAGGAGTGCGTACGCGAGCGCGCCGGCGGACCCCAGAGGCGCGGGCTCCCGGTCCCCTCCGGGTGCCCCCCAGCGGGCGAGTTCTCCGACGGCGATGAGCACGCCGAAGGCGAGCGCCGTCCCGGGCTCCTCGACGCCGTTCCACACGGTGGAACCGAGGGAGACGGCGGTGAGCACGACAGCGAGGCCCTGGACGGCCGCGACCGTGGTGCGCGCCCGGCCGCTTCCCGGACCCGGGGACCGCGTCCATGTCACCGCGGGGCCGCCCGCCGCGCCACGCGGGGCCAGGGCACCTGTGCGGCGGCCTCGTCCGCGGTCACGGCGGGGTTCCATCCGTGCCGTCCGAGCGCCCGCACCAGCGCCCCGACCATCTGCGGGTCGAACTGCGCGCCCGCGCACCGGGACAGCTCGGCGAGGGCGACGTCGACGGGCCGGGCCCGCGAGTAGGACCGGGTGGACGTCATCGCGTCGAACGCGTCCGCCACCGCCACCACTCGCGCGAACTCCGGGATCTGCGCCCCCGTGAGCCCATAGGGGTACCCGCTGCCGTCCATCCGCTCGTGGTGATGCAGGATCGCCGCCCGCGCCTCCCCCAGGAACCCGATCCCGCGCACCATCTCGTGCCCGTACTCGGGATGCAGTTCGATGATGCGCCGCTCCTCGGGGGTCAGCGGGCCGTCCTTGCGCAACAGGCGGGTCGGTACGCCGAGTTTGCCGACGTCGTGCAGGATCCCGGCGAATCGCAGGACCTCGGCGCGCTCGTCCGCCATGCCGAGTTCGCGGGCGATCATCATCGACGCCTGGCCGACCCGCTCGCTGTGGCCGCGCGTGTATCCGTCCTTGATGTCGACGGCCTGCACGAGGGCCCGGATCGTCTCCTGGTGGGCGGCGCGCTCGCGGTGGTACTGGGCGAACACCCAGCAGGAGATGTACATCGGCAGCAGCACGAGGAGCGCGGCGAACGGGCCGTACGGGCTGCGCCACAGGACGGCCATCATGAGGCCCGCGAGGCCGTGCACGGCGACGGGCCCGAGGGCGCGCGGGAAGAGGCCGCGCCAGGCGGC
The DNA here is from genome assembly GCF_035918215.1 of Streptomyces sp. NBC_01474. Taxonomy (NCBI): domain Bacteria; kingdom Bacillati; phylum Actinomycetota; class Actinomycetes; order Kitasatosporales; family Streptomycetaceae; genus Streptomyces; species Streptomyces sp. NBC_01474. The sequence continues at coordinate 4,360,541 of NZ_CP109449.1, forward strand.
GCGCAGCGGGACGCGTTCGGCGGTGGCGAGGATGCCGCCGTCGAGCAGGGCGAAGGCGGCGCAGAAGACCAGGACGGCCGCTCCGGCGGGCACGAGCGCGTACGGGAAGTGCGGCGCGGACACGGCCGCGGTGCCGCCGAGCGCTCCGTGGACGCCGGCGGCGGCCCAGGTGGCGAGGGCGAGCTGGGCGGCGCGCCAGACGCGGCGCAGGCCGGCCGGGCGCCGGTCCGTCCTCGCGACGAGCGCTCCGGGCACGGCGACGAGTGCGGCCGCCGCGGGCGGCAGGAGGAACGCTCCGGCGAGCAGGACGGGGAAGAAAGTGCCCATGCCCTTGGGGACGCGCCGCCCGATCACGCGGCACTGGCCCGCGCGTTCGCATCCCGTGTAGAGGACGGCGAGGAGTCCGACGGCGGGCCACGGTGTGGCCGCACCCGCGACGGGTGCCAGACACGCGAGGGCGCCGCCGGCCGCGCACAGGACATAGCCGAGGGCCACTGGCGGAACCGTGCGCATACCGACCCCCTCCCCGTGATCCCGCTTCAGGTTCCGGAGGATAGGGCGGTGGGTGGGGCGCGCGGGCGGCATCGCGAGGATTCCCCGGGCCGCCCGACGGCGGATTAGCACATTCGGGTGACGGGGGCGGGGAACGGCGGCGGGACGTGACGTAGCGCCGTCACGTCCCGCTCATCACCGCTCGGCCTCGGTCTCAGGCTTCCCGCAGCTTGGGAGCCGACGCCGTCACGTCCTGGTCGGGCACGGCCTGCCCCGACCGGATCAGATCGATGCGGCCCATGACCTTCGACCGCAGGTCGCTCGGTACGTCGTCCTGGCCGCAGCACCGCTTGACCAGTTTCTTCACGGCCTGCTCGAGGCCGTACTTCTCCAGGCACGGACTGCACTCCTCGAAGTGCGTCTCGAACTTCGTGCAGTCGCTGTCCGGCATCTCGTGATCGAGGAACTCGTAGAGATGGTCGAGGACTTCACTGCAATCCGTCTCGTGCGGCTCTCCGCAGCTCATGAGCCCGAGCCTTTCGCTTCGTTCGACTCTCCGGCGCCGGCCGGGACCAGTCCGCGGTCGCGGGCGTAGTCCTCGAGCATGCCGCGCAGCTGGCGACGGCCCCGGTGGAGCCGGGACATCACCGTCCCGATGGGTGTCCCCATGATGTCCGCGATCTCCTTGTACGCAAAGCCCTCTACGTCGGCGAGATAGACCGCGATCCGGAACTCCTCGGGGATCGCCTGGAGCGCCGACTTCACGTCCGAGTCGGGCAGGTGGTCGAGCGCCTGCGACTCGGCGGACCGCAGGCCGGTCGACATGTGCGACTCGGCACGCGCCAGCTGCCAGTCCTCGATCTCCTCGGCGGCACTGCGCTGGGGCTCGCGCTGCTTCTTGCGGTACGAGTTGATGAAGGTGTTCGTGAGGATGCGGTACAGCCACGCCTTGAGGTTCGTGCCCTCGCGGAACTGGTGGAACGACGCGTACGCCTTCGCGTAGGTCTCCTGCACCAGGTCCTCGGCGTCGGCCGGATTGCGCGTCATGCGCAGCGCGGCCGAGTACATCTGGTCGAGGAACGTGAGCGCGTCACGCTCGAAGCGCAGACTGCGCTCCGCGGCGGTCTCCTCGGGCTCTTCCGCCTGCCCGTGTTCGGTCCCTGCGTCGGTGCCAGTGACCGGACCCACCTCCTCCAACGACGTGGCGGAGCCGAAGGAGACCCCACTCGAATCGGAGAATAGACGACCCTCGGTCGGAGCGGCCTGGCGATCGTGTCCGCCCGCCGTCCGAATGGGGTCGGTCTTCGCCGCGTGCAGCACGCTCCACTCCAGGTCAGCGGCGCTGCTGCGGCTCGGGCAGATGGTCGAACCCATGCGGCGGACTTCCTCTCGTCAGCACTCGTGACAACTCGTGACAGCTCGTGACTTCTCGCAAGTCTTCGACAGCACTCTCATACCGTCTGTTCCGCACAACAGACGTCCGGGCCCCAACATTCCCGGGGGTCACGCGAGTGATCCGGCCCACTTCACGACGGCGTCCACGATGAGCGCGAGGGCCTCGTCCTGGCCGATGTCCGCCCGCTTCGGCACCGCGAACCCATGGTCCCCGTAAGGGATTTCGACGAGTTCGTACGCGGTGGAACCGGGGAATTCGGCGGGCTTCCCGAAGGGGTCGTTGCCGCCCTGGACGACGAGGGTGGGGACCCCGGCGCCGAGCAGTTCGCCGGCGCGGGACTTCTCGGGGCGGCCCGGCGGGTGGAGCGGGAAGCTCAGGGCGAGGACCGCGGCCGCGCCGAGCTCCTGCGCCGTGCGGCACGCCACGCGCGCACCCGCACTGCGCCCGCCCGAGACGACCGGCAGCCCCGGCTTCTCCAGCGCGGACCACACCCCGCGCCAGCCGACGTCCAGGGTCTTCGGTGCGGATGCCACCTTCTTGCCCGCCACCCGCCACGGCTGCTCGACGAGGGCGACGGTCACACCGCGGGCGGGCAGCTCGGCGGCGAGGGCCTTCAGGTCACGCGCCTCGATGCCGCCACCGGCGCCATGGCTGAGGGCCAGGACGAGCCGGGCCTCCTTCGCGGGGGCCGGATGCCAGGTGACGCGCGCTTCGCCGGCGCCGGTCCCGACGGTCTCGGTCCTGACGGTGGGCTCGGCGGCGTTCGCGGTCGTGTTCTTGGTCACGTCAGAAGAGTGTGCCCTCCTCGGGCCCCTCCAGCTCCTTGAGCAGCTCCGGGCCGTTGTTGCGCACGTTGCTGACCGACGTCGACACGGGGTACGCCCGCATCAGGCCCTCCGGCGGCGGCGCGAGCAGGGACTTCAGGTCGTCGACGTCGGTGCGGGCCGGGTCGAGCCAGGCGTCCCACCGGTCCGGCGTGAGCATGAGCGGCATCCGGGGGTGGATGTCGAAGAGCGAGCGGGGCCCCTCGCCGGGCGCGACGGCGAGCGGCGCGGTCTCCGCCTCGGTGGTGATGACGGTGCAGGTCACCCACCAGGCGAGGGGGTGCTCGTCGGGCAGGGTGCGGTCGCGCCAGAACTCGTACAGGCCCGCCATCGCGAAGACGGAGCCGTCGGCGGGCGTGACGAAGTAGGGCTGTTTGCGCGGCCGCTTCTTCTTGCCCTCGACCTCCAGGTCACGCTCGCCGACCCCGGTGACCCACTCGTAGTAGCCGTCGGCGGGCAGGATGCAGCGGCGGCTCGAGAAGGCGCGGCGGTACGAGGGCTTCTCGGACACCGTCTCGGCGCGGGCGTTGATCATCCGGGCACCTCCCTCGGGGGTCTTCGACCACGACGGCACGAGGCCCCACTTGAGAGTGCGCAGCTGGCGAACCGGATTCGGGTCGGCGGCGTCCTTCACAGGGCGGTCGAGTACCGCGTAGACCTCCTTGGTCGGGGCCACGTTGAAGTCGGGCGCGAGGGTCTCCTCGGGCTCCCACTTCTCGATCTCAAAGATTCCTGCGAGATCCTCGGGCCTACGACTCGATGCATACCGTCCGCACATACGTGCCACAGTGCCAGATACTGGCCCGCCAGAGGGAGCCTCCCCAACCATGTACGTCACCGCGAGTACCGGCGCCGCCGACCTGTGGGACCGGGTCTTCGGCAGTCAGTCCGACCCCGACCAGTGGGTGGTGTTCGCCACAGCGGCACTCGCACTCGCCGCGGTCGTCCCGCACAACATATGGCGCCTCTCCCGCAACGCGATCACCATCGCCCACGAGGGCGGGCACGGCGTCGTGGCCCTCGTCAGCGGGCGCCGCCTCGACGGCATCAGGCTGCACTCAGACACCAGCGGCCTCACCGTCAGCCGCGGCAAGCCGTCGGGCCTCGGCATGATCCTGACAGCGGCCGCGGGATACACCGCTCCCCCGCTCCTCGGTCTCGGCGGCGCCGCACTGCTCGCCGCGGGACACATCACGGCCCTCCTGTGGCTGGCCACGGCCCTGCTCGTGGCGCTGCTCGTGATGATCAGGAACGCGTACGGCGCGCTGACCGTGATCCTGACCGGCGGCACCTTCGTGCTCGTGTCCTGGCTTGCGGGACCGCAGGTGCAGGCCGCCTTCGCGTACGTCGTCGTGTGGTTCCTGCTCCTGGGCGGCGTACGGCCCGCGTTCGAGCTGCAGAGCAAGCGCAGGCGGGGCGGGGCCGGTGACTCGGACGCGGACCAGCTGTCGCGGCTCACGCACGTGCCGGCCGGGATGTGGCTGTTCTTCTTCCACGCCGTCTCACTGTGCTCGCTGCTCGGCGGGGGCCGCTGGCTGCTCGGACTGTGACCCCCGGGTGGGGGCTCGTGATCCGGCCCGATCGCCTGAGCCCACTAAAGTAAAGGCATGACCGAAATCCCCGCGCACACCTCTCTCTGGCCCGCCCCGCACGCGAGCGGCCCCGTCTTCGCGACGGTCCATGTGCCGGGGTCGAAGTCGGTCACCAACCGCGCGCTCGTCCTGGCCGCGCTCGCCGCCGAGCCGGGCTGGCTGCGCCGCCCGCTGCGCTCGCGCGACACGCTCCTGATGGCGGCCGCCCTGCGCGCCATGGGCGTCGGCATCGAGGAGGGCGTGGGCCCGGACGGTTCCGGCGAGGCCTGGCGCGTGATCCCCTCGGGGCTGCGCGGCCCGGCCACGGTCGACGTGGGCAACGCCGGTACGGTGATGCGCTTCCTGCCCCCGGTCGCGGCGCTCGCCGACGGCCCGGTGCGCTTCGACGGCGACCCCCGTTCGTACGAGCGGCCGCTGAACGGCGTGATCGACGCGCTGCGCGTGCTCGGCGCCCGGATCGACGACGACAGCCGCGGCTCGCTCCCGATGACCGTGCACGGCGGCGGCGCCCTCGACGGCGGCCGGGTCGAGATCGACGCGTCCTCCTCGTCGCAGTTCGTCAGCGCCCTCCTGCTGTCCGCGCCGCGCTTCAACCAGGGGGTGGAGGTGCGCCACGTCGGCGGCCCGCTGCCCTCGATGCCGCACATCCGGATGACCGTCGACATGCTGCGCACGGTCGGCGCCCAGGTCGACACCCCTGAGTCCGGCGGCGAGCCGAACGTCTGGCGGGTCACGTCGGGCGCCCTGCTCGGCCGCGATCTGACGGTGGAGCCCGACCTGTCGAACGCCCAGCCGTTCCTGGCCGCGGCCCTCGTCACCGGCGGCAAGGTCATCGTCCCCGACTGGCCGGAGCGCACGACGCAGCCCGGCGACCGGCTGCGCGAGATCTTCACCCTGATGGGCGGCTCCTGCGAACTGACCGAGCAGGGACTTGAGTTCACCGGTTCCGGCTCCGTCCACGGCATCGACGTGGACCTGAGCGAGGTCGGGGAGCTGACGCCCGGCATCGCGGCCGTCGCGGCGCTCGCCGACTCCCCCTCCACACTGCGGGGCGTGGCGCACCTGCGTCTGCACGAGACGGACCGCCTGGCCGCGCTCACCAAGGAGATCAACGAGCTCGGCGGCGACGTCACCGAGACCGCCGACGGCCTGCACATCCGGCCGCGCCGCCTGCACGGCGGGATCTTCCACACGTACGACGACCACCGCATGGCCACCGCGGGCGCGATCATCGGCCTCGCCGTGCCGGGCGTGGAGATCGAGAACGTGGGGACGACCGCCAAGACCCTGCCCGACTTCCCCGACCTGTGGGCCGGGATGCTGGGGAACTGACGGGCGGATCGAGATCATGCGCCGCTACGGCAAGAACCCCGACGAGGACGACATCCGCGTCCGCCCCAACCGCAAGGGCAACCGCCCGCGCACGAACATCCGCCCGAAGCACGAGGACGCCGCCGACGGCATGGTCCTGACCGTGGACCGGGGCCGGCTCACCGTCCTCATCGACGACATCCCGGTCACCGCGATGAAGGCCCGCGAGCTGGGCCGCAAGGCGGCCGTGGTCGGCGACCAGGTCTCCGTCGTCGGGGATCTGTCCGGCAAGAAGGACACCCTCGCGCGCATCGTCCGCATCGGGGAGCGCACCTCCGTCCTGCGCCGCACGGCCGACGACGACGACCCGTACGAGCGCGTGGTCGTCGCCAACGCCGACCAGCTCGCCATCGTCACCGCCCTCGCGGACCCCGAGCCGCGCCCGCGCATGATCGACCGCTGCCTCGTCGCCGCGTACGACAGCGGCCTCGACCCGCTCCTCGTGCTGACCAAGTCGGACCTCGACCCGCCGGACAAACTCCTGGAGATGTACGGGGCGTTGGGCGTCCCCTATGTCGTCACCAGCCGGGACGAGCTGGAGAGCGGGGCCGCGGTGTCGCGGGTGCGCGAGCAGCTCGACGGCAAGATCACCGTGTTCGTCGGCCACTCCGGTGTGGGCAAGACGACGCTGGTGAACGCGCTGGTGCCGAAGGGCAGCCGGCGTACGACGGGCCATGTCAACGCGGTCACGGGCCGCGGCCGGCACACCACGACGTCCGCGCTCGCGCTTCCGCTGCCCGACGACAACGGCTGGGTGGTCGACACCCCGGGCGTGCGCTCCTTCGGTCTGCACTACGTCGACCCGTCCCGCGTCATCCACGCCTTCCCCGACCTGGAGCCGGGCACGGAGAACTGTCCGCGCGCGTGCAGCCACGACGAGCCGGACTGCGCGCTCGACGAGTGGGTCACTCAGGGACACGCCGATCCCGCGCGTCTGTATTCACTGCGGCGGCTGCTCGCCACGAGGGAGCGGCGCGAGGGCGACTGACCTCAGCGTTGTTTGCGACCGCCCCGCGACGGTAAGTGCATAATCGCACCAAGCCGGACGCAAGATCGAAACCGTACGAAGCGGTCACGGAAGTCGAAGATGCTGGAGGCAAGCACATGGCGTGGCTGCTGGTCATCGTGGCGGGGATTCTCGAGACCGGCTTCGCGGTCTGCCTGAAGCTCTCGCACGGCTTCACCCGGCTCTGGCCGACGATCGCGTTCTCGTGCTTCGCCCTCGGCAGCTTCGGCCTCCTCACGCTCGCCCTGCGCAAGCTCGACGTGGGTCCCGCGTACGCGGTGTGGACGGGCATCGGCGCCGCGGGCACCGCGATCTACGGCATGGTCTTCCTCGACGACCTGGTCTCCACCCTCAAACTCGTCTCGATCTCGTTCGTGATCGTCGGTGTGATCGGGCTTCAGCTGTCGGGATCGGCGCACTGAACTGACAGTGGGCGGCGCTCGCGAGGCCGCGCGACCTCAACACGGCTTCTCCGGCGGGCCGTTCACCCTGCTCGTTGCCGGTGATGCGTCAGCGCGTCCCGCACGAGGCGCGTGACGCCGGCCTCGCCGGCGGGGGCGAGCAGACAGGACAGGGCGAGCCGGACGGCCAGTTCGCAGTCGCGGGCCAGCCGGTCCGCCTCCGCCCTCGGCCGCCCCGCCGAACGGAGCGCGGCCGCGGCCCGCTCGCGGACCAGCCTCACCAGGTCGCCGGGACCGGGGAGCGGCCCGTCGGCCCGCCGCTGTGCGGGCACGGTGGACGACGAGGGCACCCCGCCGGGCAACGGGGCGGGCAAGCGCCCGCCCCAGCAGCCGGTGAGCACGGCCCGTACGAGTGCGCTGGAGCCGGCCGCGGTGACGGTCCACTCGGCGACGGCCTCGATCCCGGCCTCCCGCAGGGCCCGGTCGACGCCCGCCAGATAGGCGTCGGCCTCGCGCCGGACCAGGGCGCGCGCGAGCCCGTCCTTGGTGCCGAACTCGTTGTAGAGGGTCTGCCGGGACACCCCGGCGACGGCCGCCACGTCGATCATCCGCACCAGGGACCAGGGGCGCCCGGCCAGAGCCGCACCGGCCGCGTCGAGCAAGGACTCCCGCGCTGTGGGCATCGTCGCCTCCCCACGCCGTAACGGCTCAACCGCCAGGGTTGACGCGCCCGTGTGCCCTGTCAATAGCCCTCGCGAGCCACCGGGCCCGGCGCCCTGTGGCCCCGGACCGACCTCGATCGATACTGTTCACCCATGCCCGACTATCACGATGATCTGCGTCTCGCCCACGTCCTCGCGGACGCCGCCGACGCGGCGACCATGGACCGGTTCAAGGCCCTCGACCTGAAGGTCGAGACCAAGCCGGACATGACGCCGGTGAGCGAGGCCGACAAGGCCGCGGAAGAGCTCATCCGCGGTCAGCTCAAGCGGGCACGGCCGCGGGACGCGATCCTCGGCGAGGAGTACGGGATCGAGGGCACGGGCCCGCGCCGCTGGGTCATCGACCCGATCGACGGCACCAAGAACTATGTACGCGGCGTGCCGGTCTGGGCGACGCTCATCTCGCTGATGGAGGCGGGCGAGGGCGGCTACCAGCCGGTGGTCGGCGTCGTCTCCGCGCCGGCGCTCGGCCGCCGCTGGTGGGCGGCGAAGGGCGCGGGCGCCTACACGGGCCGCAGCCTGACGTCGGCCTCGCGCCTGCACGTCTCGAAGGTCGGACGCCTCGCGGACGCGTCCTTCGCCTACTCCTCGCTGAGCGGCTGGGAGGAGCAGGGCCGGCTCGACGGCTTCCTCGACCTCACGCGCGCGGTGTGGCGCACGCGCGGTTACGGCGACTTCTGGCCGTACATGATGGTCGCCGAGGGCTCGGTCGACATGGCGGCGGAGCCGGAGCTCTCCCTGTGGGACATGGCGGCGAACGCGATCATCGTGACGGAGGCGGGCGGCGTTTTCACCGGCCTCGACGGGCGTCACGGCCCGCACAGCGGCAACGCGGCGGCGTCGAACGGCCTGCTCCACGGCGAGCTGCTGAGCTACCTGCAGACGTGAGCGTCCCGCCGCTACGGCGTGCGGAAGCACCGTAGCGGCGCAACGGACCTTCCGCGCCCCCTTGTTGACGGCCCGAACGGCTGCGACTCTGAGAGTCCCCCCACTTGTGAACTTGTGAATCCGTTCTCCAGGTCGGGACCGGAGGCAATCCTTCGGCATCCCGGAGGCCGCGGATTCACCAAGGAGGTGGCTCACGCCCATGCTCGTCCGCGACGCCATGAGCACGATGGTCCTCACCATCGGCCCCGCCCACACGCTGCGCAGGTCGGCCCGACTGATGTCCGAGCGCCGCGTCGGTGCGGCGGTCGTCCTCGACCCCGACACGTGCGGAATCGGCATTCTGACCGAGCGCGACATCCTCAACTCGATCGGCCTCGGCCAGAACCCGGACCACGAGATCGCCGGCACCCACACGACGACCGACGTCGTCTTCGCCGCCCCGGCGTGGACGCTCCAGGAGGCCGCCGAGGCCATGGCCCACGGCGGCTTCCGGCATCTCATCGTGCTCGACGACCAGGAGCCGGTCGGCATCGTGTCGGTCCGCGACATCATCCGCTGCTGGGCCTCGGCCCGGCGCCGGTCGACGACACTGGTGAGCTAGGACCTCGCGTCAGGCGCACAAGAGGGCCGGCCCCCGAAGGGAGCCGGCCCTCTGCCTGCGTCAAGCGTCCCGGTCAGCCGCGAAGGGCCTGGACCGCGGCCTCGAGGCGCTTGCCGAAGTCACCGTCCGCCTGACGGAAGTTGCCGATCGCGCGCTCGGCGATGTCGTCACGGGAGACGCCCGCGATGTTGCCCGCGAGGTTCTCGATCAGACGGGCCTTCTCGTCCTCGGACATCAGGCGGTAGAGGTTGCCCGCCTGCACGAAGTCGTCGTCCTCGGCGTGCGAGGGAGCCTCGTGGTTGCCGGTGCCGCCGGTGACCGGAGTCGGCACCCACAGCGGCCGGTCCGTCTGGAACGGGCCGCCGAAGGAGTTCGGCTCGTAGTTCTTCCCGCCCTTGTGGCGGCCGTCGTACAGGTAGCCGTCACGGGAGTTGGTGCGCGCCTCGGTGGCGTGCGGGCGATTCACCGGCAGGTGGTCGGCGTTGATGCCGACGCGGTAGCGGTGCGCGTCGCCGTACGCGAAGAGGCGGCCCTGGAGCATCTTGTCGGGCGAGGGGCCGATGCCCGGCACGAAGTGCGCGGGGCTGAAGATGGACTGCTCGACCTCGGCGAAGATGTTCTCCGGGTTGCGGTTGAGCTCCAGCTTGCCGATCTCGATCGGCGGGTAGTCCTCGTGCGGCCACACCTTGGTGAGGTCGAACGGGTTGAAGCGGTACGCCGCCGCGTCGGCCGCGGGCATGATCTGCACCTGCACGGTCCAGGACGGGAACTCGCCGCGCTCGATGGCCTCCCGCAGGTCGCGCTGGTGCGAGTCCGGGTCCTCACCGGCGAGCTTCGCGGCCTCGTCGGGGCTGAGGTTCTTGATCCCCTGGTCGGTCTTGAAGTGGTACTTGACCCAGAAGACCTCGCCGGCCTCGTTGTTCCACTGGTACGTGTGCGAGCCGTACCCGTTCATGTGGCGCAGCGTCGCCGGGATGCCGCGGTCGCCGAAGAGCCAGGTGACCTGGTGCGTCGACTCGGGGCTCAGGCCCCAGAAGTCCCACACGTTGTCGGCCTCCTGCGAACCCGTGTACGGGTCGCGTTTCTGCGTGTGGATGAAGTCGGGGAACTTGATGGCGTCCTTGATGAAGAACACCGGGGTGTTGTTGCCGACGAGGTCGTAGTTCCCCTCCTCGGTGTAGAACTTCAGCGCGAAGCCGCGGGGGTCGCGCACGGCGTCCGCGGAGCCGAGGCTGCCGGCGACGGTGGAGAACCGCAGGAACGTCTCGGTCTGCTTGCCGGTCTCGGAGAGGAACTTGGCCCGCGTCCACTGCGAGACGTCCCGGGTCAGCGTGAACGTGCCGTACGCACCCGCGCCGCGGGCGTGCACGATGCGCTCCGGGATGCGCTCGCGGTTGAAGTGCGCGAGCTTCTCGAGCAGCGCCTGGTCCTGGACCAGGACAGGCCCGCCGACGCCCGCGGTCTCGCTGTTCTGGTTGTCGGCGACCGGCGCGCCGGCCTCCGTGGTGAGCGGTCCCTGCGACGTCACGTACGCCTCCTGCCCCGGTGCAAGCACCGGCTCCACTGGAGCGGCTGTTGCCGCGCCCTCATCTGCTGCAAGTCCTGTCCCTTGGCCAAAGCCGTTTCTGATCCTACAATGGACAATGTCTAAGTCAAGTGTGCTTCCAAAGTCACACCCGTTCGGGACCTGGTCCCCTCGCCTGTTAGGCTGGCCCTCATGAGTGACCTGTTGGAACGACTGCGCGGACGCGGCTGGCGTATGACCGCGCAGCGGCGCGTCGTGGCCGAGGTCCTCGACGGGGACCATGTACATCTGACGGCCGATGAGGTGCACGCGCGCGCCGTCGCCAAGCTCCCCGAGATCTCCCGGGCGACCGTCTACAACACACTCGGCGAGATGGTCTCCCTCGGCGAGGTCATCGAGGTCGCCACGGACAAGCGCGCCAAGCGCTACGACCCGAACGCGCACCGCCCGCACCAGCACCTGGTCTGCGCCCGGTGCGGCGCGATCCGGGACGTCCACCCGAGCGGCAACCCCCTCACCGACCTCCCCGACTCCGAGCGGTTCGGCTTCACGGTCTCGGACGTCGAGGTGACGTACCGGGGCGTCTGCCCGAACTGCGCGGCGGCGTAGCGCACACGAATCCTCCGAAGAGGGCCCGCACCGAACGGTGCGGGCCCTCTTCGTCTGCCCGTCCCGCGCACCCGGCGCACCCCTTTGGTACGTATCTCAACAACCCGCCCCCTTCCCCAATCTGACGACCCGTCATATCGTCGGCGGCGCCCACCTCCACCGCACCCCGGGAGGGAAACCGTGGGAGATCCGCACCCCAAACTCCAGGCCCGCACACTCACCCGGTCCTTCGGCCGAGGCCACCGCACGGTGGCGGCCCTCGGCCCCCTCGACCTCACCATCGCCCCCGGCGAGTTCACCTGCGTGGTCGGCCCCTCCGGCTGCGGGAAGTCCACCCTCCTGCGCATCGCCGCCGGCCTGCTGCGCCCGACCGCCGGTGAGCTGGCCATCCGTACCGACAGCGCCCGACCGGCCGCGATGATCTTCCAGGACTACGGGATCTACGACTGGAAGACGGTCCTGGCCAACGTCCGCTTCGGCCTCGACATCCAGAAGGTCCCCCGCCGGGAGGCCGACGCCCGCGCCACCGACTGGCTCACCCGCATGGGCCTCGCCGACTTCGCGGACGCCTATCCGTCCGCGCTGTCCGGCGGCATGCGCCAGCGCGTCGCCATCGCCCGCGCGCTCGCCGTGGAGCCCGAGATCCTCCTCATGGACGAGCCGTTCGCGGCCCTCGACGCCCAGCTGCGCACGATCCTCCAGGACGAGCTCCTCGACCTCACCCAGACCACCCGCACCACCACCCTCTTCATCACCCACAGCCTGGAAGAGGCCATCCTGCTGGGCGACCGCGTCCTCGTGATGTCGGCCCGGCCGGGCCGCATCATCGCCGAGCGCCGCCCGCCGTTCGCCCGGCCGCGCACCGGTGACATCCGCTCGACGCCCGAATTCAACGCCCTGAAGGGCGAGTTGTGGGATCTGCTGCGGGGCGAGGTTCGGCGCGACGAGGTGGTCCCGGCATGACGACGACCGCCCCGAAGGAAGACACGACGCTCCTGGTCAGACGGCCGGGCCCACAGGAGCTGCACCCCGCCCGCACCCACCGCAGGCGCCGCGCCCTCGAACTCTCGCTCGCCGTCGCCGTCCCTCTCGCCCTGGTCCTGCTGTGGCAGCTCGCCGCCACCCAGGCGTGGATCGACGACCGCGTCTACCCGGCGCCGTCCACGATCCTCGTCGACGGCTGGCACCGCGCCGCGGACGGCGACCTGTGGCCGGACGTGTGGGCCACCCTCAAACGCGTACTCGCCGGATACGCGATCGGCACCGTCACCGGGTACGCCCTCGGCCTCCTGATGGGCTCGCTCTCCGTCGTCCGCGCCGCCCTCGAACCGATGCTGGACGCGCTCTACGTCGTCCCGAAGCTGGCCCTGCTGCCGGTCTTCCTGAACATGTTCGGCCTGGGCGAGGGCCCGCAGATCGCGCTGGTCGCCACCACCGTCTTCTTCTTCGTCTGGATCTCCACGATGGCGGCGGTCCTCGCCGTCCCCTCCGGCCACCGGGACGCCGGCCAGGTCTTCGGCGCCTCGCCGTGGCAGATGTTCCGGCACGTCCTGCTTCCCGCGTCACTGCCCGCGGTCCTGGTCGGCGCCCGCATCGCCGCGGGCGTGGCGGTCCTCGTGATCGTCGCCTCCGAGCAGATCGCGGCCACGAACGGTCTCGGCCACCTGATCTTCGACGCCCGCGCCCTCTTCCAGAACGACGTGATGTTCGTCGGCATCGTCTGTGTCGCCGTGCTCGGCGTCGTCTTCTCCGAACTGGTGCGCATCGCGGGCCGGCTGCTCACTCCGTGGGCGCCGCGCGACCGCGGCCGCGGCCAGTCCTGACCTCCACCGCCCCTTCCCGTACGGAGAATCCATGCGCACCAGACTCGTCTGTACGACCCTGCTCGCGACCGGCACCCTGCTCGCCTCGGCCGGCTGCGGCGGCAACAGCAACTCCTCGCCGGACACGGCCGCGAAGCCCCGCACGGTCAAGGCGGTGGCGGGCTGCGGGAAGACCGGCTGGACCGATCCGTCGGACCTGGCCGCCGACCGCGCACGCGCCCGCTGCGACAAGGGCACCCCGGCCCCGGTGAAGCTCACCAAGACCCGCAAGCTCACCATCGCGACCGGCACCCTGAGCGCCGAGTACGTGGCCCCGCTCGAACTGGCCGTGCAGAAGGGCGAGTTCGAGAAGGAGGGTCTCGACGTCACTCTGAAGGTCCTGCCGACCCCGGACGCGCTCCCGCTGCTGGCCAAGGGGGACATCGACGCGCAGTGGGCGGCGCCCGAGGCCGCGGTGATGAACGGCATCAGCGGCGGCTTCGACATCAAGTGGGTCGCCGGGAACTTCTCCCCGGACCCGAAGTCCAAGAGCGGTATGTGGGTGCGCCTGAAGAAGGGGCAGAGCCCGGACCACGTACCGATGGCGGGACGCAGGCTCGGCACGATGATCGGCAAGGGCTCGGTCATCTCGTACCCCATGGACAAGGCGCTGAAGAAGCACGGCGGCGGCCTCGACAAGATCCAGTTCCAGCAGCTCGGCTCGGCCGACGTCCTGACCGCGCTCCAGAACGGCGGGGTCGACTCGGCGTGGCTGCTCGACCCGGTGTGGCGCAAGGTCGACGGCGACAAGCGGTACGCGTTCCTGGGCGGCCAGCCGCTCGGCGAACCCCTCGGCGGTCTCCTGTTCGGCCCGAAGCTCCTCAAGGAGGACCCGGACGCCGGGGTCGCGTTGCTGCGCGCGTACATCCGCACGGTCAACACGTACTTCGCGGGCGACTACAAGAAGGACCCGGCGTTCGTCACCGACCTCGCCGGGCTCCTGAAGACCGACAAGGCCGTACTGGAGTCGACGCCGTCGCTGCGGATGGACTGGGAGATCAGGGCGGGCACGACGGACCGGCTCCAGGCCGCGTACCGCGCGGCGGGCGTCTCCAAGGGGGACCCGCTTCCGGAGGACGAGGTCGTGGACCGGGCGCTGTACGGGGAGGCCGTGGGACACAAGCCGTGACGCCGGGCTCACCAGGCCCGAAACAGAGCTGAGGCCCGGAACCAATGGTTCCGGGCCTCAGGCCTTCAGTAGCGGGGACAGGATTTGAACCTGCGACCTCTGGGTTATGAGCCCAGCGAGCTACCGAGCTGCTCCACCCCGCGTCGGTAAACACGACTCTACGCGAACGCCCCCGACCAGCGCAAATCCCTTCCGGCGCCTGGCCTGCGCGGACGAAAAGAGACGGAAAAGGGGCGGAGAAACAGGGCGCGGCGGGGCCCGCCTCGGCCCCGCCGCACCCCGATATGCCTCCGCCGCTGCGCTACGCGGACAGCTCCGACCGCAGTGCGTCCCGCAGCCGCCCGGCCCGCTCGGACACCTCGGCCGGACCGAGCTCCACGGCCCGGTGCGCCCACCGCTGCCCCTCGACGAGGTCGCCGCGGCGCGCGCACAGCAGCGCGAGCCGCAGCGCCGCACGCCCGTGCCCGGCGTCGGCCGCGCGCGTCCACCACAGCGCGGCCTCCGGCTCACTCCCCTCGCGGGCGAGCAACAGCCCGAGGTTGAACGCACCGTTGCGCGAGCCCGCCTCCGCGGCCTCGCGGTACCAGCGCGCCGCGCAGACGATGTCACCCCGCGCCGCGGCCAGCATCCCGACGCGCACCTGCGCGCGCCGGTGCCCCTGCTCGGCGGCCCGCTCGTACCACTCCTCGCACTCGGCGCGCTCACTGACGCACTCGCCGAGCGCGGGCGGCCCGACCGGGGGCTGCCGCGCGTCGAGGACCGTGGCCAGGCGGTACGCGCCCTCCGCGCTGCCCCCGCCGGCGGCGCACCGCAGATGCCGCTCGGCGTCCCGCTCGTCGCCGTCCCGCAGCCGCGCGATCCCGGCCTGGAGCGCGGCCTCGGTGTGCCCGCCCGCCGCGGCCCGCTCGTACCACTGGAGGGCGGCGCCCTCGTCGTCCCGGCCGGCGTACAGGATGCCGAGGTTGAAGGCGGCGTCCACGCTGCCCGCCTCGGCGGCCTTGGAGAACCACGGTTCGGCGCCCGCCGCGTCGCCGCCCTGGAGAAGCAGCACGGCCAGCGCGTTCGCCGCCTCGCGGTGGCCCGCGTACGCGGCACGCCGGTACCACTGGTCGGCCTGCGCGGTGCGGCCCTGCTCGGCGCAGAGCAGGCCGAGGTTGTACGCGCCGTTGATGTCGCCCGCGTCCATGGCGGCGCGGTACCAGCGCTCGGCGGTCTGGGTCTCGCCGCGCTGGGCGTGCAGGGCGCCGAGCGCGTTGGCCGCGTTGCCGTCGCCCTCCTGGGCGGCGCGCAGCCACCAGACCCCGGCGCTCTCCTCGTCACCTGCGTCGCGCAGCAGGAAGCCGAGGGCGCAGGCGGCGCGGGGCTCGCCGTCCTTCGCGGAGTTCAGGTACCAGCGGCCGGCCTCCTTGAGCTCGCCGCGCTTCTCCAGGATCGCGCCGAGGTGCAGGGCGGCCCGGCGGTGTCCGCGCGCGGCGGCCTGCCGGTACCACTGCTCGGCCTCCGCGGCCGCGGGCAGCTTCCTGCGGGCGCCGGTCGCGGTCGCGTCGCCGGGGGCGTCACTGTCGTCGGCGGGCGCGGGCGCACCACGGAGCGCTCCCTCGGGGCGCGACTGTGCGGCGCGCCGGTCGAGGGTGCGGGCGAGCCGGTAGGCGGCCTCGCGGTGGCCGTGCTCGGCGGCGGCGCGCATCCAGCGCTCGGCGCCGACATCGCTGCGGTGTTCGAGGAGGTCGGCGAGCGCGTACGCGCCGAGGGCGTGACCCTGTTCGGCGGACTGCCGCAGCCAGTACTCGGCGGCGGGCTCGTCGCCGCGCTCGCGGTGGTGGCGGCCGAGCGCGTGCGCGGCGGGGGCGGATCCGGCGACGGCGGCGATGCGCCACCAGCCGGCGGCCTCGTCCGCGTATCCGCGCTGGTGCAGCAGGACACCGAGGTTGTTGGCGGCGGCGCGGTCGCCCGCGGCGGTCGCAGCGCGCAGCTGGGGCTCGGCTCCGTCGAGGTCACCGCGGCGCAGCAGCATGGCTCCGAGGACACTCATCGCCTCGACGTCGCCGGACTCGGCGGCGGGCCGATGGCGTGCTTCCTCGGCGGCCGCCCCGGGTTCCTCCCGGTCGGCCGGCTGCACAAACCGCCCTGTCTCCAACAGAGTTGCCTTGTCCCCCATAACGTCCATCGTCGCACCACCCGCAACCTGGGTACACCTGGTATACCGCAGCCAGTGAGGTCACTACAGCGTTTTGTCGACTTGCCCACAGAGAGATAAGTGAAACACAAAAACCTCAACTACCCCCGGGAGAGGCACGCTTCGCACGTACGGACGGTTCCCGCGCACACGACGAAGGCCCGGATCCTGAAAGATCAGGATCCGGGCCTTCGTCTTCAGTAGCGGGGACAGGATTTGAACCTGCGACCTCTGGGTTATGAGCCCAGCGAGCTACCGAGCTGCTCCACCCCGCGCCGTTGTGTTCAAACCGTACCACGGCGCGAGGTGGGTCTTCGCTCAGCTGCTCGAGCCCCCACTGTCCTTGCTGGTGTCCGTGCTCTTGTTCTTGTCGGTGCTCTGATCAGCGCTCTTGTCGCTGGACTTGTCGGCGCTCTTGCCGTCGCCGGCCGCCTTGTCGGCCGCGGACTGTGCCTTCTCGGCACGCTGGAGGGCCTCCTCCAGCTTGTCCTGCGCGTCGGCGTAGGCGTGCAGGTCGCCCTTCTTCATGGCGGCCTGGCCGTCCTCGAAGGCCTTCTCGGCGTCCGCGAGGGCTTCCTTGACGGTGGAGTTCTCCGGTGGCTTCGTGGTGTCGCCACCGGGCTTCTCCGGCTCGGCCGGCTGTGCGCCGTCCACGCCGAACGCCTGGTTCAGCGCGTCCCCGAGGTTGTCGGCGAATCCGGTTCTGTCGCCGTACGAGACCGCGACCTTACGCAGCAGCGGATACTCCGCGTTGCGCCCCTGTGCGTAGATCGGCTCGACGTAGAGGAAGCCCTTGTCGAGTGGCACCGTCAGCAGATTGCCGTACAGGACCGTCGAGTCGGCGCCCTTCATGTCGCGGACGAAGTTCGCCACGGACGACAGGGAGTTGAGCTTGTTCTGCACCTGTTCCGGGCCGTAGACCTTGTCCTCGGTGACCCGCAGCAGTCTTATCGTGCCGTAGTCCTTGCTCGTGGCATCGGCGTCGACCGCCATGAACGCGCGCAGGTTGGGACGCCCGCTCGGGGTGAACGTCGTTGTCAGCGAGAACTGCTGGTCGCTCTGGCCCGGCATCTTCATGGACAGGTAGTACGGCGGGACCGCGCTGTTGTCCTTCTTCGTCGGGTCGTTCGGGACCTGCCACGCGTCGGACGCGTTGTAGAACTGGTCGGAGTCCGTGACGTGGTACAGGGACAGCAGCTCGCGCTGCACCTTGAACATGTCCTGCGGGTACCGCAGATGGTCCTTGAGCGCCTGCGGGATCGCGCTCTTGGGCTCGACCGTGCCCGGGAACGCCTTCTTCCAGGTCTTGAGGACCGGGTCCTTGTCGTCCCACGTGTACAGCTTCACCGTGCCGTCGTAGGCGTCGACGGTGGCCTTCACCGAGTTGCGGATGTAGTTGACCTGGTTCTGCTGGGCCACCACCGCGCGCTGGTTGTCGCCCTCGTTGAGCGAGTCGGCCGTCGTGTCACCGAGCGTCGTACGAGACGCGTACGGGTATCCGTTCGACGTCGTGTACGCGTCGACGACCCACTGGATCCTGCCCTTGACGACCGCCGGGTACGCGTCGCCGTCGATGGTCAGCCAGGGGGCGACCGCCTCGACGCGCTCCTTGGGCGTGCGGTTGTAAAGGATCTTCGAGCCGTCGCCGATGGCTCCCGAGTACAGGATCTGCGGCTCACTGAAGGACACCGCGTACGCGGCGCGGGTGATCGGGTTGGAGAGTCCGACGCCGCCCTTGCCGCTGTAGCTCGTGGTCTTCTGGGTGCCGTCGTCCTGCTCGTAGTCGAGCTCCTTCTGGGGCCCGCCGACGATCGAGTACTGACGGGTCTTCTCGCCGTAGTAGATCCGCTGCTGGTACGAGCCCAGGGTGCCGCCGGCGGGCAGGCCCGACTCGGTGAACAGGGGTGCGCCCGGGGAGTCCGGGTCGGTCTGCGTGCCCTTGGCCGCGACCGCTCCGAAGCCGTGCGTGTAGGTGAAGTGGTCGTTGATCCAGTTCCGCTTCTCGACGCCCGCGAGGTTGAGCTCGCGCAGGCCGATGACGGTGTCCTGGCCCTTGTAACGGTCGACGTCGAGGGTCTTCGGGAACTGGTAGTACTTCCGCTCCTGCTCCAGCTGCTGGAACGTCGGCGAGACCACGTTCGGATCGTTGACCCGGTAGCTGGCCGCCGAGTCGGCGTCCGTGCGCTGCTTCTTGGAGTCCTTGACCGTCCCCTTGCCGGTGTAGTCCACCGGAGACACCCCGGCGATCCCGTACGCCTTACGGGTCGCCTCGATGTTCTTCTCGATGTACGGGGCTTCCTTGGACTGCTCGTTCGGCTGCACCTGGAACTTCTGGACGATGGCCGGGTACAGGCCGCCGATCAGGATCGCGGAGAGCACCATCAGGCCGAAGCCGATGACGGGCAGCTGCCAGGTGCGCCGCCACAGCGTCGCGAAGAACAGCACGGCGCAGATCGCGGCGATGCAGAACAGGATGGTCTTGGCGGGCAGATACGCGTTCGCGTCGACGTACCGCAGGCCCGTCCAGTTGTCCGTGGCCTTGAAGTCGCTCGACTTCACCGCGAGCCCGTACCGGTCGAGCCAGTACGCGACCGCCTTGAGGGACACGAACACGCCGAGCAGCACGGAGAGATGGCCGGTGGCCGCGGCGGTGGCGCGCGCGCCCGGGCTGGTGATCCGCAGTCCGCCGTACAGATAGTGGGTCAGCGCGGCCGAGATCAGGGAGAGGATCGTCGCCGCGAAGCCGAAGCCGAGCAGGAACCGGAACCACGGCAGGTCGAACGCGTAGAAGGCCACGTCGAGGTGGAACTGGGGGTCCTTCTGGTGGAACGGCACGCCGTTCACCCACATCAGCCACGTACGCCATTGGGTGGCGGCGGAGGCGCCCGCGATGAGCCCGACCAGCGCCGTGATGCCGACCAGCAGCCACTTCTTGTACGGCGCGATGCTCATGCGGTACCGGTCGAGGCTCTGCTGCTCCATCGACATGGCACTCAGCGGGGGGCGCAGCCGGTGCGCGAGCCAGACGTTCAGTCCGACGGCGATCGCCATCAGCAGTCCGAAGACGAAGAACAGCCCGATCTTCGTCCACAGGGTGGTCGTGAAGACGGACGAGTAGTTGACCGATCGGTACCAGAGCCAGTCGGTCCAGAACCCTGCGAACATGACGAACGCCATGCCCAGCGCGGCAAGAACGCCGAGCGTCATGAGCAGGGAACGGACTCGCCGGGACGGTCGGCCCACTCTCATCCGTGGCCCCGTCGGGCCTCCGCCGCGGTCCGGCATCTGGAAAGCCAAGGTGCGCACCTCGAAAAGTTCGAAATCGATCGGTCAGGCCCCCGTGATCGCGGACCCATCACCTATGCAACTTACTCACGCTTTACTCAGTTCCCGGTTCCGGGTACTAACGAGGCAGGATTGTGACCATGTCCAACACTCCCATGGCAGCCAGCCCGCTCACCCGGGCCGTACTCGAGATCGACGAGTACGCCTCCGGCCTCGGCTGGAACCAGCCCGCCCGACTCTTCGCCCTCGTCGACACCGCCCGCCTGCGGGCCCAGGAACCCGGCCTCGCGGCCCAGCTCGGCCTGGACGGCGAGCAGGAGACCGCGGCCCTCACCCCGATCGAGCAGGACGAGGTGCCCGCCGACAAGCCGCTCGACGAGTTCCTCGGCACCATCGCCTGGCCCGACCCGGTGGTCGGCTGCGCTCTGACCGTGGAGCGTCTGATGCTGCCGCCGTCCGCGGAGGCGTCCGTTCCCGAGGGCCTCGGTGAGGCGGAGCTCGCCCAGTGGGTGGCGAAGCACCCGGGCCGTCAGGAGGTCCGGATGACGGTCGCGGTGCTGCGTGACGGTGCGCGCGAGTCGGCGCTGCGCCTGCGCGAGAAGGACTCCCCCACCGAGGTCCTCACCGGGTCGGACCTGGTCCCGGGCCTGGCCGAGGCCCTCACGGCGACGTTCGCGGAGTAACACCCTCACTGCATGAAAGGGGGCGCCGCACGGTGTGCGGCGCCCCCTTTCATGAACCTCGTGTCACCCCTTGACCGTGCACTTCGGCAGGTCGGCGGTGTTGCCCGAACGAATGTCCTTGAGGGCGTTCATCGCGTCGTCGATGGTGTTGACCTTGACGAGGGTGAGTCCGCCCGGGACGTCCTTGGCCGCCTCGGCGCAGTTGTCCTTCGGGGTCAGGAAGTAGCGCGCGCCCTTGCCACGGGCGCCGACGGTCTTCATCTGGATGCCGCCGATCGGGCCGACCTTGCCGTCGTCGTCGATGGTGCCCGTACCGGCCACGAACTTGCCGCCGGTGAGATCCTCGGGCGTCAGCTTGTCGACAATGCCGAGCGCGAACATCAGTCCGGCGCTGGGGCCGCCGACGTCGGCGAGCTTGATGTCGATGGCGAACGGGAACGTGTGATCGGTGCCGGCCTGGATGCCGACGATCGCACGGCCGTCCTTGGCCTTCTCCGTGGTGACCGTGACGTTCCGCGTGCGGGTGGCCTGCTTGCCCTCCTTCTCGGCGGCAGCCGCGACCTTGACGGGCACGATCGTGAAGGAGACGTCCTCGCCCGGCTTGTGCTTGGTGACGAGCTTCGCGACATCGGCCGGCTTCTCGACCTTGGCGCCGTCCACGGCCTTGATCACGTCACCGGCGTGCAGCCGTCCCTCGGAGGGGCTGCCCTTGATGACCGACTGGACGATCACCCAGGACTTCACGGGGATCTTCAGCTCGTTCAGGGCGGCGACCTTGGCGCTCTCCTGGGACTGGCTGAACTCCTCGGCGTTCTCCTGCGAGGACTGCTGCTCGGTCTTGCCGTCGGGGTAGAGCGTGGCGTGCGGCACGACGATGCTGTCGTGCGCGAGCCAGCCGTAGACCGCCGAGACGAGGTTCATGTTGTAGTCGGCGCTCGTGACCCGGACCGTCGTCATGTTGAGGTGACCGGTCGTCGGGTACGTCTTGCGGCCGGAGATCTGGAGCACCGGCTCGCCGTCGTGGTCCCCGAGCGTGTTGACCGTCGGTCCCGGGGTCATCTCCGCGTACGGAACTTTGATGAGCACTCCCGCGCAGAGCAGCGCGATCAGCATCAGGGTCGAGGCGAGCATCGTCGCGGTGCGGCGTGGCATGGAACGACAGTACGGGACCGGTCTGTCAGTGCACCGCTGGGGCGTCCGTCCGGGACTCGACGCCGGGCAGCGAGTCGGCAGCCGGGCCGAGGGGATCCGTTTCCGTCCCGGTGTGTGTCCGTTCCATGGCCTCACGGAAGCGGGCGTACCCGTTGAGTTCCGTCACGTCGCCGGTCTTGCGGTTCCGTGCGGCCCAAGTGCCCCACAAACCGGCGCCGACCCCTGCGACAAGCGGAATCAGCAGCCACAAGAGCGCTGCCATGCCGGACCTCCGACCCCATGAGCCACTACAACTGACTGATCAGCAGATTAACCATCCGCTGCGTCAACGCTCGCTGCAGGGGTGCGGTTACGCAACCGGAACCGCCCGAGTGGGCGAAGGCGGCGGTCGTGGCCGGGGTCCGGGAGGTCAGCAGGCGCCGACCCACTCCTCGGTGCCGTCCGAGAACTTCTGGTGCTTCCAGATGGGCACCTCGTGCTTGAGGTCGTCGATCAGCTTCCGGCAGGCCTCGAAGGCCTCACCGCGGTGCGGGCAGGACACGGCGACGACGACCGCGATATCGCCGACCGCCAGATCGCCCACCCGGTGGACGGCCGCGAGCGCGCGCACCGGGAACTGGGCGACGACCTTCTCGGCGACGGTCCGCATCTCGGCCTCGGCGGAGGGGTGGCACGAGTACCCGAGCGCGTCGACGTCGGCGCCGCCGTCGTGATTGCGCACCGTCCCCACGAACAGCGCCGTACCGCCCGCCGCGTCCTCCCCGACGGCCCGGAACACCTCGTCCACGGACAAGGGCGTGTCTCGGATCGCGATGAGTCGGATGGGGTCCTGCGCCGACTGCTCTCCGGGGTGGTCGTTCGTGGTGCGTGCCATGAGGTCATCGTGCCGTACGCGGCCCCCGGCACGGAATAGCGCTTTCCACCGGCACGCGCGCGTAGTGGGTTGGAGCCTCCTACAGGAGAGCCGGTCCGGGGGCCTGCCGGGGCGGGCCGGGGCGGGCCGGGGCGGGCCGTCAGATCCTGCGCCTGGCCTTGCGGGCCCGGCGCACGACCGCGGCCGCGCCGAGCAGGGCGACGGTGGCTCCGGCCGCTCCGGCGGCGGTCGCGTCCTTGCGTCCGAGGCGCCGGCCCGCCACTGTGTGCCGTCCGGCGACCTCTTCGAGGAGTTCGGCGAGGACCTCCTCGTTGGTCCACTGGGGGCGCCATCCTGCGTCGTGCAGCCGGCTCACGCTGACCACCCAGGGGTACATCGTGTACGCGAGGTCGCCGGCGGGGGACGGTGTGAGCCCGATCCGGTGAAGCCGGGCCGCGGCGCCCAGGGCGACCGCCGAGGGCAGTTCCATGCGGCGGATCCCGCTGAGCTCCTCGACCTCCTCCTGCTCCAGCCAGCCGTCGCAGCCGACGGCGAGTTCCCCTTCGACCTTCTCCAGGACGGCGTACTCGAGGGCGCTGCACAGGTCCTCGACGTGGCAGAACTGCCAGGCGGGCCGGGATCCCGCCACGACGAGGAGCCGCGGCGACTCGAAGTACCTGGTCAGGGCGGTGTCGGTGCCGCCGACAAGGGTGGCGGGGCGGACCACGGTCACATTGAGTCCCGGGTGGGCCCGCGGTGCGCGACGGGCGAGCCGCTCGACCTCCAGGAGGTCGCCGACGCCGGTGGCCTCCGCGGTCGCCCGCAGTTCGGCGTCCTCGGAGAGCGGCAGTTCGTTGTCCTCGAGCGCTCCGTAGACCATCGCCGAGGTGCACAGGACGACACGGTGGACGCCGGCGGCGGCCGCGGCGGTGAGCACCGTCTGGGTGCCGCGCACGTTGTACGCCGTACGGGCGGCGGGGTCGGTCTCCAGGTCGAGGTCGAGCGCGAGGTGCACGACGACGTCCGCGCCGCGCAGCTTCTCGGCGATCGCCGGGTCGCGCACGTCAAGGATGTGCCAGGTCGCGGACGCGCACTCGCCGCGCCGCTCGTCGATGGCCAGGACCTGCTTGATCTCGTCGGATGCGGCGAGGCGCTCGGTGAGGAGCGCGCCGACGCCGGAGGCGGCACCGGTGACCGCGACGACGGGGCCGCGCCCCCCGGAACGGGTCGAAGGGTTTCGCGCTGCGCGAACCTGTGGATCTGGGGAACTCACCGGGCGTCTCCAGCGGTTGTATTCAGTACGTACGTGTATGACGCGTACGTACCAGGAGGCATCCATCCTGCCGCAGGCCATGAGTCGGCGGAGCACCGAGGCCCGATCGCGCCACGGTGTCTACGCTGGGTGTGTAGTCGGGCAAACGCCGCCGGGACAGAACCGGTGGCCTTACCAGCCGAGGAATCCCGTGAGTGACACCCCATTCGGATTCGGCCTTCCGCCGGAGGAGCCGGACGACGGCGACGAGGGCAAGAAGAAGGATCAGCAGGGCGGTGGCGGTCAGGGCCCTGCCAACCCCTTCGGTTTCGGAGGACTGCCCGGCGCGGGCGGCGGGGACAACCCGTTCGCTGCGATGTTCGGTTCCCTGAACCCCAACGACCTGGGAGCCGCCTTCCAGCAGCTCGGCCAGATGCTCTCGTACGAGGGCGGCCCGGTGAACTGGGAGATGGCCAAGGACATCGCCCGTCAGACGGTCTCCCAGGGCACCGCCGACGGCACCAAGGACGCGAGTGTCGGCCCCGCCGAGCGCTCGCAGGTCGAAGAGGCCGTGCGCCTCGCCGACCTGTGGCTCGACGACGCGACGTCGCTGCCGTCGGGCGCCGGGTCCGCGGTGGCGTGGAGCCGCGCCGAGTGGGTCGAGGCGACCCTCCCGGTGTGGAAGGAACTCGTCGACCCGGTCGCCGAGCGTGTCGGCCTGGCCATGGGCGACGTCCTTCCCGAGGAGATGCAGGCCATGGCCGGCCCGCTCATCGGGATGATGCGCTCCATGGGCGGCGCCATGTTCGGCTCGCAGATCGGGCAGGCCGTGGGCGTCCTCGCGGGCGAGGTCGTCGGCTCGACCGACATCGGTCTGCCGCTCGGCCCGGCCGGCAAGGCGGCGCTCCTGCCGGTGAACATCGAGGCGTTCGGCAAGGACCTCGGCATCCCCAAGGAGGAGGTGCGGCTCTACCTGGCGCTGCGCGAGGCCGCCCACCAGCGGCTCTTCTCGCACGTGCCGTGGCTGCGCTCGCACCTGTTCGGCGCGGTCGAGGGGTACGCGCGCGGCATCAAGGTCGACACGGCGAAGCTGGAGGACGCGGTCGGCCAGCTCGACCCGCAGAACCCGGAGCAGCTGCAGGAGGCTCTTCAGCAGGGCATGTTCCAGCCGGAGGACACTCCGGAGCAGAAGGCCGCCCTAGCCCGCCTGGAGACCGCTCTCGCGCTCGTCGAGGGCTGGGTCGACGCCGTGGTCCACGCGGCCGCGAAGCCGCGCCTGTCGTCGGCCGACGCGCTCCGTGAGACGCTGCGCCGCCGCCGGGCGACCGGTGGCCCCGCGGAGCAGACGTTCGCCACGCTGATCGGCCTGGAGCTGCGTCCGCGCCGTCTGCGGGACGCCTCGCGGCTGTGGGCCTCGCTGACGGACGCGCGTGGTGTGGACGGGCGCGACGGTCTGTGGGCGCACCCGGACATGCTGCCGACGGCCTCGGACCTCGACGACCCGGACGGCTTCGTGCACCGCGAGCAGCTGGACTTCTCCGAGATCGACAAGATGCTCGGCGAGGCGGCGCGCGGCGGCCTGGACAAGCCGAACCTCTCCAAGGAGGACGACTCCAAGGGCGACGGTCCCGCGGACGGTCCCAGGGGCGACTCCGAGGACGACGAGGGCAAGTGACGCTGCACGACGACGCGGTCCTCGTACTGAAGGCCTACGAGGGCCAGCCGGAGCTGCGCCAGGCGTACCTGGACCACCTTTCGGCCCATCCCGAGGACGGCATGTGGAAGGCCTGCACGGACGGGCATCTGACGGCGAGCGCGCTGGTCGTCGACCCGTCCCGCGGGCGGGTGCTGCTGACGCTGCACAAGAAGCTCAAGATGTGGCTGCAGATGGGCGGCCACTGCGAGCCGGGTGACCTGACGCTCGCCGACGCCGCGCTGCGGGAGGCGACCGAGGAGTCCGGCATCCCTGGGCTCACGCTCCTGCCGGGCGGCCCCGTGCGGCTCGACCGGCATCCCATCCCGGGACCGTGCACGCGACATCTCGACACGCAGTACGCGGCTCTCGCTCCCGCCGACGCGGTGGCCGCCATCAGTGACGAGTCGCTCGATCTGCGCTGGTTCCCGTACGACCAGGTCGCGGGCGTGGCGGACGAGTCCGTCGTGCGCCTGGTGGAGGCGACGCGCGCCCGACTGTGAGCGGGCATGTGTAAGGGGCGGCCACCGTGGTGGCCGCCCCTTACACATGCCTCATGGTCGTCCTTCGGGTCAGCTCCAGACGTTGCCCTGGTTCTGGCCGCGGGCGCCCTGCTGGCCCATGCCGTACTGGGCGCCGAGGCCCTGGCCGATCACCGCGTTCTGCGGGGGCAGCAGCTCGCTGGGCTGCACCAGGGCGTAGCCCTGGCCCATGAAGCTGAGCTCCCAGCCCTCACCTGTGTTGCCGCGGCGCCGCCACACTCCGGAGGAGTGCGTCTGGGCCTGCATCTGCACGCGCAGGCCGTTGGACCAGGCGACGATCGCGTCCGCGTCGGCGTTGACGTAACGGTCCGGGGTGACCTGGAGCATCAGCGGCTGCCCCGACGTCATCAGGGCGACCTTGCCGCGCCCGGTGATGTTGAGCTGGTACTTGCCGGAGCCGGAGATGCCGTACTGGCTGTCAACGGCGACGACCTGGTAGCTGAGCGAGGAGTCGAGCGCGAGGACGTAACTGCTGTCCACGGTCAGACCGTCCTGCTCGACCTCCACCACGTGGATGTACTGGGCGAGGTTGGCGAGATAGACGGTGCCCTGCCCGTGGCAGCGCATCAGGTCGAGGCCCTCACCGGTGTTGGCGCGGGCGCGCCGCTGACCGGAGGTCTGGATCTCGCCGTCGAACTCGACAAGCCCCTGGTAGGCGACCATGGCGCCCTTGCGGGCGAGGATGTCGTCGTGGCCTTCCAGGGTGACCCGCAGCATCTGCGGGTTCTGAACGGCGTAGCGCTCCTGAGTCTGCTGCTCGGAGTGCGCGAAAAGCGGGCTCTGCATGGTGTTCCGTTCCCCCTCAGCCCCGGACTCGGAGGCGGTCGGTGCTGTCCTCACTGGGCTGTACGACGACGATGCCTTCCCCGGAGAAGCCCATCTGGTAGGCCTCGCCGCTGCCGCGCCCGATGAGCGAGCCGGCCTTGAAGCTGCGCTTGCCCTTCACCTTGAGGTTCGGGGACCAGGCGATCAGCGCGTCCGGGTCGACGTACGTCTCGTCCTCGCCGCGGCCGCAGTCGACGACGATGGGGGTGCCCCGGGACGTGAGGGCGACATAGCCCTGCCCGGAGATCTTGATGTTCCACAGGCCCTGGCCGGCGAACTTGGCGAGGCCCTTGACGCGCTCGACGCCCCACTGCAGGTGCGCGTCGAAGGCGAGCAGGTTCGTGCCGTTCACCGAGATCGATTCGCCGCCGAGGTTGATGACGACGATCTCGGCTCCGTAGTCGGCGAGGTAGAGGATGCCGTCTCCGGTGGCCTTCATCAGGGGCGCGCCCTCGCCGGTGATCCAGTCGCGGGCGATCTGGCGGACGGCGGGCGGGTTGGGCTCGTACTGGACGAACCCTTCGTAGGCGACCATCGAGCCCACGCGCGCGAGGAGGTCGTTGCCGGTCTGCATGGCGACCTTGAGCATGTTGGCGCCGTGGTTCTCCATGCGGGCGGCTACCGGGGTCGGGGCGTAGCCCGCGAGCGGCTGGTTCATGACGGGCTCCCTCAGACCTCGAACGGCTGGACGACGATGAAGTTCCCTGGCGCACCCCGGAACTGGAGGTTCACGCTCTCCCCGCTGTGTCCCGGGTAGGCGTTGTAGCGCATGCGCACCTGGCTGGACACGATCGCCTGCGCGGCGGCCGACCAGGCGACGACCGCGTTGCAGTCGGCGAACGTCGTCGGCGTCACGGGCAGCACGACGGGCGTGCCGTGCGTCTTGACGACGACCGTGCCCGTGCCCTGGAACTGCATGACGAACAGGGCGCCGCCGGGAATACCGTGCCCCTCGATCCGGCGCACCTCGTGCTGGAGGCTCTCGTCGAACGCCAGCACGTTCTCCGCGGATACGCAGATCGCGTCGCCCTGGAGCTCGATGGGGTGCAGATGCGTGGCCTCATCCGCGAGGAAGACCTGGCCACGGCCGGTGCAGCGCATCAGCTGCATCTCCTGGCCGGTCGCGTTGCCCACGATCCGGCCGGCGAAGCCCGCGCCCTTATAGCTGAACTCGACCTTGCCCTGGTAGAGCACCATGCTGCCCTGACGGGCGAGCACCGGCTGGTCGCCGGCGCCGAGGTCGACGCGGATCAGCTTCTTGTTCTGCAAAGTCCACCGCTGACCGGTGGGCGCCTCGCGGAACGCCGAGAGCGCGGCGGCAACACCGGGAGCACCTCCGCCCTGCGGCACACCCTGAGGTGCCCCGTACGGCGACGGAGCGCCCTGCTGGCCGGGGAACTGACCGGGCGGCTGCTGCCCGTAGCCGGGAGGCGGGGCCGGCTGACCGTAGCCCGGGGGTGGGGTCGGTGCCTGGGGCTGCTGCCCGTAGCCGGGAGGCGCGGTCGGCTGACCGTAGCCCGGGGGCGGGGGCGCGGTCTGCCCGGGCACCTGTCCGATGGGCGGCGCGTGCGGGCTGGGCGCGGCCGGCGGCTGCATGGTGCCGGGCGGTGTGGCCAGCGGCGCGATGATCGTCGGCGCGGCGTGCACCGACGGCGGAGTGGGGGCGGGAGCGGGCGGCGGCGTGGCTCCCTGCGGCGGCGCGTAGCCCTGCTGGGCGGGCGCGGGCGTCGCGGGCGCGCCGAACGCAGGTGGCGTGGCCTGCGCGGGCGGCGCGAACGACGGCGCACCGGACTGCTGCTGCGGCGGCGCGGCGGCGGGCTCCTCCTCGGCGACCTCACCGCCGAAGTTCTTCAGCAGCGCGTCGAGTCCACCGTCGAACCCCTGCCCGACGGCCGCGAACCGCCAGACGTCCTTCAGGTAGAAGTCGCCCAGCATGACAGCACGTTCGGTCGAGAACTCCGTGCCGTTGAACGAATAGCGGGCGACCTCTTCACCGCCCGCGACGATCCGTACGTATCCGGGGGCGATCTGCGACATCTGCCCCGCACCGTCGATCGTCGCGGTGAACGAGAGCTTCTGGATGTTCGCCGGGATCCGGTCGAGAGTGACGCGGAAGGACTCGCTGTCGCCGGCCTGCGCACCGAGAAGCTGAATCGACTCCTCGGGCGATTTCGGCTGGTTGAAGAAGACGAAATACCGGTCGTCCGTGAGCCGTTCGTCGGCATCGAGACCGAAGCAGCTGATGTCGAAGGTCAGCCCGGGCCCCGTGATCTGCACGCCTACGTACAGATCCGTGCCCGCGGTGAGGTCACTGATCCTGGCCTTGTGGCCGCGTTGGAATTCCCTGGCCATACGTAACGACCGTCCCCCATCCCGAAGGTGAATACGTCGCGTCAGGCTAACCGCTAACGCTGACAGCGGCGGCAGCCGGTACAGCCCTGGTACACAACGGGCACGTGGCGGGCGGAATCAGCGAAAGACGCGATGGGCGGTCAGGCCCTGGACGTTCACTCCTCTGCGGTCATTCCTCTGCCGTCATTCCTCTGCGGTCACTCTTCGCGAGCGGCCGGCAGGTGCGGCAGACGGTCGGCCGCGACGACACCCTCGAGATAGCCCCGCGCCCGCTCCGTGCGCGGATACGCCTCAAGGAGACGCCAGAACCGCGGCCCGTGCCCCGGCACGAGCAGATGCGCCAACTCGTGTACGAGTACGTAGTCGACGACGTACTCCGGCATTCCCTGCAGCCGGTGCGACAGCCGGATGCTGCCCTCGGACGGCGTGCACGACCCCCAACGCGTGTTCTGATTCGTCACCCAGCGCACGGACGTGGGGCGGGCCCGGCCTTCGAAACACTGCTCGGACAGCCGCTCCGCCCGCTCGGCGAGCTCCGCGTCCCCCAAGACCCGCTTGCTCTCCTGCGCGGCCAACTTGTCGAGCATGACGTTGACCCAGCGCTTCTCCTCGGCCTCCGACATGCGAGCCGGAATGAGGACGACGGTCCGGTCACCCTCGCGATACGCGGAGACCGTCCGGCGACGCCGGGCGCTTCTGCGGACCTCTACCGCGCTCGCCCTCGGGCCGCTCGGCGGCGGGCTGGTCGTGCTGCGCTGCGTGTTCGTGGCACGGTGCAGTGGGTCGGCGGGCACGCCTCGACGTTACCCGCTGCACATAGGGGAAGTCCCGCCTCCGGGAGTCTTCGGTGCGGCCCCGCGCCCCTGCCGCGCGATTTATACGACTAACACCCACCACCTGTGGATAACTTTTCACGCGGATTCCCCCCGCCGTGCATCCTGGCAATCGACCGAGACACCACCCGAATTCCGGACCACGGTCACGTCACCAACTTCACCAGGTTCACCAACCTCATCAACTTGACCACCAGAGCGAGAACACAGGCACATCACGGGGGAACAGATGGGCACTTCACCGCCGACAGTCATGCATCCAACAGCCATGCATCCGATCCTGAAGCCGGCGCTGCGACGCGGCTGGCGCGACCTCAATACCGTCCAGTTCGGCGTGGCACCCGCTCACGCCGTCGTACTCGGCCCGGTCGACACCGCGACCGGCACCTTCCTCACCCTCCTCGACGGAACCCGCGGCGTGGCCCTTCTGCGCGACGAAGGCCGCCGGATGGGGCTGCCCGACGGTCATGTCGACGCCCTGCTCCATCGGCTGACCAGAGCCGGACTGCTCGACGACGCCACCGGCGGCGGCCCGGCATTCGACTTGCTCCGCAAGCGTCAAGGAGTCCTCGACCGACTCCGCCCCGACCTCGCGGCCCTCACTGTCCTGTCCCCAGAACCAGCTGCGGGGGCAAGGAAGTTGGCGGCCCGCCGCAGCATGCGGATCCAGGTCCGGGGAACCGGCCGCGTCGGGACCGTCATCGCGTCCGTCCTGTCCGCCGCCGGCGTCGGCCACGTCGACGTGCGCGACGGAGGCTGCGTCGAACCGTGGGACGTCGCCCCGGGCGGACTCCCCGTCGAATCCGTCGGAGAACGCCGCGACACGGCCGCGTACCGAGCCGTACGCAAGGCCGCGCCCGACCGCCCACCCCGCCCCGACCGCCGCTCCGGCCCACCCCCATCCCAAGCCCAGCCCCCATCCCCCTCAGAGAGCCAAGCCCTGCCCCCGGCCGAGGAACCAGCTCTCTCCCTCGTGATCATCGCCCCGCGCGACGGTCTGTCCGCCCACACTCCCGACCCTCACGCCGCCGAAGAACTCATCACCTCGGGCACGCCCCACCTCTACGCCGGAGTGGTCGAGGCCACCGGAGTCGTGGGCCCCTTGGTACTGCCCGGCGGCACCGCCTGCGCCGGCTGCCTCTCGCTGGACCGCACGGACCGCGACCCGACCTGGCCCCGACTGCTCGCCCAATGGCGTTCCGGACGTCAACTCCAGGTACCCGCATGCGACCTGGCGCTCGCCACGGCCGTCGCCGGACTCACGGCAGCACACGCACTCGCCTTCCTCGACGGCGAACTGCCGTCCAGCACCGGCGCGCGCTGGGAGGCGTCGGCTCCCGGACTCGACTGGCATGCCCGCCCGGTATGGGCGCATCCGGACTGCTCATGCGGAGCAGGTGGGAGAAGTAAGGGGGAGCAGACCTCCGAGGGTGGAGAGCAGCACGACACAATGACCGGGTAACCGCCACTGGCGGCACGGCAGGCTGGGACTTGGAGGGGCGCATGTCTGATCTTCCCCGGAAGGCGGTAACCCGTACCGCCAAACTGGCCGCGCTGCCACTCGGCTTCGCCGGGCGCGCGACCTGGGGCCTCGGCAAACGCATCGGCGGGAAGTCGGCCGAGATCGTCGGGCGGGAACTGCAACAGCGCACGGCCGACCAGCTCTTCAAGGTTCTCGGTGAGCTCAAGGGCGGAGCCATGAAGTTCGGGCAGGCCATGTCCGTCTTCGAATCTGCCCTCCCCGAGGAGGTCGCGGGCCCGTACCGCGCCGCGCTGACCAAACTCCAGGAAGCCGCGCCCCCGATGCCCACCAGGACGGTCCACGCCGTCCTCGCGGAACGGCTCGGCGACGACTGGCTGGAGAACTTCCTGAAGTTCGAGGACAAGCCCGCGGCAGCCGCATCGATAGGTCAGGTCCACCGCGCCATATGGCACGACGGCCGCGAGGTCGCCG
The DNA here is from genome assembly GCF_035918215.1 of Streptomyces sp. NBC_01474. Lineage (NCBI taxonomy): Bacteria > Bacillati > Actinomycetota > Actinomycetes > Kitasatosporales > Streptomycetaceae > Streptomyces > Streptomyces sp. NBC_01474. The sequence continues at coordinate 4,392,559 of NZ_CP109449.1, forward strand.
TCAAGGTGCAGTACCCGGGAGCCGGCGAGGCCCTGCTCTCCGACCTGAACCAACTCGGCCGCTTCGCCCGCCTCCTCGGCCCCCTGATCCCCGGCATGGACATCAAGCCGCTGATCACGGAACTACGCGACCGGGTGTCCGAGGAACTCGACTACGGGTTGGAGGCACAGGCCCAGCGGGCCTGCGCGGAAGAGTTCGCCGACGATCCCGATGTGCACGTACCCGACGTGGTGCACCAGTGCGACCAGGTCCTCATCACCGAATGGATAGACGGAACACCGCTCTCCGAGGTGATCACCGACGGCACCGACGAGGAACGGGACCGGGCAGGACAGCTCCTCGCCCGCTTCCTGTTCTCGGGCCCGGCCCGCACCAGCCTGCTCCACGCCGATCCACACCCGGGAAACTTCCGGCTGCTGCCCGACGAGAAGAACGGCTGGCGACTGGGGGTCCTCGACTTCGGCACCGTGGACCGGCTCCCCGGCGGCCTCCCCGAAACCATCGGCACCTCACTGCGTATGACCCTGGCGGGCAACGCGGAAGCGGTCTACGAACTGCTGCGCACAGAGGGATTCGTCAAGGAGACGATCGACCTCGAACCCGACGCCGTGCTCGATTACCTGCTGCCGATCATCGAGCCGGCCCTGGTCGACGAGTTCACCTTCACCCGCGGCTGGATGCGCAGCCAGGCCGCACGCATAGCCGACCTCCGCTCCCCCGCCCACCAGCTCGGCAAGCAGCTGAACCTGCCGCCCTCCTACCTCCTGATACATCGCGTGACCCTCAGCACCATAGGAGTCCTGTGCCAACTCGGCGCGACAGTACGGCTGCGGGACGAACTGGAGAGGTGGCTACCGGGTTTTCTGGCGGCGGACGAGGAGCCGGTCGACGAGACGGCAGGCGCCACGGCTCACGGCACGATCGAGGGCGCGGCCGGCAGCACAACCGACGACGCCGTCGAAGGCACGGCCGTCAGCACGATCGAAGACATAACCGCGGAAGCAGCCGCGAGCGCGGGAACAACCGAGGGCGTCTCGGCTGCTGAGGCGTGATCAAGAATTGGGGGTGGGTGGGGTGGGGAGAGGGCGGGGGGAGGGAAGCCCCCCAAGGAATGTCCTCCCGAAGCTCACCACCACTCCGAATCGAGCCGCCCCTCAATAGCCCGCAAGTTCTCTCGGGCGCAGCGGTCGCAGTAGTGTCGGCCGGTCCCGTTCTCCACTGAGTAGGTCCAGGTCGGCGGGGTGCCCTGGGCGGTGGTGCCACAGAGGGCGCACACGATGGTGCCGGGTTCGGGCTCGGGTCGCTGCGCTGAGTCGCCGTCAGGATGAGACGTCACGTGGTGACGATATCTCCGTCTTCCGAGGGTGTGGCGCAACGCACCGCGGGGGCCGGTCCGTTGTGGATCGGCCCCCGCGGGGTGGGTCACTGCATGACCGCCATGGCGAGCGCGCGGCGGGCGCGCAGTGATGCGCGCTCGGCGCGGCGCTGCATCCGGCGGGCCGTTGCCAGGCGCAGTGCGCGGCGTTCGGCCTCGGCAGAGCGCAGCTGCTCGTGCATATGCGCACGAGCCAGCGCTTCTGGGATGAGTTGCATCTCTCGGGTCCTGTTCTGGCGCGAGTCGTTCGCGTCGGTGGTGGTGAAGTCTGGGGTCGCAGAGCCGGTGGGCTCGCTGGTGGACGGCTTCATCGGGGCCTGCTTCTGGGGGTCGTGCGTCAGGGGGCGGTCGATCGTTCCTCGTGCGTTCATGCCGCGACCGGGTTCTTGCGCGGGCGGCCACGGGGCCGCTTCCGAGCTACGACGACGCCCTGGACGAACAGCTCGCCACCCCAGACGCCCCAGGGCTCACGCCGCTCCTTGGCGCCGGCGAGGCAGGCCTCGACGAGCGGGCAGGTGCGGCAGAGGGACTTGGCGTACTCGACATCCGCCGGCGACTCCGCGAAGAAGACCTCGGGGTCGTAGGCACGGCAGGGGACGGGTGCGCCGAGGTTCTCGATGGCGTCGTCGAGCGCGGTGAGCGTAGTCAGGGGGTTCAAGGTGGAGTCCTCCGTGAGACCGGGCGGGGGGAGAGTGTCTGAAGGCGGTACTGACGGGGCGTGCGCTTCGAGTTGCACGGTGTTGTCTTCCTCGTCTGGTCGTTCCGGCCTGTGGGCCGGATGGCGGTGGTACCGGGTCTTTTCTTGTCCCGAGGCCCCTTCGTTCTGTTGTCCCGTGCGGGCAAAACAGAAGGGCCGCGGATCCCGGGTGGGGTTCCGCGGCCCTGAAGGCGCCGGCCTGATCGAAGATCAGGCTGGATCACTCCAGGGTTCGAGCCCACGGAAGGCCCACATCGTGTGGTGGTGCGTCGTCTGCTTCCGGGATCCGGCACCGGCCGCCGCAAAGGCATAGGCCTGAGCCTGTGCCGTTGCTACTGCTTCCGGTGCCTTGGTCGGTCGCTCATTGCTCTCGCGGACGGGAAGGTCGGCGAGAGACAGGAAGGACTCCGGACGGGCGGCGGGAACGCCGGACGCACCGGTGCCCAGGTTCGAGAAACCGAGCAGGCAGGAAGCGACGACCGAGCGATCGGTCATTTTGGCGGTGCTGATGAAGCTGGCGTTGATGCTGATCACTGGAATTCGCCTCCTCTCGGCGTCTCTGGGACCGGTGTGAACCGGTCCGACGGCTTTAGTACAGCACGGAACCAGTGCCTCGGAGAAGAGGCGCTGTTCCCGTGCTTAAGAACCTATGGGGATTGCTGGGGCATGCGCAAACTATTTTTTCGACGAGTTTGCATCAGTCGTCCTCGTCGACTCCTCCAACGCCCGCATCCGGGGCCCCACCTGCGCAGATGGTGAGCACGTCGGTGCCGAACCGGTTGAGCTTGCGCATGCCGACGCCGGGGATGCGGGCGAGTTGGGCCGCGTCTTCGGGCATGGCTTCGGCGATGGCGACGAGGGTCTTGTCGGTGAAGACGCAGAAGGCGGGCTGTCCGAGCTGTTGTGCCTGGTCGGCGCGCCAGTCGTGGAGTCGCTCGTAGAGGCCCTCGTCCATGTCGGAGGGGCAGTCCTCGCAGCGCATGAGTTTCATCTCGCCGGCGTCGGTGAGGGTGCGTCCGCAGACGTGGCAGCGGGCGACGGTTCGGGCGGTGCGGCGTCGGACGGGTCCGGTGGTGGTGCGGGGCGTCGTCGGTGTGCCGTGTTCGATGCCGCCTTGTCCGGTGCTCGTGTTGCGGGCCGTGGCTCCTGAGGTGCCTGGCCGGATGCCGTCGAGGAAGCGGCTGGGGCGGCGGTTGGGGCGGCCGCCGGGTGAGCGGGAGAGGGCCCAGGACAGGCTGAGGTGGTGGCGGGCCCGGGTGACGCCGACGTAGAGGAGGCGGCGTTCTTCCTCGATCTGTTCGTCGGTCTTGGCGTACGTGATCGGCATCATGCCTTCGGCGAGGCCGACGAGGAAGACGGCGTCCCATTCGAGGCCCTTGGCGGCGTGCAGGGAGGCGAGGGTGACGCCTTCGACGGTTGGTGCGTGCTGGGCGGCGGCGCGTTCGTCGAGTTCGGTGACGAGGTCGGTGAGGGTGGCGGTGGGTTTGGCGCGGGCGAAGTCCTCGGCGAGGCGTACGAGGGCGGCGAGGGATTCCCAGCGTTCGCGGACGGCTCCGGAGCCGTCGGGGGGTTGGCTGGTCCAGCCTTCGCCGGAGAGGACGGCGCGGACCTGGGAGGGCAGGTCGACGGCGTCGTCGAGGAGGGAGTCGTTGTTTCCGAAGCGGGCGGCGCTGCGGAGGGCGTGGCCGGCTTTGCGTACTTCCGCGCGTTCGAAGAAGCGTTCTGCGCCGCGGAGCTGGTAGGGGATGCCGGCGTCGGCGAGGGCTTGCTCGTAGATCTCGGACTGTCCGTTGGTGCGGAACAGGATGGCGATTTCGCCGGCGGAGACGCCGTTGTCGATGAGGGCGCGGATGCGGCGGGCGGTGCCTTCGGCTTCGGTCGGTTCGTCGGCGTAGTCCGTGTAGGCGGGTTCTGGTCCTCGGTCCCGCTGGGAGATGAGTTCGAGGCGGTGTTCGGCGGCGCGGCCTCGGGCGTGGGAGAGGAGGGTGTTGGCGAGGTGGACGACCTGGGGGGTGGAGCGGTAGTCGCGGACGAGTTTGACGACGGTGGCGCCGGGGTGGCGGGTGCGGAAGTTGAGGAGGTGGTCGGGGGTGGCGCCGGTGAAGGAGTAGATGGTCTGGCTGGCGTCGCCGACGACGCAGAGGTTGTCGCGGTCGCCGAGCCAGAGTTCGAGGAGTCGCTGTTGGAGGGGGCTGACGTCCTGGTATTCGTCGACCACGAAGTGCTGGTACTGGGAGCGGACCTGTTCGGCGATGTCGTGGCGGTCCTGGAGGATGCCGACGGTGAGCAGGAGTACGTCTTCGAAGTCGATGAGGGCGCGGTCGCGCTTGAGCGTTTCGTAGGCCGCGTAGATCTGGGCGGTCTCGGCGTTGTTGCGGGGGGTGAGGCGTCCGGTTTTGGCGGCTGCTGCGGCGTAGTCGGCGGGGACGGTCTGGGTGACTTTGGACCACTCGATTTCGGCCGTGACGTCGCGGAGCTCGCCGCGCTCGAGGCGGATGCGGCAGGCGGCGGCCGCGTCGGCGACGAGTTGGATCTTGCGGTCGACGATGCGCGGCAGCTCGCCGCCGACTGCTTTGGGCCAGAAGAACTGGAGTTGGCGCAGGGCCGCGGCGTGGAAGGTGCGGGCCTGGACTCCGCCGGCGCCGAGGTGACGGAGGCGTCCGCGCATTTCGCCTGCTGCGCGGTTGGTGAAGGTGACGGCGAGGATGCTGTTGGGCTGGAGGATGCCCGAGCGGACGCCGTAGGCGATGCGGTGGGTGATGGCGCGGGTCTTGCCTGTGCCCGCGCCGGCGAGGACGCACACCGGTCCGTGCAGGGCGGTGGCGACGGCGCGCTGTTCGGGGTCGAGCCCGTCGAGCACCGCGTCGGCCGTGTCCGGAACCTGCGGGAAGAGGGTGGAGTGCGTTGCTGCTGTCACCCCGCCATGCTGCCAGGTCGGTGGGGGCGGGTGCGTCGCGTTGTCCACAGGGGGCGGGTGCAGTCGTATTAATGCGGTGCGCGTCACGTCTGTGGGTGTGATGGGCGTCATGCGCGGGCGGTGGCGGAGGCTCAATGGGGTCGGGAATGGTGGCCGGGTCGCTTACGTTCGACTCAGTGCGAACAAGCATTCCGAGCCGTGAAGGAGCATGAGGAACATGCCGGGGACTGTGACGATGTACAGCACGACGTGGTGCGGCTACTGCCGTCGGCTGAAGGGCCAGATGGACCGCGAGGGCATCGAGTACAACGAGGTCAACATCGAGCACGACCCGGATTCGGCGGCGTTCGTCGAGAGGGCGAACGGCGGAAACCAGACGGTTCCGACCGTTCAGGTTGTCCCCGTGAGCGGTGGGGCCGAGGTCATCATGACGAACCCGAGCCTGGCGCAGGTCAAGCAGGCGCTCGGCACCGCCTCCTGATCGCTCCGTACGTACAGAGTGGCCCCTGCTTCGGCGGGGGTCTTCTGCATTCCTGGTCACTTCGCGTTGACGCGTTCGTGTCCTTGGGGCTCGGTAATCCTGTTCAGCCGGTCGTGCGGCCCGTCCAGGCGGATGCCCTGCCCGGCCTGACCGGGGTTGGGCGCCCGGTCAGGCCAGTCGGATCAGATCAGGGCGGGGCTATACGGCGTCGCCGGGCTTGGGGAGGGGCTTGCCGTACCAGAGTTCGATGAGGCGGGCCGCGATCGAGATTCCGTAGGGGGGCATGACCTCTCCGGACTCGAATGCGGCGCGCAGGTCCTCGCGGGAGAACCAGCGGGCTTCGTGGATTTCTTCGCCGTCGACGTTGATCTCGGACGAGGTGGCGCGGGCCATGAAGCCGAGCATGAGGCTGGAGGGGAACGGCCAGGGCTGGCTGGCGACGTATTCGACGTCGGGGCCGACGACGACTCCGGCTTCTTCGAAGACTTCGCGGCGTACGGACTGCTCGATGGACTCTCCGGGTTCGACGAAGCCGGCGAGGGTGGAGAAGCGGCCTTCGGGCCAGTGGACCTGGCGGCCGAGGAGTGCGCGGTCCTCGTCGTCCGTGACGAGCATGATCACCGCGGGGTCGGTGCGGGGGTAGTGCTCGGCTCCGCAGGCCTGGCAGCGGCGGATGTGGCCCGCGGCGGCGATGACGGTGCGTTCGCCGCAGCGGGAGCAGAAGCGGTGCAGTCGCTGCCAGTTCTCGAGGGCGACGGCGTGCACCATGAGGCCGGCGTCCCTGGGGGACAGGAGGAGTCCGGCTTCCCGCAGGCCGGCTGGGCGCGCGGACTGGTCGATGCGGCCGGGGAGGGTGTCCTTCTGGAGGGCGAAGTAGCTGACGCCGTCGTCGTCGGTGCCCAGGAAGTAGCGGTGGGCTTCGGTGAGGGGCGCTTCGAAGGACGGGGTCATGACCAGTTCGGTGGCGCCGTCCGGCGTCTCGTCGATGAGGACCTGTCCGCCGGAGACCACGAAGACGCGGGTGGTGGGGTGGCTCCAGGCCGCGGCGAGCCAGGCCTCGTCGAGGCGGTGGTGTGCGGCGCGGTCGATGCCGCTGGGTGCGGAGAGCGAGAGCGGACGGTCGGCTGTGCGGTCGGTCCAGGTGGTCACGGGTGCTTCCAACTCCCCCGATGGAATGGGTGTTTCGGCGGGACGGTTCGGCTGGGCGGGTGCGGGGTGTGGCGGGTGGGGTGGCTCAGTGTGCATCGCGCCAGTTCTCCGCGAGGTCGCCCCACAGGTGGGCGGCTGTTTCGACGCCCTTTTTGAGGAGGTCGAGTTCGACTTTCTCGTTGGGTGCGTGCCAGCCGTCGGAGGGGACGGAGATGCCGAGGAAGAGGACGGGTGCGTCGAGGACGTCCTGGAGGTCGGCGGCGGGGCCGGAGCCTCCTTCGCGCGTGAAGCGGATCTTCTGGTCGAAGGCGAGGTTCATGGCGCGGACGACGGACTGGAGGGCGGGGTGGTCGAGGGGGGTGAGGCAGGGGCGGGTGGCGGCGCCGAAGGTGATGGTGTGGCGGATGCCGGCGGGGAGCTGCCCGGCGACCCAGTCGGTGACGGCCTTTTCCACGTGGTCGGGGTCCTGTCCGGCGACGAGGCGGAAGGACAGCTTCAGCGTGGCTGAGGAGGGGACGATGGTTTTGCCGCCGGGGCCTTGGTAGCCGCCTCCGATGCCGTTGACCTCGGCGGTGGGGCGGGCCCAGATCCGTTCGAGGGTGGTGTGACCGGCCTCTCCGTGGGTGGCGTGCGACTTGGCGGTGCGCAGCCATTGGGCTTCGTCGAAGGGGAGTTCGGCGAAGAGTTCCCGTTCGCGGTCGGTGAGGGGGGTGATGCCGTCGTAGAAGCCGGGGACGGCCACGCGCGCGCGGTCGTCGTGGAGGGCTGCGACGAGGCGGGCGGCGGCGGTGGCGGGGTTGGGTACGGCGCCGCCGAAGGATCCGGAGTGGATGTCCTGGTCGGGGCCGTGGAGTTCGATCTCGCAGTCGGCGAGGCCGCGCATTCCGGTGCAGACGGTGGGGGTGTCCTCGGACCACATGCCGGTGTCGGAGACGATCACGGCGTCTGCGGTGAGGCGGTCCCTGTGCTGCTCGACGAGGGCGCGGAAGTGGGGGGAGCCGGATTCCTCTTCGCCCTCCACGAGGAGCTTGAGGTGGACGGCGGGGGTGGTGCGGCCGGTGGCGGCGAGGTGGGCGCGGACGCCGAGTGTGTGGAAGAACACCTGTCCCTTGTCGTCGGCTGCTCCGCGCGCGTGGAGGCGGTTTCCGATGACGACGGGTTCGAAGGGGTCGGTGTTCCAGCCGTCCTCGCGGGCCGCGGGCTGGACGTCGTGGTGCCCGTAGACGAGGACGGTGGGGGCGTGCGGGTCGTCGGAGGGCCAGTCGGCGAAGACGGCGGGGGCGCCGGGTGTCTCCCAGACCTCGGTGGTCGGGAAGCCGGTCTCCCGGAGTTTCGCGGCGAGCCAGTCGGCGCTGCGGCGTACGTCGGGTGCGTGGTCGGGCTGGGCCGACACGGACGGGATTCGGAGCCACTCGGCGAGGTCCTGGAGGAACGCGTCGTGGTGGGTCTCGATGTACGCACGGACGGTGCTGACGGCGTTGTCAACGGGCTTGCTCATGGTCCCGAGCCTATCCGTCCGCCGGGGCGTGCTCGTGCGGTGGTTCCGGTGCTCTGCGGTCGCCGGGGCCGGGGGTGGGGTCTTCGAGGAGGAGGCGTTCCAGTTCCGCGCGTCCGGGGAGGTCGCGGGGGGTGACGGTTTCGCCGTCGCGTACGTAGACGAACGTCGCCTTGACGGCCTCGGGCGCGAGGCCGTGCTGCTCGGCCCAGGCGAGTCGGTAGACGGCTAGCTGGAGGGGGTCGGCGGTGCGGCCGCGGGTGGTCTTCCAGTCGACGATCTCGTACGTGGTGTGGTCGCCCTCGCCTTCTTTGTAGACGGCGTCGATGCGGCCGCGGATGACGCGGCCGGCGATGGCGAGCTGGAAGGGCGTTTCGACGCGGTGGGGGGTGCGGTGGGCGTAGGGCGTGCTGTCGAAGGCTTCCTTGAGGGCTTCGAGGTCGCGTTCGTCGGCGATGTCGGCCTCGCTGCCGGGGAGCTCTTCGGGGTCGAGCATGGGCAGGCGGAGCTCTTCGAAGCGGGATTCGACCCAGGCGTGGAAGCGGGTGCCGCGGCGGGCGGCGGGCTGGGGCGGGCGGGGCATGGGGCGGGCCAGGTCCTGGGCGAAGCCGTCTGGGTCGGCGGCGAGGCGCAGGAGCTGGGAGGCGGTGAGGGTGGTGGGGAGGGGGACGTCGCGGACGGCTTGGCGGGAGCGCAGGAGTTCGCCGGTGAGGGCGTCGAGGTCGCGGTCCCAGGAGGCGAGTGTGCGGGTCTCCTCCGGAGTTGGCCGGTGGCGCTCCGGGGGGACGGTCGGGACGGTGCTGGTGGGTGCCGGGTCGGGGTGGGGGCGGGTGTCGGCGTCCTGGGGCGTGGTGGGGTGCGGAATGGCGCCCAGGGGGTGCGTGGGCGTGTGCGGGGCGCCATGCATGGGTCGGGCGTCGTCCGGATGTGGGTGCGGGTGCGCGTCCTTGTGCGGGGCAGCGGCAGCGGGCTGCTCGCGCGCGGGGGTGCCGGTCGGGTGCGGGAGCGTGGGGCGTTCGTGGGGCAGCGCGTCCCAGTCGTCCCACTCGTCCCAGTCCGGTCCGGGGCCGTCCTCCGGTGAGCTGACGAAATCGCCCTCTTCATGAAGAGGTTCGTCCCCGTGGAGGGGCTCGCCTCCGTAGACGGGCCCGTCTTCGTAGGGGGGCTCGTCTTCGTAGAGGGCCTCTTCGTCCGGCGGGGCCGGCCAGTCCGGGTCGGTGTACGTGGCCGGGTGGCCCATCTCGTGGGAGTGGGCGTCGGCGTCGGCCGGGGTTTCGAGGTGGGCCAGCACCGTGGCCGCGGCCTCGCGGCGGCGCGCCATGGCCTCGTCGTCGAGCGGGAGCGGCCACGCGTGCTCGGCGGATGCCTCCTGGAGCGCGGGGTTCTCCTCGTCCTCCTCCGGTTCGTCGGCCCAGGCCTCGATCTCCCCGTGTCCGGCGGCGCAGTGGTCGTACAGCGCCTGGAGGAAGTCGGAGGGGCCGCGGGGGCGCTTCTGGGCGGGGCCCCACCAGTGGCCCGAGCCGAGGAGGAGGGTGCGGGGGCGGGTGTAGGTGACGTAGCCGAGGCGGAGTTCCTCGGTGCGCTGGTGTTCCTTCATCTCTTCGTGGAAGGCCTTCATGCCCTTGGAGTCCCACGCTTCGATGTCGGGCAGTGTGGCGGCGTCGCCGCGCAGTTCGTGCGGCAGGACCTTGCTCTGGGCGGTCCATTTCTCGCGGCCCTGGGCGCTGGGGAACGTGCCCGTGACGAGGCCGGGGACGGCGACGACGTCCCATTCCAGGCCCTTGGACTTGTGGGCGGTGAGCACCTTCACGGTGTTCTCGCCGCCGGGCAGCGCGTTGTCGAGGCCCTTTTCGTATTGGGCGGCGGTGCGCAGGAAGCCGAGGAAGGCGAGGAGGGTCGCGGAGGTGTCGTTCGCGGCGAACGAGGCGGCGATGTCGAGGAAGTTGGAGAGGGTTTCGCGGCGGCGGGCGGCCAGGGCGTGCGGTGAGGCGGCGAGTTCGACTTCGAGGCCGGTGACGGCGAGGACGCGGTGGAGTACGTCCATCAGCGGGTCGGCGAGTGAGCGGCGCAGGTCGCGCAGCTCGGTGGCGAGGCGCGCGAAGCGTACGCGTGCCGCGGGTGAGAAGGGCAGCCTGTCGTCGCCCGGTTCGTCGAGGGGGGTTTCCAGGAACGTGTCGAGGGCGTCGGCGAGCGATATCACTTCGGAGGGGTCGATCCCCTCGACGGCTTCGGCGAGGCGGCGGTCGGGGTCGTCGTCGCCCCCGCGCGCGTGGGCGACGAGGAGGCGGGCGCGGCGGCCGAGGAGCGCGAGGTCGCGGGGGCCGATGCGCCAGCGGGGGCCGGTCAGGAGGCGGACCAGTGAGGCGTTGGCGCCGGGGTCCTGGAGGACTTCGCAGACGGCGACGAGGTCGGCGACCTCGGGGAGGTGGAGGAGGCCGGAGAGGCCGACGACCTCTACGGGGATGTCGCGTGCGACGAGGGCGCCCTGGATGGCGGCGAAGTCGGTCGCGGTGCGGCACAGGACGGCGATCTCGCCGGGGGCGGTGCCGGTGCGTACGAGGTGGGCGAGGGAGTCGCCGAGCCAGTCGATCTCCTCGGCGTGGGTGCGCAGGAGGGCGCAGCGGACGACCCCGTCGAGTTCGGCGCCGGGGGCGGGGCGCAGGGCTTCCACGCCCGCGTGGAGTGCGCGCAGCGGCTGGGCGAGGCCGTTGGCGAGTTCGAGGAGGCGGCCGCCGCTGCGGCGGTTCTCGCTGAGGGAGAAGCGGGTGGCGGGGCGGCCGTCGGTGTCGGCGAAGTGTTCGGGGAAGTCGTCGAGGTTGGCGACGGAGGCGCCGCGCCAGCCGTAGATCGCCTGACAGGGGTCGCCGACGGCGGTCACGGGGTGGCCGGTGCCCGCTCCGAAGAGGCCGGCCAGGAGGATCCGCTGGGCGACGGAGGTGTCCTGGTACTCGTCGAGGAGGACGACGCGGAACTCGTCGCGGAGGATGGCGCCGACCTCGGGGCGGGTGCGGGCGAGGGTGGCGGAGAGGGCGATCTGGTCGCCGAAGTCGAGGAGGTCGCGGGCGCGCTTGGCTTCGCGGTACCGGGTGACGAGGCCGGTGAGGTCGAGGCGGGCGGCGGCGGCCTCGGGGACCTTGCGCAGGTCGGCGTTGGTGAGTTTGCGGCCTTCGAGGGTGTGCAGGAGGCGGGTGTCGTGGGCGCGCAGTTCGTCGGGCTGGACGAGGTGTTCGGCGAGCTCGCCGTCGAGGGTGAGGAGGTCGCTGACGAGGTCGGCGAAGGAGCGGGTGAGGGCCGGGTAGGGGCCGGGGGCCTCGCGCAGGACGCGGGCGGCGAGCTGGAAGCGGGTGGCGTCGGCGAGGAGGCGTGCGGTGGGTTCGAGGCCGATGCGCAGGCCGTGGTCGGTGAGGAGGCGGCCGGCGAAGGCGTGGTACGTGGAGATCACGGGCTCGCCCGGGGGGTTGTCCGGGTCGATGGCGTCGGGGTCGGTGACGCCTGCCTTGATCAGTGCCTTGCGGACGCGCTCGGCGAGTTCGCCGGCGGCCTTGTTGGTGAAGGTGAGGCCGAGGACCTGTTCCGGGGCGACCTGGCCGGTGCCGACGAGCCATACGACGCGGGCGGCCATGACCGTGGTCTTGCCGGAGCCGGCTCCGGCCACGATCACCTGCGGGGCGGGCGGCGCGGTGATGCAGGCCGTCTGCTCCGGGGTGAACGGGATCCCGAGGAGCTCCTTGAGCTGCTCGGGGTCGGTGAGGCGTGTGGTCACCTCATCGAGGCTAACCGGCCCCACTGACAGCTCCGGCCCGATCCGGTGGAGGCACTCGTCACGCGGTGTCCGGAGCGGTCGATGCGCGCGTCGCCGGGCACCCGGCGCGGTGGAGGTGCGTGCTACTCGACGACGTGTTTGCCCTCGGGGCGGGCGCTGCACGCGGCGCGGAACGCGCAGTGGGTGCAGTGCTGTCCGGTGGTGGGGGTGAAGCGTTCGTCGAGGACCTTGCCGGCGGCGGTGGCGAGGAGGTCGCCGACCCACGCTCCCTCCCCCTCGCCTTCCCCGTGTTCGCCGAGAGGCTGTTGCGCCTGCACCTTGGGGAGGGTGTCGCCGCCGTCCTTCTTGGCGGCGCCCTGGCGCAGCTGGACGAGTTCGGCGCCGCCGGGTTCGGGGCGTTCGCCGTCGAAGGGTTCGTCGACGGCGCCCTCGCGGACGGCGAGCTGATAGACGGCGAGCTGGGGGTGGCGGGCGACGTCGGCGGCGGAGGGGGCCTGCTTGCCCGTCTTGAAGTCGACTACGTAGGCACGGCCTTCGGTGTCGCGTTCGACGCGGTCCATGGAGCCACGGATGCGTACTTCGTACGAGCCCGCTTCGAGGGTGACGTCGAAGGCGTGTTCGCTGGCTACGGGGGTGCGCACGCGGCTGGAGTCGACGTGCCAGCGGAGGAAGCGTTCGAGCGCCACGCGCGCGTGCTCCTTCTCCTGGGCCGACTTCCAGGGGGCGTCGAAGGCGAGGGCGTCCCAGACGGAGTCGAGGCGTTCCATGAGGACGGCGAGGTCGGCCGGGGTGCGTCCGGAGGCGACCTCGTCGGCGAGGACGTGGACGACGTTCCCGAAGCCCTGGGCGGCGGTGGCGGGGGCGTCGGCCTTGACCTCGCGGCCGAGGAACCACTGCAGGGAGCAGGTGTTGGCGAGCTGGTCGAGGGCGCTTCCGGAGAGCACGACGGGCTGGTCGCGGTCGCGCAGGGGGATCTTGCTCTCGGTGGGGTCGTCCATGCCCCACCAGCGGTAGGGGTGCGCGGACGGCACGAGGGGGCGTCCGTCGTCGTCGGTGAGGGCGGCGAGGCGGGCGAGGCGCCGGGCGGCGGCGTCGCGCAGCGTGTCGGAGGCGCGGGGGTCGACGGTCGTGGCGCGCAGTTCGGCGACGAGCGCGGCGACGGACAGGGGGCGGCGCGGGCGGCCGGTGACGTCCTGCGGGTCGACGCCGAGTTCGGTGAGGAAGCGGGACGGCTGGTCGCCGTCGTCGGCGGGTGCCTTGACCGCGGTGACGACGAGGCGTTCACGCGCGCGCGTGGTGGCCACGTAGAACAGGCGGCGCTCTTCGGAGAGGAGCGCTCCAGGGGTGAGGGGTTCGGCGAGGCCGTCGCGTCCGATGCGGTCGGCTTCGAGGAGGGAGCCGCGGCGGCGCAGGTCGGGCCACAGCCCTTCCTGTACTCCGGCGACGACGACGAGGCGCCATTCGAGGCCCTTGGAGCGGTGGGCGGTCATGAGGCGTACGGCGTCGGGGCGTACGGCGCGTCCGGCGAGGGTGTCGGCGGCGATGTCCTGGGCTTCGACCTCTCCGAGGAAGTTGAGGGCGCCGCGGCCTCCGGTGCGTTCCTCGGCGCGGGAGGCGGTCGCGAAGAGGGCGCATACGGCGTCGAGGTCGCGGTCCGCGTTACGTCCTGCGGCGCCGCCGCGGCGGGCGGCGCGTTCCAGGCGCTGGGGCCAGGAGGTGCCGTTCCACAGCTGCCAGAGGGCTTCCTCGGCGGTGCCTCCGGAGGTGAGGGTTTCGCGGGCCGCGCGCAGCAGTGCGCCGAGGCGCTGGGCGCCGCGGGCGTGGGCGGGGTCGTGGGCGGTGAGGCGTTCGGGCTGGGCCAGGGCGCGTGCGAGGAGTTCGTCGGAGGGCGGCGGCAGGTGGTTGCCGGCGGCGCGTTCCTCCTCGCGCAGGGCGCGGCCGAGGCGGCGCAGGTCGGCGGCGTCCATGCCGGCGAGAGGTGAGGCGAGGAGGGTGAGGGCGGTCTCGGTGTCGAGCCAGACGGGCGGTTCCTGGTCCTGGTCGTCGTCGGGTTCAGGGGTGTCCTGCGCGACGCTGAGGGCGACGGCCCTGAGTGCGGTCAGCAGGGGCGTGACGGCCGGTTCGTGGCGCAGGGGCAGGTCGTCGCCGTCGATGTCGAGGGGGACGCCCGCGGCGGTGAGGGTGCGGCGGATCGCGGGGATGGAGCGGGTGCCGGCGCGGACGAGGACGGCCATGTCGTTCCAGGGGATGCCGTCCTCGAGGTGGCCGCGGCGCAGGATGTCCGCGATGTTGTCGAGTTCGGTGCCTGAGGTCGGGTACGTGTAGGCCTCGACGCGGCCGCCGTCCCGCGCGGGGGTCAGCTCGCGGTGGGCGCGGACCTTGTCGGCGGGCAGCCGGGTCAGGGGCATGCGCCGGGTGATGCGGCGGGTGGCGTCGAGGAGGTGTGCTCCGGAGCGGCGGGACGTCGTGAGGACCTCTACGGGCGCGGGGCTCTTGTCGGCGCGGGGGAACCGGTCGGGGAATTCGAGGATGCCGTTCACGTCGGCGCCGCGGAACGTGTAGATCGACTGGTCGGGGTCTCCGAAGGCGAGCAGGGTGCGGCCGTCGCCGGCGAGGGCGTGCAGCAGCCGCACCTGGGCCGGGTCGGTGTCCTGGTATTCGTCGACGAACACGGCGTCGTAGCGCGTGGCGAGTTCGTCGGCGACGGGGGTGCGGTGGGCGAGGAGGACCGCGCGGTGGACGAGTTCGGCGTAGTCGAGGACGCCGTGCAGGTCGAGGACGTCGAGGTATTCGGCGAGGAAGGTGGCGGCGGCCTTCCAGTCGGGGCGGCCGATGCGGCGGGCGAAGGCGTCGAGTGCGGCCGGTCCGAGGCCCAGTTCGCGGCTGCGGGCGAGGACGGCGCGTACCTCGTCGGCGAAGCCTCGGGTGGTCAGGCAGGCCCGCAGTTCGTCGGGCCAGCGGACGTGGGCGAGGTCTGCCTGCTCCAGGTCGATCTGGCCGGCGAGCAGTTCGCGTACGGCGACGTCCTGTTCGGGTCCGGACAGCAGGCGCAGGGGTTCCGCGAACAGGCCGGCGTCCTGGTGGGCACGGACGAGGGCGTAGCAGAACGAGTGGAACGTGGTGGCCTGTGGTGCGTGGGCGGCGCCGATGCGCAGCGCCATACGGTCGCGCAGTTCGACGGCTGCCTTGCGGCTGAAGGTGAGGACCAGAATGCGCTCGGGGTCGGTGCCTTTGGCGATGCGTGCGGCGACGGCCTCGACGAGCGTGGTCGTCTTGCCCGTGCCCGGTCCCGCGAGGACGAGCAGCGGGCCGTGCACGTGGTCAACCACCGCGCGCTGCCGTGCGTCCAGACGAGGGGGGTCCACCGGGGCCGGCGGGGTACGCACCAGTCGGTACGCGCCGGGGGTCCCCTGTCGTACCTGGCGGTGCGACAGGTTCCGGGTGGAGGAAGAGGAGCTCACGTGGATCGCTGGTCCTGGTGGGTGTGCTGGGGGGACGGGGAGACGGCCGGCCGTCCGAGCGGGGCGGTGGCTGCGGGGTGAGGGCGGTGCGCGCCGTCGACGCTACGCCGTCGAGTGTGGCGGAAGCCGGGCTTCCGTCGGGTCCCCCGGGTCCCGTGCGGCACGGGTGTGCCGCGATTCACGAACGTACGCGATGGCGGCGAAGTGCCCCTCTCGCCCCGTTTCCCCCGTACGGGCCACAGGCCGGACGTGCGGGGACGCGATGGCGGGAGCTGTCAGGTGTGAGATTCCGCGCGTTCCTCGCCGTCCCATCGCGCGTGCCTCATGTCGAGGCGCGGGATGTGTCCCTCGGACGTGCGGGAGGCTTCGCGCAGGGGGGTGCTCTCCGCGCGGTAGTGCGCGATGGCGTCCAGTTCGTGGCCGGGCAGCAGCACGCCGTCCGAGCGCACGACGCGCCACCACGGAACGGCTCCCCCGTAGAGGGCCATCACGCGGCCGACCTGGCGCGGGCCGCCCTCACCGAGCCATTCGGCGACGTCCCCGTAGGTCATGACGCGCCCGGGCGGGATCAGCTCCGCGACCTCGAGCACCCGCTCCGCGTACTCCGGCAGCTGTCCCGCCGCACCGCTCTCCTCGCTCATCCGGCCCATCCTGCCGCACCCCACCGACAGTGTGACGGCCCGGTCACGGGGCGTGGAGAGGCGTATGAAGAAGCACGAATCCGCGGTTGCGGGATACTTTGCTCCCCCGCATCGCACCCTGATGCCCCCCTGTGTCAGTGGGACGTGCCACCATCGTGCGGGCGGTGACCGGTGATACGAGATCAAGAAGAAACGACGGAGCAGCAGGGCGTGCATCCCGATAAGGCGGAAGGCACCTCTGGGGCTTCGGCGCGCCCGGACAGCGACGAGGCCGACCACTCCCCCGTGACCGAACGCCTGGGCCGGCCGGCCCAGGCGCCCCCGGCGGGCGCGCCCGAGGAGACCGCGGAGGCGTCGCCCGAGAAGAGTGCGGAAGCCGGGCCCGAGCGGACCGAGGTCCCTCTCGTCGACCCGGAGTGCATCGACGCCGACGCACACTCCGAGCGGGTGGAAGGCGACGAACCGCTCCTCCCCGCGCGCGTGCACCGCCCCTCCGACCTGATGCGTCTCCTGGTGGGAGTTCTCGCGATCGCCGTGCTCCTGGCGATCGCCGCCTTCGCCCACGGCACGACCTCGGGTCTTCAGCAGGACATCAGCAAGGGCACTGGCGCCGCTCCCGATCTCATGATCAAGTTCGCGGGGCTCGCGTCGAGCATCGCGATCCTCCTCGTCCCGGTCGCCTTCGCGATCGAGCGGCTGATCAAACGCGACGGGCTGCGGATCGCCGACGGTGTTCTCGCGGCCGTCCTCGCGCACGGGGTGACGCTCGCGACGGACCTGTGGGTCGCCCAGGGCGCCCCGCAGTCGATCCAGGACGCGCTCACCCGCCCGTCGCCGGGCGACATCCACGCGCTGACCGATCCGGTGCACGGCTATCTGGCGCCCGTCATCGCCTATATGACAGCCGTGGGGATGTCCCGCAGACCACGCTGGCGCGTGGTGCTGTGGGTGGTGCTGCTGCTCGACGCGTTCGCGATGCTGGTCACCGGCTACACGACACCGTTCTCGATCATCCTGACGGTCCTCATCGGCTGGACCGTCGCCTACGGCACGCTCTACGCGGTCGGTTCACCGAACGTGCGGCCCACCGGCCAGACGCTCCTCGCGGGCCTGCGGCACGTCGGCTTCCACCCGGTGAGCGCGGCCCGCGAAGAGGCCCACGAGGGCGCTACGGAGAACGGGGACAGGGGGCGGCGCTACTTCGTCACCCTGGAGGACGGCCCCCCTCTCGACGTCACCATCGTCGACCGAGAACAGCAGGCGCAGGGCTTCTTCTACCGCGTGTGGCGCCGGCTCACGCTGCGCGGGATCACCACGGGCCGCAGCCTCCAGTCGCTGCGCCAGGCGCTGGAGCAGGAGGCGCTCCTCGCGTACGCGGCGATCGCGGCCGGGGCCAACGCAGCGAAGCTGATCGCGACGTCCGAGCTCGGCCCCGACGCGGTGATGCTCGTGTACGAGCACACAGGTGGCCGTTCGCTGGACTCGGTGCCGGACGAGGAGATCACCGACGAGCTGCTGCGCGACACCTGGCACCAGGTGCAGGCGCTCCAGTCGCGGCGTATCGCCCATCGCCGGCTCACCGGCGACGCGATTTTGGTGGATCGTTCCGGCACGGTGATCCTTACGGATCTGCGCGGCGGCGAGATCGCGTCCGGCGATCTGATCCTGCGCATGGACATCGCCCAGCTCCTGGCCACGCTGGGCCTTCGTGTGGGCGCCGAGCGTGCCGTGGCGTCCGCCGTGGGAGTGCTCGGCCCCGACGCGATCGCCGACTGTCTGCCGCTGCTCCAGCCCATCGCCCTGAGCCGTACGACGCGCTCCACACTGCGCAAGCTCGGCAGGGAGCGTTCCGAACGCGAGCGCGAGGCCGTGCTCGAGGCGTCGCGCAGGGCGAAGCAGGCCCGCCTGGACGAGGCCTCCCTCGCCGAGCCCTCGCCCGCCGAGGAATCGACGCCTACGGAGAGGGCCACCGAGAAAACGCCCTCTACGAAGACGGTCGCCGAGCGGATCACGCCCCCGTCGGCCAAGACCTCCGCGAAGGTCGAACGGCAGACCGAGAAAGCCGAGCGGCAGGCCGAGAAGAAGGCCATCGACGAGGCCCTGGACGAAGCGCGCGAGGAGGATCTCCTCACCCAGATCCGCCACCAGGTGCTCCGCATCCGGCCGCAGGCACCCGTCGAACCGGCCCGCCTGGAGCGCATCAAACCGCGCACCCTCGTGAGCTTCATCGCGGGCGCCATCGGCGCGTACTTCCTGCTGTCGCAGTTCACCCACATCGAGTTCGGCACGCTGTTCGACCAGGCCCAGTGGGGCTGGGTCGCCGCCGCCGTCCTGTTCTCGGCACTGAGCTACTTCGCCGCCGCGATGAGCCTGCTCGGCTTCGTGCC
The DNA here is from genome assembly GCF_035918215.1 of Streptomyces sp. NBC_01474. Classification (NCBI taxonomy): domain Bacteria; kingdom Bacillati; phylum Actinomycetota; class Actinomycetes; order Kitasatosporales; family Streptomycetaceae; genus Streptomyces; species Streptomyces sp. NBC_01474. The sequence continues at coordinate 4,410,925 of NZ_CP109449.1, forward strand.
GGAGCGGGTGCCGTTCCTGCGGACGGTCGCCGCCCAGGTCGCCGGCTCGTTCGTGAAGATCGTGGCACCGGCCGCCGTCGGCGGTGTGGCGCTCAACACCCGCTTCCTGCAACGCGCGGGCGTGCGCCCCGGGCTCGCGGTGGCCAGTGTCGGCGCCTCCCAGCTCTTCGGCCTGGGCGCCCACATCATGATGCTGCTGACCTTCGGCTATCTGACCGGCACGGAGAAGACCCCGTCCCTGTCGCCGTCCCGGACGGTCATCGCGGGCCTGCTGACCGTCGCGGTCCTCGTACTCGTGGTCACGTCGATCCCGTTCCTGCGGAAGTTCGTCGTCACGCGCGTACGGTCCCTGTTCGCCGGCGTCGTACCGCGCATGCTGGACGTACTCCAGCGGCCGCAGAAGCTGATCACCGGCATCGGCGGCATGCTCCTCCTGACGGCCTGCTTCGTGATGTGCCTGGACGCGTCGATCCGCGCCTTCGGGGACGAGTCGACCACGCTCAGCCTGGCCAGCGTCGCGGTCGTGTTCCTCGCGGGCAACGCGCTCGGTTCCGCCGCGCCGACGCCGGGCGGTGTGGGCGCGGTCGAGGCGACCCTGACGGTCGGCCTCATCGCGGTCGGACTGCCCAAGGAGGTCGCGGCCCCGGCCGTGCTGCTCTACCGGCTCCTGACGCTGTGGGTACCGGTGCTGCCGGGCTGGCTCTTCTTCAACCACCTCTCCCGGAAGGGCTCCCTGTAGGAGCACGTTTCCGGGAGCGCTCCCTGTAGGGGCGTGTTTGCGGGAGGGCTCTTCGGAGAGCCCTCCCCCGTAGCCGCCGTCGCTCACCCGCACGGCCCCCGCCCCGAGCGCCCCGTGAGCCGTCGCCGCAGGATGGGGTCATGCCCAATCCGTCCCGGCCGCGTGTGGCTGCCCTGGCCGCCGCCCTCGTCATGACCTCCGCCCTCGCGGCGTGCAGCAGCGACCCGAAGGACGCGGACCTCACCTCCCAGACCCTCAACTGGAAGGACTGCCCCGCGCCCTCGGAGTCGGAGGGCGGCGGACCCGCGCCGTCCCCGCTGCCAGGAGGCGCCGCCTGGCAGTGCGCCACCATGAAGGCGCCCCTCGACTGGGGCAAGCCCAAGGGCGACACGATCGGCATCGCGCTCATCCGCGCCAAGTCCTCCGGCGCCGAGGACCAGCGCATCGGATCGCTCATCTTCAACTTCGGCGGACCGGGCGGCTCCGGAGTCACCACGCTGCCCGCGTTCGGCAACGACTACGCGAAGCTGCGCACCCGCTACGACCTGGTGAGTTTCGACCCTCGCGGCGTCGGCCGCAGCGACGGCGTGAAGTGCAAGAACGACCAGCAGCTCGACAAGTACTTCCAGCAGGACGCCATGCCCGACGACGCCGCCGAGACGAAGCAGTTCGTCGGCAACATCACTCAGTTCAACGACGCCTGCGAGAGGAACTCCGGGAAGGTCATCCCGCACGTCGCGACGACGGACGCGGCGCGCGACATGGACCTGATGCGGCAGGTGCTCGGCGACGACAAGCTGCACTACTTCGGGATCTCGTACGGCACCGAACTGGGCGGCGTGTACGCCCACCTGTTCCCCAAGAAAGTGGGCCGCGCCATCTTCGACGGCGTAGTCGACCCCACCGAGAACTCCGAGGAGGGCTCGCTCAGCCAGGCCAAGGGCTTCCAGCTCGCCCTCGACAACTACGCGAAGGACTGCACCTCCAAGGTCGAGGACTGCCCGGTCGGCGACACCCCCGAGCAGGTCAAGGCCAAGATCGCGAAGCTGCTCAAGGACCTGGAATCCAAGCCGATCCCCGGGGTCTTCCCACGCGAGCTGACGCAGACCGCCGCGACGAGCGGCATCGCGCAGTCGCTGTACTCCAAGGACTTCTGGGAGTACCTCACCGAGGGCCTCGTCCAGGCCTACGAGGGCGACGGCAAGATCCTCATGCTCCTGTCCGACTCCATGAACGGCCGTAACGAGAACGGGCAGTACAGCAACATCCAGGCGGCCAACGTCGCCGTCAACTGTGCCGACGACAAGCCCCGCTATACGCCGGCCTACGTCGAGTCGAAGCTCCCCGAGTTCCGCGCCGCCTCTCCCCAGTTCGGCGACTACCTCGCGTGGGGCATGCTCAGCTGCACGGACTGGGCGGTCCCCGGCGCCGCGGAGCACCCCGTCGTGAGCGCCCCCGGCTCGGCACCGATCCTCGTCGTGGGCAACACGGGCGACCCGGCCACCCCGTACGAAGGTGCGAGGAAGATGGTCGACGCGCTCGGCAAGGGTGTCGGGGTGGAACTCACCTACGAGGGCCAGGGCCACGGCTCGTACGACAGCGGGAACAAGTGTGTGCGAGGCGCTGTGGACGGATATCTGCTGAACGGGACGGTGCCGAAGGCGGGCACGGTCTGCAAGTAGCGGTGGGGGTAGGCGTGTTCGGATCGCGCGCCCGGTTGTCGCTGACGCGCTGCCGCAGATGATTGTCAGTGGCGCTGCCTAGGATGGTCTGACTGTCTTCGGATCGGAGGCAGGCGAGGGGGATCGCCAGGGGGGTGGCTGTGTCGCGTCATGTTCGTTCGTTCGCGCTGCTGGCCGCGGGGCTGCTGGTGGCCGGTGCCGCCGCGGGCTGCGGCGGGTCGGGAGACAAGGCCGGGCACGGCGAGGGGAAGGGGCGCACGCAGCCACCGCGCTCGTCGCCGTCGTCACCGCCGGGCTCGGACAAGGCAGGCCACGCCGGCAAGCTGCCCGCACTGCCCGCCGCGCTCACGTCTCAGCGACTCGACTGGGGCCGCTGCAAGGCCACCGATGACGGCCCCGCGCCCGGCTCCGGCTGGCAGTGCGCGACGCTGAAGGCGCCGCTCGACTACGCGAAGCCGGACGGGGAGACCATCGGCGTCGCCCTCATCCGCGCCAAGTCCACGGGCGGGAGCGGACGTTCCGGCTCGCTCTTGTTCAACTTCGGCGGGCCGGGCGGCTCCGGGGTCTCGATGCTGCCCGCCTTCGCACCGGACTACGCGAAGCTGCGCGAGCGCTACGACCTGGTGAGCTTCGACCCGCGCGGCGTCGGCGCGAGCGAGGGAGTACGGTGCCGCGACGACAAGGCGATCCAGGCGGCCGAGTCCGTCGACCTCACGCCGGACACCCCGGCCGAGGAGCGGGCGTACTTCAAGGACGCCGCCGACCTCGGCGCGGGCTGTGCCCGGCAGGCCGGCAGGCTGCTCGGGCATGTGTCGACGGACGAGACGGCCCGCGACATGGACCTGGCACGCCAGGCGCTCGGCGACGACAAGATGCACTACATGGGCGTCTCGTACGGGACCCAACTGGGCGGTGTGTACGCGCACTTGTTCCCCGGCAAGGTGGGACGGCTCGTCCTGGACGCCGTGGTCGACCCGTCCGCGGACACCGTGGGCCATGCCGAGAACCAGACGAGGGGCTTCCAGCGGGCCCTCGACAACTACCTCAAGTCCACCGGCCAGGACCCGGATCAGGGGTCCCGGAAGATCGCCGCCCTGCTGAAGCGGATCGACGCGAAGCCGCTGCGGACCTCGGGCGGCCGCGAGCTCAACCAGTCGCTCGCGACGATCGGTATCACCGTCACCCTCTACAGTCAGAGCAGTTGGCCCGCGCTGGCGCGTGGCCTGGAGGCGGCGGAGAAGGGGGACGGGACAGCGCTGCTCGCCCTGGCCGACGCGTACAACGAGCGGAGTCCCGCCGGGCATTACAGCTCGCAGAGCCACGCGCAGCGGGCGATCTCCTGCCTCGACGACAAGGAGCGGCCGACGCCGGCGGAGGCGAAGAAGCGGCTCGCGTCGTTCCGCGAGATCTCGCCCGTCTTCGGGGAGTTCATGGCCTGGGACACGGCGGGCTGGTGCCACGACTGGCCGGTGCCGGGCCAGTACGCGACGCCTGAGGTGAGCGCGCCGGGCGCCGCCCCGATCCTCGTCGTGGGGAACACGGGCGACCCGGCGACCCCGTACGAGGGCGCCCGCCGGATGGCGGACGAGCTCGGCAAGGGTGTCGGCGTCGAGCTCACCTGGAAGGGCGAGGGGCACGGCGCGTACGGCAGCGGGTCGAGCTGTGTCGACTCGACGGTGAACGGCTATCTCCTGGAGGGCCGAATACCGCGCGACGGGAAGGTCTGTTCCTGACGCGGACGCCGACGCGGCGCCCTGTGCGGCGCTCCATGACGAACGGGCCCCGCACGCGAGGTGCGGGACCCGTTCGGAAAAGCTGCCCCCTGACCGGTGGCGTCAGCCGCGCGGGCCGGCGGGCGGTCTAGTAGACCGGCTTCTCGGGCTCGATCTGGTTGACCCAGCCGATCACGCCGCCGCCGACGTGCACGGCGTCCGAGAAGCCCGCGGACTTCAGGACGGCGAGGACCTCCGCACTGCGGACACCCGTCTTGCAATGCAAGACGATCTTCTTGTCCTGCGGGAGGCCCTCCAGGGCGGTGCCCATGAGGAACTCGTTCTTCGGGATCAGCCGGGCGCCGGGAATCGAGACGATCTCGTACTCGTTCGGCTCTCGGACGTCGATGATCTCGATGCTCTCGCCGTCGTCGATCCACTCCTTGAGCTGCTTGGGAGTGATCGTCGAGCCGGCCGCCGCCTCCTGAGCCTCCTCGGACACGACGCCACAGAAGGCCTCGTAGTCGATGAGCTCGGTGACGGTCGCGTTCGGGCCGCAGACCGCGCAGTCGGGGTCCTTGCGGACCTTGACCTGGCGGTACTGCATCTCCAGGGCGTCGTAGATCATCAGGCGGCCGACGAGCGGCTCGCCGACACCCGCGAGGACCTTGATCGCCTCGGTGACCTGGATGGAGCCGATGGACGCGCACAGCACGCCCAGGACGCCGCCCTCGGCGCAGGAGGGAACCATGCCGGGGGGCGGGGGCTCCGGGTAGAGGCAGCGGTAGCACGGGCCGTGCTCGGACCAGAAGACCGATGCCTGGCCGTCGAAGCGGTAGATCGAGCCCCACACGTACGGCTTGTTGAGCAGCACGCACGCGTCGTTGACCAGGTAGCGGGTCGCGAAGTTGTCCGTGCCGTCAACGATCAGGTCGTACTGGCTGAAGATGTCCATCACGTTCTCGGCCTCGAGCCGCTCTTCGTGGAGGATCACGTTCACGTACGGGTTGATGCCGAGGACGGAGTCCTTGGCGGACTCGGCCTTGGAGCGGCCGATGTCGGCCTGGCTGTGGATGATCTGGCGCTGGAGGTTCGACTCGTCGACCTCGTCGAACTCGACGATGCCGAGCGTGCCCACACCGGCCGCGGCCAGGTACATGAGCGCCGGCGAACCGAGGCCGCCCGCGCCCACGGCGAGCACCTTGGCGTTCTTCAGCCGCTTCTGCCCGTCCATCCCGACATCGGGGATGATCAGGTGGCGGGAGTACCTGCGGACCTCGTCTACGGTGAGCTCAGCAGCTGGCTCTACCAGGGGTGGCAGCGACACGGGGGCTCCGTTGATCGTCATTTCGGAACAGTGGTTCTTGCGTCAACACTGCCACGCCCCTCTTCATTCCGAGACACCCGTTCCGACCCGCGAGACGATGTCGTCCCAGTACCCGGGCATGGCCTCCCAGGGATCGGCGGCGCCACCGCGGTCCGTGCGGTCGGTGAAGTAGATCGTCCCCGCGCCCTGCCAGCGGGCGATGCGCAGCGCCTCGTCGAGGTGCCCGCGGGGTACGCCGTGCACGAAGTGGCAGAAGCGCTCGGGCGGGTAGTCGGCGGTCCACTCGGCGACCTGGGACCAGCGGTAGTCGCTCCACGGCCCGGAGAAGGTCACCAACTGGTCGGCGGTCTCGGCGTATCCCGGGTACGGGTGCGTGCCGTGCCCGAGGACGATGTGGGCGTCCTCGCACAGGGCGCGCAGCGTGGTGACGATGCGGCGGACCTCGGGGAGGGCCGCCCGCTCGGTCGGGCAGCGGCCGAGGGAGAACCCGTCGACTCGGTACCAGTCGAGATAGCGGTGGGCGTCGGACACGACCTCGCCGAAGGAGCGGGCGCCGTAGGTGAGATCGAGGTGGCCGAGGACCCGTACGTCCCGGTTGCGCAGCCTGCCCGCGGCTTCGAGGCAGTGCGGGTCGGGGCGGGCCCCGGGTCCGTCCGCCACGTTCAGGACGACCCAGTGCAAGGGGGTGCCGGGGCGGGTGAGTTCGGCCCATTCGACGGGCGCCATGAGGGGGTGTGCGTAGCCGGGGATGCCGAAGCCGAGCCGTATGTCCGTGCTCGCGGTCCCGGGGGCGGTGGGGGTCAGATACGGCATGCCGCTTCCATCCAGATGTCGGCGAGTGATTCCTCGAGGTTGATGCGGGGGCGCCAGCCGAGCCGGTCGCGTGCGGTGCGCACGTCGGCCTGCTGCCAGCTGCCGCAGCCGTCCGGGTACGGGTACGCGGCGGGTGCCACGTGGTCGGGGTCGGAGCGGGGGTGGCCGAGCGTCGGGCGGACGGGGCCGCCGGGTGAGTCGAGCTCGTGGAGCGCGCCGCCGAAGCCGGCGACGCGGGCGAGTACGGACGCCGCGTCCCGCAGCCGGACGGCACGGCCCGAGCCGATGTTGATGACGCCCTGCGCGGCGGAGAGCGAGGCGGCGTGGACGGCGCGGGCCACGTCGCGTACGTCGATGAAGTCGCGCTGCGCGCCGAGCCCGCCGAGCTTGAGTTCACCGTCGCCGGACTGCATGGCGCGGCGCATGGCCTCGGCGAGACGGCCGAGGGGCGAGCCGGCGGGGGTGCCGGGTCCGGCCGGGGAGAACACCCGCAGGACGACGGCGTCGAGGCCGGAGCCGAGGACGAGTTCCGTCGCGGCGAGCTTGCTCACCCCGTACGGTCCGCCGGGCCTCGGGACGGCGTCCTCGGCGGTGGAGGAGCCGGGTTGCGAGGGCCCGTACTCGGCGCCGCAGCCGATCTGGACGAGGCGGGCGCCGCAGCCGCTGCGCCGCAGTGCCTCGCAGATGGTGGCGACGGCGACGGTGTTGTGGCGGGTGAGGTCGCGGGCGCCGCCGCGGGTGGCTCCCGCGCAGTTGATGACGACTCCGGGGTGGACCGCGTCGAGGAAGCGGGTCAGTGCGCCCGGGCTTCCGGTGGCGAGGTCGAACCGTACGTCCGCGTCGTCGCCCCTGCCGAGTGCGGTGAGCTGCACGGCGGGGTCGGCGAGGAGGCGGTCGGCGACGAAGCGTCCGAGATATCCGTTGGCTCCGATCAGCAGCACCCTCATCGGGCGGCTCCCTGGGTGAGCTCTCCGAGCTCTCCGGGAAGTCCTGGGCGCCCGGGGCGTCTGATTGGGCCGGGGCCTCCGGGGGGAGGGGTGGTCATCTCGCGTTCTCCTTAGGGGTGTTGCCGTGGGTCTTCGGAAGGCCCGCGGTGTCGGCCCCGCGGGAGGGGAGCGGCCGGGCCGGCCGCTTCGGGTGGTCGTACGGCGTCGGACGCGGTCACGGAGTGGTGTCCGTGGGCGCGTGGGCGGAGGCCCTGGTGAGCGTGCGGGCCGCGTGGACGAGGAGGGTGAGCGCGCCGGCGCCGCAGGCCAGGCCGGGTACGGCGCCGGGCCCCCAGGCGTCGACGGCCGTCTCTACGGGGACGGCGAGGAAGCCGCAGCCGGGGAGACGGCCCGCGAACACGGTGCAGACCGCGAGCACCTCGGCCGCGGTGGCTGCGCCGAGGACGACGGCGGGGGCGTGGGTGCGGCCGTGCGCCGTGAGCAGGCGGGCGAGCAGCAGGAGTGCGCCGAGCATTCCGGCACCGGCGTATGCGGCGTCCTGGCCGAGTACGGCGGCGGCCACCCCGATGAGGGTCCACAGCGCACACAGGAAGAGCGCGAAGACGGCGAGAAGGAGGGGGCGTACGGAGGCAGCGAACTCTTCGAGGCCCCGGCTGGAGGCGAGCCTGCGGCGGGCCACGGCGCCGAAGAGTTGGGCGCACCAGGCGCCGGGCGCGACGGCGAACGCGAGGGCGAGGAGGGGGGCGGTGGCGGGTGCCCAGGCCTCGTCGGGACCGCCCGCTACGGCGGCGCTCAGGAGTCCGTCGCCGAGGAGCGCGTAGGCGAGGAGCCAGCAGGTCCAGGCGCGGGTGGCGGGCACGGTGGGAGTGGTGGCGCGCAGCGGGCCCCGGCGCAGGGCCGCGCGGAGTGCGGCGGAGACGGCGAGCACGCCGCCGGCCCCGACCGCGAGCCGCACTCGTCCGCCGGTGAAGTCGAGTCCTGCGAGGGTGAGGGCGCCCAGTGTGCCGGGCAGCAGCGCGAGGGCGGCCCAGACGGGGCGCCGGCCCCGCGGCGTGTCGGATACGGCATGCCGGGTTTCCGGTTCGATGTCGCTGTCGCTGTCGCGGGGCACGCGCGCGTACATCTCTTCGGCGAGCGAGAAGACGTCACGGTGCCGGAAGCGGGCGGCGGTCCGGTCGGTCACGCCATGGGCCTCCAGACCGGCGGCGATCTCCAAAGCGTCGACGGCGCGCTCGCACAGCTCGCGGTGCCGGTGCATCAGCGCTTTCACGGGGTCCACGCCGGTACGACGGCGGCTGCCGCCGGTGGCCTCGTCGACCTTGACGGGGTTGCCGGGAGGGGAGGCCGACGGAGGGGGTGGCACGTCGGGGAGCGGGCTGCCCGTCGATGCGGCTGCGGCGGTGGCACGCCAGGTCGCGGGTTCGTTCAACAGCGCTTCGTCGCCCGCGGGCTCGAGCCCATGGGCCAGCAACCCCGATCCAGCCTCCGGCTCCGCACGCCGCTCCGATTCCGGTTCCGGTCCAGCACCCGGCTTCCGCTCCGCACGACGCTCCGATTCGGGCTCAGCACCCGGCCCCGTAACCGGTTCAGCCTCCGGCCCCGTAACCGGCTCAGCACCCGGCCCCGGCTCCCCCAACGCCTCCTGCGACCCCGTACCCCACGCATCCGCGCCACCCGGCACCTGAGGCGCGTCCAGGCCCGCGCCCACGACCGTCTCGCCCAACCCCTGCCCGCTCACGCGTCCCCCTCCCCGCCAGGAAAGGCCCCGGCCAACTGGCCTTGCTCACCGGTCGGCCGCGCTCCGCCACCACCCGAACCAACACCACCGCCCGAGCCGATCCCCCCACCCGCACCAACGGCACCGCCCCCAGAGGCAGCCCCGTCCCCCTCCGTCCCCGCCCAGCTAGGCGCGCCCCCGGAAGCGGAGCGCCCCGCCAGCCACGTGCCGAAGCCTCCGCCCGACTCGCTCGTCGGTGCGGTCCAGCGGCCCGGTACATAGGCCTCCGGGGGGTTGGCGAAGGGCAGGGGTTCGCCGGCGTCGTTCACGGGTTCACGACGCACGGGGCAGTGAGAAACGATCTCCAGGTAAATGCCGTGAAATGCCGTGATGTTCTGCTCGACGGTGAAGAGTTCGAGCGCTCGTGCCCGCGCGGCGGCGCCGAGCCGTTCGCGGCGCCCCGGGTCACGCAGCAGCGACACACACGCCTCGGCGAGCGCCCGGGGATTGCGCGGCGGGACCACCAGGCCGGTGCCGCCGATGACCTCGACGACGGCGCCCGCGTCGGTCGAGACCGTCGCGCGTCCGCAGAACATCGCCTCGACGAGGCTGATGGGGAACCCCTCGACGATGCTCGACAGGACGACGACGCTCCCGGCGGCGTACGCGTCCGCGAGGTCGGGCGTCTCGGGCCCGCCGATCTCCTCGAAGGAGACCGGGTTGTCGCCCATCGCGTGGGCGCCCTCCGCCTCGTCGGGGAAGAGCTGGGCGGCGAGGGCCTTGCAGTGGGCGAGGTAGGCGGCGGCGTCGGGTCCCTCGGCGGGCGCTCCGACGAGGCGCAGGAGGGCCTTGGGCTCCTCCTTGCGGATCTCCGCGAAGGCGTGGAGGAGGGAGATCAGGTCCTTGGAGGGTTCGATGCGGCCGACCCAGACGAGGGTGCCCGGCTCCCCCGGTTCTTCGCGCTCGCCGATCTCGGAGAAGCGGGAGGCCTCCATGCCGGGGTGGACGGTGCGCAGTTTCGCGCGGTCGGCGCCGCACCGCTCCTGCCAGCGCCGGGCGTGCGTGTTGCCGGGGGTGATGATCGCGGCCTGCCGGTAGGTCTCGGCGGCGAGGCGGCCGTGGAATGCGGCGAGCATCGCCCGTACGGGGGCCCTGAGTTCGGCGTCGCCGGCCGCGATGTAGTGGGCCCGTAGCTGGACGCCGTACTCGGTGACGAGGAGGGGGATGCCGGAGAAGTGGTGGGCGACGAGTCCGGGGAGGGCGGCGGGGCCGCCGGAGGTGGCGTGGCACAGGTCGACCGAGCCGAGGCCGTCGTCGCCGTACCAGTCGAGGGAGAGCGGGCGCAGGGCGCGTTCGATCTGTCCGGCGACGGCGAGGAGGTCGGGGACACGGGCGGCGCGGGCCGCGCGCAGGGCGCCCGGTGCACGGCAGGCGCGCTCCAGTGTGCGCACGGCGGTTTCGGAGCGCAGGGCGCCGACGAGTCCGCCTTCGTCGCGGGCGAGTTCGGCGAGGGCGTACAGCGCATTGCCGAAACGGTCCGCCTCGGCGCCGGCGGAGTGGGAGGGCGCACTCGCGAGGCCGGTGGTGTCGGGGGAAGCGCCGGTGCAGACGGCCGCGGCCAGCTCCGCGTACGCGTCGGCGAAGCGTCGCCTGCTGCGGCGTCCGTAGCCGGTGCCGTCGTCGTCGACGGTCCACATCGGCGCGGTGCGCACCCGGATGACCTGCGGCGGCAGTTCGATCCAGCCGCGGTCCTCCTGGTCCTGGCTGCGGCTGAGCGCGTACAGGTCGAACTCGTGCTGCTCGAGCCCGCGCACGAGCCGGTCGCACCAGAGTCTGGCCTCACCGCTCACATACGGATAGCCACCCTCCGTAAGCAGTCCGATGCGCACGAGTACACCCCCGATCTCCCGTCTGGGGAGCCGCCGTTGGTCCGGCGGCTCAGCGGGACGAACGTATGCGGACATGCCGGTGGCGTGATGGACGGTTGTCCATCACGCCACCAAAAGGGGTGAACGGCAGTAACTTTCCCGCGCGGGTAGCGTTCTGTCGCGCTACACGCTCAACCAGTCACGGAGTGTCATGCTGCGGCCAGCTCCCTGCGGGCGGAGCGTCGTCGCGCGGCGACGGCCGGATCGAGCGCCGGCACGGCGGCGAGCAGCTGCCGGGTGTACGGGTCCTGTGGCGCTCCGTAGACCTCGTCCACGGTGCCGTACTCGACGACGCGTCCCTTGCGCATGACGGCGACCCGGTCGCTGACCTGGCGGACGACGGCGAGGTCATGGGCGATGAAGACGAGGGCGAGGCCCAGATCGTCCTGGAGTTCCCGCAGCAGGCCGGTGACCTGGGCCTGGGTCGTGACGTCGAGGGCGGATACGGCTTCGTCGCACACGATGATGCGTGGTTCGGCGGCGAGCGCGCGGGCGATCCCGACGCGCTGGCGCTGGCCGCCGCTGAACTCGTGCGGATAGCGCCCGTAGTGCGCCGGGTCGAGCCCGACGCGTGCCAGGAGTTCCTCGACCCGGCCGCGCACCTCCTTGTCGCCGCGCGCCCGCAGCGGGTCGGCGACGGACTCCCCCACGCTGCGGCGGGGGTTGAGGGAGGAGACGGGGTCCTGGAACACCATCTGCACGCCCGTGTCGGCACGCGCCCCTGAAAGGAGCACCTGTCCGGACGTCGGTTCGAGGAGCCCGACGAGCATCCGCCCGAGCGTGGTCTTGCCGCTGCCGCTCTCGCCCACGATTCCGAGGGTCTCGCCCCGGCGCACGGTCAGGGAGACCCCGTCGACGGCGGCGAAGGCGCGCTTGCCGCGCCCGAACTCCCTTCGCAGGTCGACCGCTTCGAGCAGGGCGTCGCCCGTCGCGTCCGGGCGCTGCGGGCGTGCCGCGTCGACGCGGGGGACGGCGCCGAGCAGTTCCTTCGTGTACGCGGCGGAGGGCGCGCCGAGCACATCGGCGACGGCTCCGCGTTCGACGGCGCGGCCGTGGCGCATGACGAGGACGTCGTCGACGCTCTCGGCGGCGACGCCCACGTCGTGGGTGACGAGGATGAGGCCCATGCCGGTCTCCTGGCGCAGTCCGTGCAGCAGGTCGAGGATCTGCGCCTGGACGGTGACGTCGAGAGCGGTGGTCGGTTCGTCGGCGACGAGGAGAGCGGGTTCGCAGGCCAGGGCCATGGCGATCAGGGCGCGCTGGCGCATGCCGCCGCTGAACTCGTGGGGGCGTGAGCGCGCGCGGCGGGCGGCGTCGGGTATGCCGACCCGGTCGAGCACTTCCACGGCACGCGCGCGTGCGGCGCGCCGGGACGCCTTGGAGTGCACGCGGTACACCTCGGCGATCTGGTCGCCGACGGCGTAGTACGGATCGAGGGAGGACAGCGGGTCCTGGAAGACCATCGCGGCCGTCCCGCCCCGCAGCCTCCGCAGGGCCTCGCCCTCGGCTTCCTGTACGTCGGTGCCGGCGACCCGCACGGACCCGGTGACGCGCGCGCCGGTCCCCCGGTGGAGGCCGAGGAGCGCGGAGGCGACCGTGCTCTTGCCGGATCCGGACTCGCCGACGACGCCGAGCGCCGCGCCCTCCTCCAGGCGGAAGGAGACCGTGTCGACGGCCCGCAGGTCCCCGAACTCGACGGTGAGCGCGTCCACTTCGACGAGGCTCATGACAGGACCACCCGTCGGTCGGCCACCGCGTACAGGACGTCCGCGACGGCATTGGCGAGTACGACGAAGAAGCCGGTGACGAGGACCATGCCGACGACGACCGGCAGGTCGACGACGTTGACGGCGTGCACGAGTTCGCGGCCGAGGCCGGGGATGCCGAACAGGGTCTCGCTGAGCACGGCGCCGCCGAACATGGAGCCGAAGTCGTTGGCGTTCAGGGCGATGACAGGGGCGACGGCGCCGCGCAGGGCGTGCCGTCCGATGATGGAACGTTCGCCGACCCCGTAGGCGCGGAAGGTGCGCACGTGGTCCTCGGCGAGGGTCTCCAGCATGGAGGCGCGGGTGAGGCGCGCGTACTTGGCGGCCTCGATGAGGGCGAGCGACAGCCAGGGCAGGAGCAGGTTCCACGCCCACTGTTCGGGGTCGTCGGTGAAGGGCACGTACTGCGGGAAGGGCAGCCACTGGAGCTGTCCGCAGACGACGATCATCAGCAGCAGGCCGATGACGAAGACGGGTGTGGCCGTGCCGGCGAGGGTGATTCCGGTGAGGATCCGCTCCGTGGGACGGCCGCGCCGCCATGCGGACAGGACGCCGGTGCCGACGCCGAGGATCAGCCACAGCACCATGGCGCCGAGCGCGAGCGAGGCGGTGGCGGGCAGCTTGGTGAGGATCAGCTGCGTGACCTGCTGGTCGGTCTGGTACGAGAAGCCGAGGCAGGGGGCGTCGCAGTGCTGGACGGCGGTGCCGGTGGAGAAGTCCTGTCCTACGAAGATGCCCTGGAGGAAGTGCCAGTAGCGCAGGTACAGCGGGTCGTCGAGCCTCAACTGGTCGGCGACCTGCTGCACTTGGGCGGGCGAGCAGCGGGGGCCGCAGCTGATCTGGGCGACGTTGCCGGGGGCCGCGTAGAAGACGACGTAGATGATCACGGAGATGGCGAGCAGGGTGACGGCGGCACCGATCGCCCTGCGCAGCAGGAAGCCGCTCATACGCCGGCCTCCCGCTTGCGGCCCGTGCCGATGCGCAGGCGGGACGCGGCGCGCGGGTCGAGCGCGGTGCGCACGCCGTCGCCGAGGACGGTGAGCGCGAGCACGGTCACGAAGAGCGCGCCCGCGGGCAGCAGTAGGTACTGCGGTGCGGCCTGGTACCAGACGTCGGCGGCGGTGAGCATCTGTCCCCAGGAGGGTGTGGGCGGTTTGACGCCGACGCCGAGGAACGAGAGGGCCGCCTCGACGGTGACGTTCGTCGGGACGAGCAGGGACGCGTACGTGATGACGGGCGCGGCGAGCGACGGGAGGAGTTCGCGACGGGCGATCTGCCAGGCGGGCCAGCCGCTGAGCCGGGCCGCGGCCACGAAGTCGCGTTCCTTGAGGGTGATGGTCTGGGCGCGCACGATCTTGGCGGTGCCGCCCCAGGCCACGAGCCCGATCACCAGGGCGACGAGGACGGGCCGGGGAAAGCCGCTCGGGACGATCGCCATCAGGGCGAGCGCGAGGATCATCAGGGGCAGCGCGACGATGACGTCGGTGGCGCGGCTGAGGATCTGGTCGACCCAGCGGTTGCCGAGCCCGGCAGCGATGCCGACGGTGACGCCGATGAACACCTGCACGACGGTGGCGGCGAGTGCGACGCCGAGTGAGACCCGGGCCCCGTAGACGAGGCGGGTGAACAGGTCGCGTCCGGTCTGCGGTTCGACGCCGAGCCAGTGCTCGCCGCCGGCCCCGCCGAACGTGCCGACGGGCACGCCGCCGCGCGCGGAGTCGATGAGGTGGGGGTGGTACGTGTTCGGGTCCTGGCCCTCGATCAGCGCGAGGAGCGGGGCCCCGAGCGCGATCAGGACGAGCAGGGCGACGACGGTCGCCGCGACGAGGGCGGCGCGCTGCGTGCGCAGGCGCCGCCAGAACTGACGGGCTCCGGAGACGGGGGCGGACGCCGTGATGGCGCCCGCCCCTGCGGTCTCCGAGGCCACAAGTGCCTCGGTCATCGCGTCACTTCACCGAGACCTGCGAGATGTCGAGCACGCCGGTCCAGTCGCTGATGACGATGTTCTTGACGTCCGGTCCGTACAGGCGCTTGTACACGGGGTGGAACAGCGGCACGGTCAGTGCCTGCTCCCCGATCTTCTTGTCCAGCGCGCCCCAGCGCTTGGCGGCGGCGTCAAGATCGGTCAACTTGTTGATCGAGTCGATCTCGTCATTGACGGACTTGTCATCGAGGAAGCCGGTGTTGAAGTTCGCGCCGTCCTTGACGATCTGCCGGCCGTCGAAGATCGGGGCGAGGAACGGGCCGCCGGAGGGCCAGTCGGCGCCCCAGTGCGCGAGGAAGAAGCCGGGCTCCTTCTTGGCGCTGTGGATCGTGTCGGAGTAGTCGTTCGCCTCCAGGCCCTGGAGCTTGACGATGATGCCGGCCTTCTTCAGGGCGTCCTGGAGGGCGGTGGCGATCTCCGGACTGGTCTCGAAGTCCTTGGCGTTGGAGTGCGTGAGGGTGACGGTCAGGCCCTTCTTGTAACCGGCCTCCTTGAGCAGCTCCTTGGCCTTCTGCGCGTTGCCCGAGGCACCGGCCGGGAAGTGGTCGTACGCGGTGTAGCCGAAGGACTTCTGGTTCGGCAGGTAGGTCGTCGCGGCCTCGGCGAGCGAGGAGCCGCCGGCCGCGTTGATCACCGACGAGCGGTCGACGGCGGTGCCGATGGCCTGGCGCACCTTCGGGTTGTCGAACGGCTTCACCTTCGGGTTGAAGGCGATGTAGTTCGTGTAGCCGAAGTGGCCGGTGCCGACGCGGGCGGCGAGCTTCTTGTCGCCGCTGACCTTGGCGAGCTCGGCGGGGCCGAGGTTGGTGTCGGTGGTGACTGCGGCGGCGTCGCCACCTTGACCTGCGGAGAGCCGCTGGTTGATGACGGAGGAGTCGAGACCGGAGCGGACGTCGATCCGGTCCGGGTAGGCCTTGCGCTCCTCGTCGGTGGTCGCGGACCAGTGCGTGTTGCGCTCCAGGACGAGCCGCTCGCCGTCGTTCTCGTTCTTGACGACCTTGTACGGGCCGGACGAGACGGGGTGCTCCTCGTACTTCGTGCCGGTGTCCTTGGCCTTGGGCACGGGCGTGAACTGTGTCTGCGTGGCCAGGTAGGGGAACTCGCCCTCGGGCTTGTTCAGGTGGAAGACGATGGTCCGCGCGTCCGGGGTCTCGATCGAGTCGAGGCCCTTCTTGTCCTTGTACGGGCCCTGGTAGTCGGCGCCGCCGATCAGCCAGTCCCTCAAGTACGGTGCTCCGCCGGAGAGTTCGGCCGCGAAGGACCGCTCGATGCCGTACTTGATGTCGGTGGACGTGATGGGCGAGCCGTCCTCGTACGTGAGGCCCTTCTTCAAGGTGTACGTCCACACGGTCGCGTTCTTGCTGGGCCTGCCCAGGTCGGTGGCGAGGTCGGGGACGACCTTCGCGCCCGCTGCGCCGTCCTCGCGGTTGCGGGTGGTCAGCGTGCGGAAGACGAGCGAGGGGACGTTGCCGCCGCCGGAGGTGTAGAGCCGCGCGGGGTCGAAGTCGGACTGCGGGTTGGAGTTGAGGACGGTGAGGGTGCCGCCCTTCTGCGGCTTGGCGTCGGAGCTCCCCCCTGCGTCGCTGTCCTTGGGCCCGGCGCAGGCGGCGGCGCCGGCGGCGAGGACCACGCTGACGGATGCGGCGGCCACGCGGCGCGCTATGACGGACGGTTGACGCATCGGAAATCGACCCCTTGGGGAATGTGCGCTGCGCTGGGCAGCAGAGGGCAGGCAGGGAAATGCGCAGAACTCGCCCGAGGCACGTCGACAGCCGGAAACCGCAAAACCGGAAACCCTGAGAAGAGATAAGGGTGAATACCGGAAAGGAGAGATTAATTGCGACGCGGCACGCCAGGGGCGGGCGTCAGCAACAGTGCACGTCGGCGACGCACAGCGCGGTCACGCCGATGAGCGTGAGCTCAATGGCGGTGCGCGAGGGTGCGTGGCGGTGCGACATGCGGAGAAATATGAACGAACTTTCGCCGGATGTCAAAGCGACCCCTGCCCTGCGGCTCAACTCTCGGGAAAGGCCCAGGGGTTGGGCTTGCAGGTGATTCCGTCAAAGGTCAGAAACTTGGTCTGCTGCTGCATGACGGGCGCGAGCGCGCCGTTCTTCGTGCAGGTCACATGATTGAACCCGAGCCGGTGCCCGACCTCATGGTTGATGAGCATCTGCCGGTACAGATGGATCTTGTTCCCGTACGTCGTCGATCCCTGCGCCCACCGATAGGCGTTGATCATGACGCGGTCGGTGGCAGCGGAATCGCAGGACACATTGTCCTCGGTCGTGTCGAGCCCGGATTTCTCGCACCAGACGCCGGTGGTCCCCGGGCTGGCCAGCGTTATCACGAAATCGGGCTTTCCAGAGGAAATCCGCTCGAAAGTCCTGCCGCCGCCGTGGGCCCAACTGCGGTCGTCGTTCAGGGTCTTCTGCACGGCCTGCGCGAAGAGCGCGCCGTCGAGCCCGAGCCCGTTCTCGACGTCGATCCGGTACCGGAACTTCTCCCCCTTGCCCGGCGCCTTGTCGAATCCGGGCACCGCGGTGAACTTCCCGGAACCCTTGAGCTTGGCGGACAGGGAATACGTCCTGCCCATCTTCTGGTCGTACGTCAGCGAGGTGACGGGCCGCGCCTTGCCCCCGGGGACGGCCCGGTCGTCCGAACGGGACGCCGACCCGGCCGTCGACCGCTTGCCGGGCCCGGCCGCGGACTGCGCGTGGGCGTCGGCCCCGCCGCCACGCCCCTGGACGACGTGCCCGGCGACGACGACGGCGAGCACGGTGGTCACGGCGGCGGCCGCGATGCCGGTGTACGTACGGCCCTTGCGCCGTTTGTCACCCGGCTCCTCATCCTCGGCGGACCCGGCGGACCCGGCGGCGGCCACGTCGGGCTCGCTGCCCTCCGCGTCCCGGTCGGTGACAGCGCCGTACGGGTCGGAGGGACGGACGGGCGGGGCGAACGCGTCCACGTAGTCCTGCCGCGGCCTGCTCCGGGGCGACGGCACGACCGGCGCGGCGGCGTAGCCGACGCCCATGCGGGTCTCGCCCCGGGCGCCCCCCTCGAACTGCTCGGGGTGCCCACCGCGCACATGCGGAACGCCGTGCGCGGGAGTGCCCTGCGGGAATCCATGGGGAGGCGTCACACGGGGCGACCCCTGCGCCGGAGTCCCCTGCGTCGGGAAACCGTGCGGCGGGGTCGCCTGCGGGAAGCCATGGGCGGGGGTCGCCTCGGAGAACCCACGCGTGGTGGGCCCCTGCGGCGGAGCCGCCTGCGGGAATCCGCGCGGCGGCGTCGCCTGGGGAAAGCCATGGGCGGGCGTCGCCTCGGAGAACCCACGCGGCGGCCCGGCGTTCGGCGACGCGCCGCGGTACGGAGCCGGCTGCGCCTGCCCGCGCGGAGCGCCCTGCTGCGCCTGGGGTCCCGGCATGGTGGGACGTGGGACATCGGGGGCGCCGCGCCTGCGGCGACCGCGGCCTGCGGCGACCGGTGCCCCGACCGCCTCCGCGTCGTCCAACGGTGCCGGTGCCGGCCCCCGGCGGCTATGCCGTCCCACTCGCCGCCTCAGCTCCCCGCCCGCTCGTCTCGTCGCTCTCGGTCGATTCCCCCGCGTCCGCGAGGAGTTCGCGCATCGCCGTGGCGACCGTCTCCGGATACTCCATCATCGCCACGTGCCCCGCGTCCGGCAGCGTCAGGAGCCGCGAGGAACGGAACGTCCGCGCGGCCCGCGCCGCCATCCGGTAGGACACGAGCTGATCGCGTCCACCGTAGACGAGGAGCGTGGGCGCGAGGACACGTTCGGCCTGACGCCACAGCCCATGCTGCCCGCCCAGGGTGTACGCGTTCACGACGCCACGCGCCGAACGGGTCATCGCGTCCCAGAAATAAGGCAGTTGAAGCCGCCGCTCCATCTCCTCGACGGCGGCTCGGTACCCCTCGGGGGAGACCCGGCCGGGATCCCCGTAACAGAGTGCTGTGACACCGCGCACCCTCTGTTCGGCGGTCCAGTCCTTGGTGAGGCGGGTGAAGAGCGAGGCCACGCCCGGTACGGCCAGCAGCGCGGTCGGCACCGCCGTGCGCTGCACGCGGATCTCGGGCAGCGCGGGCGAGACGAGTGTGAGGGTGCGGACGAGATCGGGCCGTACGGCCGCGACCCGTGTCGTGATCGCCCCGCCGAGGGAGTTGCCGACGAGGTGGACGGGCCCGCGGCCCGCCGCGTCGAGGTGGCGGATGACGGCGCGGGCGTGCCCGGTCACCGAGTAGTCGCCGTCGTCCGGCGGCGGCGAGTCGCCGAAGCCGGGCAGGTCGAGCGCCTCGCCGTCGACGACGTCCTCGAGGAGCGGCATCAGGGCCGACCAGTTCTGCGAGGAGCCGCCGAGACCGTGCACGTACAGCGCGGGCGGCAGCCCTGCGCGGGTGCCGGGGCGGGAGCGGATCGTGAGCGTGAGCCCCGGCAGGCCGACCGAGTCGAGCCGCTCGCCCTCCACGACCCGGACGGTGCCCGGCTTGGGAGCCGCGGCTGCGAGGGCGGCAGGCACGCGCGGCGACTCGGTCGAAGACATGCGGGATATGTTACGAGACGATCACGCACTGGATCGTGTGTTCGCCGTCACAGATCGCATCGCGCCCCGTTCCGGTGTCTCCTACGCTCAGATCTGGGCACCCGCCCACATGAGGACGCACAAGGACACATGAGGGAAGGGACCGCCATGACGGTCGACCCATCCGACCCTGACACATTCGAGCGGCAGGAGGACGACGCGGAGTTCGGCGTCGAGGCCCCCGAGGCGGACGCGGCCGAGCAGCTCACGGAGCTCTCGCCGCACCGGGACGACCCTCCGGCGGACGCCGACCCGGACGCCGCGAACGAGGCGGACCGTGCCGAACAGGCCCGCGTTGTGGATCTGGACGAGGACGACTATCGGTGACCTGCCCGTATTTGCCCGTATGCGGACGGTTTCCCTAGCTGTCCGGTCCGTGAAATTGTGCGTTCGCACCGCGCACACCACGGTTACCGAAAAGTACGATGGCGAAGCGGCGCACACCGCACACGGACAATCTTGGGAGGCGGCGTGACAGCCATCGAGCAGACAGAGGCAGCGCGCCCTCGGGGCACGCGCCTGCCGCGCCGTGCCCGACGTAACCAGCTTCTGGGCGCGGCCCAGGAGGTATTCGTCGCGCAGGGCTATCACGCGGCGGCCATGGATGACATCGCGGAGCGCGCAGGCGTCAGCAAGCCGGTGCTCTACCAGCACTTTCCCGGCAAGCTCGACCTCTACCTCGCCCTGCTCGACCAGCACTGCGAGGCGCTCCTCAGCGCCGTGCGCACGGCGCTGGCCTCCACCTCCGACAACAAGCAGCGGGTCGCGGCCACGATGGACGCGTACTTCGCCTACGTGGAGGACGAGGGCGGCGCGTTCCGCCTGGTCTTCGAGTCGGACCTGACGAACGAGCCCGCGGTGCGCGAGCGCGTGGACCGCGTCAGCCTGCAGTGCGCGGAGGCGATCTCCGACGTGATCGCCGAGGACACCGGCCTGTCGAAGGACGAGTCGATGCTGCTCGCCGTCGGTCTGGGCGGCGTATCGCAGGTCGTGGCGCGCTACTGGCTCTCCAGCCAGTCGCAGATCCCGCGCGACAAGGCCGTGACGCTCCTGACGTCCCTGGCCTGGCGCGGCATCGCCGGCTTCCCGCTGCACGGCACCGACCACCACTGACGAGGCGCGGCGCACGGCGGCCCACGGTCTTGTTCGCTCCTGGCGTGCAGCGTGGACGCCGGGTACGTCCCCTCACCGGGCTAATGTGTGCTGGGTACGGCGCGGTCGTCCGCGCACATCACGGATCGTCGGAGGGACAAGGCCGTGGAGGTCAAGATCGGCGTGCAGCACACGCCTCGCGAGATCGTTCTGGAGAGCGGCCAGACCGCCGAGGAAGTCGAGAGCGCGGTGTCCGAGGCACTGTCCGGCAAGGTGCAGCTGCTGACTCTCGTGGACGAGCACGGCCGCAAGGTCCTGGTGCCGGCCGAGCGCCTGGCGTACGTGGAGATCGGTGAGCCGGCGGTGCGCAAGGTGGGCTTCGGCCCGGTGTAGGGCCCGCGCACGGCGGCACGAAAGACATACGGGAAAGGCCCGGTGGTATCCGCCACCGGGCCTTTCCCGTACCTGTTTCCGTGCCTGTCCGCGACGCTGCGGCCTTCACAGGGCGGACACAGCGAACCCATACGGGGAGGATTGCATTCCGCGGCCCGCGGGTACACCGGTCAAGACCGATTTGCACCACGGCCAATGCGGGAGGGACCTCACACAATGCTCCTGGAAGCGCTCGGCTCCGCCCTGCTCGGCCTCGGCCTCGGCTGGGCCGCGACTGTCCGCCTGCCCCGCCGGTTCCCGTCCCGGGCGCTCGTACTGCCGACAGGAATCGCGGGTGCGCTCTTCGGGGCATTTTTGACCCACACCGCGCTCGGCTCCGGCCACGCCCTTGCCACCCTCGCCGGAGCGGTCGTCGTGGGGGTGGCGTTCCTGTCGCTGCTGCTGCGCCCCTCAGCCCGAGCCCGCCGATCAGCGCCGGCGTAGGTCCCCTCGTCCGGACCGTGCCGGGCTCGCGGGGTCCGGCACGCACATCTGACCCCGCTCCCTGATCCAGCCCGATCCGGACGGAAGACCCTGGACCGTGACCGACCGGCGGTGAAGCCGCCTCAGGCCGCGAGCCCCAGCGCGGCCATCCGCTTGGTGTGCGCCTCGGTGATCCGCGAGAACATGCGGCCGACCTCCGCGAGGTCGAACCCGTCGGCCACGCCGCCGACGAGCATCGTCGACAGGGCGTCCCGGTCGGCGACGACCCGCTGCGACTGCGAGAGCGCCTCGCCCATCAGGCGGCGAGCCCACAGCGCGAGCCGGCCGCCCACGCGCGGCTCGGCCTCGATCGCGGCCCTCACCTTCTCCACCGCGAAGCTGGCGTGCCCGGTGTCGTCGAGGACGGCGAGGACGAGGGAGCGGGTGTCCGAGTCGAGCCGGGCCGCGACCTCACGGTAGAAGTCACTGGCGATCGAGTCGCCGACGTACGCCTTGACCAGACCTTCCAGCCAGTCCGACGGCGCGGTCTGCTTGTGGAAGCCGTCGAGCGCGGCGACGAAGGGCTCCATCGCCTCGGTCGGCTCGACGCCGATCGCAGAGAGCCGGTCGCGCAGTTGCTCGAAGTGGTGGAATTCGGCGGACGCCATTTTCGCGAGCTCGGCCTTGTCGCCGAGCGTAGGCGCCAGCTTCGCGTCCTCGGCGAGCCGCTCGAATGCGGCCAGCTCTCCGTACGCGAGTGCGCCGAGCAGGTCCACGACCGCTGCGCGGTAATGGGGGTCGACGGATGCCTTCGCCCAGTCCTGGGCGGCGATTCCGGTGGGTTCGTCGGCTGCGGCGGTGTCAGGCGTCTCCATGAAGCGCACAATAGCCCGCCGACCGCCGCCCGGAAGTCCCTGGTCAATGACTGTGACGACGGCTACGTGACCAATTCGGCCATCGCACATGCGCGATTCCGGGGTATGGTGGTAAAGAGCCCGCCGGGTACGAGCAGAACTTTTACGTGTCTGTTTGTACGCGTTTTCGACGGGCTTCATGAATGAGGATGCCCGGTCGGTGGCCCGATCGGCTCCGACCCGACAGCCCTCCGGGCGGCACGTCACACGACGTACGGCACGAGGAGGGAATCCCTCAGCGGCACGAGCGCTCGAGCGTCGGCAGTGGTCCCGCGTCACCCGGCCCGCCCGCCTCTCGCTGGCGACCGGCGATCAATCGGCACGGTCACGACCCCCGCGTTCGCCTCGCACCGCGTCTCACAGAAGAGGCAACACCCTGACTACGCAGCAGCTTTCCACGTTCCGAGAGCTCGGGATCCTTCCCGAGACCGCCGAAGCCCTCGAGGCCGTCGGCATCATCACCCCCTTTCCCATCCAGGAGATGACGCTCCCCGTAGCGCTCTCCGGCACCGACGTCATCGGCCAGGCCAAGACCGGCACCGGCAAGACGCTCGGCTTCGGGCTTCCGCTCCTCGAGCGCGTCACCGTCCCCGCGGACGTCGAGGCGGGCCGGGCGCAGCCCGAGCAGCTGACCGACGCCCCGCAGGCGCTCGTCGTCGTCCCCACCCGTGAGCTGTGCCAGCAGGT
Organism: Streptomyces sp. NBC_01474; assembly: GCF_035918215.1. Classification (NCBI taxonomy): domain Bacteria; kingdom Bacillati; phylum Actinomycetota; class Actinomycetes; order Kitasatosporales; family Streptomycetaceae; genus Streptomyces; species Streptomyces sp. NBC_01474. The sequence continues at coordinate 4,433,686 of NZ_CP109449.1, forward strand.
CACGAACGACCTGCTGACGGCCGGCAAGGTGCGCAACGTGCGCGTCCTCGCCATATACGGCGGGCGTGCCTACGAGCCGCAGGTCGAGGCCCTCAAGAAGGGCATCGACGTCGTCGTCGGCACCCCGGGCCGTCTCCTCGACCTCGCGGGCCAGAAGAAGCTCAACCTGAAGCACATCAAGTCCCTCGTCCTCGACGAGGCCGACGAGATGCTCGACCTGGGCTTCCTGCCCGACGTCGAGAAGATCATCAACATGCTTCCGGCCAAGCGCCAGACGATGCTGTTCTCCGCGACGATGCCCGGCGCCGTCATCGGCCTGGCCCGTCGCTACATGTCGCAGCCGACGCACATCCGCGCCACGTCGCCCGACGGCGAGGGCGCGACGGTCGCGAACACCTCGCAGCACGTCTACCGCGCGCACAACATGGACAAGCCGGAGATGGTCGCGCGCATCCTGCAAGCCGAAGGCCGCGGGCTCGCGATGATCTTCTGCCGTACCAAGCGGACCGCCGCCGACATCGCCGACCAGCTGCAGCAGCGCGGCTTCGCGTCCGGCGCCGTCCACGGTGACCTCGGCCAGGGCGCGCGTGAGCAGGCCCTGCGGGCGTTCCGCAACGGCAAGGTGGACGTGCTCGTCTGCACCGACGTCGCCGCTCGCGGCATCGACGTCGAGGGCGTGACGCACGTCATCAACTACCAGTCCCCCGAGGACGAGAAAACGTACCTCCACCGCATCGGCCGTACCGGCCGCGCGGGTGCCAAGGGCATCGCGATCACGCTGGTCGACTGGGACGACATCCCGCGCTGGCAGCTGATCAACAAGGCGCTGGACCTGAAGTTCCCCGACCCGGTCGAGACGTACTCGTCGTCTCCGCACCTGTACGAGGAGCTGAACATCCCGGCCGGCACGAAGGGCGTGCTGCCGCGCTCCGAGCGCACCCGGGCCGGCCTGGCCGCCGAAAAGGTCGAGGACCTCGGCGAGACCGGTGGCCGTGGCGGGCGCGGTGGCCGTGGCGGCCGTACGGCCGCTCCGGCTCCCGTCCAGGAGCTCGAGCGCGAGCCGCGTCCGGCGCGTACGACGCCGCGTCGCCGTCGCCGCATCCGTAACGGCGAGCCGGTGGCCGCGCCGACGGTGAACGAGCCGAGGACGGCTCCGGCCGAGGCGGTCGCCGTCTCCGAGGCCGTGGACACCACGGTGGTGGAGCCGCGTACGCCGCGTCGTCGCCGTCGCACCCGTTCGGGCGCCGCGCCGGAGGCCGTCGTCGAGACCGCCGCCGTCGCGACGGCCGAGGCTGTCGCCGACCCGGTCGAGGCGCCCGTGGCCGCGGAGACGAAGCCGAAGCGCACCCGCAAGGCCGCCGCCCCCAAGGCCGCCGCCGAGGAGGTCGCCGAGACCGTCGAGGCGACGGTCCCGAGTCCGCGCCGCCGCACCCGCAAGGCCGCTCAGGCCGTGGTGGACACGGTCGAGGCCGTCGAGTCGGTCGAGGCTCCCGCGGAGGCCAAGCCCAAGCGCACCCGCAAGGCGGCACCCAAGGCCGTGGCCGTGGCGGACACCGTCGAGGCGACGGAGATCGCGGAGACGAAGCCGAAGCGCACCCGCAAGGCCGCCGCCCCCAAGGCGACCGCCGAGACGGTCGTCGCCGAGGAGGCCGAGACCAAGCCGCGCCGCCGCACCCGCAAGGCCGCACAGGCCGTGGCGGACACGGCCGAGGCCGTCGAGGTCGCGGAGACGAAGCCGAAGCGCACCCGCAAGGCCGCCGCCCCCAAGGCGACCGCCGACGCGGCCGCCGAGGTCACGGAGACCAAGCCGAAGCGCACGCGCAAGGCCGCGGCCCCCAAGGCCGCCGCCGAAGCGCCCGCCGAGGAGGCGCCCGCCAAGCCCCGCCGCCGCACCCGCAAGGCCGCGGAGCCGACGGAGAGCTGAGCAGGACCACGCAGCAGGCCGATGGCCCGGCACCCGCGAAAGCGGGGCCGGGCCATCGGCGTTCACGGTCACGGAGGTCGCGGGGAGCCCCGCCCGATCCCCGAATGACCCGCGGCGACACTGCGGTTAGCCTCGTCGCATGAGTCGGCCTCCCGCATTCGTCCCGCCGCCCGGCGCCGTCGCCCACGCTCTTCGGACCGAGCGCGGCGACTTCGCCGCCATCAGTGCCGGTCCGCAGGACGCCGGGCACACCGGTACCGCGCTCCTGCTGCCCGGGTTCACCGGCAGCAAGGAGGACTTCATCGCCCTGCACGTGCCGCTCGCCGCCGCCGGGTACCGCACAGTCGCCGTGGACGGGCGAGGACAGTACGAGTCGACGGGACCCCTCGACGACGAATCCCCTTACGCGCAGCGGGAGTTGGCCCGCGATGTGCTCGCACAGGCGGCCGTCGTGGACGACGGGACGCCGCTGCATCTCGTGGGGCATTCGATGGGCGGTCAGATCGCCCGGGCGGCCGCGCTCGTCGACGCGACGCCGTTCGCCTCGCTCACCCTCATGTCCTCGGGCCCGGCCCAGATCTCGCCGTCGCAGCAGGAGCGGGTCAAGCTGCTGCGGGACGCACTCGCCGTGCTCGACATGGCGCAGGTCTGGGACGCGATACAGGCGCTCGACGCGCCCGAGGAGACGGACGCCCCCGGAGCGGACGCAGACGACGCCGCGGCCCTGCGGCACCGCTGGCTGCTCCACAGCCCGGCCCAGCTCATCGCGACCGGCCGCCAGCTGTGCACGGAACCCGACCTGGTCGACGAGCTGGCGGCAGTCCGGCTGCCCAAGCACGTGCTGTCGGGCGAGCGCGACGACACCTGGCCGGTGCAGCTCCTCGACTCCATGGCCGTACGCCTCTCGGCCCGCAGGACCGTCATCGCGGGCGCGGAGCACTCCCCGAACACGGACCGCCCCCAGGAGACCGCGGCGGCCCTGGCCGAGTTCTGGGACCTGCACCCGCCGGTGGTCTGACCGGAGGGCGCGGTACTAGTACTGCGCCTGGAGATGGCTCCAGAAGCCGTCCCGCAGGGCGCGCCGCAGGTCGGACTGCCCCCGCAGCGAGTACTGCAGCAGCGCCTCCGCCTCGACCAGCAGCTCCTGGTCGACGGGCCCGGGCAGATACGGGTGCCCCGGCAGCAGCTCCACCAGTGACTCCCTGCCACGCGCGGCGAGCCACTTCGCGGCGATCTGCGCACCGACGAACCGCACGTCCTCCCGCGAGGGGCGGGGCGTGCCCGCGTTCTCGTACGTCGCCGTGATGGTCCGCCGGGACACGTACGGCTTGAAGAACGCCAGGTCGAACGTGCGCTGGCTGTCGACCTCCCACAGGAGCGGGTCCGCCTGGTTGCGGCCCTCTGGTGCCTCGATGCCCCACAGGTGGACGCGTGCGCCGTAGCCCTGCGCCGCCTCGACCGCGGAGACGAGGTCCTCGTCCCCGCCGATGAGCGCGGCGTCGCTGATGGCGCGGTGCCGGGCGAGCGACTCCAGGTCCGTGCGGATCAGGGAGTCGACGCCCTTCTGCTGGTTGTGGGCGTTGAGGTTGCCGAGCCTGACCTTGACGTCGGGGAGCTCGGCGATCGACTGCTGTTCGTTCGTGTGGATGCGGCGCCGGGCGCCGTCGTACCAGTAGACGCGCAGCAGCCGGCTGTCCGCGAAGATCGTGCGGGCCTTGTCGATGAGGGCGTCGACGATGCCTTCGGCGTCGAGGTCGAAGGCTCTGCGGTCCTCGGTCCCGGTGACGAGGCGGCCGGCGGCGGCGTAGAGGTATCCGGCGTCCACGAAGATCGCGTGGGTGGACGGGGTCTTGGCCACTTCGGCGAGCATGCGCTTGAGCAGCTCGTTCGTACGGTCGAGCTCCGCGCGGATGGCCGTCAGGTCGTCGTTCATATGTGGCCCATTGTCCCGGCCGTCACGCTGTGAACACAACTGGTCCCGCTACCCGGGGGTAATTAGCCTCGCGAAAAATTTCCTTAGCGTAGGGAATGTTTGCTGGGGGCAACTCGTTGATCCCTACAGAACGCGGGGCACTGAAGCCGCGCAATCCACTCTTAACGGTCAGGCAACCGCCTGGCCGTACGACGGGGCAAGACTGTTGTCCCGTACCAGTAGTTCTCCTCCAGGAGGATGACCAGACGAAGGGAGAAGCGGTTATGCGCTTCGAAATCATGCGACTCGACGATGTCGACGGAACCGCCGTGGACAGCACTGTCGTGGACGCCGCCTCCGTCAACCGGATCGTTCAGCAGGCGGCCGCCATAGGGCAGCGCCTCTACATCCGCCCGGCCGAGTCGCCGGCCTCGTAACGCGACGACGACTCCTGATCCACCGCACGCAGACGACGACTCCTGATCCATCGCACGTAATCGAATAACACGCTTCAGAGCCCCCGTACGGCATCCGTACGGGGGCTCTTTTGCGTGCCCGGCGAGGGCTCGGCGCCGTCAGGAGCCCTGGATCACCTGGGTCACACCGTTGATGATCTGCTGCACGGCGATCGCGGAGAGCATCATGCCCGCGAGGCGCGTCACCAGGACCACGCCGCCGTCCTTGATGACGCGGATGATCAGCAGCGAGTAGCGCATCACGACCCACAGGACGACATGGATGGCGACGATCGCCGTCCACACCGACACCTGCGTCGCGGCGCTGTCCGCCTTCTGCACGGCGAGGATGACGGACACGATCGCGCCGGGGCCCGCGAGCAGCGGCATGCCGAGCGGCACGAGCGCGACGTTCACGTCCTTGGTCTGCTTCGGTTCGTCGGTCTTTCCGGTGAGCAGGTCGAGCGCGATGAGGAGCAGCAGCAGCCCGCCCGCGATCATGAGTGCGGGGACGGAGACATGCAGGTAGTCGAGGATCTGGTGGCCCAACAGGCCGAAGACCGCGATGACGCCGAAGGCGACACAGACGGCCTGGAAGGCCATCCTCTTCTGCACCTTGGCGGGCCGGCCCGCGGTGAGCGCGAGGAAGATCGGGGTGATCCCAGGGGGGTCCATGATCACGAAAAGCGTGAGAAAAAGGGATCCGAAGACAGCGACATCAAACACGGGTGTGGCCTTGCGAGTGGGGTCCACGGGATCAGCCGGGACGCGTCGTGCGTGGGGGTGCGGTGCGTGAGCCCGCACCGGGGCATGAAGGGGGCGGCCCGCCGGATCGCGGCAGGGCGCGGTTACGCGGTGGTTCCGCCCGCCCCGGGCACGGGGAACGCCCCGGTGGCCCGGCGCGTGATCTCCGCGTACACCTCGGGGTCGGTGGTGAACTCGCCAAGCACGCAGGTCTTCCGGCTGCCGTGGTAGTCGGAGGAGCCCGTGGCCAGGAGGCCGAGGTCGGCGGCGAGGCCGCGCAGGCGGGCCCGCGTGGCCGGTTCGTGGTCCATGTGGTCGGTCTCGATGCCGTCGAGTCCGACCGCGGCGAGGTCGGCTATCACCGACTCGGGCACGACCTGCCCCCGCTTGACGGCCGCCGGGTGCGCGAAGACGGTGACCCCGCCCGCGGCCTTGACCAGGCGGATCGCGTCGAAGGGGTCGAGCTCGTGCTTGCCGACGTACGCGCGGCCACCGTCGGCGAGCCAGTCGGGCGTGAAGGCGTCGGAGACGGATCCGACGACGCCGAGTTCGACGAGGGCCTCCGCGACGTGCGGGCGGCCGACGGAACCGTCGCCGGCGATGCGGGCGACCTGCTCCCAGGTCACGGGCACGCCGAGGTCCTGGAGCTTGGTGACCATGCCCTGCGCGCGCGGCACCCGGTCGTCCCGTACGAGCTCGCGCTCGCGCAGCAGCTCGGGCTCGTCGGGGTCGAAGAGGTAGGCCAGCATGTGCAGGCCCACGCCGTCGAGACGGCAGGAGAGTTCGGCGCCGGTGACGAGCGTGAGTCCGGCCGGCAGCGCGGCGACGGCCTCCGCGTACCCGCGGCTCGTGTCGTGGTCGGTGAGTGCGACGACGTCCAGACCGGCGGCGGCCGCGTTGCCGACCAGCTCGGCCGGGGAGTCCGTGCCGTCGGAAGCGGTGGAGTGGGTGTGCAGATCGATGCGCACGCGCGTACTCCAGGCTCTGAACGGACGGAAGGGGACGCTCAAGGGTAACGGGGATCCGGAGCGATCCCGTCACCGTCGTCTCCCGGTACGACCCCTTACGTCAGGATGCGCGGCGACAGCGCGCCGCAGGGCACCAGGTCGACCTCGGCGCCCACGTCGCGCAGGTCGGTCAGGACCAGCTCGTCGTACATCAGGAGCCCGGTCTGCTCGGGGAACACGATCGCCCACACCCACAGGCCGCGCGCCTCGCCCGCGAAGACCGCGCGGTCGTCGGGGGTGCCGGAGACATGCCACATCGGGGTCGGGCGTCCGGCGGCGAGGACCTTGACCTGGGGCGGCTTCTCGACGTTCATGTGCGGGCCGGGGTCGGGGCCGTCGATGCCCGCGTACCGGGCGCCGAGGCCGACGCCGAGCTCCTCCGCGATCAGCAGCATCTCCCCCACACCGCCGAGCGGCCCGGGGCCCGAGCACGCCACCGCGGTCGCCTTGCCGCCCGTGCGGTCGTCGCCCGCGCTGGCCACCCCGGTGAACAGCCACCCGACGGGCAACGGCCAGGGCATCCACACCGGCACCTGGGTGCGGTGCACGACGACGCTGAGCGCCTCGACGCTGGGCGGGATCACGGGCTGCAGCGGATGCACCGTCCCATGCACGTCGCACTGCCAGGAGTCGGAGAAAAGGCCGGGAGCCCTGACCCGGCCACCACACTTCGGGCAACTGGGTTCGCCCCTCATAGGGTCCAACGGTCCTCCCCGTCTCCCGCTCCGTCAAGGACGATCACCCGTCCGAGGGCGGGGTCTCGCGGGACCTTCCAGGAAAAATTAGATGTAGCTTGCATTAGTTAGTCGAGCTAATTTATTATGTGTATACGCCAACGAACGCCCACGGTAGCCGGCGCCGAGCGGTCTCCGCGCGAGCGAACCGTGCGGACGACACACGAATGCGAGGAACGGGCATGAGCCACAGCAGTACCGGAAGTGCGGGAGGTCCCGCCGAAGGGGACACGTTGGACGCAGGGGCGACCAGCCTGCTGCGTCAGCCGAAGGCGGTCTGGGCCACCGCCGGGGCATCCGTCGTCGCCTTCATGGGCATCGGCCTCGTCGACCCGATCCTGCCCTCCATCGCCAAGGGCCTCGAGGCGACGCCCAGCCAGGTCTCCCTGCTCTTCACCTCGTACTTCCTGATCACCGCCGTCGCGATGCTCGTGACCGGGTTCGTCTCCAGCCGGATCGGCGGCAAGAAGACGCTGCTCGCGGGGCTCGCGCTCGTCGTGGTCTTCGCCGCGCTGGCCGGCACCTCCGGCTCCGTCGGTGAGCTCGTCGGCTTCCGCGCCGGATGGGGCCTCGGCAACGCGCTGTTCGTCTCGACGGCCCTCGCCGTCATCGTCGGCGCCGCGGCCGGCGGCTCGGCCGCCGCGATCCTGCTCTACGAGTCCGCGCTCGGCCTCGGCATGGCCTGCGGCCCGCTGGTCGGCGCGCTGCTCGGCAACGCCAGCTGGCGCTACCCGTTCTTCGGCACCGCGGCCCTGATGGCCATCGGCTTCCTCTGCATCACGGCGTTCCTGAAGGAACAGCCCCGGCCCGCGAGGAAGACCTCGATCCTCGATCCGATCAAGGCGCTCGGCCACGGCGGGCTCGCCTCTGCCGCAGTCTCGGCCTTCTTCTACAACTACACGTTCTTCACGATCCTGGCCTTCACGCCGTTCGTCCTGAACATGACCCCGTACAAGTCGGGCGGGGTCTTCTTCGCCTGGGGCGTGCTGCTCGCGTTCTTCTCGGTGATCGTCGCGCCGCGCATGCAGGCCCGCTTCGGGTCGCTCAAGGTACTCGGCGGCTCGCTGGTCCTGCTCGCCGCCGATGTCCTGGTCCTCGGGTACGGCGGCCACACCGCCGCCATCGTCTGCACGATCGTGTCCGGCGCCTTCATCGGCGTGAACAACACCGTGTACACGGAGCTCGCGCTCGGCGTCTCGGACGCGCCGCGGCCCGTGGCGAGCGCCGGCTACAACTTCGTACGCTGGTTCGCCGCCGCGGCCGCCCCGTACTTCGCGCCGAAGATCGAGGAGTGGACCGACATCCACATCCCGTTCGTGGTCGCCGCGATCACGGCGCTGCTCGGCGCGGTCGTCGTGTGGGTGCGCAGGGGCGCGCTCACCCACGAGGCCGAGGAACTGGCGCCGCAGCACGCCGGCGAGGACGGGATCTCCGTCTTTGCGAACTGACCCCTACTGATCCAGGGACACGGACCTGCGCAGCGGATCGCGCAGGTCCGTTCCGCTGTCCAGCCACTTCTCCTCGAGGGCGGCCGCGCCGTGCACCCGCTTCCACGCCGCCTCGTTCTGCGTCATCGGCAGCAGCGGCAGGAACCGTACGGGATCCAGCGGATCGTCGAGTTCGAGATCCTCCACGAGGCCCCCGGACTCCGCGACGAGCACTGACGTGAACGGGGCACCGGGCCACAGGGGTTCGCCCACGTCGAGCGAGGCGCCCGCGGCCACGACGACCCCCTCGACCTGCGGCGACGCGGCGAGCACGGCGAGCGGTCGCAGCACCTTGTCGGTGTCGCCGCGACCGGCGCGCACCGACAGCACGAGCTCCGCGCGCGGGCCCTTGAGCGGGTCGGCGAGCGCGGACGTCGGGTCGGCCATGGGGGCGGCAGACATACCGAGCGTGGCGTAGCGCACGAGGCCGGTGTCCGCCGCGTCCGTGAAGCGCAGTACCTCGATGCGGTCGGTGCCGAGGAACGTGACAGCGGCGCGCGCGTCCGGTTCACCGAGGGCCGTACGCAGCCGGGCCTCTACCAGAGCAAGAACATCTCCCATGTCGCGAGCATAGAACTCGCATCCAATGGGTAAAGGCGGGGCTCGCTTCTTCAGTCGGCTGATAGTCTTGGCCGCTGGTCGGGGCAGCACGCCAAGCGTCGCTTTCGAGCCCCTGACCTACATGCGTCCCCTGCGAGGGATGAGACGTCGTCCCTCACGGGGGACCGGCTGGAGGAGGTGGGGCTGCAATGGACCGAAGTCGACCGTGCAGTACCACTCGCTCTTCCGGCCACTGAGCCGCATTTTCCCGGCTTTCAGCGCACACTCGAGTCTGTCTGCGCACCACGGAAGAGCACTTCGTTTCCGCCTGATCTGAATCAGTAGCGAAGCCGCCACCGCGCCGGTGCGGTGCTCCCCGCTTTGTGGACGTGCACACAGGATCCGCAGTCAGGACGTCCTCATTCCGGTTAGCGCCGACCCGTATGGCCACCGGCGGCTCCCGCCCGCGAAGGAGCCTGCCCATGTCGATGATCCGTGACCTGCGTGCCGCCGTCCGCCCCGCGCCGCGCGAGACCGGCAGCACGTCAGCCCCGTACGACACCACCCGCGACCCCTCGATGTCGACGGCCGTCGTCGACTGCGCCGTCTACCGCGACGGCGCCCGCGTCCACGACAGCGACTGTCTGACCCCCGGCGGCGCGATCCTCAAGGCGCGCCGCGACGGCGGCTTCGCCTGGATCGGTCTGCACGAGCCGACCGAGTCCGAATTCGCGGGTATCGCCGCCGAGTTCGGGCTCCACCCGCTCGCCGTCGAGGACGCGGTGCACGCCCACCAGCGCCCCAAGCTGGAGCGCTACGACGACACCCTGTTCACCGTCTTCAAGACCATCCACTACGTGGAGCACGCCGAACTCACCGCGACCAGCGAGGTCGTGGAGACCGGCGAGGTGATGTGCTTCACCGGGCGGGACTTCTTCATCACCGTCCGGCACGGCGGCCAGGGCTCGCTGCGGGCGCTGCGGCACCGGCTCCAGGACGACCCCGAGCTGCTCGCCAAGGGCCCGTCCGCCGTCCTGCACGCCATCGCGGACCACGTCGTCGACGGATATCTCGCCGTCGCCGACGCGATGCAGGACGACATCGACGAGGTCGAGACGGACGTCTTCTCGCAGACGGGCAAGGGCGCTCCGCGAGGCACCGATGCCGGGCGGATCTACCAGCTCAAGCGTGAGGTCCTCGAGTTCAAGCGGGCGGTGGCGCCGCTCCAGCGGCCCATGCAGCTGCTGAGCGAGCGGCCCATGCGACTCGTCGACCCGGACATCCAGAAGTACTTCCGTGACGTCGCCGACCACCTCGCGCGCGTACAGGAGCAGGTCGTCGGCTTCGACGAGCTGCTCAACTCCATCCTCCAGGCCAACCTCGCGCAGGCGTCCGTCGCGCAGAACGAGGACATGCGCAAGATCACGTCCTGGGCGGCGATCATCGCCGTACCGACGATGGTCTGTGGCGTGTACGGCATGAACTTCGAGCACATGCCGGAGCTCCACTGGCGGTTCGGCTACCCGCTCGTCCTCGGCGTCACCGTGGGCGCCTGCTTCGCGATCCACCGCATCCTGAAGCGGAACGGGTGGCTCTGAACGGCCGGCGGACAGGCTCTAGGCTGGCGCCCATGACGGATCAGGCCAGCCCCCCGCCCGCCCACAACCCCTCGACGAGCGGCTCCGCGGCACCCCTGTTGATGGACCAGGCCCTCGTCGAGGAGGCCACCAAGAAGTCCGGCCTGATCTGGGTACGGGGCGCCTTTGGCCCCGAGCGCGCCCTGTGGCACGTGTGGCACGAGGGCGCGGCGAACCTGGTCGGCGACGGGCCTGGCGAGCAGCCGCTGCCCGGCCTCGCCGACGGCGGGGCGGCGACCGTCACCGTGCGCAGCAAGGACAAGGGCGGGCGCCTCGTGGGCTGGACGGCCAGGGTCGTCGAGCTCGCCCCGCACTCCGAGGGGTGGGAGGCGGCCGTCGCCGAGCTGAAGGGCAAGCGCCTGAACGCGCCGGACGGCGAGGCGATGCCGGAGCGCTGGGCACAGGAGTGCCGGGTGCTCCGCCTGGAGCCGACGGGGACCACGGTCCCGCCGTCGTCCGAGGCGCTGGCCGCGGCGCCCCTCGCCACGACCGCGACCACCCGTCGCGAGGCCCCCGCGGCGCTCCCCCACCTCCTGCTCCGCCGCAAGCGGCGCGAGAAGTAAGGGCCCTTCAAGAGGGTTTCAGGAAGTCGGGAGTTGGGCCCCGTAGTCCACCGTGTCGCCCTTGCCCGGCTCGCTGAGCGTGAAGTCCTTGCCCCAGTCGGCGAGTTGGAGTGTCCCGGCGCCGCCCGCGCGCTCCAGGCGCAGCGGGTACGGGGTGCCCTCGAGGGAGACGTCGAGGGTGCCGCCGGCGCCCTTGTCGCCGGTGAGTTCGACCGTGCGTACGCCGCCCGCCGAACCCCGGTCGCCCTTCTCCACCTTGCCGTGCAGGGTGAGCAGTCCGTCCAGGAGCGCGCCCTTGACGGTGAACCCGCTCAGGCGTCTGTAGGCCGGGTCGCCCTGCGGGACCTTGACGTACTTGCCGTCGAGCTTGTCCGCTGCGGCGGCCGTGCCCCCCTGCGCCGCGCTGCCCGAACCCTTGCTGTCCTGGTGCGTCCAGAAGTCCGCGTCGGCCTTCAGGAACAGATGCTCCTTGACCCGCAGCAACTGGAAGGTCCGGCCGCCCGTCGTGACGGATCCCGTGCCGCCCTCGTCCTTGAGCCGCATGTCGATCTTGTACGAGTGACCGCTGCTGACGACCGTGCCGGACAGGCGGACGGCCCCGGCGCCCTGCGCGGCCTTGACGGTGCGGCTCTGGATCTTCGGGGCGGTCAGTCCGGCGACGCCGTTCGTGCCCGCGTCCGGATCCTCGCCGCTGCACGCCGCGAGCCCGAGGCACATCACTCCCACCAGAAAGATCCCTGGGGAACGGCGGGCCAGGGGAAGTACGGTCACGGCTAGCGCTACCTCTCGTACGACGTCTTGCTCGGCGGCAGAACGGCAGCGTACCCGTGTCACCTGCGGTGAACGGAGCCAGTCCGTCCGGACGCAGCGCAAAGGCGCACGGGACCGGGACGGGCTAGCCTGAAACACACCTTCAGGACACATGAGGATGTAAAGGAGGCGCGGCGCATGGCGGCAGGCGCCCCCCGGATCTTCGTCTCGCATCTCTCCGGCATCGCCGTCTTCGACCCCAACGGCGACATGGTGGGGCGCGTCCGCGATCTCGTCGCCATGCTGCGCGTCGGCCGCCGCCCGCCCCGGCTGCTCGGGCTCGTCGTGGAGCTCTCCACGCGGCGCCGCATCTTCCTGCCGATGACCCGCGTGACCGGCATCGAGTCCGGCCAGGTCATCACCACCGGCGTACTGAACGTACGGCGCTTCGAGCAGCGGCCCACCGAGCGGCTCGTCCTCGGCGAGATGCTCGACCGGCGGGTGCGGCTCGTCGAGTCCGGTGAGGAGGTGACGGTCCTGGACGTCTCCGTCCAGCAGCTGCCGGCCCGCAGGGACTGGGAGATCGACCGGGTCTTCGTACGCAAGGGCAAGAGCGGTGGCGCGTTCCGCCGCGCCAAGGGCGAGACGCTCACCGTCGACTGGTCGGCCGTCGACGGGTTCTCGCTGGAGGAGCACGGGCAGGGCGCCGAGAACCTCCTCGCCACGTTCGAGCAGCTGCGCCCGGCCGACCTCGCCAACGTCCTGCACCACCTCTCCCCCAAGCGCCGGGCCGAGGTCGCGTCGGCCCTCACGAACGAGCGCCTGGCGGACGTCCTCGAGGAGCTGCCCGAGGACGACCAGATCGAGATCCTCGGCAAGCTCAAGGAGGAGCGCGCCGCCGACGTCCTGGAGGAGATGGACCCGGACGACGCCGCCGACCTGCTCGGCGAGCTGCCCGAGGACGACAAGGAGCGGCTGCTAGCGCTGATGCAGCCCTCGGACGCGGCCGACGTGCGGCGGCTGATGGCGTACGAGGACAACACCGCGGGCGGTCTGATGACGACCGAGCCGATCGTGCTGCGGCCCGACGCGACCGTCGCCGACGCGCTGGCCCGGGTCCGCAACCCCGACCTCTCCCCCGCGCTGGCCGCGCAGGTGTATGTGTGCCGCCCGCCCGACGAGACGCCCACCGGCAAGTACCTCGGCACGGTGCACTTCCAGCGGCTGCTGCGCGATCCCCCGTACACGCTGGTGTCCTCGATGCTCGACGAGGATCTCCAGGCCCTCGCGCCGTCCGCCGCGCTCCCGGTCGTCGCCGGGTTCTTCGCGACGTACGACATGGTGGCGGCGCCCGTCGTCGACGAGAGCGGTTCGCTGCTCGGCGCGGTCACCGTGGACGACGTCCTCGACCACATGCTGCCGGAGGACTGGCGCGAGCAGGAGTTCCACCTGGCCGACGCGGAAGTGGACCATGGCGCCCGCTGAGCGCGAGCGGGACGGCCGTCCCGAGGCCGCGCGGGCGCCGCGCTTCCGGCTCGACCTGCCGCGCCCCCCGCGCCGCAAGCTGCTGCCCGACTACGACCCGGAAGCCTTCGGGCGCCTGTCGGAGCGGATCGCGCGCTTCCTGGGGACGGGCCGGTTCATCGTCTGGATGACGGTGATCATCATCGCGTGGGTGGTGTGGAACGTCTCCGCGCCGAGCAGTCTGCGCTTCGACCAGTACCCGTTCATCTTCCTGACCCTGATGCTCTCGCTCCAGGCCTCGTACGCGGCTCCGCTCATCCTGCTCGCGCAGAACCGGCAGGACGACCGGGACAAGGTCAACCTCGAACAGGACCGCAAGCAGAACGAGCGGTCCATCGCCGACACCGAGTACCTCAGTCGCGAGGTCGCCGCCCTGCGGATGGGCCTCGGCGAGGTCGCCACCCGCGACTGGATCCGCTCCGAACTCCACGACCTGCTCAAGGAGCTGGAGGACCAGCGCGTCACCTTCCCAACCGGCTCCACGCACGACGCACGTCACGGACGTGACGTAGACGACCGCTGACAGGGCTTTCCGGACAAGGGTTACCGCGCCGTACTATCGGCGTATGGCTACGGAAGACGCGGTGCGCGAAGCACTGGCGACGGTGAACGACCCCGAGATCCAGCGACCCATCACCGAGCTGGGGATGGTCAAATCGGTGGAGATCGGCGCGGATGGCGCGGTCGCGGTCACCGTGTACCTCACCGTCTCCGGCTGCCCCATGCGCGAGACCATCACGAAGAACGTGACCGACGCCGTCGCGGCCGTCGAGGGCGTCACGCACGTCGACGTCACGCTGGACGTGATGGGCGACGAGCAGCGCAAGGAGCTCGCCGCGGCGCTGCGCGGCGGCACGGCCGAGCGTGAGGTGCCCTTCGCCAAGCCCGGCTCACTGACCCGTGTGTACGCGGTGGCGTCCGGCAAGGGCGGCGTCGGCAAGTCCTCGGTGACGGTGAACCTCGCGGCCGCGATGGCCGCCGACGGCCTGAAGGTCGGCGTCGTGGACGCCGACATCTACGGCCACAGCGTGCCGCGCATGCTGGGCGCCGACGGACGTCCCACCCAGGTCGAGAACATGATCATGCCGCCGTCCGCGAACGGCGTGAAGGTCATCTCGATCGGCATGTTCACCCCGGGCAACGCGCCCGTCGTGTGGCGCGGCCCGATGCTGCACCGCGCGCTCCAGCAGTTCCTCGCCGACGTCTTCTGGGGCGACCTGGACGTCCTGCTCCTCGACCTGCCGCCGGGCACGGGCGACATCGCGATCTCCGTCGCGCAGCTCGTCCCGAACGCGGAGATCCTCGTCGTCACGACGCCCCAGCAGGCGGCGGCCGAGGTCGCCGAGCGCGCCGGCTCCATCGCCGTCCAGACCCACCAGAAGATCGTCGGCGTCGTCGAGAACATGGCGGGCCTGCCGTGCCCGCACTGCGGCGAGATGGTCGACGTGTTCGGCACGGGCGGCGGCGAGCGCGTCGCCGAGGGCCTCACGAGGACGACCGGGGCGAACGTGCCGGTGCTCGGCTCCATCCCGATCGACGTCCGGCTGCGCGAGGGCGGCGACGAGGGCAAGCCGGTGGTCCTCTCGGACCCCGACTCCCCCGCGGGCTCGGCCCTGCGCGCCATCGCCGGCAAGCTGGGCGGCCGCCAGCGCGGCCTGTCGGGCATGTCGCTGGGAATCACCCCGCGCAACAAGTTCTGACCCTCAGGGATTACGCCGATGGGGCACGGTCATCGCGACCGTGCCCCATCGGCGTAATCGAAACCCCTACGCCTCGTAGGCGCCGATGTCCTTGATCATCGAGAAGCCCAGACCGTACGCGCTCATGCCGCGCCCGTACGCCCCCAGGTGCACGCCCTGCTGCGTCGACCCGGCGAGGATCCAGCCGAACTCCGACTCCCGGTAGTGGAACGGCGTCGGGACGCCGTCCACCGGCAGGGACAGCATCGTCCAGTCCGCGCCTTCGAGGTCGTCCGCGAGGACCCACGCCGTCTCGGTCTGCTGGTCCAGCCAGTCGTCGCGCAGGGTGTGGTCCATCTGTCCCGGCCACGTGACGTTGAGCAGGCCGACCCCGGCGAGCCAGGCCGCCGAGGAGACCGAGGTCGCCTCCAGGACACCCGTACCGTCGGCGCTGCGCCGGACGGGGCTGGCCGCCACGGTCACGACGGCCGTGAACCGCTCCTTGGCGTCCCTTCCTGCCGGTCCTTCACTCCGCAGGGTGGGCTCGTCACCGTGCCCGATGGAACCGTGCTCCACGGCGCCCTCCGCCGAGGTGCCAACCTGCATCAGCCACCGCGGCCCCGTGTACGCCTCGTCGAGGCCGTACCACGGGAAGGGCGCCAGCAGGTAGCCGTCGACCGTGCGCCGGGCCGTCAGGACCTCGGGGGCCCCTTCCGCCGCGGGCGCCTGCGCGCCTACCCGACTCGTCGTCTCCATGTACCCGGCCGCCTCCTCGCTCAGTCGGACCGCGGCGGCCCACCCCCCTCGGGCGTCCTCGCCACCGATCCGCGCAACAACAAGGCAGGATGCCACACCCGGGTACGCGACCCCGGGTTCCGCCAGGTACGCGGGGCGGGTCGCCGGGCCGCTGCGCAGCGAGTCGGGACGCCTCAGGTCGCGTCGGCGTCGTACGGCGGGTGGTCGTCCGCCGCCGGCTTCTCCGGCTTCTTCTGCATGTCGATCCTGGCGGGAGCCGAACCGGACGACGCGGCGGCGGCCCCGGAGCCGGACGAGGCCTCGTCCGCGCTCTGCACGGCCTCCGTGACCTCGGCCATCTCCTTCTTCAGGTCGAAGCCGTTGCGGATCTCTTTCAGCCCGAGCTCGTCGTTGTCCAGCTGCTTGCGGATGAACGTCTTCGGGTTGAGGTCCTCGAAGTCGAAGTCCTTGAACTCCGGGCCCAGTTCCTCGCGGATGTCCCGCTTGGCGCTGTCCGAGAACTCGCGGATCTTACGGATCGTGCGCGTCACGTCCTGGATGACCTTCGGCAGCTTGTCCGGGCCGAAGACGAGCACCGCGAGGACGACGAGCGTCAGCAGCTCGAGTGGGCCTATGTCGTTGAACACCTTGCGCTCCTAGCGTGTCCTCAGGCCCGCAGCAAGTCTCCGTGGCAGGTCTTCCGGGTTCCGGACCGGGTCCACGGTACCCGGCGTTGCTGTCCGTCCGGTAGCCACTGGGCTACGTCTGGGCTCAGCCGTCGCACAAGCGCTTGCCGCGGCGCCTCACCAGGGGCCCCGCCCCGACCCTCCGAGAGCCGGGGCGCGACCGCGGCGGGGCGCTTGTCGCGCACCGTCCGTTGCCCCGTCAGCTGCCGTCCGCCGAGCCGAGGACGAGGGTGACCTTGCGCTCCTTGCCGCCCCGTTCCACGGTCAGGGCCAGGCGGTCCTCGGGCCGGTGGGACCGGATCTTGACGATGAGTTCCTCGGCGGAGTGGATACGCGCCCCGTCCACCGCGTTGACGACGTCGCCGCCCTCGATCCCGGCCTTGGCACCGGGGCCGCCCGGATTCACCGGCGAACCGCCGTTGTTGCCCTTCGTCGCGACACGGGCTCCGTCACCCGAGTAGTCCATGTCGAGCGTGACGCCGATCACAGGGTGGGTCGCGCGGCCCGTGTTGATCAGCTCCTCGGCGACGCGCTTGCCCTGGTTGACGGGGATGGCGAAACCGAGGCCGATCGAGCCGGCCTGGCCGCCCTCCAGGTCCGAGCCGCTGTCGGCGGAGCGGATGGCGCTGTTGATGCCGATGACGCGACCCTGCGCATCGACCAGCGGACCACCCGAGTTGCCCGGATTTATGGGCGCGTCGGTCTGGAGCGCGTCGACGTAGCTGATGTCGCTGCCGTCACCCTTCTCGCCGCCGGCCGTGATGGGCCGCTCCTTGGCGCTGATGATCCCGGAGGTCACCGTGTTGGCCAGGTCGAAGGGCGCGCCTATGGCCACGACGGGGTCGCCGACCTGGACGTTCTCCGAGTTGCCGAGGGCGAGGGGCTTGAGCCCGCGGACGCCGGTGACCTTGACGACGGCGAGGTCGTAGCCGGAGTCGTGGCCGATCACCTCGGCCTTGGCGGTCTCGCCTCCGCTGAAGGTGACCGATATGTCGCCACTGCTGCCGGCCGGTTCGACGACGTGGTTGTTGGTGAGGATGTGGCCCCGGGAGTCGAGGACGAAGCCGGTGCCGGTGCCCTGGGTGTCGGAACCGCTGACGTGGATCGTGACGACGCCCGGCAGGACGCGGGCCGCGATACCGGCGATGCTGCCGGGGTCGCGCTTCACGGACTCGGTGTCGGCCTGCGGCAGTTCCACGTCGGCGGACGAACCGTCGCGCTCCAGATACGTGCCGACGAGGCCACCGATCCCGCCCGCGACGAGCGCGACCACGGCGGTCCAGACGACGAGCAGCCGCCGCCCCCGCTTGGTCCCGCGCCGCCGGCCGTCCGCGGGCGCGGGCGCGGGCGCGTTCCAGGGGTCGTACCGCTGCCAGGGCCCTCCGGGCGGGGGCGGGTTGAGCCCAGGTCCGCCCGGTACCGTCCCGAGCCCCGCCGAGCCGCCCGCGAGCGGCGGTGCCGCATGGTGGGCCTGCTGTTCGACGGGCACCGGTGCCTGATCCGCCGGGTGCGGGGCGTACGGGGCGGCGTGGGGTATGGGTCCGCCGGCGTACGGCGGCGGGGTGACGTGCTCCGGCGGCATGGGCGTGCCGTGGGCCGGGGACGGCATGGCCGTGCCCTGCGCGGGCGTGGCGGCGGCCGGGTGCTGGACCGGCGGCGCGGGCGCCCAGGGCCCGGGCTCGCCGTAAGGCGGCGTGCCGTAGGGGTCCGGCGCATGCCGAGGACGCGGCCGCGCCTGCTGCACGGCACTCTGATCAACCGTCACGGCTTCGCCGGGCGCCCCGGCAGACCCCCCGGCGACAACGGAATCGGCCACCTGCACGGGTTCGACCACGCCTGTCACAGCACCGGCCACCTGCACGGGACCACCGGGAGCTTCAGTCGTCACCACATCGGCAACGGCAGAGCTTTCGCGGGAACCCTCATCGGCACCAGCGCCCGCAACCGACGCCCCGTCACCCGCGCCCTCACCGTTCCCGGCGAGGGTCTCTGCGGCATCGGGCACATCCCTTGAGCCCGACACCACGGGCGCGGGCGCCGGCTCGGCCAGTTCGAAGTCGCCGTCGTCGCGCGGAGCGCCCCCGGTCGGCCGGGGGCGGCTCCACCACTTCGCCTTCGTGGGCTTCCCCTCGTCCATGTTCCGCCGCTCTCCCCACACCTGGCCCGCGGCAACGACCCACGGGCAGCCACACGGCGATCGCCCCAGTCGGACCGCCCCTCGGCGCCGCACTCCGGGATCGCCCGGCGGGCGCGGCCGCTCACCATGGATTCAACCAGGTTCGCGGACCGGCGCGCAGAGGGCAGGGTCAGCGGGCGGAGGCCGTGGGCGTGCCGGAGGGCGACGCCGCGGGGGCCGCCGCGAGGCTTGACCCGGGGCTGGACTCCGGGCCCGGCCCGGGGCTTTCGAAAACGGTGCCGACGCCGGACAGGGGCACTGCGGGGACGGATGCGGCGGGACGTATCAGCGGAGACAGCGTCTGGGTCCCGCTGAGGAGCGGGGCCGCGAGCGGGTAGACGGCGCTCTGCGCGCCCGGCTGCGTGGCCGTGCCGGACAGCAGGGGGGCGCCCGACTCCGTGGCGGCGACCGGCGCGTTCAGCGCGCCGCCCGCCCTCTGTCCGAGCATCGGTGACAGGTTCCGGCGGCGCTGCGACTCGGCCGCCGTGGCGGCGCCGGCACTCTGGCTGCGCAACGGTGTCGCGTTGCTGCCCGAACCGCCGCCCCGGACGTCACCGCCCGTGTCGGCGGGAACACCGGTGGAGACGCCGCCGAGCGCGATCGCGGCCAGCGACACCGCACCGGCGGCGGCGAACGCGAAGCGGCGCCCACGCGAGGCCGCGCGGTCGCTGTCACCACGGCCGACCTCATGGATACGGAAGCCGCGCTCCGCGGCCGGGGCACTGGCGAGCAGTGCGTCGTGGCGGCCGGTCGGGGCGTAGCCGAAGGGTTCGGGGTCTACCCCGAAGACTCCGTTCCCGAAGCCTCTGCCGCCGAGTCCTCCCCCGCCGAACGGGGTGCCGCCGCCGTGTGAGTCGTCACCTCCCCCGGGGAGCCCCTGGAGGCGTGCCAGGAAACTCTCGGTCGGGGGCGGTGGTGCCGCCTCGGCGAAGACGCTCTTCAGCCGCCGCTGCGCGTCGGCCTCGGCCTTGCACCTCGGACAGGTGGCCAGATGGGCTAGTCCCCGCTCGCGGGCGTCATGGCCCAGCTCGCCGTCGACAAGGGCGGCGAGCCGGTCTCCCAGATGGTGCTCGGAGAGCTGACGCTCGGCGGGGTCCGGACGTGATCCACTCACGCGGTCGCGCCCCCTCCTCCAAGCGCGGGAACGCCCGTGGTCGCGAGCGAGCGACGCTCGGCGCGGGCCTCCGGCGACCGGTGCTGCAGGGCCTTGCGCAGCTGCGAGCGGCCACGGTGGATCCGGCTGCGGACCGTGCCGAGCTTGACGCCCAGGGTCGCGGCGATCTCCTCGTACGAGAGGCCCTCGATGTCGCAGAGGACGACGGCCGCACGGAACTCGGGCGCGAGGGTGTCCAGCGCCTGCTGGACGTCCGCGTCGAAGTGCGTGTCGTGGAAGACCTGCTGCGGCGACGGCTCGCGGCTCGGCAGGCGCTCGGCCGCGTCGTCGCCGAGGGCGTCGAAGCGGATGCGCTGCTTGCGGCGCACCATGTCGAGGAAGAGGTTCGTGGTGATGCGGTGCAGCCAGCCCTCGAAGGTGCCGGGCGTGTACGTCGACAGCGAGCGGAAGACGCGGACGAAGACTTCTTGTGTGAGGTCCTCGGCGTCGTGCTGGTTACCCGTCAGGCGGTAGGCGAGGCGGTAGACCCGGCCGCTGTGCGTGCTGACGATCTCCTCCCAGGTCGGGGGAGTCCACGCCTGCGATTCCGCGTCAGCGGCAAAGGTCGCGGTCTGCGCGGGACGGGCGGCGTTGGAACGGTCAGCAATGTTGGTCACGGATTTCGGCTCACCCGCCGACCTGAGAAAGCGCCGCAGCACTCCTCCCCGATCCACAGGCGCAGCCGCACCTCCCCTATCGGCTCTGGTGGTGTCCAGTGGAGCCCCTACCATAGCCACCTCGCCCGTTAGCTCCGGATAAGCGTTTTTACTGAGATTTGCCTGAGGGCGCCGGGCGCTTCGCCTGCGCTGATTCCTCTGTCGGTCCACCGGGCACCCCCGCGCTCTTTCCCACGCCGTTTTCCCCTGCCCCCTTAAACGCCCGGTCCCATCTGCGAGTTCCCGCCACCAACGGATACAGTCACGCGCAGGCAACCACGGGGACAGGAGAGGGCCATTACCGGCAACCGGCAGACGAGCTGGGCGTTCGCCGACGCCTTTGTCGCCGAGGACGACGCGCTGCGCTGGGCCCGGGACCGGGCCCGTGAGGCCGGCACCCGCCCGGTGTCGCCCGGCGCGGGCGCCGCGCTGCGGATGCTCGCTGCCACCGTGGGCGCCAAGGCGGTGGCCGAGATCGGCACAGGGACCGGGGTGTCCGGAATCCATCTGCTGCACGGCATGCGGCCCGACGGCGTCCTGACCACGGTGGATCCGGAGCCGGAGCGGCAGCAGTTCGCCCGGCAGGCGTTCCGCGCCGCAGGATTCGCGAGCAATCGGGCGCGTTTCATCCCCGGACGGGCCCTCGACGTGCTGCCCCGGCTCGCTGACAGCGGGTACGACCTCGTCTTCTGCGACGGCGACCGCACCGAGTGCCTCGACTACCTCGCTGAATCGTTGCGCCTGTTGCGACCTGGTGGGCTCGTCTGTTTCGAGGGTGTCTTCGCCGACGGCCGGACGGTCGATTCGGGCCCCCAGCCGGTGGAGGTCCTGCGGATGCGGGAGCTGCTGCGGGCGGTGCGCGAGGCGCAGGATCTGGTGCCCTCGCTGCTCCCGGTCGGCGACGGGCTGCTCTGCGCCGTCAAGCGCTGACACCGCGTCCCCAGCCCCGCAGAAAATGCTTCTGCACGCCATCTGACCTGCGGATACACGACTGCCCCGGTACCGCTAGCGGTACCGGGGCAGTCGACAGGTATGGTCGCTTCCGCGTCAGCCGACGACCTTCTTGAGGGCATCGCCGAGTGCATCGGCCTCGTCCGGAGTCAGCTCGACGACAAGCCGACCGCCGCCTTCGAGCGGAACGCGCATGACGATGCCCCGCCCCTCCTTGGTCACCTCGAGCGGGCCGTCGCCCGTCCGCGGCTTCATGGCCGCCATGCTCGTTCCCCTTCCTGAAACCAGCTCATCGCAGCCGACAACCCAGGTGTCACCGGCATCGAACACATTGCTTCCCGGCCATTATCCCGCATCGCGGGACCCGATGACCAACTTCGGTCCGCATCGCTTGCACAACGCGCTTGAGCAAAACCACTCAATTCGGCGATGTGGCTGCGATACTGCGCCTCCTTCACGACTCCCCCGAGACATATTTCTTTGACGCAGGTCACATGCGCGGGCCCCGCCGCGGACCGTGATCTCCGTCATGCTGAGCACTGACGACGACCGAGCCGCATCAGTTGGAGGGGATCCATGGCCGACAGCGTTCTCTACGAGGTGAGCGACGGGCTCGCGACCATCACGCTCAACCGCCCCGAGGCGATGAACGCGATGAACACCGAGTCCAAGGTCGCCTTCCGGGACGCGGCACGGGCGGCCGCGGCGGACGGTGCGGTACGGGCCGTACTGCTCACCGCCGCGGGGGACCGGGCGTTCTGTGTGGGCCAGGACCTGAAGGAGCACGTGGGCTTCCTGATGGCCGACCGCGAGGCGGGCACGGGCCGCACCATGAACACCGTGCGCGAGCACTACAACCCGATCCTGCGGGCCCTGACGCAGATGCCCAAGCCTGTCGTGGCCGCGGTCAACGGCGTGGCCGCCGGGGCCGGTTTCGGCTTCGCGCTCGCCGCCGACTACCGGATCGTCTCGGACACGGCGGCCTTCAACACGTCCTTCGCGGGCGTCGCCCTGACCGCGGACTCAGGTGTGTCCTGGACGCTGCCGCGCGTCGTGGGCCCCGGGCGCGCCGCCGACCTGCTGCTGTTCCCGCGCTCGGTGAAGGCGCAGGAGGCGTACGAGCTCGGGATCGCGAACCGGGTCGTGCCCGCGGCCGAACTGGCCGGGGAGGCGCGGAAGTTGGCGCGTTCGCTGGCCGAGGGGCCGACGCTGGCATACGCGGCGCTGAAGGAGTCCCTCGCCTTCTCGGCGGGTCACACCCTGGACGAGTCCCTCGACAAGGAGGACGAACTCCAGTCGAGGGCGGGCGCGTCGGAGGACCACACCATCGCGGTCCAGGCCTTCATCGCCAAGGAGAAGCCCAAGTACCTGGGCCGGTAGGACGCGCGCGGCCCGGAGCGCGCCTGAGGCCCGTCCTCAGCGCTCGCGGGCCACGCAGTCCACCAGGTGGTCGTTGACCAGACCACAGGCCTGCATCAGCGCGTACGCCGTCGTCGGGCCGACGAAGCGCAGGCCGCGCTTCTTGAGCGCCTTGGACAGGGCCGTCGACTCGTCCGTGATCGCGGGTACGTCGCCGATGACGCGCGGCGCCGGGCGGGCGGCGGGGTCAGGGGCGTGCGACCAGATGAGGGTGTCGAGCTCGCCCTCGGGCCAGTCGGCGAGCACGCGCGCGTTGGCCAGCGTCGCGTCGATCTTGGCTCGGTTGCGGATGATGCCCTCGTCGGCGAGGAGCCGCTCGCGGTCGGTGTCCGTGAACGCGGCCACGTCGGAGATCTTGAACCCGGCGAACGCGGCGCGGAAGCCCTCGCGGCGGCGCAGGATCGTGATCCAGGACAGGCCGGACTGGAACGCCTCCAGGGAGACCCGCTCGAACAGCGCGTCGTCGCCGTGGACGGGGCGGCCCCACTCCTCGTCGTGATACGTCACGTAGTCCTCGGTGGACAGGCCCCACGGGCAGCGCAGCGCCCCGTCCGGGCCCGGTACGGCGCCGCCTGCGCTCTCGTCGCTCACTGGTGGCCCTCTCCGGGGTGCCGGCCGAAACCGGGTCCCTGGGGTCGTAGCTGGGCCCGCGCCCCCGACAGGGCGGTCTCCAGGTCGGCGATGCGCTGGTCCCGCTCGGCGAGCTCGGCGCCGAGCCGCCCGAGGGCGTCGTCCACCTCCGCCATGCGATAGCCGCGCAGCGCGACGGGCAGGCGCAGGGCCTCCACGTCGGCGCGGCCGACCGGCCGGTCGTAGGGCAGCGGGTCGGCGAACTGCTCGGGCGGCGCCTCCGGGAGCGCCCCGCTCTCGCCGCCGCCGAGCACGGCGAGGGTCACCGCGCCGACGACCACGACGAGCGCGACGACCAGAAACAAGAACATGACCATCTTCGCTGTCCCCTGGCTCGAAGCCCGGATCCGGTCCCGATCCCGGTCCGGAAACTGTCAGGGTCCGATCGTGCCATGAGGGTGTGACAGTTAAGGTCGCAGGCGACCGTTCGACAGGTTTCACAGCAGCCACAAGGAGAGTCACAGGGGATGCTCAGGCTTGGCCCGCGCGAGTTCGGCGCACACGAGCCGGTGATCATGGCGATCGTGAACCGGACCCCTGACTCGTTCTACGACCAGGGCTCGACGTTCCACGACGAACCCGCTCTCACCCGGGTCGAACAGGCCGTGGCGGAGGGCGCCGCGATCATCGACATCGGCGGGGTCAAGGCGGGCCCCGGCGACGAGGTGAGCGCGCTGGAGGAAGCGCGCCGCACGGTCGGCTTCGTGGCCGAGGTGCGCCGGCGCTTCCCGGACGTCGTCATCAGTGTCGACACCTGGCGGCACGACGTGGGCGAGGCGGTCTGCGAGGCCGGCGCCGATGTCCTGAACGACGCGTGGGGCGGCGTCGACCCCAAGCTGGCGGAGGTCGCGGCGCGTTACGGGAAGGGCCTGGTCTGCACACACGCGGGCGGCGCCGAGCCGCGTACGCGCCCGCACCGGGTCGCCTACGACGACGTGATGGCGGACATCCTCGACGTGACAGTGGGGCTCGCCGAGCGGGCCGTGGCTCTGGGGGTCCCGCGTGAGTCGGTGCTCATCGACCCGGGGCACGACTTCGGCAAGAACACCCGGCACAGCCTGGAGGCGACGCGCAGGCTGGGCGAGATGGTGGAGACGGGCTGGCCGGTCCTGGTGTCCCTATCGAACAAGGACTTCGTCGGCGAGACACTCGACAGGCCGGTCAAGGAGCGCGTGATCGGGACCCTTGCGACGACGGCGGTGTCGGCGTGGCTGGGCGCGCAGGTGTACCGGGTCCACGAGGTGGCCGAGACCAGGCAGGTGCTCGACATGGTCGCCACCATCGCCGGCCACCGGCCCCCGGCGGTCGCCCGCCGGGGGCTCGCGTAGACGCCTGTCCTCAGGGCCTTACTTGCCGACTTCCTTGGTCACGAGGGAGATCGCCTCTTCCACGTCGTCCGTGACGTGGAACAGGAGCAGGTCGGCCTCGGAGGCCTTGCCCTGGGCGATGACGGTGTTCTTCAGCCATTCGACCAGGCCGCTCCAGTACTGCGTACCGAAGAGCACGATCGGGAAGCGCGTGACCTTCGTGGTCTGGACGAGGGTGAGCGCCTCGAACAGCTCGTCCAGGGTGCCGAGGCCGCCCGGCAGGACCACGAAGCCCTGCGCGTACTTCACGAACATCGTCTTGCGGACGAAGAAGTAGCGGAAGTTCAGGCCGAGGTCGACGTACTGGTTGAGGCCCTGTTCGAAGGGCAGCTCGATGCCGAGGCCCACGGAGATGCCCTTGGCCTCGACGGCCCCCTGGTTCGCGGCCTGCATCGCGCCGGGCCCGCCGCCCGTGATGACCGCGAACCCGGCCTCGACGAGCGCCTTGCCGATGGCGACTCCGGCCGCGTACTCCGGCGAGTCCGTCTGCGTACGGGCTGAGCCGAACACGCTGATGGCGGGCGGGAGTTCGGCGAGCGTGCCGAAACCCTCGATGAACTCCGACTGGATGCGCAGGACCCGCCAGGGGTCGGTGTGCACCCACTCGGAGGGACCTTCGGAGTCGAGGAGGCGCTGGTCGGTGGTGCCCGGCTGGACCTGGTCGCGGCGACGGATCACCGGGCCGAGCCGCTGCTCCTTGGGGCGCTTCCTGCCCTCGGGGTTGCTCATTCGCTGCTCCCTCCACTGCGTACGTGCAGCAAGGGTAGGTCTACGCGGGTTACGTGCGGGGGACCTCGGAGTGTCAGGCCGTGAGCCAGGAGCGCAGACGTTCCTCGGCGGCGAGGATCTTGCGGGTGTCCACGTGCTCGTCCCTCTTGTGGGCGAAGATCGGGTCGCCGGGGCCGTAGTTCACGGCGGGGACGCCGAGCGCGCTGAACCGGGAGACGTCCGTCCAGCCGAACTTGGGGCGGGCCTTGCCGCCGACGGCCGCCATGAAGGCGGCGGCGGCCGGGTGGTCGAGGCCGGGGCGCGCGCCGCCGGTGTGGTCGTCGACCACGTAGTCGTCGATGTCGCAGCCGGCGAAGAAGTCCCGGACGAAGGCCTCGGCCTCCTCGGCGCTGCGGTCGGGCGCGTAGCGGAAGTTGACGGTGACGGAGCAGGCGTCGGGGATGACGTTGGTGGCGACGCCGCCCTCGATGCGCACGGCGTTGAGGCCCTCGTGGAACCGGAGTCCGTCGACGACGGGCTTGCGGGGCTCGTACGCGGCTAGGCGTTCGAGGATGGGGGCGGCCTTGTGGACGGCGTTGGAGCCCATCCACGCGCGCGCGGAGTGCGCCCGCTCGCCCTTGGTCGTCAGGATGACGCGCAGGGTGCCCTGGCAGCCGCCCTCGACCTCGCCGTCGGTGCCCTCCAGGAGGATCGCGAAGTCGCCCTCCAGCCAGTCGGGGTGGGCCTCGGCCACATGCCCAAGACCGTTGAGGTGTGCGGCGACCTCTTCGTTGTCGTAGAAGACGAAGGTGAGATCGCGGTTGGGCTCGGTGACGGTCTGCGCGATGCGCAGCTGGACCGCGACACCCGACTTCATGTCGCTGGTGCCGCAGCCCCACAGGACGCCGTCCTCGTCGAGGCGCGAGGGGACGTTGTCCGCAATCGGGACCGTGTCGATGTGCCCGGCGAGAATGACCCGCTCGGCGCGCCCCAGGTTCGTCCGCGCGACGATGTTGTTGCCGTACCGGTCGACCGTGAGGTGCGGCAGGGCGCGCAGGGCCGTCTCGATGGCGTCGGCGAGGGGCTTCTCCTGCCCGCTCGGCGACGCGAAGTCGACCAGCTGGGCGGTGAGCAGCGCGGCGTCCCGCGTGAGGTCAAGGGCGGTGAGGTCCATGGCGTCGACCCTAATGCCCGGCGGCCGCGGGCCCTGTCGGTGGCCTCCAGTACCTTTGACGCGTGCCTGAGCCCCCCACCCTCGTCCGGCGCGGCCGTCTCCTCCGTATCGGGGCGGCCGTCGTGGTGCTGCTCGCTGTCGCCGCGTATCTGGTGGTCCAGTACGTCTCGGGCGGCAGACCGGCCCCGCGCTGCACGGTCGAGTCGGGGAACGGCGACGGCGCGTCCTACGAGTTCACCTCCGAGCAGGCGGTGAACGCGGCTACGATCTCGGCCGTCGGCACCTCGCGCGGCATGCCCGAGCGCGCCGTCACGATCGCCCTCGCGACCGCGCTCCAGGAGTCGGGCCTGCGGAACATCCACCACGGCGACCGCGACTCGCTGGGCCTGTTCCAGCAGCGCCCGTCGGAGGGCTGGGGCACGCAGGCACAGATCATGGACCCGGTGTACGCGGCGGGGCGGTTCTACGAGCATCTGGACAAGATCCCGGGCTATTCGCGGCTGCCCCTGACGGTCGCCGCGCAGCGGGTGCAGCGCAGCGGCTATCCGCAGGCGTACGCGAAGCACGAGCCGGACGCCACGCTGCTCGCCGCCGCGCTGACCGGCCGGGCGGGTGCCTCGCTGACCTGCGAGGGCCGGCCGAGCGGCACGGAGGTCAGGAAGCCGGGCGATCCGGCGAAGGTGCAGGCGGCGCTGGTGCGTGACTTCGGGCGCGAGGTGTCGCCGGCGGCCGGCGCGGGCGGGCACGACGTGACCGTCCCGGTGCCCTCCACAATGGACTCGGCCGAGGGCGGGGAGCAGCAGCGCGGCTGGGAGCTGGCGCACTGGGCGGTGGCCAACTCGTCGGCCCTGCACATCGAGCGGGTGTCCTACGCGGGCCGCGACTGGACCGCGGGCGACGCCGGCGGCAAGTGGAGCGGGGCTGCGGCGCAGGCCGCGGCGGGGGCCGAGAAGGGCCTCCGAGAGGTCCGGATCGTCACCGCGCAGTAGTGCGGTTGATAGCTCGATCGGGCGATGTACGTCATCCGTGGGCGACGTCCCGCACGGTTCTTCGCAGGACCCGTGGGCATATGCGGAAATCCCTTGCGGGCAAAGGGGCGTAGGCGTTTTACGACCACGCGGAGGGCGTGGCGTTTGCCCGTTTTTCGCCGCAGATGATAATGCGACACATTGCCAACTCTTTACGTTGCGGGAGCGAAACCTTCGCGACCTTCGAGCGGTAGTCACTGCGTCCGAGCGCCGGGCACCCGGCGCCTGACACCACCGTTCTCTCCCGTCTAAGGAGCATCAATGTCCCTCCCCCTGACCCGCCGGATCGCCCGTGCCGCGCTGCTGATCGCAGCGGGAGCGGCTCCCGTGGTCGGAGCGGCCGGATCCGCGAGCGCCGTAGACCTCCCGGCCACCCCGAACGTGGGCGGCCTCACCGCGCTCGACGGCGCGAACGTCGGCAACACCGTCGACGGCGCCGCCAAGAACGTCAGCGGCCTCGCCGGTGACACGGGCAGCAAGGCCGTGAAGAAGGCCGTGCCGACCGTCGGCAAGGCCGTTGGCCGGAGCGCCAGGACGGCCACCCCCGCCGCCCAGAAGGCGGCCGGTGACGTCGCGGGCAGCGCCGGCGACGTGGTCGGCCAGACCACGGGTGCGGCCACCGACGGCGGCCTCCCGACCGGCGCGCTCGGCAGCGGCCTGCCCACCGGCGCGCTCCCCGCCACGGGCGAGCTGCCGACGCAGGGCCTGCCGCTCGGCTGAGCATCCGGCACACAGTGAGAGTGAAAGGGGGCGGGGAGCCTGTGACGACAGGCTCCCCGCCCCCTTCGCTGTGCCGTGAGCTGTGACGCAGAGGCCCTGTCTCAGAGGCCCTGTCTCAGAGGCCCTGTCTCAGAGGCCCTGTCTTCAGACGCCCCGGCTCAGACGCCCCGGCTCAGACGCTCGACCGCCGCGGCCACGCGCTCGTCGCTCGCCGTCAGCGCCACACGGACGAACCGGTCGCCCTCGAGGCCGTAGAAGTCGCCGGGCGCGACCAGGATCCCCAGCTCCGCCAGATGCGCCACGGTGTCCCAGCAGGACTCGTCGCGCGTGACCCACAGGTAGAGGCTCGCCTCGCTGTGCTCGACGCGGAAGCCGTGCTGGACCAGGGCGTCGCGCAGGGCCGCGCGGCGGGCCGCGTAGCGCCCGCGCTGCTCCTGTACGTGCTCGTCGTCGCCGAGCGCCGCGACGACGGCCGCCTGCGTCGGGGCGGACGTCATCATGCCGCCGTGCTTGCGGATCTGGAGCAGGTCGCCGAGGACGGCGGCGTCACCGGCCAGGAAGGCGGCCCGGTAGCCGGCGAGGTTCGACCGCTTCGAGAGCGAGTGGACCGACACGATGCCCTCGTACGAGCCGCCGCAGACGTCCGGGTGCAGGACCGATACCGGGTCCGCCTCCCAGCCGAGCTCGATGTAGCACTCGTCGGAGAAGACGAGGATGCCGTGCTCGCGTGCCCAGGCGACGATCCGGGTCAGCTCGTCCTTGGACAGGACGCGGCCGGTCGGGTTCGAGGGCGAGTTGAGCCACAGGAGCTTGATCCCCGTCGGGTCGAGCTCCGTGCCCGCGGCGTCAGCCGCAAATGTCTCGATGTCGTACGCGACGTGGTCCGCGCGGGCGAGGCGGGCGCCGACCTCGTACGTCGGGTAGGCCAGGCGCGGGTAGGCGACCTTGTCTCCGGGGCCGAGGCCCAGCTGCGTCGGGAGCCAGGCCACGAGCTCCTTGGAGCCGACGATCGGCAGGACGTTGTGGTGGGTGAACCCGCGCGCGCCGAGGCGCCGCTCGCTCCAGCCCACGAGCGCGTCCCGCAGCTCGGGCGTGCCCCACACCGTGGGATAGCCCGGCGAGTCCGCGGCCGCGATCAGCGCTTTCTGGATCAGCTCGGGCACCGGGTCGACCGGCGTGCCGACGGAGAGGTCGACGATCCCGCCCTCATGGGCGGCGGCCGTCTTCTTGTACGGCTCGAGCTTGTCCCAGGGGAACGTGGGAAGGCGGTCGGAGACTGCGGACACCTGGCTCACTTCTTTCGTACGTGCATGCGTACTCGGGCAAACGCCTCGGTCCCGTACAGCGGACGTGCCGTACGGGACCGGGGCGGCGCGATATGCGGCCCGCTTACTGGTTCTGCGGCGGAAGCGCGGCGATGAAGGCGTGGTCGCGCTCGATCAGGCCGAGCTTGCTGGCGCCGCCGGGCGAACCGAGCTCGTCGAAGAACTCGACGTTCGCCTTGTAGTAGTCCTTCCACTCTTCGGGAGTGTCGTCCTCGTAGAAGATCGCCTCGACCGGGCAGACCGGCTCACAGGCTCCACAGTCGACGCATTCGTCCGGGTGGATGTACAAGGACCGGGAGCCCTCGTAGATGCAGTCGACCGGGCACTCCTCGATGCACGCCTTGTCCTTCACGTCGACACAAGGCTGCGCGATGACGTAGGTCACGCTGTCGTTCCTCCTCGATAGGGCGCGGCGGGCCGATCTGCGGCTCCGTCCGCGTGGCGCGCGGGAGCGCGGCGTCGTCGATGCCCGCACCTAGTATCTCCGTTCCTGGGCATGATCCGAACAGGAGGGGTGGACAGAGCTGTGGAATTCACTGCGGGCGGACGGCTCGAGGTTCGCTTGACGGCCTCTGACGTGGGAAAACGCGTGTCTGTGCGACGGCTGACCGAGGGCGGCTCGCCGGGTGCGAAGTTCACCGACGCGGTCGGAGTTCTCACATCGTGGAACGACGGTGTGCTGCACATCACAACACGGGGTGGCGAACAGGTCCGCATTCCGGAATCGTCACTGGTCGCGGGGAAGGTCGTGCCGGCCGCGCCCGCCCGGCGCCGCGGGCCCGCCGCGTCGTACGAGGAGCTGGCGCGGGCTGCCGCACGCGCGTGGCAGCCGGTGGAGAGCGAGCGGCTCGGCGACTGGGAGCTGCGGGCTGCGGTGCAGGTGGAACCGTACGAAGCGCGCCCCTGGGGAGCGGCGGACGGGCGACGGGTGGGCTTCACGCGGCGGGCCAACTCGGTGCTGCCGCTGGGTGATCCGGGGCTCCCCCTCGACGAGGCGCTCTCCCGTGTCCGCGCCTGGTACGAGCGGCGCGGGCTGCCCGCGTACATCCAGACCGCGACCGGCGCCGAGGGCACGCAGGAGCTGCTGTGCGCGGAGCTGGAGGCGCGAGGGTGGGTGCGTGAGGTCACCGCGGAGATGTGGGTCGGCGGGCTCGCGCCGGTCGCGGACGGCGACCCCGGCGACGGGGTCGAGCTGACGCGGGAGCCGGGCGAGGCGTGGCTCGGCCGGTATCAGCGCAAGGGCGCGAGCGAGGTGGCTCTGAAGGTGCTGACCGCCGGGCCTTCCGTGTGGTTCGCGACCGTGCCGGGCGAGGGCGGGGAGCCCGACGCGATCGGGCGGTGCGTCGTGGACGGGCGGTGGGCCGGTTTCGCGGCGGTCGAGGTGGCTCCGTCACGGCGGCGCCGGGGCCTGGCGTCTGCCGTGATGGCGGCACTCTCGCGGCGCGCACTGGAGGAGGGCGCGTCGGCGGCCTGGCTCCAGGTGGAGGCGGACAATGAGGGGGCTCGGGCGCTGTACGGGCGGCTGGGCTTCGCCGCGCACCACGCGTACCACCACTACCGCGCACCGGACCCGGCCGGACACTGAGCGAGGCACGTATGTCCCCCCACATCTCACCCCGCTCCGAGGAGCTGCGCCGGCGGTTCGCCGAGGAGGCTCGGGCGGAGCGGCCCGATCTGTCGCAGCTGTGCCTGCTGGTGGCCGCCGAAGCGGACGGCTCGCTCGACGAGGCCGGTATGGACGCGGTCCAGATGGACCTCGACCGGCTCGCCGGGCAGGTCCCGTTCCGGCCCGGCGGCCCGCTGGCGTGGGCGACGGCGCTGGCCGAGCTGCTGGGCACCCGCTGCGGTTTCCGTGGCACGCCGGGCGACTACGAGCGTCTGGAGTCGTCGCTCCTGCACGAGGTGGTGCTGCGCAGGCGGGGGCTGCCGATCCTGCTGTCGGTGGTGTGGATGGAGGTCGCGCGGCGGGCGGGGGCTCCGGTGTACGGGGTGGCGCTGCCGGGGCACTTCGTGGTCGGGTTCGGCCCCGCGCAGGATCAGGTGCTCGCCGACCCGTTCGACGGGGGCCGGGTGCTGACCGGTGCGGACGCGGAGCTGCTCGTGGCCGGTGCGACGGGGGCGCCGCTGAACGCGGCGATGCTGCAACCGGCCGATCCGCTGGATGTCGTGCTGCGGATCCTGAACAACATCGGCGCGTGGGCGGCCACGCGGCCGGAGCGGTCGGACGTGGCGCTGTGGGCGGTCGAGCTGTCGCTGCTGCTGCCCGCGCACCCGGCCCGGCTGCGCTACGAGCGGGCCCAACTCCTCGTCCGCAGCGGGGACTTCCTCGCGGGGGCGGCGGAGCTGGACGCGTACGCGGAGGTGGTGGGCGCCGTGGACGCCCCGGCCGCCGAGACGCTGCGCGCGCAGGCGCGGGCGGCCCGGGCGATGCTCAACTGACCGGCTACAGCCAGCCCTTCTCGCGGGCGATCCGTACCGCCTCCGCCCTGTTGCGCACGGCGAGCTTCTGGATGGCCGTCGAGAGGTAGTTGCGGACCGTGCCCTGCGACAGGTGCAGGGCCGCCGCCAGCTCGGCGTTGGTCGAGCCGTCGGCCGCCGCGCGCAGGATCTCGCGTTCGCGGTCGGTCAGCGGGTTGGCGCCCCCGGCGAGCGCGGCGGCCGCGAGGGTGGGGTCGATGACACGCTCGCCGGCGAGCACCTTGCGTACGGCTTCGGCGAGTTGGGCCGCGGGGGCGTCCTTGACGAGGAACGCGTGGGCGCCGGACTCCATCGCCGTACGGAGATAGCCGGGGCGGCCGAAGGTGGTGAGGACGACGACCTTGAGGGCGGGCAGGTGCTCGCTGAGCTGTGCGGCGGCCTCGATGCCGGTCATGCCGGGCATCTCGATGTCCAGGAGCGCCACGTCGGGGCCGTGTGCGCGGGCCGCCTCCAGCACCTCGTCGCCGCGCGCCACCTGGGCGACGACCTCGATGTCGGGTTCGAGGCCGAGGAGCGCCGCGAGGGCCTCCCGCACCATCGACTGGTCCTCCGCGAGCAGGACCTTGATCTGAGCGCTCATGCGGCGGATCCTACGGAGCCCACGGGCACCCGGGCCACCAGCAGGAACCCGCGGTCCCGCACGGGCGCCGCCTCCAGGGTGCCGCCGACGCCCTCGACGCGTTCGCGCAGGCCTGTCAGGCCGTTGCCGGGTACGGCGCTGCCGCCCGCCGCGGCACCGGCCCCGTCGTCCTCCACCGTGAGCTCCATGACGGGGCCGTCCAGGGTCTGGCGGCGGGCGATGCCGACCGTGCAGCGGTGGGCGCCGCTGTGCCGTACGGCGTTGGTGACGGCCTCGCGCAGGGTCCAGGCGAGGGCGGCCTCCTGTTCGGCGGGCAGGTCGTCGGGCGCGTCCGCGGGGACCTCGGCCTCGATGCCGGCGGCGGCCAGCGCGGCGCGCGCTCCGGCCAGTTCGGCGCCGAGACGGGGGCGCCGGTAGCCGGTGACGGCCTCCCGGACGTCGACGAGTGCCTGGCGGCTGACCTGCTCGATGTCGGCGACCTGCTGGGCCGCCTTCTCGGGGTGGTCGGGGAGCATGCGGCCGGCGAGCTCGCTCTTGAGCGTGATCAGGGAGAGCGAGTGGCCGAGGAGGTCGTGCAGGTCGCGGGCCAGGCGCAGGCGCTCCTCGTTGGCCGCGAGCTGGGCGACGGTGGCGCGCGCCCTGCGCAGTTCGACGGTCGTGCGCACGAGCTGCCGTACGCCCGTCATCGCGAACCCGCCGAGGAGGGCGGGCACGACCAGGCCGAGGTCCCAGCCGCGGCCGAGCGGGATCCCGAGGAGGACCATCGCGGCCGTGACCGCGACGATCGTCCAGCGGGCGTACCGCATGGGCAGCACCGCCCCGCAGGACACGGAGACGTACACGAACAGGACGAGCCAGGGGGCGCCGAGCGTGAGGGACATGACGACGGCGACCGCGGCGAGCGCCCCGAGGACCGCGGCCAGCCGCCCCAGGCGCATGGCGCGGGCCGTGTGGCGGAAGACGAGGGCCAGGTAGACGCCGACGAAGGCGACCAGGCCGAGCCAGCCGAGCGCGGTGGCCCAGGCCGTGTGGCCGCCGTTGACGAGGTCGTCGATCGGATCCGCCATGAAGACCAGCCAGATGCCGATCCACAGCAGCTTGCGCAGGGCCTCACGGTGGTTGCGGGGCGACTGCCCCATGCCGGTGAGCCTGATCTCGTCCGCCGTCTGGGCGTTCACGCCTTCAGGGTGTCCTTCCGGTACAGCCAGGCCGCGCCGCCGGCGAAGACCAGGAAGTAGGCGACGATCAGCGTGACGTCCTTGCCGTGCGGGGCGTTGCCCAGCTCGATGGCCTGGCCGAGGGCAGCGTACGCGTGTGTGGGCAGCCAGGACGCGATGTCGCTGAGCCACTGCGGGAAGCCGGTCGAGGGGAACCACAGGCCGCCCAGGATCGACAGGCCGAAGTAGACGATCATCGTGATGGGGCGGACGGCGTCGCCGGTCGCGAGGTAGCCGATGGCGACGCCGAGCGCGGCGAAGCACAGGCTGCCGGCCCAGATCGCGACGACGAGGGCGAGCCACTGCCAGGCGTCGAGTCGTACGCCCTTGGTGACGGCCGCCACGACGAAGACGACGACGATGGACGGCAGGCTGACCACGGCGGCGCTGGCGGTCTTGGCGAGGACGTAGCCGCGCCCGGGGAGCGTCGTCAGGCGCAGCTGGCGCACCCAGCCGCTCTCGCGCTCCTTGGCGATGCGCTCGCTGTTGCCCATGAGGACGGCGGTCAGGGCGCCGAAGGACGCCATGGACACCATCATGAACGCGGCGAGGTTCAGGCCGGTGCCGTCGACCATGGTCGAGCTGTCGGAGCTGCCCGCGATGAGCAGGAACAGGACCGACGGGTAGACGACGGAGAAGAACAGGAACTTCTTGTTGCGCAGGGCTCGGGTGATCTCGAGCTTGATCAGGCTGTTCATGACGTCCTGGCCTCCTCGGCCGTGGTGATGGCTACGAAGGCCTGCTCCAGGCCGAGGCCCGCGACCTCCAGGTTGCGCGGGTAGACGCCGAGTCCGTACAGGGCGTGCACGGTGGCGTCGGCGTCACTCGACTGGAGGCGCACGGTGCGGCCCGACACGTCGAGGGTGGTGAGGAACGGCAGGGCGCGCAGGGCCTGTTCGTCGATGTCGCCCTCCAGGTCGAAGGCGACCTTGCGGGCGCCCGCCCTGGCCTTGATCTCGGCGGCGGTGCCGTCGGCGAGGAGGCGGCCGCGGTGCAGGACGAGGACGCGGTCGGCGATCGCGTCGGCCTCCTCCAGGTAGTGCGTGGCGAAGAGGACCGTGCGGCCCTGGTCGGCCTGTTCGCGCATCGTGGCCCAGAACGCCTGCCGGGCCGAGACGTCCATGCCGGTGGTCGGCTCGTCGAGCACGATGAGGTCGTTGGCCCCGGCGGTGGCGAGGGCGAAGCGGACGCGCTGCTCCTGGCCGCCGGAGAGCTTGTTGACCTTGCGGTCGGCGATCTGCGCGATGCCCGCCCGGGACATCACGTCGCCCGGCTTGTACGGCTTGGGGTGCAGGCCGCAGGCGAGCTTCACGAGCTCGGCCACGGTGACCTCGTCCATCAGGCCGCCGCTCTGCAGCATGGCGCCGACGCGGCCCTGGACGATCGCGTCCCGGGGGCTGGTGCCGAAGACACGGACGGTGCCGGTGTCGGCGGGGCGCAGGCCGAGGAGGAGGTCGAGGGTGGTGGACTTGCCCGCGCCGTTCGGGCCGAGGAGGGCGACGGTCTCGCCCGGGTGCAGATCGAGGGTGAGCCCGTCCACGGCCCTTACGTCCCCGTAGCTCTTGCTCACCCGCTCGAAGCTGACCACCTCGGTGGCCTGTGCTGTCGTTGTCATGGAACCCATGGTGGCGGGCGGGGGCGGGTGCCCGGCAGTGTCGGGCGGCCGGTGTCCGGGATGACAGATGTCATGTCCGCGGGCGGCAGCACAGCGGGCGGGCCCCGTGAAGGGACCCGCCCGGTGTGTGACGTGCGTGCCGGTTATCCCGGGTTGGTCTCGATGACCCCGGTGCGCTGGGCGGGCGTCTTGCCCTTGAGGGCCTGCCGCATCACGCCGATGACGTCCTCGGGCGTCACCGGCGTCTTCTTGCCGGTGCCGCGCGTGATGAGGATGCCGTCGAACGTGTTGCCGTACAGCTTCTTCAGGGCGGCCTTGTCGTAGTAGTCGACGAGCTTGCCGTCGATGGCCTTGACGCTGAGGATCTGCGGCAGTGACTTGGCGGGGCCGAACGGGATCTGTGCGTTGCCCGCCTTGATGACGACGTTCGCGGACATGGCCGGCTCCGCGAACTCCTTCATCATCCGGTCGACCTCGGCGTTCGGGACGGTCGGCTTGTGGGTCGTCGTCGCCATCGGCACGGGCCGCGAGGCGCCCGTCTCCACATGCGTGCGGTACGCCTCCTCGACGGACGAGGAGGACCGGGCGACGTCGATGCCCTTGCCCATCCTGCCGTACACGGCGATGGCCTTGCCGGGGACGAACCTGATCGTGCCGTCGCCGGAATCGGCGCCGCCGGCGGCCCGTTCGAGGGCGGCCTGGAGCTTCTCCTCGTCGACGGGCATGACCGGCTCCACGACGCGCTCGTTGCCGAACAGCGAGCCGATCACGGAGACCGGGTTGTAGTCGCTGCCCGCGGCCGCCGCCACCGTCGCCGTGCTGTCCAGGCTCAGACCCGCCTGGTCCGGCCTGAGCGGCACGGACTTGCCGTCGACCGACAGCTGGAGCGGGTCGGTGGTGCGCTTGCCGAACGCGGTGTCGAGCTTGGCCGCGGCCTCGTCACGGGTGCCCCCGCCGATGTCGACGCCGAGCACGGTCGTGTTCTTGGGCACGTCCGAGTGGTTCATCAGCAGACCGGCGCCGTACGCGACACCGGCGAGGCCCACGACGCCCGCGCCCACGAGAACGAGCTTGTTACGGCCCTTCTTCTTGCGGGGCGCGGCCGGGGCGCTCTGGCCGACCGGGTCGGGGAGCTTCGGCGGGGTGTGCGGCAGCGGCCCGTCGGGACGCGGGCCGCCGGGGGCGAACGGCGCGTTCGGTCCGCCGAGGCCCGGCGGGACGACCGGGATGCCGCTCGTGAGCGTCTCGCCGGAGACATGCCCGCCCGGGCCCGGCTCGGGCGCGGGCTTCTGCGGCGTGAGGATCGCGGTGTCGTCGCTCATCTGCGGCGGCCGCTGACCGCCGGGAGGGCCACCGGCAGGTCCGCCGGGACGCGCCATCGGGCTGTCGCCGCCGGCGGGTCCCGTGGTCGGGCCCGAAGGGCCGCGCGGGGGGACGCCGGGGCCCGAGCCGTCGGCGTTCCCGGCGAAGTAGGGCAGGTCGCCGCGGTGCGGGTCGCCGGAGTTCCCGGGCTGCGGCGGGCGGCCGTGTGAATCGGTGCCGCCGAGCGGCCCGGACGCGACCGCGCCGGACACGTCGAAGGCGCCGGAGCCGCCCGACGGGCCGGGCACCGCACCGGAGTTGCCCGGAGCGGGACTGCCGGAGGCGGACCCGCCCCCCTGGGGGGCACCCGACTTGCGTGGCGCGAACCAGCTGCTCGCCTTCTCCTCCGCGGCCGGTGCGCCCTGGCCGTCACCCGAAGGAGGGGTCCGGGGCGCGGGGGCGGCGGGGGTCTGAGGTGCCGGTGCCGGCGCGGCGGCCGGGTCCGGGGTGGCGGGTCCCGCGTCCACGTCGCTCATGGGCGTGCGCATCACTACGGGCGGGATGGGGCGCGACCCGGGGATGTTGATCCGGATCCGCGTCGTCAGCGTGGTCTCCGTCTTGCGTTCCTCGGGGACCGGACGGCCCTCGGCGGGCTGCCCGGCATCGCCGGGCGCGCCGTCGCCGGGACCGGCGCCCTGGGCGGGGGTGCCGTACGGAGGCGTCCCCGAGGGGTACGCGGCACCGCCGCGCCCGTGGGGCCCGGAGGACGAACTGTCAGTTTCACGGCTCAAAGCAGGATCTCCCGGTTGGCTCCGCCGCCCGTCTCGACCTCACGCGGGCTGCTCGGCGGCGCGCACCACCATACTGGCCGCGGCCGGAACGCATCCGGTGACCGCCGACGAAACCTGTGCGGGGCACGGGCCGAAGTGGTACGTCACTTCCCAAGTCGGGCGGCGGGGCCCGGTGGTTGCTGCGACAGACCAAGGGTGGCGCACATCACAGCGACGGCCATCCCGCCGAGAAGGAACAGATAGGAGCCGGTTCCCGCACCGAAGAGGAAGTCGCCCTCGGGCCGGCTCGCCGTGAGCAGGATGACCGCGACGGCCCAGCCCACGGCCGGTGCGACGGCGCCTCCCCTGGTGCCCGTCAACCGCGCCCCGCCGAGGAACGCGCCGGCCGCCCCGAGCAGCGCGAGCAGCAACCCGCCCGGGAACAGGCCACCTTGGACGAGGGAACCGGCCACACCGACGAGCGCGCCGAGCACGAGGAGCCCGGCCAGCACGGCGACGTGCCCGGCGTCGAGGCCGGTCGCCGCCGGCCGGACGGGCGGGCCGCCCGCGCTCTTGGCGACGCCGCTCGACGCCGCCGCCCGGCCGGACTTGGCCGGATTGCCCGACTTGCCTGCGCCACTCATCACGCCACCACTCCCGCGAACAGGTCCGTCTCGTACGGCGCCTCTGCCTCGCCCCGCGCCAACTCGTAATACTCCATGTCGAAGACGGGCTGGGCGAGGCCGTTCGACAGCGCGAAGACCGGCTCGCCGCCGGGTGCGATCTCCACCTGGGTGGTGTGGGCGCGCATCGCGGCGGTCTTGGCCCCGGCGAAGGCGCTGCCGTCGATCTCTGCGGTGACCCGCTCGTCGTCCACGACGCCCGGCACGTCGCCGATCTCGGCCGCGGTCTCGTACGGGGTCGAGCCGAGGACACCGGCCAGCCACCGGAAGCGCTCCTCGGCCACGGACCTGGGCACACGGTTCCAGTAGATCTTCGCGACAGTGTGGGTGTCCCCCAGGTCCCGGCGGAACGCGGGCTCGGCCGCGAGTTCGGCGGCGCGCATGGCGACGCGGTGGGCCTGGATGTGGTCGGGGTGGCCGTAGCCGCCGTCCGGGTCGTAGGTGACGAGGACCTGGGGACGGACCTCGCGGATCACCTCGACGAGATACGCGGCGGCCTCGTCCAGGTCGGCGGACCAGAAGGCGCCCGGCCGGTCGTTCTGCTCGGCGCCCATCATCCCGGAGTCGCGGAAGCGTCCGGGGCCGCCGAGGAAGCGGTGGTCGGTGACCCCGAGCTCCTTCATGGCGGCGGTGAGCTCGCCGATGCGGTGCGGGCCGAGGATGTCCTCGCGGTCCGGGGCGAGGTGCGCGAGGACGTCCGGGATGACCTCGCCCTCCTCGCCGAGGGTGCAGGTCACCAGGGTGACGTGGGCACCGTCGGCCGCGTACTTGGCCATGGTGGCGCCATTGTTGATCGACTCGTCGTCGGGGTGCGCGTGCACGAGGAGCAGACGCCGGTCGGGCAGTTCCGTCATGCGCCCCAGCCTAGGACTCCCGACGGCGCGACTAGAACTTGATCCCGCCGATCATGCCCGCGACGTTCGTCGTGAGCTCGCTGATGGTGGGGGCGATGGAGGAGCTGGCGAGGTAGAACCCGAGCAGGACGCAGACGATCGCGTGTCCGGCCTTCAGACCCGACTTCCTGATCAGAATGAAGACGATGATCGCGAACAGCACCACTGCCGAAATCGAGAGTGCCACAGCGGTCCACCTCCCTTGATCCGAGTCCAACTGCCGTACGCCACGCGGCAGCCGAGCGATTCTTACCCACGCAGCGCTATGGATCATAACTATCCGTCCCGACGCATGAGTCGGTGCATGGCAGCAAGGGGGGCGCACGACGGCACGGCCCCATAGGGTCGGGGGATGACCACCGAGCCTCTCTCCTTTCCGCGCCTGCACGCCCGCACCCAGCGCTTCACTCTCGGCGCACCACGGGCGTTCACGGTGGCGCCCGACGGCGAGCGCGTCGCCTTCCTTCGGTCCGGATCCGGTACCGATCGGGCGAACGCGCTGTGGGTCCTGGACGTGACGTCCGGCGAGGAGCGGATCGCCGCCGATCCGCGGGTCCTCCTCGGCGGCGCCGAGGAGGACCTGTCGGACGAGGAGCGCTCGCGCCGCGAGCGCAGCCGCGAGGGCGCCGCGGGGATCGTCGCCTATGCGACGGACGCGGCCGTGGAGCTGGCCGCGTTCGCGCTGTCGGGACGGCTGTTCACCGCGGAGCTGCGCGCGGGCACGACCCGCGAACTCCGCGAGCCCGCACGTCACGGTCCGCTGATCGACCCGCGCCCCTCGCCGGACGGCCGCCATGTCGCGTACGTGTCCGGGGGCGCCC
Organism: Streptomyces sp. NBC_01474; assembly: GCF_035918215.1. Lineage (NCBI taxonomy): Bacteria > Bacillati > Actinomycetota > Actinomycetes > Kitasatosporales > Streptomycetaceae > Streptomyces > Streptomyces sp. NBC_01474. The sequence goes on from NZ_CP109449.1 coordinate 4,473,729, forward strand.
TGCGCGTGGTCGGCGCCGACGGCGAGGGCGACCGGGCCCTCGCCGATCCGGGCGAGGACGAGGCCTCGACCGTCACGTACGGGCTCGCGGAGTTCATCGCGGCCGAGGAGATGGGCCGCTCCCGGGGCTTTTGGTGGTCGCCCGACTCGGACCGGCTCCTGGTGGCCCGGGCGGACGACGCGGCGGTGCGGCGCTGGTGGATCGCGGATCCGGCGCACCCGGACCGCAAGCCCGCCCGCAACGCGTACCCGGCGGCGGGCACGCCCAACGCGGAGGTGCGGCTCTTCGTCATCGGCCTTGACGGGTCGCGCACCGAGGTGTCGTGGGACCGGGCGCGGTATCCGTATCTGGCGCGGGTGCACTGGTCGGCCAACGGGGCGCCGCTGATCCTCGTACAGGCCCGTGACCAGCTCAGTGAGCTGTATCTCGCGGTGAACCTCGAGGACGGTTCGACGCGGATGGTGCACGCCGACGAGGACGGGCAGTGGCTGGAGCTGTTCCCCGGTGTGCCGTCGTGGTCACCGAGCGGGCAGCTCGTGCGGATCGCGGACGAGGGCGGGGCGCGGGTCCTCGCGGTCGGCGAACGGCCCCTGACCGGGCCGCAGTTGCACGTGCGGGCGGTCCTGGACGTGGGTGAGAGCGACGTGCTCATCTCGGCGTCGGCGGGCTCGGCGGCGCGGGACCGGGAGACCGGCGAGGTGCATGTGTACCGGGTCAACGAGCTGGGCGTGGAGCGCGTCTCGGACGAGCCGGGCGTGCACTCCGCGGTGCGCGCGGGCGGCGTGACCGTCCTGGCGTCCGCGCGCACCGACGAGCCCGGCACCCGGGTGCGGGTGATGCGGGACGGCAAGCAGATCGCGACGGTCGCCTCGCATGCCGAGCGCCCCTCGCTGAGCCCCCGTCTGACGCTCACGGAGGCGGCCGGCATCCCGTGCGCCGTCCTGCTCCCTTCCTCGTACGAGCAGGGGGACGGGCCGCTGCCGGTGCTGCTCGACCCGTACGGCGGCCCGCACGGGCAGCGGGTGCTCGCCGCGCACAATCCGCATCTGACGTCGCAGTGGTTCGCCGACCAGGGCTTCGCGGTGGTCGTCGCGGACGGCCGCGGCACCCCCGGCCACTCCCCCGCCCGGGAGAAGGCGGTCCGCGACGACCTCACCCTCACGCTCGACGACCAGATCACGGCGCTGCACGCGCTGGCCGACGCCTTCCCGCTCGACCTGAACCGGGTGGCGATCCGCGGCTGGTCGTACGGCGGTTATCTGGCGGGGCTCGCGGTCCTGCGCCGCCCGGACGTCTTCCACGCGGGCATCGCCGGCGCCCCGGTCACGGACTGGCGGCTCTACGACACCCACTACACGGAGCGCTACCTGGGCGACCCGAAGGCCTCGCCGCAGGTGTACGCGAAGAACTCGCTGGTCACCGACGACGGTCTGGCCGAGGCGGCGGGCCAGCACCGGCCGCTGATGATCGTGCACGGCCTGGCCGACGACAACGTCGTGGTGGCGCACAGCCTGCGGCTTTCGTCGGCGCTCCTCGCCGCGGGCCGCCCGCACGAGGTGCTGCCGCTGTCGGGCGTGACGCACATGACGCCGCAGGAGCAGGTCGCGGAGAACCTGCTGCTGCTCCAGGTGGACTTCCTGAAGCGCTCGCTGGGACTGGTCTAGAAAGGCGACCGGCCGGGGCGACATGGCGCGCCCCGGCCGGTCCACGGCACCCGCACGGCCGTACGCTGTTCAGCCTGACGCGTTCGTATATCGGTGCCGCGACGGCCAAGTTGCCTGTGTGTTAACGAAGTTGATGCGCATTTGTCGCGACACGTACGCCTACTCGGTGGGGACGACGTGTTTCTCCTCGGCGAAGTGGCAGGCCGAGTCGTGCTTCGCCGGTGAGTCCCCGATGCGGAACACGGCGGGCACCGCGAGCGCCGGAACCTCCAGTGCGCACCGCTCCTGCGCCTTCCAGCAGCGGGTACGGAAGCGGCAGCCGGAGGGGATGTTGGCCGGGGACGGCACGTCGCCGGTGAGGATGATCCGCTCGCGGTGGTCGCGCGCCTCCGGGTCGGGGACGGGCACGGCGGACAGGAGCGCCTGCGTGTAGGGGTGCGTGGGGTGTTCGTAGATCTGCTCGTCGGTGCCGATCTCGACGATGCGCCCGAGGTACATGACGCCGACCCGGTCGGAGATGTGCCGCACGATCGACAGGTCGTGGGCGATGAAGACGTACGAGAGGTCGAACTCGTTCTGGAGGCTGTCGAGCAGATTGATGACCTGCGCCTGCACGGAGACGTCGAGCGCGGAGACCGGCTCGTCGGCGACGATGATCTCGGGGCGCAGGGCGAGGCCGCGCGCGATGCCGATGCGCTGGCGCTGGCCGCCGGAGAACTGGTGCGGGTACCGGTTGATGTACTCCGGGTTGAGCCCGACGACGTCCAGGAGGTCCTGCACCTTGCGGCGCCGGTCGCCCTTGGGCGCGACCTCGGGGTGGATCTCGTACGGCTCCCCGATGATGTCGCCGACCGTCATGCGCGGGTTGAGGGACGTGTACGGGTCCTGGAACACCATCTGGATGTTGCGGCGTACGGCCTTGAGGGCACGCCCGGACAGCTTGGTGATGTCCTCGCCCCGGTACTTGATCTGTCCGGCGGTCGGCCGCTCCAGGTTGACCAGCATCCTGGCGACGGTCGACTTGCCGCAGCCGGACTCGCCGACGATGCCGAGGGTCTCGCCCTGGCCGAGGACGAAGTCGACGCCGTCGACGGCCTTGACCGCGCCGATCTGCTTCTTGAACAGGATCCCCTGGGTGAGCGGATAGTGCTTGACCAGCCCGCTGACCTCCAGGATCGGCTCGCCGGCCGGCACGGGGGCGGCGCCGCGTGCCTCTTTCGCCAGGTCAGCCATCGAGCGTCTCCTTCCAGAAGTAGCAGGCGCTCCGGCGCGTGGGGCTCACCTCGAAGAGCGGGGGTACGTCCGCGCGGCACACGTCCTGGGCCATCGGGCAGCGCGGGTTGAAGGCGCAGCCGGGCGGGATGTGCATCAGGTTGGGCGGCAGGCCCTTGATCGCGTACAGCTCCTGGCCCTTCTGGTCCAGGCGCGGGATCGATTCGAGCAGGCCCTTGGTGTACGGGTGGGCGGGCGCCTTGTAGATCTCGTGCACGGGCGCCGTCTCGACGATGCGGCCCGCGTACATGACGGCGATCTTGTCGGCGACGTCGGCGACCACGCCGAGGTCGTGCGTGATGAGGATGAGGCCCATCCTGAGCTCGCGCTGGAGTTCGGCGAGCAGCTCCATGACCTGGGCCTGGACGGTGACGTCGAGGGCGGTGGTGGGCTCGTCGGCGATGATCAGGTCCGGTTCCAGGGCGAGTGCCATCGCGATCATGATGCGCTGGCGCATGCCGCCGCTGAACTGGTGCGGGTACTGGCCGACCCGCTCCTTGGCGGCGGGGATCCTGACGTGGTCCATCAGCTCGATGGCCTTGGCCTTGGCGTCCTTGCGGGACATCCCCTTGTGGACGGTGAACATCTCGCCGAGCTGCTCGCCCACGGACAGCACGGGGTTGAGGGAGCTGAGCGCGTCCTGGAAGATCATCGCCATCTTCGCGCCGCGGATCTTGCGCCGCTCGTCCTCCTTGAGCTTGAGGAGGTCCGTGCCCTGGAAAAGGATCTCGCCGCCGGCGATCTTCCCGGGCGGGACATCGAGGATGCCCATGATCGCCTGGGCGGTCACGGACTTGCCGGACCCCGACTCGCCGAGCACGGCCAGGGTCTCGCCCTCGTCGACGGTGTAGCTGACGCCGTTGACGGCGCTGGCGATCCCCTCGCGCGTCCGGAACTCCACGTGCAGATCGCGCACTTCGAGCAGCATGGGCGCCTACCTCAGCTTCGGGTCGAGGGCGTCGCGCACCGCGTCGCCGAGCATGATGAAAGCGAGCACGGTGATCGCGAGGGCGCCGGCGGGCCAGAGCAGCATGTGCGGGGCGTTGCGGATGTACTGCGACGCCGAGGAGATGTCGATGCCCCAGCTCACGGTGGGCGGCTTCAGGCCGACGCCTAGGTACGAGAGCGTCGCCTCCAGGGAGATGTACGTGCCGAGCGCGATGGTGGCGACCACGATGACCGGCGCGATCGCGTTGGGCAGGATGTGCCGCAGCATCATCCGGGAGTTGGAGGCGCCGAGCGCCCGCGCCGCCTGCACGTAGTCGTTCTGCTTGGCCGTGATGACGGAGCCGCGGGCGATGCGGGAGAGCTGCGGCCAGCCGAGCAGCACCATGAACCCGATGACCGGCCAGACGGTGGAGCTGGTGACCACGGACAGGAGCACCAGGCCGCCGAGGACGACGGGGATGGCGAAGAAGACGTCGGTGATGCGGGACAGGATCCCGTCCCACGCCCCGCCGAAGAAACCGGCGAGCCCGCCGAGGACGCTGCCGAGGAGGGCGACGCCGACGGTGGCGCAGACGCCGACGGTGACGGAGGCGCGGGCGCCGTACACGGTGCGCGTGTAGACGTCGCAGCCCTGGCCGTCGAAGCCGAAGGGGTGGCCTGGCTGGGAGCCCTCCTGGGCCTTGGCGAGGTCGCAGGAGAGCGGGTTGCCGGAGGCGATCAGCGAGGGCCAGATCGAGATGACCACGAGGAAGACGATGACCAGGCCCGAGATGATGAAGACCGGGTTGCGGCGCAGATCGCGCCAGGCGTCCGACCAGAGGCTTCTCGGCTTGCCCGCGGGTCCCGTGCCTTCGGGGCCGCCAGGAGCCCGTCCGCCGGCGGCGGCCGATGGCCGCTGCTCCAGGGTCGTCCCCTCGCTCGTGGCGAGGTCCATGGCGCCGCCCGCGCCCGTCGCGGCAATGGCTCCGCCGTCCTCCGGGACGCGGCCCCCGCCCGACGAGTAGGGCTCCGGCGGCTCGGGTTCAGGCATAGCGGATCCTCGGGTCGAGTACGGCGTACAGGAGGTCGACGATCAGGTTGGCCGCCAGGAAGACGAGGACGAGTACGGTCACGAAGCCGACGACGGTCTGGGTGTTCTGCCGGACGATGCCCTGGTAGAGCTGGTAGCCGACGCCGTGGATGTTGAAGATCCGCTCCGTGACGATGGCGCCGCCCATCAGGGCGCCGATGTCGGTGCCGATGAAGGTGACGACCGGGATCAGCGAGTTGCGCAGCAGGTGCCGGACGATGACGCGACGGCGCGGCAGGCCCTTGGCGATGGCCGTTCGGACGTAATCGGCGCGGCGGTTCTCGGCGATCGAGGTCCTGGTGAGCCGGGTGACGTACGCGAGGGAGACCGAGGCGAGCACGAGGCCGGGGACGATCAGTTCGGAGAACGTCGCCTCCGTGGACACCGCGGGTTTGATGATCCCCCACTCGACGCCCAGCAGGAGCTGGAGGAGCAGACCGGTGACGAAGGTCGGGACGGAGATGACGACCAGGGTGAGCAGCAGCACGCTGGTGTCGATGGGACGGCCGCGGCGCAGGCCGGTGACGACGCCGAGCGAGATACCGATGACGATCTCGAAGAGGATCGCCACGATGGTCAGGCGGATCGTCACGGGGAAGGCGGCCGCCATCAGTTCGGTGACCTTCTGGCCGTTGAACGCGGTGCCGAAGTCGCCGGTGAAGACGTTCCCCATGTACGTCAGGTATTGCTGCCAGACGGGCTTGTCGAGGCCGAACTCCTTCTCCAGCTGAGCGGCCGTGGCGGGGTCGCACTGCTTCTCGCCGCACAGTCCCGCGATGGGGTCGCCCATCACGTTGACCATCAGGAAGATGAGCAGCGTCGCGCCGAAGAAGACCGGGATCATCTGCAGCAGACGCCTGATCACATAACGTCCCATACGGGCTCCCGAATCGGGGGGAGCGGCCGCCCTTCAGGGCCCCGGACTGCCGCTCCCCGGGCGTCAGCTGACCTTGATCTCGTTGTAGACCGGAACGCTGAAAGGGTTGAGGGCGACGTTGGAGACTTTGTCGGAATAGCCGGCGCTGCCGTTCTGGTACCAGAGCGGGATGGCCGCCATGTTGTCCCTGACGACGCCTTCGGCCTGCTGGAAGATCTTGACGGCCTTGGCGCGGTCGGACTCGGCGTTGGCCTGGTCGACGAGCTTGTCGAACTGCTTGTTGGACCACTTGCCGTCGTTGGACGAGGCGTTGGTGTAGTACAGCGGCTGCAGGAAGTTCTGGATGAGCGGGTAGTCCATCTGCCAGCCTGCGCGGAACGGGCCCGTCATCTTCTTCTGCGTGATCTTGTTGCGGAAGTCGGCGAAGGTGCCGGTGGGCAGGCCGACGCAGGCCTTGTCGTTGCCCAGCGCGTTGTTGATGCTGTTGCAGACGGCGTCGACCCACTCCTTGTGGCTGCCGGTGTCGGCGTTGTAGCCGATCTTCACCTGGCCGCCGGGGATGCCGCCGCCCTCCTGGACCAGCTTCTTGGCCTCGGTGGGGTTGTAGTCGCAGCTGCCGCCGCACAGGCCGTCCTGGAAGCCGCCGTCCTTGCCGAGGACCGGCGAGGTCCAGTCCGAGGCCGGGGTGCGGGTCTTCTGGAAGATCGTCTCGGTGATCTGCTTGCGGTTGATCGCCATCGACAGGCCCTTGCGGACCTTGTCGCTGTCCGCCTTGTTCCACGCGGGGTCGTAGAACGGGAAGGCGAGCGTCTGGATGATGCCGGCGGGGGTGTTGATGTACCGGCCGCTGAGGTCGGCGTTGACGTTCTTGAGCTGCGAGGCCGGGACGTCGTCGACGAGGTCGAGGTTGCCGGCCGTCAGGTCGGTGTACGCCGTGTTGTTGTCGGTGTAGACCTTCAGGTCCACGCCGCCGTTCTGCGCCTTGTCGGTGCCCGGGTAGGCGTCCCACTTGCGCAGGGACATCTGCGAGCCCTTGGTGTAGTTGTCGATCGTGTACGGGCCGTTGCCGACCGGCTTGCTCACCCACGCGGCGTGATTGTCGAAGAAGGCCTTGGGGAGCGGGGCGAAGGCCGCGTAGCCGAGGGTGTCCGGCCACAGCGAGAACTTCTGGTTGAGCTTGACCGAGAAGGTGAGGGGGCCGGTGACCTTGAGCCCGGACAGGTTGGTGGCGCTCGGGGTGCCGGAGTCGGGGTGGACCTTGTCGTAGCCGTCGATCTGGCCGAAGAAGTAGGCGTTCTTCTGGTTGTTCTTCAGGTTCGCGCCGTAGTTCCAGGCGTCCACGAAGGACTGCGCGGTGACCTTCTCCCCGTTGGAGAACGTCCAGCCGTCCTTGACCGTGATCTTGAAGTTGATCGAGTCCGTCGTCTCGATCTTGTCCGCGAGCATGTCCTCTGCGGCGCCGGTCTTCGAGTTGTAGCGCTTCAGGCCACGGAAGACCATGTCCATGACCTTGCCGCCCTGGACCTCGTTCGTGTTCGCGGGCTCGAGCGGGTTCTGCGGGTCACCCCAGGACGAACGGACGATCCCTGAGCCGTTGCCGCCACCGCCGCCGCTGCTGCCCCCACCACCACAGGCCGTCGCGGCGAGAGCGACGGCCACCGCGCATACGGCCCACTTGGCGTGCGTGGCTCCACGCATGGAGTGCCTCCTCGGAGTGCTTCTGGGTCGGCGCCTTACGGCACTTAGGCCCAAATATCGTCCGTATCGACACATAACGCACTCTCAGCCCGGCCGTACGAGCCCCAGTTCGCACGGGTGGGTCAGCAGGTTGCCGAGCAGTCCCTCCCGGTCGCCCTCCTTGTAGACACGGGCCACCCCGGCCAGACGGCCCTCGTCCAGACGCAGTTCCAGACCGAGCACCGGACTGCCGACCCTCGCGTCGGCGGTCGGCAGCTGTACGGGAAAGGAGCCTCGCAGCGCGAGGGTGGCCGTGGCGCCGACGGGGGCGGTGGCGGTCTCGCCGCCGGTGGTGAGTTCGGCGCGGGCGCCCGGCAGGATCCGTAGCCGCAGCGGGATCTCGCCCTCCGGTGTCGAGGCGTGGCCCGCCCACTCCCCCTCCTTCAGGGTCAAGGGGCGCGCGGGCACGGAGAACACCGGTGAGATCAGTTCGGGAGCGAAGCCGGGTACGAGCTCGCCGAGGACGTGGTCGACGACCGCGTCGCGGGCCGCCTTCGCCGTCGTGTTCGTCAGGACCGCCACGGACAGGCCGAGTTCCGGCGCCGACACCGCCATCGCGGCCACGCCGCCCATGCCGCCGCCGTGGCTCACCAGGAGGGGCCCTTCGCCGCGCGAGACGCACCAGCCGAGGCCGTACCCGAGGTGCTCGCCGATCGGGACGGCGTCGAGGACCGCGGCCGCCGTCTCCGACTTCAGGAGCCGCGGCCAGGTCTGGGCGAAGAGGGCGAGCTGAGGGGCCGTCGCCCAGCCGAGCGTGGCGCCGGGATGGCTGGTGCGCAGGCCTTCCGGGTAGGGCCGCCCGTCGGGGGTGTAGCGGGTCGCGGCTCCCGGGCAGACCGTGGCGATGCGGAAGCCGTCGAGCCCGAGCGGCCCGAGGACCCGCTCCCGGGCGTATGTGGCGAGGTCCTGTCCGGTGGCTTCCTCCAGGAGCCGGCCGAGGAGCCGGTAGCCGAGGTTCGCGTACTCGAAGCCGGAGCCGGGCGCGCGGTGGAGCCGCGTGTACGGCTCCACGTCCACGGCCGGCTCGCCCTCCTCGCCGTAGTGGAAGTCGTAGTGCGCGCCGAGCCCGCCCCGGTGCCGCAGGAGCTGACGCGGGGTCGCGCCGAGCGGGCCGGGCGCGTCCAGGTCGAGCAGCCCTTCGTCGGCCGCGACGCAGACCGCCGCGGCCGTGACCGGCTTGGTGACGGAGGCGAGGGCGTACGGGGTGTGCGCGGTGGCGGGGATCCCCGCGCCGGTGTCGGCAAGCCCGTAAGCCTGGGCGAGGATCACCTCGCCGTGCACCGCGACCGCGACCGAGACGGACGGGCACCCGTGCTCCGCCATGGCCTGCGCGCACCGCGCCTCCAGGTCGTCCAGCATTGCGGCCCCTCTCCCTCGCCTGCTCGTTCCTGGATCATCGCCCGCACCGTGGCCGCCACGACCGCCGGCCCGGGATACACCGACGGCCCGTCACCGGTGTGTCACCGGTGTCGGGCCGTGGCCGGTCGAAGCGTGGACGCGGTCAGGCGTTCGCGCCGGACTCGCCCTCGAGGGCCGCGAGGGCCGGGTCGAGCACGATGTCCTCGCCGCGGTCCTCCGTCGTCGGGTCCTCCGGGAAGTGACAGGCCGTGAGGTGACCCTCGCGGCTGCCGGAGATCTGGACGAGCGGCGGCTCCTCCGTGGCGCACTTGTCCTGCGCCTTCCAGCACCGGGTGCGGAAGCGGCAGCCGGACGGCGGCGAGATCGGCGAGGGGACGTCGCCCTCCAGGCGGATCCGCTCCTTCTTCACCGCGTCGATGTCCGCGTCCGGCACGGCCGACATCAGCGCGTGCGTGTACGGGTGACGGGGGCGGTTGTAGAGCGAGTCGCGGTCGGCGATCTCCACGATCTTGCCCAGGTACATCACCGCGACGCGCTGCGAGAAGTGCCGCACGATGGCCAGGTCGTGGGCGATGAAGACGAACGCGATGCCCATCTCCCGCTGCACCTTCTGCAGCAGGTTGACGACCTGGGCCTGGATCGACACGTCGAGCGCGGAGACCGGCTCGTCCGCGACGATCAGCTTCGGCTCGAGGGCCACGGCCCTGGCCACGCCGATGCGCTGCCGCTGGCCGCCCGAGAACTCGTGCGGGAAGCGGTTGTAGTGCTCCGGGTTCAGGCCGACGATCTCAAGGAGTTCCCGCACGCGCGCCTCGCGGCCGCCGGGCGGGTTGATGCCGTTGATCTCCATCGGCCCGGCGATGATCGAGCCGACCGTCTGTCGCGGGTTCAGCGACGCGTACGGGTCCTGGAAGATCATCTGGATCTCGGACCTGATGGGCGCCAGCTGCTTGCGGTTGGCCGTACTGATGTCCTGGCCGTTGTACGTGATCGTGCCGTCGGTCGGCTCGTACAGGCGGGTCAGCAGACGGCCCGTCGTCGACTTGCCGCAGCCGGACTCGCCGACGAGGCCCAGGGCCTCGCCGCGGAAGACGTCGAAGGAGACGCCGTCGACGGCCTTGACGGCGCCGATGGTCCGCCGGATCGGGAAGCCGCCCTTGATCGGGAAGTGCTTCTTCAGGTCCTTGACCTGGAGGAGCGGTGTGCTGTCCGCGTCCCGCTGCTGCGGGATCGCTTCCGCGACCGCTGTGGTGGTCTGGTTGTTCTCGCTCATGGTCATGCCCCAGTCGCCGGTTTCAGCTCAGCCCAGCCGGGGCTGAATCGTCTCGATGAACACCTGCTGCTTCTGATCTGCCGTCAGGTGGCAGGCAGAGCCGCGGCCGTCCGGCAGCGTGGGCCGGTCGCCCTTGCACTTGCCGCCTGCCACCTTGTCGGTGAACGCACACCGGGGGTGGAAGGGGCAGCCGCTCGGCGGGTTCAGCAGCGACGGCGGCGAGCCGGGAATCGGCAGCAGGGGTTCGTCGACGTCCGAGTTGAGGCGCGGCATGGAGCCGAGCAGCCCCCAGGTGTAGGGGTGTTCGGGCGACTTGAGCACCTCGCGCACGGAGCCCCGCTCCACGGCCCGGCCCGCGTACATCACGAGCAGGTCGTCGGCCATGTTCGCCACGACACCGAGGTCGTGGGTGATCATGATGATCGCGGAGCCGAACTCCTGCTGGAGGTCCTTGAGCAGGTCGAGGATCTGCGCCTGGACGGTCACGTCGAGCGCGGTGGTCGGCTCGTCGGCGATCAGCAGGTCGGGGTTGCAGACCAGGGACATGGCGATCATGGCGCGCTGGCGCATACCGCCGGAGAACTGGTGCGGGTAGTCGTCCACCCGCTGCTTGGGGTGGGGGATGCCCACCTTCTCCAGCATCTGGATGGCCCGGTCCCGGGCCTCCTTCTTGCTGGCCCCGGTGTGCTTGCGGAACGGCTCGGAGATCTGCCGGCCCACCGTGTAGTACGGGGACAGGGCGGTCAGCGAGTCCTGGAAGATCATCGCCATCTTGTTGCCGCGGAGCTTTTCGAGCTCGGGCTCGGTGGCGGTGATCAGTTCCTTGCCCTCGAGGAGGATCTCGCCCTCGACGTGGGTGCTCTTGCGGTTGTGCAGGCCGAGCACGGTCAGGTTCGTCACCGACTTGCCGGAGCCCGACTCGCCGACGATGCCGAGCGTCTTGCCGCGCTCGATGTCGAAGGAGAGCCCGTCCACAGCCTTGACGATGCCGTCCTCGGTGGAGAACTGCACCTTCAGGTCGCGTACCGAGAGGAACGCGTCGCCGCCGGTGGGGGCCGGGGCGTCCTCGGTCTTGGTGAGTGTGGTCACGGTCGTTCTCCTAGGACAGACGCACGCGCGGGTCGACGACGGCGTACAGAGCGTCCACGACGATGTTGCAGACGATGATGAAAGCGGCGCTGAGGATCATGACGCCCATGAGGACGGGGAGGTCCTTGCCGATGACCGAGTCACGGGCGAGGCGGCCGATGCCGGCGAGGCCGAAGGTCAGCTCGGTGACCATGCCACCGCTGAGCAGACCGCCGATGTCCATGCCCAGGATGGTGATGATCGGGATGAGCGAGCCGCGCCAGGCGTAGCGGAAGAAGGCGTAACGAGCGCTCATGCCCTTGGCCTTGGCGGCTCGGACGTGCTCTTCCTGCAACTGCTCGATCATCGAGGAGCGGGCCATACGTGTGTAGTTGGCCGTGAAGATGGTGGCCATGACGATCCAGGGGATCAGCAGGCCCATGAACCAGCCCCAGGGGTTCTCGCTGATCGGCACGTAGTTGGGCTTGTCCAGCCAGCCGGTACTGAAGACCAGGAGGCCCATGACGACCGGGCCGATGAAGTAGATCTGGAACGAGCTGGTGACCAGCGAGGCGCCGCTGAAGGTCTTGTCGAGCCAGGTGCCGCGGAAGCGGGCGGCCATCAGGCCGGCGCCGAGACCGGCGAACAGGAAGACGACGAGGGAGCCGAAGGTGAGGGAAACCGTCAGCGGGAGACGGTCCATCATCGTGGACCACACCATCTGGTTGTTCCGGAACGAGACGCCGAAACACGGTGCGGGGCAGTGGCCCACCGCGAAGTCACGTCCGACGAAGATCCCGGAGAGGTAGTCCCAGTACTGCACGGGGACCGGCTTGTCGAGGCCGAGGTTCTTGTGAATGAGCGCCAGCGCATCCGGAGTGCAGTTCTTGCCACATGCGAGCGTCGCCGGGTCCTGTGGGATGGCGAAGTACATGAAGTACGTGAAGGCGCTGATCAGCAGAAGGATGAGTGCTGCGCCGAGCGTCCGGCGTATGAGAAATCGAAGCATGGCAATGAGCTGCTCTCAGGACGGCGGCGGTGGGAGGCCAGGAGGGAGCCGGCGACCCGGGGATGAGGGCACCGCCGCGCCCTCATCCCCGGGAACTGCCTTGTACTGACTACTTCTTGAGGAAGACCGCGGTCGGGTCGGTGTAGCTCGTCACCGTCGAGTACCGCAGGCCACCGACGTTGGAACCGGCGATCTGGAACACCTTGGTGTAGTAGATCGGGGCAGCCGGGTTGATCTTGGTGGTGATGTACTGGGAGAGCTTCTCCCACTCCTTGGCCGCCTCGGCCGTGTCCGTGATCTTCTGGATGCGCGCGATCTCGTCGTTCACGTGCTTGTCGTTCGTGTGCGAGTAGTTCGACGAGCCGTCCTGGATCTGCGCACCGTCGAAGGACGGCGGGAAGACGGTGTTGCCGGACGCCCAGTCCTGACCCCAGCCGGTCATGTAGAGGTCAAAGCCGTTCTTGACCTTGCCCATCTGCTCGTACCAGGTCGCGGCGTCGACTTCCTTCTTCTGGATGTCGAGGCCGATCTTCTTCAGGTTGTTGATGATGAGGTTCGCCTGGGTGGTACGCACCGGGGTGTTGGCGTACGCGTAGACGAGCTTCTTGCCCTTGGCGCCGGCCTCGTCGATCAGCTTCTTCGCCGCGGCGATGTCACCGTTCGGCTTCTTGGCCCGGCCGAACGGGTCGAAGGTCTTGTCGTAGCCCGGCGTGGTGGGCGACATCAGGCTGGTCGCGGGCTCGCCGCCGTAGGCACCGCCGTCGGCGCGGCCGGCCGCGGAGGCCGGCATCGCCAGGGCGATGGCGTCACGGATGCGCTTGTCCTTCACGCGGTCCATGTTGAAGTTCAGCTGCCACACGTACGGGGCGTAGCCCTGCACCGTGCGCTTCATGACCGCCTTGTCGGTGGTGATCTTCTGCAGCTGGGTGGCGTCGATCTGGCCGGTGAACATGATGGCGTTCTTGGCCTCGGCGCGGTCGGCCAGGATCGTCTTGGTCTGCGTGGCCTTGTCCTGGTTGTAGTCGATGTTGAAGCCATCGACGTACTGGTGACGCATCGGGTCCGTCTTGGCGTCCCAGTTGGTGTTGCGGACCAGCTTCATGCTCTTGCCGGACTTGTAGTCCGAGATCTTGTACGGACCGGTCGCCACGGGCGCCTGGTCGTACTTCTCCTTGGTGTCCGTCTTCTCGGGAACGACCGAGTAGGCGGCCATCGCCATCGCCTGCGGAGTGTCCGTCTGCGGCGTCAGGAAGTGGAAGACGATCGTCTTGTCGTCCGGCGTCGCGAGGACCGAGTCGGGCAGGTGCTTGCCCTTGTACGGACCGGCGTACGCCTTGCGGTACTTGGTGCCCGTGCCGGACAGCCACTGCTGGACGTAGCTCGGGCCGTCCGTCTCGAAGGAGGCGTACATGCGCTCGAACGTGTGGCGGATGTCGCGCGACGTGATGACGTTGCCGTTCTGGTCCTTCACGCCGTCCTTCAGCGTGTAGGTCCAGGTCTTGCCGCCGTCCGAGGACTTGCCCGCGTCGGTGGCGAGGTCGCCGACGACCGTCGAGTTGCCCTTGTCGTCCTCGACGTACGTGGTCAGGCCACGGTAGAGGAGCTTGGAGAGGAGACCGCCGTCGGAGACGTAGATCTGGCCCGGGTCCAGGTGGGAGAAGTCCGTCTCCTGGTAGACCTGCACGGTGCCGCCCTTACGGGCGCCCGGGACCTCCTTGGCGGGGCCGACGGACTGCTGGGCGGTGCCCATGACGACCGGCTTGGCCTGCGCGAGGGCGTCCTTCTGGGACTTGCCCGCGGGCTTGTCGGAGCTCTTGCTGCCACTGCTGCAGCCGGTGAGTGCCAGCGCGCCGGCGGTCACCGCGACGACCGTTGCCTGCGCCGTGCGCGTACGAAGGATGCTCATGGAGTTAGATCCACCTGCCTGTGAGTAGTGATCCTTTGGTGCTGCCTGGCGCATCCGGTGTGGGCCGGCGCCCGGGTGGCAGCTCCCCCTCGGGATGGGCTGGGTTCAGCGGCCCGTCTTGGGATCGAACGCATCCCGGACGGAGTCCCCGAGGAGGTTGAACGCCACGAAGAAGACGACCATGGCGACACCCGGGAAGAACATGTAGGTCGGGTCCTGCTCGTAGATGTTCGCGCCGGTGGCGAACATCAGGCCCCAGTCGGGGGTCGGGTCCTGATACCCGACACCGACGAAGGACAGGAAGGCGACCGAGAGGATGGTGCTGGGGAGCAGGTACGTGCCCTGCACGATGATCGGCGTGATCAGGTTGGGCAGCAGTTCCTTGCGGATGATCCGCCAGGGCGAGGCCCCCGCGACCTTCGCCGCCTCCACGAACTCGCGCTCACGCAGGGAGAGCGTGACGGCGCGCACCAGGCGGGACAGGCTCATCCAGGTGAGGAGCCACATCACGCCGAGGATGGCGAGGAAGCGGATGTAGACCGGGGTCTCCTCGTCGGGCGCCACGAACACCGTGACCACGACGGGCATCACCGCGACCATGAACAGCTGGCTGGGCAGGGCGAGCATGAAGTCGGTCAGCCGCCCGAGCCAGTAGTCGATCTTGCCGCCGAAGTACCCGGAGACGAGACCGATGAGCACGCCCACGATGACGATGCCGATCGTGGCGAGCAGCGCCGTGTAGAGCGACGTACGCATGCCGTAGAGCAGGTACGAGAACACGTCGCGGCCGTAGTTCGGGTCGATGCCGAACCAATGCTCCGGCGAGATGCCGCCGTTGGGACCGGCCGGCAGGTTGAACTCGTTGAGGAGTGTGGGGTCGTCCTGCCCGTAGAAGGTGTACGGGTCCTTGCCGTACACCTTCGAGATGAGCGGCGCGAGCGCGGCTATCAGGAAGAAGAACAGGACGATGAAGGCGGAGACGACGCCCGTCTTGTCCCGTTTGAAGCGACGCCACATCAGCTGTCCGGGGCTGCGCCCCTCGAGCTTCTTGGGCTCCTTCGCGTCAGCCTGCGGCGCGCTGTCCTTGTCCAAGGCGGAAGAGGTCTCGGCGCCCTCAATCTCGATTGGACTCGTCATGATTCGTCCATTTCACAGGTGTTGGAGGTCGTCGGCACACGGCGGGCTCCTCCCTGTGGGACGGAGCACCGGACCG
Source organism: Streptomyces sp. NBC_01474 (assembly GCF_035918215.1). Lineage (NCBI taxonomy): Bacteria > Bacillati > Actinomycetota > Actinomycetes > Kitasatosporales > Streptomycetaceae > Streptomyces > Streptomyces sp. NBC_01474. The sequence continues at coordinate 4,489,124 of NZ_CP109449.1, forward strand.
ACGGCCGTCGCACGGCGTACGCCACTCCAGCTGGATTGCCACCAGGGGGTACGACGACCTACGGGCGGTACACGGCAACCCAAGGCCGGATGCGCGCGGTTGAGCTACGACTGGGGTGAACTCACCCCGGGGGAACCTGACCCGACAGGGCAGGCCTTGCCGTCAGAGACTGTCGCGGCGCTTGAGCGCCGTGCCGACCACGGAGCTACTGCCCGCGAGTCCTGTACCTGCCATCGGGGACGACGCGACCCATATGGCGCTTGTGGCACCTCGCATGGGTTCCTCCTCATGAGTCCACTTTTGTTCACTACAAGTGGAGGCACATGCCACCTGACCGACACCCCTGACGGCGAGGATTGAAAGTGCCTCAGTGTGCTCGCGAGTCGGCACTCCCCACAGTGCGTGACCCATTGACCCGAGCTCTACGCGCTCAACTATCTGGCATCAGAATCGGGCCGACCACAGTCTTTTGGTCTCGGTTCGATCACACCTGATGCGTACTTAGCCCAAAATCCGGACAAACTGATCCTAGATAGATCCCTGCGAAACGGACTCGTTACACATCTATCGGTCAATGGGGTCCGGATTCCGGACAGTCGCCTCTGGAAAACGAGTTGCACATCACGAGCCCTTGCGCAGGGCTGTGGGAAGACTCTCAGCGGGCGGATCAACGCGCGTGGATCGCGCGGGAACGCGTCCAGGATGCCACGAGGGTAGTGAAGTACCACCTGGTGCGGGCATCGATCCTGTAAAAACTCCTGCCCGGACCTCCCGGCGCAGGACATACGACAAAGGCCCGGACCCCCCGAAGGGGAGCCCGGGCCCAACTGTCGCCGGATCAGCCGTTCTTGGCGCGCGAGGCCGTGCGGCCGCGCTGCTTCTGGTCCAGGACGACCTTACGGATACGGACCGTCTCCGGGGTCACCTCGATGCACTCGTCGTCGCGGCAGAACTCCAGGGACTGCTCGAGCGAGAGCTTGCGGGCGGGCACCACGTTCTCCGTGGTGTCCGCGGAAGCCGCACGCATGTTGGTGAGCTTCTTCTCCTTGGTGATGTTCACGTCCATGTCGTCGGCGCGCGAGTTCTCACCGATGATCATGCCCTCGTAGACCTCGGTGCCGGCCTCGGTGAAAATGACACCGCGCTCCTGGAGGTTGACCATCGCGAACGGCGTCACCGTGCCCGCGCGGTCCGCGACGAGCGAGCCGTTGTGACGGGTGCGCAGGTCGCCGAACCACGGCTCGTGGCCCTCGAAGATCGAGTGCGCGATACCGGTGCCGCGGGTCTGCGTCAGGAACTCCGTGCGGAAGCCGATGAGGCCGCGGGACGGGACGATCCACTCCATGCGGACCCAGCCCGAACCGTGGTTCGTCATGGTCTCCATGCGGCCCTTGCGGGTCGCCATGAGCTGCGTGATGGCGCCGAGGTGCTCCTCCGGCGAGTCGATCGTCATGCGCTCGATCGGCTCGTGCGTCTTGCCGTCGACCTGCTTGGTGACGACCTCGGGCTTGCCGACGGTCAGCTCGAAGCCCTCGCGGCGCATCTGCTCGACCAGGATGGCGAGCGCGAGCTCACCACGGCCCTGGACCTCCCAGGCGTCGGGGCGCTCGGTGTCGAGGACACGGAGCGAGACGTTACCGACCAGCTCGCGGTCGAGGCGGTCCTTGATCTGGCGGGCCGTGACCTTGTGGCCCTTGCCGCCCTTGCCGACCAGCGGCGAGGTGTTCGCACCGATGGTCATCGAGATGGCCGGCTCGTCGACCGTGATGAGCGGCAGCGCGATCGGGTTCTCGGTGTCGGCCAGGGTCTCGCCGATCATGATGTCCGGGATACCGGCGATGGCGCAGATGTCGCCCGGGCCCGCCATCTCGGCCGGCTTGCGGGTGAGCGCCTCGGTCATCAGAAGCTCGGTGATACGCACGTTGGACATCGTGCCGTCGCGCTTGATCCACGTGACCGTCTGGCCCTTGCGCAGCTCGCCCTGCTCGACACGGCAGAGCGCGATACGGCCGAGGAAGTTGTCGGCGTCCAGGTTCGTGACGTGCGCCTGGAGGGGGGCGTCCTCGTCGTACTCCGGGGCCGGAACGTGCGACAGGATCGTGTTGAAGAACGGCTCGAGGTTCTCGCTGTCCTGCGGGACGGTGCCGTCCTCGGGCTTGGTCAGCGAGGCGACGCCGTCACGGGCGCAGGCGTAGACGATCGGGAACTCGATCTGGTCCTCGTCCGCGTCCAGGTCCAGGAACAGGTCGTACGTCTCGTCGACGACCTCGGCGATCCGGGAGTCGGGGCGGTCCGTCTTGTTGATGCACAGGATGACCGGCATCTTCGCCGAGAGCGCCTTGCGCAGCACGAAGCGGGTCTGCGGCAGCGGGCCCTCGGAGGCGTCGACGAGCAGCACGACCGCATCGACCATCGACAGGCCGCGCTCGACCTCACCACCGAAGTCGGCGTGGCCGGGGGTGTCGATGATGTTGATCGTGATGGCGTCGCCGCCATCCTTCGGGTGGTACTTGACCGCCGTGTTCTTGGCCAGGATCGTGATGCCCTTCTCACGCTCCAGGTCGTTCGAGTCCATCATGCGGTCGTCGAGCGACTCGGCGGCGTGCGCCGCGAAGGCGCCGGCCTGCTTGAGCATGGCGTCGACCAGCGTGGTCTTGCCGTGGTCGACGTGGGCGACGATGGCGACGTTACGGATGTCGTGGCGCGTGGCCATATTGCGGCGTACTCCCGGAGTGAGTGGACGGCTGCGCGTACGTCTCTTCGTACACGCGCCCTGCCGGGCTGGACACGCCACGGCCTCACCCCATCGTACGGGGCTTCGGCCGAGTAGGCCTTCTGGGGCTCTGGGGTCAAGGGTGCACAGTGAGTGAACGCCGCGGAGAGGCGTGGGGGGCGCCCCGAGGAAACCGCAGGTCAGTGGTGATACGAACCTTGCCCGCCGGCGGGACCGGCGGGCAAGCGACTTGAGCGAGATCTGAGCTGGGCGATCTTGGGGGCGATCTCCCAGCGGCTCTCAGGGCCACTCAGGGTGCGATGTGCGTCACTTCTCGGAGGGCTACTCGGAGGGCTACTCGGAGGGCTTCTCCGACCGCTTCTCCGACGGCCTCCCGGACGATTTCCCGGACGGGCTCGCGGAGGAGTCCGCGGACGAGCTCGCCTTGCCGGAGGCGTTCGGCTCGGCACCCGGACGCGCACCCGGCTTCAGGAAGCCGATGTCCTCGTAGTCGGGCTCCTGGAAGCCGAAGGCTCCCGCGTTGGCGACGCCGCGACGGGCGGCCACGAGCTCGGGGCGCTGGTAGAGAGGAATCGATCCTGCTGCGGCCCAGATACGGGCGTCGGCCTGCTTGACCAGGGAGCGCTCCTCCCCCTCGTCGAGCTCACCGATCGCCTGGTCGAAGAGCTGGTCGATGTGGTCCGTGCCGACCCGGGTGTAGTTCTGCTCGACCGTGAGCGAGCCGTCCGCCGCGGGCACCGGCTTGGCGTAGATCGGGCGGGCGTCGGTGGCCGGGAAGGCCGAAACGGGCCACGAGTAGAGCGCCATGTCGTACTGCCCGGACGCGATGTGGTCCTTGAAGTAGCTGGCGTCGGCGACCTTCGACGTCTCCGTGCGGATACCGATCTTCTCCAGCATCTGCGAGATCCGGTCGGCGACCGCGCGCAGTGAGTCCGAGCCGGGGCCCGACGGGAGCACGAAGCGCAGCGTCAGCGGCTTGCCGTCCTTGGCGAGCGGCCCGGCGGGGGCACCGGCCGGTGCGGCCGTCCCCTTCGGGGCGTACGCGCCCGGGGCGCCCCCCTGGGCGGCCTCCTTCGCGTACTGATCCGCGTGCTTCTTCTCCTTGTCGGCCTCGCGCAGTTTCCGCGCGTCGGCCTGGCGCAGGAGCGCGGCGTGCTGGTACGCGGCGGTGCGCGCGGGGTCGAGCAGCGGGGGCTGCCGGTCGCCCGGCTTCTGGTCGCTCTCGCCGACGATGCCCGTGCCGTCGTCCGAGTCGGAGGCGGCACCCTTCTCGCCCTCCGTGCCCGCCTTGCTCTTCTTGCCCTCGCTGCCGGAGACGTTGCCGGCCGTCTTCGGCTTCGCCGTCGCGGTCTCCTTCTTCAGGGGACCGCCCGACACCCAGCCCGCGTCCGCGAGCAGCGCCCGGGCCTCGGTGGTGTCCTGGCCGCCGAGCGCACCGCTGCTGTCGGCGTACGCCTGCTGCCCGGCGAGGGCGAGATGGCTGCCGACGGGGTGCGCGGGCAGGCCGAGCGGCTTGAGGACGACCTCGGCGAGCTTCTTGCGGTCGATCGCGCGGGCGACGGCGCGGCGCACCCGCTCGTCGGCCAGGGGCCCCTCGGAGCCGTTCAGCGCGAGCTGCGTGAAGGCGGGTTCGAGGGACTTGCGGACGACGTAGTCCTCCAGGCGCGACTGTTCCTTCTTGTACTTGGTGGCAGCCTTGCGAGTCTTCGCGCGGGCGTCGAGTTCCGCGCCGGCCGCGTCCTCGTCGTCGCTGTGCGCGACGGCCCAGGACCGCATCGACTGGGCGGGCGTGAGCGCGCCGGGGCCGTGGGCGAGCGGGCCCGAGGTGCCCTTGTCGCGGTCGGCGAGGGAGATGCGGGAGGCGTCTTCGGGGTCGACGGCGGCGAGGTCGACCTTCCCCGCGACGAGCGCGTCGGCGCGGTCCTTACGGGGCACGGCCCGCAGGACGAGCTGCTCCAGCTTGGCCTGGCGGCCCCACCAGCGCGGGTTGCGCACCAGCGTGATGTCCTTGGCGTCGCGGTCGATCTTCTTGACCGAGAAGGGGCCGGCGGTGACCTTGAGCTTGCGCCGGGCGTCCTCGTTGAAGGCGTCCGGGGTCCCCATGACGTCCTTGGGGTACAGCGGCGAGAACAGCGAACGCCAGTCCGCGTACGGCTTCGCGAAGGTGACCCGCACCTCCAGGTTGTTCTTGCCGCGCTCGATCTTCTCGATGCGGTCGTAGCCCGCGTTGTGGGCCGTCCAGTACGCGGAGTCCTTGCCGGACAGGGCGCGCCACTGGGCGGCGAAGTCGGCGGCGCCGATCTCGCGGCCGTCGCTCCACACCGCCTGCTGGTTGAGCTTGTACAGGACGACCTGCTTGGGCTCGCTCTCGATGACCTCGGCCTTCTCCAGGAAGTCCGGGTCGCGCACCGCCCTGCCCTGGTTGTCGAGCCGGTACATCGAGGGCAGCACGGCGCCGGCGACGCGGGACGTGCCCGCGTCGGCGTCGGCCTGGAAGGAGTTGAGGGTCACCGGCAGGGCGTCGACCGCCCAGCGCAGGGTGCCGCCGTCGGCGATGTCGCCGCGGGCAGCGGGCGCGATGTCCTGGGCGGCGGCCGCACTGCTGGACTCTGTTTCGTCGTCGCCCGAGCTGCACCCGGCCAGCGCCGTCACTGCGAGCGCCCCCGACACGAGGAACGCGGCCGAGCGCAGGACGGGACGCCGCGCGGGACGCCTGGCGGGGCGCGATGTGGCGCCGTCATGGGACATCACGGGTACCTCCGGGGCTAGCCCGGCCGCCCGCTTGCCAGGACTGGGCCGGGTTTGTTCACGTTTGGCGGTATATGGAGCTGATCACATCTATCGCCCCACTGAAGGGGACGGCTCGAGCAGGCGGTCGCAGACACGGCGCTGAGGTGCCGGAACCCCACTCGTGCGGCCCAATGACGCCCCCGCCGGGGGTGCGGGGCTGTGCGACAGGCCCCCACAGCCCCGCACCCGCCGGCGAAACCCCACCGCCCGGCCCCTGAGGCACCGCCCCGGAAGGGGGCGCACGAAGCCCCGCACTCCAGCAATCCGCGCAGATCTCTTCACAAGGCGTGATGTGACGCGCGACACTCGCAGGCGCATGAGCATCTCCGCCGCACCAGCGGAAGCGAGGGCAAGTCATGACCCTGAACGACGACTTGGCGGCAGCCGAGCGCTGCCTCGACGAGCTGTGCCGGACCGTGGGGCGCCTGGAGCGGCAGCTCGACGGCGGCCTCGACGTACGGCGCGTACGCACCGACGCCGACCATCTGCGCGAGAGCGTCGCGCTGCTGCGGGCGGCTGCTGCCGCTCCGCCGCCACCGCGCCGGCCCGAGCTCGTGCCCGTCCCCGACACCCCGTACGACAGCTCGCTCTGGACCGACTCGGACGACGAAGGACTCGGCGCCCGGGACCGGCACGCCCCCTGACCCTCTGAGCGGAGGCTTCGTTGGCCACCGGCACGGAACCCCATCCCCGAGCGGACGCGCACGGCGTCCGGGGCAGGACGCGCGCCGCGATCGCGTCCGGGCACCTGCGCACCGACCGCTGGTGGCTGGCGCCCGCCAGTACCGCCGCGGGACTGCTCGCCTTCATCGTCTACTCGACGTGGCGGGCCTTCGCGAACACGCACTACTACCACGCGCCGTACGTCTCGCCGTTCTACTCCCCGTGCATCGCGGAGAACTGCAAGCCGATGCACGCGGGCCCCAACTGGGAGATATTCGGCGGCTGGTGGGGCCTGTCCCCCGCGCTGCTCATCCTGATCTTCCCGCTCGGCTTCCGGCTGACCTGCTACTACTACCGGAAGGCCTACTACCGCGGGTTCTGGGCGTCACCGCCCGCCTGCGCGGTCGCCGAGCCGCACAAGAAGTACACGGGCGAGACCCGCTTCCCGCTGATCCTGCAGAACATCCACCGCTACTTCTTCTACGCGGCGATCCTCGTGGCGGGCATCCTCACGTACGACACCGTGCTCTCGTTCCGCGACGAGACGTACGCGTGGGGCCACATGGGTCTCGGCACGCTCGTCTTCCTCCTGAACATCACGCTGATCTGGGCGTACACCCTGTCCTGCCACTCGTGCCGGCACATCGTCGGCGGCAAGCTCAAGCACTTCTCCAAGCACCCGGTGCGCTACCGGATGTGGCAGTGGGTCGGAAAGCTGAATGAGCGTCACATGCTGCTCGCCTGGGCGTCGTTGATCAGCGTCGCGCTCGCCGACTTCTACGTGTTCCTGCTGTCGTCCGGCGCCTTCGACGATCCGCGCTTCTTCTAGATGGGGTGGCACTTCTGATGTCTCAAGTGGAGCGGCAGCAGTGGGACGTTGTCGTGGTGGGGGCGGGCGGTGCGGGCCTGCGCGCGGCGATCGAGGCGCGCGAGCGCGGCGCGCGTACGGCCGTGATCTGCAAGTCCCTCTTCGGCAAGGCGCACACCGTGATGGCCGAGGGCGGCATCGCCGCGGCCATGGGGAACGTGAACTCCGGCGACAGCTGGCAGGTCCACTTCCGCGACACACTGCGCGGCGGCAAGTTCCTCAACCAGTGGCGGATGGCCGAGCTGCACGCGCGCGAAGCACCCGACCGCGTATGGGAGTTGGAGACCTGGGGCGCCCTGTTCGACCGGACGGAGGACGGCCGGATCTCGCAGCGCAACTTCGGAGGCCACGAGTACCCTCGCCTCGCGCACGTCGGTGACCGCACGGGCCTGGAGCTGATCCGCACGCTCCAGCAGAAGATCGTGGGGCTCCAGCAGGAGGACTTCAAGGAGTTCGGTGACTACGAGGCGCGCCTCAAGGTCTTCCAGGAGTGCACGGTCACCCGCGTGCTCAAGGACGGAGACCGCGTGTCCGGCGCGTTCTGCTACGAGCGCGAGAGCGGCCGCTTCTTCGTCCTGGAGGCGCCGGGCGTGGTGCTGGCGACGGGCGGGATCGGCAAGTCGTTCAAAGTGACGTCGAACTCGTGGGAGTACACGGGCGACGGCCACGCGCTGGCGCTGCTCGCCGGGGCGCCGCTGCTGAACATGGAGTTCGTGCAGTTCCATCCGACGGGAATGGTCTGGCCGCCGTCGGTGAAGGGCATCCTCGTCACGGAATCGGTGCGCGGCGACGGCGGGGTCCTGCGCAACTCCGAGGGCAAGCGGTTCATGTTCGACTACGTCCCCGACGTCTTCAAGGAGAAGTACGCCGAGTCGGAGGACGAGGGCGACCGCTGGTACGACGACCCGGACCACAACCGGCGCCCGCCCGAGCTGCTGCCCCGTGACGAGGTGGCGCGCGCCATCAACTCCGAGGTGAAGGCGGGCCGCGGCTCCCCGCACGGCGGCGTCTTCCTCGACGTCTCCACGCGTATGCCTGCCGAGCGCATCCGGCGCCGGCTGCCGTCGATGTACCACCAGTTCAAGGAGCTGGCGGACGTCGACATCACCGCCGAGCCGATGGAGGTCGGCCCGACCTGCCACTACGTGATGGGCGGCATCGCCGTCGACTCGGACACGGCGGCGGCGCGCGGCGTCCCCGGCCTGTTCGCGGCCGGCGAGGTGGCGGGAGGCATGCACGGCTCGAACCGCCTCGGCGGCAACTCGCTCTCCGACCTCCTCGTCTTCGGCCGCCGCGCGGGGCAGCACGCGGCCGAATACGCGGCCGGGCTCGACGAGCGCCCGGCCATCGACGCGGATCAGGTCGACACGGCGGCGGCGGAGGCACTGCGCCCGTTCTCCGCGGAGGGTCCCGCGGCCGGGGGCGTCGCCGAGAACCCGTACACGCTCCACCAGGAGCTCCAGCAGGCGATGAACGACCTGGTCGGCATCATCCGCCGCGAGGAGGAGATGGCCGAGGCGCTCGACCGGCTCGCCGGACTGCGGATGCGGGCGCGGCGGGCCGGGGTGGAGGGGCACCGCCAGTTCAACCCCGGCTGGCACCTCTCGCTCGACCTGCGCAACATGCTGCTCGTCAGCGAGTGCATCGCGCGGGCCGCCCTGGAGCGCACGGAGTCGCGCGGCGGCCACACCCGCGAGGACCACCCGACGATGGACCGCCGCTGGCGCCGCACGAACCTGCTGTGCCGCCTCGTCGATCCGACCGGCGGCCTCGCGGCCACCGACCCGGTCCGGGGCCAGATCGACCTCGTGCGCGACACCACCGAGCCCATCCGCCCGGACCTGCTCGCCCTCTTCGAGAAGGAAGAGCTGGTCAAGTACCTCGCCGAAGAGGAGCTGTACGAGTGAGTTCGTACGATGCGCGTTTCAGGGTCTGGCGCGGGGACGCCGAGGGCGGCGACCTGACGGACTTCTCCGTGGAGGTGAACGACGGCGAGGTCGTCCTCGACATCATCCACAGGATCCAGGCGACCCAGGCCTCCGACCTCGCGGTCCGCTGGAACTGCAAGGCGGGCAAGTGCGGTTCGTGCTCGGCGGAGATCAACGGCCGGCCCCGCCTGATGTGCATGACCCGCATGTCGGTCTTCGACCGCGAGGACGTCATCACGGTGACGCCGCTGCGCGCCTTCCCCGTGGTCCGCGACCTGGTCACGGACGTCGGCTTCAACTACGCGAAGGCCCGCGAGATCCCCGCGTTCGTCCCGCCGGCCGGGGTCGGCCCGGGCGAGTACCGCATGCAGCAGGAGGACGTGGACCGCTCGCAGGAGTTCCGTAAGTGCATCGAGTGCTTCCTGTGCCAGGACACGTGCCATGCGGTGCGCGACCACGAGGAGAACAAGGCGGCGTTCGCGGGCCCGCGCTTCCTGATGCGGGTCGCCGAGCTGGACATGCACCCCCTCGACGCGGCGTCGGAATCCGGCCTCGACCGCAAACGCACGGCCCAGGAGGACCACGGCCTCGGCTACTGCAACATCACGAAGTGCTGTACGGAGGTCTGCCCGGAGGGCATCCACATCACCGACAACGCCCTGATCCCCTTGAAGGAACGAGCGGTCGACCGCAAGTACGACCCGGTGGTGTGGCTGGGGAACAAGATCCGGCGGAGGTCGTCCTCGTAAGGCCGCGCGGCGCTACGGAGTGCTCAACCGGCGCATCAGCGCGCCTATGTCGCCCGCCACGAGCGGCCGCAGCCGCTCCGGCGTGACGCGCCCGCCGGCCCGTGCGGCGCTGACGCTCAGGGTGAACTCCGCGTCGCCGTCGAGGACGTGGACCGTAGCCGTCCGGCCGTGGACGACCGTGTACGCCCGGTCGCCCAGGCCCTTCGCCGTCCGCACCTCGGTCCGGCCCGGGATCCGCTCGGCGGCCGTCGCGCGCGCCGCGTCGAACTCCGCGCCGGGGTCCGTCCGCTTGTGCAGGACCATGGACGCCGTGACGGTGGCGGCCCGCCCCGCGCCCTCCTTGCGTTCCAGCTCCCCCGAGCAGTCCGCCGTGTCCACCGCCTCGCTGCCGCTCCGCGTGGACTCCCAGCGCGATCCGCGGTCGAAGGCCGTGGCGAGGTGCGGCATCGCGAGGAGGGAGCAGAGGCGGTCACTGACCCGATAGCCCCTCAGGTCGGGGCCCTGCGCGCCGAACGCGTACAGGCCGGCGCCCCAGACGGCGGACGCGGCGAGCGCGCCGACGAGCAGCGCGCCGAGGGGGCGCCGCCGCCGTGACGCGGGCGGGAGCTCGGGGCGGTGCGCAGGGGCCGCGGGCCCGGACCCGACAAGCTCCGGTTCGCTGATCGCGCCGCCTGCGGCCCAGGGTCCGTTCTCCATGCCGGAAACCTATGTTGAGCAGCGGTTTTGCCGGAAGGTCCGGCGATAACGATGCGGATTCGGCACAACCGGATCGTGCCGATCCCGGTCGCGGTACCCCAGATACGGTCATACGCTCCCAACTGTGACGCCGCCTCCGAGTCGCCCCCGTCCGGTACGGATAGCCGCGCGGTCGGCCGTGGCCGCCGTGCTCGCGCTCTGCTGGGCGCTTCTGCCCGCCACGACCGCCCGTGCCGACGACCCGGTCACTCTGTCGAGAACCGGCCAGATCACCGACAAGGTGGACGCACTCCGCGACCGTGAGCACGACGTCGCCTCGGCCCTCGACTCGCTCGACAGCGAGCACAAGACCCAGCTCTTCGTGGTCTACGTACGCGACTTCTCCGGCCGCTCCGCCCAGGACTGGGCCGATGACACGGCCGCCAAGAACGGCCTCGGCCTCAACGACGTACTCCTCGCCGTCGCCACGCACGACCGGCAGTACGCCTACTCCGTCGACCAGGACTCCCAGCTCACCGACGCGCAGCTCAAGGATGTCGCGCAGACCGCGATCGAACCGGCGCTGCGCAGGAACGACTGGGCGGGCGCCGGGATCGGCGCGGCCAACGGCATCTCCGCCACGCTCGCGGGCCGCCCCGTCCCCGCCCCCACGATCACTCCGGGCCCGGCCGACCCCGGCGGCTCGGACACGCATCCCAGCGCGGCCGACCTCGCCCTGCCCCTCGTCGTGGTCGCCGGCGCGGGCGCCCTCGCGGCGTTCACGTACACCCGCCGCAAGAGGCGCACGCGTACCCGCACCACACCCGGCGGCGGCTGGGGCGGGGGCACGGGACCGAAGGTCACGCCGCTGCCCGAGCTGGACAAGCAGGCCAGGCGGATGCTGGTGGAGAGCGACGACTCGATCCGCACGAGTACGGAGGAACTCGGCTTCGCCACCGCCCAGTTCGGCGACGAGGCCGTCAAGCCGTTCACCGAGGCGCTGGCGTATGCCCAGTCGGAACTGACGGCGGCCTTCCGGCTGCGCCAGCAGCTCGACGACGCGCACCCCGAGGACGACGCGACGAAGCGGCAGATGCTGGACGAGATCATCAGCCGCTGCACCGAGGCCGGGCGCAGGCTGGACGACGAGGCCGCGGACTTCGACCGGCTGCGGGCCCTGGAGCGCACCGCGCCCGAGGCCCTCGCGCACGTGGAGCTCACCTCCCGCGACCTGGCCGCCCGCACGGCGACGACCGAAGAGACCCTGGCGGCGCTCGGCTCCCGCTACGCGCCGTCCGCACTGCTTCCCGTGGCGGGCCACGTCGAGCAGGCCAAGGACCGGCTGGTGTTCGCCACGACGAACCTCGGACAGGCGCGGAGCTGCGTCAGCGCGGGCGACAACGGCAGGGCCGCGGTGTTCCTGCGGGCCGCCGAGTCGGCCGTCGACCAGGCGGGCACCTTCGTGGACGCGGTCGACCGCCTCGGCCGTGAACTGGCCGAGGCCGCCGGGAAGCTGCCGGCCGCGCTCACCGAGTCCGACACCGACCTCGCGGACGCGCACGGACTCCTCGAAGGCATGACCGAGGGCGCGTCCACGGCCGATCTGCGCGGGCGCATCGCGCGCGTGGAGACCGTCGGCGCGGGCGTGCGCAAGGAGATGGCCGCCGGCCCCTACGACCCGATCGACGCGCTGCGCCGCGTGGAGGAGGCCGACTCGGCACTCGACGCGTCCCTGGACGAGGCCCGCGAACGCGAGTCGGGCACCGCCCGCGCGCGCTCCCTGCTCGACCAGGCGGAACTCACGGCCCGCAGCAGCGTCGGCGCCGCGTCGGACTTCGTCACCACGCACCGCGGGGCGGTGGGCAGCGAGGCCCGTACACGCCTGGCCGAGGCACAGCGGCACCTGGAGTACGTACGGACGACGGCACAGGCGGATCCCGCCGCCGCCCTGGCCGGCGCCCAGCGGGCCGACGCGCTGGCCCGGCAGGCACAGCAGCTCGCCGAGCAGGACGTGCGGTCCTTCGGGAATCCGTACGGCGGTGGGGGCGGGGGCGGGCGCGGCGGAGGGGGCATGGGCGGCGCGGTGCTCGGCGGGATCATCCTCGGCGAACTCCTGGGCGGCGGGCGGTCCGGTGGGGGGTTCGGCGGGCGGTCCGGCGGGGGCGGCGGCTTCGGGGGCGGGTTCGGCGGGGGCGGCGGTCCGGGGAGTTTCGGCGGGGGCGGGACCCGTGGCCGCAGAGGCGGTGGCGGACGGTTCTGACCCGGCGGCATCCACCCCCTTCCCCACGTATCTCCCTCGTACAAGGAGCACCCTCATGACCAAGCAGACCGTTCTCGGCCGCGTCACCCAGCTGGCGAAGGCGAACATCAACGCCCTTCTGGACGGCGCCGAGGACCCGCAGAAGATGCTCGACCAGCTGATCCGCGACTACTCGAACAACATCGCCGAGGCGGAGCAGGCCGTGGCGGCGACCATCGGCAATCTGCGGATGATGGAGCAGGACCACAAGGAGGACGTCGAGGCGGCCTCCGAGTGGGGCGGCAAGGCGCTCGCCGCGAGCAAGAAGGGCGACGAACTGCGGGCGGCGGGCAGTGCCGCGGAGGCCGACAAGTTCGACAACCTCGCCAAGGTGGCGCTCGGGCGGCAGCTGAGCTCGGAGAAGGGGGCGAAGGACGCCGAGCCGACGATCGCCGCGCAGAGCGAGGTCGTCGGAAAGCTGAAGTCCGGCCTCGACCAGATGAAGACGAAGCTGGTCGAACTCCAGTCGAAGCGGGACCAGTTGGTGGCACGTGCGAAGACGGCGCAGGCCCAGAACCAGATGATGGACGCCGCCAGGAACATCAACGTCCTCGACCCGACGAGCGAGCTGAGCCGCTTCGAGGAGAAGGTGCGCCGCGAGGAGGCCAAGGCGCTGGGCAAGCAGGAACTCGCCGACTCGTCGCTCGACGCGCAGTTCGAGCAGCTGGAGGGCCTCGGCGACACGGCGGAGATCGAGGCGCGCCTGGCGGCGCTCAAGACGTCCGCGTAGAGCCGAGGAGGCGGCGCGTCCGGTCAGTACAGGCTGAGCAGCGCCTCCGTCGGGTCCACAGTCGCCGAGTCGCCGTCCGGCAGCGGGAGTTCGAACCAGACGGTCTTGCCGCGCGGCGTCCTGCGCGAGCCCCAGGAGGCGCTGAGCAGGCCGACGAGCTGAAGCCCGCGGCCGCCCTCGTCCGTGTCGCGCGCGCGGCGGCGGCGCGGCTGGACGAGACCCGCGTCCCACACCTCGCACACGAGGGTGCGGTCGAGCAGGAGGCGCAGCCTGATCTCGCCCTCGCCGTACCGCAGGGCATTGGTGACGAGCTCGCTGACCAGCAGTTCCGTCGTGTCGACGAGCGGCTCCAGGTCCCATTGGGTCAGCTGGGCACGGGTGAACTCGCGGGCGCGGCCCACCGAGCGCGGCTCGCGCGGCAGCGTCCAGTCGCCCACGGCGTCGGCCGGCAGGCCCTGTACACGGGCCATCAGCAGCGCGATGTCGTCCTCGCCGTGGTGGGTGTCGAGCGTGTTCAGCACGTGGTCGCAGACGTCTTCGAGCGCGGGCGAGGGATCGTCCAGGGCGCTGCGGAACGCGGAGAGGCCCTCGTCGAGGGGATGGTCGCGGGACTCGACGAGCCCGTCGGTGTAGAGGGCGAGGAGTGAGCCCTCGGGCAGTTCGACCTCGACCTCCTCGAAGGGCTCCCCGCCGACGCCGAGCGGCATGCCCGGGGGTACGTCGAGCATGAGCGCCCCTTCGCCGGGCTCGACCAGGACGGGCGGCAGATGGCCCGCGTTGGCGAAGGTGCAGCGCCGGGTCACGGCGTCGTAGACCGCGTACACGCAGGTGGCGAGGTAGACCTCGGAGAGGTCGGCGTCGCCGGTTCTGCGGGCGGCGCGGGTGGCCTGCTGGACGCCGGCGCCGGGGCCGGGGGCCGGGGACGACGGGCTGCCGGGCGCGCCGAGGCCACGGGCGATCTCGTCGAGCGCGGAGAGGACCTCCGCGGGTTCGAGGTCGAGGAGGGCCAGGGTCCGCACGGCGGTGCGCAGTTCGCCCATGGCGACGGCGGCGCGCAGGCCGCGGCCCATGACGTCACCGACGACGAGCGCGGTTCTGTGCCCCGGCAGCTCGATGACGTCGAACCAGTCGCCGCCGACCTCGGTGGCCGCGTTGCCCGGCAGGTAACGACAGGCGATGTCGAGGCCGGACGCCTCGGGGTCGTCCGGCGGAAGCAGCGACCGCTGGAGTATCAGGGCGCGCTCGTGCTCGCGCCGGTAGAGGCGGGCGTTGTCGATGCAGACGGCGGCGCGGGCGGCGAGTTCGACGGCGAGGGCGCGGTCGCGGTCGTTGAAGGGCTCGCTGCCCTTCGTACGGGCGAAGCGCGCGAGGCCGACGACGGTGTCGTGGGCGACCATCGGCACGGCCAGCGTGGACTGGATGAGGCCGCCGGCCACGGCGGGGACGAACTGGGGGCGGGCGGTGCGCAGGGCGTCCGCACAGGGCGAGTTGAACGAGTAGCGGTGGACGGCCCCGACCTCGACGACCCCGTCACCGCCGGACGCTTCGAGGTACGGCACGTCGGCGACGGCGCTCGCGGCGGCGACCCTGCGCAGTTCGGCGCTGCCGTCGGCGAGGCTGCGGCTGTTGAGCGCCGACTCGTCGCCCGCGAGGAGCCCCTGGTAGAGGTCGACGGAGGCGAGGTCGCAGAAGCCGGGGACGACGACGTCGAGGAGCTCGCGGGCGGTGGTCTCCAGGTCGAGCGAGTTGCCTATGCGGGCACCCGCCTCGTTGAGGAGGGCGAGGTTGCGGCGGGCGTGGGCGGCCTCGCGGGCGGCGGCGTGCCGCCGGGTGACGTCGGTGGCGAGCCCGGCGACGCCGATGGTCCGGCCGCTGCCGCTGTGCACGCGGTAGAGGTTGATCGACCAGTGCCGGCGCTCGGAGGAGTCGGGCGCGGGCCCGACGAGCTGCATGTCGGTGACGGACTCGCCGCTCTCCAGGACGCGGCGCAGCGCGGCCTGGACGCGGTCGGCCTCGCCGCGGGGCAGATAGTCGTGGACGGTGCGGCCTCGGTGGTCGTCGGCCCGGCCCCCGAAGACGGCGGCGAAGGGCCGGTTGGCCCGCTGCACCTTCAGGTCGGTGCCGAACAGCAGGAAGCCGAAAGGAGATTGGCCGAAAATGGCCTGCGACGCGGCGAGGTCCGTCTCGATGCGGCGCAGGGCGCGGACGTCGACGACGATGCAGACGGCGGCGTGCTCGCCGGACTCCGTCTCGGTCGGCATCACATAGACCTCGGCTATCCCCTCCGTATACGGAGTGGGGCCGTGCTGACCGGGGACGTACGGATCGCGCTCGCCGGACGCAGGTCCGCCCGCGTCCGCCGTCCGGTCCCTGGGCATCCGGAAGGGGACGACGCCGGTCCACTCGCGGCCGTCGAGGATCTCCGCCATCTTGCGGTGGCCGCGCTCGCGCAGTTCGGTGGAGACGAAGGCCTCGATGGGGTCCTTGCCCACGGCTTCCTGCGCACGGACGCCGAAGAGCTGCGCCGCGCGCCGGCTCCACTGGTCGATCAGCCCGTCCGGGCCGATGGAGAAGGAGGCGACCTTGATGTAGTCGTACATGGAGCCGGGCGGACTGCTCTGCCACGTCTCGGCCCGGAGCGGGCCTGCCGCATCGCGCGCGGCCGTCCCGCCCGAGGTGTCCTCGGACGACGTGGCCTTCGCTGGTATCTCGCTCACGCGAACCGTCCCCTCCAGCTCACCGCGTCCGGCACCGGTCACCGGGGCGGCTGCCCGCAGTATCCAGCACTACGGAGCCGCGCAACACGGTGTTCACGATCACACCACGGTCCCGACGCTTTTTGGCCCGTCCCCACGTAACAGGACGACAACCAGATCCACGGCTGTCCCGTGCCTTTTCCTGGCCGGCCCCTTCGCCGGTCAGCATGCTCCCTGTCTCCTAACCAGGGAGGGTTCCTCTTAACCGGCGCGACGCCACCGGTTCCGGCCGCAGGTTCCGGCCACCGGTGACGGCCGCGGTCAGTACCGGCCGGGCAGCGACAGTTCGAACCAGACCGTCTTGCCCGCGTCACCGGGCCGCGTCCCCCACCGCCGCGCCGCCCCCGCGACCAGCTGGAGCCCCCGCCCGCTTTCCTCCTCCGGCCCCGCGACGCGCTCCAACGGCGGATCCGGAAGATGATCGGAGACCTCCACCCGCAGGGTGTGGGCCGGCTCCGCCGACCGCAGGAGACGTACGCCGATGGGGCCGGAAGCGTGCCGGAGCGCGTTGGTCACCAGCTCGCTGACGAGCAGTTCGGTGACATCGCCGAGCGAATCGAGGCCCCAGACGCCGAGCTGGCCGCGGACCGCGGCACGAGCGGAACGGACTGCGCCCGGTTCCTCGGGGAAGACCCAGTCGGCGCACTCCCCGTCGCCGTCGGTGTCGAACACGCCGATCACTTCCCAGGCAGCAGTAGAACCCCGTCCACCCCTTCGGATCGCGTCCGATTTCGTAGGGTTAATCGGCATATACCCGGGTGGCCGTGAGGGCTACCGTCTCACACGAACACTCCGCGAAGGGCGGCACGAACGGAGCACTTCGGACGGTACGACGGGTGACACAACCGGCAGCGCGACGGTGGCAGCCGGTTGCACGACGGTGGCGGCCGACGGCACGACGACCGGCACCGTGGACAGGACCGCCGGCGGACGGATCACGGCTGCTGCGCCGCGAGCACCGCCTTCACCGCCGGTACGTCCTGGTCGAGCCAGTCCACGGACCAGATCTCGTCGGGCCCGAGCCAGCGCAGCTCGTCGTGGTCCTCCAGAGGGCGGGGGCGGCCGGACAGCAGGCGCGCGGTCCACACCCGCAGCACGTATCCGGGCTTCAGGGGCCACTCCCCCGGGACGGGCGCCACGAGCTCCGCGCCGATCCCGAGCTCCTCGCGCAGCTCCCGCACGAGAGCCCGCTTCGGGTCCTCGCCGGGTTCGACCTTGCCGCCGGGGAGTTCCCAGCGGCCCGCGAGCTCGGGGGGCGCACTGCGTCGCGCGGCGAGCAGACGGCCGCTCTCCTGGAGGGCCGCCGCGACGACGACGGTCGGTTCAGTCATGTGCCGGAGCCTACGGCCGCGGGCGGGAACGTCAGCGCGCGGTGCCGTTCTGCGCCTGGCCGAGGCGCTCGACCCAGTAGAGCTGCTTGTGGCCGCGGTCGTCGAGATTGTCGGCGATCTTCTGGGCTTCCGCCCTGGTCGCGTACCTGCCGACGCGATAGCGGTTGCCGTTGTCGTCCTGGCGTATGACGAGCCACACAAGCGTGGTCGTGCCCTCGTTCATCGCGCCCCTCCACTCCCCGACCCCGGCTCGCACAGCGCCCCGCTTTCTGAGGAAACCCCACTCCGCATATGCCCGAGCGTACGCCTGACCTTCACGCAGCGGATACGCATTGGCACAAAGAGATACGCAACCAGCCAATCCGAAGGGGGCGCACTCCGAAGAGTGCGCCCCCTGGGCGTTCCGCAGCTCGGGCGCTCAGCCGGTACGCACCGTCGGCATGGGCATCAGCACCGGGCCCGCCTGCGGCTCCTTGCGGCAGGCGTCGCCGCACTCCGCGTCGAGCGAGCAGCACAGCGAGCAGATCGGGCCCGACCGGACGGGGCAGTCCGCGATGTCCGGGAGTTCGTACGCCGTCTCGCAGACACCGCACGTGTGGGTCGCCGTGATGTCGGCGATCTCGACGTCGGGGCCGTTCACCGGGTTGGGCCTTGCCAGGTAGTACTTGCCCTTGGTGGCCCAGGCGATCAACGGGCAGAGCGTCAGGGCGAGTCCGGCCGCGATGAACGTCGAGAAGGCCTCCGCGTACTCGCCGAACACCCCGAAGAACGCGACGATCGAAACGGCCGACGCGATCACCATGGCGCCGAAGCCTGCCGGGTTCACGGCATACAGATAGGCCCGCTTGAACTCGATGTACTTGGGGCTCCAGCCGACCCGCTTGTTGATGACGAGGTCGGCGGCGACGGCCGCGATCCAAGCGATGCCCACGTTCGAGTAGAAGCCCAGCAGCTTGTTCAGGGCCGCGAACATGTTCATCTCCATCAGCGTCAGGGCGATGGCGAGGTTGAGGAAGATGTACCAGACGCGGCCCGGGTGGCGGTGGGTGATGCGGGAGAAGAAGTTCGACCAGGACAGCGAGCCGCTGTAGGCGTTGGTCACGTTGATCTTGATCTGGGAGACGACCACGAACAGCGCGGCGGCGGGCAGCGCGACCGAGCCGAGCCACGGCTTGAGCGCCTCGATCTGCGGCGCGACGGGTTCCAGCGCATGGGTCCTGCCGACGGCTTCGAGGGCGACGAAGGCGAGGAGCGCGCCGCCGAGCTGCTTGGCGGCACCGATGATCACCCAGCCGGGTCCGGCCGCGAGAACGGCCAGATTCCATCGCTTCCTGTTCTGCTCGGTCTTGGCCGGCATGAAGCGCAGGTAGTCGGCCTGCTCGCCGATCTGCGCGATGAGGGAGAGCGCGACGCCGGTGCCGAGGCCGAAGCCGAGCCAGGAGAACCCGCTGCCCGCACCCTCCGTGCCGCCGAAGTGGGTGAAGTCGCCGAAGGAGCCCGGCGAGTGGAAGGCGAGGATCACGAAGGGCAGCACGAGCCCGATGAGCCAGACCGGCTGCGTCCACGCCTGCACCTTGGCGAGGGCGCCCATGCCGCGGAAGACGATCGGGATGACGATGAGCGTGGTCAGCAAGTAGCCGACGGGCAGCGGCAGTCCGACGACCTCGTGCATGGCCTGCGCCATGATCGAGCCTTCGAGGGCGAAGAAGATGAAGGTGAACGAGGCGTAGATGAGGGACGTGAGCGTCGAGCCGAAGTAGCCGAAGCCCGCGCCCCGGGTGATGAGGTCCATGTCCAGGCCGTACTTGGCGCAGGCGCGGGCGATGGGGATGCCGGTCAGGAAGATGACCGTCGCCGCGCACAGGATCGAGGCGAGCCCGCTCGTGAAGCCGTACGTGAAGACGATGGAGGCGCCGATCGCGAAGTCGGCGAGGTAGGCGATGCCGCCGAGCGCTGTGGACGCGACCATGGTCGGGGACCAGCGCCGGTAGGAGTGGGGCGCGTAGCGCAGCGAGAAGTCCTCGCGGCTCTCGTCCGCGGCGAGCCTGGCGTAGCTGCGCCGCGGCGCGGCTGCCTCTGTGTCACGGGTGACCGTGTCCGTCATGAGGGTTCCTGTCGTCCGGCCGATTGCGGGTACGGACGGAAGTTAGGAGCCGTGCATGACAATGCGGGGCGACCGGTGATTGCCGCGGCGTTACGGGAGGCGGCCGCGGGTTAAGTCGCCGTCACGCGCCCCGGACGGGGCGTTCGCGTATCGGTCACTTCACGGGCAGGTGGTATGCGATCCGGTACCGGTCGGCGGGGACGACGACGTCCGCCGTCTCGACCGGTCTGCCCGACGCGAAGTACGTGCGCTGGATGACGAGGACGACATGGCCGGGCACTCCGCCGAGCGCCATGAGCTCCTCGGCGAGGCCGGGGCGGGCGCCGACCTCCTCCGTCACGTTGTCCACGATCACGTCGATGGCGGCCATGCGCTCGACGACGCCGCAGCCGCCGAGAGGGCCCTCCTCCGGGAGCATCACGGGGGTGCGTCCCGTGACGGTGAGGGGTTCCCAGGAGGTGGAGAGCATCATGGCCTCCCCCGCGTCCCGGTAGACGTACTTCGTGCACATCACGCGGTCCCCGGCGCGGACACCGAGGCGCTCGGCGATGACGCTGCTCGCCTCGACCTGCTCGCTGCGGGAGTCCCACGTGCCGCGCGCCGTCTCGTCGGCCTGCTCCTGCTTGAAAGGGGTGGAGCCGCTGGTCGGCCGGTATCCGGAGCGGGCGACGCGGCGCGGGACCGGCGTCTCGCGCACATACGTGCCCGATCCCGAGCGCCCCTCGACGAGACCCTCGGCCATCAGCACCTTGCGGGCTTCGAGGGCGACGGTGTCCGAGACGCCGTACTCCTCGCGGATCCTGGCCTGTGACGGGAGCCGGGTGTGCGGTGGCAGCGATCCATTGACGATCTTGTTGCGAAGGTCACCCGCGACGCGCAGATACGCCGGCTGCTCACCGAATGTCACTGGCTGCACTCCCTAAGACCCATGGCGACCCGTCAGATTGACAGACAGCAACAGCGTCGCAACCCTGGGTTGTGCGCCGCAAGCAAGGGCCAGAGAATCACTCGAAGTGATGACATGCGCGGGCGTATGCCTTCACGCAGGGGCTTTTCCCGGGTAAGGGAATCCTTACGCCAGGCCGTCGAGACCGGTGGCGGCGGGGACACCCCCGCCATCCGTGGGACCCCCGGCGCGGGTTGCCCGACTCCCGTCCGCAACCGCCCGCATCGTCGGATGCGTGACCCGACCCCGCCGATCCCCCGCCCGCCTCACCGTCCTCCTCGCGCTCGCGGTGCTCGGTGCCTCACCGGGTGCAGCCCTGGCGACGCCCGGCCCCGGCCCGGCACCCGCCGAACCCGCCCCCGCACTCGCCCCCGTGCCCGCGGGTTCCCCCTCCCGGGCCTCCGCGGCCTGCACCGGCGACCCCGCCTGGGCCCCGGCCACCACCCGCATCGACCCCGCGAACACCTATCACGCGTACACCGGCAACGGGTATCTCGGCGTGCGCGTCCCGCCGTCCGGCGCGGGCTACGCCGAGCCCGGCGACAAGACCGGCTGGCCGCTCTACACGCCGCGCTACGACGGGGCGTTCACCGCCGGGCTCTACGCGCGCGGCCCCGAGAACACCGCGCATCGCGAGGCCGTCGCCGCGCTGCCGAACTGGACCGCGCTCGATCTGACGGTGGGCGACGAGACATACGGCCCCGGCAGCCGGATCTCGCACTACCGGCAGACTCTCAGCCTGCGCTGCGGATTCGTCCGTACGTCGCTGACCTGGACGCACAAGGACGGCCGGCACACCGACCTGACCTACGACGTGCTGACCGACCGCTCCCACCCGCACACCGGAGCCGTGCGGCTGCGCGTCACGCCGCACTGGAGCGGTGAGGCGACCGTCACCGACCGGATCGACGGCCGTGGCGCCCGCCGGATCGCGCCCACCGGCGGCGGCCCCGCGGGCAAGCGCACGATGGCGGTGGGCTTCCGCACGGACGGCACCCGCGAGGACGGCGTCGTCGCCTCCACCCTGCGCGCCCCCGGCCGCACCCACACGGCGGGCCGCACCGATACGTTGACGAACCGTCAGTCCGCCACCTTCTCCGTCGAAACGGGCCGCACCTACACCGTCACCAAATACGTCGGCGTGGACACGGCTCTCACCTCCCGCACCCCGCACGACTCGGCCGTCGGCGCCTCGCAGCAGGCCGCCACCGCCGGATGGGACGAGGTCTTCCGCCGACACGCCGCCGCCTGGCGGAAGTTGTGGACGTCGGACATCGAGGTGCCGGACCGGCCCGAACTCCAGCAGCAGGTGCGGGCCGCGCGGTACGGGCTCCTCACCGCGGTGCGCGCCGGCGGTCGCGACAGCGTCGCGCCCGCCGGGCTCACCGGCGACGCCTACGCGGGCATGATCTTCTGGGACGCCGAGACGTGGATGTTCCCCGCGCTGCTCGCCGGCCGGCCCGAACTGGCGCGCCCCGTCCTCGAATACCGTTACCGCACGCGCGAGGCGGCCGCCGACAACGCCCTCAAGACGTCGGTCAAGGGCCTCATGTACCCGTGGACCAGTGCGAGCCGCGGCGCCCTGTGGACGGAGTGCCAGAGCTGGTACCCGCCGCACTGCGTCACCCAGAACCACCTCCAGGGCGACATCGCGCTCGCCGCCTGGCAGTACTACCTGGCCACGGGCGACCGCGCCTGGCTGCGCTCGCGCGGCTGGCCGCTGCTCAAGGGTCTTGCGGAGTACTGGACTTCACGCGTCACGAAGAACGCCGACGGCTCGTACTCCATCAAGGACGTCGCGGGCCCCGACGAGTACAGCAACGGCGTCGACGACGGGGTCTACACGAACGCCGTCGCGGCCACGGCCCTGCGCTCCGCCGCCCGCGCCGCCCGGCTCGTGGGCGCCGCGCCCCCGGCCGCGTGGACGACGATCGCCGACGGGCTCCGCATCCCGTACGACCCCAAGCGCAAGATCTTCCTCCAGTACGAGGGCTACAACGGCTCGACGATCAAACAGGCCGACGCGGTCCTGCTGCTGTACCCGCTGGACTGGAAGCCGATGCCGAAGGGCGCGGCGGCGGCGACCCTGGACTACTACGTCGCGCACACCGACCCGGACGGGCCCGCGATGACGGACTCCGTGAACGCGGTGGCCGCCGCGTCGGCCGGGGAGCCGGGCTGCGCCACGTACACGTTCCTGCGGCGCGCCTCGAAGCCGTTCTTCCGTGAGCCGTTCGGGCTGTTCTCGGAGGCGCGCGGCACGAAGGCGGGATCCGGCGACCCGCTCGCGGGCACGCCCGCTCAGGACTTCCTGACCGGGAAGGGCGGCTTCCTCCAGGTGTTCACGCACGGCCTGACCGGTCTGCGCCTCGAGGAGGACGCCCTGCGCCTGGACCCGTCGCTGCCGCCGCAGCTCGGCAGGGGCGTGACGCTGCGCGGGCTGACCTGGCGCGGACGCACGTACGACATCACGATCGGGCCGGAGCGTACGACGGTCAGGCTGACCGCGGGCGAGCCGTTCCCCGTCGTCACGCCCACCGGGCGCGCGACGGTGGACCGCGGCGGGCTCGTCCTGCGCACCCGGCGCCCCGACCTCGAACCCACCTCCGACCTGGCCCGCTGCCGCACCGCGACGGCGACGTCCGAGGAGCCGGGCCTGTACGCGGAGGCGGCGGTGGACGGCAATCCGGTCACCCCCTGGCAGCCGGCGACCGCGCACGCCTCCCTCACGGTCGACCTCGGCCGGACGGGGAAGGTCTCCGGGGTGGACGTCACGGGCACGCGCGCGTACGCGGTGACGACGTCGACCGACGGGGCGTCCTGGCGGGCCTTCACGCCGGGGCGAGCGGCCCGGTACGTCCGTATCACCGAGAACAGCGAAAGGCCCGAGCCCGTCGAGGAGTTGAGGGTCAGCTAGGGCCTGCCGCCCGACCGGCAGGCCCTGAACCGCCGGTCGCCGCGCGCGGCCCCACACCGCGCGACGGCGCCCGGCAGCCGGTCAGTTGGCCTCGGCCGGCACGGCCGCCAGTGAGCGGGACCGCACCACGAGTTGGGCGACCGCCGTCACCACCAGGTTCGGGACGAGCGCGATGAGCCCGGTGTCGACCGTGCCGACGTCCACACTCCCGAAGGTGAGCCAGATCAGGACGCCGACGCCGGTCAGGATGCCGAGCAGTGCGGGCACGGCATCCAGACGCACCTTCCTGGCCAGGCCCATGACGATCGCCGGGGCGAGCTGGGTGAGGCCTCCGTAGGTGAGCAGCAGCAGATCGGACAGGAGTCCGGGCCTGGCCAGGCCGAGCACGAGGGCGAGCGCGGCGGCCGCGACCACGCAGAGGTGGTTGGTGCGCAGCTGCGTACGTTCGTTGCGCGCGCTCAGCAGGTTGCGGGACAGCAGGCTGGAGATGCCCACGACGATGGCCGCCGAGGGGACCATGGCGGCCGAGGCCGCGGCGACCGCGACGACGCCGACGAGCCAGCCGGGAAGGGTCTGGCCCGCGAGGGTGAGGGCGACGGAGTTCGCGGGCGAGCCCGGCTTCAGCATGAGGATTCCCGCGAAGCCGACGATGACCGGGATGCCGAGCGCTATCTGGTAGAGCGGCAGCCAGACGGCGTTCTTGCGCAGGGCGCGCCCGCTGACGGCGGCGAGGACCGGCGGCCACAGGTGGGCCATGGTGCCGAGTCCACCGCCGATGCCGGAGATGATGACGGCGGTGACGAAGAACGTGGCGTCATAACCCTCCTGATGGAACGTCAGGAGCTGTGGGTGGCTGTCCCGTACGGTCTCGAAGAGGCCGCCGATGCCGCCCCGCACGGAGACCGCGACACCGATGAGCAGCACCACGAGCCCGAAGATCATCAGGGCGTCCTTGAGGTAGGCGACGCGGGCGATGCCGCGGATCCCGGACCACAGGACGAAGGCGACGGTGAGGACGGTCGCGAGGACCATGCTGAGGTTGCCGCCCGTGCGGCTGCCGGTGGCGAGCTGGACGATCATCCCGAGCCCGGTGATCTGGAGCTGGAGGTACGGCAGCAGGAAGACCGCGCCGACGACGGCGACGACCTTGCCGAGCAGGGGGCTGCGGTAGCGGTCGGTGAAGAAGTCCGCCTGCGTCAAGTAACCGCCCTTGCGGCCGAGTTCACGCATGCGGGGCGCGGTGAAGTACTGCAGGATGAAGTTGATCGCGAGGTAGCACAGGGCGAACGCGGCGGCGACGCCTCCGCCGAAGGCGATGCCGGCGAGACCGAGGAAACTGAAGGTCGTGAAGGCCTCGCCCGCCTGGAGGAACCAGGTGGTGAAGGTGGAGAACTTCCGTTTCCCCACCGTCCATTCGCCGAGTTCCCCGCTGCGCGGTCTGCGCCCGCTCACGCCGACGACGGCGATGGAGACCATGCCGATGAGAGTGATGGCCATGGTGGTGTTCATGCGGCGGCCTCCTCGGCCTCGTCGCGGTCGGCGCGTTCGTTGTCGGTGCGTGCGAAGTGCTCGACGAGGGCGAGCGACGCCGTCGTACCGGCCGTCCACAGCAGGCACCAGGCCAGGACGGAGGGGATGCCGAACCAGAGGTACGGGCCGTTGACGAAGGGCAGGAACGGGGTGCTGAGGAAAGCCAGTACGGGCACGAAGGCCCAGATCACGTGCGGTTTTCTCATCAGGGCTCCATACGGCTGCGGAAGGTACGGCTACGGGAGGTACGGCTACGGGAGGGAGGGGCGACGGCGCCCGTGCCCGGTGGCGGCCTCGTAGGCGGCGCCGACCTCGAGCACGGTCCGCTCGGCGCGGGGCCGGCCGACGATCTGGAGCCCGACGGGGAGCCCGGCTCCGGTGAAGCCGGCCGGTACGGAGAGGGCGGGTGCGCCCAGGACGGAGAGGAAGTACGCCGAGCGCATCCAGTCGAGATAGGTGTGCTGCGGCTGCCCGTCGATGACGGTCGGGTACTCCGCCTCCACGTCGAAGGGGGTGACCTGGCTGACGGGCGCGACCAGTACGTCGTAGCGCTCGAAGAAGCCGACGGCCGCGAGGTGGATGCGGGCGTGCTCGGCGGTCGCGCGGGCGAGGTCGGCGCCGGTCAGACGCCGGCCCTCCTCGATGTTCCAGACGAGGCTGTCCTTCAGGGAGGCGCGGTCGCTGTCGAGGAGCGCGCCGAGGCCCTGGTTGAACTCCTGGGCGCGCAGCGTGCGGAAGACGTCCTCGGCGCCGTCCAGGTCGGGGCAGTCCTCGGCGACGACGCAGCCGAGCTCCTCGAAGACCTCGGCCTGCCGCTCGAACACGTCGCGCACGTCGCGGTCGACGGCGACCCGCCCGCCGAGGTCGGGCGTGAACGCCACCCGCAGCCCGGCCGCGTCCCGCCCGAGCGGTGCGCGGAAGGCGGCGCCCGGCCCCTCCAGGGAGATCGGGACGCGCGGGTCCGGCCCGGCCATGACGGACAGCAGCAGCGCGGTGTCGGCGACGGTGCGCCCCATGGGCCCGGCGACGGCGAGGGTCTCCCACAGGTTGCCGGCCGGGTGCGAGGGGACGCGGCCGGGGGTGGGACGCAGGCCGACGACGTTGCAGAAGGACGCCGGGTTGCGCAGGGAGCCGCCCATGTCGCTGCCGTCGGCGAGCGGCTGGAACCCGGCGGCGAGCGCGGCCGCGGCCCCGCCACTGCTGCCGCCCGCCGACCGCTTCGTGTCGTACGGGTTCCTGGTCGCGCCGAAGACGGGGTTGAACGTGTGCGAACCGGCCGCGAACTCGGGGACGTTGGTCTTGCCGATGCGGATGGCGCCCGCGTCCTGGATGCGCCGCACGAGCAGCTCGTCCTCGTCGGGGACGTGCTCGGCGAAGAGGGGCGAGCCGTGCGTGGTGCGCATGCCGCGGGTGAGGTGGGTGTCCTTGAACGCGATGGGCAAGCCGTGCAGCGGTCCGAGCTCCTCACCGCGCGCCTGGCGCTCGTCGGCGGCGGCGGCCGCGGCGAGGGCGCCCTCGGGATCCAGGGTGACGATCGCGTTGACGGCGGGGTTGAGGCGTTCGATGCGGTCGAGGTGGGCCTGGACGACCTCGCGGGCCGACAGCTCACCACGACGGACGCGCGCCGCGAGGTCGACGGCGTCGAGGGCGCAGAGTTCGTCCTGTGCGGGAGCGTGATCGGCGGGGCCGGTGGCGGCGGAACCGGAGTCGGCGGGACCGGTGGAAACGGGCATGGCAGTCCTAGGGCAGCGGGCAGAGAGGCGCGGCCGGCCGGGGACGGGATCGGCGACGCGTGTGCTGCACCACACTGAAGGCGCTGACGTTTTCAGTCAACACCTAAAGCTGTATGAACTTTTAAGACGCCAAACCCACCACTGTGAAGATTTCAGTCGCATTACGAACGTCAGCGACTGGACGTCGGAAACTCCACCCCGCTGCGCTTGAACGCCTCGACCACCAGATGCGACTGCACGGCCTCCACATGCCGCACCCAGGGCGAGGCGGTCAGGAACTCGTACAGCGCGGCCTTCGACGGCTGTGTCACGTCGACCAGGAGCTGGTGCTCGCCCATGACCACGGCGGCGTACCGCACGAGCGGCGACTCGACGAGCAGCCGGCCCACCTTCTCGACCTCGTCGGGCCGGGTCCTGATCCACAGGAGCGCCTCGACCGGGAGGCCGAGCAGCGCGGGCTCGACGGCGGCCCGGATGCTCACGTGCCCGTCGCGGGTCAGCGTCTCGACGCGGCGGCGGGCGGTCGCCACGGAGACGCCGGCGACGGCGGCCAGGTCCTCGTGGGTGCGCCGCCCGTCCTCGGCGAGCGCCCCCAGGATCGCCCGCTCCTCGGGCCCGGCCTCGACCTCCGGCAGCCCGATCTCGTCGACGGTCCCGGACGGCCCGCCGAGCGCCTCGATCTCTCCGGCGTCAAGGATCCCCGGCGACCACTCGTGCACGGTCCTGAAGTACCGCAGCACCGGCGACACGCTCTGCGAGAAGAGGCCGGGCAGCGCGGGCACCTCGTCGAGCATCAACGGCCCCAACTGCCCCTGCGGAAACTGGAGTTCGGCCACGCAATCGACCGGTCCCGCCAGCGCGTACGAGAAGATGCAGTCCGCCCGCCGGGCGGCCGCCACGGCCGCGTCCCGCACCGACCCCGGCCGGCAGGTCATCCGCAGGATCACGGTCTCGCCCCGCACGACGAGCCCCCGCACGGCCACGTCCCCACTCTCCAGCAACCGCAGCCCCCGCCGCGCCACCTTCCGCTCGGGCTCCCCGATCGCGGCCGCGATCCGCCGCCACGACGCCCGCCCGTCGATCTGCAGGGCGGCAACGATGCGCCGGTCGAGGGGGTCCAGGGGAGCGGGGGCGGTCGGGGTGGCCGGTACTGGGTGCGTCACAGGACTGACCATAACGAGCGGGGGTGGCGCGGCGGACCGGGACCGCGCGGCGAACCGGAACCGGGGCCCGGCCCTCACACGCACCCGGACAACGAAACAGGGCCCACCTCTCGGAAGAGGCGGACCCTGGATGACCTGCGAGTGAGGCGGATCAGACGTTGAAGCGGAACTCCACCACGTCCCCGTCCTGCATCACGTAGTCCTTGCCCTCCATGCGGGCCTTGCCCTTGGCGCGGGCCTCCGTGACCGAGCCCGTCTCCATCAGGTCGCCGAAGGAGATGACCTCCGCCTTGATGAAGCCCTTCTGGAAGTCGGTGTGGATCACGCCGGCCGCCTCGGGGGCCGTGGCGCCCTTCTTGATGGTCCAGGCGCGCGTTTCCTTCGGGCCTGCAGTCAGGTACGTCTGGAGGCCGAGGGTGTCGAAGCCGACGCGGCCGAGCGTGGCCAGGCCGGGCTCTTCCTGGCCCATCGACTGGAGGAGTTCGAGCGCCTCGTCGTCGTCGAGCTCGATCAGCTCCGACTCGATCTTGGCGTTCAGGAAGATCGCCTCGGCGGGGGCGACCAGGGCGCGCTGCTCGTCCTTGAAGTCCTCGTCGACCAGCTCGTCCTCGTCCACGTTGAACACGTAGAGGAAGGGCTTGGTGGTGAGGAGGTGCAGCTCGTGGAGCAGGCGGCCCTTCTCCGTGCCGGCGGTGATGCCCGCGGCGAAGAGCGTCGTGCCGGACTCGAGGATCTTCTGCGCCTCCTCGACCGCGGCGAGCACCGCGACCTTCTCCTTCTGGAGGCGGGACTCCTTCTGGAGGCGCGGGACCTGCTTCTCGACGGACTGGAGGTCCGCGAGGATCAGCTCGGTGTTGATCGTCTCGATGTCGTCCTTGGGCGAGACCTTGCCGTCGACGTGTACGACGTTCTCGTCCTTGAAGGCGCGGATGACCTGGCAGATCGCGTCCGACTCGCGGATGTTCGCGAGGAACTTGTTGCCCAGGCCCTCACCCTCGGAGGCGCCGCGCACGATGCCCGCGATGTCGACGAAGTCGACCGTCGCCGGGAGGATCTTCTGGGAGCTGAAGACCTCGGCGAGCTTGGCGAGGCGGGGGTCGGGGACACCGACCACGCCCACGTTCGGCTCGATCGTGGCGAACGGGTAGTTGGCCGCCAGCACGTCGTTCTTGGTCAGGGCATTAAAAAGGGTCGACTTGCCGACATTCGGCAGGCCGACGATTCCGATCGTGAGCGACACGTTGCGACTTCCCGTACGTGAGGATGGAGGACCCCCAGTCTACGGCGTGCCGCGCCACCCCCCGGCGCCGTATCGAACGCATGGCCAAGCTCGGCGAAACCGCGTGTCCCGGAGCGGATTCCACACATAACCCGACCTAAGTTGGTGCGGTGGAACAACCCAGTCGCACTCCGCCGCACGCCCCGCAGAACCGGACCCGCCGCACGCCGCCGCTCCCCCCGCAGGCGCAGGGCGGCAGCGACGGACGCAACGGGTCCGGTTCCGGCACGGTGTACCGGGCGTCGGGCAAGGGCGGCGGCACGGCGCCGCGCCCCGTGCCGCCGGTCGTCCTCGCGCTGCGCCGCTTCCCCGATCCGCGCCTCACCGGCCTGGGCAGCGGGCTGTTCTGCACGGCCACGATGTTCGCGCTCGCCTGCCTGGACGCGCTGCTGTTCGCCGGCTCGGTCACCGTGTACGGGGTGCTGTTCCTGCTGGTCAGCGCGCTCACGGCGATGTGGGTGCGGCGCGCCGACCTGGTGAGCGCGCCCGTCGCCGTACCGATCGGCTTCGCCGTCGGGGTCCTGCCGGTGGCCGACGGCTCGGGCGGGATCGGCGGGCAGGTGACGGGGCTGGTGACGGCCCTCGCGATGCACGCCGGCTGGCTCTACGGCGGCACGCTCGTCGCCGGAGTCGTCGTGACCGTGCGCGGCATCCGCCACATGACCCGGCGGGCGGCACGCCGACGAGCCCTGGCGCAGGCCCGCGCCGGCTCCCCGCGCACTGCGGGACAACAGGTGCCGTCGGCCCCGCGCCCCCGGCGGCGTACGGCCTAGCGCGTCCTCCGGCGCCGCTCGGTCCGTCCCCGGCGCCCGCCACCCCCGCTACTTCTGCTGCGCCGCCGCCATCGCCGCCCCCACGATCCCCGCGTTGTTCTGCAGCTGCGCCGGGACGATTTCCGCCTTGATGCCCTTGATCAGGGGCAGGAACTTGTCGGCCTTGCGGCTGACGCCGCCGCCGATGATGAACAGTTCGGGGGAGAACAGCATCTCGACGTGCGCCAGGTACTTCTGGACCCGGTGTGCCCAGTGTTCCCAGGTCAGGTCGTGGTCTTCCTTCGCCTTCGTCGAGGCGTGCTTCTCGGCGTCGTGGCCGTGCAGCTCCAGATGGCCGAGCTCGGTGTTCGGGACGAGCTGTCCGTCGATGAACAGGGCGCTGCCGATGCCGGTGCCGAAGGTGAGGAGCAGCACCACGCCCTTGCGGCCGCGGCCCGCGCCGAAGTGCATCTCGGCGACGCCGGCCGCGTCCGCGTCGTTGAGGACCGTCACGGGGAACCCGTCCAGCCGCTCGCCGAGGAGGGCGCGGGCGTCGACGTCGATCCACGACTTGTCGACGTTGGCGGCCGTACGGATCGTGGCGCCGCCCGTGACGACGCCGGGGAAGGTGATCCCGACCCGGTCGGGCCGCGTGCCGAAGTGCTCCACGACCTGCTTCACCCCGTCGGCCACGCCGTCGGGCGTGGCCGGGTGCGGGGTCAGGACCTTGAACCGCTCCTGTGCCAGGTCGCCGCGGTTCAGGTCAACGGGTGCGCCCTTGATCCCTGATCCGCCGATGTCCACGCCGAAGATCTGCATGGGCACCACGTTACGACGAGTGGCTCAACGTCACTTCTCGGAAGGGTCGTCCCCCGCGAGGGCCGCGGCCTCCGCGCGCAGGTCACGGCGGAGTTCCTTCGGCAGGGAGAAGGTGATCGACTCGTCGGCGGTCTTCACGGTCTCCACGTCGCCGTAACCGCGCTCGGCCAGCCACTCCAGTACGCCGTCCACGAGTACGTCGGGGACCGAGGCGCCGGAGGTGAGGCCGACCGTGGTGACGCCCTCGAGCCAGGCCTCGTCGATCTCGGCGGCGAAGTCCACCAGGTGGGCGGCGGGCGCGCCGGCGTCCAGGGCGACCTCGACCATGCGGATCGAGTTGGAGGAGTTCTTGGAGCCGACGACGATGACGAGCTCGGCGTCCTCGGCCAGCTTCTTCACCGCGATCTGGCGGTTCTGCGTGGCGTAGCAGATGTCGTCGCTGGGCGGCGAGAGCAGGTTCGGGAACTTGCTCTTGAGGGCGTCGACCGTCTCCATGGTCTCGTCCACGGAGAGCGTGGTCTGGGAGAGCCAGACGACCTTCGACTCGTCCCGCACCTCCACGTTCGCCACGTCCTCGGGGCCGTCGACCAGCGTGATGTGGTCGGGGGCCTCGCCGGAGGTGCCGATGACCTCTTCGTGGCCCTCGTGGCCGATCAGGAGGATGTCGTAGTCCTCCTTGGCGAAGCGGACGGCTTCCTTGTGGACCTTGGTGACGAGCGGGCAGGTCGCGTCGATGGTGGCGAGCTTGCCTGCCGCGGCCTCGTCGTGGACGACGGGCGCGACGCCGTGCGCCGAGAACATCACGATGGAGCCCTCGGGGACCTCCTGGGTCCGCTCGACGAAGATCGCGCCCTTCTTCTCCAGGGTCTGCACGACGTACTTGTTGTGGACGATCTCGTGGCGGACATAGATCGGGGCCCCGTACTGCTCGAGGGCCTTCTCGACGGCGATCACGGCACGGTCCACACCGGCGCAGTAGCCCCGGGGGGCGGCGAGCAGGACGCGGCGGGGGCCAGTCGTAGCAGTCATGCCCACCATCGTAAGGCCGTGTCCAACAGGTCAAAGATCCACCGCTTGGCGAGACTGAAGGCCCGTGCGCGACACCGTGCGCGGCAAACGGAGGCCCGATGTCCGCCCACACCGCTCCACCAGCCGGGGAAGACGGGCCGCCGCCCGCCGGGGAAGAAACGCTGCGGCGCAGCCTCGGCTTCCGGGACCTCGTCGTCTACGGGCTCCTCTTCATCGCCCCGATGGCCCCGGTCGGCATCTTCGGCACGCTCGACGCCAGGTCGCACGGCGCCGTCGCACTGGTGTACGTCGTCGCGACGGTCGCGATGGCGTTCACCGCGTTCAGCTACGCGCAGATGGTCCGGGTCGCGCCGCAGGCCGGCTCTGTCTTCACCTACGCGCGCGTGGGGCTCGGTGAGGCGCCGGGGTTCATCGCCGGGTGGATGGCCCTGCTCGACTACCTCCTCATCCCGGCGGTCGCCTATCTCTTCTCCGGGATCGCGATGAACGCCCTGGTGCCGTCGGTGTCGCGCTGGGTGTGGACGGCTCTGGCCGTGATCATCACGACGCTCCTGAACCTGTGGGGCGTGCGGGCGGCGGCCCGGGTCGGCTTCGCGGTCCTGGCGATGGAGATCGTCGTGCTGCTCGTGTTCCTCGGGTCGGCGATCGTCGTACTCGTACGCGACGGGGCGGAACGGGGCTGGCTGTCCCCGCTGACCGGGGACGGGTCGCAGGGAGCGTTCGCGCTGTCGGCGGTCGTCGGCGCGGTGTCCGTGGCCGTGCTCTCGTATCTGGGCTTCGACGCGATCGTGTCGTTCGCGGAGGAGGTCACGGGCGGCTCGGCGAAGGTGGCGCGGGCGGTGCTGTTCTGTCTGGCGCTCGCGGGTGTGCTGTTCATCGCGCAGACGTATCTCGTGGCGCTCCTCGAACCGGTGTCGTCGGCGGAGCTCGCCGCGGACCCGGCGGAGCAGGGGTCCGCCTTCTACGACGCGATCGACGTGTCGGTCGGCGGGTGGCTGCACGACCTGGTGGCGGTCAGCAAGGCGATCGGCGCGGCGTTCGCGGCCCTGGCCGGGCAGGCGGCGGCCGGGCGGCTGCTGTTCGCGATGGCCCGCGACCGGCGGCTGCCGAAGGCGCTGGCGCGGACGGACTCCGGGGTGCCGCGGGTCGCGCTGCTGTGCGCGGCGGCGGTGACGCTGGTCGCGGCGGTCTGGGCGGCCCGCAGGGACGACGGCCTGGACCATCTGGTCTCCGTGGTGGACATCGGCGCGCTCACGGCGTTCGTGCTGCTGCACGCGAGCGTGGTGGGCTGGTTCGTGGTGCGGCGCGGCGGGGGGACATTCAGCTGGTGGCGGCATCTGCTCGTGCCGGTGCTCGGCGCGGCCATCACGGTCGCGGTGATCGTGGAGGCGTCCGGCACGGCCCAGGTGGTGGGCGCGATCTGGCTGGCGGTGGGGCTCGTGGTGCTGATGGCACAGAGGGGGCGGCGGGGCGGGCGGGTCGTCTGACGGGGCGTCCGGCCGCGGCGCGCGCACCGGCGCCCGCCCCGTCCCCGTACACCCCTCGCGTCACGGAGTGTTGTCGGTGGGTGCGGCTACGCTCACCGGCATGGCTGTGAATACGTCCGCGGACGCCCCGCTGCCCGTCGGGGAGGTGTCGCGGCTCATCGGGCGGTGGATCGACCGGCTCGGTGCCGTGTGGGTCGAGGGGCAGATCACCCAGCTGTCCCGGCGCCCCGGAGCCGGCGTCGTGTTCCTGACGCTGCGCGATCCGTCGCACGACATCTCGGTCGGCGTCACCTGCTACCGGCAGGTGTTCGACGCGGTCGCGGACGTCGTGAGCGAGGGCGCGCGCGTCGTCGTCCAGGCGAAGCCGGAATGGTACGCGCCGCGCGGCCAGCTGTCGCTGCGGGCCTCCGAGATCAGACCGGTGGGCGTCGGTGAACTGCTCGCCAGGTTGGAGCAGTTGAAGAAGACCCTGGCCGGCGAAGGGCTCTTCGCGCCCGGGCGCAAGAAGGCGCTGCCGTTCCTGCCGCAGCTCATCGGGCTCGTCTGCGGGCGCGCGTCGGCCGCCGAGCGGGACGTCCTGGAGAACGCGCGGCACCGCTGGCCCGCCGTCCGCTTCGAGGTGCGCAACGTGCCGGTCCAGGGCGTGCACGCCGTGCCGCAGGTCGTGCAGGCGGTCAAGGAGCTGGACGCGCTCGACGACGTCGACGTGATCATCGTGGCGCGCGGTGGCGGCAGCGTCGAGGACCTCCTGCCGTTCTCGGACGAGCAGCTGGTGCGGGCCGTCGCCGCCTGCCGCACGCCGGTCGTCTCGGCGATCGGCCACGAGCCGGACAACCCTCTCCTCGACCACGTGGCGGACCTGCGCGCCTCCACTCCGACCGACGCGGCGAAGAAGGTCGTGCCGGACGTCGGCGAGGAGTACGAGCGGGTGCAGGGGCTGCGGGACCGGGCGCGGCGCAGCGTCGAGTCGTTCGTGGACCGCGAGGAGCGCGGGCTCAGACACGCCCTCGCCCGGCCCGTCATGGAGGACCCGCACCGCATGATCGAGGTGCGCGAGGAGCAGGTGACGTCGCTGGCCGAGCGCGGCCGGCGCACGCTCGGGCACCTCCTCGACCGCGCCGAGTCGGAGCTGTCGCACACGCACGCGCGCGTGGTGGCCCTGTCCCCCGCCGCGACCCTCAAGCGGGGTTACGCGGTGTTGCAGAAGTCCGACGGGGACGTCGTGCGCGCCGCGGAGGACGTGGCGGCGGACGAGGTGCTGCGGGCGCGCGTCGCCGAGGGCGAATTCACCGTACGGGTCGAGAACGCGAACGTACGGGTCGAGACCGGGAACCAGGAGAACGCATGACCACGAAGACCGACGAGGCCGGGCTCGGCTACGAGCAGGCGCGGGACGAGCTGATCGAGGTCGTCCGGCGGCTCGAGGCGGGCGGCACGTCGCTCGAGGAGTCGCTCGCGCTGTGGGAGCGGGGCGAGGAGCTGGCGAAGGTGTGCCGTCGCTGGCTGGACGGGGCGCGGGCGCGCCTGGACGCGGCGCTGGCGGAGTCCGGTCCGGACGGGGGCGCGGACGAGGAGGGCTGAGCGGCGGGTACCTGCGGACGGTGAGCGGGACGAGACGCGGCGTCAGGGGTTTGTGAAGCGGGTCACGAGGTTTCAGTTTTGGTTGAATGTTAAACGGTACTGACGTACTGTCGTGTGCATCGGCCGATCCGTTCGCAGCGTCGCGACGGACCGGCCGCACCCCCAGCACGTACGTATCGAGAAGGTTGATCCATGTCTCTCGTTCTTGACCCCGCCGCCCAGGACCTGCTGTTCCGCGAGGCCCGCACCGCGAACACCTTCACCGACGAGCCGGTGACCGACGAGCAGGTCCAGGCGATCTACGACCTGGTCAAGTTCGGCCCGACGGCGTTCAACCAGTCGCCGCTGCGCATCACGCTGGTCCGCTCCCCCGAGGCCCGCGAGCGCCTCGTGCAGCACATGGCCGAGGGCAACCGTCCGAAGACGGCGTCCGCCCCGCTGGTCGCGATCCTCTCCGCGGACAACGAGTTCCACGAGGAGCTCCCGGCGCTGTTCCCGCACTTCCCGCAGGCCAAGGACGTCTTCTTCGCGGAGCGCCCCGCCCGTGAGGGCGCCGCCGCCCTGAACGCCTCCCTCCAGGCCGCGTACTTCATCATCGGCGTCCGCGCCGCCGGCCTGTCCGCGGGCCCGATGACCGGTCTCGACTTCGCCGGTGTCCAGAAGGAGTTCCTGGACGACGACCACACCCCGCTGATGGTCATCAACATCGGCAAGCCGGGCGAGGACGCTTGGTTCCCGCGCTCCCCGCGCCTGGAGCACGACCAGGTCATCACCACGATCTGAGTACTCCCGCACACGTCACGGGAAAGGAAAGGCCCCCCGGCAACAGCCGGGGGGCCTTTCCCATGCGCCGAAATCCCTGAGATCCCCTGCGCGGAAATCCCGGAAGCACCTACTTCGTCCGCAGCGCCCCGGCCATCTTCGTCAGCTGCGCGAACGACGCCGTACCGGTCACGACGGTTGTCGACTTGTCGGCCTTGAGCACCAGGGCGTCGTACTGGTCGCCCTTGTAGCGCCGCCAGGTCTCGCCGCCGATGCGCTGCGTCGCGCTGGTCTCCGTGGCGCCCTGGCTCGCCCGGTCGATGAAGACCGACGGCTTCTCGGTGGACTGCTCGACGGCCACGTACTGGCCGTCGGCGTCATGGAAGCCGAGGTGCCAGGCGTCGAAGTCCGATCCCTCGTACCGCACCGACGTCGCCTTCCAGGACTTCGCGAGCCCCTCGGGCGCCGCCACCGGGTACGGAGCGGCGCGTCGCGCCGTCAGCAGCTCCACGCGGTAGTCCACGCGCTTCACCGGCGGGGTGCCGGAGCTGTCGTGCGGGACGAACACGTAGATGCCTGCCGCCGCGATGACGGTCGCGCCCATCGAGAGGACCAGACTGCCCACGG
Organism: Streptomyces sp. NBC_01474; assembly: GCF_035918215.1. Taxonomy (NCBI): domain Bacteria; kingdom Bacillati; phylum Actinomycetota; class Actinomycetes; order Kitasatosporales; family Streptomycetaceae; genus Streptomyces; species Streptomyces sp. NBC_01474. The sequence continues at coordinate 4,525,376 of NZ_CP109449.1, forward strand.
TCTTCTTGCCTTTGGTACCTGCCACGCCCCCATCGTCGCAGGTACGTGAGCGATCACCGCACGTGGGCCCGGTCTGCTCATACGTGGGGCCCTCTGCTCATTTTGTCGGCCTGACGATAGAGTCGGGGCCATCACCCTCATCCGGCCGTCGTCGTATCAGAAAGGTGCGTCTCGATGACCGAGCATCACCAGTTGCCGTCCGAACTCGAAGTCCCCGCGGAGGCTCCCGACCGGAACCTCGCCCTGGAGCTCGTCCGCGTCACCGAGGCCGCGGCCATGGCCGCCGGCCGCTGGGTCGGCCGCGGCGACAAGAACGGGGCGGACGGCGCCGCCGTGCGCGCCATGCGCACCCTCGTCTCCACCGTCTCGATGAACGGCGTCGTCGTCATCGGTGAGGGCGAGAAGGACGAAGCCCCGATGCTCTACAACGGGGAGCGCGTCGGCGACGGCACGAGCGCCGAGGTCGACATCGCCGTGGACCCGATCGACGGCACGACGCTCTGCGCCAAGGGCATGCCGAACGCCATCGCGGTCCTGGCCGCCGCCGACCGCGGCACCATGTTCGACCCGTCCGCCGTCTTCTACATGGACAAGCTGGTCGCGGGCCCCGAGGCCGCCGACTACGTGGACATCAACGCCCCGGTCGCGGTGAACATCCGCCGTATCGCCAAGGCCAAGCGGGCCGCTCCCGAGGACGTCACGGTCGTCATCCTGGACCGGCCGCGCCACGAGGGCATCATCAAGGAGGTCCGTGAGGCCGGCGCCCGGATCAAGCTGATCTCCGACGGCGATGTCGCGGGCTCCGTGCTCGCGGTGCGCGAGGACAGCGGCGTCGACCTGCTCCTGGGCATCGGCGGCACCCCCGAGGGCATCATCTCGGCGTGCGCCATCAAGTGCCTGGGCGGTGTCATCCAGGGCAAGCTGTGGCCCAAGGACGACGAGGAGCGCCAGCGGGCGATCGACGCGGGCCACGACCTGGACCGGGTCCTGTCGACGAACGACCTGGTCTCCGGCGAGAACGTGTTCTTCGTCGCCACCGGCATCACGGACGGCGAGCTGCTGCGCGGCGTCCGCTACCGCGCCGAGAGCGCCACGACGTCCTCGCTGGTGATGCGCTCCAAGTCGGGCACGATCCGTCAGATCGACTCGCAGCACCGGCTGTCGAAGCTGCGCGCGTACAGCGCGATCGACTTCGACCGCGCCAAGTAGGCCGCGGCCGGCAGGTTCTTTCCCCTTACGCGTTCGGGGCGCCCCTTTGTGCGGAGGGGCGCCCCATTCGCGTATCGGGAGGGTCGTCAGCCGGCCGCGCGGATCTGGTCGACCGAACTCGTCGCCTTCTGAAGCTCGACCTCGCGCCGGCGCCTGCGGGCGAGGACCACGCGGCGCTCGGCGGCGGTGAGGCCGCCCCACACCCCGTAGGGCTCGGGCTGCAGGAGCGCGTGCTCGCGGCATTCGACCATCACGGGGCAGCGGGCGCAGACGCGCTTGGCCGCCTCCTCGCGGGACAGGCGGGCCGCGGTCGGCTCCTTGGAAGGCGCGAAGAAAAGGCCGGCTTCGTCGCGCCTGCACACGGCCTCCGTGTGCCACGGGGCGTCCTGGTCCCGATCTCGCGCTGGCCCGCGCTGCGGGGGGACAGCGGCGACCTGCAGGGACTGATGCGGCGGATGCAGCACGGTCTACTCCTGACGACGGCTTCGCGAGCGAGCGACGATGCAGCAACCTCTACCCGCTGTGTGCGCGCCTATGCACTGAGTTCCGAAGGACGGGAGTTCCCCGACCCCGGGCCGCCGCGGCTGTGCCGTGCGTCCACCGCCCCGGAGGCGGGTCAGCCGTCGAGGTGTTTGCGCATGCGGTCGTGCAGATCGCGCAGGCGCTTGCCGCGCTTGGGCTTGGCCTCGATGTTGCCGAGGACCGCGATGCCGTCGACGTAGACCACGGGCGCGTCCGGGTCGGCCGAGTCGAGGGTGTCCACCTCGAAGTTGCCGAGGACGCCGCCGCCGCTGCCGCGCAGCGAAATGTTCTCCGGGACGCGGACCTCCACGTTCCCGAAGACGGAGACCGCCTTGATCACGACCTGCTGGTACTCGAAGATCGCCTCGCTGAGGTCGATCTCGATGTTGCCGAAGACGGCGTACGCGTGGGTCCTGCGGCCCACGCGCCAGCGGCCCTTGCGGGTCGAGGTACTGAAGACGGCGACCAGGTTCTCGTCGGCGACCGCCGGGACCGCGCCCATGGTGGGGCGGTTCGGGGCCGGCGAGGAGACCGCGGGCCGGCGCTGGGTGTGGGCGCCGGGCAGGTCCCTTACGAGCGGCTCGAGCTCGGCGTGGGTCTTGGCGCGGTACACCCCGTCGATCCGCTCGGCGTGCTCCTCCGCGGTGAGCCGGCCCTCCGCGAGGGCCTCGCGCAGGATGTCCGCGGTGCGGTCGCGGTCGGCGTCGGAGGCGCGCAGATCGGTCTGCGGCGCGGGCTGCTCGGGGCGCTTCTCAAGGTCCACCGGGCCAGCGTACCCAAACGCGATAGATCGCGACTAGGGGGCGTCGGCGGGAACTGAGCCTTACCTCACAGGTTCGCCCGTGCCGTCAGGTCCTACGCTGGTTGGCGCTGCCAATGGATGCCAGCTGCTAACGGCCGAAAGAGGAATGGGCGAGATGCCTGAGTTCGCGTACACCGATCTGCTCCCCCAGGGCGAGGACACCACCCCCTATCGCCTGGTGACCACGGAGGGTGTCTCGACCGCCGAGGGGCCGGACGGCCGTACGTTCCTGAAGGTCGAGCCGGAGGCGCTGCGCAAGCTCGCCGAAGAGGCGATCCACGACATCCAGCACTACCTGCGCCCGGCCCACCTCGCCCAGCTGCGCCGCATCATCGACGACCCGGAGGCGTCGGGCAACGACAAGTTCGTGGCGCTCGACCTGCTGAAGAACGCGAACATCGCGGCGGCCGGCGTGCTTCCGATGTGCCAGGACACCGGCACCGCGATCGTCATGGGCAAGCGCGGCCAGAACGTGCTCACGGAGGGCGGCGACGAGGCGGCCCTCTCGCGCGGCATCTACGACGCGTACAAGAACCTGAACCTGCGCTACTCGCAGATGGCCCCGCTGAACATGTGGGACGAGAAGAACACCGGCTCGAACCTGCCGGCGCAGATCGAGCTGTACGCGACCGACGGCGGCGCCTACAAGTTCCTGATCATGGCCAAGGGCGGCGGCTCGGCCAACAAGTCCTTCCTCTACCAGGAGACGAAGGCGGTCCTCAACGAGGGCTCGATGATGAAGTTCCTGGAGGAGAAGATCCGTTCGCTCGGCACGGCGGCCTGCCCGCCGTACCACCTGGCGATCGTCGTCGGCGGCACGTCCGCCGAGTACGCCCTGAAGACCGCGAAGTACGCCTCCGCGCACTACCTGGACGAGATCCCCGCCGAGGGCTCCGAGCTCGGCCACGGCTTCCGCGACAAGGAGCTGGAGGAGAAGGTCTTCGAGCTGACGCAGAAGATCGGCATCGGCGCGCAGTTCGGCGGCAAGTACTTCTGCCACGACGTGCGCGTGGTGCGTCTGCCGCGGCACGGCGCGTCCTGCCCGGTCGCGATCGCCGTGTCCTGCTCGGCCGACCGCCAGGCCGTCGCGAAGATCACCGCCGAGGGCGTGTTCCTGGAGCAGCTGGAGACGGACCCGGCGCGCTTCCTGCCGGAGACCACGGACGAGCATCTCGACGAGTCGGGCGATGTCGTCAAGATCGACCTGAACCAGCCGATGGACGACATCCTCGCCGCGCTGACGAAGCACCCGGTCAAGACCCGCCTCTCCCTGACCGGCCCCCTGGTCGTGGCCCGCGACATCGCGCACGCCAAGATCAAGGAGCGCCTGGACGCGGGCGAGGAGATGCCGCAGTACCTGAAGGACCACCCGGTGTACTACGCGGGCCCGGCGAAGACCCCGGAGGGTTACGCGTCCGGTTCCTTCGGTCCGACGACGGCCGGCCGCATGGACTCGTACGTCGAGCAGTTCCAGGCGGCGGGCGGCTCGAAGGTCATGCTGGCCAAGGGCAACCGCTCGCAGCAGGTCACCGACGCGTGCAACGCGCACGGCGGCTTCTACCTCGGTTCGATCGGCGGCCCGGCCGCCCGCCTCGCGCAGGACTGCATCAAGAAGGTCGAGGTCGTCGAGTACGAGGAGCTCGGCATGGAGGCGGTCTGGAGGATCGAGGTCGAGGACTTCCCGGCGTTCGTCGTCGTGGACGACAAGGGCAACGACTTCTTCAAGGACCCGGCCCCGGCGCCCACGTTCACCAGCATCCCGGTGCGCGGCCCCGGCCTCGCGTAACACCTGACGCACGACACAAGGGCCGCCCCGCCGCCTTCACGGCGACGGGCGGCCCTTCCGCTGTCCGCCCGAAGGTCATGCGAACCGCTGGCCCGCCGAGCCGTCGCAGTTCTGGAGCCGCACGTTGTCCTTCGCCGAGGCGAGGGTCAGGCACAGGCCCGTCGAGGCGGCCGGGCGCAGAGTGTCGCCCTGGCGGACGAACTGCTGGTTGGTTCCGCCGTGGCAGTTCCACAGGACGAGGGCCGTGCCCGCCCTGTAGGCGCTGTCGGGGACGTCCACGCAGCGGTCCTGGGTGAGTTCGGAGTGCAGGGACCGGCCGGCGGTGTCGTACCACCAGCCCTGGTTACGGGTGCCCGAGCAGTCCCAGCCGATGACGGCCGTGTTGTTCGCGCTGCTTCCCCCCTTGGCGTCGGCGCACGTGCCGGTGCCCGCGTTCTTCAGTGGCCGGTACGCGTCGTCCCAGCCGCCCTGGTAGAGCTTGGGGGTGCCGGTGCTGGCCGGATCGGCGCAACCTGCTTCCCGGTAGCCGGAGTTGTAGAGCTGGGTGAGGCAGGAGGCGAAGGCGCCGTGGCCGCGCGCGTTCGGGTGGAAGGACTGGCGCACGGAGTTGGAGTCGGGCGGGAACGGGTTGGAGACGTCCACGTAGAGGCCGCGGGCCCAGGCGTCCTCCATGCAGACCTCGTGGCCCTGGAAGAGGCGGGAGTCGTCGAGGTAGAAGGCGCCGGACTCCTGGGCGGCCTTGCGCATGCCGCGCTCGAAGGCGGGCACGGCAGCGTTGCGGCCCCAGGCGGCGTCGGAGTCGTAGCCGAGACAGCCGCCGGGCAGCTTGCCGGGGAAGTTGGGGTTGTCGTGGATGTCGGGGCCGATGGGGCTGGGGTAACCCATGAGGACGAGCTTGTAGTCGCTGTCGGCGTAGCCCGCGCCGCGCATCACGGTCTTCAGGTCGGCGACGGTCGACTCGACCTTGGGCACGAGCCCGTCGACCCTGGCCTGCCAGCCCGGCGCGTACTTGGGCTCGCACGCGCCCTGAAGGGTGAGGTAGCGGGTCACGCAGTCGGTCATGACGGGACCGAACTGGAGGTCGTCGTTGGCGCCCGCGACGAGCACGATCATCTTGATCTTCGTGTTGCGCGCCTTGACGGCGAGAGCGTCGCTCTGCACCAGCTCGTCGGCGTACTGCTTGCTGCCGCCGATGCGGATGTTTCCGGTGTACGCGCCCGAGCAGGAGACGTTGTACGTCACGTCGGCCGGGATCCCGGTGCGGTGGATGGCGGAGTCGGGCGAACGGTGGCACCAGTTGTCCGGGCCGTTCGTGCCGGCCTCGTAGGTGCCGACGCCCTCACCCGAGATCTCGCTGTCCCCGAGCGAGATGAGGGCGGTCTTGCGGTCGGCCAGGGGCCGCTCGGCCGGGTCCCCGTAGAGCTTGGCGGCCTCGGCGGCGCGGATCTTCTCGAGGTCGGGCGGGAGTGGGGTGGTGGCCGCGGCGGCGGGTGCCGCGGACGCGGTCGGCGCGGTCAGGCCGACGAGTGCGGCGGCCGTCGCCGCGACAACGGCGACGGCGCATCTGATGCTGGGTCCGGTGCGGTGCAGGACGTTCATGACGCCTCCCCGGTTTGGGTGTTACCCGAGGTATTTACTGGCGGGTAAGAGACTTGGGAATAGCCAGAACAAGACAAGTGCTCACGTTTTACGAGGGATACGGAGGGATGACGATGACGACGGCGATGGATGACGACGGCGGCGACGACAGCGGCCGGTACCGGATCGAGCACGACTCCATGGGCGAGGTACGGGTCCCCGCGGACGCCAAGTGGCGGGCCCAGACGCAGCGGGCCGTGGAGAACTTCCCCATCTCCGGCCAGCGCCTGGAGCGCGCCCACATCGAGGCGCTCGCCCGCATCAAGGCGGCCGCGGCCCATGTGAACGCCGAGCTCGGGGTCGTGGACCAGGACATCGCGCAGGCCATCGCGGAGTCGGCCGGCGAGGTCGCCGACGGGCGCTGGGACGACCAGTTCCCCGTGGACGTCTTCCAGACCGGCTCGGGCACGTCGTCCAACATGAACACCAATGAGGTGCTCGCGACCCTCGCGACGGAGCGCCTCGGCCGCGACGTCCACCCGAACGACCACGTGAACGCGTCCCAGTCGTCGAACGACGTCTTCCCCTCGTCGATCCACATCGCGGCCACCGCCGCCGTCACCCATGACCTCATCCCGTCGCTCACCCATCTGCGGGCGGCCCTGGAGCGCAAGGCGGAGGAGTTCGCCGACGTCGTGAAGTCGGGGCGCACGCACCTCATGGACGCGACGCCGGTGACGCTCGGGCAGGAGTTCGGCGGGTACGCGGCGCAGGTCGCGTACGGCATCGAACGTCTTCGGGCCTCGCTGCCGCGCCTGGCCGAACTGCCGCTCGGGGGAACGGCGGTGGGCACCGGGATCAACACGCCGCCCGGCTTCTCGGCCGCCGTCATCGCGGAGGTCGCGCGGACCACGGGCCTGCCGCTGACCGAGGCGCGCAACCACTTCGAGGCGCAGGGCGCGCGTGACGGCATCGTGGAGACCAGCGGGCAGCTGCGGACCATCGCCGTCGGCCTGACGAAGATCGCCAACGATCTGCGCTGGATGGCGTCGGGCCCCCGCACCGGACTGGCCGAGATCAGCCTGCCGGACCTCCAGCCGGGCTCGTCGATCATGCCGGGCAAGGTGAATCCGGTCATTCCCGAGGCGGTGCTCATGGTCGCCGCCCAGGTCACCGGGAACGACGCGACGGTCGCCGCCGCGGGCGCCGCGGGGAACTTCGAGCTCAACGTCATGCTGCCGGTCATCGCCAGGAACGTCCTGGAGTCGATCAGACTTCTCGCCAACGTCGCGCGCCTGCTCGCCGACCGGACCGTCGACGGCATCACCGCGAACCGCGAGCGCGCCCGCGAGTACGCCGAGTCGTCACCGTCCGTGGTGACCCCGCTGAACAAGTACATCGGCTACGAGGAGGCCGCGAAGGTGGCCAAGAAGTCGCTGGCCGAGCGCAGGACGATCCGCGAGGTCGTCCTGGAGGGCGGCTACGTGGAGCGCGGCGATCTCACGGTCGAGCAGCTCGACGAGGCCTTGGATGTCCTGCGGATGACGCGGCCGTAACAGCGTTCGGCGACTGACCGAATTCGTGGCGCGCACCGCAGCGTCACGTGCCGGGGGCACCTAATATCTGTACATGACGGACCGGACGAGCATTCTGGCGGGTGGGACCGACGGCAGCGTTGGGCGCTGGGCGCCCGGCAGCCGGATTCTGTGGCGCTACCGGACGAACGGCGGGGACGGCTTCCACATCTGCCGCCCCGTCACGGTCGTCGAGGACAGCGCCGAGCTGCTCGCCGTGTGGCTGGCACCCGGCACCGAGTGCGTGAAACCGGTCCTGGCCGACGGCACACCGGTGCACGAGGAGCCGCTGGCCACCCGGTACACGAAGCCGCGCACCGTGCTGCGCGACCGGTGGTTCGGCACCGGCGTGCTGAAGCTGGCGCGCCCCGGCGAGCCCTGGTCGGTGTGGCTGTTCTGGGATCCGGGCTGGCAGTTCAGGAACTGGTACGTGAACCTGGAGCAGCCGCAGGTGCGCTGGGCCGGCGGCGTGGACTCCGAAGACCACTTCCTCGACCTGTCGGTCTCCGCGGACCGCACCTGGCGCTGGCTCGACGAGGACGAGTTCGCGCAGGCGCAGATCGCGGGTCTGATGAGCGCGGCGCAGGCGGAGTCCGTACGAAGGGCGGGGCGCGCCGCGGTCGAGGTGATCGAGGACTGGGGGCACCCGTTCCCCGACGGCTGGCAGCACTGGCGGCCCGATCCGTCGTGGCCGGTTCCCGCGCTTCCGGGTGACTGGGACCGTACGCCCGCGCATGTGTCCTCATGAGACCCTTGATGCGCCCCCGTGGTTCAAACGTAGGATCGTCCTCCGCAAGTGCACACAGATACAACTCTTCGCGCTTGCAGCAGGTCTGACACGATGTCAACGAGGTCATCGAGGGGCGGCGGGACCGTGAGTCACGGCAGCGAGGGTTACGAGACGTACGGGAGTGGCCGCCGGACCCCGGCGCCGGACCGTACGGGCCAGGCCGAGGCCTTCGACGCGATCGGAGCCCGCTACGACGACGCCTTTCCGCACAAGGAAGGCCAGTTGGCCGCGGTGGACGCGCTGCTCGCGGGCCTCGCACCCGGCTCGCGCATACTCGAGGTGGGCTGCGGCACGGGAGTTCCGACGAGCCGTCAACTGGCGGACGCGGGACACTCGGTGGTCGGCGTGGACCTGTCGGCCGGCATGCTGGAGCTCGCCCGCAAGAACGTCCCCGAGGCCGAGTTCCATCAGTTGGACCTCGCGTCACTGAGACCCGAACCGGGTCAGGAACAGGGCGAGTTGGGCGAGTTCGACGCCGTCACCTGCTTCTTCACGCTGCTGATGCTGCCGCGCGCAGAGATCCCCGCGGCGCTGCGGCTGCTGCGCTCGATGCTCCGGCCCGGCGGGCTCCTCGCCCTGTCGATGGTCGAGGCCGATCTGGACGACGCCGAGATTCCGTTCCTGGGGCACACAATCCGGGTATCGGGTTTTCTGCGGGACGAGCTGCGCCAGGTCGTACGCGACGCGGGACTGGAGATCACCGGCGAGCACACGTACGCGTACGCTCCGGCAAGCACCGATGTACCACCCGAACACCAGCTGTTCTTCAACTGCCGGCGCGCCGGAAAGTGAAGCGGCACGTCGTTAGGCGCGCAGCCCAGGACGGACGGATTCGAAACGCGTGACGGAGCACCCCACCTCCCACGAGGGCCGCCGGCCGGCCGCCCGCCCCGCCGCCCCCGCGGACCCCCGCGGGGCCCTGAGGCGCGCCTCCGACGCGTTCCCCGCACAGGGGCGCCCCGGAGCGACCGCGTCCGCCGACGACGCCGATCCCGCGCGCCGCGCGCCCGCGTCAGGTGCCTCCGCACCGCGCGGCGCCGCGCCCGAGCACTCCGGCGCGGCACCTGTACCCGAGCCACCGCGCCGTGAGAGCGGTGGCGGTGGGGTGCCCGGGCGGCGCAAGCCCGGTTCCGCTTCCGGGGCCGGTGGGAGCGCGCCCGAGCACGCCCTGTCGGACGCCGGACCGGACGATCCCCACCGGCCGAGGCCCGTGCCCGAGCGGCGGAGCGGACAGCCGCGGCCGCCGGGGACACCCGTCCCGATGCGGCGGGACGGGGACCGGCTGCGCTTCGTGGGCGCCGCGACCCGGCGGATCGCCCGCGGGATAGATCTCGACGAGATCGTCATGGGCCTGTGCCGCGCCTCCGTGCCCACGTTCTCCGACGTGATCCTGGTGTATCTGCGGGACCCGCTGCCGGTCGGCGACGAGCGGCCCACCGGGCCCGTCGTGCTGCGGCTGCGCAGGACGGACCGGCTGCGCCTCATCGAGGAGGGCGCCGAGGACCCGGACACCGACGGCGGCGGGCTCCTGACGATGGCGGCCGGCGCCGCCCAGGGCGACCCCGTCACCGCCGAGCTGTGCGAGGTGCGGACCGGCGGCGCGCTGGCCGAGGTGCTGAGGGGCGTACGGCCCGTGTTCGCGGACTCGCCCGCCGCCCTGGCCGCGCTGCCGGAGCTGCTCGGCGACGACCCGGACCTCGCCCTGCCCACCGGGCAGCGGGCGATCCTCGCGCCGCTGCGCGGCCGCCGCCGGGTGATCGGCGCGGTCGTCTTCCTGCGCCGCCCCGAACGCCACGCGTTCGAGAACGACGACCTGCTGGTCGCGGGGCAGCTCGCCACACACAGCGCGCTCGGCATCGACAAGGCCGTCCTGTACGGCCGCGAGGCGTACATCGCCGACGAGCTCCAGCGCACGATGCTGCCCGAGACGCTGCCGCGGCCGACGGGCGTGCGCCTCGCGTCCCGGTATCTGCCGGCCGCGGAGACCGCGCGCGTGGGCGGCGACTGGTACGACGCGATCCCGCTGCCCGGCAGCCGCGTCGCCCTGGTCGTGGGCGACGTCATGGGCCACTCCATGACGTCCGCCGCGATCATGGGCCAGCTGCGCACGACCGCGCAGACCCTCGCCGGTCTCGACCTGCCGCCGCAGGAGGTCCTGCACCATCTGGACGAGCAGGCCCAGCGCCTCGGCAGCGACCGCATGGCGACCTGCCTGTACGCGGTCTACGACCCGGTCTCGCACCGCATCACCATCGCCAACGCGGGCCACCCGCCGCCGGTACTGCTGCATCTGGGCGGCCGCGCCGAGGTGCTGCGGGTCCCGCCGGGCGCCCCGATCGGTGTCGGCGGCGTCGACTTCGAGGCGGTCGAGCTGGACGCCCCGGCGGGCGCGACGCTCCTCCTCTACACGGACGGTCTGGTCGAGTCGCGGCTGCGGGACGTGTGGACCGGGATAGAGCAGCTGCGGGAGCGGCTCGCAGCGACGGCCCAGCTGACGGGCCCCGACCATCCGCCGCCGCTCGAGGCGCTGTGCGACGAGGTCCTCGACATGCTCGGTCCGGGCGACCGGGACGACGACATCGCGCTGCTCGCGGCCCGGTTCGACGGGATCGCGCCGAGCGACGTCGCGTACTGGCTCCTGGAGCCCGAGGACGCGGCGCCGGGCCGGGCCCGCCGCCTGGCGCGCAGCGCGCTCGCCCGGTGGGGCCTGGAGGAGCTGACGGACTCGGTGGAGCTCCTTGTCAGCGAGGTCGTGACGAACGCCGTGCGGTACGCGTCCCGGCCCGTCACGCTGCGCCTGCTGCGGACCGACGTGCTGCGCTGCGAGGTCGGCGACGACGTGCCGCAGCTGCCGCGGCTGCGCCAGGCCCGCGCCACCGACGAGGGCGGGCGCGGCCTGTACCTGGTCAACAGGCTGGCGCGGCGCTGGGGTGCGACGCGACTGAGCACCGGCAAGGTCGTGTGGTTCGAGCTGGCGCACGGGAACGGCACTGTCTGAACCTGGATATGCGAGTGGGCCCGGAACCGTACGGTTCCGGGCCCACTCGCGTGCGTCACTGTCAGCCGGTCAGGCCGCGTGGCTTGTTGCTGCCCGAGTTGCCCGGCTTCTCCGGAATTCCGAAGGTCGGCGACGACGAGTCGGTCGGGGGCGTGACGCCGCCCGACGGGTCGTCGGTCGGCGGGGTGGACTCGGGGGTCGACTCCGGGGCGCTCGGGGTGTTCTCGGGGGTGGACTCCGGGGCGCTCGGGGTGTTCTCGGGGGTGGACTCCGGGGCACTCGGCGTGTCCTGCGGGGTGGACGGCACCTCGACGGCCGCACCCATGTCGGTGTCGAGGTCGAACTCGCCGTTGGAGGCGGACGAGTTGAAGGTGTACTGCGCCCAGATACGGGCCGGGAAGCTGCCGCCGTCGACGCGGGGCAGACCGCCGGCGCCCTTCATCGATACGTGCGCACCCGCCTCCGATGTCTTCAGCGCGCCCTCGCCGAACAGTCCCACCGAGGTGACCAGATCCGGCGTATAGCCGGTGAACCAGGCCGACTTGTTGTCGTCGGAGGTACCGGTCTTGCCCGCGACCTGCTGGCCGTCGCGGGCCGGGTTGTCACGCACCGAGACCTTCGCCGTACCGTCGTCGACCACACCGGTCAGGACCGAGGTGACCGAGTCCGCAGCACCGCGGCTGATCACCTGGTTGCCGATCGCGTCCGGCAGCGGGACGTCCTGACCCTGCTTGGACACGGACTTCACGATCTGCGGAGTGACCTGCTTGCCGTGGTTGTCGAGCGTCGCGTAGACACCGGCCATCTCCATCGGGCTCGCGCCCATGGTGCCCAGGGTCTGCGCCGGGTACGGCTTGAGGTCGGCGTCGTCCATGCCGAGCTTCTTGGCCGTCGCCATGACCTGGTCCATGCCGACATCGACGCCCATCTGCGCGAAGACGGAGTTGATGGACTTGTTCATGGCGGTCTGCACGGTGACAGGACCGTAGCTGTGATCGTCCTCGTTCGGCGGGGCGAAGCCGACCTTCTGTCCGTCGCTGACGACCGGCCGCTTGTTGGTGCCGTCGTAGATCGTGCTCGCCTTGATCGACTGCCCGGTCTGCGTCGTGGCGTTGTTCTCCAGGGCGGCCGCGAGGATCAGCGGCTTGAAGGTGGAGGCCGGCTGGTAGTCGGTGCGGGTCGCGTTGTTGACGTAGTGCTTGCTGAGCCCTTCACCGCCGTACAGCGCGAGGACCTTGCCGGTCTTCGGGTCGACCGAGGCGGCACCGGCCTGTACCCGGGAGTCGGCCTTCTTGCTCTTCGGGTTCAGGTTGTCGGTCAACTGCTGCCTGACCGACTTCTCCAGCTGCTTCTGCTTCTTGCGGTCGATGTTGAGGGTGACCGTGTAGCCGCCCGCGTCGAACTGCGCCTCGGTGAGGTTCAGGTCCTTCATCACCTCGGCCTTGGCCGCGGTGTAGAGGTAGCCCTCCTGGCCCTCGAGTCCGGCGGCGGCCTTCGGCGCCTTCGGCTTGGGGAACGTCATGCCCTCGCGGTCGCTCGCGCTGAGCCAGTGCATGTCGACCATGTTGTCCAGGACGTAGTTCCAGCGGGCCACGGCGAGCTTCTTGCCGGTGTCCGAGGCGATGCCCCAGTCGTACTGGTTCGGGGCCTGGAGGAGCGCAGCCAGATACGCGCCCTGCTCCACGTTCAGATCCTTGGCGTCGACGCCGTAGTAGGCCTGGGCGGCGGCCTGGATGCCCCACGAACTGCGGCCGTAGAAGCTGGTGTTGATGTACCCCGCGAGGATGTCTTCCTTGGACTTCTTGCGGTCCACCTTCAGCGAGATGACCAGTTCCTTCAGCTTGCGCGTGACGGTCTGGTCCTGCGTGAGGTAGTAGTTCTTCACGTACTGCTGGGTGATCGTCGAACCACCCTGCTTGCCCTTGCCGGTGACCGTGTTGATCACGCCGCGGGCGGTGCCCTTCAGGTCGATGCCCTTGTCCTTGTAGAACGTCTTGTTCTCAGCGGCGACGAAGGTGTGCTGCACACCCGTGGGCACCTCGGAGAGATCGACGATCTCGCGGTTGACCTGGCCGACACGGGCCATGGTCCTGCCGTCGCTGTACTTGTAGACGTTGCTCTGCCGCATCGCGTCCGGGTTGCCCTCGGGGACGTCGATCACCATGTACAGCACGATGAACGCGCCCATGCAGAGGAGGCACAGACCGAAAAGTGTGCCGAGGATCTTCTTCCAGGTGAAGAAGCGGCGTATACCCGTCCGCCGGGTGGACGAGCCCCCGCGCGCCGCCCGGCGCGCGCCGCCGCGCTGCCGTGCTCGTCTCTCGTCCGCTCGACCCATGGCTCCCGGTACTCCGCTTCTAGTCGCTGACACGTCCGCGCGCACAGTGCGCACTTCACACTCATCGGTGCTGAATCAGCTCATGAAGCTAACACCGCACCTAAGGGCAAAAGGATGCCGATCCGGGCATTTCCGGACGTGACAATCAGCACCTGCCCCATGGGAACCGACGATCGGGAGGTCCAGATGGTTGCCGCACACGATAAAGTGATATCACTTTGCTAGACCTGGTTCGCGAGAACCGCCAGTTCACAGGACGGGGACCCTCATGTCCGAGACGGACACCACAGCCGACGTACCCGAGATGCCCAAGCCGCGCGTCAAGGAGGTCGTCGCTCACAGCATCGGCGGCGGGCTCGCCCTGCTGCTCGGCCTCATCGGCCTCATCGCGGGCGTCGCGCTGATCGCGACCGGCGCTTCACTGTCGTCGGCGGGCGGGAAGGCGGGGCTGATCGTCCTCGGCGTCGTGGTCGCGATAGCCGCGTTCTTCGCGATGTGCGGGCTGAACATGGTGGCGCCGGGCGAGGCCCGCGTCGTCCAGCTCTTCGGCCGCTACCGGGGCACGATCCGCGAGGACGGCCTGCGCTGGGTGAACCCGCTGACGTCCCGCACCAAGATCTCGACCCGCGTACGCAACCACGAGACGGCCGTCCTCAAGGTCAACGACGCCTACGGCAACCCGATCGAGCTGGCCGCCGTCGTCGTGTGGCGCGTCGAGGACACGGCGCAGGCCACCTTCGAGGTCGACAACTTCCTGGAGTTCGTCGCCACGCAGACCGAGGCCGCCGTGCGGCACATCGCCATCGAGTACCCCTACGACGCACACGACGAGGCCGGCCTCTCGCTGCGCGGCAACGCCGAGGAGATCACCGAGAAGCTCGCCGTGGAGCTCCACGCACGCGTGGAGACCGCGGGCGTGCAGATCATCGAGTCCCGATTCACGCACCTCGCGTACGCCCCCGAGATCGCCTCGGCGATGCTCCAGCGTCAGCAGGCGGGCGCCGTGGTCGCGGCGCGGCGGCTCATCGTGGACGGCGCGGTCGGCATGGTCGAGGACGCGCTCGCCCGGATCACGGAGCAGGACTTCGTGGCGCTCGACGAGGAGCGCAAGGCGGCCATGGTCAGCAATCTGCTCGTGGTCCTGTGCGGCGACCGCGCCGCCCAGCCGGTCCTGAACACGGGAACGCTCTACCAATGAGCCCTCCTGACGGTGCGCACGAGGCGCACGAGGGGCCCCCTCAGGGCCCCGCACGCCGGTCGCGGCCACAGCGCAAGCAAGTACTGCTGCGGCTCGACCCGCTCGTGTACGACGCGCTCGCACGGTGGGCCGGGGACGACCTGCGCTCGGCGAACGCGCAGATCGAGTTCCTGCTGCGGCGCGCTCTCGCGGAGGCCGGGCGGCTGCCCGGTTCGGCGGGGCCGCTGCCGCGGCGGGGGCGGCCGCCCAAGGGGTCCACGGGGGGCGAGGCGGAGTGAACGGTCCGGGGCACGCGCCCCGGACCGTTCACGTTTTCCCCCGAAGCCCTCCCGGAACCCCGCCCCCAAGCGGCTATACACACTACGTATACCCGCTATGTATAGTGGCCGCCATGTCCATCGGTCACACCCTTCTGGGACTTCTCGAGTCGGGCCCACGACACGGCTACGACCTCAAGCGCACCTTCGACGCCACCTTCGGGCACGACAAGCCGCTGCACTACGGACAGGTCTACTCGACCATGTCCCGGCTCCTGAAGAACGGCCTGGTCGAGGTCGACGGGATCGAGGCCGGCGGCGGCCCGGAACGCAAGCGCTACGCCATCACCGACGCCGGCATCACCGATGTCCAGCGCTGGCTCGCCACCCCCGAGGCGCCCGAGCCCTACCTCCAGTCCGTCCTCTACACCAAGGTCGTCCTCGCGCTGCTCACCGAGCGCGACGCCGCCACGGTCCTGGACACCCAGCGCGCCGAGCACCTGCGCATGATGCGCATCCTCACCGACCGCAAGCGCAAGGGCGACCTCGCCGACCAGCTCATCTGCGACCACGCCCTGTTCCACCTCGAAGCGGACCTGCGCTGGCTCGAACTCACCGCCGCCCGCCTGGACAAGCTCGCCGCGGAGGTGCGCAAGCCATGACCCCCGCCGGCTCCCTCCTGACCGCCCACGGTCTCCACAAGACCTACGGCGCCACCAAGGCCCTCAACGGCGCCGAGTTCTCCGTCCACCCCGGCGAGGTCGTCGCCGTCATGGGCCCCTCCGGCTCCGGCAAGTCGACCCTCCTGCACTGCCTCGCCGGCATCGTCACTCCCGACGAAGGCGACATCACCTACGCGGGACAGAACCTCGCCGCCCTGTCCGACGCCGCCCGCAGCGCCCTGCGCCGCAGCGACTTCGGCTTCGTCTTCCAGTTCGGCCAGCTCGTCCCCGAACTCACCTGCCTCGAGAACGTCGCCCTGCCCCTGCGCCTCAACGGCGCCAGGCGCAAGGCCGCCGAGGCCACCGCCCGCGCCTGGATGGAGCGCCTCGAGGTCGACGACCTCACCGGCCAGCGCCCCGGCGAGGTCTCCGGCGGGCAGGGCCAGCGCGTCGCCGTCGCCCGCGCCCTGGCCACCAGCCCCCGCGTCCTGTTCGCCGACGAACCCACCGGCGCCCTCGACTCCCTCAACGGCGAGCGCGTCATGGAGCTGCTCACCGAAGCCGCCCGCTCCACCCACGCCGCCGTCGTCCTCGTCACCCACGAAGCCCGCGTCGCCGCCTACTCGGACCGCGAGATCATCGTCCGCGACGGCAGGTCCCGCGACATGGAGCGCATCGCATGAGCGTGACTCGTACGAAGCCGCAGCCCGCGCCCGCGGTCACTGCGGAGGCCTCCGCGCCCACCGGCGTGCGCGCCTGGATCCGCGATCTGGGCATGGGGATGCGTTTCGCGGCCGGCGGCGGACGCGAGGGCTGGGTCCGCACGATCCTCACCGCCGTGGGTGTGGGACTGGGCGTCGCGCTGCTGCTCGGCGCCACATCCGTGCCGTACCTGACCGACCACCGCAGCGACCGCTCCTCGGCGCGCGAGGCCGCGGACCGGATGACCCTCGCGGGCAAGATCAAGCGGTCCGACAAGACCGTGCTGATGCGCAACACGTTCACGACGTTCCGCGACCGCTCGCTGGAGGGCAGGTTCGTACGCGCCGAGGGCGGCCGGCCCGTCCTGCCGCCCGGCCTCGGCAAGCTGCCCGGCGACCACGAGATGGTGGTCTCGCCCGCGCTGCGCGACCTCCTCGACGACCCCGGCGCGAGGCTCCTCAAGGAGCGCTTCCGCGACTACCGCGTCACCGGAACGATCGCCGACGCAGGCCTGGTCTCCCCGCGGGAGCTCTTCTACTACGCGGGATCCGACACCCTCACGACCAGCGACGGCGGCTACCGGGCGGCGAAGTTCGGCTCCGACCTGTCGGAGCCGCTGAACGCGCTCCTGATGGTGCTCGTCGTACTGATCTGCGTCGTGCTGCTCACGCCCGTGGCCGTGTTCATCGGTACGGCGGTGCGGTTCGGCGGCGACCGCCGCGACCGGCGCCTGGCCGCGCTGCGCCTGGTCGGCGCGGACACCAGGGCGGTGCGGCGGATCGCGGCGGGCGAGTCCCTGTTCGGGGCGCTGCTCGGCCTGGCCGTCGGCACCGTATTCTTCCTCGCCGTACGGCAGCTGGTCGCCGTGGTCGACGTCGACAAGGTCAGCGCGTTCCCGTCCGACGTGCGACCGGTGCCGGTGCTCGCCGCGCTGATCGTCGTGGCCGTGCCGCTCTCGGCGGTCCTCGTCACCGTCCTCTCGCTGCGCTCGGTGGCCATCGAGCCGCTCGGTGTCGTGCGCGGTGGCGTGCCGCGCAGGCGGCGCCTGTGGTGGCGGCTGCTCCTGCCCGTCACGGGCATCGGGATCCTCCTGGCCATCGGCCGGGTCAGCAGTACCGACCAGGACATCAACGCGTACGCCATCGCCACCGGCGCGACCCTGGCCCTGGTCGGCCTGAGCACGCTGCTTCCCTGGCTGCTCGAATCGGTCGTGGCCCGGCTGCGCGGTGGCCCGGTACCGTGGCAACTGGCCACGCGGCGGCTCCAGTTGAGCAGCGGCACCGCGGCCCGCGCGGTCAGCGGCATCACCATCGCGGTGGCCGGCGCGATCGCCCTGCAGATGATGTTCGCGTCGATGCACGACGACTTCAACCGCGTGACGGGCCAGGACCCCCACCGCGCCCAGCTGACCGTGAGCTCCCTGGCCGGCGACGGCAGGCTCGCGCAGCGGATGATCGACGACTTCCGTGCCACGAAGGGCGTCCAGAGCGTCATCGGCACCGTGTCGACGTACGCCACGCGCCCCGGCCCGGTCCCGGAGGGCGAGATCCAGCCCACGACGACGATCAGCGTCGGCACCTGCGCGACCCTGCGCGAGCTGGCCCGCGTCGGCAGCTGCCGCGACGGCGACACGTTCGTCTCGCACACCGAGGACCGGAAGATGAACGACTGGGTCGACGAGTCGGCGCGCCCGGGCAAACCCGTCGACGTAGGGCCCGGCGACGGCAGGAAGTCGAGCCAGATCCTGTGGACGCTGCCCGCGGACGCCCGCACGGTCCGGGCGCGGCCCAGCCCGACGGACGACAAGGTCGACGGCATCCTCGCCACCCCCGGCGCGATCGACATCGCGAAGCTGACCGAGGCCACGACCACCGCCATGGTGCAGATCGACCCGACGGTGCCGGACTCCGAGGAGTACGTGCGCAACACCGCGGCCCATATCGATCCGATGCTCGACGTGATGTCGATCAAGGCGGTCGACCGCGACAAGCAGTACGCGAGCATCGCGCGGGGGCTGCAGATCGGCGCGGCCGCGACGATGGCCCTGATCGCGGCGTCCATGCTGGTCTCCACGCTGGAGCAACTGCGCGAGCGCAAGCGGCTGTTGGCGGCCCTGACCGCGTTCGGCACACGGCGCCGCTCGATGGCCTGGTCGGTCCTGTGGCAGACGGCGATCCCGGTCGCCCTCGGCCTCGGCCTGGCGATCGGGGGCGGGCTCGGCCTGGGCTACGTCATGACCCGCATGATCGACAAGCGGGTCACCGACTGGTGGGTGTTCGCACCCCTGGCGGCGGGCGGCGCCGCGCTCATCGCGGTGGTGACGCTCCTCAGCCTGCCGCCGCTGTGGCGCATGATGCGGCCGGACGGCCTGCGCACCGAATAACACGCCCCGCCGGTACGGGAGTTATCGCGCACCCGAGGTCATAGCACCCGTACCGGCAGCGGCCGCACCGCCACGCGCAGGGCCGCGGCCAGCTCCTCGTACTCCGCGCTGCGCGCGGCGCCCGTCCGCATGGCGAGGGCGATGCGGCGGGTCGGCGCCGGGTCCTCGAAGAACCCGGTGAGCAACTGGCTGCTGCGGCTGGTCTCCACGGCGAGCGCGGTGCGCGGCAGCAGCGTCACACCGAGCCCGCCCGCGACGAGCTGGACCAGCGTGGACAGGCCGGCGGCCGTCGTGGTCACCGGGGCGTCCGCGCGGCCGGCCTCGCGGCAGATGTCGAGCGCCTGGTCGCGCAGGCAGTGCCCTTCGTCGAGCAGCAGGAGCCGCAGCTCGCGCAGCGCCTCGCGCGGGATGCCCTCCCGGCCCCCGAGCCAGTGGTCGAGTGGCGTGACGAGCACGAAGTCCTCGTCGAACAGGGGGAGTTCGGTGACACCGGGCATGCCGAGCGGCACGGCGAGCAGCAGCAGATCGAGCCGCCCGGCCGCGAGCCCTTCCAGCAGGGACGACGTCTGCTCCTCGTGGACCTGGAGGTCCAGGTCCGGGTACTTCTCGTGGACGAGGCGCAGGACCGCCGGCAGGAGGTAGGGCGCCACGGTGGGGATGACGCCGAGCCGGAGCGCTCCCGTGAACGGCGCCCGTACCGCCTCGGCCTCCTCCATCAGCGCGCCCACCTCGTCAAGCACGGCCTTCGCGCGCACCGCGAGCCGCTCACCCGCGGGCGAGAGCAGCACCTTGCGGGTCGTGCGTTCGAGCAGGGTCACACCGAGGGACTCCTCCAGGGCGGACACGGCGCCGGAGAGCGCGGGCTGGCTCATGCCGATCGCGGCGGCCGCGTCCCGGAAGTGCAGATGCTCCGCGACGGCGGCGAAGGCGCGCAGCTGCGCGAGGCTCGGCTGTCGCCGCTTGATGCCGGCCACGGTCACTCCCCTTTACCTACGGCTACTGATAGCCGGTTCCGATCAACACAACCGAGTCTAGCTATTTCCATAATCAATGCACCCTGTGCCACGATCGTGGCCAGTCCAACCCCCTTGGAAAGCCCTCAAAAAGGGCCCCTCCATGCTGCAAGGAGTAGTGCGTGCTCACTGTCGGTGACAAGTTCCCCCAGTTCGATCTGACCGCCTGTGTCTCCCTGGAGAAGGGCAAGGAGTTCGAGCAGATCGACCACAAGACCTACGAGGGCAAGTGGAAGATCGTCTTCGCGTGGCCCAAGGACTTCACCTTCGTGTGCCCGACCGAGATCGCCGCGTTCGGCAAGCTGAACGACGAGTTCGCCGACCGTGACGCCCAGATCCTCGGCTTCTCCGGCGACTCCGAGTTCGTGCACCACGCCTGGCGCAAGGACCACCCGGACCTGACCGACCTGCCCTTCCCGATGCTCGCCGACTCGAAGCACGAGCTCATGCGCGACCTCGGCATCGAGGGCGAGGACGGCTTCGCGCAGCGCGCCGTCTTCATCGTCGACCAGAACAACGAGATCCAGTTCACGATGGTGACCGCCGGTTCCGTGGGCCGTAACCCCAAGGAGGTCCTGCGGGTCCTCGACGCCCTGCAGACCGACGAGCTGTGCCCGTGCAACTGGACCAAGGGCGAGAACACCCTCGACCCGGTCGCGCTCCTGTCGGGCGAGTGATCTGACATGGCTCTCGACGAACTCAAGTCCGCCGTCCCGGACTACGCCAAGGACCTGCGCCTGAACCTCGGCTCGGTCATCGGCAACTCCGACCTGCCGCAGCAGCAGCTGTGGGGCACCGTGCTCGCCTGCGCGATCGCGTCCCGCTCCCCGCGCGTGCTGCGCGAGCTGGAGCCGGAGGCGAAGGCGAACCTGTCGCCGGAGGCGTACACGGCCGCCAAGTCGGCCGCCGCCGTCATGGCGATGAACAACGTCTTCTACCGCACGCGCCACCTGCTCTCCGACCCGGAGTACGGGACGCTGCGCGCCGGCCTGCGGATGAACGTCATCGGCAACCCGGGCGTCGAGAAGGTCGACTTCGAGCTGTGGTCCCTCGCGGTCTCCGCGATCAACGGCTGCGGCCAGTGCCTCGACTCGCACGAGCAGGTGCTGCGCAAGGCGGGCGTCGACCGCGAGACGATCCAGGAAGCGTTCAAGATCGCCGCGGTCGTCCAGGCCGTGGGCGTCACCCTGGACTCCGAGGACGTCCTGTCCTGACGGACGGATCACTCCGGTGACCGCATACGAGAACGCCGGGCGGGCTGAATTTCCTTCAGCCCGCCCGGCGTTCTCGTGTGTCCGGACGAGACGCCCTAGGTCTTCCCGGCCGTCGGATCGACCGGCGCCACGTCGATGACCGTCGCCCCGTGCGGCAAAGGCGCCTGCCGCAGCGCCGCCTCACGCGAGTGCGCGCGCAGATAGCCGACGACCGTGTTCGTCACGGCCACGAGCGGCACCGCCACCACCGCACCGCCGATCCCGTTCACCAGGCCTCCGGCCGCGACGGAGAGCACCACCGCGAGCGGATGCACCCGCACGGCGCGACCCAGGATGAACGGCTGGAGGATGTGGCCCTCGATCTGCTGCACGGCCAGTACCACCGCGAGCGTCATGACGGCCGTGAAAACGCCCTGGGTCACCAGGGCCACCACCACCGCGAGCGCCCCCGAAATCACCGCGCCCACCAGCGGGATGAACGCGAACAGGAAGATGAAGACGGCGAGCGGCACCGCCATCGGGACGCCGAGGAAGAAGATGCCGAGCCCGATGAAGATCGCGTCGATCAGGGCGACTATCACCGTGCCGCGCACATACGCGGTGAGCGTGCGCCACGCACGGGGGCCCGCACCCGAGATGCCCGGACGGGCCTGCGCCGGGACGAGCCTGGTGGTCCACTCCCAGATGCGCCGGCCGTCGTAGAGCAGGAACAGCGTCGAGAACATCGTGAGCAGGATGCCGGTGAGGGCCTCGACGATGACGGTCACGCCTTCGAGGCCGGCGGAGGTGATCTGGTCGGTATTGGCGCCGACCGCGTCGCGCAGGGACTTGGCGATGTCGTTGATCTGGCTCTCGGTCACATGGAACGGGCTGTTGAGGAGCCATCTGCGCAGCTCGTCGATGCCGTCCTGGATCTGGTTCGAGAGGTTGTCGATGTTCTCCTGGACCTGCCAGACGACGAACCAGCCGACGAGTCCCATGATGACGAAGCCGAGGATCGCGGTGAGTGCGGTGGCCAGGCCCCGCGGCACGCCGTGCCTCCTCAGGCGGGCCACGGTCGGCTGGAGGAGCGCGGTGATGAGCATCGCGGCGACGAACGCGTACACGACCAGCTGCACGGCGCTGATGACCTTCATCAGGACCCAGAGGGTGCCCGCGAGGACGAGCAGCCGCCAGCCGGCCTCGGCCGCGACCCGCATCCCCCACGGCACGGCCGCGACCGGGTCGGGCCTGGCCGCTATCGCGGGCGCGTACGCGGGCGGCGGAGGTACGTGGTCGCCGCCGCCGTTCTCCGGCCGGGTGACGGGCACTTGGGACGCTTCGGCGGTCATGTGCGCGGGCGCCCGAGCGGCATCATGGGCGTGCGGGGCGGTGTCCGGAGCGGTGTCGTCCCCGCCGTCGTCACGCTCGGCCTCGGCGCGGCGCTCGTCCAACCGCTCCCCCATCCGGCTCAGCTCATCGCCGAGCCGGCCGAGCCATCCTGGAACTCGCGACATGATCCGCCCTCTTCCCCCGTGCTCTCTCACCACTCCCCCGGGAGTCGTCGGCTCCGACCGTACATGCCCGAAGCCCCTCACCGTAGGACGGCAAGGGGCTCAGGAAGGTTGACGGGTCCGGGCCCGTCATGAAGCTGTACCGGCTTCTAGTACCAGTGGTTGGCCTGCCAGAAGGTCCAGGCCTCACACGGGCTGCCGTAGCGGCTGTCCATGTAGTTGAGGCCCCACTTGATCTGGGTGGCCGGGTTGGTCTGCCAGTCGGCGCCCGCGGTGGAGTACTTGGACGCGGGCAGCGCCTGGAAGAGACCGTAGGCACCGGAGGAGGCGTTGGTCGCCCGGTAGTTCCAGCTGGACTCGTGGTCCACGATGTTGCTGAAGCACTGGAACTGCCCGGCGGGCACCATCTGACGCGCCATCGCCTGTATCTGCGACGCCGAGTAAGAGGCCTGCGTGGCGAAGCTGGAGGCGTCGCGGGTGGCCGAACGGCTGGCGACCTTCTTGGCCTCCGCGCGTTCCTTGGCCTCCTTCTCCGCCTTCTCCTTGGCGTCGGCTGCCGCCTGCTGCTTGGCGACGGCGTCCTCGGCAGCCTTCTTACGGGCTGCTTCCTCCGCCGACTTCTGAGCGGCGTTGTCCGCGGCGATGGCCTGCGTCTCCGCCTGCTGCGTCAGGGTGGCGGTCTGCACCTGGGCCTGCTGGCCCGCGGGTATGTCGGCGAGGAGGGTCGCGTCGCTCGCCGTGGCCTCAGCCTCGTTGGTGGAGGGCTGAGCGGTGCTGCCCGAGGCAACACCCACGACTGCGCCGACTGTGGTGACCGCGGTGGCCGAAGCCACTGCGAATCCCCGGACCGAAATCCGGCTCACACGGTTTCCTTCCAGCATCGCCCGCTGTAGGTGACCCTCGCGGACGCAATCGTGCCCCTGACGCTGGCCTCCCAACTGCGGGGTCACGGGAGACACGGGCCCGGTGGGCAACTCCCGCTACGGGAGCGCCGCGTGGTGCTCGGGCGGCATACGACGGCCTCTGTGAAGTTCTGGTGTTCGTGGTGCTCTTCATGCTGTGGATGCACAAGTGTCGTATGCGGGGCCTGACAGGACTGAGACTCTGCCGGACGCGGTTGCCTCAAGGCAATTCTCATCCAAGTGGGAAAGCTCACACCTCGTTTGCCCCAGCGGTTTCGCGGAAACAAGCGCACGGCACAACGCCGCCCGGCTAAGCTCCTGCGCTTCGCCGGGCGGCGCCAACTACCGCGTAACCCCTACAAGGTGGGGCGCTTCACTCGCTCTCTCCTCACAAGGGGCCGTCCTCCAGCATCTCCGTGACCAGGGCCGCGATCTGTGAACGCTCGGACCGCGTGAGCGTGACGTGCGCGAACAGCGGGTGTCCCTTCAGCTTTTCGACGACGGCGACCACGCCGTCGTACCGGCCGACCCGGAGGTTGTCGCGCTGCGCCACGTCGTGCGTGAGCACAACCCGCGAATTCGCCCCGATCCTCGACAGAACGGTCAAAAGGACGTTCCGTTCGAGGGATTGGGCCTCGTCCACGATCACGAACGCGTCGTGCAGGGAGCGGCCGCGGATGTGGGTGAGCGGCAGGACCTCCAGCATGCCCCGCGCGGTGACCTCCTCGATGACGGCCTTGCCGGCGACGGACCCGAGCGTGTCGAAGACCGCCTGCGCCCACGGGCCCATCTTCTCGGCCTCGGTGCCGGGCAGATAGCCGAGCTCCTGGCCGCCCACCGCGTACAGCGGACGGAAGACCATCACCTTCTGGTGCTGGCGCCGTTCGAGCACCGCTTCGAGGCCCGCGCAGAGCGCGAGCGCCGACTTGCCGGTGCCGGCCCGGCCGCCCATCGACAGGATCCCGATGTCCGGGTCGAGGAGCAGATCGAGCGCGATGCGCTGCTCGGCGCTGCGTCCCTTGATGCCGAACGCCTCACGGTCGCCGCGCACCAGACGGACGTTGCCCTCGGCCGTGATCCTGCCGAGCGCCTTGCCGCGCTCGGACTGGATGGTGAGGCCGGTGTGGACGGGCAGCTCCGCCGCCTCCGGTACGTACAGGCTCTCCTCCTCGAAGAGGAGGTCCACCTGCTCACCGGAGAGCCGCAGCTCGGACATCCCGGTCCAGCCGGAGTCCGTGATGGCGAGCTCGGCGCGGTACTCCTCGGCCAGCAGGCCGACCGATGACGCCTTGATGCGCAGCGGCAGGTCCTTGGAGACGACGGTGACGTCGTACCCCTCGGCCTGGAGGTTGCGGGCGACGGCGAGGATGCGGGAGTCGTTGTCCCCCAGGCGGTAACCCGCCGGGAGAACGCCCGGATCCGAGTGGTTGAGCTCGACGCGCAGGGTCCCGCCCAGATCACCGATGGGGATCGGGGCGTCCAGGCGTCCGTGGCGGATACGGAAGTCGTCGAGCAGGCGCAGGGCCTGCCGGGCGAAGTATCCGAGCTCCGGATGGTGCCGCTTGGCCTCCAGTTCCGTGACCACGACGATCGGGAGCACCACTTCGTGCTCGTCGAACCTGGTCAGGGCGTTCGGGTCGGCCAGCAGGACGCTGGTGTCGAGAACATAAGTGCGCCGGTCGGGCTGGCGCTTGTTGCTGGTCACCACGGAAGGACGTACCCCCTCGGATGAGGTCGGGGAGCGACAGAGGGATCCCGGGCCGGGCGGGGCGGGTCGTACCCGCCGGTCGACGGCCGCGATGCGTGGGCCGTGGACCGGCCCCCAGCCTCTCCAGCGGAGCGCGTGCTCTCCGCGTGATCGTCCTGGCGCAAAGGGCCTCCCGGGCGGACAGCCCCGTGCCGTCCGCTGAGACTCGACGTCCGTGAATCGGACATCGACCTGGAAGGCTTATTCCCTCGAACACGCGCGGCCATGCCACGGCATATGACGGCGCGCGCGTTAACTCCTGGTGACGTACGTCCCCGAGGTCAGCCGCCGTAACGCCGGTGACGGGCGGCGTAGTCGCGCAGGGCACGCAGAAAGTCCACCTTGCGGAAGGCGGGCCAGAAAACTTCGCAGAAGTAGTACTCGGAATGGGCCGACTGCCAGAGCATGAATCCGGACAGGCGCTGCTCGCCGCTCGTGCGGATGACGAGGTCGGGGTCGGGCTGCCCGCTGGTGTAGAGGTGCTTCGAGATCTGGTCGATGTCGACGCTCTCGGCGATCTCCTCCAGGGCGGTGCCCTTGTCCGCGTGGTCAAGCAGCAGGGAGCGCACCGCGTCGGCGATCTCCTGGCGGCCGCCGTAGCCGACCGCGACGTTCACGAGTATTCCCGTGTTGTCGGCGGTGGCCTGCTCGGCCTCCTTGAGGACGGTCTGGGTGCGGGCGGGGAGGAGGTCGAGGGTGCCGACGTGGTGGACGCGCCAGCGGCCGTCGACGGCGAGGCTGCGGACGGTCTCCTCGATGATGCCGAGGAGCGGCCGCAGCTCCTCCTCGGGACGGTCGAAGTTGTCCGTCGACAGCATCCAGAGGGTGACGACCTCGACGTCCGTCTCGGCGCACCAGCCGAGGAACTCCTCGATCTTGTACGCGCCGGCCTGGTGGCCCTGCGCCGCAGTGCCACCGGAGGCCTTCGCCCAGCGCCTGTTCCCGTCGAGGATGACCCCGATGTGTTTGGGCACCTGGTCGTGGTCGAGACGGCCTTCCACCCGGCGTGCGTAAAGTCCGTACACCAGGTCGCGCAGGTTCACTGTCTTTCAGCCCCTCCGTGCAGACGGCAGTCCCCGAGGGCGAAAGCCTACCGCTGTGAGGCCTCGCCCTCACTGTGGGGTGTCTGTGCTCCGACGCTGTGGACTGTCGGTGCTCTGACGTAGCTTCGTACCCATGAACGACACGTCTTCCTACCGCGCCGCCCCGGACCGCTACGACTCGATGGAGTACCGGCGCACCGGCCGCAGCGGTCTCAAGCTGCCCGCGATCTCGCTCGGCCTGTGGCACAACTTCGGTGACGACCGCACCCTCGACTCGCAGCGGGAGATCCTCCGCCGCGCTTTTGACATCGGTGTCACCCACTTCGACCTGGCGAACAACTACGGCCCGCCCCCCGGCTCCGCCGAGCTGAACTTCGGCAAGATGTTCGCCCAGGACTTCGCCCCGTACCGGGATGAGCTGGTCATTTCGACCAAGGCGGGCTATCTCATGCACGCGGGCCCCTACGGGGAGTGGGGCAGCCGCAAGTACCTGCTGTCGTCCCTCGACGCGTCCCTGTCACGGATGGGCCTCGACTACGTCGACATCTTCTACTCCCACCGCTTCGACCCGGACACCCCGCTCGAGGAGACGATGGGCGCGCTCGCGTCCGCCGTGCAGCAGGGCAAGGCGCTGTACGTGGGTGTGTCCTCGTACAACAGCGAGCAGACCGCCGAGGCGGCGCGTCTGCTGAAGGAGATGGGCGTCCCGGCGCTCATCCACCAGCCCTCGTACTCGATGATCAACCGCTGGACCGAGGACGACGGCCTGCTCGACACTCTGGAGTCGGCCGGGATGGGCTGCATCTCCTTCGTGCCGCTCGCGCAGGGCCTGCTCACGGGCAAGTACCTGAAGGGCATCCCGGAGGGGTCGCGCGCCACGCAGGGCAAGTCCCTCGACCCGGGTCTCGCGGGCGACTCCGAGGTCATCCGCCGGCTGAACGGTCTGAACGACATCGCTCAGCGCCGCGGCCAGTCCCTGGCGCAGCTCGCGCTCAACTGGGTGCTGCGGGACGAGCGGATGACGTCGGCCCTGATCGGCGCCTCCAGCGTCCGGCAGCTCGAGGAGAACGTGGCGGCGCTGGCGGGCCCGAAGCTCACCGACGAAGAGCTGTCCGAAATCGACTCGTTCGCGGTGTCGACCCCGGGCACGAACATCTGGGCCGGGCGGAGCTGACCCCTCCCGTTCCGTTCCGCGGGCCGCGGCCCTCGCGCCAGGACTCTCCCTAGGCGCCGGGGGTACGCGGCCTGCGGAACCACGCGCCCGTGCTCGCCCGGCCGAGCAGGACGACCATGACGACCCCTCCGACCAGCGCGATGGGCCCGCCGATGTTGCCGCGCATCGTTGCGCTCAGGCCGAGCAGGATCTGCACGCTCGCGATGACGATCGACGTGATGCGCAGCCCACGTCCCGCCCTCCCGTAGAAGCAGGCGAGGACCAGCAGCGCGACGCCGAAGATGTTCCCGCCGAACGCGGCGCCGGCGCCCCGCGCCCCCTCCGTCACGCCGACCGCCACGGAGGCGAGGAGTGCGAGGCCGACCATCACGTACGTGGTCGTCCGGGCGGCACGGAGCGAGGACGGCATGCTCAGGGGCGGCGCGGGGGCGAACTGCGGGTTCGTCCCGTACGGTCCGGGCGCGCTGGAGGGGCCGGGGATGTAGGGGACGGGAGCGCCGTGCTGACCCGGGCCTCCGTACGGACCGGGAGCGGTGGGCGGCGCCTGGCGCGGAAAGTCGTTCGGCATGCCGGGGACTCTAATCGCGGCGCCGTGACCCGAGGGGCGCACGCGCGGCCCGGTCGGAGACAAAAAACGGGCCGGTCCGTGGGGGGGGAGACGGACCGGCCCGAGGGGGGGTTTCCACCATAACCCTTCGTAAGTGATGGTGGGTCCATCGGCGCGCCACAACTACTCTCCGGAGTCGCCCGACGACGGCTGGACGTCTGTTTCCGGCCGGTTCGGGCGGGGTTTCGCCATGGTTTTCCCGGCTTGTGGCCCACACGCGGCGTCCCTCTCATGGGCTAGTCGGGCGACGAACGCGCGCTTGACGCCACAGTGGCCCCGGAGGTTGGCTGCGCCCCCATGGCGACCTTCACCGTTCCAGGGCTCGGGGCGGAACTACCACTGGAAATCGCGGAGTCGGGACCGGCGCGGCGACGTGGCCTGCTCGGCCGGGACGGGGTGAACGGCGCGCTCCTGCTGACGTCGTCGTCGAGTGTCCACACCCTGGGGATGCGCTTCGCCATAGATGTGGCGTATCTGGACCGGCACGGCACGGTGCTCGCCGTGCGGACGATGCGGCCGGGGCGGATCGGACTCCCCCGGTTGCGCGCCCGGCGTGTCCTGGAGTCCGAGGCGGGGGCGATGGCGCGGTGGGGAGTGCGGCGGGGGGTGCGGGTGACGGTCCTGGGGCGGTGACGGCGTCTCGCGTCTCGCGGGACGGTCCGCTGATCGCTGGAGATCCGGTGACCTTGAAGTGCTCTCCTCCCTTCGCAAGCTCAGGAAGGAGATTCCCGTCTACCTTGCGGTGGCGGGCTTGACGCGCTTGTCACGCCTGACGACTGCCCTCCCGGCAGCCGGAATGAGCGCGTGGCCCATCCGGTACAGGTGCAAGATGTTCCGGGCCGCGTTGTGGTCAGCGTTGCCCGACCATCCGCAGTCCGGGTTCTTGCATACGAACGTGGCCTGGTCCTCCCGGCTGCCGGGCGTGATGAAGCCGCAGGCGGAACAGCGCCGGGAGGTGTTCGGGGCGGGCACCTTCTGCAGGGTGCCGCCGTACCGGCCGGCCTTGTACGTCAGCATCGTGACCGTCCTGCCCCACGCCTCTTGGAGAATGGAGCGGTTGAGTCCGGCTTTCTGGGCGACGCCTGTCCCCGGCTCGGCGATGGTGCCCCGAGCGGACTTGACCATGTTCGTGATGGTGAGTGCTTCGACCACCATGACGCCGTACTTCTGGGCGAGGGTGGTGGTCGTCTTGTGCTGCCAGTCCTGGTGTCGTCGCGTGGCTTTTGCGCGCAACCCTCGGATCTGGTCATAGGTGTGGTGCAGGCGGCGGCTGGTGCGCTCGCCAGGCTTGCAGTGTGTCTTGCGCTGGACGGCCCGGCGCTCAAGGCGCAGGAGCTTGCCCTTTTCCTCGGTGTTCAGCCACTTGTCACGGTCGGCGCTGCCATCCGGGAGGCGAGGCGCACGCCCGTGGTCCTGGTGGTTGCCGTCCGAGAGGGCGAGTGGCAGGTTCACCCCGGCGTCAATTCCAACCTGCGCCCCCTGGTGGGATGCGGGCCTGGCTTCGAAGCTCTTTACACGGAAGGCGATGTGCCATCCCAGGTGGTCCTTGACCAGCCGTGCCCCGGTGATCCGGTTGTCGGCGTTCGCCTTGTTGCCCACCGGGAGGTCTTTGGTCCAGCTAAAGCGGACACGGCCGACCTTGGGGATGTTGGCCATGCCCCAGCGGCGGTGTACCCGCTTGATCTGGAGGTCACGGCCCTGCGGGATGTCCACGCTCATCACGGACCGGAACCGGCCCTTGAAGTTCGGAGCGTCAACGCGGCCGTCCCAGAAGTTCTTCCAGGCTTGGAAGTACGTCTTGAGCACCGCTTGCGCGGCCTGCGCAGGAAGGACGGCGAGGAAATCGATCTCTTTGCGGGCCTGGCGTATCGCGGCGTCCGCGTTCGCCAGAGTCCGCTTGTCCTTCGGCATCATCTGCCACCACGCGTGCAGGCAGTTCCACATCGCGCGGGCGGCGTGCGCCTGCTCGTCGGTGAGGAGATTCTCGGCAGCCGACAGTGCCAGTCGGGCACCGTGCCCGAACTGCCGCTTCTCCAAACCGAGTTCACCCACGGTGATCACCATACTGCAGTTGGTCAATGTCGCCATGATGGAAGCCGAACCCCGATGTCAGAACCGGCCGACACATCGTCCACAACCTGCACGTCCACTTGGTGGTCGTCACCAAATACCGACGCAAGACGTTCACGGACAAGATGCTGAAGCCCTGCGAAGAGATCATGCGGGAGGTGTGCACGGACTTCGAGGCCGAGCTGAAGCAGTTCAACGGCGAGGAGGACCACGTGCACCTGCTCGTGCACTACCCTCCGAAAGTCCAGTTCTCCAAGCTGGTCAACTCCGTCTCCTCCAGGCGTCTGCGCCAGGAGTACGACGCGCACATCCGCCGCACCTGTGGGGCGGCCACTTCCCGTCCGGCTCCTACCTCGCCGGAAGCTGCGGCGGTGCGCCCCTGACCGTCCTCCGCCAATACATCGAGAACCAGAAGGCCCCGTAGGCTGAGGTGAACAGTGCCGACCCGTACTCACCCGCGAGTCAGAGCAGTCCTGAGATGGCCTTCACCCCCGGCGTAAACGCCGGAGCACTGACCAAGATCAAAAGGTAGATGGGGGAAAGGCACGCGGCACCGCGCAGCCCCCTCCACTGCACGGTGCCGCCGCGCAGCTTTGCTCGCGCGAATTGCCTTGGTCTGAACCTACGTGACGGTGACACGTGTAGCGAGCCATTGTCGATAACGATGCGGAATCGGTTGGACGGCGGGCTTCCGGAAGAGGCCCGGTGAACTCCGCCCGCTTGCACACCAATTGCCGTGAATCACCCGGCGATCGGCTTGCGGGCCTCGATCAGGTGGCGGGTGCTGTGGGCGACGAACGGCCCTTCCTTCGCGAGCCGTTCATGCAGCTCAAGGAGTCGCGGCCGGTACGCCTCGACAGTGAAGCCCGGGACCATCCAGATCACCTTGCGCAAGAAGTGGACGACGGCCCCGACGTCGTAGAACTCGATGCGCAGACGCTCCGCGCGCAGGTCGACGACATCGAGGCCGGCCGCCTCGGCCTCGGCGCGCTCGCCCTCCGGGTCGCGGCCGTTCCTGACCTCTTCCGGCTGCGGGCCGAGGAAGAACTCGACGACCTCGAAGACGCTGCTCGGGCCGACGTGCTGCGCGAAGTACGTACCGCCGGGCGTCAGCACCCGGGCGATCTCGGCGAACGGGGCCTTCACCGGGTGGCGGCTGGTCACCAGGTCGAACGTGCCGTCGGCGAACGGCAGCGGCGCGCCCTCCGGCGAGGCGACGACCACGACACCGCGCGGGGCGAGCAGCGCGGAGGCCTTGGCGACGTTGGGCGGCCAGCCCTCGGTGGCGGCGATCAGCGGGGGCAGCTTCGGGGCGGAGGCAAGTACCTCACCGCCGCCGGTCTGGAGGTCCAGCCCGGCCGAGGCCCGGCCCATGCGCTCGCCCATGGCACGCGCATACCCCCAGGAGGGCCGCTCCTCGGTGGCCCGGCCCTCGAACCACGAGAAGTCCCAGCCCTCCACGGGGGCGGCGGCCGCCTCCGCGAGGAGCTCGTCGAAGGGGCGGCCGGCGTGGGTGGGGGGTGTGCTCATGGGGCCATGTTCGCAGCGGCGTTCCCGCGACGGCACGTGCTTTTTGTACTGACCGCGCGGGAGGGGGATGGCCGGATGCCGGTCGCTGGATCGCGGGGAGGCGGGCGCGTGATCGTCGCGGAGCGGCCGATGAACTGCCGGGCGACGGCCGCGTGATCGACGCCGGGGTCCGACCGAACTCCGGCCCGGTTCACGGAGCCGGCCCGCTGAAGTGAGCGGGGGAGGTCACGTCCGCCCGCCCTCGGCCTACGGGGGTTCTCCACGTACCCTGGGCGGATCCGCTCCGGGCACCGCTGCCCGACACAGGTAACGGCACCGTCCGTCCCGCGCCGAAATGCGAGCACATGTCCGATCGTTCCCTCCGCTCCGTTCGCTCTGCCCGTTCAGCGATAGCGGCCTGGCTCACCCGCCTCTACTTCGCCCGACTCCGGAAGAAGGGCGGCCTCGACCTCTCCGTCCTCTCGAAGCTGCCCGACGCGGCGCTCCTTCCGCTGCGCCGCGAGGGTCTCGACCCGGTGGCCGAGATCGGCGAGCTCCGCGACCGGGAGCCCGTCAGCAGGCTGCCCATCCCCGGCATGACGGTCTGGCTGGTCACCGGCTACGACGAGGCGAAGGCGGTACTGGGCCACGGGTCCGCCTTCAGCAACGACTTCCGGAATCTGGTCGGTAACACCGGTGTCACCGACGACCAGAACCCGGGCGGACTTGGCTTCACCGACCCGCCGGACCACACCCGGCTGCGGAAGATGCTGACGCCGGAGTTCACGATGCGCCGGCTCTCCCGGCTCACGCCCCGCATCCACGCCATCGTCGAGGAGCGCCTCGCCGACCTCGCGAAGGCGGCGGACGGCGACGGTGCCGTGGACCTCGTCGAGCACTTCGCGATGCCGGTGCCCGCGCTGGTGATCTGCGAGCTGCTCGGTGTCCCCTATGAGGACCGGGACGACTTCCAGCAGTTCTCCGTGGCCCGCTTCGACGTGTTCGGCGGCGCGGGCGCGTCGTTCAGCGCCGTGTCGCAGTCCCTCGACTACCTGCGCGGGATCGTCGCCGAGCAGCGCCGCAACCCCGGCGACGGCCTCCTGGGCATGCTCGTACGCGAATACGGCGACTCCATCACGGACGAGGAGCTCACGGGCCTCGCCGACGGCGTCCTCACCGGCGGTCTGGAGACCACCGCGAGCATGCTGGCGCTCGGCACGCTCATCCTGCTCCAGAACCCCGAGCACTTCACCGCGCTGCGCGACGCGGAGGACCCGGAGGCCGTCGCCGCGCCCTTCGTCGACGAGTTGCTGCGCCATCTGACCGTCGTCCAGACCGCGTTCCCGCGCTTCGCGCGCGAGGACGTCGAGATCGGCGGGGTCCAGATATCCGGCGGAGACATAGTCCTCGTCTCCCTCAGCGCCGCCGACCGCGACGCGCGCCTCGGGGAGGACATGGACCTCTTCGACCCGTCCCGCCAGGTCACCGGCTCCCACCTCGCGTTCGGCTACGGCATCCACCGCTGCATCGGTGCCGAACTCGGCAAGATGGAACTCCGCGCGGCTTTCCCTCAACTGGTCCGCCGCTTCCCTGAGTTGAAGCTCGCCGTAGAGCCCCGGGACCTGGAGTTCCGCAAGCTGTCGATCGTGTACGGGGTGGACACGCTGCCGGTCTACGTGGCCTGAGGCGCGGTCCAGCCCCAGCACGCCACTGTGCTTCCGATGCCGATCGGACGGTGGCAAGCCGGTCCGCAGTCAGCACCCCTCGCGCCCTGACTGGAGCGTCCCCGCCCGGATAACCGGACGGGGATGCTGTCGCGCTCGCCGCGCTACGTGCAGCGGTGCTCAGATCGTGCTATTTGATGCGTTCACCCAGCCTGGCCAACTGCCGTTCCGAGTCCTTCATGTGCCACCATTCGAACAAGCGGATTCGGAAGGCTGATGCCACGCTCCGGACCAGGTGATGAGGCGGCTGACCGTCGAAGACGGCCATCTCCGAACTATCGCTTTCAAGACGCACCCGCCAGCCCCGCCGACAGATCAGTTGGCTTCCACCGTCCGACACTGCCCGCACCGGCACGGCGGGTACGCAGACGAACGCACGGGCTGATCCGCGGCCGAGGCGAGGAGCACCCTCACCTCTCCCCGATCGCCCACGACCTCACCGCCGGCTCTCACCCGGTAGACGCGGAGGGTGAGCCGAGAGCGTCGCGCTGGAGGCTCCAACTCACCTTCCCCACCAAGAAGTTCCAGCTCGTCGACGATAGGCGGCGGGTAGTGGGCGGCGCATTCCTGGCAGGCGTAGACGTTGAAGCCGGGGCCGGTTGCGGCGTGCACCTCATGCGCGAGGACAGGTTCACCTGTGACGCATTGGCAGCGTGCGCACATGCGCACCGCCGGCGGCGAGGGGCGGTCATCGGGCGCCTCCATGGATGAGGTGCGGGTGCGGGCCTACGTCGACGCCGAGCGTGGCGAGGTGGAGAGTGCGGCGGCGTTCCCGTTGGCGGTGGCGTTCGTCGGGCGTCAGGACGTAGGGGCGTACGAGCGCGGACGCGGCGCCGTCGAGGCGTTCGGTGTGGCTGGGTGGGGGCGGGGCGAGCGGCGAGGTGCGGATGCCGAGGCGGTGGCGGCCTCGGGGTGGTGGGCTGCACAGCCGCAGCACCCAGGCAAGGAATCGAACGGCATGGTCCAGCATGTCGACGCTCCTATGTGGCGTTGGCCATGCCCCCGGACCGGTTCCAGCGGTCGCGGGGGTCTTCCATGTCTCGACGCCAACTTGGCTCGCCTTGTATCGCTACGTATAGAGACGTATCTCGATGACAGAGGCGTTATCTATACGAGTAGCTTCCTGATCATGAACTTCCAACCGGATGCTGAAATCGATCACGAGGGGCCGGTTACGCCGTACCGCCAGCTCGCGGGAATCCTCCGCGCCCGCATCGAGCGTGGAGACTGGCAGCCGAACCGAGCGATCTCCAGCGAGACCCAGCTCGTGCAGCAGTACGGGCTCGCGCGCACCACCGTCCGGCGAGCAATCGCCGTACTCATCGAGGAGGGGCTCGTCTTCACCGTGCCGCAGCGGGGAACCTACGTCTCCCCGACGACGCAGCCGGCGGACCCGGCCGCCGAGGCCGACGACTGACCATGCGGCGCCGTCCCCAGTCGGGATGCCGCGCCGTACGAAGTTGTCCACTGGCGGCAGCAGGAGCGACGAATCTTCGCGACACTGTGGCGATGCGGGATCTTCGGGAGATCGCCATGGACGGGTTGGTGCTGTCCGCCTGGGCGCGGGCGGACGGGTGGTCCCGGGCCGGGCTGTACCGGCAGCTGAAGGCGGAGGGGTGGCAGCGTGTCGTCGAAGGGGCCTGGCTGGAGCCGGGGGCGCCGGTCGACCTGAAGGTGCGGCTGCTCGCCACCCAGTGGACGGCTCCCTACCTCGTGGTGAGTCACTCGGCTGCCGCCTGGCTGTGGGGCATTGAACTTCCTTATCCGGAAGCTGAGTTCACGGCCAAGCGCCTGCACATCGGGCGTCATCGCTCCGGCCTCCATCGCATCGCGCTGCCGGACACCGAGGTGACCGAGTTGCACGGCCTGCGCTGCACGACCGTGGACCGGACCCTGGCCGACCTGTTGCGCCAGGCTCCGCAGGACGACGCGATCACCGCCGTCGAGTCGGCCCTCACCTGGCGCCGGGTACGGCACCAGCGCCGGAGGCCACTGACCACTCTGGACAGGGTCGGTCGGGCGCGGGGCAGGAAGGGATGGGCGGGCGAGTGGGGGCGCTGAAGCGGCTGCGCCTCGTCGACACGCGTTCCGCGTCGCCCGCCGAGACCGTGGCGAGGCTCCGGATGGCCGAGGCCGGGGGCTGCATCCGACCCCTCAGGTCGAACTGACCACCTACGAAGGGCGGTTGGTGCGGCCTGACTTCTTCTTCGTACGCGACGGGGTCGTCGTGGAGATCGAGGGCTACGCCTTCCACGGCACCCGCGAGGCACACCGCCGGGACGTTGAGCGCTTCAACGACCTTCAGATGTGTCCCGAAGTGCGCCTCATCCTTCGTTTCACCGCGCACGAGGTCTTCGACGACAGCGCCCGCATGGTGGCGCGGATCCGCCACGCCCTCTCCCTCCCGCCACAGCGCCCCCAACTCGCCCACCAGAAGACCCCTTTGCCTTCAAAGTCTCGGCCCCTCCCCCCTACGAATGATCTCCGCTGAGACTCTCCGGGCGTTCACCCTCGAGCGACCGCAAGCAGTGCGCACTCACGAGGCTGATGTGACAACAGCGGCCGATGGGGCACATTCCCTTCTCGCTGCTCCCGCTCCGCCCCCGTGGGCGGCACTCGTCGACAGGCTGCGCCCGCTTCGCCCCACCTACCAGCGGCAGCAACCCATCCCGGCCACCTCGGGGAACCATCCGCCCCACGCACGCTCCTCAGCCCACGAAAGTCAGCCCCCACCGGGCGGAGAGCCGACGCCGACAGGGAGGGAGGCAGCAGCCACCACCCACCGGGGACCAGCCGCGCCAGTCAAGAAAACGAACGCGCCCGCAGGCGGCGACATACATCCACGCCCGTACCCAGGCCGGGGCTTGCGACGGAGCCATACCGTGACTGAAGACTGAGCGGGAGTGGGTCGCGGCATTCCTTCCGAGTGACCAGTGCGGCGAGCGCTCACGCCTTCGGGAACGACACCTCCACGCGGCGGTTCTTCTTGCGGCCCTCTTCGCTGTTGTTGTCGGCGATCGGGTAGTCCTCGCTGTAGCCGCGCACCGCGAACGTGACGTCCTGATCCTGCGAACCGAGCGCTGCCGCGAGCTGCTCGTGCACAGCCTCCGCGCGCTTCTTCGAGAGCGTGAGCCCGTGGGCGTACGACCCGAGGTCGTCCGTGAAGCCGAAGACGCGGACGTTCGTGGCGTTCTGCGCCTTGATCTCGTCGGCGATGGCCTGGATCCGGGACTTGGCGTCCGGATTCAGCTTGGAACTGTCCTTCTGGAACAGCACCTCCGACTGGAGCGCGAACTTCACGTCCTGATTGGTGTCCTCGCGCCGCTCGTCGCCGGACAGGTCCTCGACGACGGACTTGATGTCGAGCACCTTGGCCGGCGCCAGCGTGGCGCCGTCGGCGAGCTTCAGCCCCGGACTGTTGGCATCGACCTCCGGGGGCGCAGAGGTGGTCGTACTTCCCGGAGGAGCGCCTGACGGCTTCGGATCATCGGCGTAGGCGCTGCCGCCGAGGGTGATCAGGGCGACGCTGGTGAGGGCGGCGAGGCGATGGGTGAGGGGCATGGGGTTACTCGCCCTCGGAGATTTCTACGGGGGCGGGAGGCATGTCGCCGACTTGGAAGTCAACCTTGGTGGTGCCCTCGGGTGGCGCGGGGAACTGCGCGTACCAGTCTGCGGACTGGCCCGCGTCCACGCCGCCGCCCTCGAACTTCGTGCAGAGACAGCGGCCTTGGGTGTCCCGAAGGATGAGGTACTTCTTCTTGCCTGCCTTGTCCACGACAGAGGCTCCGGCGAGGGACGATCCATTCTTGCTCAGTTCGCGCTCGTCACCTCGCCAGTCGGCCGCGATCCAGAACTTGCCTCCGCCGTTGGTCACCTTGCCGGAGAGGGTGAGAAAGCCGCCCTGATCCCGGGCCGCCGAGGTGACAGTGAGCGTGATTCCGTTGCTCTTGACTTCAGCCAGCGTCTGTTCCGAGGACGGAGTAGCGGACAGCTTCCCGTCGCCCTGCCCACTGGTCTGTTTCGGTGTGGCCGAGGACTTCGACTCGGCCTTTCCGCCGTCGCCACCACCGCATCCGGCCATCGTGAGTACCAGCCCGGTCGTGATCGCCAGCGCGGCCAGTGCCGTACGTTGCCGAGTCTTCATCGAAGCGCGTTCCTTCACTAGTCAGTCGGCCAGATGGACGGAGAACAGGGTGGACGCGTCGGGAAGATCTCCCAGCTCGAAGTCACCCGGATCGAAGTCGAAGGATTCGCCGCCGTCGCAGTCGAACTCCACCGCCTTTTCCGGATCGGCGGAAGGAGCGACTTCGCAGCGCGGCTCGATCACCGCGGTGGCCTCGGCCTTCGCGTAATCGGACTCCGTACCGGGGATGATCGAATCTCCAACAGGGTCCAGAGACTCCACCTTCACCCGATAGCCCGGATACTCATTGACCTCCCACGGCTGGAATCCGGTTACCCGCGCGTCGTTGTCCGCAGCAAGCGCACTCGCCGCGGTTTCGGCGCCGTCCCCGTTCGGCTTTTGTCCTGCAAGCCAGTCCAGCCAGTCGTCCCCATGCCCGATGGCCTGCCCCAGTCCATCGACAAGATCGCCTCTCGCATCCTGCGCCGCCGCCAGCGCGGCAGCATCGGCTGCCGACTGGGCACCGTTGCGAGCCGATGCCGCCTGGGCGAAGGCGAAGAACGCGAACGCGACGAAGAGCAGAATTCCCGTGAGCCAGATGTAGATGGGCAGGGTTTGGCCGCGATCGTCACGAAGGCCAACGAGGTTCAGCCGCCGGTCACCTCGGTGACCGCGTCCCGAATCGCTCCGGAGATCATGCCGTCGAGACCGATCTGGTCGATCAACGTAAAGATCCCGGCAATCAGGATCATCAACCCCGCATACTCCACGAACCCCGCCCCGGAATCCCGTTCCCTCCCGCGGACGCGGTCCCCCACCGTCACGGTCCACTTCACCCACACCCCGAGTACGCGTTCCTTCAGCACGGTTTCCCCTTCGTTCCCGCACGACTTCGCCGCCCCGAACCTCCCGGGCACCATACGCAACGTACGGGAACTGCAACCCTCTGTGCCGTGTTTCGCACATTAACGGCGCACGCTTGACCGGAAGTTGGTCGCTTCCTGTCATGCCCCTCACCGCCCGTCGTACGCCACCACGACCCCACCCAGGTCACGGGCGACCTTCGCGCCGAGGGTGATGTCGCAGAGGTTGACGGTCCAGTTGCCCGCGGTGACCAGCTCGGCGGGGACGCCGCGGTACTTGATCGCCTCACGCAGCGCGGTGTCGCGGCGGGCGTGGGTCGGGTGCAGGGTCAGGACCGCGCAGTCGGAGTCCCCCGAACCCGGCTTTCCGGTCTCGCACTTGATGCTTCCGGTGCTCGTGGTCTCCCGCTGGAAGCAGCCCACGGAGGCGGACAGGTCGTCGGCCAGGGCGTCGGCCTTCTTGTAGGTGGGGGTGGAAGGGATGTACGGGAGCGGGTACTCGGGGGTCTTCGACCCCTTGCCCTTCGCGTCCAGGACCACCGCGCGCAGCGCCTTCGCGATCGCCGGGGCGGACGGCGGGTCCATGACGCGGATGTACCAGTTCCCGGCCGCGACCAGCGTCTGCGCGTACGCGCCCGTGCGCCGGGACTCGATCGACGTGCCGATCTCGGTCTTCGACACGACGTCGGGGTCGAAGACCGAGATCTCGTTCTCGACCTTCACCCCGTCGACGGTCGCGACGCAGTCCGCCGTGGAGCTGCCGTCGTAGTCCCGGCTGCGCACGGTCGCGCAGTCGAGGCCGGCCTCGCCCATCGCCCGTACGACCGCCTTCGCCGTCGCGTACGTCGGCTTCGACGGCACCTCGGACGGGAGCGCCGTACCCGTCGGCTCGGGATGGGATGCGAAGCCGGCGCAGGCCGTGAGCGTAGCCAGGGCCAGGCAGGTGCCCACTGCCCACACCGGTCTCCTCGTCATCGGTGAGCCCGAACCGTTCGACTCGACATGCGATCCCCCGTCGGTGAGTCAGTCGCCTCTATTGCGAAATTCGCAACTGCCAACCAATCGCTCACGCCACTGTAACCACTCAACGCCTGGCGCAGCAGTCCCTCAACGCCCCAGAATCGAACCGAAGTTGGACCCGGAGCCCAGGAACATGCCCGTCGCGATCAGGATCATCGTGGCCGGGAGCATGAAGACGAGGGTGACCATCGTGGCCTTCGGAATCGTCTTCGCGGCCCGGCGGCGGGAGTTCTGGGCGTCGGTGCGCCGCATGTCCGTGGCGATCTGGATGAGGGTGTCAGCGATGGGCGAGCCGAGCTCCTCGCCCTGCTGGAGCGCGGAGACGAACTGGGCGACCTGTTCGGAAGCGTTGCGCCGGCGCAGCTCGTCGAACGCCTGGCGCCGGCTGACGCCCATGTCCATTTGCCGGAGCGTAATGCGCAACTCGTCGGCCCACGGCCCCTCGTACTTCTCGGCGACCCGGTCGAGCGCCTGCCGGAAGCCCAGGCCCGCGCTGACGACGACGGCGAGTACGTCGAGGAAGTCAGGGAGGGTGCGGTCGATGACCTCTTTGCGCTCGCGTGTGGCCTGCCAGATCAGACCGTCCGCGGCGAGGAGGCCGAACGCGAGGGTGAGGGCGGCGAACAGGGTCTGGCCGTTGGTGAGGAAGACCAGGCCGAGGACGACGCCGAAGATCCCGTAGACCGCGCGGCGGGCGGCGTAGCGGTCGATGGTGAGGCCGCCCGGGTTCCCCGCCATGTCGATCCTGCGGCGTTTCGAGGCGACGCGGCGGGGCCCCATGGCCCGAAGGACGAGGGGGGCGAAGCGCATGCCCAGGCGGTCGACCGCGGACCCGGCGGCCGACACGCGCGTGGCGCCGACTTCGAGGGCGATGGCCAGGTCGCCGGGGAGCTTGGCCTCGGCGCGGTACATGCGGATGCCCAGGAAGATCCCGAGGACGGCGAGGCCCATCGCGAGGGCGAGCAGCAGCCCGATCAGACCCGTACTCATGACCTGCCTCGCTCGGCGCGGGCCGGATGACGGACGCCCATGTCAGACCTCGATCTTCCCGAGCCGGCGGATCACGAAGAACCCGATGCCGTACAGACCGAGCGAGACGAGGATCAGCGCCTGGCCGACCGGCGATCCCGTCACTCTGGCCAGCGCACCCTCGTTCGACGAGTTGATCAGGAGCAGCGAGCCGAGGCCGAGGAGCGGCACGGTGAACGCGGTCGCGTTGACCTCGGAGAGCATCGTGCGGATCTCGCGCCGGGTCTCCTTGCGGTCCTCCAGGGTCTGGGTGAGGTTCCGCAGGGACGACACGACCGAGCCGCCCGCCTTGTTGGCGAGGACGAGGGTCGTGACCAGGACGACGAGTTCACGGGAGGGGAGGCGTTCGGCGAGCTCGCCGAGGGTGTCGTCGACGGTGCGGCCGAGCGCGAGCTGGTCGGCGACCATGGACAGCTCCTCGCCCGCGGGCGCCTCCAGCTCCTCCGCGGCCATCGCGAGGGACGTACGCAGGGCGAGACCGGCGGCGGTTGCGTTGGCCAAAATGCGTGCCACGTCCGGGAGTTGGTTGATGAACGCCTCGATGCGCTTCTGCCGCTGCCAGTTGAGGAAGATCACCGCGCTCCACACGCCGACCAGCCCCGCGATCGGCCCGAAGAAGGGCGCGAGGGCGGCCGACGCGATCAGCCAGAGGGCGACGACCACGGCGAGTACGTACGTGAAGAACTCCCCCGCCGTCAGGTCCAGCCCCGTCGCGGACAGGCGCAGATGGATGGTGCGGCCGAGCCGGGTGCGGCGCAGCCTGCGGTCGACGGTGGCGAAGCGGCGTACGCGACCGGAGGCACCGCCGTGCGGCCCGGCGCCCGACAGGCCGTCGAGCCGGTCGACGAGGGCCTGCCGCTGCGCGCGCCCGGACGCGTACGCGTGGAGGCCGGCGACGGCGAGTGCGCAGGTCAGGATGGTGGCGCCGAGGGCGATGAGGGCGGGGTCGCTCATGATCCGCCACCCTCGACAGCGGGTCGCTCGGTCCTCATCCGATGGCCTCCCTCGTGTTGCGTCCGTCGATGCCGTCCAGCACGCCGAACGCCGGAGGGACCGGCTCGTTCGCGACGTACAGGCGCTCGGCCACGCGGCGCGGCAGCGGCAGATGCTCGAAGGTGCCGCGCACGCGGTGGTCGTGGCCGAGCGGGTGCGGCACGAAGCGCGAGACCGTCGAGATCCTGAACTGCTCGCGGCCGTGCGAGACCAGCAGGGCGATCTCGGTGACCTTGCGCGAGCCGTCGGCGTGCCGGGTGAGCTGGACGAGGACGTCGACGGCCGAGTTGATCTGGTCCTTGAGCGCCTCGAACGGGATCTGCACCTCGGACATGGACCCGAGGGTCTGCAGGCGCATGAGGGCGTCCTCGGCGGCGTTCGCGTGGACGGTGGCGAGCGAGCCGTCGTGGCCGGTCGACATGGCCTGGAGCATGTCGAGGGTCTCGCCGCCGCGGACCTCGCCGACGATGATGCGGTCGGGGCGCATGCGCAGGGAGTTGCGGACGAGGTCGCGGATGGTGATCTGGCCCTTGCCCTCGACGTTCGGGGGCCGCGATTCGAGGCGGATCACATGGTCCTGCTGGAGCTGGAGTTCCGCCGAGTCCTCGATGGTGATGATGCGCTCGTGGGGCGGGATGAGGCCGGAGAGGGCGTTGAGGAGGGTGGTCTTCCCGGAGCCCGTACCGCCGCTCACGATGACGTTGAAGCGGGCGCGGACGAACGCGGACAGCAGCATCAGCATCTGGTCGTCGAGCGAGCCGAGGTCGATCAGCTCGGGCAGGGTGTAGGCGCGCGGGAAGCGGCGGATCGTGAGGGTGGCGCCGGTGAGGGACAGCGGCGGGATGATCACGTTGACGCGCTCGCCGGTGGGCAGGCGGGCGTCGACCATCGGGTTCGACTCGTCGACGCGCCGGTTCACCGTGGAGACGATGCGCTCGATGGTCTGCATGAGCTGTTCCTGCGAGGCGAAGCGCAGGGGGAGCTGCTCCACGCGCCCGGCACGCTCCACGAAGATCGCGTCCGGGCCGTTGACCATGATCTCGGTGATGGACGCGTCGGCGAGAAGGGGTTCCAGTACGCCGAGCCCGAGCGCCTCGTCGACGACGCGGCGGACCAGCTGGCCGCGTTCGGAGGAGGAGAGGACCGGGCCCTCGCGGCTGATGATGTGGCCGAGGACGCGTTCGAGACGGATCCGCCGGTCGGCCGCCGCGAGGGACGACATCTCGGCGAGGTCGATCTCCTCCAGGAGCTTCGCGCGGTAGACGGCGACGAGGCCGTCGTCGCGGGAA
Source organism: Streptomyces sp. NBC_01474 (assembly GCF_035918215.1). Classification (NCBI taxonomy): domain Bacteria; kingdom Bacillati; phylum Actinomycetota; class Actinomycetes; order Kitasatosporales; family Streptomycetaceae; genus Streptomyces; species Streptomyces sp. NBC_01474. The sequence continues at coordinate 4,567,988 of NZ_CP109449.1, forward strand.
GGGCCGGGCTCCTCGCGGACCGTCACCCTTGATCGCAGGCTCATGTTCCGGCTCAACCTCCTTGCGGGTCTTGGTCGTTCGGCATGGTGGCGGTGCGCCGTACGTCCCACCGGTCGCCCAGGAACGGGACGAGGACCGGGACGTGCACGGTGACCGTGGCGGTGGTCGTGTCGCCGCCTCCGCCTCCGGCGTCGATGTCCGCGTCGAGCCAGCCACTCATCGCGGCCTGCCCGGCGCCGGTGCCGTCGCCGCCCTGCGACTGCACGCGGGCGGCGGCCCTGGCGCCGGAACCGGCCTGGTTCGCGCTGTAGCCGACGAGGCCGAGCTGGATGGCGGCCATGCCGATGAGGAGGAGGAAGGGCAGGAAGCCGGCGAACTCGAGGATGGAGACGCCTCGGTCGTCGGTGCGCAGGCCGCGGCGGGGGCCGTTTCCCGTCCGCGGGCGCCGGGGGCCGTCTCCCGCCCGCGTGCACCGGGCGCCGTCGATTCCCGTCCGAGCCCGCAGCCCGCGCCCGCGCCGGAGACGTCCCTTTGCGCCCAGGAGCCGGGGCCTCACGGCGTGACCCCCTGGTCGTCCTCCCTCGCGGCGCCCGCCTCGCCCTTGACGGTCCACCCGGCGTCGATCCCGGGGAAGAACACTGGCACCTCGAGCTGCACGGTCGCCTTCATCACCGATCCGTCGGGTCCGCAGGTGATGGCGGCGCCCTGCCACGCGCCGGGCAGATTCTTCTCGCCCGCGGTCTGGCACGCGCCCGCCGTGTCGCCGCTCCCGGCCTCGGCGGAGGTCGCGGCCCTGGCCGCCTCGTCCGCCGCGTTCCCGGCGAGCGAGTACGTGTACCCGTACAGGACGCACTGCCACAGCAGGCCCATCACCACGAGCAGCAGCGGGAACATTCCCGCGAACTCCAGGGTGACCGCGCCCTTGTCGCCGCCGCGGCGGCGGGCGCGCCGGCCGGAGTCCTGCGCGGCGGCGTCGACCAGGCCGAGCTCGCCCGCGAGCCCCCACAGCGCCTGCTTCACCGTCGACCGGCTGTCGAGGTCCTGCATACGGCCCGCGTCGACCGCGCCCTGCAGCTCCTTGAACCCGGCCGGCACGCTGGCGCGCGCGACCCGGGTGCCCGTCACGCGCTCCACGAGCGACGCGGTGATCTCGGATCCGCGCGCGTGACGGTTGATGACGGTGACGGTCTCCTCGGCCTTGCGGATCTGGAGGCGGTCCCACATACGGATCATGCGCTTCGCGGCGCGTACGGCGACGACGTCGGGGGTGACCAACAGGATTGCCTGGTCGGCGAGTTCGACGGCCGCAGCGTTCGCGGACCCCATCTGCGTACCGCAGTCGATGACCACGAGGTCGTAGCGGCTGCGCAGCGCCTGGACGACCTGGCGGGCCACGCGGTCGGTGACCTCCTCGCCGCGCTCGCCGTCCGACGGTGCGAGCAGGAGGCCGAGGCCGGTCTCGTGGGTGAAGACGGCGTCTTGGAGGACGCGCGGGGTGATGTCGCGGATGGCGGCGAGGTCGGCGACCGAGCGGCGGAACTGGACATCGAGGTACGACGCGACGTCACCGGACTGGAGGTCGAGGTCGAGGAGCGCGACCGAGCGGCCCGACGCCTGTGCGGCGAGGGCGAGTTGGACGGCGGTGACGGTGGTGCCGACGCCGCCCTTCGCGCCGGTGACGGTGATGACGCGGCCGCCGGGCGTGCCGGCCGTGATCGCCAGCTCGCCTCCGGTGCCGAGGTGCCTGCGCATGCCGCCGGACCAGGACGCGGCGGCCTGCACACGCTCGGCGAGCGCGTCGTACCCGAGGGGGAACCCGACGATGCCGCGCGCGCCCGAGTCCATCGCAGCGGTGAGCAGGGCGGGGCTCGTGTCGGCGGTGGCGAGGACGACGCCGACGGCCGGAAAGCGCAGGACGAGGTCCCTGATCAGTTCGAGAGCGGGCACGGGCCCGATCCGCTCGTGGACGAGGACGACCTCGGGCAGCTCGTCCAGCGACTCGGCGGCGAGCCGGGCGAGGGTGTCGAGGAGGGCGGTGGAGTCGGCGACGGGCGGCGCGGGCTCGGCGTCGGGCAGCTGCCCGAGCAGCGTGACCAGGGACCGGGCGGCGTCCAGGTCTCCCACCGCGGGAAGAATACGGATGCTCACAGTGCGGCTCGCCTCCTCTCTGAGTCTATTTGTCGGCTTTGCCGGTCTGTTTGTCTCTGATCTGCTTGTCTCTGATCTGCTTGTCGCTCGGCTACTTGTCCTCGTCGAGGGTGTACGAGCGGTCGCCCGGCGGGACGGCCGCGTCGCTGCCGGCGGCGACGAGGGCGAGCCGGACGTGGGTCGCGAACGACTCCGCGTACGCGACGCGCTGCGCGTCGGCGGGGTCGAGGGCGAAGGTGATCGGCACGGCCTCGCCCTGCCGGCGCCGGCCGTTGTCGCCGCCCTGTTCGTCGATGGGCGTGAGCTTGCCGACGTCCATGACCTCCGCGTTCTCGACGATGACCTTGGACTGGTCCTTGGCCTTCTCGTTGGCGGCCTTGAAGGTGGCGTAGATGTTGACCTTCGACCCGGGCGTGATCTTCCCGGCGACCCCGGTCTCGGCGTCGATCATGATGGCGATCTCCTGCTGTCCGTCCCTGAGCTGGGGCCGGGCGACGATCATGTCGGTCTGGAGCAGGGACCCCTTCTTCAGCGTCGTGACGGCGATCTTGCCGCGGATCTGGCTGAGGCTGGTCACGGCGGTCTTCGACAGCCACCGCTCGGGCATCTCGACCTTCTCGAACCGGTCAGCGGTCAGCTCCTTGTACGGCGCGACATCGTCCTTCAGCCGGTACGCCGCGACTTCCGGGCCCACCTTCGAGTTCACGTCACGGATCACCGAGAGCACCCCGGCGAAGGCGCCGACGGCGCACAGGGCCGAGATGACCAGCAGGATGACGCCGCGACGCTGACGTGAGTTCATGGACCGGACTACCTCGTGGGGATCTCGTCGGGGATCTCGGTGGAGAGCGCGTTGTGGATCTCGTTGCGGATCAAGGGATCAGGGGCGGGCGGCGGGTGGCAGGGCGGCGCGGGCCGGCCCGGTGACGGGGGCCAGTGCAGTAGCGGCAGCGAGGCCGGTGGCGGGTGCGAGGGCGCTGCCGCGTCCGCCCGGTGGCTTCGCGCCCGGGGCGGGCGGATCTGCGAGCGGCGCGGCGCAGAAGCCGCAGCGGTCACCGATGAGTTCGAGTCCGCACCAGTGGCACGCCTCGCGCCGGACGGACGAGACGAGCTGGTAGAGCACGGAGATGTCGGGGATGGCGGCCGCGAACTCGGCGAGCTTTCCTGGGCTTCCGGGCTTCCCGGTGGCCCACCAGCGCCCGGATTCGGCGGGCAGCCTGGTCTCGACGGCGCCCTGCACCTGCCAGGCGGGCGCGAGCGTGCCGGTGATCCAGTCGGTGGGCTGCTGCCCGGCGGCGTAATACATGCGGGTGCCGAAGGCGGGTCCGCTCAGCAGGGGCGGCTCGGGTCCGGTGAGCCGTACGAGTTCGGGCTGCGGGGTGGCGAGTACGGCGAACTGGGCTCCCGGCACCCACGACTTGGCGTGCGAGGTGAGACTGACGGGGACGCGGTCGAGCCGGGCGACGGAGCCGAGCACGGCACCCGCGTAGATGTAGTGGGTGAGGAGCCGTGCGGCGGAGGCGAGCACGCCCGGGCTGAAGTCGCACATGGTCAACTGCCGTAGCTGGAGCACGAGTACGGCGAGCCCGAGCGGTGGGAGCTCCGGTCCCAGGATGGCGATCCGGTCACTTTCCAGCACGGAACGCACAGCGTGCAGCCGGTGAACGACCAGGTCCGGCACGGAAGCCGGACACAGGGCGATCACATAGCCGTGGTGCTCGATCAGGGTGTGCATCTCGACGATCGCGCGATCGAGGTCGTACGGCTCCGCCCTGCCACCCCTGTCCTCGGCGGAGTGGAGCACGGCGGCGGACGGCGTATGCCGGTCGGCCGCGGCGAGGACCAGGTCAGGGCTGGTCACGGCTATCGCGGTCGGCACTCTCGCACACCCCCCGGTCTCTGTGCACTCCTGTCTCAGCACCATATCCGCGCATTGCCCGCTCAACACCCAACTTCCCGGTGTTCACCGGGAGGTTGCCCAGGCGGCCGGTGCGGCTCGACCAGGAACTAGTAATTCCAGAGGTCTTGACAACCCAAATGGTCTGGACCAGTTTGTAGAACCGACAACTGCCCCTCCCCCCACATCTGAACCGGAGGCAGCAATGGCACGTGCGACGACAGAACCAGCACGGAAGCGTTCATTCCTGGCGGCGGCGCTGACCACTCTCGCTCTGGCCCTCACCGGCACGGCGACGGCCACCGCGGACCCCGCCGGGGCGGACGCGGCACCCCCGGCCCACGCCGTCACCGGCTACTGGCAGAACTTCGACAACGGCGCGACGGTCCAGAAGCTCAGCGACGTACCGGGCGACTACGACATCATCGCGGTGGCCTTCGCCGACGCGACGACGACGCCGGGCGCGGTCGACTTCACGCTCGACTCGGCCGGCCTCGGCGGCTACACGGAGGACGCGTTCAAGGCGGACATCAAGGCGAAACAGGCCGCCGGAAAGTCGGTCGTCATCTCGATCGGCGGCCAGAACGGCACCGTCTCCATCAATGACTCGAATTCCGCGACGAACTTCGCGAACTCGGTCTACTCGCTGATGCAGGAATACGGCTTCAACGGCGTCGACATCGACCTCGAGAACGGCCTGAATTCGACATACATGTCGCAGGCCCTGAAGTCCCTTGCGTCAAAGGCGGGTTCGGACTTCGTCCTGACGATGGCCCCGCAGACGATAGACATGCAGTCGACGTCGGCCGAGTACTTCAAGACCGCACTCGCCGTGAAGGACATCCTCACTGTCGTCAACATGCAGTACTACAACAGCGGTTCGATGCTCGGCTGCGACGGCAAGGTCTACAGCCAGGGCTCGGTCGACTTCCTGACCGCGCTCGCCTGCATCCAGCTGGAAGGCGGCCTGTCCCCGTCCCAGGTGGGCCTGGGAGTCCCGGCCTCCACCAGCGCGGCGGGCAGCGGCTACGTGTCCCCGTCCGTGGTCAACGCGGCCCTGGACTGCCTGACAAAGGGCACGAACTGCGGCTCCTTCAAACCGTCGAAGACGTACCCGGGCCTGCGCGGCGCGATGACGTGGTCGACGAACTGGGACGCGTCGACGGGCAACGGCTGGTCTTCGTCGGTGGGCCCGCACGCACACGGCCTCTGACCGCCCCCACCCCGGCCCGAACGCCCACAATCCCCCCTCCAATCCGCAGCGCCGCCGCTCCCCCGGCGGCGCTGCCGTGTGTCGGGGGCGGGCGTCGCCGGCGACGGTGGGTTTCTCGTTCGCACGGCCGGCCCGCACGGCCTCACCGGCAGCCACGACCACGACCTCCAGCAGCACCCACTGATTTCGGTGCCGTGGACCGACTGTGGCTTGATGGCGACGCCTGTGTCGGCTGGGGCCAGCGTTGCATACGTCAACACACGAATGTGATGATGCCCGACATGGCTGACGACGGGGGCGGCGCAGTCGCCGGGGACATACCAAGGTCAACACTTCAGGACTATGTGGAGACGACCGGACCGGCGACGCATTCCACGTCCGGACCAGCGGATCCGGTCGTCGGCATTCGTCACGAATTCGGGGCCCTGCTGGGCGAGTTCCGGCGTACCGCGGTGCTCCTCCCCTTGAGCGACGACGGACTCCCACTCACCGCCGACTTCGGCGGAGTCCGGTGGATCTACGCCTTCTCGGACGAACCGTCGTTGGCGCGATTCGCAACTGTGAGAGGCGAGAGCAACCGCGAGTGGGCCTTCGACCGCGTCCTGGGCGCCCGCCTTCTCGATGCCGTGGCACCGGCGCTCGACATGCCGTGCGGTGTGGCCCTGGACGTCGGCAGCCCGGGCGACGAACTGCTACTCCCACCGATCACCGGAGTCGTACCTGACCGGGTGGCCGTGGACTCGGAGACGCACGAGGAGATGGGCGAGCTGTGACCGGTGGCACAAAAGACCTTCAGGTGGGCGGGCTCGCCAAGATCACCGAAGGCATCACCCTGACGCTCGCCGAGCTGAAGGAGATCGGCATGGTCGGCATGGCCGGCGCCGGACGCGGCTTTGACGGAATGGCCCTCTCCGGTCTCGCCCTGGGCCACGCCGACCTGACCTCCGCCTTCGGATCGTTCTGCGAGCGCTGGGAGTGGGGCGTGCGCTCCCTGATCGCCGAGGGCAACAACTTCGCCGAGGGTGTGGGACTCGCGGCGGGGACGCTGCACGAGACGGACCAGTACGTCGACGGCGCACTGAAGATCGGCGCGAACTCGGTGATGGGGAACCCGTACGCCTCCGAGGACGACATCACCAAGATGAGCTGGGGCGATCTGGGCAGACATCACGCCCTCGCCGACCCGGACTACAGCAAGGAATCCTTCGACGAGGCCCGCACGAACATCAGGCAGGGGTACAAGGACGCTGCCCGGGACGTGGCCACCTCGACCGTGGGAGGTCCCGTGACCCCGCAGCAGATCAGTGGCATGAACGACAAGGAGTACGAGGCCTGGTTGGACAGCAGGTTCGGGCCGTCCGCCGAGGAACGGGCCGAAGCAGCTGCCCAGCAGGGCGGGGGCGCCCACTGATGGGGATCGGTGACTGGGCGAACAAGGGCCTTGGCGCACTGGAGGACGGCTGGGACAACGGCAAGAAGGCCCTTGGCGAGGGGGTCGAGTGGGGCGCCGACAAGCTCGGCGACGGTCTCGAGTACGTCGGGGCTGACTGGGCCGCTGACAAGGTCAAGGACCTCGGCGACGGGCTCGCCTCCGACCTCGGCGCGACCGTCGACGAGCAGCAGCTCGGCGAGACCGAGCAGGCCAACGAGCTTGTGCACGGCAACCCCGGCGACATCCGCGCGAGCGCGAGCCACCTGAAGGACTTCCACAAAGCCTTCGACAAGGTCGGCGGGGGCATGCGCGCCCTGGACTCGTCGCACTGGCACGGCGAGGCGGCGCGCACCTTCCGGAGGAAGTTCGCCATGCACCCCGGCAAGTGGCTGCACGCGGCGGACGCCTGCGACAAAGCGGGCAAGGCCCTCGACACGTACGCCGATACGGTCAAGTGGGCGCAGGGCCAGGCGCAGGATGCCATCGACCTCTACAAAAAGGGCAAGCACGCCTCCGACCAGGCCGTGGAGACGTACAACAACCGGGTCGACGCGTATAAGGCCGCGCTCAAGGCCGACAAGGACCCCGGCCCTCGCCCCGATCCGTTCAAAGACCCTGGCACGGCGGACATCAAGCATGCGCGCGAGAAACTCGCGGAGGCGCGCCGCCAGCGCAACGAGGCCGGCGCCACCGCCACCCGGGCGGTCAAGGCGGCCCTGGCCCACGCACCGGCCGAGCCTCCTCCGCTGGACCGCCTCAAGTCCGACGTCGCTGACAACGTCCAAGCCACGACCACCGAGCTAACTCATGTCGCGGGCGGAGCGCTCAAGGGAACGGCGGGCATCCTGAACTTCGTCCGCGGTCTCAACCCGGAAGATCCTTACAACATCACTCACCCGGCCGCGTACGTGCAGAACGTCAACCTGACCCTGGCCGGTCTGGCGTCCACCGCCACGCATCCCGACCGTGCGGCGAAGGACGCGTACAAGAGCTTCAAGGAGGACCCCTCCGAGTTCGGGGGCCGGATGCTGCCGGAGTTGTTCGGGAGCAAGGGACTCGGGCTCGCCAAGGGCGGGATCCGGGCCGGGGTCGAGCGGGGCGCGAAGGAGGCCGCGGAGTCGGCGGCAGAGCGTTCAGCACGGAAAAAGCTGGGGGAGGACCCTGCGCAGCATACCCGCCCCGAGGAATCGGTGGTGAACAAGAACACCGACCCTGTCGACCTCGCCACGGGCAAGATGTACTTGCCCCAGACCGATGTCGCGCTGCCCGGCACCCTGCCGCTTCTCTTCACCCGGCGCGTGGAGTCCGGCTACCACCTGGGCCGCTGGTTCGGCCCCTCCTGGTCGTCGACGGTCGACCAGCGCCTGGAGATCGACTCGGAGGGCGTCGTCTTCGTCACCGCCGACGGTCTGCTCCTCCCCTACCCGCACCCGGCGCCGGGCCTGCCCACGCTGCCCACCCACGGCCCCCGCCACCCGCTGGACCGCGTGGACGACGGCTACACGATCACCGACCCGGTGACGGGACGCGTCTGGCACTTCGCCGACCGCGGCACCGACCTGGCCGTCCTGGAACAGATCGACGACCGGAACGGCAACTGGCTGACCTTCGAGTACGACGCCGAAGGAACGCCGCTCAGGATCATCCACAGCGGCGGATACCACCTGAAGGTCACGACCGAGGGCGGCCGGGTCACATCGCTGCACCTGGCAGGGGCAGGGGCGGACGGTTCGGACGAGGAACTGATCCGCTACGGCTACTGCGAGGACGGCCACCTGACCGAGGTCACCAACTCCTGTGGCCTGCCCCTGCGGTTCACGTACGACGACGAAGGCCGGGTCATTTCCTGGACGGACACGAACGACCGGTCGTACACGTACGAGTACGACGACCAGGACCGGTGCGTGGCAGAGGGCGGTTCCGAGGGCCATATGAGCCTGCGGCTCGCGTACGCCGGGCCGGACCCGGAAACCGGCCTGCGACTGACCACCACGACGACCGGCGAGGGCCACACACGTCGGTTTCTGATCAACGAGACCTGGCAGGTGATCGCGGAGACGGATCCGCTCGGCGCGACAACCCGCTATGAGCGCGACCGGTACAACCGCCTGCTGTCGCAGACGGACCCGCTCGGCCACACGACGTCCTTCCGCTACGACGAGGCGGGGAACCTGGTCCGCGCCGTCCGCCCTGACGGCCGCGAGACGAAGGCCCAATACGACGATCACGGGCTGCCGGTCAAGGTGACCGGTCCCGACGGTACGGTTCACCGCCAGACGTACGACGAGCGCGGCAACCGCACGGCGGTGACCGGCCCTTCCGGGCAGACGACGTGTTTCACCTATGACGAGGCAGGCCGTCTCACGGCGGTCACCGACCCGCTCGGTCACATCACGACAGTGCGCTGCGACAGATCCGGGCTCCCCGTCTCGATCGCGGACCCACTGGGTGCGGTGACCCGGTACGAACGGGACGCCTTCGGCAGACCCGTCTCGATCACCGACCCGCTCGGCGCGACGACCCGCCTCGAGTGGACGGCCGAGGGCAGACTCTCCCGCCGGACGGCTCCTGACGGCACGAGCGAATCCTGGACCTACGACGGCGAGGGCAACTGCAGGACGCACACGGACGCGATGGGCGGGCTCTCGTCGTACGAGTACACACACTTCGACCTGCTCACAGCGCGGACGGGTCCGGACGGTGTGCGGTACGAATTCGCCCACGACCACGAACTCCGCCTCACTCAGGTCACCAACCCACAGGGCCTGACGTGGAGTTACGCGTACAACCCGGCCGGACGTCTCATATCGGAGACGGACTTCGACAACCGCGTCCTCACGTACACCCATGACACGGCGGGCCGCCTCACCTCCCGCACCAACGCCCTCGGCCAGACAATCACCTTCGAACGAAACGAACTGGGCCAGACAACGCGCAAGGACGCGGACGGCCGGGTCACGACATACGCGTACGACCTGACGGACCAGCTCGCACAGGCCACCGCCCCGGACGCGACGCTCACGCTCCTCCGGGACCGTCACGGCAGGCTCAGATCGGAGACGGTCAACGGCCGCGTACTCACGTACGCGTACGACGAGCAGGGCCGCCGCACCGCTCGCACGACGCCCACGGGCGCAACGAGCTCATGGACGTACGACGCGGTCGGCAACCGCAGCCAGGTGACGATGTCGGGCCGCACCATCGACTTCGCGTACGACCCGGCGGGCCGCGAACTCGCCCGCCACATCGGCGATTCCCTCACCGTCGCCAACGCCTTCGACGAACTGGGCCGCCTCGCCGTTCAGTCGGTCACGGCACCCGACACCGACCGCCTCCGCCCCATCCAGTCCCGCACCTACACCTACCGGGCCGACGGAAACCTGATCGGTATCGACGACCAGCTCGCCGGCACCCGCCGCTTCGACGTGAACGATGCGGGTCGCGTCACGGCCGTGCACGCTGCGAACTGGACCGAGTCGTACGCCTACGACGAGGCGGGCAACCAGACGGCGGCTTCGTGGCCGGCCGATCACCCCGGTCACGAAGCGACAGGCCCCCGCACCTACACGGGCACGCGCATCACCCGCGCCGGCGGGGTCCGCTACGAACACGACGCGCTCGGCCGCGTCACGCTCCGCCAGAAGACCCGCCTGTCCCGCAAACCGGACACGTGGCGCTACGAGTGGGACGCGGAGGACCGCCTCACCTCGACCGTCACTCCCGACGGCACGCGCTGGCGTTACACCTACGACCCGCTGGGCCGCCGCACGGCGAAACTCCGACTGGCTGCCGACGGCGAGACGGTCGTCGAACGGGTGGACTTCACGTGGGACGGCACGACGCTCTGCGAACAGACGACGGCGTCACCGGAATTGCCGAACCCGGTCACGCTCACGTGGGACCACCAGGGTCTACGCCCCATTGCCCAGACCGAGCGCATCAGCGCGGCGGGCGCGGACGCACCCCAGTCGGAGATCGACTCCCGCTTCTTCGCGATCATCACCGACCTGGTCGGCACCCCGAGCGAACTCGTGGACGAACAGGGCGAGATCGCATGGCGAACGCGGAGCACGTTGTGGGGCACGACGGCCTGGTCGGCCGACAGCACGACGTACACGCCCCTCCGCTTCCCGGGCCAGTACTTCGACCCGGAGACGGGGCTGCATTACAACTACTTCCGGCATTACGACCCGGAGACGGCGCGGTACCTCAGTGCCGATCCGCTCGGCCTCACACCGGCACCAAACCCTGCCGCCTATATCGACAATCCGCACACCTGGACCGACCCTCTAGGGCTGGCTCCGGACTACCACGAATTCCACACCGTCCAGGACCCTCAGAACGCTGCCCGCCTCAAGAGAGACGGTACGCCTTGGCCTGATGCAGAAAATCGGGGCCACTACGGAGAGGGAGTCTACTCGTGGGAAACAAGAGCAGAAGCAGAAAGATACGCAGAACGCCTCAGGTCACGGGGGGCAGAAGTGGAGGTAATGACATTCAAGATCAGCGATCACGACTTCTCGAGCCTGAAGAAGATTGACCTCTTCAAGCTCAACGAACAAGCTGCGGAGAATTTCGCGAATGCCCATAGTAGGCTATGGGGAGACGGACTGCCGCATGACTTCGACTACATTCGCGCCCCAACAGGAATGGGTCCGGAGAATGTATTCAACAAGAGGATTTTCCATCTATTGAACTTTGGGGACTGACGACATGGAACATACGTACAAGTACCGCCTGCGCAGTCCGATGGGAGGGCTTGCAGCAGATCTTACGGCCGAAAATTTGAGCGATCCCCTCCCCGGCACGTATCGGCTGCAGATTGACCGAAATCTATGGCTGACCCCGCCGGTAGATATTAACTGGCGTGACTCCGCATGGCTTTCATTCGGACTATCCGCGCACGCTGACGCTTTGAACCGAATCCATCCGGGAGATTTGGTCATCAAGGTTACGGCTCTCACATTTCCGATGGCAAGCTTCCGGTCCGAGGTTTCAGCTCTGGCCATGGACGGATGGCTTCGAACGCAGTTCCCGCTCCAAGATGTCGGCCTGCGTGCCGAATTCAACCCCTCCCGCCATTCATATAACTTCCATTGGGGGAACATCTCGAACCCCTTCGATGATTCGCAGTACTTTTGATCAACGAGAGTTCATTTGAGAACATCGGAACGAAACCGGCACTGAGCCCCGCTCGCGACTTGGAGCCCGTTGACCGGTGGCTCTGCAGTCGCTGAACTTCGGCGGTCGCGTTGATCGACTGCCTGGAGGCCAGAGACGGATGGAGGTCATGACAGGGAAGCATCGGATCGATCAGAACGGCAAGATCGATTGGGAGTCGACGATTGCGAGTTGCGGTCTCATTATCACAAGGAAGCCACTCCCAGAGGAGGCCCGCGACCCGAACACCGCCATCCTCGCAGCGACGAGAGGAAACGTCCGCCCCACCGCTACGGTCGACATTAAAGATGCGAACTCGATGAACACGCTGGATACGCTGGATACGCTCTGGGACACCATCGCCAAGCCGCTGATCACGCCGCGTCCTGGAGAGTTCCTAATTATTCTATGGGGAAAGGGAAGCATGAGGGATGGATGGTTCCGCGTCCAAGACTCCCTCACCTCAAGACTGCCATCGCGCATTTGCGAAGCAATCGGCAGACCTGAATTCCTTGCCCTGTCGTTGAACGGCAGAGATTTTTGCGCAGTCACTGTTGAGGAAGACGACTATTGGGTCGTCACTCACACATATGAAGTAAACGACAATCGAGCTAATTGTCCGGATGCCGACGGCCTGCGGTTCGACGATCCGTTGGACCACCTGTCACGTGACGAACGAAGAGCGCTGGTCACGGACTTCCCCGCGTTCCTGCGCCGTCTCGATTCGTTGTGGGAATCCGGGAGCAGCAGTTCACTCGCTGACGTGACCTTGTAGCGCCTGGTGGGGCGGGGGTTTCGGGCGTTCCGGCAGAATCGCGTCACGCCTGCGCGCCGTGCGGGCGCGCGAGGGTGGGGGTTGGTTGTGAAGAAGGTTGTCGGCGGGGTTGCGTTGGGTGCCGTCGTTGTCGGGGCCGGGCTGTGGGGTGTTCTTGGGCCGAGCGGCGCTCGGGAGGCCGAGGCCGCGTCACCGGCCGCCTTCAAGCTGTGGGCCGGGGCCGCCCATGCCGCCGTCGCGCGTGAGGGCGGGACCGCCACCTTCAATCAGCGCAACGGCAACGGAGTCTCCGGCGCCCACCAGTTCGGCCTGCGCAACGGCGGCCACGCCACCATCCGTATCCGCGATCTCGACCAGTCCCCCGAGAAAGCCACGATGCTCGAGGGCCGCACGTATTCACTGACCTTCGCCTGCGCCGGTTCGGGCAAATTCACCGTCCACGCAGTCGGCGCGAAGGCTCTGCGCCGGGACATGTACTGCACGCCCACCAAGAAGATCGAGACCGTCAGCCTGAATCATCTCGAGGGAAGCCGCATAGGCGAGCAACGGTGGGACGGGCGCATGGACCTGACCATCACCACCCAGGGAGTGCAGGGTGTCCTCTCCTGGCACGCCGCCCAGATGTTCATCGCGGACTGACCGGACCCGGCCCGCCGTACGCCGACGCCGTGCTCGTACGCGGCAACGTCGCCCACATGCGCGTACCGCCTCCCGGTTCACGTGCCGGACCGAATCCCCAGTCGCCCCCGCAGGTACGGGTGACGCAGGCCAGCAGGCGCAGCGCCGCCCTGCGCCGGGCCTCGCAGGCCGCCGCGACCCGGGCATTCGTGTGGCGCGGGTGACTGTCGTACGTGATCAGGCGCAGCGCGTCCTCGCGATAGCGCAGCGATACGTAGACCTCGGACGAGGCGGTGATCTGGCAGGCCGTTGCCGTCAGTTCGGCGATTGCCTGGAGAGCCGCGTCCAGGATGTCGCGCAGTCCGTGCGCCGCGAGCAACGTCCGGGTTGCTGCGCGGGCCATCGCGGGTGATGTGAGCGTGGAGGGGAGGGTGAGGCTGTACGTGAGGTTCTCGGGCGTGGGGGCCGTGCGGTCCGCGTGCGCGGGGCAGGCGGAAAGGGTGACCGGCATGGCGAACTCCCTTGTGGGGTGGAGTGGGCAACAGTCGGTGGCTCGTCTCCCTGACGCGAACCCGACCCTTCCAGGGAGGAAGCGTGCGGGCAGGCTCGCGCGATGCACTGCCAACTGCCGTGTGTAGCTTGTGCGTTACTTACTGTAGCGCGACTGGAGTACATGTACTACGGCCATGGGGGCATTCACCCGTCCGAGCCCCGAGGCAGACTGTCCCCATCGCCGTCACTGGAGGTCTCATGCCGCCGAGAAGCACACCGACCGAACGTCAGCGGCGCCTCGGGGCGGAGTTGCGCAAGATGCGGACCGCCGCCGGGATGACGACTGAGTTCGCCGCCGGCCTTCTCGGCGTCCCCCGCACCAATGTGCCCAACATGGAGTCCGGACGGTCCGGCATCAGCCCCGAGCGCGTCCGCACACTCGCGGCCAACTACGGCTGTGCGGACCGGAGGCTCGTGGACGCACTCGCGGACATGGCGGGCGAGCGGGTCAAAGGGTGGTGGGAGGCTTACCGGCCCCAACTACCCGCCGGATTCCTGGACATCGCGGAGCTGGAGTGGCACGCACGCAAGCTCCGCATCGCCCTCACCGTTCACCTGCCGGGGCTGATCCAGACCGAGGAACACGCGCGGGCCGTCTTCGAACATGTCATTCCGCGCCTGCCCGAGCACGCCATCGCCGTACGGGTCGCTCACCGAATGGAGCGCCAGCAAGTCCTGGACAGAGCCGATCCGCCCCGGCTCGAGCTCACCATGCACGAGGCAGCGCTCCGTATGCAGTTCGGCGGCCCCGACGTCACCAGGCTTCAGCTGGAGCACATCCTGAGCGTGGGCGAACGCCCCGACGTGTCCGTACGGGTAGTGCCGTTCAAGGCCGGCGGCTTCCCCGGGGCGGGGCAGTCGGTCGTATACGCCGAGGGGCCAGTGGCCGATCTCGACACGGTGGAACTCGATGCCACCCACGGGCCGGAATTCATCGACTCCGCGATGCAGTTGCACAAGTACCGTGCTCAGTTCCGCGCGCTGGAGGCGGTGGCCTTGCCGCCCGAGGCGTCCCGTGATCTCATCCGAACGCTCGCCGACGACCTCGTCTAGGAGAAGTCACCGTGCCGACGATCACCTGGGAAGACCCCTTCTGCGGCGAGGGCGCCAACTGCTTCCGCCTCGGTACCGACGCCGACGGCAACGCCTACATCTCCCTCGCCGGAGACGAAGAAACGTATCTCACCGACTCCCGCGAAGCGCTCCGCGCGCTCATCTTGGGCATCAAGGCCGGCGAAGCCGATCACCTGCTCTGATCCGGCTCCGTCACTCGCGGAGTGACGCCTGCGCCCGTGTCCCTATCCGCGTACCGGCCCGCCCGTACCGCCCCCGCCGCGCACACGGACGTCGCCGCCAGCAGCGTCCATTCCAGGGTCCCCATCCAGCCCGGGACCAGGTCATACGTCTTGCCGTCCGCGTAGACGCACGTCGTCTGGGCGGGGAACGGTGTGCGGTGGACCGACTGTGCCCGTTCGTAGATGCCCGTGGTGAAGGCCGAGCAGGTCTGGAGGGGGTCGCTCTTCGGGGAGCCCGTGACGAGGAACGCGAGAGCGTAGACCGCGGCGAGTGCGGCGGCGCCGGTGATCGCCAGCTTGCTCAGGCGGGACGCCGCCTTCGCGCCGCGGACGCCGGCGAGTTCCAGGGCGAGTGCGCCCAGGCCCGACACGGTCAGGACCACGACCGCCGCCCAGAAGATCCAGACGAGGGCGCCGGCGCTGGAGAGGGTCGTGCCGTCCTCGTACACGCAGCTCACGTCGGGCGGGAAGCTGCTCTCCTCCAGGCGGAAATTGCCACCCGGGCCGACCATTCCCTGGGCGCACCGCTCGTCCTGCTCGGAGATCCCGGTGACGAGCCAGGACACCGTCCACACGACGAACGTGGCCCCGAGGGCAACCCCGAAGACTCCCCACAACCGGTCGGCGTCACGCTGCGATGCACGTATGTTCGGCATGACGCGGGAGCCTAGCGAACGCTCGTCAGAAGAAGTCCGCCCAAGGCTGGTCCCGGATTTGTTGGGCGCGCAGGACTACGAAGAGCAGGCCCGCCACCGTCAGCATTCCGTTGCTCAGCCAGCTGTTGCGCCATTCTCGGGGCGTGCGGGCGGAGTTGAGGAGGCCAGACCAGGGTCAGGGCCAGGAAGGGCATGAAGGCCGCGCCCAGTACGCCGTAGAGGATGACAGGCGGAATGGCTGCCCCTGGAAGAGGAGGACGATCGGGGGAAAGTGAACCAGAGCAGGTAGGCGCGGAACGGCCAGCCCTTCTCGCGTTCGCCCGTCGCCACGTCCTCCCCCGTCACCGACACCCGGGCCGCGCGGACGCGAGCGCGGCGGTGGCGCTCCGCGAAGTCCGCGAACATCAGGCTCACCCGGTGCCACACGCCGATGAGGGACGTGAACGACGTGGCGAAGAAGCCGACGAGGAAGATGTGCCGGTCAGTCCTCGAAGTACGCGTCCAGGACCTTGTCGAGCTCGTCCGCCCACTCCTGGGCCCGCGCCTTGTTCGGGGCCTCCACGTCGTTCGGGTACCAGCGGCTGTCCGGGGTGTGGACCGTGACGGTGAGGCGGCGCCGGGACGTGCCGACCTCGACCGCACCGATCTCGTCCCAGTGGAACTCGGCCTCCTGGTCGTCGAGTTGGAGGCGTACGCCGGTCGCGTCCGCGGTGATCGAGCCGCGGCGGTCGGAGGCGGTGAAGTCCGGGCCGGCCGCGTCGGCGGACGGGGCGTCGGTCGGGGCGTCGGCCACGTCCTCGGCGGGCTCCGGTTCCGGCTCCGTGTCCAGCTCCTCCGCCGGTTCCGTCGACTCCGTCTTCTCCAGGGACAGAGCCTTCTCCTCCGTCTCCGGGGCCTGGCGCGGGGGCGTGAGGCCGGGGACGGAGGCCGGGTCGGCTCCGGCGGCGTCTACGGGCGTGACCTTCTGAGTGTCTATGCGCTGCTCCACGGAGCGAAGTATGGCGGACGAGCCTGTGGGGCGGGACCCTCAGCCCTGCGGAAGATCCGTGCGTCGCCGCACCGGGGAGAAGCAGACCGGCAGGAAAGCCAGGGCGAGGCACGCGCCGCCCACCCAGAGTGTCGTGCGGAGCGACGTCAGTTCCGTGAGGACGCCGGAGAGGGCCGAACCGATCGCGAGCGCCCCCATGAACATGAAGCGGAAAGTGGCGTTCATGCGGCCGAGCAGGCTGTCATCGGTCATGCGCTGGCGCAGGCTCACGCCGAGGACGTTGGTCATGCCCGTACGCACGGCCGAGACGAACCAGCCCGCGCCCGCCACGAGCAGCCACGGTCCCCGGTCGATGAGCGGCACGAGCAGGCCCGCCGGCGCCAGCCACAGGCCCGCCGAGCCGAGGGTGCGGCCGAGGCCGAGGCGGGCGGCGACCGGGCGGGCGCAGCGGGCGCCGAGGAGGACTCCGGCGCCGCCCGCCGCCCAGAAGAGGCCCAGCGCGCTTGCCGGGAGGCCGAGTTGGCGGACGAAGAGCAGGGGCAGCATCGTGTTGATGACCGTGGAGCCGAAGTTGATCAGTGAGCCGTTGAGCGCGAGGGCGCGCAGTTCGCTGTTGCCGACGACGTGACGCAGGCCCTGGGCGATCTGGGTGTGCAGCCGGACGCGTACGGAGAGCGTGGGCGGCGCGGGGCCGCGGCCGATCGGGGTCAGGCCCAGGGCCGAGGCGAGATAGCTCGCCGCCGCGACCGCCAGAGCGACGGGTGCGGTGAGGAGTTGGACCAGGCCGCCGCCGGCGCTCCGCCCGCCGATTCCGGTGAGGCCTTCGAGGGTGACGAAGGCGGCGTTGGCCTGGACGAGGTGGTCCTTGCCGACAAGTTGGGGCACCACGCTGTGCGAGCCGACGTCGAAGAAGACGGTGGCGCAGCCGTTGGGCAGGACGACCGCGTAGAGCTGCCCGAGGGTGAGGGCGTCGAGCCACCAGGCGAGCGGGACCGAGGCGAAGAGCAGGCCGCGTACGAGGTCCGCGACGATCAGGACGCGGCGCTGGCGCATCCGGTCGACCCAGGCCCCGGAGGGGAGGCCGATCAGCAGGAAGGCGGCGGTGCTGAGGGTGGCGAGGGCGCCGATCTGGCCGGGGCTCGCGTGGAGTTCGGTGACGGCGAGGAGCGGTACGGCGACGTAGCTGACGTTCGTGCCGATCTGACTCAGCACGCTCGCGCCGAACAGGGAGCGGAAGGCGGGGGTCCGCCAGAGGCTCGGGGAATCGCCGGTCCGGGTGAGCCCGTCCGCCGCCGCCTGGCGTCTGCCGGTCGTCTTCACTGCGCGCCGCCCCCTGTGTGCCGGTGAGTTCGGCGACAACAGTGCCCAAGCCAAGCACGCGGAACAAATGGATAGCTGACTGGTGGTGATGGAAACGATGAACCTCACCGCCCCGTCCCGCCGTCGCAACGGCCTGCTTGTCGGCGTCGTCGTGCTGACCGTCGCGTCGGCCGCGCTGCTTGCCGCCCATGTGTCCTTCGACGGGGACACGTTCCGGCACTGCAGGTACCTGGGGCCCTCGGCGCGGATGTACGTGACCGCGTGGGCGGCGCCCCTCTGCAGTGTGGCCGCGCTGGTGACGTGTGCGGGCGCGGTCCGGGGGCGTGGGTGTGCGTGGCCGGTCATGGTGTGCGCGGTTCTCGGCCTGTTGTTGCTGTGCGTTCAGGTCGTGGCGCTCTACTGGGTGTACGCGCCTGATCCCTCGGGGGGTTACGACTGTTCCGGGCTCGCGGGCCTCAAGCAGTGAGGCGTCGGGCCGGCGGAGGAGTGCTCCGCCGGCCCGACGCCTCAGCAGTCGGTGCGCGGTCCGCGTCCTGGACGAAGGCACACGGCCCCGTGTCCTAGACGAAGAGGCTGATCACCGCCGCCACCGCGAATCCCGCGACGGACAGGACCGACTCCAGGACCGTCCACGTCTTGAGCGTGTCGCGTTCCGAGATGCCGAAGTACTTCGCGACCATCCAGAAGCCGCCGTCGTTGACGTGCGAGGCGAAGATGGAGCCCGCCGAGATGGCCATGATGACGAGGGCCGTGAAGGGCTGGGAGTAGTGGCCCGCCTCGATGAGGGGCAGGACGATGCCGGCCGTCGTGACGATCGCGACCGTGGCCGAGCCCTGGGCGACGCGCAGGACCAGGGAGATCAGGTAGGCGAGGACGAGGACGGGCAGGCCCACGTTGTTGAACGTGTCGGAGAGGGCCTGGGCGACGCCGCTGCCCTTGAGGACCGCGCCGAAGATGCCGCCCGCGCCGACCACCAGGAGGATGTTGGCGACCGGCTTCAGGGAAGCCGTGGACACCGTCTCCAGGGACTTGCGGGACCAGCCGCGGCGGATGCCCAGCAGGTAGTAGGCCAGGAGCAGGGCGATCGTCAGGGCGACGAAGGGGTGGCCGAAGAACTCGATGACCGAGCGGACCGTGGAGGGGTCGAGGGCGATCGAGGAGAACGTGGCCAGGAGGATCAGGACGAGCGGGGTGCCGATGATCGCCAGGACGGTGCCGAGCGGGACCGGCTTCTCGGTCGGCTTCACGCCGGCCTTGCGCTGCTCCTCGACGAGCGCGGCCTTGGCCTCGTCGGCGGCCTCGACCATGTCCTGCGGGACGGGCACGAAGATGCGCTTGCCGATCCACGCGGACCAGGCCCAGGCGGCGAGCACCGCGGGGATGCCGCAGATGATGCCCATGAGGATGACCCAGCCGAGCTGCACGTGGAGCAGCCCGGCGGCCGCGACGGGGCCGGGGTGCGGGGGCAGGAACGCGTGGGTCATCGACAGGCCGGCGAGCAGCGGCATGGCGTAGAGGACGATCGACTTGCCGCCGCGCTTGGCGGCCGCGTAGACGATCGGCGCGAGGACGAAGATGCCGACGTCGAAGAAGACCGGGATACCGAAGATGAGGCCGGTGAGGCCCATGGCGAGGGGGGCGCGCTTCTCGCCGAAGAGGTTCAGGAGGCGGGACGCCAACACCTCGGCGCCGCCGGAGACTTCGAGCACCGCGCCGAGCATGGTGCCGAGTCCGATGATGATCGCCACATGGCCGAGGGTGCCGCCCATGCCGGACTCGATGAGGGAGACGGCGTCGGACTTCTGGACTGTGCCGAACAGCTCGGTGACGGAGAGGCCGGCCGCGAGGCCGACGGCTATGGAGACCGTCAGGAGGGCCAGGAAGGGCTGGAGCCTGACCTTGATGATCAGGAAGAGCAGAAGGGCGATGCCGAGCGCAGCGCAGGTGAGCAGGCCCGCGGTGCCGCCGATGAACGTCAGGAGACCGCCGGTATGAGGTGGCGCGGGGGCGGGGGCGGTCGCGGCGAGAGGCAGGAGGGACATGAGGGGGGACCTCGTAATTCCATGCGGCTTTCAGGGCAGGGGGGATCGCGGTGCGGCGCCTCGGGGACAGGCGCCGCACCGCGATGACTTACGGGTTACGGGTGTTGCGAAGGCGTCAGCTCAGGACGGCGAGCGCGTCGATCTCGATGAGGAGACCCTTGGGGAGACCGACGTAGACGGTGGTGCGGGCGGAGGCCGGGGCCTTGAGGCCCTGCTCCTCGAAGTACGCGTTGTAGATCGCGTTCATCTCGGCGAAGTGGTCGACGTCGGTGAGGTAGACGCGCATCATCATGACGTCGTCCCAGGTGGCGCCGCCCTCTTCGAGGATCGCCTTGACGTTGGCGAAGGTCTGGAGGGTCTGCTCGCGCAGGGTCGGGCCCGCGGGGGTGGGGGCCTGGCCCTCCACGGCCGGCAGGAAGCCGACCTGGCCCGCGACCTGAAGGATGTTGCCCTTCTTGACGCCGTGCGAGAACTTCGCGGGAGGGGTCGTGTGCGTGGCGGGGGTGAGCGCGGTCTTCTCGGTCATCGTGAGGTGGCTTCCTTGGTGGGGGCTTCTTTGCTGGCGGCCTTGGTGGTGGCCTCTTTGGAGCCGGGTACGGCTCCGGAGTACTCCCGGCTGATCGCGTCGGCCGTACGGCGGACCAGCGGGAGCAGGGTGAGGAGTTCCTCGGCCGTGACGACCACGTTCGGTGCGGAGACCGACATGGCGGCGACGACGCGGCCGTCCGCACCCCGGATGGGCGCTCCGACGCAGTTGATGGACTCCTCGTGGCCGCCGAGGTCGGTGGCCCAGCCCTGTTCGCGGACGACGGCGAGTTCCTTGAGGAAGGCGCCGGCGTTCGGGGTCGAACGGGCCGTGTACGTGGGGTAGTCGAGCTTCTCGGCGATGGCGCGGCGCTCGGCTTCGGAGAGGTCGGCGAGGAGGAGCTTGGCGACGGCGGCGACCGTGATGGCCACCGGCTTGCCGATGCGCGAGTACATGCGGACCGGGTAGCGGCTCTCCACCTTGTCGATGTAGAGGACCTCGTTCTCCTCGTACACGGCGAGGTGGACCGTGTGGCCGCACTTCTCGTTGAGCGCGGTGAGGTGGGGGTGGGCGATCTCACGGACGTCGAGGTTCTCGACGGCTTCCTGGGCGAGGGCGAACAGGCGCGCGCCGAGGCGGTAGCGCTGGTCGGACTGGCGGTAGACCAGGCCGTGTTCGTGGAGGGTCCGCAGCAGGCGCAGTGCCGTGGACTTGTGGACGCCGAGGCGGTCGGCGACCTGGCCCAGGTCCGCGGGGCCCTCGGCGAGCAGCGGCAGGATGCTCAGCGCTCGGTCGACTGTCTGGCTCATGGCGTACGTACCTCCTCCGCGGCCCTGTCGGCGGTCCAGCCGGGGCCGAGGTGCAGTGTCCCCCAGGAGGCGTCGTCGAGGTCGGCGAGGCGGTCGGCGTGGGCGCGGCTCGGGGGCGCGGCGAGGTCGCCGGGAGTGGTGAGGGCGGCGGCGGCCATGAGGTGGCCGTGGCGCAGCCGGGCGGGTACGGGGAGGCCGCGCAGGGCGCCGGAGAGGTAACCGGCGGCGAAGGCGTCGCCGGCGCCGACCGCGGCGACGACGTCCACGCGGGGGGCGGGCTCGGTGTGGCGTACGCCATGTTCGTCGTAGGCGACCGCGCCGTCGGCGCCGCGCTTGACGACGAGCGTCGCGGGTTCGGGAAGGGCGGCGCGGATCGCGTCGGGGCCGCCGGTGATGCCCCAGGCGTCCTCGGCCTCGTCCTCGCCGACGAAGACGAGGTCGGCGCCGCGGGCCAGGTCGAGCAGGACGCGGGCGTCGTCGGGGTGGGACCACAGGCCGGGGCGGTGGTTGACGTCGAAGGAGACGAGGGGCCGGCCGGCGGGGGTGCGGGCGGTGAGGTCGGCGGTGAGGTCGAGGCAGCCGGCGGAGAGCGCGGGCGTGATCCCGGACAGGTGCAGGACGCGGCCGGAGCGGATCGCGGCCAGGTCCATGTTCTGGCTGGTCATCGCGGAGGCGGCGGATCCGGCGCGGTAGTAGGCGACTTCGTGGGCGTCGGTCGCGCGGTCGCCGGCCGTGCGGAAGTAGATGCCGGTGGGGCGGGCGGGGTCGCGGCGTACGGCGGAGGTGTCGACGCCGTACGCGCCGATCGCCTCGACCAGGTGGTCGCCGAAGCCGTCGGCGCCGACGCGGCTGACCCAGCGGACGGTGTGTCCGGCGGCGGCGAGCACGCACGCCACGTTGGACTCGGCTCCGCCGATGCCGCGGTCGAAGGACGGTACGTCGGCGAGGCGTCCGGGTACGGAGGGCACGAAGGTGACCATGGACTCGCCGAGCGTGACGACATCCACGGGTGCGTGGTGCGCGGGGGCGGCGGGTCCGGTGACGGTCACGGTGGTTCGGGCTCCTCGTGGGATCTGGGCTCATGCAGGAGGGGTCAACGGCTCCGTTGACCCGGCGTTGGCTCGGATGTTAGACAGCAGTAAGCGACATACGCAATGACCGTTGCAACATTTGCAACGGCCTTCTTACGAGGAGGCTCCATGGCCGCCGACAGCGCCGTCAACGCCGTAGCCCGTCTCAGGGATCTGGATCTCGAGCGGGTCGACCACCGCTTCAAGGGGCTGCCCCCGGACGCGGAAGGCCTGACCGTCGGCGAGCTCGCGGCCGAGCGCCGCAACCTCTTCACCGGCGGCTTCACGACCCCGGTCCTCGCACTCTCCGCCGAGCGCCTCGAGCACAACCTCGCGCTCATGGAGACATACGCCACTCGCCACGGCCTGGCCTTCGCGCCGCACGGCAAGACCTCGATGGCGCCGCAGCTCTTCCATCGCCAGATCGAGCGCGGCGCGTGGGGCATCACCCTCGCCGTCCCGCACCAGGTGCGGGTCGCCCGTGCCTTCGGCATCGAGCGGATCTTCCTCGCGAACGAGCTCGTCGACCCGGCCGCCCTGCACTGGCTCGCGGGCGAACTCGACCGCGACCCCGACTTCCGCTTCATCTGTTACGTCGACTCGGTGCGCGGCGTCGAGCTGATGGACGCCGCCCTCGCCGAGGCCGGGGCCACGCGGCCGGTCGACGTGGTCGTGGAGCTGGGCGCGGGCGAGGGCGCGCGCACGGGCGTGCGGACCGAGGCCGAGTGCTTCGACCTCGCGAACGCCGTCGCGGCGGCGGACACGCTGCGCCTGGTCGGCGTCGCCGGTTACGAGGGCGAGGTGCCCGACGCGTCGCCCGAGAAGGTCGGGGCGTGGCTGCGCCGGCTCACCGGGCTGCTCGTCGACTTCGACAAGGCGAGCCGCTTCGCGGACCTGGACGAGATCGTGGTCAGCGCGGGCGGCAGCGCCTGGTTCGACACGGTGGCGGAGGTGTTCGCCGAGCTGCCCGAACTCTCCGCGCCCGTAATGAAGTTGCTGCGCTCGGGCGCGTACGTGTCGCACGACGACGGCCACTACAAGCACCTCACGCCGTTCAACCGGGTCCCCGAAGAGGGCGCGCTGCACCCGGCGTTCCGGCTGTGGGCGCAGGTCGTCTCGCGCCCGACGCCGACGCAGGCATTCACGAACGCGGGCAAGCGCGACGCGGCGTACGACCTTGATCTGCCCGAGGCGCAGGTCGTGCGGGACGCCCGTACGGGCGAGGTGCGCGAGGCCACCGGCGTGACGGTGACGGGGCTTTCCGACCAGCACGGCTGGGTGCGCACGGACGGGGGCGAGGACCTGGCGGTGGGCGACTGGCTCGGTATGGGCCTGTCGCACCCGTGCACGTCGTTCGACAAGTGGCCGCTGATTCCTCTCGTCGAGGCGGACGGCACGGTTGTGGACTACGTCCGGACGTTCTTCTAGGTCTTCCGCGGCTCCGTGGGGACTGGTCGTGCCCCCGCGGCGGAGCCGCTGATGGGCGCTGCCCCGCGCCCCTGAAGGCATGCGCCGCGCGCAGCCTTCCCCGATGAGATGCCGCACGAAGTGCGCATCTCAGGGGCGCGGGGAACTGCGCGACCAGCCCCGACGCACCCGCACCCGAACACCCGCGCCCAAGAGAGGCACCCCCATGGACCTGGTCATCCGCGACGCGCGCGTCATCGACGGCACCGGAGGCGCCTCCTACCGGGCCGACGTCGGCGTCCAGGACGGCCGCGTCACCACGATCCACCGGGAGGGCGACGGCGGCCCCCGTCCCTCGGCCCGGAGAACGCTGGAAGCGTCAGGCCTCGCCCTGTCCCCCGGCTTCATCGACATGCACGCCCACAGTGACCTGGCGCTGCTGCGCGACCCGGACCACAGCGCGAAGGCCGCGCAGGGCGTCACGCTCGAAGTCCTCGGCCAGGACGGCCTCTCGTACGCGCCGGTCGACGACCGCACGCTCGCCGAGGTCCGCCGCGCGATCACCGGCTGGAACGGTGACGGCAGCGACATCGACTTCGACTGGCGCACGGTCGGCGAGTACCTGGACCGCCTGGACCGCGGCATCGCGGTCAATGCCGCGTACCTGATCCCACAGGGCACCGTACGGATGTACGCGGTGGGCTGGGGCGACCGCGACGCGACGCCCGAGGAGCTCGACCGCATGCGGCAGCTCGTCGCCGAGGGCATGGAGCAGGGCGCCGTCGGCATGTCGTCCGGCCTCACCTACACGCCGGGCATGTACGCGAAGGACGCCGAACTCACCGAGCTGTGCCGGGTCGTGGCCTCGTACGACGGCTACTACTGTCCGCACCACCGCTCGTACGGCGCCGGGGCGCTCGACGCGTACCGGGAGATGGTGGAACTCACCCGCGAGGCGGGCTGCCCGCTCCATCTCGCGCACGCCACCATGAACTTCGGGGTGAACAAGGGCAAGGCGCCCGACCTGATCTCCCTGCTCGACGCGGCGCTCGCCGACGGCGCCGACATCTCGCTCGACACCTACCCGTACACGCCGGGCAGCACGACGCTCGTCGCGATGCTGCCGAGCTGGGCGAGCGAGGGCGGCCCCGACGAGATCATGAAGCGGCTGCAGGACGACGCGACCGCCGAGAAGATCCGGCACCACATGGAGGTCATCGGGGCGGACGGCTGCCACGGTGTGCCCATCGAGTGGGACGCGATCGAGATCTCCGGTGTGTCCGGCCCGGGGCTCGCGTCCTGCGTCGGCAAGACGGTCCAGGAGTCGGCCGACCTGCGCGGCGAGGCGCCGTGGGTGACCGCGCGCCGTCTGCTCATCGACGACAGGCTGGGCTCGACGATCCTCCAGCACGTCGGCCACGAGGAGAACGTCCGGGCGATCATGCAGCACCCGGTGCACACGGGCGGCAGCGACGGCATCCTCCAGGGCTTCAAGCCGCACCCGCGCGCGTACGGCACGTTCCCGCACTACCTGGGCCGCTACGCGCGCGAGCTCGGGATCATGTCGCTGGAGGAGACGGTCGCCCACCTCACGTCGCGTCCCGCGGCCCGGCTGCGCCTGGCCGACCGCGGCCTGGTCCGCGAGGGCTACCGCGCCGACCTGGTCCTCTTCGACCCCGAGACGGTCGCGGCGGGCTCGACGTTCGAGGCGCCGCGCACGCTCCCCGTGGGCATCCCGCACGTCCTGATCGACGGGAAGTTCGTGATGGAGGACGGGCGCCGCACGGATGTGCTCGCGGGGCGGTCGGTCCGCAGGACGGCGTAACCGTCCCGGACGGCCGGGCCGGGCGCGGGGCACCGCGCCCACCCGCGACTACGCCCCGGAAGCGGCCGCCCGCGCCGCCCCACGTGTCCGAAAACACGAAGCGCCCTGCCATACCCGGCCGTAAGCTCACGGATATGCAGGTGATCCAGTCGACGAAGCTCGCCAATGTCTGTTACGAGATCCGGGGCCCGGTGCTCGAGGAGGCGATGCGTCTGGAGGCAGCGGGCCACCGCATCCTCAAGCTCAACACCGGCAACCCGGCCGCGTTCGGCTTCGAGTGCCCGCCCGAGATCCTCGAGGACATGCTCCGCAACCTCGGCGACGCGCACGGCTACGGGGACGCGAAGGGCTTGCTCGCGGCCCGCCGCGCGGTGATGATGCACTACCAGACCCTGGGCGTGGAGACGGACGTCGAGAACGTCTTCATCGGCAACGGCGTCTCCGAGCTGATCGTGATGGCGATGCAGGGGCTCCTCGACGACGGTGACGAGGTCCTCGTCCCGGCGCCGGACTACCCCCTGTGGACGGCCGCGGTCTCCCTCTCCGGCGGCACGGCCGTGCACTACCGCTGCGACGAGCAGTCCGACTGGATGCCCGATCTCGCCGACGTGGAGCGGAAGATCACCGACCGCACCAAGGCGATCGTGATCATCAACCCGAACAACCCGACGGGCGCCGTCTACAGCGACGACATGTTGCGCGGCCTGACCGACATCGCCCGCCGCCACAACCTCCTGGTCTGCTCGGACGAGATCTACGACAAGATCCTCTACGACGGCGCGACACACACGCCGACCGCCGCCATCGCCCCCGACCTGCTGACCCTCACCTTCAACGGCATGTCGAAGGCGTACCGGGTGGCCGGTTACCGCGTGGGCTGGATGGCGATCTCCGGGCCGCGCGCGCACGCCGACTCGTACATCGAGGGCCTCACGATCCTGGCGAACATGCGACTGTGCGCGAACATGCCGGGCCAGCACGGCGTCGTCGCGGCGCTCACCGGACGCCAGACGATCACCGACCTGGTGCTGCCGGGCGGCCGTCTGAAGGAACAGCGGGACGTCGCGTACGAGCTGCTGACGCAGATCCCGGGCGTGACGTGTGTGAAGCCGAAGGGCGCGCTGTACCTCTTCCCGCGACTCGACCCGAAGGTGTTCAAGGTCAAGGACGACCGGCAGATGGTCCTCGACCTGCTGCGCGCCGAGAAGATCATGGTCGTGCACGGTACGGGGTTCAACTGGCCGGAGCCGGATCACTTCCGGGTGGTCACGCTGCCGACGGTCGGCCAGCTCACCGAGGCCGTGACCCGTATAGGGCGCTTCCTGGACGGCTACGGCCAGCCCTGAGGGCGGGCCGCCTGAGGCTCTTTCGGGGACAAGACTCAACTTTAGACTGAATCTAAGCTAGGATGGTCTTCAAGCTACCCGCCTGGAGGCCATCCCATGTACGAGCCGATCCGCAGCGCCTCCCCCCGCAGGCCCCTCCACGCCATGGCCGGCTCCGGCGACTTCCCCCACCGCTCCCGCGAGGAGGAGCTCGACATCCAGCTCGCGGGGCACCTGGCCGCCCTGCTCGCGGTCACCGACGAGCTCGGCCTGGGCGAGGTGGGCGACCGCATCGCCGACCAGGTCGCCCGACTGCGCGGCACGCCGCCCGCCCGGCACACCGGCCGAACCGATGCACCCGCACTCGCGCTCCACCGCCGCGCCCATGCCCTCGCGGGCCGCGCACTGGTGGTGGCCGCGTCCCGCGCCGACACGGCGGCCGCGATCCTCGCGGCCGAGCAGATGGACGCGCACACGGCGGCGATCACCGCCGCCACCACCCCCGCCGCACCCGCTCGACTGGTCGGCGCCCTCTGACGGCCCCGGTCCGCGGGCCGGGGAGGCGCGCGGACCGGGTGCCATTCATGTACCGCACCCGACGACCTGGCGGCCGCCGGATCGGGTCAGGCGTCCACGAGCTCCCTCGAACCCAGCTTCTCTCGTGACGATTCGAGGTTGCGGGTCACCCGGTCGAGGTGATCGGGGGGCACCTTGCCGCTCTCGAGGAGGCGTTGGCTGCAGCGCGCCGACTCCTCGTATTCTCCGGTCCAGTAGGCGGCAACGGCGAGTTCGTCGAGTGAGTGCCACTCGTACCATTCGAACTCGACGAACAAAGTGTCTTTCGGGTACGGAATCTGCGCCGCTTGCCGCGCGTACATGTACGCAAGTGGCCAGCGCTCGCCGTTCATGCGGCAATAGCGCGCGAGTCCACCGAGGGCTTCGCCGCCGCGCGAGGGACGGCTTTCGTACGCGCGGAGGTAGCGGTCGATCACCTGAGCCGGCGGCCGGCCGATCTCTGCCGCGAGCCGTGCGCCGTAGAGGTGAGCACAGAAGACTTCCTCGGCGTAGCCGCCCATGCGTGCCCGGCGGTCGTAGGCGGCGAGTGACTTCTTCGGCTCTCCGGCATCGCGCCAGCTCTGGGCGAGGTAGAAGACGTAGCGGGAGTTGTCGGGTTCCTTGATCAGGCCTTTCTGAAGGATCTTGGCGTCCCGCAGGTACTTCTTCCGCTGGCCTTCCTCCTTCAGGCGTGCGCCGCCCCCCACCGAGAGGATGTTGGCGCCCTTGAACGTCCCGAGGCTGTGCGACGCTCCGCACTCGATGTACTCGTGCAGGACGCCGACGTAGCGCCAGGGCAGCCGAGTCGAGACCAGGGCCTGACGCCAGTGGATGAGCGTCCCGCTGTGCAGTGCGACATGGTAGGCGTCGTGAGTCAGCTCCGGCATGCGAAAGCCGGACTCCACCTCCATCAGGTCGTCGGCGTCGATGAACAGCAGATAGTCGGCTTCGGAGCGTGCCAGGTCGATCGCCTCGCTGCGGCTCCCGTCGTATCCCTTCCAGGGTCTTTCGTGCAGGGCGCCGGGCAGATCGCTGAAGACGTCACGGATGACGTCCTGGGTGCCGTCGGTCGAGCCCGTGTCCAGGATGACCCAGGTGTCGATCAAAGGGCGCACGGATTCGAGGCAGCGGCGGATGACATGGGCCTCGTTCTTGACGATCATGTTCAAGCAGATCGTTGATTTCACAGGTTCCATCCAGCTCTGTGAGGTAAATCAGCGAAAAGGAAAGACAACTGACTGCACACCACCGGCCAGGCAGGCGCGTCGAGTTGACGCGGGAAGGCACGCGGCACTGTTCCCGCGGTAACGCCCAGCAGGATCGGGCTCCATCACTTACGCTCCAGCAGCGCCACAGTCAGACCACTGAGGGGGACCGTCCCGGTGGTGTTGTACTGCGCACGCAGCGCCATGGCCTGATCTGCGGGGACCGCACTCAAGGGGTCCGGATCATTGCCCGGTACCACCACCCAGATTCGACTCTCGCCTCTCAGGCACGTGACCGGCACCGGACAATAAGTCGGAAACAGTTCGTTGTTCGCGGCCGCCGGTGTGGCGACGAATACTTCCCGCAGATTCAGACCGGGTCGCAGATAGTAGCGAACTCCCTGGTCGAGCATCCATGGAGCTCCCTTGACATAGACCGCCGCATCCCCGGAGTGGTAATACTTTTCGATGGTCCGCGCGGCCGCCTTGTAGTCCGCATTGTGCGGGACGTCGTGCTCGAATTCCCCTCTCATCCTGAGCTGGTCGGGCAGCACGAGCAGACCGACCACGGCCAGAACCACGCCAACCGTCAGCCAGGACCGCGCCACCCGGGCAAGGCCGACCCCCGCCAGCACCGTCCAGGCCGGCACCGTGAACAGGGCGTACTGATAGCGGAAGTAGGAGACATCTCCGTGGGACGCCGCCCACAGCACGAAAGGAGGCAGCACGGCCCCGGTGAAGCACAGCAGAAGGGCATCGCGGCGCTCCTTCCATGCCATGACGGCCAGCGTGATCACCACTCCGGCACACAGGCCGGAGGCGAATACCTCGGGCCAGATGTCGACCAGGCCCCACAGGTCCGGCTCAGGAACCCAGAAGAGCTGGCGGGACGCCTGCGACGTGCCCAGCACGACCACCGGGATCACACCGGCCGCACCGGCCAGAGCCGCGAGGCAGAAGCGCCACAGGACGCCGCCCTCCCGGCGGGCTCGGTGGACGACCGCGGCGAAGTGCCCCGCCAGAACGGTCAGCGCGATCAGGTGCAGCAGCCCGACGACCGCCACACACAGGGCATACCCCACCCAACGCCACCAGCGCCTCGGTGCATCGAGGGCGCGGAGCAGCAGGAACGTCGCCAAGGTCACGGCCAGGACCACCAGGGCGTAACTGCGCGCCTCCTGAGCGAACCGGCTCACGACGGGGATCAGGGCGAAAAGCAACCCGCCGCACATCCCGGCACGCGGGCCGAAGAGCCTGCGCCCGATCAAGGCCACCAGAGCCGCTGTTCCGCTCATGGCCAGCGCCGAGGGCATGCGCATGGCTGTCTCCGAGTCACCGAAGACGGCCATCCACCCGTGCATCAGAACGTAGTACGTGGCATGCACCGCGTCGACGTTGTGCAGCATCGCCAGAGTCTGGCCCATGCTGCGACGACCCACGTCCGAGGTGACGAGCTCATCGGTGCCCAGCTGAGGGCCGTCGATCCGGAGGCACGCGATCGCCAGCGTGGTCAGCGCCGGCCACATCCATAGACCGACAGATGCCCCAAGGAGCCGTTTCCGCCTCGTGGTCTCCGGCTGAGTCTCTGCGTTCTGAACAGGACGGGTAAGGGTTGTCACGGAAACAGTCTTAGAGCCGCCGCGTTGCCGCCCGGGACAGCCACGGACAAAGCAGGCCGTCATTCGCCTGATCGGCCCTCAGTCGCGGCCCCCTCAAACCGATAATCCAACTCTTTCACCGACCAGAGTAGACACAGCACACCAATGGATCTCTTATCAGCCATTTATGCTGGGCCATTGTATTGATCGCATTGCGCGCCGCTCAACCGCATTGCGCTCACTGTCGAAAGATCCCGAGGGAGGCTCAAAGGGGCTTCCGGCAGAAACCACACAGGTTCCCCAAGGAGTAAATTAAATGAGTCCTGAAAACGGGACCCGATCCAAGCTGGGCCCGCTTCCCCGACGCGGCAGATGGATCGCCGGCGGTGCGGTGGCATCGCTGGCCGTCGTGATGCTCGGCTTCACCAGCCCCGCGCTGGGGCTTGCCGCGGCGTCACAGACGGCCGGAGTAGCCCCGGCAGGGGCGCAGGGCGGCGACAAGGACAAGGACAAGTGCAAGGACAACGACAAGGGCAAGGACAATCGCTACGGCGATCCCGTTGTCCGTGGCGACAAGGACAAGGACAAGGACAAGGACAAGAACAAGTGCAAGGGAGACACCGGGCCGACGGGCAACACCGGTAACACCGGCAATACCGGGAACACGGGCAACACCGGCCACACCGGGAACACCGGCAACACCGGCCACACCGGCAACACCGGCAACACCGGCCACACCGGCAACACGGGGAACACCGGCAACACGGGGAACACGGGGAACACGGGCAACACCGGCGACACCGGGAACACGGGCAACACCGGGAACACCGGGAACACGGGCAACACCGGGAACACGGGCAACACCGGCGACACCGGGAACACGGGCAACACCGGGAACACGGGCAACACCGGGAACACCGGGAACACGGGCAACACCGGGAACACGGGCAACACCGGGAACACGGGCAACACCGGGAACACCGGGAACACCGGCAACACCGGGAACACCGGCAACACCGGGAACACCGGCGACACCGGGAACACGGGCAACACCGGGAACACCGGCAACACCGGCAACACCGGCAACACCGGCAACACCGGCAACACCGGCAACACCGGCAACACCGGCAACACCGGCAACACCGGCAACACCGGCAACACCGGCAACACCGGCAACACCGGCAACACCGGCAACCCGGGACCGTGTATCTCCATCGACTCCGACCAGCAAGCCGACGAACGCGAATCGAAGGCCGTGCTGACCCCCGACGGGACCGCGTTCGGGGCTATTCAGGACTTCAACGCGACCCCGCCGTACACCTGGGTGGACCTCACCGCCGACAACTACCCGTCCAACGCCTGTGGCATCACGGTCGCAGAGCGCGGCAACACTGTCAGGTTCGAGGTGGTCACCACCGACGGAAAGGTCTTCGAACGCATCTGCTCGGTGAGCAACGGCGAACCTTCGGTGCTCGAATGCGACCCCGACGATGTATGGGTAGCGGCCGTTGACCAGGTGCCCGCCAGCACCCTGTCCGCCGGAACCCTGTCCGCCAGATCCATCAAGCCGCTTATGAGCAGCAAGCCGCTGACCGCGAACGACATGGCCGCGTTGAAGCAGCTGGCAACCAGCCGCGGCCTCGACTGGTCACCCGAGAAGGGATTCAAGAAGAGCCACAAGTGACGGGTAGTCACTGAAGTGTGCCGTGCCCAGACCATCCGGGCACGACACACTTGCGTGAGACGGCCGCTCCCGGAACGGGAGAGGGGGCGTTTCCCCTTGAGCGTGGACACCCTGATCATTGGATCGTGATGATCCATAGGACAGGAGTTCCCGTTGGGGACGTCGAAGTACTCGCCTGAGTTCCGGGCCGATGCCGTCGCGCTGTACCACTCGAGCCCGGGTGGGACATACGCGTCGGTGGCCAAGGACCTGGGCGTTAACCACGAGACGCTGCGCACGTGGGTGCGGGATGCCGGGCAGGCCGCCCGGCCCGGGGCGGTGGAGGCCACCGCGATGGAGAAGGAGAACCGGCAGCTGCGGGCGCGGGTGAAGGAACTCGAGCTCGAGCGGGAGATCCTGCGGAGGGCCGCGAAGTATTTTGCGGCCGAGACCAGCTGGTGAGCAGCCGCTTCCAGTTCGTCGAGGATCACCGTGACGCCTTCGGCGTCAAGCGGCTGTGCCGGATACTCGCGGTCTCGCGGTCCGGCTTCTACCGGTGGCTGGCTGGCGCATCGGCGCGGGCCGGCCGGGCGAGGGCGGATGCCGAGCTCGCCGAGCACATCAACCGGATCCATCAGGAATCGGACGGCACCTATGGGGTTCCGCGCGTCACCGCCGAGCTGAAGGATGCCGGCAGGCCGGTCAATCACAAGCGGGTCGAGCGCGTCATGCGCAAGTTCCACATCGTCGGGCTGCACCTGCGCAAGAAGGTCCGCACCACCATTCCCGAGCCGTCGGCGACACCGGTGCCGGACCTGCTCCAGCGGGACTTTGCTGCCCAGGTGCCGAACACCAAGTACGTGGGCGACATAACCTATCTCCCGATCGGCAACGGCCAATTTCTTTATCTGGCAACGGTGTTGGACCTGTGCTCGAAACGCCTGGCGGGCTGGTCGATCGCCGACCACATGCGGACCTCGCTGGTCACCGACGCGCTCAGGGCCGCAGCGAGGGCCCGCGGCGGGGACGGTCTGCGCGGGGCGATATTTCACAGCGACAACGGGGCGCAATATGTGTCGAAGGA
Source organism: Streptomyces sp. NBC_01474 (assembly GCF_035918215.1). Classification (NCBI taxonomy): domain Bacteria; kingdom Bacillati; phylum Actinomycetota; class Actinomycetes; order Kitasatosporales; family Streptomycetaceae; genus Streptomyces; species Streptomyces sp. NBC_01474. The sequence goes on from NZ_CP109449.1 coordinate 4,601,151, forward strand.
GTTCGCCCAGGTCTGCTCGGAGCTGGGCGTGACCAGATCGCGCGGCGCGGTCGGCACGAGTGCGGACAACGCCGCCGCGGAGAGTCTGAACGCGACCATGAAGCGCGAGACGCTACAGGGGCGGAAGCGGTGGAACGGGGCGCGTGAGGCCCGCCTCGCGGTCTTCCGCTGGGCGACCCGCTACAACACCCGCCGACGGCACTCCCGCCTCGGCCAGATCAGCCCGATCACCTACGAGCAGCGATCAACTACGCTGGCCACCGCCGCATGACAACCGGTGTCCACGATCACGGGGAAGGCCCCAGGCTTCGGCCCCCGAAGCCGGTGAGTTTGGCTTCGGGGGCCGGGGCGTGACGGGCCTGTGATGACGTCACAGGTCAGGGCGGAAGTCGGTCGGGCCCGCCGCGTTGTTCTACGGAGCGTGTCAGCCGAGCCGGGCGACCAGCGCGCGGTACTCGTCCCACAGCTCCTTCGGCGTGTGGTCGCCGAAGGTGTTGAGGTGCTCCGGGACCAGGGAGGCCTCGTCGCGCCACACCTCCTTGTCGACCGTCAGCAGGAAGTCGAGGTCGGAGTCGGCCAGTTCGAGGCCGTCCGTGTCGAGGGAGTCACGCGTCGGCAGGATGCCGATCGGCGACTCGACGCCCTCGGCCTTGCCCTCCAGGCGCTCGACGATCCACTTCAGGACACGGCTGTTCTCGCCGAAGCCGGGCCACACGAACTTGCCCGCGTCGTTCTTGCGGAACCAGTTGACGTAGTAGATCTTCGGCAGCTTGGACTGGTCCTTGTCCTTGGCCACGTCGATCCAGTGGGCCATGTAGTCGCCCATGTTGTAGCCGCAGAACGGGAGCATCGCGAAGGGGTCGCGGCGCAGCTCGCCGACCTTGCCCTCGGCGGCGGCGGTCTTCTCGGAGGCGACGTTCGCGCCGAGGAACACACCGTGGTTCCAGTCGAAGGACTCGGTCACCAGCGGCACGGCGGAGGCGCGTCGGCCGCCAAAGAGGATCGCCGAGATCGGCACGCCCTTCGGGTCCTCCCACTCGGGCGCGATGATCGGGCACTGCGAGGCGGGGGTGGTGAAGCGCGCGTTCGGGTGGGCGGCCGGGACGCCGGACTCGGGGGTCCAGTCGTTGCCCTTCCAGTCGGTGAGGTGGGCGGGAGTCTCCTCCGTCATGCCCTCCCACCAGATGTCGTTGTCGTCGGTGAGCGCGACGTTCGTGAAGACGGAGTTGCCCCACAGCGTCTTCATGGCGTTGGCGTTGGTGTGCTCGCCGGTGCCGGGCGCGACGCCGAAGAAGCCGGCCTCGGGGTTGATCGCGTAGAGGCGGCCGTCCTCGCCGAACCGCATCCAGGCGATGTCGTCGCCGATGGTCTCGACGGTCCAGCCGGAGATCGTGGGCTCCAGCATGGCGAGGTTGGTCTTGCCGCAGGCGCTCGGGAAGGCGGCGGCGACGTACTTCGACTCACCCTGCGGCGGGGTCAGCTTGAGGATGAGCATGTGCTCGGCGAGCCAGCCCTCGTCGCGCGCCATGACGGACGCGATGCGCAGGGCGTAGCACTTCTTGCCGAGCAGGGCGTTGCCGCCGTAGCCGGAGCCGTAGGACCAGATCTCGCGGGACTCCGGGAAGTGCGAGATGTACTTCGTGGAGTTGCAGGGCCACGGCACGTCCTGCTGGCCCTCCTCCAGCGGCGCGCCCAGGGTGTGGACGGCCTTCACGAAGAAGCCGTCGGTGGCCAGCTCGTCCAGGACGGGCTGGCCCATGCGCGTCATGGTGCGCATGGAGACGGCGACGTACGCGGAGTCGGTGATCTCGACGCCGATGGCGGAGAGCTCCGAGCCGAGCGGGCCCATGCAGAACGGGACGACGTACATCGTCCGGCCCTTCATCGAGCCGCGGAAGACGCCGCCGCTGCCCTCGTTGCCCTGGAAGATCTCGCGCATCTCCGCGGGGGCTTTCCAGTGGTTGGTGGGGCCGGCGTCCTGCTCCTCCTCGGAGCAGATGAACGTCCGGTCCTCGACGCGTGCGACGTCGGTCGGGTCGGAGGCGGCGTAGTACGAGTTCGGGCGCTTGATCGGGTCGAGCTTCTTGAACGTTCCCTTGTCGACCAGTTCCTCGGCGAGGCGCTCGTACTCGGCCTCGGACCCGTCGCACCAGACCACACGGGCCGGCTGCGTCAGTTCGGCGATCTCGTTGACCCACGAGATCAGTTCCTGGTGCTTGGTGGGGACAGTGCCCAAGGAAACGGGAGCCGCGATGTCGCGCGCCACGATTGCTCCTAAATGAGGGGTTTTTGTGTTGTTGCCCCTTGGGGGCTGCGACCCGGATGCTTCACGTGTTGATCCCTCTGGCGCTCATCCGGTGCCGACCGCACTCATATGATCATCCGACGCGGGCGCGCATATGTCCAGAGGGCCCCACACCTGAGCGACGTGAGGATCGCCACTCGTTTGCGTCACTGATCGTCACTCGCGTTCGTTACTTACGGCCCCGTAGGTACGATGCGGCTTATGACTGCCGCCACGCCATCCGAAGTGACCGCGACAGAGTCCGTTCCGGTGAAACCACGGCTGCGCGGCTGGCTGCACGCGGGAATGTTCCCCGCGGTCGTCATCTCCGGCCTGGTGCTGACCGCCCTCGCGGACTCCACCCGCGGCCGGATCGCCTGCGGGATCTACGTGCTGACGGCCTGCCTGCTCTTCGGTGTGAGCGCGCTCTACCACCGGGGCAACTGGGGCCCGCGCGCCGACGGCGTACTGCGCCGGCTCGACCACGCGAACATCTTCCTGATCATCGCGGGCACCTACACCCCGCTCACGATGCTGCTGCTCCCCGAGGCCAAGGGCCAGTGGCTGCTGTGGGGCATCTGGGCGGCGGCCGCCGCGGGCATCATCTTCCGCGTCTTCTGGGTCGGCGCCCCGCGCTGGCTCTACACGCCCTGCTACATCGCGATGGGCTGGGCGGCCGTCTTCTTCCTGCCGGACTTCCTGCACACGGGCGGCACGGCCGTGCTCGTCTGCGTGATCGTCGGCGGGCTGCTCTACAGCGCGGGCGGCGTGATCTACGGGATCAAGCGCCCGAACCCCTCACCGCGCTGGTTCGGCTTCCACGAGGTCTTCCACTCGCTCACGCTCGCGGCGTTCGTCGTGCACTACGTCGGCATCTCACTGGTGGCGTACCAGCACGCCTGACCTCGCCCTTCACCCTTCTGGCCGCGGCTTCCGAGCCGCGGCCATTTTTTGTGCCCCGACCCTTGCGCCTTTTGTGCGCCGGATCTTGCGCGCGGATCCGTGGCCCTTGTGTCCGGATCCATAGATTGACAGTAGCCATCTTTTGAGAGTTACTCTCATTTCATGGCTACTGTCACCAAGCAGGACTCACCGCGGGACAGCGTGCAGCGCGACCCGCGCCGCTGGTGGGCGCTCGGCGCCCTGGTCGCGAGCATGCTCGTGCTCGGCTTCGACATGACGATCCTCAACGTGGCGCTGCCGACCATGGCCGCCGACCTCGGCGCGGACACCGGTCAGCAGCAGTGGATGGCGGACTCGTACGTCGTCGTCTTCGCTGCCTTGATGCTTCCGGCCGGGCTGCTCGGCGACCGGTTCGGGCGGCGCCGGATGCTCATCGCCGGACTCACCGTCTTCCTCGCGGGCTCGCTCGTGGGAGCTCTCGCGAGCGACGTCGCCCGGGTGATCGGCGCCCGCGCGCTGATGGGTGTCGGCGCGGCGCTCGTCATGCCCCTCGCCCTGTCCGTGCTGCCCTCGCTCTTCGCCCCCGACGAGCGCACCAAGGCCGTCGGCATCATCTCCGCGGCCTCGGCGGTCGGCATGCCGCTCGGCCCGATCCTCGGCGGCTGGCTCCTCGACCACTTCTGGTGGGGCTCGGTCTTCCTGGTCAACGTCCCGATGGTCGCCATCGGCATCACGGCCTGCCTGTTTCTGCTGCCGGAGACCCGCGACCCCGCCTCACCGCGGGTCGACGTCGTCTCCACCGCGCTCACCGCGGCCGGCCTCGGCGCCCTGGTCTACGCGATCATCGAGGCGCCGCACCGCGGCTGGACCGACCCGGTGGTGCTGGTCCTGTTCGCGGCCTCCGTCGCCCTGGTCACGGCCCTCGTCCTGCGCGAGCGGCGCAGCGAGCGGCCGCTCCTCGACCTCACCCTGCTGGCCCGCCGCGGCTTCCTGCTCAACACGCTCGCGGCCACCCTCGGCATGTTCGTCCTGTCAGGTCTGATGTTCGTGCTGCCGCAGTACCTCCAGGCCGTCCTAGGCAACGACGCGCTCGGCACCGGCGTACGGCTGCTGCCGATGATGGCCGGGATGCTGGCGGCCGCGAAGTGCGCGCAGCCCCTGGTCACCCGGTTCGGGCCGCCCACAGTGATCAGCGCGGCGCTCACGGTCCTGGCCTTCGCCGCGCTCCTCGGCAGCCGCACCACGGCCGACTCCGGGTACGGGTTCACCGCGCTGTGGCTGGGCATCGCCGGGGCCGGCTTCTCCTTCGCGCTCGTCCCCGCGATGGGCGCCGCGCTGTCGGCACTGCCCGCGGACCGGGCGGGCAGCGGCTCCGGCCTCCTGATGACGGTGCGGCAGGTGGGCGGGGCGCTCGGCATCGCCCTGCTCGGCGCGCTCCTCGCCGGGGCCTACGGCAGCCGCCTCGACACCGCCGGCCTGCCCGGTCCCGCGGCGGACACCGCCCAGGACTCCGTGCTGGCCGCCCACGCGGTGGCCACGAAGCTCGGGGACCACGCCCTCGCCTCGTCGGCGAACACCGCGTACCTCCACGGGATGAACGTGGTGCTGCTCGTCGTGGGTGTCGCGTCGCTGGTCACCGCCCTGCTCGCGGCCGCCCTGCTCCCCCGTACCGCGCCGTCCGCCGGCGTGGCCCCGGCCCCCGGTGATGCCCGAGAATGAGCCCCATGGCCGCCTCCGCACGCTCCACCCCCGCCGCCGACCGCCCCGGGATGGGCCTACGTGAACGCAAGAAGCTCAAGACCCGGGTCGCGATCAGGGACGCGACGTACCGCCTGATCACCGAGCAGGGGTACGACGCGACGACGGTCGAGCAGATCGCCGAGGCCGCGGAGGTGTCGCCGTCCACGGTGTTCCGGTACTTCCCGACCAAGGAGGACATCGTCCTCACGGACGAGTACGACGCGGTCCTGGAGGCCGAGCTGCGGGCGCGGCCCTCGGACGAGTCGATCATCGACTCGCTGAAGCACGTGATCGCGCAGGCCGTGCACCTCGGGTTCGACGACGATCCCGAGGTGTCACGGCTGCGGACCAGGCTCCAAGTCGAGGTGCCCGCGGTGCGCTCCCGGATGATGGAGTCCATGTCCGTCACGGGGCAGCTGCTGTGCCGGGTGATCGGCGAGCGCACCGGCCGCGACGCCGACGGCCTCGAGGTCCGCGTCTACGCGATGGCACTGGTCGGCGCGCTCATGGAGACCACCCTGTACTGGGCCGAGCACGGCCACCGGGAAGAGCTGCGCGACCTGATGGACCGCACGCTGGAGACGTTCAGGAACGGTCTCTAGCGCCCGGCACGGTCCGACGGCGTCCGGCTCGCTTCAGTCCTGCAGCTTCACCGCGAGCTGCTGGGCTTCGGTGACGGGGGCGTCGCAGGTGAAGTTGCGGCACACGTACGCGGCCGGGCGGCCGTCGACGAGCGGCCGGTCCGCCAGCAACGGCAGTTCACCGGAACCCGGTTGGCCCGCCGCGACGACCGCGCCGGGCGCCGTGCCGAGCAGCGCCGCGCGGTGGAGTTCACCGCCGATCTCGCCGACGACGGCGACCTCCTTCGGCCCGTCGAGCAGCGCCTCCGCGACGGCGAGCCCGTGCCCGATGAAGCGCGGAGCGCGCGGGCCGAGCGCCCGCACGACGCCCAACGCCCGTTCGGCGGCGGTGCGATGGGGCTCCGAACCGGTCTGCGACGCGTACGAGAGCAGCGCGCCGGCCGCCGCGCTCCAGCCCGAGGGCGTGGCGTTGTCGGTCGGGTCCTGCGGCCTGCGGATCAGCTGCTCCGCGTCGGCCGCCGTGTCGTACAGAGCGCCGGACTCCGCGTCGGTGAACTGGTCGAGGACGTGGTCGAGGAGGAACCCGGCGAACTCAAGCCAGACCCCCTCCCCGGTCACGGACGCCAGCGCGAGGAAGCCCTCGGCGACATCCGCGTAGTCCTCCAGGACCCCGGCGTTCGCGCCGGCGCGGCCGTCCTTGCTGGTACGGGCGATGCGCGCCCGCGCGTCCATGTGGAGCCGTACGAGCAGATCGGCGGCGGCGAGTGCGGCCTGCACCAGGTCAGGCCGGTCGAAGTACGCGCCGGTCTCCGCGAGCGCGGCGATCGCCAGGCCGTTCCACGCGGCGACGATCTTGTCGTCCCGTCCGGGTGCCGGCCGCTCGGCACGCGCCGCGAACAGCCTGCGCCGCACGTCCTCGATCCGCGCGGCGTCGACCTCGACGTCCTGCTGCGGGAGTTGGAGTACCGACGCGCCCTCCTCGAAGGTGCCCTGCTGCGTCACGCCGAAGTACTGGGCGGCCAGTTCGGCGTCCGCCTCACCGAGCACCTCACGCAGCTGCTCGGGCGTCCACACGTAGAACGCGCCCTCGACATGACGGCCCTCGGCGTCCTCGCTGTCCGCGTCCAGCGCGGACGCGAACCCGCCCTCGTTCGTCCGCAGTTCCCGCACCATGAAGTCCGCGGTCTCCAGTGCGACCCGCCTGGCCGTCTCCGAACCGGTGGCCCGCCACAGATGCGCGTACGCGCGGCACAGCAGCGCGTTGTCGTAGAGCATCTTCTCGAAGTGGGGCACGACCCACTCGCGGTCGACGGAGTAGCGGGCGAAGCCGCCGCCGAGCTGGTCGTAGATCCCGCCGCGCGCCATCCGCTCGCAGGTGTCGTCGGCCATCTGGAGCGCGCCCTCGGCGCCGGTGCGGGCGTAGTGACGCAGCAGGAACTCGATCACCATCGACGGCGGGAACTTGGGTGCGCCGCCGAACCCGCCGTTCGTCGCGTCGTACTCGCGGGTCAGGCCGAGCAGCGCCTGCGCGAGCTCGCCCTCGCCGGGGATCTCCGTGTCCCCGTACGGCAGCTCGCGTCCGGCCAGATCGCCCACGATCTTCGCGGCGACCTCGGCGACCTCGTCCTTGCGCTCCGCCCACGCCTGCGCCACGCCCTCCAGGATCTGCGGGAAGGACGCCATTCCGTGCCGGGGCTCGGGCGGGAAGTAGGTGCCGAAGTAGAACGGCTCGGCCTCGGGCGTGAGGAACACGGTCATGGGCCAGCCGCCCTGACCGGTGGCGGCCTGCACGGCCTCCATGTAGACGGCGTCGACGTCGGGGCGCTCCTCGCGGTCGACCTTGATGCTGACGAAGCGGTCGTTCATGAGGGCGGCGGTCGCCTCGTCCTCGAAGGACTCGTGCGCCATGACGTGGCACCAGTGGCAGCTGGAGTACCCGACGCTGAGCAGCACCGGGACCCCGCGCCGCCGCGCCTCCTCGAAGGCGTCGGCCGACCACGGCCACCAGTCGACGGGGTTGTCGGCGTGCTGGAGCAGGTAGGGGGACGTCTCATGGGCGAGTCGGTTCGGCATGCGTCCCATCCTTGCGCACGCCGGTCGCCGATCGGCCCTTTGATCCCCGGCCTCTCGCGCCGTGACCCCATACGCAGCACACTTGACGCGGAACCGTTGCTGCCGGAGGGGGACCTGAGATGCGAGACAGCCATCGGGCGGAAGCCGAGGGGCTGTTGGCCCGGGCCGTGGAGGAGGAAGTACGGCGTTCGGGTGGGCGCACGGACGGCGGGGTGCTGCTGTCGCGTGCGCGCGGTGCGCTCGACGATATGGCGGAGACCGCCGCCGAGGAGTACGCGCAGTTCACGCACGCCCTGGACGAGGCCGAGGCCGGGCAGATGTCGTTCGGGCAGCGCTTCACGGAGGAGCGCGGGTCGACTCCTTTACTGGTCACGGCCGTTGCCGCGGTCGGTGCGTGCCTGGCCGACCTGCTGCTCGGTACGGGCGCGGGGACCGCGGTCGGCGCGGGCGCGGCCGTCGCCGTGCTGGGCGCCGCCACGACCGTCGCGAAGGTGACGGCCTCCCATGTGCCCGCCGCGAGCCGCCGCGCCGGGGCGAGGAGCCAGCCCGGCGGGCCCGAACAGCTGAGACTGCAGTGGCTGACAGCGCTCGACGTGCGGGGGATCCGGCCGTTCCTCGACCAGCAGCGCGTCCTCGCCGCCACCGCGGGGACCGGCGCGAAGAAGCCGACACCGCAGCTGCGCCGTACCGACAAGAGCGCGGCGGCCAGGCGGCGCAATGTCCTGGAGCAGTCCTTCGCCCAACTCCCCGAGCCGGAGGGATCGTTCGCGGGCCGCAGGACGCAGATGCAGCGGATCGCGCAGTGGGTGCACGCGGCGCGCGCGAGCACCGAGACCCGGCCCACCGTCGTCGTGCTGCACGGCGCGCCGGGCTCGGGCCGTACGACGCTCGCGGTGCGGGCGGCGCACGAGCTGCGCGACCAGTTCCGCGGCGCGTGCGTGGTGGACCTGCGGGGCGACGCGCCCGAGGCCCCGCTGTCGACCCGGGACGCGCTGCTCCATCTGCTGAACCGGCTCGGCGCGCCGCGCGAACAGCTGCTCTTCCGGGAGCGTTCCTCGCAAGAGCAGCAGGTGCGCCGCCTGAGCGAGCTGTACCACCAGCATCTGACGGGGCTTCCGGTCACGATCGTGCTGGACGACGCGGGCGACGCGGAGCAGGTGCGCACACTGATCCCCGAGCGGTCCGACAGCCTCGTGCTGGTGACGGCGCGCAAGCCGCTCGACCTGCCCGCGGACGTCCCGGCGTGGGTGCACCAGGTGCCGGTGGACGCGCTGGACGCGGCGGGCTCGGAGGAACTCCTGCGCGAGTCCGCGGAGGACGCGTCGGGCCCCTACGACTCCGAATCGTCCGACACGATACGGGAGTTGTGCGGAGGTCTGCCGCTGGCGCTGCGCATCGCGGGCTCCGCGATCGGGCCGCGCACGACCCGCGCACTGGCGTCCGACCTGGGTGCGTACGGGCCCGTGGAGCCGGTCGAGCGGGTGCTGTGGCTGCGCTACACCGACCAGTCCGAGGCGGCCAGGCGGCTGCTGCGCCGGCTCGCGCTCGCCGGGCGGGCCTCGCTCGGCGCGGCCGCGGCGGCCGCGCTCCTCTCGACGGACGAGTCGGAGGCCACCCGCCATCTGACGGCGCTGTCACGGGCGGGGCTGATCGACCACGTGCGGGGCAGCCGGTACCGGCTGCACGACCTCGTCCGCTCCTTCGCGCAGGCCCGCCTCCTCGACGAGGAGGAACCGGCCGAGCGGACGGCCGCACAGGAGCGCCTCATCCAGAACTACGCGGAGCTCGCGGACTCGGTGATCCGGCTCGTCGACGGCAAGATGTCGACGCGCGCCGGCCAGATCGGCCCGCACGGCTTCACCTCGCTGGACGCCGCGCTGCGCTGGCTCGACGACGAGTCCAGCTTCATCACGGCGACGCTGCGGGGCGCGGAGGGCGTCGACCATGCGGCCGTGCTCAACCTGCTCGGCGCCCTGTGCGACTACTGCCTGCTGCGCGGCGACCTCTACCGCCTCGGCGAGATCAGCGAGCTCACCCAGGCCGTCGACCAGGGGCTTCTCGTGCGCTCGGTCCAGTGGCGCACGGGTATCGCCGCGCGCCAGCTCGGCGAGCTCGACAAGGCGCGTACGACGCTGGCGTCCGTGGTGGACCTGTACTTCGAGGCGCACCACGACGCGGGCGCGGCGCGCGCCCTGTGCTCGCTGGGCATCACACTGCACCACCAGGGCCAGCTCAAAGAGGCGGCGGCGAAGCTCCGCGAGGCCCTCGACCTGCAGGTCACGGAGGAGACATCGGGCGACCGGGGCTGGACGCTGCACGCGCTCGCCGCGGTGGAACGCGACCGGGCCCATGTGAAGGAGGCGCTCGACCTGCTGACCGCGGCGCTGGCCCTGCACCGCGAGAACGAGTCCGTGCACGGCGAGGCGTGGGCGCACTTCCAGCTGGGGCAGCTGTGCCTGCGGATGGGCGACGTGCCGGACGCGGAGCGCGAGCTGCGCACCGCCCTCGACCTGTACAGCCGTACGCGCGACAGCCGGGGCGAGGCATGGGCGCTCACCCAGCTGGCGCGGGCGCGCCTGGTGGACGGCGACGCGTCGGCGGCCGCGGACGGACTGCGCCAGGCCACCTCGCGCCACCGCGACAACGAGGACGCGCGCGGCGAGGCCTGGACGCTCTACTACCTGGGCCAGGCCCTGGAGGAGAGTGGCGACCTCGACCAGGCGGTACGCGAGCTGGAGCGCTCCCGCACGATGTTCTCGCGGATGCGCGACGTGTACGGGCTCGCCTGCGCCCGCCATCACTCGGCCCGCGTCACGCGTGACCAGCGCGCCGCGCAGACGGGCTCGTTGCGGAACTCCGGCTTCGCCCGTCAGCTCCTGGTCGACGCCCGCGCCGACTTCCAGCGCATCGGCGTCGCGCACGGCGAGGGGTGGACCTGCCTGGAACTGGCGGTGGTGGACGCGGGCAACGGGCGCGCGGCCCAGGCCCTGACCCTGTGCGAGGAGGCGGCGGCGCTGTTCGCGTCGTACGGCGACCGCCGCGGTGAGGACTGGGCGGACTTCCTGCGCTGCACCCTGCTGCCGTACGCGTCACCGGGCGGCTCGGAGATCGGCACGGCCGTGGCACAGGAGGAGCTGTCCCAGCTCGCCCGCACGACCCACGCCGGCCGGGACGGCAAGCTCGACGACTACGTGGAGGCCTACCAGCTCCTCCTGGAGCGCGGCGCGGACCTCGAGGCGGGCTGGCAGGCCTGGCGCCTCGGCATGGTCCCGAAGCGGCACGCCCGGGACGTGATGGGCGTGGAGGTGAGTGCGGGGCGCTGAGGGCGTGGGCGTGAGGGGCGCCCGGCCTGAGCGCCGGGGCACAGCACGAAGGCGCTCGGCGCGGCTCATCGCCGTGCCGAGCGCGTTCCGTCCAGCCGGGCGTCAGCCCTTGGCGGGCGAGGCCGGGGAGGCGCCGGAGCCGGTCGCGGGGTCCGCGGCGGCGTCCGACTTCTCCTTGAAGTCGACCTTGCCCATGTGGCGGTTCATCGACTTCATCAGGCCCCAGACGGCGACGGCCATCACCGCGAAGACGATGAAACCGAGGACGCCCGGGGTCACCTTGTTCTCGTCGACCTCCTTGGCGAGGGGGACGAGATGCGTCATTGCCAGGCTTGCGCTTGCGCTCATGTCAGGCATTGTCGCGGATGCCCGCAAAGAGGTCGTCCTCGGGGAGGGAGGTATCGACGAGAGACTTCGCGAGCTCGTACTCCTCGGTCGGCCAGACCGCCTTCTGGACGTCCATCGGGACGCGGAACCAGCCGCCGTCGGGGTCGATCTGCGTGGCGTGCGCGATCAGCGCCTTGTCGCGGATCTCATAGAACTCGGCGCACGGGATGTGCGTGGTCAGCGTCCGCTCGACCCGCTCGAACTCGTCCCAGCGCTTGAGCCACTCCGCGTACGGCGACTCCAGGCCGCGGTCCAGCATCGCCTGGTGCAGCGCCTCGGTGCGCGGCCGGTTGAAGCCCTGGTTGTAGTAGAGCTTCTGCGGCTGGTAGGCCGGGCCGAACTCGGACTCCGGGTACTTCTCGGTGTCCGCCGCGCCCTCGAAGGCCACCATCGAGATCTTGTGGGTCATGATGTGGTCGGGGTGCGGGTAGCCGCCGTTCTCGTCGTACGTCGTGACGACCTGCGGACGGAACGAACGGATCTGCCTGACCAGCTCCCCCGCCGCCTTGTCGACGTCCTCGAGCGCGAAGCAGCCCTCGGGCAGCGGCGGCAGCGGGTCGCCCTCGGGCAGGCCCGAGTCGACGAAGCCCAGCCACTCCTGCTTGACGCCGAGGATCTCGCGCGCCTCGTCCATCTCCTTCTTGCGTACCTCGTGGATGTGCTCCTCGATGTACTTGTCGCCCTGGAGCTTCGGATTGAGGATGGAGCCGCGCTCCCCGCCCGTGCAGGTCACGACGTGCACGTCCACCCCCTCGGACACGTACTTGGCCATGGTGGCCGCGCCCTTCGACGACTCGTCGTCGGGGTGGGCGTGAACGGCCATCAGTCGCAGCTGCTCAGTCAAGACAAGATCCTCAGTGAATGACTCGGTGAATAAGGCGCCCTCGGTCATACAGCGCAATGGGCGGCTTCTATAGTGACCGAACCGGGGGGCGGAAAATTCCGGCAGTCTGTCCGGGGCCGGTCCTCGACCGCCCCGCGCGAGAGGATCGATCATGAGTGCGGTGAGTGAGCAGCTCCCCGACGGCCGCTACGGCCGTTCCCGATCCGCCGACGAACGCGCGGACCGCACCCTGAAGATCGTCGGCGCCGTGCTCGGCGCCCTGCTCGTCGTCCTGATCGGCTGGTTCGGCTACCACTACGTCTTCGGTACGAAGATCAGCGCCGAGGTCATCACCTTCAAGGCCTCCGACAAGGCGGTCAAGGCGCACCTCGAGGTCCGTAAGGACACCGACGCGAAGGGTTACTGCACCATCCGGTCGCTGTCCGCCGACGGCGCCGAGGTGGGCCGCGCGGACTTCCGCTTCGACCAGCGCGACAGCAGGATCGACAAGGTCGTGACGCTGCGCACCACGTCCCGCGGCACCAGCGCGGAGCTGCTCGGCTGCCACACGGGCTGACCGCACGGCCGCCACACCGCGGCCGCATCGCCGACCGTCCGGGTTTCGATGCCTGACCTGCGGTGACGAATTCTTGATGGCATATGTCCTCCCCCTTCGGCGCCTGAATTGTTAGGCTCGTGGTTTCGCCCTCCCGTGAGAGCACATGCTTCTGGGTAGGGCGATGCTTTGTATTCCCAGTACCTACGAGGAGCACCTGTGACCCAGACCAGCGAAGACGTCACCTGGCTCACGCAGGAGGCGTACACCAAGCTCAAGGACGAGCTGGAGTACCTGTCTGGTCCCGCGCGCGCCGAGATCACCGTGAAGATCGCGGCGGCACGCGAGGAGGGCGACCTGCGCGAGAACGGCGGGTACCACGCAGCCAAGGAGGAGCAGGGCAAGCAGGAGCTCCGCATCCGCCAGCTGACCCAGCTCCTGGAGAAGGCCAAGGTCGGAGAGGCGCCTGCCGCGGCCGGCGTCGCCGCCCCCGGCATGGTCGTCACGATCGCCTTCGACGGCGACGAGGACGACACCATGACGTTCCTGCTCGCCTCGCGCGAGTACGCAAGCGCCGATTTCGAGACGTACTCGCCGCAGTCCCCGCTGGGCTCCGGCGTGAACGGAAAGAAGATCGGCGAGGACGCCCAGTACGAGCTGCCGAACGGCAAGCTCGCCTCGGTGAAGATCCTCGAGGCGAAGCCCTACAGCGGCTGATCCGACACATGGCGAAGGCCCCCGGCGCGTGCTGCGCCGGGGGCCTTCGCATGTTCGCGTGCCGGGCCGTATCGGTCTGGCTGTCGCGGTCGGGCTGTCGCCGTCAGTCCCTCACTGTCAGGCCGTCGCGTTGCGGTACTTGCGGACCGAGAGCGTCCGGAAGACGACGACGATCAGGACGGACCAGATCAGCGAGGCCCACACGGCGTGCTGCATGGGCCAGGCGGGGGAATCGGAGACGCCAGGGTTGCCGAACAGCTCGCGGCAGGCCTGCACCGTGGCGCTGAACGGGTTCCAGTCGGCGATGTGGCGCAGCCAGGGCGTCATCTGGCTGGAGTCCACGAACGCGTTCGAGATGAACGTCACCGGGAAGAGCCAGACCAGCCCGCCCGACGTGGCCGCCTCGGGGGTGCGTACGGACAGGCCGATGAGGGCGCCGATCCACGTGAACGCGTATCCGAGGAGGAGCAGCAGGCCGAAGGCGCCGAGGGCCTTCGGGAGGCCCTCGTGGATGCGCCAGCCCACCAGGAGCGCGACGATCGCGAGGACGAGCAGGGTCAGCGCCGTCTGCACGAGGTCCGCGAGGGTGCGGCCGGTGAGGACGGCCCCGCGGGACATCGGCAGCGATCTGAAGCGGTCGATGAGGCCCTTGTGCATGTCGTCGGCGATGCCCGCTCCGGCGCCCGCCGTGGCGAACGTGACGGTCTGGGCGAAGATGCCGGCCATCAGGAACTCGCGGTAGACCGCTGGGTCGGTGGTGCCCCCGATGTTCATCGAGCCGCCGAACACGTAGCTGAACAGCACCACGAACATGATCGGCTGGATCAGCCCGAAGATGACGACCTCGGGGATCCGCGTCATCCGGATCAGATTGCGCTTGGCGACGACGAGGGAGTCCCGGACGGACTGCGCGGGGCCCCCCGCGGGGCGGGGGGCGAGGGGCTGGGTGACGGCGCTCACTTGTCGGCCTCCTTCTTGCGCTTGGACTGCTTGGCGGCGCCGGCCCCCGAGCCGTTCCCGTCCTCCTTCTCCTCGGCCACGTGGCCCGTCAGGGAGATGAAGACGTCGTCGAGGGTGGGCCGGCGCAGACCGATGTCGTCGATCTCGATGCCGCGGGTGTCCAGTTCCCTGATGACCTCGGCGAGGAGCTTGGCGCCGCCGGTGACGGGGACGGTGAGCTTGCGGGTGTGCTGCTCGACGGTGGTCTCGCCCTTGCCGAACCCGGCGAGGATCTCGGCGGCGGGCGTCATGTGCTCCCGCTCGTGCACCACGAGCTCGACACGCTCGCCGCCGGTCTGGGCCTTGAGCTGGTCGGAGGTGCCGCGCGCGATGACGCGGCCGTGGTCGATCACGCAGATGTCGTGCGCCAGGTGGTCGGCCTCTTCGAGGTACTGGGTGGTCAGCAGCAGGGTCGTGCCGCCGGCGACCAGCTCCTGGATGACCTCCCACAGCTGCAGCCTGTTGCGCGGGTCGAGTCCCGTCGTGGGCTCGTCCATGAACATCACGGGCGGCGAGACGACGAGTGCGGCGGCGAGGTCGAGCCGGCGGCGCATGCCTCCGGAGTACGTCTTCGAGGTCCGGTCGGCGGCGTCCGCGAGGTTGAACCGCTCGAGCAGCTCGGACGCCCGCGCCTTCGCCTCCTTGGCCTTCATCTGGTACAACTGGCCTACCATCTGCAGGTTCTCACGACCCGTCAGATACTCGTCGACCGCGGCGAACTGACCGGAGAGGCCGATCGAGCGCCGCACCTCGTTCGGATGCTTGAGAACGTCGATGCCCGCGACGACGGCCTTGCCGCTGTCCGGCGTGAGCAGCGTCGTCAGACAGCGCACGGCAGTGGTCTTCCCCGCCCCGTTCGGACCGAGCAGGCCGAGGACCGTGCCCTCCGGGACATCGAGATCGACGCCGTCCAGAGCCCTGACGTCGCCGAAGGTCTTCACCAGACCTTCGGCGTAGATGGCGCCTGGCATATGGCTTCCCCCCCATGGGTTGTGGGTGACCTTTTCGGTTGCCTTGCTCGGCAAAATCTTAGATATGTCCGCCTGGGCCTGCCCGGCGGAATGGTGACGTGGACCACAAGGTATCGCGATACATCGCGTCTCCTCAACCGCTTTTCCGTAATCCGCCGGCGGGCCGGAGATTCCGCGGCCGGCCGGTCAGTCGATGACGAGGTAACCCGCGTCCCGCAGCGCAGCGCCGACCTCGGCGCAGTGCACCGGGCCCTTCGTCTCCAGGTGCAGCTCGACCTCGGCCTCCGTGAGCCCGAGCCGGGGATCCGTGCGCACGTGGCTCACGTCGAGGACGTTGGCGTCGACCACGGACAGCACGCCGAGAAGCGTGGCCAGGGCGCCGGGACGGTCCGTCAGACGCAGCCGCAGCGACAGATAGCGCCCGGCGGCAGCCATGCCGTGGCGCAGGATCCGCTGCATCAGGAGCGGGTCGACGTTGCCGCCCGACAGGAGCGCCACGACCGGGCCCTCGAACGAGTGCGGGTCGCTCAGCAGCGCCGCGACAGGGCTCGCCCCGGCCGGTTCGACGACCAGCTTGGCCCGCTCCAGGCAGAGCAGCAGCGCGCTCGACAGCTCGTCCTCCGAGACCGTACGGACCTCGTCGACCAGCTCCTCGACCAGCTGGAACGGCACGTCACCGGGGCGTCCCACCTTGATGCCGTCGGCCATCGTCGCCGGATGCGGGATCGACACCGGCCGCCCGGCCGCGAGCGAGGGCGGGTACGCCGCCGCGCCCGCCGCCTGCACACCGATCACCTTCACATCGGGACGCAGCGCCTTGACCGCCACCGCGATGCCCGCGGCGAGCCCGCCGCCGCCGATGCCGACGACGATCGTGCGCACCTCGGGGCACTGCTCCAGGATTTCGAGGCCGACGGTGCCCTGCCCGGCGATGATGTCCGGGTGGTCGAAGGGGTGGATGAACACGGCGCCCGTCGCGTGCGCGTACTCCTGCGCCGCCGCCAGCGTCTCGTCGACGACCTGCCCGTGGAGCCGCACCTCCGCGCCGTAGTCCCGGGTCGCCGCGACCTTCGGCAGGGGCGCGCCGACCGGCATGAAGACCGTGGAGCGTACGCCGAGGAGAGAAGACGCGTGCGCTACACCCTGCGCATGGTTTCCGGCACTCGCGGCGACCACGCCCGCGGCGCGCTCCTCGGGAAGCAGGCCGGCGATCCTGACGTACGCGCCGCGCAGCTTGAAGGAGCCGGTCCGCTGGAGGTTCTCGCACTTGAGGTGCACCGGCGCCCCGACCAGCCCCGAGAGGTGCCGGCTGCCCTCCATCGCCGTCATCCGAGCGACCCCCGAGAGCATCTTCTGCGCGCCGCGCACATCGTCCAGGGTCACCGTCGGCAAGGAGTCAGCCGTGCTGTAGCTCATGACGGCAAGTCTCGCAGCTCACGCCGTACGGCTCCTGGCGTGACCACGGTCCGAGACTGGTTTGTGCAGCGTCGGTACGGCCCGCCGTCCGGCCGCGTACCCTGTCCCCCAACCCACCACCCCTCGCATGAAGTGAGCCCCCGGCCATGCCCACACCACCGGAAACGATGGACATGACGACCGCCGGCGACACCGGCCTCCTCGAAACCCTGCAGCACCAGGTGGCCGTCTTCGCCCGCCGTGCCGAACAGACCCGGCTCGGCGGGGTCGGGCAGGTGCGCAACTCGATGGACCGAGCCGCGTATCTGCTGCTCAACCGCCTGGACAAGGAAGGCCCGATGGGCGTCAAGGCGCTCGCCGCGAGCATGGGCATCGACTCGTCGACGGTGACACGTCAGGTCGCGCCGCTCGTCGACACGGGCCTCGTCAAGCGGACGTCCCACCCGGAGGACGGGCGCGCGGTCGTCCTCCAGCTCTCGCCGCGCGGCCTCGCCCGGCTCGACGAGGTACGCACGTCCAGGCGGTCCCTGATGGCCGAGTTGACGCAGGAGTGGACCCCGCAGGAGCGCGAACAGTTCTGTGCGCTCCTCACGCGCTTCAACACCGCGCTGTCCGCGCGGCAGACGGGCCAGCCCGCCCCGTCCGGGGAAGCCGCTCCCGGCTCTTGACCCCGGGCCCGCACCTGCCCTCATATGAGACCGGGCCCCTGTCGCATGCGGCCGGGGCCCGTCCCGGCGACCGGCCGCCGAGCGGCCCGGCTGGAGGTGCGGTGCGAGAACGGCGCGCGTTCCAGGACGCCCGCCGGGCCCGGGAGTTCGAGGCGTTCGTCGCGGGCGCGGCAGGGCGGCTGCTCCATGCCGCGACGCTGCTCACCACGGAGCCGGCCGACGACAACCCGCGCGCGCGGAAGCTGCTCACGTCGGCGCTCGCGCAGACGTACGCCTCCTGGGACCGGCTGCGCGGCGAGGACCCCTATGACCGTGCCCGCAAGGAGCTCGCCCTGCGCTTCGCCCGCGCGGCCTGGCACCAGCACCGCGGGTACGGCGGCGTGCTGCGTCACCTGGGCCCGCAGGAGCGGCTGATCCTGGTGCTGTGCCTGTACGAGGGGGTCGGTGAGGAGCAGGTGGCCGCGCTGCTCGGGCTCCCCATGGAGCGCGTGCACGCCATCCACGCGCGCGCCAT
This sequence comes from Streptomyces sp. NBC_01474, assembly GCF_035918215.1. Lineage (NCBI taxonomy): Bacteria > Bacillati > Actinomycetota > Actinomycetes > Kitasatosporales > Streptomycetaceae > Streptomyces > Streptomyces sp. NBC_01474. Next base: position 4,619,106 of record NZ_CP109449.1, read on the forward strand.
GGCGCTCGTCCTGCACCCGCCGCGCGGGCCCGCCCCGGCCGCCCCCCTTGGGGACGCGGCGGCCCTGGAAGAGGTGCCGTCATGAACGCACAGGCTCGCAGGGAACGCGAGGTCCGCGCGGTCCTGGAGGCCGCCCAGGGACCGCTGCCGCCCGAGATCCACGCCGAGGCGGTGCGCCGGGGCGGGCGGATCCTGCGCCGCAGGAGGGTGCTGCGCCGTCTGATGTGGCTGGCGCTGTGCCTGGCGATGACCGTGTTCTTCGTGTGGGCCCTGCTGGCCAGGCCCTGGGTGGAGCCGCCGTCCGGGACGACTCCACCCCTCACTGGCTGGTGACCGCGTGCCTCCTCCGGGAGGCCCTGCGCGGGATCAGCCGAGCGCCTGCTGCAGGTCGGCGAGCAGGTCGTCGGCCGACTCGATGCCCACGGAGAGGCGTACGAGGTCACTGGGCACTTCGAGCGCCGAGCCCGCGACCGAGGCGTGCGTCATGCGTCCCGGGTGCTCGATCAGGGACTCCACACCACCCAGGGACTCGCCCAGGGTGAACAGCTTCGCCCGGTCGCAGACCGCCACGGCGGCCTCCTCGCCGCCCTCGACCTGGAACGACACCATGCCGCCGAACGCCTTCATCTGCTTGGCCGCGACCTCGTGACCGGGGTGCTCCGGAAGGCCCGGGTAGAGAACACGCGTCACGCGCGCGTGCCGGGACAGCATGTCGGCGACCTTGGTCGCGTTCTCGCTGTGCCGGTCCATGCGCACGGGCAGCGTCTTGATGCCGCGCAGTACGAGCCAGGCGTCCATCGGCCCGGCGACGGCGCCCATCGCGTTCTGGTGGTACGCCAGCTCGTCGCCGAGCGCCGGGTCGGCGACGATCAGCGCGCCGCCGACGACGTCCGAGTGACCGCCCATGTACTTGGTCAGGGAGTGCACGACGACGTCCGCGCCGAGGGCCAGCGGCTGCTGGAGGTACGGGCTCGCGAAGGTGTTGTCGACGACGAGCCGCGCCCCCGCCTCCCGCGCGACCTGCGCGACGGCGGCGATGTCGGTGATCCCGAGCAGCGGGTTGGACGGCGTCTCGACCCAGATGACCTTGGTCTTCGGCGTGAGCGCCGCGCGCACGGAGGCCGGGTCGCTGGTGTCGGCGACCGACCACTCCACGCCCCACCGCGAGACGACCTTCGCGAACAGCCGGAACGTGCCGCCGTACGCGTCGTTCGGGATGACCACATGATCGCCGGGGCTGAGGAGCGTACGGAGAAGGCAGTCCTCGGCGGCGAGCCCGGAGGCGAACGCGAGGCCGCGGCGGCCGCCTTCGAGGGCGGCGAGGTTCTCCTCCAGGGCGGTCCTGGTCGGGTTGGCGCTGCGGCTGTACTCGTAGCCGCCGCGCAGCCCGCCCACGCCGTCCTGCTTGTACGTGGAGACCTGGTAGATCGGGGGGACCACGGCGCCCGTCAGGGGGTCGGCCGTGTTGCCCGCGTGAATGGCCACGGTCTCGAACCCGTGACCGCCGTGGGCGTTCTGGCTGTTGTGCATGTCGCTCATGCGGCCAGAGCGTAGTGCGCACACGGGCCGCGCGGCGGCCCTACCGGGCCTGGTTCGCCAATTGTCCGACCCTTCTGGTTCGCTTGTACGTATGGGAATTCTCTGGGTCCTGATGGCAGTGGTCATGTTGGGGGCGGTGCTCGGCCCGTACCTGCTGCGCAGGCGCGGCGGGATACGCCAGGTCGCGCCCGGTTCGCCGGACGCCGCGGACCCGGCGGAGTACGGCTTCATGCGCCAGGAGGACCTGGACGTGCGGCTCCCCGGCCCCGACCAGGACCTGTTGAACGTGATGTCGGTGGTCCAGCGCAACCAGGACTTCACCGCCGCCAAGCAGCTCCTCGCCGGCACGGGCAAGGAGACCGAGCAGCGCTGGGAGCGCGTGCAGGCGATCGCCGGCGCCGCCGCCCTGGAGCTGGCGCAGACCCCGCGGCTCGGAGCCGGATGGCTCCACGCGTGGCGTGCCCAGGAGCCCAAGGACCCGGGCGGGGCACAGGTGTTCGCGGAGTTCCTGGTCCAGCAGGCCTGGCGGAACGCGGGCGGTGAGGCCCAGGCCGACGAGCGGCGGATCATCCTGGAGGAGGCCAGGTCGGCCTGCGAGGACGCGGCGCTCCTGGCCCCCGGGGACCCGGTCCCCCACATCACGCATCTCGCCGTGGCCCGCGGCCTCGGTTACTCCCAGCACGACTTCGAGCAGCTCTGGCTCAAGATCCTCGACACGGCGCCGGGCCACATGGGCGCCCACCTCGCGGGCCTGCGGTACTGGTGCGAGAAGTGGCACGGCTCGCGCGAGCTCGCCTTCGCCTTCGCCGAGGCCGCCGCCGCGCGCGCCCCGCGCGGTTCGCTCCTCGCCGCGCTCCCCCTCTTCGCGCTCTACGAGCACCTGCCCGAGGTCAATCTGGTGCGCAGCTTCTACCAGAGCGAGGTCGTCACCAAGTCGATCCACGGCGCGCTCTTCGCCGTCCAGGCCGCCCGCCCGGACGACCCGATGCTCTCCCACGTCCGCCACCTCCTGGTGTTCTTCCTGGTCCGCTGCGAGCGCTGGGCCGAGGCGATGGAGCAGCTGCTCCACGTCGACGGCCATGTCGGCGCGCTCCCCTGGACGACGGGCACGGACCCGGCCGCGGACTACGCGGTGTACCGGGCGCTGGCGGTCGCGGGCTACGAGGCGAACGGCGGGAGCCCGGCGACGCTGCGCCACTGACCTTGCCCCGCGCGCGGGGCGGCGTCCCGGTCCCTTCCCGTACGTCGGCGAGGTGCGCCGAGCAGGCGATGCAGCGAACGAGCAGACGTCACCCGGCGGCCGATCGGTTCTCGGACGGCAAGGCGGCGATCGTCACACTGGCCGGTGTGGGCAGCTTCATCTCAGGTCTGGCCGCTCTGGTCCCCGGCGTGATCGTCACATGACGGCACCCGCTCCCTCCTGCGTCGCCGTCCCGGTCATCGGGTGGTCAAAGGGTGGCCAGGTCGTGGCCAAGGCGTCGTATGTGTTCGGCATGTGGCCCCGATGGCGGGTGACATAGCAGGATTTGCTCTTTCCTTCGCTGGCTAGTGTGACGGAACGAAAGCGTCCGCGGCGAAGGGGAGACAGCGGTGGAGGTGCCGATACGTTCGCGGCTGCTCGACTACGTCGAGCACGCCGAAGCGGAACCTCCCGCAGGGGCCGACACGGGTCCGGCGCATGGGCGTTCGCGGCTCCTCGACTACGTGGGCGGCGTCGACGCGGGGGCGCTCGCACACGATGACGGGGCGGGCCCGAAGCCCGGTGTTCCCGCCTACCACACGGCCGTGTACGTACCGGCCCATCCCCGCTACGCCGACATCGCGGACGCGGACGGCCGCCCCGCCCGCGTGCCCTTCATCGCCTACGAGCTGTTCGCGCACCCCTCGGACGGAAGCGTGGCCCTCGCGTTCACCACCCTGGAGAAGCTGGTGTCCGCGCTCGGCCCGGCCCAGCCGTGGATCGCCGCCTCGATCGGCCCGCTGGCCGAGGGCATGCGCGAGCACGGCGCCCGCGTCCGCCTCGACCCCGAGGTGGCCCCGGGGCACCACAACTGGCAGCCGGCCGACCTGGCCGCCTACGCCCGGGAGGTGTCCTGATGGCCGATCTCAAGGTGGTCATGAGCGACCTCACCTCCATGGCCGGCACCTTCCACCGCGAGGCCGGCCACTATCGGGAGCTGCACCCCCAGGTCGCCCCGCCGCCGGCCGGCGGGGGCGACGCCGGGCTCGATCACGCCGTCAAGGAGGTCGCCGACCTCATCGTCGCCCTGCACACCGGCTTCGCCGACCGGCTCGACGACCACGGCGACAAGGTCACCGCCGCCCGCGACTCGCTGCGGCGGCACGACATCGACGTACACGGCCTGTTCGAGGACCTGATGGCGGGCGAGGGCTGATGGCCGACAGCTGGGTCGGCGGTGACATCGGCGGGCTGCGCACGATGGCCGAGACGTACCGGAACGCCAAGAAGGCGCTCGAAGGCGTCGTCCATCCGCTCGGCGGCGCCGTGGACTCGCTGGTGGACGACGCGGGCTGGAAGGGCGAGGCGGCGGAGAGCTTCCGTGCCGCCTGGAGCGAGGACGCCCTGACCGCGGGCGCCTTCGCGGGCCTCGTGCACGACGCCGGGGACATCCTCGGCACGCTCGTCGACGCGCTCTCCGCCTGTGACACCGCACTGAAGAACGCCGAGCACATCGCCACGCGCAAGGGCGTTCCCATGGGCGACAAGGGCGTTCCGCAGGCGTTCGTCACCGCCGATCCGCCGAGCGCCGACGACCAGAGGACGATCTCCGCGGCCACGGAGTACGACACCGTACGCAAGGAAGTCCTGCACACCGCCCAGCACGCGCGCCTCGTCGCCGCCGACCGGCTGCGCGGCCTGTACGCCCAGGCCACCGCCAAGGTCTCCCCCGGCGACAAGGTCACCCTCGCCGACTATCTGCGCGGCCTGTACGCCTACGACGCAGAGGACGCGCGGGCCGGCGGCAAGGAGGCCCGGGCGAGGATCGACGACGCCAAGTCCGAGGAGAACGCCGCCAAGAAGGCACTCCGCAAGGAACGGAAGACGTTCCAGCAGCAGGGCCGCCGGCTGCCCGACGACCTCCCCGCCAAGGGCGCCTATCGCGACGCCGTCGCGGACGTCGAGTCGCTGGAGCAGGACATCGCCCGCGCCGATCACGGCAGCACCGCGCTGCCCTACGACCGCGCCCTGAACGTGAAGCTGGCCGATGCCGCGGATGCGCTGCGCGCCGGCGAGGGAGTGGAGAAGCTCCCGGACTTCCTCAAGGAGATCCCGGTCCTGGATGTCGCCGCCGCGGGCACGTGTGGTCTGCTGGAGGCGTCGGACGACCACGACAAGGGCTGGTCCTGGCAGCACTCGATAGCCGTGGACGGCGGTGCCAACGTCGGCGGCCTCGTCGCCGGTACGGCCATCACCGCGGGCCTGGTGGCCGCCGCACCCTTCGACGTCCCCGTGGCCGTGGTGGCCGGGGTCGGCGGCGCGGTCGTGATCGGCGCGACCGGTGTCATCGATCACGCCTTCCACGAGCACTGGAGCGAGGACATCCACAAGGACGGCGTGGTGGGCGGTGTACTGCACGGCAGCGGTCATGTCCTCTCCCAGACCGGGGACGACTTCAAGCGACTTGGGAAGGATGTCTGGGGTGGCATCAAGAGCATCTTCTGAGGTTCCCGCCGCGGGGGCCTCGCCCGTGCCGGGCGGTGAACGGATTCCGGTGCTGCCCGGGCTCGGGACCAGTTGGTACGAGCGCGGGGCGCGGTACTGGATGCGGCGTACCGGGACCGGTGTGCTGTGGCTGGTCGTGCTGGCGTTCTTCTGTTTCGTCTCGCTGAGCCTCTACTCGGGGTTCCGTGAGGCGCTGCCGTCGGGCGTGCGCACCGTGTGGGACGTGGCGCAGGCCGTCGCGGCGTGTGTGGGCGCCGTCTGGGGTTGGATCGTGCAGCGGCGGGCGCACCGCAGGGACCTGCTGGACCCGCCCAGTCCCGGGCGGACGCGTGCCGCGCGGCGTGCTTCCGTCCGGCGCTCCACCGGTCTGGCCGTCCTCGGCCGCGGCCTCGTGGTGATCGCGGCTCCCGTCATGCCGGCGTTCGCCGCGTTCTGCGTGGGCTGGAGCGTCGCCGCGCTCACCGTGCGCGAGTATCCGACCGAGGTCGGCGCCCGGCGGGCGATGCAGGGGTAGGCGGGCGGGATCGCCGCATCGGCACGCGACTCGGCGGGCATGTCGGCGGACGTTTCAGCAAGCGTGTCGGCGGGTGTGCGAGGTCGGGGGTGGCGCAGGGGCTCGATCTCCTCGGTGGCGCGCTCAAGCTCGGTCAGCCAGGTCCGTATCCGGTGTGGTCCGCGGCGCACGTCAGGCATGCGCCGAGCGCCACGATAAGGAGGACCTTGAGCTTGTTCTCTTGAAGTGCTCTCCTCCCTTCGCAAGCTTAGGAAGGAGATTCCCGTCTACCTTGCGGTGGCGGGCTTGACGCGCTTGTCACGCCTGACGACTGCCCTCCCGGCAGCCGGAATGAGCGCGTGGCCCATCCGGTACAGGTGCAAGATGTTCCGGGCCGCGTTGTGGTCAGCGTTGCCCGACCATCCGCAGTCCGGGTTCTTGCATACGAACGTGGCCTGGTCCTCCCGGCTGCCGGGCGTGATGAAGCCGCAGGCGGAACAGCGTCGCGAGGTGTTCGGGGCGGGCACCTTGTGCAGGGTGCCGCCGTACCGGCCGGCCTTGTACGTCAGCATCGTGACCGTCCTGCCCCACGCCTCTTGGAGAATGGAGCGGTTGAGTCCGGCTTTCTGGGCGACGCCTGTCCCCGGCTCGGCGATGGTGCCCCGAGCGGACTTGACCATGTTCGTGATGGTGAGTGCTTCGACCACCATGACGCCGTACTTCTGGGCGAGGGTGGTGGTCGTCTTGTGCTGCCAGTCCTGGTGTCGTCGCGTGGCTTTTGCGCGCAACCCTCGGATCTGGTCATAGGTGTGGTGCAGGCGGCGGCTGGTGCGCTCGCCAGGCTTGCAGTGTGTCTTGCGCTGGACGGCCCGGCGCTCAAGGCGCAGGAGCTTGCCCTTTTCCTCGGTGTTCAGCCACTTGTCACGGTCGGCGCTGCCATCCGGGAGGCGAGGCGCACGCCCGTGGTCCTGGTGGTTGCCGTCCGAGAGGGCGAGTGGCAGGTTCACCCCGGCGTCAATTCCAACCTGCGCCCCCTGGTGGGATGCGGGCCTGGCTTCGAAGCTCTTTACACGGAAGGCGATGTGCCATCCCAGGTGGTCCTTGACCAGCCGTGCCCCGGTGATCCGGTTGTCGGCGTTCGCCTTGTTGCCCACCGGGAGGTCTTTGGTCCAGCTAAAGCGGACACGGCCGACCTTGGGGATGTTGGCCATGCCCCAGCGGCGGTGTACCCGCTTGATCTGGAGGTCACGGCCCTGCGGGATGTCCACGCTCATCACGGACCGGAACCGGCCCTTGAAGTTCGGAGCGTCAACGCGGCCGTCCCAGAAGTTCTTCCAGGCTTGGAAGTACGTCTTGAGCACCGCTTGCGCGGCCTGCGCAGGAAGGACGGCGAGGAAATCGATCTCTTTGCGGGCCTGGCGTATCGCGGCGTCCGCGTTCGCCAGAGTCCGCTTGTCCTTCGGCATCATCTGCCACCACGCGTGCAGGCAGTTCCACATCGCGCGGGCGGCGTGCGCCTGCTCGTCGGTGAGGAGATTCTCGGCAGCCGACAGTGCCAGTCGGGCACCGTGCCCGAACTGCCGCTTCTCCAAACCGAGTTCACCCACGGTGATCACCATACTGCAGTTGGTCAATGTCACCGTGATGGAAACCGAACCCCGATAGCAGGGATCAGCTGACTGACGGATTGGCGATAACTCCCTTCTCTGAGAGGGAAGTTGACGGCATACGCCGCGCTCGGGCCCGTTCTTCGCTGCTGCGCCGGCAGGGGTGCGGTGATCGTCACCCCGGGGAGGACGAGGACGAACGGCGGCTCGATCGGGGGGACGTGGAGCAGGCCCCGCACGTCCACCTGCACGCGTCGCACGATGCCGTCCAGGTCGCCCTCGTTGTAGACGGCGATGTCCAGGACCGGGCGCTCCGGGACCAGTTCGCCCAGAACACGCGCGTCCGCGTCCGCGTCCGGCTCCGCGAGCAGCGACTCCGCGTCCTTCACCGTGACGTCGACGAAGCTGATCGCCCCGTCCTGCTTCCGCCGTGCCCGCAGCGTCGCCCACGCCGCGATGACCGCGCCGACGGCCGCCGCCATGATTCCCCCGGCGGCCTCCATGACCGCAATCAGCATCGCGCCCCCGTCCCGCCCGAAGTCATGAGCCCTGACATCCGGCAGCCGTCACACAGCCGCTCTCGCAGCGTAGGTGCGACCACTGACAACGGGCTGTGCTCACGGCGTCCGGGACGGTGTCCTCACGCCGCGAGGCGTACCTCGCCCTGGCGCGCGGGCGCCCGGCGGACGGCAGGCCGTGAGGCCGGAGTGGCGAGGCGGAGCAGCTCGGACCGACCGAGGGTCAGGACGTCGGCGAGGCCGAGGCCCAGGGCGTGGGCGGCGGCCGCCAGGACCTCCGACGACGCCTCCTTGAGGCCGCGCTCGATCTCGGAGAGGTACGGCAGGGAGATTCGGGCGGCGTCGGCGACGTCCTTCAGCGTGCGCTCCTGGGCGAGGCGTTCACGGCGCAGGACGTCCCCCACGATGTCGCGCCAGAGCGGTTCCTTGGACGGGGGCCCGGCAGGCTCCGCCGGGGCGGGACGCCACTCCGGGCGCAGGTCCGGGCGCAGATCCGGGCGCAGGTCCGGGCGCAGAGGGATGACGCGGGCGTGGTTCGACGCGTGGCTGCTCACGGGTTCAGCGTAGGAGCGGCCCACGCGGTGCGGCCCACCGTTCTGCCCCCGGCATAACGGTGGGCATAGCACCCGTCACACGCGCCCCCGCCCCGCCTCGGCCCGCATCCGCGCGGCCGTGCTCGACGGGTCGTACCCCTCCGGAACCCCCTCCACGAAGATCACCTCGCCGTCCAGGTTCCGTGTCCGCAGCGGGATGAGCTCCTGGTAGGCGTCGGAGTCGTACCAGCCGTGGGCCGCGGCCTTGTCAGGGAACGAGATGACGACGACGCCCCCCGGCCACGCCCCCTCGATGTCCTCCAGCTGGGCGCCGTGCACAAGGAAGCGGCCGCCGAACGGGTCGAGGGTCGACTGGATGCGCTCCATGTAGTCGAAGACCTCTTCGTTCGGCACGGTGGTGTTGCGGAGGGCGGCGATGGCGTAGGCGGTCATGAGGTCCTCCCCGGCAGGATCGGTTCGATGACTCGATCCTGCCGGGGGACGGACGGACCGTCGATTACGCCTCAGGTAATGCCCCGGGTGATGCCCTGGGTGATGCGTCGGGCAACGGCGAGGGTCAGATCGTCGCCGTGTCGATCACGAAGCGGTACCGCACGTCGCTCGCGAGCACGCGCTCGTACGCCTCGTTGATCTGGCTCGCCTCGATCAGCTCGATCTCGGCGCCGAGGCCGTGCTCGGCGCAGAAGTCGAGCATCTCCTGGGTCTCCTGGATGCCGCCGATGCCCGAGCCCGAGAGGGACTTGCGGCCCGCGATCACGGAGAACAGGTTGAGGGAGATGGGCTCCTCGGGGGCGCCCACGTTCACCAGGGCGCCGTCCGTCTTCAGGAGCGAGAGGAACGCGCCGAAGTCGAGCGGGGCCGAGACGGTCGACAGGATGATGTCGAAGGTGCCGGCCAGCTCCTCGAAGGTCTTCGGGTCGCTGGTCGCGTAGTAGTGGTCGGCGCCCAGCTTGAGGCCGTCCTCCTGCTTGCGCAGGGACTGCGACAGGACGGTCACCTCGGCGCCGAGCGCGTGCGCGACCTTGACGCCCATGTGGCCGAGGCCGCCCATGCCGAGGACGGCGACCTTCTTGCCGGGGCCCGCGTTCCAGTGCTTGAGCGGGGAGTACGTGGTGATGCCCGCGCACAGCAGCGGCGCGGCCTCGTCGAGGGCTAGGCCCTCGGGGATGCCGACGGTGTAGTTCTCGTCGACGACGATGTGGGTGGAGTAGCCGCCGTAGGTGGGCTCGCCGTTCTTGTCGAGGGCGTTGTACGTGCCGACGTTGCCCTTGGCGCAGTACTGCTCCAGGCCCGCCTTGCAGTTGTCGCACTCGCGGCAGGAGTCGACCATGCAGCCGACGCCGACACGGTCGCCGACGGCGAACTTGGTGACGCCGGGGCCCACCTCGGTGACGATGCCGGCGATCTCGTGGCCGGGGACCATCGGGAAGATGCCCTCGCCCCAGCCGTCGCGGGCCTGGTGGATGTCGGAGTGGCAGATGCCGGCGAACTTGATGTCGATCAGGACGTCGGACTCGCCCACCGGGCGGCGCGGAATGGTGGTGCGCTCCAGCGGAGCCTTTGCGGAGGGTGCGGCGTAGGCGCTGACGGTGGTGATCTGTGCGGTCATGTGTACAGCCTGCCCCAGCCGGAGGCATCCTCCGGGCTCAGGGCCTTGCCCCGCTTTGCGTACGCCCACTGGTCCTACTACTGGCGGGGTCAGGAACACCTTCGTACGACTGTGGCGGCCCGGCGATACTGGAGGCATGGACGATGACGGGACCCGCGCCGCCCCGGCCGCCGGCGAGCCGCTGGACCGGCGTGCCGAGCTGAGCGAGTTCCTGCGCACCCGGCGGGCCCGGCTGAAGCCGCAGGACGTGGGGCTGCCGGACTTCGGCAGGCACCGGCGCGTGCCGGGCCTGCGCCGCGAGGAGCTGGCGCAGCTGGCCGGCGTGTCGGTGGCGTACTACACGCGCCTGGAGCAGGGGAACGGGCGGAACGTGTCGGCGGAGGTGCTCGACGCGATCGCGCGTGCCCTGCGGCTCACGGACGCGGAGCACGCGCATCTGACGCATCTCGCGAAGCCGAAGCAGCACAAGAAGAAGCGGGCCTCGCGGGAGCAGCAGCAGGTGCGCGGGGCGCTGCGGCACCTGCTCGACAGCCTGGAGGGCGTGCCCGCGTACGTGTCCGGCCGGCGCTCCGAGGTGCTCGCCTGGAACCGGATGGCCGCGGCGGTCTTCGGCGACTGGAGCGAGCTGCCGCCGCGGGAGCGGAACTGGGCGCGGATGGTGTTCCTCGCCCCGGCCTACCGCGACCTGTTCGTGGAGTGGGATGCGAAGGCGTCCGACATGGTCAGCTATCTGCGGCTGTACGCGGGCTGCCACCCGGACGACCCGGAGCTGTCGGCGCTGGTCGGTGAACTCTCCGTCAAGAGCGAGGAGTTCAGGCGGCTGTGGGCGACGCACGACGTCAAGGAGAAGGGCCACGGCGTGAAGCGGCTGCGGCATCCGCTGGTGGGTGAGCTGAGCCTGAGTTACGAGACCATGGCCCTGCCCGACGACGAGGAGCAGCATCTCGTGGTCTACCACGCGGAGCCGGGCTCCCCGTCGGCCGAGGCGCTGCGTCTCCTCGCGAGCTGGGGCACGGACGCGGTCCGGGCGGGCCTGGGCGAGAACCTCCGGGCCCACCCGGACCGGTGACGACAGCTCCACCCGGACCGGTGACGACTGCCCCACCCGGACCCGTGACGACAGCCCCGCGCGACCGGCGGCGGAAGACGCACCCGACCGATGACGAAAGGCCGCTCTACGGCTGGTAGGGCGGCGCCGCCCCCCAGTTCCACAGCGGTACGGGCTGTTCGGCGGGCCGGTCCGCGTCGGGGCCCGAGAAGTAGACGGCGAGCCGGGTGCCCCACTCGATGTAGGCGCTGAACGCCGAACGGAACTCGGCGTCGGCAGGGAGGCCCGCCTCGTCCGCGGCGTCGTGCATCAGATTGACCCAGCGGCGGCGCTGCGGCTCCGTGATGTGCTTGCCGACGTGCTTGGCGACCATGTGGCTGTGGCCGCCCTGCCGTTCGGAGTAGGTGGCGGGGCCACCGAAGACCTCGCCGATCCACAGGGCGACGTGCCCGGCGTGCTCGGGCGGGAGGTCGGCGAACAGGGGGCCGAGGAGCTCGTCCTTGAGAACCTTGGCGTAGAAGACGTCGGTGAGCCGCGCGAAGGCGTCGGCGCCGCCTGCCCAGTCGTACAGGCTCGGCACGGAGGCGCCGGTGCCGCGTACCGATGTGGGCTTGTAGTGGCGCATCTCGTCGATGTTCCCGACGTACGGCCTGATCTCGGCGAGGAAGTCCTGGAAGAGGTCGGACTTGCGGAAGCCCTCGATGTGGTCCTCGGTCGAGGTCCAGGTGATGCGCAGGATGAAGTGCTCGAAGTCCTCCTCGCAGCGCGCCAGTTCGTAGTCGACGCACTGGGGCGCCGCGGCGAGCCGGGCGGCGGCGCGCGTGTAGGCCGCGAGGAACTCGGCGGACCGGTCCCCGGGAATCCGGTAGCGGATGTACTCGACTGTCTGCGTCGTCATGGCCTCAGCAAAACACGGGTGGCCCGCCCCGGCCATGAGGTCGGGACGGGCCACCCGGGCTGTCAGCGCTGGGCGTAACGGGCCATGCCCGTCACTACGCCGGCGGGCGTAGCGCGCCTACGCCGCGCGTCGCGGCTACTTGCCGTAGTACGCGTTGTAGACCGAGATCGTCGACTTGTTGCCCTTCTTGTCGGCGATCTTGGCGTGGAAGGAGACGGCGTTGCCCTTGGCCGGGTTCTTCACCGTGACCTTGCCGTTCTTGACGTCCAGCTTCTTCCACGTCTGGCCGTAGTCGTAGGAGACGTACACGGCCAGCGACTTGAGGTTGCTGCCCGCGGCCGCGCCCTGGACGGTGACCGGGACCGACTGGGTCTTGCCGGCGGGGGCGGTGCTGTCGAGGCCGACGGCCGCATTGAAGCGCGCCGTGGACAGCGGCAGCCTGGCCGCCTCTGCCGACGAGGCCGGCTTCTTCGAGCGGAACGTCCAGCTGGCGTCGACGCGGGTGGAGGCCGCGGCGATCTTGACGCTGCGCTTGATGGACGTCGACAGCTTGTACTCGGCGTCGCCGGAGGTGACCTTGAAGGGCTTCTCGCCGACCAGCGGGTCGTCGTTCTCGCCGACCTTGGTGCTGCCCTTGTAGAGGGTGGTCTTCACCGAGAGGTACTGCGAGTAGCCGGCGTGGGTCTTGCCGTCGGCGTACATCGGCAGGTTGCCGTAGATCTCGTTGCCGTCGCGGTAGACGCCGTAGTCACCGCCGATGCGGGGGCCGAAGACGCCGGTGTTGAACGTCTTCTCGTACGCCTTGCCGCCCTGGAACGACTGGGGTGTGCCCAGCGTGTAGGAGGTCTCCTCCGTCGGGAAGCCGTCACTGTCCTCGGGACCGTTCTGCGAGAAGTCCAGGCCCCACTTCGCCTTGTCGGCGGTGGACAGGTGCAGGGTGCGGGTGCCGGGGAGCTTCTGGTCGACGGCGACGGACCAGCCGCCGGAGCTCACGGGCAACATGCCGATCGCGCTGACCGAGCCGGTCTTGTCCTTGGCCGCCCCGCCGAGGCCGACCTTGACCGTGGCCAGGTCGCTCGCCTTGTAGTGCTTGGTGTAGCCGGTGGCGAGCTTCTTGACGGTGCCGCCGGCGACGGTGTCGTACTCGGTGTCGGTGCCCTTCGTCCACACACCGGTCCACTGCTGCTGGAGCTTGACACCGGTCGGCTCCGGGCCGAGGCCGGCGGTGCGGAAGTTGGTGTACGAGTCCAGGATCCAGCCGTAGCCGGACGAGGAGTCGGCGGTGTCGAGCGTGAACTCGGGCGCGGCCAGGATGCCCTTGGCAGCGGCGTCCGGGACGGTGACGTCGACGGGCTTGGTGGTGCGGGCGTCGAGCGTGACCGTCGTGTTCCTGGTGACGTCCAGCTTCGGCTGCACCAGCCAGTCGGCGCCCTTGGAGAAGTCCTCGGGGTCGGCCACCAGGTACTCGTTCAGGATGTAACTGCCCTTGGGGACACGGACCTTGACGGTGCCCGAGTTCGGGTCGTAGGCGTTGAAGTACGCGTCGGTACCGATGCCGGCCAGGGAGGTCTCGTAGCCCTGGGCGTCCTTGCCGTCGCGCCCGATGTGCTTGAGCGTCACGTCGTACGACTCGACCTCGCGCTGCACGGCGGCCGCGGTGCGCACGGACTGGCCGCCGCCCGTCGCCACGACGTACGCGGAGTACGCGCCGTCGACCGTCCCGCCGAGCTTCGTGTTCGCGGTCAGGTCCACGGAGGCGGTGCCGCCCGCGGGGACGGTCACCTTCGTCGCACCGAGCTCGAAGAAGCCGGCCGGGGCGGCCTGACCCTTCGGGTTGGTGCCGGTGGCCGTCAGGTCGAGGGTGACGTCCTTGTCACCGGTGTTCCTGTACGTCACCTTCTTGGTGATCGCGGCATCGTCGGTGTGCGGCCACTGGGCGACGCCGAAGCTCACCGAGACGGGCTCGGCGAACACGGTCTGCGTGATGGCCTTGTCGACCTGGATGCGGCCCGAACCCTGCTCGAACGGCGTGTACTTGCCGCCCTTGGTGGAGCCGGTGAGGACGCCCTTGAGCTCGGCGGACTTCCAGTCCGGGTGCTCCTGCTTGAGGATCGCCGCGGCGCCGGCGACGTGCGGGGTCGCCATCGACGTACCGGAGATCGTGAGGTAGCCGGCGGGGTTCTCGCCGACCTCCTTGTCGATGACGCTGCCCGGTGCGGCCGCGGCCGTGATGTCGACGCCGGGGGCGGTGACGTCCGGCTTGACGGCGCCGTCGCCGATGCGCGGGCCGCGGCTGGAGAAGTCGGCCAGCTTGTCGTTGCCGTCGACCGCGCCGACGGTCAGGGCGGCGTCCGCGCTGCCCGGGGAGCCGACGGTCGAGTCGCCGAACTCGCCCTCGTTGCCCGCGGCGATGGCGAACAGGATGCCCTTCTCGGCGGACAGCTTGTTGACCTCGGCCTCGAGCGGGTCGATCTCGGGGGTGTCGCCGCCGCCGAGGCTGAGGTTGACGACGTCGGCGCCCTGGTCGGCCGCCCACTCCATGCCGGCGATGATGCCGGAGTCGTCGCCGTAGCCGTCGTCGCTGAGGACCTTGCCGTTGAGCAGCTTGGCCCCGGGGGCTACGCCCTTGTACTTGCCGCCCGACTTGGCTCCCGTACCGGCGGCGATGGACGCGACGTGCGTGCCGTGGCCGAAACGGTCCACCGCGTCGGCGGAGGTGGAGAAGTTCTTCTCGCCGACGACCTGGCCCTTGAGGTCGGGGTGGGTCGCGTCGACGCCCGTGTCCAGGACGGCGATCTTGACGCCCTTGCCGTCGTAGCCGGCCGCCCACGCCTTGGGGGCGCCGATCTGCGGGACCGACTTGTCGAGGCTGGCCTTGCGCACGCCGTCGAGCCAGATGCGGCTGATGCCGGAGGCGGCGGAGCCCCGGGAGGTCGTAACGGCGTCCCAGAGGCGGGTGGCGTCCTGCTTGGGCGTCGTGACGGCGTCCGCGTTCAGGGACTTGAGGGTCCTGCGGACCGTCGTGTCACCCGCGTCGCGCACGTCGGCGCGGGCGGCGGTCGCGGCGCCCCGGTAGCCGACGATCACCTTGAGGCCGTGCTTCTGGGCCTTGCGGTTGGCCGACTTGGAGAGCTCGGTGACGTCGAAGAGCCGCTGGTCGAGCTTGCCGCTCGCGACCAGGCGCTGCGCGTCGGCCGGCACCACGAGGGTGTGGCCGCCGACGGTGCGCGTCTGCGCGGGGACGTGCTCACGGCCCTTGGCGTGCTGGTAGCCGACCGGCTTCCCCTTCGCGTCGAGGGTGACGCGGTCGCCGGTGATGAGCGTGATGTGCTGCTTGGGCGCGGCCTTCGCGGCCTCGCCGGACTGCGCCTCAGGGGCGGCGGCCACGGCCGGGGCGGTCAGACCCGCGGTGAGGACGACGGCTGCCGCGGCGGCCACAGTCGTGGCGCTCAGTCTCTTTGAGGTTATTCGTACCTGTCTGTGCAACTTTCCCCCTGGTGACGGTAGTTCACCGGCGGGAGACCGAGCGGCCCCCCTGCAGAGAGATGATGCAGGGGGGTCACGGGTTGTGCACTGAAACGATCGGAATCAGACAGCTTTTGAGTTTTCGGTGATGGTGATCCGGCCCTTGCGGATGGTGGCGAGCCGGGGAGCCCTGCGGGCGATCGACGAGTCGTGGGTGACCATGATGAAGGTCAGCCCGTGCTCCTTCCACATGGTCTCGAGCACGTCCATGATCTCGTCGCGCATGGACTCGTCGAGGTTTCCGGTGGGCTCGTCGGCGAGCAGCACCTTGGGGTTCTTGACGAGGGCGCGGGCGATGGCGACGCGCTGCTGCTGGCCGCCGGACATCTCCGAGGGCAGATGGCCGAGCCGCTCGCCGAGACCGACCGAGTTCAGGGCCTGCGCGGCGCGTTCGCGGCGGTCGGCGGCCTTGAGACCGAGCGGCACGAGGGCCGTCTCGACGTTCTCCTGGGCGTTCAGCGTCGGGATCAGGTTGAAGCTCTGGAACACGAACCCGATGGACTCGGCGCGGAACTTGGTGAGCCGCGCCTCCGGGAGCTTCGCCAGGTCGACGCCGTCGAGCTCGATACTGCCCGCGGTCGGCCGGTCGAGCCCGCCGAGCATCTGGAGGAGGGTGGACTTGCCGCCGCCGGTGGGGCCCTGGATGACGAGCCGGTCGCCGTCGCCGATGGTCAGGTCCACCCCGGCGAGCGCGTCGACGGTGGACTTGCCCCGCCGGTACTGCTTGGTGACGCCTCTCAGCTGATACATGGTGCAACTCCTGCGGTACGTAGAGATGTTCGGGAGGCCGCGCGGTGCGGCTACTCGACGCGGCGCAGGGCGTCGGCCGGGCGCAGCCGGGAGGCGCGCCAGCCGCCGAAGGCGCCGGCGATCAGGCCTCCGGCGACGGCGAGGCCGACGGCGAGCGTGATGGTGGTGGCGCTGACGGGCGCGCTGAGGGCGATGTCGAGGGTCTTGCCGGCGCTCTGGCGCACACCGGGGCCGCCCATGCCCATGCCGCCGCCGATGCCCCTGGCGCCGCCGCCCGCGCCGGAGCCGAGCTGGGCAGTGAGGGTGGGGCTGATCGCGGTGACGGCGTAGGCGCCCGCGAGGCCGACTGCGATGCCGAGCGCGCCGCCGACGAGCCCGTTGACAACGGCTTCTCCGATGACCTGGCGGGTGACGCGTCCGGACTTCCAGCCGAGCGCCTTGAGCGTGCCGAACTCCCGTACGCGGCGGGAGACCGCCGACGAGGTGAGCAGGCCCGCGACCAGGAACGCGGCGACGAGCACGGCGATGGAGAGCCACTTGCCGACGTTGGAGGCGAGATTGGAGGCGGTGGACAGGGAGCCGGAGACGGTGTCGGCGAGGTCGGCCGAAGTGGTCACCGTCGTACCGGAGATGTTCTTCTGGATGGTGGCCTTGACCGCGGAGATCTGCTGCGAGTCGGTCGCCTTCACATAGACCGTGGTGATCTTGCTCTTGGCGTCGGCGAGGGTCTGCGCCTGCTTCAGCGGCACGTACAGATTGGCGGCAGCGTCACCGCTGTCCGGCGTCGCGATGCCGATGACCTTGTACTTGACGCCCTTGATCTTGACGCTGTCGCCGAGGGCGAGCTTCTTCTCCTTGGCGTACGACGCGTCGGCGACGGCCACCTTGGCGTCGGTCTCGGACGTCTTGAACGTACGGCCCTTGGTGACCTTGGAGGAGGTGAGCGGGCCGAGGCCCTGCTTGGCCACGTCGGTGCCGTACACGCTGTAGGAGTTGACGTCGAAGGAGGCGCCGCCGCCCTCGACCCGGCCCTGCGGCTGGCCGCCGGAGCCGCCCGGACCGCCCTGGCGCGTGGCGCCGCCGCTCTGGTCCTGCTTGAACTGGCCACGCTTGAACTGGCCGTTGACCTTCATCACCTGGAGGCTGAGGCCGCCCACGGAGTCGGCGACGCCCTTCTGGCCGGCGACCTTGGTGACGGTCGACGAGGCGAGAGTCTGGAAGCCCTGCACCATGACGCGGTCGCTGCTCTGCTCCTCGCCGTCGTCCTTGGCGCCGAACTCGAACCGCGGCCGGCCGGTCTCCCCGCTCTTGGGCGCAGCGGCCGCCTTGGTGACGGTCATGTCGGTGCCGAGGCCGTACAGGGACTGGAGGACCTTGTCCTGGGCCTGGTTCATGCCGGAGGACACGGAGTTGACCACGATGACCAGCGCGATACCGAGCGCGAGCCCGGAGGCGACGACGAGGGCCGCCTTTCTGCGGCGGCGCAGTTCGCGCCTCAGGTAGGTGAAGAACATGCCGTGAAGCTAGGGACACACCGTGATGATCGGATAAGCCCTGGATAAGAGACCGATGAGAACTCTCCGGAAACACCCGAAGGCCCGCACCCCGTCGCCGGGGTGCGGGCCTTCCGCGTGGACTGTCGGGCCGAGGTCCGTCAGACGGCCGAACCGGCCTGCCACTGCGCCCAGTCCAGGTTCCAGCCGTTGAGACCGTTGTCCGGCTGGATGGTCTTGTCGCCGGTGTTCTTCACGACGACGACGTCACCGACCATGGAGTTGTCGTAGAACCAGGCGCCCGGGGTGCTCGGGTCGTCGGCACCCTTGGCGTCGGCCAGGCCGACGCAGCCGTGGCTCGTGTTGGCGCCACCGAAGATCGACTTGGCGCCCCAGTAGTTGCCGTGGATGAAGGTGCCGGAGTTCGACAGACGCATCGCGTGCGGCACGTCCTTGATGTCGTACTCGCCCTTGCCGTCGGTGCCCTTGAAGCCGACCGTCGAGCCGTCCATGCGGGTCTCCTTGAACTTCTCGGAGATCACCATCTGGCCCTGGTACGTCTTGTTCTCCGGCGAACCGGCGGAGATCGGGATGGTCTTGACGACCTTGCCGTCCCGCGTGACCGTCATGGTCTTGGTCTCCGCGTCGACGGTCGAGACCTGGTTGCGGCCGACCTTGAAGGTGACCGTCTTCTGCTGCACGCCGTAGACGCCGTTCGCACCCTCGACGCCGTCGAGGTTCAGCTTCAGCGTGACCGTGGAGCCGCCCGTCCAGTAGTCCTGGGGGCGCAGGTCGAGGCGCTGGTTGCCGAACCAGTGGCCGACGACCTCCTGGCCGCTGCTGGAGGAGACGGTGATGCCCTTCTGGACATCGGCCTTGTTCGTGATCGCCTTGTCGAAGTTGATCGAGACCGGCATGCCGACGCCGACGGTGGAGCCGTCCTCGGGCGTGAAGTTGCCGATGAAGCTGTTGGCCTGCGAGACCGTGGTGAACGAGGCGTTCTCGTGGGCCGCGCGGCCGCTGGAGTCCTTGGCCTCGGCGGCGATCTTGTAGACGGTGGCGCGCTGGAGCTGGCCGGCGGGCTTCCAGCTCTTCTTGTCAGCGGATATCTGCCCCTGGACCGCCGCGCCCTCGGCGCTCGTCATCTTCACGTTCGTGAGCGAACCCTTGCTCACGGTGACGGCGGCGGCGTTGTTGATTCCGGCGTTGTCGGAGCCGTC
The DNA here is from genome assembly GCF_035918215.1 of Streptomyces sp. NBC_01474. NCBI lineage: Bacteria > Bacillati > Actinomycetota > Actinomycetes > Kitasatosporales > Streptomycetaceae > Streptomyces > Streptomyces sp. NBC_01474. The sequence continues at coordinate 4,638,045 of NZ_CP109449.1, forward strand.
CTTCGGCGCGATCTTGATCAGCGCCTCAGACGTCTTCTTGGCGGCGGCCTCGTCGACCTGGGCCTGCGGCGAATTCTTGCCGCCGCCGTCGGCACCGCTCGCCTGGCTGCCGCTTCCGCTGCACGCGGAGAGCACCAGCACTCCTCCGACCAGAGCGGACGCGGCCATCAGGCCCTTGCGCCGCTTACTGTCCGTCATCACACGCATCCTCCATCGTCGACAATTCCCCCAACAACCCCGAAGGCCCTGCAGGCCTCGTTCCCCGCAAGGCGGGAATCCCCAATGGCCCATGTAACGCCATGACCGGTTCGTCCCGTTCCTATTTCGCCCCCGATGTGGGGGATGACACGTCGGGACTGCCGTGACCAGGCATGCACCCGTGGTAACAGAACCCTCCTGGTACCCCCTGTGGGACGAGGAAACCCCGGCCGGCGGTTGCCACCCGGGGTCCCGAGTCCACGAGTCCGCGCGGTCCGACCCGGCCCCGCATCCGGCCCTAGTCGTCCGCGTCGAGAGCGTCGCCGGATTCGTCATCATCCACGTCGAGGTCCCAGTCGGGCGAATCGGGATCGTAGTCGACCTGCTCGCTGGACCAGGAGGCCTGCACGAGGTCCGCCCCGGGCACCTCGCCGACCAGGTCGAACGGGTCGACGAGATAGGCGAGTGCCTCCGCCTCGTCCTCGTTGACGGCGGCCTCGACGTGGGCCCGCTCGTCGCCCGCCATGTCGTCGTCCTCGGCGATGCGCTGCAACGCGGCCCCGGTGATGGCGGCGGAGTCCTCGATCTCCAGGACCAATTCCACGCGGAGCCGAACAAATCGTGATGTCTCAGAGGTGCTCATACGACGGAGCGTATGCCTCACCCCACCCGCGACTTTCCTGTGACCCGCACCTTTCACTAACATCGCCTCACACGGCCAATTCGCCAGCTCCACAAGGGGGATCGATTCCGTGTCCGTCGCACGACGATCGCTGCTCACCGCCACTGCAGCCGGGACACTCCTGGCTGCTCTGTGGTTCGTTCCGTCCGCCACCGCGACGCCCGAGAAGACGGCGGAGGCAGATCAGCAGCAGACCGCGACAGCGGTACACGCGCAGTCCGAGGACCAACTGCGCCTGGCCGACACGGGAACGGTCGACACGACGCCGTACGTGATCGGCGGCTCGGCGTTCCTCGGGATCGGCGCGGGCTTCCTGACGTACTCGGCCAGGAAGAGCCGCGAGTCGGCCTTCTGAGCAACGAAGGGCGGGCCGCACCCCGAGGGTGCGGCCCGCCCTTGGTTCCGTAACCCCTAGGCCAGCGGCCCCGTGACGGGCTCCACGGCCGCGACGAGGTGCCCGCCGCGCACGAAGGCGTCGGCGGCCGCGAGGTCGGGCGCGAGGAACCGGTCGGGGCCGGGACCCTGAACTCCCGCGGCCCGTACGGCATCGATCACGGCGCGCGAGGCGGGAGCGGGCGTGAGGCCCTCCCGCAGCTCGATGCCGCGCGTGGCCGCGTACAGCTCGACGGCGACGATCCGCGTCAGGTTGTCGATCGCGGTACGCAGCTTGCGGGCGGCGGACCAGCCCATGGACACGTGGTCCTCCTGCATGGCGGAGGACGGGATGGAGTCCGCGGAGGCGGGCACGGCGAGCCGCTTCATCTCGCTGACCAGGGCGGCCTGCGTGTACTGGGCGATCATCAGGCCGGAGTCGACGCCCGCGTCGTCGGCGAGGAACGGCGGCAGCCCGTGGGACCGGTTCTTGTCGAGCAGGCGGTCGGTGCGCCGCTCGGCGATGGACCCGAGGTCGGCGGCGGCGATGGCGAGGAAGTCGAGCACGTAAGCCACGGGCGCGCCATGGAAGTTGCCGTTCGACTCCACACGCCCGTCGGGCAGCACGACGGGGTTGTCCACGGCGGACGCCAGCTCGCGCTCGGCGACGAGCCGCGCGTGGGCCATGGTGTCCCGCCCGGCCCCGGCGACCTGCGGGGCGCAGCGCACGGAGTACGCGTCCTGCACGCGCGGCGCGTCGTCCTGGTGGTGCCCGGTGAGCTCCGAACCCTTCAGCACGGCCAGCATGTTGGCGGCGCTGGCGCCCTGGCCGGGATGCGGCCGGATGGCGTGCAGCTCGGGCGCGAGGACCTTCTCGGTGCCGAGGAGCGCCTCGAGCGACAAGGCGGCAGTGATGTCGGCGGACTTGTACAGGTTCTCGAGGTCGGCGAGCGCCATGACGAGCATGCCGAGCATGCCGTCGGTGCCGTTCAGGAGGGCGAGGCCCTCCTTCTCGCGTAGCTCGACGGGTGCGATGCCGTGGGCGGCGAGCAGCTCGCCGGCGGGAGCCACGACGCCGTCGGGCCCTTCGGCGTCGCCTTCGCCCATCAGCGTCAGGGCGCAGTGGCTGAGCGGCGCGAGGTCGCCGGAGCACCCGAGGGACCCGTACTCGTGCACGACGGGGGTGATCCCGGCATTGAGCACGTCGGCCATGGTCTGGGCGACCTCGGGCCGCACACCGGTGTGCCCGGAGCAGACGGTCTTCAGCCGCAGGAACATGAGCGCCCGCACGACTTCCCGCTCGACGCGCGGTCCCATTCCCGCCGCATGCGAGCGGACGATGTTCCGCTGCAGCTGAGCCCGCAGCTCCTGGCTGATGTGCCGGGTGGCGAGCGCGCCGAACCCGGTCGAGACCCCGTACACGGGCTCGGGCTTCGCGGCCAGCGCGTCCACGATCGCGCGGGCCGAGGCAAGCGCGGCCACCGCCTCTTCGGAGAGCTCGATCCGGGCATTCGCCCGCGCCACGGCGACGACATCCGCCGCACTGACGCCGGACGTCCCCACCACCACAGTGTGCATATCCATATTCAGGAGCGTACGAGGTGAAGAGCCCAATGTCACGACCGAGTCCGGGATGGACCCCTTACGCCCCCACGTCCCGCCCCCGGAGCCGGCGCCGCTCGCTGTCGCCGACGGCGGGCGGTGGCGAGTCGGCAAGACGCACGACGGGATCGTCGGGCCCACCCCTCCCGGCGACAACGGGTTTCACGGCCCGCAGCGCCTTGGCCCGGTACTGGGCGGCGTCGGCAAGCCGGAAGAGCCGCCGCGCACTGAGCACCTCGCCGATCGGGTCACCGGTAGAGGCGATCCCACAGGCGACCCCGTCCCCCAGCTCCAACTCGGAGGCGCGCAAACACAGTTCCTCGCCCGCCCGCAGCACGTCATCGGCGTCGGGCCCCACCGCCACAAGACAGAACTCGTCACCCCCCAGCCGCGCGGCCAGAGCCCCCGGCAACATCGCGCCGCACAACGAGAGAACGGACCCGAACCGCTCCAGCAACCGGTCCCCGACCGCGTGCCCCAACGAGTCGTTGACGCGTTTGAGCCCGTTCAGATCACAAACGACAAGAGAAACGACATCGCCCCCGACGCGATGCCGCTCGATGGCCTCGTCCAGGCGCATATCGACGGCACGCCGGTTCGCGAGCCCGGTCAGAGCGTCGGTGAAGGCGAGCCGCCGCGCCTCCTCGAGCCGCTCGGTCTGAGCAATGCCCGCGGCGGCAACAGAGGCAAGCACGGTGGCGAAGGCGGCATCCTGCGCGCCGAAGACCTCGGCGCCCTCGGGCCGGGCGACGTACAACTCGCCCCAGGCGCGCCCATGGAGCACGATCGGCGCGACGACACAGCAACCGCGCCCGCGCCGGCGCAGGGCGGCGACACGCTGATGGCAGTAGCCGCCGCCTTCCACGGTCCCGGCGGCGGTCTCGACCCAGGCGCGCGGAGCGCCCCCGCCCACCCACTGCTCGTGCAGGAACTCGGTGATCTCGGGGAACTGGTGAACGGGATAAGCCTCGTCCTCGGGGAACTCGACCTCACCCTCGGCGCGCTCCCCCACGTTCACCAGGACGCGCAGCCGCCCGCGCTCCCGCTCCCACACGGACAGCGCCGCGAAGCTGCCGGACAGGGCGCGACAGGCACCGAGGGCGGCGGCCCGCCAGGACTCACGCGGAGACTGCGCCGCGGCCATCCCCTGCGCCATCGCGACCACGGCCCGCAACCGGACTTCCTCTGCCATAGGCCAAGATTAGGAAAGAAAAGCCCAATTCGATACATTCAAGACCCATACGAGGCCAGGAATAGTCATTCACCGGGCCACTGAGGGGCCCGCTTCTCATTGAAGGCGGCGACACCCTCCGCCCGGTCGCCGGAGAAGGCGACGGACCGCCAGGCAGCGTCCTCGACCTCGAGCCCGGCCCGCAGATCGAGCCCGTACCCCACCCTCAGAGCACGCTTGGCGGCCCGAAGCCCCACCGGGGAATTGGCGGCAATGCGCCCCGCCAGCTCAAGCGCAGCCTCACGGTCACCACCCACCCCCACCACCTGATCGACAAGCCCCATCTCCAGGGCCTCACGGGCCTCAACACGCCGCGCGGAGAAGATCAGCTCAGCAGCTCTCGCAGCCCCCACACGCCGGGGCAGCAACTGCGTACCGCCGCCACCGGGAATCACGCCCACGGACACCTCGGGCAGCCCCACGACAGCGGTCTCGTCGGCCACGATGAGATCGCAGGCGAGAGCAAGCTCGAACCCGCCACCGAGGGCGAACCCGTGCACAGCGGCGATGACAGGCATAGGAAGCTCGAGCACGCCCCCGTAGGCCCCCCGAGTCACAGGCCGCTGCCGAAGGAGCTCGGCATCGGAAAAGGAGTTCCGCTCCTTGAGGTCGGCCCCCACGCAAAAAGCACGAGAGGCAGAAGAAGAAACAACAACAACCCGAGCACCAGCATCAAGCGAGAGAGAGGCGCAGGCCTCCCCGACACTCACTGCCATGGCGCTGGACACGGCGTTCATGGCCTTGGGCCGATCGAGAACGAGCTCGGCGACAAAGCCGTGCCGCCGCACCTCGACGAACTCTCCGAACCGCTCGCTCACAGACCCTCCCGGTTAACGACAGTTAACAACGGCAGAATCCTAGAGCGGCCGCCGCGTCAGAAGCCAGGGCTCGACGACACCGAGCCCACGCACGGGCCGCTGCCACATGGGCTGAAGGGCAAAGCGGTACGAGGGAGCGTCCTCGCCCTCCTTCTCGGCGAGAGCGGCGGCCTCGGCCTCGGAAGCGGGCGCCTCACCGGCCCGCTGCAGCTCCTCGGCAAACGCGCCATCGACGAGCACGGCATCCCGGGGAGCTATCGACGTGAGCCGGCTGGCGAGATTCACGGTGGTCCCGAAGACATCGCCCATGCGGGTCGTGACGGTCCCGAAGGCCATCCCCACCCGCACCTCGGGCATGGTCTCGTCATTGGCCATGGTCTCGATGAGCCGCAGGGCGATCTCGGCCGCGACCCCCGAGTCATCGGCGGCGTACAGCACCTCGTCACCCAGGGTCTTGATCAACCGCCCGCCGTTGGCGGCCACGAGATCGGCGGCAGTGGTCTCGAAGGCCTCGACGAGCTCCCCGAGCTCCTCTTCCTCCATACGCCGGGTAAGCCGCGTAAAGCCGACGAGGTCGGCAAACCCAACGGCAAGCCGCCGGTCCACCATCTCCTCGTCATCGGCGGCCTGCACCACACGTCCCGTGGCCGCGGCCAACTGCCGCCGCCACACATAGACGAGAAACTCCTCCAGCTCGGGCAGGAGCAGCTCCATCAGGGGATACGTGACTTCGGTACGGGTCATCCCAGGCTCGGGAGGCTCGGTGAGCCCTTCCAAGAAGGAATCGATCTGCCACTCGGCAAGCCGGGCGGTGGTCTGGCCCGTGGACCGGGCGACCTGCACGGCCATGGCCTCGCTGAGCAGCCCGGCCTCGACAAGACCGGCAAGCCGCCGCAGGGCGAGCACATCGGCCTCGGTCAGCGCCTTGGCCTGCCCGATGTCGGCGAACCCCATGGCCCGCCAGAACCGGGAGGCGAGCTCCATGGAAACACCGGCGCTGCGCGCGGCCTGGAAAGGCGTATAGCGCCGCTCCGCGCCAAGAATGAGCTGCTCGAGACGGAGGGCAAGCGGGTCCTCACCGCCGGCACCTTCCTCGACAGACCCGATGTCGGTTGGGGTGCCCGCGCCGGAGCCCGAGTCGTCGACGGTCACGCCTGCTGCCCTTCCGATCTGCCACGGTCAGGTATCGACCGGCCTCAACTTTACGGCAGGTGTGCCGCAGCTCACTCCCCCAGCACACACGAGTCCCGAGCCCCCAGCCAAGTACAACCCGAAACGAAAAGCCCACCGTCGACCATCCACGGACGAAACAAGGCCGGGCGCCGGGGAGGGGCAGCCCCGCCGAACGACCGGCGGCGTACGAGACGCGGCCCGGAAGGCAGCGAGTCCCACCGGCCGCGAGACGCCGACGAGACGGGAGGGGCCGCGGGGGCATGTGCGCGCGGAGCCACCAGCACCACGTACAGGTCATGAGCTGGCCGACGTGCGCCCGTAGAACAGCGAGCACGTACATGCCCCCGCGGCCCCGCACCCGAAAGAAGACCTGACGCAACGGCGGCACACCCGAAAGAAGGCCCAGGCCGACAACGGCGCACCCGAAAACGAACCCCGGCGCTGCCCCCGACCGGCACCGGAACCCCGTCAGCCCCCCGCACGCAGATGAACGATGTCCCCCGCCCCCACAGGCTGCTGCACCCCGTCCTCAGAGGCGATGACCAGCCGCCCGTCCCCGTCCACGGCAACCGCCTCCCCCACAAGCTCCATCCCCCCAGGAAGCTCGGCCCGCACATTGCGCCCGAGCGTTGCGCACCCCGCCGCATAGGTCTCCTGAAGCCGCGACACCGCAGGATCCCCACCCGCGGCCCGCCACCCGACGAACCGCTCCTCCAGCGACCGGAGAACGGCCCGCAGCAGCGGATCCCGGTCAGTGGAGACAGCCCCGGCCAGGGCGAGCGACCCGGCCCCCGGCACGGGCAGCTCGTCGGCGCGCAGCGAAACGTTGAGCCCGATCCCGACGACCACCCCGTCTCCGGCGCGTTCGGCGAGGATGCCCCCGGCCTTGCGCTCCTCGCCGCCCACATTCACCAGCAGGTCGTTGGGCCACTTGAGGGCGGTGTCGACCCCTGCGGCCCGCGCGAGCCCCGTGGCGACGGCCACCCCGGTGAGCAGGGGCAGCCACCCCCACCGCTCCACGGGCACTTCGGCGCCGGGCTTGAGGAAGACGGAGAAGAAGAGCCCGGACCGCGCAGGAGCGGTCCACTGCCGGTCGAGCCGCCCGCGCCCGGCGCTCTGCGACTCGGCGACCAGGACGGCCCCTTCCTCGGCCTTGCCGCTCAAGGCGAGGGCAACGAGATCGGAGTTGGTGGACCCGGTGGCGGGAACAACGTCGACGGAGGACCAAAGCCCTCCGCGCACGAGGGCGCGCCGCAGGGCAGCAGCGTTCAGCGGGGGCCGGTCCAGGTCCGACCACTGCTGACCGTCGTTCGCGTCGGAAGGATCGTCTGAAGCATTTCGGGGCGTCATGCAACCCACCCTAGGTGTGGTAAACGCCGCACTGCCGAACGGTATCCACGCCACTACGCTACGAGCCAGTAGCAATGGGGGCGAGGCCTCAACCAGCCCCGAACCCCGCGACACCGCACCGCCGCGCCACATCGCCCCGTCCCGTCCTCACGTCCCCATTGAGCAGCCAGGGAGCCGCATCCCGATGTCCGTTCCGGAAGAGCCCAACGTGTCCAGCGCCATCGACATCCACACGACCGCGGGGAAGCTCGCGGACCTGCAGCGCCGGATCGACGAGGCCACGCACGCCGGCTCCGCACGCGCGGTGGAGAAGCAGCACGCGAAGGGCAAACTGACGGCCCGTGAACGCATCGAACTGCTCCTGGACGACAGCTCGTTCGTAGAACTCGACGAATTCGCCCGCCACCGCTCCACCGCCTTCGGCCTCCAGGACAACAAGCCCTACGGCGACGGAGTGGTCACCGGCTACGGCACCGTCGAAGGACGCCCGGTAGCCGTCTTCTCCCAGGACTTCACCGTCTTCGGCGGAGCCCTCGGCGAGGTCTACGGCCAGAAAATCATCAAGGTGATGGACTTCGCCCTCAAGACCGGGTGCCCCGTCATCGGCATCAACGACTCCGGCGGCGCCCGCATCCAGGAAGGCGTCATGGCGCTCGGCATGTACGGCGAGATCTTCCGCCGCAACACCCACGCCTCCGGCGTCATCCCCCAGATCAGCCTCGTGGTCGGCCCCTGCGCGGGCGGCGCGGTCTACTCCCCCGCCATCACCGACTTCACGATCATGGTCGACCAGACCTCCCACATGTTCATCACCGGCCCCGACGTCATCAAGACCGTCACCGGCGAGGACGTCGGCTTCGAAGAACTCGGCGGCGCCCGCACCCACAACACCAGCTCCGGCGTCGCGCACCACATGGCCGGCGACGAAAAAGACGCCATCGAATACGTCAAGACGCTCCTGTCCTACCTCCCCTCGAACAACCTGTCCGAGCCCCCCGCCTTCCCCGAGGAGGCGGACCTGGCCCGCACCACGGAGGACGACGAGCTCGACACCCTCGTCCCGGACAGCGCGAACCAGCCCTACGACATGCACACCGTGATCGAGCACGTCCTGGACGACATGGAGTTCTTCGAGACGCAGCCGCTGTTCGCGCCGAACATCCTCACCGGCTTCGGCCGCGTCGAGGGCCGCCCGGTCGGCATCGTCGCGAACCAGCCCATGCAGTTCGCCGGCTGCCTCGACATCGACGCCTCCGAGAAGGCCGCCCGCTTCGTGCGGACCTGCGACGCCTTCAACGTCCCCGTCCTCACCTTCGTCGACGTGCCCGGCTTCCTGCCGGGCGTCGACCAGGAACACACCGGCATCATCCGCCGCGGCGCCAAACTGATCTACGCCTACGCCGAAGCCACCGTCCCGCTGATCACGGTCATCACCCGCAAGGCGTTCGGCGGCGCCTACGACGTAATGGGCTCCAAGCACCTCGGCGCCGACCTCAACCTCGCCTGGCCCACCTCCCAGATCGCCGTCATGGGCGCCCAGGGAGCCGTCAACATCCTGCACCGCCGCACCATCGCCGCCGCCCCCGAAACCGAGCAGGAAGCCACCCGCACCCGCCTCATCCAGGAGTACGAGGACACCCTCCTCAACCCCTACACCGCCGCCGAACGCGGCTACATCGACGCCGTCATCATGCCCTCCGACACCCGCGCCCACATCGTCCGCGGCCTGCGCCAGCTCCGCACCAAACGCGAAAGCCTCCCGCCCAAGAAGCACGGCAACATCCCGCTCTAGCCCCAGGACCGAAACCGCCGGATACGAACCGCCGAAAGAGCCGCCCGAAAGGACCCGACCGATGATGATCAAGGTCGTACGGGGCAACCCCACCCCCGAGGAGCTGGCCGCCGCACTGGCGGTGGTCCAGGCCCGCGCCGCGGCGGCGGCCACCACCCCGCCCGGCGCGGCAGACACCCCGCCCGGCGCGGCAGGCACCCGCGACGCATGGGCCGACCCGGCAAGGGTGGCGCAGGCGCGCCGCCCGGCCCCGGGCCCCACGAGCTGGGCGCGCACGTACTGGCCTGTCTAGGGCCCTGGTCCCTACGTGGGGGTGCGCCTGAGTACGCGTACTCAGGCGCACCGCGTACCGGGGCAGCAGTATCGAATCCATGCTGTGGTCAGACCCCGAGAACGAGCCCCCCGAGGAGCTGCGCGAAACCCAGGCGATGCTCCGCCGAGCGGGCGTCGTGCTCGCGGTGGCGATGGTGATAGCGATGCTGGTTCTGGGAATCGTCTGAACCGATCCCCACCCCCCAACACCGCACCCTCCACGACGAGGCACCCCCAGCGACCCACATGTGGAACCCTGAGCGCATGAGTGATCCCCACGCGAGCACCCCGCGCCGCCGCCTTGTCCTCGCCTCCCAGTCCCCGGCCAGGCTGGCCCTGTTGCGCCAGGCGGGCCTCGCCCCCGAGGTGCTGGTCAGCGGAGTCGACGAGGATGCCGTGTCCGCCCCCACCCCGGCCGAACTGGCCCTGGCGCTGGCGGAGGCGAAGGCGTCCGTGGTCTCGGCGAAGCCTGAGGTGCACGGCGCGCTCGTGATCGGCTGCGACTCGGTCCTGGACATCGACGGCCGGGCGCTCGGCAAGCCGGCGGACGCCGAGGAGGCGACGGCGCGCTGGAAGTCGATGCGGGGCCGCGCGGGCACCCTGCAGACGGGCCACTGCGTGTACGACACGGAGACGAACCGCTACGCGTCGGCGACGGCCTCGACGGTGGTCCGGTTCGGCGAGCCGAGCGACGCGGAGATCGCCGCGTACGTGGCGTCGGGCGAGCCGCTCCACGTGGCGGGCGCGTTCACGCTGGACGGCCGCTCGGCACCGTTCATCGACGGCATCGACGGCGACCACGGGAACGTGATCGGCCTGTCGATGCCGCTGCTGCGCCGCCTGCTGGCCCAACTGGGCGTGAACATCACGGACTTGTGGGCGGACTGAACGCAGCTCGCCTCACCCGGACCGGGCCGATCAGGCGGGCTGGGGCGCCCCGCCCCCCTCGGCCGGTCCCGCGGGGGCGTCACCCGCACCCGCTTCCGTTCCGTCCGCCTGCTCCTTCCTGTCGTAGGCGACCAGCGTGAGCACGATGAGCCCGAGCACGACCATCATGAAGACGAACGCGAGCCAGCCGACCAGGCCGACGCTGAACGCCCCGAGCAGCCCGTGCACGACGGCTGCGCTGATCAGCAGGATGCGGCCGAAGCCGGCCGGCCCGCGGTCGCGCACGGCTACGCGCACGAGGACGATCGCGCACAGCGCGAGATAGAGCCCGAAGAGCGCGCCGGCTATCCAGGCGGAGACGGACATGGCGCGGGGGTCGAGCCCGGCCAGGGACATGTCCTGGCGGTCGACGACCAGCCCCAGGAACCAGTTGAGCAGGGCGATACCGATCGCCTCCGCGAAGAGCACGATCGCGGCCACCCACGCCACCGGTCTGCGTGCCACCGGAACCCACCCACTTTCGACTGCTGTTACCCCTAGTACGTTCGAGACAACGCGAACGCTACTAACGGGTAAACCTCGGGACAAGGGTTCTGCCCAAGGCAAAGAATCGTTGGGCCATTCGTAGGGACTCCACAAAGAATCCCGGAGTGCCGCAGCACCGTCTCACAGAGACCTAGCCCACATCGGCGGGCTAGGGTTCCAAGAGGGAAGGCTGCGTACCCGGGCGCAACAAGGGGATTCACCACTTGAGCGCGCCTCGAATAGCGCTCCGTGTGGGCAAGCTCACTCATGGGGACGGGTCGTAAGCCCGTGTCGGCAGTCCCTAAACTCGGCTTGTTTCAAGGAGGGAGCCATCGTGCGCAAGGTGCTCATCGCCAACCGTGGCGAAATCGCTGTCCGCGTGGCCCGGGCGTGCCGGGATGCCGGTATCGCGAGCGTTGCCGTTTACGCGGAACCGGACCGGGACGCTTCGCATGTCCGAGCGGCGGACGAGGCGTTCGCGTTGGGCGGTGACACCCCGGCCACCAGCTATCTCGACATGGCGAAGGTGCTGCAGGCCGCCAAGGACTCGGGCGCGGACGCCATCCACCCCGGCTACGGATTCCTGTCGGAGAACGCGGAGTTCGCCCAGGCCGTCCTGGACGCCGGACTGATCTGGATCGGCCCGCCCCCGCAGGCCATCCGCGACCTGGGTGACAAGGTCGCCGCCCGGCACATCGCCCAGCGCGCCGGCGCCCCGCTGGTCGCCGGCACCCCGGACCCCGTGTCCGGATCCGACGAGGTCGTCGAGTTCGCCCGCGAACACGGCCTGCCCATCGCCATCAAGGCCGCCTTCGGCGGCGGCGGCCGCGGCCTCAAGGTCGCCCGCACCCTCGAAGAGATCCCCGAGCTCTACGACTCCGCCGTACGCGAAGCCGTCGCAGCGTTCGGCCGCGGCGAATGCTTCGTCGAGCGCTACCTCGACAAGCCCCGCCACGTGGAGACCCAGTGCCTGGCCGACACCCACGGCAACGTGGTCGTCGTCTCCACCCGCGACTGCTCCCTGCAACGCCGCCACCAAAAACTCGTCGAAGAGGCCCCCGCCCCCTTCCTGACGCCGGCGCAGAACGAGCAGCTCTACACCGCCTCCAAAGCCATCCTCAAGGAAGCCGGCTACGTCGGCGCCGGCACCGTCGAGTTCCTCGTCGGCCTCGACGGCACCATCTCCTTCCTCGAGGTCAACACCCGCCTCCAGGTCGAACACCCCGTCACCGAAGAGGTCGCCGGCATCGACCTCGTACGCGAGATGTTCCGCATCGCCGACGGCGAAGCACTCGGCTACGACGACCCCACCCTGCGCGGCCACTCCTTCGAGTTCCGCATCAACGGCGAGGACCCCGGCCGCGGCTTCCTGCCCGCCCCCGGCACCGTCACCCGCTTCGCACCCCCCACCGGCCCCGGCATCCGCCTGGACGCCGGCGTCGAGACCGGCAGCGTCATCGGCCCCGCCTGGGACTCCCTGCTCGCCAAACTGATCGTCACCGGCGCCACCCGCGAACAGGCCCTGCAACGCGCCGCCCGCGCCCTGGCCGAGTTCGACGTCGAAGGCATGGCCACCGCCATCCCCTTCCACCGCGCCGTCGTCGTCGACCCCGCCTTCACCAGCGACCCGTTCACCATCCACACCCGCTGGATCGAGACCGAGTTCGTCAACGAGATCAAGCCCTTCGCCGCCACCCCCGACACCGACACCGACGAAGAAGCCGGCCGCGAGACCGTCGTCGTCGAGGTCGGCGGCAAACGCCTCGAGGTGTCCCTCCCCGTCTCACTCGGCATGTCCCTGGCCCGCACCGGCCTCGCCGCCGGCGCCAAGCCCAAACGACGCGCCGCGAAGAAGTCCGGACCCGCCGCCTCCGGCGACACCCTCGCCTCCCCCATGCAGGGCACCATCGTCAAGATCGCCGTCGAGGAAGGCCAGGAAGTCAAGGAAGGCGACCTCGTCGTCGTCCTCGAAGCCATGAAAATGGAACAACCCCTCAACGCCCACCGCACCGGCATCATCAAGGGCCTCAACACCGAGATCGGCGCCTCCATCACCTCCGGCGCCACCATCTGCGAGATCAAGGACTGACCACCTGATCTGCTCTCAGAGCGCCTGACACGAACGCCCGGCGGACCGGAACACGGTCCACCGGGCGTTCGCGTTGTTTCGGTCCGTGGTCCGGCTGCCGCGCGATCAGGCATCCTGGAGAACGCGCGCACGACCAGGGAGGACCGATGACGACCGGCACGGACCAGACGGACCGACCCCGCCCGGCCTCTTCCGTACGCCCCATGCGGGCCGACGCACGCCGGAACTACGAGCGGCTGCTCGCCGAGGCGCGTACGGCGTTCGCGGAGCACGGCACGGGCGCGTCCCTGGAGGACGTGGCGCGGCGCGCGGGCGTCGGCATCGGAACGCTCTACCGGCACTTCCCGAACCGGCACGCGCTGATGAGCGCGGTCTTCGAGGACGCGGTGAACGATCTGCTGGCGCGCTCGCGGGCGCTGCTCGCGGACCCGCAGCCATGCTCGGCACTGGTGGCATGGCTGCGCGACATCATCACTCATGCGGGTGAGTACCGCGGGCTCTCACGAGCCCTCATGTCGGCGTCGCACGACGCCAGTTCGGCCCTGTCGCGGTGCAGTACGCCGATGCGCGAGGCGGGCCAGGCCCTGCTGTCCAGGGCGCAGCGGGCGGGTGCCGTGCGCGCGGACGTGTCGATCGGCGATCTGCTTCAGCTGACCAACGCGATCGCGCTGGCCGCGGAGGAGACCCCGGACGACCCGGAACTGGCGGATCGTCTGCTCCGGCTGACGCTGCGAGGCATCACCGCGGGCTAGCGACCGTCCGACGGCGACCCGCAGCCGTACGGAGAAAGCTCCGCACCGGCTTCGGCCCCGCCCGGAGTGCTGCTCAGCGCCGGCGGAGGTCGGCCACCCTTACCGCGCGCTCAGGGGGTGCCTGGTCGAGGGCGGAAGCGCTGCGCAGCTGGGGGCCGCCCGGGAGCTGGGTGCGGCGCTGGCCCGGCAGAGGTACGTCCCGGCGCGTCTGCCGCGTCGGGACGGGATCTCCCCCCGCCGGCCCGGTTCCGGTCGCCGAGGCTCCGGCGATCGCGATCTGCACCCCCTGGTCGGCGAGTGCCTGGAGTTCGGTGACGGCGCGGTCGTCGTGGGCGGGCGGTTCGTCCGTCACGAGGCGCGTGATCACATCGGTCGGCACCGTCTGGAACATCGTGTCGGTGCCGAGTTTGGAGTGGTCGGCGAGGACGACGACCTCAGCGGCGGCCTGCACCAGCGCGCGGTCGACGGAGGCCGACAGCATGTTGGACGTGGAGAGGCCGCGTTCGGCGGTCAGACCACTGCCGGAGAGGAAGGCGCGGGAGACTCTGAGTCCCTGGAGGGACTGCTCGGCCCCGCTGCCCACGAGTGCGTAGTTGGAACCGCGCAGAGTGCCGCCCGTCATGACGACCTCGACCCTGTTGGCATGGGCCAACGCCTGCGCCACCAGAAGGGAGTTGGTGACGACGGTCAGTCCGGGCACCCGCGCGAGCCGGCGTGCCAGCTCCTGCGTGGTCGTACCCGCCCCCACCACAATGGCTTCGCCTTCTTCGACGAGGCCCGCGGCGAGATCGGCGATGGCCGTCTTCTCTGCGGTCGCGAGATGTGATTTCTGCGGAAAGCCGGACTCCCGCGTGAATCCGCCCGGCAATACCGCACCGCCATGCCGGCGGTCGAGGAGTCCTTCTGCCTCCAGTGCGCGCACGTCCCGCCGTACGGTCACTTCGGAGGTCTGGACGACGCGGGCGAGCTCCCGGAGCGATACCGCTCCATTGGCCCGCACCATTTCGAGGATCAATTGACGACGTTCTGCAGCGAACACGAAACTGACAGTAACCCCAACGACCGTCTGCTTTCAGCAGTTTGCGCCGAATAACAGAAGTTGTTCGCACGGAACGACAGGAAGTGGTATAGACGCCTATCTCCCGCACCTATGCCCGCCGCACGGCCGGCAACAGGCTGTGACCTGCGGGAAGTTGATCGTGTCCGGCGAAATAGCGGCCGTCAGGCTTCGTCGGCCGTCTTCCGCGTGTGCAACTGACGCGCCACCTCGGCGATGGAGCCCGAAAGTGACGGGTACACGGTGAACGCCTTCGCGATCTGCTCGACCGTCAGGTTGTTGTCGACCGCGATCGAGATGGGATGGATCAGTTCGCTCGCGCGCGGGGCGACGACCACTCCGCCCACCACGATGCCCGTGCCGGGACGGCAGAAGATCTTGACGAAGCCGTCGCGGATGCCCTGCATCTTGGCGCGCGGGTTGCGCAGCAGCGGCAGCTTCACCCCGCGGGCGTCGATCTTCCCGGCGTCGACGTCGGCCTGCGTGTAGCCGACCGTGGCGATCTCGGGGTCGGTGAAGACGTTCGAGGAGACCGTCTTGAGGTTCAGCGGCGCCACCGCGTCGCCGAGGAAGTGGTAGACGGCGATGCGGCCCTGCATGGCGGCCACGGAGGCGAGCGCGAAGACGCCGGTCACGTCACCGGCGGCGTACACGCCGGGAGCGGTGGTCCTGGAGACCTTGTCGGTCCAGATGTGCCCGGAGTCCTTGAGCCTGACCCCGGCCTCCTCAAGGCCCATCCCGCTGCTGTTCGGGATGGCGCCGACGGCCATCAGGCAGTGGGTGCCGGAGATGACGCGGCCGTCGGAGAGGGTGACCTCGACGCGGTCGCCGACGCGCTTGGCGGACTGGGCGCGCGAGCGGGCCATGACGTTCATGCCGCGGCGCCGGAAGACGTCCTCCAGGACGGCGGCGGCGTCCGGGTCCTCACCGGGCAGGACGCGGTCGCGGCTGGACACGAGTGTGACGCGGGAGCCGAGGGCCTGGTAGGCGCCGGCGAACTCGGCGCCGGTGACACCGGAACCGACCACGATGAGCTCTTCGGGGAGCTCGTCGAGGTCGTAGACCTGGGTCCAGTTGAGGATGCGCTCGCCGTCGGGCTGGGCGTCGGGCACCTCGCGCGGGTGACCGCCGGTGGCGATCAGGACGGCGTCGGCGGTGAGGGTCTCCTCGGTGCCGTCGGCGGTGCGCACGACGACCTTGCGGGAGCCGTCGGCGGCCTGCTGGCCCTCCAGGCGGCCGCGGCCGCGCATCACGCGGGCGCCGGCCCGGGTGACGGACGCGGTGATGTCGTGGGACTGGGCGAGCGCGAGGCGCTTCACACGCCGGTTGACCTTGCCGAGGTCCACACCGACGACCCGCGCGGGGCTGTCGATGTGCGGGGTGTCATCGGCGACGATGATCCCCAGCTCCTCGTACGACGAGTCGAAGGTGGTCATCACCTCGGCCGTCGCGATCAGGGTCTTGGACGGGACGCAGTCGGTGAGCACCGACGCCCCGCCCAGGCCGTCGCAGTCGACGACGGTCACCTCCGCGCCGAGCTGGGCAGCCACGAGGGCCGCCTCATATCCGCCAGGTCCGCCACCGATGATCACGATCCGAGTCACGTACTCCATTGTCCCGCACGCTTCAAGTGCTTTCGCCCCGGGGGCCTCCGTCCGTGCGCGTCCCACGTCGGAGCGGCTTCTGTTACAGGAGAGACCCCGGCCACACCTGCCGTACCCTCGACCACATGTCGCTCTACGCCGCATACGCCGGCAATCTCGACGCGCGGCTGATGACGCGCCGCGCACCGCACTCGCCGATGCGCGCGACGGGCTGGCTCAGCGGCTGGCGGCTGACGTTCGGGGGCGAGCACATGGGCTGGGAAGGCGCGCTCGCGACCCTCGTCGAGGCGCCCCGCTCGCAGGTCTTCGTCGCGCTGTACGACATCGCGCCGATGGACGAGGACTCCATGGACCGCTGGGAGGGCGTGGGGCTCGACATCTACCGGCGCATGCGCGTGCGCGTGGACACGCTGGAAGGCGAGGAGCCCGCCTGGGTGTACGTGCTCAACGGGTACGAGGGCGGGTTCCCCTCGGCCCGCTATCTCGGCGAGCTGGCGGACGCGGCGGAGTCGGCCGGAGCCCCGCACGACTACGTGATGGAACTGCGCAAGCGCCCCTGCTGAGCAGGCTTCGTCGGAAACGACAAGACAACGATCCCATTCCCGTGAGGTCTGTCATCTACGCGCGTAGGACCGAACCGGCTACCCTCGATCGCGTGAACGCATCTGTTACTCCGGACAACATCCAGGGCGCCGCCGGATTCGATCCCCGAGTCGCCGCCGACGCCGCCGCCACGCGCCTGCGCGAGCTCACCGGCGCCGACACCCACGACGTCGCCCTCGTGATGGGCTCCGGCTGGGCACCGGCCGTGGACGCCCTTGGCACCCCCGAGGCCGAGTTCCCCGTCACCGAGCTGCCCGGTTTCCCGCCGCCGGCCGTCGAGGGCCACGGCGGAAAGATCCGCTCGTACAAGATCGGTGACAAGCGCACCCTCGTCTTCCTCGGGCGCACGCACTACTACGAGGGCCGCGGTGTCGCGTCCGTCGCGCACGGCGTCCGTACCGCCGTCGCCGCGGGCTGCAAGACCATCGTCCTGACCAACGGCTGCGGCGGTCTGCGCGAGGGCATGCGCCCCGGTCAGCCGGTCCTGATCAGCGACCACCTGAACCTGACGGCGACGTCGCCGATCGTCGGCGCGAACTTCGTCGACCTCACCGACCTGTACTCCCCGCGCCTGCGCACCCTGTGCAAGGAGATCGACCCCTCCCTCGAGGAGGGCGTCTACGCGCAGTTCCCCGGCCCGCACTACGAGACCCCGGCCGAGATCCGCATGGCCCGCACGATCGGCGCGGACCTCGTCGGCATGTCGACCGTCCTCGAGGCCATCGCGGCCCGCGAGGCGGGCGCAGAGGTGCTCGGCATCTCCCTCGTCACGAACCTGGCGGCGGGCATGACGGGCGAGCCCCTCAACCACGAAGAGGTGCTCCAGGCCGGCCGCGACTCCGCCACCCGCATGGGCGAGCTCCTGGGCAAGGTCCTGGGCCGCATCTGATCCCGTAGAGACACGCGAGAGGCTGGACGAACCGTGACCTTGCAGGACACCGAACTGCTCGCCAGGGCCGAGGCCTGGCTGGCCGAGGACCCCGACCCGGAGACCCGCGAGGAGCTGGCGAAGCTCATCGAGAGCGCCGACACCAAGGCGCTCGCCGAGCGCTTCGCCGGCACGCTCCAGTTCGGCACCGCGGGTCTGCGCGGCGAGCTCGGCGCGGGCCCCATGCGGATGAACCGCTCCGTGGTCATCCGCGCGGCGGCGGGCCTCGCCGCGTATCTCAAGAGCAAGGGCGAGGCGGGCGGGCTCGTCGTCGTCGGGTACGACGCGCGCCACAAGTCGGCGGACTTCGCGCGGGACACGGCGGCCGTCATGACGGGCGCCGGCCTGCGCGCCGCGGTGCTGCCGCGCCCGCTGCCCACCCCGGTCCTCGCCTTCGCCATACGGCACCTGGGCGCGGTCGCGGGCGTGGAGGTCACGGCCAGCCACAACCCGCCCCGCGACAACGGCTACAAGGTCTACCTCGGCGACGGCTCGCAGATCGTGCCGCCCGCGGACGCCGAGATCGCGGCCGAGATCGCAGCGATCCGCACCCTCCACGACGTACCCCGCCCGGACTCCGGCTGGGAAACCCTCGACGAGGGCGTCCTGGAGGCCTACCTGGCCCGCACGGACGCAGTCCTGGCCCCGGACTCCCCCCGCACGGCGCGCACGGTCTACACGGCGATGCACGGCGTCGGCAAGGACACCCTCCTCGCCGCCTTCGCACGAGCGGGCTTCCCCGAGCCCGTCCTCGTGACCGAGCAGGCGGACCCGGACCCGGACTTCCCGACGGTGGCGTTCCCGAACCCGGAAGAACCGGGCGCGATGGACCTGTCCTTCGCGGCAGCCCGGACCGCGGACCCCGATCTGATCATCGCGAACGACCCGGACGCGGACCGCTGCGCAGTCGCTGTGAAGGACGACGAGGACTGGCGGATGCTGCGAGGCGACGAGGTGGGCGCGCTGCTGGCGGCCCACCTGGTGGCCCGCGGAGCACGGGGCGTTTTCGCGGAGTCGATCGTGTCGTCCTCGCTCCTGGGCCGGATCGCCGAAAAGGCCGGCCTCCCCTACGAAGAGACCCTGACGGGCTTCAAGTGGATCGCCCGGGTGGACGGCCTGCGCTACGGCTACGAGGAGGCGCTCGGCTACTGCGTGGACCCCGAGGGCGTACGGGACAAGGACGGCATCACGGCGGCGCTGCTGGTCACGGAACTGGCGTCGACGCTCAAGGAACAGGGCCGCACCCTGCTCGACGCGCTGGACGACCTGGCGGTGGCCCACGGCCTGCACGCGACGGACCAGCTGTCGGTGCGGGTGGAGGACCTCACGGTCATCGCCAAGGCGATGGCCGCACTCCGCGAAGAACCGCCGACCGAACTGGCAGGCCTCCGGGTGGCGCAGGCAGAGGACCTCACCCGAGGCACGGCCACGCTCCCGCCGACGGACGGCCTGCGCTACACGCTGGACGGCGAGTACCGGGCCCGGGTCATCGTCCGCCCGAGCGGCACGGAGCCCAAGCTCAAGTGCTACTTGGAGGCAGTGATCCCGGTAGAGGCGCACTCGGACCTCGCCTCGGCCCGAGCAGAGGGCACACGGGTACTGAACGCGATCAAGCGGGACCTGTCGACGGCGGCAGGCATCTGAAAAAGGGCAAGCAGAAGGCCGGGGTCGAAACCGACCCCGGCCTTTCCCGTCTCCGAACTCAACCGATCACAAGCAGAACGGCCATCAGAACCGCTCCCGCAACCGCGGGCGCGATGATCTCGTAGGCCCAGCGGATCGAAGGCTCGCCCTGCGCGGAAGGCTTGTCGGCGCGGTCCCGGGCCAGCTCGCGAATCTCGTCCAACGACTGATCGCCGGCGGCCTTACGAGGCACGAAATCGGCGGCCCCGTTCAGCCCCCTGTCCTTACGTCCACCCGTACGCCGATTGGCCTTCTTGCGGGCGCGCATGGAGACGGGGATGGCCCAGAGCTGGTACTTGTCCCCACCCTCGGTGAAGACCTCGCTGGAGTAGCTGGCGCGCAGGTCGGCGACGCACGCCCAGGGCAGGGTGATCACACGGAACGGATTACGGACGCGCAGCCGGTCCTCATTCGCGTACACCGCGGGCCGGATCGTGAACGCGACGACGAGCGGCACGGCGAGAAGCAGCCCCGCGACGGCCAGCCAGGCGGTGCGGGCGTCGCCGTTGACCACGGCGTCGAAACCGAGCCAGGCCCCCATCACGAGCAGCAGGACGCCACCCGCGATACCGGCGGGAGAACGGTAGGCGCGCTCCGCCGCCACGGGTGCCGTGACGGAGGGCTGGGAGTCCGGGGTCTTCATACCCCGATGATGCCTGAAGCCGGGAAGAACGTTGATTACGGCCTGAGAACAACCACAGAGGCCGCCGGAAGCCCCACCGGCGACCAGCCGCGGCCCGGAAGGCGGCGAGTCCCACCGGCCGCGAGACGCCGACGAGACGGGAGGGGCCGCGGGGGCATGTGCGCGCGGAGCCACCAGCACCACGTACAGGTAATCAGCCAGCTGACATGCGCCCGTAGAACAGCGAGCACGTACATGCCCCCGCGGCCCCGCACCCAAAAACGAACCGCAGCGGCCCACACCGAGCCCGCACCCGAAAACACAACGCCCCCAAGCAGCCGCACCGGAAAACACCCCCGAGGAGCCGCCACCGGGACCCACCACAGAGACCCACCACTCACCCCTCCCCCTGTACAGCAGCTACGCGCGTAGATATGCTCCCCTCGTGACCATGCCCACTGCACCCGCACCCGCATTCGCCGACGCGGTCGCCTCGGACCGTTCACTGCGTCGCTTCCTTCACGGGCTGCCCGGGGTCGACACGGTCGGCCTGGAGGCTCGCGCCGCGTCCCTCGGCACGCGGTCGATCAAGACCACGGCCAAGGCGTACGCCATCGACCTGGCGATCTCGATGATCGACCTGACGACCCTCGAAGGCGCCGACACCGCCGGCAAGGTCCGCGCGCTCGGCGCGAAGGCCGTGCACCCGGACCCCACCGACCGTACGACTCCGCGCACAGCCGCCGTCTGCGTCTATCCGGACATGGTGGCGACGGCCAAGGAGGCCGTGGCCGGGAGCGACGTGAAGGTCGCCTCCGTGGCCACCGCCTTCCCGGCGGGCCGCGCCGCCCTGGAGGTGAAGCTCGGGGACGTCCGAGAGGCGGTCGCCGCCGGAGCCGACGAGATCGACATGGTCATCGACCGCGGAGCGTTCCTCGCGGGCCACTACCTGAAGGTGTACGAGGAGATCGTCGCCGTGAAGGAGGCCTCGGGCGCCGCGCGCCTCAAGGTCATCTTCGAGACGGGCGAGCTGTCGACGTACGACAACATCCGGCGTGCGAGCTGGCTGGGCATGATGGCCGGGGCGGACTTCATCAAGACGTCGACCGGCAAGGTCGGGGTGAACGCCACCCCGGCGAACACCCTGCTCATGCTGGAGGCGGTGCGTGACTTCCGCGCCCAGACGGGCGTACAGGTAGGCGTGAAGCCCGCCGGAGGCATCCGTACGACCAAGGACGCGATCAAGTTCCTCGTGCTGGTCAACGAGACCGCGGGCAGCGACTGGCTGGACAACCACTGGTTCCGCTTCGGCGCTTCGAGCCTGCTCAACGACCTGCTGATGCAGCGCCAGAAGCTGAGCACCGGCCGCTACTCCGGCCCCGACTACGTCACGGTGGACTGACCCATGACTTTTGAGTACGCACCCGCGCCGGAGTCCCGCTCCGTCGTCGACATCGCCCCCAGCTACGGCCTGTTCATCGACGGCGAGTTCGCCGAGGCGGCCGACGGCAAGGTCTTCAAGACGGTCAGCCCGTCCACGGAGGAGGTCCTCTCCGAGATCGCCCAGGCGGGCGAGGCGGACGTGGACCGCGCGGTGAAGGCAGCCCGCAAGGCGTTCGAGAAGTGGTCGGCGCTGCCGGGCGCGGAGCGCGCGAAGTACCTGTTCCGGATCGCGCGGATCATCCAGGAGCGCAGCCGCGAGCTCGCGGTCCTGGAGACGCTCGACAACGGCAAGCCGATCAGGGAGACGCGCGACGCGGACCTCCCGCTGGTGGCGGCGCACTTCTTCTACTACGCGGGCTGGGCGGACAAGCTCGGCCACGCGGGCTTCGGCCCGAACCCGGCGCCGCTGGGCGTCGCGGGCCAGGTCATCCCGTGGAACTTCCCGCTGCTGATGCTGGCGTGGAAGATCGCCCCGGCGCTGGCGACGGGCAACACGGTCGTCCTGAAGCCGGCCGAGACGACACCTCTCTCCGCGCTCTTCTTCGCGGACATCTGCCGCCAGGCGGGCCTGCCCAAGGGTGTGGTGAACATCCTCCCGGGCTACGGCGACGCGGGCGCGGCGCTCACGGCGCATCCCGACGTGAACAAGGTGGCGTTCACCGGCTCCACCGCGGTGGGCAAGGCGATCGCCCGCCAGGTGGCGGGCACGGACAAGAAGGTCACGCTCGAACTGGGCGGCAAGGGCGCGAACATCGTCTTCGACGACGCGCCCGTCGACCAGGCGGTCGAGGGCATCGTCACGGGCATCTTCTTCAACCAGGGCCAGGTCTGCTGCGCGGGCTCGCGCCTCCTGGTCCAGGAGTCGGTGGCCGACGAGGTGCTGGACGCGCTGAAGCGCCGCCTCACCACCCTCCGCCTGGGCGACCCGCTGGACAAGAACACCGACATCGGCGCGATCAACTCCGCGGAGCAGCTCGCGAGGATCAAGGCGCTCGCGGACACGGGCGAGGCCGAGGGCGCGGAGCGCTGGTCGGCGCCGTGCGAACTGCCGGACAGCGGCTACTGGTTCGCGCCGACGCTCTTCACGAACGTCACGCAGGCGCACACGATCGCGCGGGACGAGATCTTCGGCCCGGTGCTGTCCGTCCTCACGTTCCGCACTCCGGAGGAGGCGGTGGCGAAGGCGAACAACACGCAGTACGGGCTCTCGGCCGGCATCTGGACGGAGAAGGGCTCGCGCATCCTCTCGGTCGCGAACAAGCTCCGGGCGGGCGTCGTCTGGGCCAACACGTTCAACAAGTTCGATCCGACCTCGCCGTTCGGCGGCTACAAGGAGTCGGGTCACGGCCGCGAGGGCGGCCGCCACGGCCTGGAGGCATACCTCGCCCCGTCGAGCCCGGAGGGCACGCGATAAATGAGCACGGTTGAGCGACTCACAGTCCTGAAGACCTACAAGCTGTACGTGGGCGGGAAGTTCCCGCGTTCCGAGAGCGGCCGGGTGTACGAGGTGTCGGACTCGAAGGGCAAGTGGCTGGCGAACGCCCCGCTGTCGTCCCGCAAGGACGCCCGTGACGCGGTGGTGGCCGCGCGCAAGGCGTTCGGCGGCTGGGCGGGCGCGACGGCGTACAACCGCGGGCAGGTGCTCTACCGCGTGGCGGAGATGCTGGAGGGCCGCCGCGACCAGTTCGTGCGGGAGGTGGCGGACGCCGAGGGCCTGTCGAAGTCCAAGGCGGCGGCCGTCGTGGACGCCGCGATCGACAGGTGGGTCTGGTACGCGGGCTGGACGGACAAGATCGGCCAGGTCGTGGGCGGGGCGAACCCGGTCGCGGGCCCGTTCTTCAACCTGTCCACGCCCGAGCCGACCGGAGTGGTGGCCGTGCTGGCGCCGCAGAAGTCGTCGTTCCTGGGCCTGGTCTCGGTGATCGCCCCGGTGATCGCGACGGGCAACACGGCCGTGGTGATCGCGAGCGAGACGTCACCGCTGCCCGCGCTGTCGCTCGGCGAGGTGCTCGCCACGTCCGACGTGCCGGGTGGTGTCGTGAACGTCCTGTCCGGCAGGACGGCGGAGATCGCCGCGCCGCTGGCCGCGCACCAGGACGTGAACGCGATCGACCTGACGGGCGCGGACGCCGACCTGGCCCGTGACCTGGAGATCGCGGCGGCGGACAACCTGAAGCGCGTACGCCGTCCACAGGCTATGGACACGGACTGGACGACGGACCCGGGCACGGACCGGCTCACGTCGTTCCTGGAAACGAAGACGGTGTGGCACCCGACGGGTTCACTCGGCGCATCGGGCTCTTCGTACTAGGCCCGAACCCGACCCGAAACCCGAAACCCCGGCCCTCCTCCGTCCAGGAGGGCCGGGGTTTCGTCATGTCGTCGGCACTTCGTCATGTCGTCGGCAGCACGATTCAGACCCGGAGCCGCGCAGCGATCCCGTCGAGGATGCAGTCGAGACGAGCTCGAACCGGGTAACGACCCCTGCTCATCAGGCAGTTCATCTGCGGGGCGCGCTCCTGCCGGGTCTCTGCGCCTGCCGATCGGGGCTTTCGTTCGGATCGGGCGAGCCCGGCCTGAGCCGAGCGAGAGGCCCTAGCCCGGGAGCAGAGAGCCGGCCGGCCCGACCAGAGGGAGGTCGGCGAGGGCGCCGCCCTTGGCCACGGGACCGGTCGCGGCGGCCGTGCTCACCGGCTTGAAGTCGGCGACCTGGGTGCCGACCGCGTTGTCGAGCGGATCGACCCCGGTACCGGAGAGCGGGTTGAGCTTCAGGTGCTTGACCGGGGCGAGGCCCCCGTTCGCGGCGGTCTCCAGCGCCCCCGCCACCGCTCCCCCGGCCGCCGCCGTGTCGAGGTCGCCGACCGGCGAGGCGACAGGCCCGGCGGCGGGCTCTGCCGCACCGGCGCTCACCGCACCCCCGCCTAGCGCCGCCCCTGCGGCGGTGAGGGTGAGCCCCGCGCGCAGCAGCGCACGCTGGGCCGCCGAGGACTTCTTCGCTGAGTGTCGTGCCATGAAGTGCCGCCCGTTTCCGGTACCGGCGGCCGGTTGGCCCGCCGCCGCAGATCGAGTAATCGTACGCGTACGCAGAGTAGTTGAGGCGGGGCTGTGCCACAAAGGCCGACCCGCAGGGTCCACCGGGGGCGGAGGATGCAGCACACTGGTGTCTCGTGAGTTCCCATCCCTCGATACCGACCCGGGTCGTCCTGCTGGCAGGCCCTTCCGGCTCCGGCAAGTCGTCGTTCGCGTCCCGCTCCGGGCTTCCCGTGCTGTGCCTGGACGACTTCTACAAGGAGCGTGACGACCCGACGCTGCCGCAGGTGCCGGGCAGCTCGGACATCGACTGGGACTCCCCCCACTCCTGGGACACGGAGACAGCCGTCGCCGCGATCGCGGAGCTGTGCCGCACGGGCCGCACCCGCGTTCCCGTCTACGACATCGCGACCAGCTCGCGGGTGGGCGAGGCGACGCTCGACATCGAGCGCACACCGCTGTTCATCGCGGAGGGCATCTTCGCCGCGGACATCGTGGAGCGCTGCCGGGACCTCGGCCTGCTCGCCGACGCGCTGTGCCTGCGCGGCCGCCCGTCCACGACGTTCCGCCGCCGGCTGCTGCGCGACCTCAGGGAGGGCCGCAAGTCCGTGCCGTTCCTGCTGCGCCGCGGCTGGCGCCTGATGCGCGCGGAGCGCGGCATCGTGGCCCGCCAGACGGCGCTCGGCGCGCACGCGTGCGGCAAGGAGGAGGCCCTCGGCCGCCTCGCCGCGGCCGCCGCGGGCCGCCGCGTGAAGGCCCGCGCCCAGGCGTGAGCGGCCCGCACACCCCGTACGCATGAGAAACGGGACCGGAGAGACCCCCCGGCCCTCCGGTCCCGCTTCGTTCCCCCGTGAAGATCCCCCGTGATCCCCCCGGTACCGCTCCCTCGTACCACCGTCGCGTCCCCCCGGAGCGACGGCCCGCCCCCTGCCTTCAGGCCACCAGCTCGCCGAAGGACTCCTCCAGGTCACGGCCGAAGCTGAGGACCTCGTCCTCGCGCAGCCGGCGCAGGGAGCGCCAGATGCTGGACTTCACCGTGCCGACACTGATGTCGAGGATGTCCGCGATCTCGGGGTCCGTACGACCCTCGTAGTACCGCAGGACGAGCATCGTGCGCTGCAGTTCGGGCAGGCGGGCCAGGGCCTGCCAGAGAACCGCGCGCAGCTCCGTGCCGCGCATCGCGTCCGTGTCGCCCGCCGTCTCCGGCAGCTCCTCGGTCGGGTACTCGTTCAGCTTGCGGCGGCGCCACGCGCTGATGTGCAGATTGGTCATGGTGCGGCGGAGGTAGCCCCCGACCGCCGCCTTGTCGCTGATCCTGTCCCAGGCGCGGTACGTCGAGAAGAGGGCGCTCTGGAGCAGGTCCTCGGCCTCGAACCGGTCACCGGTCAGGTGGTAGGCGGTTGCGTACAGGGAGGCGCGGCGCTCCTGGACGTAGGCCGTGAACGCCGCTTCGGCATCTGCGGTCTCCGACAGGGACTTCTTCCGCTCCCCCGATTCCTCCCCGTACGCGGCTCCCCCGTCGGATACCGCCTGGTTCGCGTCAACCACCGTCATGTACGTGGTGTGCTGACGCCCGGTGCCGCGAGCGCACCCCCGCCCGCTCACGGCACCGGACAACTCGTGCTTCCCGGAACCGGGACTCCGCACGAGAGCGTCATGAAGACGTGTGACAACTGCGCCAGTGGTGGTGCTGTGCAGAGTGTTCATCTCGCGCCCCCCGTCGTGGAGTCTCGGTTTCCCGTGGCTCGTAAGGACTTGCGTCCTTGCGATGTCCAAAAGCTTGCCCGGGCCACTTCATGACGGTGTCCGTCGACTGTCACAGACCTGTCACAGGGCCCGGGCGTGTGCGAGTCGTGTGCGGATGGGGCCCGATGCCCCCTGATTACGAGCTTGGGAGCGCTCCAACGGTCGAACTTGAGCCGTGCGATGGGACAGAATGACGTCTGTGCCTTCCCTGTTGCTGATCGAGGACGACGACGCCATCCGAACGGCCCTGGAGCTCTCTCTTACGCGCCAGGGCCATCGGGTTGCCACCGCTGCCACCGGCGAGGACGGTCTGAAGCTGTTGCGTGAGCAGCGGCCGGACCTGATCGTGCTGGATGTGATGCTGCCCGGCATCGACGGGTTCGAGGTGTGCCGGCGCATCCGGCGCACGGACCAGTTGCCGATCATCCTGCTCACGGCGCGCAGCGACGACATCGACGTGGTGGTCGGGCTGGAGTCCGGCGCCGACGACTACGTCGTGAAACCGGTGCAGGGGCGGGTGCTCGACGCCCGGATCCGCGCGGTGCTCCGGCGGGGCGAGCGGGAGGCGAACGACGCGGCGTCGTTCGGCAGTCTCGTCATCGACCGGGCCGCGATGACGGTCACGAAGAACGGTGAGGACCTCCAACTGACGCCCACGGAGCTGCGGTTGCTCCTGGAGCTGAGCCGCAGGCCGGGCCAGGCGCTGTCGCGGCAGCAGCTGCTGCGCCTGGTGTGGGAGCACGACTACCTCGGTGACTCGCGGCTCGTCGACGCGTGTGTGCAGCGGCTGCGCGCGAAGGTCGAGGACGTGCCGTCGTCGCCGACGCTGATCCGTACGGTGCGCGGGGTCGGCTACCGGCTGGACACGCCTCAGTGAGTGATGCGCACGACCGGCTGCGGGGGTGGGCCGCAGCGAAGAAGGCGATACTCGCCGGCCTGCGCTTCACGAGCCTGCGGCTGCGGCTCGTCGTCGTCTTCGCCCTGGTGGCGCTGACCGCGGCGGTGTCGGCGTCGGGGATCGCGTACTGGCTGAACCGTGAGGCGGTGCTGACCCGGGCGCAGGACGCGGCGCTCAGCGACTTCCAGCAGGAGATGCAGAACCGCGCCGCGGCGCTGCCCGAGCATCCGACGCAGGGCGAGTTGCAGCATGCCGCGAACCTGATGGCGAGCAGCAGTCAGCACTTCAGTGTGCTGCTGATCAGCGACGACAAGGACGGCCGGCGGATCGCGGGCAACTCCGACCTGGACGCGATCACGCTGGCCGAGGTGCCTCGTTCGCTGCGGGACGCGGTGAACAGGAAGCAGCCCCTCACGGACGGCAACAAGCACCCGTACCACCTGTACTGGCAGCGGATCGTCAGCAATGACACGCCGTATCTGGTCGGCGGGGCGCGGGTGATCGACGGGGGGCCGACGGGCTACATGCTCAAGTCCCTGGAGCCGGAGGCGAAGGATCTCAACTCCCTTGCCTGGTCGCTCGGGATCGCGACGGCGCTCGCGCTGATCGGTTCGGCGTTGCTCGCGCAGGCCGCGGCGACGACGGTGCTCAAGCCGGTGCACCGGCTCGGGCGGGCGGCCCGGCGGCTCGGGGAAGGGAAGCTGGACACGCGTCTGCGGGTGTCCGGTACGGATGAACTGGCCGATCTTTCCCGGACGTTCAACCGGACCGCGGAGAATCTGGAGAAGAAGGTCGCCGACATGAGTGCGCGCGAGGAGGCGTCGCGGCGCTTCGTCGCCGACATGTCGCACGAGCTGCGTACGCCGCTGACCGCGATCACCGCGGTGACGGAGGTACTCGAGGAGGAGCTCGACGCGGAGACCGGTTCGGTCGACCCGATGATCGAGCCGGCCGTGCGTCTCGTGGTGAGCGAGACGCGCCGGCTGAACGACCTGGTGGAGAACCTGATGGAGGTGACCCGCTTCGACGCCGGCACCGCCCGGCTCGTCCTCGACCACGTCGACATCGCCGACCAGATCACGGCCTGCATCGACGCCCGCGCCTGGCTCGACGCGGTGGACCTGAACGCGGAGCGCGGCATCATGGCCCGCATCGACCCGCGCCGCCTCGACGTCATCATGGCGAACCTGATCGGGAACGCGCTCAAGCACGGCGGCTCGCCGGTGCGGGTGTCCGTACGGCTTGCGGACTCGGCGCTGGTGATCGAGGTGCGTGACCACGGCCCCGGAATCCCGCAGGACGTGCTCCCGCATGTCTTCGACCGGTTCTACAAGGCGAGCGCGTCGCGGCCGCGTTCGGAGGGCAGCGGGCTCGGGCTCTCGATCGCCCTGGAGAACGCGCACATCCACGGCGGCGAGATCACGGCCGCCAACTCCCCCGAGGGCGGCGCCGTGTTCACGTTCCGGCTGCCGCTCGACGCGTCACCGCTGACGCTGCCGCCCGATGACGAGGGCACCGTCGGTGGCAGTTCCGGTGAGGAGGGCGGGGCGCGATGACGGCACGCAAGGCAGGACGGCGTTACGCGGTGCTGGGCGCGGCGGTTCTCGCCGTGCTGCTCGCCGGGTGCGGGATCAGGCCGACGGAGGTTCCGACGGACTTCGGGGCCGCGCCGTCACGGGTGCCGTGCACGCTGTCGGGGCCCGATCTGGGGTCGCGCTCGGGCGGCGAGTTCGCCGTGCAGGTGTATCTGGTCTGTACGTCGCAACTGGTGAGCGTCGACCGGTCGGTGACCCTGCCGAAGGGGCAGGGCGCCTCGGACCGGGTGCGGCTCGCGCAGGCGCTGCTCGACGAGCTGGAGCAGTCTCCGGTCGGCGCCGAGCGGCAGGCGGGATACACGACGGACGTCCGGCCCGGGATGACCGTCTCGGGGCCGGGCAAGGGTGACCCGGACAACGCGCTGCGGCTGAGCGTCCCGCCGGACGACCTCTCGCCGTACGCGCTGGCCCAGATCGTCTGTACGTATGCGAACGGCGGGGCCGCGGCAAAGGACGACAAGGTCGTGCTCGGCGGGCCGGGTGACGACGCTCTGCGCGCTTACGACTGTTCTCCGGAGATGCGGACGCGGCCGGGGCTCGTCCCGGCGCCCGCCGAGACGGTCGGCTGACGGGGGCGGGTGCGGTTGTCGCGGGCGGGCGCCGGCTACGCGGAACCGATCGTCCCGCCGTCCGCGTCTTGGGGGGCGTGCAGCGCCATCGCCCGGGCGACTCCAAAGCCGCCATCCGCTTCCGTACGGCAGGGATAGTCCTCCTTGCCGCGCATCTGCTTCTCGTCTGCTGGATCACGCTGCGACCACT
Organism: Streptomyces sp. NBC_01474; assembly: GCF_035918215.1. Lineage (NCBI taxonomy): Bacteria > Bacillati > Actinomycetota > Actinomycetes > Kitasatosporales > Streptomycetaceae > Streptomyces > Streptomyces sp. NBC_01474. The sequence goes on from NZ_CP109449.1 coordinate 4,667,797, forward strand.
GGACGTGCCGTGGGTCAGCGCCGCGAACCTCCATCCGTTCGCGGGGATCAGGGCGGATCTCGCGCTCGGCCCGGCGGAGGCGGTGCGGCGGATCGGCAAGGAACTGCTGCTGCTCGCCCCGCTGGGGGTGCTGCTGCCGATCGCCGGGGGGCGGCTCGTCGTCTCGCCGCTGGGTTCGCTGGTGCGTACGGTCGCCGCCGGAGCGCTGCTCTCGCTCGGCATCGAGCTGCTGCAGACCGGGGTGCCGGGGCAGGTCGTGGACATCGACTCGCTGTTCCTGAACACGCTGGGCGTGGCCCTCGCGCACGCGGCCGTGGTGCCGACCCTCAGGGGCAGGCTCCGCCGCAGGACCGAGGTCACGGCCCTCCCCCGGGAGGAGCCGACTCAGGGGCGGACCCCGACGATTTCCAGGGTCGGCATCGCCCCGTGAGCTGACGCTTCGCCCGGTTCGTCACCGTAGCTTTGAAGCCATCGGAGACGTCCCGGCCGCCCGGCCGAGGGGGCGCCTCACCGCTACGGTTCGCGAAGGAGCCCACCATGACCGCCCTTGCCCGCCCCACGAACGGACGGATGATCGGCGGAGTGTGCGCAGCGCTGGCAAGGCGCTTCGGCACCTCCGCGACCACGATGCGCGTGATCTTCGTGCTCTCGTGTCTGCTTCCCGGTCCCCAGTTCCTGCTGTACATCGCGCTGTGGATCCTGCTGCCGAGCGAGGGCAAGGTCCGCCAGGCGTGGTGACGACGGGGTCCGCAGGCTGATGTACGACCAGGAGGGGCGCACCCGCGCGAGCGGGTGCGCCCCTCCTGTGTGTCCGCGCGTGTGCCGCGTCGGGTGGGTCAGCCGACGGGCAGGGCGCTGCCGGCGGGCAGCGACTTGACGGGCAGGCCGCCGAGGAGCCCGGAGACCGGGTCGTGGCCGTTGGTGGGGAGGGCCTTCTTGACGGCGGGCGCAGCGGCGTTCAGGCCACCGGTGACGGCGTTCTTGCCGGCGGTCAGGGAATCGGTGCCACCGGCGGGCAGCACCTGCGCGACCTGCTCGGCGGGGAGCGTGCCGGTCACGGTGTCCAGGGCGGAGCCCGCGTCCGGGAGGGCTGGGGCGGCGGACGCGGCACCGGCGCCCGCGGCGGCGAAGGCGGCACCGAGGGCGGCGACACCGAGGGTCTTGACGGCAGACTGCTTCATTATGAAATGAGTCCTCGTGAACGGGGGCTTGAGCGGTCCACGACCGTAAACATGCGTCAGGGCGCGTTGCAAACAGCGAAATACGCGCGGAAGCGGCGGGGAGTTAATGTTCCCGGCCGCTTCGAATTCGCACAAACAGGCGCTACTGCTCGACAGATCCCCTGGTCGAGGCGGTCTGACGGAACAGCCATTCGGATTTCAACTCGGCATATCCCGGCTTGATGACGTCATTGATCATGGCCAGTCGTTCATCGAAAGGAATGAATGCTGATTTCATCGCATTGACAGTGAACCACTGCATGTCGTCGAGCGTGTAGCCGAAGGCGTCGACCAGGTGCTCGAACTCGCGGCTCATGCTGGTGCCGGACATGAGGCGGTTGTCCGTGTTCACCGTGGCGCGGAAGTGCAGCTTGCGGAGCAGGCCGATGGGGTGGGCCTCGTAGGAGTCGGCGGCGCCCGTCTGGAGGTTGGAGCTCGGGCACATCTCCAGGGGGATGCGCTTGTCGCGTACGTAGGAGGCGAGGCGGCCGAGCTTGACCGTGCCGTCGTCCTCGACCTTGATGTCGTCGATGATCCGCACGCCGTGGCCGAGGCGGTCGGCGCCGCACCACTGGAGTGCCTGCCAGATGGAGGGCAGGCCGAAGGCCTCGCCCGCGTGGATCGTGAAGTGGTTGTTCTCGCGCTTGAGGTACTCGAAGGCATCGAGGTGGCGGGTGGGAGGGAAGCCCGCCTCGGCGCCCGCGATGTCGAAGCCGACGACGCCGGCGTCGCGGTAGCGGTTGGCGAGTTCGGCGATCTCCAGGGCGCGGGCCGCGTGCCGCATGGCGGTGAGCAGGGCGCCCACGCGGATGCGGTGGCCGTTGACCTTGGCGCGCCGCTCGCCTTCCCGGAAGCCCGAGTTGACCGCCTCGACGACCTCTTCGAGGGTGAGGCCCTGTTCGAGGTGCTGCTCGGGGGCGTAGCGGATCTCGGCGTAGACGACGCCGTCCTCGGCGAGGTCCTCGGCGCACTCGGCGGCGACCCGGAACAGCGCCTCGCGGGTCTGCATGACGGCGCAGGTGTGGGCGAAGGTCTCCAGGTAGCGCTCGAGGGAGCCGGAGTCGGCGGCCTCGCGGAACCAGATTCCGAGCTTGTCGGGGTCGGTCTCCGGGAGGTTCTCGTAGCCCTGTTCCAGGGCGAGTTCGACGATGGTGCCGGGGCGAAGCCCGCCGTCGAGGTGGTCGTGCAGCAGCACCTTGGGGGCGCGAACGATCTGCTCGTGGGTCGGAATCTGCGAGTTTCCGCTGGTCTGGCTCGTCATTTCGGCACTCTAACGCCTACGCGCGTAGATACCGGGTGGCGTCCGCCTGTCGATACGTAACAGTGACCCTGCGGACGGGTGGCGTACACCGCGCCTTCTGACACTGTTCTGTCATGGGACAGCAAGCGACGACGGTCCGCGAGGCCCGGCTCGGGAAGGCGGTGGGGCCCGTCCCCGCGACGGTGAGCGGCGTGGTCCTGCTGCTTCCCGCGGGCGCGGAGACCTCCGCGCGCGGGCCGTCACCACTGGCCTCGGCGACCATTCGGCCCCTGGGGCGCGCCCTCGCGCGCGAGGGGCGGCGGGACGGCCTTGCGGCGCATGTCGTGCACTACCGCAGCCGCGGCTGGAACGGCGCGCAGGCGCAGCTCGCGCGCGACGCCGACTGGGCGGCGGACGAGGCCGTGCGGCGCTACGGCGACGTCCCCGTCTGCCTCGTCGGGGTCGACATGGGCGCCCGCGCGGCGCTGCACGCGGGCGGGCACAGCGCCGTCAACTCGGTGCTCGCGCTTGCCCCTTGGCTGCCCGAGGAGGACGTCGCCGCGCCCCCCGAACCGGTGAAACAGCTCGTGGGCCGCCGCGTCCTGATCGTGCACGGCACGAACGACGAGCGCACGGATCCCGAGCTGTCGTTCCGCCTGGCCGCCCGCGCGAAGAAGTCCAACCGCGACACCTGCCGTTTCGAGGTGCACTCCGACGGCCACGCGCTCCACCAGCACCGCACCGAAGTCCACGCCCTGGCCCGCGACTTCGTCCTCGGCTCGCTCTTCGGCCGGGCGTTCTCGCGCCCGGTGCAGGACGCGCTCGCCGCGCCGCCGCCGCTGGGGCTGCGGATGCCGCTGGCCTCGGGCTTCGGCAGGTCCTTGCGGCGGTGACTACTCCTCCGCGCGGGTCCACTCGGAGAGCAGCTTGCCGCGCCGGGAGAGCAGGAACTTCTTGAACGCGGCGACCGGCGGGGTGTCCGGATGCCCGTCGAGCCAGGCCACGCCGATCTCGCGTACCGCCCGCTGGCCGGTCACCGTCAGCTCCACGACTCCCGGGCGCGGTACGGCCGGCGGCGGCAGGAGCGCCACGCCGAGGCCCGCCGCGACCAGGCCGCGCAGGGTCTCCGTCTCCTCGCCCTCGAAGGCGATGCGCGGCTTGAACCCCGCCTCCGTGCACAGGCCGTCGGTGATGCGGCGCAGTCCGTAGCCGGGTTCGAGGGTCACGAACGTCTCGTCGGCCGCCTCCGCGAGACGGACGCGCTTGCGGCCCGCGAGGCGGTGCTCGTCGGGGACGACCAGACGCAGGCGCTGCTCGTCGAGGCGGCGCGCGACGAGGCCGGGCGCGTCGGGGATGGGAGAGGTGAGGCAGAGGTCGAGTTCGCCGGCGCGCAGGCGCTCCAGCATCGCCTCGCCGTAGTTCTGTACGAGGCTGAAGCGGATGCGGGGGTGGTCGGCGCGGAAGGCGCGGATCAGGCCGGGGACGGTCTCGGAGCCCATGGTGTGCAGGAAGCCGAAGGCGACCTTGCCCGACGCGGGGTCGGCGTCGGCCCGTACCGACTCGGCGGCGCGGCCGACCTCGGCGAGCGCCTTGTCGACGGACGTGAGGAACGTGCGGCCCGCGGGGGTGAGCGAGACGGTGCGGCCGTGGCGGGCGAACAGTTCCACGCCGAGGTCCTGTTCGAGGCGGACCAGGGCGCGCGACAGCGTCGACTGAGGGATCCCGAGCTCGTGGGCGGCCCGCGTGACGTGCTCGGTGCGGGCGACCGCGGCGAAGTACGACAGGCGTGGCGCGAGCGTCGTCACGATGTCTTCTGTGTCACTGGACGGTGACAGACGAGCCTCTGAACTCTGCTTATGCGCCATGGGATCGATTATGGCGTTTTCATGCATTGGACGCATCAAACATGGAGGCCTACGTTCGAGATATGCCTCCTGCCAGTAGCGGGGCGACCGCCACCCACGCGGTCGCCGCCCGTAAGCCGTCGTCCCCCGAAGCCACCGACACCCGTCTGAACCCGGGCGGACCCGGCTACCGCCGGATGAGTTTCGCCCTCTTCCTGGCCGGGGTCGCGACCTTCGCCCTGCTCTACTCCACGCAGGCCCTGCTCCCCCTCGTCTCCTCGGACTTCGGCGTCAACGCGAGCGCCGCTAGCTGGACGGTGTCCGGCGCGACGGGCGCGCTCGCCCTGTGTGTCCTGCCGATGAGCGCCCTGTCGGAGCGGTTCGGGCGGCGCACCGTGATGACGGCGTCCCTGTCGGTGGCGGTCGCGGTCGGCCTGCTCGTGCCGTTCGCGCCCTCGCTCGGCGTGCTGATCGCGCTGCGGGCGCTCCAGGGTGCCGCTCTCGCCGGTCTGCCGGCCTCCGCGATGGCGTATCTCGCGGAGGAGGTGCGGCCCAAGGCGCTGGTCGCCGCGATCGGCCTGTTCGTGGCGGGCAACTCCATCGGCGGGATGAGCGGCCGGGTCATCACCGGGTGGGTCGCGCAGGAGTGGGGCTGGCGCGCGGCGGTCGGCACGATCGGCGTGATCGCCGTGGCGTGCGCGGTCGCGTTTCGGCTGCTGCTGCCCCAGCCGCGGCACTTCACCCCCGGCTCGCTGCGGCCGCGGGTGCTGGCCCGCACGGTGCGCGGCCACCTCGCGAACCCGCTGCTGTGCCGTCTGTACGTGATCGGCGCTCTGTTCATGACGGTCTTCGGCGCCGTGTACACGGTGATCGGCTACCGGCTCACGGCCGCGCCGTTCTCGCTCCCGCAGGGCATCATCGGCTCGATCTTCCTGGTGTACCTGGTGGGTACGGTCTCCTCGGCCGCGGCCGGCAAGCTCGTCGCGCGGCTCGGGCGGCGCGGCGCCCTGTACCTGGCGGTGGGCACGACGGCGTCCGGGCTCCTCCTCTCGCTCGGCGACTCGATCGCCATGGTGCTGCTCGGCCTCGTCCTGATCACGGCCGGATTCTTCGCGGGTCACGCGGTGGCGTCGTCCTCGGTCAGCCACACGGCGACGCACGGGCGGGCGCAGGCGTCCGCGCTGTACCAGTCCGTGTACTACATCGGCTCCAGCGTGGGCGGCACGCTCGGCGCGGTGGCCTTCCACGCGGGCGGCTGGGCCGGGACCGTGGCCCTCGGCCTGGTGGCGGTGCTCGGCGTCGTGTCGGTGACCCTGTGGGGCTCGCACGCGGCGCGCGTGCAGCAGCGGCAGACGCTCGTGGCGGCGCACTGACTCTGCCCGGAGATTACCGACAACGGCCCCCGGACCGGTGTATTTCACCGGTCCGGGGGCCGTTGTCAGTGGGCTGCGGTAGCTTCCGAAGTGCTGGGACTTGCATGGACTTTCGGGACTTGCCAGAAGCTGCAGGGCGGGGTGTGGACATGAGTGACATCGCAGGGACGACCACCGAGCTGGACGTCCGTCTCGAGAAGTACCGGGTCGAGCTGACCGGGTACTGCTACCGGATGCTGGGCTCGGCCTTCGAGGCCGAGGACGCGGTGCAGGACACGATGGTCCGCGCCTGGCGCAGCTTCGACAAGTTCGAGGGTCGCTCCAGCCTGCGGTCCTGGCTGTACCGCATCGCGACGAACGTCTGCCTGGACATGCTGAACGCGGGCAACAAGCGGGCCCGTCCGATGGACCTGACGGCGGCGGCGCCGCTGGCGCAGGCGGCGCTCACACCCCGGCCGGACAACGTGTGGCTGGAGCCGATGCCGGACGCGCGCGTGCTGCCGACCGTGCACGACCCTGCGGAGGCGGCGGTGGCGCGGGAGTCGGTGCGCCTCGCCTTTGTGGCGGCGCTCCAGCAGCTGCCCGCCAAGCAGCGGGCCGTGCTCATCCTGCGCGAGGTCCTGGCCTGGAAGGCGCAGGAGGTCGCCGAGCTCCTCGACACGTCGGTGGCGTCGGTGAACAGCGCGCTCCAGCGGGCCCGCGCCACGCTCGCCGAGGCCCCGGTCGAGACGAAGGGCGCCGACAGCGAGCTGGACGAGGAGCACCAGGCGCTCCTCGAGCGCTATGTCGCGGCGTTCGAGGGATACGACATGAAGGCCCTCACGGCGCTGCTCGCCGAGGACGCCATCATGACCATGCCGCCGTTCGACCTGTGGCTGCGCGGCACGCCGGACATCACGGGCTTCATGACGACGATCGGCGCCTCATGTGCCGACAGCCGGCTGGTGCCCGTCGAGGCCAACGGCTCGCCCGCGTTCGCCCACTACAAGCCCGACCCGGACAACGGCGGGTTCGCGCCGTGGGCCGTCCAGGTCCTGGAGATCTCAGAGGGCCGGATCACCGGACTCCACTGCTTCCTGGACACGGCCCGCTATTTCCCGCTGTTCGGTCTGCCGCTCCATCTCGACGACCAGCCCGCCTAGGCCGGGCAGGCCGACCAGCTGAAGCAGGGCCCACAGGGCCGGGGACGGATCGCGCAGCCGCAGTCCTGACCCGGCCCTGCGGGCGGCGAGCTGCATCCGGGCGAGCACGTCCACGGTGGCGAGGTCGGCCGTGGTGACGGCCGCGAGGTCGCAGACGACGTCGCGTGCGGGGGCGCGGGCGCACGCCGTGCGCACCTGCTCGCACAGGTGCGGCACGTCGCCGCGGCGCAGGGGGCCGGCGAGAGCCAGGTCGGGAAGTCGGGAAACAGCCACGCAGGACAGACCTGCCCGGCGGCGGGAACTCATCGGCGGTCCGGCCGCGCGCCGAGTGCCGTGCATCACGCTCCCCATGTGTCGCGCGCATCACGTTGACCCCGCGTCGGGTGCCCTCCGACGCTATGGGGATGCTCCTTGATCGCGCACCTGCTCAGCCGTCCGCACGACGCCGGCAGGGGGCATCGTGACAGGGGTGCTGAACGGGTTCGCCGTCATCGCGGTGGTCATCGCCGTCGGCTTCCTGATCGGCAAGCGCGGCTATCTCGGGGACAACGGCCGCGAGGTCCTCACCAAGCTCGCCTTCCATGTCGCCACGCCCGCGCTCCTGTTCACCACGCTCGCGCAGGCCGACCTCTCGGTGATCCTGTCACCGCGGCTGCTGGTGACCGCGCTGAGCACGGCGGCGGCCGCCGGGGTGTTCATCGCGGTGGGCGTCGCGCGCCGGTGGGGCGTGGGGCGGACGACGATCGGCGCCCTGTGCTCCAGCTACGTCAATTCGGGGAACCTCGGCATCCCCATCGCCGTGTACGTCCTCGGCGACGCCTCGCTGGTCGCGCCCGTGCTGCTCTTCCAGCAGATCGTGGTGACGCCGATAGCGGTGACGGTCCTCGATCTGTCGGAGGCCGGGGAGAAGCAGTCGCTGTGGCGGCGGCTCGTCACACCGCTGCGCAACCCGATCGCGGTCGGCGCGCTCGCGGGCGTGATCGTGGCGGCGACGGGGTGGACGGTGCCGGGGCCGGTCTTCAACCCGGTCGATCTGATCGGCAAGATGTCCGTGCCGGTGGTGCTGCTCGCGTACGGGATCTCGCTGTGCGGGAGTTCGCTGCCGGCCCGGCGCGGTTCCGACCGGGTCCCGGTGCTGCTGTCGGTGGCCCTGAAGTCGGTGGGCCAGCCCGCGGTGGCGTGGGTACTCGCGGCGGGCGTCTTCGGCCTGCGGGGAGCGTCACTCCTGGACGTGGTGGTGACGTCGGCGCTCCCGGCCGCGCAGAACCTCTTCACCTACGCCTCGCGCTACAACGTCGCGGAGAGGCTGGCGAGGGAGTCGATCCTGCTGTCGACGCTGGCGTCGGTGCCGGCGCTGGTGGTGGTCGCGGCATTGCTGGGGTGAGCCGAACGGGACCGGCAGAGGTCCACCGATCCCGTTCACCCGAATGAGGAAACCCCAGGTCAGCCGATGCGTTCCCGCACGACCGGCGTGGCCTCGAACGTCGTCCCCGGGGCCGCGATGTCGTACGAGCCCTCGACGGACTCAAGGGCGTACTCGAAGCGCTCCGGCGTGTCCGTGTGCAGGGTCATGAGGGGCTGGCCCTCCGTCACCGAGTCGCCCGGCTTGGCGTGGAGTTCGACGCCGGCGGCGGCCTGCACCACGTCCTCCTTGCGGGCGCGGCCCGCGCCGAGGCGCCAGGCGGCGACGCCGATGTCGTACGCGTCGAGGCGGGTCAGGACGCCGGACTTCCCGGCCACCACCACGTGCTGCTCGCGGGACGTGGGCAGCGCCGCGTCCGGGTCGCCGCCCTGCGCGGCGATCATGCGGCGCCAGACGTCCATCGCGGAACCGTCGGCGAGGGCCTTCGCCGGGTCGGCGTCCTTGATGCCCGCGGCGTCGAGCATCTCGCGGGCCAGGGCGAGAGTGAGCTCGACGACGTCGGCGGGGCCGCCGCCCGCCAGCACCTCGACGGACTCGCGGACTTCGAGGGCGTTGCCGGCGGTGAGGCCGAGGGGCGTCGACATGTCGGTGAGCAGGGCGACGGTGCGCACGCCACTGTCGGTGCCCAACTCGACCATGGTGGAGGCGAGTTCGCGGGCGTCCTCGATCGTCTTCATGAACGCGCCGGTGCCGACCTTGACGTCGAGGACGAGCGAGCCGGTGCCCTCGGCGATCTTCTTCGACATGATCGAGGAGGCGATGAGCGGGATCGCCTCGACGGTGCCGGTGACGTCGCGCAGCGCGTAGAGCTTCTTGTCGGCGGGGGCGAGCCCGTCACCGGCCGCGCAGATCACGGAGCCGACGGCGTCGAGGACGTTCAGCATCTCGTCGTTGGACAGCAGGGCGCGCCAGCCGGGGATGGACTCCAGCTTGTCGAGGGTGCCGCCGGTGTGGCCGAGGCCGCGGCCGGAGAGCTGCGGGACGGCGGCGCCGCACGCGGCGACCAGCGGGGCGAGCGGCAGCGTGATCTTGTCGCCGACGCCTCCGGTGGAGTGCTTGTCGGCGGTCGGGCGGGACAGGGACGAGAAGTCCATGCGCTCGCCGGAGGCGATCATCGCGGCGGTCCAGCGGGCGATCTCCGTACGGTTCATGCCGTTGAGGAGGATCGCCATGGCGAGCGCCGACATCTGTTCGTCGGCGACGACGCCGCGCGTGTACGCGTCGATGACCCAGTCGATCTGCTCGTCGCTGAGTTCGCCCCGGTCCCGCTTGGTCCGGATGACGGAGATGACGTCCATGGCGTTGTCCTTCCGCAGGTGGCAGCAGGCCGACTCTACGCGCATAGAGCGACCCGTTGAAAGCGGCCCCGCCCAACAGGGCGGGGCCTTCGGTCAGTTGAGGTGCTGGGGTCCGAACGCGTCGGGGAGCATCTCGCCGAGCGGGCGGATCCCCGACGTCGTCTCCAGGAGCAGCTCGGGCCCCCCGAACTCGTACAGGAGCTGGCGGCAGCGCCCGCACGGCATCAGGATCTCGCCCTTGCCGTCCACGCACGTGAAGTGCGTCAGGCGGCCGCCGCCGGTCAGCTGGAGCTGGGAGACGAGCCCGCACTCGGCGCACAGGCCGAGCCCGTACGACGCGTTCTCGACGTTGCAGCCCGACACGGTGCGGCCGTCGTCCACGCGGGCCGCGGCGCCGACCGGGAAGGCCGAGTACGGCACGTACGCGCGGGACATGGCCTCGCGAGCCGCCTCCCTGAGTGCTTCCCAGTCGGCTTCCGTCACTTGCCCTGGCCCTTCCGGTAGCGCATGCCGTCGGCCTTCGGCATCCGCAGCCGCTGCGCGGACAGTGAGAGCACCAGGAGGGTGACGACATACGGGGTGGCGCCGACGAAGTCGCCGGGCACCTCATCCGTCAGGAGGTACCAGACCAGGACGACCAGGGCAATCACCGCGCTGATCGTGGCCTGGATCATGGCCTTGCGGTACGCCTTCCAGCCCGCCAGGAGGGCGAGCAGGACAACCAGCAGGAGCAGCAGCGCGTGGACGGTCTCGCCGCCGTTGCGCAGCTGGAGCGCGTCGGAGAAGCCGAACAGGCCCGCGCCCATGGCGAGTCCGCCCGGCCGCCAGTTGCCGAAGATCATGGCGGCGAGGCCGATGTAGCCGCGCCCGCCGGTCTGACCCTCCAGGTAGCTGTGCGAGGTGACCAGCGCGAGGAACGCGCCGCCGAGACCCGCGAGTCCGCCGGAGATGGCGACGGCCGCGTACTTGTGCGCGTACACGTTGACGCCGAGGGACTCGGCCGCGACCGGGTTCTCGCCGCAGGAGCGCAGGCGCAGGCCGAACGAGGTGCGCCACAGCACCCACCAGCTGCCCACGAAGAGCAGCACGGCGAGGATCGTGATCACGGAGACGTTGGTGACCAGGCCGCCGAGGATGCCCGCGAGGTCGGAGACCAGGAACCAGTGGTGCTGCTCGATGGAGTGCAGCCCGCTGGACAGGCCCGGGATCGTGACGTCGCCCAGTGACTCGGCGGGCGGCGACTGCTTGGGGTTGCCGCCCTTGGCCGCGGGCACGCCGTCGGCGAAGAACAGCTTGGCGAGGTACTGGGTGGCGCCCAGGGCGAGGAGGTTGACGGCCACACCGGAGACGATGTGGTCGACGCCGAACGTGATGGTGGCGACGGCGTGGACCAGACCGCCGAGGACACCGAAGCCGATGCCGCAGACGAGGCCGAGCCACGGACTGGTCTGCCAGCCGAGCCAGCCGGCGCCGAACGTGCCGAGGATCATCATGCCTTCGAGGCCGATGTTGACCACGCCGGCCCGCTCCGACCACAGGCCGGCGAGGGCCGCGAGGCCGATGGGCACGGCGAGTCCGAGCGCGGCGCTGATCTGGCCGCCGGAGGTGAGCTGGTCGGCGCCCGTGATGACACGGACGGCGGAGACCAGGAACAGCGCGCCGACGACGATCATCAGGGTCTGGCCCGTGGAGAGCCGGCCGCGCGCCTTCTTGGCGCCGCTCACCGCGGGGGCCGCGGGAGGCGGGGTGTCGGTCTTCGTGGCGCTCATCCGGCCACCTCCTGCTTGTCGGTGCGGACGGCGGCGGCCTGCGCGGCGAGCTCGGCGCCGACCCGCTGCTGCTGGCGCTTGAGCCCGTAGCGGCGTACGACCTCGTAGGCGATGACGACGCACAGGACGATGACGCCCTGGATCACGCCGAGGATCTCCTTGTCGTAGCCCTGGAACTCCAGGTGGTTGGTGGTGCGCTCCAGGAAGCCCCACAGCAGGGCGCCGAGCGCGATGCCGACCGGGTGGTTGCGGCCGAGCAGCGCGATGGCGATGCCCGTGAAGCCGAGGCCGACCGGGAAGCTGTTGTCGTACTGGTGGCTGTCGTTGAGCAGGGTCGGCATGCCGACGAGACCGGCCACGGCACCCGAGATGATCATGCTGGTGGCGATCATCTTCTTGACGCTGACGCCGCTCGCGGCGGCCGCCGACTCGGACTGGCCGACGGTGCGCAGGTCGAAGCCGAAGCGGGTGCGGCCGAGGACGAACCAGTACGCGATGCCGACGAGCACGGCGATCACGATGAAGCCCCAGACCTGGCCGGCCGGACCCGCGTCCATCGCGAAGAAGTACGAGGACTTGGGCAGCGGCTTGGTGGAGACCAGGGTGCCGGCGTCGTCGAGCTGGCCGAGCTGCTCGGGCTGGAGCAGGTAGGCGATGATCGCGGTGGCGATCGCGTTCAGCATGATCGTCGCGATGACCTCGCTGACGCCACGGGTCACCTTGAGGATGCCCGCGATGGCGGCCCACAGGGCACCGGTCGCCATGGCCGCGAGCATGATCAGCGGGATGGAGAGCCAGCCGGGCAGCGTGAGCGCCCCGCCGAGCACGGCAGCGACGAACGCGGCGAGCCGGTACTGGCCGTCGACACCGATGTTGAACAGGTTCATGCGGAAGCCGATGGCCACCGCGACACCCGCGAGGTAGTACGTCGTCGCCTTGTTGAGGATGTAGACCTGGCTGTCGCTCGCGGAGCCGTAGGTCACCATGTCGCTGAACGCGGCGAAGGGGTCCTTGCCGGTCGCCGCGATGATCACGGCGGTGACGACGAGCGCGGCGATGATCGCCAGGAGCGGGGCGGCGACCGCGAGGATCAGCCGCTCCTTGTCGATCCGGGCCTTGCCCCGGGATATCAGTGTCTTCATCGGGCGTCCCCGCCTTCGGCGTCTTCCGTGTGCTGGAGGTGGCCGGAGGCCGCGCCTGTCATGGCGGAGCCCAGCTCCTCCGGGGTGATGGTGGCGGGGTCGGCGTCGGCGACCAGGCGGCCGCGGTACATCACCCGCAGGGTGTCGGACAGGCCGATCAGCTCGTCCAGGTCGGCCGAGATGAGCAGCACGGCGAGGCCCTCGCGGCGGGCTCGGCGGATCTGGTCCCAGATCTGCGCCTGCGCGCCGACGTCCACACCGCGGGTGGGGTGGGCGGCGATCAGCAGCTTGGGCGCGTGGCTCATCTCGCGGCCGACGATCAGCTTCTGCTGGTTGCCGCCGGACAGGGAGGCCGCGGTGACCTCGATGCCGGGGGTGCGGACGTCGTAGTCGCGCACGATGCGCTCGGTGTCGGCGCGGGCGGCCTTCAGGTCGAGCAGCCCGCGCCTGGAGTTGGGGCGCTCGGTGACATGGCCGAGGACCCGGTTCTCCCACAGCGGCGCTTCGAGGAGGAGGCCGTGCCGGTGCCGGTCCTCGGGGATGTACCCGACACCGGCTTCGCGGCGCTTGCGGGTGGGGGTCCGGGTGACGTCGGCGCCGTCCAGGGCGACGGTGCCGCGGTCCGCGGTCCGCATGCCCATGATGGCCTCGACGAGTTCGGACTGCCCGTTGCCCTCCACGCCCGCGATGCCGAGGACTTCGCCGCGGCGGATGGTGAAGGTGACGTCGTCGAGGATGACGCGCTCGACGCCGTCCAGGTCGGTCTGCGTGAGGCGCACCCCTGCCAGGTGGAGCATCGGGATGTCGGTGACCGTCGACTCCTCGGTCTCCGGCGAGGGCAGCTCGCTGCCGACCATCAGCTCGGCGAGCTGCTTGGTGCTGGTGTTCCTCGGGTCGGCCGTGCCGACCGTGGTCCCGCGCCGGATGACCGTGATCTCGTCCGCGACGGAGAGCACCTCACCCAGCTTGTGGGAGATGAAGATGACGGTGAGGCCCTCGGACTTCAGCTCGCGCAGGTTGTCGAAGAGCGCGTCGACCTCCTGCGGCACGAGGACCGCGGTGGGCTCGTCGAGGATCAGCGTCCGGGCGCCCCGGTAGAGGACCTTGAGGATCTCGACGCGCTGCCGGTCGGCGACCCCGAGCTCCTCGACGAGGACGTCGGGCCGGACCCCGAGGCCGTACGCCTCGGATATCTCACGGATCTTCGTACGCGCCTTGCCGCCGATGCCGTGCAGATTCTCGGCGCCCAGGACGACGTTCTCCAGGACGGTGAGGTTGTCGGCCAGCATGAAGTGCTGGTGGACCATGCCGATGCCGCGCGCGATGGCGTCGGCGGGCGTGGCGAAGGTGACCTGGGTGCCGTCGACCGCGATGGTGCCCTCGTCCGGCTTCTGCATGCCGTAGAGGATCTTCATCAGGGTCGACTTGCCGGCGCCGTTCTCACCGCACAGGGCGTGGACGGTGCCCCGCCGTACGGTGATGTCGATGTCGCGGTTGGCGACGACGCCGGGAAAGCGCTTGGTGATGCCGCGCAGTTCGACGGCGGGAGGGCTGGACGCGTTGATGGCGCACTCTCCTCGGGGGACAGGACGTACGTACGGAAGGGGTGAACGGTCGCGCGGAGCCGCGCGGGGGCGCGTCGGCGACGGTAATACGCCAACTCTTAGCTACACGCGTAGAGTTGACACATTGTTATGGCCCGGCGAGGGGAAGCTTTCGCCACTCCCCCCGCCGAGCCAGGCCCTTGGGGCCTCAGGTCACGGGGTGGTCTTGACCTTGACCTTGCCGCTCGCGATCTGCTCCTTGGCGGCGTCCAGCTTGGCCTGGATGTCGTCGATGTAGCCGCCGGAGGTGGCGAGCGAGACGCCGCCGTCCTTCAGGGCGTAGGTGTTGGTGCCGGTCTTCGGCGAACCGTCCTTGACCGACTTGATCAGGTCGAAGACGCCGATGTCGACGTTCTTGACGACCGAAGTCAGGATCGAGGACTTGTACTTGGCCAGACCCGGGATGTTGTACTGGTCCGAGTCGACGCCGATCGCCCAGGCGCCCTTCGTGCCGGAGACGGCCTCGATGGCACCGTTGCCGGAGGAGCCGGCCGCCGAGTAGACGACGTCGGCACCCTTGTCGAGCATGCCCTGGGCGGCTTCCTTGCCCTTGTCCGGGGAGGCGAAGCCGGAGGTGTCCGAACCGTGGCTCAGGTACTGGACGTCGACCTTGATCTTCGGGTTGGTGGCCTTGACGCCCTGGACGTAACCCGCCTCGAACTTCTTGATCAGCGGGACGTCGACACCGCCGATGAAGCCGACGTGGTCCTTCTTCGTCTTCAGCGCGGCGGCGACGCCGGCCAGGTAGGAGCCCTGCTCCTCGGTGAAGACGATGGAGTCGGTGTTCTTGGCGTTCACCACGGAGTCGACGATGCCGAAGGTGGTCTTCGGGTACTTCGCGGAGACCTTGGTCATCGAGGTGGCGTACGCGTAGCCGACCCCGACGATGGGGTTGTAGCCGGCGTCGGCCAGGTCGGACAGGCGCTGCTCGCGGTCGGCCTCGGTGTCGGAGGTCTTGGCGGTCAGCTCCTTGAGGTCACCGCCGAACTCCTTCTTGGCCTTGTCGGCACCGCGCGCGGCGGAGTCGTTGAAGGAGTGGTCGCCCCGGCCGCCGACGTCGAAGGCGAGGCCGATCTTGACGCCGCCCTTCTTGCCGGAGTCCGACGAGGAGCCCGAGGACTCGTTGTCCGAGGAAGTGCCGCCACATGCGGTGGCGGTGAGAGCGAGTGCCGCGGTGGCTATGCACGCAGCAGAGATTTTGGCTACCCGGCGCAAGGGAGGCTCCTTCGACCTGACCTGAGCGCCGGGCTCCCGGCGCTGGTTTTCGGACGGATCGTAACGCGCGTAGATGTCAGATAAAGGGCCGTTCCGCAGCCGTTATCGGATTGACGCGAACGCCGCCCGGCCGTCCGGTCTACGGGGCGTTACGAGGGTGGGTCGGGTGGGTTACGTGCCGCCCACACCGACCCTTTCCCCGCACCGGTTCACGCCCCCTGCTCCCGCGCGGCCCCGTCCATCAGCGCCGCCGCCGTGAACAGCTCCACCCCTGCCGTGATCGCCGACTCGTCCGCGTCGAAGTCGCCCTGGTGCAGGTCGCGTCCGCCGCGCTCGCCGGGGGTGCGCACCCCGAGGCGGGCCATCGCGCCGGGGACGTGCTCCAGATACCAGGAGAAGTCCTCGCCGCCCAGGCTCTGCTGGGTGTCCTCGACGGAGTGGGGGCCGCGGCGCAGGGTCATCGCCGCGGTCAGGAGGTCGGTGACCTCCGGGTCGTTGACCACGGGCGGCACCCCGCGGATGTAGTTGATCTCCGACTTGGCGCGGTAGAGGTCGGCGATCTCCTGGATCGCGCCGTGCACCAGGTCGGGTGCCTGCCGCCACGCCTCCAGGTCGAGGCAGCGGACGGTGCCGGACAGCTCGGCGTGCTGCGGGATCACGTTGCACGCGTGGCCGGATTCGATACGCCCCCAGGTCACGGCGAGGCCCGAACGGGCGTCGATGCGGCGGGCGACGAGCGCGGGGACCTCGGTGGCCACCTTCGCGGCGGCGGTCACGAGGTCGGTGGTGAGGTGGGGGCGCGCGGTGTGCCCGCCGGGCCCGTCGAGCGCGACCTCCAGACGGTCGCAGGCCGAGGTGATCGCGCCAGGCCGCAGTCCGATCCGGCCCGCGTCGACCTTCGGGTCGCAGTGCACGCCGATGATCGACCCGACGCCTTCGAGGACACCCGACTCGATGGCGTCGGGGGCGCCGCCGGGCAGCACCTCCTCGGCGGGCTGGAAGATCAGGCGTACGGGGTGCGGGAGCCGGCCCTGCCGGTGCAGCTCGGCGAGGACCAGGCCCGCCCCGAGCACGACCGTCGTGTGCACGTCGTGACCGCAGGCGTGGGCCCGGCCGGGCACGGTGGAGCGGTAGGCGCAGCTCGCCTTGGTGTCCGGGATGGGGAGCGCGTCGATGTCGGCGCGCAGGGCGAGCATGGGGCGCCCGCCCCGCCACTCACCGTCCTCGGTGCCGATGTCACAGACGAGTCCGGTGCCGATGTCCAGGATGCGTGGCGTGAGTCCGGCCTTCTCGAGGCGGGCCCTGATCGCCGCCGTCGTGCGGAACTCCTGGTTGCCGAGCTCGGGGTGCATGTGCAAGTCACGCCGGAAGGCGACCAGTTCGGCACGGAGCTCTTCGGACAGCGTGCCGGGCAGCGCTCCTGCGGTGACCGCTTCCGCGGGCTGACCGGCCTCGGACCCTCGGGACATCAATTGGTTCACCCTTTGAAGGGTAGGCCGGGGCGGGGGGTGACCGCCCCGCGATCAACAAAAGTTCAACCGAATTGGGGTAAGAAACTCGGGCCCGGCTCGCATGGCCTACCCGTACGGGGGGTATGACATCTCTTTCATACCCCCCACCGGTCTCGCTACCCGACGATCGCCACCGGCGCGTCCCAGGCGTCCCGGTCCACCGTGATCGTGTAACCGCCGCGGGACTCCTTGCTGTTCACCATGTACTGGTGGGCGCGGCGGTGGCCCGTCCACAGGGTGGAGGCGAAAGGCCAGTCGGACGTCGTGGTGTTGACCTTGTCCCAGAGCGCGTACCAGAGGATGTCCGGCATGTCGGTGCGGCTCGTCGTCGTGGCGACGGCCTTCGCGCTGGAGCTGCGGAAGCCGTAGAAGCCGGTCCGGTAGTTCTTGGCGTGCACGGCCTTGTCCCAGGCGCGGACGTAGGTGAGGACCGCGTTGTTGCAGGACGTGTCGGTGGTGTCGTACGGCTCCATGTCCAGGTAGAGCGGGGAGCCGCTCTTCATGCCGAGGGCGGCGGCCTTGGCGACGGCGTCGGCGCCGTCCTTCGCGCCGAGCGACGCGGCGGTGGACGCGGTCATCTTCTCGGGGTTCGCGCCGGACTGGCAGGGCGGCTGGGCACCCACGTAGAGCGGGATCAGTTTCCAGCCGGAGGCGCTGACCGACTTCACCCACGAGGCGGTGAGGTTGGGCTGGGCGCAGCCGCGGTTCTTGCCGCCCACGTAGACGGCTGCGGCGCCGTAGAAGCCGGTCTTCCAGGCCTTCATGGCGGAGAGGGAGGGGGCCGTGCAGGTGTCGAAGGCGCGGCCGGTGTAGGTCTTGGCCGCGGGCAGGGTGGTCGCTGTCGCGGATTGGGCCACGATCGCTCCGGTGGCGGCCAGTGCCACGCCTGCGGCGGACATGGCGAGGTAGCGGCGTCTCTTGGACAGGCGGTGCCGGGGGTGCGTCACGGGTTCCTCTGGGCGCTCTGTACGGATGCGGAGTGGGGGGTGCGGTGATTCTGACGGACTGGCACCCCGTCGCGTTGCCCTTCGGATGGCTATGCGATCACCAAGGTCTGGCCAAGGTCCGGGAGGCCGGGGCTCACATCGCCGGGGCGACCGAAGCGAGGCGGTGTACGTCGCGTGCGGTGCCGGTGACGCCGGAGAGGAAGCCCTGGGCGCGCGGTGAGGCGTTCTCCGTCAGCCAGGCGGGGTCGATGTCGCAGACAGCGACGCGGACCTCGGTGCCGACGAGGGCCAGGGGCAGGGTGTGGACGACCGTCGAGGGGAAGCTGAGGATCGTACGGCCGATGGGGCCGCGGCGGGCGATCAGTTCGAGGGGGAGGTCGGGGCGGACGATCTCCAGGCCGGTCTCCACCGCGAGACGGTGCAGCTTGTCGGAGCTCTCGCGGCGGTGGGCGAAGTAGCGGGTCGCGCCGTGGGCGCGGGCCAGGGCCTGGACGGCCTCCAGGTAGCGGTCCGGGTCGACGACGCCGGTCTCGACGAGGGACGTGCCGACGAGGTCGGCGCCCTTCGTCATACGGGGCGGGCCGAAGCGGGCGCGGGTCCAGGTGAAGTCGTTGCGGGTGACGCGGACGCCGTCGGGGACGGAGTCGATCGGCATGGCCGAGAAGACCTCGACGGTGCGGCGGGTACCGTCGGGGGTGAGGCGGCGGCGGGCGACGGCGGAGACGGGCGCGAAGACGACGTCGCGCGGTCCCGGGCGGCCGCCGCGGCGGTGCCAGCGCACGAGGCGCTCACCGCGGGCGAGCTGGGAGACGAACTCCATGGTCGCGGTGCCGTCGTCGACGACGACGAGTTCGGCGGCCCGGGTGATCGTCAGCAGGAGCTGCACGTAGCGGGAGAACGGGTCGCCGATGACGATGCGGGCGGCCTTGCGCAGCGCGCCCGCGAGTCCGCCGATGGTGTGGAAGGGCGCGGTGGCGCCGCCACGTGCCTCTTCCCAGCGGACGGTGTGGCCCTCGTCGCGGGCGAGTTCGGCCATGCGGCGCAGCTGGCCGCGGGTCATGGGGTCCGTGGGCGACAGGACGACCAGGGTGATCCGGTCCGTCGTGTCGGTGCTCTCGGCGAGATGCGCCCATTCCAGGACGTTGAGGAGCTGGACGGGGCTCTCCACGAAACACAGGGTTCCGGAGCGTGCTGCTGACATGGGCCCTCCGAGGGACCTGTGGGGGTTGGGGCCCGTGGGCCGGCGCCCGGCTGGGCGCCGGCCCACACGGGCGGACGTCGGACGGTCAGACGCCGACCGGCTCGCCCGCGGCGACGGCGATCTCCGACTCGGCGACGACGCCCGCGACGCGGCGGAGCTTCTTCATCGGGCCGAGCTCCGACTCGTAGACCTTCTTGACGCCGTCACCGAGGGACGCCTCGATGGTGCGGATGTCGCGCACGAGGCGGGTGAGGCCCTGCGGCTCGACGGAGGCGGCCTGGTCGGAGCCCCACATGGCGCGGTCGAGGGTGATGTGACGCTCGACGAAGGCGGCGCCGAGGGCGACGGCGGCGAGCGTGGTCTGCAGGCCGGTCTCGTGGCCGGAGTAGCCGATCGGGACGTTCGGGTACTCGGCCTGGAGGGTGTTGATGACGCGGAGGTTGAGCTCCTCGGCCTGCGCCGGGTACGTCGAAGTGGCGTGGCACATCAGGATGTTGTCGCTGCCGAGGACCTCGACCGCGTGCCGGATCTGCTTCGGCGTCGACATGCCGGTGGAGAGGATGACCGTGCGGCCGGTGGCGCGCAGGGCGCGGAGCAGCTCGTCGTCGGTGAGCGACGCGGAGGCGACCTTGTGGGCCGGGATGTCGAACTTCTCCAGGAAGGCGACGGCCTCGGTGTCCCACGGGGAGGCGAACCAGTCGATGCCGCGCTTCTTGCAGTGCTCGTCGATCTGGCGGTACTCGTCCTCGCCGAACTCGACGCGGTGGCGGTAGTCGATGTACGTCATGCGACCCCAGGGGGTGTCGCGCTCGATGTCCCACTGGTCGCGCGGGGTGCAGATCTCCGGGGTGCGCTTCTGGAACTTGACGGCGTCGCAGCCGGCCTCGGCGGCCACGTCGATCAGCTTGAAGGCGTTGTCGAGGTCGCCGTTGTGGTTGATGCCGATCTCGCCGGTGATGTACACGGGGTTACCGGGCCCGGCGGTCTTCGAACCGAACGTGCGCAGGCGGGAGTTGGTGCTCATGACTGGGGAGTTCCTTACTTGTTGAGGGAGTCGAGAGAAGGGCCGAGGATCCAGGTGGCGATCTCTCGGATCGCGCCGTCACCACCGGGGAGAGTGGTGACCGCGCGCGCGGCGCCTCGTACGACGTCGTGGGCGCTCGCGACCGCCACGGGCCAGCCGACGAGGCCGAAGCACGGGAGGTCGTTGACGTCGTTGCCGACGTAGAGCACGCGCTCGGGCGCGATGCCCTGCTCCTCGCACCACTGCTTGAGTGCGAGGTCCTTGCGGTCGATGCCGTGCAGGACCGGGATCTGGAGCTTCCTGGCCCGGGCGGCGACGACCGGGTTCTGTTCCGTGGACAGGATCAGCAGCGGCAGGCCCGACTTGCGCAGGGCCGCGATGCCGAGGCCGTCACCGCGGTGCACGGTGACGAACTCCCGTCCGTCGGAGTCGATCAGCACCTTGTCATCGGTCTGGGTGCCGTCGAAGTCGAGGACGACCGCGTCGATGTCTTCGGCGGTCGGGAGGGAGCCGGGCCTGTTCGCGTCGAAGAGGGGCGCGAGGGCACGGGCGCGGGAGAGGTCGTGCGGGTCGTCGATCTCCAGGACCCGCGCGGGGTCGGTGCGGACGAGTTCCGTGCGGCCGAAGAAGCGGTGCTTGGCCTCGCGGAAGCCGCTCGCGTCCATGGCGTAGACCGCGCCGGTCTCCAGGAGGTCCTGGGGGCGGTCCTGGCGCATCTGGCGGAAGGACTTGTCGTGGTTGACGCCGTAGCCGCCGCTGGTGGCCGCGGGGGCGACCAGCGTGTCCGTGCCGCCTTCGACGGCGGCGCGTTCGACCGCGGCGGGCGCGGCCGGCTCGTCATCGGCGTCGCGCCACACGAAACCGTGGAAGGGGGCGACGGTCAGGGCCGTGTCGGCGCCCTTCTCGACGATCGCGTTGACGACGCCGTCGATGTCCTCGCGGACGATGAAGGGGCTGGTGCACTGGACGAGGAGCACGACGTCGACCGCTGCGCCCTGGAGGGCCTCGTGGGCGTCGAGGGCGTGCAGCACGGCCGCCTCGGAGCTCGACTTGTCGCCGGCGATGGCGGCCGGCCGCAGGACGACCTCGGCTCCCGCCTCGCGGGCCGCGGCGGCGATCGCGGCGTCGTCGGTGGAGACCACGACGTCCGTGACGAGCCTGGTGGCGCGGCACTCGCGGACGGTGCGGGCCACGAGGGGCACGCCGCCGACCGGGGCGAGGTTCTTGGCGGGCACTCCCTTGGAGCCGCCACGGGCGGGGATCACGGCGAGGACGCGGCGGACCGGTGCCGCTGTGCCCGCTTCCGGGTTGGTCATCAGGTCTCCTTGAGGGGTACGGGCGTTCACAGCTCGCCCATCCGCCGGATGACGGGCGCCACGCGCTGCACTCCGTGCCGGTAGGCGCCACGGGCGGCGCGGCGCACGATCTGCCGGACGGGGCCGGGCTCCTTGCCGGCGGCGGGTGCGCCGGGCAGGGGCGTCCCGTCGGGGGCGAGGTGGTGGCGGGCGAGGATGCGCGGCAGGTAGCCGGGGGCGGTGGTGAGGCTGTAGTAGGGGGCCAGGGGCGGGAGCCGGTCGGCTCCGGTCAGGCCGGTGACCCGTGCGCGGGCCGTGTCGAAGGCGGTGTCGTACGTGCCGTCGGCCGCGACGCCCTGGCGTGCCACCCACTCCTCGTCGGCCTTCGGCAGATGGCCCGCGTCGAGCTGGTCCCAGGAGGCGAGGCACCCGGAGCCCGTGAAGTGGTGGTTGCCGAGCGCCTCGCGCACCCCGAGATCGGTGAGCAGGGCGGTGGGGATGCGCCGGTGCAGGGCTTCGAGCGCGGCCGTCGAGCTGACGGTGACCAGGAGGTCGGTGCGGTCGAGCACCTCGCCCATGTGCCCGTAGACGAGGCGGCAGTTGGCGGGCAGTCCGCCGTCGATCCGCTGGGCGAGCTTCTGGTAGGGCGCCTCTTCGATGTGGGTGGTGTGCTCGCCGGGCTTGCTGCGCAGCTTGAGCAGTACCTCGCGCTCGGGGTGCAGCCGGGCGTGCCCGACGAGCCGCTCGAGCAGGTAGGCGCGGTCGGCGGCGGTGTCCGGTACGGAGGGCTGCGCGGCGAAGACGACCGTGTACGGGTCGTGCGTCTCCTCGTAGGGCGCGCCGCCGAGGAACGGCAGCGCGCACTCGGTCACCGCGGAGGCGTCGGCGTCCACACCCTCGTACACGGCGCGGAAACGTTCTGCGTCGTGGCGGGAGTTGGCGAGGACGAGGTCGGCGCCGTGCCGCAGGAGCAGTCCGTCGGCGAGCTTCTCGTAGACGACTCCCACGTAGCCGGTGACGACGACGGGCCGCTTTGCCCGGCCCTGCCAGGCCCGCGCGAGGCCGTGGAGCATGGCCTGGACGGCGCCGCCGACGAGGGCGAGGACGACGACGTCGTACCGGTCGGCGTCCTGCTCCATACGGCGCAGGAATTCGACGGCGGTGACTTCGTCGAGGCTGTCGGCGCGGACGCCGACTTCGTCGAGCTGGCGGGGTGTGGGGGTGGCCCGGCCGCGCAGGAGGAATCCGTTGAGCGGGCTCTCGTCGGTGGTGAGGCGGCGCGCGGTGAGCGCGCCCCACTTCCACCGGGTGTCGGAGTCCGCGAGCACGGCGACCCGTCGGGTCTCAGAGGTACTTGCTGGCACACCCAAGAAGCTAGGAAGCGATTTGGGACCGCGGCCCAACCGGAGTGCAACAAACGGTTAACAGCGCACCGACGAATGGCGAATCCGGTCGGGAAGCGGCCGGGAAGCAGGCGGGTTCACTATTCCGCCACGCGTCGTTCACCTGACATCTCACCATCGGTCAAGACGAATGCCGGGCCGCCGCCTAGCGTCCTTCACGTGGTCAAGCTCTCCGTCATCGTGCCGTTCTACAACGTGCAGCAATACGCGCCCGACACCCTCAGAAGTCTCCGCGCCAACGCGCGCGACGACTTCGAATTCATTCTCGTCGACGACTGTTCGAAGGACGAGACCCCGGACATTCTCGCGCGCGCCGAGCGCGAGCTGCCCGGCGCCGTCCTGGTCAGACACGAAAAGAACGGAGGCCTGGCCACCGCGCGCAACACCGGACTCGACGCGTCGCGCGGTGAGTACCTGACATTCCTGGACGGCGACGACTGGCTCGCCCCCGGCTACTACGAGCAACTGCTCGCCTCCATCGAGGGCCTGGGCTGCGACTTCGTCCGCACGGACCATGTCCAGTGCACCGCGCGGTCCCGCACCGTCCACCGCGTGCCGACCGGCAGGCGCGGTGTCGTCATGGATCCGCGCGAGGCGATCCTGCCCGCCGACCGCTCGACATCCGTCGACTACGCGTACGCCTGGGCCGGCATGTATCACCGCCGGCTCGCCGACGCCGGCCTCCTCCACTTCACCGACGGCCTGCGCACGGCCGAGGACCGGCCGTGGATCTGGCGGCTGCACCGCGAGGCGAAATCCTTTGCCGCAGTGGGACTTCTCGGGGTTTTCTACCGGCGCGGAGTCGCGTCGTCACTGACGCAGATCGGCGACGTCCGGCAGCTCGATTTCATCAAGGCGTTCGACCAGGTGGTGGCCGAAACGGCGCAGGACAAGGACGCGGAAAAACTTCTGCCGAAGGCCGTCCGTACGTACTGCGCGATTATTTCCCACCACTTGGGATCCATCGAAAGGTTCGAACCGGCAGTGGCGCGCAAATTGAAGACAATGAGTTCCGCGGCGCTCAAGCGCATGCCGCAGGACGTGCTCGACGACGCGCTCGACTCGATGGACGTGCAGCGGGCGACGCGCCTGCGCCGGCTGCGGCGCCGCCCCGCCGCGGCGGGGGTGGCTGCCGCGTGACCACGCAGATCTTCCTCGCCTCCACGCTGTACGGGACCGCGACGCTCGCCGCGGCCCTCGACGCGGACTGCTATGCGCCCGCGGACCGGCGCATCCTGCTCGTCGCCAACAACGCGGCGACCCCGGAGACGACGCCCGCCGTCGATGAGATGCCGGGCTTCGAGCGGCTGCGCGGCCGCTTCGACGACGTCGTGTCGTGGAACGAGACCATCACACCGTTCCACCCGGGCGGCTGGGCCCCGCGCCCGGACGACGTACCGCTGTGGGAGCGCCATCTGCGTCTCGCCTGGGGTCTGGGCGACGATGACGTCGAGCTGGCCGTGGAGTCGATCCAGGTCAACCCGGCGATGGCGGTGGCGCAGATCTTCACGGGCGTCCCCGTCGACGTGTACGCGGACGGCCTGATGAGCTACGGCCCCACCCGCAACAAGATCGACCCGCTGGTCGGCACGCGCGTACGGCGGCTGCTGCATCTGGACCTCGTGCCGGACCTGAAGCCGCTGCTCCTCACGGAGTTCGGCGTGGAGCCCGAGATCCTCCCGACGGACGTCTTCGTGAAGGTGCTGGCCGAACTGGCCGACGTGAGCGGCGAGTTGCCGCCCGTCGGGCCCGACCCGGCCGTGCTGCTCGGGCAGTACCTGTCCGCGCTCGACATCCTCACCGCGCAGGAGGAGGAGGACCTGCACGTGCGGATGATGCGCGGCGCGGTCGCCCTCGGCCACACGCGGATCGTCTTCAAGCCTCATCCGACGGCGCCGGCCACCTGGTCGCGCACGCTGGAGGCGGAGGCGGAGAAGCTCGGCGTCGAACTCACCGTCCTCGACACGCCCGTGCTCGCCGAGGTTCTGTACCAGCGGATGCGCCCGGCCCTGGTGGTCGGCTGCTTCTCGACGGCGCTTTTGACCGCGTCCGCGTTCTACGGCATCCCCGTCGCCCGCATCGGCACCGGCACCCTCCTCGACCGCCTCGCGCCGTACCAGAACAGCAACCGCGTCCCGGTCACGATCGTGGACGCGCTGCTGCCGG
The DNA here is from genome assembly GCF_035918215.1 of Streptomyces sp. NBC_01474. NCBI lineage: Bacteria > Bacillati > Actinomycetota > Actinomycetes > Kitasatosporales > Streptomycetaceae > Streptomyces > Streptomyces sp. NBC_01474. The sequence continues at coordinate 4,692,614 of NZ_CP109449.1, forward strand.
AGCTGTCCGAGCAGGCGGCCGTGACCGCGCAGGAGTCCGGCACGGCGACCGCCGAGCTGAACCAGCTGGTACGCGCGGTCGGCTTCGCGATGCAGCCGAAGATCTACCCGGAGCTGCGGGCGGCGGCCGAGCGCTACCTCTCCACGCGTCTGGACGACCACACGTGGCGCTACTTCAAGCGCCGCCGGCTCACGTCCCTCGCGCTGCCCGGCGCCGTCCCGGCCCAGCTCGCGTTCATTCCGCGCAACGCGACGGTGCGCCGAGTCGCCCGCCGCGCGCGCTCGTTCAAGCGGGCCGCCCTCGGATGAGTACTTCAGAGACGACGCTCCCGAAGCTTTCCCCGGGAGCGGACGCCGCGGTGCGGACCGCGCGCTCCGGCGCGCACGCACCGCGGCTGAGAGCCCTGGACGGTCTGCGGCTCATAGCCGCCCTGATGGTCGCCGCGTACCACTACGGCGGCCGCGACGGTGAGGTGTCCCAGGCGTGGGGCACCTCACCGAAGGTCCAATTCCCCTCGCTGCACCAGTGGTTCGCCTACGGCTGCCTCGGGGTGCAGATCTTCTTCGTCATCAGCGGCTTCGTGATCTGCATGAGCGGCTGGGGCAAGCCCCTGCGCTCGTTCTTCGCCTCCCGCGCGTCCCGTCTGCTGCCGTCGTACTGGGCGGCCGTGATCCTGGTGACGGCGGTCTTCGCGCTGCCCGTGGTCGCGTACAAGGCGGTCTCGCCCAGCGACGCGCTCCTCAACCTGACGATGCTTCAGCAGCCGCTCGGCGTGGACCGCGTCCTCGGCGTCTGCTGGACGCTGTGGGCCGAGGTCCGCTTCTACGCGCTGTTCGCCCTGTGCGTCGTCCTGCCGGGCGCGAACCGGCGCCGCATCGTGCTGTTCTGCGCCGTGTGGACGCTCGCCGCCGCGATCACCCAGGCGTCCGGCGAGCCGGCCCTCAAGGTCATCCTGATGCCGGAGTACGCGCCCTACTTCATCGGCGGCGTCGGCCTGTACCTTCTCCACCTCGACCGCCGCGACATGACCGCGTGGGGCATCGTCCTCGTGAGCTGGCTGATCGGTCAGCACTACGCGGTGGCCGCACTGTGGCACGCACCGAATCCTCACTTCTTCTCGTACCGCGGGTCGGGAACGATCATCCTGATAGTGACGCTCGGTTTCGTGGCGGTGGGCGCGATCGCGCTCGGGCTGCTGAACCGGGCCAACTGGAGGTGGCTGACGGTCGCCGGTGCGCTGACGTACCCGTTCTACCTGGTCCACGAGCATCTGGGCTGGGTGACGATCGAGGTGCTGCACCGGCGTCTCGGGCTGCCGTCGACCGTGACGTTCGCCCTCACGGTGGCCGCGATGCTCACCCTGGCATGGCTTCTGAACCGCTTCGTCGAGAAGCCGCTTGCACCTTTCCTGCGCAAACGCCTGAACCCCACTTCGGCCAGGATTCACTGAGGATTCATGCCCTGTGGAGTTTGCTGCACGATTGGCGGATGCGATCTGTGAGCGTCTTGACCCTGTCGATCAGAAGCTCATAGGTTCGCGTCCCATGACTGCTGTGCACACCACCGCCCGGCGCCCGATCGACCTCGACGACGTACCCGGCTGGTTCCCCCCGCTCGACCGACTCCTGTTCACCTGGTTCCTCGAACGGCAGGCGCGGCAGGAGGTCCGCGGCGACCTGCTGGAGCTCGGCGTCTACATGGGCAAGAGCGCGGTCCTTCTCGGACAGCACCTGCACGGCGCCGAGAAGTTCACCGTCTGCGACCTGTTCGAGGGCGACGCGCCCGACGAGGCGAACCAGGCCGAATCCACCAAGTCGTACGCCTCACTGACCCGGCAGGCCTTCGAGGAGAACTACCTCTCGTTCCACGACGAGCTGCCGCAGGTCGTCCAGGCGCCCAGCTCCGTGATCTCCGGCGAGGTCGACCCCAGCACCTGCCGCTTCGTCCACATCGACGCCTCGCACCTCTACGAGCATGTGTACGGCGACATCGGCGCGGCCCGCGAGCTGCTCGGCCCTGACGGCGTCGTCGTCCTGGACGACTTCCGCTCCGAGCACACGCCGGGCGTCTCCGTCGCCGCGTGGGAGGCCGTGCTCAACCGCGGCCTGCGCCCGCTGTGCCTGAGCACCCAGAAGCTGTACGCCACATGGGAGGACCCCGAGCCCTTCCAGGACGAGCTCCTCGCCATGCTCAGGGAGCGCGACGACATCGCCCTGAGCGTGCAGCAGGCGGCCGGGCACCGTCTGGTCCGCGTGAAGTCGAAGGCGGTCAAGGCGCCCGCCTCCCCGCGCTCACGCCACCACGTGGAGGTGACAGAGGAACCGAAGGCCGCGCCCGCCCCGCAGCCGGCTCCCGTACGCGGGCGGAGCCTTGCCCGCCGTATCGCCGTGGACCTGACGCCACCGGTGGTCACCCGGGCCGTGCGCCGCGCCGTCAAGGGCTAGCCGGACCGGCGGAAGCCGCTCAGGCCCCCGCGAGGGACAGCTTCACCGCGAAGCCCAGGAACAGCACGCCCGCCGCAGTGGTCGCGCCGGCCGAGAGCCGCTTGCGGCGCCGGAAGGCGCCGGCCAGGCGGGTGCCGCTGAAGATCAGGGTGGAGAGGTAGAGGAAGCTCGCGGTCTGGAGCAGCCCGCCGAGGACCACGAAGGACAGCGCCGGGTAGGCGTAACCGGGGTCCACGAACTGAACGAAGAAGGAGATCAGGAAGAGGATCGCCTTCGGGTTGAAGAGGCTGACGATCAGGGCGCGGCGGTAAGGGTGCTCGTCACCGCTCCCGGTCGCCGGCTGCGCCTCGCTCTCCACGACGGGCTCACCGCGCTGCTTCCACAGGGCCCGCGCCGACCGGATCATGCCGATCGCCATCCACGTCAGATAGCCCGCTCCGGCGTACTTCACGACGAGGAAGAGCACCGGCGTCGTCTGCAGCACGGAGGCCGCGCCGAGCGCGGCCAGTGTCATCAGGACCGTGTCCCCGGTGAAGACACCCGCGGCGGCCGCGTATCCGGTGCGTATGCCTTTGCGGGCGGCCACGGAGAGCACGTAGAGAGAGTTCGGTCCTGGCAGCAGGACGATGAGGACGAGACCGGCCAGATAGGTCGGGAGATTGATGACACCGAGCATGAAAGGGAGTGTCGCACGCCTATATGGCTATACGACACTCCCTGGTCAGAGGGTGATACGCGGCCTCAGGACGCGACCCCGGAACGCGGTCTCAGAACGCGTCGGTCGGGATGTACGTGCCCCACACGTCGCGCAGCGCGTTGCAGACCTCGCCGACGGTGGCGCGGGCGCGCAGCGCGTCCTTCATCGGGTAGAGGACGTTGTCCTCGCCCTCCGCCGCCTTCTTGAGCGCGGCGAGCGCCGTGTCCACGGCCGCCTGGTCGCGCTCGGCGCGCAGCTTCGTGAGGCGCTGGGCCTGCTGGGCCTCGATCGCCGGGTCGACGCGCAGCGGCTCGTAGGGCTCCTCGGCGTCGAGCTGGTAGCGGTTGACGCCGACCACGACGCGCTCGCCGGAGTCGGTCTCCTGCGCGATGCGGTACGCGGAGCGCTCGATCTCGTTCTTCTGGAAGCCGTGCTCGATGGCGTTGACCGCGCCGCCGAGGTCCTCGACCTTCGTCATGAGTTCGAGGGCGGCGGCCTCCACGTCGTCCGTCATCTTCTCGACGACGTACGACCCGGCGAACGGGTCGACGGTGGCGGTCACGTCGGTCTCGTAGGCGAGGACCTGCTGGGTTCGCAGGGCGAGGCGCGCGGACTTGTCGGTCGGCAGCGCGATGGCCTCGTCGAAGGAGTTCGTGTGCAGCGACTGCGTGCCGCCGAGCACGGCGCCGAGGCCCTGGACGGCGACGCGGACGAGGTTGACCTCGGGCTGCTGGGCGGTGAGCTGCACGCCCGCGGTCTGGGTGTGGAAGCGGAGCATCAGCGACTTGGGGTTCTTCGCGCCGAACTCCTCCTTCATGACCTTGGCCCAGATCCGGCGGGCCGCGCGGAACTTGGCGACCTCCTCCAGGATCGTCGTCCGGGCCACGAAGAAGAAGGACAGGCGCGGCGCGAAGTCGTCGACGTCCATGCCGGCCGCGACGGCCGTGCGCACGTACTCGATGCCGTCCGCGAGCGTGAACGCGATCTCCTGCGCGGGCGAGGCACCGGCCTCGGCCATGTGGTAGCCGGAGATCGAGATCGTGTTCCACTTCGGGATCTCGGCCCGGCAGTACTTGAAGATGTCGGCGATCAGCCGCAGGGAGGGCTTCGGCGGGAAGATGTACGTGCCCCGCGCGATGTACTCCTTCAGCACGTCGTTCTGGATCGTGCCGGTCAGCTGGTCCGCGGGGACGCCCTGCTCCTCGCCGACGAGCTGGTACATGAGCAGGAGCAGCGCCGCCGGGGCGTTGATCGTCATCGACGTGGACACCTTGTCGAGCGGGATGCCGCCGAACAGGATCCGCATGTCGTCGATCGAGTCGATGGCCACGCCGACCTTGCCGACCTCGCCGGACGCGATCGGGGCGTCCGAGTCGTGGCCCATCTGGGTGGGCAGGTCGAAGGCGACGGACAGGCCCATCGTGCCGTTGGCGATGAGCTGCTTGTAACGGGCGTTGGACTCGACGGCGGTGCCGAAGCCGGCGTACTGGCGCATCGTCCACGGGCGGCCGGTGTACATCGACGGGTAGACGCCCCGCGTGAACGGGTACTTTCCGGGCTCGCCGAGCTTCTCGGCCGCGTTCCAGTCGGCCAGCGAATCGGGGCCGTAGACCGGCTCGATGGGCAGTCCTGACTCAGACTCGCGCGCCATGGTTGTGCCTCCAGCTCGGTTGTTACTTGCCAGTCGGTTCGACCCCCGCGACGGACTGTAGCGGCGCGCCTGCTCGCGGTGGAGAGCCGCATGCTGGGACCTTGCTCACAGCGCGTCCGTCATGTTTCTCCCTCCCACAATGCGCGGCACTCACGCCGAGTTCGCAACCGGACGCGCGCGGGGAACATCTCTGTTGGCACATCGGACTAGTGGCGAGACTGCGGGGGCCCGGATGCGTGCGACCTTCATGCGTGGATCACTCGCCGTCGCCGGGGTCATCGCCCTGGTCGGCGGCTGCAGGACAGGGGCCGTCGACAGCGGGGGCAAGCAGCCGCCGCCGAAGACGAACGGCTCGGCGTCACCGGCCCCGTCCGACGACGCGAAGAGGCCGGACGACGCGAAGAGGCCGGGCCCGTCCCCCTCTCGCACCCCGTCGGTCAGACCGACGCCGCCGCCGAAGGTCCTCATGGCGCGCGGCGCGAGCGGCGCCAAGGTGCGCGAACTCCAAGCCAGGCTGCGGCAGATCGCATGGCTCTTCGAGGGGCCGAACGGAACGTACGGCCCGGCGACGACCAAGGCAGTCGAGGGCTTCCAGGGCAAGCGGGGCCTGCCGCGCACGGGGAACACGGACACGGTGACCTGGGCGCGGCTGGTGAAGATGACGCACGCCCCGACGCGCGACGAGCTGTACGCGAACGGCGGGCAGCCCGCGGCGAAGCCGGACCCGCGCTGCATGACGGGCCGCGTCGTCTGCATCAGCAAGACCAGCCGCACGCTGACGTGGATGATCGACGGCAAGCCGCTGATGACCACGGACGTACGGTTCGGCTCGCAGTTCACGCCCACCCGCGAGGGCGTCTTCAGCGTGTACTGGAAGTCCCGGCACCACGTCTCGACGATCTACCACACGGCCATGCCGTACGCGATGTTCTTCAGCGGCGGCCAAGCGGTGCACTACTCGGCGGACTTCGCGGCCCGCGGCTACAGCGGGGCGTCGCACGGGTGCGTGAACGTGAGGGACGAGGGGAAGATCGCGTCGCTGTTCGCCCAGGTCCGCAACGGCGACAAGGTCGTCGTCTACTGGTGACCTGCGCACAGGTGGTGAGAGGGAGTGGGGCGCGGGCGGGACCGGGGGAACGTGTCCCGCCCGCGCCAGTGGCACAGAGCCGAAGGTACGGGGGGAACCCGCGGCTCGTGCACGGCCGATGACCAGTCGGCTCACTTGTTACTGCGCCATGCCGTCCGAAAACGTCACACCCGCCTCGGAAATTCTTTGTTCCCGCAGGTCAGCGCCAGATCAGGACCGGCGTGAGGGCAGGCTCAGGGCTGCGCGGCCGCGGCGCTGTACGAGGCCGAGGCCGTCGTGGACGGCGTCGTCGGCCCGGTGTCCGAGGCGTCGCCGCCCGGATCGGACGGGACCCACGAGGCGGTCGGCACGGCGCCGGTGACGCCGGAGCCCTCGCCGTTCTGGCTGTCCTCGTCGCCGTCCTTGCCGCTGTTCTTGTCGTCGCTCTTGCTGCCGCCGTCGTCCCCGCCGCCGGAGCCGTCGGCCTCTTGGAGGACGCGGGCGCAGAACCGGTCGGGGTCCTGGTCCCGCTTCTTCGTGGCGACGCGCTTCGCGGCAGCCCGGAGGCGCTCCTTCTCGGAGTCGCTCAGGGCGCCGCCGCGGTACTTGCGGCAGGCGTCGACCAGGCGCTGCCGCCAGGCCTCCCGGTCCGCGGCGTCCGACTCGCGCGGGCCGGTGCCGGGCCGCGTCGTCGCCGAGCCGGGCCGGCCCGCCGTGTCGTCATGGGACGGGGCGCCCGAGCCGGGCTCGTGCGAGTGACCGTCGGGCACGGCGCTGCCCGAGCGTCCGCCGTCGGTGTCCGAGATGTCGGGCGACGGTGAGGTGCGGGGCTGTCCGGGAGACGCGGCGGCGGAGACGCTGGCGGCGGGCCCGGGTTCGCCGCGGCCGCCGAACGGCGACGGGAGCACTCCGGTTCCGGCCGCGACGGCGACGCCGCCGATCATGCATCCGGCGAGCGCGGCGGCCATCCCGAACCGCACCGGGCGGCCCCAGCGGACGGGCCGCGCGTCGGGTCTCGCGAGGTGGACACTGCCGACGTCGGAACCGGCGTGCCCGCCGATCGCGGCGTTCGTGTTCGCGTTCGCGTCGTTCTCATGGCCCACGGCTCCGTGGAGCGAGGACACCGGGGCGAGAGCCCCTCGGCGCCTGGCATGGCGTGCCTTCGGGGTCGCCGTGCCGGGCTCCTGCGCGCCGGATTCGCGCGCCTTGCGGAACGCGGCCAACGCGGCTGCCTCACCCGGCAGCTCGCCTCCGTCTACGCGTGTCACGGCAAGTGTGTCGAGTGTCTCGGCGAGGCGGGCGGCCCGGGCGCGGGTGGCTGCGTCGACGGCTTCCAGGGGCTCACCGCGCAGCAGACGCTCGGCCGCGTCCCGGTCCAGCCACTTGTTGTGCTCGTCGGCCATCACATGTCCTTCTGCGTCCGCGTCCGCGAATGCGTCACACCGGCGGGCATCACCGCGTGCCCGCGCGGCTCTCTCGGGGGCGGTACGGCGTCGAGCGTGCCGTCCGGGCCCGTGTGCGCCGTCTGCACATGCGAACCCTCGGCGCCGAGCAGCTCGGCGAGGCGCTTGAGGCCGCGGTGCGCGGCGGTCCTGACGGCGCCCGGACGCTTGCCGAGGGTCTGGGCGGCGCTCTTCGCGTCGAGCCCGACGACGACGCGCAGGACGACGGCCTCGGCCTGGTCCTGCGGAAGCTGGGCGATGAGCGCGAGCGTGTCACCGGTGGCGAGGAGTTCCATCGCCTCGTCGGCGGTGTCGGATGTCGCGGGCCGGCCGGTGAGCTCGGTCTCGTCACCGCCTATGGCGGGCCGGCGCCCCCGCATCCGTATGTGGTCGAGGGCGCGGTTACGGGCTATGCGTGCGGCCCAGCCGCGGAAGCGGTCGGCGTCGCCGCTGAACCGGTCGAGGTCCCGGGCGATCTGCAGCCAGGCCTCGGATGCGACGTCCTCCGCGTCCGGTTCGCCGACGAGTGTCCGTACGTACCCGAGCAGGCGTGGATGCACCGCGCGGTACACAGTCCGGAACGCGGTCTCGTCCCCGTCCTGCGCCGCATGCACCGCGGCCGTCAGCTCCGCGTCGTCCCCCAGCACTGCGCCACCCTTGCGCTTAACCCTGCGCCGCTCACCGACGCGAACCAGCACGCTACGGCCTGATACGGCTCCCCGTCCACGTTTGGTACAACCCGCAACTAGCACGTGACACAGCGCGGTGTGACAGAAACCGCACGCGCGGCGCTGAAGGTAGTACGGGCCGCCGCGCGGCCCGTACCGCGCGACGGCCGGGGCCTCTCCTGTGGGGGGTGGCGGCCTCGGCCGTCCCGGCGGTGCCCTTCGGGGCGGGCGCGCCGAGGCGTGCCGATGCCGCCCCCGCACCCTTGCTTACGGGGACTCCCCTGCTTCTCGGGGTTCAGCTACTTCTTGGGATTCTTCGCCCGGCTCGGCTTCGGGCTCGGGTGCCCGTTCTGCTGACCGTCGGCTTTCCCACCGGCCGCGTTGTCGCTGCCGTTGCTGCCGTTGCTGCCGCCGCCGGTCTCCTGGCGGGCCCGTTCCGCCGCGCAGTACGCGTCCACGGAGGCTTCTCCGCCCGCCTCCGCGAGGAAGCGCTGCCAGGCGGGCGAGTCGAGCGCCCTGCCCCGGCCCCGTACGGATGCGTACGCGTGGCACTTGGCGAGGGTGTCACCGGCCTGGTCCGGGTGACCGGCCGACCGACCGGGCGCGTGGGGCCCTGACCCGGCGGGCACCGTGGCGGATGGCCGGACCTGGTCGGGCGTGGACCGCCCGGGAGCGCTGGAGGAGCTCCGCTCGGGCGCAGGCCGCTGTCCGGCATCGTCGCCCGGGGCGTCCCCGACCGCGCCGATCCCGGCCATCGCGACACCGCCCAGCGTGACGCCCGCGACCAGCGTGCCCACGGTGGTGCGCAGTGACCAGCGGGCGAGGCCTCGGGAGCGCGGACGCCAGTCGTCGCGGCGTCGCGTCCTGGCCGAGTGCGCTCCCTGGTCGCGGGCCTCGCGGAACGCGGCGACGGCCTGCCCCTCGGCGTCATCCCGCGGCCTCGCGGAACGCACCGCGGCCGCGAGCAGGGCCTCGAAGCCCCCGGCACCCGCCGGGCCGGCCGGCTCGTCCTCGGACACAAGTGGGTTTTCAGTCATCTCGACTCCCCCAGCGTTGTGGGGCCGTCATCCGTCACACCTCGTGCGCCCAGCTGTGCCGCGAGCTTCTTGAGGCCCCGGTACGCGGCGGTCCGCACAGCGCCGGGACGTTTGCCGAGGACGCGCGCGGCGGACGGTCCGTCGAGCCCGACGACGACGCGCAGCAGCACCGCCTCGGCCTGGTCGCGCGGGAGGTCGCTGATCAACCTCAGCGCCTCTTCGGTGGAGATCGTCTCCAGGACCTGGTCGGACGTGCTGTGAGCGCCGGGGAGTTCGAGCATGTCCTGTTCGAGGGCCGAGGTGCGCGGGCGCACCTTCTGACGGCGCAGCAGGTCGAGGGCGCGGTGCCGGGCGATCGTCGCGGTCCAGCCGCGAAACCCGGCGCCGTCGCCGCGAAAGCGCCCGAGGTCACGGGCGATCTCCAGCCAGGCGTCACCGGCCACGTCCTCGGCCTCGTCGCCGACGAGGCCGCGCAGATAGCCGACCAGCCCCGGCTGCACGAGCCGGTACGCGACCGCGAAGGCGGCCTCGTCCCCGTCCTGTGCCAGCGCCACAGCCATGCCCAGCTCCTCGTCGCGCGCGTGCGCGCTACGGGGCTCCCCCACGTGGCCCAACCGTTGTCCTCTTCGTACGTCCGCGTACCGACCCGACGCGACACAGGTCATCGTGTCCATGCCCCCACGGTCATCAGCGTTCCGGCCCACAGAAATGTCACAGGGCGGCGCAGGTCCTTCCCTTGCCGCGGTCGCCGCCGCGCCCGTGGAGCGTCAGGTAGAAGGTCTGGAGGGATTCCTCGCGGCCGAGCTCGAAGCGGTTGACGACTTTCCCGAGGGGGTTCCACACACGGCCGTCGGGCATGCGGACGCCGGCGGGCTGGCCGAAGTAGAGGCGCTGGGCGGCGTCGAAGTCGACCCAGACGGCGCCGGCCCGCCGCACGAGCACCTCCCCCACGTACGCGCCGATGCCGAACAGGGCCCCCGTGACGGACGTCCGGTCCGAAGTCCCTTTGCGCAGGCCGTCGATGAGGAAGTCCGCGACCCGGAGGCTGGCGACGGTGTAGTCGAGCGGGAGCCGGTTGCGCGCGGTGGCGTGCGCGACGAATCCCGCGGCGTGCCGCCGCATGTCCGCCGCGTTCGGCTCGGGTTTGTGGCCCACTCCCATGGTGTGTCCGCCCCTCGTTCCGGTACCGGGGAGCCGCCTTCGCGACTCCCCGCATGGCCCAGCGGATGACGCCACCGAAGCATCACGCGTCACACACATGTCGCTTCTCACATGACCAATTGGCAAAGTCCGTACAACCTTTGAAGCGACTGTGCGTCTACGCGACCGCTGCACGGAGAGGCGGAGCGAGGCGTTCCGGAGCTCCGGGCGTCAGCCGATCGCGATGCGCGGATGCGCGCCCGGCTGAACCCAGCTCATGATGCGGTCCATCGTGGCGCGCGGGACGGAGACGCAACCGGCTGTCGCGCCCGAGCCGTTGACGTGGAGGAAGATGCCCGCACCGCGCCCGGGCACGGCAGGCCAGCGGTTGAAGTTGATGACGAGCGCCTTGGCGTACTGCGTCGGGTAGTTGACGAGGTGCTCGCTGCCACGGTCGCCGCTCTCGGTGAGCGGGAAGTCCGCGCCGGCCGCGGTGTGCATCGAGTTGTAGAACTTCGACTCGGGGTCCTCGACCCACCACTGCGTGGAGTCGACGCGCGTGTACGGCATGTTGGTACCGCCCGCCTCGACACCGAACCCCTCGGTGAGCGTGTACGTGCCCGAGGGCGTCGTGTACGTGCTCTGACGCCGCGTCGACCCGGGGACGACGCCGTTGGAGCCCACGCGGCCCGCGATGGTGGAGAGGACCGCCTTCCACCCGGCGGACCCCTTGGTCCAGGCGGTGACGGTCGCGTACGAACCGCTGGACTTCACGGTGATGACCTGAGTGGCGTTGCCCACCTCGACGGGCACGGGGAAGTCGGGGGCGGAGCCCGGAGCGGGGGCCTTGGACTCGGTGGCGGCGGACTTGGCCGGGGTACCGGCGGAGGACGTGGCCGAGGCGGACTTCGAGGCGGACGCGGAGGGGGAGCCGCTCGGACTCTCCTTCTTCGGCTTCTTCGACTTCTTCGACTTCTTCGACGCGGCGGGAGAGGCGGACATGGATGCCGGGGCGGACGCGGCACCGGCGTCCTCGGCCCGCACCTGGTCCGCGCCGGACGATCCCGGCTTGTCCTGGTGCCCGCACGCGGCGGTGGCGGCCAGCAGGAGCACGGCACCTGCGGTGAAGATTCCGGTACGGCAACGGGAAACGGGCAGCACGAAGAGACCCTTCGAGTGGGCTGGCGTGGGGAGGCGGCCCGTTTATATAGGAGCCCCTCACGCGCCCGCGACCCGAAAGACATTCAGGGCACACCCTTCGGAATCAGCCCAACGCCGCCAGGTTGCACGAGTTCCGCGGCGATCAGTGGAGGTAATCCGCCAACGCGGCGCGCGCCGACGCCGAAAGCCGGTCCACCGCCATGTCCTCGAGCGTGACGCGCAGCATCTCCGGCTGCATCTGGGGAATCGCTGCGACGAGGAGTTCCTCACTCGCGTACAGCGGCTCCACCAGCTGGTAGAACACGGCGGACGCCACGGGCTGGGTCGAGTTCAGGAGCAGGTTCTCGGCGAACTCGGCGCATCGGCCGAGCAGTTCGGTGTCACGCTCCGCCTCGGGCGCGAGCAGCTCGGGCCGGACCAGGTCGCGGAAGACCACGTCGCGCAGGAAGTCGTAGAGATCGAACCAGCCGAGATCCCCGGAGACGGCCTGTTCAGCGGACATCCCCGCCACGGCCTCGATCCCGTCCCGGGACTCCGGGACCATGATCAGGAGGAGACCGGGGATCTGGTGTCTGCCGATGTCGGGCATGCCGCACCTCTCTTCGTTCGCGGATCACGAAAGTGCCCGCCGTGCGGTTGGCGCACGGCGGGCCCGGGCCATCACACAGGGAACGGACCGGTGCAATGGACCCGACGCTCCCACACTTCGCGCCGCAACAAATTCCGCGGCGTGTGGACGGAGCTACTCCCAGTTCTCCGGATCGCCCAGCAGCTGATCGGTTACCTGAGTTCTCCCGAGGCGACGCTCTTGCCGTTCACTCGAGCACGCCCGCCGCCCGGAGCGCGCAGCGTCGCCGGATATTCCTCGAGCATGGCCGCCAGCTTCGTCCGAGTCGCCGGGAGGCTGTGGTGCCAAGCCCGTAGCAGGGTGTTCTGGTCCTCCAGGAACTGTTCCAGGATTCCGAAGTGGACGGAGCTCTCGACGTAGGGGTTCGGGTCGGTCGCCAGCAATTCGATATACGCGAAGCAGGCTCCCACGGCCGTCTCGTCATCCGGGGCGCCGGTCCGCAGCAGGGGCAGCAGCACAGGCCTGGTGAACACCTCAAGCAGGAATTCCAGCAGGTCGCCGACGCTGCCCTCTGACCACGCACCGTAGCGGTCGGGATGTGAGGCGATCAGCTCATCGAGCACGGTGCGGGCCGCCGGGACGATGCGCAGGAACTCTTCGACCGCACGACCTGTCCCTGTCGAAGTCACTTCTCGCCTCACCCGTTCCCCTCAAAGCAGTTCTTCGGAAACGGCAAGACACACGTGCCCGGCGCCGTGAAGCCCGGTTCTACAACGCGGCACCCGTCACGGGCGAGCGACGGAACGATCCGGTCACCTGGCTGCCGTCGGGCGCCCGGGGCGGGGATACATCAGCGCCGCCGCGCACGTCATGGCCGGGAGTCCGACGGCGGGCACGGTCCACCACGGGATGCCGATCCAGACCGCCGGGAGCCCCACCCCGAAGCAGACTGCGATGCTGGTGAAGAGCAGCCGCCTGCCGTACGGGTCCCAGGCGAAGGGCGCGTAGTCACGGGGGCTGACCAGGCGTACCGCGCCGAACGCGAACGTCTGAGCCGCGAAGAACGCGGCGAGCATGCCGATGGCGGCGTTCATCTGGAGCTCGTCGCGGGGTGCGTCCGAGGTGCTCTGCCGGACGCCGTCCTTGCTGAGCACGACGATGTCGCGGCGCCAGATGGTGGCGGTGACCCGGTCGCCCGGCTCCAGCCGCTCCAGCAGCGGCCCCGGGTCGCCGAAGTCCACGAGTCCCCTCCAGGAGTCCCCGTCCTTCAGCGTCGCCGTATAGGTGGAACTCTTCCCGCCCCTCTTGATCACCGTCTTCGCGACGGTGAAATGCCAGGTGCTCAGGCAGTCCTTCTGCACCTGCGCCGTCGCACGGGCGGGGCACGGCTCGGCTGCCACGTAGTCCCGGTAGCGATCCCTGTCGGAGGGCAACCACCGAGCGAACGCGATGTAGCAGAGCACCGCCGATATCAGAGCCAGCAGGATCAGCAGCACGCCCGTGAACCGGGTCCAGCCCGGCGACCGCCGACGGGCACCGCCCTTGCCCGGCCCCCCACCGATGCTCTGAGCCGTTGCCCTCGCCCGTACCGCCATGACCCCACCCCCTGCGCCTCATCCTTCACGAGCCGGAGACAGGTATACAACGAGGCCGGACGGCAGTCCGTGGGAGGTACAGGTTTCCGCGTCCCGGCAATCGGGCCGCCCGGAGCGGCTCTACAGCCGCGCCGCGCCGTCAGCCACTCGCCCCCGCAGGCACTCGCCGCAGAACTCCTCGTCGCCCTCCGGCCGGAACAAGCGCGCCTGCGTATGCACGCCCTCGCATTCCCGCAGTCGGGCGATGCGTGGCTGTACGGGTTCGGGGCGGCGGGACTCTTCCTCGGCAGGCGCCGGTGGTACGTCGCCCAGGATGTACCGCAGCAGGCCGCCCGGCTTATGGATCGGCTGCTTCGGGCCCGGCAAGCTGCGCTGCACATGCGCCCTTACGCCGCCTGGTGTGTGGCCCGCCTCCAGCCAGGCGCTTGCCAGTGCCGCCAGCTGCGGCAGTATGCCGCGCGGTACGCGGAGCCTTGGCTCCAAGTCCAGGATCGTGGCGACGAGTTGGCGCCCGGCTTCCGTGGCCGCGGCAGCCTCGGGCGCCTGCGTCTCCGGAGGCGCCTCGGGATGGTGGGGGGTGTTCTCAAGAACGGGTTTTTCTGGATGACGGCCGACGGTCCGGCCGGTCGGCTCACCGGCGGCCGGGTTTCCACCCGTCGGAGCCACGTCCCGTAAGGCGAGCGCCTGCTCCGGCTTCAGCGGCACATTCGAGACGAGCTGCACGGTCGACCACAGTCCACGAACGCCCTGCTGGCGCCACTCGTGCAGATAGCCCTCGCGCTTCAGTTCGCCCTTGACGCGGTTGAAGGCGCACTTGCCGATCCCGGCCTGACGGGCGGTTTTCGACAACGGGTCCTTGGCGTCACCGGGGAGCGACAACTGCCAGGTCAACAGCCGTACGGCGTCCGACGAGAGGCGCGGATGGCGGAGGATTTCGTTCGGCACCTGACTGAAGAAACGGGCAGGCGCGATAGCATGACGAAGCATTTTCCGGTGGCTTCTTCCACTGGTGATGAAGGCCCTCTTCGCTGGGTGCGAACCAGCGTTGAGGGCCGCCTCATGTGAGGCGTGCTGTCGCGCTCACCGTACCGCAACTTGCGTATGCGAACGGTCACTTGACGTAGTCACCACTGCCCGCCGTATCTCTGCGCGCGCTCCCGCAGCCACGCCCGTACCCACACCTCTTCACTTTCCGAGGCCGGCCGCAGGTCTCGCGCCGCGATCGTCGCCACGAAGTACACGAAGCGCACGCGCCGCGACTCCCCGTCGACGCCGAGCACCTTGCCGGGCCCGTAGACGTCCGTACCGGTGTGGGCGACGAACGCGCCTTCCCCGTGCTGCATCGGCACTGCCTCTCGATCTCGCTTTGCGTGGGAAACCGGTCACAGAGTGAGGTCGCCGCAGCTAGGCTCGCCAGTGGTCCGAGCGTGACAACGCAAGTCGCACATACGGGAGTTGCGGATGGCGATCGAGGACAATCCCGGTTCCCGGACGAGTTACGGCGAAGAGTTGCGGCGCCGCCGGGAGACCGCCGGGTTCACGCAGGAGGAGTTGAGCGCGCGGGCCATCATGTCGCGTACCCACATCGCCCACATCGAGGCGGGGCGCCGCCGGCCGTCGCTTGAGGACGCGCGACGCCTGGACCAGGTGCTGACTACGGGCGGGGTCTTCGAGAACTTCCTGCCCACGCAGGGAGAGGGAAGCGTCGCCGAACACTTCGCAGAAGCACTGGAGTTGGAGCGCCAGGCGACGGTGATCAGGACCTACGCGCCGAAGCTCGTGCCGGGCATGCTCCAGACCGAGGCATACGCCCGCGAAGTGCTCCAGTCCGGCTTCCCGCCGAAGACCGACGAGGAACGTGACAGGCTCCTTGTCACACGCCTGGCAAGGGCCCGCGTCCTGGACGACTTCAAGTCGCCAGTGACGTGGTTTCTCCTGGACGAGGCGGTGTTGCGCCGCCCCGTGGGAGGCCCAACAGTGATGTGCGAGCAGCTCCGTCACATCGTGGAATTAGGCGAAATCCGCCGAATTCGCGTCCACGTGCTGCCCTTCTCCGTGGGTTTGCACGCTCTCCTGGAGGGTCCGGTGTCCCTGATGTGGTTCGAGGACCTGCCTCAGGTCGCGTACGTAGAGGGCCTCACATGGGGTCGCGTCCTCGAACTCCCCTCCGTGGTACGCGAATGCCAGACGGCCTACGATCACGCCATGGGCGACGCCCTGTCGCACCGTAAGTCCCTGGCGCTGATCAGGTCCGTCGCGGAGGATTGCGAGCATGACGCACAGCAGCAGTGAGCAGCAGTGGCAGGGCATCCGCGTCCCCGACGCCTCAGCCCTGCCGATGTGGCGCAAGTCGAGTTACAGCGGTGGCGAGAGCGGCCAGTGCCTCGAAGTCAGCGTCGACAACGACCACGCCTGCGCCGCCCACGTCCCCGTACGTGACAGCAAGAACCCTCACGGTCCGGCCGTCGTGTTCACCAGCGGCGCGTGGACGGCGTTCCTCGGTGCGGTGAAGGTGGCCGACCGCCCGCGCCACTGAGCGACGGGCCTACTGGCCCACCCTTCCGTCGATGCACTCGCGCAGCAGGTCGGCGTGGCCGCAGTGGCGGGCGTACTCCTCGACCCGGTGCACCAGCAGCTCCCGTACCGGGATCTCGACCTTCCCGAGACGCTCGCCCAGATCCGGGTGCCCGGCCAGCGCGGCGTCCGTCGCGGCCTGCTCGCGTTCGAGATCGGCGTACGCGGCGTCGATCACGGCCTGCTCGGCGACGGCGCCGTTGAAGTCCCCGTCCGGCTCGCCGTACAGCTTCGGCAGCGGTTCGCCGTCGGTTATCCAGTTGTGCCAGTCCCGCTCCGCCTCGGCGAGGTGCCGCAGCAGGCCGAGCAGCGACATCGTCGACGGCGGTACCGACCGGCGGGCCAGCTGCTCCGGGTCCAGTCCCTCGCACTTCATCCGCAGGGTCAGGCGATAGTCCGTCAGGAACGTCTGGAGCGTCTCTAGTTCGCCTTCCGCGCTGACTCCCTCGCTGCTGCGGGGGTCGTCGTCCGGGTCGGCCCACATATCGGGGTAGACGGACGCCTGGCTCCATCGTGCGGGTTGGTCAGTCATACGTCGCATGGTTGTCGGTGGGGGCCGGGCCCGCCACTGATTTGCGGTACGCGTATCCGACGGAGTCCTGCGGGACTCCGAGCGACGACCGAGCGCACGAGGCCGAACCTTGGCCGGGCCGGCACGCTGCGAGAGATCGACGTGGTGCCGTCGCCTTGGAACTACTCCTCGTCCTCGTAACTCTGGAACCAGTGCGTGTCGTAATAGCGGGCGACCGAGTGCGGATGTGAGCGCTCCGTGAGCATGCGGAAGACGAACTCGGCGGCCGTGCCGTCGAAACGGGTCCAGGAATCCGGGATGTCCTGCGACGCCAGGACGGGCCAGCGGTCGGGGTCGTCGCCCTCGGTGAGCCAGTAGTACTGGTCCGCCTGCTCGGACGACCCCCACTCCAGGAGTCCGCCGGGAGCCGGATGGATGCCGTACGGCTCCCACAGGCTCGTGCCCGAGCGGGCCGCGAACCCGGCCAGATACTCCGCATGCTCCACGAAGTCCATGCCGGGGACGTCGGACTCGGGAACGTAGAGGGTGAGGAAGCCGTCGAAGGCGCCGTATCCGAAGATCTCGGCGAGCTGCTTGAAGTCCGCGGGCAGCCGGGTGCCGAGCCGCGCCTCCACCGCATCCCAGTCGACCGTACAGGCCTCACCGGCCCACCCGGTCACGGCCACGACCCGCTCCACCCACGTGGCGTCGGCCGGCAGCCCCGCCACGACGGGCGCGGCCCGCTAGGCGACGAGGACGACATGCCGTACGTCGCCGCCCTTCCGGACCGTCCCGGCCCCTATCCACGAACCGGCATGCGCCCAGGCCCGCATGTCGATCACGTCGGTGCCAAAGGGCGCGAGCACGGGAAGCCCGGTCGTCGCGTCCACGGTGGGATCGACGAAGCCGCGCATGGCGAGGTTGCGGGAGGACCCGTACCGGCTGCTGATGCCATCCACCACGCCGGTGAAATCGAGTTCATCGGATGTGGCGACGCACACGTGCCCGGCTCCGTGTCCTCGCTCGCGGCACTTCAACGGCTGGGGGTCGTAGCCGATCAGCCGCGTGACGGCGTCGACCAGTTCGTCGCGCTCCATGAATTCCTCCGCCTCCCGGCCCATTCGGTACATAGCCCCCTCCAGCCCGAGGAAGGCCCCGGTTCTACAACAAGGCACCCCTCACACGCGAGCGACGAAATAAATGGAACAGACGGAACAAACGAAGTGATCCGGACGCGCCGGGCCGAGGACGAAGCCAGGCCGGAGTCGCTTCGGGCCGAGCCCGATCGCCGGCCCTCATCCGTGGGAGTGGATCACGGGGTCCAAAGAGACCAGCGCGGCCAGCCGCAGGGGTCCGGCCCCGGCGGTGTCAACAGGCTGTGGCCTGCCACGGGAAGCAGCGGCCCGCTGCTCCGCGATGAGAGGCGGAAAGGTCTCCATGCCCACACCCATTACTGGTCTGCGAAGAACGCTGGGACGAACCGGTGCTGCCGCAGCCACTGGCCTCGCGCTCGTCCTGACCGCGCCCGGAGCCGCGCTGGCCGCGCCGGGCGACCTCGATCCCGGCTTCGACGGCGACGGCAAGGTCGTCACCGACTTCGGCGGATACGACGAGAGCCGCGACATGGCGTTGCAGGCGGACGGCAAGATCGTCACCGTCGGCCTCAACAACCCTCCACAAGGCGGGGCGGCCGACTTCACCCTGGCCCGTTACAACACCAACGGCAGCCTCGACACGAGCTTCGACGGCGACGGCCTGGTCCTGACCGACGTGAGCGGGGGCGACGAGGACATCGCCAACGGGGTGGCGGTGCAGCCGGACGGCAAGATCGTCGTGGTCGGCCGCAGCGTGGATCCCGTGAGCGGAGGCAACCGGTTCACGGTCGTCCGCTACAACAGCAACGGCAGCCTCGACACCGGCTTCGACGGCGACGGCATCGCGCTCACCGATTTCGGCACGGGCGTGCAGGAGGCCTACGCGGTGACGGTGCAGGCCAACGGCGCGATCGTCGCCGTCGGCGAGAGCGGGCCCAACGTCGCGCTCGCCCGCTACAACCCCGACGGCAGCCTCGACACGAGCTTCGACGGCGACGGCAAGGTCATCACCGGCTTCGCGGGCGGCAGCGCGACCGCCTACGACGTGGCGCTGCAGACCAACGGCGCGATCGCCGTCGCCGGACGCGCCGGGTACAACTACCCGGCGAACGCCTCGGACTTCGCGCTCGCCCGCTACAACACCGACGGCAGCCTCGACACGAGCTTCGACGGCGACGGCAGGGTGACCACCCCCTTCGCCACGGCCGACGTCGCCGGCGGGCTGAAGGTGCAGCCGGACGGGAAACTCGTCGTCTCCGGCACCAGCGACTTCGACTTCGCGCTGGCCCGCTACAACCCCGACGGCACACTCGACAGCGGATTCGACGGGGACGGCAAGGTCACCACGAGTTTCGGGGCCGGAACCCTGGACGGGAGTTCCGACCTGGCGTTGCAGCCGGACGGGAAGATCGTCGCCGCCGGCATCAGCCAGGCCGACTTCGCGGTGGCTCGTTACAACGTCGACGGCAGTCTGGACAGCGGATTCGGGACCGGCGGCAAGGTCACCACCGACGTCTACCTCGGCTTCTTCGACTCGGCCAGCGCGGTGGCGTTGCAGTCCGACGGCAAGATCGTCGTCTCCGGCAACACCGGCGACGACAGAGGACTGGTCCGCTACCAGGTCGCCGCCACGCCGCCGCCGACCGGCGTGGACCTGTCCGTCACGAAGACCGGACCGGCCACCGTCAGCCTGGGCGATCAGGCCACGTACACCGTGACGGTGACCAACAAGAGCACCACGACGGCGGCCACCGGCATCACACTTGCGGACGCTCTCACCGGACCCGGCACCGTACTGTCGGCCACGCCCGGCCAGGGCACCTGCACCATCACATCCACCAGCGCCAACTGCGCGCTCGGCTCCCTCGCCTCGGGTGCCTCGACCACGGTGACGGTGGTCGCCGAACCCCGGGCCACCGGCACCCTGTCCGACAAGGCCACGGTCACCGCCACGCAGACCGATCCGGTACCCGCCAACAACTCCGCGACGGCGACCAGCACGGTGAACAACGCGCACGGCTGCACGATCACCGGCACCAGCGGCGCCGACACCCTCACGGGTGGCTACGGGAACGACGTGATCTGCGCCCTGAGCGGCAACGACACCGTCCGGGCGAGCTTCGGCAGCGACACCGTCTACGGCGGCTCCGGAAACGACAACATCGACGGCGGGTTCGACAACGACACCCTGATCGGTGGCCCCGGAAACGACACCCTGACCGGCTACTTCGGCAACGACCGGCTCAACACGGTCGACAACGTCTCCGGCAACGACACCGCCAACGGCGGCATGGGCACCGACACCTGCACGACCGACCCCGGCGACGGCCGCGTGAGCTGCCCGTAGCCCCGGCCGCCCGGTCACTGCCGAGGATCCTCGGACCGGGGGCAGACCCCAACCCTGCTGAATGACGATCGCCCCCAGGAACCCTGGGGGCGATCGCTGTTCACATGCGCCGGATCAGGTGCCGTCGATACGGTCGCTCAGGCCCAGCACCTCGGGGAAGTCGCCGGGGAAGTTCCCGGGCATGCCCGGCACGTCGATGGTGCCCCCGTACACGCCGGCCAGGAACTCGACGGCGCCGACCGGGAACTCGTACCACTCGGCGTTGTCCGTGCGGACGACCACCGGCCAGGCGTCCGGGTCCGGGGAGCTCGTCCTCCAGTAGAAGGAGTCCCCCGAATTGGAATCCGCCCAGCCGATCAGGCCTCCCGGCTGCGGGAAGGGAACGTAGCCCTCGGTGTCGCCCATCTCGTACAGATCCTGAAGGATCTCGTCCTCCCTGGACGCGGACGCCCATGACGCCTCGGCCCCGGGGGCCGGAGAGGACACCATCAGGAAGTCGTCGATGACCAGCACAGGGTACGCCTCCGCCAGCGCGCGGAAGTCGGAGGGCAGCCCCGTCCCGAGGGCCGCCTCCAGGAGGGCCCAGTCCACGCTGTGCCCTCCTGGCACACGCCACCGCGTCATCGCCGGAAGCGCGGCCTCCAGCTCTTCGATCGTCAGCATGTCCATCAACTTTCGGTGTGTGGGGTGCCCCTGGAAATCGAGGTACCTGCCGGCGATGTACTCCAACACCTCGCCGGAGAAGCTGGAGACGCCGGCGAGGAACTCAGCTGTTTCTCCGTCAATTCCCGCATAGAATCCGGGTCGAAAGTCACGTTGTGAGGGCGTCAGGTTATCGCTCGAAGTTCCGTTGGAGTCGGTCGCGTAAAGCAGAGCCACGGCAGCTGCCGATCAGTCGATGCGGTCACTCAGGCCACTACCTTCGGGTCGTCACTCGGGAAACCCTCGGGCAGGCCCGGCACGTCGATGGTCCGCCGGTACACGCCGGTCAGGAACTCAACGGCACCAACCGGGAACTCCGACCAGTCGCCGTTGGCCCCACGCACCACCACGGGCCAGGAGTCCGGATCGGGTGAGCTCATCCTCCAGTAGAGGTAGTCCCCCTCATTGGACTCCGCCCAGCGCAACAGACCACCGGGCCGCGGGTAGGGGACGTAGTCCTGGGCGTCGCCCATCTCGTACAGATCCTGGAGGATCTCGGCCGACTCCCTGGCCCCGGACGCCCATGCCGTCTCGACCCCGGGCCGCGGCACGGCCACGAAGAGGAAGTCGTCGATGACCAGTGCCGGATACGCCTCCGCCAGGGACCGGTAGTCGGACGGCAGCGCCGTACCCAGGTCCGCTTCGAGGGCAGCCCAATCCACGCTACGACCCGCCGCCACACGCCACTGCGTCATCGACGGAAGCGCGGCCTCCAGCTCTTCGACCCTCACCATCTGTCCGAGCCCTTCCAGCCACTTGGAGACGAGGAAATCGGCAGCGGCCTGAACTCACCCATATTCGGCTCCTGCCCTGAAATTTTGTCTTCCCTGGGATGGCATTGAGGAAGCTCCTCTTGAATGACGATCGCCCCCAGGGAACTCTGGGGGCGATGTACACGCCTCGATGTCGGGCCGGGGAACGGACACGCTCAGGAAATCAGCATGCCGTCCGCCAATCCGGGCTGTTCACCCAACCTGCTCCAACATGTCCATCAATTTTCGGTGAGTGGGGTGCCCCTCGAAGTCCGGGTACCTGCGAGCGATGTACTCCAAGGCCTCGCCGGAGAACCGGGATACACCGGCCAGGAACTCGGCAATGGAACAGCTGCCTGCAGTGGGATTCCAGGACCTTTCCACGGACAGATATTCACCACTTGGAGCGAGATGAATCAGCATGTCACTTTCCGTGAAGCTAATCGTGCCGGGATTGCCTTCCCGGATCGCCTGCGCAGAATAGAGAAGGCAGAACATGAGGTCAAGGACCGGAATTCCCGGGAACCACTCGGGGTCGAAGCCGTCCACGGTCAAGTCAAAATCTACCCAAAAGTACTCATACCGCATATCCATTTCACTGGCACGACCAGCCGCCAGCTTTTCACGCTGCTTTTCCGTCATTTCCCGCATCGACTCTGGGGCAAAAGTGACGTTAAACATTATTCTCCAATATGCGTCTTCTGAGGTAGCCGCCGACCACCCAGGCAAAACAACCCCGTCGCGGGCGGTCGGCGACTATACTACTCGGCGTGCATTACGGAATAGGGTGAGCCGTTCTCAGGCTTCCGTCAGGATTGAGAACTACCCTGATCCCGTATCCCCTATTCGTACCCAGACCCTGACTCTGCTTTTTGCTCAGAATGCCAACGCCGTCGGGACCCGCATTGATCCTTCCCTCATAGATATACCCGTCGTTTCCGGGCGTGGGGTTGGGCTTGGCCGGGTTGTTCTTCACTACCTGCTGAATCCACTGTTGCACCTTCTTGCCCTTGCCGATGAAGGCACCCTTGGTTTCAGCGTTGTAGTCCTTGCCGCCGATGCGGTGCGTGTCCTGGACATGCTGCCAACCGTCGAAATCGTCGGTCTTCCAGGTGATGTCCGGGTTCTGGGCGCCGGGATCCGTCGACTTCGAGCCGGAACCGCTGCCACCCGACGAGCTTCCCGAGTCCGAATTGCGCAGCGTCGTAAGGTCGTTGCTGAGACCGATGGCGCCGTCGGCGACAGCACTTACTCCGACGGCGATCGTAGCGACACCGGCGACCGCGACACCGGCGCCGGCGACGCACGCCGCGCCGAGCGTCTCGATGCCGCCAACGATGCAGAGTCCGACACCGGCGGCTATCTCGTCGATTCCGCCGCCGATCGCCATCGCACCGCCGATGATCTCCGCGGTGTGAAGCCCCGCGTCGACCAGCGTGTCGGCGTTGTCCCCGGCCCAGTCCAGCCCGCTACCGACCGCGTCGCCGACGGCGTCACAGACGCCGAAGCACCAGTCGTGACCGTCGTACTCCACGCGGCTGGTGGGGTTGCCCCCGGTGAACGCGTAGCGGTTGCTCGTGTACGGGTCGGCGCCCAGGCTCATGTCGGCGAGCGCACCGTTGTACATGTCCCGGCTGGTGAAGCGGTTGAGACCCGGGTCGTAGCTGCGGAAGCCCATGTCGTACGTGCCGGACTGGGCGTCCCACCGCTTGGCGTTGAAGCGGTAGGGGTTGTACTCCTCCTTCGTGGGGTCGGCCTGGTCGGGCTTGTCGGCGCCCGTGAACTCCGACACGTCGTCCGAGCCGTAGGCCGTGTACCCGTAGGTGGCCTTGGTGTCGCCGGTCGAGTCGGTCAGGGTCTCGACGTCGGAGTGGCCGTTGTAGCCGTAGTAGCTGTCCTCGGTCGTGCCGTCCCCGTTGTACTTGATCTGCGACAGGCGTTCACCCCACGGGCTGTACTGGTACGACTTGGTCAGCTCGCCGGCGACCTTCTCGTCCAGGACCTGGTGGGACAGACCCAGGTACTCGTAGTCCGTCGTCTTGCCCTTGGCGGTCTGCGAGGTGGTGCGGTCCAGCGGGTCGAACGTGTACGTCGTGGGCTGCAGCGCCCCGGAGGTGTCCGCCGTCTCCGACTTGGTGACGTGGTCGAAACCGTCGTAGGTACTCCGCTGGACGATCTGGCCGCCCGTGGTGATGGACTCCTGGCGGCCGTACGGGTCGTAGTTGTAGTTGGCCGTGGCTCCGGTCGTCGACGCCGTCAGCAGCCGGTTGCGGTCGTAGGCGAACGCCGTCGTGATGCCCTGGACGGTCTGGTTCGTGACGTTGGCGTTGTCGTCGTGGACGTACGTCTCCGTCGCGGCGCCGGTACCCGTCTTGACCGACTTGGCGAGCCGGTCGGCCGGATCGTAGGTGTAGTCCGTCGTCGAGGACAGGTACGCCGCGTGATCGTCGGCGTTCATCTTCTTCGCGACGTCCTGCGCCTTGTTCCCGTTGGGGTCGTAGGCGTAGGTGTGGGAGGCGACGATCGAGCCGTTGCCCTTCTTCTCGGTCGTCGACTTGACCGAGCCGTCGAGGTAGTACCCGTAGTCGACGGTGTTGCTGTTGTCCTTCGTCTCCTTCAGCTTCTGGCCGTTGTCGGTGTAGGTGTACGCGGTGACCTTCGGGTCGGCATCCGTCGGGTTCTTGCCCACGGACACGGACTTGACCAGCTCACGCACGTCGTACGTGTACTTGGAGAACTGGTCGGGGTGGGTGGCAGTGTCCGGCTGACCGTCGGCGTCGTAGGTGTAGCTGGTGGCCTTCTTCTGCTGGCCGGCCAGCGACTCGGTCACCTTCGCCACCTGGTTGAGACCGGTGTACTCGGCCCCATAGGCGTCGATCTCGGCGCCCGGTGTGGCGTCACCGATGGAGGTCAGGTTGCCGTTGGCGTCGTAGACGTAGCCGAAGGACCGCTTCTGGTCGGCGACCGGGTCACCCGTGGTGTCCCGGACAAGCTTCACCGCGTCGGCCACGACCGCACCCGAACTGTTCTGGAACAGCTGGAGCTTGGCACCATTGCCCTGCTTGAACGCGTACGAGCCGAGCGACACCCAGGTGCCGGTGGACGCGGTCTGGTCGACCGTCTTGTCCACCGTGCCCGACCCGTGCGTGAGCGTGTACTTCGCCGCCGTCGCCGCGCCCGTCACCTTCGGGTATTTCACATACGCCGTGTAGGTGCCGTCCTGAGGAACGTTCAGCGTCCACGTGAAGGAGTCGCTGCCCGCGCCCGCCGCGTGGGTCTGGTGGTCGTAGCCCTGCTGACCGGCGATGTCTCCCTTCGCCCAGGTACCGGTCGACGAGGTGTTCTGGGTGTCGGAGTTGTCGGCGAGAACCACCGACTTACCGACCGGAACACCGTCGTCCGTACGGGACTTGAGCTTGCCGTCGGGGTAGTACGACCAGCCCATGGTGCGGTTGGAGGACCCGCCTGCCGACGTCAGCGTCCGGGCGGTCTGCTTGCCCAGCTCGTTGTAGTCGTACGTGGTGACGATGTCCCACGGGTCCGTGGACGACTTTACCCAGCCGTTGTCGAAGTAGCTGTAGCTGGTGTCGCTACGGACCGACTGACCCGCCGAGGGCGGCAGCGAGGTCTTGGCGACCCGGCCCACCTCGTCGTAGTCGGTGCGGGTGTAGACGTCCGCCTTGTTGTAGCGGGCGTCGGCCGGATCGTAGGGCTGGTACTGCTTGGCGGGGCGGTTCAGCGCGTCGTAGTCCGTACGCGCCGCGAACGCCTCTGTGGAGCCGGCGGCCACACCTCGCGGAGTGATGACCTTGGTGGTGTTGCCTACCTGGTCGTACTCGTACTTCGTGCTGTGGTACGTGATCGGTGACGTGCCGTCGTACGGGACCTTGACCTGGATCTGCTTTCCGCGCTCGTCGTAACTGATGAGCGTGGTGTTGTTCTCAGCATCCGTGGTCGAGGTGACCAGCGAGTCCTTGTCGTAGCCTCGCTTGTTGGTCTTGCCCGCCGCGTCCGTGACAACGGTGACGCGGTGGTTCAGGTCGTAGTCGGTTTTGGTGGTGTAGTCGGTGGTGTCGGCCGTCGCGTTCTTCTTCGGGTCGACGACCGTGATGACGTTGCCGACGTTGTCGTACGCGTAGCTGATCTCGTCCTGGTCGGCGTTGACGACCGACGTCAGCTCGTTGATCGCGTCGTAGTTGTTCGTCGTCGTGTACGAGCCTGCCGCCGAGCCCGCCAGGTTGCCCTTGGCCTCGGTGGACGTCCTGAGGTTGCCCACCTTGTCATAGGCGTAGGTCGTCTTCCGCTCGTCGGACGAAGTCGTGTCCTTGGGGCTGGTGGACGACATGGCCTGGTCGGCGGCGTCATACGCCACCTCGTAGACGGCGCCGTTGGTCGCCGTCGACTTGGTGACGTTGTCGTTGGCGTCGTACTCCGGCGCCGGCTTCGTGATGAGAACGCCCGCCGCTTGGTCCTTGGGCACCGTGCTGGCCAGCGGACGCCCGAAGGTGTCGTAGGCCTGCGTGGTCTTCTTGCCCAGCGCGTCGGTGACCTGAGTCACCTTGCCGCGCTCGTCGTAGACGAAGGATGTCGACTTGTTCAGCGCATCCGTGATGGTCGCCGGGTAACCGGTGGGACCGAAGGCGCTGTTCGTCGTGACGTTGCCGTTGGCGTCCGTCGACTTGGTCTGCTGACCGTAGCCGTCGTACTCGTACGAGGTGGTGTAGTCGCCGGCCGTTCCGGTGGTGGCGACGCCCTTGGGGTCGGTGACCGTCTTCAGGTTGCCGAAGGAGTCATAGCCGAACTGCCACTTGCGGCCCTCCGGGGAGGTCTTGGTGAACAGGTCGGCGCTGTAGCCGTCCAGACGGGTCTGGTACGTGTACTGCTGGCTGTTGGCCGGGAAGGTGCCCGGCGCGCAGTCGCTGGTCGGGGGTACGCCCGCCTTGTTGTTCTCCGCGTCACGTTGCCACAGCGGGTATCCGGTCTTCTGGTCGTAGCAGTACGCGGTCTTGGCGCCGTTGGCCTCTTCGAGGTAGGTGACGTTGTTGTTCGCGTCCCAGCTCATCTTGCCGGTCTGCGACTTGGCGTTGGTGGTCTGCACCGGACGGCCGAAGTCGTCCGTCACGGTGGTGGTGGTGTGCGACTCTGCGTCGGTGACCGTGGTGTCGGTGAACTTCGCGTTCCCCGCGTCCACTCCGTATCCGAAGCCGGTCGCCCCGTTGAGACGGTCCGTGATGGTCTTCGTCCACCAGTGGTACTTCGGGTCGTCGCCGGTCTTCGGCGCGAAGTAGTCGAGCTTCGTGGCCTTGCCGCGCGGGTCGTCGACCTGGACCAGCTTGACGTTCTTGTTGCCCTGCGTGGCGTCGTACGTGAAGGCGAACACCTTCGGCTGGGACGAACCCGCACCGTCAGTGATCTTCGTCAGCAGCGCCTTGTCCGAGTACTCGAACGTGACCTTGCGGCCCGAGATGTCCGTCATCGACTGGACGTGATCGGCGACCTTCGGGAACGGCGCCGTCGACTTGTCGAAGTACGTGACAGTCAGCGTCTGCCGGCCCGCAGGGTCGGTGATGTACGCGAGGTACTTGGTCGGCTTGCCGCCCGACTTGTGCTCCTCGTATGTGTACGTCTGGGTGTTGCCGTTCTTGTCGATCGCGGACGTCATGTAGCCGTCGCAACCGAAGAGGAACCGGGTTCCGTCCGGGCGCGTGAGCGTCCACGCGTCGGGGATCGGGTCCTTGTTCGGCGTGCAGTCCAGGCCCGACTTCATCGTGACCTTGTAGTGGACGCCTGCCGGGGCCTTCCAGGTGCCGTCCGGCTGCTTGGCGAAGACGTGCGTCGTACCGTCACCGTCCGGGAGACGGATCTCCGTCGGGTTCGGGTTCGGATGGAAGTCCAGCGGTGCCCCCAGGCGAATGGGTCCCGCCGCCTGCCCGGACCAGCCCGCGCCGAGCACCGTGTCCGACGTGTCGAGCGAGTTGTACGAGAACCGGGCGAAAGTGCTGAGACCGCGTCCCGGGTTCGTGAACGCGTTGTACGACCACACGCTGTTGCCGGACGCGAGGTTGCTCATCACGGTCGCGCCGGCGCCGGTGTTCTTGCCGGTGTAGGAGTAGAACTTCTCCAGGCCCAGCGAGTTCGACGTCGGGTCCTCGACCGCCACGTTCTGCTTCAGGGACGGGATGCCTCCCGTACCCGCAGACAGCCAGCTGCCGTCCGACACCTTCTTGACGTCCCAGCCGAGCACGTAGTCCGTGCGCTTGTTGCCCTCGTCCGAGTTGATCGGCGTCTTGACCTGCGCATGCACCGTCGCCGACTGGGCCGGCTTCAGGTTCGGAATCGCCGTGGACAGCTGATTGCCGCCCGTCGTCATGTCCGTGCCGTCGGGCAGCTTCCAGGTGTACGAGAGCTGCCGCTCACCCGCGAGCCACTCGGTGCCAGTCGTGTTCGTGACCGTCACGTCCACGGAGTACGTGGAGTTCGGCGTCATGCGCTGAGGCGTCTGCGGAGCGTAGTACGTGTTCTCCGTCGTCGCGTCCACGTAGATCACGCGAAGCAGCGGGCCGAGCTGCTGGTCGGCGGTCTCCGATGACAGGAACAGCGTGCGCTCCTGCGGACCGGTGGTCGTCTCGTCCTTCAGCTTCAGCAGGGCGCCCTTGTTGCTGGACGGGGTCTTCACCCAGCCCTGCGTGAGCGAAGTGGCATCCCACCAGTGGCGGCCGACCTCGGAGACCTGCGCCACCGTGTCGGACACGGTGCCGGAGAAGTCACCGCCCGGCGCCGTCCAGGGAGTGGTCGACGTGGCGTTGTTCCAGGTCGCCGTCGTCTCGTCGAAGTCCTTGGTCAGGCCGTGGAGTTCGTAGATCGCGCCGTTCGTGCCGGTCGTCGTCTCCGCGCCCCACATGTAGAGCTTGGAGTCGAGAACGGTGGCCGTCGCGGGGATCGACGTCGTCGGGAACTTCAGCCCGGCGCGCGTCTTGCCGTACGTGCCCGAGTTGTTGCCGACGCTCAGCCACTTCTGCGGCGTGTACGAGAGGATCGTGTCCTCGTTGGTCGTCGGCTGCTGGGACGAGAGGGTGGTGTCGGTGACGCCGCCCGCCGTGCCCTGAATCAGCTTCATCGTGCGGCCGGCCTTCGGCACGCCGACGATGCGTGTGGGCGACCCGATGACGGAGCCGTCCTTCGTCTTCACCGCGATTTGGTAGTAGTACGAGCGGCCGATCTCGTCCGTGGACGAGTCGGGCGTCGGCGTCGCGGTGGTGTCCGTGTAGGCCGTGCTCGCCTTGTCGACCGGGGCCACCAGCGTGGCCGCGCTCGGCGTGAAGACCTGCTGCGTGGAGCGGTGCAGCTGGTACTCGACGATGTCCTGGCCGGTGTCGCCGGTCGTGTTCTTGTACGCCGACCAGGACAGCTCCGGGCCCGTGTCGTGCACGATCGTCGGCGAGTTGAGCGCCGAGCCGACCTTGCCGTACGTCACGGTCAGGCGCGGGTACGAGGAGGTCTCGCCGCCGTAGTCGCCGTCACCGGACTCGTAGCGCGGACCGCCGGTGGGCGTCGCGGCCAGCGTGTCGTCCTGGGCCTGGATCACGAAGCCGTTGTTCGTGGCCGTGCCCGAGACCCACTTCTGCACGGTGTCCGTCACCGCGAAGTCGTGCCACTGGTTGTACTCGCCTGTGTTCTTGACGATCTGGGCGGGGTTCACCAGACGGATCGAGTCCGCGATGTTGCGGGTCGTGGAGCTGTTGGTGTCGCCCAGAACGATCTTCCCCGCGTTGCCCTTGGAGAAGTAGAACTGGCTGCTGTTCACCGTCTTCCACGCCGACGTGGTGCCGGACTGGTTGACCGTGCCGGTCCCCGTACCGTCCCGGTGCGTGATCGTGTACGGGGCCGCCGTCGCGCCGTCCGAGGCCGGCGGGAAGTGCGCCTCGACCCGGTAGGACGCGGTCTCGTTGACCATCGGCTGCCAGGTGTACGACTCGCCGGTCAGGCTGTTCTTGTTGTAGGCGAAGTCGTCATTGGTCGCCGCGCCGCCGGTCGTCGTGGCCCGGGGCCACTCGCCGACGGCGGCGGTCCCGGTGTCGCCGTCGTCGATCTGGACGGTGGTACCGGAGAGCTCACCCGACAGGCCACTGGTGTTGGACCACGTGGCGCCCGACTCGGTCCACGGGCCGGTCGCCCGGTGGACCTCCATCGTGACGTCATTGGCGTTGGTGGTGTGCGCCTGGTCGAAGTACATGCCCAGACGCGCCGAGTCGATCTTCGTCCCGGCCGGGATCTCGTCCAGCGGGAACTGGATCAGCGACCGCGCGATACCCGTGTCGGTCTTGCCGACGGACATCTTCCAGGTGTTGTTGAAGTTCGCCGCCGGCTGGTCCGAGAGGACCATCGTGTCCTGCGACTGCGACGGAGTCGGCGTGATCGTGATCGTCGGGTCGATCGACACCGGGTACTGCCGCTTGGACGACGCCAGCCACTTCGCGTCCGGCGTGACGACGATGGTCCAGTTCTTGCCGTCCCGGACCAGCTTCTGCTTCACCTTGGGGCTGTACGCGAGCCCGTAGGGGGAGTCGGCGTCCTTGCGGGTGTCCGACATGTACGCGGCCGGGATCGTCATCACCGGCGTGTTGGGCAGCTCGCCGTACAGCTCGATCGAGCCGTTCTTCCGCGCCTTCGGCGTCAGCCCGTGCGCGTCCAGCGTGAAGGTGTAGGAGACGGGCCCGTCCGGCTTCTTCGCCAGGACGATGTTCTCCTTCACGCGGCCCGGACCGACCTGGTACTCCAGGTCCGCGCCACCGGCGGCCGCGTCCTTGTACGTGACGGTGGAGCCCTTGGCCGTCGGATCGACCGACTTGGACGACGCACCCTTGAGACCCAGCGTCACCGCCGGGCCGTGCGCGCCTGCCTGGAACTTCAGCAGCTTGTCCGGGTCCGAACCGAACCAACTACGCCCAGAGTTCGATGTGTTGACGAAGTCGTAGCCCTTGGCCTTGGTCGCGTCGACGGCGGTGTCGATCGACTTCCAGGACTTCTTCTTGCCCGAACCCGAGCGGTACGCGGTCGGTACCTGGGAGAGCTCGGCCTGGATCTGCCCGTTGGACAGCTGCCAGAAGCGCGCGTGCTCCGTGCGGCGGGAGGTCAGCTCCTTGACGCGCTTGGGCTTGGCGGCCTTCTTGCCCTTCGGGAGCTTCTCCCGGCTGGGTATCTCCAGCTTCCCGCCCGTAGGCGGCTTGGCCTGATCTCCGCTGTCGTCGTCGGAGAACCAGCTCTTGACGGTGTCGACGACACCCTTGTCGTCACCGTCCTTGCCGGCGTCCGGTGCGGAGGCATAGGCCAACTGCGGCAGCGCTGCGCTCACCACCGCCGACACCACAAGGCAGGAGATCAATCTCCCATAGCGGACTTTCACGTCCCGTGCCCTTTCCTTTGCGGCACACCCGTTTCCCGTGCGGTATTGCTCTCGAGCACGTAATGCGGGCATGCCGAACTTCCGGACGGGTTTTCCGTCCGGACGACTGTTGTGCGCCCCTGGGGAAGGTCGGCTGCTGGGCAGGGCGGATTGGCCGACGTAAGTCCGGAAGACCCCTGGCCGAAGAGGTCTTCCGGGCATGCGTCGGTCGGTTTCTGGCTTTCTCCTTCACGGGCGGAAGATTTCTAATCAGTTGCGCATGGCCATGTCAACAGAGCGAATCAATCGGGCAATTGACTCTCCCCGGGGCGGATCATCCGCAGATGATCTGGACCCGGCACTCGCTGCGCACGAGCCGTCGCCCGTGAAGCCGGCGTGGCCACCGACCTCGGCGGCATCGCGATCACCGGTGTGTCCGTGCCGTGGAGGGCTGAGCCGTCGCCCGCGACTGGTCACGCTCGCCGTCCCGAAAGGGATAAACGTCGGCGGGGTTTCTATTCATCGAAACGGTGGCGGGTCAGCTGCAGGCATCTTTCGGGTCGTTCCGTGGGGTGTTGCGAGGGGTGCTGTGCGTAAGTTTGAGCCTCGTCCCATTCGCCCGCTTGTTCCGGACACTGGAACGGCCGCTCCCGCATGCGGTATAACCGCCCGGTTCTCCGCCGAGCGCGACGCATTCGCGCGAGGAATGTTCGCCTCACGAAAGCCAGGCCCATGCCATCGCCCGAACAGTCAGAGCCGACCGAACCCACCGACACGGCCGAAACGACCACGGAAGAAGCCGAGGCGCCCGACGAATCCGCGGGCACCAAGGACACCGAGGGAGCGAAGGAGGCGAAGCCCTCGGGCGAGTCAGGGAACGCCGACGAAGCCAAGAGTGGCAAGGGAGTTGACCGGCGCGGCATAGCCGTTTGTGGTGTTCTCGTCGCCGCCTGTGCCGGACTCGTGCTCTACGGAGTGCTCGACACGGACGAGAAGCCCGAGCGTCACGTCCCCACCGCCTCCGTGACGTACGAGGTCAGTGGCGAAGGCACCGCCGATCTCACCTGGCAGGCCCGCAGCGAGTCCGGCAAGGCCGTCGCCGCGCACGGCGTCACGCTGCCCTGGAAGAAGACCGTGCGTGTGCCGCTCGGAAAGCCGCCCATCGTGACCATCACGCTCGGCGAGAAGGGCGGTCGGGCAAGCTGCCAGCTCGCCATCCGCGGCAAGCACGTCCAAACAGCCACCGCCTACGGCAAGTTCGGCCGCGCCACGTGTCAGGGCGAGCTGCCCGAGCCCGAGGTCTCCGAGTCCCCGGCGAGCGCGCAGGGAGAGCAGTGATGTACCCGAGTCTCGGCCGCCAGGCCGCCCGTACCGCGCTCGCCGCCGCCATCGTGCTCAGCGTCGTCTCCCTGTCGGGGCGGGCGCACCCCGCCGCCGCGCAGGCCGCCGTGCACAAGGGAGCCGTCCACACCGTCGCCGTACCGGACGGGACCGCCCCCGGCAGGGGCGTCCTCGCCGCCCGTTCGACCGAGGCGTTCAGCATGCTCAGGGCACCGGGACGGCGTGGCTGACCTCGCGATCGGCGCCGAGGGCGAGAACGCGGGCGACGGAACGATCATGGCCCTGAGCGCGGGGGCGGGCGCCGCCTACGGCCTCACCGCGCTCGGATCCCCCGCGGGGACCGGCATCGGCGGCCGACCGAACGACTGGTCAGGTGATGTACAGCACACCAGGGCAACCAGTGACGTTTGTCGTTGGTCTACCGCTGAATAGAACGCTACCCGTGTGACGGGTGAGGCATTTGTGAACATTCTCTGAACTTCTTCAAGGGGTGGGGCAATTGGGGCCGCGAATTTCGCGTGCGCGCAGATCTCATGCGTACAAACCGCTGAGTCTCAAGCGCAGGGCCTGGGTGACGATGGGTGCCGTCGTCCTCGGCGGCGCGGGTGTGGTGACGTACGCCGTCGCCAGCCCGGAGGCGTCCGGTGGTTCCAGCCCCTCCGCGACGACTCCGCGGCCGGTCAAGGTGCGCTCCGCCGAACTGAAGGCCGACGGCAGCACCAGGCGGGAGCTCCCGCGCACCGGCACGGAGCCGTTCTCGCTGGTCGGCGTCACCTGGGACAAGCAGAGCGCCGAGCTCAAGGGCACCGCCCAGGTCCGCACGCGCAGCAGCGTGACCGGGAAGTGGACCGACTGGGTGTCCGTGAACACGGACTCGCACCTGCCCGACCCCGACACCGCCGAGAGCAAGAACGGCGTGCGGGGCATGTCCGAGTCCCGGTGGGTCGGGCCCTCGGACGGCGTCGAGGCGCGCGTGGTCGCCGCCGACGGGTCGTCGACCGCACTGCCCAAGGGGCTCACCCTGGCGATGGTCGACCCGGGTGTCACCTCCAAGGAAGCGAAGGCGGCCAAGGCATCCGTCGCTGCCGGTGGGCCGCAGAACGCGGCGTACACCACCGACCTCGACGAGTCCCCCTCGCCGTCTCCCTCGGACTCCGCCCTGGAGAACCCCTCGCCGTCGGCGTCGCCCAGTGATTCGGCTCCGGCCGCCTCGCCGAGTCCGTCGGACTCCGCCTCGGCGAGCGCGAGCGTGAGCCCCAGCCCGTCGCCGACGCCCACCAAGCCCCCGGCCCCGCCCTCGACGGTGAAGCAGCCGCCGATCATCATGCGGTCGGAGTGGAAGCCGGACACCTCTCTCGCGGTCAACTACAGCCCGCCGGAGTACATCGACAAGATCCAGGCCGTCTTCATCCACCACACCGTGGACGCGAACGACTACAGCTGCGCCGACTCGGCCAAGCTGATCCGCGCCGACTACGCGTACCACGTGAAGCCGGCGCCGGACGGCAACGGCTGGAAGGACATCGGCTACAACTTCCTGGTCGACAAGTGCGGCCAGATATTCGAGGGCCGCGAGGGCGGCATCGACGAGCCCGTCCTCGGCGCGCACACGTACGGCTTCAACTCGTACTCGACCGGCATCGCGGTCCTCGGCAACTTCGTGAACTCCAAGCCCTCGCGGGCCGCGATGGAGTCCGCCGCACGCGTCGCCGCGTACAAGCTCGGCCAGTACGGCGTCGACCCGAACGGCTCGGTGAACCTCGTCGCCGCCGGTGACACCGGCGTCTACAAGACCGGCGAGACCGCGACCCTGCGGACCATCTCCGGCCACCAGGACGCGTACGCCACCGAGTGCCCGGGCAAGCAGCTCGAGGACCGGCTCGGCACGATCCGCTCCTTCGCCGCCGGCGCGGGCCGCAGCTCCGCCATCCCCACCGCCGACGTGAACCGCGACGGCATCAGCGACCTCGTCACCGGCCTGCCCAGCGCCTCCAGCGGCGGCCGCGTCGTCGTCGTGCCGGGCGGCGCGAGCGGCCCCGACAGCACCAAGAAGATCTCGCTCACACAGTCCAGCCCGGGCGTGCCCGGCGCCGGTGAGGCCGGCGACCAGTGGGGCGCCGCCGTGGCCACCGGCGACATCAACGGCGACGGCTACGCCGACCTCGCGATCGGCCAGCCCGGCGAGGACGACACCTCCTCGCACGCCGACCGCGGCGCCGTCACCATCCTGTACGGCCCCGCCTTCACCACCGGCGCGCAGATGAACCTCGACGAGGGCTTCTACGCGAACGGCGCCAAGTACGGCTCCGCCGTGGCGGTCGGCGACTTCAACGCCGACGGCAACGCGGACGTCTTCGCGTCCTCCACCGGCACCGGCGGCACCTGGACCGCGCGCTACGCCGAGGGCCAGGAGAGCAGCTCCAACATCACCAGCGGTGACACGGCCCTCTCCTACGAGGACGCCACCAGCGGCGACTTCAACAAGGACGGCTACGCGGACGTCGCGCTCAACTACCGCGACTCGACGTCCATCGGCCGGGTCGTCTGGTTCAAGGGCGGCAGGAACGGCCTCACCAAGGCCGGCACCCTCACCGTGAAGGGCGGCCGCGCCGTCGCCGCCGGCGACATCGACGGCAACGGCGTCGACGACATCGTCATCGGCCAGCCCTACACCGCCGAGTCCGGCGCCTACGCGGGCGGCCAGGTCACCGCCGTCTACGGCACCGCGGGCACGGGCCTCACCGCCACGGGTGCCAAGACCATCCACCAGGCGACCAGCGGCGTCCCGGGCGCGGCCGAGTCCGGCGACGCCCTCGGCTCGTCCGTCTCGGTCGGCGACTACAACGCCGACGGCTACGCGGACGTCCTGGCCGGCGCCCCGGGCGAGGACATCACCCGCACCAGCAACCGTTCCAACGCGGGTACGTCGCTGCTGTTCAAGGGCTCGGCGACCGGCCTCACCGGCACCGGCGCCCTCGCGATCTCGCAGGACGAGCCCGGCGTCCCCGGCTCCACGGAGACCGAGGACAAACTGGGCTCCGCCGTCTCCCTCACCGACCTGACCGGCTTCGGCCGCGCGGACCTGGTGATCGGCGCGGCGGGCGAGGACGCCGGCAACGGCACGCTCCTGTACGTCCCGAGCAACAGCACGGGGCTCGGCCTCTCGACGTCCAAGTACTACGGACTGACGCAGCTCGGCACCGCGACGGGCAACCACCTGGGCACCACGCTGGCCCCGTAGCCACACCCGCACAACCTCTCGCCGCGCGGCTCCCGACACTCCCGGGAACCGCGCGGCGAGAGTCGTTTCGGCCCTGGCAGCCCTGGCACAGCCCTGTCTGCTTTGTGCCCGCACTTGCGTCGCCGCGCCCGGATGGGTTACTCACTACCTTCCACGGAAGCGGACCCGACCGCAGGAGGGGGCGGCCGGGCCCGGTTCCGTTCGGGTCCGTTCAGGTCCGTGCGTCGGATCCGTGCGCTCAGACTCCGGCGGCGTTCTCCTCGAACGACACCGCCACGAGCCGGTCGCTGAACCGCTCGGAGTTCTTGATCCCCGCGACCAGGGCGCGCTGCGCGGAGACCGCCTTGTCGGTGAGGGTGACCGTGACCACGGGACAGTCCTCGATCTGGTTGGTGTGATCGGGCACGCACTGGCCGATGTCCGCCCGCGTGTGGCCCGGGCAGACCGCCCGTCCGGGCAGCTCGACCTCCAGATCCAGGTTCCCGACGTCCGTGAAGCGGTAGACGCCCGAAGCCGGCGGGACAGGCCGCTGCTTCACCCCCTTCGTCACCTTCGCCGTCAGCCCCCGCGCCGACGCGATGCGGCCCTCGCCGTGCGGCCCGTACACGTCGACCGTGATCCGCCGCTCGCCCACCGGCGCGGTCAGCGTCAGCGGCCGCGGTCCCGGGTCGATGACCGCGCTGACCGTGAAGGCGGGCGGACCGTCGAAGCGCGGCCCCGAACTCGAGTACCCGTAAGAGGTGAGCACGAGCGCGGGCGCGGGCGCCTGCTCACCCTCTCCACGCGGCGCGGGCCTCACAGGACCCGGCGCACCGCACCCGGACAGCGCCGCCGTGCCGCCATAGGGCAGCGCGATATCCTCCAACACCCCTGGTACGACGCGGAGCCGGCCCGTCGGATCGTCCGGTATGCCCCGGTGCGCGGCCAGCGCGACGAGTGCCGCCGCCACCGGCAGCGCGATCGCCGCCCACGCCCGCGGGGAGGGCCCGGAGATTCCGTGCATCAGACGCGGCCCCGCGCCCGCCGCGACACGACGGCCCGCAGGATGCGCCGGCCCTCCGTCGACACGTCGAGCGCCTGGCGCAGGCCGCCCGCGCCCCGGCCCGCGAGCAGCTCAAGGATCCTGACCTGACGCCGCAGTTCGGCCGCCACCAGCGGGGACATGCCGTCCGTGCGGCCCTCGCGCCGGGACCGTACCGAGCCCGCGCCGTCCTCCATCGTGTCCAGCATGCGGTGGATCTGGAGCGCGCCGACCGAACAGGCGTCGGCCCACTCGCGCAGGGCGGGCGCAGACGGGGTGCCCGGCACGGCGGCCAGCATGCGCCGGGCGAGCACCGACGCCTCGTCCACGTCGTCGTCCGGCCCGGCCTGGAACGCGGCCCGCGCCTGCGCCAGGCATTCGCCCCACTCCGGACCGCCCTCGGCGAGGCTTCCCCACAGCGGGCGCAGCGCCTCGTCGTCCTCGGCGCCCAGCAGCGGCACGCAGCGGTCGAGGCAGGCGAGACCGCTGGCCGCGAGACCCCGCTCGTCGGCCTGCGCGATCAGCTCCACCAGGCTCATGACGTACGCCCTTTCCCCTGCCGACACGGCATTTCGTCCCTACTGGGCTCTACTGCGTGCCGGGGCGCAGGAACGTCACAGCGGCGCGACGCCGAGCCGGTCCAGGAAGCGGAAGAAGAGCGGCTCGGCGAACGGGTCGGGATCCTGGCCCAGGACGTCGGCGAGCGGACCCTGCGCGACGGTGCGGCCGCACTCCTGCGCCCACGCGACCGCGCGCCGCGCGGCGTCCGCGGGCTCCAGGAAGTAGTCCTCCAGGGTCAGTTCGTCCGCGGAGAGGTATCCGGCCATGGCGTCGCGCGCCAGACAGGTGGTCCACGCGCCGCTCTCCGGCGCGGCCGCCTCGATGACGACGCAATCGCTGTCCATGACGTAGCCGAACAGGGCGGGCGCGCCGGTCTCGGCGGCCAGCGCGTTCATGCTGCCGACGTCGTGGCGCCGCTCCCCGCCGTCCGGGCACTCCCAGACCTGCCAGCCGTCGGCCCGCCGTTCCAGAAGCGTGAGCGCGTCGCGCGCCCCGCCCAGCGCGTCGAGCTCGACGAGCGGCCGCTCGCTCTTGGCCACGACGTAATAGCCCCAGTAACCCATGCCGGTGTCCCCCCGGTGCCTTCGAAAGCGGCTGATCTCGGCTCGGGCCGAATACACCACAGCCATACGTGGCTCCGCCACCGAAAACGCAGATCCGGCGATTACGCCGCCACCGCACTGTCCACTGCTCAGCCGCGGAAACCGACTGCTCAGCCGCTCAGGACCCCAGCCGGTTCGCGAGCGCCACGAACTGGGGCCACGTGAGCGGGGGCTTGCCCGGGTACCAGAGCTTCTGGATCGTGGCCCGCAGCGGCATGCGGATCCCCTGCGCGACCTCTGCCTGCGTCTGCGAGTTCGCCAGGTCGCTCCACACGGCGAACGTGCCGCCCAGGATCTGGCTGTCGTACTTCGCGGGCACCGGCGTCGTGCCGCGCACGACGAGCGGGGTCCAGCTCTCGTAGATCCGCTGCCCGGTCGGGTACAGGAAGTTGTTGGGCTGACCGAGGACGTAGTAGAGGTACTCGTCGTTGTAGTTGGTCATCTTGCGGCCCTCGGCCAGGTACTCCTCCGGCGGGCGCGCCCCGATCTCCCTGCCCGTCCAGTAGGCGACCTCCAGGCTCTTGTCGGCCTTGACGACACCGCCCCGGAAGAACCCGTCGTTCCACGCCTTGAGGGAGCGGTTGAACGGCTTCATCGTGGCGACCCGGTCGTTCAGCCAGCCCGTCGTGAGGTCCTCGACCGTCGCGTTCGGCCCGTACTTCTTCTTGGCGGCGGCCGCGAGCTGCGGGAAGGACGCCTCGGGGTTCTTCACCGTCAGGGCCTGGTACTCGTCGCCGCCCAGGTGCCAGAAGGCGCCGGGGAAGAGGGGGGCGTACTCACGCAGCAGATCGTCGACGATCTTCGCCGACCCGGGGTTCGAGATGTCGACGGCGCCGCGCGTCGCGACCCCGGCGGTGTTCCGCAGCTGGAGGTCGGGGTGCGCCCGGATCACCGCGCCGAGGTGTCCCGGCGAGTCGATCTCGGGGATCACGGTGATGTGCCGCTCGGCGGCGAGCGAGACGATCTCGCGGACCTGCGCCTTGGTCAGGTGGTCGGGCGAGACGATCTCGGGGTGCGAGTCCGACTGGATACGGAAGGCCTGGTCGTCGGAGAAGTGCAGACCGAACTGGTTGTACTTCAGGTCGCCGATCTCCCGGATCCGGTCCTTGATCCAGCCGACGGTGAAGGGCTTGCGCGCGATGTCCAGCATGAACCCGCGCTGCGGCTTCGCCGGCGCGTCCTTCACCACGCCCTCCGGCGCGGTCCCCCCGCCGTGCACCTCCTGCTTGAGCGTGCGCGTGCCGTAGAAGACACCCGCGTCCCCCGGCCCCACGATCCGCACCCGGCCGCTCTTCACGGTCATCGTGTACGACTCCGGGTTCCCGCTCCCGCCGAGCGCCAGCTCCACGTCACCGGCGCCTGCCTTGACCTCGCCCGCGTACTTCAGCCTCAGCTCGTCGGCGATGAGCTTGCCCTCGTCGGAGAGCCTCGCGTCCCCGATGACGACCCGGCCGCTGGTGGGGCGCCACCCGGGGCCGCGCGCCGGAGTGTGCTCGCGCACGGAGGGGATGGTCTGCGGGGTCGTCGACAGGGGGTACGACTTCGAGGGCGAGGGCTCCGCCGAGGCCGGGGTGGAGGAGGCGGACTTTCCGTCGGAGGGGCGCTCGGCACGGGTGGCGCCGGCGCCGGCCCCGTCACCGGCGCAGCCGACGAGGAGCATGGTCAGCGCGACCGTCCCCGCCGTGACGACTCCCGCGCCGACCCTCGATCGACTCCGCGTACCCATCAGTGACCGTCCTCCGGTTTCGACAGCAACCCCGACATCGAATTCCGCGTCCTAAGAGGCGACCGTATGGCCCGGCTCCCCCGATCTCCCGTCCACCACACGCCCCGGAACTCTCCCGTCCGGGTGAAATCGGTGCATCCACCAGACAGCTCCTGACCCGGATCGCTAGCGTGTACGCACATCCGCCACACCCTCATCACATGTCCCGTGACACTCCTGACTCACGTCTCGTCCCAGTGTCAGCCCAGTCACGTCCCACGTCTCGCCGAGGAGCGCACGCTGCCTTCGCACCGTTTCTCCCGCCTCCCCGGGCATGCCCCCATACCGGTGCAGTCCCCACCAGGGCCTTCGTCACCCGTGCAGTCGTCCCCGCACGGCCTCACGCGGTTCAACACGCTGCCCGCGGTCGAGGCCGAGCGCGCGCTCCTGAGCTGCTGCGGTTCACTCCACTGGGCCCGCCGCCTCGTGGCACACCGGCCCTACCCGGACCTCGGCGCGCTGCTCGCCGCCGCCGACGAGGCTGTCTATGACTTCGCGCCGGCCGACCTCGACGAGGCCCTGTCCCGCGAGACGCTCCCCCTGCCGCCGCACGGCTCGTACTCCGTCGCCCACACCGCGCTCGGCGCCGCGCACAGCGCGTACGAGAGCCGCTTCGGCCACGCGTTCGTGATCTGCCTCGACGGCTACGGGCCCGACGAGGCCCTCGACCAGCTCCTGGCCGGAATCCGGTCACGCCTTGGCAACGATCCCGAGGAGGAGCGCGTCCTGTCCTGGGACGAGCTGCGCCGACTCGCCCGGGGGCGACTCGCCCGGTTCGTACGGTCGCTGGAAGCCCGGACAGAGCCCCAGGAAGCGATAGACCCGCAGGAACCAGCGGATTCCGGGCGCCCCGACAGCTCGTCCGATAGCCCGTACGTGGCTGTTTGATTGCCTGTTTGATCACACCGGCGGCCCCCGGGCGAGCGAGCCGACAACTCGTCGATACGATGACGAGCGGCCGGTGGACCGTACCCGGCCGGGCCCGACCGACACTGAAGCCGGCGCGGCCCCAATCCCCGCTCCCGGAGGGTTCTTCCGTGCCGGCTGGAACGCTGTACCGCGGCCGGGAAGGCATGTGGTCGTGGGTGGCTCATCGAGTCACCGGTGTCCTCATTTTCTTCTTCCTGTTCGTACACGTCCTGGACACCGCTCTCGTCCGCGTCTCCCCCGAGTCGTACGACGACGTCGTTTCCACCTACAAGACGCCGATCGTCGCGCTCCTCGAGTACGGCCTCGTCGCCGCCATCCTCTTCCACGCGCTCAACGGCCTGCGTGTCATCGCCGTCGACTTCTGGTCGAAGGGTCCCCGCTACCAGAAGCAGATGCTCTGGACCGTCGTCGGCATCTGGGTCGTGCTGATGGTGGGCGCGCTGTACCCGGTCCTCGGCCACGCCGTCCGTGAACTCTTCGGGAGCTGACGCCAGACATGTCTGCTGACACCACCCCTGCGAAGACGCCCGGCGTCGGCCCCGTCGAGGGCGTCGCCGTCTACGACGTCGACCACCCGGCGCCCTTCATCGAGGCCCCCCGCAAGCGCACCTCGAAGACCCCGCGCTCGACGCGCGGCAACTTCGAGATGGCCGCATGGCTCTTCATGCGCCTGTCCGGCGTCGTCCTCGTCGTCCTGGTCCTCGGCCACCTGCTCATCCAGCTCGTCCTCGACGGCGGCGTGAGCAAGATCGGCTTCGCGTTCGTCGCGGGCCGCTGGGCCTCGCCGTTCTGGCAGGGCTGGGACCTCCTGATGCTGTGGCTCGCGATGCTGCACGGCGCGAACGGCCTGCGTACGGTCATCAACGACTACGCCGAACGCCCGAACACGCGCCTGTGGCTGAAGGGCCTCCTGTACACCGCCACGGTGTTCACGATCCTGCTGGGCACGCTGGTGATCTTCACCTTCGACCCGAACATCCGATAGGCACGGGGCTGAGGTAACCACTCATGAAGATCCACAAGTACGACACCGTCATCGTCGGCGCCGGTGGCGCGGGCATGCGCGCGGCCATCGAGTCGACGAAGCGCAGCCGCACCGCCGTCCTGACGAAGCTCTACCCCACCCGCTCCCACACCGGCGCGGCGCAGGGCGGCATGGCCGCCGCGCTCGCCAACGTGGAAGAGGACAACTGGGAGTGGCACACCTTCGACACGATCAAGGGCGGTGACTACCTGGTCGACCAGGACGCCGCCGAGATCCTCGCGAAGGAGGCCATCGACTCCGTCCTCGACCTGGAGAAGATGGGCCTGCCGTTCAACCGCACCCCGGACGGCACCATCGACCAGCGCCGCTTCGGCGGCCACTCGCGCAACCACGGCGAGGCCCCGGTCCGCCGGTCCTGCTACGCCGCGGACCGCACCGGCCACATGATCCTCCAGACGCTGTACCAGAACTGCGTGAAGGAGGGCGTGGAGTTCTTCAACGAGTTCTACGTCCTGGACCAGCTCCTCGTCGAGGTCGACGGCGTCAAGCGCTCGGCCGGTGTCGTCGCGTACGAACTGGCGACCGGCGAGATCCACGTCTTCCAGGCCAAGTCGGTCATCTACGCCTCGGGCGGCACCGGCAAGTTCTTCAAGGTGACGTCGAACGCGCACACCCTGACCGGTGACGGCCAGGCGGCCTGCTACCGGCGCGGTCTGCCGCTGGAGGACATGGAGTTCTTCCAGTTCCACCCGACCGGCATCTGGCGCATGGGCATCCTTCTCACGGAGGGCGCCCGCGGTGAGGGCGGCATCCTCCGTAACAAGGACGGCGAGCGCTTCATGGAGAAGTACGCGCCCGTCATGAAGGACCTCGCGTCCCGTGACGTCGTGTCCCGCTCCATCTACACGGAGATCCGTGAGGGTCGCGGCTGCGGTCCCGAGGGCGACCACGTCTACCTCGACCTCACGCACCTCCCGCCGGAGCAGCTCGACGCCAAGCTCCCGGACATCACGGAGTTCGCGCGCACCTACCTCGGCATCGAGCCCTACACGGACCCGATCCCGATCCAGCCCACCGCGCACTACGCCATGGGCGGCATCCCGACGAACGTCGAGGGTGAGGTCCTGTCGGACAACACCACCGTCGTCCCCGGTCTGTACGCCGCCGGCGAGGTCGCCTGCGTGTCCGTGCACGGCGCCAACCGCCTCGGCACCAACTCGCTGCTCGACATCAACGTCTTCGGGCGTCGTGCGGGCATCGCGGCCGCCGAGTACTCCGAGAAGGCCGACTACGTCGAGCTGCCCGAGGACCCGGCTTCGATGGTCGTCGAGCAGGTCGAGCGTCTGCGCAACTCCACGGGCACGGAGCGCGTCGCGGTCATCCGCAACGAGCTCCAGGAGTGCATGGACGCCAACGTGATGGTGTTCCGCACCGAGCAGACGATCAAGACGGCCGTCGAGAAGATCGCCGAGCTGCGCGAGCGGTACCAAAACGTCTCGATCCAGGACAAGGGCAAGCGGTTCAACACCGACCTCCTGGAGGCCATCGAGCTGGGCAACCTGCTCGACCTGGCCGAGGTCATGGCGACCTCCGCCCTGGCGCGCAAGGAGTCCCGCGGCGGCCACTACCGCGAGGACTTCCCGA
Organism: Streptomyces sp. NBC_01474; assembly: GCF_035918215.1. Taxonomy (NCBI): domain Bacteria; kingdom Bacillati; phylum Actinomycetota; class Actinomycetes; order Kitasatosporales; family Streptomycetaceae; genus Streptomyces; species Streptomyces sp. NBC_01474. Next base: position 4,735,535 of record NZ_CP109449.1, read on the forward strand.
ACCGCGACGACGTCAACTTCATGCGCCACACCATGGCGTACCGCGAGGTCGGCGACGACGGCTCCGAGTCCATCCGTCTGGACTACAAGCCGGTCGTCCAGACCCGCTACCAGCCGATGGAGCGTAAGTACTGATGGCTACCCCGACCATGGACAAGCTCGAGGCTCTCGAGGCGGACAACGGCTCGCACCTCATCACGGTCACCTTCCGCATCCGCCGGTTCAACCCGGAGGTGTCCGCGGACGCGGTCTGGGAGGACTTCCAGCTCGACATCGATCCGAAGGAGCGCGTCCTCGACGCCCTCCACAAGATCAAGTGGGAGCTCGACGGCTCGCTGACCTTCCGGCGCTCCTGCGCGCACGGCATCTGCGGCTCGGATGCCATGCGCATCAACGGCCGCAACCGCCTGGCCTGCAAGACGCTGATCAAGGACATCAGCCCGGAGAAGCCGATCACGGTCGAGGCCATCAAGGGCCTCACGGTCCTCAAGGACCTCGTGGTCGACATGGACCCGTTCTTCCAGGCGTACCGGGACGTCATGCCGTTCCTGGTCACGACGGGCAACGAGCCGACGCGCGAGCGTCTGCAGTCCGCCGAGGACCGCGAGCGCTTCGACGACACGACCAAGTGCATCCTGTGCGCCGCGTGCACGTCCTCGTGCCCGGTGTTCTGGAACGACGGCCAGTACTTCGGCCCGGCCGCGATCGTCAACGCGCACCGCTTCATCTTCGACTCGCGTGACGAGGCGGGCGAGCAGCGCCTGGAGATCCTCAACGACAAGGACGGCGTGTGGCGTTGCCGCACGACGTTCAACTGCACGGACGCCTGCCCGCGCGGTATCGAGGTCACCAAGGCGATCCAGGAAGTCAAGCGCGCGCTGATCACGCGCCGCTACTGACCTTCCCGGCGTCACGTCCCTGAGGGCCCCGCTCCCGGTTTCGCACCGGGGGCGGGGCCCTCGGCGCGTCACACGGGCCTGCTGTTACGGGCCTGACGTCACGGGGCGCTCGAAGAACGTCTCCAGGGCCACCGTCGCCTGCGTGCCGCTGACGCCCTCGATCGCGTACAACCGCCGCAGCACGTCCTGGAGTTGCTGCGTCGTCTCCGTGCGCACCTTCACCAGGACCGACGCGCTGCCGGCGATGATGTGCGCCTCCTGGATCTCGGGGATCGCGGCGAACTTCCCGGCCGACCCGCCCATCCACGACGACGACTCGACCATCACGAACGCGAGCACCGCCTGCCCCAGCGCGGCCGGGTCCACGTCGACGGTCGTCCGCCGGATCACGCCCCGCTCGCGCAGCTTGCGCACCCGCTCGTGGGCCGCGCCCGCCGAGAGGCCGACCTCCTTGCCGAGCGCCGCGTACGCCGTCGTCGCGTCGTGCTGGAGCAGCGCGACCAACTTCCGGTCGATGTCATCCACTGTCACTGCGATCCACTCCCGCTCCGCCGACCATGGCGTAACCGTATCTCGTTCTGTCATAGTCCCATACGACAGAATGTCATTCGGTCCAACGTTCTTGGGGGATAACCATGTCTGGCCAGAACCAGCCCAGCGTGTACGAGATTCTGGACGAGCGCTTCCGCACCGGACGGTGCGCCTTCGGGGACGACAGCCTCACCACCCTGCACACCGGCAGCCGTTGGACCGAAGGCCCCGTCTATCTGCCCGCCTGGCGCCAGCTCATCTGGAGCGACATCCCCAACGACCGCCTGCTGCGCTGGGACGAGGCGACCGGCACGGTCAGCCTCTTCCGCGCCCCCGCCGGACACACCAACGGCAACACCCTCGACCGCGAGGGGCGCCTCATCAGCGCCGAACAGGGCGGCCGCCGCGTCACCCGCACCGAGGCCGACGGGCGGATCACCGTCCTCGCCGACCGCTTCGAGGGCAAGCGGCTCAACAGCCCGAACGACGCGGTGGTGCGCTCGGACGGCTCGATCTGGTTCTCCGACCCGGACTTCGGGATCACCAGCGACTACGAGGGCTTCCGCGCCGAGTCCGAGATCGGCGCCAACAACGTCTACCGGATCGACCCCGCCACCGGCGAGGTGCGCCAGGTCGCCGACGGCTTCGGGGCGCCGAACGGGCTCGTCTTCTCACCCGACGAGCGCCAGTTGTACGTCTCCGACACCCGGGCCGGACACATCCGCGTCTTCGACGTGCTCGACGGCGGCGAGAGCCTGAGCGACGGCAAGGTCTTCGCCGAGACCGGCGGCGACGACGGCCGCTTCGACAACATCCGCTTCGACGACGGCGGGCGGCTGTGGGCCGCCGCCATGCACGGCGGTGTGCACTGCTACGACCCCGACGGCACGCGGATCGGCCGCATCAACGTCCCGGAGCCGGTCTCCAACGTCGCGTTCGGCGGCCCCAAGAACAACATCCTCTTCATCACCGCGACGACGTCCCTGTACTGCCTGATGACGTCCGTGACCGGCGCGCCACGTATCCGCCGCTGACGATGTACTGTCCGATTCACCCTGAGCACGGCTAATCTGACGGTATGTCACTTGAGCTTGAGCTGCTCGGCTTCGACAACGTGCTGTTCCCCGTCGGCGATCTCGGCGAGGCGGTCTCCTTCTACGAGCGGGCCGGTTTCCGCGTGAAGTTCCGCCTCGACGAGGCCGGGATCGCCCTCCTCGAAGCCGGCAAGGAGACACCCGGCGTACTGCTGCGCGCGGAGGAGGACTTCGGTCGCCGGCCTCCTCCGTGGCCGGGCCCGCGCGTATGGCTCGAGGTGCGCGACGCCAAGGCGGCGGCCCGCGCGCTGGCGGAGGTCGGGATCCCGCCCATCGATCCGCCGTTCTCCACCTCCACCGGCTACGTCGTGGAGATCGCGGACCCGTGGGGCAACGTCATCGGCCTCACGGACTATCTCAAGCGGCCCGAGTTGGCCCGGAGTTGATGCCCGGGCTCACCGATCCCCGTCGGCCGACCCTCGCTTGAACATGTTCAAAAACAGGTCTACAGTCCTTCTCGACAGCGTTTTTGAACGCGTTCAAGGAGGGGTGGGGAAATGGACCTCACAGTCGTCGCATACGTCGTCTACCTCGTCGTCAGCATCAGCCTGACCGTCTGGGTGGCGCGCACCCTGAGCCATAACGGAAGGGTCTTCCTCGCCGACGTGCTGCACGGGAACGAGAAGCTCGCGGATGCCGTCAACCATCTGCTGGTGGTCGGCTTCTATCTCGTCAACCTCGGCTTCGTGGCGCTCTACCTGAGCGGGGACGACGACATCGCCGACACCCGGGGCATCTTCGAGGCCCTGTCGACGAAGCTCGGCGTGGTGCTCCTGGTGCTGGGGGTCATGCACCTGGGGAACGTGTGGGTGCTCAACAGGATCCGGCGGCGGGGCGTGATGGAGCGGGAGCAGCTGCCGCCCGTTCCCCCGCAGGGCTGGGCCGCGCCGCCGGTGGCCGGGGCGTGACGGCGATGAGCGAGGTCGCGGACCGGGGCACCACGGGGGCCCCGGTCCGCCGGCTCATCCTCCTCTACGACGCCCAGTGCCCGCTCTGCACGTTCCTGCGGAACTGGCTCGCCCGCCAGCGCCAGCTCGTCCCGCTCGACCTGGTGCCGGCCGGGTCCGAAGAGGCCCGGCGCCGCTGCCCCGGGATCGACCACATCTCCACGCTCTCGGAGATCACGCTCGTCGGCGACAGCGGCCAGATCTACCGCGGACCCGCCGCCTGGGTCGTCACCCTGTGGGCACTGTCCGAGTACCGTCCCCTGTCCCACAAGTTCAGCACCCCCGCGGGCGCCCGCCTCGCGCGCGCCGCGGTCCTCGCCGCCGCCAAGTACCGCCAGACCCACCGGGACCAGCAGGTCAGGAAGGCCGGGGGCCGCGCCTACCGCAGGGCGGACGGCTGGGTGTACGACCGCGTCGACGGCTGGACGTACTACGGCCCCGCGGCCTGCGACAGCGGCTGTCACGTGCCCGATTAGGCTCTGAGCGTGCCAGCAGAGAAAGAGACCCCCGAGAGCCCTGCGAAGAGCCCCGCGAAGAGTGAGCAGACGCGGGCGCTGATCCTGGAAACCGCGATGCGGATGTTCCGGGAGCGGGGCTACGACAAGACGACGATGCGGGCCATCGCCAAGGAGGCCGGGGTCTCCGTCGGCAACGCGTACTACTACTTCGCGGGCAAGGAACACCTCATCCAGGGGTTCTACGACCAGATCTCCGCGGAGCACCGGGCGGCCGTGCGGTCCGTGCTCGACCGGGAGACCGACCTGGAGAAGCGGCTCGCCGGGGTGCTGCGCGCCTGGCTGGAGATCGCGGAGCCGTACCACGAGTTCGCGGCCCAGTTCTTCAAGACCGCCGCGGACCCGACCAGCCCGCTCAGCCCCTTCTCGCCCGAGTCGGAGCACGCCCGCGAGACGGCCATCGACGTGCACCGCGAGGTGCTGGCCGGGTCCAGGACGAAGGTTCCGGCCGAACTCGCCGCGATCCTGCCGGAGTTGATGTGGCTCTCCCAGATGGGACTCGTCCTGTACTGGGTGTTCGACAGCTCCGAGGGCCGGGAGCGCAGCCGACGCCTCGCCGAACGGGGGGCCCGCCTGACGACGCGCGGGGTCGCGCTCGCCCGGTTCCGGGTGCTGCGGCCGCTCGTCCTCGAGGTGCACGAGTTGTTCACGGACTTCCTGCCGGGCATGACGGAGGCGTCGACGGCGGCGCGGGAGAAGGGGAAGGGCGACGGGAACGAGAAGGGGCACGGGAACGACCAGGGGAAGGGCTGAGGCGGGGGCTCTTACCTTTGGTTCATGCGCAGCTTGTACGGTCGTCTGATGCCCGGCTCCTCTTCATCGCAACACGTCAGTCGTCGCGCCGCGCTCGCCCTCGGTCTCGGCGCCGCGGCCTCCGTCACCCTGCCAGGACCGCGTGCCGCGGCCGCCGTCTCCGCCATCGGCGGGGAGCGGCTCGGCAGGTCCGGGGTCCAGGTGGCGTCCGGCGCGCCCCGGCTGCCGAAGCTCGCCGCGAAGGCATGGCTCGTCGCCGACCACGACAGCGGCGACGTCCTCGCCTCGTACGCGGCACACCGCGCGCTGCCTCCGGCGTCGACGCTCAAGATGCTGTTCGCGGACACGGTCCTGCCGAAGTTCGGGGGGACCTCGGTCCACAAGGTGACCGCCGCCGATCTCGCGGGGATCCCGTACGGCAGCAGCCTCGTCGGCGTCCAGGCGGGGACCTCGTACACCGTCGAGCAGCTGTGGCAGGGCGTGTTCCTGCGCTCCGGGAACGACGCCGTGCATGTGCTCGCCAGCATGAACGGCGGGGTGGGCGAGACCGTCCGCCAGATGCAGGCCCGCGCGAAGGACCTCCAGGCGAACGACACGCATGTGGTCAGCCCTGACGGCTTCGACCACAAGGGGCAGGTGTCGTCGGCGTACGACCTGACGCTGTTCGCGCGCGCCGGGCTCAAGAACGACGACTTCCGTGGCTACTGCGCCACGAAGACGGCCGACTTCCCCGCCGGGGGCAAGAAGACGTTCCAGATCCAGAACACGGACCGCCTCCTCACCGGGCAGGGCGTGGCCGCGTACCAGGGGCTCATCGGTGTGAAGAACGGCTACACCTCGCACGCCGGCAACACGTTCACCGGCGCGGCGACCCGAGGCGGGCGCACCCTGCTCGTCACCGTCATGCACCCCAAGTCCGGGTACGAGGCGGTGTACGAGGAGACGGCGGCACTGCTCGACTGGGGGTTCGCGGCGGCGGGCAAGGCCGATCCGGTGGGCACGCTGGTCACGCCGCTGAGCGAGCAGCCCAAGGGGGCGGCGGCGAAGCCGCGTGCGGGGGCCGCGGGCGCTCCCGTCGCGGCGACGGCCACGTCTCACACGGACGACTGGGCGTTCGGCGGCTCGGCGGCGGTCGCGGTGCTTGCCGGTGGTGGGCTGCTGGCGCTGCGGCGGCGAGAGCGGGAGCGGCCGAGCAGTCGTCGGCGGCGTCAGGGCTGACGCCGGGCCGGTGGACGCCGGACCCGTGAGCACGGCGCGGCGCCATGGCTGACGCCGAGCCCGGGGCGCCGTGCGACGTCAAGGCTGACGCCGGACCCGTGAGCGCGGTACGGCGCAAGGGCTGACGCCGAGCCCGGGGGCGCGGTGCGGCGTCATGGCTGACGCCGAGCCCGGGGGCGCGGTACGACATCAAGGCTGACGCCAAGCCCGGGGACGCGGTGCGACATCAAAGCTGACGCCGGACCCGTGAGCGCGGTGCGGCGTCATGGCTGACGTTTCTGAGGGGGTGCCCGTCAGGGCCGGCGGCCGGCGGGGCCTGATTCGGCGGCCACCATCACCCGCCGCAGCAGGTCCGAGAGCTGCCTGCGCTCCTTCGCGTCGAGCGCGCCGAGCACCCGGTGCTCCTCGCCGCCGAGCCGCTCCATCGCCTTGCGCCAGATCGCGCGGCCCGCCTCGGTCAGCTCCACGTCGACCCGGCGCCGGTCGGTCCTGGACGGTGTACGCACGACCAGGCCGCGGCGTTCTAGGCCGTCGAGGCGGCCCGTGACCGAGGCCGGGGCGAGGCCCAGGTCCGAGGCGAGTTCCGAGGGCGCCGCGCGTCCGCCGCGCCCCGCGAGCTTGTGCAGCGTGTCGTACTCGAACCGCTCCAACTCCACGTCCACCAAGGCCTGTTCACGGATCTTGCGTAGGTATCGGGTGAGCTCTTCCGCGCGCGTGACCGCACCCTCGATGTCCGGGTCGAGGTCCGGGATGACCGGCAGCCAGCGCGCCAGATGCCCATCGGTCGAGTCGCGTTCCATGGGGGCAGTTTACGGCCAGATCCTTCGGCGCCGGATATTTCGATGCCCGATACTTCGTTGACGAATACTTCGACAACGAAATACATTCGCCCGCATGCCGCGCCCCAGCCTCCACCACCCGTTGTTACGCAACGCCCGCTTCCGCCGCTTCTTCCTCGGCCGCCTCCTCTCCCTGGTCGGCGACGCCGTCATCCCTTCCGCCCTCGCCCTCGCCGTGCTGCACGCCACCGGCTCGGCCTCGGCGCTCGCACTGGTCCTGGGCTGCGCGATGGTGCCGCGGCTCGTGCTCCTCCCCCTCGGCGGCGTGATCGCCGACCGCTTCAACCCGCGCATCGTGGCCCTGACCACCGACCTCGTGCGCTGCGCCGGCCAGCTCTTCGTAGGCATCGAACTCCTCTCCGGAAAGCCGGAGTTGTGGCAGATCGCGGTCGCCGAGGCGATCGGCGGCGCGGCCTCCGCCTTCGCCATGCCGACGCTCGCCTCACTGATCGTCGGCATCGTCGGCGAGAAGGACCGGCAGGCCGCCAACTCCGCGCTCGCCGTGGTGCGCAGCGGCACGCTGGCGGGCGGTCCGGCGCTCGCCGGGCTGCTCGTCCTGACCGCGGGCCCCGGGTGGGCGTTCATCCTGGACGCCGCGTCGTTCGCCGTCAGCGCCGCCCTGCTCGCCACCCTGCGGCTCAGCCGCACCACGACACCCGCCGAGGAACGCCGCTCCCTGCGGTCCGACCTCGTCGAGGGCTGGCACGAGGTCCGCTCACGCGGCTGGTACTGGACGAGCCTGGTCGCCCACGCCACCTGGAACGGCGGGGCAGCCGTGTTCGCCACCCTCGGACCGGCCGTCGCCGTCAAGGAACTCGGCGGCGACGGCGCCTGGATCGTGATCGCCCAGGCGGGCGCCGTCGGCCTGCTCCTCGGATCACTCCTGTCCGGTCGGGCCCGCCCCCGCCGCCCGGTCCTCACGGGCAACCTGGCCCTGACCACGTACGTCCTGCCGCTGGGGCTGCTCGCCCTGCACGCCCCCGCACCGGCGGTCGCCGCCGCGTTCGGCGTCGCCCTGGCCGGTCTCGGCTTCTTCAACCCCCTGTGGGAGACGGCGGTACAAACAGCCGTTCCCGCGGCGGTCCTCGCCCGCGTCACCTCGTACGACTGGCTGCTGTCACTGGCCGCGATGCCCCTCGGCTACGTCCTCGCCCCGCTCGCCGCCGACGCCTGGGGCGAGGCGACCCCACTGTGGATCGCGGCGGCGGCCGTGGGCCTGGCCTGCGTGGCCACGGCGGGGGTGCCCGGCGTACGGCAGTTCACGCTGAACACCCCTACCGACACCCCTGCCGACACCCCTACGGGGAAGGTCAGTTCACCAGACCGGCCCCCTCGTCCGTCAGCTCCACGTCGTACACCAACGGGCCGCTCCCGACCGTGACGTGGTGGGCGCGCGACGCCAGACCGCGCGCCGTCACCGCCAGGATGTACGCCCCCGGCGCGGGCACCGACACGATGTACGAGCCGTCGGCGATGGACGTGACGCGGTCGAGCTGGCGGCCGCCCCTGGAGACCAGGGTCACGGAGGCGCCGGCCAAGGGGTCGCCGTCGGCGGTGCGTAGGAATCCGTGGACGACGGTGGCTCCGCCGGTACCGCTCTTCTCCGGCTCCGCGGTCTTGATGTACTCCGCGGTCTGGACGTGCTCCGCGGTCTGGACGTGCTCAGTGTTCTTGCGGGGCCCGGTGTTCTTGTGGGGTGTGTTCTTGTAGGGCCCGGCCGGGGATTCGGCGGGCGGCTCGGCCGGTTCCACGGCCAGGTGCGGGAGCCGCCCCTCCAGCCATCCCGGCAGCCACCAGTTGGAGCGGCCGAGGAGATGCATCGCCGCCGGGACCAGCGCCGTACGAAGGATGAACGCGTCGAGCGCGACCGCCGCGGCCAGTCCGATGCCCGCCATCGCGCCCTCCATGTCGCCGCTCAGGACGAACGCCGAGAACACGCAGATCATGATGAGGGCCGCGCAGTTGATGACCCGGCTCGTCTCGGCGAGGCCGACGCGCACGGCCCGCGCGTTGTCCCCGGTGTGCACCCACTCCTCATGCATCCGGCTCACCAGGAACACCTGGTAGTCCATCGAGAGGCCGAACAGCAGCGACAGCATGATCACCGGCAGGAACGCGGTGATCGGCCCCTCCTTCCCGATGCCGAGGAACTCCGTCCCCCAGCCCCACTGGAAGACCGCCACCAGGACGCCGAACGACGCGGCGGCCGCGATCAGGTTCATCAGCGCGGCCGTGAGCGGCACGACGAGCGAGCGGAACGCGATCAGGAGCAGCAGGAAGCCGAGCCCGATGATGGCGCCCACGAAGTAGGGCAGCCGCTCGCCGGTCACCGACGCGAAGTCCTTGAAGACGGCCGTCACCCCGCCGACGTGCGCCTCGACACCGGCTTCCGGGATCACGTCGTCACGCAGCCGGTCGATGAGCCGGTCCGTCCCGACGGACTGCGGGGACGTCTTCGGCACGACCTGGATGACGGTGATGCCCCCGGCGGGCGGGGCCGCGGCGGCCTGCGCGACGTCGTCCGTCGCGCGGATCGTCCTGACGAGCTCCGTGGTGTCGGCGCCGCCCGGCACGACGACCTGAAGGGGCCCGTTGAAGCCGGGCCCGAAGCCCTCCGCGAGCAGGTCGTACGCCTGCCGGGTCGTCGTCGACTCCTGGTTGTTGCCCTGATCGGTGGCGCCGAGCCGCAGGGACAGTACGGGCAGCGCGAGCACCGCCATGACCACCAGCGCCATCGCCGCGATCGAGCGCGGGCGTTTTTGCACATACGCCGACCAGCGCGCCGCGGGACCACTCGCCTCGGCGGGGTCGGGCCCCTCCGCCGCGAGCTTCCGCAGCTGCTTGCGGCTGAGGACGCGCCGGCCGAGCAGACCGAGGAGCGCGGGCAGCAGCGTGATCGCCGCCAGGACGCTGAGCACGACCGTCAGGGACGTGGCGATGACGACTCCGTCCAGGAAGCGCAGGTTCATCACCAGCATTCCGGCCAGCGCGATGCACACGGTGCCGCCCGCGAACAGGACCGCGCGCCCCGAAGTGTTGAGGGCGCGCACCGCCGACTCCTCCGGTTCGAGCCCTCGCTGGATGCCGCGCCGGTGCCGGGTGACGATGAAGAGCGCGTAGTCGATGCCGACGCCGAGACCGATCAACGAGCCGAGCAGCGGGGCCACTTCGGGCACGTTCGTCACATGGCTGAGCAGCATCGTCGCCATCATTCCGCTGCCGACACCCATGATCGCCACGACGATCGGAAGCAGCATCGCGAAGAGCGAGCCGAAGGCGAGGAAGAGGACCACGGCCGCCGCCGCGATGCCGACCACCTCGGAGACGCCGGTGGGCGGCTCCTGGATACGGGTGATGGCCTGGCCGCCCAACTCGACCCGCAGGCCGTCGCGTTCGGCGTCCTGAGCCGTGTCGACGACCTTCTGGACGAGGCCCTTGGGGACCCCGTTCGCCTGGTCGGTGAAGGTGATCTGCGCGAAGGCGGTACGGCCGTCGCGGCTGATCTGGGCGGCATTCTTCGCGTCGTAGGGGCCCACGACCTCGCCGACGCCCCGCATCCCGGCGATCTCCTTCAGCGCGGGCTCGATCCGGGACCGTACGGCCGTGTCCGTCACCGACCCCGCGTCGCCGGACGACCGCCACACCACGGTGTCCGTGTCGCCCGAGCTCCGCGGAAACGCCTTCGTCATCAGGTCGTACGCCTGCTTGGAGTCCGTGTCGGGGAGGGAGAACACGTTCGAGTAGTCGGTTCCCGCCGAGGTGCCCGCGGCGCCCAGCCCGAACAGCGCTCCCACCCACAGCACCAGGACCACCAGGCGATGCCGGTAGCACCACCGTGCCAATGCCGTCACGTTTGCCACTCCTTCGGTCTTCCCCCGGGCCTTCCTCGGCCTCAGCATCCGGGGACACGGGCGCACGGCGGGACGGCGCGGCCATGACTCTCAAGGAACTCCAAGGGGGCGAGCAGGGCCGAGCGGGGGCGGGCCCGCCGATACTGGACGTATGAACGCTGGGGGTATGAGTGCTGGGCATGTGAACTCGGGGCCGGTTGGCTCGGGGCACGCGAAGGGCGGGCCGGTGAACTCGGGGCACGCGAACGCCGGTTCCGTGAGCGCCGGGCCCCTAAGTGCGGGGCACTCGAACGCCGGGCCCCTGAGTGCCGGGCCCCTGAGCTCAGGGGCCGTGGACAACGCGGAGCACCCCGTGGGAGCCACCGTGCTCATCGTCGAGGACGAGCCGAGCATCGCCGACGTCCTCGCGATAGCCCTGCGCTACCACCGCTTCGAGGTCATGACCGCGGGCAGCGTCCGCGAGGGCCTCGCCCTCGCCACACGCACACGGCCCGACGCCGCGCTCCTCGACGTGATGCTGCCGGACGGCGACGGCCGGGCGCTCGGGCGCGAACTGCGCGCCCGCAGGCCCGATCTGGCCCTCGTCTTCCTGACCGCGCGCGACGCGCCCGCCGAGATCGTGGGCGCGCTCGGCTTCGGCGACGACTACATCACCAAGCCGTTCAACATCGACGAGGTCGTGGCCCGGCTGGGCGCCGTCCTGCGCCGCACCCGGTCGGCCGACGTCCTGCCCGAACGCCCGCCGCTGCGTTACGGCGACCTCGAACTCGACGAGACGGCCTACACCGTCCACCGCTCGGGCCACACGGTCCAGCTCACGCCCACCGAGTACGCGCTCCTGCGCTTCCTCGTGCGCAACGGCGGCCGCGTCGTGCCCAAGGAACAACTCCTGCGGCACGTATGGCAGTACGAGCACACGGCCGAGTCGACCGTCGTCGAGACGTACATCAGCTACCTGCGGCGCAAACTCGAAGCGCTGGGGCCGCCGTTGATCACTACGCGGCGGGGGGTCGGGTACGGGCTTGCGGGCGGGGCATGAACCGGGTGGGGGGCGCGGGTGAGGGCCTTCGTGGCCGACGCGAGCGGGTCCATGGCCGACGCGGGCAGGCGGCCGGCCGGAGCCGGCGGTTCCACTCCCTGCGCGCCAAGCTCACCCTCGTGAATGTCGCGCTGCTCGCCCTCGGCATCGTCGCCGCGACCGCCGTCAGCCTCATCGGGATGCGCCACTACCTCCTCGAGAACGTCGACGCCGAGCTGACGTCGTCACGTACCTCGCTCCAGCGCACCGGCCTCACCCTCAAACAGATCGAGTCGCTCAGCGAACTGGGCATCGCTCTCGACAAACTCTCCCCCGGGCCCAACTCGACTGACGCAGGCGCGAGTTCACTCCCACGCAACGAGACCGTGTTCGTGGCCGTCGACCGGGCCGGCGAACCCATCCCCGTAGGCACCCTGCGCCCCACCGCCCGCCAGCGCGACCTCGCCTCCGCGGTCGACGACCCGAAGGCGCTCGCCACCGCCGACGAGCCGCACGACGTCACCGTGCACGGCGACCCGTACCGCGCGGTGGGCGCCCGCCTCGCCGACGGCACGACCGTCCTGCTCGCCACCTCGACGGCCAACGTCCAGACCGGCATCCACAAGGCGCTCAGGCTCGACATCGCCCTCGGCACGGGCCTGCTCGCCCTGCTCGCCGTCCTCACGATGATCGGCGTCAGCCACCGGATGCGGCCCCTCGAAGACATGGTCGAGACCGCGTCGGCGATCGCCGACGGAGACCTCGCACGACGCGTGCCGCCGCACCACGACACCGCCCTGGAGGTCGAACAGCTTCGGCTCGCCCTCAACTCCATGCTCCACCAGGTCGAAACGGCTTTCGAGACCCGCGAGCGCAGCTCCGCGCAGCTGCGGCGGTTCGTCGCCGACGCCTCCCACGAACTGCGCACGCCGCTCGCCGCGATCCGCGGCTACCTCCAGCTCTACGACAAGGGGATGCTCCGCGACCCGGCCGAACGCGCCCGCGCCCTGGGCCGCGTCCACGCCGAGGCCGACCGCATGAGCCGACTCGTCGACGAACTCCTCACCCTGGCCCGCCTCGACCAGGGACCCGAACTGCGCCTGCGGAACGTCGACCTGAGCCGACTGGTCCGCGAAGCCGCCGACGACCTGCGCGTGCAGCAGCCGGACCGCCCGGTCCAGGTCGCCGCTGACGGCGCGCTGCTGGTCCGCGCCGACGAGTCGGGCCTGCGCCAGATCCTCGGGAACCTCCTCGCCAACGTACGCACCCACACACCGGAGGACGCCCCGGTCAGCGTCTCGCTCGAACGCGTGGACGGGACGGTGCGGCTGTGCGTGGCCGACGAGGGCCCCGGGCTTGACGAGGAGGACGCGGCACGGATCTTCGACCGCTTCTTCCGGGCGGGCGGGGGAGCCGGCAGCGGTCTGGGCCTGGCGATCGTGCAGGGGGTGGTGTCGGCGCACGGGGGCGAGGTGTCCGTGCGCACGGCTCCGGGGGCGGGGGTGCGGGTGACGGTGGTGCTGCCGGGGGGCGGGGGGCCAGTGGGCTCGGCTGTGGCCGAGGCGGTTTCCCGTGGGTAAGGGTCCCGTGGGTGGGGGTCCCGTGGGTGGGGGTTCCGTGAGTGAGGCCTCGTCGTCGGAGCCGGTCAGATCCAGCCGAGCTGCCACAACCGGAACACCCCGGTCCCGTCCGACAGGTACTGCCCGCCGGTGATGCTCTCCGTACTGAGCACGTACTCCTTGCGCTGCCACAGAGGGATGAGTGGGACGTCGCGCGCGACCGCTTCCTGGAGCTTGCGGAAGTCGCCCATGGTGCGGCTGCGATCCTCGTACTGCTGACTGGCCTGGATCAGGCCGTCGACCTCTTTGCTGCTGTATCCGTTGTGCATGCCGGACCCGGTGCGCACGAGTTGCGCGGTGAACGTGTCCGGATCGGGGAAGTCCGGCAGCCAGCCGACCGCGTACGCGTCGAGTTTCCCGCTCGCGTACCGCCTCTGGAAGTCGGTCCACTCGTAGTAGCGCAGGCTCACCTTGAACAGCCCGCTCGCCTCCAGCTGCCGCTTGATCTCCTTCGCCTCCGCCGCGGACGCGGCGCCGCGCGAGTACGCGAACTCGAAGCGGACCGGCGTCCTCACCCCGGCCTCCTGGAGCAGCGTGCGCGCACGGGCGGCGTCCGGCTTCGGATACGCGTCGAAGAACGCGGTCGTGTGCCCGGTGATGCCGCGTGGGATCACGGAGTAGAGGGAGTCGACGGTGCCTTGGTACGTCGAGGCGACCAGCCGGTCCCGGTCGAGGAGCGTGGCGAGGGCCTGCCGCACCCGGCGGTCGTGCAGCGGGCGGCCCGTCCGGACGTTGAGGACGAGGTTCCGGGTCTCCGCGCTCTCGACCTCGGTGAGCCGCTCCCCCTTGTCGCTCGGCGCGTACGAGGCGAGCAGCGCGGGCGGCAGCTGCCGAGCGGCGACGTCGACCGAACGGGCCTTCCAGGCGGACTCGAGGGCGGCCGAGTCCTTGAAGTAGCGCAGGGTGGTGGGCTCCCCGACGTTCTTGACCGCGCCCTGGTAGCGGGCGTTGGGGACGAGCTTCGCCTGCTTGCCGGGCGTGTACGAGCTGAGGCGGTAGGGGCCGGTGCCGTCGACGCGGGTACGGGTGCGCAGGCTGTGCGCCGGGTACTGGGTGCTGTCGACGATGGAACCGGCGCCCGTGGCGACCTTGAACGGGAACGTCGCGTCGGGCGAGGACAGCCGGAAGGTCACCGTCCGCGCACCGCTCGTCTCGACCTTGCCGAGAGTGTCGAGCAAGCTCGCGGGGCCCACCGGAGAGTTGATGGCCCTGACCCGGTCGAAGGAGAACTTCACGTCCTTGGCCGTCACCGCGCGACCGCTCGGGAACGTCAGCCCGTCACGCAGCTCGCAACGGTAGGTACGCAGCCCCTGGCCGACGAACCCGCAGTGCTTCGCGGCATCCGGCACGGGCGCGGCGCCACCCGCGTCGAACGTCAGGAGTGACTGGAACACGTTGCTGTACAGCGCCCATGATCCGGCGTCGTACGCACCCGCCGGATCGAGCGACGTCACGGCGTCGGTCGTACCGACGGTGATCGTCTTCCCCTGCTCGTCCCGATCCGGAAGAAGCTGCCATGCGCCGACTCCGGCGGCGGCAAGCACCATGAACGTCGCAAAAACCCGCATGCGAATCGACCGCATCGCGCCCCTCCCCAGTGACGTGGATCACTGAATCACAGGAGTTTGAGCCGTGGGAAGAGAAGGTGATGAGGTTTCGAAGACCGAGAGGCACCTTGTGAGAAGCCTGTGAGCAAGGGGGTTTCGAGCCTGTTTCGGGGCGGGGTGTTTTTGGGGATAGGGAGGGCCGGCAGCTCTTTGTGGGGGCCGGGGAGGTACCTCGTACCTCCCCGGCCCCCACCTCACGCCCGCTTCGACGCCAGCTCGACGACCGTGATGTCCGAGGGCGCGCCCACCCGGACCGGCGGGCCCCACGCACCGGCGCCCCGGCTCACGTACAACTGCGTGTCGCCGTACCGCTCCAGGCCCGCGAGGGTCGGGTTCGCCGCGTCGGCGATGAAGTTGCCGGGCCAGAGCTGGCCGCCGTGGGTGTGACCCGACAGCTGAAGGTCGACGCCGTGCTTCACCGCCTCGTGGATCATCACGGGCTGGTGCGCGAGGAGGACGGCGGCGCGGCCGGGGTCGCGGTCCCCGAGCGCCTTGTCGTAGTCGGGCCCGTCGCCGTAGTTCTCGCCGGTCACGTCGTTCACCCCGGCCAGGTCGAACGCGCCCATCTCCACGCGCGCGTTCTCCAGCGGCCGCAGGCCGATCTCACGGACGTGCTCGACCCACGGCTCGGCGCCCGAGAAGTACTCGTGGTTGCCCGTCACGAAGTACGTGCCGTGCCGGGCCCGCAGCCCCGCGAGCGGCGCGACGGCCGGCGCCAGGTCCTCGACGCTGCCGTCGACCAGGTCCCCGACGACCGCGATCAGGTCGGGCTGCGTGGAGTTGATCGTGTCGACCACTCGCTGGGCGAACCCCCGGCCCAGAACCGGGCCCAGATGGATGTCGCTGACGACCGCGATCCTGAACCCGTGCGCGGAACGCGGCAGCCGGGCCAGCGGAACCGTGACCCGCTTCACCCTGGGCCCGCGCAGCACGCCGTACGCACCGTTCCCGACGATCCCGGTGGCCGCGACCACGGCGGCACCACCGACGACGCGAGAGACGAAGAGCCGACGCGAGGGGTCGGCCGCGGCCGATGGCGTGACGGGCTTGGGCGTGGTGGGGGTTGGGGTGGCAGTTGAGGTTGGGATTGGGGTTGGGGTGGTGGTTGCGGTGGGCTGCTCGTCGGGCTCGCGCGCCGGAACCAGTACGGGCTCCGGCAGGGGCCCCGACTCCGCGCCGCCCGGCGCGGACCCGCGGTCGAGGTAACGCCGCAGCAGGGGGCGCACCACTTCACCCACCAGGACCGCGAGGACCAGATAGATGGAGAAGGCCATCCACAGGAACCCGGGCCAGGACAGAACCTGCTGCAACCAGAACGGCGCACCGGCCCGCTCGCTCGCCACCGCCGCGAACATCAGCAACGGCCCCAGCACGAAGACGACCGTGCCCGCACGGCGCGCGAGACCGGCGCGGGTCGTGGTGTCGCGCACCAGACGGCGCCACGCGTACCAGTGCAGACCGGCGAAGGCCGCGAGCGAGGCGACCCCTGCGATCACTAAGACGGCGATCACGACGCCGCTCCCCCCGTTGCGTTCATCGCGCTGCTCGTAGTGGTGCTCGTAGTGGTGCTCGTAGTGGCGTTCATCTCTGTGTTCATCGCTGTGCTCATCGCGTCACGCACGACGCAGGGCACGCAGTCCGCGGAACCCGATGCCCCCAACCACCGTCCCCAAGACAAAGGAGACAACGGCGAGCGTCAGATGCACCCAGAAGTAGGCGGTCGGGTCGCCGGCGTCGTCGAAGGCGAGCCCACTCCCGTCCTTCCACAGGTTCTTGACGAAAGTGACCCAGATGACCCAGCTCCAGACACCGAAGGCGAGCAGGAACCAGGAGACGGGGCGGCTGAGCTTCATACCCTCAGTATCGCCAGTCCTCCGTCCGCACCGCCGCCGGGGTGGGGAGCAGGAGACACAGGACACCTCGGCGGAGACTTACGGGCCCCAGCCATGTACGTTCACGACCGTGCCTGCCTCGAATGAGTCGTATTTCACGACCGTCTCTGCCAAGACCGAGTCCCCTTTTAAGCGTTCCGGTCTGAAGCGTTCCGGTCCTCGGCGTGCCGGGCGATGGTCCGCCGTCGCCGCCACGGTGGCCGCCTCCGCCACTCTCCTCTCGGTCTGCTGCGCCTCACCCGCGCTGGCCGACGACAAGCCGGGGTCCTCCAAAGGCAAGGCGAAGCCGCCGGCCTCGATGTCGACCGTGGGCGGCGCGCAGCTGGGCAAGCCGGGCACACAGGTGAATCTGGCGAACGGCGCCCCCGTCCTGCCCAAGGATCTGAGCGCACGCTCCTGGATCGTCACGGACGCCGAGTCGGGCCAGGTACTCGCCTCGCACAACGCGCACTGGCGCCTGCCCCCCGCCAGCACCCTCAAGATGCTCTTCGCCGACACGGTCCTCCCCAAGTTCCCCAAGACGCAGACGCACAAGGTCGTCCCCTCCGACCTGGCCGGTATCGGCGAGGGCTCCAGCATGGTCGGCGTCAAGGAGGGCTTCACCTACACCGTCCACGACCTGTGGCTCGGCGTGTTCCTCCGCTCCGGCAACGACGCGGTCCACGTCCTGTCCGCCCTCAACGGCGGTGTCCCGCAGACCGTCAAGGACATGCAGTCCCACGCCGACGAGCTCCAGGCCCTCGACACCCACGTGGTCAGCCCCGACGGCTACGACTTCCCCGGCCAGGTCTCCTCCGCCTACGACCTCACTCTCTTCGCCCGCTCAGGCCTGCAGAAGAAGGACTTCCGCGAGTACTGCGCGACGGCGACCGCGAAGTTCCCCGAGTCGCAGAAGAAGGGCAAGACCACCAGCTCCTTCGAGATCCAGAACACCAACCGGCTCATCACCGGCGACATGGGCCTCAACCCCTACAAGGGCATCGCCGGGGTCAAGAACGGCAACACCACCAACGCCGGCGCCACCTTCACCGGCGTCGCCGAACGCAACGGCAAGGTCCTCCTCGTCACCGTCATGAACCCCGACTCCGGCGAGAACCAGGCGGTCTACCAGGAGACGGCCCGTCTCCTCGACTGGGGTTTCCAGGCCGACGGCAAGGTCACGCCGGTGGGACAGCTCGTCCCGCCCAAAAGCGCCGACACCGGCGGCGCCGACGGCTCCTCCGCCAGCCCGAAGGGCGACAAGGGAGCTGCAGCACCCGACAAGGCGTCGACCGCCCACGCCTCCGTCCAGAACAGCTCCAGCGGCATCGGTATCGCCCTGGCCATCACGGGCGGCGCCCTCGTCCTCCTGGCCGCGGCCGCCTTCCTCGTCAACCGCCGCTGGCCCCTGCCCGAACTGGTACGCCGACTCCCCCGACGCTGACGGGACCCGTCCGGGAGTGCCACCGCTGTCCGGCTCAAGTGCACCGGCGCCGTCTGTCTCAGGCGGCGCCGGCCCGCGCCACCCCCGGCGGCTCCGCCCCCGGCCCGGCCTCGTCCGGCACCTCCGAGTCGGGCTGCCCCCGCGTGGCCGTCCAGGCCGCGCAGAACAACAGCAGCTTCGCCGTGAAGTTGATCCACAGCATCAGGGCCACCGGCGTCCCGAACGCCCCGTACATGCTCTTCGACGCCACCTCCTTCATATAGCTGCCCAGCAACAGCTTCAGCAGCTCGAACCCCGCCGCCCCGATCAGCGCCGCCGTCAACAGCTGCCGCCGATGCGGGTGAACCCCCGGCAGCAGCGTCAGCACATAGAGCAGCAGCAGGAAGTCCGCGAGCACGGCGATCGCGAACGCCACCGCCCTGAGCAGCGCGCCGCCCCATCCGTCATGGGAGATGCCGAGCTCGTCCGCCGTCCACCCGACCGCGCTCGAGGCGAGCATCGACGCCGCCAGCGAGACAAGTCCGGCCCCACCCAGCCCCACCAGGACCCCGGCGTCCGTGACCTTGCGCATGACCGGGTTCTCCTCCGGGTCCTCCAACTCCCAGACGGCGCGCAGACACTCTCTTATCGAGCCGACCCACCCGATGCCGGTGAAGAGCAGCAACGCCCCCGCCACCAGACCCACCGTTGCCGCGTTCGCGACGAGCGCGCCCAGGTCCAACTGGTCGGAGATGCCGGGCACCTGCTCCGCGATCTTGTCCTGGAGCGTCTTCTGCCGCTCCTCGCTGAGCGTGCCGGCCGCGATCGCCGCGGCCACGGTCAGCAGCGGGAACAGCGCCAGGAAGCTGATGAACGTCATCGCCGCCGCGAGCCGCGTCCAGTGCACCTGGTCGAGCCGCTCGTAGGCGCACCACGCGTGCGTACGCATGAGCCGTTCGACGATCGGCCCGACGCCGGGGAGTCTCTTCAGCCAGTCCATGATCCGAGCCTGCCCTCCCTGACCGTTCTCGCACGTCTCGCCGGAATCGCCGCCCCGAAGACAAGGGTCCGAGTACCCCAGAACCTCAGAACCGTGGCCAGCATCATGCCCACCCCCGCCCCGGACACCGTGTCCGCGCGCTGCGACGTGAGCCCGAGCCCGTAATGCGACACGGCGATGCACAACAACTGCACCACCGCACCCGCCACATTGACCGCGAAGAACACCCCGTACTGCCGCAGCCGTGACACCTCGATCGCCGTCCGCCGATAAGTACCGAGCGCGTTCCCCCCGTACGCGACCGTGCAACCGGCCAAGAATGACAGCGACTTGGCGGTGATCGGGCCCCAGCCCGCCGACCCTCGCAGCCACACGAAGAGCCCCAGGTCGACGACGTACGCGCAGCTCCCCACAAGCGCGAACCTCACCAACTCGGGCCCAAGACCCTTCATCCACCACCCCCGAACCCACCACGCCCGCTCCTCCCTCGCGCCCCCACGGGACACGCGCTCCCTGAGCGGGCCGTCCCCCGGCACGCCCTGATCCGACACGCCCTCACTTCCCACGTTCACCAGTTGGCGACCGCGAGCCCGTACATCGCCACCCACACCAGGCCGATCAGGGCCAGCGCTCTGTCCCGCAGAACGACCTCCTCCGGCTCGCCCGCCGTGCCACGGTCGGCGAAGACCGCGTAGCGCAGGACGGCGAGGATGAAGGCCACCATCGACAGCTGTCTCCACGGCAGCAGACTGGTTCGCGCCACCCCGCCTTCCTCCATGGCCCACAGGCAATAGGCGAGAACGGCCACGCCTGCGGCAAGCTGCCAGACGAACCGCAGATAGCCGGTCGTGTACTCCGACAGCAACGCCCGCGTCGCCCCCGCCTTCCCGGCCATCTGCACGGCCTCGGAGTACCGCTTGGCCGACACCATGAACAGTGCCCCGAACCCCGTCGTGATCAAGAACCACCGCGACAGCGGAATCCCCAGCGCAAGCCCGCCGATCATGGCCCGCATCAGAAACCCGATGGTCACCACGACAAGATCGACGACGAGAACGTGCTTGAGGCTGATGCAGTACGCCAGTTGCATCACGACGTAGGCGGTCAACAGCGCCGCTGTCATCGGGTTGCACAAGGTTCTGGCCGCCAGCGGCGCGAGAACCGCGAGCCCACCCCCGACCCCATAGGCCACCGCCACCGGAACGTAGCCCGCGGCCACGGGCCTGTTCCGCTTGACCGGGTGCGCCCGATCGGCCTCGGCATCCCGCGCGTCGTTGATCAAATACACCGCGGAGGCGGCCGCAGTGAACAGGAGGAACACCAGGGCCAGTTGAGCCGCAGCGTGCCACGAGAACAGCTCGCCGGCCGCCGCGGGGGCGGCCACGACCAGCACGTTCTTCACCCATTGCCGCGGTCTCGCCGTCTTCAACAGCCCGGCGGGCAACCCGAACGTCGTCGCCGCACGCGGCCCCGGCACCGATTTCCCTCGCGGCCGGTTCAACAGCGCCGCGGCCGACCCCCGCCCCCCTTGGGCAGACGCATGCACCAACGGCGCCCCGTCTCCAGCTCCCCCCGCGCCCATCGCTTCCTCCACCCCTTCCCTTCGCTCAGTCCGTTCCGTCATCTCCGGGCACCCCCGGCCACCCACCGAGCCCCGAGCCGCGCGGCGACCGCCCCGAGCGCCGCCCCCGCCGCCACGTCCGACGGATAGTGCACCCCGACGACCATGCGCGAGACGCACATCGCCGCCGCCAACGGCGGGACGAGCCGCGCCCCCGCCGGCCGCAACGCCCCGTACACGACCGTCGCAGCGGCCGCCGAAGCTGCGTGCGAACTGGGGAAGGAATGCCGCCCCGCCGTCCGCACGAGCGGCTCCACACCGCTCTCTGCCCCCGGCCGCGGCCGCCGGACGACCCGCTTGATCCCCATGCTGGCCACGTGCGCCGCGACGGTCAGCGCCGTACCGCGCAGCCACGCTCCTCGCCGCTCCCGGTCGACCGCCGCCCCCAACAGCCCCGCGCCGAGCCAGAGCGCCCCGTGCTCCCCGCTCCAGGACAGTGCGCGCGCGGCCGCTGCCACGCGCCGGTCCGTACCGCAGTCGCGCAATGCCGACAGCAATCGGCGGTCCATATCGTCCATGTGGCTCACTCTGCGGGTCAAAACCCGCATAACTAAGACAATTTGGGGTGACACCCATTCAATCACCCATTTCGGTGAGGGCTAGGTTTGTTTGGGGCGAAGGATCTATCTATGGGCGATACGGTCGCGGTCATGGCTGCCGACCCCGCTCCCCCCACCGCCCGCACACCCGCAGTCGCCCCCGGCGTCACACCCCCCGGCCCAGCCGTCCCTGCCGCGCCGTCCACAACTGCGCCCACCTCTGCGCCCGCACCCGCGCTCATCTCGCCGGCCGTCCCGGCACCCGGCACTCCCCCCACCACGTCGCCTTCCCCCGAGTCCGTCCACGACGGCCCCTCCGACGGCATCCTCGACACCGTCCCCATGACCGGCTGGGGTCGCACCGCCCCCACCGCCGCCCGCATCGTGCGCCCCCGCTCCTATGCGGAGGCGGCTGCCGTGGTCCGTGCATGCGGGACGCCGGGCCACCGGGGCAACATCGCCCGTGGCCTGGGCCGGGCCTACGGAGACGCGGCACAGAACGCCGGCGGCAGCGTCCTGGACATGACCGGCCTGGACCGCATCCACGCGATCGACGCGTCCGGTGGGACCGTGCTGTGCGACGCGGGCGTCTCACTGCACCGCCTGATGGAAGTCCTCCTTCCCCTGGGCTGGTTCGTCCCCGTGACTCCCGGCACGCGCTACGTCACGGTGGGCGGCGCGATCGGCGCCGATATCCACGGCAAGAACCACCACGTCTCGGGATCGTTCTCCCGCCACGTGCTCGCCCTGGAACTACTCACGGCCGACGGCGAAGTGCGGATCGTCGAGCGCGGCAGCGAGCTGTTCGACGCGACGGCCGGCGGTATGGGGCTCACCGGGATCATCCTCACCGCCACCATCCAACTCCTCCCTGTCGAAACCTCGTTCATGTCGGTCGACACCGAACGCGCCGTTGACCTCGACGACTTGATGGCCCGCCTCACCGAGACCGATCACCTCTACCGCTACTCGGTCGCCTGGATCGACCTCCTGGCCCGCGGAGCCTCGATGGGCCGCTCGGTACTGACCCGCGGTGATCACGCTCCGCTGGATGCCGTTCCTGCACGGGCGCGCAGGGCGCCACTGACGTTCCGCCCCAGGCAGCTTCCGGCCGCACCCGGATTCGTACCCGAAGGACTCCTGGGCCGCAGGACCGTCGGCCTCTTCAACGAACTCTGGTACCGCAAGGCCCCCACGTCGCGCGTCGGCGAGATCCAGCGGCTCTCCCCCTTCTTCCACCCCCTCGACGGCGTACCGCACTGGAATCGCATCTACGGACGCAGCGGATTCGTCCAGTACCAATTCGTCGTCGGATATGGCCAGGAGGAAGCACTTCGCCGCATCGTGCAGCGCATCTCCGAGCGCCGGTGCCCCTCCTTCCTGGCGGTCCTCAAGCGCTTCGGCGACGCGGATCCCGGCTGGCTGTCGTTTCCCATGCCCGGCTGGACGCTGGCCCTCGACATTCCCGCGAACCTGCCAGGACTCGGCGTGTTCCTCGATGAACTCGACGAGGAGGTGGTCGCGGCTGACGGACGCATCTACCTCGCCAAGGACTCGCGGCTGAGGCCTGAGCTGCTCTCGGCGATGTATCCCCATCTCGATGAATTCCGCTCCCTGCGAGCCCAGCTGGACCCGCGAGGCGTGTTCCGCTCGGATCTGTCCCGGCGCCTCGGACTCTGACCGAAATAGGAACGAGTGCCCTGACCGGACCCTCGCGCTTACCGACAGTCCCGCTGCCCCGCATCGCACGCACGTCGTATACCCCTCACCCGGCACGGCCCCTCCGCACCGATTCACTTTTGGTACACCGCTCGGGCCGTCCGGGTTCCCATCCCACCCCCACCGATTTCGGTCCCGCCCATTTGGAGTTTGGTTCTCATGAAGGACGCCTTCGGCACCCCCCAGTCCTTGCTCGTCCTCGGCGGCACCTCCGAGATCGCGCTCGCCACCGCGCGGCGCCTCGTGGCCCGGCGGACCCGAACGGTGTGGCTGGCCGGCCGCCCGTCCCCCGCCCTCGACCGTGCGGCCGCCGAACTCCGCGACATGGGCGCCGACGCCCGTACCGTCGCCTTCGACGCGCTCGACTCCGAGGCGCACGAGGTGACGCTGGGCAAGGTGTTCGCCGAGGGCGACATCGACATGGTGCTGCTGGCGTTCGGGATCCTCGGCGACCAGGCCCGCGACGAGGACGAGCCGCTGGCCGCGGTGCGCGTCGCGCAGACCAACTACACAGGCGCCGTATCGGCGGGCCTCATCTGCGCCCGCGCCCTGCAGTCCCAGGGCCACGGCTCGCTGGTGGTGCTCTCGTCGGTCGCGGGTGAGCGGGCCCGCCGGTCCAACTTCATCTACGGGTCGAGCAAGGCCGGCCTGGACACCTTCGCGCAGGGCCTCGGCGACGCGCTGCACGGCACCGGCGTGCATGTGATGGTCGTACGCCCCGGCTTCGTACGGTCAAAGATGACGGCGGGCATGGCGGAGGCACCCATGGCCACCACCCCGGAGGCGGTGGCACAGGCCATCGAGACGGGACTCAGGCGCCGGTCGGAGACCGTGTGGGTGCCGGGGGCCCTGCGCGTGGTGATGTCGGCGCTGCGGCATGTCCCGCGTCCGGTGTTCCGGCGCCTGCCGATGTAGGCCGTGTCGCACAGCGTCCGGCCGACTCGCTGCGCGTCAGCGAGCCGGCTGTCGGCCCCGCTTCGAGCGGTCGGGGCCCTGCGCGGGAACTGCCGGGCCGCCGAAGGGGAACTCGCGCAACTTGCGCCAGATACCGTCGGCTCCCTGCTCGTACAGCGCGAACCCGGTGCACGGCCAGGCCGCCTCGTACCCGGCGAGCTCCGTGTACGCCCGGTCCATCGCTTCCTCCGCGATGCCGTGCGCCACCGTGACGTGCGGGTGATAGGGAAACTGCAGCTCGCGCGCGACCGGACCGGACGTGTCACGGACCTGCTTCTGCAGCCTCGTACAGGCCTCGGCGCCCTCGACGACCTGTACGAACACAACGGGAGACAGCGGACGGAAGGTTCCCGTCCCCGCGAGCCGCATCGCGAAGGTCCGCCCCGCGGCGGCGACCGCCTCGAGATGGTCCTCGACCGAAGGCAGCGACCTGTCCTCCACCTCGGTCGGCGGGAGCAGAGTGACGTGCGTGGGGATGCCGTGCGCAGCGGGGTCACCGAAGCCCGCGCGCCGCTCCTGGAGCTGGCTGCCGTGTGGCTCCGGGACCGCGATCGAAACGCCGATCGTTACGGTCCCCACGTCGTACTCCTGTCGTCGTGTGGCGGTAAGGCGGTTCAGACGGGCTGGGGCTCAGTGCTTCGCGGGCAGCAGTCCGACCTTGTCGTAAGCCTGGGCGAGGGTTTCGGCGGCGACAGCACGCGCCTTCTCCGCGCCCTTGGCCAGGATCGAGTCGAGCGTCTCCGGGTCGTCCAGGTACTCCTGGGTACGGGTCCGGAACGGTGTCACGAAGTCCACCATGACCTCTGCCAGGTCCGTCTTGAGCGCACCGTACATCTTGCCCTCGTAGTTCTGCTCCAGTTCCGGGATACCTGTGCCGGTGAGGGTGGAGTAGATGGCGAGGAGGTTGCTGACGCCCGGCTTGTTCGCCGGATCGAACCGGATCACGGTGTCGGTGTCGGTGACCGCGCTCTTGACCTTCTTGGCGGTGGTCTTCGGCTCGTCGAGAAGGTTGACGAGCCCCTTCGGTGTCGACGCCGACTTGCTCATCTTGATCGACGGGTCCTGGAGGTCGTAGATCTTCGCCGTTTCCTTGAGGATGTACGGCGCCGGGACCGTGAAGGTCTCGCCGAAGCGGCCGTTGAAGCGCTCGGCGAGGTCGCGCGTCAGCTCGATGTGCTGGCGCTGGTCCTCTCCCACGGGCACCTGGTCGGCCTGGTAGAGCAGGATGTCCGCGACCTGGAGGATCGGGTACGTGAAGAGGCCGACAGTCGCGCGGTCGGCACCCTGCTTGGCGGACTTGTCCTTGAACTGCGTCATGCGTGAGGCCTCGCCGAAGCCCGTCAGACAGTTCATGACCCAGCCGAGCTGTGCGTGCTCGGGGACGTGGCTCTGCACGAACAGCGTGCAGCGGTCCGGGTCCAGCCCGGCGGCGAGGAGCTGCGCGGCGGCGAGCCGGGTGTTGGCCCGGAGCTCCTTGGGGTCCTGCGGCACGGTGATCGCGTGCAGGTCCACAACCATGTAGAACGCGTCGTGAGACTCCTGCAGCGCCACCCACTGGCGGACCGCGCCGAGGTAGTTGCCGAGGTGGAACGAGCCTGCGGTGGGCTGGATTCCGGAGAGCACGCGGGGACGATCAGAGGCCATGCTCCTCATTCTCTCAGGTGTCTCTCATTGGTTGGAAACAGGTGGGCGACGGGTGCACGACAAGTGCTGAAACCGTGTACGGAGCGCTGTCGCGCACCCCGTCCGGCGTGTCGCCGGAACCCGGCCACGGAACCCGGCCACGGGACCTGGCTTCGGACCTGCCTCACGGAACGAGTTCGGAAAACCTGTGCGACGGGTGGGAACCGATGCGAGGGGTGCGGTGTATCAACGATGTGAGGACACAGGGGGAGGTCCTGGAGGGGGGCCGCGTCGTCGACGACGAGCGTGCGGTGATCGCTCGCGTGCGCGCCGGAGATGTGGAGGCGTACGCGGTGTTGGTGCGCGCCTTCACTGGGCTGGCGCTGCGGGCGGCCCGGGCCCTCGGGGCAGGAGCGGACGCGGAGGACGTGGTGCAGCAGGCCTTTTTCAAGGCGTACTGCGCCCTGGGAAAGTTTCGGGACGACTCGTCGTTCAAGCCGTGGCTGCTCGCGATCGTCGCCAATGAGACGAGGAACACAGTGCGCTCGGCGGTGCGACAGCGCTCGGTCGTGGGGCGGGAAGCGACGTTGACAGAGGCCGAGCCGCTGATACCCGAGACCACGGATCCGGCGGTCGCGGCCGTCCACGACGAGCGGCGGACGGCGTTGCTCGCCGCGCTCGAGGAGCTGGGCGAGGAGCATCGGCTGGTCGTCACGTACCGGTATCTGCTCGAGATGGACGAGGCGGAGACGGCCGAGGCGCTCGGCTGGCCGCGCGGCACCGTGAAGTCGAGGCTCAATCGCGCCCTGCGGAAGCTGAAGCGGATTCTTCCGGCAGAGCTGGACCCGCGGGAGGGAGGTGATGAGCATGAGTGAACCGCGTCACGAGGACGACGGGAGCCGGCGCCCCGGCAAGGAGCACGGGCCCCGCGCGGACCGTGGGCTGCCGGCTGAGCTGCGGGCGCTGGGCAGGTCCCTGGACGGTCTGGGCCCCGGCGGCGAGTCGATGGCCGAGCGGGTACTGGCACAGATACTCGCCGAATCGGTTCCGGCGCCGGTGGCCGAGCCGACGGCGGACTCTGTCCGGATGCGGCGCGTGCGTCGCTGGATACGGAGGCGGTGGCGGATGCTCACGGCGGGGCTGTGCGGAGTGCTGACCGTGCTCGTGCTCACGCCTCCGGTGCGGGCCGCGGTCACCGAGTGGTTCGGCTTCGGCGGGGTGGAGGTCCGGTACGACCCCTCGGCCCTGCCGTCGCCTGGTGTGCACGTCCCCGGGTGCGGCACGTCGCTGTCGCTGGGTGAGGCCCGACGAGACGCCGGATTCGAACCGCTGGTGCCGGGCGAGCTGGGAATGCCGGACGCCGTGACGGTGACACGGGAACCGAAGTCGCGCTTCTTGATCACACTGTGCTGGCGGGATGACGGGCACACGATCCGACTCGACGAGTATCCGGCGCAGCTCGACATCGGGTACATGAAATCGGTGCGCGTGCAGCCGCACTGGGTCGATCTCGGCCGGGGTACGGGGCTGTGGTTCGCCCAGCCGCATCTGCTCAGCTTCTGGATGCTCGACGGCGACGGCGACCGGTGGACCCGCTCTGAGCGCACTGCGGGCCCGACGCTCCTGTGGACCCGTCGACAGGAGATGACGCTCCGCCTGGAGGGAGTCGGTTCCCGGGAACGGGCGATGGAGATCGCACGGTCGGTACGTAAGCCGGACTCCCTCCGCTGATGTCCGTCGGCCGGGCCGGCGAACTCGATCAACCGAGAACTCGCACACCGAAGTTGGGAACCCGGTCGGGTCGAGCGGTGTACCAGAAGTGAATCGACACGGGCGGGCCGTGCCGGGAGCAGCTGGGGGAACGGATGCGAACAGTACGAAGGGCGGCCGCACTGGCGGTGGCACTGATGGCAGCACTCGCCTCGATGCTGCTGAGCGCGTCAGGGGCGTCGGCGGGCGGACCGACGAGCGTTCTGGTGGTGTCGCCCGAGAGCGGCCAGAGCGCGTCGCTCTACTTCAGTGACAAGAAGTACGGGCCGCTGGAGAGTCTCCTCGGCGAGCCGGACCAGGGGCGCCGGGAGGAGCCGCCCGGCCTGGGAATAGGCGCGGGGCGTCAGCTCAATGTCACATGGCTGGTGCACGACGTGCTGCCGTGGCGGGTCGACCGGGTCTATCCGGACTCGCCGGGCACGAAGGACGTCTGGATACACACAGCGACGCACGTGCCGGACTCCTACAACGGGTACTGGCACAAGGCGCGCAAGCCGGCGGAGCTGCGCGCGCTGCTGAAGGACCTCGGAGTCATGGGCGCGCGGTCCGAAAAGGGCGGGAGTCCGATCTTCCCGGTGCCCTGGCAGTCGCCGGACCGGTCCAAGGAAGCCCTCGGTGGAGCTCCAGCTCCGGCAGCCGACGGTCGCGATGCCGGGCCTTCCGAAGGCGCTCGGGCCTCGGCAGTCGGGTCTCACGGCGGGGTGGACTGGTGGTGGGCGATACCGGGTCTGGTGGCGGGTGCCGCGCTGGCTCTGGTGCTGCGGCCCTTGGCCGACAGGCTGCCGGGTCGTCACGCATCGGGCGGGACCCCGCCCGATGCGGGACCACGGCAGCAGCTGATCGATTCCTGAGGGTCGCTCTCCAGCTCTCACGGCTGGGGGAGCGCACTGACCGGCCCGTCGGTGCGGCCGGTGACGGGCCGGTCAAGCGATCAGGTGAGGTCGATCTCCGGGTAGAGCGGGAAGCCGCTCAGCAGGTCGGACGCTCGCGCGGAGACCTCGTCGGAGATCTTCTCGTCCAGGACGTGCTGCGCCTTGGAGGGCGCGCCCTTGCTGGTGGTGCCCGCTTCGGCGGCGGTGAGCACGCGGTCGATGAGGCCGGCGACCTCGTCCATCTCCGCGGTGCCCAGGCCACGGGTGGTCAGGGCAGGGGTGCCGATACGAATGCCGGACGTGTACCAGGCGCCGTTCGGGTCGGAGGGGATGGAGTTGCGGTTGGTGACGATGCCGGAGTCGAGGAGCGCGTTCTCGGCCTGGCGGCCGGTGAGCTCGTAGGAGGTGGCGACATCGATCAGGTTGAGGTGGTTGTCCGTGCCGCCCGTGACGAGGGTGGCGCCACGGCGGGTCAGGCCCTCGGCGAGGGCACGGGCGTTGTCGACGACGGACTGGGCGTAGTCGCGGAACTCGGGACGGCGGGCCTCTGCCAGGGCGACGGCCTTGGCGGCCATGACGTGCGGCAGCGGACCGCCGAGGACCATCGGGCAGCCGCGGTCGACCTGGTCGGCGAGCGAGTCGTCGCAGAGCACCATGCCGCCGCGCGGGCCGCGCAGCGACTTGTGCGTCGTGGTGGTGACGATCTGGGCGTGCGGCACCGGGTCGAAGTCGCCGGTGAGGACCTTGCCGGCGACCAGGCCCGCGAAGTGCGCCATGTCGACCATGAGGGTCGCCCCGACCTCGTCGGCGATCTCGCGCATGATGCGGAAGTTCACCAGGCGGGGGTACGCGGAGTAGCCGGCCACGATGATCAGCGGCTTGAAGTCGCGGGCCATGGCGCGCAGGGCTTCGTAGTCGACGAGGCCGGTCTGCGGATCGGTGCCGTAGCTGCGCTGGTCGAACATCTTGCCGGAGATGTTCGGGCGGAAGCCGTGGGTGAGGTGGCCGCCGGCGTCCAGGGACATGCCGAGCATGCGCTGGTTGCCGAAGGCCTGACGGAGCTCGGCCCAGTCGGCGTCGGAGAGGTCGTTCACGTTGCGGACGCCGGCCAGCTCCAGGGCGGGTGCCTCGACGCGCTGGGCGAGGACGGCCCAGAAGGCGACGAGGTTGGCGTCGATACCGGAGTGCGGCTGTACATAGGCGTGGCGGGCGCCGAAGAGCTCGCGGGCGTGTTCGGCGGCGAGGGCCTCGACGGTGTCGACGTTGCGGCAGCCGGCGTAGAAGCGGCGGCCGACGGTGCCCTCGGCGTACTTGTCGCTGAACCAGTTACCCATCGCGAGGAGGGTGGCCGGGGACGCGTAGTTCTCGCTGGCGATCAGCTTGAGCATCTCGCGCTGGTCGGCGATCTCCTGGCCGATGGCGTCGGCCACGCGGGGCTCGACAGCCCGGATCACGTCGAGGGCGCTGCGGAACGCTACGGATTCGGTGGAGAGGGTGGGCTCTGACATGACTGACCTCCGGACGGATGGGACCTCCCCTGCTCGAGCGAGGTCGAGAGCAGGAGGTTCACGGGTCGGCCCAGGCGCACGGCACACAGTTCACAGGCCGCTCCCCGATGGTCGGTCCCATCCCAGCGCGCCAGTCACGGCCCTGCGGGCCACACTACCGGGCGCGCCGCAGGACGAGGTTTCCAGGTCCACGATGCGAGCGACGATAGGAAGAGGCCACAAGCCCACGTCTTCGCGCCATCAGAGCTGTAAGAACGGAGATCCCGTGACTGCTGTGACTCCTCCGAATGCCGCAACGGAAGCCTTCATCACCGCGTCCGAAGCGCACAGTGCGCACAACTACCATCCGCTGCCCGTCGTGGTCGCCACGGCGGAGGGCGCGTGGATGACGGATGTCGAAGGGCGCCGGTACCTCGACATGCTCGCAGGCTACTCAGCGCTCAACTTCGGCCATGGGAACCAGCGGCTCATCGAGGCCGCCAAGGCGCAGCTGGAGCGGGTGACGCTGACGTCCCGCGCCTTTTATCACGATCGGTTCTCCGCATTCTGCACCCAGCTCGCGGAGCTGTGCGGCATGGACATGGTGCTGCCGATGAACACAGGGGCGGAGGCGGTCGAGACCGCCGTAAAGACGGCGAGGAAGTGGGGGTACCAGGTCAAGGGGGTGCTCGACGGCAGAGCGAAGATCGTCGTGGCGGGCAACAACTTCCACGGACGCACCACGACGATCGTCAGCTTCTCCACGGACCATGAGGCGCGCGCGGACTTCGGTCCTTACACGCCGGGGTTCGAGATCGTGCCGTACGGCGATCTGACGGCGCTGCGCGGCGCTGTCACCGAGAACACCGTCGCGGTGCTGCTCGAACCGATCCAGGGCGAGGCCGGTGTCCTCGTACCGCCGGCCGGATATCTTCCGGCGGTAAGGGAGTTGACCCGCGAGCGGAACGTGCTGTTCATCGCGGACGAGATCCAGTCGGGGCTCGGGCGGACGGGGCGGACGTTCGCCTGTGAGCACGAGGGCGTGGTGCCTGACATGTACGTGCTGGGCAAGGCGCTCGGCGGTGGGGTCGTGCCGGTGTCGGCGGTGGTGTCCAGCCGCGAGGTGCTCGGGGTGTTCAAGCCGGGCGAGCACGGATCGACGTTCGGCGGGAATCCGCTGGCGTGTGCGGTGGCGCTCGAGGTCATCGCGATGCTGCGCACCGGGGAGTTCCAGCAGCGGGCGGCCGAGCTGGGCGAGCATCTCCACGCGGAGCTCGGGCTGCTGACGGGCACGGGCAAGGTGACGCAGGTGCGGGGACGCGGGCTGTGGGCGGGGGTCGACATCGATCCGTCGTACGGGACGGGAAGAGAGATCTCGGAGAAGTTGATGGCCAAGGGCGTCCTGGTCAAGGACACCCACGGCAGCACGATCAGGATCGCTCCCCCTCTGATGATCAGTAAGGAGGACCTGGACTGGGGGCTCGACCAGCTCCGGGCGGTCCTGGCGGTCTGACGGCGGTGCGCCTCCGGCGCACGGGCGGCCGACTCGTGGTCCGGCCACTCACGGGAGCACCACCGGACGGGGAGCCGCTCACGGAGCCACCGGAGCAGGAATCGCTCACGGGCCGGTCGGCGTAGGCACACCCTCTACAGTCGCTTTGTGCTTCTTGGAATGCTTTGCGCGCTCGGGGCGGCGGCCTGTTTCGGTACGGCTTCCGTGTTGCAGGCGATGGCCGCGCGGGCCGCGGAGCCGGGGTCGGGGTCCGGTGTCGACGCCGCGCTGTTGCTGCGGGCGCTGCAGCAGTGGCGTTATGTCGCCGGGCTGGGGCTCGACCTGCTCGGGTTCGTGTTGCAGGTCGTGGCGCTGCGATCCATTCCGATCTACGCCGTCGGGGCCGCGCTCGCCGCGAGCCTGGCGGTGACGGCGGTGGTCTCCACGCGGCTGCTGGACGTACGGCTGAGCGGCGTCGAGTGGGGCGCTGTCGGGGTGGTGGTGGCGGGGCTCGCGATGTTGGGGCTGGCGTCGGGGGCGGAGGGAGCGCAGGCCGGCTCGGACGCGCTGCGGTACGCGATGCTGGGGACGGCGCTCGGGGTGCTGTTGATCGGGGCGGTGGCCGGGCGGCTGCCGGGGCGGGGCCGGGCGCTCGCGCTGGGGCTCGGCTCGGGTTTCGGGTTCGGGGTGGTGGAGGTGTCGGTACGGCTCATCGACGACGTGTCGCCCGGCGCGCTGCTGAGCAATCCGGCGACGTATGCACTGCTGCTCGGTGGGGGTGCGGCGTTTCTGCTGCTGACCTCGGCGTTGCAGAAGGGGTCGGTGACTACGGCCACTGCGGGGATGGTCGTGGGCGAGACGGTGGGGCCGGCGCTGGTCGGGGTGATCTGGCTCGGGGACCGCACGCGCGAGGGGCTGGGCTGGCTGGCGGCTCTCGGCTTCGTGGTGGCCGTGGCGGGGGCGTTGGCGCTGGCGCGCTTCGGGGAGGCGCCGGTGGAGGACGCGTCCACACCGGCCCGGGTCTGACCCGAACCCGGGCCGACCCGACCCGAGACGCCTGCCGCCCGATGCCGGTCCCCTACGGCAGCGCCCGGCACAAGGCCTCCAGCGCGCTGGTCCAGGCGTGATCCGGTGGGGTTCCGTAGCCGACCACCAGGGCGTCCAGCGGTGGTTCGGTGGTGGCTTCGTCATGGCGGAAGCTGGAGAGGCCGGAGACTCCCAGGCGCTGCCAGGCGGCGGCGCGGACCACGGACTGTTCGGTGCCGGGCGGGAGTTGGAGGACGGCGTGCAGGCCGGCGGCGATCCCGGTGGCGCGCACGTCGGGGGCGCGTTCGGCAACGGCGGCGACCAGCTGATCGCGGCGCCGGCGGTAGCGCAGGCGGGCGCCGCGGACATGGCGGTCGTAGGCGCCCGAGTCGATGAACTCCGCGAGGGTCAGCTGGTCGAGGACGCCGCACGACCAGTCGGCGACGCCCTTCGCCTCGATCACCTCCCCGATGACGGAGGGCGGCAGCACCAGCCAGCCGAGGCGCAGGCCGGGTGCGAGCGATTTGCTGGCCGTGCCGAAGTAGACGACGCGGTCGGGGTCGAGTCCCTGGAGGGCGCCGACGGGCTGGCGGTCGTAGCGGAACTCGCCGTCGTAGTCGTCCTCCAGGATCAGTCCGCCGGTGCGGCGGGCCCAGTCGACGACGGCGGCGCGGCGGTCGGGGTGCAGGGCCCCGCCCATCGGGAACTGGTGGGCGGGGGTCAGGAGGGCGGCGCCCACAGCCGGTTCGCCGGTCGCCAATTCGTCGGTGCGGGTGCCGAGTTGATCGAGGGGAAGGGGGTGGGTGCGCAGGCCCGACCGTGTCAGGACGTCCCAGTGGACGTCGAGCCCGTACGTCTCCACGGCGACGTCGCGCACGCCCCTGTTGCGCAGCACCTCGCCGAGCAGAATCAGGCCGTGGACGAAGCCGGAGCAGATGACGATGCGGTCCGGGTCTGCGTGGACACCTCGGGCGCGGGCGAGGTAGCCGGCGAGTGCGGTGCGCAGTTCGACGCGACCGCGGGCATCGCCGTAGCCGAGGGCGTCGTTCGGGGCGGCGTTGAGGGCACGGCGTGAGGCCTTGAGCCATTCGGCGCGTGGGAACGAGGAGAGGTCGGGGGTGCCGGGGTGCAGGTCGTGGCGGAGGCCGGCCGGGGCGCGCCGCCCGCGGGTCGAGGCCGGCCGGGGTGCCTCGACCGGCCGCTCCGCGACGCGCGTCCCCGAGCCCTGGCGCGCGGTGAGCCAGCCCTCGGCGACGAGGTCTGCGTAGGCGTCGGCGACCGTGTTGCGGGCGATGCCCAGATCGGCGGCGAGTGTGCGGGATGAGGGGAGGCGTACGCCAGGGGCGAGACGTCCGCCGCGTACGGCGTCACGGAGCGCGTCGGTGAGGCCTTTGCGCAGGCCGGAGCCGGTCGGCTCGACGTGCAGATCGATACCGAGTGCCTGTCCGGAGGGCGAAGTGGCCCAGGGTTTCACCATGGAAATGGACCATACCTGTGGGCTACTCCGCTCGTAGGGTCGATGTCATGACGACGAACGAGAACACCACCGACAGCACCGGCCGGACCACCAAGGAGTACGTCCACGAGCATGCGCCCCGGCTGGCCTGGGCCAAGCACGCTCCGGAGGTCTACAAGGCCATGATCAGGCTCGACGCGGAGGCCCGTAAGGGCGTCGATCCGGTGACGCTGGAGCTGGTCAAGATCCGCGCTTCGCAGCTCAACCACTGCGCGTTCTGCCTCGACATGCACTCCAAGGACGCGCTCGCCGCGGGCGAGAGCGTGGAGCGGATCATCCAGCTCGGCGCGTGGGAGGAGTCGCAGCACTTCTACACGCCCAGGGAGATCGCGGCGATCGAGCTGACCGAGGCGATCACCGTGCTCACGGACGGGTTCGTGCCGGACGAGACGTACGAGAAGGCGGCGAAGCTGTACGATGAGAAGGAGCTGACGCAGCTGATCGCCGCGATCACGGTGATCAACGCGTGGAACCGGTTCGGTGTGTCGACGCGGATGGTCCCCGGCCACTACACCGCGGGCGACTTCAAGTGACAGCCCGTACGACGCACCTGGACGCCGGTGTGCGCGACGCGATGATCGCGCTCGGCGCCGCCGCGAAGAAGGGGCTCGGCGACCCGGTTCTCGCCGAGCTGGTGATGATCCGGGCGTCGCAGATCAACGAGTGCGCGTTCTGCCTGGACATGCACGTGGGCCTCGCCGTCGAGAAGAACGGTGAGAGTGCCGTCGGGGTATCCCCTGCTCGAGCGAAGTCGAGGGCTTGGGAAAGGATCGCGCTGCTCAACGCGTGGGCAGAGGTCCCCGAGCAGTTCACCGAGCGCGAGCGGGCCGCGCTCGCACTCACCGAGGCCGTCACGGTCCTCACCGACGGCTTCGTGCCGGACGAGACGTACGAGGCGGCGGCCAAGCACTTCGGTGAGGACGAGCTCGCCCATCTCCTCGGCGTGATCACCGTCATCAACAGTTGGAACCGGCTCATGGTGAGCCGCCGGATCGCGCCGGGCGGACCGCAGTGGTGACGTGCCGGGTGCCCCCGTCAGGAAAGGCGCCCGGCACGCGCGCGGGGAGGAGCCGTACGGCTACTTCGGCAGCCAGGACCGCCACGTCGACTCGTGTTCGTCGATCCACTTCTTCGCCGCCTCGTCCGGCGACAGCTTCTGGTCGGCGATGAGCAGGGAGACCTCGTTCTGGTCCTCGGTGGTCCAATTGAAGTTCTTCAGGAAGGCCGCCGCCTTGCCGCCGTTCTTCGAGAAGTCCGCGTTGAGGTACTTCTGGAGCGGCGTCTTCGGATAGGCGCAGGCCACCTTCTTCGGGTCGGCGTCGCAGCCGTCCTTGTAGGCCGGCAGCTTCACCTCCGTCATCGGCACCTTCTTGAACAGCCACTGCGGCTGGTACCAGTACGTCAGGAACGGCTTCTTGGCCTTGGCGAACTGCCTGATCTGGGTGATCTGAGCCGCCTCGGAACCGGAGAACACGACCTGGTACTTCAGCTTCAGGTTGTCGACCAGCGCCTTGTCGTTGGTGACGTACGACGGGGAGCCGTCGAGGAGCTGGCCCTTGCCGCCGCTCTCCGCGGTCCGCAGCTGGGACGCGTACTTGTTGAGGTTCTTCCAGTCGGTGACGTCCGGATGCTGCTTGGCGAAGTACGTGGGGACGAACCAGCCGATGTGTCCGGTGACGCCGAGGTCGCCGCCGTTCACGATCGTCTTCTTGTCCTTGACGTACCGCTGCTCCTGGTCGGGGTGGCCCCAGTCCTCCATGATCGCGTCGACGCGGCCCTGGCTGAGCGCGTCCCACGCGGGGACCTCGTCGACCTGGACGGTGTCGACGCGGTAGCCGAGCTCGTGCTTGAGCAGGTACTCGGCCACGGCGATGTTGGCCTGCGCGCCGACCCAGGACTGCACGGACAGGGTCACCGTCTTCGCGCCCTGCGCGTTGGCGTACGGAGAGGACTGCTTGGTCATGTCGGCGGCGCCACAACCGGTCGCCACCAACAGGGTGCCCGCGGCCGCGAGCCCCATGGTCATCCTGCGCGCCCGCACGGGGCGCAACGTGGTCATCCTGCGTGCCCGCACCGGGCGGAAAGATCGAAGTGCTCGCATCGCGATCACGCTCCCTTCTTCGCGCGGCGTTCGGTCGGCTGGGTGACCCGGTCGAGCATGAGACCGAGGCACACGATCGCCGCGCCGCCGACGAGCCCGGTCGCCAGGTCGCCCTGCGCGAGGCCGAACACGACCTCGTAGCCGAGCGCGCCACCGCCCACCAGACCGCCGATGATCACGACGGCGAGAACGAGGACGACACCCTGGTTCACGGCCAGGAGCAGCGCGGGCCGGGCCAGCGGCAGCTGGACCTGGCGCAGTTGCTGCCCGCTCGTCGCGCCCATCGACCGGGCCGACTCCATGGCGGCCCCGTCGACCTCGCGGAGTCCCTGCGTGGTGATGCGGATGACGGCCGGCAGCGCGTAGACGACGGCGGCGGCGACCGCGGGGGCACGGCCGACGCCGAACAGTGCGACCACCGGGATCAGATAGACGAACTGCGGCATCGTCTGGAAGACGTCGAGCACCGGCCTGAGCAGGCGTTCGAGCCGCCCGCTGCGCGCCGCCGCGATCCCGACCGCGAAGCCGACGACGAGCGTCACGGCGACGGCCGCGAGTACCTGCGACAGCGTGTCGAGCGACGGCTTCCACACACCGAGGACACCGATCGCGGCCATGGCGAGCACGGCCGTCACGGCGGTGCGCCAGGTGCCGATCAGCCAGGCCAGCGCGGCGACGATGAGGAGCACGGACCACCAGGGCAGCCACTGCAGCCCGTCGCGCAGCGGGTCGAGGACCCAGGTGGTGAAGTGCCCGGCCCAGTCGGCGGTTCCGCCGATGTAGGGGACACCGGAGTAGAGGTGGTCGGTCATCCAGTCGACGGCGTTGTTGACCGGGTCCGCGATGTTCACGGTCCAGGTGTCGGGCCAGTCGATCCGGTCCGCGAGACGGGCCGCGAGGGCGGCGACCACCGTGAGAACCGCGGCGACGCCCCAGCCGTACGCGCCGTGCAGGCGACGGCCGTCGGGTTCGGCGGCGCCGAGCCGCTCCCCCGCCGCGGCCGTCGTACGGTCCAGGATCACGGCGAGCAGCACGATCGGGATGCCGGCCGCGAGGGCCGCGCCGACGTCCACGGAGGCCAGTGCCTGGTACACGCGGTCGCCGAGGCCGCCCGCGCCGATCACCGACGCGATGACGGCCATCGAGAGCGCCATCATGATCGTCTGGTTGAGCCCGAGGAGGAGTTGCTTGCGGGCGAGCGGGAGCCGGGCCGTCAGGAGCCGCTGACGCGCGGTCGCGCCGAGCGAGGCGACGGCCTCCATCACGCCGCCGTCGGCGCCTCGCAGGCCGAGCGCCGTCAGACGGGCCATCGGCGGGGCGGCGTAGACGACGGTCGCGAGGACGGCCGCGGGCACGCCGATGCCGAACACCAGGACGACCGGCAGCAGATACGCGTACGCGGGAAAGACCTGCATCGTGTCGAGGACGGGGCGCAGCGCCCGGTACGTGCGGTCGGAGAGTCCGGCCGCGAGTCCCAGAAGCATGCCGAGCACGACCGAGGCGAGGACCGCGACGATCATCAGCGCGAGGGTCTGCATGGTCGGCACCCACATGCCGAACCAGCCGCACACGAGGATCGCGACGACGGCGGACGCCGCGAGCTTCAGGCCCGCGACCCGCCAGGCGATGAGTCCGGCCGCGGCGGTGACGCCGGCCCAGCCGGCCGCGAGGAGCACCAGGTAGACGCCGCGCACGCTCACGACGACGGCGTTGCTGATGTGGCCGAAGAAGTAGAGGAACAGCGGGTGGCTGTCCCGGTTGTCGATGATCCAGTCACTGGTCTTCCCCAGCGGTCCGGTCAGATCGACGGTGAGCGCGTGCGGCCAACTGCCGCTCGCCCACCTGGCGTTCACGATCGGTACGAGTACGGCCGCGACGACGGCGAGCAGCAGGAGCTTGCCGAGGACGCGGTTGCGCAGGAGCGCGCCGAAGCGCGGGGTGTCCGCCGCGGGGGCGGTGGCGGTACTGGCGGCAGCCATCAGGCGACCTCCTCGCCCGGCGGGGTGACGGGCGCGGGCGCATCGGCGCCGGCGCCTGCCACAGCCGAACCCGAGCCCGAACCGGAAGCGTCAGTCGCAGCCGAATCGGAACCCGAACCGGAAGCGTCAGTCCCGGCCTCGTCCGCCTCGCCGGAGAACCCCTCCATCGCGGACCCGTCCGTCCCCGCCACCACACCCAGCAGCCGCGCATGGTCCACGACGCCCAGGCAGCGCCCCTCGTCCATGACCCGCACCGCGAACCCGGTCCTGGCGACCGCCTCGATCGCCTCCGACACGGTCGCGCCGGGCGCGATGGTCGGGCCGCGGCCCTCCTCTTCGGCGTCGGCGGGCCGCATCGCGCGGCGGACTGTCATGACCTGCTCGCGCGGCACGTCCCGGACGAACTCGCGTACGTAGTCGTCGGCGGGCGAGCCCACGATCTCCTCGGGCGTGCCCAGCTGCACGATCCGGCCGTCACGCATCAGCGCGATCCGGTCGCCGAGCCGCAGCGCCTCGCTGAGGTCGTGCGTGATGAAGACCATGGTCCGGCCCTCCTCGCGGTGGAGCCGGATGACCTCCTCCTGCATGTCGCGGCGGATCAGCGGGTCGAGGGCGCTGAACGGCTCGTCGAACAGCAGCACCTCGGGATCGACCGCGAGGGCGCGCGCGAGCCCGACACGCTGCTGCTGACCGCCGGACAGCTGCCCGGGGCGCCGCTGCTCAAGGCCGTCGAGGCCGACCTTCGCGACGACCTCCGCCGCCTTGGCGCGCCGCTCGGCGCGGCCCACGCCCTGGATCTCCAGGCCGTACGCGACGTTGTCGAGCACGGTGCGGTGCGGAAGGAGCCCGAAGTGCTGGAAGACCATGGCGGCGCGGTGCCGGCGCAGTTCGCGCAGGCGCCCCTTGTCCATGCCGAGGACGTCCTCGCCGTCGATGGATATGCCGCCGGAGGTCGGCTCGATGAGCCGGGTCAGGCAGCGTACGAGGGTGGACTTGCCGGAGCCGGAAAGGCCCATGACGACGAAGACCTCGCCCCTGCGCACGTCGAAGCTGACGTCGCGGACCGCGGCGGTGCACCCGGTGCGGGCGCGCAGTTCGGCGGCGCTCAGGGCGGCCAGCTCCGCGTCACCCGGCACCCGGTCGGCCTTCGGCCCGAAGACCTTCCACAGGTTGTTCACGGAGAACACCGGCGATCCCGCCTGCGCGTCCGTCACCTCAGCGTTCGCCATCGTGTTCGTACTCATCACGCATCACCACCCAGCAGCTCGGCACACTTCTCCCCGACCATGAGCACCCCGATCATCGGGTTCACCGCCGGCATCGTCGGGAAGACCGACGCGTCGGCAATGCGGATCGCTTCCAGGCCCCGGATCCTCAACTCTGGGTCCACAACGGCGAGTTCATCATTCTTCGCACCCATGCGACAGGTCCCGGCGGGGTGGTAGACGGTGTGCGCGACCTTGCGCGCGTACTCGCCGAGTTCCTCGTCGCCCACGACGTCGGGCCCGGGGCACACCTCACGCTTGAGCCAGCCGGCGAGCGGCTCGGTCTTCGCGATCTCCCGCGCGATCCTGATGCCGTCGACCAGCGTGCGGCCGTCGTGGTCGTCCTCGTCCGTGAAGTAACGGAAGTCGAGGGCGGGCTTCTCCTCCGGGTCCGCGCTGGTCAGGTAGAGGCGGCCGCGGCTGCGCGGCTTGGGGATGTTCGGCGTCATCGACACCCCGTGCTCCGGCCTGACGTAGCCGAGGCGCTCCGGGTTGTCGGTGAACGGGATCTGGTAGAAGTGGAACATCAGGTCCGGCCCGCTCGCCTCCGGATCACGCTGCACGAAGAGGCCCGCGTCGCTGTCCATCGCGGAGTTGTCGGGGATCGGCCCGTCCGTCTCCCACACGATCACGGACTCGGGGTGGTCGAGCAGGTTCTCGCCGACGCCCGGCAGATCGTGCAGGACCGGAATCCCGAGCTTCTCCAGGTCGGCCTTCGGCCCGATGCCGGAGTGCATGAGCAGCCGTGGCGTGTCGACGGCGCCGGCGCACACGACGACCTCGCGCCGCGCCTCGACGAGCAGTTCCTCGCCGTCCTTCGTCCGTACGTGGACGCCCCGCGCCCGCGTGCCGTCCATCTCCAGCCGGTACGCCCAGGTCTCCAGGAGGAGAGTCAGGTTGGGCCGGTCACCGGCCTCCATGTGCGGGTGCAGATAGGCGACGGAGGCGCTGGAGCGCTTGTTGTTCTCCGGGTGGTACGCGAGGTCGAAGAAGCCGACGCCGTCCTTGAACGGCGCCTTGTTGAAGCCGTCCACGCGCGGCACGCCCGTGGCGGTCTGCGCGGCGTCGACGAAGTCGCGGGCGATCGCGTTCCGGTCCTTCTCGTCGACCGCCACGATGTTGTTGCGCAGCTTGCCGAAGTACGGGTCCATCGCCTTGTGGTCCCAGCCCTCGGCACC
The DNA here is from genome assembly GCF_035918215.1 of Streptomyces sp. NBC_01474. Lineage (NCBI taxonomy): Bacteria > Bacillati > Actinomycetota > Actinomycetes > Kitasatosporales > Streptomycetaceae > Streptomyces > Streptomyces sp. NBC_01474. The sequence continues at coordinate 4,775,861 of NZ_CP109449.1, forward strand.
GGCCGCGGCCCACTCGTCCCAGTCGCCGGGCAGCGGCTTGAACGAGATGAGCGTGTTGTGCGACGAGCAGCCACCGAGCACCTTGGCGCGGCTGTGCAGGATGTGCGAGTTGCCCCGCGGCTGCTCGGTGGTGGTGTAGCCGTAGTCGAGGTCGCCCCCGAGGAGGCCGAGCCAGCGGCGCAGGGTCAGGACGTCGTCGCGGTCGATGTCGCTCGGGCCGCCCTCGATGACGGCGACGGTGACGTCGGGGTTCTGGGTGAGGCGGGACGCTATGACGGATCCGGCGGTGCCGCCGCCGACGACGACGTAGTCGTAGGTGTTCACGGACTTCTCAGGCATGCGTCAACTCCAAGGTTCTGCGCGTAATGGGCAGTGCGAAGTGCGGTCGGCCGGCCCAGCGCGAAAGAAACGGGTGGTCAGCCCGGTGCGAAGGGTGGGTGGTCAGCCCGCGAACCAGCGCACGGGCTTCGGCGCCAGGTTCTGGTAGACGTGCTTGGTCTCGCGGTACTCGGCGAGCCCGGCCGGACCCAGCTCGCGGCCGATGCCGCTCTTGCCGAAGCCGCCCCACTCCGCCTGCGGGAGGTAGGGGTGGAAGTCGTTGATCCAGACGGTGCCGTGGCGAAGGCGTCCGGCGACGCGCCGCGCGCGGCCCGCGTCGGCGGTCCAGACGGCTCCGGCGAGCCCGTACTCGGTGTCGTTGGCGAGCGCGACGGCCTCGTCCTCGGTGCGGAACGTCTCGACCGTCAGGACGGGCCCGAAGACCTCCTCGCGGACGACGCGCATCTCGCGGTGGCACTGGTCGAGGACGGTCGGCTCGTAGAAGTACCCGTCGGCGGGCCGTACTTCGCTGGGCTCGGGCCGCTTGCCGCCGCTGCGCAGCACGGCGCCCTCGGCGAGGGCCGACGCCACGTACGACTCGGTCTTGTCGCGCTGCTGCGCGGAGACGAGGGGGCCGCACTCGACGCCGTCCTCGGTGCCGCGGCCGAGCCTGATCCGCTCGGCGCGACGGGCGAGTTCGGCGACGAAGCGCTCGCGCACGGACTCCTCGACGATGAGCCGGGCGCCGGCGGAGCAGACCTGTCCGCTGTGGATGAAGGCGGCGTTCAGCGCCTGGTCGACGGCGGTGTCGAAGCCTTCCTCGGTCTCGCAGGAGTCGGCGAAGACGACGTTCGGGTTCTTGCCGCCCAGTTCGAGGGCGATCTTCTTCACGTCGGCGGCCGCGGCCTGCGCGACCTTCGTGCCGCTGATCAGGCCGCCGGTGAAGGAGACGAGGTCTACGTCCGGGTGCTCGGCGAGCCGGGCGCCCACGGTGTGGCCGGGGCCGGTCACGATGTTGGCGACGCCCGCGGGAAGACCGGCCTCCGCCAGGAGCTCGATGAGGACCACGGTGGTCAGCGGCGTGATCTCGCTCGGCTTGATGACGAAGGTGTTTCCGGCGGCGAGGGCCGGGGCGACCTTCCAACTGGCCTGGAGGAGCGGATAGTTCCACGGCGTGATCAGGGAGCAGACGCCGACGGGCTCGTGCACGACGACACTGTGGATCTCGTCGGACCCGGCGTCGACGACACGTCCGCCGCCCTCTCCGACGACCAGATCGGCGAAGTACCGGAAGGCGTCGGCGACACAGTCGACGTCGACGCGCCCTTCCTCGACGGTCTTGCCCGCGTCGCGGCTCTCGAGCAGGCCGATCTTCTCCCGGTCGCGTACGAGGAGATCGGCGACGCGGCGCAGCAGAGCGGCGCGCTCGGCGACGGGCGTCGCCGGCCACGTTCCTTCGTCGAAGGCGCGGCGGGCGGCGGCGACCGCGGCGTCCGCGTCCTGTGTGCCGCCCTCGGCGATCAGTGCGAACGGCTGGGCATCCGCCGGGTCGAGGATCTCGCGCGTGGCCCCGGAGGCGGCGCTGCGCCACTCTCCGTCCACGAAAATGCTCTGGTTTTCAGACACGTCCCGTTTTGCCTTCCGTTCCCGAACAGTCCCCCTTGAACATCGCGGAACTCCCTTTTCACGAAGAGCCCGCGACGTCGGAAGCCCCTGCCCTGGGGATCGGAAAGCATGCACAACCCGTGGCCGAAAGTGGTCTGCGTCACCGCATACATGGCCAATAAGTCCGAAAAGTCACCACTGGCGCGGCTACTCGGGGTACATGCCCTGTACAAACATGCCTCGTACAGGCATGACCCGTACGGACACGCCGGGCACAAGAAGCCCGGTACGGACACGCCCGGTACAAACACCGCGCCCCCGCCCCTCCGGATCGACCGGACGGACGGGGGCGCGGGTAAGGCCGCGTGCAGGTGACTACGGGTACCTGCGGGACGCGTGGATCAGATGAGGCCGAGCTCGCGGACCGCGGCGCGCTCCTCCTCGAGCTCCTTCACCGACGCGTCGATGCGGGCGCGGGAGAACTCGTTGATGTCCAGGCCCTGGACGATCTCGTACTTGCCGTCCTTGGTGGTGACGGGGAAGGAGGAGATCAGGCCCTCCGGGACGCCGTAGGAGCCGTCCGACGGGATACCCATGGAGGTCCAGTCGCCCTCGGCGGTGCCGTTGACCCACGTGTGGACGTGGTCGATCGCGGCGTTCGCGGCCGAGGCGGCCGAGGACGCGCCACGGGCCTCGATGATCGCGGCGCCGCGCTTGGCGACGGTCGGGATGAAGTTGTCGGCCAGCCACTGCTCGTCGCCGCCGATGGCCTCGATGGCCGGCTTGCCCGCGACGGACGCCTGGAAGATGTCCGGGTACTGGGTGGCGGAGTGGTTGCCCCAGATGGTGAGGCGCTTGATGTCCGCGACCGTCGTGCCGGTCTTCTTCGCGAGCTGCGTGAGCGCGCGGTTGTGGTCCAGACGCGTCATGGCCGTGAAGCGGTCGGCCGGTACGTCCGGGGCGGCGGCCTGCGCGATGAGCGCGTTCGTGTTGGCCGGGTTGCCGACGACGAGGACCTTGATGTCGTCCGCGGCGTTGTCGTTGATCGCCTTGCCCTGCGGCTTGAAGATGCCGCCGTTGGCGGAGAGCAGGTCGCCGCGCTCCATGCCCTTGGTGCGGGGGCGGGCGCCGACGAGGAGGGCGACGTTGGCGCCGTCGAACGCGACGTTCGGGTCGTCCGAGATCTCGATGTTCTGCAGCAGCGGGAAGGCGCAGTCGTCGAGTTCCATGGCGGTGCCCTCGGCGGCCTTGAGCGCCGGGGTGATCTCCAGGAGGCGCAGGTTGACCGGCACGTCCGCGCCGAGCAGCTGGCCGGAGGCGATGCGGAAGAGCAGTGCGTAGCCGATCTGGCCGGCTGCGCCGGTGACGGTGACGTTCACGGGAGTGCGGGTCATGGCGTTCTCCGTATGACAGCAGGGCTTTTTTTGATCGATCTCTCGGCATCAAGAGATCCGCCGTCAGGCTATCGCGCCCCGGACCCCCCGCACCTCCGGGTGCATGTGGCCCGCCCCACAGACCACCCACTCCACGCAGCGGGAGGCGACGCGACGGGAGAGGCGTCGCGACGCGAGAGGTGACGCAACGGCAGGCGGCCGCCTGCTCGGGAGAGGTGGGCAGACGGCCGCCTGTGGGGGTGCCACTCGGTGACTACTCCCGTGGGGGTACTGCTCCGCCTGCCCCGGACCGGGGCAGGCATGCCCCCCATGTCGCATGGAATTTCGCGACGCCTCCGCCGTTACTGCGTGCACCCCTTCTGGCCGGCCTTCAGCGTCGCGCAGGCCTTCGCCTCGCTCGCCTTCGTGACGGCCACCATCGGGGTGTACGCGTCGAGGTCCGCGTTGACCGTGCCCTTCTGCACACCGGTGGTGCCGGCCTGCTGGATCCGGACCTCGTCGCCCGGCACCGCCTGCGTGATGCGCGCCCACGCGGCCCCGCACGTCTTGCTGTAGCGGACCTCGACCTTGGCCTGGCCGACGAGCACGGAGTCCGTGGTCCGCGCGAACTCGCCTCCGCAGCCCATCGCCTCGGGGTCCTTGCCGGTGCAGTCCTTGCCGCTGCACTGAACTCCCGCGGGCAGCTCAGGGGCGCTGCTGGTCGGCGTCGCCTCCGGCTTCGCGTCGTCGTCCTTCTCACCCTTGCCCGCGTCCGTGAGGTACACAGCCGCGGCGACGACGACGAGCGCGCCCACGACGCCCGCGAGGAACATCGTCAGCCGGCGCCTGCGCCGCTGCCGGTCCGGCGAACCGCCGCCGGTCCCTGGCTGCCCATCCGGTCCGCGGCCTCCGCCGCCCGCGTAGGCCCCCGCCCCGTCCGCGTACGGCACGCCTCCCCCGGCGCGCTCTCCCGGGCGGAGCCCCTGCTCCCTCTCGCTCCCGTACGGCAGCGAGTCCGCCAGGGGAGCCTGCCCCTGTGGCGGCACGGTCGGTGCGACGCCCGCGGGCCCCGCGACGCCGGTCGCGCCGCCGCCGCCGGACGGCCTGGCCGCCGTCCTGCCGCCGCCGCCCGCGCTGCCATTCTTGCCGGTCTTCGTGGCCGTAGGTCCGAACTCCCCCAGCGCTGCGCGCGCCTGGGAGATCCGTATCGCCTCCATCGTCATGTCGTGACGCATCTCGGAGCGGCTCCAGGCGCGCTCCGCGAGCTCCCACATGGTGGTCAGATGGATCGGATTGGTGCCCGTCACCTCGGCCAGGGTCACAATCGCGCGCTTGGGCGCGAGCAGCCGGCCGTTCAGATACCGCTCCCAGGACGTCTTGCTGTACCCGGTACGGTCCGCGACCGCGGCGATGCTCAGTCCGCTGCGGTCGACGAGCCTGCGGAGCTGGCTTGCGAACTCCCTGACCTGCGGGTCGAGTTCATCCGGTAGCGCCCTCCAACGAGGCATTGCTTCCCCCTATTCCCCCCGTACGTGCCCTGATCCCCCGCGCCGCGCCGCACCCCTCGCGCCGGCCCCGGCCGGCGTTGGCCTCGCCGGCGTTGGCCTCGCCGGCCCACTCTGGCTACCCAGTGGGATGCGCGAAGCCAGGATGTCAGTTCCGGGGGCGGGGGCGCACGGGGGCATTCGACGGCGTTCGGCCCACCGGCGTGCACCGTTGCACGACCGGAGGCCCGCGGTCCAGTGTCCCACCGGGTCCCCCGCCCCCGCACGGAACCTCGAACACCCCAGCTCAGCGCCTAGGTCGCCCCGGACCGTCCCGATTGCCCACGTTAACCCCGCTGTTGAGGCAACAGCGGGTAAATCCGCGAACTTGTCGATACATCAACACAATTCGGCACAGGAGGAATGGGCCATTACGGGAAGCGTCCGGCGGACCGATCGTTGCCGTCCTCGCACACCGTGGCGGAATGGTCACTTCCGTGCCACAGCGGCCCGCTCAACCTTGAAGGACACCTGACGCGTCCATGACTCTGATGACCACGGCGAGGAGATCTCCACGGCGAGGGTGAGGCCCACGTGGACGACCCGGCCCCCAAAGACCGGCGGCGCCCGTCCTCCCTCGGGGGAGAGGACGGGCGCCGCCTTTGTGCGTGCGCTGCCGGCGTCAGCTGATCGTGAAGTGCAGCGTGTCGTTCAGGAACGGGATGACGAGCCAGGGATTCGGTTGCACCATCAGCGCGAGCAGCACGATGACGACGCCCAGGAACCCGTACGTCACCATGTCGGTGAAACGGGAGCGCACCGCGAGCATGCCCACGGACGGGAGCGTCCAGCGCAGCACCGCACCGCCGATCAGGGCGACGCCGATCAGCAGCGTCCCGACGCGGAACACGTCGAACGCGGTGAGCAGCAGCCCGACGCCCACCAGCGATATCACCGCGAGGATCGGCCACTGCCGAGCCGGGGCCGGGGCGTCGCCCGGCGCCGCGCGGCCACCGCCCTCGGGGCGCGCGGTGTCCCTGGTGAAGAGCGGGAACCGGCGCGAGGCACGCCCCGGCTCCCCATCGGCGCCCGGGGCCGACACCGCACCCTCGGCGCCTTCCGGGGTGCCGGTGCCGGCGTCAGCCGACACCGTTCGCGTTCCGTTCGGCGGCCTCGACGACGTTCACGAGGAGCTGGGCACGGGTCATGGGGCCGACGCCGCCCGGGTTCGGGGAGATCCACCCGGCGACCTCGGTGACGCCCGGGTGGACATCGCCGACGATCTTGCCGTTCTCGTCGCGCGAGACGCCGACGTCGAGCACGGCGGCGCCCGGCTTGATGTCCTCGGGCTTGATCAGGTGCGGGACGCCCGCGGCGGCGACGACGATGTCGGCGCGCTTGAGGTGGGCGGCCAGGTCACGGGTGCCGGTGTGGCACTGGGTGACGGTCGCGTTCTCGGACTTGCGGGTGAGCAGCAGCGGCATCGGGCGGCCGATGGTGACGCCGCGGCCGACGACCACGACCTCCGCACCGTTGATCTCCACGCCGTGCTCGCGCAGCAGCGTGATGATGCCGAAGGGGGTGCAGGGCAGCGGCGCCGGCTCGTTCAGGACGAGGCGGCCGAGGTTCATCGGGTGCAGGCCGTCCGCGTCCTTGGCCGGGTCCATCAGCTCCAGGATGCGGTTCTCGTCGATGCCCTTGGGCAGCGGGAGCTGGACGATGTAGCCGGTGCAGGCGGGGTCCTCGTTGAGCTCGCGGACGACCGCCTCGATCTCCTCCTGCGTGGCGGTGGCCGGCAGGTGGCGCTGGATGGAGGCGATGCCGACCTGGGCGCAGTCGCGGTGCTTGCCCGCGACGTACTTCTGGCTGCCCGGGTCCTCACCGACCAGGACGGTGCCGAGGCCGGGCGTGACGCCCTTCTCCCTCAGGGCCGCCACACGGGCGGACAGATCGGACTTGATCGTGGCTGCGGTGGCCTTGCCATCGAGAATCTGGGCGGTCATGCCCCCATCTTCGCGGATGGGACCGCCCCGGTTCCAATCCGGGCGTCCCAGCTTGATCACCGTTGTTGCACTTCCACAACGCATACGGAATGCGGCTGGACAAATAAGCGTCACCTAAAGAACCATGAGCGGCAACAGTGCCGCGGGCAGTACCGGGGGGACGACCGCTCTGTAGACCTTTCCTCCACTTGGTGCCGCGCGTTGTCCCCGCACTAAGGCAACGGAGGAAAAAGCCATGAGTTTCGGCGACCCGAACAACCCCTACGGTCCGCCGCAGGGTCAGCAGCCCGGCTACCCGCCGCAGGCGCCCCAGGGCCAGCCCGGCTACGGCTACCCGCAGGGCCAGCCCCCGCAGCAGCCCCAGCAGCCCGGCTACGGCTACCCGCAGGGCCAGCCCGCGTACCCCGGCGGCAATGTGATGCCCATGACGATGCCGGGCCTGATGACCACGGCTCGCGTCCTCATCTACATCATGTCCGGCCTGCAGATCATCGCTGCAATCGCCGTGGGACTCCTTGTCGGTGCCGCACAGGACGTGTCCAGCAGCGCGGGCGTCGGTGACAAGACCAGCGGCCTCGCAGGCCTCGGTTTCGTCTTCGTTGCCATCCTGATCATCCTCGCGGTGCTCGGCATCATTTTGGCCGTGAAGTTCAGCACGGGCGGCAGTGGCGTGCGTGTCACCACCATCGTGTACGCGTCGTTGATCATCCTCGGCGGCATCGTCAACATCGCGTCCGGCACAAGCAGCGGCGTGTTCAGCGCCCTCATCGCGCTGGCCATCGGCGGCATCATCATGGCCGCCATGGTGAACTCGCAGGCGTCGGCCTGGTTCAACCGCCCGCGCTACTGATCGAGTTCGCGGCGAACCAGGGTTTCCCATCCTTCACCCGTAAGGGCCGCTCTCTCCCGTCACAAGGGGAGCGCGGCCCTTCGCCGTACCCCTGCTCGGTCGGATCGTCCGGCGGGGGGACGGACCTTTTGTGCGGCATCGTCGTCGTGCCGCCGCCGACCGAACCACCGTGCAAAGACGCGCAGTTCAGACCGCGGGCCGTGCCTTCACAAGGGAAGGCACGGCCCGCGGTCGTGTGTCGCTCAGCGCGACTCAGTGAGTCCCGGTGAGTCTCAGTGGAAGAAGTGGCGCGTGCCGGTGAAGTACATCGTCACGCCCGCCTTCTTCGCGGCCTCGATGACCTGCTCGTCACGGATGGAACCGCCGGGCTGGACGATCGCCTTCACACCGGCGTCGATCAGGATCTGCGGCCCGTCCGGGAACGGGAAGAACGCGTCCGACGCGGCGAAGGAGCCTCGCGCCCGCTCCGCGCCCGCGCGCTCCACGGCCAGCTTGCAGGAGTCGACGCGGTTGACCTGGCCCATGCCGACGCCGACCGAGGCGCCGTCCTTGGCCAGCAGGATCGCGTTGCTCTTCACCGCGCGGCACGCCTTCCAGGCGAACGCCAGCTCGTCGAGCTCGCCCGGGGACAGCGCGTCACCCGTGGCGAGGGTCCAGCTCGACGGGTTGTCGCCGTCGGCCTGGACGCGGTCGGTGACCTGGAGGAGCGCGCCGCCGTCGATCTGCTTCGTCTCGACGACCGCCGACGGGCCCCGGTGGGCGCGCAGCACGCGGATGTTCTTCTTCTTGGTGAGGGCCTCGAGCGCGCCGTCCTCGTACTCGGGCGCGACGATGACCTCGGTGAAGATCTCCGCGACCTGCTCGGCCATCTCCTTGGTGACCGGACGGTTCACGGCGATCACACCGCCGTACGCGGAGACCGGGTCACAGGCGTGCGCCTTGCGGTGCGCCTCGGCGACGCTCGACGCGACCGCGACGCCGCACGGGTTGGCGTGCTTGATGATCGCGACGCACGGGTCGTCGTGGTCGTACGCGGCACGGCGCGCGGCGTCCGTGTCCGTGTAGTTGTTGTACGACATCTCCTTGCCGTGCAGCTGCTCGGCCTCGGCGAGACCGCCGGTGCCGTCGACGTAGAGGGCGGCACCCTGGTGCGGGTTTTCGCCGTAGCGCAGGACGTTCTTGCGCCCGTACGTCGCGCCCAGGAACTCGGGGAAGCCGCTCTCGTCGGCAGCCGCGTAGCCGTCGGCGAACCAGGAGGCCACCGCGACGTCGTACGCCGCCGTGTGCTGGAAGGCCTCACCGGCGAGACGCTTGCGGGCGGTCAGGTCGAAGCCGCCGTCGCGGACGGCCGAGAGGACGTCGGCGTACCGGGCAGGGCTGGTGACGACGGCCACCGACGGGTGGTTCTTGGCGGCGGCACGCACCATCGAGGGGCCGCCGATGTCGATCTGCTCGACACACTCGTCGGGAGTGGCGCCCGAGGCGACGGTCTCCTTGAAGGGGTACAGGTTCACGACGACGAGCTGGAAGGGCTCCACGCCGAGCTCGGCCAGCTGGCGCTGGTGGTCCTCCAGGCGCAGGTCGGCGAGGATGCCCGCGTGGATCTTCGGGTGCAGCGTCTTGACGCGCCCGTCGAGGCACTCGGGGAAGCCCGTGAGCTCCTCGACCTTGGTGACGGGAACCCCGGCGGCGGCGATCTTCGCAGCGGTCGAGCCGGTCGACACCAGCTCCACGCCCGCCTCGTGCAGCCCGCGCGCGAGGTCTTCCAGACCGGTCTTGTCGTAGACGCTGACGAGCGCCCGGCGAATGGGCCGCTTGTTGCTCTCGGCGGTCACTGGATAACTACCTTTCGTCCCTCAATGCGATAGCCGTTGCGGGCCAGACGCCCCACGACATCGACGAGCAGCCTGCGCTCGACTTCCTTGATGCGCTCGTGCAGAGCGCTCGCGTCGTCCTCGTCCCGGACCTCGACCACGCCCTGAGCGATGATCGGGCCGGTGTCGACGCCGTCGTCGACGAAGTGGACGGTGCAACCGGTGACCTTGGCGCCGTACGCGAGCGCGTCGCGCACACCATGGGCTCCGGGAAAACTGGGGAGCAGGGCGGGGTGCGTGTTCACGAACCGCCCGCCGAACCGGGCGAGGAACTCCTTGCCCACGATCTTCATGAACCCGGCCGAGACCACGAGGTCCGGCTCGTACGCCGCCGTGGCCTCGGCGAGCGCCCGGTCCCACTCCTCGCGGGTGGCGAAGTCCTTCACCCGGCAGACGAAGGTGGGCAGCCCGGCGCGCTCGGCGCGCTCGAGGCCGGCGATGGAGTCACGGTCGGCGCCGACGGCCACGATCTCGGCGCCGTATCCCTCCGCGCCCTCGGCCGCGAGGGCGTCGAGCAGAGCCTGCAGATTCGTGCCTGATCCGGAGACCAGCACGACGAGCCGCTTGGCCACAGCGAGGGCCTTTCTCGGGAGTGCGTTTGTAGGGTCGCACAAAGGCTTCATGGTTCCCGATACGGGGAACTCTACGAAGCGGTCGACCGTCAGCAACGATACCGGCACATGGAGCGGCCCCCACGGGACGGGGGCGCGGCCGGAAGGTAGCGTCTGTGGCGGATTCGCCGACCGAAGGAACGCCGCCCGCTCGCGGGACGTTCACTTCAGGACGGGCTCGCCCGCAGCCGCGCCACGATCGACCTAGGGGAAGACGCACACCTGATGCCGGACCGAAGCCTCCGCCTGCCGCTGCTGCCCGCCGGCTCGACCCTGCTGCGCGAAGGCCGTCCCACGCCTCCTCCGCCCCAGGACACACCACCCAAGTCCGCGGATTCCCCCAAGAAGTCCCCTGAGTCCCCCGAGTCGTCCAAGCTCTCCAAGCCCTCCAAGGACGACAACCCGTTCGCGCCGCCGCCCGAGGGCTCGCCCGACCGCCCGTGGCAGCCGCGCCGCCCCGAGGGCGGCCAGGACGGGCGGGGCGACGGGTCGGGCGGGGACCGGAACCCGTGGGGCGGCCAGTGGAGCGACCGGCAGCCGGGCCGCGCCCAGGGCGGGGGCTTCGGCGACCGCCCCGGCCAGGGCGGCGGACCCGGCGGCCAGGGCGGACCCGAAGGCCCCCAGGGCCCCGGCTCCGGTATGCGCTGGGACCCGGCGGACCCGGCCCAGCGCCGCGCGCGCTACGCCCTGCTCTCCGGCATGTGGGGCTTCTTCTTCGCCCTGTTCAGCTGGCCTTACGTGGCGCTCCTGCTCGGCGCGCTCGCCCTGTACTGGGGCATCAGTGCCCTGCGCGCCAAGCCCCGCAAGCCGAACCCGGACGCTCCGGCCCCCACGGGTCCCGCCACCGGATCGAGACCGCAGACCACGGCGGCCGTCAGCGGCCTGGTCACCGGCTCCCTCGCCCTGGCACTGGTCGCCGCCACGTTCACGGCACAGCTGGTCTACAGCGACTACTACACGTGCGTGAACGACGCGCTGACCAGCGCGTCCCAGAAGGCGTGCAACGACAAGCTCCCGAAGGAACTGCGCACGCTGCTCGGCACGCGCGACTAGGGTCCTTTCGTTCGGATCAGGCTGGTTCAGGGAGCGGGGTCTGGTGCGTGCGGCTGCAAAGCGGAGGAAGGCGCCGATGCGATGGGGGTCCCCCTGCTCGAGCGCAGCCGAGAGCTTGGGGGAGTCGGGCAACTGACGACACCGCCGCAGATACAGACCCCGCGAGCCCAGCATGATCCAAACGAGAGGCCCTAGGACGGGTCCGGCCGTTCTTCGGGGGCCGCGCCTCCGCTCTCACCGGCGCCGTCGTCCGGGTCCGTGTCCCTGCTCGTGTCCGACGCCTCCTTGAGCGCTGCCCAGCGCGCTTCCCTCGTGGCCTCGTCCGGCCAGAGCCCGTTCGGGAAGGGGTCCGCGGAGAACGGGTCCGCGGGGAAGAAGTCGTACGGCTCGAACGCGGCGTCGTCCGACTCCGCCTGCCCGGCCTGAGTCGCCCCCTCCTGACTCCGACGCGGCAGCCAGCTCTTCGGCGACGGGATCCGGGGGCGCCGCCACCACGACGGGGCCCGCCCCTCGAGCGATTCCCCGGCCCGCCCCTCGAACGGCTCACCGACCTGCTCGTCGCGCGGCACCCTGACCCGCCGGGCCCGAAGTCCCACCGCCACCGGCATCCCCACCAGCGCCGTCCACCCCGCCGCCGCGAGCCCTGTCAGCCACCCCACGGGCCCGAACTCCGCGAGCCTCGCGACGCCCATCGGCCCGCCGGCCGCCACCGCGAGCCCCGCGAAGAGCAGCCCGCACAGCACCGCCGCGACGGCCGCCGCCATCGCCGTGCTCGCCGGCGACCAGGCCTCGCCCCGCTCCCCGTGCCGGGGCGCCGCCGCCCCCGCCACGAACCACGCCACCGTCAGGCCGGCCACGACCGGCACCGCCCCCGCCGACCAGGTGAGCGGCGACCCGGGACCCGGCTCCGGCACCACCGCGAGCAGCGGGAACGCAGGGAGCAGCGGCCCTGACGACACCCCGAGCGGCCCGACCACGTTTCCCCCGCCGAGCGCGAAGCCGGGCCCGAGCGCGTACGCAGCGCCCCACACCGCCGCGTTCGGTACCAGCGCGGCGGCCAGCAGAAGCACCGCGAGCCGTCCCGACCACACGCCCGTCATCTGCTCGAACGAATGCCGCACCGCCCCCATGTGCCACACCGTCGACGCCGCGACGACCAGCGCGCCGCCCGCCACGAGCACGAGCGCCCCGGCGGCCGCGGCGCGCGCGGCGACCGGCAGCAGACGTCGTACGAACGCCTCGCGCCTGCCGTCCGGGAGAGCGTCGAGACGATGGCGCAGGAGTGCGGGCAGCGGGGTGCGCGGGCGACCGTAGGCCGTCCAGATCCCGGCGCCCGCGGCGGCCACGGCGACGACCGTCAGATGCGCGGTGACGCTCGGCCAGGACGGCCGCAGTTCACCGCCCGACGCGTAGAACGCGGCGCCGCCGCCCACCAGCAGGTACCCGGCCACGACCCCGCACCACGCTGTCCACCAGGCCATCTGCGGGGCGTCCCCGTCGTCCTCGCCCTCCACCGCGTCACGCGCCGCACGGTGCAGCAGCCACACCGGAAGCACCAGAAGGAGCAGTGGCGCGACACCGATCGGCGCCGGGGTCCCGGAGAGCGTGTCCGTCCTGATGACCTCGGCGCCGTGCGCGAGCAGCCACAGCGCGGCGGCGGCGTGCAGAGCACCGCCGGGACCACTGTCCGGATAGGGCGAACTGATCCACAGCACCATGACGAGCACGGCGGACGAGCCGAGCCCGAGCCCGGCCGCGAGGACCCCGCCGAAGAAGCAGACGGCAGGCCCCGGAGGGCGGTCACGCACGCGGGAGAGCAGGAGCGGCAACGACGGGCCACGGTCGGTCATTTGGGTCACGCGGGCCATGCTCCCAATGACACACGCTTTAGTCGCGTAACAGGCGAAGACTGGATGTGTCGCACAAGATACGTTTATGTAGTTTTTCATGCGAAAGGGTGTGTTGAGTTCCCTATGACACAGAGCCCTGCCTCCCCGCTGCCGACCCCCAAGGAGCGCCGTAGGCTCCGCGAGTCGAAGTCGCTGACCCTGGCTCAGGTCGCCGCGAAAGTAGGCGTCACCTGCGAAACGGTCCGCGCATGGGAATCCGGACGCAGCACCCCGAGGGGCCACAAGAGGGAGACCTACGCGAAGCTCCTGACGAGCGTCGAGGCGGAGGGACAAGCGCCGGCCGCCAAGGCCGCGGCCACCGCCACGGCGACGCCCGTCCGGAGCAGACGATCCGTCGGACGCTGGGACTCCGCCCCGCTCGACCGGGGCCAGGAGCGCGGCGGAGGGTGGGTGCGGCCCGCGGCCAACGCCGCAGCGGGCGAGAGCCCCGGCCCGGCGGCGTCCCCGAAAGACGCCACGGAGGCCTTCGACCGGCTCTACGCCTACGCGGCCCCCGGCCTGGTCCGCCAGGCCTACCTCCTCACCGGCCGCCGCACCCTCGCCAAGGAGTCCGTGGAGCGCGCCTTCCAGCTCGCCTGGCAGCGCTGGCCCGAGGTCGCCGTGGACCGCGATCCCGCCGGCTGGGTCAGGGCCGCCGCGTACGAGTACGCCATGTCGCCCTGGCACCGGCTCCGCCCGAGTCACCGGCACCCCGAGGCGCCGCCCGCCGACGCCGACGACCGCGCGCTGCTCGACGTACTCCTGAGCCTGCCGACCTCGTACCGCCGCACGCTGCTCCTGTACGACGGGGTCGGGCTCGATCTGCCCGAGACCGCGGCCGAGACGGAGGCCACCACGCCCGCGGCGGCGCAGCGGCTGCTCCACGCGCGGGAGGCCGTCGCCGAGCAGCTGCCCGGCCTCGCCGTGCCCGACCAGCTCCACCTGCGCCTGACCGAACTCGCGGGCGCCGAGAAGCTCCAGGCCCCCAAGTCGACCCTCGTCCGCACGGACGGCGAGCGCCGGACCCAGTTCTGGACCCGTTCGGCCATCGCCTTCACCGTCCTGATCATCGGCGCGACGGCCCTCACGCTGCACACCGCCCCGACCCGCTACGAACCCGTCCCCGCCCCCGGCGCCATGATCAGCGGCGTACCGCCGCGGACGGGGCCGGGACCGCTCACGCGCACGGACAAGAAGCTGCGCGACAAGCTGCACAAGGAGGCAAAGAGCGGCCCGTCCCGCCTCGCCCCCGAGGTCGACTGAGCCCCCACGGGCTTCCCGCACGGGCTTCCCGCACGCACGAACGACAGTGGGCCCGCACCCCCGGAAGGGTGCGGGCCCACTGATGTCAGGCAGGTGGCGGAACTACGAGAGCAGCTCGCGCGCCAGCTTGGCCGTCTCGGTCGGCGTCTTGCCGACCTTCACGCCGGCGGCCTCGAGGGCCTCCTTCTTGGCCTGTGCGGTGCCAGAAGAGCCGGACACGATCGCGCCCGCGTGACCCATCGTCTTGCCCTCGGGGGCGGTGAAGCCCGCGACGTAGCCGACGACCGGCTTGGTGACGTGCTTGGCGATGTAGTCGGCCGCACGCTCCTCGGCGTCGCCGCCGATCTCACCGATCATGACGATCAGGTCGGTGTCGGGGTCGGCCTCGAACGCCTCGAGGGCGTCGATGTGCGTCGTACCGATGACCGGGTCGCCACCGATGCCGACGGCCGACGAGAAGCCGAGGTCACGGAGCTCGTACATCATCTGGTACGTCAGCGTGCCGGACTTCGAGACCAGGCCGATGCGTCCCGGCTTCGTGATGTCGCCCGGGATGATGCCGGCGTTCGACTGGCCCGGGGTGATGAGACCGGGGCAGTTCGGGCCGATGATGCGGGTCTTGTTGCCCTTCGACTTCGCGTACGCCCAGAAGGCGGCGGAGTCGTGGACGGCGATGCCCTCGGTGATGACGACGGCGAGGGGGATCTCCGCGTCGATCGCCTCGACGACGGCGGCCTTGGAGAAGGCCGGCGGCACGAAGAGGACGGACACGTTGGCGCCCGTCGCCTCCATGGCCTCCTTGACCGTCCCGAAGACCGGGACCTCGGTGCCGTCGAAGTCGACCTTGGTGCCGGCCTTGCGCGGGTTCACGCCGCCGACGATGTTCGTGCCGTCACCGAGCATGAGCTTGGTGTGCTTCATGCCCGTGGCACCGGTCATGCCCTGGACGATGACCTTGCTGTCCTTGGTGAGGAAGATAGCCATGGTGGTCTGAGTCCCTCTTCCTTACTTCGCAGCCGCGGCGAGCTCGGCGGCCTTGTCGGCCGCGCCGTCCATGGTGTCCACACGCTGAACGAGCGGGTGGTTGGCGTCGCTCAGGATCTTGCGACCGAGCTCCGCGTTGTTGCCGTCGAGGCGCACGACCAACGGCTTGGTGACCGCTTCGCCCTTGTCGGCGAGGAGCGCCAGGGCCTGCACGATGCCGTTGGCGACCTCGTCGCAGGCGGTGATGCCACCGAAGACGTTGACGAAGACGGACTTGACGTCCGGGTCGCCGAGGATGATCTCCAGGCCGTTCGCCATCACCTGGGCGGACGCGCCGCCACCGATGTCGAGGAAGTTGGCCGGCTTCACGTTGCCGTGGTTCTCACCGGCGTACGCGACGACGTCCAGGGTCGACATGACCAGACCGGCACCGTTACCGATGATGCCGACCTCGCCGTCGAGCTTGACGTAGTTGAGGTTCTTGGCCTTGGCGGCAGCCTCGAGCGGGTTGGCTGCGTCCTTGTCCTCGAGCGCCTCGTGGTCGGGCTGGCGGAAGTCCGCGTTCTCGTCGAGCGAGACCTTGCCGTCAAGGGCGATGACCTTGCCGGAGGCGACCTTGGCGAGCGGGTTCACCTCGACGAGGAGGGCGTCCTCCTTGATGAAGGTGTCCCACAGCGTCACCAGGATGTCGGCGACCTGGTCGGCGACCTCGGCCGGGAACTTCGCCTTGGCGACGATCTCCTGGGCCTTCTCCTTGGAGACACCCTCGTTGGCGTCGACCGGCACCTTCGCGAGGGCGTCGGGGTTCTCCTCCGCGACGACCTCGATCTCCACGCCGCCCTGGACGGACGCCATGGCGAGGAAGGTGCGGTTGGTGCGGTCGAGGAGGTACGAGACGTAGTACTCCTCGAGGATCTCCGGAGCCGTCTCGGCGATCATCACCTTGTGGACCGTGTGGCCCTTGATGTCCATCCCGAGGATGTCCGTCGCGCGGGCGACGGCCTCGTCCGGGGTGGCGGCGAGCTTGACGCCGCCTGCCTTGCCACGGCCGCCGACCTTCACCTGCGCCTTGACGACCGACTTGCCGCCCAGTCGCTCGGTGGCCTCGCGCGCCGCCTCAGGCGTGTCGATGACTTCACCGGCCAGCACCGGTACACCGTGCTTGGCGAAGAGGTCCCTCGCCTGGTACTCGAACAGGTCCACGCGCGTCCGTCCCTTTTCCGTGATCTCGCTGCGATCTCGCTGCTTTGTGGTCAGCTGTCTGCGTGGGCGTGCCGCGAAGGGCAACGTGACTGCGCTGTCACAAGGGAGGCGTAGGACGGAGTCCGGTACGCGGCATGTCCGTCCCGCAGGTTATCGCCGCTCGCCCGGGGTCCCTAAATCGCAGATCACACCTGAGCGGTGATAACAGTCACAGAGCGGGGCCCCACCGGCCTGGGGTGCGCCCGGTGGGGCCCCTGAGAGCCCCTGAAAGACCCGGTGGGAGGACCTGGAGAGCCCTGCCGCCGGACCGGGAAGGGCCCGGGCGGGTGATCCTCACCCCAATGAGGACCACCCGCCGCCATCTGCCGGGCCGGGCCCGGCCTGTCACTCCGGTCCCCGGTTGCCCGCAGACGACGTATTCAGTCCGCCGACTTCAGTCCGCCGACGCGTTCCTCGGTTGCGGAGGCGGACTTCTCAGTTGCGGAACCTCAGATGCCGATGCCGTTGGCGGCGGCGTCCGTGGCGTTCGTCAGGTAGCTGGGGGCGACCGAGGCGGCCACACCCTGGACGCCCTGGACCGCGTTCCCGGCGAGCGGCTGCGCGTCGGCGCCGACCGTGCCGGTCAGGTCCTGTGCGAACGGCGAGACCTCGCCGACGACCCCGCCGACGAACGGCGTCACGTCGCCGACCACACCACCGGCGAACGGCGCGACGTCGCCCACGACGCCCTGCGCCAGGTACGTCGCGCTGCCGCCGACGCCCTGCACGACCGGCTGCACCTGGTCGTACACGGCCTGCACGAGGGGCTGGACCGCGCCGACGACACCGCCCGTGAACGGCGTCACGTCCTCCGCGACGACCGACTGCGCGAAGGGCTGGACCTGGCCCACGACCCCGTCCGCGAACGGCGTGACGTGGCCGACGACGCCACCGGCGAACGGCGTCACGTCGCCGACCGCGCCGCCCGCGAGCGTGCCGACGTCGCCGACGGCCTGTCCGGCGACCGGGACCACGCCGTGCACGGCGGTCGCGGCGATGGGGGGAAGTACCGCGGCCGAGGTCTCGTCGACGACGGGACCGGCGGCGGTCGTCACTCCGCCCACGGCGCCGGAGGCGGTGGCCGGGACGTTCTGGGCGTAGCCCGGGACCTGCGCCGCGGTGCCGTACGCCTGGGCCGCGATGCCCTGGACCTGGGCGGTGGCGCCCTGGACCTGGCCCTGCGCGCCGGTCACCGTGCGGTCGACGTCGGGGGCGAACGCGGACAGGGGGCCGAACAGGTAGTCGATCTCCTGGGTGGCGCCGTCCTGGGCGGCTGCGGCCCGGTCGCCGGCGTTCTGCGCGACGGCGCCGGCCGACACGTTCGGGACCCCGGCGGTGTGGGCGTGCGCGGCGCGGGCGGCGACGGTGCGGGCGGTGTCGGCGACCGTGGTGACGCCCTCGACGTAGGTGCGGGCCTGCTGCTTGGCGTGCGCGGCGACGGCCTCGACCCGGGCGTCGGCGTGCCGGACGGTGCCCTGGGCGCCGGTGACAGCGGTACCGGCCTGGGGAGCGGCCTTGGCGGCGGTGCCGGAGACCGTTCCGGAGACGGTGGAGGTGGCGCCGGACGCGGTCGTCCGGCCCTGGCCGGTCACGCCCGCCACGGTGTCCTGGGCCTTGCCGGTGACCGAGCCGACGGTGCCGTGGGTGACGTCGTCGACGGTGCCCTGGACGTGGGAGACCGTGCCCTGTACATCGGCGACCACGTCACCGGCCAGGTCCGGCACCGCCACGGAGTGGGCGGGCATTTCGTCGGCGCTGGCGACGGCGGAGCCGAGCGCCCACGCACCGGAGACGCCGGCGGCTATCACGATGGAACGGCGGATGTTCTTGTTCATGCTTGCGTCAGATCCTTCGAATTCTGGATTCCGGTCCCGCGCTGGAGTGGTCCAGCGGTGGGCCGGCGGCATCCGGCCGGAGTGGTCCGGTCGGCGGGCAGACCTGTGCCGCCCCCGCGCGGCAGGTCACGTGCGGGGAACGGGCTGCCCTAGCCGGGGAATTCGGGGATGTCTCGGTGCCTGTCGCGGGTGGGCGCGGCGTGGTAGGACGCCGTCGCCCCGGGCAGCAGCCGGGCCGTAGCGCCGCTGCCGAAGGCTGCCGCGGCGAGATCGGAGTGCCGCGTCGAACTGCCGTCCCCCGCCGACTGGCCGACCGCGCTGCCACTGGGGAACGCGGGGGCGGGAGTCGAGATTCCGGCCGCCTTCGTGGCCGAAGTCCCTGCGGGTACGGGGTTGGCGCCCGCCGGGACGAACACGTCGCCGACGGCTTCGGCTGCCTCTCGCTTGTCGGTCCGCGCGGCATCACCGTGCCCGGCGGCCGCATGGGTTCCGGCGCTCGGAGCCGGTGCCGCGTGGGCGCCGTCCCCTGCCGGACCGGGGGTGCCGGGTTCGCCGGGCCGGCCCGGGATGCCGGGCAGGCCCGGCATCGACGGCGGTGCGGGCAGGAACCGCGGCGGAGCCTCGTCGGCGAGCTCGCCGACGATCCCTCCGGCGAACTCACCCACTTCCCGGACCTCTTCCCGTACGGCGTCCCGGACCCTTCCCCGCGCTTCGCGTACTTCTCGTACGACGGGTGCGGCGACCTGGGTTCGGGCCGGCTCGGCCACGCGGGTCCGGACCGGCTCGACCACGCGCTTCCTGACGGGCTCCACGGCTTGCTCCCGCACGGTCCCGACTGCTCGGGAACCGGTGGCGGGAGGCGTGTGGTGTGCCGCCCGCGCGGGGACGGATGCGTGAACCGGCACGTGAGCGGATGCGTGAACCGGCGCGTGAGCGGATGCGTGAACCGGCGCGTGAGCGGTTGCGTGAACCGCCTGCTCACCAGCAGCCTCGGTCGGCGGCAGAACTCCTCCCGCCGCCTGCGCCCTTCCCCCGCACAGCAGGCCCAGCACGATCAGGCCGCCCGCAAGGAACATCACCCGGAGCGCCACGTTCAGCGCACGCCGCCCGGCCGCTGCGCGCACGACGCGCGGAGCGGCAACAGGCAGAGCGATCGGGGAAGTCAAGGTGGGGGAACCCTCCCGTACGAGGGGCGCGGGGACGCGGGACGCGTGGGCGCGGGGACGAGGACAGCCGCGCCGATCCTTGCACGGGACGCCCGAGGTTGCGCAAGCCCCCTGTTACCGATGGGTAGTCATGTCCGGATTTACGACTTCCCGTTCGCCGGGTTCCCGGCGTCCGGTATCGGCAGCGGCCGCTTCTCGATCGCCGCCGCCATCACCTCCGGGAAGAGATCCGGAGTGCACGCGAAGGCCGGTGCTCCCAAGGCCGCGAGCGCCGCCGCGTGCTCCCTGTCGTATGCGGGTGCCCCCTCGTCGGACAGTGCGAGCAACGTGACGAACTGCACTCCCGACGCCTTCATCGCGGCGACCCGCTTCAGCATCTCGTTCCGGATGCCGCCTTCGTAGAGGTCACTGATGAGGACGACGACGGTCTCGGCGGGGCGGGTGATCTGCGACTGGCAGTACGCGAGTGCTCTGTTGATGTCGGTGCCGCCGCCGAGCTGCGTGCCGAACAGGACGTCGACCGGGTCGTCGAGCTGATCGGTGAGGTCGACGACGGCCGTGTCGAACACGACGAGCCTCGTGTTGATGGACCGCATCGAGGCGAGCACGGCGCCGAACACGGAGGCGTAGACGACGGACGCCGCCATCGAGCCCGACTGGTCGATGCAGAGAATGACCTCCTTCTTCACCGACTGGGACGCGCGGCCGTATCCGATGAGCCGCTCGGGGACGACCGTTCGGTACTCCGGCAGATAGTTCTTGAGGTTGGCCGCGATCGTGCGGTTCCAGTCGATGTCGTGGTGGCGGGGCCTGTTGATACGGGCGCTGCGGTCGAGCGCGCCGGTGAGCGTCGCGCGGGTCCGCGTGACGAGGCGCTTCTCCAGGTCCTCGACGACCTTGCGCACGACGGCGCGTGCGGTCTCCTTCGTCGTCTCCGGCATCGCCTTGTTGAGGGAGAGCAGCGTGCCGACGAGGTGCACGTCTGCGTCGACCGCTTCCAGCATCTCCGGTTCGAGCAGCAGCGCGGACAGGCCTAGGCGGTCGATGGCGTCGCGCTGCATGACCTGGACGACGGAGGACGGGAAGTACGTCCGGATGTCGCCGAGCCAGCGCGCCACGGACGGCGCGGACGCCCCGAGGCCGGCCGAACGGTCGCGCCCCCGCCCCTCCTTCTTGTCCCCTCCCCCGTAGAGCGCGGTCAGGGCGCCGTCCATCGCCGCGTCCTGACCGCCGAGCGCGCAGCCGGTGCCGTCAGCCTCGCCCCCGCCGAGCACGAGCCGCCAGCGCCGCATCCGCTCGTCCCGGGCTCCCCCGCTGAGCTCGTCAACCTGGTCGACCGCCATCAGGCCACCCCCACAAGGTCGTTGTCACCCCGGCCGGAGCCGGAACTGGAGCCGGAGCCGGAGCCGGATGTGGCGTCGGCGTCCGCGTCGTCCGTGCCGAGCAGCAGCCGCACCACGGGCAGCACCGCGTCCGCGCGCGCCTGGTCGAGGCCGGGCGCGAACCCCGGCGGTGCCGTGCCCACGGTCGCTGTGGGTCCCGCCCCCGCGGGCCCGCGCCGCACCAGCTCGCCCAGTGTGCGGCGCACACCGGATTCATAGGCGGAGAAGGTGCGGCGCAGCAGCGGCAGTACGTCCGTGAACGCGTCGGCGGAGACGCCCGTCAGCCAATCGTCGACGAGCGTGAGCAGCCGCTCGTCGTGTACGAGGAGCAGCCCGCCGCCGGAGCCGCCGCCGACGAACCCCTCGATCCAGGCGGCGGCCTCGGCGGGCCCGGTGCCGGGTGAGAGGGCGAGCCCCATCAGCCGCGCGGCCTCGCCCTCGGCCAGCTGTCCGTCGTCGAGGAGCAGTCGCGCGCACCGCCCCCGGATCACGCCGGCGACGCTGTCGCGTGCGGCGAGGACCCGCAGCACGGAGTGCCAGCGGCCTCTGTGTCCGGCCGCCCCGTCGTCCTCCAGGAGCCCCACCGCCGCGTGGACCGCGTCCACATGCCCGCGCATCTCGGCCGCGGCGTCCCCGTCGAGCCCCGCGCACGCGGGCGGCAGGCCCACGAAGACGCGCTCGGCGAGACCGGCCGCGACCTCGCTCAATGCCTGGGTGCCCGTCCCTCGCACATCGCCGTAGCGCAGGGAGCGGACGAGGGCGGGCAGAGCCTGGGCGAGATGGCCGACGTCCGCGTCCATCGCGGCGCGGTCGGCCAGTATGCGCATCACCACCGGGAGGGCTTCCGGCAGTTCGGCGAGGAGGCAGCGCTCGGCGAGGGCCGTGACGTCGGCGAGGGCCTGTGCGCCGATCGCGTCCGCCTCGGCTCTGGCGGTGGCGGCCGAGAGCACGGTCGTGCCCCAGACCCCCGCCTCGGCGACACGCACGGACAGCTCGGGTTCCCAACGCAGCCGCCAGGTCTCCCGGAACGTGCCGGTGGAGGCGCGCAGGGACCGTGCCGGCTCGCCCCAGCCGACGTCGAGGAGGCGGAGCCGGTGCAGGAGCCGGCTGCGCGCCGCGTCGGTCTCCTTGCGCAGGTCGAGCTCCAACTCCCGCTCCAGCGCCTCCGGTTTGAACCGCAGGGAGCGCTGGAGCCGTGTGAGGTCGCGCTGCAGCGGCACGGCGGGCGCCGCGTCCGGAACCTCGCCGAGCACGTCCCCCACGACGAGCTTGTCGTGGACGAGCGACAGGGGGACGTCCGACCCCTCGCACATCACGGCGCGGATCGCGTCCGTCGTCTCGGTCAGCCCGGCCAGCGGACGGCCCCGCATCGCGGCGAGCGTCTCGGCCAGCCGCACCGCCTCGATGACGTGTGCCGACGACACGATCCTGTCCTCGTCCCTGAACAGCCCGGCGACCTTGGTCATCCAGCGTTCGACGGGCCGGTCCGGGGCGCTGAACAGATGCCCGTACCAGCCGGGCGAGTCGATGCCCGCTCCGTATCCCCCGGCCCGCGCGAGACGTCGGTGCGTCCAGGGCACCCAGGTCATGTCGACCTTGGCCTTGGGCAGGCCCTTGAGGACGGCCCGGTCTGCGGCGACGGTCGTCTTCACGCGCAGCGCCGGAACGTGCCACGCACCGCACACCACCGCGACCCCGTCCGCGAACTCCTTCTGCGCGGCGCGCAGCTGAAGGCGCATGTAGGCCTCCCGCACGAGGTCCCGCTCGTGCCCCCCGTCGCCGTACTCCTCCCGCAGCGCCCCCATCGCCTCGCCGAGCGCCTCGAACGGCGCGAACGCGTCCCCCGCCCCGGCCCGGTGTTCGACGACGTCCTCCCACCAGCGCTCCGGGTCGTCGTGTCCCGCGGTCTCGGCGAGTACGGCGAGCGGATCGACACGCATCGCCTCCCTGACGTCATCCCCGCTCTGGTCCTCGCCCTGCTCCCCGAACCCTTCGGGGTCGTCCGGCGTCTCGGCCTGCGCGCTCAGGGCCAGGCTGTGCGCCGCCGGCAGGTCGATGAAACGGACCGGCACGTCCCGCTCCAGGGCCCAGCGGATCGCGACCCACTCCGGGGAGAACTCGGCCAGCGGCCAGAACGCGGAACGCCCCGGCTCGTCCACGACATGCGCCAGCAGCGCTACCGGCGGCACCATGTCCTCGTCGGCGGCGAGCGACACCAGGACGTCCGCCTCGGGCGGCCCCTCGACCAGGACGACACCCGGACCGGCCGCGTCCAGCGCGGCCCTCACAGCCCTGGCCGAACCGGGGCCGTGATGCCGCACCCCCAGCAGCAGCGGCCCCCTCCCCCGCTCGCTCATACGCTCACCTCACGGCACGCGCGGTAGAAGTCCTTCCAGCCGTCCCGCTCACGCACCACGGCCTCCAGGTACTCCTGCCAGATCACGCGGTCCGCGGCCGGGTCACGGACGACGGCGCCGAGAATGCCCGCCGCGACGTCCGACGGCCGCAGCACCCCGTCCCCGAAGTGGGCGGCCAGCGCGAGCCCGCTCGTCACGACGGAGATCGCCTCGGCCGTGGACATCGTGCCGCTCGGCGACTTCAGCTTCGTACGCCCGTCCTCGGTGACGCCGCCGCGCAGCTCGCGGAAGACCGTGACAATGCGGCGGATCTCGTCCGAACCGTCCGGAGCGGCCGGCAGGTCGAGGGAGCGGCCGATCTGGTCGACGCGGCGCGAGACGATGTCGACCTCCGCCTCGGCGCTCTCCGGCAGCGGAAGCACCACGGTGTTGAAGCGGCGGCGCAGCGCGCTCGACAGGTCGTTGACCCCCCGGTCCCGGTCGTTCGCCGTGGCGATCAGGTTGAAGCCCCTGACGGCCTGCACCTCCTGGCCCAACTCCGGTATCGGCAAGGTCTTTTCCGACAGGATCGTGATCAGCGTGTCCTGCACGTCGGCCGGGATGCGGGTCAGCTCCTCGACCCGGGCCGTCATGCCCTCGGACATGGCGCGCATGACGGGGCTGGGCACGAGGGCGTCGCGGCTGGGGCCGTGCGCGAGCAGCCGCGCGTAGTTCCACCCGTACCGGATCGCCTCCTCGGGAGTGCCCGCCGTGCCCTGGACGAGCAGCGTCGAGTCGCCGCTGACGGCCGCCGCGAGATGCTCGGAGACCCATGTCTTCGCGGTGCCTGGCACACCGAGCAGCAGCAGGGC